>FP929140.1 GCA_000198515.1 gamma proteobacterium HdN1 | reverse complement strand
AAAAGAAAAGCTATATTAGTGTCGTCTGCCTAGCTTCGATAGAATCAGGCGACTATCTCTGTGACTTTGTCTGTGAGCGTTTGACAGCATCGACCAATACCAATAAAATCACCCGTCCCTAAATGCGAGCTGATTTTCGCATCCAGCAATTCCCTAAGAGATCTGTGTCATGAAACGTACATTCCAACCAAGCAACCTCAGCCGTAAGCGCACCCACGGATTTCGTGCTCGTATGGCCACGAAAGGCGGCCGCCTTGTGATTAAACGTCGCCGCGCGAAGGGCCGTAAGCGTTTAGCTGTGTAGAACGCTCGTGCCTGTACTCGGTTTTTCGCGTGAACTGCGGCTTACGCAAAAGAAGGAGTACGACCAAGTTTTCGCGCATGCCTCATTCAAATTTGGCTGCGCGCAGTTTCTCGTGTTGGCCTCGTTTCGAAATGATGCACTTCCAGCCAGACTTGGGCTTGTTGCGTCTAAAAAGCATTTAAAAAATTCAGTGAATCGTAATCGGTTCAAAAGGCAGGCGCGGGAATCTTTCCGTAAAGGCCAAATGCTCTTAACAGGATGCGACATCGTCGTGCTTTCGCGCACACAAGCGCTTGATGCTAACGAAATCCCGAGCCAGCTCGACCAAATATGGTTGAAACTGGCAAAAAAGCGGGCGCATGTGCAAAGAGCAATAAGTGACAACCCGCAGGGGCAGCAACTAGCGTGAAGGCAATTCTTCTTAGTTTGCTCAAATTTTACCGCTATTTGATTAGCCCTTTGCTCGGCAGCCATTGCCGTTTTTACCCAAGTTGCTCCTGTTATTCACAGGAAGCGATCCAGCAACATGGTGCATTCTGGGGAAGTTTCCTCACCGTTCGCCGACTCTGCAAATGCCACCCTTTTCACGAGGGTGGTATAGATCTCGTACCGGAAACTCTTCCGGAACATCTTAAAAACCCATTTAAAATCAGGCAGTTGTAACCTATGGACTGGCAACGCACCCTCCTTATCGGTTTGCTCGCCATCGTGTCATACGCGATGATCTACACATGGAACCAAGATTACGGGAGCAAGCAGCACGCGGCTTCGGAAACAAAGCTTCCACAGAGTTATTCACAGGGTGATACGCCTGTAATCACTGAATCGCCAAAAGGCAGTGAGGACTTACCATCGGTCACCAACTCCGAGAAACAGTCATTGCCCGCGCTAGTGAGCGACGCCCAATCTGCAAAAAAAGCGGGTGGACTAATTCGAGTCGAAACCGACGTACTTTCTGTTGAGATCAGCACCCTAGGCGGCGACGTCGTGAGTGTTCGCCTGAAAGCATACCCGATTTCAATTGAAGACAAGGGCACTCCGATTTCGATTCTAGCCGAGACCGCTCAAACGACTTACGTTGCTCAAAGTGGCCTTGCCGGTATAAATGGGCCTGATTCGAATGCTGCAGGTCGGCCTCAATACACGACCGACCAAACCGAATACGAACTCAAAGGGGATCACCTAGTGGTACCCTTACATTTTGTCGATGAAAACGGCGTCAAGGTCACAAAGACCTTTGAGTTCGCGAAAGGCTCGTATGTAATAAAAAACCGCTACGACGTTCATAACACCTCTAGCCAGCCTTGGACAGCCGCCTTTTTCGCTCAAATCAAGCGAGACAACAGCCCAGATCCTGGCGTACAGCACACCACAGGTTTCGGCTTGCCAACGTTTTTAGGGGTTGCCTATTGGAGCCCTGAAAAACCCTACAATAAAGAGAAGTTTGACGCCCTTGTAAAAACCCCATTAGACCTTAAAGGTGTAACGGGCGGTTGGATGGCGATCATCCAGCATTACTTTTTAGCTGCTTGGATTCCGGATCAAAACCAACAATACGACTACTCGACAGCAGCCGTAAAGGGCAACACCATCGCACGCATCGTCGGGCACTCAGTGACCGTTGCTCCAGGCGCGAGCCAAGACTATCAAGCAAGCCTGTATGTTGGTCCAAAGATTCAAAAGACCCTAGAGGCGTTAGTGCCTGGGAAAGGGCTTGATCTCGTCGTCGACTACGGACCACTGTTCTTTATTTCAAAAATCCTCTTTTGGCTACTTTCAACGTTTCATGCACTGACTGCCAATTGGGGTGTTTCTATTATTCTCCTAACCGTGACGATCAAAGCGCTGTTCTTCTATCCTTCAGCGATCAGCTATCGCTCGATGGCCAAGATGAGAACCGTTCAGCCTGCGCTTCTGCGGCTTCGAGAGCAGTACGCCGATGACCGCCAAAAGCTTTCGCAAGAAATGATGAAGCTCTACCGCGATAACAAGATCAATCCTCTTGGTGGATGCTTACCCATCCTGATCCAGATGCCAGTGTTTTTAGCGCTTTACTGGGCGCTATTGGAAAGCGTTGAACTACGGCAAGCTCCGTTTTTTGGTTGGCTTACCGATTTATCCGTAATGGATCCGTATTTTATTCTGCCGCTAATTATGGGCGGAACCATGTATATCCAGACGGCCCTTAACCCCGCTCCGCCAGACCCGATGCAGGCGAAACTTATGAAGTTTATGCCCATCATCTTTACAGTGATGTTCCTGTGGTTCCCTGCCGGACTGGTCGTTTACTGGATCACCAACAACAGCCTATCCATCCTTCAGCAGTGGATCATTACGCGGAAAATTGAAGCGGAAGGCATTAAACACAGTTGAGCTCTACCTTATTCCGTAACGACACCATTGCGGCACAAGCCACCCCGCCTGGGCGCGGCGGGGTGGGCATTGTCCGCCTATCAGGCCCAGAGGCGCTCTCTATCGGGCTGGCAATCTGCCTTCGTTCAGGCGTTCTCCAAGCGCGTCACGCCTATTTTTCTGAGTTCTTTGATGCGGCGGGCAATGTCTTAGACCATGGTCTGCTCCTATACTTTCCTTCGCCGCATTCTTTCACCGGCGAAGACGTCATCGAGCTTCAAGCGCATGGTGGCCCCTTTGTGATTTCTCAGCTCATGGATCGCGCCATCACTCTTGGTGCGAGGCTCGCGCGGCCGGGGGAGTTTTCAGAACGCGCATTTCACAACGACAAGCTTGATCTTGCACAAGCTGAAGCAATCGCAGATTTAATTGATAGCGGCAGCGAACAGGCCGCACGCAGCGCAATACGTTCGTTACAAGGCGCATTCTCGATAAAAATCAACGAATTTTTGAATGAGCTAATTCGCCTACGGGTATTTGTTGAAGCGGCAATTGATTTTCCAGAGGAGGAAATCGACTTTCTCTCTGACGGCCGCGTGCAGGATCAGCTAAATAAACTTCTCGCGCACCTAGATGCAATATTTTCAGAAGCAAAACGCGGCGTACTTCTAAAAGAGGGGATGCGTGTTGTTCTCGCCGGAAAGCCCAACGCCGGAAAATCAAGTCTTCTCAATCAACTTGCCGGAACGGATCGCGCTATCGTCACTCCGATCGCAGGAACCACCCGAGACGTTTTGCATGAACACATTCACCTCGATGGAATGCCTCTTCACATTAGCGACACTGCAGGCTTGCGGGAAAGCGCTGATGAGGTAGAGCAAGAAGGCATACGACGTGCGTGGCAGGAAATTGAGCGAGCTGATCGCATTCTCCTGCTCACGGATGCAAGCGAGCATCTCGACCTGCATCCCGCCAAGTTTTGGCCCGAATTCATCAACACCCTGCACGAGCGAGCACCCAGTGCTATGAATCGGATGACCATCGTGCGCAACAAAATCGACCTCGCGGATGAAGCCGCTGGCCAATCGGAGCATGATAATATTCCTACCATCCGACTCTGCGCACGCTCTGGCCAAGGCGTTGATCTCCTGCGTGAACATCTGAAGCAGATCATGGGTTACGAAGAACCCGCCGAGACCACCTTCAGCGCCCGCCAACGCCACCTCCTTGCCCTCGAAACCGCCCGCGAGTTCCTCGTTACCGGCCAGCAACAACTCCTCAGCCACGGAGCAGGGGAATTGCTTGCAGAAGACCTGCGCGCTGCCCAAGAACAGCTCTCGACGATCACTGGCCAATTCACATCAGACGATCTCCTCGGCGAGATCTTTTCATCGTTTTGCATAGGCAAGTGAGAGTACGTCAGATTTCACCCTGAAAACCGACGCAAACTCCAACACCCCGCTTAAGCGCCCTCAGAAATAAAGAGCCCGACTCTTTCCTCCAGATCAGTCCGTCTTAAATCTCCCGACACGACGGCCACGCAACTCTGTGCACAACCACCCGTAAGCACTCTGAATAAACCGTGCTCAAATCAGTCCTTAAGCTGCTCTTCAAAGTTATCCACAAACCATCCCGCCCACCTCAACAAGTCATACATCCGATGTGGACAAGCTTAGAAAGCTCTCATCTCATTGATTATAAAGGCTTGAATCAAGTTATCCACAGGCCAAGTAAAGACTAATAGCTATAAACATTATCTTTTCTTTTAAAAGAATTAATTTAATTAGTAACCAGCGTCCAACTTCAATCCCTGTGTGATTGAGCAACAGCAGTATAAATTTTGTCCGAACTGTATTATTCGAATGCACAGCCCGTATAATTTGGCACCTCAACAACAATACGCGGCGACTTTGGCAAGGAGATTCTCTTTGGAATACCCAAAACATTACGATGTTATCGTGATTGGCGGTGGCCATGCGGGCACGGAAGCCGCCTTAGCAGCGGCGCGTATGGGCTGCCAAACCCTGTTGCTTTCTCACAACATCGAAACGCTTGGGCAAATGTCATGCAATCCCGCAATCGGCGGAATTGGCAAAAGCCATTTGGTGAAGGAAATTGATGCTCTCGGCGGCGTGATGGCGCGGGCTGCAGATCGTGCGGGAATCCAGTTTCGAGTCCTGAATAGCCGCAAAGGGCCAGCCGTGCGCGCCACGCGAGCGCAGGCAGATCGAATCCTCTATAAGGCGGCCATCCGCCAAACACTTGAGAACCAAGATAATCTCGATATTTTTCAGCAGGCAGCCGACGATCTGATTGTTGTGGGCGATCAAGTGCAAGGTGTTGTCACCCATTCTGGCATACGCTTTCGTTCGCACACCGTTGTGCTCACCGTTGGAACATTTTTGGGCGGGAAGATCCATATTGGATTAGAGAGTCACGCGGGGGGCAGAGCAGGAGATCCGCCTTCGATCGCGCTTGCTCATCGTTTACGCGAATTGCCGTTGCGCGTTGATCGACTCAAAACAGGAACACCGCCGCGAATTGACGCGCGTAGCGTTGATTTTTCCGTAATGCAGGAACAACCCGGCGACACGCCAACCCCCGTGATGTCGTTTATGGGGAACCTCTCTGATCACCCCAAACAAATCTCCTGCTATATCACCCATACGAACGAATCTACCCACGAGATTATTCGCAGTGGTCTTAATCGCTCTCCAATGTATACCGGAGTGATCGAAGGTATTGGTCCTCGTTACTGCCCCTCCATCGAGGATAAAATTCACCGCTTCGCGGACAAAAACCAGCACCAAGTATTCCTCGAGCCGGAGGGATTAACTACGCATGAGCTCTACCCCAACGGAATATCAACGAGTCTACCTTTTGATATTCAACTGAAGCTTGTGCACTCCATTCGTGGCCTCGAACACGCTCATATCCTTCGCCCCGGCTATGCGATTGAGTATGATTACTTTGATCCACGCGACCTACACCCAAGTTTGGCCACAAAAACCTTGGGAGGGCTCTATTTTGCAGGTCAGATAAACGGCACTACTGGCTATGAGGAGGCCGCCGCTCAGGGCTTGCTTGCCGGTGCTAATGCGGCATTGTCGGTGCAGGGTAAAGCGCCTTGGACCCCGCATCGTGATCAAGCCTATTTGGGGGTTTTGGTGGACGACCTTATCACTATGGGTACCCGTGAGCCGTATCGAATGTTCACAAGCCGCGCCGAATACCGTTTGATTTTACGGGAAGACAACGCTGATCTCCGACTCACCGAGAAAGGCCGAGAGCTCGGGCTGGTTGACGACACTCGCTGGTCGGCCTTTTGCAAAAAACGCGAAGCCATCGCACGTGAAACCGAACGCCTTCGTTGTATCCGTATTTCGCCGGAGAGCCTCATTGCTGAACGTATCAACCAGCACACTGAACACGCGATTCAGCGCGAGTACTCACTGCTCGAACTGCTAAAACGCCCAGAGCTTGGCTATGCAGACCTTGGCAATCTTACAGGCGATGCGGTCGAAGACCCAGCGGTTGCCGAACAGGTGGAGATCAATGCGAAATACGAAGGCTATATCTTGCGCCAGAAAGAAGAAATTAGCCGCTTGCGTGCCAGCGAAGAAACCCGATTGCCGGAGGGCTTCGATTTTACAAAAGTGAAAGGGCTGTCCAACGAAGCCACTCAGAAATTGGTTGCAGTAAAACCGGCAACAATCGGCCAAGCTTCGCGTATCCCAGGCATTACGCCAGCGGCGATTTCATTACTTTTGATCCACCTAAAGAAATCCGATAGTAAGCGAGCCAGCGCTTAATGGACATCACAACGCATTTTGACAAGTTTGTGTGTGAGTGTTTACAAACTGGGTTGCGTTCTATGGCTCTTTCCCAAGAGCCACAAATACACGATTGCGCTACTTTGCTTGAAAGGGCCGCACCCAAGCTACTGAAATTTTTAGAGCTTCTCCATAAATGGAACAAAGCCTATAACCTTACTTCAGTACGCGACCCTGAAGAAATGGTTGTGCGCCACCTTCTGGATTCTCTAAGCATCCTGCCTTGGGTAAAAGGCCCTAAGGTATTGGACATTGGCAGCGGCGGTGGCTTGCCCGGAATCCCCCTCGCAATATGCCTGTCAGAGCTCTCGTTTACACTGTTGGACAGCAACGGCAAGAAAACGCGATTTCTTCAACAAGCGGCTACTGAACTTTCGCTCCCCAATCTTCAGATCGTAAATGCGCGAGTGGAAAATTTCCAACCAGCACAGTCATTCGATCAGATCACCTCGCGAGCTTTCAGCGCGCTTACCCTGTTTATGCAGCTTGCCACGCCAAAATTACAAGCCAATGGCGAATTGTTGGCGATGAAAGGCCGCATTGATCCTTCGGAACTGCTTGAACTGCAACAGAAACTAGAACCAAGATGCCTAGACGTGATACCGTTGTCGGTACCAATGTTGAACGAAGAAAGACACCTCGTCATCATCAAACCCTGAGTTAAAAAAAATCGCAGCGCAAGGAGCTGAGCGTGGGCAAAATCCTAGCAGTAGCCAATCAAAAAGGTGGCGTAGGGAAAACAACCTCCAGCGTGAATCTCGCTGCATCCCTCGCGGCAACGCGGCGCAAAACTCTTCTGATTGATCTAGACCCTCAAGGCAATGCCACCATGGGGAGTGGGGTCAATAAAAGCGAACAAACACGCACAATCTTCGATGTTTTAGTCGACGAAGTTCCTGTTGAAGAAGTGCGCATCCCTACAGAAGCCGGCTTTGACCTTTTGCCAGCAAACGGCGACTTAACCGCAGCAGAGGTGATGCTTCTTGACGCCACCAACAAAGAGCGTCGCTTAGAGAAAGCTTTGGATCGCGTCCGAAATGTCTACGATTTCATTATAATTGACTGCCCCCCCTCGCTGAATATGCTAACGATCAACGCGTTGGTTGCTGCCGACGGCGTTGTTATCCCGATTCAGTGCGAATATTACGCTCTGGAAGGGCTAACCGCATTGTTGGGCACCATTGAGAAAATCCGTAGCGTCCTAAATCCCAAACTGCAAATCGACGGGTTGCTGCGTACCATGTACGATCCACGGATCGCGCTCGCCAACCAAGTTTCTAGCCAACTCACCCAGCATTTTGGGGATAAAGTGTATCGTACGATCATCCCACGCAATGTTCGTCTTGCCGAGGCGCCCAGTCATGGCCTCTCTGCACTACAATACGATCAGAAATCGCGAGGTGCGGTATCTTACCTTGCGCTAGCAGGGGAACTGATTCGGCGTGCGGAGCAAGGTTCAAAACCCGGCCAAGCGATTAGCGCTACTGAAATAAAAACACCGGGTACCGCTTAAATCAAAGCGGTTGCAAGCCCGAACGAATTGGCCAACATTTTCAAAATACACCGACCGAGTAAGGAACCACCCACTCCATGTCCACCAAGAAAAAAGGCTTAGGTCGTGGCTTGGATGCCCTGCTGAGCATGGCTGCTGCGCCAGCACCAATGCCGCTTCTTTCCGAACCGAAATCTGAAGCGGCCGATATCGCTGTAGCGGAAAGTGAGATAGTGCAGGGAGAGATGCGCCATCTGCCCGTTGAATTTCTTGAGCGCGGCCGCTACCAACCGCGCCGCGACATGAACCAAGACGCGCTGCAGGAACTTGCAGACTCCATTAAAGCGCAAGGTTTGATGCAGCCCATCATCGTTCGCCCCTTACCGACAAAAAACCGCTATGAAATTATCGCCGGTGAGCGCCGTTGGCGCGCAAGCCAACTTGCAGAACTAGATACCGTTCCTTGCATTGTCCGCGATGTGCCTGACAATGCGGCGCTTGCAATGGCGCTGATTGAAAATATTCAACGCGAAGACCTAAACCCAATCGAAGAGGCCGTTGCGCTCACGCGCCTGCAGGAAGAGTTTGAGCTAACTCATCAAGAAGTCGCAGACGCTGTTGGTAAATCCCGCGTTACCGTAACCAACCTGTTGCGCTTAATGGGTCTAAGCCCCGAAGCGCGCCGGATGCTTGAGCACGGTGATTTAGAAATGGGGCATGCTCGCGCGATTCTTGCACTAGACCAGCATCGTCAAACGGAAGCCGCGAAAATTATTTCTGCAAAAGGCCTCAGCGTACGTCAGACGGAAGCGCTGGTTCGCCATCTTCAGACTGCCCAACCTGATGCGCCGATTCGGTATACCGTGGATCCCGACGTTCGTAGCTTACAGGATGATTTGGCAACGAAAATTGGCGCCCCTGTGCTCATTCAGCACTCCGCGAAAGGGAAGGGGAAACTTGTCATTCGCTACAACTCCCTCGACGAACTGGATGGAATCCTGTCTCATATCAAATAAGCTTGCTCACTGACTGGTCGGACTTGGCTTGAATCGTTGAAGGTACATCCCTATAATGAGCGCGCCACGAAACCAGCCAACCAGAATAACGATATCTGCGTAACGTGATGAGCGTAAAGTGAACGGTTAGAAGCCTGCAACTGAATGGAAATACGAACGGAAAAAGTAGGCAAGGTAGTGCGAGCGCGAAAGATTGCGCCAGAGAACGAATGAGCGGCATTCGTTGTAGAGATAGTAAGCAGAGATAGAGGCGAGCTAAGAGATGGCGTTAGTAAACCGAAAGCTCGCTTTACGGCTACTTGCACTGCAAGCACTTATCATTTTGGCATGTTCGTTTGGTCTTTGGGTTGTAAGTTCGCAGGTTGCCCTATCGTTTCTTGTGGGTGGCGCCATCGTGTGGATGGGGCACTCATACTTCGCTTACAAAGCATTTGAATACAGTGGAGCCCGCGCAGCGAAACAGATCATGCGCGGGTTTTATATGGGTGAAGCCGGCAAAATTGCAATCACCGTATTGTTATTAGCAGCCACTTTTCGATGGCTGCCAAACGTGCAAACCGGCTCTCTCCTAGCGGGATTTTTCATGGCGCTGCTTCTAAACTGGTTGGCGCCTTGGTTAACAAATTTAAATGTTAAACGTGATTAAGGTCTCAACATGGCTGAAGGACATCTCCCAACCACGTCGGAATATATTGGACATCACCTCCAAAACCTTGTTTACGGAAAATTTCCGGATGGGCACTGGGGTTTCGCACAAAGCGCGCAAGATGCAAAAGCAATGGGATTCATGTCGATCAACGTCGATTCCATGGGCTGGTCGCTTTTCTTGGGGCTTCTGTTCATTTGGTTATTTCGCAAGGTTGCAAAATCGGCAACTTCAGGCGTGCCAGGTGGCGTACAGAACTTCATTGAGATGGTCGTTGAGTTCGTAAATCAAAGCGTTAAAGATGGATTTCACGGAAAGAGCGCCTTAGTTGCCCCGTTAGCCTTGACGATTTTTATGTGGGTATTGTTCATGAACACCATGGACCTCATGCCCGTAGACTTGATTCCGTTGGTTGCGCAAAAAATAGGCGTTTTCGCATTTGGCGCCGACCCGCACCACGTTTTCTTTAAGGTTGTACCTACGACCGATCCAAACATCACTTTTGGTATGTCGATCACTGTATTTTTGCTGATGATTTTTTACAGCGTCCGCGAGAAAGGTTTAGGCGGATTTATTGGTGAACTCACTCTGCAGCCATTCGGAAAGTTTCTGATTCCCTTTAACTTCTTGTTGGAAGGCGTTGGCCTTTTCGCGAAACCCATTTCGCTAGCGCTTCGTTTATACGGCAACCTTTTCGCTGGTGAACTTATCTTTATAATGATCGCCCTTTTGCCTTTCTGGGCACAGTGGGTGCTGAACTTCCCGTGGGCTGTATTCCACATCCTGATCATCATCCTGCAGGCTTATATCTTCATGATGTTGACCATCGTGTACATGAACATGGCACACGAGAAGCACTAAGTTTTCCCCAACTTTCTCTCTCAATTTTCGTTAACTTAAAACTGTCCGCTTAGGAGGCAAAATGGAAACTCTACTTGGCTTTAGCGCTCTCGCTGCTGCTCTGTTGATTGGTCTTGGCGCGCTTGGTACTGCAATTGGTTTCGGCCAGTTGGGTGGCAAATTTTTGGAGAGCGCTGCACGTCAACCAGAAATGGTTCCCTTGCTGCAAGGTCGTATGTTCCTGATCGCAGGTCTGCTTGATGCCGTATCCATGATCGGTGTAGGTATGGCTTTCGTTCTTCTTTACGCCAACCCCTATATCGACACCCTCAAAGCTGCCGCTGGTCAGTAATCGCTGAAAGGATGGTTGGTGAGCAATCGCCGATCAAGGAATAACTTTCACTAAGAGGTGCTGACGTGAATATCAATCTTACTCTGTTTGGCCAGATGATCGCATTCGCGCTCTTTATCTGGTTCTGCATGAAATTCATTTGGCCGCCTGTAATTAATGCGATGCAGGAACGGCAAAGAAAAATCGCGGAAGGCCTGCAAGAAGCCGACCGCGCATCAAAAGACTTAGAGCTCGCCCAGAAAAGCGCAACGGACACACTCCGTGAAGCGAAAGTTCAGGCAGCTCAGCTGATTGAGCAGGCAAACAAACGAGCCAACCAGCTGATCGAAGAAGCAAAGGATAATGCGCGTGCCGAAGGTGAGCGTATTAAGGTTGCTGCACAAGCGGACATCGAGCAGGAAGTTCAACGCGCGAAAGAAGCGCTGCGAGCTCAACTTGCATCGCTTTCACTGCTAGGTGCGGAAAAAATTCTGCAGACTTCGATCAACCAGGAAGCCCACAGCAAGATGCTTGAGCAGCTTGCAGCCGAGCTTTGAGTGGTAAAAAACTATGGCAGAACTTACAACAGTTGCTCGCCCGTATGCTAAGGCCGCGTTTCAATATGCCCAAGAACAAGGCGCATTGAATGAATGGTCTGCCATGCTTGCTTTTACTTCTGCGGCAGTATCGGAACCGATTGTAGCGTCTATCGTTGAAAACCCGGCGAAAACGGCCCAGCAGCAAGCTGACGTGCTGGTTCAACTTTGTTCGGATGCTATGGATTCTACCCGCAGAAATTTCATCGCATTGGTAGCCAAGAACAAGCGCCTCAGTGCATTGCCCGCAATTGCAGAGCTATACGAGAGCTACAAAGCAGAGCTAGAAAAAACGGTGGATGTAGAAGTGACTTCTGCATTCGAACTTGATCCTCAGCACTCCGAGTCTCTTTCCAGCGCGTTGCAACGTCGTTTGGGGCGGGGAATCAATCTGTCGACGGTGGTGGATCCATCGCTGATCGGTGGAGTGATCATACGTGCTGGTGACATGGTGATTGACGGTTCCGTGAAAGGCAAACTCGCGAAACTGGCAGAAAAATTGAATTCTTGAGTCTGAGGATCTGATCAATGCAGCAACTCAACCCTTCTGAAATCAGCGAGATTATCAAGCAACGCATTGGCAGCCTTGATACTACCGCTGAAGCGAGAAATGAAGGCACAATCGTAAGTGTGTCGGATGGTATTGTGCGTGTTCACGGCTTGGCGGATGCCATGTACGGTGAAATGCTTTCTTTTGAAAACGGCAGTTATGGAATGGCGCTCAACCTTGAGCAAGATTCCGTAGGTGCAGTCGTTTTGGGTAACTATCTGGATCTTGCAGAGGGCCAGAAAGTACAGTGCACGAGCAAAGTGCTTGAAGTTCCCATTGGCGACGCACTATTGGGTCGTGTTGTGGATGCCCTCGGCAACCCGATCGACGGCAAAGGCCCAATTAACAGCACCCTGACCGACCGGATCGAAAAAGTTGCGCCCGGTGTAATCTGGCGTAAGTCGGTAGATCAACCCGTTCAAACGGGCATGAAGTCTGTCGACTCCATGGTGCCAATTGGACGAGGCCAACGCGAGCTGATCATCGGTGACCGCCAGATCGGTAAAACCGCGCTAGCGATCGACACGATCATCAACCAGAAAGGCAGTGGCATCAAGTGTATCTATGTTGCCATTGGCCAGAAGCAATCTTCTATTGCGAACGTGGTACGTAAACTCGAAGAAAACGGCGCGATGGCCCACACCATCATCGTTGTGGCATCGGCTTCCGATCCTGCGTCCATGCAGTTTATCGCACCGTTTACCGGTTGCACGATGGGCGAATACTTCCGCGATCGTGGCCAAGACGCATTGATTATCTATGACGATTTGACTAAACAAGCGTGGGCTTACCGCCAGATTTCCTTGTTGCTACGTCGTCCACCGGGCCGTGAAGCTTATCCGGGTGACGTTTTCTATCTGCACTCACGCCTTTTGGAGCGTGCTGCGCGCGTATCTGCCGAGTACGTAGAGAAATTCACCAATGGCGAAGTGAAGGGTAAAACCGGCTCACTTACCGCATTGCCGATTATTGAGACTCAGGCTGGAGACGTGTCGGCATTCGTTCCAACCAACGTAATTTCCATCACCGACGGTCAGATCTTTTTGGAATCCAGCTTGTTCAACGCGGGTATTCGCCCTGCAATGAACGCAGGTATTTCGGTTTCTCGGGTAGGTGGTGCTGCACAAACCAAGATCATCAAGAAACTGGGTGGTGGTATCCGTCTTGCGCTAGCGCAATATCGGGAACTCGCTGCGTTTGCACAGTTCGCATCCGACCTTGACGAAGCAACACGCAAGCAGCTTGAGCACGGTCAACGCGTTACCGAGCTGATGAAGCAGAAGCAATACTCGCCTCTGACGGTAGCTGAAATGGCGTTGGTGATTTACCTTGCCAACGAAGGCTATCTGAATGATGTTGAGTTAAAGAAAATCACCGCATTTGAAACCGCTTTCCTTCAATTTGCCAACTCGCAATACGGCGATTTGCTGAAAGAAGTGAACCAAAGCTATGACTGGAACGCAACCATTGAAGCGAAGTTCAAGGAAGTGATCCAGAAATTCAAGTCCACCCAATCCTGGTAAGCACGAGATTGGTTTTTTTGCGGGTCGCAAGACCCGCGACAAAAGCGGTGAATGGCTATGTCTGGCACAAAAGAGATACGCAGCAAGATCACGAGTGTGAAAGGTACTCAAAAGATCACCGGCGCTATGGAACTGGTTGCGGCCAGTAAGATGCGCAAGGCGCAAGATCGGATGGCGGCCACCAAGCCCTATTCGCAAAAGATGCGTCAGGTGATCCAGCATTTAGCGCGCGCAAATCCCGAGTATCGCCATCCATATATGGTTGAGCGACCTGTTAAACGCATCGGAATTATCGTGGTCTCCTCGGACCGCGGCTTGTGCGGTGGTTTGAACATTAATATGTTCAAAAAGGCCGTACTGCTCGCACGGGAGTGGAAAGAAAAGGGCGCAGGCATCGACTTTTGCCTGTACGGTTCAAAAGCAGTGAGCTTTTTCAAGAGTTTTGGCGGCAACGTGGTTGCGGCAAAAACTGCCATGGGTGATCAGCCTTCTGTAGATACAGTCATGGGCTCAGTGAAGGCGATGCTGGATGCATACTCTAGCGGCCAGATTGATCGCCTGTACTTGGTGTACAACGAGTTCGTGAACACCATGACCCAGATGCCTACTGCTCGCCAGCTTCTGCCATTGGTACCTGAAGAAGACGCACAGCCAAGCAAGTATTCTTGGGACTACATCTATGAACCCGAGGCGCGTGAGTTATTAGATACACTCTTGGGCCGTTTTGTGGAAAGTCAGGTGTATCAAGGCGTCGTGGAAAATAACGCCTGCGAACAGGCTGCGCGAATGGTGGCAATGAAGGCCGCTACCGATAACGCCGGTAATCTGATTCAAGACCTGCAACTGGTTTACAACCGGGTGCGCCAGGCTGCCATTACACAAGAACTTTCGGAAATTGTGGGTGGGGCTGCCGCTGTATAAGAGCAGGCCAAAGTTTTTAAGTTTGGGGAAACCCGTAACGTTTGGTTAGAGGACACACTAATGAGTAGCGGACGTATAGTTCAAATCATCGGCGCGGTTATCGACGTCGAATTTCCCCGCGATTCGGTTCCGAAGGTTTATGACGCGCTCAACGTAGACAGCGTCTCTACAGTGCTGGAAGTCCAGCAACAGCTGGGAGACGGCGTGGTTCGTACGATCGCAATGGGCAGCACCGAAGGTCTGCGTCGTGGCCTGAATGTTCAGAACACCAACAAGGCCATTAGCGTACCAGTTGGCAAAGAGACCCTTGGTCGTATCATGGACGTGTTGGGCAATGCGATTGATGAAGCAGGCCCGATCGGGGAACAGGAGCGCGCTTCTATTCACCGCAAATCGCCTACCTTCGCAGAGCAGGCCGCTAGTAATGAGTTGCTGGAAACCGGCATCAAGGTAATCGACTTGGTTTGCCCTTTCGCGAAAGGCGGTAAGGTCGGGCTGTTCGGTGGTGCAGGTGTAGGTAAGACCGTTAACATGATGGAGTTGATCCGTAACATCGCGATCGAACACTCCGGCTACTCCGTGTTTGCAGGCGTAGGTGAGCGCACTCGTGAAGGGAACGACTTTTATCATGAGATGAAAGACTCCAACGTATTGGACAAAGTGTCGCTCGTTTATGGTCAGATGAACGAACCGCCAGGTAACCGTTTGCGCGTGGCGTTGACGGGTCTCACTATGGCCGAAAAATTCCGTGATGAAGGCCGCGACGTTCTTCTGTTTATCGACAACATTTACCGTTACACGCTTGCTGGTACCGAAGTATCTGCTCTATTGGGCCGGATGCCTTCTGCGGTAGGCTATCAGCCGACTCTGGCGGAAGAAATGGGCGTTCTGCAAGAGCGCATCACTTCCACCAAGACAGGCTCCATCACCTCGATCCAAGCGGTATACGTTCCAGCCGACGACTTGACTGACCCATCGCCAGCAACCACCTTCTCGCATCTTGATGCAACCGTTGTATTGAGCCGTGATATCGCTGCGAAAGGTATTTATCCTGCAATCGACCCGCTTGATTCAACCTCACGTCAGCTGGATCCGTTGGTGATTGGTGACGAGCACTATACGGTTGCTCGCGGAGTTCAAACGGTGCTCCAGCGCTACAAAGAACTCAAGGACATCATTGCGATTCTGGGGATGGACGAACTTTCCGAAGAAGATAAGCAAGTGGTGAACCGCGCACGGAAAATTGAGCGTTTTCTGTCACAGCCGTTCTTCGTGGCGGAGGTGTTCACCGGCTCGCCTGGCAAGTATGTGTCGCTGAAGGACACGATTTCAGGCTTCAAAGGAATTCTGGCCGGTGAGTACGACCATATTCCTGAGCAGGCGTTTTACATGGTAGGCTCAATCGAAGAAGTCATCGAAAAAGCCAAGAACATGAAGTAAGGCCGCCAGGTCGGGAGACGTAGCTATGGCTATGACGGTTCAATGTGACATCGTAAGTGCGGAGCGCGAAATTTTCTCCGGTTTGGTTGAAATGGTCGTGGCACACGGCACCTTGGGCGACCTTGGCGTGTATCCTGGCCACACCCCACTACTGACCCAGCTAGATCCTGGCCCAGTTCGGGTGATCAGGCAGGGCGGAAAGGAGGAAGTCTACTTCGTTTCCGGCGGCTTCCTTGAAGTGCAGCCGAGCGTTGTGACTGTGCTGGCGGATGTTGCCGTGCGCGCAAATGACGTTGATGAAGCGGCCGCGCAAGCAGCAATGGATGAAGCGAAACGTGCGCTTGCTAATCAGAAATCCGAAATGGATTATTCTGCAGCAGCGTCTCGTTTGGCGGAAGCAGCGACGCAGCTTCGGGCGATTCAGCAGATACGCAAAAAGTACGGCAACAAGTAGAGATCAGTAACGGGCGTGGTGGGTGATGCTTCTTAGGAGCATATTCCGTAAGTGGGCAGCGTCCACGCGAGTAGAGTTGCAGTCTTGCTACAGAAACGCTACCGACCGGTACGTTACACGTGTCTATAATGCCGAGCGCACGACAGAGGTAGAATAAAAAGGTGGCTTCGGTCGCCTTTTTTTTTGGAAAAAAAAGGATTGTTGGTGGTGAGGCTAAACACGCAAAACGGCAGGATTCACGCCTTTTTGTCGCGGCAAATTACCTCAATGTGTGCCAAACTGGGTTCGTTTTGTTGGATTTCTGGAAACCGATATGAAGCTCGATGTAGTGATTTTAGCGGCCGGTAAAGGCACTCGGATGAAGTCATTTTTGCCGAAGGTATTGCAGCCGCTAGCAAAACGGCCCCTGCTATCTCACATTCTGGAGACATCGCTGTCTCTTAACGCGCATAAAGTTGCCATCGTGTTTGGCCACGGGGGCGATCAGGTTCAGAGCCAGATAAAAAAAGAGTTTTCGGACGCACCGATCGCTTGGGTCGAGCAGCAACAGCAGTTAGGGACGGGCCACGCCGTGAGCCAAGCTTTGCCTGTGCTGGATGATGACGCGCGAGCGCTGATTCTCTACGGTGATGTCCCGCTTACGAGTATTGCGACCTTGGTTGGTTTTCAAGATTCGGTGCCAAAGGATCAGTTGGGTGTATTAACGATTGAGATGGCAGTGCCTACAGGTTATGGGCGCATCATTCGCGGTGAATGCGGCCAAGTGGTGCGGATCGTAGAAGAAAAAGACGCTTCTGTCGCTGAAAAAGCAGTCACTGAGGTAAACACTGGAATCATGGTTGCGCCCGCTGCCAGATTGAAAGAGTGGTTGCCGCGTTTGTCTTCGAATAACGCACAGGGTGAGTACTATCTTACGGATATTGTAAAGCTCGCGAACGAGGGTGGAGTCGCAGTTCAGGCCGTATTGGTGGACGACCCGATGGAAGTGGAGGGCGTGAACGATAAGCGTCAGCTTGCAAAGCTGGAGCGGCTGTTACAGGCAAAGCATGCGAATCATTTGATGGCGATGGGGGCAACGCTTGCGGATCCCGCTCGGGTGGATGTACGGGGCCAAGTTGAAGTGGGATCAGATTGCTTTATAGACGTGAATGTCGTGTTTGAAGGGCGCGTAGTGTTGGGCAACAACGTTGAGATTGGCCCAAATTGCCTTATTAAAGATAGCGTGATCGGCAATAACACGACGATCAAAGCGAATTCGATGCTGGATAATGCGCGACTCGCGGATCATTGCGACGTAGGGCCGTTTGCACGGCTGCGTCCCGGCGCAGAACTGGCTAGTGCAGCGCGCGTCGGCAATTTTGTCGAGGTCAAAAATACCTATCTGGGTGCGCATAGTAAGGCAAACCACCTTGCGTATTTGGGCGATTGCGAGATTGGTACCGAGGTTAATGTAGGTGCAGGTACGATTACCTGTAACTACGATGGTGTGAACAAGCACAAAACGCGTATTGGTGATGGCGCATTCATCGGCTCTAATTCTTCTCTCGTTGCGCCCTTGGAGATTGGCGCAGGTGCAACGATTGGTGCAGGCTCTACCATTACTCGCAAGGCAGAGGCAGATGCGCTTACTGTGACTCGCGCAAAGCAAACAACAATTGAAGGGTGGCGCAGACCCACCAAGAAATAGTCGCAATCTGCTTAGATGCTGCAAGCGGGGCAGATTGCTGTGCAAAACGTTTATGAGCGGCGTTTCCCCGCTGCTCGTTTCCTTCTTTTAAAACTTTTGTGTGGATTAGCGATATGTGTGGAATTGTAGGATCAGTCTCAACACGCGACGTAGCCCCCATTCTTCTAGAAGGCTTGAAGCGCCTTGAATACCGGGGTTATGACTCTGCAGGTCTCGCGCTTTTGAACAAAGAAGGCGTGATTGAGCGGGTGCGGCGTGTAGGAAAGGTTCGTGAGCTTGAAAAAGGGGCTCGTGAGGCGCACGTCGGTGGGACCATTGGCATTGCTCACACGCGTTGGGCGACTCATGGTGTGCCTAGCGAAGCGAATGCGCATCCCCACATGTCACATGAACAGGTGGCAGTGGTGCATAACGGCATCATTGAGAACCACGAGGCGCTGCGCGATCAGCTGAAAGAAGAAGGATATATTTTCACTTCGGATACAGACACCGAGGTGGTTGTGCATTTAGTGCACCGCGAGCTGGAGAGAGGCGCGGATCTGATGTCGGCGGTGCGTACGACGATCACCTATCTTCGTGGCGCATATGCGTTGGGGGTGATTTCTACCAAGCAGCCAGATCGACTGATTTGTGCGCGTGAAGGCAGCCCACTGGTGATTGGCTTGGGGATTGGTGAGAACTTCATCGGTTCCGATCAGCTGGCACTGCTTCCGGTGACCACGCGTTTTATCTTTTTAGAAGACGGTGATCTGGCGGAGATTCTGCTGGAAGAAATTCACGTTGAGGACAAACACGCCAAGCGTGTCGAGCGCCCTGTAAAAGAATATACGGGGGCGGATGGTTCTGCAGATAAAGGCGAATACCGCCACTTTATGCTGAAGGAGATTTTCGAACAGCCGACCGCCGTTCGGGCAACTCTGGAAGGCCGTTTGTCTGGAGATTCACTTGATCTGGAGATTTTTGGAGCTGAATCTACAGCGTTGTTCCCACGTATAGAAGCTATTCAGATCGTTGCGTGCGGTACCAGCTACCATGCAGGCTTAGTGGCGAAGTATTGGTTTGAGAGTATCGCGGGTGTGCATTGCAGCGTAGAGGTTGCAAGTGAGTTTCGTTACCGGACTGTGGTGGTGCAGCCCAATACGCTGTTGGTCACCATTTCCCAATCGGGTGAAACTGCGGATACTCTCGCGGCACTCAAAGATGCCAAGGGTTATCTGTCGAGCCTGACGGTCTGCAACGTGCCGACTTCGTCTTTGGTGCGCGAATCCAAGCTTGCCTTTCTAACGAAGGCAGGGCCGGAAATCGGTGTTGCATCTACGAAGGCCTTTACCACGCAGCTCACGGCGCTCTACATGCTGGTGCTGGGTGTCGCACAAGCGAAGGGTGTGGATGCCTCCAAGATTGCGGGCCTACTGAATCATCTGCGTAGCTTGCCGGAAACTATTCAAGCCACTCTAAAGCTGGACCGCGCGATTGAGCAGATGGCCGAGCGGTTTGCAGACAAGCATCATGCACTGTTTTTGGGGCGCGGAATGCAGTATCCGGTTGCTTTGGAAGGCGCGCTTAAACTCAAGGAAATCTCTTATATCCATGCCGAAGCCTATCCTGCGGGTGAGTTGAAGCATGGGCCGCTGGCGTTAGTTGATAGCGAAATGCCGATCATTGTGATTGCGCCAGCCGACTCGCTGTTAGAGAAACTGAAGTCAAACTTGCAAGAAGTACGTGCACGCGGTGGTCAGCTTTTTGTATTCGGGGATGCCCAAGCTGGCCTAAAGCCTCAAGCGGATCTCCATGTGTTAGAAGTGCCGCGTGTCCCTGAGGAACTGGCAGCCATTATTTACACGATCCCCTTGCAGCTGTTGAGTTATCACGTCGCGATTATCAAAGGCACGGACGTCGATCAGCCTCGCAACCTCGCTAAGTCTGTTACTGTGGAGTAAGCCTCAATGATTACAAGGCGGCAAGGAATCAAGCTGTTTGGCGTTGGCTTGGCAGTCGTGAGCCTTCCCGCCTGTATTACGCCCATGCTTATCGGCAGTGCGCTGCAGAGTCGCTTAATGTGGGCGTTGCTTAAACCACTGATTGGTTTTGATCCCAACGAGGTCAACCTGTTTGAAGTGCCGATCGTCAAGGATCGGATGACTGCGTTGTTGGGAGAGCACTACGAACCCACGATGAAATTGTTGCGCACCGCGCAAGAGATTCAGAAGGAGGGGCCGTTAATTTACGTGGCATCGCGGTTGGTGCCGACGGAGTTTCGTGAGATTCAGGATAAGGCCGGTTTGGTTTGGAACTCGGATACCAACCAGCTTGCAGTTGTGCTGATTCATAACGGAGTAGGGCAGATTTTTTCGGAGCAAAATCCTGGGGCGAGCACGCCACTCGTACCGCAATTGCCGAAGGAACTTCAGGTTGCGTACGATGCAGCACGCATACTTCAAAACCGTAGAGAATCTACACCGTCGTCGGATGATTCAGCGCCTAACAGCCTCTCGGACATCAGTGAACCGCTAGAGAACGACAAGGCTTTGCCGGAGAAAGCAACTCCGCAAGCCGCTGAATCGCCTTCTCAGCCTGTTTCATCTGTGCCAGCAAATACCGTATCGCCGGATACCGGCGCTGGCGACACACAGGCGAAGTAGCTTAGCGCTGTACTACCAGTTCACTTAGGTGGGGGCGGATACGCCTCGCTGCGAGCCAGCGGCTGTTCCAATAAGGTTCGCGAAGGTCGGAAATCATGACCCCTTTTTTATAGGAGACGTGCATAAACTGATCGTCGTTTAGGTAAATTCCCACATGCCGCGTCGCCTTTCCGGTCATAAAAAACACAAGGTCACCCGTGCGTAGTTGCTGTCGCGGTACTGGGAAGCCTCGTTGGAGTTGCCCAGTGGTAGAACGGGGCAATTCCACATCAAATTGTTCCTTAAAGGTTAGATAGACGTATCCCGAACAGTCGATACCGGATCGGCTCATTCCGCCCCACGCGTAGTGGGTTCCACGCCATTCCTGATATTGCTCAAAAAGTGAGCGAGTGATCTGCTGGTGTGGGGTTGCGGGCGCGGCTTCATCCCAAGCAGACTGAGAAAGGGGCATCGTACCTAATCCTTGCCTAGGAACGCTGCTGCAGGCACTTGCGAGTGCGCAGACCACGACGAGCAGAAGACGCGAAAGCACGGATGAGCAGTCGCGAAGAGTCCTGTGGTTGGCCCGAAATTCGGGAAGACGCTGCACGCCAGAGCATGAGTTTTTTATTTTCATGTGAGCCTTTTTTTAGGGCGTCCGTATTGAAGCAGCGTCTTCTTGATCTTGAAATCTAGATCACATTTTCCTTTGGCTTTATTCAGTAAGCCACGATCGCTGCGTAAATTTTGCTATGCCAAACTTTTTGGCAATGAACCTAATAGAATAAGTGTAGTTATTGGCTTTGTCTAATTAGGGAGGCAAAAAAAGTGTGAATTTTTGAACAAATTGGCCCTTTTTGACAATACCACCATTAAAAGTAGGTAGTTATAGTGGGTAATGATATACAGCGTTCAATGTCACATTGTTGAGAGGGAAGGTTATGACTGCCAACACATCGACGGCTTCTGCGGTGATCCAAGCTTCGGCTTCTGGGGTTGCGAAAGGTGCTGCCGCAAATATTCCGCCACGGCGCATGGATTTTGAATTTAGCGAGTCTGAGTCGCCGCGCTATTTTTATGGAAATGACGCGTTTCTAAGCCATTTCTGGAATACGTTTTCGTCTTTGCTGCCCGCAGGAGAGTCGTTTTTTGTACAGGCGGTTCGCCACTACCGAGATCAGGTGACGGATCCTGTTTTGAAAGCGCAGGTGGCGGGTTTTATCGGCCAAGAAGCAATGCACAGCAAAGAGCATCTAGCCTTTAACACGATGATTGCGTCGAAAGGGCTTCCTATGGAGGAGTTACAGCGGGACGTTTCTTGGTTTTTAGAGACGATCGCAAAGTATGCGCCCAAAAGCCTCCAGCTTGCAGCAACGGTCTGCTTGGAGCATTACACTGCGATCATCGCTGAGCAGTTGCTGAGAGAACCTGAGCATCAGAGGATGCTCGGCGATTTTGATGCGAAAAAACTGTGGTTATGGCATGCGCTAGAGGAAAATGAACACAAGACCGTGGCGTATGACTTGTATGAGTCTACGGTGGGAAGCTATTGGCTGCGTGCCGGAACAATGGTTCCGACGACCTTGATTTTAGCGGTAGTACTAGTTGCGTTTCAGACACGGATGATGGCGGCAGATGGCCAGTTGTTCAAGCTGAAGCAAAACGCGAAGGGCTTCGCTTATTTGTGGAGTAGAAAGGGCTTGTTTCCGCGCTTAGCCCCGCAGTTTTTTGACTTCTTCCGCCGAGATTTTCACCCTAGCCAGCATGACACTGATGCGTTGCTGATGGAGTGGAAAGAGAAGCTTTTGGGTTCGGAAGGTCTCCTGAAAGATAGTTCGTTTGCCAAGAAAGCAAAAGCTGCCGCGTAGAGCTTTGGCTTCGGATCTTGGCGGACGTATTGGTACGCTCCGTTAAGTGCGCAAGGTGAGGTTGTTTTTTTGGTCGGAAGCTAATTTCCGATCAAAATTGCAGGTGCAACATAGTACGTACTGTGTTGTTCGGTGCTATCAATGCTTGCGATTGAAAACACATAGCGATCAACTTGCAATCCGGTAATGATGATTGTGGACTGCAATGGCTCGTCGATTTGTATGACGTGGTCTTTTGGGCACCGGTCGTGTTGGAAGTGAATTTCAAAGCCGTTGAGTTCGTAGGCTGGCAGGTAGCTCCCGTCGCTGCGCATGAGCGGTATGTTCCAATCAAGCTCTACGCGATGCGCGCCGCCGGAATCGCCGCTTGCAACCTCCGCTATGGGCGGGGTTTGGCTGCTTAAGTTTGGGTCAGAGGCCGCGTATTGACTTGATTCGGCTCGTGACGAGCCTGAACCACCTCCGCAACCTACGATTCCCATGCATAGGAATAGCCAAGTTGAAAATATGGGTATGCATGTGAACAAGTGTGGCCATACGAATGCCACTGTGCTGCTATTTGCGCTCGCTTTGTGCGTTGAGTTATTCATTTTTTATTGCAACGTCCATGTTGTACCGTAGTCGAAAGTTGCTCGTCGACTTCACTCAAGACCGCGCTGAGAGCAGTTTATGCGGTTAATTTTTTGTTAATGACATCATGCGTATACTGTATTTCTCACCGGTAAGAGTGGTACTCTGCGCCGGCAATTTGTTGTTCATTCATCCATAGAAGGATTCCTAGTCATGAAAAAACACGTCGCCATCGCGTTGGTTTTGGCTGCTGCTGGCTTGGCTGGCTGCGCAAGCAACTCCGAGCTGTCTGATGTTCGCGCCCAGATTGAACAAGCGCAACAAACTGCTGATCGTGCTCTTTCCGCCGCTGAATCAGCACAACAACGCGCAGATTCTGCGGTAAGCACTGCCAATGCCGCGTCTGCGAAGGCTGATGCAGCACAAGCAACCGCCAATCAAGTTGATGAGAAAATCGACCGTATGTTCAAAAAGACGATGATGAAGTGATCTTTTGATCCGAAAAGTCGTTTTGTGAAAAGCACCAAGCGATTGGTGCTTTTTTGTTTGTCCAGCTTTTTTATAGCACTTATTGAAAGTGACAAAAGCCGAGCATATCGACCAATAGTTGCTCAATAAAATAGTTGTTTATCATGATTTTTCTGGGCATGCAACGAGAATCGTTTGCTTAGTAATCAAACAGCGCGAGGTCGTGAGCGGGGCAATGTCGAACGGAGAAATCCATCTTATCGGATCACCACCAGCATTCCTTTGAACACATAGTGCGCTAGCGTTCGAATTTGTTGGTTATCAAGCGCAACGCAACCGCGTGTCCAGTTGAACTCACGGTGCATTTCCTGCTTGGCATGGCCGAGGCCATGAATACCGATCTCTCCCCCTAAAGGAGTGCGGTAGGGTGGTTTGCGCCCTTCTCGTTCCGCGTTAAAAATATCGAGATAATCGAGTGTGGTAATTTTCCCAGCCTTGAGTGCGATCAGCGCATGTTTTGCGGTCGGGTAGTTTAGGCTAAAGAACAGGGTATAATTCGAGCTCTTTCGGATGTCGTCGATGTACATTTCGCCGAGGGGTGTGCTGGTGTCACCTTGATAATGGATAGGCTGGGTGCCGCGTCGACCGAGTGACACGTTGTCAAAACGCTTGACCGCTTGTGCTCCACGCATGACGCTGAGTGTTTGTGATGAGGCATCCACGAGCAGCCAGCGCTGATGAGGCGATACCCACGGCAGCGGCTGAGCCTCTGGCGCCTGCTGGGATGTTTGAGGGGGCGTTGATGATTGAGCCGCATCTGTATGCTGAACGGGGGGCGGTGTTTGAGGTGTGTAGCGTATGGAAGTGGTAAATTGCACCTCTGCCCGAATAGAATTGCTTAAAAATAGTGCGATCAGAAAAGCCAGCGCCGCGAATAGCGCACTCGGTTGCAGGAGCCTCGGTTGCAGAAACGAGTAGGCGGTTGGGAAACGAACAGTGTCCATAGGTGATCATGTATGAGTGGTGGTGGGCGAAAGGCGTTGGTGTCTAGATTTGTGGAACAACGCAGGCGAGCAATCCTTTTATTAATAGTGGTGTTGCTGCCAAGCATTTGGAGCCTATCTACACAGGCGGAAACATTTGATCTTCCGACAGACGGCAGTACGATCGTTGGAAAGCTGCGCGTTGTAATCCCTACGCAGGATAACACGTTGCTGGATATTGCGCGCCAAACAGACGTGGGCTATCACGAGATCACCTTGGCAAATCCTGGCATTGACGTCTGGGTGCCAGAGAAAAATGCGAAGGTCGTTGTGCCCGCTCTGTATGTGCTTCCACCTAAGCCTTGGGTGGGCATTGTGTTGAATATTTCGCAGCGCCGCCTTTTTTATTTTCCGGCGCCAGCCAAGGGAAAGGCGGCGAAGGTGGTTACGTTTCCGGTGAGTATTGCGCGGGAGAATTGGGCGACGCCGTTAGGAACAACCAAGGTCACGGGCCTTTTCAAAGATCCGGCTTGGTTTGTGCCGAAGAGCATTCAAGAGGAGCATAAAGCAGCAGGCGAGGTGGAGTTCCCAACTTATTTTCCACCGGGCCCGAACAACCCTATGGGAATGTTAGCGATTCAGTTAGGCTTTCCTGGGATTTTTATCCACGGTACGAATCGGCCGTGGGGTGTTGGGATGCGTACAAGTCACGGTTGCTTGCATCTCTACCCGGAAGATGCTGCCAACATCTTCCCGCAGTTGAAGGCGGGTGTGCCGGTGCGCGTGATTGACGAGCCGGTGGTGGCTGGTGTACTCAATGGGCAGTTGCACCTTGTGGTGTATGATCCGGTGTCGGAGTACGGCTCGACGCACAATATGATGACTCGTGCGGCGCTTGCGTTGGAACCTTATTTGCAGTCTGCGGCCGCACCGCGCGGAGAGTTGCATACTCCCGCCAAGAATCAGCCGCGTAAGGCGAGTGAAGCTGCGCCATTGCCGGTGTATCCGATCGACTGGTCGAAGGTGATGGCGCAAACGTCAAAACCACAGGTGATTCCTGTGTCGATTGATCCAAAGGGAAAGTCGCTGGCAGAGGTGCTGGATAAGATTCAGCCGGATTTGTATGATTATCCCCCGTATGGTATGGATGCTAACGACGCCACTCCGCCGGGAGATTGATTGCGGTTTCGGGTTGGCGAAATTTGAGCGCTATATACGATTCAAAACCCATAAAAAGAACGACTATGAAAAAAGACATCACGGATTGTGCGCCGTTTCAATACGGTTGGAAAAAGCTATATCGAAGCCTAACTCAAGATCGTGGGCAGCGTTTGTGCAAACAGATTTCTGCGATCGCTCTGTTTGCGCATCTTCTGCAAGCTCCGCTGGCGTGGGCAGCAAACGAGCCCCTAGATTCTCAGCTTGATGAGTATAAGCCGATCTTGCTGGCTGGCGAGGCCTTACCGGAGGCTCTGGGGAAGCAGCTACACGATATTTCGTTGCAGGCGGTTGTGGACGGCGAGATGGAGGCGATTCCCTTCCAGATTGATGAATACAATACCGGTGGTGCCGTTTACTTCAAGGCGCTGGGTGTGCCGATTGACGGCACGGAAGGCGTGATGGATGTAAATGACAAATTATTGTTTCTGATGAAGGATGCAGGGGATCGTCGCACTGGGGATCAGTTGAGCGATGGTCGGATGCTGGCGGAGATTGAGCTTGAAGACACCTATGGTAACTTGCGCTATGTGTACCTTGTAGAAGGCTCTCGATTGCGTTCAGAGGAACAATATGTGCGCTACAGCACCGACGTCGGTCAAGTGGAGACGGATTTTTATTCGTTAGTCTATAACCGTGAAAACCAGTTGAATTGGGACGACTTTTCTTACGGTGCATTTAAGGGTGAGTTGCCTCTTGATACGATGAAAATTCGTATGACCGGAGGGCTGCTTACCGACCTTACCAGCATTACCTTAAACAATAAGAACTTTATTGCGACGCCAATTGGTGAGCATGTGGGCCCAATCCGCACCACTTCGCAGATGAAGGTGATGATCTGGTTATTTAATTTGCCTATTATGGATGTGTCTTATCAGGCGCACCATTATCCAAAGTCAATGTTGTACGATGTCCGAATCGTTATGCCGGAAGTGCGCCGCAAGATTCTCTCGGATCCGAAACTGTCGATTTCGCTGGATGCGAATAATCTGATTGGCAGCACCGTAAAAACCGCCATTGGCCCGATCGAACCAGCGGCTGTGGATGGTCGCCTTTCCAGTAACGAGAAGGGCATGCTCAATACTCCCTTAGAGCCGGATCGTAATTGGATTTGGCTTTCAAGCCACCGTGATATGGACGTGCTGGCTTTCTTCGATTATTTAGGAAATACAAGAGAACCGCTGTCGATTGTGTATGACGACAATGCAGACGTTTCTGATCCGCCAGAACGTTTTAAGGGCGCATTGCCGCAAGCGGGTTATCGAATTGATCGGATTCCTGCGTCTGGATTTTTTGGGTTTATTGTCAGCGTGTATTTAAGCGAAGGTTACGAGGGTGATCCCGAGAAATTTACGGAGGCTGCGCGAAGTATTCCAGCGATTCGTGTACTGGATATGCGTTGAGGGAGATATAAACCAAACCGTGCGCAGCGGCGGTTTGGTTATTCGGTTTCGCCATCAAACATCTGTGCGGTGCTGAGATCGAAGGTGCAGCGGATTGGGTCTTTGGCGCGAGGGGCGCGTGTCGAGAGAATTAATTGCTGGCCGTCGGTTTGAATGGAGTAATCGCCATCACGCTTGGTGACGGTGAGTTCCGCGCCGTCGTCACCTAAGAGTAAGCTTTGAAATAAGACGTTGCGGAAGGATTGCGTCGGATGGTCGATGTAAAACTCTGTGTAGTAGTGAGCTTTGCTGATTTCCATCGTGACGAACGTGGTATCGGTATTGATAAAGAAGTTGGCGACGCAGCTACCTTTATCCGCGTTGCCTAGTAGTGACATTCGCCCGACACCGGTTTTGAATTCCTTGATTTTATTAGCCAGTAGGTTGCGGAACTCTTGGTGTAGCGCGCCGTTCTCCCGAGGGATCTTGATTGTGGTTTCCGCGTGCAATCGCTGCGCACACAGCAATGTGCTGGCTCCGAGTAGGGCGATTAGCGCGATAGACTCAGGGCGGAATCTCATGCTGTTCCCTCAGCGCAAGTGTTTTACGAGCAGGTTGGGTAGATTGCGCGATTCCTGCTGCAGGAGCGCCATGTGGGCATCTTGCGTGTTGCTGAAAAACACCCGCATTTGATCCGCTTGGATGTTGTCGGCAAGTTTAAAGCGACCCGTCGCAGTGGGTGATTGGCGGATTTCGCCGTTCTGTAGCGTAATTGAATAGCTCCGCGCGCCGTCAGCTGGGCCGCGCCCTTCTTTTTGCCAACGGTTATAGAAATGTTTTACGTTACTGGTGATAGCCAGTGGCGTCGCTTGTTGGACGCAATTGATGTATGCATCCACCGCACGCTTATCTTCCGCTTCGAAGCCTTGGCAGGGGTGATTGCGGTAGACGATGTTGGCGCGCAGGTTGTTAAGGCCGATGGGATCAAGCACTGCGAGAAAGTCGATGGTGCGGCCCATGCTGTAGGCGGTTTGGGTGGCGGCTTCTATGGCTGCGCCGCCGCCGAGACCATGTCCAATGAGGATGATGCGGGCGCTGGCAGGGATTTGCCGCAAATACTGAGCAAATTGCTCGCGGAATAGTGTGGAGTCGGTGCTTGTGGTTGGGCCAAACCCGTTCCAGTGCGCTTCGTAATATCGGGCGCCGTAGGATTCAACCCATGCTTTTAGGTTGAGAACCTGTTCAATACTGGGGTCTGCTTTGCCGGAGATCACAAAGACGTGTGCTTTGGTGTTTGCTTTAATGCCCGCTGCGGGCGGTGGGTCGAAAACGACGAGGTTTCCGACGCTATTGGCAGCAACCGTGGTCGTATCGGTACGAGCACTGGCGGTGACTGGCTGTTTCTGACGAGATTCTTGTGCTCTTGCGAGGATGGCACGCTTTTGTTCTTCCGCTTGCGCAAGGGTTGCACGCTGGATGCGCTGCTGTTGGCGAACCTGCTTTAGTTTGGCGGCTTTCTCGGCTCTTTGTTGAAGCAGCTTCATCATCGCGGGGTGGTCATCCACATTCACTTCTGGAGCGCTGCTCTCTGGAATTTGCGAAATGAGTGCCTTCACTTTTTGGCGAGCGTCGTCGAGTTTTTTTAGCAACGGTTGTTTATCACGCTCCAGTGCCGTCATGCGGTTGGTGTTGTTTTGCAGCCGGCGCGTGTGCTCCGTTGCTTCGAGCGAGCGTTTTAGTGCGTTTAGGGATTCGTGCCGAGCGATGCTACGGTCGGAGTCGGTTTTGAGTAGGTCGATTTGCTGATCCAGTAGGTTGATGCTTTGCTGGATGCGTTCGAGTTCAAACTTCTGGCGAGCGATGTCTCGGCGCGCAGTATGAAGGCTTCGATAGCTGTTATCGCGCTCTTCCCGAATCGTTTGCCGCGTTGATTGCAGGTTTGTGTCTAAGCGTTGAAGGTCACTTTCGAGTTCGCTTGCGGCGGCATCGTTGCGGTTCAGGTTTTGGCGAATCTGGGCGATCTGGGAGTCAATGGTTGCGGCTGCCGCGTGAGCGGAGGGTGCGCTGATAGAAAAAATGATGAGCTGCAGGAATACGGCTTGCAAGCATACCAAAGCTCCGCTAGGTAGCCAGCGGCGCGACAGGTTGCCAAGAACAGTGTCCGGCGAGCGGCGATTGATCGACGCGATGCGATTTAGGGGGGTATCGTGGCGCTTCACTGTGGACTTCTTCTGTTGAGCAATCTGGTGATGGTCAGTGTTTTTGTTATGGTTATTTGACATACCAACGCGCCCTTACGGTGGATACGTTTCGATCTGTGCAGGCGGATCGCGAATCTGCGCCTGCTAGGACCGGGTAAAGCTGCGGGTGCTTTCCGCAGGATAAAAAGCTTCTCGCTGGGATGCAAGCATCCGATAGTGTGATTGTGCCCATCGTCTCATAGTTGGCGGTTACTGACTATTGCCAAAATGTACCTGTTTTGTATACCCACCTGCGCTCATTTTCCTCCTGTGAAAGGAGTGTCGTGCATTCGGTCGAAACAAAAAAAACCGCGTACCAAGGAGGTTGATACGCGGCTTTTTTGTTACTCAAGTGATCCTGTTAACGGTTTCGTGGCCGTATGGAGGAATACTTGGTGTGATCAGCGAACCCCTGTGGCGCGTAGGGAGTTCGGGCTGAAATCTTCTTTCTTGAATTTCTTGAATATAACGCCTTGTTTTTCCTCGTTTTTTGGGCCAATGGCGATGTACCGGCTGGCGTTGAGATCATAAAGTGCTTCCACGGACATCCAAGGTACGTTGGCATCGTAATATTGCATTTCATAGGCTTGCCCAACACGCCAGAGGTTGCCGCGGCCGTCGTAATGGTCGATCAGTCCGGCTTGCCAAGTGTCCTCGTCGATGTAGAAGGTACGTCGCGCATAAATGTGGCGCGTACCTGGTTTTAGTTTTGCGTCAACTACCCAGACGCGGTGCAGTTCAAAACGCGTGTAATCAGGGTTTAAGTGGCCCGGCTTGACGATGTCTTTGTATTTTGCGGTACGATCGTCCATTTTGTAGCTGTTGTAGGGGATGTACATTTCTTTTTTGCCGATGACTTCCCAGTTGTAACGGTCGGGTGCGCCGTTATACATGTCGAAGTTGTCAGCGGTGCGCATCCCGTCAGCCGCGGTGCCTGGGCCGTCGTATGCGACCTGAGGCGCGCGCCGTACGCGGCGCTGGCCGGCGTTGTAGATCCAGGCGCGGCGTGGCTCTTTGACTTGGTCGATGGTTTCGTGAACGAGCAATACGTTCCCCGCGAGGCGCGCTGGCGCTACGATCTCCTGTTTGAAATAAAACAGGATGTTGGCGTCTTGCGCTGGGTCAAAATCGGTGAGCCCGGTGCGGAAGGCGGCCATATCGTGGAACAGTACCAACGAAAATGCGCCGTTGGGTTGTGGCGTTACCTGTCCGGTAACCCTGTACGCGCCATCGCCACGGTAGCGCAGGATGTGGTTCCAGATGTATTCGTGCGGATCCTTTGGGATTGGAAAGGGGGTTCCGCACTCCATACCGGTCACGCCATTGCCGCCGCCCGTTAGTTCTGTGGTGGTGGCGTTTTTCAGCGTGCAGGCGTCGATTGCTGGCGGAAATGCAGCAGTTCTGCGGGTTTGGTAGACTGGGATTTTGAAGGTGGTGGGGTATTTTTCCAGCATGGCGAGTAAGCCCACGCTGAGTTTGTCTTTGTATTGGCCTTTGTTTTCGTTGGTGATGACAAACAGTGGCTTATCGTCTGGGAAGGGGTCGCAGCGGAAGGAATCGCCGGGTTTGAAACACGCGGGCGCTTTGGTGAGGCCGCCATCCCATGCGGGGATGCTGCCATCGGCGTTGCCGGCCTTTTCAGCACCGTTGGGGGTGAGGGTTTTGCCGAGTTTGGCGGCTTCATCGGCGCCGACCTTGGCGAATACGGGGGCGCTTGCAAGGGCCGCGATCAGTACGGCGAGGCCCATCAGCGGTTTGGTTGTTCTCATAGTATTGATTTTCTTCATGGTCAGATGGTCCCGATTAGAACGATACAGCAGCGCTGATGGAGTAGTAGTCACGGTCGTTCAGCTGGTTGTAGGGTTCTGCACCGAAAAAGTTGGTGTAGGCAACCTCCATTTTGTACATGTTCAGGTAGACACCTTCAAGTGAGAAACCGGCGGCTTTGCGGTGTTCCAAGAAGTTGGAGACGGGGCCTGGCGTTACGCCATTGACATCATGACTAAAGCTGAATGTCGGCGTTAAGTTGATGCCTGCAAAGACGTTGCTGTATTCACCGGAGATGCGCAGTTTGTAGCCCCAAGAACTACGGGTAGGGTAGTAGCGGGATTCCTGCGTCGCCGACTTGCTGGTGTATAACATATTGTTGAGGGTTTGAACCACGGGGTCGACGCCACCGCCCATGAGAGCGCTTGCGCCTGGCAGGTTTATTGAGTCTGCTGGGGAAAGTAGGCTCGACCACGCAGGCCGAATGTCCGCGTTATAGCCACTGTTGAGCAGCAGCTCACCCTTGTCGGGAATATCCGCATAGTTGTAAGCCATGTCTACTAGCACTGTCCAGCGATCTGCGCCCAGAAGCTGATCAAAGAAGTGGATCAGCGAGACTTCCGCCTGATAAAAATCCTTTCGTATGCCGCCTGAAATAAATTCATCGGGCATATAGCTGTTATAACAGAGGCCGTAGGGGTTGTCTTTGGTCACGCAGATCTGTGAGGGTGCACCCAGTAGGCCCGTTACAAGGACGGAGTCCTCCACCTGGAAAGGCTGATTTTTGCGTAGGCTGATTTCGCCCGCCACTGCAGATTCGCCACCCGGCAGGCCAAGGTTCAGGTTAGTGTTAAAGCTGGCACCGAACAGGTGAATATCTTCCGGATATTCCAATGAGATTTGGGCTGTACTCAAGCGAGTTCCAATCGCGTTAAGGATGTTGCTGTTCTGCATGGCCGCCAAGGTAGGTGCGTACCCACTGAGGATAGGCAGGCGCGAATGATAGTTGATGTAGTAGGCGCCAAATTCGGTTTGGATGGCGTCAACGTAATAGCGCATCGCTAAGCCATATTCGCCGCCGTTGTCGGGTTCGCTGTCTTTGGCGTAGCGAACATTGAATTCTGCGGGGTTCAGTTTGATCAAGCCACCAGCGGTGCTAACAGGTGCGTTCAGCTCCATGCCAAAGGGCATGTAGCCACTGGCGCAGTGGTCGCCCACTACGTCAATGGTGCTAAAAAACGTGCTGCAATCGGGTACAACGGTTTTTTTCCACTGGAACTGATAGAACGCTTCTACGCTCAGCGCATCGCTTAAGCTCAGTGAGCCGTAGAGCATTTTTACAGGGATGAGGGCCTCTTTTACCTCGGCGCCGGGGGCGAGCAACGCAGCGACGTCCACCGGGTTTATGGTATTGATGCCGTTGGCGAACAGTACGCCTTCGCCCCAGTTGACGACCTGTTGGCCGGCGCGTACGTTCAGCGCTTTTCCACCTAGCGACCAGTTACCGTAGACAAATGCATCGAGAATCTTGGCGCGACGGCCAATCTTTTGAGCGGGACCTATGGGTTGTCCGTTGGCGTCGGCTGAATAGTACGGCGGAGTCATCGTACCGCCTTCATCTTTGACAATTGCGTTGTCATAGAATGCGCGGCCGCGTACAAAGGCGCCGTAGTCTTTATAGTCGGCCTGCATATCAATGGTGGCCTTGATCATTTCTGAGAACGGCTTGTCGCGCCGCCAGCGGAGATCGCCATCGTCATAAGTGCTGGAACCGTGTTTATGCTTTTTGAAATTATCGCCAGCGGTGTTGAGCACGTCCAGTGTGGACGCATCAATTCCTTGCAGCGCCGCAGCGTTATAGCGTCCGATGTTTTCATAGTTCACTTTGGAGGCACGAAAGGCTGCGCCCACGGAAAGCGTAGTGTCTACGTTAACGTTGAGATCCCCCTGTTGTAGCACTTGGAGGGCCTGCGCAGGTAGGCTCAAAGCGGCGCCAGTGCCCGCGAGGGCAGCGGCCAAGGCCGTTAGTCTGTAGTGGAAACGCTTGCTCATTCGAGTAAAACTCCATGACGAGTGGTGTTGAGCGGCTCAATCGCTAGCAGTCGAGCCTTCAGATACCTTTCTTGTAAATTTCGTAGTTGTAAATTTCGTAAAAACTACTTTTTCGGAACCCCGCAGCCGAAAACGCAAAGCAAATAGGCGCAACTGCAATAGGCGGTACTTAGAAATGTAGTAGTAAAACCGCAACTCGTGAAATTTTCACGGCGCCATAGGGAAACTATTTTCGAAACTCGGAAATATCCGGTAAGCTCGAATCCATATTTTTGCCAAACAACTGGATAAACGATCAGCAACAATGAACCGTTCCGCGTTAACCCCTGCTTCTTTGCTCGATTCCTTGAACCCCGCCCAACGGCAAGCCGTATCAAGTGATGCCAACCGTTTGTTAGTGCTCGCTGGCGCAGGAAGCGGCAAAACACGGGTGTTGGTACACCGGATTGCATGGCTGGTTATCGCCCGAGGGCTGTCGCCACGCGGAATCCTTGCGGTTACGTTTACCAACAAGGCGGCTGCAGAAATGCGCCACCGTTTGCAAACGCTGTTGCAAATCCCTCAAGGGGCGATGTGGGTGGGCACATTCCATGGGATTGCGCACCGTTTGCTGCGGCTTCACTGGCAGGAAGCGAAGCTGCCAGAGCAGTTTCAGGTGATGGATAGTGATGATCAGCAGCGCGTATTGAAGCGCGTGATGCGTGAGATGCAGCTGGAAGAGGCGCGTTGGCCGGTGCGTCAGGCGCAGTCTTATATCAATTCCCATAAAGATGAAGGCAAGCGTCCCGCTCATATCCAACACTTTGGGGATGTTTATAACCGCACAATGGTGGAGGTTTACGAGCGCTATCAGGCGGCTTGTGAGGTGGGCGGCTTGGTGGATTTTGCCGAACTTCTGCTGCGTTCGCATGAGCTGTGGCTGCATCACCCTGAGTTATTGCGGCACTACCAGCAGCGTTTTCGGCATGTATTGGTGGACGAGTTCCAGGATACCAATGGCGTTCAGTATGCGTGGCTTCGTGTGTTGGTGGGGCAGGAGCAGGGAATCACCATTGTGGGGGATGATGACCAGTCGATTTACGGCTGGAGGGGCGCAAAGGTTGAGAATATTCAGCGTTTTTCCGAAGATTTTGGTGGCGCAGAGACGGTTCGCTTAGAGCAGAACTACCGTTCGACGGCCAATATTCTCAATGCAGCCAATGCCGTGATTGGGTGCAACCGTGAGCGTTTGGGCAAGCAGCTTTGGACTGAGGGAAAGCCTGGGGAGCCGATTTCAGTTTATCCGGCTTTTAACGATCTGGATGAGGCGCGGTTTGTGGTGGAGCGCATTCAACAACATTTGCATGAGAGCTTCAGCTATCGAGATATTGCGATTCTGTATCGCTCTAACGCTCAATCGCGCTTGTTGGAAGAGGCGCTGATGAAGGCGGGTGTCCCTTATAGAATTTATGGTGGCCAGCGCTTTTTTGATCGCCTCGAAATTCGTAACGCGCTTGCTTATATGCGCTTAATCAACTATCGCCACGACGATGCGGCATTTGAGCGGGTGCTGAATGTGCCGCCACGCGGCATTGGTGAGCGCACGGTGGAGCAGATTCGCGAAGAAGCGCGCCGCCTCGGCCAATCCATGTGGATTGCATCTTTGTCTCTGCTGGAATACCGTGGCTTAAGTGCGCGCGCGGGGAACGCATTGCGCGCATTTCTTGGTCTGATCGAACACATGCATCAAGAAACCCTCGAATTATCGCTCGCGGATTTGATCGACCATGTGGTAAATGCCAGCGGCTTGTATGAGTATCACGAGAAGGAAAAAGGCGATCGTGGCGAAGTTCGCACTGAAAACTTGCGTGAACTAATTAACGCGGCCCGTGAGTTTGAGGTAGAAGATGAGATCGCCCAAAGCCCGCTGCAGGAATTTATTTCGCGCGCCGCGCTAGAAGCTGGGGATGGCAGTACGGATACAGAAGAGGCGGTACAGCTGATGACGCTGCATGCGGCCAAAGGTCTGGAATTCCCCTTGGTATTTATGGTGGGCGTGGAGGAAGGTTTATTCCCTTCAACGCAATCCAATGAAGATCCATCGCGGTTGGAGGAAGAGCGCAGGCTTTGCTATGTGGGCATTACCCGCGCGATGAAAAAACTTTATATGACATACGCGGAATGCCGGCGGTTATATGGAAGTGATCAGATTCATGCGCCGTCGCGCTTTCTGCGTGAAATTCCCGCCGAGGTGATGCAGGAGGTTCGCTCTTACACCAGCATTACTCGCCCGACCTCTGGAAATACGCGGTTTGGGGGTGGCGCTAATTCTACAGCGAGTGGAACAAGCGCACCGAAGATCGTGGATAGCAGTGCGCCTTTTCAGTTGGGGCAGCGGGTAGCCCATGCGAAATTTGGCGAAGGAGTGGTGATCCAAACGGCCGGCAACGGCGCGAGTGCACGTGTTGAAGTAAATTTTCGTACAGCGGGCCGCAAGGAGCTGATGCTACAGTATGCGAATTTGCAGGCGCTTCCTAATTAGCTTTACGTGCCCGTATGTTACCGAACAATCGCTCGTGTGTGGCGGTTTGCGTCGATGGCGACGAAGGTAAACTGGCCGTCGGTAATTTTTTTTCGTTCCGATTCAGTTGCGCCGCACGCCCATACGTCTACGTGTATGGTGATGGAGCTTCGGCCGATCGTTCCGACCTTGCAATAACAGCTTACGGTTGATCCAGGCAAGATCGGGCGCAAAAATACCATGGTGTCCATCGCAACGGTAGCAACTCGGCCGCCCGCGATTCGCTGCGCGACGCTTGCGCCGGCAAGATCCATCTGGTTGACCACCCAGCCGCCGTTGATGTCTCCATCTGCATTGGTATCGCAAGGGAGCGCTATGGTTTGTGTGGTCAAGGTGCCGATCGGGCTTGGGATGTCGTCTGGGTCGGCTTGGCCGGTTTCGCGATTCATTTTTGTTATTCCACAAAGGGTAATGCAGGGTGGCGCAAAGGTAAAAAGAGATTTTGATTTTTATCAGGGCCAAGCTTTGATTTCTATCAGGGCTAACCGAGGCGTAGAGTACATTGTACACAATGTGCGCGTTATTCGCATGGTTGACAGCAAGATAGCAGGGGCTAGTCTTGCAATCAGACGTTCAATATCGGGAGATGTCCGGATGGCGTGGCGTAGTGCGCTCTTTTCTATAGGATTGCTGATGATCGGTGCGCTGTGCGGCATGCCGACATTTGCAGATGAAATTATCGCAACGGGGGAGAGCGCGCTCGCAAGTGTCAATGGCAATCGAGCGCTTGCGCGTGAGGCTGCACTCAAAGACGCCTATCGCAATGCGCTGCTTCAATCGGGCGTCGCGGTGGATAGTACGATGGTGGTCCATAACGGCATGCTTCAGTACGACAATACACAGCTTTCCGTGTCTGGGTCGCTCGGCAAGGTGCGGATTCTAGGGGAAACCTTGGATGAGGGGATTTATCGAGTCACCATTGCAGCAGATGCCAGCGCGCGGCCAGGATTGGACTGTACTGGGCGGCAGGCACCTTATAAGTCGGTTTTGTTCACCCGCTTTCCTTTGCAAAAACCAGAAGATGCTTCTGTAGGCGCGCTGTTTGATGCGGATATTCAGGTGCCAAAAGTTCTTGCCCAGCGTGTAAAGCTTGATTGTTTGAAAACACTCCAACAAGTGGATGTAAATTTGCTGGATACCGCCAGTGAGACATCTCCCGATCCGGACATGTTGCGCCAATTAGCGGAAACGCGGGGGGTGCAGTTTATTGTGACTGGCGAGATTCAGGCGCTTGCTCTGGTCGATCCAGAGGAATTTCGAAAAAAAACAACGGCAAGTACCGTGTTTGGTAAAACTCCGAGTGCGTGGGTGGAGTCTGTTTCGGGGAAAGAAAACCGCAATCACCTGCAGCGTAATTTCGGGCTTCGCGTGCAGGTGTACGACGGCTTTAGTGGCGGCGTTATTTTCGATAGAACCTATCGCAATGAAGCCGAGTGGGAAGGTGATTACACCGAAAAAACCGGCTATGGCAGCGCCCGTTTTAATAGCATGGCATATGGAAAAATGGCAGAGCGTGTGCTGAATCAGGTGGCAGCAGACATTAGCCAGAAGGTGGATGCTCAACCGTTTATTGCGGCAATGGAGCGCGGCAAAGAGGGCAACTTGTTTATTCATGCCGGTGCGAACAGCGGCCTTCAGCGTGGCGACCGTATGGAGATCTATTTCGTGCAATGGAACGATGTGCCGGGAGTGGGCACGCGCTATGACAGTAAAGGCGGGCCTCGTATGATTCCTCGCTTGGTAAAAGAAGGCAAGTCGATTGAGATTACAGAGATTTTCCCTGAGTACAGCGTCGCGAAGGACCCAGGCATCAACTCGAATAATCTAAACGTTGCGGTGGTGCCTGTGCAAAGCCATTAAAGAAAATTCAGTGTCTGCCGAATCCTACAGCGAGGGGATGAGTTTTGTGTGCTTGGTTTGAGGAGTTAAAAGCCGATGCGTAACAGCAGCTGGCGGTTTTTACTGATGGTTCCGATGATCCTTTTGCTGGCGGGCTGCCATGGCCTTGAGAAGGTATCTCGTAAAAACGAGCTATTGATGGTGTCGGGATATGGCACCGCAGATGCGCGGTTTCGCGACACTGCACAGCGCGATTTAATGGGATTGCGAGCCTCTCGTGTGGATGCGTATCGCAATTTGGTGGAGCGGGTAAAAGGTGTAAACGTATTTGGCACCACATCGGTGGATACCTTGATGGGATCGTCCGACGCGGTGAGGCTTTCCGTAAATGCATATTTGCGCGGCGCCCGCGTGATGTCGCAAACCAAGCTTCCTGATGGGCGTTATGAAACCATTGTAAGCCTACAGCTTACCGAGTATTTTTTTGAATCCTTGATGGATTCGCGGCGTAACCACAGCAAGACGATTTTCCCGTACGGTGGGGACTATTCCTATAACGGGGAGCGTGGAACAGGTGCGTCTACGTCCCCTAGCCTTTAGACGCAATTAGACGCAATTAGACGCAATCTGCAACTCATTTTTTCAAACAGATCAGGCGCAGTGGTTTCGTGCGCCTGATTCTTATGGCCTGAGAGGAATGGTTCTAAATCCTTCTGGCCAATCGCTTACGCAGGTTGCCGGCCTTCCAGTATATGGATACACATCGCAGCTTCTTCTTGGCCGAGTGCGCCGCCGCCGTTTTCTGCTAAGCCCAAGCGTGCGCCCGCGACTTGGCGTTTGCCGGCTTCACCGCGCAGCTGGGTGACCAGTTCATGGATCTGAGCGAGGCCCGATGCGCCGATGGGATGACCACGCGAAAGTAGACCGCCGGAGGTGTTCACCGGTATTTTGCCGCCCAGCTTGGTATCCCCGCGCTCTGCCGCCGCGCCGCCTTCCCCTTTTGCAAACAGCCCCAAGGCTTCGGTCTGATGAAGTTCGCCATAAGCGGTTGCATCGTGCAGCTCTACGCAGCTCAAGTCCTGTGGGCTTACGCCTGCCTGCTCATAGGCGATTTTGGATAGCCGTTGGCCAATATCCGCCTCGTCATCGCCACGGGCACGGCCAGAACCTAAGATCGACGCACGTACTTTTACAGCGCGCTCCTCTAGCCCGAGTTTCTTGACCATGTCCCCGCTCATTAAGATCGCAGAGGCAGCACCATCGCCAATCGGTGCGCACATGGCGCGAGTGAGTGGCCATGCTACTGGGCGATCATTAAGAACGGACTCTACGGAAACCTCAAACTGGTATTGAGCATTGGGATTAAAGCTGGAATGCCAATGGTTTTTGGATGCGATGATCGCTAGCTGCTCTGGTGTGCTGCCGTACTTGCGCATGTGTTCCCGCGCAGCGAAGCCGTAGATATCCATAAAGGGGGAGTGGTCGCCACTGCCGAAGGCCGCCAGTTGGCGCACGGTGTTGTAGCCCAATGCCTCCCCTAGCTCTACGCCCACTACGGCTTGGTCGCGCAAATCGCGCAGGCGATCGCGTAAGGTTTTGCGCGCTCGCTTCTTGGTTTTACCGGCGCTGGCGGTGGTTGCCGTTGGCAAAGCTTCTTTTGCGGCAGGCGGAAGCGTCGCTTGGATGCGTTTGGCTTCATTGAGGGCTTCGGCAACGTCGGTACCGGCTAAAAAGCTTGCGAATACCGCGAAGCGGTTGGGCTGAAAGATTTTTTCCGCGCCAATGGCCAGAGAAACATCACAGAAACCACCGGCGATGTCCTTCCACGCGCCGTGAAATGCAGTGCTACCGCCTGCGCAGGCGTTTTCAACGTTGGTGATCGGAATGGCGTCAATCCCTAGTGGGCGCAATGCAACTTGGCCGCGAATGCAGTGCTGATAACCTTGCAGGCCCCATGCAGCATTCGCAAACCACGCAGACTGCAGTTGCTGTTGATCAATGCCCGCATCCGCCAGCACACCCCGAAAGGTTTCAGCGGTTAAGTCTTTGATGCTCTTATGGGCGTATTTCCCGAACTTCAGGGTATGCGCCCCGACTACGTACACGTCACGCATGCAAAATCTCCTTATCCAAGTCGCCAAACGGCAGAATATCGCGTACGCGTGGAGCGTGCGCGGAACGTTCAGGATAAACCGCGTGGTCAGGGCTGCCTACCGCCCAAGGGGGGGATAACACGATGTATCCTTTTGCGTATGTCGTGTGTAGGAAAGAGCGGCATTTGGCCGAGATGCGCGTCGATTAGCGGCGGGGTTTTGAATAGGGTCGTCTTACTGCGCCAGCGCTTTCTCACGCTCTTTGCTTTGCTGAACGACGCCTTGTGCCTGCTTGATCAAGTCGGAGACTCCGGCGGGTGAGAGTGTGCCTGGGAGTGGTGTAGACGCTTGGTTGTCGGGTGCCGTTTGGGTCAATCGGTTCGGTTTTGCTTTTCCATCCCCTTGATGGGTAACGAGCTCGTTTGTCGCTTGAGCAGGCGCTTTCGCCTTTGGGAGCGACTGCAATATATTGGCATTTGGATCTACAGTGGCGGCGTAATTGACTACTCCTCGTTTTGGTAGATCGGAAAACTCCCAGCTACCCTCCGCGCCCTTGTAGCGGTAGTAAACGTTGGGCTGCTTGTGGTACTGGCGCGTTGGTTCTGGAATAAAGCCTTTGCGTGCAACGTCTTCCTTGGCCCACTGAATCGTGCCGCCCACCTGCTCGTTGTTCATTGGCGTTTGAGCCCCAGCCTCGCGATTCAGTAACTTCATGGGGTTCCAGTCGTTGAGATTGAGCGACGGCAGTGTAAACAGCGGTTTACCATTCGGCCCCTTCAGAAAAAATGGCCCCGCCAGTGCAAGCACCACCACGAACATCATCAGTCGAATGAAGAGTTTCATTTTGCCTCGCTGCGAATCCACGGTTTGCCATGCCTCTTAGGGGTTATTTCTGTTGGCAGAGGTGGCAATTTGCATTAACGTATCAGTGACCGATGGCGACGATGTTGCTAATCTTTCGTTGCCGTTCTCGCGGCGTGTTGTGTTTCATAGCAATTCGCAGCGGTAACACGGCACTCGCTGTCGTCTTGAGCGGTTCTTTTGAGCTAGTGTTGGGTCGCGCAACGCAATATTTTTAACGTGCAACATTGTTAAATTGTAGCGGCCAACCACATCGTTCAATGTAGTCGACTTCCTCGGACGTTTTCAAACTGTGTTTTTCAAGGTGTATTCATGAATAAGTGGGAATGTATCGTTTGTGGTTTTATCTATGACGAGGCCAAAGGTCTACCGGAAGAAGGCATTCCACCCGGCACCAAGTGGGAAGACGTGCCAGCAGACTGGGTTTGCCCGGATTGCGGCGTAGGTAAAGACGATTTTGAAATGGTACAGATCTAATTTTGCGCAACCCGTCGCTCTGAGCTCTGCCTCACTAGTTGCTTACATTGCTTTTACAAAGTATCGCCGCGCATTTGCGCGGCGATACTTTGTTGCTGTTTTTTTTTGGCAGAAAATCGGTAGAATGGCGCGCTCAATCGCCGGTTAAGAACAAGAACGATGAAAACCGAGCTTGAGACGCGCTGGCATAACAATTAAAAATCAGTAGAAAACCAGCCAAGGAAGTGCTTAACGCGATTCTGGATGAGGTGACTCTTGCCCCCTGAGCCGTGGGAAGCCGGTCGTGCTGGCAGGTTTTGGTGCTTTCGCCGTTTGCGGTGCAAAGCGCGCGTCGGATGCAATTTGCAAACGGACGCGCCGTGTCCATACCGACCAGCAATCGTGTACATTTTAGGGCGAGCCAAGCATTGAAGGATGCGGTGCGCCGATGATAAGGGAATCCAATGGGGCCAAAGATTAAATTCTGGTTACTTTTATGGGTGCTGGGGCTACGCATGGCGTGGCTGGCGTGGCGGAGCGAAAAATTCCGCCAATTGTTGGTGAACAAAGACTTGGTATTGCAGCTGCAAACCCGTGATGGCGGAATCGTTCGCCACTACACGGTGAAGAACGAGCGCGTGTATCCAAGCGGTGGTGCTCACGAAAAGCCTTCCGCCAGCGTCGAATTCAAAGATGCGGAGTATGCCATGATGGTGCTGCTGGGGTCGGGTAAGAATCCCATGCTCTTTATGACCGGCATGCAAAAGCAGGACATTTCCGTGCGCGGGGATGCTTCCGTGCTGATGTGGTTCATGGGCGTGGCGCGCCACTTGCCGCCGGAGCGCAAAAAGAAAAAGAACTAGCAAGGGGGGTAAGCTTGAACTGGCGGCCGCTTAAGGCGTTTCATTCCTTACCGAGGGAGTGGGCGGAAGTCACGATTGACGCCGCCCTCACCCCGTCTGCCGATGGGTTTTACTTGTCATTCCGTCTTGCGGGAGAGGGAGTCGCCGCCTGTCTGCCTGCGCTTTCCGAGCACTCGATGCCGATCGGTGGGCAGCGCCGCGACGAGCTATGGAAGCAAACTTGTCTTGAAGCCTTTTTTGGCGTGCGTGGCCAGACTGCCTACTATGAGTTCAACGCTAGCCCAGAAGGGGATTGGGCGCTCTATCGGTTTGATGGCTATCGTACACAGATGACCGCGGTTGCGCTGTCACGCCCGCCTGAGTTGCTTCGCCAGCAATGGCAATTCAATTCCGTGGATTCCGCTGCTTCGAAAGCCTCTACGCTTTTGATAGAGTGGTGGATTCCGACCTTTGGCGCGGAAGCGCTTTCCGACGTATCCATTACGGCAGTATTGGCCCCATGGCCACGTGCGCCTCATTCAGATTTGGCAGCGAAACCTGAACGGCAGCTCATAAGCTACTGGGCGTTAGAGCACGCGGGTTCTGTACCTGATTTTCATCGTCGGGAAAGTTTTGTGATCGCACTTGATGATGCGATTGCCGCGCTTAGCGATGCCCACCCCGTTCACCCTTGAGGATTCTGCTTTGTTGCCTTCCCCTACCGCGACGCCTCGGTTTGGTATTGATCGTCTTTTAACTGAGCAGGAATTGGCACGTTTCTTGGCTGGCAAGCGGATTGGACTTGTGGCTCATCCCGCTTCGGTGACGGCCGACATGGTGCACTCTGTAGACGCCCTCGCGGCTCTGTTGGGCGATGGCTTGCGCTGTGCGTTTGGCCCGCAGCATGGCATGAAGGGTGATAAGCAGTACAACATGGTGGAGAGCGAGGACGAGCTCGATCCTGTGTATGGAATTCCGGTGTTTAGCTTGTACGGTGAACACCGCCGCCCGACCGCGGAACAGCTCTCCTTGTGCGACGGCATTCTGTTTGACCTGCAGGACGTGGGCTGCCGGATTTACACTTATCTCACCACCTTGCTGTACATGATGGAAGCCTGCGCGGCGGAAGGAAAATTCCTGTGGGTGCTGGATCGGCCGAATCCGGCTGGGCGTGCGGTCGAAGGCAGCATTCTGCGAGCGGGGAATGAAAGCTTTGTCGGAATGGGGCCGGTGATCATGCGGCACGGCCTGACTTTGGGGGAGATGGCGCTGTGGATTCGTGAACAGTGGAAGCTCTCGCTGGATTTGCGCGTGATTCCGATGGAAGGCTATTCCGCCAGCACGAGCCCCGGCTATGGTTGGCCCTTAGAGGTGCGTTCGTGGGTAAACCCAAGCCCGAATCTGCCCACTCTCTCCGGCGTACGCTGTTATGCGGGCACTGTGATGTTGGAAGGCACGACCTTATCCGAAGGGCGCGGTACGACGCGGCCCTTAGAGGGGTTTGGTGCGCCGGATGTCAGCGGCGCAGCGATCTTGAAAGAAATGCACCGCCTGCATGAGGCTTCTGGGCTTTCCGGCACGCCTGCTGCGTGGATGGGTGGATGCTTGCTGCGGCCCTTCTTTTTTGAACCCACCTTCTACAAGCACCAAGGCAAGCTTTGTAGCGGGATTCAGTTTCATGTGGATCACGCCGGCTACCGCCCGGAAGCATTCAAGCCCTACCGCTTGCAAGCGCTGGCGTTCAAGGCGCTGCGCCAACTCTATCCAGATTACCCGCTGTGGCGCGATTTTGCGTATGAATATGTCTACGACCGTTTGGCGATTGACGTGATTACCGGCTGCGAAACGCTACGTACTTGGGTGGATGACGCACAGGCAAGGTTGGGCGATCTGGAGGCGTTTTTGGCGAAGGACGAAAAAAGCTGGCGTGAGCAATCGGAGGCGTATTTGCTGTATCGCTGATGAGCTTGACGATTGGCGAAGAAGTGGCCGATTCGCCAATGAACTCGTCATTGGCGGAGAGAGATAGACGTCCTTGTCGAGCGAAGCGGGCTCCGAACGGATCAATCGTTCGGAGTATAGTTTCTTGCGGAAATATCGCCTAGCGCAGCTTATAAGAAACAGCGTAGCGCGATTCGTTTTCTACGTTGCCTGTCATGACGACCATCTTGTTGCTGGTGGTCGAGAACTGAGTCCACTTATCCCCGTACACCGTGCTGTCAATAGGGCAGTTCGGCACGGCTGCACAGGCATCCATGGTGATGACGGTCGGCTTGCTAGCATACTTCGCTATTTTCTTGCCGGTTGCGTCAAAGTACCACAAGCTGGTGCCGACGTTAAGCGTTACTTTTCCGATAATTACGCTGGTTGAGTTGCTGTAGGTGCTCAACACGATCAGGCGCTGATCGGCTTCGCTCCATTCCAATTGGCTGATCGCTAGCTGGCCGTCGAGGTCGATCTCGTCGGCAACTTCGACACCTTCGCTGTCGAGCTTGGTGAGTGCTACGCCGTTGGCATCCAGTTTCTTAATCTTGGTGCCATTGGCCACAAACAGGTTGCCGGTGGCGTCTACCGCGACGGGTGCCGTGCCACCAAAGCCTACGCTCCAGCGTTGGTTGCCGCTCATGTCGTATTCCCACGTTGCAAACGCGTTGGTGACTACGATGCCATTTGTGGTAAAGGTGATCGGATCGGCTTTAATGCCGCTGGTGCCTACACCGGTGGAGCGCAATTTTGACCAAACCGTGTTGCCGGCGCTGTCGATCACATAGGTAGCCGCGTTGCCCAAAGTGGCGTTGACCTGCACCAGCAAACCGTCGCTATTGATAGCAAGCGATGGTGCGCAAGTCGCTGCGCCGATCAATGTGCAGGTTGGCATGGTTTTATCCCACACCACGTTGCCGGTGGTGTCCAAGCGAAGCGTGTTGGTTTTGGAGCCAGTCGTTTTAATGGTGAGACTAACGCTATCGTCTGCGCCAACGACCATGGCGGCTACGGTTTCGGATGTGTGTTCGCCAATATCGCTCATCCAAAGAAGACTGCCGTTGGCATCAAACGATTTTACAAAAACTCCGGTGCCGGTGTTGTACGCAACGACTGCGCCAGTGCTGGTGGTTTTTAGCTCGGGTGCTTTGCCTGTATAGGCTTGGACGTCGCCAGCGACTTCGGCGCTCCATAGCGTTACGCCTTTTGCGTCCAGTTTACGCAGCGAAAGTCCTGTGTCTGTCGGGTAGAGCTGCCACGTTGCGCTCGTGGCATCGGTGTCTATTGCGAGCGGCGCAGTAGCCAGCTCGGCGTTGTCGATAAAAGACTTCCAGAGCACTGTTTTGGTGCAGGCTGCGAGGGTGAGAGCGGCGACAGAAACAGCAAGGACTTTTTTCATGAGAACCCGTTTTTTATTGGTTACGTGGAGATGGTACATGGCCATCAGGGTTATTAACCCGATCCTAAACGAGATCACAGTTTGAACGTGAGTCTTAAAACGTAGCGTTTTGTGAATGTTGGTTGAACAATAAATAAGCCATGACTGCCTAGTCGGGTGAGCGAGCCGCCTAATCCCCTTGTTTTACAGCCAATTCAGGCGATTAAATGGCCGTCCGTCGCGAAGGCTGCTTCTATGCTGCCATCGCTGGCGCCAAGGGTGTGATTGGGGTGCCGTGGGGCGTTGATTTTTGCTTGAACCGCACAGCCTGATTCTGATCCCTCTCCACTAGGTGTTTCGCGGCGGAGCATGGCATAGAAAAAGCCGTCGTGCCCCTGTACGGTTGGCAAAAGCTGAAATCCGGTTGGGGTGGGGATGCCGTTTGCCGGAGGAATTTGCGAAGGAAACTGCAAGGCTTGCAGAATTGCCGCAGGCGTTTCTGCAAGAAAACGCGCCACAATTCGGTCGTTCTCTTGTGGGAGCACGGAGCATGTGGCGTATAGCAGCGTGCCGCCCTCTTTTAGAAGTGCAAAGGCGGTTTTGAGAAGCGATAGCTGCTGTTCGGCGAGGGCGTTAATATCGCTTTGGCGGCGCAGCCATTTAATGTCTGGGTGGCGGCGGATGATGCCTGTGGCCGAACAGGGTGCATCCAGCAGAATGCGGTCGAACGGCATGACTTCGGGCTGGGTGGCGTAGCTTTGCAGGTCGAGTGCGTGAACTTCGGCGCTGAGTTGGAGGCGTTCAAGATTTTGGTGGATGCGCTCACATCGCCGGGGATCCGCGTCGATCGCGACACAATGGATGTCTGCGTGTTCGAGCAGATGGGTGGTTTTTCCGCCGGGGGCTGCACAGGCATCCAATACGCGCTCGCCGGTGTGCGGGGCGAGGAGTTGAGCGGCGAGTTGGGCGGCTTCGTCTTGTACAGAGAACCAGCCTTCGGCATAACCCGGTAGTTCGACGACGTTGGCGGAGCGTTCAAGGCGGATGCCTGCTGGAGAGAGGCTGCAAGGGCTTGCGTTGATGTTCTTTGCGCGCAGTTCGGTAAGATATTGCTCGCGACTTTGTTTGCGGAGATTTACGCGCAGCGTGAGTGGGGCTTGCTGGTTGTTGGCTTCCAGCATTGCTGCATAGTGGTCAGGCCAGGCGGCCTTGAGTTTGTCGACCAGCCACTGAGGATGTGCGCTGCGGATGGCGTCGCTATCGGGTAGGGCGGTTTCAAGCTGTGATTTTTCGCGCTGAACGCGGCGCAGGATTCCGTTGACGAGGCGAGAGGCCCAAGGTTTTTCAAGCTGGCGCGTGGCTTCAACCGTTTCGCTAATCGCGGCGTGGTCGGGGATGCGGGTGTAATACAGTTGGTAGAGTCCAACGAGGAGTAGCGCGTGCAGATCGCGATCGCGTGCTTTCAGCGGGTGTTCCAATAATGGGTTGAGCAGTTTGTCCAAACGGGTAAACCAGCGACAAACGCCGTAGGCTATTTCTTGGGCGAGTTTGCGTTCGGCTTCAGGCAAGCGTTCTTGAGCGCTTGGCAGGAGGTCGTTGAGTGCGCGCAGGGATTCCGCTTGCTGACGTCCTAGAGGCAGTACTTGTGATAAGACTTGTGCGAGTGTGGCGCGCACGTGGGCCGCTTGTGTCATCAGGGGAAAACCTTATTTTAGTTTTTAGTCGGCGTGGTGCTTTGGGGCAGTGCGGCTTTGCGCGACTCAAAGCATTGGCCGGGCGCGAACAGTGCTGAGCGGCTATTGAGCAGCTGGGCTGCTGATAATGCTTTGCCGCCGGGGAGCTGAAGTTCGGTGAGCACTAGACTGCCTTCTCCGGTGCTCACCTCAATGCCTGAAGCGTCCGCTTGCAGGATTGTGCCGGGAGCTTGCGGTGCGCGGCTGGTTTCGGGTTTCGCTGTGGCATTCCAAATTCGCACGGTCTCGCCGCCGAGCTGCGAGCCTGCTACGGGCCATGGGTTTAGGCCGCGAATCTGCTGGCATAAAGCGCTTGCGGGTTGCGTCCAGTCCAGTAGGCTTTCGTCTTTGTGGAGCTTTTGGGCATAGCAGGCTTCATGATCGTTTTGTCGGGTTGCCGCGAAGATGCCGCTCTCCGGAAAGTTCTTCAGCAGATCTACCATGGCCTGCGCGCCTAAGGTGGCTAACCGATCATGCAGGCTGGCGCTGGTGTCGGTGTCGAGGATCGGCGTGTGGACTTTGCTGAGCATGGGGCCGGTGTCGAGCCCTGCTTCCATTTGCATCAGCGTGACGCCGGTTTCGGCATCCCCCGCCATCAGCGCTCGCTGAATCGGTGCGGCGCCGCGCCAGCGTGGGAGCAGCGATGCGTGCACGTTGATGCAGCCGTAACGGGGGATATCCAACACCCGCTGCGGCAAAATTAGCCCATAGGCCACGACGATCATTAGGTCTGGCTGTAGTTCTGCAAGCGCATCAATGGCGGCTGGATCGCGGAAATTGAGCGGCTGAAAAACTGGGATCTGGTGGCTTTCTGCGAGCACCTTGACCGGGCTTGCAGAGAGTTTGCGGCCGCGCCCCGCCGGGCGATCCGGCTGGGTGTAACATGCGATGATGGGGTTGCTTGCGGGCACTTGGGTAAGCAAGGCTTCCAAAATGGTCGCAGCAAAGTCGGGGGTGCCGGCGAAAACGATTTTAAGTGGCATAGGTGTCGCAGACGGTTCCATCATTCGTGAGTTCAGGCTCGTTCTAGCTGCGTGGCGCGGCCACTTTATGCTGTTTTTCCAGCTTGCGGCGAATGCGGTCGCGCTTGAGGCGGGAAATATGATCGACGAACAGCACACCGTTCAGGTGATCCATCTCGTGTTGCAAGCAAACGGAAAGCAAGCCATCTGCCTGCAGTTCGAAGGCTTCGCCCTGCGCGTTCAGGGCTTTCACATGAATAACGTCGGGCCGAACGACGTTTTCGTGGAACCCAGGCACCGATAGACAGCCTTCTTCGTATTCCTTCTCGCCGCCTACGACGGTGATCTGGGGGTTGATAAACACCATGGGCTGCGATTTGTCTTCCGAAACGTCCATGACGATGACCTGCTGATGGACGTTGATCTGCGTAGCCGCAAGCCCGATACCGGGGGCATCGTACATGGTTTCTAGCATGTCTTCCGTCAACTTGCGTAGCGCCGCATCGAACTGGGTGACAGGCTTTGCTTGGGTGCGAAGCCGTGGGTCGGGGAATTCAAGAATATCCAATAAAGCCATTGTATTTTTACCGTATGAAAAGAGCGTAAACGCAAAAACGCATCCGAACCGGAGGGAAAGGGTCTATAGTTTGCTAGGTTGAGTTTACCAAATACCGTTAGGGGTCTGGCGGTAAGCGTTTGTGAATTGAGGATTCCAAAAGCCGCACAATGCTGTCTTTTGGGAATGCAACCGCCAAAGCAGGGCTACAAAAGCGCTATTTGCGTTTATGGCTAGGATTAACGATACGAAAGCCTCTTGATGTTGTGAAAGCGGCTATAGTTTTAGAACTGAGTGCTAACTGTAGCATCGTTTTGGCACCATTTTAGTACGCAGCCTTGCGCTACAAGCCACTGATCGGGCCAGCGCCGAAGGTTTTTGCAGCGTCACAAGCAAGTAATGATAAAGGGATTCGTGTGATGATCAAAACATTTCTCCGTGGTATCGGCGTGTGCGCGCTGGCGTTTAGCTTGCAAGCGTTTGGCCTAGATCTAAGGCCGGATCACCCTAATACCTATGTGGTCAAACGGGGCGATACGCTTTGGGATATTTCCGGCAAATTCCTGCAAAAACCTTGGCATTGGCCAGAACTTTGGCAGGCAAATCCGCAAATTGCAAACCCACACCTAATTTATCCTGGAGATGAGCTTACGCTGGTCTATGTAGACGGCCAGCCGCGCTTACGGATTGGTCGTGGCGCTGCAGCGGGCACCGTCAAACTTAGTCCAAAGGTGCGCGTTACGGCCTTGGAATCCCCTATTCCGGCCATTCCCCTAGATGCGATCAGCTCCTTTCTGGTGGGCAATCGCGTAATCTCGCCAGAAGAAGCCAAGTCTGCGCCCTATGTGCTGGCGGGGGATGAAAAGCATATCATCATGGGCGTGGGCGATTTGATTTACGCGCGGGGAGATTGGGCGAACCCCACAAAAGTGTACGGCGTTTACCGCGAGGGCGTAGATTTTGTTGATCCTGAAACCAAGGAATACCTAGGCTTTGGCGTTGTCGATCTAGGTTCTGCCCGCTTCGAAGACGCGGAAGCTGGCGTCGCCCGGATGCGCCTGCTTACCACAACGCAGGATGTGCGCACCAACGATCGCTTATTGCAATCCGAGGAACGCAAGCTGGATTCAACCTTTTATCCGCGCTCCCCTGAGCAGCAGATCAAAGGCCACATTATCCATGCATTTTCGGGCGTGCGTAACGCCAGTCAGTATGATGTGATCGTCATCAATCGTGGCGAGCGCGAGCGCTTGCGTGTGGGCGATGTGCTGGCCATTAAGGGCTTGGGAGAAACCGTCAAAGACGGCCTGCGTGGTGATCTTGTAAAGCTGCCGAATGAGCGCCGTGGAACGGTGATCTTGTTCCGCACCTTCGAAAAAGTAAGCTACGGCCTGATCTTGCGCGCATTAAGCCCGATTCGGGTGGGTGATTTGGTGGAGAATCCGGATTAGCAAGGCCGGATTCGCAAGGATTGCGTTACGCGATGGTTGTCGGGTTCAAAAGCGCGCTTAGGGTTGATACCGTGAGCGCGCCACCGCGATGGAAAGTATCAATAAACACCTGATTCGCTGCCCAAGTAGGCGCATCACAAGCGACGTGCCCAGAGATCACAATGTCAATATTGGCAATTGGTTTTTGCGGTTTGCCGGTGCGGGCTTTTTGATAGCGACTGCGCGACCAAAGGCAAGCAAGTTCAGGATAAAACGCCTTCAACGGCAGCTTCTGCATGGCTGACCAATTCTCCAGTAGCGGGTCGGTGTGACAGATACCGACCTTATAGCCAGTGGTTTCCACGGTGATCGCCAAGGGGCAGTATTTTGCAATCTGGCGTGCCTGATGGCGTAGATCGTCTTCATTGAAAGTTTGCAGCCACTGGCCGCCGTTCTGCAGTTGCATCGCAATGTAGTGACGGTCTTCGTTGAGCATCCCTTCCAAAAACATAATCTCATGGTTGCCGAGCACCGAGAAAAACCACGGCTGCTCAAGCAATTCCAGCATCGCCATGCTCTGATCGCCACGGTCGATTAAATCGCCCGTGGCGATCAGGCGATCCACGCTTGCATCGAATCCTGCCCGAGCCAACTGTTGGAATAAATGCGTGTAATGTCCATGCGTATCGCCCACGAAAAAATCCCGCCCAGCCAAGTTCGTGGGCAAGCTGCGGTGAACGGTGAGGGTGCTTGGATAGCGGCGCAAAGGGAGCTGCATTCGATACCAGAGTCCTGTGAAGGGCGTTTTGTTGCGCCGTCTGTTGGTTGTAACACTTTGTGTGAATTTTGTGAACCACTCGTGCATGAATTGCATTAGGCGGTTATGTAGCCTACTATGCAACTTATAAGGGGTGATCAATTTTTGACCGGCACTGGGTCAGCCATTGCGCCTGAGCAACAGTCTCCTTGTGGTGAACCATTGCTTCTAGGCGCACGGTGTTTTTTGTCGGCTTTTGTTGTTTTGTCCTGCCGGAGGCTTTTCGATGCGAATTGATGTGCGCAACCTCTTCTTGGTGACGCTGTTCGCCGTGTTTCTTACCGCTTGTAAAGCGGTCACTGTGACCAATCCTGTGGGTGGTGAGGTTTATACCACGCCTCCCGACATTGCCCTTAGCTTTACCAAAGGGCAGCCCGCAACGCTTAAGATTACCCTTAATGATCAAGATATTACCAGCCTATTTGTAATCCAGGCTGAAGGCGCGCTTGCGGCTGGCGCGAGCATTGCGGATTATCTTGTCGATGGTGAAAACTTTTTGCGCGTCGTAACGCCAGCGACCCCCACGGTCAAATTCCTCTACGATGCTGCTGGCCCTGTGGTGCACATCACGCAAGTGACCGAGGGCAGCACGCTCGTCGTGCGTGGCTATGCGGAAGATCCATCCGGTGTGCAATCCGTGCAGGTGAACGGCAGCGCCGTCAGCCTGAATGCGAGCAACCAGTTTGAAGCGCAAGTTGCCAACGCAAATTTTATTACCTTTACCGCGACCGACCGCATTGGCCGTGTTCGTGTTCAAAAATTTGCGCGCCCAACGGTGAGCGTTGCCAATAGCTTGAGTGTACGGGTAAGCAGCGCCGGCCTGAATTTTATCAAAGGTGAGCTTGAGAGCCTGCTGAAAACCTCGGCTCTTGGCGGCTTGCTAAAAGGCATGAATCCGCTAAAAGAAGAGTGCATTTTAGGCAGCTGCTATCGCATCAACGTAAATGATGCAACAATTGCCGATAACAAGCTTAATCTGGCAGTAAAAAATAGCGCCGATGGACGCTTGGATGTGAGCGGCACGCTGAGCGGTTTTTGGGCCGATGCAGAAGTGCGCCTCGACCCCCTGATTGGCTGGACGACTCGGATTCCAGTAGCGGCTTCGGTAGACAAGATCACTTTCTCAACCACCGCGAAAGTAAGCGTAGGTGCGGGTAACCAGCTAAAAGTATCCTTAGAAAATCTGTCGCTGAGCCTTGGTAAGCTGAGTGCTGATGTTAGCATTCTTCCGAGCTGGCTGGTGGATCCCTTCCTGAATGCGTTCAAAGGCATCGTGGTGTGGATTCTGGAAGGCCAGTTAAAAGCCATTCTACCGGCGAAGATGGCCGAAATGGTCGATACCTTTCCGCGCAATATTGTGATTGACATTAACGGCAATCAAATTAGCCCGGAAATTCTGCCCGCCAGCATCGCAACGCCGGAAAATGGCTTGGTAATTGGCTTGGGTGCGCGTATCAATGCAATCACCCATAAAGGCCCCGCGATTGTCGGCTATCCTTGGAAAGAAATCGCCGCAGTTCCTGCTGCCAGCAACGTCTCGCCTAAGGGTGCGGTGCGCGATATTGGAATTGTGATTTCTCAGAATATGATCAACCAGGCGCTTGCGGCGGTCACGACTTCTGGAATGCTCACCGTTTCTATGACGGATAAAGACATTCCCGGCCTGAAAGACATCAATGGTGCAGGCTCTGCCGAGAGCGTGCGAGTGCGCTTGAATGCAGCCTCTGCCCCGAGTTTGGAATTGGTGAAATCCAGCCGTGGTTTGGCGACTTTCCGTATGCATGATGTGTATTTGGGATTGGATGCAGCCATTGATAAAAAGGGCACGATGAGAACCGTAATGGGTGCCACTGTCGATATTGAAGCGACCGCCAACTTGGGGATGACCGATCAAAATGCCTTGTCGGTAGAATTTGCAGGATCGCCCCGCATTAAAATTCGTGCAATGGATCCTGCGAGCACCCTCGTGCTGGGTAATAATCTAGCGCAGTCCTTCATCAATGAGCTTACTCCGAAAGTCGTGCCGGTTGTATTGGGTATGATCGGTGCGATTCCTCTGCCTAGCTTTGAGGGTTATAACCTGAGCGTTGGAGAAATCTGGGTGACCGATGAAAGCGCGAATTACATCGGTCTAGTGGCCAGCATGATACGCGCGCAAGGAAAAGCCGCACGCGCTGCGCCTCACCTGAGCGCTTATGTAGAAAATGGCACAACGGCGTCGGTAAGTGGCGTCAGGAGCGCTCGTGCAGCGAATGCCGTGACCGTAGAGGGCAATGTCGTAACGATCGCGCTGAATGGCTACAACCCCGATTTGGCCGCCGGTGATCTGCAATACCGCTATCGTGTGGACGGTGCGCCGTTCTCGGTGTGGCGTGAGCGGGAGTCGATTGAGCTGTACGGTTTGAATGCAGGGCTGCATACCATTGAAATCTGCGCGCGCACGGCACAATTGGTGCCCTCGGACGAGTGTGCGACGGTGCATGTACAAATAAAAGGAAGCTGACCGAAGCAGAGAACAAAAAGGCCCGCATTTGCGGGTCTTTTTGCGTTTCCTTTAACCTTTCTTTTCAACTTAAGCAGACTGCGGGGCAGCTGTCTTTTCAAAGAGCTCTACTAATTTCTCGTTAAGCGTACCGCTGGCGGCCAGCTCGTTTAGCATCATTCTACGCAAACCTGCCATGGGGTCTTCAGGCTTTTTATTGTTGATTTCTTCGGCGCGGTTCATACCATCTTGGGTGAGTGGGACTTCACGCATCCAGTAGCTATCGCGTATCAGCCAGCCTGGGCCTTTGTCGTTTTCGTAAAGGCTCACACCGTCTGGGGTGATCAGGTCCAAAATCGCGCCTGCTTGGTGCTGCTGGATTTCTAAATCGCCTTTCGTGATTGCGTCGAGGCCGTTCACGGAAATTGCGTTGTGGCCGTTGGTAATGGTGAGCTGGCTTGCATAGGTTACGTTGGGGTTGTTTGGGTCAGGCCGGGTATTGATTGTGATTTTGGTGCCGTCTTCGAGGTTCAACGTGGCGGTGCCTTTGAAATCCACCATGTTTTTGCCATCGCCCGTGGTATCGAAGTGTGGGTCACCCCAGATACGGGATTTTTCGCCTGTGGCTTTGTTGGTCAGGATCAGTTCGGAGCTGTTTTCATCCAGCGCCAAGGTGTAGTTGCCAAGGTCGATCTGGGCTTTTCCGTTGCCAACTTGGTTGATGGTCCACTGCTGAGCGGGTGCCGCTGGAGCGGTGGGGTCGCTTGGATTGCTTGGGCTTACGGGCGTGCCAGGGTTGTGAGGGAGGCTGATTCGGTACGGGGGGGGGGCGGCACGCTGGAGTCGCGGTTGCCGGGAGCTTTGAGCAATTCTTCGTAGATCGAGCGCGCTTCTTGGCAGCCGATATTGCCATCAGCGGAGCCCACCATCACCATCATTTTGAAATCTTTCCACTGCTCCGTGCTCATATCTCTTGTGTGCGTTTTGGAAAAGCCGTCTATTAGAGCATCACGACCGGCACTAGGCGGGCAGTTCTTTAGATAACCATAAATTTCGGACTTGATTGCGCTGTTAATCGTGTCTTCGGGCCTCATGTCCGTAGTGTGAAGGCAATTGCGGCGAATCACTGGCATACCGATCTGATTCAAGCCCGGGTCGCGGCTGGGATTGTGATCATGGTAGTCATTGCGAGGAGGGTGGCAGCCGATATTGCATTCCCGCGGCGTATGGTCGCAGCCTAGTTTTGCGATGATGTCGTTGCAAATGGGGTTGCCGGGCAATTTTTCGGGGCAGACGCCTTGGATCGGAAATTGGCCGGGGGGCAGTGCCTTGCCGGTGTCGTCGAAATCTTGGAGCATTTTAATCAGAGATTTTGCTTCCGATGCGCTCAAATCACCGTCTTGGATAAAGCCTTTTAGGGTGGTGAGTATGGTAGAGCGCTCTGCGTGGGTAAGGTAGTGGGCGTTTACGGTTTTAAGTGCGGCCTTCACCAGATCGGCGTTCTCGCCGCCGACTTGGTTGAGGGTTTTGTCCATGTCTTTGTTGAAACGACGACCGCCATCGGAATATCGCTCAAGAGCGTTTTGTGACTGCTTATAGCCGGCATCGTTGCTCGTGAACGATTTAAGCATCTGGATAAGCGTTTCTACTTCTTCTTGATTGACTCCGCCGTCGCTGGCGGCTTGGCGTAGTGCAGTGAGAAGTGCGGTGCGTTCTTGTTTGGAGAGGGTGTGGAGCGGGGTGTTTTCCAGCGCTGCTTTGAGCGCTTCCTTGCTGCAGCATTCGGTTTTATTGAGTGCGTCGCTGGCGGCGGCGCGGAATTGTTCGTTGCTTTGGGCTTCGGAAGGCCCGAATTTGGCGCTAATGCTACTCATGTTATCAAGTCCCTGATCTTTATTGCCGGGTGTACCGGGTGGATAAAAAGCGCCGACGATTGTCAGCGCTGGTTCAGAGACCATTTGACCGGAAAATGTTCGTGCTTCCTATTGGGATTTTCCCTGTTGGGGGCGGCCTTTTTTTGGCTGTGCTTGCGGAATAGGGTGATGTTGTTCGTAGGCTTTTGCAGGCTATTTCTGCCGGTTCGGCCTGTTTTTTTGTGGGTGGATGTCTGCGGGTGCGGGGCGTAATTGGCGGCCGCTGGCTCACTTGGCTCTTCTTGATTTTCTTCGGAATTTTGGCTTTTGGTGTGGTGTGATTGATAGTTTTCCGGCGGCTGTTCGTAAACGGTTTGATAGCCCAAATTGACTACGGATTCCGCAGTTTTGGGCAATAGATAGTACATGCTCAATGCAAATAAACCGGTGGGTGTTACTTTTCTTTTATTTTGTGTGGTTACGATGTCCAGCATCCATTCCACTGCTTTTTGTGGAGACATTGCCGGCGTGTAATCGTAAATCCGCGTGGGTGCAATCATGGGGGTGCGCACCAGCGGGTAGTTGAGGGTTGAAAAGCGCACGCCGGTGTGTGCAAATTCGTTGGCAGCCGCCCACGTCCAGCCTTCAAGCGCCCATTTTGAGCCGAGATAGGCAGAAAATCGCGCTGGGTTTGCCTGCACGCCTACTGTGGATACGTTGATGATGTGGCCTTCATTGCGCTCGAGCATGGAAGGCAATAGGTTCATCGCCATGCGAATTGCGCCGAAATAGTTGAGCTGCATGGTGCGCTCAAAATCATGAAAGCGTTCAAACGAAAATTTAATCGAGCGGCGAATGGAGCGCCCTGCGTTGTTAATCAGGATGTCTACTCGACCGTGATCGTGAAGTGCCTGTTCGCAAACGCGGTCGCAGTCTTCCATATTGGCAATATTGCCGGGTAGGGCATACGCTTTGCCGCCACGTTCGCAGAGTGTGGTGGCGAGGGCTTCCAGTTTGTCTTGGCTGCGCGCAACCAGCAGTACCGTGGCGCCGGCATCGGTAAGCTCTCCCGCAACTCTTGCGCCGATTCCAGAGCTTGCGCCGGTAATTAGCACGACTTTGCCTTGCACTCGGTCGCGCAGGGCTTTGTCTGCGTTGAGCGCGCGTTTGAGGTTCCAGCGGATATGTTCGTTGGCGCGGGTTAGGTAGGGGGAGATCAGGGGGATGCGAAAGTGCAGTTCGTCGGTCATGGCGCAAACTCCAGAGACGGATTTTCCAATAATAAAAATGGTTTTTCGAGGTTGAATGGGGAGTCACGTTGCCGATCATAGCAAATGCGAAAACACGCCGAAAACAGCGCAGAGTGGGTTCTAACCCTTTTTGATCGGTCGCTTATGGTGAACTAAGCAAGCTTGCAATACTGAAAAAGCCGTATACGCTGTCAGGTTTATGCTTACGTAAACTGCCCTAGGTCAAGAGATGGTGAGATAGTGGTACAAAAGCATCGAGTGTCTGACGTGGTGCGTCGCCCCACCCCCTATTCTTGTGTATATTTCCGGCCGCCCGCGCGTCGCAGGTGCGCTTTGGTATCTGTGCTGTAAAAAATTAACTCCATGGAGCCTTAAATATGAGTCATGACCCAACTTCCGATCAGGAACCCGTCAACAGCAGCCGTCGCCAATTTTTGAACCAGACCGTTGCCCTTGCAGGGGCGGCCGGTGCCGCCGGGGTTACGCTTGGTTTGGCCGGCTGTAAAAAAGAAGAGCCTGCTGCAGGTGCGACAGCGGGTGCTGCTGCACCGGTATCTGCTACCTCTGCTGCCGCTGCCGCGAAAGAAGAAATGCTGCACCCACATCCGGGTGAGCTGGATACCTATTACGGCCTGTGGAGCGGTGGCCATACGGGGGATATGCGGATTCTGGGCTTCCCTTCAGGCCGTGAACTGCACCGGATTCCCTGCTTTGTGCCAGACGTGCTGGTGGGCTGGGGGATTACCAATGAATCCAAAGAAGTCATGGGCACCAAGGCTGATGGCACGCTGAAATATACGGTTGCGGATACCCACCACGTTCATGCAACCTATAAAGACGGCAACTACGATGGCCGTTATGCGTTTATCAACGATAAAATCAACTCGCGGGTTGCGCGCATCCGCTTGGATTACTTTATCTGTGACAAAATCACCGAACTGCCGAACGTGCAGGGTTTTCACGGGATTTTTCCTGACAAGCGCGATGCAGTAAATCCAGACATAAATTACAGCACGCGCCTATTTGCCGGTGGCGAATTCCATCAGCCGATGCCGAATGATGGCCACGGTCTGGATGACGTTGCTGCTTATCGAGTGTTGTTCAGCTGCTTAGATATCGAGTCGATGGAAGTGCGCTGGCAGGCCCTGATCGACGGTAACTGCGACCTCGTTGCAACCTCGTTTGATGGCAAGCTTGCTGCCTCTAACCAGTACAACGTTGAAAATGGTGCGGTTTTTGCCGAGATGATGTCGGCAGAACGTGATGCGTGTATTTTCTTTAACATTGCGCGTATCGAAGAAGCAGTAAAAGCGGGTAAGTTCACCACTATTGGCGATTCAAAAGTGCCGGTGGTAGACGGTACTCGCGCATCGAACACCGATCCCAAAACGGCACTTACGGCCTACGTTTCCGTGCCGAAAAACCCGCACGGTGTGAACGCGAGTCCCGATGGAAAGTACTTTATCTGCGCAGGCAAACTCTCGCCTACCGCTACCGTAATTCAGCTGGATAAAGTACTCGCGTGGTTCGATGGCAGCCTGCCGAATATCGACGATGCCATTGTTGCCGAAGTTGAAATCGGACTTGGGCCCCTACATACGGCGTTCGATGGTCGCGGTAACGCCTATACTACGCTGTTCTTGGACAGCCAGATCGTGAAATGGAACGTAGACGCTGCGATTCGCTTCCACGGTGGTGATAACACTGCAAAATACGTGGTAGATCGCCTAGACGTTCACTACCAGCCCGGCCATATCAACGCGACTCATTCTGAAACCATGAAGGCCGACGGCCAGTGGCTAGCGGTGGGCTGCAAGTTCTCGAAAGACCGCTATTTGCCGGTAGGCCCGCTGCATGCGGAGAACGAGCAGATTGTGGATATTTCTGGTGAGAAGATGCGCTTGGTTTCGGAGCACCCTGTGCGCCCTGAGCCTCATGATTTTGTGATTATGCGTCGTGAAATCATCAGCACTCGTCAAACCTACAATATGGATGAGTTCCCGCTGGCCGTGAAGAGCTTTGGCGATTCGGGCATTACGCGGGATGGCAAAAAAGTCACCGTGCGTCTGGCGTCGCAAGCGCCGACCTTTAGTATGACGGAATTCCGCGTCAAGCAGGGCGACGAGGTGACGATTATCCTCACCAACATCGACACCATCGAAGACTTGACCCACGGCTTTGCGATTCACCGCTATAACATCAACTTTATTGTGAACCCGCAGGAAACCAAGTCGGTTACGTTTGTGGCAGATAAGCCTGGCGTGTACTGGGCGTACTGCACTCACTTCTGCCACGCATTGCACCTTGAAATGCGTTTGCGGATGATTGTTGAACCGGCTTGATTCCGGTGATACAGGGCCAGTTGCCACCTTTCAATGTGGTGCTGGCTTGATTTTCTCTAGGCTGCTGCGTATTGCGTAGCAGCCTTTTGTAGTAACGGCCCTTCTTGGTACCGGCCATTGTTGTAACCATGCCGAAGCGTTCGTCTCGGCTTCTAAATAGAGGGGGTGGCGTCATGAGTGTTCAGACTCTGCAACACTTGCACGTCGATGCATTCGCCCAAGTAGATTATTCCATCCAGCAATCCCGCGATCGTGATTATCATTCAGGGGCTCGACTTCCAGCGGCTTTCGTGCGGCAGGTTCGTTTCTCACCGATGAACATCGCGGCTGCGTGGCTTGTGGCGCTCGTGCTTTCGATGTTTTTTTTGTCAAACTTTGCCTACGCAGGAGCGTATGAAGCAAAGCTTGCGCCTGAATTGTTTAGCGACCCTGATATGTGTCGTTATACTTCTTGTCAAGAGGTGCTTCCCGGCGCTACGCGTTTTACTGTTCGTAAGGGGCAGCCGCCTTATGTCGAGGGCTGGGACGGTGAAGGTGCCAATGCGGTACTGAAAGGCTACGTGATGCTCTCCACCGACATTACCGATACGCCTGCGTATTCTGGTAAACCGGTGATTACGCTGATTGGTATGGATACGAAAGGCAATTTCACTGGCGCCAAAGTGCTGAAGCACTCGGAGCCGATCTTGCTGTTGGGAATTCCAGAATCCGCACTTACCCAATTTTTGGATCAATACACGGGCAAGTTTGTAGGCGATGAAATCGAGATTGGTAATAGCAGTTCCGGTGCTACTACGATAGATGGTATTAGCGGCGCTACGGTTACCGTAATTGCAGAAAATCAGGTGCTTACGACGTCGGGCATGGCGGTTGCGCGGCAGGCGGGAATTATTCAGCCGGATGATCGCGCGCAAGCCGAGTTGCTAACGCTAAGCAAAACGTTGGATTGGGCGACGTTAGTCAAAGAGGGCAGCGTCCAGCGCCTTCAGGTAACGAACCGTGAAGTCGGTTTGCCGAATGGCCGCGACACCTTTATTGAACTTTGGTTTGGCTATCTTAACGCGCCGGATGTAGGGCGCGCGATTCTGGGCGATATGAGCTACGATCACCTGATGAAACAGCTCAAGCCTGGCGAACATGCTCTGTTTGTGGTTCGGACGGCGGGGAAGGAGTCGTTTAAGGGCTCGGGTTTTGTGCGTGGTGGTTTGTTTGATCGCATTCAGGTGCGTCAAGGCCACGACATGTTCACGTTTCGCGATAAAGATTCCTTGAATTTATATGGGATTCACGCCGAGGGTGCGCCGCACTATAACGAGTCGGGGATTTTTATCATTCGATCCCCCGCGTTTTCGGCGGCGTATCCGTGGAACTTTGTGTTCATGGGGAACAAGGTCGATCGCGAAACCGGCGCGCGTACGTTCCGCAATTTTATGGCGAACTACTGGTTGCCGGCGGAATACATGGCAGGTGGCCATCCCAAGATCGAGCGCGAAATGGCGCGCTGGGAAAAAATTTGGCGCAGTCGGGCGCTGGAAATTGGTTTGTTCACGGCGTTTTTGCTGGTGATTGGTGTTGTTTATAGTCAGCGGCACCGTTTAACCCGCGCATCCACGCATAAGAAGCATTATCCCGTCAATGCGTTCAAGTATACCGGCTGGGTGATCAGTATTTTCTTTGTGGGCGGCTTTTTGATGGCGCAGCCGTCCATTACGCAAGTGCTCACCTGGTTCCACTCGCTTCTGTTTCAGTGGACGTGGGACTTGTTCTTGTCCGACCCATTTATCTTTATTTTCTGGATTTTTATCATCGCCACGGTGTTCTTGTGGGGGCGAGGGCTGTTTTGCGGCTGGCTGTGTCCGTTCGGATCGGCTTCGGAGTTGCTGTATAAGCTTGCGCGGCTAACGGGGCTGAAACGTTTTCAGACCAAGTTGTCGGTGAAATGGCATGATCGCCTGAAATGGGTCAAATACGGCATATTCTTCGGGCTGTTGGGGGTATCGCTGTTTTCGATGGAGCTCGCCGAACAGCTTGCCGAGATTGAGCCGTTCAAGACCACATTTTTGATCGGGATATTGGAGCGAGGTGGCCCTTATGCGGCTTATGCTGCTGCGTTATTGGGGCTGTCTCTGTTTATTGAACGGCCTTTCTGCAAATATCTGTGCCCCTTGGGCGCGTCGTTAGCAATTCCCTCTACTTTCCGCTGGTTTGGGTTGCCGCGTAAAGAGGAATGCAATACCTGCAAGGCGTGCGGTAAAGGCTGCGGTTCGCTGGCAATTGACGACATTGGCCGGATTGATCCGCGTGAGTGCTTGTTGTGCCTAGATTGCTTGGTGCTGTACACCGATGATGAAGCTTGCCCGCCGCTTGCTTCCGAACGCAAAGTGCGTACTAAAGCAGGGCTGCCGATGACGGCCATTAACGTAGATGGTTATTTTGAGCCGGTGCCTGCCAATCAAATCCCTGCGGGTGTGGTCTTAAAGCCCAAGCGTGCGCGCATTCCAATGGTGGAAGCGCGTGACCCAAGAATGCCAAGCCCACCAGCGCATCCGCCTTACCCCTTGGGTGGAAGTGCGATTGCGATGCTGTGGGCTGAGTTTATCGACCACGTCTGGCCTTGGCGCAGCTTTGACCGTAGCCGCTTTTTGGGCGGCCTGTTGATGGCGCTGGTTCCTGCCATTGTATTTGGCGGCGGGCTTGCGCTAGCGGGCAATGTGCAGGCCGGTATGATGATCGGCGGCTGGAGTGCGTGGTGTTTGTTTGAGGTGATTATTCGTATGGGTTCCAAGCCTTATGTGAAAGAAGGCCCGTGGTGGCAGCATCACTACCGCAAGGCGACTACGATGGATATGATCAGCTATGTAGGCTTCAAAAACCTGTTGGCCGGTGCTACGGTGTTCTTGGTGCTTAAATACATGGGAATCATTGAATGGGGGATTAGTTGATTAGCGTTCTATCCGTTAATATCGCCAGCGAGGTTTGCGCCCGCTGGCGCCTTTTTTATACGAGCAAGCGCATATTTTTGCGACTCATTTGCAGCCTGAGCCTGATTTTCTGCGCAACGGCAACCAACGCAGCGGATATCGCGGTGGCGGCGGGCCAGAAAATCCAGCCAGCCATTGATCGTGCAGTGGCTGGCGATCGAATCGTGATTGCTTACGGCCTGTATCCTGAAAACTTAATCATTGATAAGCCAATAACGCTTACCAGCAATGGCCGTCGCCCCACGATTTCGGGTGGTCAGCGGGATCATACGATTCGCGTGGATGTGGCGGATGTGGTGATTGAAAAGCTGATCATTCGGGATTCCGGCGATAGTCTTTTGAAGCAAAACGCGGGCATTTATTTTATGCCTAGCGCACACCGTGGTGTGGTGCGCTACTGCGACCTGACCTATAACTTGTTTGGCCTTTGGATCGAAAAGGCAAACGACGCAACCGTAACGCATAATCGAATTACCGGAAAACGCAATTATCGTTCTGCGATGCGCGGCAATGGCATACAGCTTTATAACACCACCGGTGCCATTATCGAGCATAACGATATAAGCTTTGTGCGTGATGCGATTTATGTGGATGTCTCGCATCGGGCGCGCTTTGTTGGCAATAAACTGCACCATAGCCGTTATGGAACGCACTACATGAATTCCTGGCATAACCTCTGGGAAGACAACGATAGCTACTATAATCGCGGCGGTCTCGCGTTGATGGAAGTGCGTTTTCAAACGGTGAGAAACAACCGTGCTTGGGGCAATTCAGATCACGGCATCATGTTGAGAACGATTCAAAATGCGGAGGTGACCGGCAACATCGTTGCTGGAAATCACCGTGGGTTTTTTATTTACGATGCCGAAGACAACATTCTGCGCGACAATTTGATTGTTGATAATCGTATGGGCGTACATCTGTGGGCCGGGTCGATCAAGAACGAAGTGGAAGGCAACGATTTTATTAGCAACCGAGATCAGGTGCGCTATGTTGCATCCAAGGATATTGCCTGGGGCGAAAAAACTGGGAACTACTGGAGCAATTATTCCGGTTGGGATCGGGATGGCAATGGCCGTGGTGATATTCCCTATGAGGCGAACGATATGGTAGATCGCCTTACTTGGCAATTTCCGTTGATGAAATTATTAATGGCAAGCCCCGCAGTGCAAACTCTGCGTTTTGTGAGCCAGCAGTTTCCGATGTTGCGCGCCCCAAGCATTGTAGATGCAGCGCCACGAATGCAGCCAACGCATCAAGAATGGCGCGGCTGGATGGGCCGGTATTTTGAGAATCGACTTTGATTTGAAAATCGACTTTGATTTGAGAGTCGACTTTGATTTGTGTTTTTGAATTGAGCGTGGAGAGAGCGTAGAACGCATGACTGAACATGCCATTGAGGTTCGCCAGGTAAGCAAGCGTTTTGGCGCGATACAGGCGGTGGAGCTTGTTGATCTGCAGGTGGCTCGTGGTGAGATGCTCGGCTTGATCGGGCATAACGGCGCGGGTAAGAGCACCTTGTTCAAAATGATGCTGGGCTTGATTCCAGTAAGCAGCGGCGAGATTCTGGTAGAGGGCACCTTGATTGGCAGCCGTGGATTTCGTGATGTGCGGCGTAGGGTTGGCTATGTGCCGGAGAACGTAGTTCTTTATGACAACCTGACAGGCTTGGAAACAGTGCAGTTTTTTGCGCGCTTGAAAGGGGTGGATCGTAGAGACTGCATTCGAGTTTTAGAGCGAGTGGGTTTGGCCAAGGCGATTCATCGGCGCGTGAACGGATATTCAAAGGGGATGCGCCAGCGTTTGGGGTTTGCGCAGGCATTATTGGGCAAGCCGCAGATTTTGTTTTTGGATGAGCCCACCAATGGCTTAGATCCAGAGGCGATTCGTGAGTTTTATAAAATGCTGGCAGAATTGCAGAGTGAAGGCGTTACGCTGGTGATCACCTCGCATATTCTGGCGGAAATTCAGCAGCGGGTAAGCCGCTTGGCAATTATGGCTGCCGGAAAAATTCAGGCGCAGGGGAGTTTGCAGGAGTTGCGCGAGCGCATTGCGCTCCCTGTGCAGATCCGCATTCAACTTGGCGAACAAGCGGATTTTGAGGGCGGAACCCCGCCGGCGATCGAGCGTCTTCGTGCCCGAGGGCTTGCGGTGGAGCTTCATGCGGATGGGGTGTTGGAAGTTACTTGTCAACGCGCTGCGAAGATGGAGACTTTGAGCCTGCTTTCGCAAATGGGCCCGCAGTTGGCAGATCTGGATATTCATGAACCCTCGCTTGAGGATGTGTTCTTCGGGCTTTCGCACTGAGCGGCTCGATTTTTGGGATAGAAATATGCAGATTCGGCAAATTATCACGGTTGCGGCAAAAGAGTTTCGTGATCGGATTCGGAATCGTTGGGTGTTGGTGGTGGCGATGATTTTTGCGCTGTTTGCGCTGGTCATTGCCTATATGGGCGGTGCGCAGCAGGGTTCGGTTGGATTTCAGTCGATTGGTGTGGTGATTGCAAGTTTGGTGAGTCTGGTGATTTACCTAATTCCACTGATTGCGTTGATTTTGGGTTTTGATGCGATTGTGGGTGAACGGGAGCGTGGTTCGCTGGGGCTGTTGCTGGCGATGCCAATTACGCGTTTTGAATTGCTGATGGGCAAGTTTGCAGGGCTTTCGGCTGCGCTGGCGCTTTCTACGCTCGTAGGGTTTGGGTTGGTTGCGCTGGTGTTGCTTCCGTATCTTACTCCCGCAGAATTTATGCAGTTTTTCGGGTTTATTGTGAGTTCGATTGTGCTGGGGCTTATTTTTATAAGCCTTGCGCTGTTGGTGTCGGTGGTTTCTCAGGAGCGAACACAGGCATCTGGCCTTGCGATTGGGGCGTGGTTTTTCTTTGTGTTAATTTTTGATTTGATCTTGATGGGCGGTTTGGTGGCGAGCGGCGGTAACGTTACGGGCGAGTGGCTCCCGGCGTTATTGTTGCTGAACCCTACGGATGTTTTTCGGATTCTGAATTTATTTGCGCTGGAAGATGTGCGAGCGATGTTCGGATTGGCAACCGTATTGCCACCTGCGTTATCGCAGCCGGGTTTATTGATGGCCGTGATGTTGCTGTGGATTGCGGCCCCTCTTGCGATTGCTACTTGGAGATTTAAAGAATGACGGCACCATTGAAAAAGCCCGCATTTTCGCGGTTGTCATTGACGCCCTTGTTGGCGCCGTTATTGGCGACGCTCGTGGCGTGTTCCCCTGCGAGCACTACGCAGGGGCCGGTTGAGATCACTGATCATACGCCGTGCGATCTGGATGGTATGGTGCTCTCCGAATACCCCGGCCCGAAAGCGCAATTGCATTACGTGGATGAGATCGGCCAGCCGCTGTTTTTTTGCGATACCACGGAACTGTTTAACGTGGTGTTAAAGCCGGAACAGCAGCGCAAAGTGAAGGCGATTTACGTTCAAGACATGGCGCAAACCGATTGGGATGAGCCGCACGGCGCGTGGATTGATGCAAAAACCGCGTTTTATGTAGTCGGTAGCAGCCGCCACGGTTCGATGGGCCCCACGATTGGCAGCTTTTCAAGCAAAGAGGCCGCAGAAAAATTTGCCGCCGAGTTTGGCGGCCATGTGCATCCGTTTAGCGAAATCACCGAAGATATGAGCCAGTTAGACGGCGGCGCATTGCACGATCAGATGATGTGATGCCTCGTAGGGGCACGGCGTGCCGTGCCCTTTGCCGGTTGGCACCGGACGGTTCCCGTTACGCCGTGGGGTTTGTCGGTGCGGTTTGATGCGTGGGCACGGCACGATCAAATCATGTGATGCGCCCCCCGTAGGGGCACGGCGTGCCGTGCCCTTTGCCGGTTGGCACCGGACGGTTCCCATTGCACCGTGGGATTTGCCGGTCCGGTTTGATGGATGGGCACGGCACGCCGTGCCCCTACGGTGTGTGTTTTGGCGGTGCCGCGTTGCTAAATGTGTGGGCACGGCACGCCGTGCCCCTACGGGGGAATATTGAATAAATGCTGTGCATCCAGTCTATGTTCATTTTCACGTCTGAATTGTAGGGTGCACACCATTTATATGCGTACGCTAAATCGCGGGTCGATACGTCTAGCCGGGTACGATTATTCTCGACCAGGGGCTTATTTCATAACCATCTGTGTTCAAGGTCGCAAAAATATATTTGGTTGTTTGCAGCATGGGTCTGTGCAACTAAGTGTGCTCGGCGAGATTGCTGCTGAAGAATGGCGTAGAACGAGCAAGCAGCGCTCTGGGGTGATTCTGGATGAATGGGTGGTGATGCCTGATCATTTTCACGCAATCGTGATCTTGAATGGGCAGAATATAAGGATGTTTCGTCAGCCGCCAAGTGATGAAAAATTTGGCCAGCCGGTGGCCGGTTCCATTCCGACGATCATTCGATCATTCAAGTCGGCGGTAACAAGGCGCGTTAATTGCCAGCGCGGGACGCCCGGAGGGATCGTATGGCAGCGGGGTTATTGGGAGCGAGTTATCCGCGATCATGATGAATTGCAGTACACCCGACAATATATCCAGCACAATCCCACCGTACCGTAGGGGCACGGCGTGCCGTGGGATTTGCTGTGCGGTTTGACCGGTGGGCATGGCACGATCAAATCATGTGATGTGGCACCCGTAGGGGCACGGCGTGCCGTGCCCTTTGTCGGTTGGCCCCCGTCGGTTCCCGTTGCGCCGTGGGATTTGTCGGTGCGGTTTGATGGGTGGGCACGGCACGCCGTGCCCCTACGGTATGTGTTTGGCGCCGCCACGGCGTGTATTCACCCACCAAATGCGTGGGCACGGCACGCCGTGGGATTTGCCTGTGCGGTTTGATGGGTGGGCACGGCACGCCGTGCCCCTACGGGTGTGTTTTGGCGATGTTGTGTTGCGTAATCACCCGTCAAACGGGTGGGGTGGTTGTCTCAAAACGCACCGACGTTTTGATGGTGGCGCGTTTTACGAGACGATTTGCCCAATGGCCTCTAATTGGCTGCGTTTTAGGATGAATAACGGGTAATCCTTTAACGGTACGGTTAAGGTGGTTACGTCAGGATTAAAGCGGTAGACGCTGTGCGTTAGTGGGTCGAACAGCGCCCAGTCAGCCAGCATTCCGGCGTTGCCGGCGGCAAAGGTCATTTCGACTTCTTTGGGTTTTTGGTTGTTGGCAAAGAATTCGCCGCGTTGCCAGTAGGCAATCATGGAGGTTGCAGTGGAGTTTGCCTGTGGGGTGAAGTTGTAAAATGTCGCATCGGCCGTTGTGGTAAGGCGTAGGTCGCCCACCTTGCTTGCTTGGGGGAATTTCCCTTGTAGCAAGAAAATCATTGTGTTGAAAGCGTCGAAGGCGGGTTTGGGGGTGGCGTCGAGGTTGAGCAGGCCCTTGTAGTTGGGTTTCCCTAAAATTGCGCCGGTTTTGCCGCGTGCGGCAAGGTCGATCAGGTGAAACTGGGAGCCTAGATCAATTTGCGCATAGGCCTCTACAACTTCGCGGCGCATGGTCCACTTCGCTTGGAGCTGGTCATCCCAATAGTAGTTACTAAGCACGCCGATGGTTTCGTTGGTGGAGGGGGCGCCGCTTTCGCCTTGCCAAATTTCCATGGGGCGTGGGTATTCTGCCACTAGGGCGCGCAGCTTTTGAACTTTCGAAACATAGTAGTCGTCTACCACACGTGCATATTGGTGATAGCAGAGCGCATCGGCGTAGTCAGCTACCCCTGCGTTGAAAAAGTCGCGGGCATACTGCTGCGATGCGGAGCTAAGCGTAATCGAACCTACCACGAATTTAGCGTTGGGGTCGATTTCGCGGATTGCCTGCATGGTGGGAATTGCAAAGCGCGCATACTCTTGCCCTGAACGTGGCCCGTTAATCCAGAATTGCTCGTTCCACGGTTCGTTCCAGATTTCGTACCAAACGATTTTGCCACGATAGCGGCGAGCGACCTCTTTGACGTAGTTGATCCACGCAGCCATTGCTGCTTTATTGTAGAGCGGTACCCAGCCTACGCCCGCAGGATCGGTGCATTCCGGCATGTAGACGGGATTTCCAAAGCCCAAGCTAAGCCACGGTTCGATATTGATATTACGTACCGCGTTGATAATGCCATCTAGCCAGTCAAAATCATAACGCCCTGCTTCAGGTTCGCAGCGCGCCCAGCCGGATTGGAGACGCGCGCGCGATACTGGCATTTTCTTGAGTGCAGGCAGCACCGCGTTTAGATCAAACTGATTGCGATCATAGGTTTCAAGGCCGATGCAATAACCTTTATAGCGCGGCACAGGTGTTGATGTGCTGAGCTGAAATGCGCCAGTGTTGCGGAGCGGTGGTGTTTCGTTTGCGCCCAGTAAGCGTGGCGGTAGTGGCGGCGCAACCGCGAGGGTGCCAAGCAAACCGATGGTGTGTTGCAAAAATGTTCTACGATTATGCATGGCGGCCCCCTTGGCTGGCAGTGTGGGTCGTATAAATTTGCCGACGAAAGATTCTTGTTCAGTATAGGGGTGGATCGTGGAGCGTGCCTTCGGGGAAGCGTGAAATGCTGCACAGAATTGGAAAGTGGAGGGGAATAGCCGCACGAATACAGAACCTTAGTGCCGCGCTTTTCTTGTAAAAGAAATTTTTTTGCAGATAATCAAAACATTAGTTTTAACGGCTTACTAAGAAATGTTACGTCACTCTCTCTGCACGTTATTGAATTTCGGAGATTTGTTATGAGTCGAACGGTTGTTTTAGGCGCCAGCCCAAAGGCAGAACGCTATTCCAATCAAGCCATTCGCTTGTTGCAAAAGTATGGCCATGAGGTGGTGCCGGTAAACCCCGCCTTTGCAGAAATTGAGGGCCTGCCCACGGCGAAAACCCTAAGCGATGTGCAAGGAGAGGTAGATACCCTCACGCTGTACGTTGGCCCTGATCGAGGCGAGCCGCTGCTGGCGGAAATGTTGGCGCTGCACCCAAAGCGCGTGATCATGAACCCCGGCACCGAATCCAAGCGGCTGGCCGATGCGCTGCAGGCCAGCGGCGTTGAAGTGGTGGAGGGTTGCACGCTGGTGATGTTGCGAACCGGCCAGTATTGAGCGGGCGACGTTAACCGTCGATGTTAACCGCCTAGGCTATCCCAGCGCTCCAATAGCTCCATCAGTGCGGTTTCGATTTCGCCCAAGCGAGCGGTGGCGTTGCTGGCCTCTTGCGGGGCGCGCACAAAAAAGTCGGGATCTTGGAGTTGCGCTTCGAGGCGGGCTTGTTCTTGTTCCAGCGCGTCGATTTGCGCGGGGATCTGTTCCAGCTCCCGCTGTTCTTTGTAGCTTAGGCGTTTGCGCGGTTCGGTGGGTTTGGCGGTGGGCGCTGGCGCAGCCGCAGCTTCTTGTGTGGAGGCTTGACTGGCTTGTTGTATAGAGGCTGCAGGCCGCTGGCGCAGATAGTCTTGATAGCCGCCAACATATTCGTCCACCCCGCCTTGGCCATCAAAGACCCACACTTCGGTCACCACGTTGTCTAAAAAGGCGCGGTCGTGCGAGATTAGCAGCAGGGTGCCGCTGTACGTCATCAGTACTTCTTCTAAAAGCTCCAGCGTTTCGAGATCGAGATCGTTGGTGGGCTCGTCGAGTACCAGCAGGTTGGCGGGGCGGGTAAAGAGTTTAGCGAGCAGCAGGCGGTTGCGTTCGCCGCCGGAGAGCGCTTTTACTGGGGTGCGGGCGCGGGCGGGTGAGAATAAAAAGTCTTGCAGATAGCCCAGCGCGTGTTTTTTCTGGCCGTTGATCTCTACCCAGTCGGAGCCTTCGACTACGTTCTCAAAAACGGTTTTTTCTTCATCGAGTGCGGCGCGGAGCTGGTCGAAGTAGGCAACTTCGAGCTTGGTGCCGTGTTCCACGTGGCCGGAGGTGGGTGCGATCTGGCCTAACAGCAGGCGTACCAGCGTAGTTTTGCCAACCCCGTTTTCGCCGACCAAGCCTACGCGGTCGCCGCGCCATAAAGTGGTGGAAAAATCGCGGATCAGGCAGCGTGGCTCACGAGCGCCGGCGGCTTTGACCGAGTAGGAGAGGTTTTGTGCTTCCAATACGCGCTTGCCGGATTTCTCGGCCTCACCGATGGCGAGTTTGACCTTGCCCACCCGCTCGCGGCGCTCGGCGTGCTCGCGGCGCATGGCAATCAGGGCGCGTACGCGGCCTTCGTTGCGGGTGCGGCGGGCTTCAACGCCTTTGCGGATCCACTTTTCTTCTTGGGAGAGACGCTTGTCGAACTCGGAGTTGACTTTGCCCTCAACCGCAAAGCGGCTGGCGCGGTTTTCGAGGTATTTTTCGTAGCTGCCGGGGTGATCAAACAGGCGGCCTCGGTCGAGCTCGACGATGCGGGTGGCGAGCGCGGATAAAAACGCGCGGTCGTGGCTGATAAAGACCAAGCTACCGCGATAATCGCGCAGGAATTTTTCCAGCCAGTCGATGCTGGCGATGTCCAGATGGTTGGTGGGCTCATCGAGCAGCAGCAAATCCGGCTCGGTGACGAGGGCGCGCGCCAGCAATACGCGGCGTTTGCGCCCGCCAGAGAGAGGCGCAAAGGCTTCGTGCGGGTCGAGCCCCAAGCGCGAGAGCCAGTGGGTTACCTGCCCATGCATCTGCCAGCCGCCCACGGCCTCTAGGCGCTCTTGGAGTTGGCTTAACAAGTTAAGATCGCCGGATTCGGTGGCGGCCTCGTAGTCGCGCAGGAGGGCGGCGGCAGGGCCAAAGCCTTCCGCCACAATGTCGAACACGGTGGCGCTGCCGGATGCTTCGGGCACTTCTTGCTGTAGGGTGGCAACTTTGAGGGCAGATTTGCGGATGATTTCGCCGTCGTCGGCTTTTAGCGTGCCATCCAGCAGTTTGAGAAGGGTGGATTTGCCCTCGCCGTTGCGGCCGACGATTGCAATGCGTTCGTTGGTTTCGATGCCTAGATCGACGTGATCCAGTAGGGATGGCCCGCCAAATGCGATTGAAACTTGCCGCAGGGTAATCAGTGCCATACAACCCATCCATCCAAAAAATGACGGCGGATTATACCGCGTACCGTCGCCACACGCACCACCGTTGGAGCGCGGCGTGGCGCACTTGCTTCTCGGTTGGCACAAAATCGCCGCACCCCGCCATCGTGGAGGGTTTGAGCAGCTCCAATGCGGTTTGTGGTTTTGGGCGGTGTGTAATAACGTTAGGGTTTTATCGCCCAGAGTAAGGTGCATCATGACGCCCGCCACGCCACCCGCAACGCCCGCTAAACCGCCCATCCAGCACCCAGCGGATTTTCCATTGTTTCGCCAAGAGGGCAGTTTTTTGTTGCCCACCAGTTTAACGGCGGGGCCGTGGTACCCAAACACGCAGCACGGTAGCGCAATGCTGGCGATGGTGGCCTTGGCGGTGGAGCAGTGGGAGTTTGCCGAGCGGCTTTCGCCAAACCAAAAGCCAAACCCACGGCAAGTGGTGCGGATGACGGTAGATATGATGCGTGCGGCGCCGGTACAGCCGGTGGAGGTGGTGACGCGCATTATAAAGGAGGGCCGCAGTGTGGAGCTGCTGGAGATCGACATGCAGGCCGACGGCGAGCGCTGCATCCGGGCCAGCGTGTTGCGCTTTCGCTGCGAGGATTTGCCGGTAGATGCGTCTTGGCATGGATGCGCGGCAGGCCAAGCGCCCAAGTTGCCCCCGCCGCTGGGTTTTGATCCTTTTGTGCATGCGCGGGCGCGGGATGGCCTGCATTTAGCGATCGAGCTGCGCGTTGATATCGAGGCCAGCCCAGCGATTTTGTGGATGCGCCTGCGCCAGCCGGTGGTGGAGGGGCGGGCGACTTCGCCTTTGGCGCGGGTTGCACTGGCGGCAGATTGGACGTATTCGGTGCCGGTGCTCACCCATCACTTAAAAACCGGCACACACTTTGGCAAAGATGCGTTTTTTGCGATTAACCCCGACACCACAATCAATTTAATTCGCCCAGCAGAAGGCGAGTGGATTGGTTTGCAATCGCTCTCGGCGCTGGATGATTTAGGCGCGGGCCTAGCCAGCGCACGGATTTTTGACGAACGTGGTTTGGTGGGGCGTTGCACACAGTCAATATTGGTACGGGGAGTGCCGCCGGTTCTGTAGGGGGCGTTTTGACATGACCACCCCACCCCCTTCGGGGGCACCCCTCCACAGGAGGGGAATTGGGCTTCGGTGTGTTTGGAGTGATTTGGTGTGGTTTGAGGGGGCTGTTACAAATTCCCCTCCCATGGAGGGGTGCCCCCGAAGGGGGTGGGGTGGTCGTGTCAAAGCGCACCGACGTTTGGATACAGCACCATAAATTCCCCTCCCATGGAGGGGTGCCCCCAAAGCCCGATGCGGCAATCTGGCATCCGGCCCTCATTTGGGTATCCGCTCTACTCAGGTTTCAAACAGCGCAGTCATCGCCTCAAAACTGGCTACCGCACGATCAAAACTGATGGCGTCTTCGTCATCAGCGTAAGACATGGCGTCTACGAATTGTTGATACTCCTGCCGGTATAACGCATCGCCCCGTAATTGCACCAAGGCCGATTGCAGGGATGGATAAAACGCCGCATTTGTCTCACGCTTACCGGCTTTCTGATCGCCATTAAAGGATGCGTGCGCGGCATCAATGAACAACGCCTGTTCCTGCTCAAGGATGGAGTTCAATGCGCATAAATCATGCAGATGCCTGATTAGAGCTGGATCATCAGACGGGTCACTTCGTTTCCGCCTCAGTATCCGCCACGTCAATGCGCTGAGTTTATCTGCACCGGTTTCAATCGGAGACAAACACAATATCTCTGTTTCTGGAAAACCACCTGTAAACGTGGAAATCAATGACTGGATTGGTTTTCGCTGTGGAGCCAAACGAGGCTGGGTAAAGCTGAACTCCACTTCGAGATTGGGGCGCAGAGGGGTGTGGACAGCGTACTGCTGCAGGTAGCCCAAGGGGAACTTGATATAGTTGCTTGCCACAGCGACTTTTGATTCATCCAGATCAAGATGTTCAATAGCCTGAATACAGCTAACCATGCTCGAACGATAAGCACTGCGTATTTTTTTGTTTTGATTGCCCGAGTCGGATGTGATGTATCGACAACGGAAGTCCAGATCCTCGGAAAAACGCTGTATCAGGCCATACCCCTTTGAAAGACTAGTGCCACCAGCAAACAGCGTTTCGATGGCTTCACTTTGATGCTCGGCAACCGCCTTCAGTACTTGTACGGAATACCAATCCTTTTCCACAAAAGCAGGGGTTATACCCAACTCGGCAGCGATCTCTTCGACGACTTTGAGATCAAGGGACATACTGATACTTTATCGACTTGCCGTCGTATGACATTTTGCGGGATACCCGCCCTTTAACCGCAATCACCCGTCCCGTTGGCACCTGAGTGGTTTGGCCATTGTTGTAGCGCTCCAGATCGGTGGCCGGTACCACTTTGACGCTCAGCTTCTCGCTAAGGGCTTCCGCAGCCAGTTCGGGCAGCGGCTTGACAGGGATTAACTTGCCGGTCAAAGACGAACGTTTAGCCTTGGCGTACAGGCCCTGGCCAAATTTGATCAGCGTTTCATCGCTCACCAACTGCCGCAATGCCCGGCCCACTTGGTCACGATCCGATAAGTCAAAGAAATCCCTAGGGGTAAACACTGCCCCCTTGCTGCGACTAATCCGGTATTTCACCTTGCTTTTCAGTGAGTTAAGCGCCATGGCAAACCTCGGCATATTTGCGACATCTAAACGAAACAAATATACGACACTACAATGATCATTTCAACAGCGTATTTTCTTTATATATCAATAGATTAAAATAAACAAAACAAAAACTTCCATCATCTAAATTATGAGGTACTCGAAAGATATTGTTTGGCTGCTCTGTATGCATCTAAACGTCGGAGTGATTCGAGATGACCACCCCACCCCCTTCGGGGGCACCCCTCCACGGAGGGGAATTGGGCTTCGGTGTGTTTGGAGTGATTTGGGGTGGTCGCTTCCAAACCCGCCGACGTTTGGATACAGCACCACAAATTCCCCTCCTGTGGAGGGGTGCCCCCGAAGGGGGTGGGGTGGTCATCTCAAAACGCACCGAAAATTCCTAACGAAATTTTTAGCCGCTATAGATAAATTAATTTTTTAATAAAATACCAATCGCCTTGATATTTCAAATTTTATAGATCTAATTGATCACGATTCTGCTAAGTGGCAAATAACTAGATGCTATTCTCCCTCGCTCTTTTATACGTTTTTAGTTTCCTAAATCATTTTTTATAAAAAAACGCCCTCCTTCCTTGAAAAAACGCAAACCTCACTTACGCTTTGTAAGGATTCCACTCTTGCCGATGTTAAATGTTCCTTTGGGTACAGGCAGATAAAAGCGAAAGTGGAACCCGTCAGTGGATTGACAACCTACGGGTTTCTTCTACTTTGAAAATCGGGGCAGTGCTTTGTTGCGATGGTTTTACGCATACATGCACTGGTTGCGTTTGATTTGTTAGCAAGCAAAACAAGCTGGGCAGTGTTTCACGGGAGATCTTCTCTTGGTGCATCAGCATTTTTCTAGGTAAATGGAGATTTTGTCATGAGCGATAAATTCAAGAAATCCGTACTGTCAGTTGCTGTAAAAGCAGCAATGGCCGGTGCGTTGGTTGTCACTTTGGCGGGCTGTGGATCGGATGGCGATCGCGCTAATTCAACCAGCCAAACCGATGCTACCCAGCCTGTGGTGAACCAGATTAATAACCTGAAGGGCACCGTTACGGGTTTTGTGTTTGATACCAATGGTAAAGCCATTGAAGGCGCCCGCGTAACCTTGGCGGGCCGCACGCTTTCTACCTCGGTAGATGGTGCTTACACCTTTGCAGATGTGCCGGTGACGAACGTGCGCGGTACGGATGGTGATGTCACTAGCCCAGATCTGGTGGTATCCATCAGTGTGGCCGGCTATGCCAACGCCACGGTTCGAGTATCACCTTCTGCGCAAGTGGAAGGCTCTTCAGGTGGCACCGATGGTAACGGAAACGATGGCGGACAAGACAACATCCAGCATAGCTTTGTAGATGGCTTCCTTGCGCAAGCCGGCACTGCAATTCTGCCGAAATTTGAATCTACTGTTACTGGCCGCTTAGTGCTGCCGACTGGGCAGCCGCTGCCCGGTGCAAGCGTGGTGCTGGATTTCAACGGCGTATTGGGTCAAACCGGTGCAACTGGCGCAACGCCTGGTGATACCAACACCCAAGCGGAAAACTCCGTGTCCTTAGGTGTGCCTACCTTTAAAGCAACTACCGATGCGAACGGTAACTTTACGTTTACCAGCGTCGCAGCGGATTCTAACCTAAAACTCTTTGTGGAAGGTTGGGCGTTAGGCACTGCATTAGCCGATACTCGCTGCGAAAGCACTGTGAATACAGAGTTTGACGATAGCGTACACACGCTTGGTGATGTGGTATGTAAACCCTACACACGCAACGACGCTGTGCCGCCAATCGTGCATAGTGTAAGCCCGGTGGCTAATCCTAACGTAAACGGCGTAGCGCCAGCAAATGCGGCAGTTTTGGCCGCAGGTGTTAATGGTACTGGCGGTGTTACAATTCGGTTCTCCGAATCGCTCAAGCAGCAGCTTGAACAAAGCCGCGTTTTTGCGTATAGCGAAACGACAAAAGCGTATAAAACGATTGCTAACGTAGCACAATCTGCTGATGGCTTTAGCGTAACCGTAACGTTCGCAGAGCCGATTGCAGCAGGTGAGGTTGTGCAAATCCTGATGCCGAAGTCGCAGTTGCATGACTTGGCCGGCAACGCGTTAGAACTGAATGAATCTGTACTTGCGCCAGCGAAGCTGTACGACCCGCGCCTGCCGGGTTCGCTGGGAGCTCCGGTTGACTTGAGCTTCACCGCCGGTTCTACCAACGATTACGCGCAGGTAAGAATCCAAGGCTACCAAGAAACCAGCACCAGCGCCGCGATGACCGCCAAGCAAAACTGGAGCACGGATCCGACGGTGACGGCGTTGACGGCGTTTGAGGATACGATGGCGTTGTTTAATCCAGCTGACGCCCCCGTCCCCACCCTCATCAACACCTACCAACAGTTCAACACGCGTAAGGCAAACACAGGGCTTACGACGGTGCTTGCAGATGAGCGCCTGAACAAGCGTCTTGCCAAGGAGGCGGTCGCGCCAGCTCTACCGAATACGGTAAGAGGTGACGTTGCCCGCATCTCGGTTGCGCTCACCACAGGCAAAGGCTTTAAGGTTGAGGTGCGCCAAGCGAATAGCCAAGTGAGGAACGTGAGCTTTGTAACCGCAGAAGGTGCTGTGCTTGCTACCGATACGAATACTTATACATATGATCGTCCGCTCAGCAATCAGCCGCCGTTAACGGATATCTACCTTGCTAGCAGCGAGCCTGCGTTAATCCCCCTGTTACCCACGTCAGCCCTGCCAGCGGTTATCGGCGCAACTCCCGCTAACCAACTGACGGCTGGCGACGTAGTCACCTTCATCCCGCTGGATGACTTCGGCAACGAACAAGTGGGTCAAAACGTAACGGTGACGCTCGCAGATAAAGTGCCTGCTACTACAGCGCTGCAAGAGTCTTATGGCCTAAGCCAAACCTTGCCGTTGGTAGTAACGTCCACTACATCGTTTGGTGATGGTGGTGAAAACTCCATTCCTGGCACCGCAGCTACCGTCGGCAGCCCGCTGCTGTACGTGACGCCGCGTATTTTGGCAGGCTCTGATGCGCTGTGGACAACGGGCGGCGAGGCGGGCGTGTTCGGCAATTTGACTCAAGGGATCACCGGCAGCCCGCAACTCTACTCCGCCGCGAACTGGACGGCCTTCGCTGCAGCCAGTCAAAACGCAAAAGTGGGCGTTGCGTTTACCGAGGCGGTTACGCCAACGGCAACGGCTCCCGCATGGGCGGGTACTGCGGCACTGTCTGGCTGGGGGGCGTTGAGCACTAAGAACACGGACTGGGATGATAGCATCTTGTCAAGCAGCGCGGACACCATTGCCGATGGCTTCGAGTTCGACGGCTTGACCTTCAATGTTGCGAAAGTGCTAGATCTTGCCGCGGACGGCCGTACCAGCACCAACCAGATGAGCTTTACCGGTGCAGTTACGGATGCAGCAGGTAACGTATCCACCGCTGAATCCCGCGCTGCGGTAGCGATTGCGGATGCCATTCCTCCTTTCGTGACTTCTGCTACGTTCTCGGAGGATGCGCTGACCATTACCTTTAACGAGGCAATCCAGCCGCACAGCGCGCCGGGCGCGACAGACTACGCGAGCATTCTTGCGATGGTGCTTACCAGCCCCGACGGCCTGTCAACAGGGCCGCTATCTGGTCTAGGCTATGCTGCTCTGGACGCAAGTCTTTCTGCGGATGGCAGAACCGTAACGCTGAACAACAACCGCACGGGTGGCGGAGTAAACCTGACCAACGTTTGGAGCCGGTTCAGTAACGGGCAGATTGTTGCCGGTGTACCGCAGCCCGATGACGCCTACGACTTTAACGAAGGCAGCACGTTGCGCGGTCACGCGGTACTGGATTTTGGGGGTGTCAAAGACGTTACCGCTGGCCATAACTGGGGCGTAAGCTGGGCCGAATTTACTGCTGGTAACGTCGGCGGGGGTGTTAATCTTGAGCCTCGACTGGCTATGACCAACACGCCGAAGTTCTTGGCAGCGAACCTCCTAGGTGCGTTCACGATCACGCCGGTAGTGACTGGGCAGAATGCGGGTGCAACTAATGGTACGGCGGATACGGATGGTCTAGTAACGGTAACCTTGAACTTTACGCATCCGTTAAACAGAGCCACTATCAACGCCGCGTGTAACCTCACGGCTGCCTTCCCGGCAGGAACCGCAGCCGCGAGCAGCACACTCGCGGGCGCAGGTTGCTTGACGGTAGGGGGCGCTGCGGTACAAACAGGTGCAACGGGTACCACGCTGTCTCTGAGCAATGGCGACCGCACACTGGCAATAAGCTTGCGTGAGGCCCCTGCAAACGTTGGCGGCGCAACCATTACCTACGGTACCACTGTGCTTGCGTCAGTGGGCACCTGGCTCCAAAGCACGATCACCTCGCAATCGGTGGGCATGTCGGTGGTTATCACGCACAACTAAAGCGCCCAAAAACACCGAGCAAGCCACAAGCCTGCTCGGTTTCCACAGCAAAATCTCCAAACCCAAAAAACCCACCGTGGTGATCCTACGGTGGGTTTTTTGTATGCGCGGAGGGGCGTGAGGGACCACCCTGCCCCCCCTTCGGGGGCACCCCTCCACAGGAGGGGAATTTGGCTTCGGTGTGTTTGCGACGATTCGGTGCGTTTGGATGCAGGGGCACGGCACGCCGTGCCCCTACGGTTGTGTTTTGAGGATGCATAACCCCAAAACCCCACCCTCGAACCCGACATGGTGGGCGATAAAACCGCCATCCTCGACATCCGCGCCCGAACCGACGACGGCCGCGACCTTAACATCGAGATGCAGATAGTTAACAGCGGCAGCTTTATCCACCGCACCCTGTATTACTGGTCTGAGATGTACGGAGAAAACCTCCACGCCGGCGAAGGCTACGACGTCTTACGTCAAACCATCACCATCAACCTGCTCGACTTCAAACTATTTGACCGCAAGCGGATGATCAGCCTATACCAACTCAAAGAGCACCACGACAACGCCCCTCTAACCGACTTAATGCAGGTATACTTCCTAGAACTACCCAAACTTGGCCGTGAACCCATCCCCCCGCCCTTACAAGCGTGGATGCAGTTCCTCACCACCCAAGACCACCGCTTGCTTGAACAGCTGAGCCACACCTCACCCGCGATCGCCGAGGCCCTAGATATGCTGAACTACATAAGCCAAGACCAAGAAGAACGCCGCCGGCACCTAAGCCGAAAAATCGCCCTATTGGACCAAAAAACGCTGGAAAACCGCGTAAAAAAGGCAGAGGAGCGGGCGAAAGGCTTGGAGGAGCGCGCAAAAGGCTTATCGGATGAAAACAAAGAGTTGCGAGTATTTCGGGATAGTCTAAAAAGCGTAACCCATAAACTGCTTGAACAACGCTTTGGCCCGCTCCCCGACTGGGCAAAAGCAAGGCTAGAGGCCGCCACCGCCGAACAGTTAGGCGCCATCGGAAGCCTAGTGATTTCCGCCGAGCGCTTGGAAAACTGCTTTTTGTAGGACCGATGGGCACGGTGTGCTGCACCGCCCCAAATTCCCCTCCGTGGAGGGGTGCCCCCAAAGGGGGTGGGGTGGTCGCCTCAAAACGCACCGGCGTTTGCCGATGCACGGGCTTGTTGTAGCCATTTTTGCATGTAAAAATGGCTGCAGAAACAGGTCGCAGGTTGCTTGGCAATCGGAGCAAAACGATGGAAAACACCGCTTACGACAAAGACGTAATCGCATGGGCTCAAGAACAGGCAAAATTGCTGCGTTCTAGGCGTTTTGATGCGCTAGATATAGAAAATCTCGCGGAGGAAATAGAGGACGTGGGCAAAAGCGAAAAGCGTGAATTAGCTAGTCGAATGGCTGTGCTTTTAACCCACCTTCTGAAATGGCAATTTCAACCAGGCAGACGGGGGGCTAGCTGGCAAAGAACGATCAAAGAGCAGCGTAAGGCCATTGGCCTACACATCAAGGCAACGCCAAGTTTGAAAGCATCCTTGGGTAACAGCGATTGGCTCAGCGCAGTTTGGGCTGATGCCGTAACCAAGGCCATCGAAGAAACAGGCTTAGATATATTCCCTGAACATATGCCTTGGGCGGTAGAACAAGCCCTTTCTCAGGAGTTCTTTCCAGAATAAGGCACCGGATAATCCACGCCGCACCGCACTCCAAATTCCCCTCCGTGGAGGGGTGGGGTGGTCGCCTCAAAACGCACCGGCGTTTGAATGATCCGGTGCGTTCGGATACATGGGCACGGCACGCCGTGCCCATTGTTCCTTTGGCACCGGGATTATAAAAAAGCCATGTATTCAGCCAGTTTAGAAACGGTTTGTGGGAGTTGTTGCCGTTGAAGAATAGATAAAAAATCAGGCACGTTTATGGGAGGATTTTTTAGTGCGGCACGCTGCTTTCTGATTACGCTACAGCACAAAGCAGGGCTCATCTCTAGTTGGTAATGAATAAAGTCATCTGGGTGTAAAATGTCAACACCGTACCTATGGGTTTGTTCAGGCGGAAAATCCTTCAAATTAAACGTAATGATCGCATCTGCATTGCACCGGATTGCTGCTAATACATGGCGATCATTTGGGTCAGGTAGACTTAAACTGTCAATCAACCCTTCATAGCGAGTTACCTTGGCATCGACAATGTGAGCGTCCATGAGCTGCCGAATTTTTTCTAGTTTTTCTTTCGAAAATTTGCCTTGCCGAAGTAAGGCATTAATCCACTCGTCGTGGATTTTATCTGTCCAGTGCGCTTTAAATAAATTTGTTACCGCAAGGCGCAATAGCAAATCCCTTAAAGGTGCGGGATACAGCACGCAAGCGTCATAGACAACAGCGAATTTGCTCACAGCGAATAACCCATGTCTTCAGCCTGTGATAATTCAGCTAATTCATCTAAAACGTTATGGCGACGCTGCGCGTTGCAATTTTGGTATTCAAGCACATCTAAAAGCAAAACTCGGCGATGCGCGCCAACTTTGCGAAACGGGATTTCGCCACTTTCAAGCAAGCCGACGAAAAAGGGGCGACTTACGTTTAGTATGTTGGCTGCTTCTTGAGTGCTGACTTCTTGGTGACGGGGTATAATACTTACCGCATTGCCTTTGGATACCTCGGATAACACGCCCAGCAACATTTGTACGACGATGCCTGGTAAAATTACTTCATCGCTTTCGCCGTTTGGTGTCCGCAACGACAGTTGCACATGGTCTACCTTGGCATATTTAGACAAGGTTCGGCTCGAAACTTTGGCTTGTTCAATATCCAAGTCGGTAGGCAGTTGGAGTTTGTTGGGTGCGCTCATTTCATTTCTTCCGGTGTTACGAGGCAGATATGAGTGATCATAAACGAAATATGCGAAACAAACAAAATAAATGGATTTGATCTAAAGCAGCTCCGCATAAGATCCAGAGCACGCCGTGCCCCTACGGTTGTGTTTTGAGGGATGCACAACCCCAAAACCCGTAAAACTCCCAGCTTACAGCCCTCCGCCCACCTGCTAGGCTCCCAGCCTCACCCCCGCAAGGACGCCCCATGCCCACCTTCGACCTACTCGTCCGCCGCATCGACAGCGTGTTCAAACGTATCTTTGGCGATCAAAACCACCCCGTGCCGCTAATTGATTTATTAAACGCCATTTTCAGCACATTTAATCAACCCAAAATAGCCCACGTACACATCCAAAACCCCACCCTCGAACCCGACATGGTGGGCGATAAAACCGCCATCCTCGACATCCGCGCCCGAACCGACGACGGGCGCGACCTGAACATCGAAATGCAAGTAGTCAACAGTGGCAGCTTCATCCACCGCACCCTGTATTACTGGTCAGAGATGTATGGAGAAAACCTCCACGCCGGTGAAGACTACGACGTTTTACGTCAAACCATCACCATCAACCTGCTTGACTTCAAACTATTTGACCGCAAGCGGATGATCAGCCTATACCAACTCAAAGAGCACCACGACAACGCCCCGCTAACCGACTTAATGCAGGTATACTTCCTAGAACTACCCCAAGCTTGGCCGTGAACCCATTCCGCCGCCCTTACAAGCGTGGATGCAATTCATCACCACCCAAGACCGCCGCTTGCTTGAACACCTGAGCCACACCTCACCCGCGATAGCCGAGGCCCTAGATATGCTGAACTACATAAGCCAAGACCAAGAAGAACGCCGCCGCCACCTAAACCGAAAAATCGCGCTGTTGGACCAAAAAACACTGGAAAACCGCGTAAGAAAGGCAGAGGACGAAAACAAAGAGTTGCGAGCGCTCCAAAAGGGCCTTATCCACAAACTGCTTGAACAACGCTTTGGCCCGCTCCCCGACTGGGCCAAAGCAAGGCTAGAGGCCGCCACCGCCGAACAGCTAGGCGCCATCGGAAGCCTAGTGATTTCCGCCGAGCGCTTGGAAAGCTGCTTTTTGTAGGATACAAGGGCACAGCACCCCGCACCACCCCAAATTCCCCTCCGTGGATGGGTGCCCCCAAAGGGGGTGGGGTGGTCCCCTCAAAACGCACCGGCGCGTGTTTGCAATGATTCGGTGCGTTTGGCTAAATGGGCACGGCATGCCGTGCCCATTTGTCTTTTCAACAGTTTCGTTATGACTCAGTAATGATACCTGCACTGAGCGATCAACACAGCGTCGTCTTGTATTTTGTAAACCAACCGGTGTTCATCGTTAATGCGACGTGACCAATAGCTCGCTAACCCATGTTTGAGCGGTTCAGGTTTCCCAATTCCTTCGTAGGGCGTTCGAATGATTGCTTTGATCAATTCATTTGTTCTGGTGAGTAGTTTCTTATCGGTTTTCTGCCAGTACAGGTAGTCTTCCCAAGCTGATTCGGAAAATGTAATTTTCAATCCAGAAGCTCCCGCACCGTTCCTTGATTGCCTTCAAGCTGGGCAATAGATTCCAGTAAGCGGCGAGCATTTTTAGGGCTACGAAGCAAGTAAGCAGTTTCCTCTAGTGCCTTGTAGTCTTCAAGTGACATCATTACCACGGACTGTTCATTGTTGCGGGTGATGATGATTGGCTCATGGTCAAAGCATACTTTGTCCATTGTTTTAGCTAGGTTTTGTCTAGCTGCGGTATATGAGATAGCGTCCATAGAACCTCCGAACATGTACGTTATACTGTACACGTACCGGTCGCCTCAGGTCAATAGAGTGCCGAACCATAACAAGCCGTACCCATTGCTCCTTTGGCACCGCTTGAACAACTTGCTATACGCCTTGCTGCACATCTAATGTGCATATACTATATGCGCATTGACTATGCTGAGAATATGCGCATGAACCCAGCCTTTGATACGCAGGCACCAAAAAAACCAACAAATGTCACTATAAACAGTGACTTGCTTGCAAAAGCCAAAGAGCTAAAGATCAATTTATCAGCAACCCTAGAAGCAGCCCTAATCGAATTAGTAAATGCCAAGCAGCGCGAGCTTTGGAAGCGGGAAAACAAAACAGCTATCGAAGCCTACAACCAGCTGGTAGATGAGCATGGAACCTTTAGCGACGAACTGAGGAGCTTTTGATGGCCCAGTTTAAAGCTTATGAAAACCCAAATAAGGCAACCAAGAAAACCTATCCATACCTTTTAGACATCCAATCCAACCTGCTCGACGATTTGCGAACCACTGTCGTTATCCCGCTATGCCCAACCAGCCTTGCGCCAAAAGCTGCGATTTCAAAGCTATGCCCAATTTTGGAAATAGAGGGAAAGTCTTTCATTGCTCTTACGCAGCAAATGGCAGGTATAGACAGAAAATCTCTTGGAAAAGAAATCAGCGATTTTTCTCAGTTTCGATCTGAAATCATTGCCGCGTTGGACTTTATAATTTCTGGCGTATAACCGTGTATGTAACGAAAAATGGTGGCCCCCATTTGCGACGATCTGGTGCGTTTTGATACACGGGCACGGCACGCCGTGCCCCTACGGTCGTGTTTTGAGGGATGCCACGTTGCGTAAACACCCACCAAACGGGTTTTACGGCACTATGGCCTGAATAATGGCGACCAATTCGCTAATGGATTCCGCCGTTGCCGTAGGCTCGCAATGCTGTGTTGTATCTAATGCCCCAGATTTTAGCCACACCGTTTGAAACCCTAGCGCTTTCGATGCCTCAACATCCTCTAGAGCGTGATCGCCCACGTGCAATGCATCTTGCGCGGAGACGTTGCCGCCAAGGCTTAGGGCTAGATGAAAAATCCCCGGATGTGGCTTGGCTACGCCGGCGCGTTCGGCGTTCACAATCGCCTTGAAATACTGATCAATCCCAATCCGCTCAAGATTGGCGTTGCCGTTGGTGATCGCCACCACTGGCACCCGCGTAGCCAAGTGTTCTAGCAGGGTAATGGCTTCTGGGTAGGGCTTTACCTGATTGCGGCCGTCGTAAAAGACTTCAAAAGCGCCTTCTACCAAGTCTTGCTGTTGTGGGATCGGCAGTTGGAGCGGGGCGAGCGCCAGTTGTAGCATGGCCTTGCGAACGGCGGTGGGGTGGTAGAGGATTTCCGGCTGCTGGGCCTGTAGCGTTCTGCGCAATCCTGCCCATACCTTGGGTGTTAATAATTCGGTGCTTTCAGGGCGCTGCGCGACCAGCCAAGCCACCATGTCGCGATGTGCTTGGTGGATGGTGGGCTCGGCATCCCAGAGCGTGTTGTCGAGGTCGAGGGTAACGAGCTTAATCATGGGCGGTGCCTGCTGGTGCGATTGTGCCGCGTAATTCCTGAGGGATTTTGCTTGGCGTGCGGATACGAATGCGCTTGCTGCGGCCAGTCTCACCCTGTTCGATCTGCACCTGCTGTTGGGGCACGCCGAAGGCTTTGGCCAAAAACCGAATCAGGTGGGCGTTGGCTTGGCCATCTACTGGCGGCGCGGTAATGCGGATCTTGAGCCGCCCGCCGTGTTCGCCCACAAAGCCATCGTTAGCAGCGCGGGGTTGCAGGTAGCAGTGCAGCAAAAGATCCTGCTGTTGCCACTGCCACCATGCGTTGGGGTTTGCCGTCATTCGGGCTGGCCATGAGGCGTGTCGTTAAAAATGGGGCGGTGAGCCAATCACGGCACGCCATTGAGTTGGAACAAGGTCTTGATGGCTTGTAGCAGCAAGAGCGCCAGCAGTGGCGAGAAATCCATGCCTCCCATGGCAGGCAGCAGCCGGCGGAAGGGTGCAAGCACCGGCTCGCTCACCTGAAAAAGCACCTGCACCATTGGGTTGTAGCCTTGCACCACCCAACTGAGAATTGCGCCGATCAAAATCGCCATCAAGAAGAAGTTGAGAATGGACGCAACGCCTGATTTAAGGGTCAGAATCGCAAAACCTAATGGGTCGAACACTGCGCCGTTAATCGCAATGAGCGCACCGATTTTGACCGCTACCACCGCCACAAAGAGCACCACTGATGCCCAGTCGATGCCGCCGACCCCTGGAATCATACGGCGCAGCGGGTTGATTAGCGGCTTGGTGGCTTTTACGACAAACTGCGATAAGGGGTTGTAAAAATCCGCCCGCACCATTTGCAGCATAAAACGGGCGATCACGATCATGATGTAGGCATCAAAAGCGTAGGTAAGGAGCAGGTTGATCGTGCCAATAAAATCCATGCGGGGGCTACCTTTGAGCAATAGAGTCTGAGCAAATAGAATCGAACGGGCGTGCGTTTACCACCACGAGTCTAGCAGCTTTGTGAGTGTTATCACTAGCGCTTACGCGGCTTGCCGCGCGGGTGGTTTGCGCGGCTGATTGCTCTAGGCGTAAGCGGAGCCTAGCTGCGGGCGAGCTCGCGTGAGCGTTCGCAGGCGGCGGTGAGGGCATCGGCAAAGAGTTTGCGTAACTCGCCCTGTTCCAAGCGCTCCAGTGCGGCCTGAGTGGTGCCGCCAGGGGAGGTTACGCGGCGGCGCAGCTCATCGGGTTCTACGTCGCTCTGTATCGCCATTTGTGCGGCGCCTAGGGCAGTTTGCAGGGTCATCTGGCGGGCGATGGGTGCGGGTAGGCCGAGGGCGATGCCTGCGCTGATCATGGCTTCCATCACTAAAAAGTAATAGGCGGGGCCGCTGCCGGAGAGGGCGGTGATGGCGTCGATCTGGGCTTCGCTCTCTAACCAGACCGCGCAACCGACCGCCGAGAGAATACGCTGCGCAAGATCGCGCTGTTCTGTGCTTACTTGTGGGTTGGCCCATAGGCCGGTGGCGCCAAGCCCGACCAGCGCTGGGGTGTTGGGCATACAGCGCACCACGGCGGCACTGCCCAGCCAGTCGGCAAAGCGGCTGAGCGGGGTGCCGGCTACGATGCTGATCACCAGTGCGTTGCGGGTGGCGATTGCGGTTTTTAATGCGGGCACCACGCTAGCAACCACCTGCGGTTTAACCGCGATCACGACGACATCGGCGTGTGCGCAGGCGGCTTGTGCATCTTGGGAGGTGAGAACGCCGAGCGTTTGTGCGGCGCGTTCAAGCGCCTCTGGGTTGATGTCGCACAGGGTGATTTGGTTGGCGGCGGTGCCTTGCTGGATCAGGCCACCGGCAAGGCTTGTGGCCATGTTGCCAGCGCCGACAAAGGTGATGTGAGGTTGGTTCATGGTGGTGGATCCTTGGGCGCTAGGGTGTTTTGGGTGGGCGCGGGCCAAACAGCGCAGAACCTACCCGCACTAGGGTGCTGCCTTCGGCAATGGCGGCTTCGAGATCGTCGCTCATGCCGATGGAGAGGGTGTCTAGGGCTGGGTGGCAGCGTGGGCAGTGGGCTTGGATGTGAGAGAGGAGTGCGCGCAGTGCGGCTGCCGACTGGCGTTGTTCGGAGAACAGCTCTCGCGGGGCGGGCACGCACATCAGGCCGCGCAGACGCAGATGGGGCAGTGCGGCAATGGCGTTTGCCAGCGGTGGCGCAAATTCGGGCGCAACGCCGGATTTGGTGGGTTCGTTGTCGAGGTTGATTTGCAGGCACACGTTGAGCGGTGCAAGTGTGGGTGGGCGCTGCTCGCTGAGGCGCTCGGCAAGGCGCAGGCTGTCTACGCTGTGTACCCAGTCAAAGTGCGAGGCGATGCCACGGGTTTTGTTGCTTTGCAGGGGGCCGATAAAGTGCCAAGTGATGGGCAAATCCTGCAGGGCTTCCATTTTGGGGAGCGCTTCTTGCAGGTAGCTCTCGCCAAAATCACGGCAGCCTGCCTCGAAGAGCTCGCGGATTTCGCTGGCGCTGCGGGTTTTGCTGGCGGCGAGCAGTAACGGCGCAGGCCATTGGTAGCGTTGCGCGGCGGAGCGGATTTGGGCTAGAAGCGCGCTATAGCGCTCGCCGAGAGGGCGATTTAACAGAGGTTTCAAGGTGGTTTCTGCACATTCGGCTTCCTTGCGATGCGCGCTTTTGGAGTTGTGGAGCGTTTGTGGCAAGCGCGTGTACAACTAGGCCTTGTAATTCAAGTGTATTTGTACCGATGTTAAAGGATTTTTGCGGGTAACGCAAAAATTGTGTGGTGGCGTTTAAGGGCGGTTCAGCGCTTTTAGGGGCCGGCGAGATTGCGGGCGATGCCTTGCAGGTCTTGCTCGTTTTCACGGACCTTTTGCAGGGCGGCTTCGGCGCGTTGTGGGTCTAGGCCGAGTTCATCCATCAAGCCGGCGGGGATGGCGTCGGGGCTGCTTGGCATCAGCCCTTCGCGGCCTAGCAGGCGCGTGGCGATAAAGAGTAGTTGGGCGTAGCGTGCATGTGGGCCTTGGTAGGCAGGGTAGTTTTGCCAGCGTAAGGCGGCAACGATTTCTGCGGGCATCTGCCAGCTGCCCATGAGCTGGCTGCTGATCTGTTCGCGGGTGAGGTCGAGGACGTGGCGTTCGACGCAGCCGTGGTTGAGGTGGGGGTTGGCGGCAAGATAGCGGCAAATGACCGCGAAATGAGGCGGAAAGACGTGTGCGAGCACCAAATAGCCGTAGTTGTGCAAAAGCCCAGAAAGGTAGCAAAGCCCTACTTGGGGGCGTTGGCGAATCGGGATCGCTTTTGCGAGCCCCTCCATTAATGCGGCGGTGTAGACCGATTGTGTCCAGTAGGCGTGCACCCCGTAGGTGCCTTGGCGGGGCACGTCTAGGGTGCGGCCAAGGGCGAGCCCGAGCGCAAGGTTGATCACCAAGTCGAAGCCCAGCACGCGCACGATGGCGTCGCGCACGGAGTGGATGCCGCTGGATACGGCGTAATAAGGGGAGGCTGCCCAGCTGACCACTTGCGCGGCGAGGCTTGGATCGCGCTCGACCAGTGTTACCAGCTCGTTGATGCCGGCGTTGGGATCAAGGCGCAGGTTGATGATGCGCTCGGCGGTGGCCGGCAGCGGCGGCATTTCGAGGGTTTGTTCTAGCCTTTGGTGGATGCGCAGAGTGGTAAAGTTTTTGACGGCGTATTCGACGGCAGTTTGGTCGTCTTGCTCGACGTTCTGGCGGCTATCGCAAAGGGGGCTGGCGGGGATCGTAAAGCGTTCAATTTTGCCGCCTTCGATCAATTTGGCAAATTCGGCTTGGGTAAAGGCGAGGCTTGCGCTGTGATCGGGCAGGCTGAGGTAGACGCGCTCTTGTTGGGTGAGGCGTTCATCCACGAGCAGCCGTGCGTCGCCTACCAAGGGTAGGGCGGTAAGGGATTCTACGCCGTTGCGGAGGGCGAGTTGCTGCTGTTCTTCGGTGCTGAGTGCGCGCAGGTCGCGGCACTGGATTTCGCAGATTCGATTGAGATCCAGGAGGCTGTCGGCGCACAAAAGCACTTGCTGAAAACCGCTGTGGTCGCCCAGTAGAACCAATACGCCCACTTGGTTGCGGGGAAGCAGTGAGGTGTTGTGAAGTGGGTGCATGGGGCGCTCGGCGTTGGCAAGCCGCTGGTAGTGGATGCCGTGTTGGTGCAGCGATTGCTCGATACTTTCGGGAATGCTCATTCTGCGGCCTTATACCAACTGCAAAAAAGGTGGGGATTGTTCATGCTTTCATGGAAGTGTAGTGAGTCGCTTGTCGCTCTGCCAGTTTTCAGCAGCGTGATGCAATTAACAAAATTCCTAAAAAGCGTGCAGGTAGTCTGATTGGCGGTAGTCGTGGTGGGGGTGTCGCTGTTAAAAACGAGGCGGAGTTTTTTGTTTGACGGCTTGCTGTGAACTGATAAGGAGAGAACAAGATGACAGGGAACCCAGTGTTTGACACCCTGCTTTTGGGGGTGTTTGCTGCTGCACTGATCACCATTTTGGTGTTGTTGTTTGTGAATGCGCCGTATGGCCGCCATCAAAAGGGCGGCTGGGGGCCGGGGATTCCGGTGCGGATTGGGTGGGTGTTAATGGAATCGCCCGCGTCGATTCTGTTTTTGATCTTTTACCTCACGGGCGACAACCGCGCCGCGCTGCCTTGCTTGATCTTGTTATTTATGTGGCAGTTGCACTATGTGCATCGCGCGTTTATCTACCCGTTCCAGATTAAGGTAAAAGAGGGGGCGAAAACACCACTGCTGGTGTTTGTGATGGGCTCTACCTACTGCGCAATCAATGGCTATCTGAACGGCTCTTACATTACCCACTACGCGCCCTATCTCAACAACGATTGGCTGACCGATCCGCGCTTTATTCTAGGAATCGCGCTGTTTGCTTATGGTTATTACCTCAATAAGCAGTCGGACAGCATTTTGCGTAATCTGCGTAAAGAGGGTGAGACGGGCTATAAGGTTCCGCACGGGGGTGGCTTTCGCTGGGTGACGATGCCTAACTATCTGGGCGAGATTCTTACTTGGAGTGGCTTTGCGCTGGCTTCGTGGTCGCTGGCGGGGGTATCGTTTGTGGTGTTTACCATGGCCAACTTGGTGCCGAGGGCGCTTGCGAACCATAAGTGGTATCGCGAAACTTTTACCGACTATCCTTCTGCGCGTAAGGCGATTTTCCCTAAGCTGCTCTAGCAGTTTGTCGCGGGCTTGCTAGTCTAATACAAGCGTATGGGCTGTGAGCTGCCCCGGATGCGTGCTTGCGTTCGGGGCCTCGTCATTTTCTGGGAACCGCATCTCTTTCTGGGAACCGCGATGGATATTACCGAATTACTGGCATTTGGCGTTAAAAATGGCGCCTCTGACTTGCATCTTTCTTCGGGCTTGCCGCCCATGATTCGTGTGGACGGGGATGTGCGCCGCATCAACTTGCCGCCGATGGAACATAAACAGGTGCACGGCCTGATTTATGACATTATGAACGATAAGCAGCGTAAGGATTACGAAGAGTTCTTGGAAACGGACTTTTCGTTCGAGGTGCCGGGGGTTGCGCGCTTTCGTGTGAACGCATTTAACCAGAATCGTGGTGCGGGTGCGGTGTTTCGTACTATTCCTTCCAAAGTGTTGACGATGGAAGATTTAGGAATGGGGCAGATTTTTCGGGATATCTCCGATCGGCCGCGCGGCCTTGTGCTGGTGACGGGGCCTACGGGCTCGGGCAAAAGTACCACGCTGGCGGCGATGATCGACTACATCAATGAAAGCCGCTACGAGCATATTCTGACCATCGAAGATCCGATCGAATTTGTGCACGATAGCAAAAAGTGCTTGGTGAACCAGCGTGAGGTTCACCGCGATACCTTGGGGTTTAGCGAAGCCCTCCGCTCTGCCCTCCGTGAAGACCCAGACATCGTGCTGGTGGGTGAAATGCGGGATTTGGAAACCATTCGTTTGGCGCTCACTGCGTCTGAAACCGGCCACTTGGTGTTCGGTACCTTGCACACCACCTCCGCGGCGAAAACGATCGACCGGGTGGTGGACGTGTTTCCTGCGGCAGAAAAGTCGATGGTGCGCTCCATGCTTTCGGAGTCGCTGCAGGCGGTTATTTCGCAAACGCTTCTGAAAAAGAACGGCGGTGGCCGCGTGGCGGCGCATGAAATCATGGTGGCGACGCCCGCCATCCGTAACCTGATCCGCGAAGATAAGGTGGCGCAGATGTACTCTGCGATCCAAACCGGCGCAAGCTATGGCATGCAAACGCTCGATCAATGCTTGCAGGATTTGGTGCGCAAAGGGCTGGTGCAGCGTGATCTGGCGCGTGAAATGGCGAAGAATCCGGATAGTATCTGATTTTGGCGCCAGTCTTGGCGATGCAATCTGTTCTCTTGGGTGATCGGTTTTCCAACGTTTACCGCTTTAGCGAGGTGATATATCGTGGATTTTGAGGGCCTGTTGAAACTGATGGTTGAGAAGGGCGCTTCTGACCTGTTCATTACCGCCGGAGTCCCGCCGAGCATGAAGGTAAACGGCAAGATCCTGCCGGTGACCAAAACGGCCATGAGCCCCGAAACGACGCGCGAAACGGTGCTTGGGGTAATGAACGAAAATCAGCGCAAGGAGTTTATAGATACCCGTGAGTGCAACTTTGCGATCAGTGCGCGTGGCATTGGCCGGTTCCGGGTGAGTGCGTTTTATCAGCGCAATTTGGTGGGAATGGTGTTGCGCCGTATTGAAACGCGCATCCCGACGGTGGATGAGCTGGCTTTGCCTGCGGTGATCAAAGACTTGGCGATGACGAAGCGTGGCATGGTGATTTTTGTGGGCGCGACCGGCACCGGTAAATCGACGTCGCTTGCCGCAATGATTGGCCATCGCAACCGCAACAGCAAGGGCCATATCATTTCGATCGAAGACCCGATTGAGTATATCCACCAGCACGCAGGCTGCATTATCACCCAGCGCGAGGTGGGGCTAGACACGGAAACCTTCGAGGTGGCACTGAAAAATACGCTGCGGCAGGCGCCGGATGTGATCATGATCGGCGAGATTCGCAGCCGTGAAGTCATGGAATATGCGGTGGCATTTTCTGAAACCGGCCACTTAGTGCTGGCGACGCTGCACGCAAATAATGCGAACCAAGCGCTGGATCGGATCATTCACTTTTTCCCTGCAGATCGCCACGGTCAGACGTGGATGGATTTATCGCTCAACCTGCGGGCGCTGGTGGCCCAGCAATTGATTCCGACGCCGGATGGTAAGAGCCGTCGCGCGGTGATTGAGGTGTTGCTGAATACACCGTTGGCGGCCGATCACATCCGCAAGGGCGAGGTGCATTTGCTGAAGCCGCTGATGGCGAAATCGCGTGAGCTGGGGATGCAGACCTTCGACCAAGCCCTTTACGATTTGTACTCCGCAGGGGAAATCACCTATGAAGATGCACTCGCTTACGCGGATTCGCCGAACGATTTGCGTTTGATGATCAAGCTGGGTAATGAATCGGCGCAGGATTTTATGAACGATGCTTCTCGTGGCTTATCGCTGGCGGAAGATGAAACCACTACGATGAATTTGCGCAAGCGCTGAGGGATGAATTTGCGCAAGCGCTGAGGTTTTTCAAGCCCTCGTACTCATTGCGCTAAAAAGCTCAAAAGCCAAAGTAGAGCCTCTGCAAAGTAGAGCCTCTGAGGGAGCGGCGATTGTGCATAAGGCTGTCTTTCTGGTTTGATTTGTACGGCAATTTGCCGTATTGTTTTCGCAGGAGGTACGACTATGCCATCAAACATCCCTACAGCTCGCCTAGAAGCCAGAATCAGCCACGATCTGCATGCGATGCTCAAGCGAGCTGCTGAACTGCAGGGGCGTACTATGACTGATTTTGTGGTTGCAGCCGTGCAAGATGCTGCGCAACGTGCTATTGAGCAGGCTGAGCTGATGCGCCTATCGCTGGCCGATCAGGAGTGCTTTGCACAGGCGTTATTGTCGCCACCTTCAGCCTCACCGGCCTTGAAGCGTGCTTTTATTCGGCGTCAAAAGCTTTTGCGTGCTGAATGAGCCGCGCCCCGTTTCTCGTTACGCCACTTGATGCCGTGCATGAGAGAACCCTGTTTAACAGTGGCTCAGAATCGCTAGATCGGTATTTTCGGGAGCAGGTTACCCAGGATATTCGCCGTCGCGTGGCCGCTTGTTTTGTGGCGTTGAGCGATGATCAGCGCATTGCGGGTTACTATACGTTGGCTTCGGCTAGTCTGATGCTCACCGATCTTCCTGCCACTCTTTCCAAGAAGCTACCCCGCTATCCGACGGTGCCTGCAGTTCGCATGGGCCGATTGGCTATTGATCAGGCGTTCAAGGGGCAAGGTTTAGGTGGTGCGTTATTAGCGGATGCACTTGACCGGGCTGCTCGCTCAGAGATCGCCGCTTATGCTCTGATGGTTGATGCCAAAGATGAATTGGCCGTAGCTTTTTACCGGCATCACGGTTTCATCTCTCTACCCGATTCTCCATTGACGCTTTTCCTGCCGCTGGCAACGGTCTTTCCGTCTCGGAAATAACCGAGGTTTCTTAGAAGCGACTGAATCAGAATGGCAGAAGGTTGGCGATAGGCCCGCCAGCCCTTACGTGGGCTGGACGGCGATTTTGCTCATCAATGGGTTGGCATACATTTCCAGAATGTAATGCTGGAGTTTTTCGGGGTACTCGGCGATACGGGCGCGAAATTCGGCGGCTTGGCGGCGCATTTCTGCAGCGTCTAGGCGATCCCAGGCTTCGCGGGACTGGGCGGCCAGCTGTTGCAGGCGCTGGCGGGCATCTTCTTGCAGGCTAGAAGCAAATTGCAGGCGGGCAGCAAAGCTTGTGGCTGGTTTTTGCAGTTGTTCGTAGGCAATCAGGTTGGAGGGGAACAGTTTGTAGTTGGCTACGATTTGCGCGTCGATGGCGGCGGCTACGGCGTCGGCGTCAACATAATCGGCGGTGAGCGGGGTGCCTACGCTGATGTGTACGCGGCCTTTGGGTGAGGAGATTCCCTTCACGATGCTGGCAATGTCTTCGTTATCGGCTTTGACGTAGGCTTCTTGGCCTTCACGCGCCTGCAGCTCGGCGGCCTTCATGGCGTCGCAAGGGTCGTATTCGTAGGAGATGGCGACCGGTACGATATTCAGGTGGCGGATGGATTCCGCGAAGCTCATCCCGCGCTTTTTGCCGTAGATGCTGAGCATTTTGATCACAGCGGGGTCGGTGCGGTCGAGGCCGTTTTTGGCGCGGCCTTCGCGCTGGGCAATCCACGCGGATTGGCCGCGCGCGAGGGTGGATTCGATGTAGCGCGATAGGCGGGTGAGGGCGACGAGTTTGGCTTTCAGGCCGTCTACCGAACGTTCTACCACAAAGCTTTTGTTCAGCCGCATCAGGTCTGACACCATTGGATCGCGTAGCAAGTTGTCACCGATGGCGATTTCTGCAGTGTCCATGCCGGCAGTGACCAAGGCATAGTCGAGCAGGGCAGGATCTAGCACGATGTCGCGGTGGTTGCTGATAAACAGGTAGGCGCGGTTGCGATCTAGCCGTTCCAGCCCATCAACGGTCAGGCCCCGCGTGGTGCGCTTTACTGAACGATCGACAAAATCCCACACCAGTTTTTGAAAGCTGGCGACGTCGTGGATGTTGCGTAGCTCATAGCGCAGCAGTTGGCGGCCAAGGAGCGACAGCATCGCATGTGCCCAGTTGGGCAGTTTGGGGTAGCGGAAGCGGGCAATCACCGACGCGACATCGTGCTGGTCAATCAAACGGTCGATGACTTGCCGAACCTCGTGGTCACGGAACGGCCGAATCGCATCAAATTCATCCATTTGGAAACCCTTGTCTGGAAAACTGGTGGTGGAAAGCCTGCTGCAAACTCTCCGAGCTCCGCGCAGACTCTCTAAAGTATACCATTTTGCCTGTTTCCTGCGAGGGTGCGCGTCGCAAATCGTCCGTTTTGACGCCTTGCCTTGTGTCGTCTACACCTAAATGTAGGGCAGAACAAGAGATAAGGGAAAGCAAAATGCAGCGAACAGGGTTGGGTGTTGTGGGCCGATGCTCGCGGATGGCGTGCTCGTGGATGACATTGTCGCTAGGGCTGGCCGCAGCAGCGCACGCAGAGGGTTTGGCGGTTGCTGTCAGCCCTTTGGCGCAGGATGCGATCAAGCGAGTAGAGTTGACCGGCTTTGTGAGTATTCGGGGCGGCAAAATCGACCAAGACGATGTGGCGTATGTGAATAAATACACGGATCAGTGGTCGTTTTCGAAGGAAAGCGTTTTCGGCTTGCAGATCAATACGCGGGTTACAGATGCAGTCAATGTTTCCATTCAGGTGAAGGCGGATGGAGGGGATGAACCGGCGGATCTGGGGTGGGCCTATCTTGAGTATCGGATGCGCCCAGAGCTTACATTTCGGTTTGGGCGTTTGCGGGCGCCGGTATTTATGCTCTCCAATGTGGTGGATGTAGGTTATTCCTATCCGTGGGTACAAACTCCGTATGAGGTGTATGGGTGGGTGCCGTTTTCGCGCTATGAAGGTGTGGATCTACGCTACACGGCGAGCGTTTCGCAGTTGGATTTTCGTGTCAATCCCTATCTGGGCACTACTTCGGATCAGAGTTTGCAGATTGGTGATTTGCCGTTTAGTCGTCAGTCCAGCCAGTTTGCCGGAATCGACCTCCAAGCGACTTGGGATCAGGTGAACGTGCGGGCGGGGTACTCAAAATATCGTTTTGAGTTGCGCGATTCACTGTGGGATGAGTTTGTGGGCCAGCTGCTCGATGGTAAGACGTATGTTCCGGCCGTTCCACCGTTTAGCGACGGAGTGAAAATGCCAGGGTTTGGCGATTTGGTCAATTCGATGATGGTTGAGGGTGTGCTGCAGCAGCTACTGGACAACCCTTCAGGTGCTGCTGCTTTGGGGATTGCGGCAACGCCGGAGCAGATTCGCGCAGAGCAGCAGTCTTTGAGGGATCAGTATGCGCAGTTTTCTGCAATTCCCAAAATGAATGGCAAGCAAGACGCAAGTTTTGCGGCGTTGGGAATCAATTGGGATGATGGGCAATACTTGTTGATGTCGGAGTTGTCTCGCTCGAAGGTGGGTGGGTTGTATCCGGACGTGGATTCAGGGTATTTGACTTTGGGATACCGCTTTGGCAACTGGCTGCCCCACCTGACGTTTTCCAAGATGAAATCCACCGAGCGGCGCTCGAAAAAACCGCAGCAGATGACGGTGGACGAGTCGATCTGGCGCAGCCGCCCTGATTCTCCGCTGAATTTGATGGCAGATGGCCTGAGTGTTTACAGTCGTGGTCTCGCGGTGATTGATAGCTTGGCGCAGCCTCAACAAGAGAGTCTAACGCTAGGTCTGCGCTGGGATCCGAGTACTGGGATTGATGTGAAGTGGGAAATTTTTCAGGTGCGCCCCAAATCTAATACCTTTGGTTTTTCGTTCCCTACGTTGATGGTAGAAAATGTGGGGAAAGATAGCACTGAACTGACGGATGCCATGCTTCCTGACCCGGCTCGCAAATTGTTGGGCTATCGAATCGCCATAGATGCCGTGTTTTGATCATGACTTTTCTGAATGCAAACCGTTATTCGAACGCACGAGCTGAGCGGCCCAAAAAGGGCTCGCAGAAGTGGTGGGTGGTGGCTCTTGTTAGCATTTTCGGTGCAGCGATCAGTTTGCCTGCTTGGGCGGAATTGTTCGTAATTGTGAACCACGCAAATTCCATTAGCTCGATGTCTGCCTCCGATGTAGAGCGGCTTTTCCTTAAAAAGACGGTGCGCTTTTCGAATGGGGCGAACGCGGAGCCGGTTGCCCAGCTTGAAAATAGCGCGCCTCGGCAAGCGTTCAATCGCCTGGTGTTGCAGCGCGACGAGCAGCAGCTGAAGTACTACTGGTCGCGGCGGATGTTCGCAGGTTTGGAGCGACCGCCGCCGGTGCTCAATACGCAGGAAGACGTGATCAAGGTGGTGTCTGCCAATCCGGACGCAATCGGTTACGTTACGATAAAACCGGACAGCGACCAGGTGCGAGTTGTGCTGCGAGTGAAGGAGTAATGAGGTGCTGAATTGGCTTCGTACAGCATCAATTAAATCCAAGGTGATTTTTACGACGCTGCTTTCGCTCGCAGCAGTTGGGGTGATTTTGTATGGATTTTATGGCTATTTCCGCCAAGTAGATGAATCCCTGGTGACGATTGAAGCTGTGGATCTTCCGGTGGTGCGGATGGCGAATGATGCGCGCATCCGAATGTCGGACGCGGTGCATGTTTTTGAGGCGGTGATCGTAGAGCGGGACCCAGATACGTTCGCTGAGGCCCTCGAAAAAATTCGCCGGTTGCGGGAAAAAATCGTCGAAATCGGTGATTACAGCCCAAGTCTTGCGGAGCGTTCGCGGAGTTTGCTGGCAGCGTTTGATGCGTATGCCGATGCGATGCGTTCCTATGCGGATGATGTAATTGAAGGCCGTCTGGTAGATGATGACATGTATCAGCGCTTTTCAGATGTACGGCTGAAGCGCGAAACGGCGGAATTAAAAATTCTGCAGCTAGAGCAGGATATTAGTAAGAATTTTTCGGGTACATTGGGCCAGTTACGTACTGAAGCGTCTGCAACATTCAAGAATCAGTTTACTTATGGGATTCTGCTGATTCTGATCATCCTGTTGGTAATCATCGCCTTTTTTCGAACGATTAACGGTGCAATTACGCGCACGATCGAAGTTGCTGGAGAGGTGGCTGGCGGAAAGCTGGATACCAATCTGAATTTCATCACTGCGAAGGAATTCCAGCAGCTTTTTGGGGCGCTGGCGATTATGCGAAATCGCCTTCAAGAGCAATATCAGGCGACTCAGCTACGGCAAATCCGCCAGACGCGCATGGCGACCTTGTATGAGGTGCTGCGTGGTGAGATGGAGCTTACCGAGTTAGGTACAAAAATTCTGAACTGCCTTGCTCAGCAGCTTGGGATTTTGGGGGGGGCGCTGCACGTTCTGGAGGGTGTCGAGCTGGTGATGTATGCGAGCTATGCACGGGCGTCTCTCAGTGTTCAGCAACCACGTTGTCGCCTCGGTGAAACCTTGGTGGGGCAATGTGCTCTGAGCGCAGAAAGAAAATTGATCGCGAACATCCCGGAAAATTACGCGCCTGCTGTTTCTGGCCTTGGTATGGCTGCGCCGCGTAGCCTTTTATTGATCCCGCTGATTTTGAGCCATCGCGTGCTTGGCGTTCTGGAATTGCTTTCGTTCCATGATTTTACTGAGGAGGATCTGGATTTTCTTGCCCAAGGCGAAGAGGGGATCGCGATCGCACTACATTCTACGCTGTCGCGCTTGCAGCTCGCAATGGCGCTGGATCGCACCCGTGAGCAGGCAGAAACCCTTGAGCAGCAGCAGGAGGAATTGCGCGTTACCAATGAGGAATTGGAAGAGCAGGCTTCTATCCTGCGCGCATCCGAGGAGAGTTTGCAGGCACAGCAAGAAGAACTGCGTGCGGTGAATGAGGAGCTCGAAAATCGCAACGTCGTTCTTGATCGGCAGAAGGATGAGATCATCCAGAATAACGAAGCACTTGAGCGCTCAAGAAAGGAATTGCAGGATAAAGCCTACGAACTGGAAATGAGTAATCGCTATAAATCCGAGTTTCTGTCCACAATGTCGCATGAACTACGTACCCCATTGAATAGCATCCTCATTTTGTCGCAAGGATTAATGGAAAATCGCCAGCAGAATTTGCTGGACAAACAGGTAGAACATGCGCGGGTGATTCATTCTTCGGGCCGCGATCTGTTGATGCTGATTAACGATATTCTCGATCTTTCCAAAGTTGAAGAAGGTAAGTTTGAGCTGTTGGTGGATCAGGTCAATCTGGCAGATCTTTCCAAAGAGCTGCACGCGATGTTTGATAGCCAGGCAGAGCATAAAAAATTGGAATTTATCGTCAACCTAGATGAGCGTCTGCCTGAAACGGTCGTCATGGATGAGCACCGTCTGAATCAGATTCTACGCAATTTTATTTCTAACGCCCTGAAGTTTACCCATACGGGGCGCGTTGAGGTCAATATCCGTGTTCCAGAGGCATTGGTAAAGTTTGGGGAGCAGTGGCTGGCTCCACCGGAGGCCATTTCGTTTTCAGTGCGAGATACGGGGATCGGCATTTCCAAAGACAAGCAAGCTTTGGTGTTTGAGGCGTTTCAGCAGGTGGATGGCACCATCAGCCGCAAATATGGCGGCACAGGTTTGGGGCTCACGATTTCACGGAAGCTGGCGAAACTGATGGGAGGTGGGATCAGTGTTGCGAGTGAGGGGGAAAATAAAGGAAGTGAATTTACTCTTGTTTTACCTCGACGTAGCGCGAACGCAGTGCTCGCAGAGCAGGAGCCGCTGCAAGAAACATTGAGTCCGAAAGGCCCACCTGCGGTGCTTCAAGCCTCAACGCCCGTGGAGATGCCTACGCGAGCGCAGAAGAGAGACGCTCAAAAAATCACGCAGGTGGATGTGCCCATCGCTCCGGCTCCAGCTCCTGAGGTTCAAAAGCCTGCTCCGTTCGCCGGGCTGTTAATTATTGAAGACCATCCGGAATTTAGTACGGTTTTGAAAGACCTTGCGACTGAATTTGGTTTTGAAGCTGCCTGTGTGCACAGCGCTGCAGCTGCACATCGTTATCTTGAGCGATGGACGCCGGCGTCGATTGTGCTGGATTTGGGGCTCCCCGATTCGCCTGGTGAAGAGTTGCTATCGTGGCTGAAAGCGCAACCACATACCGCGCAAATTCCTGTACACGTAATTTCCGGCAAAGAAAATGTTGTGATGGATGAACTTGCCGGCGCAAGCGAATTTATTGCCAAACCATTTGGTAGAGACCGGATGGAGAGATTGTTCAACGATATCGGTGCAGAATTGAGCGTGGTATCGGCAGGTTGCGTGCTGATCATTGAGGATGATGAAGTGCAACGTGATCTCATTGAAGTGAGCTTCCGTGAGCAGGAAATTGCCTGTGATCTTGCCAGTAGTGCAGTAGAGGCCAGAGAATATCTTGCCGCAATGGAACAAACCCCCGCACGACACTATGGCGCGATGGTCGTCGATCTCGACCTGCCGGATTGTGACGGCTTCCAGCTGGTCGATGAACTGCACCAGAGCACGAATGGAAGCATCCCCATTATTGTTTATACCGCGCGTGACCTCACGCGCCAGCAAGACGCCGATTTGCGGCGTTTTGCGACCCGAATTGTTTTGAAAACAGACCGTTCGATTCAGCGGCTTCTCAATGAAACGCGCCTGTTCTTGCACTGGCTAAAAGGCGGTGAACGTGATCCGAAGCAGTTGTTGCCAAAAGTCGTAGAAAGTTCGCAAGAGAAACTAGAAGGGCAGCGCGTCTTGTTGGTGGATGATGATATCCGCAATTTGTATTCACTCTCGGCTGTGCTCGAGGATAGCGGGTGGGAAGTACGCACCGCCGCAAATGGGCGCGAGGCCCTGGATATTCTTTCCAGCGAGGGTGCATTTGACCTTGTCTTGATGGACATCATGATGCCGGAGATGGATGGGTTCGAGGCGATGCGCCGTATTCGCGGACAGGCTGCTTTTGAGAAAATGCCGATCATCGCCTTGACCGCAAAAGCCATGCGCGATGATCGTGCTCAGTGTGTTGCGGCGGGTGCAAACGACTATCTTTCGAAGCCAGTCGACCCAAGCAAGCTTAAGGCGATCGTAAAAATGTGGCTTCTTAAAAAATAGGGCGCACCGAAAAATGAAAGTTCGCCCACCTGCGCTCGATGAGCCGTTGTCTGAATTTGATGTCGAAGTCGAGTGCCTGTTGCAAGCAATGTTTTTGCGATGGGGATTTGATTTTCGTGGCTATGCACGAGCATCGCTCCGGAGACGGGTCGCACGCTATTTGTCGGAAGAACGCTTTGATCGTGTGTGTGATTTGCAGCATGAGCTGATTCATAGTGAGCAACGCTCTCAGCACTTTTTGCGCGGGCTTACGATCAACGTTACGGATATGTTCCGCGACCCAGTTTTTTATAAGGTGTTGCGGGAGCAGGTGATTCCCGATTTGCGCTCGCATCCGTTCCTGAAAATCTGGCATGCGGGCTGTTCCACAGGTGAAGAAGCCTATTCCATGTCCATTTTGCTGCAAGAAGAGGGGCTTTCCGACCGCGCGGTGATTTATGCAACCGATATCAACTCTCAGGTTTTAGAGCGCGCCCGGATTGGAATTTACCATGAGAAGCAGTGGCTGGTGGCCTGTGAAAATTACCGGGAAGGTGGAGGGAAAACGCGCTTGGAGGATTATATGTCTTTGGGCTATGAGCGTTTTATGGTGGATCCGGTCTTAAAAAAGAACATGGTGTTCACGCGCCATGATCTGGTGACAGATCAATCGTTTGGCGAGATGCACCTGATTCTGTGCCGAAACGTACTGATATATTTTCGCCACGAGTTGCAAGAGAGAGTGCTAACCTTGTTTTATGACAGCCTTGACTTAGGTGGTTATCTCGGCCTTGGCATTAAAGAAAGTTTGCGGGCGGCCCCGGTTCACCACAATTTTCGAACGGTGGATGCGGCTACACGTGTGTTTCAGCGGACCCACTGAGAGGATCAAGTGGACAAAAGCGTAGGGGAACACGTAAGCCCTAAAGACTATCTGGTCGTTATTGGTGCATCGGGTGGTGGTCTTGAGGCGATGACTGAGCTGCTGCGGCGGCTGGATGTGTCTTATCAGCGGCCAACGGTATTTGTATTGCATCAGCGCGCCCATCGTGTAAGCGGTGTACCAAGCGTGTTGGCGCGTTTGACGCACCTTCGCGTGGTGGAACCGGAAGATAAACAGGCGATAGAGGCGGGGTATTTGTACGTTGCGCCGCCCGATTACCATTTATTAGTGGAGCCCGGAAAAACGTTTGCGTACAGCGTGGATCGGCCCGTCAACTACAGCAGACCGTCCATTGATTTGCTGTTCGAGAGTGCTGCCGAGGTCTACAGAAACCGTGTAGTGGCTTGTATTTTGAGTGGTGCAAATCGCGACGGTGTTGTTGGTGCCCAAGCAATCAAGAGGCGAGGGGGAAAGGTGTTGGTGCAAAGCCCTGAAACAGCAAAAGTGGCGGTGATGCCACGAACGGTGGTATATGAGGTTGCGGTGGACGCAAGCTTGCCGTTATCGGAGCTTGCGCTTGTGCTGTTGGAAAAACCGTGGTTGGATTAAGGTAAGCTGTATCTGCCTAAAGAGAATGGGGAATGAAACAAAGCATCTTAATCGTTGATGATCAGCCAGCAAACCTTGTGGCACTAGAATCGGTGCTTATGCAGCTGGACGTTGAGGTGATTCAGGCGACCTCTGGGCAGGCTGCGCTTACGATTCTGCTTAAGCAGGCAGTCGCGGTTGCTTTGCTGGATGTACAAATGCCTGGCATGGATGGGTTTGAGGTGGCCACGCTAATGCGCCAGCGCAATAAAACCCGCCATATCCCGATTATTTTCCTTACCGCGATCAATAAGGATGAAGAGTATGTCTTTAAGGGGTATGAGAGTGGTGGCGTAGATTTTATTTTCAAACCGTTCGACCCGCATGTGCTGGTATCGAAGGTCAGAATTTTTTTAGAGCTGGATCAGCGTCAACGACAGTTAGAAGAGGCGTTACATCGGCTGGATCAGCTGAAAACGAGCAATGAAGTGCTATTGCGCTCTGTTGGCGAAGGGATTATTGGGGTATCTGCGGATGGTAGTATTACCTTTGTGAATCCGGCGGTTGAGGCGATTTTATCATTTTCTAGTGCAGAATTGATTGGCACCCAGATTTATAAGAGCGTTATCGTTTCGGCGCAGCAGTCAGAGCGCCCTGACTGGGAACAGTCGCGTATTTTCAAAGCCTGCGTAAGCGGAACGCCGTACCATACGGACGTTGGTGTTTTCCGAACGGGTGGGAATCGTGTGATCCCCGTGGAATATACTTCCAGCCCGATGCATTCACCCACAGGCAAGTTTGACGGCGTGGTAATTGTATTCAAAGACATTACCGAGCGTCGCAAGATTGAAGAAAAGCTCAATTACATGGCGCAGTACGATGCGCTGACTGGGCTTGGGAATCGTAATCTGTTTAGCAATGCGTTGAATAACGCAATTGCTCAGAGTCGCCATACGCAAAATCCGTTTGCTCTGCTCTTTTTGGATTTGGATCGGTTCAAGCAGGTGAACGATACCTTGGGTCACGATGCCGGCGATTTGCTGCTAAAAGATGTGGCAGGGCGAATTCGCAACTGCATACGCGATGCAGACGTTCTTTGCCGGATCGGAGGGGATGAATTTACGCTGATCATCGCTGGTGCAGCCATTGAAATTGCCGCGCAGCGAGTGTCTGAAAAGCTGATCAGCGAGCTGTCGCGCTCGTTTGAGATTTACGAACAGGAAATCTATGTCGGCGGCAGTATTGGGATTGTGTATTACCCAGAAATGGGTGCTGATGCGAACGAGCTGATCAAAAATGCGGATATGGCCATGTATCAGGCCAAGCATGAAGGTCGTAACCGCTTCAAAGTGTTCGACCCGAATATGCGTGCTCAAATTGAAGAGACCATGGCGCTGGAGGTTGAGTTGCGGCGCGCAGTCGAGAGCATGGACTTTTTTGTGCACTACCAGCCCAAATACGACATGATCGACGGCAGCATCATCGGTGTGGAAGCATTGATACGCTGGCGCGTCGGGGATCGCATGATTTCGCCCGCGGCCTTTATCCCGATCGCGGAAGAAACCGGCTTGATCTCAAGCATCGGCCGTTGGGTGTTTGAAGCGTCGTGTAGCCAACTGCGGGCGTGGGATCAAAAATTTCACCTGCCGGATGGTTTTCGTGTGTCGGTGAATATGTCGGTGCAGCAATTGCACGATCCGCTGTTGGTAAATATGGTGCATCGCATCATAGACCAGTGCGGGTTCAGCCATGGACTGATGGAAATCGAGATTACCGAGAGTCTGTTCTTCGAGCGCACGCAAGAGGCGGTTTCAAGGCTCGAAAGCCTGCGCAGGCTGGGCGTGGGGATTGCTCTGGATGATTTTGGTACGGGTTATTCTTCGCTGAGCTATCTCACCAAGCTCCCGCTTACGGTGCTTAAAATTGACAAAGCCTTTGTTGATGAGATTCAAACTCAGCAGGGAATTGCCATTATTTCGGCCGTCGTTGCGCTTGCGCGTGGACTGAATATCGACGTGATTGCAGAGGGTGTAGAAACCGAGGACCAGGTAGATCGACTGGTGCAATTAGGCTGCCGCTTTGCGCAAGGCTATTTTTTCAATCGGCCGTTGTCTGTTGAAGCGCTGGATACTTTGTTTTCTGAAAAGTTCGAATTACGTAACGCCTGATATGGGGGGCGATGCTGGCATGGCGGTTAACATTACTGCCATCGTCATTTGAGTGAGCACGTCCACGACCAGATCCAGATCCTGCTGGCGGCCTTCTAGAATGGATAGCCCATAGTGGATGGTTAACATGATTACGCCTTCGCACAGCAGTTTGAGCTTCTCATGGGCAATAAATGCGCCAACGCCCAAGGTGAGGCTGTCTTGATACAAATCCTCAATGACATCATTTACCAAGTTACGTGCCGCTTGCCCCAGCGCGGTATTGGGTCGGTACATTTCGGAAATGAGCAGGCGTAGCGCTGCACTGCGTTGCCTGACCAGTAACAGCAAAGGGGCGCGGTAGGTTTCGCGTATCAGCTCTTCAGGGCGTTGGCCGGATGCCGTCATTTGCAGACGTAAGGCGCGTAACTGCTCGCGCAAGCCCCCTACCTGATCTTTGGCGAGTGCCTGCAAGAGATCGTCCATATCACGGAAGTGCACATAGAACGTCGGTTGCGCAATGCCGGCACGTTTGGCGACATGGCCGGTGGTGAGTACGTCTGCGCCTTCTTCTGCCAGCACATCACGCGCCGCGTTCAGGAGTCGCTGGCGCGTTTCTCGTTTGGCCGCCTCGCGGGAGAGGCGGATTGCGCCCGTATTTTTTGTACTCATCGCCGAGTGCTGCTCATAACCGAGTGCTCTTCATAACCGAAAGCTGATGCGACCATCGTGAAGAGTTGCGCGTACTCGGCCTTCGATCTCCGTGCCAAACCAGGGGGAATTGGCGCCGAGCGAGAACAGCGTCTCGTCTGTTAGTATCCAGCGCTCGTCTGGAGCAAACACGGTGAGATTGGCTTCGTCTCCAATGCGTACGCTACCTGCTTCCAATCCGATGATTTGTGCAGGGTGCAATGAAATCCTGCGCACCCAGTCTGCCACGCTCAGCGTGCCGTTACGCACCAGATCGTAGCTCAGCGGCAGGTAAGTGGAGAACGCAGAGATTCCCGGTGCGGATGCCGCGAATGGCGCCGCTTTTGCCGCCGCCTCATGAGGTTGATGGTCAGAGCAGATCGCGGTGATGATCCCGCTACGCACGCCCTCGATCAGCCCCAAGCGATCCGCTTCGGTGCGTAACGGCGGATTTACGTGGTAGACACTGTTAAACCCGTCCATCATCGTGTCGGTCAAAAATAATTGGTGCGCGGCAACGTCGGCAGTTACGCGCAAACCACGCGCCTGAGCGTCTGCAATCAGCTCCACGCTACGCGCACAGGAGAGTTGGCCAAAATGGGCGCGCACGCCCGTATGCTCAACTAGCAACAAGTCGCGGCTGAGGGCAATCGTTTCGGCAGCACTTGGGATTCCTGTAAGCCCCAAACGTGTGGCGGTAGGGCCAGCGTGAGCGCAGCCGTTTCCGGCAAGTCCGGTGTCTACGCTCTGGAAAAATACCGTAAGGTCAAACGTGGCGGCATATTCTAGGCAGCGCAGCAATACGCGGTGGTTTCGCACCGGCATCCGCATCTGCGAAAAGCCGATGCAGCCGCTTTCGCGCAGTGCGTACATTTCAGAGAGTTGTTGCCCCTCAAGCCCGCGCGTGAGCGCACCGATCGGGTAGACGTGGCAGTAGCCGGTTTGCCATGCGCGCTCCTGAATCAAGTTCGCAATTGCCGCGCTATCCACTACGGGCGTGGTATCTGGAGTGCATACGATATGCGTTATGCCGGCAGCGGCCGCGGCGCGGGTTTCGGAATAAATCGTCCCTCGCGTTTCGCTCCCGGGTTCGCGCAAATGCGCGCACAGGTCTACAGCTCCGGGAATCACCAGTGCGCCCTCGGCATGAATGATTTCGTCGTCACTAAAACCTACCGGGCGCTGGCCGATGCTCAGCACGATGCCGTCGGCGATGTAAATATCCGTCACTAGATCCAGCTTTTGTGCCGGGTCTACAAGGCGGCCGCCGCGAATTACGATGCGTTTTTTTGTGCTAGAAACTGCCATGCTCAAAACTCCAAACGCGAAGGCTGACGGGCGGTAAGTGTGTTGAGACGCGTATGTGCAGCCATGCTCAGCACGGCCATGCGTACCGCAATTCCATAGGTAACCTGGTTGAGAATGACCGAGCGATTGCCATCGGCCACTTCGGACTCGATCTCAACGCCGCGATTGATGGGGCCAGGGTGCATAACGATTGCATTCGGGTGCGCAAAGGCGAGTTTCTCGCGGGTGAGGCCGTAGAGACGGTAGAATTCATCTTCACTGGGTAGTAAAGCTGAATCCATACGCTCCTTTTGCAGCCGCAGCATGATGACAACGTCAACGTCCTTTAAGCCGTTTTCAAAACGATAATAAATCTTCGCGCCAAGTTCTTGAAAATGCGCCGGTACCAGTGTGCGCGGCCCGATCAGGCGAATTTCACCAACGCCCAGCGTTTTGAGCCCGTGTAAAAGTGAGCGGGCGACGCGTGAGTGGAGAATATCGCCGACAATCGCAACGGTGAGCGGCTCAAACGGCCCTTTGTGTTTGCGGATTGTATACAAATCTAGCATCGCTTGTGTGGGGTGGGCGTGGCGTCCATCCCCCGCATTGATCACCGCCACCTGCGGCGTAACGCGCTCTGCAATAAAGTTGGCCGCACCGCTATCCGCATGGCGAACCACAAACATATCGCTACCCATGGCTTCTAGATTGCGTAGCATGTCCAGTAGCGTTTCGCCCTTTGACGTGGAGGAGGTGTTGATGTTGATGTTGAGCACGTCTGCCGAGAGGCGCTTTGCGGCCAGTTCGAAGGTGGTGCGAGTGCGAGTGCTGGCTTCAAAAAATAGATTGGCGATGGTGCAGCCCTGTAGTAGCGGTGCTTTTTTGACAACCTGGCCATCTTCTTCCATAAAGGATTCGGCGGTATCCAGAATCTCGGTGAGTAGCGTTTTATCCAGACCTTCAGTGGTCAGAAAGTGCTTTAAGCGGCCATTAGCGTCCAGCTGCAGGCTTTGCGGGGGGCGAGAAGACATCATGTGTGGGATGGCCCGTAATCTAGAAGCAGTAAAAATAGGTGTCAGGAAACAACCAAAACAGCCAAGACTTGGATGGAGCGAAAAGCGAATGATTTCGGCAGCGCATAAGTGTACCCCTAGCCGCGCGGGCAATCCATCCCTTCGCGGCTGGGTTGTAGTGCTCGCTTGTTTGCTTTTGTCTGCCTGCGCGAGCGTATACAAACCGCACAATGAGCCGCTGGCCAAGGTCGATCCGGCCCATGGCTATCGCGCCTTTACGGTGCATCGGAGTGGCGCTAAAGAGCATTTGGTTGCGCTATCGTTCTCCGGCGGTGGTACGCGAGCCGCCGCGCTGTCGTATGGGGTCATGCAAGAGCTACGTGACACTCAGATCCGCAGCGGCAAGCAGCGTGTGCGCTTACTGGATGAGGTAGACACTATTTCGGCGGTTTCGGGGGGGAGTTTTACGGCTGCGTATTACGGCCTGTTTGGCGATAAGCTGTTCACCCGCTTTGAGGGAGAATTCTTGCGCCGAAGCGTGCAGGGTGCTCTGATTCGGCAAATGCTCGATCCCGTATATTGGTGGCGCAGCTTATTTACGGGCTTTGATCGCACCGAGATGGCGATTGAGTATTACGATTCCACACTGTTTCGCGGCAAAAAATTTCGCGACATTCCGCTTACAAAGCGCCCGTTTATTGAAATCAATGCCACCAATCTCAAGAGTGGCCAACGCTTTTCCTTTACCCAGAGCATGTTCGACCTGCTGTGCTCGGATGTGGGGGATTTCTCAGTAGCGCGTGCCGTGACCGCATCCTCTGCTGTGCCGGTAGCGTTTCCCACGGTGGTGCTCGAAAACTATGCGCCGCGCTGTGATTTGAGCGCGCGCAGTGATTTGCAGCGCCTTTTGCAGCAATCCAGCTGGAACCCCCAAGAAAAACAGCAGGTTGAGCGTTATGAGGATGTGTATCTGCAGGCGGATGAGAACCCTTGGCTCCACCTGGTGGATGGCGGCATTTCGGATAACTTGGGCCTGCGGGCAATTCTGGAGCGTGTCGATGCCATCGGTGGCATCCAGCAAAGCATGGCGCTTTTAGATGCCCCGCAAAAAGACGTACTGATCTTGCTCGTGAACGCGGCGGTTAAGCCCAATCGCACCATGGCGCAGTCGGCCAATAAGCCGTCCATCAGCGCCACCATTGACGCGTTTACCGACTCACAGATGCAGCTCTATACCGCAGAGACACGCCGCCTGATACAAGAGCGCATCACAGACTACGAGCGTGAGTTACAGGCCAATGGCCAGCGGATCAAGTTCTATTTTGTCGAAGTGAGCTTTGAGTCGATTCGTACCCGCTCCCTAAAAAATCTGCTGAACGCACTGCCGACCTCGCTGGAGCTTTCAAATCAGCAAGTGGATCTGCTGATACGGGCTGGCCGCCGTTTGTTGCGTGAAAATCCCGTTTTTCAACAGTATCTCGACGCCAATAGGGGCGTGTTACGTGAGCAGTAAAAGTTTGCGTGGCGGCGAGGCGGATCTATACTGAATTGGCTGGCATTTGAGTAGGCGATAAGCTTACAAATGAGAATTCCTCCTATTTGTTCGTTGGGAGCGCTTTGAGTTCTGATCTACAGCAAAAAATACCTCGATTTGATTAGCAAATTTAGTGCAGCTACTAGACAATGTTTACTAATCATCTATAACTCAGGCGTTACTTAGGCAATGAACCTTTTGGAGAGACCATGAGCAGCGGATTCACCAAAGGCATGGCGCGCAACATTTTTTATGGCGGAGCCATGTTCTTCTTTCTTTTGTTTGTAGGGTTGAGTGTCGACACTGTCGTCAACCGCCTACCTGATCGTGACAATCGCGCTGCGATTAACGATCAGGTGGCGCGCGGCAAGGAAATCTGGGAAGTAAACAACTGCATCGGCTGCCATACCTTGCTGGGCGAAGGCGCGTATTTTGCGCCGGAACTGGGCAACGTTTATGCGCGACGTGGGCCGGAATTTATCAAGATGTGGATCAAAATGCAGCCCACAGGTACGCCAGGCCGCCGCCAGATGCCCAATTTTCACCTGACCGACGAGGAGCTGGATGATTTGGTGGCGTTTCTTAAGTATGTCAATGGCGTTGATACCGCCAACTGGCCACCGAACATTGAAGGCTGAAGCAGGAGCGCTCACACTATGAAATACCAGTCTCAATCCGTCAGTAAACCCTATTTTATCGCAGCGATCGGCCTGTTTTTTGGGCAGATCATTTTTGGCCTGATCATGGGCCTGCAATACATCATCGGCGATTTTCTGTTTCCCGAAATTCCCTTTAACATTGCCCGTATGGTGCACACCAACCTGTTGATTGTCTGGCTGCTGTTTGGCTTCATGGGGGCAGGATATTACCTGATTCCAGAAGAATCCGAGCGCGAGCTGCACAGCCCAAAACTTGCGATTGCGCTGTTCTGGATCTTTCTGATTGCCGGTGCGCTCACCATTGTCGGCTATCTCTCGTTGCCATATGCAAGGCTTGCGGAGTTAACAGGAAATAACCTTCTTTCTACGATGGGGCGTGAATTTCTTGAGCAACCACTCATCACGAAAGTGGGGATCGTAATCGTAGCGTTAGGCTTTCTCTACAATCTTTCCATGACCATTCTGGGAGGCCGCAAAACTAGCATCAGCCTCGTAATGATGATTGGCTTGTGGGGCCTTGCGATTTTCTTCCTGTTCTCTTTTTACAACCCGACCAACATCGTGCTGGATAAGTATTTCTGGTGGTGGGTGGTGCATTTGTGGGTGGAAGGCGTGTGGGAGTTGATCATGGGCGCGATGCTTGCGTTTGTTCTGATCAAAGTGACCGGCGTAGATCGCGAAGTCATCGAAAAATGGCTCTATCTGATCGTCGCGTTCACCTTGATTACTGGGTTGATCGGCACCGGCCACCACTATTTTTGGATTGGCGCGCCGGAATACTGGCAAACCCTAGGTTCGGTATTTTCTGCGATGGAGCCGATCCCGTTTTTCATGATGACGATTTTTGCGTTCAATATGGTCAACCGCCGTCGCCGCGAGCACCCTAACCGCGTCGCTACGCTATGGGCGATGGGTACCGGCGTGATGGCATTCTTAGGTGCGGGCGTATGGGGCTTTCTGCACACGCTGTCGCCTGTGAACTACTACACACACGGCACGCAGGTCACCGCGGCGCACGGGCATATGGCGTTCTATGGCGCCTATGCGATGGTGGTCATGACGATGATTTCCTATACAATGCCGTTAATGCGTGGCCGTGAAGCCAATAGCAATCTCTCCCAAGTGGTTGAAATGTGGTCCTTCTGGCTGATGACCATTGCGATGGTGTTTATCACGCTATTCCTGACCGGCGCGGGTATTTTGCAAATCTGGTTGCAGCGCGTATCCGAAACGCCAATGTCCTTTATGGCGACGCAGGATCAGTTGATGATTTTCTACTGGCTGCGTCTTGCTTCTGGGCTGATGTTCCTTGCGGGGCTCCTGTTGTATATCGCAAGTTTCTTTATTAATGGCGAACCGGCCACTGTGGAGTCGCGCAACCCTGTTGGCGCGCGGGGAGCTGCCGCGTAAGTAGCTCCGTTTCTAAGCCCCTTGCCGATGTCTGCAGGTTTCTACCGACTTCTAGCGACATAGGTAAGGGGCGTTTTTATGCCTAGATGATGGTTGCGTTGTTGGAGGAGTGCGAGATTGAATCGTAGCGATTTGGCGGCTGTGCGATGTGCCGATGACGCGCCAGCTTTTGATTATTATGAGCCTACCGGCAATGAGTGCGAGATCTTTGAGCAAGCCTATCGCCACAAGCTCCCGCTGCTGATCAAAGGGCCTACCGGCTGTGGTAAAACGCGCTTTGTGATCCATATGGCGCAGCGGCTTGGTCTTGAGCTCACCACGGTCGCTTGCCACGATGATCTATCCGCCGCAGACTTGGTGGGCCGCCACTTAATTACTGCTGGTGAAACCCGTTGGAGCGATGGGCCGCTTACGCGCGTCGTTCGCAACGGCGGAATTTGCTACTTAGACGAGATCGTGGAAGCACGAAAAGATACTACCGTCGTGCTGCATCCCCTTACCGATGATCGCAGAATCCTGCCGATTGACCGAACCGGCGAACAGCTACTTGCGCCGGATAATTTCATGCTGGTGGTATCGTATAACCCCGGCTATCAGAATGCACTCAAGAGCCTGAAACCATCGACCCGGCAGCGATTTCTTGCGCTGCAATTCAATTTTCCACCACCCGCAGTTGAAGCCCGTATCGTTGCGACGGAAAGCGGTGTTGGTGCAAATATGGCGGAACGTATCGTCGCGCTCGCAGGGCGCTTGCGCACCCTCGCTCAGCAAGACCTTGAAGAAGCCGCCAGTACCCGCTTGCTCGTTTACACCGCGCGCCTGATTGCGGGCGGTATGAACCCGCAGCTCGCCTGCGAAGTTGCCCTCATCGAACCACTCAGCGACGACGCCATGGTGCAGGCCGCATTGCGCGAAGTGGTGCGAGCACAAATGGGGTAGCGCGTGGAAGAATGGGTCGGTGGAATTTGGGATCGTTTTATTCGGCGTGCCGCCCATCGCGGCTTTCCCAGCGCAGCGGTTGAGCTCAATGCGGTGCGCTCAAGTATTGGCCCTTATTTTCGCGCGCTCGGTGGAAACCCCGTTGCCGGCATCAAGTCCGGCTCACTGCAATCGCACGGTGGCCCGCGTCGTTGGCTGGAACGTGTTGCCGGCACAGGGATGCGCCACGAAGTTGCGTGGATTGATGCAGAAGCCCTTTATCTACCTGAAAAAATAGACCATTTTGCAGAACCCGAGCTCAATCGGGAGCTCTACTTTTGGCTCGCCGCGTTGGCCGCTTTTTCCCAACAAGGCGTTTTCCAGCAGGATGCTTCACAGAAAGAATGGCCAAGGCAAAGTATTGACGGGTGGCAACGAAATGTAGGCGAAATTCGGACATTATTGGCCGCGCTACCGGGGTTGCGTCAGCGCTACATGCGTTTGGTGCAGGCTCACTTGCCGCTACGTCCTGCCCCAGAGTCTCTTTCTGGCACAGCGCGCAGCGTGGAGGTTGCGGTTCGCAACCAGTTGCTGAATCCGGATCAGGAGCACTTTCCGGTGGATGTGTGTGCAGATCAGTGTTTCCGGTTCCTCTGGCCCGTTGCTCTCTGGCTGCGGCTAGACGCGCCCTCGTCGCAGGCGTTGCGGAAATCCGGTGATGCCGCAAATGATGAGTCGGGTGGTGGCAGTGAGCGCAATGAAGATCATGCAGATCGCCGCTTTCGCGCCCGCGACAACGACGCACAGGAAGAAAAAAACGGCATGTTGATGCTGTTCCGCGCAGAAAGTGTGTTTTCGTGGGAAGAGTATGTCCGAGTCAACCGTCCTCAAGAAGAAGACGAAGACACCGACGACGCATTGCTGCGCGCAAAAGACATGGAAACCCTCACCGTTTCACGCTCCTCTCGGCCCGGCAAAAGCCGCGTGCGCTTTGATCTCGATTTGCCTGCTTCCGATATGGACGACACCCCATTGGGCCCCGGCTTGCGGCTCCCAGAGTGGGATTATCGCAAGCAGCAGTTGATTCCTGAATTTTGCTGCCTTGAACCCTTGCTGCCCAAGGCAGAACCTCTAGCGCTCTTGCCGCTAGGGCTTCGCCCCGTTGCCGCCCGCCTGCGGCGCCAGTTTGAATCTTTAGTGGCACAGCCCGGTTGGCGCACTCGCTGCGCGGAAGGCGAGGAGCTCGATATGGATGCGTGCTTGAATTTCCTAACGGACCTTCAGCACGGCGGAGTTGCAGAACCGGATTTGTGGCGTGCCCGCGTCAGCCAGCAGCGGTCGCTCGCGTGCCTGCTGTTGGCGGATATTTCTTTGTCAACAGACACCTGGGTAGGCGAGCGGCGGGTGATTGATGTGGTGCGCGACAGCCTGTTTTTGTTTGCAGAAGCGATGAGCGCTACTCGGGATGCCTTCGGTATTTACGGATTTTCCTCGGTCAAGCGCCAGCATGTTCGCTATCACCTGCTCAAAGATTTTTCCGAACCTTATGGCGCTGAAGTGCGTGGGCGCATACAGGCGTTGAAACCGGGCTTTTATACCCGTTTTGGTGCAGCGATTCGTCATTCTTGTGTGGTTATAAAGGGGCAGGCTGCAGAGAAGCGCCTACTCTTGGTGGTTACCGATGGTAAACCTAATGACTTGGATCATTACGAAGGCCGTTACGGCATAGAAGATACCCGACAAGCGGTGATTGCCGCGCGTGAAATGGGGATCACTGTGTTCTGTGTAACGATCGACAAAAAAGCCGCTGATTATCTGCCTTATGTGTTCGGCTCGCAGGGGTTTGTAATGGTCGAGAACGCAAATGATTTGCCGCGATTGCTGCCTCGGCTTTACGTACAGCTGACGCGAAAGCGCTAGGTGGAAAATGGCAGTGATGCGCAAGAGAAATGGAAGCAGTAGGTCGTAGACGAAGCGGCAAGTCGTAGACGATTCGACAAACTGAGCGTGGGCGTTTGGGGCATGCTCAAATCAAAGATGGAAAATATTTTTCAACTGTGGGGAGAACCACCCGATGCAACACAAAAGTAAGTTGTTACCGAGTTTGATTCTAACGGCCTTACCGTTTGCGATTGGAATCGCCAATGTGCACGCTGCGCCTGAAGCGCCTAAGCAGGCGCACGGTTCCAAAACCGAAGTTGCGTACGGTGGTGCAGCGACCGCTATGACTGGCGAGCAAATGCATCAAAACATCAACCCCAAAGCACCGCCGATGACGGAAGCAGAATTTACCAAGGCTCGCCAAATTTATTTTGAACGTTGCGCTGGCTGTCACGGGGTGCTGCGCAAAGGTGCGACGGGCAAGCCACTGACGTCCGACCTTACGCTGGAAAAAGGCACCGAATACCTGAAGGCTTTTATCAAATACGGCTCTCCCGCGGGCATGCCCAACTGGGGAACTTCGGGTGAGTTTGACGATGCCACCGTCGATCTGATGGCGCGCTACATCCAGCAAGAGCCGCCCACACCGCCCGAATTCGGCATGGCGGAAATGAAAAAAACTTGGAAAGTGATTGTCCCCGTCGACAAGCGCCCCAAGAAAAAAATGAACAAGATCAATATCGAAAACCTGTTCTCGGTCACCCTGCGTGACACGGGTGAGATTGCCTTGATCGACGGCGACACCAAGAAGATCGTCAATATCATTAAAACCGGCTACGCAGTGCATATCTCACGCGTATCTGAATCCGGCCGTTACCTGTTTGTAATCGGTCGCGATGGCAAGATCAACCTGATCGACTTGTGGATGGAGAAGCCTGATAACGTTGCAGAAATCCGTATCGGCCTAGAAGCTCGTTCGGTAGAAACGTCGAAAGCCAAAGGCTATGAAGACAAGTACGCCGTGGCTGGTGCCTACTGGCCGCCGCAGTTCACGATCATGAAAGGCGATACGCTGGAGCCCGTCAAAATCGTGGGTACGCGTGGTATGACGGTGGATACGCAAGAGTACCACCCCGAGCCGCGCGTAGCGTCGATCGTTGCGAACACCAAGAAACCGGAGTTCGTGGTCAACGTAAAAGAAACCGGTAAAATCATGATGGTCGATTACTCCGACCTTGATAACCTGAAAACTACCACCATCAACGCTGCGCCTTTCTTGCACGATGGCGGTTGGGACTCCACCAAGCGCTACTTCTTGGTGGCCGCGAACCAGTCCAATAAGATCGCCGTTGTAGACACCGTAGCGGATAAACTCGCGGGATTAGTTGAAGTTGGCAAGATTCCCCACCCAGGGCGCGGCGCAAACTTTAACCATCCAACCTTTGGCCCCGTATGGGCAACGGGTCACTTGGGCGATGATTCCATTGCGTTGATCGGTACCGATCCTGCCAAGCACTCGCAGTACGCTTGGAAGATGGTGCAAAAGCTTACCGGCCAAGGTGGCGGATCCCTATTTATCAAGAGCCATCCAAAATCTACCAACCTTTGGGTAGACACCACTTTAAACCCCGATGAATCCATCAGCCAGTCAGTAATCGTGTATGATATCGCCAAAATGGATAACAAGGCCGTCAGCGACCTGAAAGGCGAAGTGCTACCGATTGCACAATGGGCTAACCTTGGAGAGGGCGCCAAACGCATCGTGCAGCCGGAGTACAACCTCGCCGGAGACGAAGTGTGGTTCTCTGTCTGGAGTGCTAAAGACAAAGAATCCGCCATTGTGGTCGTGGATGACAAGACGCGTAAGCTGAAAACCGTCATCAAGGATCCCCGGTTGATCACCCCGACTGGTAAATTCAACGTCCACAATACCCAAAAAGATGTGTATTGATGTGAATTGAAGTAAAGGAGAGAAATCTATGAAGAAGCTTGTATTGCTGGCCACCGCTGCCAGTTTGCTCGGCGCAGTATCCATGGCGAATGCTGCGGATCCTGCTGCGCTAGCGCAGTCCAAAAACTGCCTGGCGTGCCACTCGATCGACAAAAAGGTCATGGGCCCTGCCTACAAAGATGTAGCTGCAAAGTTCAAAGACGATAAAAATGCCGAAGCGACCTTGATCGCTGCTGTTAAAAACGGTAGCTCAGGCGTTTGGGGCCCGATCCCAATGCCACCGAACAACGTGACCGATGAGGAAGCGAAAATTCTGGTGGATTGGATTCTGTCCCAGAAGTAAGCGTTTGAGTGCCTAGGGCACCGTGCAACAAAAGTCGGCCAATCAGCGCAGGGGTGTGCATGGTTGGTCGATTTTTTGAGCGACTCCAGCAAGCCGTTTCGATTGTGAGCCTAGGGAGATTGGGCGAGCGTGAATCAGGCGTGCGGGCTGGAGGCTTTTTAAGGGTGATAAATGCATGGCACGATGGGTACAAACCCTGATTCTACCGTTAGCGCTGGCCGCCACGGCAGGCATAGCACTTACGCAAACCGTTTCCGCAGAAAGCCGAGCGTCACAGGGCCAAACGCAAACGACTTCTCATCAACCACGAAACAATCCTCTTTCAGATGCGCGTCAACACGAGTTGATTTCGCTGTTGCGCGACGATTGTGGAGCATGCCACGGCATGACCCTGCAAGGCGGTTTAGGCTTGCCGCTCACTCCCGAAGCCTTACAAGATAAAGATCCTCAAAGCTTGGTGCTCACGATTCTGGATGGGCGCCCAGGCACGCCGATGTCTCCTTGGCGCCGGTTCCTTACGGAAGATGAAGCACGCTGGATGGTGCAGCAATTGCAACGTGGTTTACCCACTCAAACGCACTGATTTGACCCTCTGCAAAAACTGATCCGCTGGATAGACTGGATAGAGAGTAGCAACGGTATGAAAAACACGATATTGGCAGGTACGCTGGCAGCAATGTTGGCGGGGTGTAGCGCGTGTCCAGTAAACGATTTTCCCGCAAAGGAGGCGGCCATTGAGAGCTCGCCCCAAAGGGGAACGGGTGATTTGGGGATCGTCATTGAGCGCACGGGAAGCGTGTTGATCGTGGAGAATTCTGGCGATACCGTGCTGGGCCGCGTGGAAAATATGGGCGACTTATCTCACGCCGCAGCCGTTTTTTCGCGTGATCAGAAGTACGCTTATGTGTTCGGGCGTGACGGCGCGGTGACCAAGGTAGATTTGCTGACGCAAAAAATAGATAAGCGCGTGGTGCAAGCGGGGAATTCGATTGGTGGCGCAATTTCCGCCGATGGGCGGATTGTGGCTGCACAAAATTATGCGCCGGGCGGAGTGAAGTTTTTTGATGCCGATACGCTAGAGCTGCTTTCGGAGGTGTCGACGCTGGATGAAAAAACTGGCAAGGCTTCCAAGGTGGTAGGCTTGGCGGATTTTCCGGGCAACCGCTTTATCTTTTCTTTATTTGAAGCCGGGGAGATCTGGGAGGCGGATGTATCCGACCCCCGTAAGCCCATCGTTACCAAGCACAAGCAGATTGGCAAACAGCCCTATGATGGTTTAGGTGGCGGCAATGGCCGTTACTACATTGCCGGTTTGTTCGGCGAGGATGGCCTCGCCATGCTGGATTTGTGGAAGCCAACGCCCAAGGTGCAGCGCATTCTGGGCGGCTATGCGCACGATCAAAACACTGTGCCGATTTATAAAATGCCCCACCTGCGTGGCTGGTCGATCAGTGACGGAAAGGCGTTCCTGCCAGCAATTGGCCTGTCACAGGTGCTGGTGGCGGATGTCAGAAACTGGCAGCAAACCGATCGCATCAGCGTAGCGGGCCAGCCGGTATTCGTCATGGCTTCACCCGATGCGCGTCAGGTTTGGGTGAATTTCGCCTTCCCAGATAACGGCAAGGTTCAGGTCATTGACGTGCCCAGCATGAAGGTGGTTCATAGCATGGAGCCCTGCAAAGGGGTGCTGCATTTTGAGTTTGCACCACGTAGCGAAGAAGTTTGGCTGTCTTGCCGCGATGATCATAAGGTGCAGGTTTACGATACGCAGACCTTTCGCCTCAAGGCAGAATTAAAAGCAGACTCCCCCAGTGGAATCTTTTTCACCAATCGAGCCGCACGCATTGGTATGTGAGGTGTTCTATGGATACGCTGTTTGATAGCACGCGCTACCTATTAAACGCTTGTCAGCGTGAGTTTCCGTTGGTGTCACGGCCTTACGCGGCCCTTGCGAAAAACCTTTCCAGCGATGCATTACCGCTTCCAGCGCAGTGGAACGAACGGCATGTGCTACGGCTATTGCAGTCGGCACAACGTGACGGTGCGCTCTCGCGAGTAGGGCCAGTCTTTGCGCCTCACGGCATCGGTATGAGCACCCTTGCCGCGCTTGCGGTGCCTGTGGCGCAGTTGGATGACGTTGCTGAATGGATTAACGCGATGCCTGAGGTGAACCACAATTACGCACGTTCTCATCGCTATAATCTTTGGTTCGTAGTCACAGGCCGAGATGAAAGTGATGTCCAAGCCAGCCTGCAAGCAATTCGTGAACGCTGGCCAGAATTACCGCTGCTTGATCTTCCGCTCGTCAATGCGTTTTACATTGATTTGGGCTTTGGCTTGGATGATGCCAATAAACCGCACGACACTTTGCCGAGGGCCGAGCAACGCTATTTTCTGAGTGGAGCAGAATGGCGTTTGGTCGCATTGATACAAACTGGATTTCCTTTGCATCGGCGCCCTTGGCAGACCATTGCGCGCGCGTGGGGGGGTAGCGAACGAGAGGTGCTCGATACCCTCAAGAGATGGTTGGACATGGGAATTGTGAAGCGCTATGGCACTGTATTGCGCCATCGTGAACTCGGTTATCGCGCCAACGCGATGTGGGTAATGGATATTCCGGCACAAGACATCGAGCGTGTTGCTGGCGTTTTAGCGCAAGCGCCGGAGGTGCGCCTTTGCTACGAGCGCCCCCGTCGTGGCGCCGAGTGGCCGTACAATTTATTTTGCATGGTGCACGGAAAGTGTCGGGAAAGCGTTGAGGCTAGCGTGGCTGAGTTGGCAGCACGATTTGATTTGCAAGAATATCCAAACGCCATCCTGATCGGTGAGCATCGCTATAAACAGCGGGGCGCGTGGTATGCGGCGCCGACGAAACCGGATCTATTGCGGAAGATCGTATGAGCGAACTACGCATTGCTTCCACTAACGTTGCGCATCAGGGTGAGCTGCACTCATGGCAGTCTCTCAGCGTGCAGGACGGTGAGCTGATTAACGCTTTGCAGCTTGGGTTGCCCCTCGTTGCGGAACCCTTTAGGGCGATTTCAGAAGCGCTTGGTGTTAGCGAATCCTACCTGCTTGAGCGAATCCGAACACTTTTGGATCAAAAGATTCTCAGCCGCTTTGGGCCGATGTTTCAGATTGAGCGGGCGGGCGGGCGCTTTACGCTTGCCGCGATAGCGGCGCCTGAAGATCGGTTTGATGAGCTCGCCGCGACTGTTAACGCCTTCCCTGAGGTGGCTCACAACTATGAGCGTACGCATGCCCTGAATATGTGGTTTGTGCTTGGCACCGAAACGCCTGAGCAGTGCCGCGTAACACTTGCGCGCATTGAGGCAGCCACTGGGTGTTCGGTATTTGATATGCCTAAGCTGCAAGAATTTCGCGTGCAGCTTTTTTTTGATGCGCGACCGAACGCAGACTCTACCTTTGTACCGAACTCGTCGCTGAACCTTAGAAATTGCAACGCAAATTCCCTCACACCTGCAGCGGCTGTGAGGGAGGGGCAGGTGCACACCTTGGACACCCTAGATCGAGCCATCATGCGGGCAACACAAAGCGGCTTGCCGCTGGTTTCTCGCCCCTTTGCGGCCATTGCTGATACCCTCGCGCAAGCGAATTGTGGCGAGCTAGAAGTGCTTCACCGCTTTGAGCGTTGGCAAGCGTTTGGCGTGCTGCGTCGCATCGCCGCAGTGCCGGATCATTACGCATTGGGGTATGTCCATAACGGCATGACTGTGTGGGATGTAGATGACGCCCAGATTGAATCATTAGGCGAAAAGGTGGCAGCGCTTGGGTTTATCAGCCATTGCTATCGCCGCCCACGACACTTACCGAATTGGCCGTACAATTTATTCGCCATGGTGCATGGTCGCAGTCGCGAACAAACCGACCGCCAAATGAAGGCGATTGCTGAAATTCTCGGCTCGGCTTGCCGAGGGCATAACGTGCTGTGGAGCACGCGAATCCTTAAAAAAACCGGCTTGCGGATTGCCGGATAAATCGTTAAGCAGGATGCCTTGAGCGAAACCGAATCAACTGCTGGAAAAGAGAGAGAACCATGTTTCGAATGACCCAGTTTTTACAGGAAATTACCCAGCCGACTCCGGTCGCGCCGCGCCGTAACCCCCCTGGCCCTGTAGTGATATGGAACCTGATCCGGCGCTGCAATCTGACCTGCAAACATTGTTACTCCATTTCTGCGGATATTGATTTTCCCGATGAACTTTCCAAAGAGGAAGTTTTTACGGTAATGGATGATTTGAAGCAGTTTCGCGTTCCAGCATTGATTTTATCTGGTGGCGAGCCGCTGATGCGTCCTGATATTTTTGAGATCGCAGAGCGTGCAAAAAAAATGGGGTTTTACGTCGGCCTTTCAAGCAACGGCACCTTGATTACCGAGCAGAATATTGATCAGATCGTTGCTGCAGGCTTTGACTACGTGGGTGTAAGTTTGGATGGGATCGGTGCCACGCACGATAAATTCCGCCAAATGGACGGCGCATTTGACCTTTCCATGAAGGGCGTTGAGCTCTGTAGGCGCAACGGAATCCGTGTCGGTTTGCGCTTCACCATGACACAGGCCAATTGCCACGAATTAGTGCCAATGCTGGATTTGTTGGAACGTGAGGATATCGACAAATTCTATTTTTCTCACCTTAATTACGCAGGTCGCGGTCATCGCAACCGTAAAACCGATACCGTTCACAAACAAACCCGCGAAGCAATGGGTTTGTTAATGGAACGCTGCTGGTCGCTGATCGAGCGCGGGCAGCCAAAAGAGTTCGTAACCGGCAATAACGATGCCGATGGCCCCTATTTGCTCAAATGGGTAGAAAAGAATTTTCCCGAACACGCAGCGCATATTCAAGGCAAGTTGGAACAGTGGGGCGGTAATGCTTCGGGCGTAAATATTGCCAATATCGACAATACCGGCGTTGTACATCCTGACACCATGTGGTGGCATTATGCGTTGGGAAATGTTCGTAAGCGCCCATTCTCGGAAATCTGGAAGGACCTTTCAGATCCGGTCATGGCGGGGTTGAAACAGCATCCAAGGCCGGTAACGGGTCGCTGTGGAGAGTGTCAATATCTTTCCATCTGTAACGGTAATACTCGGGTGCGCGCGATGCAAACCGCGGGCAACGTTTGGGCAGAAGATCCCGCCTGCTATCTGGACGACGTCGAGATTGGCCTTGTGGCGCGGGAAATTCCACTGGTGCGGGTGAATTAATACTTCAACGGAGTTGATTCTTCCGCTGACAACGTCGTTTAGCTTTACAGGAGATCGTGTGCATGTGGCAGAGCGCTAACCTTGGAATGAAGCGCATTATCCAGCCTGTTTTGAGTGGTGCTGCTGTAGCGGCCATGCTGGCGGGCGTGTTGTTTTGGTCTGGGTTGGCGGCAGCTTCTGAAGCTGCGCCCAACGCTTCTGCATTATTTCAGGAACACTGCGCCAGTTGCCACGGCAAAGATCGCGTTGGCTTGATGGGGCCCGCGTTATTGCCAGAAAATCTTGAACGCCTGCGCAAACCTGTCGCCGCAGAAACCATCCGCAAGGGCCGCACCGCAACCCAGATGCCGGCCTTTTCCGAGGTGTTGAGTGAGGGCGATATCAATGCTCTGGTTGATTACATCTTTACCGAACCGGCGAACAAGCCTGTTTGGACCGAAAAAGAGATCGTTGCCTCTCACTCTGTAGATCAAGCGGCCTTAAAGCTACCTGCAAAGCCTGTGTTTGCTGCTGATCCGCACAACTTATTTTTGGTGGTAGAGGCAGGCGATCATCATGTATCCATTCTGGATGGCGATAAGCTCGAAGTAATTCACCGGTTCGCCAGCCGCTTTGCGTTACACGGAGGCCCGAAATATTCTACCGACGGCCGCTTCGTCTATTTTGCCTCGCGGGATGGCTGGATTACTAAATACGATCTTTGGAATCTGCGCGTGGTTGCGGAGATTCGCGCAGGCTTGAATGCGCGCAACCTTGCAGTATCGGACGATGGTAAATGGGTGCTTGTCGGCAATTATTTGCCACGCACCGCTGTGCTCCTAGACGCGAGCGATTTAAGCTTGCAAAGAGTTTATAATGTGGCAGATGCAAAGGGCCAACCCTCTCGCGTCTCTGCGGTCTACGATGCAGCGCCACGCAAGAGCTTTATTTTGGCGCTAAAGGATGTGCCGCTGATCTGGGAAATTTCCTACGATCCCCAAGCGGAACCGGTACATCGTGGCTATGTCCATGACTATAAAATGGGGGAGGCGATTGCCGAGCCAGGACTCCTCACCCCGCGTGCGATTGAGCTGGATAGGCCGCTGGACGATTTCTATTTTGATCCAAGCTACAACCATGTCATGGGCGCGTCACGCAGTGGCCACGCGGAGGTAATTGACTTGCGCGTGCGTCGCAAAGTGGCAGATCTTGAGCTGGGCGGAATGCCGCACCTTGGCTCTGGCATTACTTTTGAGTACCAAGGCCGCCCCGTCATGGCGACCACCAATCTGGGTACCCCTGTGGTCACCGTGATTGACATGAATACCTGGAAAAAGGTCACCGACATCCCCGCAAATGGTACGGGGTTTTTCCTGCGCAGCCACGATAAAACGCCGTACATGTGGGTGGATGCGATGATGAATCCTTCCCACCGCGACACCCTGCAAATCATTGATAAGCGTTCTCTAAAAGTTGTGGGCAGCGTAACCCCTGAAAAAGGGCTCACCAGCGCGCACGTTGAGTTCACGCGCGATGGTAAATATGCCTTGGTCAGCCTGATGGAAATGAAAGGAGCGATTGTGGTGTATGACGCGGCGACATTTAAAGAAATCAAACGCTTGCCCATGGTAAAGCCAGTGGGTAAATATAATGTCTGGAACAAGGTATCTCGCGATCAAGGAACTAGCCATTGATCACCGTTGCGGGCGGGGCGTTGTTTTTTCGCCCCGCTACTCCACCTGCTCTTCAACCTCAAACCCCACAATATTCCGCGTATCCTTACTAAACTCCACCCCAATCAAATGCACCGGCCCATCGCCCCTGTATTTATCGGCATAACGCTTATCTTTTAGCTGTTGTAACGCCTTACCTTCAGGCACCAGCTCCACTACTTTGAATTCGAATAAATACACATGCCCTTCAAAGCATACCGTCATATCAATACGGCCGTGATTGGTGGCGTCTTCTAATTTGATATCCAATCCCAACGCGGCGAAGTGGCTGTAGAAAATGCTGGCCCAGTAGCCTTCGTATTGTGCAATCGGGCTGTTGCGGTACCAGTCGTGCGGAATGGTGACGAAAAAGGCGTGGAATAGATCGCGCATGGCGGGAATGTTTTTATCTTTCAATAGCTGATAAAGCTTGCCTGCGTGGATTGCATAATTCCGATGGTCGCCGGTAGTCGCCTGAAGCAAGCTTCCGTTGAGCGCGGTGCGCACCTCAAGGTTCGGATAGCCCAAGGTGATTTGCGTGAGCCCGGGAATTTCGTTCACCCCGTGGATGGTTAAATATCCCGCCTGAAACATCAGGGCTTCAATGGGGATATTGTCCACGTCAAACGTAGAAAGAAGTGTTTCCGGCGCAATCATGTTTTCCAGTGCGGGAGTAAATTGATGGCGCTTAGTCAGCAGTTTTATCAAGAAGCTGGGGGTTCCGGTTTCAAACCACCACGGGCGGAAGGTGCGATGATCAAAAAGTAAAAGCAGGTCAAATGGATTGTAAACGGAAGCGCCCAACCAGTTGTAGCCGTTATACCAACGCTTGATTTCGCTGCGATCCAAGCCTTCAAGCTCCGCTGCAAAAACGCTATCTACATCTTGATCGGTATAACCGCAAATCGTGCTATAACGAGCGTCTAGCGTGATGTCTTGAAGGTTATTCAGCCCTGAAAACAGGCTGACTTTGCTGAACTTCGAAACCCCGGTCAAAAATGCAAAGCGAATATAGGCGTCGGCATCCTTGATGACAGAATAAAAATCTTTGAGGGTTTCACGGGTTTCCAGCGCAATTTCCCTTTGCTCGATATTATCCAGAATGGGTTTGTCGTACTCGTCAATCAGAACTACTACACGCTGGCCTGTAGATTGAGCCAAGTGAAGGATCAGGCTTCGAAAACGTTCGGCAAGGGTTTTGTCTACAACGGCCAGCTGGTTTGCCGTTTCAAAGCGCCTCAGGTGCGAGTCGATTTGGTCTTCCAGTTCCTGTGCGCTTCTGGTAACGCCACCCCCAAAACTGATCCGAACCACCGGATGCTTCACCGACCAATCCCAGTGTTTTTCGGCGTACAAGCCTTTGAACAGGGCATTATTGCCTTCAAACAGCTCTTTTAGGGTATCCAGAAATAGGCTTTTACCAAAGCGGCGGGGGCGGGAGAGAAAAAAGTGGGTGCCTTGAGCGATCAGCCGCAGCGCCAGCGGTGTTTTGTCGACGTAGTAGCAGGCGTCATTTTCGCGAATTTTGGCGAAGGTCTGGATGCCGATGGGCAGGCGTTTGCGTTGCATGGATGGGGCGGCCTCGTGGGGGGGAGTTCTGCATGGTAGCATAGATGGGGTGTGTTCGTGGTTTGCGGGGGCTTTGCGCGCCTGATGAGATGCGCTTCTCAAGATTACATTTCGTAACAGACGGCCGTCTGCCAGCGATGTACCCTGCCTAAGCTAACGTCAGGAAGTAAAAATAAAAAACACCCCAAGGATGATACACGTGAAAATGCCACAGCCCACAGCCCACAGCCCACAGCCCACAGCCCACAGCCCACAGCCCACAGCCCACAGCCCACAGCCCACGGTTTTTAATTAGCCGCCTCAGCCTTGCCGTGTCTGCCGCACTGCTTCTCGGCCATTCCGGCCTTTTGAATGCGGCCTGCAACGTCTCGAACGCCAAGGTTCATCGCGATATCGATATCAGTGCTTGTATCCAGATTTGCGATGCGGGCATTCCCAGCAATGGCTTTGTGTGCACCCACTCTGAGCGTAAAAACTACTGTCTTGCTGAGTGCGCGGGCGCTACCGCTCAGTGCCCCAAAGGCAACCCCATTGATATCCTCACCGGCGCAAAGATGCAGCAAGAAGTGGATTATTCCACCGGTGGCGATTTTCCGCTGGAGATCCGGCGCAGCTATAACAGCCTCTCCTCCGAGATCAGTCCCGAGTTTGGCGCTAAATGGGCAGGCTTTGGCGAGGCTAAAATCGTAAGCTACCTAGATGCTGGCAAGCGTTATGCCGTTGTACAGCGGCCGACCGGCGAAACTTGGAAATACGTCTGGAGCGGTGAAGACGGCACGACCCAGCCCACTCAAAGTGGCAGCGGCAATGCGTTGACAGCCATGGAGTACGACGCTGAGCGTGATATTTACGAACTCTCCTTGAGTGATGGTTCAGTAGAATATTATCATTTCAAACAGAGCGAACTCGACAGTAACAAGCGATTCGAGTCGAAACTCTGGTGGAAGGAAGACGCAGCCTTTCGAAAACACACCTACGTTTATAACGCCACAGGTCAACTGGCCTCCGTTGCGGATGATTTTGGTAACGCTCTCGGATTTGCCTACTATCCGGATGGAAAAATTCAAGCGATCACCGCGCCGGGCGATAAAACCTTCTCGTACGAATACAAAATCGCGTCGGTAGTAGACAAGGTGACGTCGGTCGTCACGGAAGTGGACATTTTATCCAAGGTCTGCTTTTCTGGCGCAAGCGGCGCAGAAAGCAGCTGCAAGGAATACCTCTACGAAGACACCCGGTTCCCCTTAGCCCTGACCGGAATTGTGGATGAAAACGGTAACCGCTTTGCGACCTTTGCCTATAACAGTCAAGGGCTTGCCGTCTCCACCGAGCATGCCGGGGGCGCTGATCGGATGGAGGTGCTGGAATACCGGTATGGAAGCGGCACTTTTTCGCCTACCTCCCTCTATACGCCCTTGAGCCTAGGGGATCGGGTCGTTCGCCTGAAAAACGCCAACGGGCTCGAAACGGAATATCGCTTTGGTTACAGCGGCCCAGAAGGCGGGTTTAACGCCCAGCTCAAGTCCGTCACCGGCGATGCTACGCTCAACTGCGGTGCCACCAACAGCACCTATAGTTACGACGCAAAAGGCTTCCAGGACAAAATTACCGATGGTCGCGGATTTGTGACCGACCTTGATCATAACGCCAAGGGTCAGGAAATCCGCCGGACCGAAGCGGTCGGCCAGCCCGAACAGCGCACAACAGAAACCGACTGGTATCCCGGCGGCACCATCAAGGAAATCCGCGCACCGGGTAAAACCACACGCTTTACGTACACTCAAGGTGACGGCCTTGGCAGGCTCGCAAGCCGTACCGAAATCGACACGACCACTCACAGTGCGCCCTATGCAACGCAAGGGCTCAGCCGCACTTGGAGTTATTCTTACACCTATCATGATGCGCCTGCCAACCTGAAGGTTGCCACCGTAACGGTCGATGGGCCGCGCGCGGATGTGAACGATACCACTGTTCAACACGTCAACCCAGCAGGCCGAATCTATCGGGTTGAACAGCAGAACGGTACTGGTGCGCCGCTGGTGAATGAGGTTACCGAATTCTCTGCCGAGGGATTGCCCAAAACGATCGTCGATCCTAATGGAACCGTGACTCAGCTAGCCTACACCCCGCGCGGCTGGCTTAAAAGCCGCACTGTCGTCACGCCCCAAGGCAGTGTCACCACCACCTACGCCTATGACCTAGTCGGGCAAGTGACGCAAGTTACTTTACCCACCGGCACTCAACTGAATTATCAGTACGATGCCGCGCATCGCCTGCAAGCCATCTCCACACAAGATAACGAGCGTATTGAATACGAGCTCACCGCTCAAGGCGCCCATCGTATCGAACGTATCCTCTCCAGCAGCGGCAGCTTGCGCAGACTCGTCCATCAGGAATTTGACGATCTGGGACGGCTCTGGAAAAGCTTCGGTGTTCAGGATCAAGTACTTGAAACCAACCAATACGACGAAAACGGCAACCTCGTTCGGATCACCGATGCCTATCAGCAACCCATTCTCCGCGCCTTCGATGGGCTCAACCGCCTACGCACTCAAACCGAGCGCGATACCGGTGCGACCCAGTACGAATATAACGCGCAAGATCAGCTTGTCTCGATCACCGATCCCAACGGCTTAACCACCACATGGGTAGTAGATGGCTTTGGCCGAAAAATCCAAGAAACCAGCCCAGATCGCGGCACTACAGTGTATCGCTACGATCTGGCCGATAACCTGATCCAGAAAACCGACGCCCGCAACAGCGTTACAAAATACAGCTATGACGCCCTCAATCGCCTGACCGAAATTCAATATCCGGCCAGTGCGCAAGACAACGTCAGCCTAAAATACGACGAAACCAGTCTTCCAACGGCAAATGGTTCCATTGCCAACAAAGGAAAAGGCCGCTTAACTTCGGCAATCGTTGCCAACGGCGACAAAATCCAATGGGCCTACGATGCACTTGGTAATATCACGAATGACGTGCGGGTACAGGAAGGCAAAACCTTCCAAACCACCTACACGTATAACGTCGCAGGCCAGCTTGCAACGCTCACCTACCCCAGCGGACGAGAGCTTAGCTATGGCTACGACAATAAAGGACGCATCCACCAACTCCGCAGCCGCGAAAACAGCAGTAAAAGCTGGACGACCCTCGCAAATAACCTAAGCTACGAACCCTTCGGCCCCCTTACCGGATTTACTTGGGGCAATGGCCTAACGGAAACTCTCAGCTACGACACCCACTACCAGCCGGAAACCATCCAGACCCGTTCAGGCAGCAGCGACGTTCGCAACCTGCAATACGGCTTTAACCTCGCCAACGAACTGGATCACCTGACCGATGCGAAAACCCCAGCTCGCAGCCAACTCTTTAGCTACGATCCCAACGGGCGTTTGAGCCAAGCGCAAGGCCAGTACGGCACGCTAGCGTATCAGTACGACCTCACCGGCAACCGCGTATCGCAAGCGCAAACCAACGCAAGCGACGGCCAAAACTTTACCGAAAGCTACCAATATCCGGCCAACACTCACCGCCTTACCCAAGTGAACGCCAGTGGGCAGGGTGGCCAGAACCGTAGCTTCCAGTACAGCGCCGCCGGTAACCTCACGCAAGATGAGAGTTATACCTACGTTTATAACGATGCGAATCGCCTCACCAAAATCTTCAGCGGCCCTGCCATTGTCGCAGAATATCGTTACAACCACCTAGGCGAGCGGGTCTCTAAAACCGCCGACGGAAAAACCATACAATTTATCTATGGCGCCAATCACCAACTGCTGGCCGAACATCATCAGGATGGCACGCCGATTCGCGATTATGTTTATCTCGGAAATAAATTACTGGCAATGGTGGATGCCGATACTACAACTAATCCAGACACAGGCACAAAAGCCGATCTTGCGATTACCTTGAAAGGCGCCACCGGAAATTCCGTGAAACAGCCGGATGGTCGTTATCAGGTCACGTACAAGGTCAATGTCCAGAACGCCGGTGGCAGCGCTGCTGAAAATGTCGTGCTCACCAATACCTTCCCTGCAACAGAAGTGAACTTGGTGAGCTACACGGCCAGCCAAGGCACTTGCACCGAAGACGCCGGCAGTTGTGATCTCGGCACCATCAGCGCGGGCCAAACCGCAACGGTGACCCTGATTGCCAACAAAGGGAAAAAAGCCAAAGAAAACTTCAGTGCGAGCGTTACAACCAGCTCTGAAGAAAGCAACACCGATAACAACAGCGCAACGGCTGCGTTTGGTGGCGCCTTCGGCCTCTGGATAATGGCCTTCCTCGCTGCTATGCTGGGCTTGCGTAGCCTTACTGCCAAGCGCGCTCTCAACCGTAAAAACACGATCAGTACAGCGTGCTTGTTACTCTGCGGCCTGAGCCTGATGGGCGCTAACACCAGCCAAGCCGAGCAGATTTATTACGTCCACAGCGATCACTTAAACACGCCGACACTGGTCACGGATTCGAATAAAACCGTGGTGTGGGAAGGGGTGAGAAAGCCGTTTGGTGAGATAGAGGAAATTACCAATACCGTACGCCAGCCGATTCGGTTTCCGGGGCAGTATTTTGATGGGGAGACGGGGCTAAGTTACAACTTGATGCGGGATTATGATGCACGGGTGGGGCGGTATGTGCAGAGTGATCCGATGGGGTTAGCGGGTGGGGTTAGTACGTATGGGTATGGGTATCAGAATCCGATTACGAATTATGACCCTGATGGAGAAATGTCGATAGCCTTGCCTGGATTGGGGTTGGGTCTAGGGCTTGGTCTGATTTATTGCTATATCACGCCATCCTGTCTTTCAGCTTGGCAAGATATGGCTTCATGGAATGGTGGTAATGCGAGCGGACCGGCGCCTTATGACCATGCAGATGAAGGTGAAGCGTTGTATTTCACTCCTGATCCCTTTGGTGGAAACTGTGAGGGATTGAAGCGTGCTATTCAGATATTGCGTGCTCAAATTGCATGGAGAAGGACTGACTTGAATCCGATTTCTCCCAGTTATCGCACCCATGTGATGCGCATAAATATTTTAAAAGCCGCACTAGAAAAACTTGAAAAAGCGCATGAGAACATTTGTGGCCCTTGCCCAAAGTAGACGTTCAATAGTCATTTAGAGATAAAATATTTATGAATATTGAGTTTTTAGATGGATACCTTGGAGGTATTTCGGCGCTCGATGGTGCTATAAGGCAGTATTTGGCGTGTGCATTCATGACCTCCTTCAATCGAGGTGATGTGGTTGAGGATGTTAGAATTTTTTATTCTCCTGATTTCCAGCTTCAATGTAGTGCTGCAGAGATTATGCCGGGTGGGTTGAAAGAATTAGAAAAGGAAATGCAGTCTTATTTGATTCAGAATTTGCTTGGCTATCATTTACAGTTTGATGCAAAATCTATTGAAGAACGAAGACGGTATTTGGCTTTTAGAGTGATGGATTTTCTTTGCGAATTGCTAGGTAGTGATGTTAGAGAGAGCAAGGTATATAAATTTGAAGCTTATTTAAATAATATATGTTACAAATTTTTTAGCGTTTCTTGCAAAAATAAAGTGCTGCATTTGCAATTCAGTGAAATTTACAAAGAAGAACCATTGAAAAATAAGTTGGAATAGTTTTCAGATCTGCTTTTCTAAAAAGCCTCGGCTATCGTGTCGAGGCTTTTTTTATTTGGTGCGCCCGGCAGGGCGCACTCGCTTGATTTTCGATTTAATGCCAGTTTGGCCGCTATCCGTTCCTGTGAGCTAACGATCAACGTTATTTTTACTCCGGCCTCTAGGCGATCTTGATATCAGCAGTGTCTTTGCGGAAAACACTACTCCACCTCAAACCCCACAATATTCCGCGTATCCTTACTAAATTCCACCCCAATCAAATGCACCGGCCCGTCGTTCCGATATTTCTCTGCGTAGTTACGATCCCTAAGCTGCTGTAACGCTTTGCCTTCATGCGCCAGCTCCACCACTTTGAATTCAAATAAATACACGTGCCCTTCAAAGCATACCGTCATATCAATACGGCCGTGATTGGTGGCGTCTTCTAATTTGATATCCAATCCCAACGCGGCGAAGTGGCTGTAGAAAATGCTGGCCCAGTAGCCTTCGTATTGTGCAATCGGGCTGTTGCGGTACCAGTCGTGCGGAATGGTGGCGAAAAAGGCGTGGAATAGATCGCGCATGGCGGGAATGTTTTTATCTTTCAATAGCTGATAAAGCTTGCCTGCGTGGATTGCATAATTCCGATGGTCGCCGGTAGTCGCCTGAAGCAAGCTTCCGTTGAGCGCGGTGCGCACCTCAAGGTTCGGATAGCCCAAGGTGATTTGCGTGAGCCCGGGAATTTCGTTCACCCCGTGGATGGTTAAATATCCCGCCTGAAACATCAGGGCTTCAATGGGGATATTGTCCACGTCAAACGTAGAAAGAAGTGTTTCCGGCGCAATCATGTTTTCCAGTGCGGGAGTAAATTGATGGCGCTTAGTCAGCAGTTTTATCAAGAAGCTGGGGGTTCCGGTTTCAAACCACCACGGGCGGAAGGTGCGATGATCAAAAAGTAAAAGCAGGTCAAATGGATTGTAAACGGAAGCGCCCAACCAGTTGTAGCCGTTATACCAACGCTTGATTTCGCTGCGATCCAAGCCTTCAAGCTCCGCTGCAAAAACGCTATCTACATCTTGGTCGGTATAACCGCAAATCGTGCTATAACGAGCATCCAGCGTGATGTCCTGAAGATTATTCAGCCCTGAAAACAAGCTCACTTTGCTGAATTTCGAAACTCCGGTCAAAAATGCAAAGCGAATATAGGCATCGGCATCCTTGATGACAGAATAAAAATCTTTGAGGGTTTCACGGGTTTCCAGCGCAATTTCCCTTTGCTCGATATTGTCCAGAATGGGTTTGTCGTACTCGTCAATCAGAACTACTACACGCTGGCCTGTAGATTGAGCCAAGTGAAGGATCAAGCTTCGAAAGCGCTCGGCAAGGGTTTTGTCTACAACGGCCAGCTGGTTTACCGTTTCAAAGCGTCTCAGGTGCGAGTCGATCTGATCTTCAAGCTCTTGCGCGCTTCTGGTAACGCCACCCCCAAAACTGATCCGAATCACCGGATACTTTACCGCCCAATCCCAGTGTTTCTCTGCGTACAAGCCTTTGAACAAAGCTTCATTTCCTTCGAACAGCTCTTTTAGCGTGTCCAGAAACAGGCTTTTACCGAAGCGGCGAGGGCGGGAGAGGAAAAAATACTTTCCCTGTTGAACCAAGCGCAGCGCCAGTGGCGTTTTGTCTACGTAGTAACAATGATCCTCGCGAATTTCGCGGAGGGTCTGGATGCCAATAGGCAGGCGTTTGCGTTGCATGGGCAGGGCGGCCTCGTGGGGGGAGTTTGGCATGGTAGCATAGATGCGGGTTGTTCGTGGTTTGCGGGGGCTTTGTCCTCTAAGCATGACCTACGTCAGCGGTTCGACGCATTATTTTCGAGCCACCTCGCAATTCTATTTGATAATGTCTCTCATTTAGATTATTGTTTTCGGGTCGACGACCGTCTCCCGAGACGGCCTGTTGCGCTATCGCACGCCGGGACGCGTCCTTGATGGGCCCTGCGGATACGTTCTATCAGCCATGAAGGGTATGGCACATGGACATTGCAAGCATCTCGCCACAAATTTTCGTCACGGCAACTCTTTGGGTGCTTTTGACGTTTTCGTTGCTGACTTGGACGGTGATTTTCGCGAAGGCGATCCAGTTTTCGATGCTGAATCGTACCGATAAAGGCTATGCAGACAAGTTCTGGCAGTCGGGCACCTTGCAGCAAGCGGCCTGCGATTGCACAGGCAAAGCACCGATGTGCAATATTGCGCGCGCGGGGTTTCAGGCGATGGCCACTCATGGTGGCGGTAATCTTGGCACTGGGGGTAAGCGCGAGCATCGGCTTGAACGCCACCTGCGCACCCAGCTTCACGCCGAACGTCGCTCCCTAGAAGGAGGGCTTACGCTGTTGGCGAGTATCGGCAGCACGGCACCGTTTGTCGGCCTGTTTGGTACTGTCATTGGCATTATGCGGGCGCTGCAAGATATCGGCACGAGCGGCTCGGCAAGCCTAGATGTAGTCGCTGGGCCGATCGGTGAAGCATTGCTCGCCACCGGGATCGGGATCGCGGTGGCGATCCCTGCCGTTTTGGCGTACAACTTCTTTCTGCGCCGATCCAAGTTGATAGCTCTTCGCCTTGAAGACTTTGCGGGTGATTTTCTCGCAATCGCTGGTGACCAATACCTCGAAGCTGTACCGGCGGCAGTGTCAAATGAAGGGCGCCGCCACGTCGCGCACGTCAAGCAAATGCCCACGACCCGCATAGACGCAGCTGGATAAGGAAGTTTTTATGGGCTTTCAGCGCAGTGATGGCGACTCTGAGATGAGCGAAATCAACATCACACCCTTGGTGGATGTCATGTTGGTTCTACTGGTTGCGTTTATCGTGACTGCACCACTCCTAACCAACGTTGTGAAGGTAACGCTTCCACAAGCGGCGAAAACCGCTCCGCCCGCACAGGAAAAGGCGCACACCTTAGAGATTAACGCGACGGGTGAGTTCCGGTTGGACGATCAGCTTATTGCAGAAGAAAATCTAGAGTCAGCTCTGACCCAACTGAAGGCGAAGATGGATGAGGCAGAAACCGATACGCCTCTTCATCTGCAGGCCGACGAGACGCTCAGCTACGGAAAGGTGGTCGCTGCAATGGCCATCATCGAACGAACAGGGATACAGCGGCTTGCCGTTTTTACGCGCCCTAAGTAAGCGCGTTACCTTTTCTTTTTGCCCAGATGGTTGAAATGTGTTTGAACGTGCGGCGCATGTTGGGGCCTTTTTGCCAGAATTTTCTTAAAGATTGCGGAGTCAGTCGATGTTGGCAAGGCAGTGGGGGATCGCATTTGTAGTCGCGGCACTCGTGCACGCCAGTTTTGCTGGGTGGTGGTTCAATCGGGAGCCAGTGAAAACGGCTACCGCCGAGGATGAGGGGCGCGGTGGCATTGAAATTGGCCTTGGCCTAGCGGGCAGTTACGTAGAGCAGCCTGACATTGCGCCTGAACCGCCGCCGCCAGAACCACCGCCGCCCGTTGAGCCACCGCCACCGCCACCACCGCCACCAGAGAAGCCGCCGGTGCGTGTGGAAAAACCAATCGTGGCCAAACCTGAACCGATAAAAAAACCCAAACCCATACCGCCCAAGCCGGTCGAATTGCCCAAGCCTGCTCCGATCACGACGCCTGTCCCCGTAGTCGAAGCACCTCCGCCAGTGGCAGAGGCGAAACCGCAAGAACCGCCGAAAGAAACGCAGGCACAACCCGCTGCTACCCGTGCAACGGGGACGGGGCGTTTTGCACGTGCCGGAGGGCGCGCAGGTGACCCAAAAAATTACCTAGCATCATTGATGCGCTGGTTGAACCGGCACAAGGAATATCCGGCGGCACTGAAAAAGGATAAACAGCAGGGCACGGTCGTGTTGCAGTTTACGATTGATAAATCCGGAAAGGTGATTGCGTCGAGCGTAAAGAAAAGCTCTGGCCACCCTCTGCTGGATCAAGCAGCGCTTAATATGCTGGCCAAGGCGGATCCTCTGCCGCCGATTCCGGACGTTATGAAAAAGGACACGCTTTCCTTAGCGATTCCGGTGGAGTACTCGCTCATTACCAAATAACGCCTCCCTAAATAAGGGAAATGCAGCAAGTTATTTCCAAGAAAAAGCAAAAACAGCAATAAAACAAGCCAGCTGCAGTTCAGCAAGCCAGTAATTGCAAAGCCACTGTAACCAACTGAAAACTAGTGAACAAGGAGTTGTCATGTCAAAAAAGATCTCCGAGCAGCGACCGTTTAGTCTTCGCTCTGGCGGCACGCTGGCGGCAGCGATTTCTGCCGCAGGAGTGCCTGAAATTGGCCGCAAGGCGTTTGTGTTGAGCGTTTCTGCATTGGTTGCTGCGCCACTCGTAGCCCATGCAGAGCAAGAAACGCTTGAGCTGGACACGCTCCAGATCGAAGAGCGCACGATCGACACCAACCCCTATGCAGAAGCAGGTGCGCCCTACAAAGCGCGCGTTTCTGGCGATGAGCGGCATGTAAAACCGCTCGCAGAAACCCCGCAAACCATCACAGTTCTCACGCAAACTCAACTTCAGGATTCTGGCCGAACGGATCTGCGCGAAGTCCTGAGCGCTCAACCGGGCATTACGCTCGGGACGGGGGAGAATGGCAATGCCTTCGGTGATCGCTACATTATTCGTGGCCACGAAGCCCGCAGTGACGTATTTGTTGATGGTCTTCGCGACCCCGGAATGACCTTGCGTGAAAGTTTTGCAGTCGAGCAAATCGAAGTCACCAAAGGCCCAAGTTCCACTTTTGCAGGCCGAGGCAGCACCGGTGGCGCGATCAATAATGTTACCAAGCAGGCGAGCACCGAGTACGATTTCACCAAACTGCAAGGCGGCTTAGGTACCGACAACTATCAGCGCTATACCATTGATACCAATAAGCGCATTAACGACGATATTGCAGTGCGTGCCAACGTACTGAAAGCCATGCAAGATGTTCCCGATCGTGACCCAGCCGACCGTGATCGCGAGGGGCTTGCGCTCTCTGGCGCATTCCAGGTAAATGAGAAATTGGGCGTGGTTGCCGACTATTATCACCTGAAGGCGCGGGATAACCCCGATGCTGGCACCTACATCCCGCCCAATGGTGGCCGCCCGGTAAAAGACATTCCAGCCTATTTGCAGAGCAATGATTTTCTGGAATCTACGGTCGATACCGGCACTCTGCGCGTTTGGTACGACGTAAATGAACAATTCCGCGTTCAGAATATCACCCGCTACGGCGAAACGGATAACGGTTATGTCATTACCGGAGCACGTGGCACCGTGCGTGCGCCGAATGACCCGACCGCACCCGATGCACCTACGATTTCGCTAAGCACTCACCAAGGCTGGCAAGAGGTTGAGTACTTTGTTGATCAGCTGAATTTCTATTTCGACACAAGCCTTGGTGGAATGAACCATCAATTCCTGTTTGGCACCGAATACTCTGATTTGAAAGTTAAGAATGGGGTTTATAACACGCTGAATACCGGAGCAACCAACTGCGTAACGCCAGGACGTGGGGGCGGTTCTTCTCCCAATTATTGCATCACGGATGGTGCTGGAAACGCCGTAGGTAACATTGGCCACCTGTTGGGCCGCCATATCGAAAGGGGCCCATTTGATTCCGACTATCGTGTGAAGACAATGTCCGCCTCATTTATGGATACGGTAGACGTTACCGACGATCTTAGCGTGTTCCTTGGCTTGCGCTACGATGATTTTGACTATAGCAACCTTGTGGTATCAAGAGGTGTGGAAACGGACTACGAGTATTCCGACGGCCTGTTTAACAAGCATCTAGGGGTTGTTTATAAAGTCGCGCCAAACGGCAACGTTTATGCTACTTGGAGTACGTCTAGCGAGATTAACGGCGGAGAATCTGATGTAGGCGGCAGCTGCGGTTATGGCGGCTTGTGCGGTGATCGCCAGCAAGTGACGGATAGCAAACCAGAAACGACCGATAATTTTGAAGTCGGTAGTAAATGGAATTTGTTTGACGAAAAACTGTTGGGAACCATTGCGCTGTTCCGCATCACCAAAGATGACGTAATGGAGAGCGTGGGTGATAACTACAGCGCACTTGGCACGCTGAATACCGGCAAAAACCGAGTTGAAGGTGTCGAGATTTCTCTTTCTGGCAACATTACGGACGAGTTGAGCACGCAATTTGGTGCATCTTCAATGAAGTCAGAGATTTTGCGCTCCTTCAATAAAGAAACCGAAGGCCGTAGGCTGAGTAACTTCGCAAATAATAGCGCCTTTGTGCAGTTGAAATATCAGCTGACCGAGAAATTCGCCTTTGGTGGCACGACCACCTATGTCAGCGAAAAATTTGCGGGTCAACCGGATACTGCGGCGGATTATAACGTTACGCTTGGCAAATATAACTACCGTGTGCCCAGTTATACCACCTTCGATTTGTTCGCGAATTACGACTTTACTGATAAATTCAACGCGCGTTTGAACGTAATGAACGTGACCGATAAGGACTATTATCTTGCGTCCTATCGTAGCGGTGCATTCACCTACATTGGCGACGCTCGTCGCGCCATGCTGACGCTGAATTATGAACTTTAATCGGTAAGCGCTCGAAATGATCGCGCTTTAAATATAGAGGGCGTGAGCCCTCACTGTTGAGGGTTTGCAGTATCATGACTTCTTCGCCATCACAAGAAATTCCAAAAAACTTGCTGGTGGCGGAGGAGTATGAATCCTTCGCACAAGCAAGACTTGCTTCCGATATTTTCGCTTATATTGCCGGTGGCAGCGGTAGCGAATTTACTCTACGTGCCAACCGTCAAGCGTTTCAGTCGCTCATGCTGCAACAGCGTGTGCTAGTAGATTGCCGGCAGGGCAATACAACTTGTGAATTTCTTGGGCAATCCTTTCGCCATCCGATTTTTCTGGCGCCCGTAGCATTTCAAACGCTGGTTCATCCTGAGGGCGAGCTTGCGAGCGCGAGAGCGGCGCAGGCGCTTGAGGCGGGGATGATTTGCAGCACCTTATCGTCTTTTTCCTTGGAAGAAATTGCACAGCACCATCCAGATGGATTGTGGTTTCAACTTTATTTTCAGGCGGAGCGCGCACAAACGCGAGATCTTCTGCAGCGCGCTGAACGTGCTGGATATCGTGCGCTGGTCGTGACGTTGGATACACCCTTGCAAGCCGGTTCGCTGCGGGCAAGGCGCGCAGGGTTTACGATGCCAAGCTCCGTTGTCGCCACGAATCTCGCTCGTTACTCGGTTCCGCCTCAAGTTACTTTGATGCCTGAGCAAAGCGTGATTTTTCAGGGCATGATGAATGAGGCGCCAACGTGGGGTGACTTGGAGTGGTTGCTGGCGGAAACTCGGCTTCCGGTGATTGCGAAAGGCGTTACGCATGCCGAGGATGCAAAGCGGCTCGCTGCGATGGGTGTTTCTGCCATGGTGGTTTCCAATCACGGTGGCCGAGCTTTGGACGGAATGCCCGCAAGTTTGCAGAGCCTTCGTTGCGTTCGAGACGCACTCGGTGCGGGTTATCCAATTTTTTTGGATGGCGGTATTCGCAGCGGCTCCGATATTTTCAAGGCATTGGCTTCCGGCGCAAATGCTGTTTTGATCGGGCGCTCTTTTTTGTATGCGCTCGCGGTCGCAGGGCCCCTAGGGGTTGCACATGTGATCAAGCTGATGCGTGAGGAATTAGAGTTGTGCATGGCGCTTGCTGGTTGCCCCACGCTCTCCGATATTTCACTCGATGCACTGTATCTCCCGTAATTTTTGCGCAGCGTAATAAGGAACCACGCTCATGTTGACTGTTATAGAGAATGTTTTTTCAAAAGAAGAAATTGCTAGCTTTCGTGAGAGTTTGGATCGGGCGAATTGGGATAATGGGCTAGAAACCGCCGGTACAATTGCGTCGCTCGTAAAGCAGAATGAGCAGCTGAACGAAAACAGCCCGCTTGCGCGTCAGTTAGGCCAGCGGGTGCTGCAGCGTTTAGGAAACCATCCTTTATTTATGTCGGCGGCGCTCCCCAATATCATTTATCCACCCAAGTTTAACCGCTACCACAGTGGTGGCCACTATGGTTTGCATGTTGATAGCGCTGTGATGGCGGTTCCTGGCAGTGACCGGCTGATGCGTAGCGACCTTTCCGCCACGCTTTTTTTGTGTGAACCCGAAGAATACGAAGGCGGTGAATTGATGGTAGAGGTGCGCTTTGGTGCGCAGGCTGCCAAGCTCTCCGCAGGCGATCTTGTGCTGTATCCGTCAAGCAGTTTGCACCAAGTACTGCCCGTTACGCAGGGCGCGCGCGTATGCTGCTTTTTGTGGTTGCAGAGTATGGTGCGCGATGAGGAAAATCGCACGGTTCTATTTGATCTGGATCAGAGCATCCAGTCACTTACCGCGAGCGTTGGTCGCAATAGTGCCGAAGTCTTACGGTTAACGCAGGTCTACCACAATTTGCTGCGGCGCTGGGCTGACACCTAGAGGTTCTTGTGGGCTATTTGGTGGGCAAACTATCCTTGTGGCTTTCAAGCCACGAGCCGAGGATCAGCGCGGCTGCAACGGCATCTACCCGCTGGTTGCCGCGCAAAGCTCGTTTGTGCAGCTGATGTTGGCTTTCCAAGGCTTGCCAAGCTTCGCGGGTAGAGAGGCGTTCGTCTACCGGAAACCACGGTTTACGAAACCTGCCCGTGAGGCGATTGCCGAATTTGCGGGCGCGAGGTGCGAGGATCGTTTCGGTGCCGTCCATATTGAGCGGAATGCCCACAATAAAGGCGTCGGGCTGCCATTCCTGAATCAAAAGCTCAACCTGCAACCAGTCTGGTACACCGTCGCGCGCGGGCAATAGCGCAAGTGCGGAGGCGGTGCCGGTCACGGTTTGTCCGACCGCAACGCCGATTACGGTGGTGCCGTAGTCAAATCCAAGAAAGGTCGTCAGTGCCAAGGGCTTATGCGTGCCCCGCTTGTGTGGAGAGAAGTGAGATGTCTACACCTAGCAATTTTGCTGCCGCGTGCCAGCGCTGCTCATAAGGTACGTCAAACAAAATGCTGTCACTTGCAGGAACGCTAAGCCACGCATTGTTCGCCATCTCATCGTCCAGTTGGCCTGCGCCCCAACCCGCATAGCCTAATGCAATCAGCGCTTTTTCGGGGCCATGCCCCTGCGCCATGGCGGCGAGGATTTCCTTGGAGGTTGAGAGGTAGATGCCGTCTTGAATCTCAACGGTGCTGTCCCAGTTTCCAGAATCGCGGTGCAATACAAAACCGCGTTCAACCTGAACGGGGCCGCCGTGCAGCACCATTTGCTGGGTAAAGCGGTCGTCGATCATTGGAATTTCCAGATGATTGAAGACCTGCGCTACGGTTAGATCGCTAGGGCGGTTGACCACGATCCCCATCGCGCCCTCGGCGCTATGCTCGCAGATATAGGTGATGGTCTGCGAGAAGTTCGGGTCTTCCAGCGTCGGCATTGCGATCAGGAAGTGATTTTTGAAGTGATTTTCAGTGCTCATAATTGCAGTATTGGGGTTTCTGCTAAGGACTGCAAGTAGCTGGTGAAAATGTTCTTAAGGCGCACAAAAATAGCGTTCAAAAGCTGGAAACGTAATTTCCTTTCTCAAATTGCCAAGTGCGAATAATTTCTAGGATATCGGTATCCTTGGCGATTTCGGGGGGGAACGCTTGGAACGGCGCGGCCAGTCGGACGATGTCGAGCGCGGCTTCGTCGAGGATCGGTTGGCCTGACGACTGTAAAATTCGCACGTCATTTAGAGTGCCGTCTTTGTTGATAGACACCATCATTCGTAGCTGTCCGTAGATTTGCTGTTTGCGCGCTTGGGCGGGATAGTTCAGATTGCCAATGCGTTCCACCTTGCGCCGCCATCCATCGAGGTAGTAGGCGTCGCGAACTTCGCGAGTGCTGGCTGCAGTAAGTTGGCGCTTGATGGGGCGTTTCGCGTGGGTTTGTTGTTGTTCCCGCAACTGTGCTTCTAGGCTTGCGATTTCTAGGCTACGGCGTAGTAGGGAGGGTTGAAAGTCTGGCGTGGGTTCTGGCTGAAGAGGGGTTGGCTGAGCTTGGGTGGGGGTGTGTTCGGTGCTCGCGGCTTGGGTTGTCAAAATCCGAGCCTTGGTGCTGGGTGGCGCGCTGGCAGGCTGTTCAGTGGGTTGTACAGGGGTGATTTTGTTGGTGGCGAATGGCGCAATTTCCTGCGTGGCGGGTGCGAGTGCTTCGGCTTCTGTGCCGCTGCCTTCTTGGTTTTGTTGGGCGAGGAAGTCCGCCTGTTCGGGGGCTTTCTCCGACTTAAATGCCGCTAAGGTGATTTCGAGGCTTGTGGTCGCGGGCTGCGGCGGGTGGAAATTAAAGTGGGCTGCCAGCAGTGCAATATGCGCGACCAAGGCAAGCGTGAGCGCGACCACCATTTGTGGCTCGCGGGGCGCTGCGTCCACGATCTCTAGGCGTGCGATGGCATCCCATGGCTGCTGGTTTGTGGACGGCTTTTTTGGGGGGGCTGCTGGGCGCACTCTGACAACTGGGTTTGATGGCTTATTGTGTTTCACGAACCGCGCTGGCGATCGCGTTCATCAGCATCTCTGCAATGTCGGTACCGGCTGCGGCGTCGATTTCGCGGATGCAGGTGGGGCTGGTCACGTTGATTTCGGTGAGATAATCACCAATTACGTCCAACCCTACGAATAGTAGACCTTTCTCGCGCAATGTGCTGCCTACTTGCGCGCATAACCAGCGATCCCGTTCGGTAATGGGTTGCACTACGCCGCTTCCGCCTGCGGCGAGGTTGCCGCGTGCTTCGCCTTCTGCGGGAATCCGCGCGAGGCAAAACGGAACCGGCTCGCCGTTCACGACTAAAATGCGTTTGTCCCCTTTACGGATTTCCGGCAAATATCGCTGTGCCATGATAGGGGTGCGCCCGTATTGTGTCAGCACCTCCATGATGACAGACAGATTTTCGTCGCTGCCGTGGGTGCGAAACACGGCTGAGCCGCCCATGCCGTCCAAGGGTTTCATGACGATGTCGCCCTGTTCACGGGCAAATTGCCGCAATTTGACTGCTGATGCGCTTACCAGCGTTGGCGGGCAGCAGGCGGGAAATTGGGTTGCAAACAGCTTTTCGTTGCAATCGCGCAGGCTTGCGGCGCGGTTCACAATCAGCGTACCGGTTCGTTCTGCGGCTTCGAGCAAGTAGGTGGTGTAGACAAACTCCATGTTAAATGGCGGGTCTTTGCGCATCAGGATGACATCAAGGCTGCCTAGCGCCGCATCGCGTTCGTCGCCGAACTGCCACCACTGCGCAGGGTCATGGTGAACGCTGAGTGTGCGCATCGTGGCGCGTGCTTCGCCGTCTCGAAGATACAGATCCTGCTGTTCCATATAATACAGCGTCCATCCACGCGCTTGTGCCGCCCACAGCATGGCCAGCGATGAATCCTTTTTGTAGTGGATATTCTGGATGGGGTCCATTACAACGCCGATGCTTAGGGTCATGGTGGCTGCCTTAGTCAGTGGATGCGATTGTGCGGTTCGGTAGAAGCGGTTGTCATGTCGGAAAATTTGGCTAGTCTAATGGGATTGCAAGTAAAATTCTCGCTCCTTTCGACGGGCGCTTATTTTGCGTTGAACAGGTACGAGCGTCCATGTTTTGCGGTAGTCGCTTCAAAAACGAACAAGGTCAGCGGCTTGTATGTGCTTGAATGTGCGACGATCCGGCTCAACTGCGATCTGCATCCCAAAAAATATGCGGCCTTTGGTATTTGCTTGCCGACAGACCGACTATTATAACTATACTTACGTTACGCGCACTTTTTGCGACTAATCAGTGCACTTTTTGCCACCAGTGAAGGTCAGTTCGATGGAAGAGAATTTCGATAATCTCAAGGTGATGGTTATCGACGACAGCAAAACCATCCGCCGCACGGCTGAAACGCTTCTTAAAAAAGCGGGCTGCGATGTAATCACGGCTACCGATGGATTTGACGCGTTGTCTAAAATTGCTGACACACAGCCTGCCATTATATTTGTCGATATTATGATGCCAAGGTTGGACGGCTACCAAACCTGCGCGCTGATTAAAAATAACAGCGCGTTTAAGAAAACGCCTGTAATCATGCTCTCCAGCAAGGACGGCCTGTTTGATAAGGCCAAGGGGCGCATCGTGGGGTCAGATCAATATCTCACCAAACCGTTCAGCAAAGAAGAATTGCTCGGTGCAATCCGCCAGCATATTGGCCAACCCCATGCTGGCGGGTAACGTAATCAAGATTCTTGTTTTGGCAAAAAGTGTTGTTGCGACAAAGTGGTAGCAATGTCAGGACTGTTCGTTGGTGCGTGCCAAATGAGTCCTTGGTAGATCGTTAGATTAAAAGAGAGAGTGTCTCTCGTTTGGAGAAGAGCGCTATGCCTCGCGTGTTGATTGTGGATGATTCCCCCACAGAAACGTATAAGTTTGAAGAAATTCTGAAAAAGAACGGCTTTGGCGTGCTGAAGGCAGACAATGGCGCGGATGGTGTTGCGTTATGCCGCAAAGAAAAGCCCGATCTGGTGTTGATGGATGTGGTGATGCCGGGCTTGAACGGCTTTCAAGCCACCCGCCAGCTCGCCAAAGGTGAAGATACAAAGCATATTCCGGTGGTCATTGTTACGACAAAAGATCAGGAAACGGACAAGGTGTGGGGCCAGCGCCAAGGCGCGTCCGCCTATTTAACCAAGCCCATTGACGAAAAAGTCTTGATGGACACGATCCGTCAGACGCTACAGAGCGCACAGCAAGGGAAATAAGTCGGACATGAGTGAAACTTCTGCAGCGTATCGGGCGCTGGTAGAGATTGCGCAGCGCTCGCGTGCCAATGCGCGGGGCTTGCCGGAGCAAGAAGAAGCTACCGTCCAATGGAGTGGTGTTGGCTTTACGCTGGATAGTCGCAAATATGTCGTGCCTATGGGTGAGGTTTCAGAAATCCTGGAAATGCCGCGATTTACCCAAGTGCCTGGCGTTAAAGGTTGGGTCAAAGGCGTTGCGAATGTGCGTGGGCGATTGATGCCTATTATGGATCTCATGATGTTTTTGAATCGTCAGTCGGGTTTGCAAAGCAAGCGACGGCGATTGCTCGTGCTGGAACGCGGCGAGCTCTACAGTGGTTTGATTGTGGATGAAGTGTTGGGCATGCAGCACTTTTCGGTGGATTGGTATACCGACGAAATTCCCACGCGCTATCGCGATACGCAAATCTATCTGAAAGGCGGCTACCAACAAGATAGCGAATTTTGGGCCGTTTTCAGTCTGTTCACGCTGGCGCGTGATCCGCGCTTTCTTGATGTTGCATCATAAGGAGTTGCATCGTGAAAGGACAATGCCGCTTTGCACTGGCGACATCAATGCCATGTACTAGAGTGAAAATCATGTACTACAGTGAAGTTTCAGGTCGTTTGACTAATCGAGGTTCAGGAGTCCAACCATATGTCGTCTAGCACCGGAAAGCTGGAAACCAGCAAGAGCGCCAATCGCCTGATGCCCGTGTTTATCGTGGGATTGATCGCGGCGATCGTGGTGATGATCTTTAACTTCATGCAGGTAAACCGGCATAGCGAGCTGGCGACCAAGTATGTGACGAAGTCGACCGAACTGCGGGTTTTGTCGCAGCGGATTGCGAAATATGCGTTGGAAGCGGCGGCTGGTAACGATCAGGCATTTACCTTTTTGGAGGACTCTCGGCTTGCGTTTGGAACGTTGTGGGATCAAATCCGTAACGGTAAACAGGGCGATCGTTCCGAAGATCAGATGCCCGTCGATTCTGAGTTTTTGCGTAATGCGCCCAAAGAGTTGGATGCGGTTGCCAAGACTTGGGCACGGGTGGGTGAGAGCTCCGACATCATTTTGCGCGGCCGACAAACGGTGCTGAATTTGCACGATGTTGCGCGCGTATTGGGTGACACGGTTCCCGAACTCCAAGAAGAATACAGCACCGTAGTGGACTCGTTAGTCGCTGATAAAGCGGCAGGCGAGCAGGTTGCGATTGCACAACGGCAGTCACTCTTGGCCGAGCGGATTGTGCGCTCTGTTAACAAGGTGCTTGCCGGTGGTGAAGATGCGGTCATGGCTGCGGATAGTTTCGGCCAAGACACGCAAAAATTCGGCCGCGTTCTTACAGGCATGCTGCAGGGCGACCGCGCAATTAACGTGCAAAAAGTGGTGAGCCCGGATGCCGTAGATGCCTTGAACGAAATTGCAGACAAGTTCACTGAGGTGCAAGAGAGCGTAGATGAAATACTCAAAGCGTCTCCTGAACTGTTCGAAGTGCGTAAGGGGGCGAACGCTATTTTTGAAGATTCGCAAAAACTATTGGATGAGACGGGGCTCTTGGTAAAAGCTTTCCAAGACACCAGTGCGCCAGGTATCTGGAGTAACGAAGTCACCTTCGCGATGGTATTGGTTGTACTTGCCTGCCTCGGCGGAATTTTTCAACAGTCTCGCGCAGAATCACGCCATCAGCTCGCGGAAGAGGCGCAGCGTGCTCAAGAGAAAGATCAGGAAAACCAACGCAACCAAGAAGCAATCTTACGTTTGCTTGATGAATTGGGCGACTTGGCAGATGGTGACCTTACCGTACAAACCACGGTAACGGAGGACTTCACCGGCGCGATTGCAGACTCGATCAACTTTACCATTGACCAACTTCGCAGCCTCGTATCGACCATCAACGAGATGGCGGTGCAGGTATCTTCGGCAGCCCAAGAAACGCAGGCGACGGCAATTCACCTTGCAGAAGCTGCTGAGCACCAAGCACAAGAAATTGCTGGGGCTTCTGCTGCAATTAACGAAATGGCCGTGTCCATCGACCAAGTATCTGCGAACGCAGCGGAATCGGCAGCGGTAGCAGATCGCTCGGTATCCATCGCCAATAAAGGCGCAGAAGTGGTGCAGAATACGATACACGGGATGGACACCATTCGTGAGCAGATACAAGAGACCGCAAAGCGTATCAAGCGACTTGGGGAATCATCGCAAGAGATCGGTGACATCGTATCGTTGATCAACGACATTGCTGACCAAACCAACATCTTGGCACTGAACGCGGCGATTCAGGCAGCAATGGCCGGTGAAGCGGGCCGCGGTTTCGCGGTGGTTGCGGACGAAGTTCAGCGCCTTGCAGAACGTGCAGCGGCTGCAACCAAGCAGATCGAAGCGCTGGTAAAAACCATCCAGACCGATACCAACGAGGCGGTTATTTCCATGGAACAAACTACCGCAGAGGTGGTTCGTGGAGCGCGCTTGGCGCAGGACGCAGGCGTTGCGCTGGAAGAAATCGAAAACGTATCGACCAGCCTCGCAGACCTGATACAGAACATCTCCAACGCAGCGCGCCAGCAGGCCGCATCTGCGGCGCACGTCTCTAATACCATGAACGTTATTCAGGAAATTACATCACAGACTTCATCCGGTACGACCGCGACAGCACAGTCGATCGGTAACCTTGCGGAACTTGCTGTACAAATGCGGAACTCAGTTGCGGGCTTCAAGCTGCCAAGTAGCCATTGATGCTTTTAAATTGCAGTTTGCAGGGGCTTTGAAACCCGCATAACGCGGAATCCGTAACGACATGCCGGGAGGTGAGCGTAGTGCCTGCCGATTTTTGGAGCTTACAGCAGGCTCCCAAGCTGGATCAAAAGCAGTTCTTGCTTTGGCAAGAGCTGCTCGAAAAGCGTACCGGCATGCAGATCAGCGAGCAGCGCAAGTCTTTCCTAGAGACGGCGCTCACGCTGCGCATGCGCGAAATCAGCGTGGCGGATTACGACGCTTACTACGAGCAGTTGACTTCTGGCCTGAGCGGTGAGATTGAGTGGTCTACCTTGGTGGATCGGCTTACCGTGCAGGAGACGAGCTTCTTTCGCCATCAGCCCTCATTCGATTTAGTGCGCAGCCACGTGCGCGACTTGTTTGTGCACCAACCAAACCGCCGACAAGTGAATCTTTGGAGCGTCGGCTGTGCGACGGGGGAGGAGCCCTATAGCCTTGCGATGCTCATGGATCAGTTGATACGCAGCGTGGATGGCAATCGTTATTTCGGCGTGACTGCGACAGATTTAAGCCTGCCTGCGCTCGCCAAGGCACGTAAGGGTGTCTATAGCGCCCGCAAGGTAGAGCGCATTCCGCAAATCTACCGAGATCGTTATTTTCAGCCGGTAGGTAAGGCGCAGTTCGAAATTATCGCAGAATTGCGAAATCAGGTCAGTTTTTCACGGATGAATGTGTTGGATTTGAAAGCCGCGCCCATGCTGGATATGGACGTCATCTACTGCCAAAACTTGCTCATTTATTTTAAAAATCAACGCAAGAAGGAAATTGTGAGCCATCTTGCGGAGCGTCTTGCACCTGGCGGTTTATTGGTGATAGGCGTTGGTGAACTTATGGAATGGTCGCACCCTCGCGTCGTGCGTTATGCCAGTGACAACACCTTGGCATTTTTGCGAAAAGATGATGCGAATCGGGATGACGCAAAGAACGAATCGGCGAAGACCGCCCGGAGAGAGCATGGCTGAGCACCACGATTATCAGGCGCTGGATTGGGTTAAAGGGGAAATCGAAGAAACCCTAAAACAAGCGCAAGAAGCATTGGAAGCCTTCGTAAAGAACTCGGACGATTCTACCCGAATGCGCTTTTGTTTGGCGCATTTGCATCAAGTGCATGGCACCCTGCAAATGGTGGAATTTTATGGTGCGGCTCTGTTGGCAGAGGAGATGGAAAAGCTTGCCCAAGGCATGCTGGATGGTAGCGTGAATCGTCAGCAAGACGCACAGGAAGTGCTGATGCGTGCCATGCTGCAACTGCCGATTTATCTGGAGCGTGTGCGTGCAGGGCGGCGCGATTTGCCGATTGTGATTCTGCCACTTCTTAATGATTTGCGCGCAGTGCGTGGTGAGCACCTGCTTTCTGAAACGGCGATGTTTACTCCCGATTTGCGCGGCGGCGCGGCGGCTGTTCCGGTAGAAGAAGTATCGGAAGAGGTTGTTGAGCAATACACAGAACTCCTGAAAAAAATTCGCCAGCTCTATCAGTTTGCTCTTGTGGGCGTAATTCGTGGTGAAGATATGCCCACCAATTTGGGCTATCTAGCCAAATCTCTTGCCAAGCTGGAACACATGTACAGCACCACGCCGATGGCGCAGCTCTGGTGGGTGGCGAGTGCCTTGCTGGAGGGGATTTCCTGCAAGGCGATTGAGTTGGGAACTTCCGTCAAGATGCTGCTCGGGTTGCTGGATCGTCAATTAAAACACAGCATCGACACTCATGCGGGGCGTGATGAGCCGTTACCGCAAGAATTATTAAAAAATCTGCTGTTCTATATTGCGCGTAGCGAAACGGATACGCCGCGCATTCGACGCGTGAAAGATGCATTCCGGCTGGATGAAGCGCTTCCAGGGGAGGATGCCGTTGATCGTGAGCGCCGCCGAATGAGCGGCCCTGACAAGGACACGATTGTTACGGTGATTCGCGCGTTGCTCGAAGAAATTTCCGCCGCGAAAGATATGCTGGACATGTTTTTGCGTGCGAAAGGCCAAGATGTGCGTCAGTTGCGCCCAATGACTACGCGGCTAAAACAGGTGGCTGATACGCTCGCTGTGTTAAGTTTAGGCAGTCAGCGCCGAGTGATTCTAGAACAGCTGGAGGTGATGAATCGCGTTATTGATCAGGACGCTTTGCCGGCCTCTACAACGTTTATGGATGTTGCTGGGGCGCTTCTGTACGTGGAAGCGACACTGCAAGGAATGGCTGCAGAAAGCCACCGACAGAACGCGTTAGAGCCTGCCAGTGAATCAGAACAGGCCCCAGAAATTCCGGCAGATCATGTGCTAAAAGCACGTGCCGCAGTGATTGCAGAATCGCGTGCTGGGCTTGAAGGCGTAAAAGAAGCCATCATGGAATATGTTAGCGCACACTTTGATCCGAGTCTGTTAACGCGGGTTCTTGCGCTGTTGAACAGTGTGCGCGGCGGCTTGACGATGGTACCGCTGCGCTATCCTGCCGAATTGCTACAAAGTTGTATTCAGTATATTCAGAATGACATTATTCAGGCGAAAGCAACTCCTGACTGGCGTGTGATGGATACCTTGGCCGACGCGATTACGTCGGTGGAGTACTATCTCGAACGCCTTGATGAGCAGTTTCCAGGGGACGAAACCATTCTTTCCATTGCGGAAGACGCAGTGGCATCCTTGGGCTATCCGGTAGAAAAAGCTGCGGGGGATGCCGCAGAGATTCCAAAAGTTACTTTAGATCAGGTGCGTATAGACGAAGAAGTTCCCGAGTTTGAAATTCCAGAACTGACCGATGCAGTGGCAGTCGGTACGCTTGGTGAGGGAGTGCAGGGTGCAAGGGAATCCTCGGTAGTTGCCGCCACGCCCGCACCTTCTGTACCCTCGGCTCCTCCTGTTACAGTTGCCACTCCCGTTATAGTTGCCCCTCCCGCTGCCGTTATCGAAGACGATTTCGAGTCGATCGACGAGGAAGTTCTGGAGATTTTTATTGAGGAGGTTGGCGAGGTTCTTCAAACAATTCAGGACTATCTGCCGCAATGGCGTGAAGACCCAGAAGATAGCGCCGCGCGTACTGAAATTCGCCGAGCGTTTCATACAATCAAGGGCAGCGGCCGTTTGGTTGGAGCAAAAGTGCTCGGCGAGCTCTCGTGGGCCGTTGAGAATATGCTCAACCGCGTGTTGGATCGCACGATTCCGACGAGCGATGCGGTGTTTGATCTGGTGGCAGCCGTTATTGCAACGATGCCTGCGATGGTGGATGCATTTAGCGCACGCCGAGCACCCAGTGCAGAATACGTACCGTTAGAAGCGGCAGCGTGGGCTTTGGCGCGGGGTCAACAGATCGCGTCGCAGCCTGCGTCTGCACCCGAGTTGTCTACAAGTGCGCTATCTGCACGCGAATCAAGGGAGGGTCACGATGTCACGCCGTCGTCGCAACCAGATTCGACAACGCATGAGGCTGCGGCGCTCCATGCTGAGCCGGAATCTAAGCAAGAATACGAAGCAGAGCAAGCTGCACTGGCAGATGCGCACCACGCTGAGGAAGCGGCAGATTCGCGTACACCTGCACAAGCGCAGGATACGTTTACGCTAAGCGATGCTGCGTTTGATAGTGAGGGTGAGCTGGAGGAAATTCATCCAAGCGCAGAATTTGAGCCACGTGCGGCGTTCGATGCGGAGGCAGAGGCTTCACCTAGCGAAGAAGCTTCCGTTCCGGAGTTTGAGCTAAGCACTGCAGATGCCTTCAGCGTGTCCGGCCTAGATCCGGTGCTGGTCGAAATCTTTGTTTCTGAAGCGCGCTCTCACTTGCAGACTGTCACCGACTTCTTGGCGGTTGCCGGTCAGAAAGATGCTCCGTTCAGCGCAGATTTGCTCCGCGCCTTACATACCCTAAAAGGTAGTGCGCACATGGCGGGCATTACCAATATCGCAGAACTCGCTGCACCCGCCGAAAAATTCATTAAAGAAGCTCACATGCAGGGCTTGCTAGCAGATCAGGAAATCCGGAATTTCTTGCAGACGTTTGGCGCAGCAATCGCCAGCGCACTCGAACAGGTGGCTGACGATACCGTGTCCACGCTGCCGGAGACGGCAGGTTTGTTGGCAAAAATTTCCGAGATGCGCCAGCAGCGCCTGCGTCACTCCGAAGATGCTGTGGCGGCGAATGCTGCGGCTCGCCCCGACAAACAACTGGTATCGCTCTTCCTTGCTGAAGGAATCGACTTGATTGTAGATGCGGGCGACGTGCTGAATCATTGGGAAGAAAACCCAGTGCCTGGAACGCAACTCGATAGCCTTCGCAGCGAACTGCGCGTACTGGCTCGCAGTGCGAGCGCTGCGCAGTTGCCAGAGGTGGTAGCTCTGTCGATGGCTCTCGAGGAAACCTACAGCAATGCCGCAGAAGGTTTGCTGGTTCCTGATCGAAACTTCTTCCAGATCGCCCACCGCGCCCATGAATCCCTTGTGGAGATGATGGATCGAATCGCCGTCGGCCAGCCTGCGGGCGCTGCGGATGAGATTGTCGCGTCGCTGCAAGCGCTAATGGATCAGGCACCCGAAGTGGCCGAGAAACTGTCTGGTGCGCTGGGCGCGTCTGCGCAAACCGATGCGCCGAAATTTGCCCCCGAGGAAGTGGTGGAGTTCACGGGTTCTGTGCCACAAGAAGGCCCAGAAAATGAAGAAGGCCCAGAAAATGGATTGGAGATGAGCGTCGCGCTGGATCCTGAGCTTGTCGAGATTTTTCTCGAAGAAGCCGCCGATATCATGGATTCTACCAGCAATCTTTTGCAGGAATGGCTGGATGCCCCCGAACGGCTAGATACCGTAGCGGCCTTGCAGCGTGAATTGCATACGCTCAAGGGTGGCGCCCGCATGGCCGATATTCGTGAAATTGGCGACCTCGCGCACCACCTTGAAAACCTATACGAAGGGCTCGCCGAAGGGCGCTTGCATTCCGAGCCATCGCTTTCGGAGGTTTTGCATCAGTGCCATGATCGCTTGATGGACATGGTGGATGCTGTGACGGCTGGTAAACCGCCGAAATCTGCGCCCGATTTGATTGCGGTGATTGATGGCTGGATGCGCGGAGAGCGTTCTCTGGCAGCGGCTACAGGCACGCAGCCGGTCGAAGCTTCGCCGGTGTTTGAGCGAGAAGTGCCGGCGATGGACGTACCTGCGGGCCAACAAGAGGAGCAGCCCCAAGTTGCGTCTTTCGAGCCTGTGCAACCAGTTGTACCGGAAGTTGTCGCGAGTGCAGCGTCTGCGTTGCCGCCTTCACAGCCTGTGCAACCTCCCTCACAGCCTACACAAGCACCCACACCGCGACCTACACAAGCACCTGCCGCACCGATTACCCCCGCAGAGATTGCGTCGGCCTTGGGTGATGACGTTGACCCCGAGCTGCTCGAAGTCTTTTTTGACGAAGCGGAGGAGCTCACGCTTGGCATTGATACCTGCTTGCAAAGCTGGTTGGATGACCGAGCAAACCCCGCCCATTCCACCGAGCTGCAACGCTTACTGCACACCCTCAAGGGCGGTGCACGCATGGCTGGATTGACCCTGCTGGGCGATTTGGCGCACGACTTCGAATCTTTCCTTACCCAGATCGAAGCGGGTGGTGCGGACATCACGGATGCACAATTCGCCGAAGTCCAGCAGCGCCAGGATTTACTGTTTGATCGCATCGAAAAAGTGCGCAAGGGCGATTTTCAAGCGCTTCTTGCACCGTTGCCCGCTACTACCGCTGCAGCGAGCGTATCCGCTCCCGCGCCTGCCGCAGCAGCGCCGGTTGCCGTTACGCCAGCGCCGAAAAGCGCGGCGCCCGCTGTTGCTGCGCGGGCTGACGAAAGCGGAACCCTGCCGCCAGTGGAAAAACCCGCATTTGCTGCACCGTGGCACGAAGAAGAGGTTCGGCCAGCAGCTGTGCAGAGCGAAAGCATCAAGGTCACCGCCGAAGTCTTGGAGAGTTTGGTCAACCTTGCCGGCGAAACCTCGATTATTCGAGGCCGTATTGAACAGGAGATTACCGACTTTAACTTCGTAATCTCCGAGGTTGGGCAGACCATCGACCGGGTGCGCGAACTGCTACGCCGTTTGGATATGGAAACGGAAGCGCAAATTCTCTTTAACCTTCAGCAGAGCAGCCAGACCCGCAAATACGAAGATTTCGATCCGCTGGAAATGGATCGCTATTCGGCCCTGCACCAGCTTTCCCGTTCTTTGGGCGAATCTGTATCTGACTTGCTTGACCTGCGTGACTCGCTTTCCAACAAGGCGCGCGATGCCGAAACGCTGCTTGTGCAGCAAGCGCGCGTCAACAGCGAATTGCAAGAAGGGCTGATGCGTTCCCGCATGGTACCGTTCTCGCGTCTTGCGCCACGCTTACGCAGAATTGTGCGGCAAATTGCGGGTGAAATCGGCAAACGTGCTGACCTAGAAATTATCGGTGCGGATGGCGAAATGGATCGTACCGTTATGGATCGCTTGGTCGCGCCCTTGGAGCACATGCTGCGTAACGCCGTCGATCACGGGATCGAATTGCCGCAAGATCGCGTGGCCGCAGGCAAAAAAGAGCAGGGGCGTATCACCTTGCACATTGCCCGCGAAGGTGGCGAAGTGGTGCTGCGTTTGACGGATGACGGTCGCGGTATTGCGCTCGATAAAGTGAAAAAGCGTGCGATTGAACGCGGCCTGATGCAGCCAGACGCTCCGCTCGCGGATAAAGAAGTGATGCAATTTATTTTCCGCGCGGGCTTTAGTACGGCCGAGAAAGTCACCCAGATTTCAGGGCGTGGCGTCGGGATGGACGTAGTCTATAACGATATTAAACAGCTAAACGGTAGCATTAAGCTGCATTCCTTCCCTGGCGCGGGCTCCCAATTCACGGTGCGGTTGCCGTTTACGGTTTCGGTAAACCGAGCGCTGATGGTCAAAGTGGGCGATGATGCATACGCCATTCCGTTGAATAACATCGAAGGGATCGTGCGTGTAAGCCCCTACGAGCTGGAAAGCTACTACCAGCCGGGTGCGGAGGAATTCGAGTATGCGGGTTCGAAATACCGCATTAAATATCTCGGTGCGTTTGTTCATAATCAGCGCCAGCCAAACCTCGCAGGAATTACCAAGCCTTTGCCCGTGCTGTTGATTCGGGGAACGGATCACGCGGTTGCTTTGCAGGTAGACGCACTCATTGGCTCGCGCGAAATCGTTGTGAAATCGGTGGGGCCACAATTGGCAGCCGTGAGTGGTTTGTCGGGCGCGACGATTCTAGGCGATGGCAGCGTTGTAATCATCCTAGATATCACCGCAATGATACGCGCAGAGCAGGCGCAAATCAGTGCGGCGCGGGCGACACATGCCGTTATCGCAGAGCGTGAAGTGTTGCCAGAAGAAGAGAGCGACACAACGCCTATCGTGATGGTGGTAGACGACTCTGTTACCGTCCGTAAGGTTACGTCACGCCTGCTGGAGCGGCATGGCTACGAGGTCATTACCGCCAAAGACGGCGTGGATGCCATCACCATCTTGCAGGAGAATCAGCCAGACATCATGTTGCTCGATATCGAGATGCCGCGTATGGACGGCTTCGAGGTCGCAACCCTGATTCGCCACGACGAGCGTTTGAAGGAATTGCCGATCATTATGATCACCTCACGCACCGGTGAGAAACACCGAGATCGGGCGTTTTCCATTGGCGTAGATCGCTATATGGGCAAGCCCTATCAAGAAACCGTATTGCTTGAGACGATTCAGGAACTACTAAAGCAGCGTGTTACCGCGCAGGGTTAGTTGCGTCATGGTTGCCAAAGGTTCTTGCAATGAATCTCACGCAAACCCAAGGGTGGGTGTGATCGCGGATTCTTCTTTGCAGCGCCACATCGTAGGCAAGGCGTTACATTCCTTTGGCTACGATGTGGTAACAACGTATGTGCCGGAACGGTTGGATCACGCGGCGCTGATGGACGCATCCATCGATGTTTGGCTCGTCGATCTGGAAGATGAAGATCGTTGGCAGGATTTGATTACCGACCTGCTGGAACTTGCCGATGCACCGATTTTATTTGGCGATGGAAAAGCCCCTCATGCGACCAGCCCAGGTTATTTTCGCTGGGAGAGAAGAATTTACGCCAAGATAAAGGACTTGGTGGGTCAGCCGGTGCTCGCGCGTGAACAGCTAAAGGACGATGCGCTGACGTTGGGCGCACAGCCTACGGCCCGCATTCCTTTGCCAGCTGAGTTTTCCCACCACAAAGATCGGGCTGGTGGAACTCCTGCGGAGTATGTTTGGGTGTTGGGTGCCTCCTTAGGTGGGCCGGCTGCGGTGAAAGAATTTTTAGATGCGCTTCCGCAAGGCTTACCGCTTGCATTTTTGTTGGCGCAGCATATCGACATCGGTTTTCAGAAAGTGCTGATGCAGGTATTGGGGAGGCATAATGCGTTCCGCTTTGTAGCGCCAGAGGAATCCATGCGTTTATACCAAGGCGATATTGCGATTCTGCCGGTGGATCAGGTTGCTTATATTGATAGTTTTGCACGCACCCATTTGCGCGGTGATGCATGGGATGGGCCGTGGTCGCCGTCGATTGATCAAGTCATGAACCTGACCGCAGATGCGCTTGGCGAACATACCGGCGTGATTCTGTTCAGCGGAATGGGGAATGACGGCAGCATTGCAGGGCAACGTCTGAAAAAACTCGGAATTCCGATTTGGGCGCAATCTAGCGAGACATGCGCAAGTGCATCTATGCCCGATTCTGCGCGAATGTCTGGGTGCGTAAGCTTTAGCGGATCACCTAGAGAGCTTGCTTTGCAGTTGACGCAATTTGCGCGCGCTTATTTGCACGCGCCCGAATCAATGCGGTAATTTTTGTATTCTCAACATATTCAAGGTACGAGGCTATGGCAGCACAAATCCCCGAACAGATTGCCGGTTTATTGATTCCCATGGTCGGGCGCCCCATTGTTTTGCCCAACGTAACGGTGGCAGAGATCGTGTCGTGGCGTAAGCCTTTTCAGGGGGATGTGGGTGCGCCGGCTTGGCTGCTAGGGCGCTTGGAATGGCGTGGCCTGCAAATTCCGCTGATCAGCCTTGAGTTGATGGGCAACGCAGATTTGGATGATGCCCTTGAAGGCAAGCGTATTGCGGTGGTGAATAGTATGGGAAAAAGCCAATGGCCCTTCTATGCGTTGGCAATCCAAGGGATTCCGCGCCTCGTGCGAGTATACCCAGAAGAAATCACCCAAGAAGAACATTTGCCGGAGCGCCTGCCGATGGTTTGGCAAATTGCGGTGAATGGCGAGCGCATGATGGTGCCGGATCTTGACTATGTTGAGACGCAGCTGAATCAGTTTGTTGCTGCCTAGACCGGTGGCTCGTCGCGCAAATCGCCCCAATGGTATTGCAGCAGACTCAACATCACGACGGGGGCCGTTTCGGTTCGCCAGATTCTGGGCCCCATACTGACACAATCAAAACCGCGTTCGCGAACGCTGCTGACCTCGGTATCTTCAAAGCCGCCTTCAGGCCCGACGGCAAATGCCAGAGATTGCGGTGCTTGTTGCGTAAATGGATTGTGAGGCTCACCTTCCGTGTGCAGAATCCAGCGCGCATCGGCTTGTACAGTTTCTGCCCATTCTGCAAGCGCCACCGGCGCGTGAATTTGGGGAATGATATTCAGCCCGCTCTGTTCACAGGCGGCAACGGCGAGGTGTTTCCACTGCTGCAGCTTTTTATCGAGACGCGGGCCGTTGAGCTTAACTTCACAACGGCGGCTAAACAGCGGTGTGATTTCAGTGACACCCAGTTCGACGGCTTTTTGGATGGCGTAATCAAAGCGCTCGCCCTTGCCGATCACCTGCCCAAGATGGACGGAGAGTGGTGATGCGCGATCGACCTCGTTGAAATAAGTCAGCAGGACTTCAACGCCACGCTTTCCAGTCGCCTCTATTTCCCCAAAATACTCCCCACCCGTGCCATTAAATAGCAGCACTTGATCGCCCGGCTTCATACGTAGAACTTGGGTCACGTGATGACTGCCGCTCTCCGTTAGCGTTACTTTGGTGCCTTCGAGTAGCGGGATTTCCTGAAATATGCGGGGGATTCTCATGCCGTATGGGGAGCAAAAAGACCAGTGGATTGCTGAATTCTACCTTTAATTCCTTGGCGTGGGCAGTGGTGAGACGTCTTTTTGGCGCTTCGATGGACCCAATCAGCGTTTTCTTTCGCGATAGGCGGGCGATGCTTAAAATCTTTAAGTGTCACACGCCTATATAAAACGCGTCACTACAGCAAAGGTGAGGCAAGCAAAAATGGGCAGATCTGCATAGAAAAAGAAAAGGATGGCTTGGAGCGCGATGGATACAACCACGATTACTAAAACCAAGGTGATGCCAACCGCAAGGATTTCGCCTGCGACCGCGCAAGCAAATGTGCGGTCACCCGTGCTGATACGCTCAAAAGCCATTGTGTGCAGTGTGCTGGCCGGAATGTTGGCGTGCATGCTGTATTGGTTTCTCGACGTTTCTTTTCCGGAAGATCGCCAAGCGCTTATGCAGCTAGAAGACACGGAAAGTTTTCCATTGGATATGCCCGTCGCAATTGCTGCAGAGTTGCGAATTGCGCAGACGGCAAACTTGGCGCTGGAAAAACAGCTCGGTGCTACCGATTCTCGGACGCTTGATAGCCTTGAAAAGCTGGCGGCCCTTTATGAACAGCACGGAGACTCATCTGGCGCGATACGTCATTACGAGCGTTTACTTGCAGCGCTTGAGCAAGTTCGTAGCCCCGAAGACGTTTCCGTTGCGGAAATTCTGAATCGACTGGCCTTGTTGCACAATGCCCAAGGAAACGTTGCCGAGGCAATACCGCTTTTGAAGCGTGCGCTGGCAATTTTTGAGTTGCATTTGGGGCTCTTCCATCCAGCGGTAGCCACGGCGATGAATAATCTGGCGCTCTTGTACGATAGTTTGGGTGCCAATCAAGACGCAGAGCCCTTGTATCAGCAGGCACTGCGCGTGAGTGAGCAGGTGGTGGGCTTGGAGCATCCGGATGTTGCGATTCCTCTTAACAATTTGGCGGGGTTCTATTACACAAGGGGGCGCTATGAGGAAGCGGAAACGCTTTATCTGCGTTCGCTAAAGATCAAGAAACATGCTTTTGGTGCTGACGATCTTTCCGTAGGGATTAGCCTGAATAATCTGGCGCTTTTGTACGAGGCGAAGGGCGATTTTTTGCGGGCAGAGGCACTGTGCTTGCGTGCGTTGGCGATTTTGGAGAAAAAACGTGGGCTGAACCACGCCGATGTTGCAATTAGTCTGAATAATCTTGCCGGCCTTTACTACAGTCACGGCGATCGCCGCCTTGCGTTGCCGCTATTGAAGCGTTCGCTGGCGATTAAAGAAGAAACGCTGGGGGCTCATCATCCAGACGTGATTGCTAGCCTCGCCAACCTTGCGACGCTTTATCGCAGCCTGGGGCGCAATGAGGATGCGCAGGTTTTGGAGCAGCGCCTTGCTGCGCTGCGGGCCGCGATATAATGTGCCTGCGGGATGATGACGAATTCTCCTGAGGCCGTCTCCCCATCTTGCTGCAAGACCATAAAAAGACTATATTAAGTCTTATTTAAGTTGGAGCACTGCCATGCGCTACTCATCACAAGTCAAGCCGATCAGCTACCTCAAAGCCAACGCAGCCGAGGTTCTGGCGCGCCTCGCTGAGCAGCGCGAACCGATGGTGATTACCCAAAACGGTGAAGCGAAGGCAGTCCTGCAGGACGTCGCTTCGTTCGAAGAGACGCAAGAAACACTGGCCTTGCTAAAGATTCTCGCGCTGGGCAATCAGGATGTGGTTGCAGGCAAGGTCAGGCCAGTGGCTGACGTTGTTGCCCGCCTCCGCGCCAAGCGAGCTTCAGATTGATGGCAGGCACGTCTGCCAAGTTTGAGGTCCTGCTCACCGAGGGTGCGGAGCAGGACTTGGAGGCTATCCATCGCTACATCTCCGAGTTCGACTGTGCGGCCAACGCCAACGATGTGTTGGATGCGTTGATGGACGTTGTGGAGAGTCTGTCGAAATTCCCAGAACGCGGCAGCTACCCGAAGGAACTGGTCGGCCTTGGAATCAAAGAATACCGCCAGATACCCTTCAAACCCTATCGCGTGATCTACCGTGTCACAGGCAACCAGGTCATTATTTACTTGATTGCGGACGGGCGTCGTGACATGCAATCTGTACTCGCTCGCCGCCTGTTAGGCGCTTGACCCGCAGCAGCCATTTCGGGGTGGCCGCCACCGTAGTCGTCCGGTAGACTGCTGACGATTTGAAACGATTTTGATGCCTCTGTGAGCGCCACTGCCATGAACGCGAATCTTGGGTGCCGAGGATGTCGCTCGGCATCTTGACGTTGTAAAGACACCGTCTACCGCTGGCGCGAGCGCAAAGGCACGCCCGTGCATCGTGTGGGGCGGCTGTGGAAATTTCAACTCGCCCAAGCCGCTGCCGCGCAACTGGCCGGCATCGAACACCTGCCACAGCGGCTGCTGGCGCAGGCCTTTAACTACGTGGAGCCCGCGTCATGAACACCACGCCCGAACCGGCCGCCGCCGACTTCGCTGCCATCGCGCAGCTGATCGCCAGCGCCCGCCAGCGCGCCGTGCAGGCGGTCAACACCACGCTGATCGAGCTGTATTGGCAGATCGGCGAACACATCAGCCGCAAAATCGCCGCGTCGGAATGGGGCGACGGTGTGGTGGAGCAACTGGCACGCTATCTGGCGCAGACCCAGCCGGGGCTGCGGGGCTTTACCCGCCGTAATCTGTTCAGAATGAAGCAGTTTTATGAGGCTTACGCAGGCCAGGAATTAGTGCCACCACTGGTGACACAATTGCCGTGGACGCACCACCTCATCATCCTCGGCCAGAGCAAACGCCCGGAAGAACGCGACTTTTACCTGCGGCTGGCGGTACAGGAAAAATGGAGCAAGCGGCAACTAGAGCGCCAGTTCAAGGCGGCGCTGTTCGAGCGCACGGTGCTGCACCCGCCCAAAGTCTCACCACCGATGAGACAAATGCACCCCGATGCCGCCAGCGTCTTCAAGGACAGCTATCTGGTGGAGTTTCTCGACTTGCCCCAGGGTCATGCAGAGGCTGACCTGCATCGTGGCCTGTTGCTGCGCCTGAAAGACTTTTTGATCGAGTTGGGGCGCGATTTTTGCTTTGTGGGCAGCGAGTACCCAGTGCAGGTGGGCGGGCGTGACTTTGCGCTGGATCTGCTGTTCTTCCATCGCGGCCTGAACAGCCTGGTGGCCATCGAGCTGAAGGTGGGCCGTTTCGAGCCGGAATACCTGGGCAAGCTCAATTTCTACCTAGAGGCGCTGGATAGGGACGTAAAAAAATCCCACGAGCGCTCCGCCATTGGCGTGCTGCTGTGCGCAAGCAAGGACGACGAGGTGGTCGAGTACGCCCTGAGCCGTAGCACGTCGCCCGCGCTGATCGCCGAATACCAGACCCACCTGCCCGACAAAGCGCTGCTGCGCGCCAAGCTGCATGAGTTTTATCTGCAAGACACACAGCGCTCGAATGAGGACACAGACTGAAGATGGCCCGCCCCCCCCCAAACCGATAAGGCCCCCAAGGCGATTGCCTCCACGCAATCGCTCTCGGCCTTCGTCAAGACCAATCTGCTGTTCTTCACCAAGGGCAAGAAAACCGAGCAGGTTTGGTATTACGACTTGTCGTGGGTGAAGGTGGGCAAGAAAACGCCACTGACATTGGCGCACTTTGGCTTTGGCAAGAATGGTGAGGTGCTGGCGGATGATGCTTTGCCTGCCATTCTCACAGCGCATTGGCAAGCGGATTAAGAGAACGCGGGTAAGCCGTTTCCGAGCTATGCCCGCATGTTGCAACACCACGGCCAAGCCGAGGGTTCCAGTCGCTATTCTTGGACGGTGGACTTCGCCGCCCGCCGCGCGAAGAGATGCAACCGTTGCAGGGCAAGGCCGCCGCCATCGACGCGGCCGTATTCGACCTGAAAGCGGTCAATCTCAATGCCGTCGCGGTGGTGGATGAGCGCACACCGGGTGAAGTCATCCAGAGCATCACGGCGCAGGGGCGCATCGTGGCGGATGCGTTGGCTCGGTTGAACTGCTCTCTCAGTGACAAACCCCCGCAAGCCCGCAGCCACCCGCGCCAGTGCTCATTCGCTCGGGAGCCCTTCGCAGCGCAGGGTTAACAGCCGGTAAGCACAAGAAATGGCCGGCACTTAGGCTCCGCATTACTCCCGATCCTGCGATGTGCATTCTGGCAATGCGCTTTCCATTGAACAGCGAACACGGCTTAGAAATGTCAGCATTTTTCCGTTGTAGATTTTCATGTCACGTAGTTTGAGGCGGGTGGTTCTGAACATTTCCTGATAGCTCGTTTTGTCTGCATCCGATATTTCGACCCACCGCTCCTGCTCAATGGAATTTGTATAATTGTCGATTTCGCGCATGTTTTTATCGTACTGAGAATACATATATTCGCGAGACTTCTGGCCAAATCCCGGTGGAAACCGCGATGACTTAATGAAAATCTGCAAGGTGGATTGAACAATCGAATAGTTGATGACGCCACCCTTACTACCTAAGCCCTTATGCAATTCCAAGGGTTGGTACGCCACCGCGGGTGCAGCGATCACATCCACCGCATTGTTATTAAACATTCCGGCAACGTTGGCAAAGGTCACGGTCACCGGTGATGCGCCGACTGATTCCACCATAACCGTCTGCGATTTATCAAAATCCAGCACACCAATCCGCTTGCCCGATAATGCGCTTACCGTATCGATACTTCGATCGTTGACAAACATATACGCGGCGCCCGCAGGTGAGATTCCAGCGACCTCATAATCGCCGTTTTTCATCAGCGGCGCCAATTGCGGCGAGGTCAGCTTCTCAAGCACAACGCGAAGCACTTTGTAGGAAGGAATCGCACCGAGTGAATCCAGAGTCCCTGTAAAAGAATTGAATATACGCCCACGAACGCCAGAAATTGCGACAATATCGCATTTATCGGTCTTAAATTCTTCTGCGACAACCTTCTCATCAATAAACGACTTCATCTCAAGGTCTGCCCCCCAATTGATGGCGGCCAGCCGGTAATCCTGCATTGCACCGTAGACCGGCCCACTTTTTCCGATCATGTCAAATATGCAAAACGGCCGCGTAACAAGCTCGGCAGAGACACCAATGTCTGGCGTGAATGCAAAAATCGCGAACAAAAATGTACCAGTGGCTGAAGCAAATTTTTGCATAATATTATCCTGCAATACCGTATGTGAATGACAACGCTAGTGTGAGCAATGCGAGATGTTCGGCTGGGCTGAATCCGGGTGTAAGGCATGCGGGTATCGCCGCGCTAATAGCGAAATTGGTAAGAAAACTCCAGCAACACACCCTTGAGAATCGACCTTACGTCCATTCCTGCTGAAGGGTTGTAGACAAAGTTATCAAAGCGCGTCGTATCGTTCCCGTTTCTACTCTGGCCGGATTTAATATGCTGGTCGCTTTTGAAATAGCCGAGTGAAACTTCGGCGGTTTGCGTGGCCGATGGGTGATAAGACAAGCCAGCACCGTAGAGGTCGAAATCACCGAGTGGAATCAGAAAGTCGAGCCGGTCTCTTGGAATGCCTGATTTTCGCGGCTCATAACCTAGGCGCAAAGCAAAGGCATCACTGGCGGTGTATTCAAGGCCAAATGCAAAATTGCTGACATCTTTGTAGTTTCTGGGAACAATAATCGCATTGGGTTGTATCCCGTTGATATTTGCCACATGTAATACCCTTAGCAGCATTACCGAGTCATCGGCAATAAACCCCATGTCTTTCCAAACGCTGGTTTCCGTCCATTTCCAATCAATGTTCAATTTCCATTTTTGGGTAATTTGAGTACTTGTACCAATCGAAATGTGTTTTGGCGTGGTTAAGTCGTAGTGCCCCTTGGCACGAATATCGCCGTGATTTTCGGCGAGATCAAGAAGTTCTAGTGCGCCTGGCATGTTGTCGATAAAATTTATGATGTTTGGATTGATACGCACGCCATATTCACCGCGAAGCCGATCGCGAGCCTCGCCTTGATAAACACCGCCGATTGTAAACCATCCGGTAGGCTCCCAAAGAAAGCCTAGATTTACCGTGGGGGATAGGTTCTTGTGCAAATTTCCAGAGAGCACAAATAGTGTGTCAAAAGGATCGAACTTTCCCTCCTGAAATACCTGCTTTACAAGATCGTTGGAGTTATCAGTGCCGTCGTTATTGTCGAGCAGCATTGCGGCGCCGCCCACCAATATATTGGAGGTTCGATAATCCATAGAAAATCCTGCACCGACGTAGGAGAGTCCAATGCCTGCGCCAAATTGCAAAGTATCGCTATACCGCCAGCCTACAGAGGGGGAGAGGTAAGTAATTCTGGAGAGCGCGAAGGTCGTACCATAAAATCGGCCTGGATCATTCTTCTCTCGGGTATAACCGAGCAGCATAGGAGCATACATCGCAGTGGCAAATGTCAGTGAGCCGCCCGCTGGCGAGTAGGAGATACCGCCTAGTGGCGCGGCGATTGCGGAAATTTCTTGTGCGCCTACACCGGGCAAATAAACTGCGACATTGCTGATTCTGCTCTTTGAATTTCGGGCAGGATCGTCGTATTGGATGCGTGGTAAGCCATAGGTTTCTGACATACATTTATCAGAAAAAAAACAATCATATTCAGGCGTTGAATTGAATTCGCCAAGTACGTCGACCTTTGCGGTCACAAATTTTAGCATGACTTGCTGGCCTTGCAGGCGAGCAAGCCCCGCTGGATTGAAGTGAATGGCGTCAATTCCCGGCGGGTCGGCGGTGACAGCATTGCCGAGTGAAAGCGCTTTCGCATTCCCAAGAAACAAGTTTTGACCCAATTGCGCGTGGCATGTGCTTGCACAGGCTAACATCACAAGCGCGATGGACGAACACTGGATTCTGCCAGCTACATATACATTGGACATAAAAATCCCACGACTACATACTTATTATACTGAGCCGATGCTCGTTTTTTCGATACGAGGTTGTAATCAGATGACCTCGTACCCTAACGGCAGGCTGACATGGGCTTTACCTTTATCGCTTGCTGAAATAAATTCCGCAATATCTTCAACCGCACGCTGCGCTTCAGGGATGAAGGGGCTAAACAGATGAAATAAATGGAACATTCCAGGCCATACAATCACCGTTGCCTCAACGCCTTTTTCACGCGCGCGTGCACCAAATTGAATGCAATCATCGAATAGCACCTCATTTTCCCCTACCATGAGAAGAAGCCGAGGAAATCCGCTTAGGTCAGCAAACAACGGCGATACCATCGGATCATCTGGTGCATGTGATTGGATATAGTTGTCGGCAATTGAATCTTTCATTTGCGTGCTGAGCTTGCCAAACAAAGGGTCGACCTTTGCTTTTGAGCGATGCGATTCACCGCTTTGAGTAAAATCTGTGGGAGGAGAGATCGCAATCACCGCCGAGGGCAATTTGTCATTTGTGCTTTGCAGTAAAACCGGCAGTGCAAGTGCCATGTTCCCACCGGAGGAGTCACCCATAAGGATGATATTTTCAGCGGCGATGCCTTCGTGGCGCATCAGCCAGAGATAGGCGGATGCGCAGTCGCGCAAGCCTGCGGGAAACGGAAATTCCGGCGCGAGACGATAGTCTACTGAAAGGATACGACAGCCACTTGTGACCGCAACGTTGGCCGCAAACGACCGATTCGACCGGCGCGATCCCATGCTCCACGCGCCACCGTGGATATAGAGGATTACCTTGTCGGTACAGGGCTTTTTTGGCCTTTTCGGTAGTATATATTCGGCTGGAACGCCGTTTGCGCGCACGGGATTCACATCGACGTGATAAAGGTTGGAAAACACAGCCAGCGTGTCCATACGCTTTCGTAATTTGGCTAATTCCTTAGCGGAAAGCGTAACGCCTGAGCCGAAAATATTGACGTTGTGAAGTATTGCGCTGCAGATTCTGCCCTGAAGACTTGCCATGGCTTCTTTCCTTTTCGAATGCCGGATCGTGTTATTAGTACGCCCGAATTTCATACTGCGTCGTTTTGAAAATGTAATCCTTGAGGGGAAAGTTCTGGCTTTTCCACCATACTTCTAGGCTGGATGCTGGGCGAAGAAACGGTGCGTCACCGTGTTTATTGAAGTAATAGCTGTTTGAGGTCGCGCAATCGTTGTTATAAAAAACGGTATGCTTTTGCCGTTCGAGGATATTTTCAAAATACCGATCGTTGGCCTGCTGACGCACTTCGACATACGTCGCGCTGCGCTTTCTCGCCTCAACAATGCAGCGCAAGGCATGGGTGGTTTGGTGCTCAATCATAAAAAACCACGACGAGCCGGAGACTGCATACGGGCCAGGTATCAAGAAAAGGTTCGGGAAATTCGGTACGCTGATACCCTCATATGCTTGGTAGCGATGCTTATCCCAAAATTCGCCGAGCTCATGCCCGTTAAGCCCGATGAGTTCATAGGAAGGAAGATTGCCGCGCTCAAAAACCTTAAACCCAGTAGCACAGATAATGACATCCACCTCACGTTCGGTGCCCGCCTTAGTTATCACGCTGTTTTCCGTTACCGAGGCAATCGGATCGGTAATGAGATGTACGTTGCTGCGATTAAAAGATTTCCAGTACTCATTGGAAAAGCTAGGCCGTTTGCAGCCGAACCCGTATTTAGGGGTAAGTTTCTCGCGCAATTCTGGGTTGTCTACCTGCTTTTGCAGGTGCTCCAGCGCTGCACGTTCGGCAGATTTAACAAGGTTGGGAAGTTGCTCAAAATATATGAGGGCAACCACCATAACGGTCTCTGAGTACAGAGTTGTAAGAAGGCGCAGACTCGACTGAGTAAGTGGAAGCCGCTTAAATATCCGTTGCATCCAGCGTGGAATCTCACGGTCTGGTTTGGGCAAAATCCAGATCGGTGTCCGTTGGTATACGTCCATCCGTTCAACGTTGCCCGCAAGCGAGGGGACGAGTTGAACCGAGGTCGCACCTGTACCGATAATCGCCACCCGCTTGCCTTTTAGATCGTAATTGTGGTCCCAGCGAGCCGTGTGCATAACTTTTCCCTTGAAGTCGGCCAGCCCTTTAAGGTCGGGTAGTTTGGGCTCGATTAAACCGCCGGTTGCGTTGATGATGTAGCGTGCGCTTAGGCGGCGCCCATTCTTAAGGTGAAGGTTCCATAGATGGCTGCTTGCGTCAAAAACCGCTTTTTCTACCCATGTATTAAATCGTATATGTTTCCGGAGAGCGTGTTTGATCGTGAGATCATCCGCATATTTTTTTAATTCTTGCCCCGGGGCAAATACGCGCGACCACTCTGGGTTTGGTTCAAAAGAAAAAGAATATGTAAAAGAGGGGATGTCTACGGCAATGCCTGGATAGGTATTATCGCGCCAAGTACCCCCCACATCGGCGGCGCGCTCCAGAATGACGAACGAATCAATCGCATTTTGCCTCATGCGCATGCCGGCACCGATGCCAGCAAATCCTGCGCCAATAATGGCCACTTCAACGTCGGGGGTAAGTAAGATGGTTGCTGCGGCTGTCATTGGTTTATGCCTTGTAAATCAATCGGTGAGTGAGCAAAAAGGTGTTACTGAAGCGATGAGTTCGTATACAGTAACCCACGTCAAGAAATGTTTGTGTCATTTGCTGTGTCATACAGTGTATGATTCAGAATAAGCTAAATGGGGCGAGGTTTTTTGTCAACCTCCTATTCGGGTACTTTTTTGTATGAGTAAGATTTCGACGGTGGATTCAATTGTGGAAGCGCTGGCTTTTCGGATTGCGGCGGGCATTTATGGCGCTGGAGAGCCCTTACCTTCCGTGCGAAAGTTGGCCGAGGAATTTGCCGTTAACCCTTCGACGGTAAAAGTCATCGTCGCGCAACTTGAGGCCGCCGGGTTTATTTCGTGCCATAACCGGGTTGGCATGATCGTCAAGGACATTGATAAGTACGGAGGAATACAGGCATGGCGGTATATGTTCCGCTTTGCGCAAAAGCTTCCCGACCGTGCGGTGAAAATTCTTCGTGACATTCTGGAAATCCGAGGCGATTTTATTGAGAAGGCAACCAGAAAAATCTCGGCAAATCCGCAGCATTACGACCCCGCACCGGTTCGTGCAGTGGTGGATCGGCTTTGTATGTTGGTAGCTGAGCCCGAAATTGATATTAAAGAATTTTGCAAGGCAGAACTCCATGCTGCGCGCATGACCATGATTGCCATTGACCAGTCGGTGATTACCGCGATCTATAATTCGATTGGTGAAATTCTGCTGGAAATTCCGGCAGTTGTAGAAGCGATGTATTCAAACCCCAGAGTTAATGCAATGGTCTGGATGCAGTTAGTGACCGACTGGGAGAAAGGGCAGAGCCAAGAGAGCTTCCACCTGAGGTTTTCTGAATTTTTGAAGGAATACGACAAATTTACGCTGATGCGTTTTAAGGAAATCATCTTAGCGGAGAACGGCAACGCGGTTAAAAAGGACTGAACCGCTGGCCCGATGTTAATTTTCTAAATACCGATTTCAGATTTCAACATATCCCGATTAAAAAGCGCTTTAGGCTTTGCAATAGAGGTTCATTGTGCTAATTTACGCTGTATCACACAGTGCGTGATACAGAGCAAGCGTTTCATTCAACAGGGTTAGTATGGGCAGCCGGTGTCGAGGCCAACAGGAGCAAAAAAATGACGAACTCATGCAATAAAGAGAAGAAGTTTCACGGCTATTTAGACATGAGGCAAAAGGGGATGTGGCGTAATACAACAGCGCTATTCAGCCTGTTCAAGCCTGCGGACCTTGAGCTCTATCGTTCCTTGTTGCGGCCCCCTCTGGAAATGCCGGAAACGCCGGCCGTCGCGATCTTTATGTTTGATTATCACGATGTGAAGCCAACGGGCGCGGTGCCCTATTTAGAATATGCGTATTGCTTACGCTGTAAATACCTTGGGAAAGAGGGCTGGCATATTTTGACCATGCCGGTAAACCGGTTTGTACCGCTTATCGGTATTTTTCTAGGTTTTCCAAAATACATTGCAAGCGAAATGATGATGAGCCCGACCGACATAAATGATGGCTGGAGTGTATTGGTCAAACATGAAGACCAGCTCAAAATGTCGTTGGAGTTCACGCCTGGCCTGACTCGTAAGCTTGATACCTTTGAGAAAAACGCGATACACGGGTCGGCATTTGATCTGGATGAACCGCTGTATGGCTTTATACCCCCGAATACGGGGCTTTTTTTCAACCGCGTAATGGTTGAGGATGTGGTTGAAAGCAAGTGGGAGCGCAAGAAACTGGGTATGGCAAAAGCAAGAATCGGATCGAGTGAACCATTTTCGGGGTTGATTGCGCCCGATGCAGAAGGCGTATGTGCATTGATGCGATATCATGGCGGCTGCATTTTGGTGGATCGAACGCTCGGATTTTACTGGAACAGCAAAAACGCCCGAAGTGAAAATACCTGAAACTTGTGCGTAAAAAGGCTGGGTGCCATGAAAAATCCTAAAATTCCAGAAAAATATCTTTCGACGTTTGATGAAACCTATCAAGGGTTTCAGCTTTACAAAACCCTTGATCCGAAACTGTACCGTGAAATGGATAGCGTATTTAAACGTGCGAGACAATTTTCACGAGAGATTGCGGCACCCATGGCCCTGCACATTGAGCGTGAAATCAGGCGCGCTCCCACTAATAAAGAACCGGTTTGGGAGTTTGTGCGCGCTGCAGGGAAAGCTGGGCTGTTATCGCTTACGATTCCTAAGAAGTTTGGGGGTGGTGGATATTCATGGGCGACCTGTGTCATTTTGTTTGAAGAACTCTGTTCGGTATGTACAGGGCTTGGCAATATCATTGGCGGTCATTATCTTGGCATGTTTGTGATGCGAAATACCTTTTCTTTAGCGCGAACGGCAGAAGTGTTTCGGGAAATTGTAGCCAATGAAACGTCAATCAAACCCGTGCTGCTTGCGTCGGCTATGACGGAACCATCGGTGGGTTCCGATCACACCGAGGTGGGATTGTGGGAAAGTGCTCGCCCGCAAAGTGAAGCGCGTCCAGTGGAAGGCGGATATATACTCAATGGCCGGAAGCAATTTATTAGTTGTGGTCGGCTTTCCACCTACCATCTCGTGTTTATGTCCACTGACAGAAAAAATTATATGGATTCCATGGCGACTTTTCTCATGCGATCAGATGCCAAAGGTTTTTCTTTCGGGCGAGATGAGAAGAAAATGGGGCAACTCGCGACACCCGCCACGGAAATGATTTATGAGGATTGTTTCGTCGATGAATCCAATCGGCTAACACCGTATTTTGGGCCAATCGCCAAAAAAACCACAGATTTTATGGGATTCACCCGCTTATTGATCGGTGCAATGGCGACCGGCGCGGCAAGAGGTGCCTACGAACGTGCATTGACCTTCGCGCGAGATACGACTGTGAGAGGTGAGGTGCTCGTCAATCATCAGTGGGCGCAGATGGTGTTGGGCGATATGTATATGAACGTACTCATTTCACGCGCAGCCGTACAGGAGGGGTTTTTCAGCGACGTTAATCACGGGATGAACAAAATGTTTCTCCCGGCCAAGCGCAACGGCTACCGGCGCAAACAAATCATTGATGGAGTATTAACCGCCGGTGCTTCCCAATTTGGCAGTGACCTACTGCAGCAAAGAAAGATGCGCCATTCTGTAGGAAAAGCCATTGGTTGGGTTATGGATCACGCAGGATTAAATACACCGATCATGAATACCTTTACGTCAACCGCAAAGGCAAAATGCAGCGACCTAGCGATGATGAATGCCAACCTCGGTATCGACCTAATGGGCTCGTTTGGTTTGCGTCAAGACGAGGGAATGGAAAAAATATTGCGTGACATTAAGCTGCTTCAGATTTATGAAGGCACAAATGAAATATGCACGTTTGGCGTATTTCAGCGCATTGTCGCCGACCACGATTTTGGTATTCGCATGTGGAGTAAATCGCAATGACGGGCAGTGATGATGTGCGCAGCGCCGTAGCTCTTCTGGCAGAAAGATTTTCCAGAGGTGAACTTACCGATCGCATGGTTAAAGAAAGCGATCATTACCCAGAGGTTTCCTTCCAGACCGCGTTATATAAGAAGGCAAAAGACGTTGGATTTCTCGATATTTTCACAGCCATTCGTTCAGAAAATACGAGCGAGGCGCTGGCGTCGATGGCAGAAATATTGTTTGCCATTTCGAGGGTTGACGCATCGGTAGCCGCTGTGCTGTTCGGTCAAGCCTTTGCCCATCAACTGTTGAGTTCTGCCAACATGGATGGTGCGGTAAGCGAATTAGCCTTTATTGCAACGCCGCTGTATGAGGACCCTATAGACCTTCCGATGAGTGTCATGGCAAGTGCGTCTGGCGATCAGTATGCGCTGAGTGGTCAACTGAATTTTATGGTAATGGCACCGGTAGCTAATACGTTTATTGTACCGGCCATGTTGCAGGGTGATTTGGCGCTATTTTTGGCGAATAAATCCGATCGGTTGCAGTGCAGTGCTCCGATTATTTCGCTAGGCTTGCGAGCCTGCCCGGCTGCAGATATTCGGATGGGGGGGTGTGAAGGCTTTGCTTTTGGCGCGGGGGGAAAATGCAAAACGCCTCTATGAACGCACCGTAGATGCGAACCGGCATCTGATTTTGGCTATGCAGGCCGGTGTGTTATCGGGTTGCCTGAAAGAAGCGGTCAGCTATGCGAAATCGCGGTGGCAAGGGTATCAAAACATTATTCATCATAAACAGGTGCGTGCCGAACTAGGCCGGATTGCAGCGTGTAGCCTTGTTGCGGAACAGTTGTTTCGAGCAGCGCCGAGTGATTTGGACGGAAAGGCGTCGCAGGTGTTGGTGGGTGAGATGAGCATCACCGCTACATTGCTGGGAATTCAAGTGCTAGGCGGCGTCGGTTATATGGAGGATTTTGGTCAGGAAAAACGGGTACGAGATGCCAAGCAGTTACAAGCCATTTTTGGTCGAAAAGACTGCATGTTGCAAGATTTATGTCCTGAATGATTGGGAGGTTCTTAGGGTATAGGGCGAATTAGGTGATCTTTCCCAACAATGACGGACAATTCATTAAGCGACCTTTCTTGTTTCAAATGCTGATGGGCTGAGAAAATCACTTGTGGTGTGACGTCTCGACCCGAGAATCAATGCTTCCTTGGGCGCTTTGCAGGCGCTCGATGTAGCCGATATTCCTCAGGCCGTCAGCTGCGATGGGCCACCCCAAAAACTCCGCACAATATCAAATCGACAAGTTGTTCAGCGATGTCGTCCTCCAGCGTGCTTCGCTGCGCAAGAATCCGGAAGTGCAGGGTGCCAATCAACGCTTCATACGCCAACGTTGCGTGTTTAGCGCTGTTGATCTCCCCTCTGGCCACGGCGCGCTCGAAAATTACCTTTGCTTTGGCAAACCGGTCTGCCCAGAAGGTCTTTCTGAGCTCACCGGTGGTCTCGTCCTCACCAGCGGCTCCCATGTATGCGAGTGAAAAACCCGCAGGCGTTCGCAAAAAGTCCGCAACACCACTGACTACCTGAATCAGGTCGGTGCGTAGCGATCCCGTGTCGATCATGACCAAGGGTTCGGCAGAGAGCGTCAATAGCGCGTCGGTAAAGAGTGCTTCCTTGGTGCCCCATTTGCGATAAATCGTGGTTTCGTTCACGCCTGCAAGCGCTGCGATCTGGGCGCAAGTGATGTCGGCAGGCGATGCTTCGGCCAGTAAGCGTGCTGCCGCGTCCAGCACGGCGCGACGTGTGCGGGCGGTGCGACCGCCTGGTCGTGTTTGGGCTGTGCTTTCTTGTGCATTTTTGGGGGTGCAATTGGATTGTATTTCTTTCATGATGGGAGTATAAAAGCAAGTGACGCTTGCATTAGTGAATATCCAGCAGAGGTTGACGTAATGGCCGGCTACAAAACCCAGCCCCAGTGGCAGCAAATTCAAAAGCATTTACCAGCAAAATACCAGCTAAACGTAGCGGATGAACCCACGGAAGAATGGTGGCAGCACAAGGGGCATCATATTCATCTCGACACGTATCGCAACGCATCGGCACCTGCCAAGGTGATTTTATTTCACGGGGTTGGCACCAATGGCCGGCAGATGAGCACCATTTTGGGGCGCCCATTGGCACAGCTTGGCTATGAAGTCATTGCGATAGACATGCCGACCTTCGGCGTTACCCAAGTCGCAGATGGCGCTTTAGTAACGTATGACGATTGGGTGCAGATTGGCGTCGATCTTGTTGAGCTTGTTGAGCTTGAGCATGCCAAAGAGGGTCGCCCCATTGTTTTATACGGCCTCTCAGCGGGTGGAATGGAAACCTATCATGTAGCGGCTAAAACGCGCCATGTGCAGGGCATTATTGGTATGACATTTCTGGATACCAGCCTTTTTGACGTGCGATTGCATACTGCTTTTGATCCGCTAACAGGGGTGTTCGGTGCTTATGTGATGCGCTTTTTAAGAATAGCAGGGCTGGGGCGTGTACGTGTGCCCATGCGCTGGGTAAGCAAAATGCGCGCTTTGGTCAATAGCCCGGAAGCCAAAAAATCCTGCTATCAGGACGCAACCTCTGCAGGAAACAATGTGAGTGTTGCCTTTCTGGATTCTTGGCTTTCCTACCGGCCTGCCGTTGCGCCAGAGGATTTTACTCAATGCCCAGTATTGTTGACGCAACCCGCTGCAGATCGCTGGACGCCTATTGAATTGTCCGAGCCAATTTTGAATCGGTTGCAGCGGGTTTCGGTAACCAAAGTAATGCTGGAAAACGGTGGCCATTATCCACTTGAGCAAACGGCTTTGGACCAACTGGTAAATTCCAGCAAGGAATTTATCGCCAAATGTACTAAATCGCGTAATTGATAGGGAGAATCATATGACTCGACAAGACATCATTATCCCCCATGGACGAGATTACCTGAGTGCCTGGCATTATCCCCCCGCCAATAAGGATCTTGCCAACGAATCGGGAGCGCCAGTGGTGGTCATGGCGCACGGATATTCGCTCACAATGGATTGCGGGCTGGATGTGTATGCCTCGCGGTTTTCGCAGGCGGGTATGCATGTGGTGGTGTTTGACTATCGCAATTTTGGTGAAAGCAGCGGCAAAAACCGAGAAGTAGTAACGGCAAAAGATCAAATCGAGGATTATCAAATCGCACTGGATTTTGTGCGCACGATGCCAAACGTGGATCGCCGCCGTATTGCGCTTTGGGGCTCATCGTTTTCAGGTGGTTTGGTGATTGCAGTTGCCGCGCTGGATGGTGATGTGCGCGCGATTATTTCTCAGGTGCCCAACCTTGATAATCTGGCCACTCTGCGATTTTTAATGAAACAAAATAGCCGCAAGCGATTTATGTGGTATTTCGCGATGTGAGCCATGCGCTAACGGGGCGTGCGCCTTACCATGTGCGTTCGGTGGGGCCTGTTGGTTCGGGATCGGCTTACGAGTCTAATGATGATTGGGCCAAAGCGCAGACGATTATCGGCCTGTCTTGGAGTAATCGGGTTGCGATGCGTGATTTTGCGAGTTTTCCAATGTTTCGAGCGATAAAATACCTGCCTCGCGTAAATTGCCCGGTGCAGTTTTTTGGCTGTGAACAAGACAAGCTAACGCCCATTGGCCCAACCTTGCAGGCAGCCAAACAAATAAAAGCAGAGTTGCACTGTTATCCGACTGGGCACTATGGAATCTACGTCGAACCTGCCAAGTCCCATGCATTGGCTGCCCAAGTAAAGTTTTTGTGTAATGAGCTAAGAGGATAAAAAAACATGAGCAGTATGATTGAATCGCAAATTTTGGCCTTTGCTGAGGCTTTTAATCGAAACTCGCTGGACGATGTGATGAGTTTTTTTTCGGAGGATGCCGTTTATGAGCCGGGTGATGGCAAGCGACATGAGGGATTGGCAGCCGTACGCAAGGCGTTTTTGCCCCAGTTTAGCGGTGCTTTTGGAAAAATGAGGTTTGTACCGGAAGACGCGATTGTTGATTTGGAAAATAACAAAGCAGTGTTTACATGGGTATGCAAGCACAATCTGGAGGAAGGCGTAAAACCAAGCGCGTTGAGTCGTTTGCGCCAGGTCGGTTTACGGGCGATTTTTGGAAATCGGTTTGGCTGGAAAGGCTTGGATATTTTGCATTTTGATGATCGTGGCAAAATCAAGGCAAAGTATACCTACGGCTGGTATGGCGCCATGCCGCATATGCAGCGCGAGTTGGGGTGATCATTCCCTGCCAGAAGCGCAGTGGAATTTTTCCAGAAGTGGCCGTAACCCGGTCCGCAGAAAGAGTCGGTTGGGGGGCTTGAGCTCGTGAAGAAATCAGCTGGCCCCAAGCAGCCAACGGCTCGCACCCAAGCCCGCTGCATACCCTGTTGCGAGGCAGCCCGTTAACAAATAGCCGCCGGTTGGGGCTTCCCAGTGCAGCATTTCCCCGGCGCAGAAAACTCCGGGTAGCGCGTTCAACATATACCCGCTGTTGAGCGCGCTGAACTCAACGCCACCTGCGCTGCTAATCGCTTCTGCTATAGGGCGCGGCGAGGTCAGATGAATTGGCAGAGCCTTGAGGGCGTTGGCGACCCTTTGCGGCTGCTGCGCCTCTTCGGAGGAAAGCGCTTCACGTAATAATGCCGCATGTACTGGCTGTATCCCCGCTTTGCGCCAGTGATTGGATAAGCTGTTTTTGTTGCGAGGCCGCGCAAGTTTCGCCGCAATTTGTGCAAGGGTTTGGTCTGGCATTAAATCAATAAAGAGTGCAGCGCTGCCGTTGAGGTTTAGCGTTTCGCGCAGAGGGGCGGATAACGCGTAGATCAGGCTGCCTTCAATGCCGGTTTTCGAGAGTACAAATTCCCCTTTGCGCTGCCTGCGTTGGCCGTGAGCGTCTTCGAAGTGTGCCGTCACGGATTTAAGTGGCGTACCGGCCCATTTTTCCTGAAGCGTGGCGCTCCAATCGACGTTGAACCCGCAATTGGCTGGTTCCAGATCTTGAATCGCTACGCCGCGCGCTCGTAATAATGGAACCCAGCCACCATCTGCGCCCAGCCTCGGCCAGCTCGCACCGCCGAGCGCCAAGATCGTTATTGCCGCAGAGTGATAACGCTCACCTTCAGGGTGTGAGAACCTGAGTATGTCTGTTCCGTCGCCAGCCCAGCCGAGCCAGCGATGACGGGTGTGTATACGAACGCCTTGCTCGCGCAGTTGACGTAGCCATGCGCGTAGCAAGGGGGCTGCTTTCATGTCGCTAGGAAAAACTCGGCCTGAGGTGCCTACAAAGGTGGCAATTCCCAGATTGCTCGCCCACTCACGGATCGCGTTTGGGCTAAATTGTTCGATGCTGGCGAGCAGTTGCGGCTCTTGCGGTGCATAGCGAGACAAAAATTGCGGGAGCGGCTCGCTGTGAGTGAGGTTCATCCCGCCGATTCCAGCCAGCAGGAATTTGCGGCCAAGAGAGGCCATTCCGTCAAACAGGTCTACAGAAAATCCCTGTTTAGAAAGAATGCTGGCGGCCATCAATCCCGCAGGGCCGCCACCGATTACGGCTGCGGTGTTGCGGGGCGGTGTTGAGGTCATGAATCGTTGCGCCAGTCGATTTGCAGGTGTGCGCTGCGGCGGATTTCAATCAGGTCGGGTGCGTAGTTGTAGTCTAAAAATTCAGGATGTTGAGGGTCAATCAGGTTTTTACCAATAATAGATACGTTTAGCGTTGGCGAGAGTCGGTGCATCAAGCGAATGTCCACGTCGGTATGAGCAGGGATTGCGCCATTAAAAATCGAATCGACATAGCGCACGCTCCAGTCTAGTTCCCAAAGCTTGGACAAGATGTGGGTAGATGCGATGCGCGCTTGATGCTCTGGTGATTGCGTCTCGAAGCTATGGGCGGCGTTCGTGGAATAAAGGTTCCGACTTGAAACAAAATTGTACCAGCTATAGGAACCTGAAATCTTCCAGTCTTCAGACATGAAATACTTGGAAACGAGTTCAATTCCGTTGGAATGGCCGCGAGCGACATTGCGGTTATCAACGATCAGCCCAACGAGGCCGTAATCAAGGTAGCGAAGGTCTGGGTTGTCGGGTAGCGGCGCTATCACCATCGTCTGAAGGTTGCGGTACTGGTTTTGGAAGGCGGTAAGATCCAGTGAGCCTTTGTGGTTCCACTGCCAGCGCCAGCCCAATTCGTAGGCATTGAGTATCTCACTGTGATAGCGCTTATTGCCGCGCACAACAACGTAGTAGTCCTTGCCGGGAAAGAATGGTGCGATGAGTGGGATAATTTCCCGCCCCATCGGGCCGCGAAATTCCAGCGACCTTTCAAGACGAGACGGGGTGCGAGTGGCGCGGGAAACGGAAGCCCAGAGCGTGGCGTTATCGGAATAACACCACGCCACCCTTGCAGAAGGTTGGTATTCGAAATCACTTTGTGTCGAGTCTTCCAGCTTTAGTCCTAGCGTTGCGTCGACGGTGCTGGAGAGGTGAATTTCATCTTGGAGAAAAGCGGTTCGAAGTCGAGTGCTGCGGCTGGGATTTTCCGTTGAAATCAGCGCAGAACCATGAATATGGTCACGCGTGCTGCGCTGGTTTAGCCCCCAAGTGATGCGTTGATAGCGGGTGTCGCGATGGTTGTATTGCAGTTCAAGATCATGAGTCACCAATTCTGCGCGGGCGAGGGCGTCGTTGCGGTCGTCGTAGGCGGAGTAAGCTTGCAGTTGCAAGCGATCACCGTTGCTAAGTGGCTGTTCCCAAAGCGCGCGTAAGTGTGCACCTTCCGCTTGCTGGTTGCGGCGGGGGGTGACGAGCGGCGCAAAGATTTCCGCGACGGCGATGTCGAGGTGTTTATGGGAGCTCTCAAGGCTCGCGTCCAGCGTTAGTTTGCCGCCGTTGTCTGCAAGCCAGTCGATGCGTGTGCCAAGTTGAGAGCTTTCGTAATCGTCGCTAGCGTCGTGCTCGCTGCCGGCAAGGCTGTTTTCGCCGGCTCGCCGATGCTGCAAGTTGACTCGCCCTGTGAGGGTGCCGCTTCTGAAGCCGTGCATGGCGCGGACAAACCCGTGTTCTTGATCGCCGCCGCCGAGCGTTAAATGCTGGCCTAGGGTTTGGCTGCTATCAAAGGTAATGACGTTGATCACGCCATTAACAGCGTTGGAGCCCCACTGACTTGCGCCTGGCCCTCGGATAATTTCAATGCGCTGGATGGCGTTCAGTGGTGGGAGCTGCTGATCCCAATAAACGCCGGAAAAGAGTGGCGTGTAGACGCTGCGGCCATCAATCAGCACGAGCAATTTGTTGGCAAATTGGCTGTTAAAACCGCGTGCGGTGATGGCCCAGGTGGATGCGCTGATGCGGGCGACTTCAAGGCCGGGGGCTTGGCGCAGGATTTCGGGCAGGCTGGTGGCACCGGAGCGCTGGATGTCGTCTTGGGTGATGGTATAGATCGCGGCCGCAGCACTGTTGAGGGGCTGCTCGTGGCGGGAAACAGACGTGACGCTTACATCCATTAACTGCTCAAGATTCATCCCAGTTAAGCTGGCGTAAGTGGTGGAGGCAGCAAAAAGTGTGCAGCCAAGCAGTACAGATTTCCCTAGCGAGAATCTACGCGAAAACGGGCGCGCGGCTTTGAAATAGTTCATTGCGTTGAAGGTTCTCTCGCAAAACGATTGGCTCGTTGGGCTGATGCCCTAGCAAAAAATGAGGTTGCGACGAATCGCTAACGCTTGTTAGCGCGAAAAGATATCAAAAAACGCCTCGGGCGAGTATCGTCGCTCGGTAGCGCTTTGTTAGAAATATGTTGTGCATCGTTTGATCAGATTGGGCTAGCCCCCGAGTGTAGCAAGCTGGACTCCGTCCCATGCGACTTGGGCTAATTGGTCGATTTCGCTCTCACTAATCACATAAGGCGGCATAAAGTAGACCACAGAGCCCAGCGGGCGTAGCAGTGCTTGGTGCTTGAGGGCGTGTTGGTAGACACGCAGACCGCGCCGCTCTTGCCAAGGGTAGGCGGTGCGGCTGGCCTTGTCTTTCACCATTTCAATCGCGAGCACCATACCGGTTTGGCGCACTTCGGCAACGTGAGGGTGATCGCGGAAGTGTTCGGTGGCTTTGGCCATGTGCGCGGCAAGCTCGCGGTTTCGCTCAAGAACGGGGCTTTGTTCAAACAGATCCAGCGTGGCCAGCGCGGCGCTACAGGCGAGCGGGTTGCCGGTGTAGCTATGGGAGTGCAGGAAGGCTTTTAGGGTGCTGTATTCATCGTAAAACGCATCGTAGACGGTGTCGGTGGTCATCACGACGGCAAGCGGCAGGAACCCGCCGGTTAAGCCTTTGGATAGGCACATAAAATCTGGGGTGATATGCGCCTGCTCACAGGCAAACAGGGTGCCTGTGCGACCAAAGCCGACGGCGATTTCGTCGGCAATCAGGTGGATTCCGTAGTGGTTGCAGAGGGCGCGTAAGCGGGTGAGGTAGGCGGGGTGGTACATCCGCATGCTCCCCGCGCACTGGATCAGGGGTTCAACGATCACGGCGCAGACTTCTTCGTGATGCTTGGCCATTAGCGCCTCCATCGCCTCGCACTGGCGCAGGCTGTAGGCTTCCCAAGATTCGCCTTCTTCGCGGAAGTAACAGTCGGGGGAGGGGGCGGTGATGGGGGTCATCAATAGGGGCTGATAGGTTTCTTTGTAGAGCTCGACGTCGCCCACGGCGAGTGCCCCAAGGGTTTCGCCGTGATAGCTGTTGCCCAAGGTGATGAAGCGGGTTTTCTTGCGTTTACCGGTGTTGTACCAGTAGTGAAAGCTCATTTTGAGTGCGACTTCCACTGCCGCTGAACCAATATCCGCATAAAAACAACGGGTTAAACCTTTGGGTGCAAGTTTTACCAAGCGTTCGGAGAGCTTCACCACGGGTTCATGCGTAAAGCCACCGAAGATCACATGCTCCAATGTGTCTAACTGATTTTTTACGGCGCTGGCGATATAGGGGTGGGTGTGCCCAAAAAGATTCACCCACCATGAGCTGACCGCGTCGATATAACGGTTGCCGTCGAAGTCTTCCAGCCACACGCCTTTGCCGCTGCGAATCGGAATCATGGGTAGCCACTGGTGGTCTTTCATCTGGGTGCACGGGTGCCAGACATGGCGTAGATCACGTTCGCTGATGCTTTGATTGGTGGCGTTTTGGTATGGCGTGGGCTCGATAGACATGGAATCTTCTTATGAAAAGTATGCGCCGTTCGCGCGTTCCTTGGGTATTCTGGTTATCCCACAATCTTTCGCATACAAGCCTTTGAATAAGACTTCGTTGCCTTCGAACAGCTCTTTTAGCGTACCCAGAAACAGGCTTTTGCCAAAACGGCGCGGGCGGGAGAGAAAAAAGTGCGTGCCTTGAGCGATTGGCCGCAGCGCCAGCGGGGTTTTGTCTACATAGTAGCAGGCGTCATTTTCGCGAATTTTGGCGAAGGTCTGGATGCCGATGGGCAGGCGTTTGCGTTGCATGGATGGGGCGGCCTCGTGGGGGGAGTTCTGCATGGTAGCATAGATGGGGTGTGTTCGTGGTTTGCGGGGGCTTTGCGCGCCTGATGAGATGCGCTTCTCAAGATTACATTTCGTAACAGACGGCCGTCTGCCAGCGATGTACCCTGCCTAAGCTAACGTCAGGAAGTAAAAATAAAAAACGCCCCAAGGATGATACACGTGAAAATGCCACAGCCCACAGCCCACAGCCCACAGCCCACAGCCCACGGTTTTTAATTAGCCGCCTCAGCCTTGCCGTGTCTGCCGCACTGCTTCTCGGCCATTCCGGCCTTTTGAATGCGGCCTGCAACGTCTCGAACGCCAAGGTTCATCGCGATATCGATATCAGTGCTTGTATCCAGATTTGCGATGCGGGCATTCCCAGCAATGGCTTTGTGTGCACCCACTCTGAGCGTAAAAACTACTGTCTTGCTGAGTGCGCGGGCGCTACCGCTCAGTGCCCCAAAGGCAACCCCATTGATATCCTCACCGGCGCAAAGATGCAGCAAGAAGTGGATTATTCCACCGGTGGCGATTTTCCGCTGGAGATCCGGCGCAGCTATAACAGCCTCTCCTCCGAGATCAGTCCCGAGTTTGGCGCTAAATGGGCAGGCTTTGGCGAGGCTAAAATCGTAAGCTACCTAGATGCTGGCAAGCGTTATGCCGTTGTACAGCGGCCGACCGGCGAAACTTGGAAATACGTCTGGAGCGGTGAAGACGGCACGACCCAGCCCACTCAAAGTGGCAGCGGCAATGCGTTGACAGCCATGGAGTACGACGCTGAGCGTGATATTTACGAACTCTCCTTGAGTGATGGTTCAGTAGAATATTATCATTTCAAACAGAGCGAACTCGACAGTAACAAGCGATTCGAGTCGAAACTCTGGTGGAAGGAAGACGCAGCCTTTCGAAAACACACCTACGTTTATAACGCCACAGGTCAACTGGCCTCCGTTGCGGATGATTTTGGTAACGCTCTCGGATTTGCCTACTATCCGGATGGAAAAATTCAAGCGATCACCGCGCCGGGCGATAAAACCTTCTCGTACGAATACAAAATCGCGTCGGTAGTAGACAAGGTTACGTCGGTCGTCACGGAAGTGGAGATTTTATCCAAGGTCTGCTTTTCTGGCGCAAGCGGCGCAGAAAGCAGCTGCAAGGAATACCTCTACGAAGACACCCGGTTCCCCTTAGCCCTGACCGGAATTGTGGATGAAAACGGTAACCGCTTTGCGACCTTTACCTATAACAGCCAAGGGCTTGCCGTCTCCACCGAACATGCCGGGGGCGCTGATCGGATGGAGGTGTTGGAATACCGGTATGGAAGCGGCACTTTTTCTCCGACCTCCCTCTATACGCCCTTGAGCCTAGGGGATCGGGTCGAGAAGGCGGGTTTAACGCCCAGCTCAAGTCCGTCACCGGCGATGCTACGCTCAACTGCGGTGCCACCAACAGCACCTATAGCTACGACGCAAAAGGCTTCCAGGACAAAATTACCGATGGTCGCGGATTTGTGACCGACCTTGATCATAACGCCAAGGGTCAGGAAATCCGCCGGACCGAAGCGGTCGGCCAGCCCGAACAGCGTACAACGGAAACCGACTGGTATCCCGGCGGCACCATCAAAGAAATCCGCGCACCGGGTAAAACCACACGCTTTACGTACACTCAAGGTGACGGCCTTGGCAGGCTCGCAAGCCGTACCGAAATCGACACGACCACTCACAGTGCGCCCTATGCAACGCAAGGGCTCAGCCGCACTTGGAGTTATTCGTACACCTACCATGATGCGCCTGCCAACCTGAAGGTTGCCACCGTAACGGTCGATGGGCCGCGCACGGATGTAAACGACATCACGGTTCAACACGTCAATCCAGCAGGCCGAATCTATCGGGTTGAACAGCAGAACGGTACTGGTGCGCCGCTGGTGAATGAAGTTACCGAATTCTCTGCCGAGGGCCTCCCCAAAACGATCGTCGATCCTAATGGAACCGTGACTCAGCTAGCCTACACCCCGCGCGGCTGGCTTAAAAGCCGCACTGTCGTCACGCCCCAAGGCAGTGTCACCACCACCTACGCCTATGACCTAGTCGGGCAAGTGACGCAAGTTACTTTACCCACCGGCACTCAACTGAATTATCAGTACGATGCTGCTCATCGCCTGCAAGCCATCTCCACACAAGATAACGAGCGTATTGAATACGAGCTCACCGCTCAAGGCGCCCATCGTATCGAACGTATCCTCTCCAGCAGCGGCAGCTTGCGCAGACTCGTCCATCAGGAATTTGACGATCTGGGACGGCTCTGGAAAAGCTTCGGTGTTCAGGATCAAGTACTTGAAACCAACCAATACGACGAAAACGGCAATCTTGTCCGGATTACGGATGCCTATCAGCAACCCATTCTCCGCGCTTTCGATGGGCTCAACCGTCTGCGCACTCAAACCGAGCGCGATACCGGTGCCACCCAATACGAATATAATGCGCAAGATCAGCTTGTCTCGATCACCGATCCCAACGGCTTAACCACCGCATGGGTAGTAGATGGCTTTGGCCGAAAAATCCAAGAAACCAGCCCAGATCGCGGCACTACAGTGTATCGTTATGACCTGGCCGATAACCTGATCCAGAAAACCGACGCCCGCAACAGCGTTACAAAATACAGCTATGACGCCCTCAATCGCCTGACCGAAATGCAATATCCGGCCAGTGCGCAAGACAACGTCAGCCTAAAATACGACGAAACCAGTCTTCCAACGGCAAATGGTTCCATTGCCAACAAAGGAAAAGGCCGCTTAACTTCGGCAATCGTTGCCAACGGCGACAAAATCCAATGGGCCTACGATGCACTTGGTAATATCACGAATGACGTGCGGGTACAGGAAGGCAAAACCTTCCAAACCACCTACACGTATAACGTCGCAGGCCAGCTTGCAACGCTCACCTACCCCAGCGGACGAGAGCTTAGCTATGGCTACGACAATAAAGGACGCATCCACCAACTCCGCAGCCGCGAAAACAGCAGTAAAAGCTGGACGACCCTCGCAAATAACCTAAGCTACGAACCCTTCGGCCCCCTTACCGGATTTACTTGGGGCAATGGCCTAACGGAAACTCTCAGCTACGACACCCACTACCAGCCGGAAACCATCCAGACCCGTTCAGGCAGCACAGACGTTCGAAACCTGCAATACGGCTTTAACCTCGCCAACGAACTGGATCACCTGACCGATGCGAAAACCCCAGCTCGCAGCCAACTCTTTAGCTACGATCCCAACGGGCGTTTGAGCCAAGCGCAAGGCCAGTACGGCACGCTAGCGTATCAGTACGACCTCACCGGCAACCGCGTATCGCAAGCGCAAACCAACGCAAGCGACGGCCAAAACTTTACCGAAAGCTACCAATATCCGGCCAACACTCACCGCCTTACCCAAGTGAACGCCAGTGGGCAGGGTGGCCAGAACCGTAGCTTCCAGTACAGCGCCGCCGGTAACCTCACGCAAGATGAGCGTTACACCTACGTTTATAATGCCGCCAACCGCCTCACGCAAGTCCTGAGCGGGCCAGCAGTAATTGCCGAATATCGCTATAACCACTTGGGCGAGCGTATTTCCAAAACAATTGACGGAAAAACCACGCAGTTTATCTATGGCCCCAATCATCAACTGCTGGCCGAGCATCATCAAGATGGCAGCGCAATTCGTGATTACGTTTACCTCGGAAATAAATTACTGGCAATGGTCGATGCCGATACTACAACTAATCCAGACACAGGCACAAAAGCCGATCTTGCTATTACCTTGAAAGGCGCCACCGGAAATTCCGTGAAACAGCCGGATGGTCGTTATCAGGTCACGTACAAGGTCAATGTCCAGAACGCCGGTGGCAGCGCTGCTGAAAATGTCGTGCTCACCAACACCTTCCCAGCAACGGATGTGAACTTGGTCAGCTACACGGCCAGCCAAGGCATCTGTACCGAAGATGGCAGCAGTTGTGATCTCGGCACCGTCAGTGCGGGCCAAACTGCAACGGTAACCCTGATTGCCAGCAAAGGCCAAAAAGCCAAAGAAAACTTCAGTGCGAGCGTTACAACAAGCTCTGAAGAAAGCAACACCGATAATAACAGCGCAACGGCTGCATTTGGTGGTGCCTTCGGCCTCTGGATAATGGCCTTCCTCACTGCTATGCTGAGCTTGCGTAGCCTTACTGCCAAGCGCGCTCTCAACCGTAAAAACACGATCAGCACAGCGTGCTTGTTGCTCTGCGGCCTGAGCCTGATGGGCGCTAACACCAGCCAAGCGGAGCAGATTTACTACGTCCACACCGATCATTTGAACACGCCGACACTGGTGACGGATCAGAATAAAACCGTGGTCTGGGAAGGGGTAAGAAAACCGTTTGGGGAGACGGAGGAGGTTGTTAACACCGTACGCCAGCCGATTCGGTTTCCGGGGCAGTATTTTGATGGGGAGACGGGTTTAGCGTACAACTTGATGCGGGATTATGATGCACGGGTGGGGCGGTATGTGCAGAGTGATCCGATTGGGTTGGATGGTGGCATCAATACCTATGGTTATGGGTATCAGAATCCGGTTTTGAATGTGGATCCGGATGGGGAATTTGGGGTGCCGGGCCTAGTAATGGGGGCAACGGTGAATCTTGTCGCGCAATTTGGAGCTAACCTCTATGTCTCGCACGATTTTTGGCGCTCAGTTCGCTGTGTGGATTGGCTTGACGTCGCTGTCTCTGGTGCGATGGGATTTGTAAGTCCAGGATTGATTGGGAATCTCATTCGTGGGCAGGCTGGGCCGGCGGGGCTTACTGTAGCGCAAATGAGATATATTTATTTTACTAAAACGCTCCCAGTCGGGTTTGCGTTGAAAAAGGGTCTAAATTATGACCTTAGTAAGGAGGGTCGCTGCGGCAGCACTGAAGATGAATGTGAAGGGCTTGGGCTTGGCGCTGCGATTAGCAGCGTTACGCAATGGTAATCAGATGACAGGATCGGATTATCTTTCCCATAGAGAATTAATTATCGGTGTATTTATATTTAGCTATATTATTCCAGTAGCAATTAGCGCTTGGCGCTGGGAAAAAAGTTGGTTGTTTCGGGTGCTTCCTGCGTTATACGGATTGACAATAGGGGATGTGGTGGGCGTTGTAACTAGCCCAGTGGAAATATCCGAACTTTCTGATATTGCTAAGATTGTTTTGATATCTGCTTCTTGTGGTGTTGGGTTTAATATATGCGCGTGGCTGGCATGGCTAGAATCTAAAAAAACATATAAGGATCCGTGGCAGGAATGGCTAAAATCCAAAAATAAATACAAGGATGACACCCAAAAACGTCCGTAAACAGTAATGTTGCGTCACATGAACGCCTTGCTCCCTCGCGATGATGGAGCAAGGTGCATGTTTATTGCTCGCCCCACTACCACACCTCAAACCCCACAATATTCCGCGTATCCTTACTAAACTCCACCCCAATCAAATGCACCGGCCCATTGTTTCGGTATTTGTCGGCATAGGCGCGATCCTTCAGCTGCTGTAACGCTTTGCCTTCAGGTGCCAGCTCCACCACTTTGAATTCAAACAAATACACATGCCCTTCAAAGCATACCGTCATATCAATACGGCCGTGATTGGTGGCGTCTTCTAATTTTATATCCAATCCCAAAGCGGCGAAGTGGCTGTAGAAAATACCGGCCCAGTAGCCTTCATATTGTGCGATGGGGCTATTTTGGTACCATTCGTGCGGAATGGTAGCAAAAAAGGCGTGGAATAGATCGCGCATGGCGGGGAGGTTTTTATCTTTCAATAGCTGATAAAGCTTGCCTGCGTGGATTGCATAATTCCGATGGTCCCCAGTAGTTGCCTGAAGCAAGCTTCCGTTGAGTGCTGTACGCACCTCAAGGTTTGGATAGCCCAAGGTGATCTGGGTGAGCCCGGGGATTTCGTTCACCCCGTGGATGGTTAAATATCCCGCCTGAAACATCAGGGCTTCAATGGGGATATTGTCCACGTCAAACGTAGAAAGAAGTGTCTCCGGCGCAATCATGTTTTCAAGTGCGGGAGTAAATTGGTGGCGCTTAGTCAGCAGTTTGATCAAGAAACTGGGGGTTCCGGTTTCAAACCACCAAGGGCGGAAGCTGCGATTACGAAACAGCAGAAGTAAATCAAACGGATTGTAAACGGCTTCACCCAACCAGTTGTAGCCGTTATACCAACGCTTGATTTCTTCGCGATCCAGCCCCTCAAGTTCGGCTGCAAAAACCGTGTCTACATCCGGATCGGTATAACCGCAGATGGCACTGTATTCTGCGCTTAGCGTGATGTCTTCGAGGTTGTTCAACCCAGAAAATAGGCTCACTTTGCTGAATTTCGAAACGCCGGTCAAAAACGCAAAGCGAATGTACGCGTCGTTATCTTTTATTACAGAATAAAGATCTTTGAGTGCTTCGCGCATGGCAAGGGCGATTTCGCGGTCTTCGATTCGATCGAGAATGGGTTTGTCGTATTCATCCACCAAGATCACAACACGCTGGCCGAAATGTTCTACCAAGCGCTGTATCAGCGACACAAACCGGCTGCGAATGTCGGGAAATTGCGCTGTCCAGCCTTGTGCCTGTTCCAGCAGGGTGAATTGCGTATGCAGACTTCGCCCTAAATCCTCCACCGAAGCCAGCGACGCCCCGCCAAAACTGATCCGAACCACCGGATACTTTACCGACCAATCCCAGTTGTTTTCGGCGTGCAAACCTTTGAACAAGGCTTCATTGCCTTCAAATAGTTCTTTCAGCGTGTCCAGAAACAGGCTCTTTCCAAAACGGCGGGGGCGGGAGAGGAAAAAGTGCGTGCCTTGAGCAATCAGTCGCAGCGCCAGCGGTGTTTTATCGACGTAGTAGCAGGCGTCATCCTCGCGGATTTTTGCGAAGGTCTGGATGCCGATGGGCAGGCGTTTGCGTTGCATGGGCATGGCGGCCTCGTGGGGGGATTTCGGCATGGTAGCATAGCCCTACCTTGTGGGCTATTGTGGGCGGGGCGATCTCGATATTAGCAACGCCCTTGCGGATACTGGCGCTTCGAGCAAGCGGACAGCGCCCTTGGAAAAATCCTCATTCACGTTTACCGCTTTCCGATGCCCAGATTATTCCATATGGCAAGGGTCGGTTCCGCCTGATTCATCGTATAAAAATGAATGCCTGGCGCGCCCACTGCCAAGAGCTGTTCGCAAAAACGGGTGACGATTTCTTCGCCGAGCTGCGCAATGCTGGTAGCATCGCCGTGAAAGCTCTCCATTTGCATGCGAATCCAGCGCGGGATTTCGGCGCCGCAGCTGCTCGAAAAACGCAGCAGGTTTTCATAGTTGATGATAGGCATAACGCCGACGATGATGGGGATATCCAAGCCCAATTTTTCGCATCGGTCTACAAAAAAGCGGTAGGCATCGACGTTGTAAAAATACTGTGTGATTGCGCTATCGGCGCCAGCGTCCACCTTGGCTTTGAAGGCTTGCAGATCGCTTGCAAGAGTAGGAGCTTGTGGGTGTTTTTCAGGATAGGCGGCTACTTCGATATGAAAATGATCGCCCGTTTCCTCCCGAATTAGCCGTACTAAATCGCTCGCGTATTTGAGATCGCCATCGGCTGCGCCCATTCCGGAAGGCAGGTCGCCGCGCAGCGCTACGATCCGATTTATACCTTCTGATTGGTAGCGTTTGATGAGGGCGACTAATTCATCGCGGTTATCCCCTACGCACGAAAGATGGGGCGCGGTGCAAATGCCGGATACTTTGCGAACGTCCTGAACGGTGGCGAAGGTGCGATCCCGAGTGGAGCCGCCAGCGCCATAGGTGACAGAAAAAAAGCTTGGGTTTACCGCTGCGAGTTTTTCGCACACGACCTGCAATTTCTGTGCGCCCACCTCCGTTTTGGGTGGGAAAAATTCGAAGCTAAAGCGCGGCTTGTGTTTCTTTTGGGTGTCCATATTGGCCTCTTGATGTCCTCTGGAGCGAAACTTGCTCCGCCCCAGAGGGAGTGTTTCTTAATAACGATAGCTGTCGGGCTTGTAGGGGCCTGCAACCGGCACGTTAATATAGTCTGCTTGCACTTGCGTCAGTTGCGTGATGACGCCACCAAAACCTGCCACCATGTGGCGCGCGACTTCTTCGTCAAGGTTTTTGGGGAGCACTTGCACAAACAGGTTTTTTGCTTTTTCACCTGCGGGCAGGTTGGCAAAGCCGTTCTTGAAAAGATGGATCTGTGCGAGAACTTGGTTGGCAAAAGAGCCGTCCATCACGCGTGAAGGGTGTCCGGTTGCATTCCCAAGGTTCACCAAGCGCCCTTCGGAAAGCAGCAGAAGCCAGTCGTTATTGGCGCGGTTGCGATAAATGCGGTGTACTTGTGGTTTTACTTCTTGCCACTCGTAGGTGTCGCGCAGGAATTTGGTGTCGATTTCGTTGTCGAAGTGGCCGATGTTGCAGACCACTGCGCCGGATTTGATCGTTTGCAGCATATATTTATTGCAGACGTTGGTGTTTCCGGTGGTGGTTACGACCAAGTCGATCGAGCCAAGTAACGCGGTATCAATACTGGCGAGATCGTTATTGTTCACGCCGCCCTTGAAGGGTGAAACAATCTCATAGCCATCCATGCAGGCTTGCATCGCGCAAATGGGATCAATCTCGGCAACCTTCACGATCATGCCTTCTTGACGCAAGGAGAGTGCGGAACCCTTGCCAACGTCGCCATAGCCGATGACCAGCGCCTTTTTGCCCGCTAATAGGTGGTCGGTAGCGCGCTTGATTGCATCGTTCAAGCTATGGCGGCAGCCGTATTTGTTGTCGTTCTTGGATTTCGTGACCGAATCGTTGACATTGATTGCAGGTACTTTGAGTTTGCCCTTTTTGAGCATGTCTTCCAAGCGGTGCACGCCGGTGGTGGTTTCCTCGGAAATGCCGTGAATTGCGTCGAGCATTTGCGGGTATTTGTCGTGCAGAACTTCGGTGAGGTCGCCGCCGTCGTCCAGCACCATGTTGGCATTCCATGGCTCGCCGTTCTTAAGAATTTGCTGCTCAATGCACCACCAATATTCCTGTTCGGTTTCGCCTTTCCAGGCAAATACCGGAATCCCTGCGGCGGCAATGGCAGCTGCGGCATGGTCTTGGGTAGAAAAAATATTGCACGAAGTCCAGCGCACTTCGGCACCCAGCTCCACTAGGGTTTCAATCAACACGGCGGTTTGAATGGTCATGTGGATGCAGCCGAGGATGCGAGCGCCTGCCAGCGGCTTTTGGGCGCTGTATTGCTTGCGCAGGGACATGAGCGCAGGCATTTCGCTTTCAGCGATTTCAATTTCTTTGCGGCCCCATTCGGCCAAGGAAATGTCGGCAACTTTGTAGTCTGAAAATGCGTTGTTAGTCATAACAAAAACCCTTGATCAAAAAATCTAAATTAAAAACAGTTCGAGCAATTAAATTCCGGCGGCCTTTCTAAGGGTAGCGGCTTTGTCGGTACGCTCCCAAGTGAATTCGGGTTCTTCGCGCCCGAAGTGGCCGTAGGCGGCGGTTTTTCGGTAGATCGGACGGCGCAGGTCGAGCATTTCGATGATGCCGCGTGGGCGCAGGTCGAAGTGGTCGCGTACGAGTGCAATGATTTGCTCTTCAGAAACTTTGGCGGTTCCAAAGGTGTTAAGGCTGATCGAAGTTGGGTCGGCAACACCAATGGCGTAAGAAACCTGAATTTCTACCCGATCTGCGAGCCCTGCTGCGACGATGTTTTTGGCAACGTAACGACCTGCATACGCTGCGGAACGATCGACCTTGGTCGGATCTTTGCCGGAAAACGCGCCGCCGCCGTGACGCGCGGTGCCGCCATAGCTATCGACAATGATCTTGCGTCCGGTGAGACCGCAATCTCCAACGGGGCCACCAATGATGAACTGGCCTGTTGGGTTGATGTGGTATTTCGTGCCAGCGTGTAGCCAATCTGCGGGCAATACAGGGCGGATAATTTCTTCTAACACCGCTTCGTGGAGATCTTTTTGGGCAATGTCGGGAGAATGCTGAGTAGAGAGCACCACGGCTTCTACCGCAATAGGTTTACCGTTTTCATAGCGTAAGGTGACCTGGCTTTTGGCGTCGGGGCGTAGCCACTTAAACGTGCCGTTTTTGCGCAATGCGGCTTGACGCTCCACCAAACGGTGTGAGTAGTAAATCGGAGCAGGCATTAGTACGTCGGTTTCGTTGGTCGCATAGCCAAACATCAAGCCTTGGTCGCCCGCGCCGATTTGCTTGTCGTCCTTTTCGTTTACGCCCATGGCAATGTCGGGGGATTGTTTGCCAATGGCGTTGAGTACCGCGCAAGATGCGCCGTCAAAGCCTACATCGCTGGAGTTATAGCCAATATCGAGGATGACGTTGCGTACAATGTCCTCTAGGTCTACATAGGTTTTTGTGGTGACTTCGCCGGCAATGATGGCCATGCCGGTTTTGACCATCGTTTCGACCGCTACGCGCGCGAATGGATCTTCCTTGATGATGGCATCAAGCACCGCATCGGAAATCTGATCCGCCATTTTATCCGGATGGCCTTCTGATACCGATTCTGAGGTAAAAATGGAATATTCGCTCATGTTTGACGCCTCCAAAAAGATTGGCGATGGTAGGTTGCTGTTTGTAACGTGCTGTTTGTAACTTGGTGGCTGTAAGGTGCTGATTGTAACGTGGCGGTTGTAATTGGGTTTACGACATGGTGATAAATGGATTTACGGGATCGCGAGTTTGTCAAAACGCCGTACCTGCACCTGAAAGCCGTTGCGCAGCCCTAGGTACAGTTCCTCTTGGCAGGCTAGCCCTGCGGCACAAGCCCAGTCTGTCAAATCTTCTGGCTCAAAGCCCAACCATAAATCTCCGCAGCGCTCTCGCGCCCAATGTTGGGTGTGACGGCAGAGGTCGGTCACGATCAAGCTCCCGCCTTCGTTGAGCAGCTTGGCCGCATCGTTAAAAACATCGGCGGGAGATGGTACATGATGCAAGACCATATTGCAGATGATGCGATCCGCTCGTATCCCTTTTTGTTCGACAAGATGTTGTTGGGCGTGATGCGTATCGCCGCGCAGAAATTGTATGTTATCCAATTGTTCTTGTTCGCAAAAATGCTGCGCCCGTGCAAGCATTTCTTCAGAAATATCTAGCGCGATCACCGTTTGAAAGCGGCTTGCCAGCGTTGCCAGAAAGCGCCCGTCGCCAGGCCCGATTTCCAATGCAACGCCGTTTGTACAGGGCGGGCAGTGGTCGAGAATGGCGCGCGCGCTGTCTAGATAGTGTTCTGGTGGTACGATCAATTCTTGCTGCTGGTTGAGTTCTTCCGCAATGCGGTTGAAAAACTCGCGAGCGGCTTCGCTGCGCTGTGATTTGACCGTTTCAATATTGGCGTGGACGGTGCTGGAAAGTTCGGTATGGTCAACCGCCTGAAAAAGCGCTTTCGAGAACTCTCCCAGCGGCGAGCAAGGGTCCGTCAGTGCGCGCCGGTAAAAGATGGAATTGCCTTCACGCCGCGTCGAGACGAGGCTGGCTTTGGATAGCACTTTTAGATGGTGGCTCATTCCCGACTGGCGGACGTTGAAGATCTCGCTCAACTCCAGCACACCGAAGGAGTCGTTACGCAGTGCCCGCAAAATCTCCAGCCGCAGCGCTTCGCCAGCGGCTTTGCAGCACTGGGCGAGGCGGTCGATATCCGATACCAGAGGGGTCTCAGCGACCTCTGCTGATAGGGGGATGCGGTCGAAAGCGGGGGGCGCGGATGACATCCGGTGCGGGTCCTGAAAAAGCGATCAACTAAAGGTGATTTGTTCAGGAGTGTATCAGCGGAATTCACCTATATCAAAATATTTTGATATAGGTCTGTCGAGAGCGCGTGTTGCGGAGCGCTTTGCGCTGATGAGACCGTGTTCTAGGCGAACCCAAAGGGCTGTAGTGCTGGGCGGCTCCCAAAAAAGCACGAAAACTGGCCTTGCCCCTTTGCTCAATCGGCTAGGGTAGGCGACAATACCAGCCCCAAGCGTTTTGAGCGCATTTCTACCCGTATCCGCACCCCGTCAGAAGCCATTTTGATTGCTCCGAGGTGCAGCCCAACCCAAGGAGCTTTTGATGTCTAGCCGCCGTGATCTTGCCAACGCCATACGCGCTCTGAGTATGGATGCCGTCCAGAAAGCCAAATCTGGCCACCCTGGAATGCCAATGGGCATGGCCGACATTGCCCAAGTGCTTTGGGCCGACTATCTGCGCCACAATCCAGCCAATCCAGAATGGTCGGACCGCGACCGCTTTGTGCTCTCCAACGGCCACGGCTCTATGCTGCTGTATTCGCTTCTGCATCTGACCGGCTACGATGTGAGCATCGACGACCTCAAAAACTTTCGCCAACTGCACGCCAAAACCGCCGGCCATCCCGAATACGGCTATTGCCCCGGCGTAGAAACCACCACCGGCCCATTGGGGCAGGGGATTGCCAATGCCGTAGGCTTTGCACTGGCCGAGAAGATTCTGGGGGCGCATTTCAACCGCGATGGCTATTCGATCGTCGACCACTTTACCTACGTGTTCTTGGGAGATGGCTGCTTGATGGAAGGAATTTCCCACGAAGTATGCTCTTTGGCGGGAACCTTGGGCCTTGGTAAATTAATCGTGTTTTACGATGACAACGGCATTTCCATTGATGGTGAGGTAGAAGGTTGGTTTACCGACAACACGCCCAAGCGTTTTGAAGCCTATGGCTGGCAGGTGATTCCACAAGTAGATGGGCACGATCCTGATCAGATTCGCGCGGCGATTGAAATGGCGCGCACCAATACCGAACATCCCACGTTGATTTGTTGCAAAACCATCATCGGCTACGGTTCCCCCAATAAGCAGGGCAAAGAAAGCAGCCACGGCGCGCCGTTAGGCGATGATGAAATCGCACTAACGCGCAATCAGATTGGCTGGGCGCACGCGCCGTTTGAAATTCCGGATGACATTCGCGCCACTTGGGATGCGCGTGATTCAGGTGCAAAACGCGAGCGTGAATGGAACCAACTCTTTGGCCGTTATGCGAGCGCTTATCCTGAACTTGCCGCCGAGTTCAGCCGCCGTATGGCCAATGAATTACCCGCAAATTGGAATGAAAAATCCGCGGCCTATATCCGCGAACTGCAATCCAAAGGTGAGACAATCGCCAGCCGCAAGGCCTCGCAAAACACCCTCAATGCCTTCGGCCCGATGCTGCCGGAATTGCTCGGTGGTTCAGCCGATTTGGCAGGTTCCAACTTGACTTTGTGGAAGGGCTGCAAGGGCGTAAGCCGCGAGGACGCGAGCGGCAATTATATTTATTACGGTGTGCGCGAATTTGGCATGACGGCCATTTGTAACGGCCTGACCTTGCACGGCGGATTTATTCCTTACGGCGCTACCTTTTTGGTGTTTATGGAATACGCGCGTAACGCCATGCGTATGGCGGCGCTCATGAAACAGCGCAATATCCAAGTTTATACTCATGATTCCATCGGCCTCGGTGAAGATGGCCCCACACACCAGCCCATCGAACAAATCGCCAACTTGCGCGGTACACCCAATATGTCGCTCTGGCGTCCGTGCGATGCGGTGGAATCTGCGGTAGCGTGGAAGGCGGCGATTGAGCGCAAAGATGGCCCGACGGCGCTGATCTTTTCGCGCCAAAATCTGCCGCATCAGGCGCGCAGTGAGCAGCAGTTGGCGGATGTGGCCAAGGGCGGCTATGTACTGCGGGCGATCAACGGCACGCCAGATGCTATTTTGCTAGCCACGGGCTCTGAAGTCTCGCTGGCGATGGATGCCGCTGAACAACTTGCTGGCAAAGGCAAAAACGTTTCGGTGGTGTCTATGCCGAGCGTTGATCTATTCCTCGCCCAATCGCGCGAATATCAGGAATCCGTATTGCCAGCAGCCGTGCGCCGTCGCGTTGCAGTAGAAGCAGCGCACGCTGATTATTGGTTTCGCTTTGTGGGTTTGGACGGTGCAGTGGTAGGCATGACCACGTTTGGAGAATCCGCGCCTGCGGACGCGCTCATGAAACATTTTGGTTTTACCGTAGAGAATGTGGTCGCTGCGGTTGAAAAACTGTTCTGATTCAGGTGGGTTATTCAAAAGGCACCTGCTTTGCGGGCGTTTTTCGTATCGCTGATTGGTTTCTGGGTGATTTAAATAAACAGGTGAATTCCATCAATGACACTGCGAATCGGCATTAACGGCTTTGGCCGTATCGGTCGCAACGTGCTGCGTGCGCTCTATGAATCGCCTGTAGAATACGATATGCAGGTGGTTGCAATTAACGATTTGGGTGCGCCTGAATCGCTCGTGCACCTGCTGCGTTACGACACTACGCACGGTGCGTTTAGCCTGCCGGTGAGCCTGCGTGCGGGGTGCTGGCTGTGTCTTGGTGAGGAGAGCATCCCGCTGCTGCAAATGGCGGAGCCGGGCCAGATTCCGTGGGCTTCGCTAGGTGTAGATGTGGTGCTGGAATGTACTGGGCATTTTCGCGCCTATGAGGATGCCTCTCGCCATCTGGAGGCGGGGGCGAAGCGGGTGATTCTGGGGGCGGTGCCCTTTGATCATGCCGACGCGGTGGTGGTGTATGGCATCAATCATCAGGAGATTACCGAATCGCAGCGGATCATTTCTGCGGCTTCTTGCACCACGCACTGCTTGGGAATTTTGCTGAGTTTGCTGGATCAAGCCTTTGGAATCGAGGCGGTGATGATGACCGAGGTGCATGCCTATACCAGCGATCAGCATTTGCTGGATCACGCCCATCGTGATTTGCGGCGGGCGAGGGCAGGTGCGCAAAACCTGATTCCGACCACCAGTTCCAGCGTTGCGGCAATTCAGCAAGTTCTGCCGCAGTTGCAGGGGCGTATTAGCGGCTATTCGCTGCGGGTGCCTACACTGAATGTGGCGATGCTGGATTTAGTGCTGCGCTTTCGTAATTTGTCGAGTGTGGATGCGGTTCACGCTTGCTTGCGCGAAGGCGCTGAAAAGCGGTTTCGCGGCTTGTTGGGATATTGCACCGAACCCTTGGTGTCGGTTGATTTTAATCACCGCATGGAATCTGCGATTTTTGACGCCACCCAAACGGCGCAAGTGGGGGACATGCTAAAAATCGCGGCGTGGTATGACAATGAGTGGGGATACGCCAATCGTTTGTTGGACTTGCTGGCAAGCTTGCCGTAAACCGCTTGTTTGCGAAGCCACTTGTTCACTAAATCACTTATTCACGAAACACATAAAACAATTGAATCGTAATGGCCTAAACACGAAAGGAAAAAGTGCATGAATGTTTTGAAAATGACGGATCTGGATTTAAAAGGCAAGCGTGTGCTGATTCGCGAAGATTTCAACGTGCCGATCAAAGATGGCAAGGTAAGCAGCGATGCGCGTATTGTTGCGACCCTACCTACTATTCGCCACGCGCTGGAAGCGGGTGCCAAAGTCATGCTGATGTCGCACTTGGGCCGCCCAGAAGAAGGTGTGTACGATGAGGCTTCGTCGCTGAAGCCGGTGGCAACGCACCTAAGCGGTTTGTTGGGGCGAGAAGTTCGGGTGATTCGCGATTGGATTGACGGCATTTCGCTTGCCGATGGCGAAATCGTACTTTGCGAAAACGTGCGTTTTAATAAGGGCGAAGGCAAAGACAATGAGGCGTTGTCGAAAAAAATGGCGGCGCTTTGCGATGTGTATGTGATGGATGCATTCGGTACGGCGCATCGTGCGCAAGCATCGACCCATGGGGTTGGCAAATTCGCGCCGGTTGCCTGTGCCGGCCCGCTACTGGCCGCAGAATTGGAAGCACTCTCGCGGGCGACGGCGCAACCTGAAAAGCCGGTGCTGGCCATTGTTGGCGGTGCAAAAGTATCCACGAAGCTGACGGTATTGGGATCTTTGGCTAAAATTGTGGATCAGTTGATTGTTGGCGGTGGGATTGCCAATACCTTTTTGGCGGCAGCCGGCAAACCGATTGGCAAATCGCTGGTAGAAACCGATTTAATTGGCGAGGCCAAGCGCTTGATGGGAGTCATGCATATTCCGATTCCCACGGATGTGGTGGTGGCAAAAGAGTTTTCAGAATCGGCGGCAGCGACCGTAAAGTCGGTAGATGACGTGGCCGAGGATGACATGATCCTAGATATTGGCCCAGATACTCGCAAGGCGTTCGCGGTGCTTTTACAGAATGCCAAAACCATCGTGTGGAACGGGCCGGTAGGGGTGTTTGAGTTCGACCAGTTCGGCGGCGGTACGCAAGCGCTTGCCGAGGCGATTGCGGAGAGTTCCGCGTTTTCTCTGGCCGGTGGTGGTGATACTTTGGCGGCGATTGACAAGTACGGTGTAGCGGAAAAAATCTCGTATATTTCAACCGGTGGTGGAGCGTTTCTTGAGTTTCTGGAAGGCAAAACATTGCCAGCAGTAGCGATGTTGGAAGCGCGGGCAAAAGGCTGAGGCCAGCCAGATTTGGCGCAAATAGAGCGTTAAGCATATAGCGCTTGAAATGAGAGCTTTAAGGTAAATTTACAAAGGATTAGGGAGTTAGTATGGCACTGATCAGCATGCGGCAACTGTTAGACCACGCCGCTGAATACGGGTATGGCGTTCCAGCGTTTAACGTCAATAACTTGGAGCAAATGCGCTCCATTATGGAAGCCGCCGATAAAACCGATAGCCCAGTGATTGTGCAGGCATCGGCAGGTGCGCGCAAATACGCGGGCGCAAATTTTCTGCGCCATTTGATTTTGGCGGCAATTGAAGAATTTCCGCATATTCCTGTTTGTATGCATCAGGATCACGGTACCTCTCCGGCAATTTGCCAGCGTTCCATCCAGCTGGGGTTTTCTTCGGTGATGATGGATGGTTCTTTGGGTGAAGACGGCAAAACGCCTACCGACTATACCTATAACGTTGAGGTTACGCGGAAAGTGGTCGAGATGGCGCACGCTTGCGGCGTTTCGGTAGAGGGTGAGATTGGCTGCCTAGGGTCGCTTGAAACCGGCATGGCGGGCGAAGAAGATGGCGTAGGTGCAGAAGGTGTGCTGGATCATTCCCAACTGCTCACCGACCCTGACGAGGCCGCTGAATTTGTGCGTGATACTGGCGTGGATGCGCTGGCCATTGCGATTGGTACCAGCCACGGTGCGTACAAGTTTACCCGCCCACCGACTGGCGATATTCTTTCGATTGAGCGTGTTAAGGCCATTCATGCGCGAGTCCCCAACACTCATTTGGTGATGCACGGCTCTTCCTCGGTACCGCAAGAATGGTTGAAGATCATCAACGAAAACGGCGGCGACATCAAAGAAACCTACGGTGTGCCGGTGGAACAAATCGTTGAAGCGATTAAACACGGCGTGCGCAAAGTCAATATCGACACGGATTTGCGCTTGGCTTCAACCGGTGCGATTCGCCAGCATTTTGGCAAGAACCCGGCAGAATTTGATCCGCGCAAATACTTTGTGGATGCAATGAAAGCGATGCGTGACGTGTGCATTGATCGTTACACGGCATTTGGTACCGCAGGCCATGCGTCTAAAATTAAGGTGATTTCGCTGGAGACGATGTTTCAGCGCTATGCGAAAGGTGAGCTGAAGCAGCAGGTGGGCTAATACGATCGAAATTCATTTTACCAAGATCGTTTCCCTCGCGTTGTTTGTATAGGGATGTTTGCATAACGAGATGTTTGCATGGCGTTGCTTGTATAACCTAGGGGCTTTGTATGAAGCACAATGTACAGGGTAGCGAGGGCCGCAGTGCCGAGAGTCGGAATTGCGGCGCTTGGGATGCAAACAGCGTAAGGCGGTGTTTACTGCCTTTTCGCGCGCAGCAATCTGGAGCGTCAAAGGGCGCAGGCTTGTTTCAGCCTGCGCTCGGCGCTTACCGATGCTTTTATTCTTTGGAATTTGAAAAAGAATTTTCCTCGCTGGAAATTACGATCGGCACGCACGAAGTTGCGGGCTACCAAATTGTGATGCATGCGTATCGTCAAACCACGAGTTCAATGGGATGCGTGTTTTTATTGCATGGTTATTATGATCATGTGGGCATTTATTCGCACATCATTCGAGCGTTATTGGCGAGCGGTTATTCGGTAGTGACGTTTGATTTGCCGGGCCACGGGCTTTCATCTGGGGAGCCGGCTGCGATTGATGATTTTCAGATCTATCAAGTCGTGTTGCGCGAAGTGTTCCTAATTTCGGAAGGATTTGCTCCAAAGCCGTGGCATGCAGTGGGGCAGAGCACCGGCGGCGCGATTCTTCTGGATTTTCTGTTGGCGCAATCGAGGTGTGCGCTGGCACTGCCGTTTGAACGCTGTGTGCTGCTGGCTCCACTGGTGCGCCCTTTTAGCTTTACCACGGGCAAGTATGCCCACACTGCGCTTTCGCCCTTTGTGCGACGAATTAAGCGCAAGTTTGTGGTGAATTCGCACGATGATGTATTTTTGCGGTTTCTGCGCGACGAGGATCCACTGCAGAGCCATTATCTTTCGGTGAAGTGGGTGGGTGCGCTGAAAGAATGGGTGGCGGATATCGAAAATCGTAAAGCCTGTGATTATCCGCTTACCGTAATTCAGGGGCAGGAAGATACCACGGTGGATTTTCCGCACAATTTACAGGTGTTGCGAGAGAAGTTTCCGCTGATGGAAATTGTGTTATTTCCGACTGGCCGCCACCAACTCGTCAATGAATCTGCACGTTTGCGCGGCGAGATCTTTGCGCAAATGCTGCGTGGCTTGAAATTGGCAAGCGCCTGATATCAAGGAAGTTGCTTTCGTGAACCGTTTTGCTGAAGTGGCCGTGCGTGGTTAAGGAACCACGGGCGCTTCCCATTCCTGATACTGGCCGTTACAGCTCGCAGCAGCGGGGATTAGCTCCAGCGTTAGTGTGTTCATGGTGTCGAGGGTGGGGATTAGCGATTTTGTGAATTCAACAAATTCGGGAAACGGTTTATCTGCCCGTTTGGATTTGTAGGTCACAAGATAGTTGTGGCTGCCGAGCCAGCCTTCAAAGCAGGGGAGATCCTCTGCAGTCTTGAAGGCGGCCCAGAAAACCACCTCACGCGCTTGGGTGAGGGAGTCGTTACCCTTTTTCAGATCATTTACGCGCTTCTCGTTCAGCAGCTTTTCGGTGGCCTGTTGTGTATCTTCTGGGGCGCTGCAGGCGGATACCAGCAGGGTTCCTACGCTTAACGCGGTGATTACAGGAATCGCGGAAAAAAGACGCACAACAGCAGCCATAACCAAGCTCCTTAACGGCCCAACAGTTCGCGGGCGATGATTTCTTTCATGATTTCTGAGGTGCCGCCGTAGATGCGCTGGATGCGTGCGTCTACATAGGCGCGGGCGAGCGGATATTCTTGCATATAGCCATAGCCGCCGAACAGTTGCAGACACTCGTCGGCCACTTTGCCTTGCAGTTCCGTGGTGGAGAGTTTCGCCATGGAGGCTTCGGTGGCGCTTAGCTGGCCACGGTTGTATTTTTCGGTGCAGACTTGGATAAATGCGCGGTTTACTTCGAGCTGAGTTTTCAGTTCGGCCATTTTGAATCGGGTGTTCTGGAAGGCCGAAATCGGCTGGCTGAAGGCGCGGCGTTCTTTTACATAGTTTGCGGTGGCTTCCATCATGCCGTCGCAGGCGCCGATGGCACCAATCCCAAGGATTAGACGTTCGCGGGGGAGTTCGTTCATCAGGTTGGCGAAGCCGCGGCCCACGCCGCCGAGCACTTGGTCTTCGTCTACGCGCAGGTTGTCGAGGAACATCTCTGAGGTGTCGCCGGAGTGCAGGCCCATTTTTTCAAGGTTGCGACCACGGTTAAAGCCTGGCAGGCTGCAGTCCACGGTAAAGAGGGTCACACCGCGTGCGCCGGCACTGGGATCGGTTTTGGCGGCAAGCACCACAAGGTCGCAATGCTGGCCGTTGGTGATAAAGGTTTTTTGGCCGTTGATGACGTACTGGTTGCCATCGAGCAGCGCGGTGGTTCTCATGCCTTGTAGGTCGGAGCCGGCGCCGGGTTCGGTCATGGCAATTGCGCCGACGGCTTCCCCGCTCACCATTTTGGGCAACCAAGCCTGCTTTTGGGCTTCGGTACCAAGGTGGAAAATATAGGGGGCGACGATGTCGGAGTGCACGGATACCGAGGTGCAGAGTGCGCCAAGGTTGGCTCGGCCTAGTTCTTCGGCGATGATGGCGGAGAGGCCGAAATCGGCACCAAAGCCGCCGTATTCTTCTGGGACGTCTACGCAGAGGTAGCCGTTTTCACCCAGCTTGTTCCACACTTCGCGCGGAAAAATCTCGGCTTTCTCCCAAGCTTCGTAGTGGGGAGCCAGCTCTTTGGCGATGAATTTACGGAAGTTATCGCGGAAAAGATCCTTTTCTTCCTGAGTCAGTGTGGATTCGCTCATGCTCGGGTCCTGTTTGGCTGGATGGTAAAAGGTAGACGTTGCGATGGATTCTGTAACGTTGCGTTACATCTTCGCGCGGGGCCTTATGATGCACCAAATCGCCCGCGCATTATAGTGCGGTGCGGCGAAGGCGCAAGTTGGAGACTTTTTTGTACCTCTTGTGCACCAAGATGGCTCTTGGTCATACTAGGTCGTATTCAAGTTTTAGAGACGGTCAAATGCGTGAAAAACCCACCCCTCCTAGCGATGGCGAGTGCTGCGAAAGCGCCTGTTCTCCCTGCGTTTGGGATACTTATTACGATGAAATGAAGCAATGGCAAGAGGAACAGGCTCGGCTTGAGAGTGAGCGGCAAGCGGGAGGTCAGTCGAGTAAGGTGTCTGTATCGACGATAGAAACTCCTAGTTCACAAGCCAAGATCGCGCCGCACAATTAAAATGCTCGCAGACAATTACTTGTTGTTGAAAACCATTCACATTGTCAGTTCTACGCTGTTATTCGGTACGGGGCTGGGCACCTTTTTCTTTATGATTCGAGCGACGCGATCTGGGAACGCGGAGGCTGTGCGGGTTACTGCGGGAACCGTGGTGCTGGCGGATTGGATTTTTACCTCGCCCGCTGTTGTTGTGCAGTTTGTGACGGGGGTTTTGTTGATGCAGATTCTTTCTTTTCCGTTCAACTCGGCGTGGTTTTTGCTGGTGATTGGCTTGTTTTGCCTAGTGGGTGCGTTGTGGCTGCCTGTGGTGTGGATACAGATCCAGCTTCATCGTATGCTGCGCGATCTGCGGCCGGGCGATCCTTTGCCGGCGCGCTTTGTTCGATTGGTTCGCCTGTGGGAGCTGATGGGCTACCCAGCCTTTAGTATGATGGTCGTGATTTTTGCGATCATGGTGTACAAGCCTTGGCTGGGCGCTGCAATTTTCTGAGTGCGTTATCCTACCGTTAGCTTTTCGAAATCCCTGCCACTCGCAAAATTGCTCCTGCGAGTACGTCTGGCACTTCTTCCTGAAGGAAATGCCCTGCGGCTGTTTCGGTCACGGGTGCGTTCGGGAATAGCTTTCGCGTTCCTTTGAGTGCAGGCCCCAGAATCGGGTCGCGGGTGCCCCACACCAGCTCTACAGGCCCTTGAAACTGCTGCGCCCAGGTTTCGACGGGTTCGAGCGTGGCCACGCTTGGGTGTGAAGCCTGCGTAGGCACCATGCGTGCCAGCGCCAAGTTGCTTGCGCGATCGCCCCAGCGGCGTAGAGGCCATGCGTAGGCGCGACGTTCGAATGCGCCGATGCTGGCAGGGTCGCCCTGCACTTTGTGAAGGATGGGGACGGGGAAATTAGCGCCCTTAAACACAAGGTCGCTAATGATGGGCATGTTCGCAAAACGATGGAAGGGCGTTACGCGAATTGGCGGCTTGGGTGCGCGTATTGCTGTGTTGGCGAACACCGCACCGTGAATCCGCTCCGGTGCGCGTGTTGCCATGACGGAAACCACGGGCCCGCCCCAATCTTGACCGACGATGGTGATATCGCGCAAATTCAGCTGCTCAACGAGCGCTAAAAGGTTATTTGCATGAAAATCTACGCTGTGCTCTGAGGGAGATCGCGGGTGATCGGACGCGCCGAAGCCGATCAGATCGGGTGCGATAACTCGTACTTTTTCATTTGCGAGTAGCGCGATGACTTTGCGCCATAGAAAGCACCAAGTAGGGTTGCCGTGTTGCAAGAGCACAACGGGCCCCTCGCCTTGGTCGATGTAGTGCATCTTGTAGCCGTTGGTGTCGAGAAGATACCGCGGCCAAGGGAGCGCATTCGTAAGCCAGTCGGGGAGGGGTGATGCGAGTGTGGGCTTGGCGTTATTTGGCATTGGGCGGTTTTCTCAATTGTGCTCAATAGAAATAATATCGGTATTCGAGCATTGCTTCGTTAAACGTGGTGTTGATTTGTTTGCTTCGGCCTAGCTGAAGACGAATGGCGTGATTTTTTGCAAGTGGGAAGTTTTGGATCACATGTGCGGAACTGCGTTCGTGGCCATCCGAAAATTGATAATACGCTGATTCGATCTGCAGCGTGCCAAATGGCCAGTAAAACAGTGCGCCTGTAAGCGCACCGGCGCCCGCAGAAAAATCCTGAGAAAGCAGGGGATTATATTCCAGCCGCGCCATGCCTAAGCCGTAAATCAGGTGGCGATTGAATAAGTTGTAGGTGAGCCCTGCGCCACCTTCGATGCGCGGGGTGAGTGCGCTATCGGTATCACTATAGATTCGGTCTGCGCCTGCTTTGACGCGCCAGGTGAGTGGCGAAAACCAGCGGTTACGCGCTGCATGGGAATCAATTTCGATGAAATTTGCCAGTTCAATCTGCAAGGAATCGTTTTCTGTCTGACGCAGCACGAGTTCGCCGATATTGATGGCCGCGCCGTCAAGATAGCCCTGTGCGCGGTCGGCCAAATCGTGGTAGCTACTGCGTAACCGAAGCTCTGCCATATTGAGATGATCGGCGGCATTACGATTTTTGCTTGTGCTTTGGGGGATGATTTGGCCTCCTGACAAACCGATCAGTAGTGTGTCGTGGCCAGATTCGGGGGTTGCTGGCGGTGGTGGAGGTGATTGTGTGCGGTTGTCTTCCGTTTGGAGTGCGCGCAGCAGGGAGAGGCTGCGCCGTGCAAGCGATGCGTCACGTTGGGCGTTATCTTGGTCGTAACGCAGAGATTTGTAGGCAACGCGAAGAACCTGCGCACGTTCCGTAGGGCTAAGTGTTTGTAGCGCAGGGTCGTTCGGCGCGCGCTGACCTTTTGCGAGATTCACTGCCAGCGTTTGCTGGGTGCTATTCAGCTGGCTTGCCTGAAATTGTAGTTCTGTCGCTTTGGAAGGGCGATACTCTACATGGTCTACAAGGTCGGCGCGAAGAACTGCGCGAACAGTATCAATCGGGATTGCGCGTACTTGGAAGTGGTCGGTGAGCTCAATGCTGGGGCGGGCAAATTCCAGCAGCTCTAGGAGTCGGAATGAGCAATTGTGATCAAAGAAATAATAGGCGAAATCAATGTTCTTGAGTTCCCAAAGATGGTCTACGAGGGCGCTGGTTTCTTGTGGCGAAAGGTTTAATCGGTATTCCCACAAATCGCGATTTTCGATGCGGTTGTATTCGTTGATTTTTTGGTGGTAAGGCAGAACGCTAAAAAATCCGGGATAGCCGCCGAGGATTCCTTTCCATGCGTACATGATGGAATTGTCTTCTGCATGGTATTCCGCGCCAAAATTCACCGCATAGCTAAGCCATGCAGAGCCTTGCTGAATGTCTTTTGGATCTAAACGCAGAAATGTGTGCCCAAACATGGAGGATGGGCTGTTCAGATAGGAAGACGCAAACACCAGCGTTACGCTATTGGGTTTGAGAATTCCGAGCCATTCTTGAAATTCAGGGCACTCGGTTGGTGTAATGGGAGTTGGCGGAAGCGACAGTTTTTTCGTTAGCCAGCGCCAGCGTGCGGGAAATCGGCAAATGGGATGCGTATCGTTGCCGTTTGGCGCGTTGGCGATGGGCGCGTTGCCGTTTGGCGTTTGATAAAATGCGTCTACGGTGGCACGAAGTTCCGCTTCTGGATCACGCTTGCCGTTGGGGGCGAGAAAAAAGGCAGCGCTATCCGCTTGGCTTTCCCAGCGCCCGGTGATGCCACTCGGGTAATAGTGTAGTAACGCATGCCATTTGGGTGTGTTGGCAAGCGATTTTGCGAGTGCTAGGGAGGGTTCGTTCCAGTGGTAGGGCTCGTAGTGGTCGGGACTGCCGGCGCGTGCTGGTTGCGTGTGTAATAAAGCCGCTAGGGCAATCAGCGTGAGCGTGGTAACGGATTTGCGATAAGAAAAGCGACAAAAAGAGGCAATCATCCGCTGAAAAACAAATAGGCCAAGAATGCAAATAGCTTGTAGCAAAATCGGGGCGAAGGCAATAGACCCATTGAGCATCTATTGCCTATCGTTACCCTAGGCGCTGCGATTTAGCAGAAAATATCAGGAAACGTATTTGGCAAGACGTGTGTCTGCCTTCATTACGTTGACCAGATTTGCGTTCACCTGATCTGCAGTGACGTTCGCTGTTGGGAAAATCGTGTTGAAGTTTTGGTGTACAACTTGTGCAAATACTTCACGGTCGGCTTGGCTGATCCCCATTGAAACCGCCACTGCGTTCATGGCTTCGCCGTTGCCGTTTGCGGCATCTGCGATGAACTCATCCAATACACCAGCCATGCCGATCATCGGGGCGCCGCCATAGGTCAAGGTGCCGTTGGTGGAGCATCCGTTGGTGCCAGAGGTCATCCCGAAGGTGGCATTGCCGGAAGTGCCGTTGGTGATGGAGGCTGCAAAGTGGGGAATCATCCCGCTTTGGCCTTTGAACAACATGTTGCCCCAGCCGCAGTTCGGGCCGCCTGGTGCTTCTGCCATGGCCATAGACGACGCACCCATCAGCAGCGCAGCGATTACCATCTTTTTCATAGCGAATTTTCCTTGTGCACAAGTTGAAAAAATTGGGGCCGCTCGCTTGCAGTAATCTCGCCTATGGTCTAGAACGCAGAGATTCTGCAATGCACACGACCGCGCATTAGATATTGGTTGAAAATTCCCGCGCTGTAAAGGTGGCTAACGTGTGATGTTATCATTCGTGTTGTTGGTGGGCGCCCACTAATCTGTGGGAACAGAAAAAACCATTGCGGTCAACTTTGACATTGAGGGCAGAGGTGGTGGTTTTCCTGTACCTGCCAGCCAAGTTCGGCGATGCGTGCCTGCGCCGCCGGAATTTGCGCAGATGCACCCAGGCTTGCATCTACCGCAAAGTCAAAATCCAGTTCGGTATCGCAGTGATCGCAGCGCACCTTCCAGCTGTGTACCATGAGTTCGCGGAAGGCGGGGCCGTGGGCAATCAGAGTCCAGTGTCCGGGAGGATTGATCAGGCTGCGGGAGGATTCCACGTCGAGGGTGAGGTGGAGGTCGCGGCCGTTGCGGAGGCTAACGAGCAGGCGATCGCCTTTTTCGGGGCGCTCACCTACGCCCGTCACTTGATAATGCCCCGGCTGAATGGCGCGACATTCGGTGATGGTGTGCGTTGGATTTAGTTGGTCGTTGCGGTAGTCGAACTCTGTCATGGGCAAACCTCTTGTTTCCGAGGGATGTATCCGCTTCAATTGGGGATGTCGTGGCGCGTTTGGTGGCTAAAACGCATTTATTCTCAATGGTGCGGTATTTTTCATCTTACCTTATATGCAGAAAACCCGCAGAATTCACACCCAAGATTGATGAATTGATCAGGAATGTCGGCGCATGTCGAAAAAAATATTCTGGACGCTGGGAGGCGCAGCCGTAGCGCTGGCCGTGGCAGGCGGCATTACCTTCACCAAAGTGTCGCAGTTCCAGGCAATGGGGGCAGCCTATGCGCAAATGGCTCCGCCGCCAACGGTGGTGAACGCCATCGCTGTGCAGGAACAAACCCTACAGGAAAAAATCTCTGCGCCGGCCACGATAACGGCGATTATGGGGACGGAGGTTAGCGCAGAAGCAGACGGTATCGTTCACAGCATTGCCTTTACCGCAGGTGACCATATCCGGCAAGGCGCCACGCTTCTGCAGCTGGACACTGAGCTTGAGCAAGCACAGTTGCGCTCCGCCGAAGCTGCCGCGCAGTCGGCTCGTTTGACGCTGGAGCGCGCCCGTGCATTACGTAAGAGCAACAGTACGTCCCAAGCAGACCTTGATATCGCAACGAGCAATGCGGATCAAGCGCGCGCCCAAGTAGACTATTACCGCACTCTGATTGACAAGAAAACTATACGGGCGCCATTTTCTGGCAAGCTCGGCCTGCGTCAGGTCAGTGAAGGGCAATTATTGATGAAGGGCAGCCCAGTGGTAACGCTGCAGGCGCTGGACGAGGTGTATGTGGACTTTACCATTCCGCAGAATCGCCTCGGGCAGATCGTGCTTGGCCAAACTGTGCAGGTACGCGCGGATGCGTGGCCCGGTCAGACCTTTACCGGAACCATCCTTGCCGTAAGCCCTGTGATCGACTCCGTAACCCGCAGCGTGCGTATCCAAGCAACTCTCGCCAACCCGAAAGCGCAGTTGTTGCCGGGGATGTATGTCGCACTGGAAACCGCTGCAGGGCCGGCCCGCAAGACGCTATTGGTGCCGGAAACTGCCATTCTTCGCAGTGCCAGTGGTAATTCGGTGTTCGTTCTGGAAAAGCCTGAAAAAGACACAGAGGATGCACGTTATCGGTTGCGACAAGCAAGCGTCAAGACCGGCGCGCAGCATGGTGATTTTATTGAGATCACCGAAGGGGTGAGTGTTGGGGAACAAGTGGTTTCCACGGCCGTATTCAAGCTCCAAAACGGCGGCGCGGTTGTAATTGATGAGCGTCTGGCTCCGAAATTTAGCCTCACGCCGCACCCCGACAATACCTGATTTGCCGTATTCACAACGTGCCTAGAGAAAAAACGCCAATGCAATCCTTTACTGACCTGTTTATCCGTCGCCCAGTTTTGGCGATTGTGGTCAATGCCTTGATCATCATTGCCGGCTTGCAGGCATGGAAATCATTGAGTGTGCGCCAGTATCCGCAAAGTGACATTTCCTCCATCGTAATCGTAACGCCCTACATCGGTGCGAGTGCCGAGGTGGTGCGTGGTTTTGTTACCACCTCTATTGAGCGTGCGATTGCCTCTACGGACGGTATTGACTACGTCGAATCCAAAAGCCTGCTGGGTCTCTCTCTCGTTACGGCTCGCCTCAAGCTGAATTACGATCCGATCAAGGCGCTTGCCGACATAACGGCCAAGGTCAACCAAGTTCGCAACGAACTGCCTGCCGAGGCAGAAGCGCCGGCCATTAGCGTGCAATCCGGAGATTCGGACTACGCGGCGGCCTATCTGAGCTTTTCCTCGAAAACCGTATCCCAGACAGAGATCACAGATTATTTGATGCGGGTAGTGCAACCACGGCTGGCCTCTTTGCCAGGCATGCAGCGTGCCGACGTGTTTGGTGCACGTACCTGGGCCATGCGCGTTTGGCTTAAGCCAGAAGTCATGGCTGCTCTTGGTATCACGCCAAGCCAAGTCCACAGTGCGCTGGTGTCCAATAATTATCTGGCGGCCATTGGCAGCACGAAAGGCAGTTATTCCCAGACGTATCTCACCACCAATACGGACCTGCATACGGCAGAGGAATTCCGGCAGTTAATCATCCGCGAGCAGAACGGTGCGGTGATCCGGCTGGAGGATGTCGCCAATGTTGAGCTGGGTGCAGAAGATTATGACACGGTGGTTAGTTTCAATGGCGAAACGGCAGTATTTATTGGAATTTTTCCGTTGCCGACGGCCAATATGTTGGACGTGGTTAAGCATGTTCGCACCGAGTTGGAATCGATTCGTGCCGGCTTGCCAGATGGCGTTGAAGCCAACATGGGATACGATGCCTCGGAATATATCCAGGATGCACTATTTGATGTCGTTCGCACCTTGGTGGATACGTTACTGATCGTAATTCTGGTGATTTTTCTGTTTCTGGGGTCGGCGCGGTCGGTGCTGATTCCAATCGTTGCAATCCCTGTGTCGCTGATTGGCGCAATTTTTTTGATGCAGATATTCGGCTTTACGCTCAACCTGCTGACATTGCTGGCGATCGTGCTTTCCGTAGGGCTTGTGGTGGACGATGCGATCGTCGTGGTGGAGAACGTTGAGCGTCATCTTCGCCAAGGGCTATCCCCAGTGAATGCTGCACTTGAAGGTGCAAGGGAGTTGATTGGCCCCGTTATTGCGATGACCATTACCCTCGCTGCGGTATATACACCCATTGGTCTACAGGGTGGGCTGACCGGAACCCTGTTCAAGGAATTTGCGATCACCCTTGCCGGCGCCGTTACCATCTCTGGCATCGTCGCCCTGACGCTTTCGCCCATGATGAGCGCAAAAATGCTGCGCAGCGCCGAGCAGGAAGAGCGTGGGTTCAGCGGGAAGGTCAATCACCTGTTCGACCGACTGCGCGAAGGCTATGGGCGGCTGCTCGGGCGTACCATGGAGCAGCGCCCCGCTGTGTATGCGATCTGGGGAATCCTGAGCTTGCTGGTAGTGCCTATGTATTTATTTTCCTCCAGCGAGCTGGCTCCTGTGGAAGATCAAGGTTTCATGTTCTATGTGATCAATAACGCCGGCAATGCGTCCTCTGATCAGAAGGTACATTATGCCAAGGAAATTGAAACCGCCTTCCGCAGCATTCCAGAATATGAAGCGACTTTTCAGATCCTTATCGCCCCCTCGGACCCAGTGGCTGCGGCGTTTGGTGCCGGTGGATTTGGCGGGCTGATCGTAAAGCCATGGAGTAGCCGTGACCGCGGTACGGGGGAAATTGTCCGAGAAGCGCAGGCGAAACTCACGCAGATTCCCGGCATGGAAATCTACGCAGCACAGCCGCCTGCGCTGCCTGGCGGCAGTAATTTCCCCGTGGAATTTATTATCACGTCCACCGATGATCCAGTCACGATGCTGCGATATGCAGAGAAACTGCAAAAGGCCGCAGCAGAAAGTGGAGTGTTTTATTTTCCGCCGGGAATCGACCTGAAGTACGATCAACCGCAGACACAGATTGTGTTTGACCACGAAAAAGCGGGGGCAATGGGTCTCAATAACGCCATGATGGGAGCCGATCTTGGAGTAGCCCTTGGCGGCAACTACGTCAACCGATTCAACTTCGAGGGGCGCGCCTACAAGGTTATTCCCCAAGTATTGCGGGTGGATCGCCTGACGCCGGAACAATTGCAGGACATCTACGTCACCGGCCCCAATCAGCAACTGATTCCGTTGAGTTCTATCGCCCATCTTGAGAGCGGAACTGTACCGCGCACCCTGAACCGCTTTCAGCAGCTCAACGCGATCAAACTCTCTGGTATGACGGCCCAAATCGACAGTGGTTTGAAGGTGCTGGAAAAGGCAGCGAAGGAAATCCTGCCGCCGGGCTATTCAGTCAATTACACCGGCGAATCACGCCAGCTTCGCACCGAAGGCGGAAAATTTCTGCCCGCCTTGGGTCTGTCTGTGCTGATGATTTTCTTGGCGCTGGCGGTGCAGTTCAATTCCTTCCGCGACCCGTTCGTAATTCTGTTGGGTTCAGTGCCATTGGCCATGTTTGGCGCATTGCTATTCACAGTGCTGAAAATGCCTGACCCCGACATGCGTTATTGGACGGATGGCTGGACCACGACCATGAATATCTATGCACAGGTAGGCTTAGTCACGCTGGTTGGGTTGATCGCCAAGAATGGCATCCTCATCGTCGAATTCGCCAACAAGCTACAGGAACAGGGCATGGAAAAATATGAAGCGGCGAGGCAGGCCGCCATGATACGTCTGCGCCCCGTACTTATGACTTCGATTGCCACGATCGCCGGACATTTTCCTCTCACTCTGGTAGAGGGCCCAGGTGCTGCTGCGCGGAATTCCATCGGTTTGGTGCTGGTGGGAGGGATGACGATTGGCACGCTGTTTACGCTTTTTGTGCTGCCATCCCTGTACGTATTGATTGCGCGACGCCATGCTGCAACGTCGTTACGCGACGCACCGGAGGCTGCCACGTAATGCAGCCGTGATGCGGTTTCACCTTGCGTGATGTGCTTATTTTATCTTGCGCGATGTGCTTATTTCACCTTGCGCGATGCGCTATCGTCTCGGCCTTGGCCAATTTTGCGATCCACCCAGCCGAGCAGCTTTTTAAGATGGTGCGAGAGTGCGCCGCGCTGTGCTTTGCGCGCTTTATCTTCTGCGCTGACCAGCCAAGCCACTTGGATTACGCGGCGTTCACCTTCAAACGGTAAATGCCCGTGAAAGGAATTTTCTGTGCGCTTGAACGCTGCTAGCGTGCCGTATATCGGCGGAATTTCGGGAATAATGGTGGCGTTGATATCATCAATTTTGCGTAAAAAGCGCAGGCAGCCCTTGCCGGCGGTGTTCCAGTGGTCGTTGAGGTAGAGCAGCGCTGTTGCGACTTTGGATTTGCCGTCGGTATGAATGGTGCCATGGCGCTTGTTGAGTCGCTGACAAATGGAAACATAGGTTGGGTACTGGGAGAGACGCTCAATCCCTAGTTGCGTTCCGATGGCGTCGGCGATGGTTGGGGAGATCAATTCCTCGACCAGCGCGTTGACGCTTTGCCCGCACTCGTTGCGCTCCCAAGGAAGGTAACCGGCACCCTTCATGGCGGGAAATTCAGCTTGCAATTGCGGGTTGATGTCGAGCGAGAGCATATTTTTGATAAAAAAGAACGGGAATTGTTCGGTGCTCTTGGTGAAATCGTTGCCTTCAAGGCGTGTAGGATCTAAAAAAGCGGTGTTTGCGGCTTTGCTTCCACTTTGCGAGGTGGTTTGTGAAATGGTTGCTGCTTTTGCGGCGGATTTTGCCGTAGTGCGGTCCTTTACGGGTGTGTCTTGCATGGAAAGCCCTCCTAGGTTCCGTGATCGCTTGCGTCTTTTTGTGTGCGCCCATCGTGGGCATGATCTAATGGGGTGGAAGCCCTTTGTGGGAGAGTCACCGTTCGATGGAAACATTGAACGCTAATCACTGGCGAATGGCAAGGGTCAATCCGCGAGGAGAGGTCTGAAGGTCATGCACATCATGACCTTTAACAAAGCCTGCGAAATTCCCCCTCTTAGGCGAAGCCAAGAGGGGGATAGACAGCGGGGCGTCTGAAAAACGCCATTTTTGTGCTTTTGTTGCTTGCAATTGATCTGGCTATCTGTGCAGTAGCCTGTATGCAAAGACGCAAAGCGACCTTCAAGCTCTGGGATTGACAGATCACAGCTCGAGTACCACAATATATTAAATATTGGTACTTTGAGAGCGTTGGTATGGCTAAAAACACGAGTATAAGCCTTGGTGATCATTTTGATGGGTTTATTGCTAGCCAGATAAATACTGGAAGATATGGCTCTGTAAGCGAGGTGATCCGTGCGGGTTTGCGCAAACTGGAAGATGAGGAACGTAAACTTGAAACCCTGCGTGCTTTGATAATAGAAGGGCGTGCTAGTGGTACAGCGGAATACAGCTATGACAGTTTGATGCGCGAACTTGATGACGAGCTTGGCAAATGAATGCATTTTTAGTTTCTAGGGCTGCACGAGCAGATTTGAAAAATATTGCAGCCTACACCCAGAAGGTTTGGGGGGCAGAACAGCGTAGAATTTATTGGCGTCGGCCTGCCTTGCATTGCCATGGGTGTTTGGGTATGATGTACCAATATTTGGTACAGGAGGCGTCTCATGGCTAGAAACACCAGCATTACACTTGGCTCCCACTTTGACGATTTTATAGCTGCACAGGTTGACAATGGACGCTACGGTTCCGCGAGCGAGGTCGTGCGCGCAGGGCTGCGCCTGCTTGAAGAAACGGAGGGCAAAATTGAAAGGCTTCGGCGCCTCATGAATGAAGGCGAACAAAGCGGGATTGCAGACTACTCTCTTGAAAGCGTTATTGCCGAGCTGGATCACGAAGCTCACTAATGCGTCCATGCCTGCTCACCACCGCCGCTCGAAAAGACCTTATTGATATTGGCCGCTTTACTACAGAGAAATGGGGCAAACGACAACGCGACAAATACCTCAAGCAGCTTGATGATGCGTTCAAACTGCTTGCTCGGCAACCTGAAATAGGTCGTGATGCGGATAACATAAAACTTGGGTACAAAAAATTCAACCAAGGCAGCCATATCATCTTTTACCGAGCTGGCACGGAATCCAAGATCGTTGTGATCCGAATCCTCCACAACAGTATGGATGTGGATCAGCACCTCTGAAACCCATAACGATTGAGCTCGAGGGCGAGGCGCGGTTTCATCGCGGCGCCCCCTAGTGCGACTGGTCGGGCGCCTCTACCGTAATTTAATTGAAAACGAAGTGCCACCACCGCCAATGTCGGGAGTGAAAGTAATCGGGACATCTACCGTCTTCTCGCAAGCTTTGAACGCTTAGTTAGGTCGAACATGCTAGAATCTTGCGCATAAGAGCATTTGGAATTACAACGCCGCGTCGCTTTGGAAACCTATGTTCAACGACATGGAACCCAAATTTACTAAAGAATGGCTGGGCAGTCAGGCTTACATCGGAGGTTAATTCAGTGATGCCTCGTTGCGCAGCCTCTTGATGGATTACACCCATAAGATTTGCTCCGATACCCTGACGAGGACGATTGCCCGAAACGAAAAAGTGATCAATATAGCCAGATGGCTGAATATCAGTGTAACCAACAACAACACCGTCTATCACAGCAACAAATGGATTGATCCTTTGGATTTTTTCTTCCCACAAGATTTGATCCACTTCAGCTGGCGCCCACGCATTGATCTGCTCTTGAGAGTAATCCCTACTGGCAATGCGATGAATAGCTGAGTAATACACGCCATATAGCGTAGCTTCCTCACCAATTTGAAACCGACGGATATGCACGGAAGTTCCCAAGAGGCCTAAAATAAATCCTAAACCACTAGCGTATATTCCCAACCAAAAAAACGCAAATCTCCATAACATGTTGTTTTTAAAGAAATAAATCGTAGAGCCTCCCGAAAAGGCGGTCAAGTGCCGCACCGTTGCGTTCGTACAGCCCCTCCCCATACAAAAAAACCCGTTCATTGCCCCACCGCCGGCTTCAGGGCGCGGTTTGCTTGCCTCGCAGCGGCGGATCACCCACAATACCATCTTTACGCCGGCTTGTGGTGGGGCGCGGCATTGCGGAGCGGATTTTTATTTATGATGACGTTTTACTTATGACACACTCATTTTCGCCCTCTCAAGATGGGCCGCTGAAGATTACGCTTAACGGAGAGCTCGCTCATTTTGCGGCGGGCAGTACGATTGCAGACGTGGTGGCGCGCATGGCGCTGGGCGACAAGCGTATCGCCGTAGAGCGCAATCAAGAAATCGTTCCCAAAAGCCTGCACGCGCAAACGGCGCTCGCGGCAGGGGATGTGATTGAAATCGTCCACGCCATCGGCGGCGGCTAATCCCAGTAGCGGCCTTATCTTTATCTTTTTACCGACAGCAAGCAGCGGCTCAACGCGGCAAAGGATTTTCGATGTCAAATCATTTAGAACCTGCACAAGCCTCAGGTGATGTACGCACCTTGGGCTCCATACCTTCGGATGCACCTTTGACCATTGCAGGCGTTGAATATACGTCGCGCTTGTTGGTTGGCACGGGCAAGTACCGGGATTTGCAAGAAACCCGCCTCGCAATTGAAGCGAGTGGCGCGCAGATCGTCACCGTTGCGGTGCGGCGTACCAATATCGGTCAGAACCCCGATGAGCCAAACTTGCTGGAAGTCATTTCTCCCGAAAAATACACCATCCTCCCCAATACCGCCGGTTGTTATACCGCAGAGGATGCGGTGCGCACCTGCCGCCTTGCGCGTGAGCTGCTCGACGGCCACAGCCTTGTGAAGCTCGAAGTGTTGGGCGATCAAAAAACCCTGTATCCAAACGTGGTGCACACGCTCAAAGCTGCAGAAATTCTGGTGGCCGACGGCTTTCAGGTGATGGTTTACACCTCGGATGATCCGCTGATTGCAAAAGAGTTGGAGCAAATGGGATGTGTGGCGGTGATGCCACTGGCTGCGCCGATTGGGTCGGGGCTGGGCATTCGTAACCCGTACAATTTGATGCTGATTCTTGAAGATGCCAAAGTGCCGATTATTGTGGATGCTGGCGTGGGCACCGCCTCGGACGCTGCGATTGCGATGGAATTGGGCTGCCAAGGCATCCTGATGAATACCGCCATTGCTAAGGCGCGCAATCCCGTGCTCATGGCTAGCGCGATGCGTAAGGGCGTGGAAGCGGGGAGAGAGGCGTTTCTGGCAGGCAGAATGGCAAGAAAGCGCTACGCTAGTGCATCCTCACCGATTGACGGTCTGTTCTTTAGTTAGCGACTTCTTGGCTTTTTGCCGTTGCGGCGCAAATTCCCTTGCTAGAATTCGCATGGCTTATTTGATTTTGGATGAATTTTTGGGATGAATGACCTCCCCACAGACCGCCCGTTACGAACGGTGCGAAGTTTTGTGCGCCGCCAAGGACGCACTACGCCTTCCCAAGAGAAGGGCTTTACGCAATACTCCGCTGACTTTCTGCTTAGTATTGCGAACGGGTCGCTGGATTTTGCCGCTACTTTTGGCAGAACTGCGCCCGTTGTGCTCGAAATTGGCATCGGCAATGGCGATACGCTCTTGCATCTCGCCGAAGGAAACCCGGATCGAGATTATATTGGCATTGAAGTACATCGCCCCGGCGTTGGGCGCGTGTTGGTGGAAATTGGCCAACGTTCGCTCCCCAATGTGCGCCTTTTCGCTGAAGATGCGATTGACGTGCTGAAACAGTGTATTCCTGATGCTAGTCTTGATGGTGTGCTGCTGTTTTTTCCGGATCCATGGCACAAGAAAAAGCACCACAAGCGTCGTATTGTGCAGGCGTCGTTCGCCGCTCTCGTTGGAAGCAAGCTGAAGCGTGGCGGCTATCTTCACATGGCAACCGACTGGGAACACTATGCCGAACAAATGATGGAAGTAATGAGCGCTGAATCCGGCTTTTGCAACCAGGCGGGGGCGGGAGCCTTTTCTGCGCGCCCTGAAGGTAGCCGCCCGTTTACGCGCTTTGAAAAGCGCGGTGAACGTTTGGGGCACGGGGTTTGGGATCTAATTTTCGAAAAGTTGTAGCCGATTTGTCTTTAAGGGCGAACGTTGGATGAAGTCTTTGCGATACGCATTAGCAGTTGCCTATCTTTTGATTGGGTCAAACATTGTTGGGGTAAGCTTTGCGGAGCCAGCTTTTTCTGGGCCAACTTTTGCCGAACCAGCGATCGCTGAAACAAGTTTTGCCGCGCCTACCGCAAGCTTGATCAGTGATGCCGCGCTGGGAATGCCTAGCCCGCTTTCGAGTTGGAAAACCCTAGAAACTCCGCACTTTAATATCCACTTCGAAAAGCCCCACCAAGCCTATGCGCGGCGTTTGGCGGCGATTGCGGAGCATGTACACGCAAGTTTAGTGGTGCGCGCAGCTTACGCGCCGGCTGGCAAAACCGAAATCATTATCAACGACGGTATGGACGTGTCGAACGGTGCGGCGACGATTTTGCCATACCGGCAGTTTTTTATTTTTATGACGCCCCCCATTCGCGGCGAGCTATTGGATGATGGCGATTGGGCGGAGCTGGTTTTTACCCACGAATATATGCACGTTTTGCACATGGATCAGGCGGCAGGCACGCCAAAGCAGCTGCAATCCGTGATTGGGCGGTGGGGGGTTCTTTTTCCGCAGGTATTTAACCCCGGCTGGGTGATTGAAGGCTATGCGGTATGGGCTGAAACTGACGCCGCACGAAAAATGGGGCGAGGGCAATCGGCTCTTTATGATGCGTTGATGCGCGCAGAGATTCTAGCGGGCTTGAAAAGCCAGTCGGCGCTTAGCTTCTATGGGGTGGCAAGTAACGATTGGCCTTATGGGCAATCTTATTTGTACGGGAGCTATTTTTTCGGTTTTATTCAGGAGCGTTGGGGAGCGGATAAGCTGGCGGAATTTGTTGCTGCTTGGAATCGAAATATAGTTCCCTTCCGCATGGATCGGCGGGCCCAGAAAGTATTTGGCATGAGTAGCAGCGCGCTGTATGCGGAGTTTCGGGCATGGCTCCAGCAGAGGTTTGAACCGCAGGTTCGCGAATGGCAGCAGCTCACAGGAAAGCCATCGCAGGTCTATGTATTAACAGGGGACGGCCAGCGTGAGTATGTTCGTAGTGACGGTGCGTCTGGCTGGTATTACTACGAAAATAACGGACGTTCTACGCCTACCATCATGCATCTGAGCGCCTTCGGAGAACGCAAGAAAGTAGCGGAAATCAAGCAGTTTCTGCAGTTGGATGTGCATGCGCAAGAAGGGATTTTGGCGAGTGCTCTGGGTATTTGCGATAACACGAATGCTTATGCAGACCTGATGCGCTGGAATGGCTCGCGCTGGAAGCGAATCACGCAGTGTGGGCGTTATTTGAGTGGGTATTGGTCGCCCAATGGCGGTCAGATTGCGGCGGTGTCCATGCATGGCGGGCAGGCACGTATTGAGCTGCTACATGCAAATGGCGAGCGTATACGAACGGTGTATCGTGCTGCGGTTGGGGAGGCCGTTGGTGGGTTGGCATGGCATCCAGAAGGGCATCTCTTGGCGGTAGCGCGCAAATCTGTGGGAGGAGTGTGGCGTCTCGCGTCATTGGATTTGAACTCTGGGCTTTGGAAAGATCTGCCGGTTCGAGGCCGGTTGCCGCAATCACCGCGCTTTGATGCTTCAGGGGAGCATCTGTTTTATATTGACGACACTGCAGGGCGGTTGGATGTTCGACGTTTGACGTTGGCAACCGGTGAGGTGGAATCATGGAGCCATTCATTAACTGCGGTAGTTGATTTTGATATCTCTGATGGCGCCGCTGCAAAAAGCGGCGAGCTTGCGACGCTAGAGCTATCCGAAAATGGCGTAGCGTTGGCGTTGCAGAAGCTGGATACACCCGCAATCTCCACCATGCAAAAGGAGATATCAATAGAACACAAAAATAATCAGGCAGTGAGTGATGTGGCACCCAATATTGCGACTGTGGATGTTGTGCCAGCTTGGATGACGGGCTTTGAGAAACAACCCATTCAGGATTATTCCCCTTGGCCTACGCTTGCGCCAACTGCATGGATGGCGTTTTTAGGCACGGATAATCGCGATAACGACTGGCTTGAGCTGTTTGTGTCGGGGGCGGACAGTTTGGGATTCCACGCGTGGCAGCTTGCGCCGAGAATCTATTATGATCAAAACGAGTGGGGCGGGAATTTCTCCTATGTATTCCATAAGCGGCTTGCATTGCTTGGCACTCGTGATCTGACCACTGAGGTTCATCCTGCTGGGCAGTCGATCATTTTGCAAAGGGAAGAACGCGGGCAGTTGGTTTGGATGCAGCCGATCAATTCCTTCGATACTGCGTGGCAGGTAAATTTTGGCATTGCGAGTGAGCATGTGATTCTGGAGCAGGAGGGGCGGCAGATTGGGCGGGCGTTTGATTCTAATCTTGCGGGAGTTTCTCTTACACTGGATTCATCGGAATGGTATCGCGCGTCGATCAGCCCAGAACACGGTCGGCGCGTAAAATGGGTTGCGGAAAAGTACGATGCTTTTGGTGGCGGGTATTTTCGTGGAGAGAGTACGGCCCTGGATTGGAATGAGTATTTCAGCACATGGAAAAATCAGGTGCTCGCGTTACGGTGGGTGGAGGCGCGCAGCGGTAGTGCAGCTCCATCGTTACAGTTGGGCGGAGAGAGCGATAGCCTGCGAAGTCTCGCCGGTGAAATTGGTTTTGGAAAAACTCGCTACACCTTACGCGGCTACGAAACTGGGCTTGCCGAACTGAAGGGTGATCGTTTGCGCCTGCAAACGCTGGAGTATCGGATGCCGCTCGCTTCGGTGTTTAATGGTTTTATGGCGCCACCTGTAGGCCTTGGAAAACTGTCCGGTGCGCTCTTTTACGATCGCGGGAGTGTTTGGTCAGACCAGCGCGCGCGTCGTTATTACTCGGGTGTGGGCGCGGAGTTTGGCGCAACGGTGCTACTTGGCTATAACCTTGCGCCTGTGGACGTAAGTTTGGGGGTTGCGAAGGGGCTTGATGACCGTCTAGGAAGCAGAGAGGTTTATGCGCGTTTGGGGTTGGTGTTTTAGGGGGTGACGCTAATTCCGAGTGTAACTCCGGCGGCAATCAGTCAAGCTCTGATGCACCTGAAAAAATCAATCAGGTGCATCAATTTTCATAAAGGTTAGGCTTTAATTTCGCGCAGAGTAAGGGTTTGCTCACCGCGGCCGAACATTCCCAGTTCGTCGTATAGCACCGAGCTGGTTAGGCCAATGCCGTCGCTACCATACTGCTGCACCGTGCTTAAACCGAGCCAGCGGCCTTGTGGCATACGCAGTAAGTTAAGGTTTAAATCGACGTTGGGGAACATCCACAGGCGTGGGTTTTCGCGTGCAACGATACCGTTGCTGGTGTCGCACATTCCCATGATTCGCACAAAGTCAGAGGTAGCTTGGCCTTCGACCATTTCCAGCTCGTTGCTTAACCAAACGATACCTTTGCCGTTGCGGCGCTCGCTGTGCTGGCGAAATATCATGCTTTCAATAAAGCCGCCGCCCCACTGCTTCATGCCAGGCCACGGGTCGCACTCGTTATAAGAGGGAATGCTAGGGTCTTCCAAGGCGGCTACGGCGCTGGTATCGCTCACTAGGGTGCGCCATGCCTTCGCGACTATGCAGGTGTTGCCTTCGGCAATCATGCGTGCTTCCACCAGTTCAATGGTGCGTCCGGGGCGCAGGCTACGCACTTCAATGCGAAAGGGTTTAAGTGAAATCAGCCCCCAAATATCTAAGTTGATACGGCTGTAGCGTAAGTGGGGCTGTGGGTTAAATAGCTCAAGCTCCGCGCACAGCACGCCAGTGGCGGGAGCCATGTGTTGCTCGTGTGGTGCCCATGTGCCTTGAGCATGGATATTGGGTTCATAGTAGGCAGCGCTTAGCTCCGAGCTAAGTTCACGCTTGATTAAACGGTAGTAAGCAGACACTTGGCTTCCTCGTGTTGGTTACGGGTAAGCCAAGCATTGTAGACGTTATAGCACCCAGCGTTTGCTGTTGGGGGCAAAAATCCCGTGGAACCGCGTCAGGTTCACACGCGGTTTCGGTACCTGTGCTGCGAACCGCGCAATGAAATCAAATGGCGTACTGGCGACAGTGACGCAGGCTACGCACCAAAGTGAGGAAGCCGACATTAGATTGTGTCGGCTTCCACGTTGTCATGCTTCAGGCCGCCTGATACAAGCGCTTTTCCACCAGCATGGAGCCTTTCAGCTGGTGCAGTGTCTTGGCCGCGGCCAGCACGCCCAGATCAATCAGTGGTTCCACCAGTATCACGCTCATGTACGCAATGCCGAAGCGGCCCACGCTGGCCAGATTGTCCGCACCTAAGCCCTGTCCGTAGAGCGCCCAGAATGCCACCCAGGCCACGATACCGCCTTGATAGGCTGCCGACAGTTGCAGGGTTTGTGCATAGCTCAGATCAACATAGGCGGTATTTTCCGGAATGATTTTCTTCGCCAGCACGTGGATGCCAAACAGCGGCACCAGCAACGTGGTGACGTTGATGCCATATTGCGGCAGATCAAATGGCGCGAAGAATATACCCTGCACCAGCAGGCCTGCAGCTAGGCCAACGGCGGCAGGCGCTGCACCGAACAGCAGGAACAGCGTGGTGCCGAGAATCAGATGCACTTCGGACACGCTGACAGGGTGGTGCGGAAGCTCTTCAAAAAAGCAGAACACCAGTACGGTGGTGATCAAGCTGCGTAGCAGCAGTGAACCCATGCCATCCTTCTTGATGCCATCCAGTGCAAATTTTGCGGTGAGGCCAAACGCAGTGAGTGCAGTGCCATAGCTGAGCAGCATTTTGGCGCCGTTCACGATACCGGGTTCAATATGCATGATGAGTTTCCTTTGCGGGTTGGTGGGGTGAAAACTAGTCTGACATGGGGGCACTATGGTTTTTTGCGAGGTTTTTAATTAATTTGCAAAGTTCATATTTTTGGCAAAAACTTATCTCTATTAATCTCCGAGTTTTTTGCATCATTTAATTTATTTACTGCATCAATTTTTCTCATTTTTGTTAACCCTTCCAAAGCAACTTGATGATTACCAATTTCCATCGACGCCGCGAACGCGAGAAGAGGATTGTCTTGGTCTCCAACCAAATACACTCCTGCATAGTACCCGCACGTCTTATAAAAAGTACTTGGTGGATAAATTGAAACAACTCCGATGCCGCCAAGCGCCCTATTGTTAAACTCCCTTGAAAAGCATCCAGTTGTCAGAATTTCCGGCTCGCCTTTAATTGCTGTCCCATCATTTCTTGATGCCCAAAAAAGGAAATCGACACCTCTTTCTGGTTTCGACGATTCATACCCAGGTTCTCCTAAACTTTTAACGATGTGGTTTCTGAGGTCTAACAACCTAGGCATGACATTTTTATTAAATCTTACTATCCTTGCAATATAGTAGGCTCTATATTCAACATCTGAAAACAAAATCCATGCCTGATCAATAACTCTTCCAGAATCGTCTTTTATGGTTGCTAAAATCTCCGTTTTTCCACTAATCATTCCATAATTATTAACCAGAGATACATCCCATTTAACATTATTAACAAGTAGCGCATCTTTTACTTCTTGCGGCGTAGACCCCAATGATATTCCAAGTATAGTTCCGTCACATAAGCCAGTATTCGAACAAAATGCCAACGCAATAAATAAAATCCAGTTTCTCATTGATGTACTCCTTTCGTTGTTGAATTTCTAATCAGGATAGGGCTACACCATCACGATGGCGCTCCTCCCGCGCCACCGGGCATACGGGTCACGTACCACGGCGGTTCGCTGGTTGATTTATTTTATCTCCCTAAAGTGGACTCCATCGTCCAGACAAAATTATTGCCAATTTGTAACTACTCAGCCTGTGCAAGGGTAAAGGTTTTGCCAGAGAACACACTGGTGAGAGATTCGAAAGCATTTTCCCCTTGTTTTTTTGCCGTAGATACATAGTCTCGTATGCGGCAAAAGATTTTTGTGCCGTGAAATGGTCGAAAGCAGCCGGATACCTTCCCCGCGTGTCAACCTAAGCCCGCACCACCAAAATTTGAGATAATCTATCTCTCAGTGGTTTAGGAGATGGCCATGCCAAAACCTAGCACGGCGTTTAATACCAAGATCATGCCTGCCCGCGCTTAGAAAAGCACGCGCGCAGGGTATTCAGTGCCGAATACTAGCTTAAAATACTTCAGCAAGCCGATGCGTACTCGCACTACGCCCGTAACGTCCGACGTCCCGCAGGAAATCGAGGACGAACTCGGCATTACGCCAGAATGACTTTTGCTCGGGAAATCCCGAGCTTGCGAGCCCCTTTATGCTGTGTATCTCTGCCCACGTTTCCATCCCCGACGAGGAAATCGAACTGACCGCCATCCGCTCACAAGGCGCGGGTGGCCAGAACGTGAACAAGGTATCCAGCGCGATCCATCTACGCTTTGATATCAACGCCTCCACGCTGCCCGATTTTTACAAGGAACGCCTGCTGGCCCTGAAGGATCGCCGCATCAGCCAAGACGGCGTGATCATCATCAAGGCGCAACGTTTCCGTACCCAAGAAAAGAATCGTGATGACGCGCTGGAACGTTTGCAGGCATTGATTCGCAGTGCAGGGGTGGTGCAGAAAGTGCGCCGTGCCACACGCCCCAGCAAAAGTTCGCAGCAAAAACGCGTGGACACGAAAACCCGACGCGGTGCCATCAAGGCGTTGCGGGGACGGGTGGAGGACTGAGGGGCGTTATCGGCGCACCAAGCGTGATAACGCCCTCGGCATCGTCGGCGGCGCTGCTGCCTTCCTTTGTCTAACCAGTGTGGCGATTAGGAGAGGGGCGCTAGTTGGAGGTGGCTTCGACGGCGTCGCGCAGTATCGCTTCGTAGTCCTCGAAGTTTGGCTTCTCTTCGGCGGCGGCGCCCTCGGTAGCGCCCTCCTCGGTAGCACCTTGGTCGTCGTACTCGTAAGCTGGGTCTTCGTCGTAATCGTAAACCCGGTCGGCGTCTTTCTCATCAGTATTATCATTCTGATAATAGGCATCGCCGCCGAAACCGGCACGATTGAGCGCATCCACGGTCTGGGTGTACTGCAGGTAGGCTGGCAACGCGACTGCCGCTAGGATGCCCACGATCACGGCCAGTACCAGAATGCTGCCGGTGGCACCGCCTGCGCCATTGGGGATGAACGCGGCTAGGAACCATGCCAGCGGGTGGCGTGAGGGGAAACGCACGTGCTCACCGCGGAAGGCCGCCAATGCGTGTTGCATGCGTTTCACCAGCCAGGGGTAGCTGGCCGTCAGTTCATGAAATGACATCCAGAACCCGCCGGTGTCTCCCGCCTGTTCAAGATAGGCGTCGCGGTTGAGAGTTTTCCAGCGCGTGGCGCCCACCGCCAGTACACCGATAGCATGTTGCAGGCTGGCTTCATCGATGCAGCAGGCAGCGCCGTGCAGGTCGCAGGTGTATTCTTGGGCGCGGCGATAGGCCGGTCCGATCAGTGGCAGAAAGGTGGCGGGCAGTACGAACAGCGCGCTCCAGCCTAGGTGATTGCACTTTACATGGGCGAGTTCATGGCCGATATAGAATTTGATGCTTTCTGGGTGATCCTGCAACGCATCCAGCACCGCGGAGTACACCACGACGTAATGGCGGCGCAGGAACCGCGTGGCCAGTGCATTGAGGAAGCCCTCGGCATTCATGATGTAGAAAGCCGGAAGCTTGTTCATGCCGAGTTTGCGTCCGCATTCTTCATAGGCGGCATGCAGTTCCGGATACTGGCCCGGTCCTACTGCCACAGCAGTGCCGCGAATCCAAGAGATGAACGCACTCTGCGCGAACAGGTAAATCAGTCCCAGCAATATTAGGTAAGGCAACAGAAAAATGAAGGAGGGTATCCACACCAACAGGGAAATCACCGCTAGAATGGCGAACAGGCTTTTTTCGCTTTTGTAGATCAATGGCATGGCAGGTCCCTTGCCGTAAAAGGAATGGAGTGAACACGAGAAAATAGAGGTGGCGACTATAACTTCTGATTGTAAGTTGAGCAAGGGTATAGGAAGCACAAAGCCCCTTTTCCTTGTGCTGTCTGTGCTATAAATAAAGCTAAGCTCGCAGTAAATGCGCATAAAGCCGTAGGGCCTGCGTAGACACGGTAAGGTTTGTTGTGCATGCCATCTGTAAGATCGCTTGTGTTCTTGATTGTTGTTGTCGCCTTGATTGCTGTTGTAGCGCTGAGCAGCCGTGCGGCGCTAGCAGAGGAATCTGTGGAGCAACTGCTATCTCTCTCGCTTTATGATTTACTGAGAGTAGAGGTGCAGGTTGGCGCTCGAACGGGAGACAAACGCCTGCTCAATCATAGGCTTCCGGTAGATATTGTCACGGCGGATGACCTGCGTCGCACGGGCTATGGCGACTTGCCCAAAGCACTTAATCATCTGGTCGCATCTTTCACGTATGAATTTTCCACCATTGATGATTTAACGGACCACGTTCGCCCATTTTCGATCAATGGCCTGAAAGGGGATCAGGTGTTGGTGCTCATCAATGGCAAGCGGGTGCATCAGAGCGCTGTCATTGACGTAAATGATTCGCAGAATTTTGGTAGCTCCTCGGTAGACCTGAGCTTGATCCCAATCGAATCCATTGAACGCGTAGAAATATTACGAGATGACGCATCGGCACAATATGGGTCTGACGCCATCGCAGGTGTTATCAACGTTGTGTTAAAGCAGAGGGATGCAAATGAGGCGGTGATCACTGCGGGCCAGCGGCAAGCGGGTGACGGCGAAATTTTGGTTGGTCATTATAGTTACGGTCGCGATCAGATCTTTGCATCCCTTGAGTACAAGAAAAAAAACCGCTCCAATACTTCGGGTTTGGATAGACGCGATTATTATTTTGATGGCGACCCGCGCAATGGCCATTATCGTGTTACCCATATTTACGGAGATCCGCAAGCAGAGAGTCTGAATCTTGTATTGAATGCGAATGAGTTGTTTGGTAATTCGCACCTCTACACGATTGGAAAACTGGCGTACAAAAAAAGCGAAGCAACAGGCTTTTTTCGGTTGCCACGGGATGATCGTACCGTAAGAGGCATCTATCCAGACGGGTTTCTGCCGGTGATTGCGCCCGAACAGCGTGATTTGTTTGCCACGTTTGGCTATCGTGGCCAAGATGAAAATTCCAGCTACGATATTTCCAATACGGTGGGCTACAACCAGATGAAGATCCGTGTGGAAAATAGCTTGAATGCGTCGTTGGGGCTAGATTCACCCCGTCAATTTTATGCAGGCGATCTTCGCTTCTGGCAAAACACCTTGAACGTGGATGCGACTCGGGTGCTGGGGCGTGTGCGTGGGCGCCCTTTGAATCTTGCTTATGGTGGGGAGTATCGTCATGAACGCACCGATATTGGTGCCGGAGAATGGGCATCATGGGGGGATGGTCTGATCCCTGTATTGGATGGCCCCAATATCGGAACGGACACGGTGGGTGGCGCGCAGCTCTACCCCGGCTTTACGCCGGGCAATGCGAACGAGTTAGATCGGGATGTGGGGGCTTTCTATGTCGAGGCGAATTATCCATTCGCTGAAAATGTAGAAGTAGGCGCGTCGTTGCGTGACGAAAATTACTCGGATTTTGGTAATACGCTCAACGGTAAACTGTTTTTGAACGTTAGGCCGGTAGAAAATTTTAATGTCCGAGCATCGCTTTCTACGGGCTATCGCGCGCCTTCGTTGCAGCAAATGAATTATTACCACACCGCCACCAGCTATGCAGTGAAACCCGATGGGAATGTTGGATCGCGCGAATATGGTGTTTTTCCGGTGGAGCACGAGGCTGTGCGGCTGCTGGGCGCGCAGGCATTGAAGCCAGAGGAATCACAACGGTTTAGCCTGGGTATGAACTGGCAGATCAGCGAGCCAGTGCAGTTGAGTCTGGATTATTTTCAGATCCGGCTTGATGATCGGATTATCCTGTCGGGTGATATTGTCAATAACAACCTGATCCCGATTGAGGCGCAGCTGTACATGACGGAAAATCATATTTCCTATGTGCGCTATTTTCTCAATGGTGTAGATACGAGCACGAAGGGGATGGATGCATCATTGAACTACAAAGCGTTCATAAGCGGCCACGAATTCAACGTGAATGCTCAGCTGCATTATCAAGAAACCGGGATTGATGCCGTGAATCTCCCCAACCAAATTACAGCGCTTGCCGGTGAAGTGTTTGATCGTTCGGAGCGAGAGCGGCTTATGCACTATTTGCCTGAGCGCAAGGCTTTGGTGTCGGCTACCTATGCGATTAGTGATTGGATGCTGCTGGTGCGTGCCAATTATTTTGGGAAGGTTCTCTATGTCAGCTCATCGGAGGAGCCGGAGCGGGATCAATGGTTCGGCTCGCGCACGACGGTGGATCTGGATATCACCCGACAGCTTAGCCGCGACGTTTCCATTTCCTTGGGTGGGCACAATATTTTCAATGTGCATCCAGATGCACGAAATTCAGAGCCACCCTTCAATGGTGAGGGCAATATTTTTCCGTATCGAGGCATCAGCCCGTTTGATTACACGGGCGCTTTTTGGTTCATGCGGGTGAACGCTGGGTTTTAGAAAGCGCGAGCATTTGCGCTTTGCTATTTGTTGTGCGGGAAGGTTAATTTTCTAGCCACGCTTCCACCAAGCGCACCCAGAGCGTTCCGCCTAGTGGCAGTAGCGCGTCATTGAAGTCGTAGCTAGGGTTGTGTAGCGCGCAGGGGCCAAGGCCGTGCCCCGCTGGGCGGTGGTCAGTGGAGGATTTGCCTGTGTCGTTCGATGTGCTATTTGGTTTTGCGTGATCTACTAATTCCCCGTTGCCCACCACAAAATAAGCGCCGGGTTTTTCCTGCAAATAAAAGCTGAAATCTTCTGCACCCATGGTGGGTTCAAATACATGAACGTGTTCACTACCGAGGACTTCGCTCAGTGTATGGCGCACGAATTCGGCTTCTTTGGCGTGGTTTATGGTGGGTGGATAGCGGCGCTCAAATTCAAATTTTGCGCACGCGCCAAATGCGGCGCTGATTTGGTGGGTGAGTTCGCGCATCCGATTTTCGATGGTGTCGAGTACGGCGGTGGTGAAGGCGCGTACAGTGCCGCGTAGGGTGGCCGTTTCTGGAATAACGTTGGTTGCATCCCCTGCTTCAATGATTGTTACGCTGATTACGCCCGCATCGGCGGGGTGTAGGTTGCGGCTGATGATGGTCTGAAACGCCTGCACTAACTGGCTTGCAATGATTATTGGGTCTACACCGAGGTGGGGCATTGCGCCGTGGCAGCCTTCGCCGCGCAGGGTGATGCGAAATTCGTTGCTGGAGGCAAAGCAGGGGCCGCTGCGAACGGCAACATCGCCTGCTGCTAAGCCCGGCCAGTTGTGGATGCCAAAAATAGCGTCCATAGGAAAACGTTCAAATAGGCCATCTTCCATCATGGCCTTTGCGCCGCCGTGGGATTCTTCGGCCGGCTGAAATACTAGGTAGACGGTGCCGGCAAAGTTCCGGTGTGCGGCAAGGTATTGGGCGGCGGCCAGCAGCATCGTGGTGTGGCCGTCGTGCCCGCAAGCGTGCATTTTTCCGGGGTGCTGGCTTGCGTGTGGGAACTGGTTGTGTTCGTGAATGGGGAGGGCGTCAAAGTCGGCACGCAGCCCGATGGAGCGGGTGCCGGTTCGGCCGTGGATGACGCCGACCAAGCCGGTGATTCCTAAGCCGCGATGAACTTCAATATCCCATTCGGCCAACTTTTGGGCGATAAGATCGGAGGTGCGGACTTCTTCGTAGGCCAGTTCGGGGTGGGCGTGGATGTCTCGCCGGATGGCCTGCAGGGCAGGCGCATGGGCGAGAATTTCAGGAAGGATGCAGGTGTGTTTCACGCAGGGGTTTCGATCAATTGGTGGATGGCAACACTGGGATCAATGTCCGCAGTATAGTCCACGCCTTCGACTCCGAAGCCAAAGAGTTTCATGAACTCGGCGCGAAAGCCACGAAAGTCGCTGATTTCATTCAGGTTTTCGGTGGTAACTTGTGGCCAGAGGCGACCTACTTCCTGCTGGATTTCGTCGCGCAGTTCTTTTTCGTCTACGCGGAAGCGCTGTTCAGCGTCTTTGCGTGGTGCGTCGCTGTAAAGGCACTCGCGAAAGAGTCGGTAGATTTGTTCGATGCAGCCTTCGTGGGAACCGTCTTGCTTCATCACTCGGAATAGCAGGGAGAGGTAGAGCGGCATGACGGGGATTGCGCTGCTGGATTGCGTAACGACGGCCTTGAGTACCGAAACTGCTGCGTCCACGCCTTTTTGGTTGAGACTGTGCGCTGCGCGGTCGAGATCTTTTTTTGCGGCGCCGATGGTGCCGTCCCAGTAAATGTCGCGGGTGAGTTGCTCGCCAACATAGGTATAGGCAGTGGTTTTGCAGCCTTTGGCGAGTACGCCGGCTTCGCTCAGCGCCTTGATCCACATTTCCCAATCTTCGCCGCCCATGACGGCAACGGTGTTGTCGATGTCTTCCTGGGTGCCTGGCTCAATGGTGAAGGTTTTGATCAGTTCTCGGTCGGTATCCAAGCCGGTCTGGGTAAATGGTTTGCCGAGTGGTTTTAGGGTGGATGAATAGACGGTGCCGGTGTCGGGGTGCTGGCGGCGGGGGGATGCAAGGCTGTACACCACGAGGTCTACTTGGCCGAGGTCTGCTTTGATTGTTTCAATCGCCATTGCTTTGATGGCGTGAGAAAAGGCGTCGCCGTTGATGTTTTTTGAGTAGAGCCCGGCGGCTTCGGCAGCGGTTTGGAAGGCGGCGGCGTTGTACCAGCCTGCGGTGGCGGTACGTTTGCCTTCTGCAGCCCGTTCAAAAAATATGCCGAGAGTGGCTGCGCCACCGCCAAATGCGGCGGTGATTCGCGAGGCAAGGCCGTATCCGGTGGATGCGCCGATTACAAGTACCCGCTTGGGCGCGTGGGCAATGGCCGGTTGTGACTGGACGAACTGGATTTGTTCGTTGACGTTGGCGGCGCAGCCCGCAGGGTGGGCGGTGGTGCAGATAAAACCTTTGACCTTGGGTTGGATAACCATTGCGGGTTCCTTATTTTCGCGGCAGCTTTTGCGTGTTGTTTTGGGGGGCTGATTTTACGGCGATGTCTTCGAGGCCGTGGAGAGGGGGTATTTTAAGGGGCAGGGCAAGCAAAGGCCAGTTGCTGGGCCGCAAGGCGGTGCTTGAAGGGGGAGGAGAGTTGCAACAAGGTGTGATCCGCTGGCGGCGAGGCTGCGCCCCACGGTTTTGCTTTTGAGTTCTATGTGTAATACTATGTGTTATGTTTTGGGGCCATGGACGCGCTATGAGGATATTCAAAAACGCTTGGTTTGAGCGGTTTTCCAAAAAGCAACGAATCACTGATAAGGCGCTTTTGGAAGCCATTGGGCGAGCAGAGAATGGGCAGGTTGACGCTGATCTTGGTGGTGGAGTTCTGAAGCAACGCGTTGCTCGTGAAGGCCAAGGCAAGTCTGGTGGTTTTCGCACGATTATTCTGTATCGCAGGGCAGGTCGTGCTGTTTTTGTTTACGGGTTTGCCAAGAGTGATCGGGATAATATCGAGGACGGCGAAGTATCCCAGTTTAAAAAGCTGGCAATGAGCGTCCTTAATCTTTCTGACAAGCAATTGGATGAATTGGTAAACAGGAAACAATTCTTCGAGGTGGAAGATGGAAAAAAAATACAAGAGTGATGCGTTCGCGGCGATCCATGAAACGGTGGAAGCGCTACATGAAATTGGCGCAGTGGATAAGCAAACCATGCGTGAATTTGACGATGCTTGCCTTACTCCGGTACAGGTGCTTTCGCCTGAAGAAATTCGTGCTTTACGTGAACGTGAGCACCTTTCGCAACCTGTTTTTGCCCTTTATCTCAATGTAAGCAAAAATCTGATTTCAGATTGGGAGAGAGGCATCAAAAAGCCTGGTGGCCCAGCTCTTCGGCTTCTGACAGTGATTCAGAAAAACGGTATTCAAGCGATTGCGTGAGGATAATCATGGGCATTTGCCGCCAATGCAGAAGCGAAGCCGCCAACCCCCTCACCGCTCCGCAACCTGCGGGTGCGCTTGTTGCGAAAGCACCAGTGTACCCCCCAGCTCAGGCAAGGTATGAACGCTGTAATGGCTTTCCTCACGATTGTTGCTCTTATGCCATTGCAACAGGCGAATTCGAGCGGCCTGTGAAGGTGTCAGCTTTAGGGAAAGCGCGGTGGGTTGGCCCGCGTCGTTGATGGCCGCGACTTCCATCGTCATGCCAGTGAAGGGGATTTGCTGGCCGATGGTAAAAGCGCGTTGGGATTGTGCGCGAAGGGTGGTTTCTGTGCCTTGAATGAAGCCCTTTGGGGCGTAGGCGATCAGCTCTTCGTTGTTGGTACGGTAGAGCGTTACCGGATCGTGGGTGTAGCCGGGTTGCAGTGTGTTTAGCGTCCAGACTTGAGCAGGCAAGGGGAGCCCTTCGGCATAGCGCGTGGGCACGAGGGCGAGCGCGGCGGCGAGTGGGGTTCCGGAGAGCAGCAGAATTTTGTCTTCAAGTGCGTCGATTTCTGGCAAGTGAGTGGCTTCTAGCTGCATTTGCTGTTTCCAGAGGATCGGGCTATAGGCCATCACGGGCATCAGCAGGGGGGAAATGAGCAGGTGGATCGCAATAAAACTTGCGACGATCAAACTGCCTGTTTTTTGGCGGAAGCCTACATTGCGGGAAAGGCGCAGCCGCCACTGATTGAACAGCTCGCCGATCAGTATCGCGCCGCCGATACTTACGAATAGCAGATTGCGATTGGCGGGTAGGGCGGTTAAAACCGGAAACAGCGCAAACAAGCTTCCCAGCAGCCAAAAGCGCGAACTTGGATGCGCACGCAAGGTATGGCGAAACAGGTACAAAACGAAGCTCACATAGACCATGCACAACACCACGTAGGCTGGCATAGGCTTTGTGGCATAGCCATAGACCTCGGCAGGCACCAGACCAAATTGGCTGGCGAGCATTACCGGCAGGCGCTCGGCGACTTTGAATAGGAATGCAAGGGGTGAGTGGGCGGGATCAATGTAGTAGGCGTCGGCATTGCTTGCGCCAAATCCCAGATATTTATACAGCGACCACCAAGCCAAAGTGAGCAACATGTGGGGTGCAAGCCGCAGTAGGCCGCGCAGGGCGCCGTGACGATCCAGCACAAGCGCAAAGGCGCCGAGGTAGGCGGCGGTGCTGATTCCGATTTCTGCGCTTAACAGGCTCAGCGCCATTGCAAGCAATGAGGCCCATTGAAACCGGCGTAGTCCGGAATCGTGCCAGCGCATATACGCCAGCAGTGAGGCCATTCCGAAGGTGGCAGCAATCACCGCGTTGCGACTGGCAATCCAGCTCACGCCGAAGCCGTGGGCGTTGTCGAGAGCAAAGGCGAGTAGCCCTGCGCCGATTGCGACGATGTTGCCAGAGGATCTTTGTCGATAGAGTTGTGCAACGAGCCAGCACAATACGGCATACCAGAGCAGGCTTTGGGCGTGCATAAGGGCGGGGCTGTTGCGCCAGAGCCGATGATCAATCCAGTGCGTGATTTCGCTAACGGGCCGCCAAAACGCGAATTTTAGATCACTATTGCCCCACCACATCATCAAACTGTGATCGCGCAGCAACAGATTGCGTGCGGGGTCGCCATTGATAAAGGAGAACAAGCCGAACAAAGAGCCGTCTTTGGTGTGCGGAAAGGGCTGTTCGGGGCTTAGCAGGGCATGGTGTTGGTAGTCGTCGGCAAAATAGCCGACCCAAAGCGAGGGCGAAAGCAGTAACAGCGCCAGAGCGATGATGATAAAAGTGGAATGCCGATAGGAAAAAACTTTTTGCAACCTGTCCATGTCGAATTTTTACCTGTTCGGTGCGCTGTATTTTCTTGTTTTTAATTTTCAGGGCGATGGTTATTTTTATGCGCCGCAGGATGATTGATCAATTGCCGATTTTTACAGAAAATCTGCGCTTGAGCCAATCCCGCTCATTCGCCTATAAATTCAATGGCTTATAGATTATTTTTTGTGGTTGTTGTAAAAAATTATTTATTTACCGGAGATATATTTTTTCAATCGGTTGATTACAACTCGGAGCATATTGGGGAAGGCGGGTGAAAACAAGCGAGCGTTTGGGAAAATGTGACGGGGTACTATAGTGCATGATTTCAGGAATGCTGTGCAGTGCCAGTTTCTCATTTGAAATCAATGGACTAGTCTTGTTGAGTCGGCGGCTACAAATTGTTCTTAAATGTTTCGCGACAGCGAGGCTCGAGTCGTTCGTAGAAATGGATCAATATCAAGGTGGGCGAAAAGATGTGGAAGCGCTTATTGCTACGCCAAGCCGATGCGCTTGCGCAAGATCAGATTGCAAAGGGTTTGGTGGAGTGCTTTTTTCCTGCGGGCCAGATTTTGCCTGCGGCAGACGCTGATGCGCTCAATGCCACGGTTGCGGCTTACTGCCGTCAGATACCCGCGCTTGCGCCAGCGTTGCAGGGCCTTCTGCAGGGCGTGGAATGGTTGCACTTCGCGCAGCATGGTGAGCGCTTTAGCCGCGCGAGCGTAGAGGAGCGCCAGCAGTTTTTGCAGCAGCTCGGAGGTTCTGCGTTTGCGGGGCCGTTGCTGCATGCGCTCACAATTCCATGGCGGGCTGCTTGGGTGCTGGATGAGCAAAATCAGAGGGGGGCTGGGAACCGCCCTTCTGTACGTGTACCTACGGAGCTGGAACGCCAACGTTGGCAGCAGCAAATCACTCATGTAGAGGATCTGGAGCCGCTTACCGAGCTGGAGGCGGATGTGGTGGTGATCGGCACGGGCGCGGGCGGGGCAGCCGCAGCTTACGAGCTTGCGCGGGCGGGTTGCGCTGTGGTGATTTTGGAGGAGGGAAATTATTACGATCGGCGCGATTTCACTGGCAAGCCGAGCGAGATGATTCCGCGCCTTTATCGTGCAAGTGGTGCAACGCTGGCGCTGGGAAACGCGGTAATTCCGGTGCCGGTCGGACGCTGTGTGGGGGGTACAACCACGATTAATAGCGGCACTTGCTTGCGCACTCCAGCGGCTACGCTGCGCGACTGGTGCGCACAGGGACTGAATTCTATGAGCGAGGAAGCGCTCGCGCCTTGGTTTGAAGGTGTGGAGGAGGTGCTGCAGGTGCAGCGTGCGGAGCGCCGTTATGTGGGGCCGATTGGGGAAGTCATTCAGCGAGGCGCGAATGCGCTGGGGATGAGGGAGGCGGAGCCTTTGATGCGCAACGCCGTTGGCTGTGATGGCCAAGGTGTGTGCCAGTTTGGCTGCCCGACCGATGCGAAGCAATCTACCAACGTAAGCTATATTCCGCGCGCGTTGGAGCGTGGGGCGTATCTTTTTACGGGTGTGCGAGCAGAAGCCTTGCTGAAGGCCGGCACGCAGGTGCTAGGGGTGGAGGCAGTAGGGCGGAATCAAGCCCAAGAAGTGCGTCGGTTGCGGATTCGTGCAGGGCGAGTGATTGTTGCGGCGGGAACATTTTTCACCCCGCAATGGCTCGCAAATAATGGGGTGCGTAATCCTTGGTTGGGCCGCAATTTGTCGATCCATCCGGCAGGAGCCGTAACGGGGCGGTTTGACGGGCTTGATTTTCAGAATACGCGCACGATTCCGCAAGGCTTTGGTGTGGCGGATTTGTTGGAAGACGGCATCTTATTCGAAGGCGGAACGCCGCCGTTTGCGGCCCACGGTTTGCTGAATCCCTTTGTTGGGGCGGATTTTGTAGATTTTACCGAGCACTATCAGCAAACCGCGTGGTTTGGCTTTATGATCAAGGACGAAAGCAGGGGGCGGGTGAGCAAGGGGTTGCACCCCGACGTGCCGTGGATTCGATATTCGATGAACCAGCGGGATTTTCGCAAGTTTCTGCGTGGTATTGAGTTGCTGTCCCGGATGTTGCTGCGGGTGGGTGCAGAGTATGTGCATTTGCCGGGGCTGCGGCGCTTTCCCAAGATTTATTCGGAAAAAGAGCTGGATCGCGTACTGCAAGCACGATTGCGGCCGCATCATTTTGCAATTTCGGCCTACCACCCGCTGGGAACTGCGCGCGTCGCGCCCTCGGCCAAGTTGGGTGTTTGCGATGAGGGACATCGTGTTTTTGGCTGGCAAGGCTTGTATGTGATGGATGGTGCGAGTTTGCCTTCGTCCTTGGGGGCTAATCCGCAGGTGACGATTATGGCGTTGGCAGCTCGTGCGGCGGCGGGCCTCGCGAATGAGATACTCGCAGGTTAGCTAGATTCTGCAATACTTATTCATAGTACACGGGGAAGTAACGGGGAGCAGGAGATGTTAAGTCTGGTAATGAAGGAAACAATGTCGGGTTATATTGAACTCAACGATTTGGAGCGCCGTGAGCCATTTGAGTTTTCGATTCGGATATTTTTTAAAAACCGCCTCAACCCTTTGGCTCCGCAACCGTTTCGAGGCACCTTTACTTTGGCTGGGCGACGTTACACGGGGGAGGTGAGTGGCATGATTACTCTTAAGCTCAGTGGCCCACGTTATGCGCTGGATTTGGATTTTCCGGGCTTGGGCCCTGTGCACATGGAGGGCGAAAAAACCTATTCGCTCGATGGGCTGGTGGAGTCCTTGATCACTTGCCCGCTGATCGTGAGCCGTGCGGGTAAGATTCTGGGGTTTTCCGAAGTGGCTTATCGTAATTCCATTTTGTGTTTTCCATTCCAGGCGCTGCGTTTGGCGCGCCAAGAGACGGTTTGGGAGGGTTGAGCCATGACGTCTGTAGATACGCTTGAGCGACGGGTGATACATGCGATGCTAAATCGTGAAGATTTATACGCAGATGAGCGTAATCAGGTCAACCGCTGCCGCTATGTGGGGCAGAAAGGTGGCCATTATGAGAGCTATTTTTTGCGCGCAAACCATCCGGATAAGCCGATGGCGTTTTGGATAAGGCACACAATTTTTTCTCCCAAAAAATTCCCTGAGCGTGCCATTGGTGAATTGTGGGCAGTGTTTTTTGATGGCGAAACACAGAAAATCGTTGCCGCAAAGAAAGAATACGCGCTGTCGCAGTGCGAGTTTTCTCGGCAGGGCTTAAATGTGCGATTGCCAGATGGCTTTTTGAAGCCTGGGCAGGCGCAGGGGAGCGTGCAAGGCAGTCAGAATCGCTTAGCGTGGGATTTAACGTTTGGCGGAGCAGATCGGCCGCTGCGATTGCTTCCTGAAACATTTTACGAGCGCAAATTTCCTAAGGCTAAAGCGCTGGTGGCAAGCCCAAACGCTCAGTTTGACGGGCGCTTTAGCGTGAATGGTGAGTCCATCGCAATCGAAGATTGGGTGGGTAGCGAAAACCACAATTGGGGCAGCCAGCATACCGATGAATATGCGTGGGGGCAGGTGGCTGGATTTGATAATGCGCCTACGGTTTTTTTAGAGTGTGCCACCGCTCGCTTAAAGTTTGGCCCCGTTTGGACACCACGTTTCACAACGCTGGTACTGCGTGTGGGTGATCGTGATTTTCGGATGAACAGCTTGTGGCAGTCGTTAAAAGCGAACGGTCGCTATGGGTATTTTAATTGGCATATCGAAACTGCAACTAAGGATGTGCGAATTCTTGCGCATTTTCATGCCGGTACAGAGGCTTTTGCCGGGCTGAATTATCTGAATCCGCCGGGCGGCTCTAGCACGTGTTTGAATAGCAAAATTGCCTTTTGCCGAGTGGTGTTGCAAGAGCGTGGGCAGCCAGAGCGTGTTTTTGAGACTGCATGGCGAGGTGCGTTTGAGATTCTTACAAAGGATATCGGTCACGGAATTGCGGTGCTGGCATGAAATTATTGATACAAATCGTTCGGTCGCTAAGCGGGCATAAGGCGGAAATAGCAGCGGTGCGCAGGTTTGGCGCGGCTGCGCTTTTATGGTTGTTTGCGATTTCACCCGTTTACGCGGATTTTAATGCGGGGCTTGCGGCGTATGATAAAGGTGATTTTGCTGCCGCGATTGAGCAGTGGGCTCCCTTGGCGGAGAAGGGCGATACGGCAGCACAATATAATCTGGGCGTGATTTATAAAAATGCCAGGGGGGTTCCGCGCGATAATCGGAAAGCCTTTTACTATTTTCGCAAGGCGGCAGAAAGAGGCGACACAAAGGCAATACTCAATGTGGCGGTTGCCTATGCGGAGGGTGCGGGAGTTGGCCAGAATTACCAAGAAGCCTTTATCTGGATGCGAAAAGCAGCAGATGCAGGGATTTTGCTCGCTCAGTTTAATATGGGTTTAATGCTCTATAACGGCTGGGGTACACCTCGCAACAAAGAAGCCGCCCAAGCGTGGATGAAAATGGCAGCCGACGCGGGGATGCCCGATGCTGTCGACCGCCTTGCGATTATGCAGGGCAAAAAAGGCACGCCACCAGAGCTGATGCAGTAGCAAGAGCGGACGCAATCGCGAACGTGCGCTGCGCTTAGCCTAATTTTTCCATTAGGCGATCCTGCGCCGACTTGCGTTCTTCGCCTTCCGCAGGCGTTTGGCGCAGGTAACTACCGTCGTTTTGTAAAACCCATGCTTGGCAGTTGTCTTCCAAATAGATTTGCAGCCCTTCGACATAAACGCGGTGCGCAAGTTCGGCATCAAGAATTGGGAAGCAGATTTCGATGCGTCGATGCAGGTTGCGATCCATCAGGTCTGAGCTTGCGCAGTAGATGCGTGGCGCTCCTGCTTGATGGAAATAAAAAATCCGCACATGCTCCAAAAAACGCCCTACGATGGAGCGCACTGTGATTGTTTCGGAAATACCGGGAATTCCCGGCCTTAGCGTGCATTGACCGCGCACGATCAGCTGGATGTCAACGCCGGCAGCGGAGGCGCTGTAGAGTGCTTCAATGATGCCTTTTTCGGTGAGCGCGTTTACCTTCATGATGATGCCGGCGGGTTTTCCTTCCAGCTTGTTGGTGCGTTCGGTTTCGATTAAATCAAGGAGCGCATCGCGTAACGTGAAGGGTGCATGGTAAATTTCTTCTAGGCGGGCGGCGCGGCCCATGCCGGTGAGTTCCTGAAAGATTTTGTGAACATCCTCTGCCAGCGCGTCGTTTGCGGTGAGCAGGCTGTAGTCAGTATAAAGGCGAGCATTGCTGGAGTGGTAGTTGCCGGTGCCAAGGTGAATGTAACGCTTTAGTTTCGGGCCTTCGCGCCGCACGATGAGCATCATTTTGGCGTGAGTTTTGTAGTTGACCACGCCATATACGACTACCGCACCGGCAGCGTGGAGGCGACTGGCAATTTCGAGATTGCTTTCTTCATCAAAGCGGGCGCGCAGTTCGACGATGGCGGTAACTTCTTTGCCGTTGCGGGCGGCTTCAACCAGTAAATCCAGCATTTCCGAGTTGCGGCCTGCGCGGTAGAGCGTTTGTTTGATTGCAACTACTTTCGGATCACGTGCGGCTTGCCGCAGCAGGTTAATTACCGGCACAAAGGATTCGTAGGGGTGGTTCAGCAGAACATCTTGGTTGCTCAGGGTTTCAAAAATATTGTCCAGCCGCTGTACGGGTTTCGGAAAGCTGGGCTTGTAGGGGGTGAATTTTAGCTCAGGGCGATCAAGATCCAGAATTGGCATCATGCGCGTAAGGTTGACTGGGCCATTCACCGGGTAGAGTTGGGTGGTGCTCAGGCCAAATTTGTTGAGCAGGAAATCAACCATGTGTTGCGGCATGTTGTCAGCCACTTCAAGGCGCACTTCTTCTCCATAGCCGCGAGAAAATAGCTCGCCGCGCAGAGCGATGGATAAATCTTCAACCTTTTCCTCATCGAGCAACAGGTCGGCGTTACGGGTTAACCGGAATTGGTAGCAGCCCGTTGCTTTCATCCCGGGGAAGAGTGAGCCGGCAAAATAGTGGATGATGGAAGATAAAAACACAAAATGCTCGCCGTTTCCTTCGCAGATTTCTTCGGGAAGGCGAATCAAGCGTGGTAACGATTTTGGTGCAGGAATAACGGCAAGGCCGAGCTGCCTGCCAAAGGCGTCGGTGCCTTCCAAGCTGACCAAAAAGTTTAGGCTTTTATTGACCAAGCGTGGAAAGGGGTGGGCAAGGTCCAAGCCGATGGGAGTCAGTACGGGGGCTACCTGCTGGCGGTAATAGTGCTTGATCCACTGTACTTGGCGCGCAGTCCAAGCATCACGTTGCGGTACGTGGATGTTTTCGACGGCTAACGCGGGCAGTAAGGTGTCATTCAGAAGCGCATATTGGCGGGTGATTGCTTCATGGCAGCGTTCGCGGATCAGGCGCAGCACTTCGCTGGGGGCCATGCCGTCGGCTTCGGGGCGGGCTTGTGAGTAGGTGATTTCGCGCTGCAAGCCTGCCATGCGAATTTCGAAAAATTCGTCCATGTTGGATGAGAAGATCAGCAAAAAGCGCAGCCGCTCAAAGAGGGGCACGGTGGGGTCTTCTGCCTGTTCGAGCACGCGGGCATTAAAGTTCAGCAGGCTGACATACCGATTCAGAAAATGCTCTGGAACGCCAAGCTCAATCGCGTGCGTTGTGGGGGCGTGCTCTTGGTCGTGATTTGTGGTTCGTTCTGGGTGAACGGCCTGTTCGTTATAAGCTTCCATGTCTGAAATCATCTTACTTGAGTGCGCATCGCCAGAAAAAATGTCATCGAGCGATTCGTTGTATTCGTGTTGCACGCTTCGGTTTCGCAGATCAGGTGCGCGTCTACGTCCAGAAGCTACTTTCTGGGGTGCTGGATTCGCACCCAGCAGGTCTAGATCGGTGTCGGAGCTAGGGTGCGGTTTTGCGTGCGGGCTGCTCATGATTTCTACCTGCTCAATGACTGTACAGGTCGAAAATTAGCCGCCTGCTTTGTAAGTGTAGCCCAAAGTCGACTGCGCAGGAGTTTGCGGCGATAAATCCATGATGCGACGAGGCTTGTTTGGAGTGGCCGCCGTGTTGCATCAACTTATCACACTGAGCGCATAATCGGGGCGCAATGTGGCTCAAATCTTGAAGCGATGGATCAGGTTGCTTAAGTCTACTGCAAGGCGCGATAGGTTTTCGCTTGCGCTACTGGTTTGGTGGGCACCTGCCGAGGTCTGTACGGACAGGTCGCGGATGTTTACTAGGTTGCGATCGACTTCGCGGGCAACGTGGGCTTGTTCTTCAGCGGCACTGGCGATCACGAGGTTGCGATCGTTGATTTCTCCGATCGCGATGGCGATGCTGTCGAGGATTTCGCCGGCGGCGCGGGCATCTTCCAGCGTGGCGCGGGTGCGCTGTTCGCTCTGTTGCATTGCGTGCACCGCGTCGCTGGAGCCTTGCTGAACGTCAAGGATCATTTGTTCGATTTCAAGGGTCGATGCTTGAGTGCGTGATGCCAAATTACGCACTTCATCGGCGACTACGGCAAAGCCTCTTCCGGCTTCTCCGGCGCGAGCTGCCTCTATCGCTGCGTTAAGCGCCAAGAGGTTGGTTTGGCCGGCAATGGAGCGGATCACGTCTAGTACCTTGCCAATGCCGCTTACCTGTGCGGCAAGCTGTTCTACGCGGGTTGCGGTCTGTGAGATGTCGTGGTTGAGCTGGTCGATGGAATCTACCGTAGCTAAGACCTGTTCCCGACCTTGGCGTGCGTTACGTTCTGAGTCTTGGGAGGCTTGCGAGGTTTCGGTGGCGTTGCGTGCGACTTCTTCTACGGCGCTAGTCATTTCGGTGACGGCGGTAGCGGCCTGCTCTATCTCGCTGTTTTGCTGCTGCATGCTACGATTTGCATCTTCGGTTACGGCGTGGAGCTGTACCGAGGCGGAGGCAAGTTGGTGGGAGGAGTCGGTGATTCCTTGCAGGGTGTCGTGAAGCGCTTGTTGCATGGTGGCCAGTGATTTTAGCAGTGCGCTGATCTCGTCGCGGCCTTCGATACGGATGACGGTGCGTAAATCGCCGCTTGCTACGGTGCGGGCGATGGCCATGGCTTCTCGCAGTGGCTGTACGATGCTTTGGGTCAGTAATAGGGCGAGCGCAACGGTCAGGCCGGCGGCGATTAGCAGGGTGATGATCGTCCCGGTGCGTGCGCTGGCGAATACTTCGCCCACTTTTGCGGTCTCCGCTAAGACGCCCGTGCGGTTGTATTCGTGCATCTCATCCAGCAGCTTGTCTACTGCGCTCAGTTGTGGGAGGAGGGTGCTACGGATGGCCTGAGCGATTTTGTCCTGATCTTGACCCTGCTCGGTAAGTTGGGTGATTTCATGTTGGTGAGTTTGATAGCGGCTGAGCGCCGCTTTGAGGCGGTCAAACTGGGCGAGGTCTTCGGTTTCGTCATCGTCAATCTGGTTGCGGTAGCCAGTCATGGCGCTCGCCAGTTTTTGTTCGGTTTCGCGCAGGAGTGCGTTTCTTCGCGCGGTTGCAGCAGCATCTTCAAAGAGCAAGGCGCTTACGGTGAGGGATTGCATGCGCTGTACGCCATAGCGAATATCGTCCAGCGCTTGAATGCTGGGTACCCAGCTCACCACAACTTCTTCGCTGGTTTTGTGCATAGTGTTCATTTTGGCAAGTGCGTAAACGCCAAGCGCGACTACAAGCAATGCAACGAACGTAAAGCCCAAGAGGGCGCGTTGCGCGATGGAAAGTGAGCGAAGCATAAGTGGCCCATCCAAGGGTGGTGTAAAAGGTGGTACACAATGAGTGTAGTGCTATTTTTCTGTTGTGTGAGATGAAGGGAGGGGGAATGCCTCGCAGCAGATGAAGCTCACGGTAGGAACCGATGGGCTCAAGAAATACGTTGCTTTGCCGATATGCCGATGAACGCTTGGTGCCTTCGTCCTTACGCTCTTGGCATGCTTGCCCGTCTTGCTGTTCTGATCGGAAGCCTTGGCATGACTGTTTCGAATATAGGCCGCATCACAACTCTGAACCCCATGACCGTACCTGCGCTGCGCCCAGCGGTGAAGCCGGTGCAAATGTCTGCCCCGGCCCAAGCTCCAGCGCCGACGCTTGAGGGGGTGCGCCGAAGCGAGACCGAAGATCGCCTTGCCGTGGTTTACAGCCGGCCACAGCCAGCGCGCAATATCCAAGGGCTCGATGCTCAGCTGCAAGGTCTGAACGAGCGGGCAGCTGAGGTTACGCTAAAGATTAAGACGCGTACTGGAGAGAATCTGGAGTTGCGCGTCAACACTGGCAATAGCGACGCGGGGCAGTCGTCGGGCCTGCTGGCCGACCTCAAGCGCCAGGAGTTGTTGGGTAGCGGTGAGGGTAAGGCGCTAGCGCAATTGACCGAGGGTGTAGAAAAAGCCCTCGCTGCGCTGATGCGGTCGGGCGGGCCGGAGTTAGATCTTGCGGGGCTGCTGGGCTACGATCGCAGCCAGTTTGCGAGTTTGAGCCTAGACGTAAAAATGCCTGTAGGTGAAGACGGTGCGCTGCGAAGTTTCAGCCTGCACTTGGGTGCGCAGGAAAACCGACTGGCGCTAGCGACGGAGCACGGCCAGTTCCAGCTTCGCGTCGATGCCAATAGCCCGTTGGCCGAGGGTGACCCAGCCCAGCGCCAGCAGGCCATTGCAAACCACTTAAGCGCCATAGAGGCCGCTGGTGTTCGCGGCCAAGCCGATGAGCGCATCGTTGACCTGTTCAAAAGCGGGTTCAGCCAAATGCACGGATTGTTGGCGGAGGCCGCCGAGAACCGCGGTAGTTTGTCTTCTCCGCTGCGGCTGCTGCCGGCGTTAGCGCAGCGCACGCAGGCGCTCGTGAGTGGCTTGGCGGATTTCGATGCCAGTTTTAGCAGTAAATCGCAGCGCCTGAATCGTGATGGCGTTGTTACCTCCAAGAGCCAGACCGATTTCCGGCTGAGCCAGAAAACCGAGCTTGATATGCGCAGAAACGGTGATATGCGCGTGCAGCAGGTGTTGGATACGCAGCTTACGGCCACCATTATGCAGGCGCGCAATGGCGGAATGCTGATCCCCGAGGACGGCAATTACGATCTCATGCGGATCGACGATCGGGAAAAACAAAGGACTGTTATCGAAGCCGTCGCCGGTGATCTGGTGCGTGCGGTGCGCGAAAGTGATCGCCAGCAATACACGCACAGGGAGATCCTCAAGCAGCACCGTGTCGTTGATCAAAACACTACGCCGGATAATACGTTTGCGCGCGAGCCGTTGATCTGACCGGCCAGCGCTGAGCCCCGCCAGATAGAAAATTTACGCATTGTTTACGCGCACGGCCCGTTGCTGAATGGAGCGTTTACGCCTTGTCCCGGAATAATGGGCATGGGCAATTTCGCCATTCATGTACGGAGTACCGCATGTTTTCCATATCCTCACCTGCCTCAAAATCGCGGGCTATTGCTGGCGGCGCGCTGTTGTTGTTTGTGGCAGAGAGCGCGCAGGCTCAATTTTCCGGTTCGGCAACCTTGGTTTCGGATTATGTCTGGCGCGGTTCGTCGCAAACGCGCGAGGCGCCGGCGGCACAAGCTGGGCTCAAATACGGCCATGCCTCCGGAATCTACGTTTCGGCATGGGGTTCCAGCGTCAAGTATGAGCCGGCGAACGGCGCAGCCAGCGAGATGGACGGTGTCATCGGTTGGAGTGGGATGCTTGCCGAAGACTGGGCGCTGGATGTGTCATTGCTTCGCTACGAATACCCGTCGGCCGATACCAAGCTGGACTGGAATGAAGTCAATGCCAGTGTGACCTGGCAAGACCGGTTCTGGCTGGCGCTGGCGTATTCCACCAATGCCATGGCAAGCAAGACGGAGGGTGCTTGGTCGCAGTTCGGTGCGCGCCACGCTTTCAATGATCAGTGGCGTGCTGAAGCCAGTCTCGCACGTTACTTTCTCGATGATGCGTATGCCAAAAGCTACAGCCACGCCGCAGCGAGTGCCATCTGGGCCTTTGCGGCCCCGTTTGAGGCCCGCATCACACTTCACGGTACCGACCAAAACGCCAAAGCCTTGTTTCCAGACATGGCTGGCACCCGCGCCGAATTCGCCTTGCAGGCCGCCTTCTGAGGATTTGCCATGCCTCGCATGACCTGCCATTCCTGCATTACCGGAGTATATTCACATGATTGAATACCTGTTGTTCCTCGCGCTGCTCGTGGCGCTGGCGTGGCCTCTGGGCCGCTACCTCGCTGCCGTGATGCGCGGTGCCCCCATGCGCAGCGATGCGCTGTTCCAATGGATCGAACGGCCTCTGTATGCCCTGCTTGGCGCACGCCCGGAGGCTGGCATGAGCTGGCGCGGCTATGCTGGCGCGTTTCTGCTGAGCAATCTGGTGCTGGCGGTGGTGGTCTGGATCATTTTCATGACTCAGGCGTGGTTGCCGCTTAATCCCGATGGTATTCCCAATATGAGTTGGGATCTGGCGCTGCACACCATGGTGTCGTTTCTGACCAACACCAACCAGCAGCATTATTCTGGGCAGGCGCAGCTTTCTTATCTGTCCCAAATGACGGGCATTGTCGGCTTGCAGGTGGTGACGCCCATCGTGGCGCTGGCGGTGGCCTGTGCCACCCTGCGTGGCCTGTTTGGTGGGCGCGCTCGATTGGAAGGTGCTCCTCTTTCGGCGAGTATTGATGTGGGCAACTACTGGGTGGACGTGATTCGTGCTGCCGTGCGTTTTGTTCTGCCTTTGTGCCTTGTATGGTCGTCGTTACTGGTATGGCAGGGTGTGCCAGCCACGCTCGCTTCAGGCCCCGAAACCGTGCCCCTTGAAACGCTCAACCTGAGTGCGAACCCGTCTGCAGCGAATGAGATCACGACCACTGAAACCCTTGCTACGCAAAAAATCCCGCTCGGCCCAGTGGCACCAATGGTGGCCATCAAGCAGCTGGGCAGTAACGGTGGCGGCTGGTACGGTCCCAACAGCACCGTTCCACTGGAAAACCCCACGCCGTTTTCGAATTTTCTGGAAGTGCTTGGGATTGCGCTGATTCCCGTTTCCATTATTTTCATGATTGGGCCCTTTACCGGCCGCCAGCGGTTTGGCGTCATGGTGTTTGGCACGATGCTCACTCTGTCGGTGATCTCGACTTCACTGGCGATGTGGTCGGAAAGCTGGTCCGGCACCTCTGCTGATCTTGCGCTAATGGAAGGCAAGGAAGTGCGCCTCGGCGCAGAAGCCTCTGCCCTCTGGGGGGCGACGACTACTCAGATCAACAATGGATCCGTCAACATGATGATGGATTCTTCTGCGCCGCTTACAGGTCTCGTTGCAATTACCAACATGCTGATCAACGCCATCTGGGGTGGCATCGGTTGTGGGATCCAGCAATTCATCGTGTATCTGCTGTTGGCCGTATTTCTGGCCGGATTGATGACAGGCCGCACGCCGGAATTGTTCGGCCGCAAGATTGAAGCGCCAGAGGTTCGGTTGCTCGCCATTCTGGTGCTGTGGCAACCGCTGGTACTGCTGTTCTTCACCGCCGTAACGCTGGCCGTGCCTGGCATTACTGGAAACTCCAACCCCAGTTTTCACGGAATAAGTCAGGTGTTCTACGAATATGTGTCGGCCTTTGCCAACAACGGTTCTGGGTTCGAAGGACTGGGGGATGCCACCTTGTGGTGGAACGTGAGTTGCGCCTTTGTGCTGGCGGCTGGGCGTTTTCCAGCGCTGGTGATTCCGCTGGCCATTGCCGCCATGCTGGCCGCAAAACGTCAGGCACCGGAAGGCTCAGGTACGCTCCAAATCGAAACGCCGACCTTTGCGCTGGTGCTGATGGGCATCGTGCTCATTCTCACCCTGTTGCAATTCATGCCGGTACTGGTGCTTGGCCCCATCGCCGATCACCTGTCACTGACTTCCATTCTGGCTCAATGAAGGAGTTGTCATCATGAGCGATATTCGTTCCGGGCATGATGTGAAAGCCGCCCTCGTGGATTCATTCGTAAAACTCGCACCACAACATGCCATCAAGAATCCAGTTATGGCGCTGGTATGGGCCGGTACGCTGGTAACGGCGCTGGCAAGCCTTTTGGGGTGGAGCAGCCCGGGGTTCGGCTGGGCTGTGACCCTGATCCTGTTCGTTACAGTACTGTTTGCCAATTTCGCAGAAGCCATTGCCGAAGCGCGTGGCCGAGGCCAAGCCGCGTCGTTGCGCCGCGCCCGCAAGGATCTTGTGGCCCGACGGCTCGACAAAGCGGGCAAAGAAACCAGCCTTCCTGCGGCAGAATTGCGTCCGGGGGATCTCGTCGTGGTGGAAGAAGGCCAACTGGTGCCAGCGGATGGTGAAATTATCGAAGGCATGGCCACCATCAACGAAGCCGCCGTAACCGGTGAATCCGCACCGGTACTGCGCGAAGCCGGAACCGACCGCTCCGGCGTGATCGGTGGCACCAAAGTGCTTTCCGACCGCATCGTGGTGCGAGTAACGGCAGAGCCAGGGAGCAGCTTTCTGGATCGCATGATCGCGCTGGTAGAAGGCTCCAACCGCCAGAAAACTCCCAATGAAGTGGCGCTGGGTATTTTGCTGGCCATCATGACATTGACCTTTTTGATCGTAGTGGTGAGCCTGCCGTTCATTGCAGGGTTCGTCGGCGTAAAAACCGATCTGGTACTGCTGGTGGCGCTGCTGGTGTGCCTGATTCCTACCACCATCGGCGGTTTGTTGCCGGCGATTGGTATTGCTGGTATGAATCGGGCCCTTAAGGCCAACGTTCTGGCAAAATCCGGTAAGGCGGTTGAGGTAGCGGGTGATGTGGATGTGCTGTTGCTCGACAAAACCGGCACCATTACCCACGGCGACCGGCAGGCCACTGCGTTTCATACGCTGGCCGGCGTAGATGCCGCGCAGCTTCGTCAGGCTGCATTGCTGGCTTCGCTGGCCGATCCGACGCCGGAAGGCAAGTCGATTGTGAAACTTGCGCGCGAGCGGAATGAAAAAATCACCGAACCCGAAGGCTCGCATTTTGTGGCATTTTCGGCCCAGTCACGCATGTCAGGTGTAGACCTTGCCGATGGCCGCACGATCCGCAAGGGCGCCATGGATTCCATCGTCCACCACGCTCAGCGCCTGGGTGGCCACATTCCGCAGGAGCTTGAGGTGCGCGTTGCCGAGGTGGCCCGTAAGGGTGCAACTCCGCTGGTGGTCAGTGAAGGTCGCCACATTCTCGGCGTTATAGAGCTTTCGGATGTCATCAAACATGGCATCAAGGAACGCTTTGCGCGACTGCGCGCCATGGGCATCAAAACGGTGATGATCACCGGCGACAATCCGCTCACCGCCGCCAATATTGCCGCAGAAGCCGGCGTAGATGACTACATCGCAGAAGCCCGTCCGGAAGATAAGCTGGCTCGAATCCGCAGCGAGCAACAGGAGGGCCGTCTGGTGGCCATGGTGGGTGATGGTACCAACGACGCACCTGCGCTGGCGCAAGCCGATATCGGGCTGGCTATGAACTCCGGCACGCAGGCGGCGCGGGAAGCCGGCAACATGGTGGATCTGGATTCCGACCCCACAAAACTGCTTCAGGTTGTGGAAATAGGCAAACAACAGCTGATCACGCGCGGCGCACTCACGACGTTTTCCTTGGCGAATGACGTGTCCAAATACTTCGCCATCCTGCCGGCACTGTTTGCCGCCGCCATTCCACAAATGGCGGTGCTGAACGTGATGCAACTGGCCAGTCCGGAAAGTGCGGTGCTTTCAGCGCTGATCTTCAATGCCATCATCATTCCGCTTCTTGTACCGCTAGCCTTGCGTGGCGTTCGTTTCAAGCCTGCCAGTGCTACGGAACTGTTGCGCAACAACATGCTGATCTACGGTGCAGGCGGTATTGTGCTTCCGTTCATTGCCATAAAAATCATTGATGTGCTGGTTTCCAGCCTGTTTATCGTGTGAGGCATCACCATGACTAAGTTACAAGAGCAGTTACAAGAGCAGTTACAAGAACAGTTACAAACTTCCAAAACCGCTTTGTCGCCATCGCCCGCTGCAACGTTGCACGATGGTGGCGCCCTGCGCGGTTCACTGGCGTTGGCGGCGATTGCGCTTGCTGGGTTTGGTTTTCTGTACTCGCTGGCTGGCGTTGGTATTGGCCAGACGTTATTTCCCGATACCGCCAACGGCAGTCTATTGCATCATAACAGCGCACCTGTGGGGTCAAGCCTCGTGGCTCAGCCATTTGCCGGCGATGGCTATTTTCAGCCGCGCCCCTCAGCGGCGAGCTACAATCCAATGGCCATGAGCGGCAGCAACCAGGCGCGAACCAACCCAGACTTGCGCGCCCGCCTTGCGGAAACGCGGCTGGCCGTTGCCCAGCGTAACGGCGTCGCGCCGGAATCGGTTCCGGGCGAACTTTACACGCAATCCGGCAGCGGCATGGACCCCCATGTGAGCCCCCAAGGGGCGGCCATTCAGATCGACCGCGTGGCCCGTGAGCGGGGGCTGGAACCGCAGAGAGTGAAAGCGCTGGTGAATGAATACACTGAAGCCAAGCAATTTGGCGTATTCGGACAACCGCGTGTGCATATCCTGCACCTGAACATGGCGCTGGATGCAATCACCACGGGAACAGCCGCCACTACAGAAAAGCCGGTCACCACCGGAAAAACATGATGACGAACGCCGGAGTTTAGTGCCATGTCAAGTGAGCAAAGCATCCAAGCAAACGCATTGCTCGGAGAAATCAGGCGCCAGTCCGGCGGGCGTCTGACCGTGTTTCTGGGCGCTGCGCCCGGCGTCGGCAAAACTTTTGCCATGCTAACGCGAGCGCGCGAATTATTGCGTCAGGGCGTGGATGTGGTGGCTGGCATCATCGAAACGCATGGCCGCAGTGAAACGCTGGCCCTGCTGGACGGTTTGCCGGTACTGCCCCGTAAGAAGCTCGAATACAAAGGCCGCTGGCTGGAAGAAATGGATCTGGACGGCTTGCTCGCACGCCGCCCAGCCATTGCCCTTGTGGACGAACTCGCCCACAGCAACGTTCCCGGCAGCCGTCACGAAAAACGCTGGCAGGATGTCGAAGAGCTGCTGGATGCCGGCGTGGATGTCTACACCACCATCAATGTCCAGCATCTGGAAAGCCTGAATGATGTGGTACATCAGATCACTGGCGTGCGTGTCAGCGAAACCGTTCCGGATGTCGTGTTTTCTCGCCTGCGTGATATTCGCTTGGTCGATTTGCCAGCGCGCGAACTGATCGAACGGCTCAATCAGGGCAAGGTGTATTTGCCTGAACAGGCAAGCCAGGCGTTACAAGCATTTTTTTCACCCTCCAATCTTACCGCCCTGCGCGAACTGGCCATGCAAACGGTGGCGGGCCACGTCGATGCCGATCTGCGAGAAACCCGCATGGCACGTGGGCTAGAGAATATCTCCATACAGCATCATGTGATGATTGCCATTGATGGCCAGGGGCATTCGGAATATCTGGTGCGGGCTGGCGCCCGAATTGCCGAACGGCGGGCGGCATCGTGGTCGGTCGTCACTGTAGAAACCGGTCGCGCCGCAATTGCCACGTTACAGGTGAATGATCTTGAGCGCGCTCCACGTGCTCACGATCCCGCCGCACGCGCCGAGCAGCAGCGTCTCTCCGAAATCGACCGAGCATTTGCCCTCGCCCGAAATCTTGGCGGTGAAACCGAAGCCCTGCACAATACCGACGTTACTCAGGCACTGCTGGATGCGGCGGCAGTCCGGAATGCCAAAACCATCGTAATCGGACGCACACGGGAGCGCCCCATCGCGCGGCTGTTCAACCGCACTATGACACAACAACTGCTACAGCGCGGTGCACGTTATGAGCTTACGATTATCAGTACCCCGCAGATGCCCGCTCGGACGCGTGACTGGCCGTTAGCCAGCCACTTGCGTCTGCCGGGGCGTGAAACGTTGCTGATCCTAGTTGCCAGTCTCGGAGCCGTTGGCATTGCCGCTATCGCAGAACGTTATCTTGATCTGCAAGACTTGTCGCTGATATTTCTGGTGGCGGTTATGTTGGTCGCGTCCAGAACACGCATGTTGGCGGCGGCCATTGCTGCGGTACTGTGCTTTTTGGCTTACAATTTCTTTTTCATTGAACCCAGATTTACACTGCTGATCAGCGCCCATCGGGGCGTGGCTACTGTGCTGCTGTTTCTCGCGGCAGCGCTGATTGCGGGGCGTCTTGCGTCACAATTGCGCATGCAAGTCGTTGCGTTGAGCGCAGCCAACACTCATACCACGCTCTTGCAGAAACTCGGGCACGGGCTCGCGAGCGCGGCCGATCTTGGGCAGGTTATGACTGCAGGCACCGCTGTGCTTCAAAATACGCTGAGCGCACAAGCTTGGATACGGATTGACGCTACCCGCATTCCCGCCGACCTGACATTCACTGAAAAAGATTTGATGGCCGCAGACTGGACGTTACAACATGGCCGTGAATGTGGACGTTATACGGATACACTGGGAAACTGCCCATGGTGGTTTCTGCCGCTGCAAACCGACGGCAACAGCTTCGGTGTGATTGGCCTGAAGTTTCCGGAAAGTGCTGGACGCCCCACCTTTGAGCAGCGCCGGCTGGCCGAAAGTATGGTCACCGACATTGGTCAGGCAGCCCTGCGGACGCGGCTCGTCTCAGAACTTGAAGCGGCAAGGGTGGGAGGGGAAACCGAACGCCTGAAAGTTGCGCTGCTCTCGTCGGTGTCGCACGACCTGCGCTCGCCGCTGTCCTCGATCATTGGTTCTGCGGATAGCCTTGTCTGCTACGGCAAGGACATGAGCGAAGAGGATCGGCAAAGTCTGCTGGAAGCCATTCGGCTGGAGGGTGAACGCCTTGATCGTTATATCCAGAACCTGCTCGACATGACGCGCCTCGGCCACGAAGGTATGACACTGGTGCGCGACTGGATCGGCGTAGATGAGTTGGTGGGCTCGGCCTCGCGCAGACTGCAACGCTACCAGCCGGAAGTGCGCATCGAGTGCAGTATTCCCGAAGATTTGCCGCCGATACATGTGCATCCGGCCTTGATCGAGCAGGCCCTGTTCAACGTCATGGAAAATGCCGCCCGCTTTTCCCCCCGTGACGAGCCTGTAATCGTCAATGTGAGTGGCGAGCCAGGAGCACACCTGCAAATCCGTATTTCAGATGCTGGCCCTGGCATTCCAGAAGCTGAGCGCAGCCGTATCTTCGACATGTTTTATAGCGTAGAGCGTGGTGACAGGGGAACCCAAGGGACCGGCCTAGGTCTGACCATCGTGCAAGGCATTATCGGCGCACACATGGGCAGCGTAGAAGCGTTGCCCGGCCCGGATGGCCGTGGCACTACCATCCGTTTGACTCTGCCTTGGGGGCACTTTCCGCATCGGAGTTGACGCGCTATGGTTCCAACCAGTACACCTGCAAGTAACGATCAGATTGCGGCGCATAATGTTGCGGTCGCGCCGCGCATTCTGATCATTGATGACGAACCGCAAATTCGCAAGTTCGTCGACATCAGCCTGCGTTCACAAGGCTACACCACTCTGCTTGCAGAACGTGGTGTAGACGGGCTGACCCAGCTTGCTACGAAGGGGGCAGACCTCGTGGTGCTGGATCTTGGTCTTCCCGACATGGATGGCAAAGAAGTTTTGCGCGAATTGCGGCAGTGGTCGCAAGCCCCGGTTATCGTGCTGACGGTGCGCGCCGATGAAACTGAAAAGGTTGCACTGCTGGACATGGGGGCGAACGACTATGTCACCAAGCCGTTTGGCATTGGTGAGTTGATGGCGCGAATTCGTGCGCTTTTACGCAACCAGCAGCCATGCAGACGGGCCGGCCTTTGATGACGGTCGGTTGCGCGTTGATCTTGTCGGGCGCGAAGTGTCTGTTGATGGTCAACCAGTGGCCCTTTCTCGCAAGGAATTCGCCCTGCTCGCATTGCTGGTGCGGCAACCGGGGCGGCTTCTGACACAAACGCAGATCCTTCAAGAAATGTGGGGCCCCACCCACGATGAAGACGCCCACTACCTGCGAATTTTGGTAGGGAAATTACGCCGCAAGATCGGTGATGATGCGGCATCGCCACGTTACATCATTACCGAACCCGGTGTCGGCTTACGCTTCATCCGCGCGCCGACGTCCTGAACGCGGCCAAATTATTTCGGAGCCGATCGAATTCCGCTGTTAGTTCACCGATATTGCCAACAATGCGGGCGGTGGCTTCCTTGCTGTCAATCGCCACTTGCTCTACTTGGGATGCTTCTTTGATCAGCTGTTGTGTGCCCGCGTCTTGACGATCTGCAACGTCCGAAACTTCTTGGCCGAGGCGAGTCATTTCCTGAAGCGAATTGCCAATGTCGCGGAACGTCACCGCAACCGCTTGGCTGTTCTGGCTGTTTTCTAACGCGCGTTTTGCGCTTTCTTGCATGGTTTGCACGGAGGTTTCGGAGCTTTCCTTCAAGCGATAAATGATTTCGCTGATGCGCTCGGTGGATTCTTTAGAGCGGGTAGCAAGCGTGCGCACCTCATCGGCCACTACGGCAAATCCCCGCCCTTGCTCGCCCGCGCGGGCGGCCTCAATGGCGGCGTTTAGGGCCAGCAGGTTGGTTTGTTCGGCGATGTTGCGAACTTCGGTCAAAATTCCCATTGCGGCTTGGCAGTCTGCCGCGAGCGCATCAATCACGGAGGAGGTGTCGCCGATGGTGGTCGTCAGCAAGGACAAACTGTGTTCCGCTCCCTGTACTGCTTCGCTGCCGTGTTTTTGCTGCACGGATACGCGCTCGATCAACCCCACTGTCTTGGCGAGCGCTGCCTTTTCAATTTCAAAATAATCGAGAATTTCGGTCAGGGTCAGGTGCATCTGGCGCGCAGCAGAATGATTATTCTCTACCTGGCGGCTTAGTTTCTGGGTATCGCCACTCACGTTCGACAGGATGCTGCGGGTATTGTTTTCGGCGGTGATTACCTGTTGGAGGGCAGTGTCCATGCTACTCAGCAACTGGTCAAACAGCTTCATTAGAGAATTACGGCTGTTTTTTCCTTTCACCCGAACCGCAAGATCCAGCGTGTCGCCTTCCTTGCGAATCGACTGCAGGGTTTGCAGCAATTGCTGCGAGACGCTCAACAGGTTACTGGCAAGGCTCAGCAGCGAAATCAACACGCCAGACTCGATCACCACATAAAACGCATGGAAAAATACGATCGACCATGAGTGCATGTTGTCCGGAAACAGATAAATAGGATATCCCGCCATTTGCAGCATGTGCACGCCCACGTGCAGAATGGCTGCGGTGGCTGCGGTGGCTGCGGCGGCCACAATGGGGCGCCAGTCGAGATACGCGAACAGCGCGGCAATAAACACGAAATAGCCAAAGTGGCCTTCGATCATCCCGTGCAGCTGGTGAACGTGTAAGGTCACAAACACCATAAGCACGATACCGACACCGATCGAGCCCACTTCACTGGGGTGCCTTGAACGCCAAAAACGTATTGATCGCCGTGAGCGCCCCACCCACCACGAGCGCCAGCCCCCAAGTATTGTGGCTTGACGCAAAGGCAAACGACATCAACCAAGCGATCAAGGTCATGATCCACAGGGTTTTCGCAACAAACCTTTGATAATTCGAGATGACGTTAACGAGCCTGCCGCGGCCCGAGGATAGGTGACTCGCAGAATAGGTGCTCATGGCTTATACCGAAAAGGGGGGGTGATTTCAGTAAAGGCCAGAATTCCGTAAATGCCAAGTTATCCAAGCGCTGGGTTGGCGCTTACATCCCCTTATCGGTTCAGCAATTCCGCGGCTTCTTTCGCAAAATACGTCAAAATACCATCGGCACCTGCACGCTTTATGCAGGTAAGCGATTCCAGAATGACCGCCTCACGCTGAAGCCAGCCGTTTTGGAAAGCGGCGACATGCATCGCGTATTCACCGCTCACCTGATACACCAGTGTGGGTACGCCGAAATGATTTTTGACCTCGCGCACGATGTCGAGGTACGGCATGCCCGGTTTTACCATCACCATATCCGCGCCTTCCTGAAGGTCTAGGCCGACTTCTTGTAACGCCTCTTGCGTATTGGCCGGATCCATTTGGTAGGTAAATTTATTTCCGCCTTTCAGATTGGCCGATGAACCCACGGCATCGCGGAACGGGCCGTAATAGGCAGAGGCGTATTTTGCGGAGTAGGCGAGGATGCGCGTATTGATCTGCCCCGTGTTTTCCAATGCGCTACGAATTGCGCCGATACGGCCATCCATCATATCCGAAGGCGCCACCACATCTGCTCCCGCTGCGGCGTGGCAAAGCGCCTGCTTGATCAGCGCATCGACGGTGGTGTCGTTGAGCACATACCCTTGCTCATCAATGATCCCGTCTTGGCCGTGGGTGGTGTAGGGGTCCAGCGCCACGTCGGTAATCACGCCAAGCTCCGGCGCGGCATCCTTGATTGCTTTGATCGTTTGGGGAACGAGGCCATTATCGTGCCACGCTTCGCGTGCATCCAAGGTTTTTTTGCTTTGCGGAATCACCGGAAAAAGTGCAACCGAAGTAATCCCCAAAGAGGCCAAATGCTTAGCATCTTTAGCCCATAAATCTCGGCTCTGGCGTATCACGCCCGGCATGGAGGCCACTTCTTCCTGCTGATTTTCGCCTTCCAGCACAAAAATTGGATAAATCAGATCGTTGGGCGTGAGCACCGTTTCACGCATTAAGCGGCGGGAAAAATCATCCTTACGCATCCGGCGCATCCGAGTAAAAGGATAAGCACCGCGAGAGAACAGTTGAATCGGCATGATGGCTCCGTAAAAAATTGGCAGCCCCAGCAACGCATGAACACGCTGGAGGTAGGAGGGGGGCGAGCGCAGGGCTATATGCTACTGCGCACGCGTTGATCCGTCCATGCCAGTGATCAAGGATCGCCGATTAGAGTTTCTCGTTTAGCGCTTCTCGATCCGCCGCGCCGCCTTCTGGGTCGATACAAAAGAATGCATTGCGCTTATCTTCAATTCCATAAGCAGGCAGGTTGGAGGAACTGGAGCAGACTTCGCCTGATTTTGAAAACACCATATCCCGCAGCCAAGTCACGCGCGTAGGGCTTGGGTAGGCGATAAATGTGCGGCTGTCGGGATTAAAGCGCAGCACTCGATCCGACATGTTCGACGTAATCCAGATTTCCCCCGTAGAAGGATGTACGTTCAATGCGTAAGGCGTTTCGTACTCGTTGGCGGCTAGCAATGGAAGTTTAATGCTCTCAAAAATCTTGGTTTTAGGATCAAAACGCAGCAGTGCGCTATCGTCAAACGCTGGAATCCAGAGAATACCGTTTTTGTCAAAGCGTGGGCGTCGCGGCCCGCTTAGCGGAGTTTCGTATTCTTCAATAGCCAGCGTAACGGGGTCAATGCGGCCAATATAGTTCGAAAGTAATTTCGCATACCAGATCGAGCCATCCAGCGGATTAACGTCGATGCCGTAGGGCAGGTTGGGAAACTGACGTCCTTGCGTCCAGCGGTGCGGGGATACCTTCACGGGCAGATTTTCTTTGGGCCAAAACTTGCCGAAAAACCACATCGCTTTGGGCGTGATGGTTTCCGCGATCCAGCGACCAATCCCGTTATGCGGTAGCTGGATCACCGTCATTTTTTCGGTGGCGGGATCAAACCGCACGACTTTATTGGACACCGCGACGGTAAACCAAACGATCCCCGCCTGATCAATACGAACGGTGTGCGGGTAGAGCGCGTCCTCCTCAATCGGATACGTCTTGAATTCTCGCGTAGCCGGATCAAAGCTCATTAGCGTAGAAGAGAGCGCATTGGTAATCCAGAAACGCCCATCTTTTCCTTGGGCAAGGCTGTGTGGGCCGTGTTTCCCAGTAAAAACGCCCAAGGGCAGCTGCATGGCGGCAAAATACCCACCTTGCGGCAAATCAATATCAGGTTGCGGCACCTGATCAATCTGGCCCGTTTCTCGATCGAGCACCCAGATAATGTCGTGGCCTTCATCTGTACCGTAAAACTTACCATCGTGGCCAATATCTGCATCGTGAATAAAACTCAGTTCATCACCTACCAGCCATTCGGTGATTTTTGCGCGCGAGAGTGCTTCTGGGCTATCGTATTTTTGCATCGCCTGCACTGCACGGCCATCCAAACCTTTGTGCAACTGCTCTGCGATCGAATTGGATTCGCTGTGTGTCAAGAGCACACCATAGCCTTCCATGCGTTCAATGGTGGATTTCCACAGAGGCACCGATTTTGGCACCCGAGTGAGTGCGTTACCAATTTGGTGGCAGTAGTTGCACTGGCTGATAAATGCAGCGCGGCTCTCCTCATCCGGCCATTGAATTTCGCCAATGTGAGCAGATGCAGTCAGACTGTCGGAAAGCGCCTGCGCGTTTGCAAAAGGCTGCATTTTGAAATCTAGACTGCGAACTTCATCGAGCTTCGAATCCACGTCCATCAGCGTATCTTCAAAGCGATGCGTGCGGGCGCGCACGCGCAACTTCCCGGAAAACGGTGTGCGAATCGCATAACGTCCCATCGCATCGGCGTATACGGTTTCTTTGCGATCCATCTGCTCGTTAAATACCGTCACCAGCGCGCCCGCCATAGGTTCATCGTTTGGCCCCGTCACAACGCCCGTAAAAGAGGCTGCAAAGGAAACGCTTGGGAGCGCGAACGAAGCCGCAAGCGCGGCTAGGGCGAAAGATCGAAGGCAAGCGGTTTTCATCGGAGATATCCTTAATCGTCAGTGCCAAAAAACGTCGCGGCAAAGGCATCAAACCTTGCCATTACGGAGGGAGAATGGATGAGAATACATAATGTATATAGCCGAGACGAGTCTGGCAAATCATTTGCACCCTGCGGAAGTGCATCCGCAGACAAAAAAGTAGCAGAATGCGACACATGCGTAGAAGTTTCTCTGCGGGTGTGGCGTAGGAAGAACCAATCGCGATGCGTCTATTCGTTCAGCGTGGCGTGCTATAGTGCAAGCCGAGCCGCAGCGCAAACCGAGCTATAGCGCAAACCGATGCAGTCCACCCGTGAGCCCTTACACGTCATGAACCAAAAAATCTACCGCGAACGCATTCTGATTCTGCGAGAAGAACACTGGCGTGAACGCCTGCTCATCCGTCCCGCCCGCAGCTATCCGCGATCCGATCATTACAACGGTGAATTTTTTCATAACCTCGAACGCGGTGGCCGAAGGGATAGCGACGTACTCACTTGGCTGCGCACTCGCAAACCGTCGCGCTGGCCCGATTGGGTGCAGAACGATGATTATGCGCTGCCACCGAGGCGGCTCTCCGAAGATCTAAACGATTGGCGCGTAAGCTTTGTCAATCACGCAACGGTACTCATCCAGATCGGCCCCTACAACCTCATCACCGATCCGGTTTGGTCGTTTCGGGTAAGCCCCTTCCGAAACCTCGGCCCCAAGCGAGTGCGTGCAGCAGGCATTGCGCTTGAAGATCTGCCACAGATCGACCTCGTGCTGCTCAGCCACAACCACTACGACCACCTCGACCTGCCCACGCTGCGCTATCTCGAAAAGCGTGACCGGCCCCACGTCGTAACGGGGCTGGGCAATGCATCACTACTGCGCGCCAACGGCCTTGCGCGGGTGAGCGAACTCGACTGGTGGCAATCGACTGAACACGAGGAGCTGAAAGTACACTTTACGCCGGCAAAGCATTTCTCCGGACGAAGCCTGCGCGATCGTAACCGCTCTCTATGGGGCGGGCTGTGGGTCGAGAGCAAGGCTGGCAGCTTGTTTTTTGGCGGCGATACGGGCTATGGTCGGCACTTCAAGGCCATCCATGAGCGGCTGGGCGTGCCACGGTTTGCGCTGCTCCCGATTGGCGCCTATGAACCCTATTGGTTTATGGGGCCGGTGCATATGAACCCAGAAGACGCCGTTCGCGCCCATCTGGATTTGCAGGCCGAGAACACCCTTGCTATCCATTTCAATACCTTCCAGCTCACCGATGAGCCGATCGACCAGCCTGTCATTGATTTAGCACGGGCGCTAGAAAAACACCAAGTAGATCCAAGCCGGTTTTGGGTGTTGCCGGAAGGTGCAGGTAAAGTAATTCCATCTGCCGGTATTTCAGGCTCCCCAAGACAAAACGAGTCTCTAGTATTGAGGCGGTAACCATCGGCCAGAATAATAACGCACCAACAAGAGGGCAAGAAATGTCAACGAACGTATCCAGCCAACCTGCATCTGGGCAACCCCAAAAAGTCGCGGTAGTGCTATCCGGCTGCGGCGTTTACGACGGTTCGGAAATTCACGAAAGCGTATTGGTGATGTTACGCCTCAGCCAGCGTGGCATCGCCTATCAATGCGTTGCGCCCAACGTGAAGCAGATGCATGTCATCAACCATTTAAGCGGCGAAGAAATGCCAGAAACGCGCAACGTATTGGTTGAATCCGCACGCATCGCGCGTGGAAGCGTGCTCGACATTGCAACCGCAAACCCCGAAGACTACGCAGCAGTGATTTTTCCAGGCGGTTTTGGCGCAGCAAAAAACCTGTGCGACTTCGCCGTGAAAGGCGCACAAATGACGCTAAACCCCGACGTTGCGAAATTTGCGCGCGCCATTCAAACCGCAGGAAAGCCGGTAGGCTTGATCTGCATTTCGCCCACCATGGCGCCACTGCTCTTTGGTGAAGGCACTCAATGCACCATCGGCACCGATGCAGCCACCGCAGATGCCATCCGTGCGATGGGGGGCGAGCATAAAGACTGCAACGTATTTCAGTTTGTCGTAGACCAAGAGAAAAACGTAATCTCTACCCCAGCCTATATGCTGGCGGGTTCCATCGCAGAAGCTTGCGATGGGATTAGCAAACTGGTCGATGCGCTTGTTGATCGGCTTGCTAAAATAAGCAGCTAGCCAATACGAAGGAATACTGCGTGAACCCCATCCGTTTTTTTGCCCAATACCGCAACTCAGCCCGCACGCCAAGCCGAGCGTTTGGCGCGCGGGCGTTGCAGTTTGTGTTGATGGTTTGCGCGGTCGCGCTTGTGGCGTGTGAGCCGCAAACCGATCGCGCACGCGCGAATCAATTGGTGGATTACTATTTGCACATTGAGCAAGCGCCGGGCGCCGCACCGCTTACGGTGGAGGATATCAAGGCGGTGCTACTACTGCCCAAGGCAGCCCAGCCTGCCAGCACCGGCCCGAATGGCCCAAAGGCGGCGGAACCCGCGCACTTTAGCGAAATTCCGCTACATATCGCAGCACTGGAAGCCGGTGAAGGCGGGCGTTACCGACTGCAACTCAATGAGGCCCCCCGCGTGGACGGGCTTTTGCGAATTCGTCAAACCATCGGTGCGCCAACGGATGCGAGCAAAACCCCAGCGAATAAAACGGCTACGCCCAATCTAGGTGCTATCGAACTCCAAGCGCTGCTGCTAGAAACCGGCGGCCCGAAATACCCGATCCAAATCAATCAAACCACCACTGCAGCCACCCGCATGTACTTGGCGCAAGTGCTGGCTCAGCGTGGCTACGGTCGGGTGGATGTAGAACAAATCAACACACTCATCTCCGTTGTTGCCAACCATCTCGCCACCTTGGATGTGCCCACAAAGCTAAGCGTTCCGCAACAAATTGACTGGTACGCAGAACGCGCAGAAAAATCCTGCACCCTGCGTTTTAGCCGCATGTCCGGCTCCGTAGAGTGCGCCACCTTTACCTTGGGTGGCGAAGTACGCGGATTAGTGGGGCAACTATCGCTTGTGGTAAACCAAGGCGATCCGCTTACGATCACGGAAAACGGCTCATTTTTATTTCCAGCCGGTTTAGTAAACCGCACCCGTTACGACGTGACCGTTCGAGAGCAGCCAGCAGGGCAGACCTGTACCGTAAAATACGGCAGCGGCCGCATCCATGCCCAAAGCGTCGATGGTATTTTGGTGAAGTGTGATGACAATTATTACCCCATCGGCGGGCTGGCAGAAGGCATTCGCGGCCCGGTCAATCTACAGCTCAACGGCACCAAGGAAACTCTCACGATCCAGCGTGATGGCTCATTTAACTTTCTGACCAAACTCAAGCACGGTGAAGCCTACGACGTCAAAATTAGCCGAAACCCGCCAGAAGTGACCTGTTCCTTGGGGCGTGGTGTGGGTTATTTGCTGGACACCATCAGCGACGTTGCTCTCAACTGTATGCCCTTGTTATTCCAGGTGGGTGGAGAGGCAACCGGAGTGCGCCCAGGCTTGATTCTGAAAGTCAACGACGCGGAAGAGTTACCGATCCAGCAAGACGGGCCTTTTATGTTCGCGACTGATTTTGAGGCCAAGGCAAGCTATCGTGCGGTAATCCAACAACAGCCCCCAGGCCAGCGCTGCCGGCTTGAAAAAGCGCAAGGCGTTGTCGGCTTGGATGACGTCAAAACCATGCAAATACGCTGCACAACCTTCCAATATGCGCTGGGCGGCAATGCAACCGGGATTCGCGCGCCGATTACACTTCAACTCAACGATCAAGAAACGCTGAATGTGCGCGCAAATGGGAAATTCCGCTTTCGCACTTCCTTGTCTCACGGTAGCGCTTACAAGGTGGAGATTAGCGCGGTGCCCGAGGGAATGCGCTGTGATTTTCGCAATGAGGAGAGCGATGCGCCCGCTGAAGGAGAGATTACCGGCAATATCACCCAGCTTAACGTGCACTGCCAGCGTTTGCGCTATCGGATCAGTGGTTCCGCAAGTGGTCTTAAGGGCCTGCTTGTTCTTGCATTAAATGGCAGCAAAGAGCAACTTTCACTGTCCAAAAACGGCAAATTTACTTTTGAAACAGCGGTGTTCACCGGCGAGCGTTACCAAATTACCGTGGCCAAGCAGCCGGAAGGGCAGCTCTGCGAAATCAAAAAAGGTGCTGGCGAGATCAAGGCGGCAAGCGTTGGAGGTGTGCGGGTAAGCTGCGAGGATCTTCCCCCGCCCGAAGCGCCCGCTCCTAGGCAGCCTGCGGCTCCCATGCCGGCTGCCAGCGAGCAGTCAAACTCGGTGCCGCTGAAACGGGCAGATCAAATCCTCAGGATTCCGCTTGTTGTAGTTCCAGGGTGAGGGCGTCTAGCGCTTCAGACGCTTCCAGCCATTCCAACTCGATTACTTCAATTTCGGCTGCACGCGCCGCTTGGTCTTTGAGCTGTTGGGCGAGTTTGGCTTTGTTGGCGGCTTCGTAAATGCTTGGGTCGGCAAGCGCGCTCTCTATTTCAGTTTTTGCCTGCTGCAGTTGTGCAAGTTTTTTCTCTAGTGTTTCGATCTTGCGTTTGTAGGGGCGTAATCTGTCGCGGATTTCCGCTGCCTTTCGGCGGTCGGCCTTTTTGTCGGGGCGTGCGTCGCCCGAGTTGTCAGCGTCGCTAGAACCGCTGCTTGCCGCTTGGCGCGCGTGATACTCGCTGAGCCATTGCGTGTAGGCTTCCATGTCCCCAGCAAAGGGTTCGGCGCGGCCTTCGGCTACCAGCCAGTATTCGTCGCAAACGTTACGCAACAAATGGCGATCGTGTGATACCAGTACCAGCGCGCCTTCGTAGTCCTGCAATGCGAGCGTTAGGGCATGGCGCACTTCTAAGTCGAGGTGGTTGGTAGGTTCGTCCAGCAGCAGCACGTTAGGGCGCTGCCATACGATCAGGGCTAACGCAAGGCGGCTTTTCTCGCCCCCCGAAAAACGCCCAATGCGCGAATTGACATCGTCACCATGAAAACCAAAGCTGCCCAGAAAGCTGCGTAGGGTGAGCTCTTCCGTGCGGCCCGCGAGGCGTTGTAGCTGCAACAAAGGGGTGGCGTTATGATCCAATTGATCCAGCTGGTGCTGGGCAAAGTAGCCAATCTGGCAATGTTCGCTTCGGAACCATTCCCCGCCAGCGGGCGCAAGCTTGCCCGCAAGGCTCTTGATCAAAGTGGACTTGCCCGCGCCGTTTGGCCCCAATAGACCCAAGCGCGAATCCGGCCCTAGCTGTAGCGATAGATGGTCAAGAATCTTGCGCTCTGGATAGCCAGCGGCACCGTGGCGCACGCGAATAAGCGGGTTGACCAGTTTTTCTGGCGGGTAAAAGGTAAAAGTAAATGGCGAGTCAACGTGTGCTGGGGCAATGCGTTCCAGTTTTTCGAGTGCCTTTATGCGGCTCTGTGCTTGCGTTGCCTTGGTAGCTTTCGCCTTGAAACGATCAATGAATTTTTGCAGATGGGCAATCTTCGCCTGTTGCCGCTCATAGGCACTCTGCTGCAAGGCAAGTTGTTCAGCACGCTGACGTTCGTAATCGGAATAATTGCCTTTGTAGTAATTGATCTGCTGGTTTTCCACGTGCAACAGATGCTCGACCACACCATCCAAAAATTCGCGATCGTGAGAGATCACAATTAAAAGGCCCGGATAGTTCCGTAGCCATTGCTCCAACCAAAGAATTGCGTCCAGATCCAAATGGTTGGTGGGCTCGTCGAGTAGCATCATGTCGGAACGACACATTAAGGTGCGAGCGAGGTTGAGGCGCATTCGCCAGCCGCCCGAAAAGCTCTTTACCGGCAAGGTGTGCTGGGCTTGGAGAAAGCCCAAACCGTCCATAATCTTTGCGGCGCGAGCGGGTGCAGTGTAGGCATCAATGGCATCCAGATGGTGCAAAGCATCGGCGATCTGTGCGTTGTCGTGCGCGTCTTGCGCTTGTGCGAGCACTTGTTCCCAGTGCCGCAACGCCGTATCACCATCGAGAACAAAATCCAGTGTTGCCCGATCCAGCGCTTCAATTTCCTGCGCCATGTGGGCAATCACCCAGTCGCGAGGGATGAGGCAGTCGCCAGCGTCAACGCTCAACTCGCCCAGCAGCACGCTAAATAATGAGGATTTTCCGCATCCGTTTCGGCCACTTAAACCAACGTGCCAGCCTGGGTGTAGCGTAATGCTGGTTTCATTTAGAAGGCGCTGGTCGCCACGGTAAAGGCTGATCTGTTTGAGTTGTATCATGGCGCACAAAGGCCCTAAGACTGCAAAGGACGCCCATTATAACCGCAGAGGCAACAAAAAGGCCGCATATCATGCGGCCTTGAATTACGGCATCAAAGGATCCAATTAAGCATCCGCATCCGGTGAAAACAGGCTCCGCGTTGGTTCGGAGCTAGCTTCTTGTGCGCTTACTGAATCTGCGTCGTTCGATACTGGGGTCGTTACTGGAAAAGCGATTACGGTATCCACCACTGGCGTTTCAATCGGCTCGACGCTCGCGCTTGGCGCTGCACTTGCTTTGGGTTTAGCGGTTTTTTTTGCGGTCGCTTTGGGCGTCTTACCAGCCTTTTTCGCCTCGGTAGTTGCCGCTACTGCTTTTTCAGCTTTTGCGGGGCGGCCGGGTTTTGCGGCTTTTTCAGCTTTTGCGGGGCGGCCGGGTTTTGCGGCTTTTTCAGCTTTTGCGGGGCGGCCGGGTTTTGCGGCTTTTTCAGCTTTTGCGGGGCGGCCGGGTTTTGCGGCTTTTTCTGCTTTGGCAGGGCGGCCGGGTTTTGCAGCTTTTTCTGCTTTCGCGGGGCGGCCGGGTTTTGCAGCTTTTTCAGCTTTTGCTGGGCGGCCAGGTTTTGCGGCTTTTTCTGCTTTTTCTGCTTTTTCTGCTTTTTCTGCTTTGGCTGGGCGGCCGCGTTTTGCAGCTTTCTCTGCCTTCGCAGGGCTGGCGGGCTTTGCGGCTTTTTCTGCTTTGGCAGCAGCGCGCGCTTCTTTTGCAATTTGTTTGGTGGCGTTCTCGACCAAGCGTGCCTCGGCAATTTCTTGCTTGGTTGCGTCTACGCGCGACTGTGCGCTGGCAAGTGCCGATTCCGCGCTCTTGAGGTTGCTGTTTGCAACGCTAATCGAGGGCTTTCTACCGCGCCCGCCTTTGCCACCTTGCGCTGCAATCTTTTGCTTTTTGGCGGCATCTGTAACGGCCTTCTTCGCACCCACGACTTCCTTTAGCGCATCCTTAAGCTCTTGCGCACGCACGGCATCCAGCTGTTTTTGGATTTGTGCGATTTGTGCTTTCAAATCGGCAGCCGTTATTTTGGTGCGTGCGGACTTTGCTGCGTTGCGGGTTTTGCTTGCTGCCATAATTCAATCCTCAACTATTTCCATTCATTGTCAGGCGTGGCGGGATGCCGGTGGTATTGGAGGCAATTATACGACCTGTTTCAACAATATCTAGCGTAATAATGTTGCCAAAAGGGTGCGCGAACGCAAACTTTCTTTAATTGAATCACGCAACGGGATAATTTCACTACACAATTATCTGATAATATGAGCGCGTCGTCTTCCGTAGAAGACCAATAACACTCTCCCTTGATCGATCCTATGGAGTTACTTCCCGAATGAAAAAAACCAACCTTGTATTGGCGGTAGCAGCCATTGTGGGGAGCGGTGTGTTTGCCGTTTCTTCTCTACAGGCGGATTCGCTCAAGACAGAAGATGCAAAGGTCAGTTACTCGATTGGCCTGAAATATGGTGAGAACTTTCTCAAAGAGTATAAAGAGCTGGATTTAGACGCGTTCGCAAAGGGTATGACGGACGGCTTCAAAGGCAATAAGCCCGCAATAGAAGAAGCTGAGATCATGGCAACGATGCAGGCATTCCAAAAACGCAAGATGGAAGAAATGCGCAGCAAAGCAGAGCAGCTTGCAAAGGACAATAAAGCGAAAGGAGAGGCATTCCTTGCAGACAACGCCAAGCGCAAGGGTGTAGTGAAGCTTCCTGACGGCTTGCAATATGAAGTGTTGAAATCAGGCAAAGGCGCAACGCCAAAGGCAGACGATAAAGTCAAAGTCCACTACCACGGAACCTTGGTAGACGGCACTGTATTCGATAGCTCGGTACAGCGCGGCGAGCCAGTGACATTTGGTGTGAATCAAGTGATCAAGGGTTGGACTGAAGTGCTTCAGAAGATGAAGGTTGGGGATAAGTGGAAAGTGTTCATTCCTTCCGACTTGGCTTATGGCGAACGTTCCGTAAGCGAGGCGATTGGGCCTAATGAGACGCTGGTGTTCGAGATTGAATTGCTGGATGTAAATCCAGAAGCGAAGCCTGCGGCAAAGTAACGCATGGTTTGCGCGACCCATAAAAAAAGAGGGCGTTTGCCCTCTTTTTTGTGCCCTCATTTTTTGTTTGTTTCGTAGATGCGTCTTCAGTAATCGTGTCGGTGAGTGCTTGCTTCCGTTTGCCGGCCAGATTACGCAGCCAGCGCATGCTGCCGACTGTGAAGAATCTCCACCAGCCGATCTTCCAGCTCAAAGCGCTCGGCCAATTTCTCACCCAATAAAGAAAGGTGGCGCGCGATTTGCGGCGTAATTTCCTTAATGTTTGCGTCGGCGTAACGATCGTTAAACTCAATCGCGATTTCAGTGCTGGTTTGAATTTGCGGAAGGATGCCCGTAATCAGATCGTCAGCATCGTCTTCTAATTCACTGATCTCGTCGATCAGTTCATCATAAATCTTGAAATGCCCTGCCGAGATGTAATCAATCATGCTCTGGCAAAAAGCTTTTACCTTCACTGCGGCGGGTGTGGATTTCGGTGCGAAATCTCTCAAACTATCCACAGCGCAAAAAAGTAGAATGAGTTCTTGCCGAGACTTAAGCCATTTATTCACGAGCTGATCCACACTTTGCCAGTGGAGTTCTGGGTGGAAATCGTACTTGAGATTGTCGGTATATTTAAGCATGGGATGTTTCCTTTCTCGCCTCTCGCCTATGGGCCCACAGCATGCCCGGTAGTAGGGTTCATGCCGCCTTCGGTCAAAAGCGCCAAATTTGGCGCATAAACTCAAAATGCATTTTTGAGCAAGTCCCGGTTTGTTGGTTTTTTGTACCGGTCGAGTTTCAGCATATTCAAATCACTGGAGGCGGGCAAGCGACCTTTTGGGCAAAAACGAAAGAATGGCGGTTGACAAAACATAGAAGCTTGACTTGTCTACCAAAAAAGATGCGTTTCAGAACAAACTAGCAACAGCATGGCCGCTGGTTATAAGAACTCGGTATATGAACTACGTGCAGAACGCGCCTGGCTGTTTGATTGATCAGCAAATAATGCCTTTTCGACTTAATCAATTAGGGGTACGAAAAATTTGCGCCAAGCTGAGGAGCGCAAAGCCAGCAAATACCGCCAAGGTAAGTTGCGGCAGGGTGAAGCCGAGCCAAGTCCAGTCGATGCGGGCGCATTCGCCGGACGTGGTGAAAATGATTTGCAGGGTTTCTGTGACAGGTAAAACTTCGAGCATGTAATCAAGGCCGGGTGCGCAGCTCGGTACCTCATCGCTGGGCAAATTTTGCAGCCAAATATGGCGTAGGCACACAGCAATGCCCAAGAGTGCAGGCACGAACGCCACTCCTGCATAAATGCGTTGGCCAATGTGGCGGGGGTTGTGCACGCTTGCGACCAAAAAGACGATGCCAATCGCAATGACTAGCACGCGGTCGATCATGCAGAGCGGGCAGGGTTCGAGCCCGGCAATGATTTGCAGCACAACCACTGCGAATAACATGGCTGCTACACTGCCAAACACACCCGCAAGGTTCAGGGTTCGATAGGAGAGGGGGAGTGACATCCTTGGGTTCCTGCGGGTCTGAAAAAGAGTTGCGATCATACCGCATGTTGCGCTGACAGACACGAGGGTGGAGAAGGCTTCTTTGCCAGAAAACGCGCAAATTTCTGGCAAAAGGCGCTAGCAAGTCGCGAGCACCTTTTTGTGGGTGGGTGCTCAGGCAATTGCAGTTTGTCGCGAGGCGTCCGTGGCAGCGGTGGTTCCGTCCATCCAGCCTGCTTCCCAAGCGGCTGCGATTACTTCCGACTGATAGGGGCAGTGGGTGTTGCTTTCCCCGCTCAAACCAAATAGATACCCTTTTCGATACGCCTTGTTAAGGGTTTCCAGACTCCATTTGGGTTGGTCGATTTCTTTTATATTCATTATGCGACGACTCCAACGGTTTTATAATCTGCAGTACTCCCAAATACTCTGCAATCAAAAAGAGCCAGCAAATTGAAGGGCTCGACCATAGAGTAGCAGCGATTTCTGGAATTGCTGCATAAGCTACTGATTATTTCGTTGAAGTCCGGTTTGCGAGTTATAAGGTGCCCGTGTTTTGTGTGTGAGCTGCTTCGTTTTGCCCGTTTACGGGCGGTAGCGGAGTTGCCATGAATTGCGCGAGGTAGTGCTCAAAATTGGAGGAAGGCTTTGCTTCGAGCGCGGCCTGTGCCGCTAAGGATTCAGAGGCTTCCGCTGTAAGTCGCTCACGAAGCGCATCACTCGGTGGATGAGCAAGGAAATGCGCAGCGGTGTCGTTTGCGCACTGCATTGCAAATTCAAAGAAGGATTGGTTGTTTTTCTTCAGGGTTTCAATCACCTGCGCAGAAGGCGTCAGTTCAGGGGACTGGATTTTTGCGCGCTGCTCCGCGAGTACCCGCTGAAATTCGCGGCCGCCGTATTGCCCATCGAATAGCTCTGCAATTCCGTCCATTTGTGCCAGCACATGGCCTGCCCAAGTTTGTACGTTGACGTCGCCCAAACCGCAGCGCAGCGCGTGGCTTGGATTGCGGCCGTCGAGTACGATGGTTTGCTGGTTTTTGTGGATGCAGGCATATTCTTGCGCGGAAATGGGTGGGCTGGGTTCCAGTAGGCAATAAAGCAGAAACATATCAAGAAAGCGCAGGGTGTCTGCGTCAATGCCCACCGGCTGCCAAGGGTTCAGGTCGAGGCAGCGAACTTCGATGTATTCCACGCCGCTTTCCGCAAGCGCCATCAGCGTGCGCTGGTGGTGGCCGAGGCGTCGCTTAGGGCGAATGCTGGCGTAGTATTCGTTTTCAATCTGCAGGATATTGGTATTCAGTTGGCGGTATTGCCCATCAACGCGCACGCCGATTTTTTCGTAGTCGGGGTGGGAGGTGGTGGTGGCTTGGTAAAGCGTGTTTACATATTCCGGCAGGCTGTTATAGGAGATGTTCAGACCCTTTTGGGTGGCGTTATGATAGCCAAGGTCGGACATGCGTAACGAGGTACCAAAGGGCGCGATTAGCGTGTGCTTGTGCAAGGGTTCCAGCTTGTGCTTTTGGCCACGCAAAAACGAACCACAAACGGCGGGCGATGCACCGAGTAAATAAATTGCGATGCTCACGTGGCGCTGGAAATTGCGAATTAGGTGAAAATACTGTTGCGAGATGAATGTCTGCAGTGGCTGTTGATCTTGCAGAATTTGCTGGAAACCCACCCAAAACCCGAGCGGATAAGACATATTGTAATGAATTCCGGCAATGGTCTGCATCACGCGCCCGTAGCGATGCCAAAGCCCGTGCCGGTAGACGTGCTTGAAAAGGCCCTCGTTGGAAGTACCGTACTCGGCAATCGGAATGCTCTCTTCCGGGCCCATGATGCATGGCATGCTGTTTACCCAGAGTTTTTCATCTTCCATGACCGAATAGGCAAACTGATGCAGCTCGTGTAGAAAATCCAGCGGCGCCTGCAGATCGGTAAAGGTGGGCGTGATGAACTCCGTTAACGCTTCGGAATAGTCCGTTGTAATGCTGGAATGCGTGAGCGTAGAGCCGAGCGCGCGAGGGTGCTGGGTTTGCGCGAGGTGGCCATTGGGCTGAACGCGCAGGCTCTCTTTTTCAAGGCCGCGCAGAATCTGCCGGAGTTGGGGAGCAAGCCCTTGGTTTTGTAGCTGCTGAAGACGAGTATCAAGCTGCCGGCGCGAATCAGTGGTAGGGTTCACACGCAATCCTTGAGTGAAAGAATACGTTCGCGATTATGCGCGATCTGCAAGGACAAATAAACCAATCCGGCTGAATGCAGTAATGCGGCTGAGTAACAATGCCGCTGTTGTCCTACGCCTTGCGCTATTGCCCTAGCGCTTTGCGCTTTTGTCCTAGCGCTTTGCGCTCTGGTCATAGTAAGAACCGTGGGCAGAGGTTGTATTGCCCATTTTGATGTCTTCATAAATATCATCAAAATCAATTTCGCTGAGCCCCACAAACTCTAGCACCCAAGGGCGAATGGATTCCCACTCGTAATCTTGCTGTTGGCGGCCTAGGATGTCGTACAAGCCGGTGATATGTTCCGCCATTTTGAGGATCGCCAGCAGCGTTTTTTTGCCTCCGTCGTAGGCGTATACCGCACCACTGTTGAACAAAATGCGGGCATTGTGGTGCTCTGCGATGACCTCGCAAAGGTCGCGCGGTAAGTGCCATGATTTTGCCACGTAGTAGCCGACAACCGCATGGTTGGTTTTTAGAATGCGGTTTTCGGTGTCGATCACGCGAGCGTCTGTATCGCCGTAGGCTTCTTCCATAATGTCTGGATAGTTGGCAAAGCTTTTGATTAACAGTGGCACCCCACAGTTATGGAAAAGCCCTAGGCAATAGGCCTTGTCGGGGGATTGGTAGCCAATCATGCGTGCCAGTGTTGCGCAGTAGGAGGCGATTTCCATTGCGCTGTCCCATAAGCCGCCCATGGCCACGATGGTTTCGTCGGTCATTTCCCCTTTGATGGACAAACCTTCTACGATGTGGACAATGCTTTGCAGTCCAACGATATGTACGGCCTGTTCGATGGAGCTAATGTGGTTTTTGCGGCCAAACAGATTGGAATTAACGAGTTTAAGAATGCTTCCCGCAAGCCCTACGTCTTGCGAAATCAGCTTGGCGATGTGGTTAATGTCCGGCGTGGGCATCGCCTGTTCCATGTGGATATCTACAATGATTTGTGGCTGCGGCGGTACGGTAATGCCGCGCAAAACTTTGCGGATCTGTTCTTCGCTTAATGAGCTTGGGTGGTTCATGGCGGCTACCTAGCGATTCACAAAAGGCGGTGTCTTGACAGTGTAGCAGCCGCACAGTCGCCGTCTAAAAGGAGAGATATGTCGATAGAAGCTGGCAACGTGCAGAACTCTTTGGCGATCTGCGCCGAAAATCTGAGTAAATCCGTCGAAATGGACGCTGAAATCCTGCAACTGCTCGATCAGGTAAACCTAACCGTGCGCGTGGGCGAGAGCCTTGCGATTGTGGGCAGCTCTGGATCGGGAAAATCGACCTTGCTCGGGCTGTTGGCGGGCTTGGATGTGCCGACCAGTGGGCGGGTGGTGCTGGATTCGCAGGTCATCAGCACGATGAACGAGGATCAGCGTGCGGCGGTTCGCGCTGGGCGCGTTGGGTTTGTGTTTCAGTCGTTTCAACTGCTACCGAACCTGACGGCGCTGGAAAACGTAATGTTGCCCTTGGAGCTGCTGCACGATCGCGAAGCGGCCCGAAAAGCCACCGAAATGCTCGCTCGCGTGGGGCTTGCTGCGCGGGGCGCGCATTACCCGCGCCAGCTTTCAGGAGGAGAACAGCAGCGCGTAGCCCTTGCGCGTGCCTTTGTCGTTCACCCAACGATTCTCTTTGCCGACGAGCCTACTGGAAATCTGGATTCGCGTACCGGCGAGCGAATCATGGATTTGCTTTTTGAACTGAACCGCGAGCTAGACACGACGTTAGTGCTGGTCACTCATGACGCTCGTTTGGCGGATCGCTGCCAGCGCGAATTACGGCTCGAATTCGGGCGGGTGGTGGAGCATGGGAATCGCGATAAAACGGAGACGCAGCCATGAGCGCCGATGCACGTTTGGCGCTGCGCCTTTTGTGGCGAGACTGGCGAGCCGGTGAATTGCGCGTACTGATTCTTGCGCTGGTGATTGCGGTGGCCAGCACCACCCTGATTCAGTTTTTTGTAGAACGCCTGCATCGTGGCATGGTAGAAAAAGCCGCTGACCTGATGGGTGGCGACCTTGTGATCGAATCCGCCCAGCCGATTCCGCCCGCATGGTGGGAGCATGCCCAGCTTGAGGGTGTGCAGCGCCTGCAAACCGTCGAATTTAATACGGTTGCAACACCTGCAGGTACGGGGGCGGCGGCCACTGATGAGCTCATGCAGTTGGTTAGCGTAAAAGCGGTGCAGCGCCAGTATCCGTTGCGCGGTAGTGTGCGAATTGCCGATTCTGAGGTGAACCCCGAAAATTCTGAGGGGGTTCACGCGCTGTTGCAAGATCGCCCTGCACGCCAAGGCCCAGAGGCGGGAACGCTTTGGGTGGAACCTCGTGTGCTCTCGGCGCTTTCGATAAAACTCGGGGATCGTTTACATCTAGGGGATGCGGAGCTCAAAATCACCCGTCTTCTGACGTTTGAGAGCGATCGTGGTGGGAGTTTTTACAGCTTCTCGCCGCGCATCTTGATGTCGCTGGACGATGTGCCGGCTACTCACGTGTTGCAGCCTGGAAGCCGCGTTACATGGCGCTTACTTTTAGCGGGAGATTCCGAAAAAATCGCCGCGTTTCAGGCGTGGGTAACGCCGCAGCTGTCAGTGCATCAGCAGTTGCAAGACCTTCGCAAAAATCGCCCTGAACTTTCCGGCGCGTTGGTAAAGGCCGAAGATTATTTGGGGCTTACCAGCCTGATGGCGGTGCTTTTGGCAGGGGTTGCCATCGCCATGGCCGCGCATCGTTATAGCCTGCGCCACCTAGACATGAGCGCTATGCTGCGCAGCCTTGGCGCGTCGCAAGCGCGGATTCTGGTCTTGTACGGCTGGCAATTTTTTGCCTTGGCGCTGATCGGCAGCCTGCTGGGAAGCCTCATTGGTTGGGGTGGACATTTCGTACTGGAGATGCTGCTGCGGGCTTCGTTGCCGGTGCGTTTGCCTGCGCCCGGATGGATGCCAGTGCTGACCGGTACCGGCACTGCATTCATTATGTTGGCAGGCTTTGCACTGCCGCCGATTCTGCGCTTGCGGCGGGTTTCTCCCCTGCGCGTATTGCGCCGTGACGCCTTGCCACCAGCACCTGCTACGTGGATTGTGTATGGCTTGGCAATGGTGGCGATGTTTTTCTTGATGTGGCTCTTTACCGGCAAAGCCTCGCTTGCTGCATTGGTATTTGGCGGCACTCTTGCCGTGCTGCTGGTGTTTGCACTGCTGGCGTTGTTGGTTTTGCGCCTGATTCAGCGCTTGCGAAACGCGGGGCTTGCGTGGCGCTTGGGAGTTCGGCGCTTGGGGCAAAACCCTGGTAGCAGCGTAGGTCAGTTGGTCGCGTTTAGCCTCACGCTGATGATTATGCTGTTGCTCGTGATGGTGCGCACCGATTTGCTGCAACATTGGCAGGCACAGTTGCCGGAACACGCACCGAACCATTTTGCCATTAACATATTGCCAACCGATCAAGCCGCCTTTCAAGGCTTTCTGGAGAAGCACCACCTGCCCCATGCAGAAATCTACCCAATGGTGCGAGGTCGTTTAACGGAGATTAACGGCGTTCCCGTCATGGACAAACTGGATGAGGAAACCCGTAAATCACAAGAATGGAATCGAGAGCTCAACCTGACGTGGACATGGGTGTTTCCCGAAGCCAATCGCTTGCGTGCTGGGCAGTGGTTTCAGAATAGAGAGCAGAATAGAGAGCAGAATAACGCGCAGAAGGCCGCACAGAAAATTGAGCGTGCCGACGAAACCTTGCCGCAAGTTTCCGCAGAAACGCGATTTGCCGAGCGAGCGGGCTTGCGGCTTGGAGACATCGCTACCTTTTCAATTGCCGGGAAGAATATGCGGGCGCAGGTGAGTAGCTTCCGTGATGTGCAATGGGATAGCTTCAAGCCGAACTTCTTTTTTATTTTTGAACCCGGTGCGTTGAGTGAGGAAAGCGCCACCTATATGACAAGCTTTTACCTGTCGCCCGAGCAGAAGCCGCTGTTAAATACCTTGGTACTGCAGTTTCCATCGGTATCTGTGCTGGAAATTGATGCAGTGCTAACTCAAGTGCGTGGGATTTTGATGCAAGTAATTGCGGCAGTCGAGTACATGTTGCTGTTTGCGTTAGCGGCCGGTGTCGTTGTGTTGTGGGCGGCGGTGCAAACGACGCTCACCGAGCGTCTGCAAGAAGGCGCTTTGTTGCGCGTGTTGGGTGCGGAACGCAAAGTGTTGCAGAATGCCCAGCGCGTTGAATTTATCGGAATCGGAGCTTTGTCTGGGTTGCTGGCGGTCGGCGGCGCGGAGCTGGTACTGTGGGTGCTGTACCGCGAAGTATTTCATCTGGAGTTTTCGATCAATCCGTGGGCGTGGTGGCTGGTGCCGTTGATTGGAATTCTACTGGTGGGCGGTGCCGGTTTGCGTAGCGTGCGTAAAGTGGTAAAAACACCGCCCCAGATCGTATTGCGGAATTTGTAGCGCTTGGCGTTCTTTGCTTTGCGCTTCGGCTCAAGTTCCGTTGCGGACGATATGGGGGCGGTCTCGTGTTCGACGATTAAGATTGCTGCCACGAAATCGTCTTGCCCGCATGCAGTGGCACGATGCCATCTTCACCCACGAACGGAGCGCGCTCAGGTACGATGTTAGAAGTACGCTGCAAACGCAGCCGTGTGATGTTACGCGGAAGCCGATAAAAATCGGCGCCAAAGAAGGATGCAAACCCCTCCAGCTTATCAAGTGCGCCCAATTGCTCGAAAATTTCTGCATATAATTCAATTGCGGTGGGCGCACTGTAGCAGCCCGCGCAACCGCAGGCCGCTTCTTTGGTGAGGCGCGCGTGAGGGGCTGAATCGGTACCCAGAAAAAAACGGGGATTGCCGCTGATTGCCGCTTGCTGCAAGGCGCGCTGATCGTTCGCCGCTTTCAGGATGGGCAGGCAATACAGATGCGGGCGAATGCCACCGACCAGAAGGTCGTTACGATTGTGCATTAGGTGCTGCGGCGTGAGCGTTGCGCCGATCCGGTTGCTGCTTTCTTTCACAAAATCGACGGCGGCGGCGGTCGTGATGTGTTCAAAGACAATACGCAAGCCGGGAAAGTTTTTTGCGATGGGCGCAAGGTGGCGGTCGATAAACACCGCCTCACGATCAAAAATATCGACTTCTTGCTCGGTAACTTCGCCGTGTACAAGCAGTGGGAGATCAAGCTTCTCCATGGCTTCGAGCAAAGGATAGATATTGGCAGGGTCACGCACGCCGTTGGCCGAGTTTGTCGTTGCGCCAGCCGGATAAAGCTTGCAGGCGAATACGTGTGGGCTGGCAGCGGCAGCCGCAATTTCCGAGCTAGCCATCTGCTCCGTCAGGTAGAGCGTCATCAGTGGCTCGAATAGGTGTGTGCTGGAACCAAAATTTGCACCCTGCGCATGTGCGAGAATGCGCTGCCGATAGGCTTCCGCCTGTGTAACCGTCGTTATGGGTGGCACGAGATTGGGCATCACAATCGCGCGGCCAAACGTTTTGGCAGTCGCCGGTACGGTGTACTGCAGTGCATCACCATCACGAAAGTGCACGTGCCAGTCGTCTGGCGTGGTGATTTCCAGTTGCATGGCTTATCTCCCGATTGGAGTATGGTTGGACTGCGCTTTAACGTTCATATTGCTGGCGCGTTGGATTTGGGAGGCTTCATTCTGCGAAGCAGAATCTCGGGCGAGGTCGTTTTCTGCCGTTTCGTTCGTTGCCAGTGTATTGGATTGTGGGTGAGTTGCGTCGCCTTCGCCATCCCATGTGGCGTTGCCAGGGACGCGATTTTTAACGGGTGTTCCTGCATGGGCTAACCAATCGTCATAGCTGGCCTCGGTATCCGATACGGGAACGGGCAGGGCGCGCTGTTGTTTTAGCGTCTCGCCGATCAGTGTCCAATTGAGGGTGCGCTTGCTTGCTGCACCGTTCTTTTTTATGTGTGCGGCTTGTGCTTGGCGGAGTTGCGCGTTCAGGTTCCGCCGATGATTGCGGCGATCGTCTTCCAAAGCAGGATAACGCTGCAGAAGCAGGGCGCCGTTGTGGTTGCCAACGAGCTGCGGTTGGTTGACGACCGCAACAGGCGTGTTGACCGGCACGCTCTGGAATAGCGCTTCAATGTCTTCCGGATACATCCGCAGGCAACCATGTGTGCCGCGAAGGCCGATGCTCGCCGGTTTGTTGGTGCCGTGAATCGCGTATTCCGGCCATCCTAAGCGCATGACGTAGTTGCCCATGGGATTGTCTGGCCCCGGTGGCACAACCGCAGGAAGTGGATCGCCCATTTCGGCATGTTCTTTGAGGATTGCCGCGGTAGGCCGCCATGCAGGGGCTTCGTTCTTGGCGACGATGCGAGTTGTGCCCTGCGGGGTGTTCCACTTTACTCGCCCAATGCCGACGGGATGCGTAATGACCCGTATCGGCCCACTCGAATGGGTGCCTTTGCCTTTTCGGGATTTTGCAGACGCTTTCGTGGGGGGCACATAGTAAAACAAGCGCATTGCCGCAAGGTTGACCACGATGCCTTTGCGGGGCGCATTGGGCAGTATCCATTGCGAGGGAATCAGGATGCGCGTGCCTTCTCCGGGTAGCCATGGATCAATCCCGGGGTTGGCGGTCACTAGTTCTTCATAGCCGACATTAAAGCGGCGCGCGATATCGGGGAAGGTGTCGTCGCGGTGGGCGCGAATGGTTTGGAGTTCCCCGATGACCTGCTGATCGGGAGATTCCAGCACGAATTCGTGCATGGATTCTGGCATTGGCCACTGCGCTTCGGGGTCGATGGGCGCGGGGGGCTGATGGGCGCATCCGCTTACCAGTGCAAGCATTGCAGCGAGAGCAAGCAGTAGCTGTATCGTTAGCGCTTTCGGTGCAGTAGGTGCGACGGTGGGTGCGACGCGGAGGGGGTGATCGGTTGCCATGGCTCTCTCGTTTACAAAAAACTGCGCTGTCCTGCCGTGCTTCAACAAAGTGATGCATAAACGGCGCGAGTGAAGAACGGGCAGCAGGCCCGCAATGCTAGCGGGTAGCGAGTGTATCAAAGCTGAATGGAAAGTCGCCACGCTGTTGCGGTGGTTCATGTTGTTGGCGTTCATATTGTTGGCGTTCGATTTGTAGTAGTTCGCGTTGTCGTCGTTGAGCCGTCGCATTTGCTTTCTGAACGGCGCTAAAATAGCCCGCCAAACCACGCAGGGAGATTTTCATGGAACAGGTTGCTGAACCTCGCAACTCGGCCGCTCGGGTGCTATTTGCCAGCATGATCGGTACAACGATCGAATTTTTCGATTTTTATATTTACGCGACGGCAGCGGTGCTGGTGTTCCCCACGCTGTTTTTCCCGGCAGATAACCCTACCAGTTCCACCCTGCAATCCTTGGCGACGTTTGCGCTTGCATTTTTTGCTCGGCCTGTTGGTTCGGTAATCTTCGGGCACTTTGGCGATCGGATTGGGCGCAAGGCCACGCTAGTCGCGGCGCTGATGACGATGGGAATCTCGACGGTAATGGTCGGATTGCTGCCTACCTATGCAAGCATCGGAGTTGCTGCGCCCCTGTTGCTTGCGCTCTGCCGTTTAGGGCAGGGCTTGGGGCTGGGGGGTGAGTGGGGCGGTGCCGTCTTGCTGGCTACCGAGAATGCGCCACCTGGGAAACGCGCATGGTATGGGATGTTTCCGCAGCTTGGCGCGCCTTTGGGCTTCGTGCTTTCCGCAGGAAGCTTTCTCGCCCTTGCGCACTATCTCAGCGAGGCGGATTTTATGACGTGGGGCTGGCGGATTCCTTTTATTCTGAGCGCAGTTTTGGTGTTTGTGGGCCTGTGGGTGCGATTGCGGATTGAGGAAACGCCGGATTTTCGCAAAGCGATTCAGCGGGGCGAGCGTGTGCGCATGCCGATGATGACCGTCGTTACGAAGCACCCTCTTGCCTTAATCGCAGGCACTTTTGCCGCTATGGCCACGTTTGTTCTGTTCTATTTGATGACGGTTTTTACGCTTAGCTGGGGCACAAGCGAGCTTGGCTATTCGCGAGAGACGTTTTTGCTGCTGCAGATGATCGGTATTTTATTTTTTGCAATCACCATCCCGCTATCTGCGCTTTGGGCTGACAAACACGGTAGGCGTTTTACGTTGATTGCCGCAAGCACAGCCATCGCGTTATTTGGATTTGTACTTGCGCCCATGTTTTCAACCGGAAGCACCGTGGGTACGGTGGTATTCCTTGCGGTCGGGCTGGCCTTGATGGGCTGGACCTACGGCCCATTGGGCACTGCGTTGGCCGAGATGTTTCCGACCGAAGTGCGCTACACAGGCGCGTCGATGACGTTTAACCTTGCCGGCATTTTGGGGGCATCGCTTGCGCCCTATGCAGCCACGTGGCTTGCATCCGAATACGGGCTTGCGGCGGTGGGAATGTATCTGACCATCGCCGCTGGCATTTCTCTGGTGGCTTTCGTATTTGCGCGGCCACACCTAGCCGCGAACGAGAAGAGTGAGCGAGGTCTTTAGCACAAGCCTTGTCGTTTTGTTCTTTCCGTAGGTCTGTCCTCTCTGTAGGTCTGCCCTTTCTGTAGGTCTGTCCTCTCTGTAGGTCTGTACATTTGCTTTATGCTTGTGGTATACGTCGTATACCTAAAAAGTATAAAAGCGATTGCGCGAAAACGACCATAACAAAAGCATGGTGACATGCAAGCGAGGATCACGATGGACTACGACTTTAACGGCAAGGTGGCGATAATCACTGGCGCTGGCGGCGGTTTGGGGTATGCCTACGCCGCCTATCTGGCAGCAAAGGGCGCGCGGGTGGTTGTGAACGACCTTGGCGGCGGCACCTTTGGGTTTGACGGTCAGCCCACGGCTTCGGTTGCAGAGCAGGCGGCAGAGAAGATTCGTGCGGCAGGCGGAGAAGCGATTGCTAATACCGATAGCGTTGCAGATTTGGCAGGCGCGCAGCGTATGGTAGCGCAGGCGCTTGAGACGTGGGGTCGTATTGACATTGTAATCAATAACGCCGGTATTGCGAGCACGCAGGTATTTCCCAATGTCGATGCCGAGGAATTGCAGCGCCATCTGGGTGTGCACGTGTTGGGAGCACTGAATACCATGCAGGCTGCATGGCCTCATATGGTAAAGCAGGGATATGGCCGGATCATCAACACTGCATCTAACTCCACGCTTGGATTTAGCCCGCAAATTTCCTACCCGTCGATGAAATCGGCGCTGTTTGGATTGTCTCGCTCGGTCGCTTTGTTGGGCAAGCCGCACGGTATTGCGGTTAACGTAATTTTACCTGCTGCATTTACCCGTCTTTCGGCAATGTTGCCGCCGGGAAATTTTCGTGATCGCTTGGAACACGACTTCCAGCCTGAACGCTTGTCGCCAGTGGTTGCTTGGCTTGCCCATGAAGCTTGCGACGTGAGCGGTGAAATCTTTAGCGTAGGCGGCGGAAAATTTGGCCGTATCGTTATTGCGGCTGCGCCAATGCAGAACGTCGATATGAGCATTGAATCCGTTGCCTCCGGTATGAAAAACACGTTTTCTACCAGTGCGCTTTCGGTATTGGAAAACACTTTTGACGATTTGAAAAATTTAGGTTTTACCGAAGAAGAATGCGCGCTTTTCCACGACATGACCGCCACGCAGGCCCCACGTGAAGAAACTGAACACGTTGCCGTGGCACGCGACAGCCTCGACCAGGTCTGGACGATTGTCGTCAAAACCCCGATTGGTGACCAAGCCAGCACCTTGGTATTGAAATCCGAAGGCAAGCGCTTGAGCGGTTTAGTCTCCAATGAACAATATGGTGCTCAACTGGTAGAGAACGGTGAGCTGAACGGCGCAACCGTGCAGTGGCAAGTAAAAACCACGGTGCCGATGCCGTTGACCCTCACCTATACCGGTACGCTGGATGCAAAAGATTGTATGCGCGGCGAGGTAGAGATGGGCGCGTTTGGCAAAATGGCCTTCACCGCAACTCCTGCTGATGCAGATGTTGCCGCGAAAGGCCGCGCCGAGGCCCGCCACGCGATGGCTGGGACTGGAAAGTTGGCAAAAGAAGATGAGCAAGAATCAGTGCGTGTAATGCCGAACGTACTGACCCATACGGCCGCGAAACTGCCCGATTTTGATGCTCCTCTGAAAGTAGCCGTGAATGGCATTGAGCTAGCCATATACGAAGGTAAGCCGCAGGGGCAGGCGCATATTTATCCAATTGTGCTTTGCCACGGATTTCCAGAATTGGGCTATTCGTGGCGCAATCAGGTAGAGCCTTTGGTGCGCGCTGGATTTCATGTGCTGGTGCCCGATCATCGTGGTTTTGGAAAATCTACCGTACTGCCGCGAAAAGAAGATTATGTGATTTCCGAAGTGCTCAAAGATGTTTGCGGCTTACTGGATCATTTTGGCTATGAGAAAGGAATTTTTGTCGGCCACGATTTTGGCGGCATGATTATTTGGGGAATGGGCTTGTACCACCCCGAGCGCGTTGCCGGTTTAATTGCATGCAATTCTCCATTTGCCGATATGCCCATGAACCCACTGGATTTGTATCAGCAGCTTTATGGGCCCAAAAATTACTTTGCCTATTTCCAAACGCAAGAATGTGAAGATAAATTCAACTCCGACCCGGCTCGTACCTTCCGTTTTTATATGCGCCGCGATCTGGGGCAGGGCACCAACCTTTCGCGTAGCCGCCAGCACGATGCGGAAAGCATTGCTCACGTTCACTGGATTCATGACGATGAGAGCACTTGGCCAGGTGCAGTGATTCCAGACGCGAAATCCCTTGCCTACTACGCGAACGCATACGGCAAAACCGGCTTTGGCCCCGGCTTGAACTGGTACCGCTGCTTGCCTTACAGCTACGACTACCAGAAGAAAATATATCCAAACGGTTTGCCCAAAATTACCGTGCCTGTATTGGCCGTCGGTGCCGATCAGGATTTTATCGCCTCTTACCACTTTTACGACCTGCTCGACAATTTCTGCACCGACTACGAAAAAGCCCTAGTGCACGATGCAGGCCACTGGGTGCAGCAGGAGAATCCGGAGGAATTGAATATCGTGCTGGTAGATTGGCTGGCGCGGCGGTTTTTGTAAGCCATGGTTCGTGCACCGTTTATGGGCGCTTCGTCTTCCGCATCTTGCTGGTGAAAGCATCCCTACCAACAACGAAGCGGCGACAGTAGCGCTCCTTGCCGGTATAACGGTATATTCCGAGAAATTCAGTTTGTCGAGCTGGTAGTTTGTCGAGCTGGTTCGTCGAGCTGGTTTGGCGAGAATGTACCGAGATACGGAGGAGTGGTGCGGTATGAATATTTTGATTACGGGCGCAAGCAGTGGGCTTGGTTTGGGGATGGCGCGGGAATTCGCGGCAAAAGGACATTCCTTAGCGCTGTGCGCCCGTCGCCTTGAGGAATTGGAAAAAACGCGCGCAGAATTGCTTGCGGCCTATCCTGCAATTCGGGTGAGTGTGCGCGCGTTGGATGTAACGCAATACGATCAAGTGTTTGAAGTGTTCAAGGCCTTTGCCGAGGAATTCGGTACCCTGGATCGAATCATCATTAACGCAGGCATTGGCAAAGGGCAGCCGCTCGGAACGGGCCGCTTTGATGCGAACCTAGATACCGCAAAAACCAACTTTGTTGCCGCGCTTGCGCAATGTGAGGCGGCGATGCAGATTTTTCGCGCCCAGAATGCGGGGCATTTGGTTGCCATTTCCTCCATCAGCGCGTTACGCGGGTTGCCCAAGAATCTTTCGGTGTATGCAGCCACCAAAGCGGCGCTGGCATCTCTCACCGAAGGTTTGCGCTTGGAATTAATGGGTACGCCCATTCGCGTGACCACCATTTATCCTGGCTATATCCGCACGGATATCAACCGTTTTGCCGCTAAATTACCTTTCGAAGTGGATGAGGTAACGGGCAGCAGGGCGATTGTGGCGGCGATTGAAAGCGGGAAAGCAGAAGCGTATGTACCTAAATGGCCATGGTCTGTACTTGGCGTTGCGTTAAAGCATTTGCCGCTGAGCGTTTTGAAAAAGGTGGTGTAGAAAATTAAGCAATGTGGAAACGCAAATTGCGCCATAAGCCATAAGTAGGGATCGCGTACGGATCGCAGGCTAGATTTCTGCCTGTGATCCGGAACATCGTGCATTTTTAGCGGCTCTGGCCAGCCTGATTGGGCTTGAGAGTGATCTCGTACTCAATGGTATCTGTGCTAACAGAGTAGTTGTAGGGCGCAACGTTGTGGTTGAGTAAGTCGCCAATCGTTAATAGCTGCGGGCCGTAATTAAAGGCCGCCGATATTTTTCCGTTCCCTACGCGCTCCTGATAGGTGTCGTTCCAGTAGTTGTAGGTGTACGTGAGTGGGGTGCCGCCACGGCTGGTGATTGTGATGTCGTAGTTCGCAAGGTCGCCAAAGAACATATAGGCATCCCGATCTGCGACCGTATACGGTGGCGTTGCAAACCAAGAAGTCAGCAGTTTGCGAGTGGCGGTAAAGAGCGTGTCGCTGTCTATGCTACCGTCATCTACAAGGGGTGGGCCGAATTTCCCAGCGTATTTATCACCTTGAGCGCTGCGAATGTCGATAAAGCGCGGCACGTATTCGCTAGGTGTGGTGGGTCGCAGCGTGCCGGTAATCGTGCGTGTTTCTTCTGGCCATAGCGCGTCAATCCAAAGCGGAGGAACTTCGTTGCTGTCAAGGTCTGACAGGCGGTTGGCTTGCTCGGTGACCGACTTGATGTTGAGCTTGAAATTCACCGTATCCAGATCATTGGTTCTGCTGACGATGATTCCGTAAGTGCGATTGGCTTCAAGATTTGCCGTTACGAGTTCACTTGTGGCATCCGAAAAGCTGGAACCCATGACTCGCCCATTCGCCATTTCAACAACGCGCAGGTTGAGATCATTGTAGCGCCCGTTAAACCCGCGTAATAGCACCTGATAGCTGCCGTTTTTGGGCACGCTAAAGTTATATCTTAAAAGTTTAGTGCCTGCGGAAATTTTGCTGCTGGTTTCCCGGATGCCAAGTCTCGTTGCGGTTGCCCAGTCCAGATTGCCGCCCAGCTTTTTATAGGTTTTTACAAACGCCAGCGAATTCACCTGCTGGATTCGGCTGTCGCGTTTGGCGCTGGGGGGGGTGTTAAGATCACCGCGGTAGTTGTTGTTGTAATCGAGGTTTAGATAACCAGGAGTCTTGCCGTTGTAGTAGCCCAGAATGTAAAAGGTGCTGCCATAAGGCGACTTATCTGTAAGGATTTCGCCAAGCGTTCGCCCATTGCGAGTGTCTATAATTTTACCGTCTTGCACAATCACGCCGGGCAGCGCGATGACTGCATTCAGATAGACTTCGTTTGCGCTGGGGGCGCGGCTGTTGGCGCCGTCGTATAAATACAGTTGTCCATCGCCCGCACCGATGACAAAAGCATTTTTGCTGGCGTCCAAGATGACCTGTCGGTGTTTGCCGCCGAGATCAAGTACTTCGAGCCGATCTCCCGCATGGGATAGGGTCGCTATAGATGCGCCTAGCAGTATCCCTCCCAAGGTAATAATGGTGCGGCCCTTTGGTGTGTGACGGACGATGCGAGAGTTTGATGGAAAGGTGAAACGAGAACGAGCCCAAGAGAGCATAGGGGAACATTCCTTGTGCATATGATTTTTAGAATGCGCGTACATCAAAACGCGCGGACGATGAAGATAGGTTTGCGACGCCTACTACGTTACACGAGTTGGTACAAAAAAACAGCAGCTCCAAGTGGTTTGGTGTGTTCTGGTTTGTGCGTTTAAGGCTAGCCCTACGGGGCGGTCGGTTTTATGATAGTTAGATCTTGCGTAAAAAAAGGTAGAACTGCTAGCGCAAGAAATGTGAATATTCACAGCGTTTCTAACATTAAGGAAATTTAAATGCAACGTCCGTTCAAAGTGCTGGGTATCCAGCAGATTGCCATCGGTGGCCCGTCAAAAGAGCGCCTGAAGAAGTTGTGGGTTGAGATGCTGGGGCTGGAGATCACTGGCAACTTTGTATCGGAGCGCGAGAATGTCGATGAGGATATCTGCGCGATGGGCGCAGGCCCCTTTAAGGTTGAGGTGGATTTGATGCAGCCGGTCGACCCTGACAAAAAGCCCGCCGTCCATGCAACGCCGCTCAATCATGTTGGTTTGTGGATTGACGATTTGCCGAAAGCGGTGGAGTGGCTCAGCGCGAACGGCGTGCGTTTTGCGCCGGGTGGTATCCGTAAGGGCGCCGCAGGTTTTGATATCACGTTTTTGCACCCGAAGGGCAATGATGAGTTCCCGATTTCGGGCGAAGGCGTTTTGATCGAGTTGGTGCAGGCGCCGCCGGAGGTTGTGGTGGCGTTTGGTAAGCTGGCTTCCGGTGCGTTTTAGCGCTAAGCTGGGCTGACGTCTTTCGTGTTAAGCGCTGAGGTGGCATATGATTGGAAAGCTTTTTGGGCGTCGATCCAAGACGCCAACAGACCTTACTCTCTTGCCGCGAGTCGTGCATTTTGACTATTTGAAGTCGATGCGTGCCAATCGCTATTGGCACGATGATAATCCGGTCAGCACGCACTTGTTCAATGCCCTGCAAGCCTTGTTCCCCGAAGGTGAGCGGTTTTTTATGGATTCGGCGCGCGATGTGCGCGACCAAATGGACAAAGACAAACTCAGCGCTGAACTAGAGGAACAAATTCGTCTGTTCATCCGCCAAGAAGCCATGCATGGCCGGGAGCATGATGCGTGGACGGAGGCGCTGATTGCGCTTGGCTATGTGGGAATGCGCGGTTTTGATGAGAAGCTCAAGCGCGATAATCGCTGGTCGCGCAAGAAGCTTTCGCCCTTGGTGCGGCTGTCGATGACGGCGGCTTCGGAGCATTTTACGGCATCGCTTGCGCACTTGTTTGTCTACAAGCGACCTGATCTGGTCGATAACGCGGCTTCACCCTTTCGCGAGCTATTGGTGTATCACGCGATGGAGGAGCTGGAGCATAAGGCTGTATGCTTTGATCTCTACCAAGCGGCCGGCGGCGGTTATGCGCTGCGGAGCGCTGCGATGGCGTTTGTGACAGTGGATCTTTTGGTGCGTATGCACAATCGTCAAAAATATCTGCTAGAGCAAGATGGCCTTTGGGATGAGGATGCCCGTCGTGAGGCGCGTGCTTTGCTATGGGGAAAAAATGGCATCATGCGTGTGCTTATGCCCTATTTGCTGCGCTATTTCCGCCCCGGTTTTCATCCGTGGGAGACGGACGAGCGGCGGGATTTGCGTTCCCGCTATGGGCGCGAAATGTCGGTGGTGGATCGTCAGCAGCTAAAAGCTGCGTAAGCGTTTGCAGCACGAGCGGCCCTGTGAGCGGTCGCTCTGCGAGGCCGTGCTTGGCGGGCTTTGTCGAGCGCTTCTTCCGCTTAGCTGTTTCCGTGGTAGAGATGTTTGTAACGGCTGACTACACGGCGAACGTAGTCTTGCGTTTCTGCAAAAGGTGGGATGCCGTTGTATTTTTCTACGTTTTTCTCGCCAGCGTTATAGGCTGCCAAAGCTAGCTCTAGGTTTTGATCGTAGCGCTCCAGTAAATAGCGTAGATGGCGCGTTCCTGCGCGGATATTGTCCTGCGGATCATAAGCGTCGCGCACGTTGTAGCGGGCGGCGGTTGCTGGCATCAACTGCATAAGCCCTTGCGCGCCGGGTGCGGAGCGGGCTTTGGGGTTGAATCCACTTTCGGTATGTATCACGGCCTTGATTAGCGCACGATCTACCCCAGATTGCAGCGATGCGTTCAGGATCAAGTCGTCGAAAGCATTGCGGTTTTTGCTGAAGCTGGGCAGTAGATCGTACTCACTGCTGCCCCAGTTGCGGTAGGTGTGAACGTTGGTGTCTTTGAACCAGGTGACTTTTTCGAGGGTACGGTACTCTCGAAAGCGCGGGTCGCTGGGTGTACGGTTGGCGGTGACCACATTGGTGAACAGCACACGCCCGTCGCGATCGCGAAACTGGTATACATTGCCCGCGAACGCAGTGCTTGCAAGTACGGTGTTTGCAAGCGTAAGCGCTAGGGTGGTGATTGTGAACACTCGAAAACTGATCATGGCGACGCCGATACTCTGAGCCGATACATGTCTTTCGCTAAGTGTAGCCCATCCGGTGCCCTTGGCGTGGTTGCCGATAGGCGCGTGATACTGCCGACGCGCAGTCCGTGGCGGTCGATCCGCTAGCCATAGCGTTGCTCAAGGTGCTGGCGGAACCAGCGGGCGTTCAGCGTGCTGCCGGTGGCATTTTTGACCAGCTCATCGGTTTCGAGCAGGCTGCCTTGTTGCCAGATGAACTTGCGTAGCCAGCTAAACACGGTCGGCAGTTGGGCGCGTTCAACCAATGTACCTAAGTCGCCGTATTCTGCTTCGATCGCAAAGCGGAATTGGGCGGCGTACATGGCGCCCAAGGTGTAGCTTGGAAAATACCCAAACGCGCCGCTGGGCCAATGGATGTCTTGCATGCAGCCGTTGGTGTAGTCACCTTGTGTGGAGAGGCCCAGCCATTCTTGCATTTTTTGATCCCAGAGGGCGGGAATATCTTCTACTTCGGCGTCACCCTCGATCAGGGCGCGCTCAATTTCGTAGCGCAGGATGATGTGTGCAGGGTAGGTCACTTCGTCTGCGTCTACGCGAATTAGGCTAGGTTGTACGCGGGTGTATAGGCGCTGTAGATTCTGGGCAGCGAAAGCGGGTTGTGCGCCGAAGTGCGTATTCAGTAAGGGCGTGAGCAAGGCTAGAAACGCGGGGTGACGTGCCAACTGCATTTCAAAGAACAGGCTTTGGCTTTCGTGGATGCCCATGGATCGCCCCTGAAAGACCGCCTGATCGCGCCAAGCATAGGGCAGGTTTTGTTCGTAGCGGGCGTGGCCGGTTTCGTGTATCACACCCATTAAGCTGCGAGTGAAATCCTGCTCGTCGTAGCGGGTGGTAATGCGTACATCGCTGGGCACGCCGCCGCAAAAAGGGTGTGCGCTTACATCGAGGCGGCCGCGATCGAAGTTGAAGCCCAAAAGCTGCATGACTTCAAGGCCAAGTTGCTTTTGTTGTTCAATTGGAAATGGCCCTTGTGGAATTAAAATAGCACTCCCTTTTTGCTGTTCCGCGACACTTTGCCGTTCAGCAACGCGCTGTATCAAACTGGGCAGCCACTGGCGCAGGTCGGCAAATAGGGTGTCTAGCTGAGTGGTGCTGGCGCCAGGCTCGTAGAGTGCAAGTAGGGCGTTATAGGGAGAGACGCCTAGTGCGTCTGCACGGATTTTTGCGATTTCACGGGTATTGGCAACAACGGCGCTGAGGTTGACGGCAAACCCAGCCCAATCGTTGGCAGGCCGCTGGCTGCGCCATGCGTGTTCGCAGTGAGAGTTTGCCAGAGAATGAGCTTCTACCAGCTCAGGTGGGATCAATGAGGCGTTTTGCCACTGGCGTCGAAATTCGCGCAAATTGGCTCGTTGTTCTGGGGTGAGTGGTTCATCGCTTGCGGTGGCGATCCAGTCGGCAACGCTGGGTTCGGTCAGGCGGTTGTGTATCAATACGTCGAGGCTTGCCAAGGCTTCGGCGCGGGCTTCGTTGCCCCCTGTTGGCATCATGGCGGATTGATCCCAACCACAAATGGCTTGCAGGTGATGGTAACGGGAAAGTTGGCGTTGGTGTTGTTCGATGCGTTGATAGCTCATGGGGGGCACCCTTTTTTCTATGAGCATAACGTGTTAGGGCGAGAGATGCATCTTTCTTGGTATCGCCTGTTGGTACCGCAAACTGGGGAATGCTGAAAATCACGTTGGAATACAAGTGCCGTCAGGCAGGTGTGGCGTTTGAAGAGGTTAACGAAGCTTTGTTCGTCTTATGCCCGCTTCAGTAATATTCGTCATACGCGCTGTTGCTAATCATCAGGCCGGTCAATTGTGTGATGGTTTTCTCGTGATGTAAAAATTCCTGAGTATCGGACACACCTCCTAACGGTGTGGTTGTATTGCCGGTACGCAGTTCGAGTATGTTGCCATTTTCTTCACCGCGAAATCGCCTGATCACCAGAATCAGATCTACGCATTTTGGGTGCTCAAAAGTCAGCGCCAGCTGGCGGTTGGCAAATCCAATGATTTTTGCCGACCTATCGATCCATATCAGCAGGTCGTGTTTTTCCGGAAACTGCCCCTCAAAACAGGACGGGGTATAAAGCGCGTTGTCCACTTGCCGATAATCCGCTGCAATCGCCAGAGACAGCGGAAATGTTTTCCATTTTATGTTCTGTGAAAGCGTTAACTGGCACCCGTATTCGGAAGTGTAATAGGGGGCAAGATCTGGAGCGCGCTGTATCTGCAGCCAGGCAATATTGTCCCATTTCCGAAGTTCCTCTCGATAAAAGCATCGTAAGTCTATCGTTGTGCGGCCTCTCTCCCATCGGGTTTCCATGGTCGAGTTTGTTTCTGCGGGTGGATGGCTTGCTGTGTCGGTGTCATCTGATGCGCTGTCACTATCACTATCAATACCAGCGCCAAAATAACGGTCCAGGTGCTGCCTGATTTTTAAAAAATCGGCCTTGGGATTGCGCCCGAGCGAGATGTCGGCCATGTAGGAGAGCACAGGCAATTTCAGCTTTAGATCGCCACGGGTGGCATCGCTTAGAGTGTACAGTTGCTTGAGCTTGAGCCCGTTGGCAATGATCGGGTTGTGGATCACATAACGCAGTCCCGAAAAATCCGGATTGGGGTAGGTTTCTTTACGGGTGTGTACGAAATCATGTCGGGCAAGATCTTCATAGGTGCCCCACGGCAGCTGTATCTGCAGGTTTTCCAGGTAGATCTCACCCATCGCAGATGTCAGGGCAGGCGGCGTATCTGGAAGCGTAAAATCCTCGGTTGACGTTTTTTGCCAAAGCACGGCATTGTGGAACGGACGCGAGGTATCCCTGATATCGTGCCAGTGCTCGGTGTCCACACCTTCGAGCCCGTTCAGGTATCCGATCACCTTGTCGAAACCGGTGGCAGAGGAGGGAATGCAGGCAGGTCCTAGGCGAAACGAGCGGAAATTGATCCAGTAAAGATTGGCAGGCACTGAGCCCTCATGGCGATCGGCTGTGATGAAATCTACTTCCTTCCAGGCGATTTCTTCGTGGTCGCCGTTGAGGCGTGTAAGGCGCACGCGAGTGGCGCTGATCTCGACTTCTCCTTGCAGGAACAGGTTGCCGGTCGTTGGGGGTGTCGCTACTGCGGATGCGGTTGTCAGTCGGCGCAGGACGTTCTTGAATCGCTGCAATAACATGGTGGAGTGCCCTCGGAGTCGACACGCGGGATGGATGAGATAGCCCAGAATATTAGATCGTGTGTCAAGCCATTATCGAACTTACTCATCAAGGGCCCATGCTGGTGCCCCGCGGCATGACAGTCAGGGCAACAGGTATTGTAATAACTGCGAGCGGAATAAGCGCGATGGCGAGAATCCCTTGGTATAGTTGCCTTAATGGGTTGTGCGTGTAATGCATCTGCTCTGCAGTCGTAGGGCTTTGTACGGCGAGTATTTTCTGATTATGCTATAAACATTACAACAAATAAGGAGCGACCATGCCAGCAACTAGCAATTCTTTTTCGAGCCCTTCACTGCCGACGCAATCGCTTGCAGGGCTAACCGCGTTGGTTTATGGCGGATCAGGCGGGATTGGTTTTGCCTGTGTGCGTGCATTTGCCAGTGCAGGTGCAGCGGCGATTATGTTGGTGGGCCGCAATGCGGATCGTGGTGCTAGCGCCGTTGCCGCGCTGTCTGGTGAGTTCCCGCAGGTGCGGTTTGCTTTTGTCGCAGCAAATGCCTCTCAGCCCGAGGGTGCAAGTGCAGGGGTTTCCGGCTGCCTTCGGGAGTTTGGTGCAATAGATATTTTGCTGTGTACGGCGGGTGGTGAGCCGATGCCGGGGATTTTTCATACGCTGCCGATTGAGGATCTTGCTGCGCAGGTGAATGGTTCGCTGATGCCGCCGATTCTTTGTGCGCGGGCGGTGCTGCCGCACATGATGGAGCGCGGGAGTGGGGTGATTCTTACGATGGCTTCCGATGCGGGCAAAGTTGCGACTCCAGGGGAGGTTGCGATTGGTTCGGCGATGGCAGGGGTGATGATGTTCACGCGGGCGCTTGCCAATGAGGTAAAGCGTGCCGGAATTCGGGTGAATTGCCTGTCGCCGTCCATTGTTCGCAGCACGCAGCTGTACGACAACCTGATGGCCGACCCTTTTGCATCGAAACTATTTGGCAAAGCAGAAAAAATGGCGCTTTTAGGTGTGGTTGAACCAGAGGATTTGGCGATACTTGCGGCCTATCTTGCGAGCCCTGCGGCGGCAAAGTTATCGGGCCAAGTGATCAGTTTGAACGGCGGGATTTCGATGGCGTAGCGGTATTTTGTAGTGGCGTCTATAACGGTGCCTGTAACAATGTTTCGTAACGGTGTTTCGTAACGAATGTAACAGTGTTTCCTAACGAATGTAACAATGTCTCGTAACGAAGAATGTGCGTTCAGTGAACAGGCTCGGTGATGTAAATGGTAAAGCGGTTGCGGCAAATTTTTCTCTGGCTGGCGCTTGGTTTTGTAGCATTGTCGTTTGTACTTGTTCTCGCTTTTCGCTGGCTGCCTGTGCCCTATAGTGGAATGATGCTGGAGCGCCAGATCGAGGCTTGGCAGAGCCCTCGGCCTTTACACTTGCAGCAGTATTGGCAGCCTTGGGAGCGGCTGCCAGATTCACTCAAAATCGCGGTGATCGCCGCAGAAGATCAAAAGTTTGTAGATCATTGGGGCTTTGATGTATCTGCCATTCGAGCGGCGGTTCAGTATAACGCGAAAGGTAAGCGGGTGCGTGGTGCCAGCACGCTTAGCCAGCAAGTGGCTAAGAATTTGTTTTTGTGGTCGGGGCGTAATTGGATACGCAAGGGTCTAGAAGTCTGGTTTACCGCATTGATCGAGTTGTGCTGGACAAAGCAGCGTATCTTGGAGGTCTACCTGAACATTGCCGAATTTGGCAATGGAATATTCGGTGCTGAAGCCGCCGCGCGCAGCCTCTTTGGGCGTGCCGCAATGAACCTGTCTCCCCAACAGGCAAGCCTTCTGGCCGCCGTGCTACCCAACCCCCGTAAGCGCCAAGCCAATCACCCCACAGCTTATATCCTTCAGCGTGCCACGTGGATTCGTCGGCAAAGCCAGCAGCTGGGTGGGGGGGAGTATGTGAGGCGTGTGGAGCGTGGGGAGTGAGCGGCAATTGGTCATTGGATCGTCGGAGCTTGCCGGTGGTTACTGGACAATTGACCGTAAAAATAGAAGGTTTGCACTAACAGGATCGTAGAGCTGGCCTTTGACAAAAAGAGTTGAGAAGCTGCTCCAGCGATTCCAGCAAAGCGCCGTTATCACTGCAGCTGTGGCGGCTAGGCGAATGCGCCCAGGAAAAAGCTGCTTAAACTCAATAATTGCGTGAGTTGCTAGGATGCAGAGCGTGAGATCAAGAATAGCGAGGAAGCGCACGTTTTTGTGCAAAAAGGCGTGTTCGAACAGTAAAGACGATGAAATTATCAATAGATATAGTAAAAGCGAGTTTTGTGCTACAAGGTGGAATTTATGGTCAGTATCGCGCGCATTTACCTGTACCAAAAAACTGCCCGCACCGATAAAAGCAAGTATCAGTACCCATGGTGAAAGCAGCATAAAATCGAGTAGATAGCGATACCAAGGGCCGGCACCAAATTTGAGTAAATAGGGATTTGTCGTGCCAGTGTTGTTCAAAATGATCCGAATAATATCCAGAAACTCACTTGTTCCTCCTGCAAAGAATACCCAGACTGCGAAAGTAATCAGTGTGGGGGCTACGAGCAGCAGGAAGCAGTGGACAAGCCTTTTTATGCGCCCTGTTCGAACGGTTTTTTTGGTTTCAAACACGAGCGCAGCCAGAAAAAATGCCGGTGCCAACAAGACGCAAGGCTCCTTGGATAGCAAGGTGAGTGTAAAGCATCCCACAAATGCAATTTGCCAGCGTAGGCGCGGGCGAACCAAACATTCCAAAAATAAAAACAGGCTGATCATGCCCAGCAGCGTAACCCAAGTATCCTGTAAAGCGCGCCTTGAGAGTCCCAACAGTAGCGGTGAAAATGCAAAAAGAATCGTAGCCAGCCATGTGTGCAGGCCGGATAGCCAGCGGCGTGCGAACAGGAATACGCCCGCAATGGATACTAAAAATGCGCTAAGTGAAAAGTGAGAGAGCGCCGCAAAATCAATACCGCCATTTTGCATCCAGATCGCTGCGGGTATGAAATACCCAATGCGTAAAGGAGGTGGAAACCACCCGTGTGATGGGGTTGCGCGAAAAGTAGAGAATAGATCTGGAATTACCCCTATCCCTCCCTTGGCGACGCTGCCGGCGTAGTACAGATAGAAGGCTTCGTCGTTGCCCGTTGGGGCATAGTGTACCTGCGGTAATGTCGAAAGCACGGCTGTGCCAATCAGTCCCAAAAAAACAGTTAGAACCGCCCATTCCCAGTGTTTGGGTTGGCGGTACGTGCTGGGCGATTGATCTGTTGAAATAGCAGGGGAGGGCATAGCGGCCAAGCATTGCGTCATGGTAAGACAAGGGGTTCGATGGATTCTTATAGTAGTAGGTGTTCCATAGTGCAAACGGGCTTGAAGTTTTCGGGTGGCCAATGGGTATCAGTTGACAGCGCTTGATTTTCTTCTAGCGTTACGCCTTACCTGTTGGTTGTTTTTGTAGCGTTACTGATGAACGTCGGGCAGGTGCTCCATTTGTTTATGTCCTGTTTTCGCGAGAAGTTGGGGAGTTTCAACAATGACGAAACGAAACAAGAGCTCGCCGCTAAGGATGTGCTTAGCGTTGACGCTTGCTTTAGGGGGAAGTATTGGCCTTTCTGCCTGTAATGATCATTCTGATCGTGCTGCGCAAACGCCACCACCACCGCCGGAGCCTGAGGTTGAGGTTCCTGGTTTGTTTGATAGCAGTGCCAGTACCACCAGTGATCTCTATACGATGAGCGTAACGGCTAAAACGGATGCAACGGTTCGCACCGGCTCCGAGCACTACGATTTATTGGTAGAAGATCGGCAGACGGTATATAGCGCGGAGTCAGATGAGTGGTCGCTTTTGGTAGAGCGCAAGGGGATGTAGTTTCAATTTTTGTATCGCTCTCCAGCACCAATAATAAATTTAGGTTTGATTACAAAAAGGATAAAAGCGAATGAAATTTAAGCGTGTAGCAGGCCGGACGATTTCGAGCTTGGCGCTGGCTGTAATGTTGGGCAGTGGCGTTGCAATTGCGGCGAGTGACAGTGTGCGTCTCCAAGGCGTGCTAAGCAGCAAGGTGAGCGGTATTGGTGAAACTAATCAACATCAGGTGACGTTTCGCATTTATCCCACGCTCACTGCAGGAAGTACGGCGATCTGGGTAGAAACCCAGCTGGTGAATTTTCTGGATGGAAAATACAGCGTGATCTTGGGAGCAGATAAAAATAATCCTCTGCCGGCCAGCATTCCTTGGGGGCAGGCCTCGGTCAGTATCCAGATTGGCAATGATGCCGAGATGGTGCCACCGGTGCCCCTGGTGCCTGATTTTGTGCGTGAAGCGGGTGGTGGGAGCACTCAGGTGCTAGACGGCGTACGCGTGCGGGGCGTGAATGGTGAGGTGATCCCCGTGATTGATCAGAATGGACGCTGGGTGGGATCGCTCGATGGGCTGCCCGCAGGCCCCGCAGGCCCCGCGGGTGCAGTGGGCCCTACCGGCCCAGCGGGTGAGGCAGGCGCGGCAGGTGCCACCGGTGTGGCAGGCCCCGCGGGGGTAACCGGCCCCGCAGGTGCAACGGGCCCAACCGGGGTTGGCGTAACCGGCCCCGCCGGCCCGCAGGGGGTTCAAGGCGTTGCGGGAGCGACGGGCGCTACGGGTATGACGGGCCCCACCGGCCCCGCAGGCATCGCAGGTGAACAAGGCCCAGTAGGCCCGCAGGGGGTTCAAGGCGTTGCGGGAGCGACGGGCGCTACGGGTATGACGGGCCCCACTGGCCCCGCAGGCATCGCAGGTGAACAAGGCCCAGTAGGCCCGCAGGGAGCTACCGGCATGACTGGTCCACAGGGTATGCAAGGTGAACAAGGTCCACAAGGTATGCCGGGTATGCAGGGCCCTATGGGCCCACAAGGATCCGTGGGCCCAACAGGCGCAACAGGTGCTTGGGGCCCAACGGGCCCCACCGGCGCCACGGGCCCCACCGGCCCAGCAGGCGCCACGGGCCCCACCGGCCCCTAGTAGTCATCCAAGCCTCGCCCTGCTACTGCGCCGATCGGCGGTGGGTAGTGAGGGCGAGTTTCGGCTTGGCTGAGCCTTTAAATCGCTAGCCCAAAGCTACCCATGCAAGTCTGCTCATGAAAATCTGCCCATGAAAGTATACGTTTACGCAATTGCCAAAAATGAAGCCCGCTTTGCCGAACGCTGGTGCAAGTCGATGGCCGAGGCCGATGGTTTGTTTGTGCTGGACACCGGAAGCAGCGACGATAGCGTTGCGCTCTTTCGTCAGCATGGCGCGGATGTGGCCGTGGATGTCGTTACCCCGTGGCGCTTCGACGTGGCCCGCAACCGCTCACTGGCACGCGTGCCGGACGATGCCGATATTTGCGTTTGTACAGATATTGATGATCTGTTCGAACCCGGCTGGCGCGCCGCTGTAGAACGTGCGTGGCAGAGCGGTAAGCAGGTGAACCGTTTACGCTATCGCTTTGTGGCGGGCTTTTACGCCGACGGGCGTGAAGCAACGGTATTTACCATCAATAAAATACACGCACGTCGTGGTTTCGTGTGGCGTGACCCCGTTCACGAATACCTTGAAGCGCAAATCCCCGAAGTCGCGGTATTTGCCGAAGGTGTGCATTTAAGCCATCACCCTGATCAAAGCAAGTCTCGCGCCAGCTATTTGCCCTTGCTCCAATTGGCTGTGGCTGAAGCCCCTGGCAATAGCCGGAATGCGCACTATTTGGGAAGGGAGTATATGTATTACTCCCGCTGGGAAGAATCCGTCACCGAACTCAAGCGTTACCTAGCGCTGGGCGGCTGGGATGCAGAACGCTCCGCCAGTATGCGGTTCATTGCGCGCGGCTACAAGGCGCTAGGCAACTCCGAACTCGCCGAGCTTTGGTTACGACGCGCCTTTGATGAGGCGCCTGAGTTTCGCGAACCGCTGGTAGAGCTTGCCGATCTGTTTTATCGTGAGGCTCGCTGGAAGGAGTTGGTACGCACCTGCAATAAAGCGCTCGCCATCGTTGAGCAACCGCTAACCTACCCGTCGGACCAGCAAGCTTGGGGAAGCCAGCCGTGGGATTTGCTGAGCATTGGCTTGTGGAATCTGGGTGATCTGCGCGGCGCTCACGCGGCTGCGTGCAAGGCATCCTTGTTGGAGCCTGCAAGTGAGCGAATTCGCTCGAACGTTGCATTTTTTGCCAGCCGGTTGCCCGCTGCCGATGCGCTGGTGTTAGACCATCACGAGCGGTTAAACGCCTAAGGTTCAACCCCCTAAAGCGCCACTACCTTCTGCGTGCGTACCTGCTGGTAGAGTTCGCTGGCTTCTGGATAAGTATGTCGCAGATGTGCAAGCCAGCTTTTCAGGCGGCCTGCCGCTGCCGTGGGGTTTAATTGCGCAAGAGAGTGTTGATAGAACACCTGCACCGCCGCAAAAATAGGATCCCAGCTGGATGGCGCTTGATGCTCTCCTAAAAGTGCGGTGCGGATTTGCAGAGCAAGATCGGGGCGCGCCACCAAGCCGCGCCCTAACATGACGTCGTTACAGCCGGATTCACGGCGGCACTGCAAATAATCTTCTACCGTCCAGATTTCGCCATTCGCCATGACAGGAGCGCGCACTACGTCTGCAATTTGCGCAATGCAATGCCAATGCGCGGGCGGGCGATAGCCTTCGGCTTTGGTGCGGGCGTGTACAACGATACGGGCGGCGCCTGCTTCATCCAGTGCGCGTGCGCAGTCCAACATCAGGGATTTATCAAGATACCCCAAGCGCATCTTCGCCGTTACTTTTATAGGTTCGGGCACGGCCGCGCGTACCGCAGTAACAATCGTGTTGAGCAGTTCTGGTTCTTCTAATAATACCGCGCCACCTCGGTGGCGGTTGACGGCTTTTGCGGGGCAGCCAAAATTCAGGTCGATTTCTTTTGCGCCTAATTTGGCGGCTCGCACTGCGTTAGCAGCAAGAAATTCTGGGTCAGAACCAAGAAACTGAACGTGCAAAGGGGTGCCGCTGGCGGTTTTCCATTGCTGCTCCAATTCTGGCGCAAGGCGCTGATAAGTGCGCGTTGGCAATACGCTTTGCGTGACCCTGATAAATTCCGTTACGCACCAGTCTACGCCGCCCATTGCGGTGAGGGCGGCGCGCATGGGTGCGTCCACTAAGCCCTCCATGGGCGCTAACGCAATTAAGGGGGCTGAGGCTTTGGATTTCAACGATTTTGGCTCGGTGGCTGCGGTGTGGGCTTAGCGTTTAATGAGGCGCTCACGCCAGCTGGGTAGGGCGGCCTCTTTGCGGTATTCGCGCAACTGCGCAATATCGGATTCCAAGGCGTCTGCCACACGTTTACGGAGCTGCCACTGGGCTTCGAGGTTGCGTGCCTGGCCTGCAAATTCGCTTGTGTCGATCGGCTTTCCGAAGGAGACATAGAAACGTTCGGGGCGCGGGATTGGCGTGATGCCGATGCCTTTGCAGAGGGGGAAGAATACATCGCCATCGCGGAGCTGTTCGCGCACGGCTTTGCTTTTCATGAGTAGGCGGCCAAGTATGGACTGCTGGAAATCGTAGGTGTCAAACAGCACATCAAAGGTGTCGTCTGCGCCGACCGAAGCCACCGGAATGATCGGGTATTGATGCTCGATGGCCATGGCTGCGAAGCCAGTACGGGTTTTCCAAGTGAGCTTGTATTCTTCGCCTTTGCGCTTGGCCACTTCACGGCCGCCGCCTGGGAACACAAAAACGTGTTCGCCTGCTTCCATCAGGCGCGTGCAGTTTTTGCGGTTGCCCTCAACGGCGCCGCTGTCGGTGAGAAGCTTGCCCCAAACCGGAACTTTCCAGTGAAAGCTATCACCCAGAAAGCGGGGGATGACGCCCTTCTCGCGGTAGAGTGCGAGGTAGATTAGCGGCGCGTCGAGCGTGCCGTAAATGGTGTGATTACCTACATAGAGCGCAGGGCGATCGCGGTCGATGTTTTCCCAGCCAAAAAATTGCGGGTCAAAATAAACGGACTGCAGTTTTAGCGCACGCTCCATCTGCGCCAAGCTGGGCGGCGTGAAATCAAGAATATCCCTTTCTGAAGTCGCTTTATCTGAAATAGTTCTTTTTGAAACAGGCATATACAGGATCTCTCGTAAGGCGAGTGAAGCTATCCAAGGCGCTGGGCAGTGCGCAAGGTGCGCAGAAGAAGCGGCGTATGATACCGCTAGCCGCTGGTGTGTTCCATGACGCGTGTGTTCAAATCGACGATCTGCCGCGCCATGTTTTCCAGTAGGCTGATACAGGTGCGGGGGTGGGTGCGGATCAGGGTTTCAAATTGGTGGTAGGGTACCACCAAGCACATGCAGTTGCGCGTCGCAGTGACCGTTGCGGTGCGGGGGCTGTGAGTGAGAAGCGCTAAGGCGCCGAAGATTTCATCCTGAAGTACCTCGCCTACGCGCACGCCTTTTACGGTGACTTCTGCGTGGCCTTCCACGATAGAGTAGACGGCATCGGGTTGCGTGCCTTCTTGGATGATGACTTGGCCCGCCGCAAAATGGTCAAAGCCCAGCGCGGTTTTTTCGCCGGGGTCTTCGCGCAGCGTGGCAACGAGGGTGCGCCGGGCGATATCGGCCATCAGGTAGCGGGTGAGTTGTAGTGCGCGTTCAGGCGTTTGGGTGAGCGTGGTGAGCAGAGTTTTGCGATCAAAGGGGATCAGGCTTACCTGATTTTCGGCCAGCAGGCGGTTGGCGGGTGCGTCGCCCCAGTCTTCTAGCCCGATCAGGTCGCCGCTATCGTAAAACAGCACGGGGCCGCCATTTTGGGCAAGACCAATGCTGCCTTGATCCACCAGGAATATGCGGCCCGCCGCTTCTGGAAGGGCAAGCAGATCGTCGATCAGTTCAAACTGAAGGGCGTCGCCTTGGGGTGGAATGCCGTCCAAGAGCGCCTCTACCAAAGCTTTGCAGTGGTTGTCGAGGATTTCGAAGCTCTCGGTGATGCTGGTTTCCGTAAACATGGGCGATTCGAATGTCTTCGGCTGAAAATCGGGCACGTCAGCTAAGTGTAGTCAGGTTTTGGAATTGCGCGCTTTCTTTGACATGGGGGGCAGCTAGCGCGTCATGAGCCAGTGCCCTTAAGTGTAACTTGGTAAGCAGTTCGCCTTCCAATTATGATTGTAGTAACGTAACTACATGGAAATTGGCGCAAGAGGCACTCTATGACCATTACAACCCTATCCAGTCGAGAGCTGAATCAAGATGTGACGCGCGCAAAGAAAGCCACCAAGAGCGGCCCAGTGTTTATCACGGATCGCGGTAAGCCAGCTCATGTGCTGTTGAGTTTCGAGGACTATCAGCGGTTGACGAAGCAGCGGCGCAATATTGCCGATGCGCTGGCGATGCCGGGCGTTGCGGACGTCGAGTTTGAGCCGCCGCACGCGACGATTGCAGCCCAGCCGGCTGATCTCTCATGATGTACGTGCTCGATGCCAACGTGCTGTCTGAGCTGCGGAAGGTTCGACTTGGCAAGGCCGATATGAATGTGGCGGCATGGGCAGAAAGCGTTGATGCCGCTGACCTCTTCGTATCCGCCATCACCATCATGGAGTTGGAGCTAGGCGTTTTGTCGATCGAACGCAAGGACGCGACCCAAGGAGCTATGCTGCGCTCGTGGCTGGAGCAGCACGTATTACCTGAGTTCTCTGGGCGCACCTTGCCCATTGATACGGCTGTGGCGCTGCGCTGCGCTCGGCTACATGTTCCGGACAAGTGCGGAGAGCGTGATTCCCTCATCGCGGCTACGGCGCTGGTGCATGGCATGACGGTGGTAACGCGTAGCGTGGCCGATTTCACGCCGACAGGAGTGGCCATCGTTAATCCGTGGGAGCCATAATAACCTTTACAGCTATCGCCCTTTCCGAGCAGGCTGGTTAGTTGAGGCGCTTTTTCGTTACTCCACCTGCTCTTCAACCTCAAATCCCACAATATTCCTAGTATCCTTACTAAACTCCACGCCAATCAAATGCACAGGCCCATCGTTACGATACTTATCCGCATAGGCGCGATCTTTAAGCTGCTGTAACGCACGGCCTTCAGGCACCAGCTCCACCACTTTGAATTCAAATAAATAGACGTGCCCTTCAAAACGCACGGTCATATCAATGCGGCCATGGTTGGTGGTGTCTTCTGGAATAACGTCAATACCGAGTGCTGCAAAATGGCCGTAGAAAATGCCGGCCCAATAGCCTTCGTATTGGGCAATGGGGTTGTTGCGATACCAATCGTGGGGGATGCTGGCGAAAAAGGCGTGGAATACGTCGCGCATGGCGGGAATGTTTTTATCTTTCAATAGCTGGTAAAGCTTACCGGCGTGAATCGCATAATTGCGATGGTGCCCGGTAGTTGCCTGAAGCAGGCTTCCGTTGAGTGCGGTGCGCACTTCAAGGTTTGGATAGCCCAAGGTAATCTGGGTGAGCCCTGGGATTTCATTTATTCCGTGTATGGTTAAATAGCCCGACTGAAACATCAATGCTTCAACGGGGATATTGTCCACGTCAAAGGTAGACAGAAGGCTCTCCGGTGCAACCAGTTTCTCAAGCGCGGGCGTAAATTGCTGACGCTTGGTGAGGAGTTTGATTAAAAAGCTGGGCGTGCCGGTTTCAAACCACCAGGGGCGAAACGTGCGGTGATCGAATAGCAAAAGCAAGTCAAATGGATTGTAAACGGATTCGCCCAACCAGTTGTAGCCGTTATACCAGCGCTTGATTTCGCTGCGATCCAAGCCTTCAAGCTCAGGTGCAAAAACGCGATCCACGTCCTGATCGGTGTAGCCGCAAATCGTGCTATAGCGAGCATCCAGCGTGATGTCTTGAAGGTTGTTCAGCCCTGAAAACAAGCTCACTTTGCTGAACTTCGAAACGCCGGTCAAAAATGCAAAGCGGATATGAGCGTCGTTATCTTTGATCACCGAATAAAGATCCTTGAGCGCCTCTCGCATGCCAAGCGCAATTTCACGATCTTCAATCCGGTCGAGAATGGGTTTGTCGTACTCATCCACAAGTACCACGACCCGCTGGCCGGTTTGTTCGGCAAGTCGCTGAATCAGCGACACAAAACGCCCGCGAATGTCGGGAAATTGCGCTGTCCAGCCTTGCGCCTGTTCTAACAGGGTGAATTGCGTATGCAGACTTGCCTTCAAATCCTCCACCGAAGCGAGCGATGCCCCGCCAAAACTGATCCGAATCACAGGATATTTTACCGACCAATCCCAGTTGTTTTCGGCGTGCAAGCCTTTGAACAAGGCTTCGTTGCCTTCAAATAGCTCTTTCAGCGTGTCCAGAAACAGGCTTTTACCAAAGCGACGCGGGCGGGAGAGGAAAAAGTGCGTGCCCTGTCCGATCAGCCGTAGCGCCAACGGCGTTTTATCGACGTAGTAGCAGTCATCCTTCTCACGAATCTTGGCGAATGTCTGGATGCCGATGGGAAGGCGTTTGCGCTGCATGGACGGGCGGCCTCGTGGGGGGGAATCCGGCATGGTAGCATGGATGGGGTGTGGTTGGGGGCGGCGGGAGCGTTGCGCGCCTAATGATATGCGGTTCACGGAATTACATTTTGTAACAGATGAGCATTCAGGCGCAGTGTACGCTGGAAAAGCAATTGTCAGGAAGTAAAAATAAAAAATACCCCAAGGATGAAATTTATGAAAATGCCACCGTCCACCGTCCACCGTCCACCGTCCACCGTCCACCGTCCACCGTTTCTAATTAATCCTCTCGGCCTCGCCGTGTCTGTGGGGTTGCTTTTTGCGTGCTCCGGCATTGTGACTGCCGGCTGTGACAAAAGCCTTATCACCGCGAACCCAGCCGAACCGCATTCTGAGTGCGTGAAACAGTGTGGCAACGATTTCAATGACCATACTAGCATGGACTGTACGAGGTCGAATGTTGAACGCATACTTTGTCCGGAATATTGCGCGCAAGCAAGAGACGATAGCTGTGAGTCCAAGCAGGGGAACCCCATTAATCTCTCTGACGGTTCCAAGTACCAAGAAGAAACTGACTATGTAGGCAGCGGAAGCCATCCACTTGAAATCCGCCGCTATTTTCAAAGCTCATTTGGAAATATAGATGGAACCTTTGGGTTTGGTTGGTCAGGAATAAATTCAAGCCGAATCGAGGCGAGATACGTAAAAAGCGAAGGCGCCGGTACCTATGCGGACGATATGTTTCTTGTGAAAGAACAAGATGGTAGTGTCGTTACGTTTCTCGCGGCTGGCTCCGCCAATGGTGCGATCATGACCGTGCCGGCAAAAGCCAATGTCACTGACAGACTTTCTGTGATTGAAGATGCAGGGGGCTGGGCTCTCCATTATGTTCGTGGCGACGGCGTAATTGAACATTATCGCTTTGATATGGATGAGTATGACAGCAATAATAAATATTCTTCCAAGCTGGAATGGAGGCAGTTCCTCTCAGGCGAAAAGCACTATTTTTCTTATTCGGATGATGAGAAAGTAACGGCGATTTCTGATGATTATGGCAGTAAGCTTGCATTTACCTACCATCCATCCTCTACCCATGTTGCCTCCATCACCGTAACGCCTGGGAATCGGGTCTATCACTATGACTACGATGCAAACGGGAATCTAACGCACGCCTATTTTCCCGACGATACACCCACGAACACCACAGACGATCCCTTCAAGCGCTATCATTACGAAGATGCCAGATTTACGCACTACCTGACGGGCATTACGGATGAGCAAGGGGGACGGTACGCAACTTTTGCTTACAACGAGGATGGAAACGCGATCTCAACCGAGCATGCCGGTGGCGTTGAGAAAGTCGAAGTCGTGAGCTACGCAGAGCCAAATGGCGGTGTTCGAGTGCGCAATGCGCTCGGAAAAGATACGATCTACCGCTATACAAAAACAGGCTCGGGTGCAAGCACCTCAAAACGTTTAATTGCGGTAGACGGGCAGGCTAGCGCTAACTGCGCAGCATCCAACTCAACCTATAGCTACGACGCTAATGGGTTCCGAGATAAAATCACCGATGGCCGCGGATTTGTGACCGACTTTGATCATAACACCAAAGGTCAGGAAATTCGCCGCACCGAAGCGCTCGGCCAGCAAGAACAGCGCACAACGGAAACCGACTGGTATCCCAGCGGTACGCTCAAGGAAATCCGCACACCGGGCAAAACCACGCGCTTTACGTACACTCAAGGCGACGGCCTTGGCAGGCTCGTGAGCCGCACGGAAACCGACACCACCACTCATAGTGCGCCGTATGCAACGCAAGGGGTCAGCCGCACGTGGAGCTATTCTTATACTTATCATGATGCGGGTCATGCAAAACTACGGCGCTAGCGACATGAAACATCCCTCTTATCACGGAGAGTTGCATGTCGGCAAAGATCATCGCCATCGCCAACCAAAAAGGCGGCGTTGGAAAAACCACCAGCGCAATCAACATTGCTCATATTTTGAGCGAAACCAACAAAGTCCTCCTTATTGACGATGACCCTCAAGGCAACTGCACCAAATGCTTTACGATTGATCGGATTGCACCAGAATCCGACACGATTACGCTGTACAGTGACTCCCCCTCCGAAACCGTTGCGCCACTTGTTGTTACCGATACGCTTGCACTGCTGGGTACCCATATCCACCTTGCTGCCGTGGCGGAACGCACGTACGAGGTAGTTTTTGACTTTAAATCTCGACTCCTCTCTCTACGCGACCATTACGACTACATCGTAATCGACTGTCCGCCGAATTTCGGCTACCTCCTAAATGCCGCCCTTATTTCCGCCGACTTCATTCTCGTCCCGATCGAGCTGGATATTTTCGCGCTCGACGGCCTGCGCGACCTGATTCAGTCCATCGAGCGCACCCGAAAGCGCCACAATCCCACGCTCAAAGTGGCTGGAATCGTAGCCAACAAGGTGCACGGGCAAAAAACGCGCATCGAAAAAGAGATTGAGGCAGAGCTACATCATATTTACAGCAAGCTGCTGCTCGACACCCAAATTACGCTGAGCGTGAAAATCCCAGAGTCTCACGCCAGCAGTAAGGCCGTTACAGACCATGCCCCCAATTCACAGCAAGCGCTGCAATATCGCCGTTTGGTGGATGAGTTGATCACTCGGATGATCGCAATGGGGAGCCACGCATGAGCAAGAAGGTTACCAACTTTCGCGATGGAATACGCAAACGCATGGGGGAGCCACCCAGCGCGACCTTTCTGTCTGACATGATTAATCAGCAGTCGATGCGATCGTCCATGCTGCTGTTGCACCTTGACCAGATCCACCGCTACGACCGCAACCCCCGAAAATTCGGCAACGCCGATTACGAGGAGATCCGCGAGAGCATTCGCCATCGAGGCATTGACCAGCCTCTATGCGTTACGCAGAGGCCCGGAGAGCAGCACTACACACTGAAAAAAGGGGCAGGCACCCGACTACAAGCGCTACAAGAGCTGTGGCAAGAAACGGGCGATCGGAGGTTTTACGAGATCGAGTGCATATTCGAGCCATACCGTGATGAGCTGGATATTTTTGTTGGTCACGGCATCGAAAACCTCAAGCGCAGCCAAATGTCCTTCATTGAGACAGCTCAATTCTATATGGAGCTGTACCAGTTGCATGAGGATATTGAAGGCCGCGAACTCAGCATGCGCGAAGCGTGCGAAAAGATTAACGCCGACGGGTTTTCGGTTGATCCATCCCGGCTTGTGCGCTACCGCTACGGCGTAGAGCTGTACCAGTTCATCCCACAATTACTGGAGGGTGGGTTATCAAAGCGAAATGTTGAGCAGATCCGCCAACAAGAGCGCTCCTACCGCAGCCTGTGGGGCCAATACAGTGACGACGACGCATCCTTCACCGCTCTCTGGCAAGGGGTGCTGGCCGAGTGTGACCACCCCGAAGCATTCGATATGCTGGCGCTGCAAAGCAATTTAGAAAGTGAAATGGCCGCACTCCTCAAAATTAACCCACTGCACCTAACCGCAGAGGCCGATGTCCTGTTGGGCCAGCCACACCCAGAAGATCTAGCAGCACTTACACCTACGGCAATTTCCGCACAGGCTCGTCGCCCACCGCCATTGCCTATTCACCCTACAGAACCTGCCCATCCTACAGAGCCTGCACAACCCAGCCCGAGGGCGGCTGCCACAATCTCATCCGAGATGCGGGAGGGCTTGCGCCAATCCGAACCACTGCAAGCACCTGCCACAGCAAAAAATACCGTCCAGAAAGTGCAGCAAAAAAACGATGCGGAACCGGCACCGCAGCAAGAGCAAGCCCCAGACCGAGGGCAAAATCTGGAGCAGCATTCGTTTCGCGTTCCTGCCAGTCGCGCGTTATGCAACCTGACGTTGGCCAAATTTTTTGACGATAACCGCCCAGAGCAACAGCACGTCATCCTTGACCACTTTGATTTTTTCCAAGCGCAACCCAGCGAATACGACTCGCAACCCGATTTCCAAGCGCTAAAAGCCATCGCCTCGTGGACATGCAGCATCCTCTTCGCCGCGTTTCCATCAGCCCGTTACAACAACCCAGAAAAAGACAGCGCAAACAACCCTCTGAGCCTGATCACAAATACCGAAACGGACAGGACTAGATTCCGAATCTCCCTGTTCACACCCACGTATCCGATCACTGGGGAGCAGCTGTTTGACTATGTGTGGTGGCGCATCTGGAAGGCGATCGAGGCACCTTACGCCGATGATCCAGCAGATCCTGACCAACTGCAACCGGCCAACACAATGACCGAGGTGATTAGCACAAGCTTTGAATCCGTCTCCGTTGTGTTCGAGATGGAACTCAGGAGCGCACTGATCTTTAGCGACCCCGCCTGTCAGTGGATAGATGCGCCACTTCGTGAACTGGAGCATGCCGTCCGCTGTTACCACGAATGGCTGTGCAACTCGTAATCACTTTCGCATTCATCATACAAGTACAAACAAGCCCAAGCACGGAGCAAAAAATGAACAACAACAAAAAGTGCAGTACGCAACAAAACACTCAAACCACGCAAGGAGCAAACCAAATGAGTGAAATAGACGATACAGAAAGGGAAGAACCCAAAAAAAGCCCAGAGCAAAAACCGAGTGGCGTTAAAGCCTGTGCGGTGATTTCACAGCTGAACCGTACCTACCTGCACGCCATCATCAAAGCCTACGAAGATCACGATCTCGCACTGCTCAATGCGCTGGGAATCTCTCCCCCGCTAGCAGACAAGCTCGCCTCCGCACCCTTCCATATCATTGAGCGCGTAGGGAGCTTTCGTGCGCCGATTGCCGGTTTTGTTGCCGACAGTCTCGTGATTGAGCGATTGCTGAATCACAACCTAAACCACGCCGAAAACGTGAAAAAAGCCGACGAACTTCTTCGATATGGCGCGAACTTCGATTTTACAGCAAAGCTCACCGGACTTGCCTATGCCGAGGTCACCCTACGCGCCACTGTAACCGGCATGGCTCAACCCGGCAGCCGCCCCCGCACGCTCACCGATGAAGAATGGGCAGCCGCAGACGCGGCATGGCAGGCGACACGGAAAACACCCTTGATCGAGCGCTGGATTGACGTTGCAAAACTTACAGGAATCACGATCCGCCGCTTGCACGCAGCTTATCGAAAATATGACTACCTCATCGACATCGACGTAACCGAGTAGCGTGGATAACGAAACGAGCGGCGGCGAATGAAAAATAAAAACCTAAAAGCCTCAAATCCAGCAAGTCGCGGACACGCACTTAAGCAGTTCATTGACTCAATGATCCAGTCATTACCGACTGGATCATCAAAAAACAGCCACAGTGACGATCAGTTTGGCTTGGTTTACCTCGGGAACGTACACGACTCGATTCCTCGGTTGCTGGTTTTAGACCAGTCGCTGAGGCTAGAGGAGCGCTGCGTGTGGCAGGTCATGCGGGTAGGCATCCACGATCCAGCACGCCCTGCCTCTTTGCTCAAACAGAGTGAGCTCGCCGAACAGTGCAGCGTAGACACAAAAACCATTCGTCGTTATCTGCATGCATTGCGTGCCACCCGCTGGATCACCCGCTGTGCCATGGTGCATGGTCGGGGCACCGTGTGGGCACTGCATGACGAACCGCTGTCACTGGCTGACACTCAGCTACTCGACCCCGGCTACCTTCAGTTCATCAACGAATGCGCGCGCAGCAAGCACAAGCGATTGCAGGATCTGGGACAGTCGGTGCTCGACATGCTGGAAGCCGACATCGCCTATGGCCACGACTCCAGCCAGCCCGCAACTCAAATTGAACAGGCAGCCAAACGGCTCGACGCACTCGCAAAGACTCCCCGAAAAACCAGCTCAGGGAGTTTTTTTGCTGCGTTTCCTGGGAGTCAATCAGACCAAAAACGCTCAAATTTTGAACGTAGGGAAATTTTCCCTGTGGATAACTCACGGACAAATTTCCCTATCACCCACTTATCCACAGGGAAAATTTCCCTATCATCACAGGACAAATTTCCCTACGGGGACAATTTGTCCTGTAGTAGTAGTAAAAATAATAAATATATATATAAAAATACTACTACTACGAATACAGATCTGGATAAAACCAATACGCGCGAGGACAATTTTTCCAGCACGGACAAATTGTCCTCGCCCTCACCAAAATTTCAACCACCCCAACCACTCCAGCCGCCCCATTGGGCCGACCAACTGAACTGGCCGAAAGCGCTCAGAGAACGGGAAAAGCAGCACGCCTTAGCGATATTAACCTCCCCTCAAATGAACCTTGAGAGCGCTCAGTTCCTGCTAAATTACCTATCGGATCGCCTAACCGCCGCCCAACGAGGCGAGGCAAAACCGTTATCAAACTGCGTTGCATACCTATCCAAACTGGCCGAAAAACACCGTTCTGGCGACCTACAGCCCAGCTCGTGGGGCCTGCGAGAAATCAGGCAGCCCGCCGCTATTCCTGTTGAGTTTAAGCCCACCACACCAGAAAAACGCGACCCACACACCCGCGAAGTTGCCCTGAAAAACCTTGCTGAATTGCGACAAAAAGTTCGTTTGTACTGACAGCAGTGGAAGTGTTGCTACGGGCAACAGCTCGGAAGTGTTGCTACGGGCAACAGCTCGGAAGTGTTGCTACGGGCAACAGCTCGGAAGTGTTGCTACGGGCAACAGCTCGGAAGTGTTGCTACGGGCAACAGCATAAAAGCATCCACTCAATTTTTTGGCAATTAGATTGCCTTGCATCACGGCCTACGGACACAATCACTTCGCCCGTTATACAAACCTACCTAATAGGAAGCCACGCATGTCATACGAAGCACAGCATGATTCGAAACTCACAGAGGCGATCCGTAAGCGCGCTGGCACCGCCAACGATGAAAAAGCTCGGCCCGGCCCAATCGTGCCCAAGGCCACCATTCGGCTGCACACCAACATTGCGCATCAGCTATTTTTCGGCAGAGCGCCAGACCCTAATCGTCCGTTCCGTGACCAGTGCTTTGCAAGCTTTGCTAATAACTTATCGGCGCTTTGGACGTTCGCCCAAGCCGACGATCCCTACGCAGATGCAAAACTGATTTTAATCGAGGAGCAAATTAAAGCAGCGCGCGAACAAATCGGCGATTTAACGGAGCTGCTAAACGAGCTGGTTGAAAGCTTGCAAACCAGCGGCATCCGAATTGATGCGCACCAATCCACGCGCCCCATAGATGTGCCTATCGCGTTTCGTGCGGTACATGCCGCCGTTGCTATTCAGTTGCTGGGTGCCGTTGATTCGGCAATTCAAAAGGCGCTGTTGGCTCGGCATTTCGGTCTGATCTCTGGGCAGGACTGGCAGCGCGTACTCGCAAACTCAGCCACTCCAATGCGCCATCTATTTAAGTTGGCGCTATTTAGAGCCAGTGGCGCAACGCGCGCCGACTTCGCACTCAATAATGACCGCGCGAAAGTGGCCGTTGAGAAATTGGGTGAATTGCCCGCTGATATTTTAGCTGGTGTTCGCAGGCCCCTGCTTGGCCCACGCACAAGCAACGGTAACGGCACGTCCCTTTTGTTTGGGGAATCCCGCGCAGCAACAGACAACTCAGACGATTCGATCGTGGCGCAATCACTGCGCGCCATTGAGGCGGCGCACGCATAATGGCGGAATGTCATTTTCAAAGTCAGACCTCAAATTGGAGTCAGACCTTTTTGCAAAGTCAGACCCACCTTTTAAAGGGCCTTTTAAGGGATAAGGGAAGCAGTGTGCCGGGATGCAAAGATGCCTTTGTTCAGCAATGGCTTCGTGATCAGGAAAATACGGCCGCTGAGATTGAGCGTGAGTTTAAGGCGCTGATACGAGCATGGGAAACCATGCTCGCCGAACCTCGGCCATTCAACTTGCGGCGGGTGAAAACGCGCAACAAGGCGCCGCAGCTACAATGGCGCCTGCCATCGGAGTCTGGCAATCAGGTGGTGGTGGCCTTGTTTGACGAATCCAATGCAACGGCGCAAGAGGCCCTTGCTCCGTTGCCTGCACCTTTCGTCGCCATGTTATTTGAAATCGAAGCCGCGCGGGCGACGCTCAATTGGATTTCTAATTTGAGCAATTCCATGATATGCTCGACAGAGGAGTTTATTTCTCGAAAAAATGATATAAAAACCCGCCGCATGCAATTGCTACACGAAACGATCTAGGCAATCGTGGCGACTACGATGTAGCGATATGTTTTGATGTGTCCGCACTATTCATTTAGGGATCATTATGACGATTGCCGCCAAAAAAACATTATCCATGCCGCAGCGCGGGCGATTGCATCTTTCGCGCGCCCCCGGCGAATCCGTATTCATCTACCCAAAAGCTCAAAGCATGAGCGAGCCCGCTCAAAATTTGTTTTCTACGCCGCTCTCCATTCGGATCGAACACATCGAACCCAACACCGCACAATTGCAAATCTCCGCCAACCGAGGCTTGGTCGTGGTGCGTGATGAAATCTTCCAGCGCAATCAGTTTTTTGAGCCGCGCGACAACTCGGCGGACGACTCGGTACGTAGGGTGTTTTTTGAGTTGGCAAAAAAAACGCTAGATGAAGCAACCTTCCACCTGCTGCTACAAACAGCGATTCACCAATGCCGGTAATCACGACAATGCCGATAATCACGAATGCCTAAACGAGCACCGCAACACTGGCGTTGGGAGTACCGGCTACGGATGCGTCCCCATGTACTGTTGGCGGGGGATGAGGAGGTGTTGCAACCGTTGCGCCTTTATCTGCAAGCCAACTGGCTGCTGTCCATCGCAAGTGATCTATCACAAGCAATTTTTCTGGCCACTGCACTACAGCCATCGCGTTGCTTGGTAGATCAGTCGTTCGCGGATGCTACCCTGCTACTAGAACGCCTAAAACGCACTCATGAAACTCGGCACCAACCCATCCTGTTTCTCGCTCGCACCGAACAGCAAGCCGTAGAGGCGCTAGATTGCGGTGTCGCGGGCGTGCAGGTGGTAGGTGTACCGATAACGGACCGTGAGCTTGGCGCAATCCACAGCGCCTTGGAGAGCTGCTCGCCAGCGTGCAACTGGTGCAATGTGCCCTGTTGTTAATTCGATATTGGCTATGTTGATTCGATATTGACAAAAATTTAGGGGCGGTTATCCTGATTTTGCACAAACACGGCGTTATGCCGACCCTTTATGAAGACTTGCGCCTGCGATCTTCAGTTGTTTTGTAAAAAACAACGGCCCAATTTCAACCTACCTACCGCCTGCGGAAAACACTTCCGCAGGGGATGTGTTTTTCCAGGCATCGTTCTGGAGAAACATCATGTCCAAATTTGAAGCAAAAGCGTACAACCTCCACACCACCGGCGTGGGTTTCATTAACCGTTTGCGGTTTGTGAAACCGTCAGGCAAAGGCAAAGGTTACTTTGCCGTGGCCATCGGCGCCTTATATGGCGTCGAAAATGACGAAGGGCGTGCTGAAAGCTCGCTCTACGATCTACGGGTCGTAGGTGCGAAGGCGATCGAAGCGGTAAAAACGCTTCAGGCTGCCTTCGACGATAATCAAAAGATTTTCGTTGAGTTTAAGGCGGGCGACACGCGCGCCGAAGCGTTTCAGTACAAGCGTGGCAAGCGTGAAGGCGAGTGGGGGGCCTGCATCAAGGGCAGCCTGCTGCAAGTTCGAAAAGCTTGGATCAATGGCAAACTTGTCATTGATCACAGCTCATCGGATGTTTCAGTGGAAACGCTGGGACAACCTCCAGCGCCACAAGAACTGGCGCAGCAAGAGGAGTACCCTGCAGCAAGTGTGGGTACGGTTTCCGAACCTGCGCACGCAATGCCTGTACCGTCGTGGAGAGTTCGTTTAGCGGAGCGTCCTGAACGCATCGTGCTGCTGAAAAATGACCCAGAGTTGGATCTGAAGCTCTGGGAAATTGACTGTACGGGCACATACGTTCGCACTTGGTGTAGCCAAGAGGGACGACTCTTGTTTGTTCGTGATGCGAAACGCGCTTGATATGGTATAGTCGTGCAATCTGACGTGGTATGACCACCCAGTTCGCGCGACTTGAGCCTGCAATCGCGCCTCTTGTTCTCAAGAGGGCTCATTGCCTTCGGTATTAGGCCATCGCCGCGACTGGCTTGATCTATGCCGCTAGGTGTACATTTCTCTATGTTTGCCGTAAACAGCGATCTTCGGATGGCTGTTTACGGATTCCAACATAGACGAACCGCTGGCAAATCCGCCCACCACAGGCGGCTGCGCCAACTTGAAATCCGGTCACTGGCCCAGACGATCACTGATCCAATCGTTTTCGGGATTGACGGATTTGCCAGCGGTTTGCGCTGAAATGAACCCACTTATCGCTTCCGTGGGCGATTGTTAAATACGCGGGCCTTTTGTGCGGGAAACCGTGCACGGCTATCGGTGATCCGGCGCTGTTTAAGATCACGATCGGAAAAAAGAATCTGCACCACTCTCTATCCGTTATGCGCCATTTGCAACATCCCCGCCCCTTTCAGGGGCGGGCATCCTTCCGGATTTTTTGTGATGACCACCACTCGAAAACCTCTCACGCGCCGTTCACTCCCAAGCCCGCCAAAAGCCGCACACGTGACCAAAAAAAATGTAAAACGGCGCCTGCTGACGCCCGAAGAATTGGCCGCTGAGGAACGCTTCTATCGCGACAAAAAGCGGCTGGAGCAGGCACCTCAATTCCACTCTCATTTGGCGAATCATCTGTGTCGTATACCGTCGTCAGGCAAGGGGGCCGAGCCTACCTGCCTCGTTGCATTCGATGAGGCCTTGTGTCGCCGCCAGAGTGACCCAACCTCGAAGCGTGAGCGCGAGATGCTACAGCGTGTCGAGCAAATTGCCGCACAGCTTCAAAGCAGCCAAGAGAAGCTGGCACAGGTTCGTAAAGCCACCGGCGAGATTACGCTGTTGAGTGGCGCATCCATCCAGCCTGTAAGACTCCCCTCGGAGCCTATCGGAAACTATCCGCCAATGGTGTTAAGCGCTCCGTTTGTGCTGGAACAGGATTTGATTGGGAAGCTGCAACAGTTTGATCGACTGATTTGTGAGGCGCTGCTACTGAGAAAATTCGGCTTCATTGACGCACAGGATTGGGCGGTGTTCATCGCGCCTATTACAAAATCATGGCTGCTGCTATTTGCACTGGCCGCCACACCGCGCCTGATTTCCAGTGGGTCGTTTTTTACTACGTGGCCAACGAGCGCTGATATACCCACAAGCAGCCGCGCAGCACCGCGAAAAGCCAAGTCTCGAAAAACAGCACAAAAAAAAGGAGCCTAGGCTCCTTTTTTGTTGATCAAGATTGCGGGTGCGCGTGCTTTTCAGCCTCGCGTTTTTCAATCAAATACTGCTCGTACTCTTTTTCGAGCAGGCAATGTTGACGCCAAGCAAAGAGAGTAGCGCAAACGATCGTCGTCGTTCCTGCAATCAAATAGGCAGTAAATAAATCCATCGCAAGTCCTCCGTAGAGATAATAAAAGGAGCCGAAGCTCCTTTTATGTCGATCAACGCTAATTGATTATCAAGATTGCTGCTGCGCGTGCTTCTCAGCCTCGCGTTTTTCAATCAAGTACTGCTCGTATTTCTTCTCAAGAATGCAGTTTTGACGCCACGCGATGACAATAGCGCAACCAATCGTGATGACTCCAGTAAGCAAATAGGCAGTAAAGAAATCCATAAAGAACCCTCCGCAGAGTTTAAATAAAGTGTACACAAAAAATGGGCATCTAGCCATCCGCTTTCGGGGGCAATGCAGTCTTGTTTCGCTCGAAGCTTTCAAGGTGTGCTGTCGCCGTGGCCTTGATCCATGCGAGGGGCAGCCAAAGTGCAAACCCTACGAGCATGACGCCCAGTTGGGCGTACAGGCTTGTACAGGACGTCACCAGCGCCTTAGAAAAGTACAGGTACGCACCTCCGCTGGTGGTGCAAAAACCGAGCAATACTCGCTCGATGTTTTTGATAACCAGTTGATTCCTGCGATACTCGACCCACAGTGTTTGCTCTAAATCAGGCATTACGCCTCCTTGTTTTTCGTTGACAAAAAACTGGAAGCGAGCAGATCCCCGGAAGGTGCTCCCTTCCAGGGTGGTTGACTAAAAAATGAACCGCCGCACGCTTGCGCGGGGCCTCGCATTGAAGGTTCAGGTGCGAGCTAACGGGTCTGCAAGACAGTGCAGTGCTGTTTTACGGCCATCAGGGTACGGAACTCTGGCGCAGCTCGCAAGCGTTATGCTACGGATTTGGCTAGGTTCTCACGTCGAGTCCAGTGTGGCTCGGGTGCCATGTCACCATGCGGATTTGCTAACTTTGTCGGGCAAAGAAAACAAATAAAAAAAGGAGCCGAAGCTCCTTTTTTGTCGATCAATGCTGATTGGCTATCGAGGTTGTTGCTGCGCGTGCTTCTCAGCCTCTCGCTTTTCAATCAAATACTGCTCGTACTTCTTCTCAAGAATGCAGTTTTGACGCCAAGCGATAATAAGGCCACCGCCAACAACGATCATGCCGGAAAGCATAATTGCAGTAATAGGATCCATAGCAAGTCCTCCGTAGAGATAAAGAAAGTGTACACAAAAAATGGGCTTCTAGCCATCCGCATTTGGGGGCGATGCCGCCTTGTTTCGCTCGAAGCTTTCAAGGTGTGCTGTCGCCGTGGCCTTGATCCATGCGAGGGGCAGCCAAAACAAAAACACTCCAAACATGATGCTCACTTGGACGTGCCAATCGGTACAGGACGTAACCCACTCTTTTGAGAAAGAAAAATATACGCTGCTTCCTGACAGACTGAGCAATACTCGCTCGATGTTTTTGATGACCAGTTGATTCCTGCGATACTCGACCCACAGTTTGTGCTCTAAATCAGGCATTACGCCTCCTTGTTTTTCGTTGACAAAAAACTGGAAGCGAGCAGATCCCCGGAAGGTGCTCCCTTCCAGGGTGGTTGACTAAAAATGAACCGCCGCACGCTTACGCTGGGCCTCGCATTGAAGGTTCAGGTGCGAGCTAACGGGTCTGCAAGACAGTGCAGTGCTGTTTTACGGCCATCAGAGTACGGAACTCTGGCGCAGCTCGCAAGCGTTGGAGTCGGAAAGCACCTACAAAACTCCCCTTGAAACCAAATGGATAGCGGTATATCTTCGATTACGAAAACAGCGCTGCACTGTCTTGCAGTCCCTTTTCACCGCACTTAAACCTGCAATGCGGTCGATCCTTTGGATCGGGTTTGCTTTATCACTTCACCCACCGGGAGAACACTTCTCCCCGATGGGTAGCAGGGTTTCTCCCATTTTTTTATTTAGGAGAACCCTATGTCTAACGCAATCAGCGTGTTTGTAAGCCTGTATCGGAAAATCGGTGCCGGAAATTCGTGGCGGATCATGCTCGTCGATTACGAGCATGTAGATACCACTTTCCTTAAGGTCGAAGCCGTCGTTGAGCGCCTTAGCTCAATTGGCGACCTTCTTGAGGAGCTCCTGCCCAACGATGGAGACTTCTTTACGGTGGTCGAACATGAGCTTGGCAGCCATGGCCGATGCACTGACAGGATACCGGCGTAACCTTTCAATCTTTCAATCCTGCCCCAAGGGAATCACCCCTTGGGGTGTTTTCCATGGGGCATTTTCAGCTCATGGAGAACATAATGACTAATCTAAATTTCGCGCAAAAGAAGCTAGGGATGCTTCAGGCGTCACTCGCCAAAACCCAAATCTGGGTGTGGTACACTCGTATCGTGATGGGGGCACTGGCGGCAAGGCTTGCGACTGACTGGCAAACGTGGGAATTATCCACGGTCTTGGCAAGTATTCCTGCCATCTTGGTTCTGGCCGCTTTTCATTTGCATTTTGCAGGCAGGGTAGCGCTTCTCAAAAATGAGATCCATTTCTTGGCGGGCCAGATCGAATCTGGCCCCTGATGGAATGGGTGCCGCTCACCGTTAAAAACCCTAAATGCCATCTGGAGCTCGACAACCGATGATAGATACTGTGTACATCCTTTCCTTTTTAGGATGGGTACTTGTTATTTACTGCTATTTCGCTGAAAAGGCGGAAAAAAAAGCGTTTGCACTGCTTTTGGAGCAGGAAAAATCTGAATAGCCGTATCGTTATCCGCTTAAACAGTCCTGCACGCGTATCGTGTGCAGGCTCTGTTGTGGCAAACGGAGCATAACCGCACATGATTGCCGAGCCCTCTTCCCATTCGCAACAAACGGCCCTACGAAAAAACCTTCGTTGGCTCTGGGTATGCCGAGTGCTGCTAGCGGTAGCGGTCGCAAGCCTTCTCCTGACCCATTCTTGGCAACCGCTGCCTGCCGTCATCGTCGTATCCTTGATATTGCTGCTGGCAAAAATCCACTTGGATCTGGCCGTCCGAGTAGCGATACTCCGGAATCACTGCTCGCTTCCGACCCACTGAAACTGGGCATCATGGATCCCCCGCGATCTCGCGTGTCCCGCCCCCACGTTGACCGTTTCACGAGAACCTCGCTATAGTGGCGAGGTTAACAGCACTGCACTGTCTTGCAGGCCCTTTAACCCGTACCTAAACCTGCAATGCGGGCGATCCTTGTGATCGGGTTTATTTTTTAATCAACCACCACCTGCTGGGAGAACCTCTCCCAATTGGGGGCGTGTTTCTCTGGCACTCACTGGAGAAACACAATGACTCGTTTTTTTAACCTCGAAACAATGTGGGGGGCGCCATGAACGCACTCACCATGAACCAAGAGCTGATCTGGGCGGCGGCAAATGATGTGCTTGACCTAGATTCGCTGAGTGAGCATCAAGAATCGGTGCTCGTGGATGTAGCCTGCCTGCTGCTTACGCGGCGTTTTAAGCAACAGCCGACCTTAATTGAATCACCTTCAGCCGCAACACGCTTAGCAAAAACGTGGCTGGGGCTTGAGCCCAATGAGGTGTTTGGCGTGATCTATCTCGATGCGGGCCATTGCGTGATTGAGATGGTCAAGCATTTTCATGGGACGGTAGACTCCTCCCATGTTCACGCGCGTCCCATCATGCAAAAGGCGTTAGAGATTAACGCAGTTGCAGTGATTTTTTGCCACAACCATCCCTCGGGGAGAGCTGAACCCAGCGCATCTGACAAGGCGATCACAAATCACCTAATTACGGTGCTCAAGTACGTCGATGTGCGCGTGCTGGATCATCTCGTTGTCGGTGAAACGGTCGCCTCAATGGCCGGTCTTGGCATGATGTAGTGCTTTTTTAATTTTAATCTTTACCCACACTCAATCTTTACCCACATGGGAGATAACACATTTCCCATCGGGGCATTGTGTCGTCTCCACTTTTTTTCATGGAGAAACCACAATGCTGATTAACGGTACTTTGCTTGTTCAACGCATCAACGGCACCCACGGGAGCTTTTCTGTTGGGAAAATTGAGTGCGAGTTCGGCATTCTTAACATCAAGGATCCGCACCTCGATCAGTTCGATTCCGGAAAATATCCGGGGCGATTTAACGTCGAGCGGATTTTTCCGATCGGCTACATGACGCGCACCGGCGCGTTCATCGTGGAAATTCGAGCCAAGGTGACGGATTATCTCTTCAGTGCGGATGAGCCCGGAATGCTGGATAGCAGCATCGCCCTGACGGAAATCGACCCTTTGGAGTCGCACTCGGCACAGGCGGTTGCTATTTTGCCACCCGCGCCGGAAAAGCCTGCGGCCCCTATCCTACAGAAAGCCGTCCCAGAGAAAGCAGCCACGCCCAAAGCGCCGGTTGTAGACACTGAGATGAAAGCGCCCTGTACGGTACCCGTGATCGCGCCACCCAAACCACCCGCAACCGACCCGGTTGCAGAGCTGTTTGGTGAGCTCTGGCCATTGGAAAATCGGGTGCGCTTGGATCCAACCACGGTGCGATCCGATGGTGAAAACCATCGCAAGCGCTGTATGTATCTGAAACAGCAAGGCTACAAGTTCCGCGCATCCTCCCAGACTTGGGAGCGCGAAGGGATGCCGCAATTGGCTGTTGCAGAAGTCTGTATTTTATAACGCAATTTTTTCACCCATCGCCCAAACAGAGCACACCCGTTTGGGCGGTGCTCCGTTTGGGCTTTTTATTTGCCTTTTATTTCACGGAGCACGTTATGGCCCTTATGTTTCCAAGACTCGCAAGAAATTTTATTAAGAACGGTTATTTTCCAACGGATGAAGACACGTTAAGCCGAATTCTGAGCGCACTTGCACCACAATCGGATCGCCCCGTGCGGGTGCTTGATCCGTGTTGTGGCGAGGGTGTAGCGCTGGCCGAGGTGCACCAGCACCTGCTTGCGCAAGGCGCTCAAGTAAGCTCCTTTGGGGTGGAGTACAACGAGGAGCGTGCATGGCACGCAAAGCGTTTGCTCACACGCTGCATTCACGCAGACTTAAACGACTGCATGGTGGAGTTACGCGCTTTTGGTTTGCTCTGGCTAAACCCGCCGTATGGCGATTTGCTGAGCGATTTCGAGCATGCCTACACGGGCGGCAAGGAAAAAGGCGGACGCAAGCGGTTGGAGAAGGAGTTTTGTCGGCGAGCGTTTCCGATGTTACAGGCGGGCGGCGTGCTGGTCTTGATCGTGCCGTATAACGTGCTCGATGCGGAGCTGGCTAGCCTAGTTTCCCGTCATTTTGGCGAGGTTTCTGTGTATGCGGCGCCTGAACAACAGTTTCGGCAAGCCGTGATTTTTGGGGTGAAGCGGGCGCGAGCCTCTGAACCTGAAAAAGCCGTTGTCCAAAAACTCACGCAGGCGCAAAACAACCTGTATTTCGACACCGATTCTGGCGTCTGGACGGAAGGCTTTTCAATGCACTGCCAGCTTCCGGAAGTCTGGAACAGAGCGCCGTATGTCGTGCCTGCCTGTCACAGTCACAAGGGGCAAGAGGATGTGCGGTTTTATTCGGTGCGCGTCGATGTACGTCAACTGGAACAGGAGATTGAACAATCCCCTGTGTTGTGGTCACGGTTTCCCTTGCTGTTTCGAACCCAAACGGAAACGCGCCGTCAGCCGTTACGCAAGCTGTCCGATTGGCATCTGGCGTTGATGTTGGCTGCGGGGCAAGTCTCTGGGATCGTTCGCAGCGAATCAGGCCAAGTGCTGCTGGTGAAGGGGGATACCTTTAAAACCAAAAGCATGCGGCAAGAAACCGAGATTAACGAATCCACAGGCGATCTTTCGATCACGCGCATTGCAACGGATCGCTTTGTTCCGATGATTCGAGCGCTGGATTTCACGCCAGAGAGCCCAAACTTTGGCCGTGTAATCCATATCCAGTAGGAGGTGTACCGTGCTTATTTTAGATTGTCACAACGATGTCTACTGCGATGGGCTGCTCACCGATACCGACGGTAATTTGCTGTTTATGTCGGTGTGGGGACGGGATACACAAATCTCAGAACTATTGGCGCGCCTCACGCTGCCCGACCATCCTGATGGGATACGGGCGTTTGTTGCTAAAGATCAGGACGTCGCGTACCGCGTGATCGTTCCTGATGTGAAGCAGCTGGACAAAGTGCAAGGACGGGCAAGCCGGAGCGTGTTCGGGGATCTGATTCAGCTTTTTGTGTTTTCGACACTGCTACATAAGCCGGATCGGGTGAGCCGTGAGGCTTGGGCCATTTACCGGATCGGCCAACAGGCGAAACCGGATATTTGGCCGCTCATCATGGAGACGTGTCATGTACCGCTGCTCGATCACTGGCGCGAGCCCGTGATTGAGGCATTTTCGGGGCTTGGATGGATCGTGCATGTTGAGGGGTATAACATGGGAGCGCTGGGCGTAAAGCTTGGGGATGACCATGTGGAAGCCTGCATCAGTGCGCTGATTACAACACGCACCCTTACCTTGACGCCTTGACCTGAGCTTTCAGGTTTCAGGTGATTGCTACAGAAAACGCTGCCGGAAGGTGGCGTTTTTTTTTGTAAAATAGCGCCCACACAATTTGCAAAAACTCACCAATAAAGTTAGTGTTCGCGTAAAAAGACGAACCGCAAGCCGTTGATACTAAGGAGCTAGCCCATGAAATGCCCTGCCTGTGGTGGCGCCAAGTTCATCCAAGATACTCGCGACCTGCCATACAGCTACAAAGGCCACGACACCGTAATTTTGGCGGTTACAGGCGATTTTTGCGCCAGGTGTGGAGAATCCATCACCGATGCGGCTGAAAATGAGCGAGTCATGCGCGAGGTAAAAGCATTTAACCGGCAGATCAATACGTCCAATAGTGATCCTGCCTTTATTTTGTCGATGCGTAAAAAGCTTAACCTTGCCCAGAGCGAGGCGGCCAAAATTTTTGGTGGGGGAATTAACGCATTTTCTCGCTATGAGAATGGAGTAAGCGAGCCGCCACTTTCGTTAATTAAGCTACTCAAGTTGCTGGATCGCCACCCTGAGCTGCTCAAAGAACTAAGGTAAACCTAAGCCGTTGGCGCGAGCCTCTCGCGCCTTGCCTAAGCGTTTCGTCCATCCCAGTCGTATTCTTCCTCACCGTGGTCGCTTTCGTGGCAATAATCCGGCGGTGGGGTTTGGTCGCAGGGTTCCAGCCAGCTCGGCGCGCCACAGTATTTGCAGGTGTATGGTGGCTGCGGTTTTGAGCTAACCGTATCCGCTCGGTGCGTCTGATGGGTTGCGGTCTGCATTGCATCCGCCTTTTGAACATTCAAACTCTGCTTTACGGTCATTTTTCACCCAATTATGGCGGAGAGGGATAAATAAAGGTGAGGACTGACTTTCTACCGCGCTTCACACAGAGTTATCCACAGATTCTGGGGACAACTTTGTGCAAGCACGTGGATCCAACCATCATTCGTTACGTAGCAGGGCGCAATAACGTCGGGGATGGGTTTTTCATCCAGCTTTCTAAATCAATGATTTTTTTGTTGGATAGTTCGCCGTTTGCAGGTGCGAAATTCACCCACACTTTGCCGTAGGCGCCCATGCCGCCCGCGCGCCGCGTCTCAAAGCCTGTACTGAAGCCGTGCCCCTGTTTCACCGAGGTTTCCACGAGTGTGACTTTTTGGAGGGTGGCAAGGTTGCGAACGATCGTCTTTTTTAACGTGTCCTCGACCGTAATCGCAAACGGCCCACTGGGTGAGTTAACCATTTGTGCTTTACCTTCGACATAATTACGAAACGAAGTTTCGCTGGTGACGTTGACGACGATGTCTTTTGCGGTAGCGGTTTTTTCGCCTCGCTCTACGTTCCAGAACGAAACGTCATACAGCTCTTCCTGTGAGGACGGCAGCACACCGAACAACTTGTGAGGGCCGCGATGTTGCAGGATGCGCAGGTGTTTGCCATAGGCAATGTCGGTGTCCACCCCAAAATCAGCCACCTTGTAGCCGACCGGTAGCGCAGAGGTAAAAGGCGCTTTGCCCGCTTCAAAATAGGTCACGACGGTACTGTCTTCCCGCAGCGTTACCACGCCCCGCGAGGTCAGAAAAAACTGCTGCACCTGAATCGGTTCATCCTTCCCAAAACTCCAGAGATGACGGGCGCCATTCGTGGCATAACGCGCAATCTTAACCGGCGTTTTGCCTGCGGTGCGCACATCGAGCAGCTTTAGGTCGTAATGGGTCAGGCCATCCTGCACCTTGCCTACACGGGTTTCCTGCACAAGATAGGTGATGTATCCAGTGTCCGAGAGCGGCGACCATGTGTAAATCGGCCCCTGCGGGTCGATCACGCGCCGACCGTTGGCCAGCAGTTGTGAGGTGTTCTGGGTTTGTGCCCAAGGGCCTTTCTTTTCGGTAAAGGTCAGGCCAAAGGTTTGGTCTTCGGTGGGGGTGCTGATCTCTACGGGTGAGAAGGAGCTTGGCGTGAACGGTTTGACGCTACCTTGGTCGATCGGGTCAGAGCTGGGCGCCAACAACTCATCGGGCGTCGCCTTCATGTTGGTGACTTTGAATTCCGGCACATTGGGAAGTAGGGTACCGCAGCCAGAAGTCATAGTGGCAACGGCAACGAGCGAGCCACATGCAAGTGCTCGTAAGCTTAGTCTGGGCGTTATTGATTTTTTTGGCAGCATAGAGGCTTTCTTTCCATTCCATATTAAGTAGGGTGTGCTTTTGACGACCAAACTTTAATGACACACGATTCGCTTGGAACGATCGTCTAAGTCATTGTTTCCATTTGGATTCACACTATAACACCGTGAATGCGGTTTGCTTCCATAAGTCGCCAGCGGCAAGGATGCAAGAAATGCAAGGCCGGTGTCGTGTGAATTGCTGCAAGAGGCGCAGCGAGCGATAAAGAGACGCATCGCGATAAAGAAAAGCCCCTCTTACCTACCCGAAACGTCAGATTCCTCTTCCCGCCTTGGAGCGGGCAGCCGCCGACCTTGGTGCAGCGCGGGCGCAGATCGAGCAGCGGTACGTTACGAAAATCGTTTGCGTATCGAATTGTATCGTATTATCGTATGGTATTGTATTGTATTGTATTGTATTGATACGAAATACGAAATACGATACGAAAGGAGAAGGGATCATGGCACGTCAAGGCATCACTCGGAATCAAGTTTTCACCGCCGCTGACGCCCTCGTGGGCGACGGGCAACAGCCCACCATCAATGCGATCCGGGAGCGTTTGGGCGGCACCGGGTCGCCAAACACGATCCACAAGCATCTTGTCCAGTGGCGTGAAGCTCGTCCGGTGGCTGCCGTTGCAGCCCCGGAATTGCCGCAGGCGCTGACAACCGCGATTGCTGCCGAGATCGAGAAGGCCGCAGCGAAGGCGCGGGCAGAGAAAGAGCAAGAACTCCAGCAAGCGCAGGCGGAAGCCGCTGAACTTGGGGCCGCTGGCGAGGTGCTGGAAGGGGAGCGCGACGAGCTGGCTGAGCAGGTGGCCGTCCTCACCACTGAGCGCGACACGCTGGCAGGCAGGGCAGCCCAGCAGGCTGCCGATCTTGCCGACGCGCAGCAGCGCATCGAGCGCGAACAGCAGGCGGCAGAGGCCGCCCGCGTGGAGGTGGCAACCGCCCGCCTCAAAATCGAGGCACAGGCCGAGCGCGTGAGCGAGCAGGCCGCCGAGCTTGAGCGCCTACGCGCCGCACTGGCCGAGGCGCAGCAGGGCCGCACCACCGCCGAACAGCAGGCCGCCGTGCTGGCTGCCAAGCTGGAAGCCGCCGCCGACCTAGCCGCCTTGCTGGAGCAGGAGCGGGCAGCGACCAAAGAAGCGCAGGCGAAGGCGGAAAAGGCGCTGACCGAGGCGGCCAAGCTGACGGGCAAGCTGGAGGCGTTACAGCCTGCAAAGAAAATTTGAGCGGCTACGAAGCGAAGTTACAACGAGTATTAAAGTAGATGTATATTTTATAACGGTTGTGGTATCGTTTCTTTCTTGGCATAGAACACTTGCAGGAGGTATCTCAATGCAGGCCGTAAATGATGAGTCCATCCACGCGGAGAATCTGAAGATCCGGGCGACTCTGGCTCGTGCCGTGCGCGATACTCTGGTTCAAAACCATTTGACCCAAACCGAGGCCGCCGAACGGCTTGGCATTTCCCAACCGCGCGTAAGCGCATTGCTCAAAGGCAAGGCCAAAGAGTTTCGTGTGGACGCCTTAGTCAATATGGCACTTAAGTTGGGATTAAATGTCTCCTTGGAGGTCGGTACTCTTCCGAAACGGGATGTCCTGACACCCGAAGGCGTTCTGGATCGCATGTGCGATTCAGCGATTAAACAGGATACCGTGGCGTTTATGGATGACGTACAACTCTTTTGGCGCAAGGGGTGGGACTTGGCACAAGTTCCGGATCCGCACGAAAAAGATGCCCTGAAATACGCCCTGAAAGCCTGTTTTCTGGAGCGCATGGCCACGGTCTGGTCGGAGCCACCGAAATTGCATCCAGTGAGCGCGCCGGATTGGTGCCCGCGTGTACCACCGGTTCAAAAGGAGTTTTCGGTTATTCCCGAGGAGTACCGGGAGTTTTACGAAGGCGACCTTGTATCGCCCATATTCAGCAAGCGTAATATTTTCGCACCCCGGGATTTCATGTTTTTTGTATAGGGACATTTTATGTATCAGTACTCCAGTGCCGACAAACAGATCAGTATTCACACGTTGACCAAGGCGCTGAATCGCTTGGGTGAGCTGCTTCAAAAAGAGAATAAGCGGCTGGAACTGACCTGTTGTGGGGGCATCATCAGTTTGATGCATTTCCGTTCCCGTGCCATGACTCAGGATGTCGATGCCATCTTTCCGGCGAACCCCGTTAACAAGCAGTTGCTGATCAGGCTGATCAAACAAGTCGGTGAAGAAATGGGATTGGCCGCCGATGAAAAATCGCTGTGGTTCAATGACAGTGTGAGTTTCTTCGGCCTAGAAACCACGTCCAATGTGGTCATCTTCCAGCACCCGTATCTAACTCTGAAGGCCGCTACTTGGGAAGAGTTGCTGGCGCACAAGGTTCATGCCTCACGCCATGATAAAGACATCCAAGATGCCGTGCTGTTGCTGAAGGAGATCAAGAACAAGGATAAAGAACAGATTTACGAATCTGTGAAGAAATATTCACCCTTTGTACCTCACGTCCCAGAACCCTTGCTCAGAAAACGTTTTGACGGAGTTTGGAATATCGCTTTCAAAAAATAGTGCGGAATCTCATCAAGAGCGCCAAAGAGAAAAGCCCCCTTTCGGGGGCTGTGCGGGTTAAAAAGTTAAAGTTGGTAACAGCGTGCACGCGAAATCACGTCAATCGCCAATCAATTGCTTGGCAAGCGCCATCTCAATGGAGTCGTCCTCTTGGTTCAGAATATCCAAACCCGATTCCGGCATATCCCCTGAGGTGCTTTGGCTGACGGCAATTTTTGCGGCCATCAGCTTTAGGCACTGGATTTGAGCGGTTTCGCGGTACCCTAAAAAGATCACCCTGACCGCTTCCGTTTGACCGATCCGCCATGAACGACGGGCCGCTTGCTGAAGCGTGTCGGGTAAAGACATGACGTTGCCGCCACATCCTCCCCTAAGAACCGTACGTGAGAGTTTCCCCTCATACGGCTCAAGCCTTTCAAAGCCCATTTGCATGAGCCGGTTTCACAACTTCAAGACCAAGGCTGTGGATCTGGTTGTGACAGTTCGGATGAACCATCACCAGATTGCCGCGTTGGTTGGAGCCCCCATCGACACGGCGGACGATGTGGTGGACGTGCCACCCACTATCCTTTGTGAGCGGCTCTCCGCAGACGGGGCACTTCCCGTCCTGTTCCAACCACAAATGCAGAAGCCGCTTACGACCCGCGAGGTTGGCCTTCATCTTGGCACCGATACGGCCTTCGAAGTAGGTTTCCCACTTTGGATCGAACGGGTTAGCATCCGAGCGGATGACGGTGTGCCGTTTGATCTTGGTATCGCTCGCACTACGAAGCTCGACCCAGCGCCTTTCGTTGCCAGTGCGTTCTTCGCGTTCGCATGCAAACACCCAGGTGCGACCTCCGATGACGTGGAAGTACCGCTCGCGAATCCACGTGTGGTTCTTGTTCGGATGCCGACGCTTGGCCCACCGCCAGAGTGCGCGCCAGATATCGCGGTCCAGATGCTGGAATTGACGTTTGGCGACCACGTGCCGATGGAAGTTTGCCCAGCCATGGATGACCGGGTTCAGCTTCTTGATCAGTGTGGCCTGCTTGGCCGTCTTGTGCGATTTGATGATCGTCCGAATCTTGTCGACACAAGCCGAGTAGTTTGCCGCCGATGGCTTGATCAGCAGCTTCCCATCGTACTTGCGCACGTTCTGACCCAGAAAATCGAAGCCTTCATCAATGTGCGTCACCTTGGTTTTCTCCGCAGACAGCATGAGTCCGCGTTCGGCCAGGAACCGCTCCACCAAAGGCTTGACCTCATTGACCAGCAACTCTTCCGAGCTGCCGGTAATCACGAAGTCGTCTGCATACCGGATCAGGTGTACCTTCGGATGCACCATCTTGCCGTGCCGCATCGTCCGATAGAAGGTCTTCGACAACAACTGTTCGAGACCGTCCAGAGCGAAGTTCGCAAGCGTGGGTGAAATGATGCCGCCTTGCGGTGTTCCCGCTTCGGTGGCAAACCAAACCGCCTTTTCCATGAAACCGCACTTCAACCACGTTGCCAACACACGCTTGTCCATAGGCACATTGCCCAGAAGCCAGTCGTGGCTGATGTGGTCGAAGCATCCCTTGATGTCAGCCTCAAGTACCCATGCGGCTGCATCACGCCGTCCCAGTGCGTTGAAGCACCGTTCGATGGCATCGGCGACGGAGCGTTCCGGCCTGAAGCCGTAGGAACATCCGTCCGCCGTGGTTTCCGAGACGGGGAGCAAGCCCAGCAGGTAAAGCGCCTGCATGGCCCGATCCTTCATCGTCGGGATACCGAGCGGCCGGAGTTTTCCGTTCGCCTTGGGGATGTGGACGCGCTTCAGCGGTTTGGGGCGGTAGCCCCTGCGCTTCAGGTCGCCCATGGCACACAGCTTCTTCTCCGGGGTGTCCCATACCACCTTGTCCACGCCCGGAGTCTTCTTGCCTTGGTTTTCAGTCACTCGCCTCACGGCCATTGCCTTGCCGGAAAACGAGTGGGTCAGCAGCCATTGCAAGGCTTTCACCTTGCCCCAGCGGCCTTCCTGTGTCGCCTTTACGATGCGCGCTTGCAGCCTCCTGACTTCCCGATGGCAGCCGGCCCAATCAATACTGTGCCAACCACCCGAGTCGCCGGAGAGCGCACCCGCGCAAACAGCTTGCGTAGTCATTTGCTTTCTCTCCTATAAAGGTTCTTCAAACAATCTCGTAAAGAAAGACCAATGTGGAAGTCTGCCCGCTTTCGCGTGGGGTGATGTCGCCTTGCGGCTCAACCCCTGTCCGTCCCATTACAGACCGGCATTCGCTTTCTCCACATTTCCTCTACCCGCACCTCCAACAGCGTTCCTTACGGTTCGCCTGCCCCGAGGGGCGAAGATACGGGCTTACCCTGTTCCACTTGAATGACACTGATGGGTTAGACCCTGCCTTATCCACCGGTGGTCGTTTTGTCCGCGTGATCCCAGTCGTACAGAGGATCAACCGACCACGTGCCGTTTTGGCCCGAGCCTGTCAGCATCTTTGGCTCGCACATACATGACGATGTTTATCAGCAGTTCACTTCCGTTGGTCATACCATCAAGCCTAGCCCCCATCCGCGTTGATGCTCGCAGATAGCACCTGCTCCTCACGGAACTGATGCCGCTTTTCGGCGGGTTACATTGTCCCGATCGCTTCACACACCGCCGTTACCAGCAATGCATGGATCGGTAGGCTATTGGTGGCGGAACACCAAGTTTCCTCACTCCTTTCCAAGAGTTGAAACAATCATTCAAGCAACTTCAGGTCGCACATACACATTGTATCCAGTTTGTAGAAACACAATGGTCGGAAAATCCAGCAGATCCAGCCCGGTCTTCACCAGCTCTGGGTTGGTGATTAGGGCATCGCAGCCCCTCTCTACCTGATCGACAATCCAATCCTCGCGTTTGTCGGTAGCCACCGTCGCCTTTAGCACCGCTGCGTTAAATCCCTCGCGGGCCAGCAGTGTTTTGAGGCGGGTAGTGGTGTCCCGTGTGCCGGTGTAAACCGTATAAATCAGCACCCGACGCCCCTGAGCATGCTCGTCACGACAGAGGTCGATCAGCGCCTGCTCTTTTGGGGTGGGTTCGTACTCGCCAAACAGCGCCGCATTGAAATGCAGCGTTTTCTGGCGATCACGTGGGTGCGTGATGTTTTCCGGACGAAAACAACATTCTGGCCAAGCCAATAGTGCGTTCAGCACTACGCCCAGCAGCGTGTTATCTCCCGCCCGCAGCGCTTTTTTCAAATGATCGGAAAGTGTCTCCTGCATTTTGCTGTAAACGTGGGTCATCGCCGGGGTCATGTCTACTTCGTGAAAAATCTCGTCGTAGGTAGGCAATACCTTTTGGCCAATGTCCTTGAGCTTCAAAAAAACAGTGTACGGTAAAACGTAGCGAGCAATCCCTTTGGGGCCAAACCCCGGCGCTTTGGACGTTCGCACTGTGGTGCGTTTGCCTTTGGCGGTGCGAAGATCGCTACTTTCCTTCTCCTTGTAAATCTCTTTGAGAACACCATGCTCACGCATCCACGCCATTGACGCAGAACCCAATGAGCCACGACTGTTGTACTGATAACCATCTTCCCGCATCCTGCGCGTCATAATGCGCCATAGCAAAAAAAATAAGTCGTCAGCATAGCCCGCCATTAATGTGCCCGTTAAAAGTAGGGTTTTTCGCACTTGGGTGGCTAAAACTGCCATTGCCATCCCTTGTGCAGAACTTCCCGATTTGTATTCATGACCTTCGTCTACGATCAGCACGTCGAACGTGTTACGCGGAAAATAGCGTTTCACAAACTCCGTGGCTTGGTAGTGTCCGTCACCAAAACTCAACTCCATGTTGGCCAATGCACGCTCCATTCGTTTCGCTTGGCGATCCGAAAATACAAGATTTCCCTCGTCATCCATCAGGTTGATGAAGGCATAGAGGTTGTCGGAGAGCATATCCGCCAAGGTATCCTCGCCAAACAGGTTCATCAGTCGATGCGCCGTTTTTGGGCCAATGGTGGGGAGCTGCTGCACCGTATCCATCACCAGTTCTTGGCGAGGACGTTGTGCACATGGGCGCATCAGCGTCCACAAACGGCCGCCACAATGCGAACACGCTGTACGGCGATCCGCATGAGCCAGCTCGTCAGGATGCAGGGGACGGTCGTTTTCACCCGTAATCGCCTGCCCACAATCGGGGCAACACGCAAAGGTGGTACGACGGCGCACCTTGGGAGAGTCGCTGTCACATCCATCCGCCGCTTCGAGCGAGTAGTGGTTGCGTACACCAAACGCGGGGCGCCAGTGAAAGCCCATCCGCATCCGTACACGCCCCATAATGAAAAATTGCGGGCCTTTGGGGTTAACCCCCAGCAGTTCGCGAAATTTCAATAGCTTGGCTAAAGTATCCGGGCCATTGAGCACCCAGACTTCAGCATTGGGTACGGTGTCGAGAATCTCGCGCCTCCATTTGTATACAAGGTGTGGCGGTGCAAGTATCAGCATTCGACGATAGCCCTCCGCGTGCAGAATTGCCGCCGCACAAATGGCCATCATCGTTTTTCCCGTACCCATGTCGCAGTTCAAAACACACGCCTGCTCGCCTTTATCGACCAGTAACGCTGTGGCGGCGTGCACCGCTTCACGCTGGGCGTCAAACGGTTTGCGCTTCAATGCGTCGAGCACCTGATCACGATGTTCGGGGCGCGCTCCGGCGTACACCGGCGGCAGTTCCCGCTCTACGGCGTGTAGCAAATCGCTGCCAAAATCATTGATAAATTGGTGAAGCGACATGGTCGGTGTCGCATCTGTCGCGGGGATTAAAAGCTCTGCTGTCATGCTGCGTTTCCTCTTGCTTAAAAAAGTGAGATGAAACTTGCGAGACAGCACCGCCCATGCGGGGATGTGATCCCGCAAGGGTGTAGTTGAGTGAAAAACGAACCTGGCCACGCGGCCAGCCACATCACAGGTTCAGGTGTGGCTTAAAGGGTGTTGCCAGACAGGGCAACGCTGTTTGCAGAGTAAGCGTATCGGTATTGGCTTTGGAGTTCAATGCCTTGGAGAGTGTTGGCCTCTCGGCCTGCGTCGGACACAAAAAAAGCGCCAAACCTTTACGGTGGCGCTTTTTTCTTAAATCAGCGATCTAAAAAGCGAGAACGTACTACTCATTTGCCACTGACACAGCTTGTTTGAGCTGCCTAAACGACATACGGTGCATAGTCTCTGTCCTTGCGTTCATCACGACCCATCCACGCGCCCCCAAGGGGTGGCGGTGAATCAGCCTGTAAGTTTCTCCAGCAAAATGCCAAAACTGACCCGCCTGATACGCTGGGCGAGCTTTGTTGTCGGCATGAAATTTCCGCACCTCAGCCCGCCATTTCTCGGCATACGCATTTAAAGGTGCGCTTGCTTCATCAAGCAGGGAAAGCGGGCAATCCAATTGGTACGGATAAACCGTCTCATCTAGGTACTTATATCCCCATTGGGTGGGTTTTCCTCGCTGTCGATAGGCTTCAATCATTGTGAGACTGATATATGAGCATCCAGCGGGGTTTCTGATAAGTTGCCACACGTTGTTGCCAACATACCGAGTGGCGCGTACCTCATGATCGACCAAATCTGCACCGATTCGATCTAAATAGCCAATGATCTCGCTGCGAGAGTTCCAGCCGAAAAGCCATCCCATGTGTTTCTCCTCGAATCAAAGTAAATGCGGGAGAAACACATCCCCACTGGGAGAGTATTTCTCCCAGTGGGGTTAAAAAGCTAAAAATCAGGAATTAAAAATCTTGGTCGTCTTCCGACAGATTTTCAAAGAATCTCTTGGTCTGCCAGTCATCCCAAAAACCGTAAGCAAGAACTGCCACGCAAATGATGGTTGCGAGATAAACGTTTTCCATATCTGTGATCTCAATGTGAGTGCATTGTTGAGTATATCAAGAAGCCGGAGTTCAATGCGCGTCTTGGCACCTCGCCTCGTCTTTATGGTTGGCTACCCGTGAAGCAATTATCTTGGCTAAGTGTTTGTAATAACAAACCCTGCTCACCAAATAAAGCTTCCCAATAACTAAAACCACAAACACCCAAAGCGTCTGCCAACTTCGATTGCCGCTGATAAAATCCCAAGTTGTGCAGCCAGCAGGTAGAGCACCAAATAGCGTTACGGCGCGATCAAGAAAGACATACTGCTCTACCTTGGTCGCCACATAGCATTCAGCGCGCTCCAGCCAGCTAAGGCGGAGGCGCTTGTGAAGGTCTTTCAACGTGTTTCTCCTTTTGTTTGACACAAAAAAAGGGAGAAACACAACCCCACTGGGAGAGTATTTCTCCCAGTGGGGTTAAAAACAAAAAAACGAACCTGGCCGCGCGGCCAGCCACATCACAGGTTCAGGTGTGGCTTAATTAAAGGGTGTTGCCAGACAGGGCAACGCTGTTTGCAGGGTAAGCGTATCGGTATTGGCTTTGGAGTTCAATGCCTTGGAGAGTATCGGCCTCTCGGCCTGCGTCGGACACAAAAAAAGCGCCAGACCTTTACGGTGGCGCTTTCTGATCAACGGAAGCCCCACAGGGAGAGTATTTCTCTCAGTGGGGTTAAAAAACAAAAAAATCAGAACTTAAAAATCTTCGTCGTCTTCCGACAACTTTTCAAAGAATCTCTTGGTCTGCCAGTCATCCCAAAAGATCTTAAGAAAGCCTGCAATACAAACTATGATGGTAACTTTGTATATGTCATCCATATCGTGCACCTCAACGTAAGCACATTACTGATTATAACAAACTGCGAGAACAACTGCTTTTATTGCTTGGCATTCCTCTCATCGGCCAGTCGTAACGTAATCGCTTTCAAACGATGCTTGTAGAAGCTTACCTTCCATAGAAACGCAAGCTTTAAGGCAACCCAACCCGCAAAAATCCAAAGAACTTGCAAGCTCACGCTGCCATTAAGAAAATAATCCCACACCGATCGTCCTGCTGGGAGCGTGCCAAATGCCGTTATGGCGCGGTCAAGAAAGACATACTGGTCTACCTTGGTCGCCACATAGCATTCAGCGCGCTCCAGCCAGCTAAGACGAAGGCGCTCATGAAGGTCTTTCAACGTGTTTCTCCTTTTGTTTGACACAAAAAAGGGAGAAACACACCCCACTGGGAGAGTATTTCTCCCAGTGGGGTTAAAAACAAAAAACGAACCTAGCCACGCGGCCAGCCACATCACAGGTTCAGGTGTGGCTTAAAGGGTGTTGCCAGACAGGGCAACGCTGTTTGCAGGGTAAGCGTATCGGTATTGGCTTTGGAGTTCAATGCCTTGAAGAGCATTGGCCTCTCGGCCTGCGTCGGACACAAAAAAAGCGCCAGACCTTTACGGTGGCGCTTTTTTCTTAAATCAGCGTTCTAAAAATCCTGATCGTCATCCGACAGCTTCTCAAAGAATCTCTTGGTCTGCCAGTCATCCCAAAGAATCTTAAGAAAGACTGAAATGCAAACTAAAATGGTAATTTTGTAGATGTCGTCCATATCGTGTACCTCAACGTAAGTACGTTGCTGATTATAACAAACCGCTAGAATAACCGCTTTTATTGCTTGGCATCCCTCTCGTTGGCCTCTCAGCCTGACCCACCCTCAAATACTGATAAAGCGTCTCCCGACTGATGCCAAACTCGCGGGCCAGTGCTGTTTTTTGCTCACCGTTCGCCAAGCGCTGCAAAAGCGTCGAGGCCTGCGCAGCATCCAGCGATTTTTTCCTTCCTTTATAGGCGCCACGTTGCTTGGCCAGCGCAATTCCCTCGCGCTGACGTTCCCGAATCAGCGCTCGTTCAAACTCGGCAAAAGCACCCATGACCGAAAGCATCAGATTCGCCATGGGCGAGTCTTCACCGGTGAAGGCCAAGTGCTCTTTGACGAATTCAACCCGTATTCCACGTTGGGTAAAACCGTGAACAAGATGGCGCAGGTCATCAAGGTTGCGCGCAAGGCGATCCATGCTGTGCACGACTACCGTATCCCCTTCGCGCACAAATTCTTGAAGCGCATTGAGCTGGGGGCGATGGGTGTCTTTGCCGGATGCCTTGTCGGTAAACACACGATCGACCAAAGCGCCCTCCAATTGCCGCTCTGGATTCTGGTCGAAGCTGCTGACGCGGATATAGCCGATGCGATGACCTTTCAAAATGAACTCCTAAGCGCAAAATGTCAGGATAGAATCTAAGACGTTTGGTAGGGCGTGTCAATCAATTGGATTTTTAACCCTATCTTGACATCAAATGCGGCCTAATCTGACGTCAAGTTAGGGTATAGCCTAAATTAACAACCATATTGCCGGACAGTGTCCGGCATGGCCGACTAATGATCGTTTGACGGACAGAACGGAAAGGGTTAAATTATCACTCGGTAATACCAAGTGATAGGAAAACAGCAATGGCAACATCACTCAAGATTGACGATGTGCTGAAAGGCCGCGTCCAACACCTCGCCGGCCAGCGCCGCCGCTCGCCACATTGGATCATGCTCGAAGCTATCCAGCAATACGTCGAGCGCGAGGAAGCCCGCGAGAGCTTCAAACAGGAAGCCTTAGCCTCTTGGACGGCCTATCAGGAAACCGGACGGCACCTGACCGGCCAAGAAGTGCGCACCTGGTTGAACACTTGGGGCACCGAAGACGAAAAGGCGGTGCCTGAGTGCCACAGGTAATCGTCACCGAAGGCGCGGCGGAAGGCTTGGAGCGATGCCGACGCTTCCTCGCTGTCAAGGCCCCGGATGCCGCCAGACGAGCAGGTCAGGCCATCGAGCGGCAATTCCTACTGCTGGAAACAACCCCCGACATTGGCCGTCCGTTCCCTGAAATACCGGAGCTTCGCGAATTGGTGATTGCCTTCGGAGATTCCGGCTATGTAGCTCTGTACCGCCACGAACCGGCCGTCGATGCGGTCTATGTCTTGGCATTTCGGCACCAGAAAGAGGCGGGATACTGATGAGCATGAACGATTTTCGCCGACTGGCCGCGAAAATCGACCAGCACATGCAACAGCTTGCCGCCCAAGACGTCAGCGAGGCCCATGCCATCATCAATCCGTGGATAGAGGCAGGGCGTTTATAGCCATGTTCAAATTTTGATGATTTGGAATCGGGGTAATTCGACTAATCATGCCTAATTTTCGTCTAACTCCAGAAGCCAAGGCTGATCTTATCGACATTCGCCGTTTTACCATCAAGCAATGGGGCAGCGCTCAATCACAAAACGTGCTTGAGAGGTGGGTATGCTACTCATTACATGTAATAACCGGGGCCGCCACTATCGTCATCGTCGCCCACTTTGAACATTGCGTAGTGTGACCTCGCTTCAAACTCGTTTAAGTAGAAATTAGCCCCGAGTTTCGAGCCCTCATCGTTGTCCTCATCCGTGGTCGCGTCATAGTTTAGTACTTTGGCGCTTAATGCAGAAATGATCGCTTTTACAAGGAAGCCCAGATAAAAAACAAAAAGTATTTCCATGGTCGAGTATTCCTGTTGCCCGCTAATCAGGATAGGGCGACACCTCACGATGTCGCACGTCCTACTTTACAACGCTTTATTCCAGTATCGGTTCTGCATTCCGGGTATTTAAAGCTATTTTTTAGCTTTTGGTTTTTTTGATGCTGGAGCCTTGGTTGAACTACTGGCCCCTTTAATAATCGTAGCAGCGCCATTTGTGCTCAGTGCTCCAATTATGCCGCTTGTGCTGCCAGCACCCGCAAGCGTGATTAGCCAGAGAAGAACTATTGGAAATACGATATACATTCCAGACGTTGTAACATCCAGCAATATCCTGTCAACCAGCGTAGCAGCTGTACCCCACAACGTGTTGTCTGGATACATCAAGCTAAACAAGCGCTCATCTAGGTACTCAACGATATAACGCCACGGCGACAAAAATTGTATCGCTAAAAAGATTAACGCAAACTGTAACAGCCTGCCTAAATCGTACATGCTTGCGACCATCATGAACGGTAGCATTGCAATAAAAAACATTTCGATGTACGCAATCGCAATCGGATAAACGCTCTTTACCATGTAGGTGAATGCGTAAAATTCTGCTGCACTCCCAGCAATGGACACCGCTGCTGATGCAGCGGCTGCAGTCGCTGCTTCAGCAGCCACCGCCGAAAACGCCATGGCAGCAACAGCCGCAAAACCTACACCTATCCTAACAATAAGAGGACTTTCAGCGTTGATTGGGGGGCCTTCGTATGCCGTCAAATCCTTCGTGGCAGTTTCTATGGCTTTCAGTGAGTTTGAGTCATTCACCATCGCCGTTGCAATAATTTTATCCTCTAGCCACGCTTTCGATTTGCTCGCCCCAGTGGTTTGCGTAATGGCGCTATTGAGTGCCTCACTTGCACTGATCTGCGTGGTGGGGGTTTGAAGGGTGTTAGGATCCACGGGACCGTTGTTATATAAAGATACAGAAGTATCTGCCGCCTCAAACAATTTTCTCTTCAGGCCGATTTCAGAATCATTCCACCACTCATCACAGGTGGGCGACGCTCGATTCTTTCTCAAGTCCTCGTTTCGAGCATGATTTGTACAGAAATCACCAGCAGCGTCGTTACTATGGCTGCAATCGCGCACGGGATCGTAAGACCATCCTGCCACGGGTTTGCTGGCCCGCAGCGTGTCTCCCTGTATGTCGTACTGGCCCGGTTGTGCAGGTGCATACAGACCCGGCACGCTCAAATAAAAATGGCTGCCAATGTAATTCGGGTCATTGCTGCGATCAAATACCTCATCGTTCGTTTTTGGCTTTTGCGTCCATTCCCGATATTTCGCCGCATAGTACTGATCTCGATCGACCGCTGCCGCCGGCGTCGGTACGGTGGTAAGTGTGCCGCTTTCCAATGAACTCATCAGGCGGCTGCGGGCAGGTAAAAAGCAGTCTTTGGTGAATTGAGCAAGCTCCCCTTGCAAGCTCGGATCGCCTGCAAACTTTAGCTTACGCATGGCGCCATCCATATATGTCGAATTATTCGGGCATGCGCCGCCGGAGTTCAGCGCACGGCTCATGCCTGCACCGATGCGTTGGATCACATCCCACAGAATCGGCACTTTGGCATCGACCGGTTTAAGTGAGCCGCTGATTAACTGACCTGCGGCGGTGACCAGCGTTTCATCGCCTCGGAGCGTGCGGCCTTCCACCTGCTCTACACCGTTGGCGGTGCAGATTTGGCTGTATTCCCATTTATCCACGCTGAGTGACACCATGGGGATGCAGGCAACAACATACACCAGCATCATCACCATGAAGGACGCAAAGACCGAGTAAAAGGCCGTGATCGGTGCATCTGGCCCGGAAAAACCGTGCTTTTTGACGGCATCAAATACCGCCATGAACAGAGTCCATGTGAACGGTACCATGACCAGCCCCACAAAGGCTAATAACGCCCACAGGTTGTCGTATAGCATCCACCCAAAGGCAATCAGGTTCAGCTCGGCAGCGCTACCTACATACATGGCGTGACTCCCCAAATGTTGTAAATATGGTTAGGTTTTTTATGTACATAACAACCGTTGTCTATAACGCCTAAGGTGCAGGTGCTACTGGGTAGCCGCCTTGGATGGCGGGGTTGTTGTTTTTGGGGGAGCTGCCCGTCTGCGTGGATTTTTTCAGCGTCTCTACCATGCTTTGGCCCATGATCAAGAGCGGTGTAGTGCCCAAGCCAATGCGGGCCATTTGCATCGAGGTGGCGACTTCCTCCATCTCCTCGCTCAGCCATTTGCGGGTGTCGTCAGACACCTTTGCGGCAATGCTGGAGATTTGCGAGGTCGCTACATCCGGATCTTGTACGGCAGATCGGAACAGGGTAGTCGCAAGGTCTGCCTTGTTTTTCACGATGGCGACGGCGGTGTCTGATGCGAGGCGGCTGGTGGCTACGGCGCGTTTGTCGTCGGGCAGGTTGCGCAGGGCGCTGATCACACGGTCGGAAATGCGCAGATTTGGAGGGACGGTAAGCCCCAACTCGTCGAGCTCTTGAAAATCATCCAGATTGACGGCGTTCACAATGGCCTGCTCGTAACGATCGGTCAGCAGGTCGATTTCAGGGCGGATGCCCACACCGGGGGCGCTTTTCGGTTTTTCGTCATCTACCACAATCCAGAATTCGCCGGTGGCGGCTACCACCCAATCGGCGGCGGCTTTGGGAGTGGGCCATATCTGCACCAAGGCGAGGTTTTTTTGATCGTCCGGCGGGGCAGATTCGTTCAGGGGTTCGTTGGTGCGGCCAATACGGTTGTTGTACGCCAACACCATTAAATCGTGTTTGATCGGCACCGGATTCTCCTTGGTTCCGCGCCCTTTCCCCAGAAAATCAAAGCCTTTGCGTCCGGGGTTCTCTTTGATTTCTTGCGAGGTCTGGTTAATGCTCTGGTTGTTTTCGGCGCCGTATTTCCACTGGTTCATGACCGATGCGCGAAGGGCCGTATTGTAGGGGTTGTGCTCTCCCTCGGCTTTCGCCATTTCCGATTCCAGCATTTCGCAAGTTTTGTACTCAAAGCGGAACAGCTCGATGGCTTGATCGAGGTTCCACGTTAAAATGCCGTAAATGTCGGGTGCGTAGGTTTTTACAAGGTACATGGGCAGGGCGGCTACCATCTCCGTGGCTGCCGTGGAAATCTGGCCCGGCAAACCCGATAGCTGCGTCTTCATGTTTTCAAATGCCTGCTTCAGATTGTTTTCCATTTTGAACTTGCCGCAGGTGTAGCCAGGATTTGCGGTGAATCGAGCGCCCACCCGATAGGTGATATATCCAGCAGCGCCGCGCGGAATGGCCCGACCACCGTTTAATTTGTAGAAAAAATCATCCACGTACTTGGTCAGCGGTTCGGCGTGGCCGAGCGTCACCGGCAGGCAGGGGGTGAGCATCAGGCTGAACAGCAACAGGGCTTTCTTGGTGCGTTTGGAAAAGCGGGGTTGGCGGGGTTGAATGTCCATTTCTTAATCCTTAGGTTACCTAGAACAGGCAAATATCGGGCGTTGGGATTGCACCAATAAATACGCCTTTGCGATTCATGCAGCACTCATACCGCCGCCAAAACGCCCAGATGTAGTTTTGGTCGCCACCCAGCACGACCGGTGCGCTGTGATCTTCTGCGGTATCACTGAGCTCTCGGTCACGGTACAGAGAGGGGCGGCACTCCGCTTTGGGGATGGGATGCACCTGCTGCCACACTCCGCCTTTCACGCCGCTGGCATGAAATTCGTAGGGGATGATGTGCCAGTCGCGCTGGTTGGCAAAGCCGGGATTAAAAAGTGTGACGTGGCCAAAATGATCGTTTCCGTCCTCGGCCAAGACAAGATCAAGGGCACGCTGGGACGCCACCGCGCCCACTTTGCCATCGTGTTCTTGGTTAACAAATCCAATGCGCGGATAAAGCCCTGCCCACACGCCGTTGGTGAGTGTCGGCATAGCATCAGGGGTGCCGATCACTTTACGGTTCGGCAAGAAAGGCGTCATACCATACGCCAAGTCCACCGAATGAGTCAGTACATCCGGCCACGGTAGGCGCCACGTCAGCGTGTCGATGGCGCTTAAATAGAACGGAATGAACGGCGTTACTGTACTCTCGCAGAGCAAGTCGTAACTGCCACTCCCCCCCATGCCCGAAGCCAGATCCTGCATGGACGACAGATAGTCCATCACCTCGCTCATTTCACTCGCCATGGTGCCGATTTGGTTCATCGTATTCATGTACGAAAATACGTCGAGGATTTCGGAGTTCATGAACATTGCGGCAAAATCTGAGGCATCTACCATGCTGCCTGCCGCAGTTTGTGCTTCGGTAAAGTCAGCCTCTGTAGGCGGTTGGGTGGCTCCACCTGCGGTCATCCCACCTGAACCCAATAGCATGGGCAGCAGCGCCAGCGGATGGCCGTTAATATCGACTTCTTTGAATGGCAATTGGCGGTCGTTTTCTTTGTGCTCTTCGGTGTAGGTGCCATATCCACCAATCTGCCCTGTGCCGAGCAGCGTACCGAAAATACCGTTGGCTAAACTGGCCTGTATATTGCCAAACACACGCTTCCATTCGATCCACGGCTGCTGGCCCTGCGCCCGAAAGGAGGACACGGTAAATTCTGAGGTGTTATGCGCAATTCGCGGGCTGATGATGACCTTGAGGCCGTTGTAGTGGACGCAAATACCGGTGATGCAATAGTTCAGGCACCCACCGGAGATTCCGGTGAGCCCGACTTTAATCAGATCGACGATATTTGCGCCACTGACGGGCACCGTTTGTGAAACGGGGGCGGCGACCATGGCCTGACTGCCTGACAGCACGACACCGCAAAGTACGGCTTGCGCCAATCGTTTAACGGTGTGCCGCATCGAGATGCACTCCTCTCCATTCTCCAACTGCCTTTTGCAAATCGGTAACGCCGTACACGACCTGCTTGCCCTGCCCAAAAACCACTGCCGGAATTCGTTGCACTTGCCATTCTTTGGCTTTAATCGGGCCAGAAAAGAGCGTATCCCAACGCGCTTGCTCTACGGCCAGCACACGCTCACGGGCAATCGCCATGGCCTTCTCGGGATCGTTATTCGGTAAATCTTTAGAGAGCTCGTTTTCGAGATTGCGGTGGTCGTCAAGGTTTACGATGACGACCTGCAGATCAGGTTGCGCTTTTGCCCACTCCACTTGCTGGGGTGGGTATTGATCGTTGCCAAAATAGGTCACTTCAATGCGGTCGGCGGCGAGCGTCACCGTGCTTAACCCAAACAGCAGCAGTGGGATTCCCGCATATTTTTTGTATTTTGATTTTGACTGGTGATTTGACTGGTGAATAGATCGAGCCACGTTATGCTTGCTCCCGTGCTTGGATGATTTTCTTGGCCATCATGTGGGCGGCGGCGATTTCAGAGATGCCGTGCTTACGTGCCAGCTCAGCAATCGCTTTCTTCTGATCGACGTCGGTCATGGACAGCACGAGTGGCAAGGCGGGCATCACGACACGGAACAGCGCTTTGATTTTTGAGCCCAGAATTACGCCTTCGGTAAATGCGCCATCCTGTTTTCGGGCGCTGACTAGCAAGGCTCGCTCGTCTTCTGTCAGTGGTTTGAATCGCGCAATTTGTTTGATTTCCTGCTCGGATTCCATCGTGAGGCAGATCCACCACTCGGCCAACGCGAGCATCACCTCGGCCTCATCGGGGTAGTCGGCGAGGTTTTGCGTCGCTTGCCACAACCAAATCGCCAGCTTCCGCCATGTTTTCAGGCCAAACACTAAGGGTTTGGCGAGTACAGGGTTTTTGGTGATCACGTGGCCTTCGTCGATTAACACGATGGTTTCGCGTGCCCCTTGCACATGCTGGTATTTCTCCCCCAGCCCTGTGATCGTGTTGATCAGGGAAATCAGCGCGACGGCTAGCATGTCGTCGTTGTTGTTACCGGTAAGAATCCCCATATCCACGATGGTGCAATCCGCCTCTGGCCAACTTTCTCCATAACGGTTGAAGTAATGGCCATGAATACCCGACGTCCACTTGCCGAGCGCCGTACTCATGTCGCGTAAACGCAGCCGTTGATGCTCATCGGTACTGGGGATTTTCAGGCGCTCATTCATCACATCAACCACGTCTTGCGGCAATGCGTGAGGCGCCCCGCGTCGGGCGCTGGCCAGCAGTCCTTCAATGAGGCATTCTTTTAACAGCGCACGATCTGCCTGCGACAGATGCTCTTCTTCGCGCTTGCTGGCACCGGTGACCATTAAAATGGTGAGGTTGACCATCTCACCAAGAAAATCGCGCTGATCGTCCTCATCATCTTCTCCATCGTCGATGGCTTCAGCGTCTACCTGAAAGCTAATCGCATCATCCACCTCACCATTGGCGGCCATTTTTTCACGCGATTTTCGCATCTCCTCCTGAAATTCCAGTTGCTCCAGCGCACGCGAAGTTTCTGCATAAGGCGGCAGCGATATGTTGAGCGAGGGAGTAAAGCGAATGTGGTTCACGGTTTTGCCCATGCCGGCAAAATGCTTGCCTAGACGCCCAAAACTGTTGCCTTTCTCAATGATGAACAGTCGTGGGTCATGAATGGCCGCAATATGCTGTAGCAGGTAGTTTGCCGTCGCAGATTTACCAGAACCTGTTGGCCCGAACAGCAGTAAGTGAGCGGTTTTCGTGCGGTCGCGCTTATTAAAAGGATCGACCAACAGCGGCTCACCCACACGGTTAAAGAAGAAAAAGCCGGGGTTTCCAGTGCCGGTAGAGCGACCATATAACGGCAAGAGTGCAGTGAGGTCATCGGCATCGCACAGCCATGCGCGCTTGAGGCGGGCACGGTCGTAGGTGTAGTGATAGGCCATCGGTAACGCCCGCAAAAAAGCGTCGATCGGTGCTAAATCCCATTTGGGCGGAATGACCGACAGGCCCGCCTGCGACAGGATGGTCATGGTGTTTAACATGGCATCTTCGAGTGCAGCGTCGGTATCACCCCGTAAATAAACGCCAGGGTACACTCGGTAAATTCGGTTGCCTTCGGCCAAATAGTTGAGCGCATGCTGGGCTTGGTCGGTGGCCATTTCCGCCTCTCGCGTCGCACGACCACCGGACTGAATGATGTCTTCGAGGTGATGTTTAATGTGCAGTTGCGATTCGATCACGATGGTCATCGTGAATAGCGAGCCACGCGGCAGCTCATCCCACAACGAGACTTCTTTGCCGCTGGCATTTTTAATTTCGGCGGTAATCACGCCAACATCGGGTGTCGTTTCCAGTGGGGTGATCGACAGAAAGCGTGTGGGCTGGTCGCAAAACCAAAACCGTCCGTCCTCATCCGTGCGCGGCTCTTCTGCAAAAACCGCTTGCCCAAAATCGTAGGTGGCGGTGCGCTTTCCCGGTGCTGGATAGCGTTTTACACTGCGTACCCACTCATAACCATCTTTGGCGTGTACGGGGTTAGGTGAGCAAAACGGCCCCATCCACTCAAAAAATGCGGCGCCCTCCAGACGCTTTACAGCCACGCCTGCACCCTGTAGCGCTCGTGTAAACACGCGGGCCGCTTGATTGAGTTCACGGCTGGGGCTGCGATTGGAGCGTTTCAGCGTATTATCTTCCGTCAGCCACTCGCCGCGCTCGGTGTAGCGATATAGCACCAAGCGCACCCGTCGGGTGAGGCCGCGCCAGCGGATCCCCGCCAGTTCGTCCTCAAAAATCCCCTGCTCGCGTGACATCTGGCGAACATGCTCCTCCAACAAGTTGAACCATTCTTTGGAGTGCTGGCTTTCCCGTGCCGCAGGCTTTGCGTAACGCTGCATCTCCTGCACCAGCGATTCGATCGGTTCGTCTTGCAGGTAGATTTGCACAATCCACGGGTTGCCTTCGTAGACTTCCGGCACGCCTGCCAGCGCCCGCTTGAGCGCCTGCTGCACTTTGCCAATAAATTCCGAGGATTTCCCTTCAACATTCACTTGGCGCAACTCAAAAACGGCGCCAACACTTACGCCGTCGTTAAGCAAAAATACTTTCTTTTCATCGTCAAAATCGACCCACGGCAAATAATCGGGAATGGCGTGTTTGGGGCCATCCCAAAGTTTGGCGTAGTCTTTCTCGGTCAACGGCGCACGACCGCGCCACGGACGTTGCCCTGACAGGCGTTGCAGCCAATTGGCGGCGGGTTTGGCGGATTTTTTGACCGTGTTCGCACTCGGCATCATTTCCGCTTACCTCGCATCTGAAGGTTTCCACTGGCGGGCGTTGCGGCCGCCGCTGGAGGCGGTGGCAAGGCGCTTGGATGGTCGGCAATCCACTCGCCGGGCATCGCATATTCTTCACGCTCATACAGCTTGAAAGCGGTGGAATAGCCGGGCACAGGCCGCCCCCGCGCCGTAAAATGTGGATAGACGTACATGACGATCTGCGGGTTGGGCAATACGGGAAAGAGTTGCTCAATTTCGTTATGCGCATCGCGGGTATAGTTCACCAGATCCGCGCTGCCATCGAGCGTTGGCCGATATTGATTACGGTTTGCGCCTAAGGCACCGTCGGCGGTTTTTGCGTTCTCCTTTTCCATCCGCCGCGCTTCTTTTTCTTCATCGCTTAAGGGGCGGGCGGGTTCGCCCTTCATTCCGCCCACGTGGCGCTGGTAGACCTCTTGAATATCGGGGCCTGTATCGGGCAGTACTTGGTTGGCGCAGCCGCTTAAGGCGCCGAGGCTCGCGGCAAGCATGAAAGCGATTGAAATTGAGGAAGGCCGCATGATGGTTGGAAGCTCCTGCCAGTAGAAGAGAAGAACTGTGGCAGGTATTGTTCGCGGTTCCGCAAAAGAAGTCGCGCGAATTGGTTAGATTCGGGCGCGGAGCATTTTCTTTTGGCGACTAGAGGCGACTACGTGCGTTGACATCCTCGCCCTGCTAAAGCAGGGCGAGGATGTCAAAACGGCTTCGGACACATCAGCAACGTATGCACCGAGAGTCGCGTCAAGCTTATTGAAAGTATCAGTAAAAATTGTTATTTCGGCTGCGGCTGTTGGGGCGCCCACTGTATCGCTTCTATCACCATTCCACTTTCACTATTTTGCTCATATCCCTGCTTGCCTTGTCGGCAGCGAGAACACAGTTCTTGTCCTCGTCTGCCTTGGGTATCACGCAAAACGCTTTCATATATTCGTGGGCGGTGAAACGTTTTCCTTGAATCATAATGTTGTTTATATCGCTGATTTCCGGCGTACCTTGAACGGCATTTTTGTCGTCTTGGCAACCTGACAAAATAGGCGCGCTGCAAAGTAGGAATGACACGCACAAAACAAACGAAGTTTTCATATCACCATTCCACCTTTATAAATAATTTTTGATATTTGGACCATGCATTCACGGCTTTGCTGTTCTGCTTGAATGCGGTCAGGGAACCCGCGCATAGGTTACGCCCAGAACGCCGATTTTAATGCTTTCGGTCGGCTTGTCGTACGTAATGAACGCCATAGGCTGATCCACCGCCACAAGCCTTTCGTTCTCCAACCGCAAGATACCTTTAGAGACCGTTGGATCCAAGCTCACGGCTTCCATGCTGCTTAACGGAATTCTGTACGTACTTTTGGTAATATTGAAGACCAGATCGTCGGTGCGCTGAATCTCAATTATACTCCTGTACCGAAGGTCCTCATATTGCCAGCTCCCCACAAACTCTTGTCCCGGCGCACCACAAGCACTTAACAGCAAAGCCGCCGCGAGTGCTGCGCTTGTTTTTAAAACATTCGCCATTTTCTTCTCCTTGAGGTAATTTTCTGCGCCCGTTAATCCAGACGCATCCTTGCCGTCGGGCCTTGCGATGACCTCATGGCGATATGCGATAACTTACGGCCTGCTGGGTCGTAGTCGATGGTGATTTCCTTCTCAACGTGAATCGTGACGTCTTTGCCAGCATCGAGGTAAATGATGTCTACCGCTTGATCCATACGATCGCGCAGATAGGCAGCCAGCTCATTGAGTGTTGCCGTACCTGTCTGACCAGCGATGTAATTTCCCATATCCCCCGTGACAGCCGTTGAGGTACCTCCACCCACACCATCCCGCTGGGTTGTGGTTTCCGCTGCTGCTGCCGCTGCCGCCGTGGCGGCTGCACCTGCCGCGATCATCCGGTCGCGCAGGTATTGTGTCGCATTGGAAATTAATGTGCCTTTAATGCAGGGTTTTCCCCAGCGATCGGAGAGATACCCTAAACCTTCCGAGAGCTGCCCGCCCGCACCACCCGCTTGTTTTTCACTGACCGTGCGTATGGTGCCGTCTTGGAACGTGAACGTGACGGTATCGACGGTTGCCTGCACGCATTCCATCTCACGATTACCAATCGCATAGCCTGTCCATACGATGTTTTTTACATCCGGCAAAACCAGACCGTTGGAGGCGATGTTTTCAGCGCCCGTGATCAGCTTAAACCGCATCATGTTCTTAATCGCGTTGTTACGGTTGGGCACCACCCCCATCAGCGCGGTCATCGTGGTGTTTGAAAACAGCGTTGAAGTGTTTTCAATGGTATAGACCGGTAGCGGTTCAGGTTTTTTCGCATTCTTCTGTGCAGTCGCATCTGCGGTGCGATCCAGTACGCGATCTCCGTTATTCGTGGCATTCGGAAACGCGGCATTGCGTACCGCGCCGCCATTGGCGGTAGGCAATGGATTGCTGAGGCTGTTAGGCCGCCATGCACTGATTTTAACGTACCCAGGCATTCCCGACGGCGCGACACCTGCTGAGGGTGGTTGCATGTTTAAGAGTACGTTGGCGTTGTTCCGTGCACGGCTGAGATCCACCCCATCAAATCCAAAACCGGGTGGTATGTCACTGCTGCTATTTACCAACAAGCGCCCTGTGTTGTTTGTGGTGGGTGCAGGCGTCGGCCGTGTAATCGCCGGTGCGTCCACTACTCGGTTGGTTTGTGTCGGCGGCAAAATCGGCTCTTTGGGGAGTTGTGCCTGCGCCTCTTTTCTCAATTCTTCGCGCAATCGAAGTTCAATTTTAGGCAGTTCATATTGGACGGTTTTGCGCGTGGCCTCGGCAATTTTTTGCTCGGTAGTCGCCGCGTACTCCTGAACACTGCGGCGCAAGGACTGCACTTCGGCGGCCGCCCCTTGGAGCTGCGTGTTGTACGCAATGGCATCTGAAATTTCCATCGCATCAGGGCGGGCCACATGTCCGTCGGGAAGCGGGGGAGGCGATTGTGTGGCGCTCACCTTTGGCTCATCTGAGCCACCGCGAAGGGATAACACGCCAATGACGGCAACGATCCCGCACACACACAATAGAATAATCGGGATGAACTTGTTCATAGTGTGGTTTCCTGCAACGGACGATCGCTAACGAGGTACCAGAGCGTGCTGTCGTATGGGGCCTCTCCTGCAGGGGCCAGCCACGAATGCTGTGCCGCCATCGCCCGAATGCGAACGCTGATTCGCCGAGGATCGGGCCGGATTTCATACGATGCGCGGTTGCTGACTTTTATTGCGGTGACATACAGATCGCTGCCATCGGACATGGCCCGCCACGCGCCCAGCACTTCCGTCGTTAGGGGCGCTCCCCGATAAATGGGCACCTCACCTGTTTTAGCGCCGACACGGCTGATCCCTGCGGGCATTTCAGCCAATCGTGTTGGGCCGTAGAATTGGCGTGCGACGGCTCGCACGACATCCACTTCATCCAGCACGACACCGGTGCTCCCCGGCATTTGCGACGGGGCTTGTTCGGAGGACTCGACCGCAGCCAGCGTTTCAGCTTTGGCTGTGAATCGCGAATCTCGAATGGTTAGCCTGTGGGTCGGCGCATTGGGTTCTGCGCTTACGTCCACGAGCCACTGCATTTGTCCACTTTTATCTGTCACCATCATTCGCTCGGTGCCAAATTTGTCTGAGGCTGTCCAAAACGTCGAACCTTCTGGCGTTGCAGTAACGTGCAACGTATTGGCCAGTGATTCAAGCAGATATACATCCACCTCCGCTGGGAAATCAATTTGCCGCTCACTACTTACGGGCAAGACGATTCGGAGAGGCGCACGATTCCACACTAATGTTTCCTGCGGTTCCTGTTCTTGGCTTATTGCGGGCGTTACAAACACCACTAAAAAAGTGAGCATCCAGCCCCGCAGAAAATTCAAACGCATGTGGCGTACCTCGTCGTTCCATCATCAATTTTTTTCAGGCGTCAGCGGTACCGTTTTTGCCGATACCAGCGGTATGTCTTGCTCAATCCCGTCGATCGCCAACTGCCACGGATTCGCATCGCGGTTAATGTCATAACGCACCACTCGCACGGCCAAGCGGTGCACGCCATCATTCACCTTCATGTTTTTAATCGAGTCGGTGATTTTGACGTCGATCCAGACGCGCCAGTAGTTTCCCACAACCTCTACAGAGGAATCCGAGTACACGCTGGACGGCAGAACCTGCAATCTGCGCTGCAACCCTTTGAGAGTTCCACGCAGCTTTCCGGTTTCGATTTCGTCCAGAATCGTCCGTTGGTATTTGTCGGTTAGAAACTGGCGCACTCGGTAGCGGTTGTTTTCGTAATCTTGATCGCCCCCGTTGTCCCACAAATACAGCTGCTGCATGATCAGCGGGACGAAGGCGTACACGGTTTCTTCTGGGATATACCCCGCACTGGATACCGTGTGCAGTCGAATGTCAGGGGGCTGATACACGGTGATCTCGTGTTGTGCACGCATCCAGCCAAAAATGGCCAACACCAGCCCAATTAACAGCCCGATCGACACGCGGCTGATGTAGCGAATGATCCGGTCTTTTTCGTCGATTAAATCGTGATACGCTGCCATGGCTAAAATCGTCGCCTCCGCTAACTCAATCCAGAAAAACGATTACGCCGGACGATTGACCATGGCCCGACGTAGGTCGATGCGCCCCCGCCAAACGTCTTTTCGATCCACTGCTTTAACAGCAGCGGATAGTAATTTTGAGGCTTGCCGCGCTTTTTCTTGCACAGCAAGGCCGCTAAAGAACGCATGGTGAACACCGTCGTGATCGGCAAAAAAATGAGGCCCGCCCACCAGTGCCAAACAAGCTCAAAAGCGAGACAAGAACCGATCGCACTGCTAATAAATGAAACCACCAACACGAGAATGAACTCATCTTCGGATAGGCCGAGCAACACAGGTGGCTGCTCGTTGACAAGGTGTAAGGCGGGCATCTTTAAATAATCCAGATAATTCCCTTTTCGTGATCAGGCCAGCTGCATGATTGCAGCCGCTAATCCTTGAGAATAGGTCCATCCGGTAAGCGCAAGACCGAGGCCAAAAACCATCACAAAAAGGCCACCAACGACAGTCGAGTGAAAATCATCGTTATCATTGCCCTTACGGCTTCGGTACGATTTAATAATCGAGGCTGCCGGGATCAACACCGCCAAAATCCCCAATCCCGCCGCGACGATCTGAAAAATGATCTGCATGATGCGGGCGCCCATGGTCATGGTATCAGTGCCTCCTACTCCATTGGGCACCACTTCATCAACAGTCTTGGGCAGTTCGGCCAGTACATCGGTCGATGCGAGCGTCGAAAGTATGAACACACCGAGCGCGAGCGTGCTGGTTGACCGAGCAAAAGGAAGCGCTTTTTGGCCTACCGAATAGGCTTGCTGTTGCAGCTGTTGCAACGTCGGACGGCGGGTGTTGGTTAGGATGTCTGTCATGGTAAACCTCTGTGGTTTTGTTGTGGTGGAACGAATAAAAATTTGGACGCAACCAAAAACGATCGAAGGACAAAAACTATCGGAGGAAAAATATGCCCGCCACGCCGATGAATGAGGCGCCGAGCACTCCGGTCAACAGGTACTCAAATCCCCCATCTTTATCACGGCTCCAGCGTTGGTAAACCGCAATTACCACCCACGTTGCCAGCAACACGCACGGAACGAAGGTTGCTGCGGTGACGAATACAGATAATTGCGCGCTGCACAGGCCGCTGCCTTTTTGAAACGCGGCCAACATCGGTTCGCCCGCTACCGCACTACACGCCATTGCTTTTCTCCCATTTAATAAATAATCGAATGGATCGAATCCTTAAAAAAACGTCAACGCTGGTAGGTTTTTGCCAGCGGCGGCAGGTCGTGCGCCTCGTCCCACGCACCATTCACATACCGCTGAATCAGTGCACGTCGCCCCAGCAAATCTCGCCGTAACGCATCGTAATTAAAACGGACGCGCCCACTGGCGCCGGTTTTACTCGCGTCATCCACTTGAACCACCAACTGATCCAGCGCAGAGACAATTTCCGCAAGCTTGGCGCGTTCCATCTCTGCCGCTGGGCTTGCGTAAGGCTGCGCCTGCACACTCGCAACACCCAGCGCTAGCGCCAGCGTGCTTCCTAAAAGGATTGGCACAATAATTTTGTGTTTTTTGTGCTTTGGATGATCATGGCGCGCGAACAACATCAGCGTACTCCCGTCGCAGCTGTATGGGATGAGTGGCATCATTGAACCGCATCGCGTTTGGAATTACCCGCGAATTGCTCAAATCCAATGCCGGAGCAATTATTAGAAAAACTTTTTGAACCATTTCGCGGTATTAAACGTCGCCCACCCACACAAAAGCGCACTCGGAACAAATACGGCATTGGGGTGAATGGACGTGGGCCACGCGATATAGGCATACCAACTGACAACAAAAAAGCGCACCACCCACGGCTTGTAGCGGTGATACGCAAAAGACGACTCATTCGCAGCCGTAAATCTGCGCAGATCCCGCGCAACGATGCCATCCAACAGACAGACGAGGCCAATCAGCAGATAGGCGGGCAAGCTCAGGATCGCAACCACAATCCTCACCACTACCGTCTGTACCGCGTAAATTGCCGCATCAAAATACTGCATCAGCCCGTGATACAGTTGATTCGGCGCCGCCAAGCTGGCGCTTGTCTCCGCCGCATTCGCTGAGATTGAGGACAGCCCTGTATCGACACTTTTGAACAGGCTTGAAAACACGCCTGATGATCCTTCTTGGCCAAGTTGCTGCATCATCTCCATCACGCCAAGAGATTCGATTTTGAGCACGATCCATTCGGTCGTCGTACGGCTTGCAATCACGGCCAACTCGACGGGGGATACACCCAGAATTGAGCGCGTAAAATCAGCGTTCAGGTATTGAATATCGCCCACCAGCGTTTCGCGAGCATGACCAGCTCCCGGTAAATCCCAGACGCCCAGCGCCATCCCTGCCCATTCAATCATGATCGCCGAAACACACGCGCCGATGGCCAACCCAAGCAAGACGAAAGGGAGAAATGCAATTTGCCAATGAAGCGGCTGTGGAGCGCTTTGTGCGCCTGCGGATTCATTTGAGGCCATTGAACGCTCCCGGTACGTCAAAGCACGATTGAAAGTGATACCAATTTTTGTCAGAGCGGTAATGCTTCGCCATATCGTCCGACATATCTTGCAAGGTACGAGGTAAATCGGCCAAATCTGCCGGGTCAGGTAATGGGAGCCGGATTTTTGAAAGCGTGCCGCCATCTGTCATCGCAAACGCTTGGCCTTTGGGCAACCGAAGTACGTCGTTTGGATGGACACGCTCCACGCGCTGCGACGTCACACGCTGCTCTGTTCGTGAGGAGAACGACGTATTCGCATCTGGGTCGCTCACATCAGAGGCGCCCGATACATCCATCGCATGGGCCACGTCCACCTGCCGCAGCCGCTTTGTCAGCATTTCGATCGTCGCGTATTCGATCGTGCGCAACATCACCAGCGAGTTTAAGTTTCCCGCCACTTGCCCTGCTTGAGCTTCGTTACCCAAGCGGGCAACCACATCTGACCATGTCTGCGTGTACGCCGTCACGCCATAACCCGCACCCCCCGCCTTGTTCAACAACGGGATAAACTCCTTGCCCACCAGCTCGTTAAATTCATCCGCATGGATATAGACGCGCCGCCCGCCGACGGAAAACGGCAAACCGTGATCGGCACCGTGTTTGTACAGCAGACCAGAACCCGAGGTTAAATCCGCGAACATTGAATTTCCTACCGCCGCCGCCACCTCCGGATCAGACAAGGCGTCCAGCCCCACGTAGACGATGCCGCCAGTGCGGATCACTTCCGCCCATGTAAATATAGGGCGGTGTCGGTCGCCATCTAAATAATCAGGGCTAATCAGCTCCGCGCATTTGCCCGTGCATAACTTTTCCATGAGCGGCATCAGCGATGCAATGAGCATGTTGAATTTTGCCGTATCGTAGAAAAACGTCGTGATCAACGACTCCGCACAGGTATCGTGCAAACGATGATCATTTTTGTGGTCTTTGTAAAACTTGCACAGCGCCATTGCACGACTGCTGCGGTCGCCCATGTGTCGCGGTTTGCGAAACTCCTTTTCTTGAGCGTCGTCGAATGCCGCCGCCCAATCGTCAATGGTTTTTTTCCAATTCGACAACGGCCCCGACCGGCACTCACGTTCAAGCAAAAATTCCAAATACTCAACGACGAGCGGTTCGAGGTTTTCGGCGTCGTATTTAATCTGCTCGATACCCGGCCGCACGCCGAGCGCGTTACGGCACGCTGCAATGACGTTCACGTAGCGCCAGACAAACTCACGGAAGGCTTGTGAGGCACCATCCCCCGGCATCTGGCCTGCAATGCGTGAGGCCACCTCCGTGATCCTAGTAAACTGGCCTACCGGATTGTAACGTGCAGAAACTTCCGGATAGCCCAGATGAAAGATATAAAGCTGCTCCAGTCTACCGGCACGCTTCGCTTCTCGGTACACCCGTTTCATCAGCTCGGCGTCGCCCTTCGGATCAAAGACGATGACTACGTCGCCCCGTGCAATATCCTGCGCGATCAGCATTTCAGCAAAGCGGGTTTTGCCGACACGGGTCGTTCCAAGCACAAGCAAATGACCTACGCGCTCGGACAGTTTCATGTACACATCACGTTCGCGTTCTAGCAGGCCCACGCCGTGAATGGCGGGATAGCCTCCTACATCCGCAATCGGCGCGACGGGGTTCCAGCGCGACGAGCTCCGCGTCAGACGGCTCACCGACCTCATGACGTTACTGTACTCCGCACGTCCATCAATCCAGCGCGCCAGTTGGTAGAATTTTCCGGGTTTAATATAGCGCTCGGCACCGGGCTGCTCGCATTCGTGCATTCGCTGCGTGTGTTTGGGTTCCCACTCAAATCCCTTGCCGATAAACAACCGCTCCTTGCTGACGCGCAATTGATCGAATGCGAGCGAATAGTGCGGCAGCTTTTTTAGGCCCTTTTGGTATTTAAATACTCGCCACGCAGACCGAAATCGTAACGCCGCGAGCGCGAGCAAGCCACTTCCTGTTGCCGCAGCCACCGTAGGTGTCATCATCAATTCATAAGGCGCAGCCATCATTAAACCCGCAACAGCGCTGTATGCAATCGCTGAAGCAAATTCAATGGGCGGCCTCAACAACCCTTCAATTCGTGAGCTCACCACAGCCTCCGTTATAATCGTTTATTGTTCGATGGAACGACTGGTGATCAGTACGGGGTACGATGAAACACCAAATACTCTGGGAATCGCCTCACCGCTCTGCGCTAGCATCTTCAGCCCCGCACCTGCCTCTGCGATGGCCTGCATGTCCTCGGCGCTATCCGCCTGCACCACCCAGCCCATGGCCCCGATGCGCGTCAAGGTTTCGCGCCACGCTCGCAGCCATTGCAGCGAGTGTTGATCGGCCCCGACGACAAAAATCGGCATGAGCAAATTGGTGTAATACGCATCTTGGGTCTTGATCGGTGCTGGGCTCATTGAGGGCGTGCGGATCGGCAGGCGAATCATCTGCCCTCCGTGCTCACGAATCCGTTCTAGCAATTGCTGCTGCAATCGTTGCTTTGCCGCCGGATCCTCAGGGACCTGAAACCGCTTTTGTGGATCTAACACATGCGTATACCGAGTGATCGGCTCAGAAAATGCCGCCCCTGCATCAAAAACCACGGACGGTGCCGCCAGTACGGACGGTGCCGCAACCAAAGCGAGTGCTGCGCACGCGAGCACCTGCATATAACGCTGAAAATTGGCTTTCATCTAAATTCTCCCAGAACGGATGCGATCGAGTGAGGCATACACAAGTTTCCGGTAATGGCGTTGGCGATCCATTGGGCCCGCTTCACCCGTGTGATACATACCGATCGCATTTTCAACACCTCGCCGTTTGATCAGGTAACGTAGATATGCGGCCCCAGCTTGCAGATTGGTCAGCGGGTCAATGGCCTCATCCACACTGCGAAACCGATGGCCGTGATGACGCCACGAAATTTGCATCAAGCCCACATCAAATTTTCGATTACCGCGCCGCAACAACCCAGTGAGAAAGGCGGACATCTCCGTACGTGACGCAAAAAAATACGGTTTTCCCTCCACATTGGCCGTCCACGGCCAAGGCCGCACGAGGCCGCTTACGGTATGTCGAGACTCGGTCAGTGCAATGGCATACAGCACCTCCGGCGGCACACCGTACTGGCTCGCGACTGCCTGATACGCTGCGGGCACACCCGCATCTGCATAGGCACTGACGGTGAGCAATAGAGCCCCGATAAAGCGTCTCAATCCGCTTGCAGTGCTCACTTCACGTCGATCTCGTAGAGGCCACCGCCGCGCACGACAAATGTCGTGCCCGGTTCAGCGTTGTACTGAGTCGCCTGTCCCTCATCGCGTGACAGGGTAACCCCGGCATTTTTTAGCTGATTCATATCTAGCTTCGCTGCATCCAACCAGCGCTTTAGTAGGTGCCCATCCACACCGATGAAATACACCTCCAGCGGTGCGTATGGATAGCGTTCTACGAGCGTTCGAATTTTTTTGCCGCACGCATCCTCGCAGCCTGCCGCAGCAAACAAAACGATCTGATCACCTAATTTCGGCGTATGGTCAGCCTGCGAACCATCGCTTGTATCGCCAAGAGCAGCGGACACTGGGTCAGCCTCTCCTGGCAATCGAATGCCACGCGCCCGCAATAGGTCGAAGTCGATTATTTTTTCATTAGGATGCATCCGTTGCATCGCTGTTTCGTACGCGCGTTGAACAGCCAGCAGGCGCCCCGCTTTGTCGTACTCGAACTGCACCATCGCTTCCGCATAGCGATTACGCTCCTCCTCATCCCTCGCATACATCGCCAGCACCATCGGTGGCGGCATACGCTCCGCGTAGTAGCGTGCACGCCCCTGCATCAGAGCTAAATAACGTGACCACTCATCCGCGCTCAGCGACCATTCCTGCATCGCCGTTTCTACAGGAATACTGCTCCAAAACGCGACGGAATCACTCGTAGCAGCGCGCGCCTGAACCATCGCGCTGCGCGATAGGTCGCTGGCAAATGCTCCTGACGCACCATAACAACAGAGCATCACCGCCAAAGACGTGGGGCAGAGGCCCTTCTTATTAATACGCATCCTTGTGCCCCTCTCCATCCGACAAAGTGCGGATACGCGCTGGTAAAATCGTGGCAGGCACATGGCAAGCATATTCAGACGCCTGCCACGCTACAGACAAGTCGCGCATCCGTACATCGCATTCCAGCGCTTGCACGTGAGTTGCTGGCTGCACCTGAGTTGCTGGTTGCACCATCGACGCGCAGTCCCCAGCAAATAAAAAACCACACCCTAGCACTGGCAGCCCGAATCGACTCCTCACCTTCGTTCGTAGCGCCATCTCAACGTCCCTTTGTCAGCGTGGATTGCACACCTGCCGAATTTTCGACGGTAATTCCAAATCCATCCGCGTTAATGTCCATGAGTCGCCACCCAGCGAGTGATTCGCCTTTTGCAAGGACGTAGGCTTGCGCGGCATAGACCACGTTTGCCAACCGCTCTCGTCCCCACTGCGTAACGCCGGTGTAGGCAAAAGGAGGTTGGATCGTGGCCGCACGCACTTTCTGCTGTTGTGTCGCGCGTATACGCGCTTGTGCTTGTTTCGCTTCTTGCGCCAATCGTTGTTGGTTGCGAATCCTCTCCTGACGTGCGTTTTCGGTGTTGATGTCGATTACAGCGGTACGCAATTCGCCTAACTCCGACGCTAAATTGGCGGTGGTTTCGGACTGTTTTTGAGATTTGTTTTGCAACGTAGCCAATTCGTCTTTTATAACGGTAAGCCGGTCGTGCTGTGTTTTTATGCTTGATGCAAGGTCGGCCATCTGTTGGCGAACCTCCGCGATTGAGCTGGACAGCTCCGCAACACTAACGCTCGACGTTGGCTGCGGCACCGTCGTGGTTTTTTGCATTTGAGCTGGGGTTGGGGCTGAAGGGCTGGCCGCCAAACGCGGGGAGGCTGAAAGGGAAGAAAGGGGGGCACGTTTACCCAAGTCGGATTCTGACGTCATCACTTCCACTTCGTGGGTGACCGCCGCGCGGCTTTCGATTTTTTCTGGCGTAGTTGCCGATCGTAAAACCATCGCCAGCACCACGACAAATGCAACCAGCGCTACCGCGAGATAGGCGAGCCAGCGCCCCGCACGCCTCAATAGCGACGGTTCGGCAACCGCCTCCTCTTGTATCAGCGCATCGTCGTCAACGGGCCCTAAATCCAAGCCAAGGTCGAATTGAGGCGCTTTTTCTGCATCGGCCGTCATACGCCCTTCGCCTCCGCCGCCTGTTGTTGCGCCGGTCGGCGCTCACGCAGATCGAAGCTGATCAACCGATTCACGGGATCCTCGACCAGCACCCACGCTTCGCCTGCTAGTGTCTGTAATGCAGTGCGCAGACGTATCTGATGCAGCTTTCGGTGTACCATGGGCAGCGGTAAGTCCAACAAAATGGGCAAATCTGGGTCAGCAACCGCACCAAACGCGAGCCTATAACCCGATCGTTCCAACAGTTGGTGAATGGCATCTCCAACCGTCGTAATTTGCGCCGGAAAATCGTGCTGTATCACCACCGACAGTAGATCAGTCTGATCAGCCGTCGCCGTAGGCGAAATCAGGGCGTACCCCACCGAAATATCGTCAGCATGCGCGGCGGTCACGCTCGTGATAAAAATAGCCCCACCTAGTAGGCCGCCCAGCGGTCGTAAAATCTGCACAAAACATCCTCCATGTCGGTTAGGTGCCACAGTACGCATCACGTTTATCCCCGTCGCGCGAATTGCTCAAATAGACACACCGAGCGTTTCAGCACACCCAAAACGGCAAAAAGGGGAACAGGGGTAAGGGCGCCAATCCAAAAAGGGCCCCCCCCTAAATCGGCGGGGGGTGAAAAAGGGCTTAAGGGGTAAAGGCTGAGAATGGAAAAAGGACGGCAAGGGGAAACGGTGTAAAGAAAAGGGCAGGCCGACGCTGCAACACACATATACATTTGCATACAAAAATGTGGCGCATCATTCCCACAACACAAGATGCCCATTTTTTTGATCTGTCGTTACAATGTAGCAATTTGAACGACAGATCATACTCACATCACTACAGTGGCCACTAAAATATGCACCATTATTGGAATGCCACAATGATTGAAAGCGAACTCCAGCGCCTCGGAGCCCTGAACTGCCTACCGCTCATCCAGCACATCACCCGCAATTTCATCGGATTTCCGAGCGATGGAGAGCAATGCGACCCAGCCTATCAGTTGTTGATGCATTTGCAGAAAATGCGCTCCCCCATCACGGCTCGTGAAATTTACAAAATCATCAGTACGCTGGATGCGTTTTCGTGGCGGGGCTACATCATCTCGCCCGACAAAACCCCTGTCTACTGGAACCCCCTCGAAACGCCATGGGTGAGCTTTTATCCGGGGCGAACCAAAACAATCACGCAAACCGAGTGGGAGTATCCACCCCCCGATATCATCTTCCACTATTGCGAATGCTTTGAAACTGCGCTCACACCATGAGGCGGTGGTTTCAGCGTTCCGCCACGCCAGCGGTGCCGGCAGTAGAGGTAGTACGCCCCCCACCAAATGCGAACAACGAGCTACAGATCGTCGCAGCCAATGAACTGGTGCAGCATATTGCACTGGAACCGCTCCTGTGCAGCATACGCAGACTGGTCGCACTCCCGACCGAGCACTGGAATGCGCTGTATCAGCCTGTACTCAACCACTTCTTAGAGGCATGCCAACTCGCACCCGCATCCATGGCGCACCATCATGCCGGGCCTGGAGGTCTTGCCGCCCACACACTCGAATCGGTAGAAATTGCGCTACAGCTACGGAAACCGCTAATCCTGCCCCAACGTGCCGACCCAGACACCAGCGCCCGACAAGAGCACATCTGGACATACGCAATTTTTCTGGCGGTATTGCTGCACGACGTCGGAAAACTCAACACCACGACTCGCATTCGCCTTGGTGACGGCCAATACCTCACACCCTATACCCGGCTGGCACCGCTGATTGGAAAACGCTATACCGTCGAATTTGAGTCCGCGAGCTATAAACTCCACACTCGCATCGCCGCAGCCTATCTGCACCTCGTGCCAAAAACGGGGATGGAATGGCTCAGTAAATTCCCTGAAATCCTGTCAAATGTGTGCGCCCACCTATACGGCGACCCATTTGAAGCTGGCATCATTGGAGAGCTGGCCCAGAAATCAGACGGCATCAGCGTAGCTCGCAATCTGAAAAACGGCGGGGACAGGATTCGATTCCACGGCGCCCCGACCATTCCCCTGATCGACCGCCTGATCATCGGCCTGCGGCAGATGCTCGAATACAACGAACTCAAACTCAACAGCAACGGTGCGGATGGATGGTGTGATGAGCATTATATCTGGTTGGTGTGTGGAACCGTCGCAAAAAAACTAATTGAGCACCTGCAACAGTCAGGAATGACAAACATTCCCACGGATAATAACCGGATTTTCGACACCCTGCAGGAACATGGTTTTATCGTGCCCGCACCCAACGGAAAAGCCATTTGGCATACCCACATCGCAGGCCCCAATGGATCGTTTCATTTTAATTTAACCATGCTCAAGTTTGAGATTTCACGACTCATCCCATCCCGTCGTCGCCCCGCACCGTTCACCGGCACAATTGAGGATATTGATTCGGCGATCGAAACCGAAACCACCCCAAAAACACCTGCACCAGAGGTTCACACAACGACAACCACTGCACCAGAGCCTTTATTACCATCAGCATTACCAGTTGCACCAGTTGCACCCGCCATTACTACGACACCCCCCGTTGAACAAGCACAGCCCAGCAACCTAAAAACGGCCTCTACAGCCACCGAAACGGCTGGAACGCGGGCCAAAGCCTCGCTCAGCTTTGACGACATTCGCCCACGTCACATCGACGACGATATTGGGCAAAAATTCATGGATTGGCTGGCGCGGCGCCTGCGTGCCGCCACGATCCCGATCAACCAAAAGGACGCACCTATCCACACCGTCCCCGAAGGCGTGCTGGTCGTATCGCCCCGGGTTTTTCGGGAGTTTATAGATTTTTTTGGCCTGCGCCACCGCGAAAATGGGACGGAAATTCCAATCGACGACGCAATTAAGCATGTGCAGAAAAAACTCGAAAAGCTACGCCAGAATATCCGGAGCTCATCGGGTATGAACGTACACACCTATACAATTAACGGCGCAAATCGAACATCAAAAGTCAGCGGTTTTTTGTTCGACACGAGTCTATTGTTCGGACATGTCACAGTGCCACCACCAAATCCACTATTGCAACGACACGCAAAGACGGGAAATTGGCCCAAAAAAAGCAGCGTTGCGGGGCAATAATACGATTTTAGCAAACACCATCAAATGGATTGATTGGATAAATGACGTTAACGGAGCTTGCGCAGCACTACATTGACCGGCACGTTTTCAATGAAATAACAGCGCAAGGCTATCGTACGGCCGCTCGCGTGCTAGAACGAACCCTCCCCAAAAAGTCAGCGTCAGACATTACAACCGATGAGCTTTTGCTGTGGCGCAAACAATTATTGGGTAAAGTGTCTGTTAACAGCTTCAACACGTACGCCCGCCACCTACGCATCATTTTTGCTCACGCAGAAAAAAACGGCCTCATAGCGTCAAACCCGATCGCGGAACTGAAGCCAATCAAGCGCCTGCAAAAGCCAAAACATGTTGCCTACGACGACATTCAACGTGTGTTGCGCCAACTGGAGAGCGGCCAACTGGTCAGAGACGGTTGGTTTTGGGCAATTTTAGTCCGATTTTTGTTGTCAACCGGTATTCGGAGGCGTCAGCTCGTCAACTTGAAATGGGGTCATCTCGACTTTGAGCGCAAGACCATATTACTCACCCAAGCAGGCAGCAAAAACACGCTCGAATGGCGAATTCCGATGATGGCATCAACAGCGTATGACCTGATGGTGCTCAAAGAAAGATTTGAGAACCTAGGCACTAAAATAACGTCTACAATGCAGGTTTTTAATTGTACATTACTTAGGAATCGGCGCTGGAAGCATACGGAGCTAAAGCCCCACATGGTGACCACGTTTTTTTGGCAGATTTCTAAAGCCACAAACATTAAAATCGGAGCGCACCGGCTCCGGCATACACTCGGAACGCGACTTGGCACAGCGGATGATGCAAATTTACTCGTGATACAGCAGCTTTTAGGCCATGCATCCCTCACGAGCACACAAGTGTACGTTCACTGTTCTATCGGACAAGCCCGAAAAGTTTTAGAGCGCGACGGGTTTGAATATTTCAACAGGAACAAACAAGAGTTAGAAAATAATTGAAAACAAACCTGTGCAAGCCTAACCTAATTCATATAAACTAAAAACAGTCGCGGCGCATCGAGGCAATTAGTGACTAATTTCCCGTGACCCGAGTTTAGCATGATGCGGGTCAGAATGAGTCGGCGATAGTGTTTGTCCGTCAGGGTGCGCAAGGCATGGATGGTCTTGACGGCCTTGCCCAGTTCCGCAATGGCTTTACCCAGGGACGAGGGCCGTTTTTGGTGCAACAGGGAGCGAATCAATTCCGTGGCGCCAATGGTGCCCATTTTGAGGGAGCCAGCAGTTCTCAGACAGTCCTCCCAGTATTTTTCCGGCTGATCCAGTTTGAGGTGGTGGCGGGAAAACGCATTCATCGGACCATAGTCCGCATCCGTATCGGCCCGCCAGAAGCGCATGGATCCCATGTCCGCGATGCGGGGACTGAACTGCTAGCCCAGCAGCCAGAACAATCCGAAGATCAAGTCGCTGGCGTCGGCGGTATCGGTCATGATTTCCCGTGGTTTCAGGTGGAATTGCTGCTCCAGCACAGCCTGCAACAGAAATAGGGAATCCCGCATGGTGCCCGGCACCAGCAGGCCGTGAAAACTGTCGTGAATGTCATCCGGTACAGGAAAAGCGGGCCAAACCCCTGCAACTGGAACCATTGCGCCAGCTGGTGGAGTGGCTGACGACGCAGGAGGCCGATCCGCACCAGCGACTACGCGCAACCCGAAACCGTGCTCTGGTTTTGCTTGGGTTCTGGCGTGGGTTCCGGAGCGACTAATTGACCAGACTCCAGGTGGAACAGGTGCAGGTCTTTCCAGGCGAAGGATTGATCCTGTTTCTATCCCGTAGCAAGACCGATCGCACCAGCCTGGGCCGGGAATACCGGGTGCCGGCCTTGAGCCAGCTGTGCCCAGTGGCGGCCTACCGGGATTGGCTGGCGCTGTCCGGACTCACCGAAGGTCCGGTGTTTCGGAGCATCGATTGCTGGGGCCACCTGTCAATGTCCGCACTCAATCCGCAAAGCATCGTCCCGATGCTGCGGTCTTTGTTGGTCAGTGCCGGCGTACCGGATGCCCACCAGTACAGCAGTCATTCGTTGCGCCGTGGGTTTGCCAGCTGGGCCGGCAGCAACTGTTGGGATGTGCAGGCCCTGATGGAATATGTGGGCTGGAAGGACATCAAGTCGGCGATGCGCTATATCGAGCGAGCCGATTCGTTTGCCCGAGGGCGGATCGAGGCCGCGCTACCGCCCTCCCATGGAGGAGAATGAGGATGGCAACGGTGCGAGCGATGGTGATCATCATTCGATCTAAATGTTGGCACTTGTTGCAGCTATGCGGTCACTGGGGTTGTTTGTCGGCAAGCCTATGCCAACTGAAACGACACCCTTAGCCCAGATAATCCTGAAAACGCCGCTCCAGCGCTTTGACTTCCTTGGCGTACATTTGGAGGTTGACCGGAAAGGACGTCCCACAGATACAGTGAAGGTGCTGGTTTTCATTGAGCCACCCCAGTGTTTTTACCTGTGCGTTTCCCCAGTGTGGGCAGGGTATGACGACGGTCTGGTATTTAAGCAGATCAAACATATCCATAATGGAGCCCCCGAATAGCTGCAACCAGCAGCGTTGGGGCATTATCTTAACCCCGCGAGCGGAGGAGGTTAAGCGGTGACAGGGCGCCCCTCACACAGTCGAATGGATGCAGCTGTGCAATTCGGCTATACTGTGCGAATCGAACGATTCAAGCGAGAATCCAAGGTCATGGATACCCTGTCCGCCAACGAGGCCAAAACCCAGTTCGGTGACCTGCTATTGAAAGCGCAACGGGCACCGGTGCAGATCAACAAGAACGGCAAACCGGTCGCCGTGGTGATCTCCTTCGATGACTATGAAAGCCTGGAAGCCCTCAAGCTGCAAACCCTGCGTGCCCGCGCCTCTCAGGCCAAAGTCGCCATCGCAGCGGGAAACACGGTTGAGGGGGATGCCTTTTTTGAGGCGCTGGAGTCGGGGCGATACGATTGATGCTTGGATTTCGCTTAACACCCGATGCCCAGGCTGATTTGATTGAGATCCGGCGCCACTCCATCCAGCAATGGGGTGCAGAGCAATCCCAGAAGTACCTGTGCGAAATACAGAATACGATTGGATTGCTGGCTGAAACACCAGCTTTAGGCAAATCGCGCCCTGACGTGGGAGCCGATGTGCACAGCTTTCCGCAGGGCAGCCATATAATCTACTATGTGATTCACAAGCAGCAGGTGGTGGTATTCTGGGTACTGCATAAACGAATGGTACCAGTGGCTCACCTGACGGAGCGTGGGCTGACGTGATCCACGCAATCCCTCCCAAAAATCTGCTGACCAATTCTTGTCCTAAAATCTTCTAACCAATTGAGTATAAAAATAAAAGTTAGCTTATCCTACTTTTTTGTAAGTTTGATAGCCATACCCTTACTCAGACTATAATAGCGTTTTCCGTTGCCCAGGAGGATACCGTGAAGAAGAAACGTCAGGTCAGGCCGGTTGTCCCATCTGATCGTGATTTTGTGTTGAGAACTACCGCGCGCCTCTTCCGGGAGCAAGGCTATGATCGGACCACGGTCAAAGAGATTGCCGAAGCGTGCAACATGCTGCCCGGCAGCCTTCATTACCGTTATCAGTCCAAGGAAGACATTCTCGTCGACCTGATGCGGCTGGGTCTGGAGCAGGCCTCGCTCGCCGTCTCCCAGGCTGTGGCGGGTGTGACAGAGCCTGCCGAGCAGTTGCGCCGCGGTATCAATGCACACCTGCAAATACTGGTCAGTGGCTCAGATATGGTCTATGTGCTGTTGTTCGAGTGGCGTTCCCTGCGCGGCTCGGCGCGCAGGGAAATGATCAAGTTACGTGACCGCTACGAGTCGTTGTGGGCAGCGATGCTGAAACTACTGGCGGAACAGGGAGTGATTCGGAAGGATATGGATCTGGAGTTGCTGCGTCTTATCGGCCTTGGAGCGCTCAATTGGGTGGCGACCTGGTTTCGCGAGGAAGGTCGCTATTCGCTCGAGGATATCGGTGATTTCGTTTGGCGAATGATTCGCAGCGCGGTGCTTGAAGAACGCGAACAGCGAATTATCAGCTGATCCGCAGTGTTTCGAAGTTGCCGTTTTGCAACAGATCCGGTGGCAGAATGGGGAACATCCGGCAATTCAACGGTTTAGATAAATCAGCCAAGAAGGAGCGCTGTTCGGCTGACAATCCTATATGCTGTGCGTCTGTTGACTTGCTAGCCGCTATATGTAGTATTAATTAGCACTCTCGGCTTTTGAGTGCTAATGCGAGACCTGCTTTCACTCAGGGTGCAAGAGCCGCCTTTTCTAAGAGCAGAGGTTGAACATGACATCTATGGCTGGTGAACTCGCAAAAGGGGTTAATCGGTTAGTCAATCTGCCCAATCAGGATCTGTCAGATCTGTGGGACTCAATCGTTTTGGACCAAGCCCTTAAGGACCAATTATTAGGCCAGGCCATTGTGAACTTCACAGTGCGAGGTCTGGTACCCCGGTCCGTTCTGCCATTGCACGGTACTATCTTGCTGGTCGGTGAGCCTGGTACTGGGAAGTCGTCACTTGCACGGGGCCTTGCTCACAAGACCGCTGAAGCGTTTGACAGCTCCGATTTCCGCCTTCTAGAAATCGATCCGCACGCTTTGGGAAGCTCCATGATGGGCAGGACCCAGAAAGCGGTTTCGGATCTCTTCTCGCAAACGATCGCTGAATCGGCCATGTCTGGCCCCACAATCGTGCTGCTCGATGAGGTCGAAACCCTGGCTGCCGACCGCAGCAAGCTGAGTCTGCAGGCAAACCCGATAGATGTGCACAGGGCTACCGACGCCGTGCTTGTGCAACTCGATCTCCTGGCCGAATCCCATAAAAACCTACTTTTTGTTGCTACCAGTAATTTTCCTCAGGCGGTTGATTCCGCATTCATCTCAAGATGCGATCTAGTACTAAACATTCCGCCGCCCAACAAAAATGCGTGTAAACAAATACTTGTGGAATGCCTGCATGGTTTGGCTAATACCTTTAAATCAATCGGCAAAATTCCTAATGCATCTGGATTTGAATCGGTCGTGGATGCAGTGCAAGGGCTGGATGGCCGGGCTATTCGGAAAGTAGTCGCTAGCGCATTAGCGTTGCGCAGAGAAGTGGCAGCTGATTCTAACATGGCGGCTCACGCTTCGGAGTTTCCGCGATGGACTCCCGGATATGTCAAACGTTTGCTGTCTCCCCGGCAGAGCCGGGGGATTTCCCGTTATGGGTTAAATCTAGTAAATTCATATAGTTATCATCGAAGTGGCTAAATCCAACACTTTTACCGGCCGGACCTCTGTAACTCTCATGGCGTGTCTCGATGAAGGGCGCTTTGTGACTGGTGACTTGCGGCTTGTGACTAAGAAGTCATTTTAATAAGCAAAGCACAAATTGGGGTGCGGTCAATTTGCTTGCGTCGCGCTCAGCTTGTTTGTGATGTGCTCAGCTTACACACCTAACACACTGGTCACATATCGAAACAAAAATGATTTGCAAATAGGAATCATTCCAATTAATCTTTTTCCAGCAACCATCCAAAAGCCACAGTGAGGCTTGTTTATGATCGTCTGTGTATGCAAACGCATTTCCGATACCCAAATCCGCACCGCCATGCAAAATGGTGCAGGCAGCTTCGAAGAAGTTCAGGCCCAACTTGGGGTATCCACTTGCTGCGGGCGCTGCGAAGGTTATGCGCGTGATATGGTAGAAGGGCAATCTCCTGCAGGTGCAGGCGGCACTCAACTTTATTATCCTGCGGGCCTTCACCTGCAAACCGCCTGATCGTACAGGCACCCAAAGATCGCAAAAATCGCATAGGCCAATTGCCGCCCTAAACCTATTCTGAAAATGGGTTGCGAAACGGTTCATTGTGGCATAGCCTCTCATGGGTTTACACACCACGCAGAGGGCTAGGTTATGAAAGGTGATCAAGGGGTTATTGATTTTCTCAACGCGCAGCTTAAAAACGAGCTGACCGCCATCAACCAGTATTTTCTTCACAGCCGGATGCTAGGTCATTGGGGCTTGTCAAAACTTGCGAAACGCGAGTACGACGAGTCCATCGGCGAGATGAAGCATTCCGATATGCTGATTGAGCGCATTCTGATGCTGGATGGCCTGCCAAACCTTCAAGACCTTCACAAACTGTTGATCGGAGAGCACACCGAAGAAGTGCTACAGTGTGATCTGCGCTTGGAGCAAGGCGCTCAAAAGACGGTGCGGGATGCGATCACGCATTGTGAAAATGTACGCGACTACGTTTCACGCGGAATTTTCCAGCACATCCTCGACGATACCGAAGAACACATCGACTGGCTAGAAACTCAGCTAGACCTGATTCCGAAAGTCGGGATCCAGAATTATCAGCAGAGTATGATGAGCGAGTAGGTTGTCGTTGCAGATTCACCGCCGGTGTTTGGGTGGTGAATCTGCTTTGGCGTGTGTGGTGCGTGCGCCTGATCCGCACTCTATTTAACATAATATACATTATGCGCATGTCTGTAAGAGCTGCGCGTATGGTGGTGTTGAATGTTGGTTGAATGGTTTGGGCGCGGAATCGCGCCCAAACGGATAGCGCTTTTAGCTCTTCTTTTGCAGGCGTTGTTTGGCTTTCAATACCGCCAATATCAACAGCCCGGCAACCAATCCCGCTAGTGCATTCAGGCTATTGCTGACGAGCCACGCGACGCCGCTGGACTGTGCAAGCCCTTCAACTACGTGGTGTAAAGGCGCAATGCCGTGTACCAGAATGCCGCCTCCGACCAGGAACATTGCCAACGTGCCGGCAAATGCCAGAAATTTCATCAGCCAAGGCGCTAGATTCAGTAAAAAACGCCCAAAAGCTTGGCTTACGGACGACTCTCTACGGCCAAGCCACAAGCCAGCGTCGTCGATCTTGACGATACCGGCCACCAAGCCATAAACCCCTGCCGTCATCACCAGCGCGATTGCGATCAGAACGCTGACTTGCTGCACAAACGGCGCGGCGGCAATCGTGCCTAAGGCAATTACAATAATTTCTGCGGAGAGGATAAAGTCGGTACGGACTGCGCCTTTGATTTTGTCTTTTTCCATTGCAGCCAAATCTGCATATTGCTCAGTGATATCGGCTTTGGCGGAATCATCGCCTTTGGCGTGGTGAAGCTTGTGAACGATTTTCTCGGCACCCTCAAAGCACAAAAATGCGCCACCGAGCATCAGCAACGGAACGATCAGGCTAGGCAGAAATGCGCTGATCAGCAACGCAGCAGGCACCAAGATTGCCTTGTTTACCAGCGAGCCTTTGGCCACTGCCCACACCACAGGCAGTTCACGATCGGCGCGGACACCAGCCACTTGTTGCGCGTTTAGCGCCAGATCGTCGCCCAGTACACCGGCGGTTTTCTGGGTGGCAACTTTGGTCATCGTGGTGACATCATCGGCGATTGCGGCGCTTTTTTTAGCGGCAACTTTGGTCATCAACGCCACATCGTCCAATACGGCGGCGATGTCATCGAGTAAGGTTAATAAGCTGGCACCAGCCATAGAGACTCCCTTCTTTGGTTTTTGGCCTTTGGTTCAAATTTTGCGGAGTTTACAGCAAGACAATGTGTGGGAAACGCTAAAAATTGCGGCATGAGGCGCAACGGAACAAAAAGCACACATAAGACCTATCCTGTGCCTTCTGATCAGGCGGGTGTTTAGGGACAAGCAGAGCTTAGTCGAGGCTTAGTCGAGAAAATCGCGCTACGGATTCCGAAACTGCTCAATCTCGCTCGGAGATGCGCGAAAATAGCCCTCTTGAATCGACGTGCGATCCTCCGCCTTTTGCTTGCTGGTGCTGCTATCCACAGGAACCATGTGCGATGCAGTAAAGCGTCCCTCGATCAGCTTGCCGCGGTCAGAGACAACCTCCAGCTTTGCGTGCCCTGCTTTCGGAAGGCCCAGAAAGTTTGTGCCGTCCAAAGAAATCAGCAATTCACCCCGCGATAGCGAATACTCCCCAGGGCCTTTATAGGCGGGAATGCGCGCATGAAACTGAAATCGCGAGCTCTGGGCGTCCAGTTTCAACTCTGTGCCGATCATGGAATCACGGCGCGAGTAGACGATTTCGCGTTCCTGCTGCAAACCTTTTCCTTGTGTCCTGTCGCTCTGCCATAGAAAGGCGACGCCACCATCAAACTGGAATTTTGGTGCAAAGCGTCCCTTCGCCTGTTCTGCACGAGCAATGACTGCGGGATCCAGGATCGGCTCACCTTGCCGGAACACGCAGGTCACGGTAGGGCCGGAAGGCGGTGTGCAATCCCCTACCCCATGGCGTTTGCCACGCGAAAATGTGCCCGCATAGCTGATACCGTCCGCCCGGGTTTCAATCCCGTATCCGTGGGGGCGGTCATTGGCATACATGCCTACATAGGATTCTCCGGTCTGGTAATGGAGCGTACCCCAACCGTTACGCGCATCGTCGCGCCATTGGCCCTCAAAACGGGTGCCGCTCGGATAGATCAGCCGCCCGAACCCAGAACGCTTGCCGTCCAGCCATTCCCCCTGATAGATGTTGCCGTTCGAATAACGCAGATTCCCCACGCCTTGCTGCCTACCGAGATGCCACTGACCGCTAAACGTATTGCCACTACGATCTGTAAAAGCCCCCTCGCCTTCAGGCAAGCCAGCGCTGAAATGTCCTTTGAAACTGCTACCATCGGGGAACTGTACCTTGCCATCCCCTTCGGGCCGCCCGTTCTGCCAGGTTCCGTTGTATTCGGCACCATTGGGGTATTGGTAAAGGCGGTCTTCAAGGCGAATATCTGCAGGCGCGTCTGCAGGGGCTTGCTGTAGAAAATCAAACTGCGTTGCAACTCTCTGCGTTGTAACTCCCACCTCACTTTTTATAGTCTGCCTGCTGCTGGTTTCTGCGCTCTGCTTGTTGCTTGCTGAATCCGCAGCAGACGCATCTTGGGATACCGAAAGCAGTGCGGAGCCAAGGAGTGCAAAGCTAAATAAAAACGAGCCATGTAGGGTGCGAGACATAAAACCTAGCCAAGAAAAATAGCGCTTAGGCAAGCGCGGGTCGATAGTCAAAATCCACATCGTAGCGCTTCATGAGGCCGCCAACACTTACAATTACGCGCGCCATTGCGATAAAAGAGTCCGGCATAAATACCCGATTTGCGCGCAACTTTTCCATCACAACGTTCAAGCGGTCGCTTACGCTCTGCAGGTGGCGGTCGTTGCCAATAAACTGCTCGCTGATTTCTTCCAGTACAGTAGGATTGTCGCAAAGAAACCCTGCTCGCAGGAAAAGCTCACCCAAGCGCACTGAGCTTATGCCCATTAACCCCAGCAAAAGTGCGCCGTAATTGCGCGTTTCGTCCGCAGTAAGCGTGCTGATCGCTCCATAATCAAGAATGGCGATTTGCTCATCGGATGTAATCAAAAAATTGCCCGGATGCGGGTCGGCATGATACATGCCGAACTGCGTAACCTGCTGGATGTAGCTATGCAACAAGCGCGAAAGTACCACTCTGGCACGCTCTGGGTGTGCATTAAGATACTGCGCGAGCGATATGCCGTCTATCCACTCCGTCACAAGAACGTGCTCGTTACTTAGGTTGCCTACAAGCCGAGGAATACGAATCCCCTCCATATGAGGGTGTTTGCTAAACTTCAGCAGGTTGGCCGCTTCGCGCCGAAAATCCAGCTCCTCAAGCGTCAAGCGGATTAACTGATCCGTTACTTGTCGGACATCAAACTCGCGCACCAAGGGCGAAACAATGGCTGCGATGGAGCGGAAAACCAAGGAATCCTGATCAAAAAGATCGCGCACATCGGGCAGTTGGAACTTTACTGCAACTGCTTGCTGAGGATCTGCAAGCGTTGCTTTATGCACCTGAGCAACACTTGCCGTTGCCGATGGTTTTACGTTAAAGGCAAGAAATTTTTGATCCCACTCCGCTCCCCAAGACTCCAAAATCAAGGGATGAATTTTTTCAAATCCCACGGGCGTGGCTGCGCTCTGCAATGCTTGAAGTGCAAAAATATATTCCATTGGTAAAATATCGGGCCGACAGCTAAGAAACTGGCCAAATTTAACCCAAATGGCGCCATTCTCCTTGCATAGCTCCACAATTTTCTCTGCGCTTTCTTGGTGAGCATGGCGCAAGAGCTGCTCTGCATCCTCCGCTGATACAAACTTGGAACGCTGCCGCTGCTTGCGATATACCTGCTCAATGTTCAGCGCAACACGGGTCACGCCCAAGTACCTACCGCGCCCCTCCACAATGAGCGATCGAGCAATTCCAAGGTTGTTCTTAATGGTGTCCAGTCTACTCATCCGGTACCCAAACCTTTTCCTGTACGCTCATAAACCGAAGGCTTCTATAAACTTTCGCGGAGAACTGCAGCGCGCAGTTTTGCGTGTGCGACACCTTGATCAAAACCTTGATCAAAACCTTGATCAAAACCAGCCCCTAATGGTTGAACATATAGCCTTCTAATAAACGATCCAGTGCGGCGAGGAATTCCTGGCTTGGCTCAATTAACTCAAAGCCGGTATCAAAAAAGTCAGGGTTTGTGTCATTCCCACACCAACGGCTTTTTGCACTGAACTCAACATCGCGGCTTCCGTCTACCGTTTCTGGCAACAGCATGCGAAGGTGAAAGATCTTGTCTTCAGGCAATTCTCTGTCGCTCACAAGCATAATTCCGTGCTCGCTAATATCGACGAGATTTCCTAGCAGATCACCGCTATCTTGATCGAACACGCGCAGATAATAAATCAGATGACGGCGCGCTACTTTTCGTTGGATTGGTTGTCTTGTTGTCATCAATGCCACCCTACGGTTGATTTTGGAGTTGGTTTCGCTGGAGCGTGTGCTGCGCCTATCCAACCCATGCACGACCTCTCGTTATAAGCATAGCTCTTTTAAGAGTAGCTATATAAAGAGTCTCTGTATTAAGAGTAGCCAAAAAGTGTCGCACTTTTGAAAGAAAATCAGCTTATTACGGCATTAAGCAGAAAGTTTTTACCGCATTCAACGAAAAGTTTCCCCAAGATCAGCCTTTACTTCGACCATTTGCCCAGCACATCCACGCGGAAAAGCGTGCCATCCATACTGAGAATTACGCCCGTTTCAGTAATTTCACGAATCTGTAAACCATCACTAATGAACTGGCCTTCACGGTAGCGAGTGCCGTTCACAACAATGGAACGAAACCGATCCACGCTAGAGTACATGTGAGAAGAAAACTGCAAATCCGGTACGCGCTGCCGTATGCTTGGAGAAAGCTCTTCTAGTCGAGGCATATAGCTGGCCGTAGCCAAGCGCTGCTGTGTTGGCGCTTGGGAGTAAGAATTTCCACTCTCAATGGGCTGTTCCAAAAAATCCGCGGGATAAGGTGGCGGCACCGCGGCAACGGGAGGCGGCACAACGGTTGTGGCACTGCCTGGGTTGGGCGGGGGCACATACGACGTTGGGGGAATATAGTTGGTTGCGGGCGGCGTGTACCCTGTCGGCGGCACATAGCCAGCGGGTGGAGTGGCAACACCTGCAGGAAACTGTGTTCCTACAGGTACGGAGCCTACGGGTACGGAGCCTACGGGTACGGAGCCTGGGGGCAGCACCACAACTGCGGGAGCACCGCCCACCGCACCAGGTGGCGCTACGTAGTAGACTTGGCCGGCCACCCCTTGAACTGCTTGCACCGAGGACGGATTCTGAAGGTTCGGCTGCTGTGCCGTAACGATTTGCTGTGAACCAAGCGGTTGTGAGCCGGTCTGCTCCAAATTAGGCTGCTGTGTTGCGGGGGGCGCACTGGGTGCAGATGCAACTTTCGTTTGCTCCGACGTGGTGGCGCCTGCTGATGTAACAGCAGCCTCGTGTGCCGTGTTATCGATGCTTGTCTGGTCTGCAATTGACGCAGGTTCCTTCAGTGCAGGCTTCTCGCTCGTTCGTCCTGCCTGTAGCAGCCAATTTCCAGCGACCACAAGGTTTACAACGAGCAACGCACCGCCGCCGATCCAGACCCAACGCGCACCATGCTTCGGTGCGGAAGTGCCCTCATTGAACGTATTGAGATCAGGAAGCTCGCCCTGTTTGCGTTCCCGCTCCGATTTACGAAGCGCATCAAGAATATAACTCACAACAATGGCGCTCCCATCAGCCTTCCCTCACCAGCTTAGGTAAGTGTGCATCCAACTCTCTTGTCAGCAAGATGAGCGTCATCTCACCAACAATTCCATCGGCAGGCTCCCCTTGCTTGCGCTGAAATGCTTTCACCCGCTCCACCAGCGCTGGATCATAAAGGCTGCCCGAAGCTTGGCCAGCTACTTCGCTTACGTCAAGATCAAGCTGCGAGAGGCCATTACGGAGCCACGGCACCAGCGGAGAAATAACGCCTGGCATAAGCGGTGCGCGGTAACTCGCCGGCACTTGCCAAAACAGCGTAAATTGCCCACGCCATGCGCGGTTGAAGGCGTCTTCCGAAACCTCGTATTGGGTAGCACCCGCCTGCAACAATACACGCGCATCGCCCGCCGCGCTTGAATCCATTGAGCGCACAACCACAAAGCGCCGCCTACCTTCGCCATTATAGAGTGTTACAACCGCAGGCAATCCTAAATGGCGCAACAATCCTAGCGATCCCGATCTTGTGAGACATTGAAACTTGTTGTGTTGCACCATTTCGCAGGCTTCTGTGGCGGAGTGAGGCGCTTTTGGCGTGCTGATCTGCCAGAGAGAGAGTAACGCCGAATATGCGGCCTCTTCCCCGTATTCACCTTGTGCTACAAAAGGTTCTGCACTCGGTTCTGCACTCGGTTCTAATAAGCTAGCCGGTTCGGATGAAGTGGCCAACTCGGGCGCGGTAGCGGATGGCTCCGCTGTTTCTGACATTTTGTCAGACGAATCAGGTTCATTGGACGTTGCAGGGTTCTCGGAAGATGACGGAATCGCGTCAGTACGCTTGTCAGTAGCCTTGTCGTGTTTGGACGCAACGCCTTGCGGCTCGGTTGCTTGCACGACTTGAAGTTCCGCCGCGTTGCGATCCAGATTGCCCACCATGGCTTGCGTCGCTGCGGAGCGGGTGGCTACGTCGATACTTACGTTAACGCTATGTACCAACCAGATCAACATGCCTAGGCAAACCAGAATAAAAGCGCCACCAACCACGGTTGCTGGTGAGAAAATCGCGGCGGGTGAGTAGCGTGCAAATTTGCTCGGCTTGTGGAACTTTGCTGCAAAACTCGGCCCTAAAATTTCACGCGCCGCGTTTTCCAATGTGTTGATGTCGATGCTGCGTTGGCTCTGCGCATAGGCACCCAGCATTGCGCGATCGCAAACCAGATTGATTACGCGGGGCACGCCTGAGGTAATCGCGTAGAGCTTTTTTAGCGTCTTTTCAGGAAAGATATTGGTAATATCCTTTCCGCCGGCAACGCCAAGCCTATGGCGCACATAAGGCCCAAGTTCGGCGGACTCTAGCTCTTTTAGATGAAAGCGCGCAGTAACGCGTTGAGCAAGCTGGCGAAGATCGGGTCGCAAAAACATATCTTGCAACTCGGGCTGCCCAAGTAACACGATTTGCAGCAATTTCTTTTCGTAGGTTTCCAGATTGGTCAGCAGGCGCAGCTGCTCCAATACTTCGGGGCTTAGGTTCTGTGCCTCGTCAATGATCAATACGGTATGGCGGCCGTTCGCATGGGACTCCAACAGGTATTGGTTGATATAGTCCACTAGCTCTTTGATTGAAATTTCATCGTCGATGTAGGAAATCCCCAGCTCATCGCAGATCGTTGCAAGTAGCTGCTGTGCGTTGAGCTTAGGGTTTAAGATAAAGGCGACGTCGGTATCTTTGGGTACTTGCTCTAAAAAACAGCGGCAAATCGTGGTCTTACCCGTGCCCACTTCCCCTGTAAGCAGCACGAAACCGCCATCGCGCCCTACCCCATAGATCAGGTGAGCGAGCGCCTCGTGGTGCTGCTTGCTCATGTACAGATAATGCGGGTTGGGGGCAATAGAAAAAGGGGCTTCCTTTAGGCCAAAAAATTCCTGATACATAGGTACTGACTATTGAATTACAGTTAAAAAAGCCGTGGCCTACTAAATTCGCTTCGCTAATTTCTAAAATAAGGCTTAGCTGCGCAGAACGATCTTTGCGGTAACCAATCCCGGTTCACGCGAGGCATCCAGGGAAATATTCACGATGCTTGTGCCATGCTGTTTGTCTAGCGTATCCAGCCAACGCATAACTTTGTTGAACGACTGATCTTCCAGGTAGACACGCAACTTGTTGTCGCCTTCAGGTTCATAGCGCTTCAGTGAAACGCTCATTTGTGAAGAGGTATTGGTGACCAGCGCCATCAGCCCTTGGCCAGAAAGAGATCCGGTTTTTACGCTAGAACGTGATGCCTGTGCGGCACGTGATTCGTTATCTTTTACCCACTGGAGCGTTGTACGTTTGGCGTTAAGCTCCAACGCGGCCTGCGAGCGGCTGTTAATGGCTGGCTGGATGATCAATAGAAAGATGAGCCCAATGCATACCAGTGCGGCTAAAATATTCACCGCAATGCGTTCCTGATGGGTCAGCATCCAATAACGCCGGCGCGCTTGGGCCCAGGCATCTTTTAACGAGGCGAGCTGATCAGTTTCGGTAGTCATTTACTTGCACTCCATACGCGAACGCGCGCCTTCACTTTGTTTCCTTCTTGGCTGGCAGAAGCCACTTCTACCGATAGCGGTACGGCTTGCAGCTGGTTTTTAAATTGGTCTAGTTCCGCGTATCCGCTCGCAAGCAGGTCGATTCGGAGATCCCCCTGCGCTTCGTCAAAGGAGAGCCGCTGCGGTGTCACCGTAGGTTCAGGCTTACCCCGATTGGCTTCGTTGATTTTTTCACCTGTCTGCGCGAGCAATGCTAAAAAGGTTGCGCCAGACGCAGATTTCTCGGCTTTCTGTAGGTGCGCGTCCATTTGCCGCTTCACGTCGCGGATATTGCGATCCTGCGGGAAATAGCGCTTATAAATTGCAACCGACTCTTGGCTCATTTCGTTAATTTGCTGGCGATATTGCCAGCCTTGCGCATAGAGATAGCCGGTTTGCAGCAAAACACAAATCCCCGCCAAAATCGCCGCTGCCTGCCAACGAATGCTGCTGGCTTTACGCTTGGGCATCGGTTTGAAATCCCCTTGCAGCAAGTTTACGGGGAGTGCACCGGCCTCTGTGATCAGGTCTGCGAGAATTGGAAAACGCTCATTTTCAAGGCGCTTGAATTCGACCTTGATATCAGTTCCTGCCACCATGCTGGTGAATTGGGTTCGTAGCCATGCCTGCAAGTTATCGCTGAGGTGGCGCAGCGCAAAGAATACTTCGATTTGTCCCGGCGCAGATTCACTATCCCCTTCGCGCAAAAGTGACTTGGCGACCACGGGCAAAGCGTCCATCTCAATGGTCAAGCCTTGCATCGGGTGCGTCCGCAAACTCAACTGGCGAGCATCGCAAAGAAAGCTCCACTGCCCTTGTGACCACGGCAAGCACAGCATATCAGGCACGATGGCGCTCAAGGTGGCGTGCTGCGAGTCAAAGGCATCAACGAGTGTACGCAGCAAACGCTTATTGCAGGCGACCACCTCGACGTTGCCTGCTTTGTCGCGTGGGCCTGCCGCAAACTGAAAGCTGTCGACGTCTTCTGCCAACTGGTCTTCAAGCATAAATGGCAGTGCTTGGGCAATGTGGCGGCCTTGCCGCGAGGGAATGTTTACGCGGGTAGTATGGCAATACTCCCCGCCCAAAAGCAGGACGATGTCTAGCTCAAACAGCCCCGGATCAAGCGCCTCCAGTGCGCCGCGCAGGCGATCAAGAGAAAGTGTTGAGCTACCAGAGGAGCCGCCCGGTGCAGGCCGCACCAACCATTCTACCTGCAGCGTATCAGGCCAGACGTCTAGCGTAGCCAGATCAAGGTCGGCTACTTGCGTGAGCCAAGCATTTTCATTTACTAATCGGATAAAGGCGCGCCGTTTCAATGTCTGGATCCGTTCTAATTTTTGGTTCTGGTCTTTGAAAACCGGGTAACTGGACGTCGGGTAACTGGACGTTGGGTACTCATCCGCAAAACGCGCGGTTCGGTTCGCGTCGTTCTATTCAGAAGCGGGCGTTGCCACCACGGGGTCAGGCTGTTGCAGTGGATCTACAAATGCGCGGTAGATTACTTGAAGTCTACCATCATTTGCGCGACTTGCCGCGTCATCCGACGCACCTTGTGTGGCTTTTCGGTAGACAATTGCACGGCTATAAAGCGTTCTCTCACCAATCTTTGCGGCGGCTCGCAGCTCGAAGTACTCCGAATTGGCGCTAAAGCCGCTGTCTTTGACCGCGGTACCTACGGAGCTCGCGTTACGTTGTGTGTTGGTGTCGCCGGTATCTTCCGAATCGGAGCCTTCGGTTGTGTCACCGGTAGGGGCGGATTTTGGAAGGTACTGTGCGACTTCGTTCGCCTTGACCGGGTTTTTATTGCGCCTCGACAGCAGTTGGTCGATATTTTTTACCTGCGCCGCTGAGAGCAGTTCGGACTCGGCCGTGTTGAGGTTAATAGGGGTGCCCGGCGGTAGCGCAACGATGTGCGGCGCTAGTTTTTCAAAGGTATCACGATCAATACCGTCAATGGCTCGCAGTTCAGAGAGGTCTGCCAAGGGCTGGCCGCCGGTGCGGTACGGGCGCTTCAGGCCCATGTAGTAGCTGTCCTCGCGGCCGTCGGTGCCGGTTTCGTTCTGATCCGTATCAAGCCAGTCTACAATTTTTTCATACACGGCTTCAGCGCTGCCTTCCTTGGGGATGTCGAGGCCGTTCATGATGTTGATGAAGATAGTCTTTGCCGTGGGGCTGGGCTTGCCAGTGTCGGGAAGGATAAGATTGTTAATATTGAAAAGACTTTGTGCGTCGATTAATTGACCCTGTATATAACCGCCGTCTACAGGAAACGGTGGCTGGCGTGTTGCCCAGATTTCATTAAGGGAGTCAACATAGGCGTTATTCTTGCGGTCGGACTTAAAATCTTCAATCAGAGCAAGTTTGGCTACCTGCTCGGCCCCCGTTAGGTATTCCCGCGCCTGTTCAGTCATGAGCATGGCAGAAGTGCGGCGCACGTCATACTTTTGCCGATAGCCCATCTCTGCCGCCATAAAAGCGGCAATTGCAAACATCATTAGTACCGTTACCAGAACGGTTCCTTGTTGTTTCGCAAGCGATTTTCCGGGCAGCTGCCGAGACGGGAGTGGCATTATGCTACCAAAGCGGACTAAGGTCATAGGCTTGAGCTCTGTTGGTCGCGCTTTCCAGGAAGTGCATAGCGGCGGGAAATCTTGCCAAGATCGGGCAGTTCTAGCGTGATCTCTACCATCACCGGAAGCGTTACCTCGCGTGCAGGCAACGGCCAGTATCTTTTTTGCTGGCTGGAATTGTTCCCGCCCAATTGATCAGTAGGCCACTGCTGTACTTCTTGAATCTGTCGATTCTGATCCAAGGTGAAATAGCGGAAGCGTAATTCCCGTACATTTTCTAGCATCGGGGTGCGAATAGGTTGCGTATCGCTGGCACGATCCAGCACCAGCCACTGCAAACGCACGACTCCGCCTTCTTCAAGGGTATATCCTACCCGCTGAAGTTCACTGCGTTGCGTGTCTACGAAGGGCGGCAAGTTCCAGCCAGCGCGGGTAAATTCCAAAGTATCTAGCGTGCCCTGAAGGGCTGGCAAGTGGGTTTCGCTTGCAAACTCGTCGCCTACGGGCCGCATTACGGCCTGTTGAATTTCGCGCCCAAATTGCCCAAAAAAACGCTGCAAATCGGCCAGTCGGTGAGCGTCACGATCGGTGATTTCTTTGGTGATCTGAAAGCTGTTGAATACGCTGTACATCGCCGTGGACATAATGGCAAAAATGACCATTGCCACAAGCAACTCAATGAGGGTAAATCCGGCTAGGTGCGAGCGTAAGGCGCGATTCATGGCGCGATCACTGCGTTGGATTGGGGTTAGGATTTGAGACATAGCCCGTCAGCGATGCAGAAAATGAAACTTCCCGTGCGGTAGATTGCGGAGCCACCTGAATGTCTACCTTGCGAAACCCTGGCAAGGTTTGCGCAACCGTGGTGCGTACTAGCCATTCGCTGCCAGCGTATTCCACCCGATCATCCCGTGTGCCCGCATCTGGAAATGCATCAGACGCGTGAATCTCGGCCATTTTGTTTGCCGCAATCCAAGAAGCGAACGTGCGAACTTTCAGGCTTTGCGCGTTATTGATGTTGCTTTGAAAGGTTGTGCTCAATGCGGTTGCGGAAATTGCGAAAATAAAGAGCGCAATCAGCACTTCGATTAAAGTAAACCCGCCCAATGTAAGTGGCTTAGCGTGGCGGTTCATCGAGCACCTTCACTTGGCCAACGATTGAGCCCTCGATAAACACCGGTTTGCGGCCGTCCTCGACTAAAAAAAGTTCAATTCGGTAAGGGCTGGTTTCGCCGCTGCTCATAAACAAGATGTTTGGAGTGGGTTTGTTTTCTGTCAGCTTGGATTTTTCACTCGGGCGTTCCTTGATGTCTACTTGCTCGTAGTCCACTTCAACGCGCATCCGCATTCCTTCGGGCAGCTCGTAGGTTCGCAGCGCTTCATCTGTTTCCAGCACTTGCCATTCCGGTTCCGGTGGCAACTCCTCGCCGGTCTGTGGGTCTACACGGCGAGTGCGTGATTCCGATGCGCTTTGGGTTTCCAAGCCACCGCCGCTACCGAGCGACGATGTGCCTGACAGCCCTGGATCATCACTTCCACCGAGGCTGCCGCTTTCATCCGGCAGTTCCCACTTCAGAAATCGGTAGCCGGTGTCCGTAAACTCGGCACCTAGTTCTGCTTGCTGAATCACCGCCTCTTCGGCCGCCATGGCAAGAACTGCGCGCAGGCGCTCGGCTTCTTTGAGCAACTCGCGGCGCGGATCTCCCAGAGTGACGGAAACCACGACCAGCGCCGCCATGATGCCAATGATCACGATGACGATCATCACTTCAATTAGCGTGAAACCGGCGTCTGGGCGTATTGGCTTCCTACTCAAGCACGATATCCTCTCCTACCCCTTCACCGCCTTCCACACCGTCTGCACCGTAAGAAAGCAAATCGTAGGGGCCATTTGAGCCCGGTGAAAAGTATTGATAAGGATGGCCCCACGGGTCGATCGGTAGTTTTTTCAAATAGCCGCCCTGCGGGAAATTGCGCGCGCCATCCGGAGCGTGCACGAGGGCTTCCAATCCCTGATCAGTGGTTGGATAGTTGAAGTTATCAAGTTTGTAGAGATCCAGCGCTTGTGAAATTGCAGCAAGGTCGCTTCGCGCTGCGGTTGCGCGTGCTTTATCGGTGTTGCCCGCAACGCTCACGACCACAAGGCCTGCAAGGATGCCAAGAATGACAACCACTACCATCACTTCAATCAAGGTAAAACCGCTCACGCGGGCTCGGCTGCTCATTTTTTGCATGATACGCCCCTGTCTCCCTTCTTTAATTTTATGAAAGCTTCAATGTTACGAAAGCGTCTATTTTACTAATGTATTCATACTGATAACGGGCATCATTATCGACAAAACGATGATCAGTACAACCCCTCCCATCACAACCAGCATGATCGGCTCAAACAGGCCAACGATGGTTGCAATGACCTCTTCCAGTTCACGCTCTTGGTTTTGTGCGGCGCGAGTGAGCATGGTATCCAGTTCGCCGCTCGACTCACCGCTCGCAATCATCTGCATCATCATCGGCGGAAAGTAGCCGCACTGATCCAGCGACGTAAACAAACTGGAGCCTTCGCGTAACTTGGTGGCTGCTTCTGAGACTGCTTCGCGGATGGGTAGGTTTCCCGCCACTTGGGAAGAAATTCGCAGTGCTTCGACCAAGGGAACGCCGCTGCGTGAGAGTATCGCAAGCGTGCCTACCACGCGGGCAGACTCGATGCCGCGTACGATTTTACCCATCAATGGCAACTGCAACAGACGACGGTGCACGCGATAGCGAAATGCCGGCTTTTGCATCGCGCGCCGCCAAAGCCACACAAACAAGCCGATCACCAACAGTAAGGCCCACCACCAATGCTGCAAAAATGCACTTGTCCCAATCAAAACTTGGGTCATTGCTGGGAGCTGTTGGCCGGAGCTTTCGAACACGGTCACAATCTTGGGGACAACAAACATCAGCATCCCAACGACGATCAGCACCGCAAAAGCGGTCAGCACGATCGGGTAGATCATTGCGCCCTGAATGGTGCGCTGGGTGCGATGCCGCGACTCGGTGTAGTCAGAGAGCTGCTCTAGCACTAAATCCAAGTGGCCGGAATGTTCGCCCGCGCCAATCGTGGCTCGGTACAAGTCAGGAAAGGCTTGCGGGAACTCTGCGAGTGCGGATTCCAAGGAGTGGCCTTCAACAACGCGCGAGCGCACCGCGAGCATGATGCTGGCCACTTTTGGCTTTTCGCTTTGTTTGGAAACCGCCCGCAACGCGCCCTCAATCGGAATGCCGGCGCGCACCAGCGTTGCCAGTTGGCGGGTGACCAAGGCAAGATCTGCCGAGCCCATAGAACCGCGCCGAAAGACGCTTTTTTCATCGCGACGCGTTTTTTGTGCGGTAGCTTCGACTGTAAGCGGAATCAGTCCCTTTTCTTTAAGCTGTTGGCGCACATGGCGCGGACTATCGCCCTCTAGGGTGCCCTTTTTTTGCTTTCCAGCAGTATCCAGTACGACGTACTCATAGGCGGGCACGGCTTAATCCTCTCTGGTTACGCGTAGCACTTCCTCAACGCTCGTGATGCCTGCCAATATTTTACGCTTGCCGTCTTCGCGAATCCCCGGCGAGTGTTTGCGAGCGCTTGCAATCATCTGTTGTTCGCTGGCACCGGCGTGCACCATGGTTCGCATCTCGTCGTCCAACAGAATCAGTTCATATATCCCAGTTCGGCCACGATAGCCCAAGTGGTTGCACTTTTCGCAGCCCGCTGGGCGATACAGAGTGGGGCGCTGATCTTTCTGAAAATCGAATAGATCGCATTCGGAATCGTTGGGCGCGTAAGGCGTTTTGCAGTCGCCGCAGAGCACGCGCACCAAGCGCTGCGCTAATACGCCGAGTAGTGACGAAGAAAGCAGAAAAGGTTCGATGCCCATGTCGCGCAAGCGCGTTACCGCGCCCACGGCGGTGTTGGTGTGTAAAGTAGATAGCACAAGGTGACCCGTCAAGCTTGCCTGCACAGCAATTTCGGCGGTTTCAATGTCGCGAATCTCCCCCACCATGACTACGTCTGGGTCTTGGCGGAGCATTGCGCGTAGCCCACGTGCAAAGGTCATGTCGACTTTCGGGCTGACTTGGGTCTGACCAATGCCTTCGATTTGATATTCGATTGGGTCTTCTACGGTGAGGATGTTCCGGCTGCCGTCATTCACTTGGGTAAGCGCTGCGTAAAGCGTTGTGGTCTTACCCGAGCCAGTGGGGCCCGTCACGAGGATGATGCCGTGCGGCTTGATAATTACGCCTTTCATGCGCTCAAGGTCGTAATCGCTCATGCCCAAATGGGTGAGATCTAGGCGACCTGCCTGTTTATCGAGCAGACGCAATACGACGCGCTCGCCGGCATTGGATGGCATGGTGGAGACACGAACGTCAATTTCTCGGCCACCCACTTTTAGCCCGATGCGCCCGTCTTGGGGAACACGCTTTTCGGCAATATCCAGCTTGGCCATTACCTTGATACGTGATACCAGCAAGGGTGCAAGCGCGCGCTTGGGCTGCACGATTTCACGCAGCACCCCATCCACGCGCATTCGCACGACAAGGCGCCGCTCGAACGTTTCGATGTGGATATCCGATGCATTTAATTTCACCGCTTCAGTCAACAAGGCGTTAATCAGGCGGATAATGGGGGCATCGTCCTCCTGCTCCATCAGGTCCTCCGTTTCGGGGACTGAATCCGCAAGGCTGGCGAGATCAAGCTCGTCACCCAAGCCCTCCACCATCTGCATCGCGTCGCTAGAGTCGTTCTGATAGGCCAGTGCGAGGCGCTTTTCAAAATCGGTATCGCTGACTTCACTAAACTGAATCGGCATCCCCAAGAACCGCCGAACTTCGGCAATGGCCTGAATGGACATGCCGGTCTTGCAAGCCACCATTGCGTCGACTTGGCCAATGTCTTCTATAACGACTCCATGCCTTTTTGCAAACGAGAAAGGCAGGCGGCGATTACGAGTAACAAAAGCAGGGGCAGAATTGGCGTCTGAAGATTGAGCAGTCATATGTTTGTTTTTTAGCCAAAAAGAAAACCTGAACAGTGCGTGGCCCATATTTACCGCCAAAGCATTACTTGGCAAGCAAAAAGTTACCGTGCTGTTACACAATCGGGAAAAAAGAGGCGTTGAAACCCATTCGCCATTACACTAGTTTAGTCGTGACTGAAAGAATCGGCACTCCGCGGCCGAAACCTTATCTCCGTCAACCAATCACGCCTTTAGCCGATTGCATGGGCCGATCCTTCCTAACGCTTTCCCCTGTCGAGTCACCTGCTCATGAACGTGTTTGAAACGCTTCTACCTGCGTGCGCCAAAGTCGTCGTCGCCAAGGACTGGATGTGGAACACCCCTGTGTTTCAGGAAGAAGAAGCGTTTATTGAACGTGCGGTTGAAAAAAGGCGGCGGGAGTTCAGAGCAAGCCGGCACTCCGCTCACGAAGCGCTCTCCGTGTTTGAGCATAACGACTTCCGGCTGTTGCCAGGTGGCGGCCGCGCTCCGCAATGGCCCGCAGGAATCGTTGGTGCAGTTACGCATACGGGCCAGTTCTGCGCAGTGGCGATTGCGGCCGCACAGGAATGCCGGGGGCTAGGGATCGACGCCGAGCAAAACAGCCCCTTAAGCGATGAGCTCAAACAGATGATCTGCACTCCCAGTGAGCAGGCATGGGTTACCGAGCAGGAAGCAGCCGGCAAGCTTTGGGTTAGCAAGCTGATCTTTTCAGCAAAAGAATCCGTCCACAAAGTCTATTATCCCCTCAACCAGTACACCTTGGATTTCTTAGATGCAGAGCTTGTAATTGATCTCGCTGCTTGCAGCTTCCATGCGCGTATCCTAAAACCTGTCGTAAACGCTTCCGTTCCCATTCACTCGCTGAAGGGGCGATTTTTTGTAGACGATCAGCTTGTGTACAGCGCGATCTTTTATGCTAACGAACCCATTTAACTTTGATTGCCTGCCCCGCTTATGAGACCTGAATCCGAGAATATTGATACTTGCGCAGCCTTGAATACGGCACCGCAGTCACGAGCGTTGTGGCAAGCACTCGCGAAACAACAGCAAGCGCTCGTAGATACGCCAATCTTGGCGCTGTTTGAACAAGAGCCAGACCGCACCAAACAGCTTATCTGCGAAGCGGGTGATCTCACGTTTGACGTCAGCCGCCACGCCATTACCTCATCGACGCTCTCCCTGCTCTGCCAAATGCTTGAGGAACGAGGTTTTGGCGCACAGCGCAGCGCGCTTTTTGCGGGTGAGAAGGTCAATAATACGGAGCAAAGAGCTGCTTTACATACGGCGTTACGCGCACCGTATCGTGCGCGGCCTGATTTTTGCGCAAAAGAGATAGAAGAGTGTAATGCCCAAGCTGCGCGTATTGCCGATCAGATTCGATCGGGAGTACGGCTTGGATACACAGGAAAACCGTTTCGCTTTATTGTTAATATCGGCATCGGTGGCTCTGATCTTGGCCCTCATATGGCGGCTCGTGCGCTACAGGCGCTGAATAGTCCGTTTGAGATGCACTTCGTGTCGAACATTGACCCCTGCGATATTCGGCAGGTGTTGTCGCAATGCCTTCCAGAAGAAACTCTGTTCATCGTTTCTTCAAAAACCTTCACTACGTTTGAAACCTTGAGCAACGCAAATGCCGCACGTGATTGGCTGTGCGCTGCTCTTGGGAGCATGGACGCAGTTCAGCAGCACTTTCTTGCCGTCTCTAGCCACGGTGAACGCGCTGCGGGATTCGGGATTTCGCCCACGAACGTTTTACCGATGTGGGATTGGGTGGGGGGGCGTTATTCGCTATGGTCAGCGATCGGCTTACCGCTACGGATTGCGATTGGTAATGAGCTTTTCGATCAAATGCTGGCGGGCGCACATCAGATCGACCAGCACTTTTCAAGCGCACCCCTTGCGAAAAACATTCCTGTGATCATGGGCTTGCTTGGTTTTTGGTATGGCGAGTTCTGGCAGGCACAGTGTCATGCCGTAATACCTTATGAGCAACGCTTGGAATTTTTTCCTGCATATCTTCAACAGTTGGAGATGGAAAGTAACGGTAAACGTGTCACGCGGAATGGCCAACCCGTAGATTATCGTACGGGGATGATCGTTTGGGGTGGAGCGGGCACCAATACGCAGCACTCTTTCCACCAACTATTTCATCAGGGAACTGGGCTGATTCCTCTGGATTTTTTGGTGGGTTTGCAAAGCGTCGATCCATCGGCAGATCAGCATCGCTATTTGTTCGCGAATTGTTTGGCGCAAAGCCAAGCGCTTTTGGTGGGTGCAAACCTTGCCGAAGTCTCGGAGCAGATGCGCACGCAAGGTTTAGCGGAATCCGAAATTACACGGCTGGCGCCGCACAGAGTCATTCCAGGAAATCGCCCGCACTCTATCTTTGTTTATCCAAAACTCACCGCATCCGTGCTTGGCCAGCTCATCGCTTGCTATGAGCACAAAGTATTTGTGCAAAGCGTGCTATGGGACATTAACCCATTCGATCAGTATGGCGTCGAACTTGGCAAGAGCATTGGCTTGCAGGTTGCGGATGCGTTGGCGGGTGCTGCACCGGCGGATGGATTTGATGCCGCAACGCGCCTGTTGATTGCGAAATTTCGGGCGGCTAATGGCTCACATTAAGGCCAAATAGCCCAAGTTAAGGCCAAACAATTAAACGAAGGCAAAGCGCCCTTCGCTGCTACAGCCAGCGAAGGGCGAGTACTAAAAAGGGCGGCTACTAAAAAGAGCGACTACTAAAAAGAGCGACTACTAAAACCGCCCACCGCCTACAAACGGCCCTTTTTATACAAATTCTCGTAGCAATAATTTGTGGCTTCTACAAACCCATCAATGCTGCCACAGTCAAAACGACGGCCACGGAATTTATAGGCTAATACTACGCCGTCTTGGCACTGCTTGCGGAGTGCATCCGTAATCTGGATTTCGCCGTTTGCGCCCGGAGGCGTGTTTTCAAGGATATCGAAAATATCAGGTGTAAGGATATAGCGGCCAATAATGGCGAGATTAGAGGGCGCATCTTTGGGTTGTGGCTTTTCCACCATGTCCACGACGCGATACAAACCATCGCGAATTAGCTCACCCGAAACGATACCGTAACGGTTTACTTGGTCTTCTGGCACTTCCTCGATGGCAACGATGCTGCAGCGAAACTGCTTGTACAGTTTGACCATCTGCGCCATTACGCCATCGCCTTCTTCGGTGATGCAAAGGTCATCTGCGAGAATTACGCCGAACGGGTGCTCGCCGACCATGCCCCTGCCGGTCAGAATGGCATGCCCCAAACCTTTCATCTCACGTTGCCGTGCAAACAAAAAGTTGCAGTTATCAAGCACATTGCGGATGCCATCCAAGTGGTGCTCCTTGGAGGTGCCTTTAATTTGGTGCTCCAGCTCGTAGCTAATATCAAAATGATCACCAATGGTGCGCTTGCCGCGTCCAGTCACGAAGCCAACATCAACCAACCCAGCTTCCATCGCCTCTTCCACCCCGTACTGCACAAGCGGCTTGTTCACTACCGGCAGCATCTCTTTAGGCTGGGACTTGGTGGCGGGAAGAAAGCGGGTGCCATAACCTGCCACTGGAAAAATACACTTCGTGATCATTTCGACTCCTGTTTGACGCTTTTCGTGACGGGAGGTAGGCGCGCCGTGACGGGAAGTAGGCGCGCTTACGCCTTTTGGATGGTATGAATTTAGCTGTACGGACGAAAGCCGCAATTCTAGCGCGCCACACCTCTCTACGCTATCTGCGAAGCGGCAAAGGGCGTGAATCTTCGTTGCAGAAATGTGACAGACCAAGCGGTCAATGTTGCGCTAGAATAGCGGCCCTGTCACAAATCGTGACAGACAGGGGATGCGTTCAGCCCCTTGTTTCGGTACATTAGCGACCATCTTTAGGCATATCCGCCTAATTTAGCTTGTAAACTTGTACAGCACACAGCTTGCAAAGCATACGATTACCATACGAATTGATGTAACCAGCATTACGCAGGGGGAATTATGGGCAACAACACAGACAAGCCGGCAGACCTAAAAAAGCGCACGGTTGCCGACTGGACTGAACTTGCAGCCAAAGAAAGCAAAGGCCAATCGCCCGATCAGCTGGTTTGGGACACGGCAGAAGGCATCGCAATCAAACCTTTGTATACCGCCGTCGATCTTGCCAACCTCCCCTACGCAGACACCCTACCGGGTTTTGCACCCTTCGCACGCGGCCCAAAAGCCACCATGTACGCCGGCCGCCCGTGGACGATTCGCCAATATGCAGGCTTCTCCACCGCAGAAGAATCCAATGCCTTTTATCGTAAAAACCTCGCGGCTGGCCAACAGGGCGCATCCGTTGCCTTCGACCTTGCCACACACAGGGGCTATGATTCTGACCACCCGCGGGTAACGGGTGATGTAGGGAAAGCGGGTGTAGCCATTGATTCGGTCGAAGACATGAAAATCCTTTTCGACCAGATCCCACTCGATACCGTCTCTGTTTCCATGACCATGAACGGCGCAGTGCTCCCCGTCTTGGCAATGTACGTGGTGGCCGCAGAGGAGCAAGGTGTAAGCCAAGACAAGCTCTCCGGCACCATCCAGAATGACATTCTCAAAGAATTCATGGTGCGCAACACCTACATTTACCCGCCACGTGGCTCAATGCGGATCATTGCCGATATTATCGGCTACACCGCGAAAAACATGCCGAAATACAACTCGATCTCGATTTCCGGCTACCACATGCAGGAAGCGGGTGCAGACGCGTTACTGGAGCTCGCCTACACGCTCGCAGATGGCCAAGAATACATTAACACTGCCCTCTCCGCCGGCCTAAACATTGACGACTTCGCGCCACGGCTCTCGTTCTTTTTCGGGATCGGCATGAATTTCTATATGGAAATCGCCAAGCTGCGCGCTGCGCGCATCCTATGGGATCGCATTGTTACTCAGTACAACCCGAAGAAAGCCAGCTCGCGGATGCTGCGCACCCACTGCCAAACTTCCGGCTGGTCGCTGACCGAGCAAGACCCGTACAACAATATTATCCGCACAACCATTGAAGCACTCGCGGCGGTGTTTGGCGGAACCCAATCCCTGCACACAAATGCTTTCGACGAAGCCATTGCGCTGCCCACCGAATTTTCGGCTCGTATTGCGCGCAACACCCAGATCGTTATTCAAGAAGAAACCGGCATCACTAAGGTCGTTGACCCATGGGGCGGCTCTTACATGATGGAATCGCTTACCGACGAGCTTGTCAATAAAGCGTGGGAAATCATCGAAGATGTGAAAGCCCGTGGCGGTATGGCTGCATTGATTGAAACCGGCGAGCCTAAGCTGCGAATTGAAGAATCTGCCGCAAAAAAACAAGCTCGTATCGACCGTGGCGAAGACGTGATCGTCGGCGTTAACAAATATCGCCTCGCCAAAGAAGATCCCGTAGAAATTCTTGAAATCGACAACTCTGCTGTTCGCGACTCGCAAATCCGCCGTCTCAACGACGTCAAAGCCAAACGCGATGCCGCCAAGTGCAGCGCAGCGCTGGACGCCCTCACCCGCTGGGCAGAATCTGGCGAAGGCAACGGCCTCGCGCTTGCAATTGACGCAGCCCGCGCCCGTGCAACCGTTGGCGAGATCAGCGACGCAATGGAAAAAGTGTTCGGGCGCTTTAACGCCAGCAGCCGCACCGTTAGTGGGGTTTACGGCCACGCCTACCAAGAGGACGGCAACTGGATGTCGCTAAAATCCGATATCGACGCATTTGAAGAAAAACATGGCCGTCGTCCGCGCATGTTGGTCGCCAAGATGGGGCAAGATGGCCATGATCGCGGTGCAAAAGTCATTGCAACTTCTTTTGCAGACGTAGGCTTCGACATCGACCTCTCGCCGCTGTTTTCGACTCCTGCCGAGGTCGCCAAGCAAGCGATTGAAAACGACGTGCATGTCATTGGCGTTTCTTCGCAAGCTGCTGGGCACAAGACGTTGGTTCCTGAACTAATTGCCGAGCTTCACAAGCAGGGCGCAGACGACATTATTGTCGTTGCCGGTGGCGTAATTCCCCGCCAAGACTACGACAGCCTCTTTGAAGCCGGCGTGAAGGGCGTTTTCGGCCCGGGTACGCCGATCCCAGAAGCGGCACGTTCTGTGCTGGCAGCGATCAACAAAGCACAAGGCTGATCATGTCGCTCGCCACCTTCGACGTAGACGGCTTGCTTGCGGGCGCTAGGCGCCCGCTTGCCAAAGCAATTACGCTGATCGAAAGCCGCTTGGACGCGCACCGACAGCTCGCACAGCAGTTATTGGCGCAAATCTTACCTCAAACCGGGCGCAGCATTCGTATCGGCATCACAGGCGTGCCCGGCGTTGGCAAATCGAGCTTTGTTGAAGCTTTTGGCTGCCATTTGGTGGAACTTGGTAAAAAAGTCGCCGTGCTTGCAGTCGATCCTAGCTCCCCCATTACCGGCGGCAGTATCCTCGGCGACAAAACCCGTATGGAGCGCTTGAGCCAAAGCGAGCGTGCCTTTATCCGCCCTTCCCCATCCTACGGATCTCTTGGCGGCGTTGCCGAGAAAACCCGCGAAACCATGCTGCTCTGCGAAGCCGCCGGCCACGACGTAATCTTGGTGGAGACGGTTGGCGTTGGCCAGTCGGAATACGAAGTTGCAGGAATGGTGGATTTCTTTCTGGTACTCATGCTGCCAAACGCGGGCGACGAGCTGCAGGGCATCAAAAAAGGCATACTCGAACTTGCCGATGCGATCGTAGTGAACAAAGCCGACGGCGTTTATGCAACGTCAGCGGGCATTGCGCGCCGCCAATACTCCAACGCCATGAAGCTCATGCAGCATCGCCCCCTCTGGACGCCTCGCGTACTCACCTGCTCCGCGCTAGAAAATACCGGCATTGCTGATATTTGGCAGATGATCGACGAATTTCACGCCACCATGCAGAAAGCAGGCGAATTGGAACAGCGCCGCGCCCGCCAGAACAAAGATTGGATGTGGAAACTGGTTCACGAGCTAATTCAACTGCGCCTACAGCATCACCCAAAAGCACGTAGCGTTGCGGAGCGCATGGAATCACAGGTAATCAGCAGTCAGATCACACCGCTACTCGCAGCATTGGACATCGTTAACGCGCTTATCCCAACGCAGCACGCGTAAAGGCTTGCTTTTTTTTGCTAAGACACGGTTTCTGCAAACTCTCTGGCGAACCAAGCCATCTCAAACTCATATTTATGCACAAAATGAGAACCACGTCCCGATTGAACAGCCGCCGCGAAACCTCCATAATGAGGAAACAAATAATAACCTACAGCTCCTAACGGGAAATGGAATCTGCCGTATGACGTGGGATCAGAACAAAGCGAAATTCAGCAGCGACACCACGACCAATGGTGCCTCAGAAGCAGGCAACGTAATGTATGCCTTACCGCCGGCGCTGCGCCAGATCAAGGAAAGCATCCTTGGTATTTTGGTCAACCACATCAATACATTCTTTGGTACCTGCGACGATCTGTTTTTTGAATTGGCCAAGAAGGCGGCCAGCAACAAGGAACAGAACCTCTACTTTGACACCATGCGCGAAATCCGCATGCGTAAACCCGATGTGATATCCCAGTTCAAGCGCGAATACGAATCCCTTTACCGAGACATCAGTAAGCCAAAGTCGATCGTAGACGAACCCAAGAACCCGTTCGAGTCGCTAAACCTTGTTGCAAATGACGAAATGGAGCAAAACGTAGCCGTATCTGGGATCGTTGGAAAGGTTCGTGCCACTTGGCAAGAAGAACTCTACGCGCTCAATTGCCGGTTCGACTACCTTCTGCACTCTGCGAAAATCAACGAATCCAACAATCCGCTCGATCCTGCCCAGCTTTGCACAGCGTTTAGTCGCAGCCTAAAGGTCTTGGACGTTGACTTTACCGCTCGCATCATCCTGCTTAAGCAATTTGACCGCGTAGTCGTTAGAGAGTTTGGCCAGATGTACCACCTTGCCAACGAACTGTTGATTGCATCTGGTGTGCTTCCCAAAATTCGCTCCAGCATTATCAATAACTCTCAAGGCGGAAACACCCCCCATCGCCAGCGCCAGCATCCACCGAATACCGATCTGAACGAGAGAATCGGGGGTGCGAACGACATGTCTAATGCGAACAACATGTCTATGGAGACATCCAGCAATACGGGCCCTCAGAAGACCTACGAGGTTGTGGCGAACTTGATGCACGCTGTGCGCAGCATTGGGCAGCTGCCGCGCGATATCCGTAATCGCTATGCAAATCAGCCCCGTGGCCCAGCGCTGCCTGCCGGCGATTTACAGCATTACCTGAATCAACAACTAGATCAGGCTTCGGATGATGCGCTAGCCCTTGACTTGCGTGAGCTTGTCTATAATGGGCTGGTGGCGCTAGGCAGCCCTAGCGCACCACGCAGCCTCGAAGAGGCAGACGAAGACATCATCAACCTTGTTGCGATGTTCTTCGACTATGTGTTGGATGACAACAATATGCCTGTGCCAATTCAGGCTTTGGTTGCTCGCTTGCAAATTCCTGTACTGAAGGTCACGCTGGCGGATCGCAGCTTTTTTAGCAGCCAGAACCACCCTGTGCGGCGTTTTATCAACGAAATTGCAAAGGTGTCCATCGGATGGGACGAAAGCGACAAAACTACACAGGACAGTTTGTTCGGCACGATTGAACGCCTCGTTCACCGCATATTGGCAGGCTTTAGAGGTGACATAGGGCTTTTTGAGGAGTGTTACCAAGCGCTATTGGAATTCACCAATGCCGAGCAAAAGCGCTCGCAACTAATCGAGAAGAGAACGAGTGAAGCGGCCGTCGGCAAAGCCAAGGTGGATCAAGCGCGTGAACAAGTTCAGCAGATATTGTTTACCCGCATAGAAAAAGCAGTATTGCCAGCGCCCATTTGGGATCTCCTTGTTACTGATTGGCAGCGTCTGTTAATTCATAACCTCCTTAAATATGGAACGGAGTGCATTGAGTGGGTAGAGGCCGTGCAATTCATCGACGACCTGTGCTGGTATTGTAACCGCCACGATGATGGAAAATCGCAGGCCCGCAAAGCCCGACTACTCCCTTTGCTGCTGGATCGTGCAAACCAAGGTTATCAGCAACTTCAACTTCCCAAAGAGAGCGCTTCCACGAAGCTCACTTCGCTCAATGCGCTGCTTGAGCAGCTGTTGCAGGGTAACCAACAGGTTGGTGAGCAAGGCATCTCTGCGCAGCACCTCGCCGAGCTCGGACAGAGCGACGCAGGGGGTAAATCCTGGAAAGAGATGACCGCACTGGAGCGTCAGCAAGCACAGCAACAGGTCGTCGCCTTTGAATATTTGCAAAAAGTGGAACGCCTTAAAGTGGGCAGCTGGGTAGCTTACACGCCGCGCGATGGGGGGCGGGTCAGCCGCTGCAAGCTTGCGGCGCGGATCGACGCAAACGAACACTTGGTTTTCGTAAACCGGTTTGGTTTCAAAGCAATGGAAAGGAGTAAACAGCAATTTGCCCACGATATCCAGCTCGGCGAAGCGCACCTTCTGGAATCCGGTCTATTATTTGATAGAGCGATGGATAACATTGCCAATAGCCTTAAGAAACTCGCACCACCTAAGCTTCAAGTCTCCTAGCGCTGTCGTCCTAGCGGTCACGCGGCGGAACTTCGTCGTTTGGGGCCAGCGCTCTCGTCTGCTTTATTGCACCGATCTGGATAGAAATGCTGCCTGTTGACCAACTCACGTTCATAAGCTTTGCGGGAGGCGCAACTCTAAGCCTCTGCACTTTTCTTGTAGGTTTGGTTCTTTTTAAGCGACGCCAGATTTCGCCCCCTTTTTTAATGGCGAGCCTGCTGGGTACGGTGTGGTGCACCGTATACATGTTCGCAGGCTGGAATTACGCACTCAGCCCACTAGAAATTCTCATACTTGAGTCTGCGCGTTATAGTGCTTGGTTCTATTGTCTGCTGGCAACCATGCGGAGGTTCTCGGGAAAGCGCTTGCCACTGCGCTTACGCCGCACGTTATTCCTGACCTGGACGGGGCTCTTTCTTTATAACCTGTACACGATTTTGTCCACACAGAACGGTTGGGGAGATAGCGCAACCCTTGCTGGGACAAGCCTTGCCGAGACAAGCGAAAATGGCGAGCTTTTGCTAAGTGAACACGGTGGTATTCCCCTCATCTGGAATAGCCTACTCATGACAATCTTATGCTTGGTCGGAGTTGAGCAGCTTTTTCGAAACGCGCCCACTGCACGCACTGGAAAAATCTTGTCGGTATGTGTTGGCGCCTTCCTGATTTTCGATCTTTATCTGTTCTCAATTACGCTCTTGCAGCAACACATTAGCGCTTCTCTGTGGAGCGCACGGGGCTTCACATACGGGTTAAGCAATGCAGTATTGAGCGTTGGGCTGCTGACCACAGCGGATCAAGATGGCAGACAGGCGAACCTTTCGATCTCTCGGCCCATTGTGTTCTATACCACTAGTCTAACGGCTGCTGGTGTGTTTCTTGCGATGATGGCATTAGGCGGCTACTACGTAAAAAGTTTTGGTGGAGAATGGGGAACGGTTCTGCAAGCAGTTCTTACGTTCGCTTCGCTGATCATGGTTGCCACGGCCTTCGTTTCCGAATCGATCCGAACGAGCCTTGCCGTTTTGGTAGATAAGCATTTTTTTCACCACAAGTACGACTATCGGGCAGAATGGCTCCGCCTGATCAGCAGGCTTTCCGAGCCAAGCGATGATGATCTTTCGAGGCGCGCGCTAAGTGTGGTCAATGAGATATTCAAAAGCCACGGCGGCTGCCTCTGGCTCAACAACAATTATGGAAAATTCGTGCCCGTCGCCTCTGAACAGATGAATATTCCCAGTGACGCGCTAGAGGAGCCAGAAACAAGCGAATTTTGCCGAATTATGACGGAAAAAGATTGGGTGTTTGTGCCTTCCGCGACGGCCGATGACGACCAAGCAAACTACAATCGTGCGCTCCCCCAATGGATGACTCGCTTTCCAAAACTCTGGGCGATCGTTCCGCTTCGCATCGACAAGAAGCTTTATGGTTTCATCCTGCTCCTGCCGCCGACACACAGAGAACGTCTTTCGTGGGAAGACCTTGATCTTTTAAAAACGGTAGGAAGCCAAGTTGCAAGTTATCTGGCGCGCCACGAAGCTGCCGAGTTGCTGAGCCAGTCAAAACAGTTTGAGGCTTATAACAAACTCACAGCATTCATCATGCATGACCTAAAAAATCTGATTGCTCAACAGGCTCTGGTGGTCGAAAACGCAGGTAAGCACAAGATGAACCCGGCTTTCATCGAGGATGCAATTACCACGATCGACAATTCCGTACAACGTATGAGCAAGTTGCTTAAAAAGTTGCAACAAAGCCAGCCTGCAGCCAACTCGACTTTTAATATCCAAAAGATTCTGTTAGACGCCACCCAAAAATGTCAGGGCAAGGCACCACGTCCGTCGCTTCGCATCGTAGATCAGCAGCTGATGGTTACAACAGATCAAGAACACCTTGAAATGGTGATTATTCACATCATTAAAAATGCGCAGGAAGCTACCAGCCAAGATGGCTTTGTTGATGTTACACTCTCTCAGAAAGGGCAAGATGCCATTATTCTTGTAGAAGATAACGGTGAGGGTATGGACGCTGATTTTATTAAAAACCGTTTATTCAGACCATTTGATACCACCAAGTCTGGCAAAGGCATGGGAATCGGCGCGTTTCAGACCCGAGAGTTTATTCGCAGCTTGGGTGGCGACATTACCGTGCAAAGCACCCCGCGTGTAGGCACGGCTTTTAAGATTATTATCCCGCTTTCCAACGAACTTCCCCTCGTAGCGGAAGCGCCTGCGGGCAGCAGCAACGTCGAACCCAGAGCAAGGCAAACAATCACCACTCCTGCCACATCTGAGCGCTTACCGGGAAACCATGGCTGAAAAAAACAACACCCTGCTCATTGTCGAAGACGATCGAGGGCTACGAAGCCAGCTTCTTTGGCATTTTGACCAATACCACGTCATTACCGCAGAAGATCGTGCAAGTGCCGTCGCGGCTGTCCGAAAGGAACAACCTGCCGTCATCCTACAAGACCTCGGCTTGCCGCCCGATGACGAGGGCGTAGAAGAGGGATTTCGAACCATCAAGGAAATCATTGCGCTTGCCCCAACCACTAAAATCATTGTCGTTACGGGCTACCACGATTATGAAAACGCTCTCCGCGCAATCGCTTTGGGAGCTTATGATTTTTACCAAAAACCCGTAGAAACCAACACACTGGATCTCATCGTACAGCGAGCATTCCAGCTCTATGACCTTGAAACCGAAAACCGCAGGCTCAGTGACAGTCATAATTCGCCGCTCTCTGGCGTGATCGCATCCGACCCGCAAATGCTGCGAGTTTGCCGTGTTGTAGAAAAGGTGGCACCTACCGCTGTAACCTGCTTGATTCTGGGTGAATCTGGGACGGGAAAGGAGGTGATTGCGCGTGCAATTCATAATCTAAGCCCCCGCGCGAGTGGGCGTTTTGTCGCGATCAATTGTGCAGCCGTTCCTGAAAATCTTATGGAGAGCGAGCTTTTCGGCTATGAGAAAGGCGCCTTCACAGGCGCATCCAAACGCACGCTAGGCAAAGTTGAAACCGCCAACGGCGGATCGCTCTTTTTGGATGAAATTGGCGATATGCCGCTTCCGCTGCAGGCAAAATTGCTGCGCTTTTTACAGGAGCGCGTCATTGAACGCCTTGGTGGACGCGAAGAAATCAGCGTAGACGTGCGTGTAATCTGCGCGACGAATAAAGATCTTGAAAAAATGGTTGCAGCCGGCACCTTCCGCGAGGATCTTTACTATCGCATCGGCGAGCTCGTGATCAACCTTCCGCCTCTACGCGAGCGTTCTGGCGACAAAATCCTGCTGGCACGTTTCCTGTTAAAAAAATATGCAGGAGAGCAGCACCGCCCTATTCTTGGATTTTCTCCTGATGCCGTTGCCGCAATTGAAAATTACGAATGGCCCGGAAACGTTCGCGAGATGGAGAATAAGCTTAAGCGCGCTGTCATTATGGCAGAAGGAAAGCAAATTAGCGCTGCCGATATTGGTCTTGCAACCTGCGACGCTCTTGCAATCAATTTGCGGCAGATTCGCCAAGATGCGGAAGTGGCCGCCATCCGAAAAGCACTTTCCGTTGCGGATGGCAACGTATCAAATGCAGCACGCCTGCTAGGCATCACAAGGCCGACACTTTACGATCTGATCAAAAAATACGAGATTCAGTTCACAGAACCAGAAAATCCAAAAGATTGACCCATCCGGCATCGTTGCCAACCAAACATACTCTCTCATGCCAAATGGTCGACGCTAGTGGTTTGACTTCGATCACACGCTGAACATAAAACAACCTGACCGCACGACGAACACGAAATCGCCTTCTACTTTTACTTGCAAGGCCTTTGATGTTTAACGTAGTTGCCGGGTGTGTTATGAAAAAACTCTATCAGATTGCGCTTGTGCTCTCGATTGTCTCCCTTACTGCATGTGGTGGCGGCGGAGGTGGTGGTAGCGACTCAAGTGCAACGGATGTGCAGACCAACACGCCGTCGTCAAATTCTACGCCATCAACTTCGCCGAGCGAGGTGCAAAAACCTTCCACAAACCAAAATACAAGCGGAAATACGCTTGTCCAAAGTGGTTCTGGTGGGGAAACTCAAGGAAGTAGCGGCTCCGTCAGCAGCAATCCATTTGAAGATCAAGTTGCACAGAACGTTATCGTCAATTCAAACGCAGGCGCTAGCCAGAACACAGGCGCTAGCCAAAGCACAAGCGCCAGCCAAAACACAGGCGCTAGCCAGAACACAAGCGCCAGCCAGAACACAAGCGCCAGCCAGAACACAAGCGCCAGCCAGAACACAAGCGCCAGCCAGAACACAAGCGCCAGCCAGAACACAAGCGCCAGCCAGAACACAAGCGCCAGCCAGAACACAGGCGCTAGCCAGAACACAGGCGCTAGTCAGAACACAAGCGCCAGCCAGAACACCGAGGTAACTCCTGCGCCCACACCTACCCCCGTCGTGACCAATCAGGTTCAACTTTCGTGGCTGATTCCCGATTCACGCGAAGATGGTAGTTACCTGCCTGTGTACGAAGTTGCCGGTTACGAGTTACGGATCAGCAAGAACCACTCGACGAATTACACCAAGATCCGCATCCAAGATGCTCAAACTACAGACTGGGTTTTAGAGAACCTTGCCCCAGGGCAATACGAATTCTCGATCGCAACCATTGATATTAATGGGGTTTATAGTCAATACTCGCCTGCACTTGTTCAGAATTTGGATTAGCCCAGCCTACGGTAATTTACCGTCAGCTGCTTGTGCTTCCTGCATCAAGAACCTTCCTGCATCAAGAGTATTGTATGCAGGAAGCAATTTACCTGCGCGACGCAGGCTTTCTCGTTTCTTATTGTTCAGGATGATTCCTAGATGCTTCAACGACCACGAATCTTCGCATTAAAACCCTTAGTAGTCGCCGCTTCCTTTTCATGCCTCATTTTGGCTGGTTGCTCAGAAAAAAATCCCACGAGTAACACCAGCGCCCAAACACAAGAGCAGGCGATTGCGCGCGCACAGGCATATGAAGATCAGGGGCAATTTCGTGCAGCCATTATCGAAGCGCGCAATGTGCTGCAAAAAGCACCCAACGATCCTGCCGCCTTAGTACTGATTTCGGGCATCTATACGCGCCTTGGTGACGGTAAACAAGCTTTGAATGTATTCAACCATGTTGATACCCAAGCAAATCCGGCGCTATTTCTTGCCCAGATTGATGCCATGATTCGCCGTGGAAAAGTAAAAACAGCAGAAGAACACCTCGCTAAACCTCCACAGAATCTAAGCGCTACGCAACAAGAGTTGATTGCACTCTATCGCACACAGATTGCTGCGCAGAATGGCCAGATTTCACAGGCCAGTGAAGGTTTTGAGAAGCTTAAAAAGAGCAAAAACCCTGAAATTCATAAGCAGGCAACACTAGGTCGTATCGTTCTTGCGCTAAGGTCAGGGGCGCACGATGAAGTTGAGAAGCTACTTGCCGCTGCGCTCCAAGAAAATCCGGAATTTACAGAGGCGCTCATTATAAAAGCCTCCATAGCAAGCGAGGCTGACAATTTAGATCAGGCTGAAGAACTACTTAGCCACGCGCTTATGACGTTACCAGCTACCGATATGATCACCGAAATACGCGCAAACGTACTGACCGGCCTTGCGAACGTCTTAACACGCCAAGGTCATACCGCAGAGGCATTGATTTACACGCGTATGCTTGCGGACGCACGCCCAGGTGCAGATAACGCCAAAGAGCAGTTTGCTGAAAGCTTAGAACTACTCAAGGCAGGTAACCTACAGGAAGCTGAGCAGAAGCTCATGCGGCTCTACCAACAATATAACGAACCAGATGCTGCTGGACGCCTACTTGGTGTTATTCGTATGCGCGAGGGTGATCTAGAAGGCGCCGAGCAGTACTTTTCGCAGCATATTGACCCAGAAACAGCAAGCCCCGAAGCGTTGCGAGTTCTTGCAGAAAACCAGCTCCGGCTCAATAAAGTTTCTGAAGCCATGCACCTGCTTGAAGCCAACCTGAGCCGTTCTCCGGAAGATGCAGATCTGCTAGGGGTTTATGGGCTCGCAGCACTTGCAAATGGCCAAAGCGAGAAGGGTTTGGAGGCTCTCCAGAAAGCGCTAAAAATCGCACCTTCCAAAACAGGGCTGAGAGCCACTCTCGCTCAATATTATCTGCAGAAAGGTGATGCAAAATCCGCAATTGACCAGCTTGAAAAAGCGATTAAACAAGCTCCTAGTGAACTTGCATTGCGTGGTCAACTAGTACAGATTTATCTTCGCGAAAAAAACCTTGATGCCGTTAAAAACCAAGCCGCGCAGATTGAAAAAGACTTCGCAACCAACGCTGATGGCCTTGCGGCAGCAGGCTCCATTTACACTCAATTAGGCGCTGTAAAACAAGCAAAGCCCGCCTTGGAAAAGGCATTAAGCCTTGAGCCAACGAATCCAAATGCGCTCACAGCGATGGTGATCTTGGAGCTTAAGGGGGGTGATCTCAAAAAGGCTCGCAGCTACGCCGAAACCATTATTAACACGGATCCGAACAGCCTTCGCGCTTTTCGCTTGCTTGTCAATATCCATGCGCGAGAAAACACACTGGATGCATTTGTCAAGCAACTTCAGCACATCTCGGATGAACGTATAAATGCGTGGGGTGCTGATGCAACATTGTCAGATTATTTTCGTTCCAAAGGTGATCTGACGCAGGCATTAAAGCATATTAAGGAGGCGCTCGCACGAAGTGGGTTTCAGGGCTATCCCAAGCTTGCCGCAACGCAATTGTATGCGTTGATCACCAAAGCGCAGCTGAGGCAGGGTGATATGGAGGCCGCTCGTAAAAGCTTGATGGAAGGGCTCCAAAACGATGGCAACAGCCTTGAACTACTGAATCTGCTCGCGCTCACTGAGATCGAAAGCGGAAAATATGCTGAAGCGCAAAAAATCGTTACACAGATTCAGAGCGCCCATCCCAACTCACAAATTCCAGACCTGCTGCGCGCTGATCTACTCATTGCTCAGGGCGATAAAGACGCTGCACGTAACGCCCTTCAAAAGCTATGGAGCGCAAACCCTACAGATGGCGTCGCGATTCGACTGGGCGGCCTTTTAGAAACCCAAGCGCAAGACGATTTTTCGACCGAATGGACAACAAAACTACCATCAAGCGTTGAAGCGTGGCTGCGTCTTGGTTTAAGAAAACAGGCTCAAAACGATCAAGCCGCCGCTGAGCGCGCCTACAGCAAAGTGATTGAGCTACGCCCGACCGAAGCACGCGCACTAAACAATTTGGCATGGATACGTTGTGAAAAAGGCGACCTCAAGAGCGCAGAAGAACTCGCTGAACGTGCAGTAGCCAGTTCACCCAACGATGCTGCGGTGCTTGACACCTATGGTTGGATTTTACTCAAAGCGGGTAAAAAGGCAGATGCGCAAAAAATGCTGAAAAAAGCCCATGAACTCGCACCTCAAATTGAGGAAATCAAGCAACACTACGAAGAAGCCTCTCGCTAAAAACGAACGCTCTCCAGACTGGCTGGCGCGTTAAAAAAGCCAGTCTGGATGGAGTTGTTTCTAAATTGACGCATGAACGGCAGCGCGCCTCAATCTTTCGTTAAGGTCGTAGCGCTTAAAGCTCGTAACGTCTAGTCGCTAAAAACCTGGGCGAAATAATTGTTAGCCTGAAGCCGACTACGAGCCTGATTCGCTTTGTCGCGATTGTCAAAAGGGCCAACTTTGAGGCGGTAAAGTTTCCCGCCACCGCTGGCAGCTACGGAATCAATTCGCGCGCTGTACCCCAAGCTACCAAGTCTGCGCTGAGCGGTCAGTATTTCGCTCTCACTCCGCGAAAACGCCGCCACTACCGAGTAAGAAGCCTGAGGCCGGATTTCACGAACTGGAGCCTGCGCGGGCGCTACCTTGGCGACAGGCGACACCTCCCGCGGCGGCACGTCTCGTGTTTGTGGACGCGCTACAGGCGGCGCTTCCTGTGCAATCGGCTTTGGTGCCGCTTTTATAGCCGCCACAGGCTGAGGCTTAGAATACACCTCCGTTAGTACCGGCACCGGCCATTCACGCGCAACGAGGTAATCGTAGAATTCGTAACCCGAATTCTTTTCTGCCTGTACCCGCTCCGCTTCTACCCTCGCCTTTATGCGTTTCTCATCAGCGGCACGTTTTTTTTCCGCAAGCAGCATTGCCTTTCGCTCACGCTCGCTCTGCTTGTCCGCCTGCGCTTGCGCCAACGACTCCTGAATTGAGTGATGCGCTATGCTTGCCACCTGAAAAACCGCAGCACCGCCTACTAACACAGCAAAGCCAAGAAGAGCGGCCTTTTTCGGGCTGATTGGCTCGCTAGGTTTCACCTGCAGACGCGCGGGTTTAGCAGCTTGGTTTCGCTTCGCAAAATCATGCACCATGTTCGCAACAAATCCTCAACCAAAATCAAATAGGTTAATACTACATTAAAGTCTAGCAAATGGGCGCGAAATACCAAACGCCTAGGCCACTGTTTTTCTAGCAAATTTCGGTTCTAGCAACCTAAAAAAGCACTTGGATCGCGTGATTTTTTGCCTTAATCCGCACCGCACCCTATTCACGGTCGACGTAAGCCTATGTTTTCGTTAGACTAGCGCGCACAAACATCAAATGGAGTACGTGACATGCGCTTTTCCACCACATTGGCAGCCGGTCTTGGATTGGGAGTTGGGCTAGGTTTTGCGCTCGCCAGCGTTGGCGCTGTTGCCGCACAATCCACAGCCTCTCTGGATTTCAACAACGATGCGGTTCATCTAGACTACGCCTATCAACCTAACCCGCGCGCGATTACGTTTGACGCAGGGCTGTACAACCACCGCGACCATTCGAGCTATCGCAGGTACCGTGACGGTCAACTGTATTATGCAGGCGCAATGGTCAAAGATCAGATGGCAAACTTACGAGATGTCGAGTTTGGGCTAGGCGGTCAGATTGGCTACCTAGATTTAAAGCATGTTCACGGTACCTTTGCAGGGCTATCCCTGCAATCCAAATACAACATTCCTGATGCTCAAGGCCTATCGGTCACCGTAGGTGGCACTTACGCACCCAGCATTCTTACCGGCTCCAACTTGAAAAATCTCTGGCAAGCCAGAGTAGAGGGCGGCTGGCAGGTGGTTCCACAAGGGGAGATCTTTGTTGGCTACCGGCAGATTAGGGTAGGCGTTAAACATTGGGACAGTATTTCTTTTGAGAAAGGCGCCTATTTAGGGTTCAGGATGTCGTTCTAAGCGCTCGCAACGCTCCGAACAGCCCAAAGCGCCCACTGCGCCTTGGGCGCAAGGCGTTAAGGCAAAAAGGCGCTCAGCAAAGACATTCCCAGACAGAGCCGAGTGCCCGCCCCTCCCCCGTTAAGAGGTCAAGCTACCACTCACGACGCCGCTCTCCAGTAAATCATCAAGCGCAACGGGCTTGGCAATATGCCAGCCCTGTAAATAATCAACGCCAAGCCCAACAACCGTATCGTACTTGGATTGATCCGAAACAAATTCCGCAACGATGTGTTTTCCGAGAAAACGCCCCATTTCACTGATCGACTTGACCAGCGCATAGTCGACTTTATCAACGTCTACTTTGCGAACGAATGCACCATCAATTTTAATAAAATCGACCGGCAATTTTTTCAAGTACGCGTAGGAAGACTGCCCTGCACCAAAATCATCTAAAGAAAAGCGACAGCCGATTTCCTTCATTTCCGCAATAAAATCGGCTGCTTCATCCAGATTAGTGACGGCTGTCGTCTCAGTAATTTCAAAGATAATCTTGTTACGCGGCACCTCATGACGAACGAGCTGCTCAAAAATAAAATCAAGAAAGCCTTCATCGTTCAGCGTGTGGCCCGATAGGTTAATCGCAAAGCCGCCGAACTGGTCAAGGCTTTCTAGATTTTCAGACATCCACGTAAGTGTCCGATTAATTACCCAGCGATCTACGTCCACCATACGACCATACGCTTCCGCCGCAAGAATAAAGTCTGCTGGCGGGTTATGTTGGCCATTTTCATCCACAATTGTGAGGAGAATTTCAAAGTGTGGTAGCCACTCAGGGTGCCGTGACGCTACGGGCGCAATCTTTTGGGCGCGTAATCTGAGTTCGTTCTGATCTAGCGCTTTGCTAATGCGTGCCGCCCACAGCATCATCGTATCGCGTTCCTTAAACCGGGCATCACCAGGTGTGACCATCTGAACTTCTTTCAAACCCTTTTCTTTGGCAATTTGTGCCGCAGCTTCTACGGCACGCAGCAATTCCAGAACATTATTCGTTTTGTGATCAAAGGCACAGCCTGAAACCGACACTTGGATCACGTGGCTTGCCTTCGTAAACTTATACTTTTCTCCCTCAAGAACCTCTTTGATTCGGCACGCGCTCCGATAGGCATCCACCTCCGATGCAATCGTAAAAATGATAGCGAACTCATTTCCGCCAATCCGCCCAATGATGCTATCTGGCAATTTTACATCGTGCAAACGCCCAGCTGCTTGCTTAAGCAGCTGATCTCCCGCGTCATAACCGTATAAATTATTTACGAGTTTGAACTGAACAAGATCAATATATACGACTACATATTGAGTGTTATTTCGCTTCGCTCTCGCTACACACTGGGCAAGGTTCCGCTCGAACTCTTTACGGGTAAACACTTGTGTAAGCGGATCGCGAGAAGCTTCTTCGCTCATCCTGTCATAGATCTTTTGAATCAGCGCATCCAAGCCCTTCTCGACCGCCCCCATCTTATGGGTGGTGAGTAAGGTAATATCGCCATCTGTCAGCCGCTCCAGCATCTTTTCTTCACTAAGCTCATCCACTCGCTGACCTTGTGAATTTGCTAACACAAACTTATCGCGCGCGGGTGATACCCATGCGACTTGAAGCGTTTGAGGGCGCTCATCGCGCACGCCTGATTCAAGCCATTGCCCCACTTTGACCCGCTGCAGTTTTCTGTGCTGGCGTTGTGGATAGTTTCCTTGCGGCTCGTTTCTCTCCGCTTTTCTCTTTAGAACGGGAGCAGTAACAAGGTCTGGCTGTTGCTGTAATTCTGCTTCCCGAAGCTGAGCGATCAGGCTCGCTACATCGCCACCAATGCGGGCCACTTTGGTAAGCCCAGACTCAATAATTTTGTACAATGCGGGTAAGGTAAAGTGATCTCCACGCTCAGGAACCGGGCGTATGGAGAACATATTGACCAAATCCTCAAAAGCGCTCACAGAGGCACTCCAGGCTCGACTATCAATCCCTTCGCGTAACAAACTCAGGCGCAACAACTCGCGCCAGCCGGCGCTAAGTACGGTCAATGCAATGCGCGGAATTAACCGCCCAGCAACGATTCTATCCAGCTCATTTGCCACATAATCATCTACCTGCTCGACACGCTGGCGGCCTTCATACGCCTCAACAATCCGATGAATGCTTCTCTCTACAACTCGCTGTTCTCTCTCAATTGCATCGCCCACCGGCCCCTGCAGGCGAACGATCGTCTGCTCCGTTAACGGATCGGCCTTTAATAATTCGTTTATCGTTTCATTCACGATTTCGACATTCCGCCGATAGTTCGCGCTTTCAGGTTCAGAAAGTGCTGCTAACTGATTTAACAGATCGCGTACAGGGTGCTGGTCAGAATCAAGAATACTGGGATCCGTAATGCGCAAAGCGGCCAGTGGCACTTGTAGTTTGCTGAACTGTTCTCTCAGCGGCATCGACATTTTTTGCGCGTCAGCAATACTGCCTACGAGCGAATTAAGCATATTCAGGGATTCTTTCAACTCAGTGCTTGGCACCACATTCAAGTGCGCCAAACGCTGCAGAACAAGCTCGGATACACTTACAGTTTCAGCTTCATCACTAGCGGATTCAGTAATTGAGTGCTGGAGCTCGTTTGCGACAGCAGTCAGCCCTCGCAGGATCTCTTCACGACTCGCTTCCTGCGGATAGTCAACGCTAGGTAAAAAAGACGAATCATCATCCCGATCCATCCCTACGTCTAACGGGCCACTTGAGCTTTCCATCACGCGTTGAGCGCGCAGTATCTCGCTTGCCGCGCGCAATGCCTTTTGCCCCTGCCCCCCTTCTTCATTTGCGGAATCAGGTGTACCGTCTACTCTTGGCGGCACACCTGATTTAGGATCTGACGAAGCACGTGTTTGCGCACGGCCCTGCGCCGCTATAGGTGCTTTTGAAGGTCTATCTTTATTGGCGCCGAGCCCGCCAGTACCAGCAGGTTCGTTACTGCGGCGTTCTGACGCAGATTTAACAGGAGTGCTTGATTCAGTCGGAGCGACTTGATTGGCCTGCCTTTTTGCAGCAGCAAGATCGGGAAGCACGCCGCACTCTTCAAACAAGCTGTTAATTTCTGCCAACATGGCCCCAAAACGTTGAATCGCGAAGGTGCTCGCACTTCGAAACAAGGCGCCAGTAACGGACAGGCTCATCTGGTGTTTATGGAAGAAGCGCTGCAAAGCTTGCAGAAAAATAGCCGGTGAAAAGGGGTTAAGCCCATCAACCAATGGCTGCCCCGAAACTGCTTTCAAGCGCAGTTCAAGCTCCGTGAGGGCTTCCTGCAGGGCTAACTCGACTCGTGAAACGGCAACCTTTAGCTGCAGCCAATCCTCAAACTCTCCTTTTTCAACAAGGCTTAGCCTAGCCGGAGTTTGGGGGGTGCGAGATAATTCACCGCCTTTCGTGTTCCCGAGCGGTTGGAACTGAGCCCGTATCGCCTTGCTGTAATTTTCTTCCACAGAGGCTTGAAAAGCTTTTCCTTCCCGATTAAATAGAACGAGCGCATCCATCGCATCCTGCGGTTCAATCCGCGCACTACGCTGGTCTGCAATCGCTAACAACTCCGCCTCAACGGATGCAATATAAACGGGCAATACTTCCGCGCAGAAATCCTGAACTACATCCAAACAAGCCGGGAGCACCTTGCTGGGATCATGCGTAGCTCCGGCATTTCTATTAACGATCAGTGCGGCACTTGCGTTCTGTAACGCAACCCGTCGAGCAGCATCGGTAAGCGCAAAAAAAACGGCTGGATCCAGTTTGGTAAACCGAATCCCTATTCCCTCGGTATTTATGTGAACAACCTCGCCCTGAAGCTCGTGCTGCCGATCCAAAACGGCAAACCGAATTTCCACTGCTTGGTGAAGATTGCGCCTGATCTCGGCGACCAAAGCGTCTCGTTCCGGCGGATCAAAAATGAGCAACACTCCGCCTCTGCTGTAGTCCTGCAGAACCGCTGTATATTGCGTAACGCCCCCAAGGCGGTTCTCTTGACTCAGAGAAAATGTCACTTGAAGCCGAGTTGAAAGCCGCTTAAATTTCCGCTTTTCCATGCAACCTCTAAAAAGCTCCGTGAGCCTCTTCCCTTAGACAAGGAATACGCTCCACACGTTTACGGATTTTGCTTTCTTAAGAGTAGTTGCAGTTAGGAGACTTTCCTGCGCAAAAATACAGATTCTCGTGGAACAATATCGACTTGGATAGAATTTGAGCGAAAATCATCCGAGACGAGGTTAAGATAGGTAGCATCGGCTTGCACAGTAAAGAGAGACACCACTTCACGACCGAGGAACGTGAGAATATAGGCTGGTACAACAAACTGCGTGCGTGCGACGGTTGATCTCAACACAGCCTCGCAATCCCCGATGGGCAGCCGGCAAGAATCACCGCCCGCCTCTTCCGCCACGAAGTGCAGCTCTTTGAAGGATTGAGCACCTGCTGCTGGCATGAGGATGCCAAGCTGCTCCAGTCGTGCAAAAAATTCTACAGGGTATTGGGTAGAAAGTGTCTTGGCGGCGCCACAATGCACAAAATCCCCAAGCACGATGCTCGCCAGCCGCCCAACAGCTTCGGCATCGTCGAGGCTCATGCCGCCCAGCCAAGCAAGCACTCGCAAGCTGTGCGTGCCCGGTTGAATCAACTCGCCCACCAAAACCCGCGCCCACATCTGCTGTAGCGGCCCGTTGGGGATCTCGCTTACCTCGATGCGCCAGCGGCTAAACCAACGAGCGTCCAGCACCTGCTTATCCAGCAAATCAAGATTGCTGCTAAGGATGATGCGCTCTGCCAATAGATATACTTTTTGCAGCCGAAGCAATCGCCCCAACGCTTCCAGTTCATCTCGCTGGTGCGCGTTCTTCAACATTTCTGCAAGTCCAGGAAGGCTCGCGGCAGAATTCGCAATGCCGCTACTGAACTCAATGATGGATGAAAACGCCACACCTTGTGCTTCCGCAGAGGTTGAGGTTGGCGTAATATTTCCAGCTTCGTCCAGCGTCGCATAGCCGCGACGTAGATCGTTGATCTGGCGCTCTATTTTATGAATATTGGAGAGCTCTAGGCGCCGCACATCGCTAAGGGAAAGCCCTGCTCTCTGAATCTTGTCTGGCGACATGATGCCGAACATTTCATCCGAAGACAGGTGGATCCAGAATTTTCGCAGCAACTGAATCCTAAGCGTTGGATGGCCCACTCTCTACTCCTAAGGGCTAGCGACCAAAGTGGGTAACAAGCCAGCGACAGGCGGCTTCCGAAGGGGTATCACCGTAACAACCAACCGAGTCCTTGAATGCCAACCACTCACCGCCTAAGCGATGTAGATTGATTTCATACAAGCCGAGCAATTCCCCTAGTAAAGCAGCATCCGACTGAAAGTGAAATCCACCTTGCTGATAGCGATCTTCGAACTCCTGTTCGGACGCAGCCTTGTTCAAACGCTTGCACGCAACCCGATAAACTTGTTCATCTAGCGCCTTTCCCGTGAGGGACGCGATTCCAGAGACTGATGCTACTGCTGTCATTCCATACCTTCTTGGCTTAACCGACGATTGCCTGCATACAAGCTTCGCTTGCAGATCGATGTGATCCGTAAATTATAGTGCAGAAAGATTCTGGGGGATACTTAGCCTCACGTCAATGCAGCCGCCAAGCCACTGTTTTCGTACCTATTTGCAAAGCCAGCAAGCCGACAATCAGCGCTATACTGTAGGTGTTAGAACGTTAAAAACCAAAGCAAAAGATGCCAGCACGATAAAGACGAGGATCATCCAGCGCCCGCCGTGCTTATTTCACCACCATTTCAAATGGAACGTCCATGGTTGCCAAAATACCGCACATCGTTGTTTCCCCCGAAGTAAGCATGGAGGTGCTTTCTCCCATCGAGGTAGACAGGCTTGTTCAACACACCCAAGCTGACGACCTCTACCCACTCTTCCGCCGCTGTGCGTTGGCTGTTTTGAATGCCGGCTCCCAAAAAGATAACACTGAAGAAATCCTCAATGATTTCAGCGACTTTGATATTCGCTTTATCCGCCAAACACGCGGGATCCGCCTAGAAGTGCACAACGCTCCGGCCAATGCATTTGTGGATGGGCGAATGATACGCGGGATTCGCGAGCACCTATTTTCCGTATTGCGCGACGTGCTCTACGTCGCCAACCAAATTCGCCACGGCAACCGCTTCAATCTGAACAGCGCACGCGGAATCTCCGATGCGGTATTCCACATTCTCCGCAACGCCAACGTATTCCACCCCAACGACAAGCGCCCCTTCATCGTCTGCTGGGGCGGCCACTCCATCGCGCGTGACGAATACGACTACACCAAAGCAATCGGCTACGAACTCGGCCTGCGCGAACTGAACATCATCACCGGCTGCGGCCCCGGCGCCATGAAAGGCCCTATGAAAGGTGCCACCATTGCCCACGCAAAGCAACGAGTACGAAACGCACGCTACGTTGGCATCACCGAACCGGGCATCATTGCCGCCGAATCTCCAAATCCTATCGTAAACGAACTGATCATCATGCCCGACATCGAGAAACGCCTCGAAGCGTTTGTGCGAACGGCACACGGCGTCATCGTCTTCCCAGGCGGCGTAGGCACCACTGAAGAAATTCTTTACCTGCTCGGAATCCTTCTCCACCCTAAAAATCGCAACATCCCCTTCCCGCTGGTATTTACCTCAAACAAAGCGGGCGAAGCCTATTTCGACATTATCGACAATTTTATCGTTAACACGCTGGGTGAAGAAGCACGCTCCAAGTATCAAGTCATCATCGAAGACCCCGAAGAAGTGGGCCGTCACATGCATCGGAATGCCGAGCGTGTATACAAACACCGCAGGCGCTGTAAGGACTCCTTCTACTTCAACTGGCAGATCCACTTGCCCAAATCCCTGCAATTTCCGTTTCAACCCAACCATGCCAGCATGCAAAAGCTCAATCTCACGCGCGATCAACCCGCCTACGAGCTCGCGGCCAACTTAAGACGCGCATTTTCTGGAATCGTAGCGGGCAACGTGAAAGACCAAGGTTTGGCACTGATTAAAGAACACGGCCCTTTCCAACTACATGGTGACCCGAGCATCATGGCGCTTATGGATGAATTGCTACAAACCTTCATCCAGCAAAACCGCATGAAACTTGGCGGAAACAGCTACAATCCCTGCTATCAGATCGTCCGGTAACCAAAAAGACGGAAACAAAAAAAGCCGCTTCTTTCCAGAGCGGCTTTTTTGTGAGCACTGCTTTTGAGAGAACAGCTTTTCAAAAACTACTTTTTCAAAAACTACTTTTTCAAAAACTGCTTGTATGAGAACAACATGGTGGCCAGAGCGGGCGTCGAACCCGCACGAGGGTTACCCCTCACAGGATTTTAAGTCCTGTGCGTCTACCAATTTCGCCATCCGGCCAGTGAAAATAAGCAACAATTAAAATGGAGGCTGGGGCCGGAATTGAACCGGCGTACGCGGAGTTGCAGTCCGCTGCATGACCACTCTACCACCCAGCCAAATACACGATTGGTGCCAACGGCAAATGCAAAAACACACTGCTAGCACTAACAAAAAACCTCGGTTGTACCGAGGCTTAAAGATGGAGCGGGAAACGAGACTCGAACTCGCGACCCCGACCTTGGCAAGGTCGTGCTCTACCAACTGAGCTATTCCCGCCCGAACATTTGCGCCATCCATCCGCATAGAGATCGCGACGTCAATGTGGGGCACATTTTACCGAATGTTTCATCACTGTCAACTATTTTTGTAGCGTTACGAACATCTGAAAGCCTTGAAATTCAGGCGCTTGGCTTAATGATCGACAAGATCAGGCCACGCCGCCTTCAAATAAATCACCATCGTCCACAGTGTAATTGCGGTGGAAACATAAAGTAAAACATAAGCCAAAACGGTAATCGCGTCCGGCAGCATTGGGTCTTTCGCCAACAAACCGGTAATTGCGATCATCTGCAACGTCGTCTTGACCTTACCTAAGAAAGACACTGCAACCGTCGCACGTTTCCCCAGCTCCGCCATCCACTCCCGTAATGCAGAAATCGTAATTTCACGGCTGATAATGACTACCGCGGGCAAGGCAAGCCAAGGTGTGGCGTGCGCTTCAACCAAAATTACCAACGCCGAGGCAACCATTAACTTATCAGCAACTGGGTCCAAAAAGGCGCCAAGCTTGGTTACTTGCTCCCATTTTCGCGCCAAATAGCCATCAAACCAATCGGTGATGCCGGCCAGCGCAAACAGCGCTGCCGCGATAAAATAATGCCCCGATTGCGGTATATAGTAGACAATTACCACCACAGGTATTAACGCCACCCGCATCATGGTCAGCAAATTGGGGATGGTATAATGCAGTGATCGGGACGACTGTGGTGGTTGCATTCAGAAAACTCCTTTTGTCGGACTTGGGCATTTTATACGCCACGTCGGTCTAAGTGCCATGCAGTGCTTCATAAATCTCTTCAGCCAGCTTGCTACTAATTCCTTTTACCTTAGCAATTTCTTCTTGGCTAGCCGATCGGAGCGCCGATAAGCCGCCAAAATGATTTAGCAAGCGCTTGCGGCGTACCGGCCCCACGCCGGGCAAATCCTCTACCGATGAACGTACCCGTGCTTTCAGACGCTGCCCACGGTGGCCGGTGATTGCAAACCGATGCGCCTCGTCCCGAATCTGTTGCAGTAGCAGGCTTGCACCGCAATCACGTGGAAGGGAAAACCCCAAGGGGCGAGCAACGGTAAAGAGCGTTTCCAGCCCTGCTTTACGGGTATGCCCTTTCGCAATTGCGAGCAAGCGCTCGGAGCCTACTCCAATTTTCTCTAGAGCAATCACCGCACGCCCTAGCTGCCCCTTTCCGCCATCGATTAAAATGAGGTCAGGGAGCGGCTGGTGCTGATCTACGCACTTTTGATAACGTCGAAACACCGCTTGCTCTATGGCAGCATAGTCATCGCCCGGCTGAATGTCGCGGATATTAAAGCGCCGATAGTCAGAGCGGCGCGGCCCATTCAGGTCAAATACCACGCAGGACGCCACAGGATGCTCCCCCGACGTATGGCTAATATCAAAACATTCCAGACGCTGCGGCAAGCTCGCCATTCTTAGCTGCTCTTGCAAGGATTGGTGCTTTTGCCATTGGGTGCGCTTGTTGGCGAGATGACTTTCGAGGTTTTCTTCGGCGTTGCGAGCCGCAAGGCGCGCCCAGCCCGAGCGATTACTCGCGAGGCGGTAAACAAAGCGAAAATGTCGGTGGTAGCGTTCGCGGATCGACTTTTCAACACTTTCTGCAAACCCAATCTTATGAGGTAAATACACGTCCTCGGGCACATCGCGCGTGATGTTGCCTAAAAAATAGTTCGATATAAATTCTGTGAGAACATCCTGGTGCTCATCTGTACCGTCCCCCACACCATAAGCAGGTTCAAAATAGCTTTTGCTGCCAAGTACGCGCCCTGCCCTCACGAACACCACTTGAAAACAGGCGACCCCTTCCGCAATTGCGATGCCAAAGACGTCCATATCGCCGCCTTCCCCATCAACATATTGTTGCTCCTGAACGCGACGGATGGCAGTAAGCTGGTTTCGCAACGTAGCGGCGCGCTCAAACTCCAGCGTAGCTGCGGCTTGTTCCATTTTGGCAGCAATTTCCTCGGCAATCTGGTTGCTTTTTCCTTCCAGAAACAGCACCGTCATTCGCACCTGCTCTGCATAATCCTCTGCACTCACCAAGCCCACACAAGGCGCCGTACAACGCTGGATTTGCTGCTTCAGGCAAGGGCGCTGGCGGTTGCGAAAGAATGCATTATCGCATTGGCGTAGCTGGAACATTTTTTCCAGCAAATTAAGCGTTTCTCGCACAGCAAGCGAACTTGGATAGGGGCCAAAATAACGGCCCTTGGCTTTTTTCGGCCCACGATGATAGGCAAGGCGTGGCCATTCCTCGTCGCTTAGGAAAATATAGGGATAAGACTTATCGTCGCGCAGCAGGATGTTAAACGGGGGGCGGTACTCCTTGATGAGCGTCTGCTCAAGAAGCAAAGCCTCGATCTCGGAAAGCGTTACGGTAACTTCAACACGCTGAATCCGCTGCACCAAGGCCGCCGTTTTGATTGGAAGCTGCTTGCTGCGAAAATAGCTGGAAACGCGGCTTTTCAGGTTTTTGGCTTTGCCGACGTAAAGCACTTCGCCTTTGCCATCCAGCATCCGATAGACCCCAGGTGCCTGCGTTAATGACGCTAAAAAGGCATCAATGTCAAACGGCCCGCCTTGATTTTCTTCAACCACAAACGGTGATCCTCACCCGCAAAACAGAGGCTACTGCTTCAGAGGCTGCTGTTGTTCAGAGGCTACTATTGTTTCGCATCGTCTCGACATCCACCATTCCATGGCGAACGGCCATTAGCGTTAGCTCAACGTCGCTCGTAATCGCAAGCTTTTCAAAAATCCGGTAGCGGTAGGAGTTGACGGTTTTCGGGCTCAAAAAAAGCTTGTCGGAAATTTCCTGCACTTTCTGGCAGCCAACGATCATCATGGCAATCTGAAGCTCACGCTCGGACAACTGCTCAAAAGGAGAGGCTTCTGCGGGCGAAAATGGTTTCAGCGCTAGCTGTTGAGCCACTTCTGGGCTGACATAGCGCTGCCCAGAAAACACCATGCGAATGGCCTTGACCATTTCAGCAATTCCAGCACCTTTGGTCATGTAGCCAGCGGCACCTGCCTGCAAAAAACGCGAAGGATAAGGCTCTTCCTCGCAAACAGTAACCGCAATCACTTTGGTGTCCGGGAACTGACGCAAAATTTTTCGAGTCGCCTCAAGCCCACCAATTCCTGGCATTCTGGCATCCATCAGTACAACGTCAGCGCGCGTCTCCTTCAGCAAGCGCAGCGCATCCTCACCAGACGCCGCCTGCCCTGCCACACGAATCCCCTCGACATCCGCCAACATACGCGAAATGCCGGTTCGCACTAAATCATGATCATCGACGACTAGGACTTTGATTATCAACGCTTCTGCCCCTTGGACACTACGAAAAAGAAATCACCCAAACCAACCGTTTCAACTGCACCATGGCAAACCTTGGACGATTATGCTACCAAAGTAGACTAGCTCCAAAATATTACGCGATTAAGCGGCAACATCAAAGAACTGGGGTCAATATAACCACGCGCACCACAAATCCACCGCCTTATTCAAAGTATCTATATCAATATAGAGATCCATTCCTTTTTAATAGGCGGCCGATACCCTAGAATGAGCCTCGCCTGTTGCAGTCAATGGCAAAATAATACCGGATTGAACGAGTTAGCTGCCACCGTACCTTACTGACCTGCAACCCAATTGAGATTGAGAGAACGATCATGTCTGTTCAAAAGCATACTGTTGTAATCATCGGGGGCGGTACCGCTGGAATCAGCGTAGCCGCTGGCCTTCGCCGTAAACAACCCAACTTGGATATTGCAATTGTCGATCCAGCAGAATCCCACTACTACCAACCCGCTTGGACACTGGTAGGTGGCGGCGAGTACAACGCGGCCGACACACGCCGTTCGCTCAAGGGCCTGATCCCACAGAACGCCACCCACCTTGCCAAAGCAGTTTCTGCTTTTATTCCCGAAGAAAATCAGATCGAGTTGGCTGACGGCCAGCGCGTTGGCTATGACTTTTTGGTAGTCGCAGCCGGCATCCAATTGAACTGGGGCGCAATCAAAGGGCTGCCCGAAGCCCTCGGCAAAAACGGCGTCACCAGCAACTACCGTTACGATCTTGCGCCCTACACATGGGAACTCGTCAAGAGCTTCAAAGGCGGCAACGCCGTATTCACGCAGCCAGTCGGTGCAATCAAGTGCGCTGGTGCACCCCAGAAAGCGATGTACCTTTCTGCACAACACTGGCGCGATAGCGGAATCAAAGCAGATACCATCCAGTTCCGGAATGGCGGCGCGGTGCTCTTTAGCGTGCCGTTCTATGCCAAGGCTCTGGCTCGCATCGTGGATTCTTACGGAGCCAAAGCCTATCTTGGTGATGCGCTGATTGAAATTCGCGCCGATGAAAAAATCGCCGTATTTGAACGCGTAAAAGACGGCGAAAAAGTTCAAGAAGAAGTTGCCTATGATCTGTTGCACGTGGTGCCACCACAAAGCGCACCCGACGTTATTCGCAACAGCACGCTGGCAAATGCGGAAGGCTGGGTCGATGTAAACAAGAACACCCTGCGCCACGTACGCTACAACAATATCTTCTCGCTAGGCGACTGCAGCTCCCTACCTACGAGCAAAACAGCGGCGGCGGTGAAGGCTCAAGCACCCATTTTGGTCAAAAACCTGCTTTCTGCACTACAGGGCCAAGAAACCATCGCAAGCTACAGCGGCTATACCGCGTGCCCAGTCACGACGTCTCACGGCAAAGTGATGCTGGCAGAATTCAAATACGATGGCAAAGTGGCAACAACCTTACCGATTGACTCGCGCACTCCACGCAAGTTCTACTGGTGGCTGAAGCGTTCGTTCCTGCCATGGTTCTATTGGAACCTGTTGCTCAAAGGACATTATGTTCCTGAGCTTGCCAAAGATCGGAATTTCCCAGAATCACTGCCTTCACCGATTGAAGCCTGATCACACTAGCTTCATCGATTGGAACAAGGCTTGTTCAAAGGCCCCGTAACTATCTGTAATTATCTGTAACTACGGGGCCTTTTCATTCCAGCGCTCACGCGCCTGCTGATCGCTCTCTTTTGCATCAACCCAATGCCCCTGCTCTCCCAAGCCTACAGGCGCGCTTAGCTCCTTTTTCCAAAAAGGCGCCTCGGTTTTTAGATAGTCCATGATAAACGCGCAAGCATCGAACGCCTCGCGGCGATGACGGCCAGCAACGCCCACAAAAACGATCTGATCCCCTACCACCAAGCGGCCAACTCGGTGATAGATCGAAACACCAAGCAAGCCCCAACGTTCAATTGCTTGGACGGCGATTTTCCGCAAAGATTTTTCAGTCATACCAGGATAGTGCTCAAGCTGCATGGCGCGAAGCGGCGCGGTACCCGCAGAATCCCCAGCAGCAAAAGCTACATCTCCCGAACGAACCAAACCGATGAACGTAGTCAGTGCCCCTGCGTCTCCCTGCCCGCCCAACAGTTCCCGCGTTAATAGAGCAGCATCAAAATCCTGTTCTGCAACAGTAATGCATAGAGGAGTTTCCTGAACCATTTGCATTATCCTCCCGTAACCGGTGGAAACAATGCCAGCTCGTCTCCATCTGCAACACCGCTGGATAGCGAAACCATCTCTTGGTTTATGGCAGCCAGCACGCGGCCACTTTCAAACGCACCAAGATAAGGCTCACCACGAGCCATCAGGCTCTCCAGCAGCGCCTGAACCGTTGCCCCAGCCTCCGGCAGGGGGTACTCTTCTTCGCTTGTGCCGATCAACTCACGGATCTTTGCAAAATAAATCAGTGTAACCGTGGCCACTACCATTACTCCTCTGATGAAATTTAGCTTAAGGATTCGCCACCCATGGACCGCTTTTTCCACCCACTTTTTCCAAGAGTTTTACGTTGCTAATGATCATGCCTTTATCTACCGCCTTGCACATGTCATAAAGCGTCAGTGCCGCGACAGAAACCGCCGTTAGCGCCTCCATTTCTACACCGGTTCGCCCCGTCAATTTGCAGATCGCGTCGATGCGAACCTGGTTTTCCAGCGGCTCCGGGGTCAGTTCTACTTTTACCGAAGCCAGCATCAGAGGGTGACAAAGAGGAATCAGCTCCCAAGTGCGTTTGGCCGCCTGGATCCCCGCAATTCGCGCCGTCGCAAAAACATCCCCTTTATGGTGCCTACCCTCCAGAATCATCGTCAGGGTTTCTTTCTGCATTTTGACCCATCCACAGGCGTGGGCACTGCGTTCGGTGTCAGGTTTTCCACCCACATCGACCATTACCGCCTCACCGCGCGCATCTACGTGCGAGAAGGCGTGGGGTTCAGTTTTATCGTTCAAAAGATCTGCTCCACGGTGATTACATTTTGTAAATACTAAACTTGCACAAAGTGTTGTTATAGTGTCGACCAACGAGACACCCTGCCCTTCACTTGAAAAACTTGACCAAGCAACAAAAAGTATCGCTGGAGCAAACGACATGAACAACCAACAAGGCTTCTTCGGGTTCGAAATCAGTGCAGACTTATACCATTCCTGCACACAGGTGATCAAAGATCTCCAACTTGGCCAAAACCTCACCTGTATTGACGAACGCGCAGCCGAAAACATTGTACGGCTGGCAGACACCGGCTTTGAAGTCTATTACGACAAGCCAAGCAACCTCGTTGAATTCTCTAGCATTCTTCGCAAAGCCGCCGACGCTGGGATACATGCCGTCCAAAAAGCTGCGCACCTTGTAATCCGCAAAGTTCTGATCGGCATGCCGATTTCAGAGCTTTCGGTTCTCTCTGACTACATGGCCAATCTGCTTTGCACTGACGGCGAAAACCCTGAGCGCTATTACATTTGCTTTACGCTCTCCGATGAATTGTTCCAGTTGGCACAAACCTTACTCGCAAGAGTTCGCACCGACTCCAACGTGGATCTCTACCGCGCAGAAATCATCGGCGCACTGGAACAACTCATTCAGGTTGGCGTAGACGTCTACTACGCAAAGCCGGTTGGCCAGATCAAACTTGGGCGCATTGCACGCAAAGCCTCCGACCTTGGTATCCGCACCGCCCACAAAGGCACAACCACTGTTCTCCATAAGCTATTGGGCGAGATGCCGCACGAGGCCATGATCCCGCTAGCCGCTTATTTCGAATCCCTGCTGCACGATCAGGTGCAAGTCTATCAGCGCGATGCAGCTTAGCGGTTTGTTCCGCTAACTGGCCTTCCTTTCTATACGTCGCTGGTTTGCGGGTTCAAACGCAGCGACAAATCCGTTAGAATCTGCGCAAGCTTCGGGTGAACACCTGAAGCTCCTCTATTTCCTTGTCTCTCGCTGGCGCAACTCTGGTAGGTTTGCAGTTCATGAGCCATCCCAAAAAGGTCATTGTCGGCATGTCCGGCGGCGTAGACTCGTCGGTTGCGGCTTGGCTACTGCTGCAAGAAGGCTATGAGGTCGAAGGCCTGTTCATGAAGAACTGGGAGGAAGACGACGGCACGGAATACTGCACCGCGCTCACCGACCTCGCAGATGCACAGCAAGTCGCCGACACATTGGGGATTCGGCTACACACAGCAAACTTCGCCGCCGAGTACTGGGACCGCGTATTTGAGTACTTTCTGGCCGAATACAAGGGCGGGCGCACCCCAAACCCCGATATTCTCTGCAATAAAGAAATCAAGTTTCGCGCATTTCTCGATTACGCCCTAACCCTCGGCGCAGATGCCATCGCGACTGGCCACTATGCAACCCGTGGTCGAAACACGCAAACCGAGGGCGGCGGCGAGATTGCCGAACTTTGCAAGGGCGTGGATTCCAACAAAGACCAAAGCTACTTTCTGCACGCGGTCTCCGGTAAGCAACTAGCAAAAACGCTCTTTCCGCTCGGCAAAATGTTAAAGCCGGAAGTACGCCGTATCGCCAAAGAGCAAGGCTTTACCAATCATGCCAAAAAAGACAGCACCGGAATCTGCTTTATTGGTGAACGGCGCTTTCGCGATTTTCTACAACAATACATCCCCGCGCAACCCGGCCAAATCGTTAGTGAATCCGGCGCAGTAGTCGGTGAACACCAAGGGCTCATGTATTACACCATTGGCCAACGTCAAGGAATCGGAATTGGCGGAATCAAGGATGCCGATGAAAATCCTTGGTACGTTCTGCACAAAGATCTTGATAAGAATCAACTACTCATCGGCCAAGGGAATGATCATCCGCGCCTGTTTTCGCGTACACTGAATGCCTCTCGGATTGAATGGGTCAGCGGCAAACCGCCGAGCCTGCCCCTAATTTGTACGGCCAAAACCCGTTATCGACAACCCGACCAATCCTGCACCGTAAGCGCAATGCCTCATAACCCCTCGTTAAACGCAGGGCATGAACCATTTGCTGAAGCGCAGGGCGAACCCTACGGAATCTCGGTTCATTTCGACGAACCGCAGCGCGCCGTAACGCCCGGACAGTATGTCGTCTTCTATCAAGGCGACGTGTGTCTTGGTGGCGGCCCCATTGAGAGTACTCATTCATAACGTAATGGCCAAGAATAAGAATCCACTGAATCAGCGTCATAAAGCCATGGCGCTTGCCGGTATTTTCCAGGCAACCGCCCTTGTCCAGCAGCTCGCCCGTACCGGTGAGTTATCCCGTACCGATCTCGACTGTCTGATGGGCAGTATTTTCGTGATGGACCCGCAAGATGTGAGCGAGGTGTACGGCGGCGTCAAACCCCTGAGCCACGGGATCGACATTCTGCTGGAGATCCTCGACAAGAACCAAACGCAGCGCTATGGAGAGTCCATTCGCTACGCCGTTGGCCTTCTCAACATCGAACGCCAGTTGCGCCGCAAAAGCGACCTGTTGGCACTGCTCCGCTCACGCCTAGAACAGCTAGATCAGCAGCGCGTGCATTTCGATAGCATCAGCCACAGCAGTGTAATCGCGCGTCTTGCCCAACTTTACGTCGATACAATGGGAACCCTACGCTTTCGGATTCAGGTAAAAGGCGATCCTCGCCACCTCACCCAAGAAGAGACCGCCAACAAAGTGCGTGCGGTTTTTCTTGCCGGCGTGCGCTCGGCGATCCTTTGGCGCCAGTTGGGTGGGAGCCGGACTGACTTTTTCTTGCGGAAAAGGGCGCTAGTCGTGTCTCTCCGCGAACTCAAGCAGGAAGCAATGATGGCGTGACCGGCGAAGCCTGCCTGCCGTTTTCAAGCATTTCTCATTCATAAAGATTCTATTTTTCGGAGTTGCCCATGCTACTGAGCGAACTGACCGCAGTATCCCCCATTGACGGGCGTTACGGCAGCAAAACCCGCGCCCTTCGCCCAATTTTCAGCGAGTACGGTCTCATTCGCAGCCGCGTGATTGTGGAGATCCGCTGGCTTCAGCAGCTTGCCGCCAATCCGAAAATTCCCGAAATCGGCCCCTTCACGGCAGCAGAAACCCAGCTGCTAGAAACCATGATCGCGGAATTCAGCCTCGCGGACGCGGAGCGAGTCAAGGCGATTGAGAAAACCACCAACCACGACGTAAAAGCCGTAGAATACCTGCTCAAAGAGAAGGTAAAACCGCATACAGGCTTGCAGGCCGTCAACGAATTTATCCACTTTGCCTGCACCTCTGAAGACATCAACAACCTCTCTCACGCGCTCATGCTCAAAGAAGGCCGCGACACGGTGATCGTTCCGTTGATGGAGAACATCATCGCCGCCATCCGCGATCTGGCGCACCGTCACGCCGATGCCCCCATGCTCTCGCGCACCCACGGCCAAACTGCATCGCCTACCACGATGGGCAAAGAAATGGCCAACGTCGCTTACCGCTTGCAGCGCCAGCTCGACCAAGTAAAAGCCGTCCCTTTGCTCGGCAAGATCAATGGCGCGGTCGGCAACTACAACGCTCACTTGAGCGCCTATCCCGACGTAGACTGGACCGCCAACGCACAGGCGTTTATCCAACTCCTTGGCCTTGAATACAACCCCTACACCACCCAGATTGAGCCGCACGACTACATTGCCGAGTTGTTTGAGGCAATTGCTCGTTTTAACACGGTGTTGATCGATTTCAACCGCGACGTATGGGGCTATATCTCACTGGGCTATTTCCGCCAAAAAACGGTTGCAGGCGAAGTGGGCTCGTCCACCATGCCGCATAAGGTCAACCCGATCGACTTTGAAAACTCCGAAGGCAACCTCGGCATCGCCAACGCACTGCTCGACCATCTGGCCCGCAAACTACCCATTTCGCGCTGGCAGCGGGACTTGACGGATTCCACCGTGTTGCGCAATCTGGGCGTAGGCTTGGGCCACGCTGTCATCGCCTACGAAGCCAGCCTGAAAGGGATCGGCAAACTGCAGATCAACGAACAGCGTTTGGCAGAAGATCTGAACGATGCATGGGAAGTTCTGGCAGAGCCTATCCAAACGGTGATGCGCCGCTATCACATTGATTCACCCTACGAAAAACTCAAAGAACTAACGCGCGGAAAGGGAATCACCCAACAAACCCTACAAGCCTTTATTGAAACGCTGGCAATCCCCGAACCAGAAAAACAACGGCTGCGCGCCCTAACGCCTGCCAACTACATCGGCAACGCCAGTGATCAAGCAAAAAACATCTAGCGCATACCCGATTTCACGGGCATAAGGACTCGCAATGAAAAACGAACCACTCGCGCTACTAGGCGGGCTCACACCCGAACAATTTTTGTCGGAATACTGGCAGAAAAAGCCACTTCTGGTTCGCAATGCGGTTCCAGAAGCCTGCGAACTGATCACACCGGACGAACTCGCTGGGCTCTCCCTAGAGGACGACGTGGAATCCCGTATCGTTCTTGAGCACGGTGAAAACCAGTGGGAGCTTCGCCACGGCCCCTTTGACGAAGACACCTTCACATCCTTGCCGGAAACAAACTGGTCGCTTTTAGTACAAGCGGTAGACCATTACGTTCCGGCCTGTTCGCATCTGCTGGATCAGTTCAGCTTTATCCCGAACTGGCGGATTGACGACTTAATGATCAGCTACGCGCCAGACAAAGGCTCGGTCGGCCCGCATCACGACTATTACGATGTATTCCTGATTCAAGGTTTGGGCCAACGCGAATGGCGTATCGGCCAGCACTGCGACGAAACCACACGCCTGCTCAAGGGCTTGCCGCTCAAAATCCTAGAATCCTTTGAACAAACCGAAGGCTTTGTTCTCAACGCCGGCGATATGCTTTATTTGCCCCCTGCATTGGCCCACTGGGGCATCGCCATTGAGGAATCCATGACGCTTTCCGTGGGCTTTCGCGCCCCTAGCCATCTGGATCTGCTGCAAGGCTATGTCGATTCAATTCAAGAGCAGTTAACCGACAACCTGCGCTTTGACGACCCCGCCCTCACTCTCCACGAAAACCCCGGCCAACTGACCGATCACGAGATCAACCAGGTCTACCAACTCCTTCAAAAGCTCGTACAGAACCCAGCACAAGTGCGGCATTGGCTCGGCAAAGCGCTCTCCGAATCCAAGTACGAGAAAGAGCGATTGGTTCCCGATGAAAGTTATCTGGTTCAAGAAGTGATGGCGCTACTGCAAGAAGGCTACCCATTTCAGCGTGACGAAACGGTTCGCATACTGTTCACCGAACAAGATGGCAAGATTGATGGCTTTTTTGCCAACGGCGAGGCGATTGAACTGCACGAAAAAATGCAGCCTATCGCACTCTATCTAAGCGCACACCGCAGCTACGACAATCTCACGCTGATCCGTTTATGCCAATCCGCACTCGCTTTGCAGCTCCTTACCGACCTGCTCAACAAAGGCATTGTGTACATTGCAGCAGAAGACGACGGCCAAAAAGATGACGGAGAGGACGAGTAAGCGGCGCTGGCTTCACTGGCCCAATACGCATCCATCAGCCATACTTGCTAAAGATGAGCATTTAGAGACAAACCTTATAAAGACCAACCGAGCGCAAATCGCGAGCTTGCAAGCAACTGGCAAGCTCGCATGCAAGCAACTGGCTTGAAAGAACGCAGCTATGGCGATCGACACAACAGAGGGCAAACCCATTCTGGGCGAGACCAGCGGAATACACTCCCTGAACGGCGCAGCAGAGTTTCACGAAGCGATCTGCGCCCTCGCAGGACAAGCGCGCCAATCCCTGAAAATCTTTACCCAAGAGCTCGACCACGATCTGTACGATTACGAAGAACTCGCAGAGCTCATTTCGGAACTTGGGCGCAGCGCACCCAACTTACCGGTGCGCATCCTGATCAAAAGCGCGAGCAAGGCCGCACAAAAAGGCCACCGGCTCGTAGAATTGCAGCGTCGCCTTCCCTCTGCAATGGAGTTTCGCAGTTTCCCCTACGAAAACAGCGAAGATATGGACGAATTTCTGCTTGCCGACAATGTCGGTTTGCTCAAGCGCTACACCCACGGAGCCATGCGTGGCTATTGCGAATTTCGAGCGATTCCTGAAGGGCCGAAAGCATTACGCTATTTTGACCTCGCTTGGGATCGTGCCGAACCCTGCCATGAACTAAGGCGGTTAGCCACGTGAACCTTTCTCGCAACCAAGCCAAGCTGCTAGCAAAGCGACGCACTCCAAAGCTTTGGGTGGTCGCCTGCCTGCTGGCTTGTGGCGGCCTCGTTAGTATCCCCGCCCATGCCGAGCGAGTGCTCGAAGTCTACGAAACCTACTGGCCTGCAGAAAAAATCATGCCCCTGATCCAAGATATTTTGAATCCGGGTGACAATGTCAGCGTGTTTCGCAACAAGATCATCATCCGAACCGAGCGCGCCAATCATGAAGAAATTCAGCGCGTGCTGGACGAAGTAGATCACCCTCCCCGCAACCTGCTGATTTCCGTTCGTCAGTCGGATCAGGATCAGGCAAGCACCCAAGGCCAGCAAACCCAAATTGGTTATGAAGATGCGGAACGCGGCGTGCGTATCGGCCGGGCAGATGATGATGGCAGCGTCATTATTTATCGCGGTTCCAGTAGCGACGGCCAAGTGAGCATGCGTACAGTTCCGCGCAGAGCCATCAGCACCCACAATAATGACAGCGTGCATCAAGTACGAGTGGTTGAAGGCGAACAGGGTTTTATCAGTCTCGGCAAAGAGATTCCCCTGCAAGAACGTGCCGAAGGATGGGATAGCAGCACACAAAGTGGCTACCACTCAACAGCCACTCAGAGCTACAAGCCTGTAGAACACGGTCTTTATGTAACTCCAATGCTACAAAAAGACCGCGTTTATCTGGAAATCAGCAGCGAGCGCCAGCAAATTGCAGGCACCGGCATCAACCGGAGCTCCAATCAGGCCCCTCCGCAGATCAACACCTCTGCGCTCCACACCACCACCAGTATTCCGCTGGGCCTCTGGATGCCGCTGGGCGGCGTTGAGCTGCACGCCAAAAAAACCGGAGCCGGATTTAGCTGGTCTACACGGCGAAAAGACCAACAAAATACAGGCTATGAGATCAAAGTCGATCTCGTGAACTGACCCATGAGTCTGCCTTTAACCCTTTCCGATTCTTGGCCATTAGAGTAGGCTACGCGCCGTATTGTTTTGTAACCTTTATGAAGTGGGCGCTCCGCAACACCGAAGCAGTCACTTATTTCCAGTTTGCTGGCAGTGCCAGTCATTTCCACGACAGTCAGTATTGAGGCAAAGATCCAATGACAGAACGCATCAGGAAGGGTGGATTGCAGATCGCCACCGTACTTCATCAGCTCGTCGCCAATGAAATTGCACCGGGAACCGGTATCGAACCTGACGCGTTCTGGGCAGCCGCTGAAAAAGTCATCAGCACACTTGCGCCCAAGAACAAAGCGCTGCTCGCAAAACGCGCCGAAATCCAGCGCAAAATCAACGAATGGCACAAAGCCCGCGCTGGCCAAGTCCATGACGCCAGCGCCTACAAAGCATTTTTGACGGAAATCGGCTACATCGTCCCTGAAGGCCCTGCCTTTGCCATCGAAACGCCCGAAGTAGACCCAGAAATCTCCACAATCGCCGGCCCGCAGCTGGTCGTGCCCGTCATGAATGCGCGCTACGCGCTGAACGCGGCCAACGCACGCTGGGGCAGTCTGTATGACGCCCTCTACGGCACCGACGTGATCTCTGAAGAAGGCGGCGCCGAGAAAGGCAAAGGCTACAACCCCGTACGCGGCGCAAAAGTCGTGGCCTACGCAGCAAAAGTGCTCGACGAAGCCGCTCCGCTCGCCAATGGAAGCCACAAAGACGCCACCCGCTACCTCGTGCGCGACGGCGCCCTTACCGTCAGCCTTGCCAATGGCAGCGAAACCGTGCTCGCTCGCCCAGAACAGTTTGTCGGCTACCAAGGCGAGAGCGTGTTGAGCGCTGTATTGCTCAAAAACAACCACCTGCACCTAGAAATCCAGATTGACCCAAGCAACCTGATCGGCAAAGATCACGCGGCTGGCGTGAAAGACGTACTGGTCGAATCCGCCATCACCACCATCCAAGACTGCGAGGACTCTGTCGCGGCAGTAGACGCCGAAGACAAAGTACTGGCCTACCGCAACTGGCTGGGCCTGATGAAAGGCAGCCTGTCCGAAAACTTCGAAAAAGGCGGCAAATCCCTTACCCGCCGTCTGAACCCCGACCGCCACTACCACGCGGCCAAGGGTGGTAAGCTCACCCTGCCGGGCCGTTCACTGTTGCTGGTGCGGAACGTAGGCCACTTAATGACCAACGAAGCCATCCTCGACGCCAACGGCAACGAAGTGCCCGAAGGCATCATGGACGCGCTGATCACCGTCTTTATCGCCCTGCACGACCTGCAAGGCAAAGGCGAGCTGCGCAATAGCCGCAAAGCCGGTATTTACATCGTCAAACCCAAAATGCACGGCCCCGAAGAAGTCGCCTTCGCTTGCGAACTGTTCGACGCCGTCGAAGATGTATTCTCACTGCCGCGCAACACCATCAAAATCGGCATCATGGATGAAGAACGCCGCACCACGGTGAACCTGAAAGAGTGCATCCGCGCCGCCAAAGCACGCCTGATGTTCATCAACACCGGCTTCTTGGATCGCACCGGCGACGAAATCCACACCAGCATGGAAGCCGGCCCAGTCGTACCCAAAGAAACCATGAGATCACAAGCGTGGATCTCGGCTTATGAAAACTGGAACGTCGACATCGGCCTGCGCTGCGGTCTGAAAGGCAAAGCTCAAATCGGCAAAGGCATGTGGGCCAAGCCTGATGAGATGAAGCAAATGGTCGAAGCCAAGATCGGCCATCCAAAAGCCGGTGCAAACACCGCATGGGTTCCGTCACCAACGGCGGCCACCCTGCACGCGCTGCACTATCACCAGATCAATGTTGCCGAGCGCCAAGACGAAATCGCCAAGCGTGAGCTGGCAAAGCTCGACGACATCATCACCCTACCGCTTGCCACCCAGAAGCCCACCGCAGAGGAAGTTCAACAAGAACTGGACAACAACGCGCAAGGCATCTTGGGCTATGTGGTTCGCTGGATTGACCAAGGTGTAGGCTGCTCAAAAGTACCCGACATCAACAACGTCGGCCTGATGGAAGACCGCGCAACCCTACGGATTTCCAGCCAGCACATCGCCAACTGGCTGCACCACGGCTTCTGCACCGAAGATCAGGTGACAGAAACGATGAAGCGAATGGCAGCGGTTGTCGACAAGCAAAACGCCGGTGATCCTGCCTACCGCAACATGGCTCCGGATTTTGACGACAATATCGCCTTCAAAGCGGCCTGTGCGCTGGTATTCCAAGGGCGGGCGCAGCCGAGTGGTTACACCGAGCCTGTGCTGCACTCGCGCCGCCGTGAGGCTAAGGCGAAATACGGTCAATAAAGAGGTCCGGCACACTCGCCAAGCTTCATAACAAAGCGCGCTCATCAAACCAGCGCGCTTTTTTTATTCCTCTGCTTCTTGACTACCGCCCTTTAACTGCTCGGCAACGTAGATGACCAAGCGTCGAAGCCACTGATGCGCCGCGTTATGATGCAATAACGGGCTCCATGCCATGATTAGCTCAAGATCAGGGATGTAGAACGGCGGCTCACGAATAATCAAGTTCTGATTTTCAGCCTGCATTCGTGCAATGCGTGTGGGCAAGGTCGCGATCAAATCGTTGTTTTGCGCCAACAGCGCCGGCATCTGATAGTGGCGGGTGAAAATCGAAATTTTACGGCGCTTACCGATTCGGGCAAGGGCTTGGTCGATCCAGCCAAGGCCCACCGAATTTTCTGGGTTTACGCCGAAACCAACTCCCATGCCGGTTTTGCTCACCCAGATATGCTGCGCTTCCAGATAGGTCTTTAAGTTGAAATTGTGCACAATCGGATTGCGTCGATTGATCAAGCACGAAAACGAATCCCGCCAGATCACATTCTGGTGGAACGAACCCGGAATTTCATTGAAACGGTTAATCGCCATATCGACTTTGCCCATTTCCATGTCGTGGTAGCTGACATCGCTCGGTGTGAGCAGATCAAGGATAATGTGCGGCGCTTCCGAGCGAATTTGCTTGATCAGCGGCGGAATCAAGGTCGCTTCCGCATAGTCACTGACCATGATGCGAAATACGCGCTTACTGTTGAAGGGGCGGAATTCCTGCTTAGGCTCCAGTACTTCCGCCGTTTCTGCCAGAATCTTGCGAATCTTTGGCTGCATTTCCAAGGCGCGTTCGGTGGGCTTCATCCCCTCGCTGGATCGGATCAAGAGCGGATCGTTGAAAAGTTCGCGTAGGCGCTTCAGGCCGTTGCTCATGGCCGGTTGGGTGATGCCTAGCTGCTCGGCGGCGCGGCTCACATTCTTTTCGTGCAAAAGAACGTCTAGATAAACCAGCAGATTCAGGTCTACGCGACTTATATTCACAAGCTAAATACCGAAAATAGGAAATATAAATTGCAAGAATTATGACATACGTTCTATGATTTCGCTGCCCTTCTGAAACGGGTGTGCGCTGAAAGTTCCTGGTTCTTTCGATGCACAATGTTTCAGTCTGCGTAGCTTACCCAGCTCACATAGAACCCCCCTACTAATTCGCGTGCAAACGCAATAGGCCACCAAAAGTGGCCTTTTTAGTTTCTAGCACTGTCTGATAAAACCAATCTAGCCATAAAACCAATAGCACACTGCAATCGCCGCGATGACACCGGCTAAGTCTGCAAACAAGCCGCACCACAAGGCATGGCGGATTTTCACAACGCCTACGCTGCCGAAATACAAGGTCAACACGTAGAAAGTCGTTTCCGTACTGCCCTGCACCACGGTGGCAAGCCGCGCTTGGAAAGAATCCACGCCAAAATGCTGCATGGTTTCCAACATTAGCGCCCGCGCCCCACTCCCCGACAGCGGTTTCATCAGGGCAACGGGCATTGCATCCACCCAGCGGGTGTCCCATCCTCCCAAAGCAATCAGTGAGCGCAAGCCATCCAAGACCATTCCCAAGGCACCGCTCTCGCGCAACACCGCAACCGCAACCAGCATTGCAACCAAGTAAGGCATGATCTTAATCGCCGTATCAAAACCTTCTTTCGCCCCCTGAACGAAGCTGGCATACGCATCAATGCGTTGCGTGGCGCCGGCCAACAAAAATACCAGCACGATCAGCAGCACCGCAGCTCCCGCTAAACGCGATGAAAACAACTGTAAATCGGGGCCGGAGAGCGATAGCAAAAAGCTCATGAATAGCGCGCCGCACACCGCAAAGCCGCCAAGCCAAAGCAACAGAACGGGGTCATTGAGGCGAATCCGCTGCACCAACATCACCACCAGCATGCCGGCCAAGGTCGATGCGCTGGTTGCCAGCAAGATGGGTAAGAAAACGTCGGCAGGAGAGGCTGCGCCAAATTGCGTTCTGTAGAGGAAGATCGTTACCGGTATCAAGGTGACCGAGGAGCAGTTGAGCACCAAGAAGAAGATCTGCGCGTTGGTCGCAACTTCTGGGCGGGGGTTCAGGGTTTGCAAATCGGCCATTGCCCGTAAACCGAGGGGCGTTGCAGCATTGTCGAGCCCCAACATATTGGCCATCAGATTCATACTGACACTGCCAATTGCTGGGTGCCCAGCGGGGACTTCTGGCATCAGCCGCCGAAACAAGGGGGTTAAAATCCGCGAAAAGTAGCGAATCAGCCCTGCATCCTCGGCCACTTTGAAAAGCCCCAGCCAAAACGCCATCAGCCCAATCAAGCCCAATGCGATCTCGGCAGCCAGTTTGGAAGTCGCAAACAGCGATCGCTGCATCGCATCGACCGCCGCCCAATTGCCAGAAAACGCCTGCGCGCCGGCCACTAAAAAAGCAATAAAGAAGAAGCTGAGCCAGATTCGATTTAGCACAAAGGTCCGTCGGAGATGAAAACGTAAAGGGCGATCAGCAGCAAAAACGATCAGTCAATGGCAAAAACGATTAGTCGATAGCAAAAAGCAATCAGTCGATGGTAAAAATTTGGACGCGATTGGAAGGCCGAATGCGCTCAAGGTTGGGTGTGCCCGGCGTAAGGTCTTTGAATCCAAACAGTTCGGTATCGGCCAGATGCGAAGGTACGACGTTCTGCATCGCGGTAAAAATGCTTTCAAGGCGGCCCGGAAAGCGGTTGTTCCACGCCTGAAGCATTTCCTTTACGGCTTGGCGCTGCATCCCATCCTGCGAACCGCAGAGCTTGCAGGGGATGATCGGAAATTCGCGAATGGCGGCATATTCGATGATGTCCTGCTCTTTGCAGTAGGCCATTGGGCGGATCAGGATATGTTTGCCATCGTCACTGAGCAGCTTGGGCGGCATCCCTTTGAGCTTGCCACCGTAGAACATATTCAGGAATAGGGTTTCCATGATGTCATCGCGATGGTGCCCCAGCGCCACTTTGGTTGCACCAATTTCCTCCGCAAACGAGTACAGATGGCCACGGCGCAGGCGTGAGCACAAGGAACACATGGTTTTTCCTTCGGGGATATGGCTCTTAACGACGCTATAGGTATCCTCCTCCAGAATATAAAACGGGATGCCGAGTTCTTGCAGGTAGGCAGGCAAAATTTCTTCGGGAAAACCCGGCTGTTTTTGATCCAGATTGACAGCGACTAGCTCGAATTTGACCGGCGCATCGTGCTGAAGATTCATCAGAATATCCAGCATGGTATAAGAATCCTTACCCCCTGACAGGCAGACCATGATGCGATCGCCATCTTCAATCATGTTGAAATCTGCAATTGCGCGCCCTACCTCCCGCCGAATCCTTTTCTGCAACTTATTGAATTCGGTTTTATCTTTTTTCAGGAGCGTTTTCATCTACAAATACCTCGAACGCCAGCGCGAGAGCACAGCGGAATACAGAGTGTTATTGAAATCTAATAGCGCAGAGCAAGCTCGCAAAGGCGGGCGTCCGCCTCCTTCCATTCGGGCATTACTTCGCTCATCAATCGGTAAAATGCAGGGCTGTGATTGAAATGCACCAGATGGCACAACTCATGAACCACGACGCAATCAATGCATTCTGGTGGATATTTCAGCAGCGCGGTGTTGAATACGAGTTTGCCGCTCCGCCGCGCACTTCCCCAACGGCGCCGCATTTTGCGCACTGTAACAAAAGAATCTGGCAAATCAAGTGCTGCCATACGCCGCCGCCAATATTGATGACGCTGCTCAAACCACGCGCTAGCCTCACGCGTATACCACTGATCTAAGGCCTTCTGAAAATCCGCTTCGCTGGCATTCCAAGCGAGCTTCAGTTCAATCTGCTGATCATCCCCGCTGCCATTACCCAATGGCGCCAACTTCCACTCCTCCCCCAGCACCCACGCATGGCCGCCGAAATGCAAATCTGGGCCTGAAAATTCTGGCATCGCATTAAAGCGCAGGAGGTGTTTTTCAATCCACGGCGCGCGGCTGATCACAAATCGTTCTATTTCCGCCTGACTAGCGCGCAGGGGCGCCCGCACCTCTACCCCGCTCTCCCGCTTGACGTGGATTGCGAGAGTCTTGCGGCGAGATCGCACCAACAGGTAAGGAATCGAGGTTTTTGCTCGCAGAATTACGCCGGAAAAACTGGCTTTCTGCGGGTTGTTTTGGAGGGAAGGATTGCTTTTAGAAACTTGATTGCTTTTAGAAACTTGATTGCTTGCAGCGGATTTTGTGTTTGGGTGCTTTTTTGACGTGGAACCGCTTTTTGTCGCCGGGGCTTTTTTTGTAATTGTCATTGGCCAACTCCTGAAAAGGCGACTACATATAGCTACACAAAATAATAATTTGCAACAGAAATTCGACGGATGAGGCTGAAAATGCCGATTTTTTATTCGACCACCCATTCGCAAAAAAAGCAATCCGCGCAAGCCTCCTTAGTGCCTGTTAGCCTGCGGTCAAAATCGCAAAAATGTTCGCTAATTCTTCTAGGCGCCTGCATTCCGTCTGTTGCTTTGGCCGATCTCAAGCCGTGGTTGAATGTGGTTTCACCAGAACCGCAATTCAGCTTGGATTTTGGCGCAAACTACGGCGTTCGCAGCGGCGAATTTCGCTGGCACGTCGGCTCTGCGGGAAGCGCGCCCAACATCCTTTCCGAGCTTGAATACCAAGGGCTAGAATTCTCCGAGTATCGGCTTTACGCACGTCTGAGCGTGAACCAGGGCCGCTTAAAACACTGGCAAATCGACACCCAACTTAGCAACGCAAGCGCCGAACGAGGCACCGCAATCGACTCGGACTATCAGCAGAATCACCGCGAAGGAATGTATCGTCGCAGCACGTCCGATCTGGGCGGTTCAACAAGCCGGTCGCAAAACCTCTCGCTAGGCTACCGAATCACCCCCAGCTCTTTGGTTGATTGGCCCGTGCTACAGAAGTTCAGCGAGAGCAGTCAATTTACCGTGATTCCAAGCATCGGCTGGGTATTCAGCGAGCAAACTCTTAAAATGACACAAGGCACACAAACTTTTGCGACGCCGGAGCGCGGTGAAGTGCTTGGGCGCTTCACAGAAGCGCTCAACAGCGTCTACGAGGCATCGTGGAACGGTGCGGCGTTTGGCATGGTTGGGCAAATCGAGGGAAACCAGCAAACCTTGCGTATTGGTTATCAGCAAATCTTTGCACGATTTCGTGCCGTCGCCGACTGGAACTTACGCACCGACTTCCAACACCCACGCAGTTTCAGCCACGCGGCAAACGCAACGGCGAGCCATTTGAATCTGGATTATCAATGGCACGTCAATGAGCGTTGGGCAATCAACCTTCGCTGGTTCCACGAGCGCTGGATCAGCAATACGGGAACAGATACGGTGTACCTAGCGAGCGGTGAGCGCGTTCGTTCACGTTTGGGTGAGGCGGGTTGGCGTTCGACTGGCTATAACCTCGGTATGCAAATGCGCTTCTGATTCGCCATGATACCAACCTGCACCCTCAAAGCTCGTGACGGCTCCCGCCTTTGCAGGCCGGCGAGTTTGGCGCTTGATTGAGCTGCTGCCATTCCTCGATGGAATAGGTGTGCAGCGCGAGGGCATGAACGCCATTCGCCAATTCATGGGCGAGCACACCGTAAATGACTTGATGCCGCGCGACTTTCCGCTTACCGGCGAAGTCATCACTCACAATCACGGCCTTGAAATGAGTTTCCGAGTTTGGCGGCACCGCATGCATGTGGCTCTCGTTTCGCACTTCAAGATGCGAAATATTCAGTGCCGCACGCAGTTTTTGTTCAATTGCGGCTTGCACCGTAGTAATGGTGGCTTGCACCGTAGTGTTGCCGTGTACTGTCATTGCCGAAAACCCCTTCACTGAATCACCTAAACACTCAACCTACAACGAAAATTTACGCAAACACACTAAAGTAATGAAAAATTGGGCCGATCAAGGTTAGTATACCGCGAGCCTTTGCACAAACAGTACAAACAGTACAAACAGTACAAACAGTACAAACAGTACAAACAGTACAAACAGTACAAACAGTACAAACAGTACAAACAGTACAAACAGCAGAAACCGCAACTGGATTGCAAACCCAGAGGGCAATGAGGAACCATGCTGCCACTGCCACCCATACACCGCAGGGACGTGGGGCGCATCAAGCTATCGCGAGCCATTCGCATCGAACGCTCGCCACCGCTGGCGCCGATCACTGAGGAACATCCGGAAACCTTTTCCGGAGAACGCCGCGCCACCCAAGATCGTCGCCAACGTAGCGAGCCGGTTGTTCACGAGCGCCGCCGTGGTAAAGGCCGCCGCCGCTCCCGCCCCCACACAAACCCAAAAATTCGCACCATACTTGCGAATAGCGAAAGTCGGCAAATCAAAACCCAAGGCCGGTTTATCGACGAATCCGTCTGAATGCGCTCCGTGCATAACCACGCAGCGTGCTCGCGCGTCTATTCACAAAACTGCCAGAAACCGAGCTGTGCAGTCGGATTTGTTTTTTCGTAAAACTGGTATTTGCGCTTTCACCTGCTTAGAATACCCAGCGTTTGCAACGCACCTACTTTGCTTCAGGAGATCGCTTTAATGAAAAAACCTGTTCGAGTTACCGTTACTGGCGCAGCGGGCCAGATCAGCTACTCACTTCTGTTCCGCATTGCATCCGGCGAAATGCTGGGCAAAGATCAGCCCGTAATCCTGCAAATGCTGGAAATCACGCCTGCTCTCAAAGCGCTGAACGGCGTGGCCATGGAACTTGATGATTGCGCATTCCCACTGCTGCACGGTATGGTGCAAACGGACAACCCAAGCGTCGCGTTCAAAGATACCGACTACGCACTCCTCGTAGGTGCGCGTCCACGCGGCCCTGGCATGGAGCGTAAAGATCTGCTCGAAGCCAACGCAGCGATTTTCTCGGTACAAGGCAAGGCCATCAACGACAACGCCAGCCGCGATATTAAAGTGCTCGTGGTAGGCAACCCTGCCAACACCAACGCGCTGATCGCTCAACGTAACGCAAAAGACATCAATCCGCGCCAGTTCACCGCGATGATGCGCCTTGATCATAACCGTTCGCTGACCCAACTGGCCCAGCAAACCGGCAGCTCCATCAACGACATTCGCAAAATGGTCGTTTGGGGCAACCACTCCTCTACCCAATACCCTGACATTTCCAAAGCCACCGTTTCCGGCAAGGCAGCCGAGGGTTTGGTTGAACAGGCTTGGTACCGTGAAACCTTCATTCCCACCATTCAACAGCGCGGTGCAGCGATCATTCAGGCGCGTGGCGCAAGCTCTGCTGCTTCTGCTGCCAATGCGGCCATCAACCACATGCGCGATTGGGCGCTGGGCACGCCCGAGGGCGATTGGGTGAGCATGGGCGTATACAGCGACGGCTCATACGGTATCAGCGAAGGCCTGATCTACTCCTTCCCCTGCGTCTGCAAAGACGGCAACTGGGACATCGTACAAGGTCTTGAAGTTAGCGATTTCAGCCGCGAAAAAATGAAGGCGACTGAGAAAGAGCTGTCTGAAGAGCGCGATGCAGTAAAACACCTGCTGCCTTGATCTATGTGAGCAAACGGTCTGCGCGCCCAAGCAATCAACATTGGTGCGCGCACCAGAACAAAAAACCCGCATTCAAGCGGGTTTTTTGTTGATTCAATGATCAAAAACGCAAGGTCAAAGCAACGGTTCTGCGCTGACGATAATCCCATTATTATCCGCATAGACGTATTCACCCTCTTGGAAGGTGACGCCACCGAAACTGATTGGAATATTTAGATCTCCCCTGCCCTGACGGTTGCTTTTAATCGGAATCGTCGCCAGCGCCTGAACCCCTAGCGGCGTTTTGCGGATTTCATCCACATCGCGTATCGCGCCGTAGATAATCAGCCCTACCCAACCGTTTTCTGCGGCTTTTGCGGCCAACATATCGCCCAGCAAGGCGCAGCGTTTGGAGCCGCCACCATCTACAACCAATACCCTGCCCGCTCCGGGCTTGCCGACCTGTTCTTTCACGACGCTGTTATCTTCGTGGCACTTCACCGTTACGATCGGCCCAGAAAATACCAGATTACCGCCGTAGTTGGTGAAAAGGGCTTCGACGATGCGCACTTTTTCTGGGTGTGCGTCGCATAGGTCGCAAGTAACAAAGGTCATGGCAGAGATCCTCCGAGGTGGCCGCGTTTTCTGAACAATTCAAATTTTTTGAATGCCCCGTCAAAATAAACGGGGGGGAAAGCAGTCCGCAATTCTACTGCGAAAGCCCCGCCAGATTTACGATTTTTTCGTAGGAGAATACGTCTACCAAAGGAACACCTGCTGGTGCAACGGGAATAAGTGCACGGTTCACCAGGCCTGCGGCTAATTGCTCATCCTCAATTCCACGGTAGGATTTGAGCGGCCCGAGCAACAGCGGGTTAATCGCGCGAGTGACCTTGATGCCCAACTCCTCAAGGGGGCGCGACTCCTCTCGATCCCCCATCAGCATGGATGGGTGAAAGATCGACAGTAAGGGAAAGCGCAGCGCATGAAGAGCTCCTTCAAGCTCGCCTTTCACGCGGCTGTAGAACACCGGTGAGCGGCTGGATGCGCCAATGGCAGATACTTGCAACCAATGCTGTACCTTGGCCACGCGACAAATCTGCGCCGCAGCAAGGGAGTATTCGAAATCGACCTGACGGAATGCGGCCTTGCTGCCTGCCTTTTTAATTGTGGTGCCCAAACAGCTGATCGCTACAACTGCGCCTTCCAGCGTAGGCTGGAGCGCCGCCAAGTTATCAAAATCGGCAATGAGGTTGATCAGTTTTGGATGCTCGATGCCTAAAGGCCGTCGGGTCGGTGCAACCACTTCCCTTGCGCGGGCATCCTCTAGCAGCCTCTCTAGACATGCGCCGCCGGTCAAACCTGTTGCTCCCCAAATCACCACTTTCATCCTAAGCCTCCTGCTGATTCTCTGTGCCAAATTGCACCTTACTCACTACGGGCCGGTCACACAATGCCTATATCGCTTTGTAGTGTAAGAAAAACCAACGGTCACGTGAATCGCTCTCAACCAAAAACAAAACTGCCAACCAAAAACAAGACTTGCCAGTCGCATTACCTTTACGTTAACGTAAAGCACCTTCTCACACAGCCATTTTCGAGCCGCCCGCGACGGATGTACTCCGATTGCGGGCTCGACCCTACAGGTACCACCCAGCGGTGAACAAACGCACCTATACCATCAGCGAGCTTGCCCAAGAATTTGGCATCACTACGCGCACGATTCGCTTCTACGAAGACGAAGGCCTGCTCGCCCCCCTGCGCGATGGCCAGCGCCGCATCTACTCACCGCGCGACCGGACCCTGCTGAAGCTCATCCTGCGCGGCAAACGCTTAGGGTTTAGCCTCGCAGAAAGCCGGATTCTGTTCGACATGTACGACCCGGCAAACGGCAGCCGCCAACAGCTTGAGTCCTATCTTCAAATGCTCGACGAAAAAAACAATTCGCTTGAACAGCAGCTACGTGACATCAAATCCATGCAACAGGATTTAGAAGACGCTCGTGTGCGCTGCCTAGACGCGCTCAAAAACACTTTTTCACCCAACCCCTGCGGAGATTCGGCATGATCGCCAACTACCCAAGCCTTGATTTTGGTTTTTCTGAATCAATCAAAATGCTGCGCGATAGCGTCCAGCAATTTGCCCAGAAAGAAATTGCTCCAATCGCTGCGCAAGTCGATAAAGAGAACGATTTCCCCAATCCGCTCTGGAAAAAATTCGGTGATATGGGCCTACTCGGAATGACGGTATCCGAAGAATACGGCGGCACTGACATGGGTTATCTCGCTCACGCGCTGGTATTGGAAGAAATCAGCCGTGCAAGCGCCGCAATCGGCTTAAGCTACGGCGCACACTCCAACCTTTGCGTGAATCAAATCCACCGCAATGGCACCGATGCGCAAAAATCCCGCTACCTGCCCAAGCTGGTTTCCGGTGAACACATCGGCGCCCTCGCCATGAGCGAGCCTAACGCAGGCTCTGACGTGGTGAGCATGAAGCTACGTGCAGACAAAAAAGGCGATCGCTTTATTCTCAACGGCAACAAAATGTGGATCACCAACGGCCCCGATGCAAACACCTATGTCATCTATGCCAAAACCGATATCGAAAAAGGCCCACACGGAATTACCGCGTTTATCGTAGAGCGGGATTTTCCCGGATTTTCGCGCCCCCAAAAACTCGACAAGCTTGGGATGCGCGGCTCCAATACCGGCGAGTTGGTGTTTCAGGATTGCGAAGTTCCTGAAGAAAACGTATTGGGCAAGGTAAATGAAGGCGTTAAGGTGCTAATGAGCGGCTTGGATTATGAGCGCGTCCTGCTCTCCGGTGGCCCTACCGGTGTAATGCTTGCTTGCCTGGACGTGGTGATTCCTTACGTGCATGAGCGCAAGCAGTTTGGCCAAGCCATCGGCGAATTCCAGTTAATTCAGGGAAAAATTGCCGACATGTACGCTGTTACCAACGCCAGCCGAGCGTATCTCTACGCAGTTGCGCAAGCCTGCGATCGTGGTGAGACGACCCGCAAAGATGCGGCGGCACTAATTCTGTACGCAGCAGAAAACGCGACCCGTTGTGCTCTGGATGCGATTCAGGTATTGGGCGGGAATGGATATATTAACGAATATCCTACAGGGCGATTGCTGCGCGATGCCAAACTCTATGAGATCGGCGCGGGCACATCGGAAATCCGCCGAATGCTGATCGGCCGCGAACTGTTCCGCGAAACGCGCTAAGGAGCACACCATGCCCGTTATTAAAAGCCGCGCCATCACTGGCAGCGAAGAATACGAAAAAAACCGCAGCGCAATGCAGGCATTGGTAGACAACCTCTACGAAGTGGTTGCAAAAGTGCGCTTGGGCGGCGGCCTCAATGCACAGAAAAAGCATCTTTCCCGAGGCAAAATGTTACCACGGGATCGCGTTCTGAATTTGCTCGATCCTGGCTCGCCCTTTCTTGAACTGGGCACCCTCGCTGCGCACGAGGTCTATGGAGAAGACGTTCCCGCTGCCGGCATCATCACCGGCATTGGCCGCATTCACGGCATCGAGTGCATGATCGTTGCCAACGATCCAACCGTGAAAGGCGGCAGCTACTACCCACTTACCGTCAAAAAGCATCTGCGCGCGCAAACGGTTGCGGAACAGAATCATCTTCCCTGCGTTTATTTAGTGGATTCCGGCGGCGCAAACCTTCCGCGCCAAGATGAAGTGTTCCCCGATCGTGAGCACTTTGGGCGGATTTTCTTTAATCAGGCGCGCATGTCGGCGATGAATATTCCGCAGATTGCCGTGGTCATGGGTTCGTGTACCGCAGGCGGCGCCTACGTTCCGGCAATGTCCGACGAAAGCATTATCGTGCGCGAACAAGGTACCATCTTTCTGGCAGGGCCACCGCTGGTAAAGGCCGCCACCGGTGAGGACGTTACCGCAGAAGCCCTCGGCGGTGCTGACGTTCACTGCCGCATTTCAGGAGTTTCCGATCACTACGCCGAAAACGACGAACACGCGCTGCAACTGGCTCGTCAATGCGTCAGCCACTTAAACCGCATGCATCCAAGCGTTGCCGGAAAGCGCATACCGATCGCACCGCTCTACGCGCCCGAAAGCATCTACGGCGTAATTCCGCCTGATTTGAAAACGCCCTTCGATGTGCGCGAAGCCATTGCCCGCATCGTGGATGGTTCCGAACTGGATGAATTCAAAGCCCTGTACGGCACCACGTTGATTTGCGGATTTGCACATATCCTAGGTTATCCCGTCGGCATTGTTGCTAACAACGGCATTCTATTCTCGGAATCCGCACAAAAAGGCGCGCATTTTATTGAGCTTTGCGCGCAAAGAAAAATTCCGCTGCTTTTCTTGCAAAATATCACCGGCTTCATGGTAGGCCAGAAATACGAGAACGAAGGCATCGCCAAGCACGGCGCCAAAATGGTAACGGCGGTTGCCACTGCCAACGTGCCAAAACTAACGGTGATCATCGGTGGCAGCTTCGGCGCAGGAAACTACGGCATGTGTGGGCGCGCCTATGATCCACGCTTTATGTTCATGTGGCCGAACGCACGCATTTCGGTAATGGGTGGCGAGCAGGCGGCAGGCGTGCTTGCGCAGCTAAAACGCCACAACATCGAAAGCAAGGGCCATTCATGGTCTGCTGATGAAGAAGCAGAGTTCAAGCGCCCGGTAATTAAAACCTACGATCACCAAGGCCACCCCTACTACGCCAGTGCAAGGCTTTGGGATGACGGAGTGATTGATCCAGCACAAACGCGAGAAGTGGTTGGGCTTGCTCTCTCTGCCACACATAACGCGCCCATTGAAGATACGCGCTTTGGCGTATTCAGAATGTAGGCGACGTATGTCCAACACAGATTTTTCTGCACAGGTTTTGGGTCGAGGGTTTACAGCATGACCAGTTCAAATAGAGCCATTCACAAAGTTTTAATCGCCAACCGCGGCGAAATTGCATGTCGCGTCATTCGGACCCTTCGCACTATGGGGATCCGCAGCGTTGCCGTGTACTCGGAAGCCGATCGCAGTGCACCGCACGTTCAGCAAGCAGACGAGGCATGGTTTATCGGCCCTGCACCTGCCTCCGAGTCCTATCTAAAAATGGACACCCTGCTTGCAGTCGCCAAAGAAAGTGGCGCAGATGCGATCCACCCAGGCTACGGCTTTCTCTCGGAAAACCCACAATTTGCGGCCGCATGTGAAACTGCTGGCATCAAGTTTATTGGCCCCAGCAGCCGATCCATTTCCGCAATGGGTTCAAAATCGGCCGCCAAGTTGATCATGGAAAAAGCTGCGGTTCCGCTGATTCCCGGCTACCATGGCGACAACCAAGGTGACGCTTTCCTTCATCAGCAGGCCGACCGCATTGGCTACCCGCTACTAATTAAAGCTGCCTTCGGCGGCGGCGGAAAAGGAATGCGCGTGGTGGAAGCCAGCGAACACTTTCTGGAAGCCCTGCAATCCTGCCGTCGTGAAGGCCAAGCAAGTTTCGGCAACCCCACTGTATTGCTGGAAAAATACCTCACGCAGCCGCGCCACGTGGAAATCCAAGTGTTCTGCGACCAGCACGGAAACGGCGTATATCTGCACGAACGCGACTGCTCGATCCAGCGCCGCCATCAGAAAATCATCGAAGAAGCGCCCGCACCTGGTCTTTCTTCCGAGACACGCAAAGCCATGGGCGAAGCTGCCGTTGCCGCCGCTCGCGCAATTGATTACGAAGGCGCAGGAACCATTGAATTTCTCTACGACGTAGATGGCCGATTTTATTTCATGGAGATGAATACCCGCCTGCAAGTGGAGCACCCAGTAACGGAATATATTACCCGCCAAGATTTGGTGGAGTGGCAGATTCGCGTGGCGCGTGGCGAAACACTACCGCTCGCTCAAGCCGAAATTCCTTTGTACGGCCACGCTATTGAGGCGCGAATCTGCGCAGAATCGCCCGATCTGGAATTTCGCCCCTCCATTGGCCTGCTCACTCACTTTAGAACTCCTAACACTCACCCTGATGTGCGCGTAGATACCGGCATTGAAGGCGGCAGTGAAATCAGTATGTATTATGATCCAATGGTCGCAAAGTTGATTGTTCACGGGGCAACGCGCGAACAGGCCATTGATCGCTTGCTGGTAGCGCTGGAGCAATTTCAGGTGCTGGGCGTAGAGACCAATATCAACTATCTGCACCGGATATTGTCGCTCCCTGCGTTTCGAAATGCGGATTTGAGTACTCATTTTCTCCAGAAAGAACAATCAGGAATTCACGATCGCCTCATCCAGATTACGCCTGCCTATTTTGCATGGGCGGCTGCGGCGCTATTGCAGTCTGAACAGACTCGCAGCCACGCGACACAACAGCAGGCCGCGCAAAGCAGCCCGTGGCAAAACGCTGATGGCTGGCAGCTCAACGGCGCTCAACAACGTCGTTACACGCTAAAATGCGGCGAGCAGATCGAAACTGTCACGCTCACGTATCGCGCAGAACACTACACCGCAAGCGTTGGCGACGAAGCCGCCTTTAGCTTCGACGCGCGCACGCAAGGCGGATTGCTGCGAGTGGGTGGACAGAAAACAATCACCCTCCCCTTCCATCTGGATGCAAAAGGAATCACGTTCTTCCTGAGCGGCAAGCCACTGTCGTTTTCTCGCTACCAGGCCGATTATTCCAACACCGAACACGCAGATGCAGGCCAATTGCAAGCCAGCATGCCGGGAAGAATCGTATCGGTACTTGTATCAAACGGCGATCAGGTAGAAGCTGGGCAAACTCTGCTAATCATGGAAGCCATGAAAATGGAGCACACCCTGCGCGCGCCCTTTGACGGTATCGTGACCGCTGTGCATTATAAAGTTGGCGATGCGGTGCCGGAAGGCGCAGAACTGGTCGCACTGGAAGAACTTGCAGAACCCAATAGCTAACCCACAAAATCAGTAGGCAACCGTAAAAAGAGGATTTTTCTTATGGCTGGTTTCGACAAGGTAGTGAAAAACTACGATGAAGCCCTTGCAGGCTTGCAAGACGGCATGACCGTAATTGCGGGCGGCTTTGGACTTTGCGGCATCCCTGAAGGCTTGATCGCACAAATCCGCAAAATGGGTACACGCGATCTCACCTTTGTATCGAATAACTGTGGAGTCGATGATTTCGGTTTGGGCGTTCTGCTTGCCGGTAAGCAAATTCGCAAAATGGTTTCCTCCTATGTTGGCGAGAACAAGCTATTCGAAGAACAACTGCTGGCGGGCGAACTTGAGGTGGAATTGGTTCCACAAGGCACACTTGCAGAAAAAATGCGCGCAGGTGGTGCCGGCATTCCCGCATTTTTCACCGCAACCGGCTACGGCACGCTCGTGGGTGAAGGCAAAGAAGTGCGCGAATTTGATGGCCGTCACTACATTATGGAGCGCTCCATTGTAGGTGATTTTGCCATCGTGAAGGCGTGGAAAGGCGACCGTTACGGCAACCTTGTGTACCGCAATACCGCGCGTAACTTTAACCCGATGGCTGCCACCGCAGGCAAGATCACTGTGGTCGAAGTCGAAGAAATCGTGGAGCCGGGCGAACTCGATCCTAACGAGATTCACACGCCTGGAATTTATGTGAACCGCCTGATTCAAGGTAGCTTTGAAAAGCGCATCGAACGTCGCACCCTTCGCGCCGACTAATTTGCACCGATTACGGAGAACAACCATGGCACTTACACGTGAACAAATGGCACAACGGGTGGCGCGCGAGCTGCAAGACGGCTACTACGTCAACCTTGGCATTGGCATTCCAACGCTCGTTGCCAACTACATTCCCAAAGGCATGACCGTCATGCTGCAATCGGAAAACGGCTTGCTCGGCATGGGGCCTTTCCCTACCGAAGCCGAGCTGGATGCTGACCTGATCAACGCCGGAAAACAAACCGTAACCGCGATCACCGGCGCATCGTATTTCTCCTCCGCTGATTCCTTCGCAATGATACGCGGCGGCCACGTAGACTTTACGGTGCTAGGCGCGTTCGAGGTGGACATTGAAGGCAATATTGCCTCCTACATGATCCCCGGTAAAATGGTCAAAGGCATGGGCGGTGCAATGGACTTGGTGGCCGGTGCGGCCAATATCATCGTAACCATGACACATGCATCCAAGCACGGGGAATCCAAACTGCTGACACGCTGCAGCTTGCCCTTAACTGGCGCTGGATGCATCAAAAAAGTGGTGACGGATCTCGCCTATGTGGAGATCCGCGAAGGCAAATTCTGGCTAAAAGAGCGGGCACCAGGCGTAAGCGTGGATGAAATCGTGCGTTTAACGGAAGGCAAGATGGTAATCCCTGACGTGGTTCCGGAAATGGAATTTTAAGCGTTCACCGAGCTCCCGCTTTGCCCCTGCGCCGCAAAACCATCCCGTTTTGCGGCGTTTTCGCTTGTGCGGTGCGTAAAACGGCAATTTAGGGCAAACTTTGAATCTTTCTACAAGAGCTCTTTCTACAAGAGCTCTTGTTTGGTCTAAAAGGTGTTCTACACTTCCCACAAGACTGACCAAGCGGTCACGTCTAAGCAATCTTGTATGCGGAACAGGCGATTGCGAACACTGTATACCACTGCAGCCCGCGTGGTTTCTATCTCACGCAATGTATTCACCCTGCAAATACCGAATATAGGAACTATCAATTTCAATTATGATGAAGGCACCCCTATTATAAGCGCCATCTGAGGCCGAGGAGCAGCACCCCTTGCCCGAGACGCCTACGGATGCCGAGCGATCCTCGTTACAAGCACTCGTTACAAGCACTCGCAAGACAAACAGAGGAATTTTCATGTCAAATTTTTCCCAAATTGCAGATCAAGCAGCCACTGAAATTTCGGCTTTCGGCCCAAGCTGGGCTTCAATCAATCCCGAAAACGTGGCACGCATGCGCCTGCAAAACCGTTTCAGAACCGGACTGGATATCGCAAAATACACTGCGAAAATCATGCGGGCTGACATGGCTGCCTACGACAAAGACTCCTCCCAATACACCCAATCTCTGGGTTGCTGGCACGGCTTTGTTGGTCAGCAGAAAATGATTGCTGTCAAAAAACACCATGGCACCACCAAGCGCCGTTACCTCTACCTCTCCGGCTGGATGGTGGCTGCACTTCGTTCCGAGTTCGGGCCGCTGCCTGACCAATCCATGCACGAGAAAACCGTCGTTGCCAACCTGATCGAAGAACTCTACACCTTCCTTCGCCAGGCAGATGCACGTGAACTCGGCGGCCTGTTCCGTGAGCTGGACGCTGCCCGCAGCGCTGGCGACAAAGCCAAAGAAGCCGAAATCCTCAACAAAGTTGAGAACTTCGAAACCCACGTTGTGCCCATCATTGCAGACATCGACGCTGGTTTCGGCAACGCAGAAGCGACGTACCTGCTGGCCAAGCGCATGATCGAAGCCGGTGCATGTGCCATCCAGATCGAAAACCAAGTTTCCGACGAGAAGCAATGCGGCCACCAAGACGGCAAAGTAACCGTTCCCCATGAAGACTTCCTCGCGAAGATCCGCGCAGTTCGCTACGCGTTCATGGAAATGGGCGTTGAAGACGGCATCATCGTTGCCCGTACCGACTCTTTGGGCGCTGGCCTGACCAAGCAAATCGCCTTTACGCGTAAGCCTGGCGACTTGGGCGACCAGTACAACAGCTTCCTCGACTGCGAAGAAGTCACTCCTGAGAGCATGAAGAATGGCGACGTGATCATCAACCGCAACGGCAAGCTGCTGCGTCCGAAGCGTCTGCCTTCCAACCTGTTCCAGTTCCGTAAGGGTTCAGGCGAAGACCGCTGCGTGCTCGACTGCATCACCTCACTGCAGAACGGTGCAGACCTGCTGTGGATCGAAACCGAGAAGCCGCACGTTTCCCAGATCAAAGGCATGGTGGATCGTATCCGTGAAGTAATTCCGAATGCCAAGCTGGTTTACAACAACAGCCCATCCTTCAACTGGACGCTGAACTTCCGTCAGCAGGTGTACGATGCATGGCAACAAGCTGGCAAAGACGTGTCTGCCTTCGACCGCGCTAAGCTGATGAGCGTTGACTACGACAGCACGGAACTGGCCGCTGAAGCTGACCGCCGCATCCAGTCCTTCCAGAAGGACGCTGCTGCACAAGCCGGCATCTTCCACCACCTGATCACGCTGCCGACGTACCACACCACTGCACTCTCCACCGACAACCTTGCAAAAGGCTACTTCGGCGAAGAAGGCATGCTGGCCTACGTTTACAACGTACAGCGCAAAGAGATCCGCCAAGGCATCGCTTGCGTGAAGCACCAAAACATGGCCGGCTCCGACATCGGTGACGACCACAAAGAATACTTTGCCGGCGAATCTGCACTGTTGGCAGGCGGCAAAGACAACACGATGAACCAGTTCTCTTAAGCCTCTGCCACAAGCAGAACCGCTTTCGTAAACCGCAGCACGTATTGCGCGCTGCGGTTGAGAGACCGGAACAACAAAAAGCGGAGCTTAGGCTCCGCTTTTTGTTTTGATCGGAAGCGCTTCAGAAAGGCGGGTCATCGTCTTCAAATGGCGGCGGTGTTTCCGGTTTACGGGCTTGCTCTTCCGCGATCTCTCCGTACCACACATCGTCGGCGTCTTCAAATGGTGGGGATGCTGCAGGTTTAAGTGGCTTGCTTTTGCTATGCTTTTTGGCGGCGCTTTCTGCTGTGCTGCGAGCGCCGCCCTGCACTACTTCCTCCTCTACGCTGCTTAGCGCCGCTTGTAACGCCGCCTCTACTGCTTCGATGCGTTGTTTGCATACTTTGTAGGCACTCACGGATTCCGTTACGATATCCAAAAGCTCGTCGATATTTGGTTCTCTCTGGTCGCGTAGGGTTTCTGCATGCGTCTGCAAAACGCGATAAGCCTCTCTGAATGAGGTGCTTTCGCCAATCTGGTTTTTATGGGCTTTCGTCATTTCGACTCCTTTACTACGGGCAACACCCCGTCTTTGAATTGGACATTAAAGCGATCAAGTGATTGGGCGTGGGAAAGCGAAGTTACCGGCTTTTGATCGCCTGCGCGCACGATGACAAAACCACGTGCCAAGGTTTTTTCAGGCCCCTGCCCGGTAATCTCCCGCATCAGCGCAATCGCCTGCTGCTGTGCACTTTTCAATTGAACATCGGCACGTTCGGCAACGCGGCTGCGCGATTCTTCACACGCTTGGCGGGCTGCGCGTACGTTGGCTAAGCTACTTTGCTTGACCGCTTGCCAACCAAGCTCTGTTTTTGATTGGGCAAGCATCAAGTTTTCACGCGCACTGGCGGTTATTTCTTGCTGAAGTCGTGGCACACTGAGCTTTGCTTCTGACAACTGGGCCTGCGCGTTATGCCGGAGTTCCATAATGGCTCGCTGGGTTTCCAAGTTTGCCGTCTGCACTTGTGCCGCAACCGCGGAAAATACAAACCCGCCGGCGTCTCTCGCCGCTTGCGCGCGCTGCACGATCAAGGTTTGAATATGAGCAACCACCTTACTCGGCGTGTCAAAACGCTGGTTCGCAACTTCATCCGGCAGGGTATTGTCGCGCTCATGGCCAATGCCGGTAAGCACGGGCACAGGAAGATCGCAGATGCAGCGCGCTAAATCATAATCATTGAGCCACGCCAAATCATTTACCGCACCACCACCACGAATCAGCGCAATGGCGTCGGGTGGTGCATTCTTGGGGTAAGTGGCGAAGGCCTTTGTCAGCGCGGCAACAATTTCCTGCGCGGCGCCTTCTCCCTGAAAACGGCTGTATGCATACGAAAACTCACAGAGGCCAAAGCGCGCTAGTCGATCGGCTTCTTTGCGGAAATCACCTAAACCTGCCGCCTCGTTGGGTGCGATCACTAAAATCCGATAATAGTCCCACGGTGCAGCAAGCTGGCGGTTACGTTCAAACACACCTTCGCGCTGTAGACGCTCACGAATCTCACGCTTGCGGGCTTCAAGATCACCCAGCGTGAAGCTGGCGTCGATCTCGTCAATCTCAACGCTAAATCCATATTGCGCGTGAAAAACCGGTCTCGCTCGTACCAGCAATTTAATACCTGCGCCGAGCACCATGCCCGTTTCACGTTCGAATACCGGTAGGATTTTCTTGGCGGTTGCGCTCCAGATCATGCCTTTCGCTTTTGCGATCGGCTGCCCTTGCGCATCACGTTCTGAGAGCTCTAGGTAGACGTGGCCGCGCGCCTGAACTTGGACGACCTCAACCAGCGTCCACACGCCTTCACCAAATTGACGAGCGATCACGGTGGAAACGCCGCCCAAAAGCTGCGATAAACTAACGCCCTTGGCTTTCGCTGCGCTAAGTGCCTGCTCTCTGGTGGCTAAACCAGTGGGTTGCGCGGAAGCCACTAACGCCGAGCCTTCAGGATCAGATCGAGTGCCAAAAAACTGCAATTCAGGATCGGCAGGGCGAGAAGTACTAGCAGGAGCAGAAACACCGTCTGGCAACCAGCGCGAAAATGGCGCGATGTCTCTTCCTTCGTCCACATACCACGCTTTACGGGCACCGTCAAAACGAGCACCTAAGGATTTCGCTTGGTCCTTCTCTGCGTAAGGAACTTTGAGATATTGCCGAGACATTTTTCCTCTCTATACCGTACACAACCACCCGCCAAAATCCAGCGGGTTGGGTCTTTGCGGCAACGGGATTTCTGATTTGCCATTTCCGTTTCGCACTCAAGCACTCGCATTGCGCTGATACGAAGTGTAACCTATCACGCACCAGACTACTCGTGCAGATGACCTCAATGTATAACAAAAAACGCGCGATTTACACGGCGGTACGCCGACAACCCCTTAAGATACTCGCCACAGTAAGCACTGCACTACCTTGGCTATTCGCTTTCGCGCCTGCTCATGCAGAAACTCTAACCCTCAATAATAAAATCCGGCTTGACGGCACGTTTAGCCAAGGTGGAATGGTAATCGGGACTTGTCCAAGCTCGCGCTGCGCTGCATATTTGGATGGCAAAGAGCTGATCATTACAGAGAAAGGGCAGTTTGTTTTTGGGTTTGGCCGAGACGCAGCCGCCACAAGTAAACTCATCACCCGCAGTGATTCACAAGCGTCCGAAAATACCGTGCTAAAAGTTAAACAGCGGACTTATAACGTCCAGCGAATTACCGGCGTTCCCCAAAAAACAGTAACGCCCCCTCCTGAGGTCGCAGAACGCATACGCCGCGAGCAAGCGCTTGTCGATGCTGCACGCGCGATCAACAGTAAGCGCACGGATTTTGTGAGCGGATTTACTTGGCCCATTCAGGGCCGAATTAGCGGTGTTTACGGCAGCCAGCGCGTTTATAACGGCGTGCCTGGCAACCCGCATATGGGCTTGGATATCGCTGCACCCGAAGGCGCAAAAATTCGTGCGCCGATGAGTGGAAAAGTCCGGCTTTCACAGCCCGATCTGTATTTTTCGGGCGGCACGCTCATATTGGATCACGGCCACGGGCTATTTTCCAGTTACATTCATATGTCGAAGGTCATCGTTCGCGTGGGAGATGAAGTCAAACGGGGCGATGTAATCGGGCTTGTCGGTTCGACTGGGCGCGCAACGGGACCGCATCTTGACTGGCGAATTAATTGGTTTAATGAGCGGCTCGATCCGGCTTTTGTGGTTCCACCACAGGTCGCAAAAAAATAGCTGATACTGCGCTTGCCTGCCCCACCGACGCCTGATTAACCTAGCGTTATTGCAGGGACGCTTGACGCGGGGATGGTATATTATCTTAAGCGGTACTTACTCGGAAAAAGGAACGCAACATGCTCGCGCCACTGATCATGAACCTTGCAGATCACTTTGATGTACTGACCGAATCCTGCCGCGCTTTTGCGCGGGCTGTAGAGCAGGATGCTGACCTGCCCCATATCCTCCCTGGATGGGAAACTCTGACCGATCGCCCCGCTGCCATTGCAGCCATGACACAACTCTGGCGGCTCGATGAGGGCGACACCCTCCCAAGCGCAGGAATCTTGTGCGGCTCCCCTACCACGTTGGAACGGGCAATCGAATTCAATGCCGCGAAAAATGACTTCCAGCAAGCGGTGCAAAAAATCCGTGAATATATGAAGGATGGAAAAAAAACGCGCCTGGATAGACAGGTTGAGCGCGTACTTGCCATTGAAGGCATCCGCACGGATGAATTAACGCTGGCCCTGAAGCGCACCCATTTGAGCAGGCTGGACTTGCTGCGCTGCTACGCGCAAATACGCATTCTTCCTAAAAATCTCGAATCCATCAGCTGGACGTGGGCAAAAACCCACTCGGTCATTGATCCCGTCTCGCGCGAAGATGCCTTGGTACTAGCAACTAAGCTTGGGGTGCGAGCGCGAGCGATGGCGGAGCACCTTCTCGCACAGCTTCCGGAAGGCACCATGCTCGCGTATAAAAAGCCCCTGCCTAATCAGCTGCGAGCAAACTTAACTTGGCGCGACGAAGAAGGCGCGCTGATGCGCAAAGCAGTCACAATTTCTGGCATCGTTTTATGCCAAGACTCAAGCCTGCCGGAGTGCATTATTTGGCGGGAAGATCCCAAAGGTGAAAAGCCGGTTCCAAGGAAGCAGCGCACAGACGTGGCGCTTGCCCCAGAACCGTATGTGAAGGCTTTGCGCCTCCACCTATATACCGACCCGGAAAACGATGCCGAGCCCGCGCAAAACACCGATCTAGCGTACGATGTCGAGTAGTTCGATGTCGAAAATCAACGCTTGGAAGGGGCCGATGTCGGAACCTGCACCGCGCTCGCCATACGCCAAATGTTGCGGAATATACAGCCGCCACTTAGAGCCGGTTGGCATGATTTGCAGCGCCTCCGTCCAGCCTGCGATTACGCCACCGACCGGAAACTCGGCGGGCGTGCCGCGCGCGTAAGAGCTGTCGAACTCTTTACCATCAATCAGTGTGCCGCGATAATGGGTGCGAACAGTGCTGCTGCGCGTCGGCTTGGGGCCAGTACCCGCTGAAATGACTTCATATTGCAGGCCGCTCGCCGTCACGGTAACTTCAGCGCGCTTGGCGTTTTCTGCTAGAAAAGCCTCGCCCTCTCCCGCTAGGTGCTTTGATTTTTCAGCCGTTTCACGCTGAATCTGTTGTTGAATAACGCCGAAGGCTTCTTCAATCTGCGGATGGCTAAGCTGTGGGACGGCATCGTTGAAAGCATCCTGAATGCCTGCAAGCGCTGCAGCAAGTGATACGGTGCTGAAAACTTCGCGCAGTTGTTCGCCCATTTGCAGGCCAATACCGTAAGAGGCACGTTCCGCTGGAGTTGAGAGGCTGGTATTCGACATGGAGATTCCACTGGTTTAGAAATTGAGGCGCAATTGTGCTTGATTCCCAAGCAAATGACCAGTATGGCTAGCCAAATAACCAGCGTCTCAACTTAGCCTCATCCTCTACCTGCAAATAACAGGTATCCTTTGGTGCGCGCTGGAGTTCAAGCTCTACACAAAAAAGCTCATCTCGTCGAAAAGCATGTACGCTCACACGCTCCCCCGCTGCAAAACGCGCTAACTGGCTCTCAATCCGCCCTACATCGGTTTTAATGCCATTGATCGCAACCACCACATCTCCAGCCGAGAGCCCCGCTTGATGCCCAGCAGAACCGTTGAGCAAAGTTTGGATCTTTGCACCGGCAGAGTCCGCGGCGAAATTCGCTCCTAGGGTGACACGTTCGATACCGTTCGCGCTGCCGGGCACGCCTCCTTTATCGTTGGGAGAATCCGCAGCGCGACGTACAACACTAACGCCCACCCTCTGCAGCAATCCGTCCAAATCAAAGTCCTGCGTATCGCGCAGTGCCTGTTGAAAAAACCGCATCACTCTTGCCTCTGCAAGATCCCCAAGCTTAGCTTTTACGATTGCCAAAGTTGCGCGTTCAACATCGGCTTCTTGAAGGCCGCGCTGCGTTTTCCCAAACTCCTCCCACAATTGCAGCATGACGGTATCCAAACTAATTTCATGCTGGGAAAGTTCGCGCAGCAGCAAATCCAGGCCAAGCGCAACTAGCGAACCCTTAAGGTAATAGCTCACAATTGCATTGGGTGAGTTCTCATCCTGCTTGTAAAATTTTGTCCAGGCATCAAAACTTGATTCGACTAACGTCTGCCGTAAGCGGCCTGGAGTTCGCGATAATCGCGTTAAGCTGCGGCCTAATAGTTCAAGATAGCTCTGTGGGCTGATCAGGCCAGACCGGACGAGAGTCAGATCGTCATAATAAGAAGTTATGCCCTCAAAGGCCCAAAGCAATTCAGTATGGCCTTCCTGGTGAAGTTGGTAGGGGAAAAATACCGCAGGTTTAATACGCTTTACATTCCAGCTATGAAAATACTCGTGGCTGCACAAACCCAGAAAATTGCGGTACCCTTCAGATATCGTATTGCGCTCGTGAATGCTTGGTAATTCATCCCGCGCGCTAATCAAACTGGTAGAAGCGCGGTGTTCCAAGCCGCCATAGCCCTCTCCTACCGCCCAAAGAATAAAAACGTAACGATCGAACGGCGCAGGTTCGCCAAACATTCGGATCTGGTACTCGCAAATTTTCTTTAAGTCTTCACTCAAACGCGGCATATCAGCGGAGTGTTTGCCTGTAATCACAAAATCATGGGGGACGCCGCAAGCGTCAAAGCTTGCCAGCGTAAAATCGGCAATTTCTACGGGATGATCAATCAGCGCATCGTAATTTTCGGCCTGATAAACGCCGAAACCATAGCGGGTAGCGGTAAATTCCGGCAAACTCGTTGCAATCCGCCAGTGCGTGCTATCAATTCCTTTTGGCGCTTGAATATCTAACGTACACCTTACGTGTTCTTGTCCAACCACTGCGAGAAACACGCTGCTACCGTTAAAATAGGCGTGATTCTGGTCGAGATGCGCCGCTCGCACGGATAAGTCCCACGCATAGACTTCATATTCGACAATCACAGGGCCGTTGACTTCGCCGAGCTCCCACGTGCTTTTGTCTAGCTTTCGCACCGAAACCCACTGATTCCCCTGCCGTGCCCGCAAGGAAATAATATTTCGCGCAAAATCCCGAATCATATAGCTGCCCGGAATCCACGCGGGCAAGTTCAAACGCTGCCCCTCACGCGCGGGTGATGCAATTTGCAGGCTGATCTGGTAGATGTGTGCAAAGGGATCGGCGGGAACAATTTGATAATGGATATTGGCGTGCTGAACGTGAGAGAGCGTATTCATTAGTTTCCAAACATCGAGTATCCGAACCTCAAAAAGAGGCTGGCGAGTTGCTTAAAGTAGCTAAAGTGTGGCACAAATCAGAATAATTCTCAATTTGAGGCAATATGCGGCGAAAAAAGTGTAAGCACCCTTAAACCGACCTCTTGAGCTACAGCCACTAGCGGTGGTCGTGTTGGGAGTGGGAAGATGCTGATTTAAGTTAGCCATCGGTGATGGCACGCTGGGATTCTGGAAAGCATTCAGCAAAGCGCGCCATATCCCTTTTCCTTCCCGCCCCATCCCCCCAGAGAATTTTTTTCCGGTCTGTGGCGGCTCTTTTCTGCAACAGTATCCTAGCCGCTTCGTCAGGATTGAAATAGTGGGCGCCTTTGCTTTCATAGCCAACACACAGAATCGAGATCTTCCCAGCGCCGTTCACACCCGCCAGCACGGTGCCCATTCAGAAATTTCCGTCTTGCCGGGCGGTAGGTAGAATTGAGGTCTTCTGCCGTGGCATTAAAAAATGCCTCAGTCGCGATTTTGTGCTTGGGCCGCTGCATCATCTGGTAGAGATGGTCAAACTCATCCCCCAGCGCCTCCAGCTGGAGACGGCGCTGTTCCTTGACTAGGTTTACACAGGCATCTTTCATGGTCAGCAGCTCTTCATAATGTTCGATGCTCATGACGACCGCCGCATGTTTGTTGCGGATGTAGATTGCAACCTTCCGGCAAGCAAGTCTGACAAATAGGGAATAGTAGCGTCCAATTCGCTCTTCACTACCTTCCAATAGGAGAGACTTATGGCAGACGTTGCGCACCAAGCGATCCACGATTTGCTTACCCCGGTTGTTGAAGTCTTCAACCAATGCCGAGGCCACGGTCGGCGTGGCAGAATTCCCAACGATTTATGGGATCAAGCGGTGTCGCTGTCTTGAGGGGGAGTAGTTTTGGTATGCCGAAATAAAAGAGGCTGCATATAGCAGCCTCTCATTTTGTGCATCTTTCAGCTTGTTAGCGGACAGAGCACATATCCCGATAACGTATACAATTATAGAATAGCCCATAAATAATAAGACCGTCAACGATGGGAGGCTACATGCCCCAACTAATGCGTTATCGACTTGCCTTGGATATAGGCTCCACTTCTATCGGGTGGGCAATGATCCGCCTTTCAATGCAAAATGAACCAATTGCGATTATTCGTATGGGGGTCAGGATTTTTTCTGATGGCCGAAATCCAAAGGATGGGTCTTCGTTGGCCGTAACACGGAGGGTTGCGCGCCAGATGAGGCGACGCCGAGATAGGTTGCTGAAACGAAAGACAAGGTTGCTTAATGCGCTGGTACAAAAAAAATTTTTTCCAGAGGATGCAGACGCAAGGAAGGCGCTTGTCGTTCTTAATCCCTACGAGCTCCGCAAAGAAGGCTTATACCGCCAACTGAGTGGCCCAGAATTTGGGCGTGCGCTGTTCCATATAAGCCAGCGGCGTGGTTTTTTGAGCAACCGCAAGACCGACAAAAAGGATAATGATAGTAGCGTACTAAAGAAGGCGATTGTAGATCTTCGGCAACAACTAGAGGTAGAAAATTGCCAGACCATAGGCGAATGGCTTTTTAAGCAGCAACAAAGCGGCAAAAGCGTCAGAGCGCGTTTACGTGGAAAAACTCAAAAGGACAAAGCGTACGATTTTTACATTGATCGAGCGATGATCGCGCATGAATTTGATACGCTGTGGGTGTCTCAGGCGAAATATGACCCACTTCTTTTTAATGAAGACGCAAGAGCGATACTACGCGACATTCTCTTATATCAACGCCCATTAAAGCCGGTAAAGCCTGGTCGTTGCACGCTAATTCCAGATGAAAGTCGAGCACCGCTTGCACTACCCCTGACACAACAGGCGAGAATTTACCAGGAACTCAACCATCTTCGTATCACAACACCTGCTCTTGGTGCACAAGCGCTGACTGTAGCGCAGCGCAACACGATTGCTGCATTACTAGAAAAGAGTGACGTAACTTTCGTGAAGATCGCTAAGGCTCTTGGCCTGACAAGTACAACTGAATTTAATCTTCAGGATATAAAGCGTGACAGGCTTAAGGGCAACGCTACAGCCATAATATTGGCTCGCAATCAGTATTTTGGGCGTCGTTGGCATGATTTTAACGCCGATTTACAAAATCTCATTGTTGATAAGCTGGTCAATGAAGGCAGCGAGACTGCGCTGATTGAATGGTTGAAGGCAAATACAGATGTAGATGAATCAGCCGCAGAGCGTGTTTCTGGTGTGACATTACCAGAAGGCTATGGAAGCTTGAGCGTTGCAGCATTGCGCCGCTTGTTGCCTGCACTCAAGGAGGATGTAGTTGTTTACTCCGAGGCAGTAAAAAGAGCTGGCTTTGATAGCCATAGCGCATTGTCTTTAATTGAGCAGACGGGTGAACTGTATCAAGAATTACCTTATTACGGTGAGGTACTTCAGAGGCATGTGGGCTTTGGTTCAGGCGATCCTAACGATAGCCCGGAGCGCCGTTTTGGAAAAATTGCTAATCCAACCGTGCATATTGGGTTAAATGAACTGAGAAAAATTATTAATGCACTTATAAAGCGGTATGGAAACCCCGCCGAAGTTGTAGTGGAGCTGGCCCGTGATCTTAAATTAAGCCGAGAGAAGCGTAAGGAAATACAGGAAGAACAAAAGCAGCGCCAGGATCGGAACGAAAAACGCATTAAGGATGCCTGCGAAATTCTTGGCATTGATCCCCTAGTCATTGATCGTGGGAAAAGGCGCGAAATCAGCCAAAAAATGCAGCTTTGGGATGAATTAAATCCAAAAGATGCCGCGAATCGCCGCTGCCCTTATACAGGGGATCAGATCAGCATAGAAAAGCTGTTATCCGCTGAAGTTGAAATAGAGCATATTCTGCCATTTTCCAAAACATTGGATGACAGCCTTAACAATAAAACGGTCGCTATGCGCCGTGCAAATCGTGACAAGGGAAACCGCACGCCATATGAAGCATTTGGAGAGAGCCTGAACCCAGATTATGACTATGACGCGATCTTACAGAGAGCATCCCTAATGCCACGAGAAAAACGCAAGCGCTTCGCATCCGATGGTTATCAGCAATGGTTGAGAGATGATAAAGATTTTCTGTCGCGAGCACTTAATGATACGGCTTATCTCTCGCGCATTGCTAAAGAATATTTAACGCTAATCTGTCCGCCTAACAGTGTGAGAGCAATACCAGGCCGAATGACAGCACAATTGCGAGCAATGTTTGGATTGAATCGCCTGCTTTCAGAGGGCGGAATAAAAAATCGCGAAGACCATCGACACCATGCCATTGATGCGGCAGTTATTGGTGTAACGGATCAAGGGCTACTACAAAAATTTTCGCGTGCCAGTGCTCGCACACGAGAATTGCAGCTATCTCGCCTTGTAGATGATATGCCGCTTCCATGGGATACCTACCGGGAGCATGTGACCAGGGCACTGGAGCATCTGGTTGTTAGTCATAAGCCTGACCACGGTTATCAAGGCAAGATGCATGAGGATACGGCTTGGGGACTACGTGATAACGGCCAGGTAACCCGGAGAGTGCGCTCGGAAGATGGTGGTCCACGTCAGCGGTTATTAGAAAATAAGAATGTAGTAAAAATTAATAGTACCCGTGATTTTTCTCGACATGGTATTGATGAGCAGGGTCAGGTAAATGCCTACAAGGGCTATGTAGGTGGTAGTAATTACTGTATTGAAATCTGGATAGATGAAAAGGGTAAGTGGAACAGTGATGTTGTCTCAACTTTTCAGGCGTATCAGATTGTTCGTGAATTGGGTGAAAAAGCTGCCTGGCAAAAATTGAGGAACCCATTGTTGAGTCTGTCTGCAAAGCCATTAGTAATGCGATTAATAATTGATGATGTTGTGAAGATGCAGATTGCAGGACAAAATAAAATTATGCGGGTTGTCAAAATTGCACAGAATGGACAGATTTTTTTTGCTGAACATAACGAAGCAAACGTAGATGCCCGTGACAAGGACAAAAATAACCCTTTTAAATATATCTCAAAAACTGCTGGTTCACTGCAGAAGGCTGGCGGAATTCACATGGCTATTTCGCCCATAGGTGATGCCAGGCCAGTACGTTATGGGAGATAAGACATGATCGAGAGAATTGTCGAAATTGCTGAAGATAATCGCCATCTTTCGCTTTATCGTGGTTTTCTCATGGTGCATGAAACCGGGCCACAGCGACGTGAAGTTGGGCGGGTACCATTGGAAGATATTGGTGCGGTGATTGCACATTCTCATGGTTTGAGCTATTCCAATAATGTATTGGTAGCCCTTGCCGAGAAAGGAGCCCCCTTCGTCCTGTGTGGTAGTCATCATAATGTGGTGGGAATGCTTTGGCCAGTGGATGGCAATTTTCAGCAGGCTAAGCGTATGGATGCGCAATTGGCGGCTACAAAGCCTTTACAAAAGCAGTTATGGGCTAGCATTGTGCGCATCAAATTATTGCAGCAGGCGGCAGTGCTGGATGCGTCGGGCAAACCGAGCAAGCCTCTAACAGCATTGGCCAACAAAGTTCGGTCTGGAGATATTGGCAACCTTGAGGCACAAGGGGCGAGGCGGTATTGGAAGTTGCTTATGGGAGAGAGTTTTCGCAGAGATACCGCTGGCGGCGGGATTAACTCGCTGCTGAACTATGGTTATACGGTATACAGGGCAGCCACTGCGCGAGCTGTGGTCGCAGCGGGATTACACCCTACGCTGGGAATTCACCACAGCAATGAGGGTAACCCGATGCGGCTTGTTGATGATTTGATTGAGCCTTTTAGGCCATTAGTGGATTGGCAAGTCTTTAGGCTAGTACACGCTGACCCCGAAGTAGCTTTGACGGCGGAATGTAAGCGGACATTAGCCATGTCGCTTTATCAAGATCTCCAGACGGTGGCAGGCGCGACTCCTGTGATGGTCTGTATGCAGCGTTTAGCTGTTTCTTTGGCGCAGAGCTATCTGACGAAGCTATGTGATCTCGCATTTCCTATGCCGGGAGTGTCACTTGATGCTTAGCGGGTATCGCATTATGTGGATAGTTGTAATGTTCGATCTGCCGGTAATAAGCAAAGAGGAGCGTAAGGCGGCGAGCAATTTTAGGCTTTCTCTGTTGGACATGGGGTTCCAGATGGCGCAGCTTTCAGTTTATATGCGATTTTGTACGAGCCATGCGCAGGTTAATACATTTTGTGGCCGTATTGAGTCGGCTGTGCCAGCGGGTGGTAAGGTCAATATCCTAACTTTTACTGACAAACAGTATGAGCAGATTATCTCGTATCACGGTGGAATCCGGCAGGACGCCAATAAAACGCCCGAACAGTTTAGTCTTTTCTGAAGCAGCTATGATATTTTCTTGCGGAGAAACAGCGGCAACCTGTTTTAAATCAGCAGGTTGCCGCAGTACTAGTCTACATTATCGGGATATGTGCTGCATCCGGAACTGCCTGCTGGCGAGTACATCGCAAGCATTAAGTCTACATTATCGGGATATGTGCTGCATCCGGAACTACCAGCTAGCTCATCTGCGGTAGGGATAAAGTCTACATTATCGGGATATGTGCTGCATCCGGAACTAAATGTCAGCGCCCCCGTCACAACCCACTAGTCTACATTATCGGGATATGTGCTGCATCCGGAACTTGCTTGCGCATCCACGCAAGCACTTTTTTAGTCTACATTATCGGGATATGTGCTGCATCCGGAACTCGCGTTCGGTGCGTGAAAAAGGCCAATACAGTCTACATTATCGGGATATGTGCTGCATCCGGAACAGTCACCGCTAGCGCTTGACGGATACCGGCAGTCTACATTATCGGGATATGTGCTGCATCCGGAACCAAGCGGTGCGTTGTCGGCGGGCGATTTCGAGTCTACATTATCGGGATATGTGCTGCATCCGGAACTTTATTTGTACCTTAGGGCTTGCCGATCGCTTGTGTGGCCTCTGGCAATGAATTTCCACTAGGCACAAACAATTCAGGATTCTCCCTTTTTAATTCATCGCGCATTTTTTCTAGCTCGACGAGCGCATCCTCCGCCTCGGCAATTTCTTCGTCACTCTTATCACCAGCAGCCTTCGCAGCGTCAATCCGCGCCCGCAATTCGGGAATTTTCTGAAACGCTTGCATCCATGCGCTTGCGGTGGTGTGTGCTTGCGTGGCTTCGTAGTCGGCATAGGCTGCAGGGTCTTCAAGCGCTGCTGCACTTGGTTTTTCGCGTTCAAGGTCAGGAGCAAGTTCTGGTGTGCGGGCATCTCCTTCAGAGAGAGACTGGCGCATATTGTTGAGCGCGCTCTCTAGCTTTGGTGTCTGAGCGGGTGGCTCTTGCTGCAAGGGCGCGAACGCATCGCTTTCCGATACAGCCGCTTTGTCAGATCTATGTTGCGTCTGCGATCCGGTCAAAGCAGGCGCGGGCACTGCTATGCTTTGCGGGGCATGGTCACTGGAGTCTAACAAAACCTCCGAAGGTGGCAGAAAAATTATCCACAACCACAGAGCAACTCCTACAACGACCGCAAGCGTTATAAAAATACCGGCCAAAAACCACGTTGATTTACGATCGGATACTCGGCTCATTGGCAAATCACCGCTTTTGCGCTCCAGGCAAGGAGCGCAACCATGGTTCCGGAAACAAGGATTGATTTAGCTGAACCTCTGCGCGCTGCCACAAATCCGCGACCTGATCGGCAAATTGCGTTTGCGCCTTTTCTTGCGCAAGCGTTCTGCGGATCTCGGACCTTACGCTTTCATCGGATTTCGGAAGCGAAACCGCTGTGCGAGAATCCACCCAGAGAATTTCCCAGGATTTTCCGTCCGGCATACGGAAGGAATTGGACACCTCTCCCGCTGGCAAAATGAGAGTGAGCTTTTGCAGAAAGCTTAGATTCTTTTCGGTGCGACTGATTCGGCCCATTGATCCCGGGGGATTTTCAGTCTTATCTGACGCAAGCGAATATTTGCGTACCGCTTCTTCAAAAGAGAGTCCTTTGCGGATTTCATCCACCACACGATCAGCGTCTTTCTGGCTGGAAACGGTGATGTGGCGGGCACTGACTTCGCCAATTTGTTGAAAATCTCGTTGGTGCTTTTCGTAGTAGGCGTCGATCTCCGTATCGGTGATGGTTTTTATCAGGCGGCGTATCTGCTCCGGTGAATGGTGCATTTCAATGCGAACTCCCGCAGCCTCCTCCATTTCAACGCGCCGCTCACGGTCGATAACGATCTGATTCAGCGTCGATAAATCCACATCGTCTAGACGTTGCTGTTTTAGGAGCAAGCCTTCGTGCAGTCGTGTACGTGCATAGATGACCGTCAGGCGACCGAAGGTTTCCGTGTCGCCACGCCGCAGTTTGAGCACAGCGGCCTCATCTGCACTCCGAAGCACCTGATCTAGTCGAATAGATTGCGGCGCGCTTTCTTGGCAGCGAATCGCAGCAATCTCCACCTTTTCAGCCGCTTTCAAAGCTTCTTCGGAAATCACGCCTGAAACAAGGCGTTTTTTTTCGGTAGGCTCTGCGCCAACCCAGCGAATCAGTTCCTCACCCTTTACTGGAAGCAATTGAATGCAACGATGCGCAATGGCCTCGTCAATTTTTACTGGAAACAACTGATCCAGCAACATCGTATACTCTTGCCAAACGGTGCTTTCAGCAGTTGCCTCATGGCTGCTTTCGGTAGAACCTGTTCTCGCTATCAGATGATTTTCAATCACACCTTTTAGAATCGCAACGTCACTCATATCGGGCGTTTTTGCCCGCACCGCCGCACTAAACGCTTGAAATACTTTACTGGAAAACACTTTGCCATCTACGATAAATGCCTCATCGCTGGGCAAATCTTTTCGTAATACCTCGGCCTGTGCCGAGCTTACGGAAAACACCGCGCTCACCAACAAGCTCATTGCAAAGAAAACGCTTGCCAAAGCAGAGCGGTTCGCCGAATCAGAGCGGTTAGCACTGTTGCGTTCTTGGTTTTGTTGCGAATCACCACTTCGATTCAAATCCCCACTTCGATTCAAATCACCCCTACGCGCCATAGACAAGCGCTTTCTCAACCATACGGGCCAAAAATGCGAGCGAACCTGAACCAGCACAATGCTGATGTTGTCCTTGGCGACACCGCCGAGCACCTTTTTCAATAAGGCATCTGCACAACTGGAAAGCTCTGCCGCGCGGTTTTGCAGATGGGAATCTGCCAAGACCTGTGCGATTTCTACATCGGTTAACTCATCGTTCAAGCCGTCACTACAAAGCAACACCGTCTGCCCTCGCGCTAAAGTGCCTTTCTGAATCCCGACATCCAAAACTTGGTCATCCGACATTCCGAGGCACTGAGTGATCAGGTTTTTTTGGGGGTGGCGATGCGCCTCCTCCACACTGATCGCCCCACTTGCAAGCAAATCTTCTACATAGGAGTGATCTTTAGTCAACCGCGACAATCGCCCCGCAGGGGCATCCCACAAATAGGCGCGGCTATCCCCCACCCACGCAATCTCGTACGCCTGCCCGTGCAATTGTAGCGCAACCACGGTCGTTCCCATGCCCACTGCCCCCACGCCACGCGCAGCCGCACCGCAGATTACTCTGTGTGCACCGGCAACGGCGTTTGCAAGCGAGGCGCCATGAGCGGTTTGGCGGATGATCTCGTCTCGCGCAAGCGCGCTGGCAACTTCTCCCGCATCCATCCCCCCCATACCATCCGCGACCAAATAGAGGCCCGAGCGATCATCTCCAAAGAGGCTATCCTCGTTGTGGGAGCGAACATGGCCTGGGTGTGTCACTGCGGTATGTTGAGAAGTGCTTCTATCTAACACTGCTGACGATTCCTTTTGGTGCATCCGGTGATAGGCATATTGTCGCCGCTTGGCTATGTTTTATCTAGCGGGAATGGGATCCCTCGTGAATGCCGGAACACATCAAGGTGCCAACTGCCGTGAAAAATTAAATCCCTGCACACCCGGTTTGATACGATACGTCATCGCTGGGCGCCCAGGCCCTTCACTCACCATTTCACCCGTTTCGATCAGCACTCCAGCATTTTCGAGGCGCCTGCGAAAAGCCTTTTTCTCCACGGGCCGACCCATGATGATTTCATATGCTCTCTGCAGCACAGAAAGCGTAAACGGCGAATCAATCATAAACGCGGGCATCATAGTGTAGAGGACTTTGCTGCGGATTCGCTCTAACGCCTGTACAAGCAACTCATCATGATCAAAGGCCAGCGGAGTTTTCAAAGCCTCCTCAATTACAACCCACGAAACCGCTTCCACAGGGCTCAGCCCCTCCCCTGCCTGTAGGGAAGACGCAGGGGCGGCTGCATCGAGCGCCACATACGGCAGCAGCGCAAAATACATCACCGTAAGCGACCAACCGCGCGGATCACGGTGGGCGTTACCTACTGTACCCACCTGTTCCAACCAAGGCGCTTGAACGCCGGTTTTGGCCCGCAGCTTACGCTTGGCGGTAGATTCAAGGCTGGCGTCGCATGCGGTATCCACAATACCGCCTGGGAGTGCCCACTTGCCTTTTTCTGGCGCCATTGCACGCTTCACCAGCAACACCTTTAAAAAGCCTTCATGCAGGGTAAAGATACCTACATCCACGGTCACAAGCGGAGCCGCTCGCATGGGGGCGCCATCCTCTTTAACTATACTGCGATGGCTACCTGCATCGAAATCCATTTTCTTCTCCTCATTTCTTCGCGGTTCCATTCTCTATTTTGCCCCCATTGATTTAGTGGCATTATGCCACTAACATACGCTACTGAACAGACACATCCGCAAGGAGCAACCAATGTCACGTGATTTTGATTTTCTGGTATTTATCGGCCGCTTCCAACCCTTCCACGAAGGGCACCTTAGTGTAGTGCGCGAGGGTCTTCGCAAGGCCGATAAGCTGATCGTGCTGTTCGGCTCGGCCTTTCAGCCCCCGTCTCTCCGTAACCCATGGAGCGTAGAAGAGCGCGAGCAGATGCTCCGAGCCTGCCTGAACGAAGACGAAAATCGCCGCGTAATCACCGCGCCCCTCATGGACGCGCCTTATAACGATGATGCTTGGGTGCGTAACGTGCAGGCTACAGTCCAAGGGCTGGCGGTAGCGCATTTTCAGCAGCCGCACCGCAAGCCTGTCATTGGCTTGATTGGCCACGAAAAGGACCACACCTCCTATTATTTAAATCTGTTTCCACAGTGGTCAGCCACGCACGCGCCCAACCTCCAAGACATCAGCTCCACCCCGCTTCGGGAGGCGTATCTCCGCGAAGATGCCGGTAGCGCTTGGCTTTCACAACCGTCGGCACACGCATTGCCTGCGCCGGTGCGCGAACAGCTGGATCACTACGCGAGTACGTCGGCATTTCAGGAAATCGCCGCCGAATCCGCCTTTATCCGCGAATATCGCAAAGCTTGGGATGCTGCGCCCTACGCGCCTATGTTCATCACCGTAGATGCAGTGGTCGTGCAAAGCGGGCATATCCTGCTGATCGAACGGAAAGCACGTCCAGGCAAAGGCTTGTGGGCTTTGCCCGGTGGGTTTCTCGATGCCAATGAGCGGGTGGAAGAGGCTTGCCTGCGCGAACTACGCGAGGAAACCCGGCTAAAAATCCCAGCACCCGTTTTGAAGGGCTCGATTCGCAGCCAAGAGGTATTTGATGCACCCCACCGATCTGCTCGTGGGCGCACCGTCACCCACGCCTTTCTGATTGAGCTAACCCCCGCCGCCGAACTGCCAAAAGTGCGCGGTGGCGATGATGCGCGCCATGCCTTCTGGCTTCCACTTGCAGAGCTTGAACCCATGCGTTTGTTTGAGGATCACTACTACATCATCCAGAAAATGCTTGGCTTGTAGTCTGGAGAAACCCTGAGCAACCACGCCACTCGCTTTTCGCACAAGCGTCTATTACAGCGGCCTATCTATTACAAACGTCGGCGACTCATTTTTTATTTGACATATTAGTGGCTCTACGCCACAATTACTTCAAGCCGCGATGCTGCTGATGGGGAGCCCATCGGCAGAGCGGCGATGGTCAGGCTGGATAGACCGGCTGAACCCCATTCTTGCTTACGGATCAAGGAGCAACCCCATGTCGATGCGCATTAACCCAATTCTGAACGCCGATTCCTACAAGGCATCTCACTTTCTGCAATATCCGCCTAGCACACAGGTGATTTCTTCCTATATCGAATCCCGCGGCGGGCGTTTCTCCGAAACCGTATTTTTTGGCCTGCAGATGCTCATCAAGGAGTACCTGCTCCAGCCCATTACCCGTGAGGATATCGACGAAGCCGAAGCGCTGCTCACCGCGCACGGCCTGCCCTTTAACCGCGAGGGCTGGGAATACATCTTGCGGGAATACGATGGCTTTCTGCCGCTCGAAATCGACGCCGCTCCTGAAGGAAGCCTAATCAGTACCCATAACGCATTGGTTCAGGTGCGAAACACCGATCCCGCCTGCGCTTGGCTGACCAGCTACATCGAAACGTCGCTGTTACGGGCGATTTGGTACCCCGTTACGGTAGCCAGCACCTCTTGGTACTGCCGTGAATTGATCCGCAACGCACTGGAAGCCACGGCAGATGACTGCTCCGGCCTGCCCTTCAAACTGCATGATTTTGGCGCGCGCGGCACGAGTTCCACCGAATCGGCGGCCATTGGCGGGCTGGCTCACTTGACCTGCTTTCAAGGGACGGACACCGTGGCCGCGTTGCTAGCTGCGCGGCGCTATTACGGTGAGCCAATGGCGGGCTATTCAATCCCTGCTACCGAACACAGCACCATTACCAGCTGGGGGCGCGACGGTGAACAGGCTGCCTACGCCAATTTGCTTGCACAGTTCGCAAAACCCGGCGCGATTGTCGCTTGTGTAAGCGATTCATGGGATCTCTGGCATGCGATTGATTCCATTTGGGGGGATGCGCTCAAAACCACGCTCGAACAGAGTGGCGGAACGCTAGTCGTGCGTCCTGACAGTGGCGATCCTGTCATCATCGCTCCAGAAACCATTGAGCGGCTGATGGCACGCTTCGGATTTACGGAAAACAGCAAAGGCTATCGCGTTTTGCCACCTTGTGTGCGCGTGATACAGGGAGATGGCATTGATCCCGACAGCCTCGCGGCAATCCTTGCCGAATTGCAACGCCGGAAACTTTCGGTGGACAACCTTGCCTTTGGCATGGGCGGCGCTTTGCTGCAACACTGCAACCGCGACACCCAGAAGTTTGCAATGAAAGCCTCCGCCGCTTGCATCCACGGTGAATGGCGGGATGTATTCAAAGACCCCGCCACTGATCCAGGCAAACGCAGCAAGCCCGGCCGCTTGGCCTTAATCCGCACTGAAGACGGCCGTTATGAAACCATCCGGCTGGAGCAGCTGCAGGGGCGCCGGAATTATCTGGAGCCGGTGTACCGGAACGGTGATTTACTGCGCGACGAGCCTCTATCGGTGATTCGTGAACGGCTTGTTGCGCAGAGTGGCAATGCATAGTTCGTCAGAGTGTGGCGAGTTCGTCGGGGTGCGTTGGATCGCGCCCCGACGCGATTTGTAGCGGCGCATTTATATCTCCCCTAAGCGCGCTGAATCTCGCCCCTACAACCCACACTCATCGTTCAAACAATTCACCGCCTTTGTCAGCACGGCCACCGTCGCCGCGATGGCTTCAGGAATCAGCGCTTGCGCTGCGGCTTTGCGGGTTTCGTAATCTTTTGCGAAGAGCGGCTCAGGGTGCGTGTAAGCGACACCTGCCACTTGGGTAATCAAGCCGTTAAGAGAATCGCGGGGATTGTATTTTCCAACGGCCGCACGAACAGCGGTGAAATCAGCAAACTGATCGCGCTTGTAGTGGTCTTCCACCCAGTTCTCCCAACCAACGTGATTATTGGCCGAGGTAGAATATGCGTGGTGCGGCTGCGCAGAATCCGTCAGGAAGTGCAGTGCGTAGCCGATGGCTTGAAAACTGGGCTGCTTGTAAAACTCACTCAGCCAATACTCGCCTGCGTTCGCAGAAGGCTGCCACGAAATATTTTGAAAATCGCGATAGTGCGCGTTCCAATCTGAATACGATCCTTGGCGATAGTGAGCTTCGGTGGTATTGAAGTCTCGTTTTGAGAGCTCTTGGTTCCAAAGATAGATGGCGGCAAGTTTGTCGATATCCACCACGTCACCTTTACCGAACGAGCCGTTTGGCGTGCGATTCTGATAGCTATAGCCGCCGTGGGCGTTACCATGAACATCCTCACCGCGCGTCATATTGATAAAGTGATGGTAGGCGTTGTAGCCCACAAGCGAATGAGCAAGACCAAACACGGGCGCCGACCAATGGCCGCCAGCCCACCAAGAACCAATGTGAACGTCACGAAAGTTATCGACATCGTAGCAGGCTTGGCCCAGCGCATCGGCGGCAACTTCGGCTTGCCCATTGGCGGCTTCAACGTAAAAATCATAGGCGCGCTTTTCTTCTGGCGTTGCACGGTCTGAGCCCATATAAGCAAGCGCATCCATCACAATCCATTTGTGAGTAGGCTGCGACCAAGCCATCGTTTGACTTGCACCTAACGCCATCAACGAACCCACTGCGCCGACCAGAAGATTTCTTATCATGATTCTACCTGTTGTCTTTCTCGTTCTAATTCGATCTTTCGTTTTTTTTCGATTTCAGGCTTGAAACGTTCGTTTCTTTGCGCGATACGCGCCTTTAAGAACCTAATTTGCGAGCCTGCTGGCGCAAAGTTAACCAAATCTGAACGTTATTACCGTTTGATTTGTGTAACGCCTTGCTAAGTGCAGGTTCGCCATCGGCTCTTGGGCGCAAAAGAGCGGGTACAAAAAGAGCTGACCAAAAAAAGCAGGCACAAAAAAACCCGGCTAGTTGCCGGGTTTTTCTAATCGACCGCAAAGGCCCAGATTAGACCAGTTTGGTCAACTCTGGAACTGCGGTGAAAAGATCCGCAACCAAGCCGTAATCAGCCACTTGGAAGATTGGAGCTTCTTCGTCTTTGTTGATGGCAACAATGACTTTACTGTCTTTCATACCGGCAAGATGCTGGATCGCGCCGGAAATACCGACAGCGACATACAGCTCTGGCGCAACGATCTTACCGGTCTGGCCAACCTGCATATCGTTCGGTGCATAGCCCGCGTCAACCGCAGCGCGTGATGCGCCCACCGCTGCGCCTAGCTTGTCGGCCAGTGCTTCGATGATCTTGAAGTTGTCGCTAGAGCCCATCCCACGGCCGCCAGACACAACGATGCGTGCAGCCGTCAGTTCAGGACGGTCGGATTTCGCAAGCTCTTCGCCAACGAACTTCGACACGCCAACGTCTTTACCGCCAGCAACTGCCTCAACCGCAGCAGAACCGCCTTCCGCTTTGACGGGATCGAATGCCGTGCCGCGTACGGTCAGGACTTTGATCGCATCGCTGCTTTGTACGGTAGCAATCGCGTTGCCTGCGTAGATCGGGCGCTTGAAAGTATCTGCACTCACCACACCGCTGATCTCAGAGATCATCTGGCTGTCCAACAGGGCTGCTGCGCGTGGCGCGAAGTTTTTGCCGTTGCTGGTCGCAGGTGCGAGGATGTGGCTGTAGCCCTTGCCAATTTCTGCAACGAGGCTGGCTACGTTTTCGGCCAACTGGTGTGCAAAGGCGGCATTATCAGCGACCAATACTTTAGCGACACCGTCAATGCGGGATGCAGCTTCTGCTGCCGCGCCGCAGTTCTGACCAGCCACCAGAACGTGGATATCGCCGCCAATGGCTTTAGCAGCAGCGATGGTGTTCAGGGTTGCACCCTTAATCTGGGTGTTATCGTGTTCTGCGTATACGAGAATGCTCATTAGATCACCTTCGCTTCATTCTTCAGTTTAGCGGCCAGTTCGGCAACGTCGGCAACTTTGATACCGGCTTTGCGTTCGCTAGGCGGTTCAACTTTCAAGGTGGCAACGCGTGGTTTCACATCAATGCCTAAAGCGTCTGGCGTGGTAACGTCCAGCGGCTTTTTCTTGGCTTTCATGATGTTTGGCAGCGAAGCGTAGCGTGGTTCATTGAGGCGCAGGTCTGTGGTGACTACGGCTGGAAGAGTAATTTCTACGGTTTGCAGGCCGCCATCAATTTCACGGACAACCGTCACTTTGCCTCCAGCAACGTCGACTTTAGAGGCGTAGGTGCCTTGCGAGACGCCCGCCAGCGCGGCCAACATTTGGCCTGTCTGGTTGTTGTCGCCGTCGATGGATTGCTTGCCGAGGATGATCAGGTCGGGTTTCTCTTGATCAACAAGGGCTTTGAGCACTTTGGCAATGCCTAGGGGCTGCACTTTTTCAGCGGTTTCTACCAAAATTCCGCGATCTGCACCCAGTGCCAGCGCGGTGCGAATTTGCTCTTGCGCTTCTTTGGGGCCGACTGATACGGCTACGATTTCTTTGGCTATCCCTTTCTCTTTGAGGCGAACGGCTTCTTCGATCGCGATTTCACAGAAAGGGTTCAGAGCCATCTTGATGTTGTTCAGATCCACGTCTGAATGATCCGGCTTGACCCGCACTTTGACGTTGTAATCTACAACTCGTTTGACAGCGACAAGAACCTTCATGTAATCCTCGGCGTATGGCTTAGGTGTGAATTGATGGCAAGTCGACCGACCGTTTCCCGAGACAAAACAAACGGCGAGACTCCGGCTTACCCTACTGGAACTGCACTGGGGTAAAGTGGCAATAATGCCCATACCGCAAGGGCGCTCGGTATCTTGCCGATTTATAGATGTCAGGTCAATAGTCTTTGCCGCGCAAGACTTGGGATTCACGGCCAATGGCCGCGTTCTGCAAGGATCACCCGCGACCCAGATTGTTTTTGATTTATTTGCGACCTGAAGGTCGGAACTAAGATCACGCTTTATTGCCACAGATCGGGTTATAGTTCCCGCTAGATCGACGCAACTCCACAAATCGCGTTGTAGAGGTAGACGATGAAGGCTGCCAACAAAGCACTTTGTTGGCGTATACTTTTGCCGCCCTACCTATAAATTCCAATCAAAAATAACAACTCACTCCCAAAACGAGACTCACTCACCCTCCACCAAGGAAAAGGTCACTCCCATGAAAAACATCTTCAAAATCGCATCTGCTGCCGCGCTTGCACTGTCTGCTGCTACAGCTTCCGCACTTGAAATTGGCGGCATCCAGCTTCCCGATCAATACCCAGTAATGGGTCAATCGCTTGTGTTAAATGGTGCGGGTGTTCGCGAAAAGTTCTTTTTTGAACTTTATGTGGGCGGCCTATACCTACCCGCTCAAAGCAAAGATGCGGCCGCGATCGTCGCAGCGGATGAGAACCAATCCATTCGTCTGAGCATCATTTCCAACAAGATCACCAGCGATCGGATGGTAAGCAGCACAATGGAGGGCTTTGAAAAGTCCCTGAACGGCAAGCTAGGTGAGCTAGAACCACGGATTAAAGACTTTGTTGCCTCTTTTCACGATGAGATCAAAGATGGCGACTACTTCGATCTTGTTTACCAAAAAGGCGATGGCGTGCACGTTTATAAAAACGGCAAAAAAGTTAAAGTCGTAAAAGGGCTGGATTTCAAAAAGGCGCTGTTCGGCATTTGGCTGAGCGACAACCCTGCACAAGCCTCGCTTAAGGCTGGAATGCTCGGCGGCAAGTAAGATTGCGTTTGTTTTGCTGGCTGCGGAGCGCGGAGGTGATTTTCTGCGCGCCGCAGCGCCCCTTCGCCGTTTTTGATTAACACCCTCCTGCTTATTCTTGTGGCACCTTTTTTAGGTTTCTCCTCTTGTGCGCGTCATCTTGCCTGTTTGCCTAAAATACTTTACATTTGTTAAAACATTACGTTAACTGTAAAGTATTTTAGGCACCATGGATTTCTATTCCCTAGGCCAAGAAGCACGCCGCTTACGTACTGAAAAGCAAATCACTCAGCAAATCATGGCGGAACATTTGCAGATTTCGCGCGCCACGATCAACGCCTTCGAAACCGGTCGAGCAGGCGACGTGGGAATCAAGAAAGTCATTAAAATCATGGACTATTTGGGCTATGAACTGAGCCTTCGCCAAAAGTCACCCTTCCCTACTTTTGAGGAGCTGCTGGATGAACAGCGGCCTTGAGACTTGGGTGGAGCAACGCTTTGCGGGGCACTTACGATGCGAGCAAGATCACTTTATTTTTCGCTATCAAGAAAGCGCCGCCCCCGCAGATTTTGTGTCGCTTACCATGCCCGTGCGCCTGCGCGATTACACCCACAATAAACTACATCCGATCTTCGAAATGCATTTGCCCGAGGGTTATTTGCTCTCAGTGGTTCAGCGCCACTTTGCCAAGGTGCTAGGCAGTGACGAATTAAGCCTGCTGACGCTGCTGGCTCCGGGTGTGCAGGGGCGGATTCAGTACAGAAAAACGGCACCTGTTCTGGAGCCTTTGTCACTTGATGCGCTCTTACACCCTGAACAGGGCCTGTTCGATGAGTTGGTGCAGCGCTTCGCTTTGTTCTCCCCTGTGAGTGGTGTGCAGCCTAAAGTACTCGCGAAAGTCTTAGATAAAGCCGCCTTGCGGTTGCGTGATTACATTGTCAAGGCGTGGGGTAGCGAGTATCCACAGCTTGCCCTCAATGAGTACTGGTGTATGCGGGTTCACCAGCTCGCGAATATCCCCACGCCTGAATTTCACCTTTCAGACGATGGCGCACTGTTTATTACTAGGCGCTTCGATATTTTAGAGAATGGCGAGTACCTAGGCTTTGAAGATCTGTGTGTCTTACAAGCGAAAAGTCGTGGCGACAAATATGAGGGCAGCTATGAACAACTCGCCAAAACCCTCCATCGTTTTGTTTCGCCACCGCACAAGGTAGATTCGTTGCAACAATTTTTTAAAATGATCGTGCTCTGCCAGAGGCTACAAAATGGCGATGCGCATCTAAAGAACTTCGGCGTGCTATATCACAACGCAAACCACGTATGGCTGGCGCCTGCTTACGATATCGTCAGCACGACGGCCTATATAAAGAATGACGTTTCAGCGCTCACCCTAATGGGTAGTCGAAAGTGGTGGGGCAAAAAGCCTCTTCTTGATTTTGGGGTGCAGCATTGCGCACTAACACCAAAACAGGCAGAGGCCCTTTACCTTGAATGCGAGCAGGCAATGCGAGCAACGGCAAAAGAGGTTCAACAACAAATCGAGCAAGAAACCACCCACGAGGGGCTAGAGAGCGAGAAGCTTAGGGTGTTAGGGCACTTGCTTGCGTTGTTATCGGGATAAATAACACACCCCCGTCCCCCCATGCCCACAATATCCATCCGGATTCTTGGCGAGGTACTGCTGGTGATAATCCTCGGCATAATAAAAATCACCCGCTGCGCAAATCTCGGTGCTGATCTCACCAAGCCCCTGCTCGCTCAATCGCGCCTGATAATGGTCGCGTGTTGCCTCCATAATCTGCGCCTGATCTGGGTCGGTAAAATACAGGCCGGACCGGTATTGAGTGCCAATATCATTGCCCTGGCGCATCCCTTGGGTGGGGTCGTGATTTTCCCAGAAGGCTTCTAAAAGCGCCTCCAAGGTCACCTGCTTCGGATCAAAAACGACACGCACCGCTTCTGTATGCCCCGTCTGGCCACTACAAACCTCTTCATAGGTAGGGTTCGGGGTGAAGCCTGCGGTATAACCTACCATCGTGGTGTAGACGCCTTGTGTCTGCCAATAGAGCTTCTCGACTCCCCAGAAACACCCCATCGCCACGGTAAGCGTTGCCAACTCAGGCGGATAGGGTGGCAACAACGGCGCACCCAGTACAAAATGGCGGTTGCTGATCTGCATGGCGCCGATGCGGCCAGGCAAGGCGTCGTGCGCAGCCACCATGGAGGGGCGAAGGCGGTTTCGTAGCGCGGTATATAAGTCAAGCACAATGGATTCCTCTTCTTGAACGCCTAAAAACACCACACAAAGTGCTAAGCTGGCAAATACCAGTGATCTTGTAGTGTAATCAGAAAAGGATACACACATGCAAAATTCCAGAGTAACCCTTATTACGGGGTGTTCGTCGGGGATTAGCCGGAAGCTTGCTCTTAAACTCAAGGAACGCGGCCATCACGTATATGCTGGCGGGAATCGTTGGGAGTCCGTAAAAACCCTGAAAGACCTCGGCATCACGCCCATTGAGCTTGACCTTGAGAGCACCGAGCAATGTAACGAGGCCGTTGAAACCATTGTCAAAGCGGAAGGGCGGCTGGATGTGCTGGTTAACAATACCTGCGGCGGCTTGATCGGGCCATTGATCGAGCTCGATGACGCACAGATCGAGCACGAACTCTCCGCCAGCATCCACTCCATTTTGCGAATGGTGCGCCCCGCATCGCAGCCGATGATACAACAGCACAGCGGCTTGATCGTAAACGTTGGTAGCTTGTCCGGGATTCTCGTCACGCCGTTTTCAGGGATGTATTGCGCATCGAAGGCTGCGGTACACGCTCTCTCAGACGCGCTGCGGATGGAGCTTGCTCCCTTTCATATCAATGTGATGACCGTCCAACCAAACACTGAGCAAACAGGCGGCCATAACCACTCAGTGCGCGCACAGACGAGTACACAGCGGAGAGGCTCACGCTACGCGCTGATTGAAAAGTCGATTTCTTCCTGCGGAACCAGCAAAAAACAAGAGGCGGATTGTGTCGACGTTTTTTGCACTGCGCTTGCTGAAACCATTCAAGACGCACCGGAAACCGCAGTTTTTCGCCATGGTTTTGATGGCTACGCCACGCCTATTTTGGCCGGTTGGACGCCCACGCGAATCCGTGACTGGTGGCTTCGACGCCAGTACAGCCTGCATAAATTGAAATAAAACCCAACAGGCGACGGAATGCGCTGCATTAGCTCAAACGTTCTCGGTACTGGCCTGGCGTCAGGCCCGTCCATTGCTTGAAACGGCGATGAAAAGACCGCGATTCGGCGAAGCCTAACATGGGCGCAATTTCATCCACCGACAGGCTGTTGTTGCTGAGATAGTCGTGCGCCATTTCAAGGCGAAGCTGGTCGAGTACCTGCTGATAACTGACGCCCTCCTCCTCTAGTTTGCGCTGGAGAGTACGGGTGGTTACGCATAGCTGGTCGGCAACGGCCTCTTTGCGCGGCAGCTCCTTGCGTATCATCAAGCGCAGCAGGTTACTTACGCGCTGCGACCAGCGTGCATCACGATCAATTTCGGCAAGCAGTTTGGCTGCGTGCTCTAGCAAGGTGTTCAGCAAGACCGGATCTGCTTGGCGGATCGGTAACTGCATTTGCTGAGGCGTGATTTCCAGCCCGCTAAAGGGTTGGGAGAAGTGGACGGGGCAGCCAAATACGGCTACATACGCCTCATTTTGTGTATTTTCAGGGCGGGCATGTTCGAGGTAGACGCAAACCGGTGACTGGTCTTGCCGTTCTCCCACCCATCGGCTATACCGAGTCCAAGAAGCGAGTACATTTTCAATGACATGGCGGCGTACAAAAGGATCGTCAAACCCACATTGCCAGCGCACTTGCACATTGCCTACCGCAACCGCTTCACCTTTCGCAAACAATTCCTGATCGACTTGCAAAATGCGTGTAACGCCCATATCCCCTACAATTTTTTCGTATACGGGGACTTTTGCAAGCGCCTCACTGAGCGTGGCGCAGTTCATCGCAATGTAACCCAGAACGCTATAGGACGCTGGCTGGACGTAGGCCGAGGTGTGTAAACCAAACAATGGATCTGCGCTTGCAGGAATCAACTCCGCCAGCAGTAATTGCAGCGTGGCACCGGAAATCCGCTGGCGATTGTCAGCAAGTACCGTTTGCGTAAGGCCAACCTGATCCAGCAGGGGCTGAACCTTTACGCCACACGCTTCTGCCGTTTTCAGATATTGCTGAAGCGCTGGGATGGATGCAAAGCCGAGTGACGTCATGGTGGGAAGTTTCGTTATCCAATCTGTCCGCATTGGAGACTAATCGCGTCTCAATTGGACAGTGTCCGATTGCGTGAAGTCGCTAGTATATAGAAAACCGAAACAAGTCGAAAAATACAAGTCGATAATGAGGGCTGATTATGCGTCGCTGGAATGGTTGGGGTAATGAAGGTACGGACTTTCCACTAAAACCCGCTGCTAAGCAATTTCTATCCAAGCGGATTGGCGAGGCGAAAGCGTTGCCAGATGCAAGTCTGGAAGATGCGCTTACCCAAGTGCCTGCATCCCGATTACCGCCACATTCGCTGATCCAAACGGCAGCCGAGGTGCGCCTGCGCCATGCGCGCGGCCAAAGCTTTGGTGATTGGCTGGCGATGCGGAGTGGGCAATTTGGCGTTTTTCCAGACGGCGTGGCGTTTCCCAACAATGCGGGTCAGGTGCGTGAGCTTTTGCAATTTGCTCTCCAACACAATGTTGAGGTAATTCCTTATGGCGGCGGCTCATCCGTGGTGGGCCATATCAACCCCCGCGAAAGCGAACGCCCTGTGCTGACCATCAGCCTTACCCGCATGAACCGCCTAAGCGAGTTGGATCGCACCAGTCAAATCGCCACCTTCGGGGCTGGCACCGCAGGCCCCGAAGTAGAGTCACAACTCAAACCACACGGCTATATGCTGGGCCATTTTCCACAAAGCTGGGAGCTTTCAACGGTTGGTGGCTGGGTAGCAAGTCGCTCCAGCGGCCAGCAGTCGCTGCGTTACGGTCGCATTGAGCAACTATTCGCTGGTGGCAGCATCGAAACCACGGAAGGCACCTTGGAAATCCCAAGTTTCCCCGCTTCCTCCGCTGGGCCCGATATTCGTGAGATGATTCTTGGTTCTGAAGGCCGGATGGGGATTATCACTGACGTTAAGCTGCGCGTCAGCCAGTTGCCGGAGCAGGAGAGCTTTCACGTGGGCTTTGTTCCGAACTGGAGCGACGCGATCGCCGCAGCACGAACCCTTGTGCAGAACCGCATACCGCTTTCCATGCTGCGCATCTCGAACGAAGTCGAAACCGAAACTCAAGTGCGCCTTGCAACGAATCCAGCCATCGCAAACGTGTTGGATCAGCTGCTCAAACTGCGTGGCGCAGGCAGCAACAAGTGCATGATTACCTTTGGCGTAACCGGAACACGCGCACAGTGTAATAACGCCCGTCGGCAGGCGTTGAATATTCTGAGCAAATTTGGCGTGGTCAATACCGGTACGATTCTCGGCAAAAAGTGGGAAGAAAACCGCTTCAAATCTCCCTATCTGCGTCACGGCCTCTGGACTGCGGGCTATGCCGTAGACACTCTGGAAACGGCTTGCGACTGGTCGCGGATTCCGCAGATGGTTGAGAACGTGGAAGCGTCCATTAAAAATGCTCTCTCCGACAAAGACGAGCAAGTGCATGTATTTACTCATTTGTCTCACGTTTATTCGGAAGGCTCTAGCGCATACACCACGTATGTATTCCGTTGCGCAGACAGTTATGAAGAAACCGAAGCGCGCTGGCGTAAAATCAAAACCGCCGCATCCAATGCGATTGTCGCCAACGGCGGCACCATCAGCCATCAACACGGCGTAGGCACCGATCACGCACCATTTTTAGAGGCCGAGAAAAAAGCGTTGGGTATGTCTGCCATCCGCAGCTTGTGCGACCACTTCGATCCGGCACACATCATGAACCCCGGCAAGCTGTTAGAGGATTGATTGGATGTCGAACCCACAAAGCGCCACCCGTAACGCGTGGCAAGTCTTAAAAAACTACACACAAAGTGATACACCCGCCCCGTGGGACGTCATCGTCGTAGGCGGAGGTATCACCGGTGCAGGAATTCTGCGCGAAGCCGCACGCATGGGACTCAAGGCGCTTTTGGTTGAGCAAAAAGACTTTGCGTGGGGCACGTCTAGCCGCTCCTCGAAAATGGTACACGGCGGTTTACGCTATATCGCGCAGCTCGATATTAAGTTGACCAAGCACTCCGTGGAAGAACGCGAACGCCTACTGCGTGAAGCGCCCGGTTTAGTGGAACGAATGGGCTATCTTTTCACGCTCCGTAAAGGTCAGTTTCCGGGAAAGCTGATTTTTAACGGCTTATTGGCAGTATACGATTCGTTGGCGGGAATTAAATCGCACGATTATTTTGACAATAGGGCGCTCGAAAAACGCGTTCCCAGCATCGACACTCACGATCTAAAGGGCGCAAGCTACTACACCGACGCCGTTACCGACGACGCCCGACTGGTACTGCGGGTATTGCACGCAGCCATCGCCGATGGCGCGCAAGTATGCAATTATTGCCGCGCAGAATCTCTTTTGAAAGATTCTCTTTTGAAAGAATCTCTTTTGAAGAATGGTGCGCGCGTGTCGGGAGTGCGCGTAGTCGATGAGTTCAGCGGCGAATCGCTAGAGCTGAAGGCGAAGGTAATCGTGAATGCAACGGGGGCGTGGGTGGATCATTTACGCACCCAAAACAGCCACACTGCAGAGATTCGCCCGCTGCGGGGCAGCCATCTGGTGATACCACGATCCAAAATCGCCATCGACGATGCGCTCACCCTGTTTCACCCACACGATAAGCGGCCGGTATTTATTTTTCCGTGGGAAGGCGCAACGGTGATCGGCACCACCGATCTTGATCACACCGACGATCTAAACCGCGAACCTGCGATTACCGCAGCGGAAGTCAATTATTTACTGGATGCCGCCCGCTTACTATTTCCCAATGCATCGTTGCAAGAGTCCGACGTGATTTCTAGCTATGCCGGCGTGCGGCCGGTAATTAGCCAGGACAAAAGCAAAGATCCATCCAAAGAAAGCCGTGAACATGCCGTCTGGGTCGATCCGGGTTTTATTACCGTGAGTGGTGGAAAACTTACTACGTTTCGATTGATCGCACGCGATGTGATGCAGGCGGCCAGCACAATGCTGGATATCCACCCAAAATCAATGCTCGCGAAAAAAACTGAGCGAGTGCTGCCGACACTGACGATCAGCGCTGCTAATTTTCAAGCACTCCCCTATACGGGAAAAGACCGCGCCGCGTGGCTAGAACGCATGCTGGGCCGCTATGGAAATGACGCCCAAACCATCTTTTCGGAGGCAAAGGAAAGCGATACTGCATTGATTGGCGATACCCAATTCACCCTCGCAGAAGTATGCTGGGCCGCACAAAATGAATGGGTGGAACACCTCGACGATTTGTTATTGCGACGCACCCGCTTAGGCAATCTTTTGCCTGAAGGTGGTGCAGGGTGGCTTTCTTCAGTTCGCACGCAGCTCCAATCGGCACTGGGTTGGGATGATACGCGTTGGGACACCGAGATTTCGCGTTATACATCCATCTGGAATCACGCTTACTCCCTGCCATCCCGCCAAATGCAGAAGGTGGCACTATGAACACACAAAGAAGCCCTGCATACGGAAAGAAAGATCGCTATCTGCTCGCAATCGACAACGGTACACAAAGCGTGCGGGCCTTGATCTTTGATCTCGACGGCCAGTTGATCGCAAAAAGTAAGGTCAATATCGAACCTTATTATTCCACTCACCCCGGCTGGGCCGAACAAGATGCAGACTATCTATGGAATGCGCTTTGCCAAGCCTGCATGGAACTCTGGGAACAAATTGATTTCCCCAAAGAATCCATCCACGCCGTTGCCTTAACCACCCAGCGCGCTAGTGTTGTAAACGTCGATCAAGACGGCGTGCCGCTACGCCCTGCCATTATTTGGCTGGATCAGCGTCGCACAGAGCCGGTGGACCTTCCTGCGATGCCCTTGCACTGGCAACTGCTGTTCCGCGCCATTGGCGAACAAGATACCGTGGATTATTTCCGCAGTCAGGCTGAGTGCAACTGGATTTTCACGCATCAGTCGGATCTCTGGAAAAAAACCCACAAAACCCTTTTGCTTTCCGGCTGGCACACGTGGAAACTGACTGGGCGCTATGTGGATTCCGTTGCGGCGCAGGTGGGCTATCAGCCTTTTGACTTCAAACGCTTTACATGGTGCAAACCACAGGATTGGAAATGGCACGCCCTGCCTACACGGCCAGAAATGCTGCCCGACCTTGTGCCACCCGGTGGACTGCTAGGCAGAATTACCGCCGACGCTACACGCCAAACCGGAATTCCTGAAGGCTTACCGCTCATCTCCGCCGGAGCTGACAAAGCTTGCGAAGTCATCGGCTCAGGATGTCTCTCACCCGATATTGGCAGCCTAAGCTACGGCACAACGGCGACCTTCAACACGTGTAACAAACAATACGTTGAGGCAATTCCGCATATTCCACCGTATCCTGCTGCAATTCCGGACACCTACAATACGGAAATCATCATCCCGCGTGGTTACTGGATGGTAAATTGGTTTCGCAAAGAATTCGGCCTGCGCGAAGAAAAGCTTGCACAACAGCGCGGCGTCGAACCGGAAGTCCTGTTCGATGAGCTTCTGAAAAGCGTGCCAGCAGGTTCTATGGGGTTGATGTTGCAACCGTACTGGTCGCCCGGAGTGCGCGTGCCCGGCCCTGAAGCAAAAGGCTCGATTGTTGGTTTCGGTGATGTCCACACCCGCGCACACATCTATCGCGCTATCATTGAAGGCTTAGGCTACGCGTTACGGGAAGGCAAAGAACGCGTCGAAGCGCGATCTGGCGTCAAAATACGCAGCCTGCGCGTATCAGGTGGCGGCTCGCAGAGCGACGAAGCTATGCAAATCACCGCGGATATTTTTGGCCTGCCTGCGGAACGCCCACACACGTATGAAACGTCGGGCCTAGGGGCTGCGATCAACGCAGCGGTAGGCGCAGGCTTATATCCCAATCATGCCATGGCGATTCAGCGAATGACGCATGCGGGCGATATTTTCAGGCCCATCGAAGCCAATCGAAAGGTTTACCAGCAGCTCTATACCGAGGTCTACCAGAAAATGTACGACAATCTTTCGCCGCTCTATCGTTCGATTCGGAAAATTACCGGCTACCCTCGCTAATTTCAGGCATTCGGGCCAAAATAACGATGACCACCAGCTAGGGGAATCTTTATGTCAGGCCCTGTCCATCGCAGCCATTCCGAGCACAAGCATTGTGAACATGCAGATCACGATCACTCGGGACACGATCACTCGGGGCATAGCCACGCAGGGCACGACCACTCAGGGCACGACCACTCAGGGCACGATCATGCAGGTCACAGCCACGTACAAGCCGTCACCGAAGACAACGAGCGGCGCATTCGCTTTGTCTTCTTTTTTACCGCAGGCTACGCCATCATTCAGGCAGTGGGAGGCTGGCTTTCTGGATCCCTTGCGCTGATCGCAGATTCCGGCCACATGATCTCTGATTCCGCCGCGCTGCTGCTGGCGTTGATGGCCTACCGGATTGCCAAACGCCCCGCCGATGGCACTCGCACCTACGGATTTGCGCGCGTGCGCGTGCTCGCAGCCCTCGCCAACGGGCTAGCGCTGTTCCTGCTGGTTCTCTGGATTGCGTGGGAGGCCATCGGGCGCATCGCCAAGCCCGTAGAGGTACTCGCAGGCCCCATGTTGATCGTTGCCACGGTCGGCATGTTGGTCAACCTGATCGGAGCTTGGATCCTTTGGCGGGGAAATAAGGGGGACAGCAACCTGCATGGTACGTTTTTGCACGTCGTGGGTGACTTGCTTGGATCGGTTGGCGCCATCGCTGCAGCAATCGGGATTATGTTTACCGGATGGACACTTTTGGATCCCATCCTCTCGGTTTTGGTCGCGCTCCTCGTTGTACGTTCTGCGTGGACCTTAATCAAGGGTGCCATGCGCGTGCTGCTGCAAGCAACTCCGCAAGGCGTCAACGCCATCGAAGCCGAAAAAATGCTCGCAGCACTGCCTGAAATTGCGGAGGCCGGCCACTTTCATGCCTGGGTGTTGGCGGATAGCTCGACGGTAGCGACAGTCCACGTCAGCCCCGCCGACGGCATTGACCCTATGATCTTACCGGAACTGGTCGCCCGCCAGCTAAGAGAACACCACCAGCTCGACCACGTTACCGTACAGGTCGATCCGCGTGGTTTTCTGAAGAGAATCCAGCACTAAGCGCTTAAGCTTCATTTAATGGACACCCACTATACTAATGCTATTGATCAGATCCTGTGACCAGATACTTTTATCAGGTCAGGTATAGGAGGCGGCTATTGTGAATTCAAAGATCATGGCGCTGGGCGTTGCACTCGTGCTGACCATTTCCGCAGCCACCACGCTCGCCCACAAGCACGAAGACCGGCGCCGACACGAAGGCAGCAGCGTGCGCCAACTTGTAAAAGAAGGCAAAATTCTGCCTCTCGAAACCCTGCTTTCAAAACATCGCGATCGCCTGCAAGGCCATATTCTTGACTTGGAACTAGAACGCAAGCGCGGCCAGATTTTCTATGAAATAGAATACATTGGCCATGACGGCGTCGTGCGCGAAGCCTGGATTGACGCACAAACCGGAGAATGGGTTCGAGAGCGAGTGGACAACTGAGAACGAGTGGATAACTAAGCCCTGAGGCTCTGCAAACTATGAAGCTACTGCTCGTCGAAGACGATGAAACCCTTGTCAACGAACTGCGCCCAATTCTGCAACGCGCAGGCTACGCCGTCGAGCATGCCGATAACGGCATCGACGGTGCTTTTCTCGGCAACGAAGAAGACTTTGATCTCATCATCCTCGACCTTGGCCTGCCCAAAAAACCGGGCCTGGAAGTGTTGCAGGAATGGCGTAAGCGCCAACGCAATATGCCCGTGCTGATCCTCACCGCACGCGATGCATGGCACGAGCGCGTAGACGGCCTGAAAGCCGGTGCCGACGATTATCTAGGTAAGCCCTTCCATAACGCCGAACTGCTCGCTCGTTTAGAAGCCATTGCCCGACGGGGCGCGGGCAAAGCAGACAATTCCTTGCACTGGAACGGCGTAACGCTCGACATCGACCAGCAATGTGCCCAGCAAGCACCGCACTCACCGATCCAGCTTACCGCAATCGAGTTCCGCCTACTTCGCTACCTCATGCTCAACCCACTGCATTTTCACTCGAAAACGCGGCTGAGCGAGCACGTTTATGAAGAGGACCAAATCAAAGACAGCAACGTGATCGAGGTCTACATCAACCGCTTACGCCAATACTTCGGCAAGGATTTTATCGAAACCCGGCGCGGCCAAGGCTATCGACTGCGCACACCATGACATCACTCCAGCGCCAGCTCCGCCGAAATATGCTGTTGACTCTGCTAATCACCTTGATTGGCCTGTTATTTTTGCTACATACCGGTGTCCAGCAGCTAATTAACGAATACGTACTCTCTCGCTTACAGCACGACGCAGAGAGCATCATCGTCGCCTTGCAACAAGACGAAAACGGCGACTGGCAGATCGACGATAGCCACCTCCCTGCCTCCTATAGCCGTGTAGAATCAGGCTATTACTATCGGGTAAGCGGCCCAGCAACCGACCTACGCAGCCGCTCCCTCTGGGACTACGAATTTGACATCCCCCACGTAGAGGCGGGAAAAACCCTCAGCCATTACCAAATCGGAATGAGCGGCGAACACTGGCTCACTTGGAGCACATCCTTTCGCAAACGCGATGCTTGGCTCACCGTGTGGGTGGGTGAAGACATCCAAAAACTGCAGCAAACCAGCCTTCATTACGGCGCCTGGGCCGCGCTGATTCTGTTGCTCACCCTACTTCTGTTAATCCTTGTGCAGCAATGGGTTCTGAAGCGCGGCTTTGCACAGCTCGATAACGTGCGTGATGCGGTGCGAAACCTGCGCACCGGCGAAAGCACACGCCTGTCCGAACAATATCCTCAAGAAATTCAACCTCTCGTCACCGAAATCAACCGCCTGCTGGAGCGCCTGCAACAACGGGTCAGCCGCTCTCGCAACGCATTGGGCAATCTCGCCCACGAAATGAAGCGCCCCCTGCAACACCTGAAAGCCATCGCCGATCTGCGCGCCACCGAAGGCAAAATCCCCACCGAAATCGCCCAAAATATCAACGAGCGTGTAGCCGAAATCACCCATCTTGTTGAACGCGAATTAAAACGTGCCCGTATCGTTGGCGTATCCTCACCAGGTCGCCACACCGTACTCAAAGACGAACTTCCTACCCTGCTGGACGTACTAAAGAAAATCCACCCCCACTGTGAATTTACGAGCGACTACCCGAGCGACTTGATTCTTCCACAAGATCGCGACGACATGCTCGAACTGTTCGGCAACCTGCTGGATAACGCCAGCAAATACGGCGCTAACCGAGTCAGCATCCGCATTGCCACAAGTCTTAACGGCATACAGATCCGCATCGAAGACAATGGCCCGGGCATTCCAGACGGGGCGCTGCAAGAGCTCCTCCAGCGCGGCGCACGGCTGGACGAGCGCATTGCCGGCGCCGGCCTCGGACTCGGCATCTGCAACGACATCGCGACGAGCTACCACGGTAGCCTACGGCTTGAAAATTTGCCCAGAGGCGGCCTGCGTGTAACGGTGGAATTGCCTCTTATCTGATAGCGTCTATGCTTAGCTAATTCGCCAGTAGCAAGCAGCAGGTAGGAGCAGGCAGCATGGCAGCAGCCACCATCAAACGAGGCGCGTCCTCAGAAAGCGACGAATATCTTGCCGTTGCAGAGCTTTACGCAAAACTCCAGCAAAACGACATCGCGCTTACCGTGTTTTTTTGCTCTCCCAACTATCATCACGAACGCCTTGCAGACGCAATAAAAAAGCACTTCGGCACGGCCCCCGTGATCGGTTGTACAACCGCAGGAGAAATTACTCCGAAAGGTTATCAAGAGGGCAGCATTACCGGTTTTAGTCTTGGCGATGCCGAATTCAAGGTCGTCACCAATCTTTTTGACAACCTACAGAATTTCAACGTACCTGCAAGCCCTGAAGCAGTAAAGTCACTACAGCGCTTACTCTCTGAAAAAGCCGTCATCAGCGCGGAAAACACGTTTGGGTTTCTTCTGGTCGACGGCTCATCCGTTCGCGAAGAAAGCGTAATCAACGGGCTCTACAGCGGCATGGGCGATATTCCCATCTTCGGCGGTTCGGCGGGGGATGGGCTGAATTTTGGCCCCACCTACCTCTACTACGAAGGCGCATTCCATACCGATTGTGCGATTCTCGCGCTCATCCACACCCAACGCCCCTTTCAGGTATTCAAAACCCAGCATTTCGTTCAGGCCAGCCAAAAAATGGTGGTGACAGAAGCGATTCCAGAAAAGCGCATCGTACTTGAGATTAACGCAGAACCTGCAGGCAAAGAATACGCGCGGATCGTAGGGCTCGGCGATATTAAACTCACACCGATGACCTTTGCCGCCTATCCAGTACTGTTGAATGTCGCAGGTGCTCCCTATATTCGCTCTATACAACAGGTAAACCCCGATGCCAGTTTAACTTTTTACTGCGCCATCGACGAAGGCATCGTTCTGACCGTTGCAAAAGGCGAAGATATCAAGGCCAACCTTCTACAACAGCTTGATGCACTGGAAAAATCCATCGGAGAACCACAACTCATTATCAGCTGTGACTGTATCTTGCGGCGCTTGGAACTGATTGATAAAAACCTGCTAGATGAGGTTGGCACCATTTTAGCCGCCCATAACGCGATCGGCTTCAGCACGTATGGCGAGCAATATCAAGCCATGCACATCAACCAAACCCTTACTGGCGTAGCGATCGCATGAGCACAAGCTCCACTCCCGCAAAAGATCCGCAAAGCGCCGACGATCTCAAACAACAGCTGGCAAAAAAAGAGAAAATTATCCAAGTGCTGATGAAGCGCGTCGAAGAGAGTTTCAACACCCAAGGTAACGCCTTTGCCCTTTTTCAAGCGGCAAGCCAACTGGAGTCCCAGGTACGAGAAAGAACCGTCGCACTCGAAAAATCCATGCGCCAAGCATCGATCACCAACTGGCGGCTAGAACAGGTCGTTCGCGAGCTAGAATCCAGCCAAGCCCGCCTCGTCGAGTCCGAAAAAATGGCGGCCCTCGGCCAGCTCGTTGCCGGCATCGCGCACGAACTCAACACGCCCCTTGGCGCCATCTGCGCCTCTAGCAGCGAAATCAGCACCTCGCTAGAAACTATTTCCCTTTCAAACATGAATGAGCTGCGCAATCTCTCGGACAAGAATTTCCGTTTTTTTGGCGAGTTACTCAAAAGAGCGCGCATTGCCAGCAGCGGCCTATCGTCCCGCGAGGCACGTCAGATTCGCAAACTCATCACGCAACTGCTTGAAGAACAAAACCTCCAAGACGCGGAAGAAATCGCTGAACAGCTCACCGATTTCGGTATTTTTGAAGACATTGAATCCCTCATTCCCTACCTGCAAAACAACGAATGCAAAAATGCACTGGCACTTGCTGGGCTTTTTCTAGGCCTACGCCAAGGCGCTGCAAACATCGAACTTGCTGCGCAGCGTGCAGGCAAAGTGGTGTTCGCCCTCAAACGCTTCGTCGATCAAAGTAGCAGCGGGGAAACTACGCTCATCAACATTCAGCAAAGCTTAAATACCGTACTCGCCCTGCACGAAAACCTCACACGTCAAGGCATACAGATCGTCAGAGAATTTAATGAAATCCCGCCCATACGGGTAGTTGCAGACGAAATCAATCAAGTTTGGACACATTTGATCCTAAATGCCATACACGCAATGCAAAACCACGGCACACTCACACTACGGACAAACTGTACTCCCAGCCATGTACAGGTCGAGATTGAAGACACCGGTCCCGGCATTCCGGATGAAATAAAAAACCGAATCTTCGAATCCTTTTTTACGACCAAATCCGCTGGCGAAGGCACTGGGCTGGGATTAAGCACCGTGAAAGATATCCTTACCCGTCAAGGCGGTAGCATTTCCTTCACAAGCATCCCAGGCAAAACCGTGTTTTTCGTCCTCCTAGCGCGCATAGAATCGCAAACCGTACCTCTCCGAAGCACGACTGTTAGCTAGCTCACAGTGTGTACATAAATTACACAATCCGACCATTTTCTCCTACACTGTATTTCAATAGGAACGCTCGAAAGACCGCCACTTTTCATGCCGCGTTTAAGCTCATAAATGGGTGCTGTGATGAACAAGCCATATATCCTTTGCGTAGACGACGACAAAACCATCCTGATGAGCCTAAGAGCTCAGCTCAAGCGCGGCCTTGGCGATCAGTTCGCCTACGAAGTTGCCGAAAGTGCACGCGAAGCGTGGGAAGTCATCAACGAATTCAAAGAATCTGGCATATCGCTTTCCCTGATTATTTCCGACTGGATGATGCCAGAAATCAAAGGCGATGAATTTCTGATTCAAGTACACAGCCAATACCCCGAAATTCCAAAAATGATGCTCACCGGCCAAGCAGACCCGGAAGCCATTAAACGCGCTCAAGATTTCGCAAACCTCGCCTGCTGCCTAACCAAGCCTTGGAACCGAGACAGCTTAATCGAAACCATCAAGGCCGTAATTCACTGAAGGCCCGCAGCCCATAGCGCCGCCCCACACGCCTTCCGATCCATCCCCCCACAACCGCTGCGGCACTAATTTGGGCTGCTGCGGTCTATTCTCCAGATTTAGCACTACACCTCGTTTTAGCACTACAATGACTAAAACGGCTGCACCGTCGCACACCCAATTCCCCTTCACCGTCAGGAACCGCGCTTTCAATGCTCAAATCCGTTGATTTCCGAGCTTTTATCTTTGTTTCAGGGTTGTTTATCGCAAGCGTAATTGCAGGCTTCCTGCCCTTGATTTTTGCCTCGTTCATCGCCTTTGGCGCAGTGACCGTCATGTCGCGCAAACTGGTATCCAGCGGCAGCCAGTCCAGCCGCTCCCACACCATCGCCATTACCATACTTGCAGTGGTGGTCGTTGCAATTCTGACCGGAATCGGACTTGGTACATCAAAACTGCTACACGAAAGCAATAACTTGCGCCCACTCGCAAAAGAAATCACCAACATCCTCGATAGTGCCAACAGTTGGGCACCCGATTGGCTCTCAGAGCTACTCCCCGAGCAAGACGAACTGCTCAGCCACACCAGTAACTGGATTAAAGAAAACTCCGCAAAAATCAGCCATGCGGGAATCGCGACCCTCAAAACGGTCGGCTATACCTTGCTAGGTTTGATCATTGGCGCAATGGTTGCGGTTAACAGCGCCATTAAAAGCAACAACCGTGGCCCCCACGCCATGCTGGTGTTTGCCCAAGTTCGCCGCCTTTACGAAGCATTTTGGTCGGTTGTAGGCGCGCAAATTAAAATAAGCGCACTCAACACCGCGCTTACCGCAATGTACCTGTTAATTTACTTGCCAGTCGTCGGCCTTCACCTGCCTCTCGCCAAAACACTGGTCGTCGTCACCTTTATCGCAGGGCTTTTGCCTGTCGTTGGTAACCTGATTTCGAATACCGCAATCGTTTTACTTTCGCTCACACACGGTTTCCTTGTAGCGATGAGTTCACTGGCCTTTCTGGTGGTCATTCACAAACTCGAATACTTTATCAACGCACGTTTTGTCGGCGAACGCATCAACGCCAAGCCCTTTGAAATCCTCATTGTGCTGATCGTAGCAGAGCATTTGATCGGTGTGCCGGGCGTAGTCGCCGGCCCCATCTTTTACGCATGGCTCAAAGTGGAATGGGCACGCGCAGACCTTGCGCTCCCTGCGTACACCGGCCCCGCGCTTATAGAAACGCACACAGAACAGCCCGAAGACACAGCGCGCAACACCGAAAGCGCTAACACCGAAAGCGCTACAAACGCTTCTGGGAAAAACGCTTCCGGTTCGCCCGCCGCATTAGCCAAAGAATAACCGCAGCAAAAAGCATCGAAGCCGGTACGATCCGCAGCGCCGCCTCCCACCCCGTAGGTGCACGCTGCTCTGTAATCAAAGGCTGCGGCGGAAAAGACGTATCCAGAACCTGCTTGACCGCCGCCGCATCCACCTTCTGCATGCGTTCAACCAAATCAGGCATCTTACCGTGTTCGCGAATTTGATGGCGGTAGTGTCGGTAGAGCTGTGCCTGCTCCAAGTTATAACGCTGCTTGCTCTCAAACTCCAAAATCAACTTGCGGCGCAAGCGCACAACATCTTCCTCCGGCACCCCATTTGCGCGAATTTCAGCATACTTTTCCCGGAACAAGGCAATCACCTCATCCGCCCACTGGCTACTGGTTCGCGTCGTTGCCTCCAGCAATCCGTATTGGCTGTTATTGTCCACCTTGGCGAGTGGCGTATACGCCATACCACGCTGGCCGCGCACATCATAAAAAAGCTGCTCACCCAGATACTCGGCAACGATACGATAGGCATCATTTTCCGGCTGGATACTGCCTGGCGCGGGAATATAGAGGGAGATATCTACCTCAGGGTCGAACAAACCGCGATTCTCTACCAGCGGTGAGAGGTAATCAATTTTTCCAAAATGCACCGGCGCACGCACGGGGACAGGCTTCGCCTCTAGTTTTGCCAAAGTCGCTTGGATCGCCTCGCTTACCTCGGCATCATCAAAATGCCCCATCACAATCAGCGTCATATTTCCCGGTACATAATCACGCGCAAAAATACTCTTAATCAAATCCATCGACACACTGTCTGGAGAAGTAATTTCAGGGCATTCCAGATTACTGCCTACGTAAATTCGTGCCTTTGCGACCTCCTTCACCACGCGTTTACGTGCAAGCGCCAATTGAAGTTTATTGGCGCTCGTGCCGAACTCCGAATGAATAACGGAACGCGTGCGGGCCAGATCTTCGGGATTGAACAGCGGCTCTGAAACCATCGAATACAAATTTTCAAAACCAATCTTTGGATAGCTGGAGTGAATATCCAACGTATAGTACGTATATTCCTCGGTCGTATAGCCATTGCTTAAACCACCATGATCACGAATCCGCTGCCGTAACGCCTTGCGATCAAAGCGTTTTGTACCTTCAAACAGCATGTGTTCCAACACGTGTGGTGCTTGCGCAAATTCGCAGGTGAAATCCTGAAACCCCACATCGACCACTAGCTGTAACGTTAGCGTATCGCTAAAGTCTCGATGATGGCGGATCACATGCAGGCCGTTAGGCAAAACCTCGCTCTGCACATCAAAAACCTTGCGGGCTACCGATTCGATGGTGTGATCGGAGGCGTAGCTGAGCGCAGGCGCAGACATAATCACGCCAACAATCAACATCGTCGCCATACCGATTCGACGCGCCCAGCCTCTCATCAAGGATCGGAAAAAATCAACCAGCAGAAACAACTCCAATCTCATATAATCCTTTCATCCGTATCATTTATTATTCTTGTTGCAGCAGCGCCAATCGTGACAGCCTCATCCGCCGAACCTTCTTCTCTCTCCACGCAAGCCTCTGCTTCACAAAGCCAGGCATCACAAAGCGTCGCACCGCAAAGCGTAGAGCACAATGAGCCAAGACTCTGCCGCCGGCTGAGCGTCGCCCCGATGCTCGACTGGACGGATCGCCACGCAAGATACATGCTGCGTCAGATCAGCCAACGCACGCTACTCTATACGGAAATGGTCACCACTGGTGCGCTGCTCCACACAAATCCAGCACGCTGGCTTGATTATCACCACGATGAGCACCCGCTAGCGCTACAGCTAGGCGGCAACCAACCCCACGCCCTCGCGCAGTGCGTAAAACTCGCGGCACAGTGGCAATACGACGAAGTCAACCTGAACGTTGGCTGCCCAAGCGATCGCGTCCAAGAAGGTGCCTTTGGCGCCTGCCTCATGGCAACACCAAATATCGTCGCCGACTGCGTAAAGGCCATGCAAGACGCCAGCAACCTGCCCATCACCGTAAAATGCCGGATCGGCATTGACGACCAAGACGAAGAACAAGGCTTGCAGGACTTTATCGAAACCGTACAAGCCGCCGGCTGCAAAACCTTTATCGTGCACGCCCGTAAAGCGTGGCTAAAAGGACTTAGCCCAAAAGAAAACCGTGAAATTCCCCCCTTGAACTATCCACGCGTACATCGCTTAAAAAAAGACTTTCCTGATTTAGAGCTCATCATCAACGGCGGCTTCAAAACCCTGGATGAATGCGCGGAACAGCTCGCGCACCTCGACGGCGTGATGATCGGGCGCGAAGCCTACCATAACCCCATGGTGCTCGCCGACGCAGACCAGCGCATCTTCGGCGCCACCAACGCGCCCATCTGCCGCGAAGCACTGATACACAAGATGCACGCCTACGCCGAACGGCAGTACCGCGACGGCGTCGCCGTCAAGCACATCACACGCCACATGCTTGGGCTGCTACACGGCATTCCTGGCGGTCGCCGCTGGCGTCGAGTTTTAAGCGAAAAGGCACCACGCGACGGCGCAACACCAGACATTCTCTTAGAGGCATGGCACGCAGCCACTCACTAACACGCCTGACCGCAGGATCGCGCGCTCAAAATGAAAACCTGTCTCCAAAACATCAGACTTACCATCGGACTGAAAAACATCGGACTGAAAAACGCATGAACCAGCCAAACACCAGCAGCAAACTTGCCCAACTACGCCAAATGACCACGGTGGTTGCCGATACTGGTGATCTCGCCAGCATCCGTCAATTTCAGCCGCAAGACGCGACCACCAACCCGTCCCTCCTACTCAAAACTCTGCAATCTGAGCAAAGTGAGCTGTTTTTCAATGCCGTGCTCCGTGAAGTCAAACAGCACAACGTTCGCCCAAGCGTCGCCGAACTCGCCGATCGCCTCGCCGTGCGCGTCGGCTGCGAAGTGCTCTCCATCATTCCCGGGCTAATCTCTACCGAAGTAGACGCACGCCTCTCCTTCGACACCGCCGCCACCCTCACCAAAGCCCGCAGACTGATTGCCCTCTATGCCGCGCAAGGGATTCAAAAAGAGCGAGTGCTCATTAAAATCGCATCCACTTGGGAAGGCATTCAAGCCGCGAAAATCCTCGAACAAGAAGGCATCCACTGCAATCTCACCTTACTCTTTGGTTTCGCACAAGCACTTGCCTGCGCCGACGCGCGCGTAACCCTGATCTCACCCTTTGTCGGCCGCATTCTCGACTGGCACAAAGCCCGCTCTGGCAAAACCGAATACGCGCCTCAGGAAGATCCCGGCGTGCTGTCGGTTCAGCGAATCTTCCGCTACTACAAAGCGCACGGCTTCAACACCATCGTGATGGGCGCGAGCTTCCGCAATCTCGGCGAAATTGAAGCCCTCGCAGGCTGCGACCGCCTCACGATCAGCCCCGCATTGCTCGAACAGCTTGAAAGCCAAAATGGCGCGCTGGTGCGTACACTCAATACGGCGGACGCCATCGCTTACTTGAACGACCCTAGCGTCGATGCACTGCAATCCACGGACGAACGAACGTTTCGCTGGCAAATGAACGAAGATGCCATGGCCACCGAGAAACTTGCGGAAGGGATACGGCTTTTTGCCGAAGATCAGCGCAAACTCGAAACACTGATCCAATCAAAATCCTAGCCAAAACACGCTCCCTACTAGACACGCTCCCTGAGCGAAGCCGAAGGGAGCGAAGCCGAAGGGAGCGAAGCCGAAGGGAACGCACGTAGAACCACTAGGGCTTTAAAGACCGACTCACCACCTGCTCTGCCTTCGCACAGTCGCAGTCGCTCTCTTTTTGCTGGCGCACTTCTTCCAGCGCTTGCACAACATCCTTGAACGCCTCGCGGTTGCTGTCATTCATACTCATCAAAATGCGGTGCGCTTCGAGTACTTTGTCACAGGCGTTCTGCTCGGAACAACCGACCGATGGAACCTCGGAGAGCGGTGCTGGCGTAGAGAGCGGTGCAGACTTAGCGGGGCTTGAACCGGCTGGGCCTTGAGTGCCAACGTTCTGCACGCCTGTTCGCAGATCAAACACTTGGGGAAACCCCATGGACAGCAATATCTTGGTGATATCGTGGTTGGGTGAGAGTAACAGAGGTTTTGCTTGGAATTGGCGATCGTAGTAAATCGCGATCTTCGCGAGCAAGCCTAAAGCCGTGCTATCAATGGCCTCGGTATCGCCAAGATCAATCAGCACACCTTTTAAAGACGGGTCCTTGAACATCCCTTCAATAAAACGATCCAACGTTGCACACATCGGCACACGCACATCACCGGTCAGCTTTAATACATAAGCGCCATCGTGCACCGAATACAAGGCGTGGCCACCCATCGCTTTCACCATACTGCGCTCATCAACTTGCACTTAATCATGCTTGTACTTGGTATTTTGCTTGTACTTGATATTGTTAGCATTGCCCCGAAACCAGCAGCACGGCGATATCATCCGGCACCGACGCCTGCTCGGTAATCCCCAAAAGGGATAGGAAATTGTCTACATTATGGTTCGCCTGTTCCATGATTTCCACGAGTTTCTGCTCTTTAAGCGCAAGCGATGCACCGTCCAGCACTTCAAGCGCACCATCAGAGCAAGCCCAAAGCTCGAAGTGCCCTGCCAGTGGAACAGTGCGGTTCTGATAGCCAGGGTTTTGAAACAGGCCAACCGGCAAACCGTGATCTTCTAACACATGGACATGATTCGCCATAAAAAGACGTGGCGGCGGATAATGAGCCGCAGAGCTGTAGACCAATTGGCCTGCTTCGAAATCAATCAGACCACAGAAAACTGATAAATGCTTACCTAGGCCCATCGAAAGCATCTCTTCGTTCGCACGCTCCAAAATCTCCGCAGGAAGCAGTACCCGTCTAGACACATCCTCATAGCGCTTGCGTAGGCGATTGGTCATCGTTTTAAGCAAGATCGTCACAAAAGCAGACGATGCGCCGTGCCCCGAAACATCCGCAAGGTAAAACCCGACTTGGTTTTTGCTAATCGTAAAATGATCGACAAAGTCTCCGCTCAAGTACAAAGACGGCTTGATACGGAAATTGATATCAATGGCCCCATAAGACTTCTGCGGTGGCGGCATAATTTTTAGTTGAACCGCGCGCCCCGCCTCTTGATCCTCACGCAGCACACGCAGGCTTTCGTTCAGCTCGCGATTCTTCTCTTCCAGCATTTCGCGATAGCGGCGGTTCTCCAGCATCAAGCGCGCATCACTCGCCGCCCGCCGGACGGCATGTAGCAGCATCACCGGCTGCTTAAAGGGCTTAAATAGATAATCTGCCGCCCCCAAGCGCAAGGATTGCACCACCATAACGGTATCCGAAACAGCGGACGTCATGATCACACGCGAGTCGGGGCAAACTCGCTGTGCAATTTCCAACACCTCAAGCCCCAAACGATCGGGTAGGCGCATATCGCATACCACAACATCCGGCTGAAAAGAGGTCAACAGCGCAATCCCATGCTGTCCATTTCCAGCGCTTAACACCAACGCACTATCTTCCGTCAGCCATTGCTGCAGCATATCGCGCGTCGTTGGGTCGCTCTCAATAAGCAAAACCCTCGTTTGTTGTGCACGAATTTGTTCAAGCTGATTCATAGAGATTCTGATGAGCGAACACAAGCAAATCAAAGTAAGGTTAGAGGATCTCATTCAACAGGCCATACGCTGCCCGCTGGAGACTCGGTTCCAATAACAAAAGTCAATAGCAAAAGCCAATAGCAAAAGCCAATAGCAAAAGCCATTGGGTGATGGCAAACATCCGTAGAGTACGCAAACAGATACGCCAAATCAATCACGCCGACTTTAAGAAACACACACAAGCGCCTAGAAACCGACGAATAAATAGCCAAACACCACATCTTTGGTATACTGATAGGTGACGCTCAAATGTTCACAAGCCAAATAACGAAAATACGACAACCGCTTGGAGAAGCCCATGCAAACGACTGCGCGCCAGTACGAAGAAAAACGCAACTTTATCCGCATGAATGTTGATACGGGAATCACGTTCACCAAGATGGGCGGGCAGGAACGCCACGAAGCTCGCTGTCGCAATCTAAGCGGCGCTGGGATGCTACTGGAAACCAAAAAGAAACTCAGCGCTGGCGAGCGCTTGCGCGTCAACATCCCCTCCGATGGCCCCAACTTCTCCCCTTTGAATGCGACTGTAGAGGTAATACGGGTCGACGCCATCCCCGACCTCCACAAATTCATCGTCGGCGTTGTCATTCGTCAAATCGAAAACTGATTCGACGAGCGACTGATTCGACGAGCGACTGATTCGACGAGCGACTGATTCAGGTCGAAAGCAGACGTTATATCGCCCGATCGCTTTGTTTCGCCAGAGCCCGATAAATTTTTGGGCTCTACTTGTGCTCGCATAAATTACTTGTGCTCACCTAAAATTGTCAGGATACTTGCGCTGGTTTTTTCAATCCATCAGCCTGCCAGCCTCAGCCCGCATGAATGTTACCGCTTGGATTATTGCGCTCAACCCCGAAAACCCCGTCGCCAACGCGCTCGAACGCAGCCTTCGCGACCAAGGCATCCTCGCCAGTATTCGGCCTGCCGTAGACGGGCGCAAAGAGATGCCAAGCCTGCAAGGTCGTGAGCGCCTCAACCAACGTGATGCCGTGCTTTATCGGCAAACCGAGCTCACTGCCACCGAGGTGGGTTGTTACCTCTCCCACTACCGGCTTATTCAGGAAGCCTATGATACGGGCTTATCGCATATTTGCCTGTTTGAAGATGACGTTGTCGCAGAGCATGGGCTTGGCGATTTGCTTCGGGAGATTGCTGCACTTGAGGATACATTCCACCTGACTCGATTGATGAGCCTCAAAATTCGCAAACGCAAACTTGCGCGCCCTCTGAGCCACGGCTATTCCGTTGTACGCCCCCTGCGCGGCGCGTTAGGAACGCAGGGGTACGTGGTCAATCGCACCGGAATGAAAGAGATTCTGGATTTCGGCGCGAACATCTATATGCCGATCGACAAGCTCTACGATAGCTTCTTTCTCTACAACCTGAACTGCTATAGCGTCGAACCCCACGCAATTTACGAAACATCCCGCAAAACCAGCGTCGAAAAAACCCGCCAGCCAGGAAGGCGCAATCTTTCCACCTTCATCCTCTGGCAACTCAGCAAACTACGCCGAAGCCTGCGCCGCCGCCTACACTACCTCACTCATCGCGCTGAATACTATCCCGCAACCAAACCCAACTCAACGCTGGGAAAGTCTGAACGCATCCGCTAAACGCACACTCCCGTTCACGATTCATAGCTCACGACTTACGTGAAAGAAACTCGTGGTCCCTGCACCGAAATATCACATTCATTTACGTGCGCTTGCTCTAAACAAAGTTAGCAACCGTCGATGGACTATTGATTGAAAAGCGAGGAGATTCCATGCGTAAGCATATGATTGGTTTTTTACTTATGGCACTTATGGTGCCAATTTGCTCCCTAGGGCACGCCGAAGAGATCGGAAGGCACGATCCACAGCGAACCCATCTCATTTCGGCAGTCAAAAGGCACCCACACTTTGCCTCCAATCTTGCGGGCACAAGGCTTCACATTCAACGGATGTGGGCATCCGATCAATATGCATTTGTTTGTTTTTATCCCATGAATTCAAGGAGTGGATACCGGATGACCGACGGCTGGTACGATAACTACCAAGTCATCTTGAATTGGACTCCGCACGGCTGGATGCCTATCGCCGAGGTAGGCCCAACGTTAGTAGAATCACCTTCAGAACGCTACTGCCAATCGGGAAGAAGAGGCGCCCTCACCGATCGTTTTCTCCGCAGAGCCGCAAAAAGAGGCAGGGTGATCACAGCTTACCGGCATTAAGAGTGATAAGACGCAATCCAAGAACAAAAAAGCTGACCTGAATTTCCAGGTCAGCTTTTTAACCGCACCAAAGATTACCTATTGGATGGTAAACACAACCTTCACATCCCCCGTAACCGCCGCTGCATCCACATAGCCGACTACGCTAGGGTTTTGGCTCACCAAATCAATCACCTCCATATCATCCCTAACCTGCAGGGGCGGCTGCCCGCCTCCCGAAAAAATTAGGCGCACCCAGTAGGATTTATACTGCTCCTCAGTTCTCTTTAATACCTTGCTTAAAAAATCCGTCCGAGCACTATTTCCCTGCGCCTGATCAATCGGAATTACCGTTCCACCACTAGGAAACGCTAACAACTTACCAAGGAAAATATTACTGATTGCTGCCGAATCCAGAGCAGTTTCATTATTCTTTGAGCTTACGATCACAGCAACATCTGCACAAACTTGACCCGTAAAAAAGCAGGACGCGGCAAATACGGCAGAAGCCACACTCGCTTTTTGAATTCTCTTTCCAGAATACGCATTTTTTCCCAGAGGCGCTTTGTGTCTATCCAATGGGCTGCGAAAACCGATCATGAGTGCATCCCCCTAAAATACGCTATTGACGGAAAAGCTATACACTTTAACGGACTTCTCAATGGGAGGAGCCTCCCATGAGTTCCCGCCACCGACCCAAGAAAACTGGCCGTCCGTATCGCCAAAATCCGAAAATCGCTGGATTCCTGCTTTGAGGGAAATATTGCCATTCACATAGTATCTCACGCCCAACAAGATCGACTTCTGCTGGGTATCACCAAACACCTGATCTTTATCGTTCACCCTAGATAGCGTGATGTAAGGCATCGTGTTCCCAATGTTATAACCGAGGGTAGTCGTGTACGGTTTATTCTTGCTGTAATCTTCAATCTCTGAGTTCGCATATTCCGCCGTAAAATATAAGCCGCCATCATCATACTGCACCCCGCCAACGATGTAGCGATAATCACGATCGTACACCCATCCCTGCTCATAGCCCGGCACAACCAGCCTGAATTTGCCGGCCGTATAACTGGCTCTCAGCAATAACGGCCCCCAAAAGATGCGCTCTTCTATACCGCGAACATTTTCCATTCCAAAATCAAATGCATCCGTCGTAGCGCTCTCTTCTGATGCGTGCCCACGATAACGCTCCCCCACGCCGCCGTAAAACATTTTTGCTTGGTTTACCCAACCGCCACCAAGATTGAAACGGTGCTCTAACTCTACGCCAGTGTAGTTATCTATGAACACCGAATAGAGCTCAGAGGGTGGGCGCACCCAGTGGTAGGAATAACCCACATCAATATATTCGGAAGCCAAATAGTACGGCAGCCGCATCTTCCCGGCTTTTACCGCGAATTGCGGATCCAGTTGATATTTGAGGTATGCCCAAGTTACGGTTGGTTCCCATTGCTCCTTCGCCTGCGCAAGTATCTGCGTTACAAACTCCATTTTATCCAGTGGCTTAAAGGTAAGCTGAATCCCTACGTTAGAATCTGCCAACGTGTTGTTGGTATCATCAATATCGTTCTCGGAGATTCTCAGGTATTGTCGGTTTTTATTATCAGAGCGAGTAATACCGGCAGTTGCAAAGCCATTGATTTTGAACTTTTCTTGCTCATTCTGTATCTGGCGTTTCAAAGAGCGTATTTGATTTGTAGTTTGGCTCTGAAACGCTGCAAACTTCTTTTCAAGCGCCTCATCCGCATAAACTGACGCTGGTACCGCAAGCATCAGCGACGAACATAGCGCAAAGCGGCGCCACCGTCGTGCATCGGACTGTGTCATGAATTATAACCCCATAAAAAAAACAAGATAACGCCGTAGCTAAACTTGCCTACAAATAGCAGTATAGCCAGCGCTCCAGCTTTGATTGGCAATTCTGGGGAACGAAAAGAGCAAAGAAACGTATCAGAGCAAAAAACAGTCAAAATATTGGCCCACCACCGCGCCAGTACGCTTCAAAGGGAATCGCGATGGCTCAAGGCACTAATCATCTTCAAAAAAATCGTCGCCGAGATCATCCACATTCAGCAGATCGCGATCGTCTATCTTTCCATCATTGACCAAAAAGGCACGGCGCTGAAGGTAGGCTTCACGAATAAAATTATAACGGTCGCCCACCACCAAACTTTCAACATCGAACAGATCTGATCGCTTGCTGATGGCGTACATGCCCGTAAACTGCCAGCCCTGATCGCCAGCCCCCCAATAAATGTCCGGAAGGTTCACGTAGTTATGCAACAAATACTCAGGCGCCATCCCAGCGGCATCTGTGACCGTTGCTGGGCCAAGAAATGGCAGCATGAGATACGGGCCATCAGGCACGCCCCAAACCGATAGCGTCTGGCCGAAATCTTCTTTGTTGGAGGTCAAACCAATTCGCCCCGCAACATCCACAAAACCAAAAAGCCCTACAGTAGAATTGATCGCAAAACGTAAACTGTCCTGCCCCCCTTGCACTAGCTTTCCTTGCAACAAATCATTGGTAATGGTGCGCACTTCCTGCAAGTTTCCATAGAAATTATGCACTCCTTGGCGTAGGGGTTGGGGGGCAACAGAACGATAAAACGTTGCGACTGGCTTCAGCGCGTAAGTATCAACGCTGTCGTTGAACGCAAAAATCTTGCGATTCAGCGGCTCCAATGGATCCTTTTCGTGTGCAACAAAAGTTGCGTCCTCCGCCTCACTCGTGGCGCCAGTGGAGGCAGAAGCATCCAGCTCCGCACCTTGGTTGATTGACGCCTCGTCTGCCCCGTAAACTACGCTGGCAGGCACACCCAATGCCGCAGTGGTAAGGAGAACAGACGCCCAGTAACGTTTCATGCTGTGCCTTAAAACGATCTTGTTTTGAAAATCAATACTACACCACTGGCGGCAGTGTTTTGATTGCTGGCCAAATGACAAATACTGGCCAGCAAACCGCTACCGTCCACGCTCTATTGCATTGCGCGAATTACAGCTTTCTAACGATGATACTGCCGGCAGAATAACCCGCCCCGAAAGAGCAGATCACGCCAATATCACCCTTGGCGAGGTCAGTACTGTATTTGTGAAACGCAATAATCGAGCCCGCCGATGAAGTATTGGCGTATTCGTCCAAAATAACAGGTGCTTCGCTCAATTCTGCATCCCGCCCAAGCACTTTTTTTGCAATCAGATGATTCATACCAAGGTTGGCTTGGTGCAACCACATACGCTTTAGGTTTGCAGCGTCGAGACCTGCATCGTGCAAATGCTTGGAAATGAGTTCAGCAACCATTGGCACCACTTCTTTGAACACCTTGCGGCCATTCTGCCTGAAAAGCTTATCTCGGGCGCCAATGCCCGATTCGTCGCAGCGATTCAGAAACCCGAAATTATTGCGGATATTGTTGGAAAATTCCGTCACAAGGCGCGTATTCACGATTTCCCACTGGGTTTCAGAAACCGCATTTTCTACACGTTCAACCACCATCGCGGTACAAACGTCGCCGAAAATAAAATGGCAATCACGATCCTGCCAGGCAAGGTGCGCAGAACAGATTTCAGGATTCACAACCAGCACGCAGCGTGCTGCGCCTGAGAGTACGGCATCACGCGCTGCCTGAAGCCCAAAGGTTGCAGATGAACAGGCAACGTTCATGTCATAAGCGAAGCCACGCGCTCCAATTGCGGCCTGCACCTCGATTGCTACAGCAGGGTACGGTCTTTGCAGGTTTGAACAAGCAACGATTACTGCGTCCACATCCGCACCCTTACGCCGAGCGTTTTCGAGTGCTTGCGTTGCGGCGGCAACTGCCATTTCACACTGGATGGAGCGTTCCTCATCGGGCCGTTCTGCAATGCAGGGAGCAAGGCGATGCGGGTCAAGCACGCCCGACTTATTCATCACGTAACGTTGCTTGATGCCAGAAGCCTTTACGATAAATTCTTCACTCGACGGCTGCAGTGCGGTAAGCGTGCCATCTGCAATTTCAGCAGCATGAGATTCATTGTACTCGGTCACGTAAGCATTGAACGACGCAACCAATTCTTCATTAGTAACGATCTCGACCGGTGTAAACAAACCTGTACCACTGATACATACCTGAGCTGATGTGCTTTGGCTCACTTGTGCCTCCCACTTGAGATAATCATTGTAATTCGACGTACGTCATTCTTCTTGGCAGCGCTGCAGAACAATCTTCTCAGCAGCGCCAACAAACTACCCTAATTAGGCTAGAGCAAAGCGAAACGCCGGCACGCGCTAAAACGCGCGTACCGCGTGCTTGCCACATAATCGCATAGGCCGCCCCAAAGGGGCTACCGACTTGCTTCGTATTTGTAACAATCTGTACTCGATCTGCCCACCCAAGCCCAGCACTTCAAAGAGAGGTGCTGGTAAGCACCTGCTGCCACGCGCCCGCCAATCGCTTTTCCGACATCGGTACGCGCGTCTTGATACCTTGCGCGAACAAGGCGACCCGATACTCTTCCAATAACCAACGAAAGTTGGTCAGCTCCAGCGGCAAGCGCCCCACCATGATCTGCGTGGTTTTCAAAGCGTCACAGCGCTTCTGCCACTGCTTCCACCAGCGATCCATTACCACAATCGCCTGCTGATCGCGTTCGATATTGCCCTGCAAGCGGGAGATGCGAACTTCAATCGCCTCAAGGTAGCGAGGAAAATCCATCAGAGCATCTGGATCTGTGACGGTGATCCAGTTGGACACAAGTAGCTGCTCTAATTGATACCGAATATCCTGATAAGCTTCTTTGCGTGCAGGCCCTTCGGTGCTGCTTAGCTGCATGCGAATCCGGTGGTAGCGCTCCAGAATTTCTGCCACCGCTTTGCGCGTGCGAGCTCCGCAAGCCATTACGCCACTCCGCCCCTGCTCCAGCCTTTGACGAAATGCGGCTTCCGTCCACGGTGTCGATTGGCGATATAAAAACTGTTGATAAAAAGCCGACTTGCACAAACCAACCCCGAGATCATCTCGGCTGCCAAAATGGGCGTACTGAATGCTAAAGGTATCCTTTAAGCCTGGTGCTTTTGCAAGGTCGCGGGCCTGTTGTGGCAAGGCGAACAATAATAGCCTTAACACCCCTTGGCGCATTACATGCTCAGCAAGTTCAGGATTATCAAAAATTTCAAGGCTTACGCCATCCCCTTGATCCACGAGCGCGGGATAAGTTTTAACAATTAAACTACCCTTAGCCGTTTTCTGTTCACGAGGAATCTCACCGAATTTCCACTCCGTATAACGCGCTCCGGCAGGTTGATCAGTTTGTAATTCCCTGACAGCGTGACGAAATTCGCCGCGTAATTCTCGCTGTAAGGTCTCAGCATCATGGCCTTCCTTGAGGAGTTTTCCGCGCTCATCGAGAATGCGGATTTTAGCACGCAAATACTCAGGAAGCTCCTGCTCCTGCCAGTGTTCAATCTGGAGATCCGCACGCGCCTGCTGACGCAAAAATCGCGTAAACTGCATTTTCAGTGATTGCTTTCGATCTGGCCCGCTCGAAAGAAAAGCGTCTGCGTATTGAGGTGCGGGAACAAAATATCTGCGCAATGTTTTGGGAAGTGATTTAATGAGTGCAACGCACTTTTCTTTTTCAAGCGCGGGTACCAACCACTCCAAAGCGCCCGCATTGATCTGATTCATCATCGCCAGCGGCACCTCTACAGTGATGCCGTCTTGGTCTTTGCCCGGCTCAAATAAATAATCCAAGCGAAGGCGGTTTCCAGACAGTTCAATTTGATCGGGCAGAGATTGCCAATGCGTATTTTCTTCTGGATCACGCAAGACATCTTGTTCGGCCAAAAACAGGAGTTTGGGTTGACTACGCTCGGCTTTTTTTCGCCAATGCTCGAAACTTGCTCCATTCAAAGCTTCCGCACCCACTCGGGCATCGTACCAATCGTACAAGGCGGTATCATCAACTAGCAGATCGCGGCGCCGTGATTTTTCTTCAAGATAGGCTGCATCCCGTAATACTTGCTGATTATGGAGGTACCACGGTGCGCGCGTCTGATACTCACCTGCGACCAGTGCATGGCGAATAAAAAGTTCACGACACAAAACCGGATCAATGCGGCTGTAATGCACGCTTCTTCGGGGCACCACCACCAAGCCATACAAGGTGCTTTGCTCAAACGCCATTACTGCCGACTGCTTTTTCTCCCAGTGCGGTTCAAACCAGCTTTTTTTGATCAGATGAGCGGCCGCTAGCTCGATCCATTCCGGTTCGATTTCTGCTACGCAGCGGGCATACAAGCGCTGAGTCTCCACCATTTCCGCAGCCACCACCCATTTCGGTTTACGGCGGGCAAGAACCGAGCCACGCTGTATCACAAAACGCCGGCCACGTGTGCCGTTATATTCCTTCTCGCCGTCACGGTTCCCCACATTCACAACAAATCCACTCAGCACTGCTTGGTGAAAAAGCGCATAGTCGGCGGCTTGCTCGTTCTCCTTCCAGCCAAGCTCTTGGGCAAGCAATTTGAGCTGGCGATGCACATCTCGCCACTCGATATAGCGCAAATAAGAAAGTTGATTTTCTAGCAACCACTTACGAAAGGCATTCCCCGACAACTCAGTGCGCTCTTTCTCGCAGGCGTCCCAGAGTACAACCATGGAAAGAAAATCAGATTTTTCATGAGCAAAGCGCTTGCGCGCCTCATCGGTGGCCTGCTGCTGATCATGTGCCCGCAGCCATACGTCTTGCACGCTTAAACCAGCGGCGACGATCAGCATTTCTCGTAAACAACTAAAACCCTGCGAGGCAACCAACATCCGCCCAATGCTTGGGTCTACTGGCAAACGCAATAACTGACGGCCAATTTCCGTGAGAGACTTACGTCCTTCCAGAGCACCCAATTCTTCTAGCAGCCGATAGCCGTCGTTAACCTGGCGGCTATCGGGTGGTTCGACAAAGGGAAAATCATGCACCTCACCCAAACGCAAGCCCGTCATCTGCAAAATTACGGCGGCAAGGTTGGTGCGTAGAATCTCAGGCTCGGTGTATTCGGGCCGTTGCAGGAATTCATCTTCGCCATACAAGCGAATGCATACGCCCGGCGCGATCCGTCCGCAACGGCCGGCGCGCTGGCGAGCGCTTGCTTGCGATATACCTTCGATGGGAAGGCGCTGCACTTTAGTACGCACACTGTACCGGCTAATACGTGCAAGGCCGGTGTCGATCACATAGCCGATATTTGGCACCGTAATCGAAGTTTCTGCGACGTTGGTTGCAAGCACAATGCGCCTACCCGCATGAGGCGCAAAAACCTTATTTTGCTCTGTGTTGCTCAAGCGTGAATAGAGCGGCAAAATTTCAGTTTGCTTGGAATTATAGCGGCGGAGTCGCGTAGTGATGCGGCGTATTTCGCCCTCGCCCGGCAAAAACACTAAAATATCACGCGGCCGCGTTGAAGGCGCACTCCTCTCTAAAGCATCAATTTCATCGACGGCACGCAGAATTCCCCGTTCCATTTCGGATTCGTCGTCTGCAGGTTCATTCCCTGCATCATCGCCTTCACCCTGAGACTGCAACGGGCGGTATAACAGTTCTACCGGATAGGTTCTACCGCTCACCTCAATGATCGGCGCATTTTCAAAATGGCGAGAAAAGCGCGAAACATCAATCGTCGCAGAAGTAACGATCACTTTGAGGTCTGGGCGGCGCGGCAAAACGCGCTTCAAATACCCAAGTAAAAAGTCGATGTTGAGGCTGCGCTCGTGGGCCTCATCAATAATCAGAGTGTCGTACTGATCCAAAAAACGGTCGTGCGGAATTTCGGCAAGCAGCACTCCATCCGTCATCAGTTTGATGTAAGCGCCCTCTTCCAGCGTATCCTGAAAGCGAATTTTGTAGCCGACATATTTACCGAGAGGCGATTCCAGCTCGCTGGCAATCCGCTGTGCCACGGTTCGTGCTGCAAGCCTTCGGGGTTGCGTATGGCCAATCATCCCCGCCACGCCACGCCCCAATTCAAGGCAGATTTTCGGTAATTGGGTGGTTTTGCCCGATCCTGTTTCACCTGCAACAATCACTACCTGATGATCTCGAATCGCGGCAATGATTTCCTCACGCGCGGCTGATACGGGTAATTCTTGAGGGTAAGCGATGCTAGGCCGCGCCTCATTACGACGCACGCACGTTTCGAGCGAGCGCTGTATTTCTCTCTGCAAGCGCTCCCACTGCGCGTAGTTCTCAGGTGTTTGCTGCGCACCTAAACGCTCCAGCATGCGCCGCAAACGATACCGATCGCGCTGCATCACGTCGGCTAAGCGCTTTTTCAGCGCCTGCGGGCTAGGTTTCTCAATAAGAGGCTCATCGCTCATGGGCTATTATTTTCTCAGAAACGGGTTGGCTACTTTACACAAAAAAGCTAGCAAGCACACAAAAAAGCCAGAAACGCAAAAACCCTCGATTTTCCAACCGAGGGTTTTTGCGCACTTCTGCTTAGTCCTCAAAACGCCGCTTGCCCATTAAAGTGTGCAGCGAAGGCTTTGAGATAACGCTGGCAATCAATGATCGCGCAATTCGCGGCGCAGAATTTTACCCACGTTAGATTTCGGTAACTCTGTGCGGAACTCAACGTATTTCGGCACTTTATAGCCGGTAAGGCCGGCACGGCAATGAGCGATCACTTGTTCCTTGGTAAGATTCTGGTCGGCTTTGACCACAAATACTTTTACCGCCTCGCCACTCTTGTCATCCGGTACACCAATGGCAGCACACTCCAGCACCCCTGGATGCCCAGCAACGACTTCTTCGACTTCATTCGGGTAGACGTTAAAGCCGGAAACCAGAATCATGTCTTTCTTGCGATCGACGATGCGTAGGAATCCATCGGGTTGAAGCACTGCAACGTCGCCCGTTCTTAGGAAGCCATCTTCGGTCATGATCTCGGCAGTAGCGTCTGGGCGCTGCCAATAACCTTTCATGACTTGCGGGCCTTTCACGCAGAGTTCACCCGGTTCGCCTACGCCTAGTTCCTTGCCTTCTTCGTCGAGCAATTTAATGTCGGTAGAAGGTACAGGAATACCGATCGTACCCAGCTGAATCGCGTGTGGTGGGTTCACACAGACGACTGGGGATGTTTCCGTCATACCAAAACCTTCGCAGACGCGACAGCCGGTAAGTTTTTCCCATTTTTCTGCAACGTGGACCTGCATGGCCATACCGCCTGCCACCGTAAATTTCAGCCCACTAAAGTCTACTTTGGTAAATTCGGGGTGGTTCATCATCGCGACGAACAAGGTATTCAGACCGCAGAATGCCGTGAATTTTGCTTTGCCAATATCTGCAAGGAATCCCAGAATATCACGCGGGTTGGTAATCAAGTAGCTATGGCTGCCGGTGTTCATCATCGCCATACAGCAAACGGTAAACGAAAAAATATGGTAAAGGGGCAGCGGCGCAACAATCGTCTCTTGGCCGTCTCGCCAGTCGGTCAACAGTGTTTTTACCTGCAGCATATTTGCGATCAGGTTGCCGTGGGTCAGCATCGCGCCTTTGGCAACGCCAGTCGTGCCGCCGGTATATTGCAGAACGGCAATATCATCACGCGCCGCTTTGTGGTCACCCTTAAACGTTGCTCGCTTGCCTTGCGCCATCGCCTTCACAAAGGACACCGCCTGAGGAATATGGAACGCCGGCACCATTTTTTTGATCTTGCGAATTACAAAGTTCATCAGAAGGCGCTTAAGAGGCTTCTGCATGTCGGCAACTTCGGTGATGATGACGTGCTTGATGCCGGTTTTTGGCAGTACTTCTTGCAACAAATTGCCAAAGTTCGCCAGTGCAACCACCGCTTTCGCGCCAGAATCGTTGAACTGGTGCTCCATCTCACGCGCGGTATACATGGGATTGGTATTGACGACAACCATACCGGCCCGCATCGCCCCAAACACAACCACGGGATACTGAATCAAATTTGGCATCTGCACCGCAATGCGATCCCCAACCTTCAGACTGGTGTGGTTTTGCAGGTAGGCGGCAAACTGCGCAGAAAGAGCATCCAGCTCGCGATAAGTAATCGTTACTCCCATGTTGCTATACGCAGGGCGATCCGCAAATTTCCGGCAACTTTCATGAAAAACTTCAAGAATGGAGCTGTATTTGCTGGTGTCAATCTCCAGTGGAGTGCCCGCGTCGTATTTGTCTGCCCAGATTTTTTCCATCATTTTGCATTCACCTTTTAAGCTGTGCCGGTCTTGCACATGAGCCACTTTTTTTGCTAGTCACTTTTTTGCTAGTCGCTTTTTTCGTCAACCACTTTTTAACTAGCTGTTTTCTAGATTCTTTGTCTTTTCATTTTTTTGCGCCAAGGGTGGCGAATAGGCGGCAAAGATACCAGTTTTGCGGAAATCGAACCAGAGCGTTCAACGGACTGGCGGTCATTTGTGACCTCTTTCTCGTTTCGCTCCCCACCGCGATTTGCGATTCTTCTGGCGGCGCGGCATACTCTTTTCACTCGTCGAGCAAGATAAAGCTCACGGCCGGCATTAAAGATCATCACTACGAGCACGCAGCCCATGCAGGAAGAGACTTTTACCCTCACGAACAAGGAAGATGGCCACGAGATTTTTCTGCGCGCTTGGAGAGGCAAAACCGACCGGCCACCACAAGCAATCGTCCAGATCCATCATGGGATGGCCGAACACAGTGCACGCTATGCTGCACTGGCGGAACAACTGACCAACGCAGGCTGCCATGTATACGCGCACGACGCGCGCGGCCATGGGTACTCTGTGCGCGGCGATCAGCTGCTCGGCCATTATGCTAACCACGACGGCTGGAACAAAGTCGTCAACGATCTTCGGGTAGTGAACGAGGAGCTTCGCAGCCGCTATCCGGGCGTGGCAATCCTCTTGCTCGGACATAGCATGGGATCGTTTATCGCACGCGCCTTCGTGCGCCGCTTTCCCTATGCCATTGATGCACTTTTGCTCTCCGGAAGCGCTTCTCACACCTTGGGTGACGTCGTAAAAGCAAGTACCGCCGTGACCATCGAAAAAGCAAGGCTCGGTGCACACGGCAAAAGTAAGTTACTGGATCGTTTGAGTTTCGCAACTTACAATCGCCAATTCGCCCCGAATCGAACCTCCGCCGACTGGCTTAGCCGCGACACCCGCGTAGTCGATGAATATATTCGCGACCCATTGTGTGGCTTTCTTTGCACAAATCAATTCTGGAGTGATTTGATCAGCGGAATCCGCGAAATTCGCGGCCCTGAAAGCGTGCGCCCACTACCTAAGCGTCTGCCGGTTTTGATGTTTTCCGGCGAGCTTGACCCACTCAGCTATCATCCGAAAGCCCATGGCATTTACAGGCTCGCGCAAATGTACGAACGAGCGGGCATGCAGAAGGTCACGGCGCGGCTTTTTGCCGGTGGCCGCCACGAAATTCTCAACGAAACCAACCGGGATGAAGTATTCGCATTTATCGTACAATGGCTGCGCGAAAACAAGCTGCTGTCCAACCAAGCACCCCAGACGGAAGTTGCCGTGAACGTGGCCATCGCGGAAACCTCCCAAGCGCACTTAGAAAGCAACACCGCTCCCGCCACCCAATAGCATCACAAGAAATACTTACAATTTTCGACTCACGAGTCACACGCAATCGTGCAAGAATGCCTGTTTTTACCATTGCGGGCCAAAGCGGCTCGCAGGCTCAAAACAGGAGCACACCTCCGTGAATTATCTAGAAAACAAAACCTACGACGAACTCAGCGTTGGGGATAGCGCTAGCTTCTCTCGCACACTGACGCAAGAAGACATCCTGTTGTACGCCTATGTATCCGGCGACTACAACCCTGTGCACATCGACGAAGAATACGCCAAAACCACCCAATACAAAGGCACGATTGCACACGGTATGTTCTATGCCGCGATGCTCAGCGCAGCGGTAGCAAGCTCTCTGCCAGGGCCTGGTAGTATTTTGCTTTCGCAAGAGTTCAGGCTTCGCAACCCCGCACGCGCCGGCGACACGCTCAACGGTGTAATCAGCATTGCAGAAAAAAAGTCGAAGATGAACATCGTGCGCGTGGATTGCACCATCAAGAACCAAGACGGAACCACCGTATTCACGGGTACGTCAACGGTGATCGCGCCGTCTGAAAAACTAAAAATCGCGAAAGCGAAGCTCCCGCAGGTGACGATTTCACTTTAGCAAGGCGCTTCACTTTAGCAAAGCGCCTCACTTTCGCAAAGCTGGTAGCTTAGCGAGACAAAAAGCGCATGCCGTCGTCCAAGCCTTTTAGGGTGAGGGGGAACATGCGCTCCTTTACGAGCTTTCGCGCCCACTGCACCGAAGACGTGTATCCCCAACTGCTTTCCGGTTCAGGATTCAGCCAGATCAGGCGCTCGTACACGTCGGTGAAGCGGCGCATCCAGACCTCGCCTGGCTCCTCGTTCCAATGTTCAACGCTGCCGCCGACCGAGCCGATTTCATACGGCGACATGGATGCATCGCCTACAAAGATCACCCGATAATCACTGCCATACGTTCGCAAAATATCGTAAGTGCTGGTGCGCTCCGACCAGCGCCGGTAATTGTCTTTCCAGACGCCCTCATAGATAAAGTTATGGAAATAAAAATACTCCATGTGCTTGAACTCGCTGCGCGCAGCCGAGAACAATTCCTCGCACATGCGGATATGGGGGTCCATGGAACCGCCTACATCAAAAAAAATCAGCACTTTTACGCCGTTACGCCGCTCCGGTACCAGCTTGATGTCCAGCAAACCCGCATTGCGCGCGGTACTGCGAATGGTGTCATCCAGATCCAGCTGGTCGGGCATGCCTTGGCGCGTAAATCTCCGCAAGCGGCGCAGCGCAACTTTGATATTACGGATGCCGATTTCGACGGAATCATCCAAGTTGCGATATTCGCGCTTTTCCCACACTTTTACGGCGCGCTGATTGCGGCTCTTGCCCGCCATACGGAAGCCCTCTGGGCTCATACCAAACGCGCCAAACGGTGAGGTTCCACCAGTGCCAATCCATTTATTGCCCCCTTGATGGCGTTTTTTTTGTTCTTCTAGGCGCTTATAAAACGTTTCAAGCAGCTTTTCGAGATCGCCAATGGCTTGCAGCTTTTCAAACTCTTCCTTGCTTAAAACCTTCTCCATTTCCTTGCGCAACCAATCCTCGGGGATGAGTGCGTCCATAAAATCACTGGAATTCTCCAAACCCTCGAAGTATTTTTTGAAGGCGACATCAAACTTATCAAAATGCTTTTCATCTTTGACCAACACGGTACGCGCCAGATAATAAAATGCGTCCATGTCTGCAAAAGCAAAACGCTGCTTGAGCGCTTCAAGTAAGTCCAACTGTTCGCGGATGCTTACCGGCACCTTGCCTTCATGAAGTGCGAGAAAAAAGCGAATCAGCATGTTCGTTCTCCAACGAATGCAGAAATTTCCCCGGCGAGCCTGGGCTGAAACACACGCACGTGTAGCTTATCGCTCACGTCGATTCATGAATGCGAGGCGTTCCAGCAAATGCACATCCTGCTCATTCTTGAGTAGTGCGCCGTACAGCGGTGGAATGGCTTTAGTGGTGTCGCGGTTGCGCAGAATATCTTCTGGAATTTCATCCGCCAGCAACAGTTTCAGCCAGTCAATCAATTCCGATGTAGAAGGCTTTTTCTTGAGGCCCGGCACTTTGCGCAGCTCGAAGAAAATCTCCATTGCCTCTTTGATCAGCGACTGCTTGATGCCGGGGTGGTGCACCTCAATAATTTTCTCCATCGTGCTCTGATCGGGGAAATTGATGTAGTGGAAGAAGCAGCGGCGCAAGAACGCATCCGGTAGCTCTTTTTCGTTGTTCGACGTAATGATCACGATGGGGCGAATCCGAGCCTTGATCGTCTCTTGCAGCTCATAGACATGGAATTCCATGCGATCAAGTTCTAGCAAGAGGTCGTTGGGGAATTCGATGTCTGCTTTGTCAATCTCGTCGATCAGCAAAACAACCTGTTCATCGGCATCAAATGCTTCCCAGAGTTTCCCCTTTTTGATGTAGTTACGAATGTCGTGAACTCGGTCATCCCCCAACTGGGAATCCCGCAAACGCGACACCGCATCGTACTCGTAAAGCCCTTGCTGCGCTTTCGTCGTCGATTTTATGTGCCACTGCAGCAAGCGCAGCCCCAGCGCACCTGCCACCTCCTCCGCCAGCATGGTCTTACCCGTGCCCGGCTCCCCTTTAATCAGCAGAGGCCGCTTCAGTGCAATGGCTGCGTTGACCGCTAGTTTTAGATCGTCAGTGGCGACATAGGTGCCAGTCCCTTGAAATTGCATGAAAAACCTCACTGCGTAGGGTGGGAATGTCCGTCAAGTGTACCTAATGCGCAGCCGATCGCAAAAGCCTATTTATTCGCCATGAAACTGGCGAGTGAACTGGTACCAAGCATCGCAATCCGTCATCTCGCCTTCATAAATTTCAAAGCCCGCAAAGAACCAGCCGGGGTCACTCGCGTCCCGAATCCAGCGGAGCTCCGTGATCAAATTGAAGCGGCGCTCTGCCCCTGCCATGACAACGCACATATTGACAATGGTGCCGACGGGGATGGGATAATCTACAAACAGTTTCACGCCACTCACAGAAAAATCCACGACTTTACAGCTCACGACTTTCTGAACCATATCGCCCGCTGCGCCTTCTGCCACGAGTTCAAGGAAAACATCCTCGTAAGCGGCATTGCGCGGATCTCTTCTCTGCTCTGCCATCTCGAATTCTCTCTACTTTTTATCTTGCTGGATGTGTTTAACGATACGCTCTAAGGTTGAATCAAATTTTGCGCCCATATCAATAATCGCAATACTTCCCAACGCAATCTTTCTCGCTAGTGCGGGCCGATCAAGTTCAAGCAGTTTAATGCCAACATGATTCACGAAAACAAGTTTGCCTGTCGATCGTATTTTTACCGCAAGCTTTAGCGACACATCTTCTACTGCAGTTTTATACCAAATAAGGCGTGCGCCCACCTGTAAACCATCCACAAGATTATACGCAGCTTCCTGCACGTCCTCGGTCAACTCGGGCTCTTCTGCAAGCTTTTCGGTGAGAGCGTCCTCAAATTCTCCTGGCACCTTGCATACACCTTCATCGGGCGCATCTTTGGTGTTGGTATTGGTGTCGCCGTCCAGCTCTACGGTGACTGTTTCTCGCTCGGTAGCAACAATCTCGGTAGCAACAATCTCGGAGGCTTCTAGTGATTCTGCATTCTTGGCCTCTGGCAAACTTGGTTTCACCTTTGCAGAGTTCAGACTTTCTCGCCAAGGCGATAACGGAGGTGCTGCGCTTTTCTTCTCCGCCGTGATGGCTAGCGCTTTTTCCGCCAAGCGGGGAAGGATGCGGTTCAAAGCGTCATCAACGGCGTTGCCTTCACCCACAATTTCGAGGACACCTGTATTTAGAAGCGCCCCCAACTGCGCCAAGGTTTTGGACACGACCGCCTGCCCACTCTGATTCACAAAACTCCACATGCTGCTATCCGTTCCTTTCACGACCAGCATGCACGCTTCAAAGCGCTGTTCTCGCGTCACAAAGCGCACCCATTCGCCAACACCTAATCCACGAATGCGCTCAATCGCGGGGCTGTTCTCTAGCGTAAGCTCAAACGTCTGCACCGGCGGCACAACGACGGGCAAACCTGGATGTACCGCCACATCTGGCGCAGCACCTAGCAGCACAGCGTTCAAAACAAGCTCCAGCGGCTCCATCTTGGCAACCACAAGTTGAGGATCTTCGGTCAGCTGAGCGAGAGACGTTTGCACGCCCTTGAGTAACGAGGGCAGAAATTTCTGGTATTGCGTACGCCCTTCCGGGGTCTGGCAATCATTGACAAATGCAACCATGGATTCAGTCAATCGAGATTGGCGCTTCCAATCAACGCCCTGCTCCCCCTCCCTCATTGAGGTGTGTAGCAATAATTGACGCCAATCGCCGAGGATAAATTCTACTAAAATCTGCGGAAGCTTCTTCTCGGCAATACAATGATTGACCAGCGTGACCACGCGCTCCTCTGCGAAGCCCCTACGCTCACGCGTTTCAAGCACTTCTTTGACCTTTTCTTGTGCCTGCCTCAAACGCTGTAGGTGAGTGGCGAACCAGGCCTGCCCCTCAAGGCAGAGCGCATTGAGCTTGCCAGGGCCAACGACGAGCGCTTCATGCATACGTGTCGCTAAACCACCGAGCACAAAACGCAAGTCGCGTGCGAAAGGCTCCTTGGTGGTCAGCAGGTAAAGCGTTACTAGATTCAAAAACCGACGCGCTACGTTCTGGCGCGAAAAAAAGAAGGAGAGGTCAGCCAAACACCCAAAAAGCATCGGCAAGCGAAACCGATTCAATAACCATAGGCTCTCCTCATCCAGCTTACCTTTGGCGGCAATATCGAGAAACACCTGATCCAGCAGCCGTATCATCCCCCAATCCATTTCCGCCATATATAAAATCCGACCTTCCGCTTGAATATACTGCACAAGCGCGCTCTCAAGATCCATTTGGATAAACGGATAGGTGCGTGAGGCTTCACGCTGGGCGAACTTGGCGAGCGTCTTTTCAAGAACGAACTGAGCGGATTTATTTCGCGCCGGAGTTAGTTGGACAGCGTCGTGCGTGCACTGCGTCTCGTAGCGCAAAATATCCATCATCACACGCGCCCCGATGGTAACGGGTGCTGTGGGCTGCTGCTTGTCTGGTTGCAAGAGCTCGCTCACAATCACTCCCCTAGCCCATCGCAACGGAGATACGTTTTGCCATCGCATCCAACTCGCGGCGGCGCGCTTCCTGGCCAAAATGATTGGTGAAACGTGCAGCAAAACTAAAAGCAGCCTTGTGCAAATCACCACCGCTTCGAGGAATAACGTGCAGGTGCACATGCGGCACATGCTGATTCGCTGCAGGGCCATCATTAATCATCAAATTGTGCCCCTGCACGGGGAGCCCAGCGCGATACTGAGCCTCGACAATGCGATTCCCAAGTTCAAAAACACCCGACCTAAGTTCCGGCGTTAGCTCCGATACAAAGCCTGCATGCAGTTTGGGAATGATCAGCGTATGCCCCGGGCGCATTGGAAATAAATCCATAAAGGCGAGGTATTGCGCGTCCTCATACACGATGCTCGCGGGTGCGGTCTTCGCCACAATGTCACAAAAAATACAGGCCATTCCATCACTCCAAGAATTCTATCCGCTACGATGGATCGTTAGGGTTATCGAGCATAAAGTCATCGTCAGGAAATTGCGGCTTCGCCGCCTTTTTCTTCGTCTCTGAAGATTCATCGTTTAAGCCTGCGGCTGTCTGATCTTCAGTCATTTCGGTCTCATTCAACTCTTGCTGCGGCTCTACAGTTTCCAAAGCCGACAGCTGGGCTACTAGCTCTTCTTGTTCCTGCAAAATGCGCGTAAGCTCGTCTACGTCTTCCTCCGCGACTTCTTCCGCTTCTGCAACGTTTTCAATTTCTTCCTGCGCGTTTACAGCTGCCTCTAGCGGAACCTCCTCCTTGATTGGCTTCGCGGCTTGGCTCGCTGCATGGGCAGAAAGCCGCGCGTCTGCACTGTCCTCGCTAGGCTCCTCATCGAAATCATCATCGACTTCGATCAGCTCATCGTCTTCTAGTGTAAGCGGCGCTTCAGTAATTTTATAGTCGCGATCTTCACGGGAGACGCTTGGCTCGTCAAAGACAATGTCATCCAGCGGATCTTCTTCGGTTTCTGGTTGTTCAGAGACATTCTGTTCTGATGATTTCGATATAGGCGCTGCGGTTTCTTGAGGCTCTAGCGTTGGAATATCAAAGCTCAGCGGCTCTCCTTCGTCTTCCTGTCTACTTTCACGCACGAGGGTAGCCTCGCCATCGTCTTCGTCCAAATCCGATAGATCGAACAAGGGTGGGTTAGCACCTGATGCGGGGGGGGCTTCCGCTTGGTCAGCTTTCTCTGTGCTGCTGGCCGCGGCGGCGCTAGGTGTTTCTGCCGTTAGATCGCCCTCGCCACTACTCATGCCACTACTCATGGTCGTTGGCTGCTTCGCGGGTTTTTCCTTCATCCGAATAAAAGTTTCCATCAGCAACACTTGCTCAGCATCCTGACGTTTCAGCATACGGCGATAGAAATAAACCCCCAAGGCGATCAGCAAAAGATTAGCAAAAGCAATGCCTGAAAACAAAATCTCTGTTCCGAAGGATTCCAGCAGTGAAGGCGTATTCTGCTCACTTTTTTCATCTGCCTCACCCGCCTCTTCTGGCACCTCTGGCGCTGCGGATTGATCCGCAACCTGCTCTGCGTTTTCACCCGTAGAGCGATCATCCGTAGAGTGATCATCTGTAGTCCCTACGTCCAAGGACTCATCTTCTTGGTATTGCATGCCCAACGGTTGATGAGAAACAGGCGGAGCCGCAATTATGCTACCGTAATTTACCTCATAGGGGCCTTGCTCCAACTGAAAATCAGCGCCCTCCAGCGTTTTTCCGCGCACATTGAGAAGTACTTTGTAAACACCATCGCCGTTATAGGACGGCACGTTCACGCGCAGCTGACCCAATGTGGTACGAAGTACGCCCTGAACGCTACGATTCCCCTGCGGATCAATCACGTCAGCACTTACATCCAAACTTTCAGGATTCACTAAGCTAATCTTTGGCTGCAGAACCAGAAACTGTAGCTCGCGCCCTTCCGCAAGCTCCGTCTCCTGCGCAACACTTAGCGCCTCTTTATGAACCGTTACCAACCTGCGCTTGGATCGCTGAAACGTTCTCCCATCCACCACGACCGAAAACTGCTGCTCACCTTCCGTAAGCGTTCTGCCTAACAGTGCTTGATAAATACCGTCCGGCGGAACCACCGTATTGCCTGCCTTATCACGGCTAAGCTTTCCTTCGAATTTTTGCCCGTCTGGAGTATTTTGCGTGAAGGTAATGTCCATCAACGCCAAAAATTGCGGGTGAACAATCGGCTTTCCCTTTTCACTAAGATAAACACGTGCAGTCAGCTTTTCACCCGCAAGAACGTCGCTCGGCAGCCCTTCAAACGCAAGGTCTAAGTTGGATACCACGGTAACCCGATTGTCGGGGTCAAGATCGCCTTCCACTCGCCATTGGCCTTTTTCAGGGTTCTGCACAGTGACGAGGTCAAAGCGGGGGTCACTAAACCAATGAACTGAAGCGTCTTTTTGATCGTAGCTAACGCTCTTACCACTCGGCGCAACCAGACGAGCCGACGCGCTTCCGGCACGATGATAGGCCAGTACGGTAAATTCAGTGATGGTGGAATCAATCGTAAAACCACCGTTCTTCAGCGGAACTTGCAAGGGTTGGTTAACCCGGTCGGAAGCGTCCACAAACACATGCATCAATTGATCAGCAGAGTGTGCGATGGAGAAATGGCCTTTTGTTGCCTCTGCAAGCCGTTTCAGAAATTCAATATCTGCCTGTTCTGACAGCGCAACCGCATGAACCTTGTACCCCCCTGCAACGAGGCGCGGCACAACTTCCTGAAAAATCCGCTGTTGCTCGCGCTGGTTATCCGCCGGATTTTTGGAAATATCCACCATTCCATCGGAAAGCAAAACGACACTACGCTCCCATGCAGGGTCGGGCTTCAAGTCACCCTGAATCGCGGCATCCAGTGCATCGCCGATTGCAGTATACAGGGAGCTGGAGCTAATCCGATTTGCCTCACGCGCTGCAGCCTGCTTCCACTTGGCATCAACGGTCGCAAGCGGCACCAAACGATCCACATGCTGGCCAAACGTCCAGATCCCCATGCGGCTGCCCGGCTTTGCAAGATTGAGAAGTAACTTCGTTGCTGGGACGCGGAGATTTTGTGGGTCGGTTTTCTTCATGCTGCCTGAAATATCAATCAGGACGCGCATATCTGGCCGTGGTTCGACTGCAGCCGCAGGAGCCGCTCGCACATCAGGTGAATTAGCGCAAAGCACAGCCAGAAGCAACAGGCCTATGAGTGCATTGAATCGCCCATTGAACCAAGCACTTACCCTCCAGCAAAGGCGCACACCTCCCCCTGCCGACCGCTCCAGTACCTGATGCTGGCGATCTGCCTGCGGCTGGCCAAGTAAATGTGCCTGAAGTGAGCGCGTTATCTCAACAACGCGCGAAGCTTCTACATCCATCAACAAAGCATTTCATCCCGTGCTTCAACCTCGAATCTGTACTGCCAGAACCATTTCGCTGCGGAACTCCTCCCGAACAGCGTCATCAGCAGTTGCCTTCTAAAAGTCTAGACTAGGGAACGCAGGTAGGTAGCGGATTTACGTGGTTTAGTAACGAGCACCGCGCAGATTCGGCGCCACTTTTTTTGTAGATTGAAGGATCAAAAAGTCCGCCAGCACAAGAATAAGAACCAAGGCCGCACCAAAGAAGAAAGACGGGCCCACCAAGGGAAGAACACGTTCAGGCGAAAACAATCCAAAGAACGTCACTAACGCCGCAGGCGCCCAATCACCACTGGCGGGCGCAGCATCGACCGGCGCCAACAGAAACACCGCAAACAGCCCACGCAACAGGTTTCGCAAGGGCCGGCCCGGCAAGGGATTCACTAGGCCCCAAAAGGCAAAAATCGCAAACAAAGAAGCGGCACAATACACGCCCCACAAGGTTTCATATTCATTCAAACTAAGCACGGCTCACTCTCGTAAAATGCTAAATAATCAAGAGGGTAAAAGGGGTGAACAGAGCGGCGTAACCATCCTAGCTACGGCGATGTCGATCCAGCAGGTTTTCATCGGATACCGGCGGCATTTGAAGATAGAAGCCCTTTTCGCGCACCTCCGCCATCACCTTGTCAATGTCTGCATTTGCGAGCTTCTTGCCGGGTTGAAGCAGCATATCCATCACATGGGCCGGTCTACCAAAAGCATCCATTAAAGCTTCCGGCACCTTTGCAAAAAGCTCTTTGCGAGGAACGTATAGGTACATTCCTTCCTTTTTCGGGCTTTTATAAATTGAACACAACAGCATGTCCTGCATCACAGGCAAAGACTCCACGGCCAAAAGCCTTACGGGTAGATAAAGTCAACAAAACGAAGCTCACAACAGAGCTATTCAACCAAATCGCTTTGAAACGCCTTCGCGATTCGCTTCATGTTCGGTTCCAGCAGCATTTGCCGCCAACCGACCCAATCCTCGTGAGATTCCGGCTCTTCGCCCGCCCAAAAACGCAGCAAATGCACAAGCTGCTTACGCCCGGCAAGCAGCTCAACCGGAAGATTCAGGGCTTTTGCCTGCGTTTCCAGCCAGCTTTTCAGCTGTCTTAGCAGTTCACGCTGGCGATTGGTAAGCGGCCGCGCAGGGCGTGCCAGCTCCGGCACGATTTCCGTTGCGTGAATAATGTGCAGCAGTTCATCGCAATGCTTACGCACCGCGCTAAGAGGGATGTCGGGGATTGCCGCTAAAGCCGTTGCGTTCTTGGGTAAACGTTCTGCAATCGCATATAGCACTGGATCTTTGAGGATAAAACCTCTTGGCTTGTTTTGCTCGCGTGCGACCTGTTCACGCCAAGCTGCGAGCGCCTGCAAAACCGCGAGCGATTTGTCTTTCATCTGCCAGGCATCGTGAAAAGACAGATATTGCTGGTCAAAAGGTGTAATTCTGCGCGCCTTGGCGATCAATTTAGCGCAGTCCTCGGTAAACCAACTCATACGGTCACGCTCGTGCAGCGTATGGGACAATTTTTCCCACAAGGGCAAAAGGTGCGCCACATCGCCCGCCGCATAGCTCAGTTGCGCACTACTTAAAGGACGTTTGCACCAATCGCTGCGAGTCTCATCTTTTGGCAGGTGAACACCCAATTCCACCGCCAGCAGATTTTGCAGGCTCATCTGCCGAGGGTGGCCAAGGTGCGCCGCCGCAAGCTGTGTATCAACAAGCCTGTTGGGCAACGCATCCCATTGGTTCAGCGCGACTTCAAGGTCTTCGGCACATGAATGCAGCACCCATGTGGGCTGCTGGTTCTCGTTGAGTAACATCTCTGCGGCAATACTCATGCAAACCGCATCAATGCCGTCAATGAGCAGCACCGTATCTTGGCTTGCGACTTGGAGAAGCCCAAGGATCGGATAAAAGGTATCCGAACGCATAAACTCCGTGTCTAGCGCGACAACACTCTGCTGAGAGAGCGCAGCAGCGTGCGGTTTTAGTGCCGCTGCCTGATCAATCCATAAATAAGAAGCCATACCGCCAACCGCAAGCCCGCTAATGGTTACCCAATTGAAGCGTCAGTATACCGATGTTTCCAAGCAAGTGAAACGTGGCGCGATTTACAAACCCAACTGCTTGGCGATCACCTCATTCATGATTTCTGCGGTTCCACCGCCAATCGCAAGGATCCGGTTGTCACGATACAAACGCTCCACCAAGGTTTCGCGCATAAAGCCCATGCCGCCAAAAATCTGCACCGCCTCGTAAGTCACATAATCACTGACACTGGTTGCAAAGTTCTTGGCCATCGAAATCTCTTTCACCACGCTATCCCCCGCTTGGATTCGTGCAGCAATTCGCCAAGTGTATTCCTTCGCGACTTCCACCTTCGTGGCCATCTCCGCTAGCTTATGGCGCAGCACTTGAAACTTCGCTAGCGGTTTCCCGAAGGCTTCACGCTCATGCACGTAGCGTAGACTTTCTTCGAGCGCGAGTTGGGCGGTCATATAGGCCATCACCGCGAGGTTTAACCGCTCCATCTGGAAGTTGGACATGATGGCGTAAAAGCCCATGTTTTCTGCGCCAATCAGATTCGCGACAGGCACTTTGCAGTCGTCAAAAAACAGCTCTGCCGTATCGCTCGCCCACCACCCCATTTTTTTAAGCTTACGGCCAACGCTGAAACCGAGCGTTCCCTTTTCGATCAATAAAAGACTAATTCCGCCATAGCCTTCGCTCCCAGTCCTAACCGCCACCGTATAGTAATCCGCGTAATACCCGCTGGTGATAAAGGTCTTGCTGCCAGTTACACGGTAGTAATCACCTTCCCTGACCGCGCGGGTTTTTAGGCGGGCAACGTCAGAACCGCCGCTCGGCTCCGTAATTGCCAGCGCCTGCACTTTCTCGCCGCGCAAAACTGCTGGGCAGATGCGCTCTTTCAGCTCCGCCGAACCCCACTTCCAAACCGGCGGAAGGCCAATGTCCAAAGATCCAAGGCTGGCCACCACGCCCCCCGCACCACACCGCATCAATTCCTCGCTCACCGCAATCTTGGAGAACACATCATCGGTGCCCGTCCCGCCGTACTCCGCAGGATGACCAATGCCGAGCAAGCCCGTTGCCCCTGCCTTGAGGTACAAGTCGCGCGGAATCTCACCTGCTTCTTCCCATGCCTCAACGTGAGGCGTGATCTCCTTTTTGACGTACTGAGCGACACTTTGCCGAATGATCTGCTGGGTTTCACCAAAATACTGTGTATAAGAAGTCATGAGCTCGCTCCGTGGTTGGCTGGCTCAAAACTGTACCAAGCGCTTGCTTGGTTAGCAAGATCGAAAGCAATGAATTACACTGCACCTCACCGATCCCGAGGAAACAAGCAAACAATATGACCATTCTGGATCCATCTTGGAATCAAACTTGGATAGATCTCGAACTTAATGCGCCCGAAGGTTTATATGAGCAGCTCTCCACTGCCTACCAAGAACCTCAACGGCACTACCATTCCCAGCAACATCTGATCGAGTGCCTCGCCCATTTCGAGCAGGTACGCGGCCTAGCGGAGCACCCAGGGGAAGTCGCGATCGCGCTCTGGTTTCATGACGCCGTATACGATGTGCGCGGAGCCAACAATGAACGCCAAAGCGCTGATTGGGCAATCCGAGCGCTCACACCCTGCAAGGCAACTCCGGCGACACTTCGGCGCATTGAAGAATTGATTATGGCCACTCGGCACGATGCAACGCCGATTCTGCCGGATGAACAGCTACTCGTAGATATTGATCTTGCGATCCTTGGAGCGTCGCCCCAGCGTTTTGCCGAGTACGACAAACAGGTACGAGCCGAATACAGTTGGGTACCGAGCATCCTCTACAGAATGAAGCGCAAAAAGGTGCTTCAATCCTTCCTTGAACGCCCAAACATCTATTGTACGCAGCACTTCAGGGCGCACTACGAAGCACAAGCACGCATCAATCTAACGAAGCGAATTGAATAACCGCGTACACTTAGGTTCGACTAAGCGTAGGTTCGACCAAGCGTAGACACGACCAAGCGACTATCGCTACAGGCGTTTGCGCCCAGCAAGCGCAAGGCTTAGCGTGTGGCTATCCACCTGCTCAAGCTCACCGCCAATCGGCACTCCCTGCGCAATACGCGTTGCAGTGATGCCTGCTTCGTTCGCCATTTCGGAGAGATAAAAGGCCGTCGCTTCGCCTTCAAGCGTCGCGCTGGTGGCTAAAATCAACTCATTGATCCCGCCATTCGCCAAACGCGCCTGTAAATCCACCAAACCTAGCTGCTCAGGCCCAATCCCATCCAGCGGCGAGAGTCGCCCCGAAAGCACGAAGTACACACCTCGAAACGCGCCCGATTGCTCAATCGCAAAGACATCCGCAGGCGATTCAACCACGCATAGAAGCGAATGATCCCTCTCTGAATGCGCGCAAATTTCACACAACTCGTTCTCGCACAGTAAACGGCACTGGCGGCAGCGCCTCACCGTTGCAAGCGCATTCTGCAAGGCATCGGCAAGGTTTGCAGCGGCTCTACGATTACGTTCCAGCAAGAACAGCGCCATTCGCTGGGCCGATTTCGGGCCAACGCCCGGCAGTTGGCGTAGCGCATCCACAAGGCGCGCAATGGCAGGGCTCAATCGCATCAGATTAGAACGGCATCTTAAAGCCGGGGGGGATTCCCATACCAGAAGTGACCCCTGCGACTTTCGCTTGGCTGTATTCTTCCGCTTTGTGCACCGCATCGTTAAACGCAGCCGCAACGAGATCTTCGAGCATCTCCTTATCTTCACTCAGCAGGCTCGGATCAATGGTAACGCGCTTTACATCGTGCCGGCCGTTCATCACGATTTTCACCAAGCCAGCACCGGATTCGCCGATGACTTCTGCGTGCGCAAGCTCTTCCTGCATCTTTTGCATTTGCTCTTGGACTTTTTGCGCTTGACGCATCAAGTCTCCCAATTGACCTTTCATCGCTGTACTCCTCGTATTGTTCTACAAAAACCAAATCGTTGTACCAAATCCAATCACCGCACAAAACCAATCACCGTACTGAATCGACCGTGATTTCGACTCTAGTGGGGAGGCTTGTCATGGGGGTGCTTGTCATGGCGAGGCGTTTCGCCCTGCTCGGTATCTCCGTCATCTAGCGGTGCAATAGAATGGCGCTCCAAAACGGCGCCAAATTCCCGCATCATGCCTTTTACAAAGGGATCTTCGGTAAACATCGCCTCTGCCCGTTGCTGCCGCTCCTTGCGGTATCTTGCGGCGCGCACATCGGGCGTCTCGTGCGTAGGCTCCTGCACCAAAACATTTAGAACTACTGCCCGCTGCAAAGCTTCTCTCACTTTGTTCTCTAGGGCAGCAAGGCGCTGGGATTGCAGCAAAAATTCATGTTTCGGACTGAGCGAAAGCTGCCATACCTCTGCGCCGTCATCACTTTTTTGCACGGATTCTAAAGCGCAGTTGCGCGCAAAATTTAGTACCGGCCCCGTGATTTCCATTCGCGCCAACGTATCTGACCACAAATCTTGCTGACCCTGATTGGGTGCGGAGCTTAGCTCGCCTTCTACGCCGCCGGACTCCACCCGTTTCTTGGTGCGGCTACTGAATTCCACAACATTCTCACGCGGCGGGGCGCCTTGCGCGGCAACGGCAGCTTCGCTTGGCGCCAACGTTTGAACCGACGCGAGAGTTTGGGCGGGAACAGCGGTCTGGGAAGGTGCAGCTGCAAGCCCAGGGTGCGCTTGCGCGGTCGCGCCAAACGCCTTTGAAAGCGCAGGAGCCGCTGACGAGGAAGCGCCTTGCGCGACACCACGCACACCTGCAGGTGCGTTACCAAAGCCACCCTGTGCCGTTCGTGTGGATGCCTGCGGTGAACGCCCTGCGCCCTGAGGCTCTGCGGTAAACCTTTTCTCTTGTGCGCTAGGCTCCCTGCCCCCTCTCTCTGTCGGCCTTGATTTTGCGGAAGGCGGTGCCGGTTCTACGGGCCGAAACAGCATCATTCGCAGAATCGCCATTTCAAATCCAGTACGCGCTTCCGGCGCAAGCGGCAAGTCTCGGCGTCCATTCAGGGCAATCTGGTAGTAAAGTTGGACGTCTTCTGCGCTCATTTGCGCCGCCAGCGCCAGTACTTTTTGCTTGTCGCCTTCGTGGTCATCCACCGCATCAGGATAGATCTGTGCAACCGTGATGCGGTGCAAAGCGGTAGAGATATTCCCCAGCAATTCGCTGTAGTCCGGCGCATGGTCTGCAAGCGCTTGGAGCGCCTGAAAAAGGGACGCTACATCTTGACGCCCGCCCTCATCGCGAGACACTAACGGTTCCAGAATCCGCCAGACCCAATCGCGATCGACCGTACCCAGCATCGCCGCGACTTCTTGCTCAGTAATTTTGCCATTCCCAAACGCAATCGCTTGATCCGTAAGGCTCATGGCATCGCGCATGCTTCCTTGTGCACCTCGCGCCAAAGCCCAAAGCGCGGGTTCTTCAAAATCCACCTGCTCTGCGGCCAGAACTTTTTTGAGGTGCTGGACGATGCGTTCAGGAAGCATCGCCTTTAAGCTAAATTGGAGGCAGCGCGACAAAATCGTAATCGGCAATTTCTGCGGGTCGGTGGTTGCAAGCAGAAATTTTACGTGCTCCGGCGGCTCTTCTAGGGTTTTTAACAGCGCATTAAAGCTGTGGCCGGAAAGCATGTGGACTTCGTCGATCAAATACACTTTATAACGACCGCGCGTAGGGGTGTACTGAACGTTTTCCAGCAACTCGCGGGTGTCCTCGACTTTGGTACGCGAAGCGGCGTCCACTTCGATCAGATCCACAAAGCGCCCTTCGTCAATCTCACGACAGGCACTACAAGTGCCACACGGCTGGCTCGTGACCCCTTTTTCGCAATTCAGAGATTTGGCCAATATCCGCGCAATGGTGGTTTTTCCCACACCACGCGTTCCGGTGAACAAATAGGCGTGGTGCAAACGCTGCTGATCCAGCGCATTGATCATGGCGCGCAGCACATGCTCCTGCCCTACCATTTCTGAAAATGACCGCGGCCGCCACTTGCGAGCAAGCACCTGATAGCTCAAGAAAAAACCTCACAACCAAACAAAAAGAAGCCGGCACGCATGATCAACATCGCGAGCGCAAAGGAATGGCGTACATTAGCAAGAGATTGGATTTATCGCTACTGTTACAAGGCAAGAAGCCTAGACTACAAGACGGGAAGCCTCGACGGCATAAGAAGCAGAGAAGCACGGAGAGCAGAATTGGAGAGGCAGCCCCACCAGCCACACTCCGGCACACGAATCACTAGCTACCGTTGCTTCCTTCCGGACCTGGCGGGGTTCACAAGCTATCGTTGCGGAGGGACCGATGAGGCCACCATAGAGACGTTACCCTGTAGCTTGGTAACGGGCCGCGATTATGCCGTATTCACTCCACGTGTTCAATATGTTAGCAGAATAAATCTACCTTCTTTACAGAACTCACTTACACTGGTTACAGAACTTACTTGTCTGTATTTCAACGATGTGACACGCTTTGCAACTTCGCGTGACCCGCTGTTCTTTTTGCTTTGATTCACCCCCCTTCAGAACAGGCAAGCCCTAGCATCGTGGCCTGCCCAAAATCGACTATGACAATAAAGCTCAAGAGGAACTCATGGATGTAGTAATAGCTTTTTGGGAAACGATTCGAGCGCGTCCGGATTTCTGGGGCTTTATATGCATTCCGATCGTCGCCGCTGTCGTCACTTGGGCGCACGTCTGGATGGCGCTACAAATGGTGTTTTACCCGCTTGAGTTTGTGGGTTTTTTCAAGCCTTGGCTTGGCTGGCAGGGGATTGTGCCCAGCAAAGCCCGCAAAATGTCCGGTATCGTCGTAGACCAGGTCATCAACAAACTTGGGTCGGTTTCTGATTTCTTGCGCTTGATGGAGCCAGCCTCCATTGGCCGGCACGTGATCCGCTCCATTGATCCGCGCATCGAAGAATACGTCGATCAGGTGATGTCAGAACACAACGAAGTGTTCTGGGAAAACCTACCTAACATGATCAAGCAGCGCGTCTACGCACACGCCCGCAAACAGCTCCCCAATATGCTGGATGGCTTGGTCAATGAACTGATCGAACGCATCGAGGATCTGATCGACGTTCGCGAGATGGTTTGCTCCCAGATGGAAAACGATAAAAGCTTGATCGTACGCATGTTCAAAGAAGTCGGCCACGCCGAATTTGCCTTCATTGTGCGCATCAGCTTCTGGATCGGCCTTACCTTTGGATTCATCCAGATGGTGTTATGGTACTTCATTCCGCTCCACGCGATGTTACCGCTCTACGCAGCCGTGCTCGGTCTTGCGACCAACTGGCTGGCGCTCACCATGGTGTTTCGCCCCGTAAACCCGGTAAAAATCGGGCCATTTACATTCCAGGGGGTCTTTTTGCGCAGGCAGATGGAAGTTTCCGACAAATTTGCGGAGCTCGCATCCCACGAAATGCTCACCGTTGGGCACTTTATGAACGAAGTCTTCAATGGCGCACGCGCCGACCAAACCAACCGACTCATACGCAAGCACCTGACCCCGCTGGTAGAAGACGTGGGCCTGCGCACTGCCGCCCAGCTCAGTATCGGCCCCAAAGCCTATGCAGAACTGAAAGACACACTTGCGAACCACGCATCCCAATTGGCAATGGAACCACTTCAGGAAAACGACTTCAACAAAGATCGTGCCGCCCTGCTGCAGATGGTTTTCGCGCAACGCATGAAAATGCTCACCCCTAGCGAATTTCAATCCCTGCTTCGTCCCGCTTTCCAAGAAGACGAATGGATTCTGTTGGTGCTTGGTGCTGTCACTGGCCTAATCGCAGGCTGGTTGCAGCTCATCACGGGCTTCGCCTAATCTGTGTGTCAACCTAAGCCGCGCACTACGGCTTAGCAACCGACAGCATTTCCCAAACCAAAAAAGGCCGGAGTCGATTACTCCGGCCTTTTTTGGCTTTCGATGCGGTGAGAGGAAGTTGCGTTGGGTGAAAAATGTGACGTAGTCGCCCCCCCCCCCCGAGTGGCAATGCTAGTATCCCGACTTCGTCGAGTAGACAATTAGGATGGTCTTAATAATGAAAACAAGAAAATTACGATGGTCGGTAGTGGGAATATTTGTTTCTGTATTGCTTGCCTGTGGTGTCGCATGGTTGATGCCTGACTGGGAGCGAGACCTCTATTCGGAAGGCAACAGGCAGCAAGAGTTTCTGCTTACCGCACAGGATCAGCAAAGTTTGTACCACGTTAGAGTATTGCCTCCAAAAAAAGAGCTGCTAATTACGCAACTTGATCTTGATGGCGAAATTCTGGAACAGAAATCCTACGCACTTCAGTCAGATGGGTATCACTCATTGAAGCTGGTGCGCGGGAATGGCGATGAATTTTATGTGTACGGCGAAGACTCAAAAACAGATGGGCTATTCGCCTTATATGTAGATTTAGCTGGTAGCGGCGGCGTTTCCGAATGGCATAGCAATAATCCAGACAGTAGATATATGGCCGTTAAAGGGAGCTTCTACGATGGAAAACTGGTATTTGCTAGCGCCATGTATTCCCCCCAAACCGGATACAAAGTTTTTGCGACGGGTGTCGGCGTGGTAAACAAGAACGGACAGCTAGAAAAGTTCTCAACCTTTCCGGATTTTAGTTTTCCCAACTTGGTGCAGGTTCTGAACAACGGAAACATCCAGCTTGTAGTAGGTATCCGAGACAGTAATTCAAAACTCACCGCGTTCGTTGAGCTGGACAATAACCTTAATCTCGTCCAGCGCCATGATCAACCAATGGCAGTCTATGTAAATGCTATCGCTCCAGCGGTTGAAGATGATTCTTTGATTGCTTTTATTCACAGTAGCGATGATAAAGGGAAGGCAGTGCGGCTCAGCTTGACAGGAAATATACTGCAAGAAGTTCCCCCCGGCCACATTACTACTTGGCCTACGCGGATCCTTCCTATCAGCAACGGATTTTTCGCTTACGGGGGTTCCGAGGGCGTCTGCTTTTTTGACCGGAACCTAGAGCAGCAATGGTGCTCCAGTCTCGATTTTATGAAACCCTACGACGGACTGCCAGCGCTGAACGAGTTACAGATTACTCCAGATAACGAGCTCTTGGTTAGCGTTTCTCGTAGCTACGTCGCTGTGGATGGACCGCTGCTTCGAACCGAGGCCGACGCTAACGCTAAGCTTGAACTTGGTCTCACCCTTACAGGAGAGGAGCGCTACGACACCTTATATAGCCTTTACAGTGCAAGCGAAAAGCGAGTTGCGCAGTTTAAGACGCGTACCTTCAAACAGCGTGGCGCGCTATATATCTGTGAACGTCTTGTGCCTTGCGCAAAACCTGAAACGATACAGCCTGGCGCATGCGATTCGGGCCATCAGGGTTCTGTGGTGCTGCCAGGCCGTTCCATTTATTCCGTTGTAGAACACTGCGACGGAGATAAGTACAACAATCCCAACACCAATATCACATCAAAACTACTTCACTGGACGCCTTGATCGAAATGCCGTAGGCACGGCAATGATACTTGACCTCTGGCCCAGCGATGGCGCGGGCCAGTTCAGTGGAAAATCTTGCTAGGAATGTTCGTTGAATTGGATATGCGTGGCAAAACTGTGAACTGTGAACTGTAATGTTGTTTGCTTTTTGGGCCGCCTTTTTTTTACCGTGAACGCTCGCTGACTTTTGATTGAATTAGGGTTGGTGGTGGGGGTTGGCCCACGTATAAAAATATGTTTCTCCAATGTACTTATTGTGAATGGCTATAGCCGAGGGAAAGATGATGAGGTTTTCAAAAGGAGTTCGTTGTATTTTTGCATTGTTGATCGTAACCAGTGTCGTTGGCTGCAAAGCTACCGATGAAGTTACGGTTACGGGGTTTGATGCAAAAGACCATACTTCTGGCGCAATTAACGGAGTTGAAAAGCATCACGCATGGGTTGTTCAAGGTGTGCAAAACCAAACGGTGCAAGTAGGTGTTTCGATTCTCAACAAGCATAATAAAACGAGTGCTCCATTAAATACGGATTCGGTCATACTTGTTGGAGATCGCCAAACTCGACATTTTTTAATGAACCCCTGCCTAGATAAAAAAGGCAACCCGACAAACTGCCAACAATCAGAAATAAGCTTAAATTACAACGCGCCGAGTTTACCTGCATTAGATGTGGAGACTAAAACCCGCGTTGCTGATCGCTACACGGTGCAGGCCGATTATGGTGCGGATACAATGACTTCTGCGCCTGCGGTGGTGGAGGTGCTAAGGCCGTATTGTCAGGTAAACGCTGCGCCATTTTCGACATTAGGGATGACATTCGAAACCCCGATTGGTGCAGCACCCGCCGCCGGTTGGCCGACGCTGCTGTTTGTTCACGGCGGTGGATTAAATCGAAGAAATCACGTCGATATGGAAGCCTACGCGGCTTCTATGCTTGAGCAGGGTTATGCTGTTGCAAATATGAACTACCGGTTGGTTGATACTGAAGGTGGTAATAATTCGACGATATACGCCAAAGCCGCTTCGTGGAAAGACCCCGTGTCTGACGTAAAGTGTGCGATTCGTTACTTAAAAGAAAATTCAGCCGTGCTCAAGCTCAACGCCAATAAAATTGGCTTGGTAGGGCACTCATCTGGTGCAAACATCGCGATGGAAGCTGCGCTGACAGTAAATAGTTCGATGCCCGAGTTTGCGGAACAAGGGACTCCGATTCACCTAGGTTCTGCTGCACAGGGCTACGACACCTCTGTTGCAGCGCTGTTTACGATGGACGCAATCGTTAACTATAGTGTGTTTTGGAAGTTGTTTGACGAGTCGGTGGACGCGTTCGTAAAAGCACAACCCTTGTCAACGATAACAGAGATCTACAGTAAAAAATCCGTTAGCGATTTTATTAACGAACAGACTATTATTAATGGCTTTAGCCATAAAAGCGATAACTGGGAAAACCACCCGTCCGCAATTGCACAAAACATGGTTACCCAAGTGAACCTGCAAACCGACTTGCCTGTTTATATGGAACACAGTACGGTCGTTAGAAAATTTGCAGGTTTACCATTAAAAACGGCTCCTTATAATTCTTGGAAAAGCGGTTGTACTTTTGTTAATGCTGTGCAAGCAACAGGTTCGGCAAAACAGCGCGGGCAGACTTTTGCTAAAGACGTAGTGAATGGTTCGCACGAAGATTTTGTGGCAAATGCAGGTGTTGTTGGTCGCGTTACTGTTGATATGCTCGGGTTTTTCGATTATTACTTAAAAAATCAGGGTGCTAAACCAAGTACCGGCTTTGATTATAGTCGTTGTGCGTCCCTAAATGCAGGTTAAGTGTTTGGGTACCTAATAAAGTTGAGCAAAATAAGCAAACACCTCATTCATTGAGGTGTTTGCTTCTGAGACCAAGATCGGTGAACGTGCCCCCTAGACGTATGTAGCGGGCTAGACGCTTACGATGCAGCGTAATCAATCCAGCTCCGCCCCAACAGCCCCTACAGCTACTTCTGCACCTTCGCCCATGAATCGCGAAGCTCGACGGTGCGGTTAAACACTAGCGCATCGCTGCTGCTGTCTTTGGCATCCAGCACAAAATAGCCCTCGCGCTCAAACTGATACGCGAGCGCATCACTCGCTTGAACAAGGCCGAGTTCCGCGACGCAACCCTCCAGAACGACCAGCGACTCTGGGTTGATATGTTCCAGAAAATGCTTTCCATCTTCGCCGCTATCAGGGCTTGCATGATTAAACAGGCGATTGTAGAGCCGCACTTGAACGCGCAAAGAGTGGTTCGCAGAGTAAGCGCGTACATAGCAATCAGCCCTTTCTGTTTTCTGCCGACACGATTACAGCAAAATCAAAAATGCCGCATCAGGATCGTTGATCATGGCTTGGATATGCTCGGCTTTGTTGCGCAGTATCATTTCAATTTGTTTGTTGGTGCAGTTGCCGCGTTTGATCCAGATGACTTTAGGCGGGTAACCATGCAGGAAGCTTTTTTCATGAAAATCTGAATCCTTGCTCACCAGTGTGAAACCATGCTCGCGAGCGTATTCCCACACAGTGCCGTCATTTGCACTGCCTAGGCCAGCACGGTCTACATGAGCAGAATCTGGAAATACATCCGCCAGCGCGGCAACGAGCTTGGGCGATAAATTCTCGTCGAACAGTAATTTCATGCATTGATCACCCACTGATGTCGCTCGCGGTCAGCCGCATAAGCAAGGCAGGCCAGAATATCTTCCATAGTGAGGTAATCAAAGTCTTCCAAAATTTGCTCCGGTGTCATGCCCGACGCCAAATAATCCAGCACGTCATACACCGTCATCCTTAGGCCGCGAATACAGGGCTTTCCGCCGCGCTTGCCGGGTTCTAGGGTGATGATGCGTTGATAGTTCATCGCGTTTTACCCCTTTGGGTGGGTGTGATTTTTAAGGCGTATATAACGTTGCGAATCTCGGCACCTTGCATCATGACGTTCAGCGACTCGTTTATAAGGATGCTCCGATTTTAAGGGTATGATCGCGCGGGATATTAATTTACTGTCATCACGCGATTATATGCGTTGTCGCAGAAGGTGCAAGGTTTACGCTTGACGCGATTTTGGAGGCTTCCTGATGGCACGCTTACCTGATGAGGTGGTCAACCGCTTGAAAGTGGAAGTGTCACTGGTGCGGTTGATAGAGTCACAAGGTAGCTTGCTTTTTACGCACTCCGGCATTGTGCGTTCTATCAATCCAGCTCCGCCCCTAAGCCCCTACAGCTACTTCTGCACCTTCGCCCATGAATCGCGAAGCTCGACGGTGCGGTTAAACACTAGCGCATCGCTGCTGCTGTCTTTGGCATCCAGCACAAAATAGCCCTCGCGCTCAAACTGATACGCGAGCGCATCACTCGCTTGAACAAGGCCGGGTTCCGCGACGCAACCCTCCAGAACGACCAGCGACTCTGGGTTGATATGCTCCAGAAAATGCTTTCCATCTTCGCCGCTATCAGGGCTTGTATGATTAAACAGGCGATTGTAGAGCCGCACTTGAACCTTCAAAGAGTGGTTCGCAGAAGCCCAGTGGATTACACCCTTCACCTTGCGGCCAACGGGATTTTTTCCAAGCGTCTCAGGATCGTAGGAACAACGTAGCTCAATGGGTACGCCTTGGCCGTCCTTGATCACGCGCTCACATTTGATGATATAGCCGCCGCGCAAGCGCACCTCACCGCCTACGGTCAGACGCTTGAAGTCACTTGGCGGGTTTTCCATAAAATCCGATTGATCAATAAATAGCTCACGTTCAAAAACCAAACGACGCTTACCCAGCGACTCATCCTTCGGGTGCGCCGAAAGCCATAGCTCCTCGCTGCTGCTCTCGGGGTAATTCTCTAGCACCACCCGTAGCGGACGCAAAACGCACATCGCACGCGGCGCATTACGATCAAGGTCATCACGGATCGCAAACTCCAGCATCCCTACATCAACAACGCCTGGCGACTTTGTCACCCCAATCATTTCGCAAAACTGACGCAATGCGCTCGGCGTATAGCCACGCCGCCGCATTCCGGCAATCGTTGGCATCCGTGGGTCATCCCAGCCGTTTACGTGGCCTTCATCCACCAACTGTTTGAGCTTGCGCTTGCTGGTTACCGTGTAGTTCAAATTCAGCCGGGAAAACTCAATCTGCTGAGGGTGGCAAGGCACCGGCAATTGGTCCAACACCCAATCATAGAGTGGGCGATGATCCTCAAACTCCAGCGTACAGATGGAATGCGTAATCTCTTCCAGCGCATCAGAAATGCAGTGGGTGTAATCGTACATCGGATAGATTTGCCACTCATTCCCCGTCTGATGGTGGTCTACCTTGCGAATCCGGTAAATTACCGGGTCGCGCATATTGATGTTTGGAGAGCTCATATCAATCTTAGCGCGCAACACACACTCACCATCATCGAACGCGCCAGCTCGCATTTGCTCGAACAGCGCTAGGTTCTCCTCAACACCGCGATCCCGAAACGGGCTGTTTCTCCCTGCTTCCGTCAAAGTGCCACGATACTCACGCATCTGCTCGGCATTCAGATGATCCACATACGCCTTACCCTGCCGAATCAGCTCAACCGCGTACTCGTAAAGCTGCAGGAAGTAGTCAGACGCATGGCGCACGTCTCCCGACCAAGAAAACCCCAACCAGCGAACGTCTCGCTCAATGGAATCAATATATTCCTGATTCTCTTTCTCGGGGTTGGTATCGTCAAAGCGCAAATTACAGGTGCCCGAAAACTCCTGCGCCAAACCGAAGTTCAGGCAGATCGACTTCGCATGGCCAATGTGCAGATACCCGTTAGGTTCCGGCGGAAAGCGCGTAGCCACGCGCCCTTGATGCTTACCCGAAGCAAGGTCTTGCTTGATAATCTGGCGGATGAAGTGCTCGGGGGCGACGTTTTCAGGTTTGGTCATGATGGCTTTGGTCATGATAGGATAAGGTTCCGTTATAAAGTCTTGCGCAAATGTATCAATATCTTAAACACTGAACAAAATAAAGAGCTCGAAAAGATGGGCGCTAGTATAGGGGATGCTGCTTGCCGCCCCAACCCACTTTATTGAGCAACACTTTTTAAGTAACACCACACAACGCTCTCCAGCTTGGAAAAAGCACCCGCTAACTCCAAAAGCACGCGCTAAGTCATTGTAGTTTGCACAAGCGCTAAAATATAATACGCCCGTTTGAAAACCGCGAGGGTCGCACTCAGCCTGAAAGAGGCCATGCACCCTACCCACTGAGCCGCTACACTTTGGATTCCCCCGAACTTTGGGTTCTTGGGTTCCACAAAACCGTGGATTCCGCCAAGATCGGATTCACCCAAAGATGGCCCCTAGCAGAAATGAGGAGAGACGCTATGGAAGCTGTGGAAAGAGACTCGATGCAATATGATGTACTGGTCGTTGGCGGTGGCCCGTCGGGCTTGTCAACTGCCATCCGCCTTCGCCAACTAGCCGCTGAATCTGGGCACGACATCAGCGTCTGCCTCGTCGAAAAAGGCTCGGAAATCGGTGCGCACATACTATCAGGCGCCGTGGTTGAGCCGCGCGCAATGAACGAGCTATTCCCCAACTGGAAAGAGCTCGGTGCGCCGCTAAACACCCCTGTTAAAGAAGACCGCTTTTATTTTTACACTAGCGATCAAGCCGCGATCAAGCTGCCCAACGTTTTCATTCCCAAACCCACACACAACCACGGCAACTACATCGTAAGCCTTGGCAACGTCTGCCGCTGGCTGGGCGAACAAGCAGAAGCCCTCGGCGTTGAAATCTACCCCGGCTTTCCCGCTCAAGAAATCCTTTTCAACGAAAATGGCAGCGTGAAGGGCGTAGTTACCGGCGACATGGGCGTTGATCACAACGGCAACCCCAAAGATTCGTACCAGCCTGGCATGGAACTCCACGCAAAATACACGGTTTTTTCTGAGGGCGTGCGCGGTCACCTTGGCAAACGCCTGATCAAGCACTTCAAACTCGATGAAGGCAAAGATCCGCAGCACTACGGGATCGGCATCAAAGAGCTGTGGGACATCGACCCAGCCAAACACGAACTTGGCGTGGTCATCCACGGCCTCGGTTGGCCACTGAGTGAATCCAAATCCTCTGGCGGCGTATTCCTGTACCATCTTGAGAACAACCAAGTAGCGGTAGGTCTGATTGCCGACCTGAACTACACCAACCCGCACATGAGCCCCTTTGAAGAATTCCAGCGTTACAAGATGCATCCTTCTGTACGCCATTACTTTGAAGGTGCCAAACGCGTATCTTACGGCGCCCGCGTCGTCGAAAAAGGCGGCCTGAACTCCCTGCCCAAGATGGTGTTCCCAGGTGGCCTGCTCATCGGTAGCGATGCCGGCACCCTCAACCCCATCAAGATCAAAGGCACGCATACCGCGATGAAATCCGGCATGATTGCTGCCGAGACGATCTTTGAAGCCCTGAAAAACGGCAGTGAAGGTGGCGATGTGCTCGCCGCTTATGAAACCCGTTTCAAGGATTCATGGTTACACGATGAACTGTTTACAACGCGCAACTTCGTGGGCGTAATGCACACCTTTGGCACGTTCATCGGCGCAGGCTACGTCTGGGTTGAGCAGAATATTTTTGGAGGGCGTCTCCCCTTCAATTTCCGCGACACACGCCCCGATTACGCTACGCTGACCCCTGCCGATCAGGCTCCCAAGATCAGCTACCCGAAACCAGACGGCAAGATCACCTTCGATCGCCTCTCCTCGGTGTTTCTATCCAATACCAACCACGAGGAAGATCAGCCCTGCCATTTGCGCCTGACGGACAAAGACATTCCGATCAAGGTGAACTTAGCAAAATGGGATGAGCCTGCGCAGCGCTACTGCCCTGCTGGGGTTTATGAAGTGGTCACCAATGACGACGGCAGCAAGCGCTTTCAGATTAACGCGCAAAACTGCGTACACTGCAAAACCTGCGATATTAAAGATCCGTCGCAAAACATCACTTGGGTAGCACCCGAGGGTGGCGGCGGCCCTAACTATCCGAACATGTAGCACAAACGACCTGCCTGCAGTGCGACCTTTTGCCGTGCTGCAGGCGGGCCAGCGTATCTGGTTAAAAACTCCCTAACCTAAACCGCTCCCCAGCACTCCATATCACCAACTCCGACCCGCCCTCCTCGCCGCTCCCGCTTCGCACTCCTTGTTCAACGGCAACCTCATCCTCCGCAGAAGCAAGCGCGTGCTCTACGAGCGCATAAAACACATTTCGATGCACAAGTCCTTCAAGGTTACGGCGAACCCTTACATAAGGTCTAGGCTCTCCCGAATCCCCCTGAACCACACGCAATGGATGCTCGGCATCCAAACGAAAATAATCGCCCGTTGAAGTACTCAACCAGACATCACTGCCCTCACCCGCTGACAAAAACTCCACCTGATGTATCAATAGCGGCGCATCATCCACCTGAATCCTTGCCTTCTCCTCCGGCGTCACTAAAAAAAACTCATCTCCTTCGCGCAATAATATCGAAGCAAAAAGCCGTACTAACTGCGCACGTTTGATGACAGCGCCTTCGTGATACCAAGCACCGTCGGCAGCAATACGAATATCCACATCCACACATCGAGACGGCTTCCAGCGTTCTACGGGTGGCATCCTCTGTTTCTGCAGCAAGGGTTCAATCTCGGTCAAGCTTCCAAAAAACGTGGCATCATTCATCGTCATACATCCAAAGGCTTAGGCAGCCATTTCCCAAGAACGGCCATCAATAACTCTGCTTTCACTGGCTTCGCCAAATAATCATCCATCCCTGCCTCCGCGCAGCGCTCACGATCCCCAGAAAGCGCATGTGCTGTCATTGCGATAATGGGTGTGCGCCTGCGCCCCTCTCTTTCCCATTGCCGAACCGTGCGCGTGGTGGAATAGCCGTCCATAACGGGCATCTGCAAATCCATCAAAATCAGGTCGTATGCTTGATTCTGCATCATTTTAAGGGCAATTTCGCCGTTTTCCGCAACTTCGGGAACAAAGCCAAGCTTTTTAAGCAGGCCAACAGCCACTTGTCGATTAATTGGATGATCTTCTACTACCAAAATGCGAAGGCTACTGGCTCCATGAACCACTGGGAGCGCACCTGCCACATGTACATTGCCAATAAAGCCGAACGCTCTGCGTAATTGAGAGAGGCGAATCGGCTTGGTCAGCACATCAAAACCTGCGTACTCTTTTAATAAGCGAAAATCATTTCGCTGCTGAATCGAACCGTAGAACACAATATTTGCATCATCCAGCTCGCGCCGCACCGTCGGCGCTTTTAGCAGATGATAGATCGTGTCCTGTTTCGTATCCAAACTGATTAACAGGCGAAAATAAAGGGCGCCCCCGCTTTCAAGCAAGGTCAGCACATCAAACTCATTTGCAGCAAGAACACAGTCCACCTCAAGCTCTGCAAGATAGTGGCGCATCGCTTCTGCGCTCACCTTCTTGCCATCCAGCACCATCACCTTATTGGAATTTAACGCGATCTCGCGCAATGCAGGAAGGGTTTGTGGCGTCTTCCCAAAAGGGATCTCAAACCAGAATTTTGAACCTTTACCTAACTCACTCTCGACACCGATCGCCCCGCCCATCAACTTTACGATCTGCTTGCATAACGCCAAGCCTAAACCCGATCCACCATATACTCGTGTGGTGGTAGAATCCGCCTGCGTGAACGCCTCAAAAATTTTCTCTTGCACATCTTCCGACAAGCCGACTCCCGTATCGCTCACATCAAAACGAATCCACAACTCGTCACCTACTGATTCGCTGACATCCTGTTCTTGAGCCTGAAAATCTGCTTCTGCGGAATCGACAACGCCACGCCTTGTATTTTCGGAAATAACGGCGTAAGAAATTTCAACGTGCCCTTGCGTAGTAAACTTAATCGCATTCCCTAGCAAATTAAAAACAATCTGTTTTAACCGTATGGGATCACCCACCACACGGGATGGCACCGACGCATTTTGCCAAACAACCAATTCAAGCAGCTTCGAATTGGCGGATTCACCGAGAATCACCACAACTTCTTCAATGGCTTGGCGCAAATCAAATTCAACACGTTCCAGCGCTAATTTGTTGTGCTCAATTTTCGAAAGATCTAGCACGTTATTTAGGAGTTCTAGCAAAATATTGCCCGATTCATGAGCCACTTCTACATAATGCTGCTGATCACTACTGAGTTGAGTTTCAAGCAAAAGTGACAGCATTCCCAGCACACCATGCATCGGCGTCCTGAGCTCATGGCTCATATTGGCAAGGAACTGCGCTTTGTCTTCCGCACTCGCTTCCGCTACCCGCTTATTTTCTTCGGAGACTCGGATCGCGCGATTTGCTTGCTGAAGCGCACGAACCGTCTCTTCCAGATGGCGATTCGTTTTCTTGAGTGCTTGCGTACGGTCCATTACTTCGCCTTCCAACTGCATCTGCTGGCGAAATAGCTCATGGTCACGATGATCAATTTCTTCCAGCATGGCGTTAAACGCATCCGCGAGCTCACCAAATTCATCATTTGCCATTCTCACCGCGCGCAGCTGATAGTCCTTATTTCGACGCACTGCGTTTACCGTGTGTAGTAAACTTGCAACCGGCTCTGAAACAACGCTCACCATCGGTGCCAACAAAGCCAGCGCAACCACGATCGCTAGCAGCAACGCCGCCAATCCTACGGCAAGTGCTTGGCTACTATAGCTCTCCAAACGATCCAATGAGGACCGTATATAAAGGGAACCAACACGCACATCACCAATGCTCACGGGCGCATAGATATAAATTCCATCATCCGAAAACACTACGCCGCGCCCCAACCCCTCGGGCCACTTAACGAGCCCACTACTTATTTCGGTATAGCTACCCTTTGAACGCCCTGTGCTCTTGCCGTTATAGCGCGCGAATACGTCATTCTTTTGATTAAAGAGAATGGCCTCTTTCACAGAACTTACCGCACGCAATGCAGACAAAATATCTGTAGCAGAAGCACCATCATCAAAAACCAGTGACGCAGCAGAGTTAAATGCAACGATTTCCGACTGCGCAACCAGTTCACTTACGATACGCTCGCGCATCAAACTGCGTTCAGTCCCAATCATGACTGTCACGGCCACAGCGGTTACCGCAAGGCTCACGACCAGACTGATCGCAAAGACTTTTTGGGTAAGCGACATACGGGCGAACAGCCGTTTCATCGAACCGGCTCCTTCGGTAAAGTAATATTTTGTGGCCTGCCAAGGTTTCGCAAACGCGCGCTCAACTCGACGCCCGCAGCTTGAGCGCTTTCTGCAGAAATTTCAAAACGCAACTTCCCGCGTTCAATAAAGAACAATATCGCACCACCTTGCTCAAGAAACCCTTGATAGTCCCCCACTAAGAGCACTCCGCGAGACGGCAACAATCGGCCCTCCACTGAATCAGGCTTTCTGTACAGATAAAGAAGGTGACATTGTGAACGTTCATCAAACGAACGAATTGTGAAGATGTGGACGGGCCGATCCTGAACCTGTAAACCCACCTGTTCACGGAGCGCACTCACCACCGGATCAAAGGGGAGCCCACAGATCACCAGCGGCGCTTTTTTTGATACGAACGACTCCTCCGGCCAGTAAGAGAGCCGCGCAAAATTAAGCAGATATGCCGCCTTCAACTCGGCCGCAGCGGCTGCAAATAGTGGCGTGGCGCCCGTCGAAAGCGCTGCCACAAACACTACTGCAGCCCACTGTAAGAGCCGAACCCCAAGCGTTCTGCGCGTCCTCTTCGTGATATCTAAAAACGTCATGATATCTAAAAACGTCACGAGAACTAAAAACGGAATCTCCGCTCAGTCCGCCCTCGTTTTTCGCTTATTGCCCATCCGAATGCCAATATCAGCAAGAAAATTGAAGAAACCATCCTTGTCTTCAATAAACTCGTTATAAAACTTCGAATGATGTAACGCTACAGCGCCATGCACCAACGCCCACGCCGCAAAAACATGGAAATACGGAGGTACATCTTCAAGTTTGCCCTCAGCAATACGGCGATTGATGATTTCTACAAGATTATTCATATTGCCGGCACGCGTGTCATGCAACTTTTGTACAAGCTCCGGGCACGTCGTCTGGCTGGTCAGTTTGTGCTCAAGCCGATCGAAGAGGGCATACTTATCAGGCTCCCGCATCCTGAATGAAAAATACTCTTTGGCGAGACGCGCACGATCTTGCTCTTCACCCGAGTTCAGGCGAGTAAAGACCTCGGCCAGCGCTTCCTCGTAACGGATCATCAAGCGAAGATAAATCTCGTCCTTGGTCTCAAAATGCTTATAGATCGTGCCCTTGCCGATTCCAACAGCATCCGCGATCATTTCAACGGTTACCTTATCTTCACCGTGCTCCAGAAAAAGTTCTAACGCCTTTTGTAGGATATCCTCCTCCCGGCGCCGAAACTCCTGCGCTTTCTGACTCACCTTTTGCAGATCACTCATTCAGGTCGTCTCCTTCCGTATTCACACAAAAATCAATCGTTACGCGAACTCACATTGAATACATTCTATTATAGTGACTTTTGCGTCATACTTTTCCCGCAATTTGAATTTGCACGCCCATCAGTGGCCTTCTCGCTTGGCCATTTGGCAATATCGGATTTGTTCTTGGGGAAAGATCATGAGTAAGGGCCTGTATTCCTTTGCAAAGTTTTTTACCGAATGGTTAGATCGCAGCGACGATCCGCTCCTTTCAACCGCAAATGATTTCGACCAAATCCGCAACCAACTCAAGCCCTCCGACATTTTGCTTGCGCAGGGGCAACGTCTTGTCGACCGTACCGTTTACCGAGTTTCCGGCTCACACTGGACACACGCCGTGCTCTATGTGGGCCGCCCCATGGACATGGCCGACACCGACATGCGCAACACCCTGCATAGCTACATTGATTGCAGTAACGATACTCCACTGGTCATTGAAACTTCCCTAAACCACGGCGTCCAGCTGCGCCCTCTAAGCGATTTTGAACACCACAAACTACGCATCTGCCGTGCGCGCAGCCTAACTACCGCAGATGCGATGCAGGTCATTCGTTACGCTCTCAGCCGCCTTGGGCCGCGCCGTGCCGTTTTGCAATTTCTTGATTTGTTGCGTTTTTTTATTCCGTGGTGGATTGTACCGCCAACTTGGCGGCGCGCGATCTTTCGCCACAATCCTGGCCGCCATACCCGCAACGCAGCTTGCGCACTAATCGCGGATGCCTTTGGTTTTATCCAGTACCCGATTCTACCGCTAGTCAAAGTCACCAGTGACCATGGCACCCAGCTTTTCCGCCGCCAGATTGCCGTCTGCCTACCCGCCGATATTGAGGCGTCGCCTTATTTTGAGATCATCAAGCCAACTTTTCTGGATTTTTCGCGCTACTCGACCGATGAGCTCTTCCCATGGCGGGGCAGCGGCGTGTTCACCATGGACGAGGCCGTACAGCCTGAGCCTGCGCGCCTCCAAGAGCTATCCAAGCCTTCAGAACCATCAGAGCCCCCAAGCATTTTAGAGACCTCTGCAGCGCCTGACGAGCTTAGCGTACAAACAAACGAAAGGTTGTAGAGCCGTTTTTTGCAGAACCCTCTTTTGCAGAGCCCGCAAACGCAAAGCCCCCGCAGTTGCGAGGGCTTGGTAAAGCAGGCTGTTCAAGAATTACTTCTTGGACGCCTCTTTGCGAGCTTTCACTTCCGCAATGACTTTCTCTGCAACGTTCGCAGGTGCTGCGCTGTAGTGCGAGAATTCCATCGAGAACTGACCACGGCCAGACGTCATGGTACGCAGCGTTCCGATATAGCCAAACATCTCGGACAACGGCACATCTGCCTTCACGCGAACACCGGTAGAACTAGGTTCTTGATCCTTGATCATACCGCGACGGCGGTTCAAGTCGCCGATCACGTCGCCTACGTTCGCATCGGGAGTGTACACATCCACCTTCATGATCGGCTCCATCAGCTGTGGGCCAGCCTTTGGAATCGACTGCCGGAATGCAGCTTTTGCAGCGATTTCAAACGCAATCGCAGAAGAGTCAACCGCGTGATAAGCACCATCTGTGAGTTCAACTTCCAGATCCAGTACAGGGAAGCCTGCAAGAACGCCAGTACCCATCATGCTCTCAAAGCCTTTCTGAACCGCAGGCCAGAATTCTTTGGGTACGTTACCGCCCACAACGCTGGAAGAGAATTTAAAGCCAGAACCAACCTCACCTGGGCGAATGCGGTAGTCGATCTTACCGTACTGACCAGAACCACCCGATTGTTTCTTATGGGTGTAGCTATCTTCCACTTCGCGGGTGATGCTCTCGCGGTACGCAACCTGAGGCTGACCTACAATCAGTTCAACGCCATAGGTGCGCTTAAGAACATCCACTTTAACGTCAAGATGCAGCTCGCCCATTCCTTTGAGGATGGTCTCGCCGGTTTCTTGGTCAGTTTCAACCTTAAAGGTAGGGTCTTCCGCGACCATACGGCCAATCGCAATCCCCATTTTTTCAACGCCGGCCTTATCTTTTGGCGCAACAGCAATCGAAATAACGGGGTCTGGAAACACCATTGCCTCTAGCGTGCAAGAATTTTTTGGATCGCAAAGGGTATGGCCGGTCTGGACGTTTTTAAGACCTACGATTGCGATGATATCACCCGCTTGGGCGCTATCAATCTCAATGCGGTCGTTCGCCAACATTTCCACCATACGGCCAACGCGTTCGGTCTTGCCGGTAAAGGAGTTGAGCACAGTGTCGCCCTTGCGCAACACGCCGGAGTAAATACGGGTAAAGGTCAGGTTGCCAAAGCGGTCGTCCATGATCTTGAATGCAAGCGCGCGGAACGGCTGATCTGGCGAAACAATCGCATACTCGCCAGTTGGATTTCCTTCTGGATCGGTAAGCGGTTGCGGATTCACTTCAGTAGGTGCAGGCAGGTAATCTACTACCGCATCCAATACGAGCTGCATCCCCTTGTTGCGGAATGCAGAACCGCAGAATGCTGGGAAGAAAGCCAAGTCACGGCAGCCTTTGCGCACGCAACGCTTGATGTCTGCAATTGAAGGTTCTTCGCCTTCCAGATAGGCCATCATGAGCTCATCGTCTTGCTCGACAGCAGTTTCGATCAACTGGGCGCGATAGAGTTCAACGTCTTCCTTCATGTCTTCAGGAATGGGTTGAATCGTGAAATTTTCCGGAAGCCCAGAATCGTCCCAAACGAACGCTTGGCGTGTAAGCAGATCCACTACGCCCACGAAAGTATCTTCGCGGCCGATCGGCAGCACCATCACCAATGGGCGGGCGCCCAAGATGGTTTCAATCTGTTTGACCACGCGGAAAAAGTCTGCACCAATCCGGTCAAGTTTGTTCACAAACACGATACGCGCGACTTTGGAGTCGTTTGCGTAACGCCAGTTGGTTTCCGACTGCGGTTCAACACCACCCGATCCGCAGAACACGCCAATGCCACCGTCCAGCACCTTGAGGGAGCGGTATACTTCTACGGTGAAGTCAACGTGCCCAGGGGTGTCGATAACGTTGAAACGGTGGTCTTTCCAGAAGCAGCTAACGGCTGCCGACTGAATGGTGATACCGCGCTCCGCCTCTTGCACCATGAAATCGGTGGTTGAGGTGCCGTCATGGGTTTCACCAAGTTTGTGTATCCTGCCGGTTAGCTTGAGAATACGCTCAGTGGTGGTTGTTTTGCCCGCGTCAACGTGGGCGAAGATGCCTATGTTTCTATATTTGGATAAATCCGTCATAACTGTACTCATCAGCCGGCCCGAAAACAGGGGCGTAACTTTACATGGTTTTGGAGTGAATTTCTTGTCGTTTTTGCTAGGCGACGATCAAAACATTTAATTTTTGATCGAAAACCTTATCGGCGCGACCATCGACTTCGGTTCTGGAGACACCTAGCCTTGCACCACGAGCAGTTTGCATATTCTAGCAGAAGGAACGCTCAGGCGAAGGTACACTTGTCGAAGCGTGCAAATTAGCCTGAGCAATTTGGTGAAGTCAACTAAATTAAGCCCCCGATTGTTCTACAAAATTGCCCGTGAACTCTCTTAGAAGAAAAAGCGCATGGATTTGGACGCATGAAACCGTTAAAGCGTATCGCTGGCCTAAAATCTCCATCCCCCACCTGGTTCTCCCAAAACACGCACTATGAGTACGGCAGTGCGAACAGCAACAATGCATCTGTATGTGCCGAGAGTGGCTGCGCACACGCAGGCAGTATTGAATTGACCTACCTAGGCACCGCCGGTTTTGTGATCAAGGGAGCCGGTCGTACAATTGTACTCGACCCCTACCTCACCCGCACGCCGCTCCCTACGTTAGTCACGTCCCCCTTGCGACCCAATGCAGAGCTCATCCAGCGCATCATTCCTGTTGCAGATGATGTACTCGTAGGCCATGCGCACTACGACCACATACTCGATGCACCCATCCTCTGCCAGCAAACGGGTGCGCGTCTCATTGGCTCGCCATCCACCCTTATGGCAGGGCGCGCAGCTGGCCTCCCTGAACACCAAATGCTTTCTACGCTCGGCAACGAAACTATTCCTTGCGGCCAATGGCAGGTGCGCGGGCTAGCTTCTCGCCATGGCAAAATTTTGGGCAGAATCCCCCTTCCCGGCAATATTGATCGTCCACCCCAATGGCCGCCTCGGATGCGAGAATTACGACACGGCCCGGTATTGAACTGGTGGCTGGAAGCGCCCGGCTTACGCATCGTTCATATTGATTCTGCCGATTTTATTCCTGAGTCGCTCGCTACACTGCATGCCGACATCGTATGCTTGTGCGCGGTTGGGCGCAGCTACCGGCCACGCTACGTGCAGGAAGTCGTTGAGTTGCTGAAGCCCCGCTGGATCGTGCCCTGCCACTGGGACACAATGATGACTCCTTTGGAAGAACCAGCGCAGATGATCCCTTGGATTGATATTCCAGGCTTGCTCAGCGAAATCCGCACCGCGGGCGTTACGCCCATTATGGTGCCGTTACTTGGAAAGGTAAGTTTTGGCAGTGCCGGAATCTCTGGCAAAGTATAGATTTATGAAGAGCGAAGTCTCTTAAAAAAAACCGAACCCTAAACACGGGTTCGGTTTGAGACTAGCTATGAGACTTACATAGGCGCCCAATCATCAGCGTGTAATCTACACGCTATACGCTCGCTCGGCTGATACAGTACTTTGCCTCGGGGAAAGCAAAACCATACCAACGCTTTCCTAGTATTGTCGATGTGTCAAAAATTGCCAGAATATTACACAAAAAGATCCACTCTTGAGCACGAAACCTACTCTGAAACCGCCACAACGGGCTCTGAAACCGCCACAACGGGCTCTGAAACCGCCACAACGGGCAGCGTTTTGCGCGTTTTTGCGCCCAAAGCCTGTAAATCAGAAACCCGCTTGAGGACATTACCACGCCCTTCCATCATCCTTTTACGCAAACTATCGTAGGATTGATTCACGCGCTCGACACGATCCCCCAATTCAAAAATAGCTTCCACGACCAAGGCAAACTGATCGTGCAAGCCGCCCGCGGTTTCGGCAATCTGCTGAGCGTTGCGGTTCTGATATTCATAACGCCAGAGGTTTTGGATGGTTTTTAGCGTGGTAAGTAAGGTAGATGGGCATACCAACATCAAGCCCTTTGCCGATGCTTCCGCGAATAGCGGTTGCTCCAACTCCATCAGCTTTAGGAAGGCCGCCTCAATCGGTATAAACATGAGGACAAAATCCAAGCTTTGCAGGCCAGGCAAGCCTTCGTAGGCTTTCCCCGAAAGGCTGCGAATATGGGTTCGCACCGATTGAATTTGCTGCTTCATTGCAGCGGTAGCGGCCTCCTCGCTTTCTGCACTGACAAATGCTTCCCAATGTAGAAGCGATACTTTCGAATCAATCACAACATGCTTGCCATCCGGCAAATGCACGATCACATCGGGGCGCAAGCGCTGGCCCGCTGTATCGGTCAATGTAGGTTGAGTATCAAATTCCCGCCCCTTGACAAGCCCTGAGAGTGAAAGCACGCGCTCCAAAACAAGCTCTCCCCAGTTGCCTTGTACCTTGTTATCCCCCTTGAGTGCTTTGACAAGATTATCAGCATCCTGGCTAACGCGGAGGTTCAGGTCGCGAAGCAGCAGGATCTCCCTTTGCAAGGCCGCACGATCCTTTGATTCACGATCGTAGGTATCTTCTATTTTTCGGCGAAAATCGCTGAGCTGATCTTTCAGCGGAACCAACAATTCGCTGACCTGCTGTTGATTGTACTGGCCAATGCGCTCGGTTTTTTCCTCCAATAAACGGCTGGCGATCAGCTGAAATTCCCGCTCAAACCATTGTCGCGACTCACTTAGCAGACGCTCACGGCGCTCAAAAGCCTCCTGCTGCACGTCAAGTTTGGTTACCGCCTCCACACGTAATTGCTGCACGCTGGCTAAGGCGTTGCGAAGCTCATCCGAGGTGCGCCGTTGCTCGGCAAGCTCTTGCTGCAAAGATGCCACTTGCTGCACCCGCACCAGCAAGCCACTGTTTTCTTCACGCACGCGTTGCGCAGCCAATCTTTCTGCGTCACGCTGCATCTCACAGTTCGACAACTCGTGACTTAGATCCACCGCCCGCGCTTCCCACTGCTGCGCAAGCTGAGTTTGAAGCTGCAATTCGTGCTCGTACATCTGCCGATTCGCGCGGGAGCGAAAAACACAAAAAAAGGAGCTTATAGTAGCTCCAAACAGAACGCCGGCAGCGAGCGGCCAATACTCAAAAATAAGGTGCGGAATATCCATTTGCAATCACAAGCCTCGGCGCAACTGACTACATTGTGTGCGTAGGCCGATCAGACGCAGTTGCGTTTGCGAGGTAGTTTTCAATTTTGTTCTTGGCGGTGTCATCTTGGCCATCAAACTGCACTCCGATTCCTGCGGGACGATTCCCCTGCGCTCCCCGCGGCGTTACCCAGACGATTTTGCCTGCTACAGGGATTTTTTCGGTTTCTTCCATAAGATTGAGCAGCAGGAATACTTCTTCACCAAGCTTATAGGGTTTATTCGTTGGGATAAACAAGCCTCCGTTCTTCACAAACGGCATATAGGCTGCGTAGAGAACCGCCTTGTCCTTAATGGTCAGTGAGAGAATGCCGCTTCTTGCGCCGCCGATCGCCATATACCGTTCCTTTGGGAAGCCAAAGAACCCTTTGAGAGGATTGAGAAAGCATCGTTTCCGATTAAGATTAGCATAATATTTGCGCGTCTTGGGCGCTGGGAGCTAGTGAAACCACTCATCACGGCCGGAGAGAGAGCAACAGCCCCTCTATGGCCATCTGCGGGTTCAGGTTTCCACCTCGCAAAACGATCCCTCGCAGTGCCAGCAAGCGATCATGGGCAGAAAAAATTTGCGCAGACGCAAACTGGCGTGCGAATGGTCTCAATAGGTCGATCTTATCGCCTTGGCTTCTATCCGCTTCGTTTCTATCCGATTCGCGTCTATCCACTTCGATAAAATCAGCGTACAGCTGAAGTTTGGCCAAATCAACGTACCAACCGTAAAGCCACTCAATCACGTCGTTTAGCGGCAGTTTGGACAGCGCATCTGCAGCGGCAACTAGCTGCGTCTGCCGGCTGATATAGCTCCGCCAAACATCGAAGCAGCGATCGCGCTCCGTAATCCAGGCACTCCCTTCCAAGGCAAGCGCTCGTAACGGCCGCCCTCCAGAAAGTTCTAACAGTGTGCTGGCGCGGGCTTGACCATTGACACCCAGCTTGCTTGCTAACCAAGGTTCTGAAAGCAAAGCTTCCGGAATCGGAAACACAACGCTTTGGCAGCGACTCCGCACCGTGGCCAGCAAGCGCCCAGGCTGATCGGTAAGCAGCATAATAACGGTATCCTTACCGGGCTCCTCTAAGCATTTCAATAGGGCGTTGGCAGAGTTTACGTTCATCGCGTCGGCAGGTTTGAGGATCACAACTCGGTAACCACCCAGCTGCGCCTTTTTCCCCGCAAAGGCAATCAGCTCGCGCACCTGTTCCACGCGAATCGACTTGCTACCCTCTTCAGGCGACAGACAAAAGAAATCCGGGTGTGTATCTGCGACAAACAGATGGCAATTACGGCACTGGCCACAAGCCTGCTCAGACTGAGGTGATTGCGTAGAGCGTGGCGCTGTGCAGAGAAGGCGTTGTGCAAAGCCTCGTGCAAACAATTCTTTCCCGACCCCACTTTGCCCCTGCAAAAGCAAGGCGTGCGGCAATTTTCCGTTTCGAAACGCACCTGTTAAGTGCTTCCACTGCGAAACCTGCCACGGTAGGCAGGCGCGTGTTGTGGCCTCGTCTGGCGAGAAACTATTCATAAAACGCCCAAAAAACGCTCATAAAACGCCCATAAAACGCTCATAGAACACGGCTACCCAATCGCTTCTTCCCCCTCATGGCGCGCTCGTATCCGAGCCAAAATATCCTTTAGCTCTTGCTGCACATCAACCAGCGGGCGCGATGCATCTACTCGGTAATATCGCGCTGGATCCGCGTCAGCTCTTTCTAAATAGACCGACCGAACCCGCTCAAAGAATTCACAGCGCTCGCGCTCAAAACGATCGGGCGCGGCACGCTGCCCTGCTCTCTCTAAACCTAGCTGTGGCGAGATATCCAGAAGAATCACTGCGTCTGGGCGCAACTCACGCTGCACAAGCGCTTCCAGCTGCGCAATTATATTCATTGGAACCCCGCGACCTCCGCCCTGATAAGCGAAGGTTGCATCGGTAAACCTATCACAAATTACCCACAGGCCCCGCTCCAGCGCTGGGCGAATAACGTGCGCAATATGCTGTGCGCGGGCAGCAAACATAATTAACAATTCGGCCAGCGGGTCAAACGGCTCGTCGCGTGGCGCTAATAATAATTCTCGCAAGGTTTCGGCCAGCGGCGTTCCTCCTGGCTCGCGTGTACAAATAAACGGAATTTTTTGCTCTGAAAGAGTGTCCCGAATAAATTGCAGGTTGGTAGACTTCCCTACACCCTCGGTTCCCTCTAACGTAATCAATAAGCCTGGTTTCACGCATTTATCTCGTCGTAGGCACGGTTTCGGCCTCTATTTTTTTGGTGACGAGCGATAATCTGCGCGCCGGTTACGCTGGAATTGAGTTACAGCTTGCTCATGTTCGGCAAGCGTAACAGAAAATTTATGTTTCCCCTCACCAGTCGCAACAAAATACAACTCATCTCCTGCCGCTGGATGTAGAGCCGCATGGATCGCCGCGACGCCCGCACTCGCAATCGGCGTCGGCGGCAAGCCTATGTTAAGGTAGGTATTGTAGGGGTTAGGCGTTTGGAGATGCGATTTGGTAAGTTTGCCATCGTAAGCCTTACCGAGCCCGTAGATCACAGTAGGATCAGTCTGCATCCGCATCCCCTGCTGCAAACGGCGCACAAACACTCCAGCAATGCGCGCCCGCTCCGCCTCAACACCAGTCTCCTTTTCGACTATAGACGCCATGATGAGCGCCTCATAGGGAGAATGATAGGGCAAACCTTGAGCGCGATTCTGCCATTCCCGATCCAAGACTTCTTTCAATCGCCGCTGCGCCCGTTGCAAAATATCAAAGTCGGTTTCGCCCTTATGATAAAAATAGGTATCGGGGTAAAGCAGGCCGTCTGGCGTTGGATATGGCTCGTTCAGTCGGGTCGCGAGCGCTTTTTCATCATCAGGATCAATCGTGCTTTCGATGTTTTCCGCGTCTTTTAGCTGCCGCACGTAATCCCGCCACGTCTGCCCTTCTACCAGCGTGATCTGATAAACCACCACGTCGCCTTTCTGCATTTTGTGCAACAGGTCCTTCAGATTCATCCCTGGGGTAACTCGGTATTCGCCTGCTTTCAGGCCACCCGCATATCCAAACAGGCGCCCGTAATAGGATAGAAAGCGGGGCGAATCCACCCAGCCCTTCGCCTTGCACTGAACCGCAATCTGGCTCAGCCCGGCGCCTTTAGCAACCTCAAGACGAGATTCGGCGCCATCGACAGGTAATGGCCTTTCGTAATCGGCAACCCAGACGCGAAACGCGATAACGAGTGCAACCAAGCCCCACAAAGAAGCGTGTGCAATCCACGGATGTGTTAGCGCTCGCATCCATGTTTCTACGGCAAAAAGCCTACGAAAAGCCGCCATGCATCGCTCCCAAATGCGTCGCTACAAAAAGATCCAAAGTATCAAGAAAAACCCGAGGGCTACTGTGCCGAAAACGTGGGCTCGCCGATCTTGCCGCAACGCCTTCTTAGCGCAGCGCCTTCTTAGCACAGCGCCTTCTTAGCACAGCAAAAGGGGGGAAGGCTAAGCCCTCGCAAACAACGCACTCCACTGTGCATGCAAGCGCCCTGTGAGAGGGCCAGATGCTGTAGCTCTGCCGTTGATCTTGTTTACCGGCAAAAATCCGTTAAGGCTATTGCAAAGAAAGACTTCATCGGCTGCGAAGAGTTCCTCAATCTCAATCCGCCTCTCACGCACTGCGTACCCCAAAGCGGGCGCAGATTCTAACGCCCACGCGCGTGCAACGCCAGCAACACCTGCTCGATCCAGCAGGGGCGTTTCAAGCACGCCACCTTTCCAGATTCCGAGGTTGGAGGAGACTCCCTCAACGACAAAGCCTTCCGCATCGCAAACAACGCCCTCTACAAAACCTGCATCGGCTAGCGCCATACGGCACATCACCTGTTCTAAACGGTTCAGGTGCTTGAGCCCAGCCAATAGGAGGTTGCTTGAAAGAAAATACGGGGATATCCCAATTGCAATTCCTTCAGCAGAGGAATCCGCAATTGGAGCGCTGGATGGGAACAAGGAGATAATGAGCTGCGACGGGCGCTGCGGATCGGGAAGATAGCCGCGCCCTCCTTCGCCACGCATCACAATTAGTTTCACCACACCACTGTCTAGGTCACGAATTTCATGCCGCAAAAAGCACTCAATCTCTAATTCTGGCGGCGGAATACGGAGCCTCGCAAGTCCAGCCCACAAGCGTGCAAGGTGTTTCGAAAGCAGGGGAATCGAGCCTTGCGCTACGCGCATCGTCTCAAACAGCCCGTCGCCATAGACAAGCCCACGGCAACTGGGGGAAACAGTGGAAAGAACCTGCTTCCCTTCAAATAGCCAGTGCTTCGGTAAGCTCAAATATGCCACCAATTCCTACACTCATTGCCAGCGCTTAAACACAAGGCTTCCGTTGGTGCCACCAAACCCGAAGGAATTGGAAACAACGACATCGAGTTTACGCGCTTGCGCTTGATGGGCCACATAGTTCAGGTCGCAGCCGTCGTCTGGGTCGTCGAGGTTGATCGTAGGGGGGGCAACTTGATCACGCAGCGCAAGAATCGAAAAAATCGCTTCTACCGCACCGGCAGCGCCGAGTAGGTGCCCTGTCATCGACTTTGTAGAACTTACGCAAAGTTGGTAGGCGTGATCACCGAAGATCGTTTTGACGGCACGCGTCTCAGCCAGATCCCCTGCGGGGGTCGAGGTGCCATGGGCATTGATGTAATCCACAGCAGCCACTGGAATGCCTGCATCATGAATGGCGTTTCTCATCGCACCTGCTGCGCCGGCGCCGTTTTCTGGTGGCGACGTCATGTGGTAGGCGTCTGCACTTGCACCAAAGCCGATCAGTTCAGCCAAGATATTCGCGCCACGCGCTTTGGCGTGCTCAAGCTCTTCCAGAACAAGAATCCCAGCCCCGTCAGAAAGAACAAATCCATCGCGCCCACGATCCCAAGGCCGGCTGGCGCGGGTCGGATCGTCGTTACGTGTAGAAAGCGCGCGCGCCGCAGCAAACCCTGCCATGCCAAGCGGTGAAGAGCCGCATTCGCCGGCGCCAGCAAACATCACGTCCGCGTCACCGTACTTAATCAGGCGTGCCGCATAGCCAATACAGTGCGTCGCACTGGTACATGCGGTTGCCATCGCAAAATTGGGCCCCTGCAAACCATAGAGAATCGAAAAATTCCCAGCAATCATATTGATGATGGAGCCCGGAACCAGAAAAGGTGAAACACGCTTTGGCCCACCTTTCAGCATTACTTCATGGTTGCGCTCAATGGTGTTAATCCCACCAATCCCTGCGCCGATCGCCACGCCAATGCGAGCGCGGTTTGCGTCAGTAACCTCAAGCCCAGAATCTTTCATCGCCTGAATGCCAGCAACCAAGCCATACTGGATGAACTGATCGTGCTTCCTAGCCTCTTTTTTAGACAAATAGGCTTCAATATCAAGATCTTTTATCAAGCCTGCAAATCGGACAGGGTGATTTGAGGCATCATAGTAGTCAGGCGGTATCATGCCGATGCCACTCTGCCCTGCGAGAACCGCTTGCCAGCTCGCTTCCACCGTATTGGCCAGCGGCGAGATCATTCCCATTCCAGTGATCACTACTCTGCGCAAAGTCACGCACCCCTCCTACACAATCTTTTTATTAAAGCGATCTATTCGATAAAGCACGCTGTTCAATAAAGCGTTTCAGGGCCCCAGTCTACCGAGTCAGCGAACAGACTGGAATCAATAATACTTTACCAATTATTTATTCTTAAAAAGAAAAGGCCGCATCCTTTCAGGGTTGCGGCCTTTTCTTATGGCTAGCTCAGGGCATCCAAGGATTACTTGGAAGATACATGCGCCAACACGTAGTCGATGGCTTCTTGTACCTTGGTGATTTTTTCCGCTTCTTCGTCGGGGATTTCGGTTTCGAATTCCTCTTCCAGCGCCATTACCAGTTCAACGGTATCGAGCGAATCCGCGCCAAGGTCTTCAACAAAGGAAGAATCGTTGGTGATTTCTTCGAGTTTGACGCCAAGCTGTTCGGCAACAATTTTTTTGACGCGTTCTTCGATGTTACTCATGGACTTTAATCTCCTGTATGGTGTCCCTGAAGCTTTCGAGGGTATAGTTTATAGAAAGCTTTACCCGTCTTTCAAGCTTACTCACCAATTCAACGCAAATTCGCGCCTGCTCAATGAGTTAGCCAATGATGATGGCTAGTTCTAGCCATCTTAAATTCACATATACATACCGCCGTTCACCGGCAAAGTCGCTCCGGTAATGTACGCAGCGCTTTCGCTGGCCAAAAATCCAACCGCCGCCGCAATCTCAGTGGCCTGCCCCAAGCGCCCAGCGGGGACTTGGCTTAGCATGGCGGCTTTATGGGCCTCGGGCAAATCTTTCGTCATGTCGGTGTCAATAAAGCCCGGGGCCACGGCATTCACCGTGATATTGCGCGAGCCGACTTCCCGCGCTAGCGCGCGCGAAAACCCTTCTAAGCCCGCTTTGGCAGCCGCATAGTTTGCTTGCCCAGCATTGCCCATCGAGCCAACGACACTGCTAATGGAAATAATCCTTCCCCAGCGCGCCTTTGTCATTCCCTTCAGGCACGCCTTGCTTACGCGGAAGACTGAAGTGAGGTTCGTGCTAATCACTGCGTCCCACTCTTGTTCTTTCATACGCAGCATGAGGTTGTCGCGGGTGATGCCTGCGTTATTCACCAGAATTTGGATGGTTCCGTACTCTTTTGCCACGCGATCAACCAACGCATCAATCGCTTCAGCTTGGGTCACGTCGAGCACTACGCCTTCGCCTTTAGCGCCGGCTTCTTTTAGGTAGGCGGAAATTTTTTCTGCACCGGCTTCGCTGGTTGCGGTACCAACCACGATTGCACCCAAGCTAACCAGTTGCTCCGCAATTGCTTTACCGATTCCTCGCGTAGCGCCAGTCACTAGGGCTACTTTTCCCTCAATTCCGTTCGACATAGTCGTGTTCCTACGTTCCGTTATTTCAAGGCAAGTTAGGCGCTTAAAGCAGCAATGGTTGCGGAGAACGCACTCTCATCCTGCAAGCTGTAGCAGGTGACCGATTTTGCAATGCGCTTATTGAGCCCGCATAGCACCTTGCCGGGGCCACATTCGACGATATTTTGCACATTTTTCTCTGCCATTACCGTGACAGAATCCACCCATAATACAGCGCTGTACAACTGTTTGATCAGCTTTTCGCGGATTGCGGTAGGTTCAAGCTCAATCCCGCCGTCCACATTGTTTACAACGGGGATCGCTGGCGCCGCAAAATTTACTGCTGCTAAGGATTCAGCCAGTTTTTCACTGGCCGGTTTCATCAGATCGCTGTGACAAGGAACACTTACCGCGAGCGCCATCGCTTTTTTTGCACCCGCTTGGCTTGCAAGGCTAATCGCACGGTCTACCGCTTCGCTATGCCCAGCGATTACGATTTGCCCCGGCGCATTGAAGTTAACGGGTTGCACGACTTGGCCCTGAGCTGCCTGTTCGCACACTGCACGCATCTGGGTTTCATCCAAGCCAAGAATCGCAGCCATTTTTCCTGCACCATCGGGGCAAGCATCGCGCATTAGCTCACCGCGCGTCTTCACAACTTTTACAGCATCGACAAGTGAGAGCGAACCGGCCGCAACATAGGCAGTGTATTCGCCGAGACTGTGCCCAGCAAGCAAAGAGGGGCGTAGATCCGTTGCGGCGCACCATGCGCGCCAGCAAGCAACGCCTGCCACCAGCATGAGGGGCTGGGTGATTTCGGTCAGCGCGATTACCTCTTGCGGGCCGTCTTGAGCGAGTTTCCAGAGGTCTTGACCGAACACTTCAGAAGCTTCAGCAAAAGTATCAAGCACGACGGGGTGCGCATCTGCAATGCCTTTCAGCATGCCGACACTTTGGGAACCTTGACCGGGAAATACAAATGCCAAACCTGTGTTCATGGTAAAACAAGCCCTTTTTTCTTTGAGGTAAACCGCTCCACTTTCCTTTGAGGTGAACCGCGCCACTTTTCTTTAATGTGGGCGGTGCCAAAACAGCCAAAGTCCATCGTGGAACACGGCGGCAAGAGTACCGTAACTATTCACGAAATCAAAAATAGAAAAGTAACAAATCTTGAAGAATTTGCGCAATAAACGCAGACCCACCCAAACAGAAGTAGGCACCACGAAGCAGAAACTTACAACAAAGACTCAATCGCGCTCGGCACGCCTGCTCGCGCCTCGCTCGCGGCGAGCTGAATTGCCCTCACAAACTCGGTAGCGTTCGCTGCACCGTGGCTCTTTACGACCACACCGCGAATCCCAATCAGGCTCGCACCATTGTAATAGCCTGGGTCTAGGGTTTTTAGGGTTCTCTTTAAGAGTGGTTTTAAGCACCAAAGCAAAAAGCGGCTGCTCCAGCGCTGCTTTGCAAGCATCTGAAACTGATTGAGAAGAAAGCGCGCCATGCCTTCGCTGGTTTTTAATACGATATTCCCAACAAATCCATCGCAGACCACAACGTCCGCGCGATCGGAAAACACGTCGTTGCCTTCAACGTAGCCAACATAGTTCACGCGCTCATCGCATCTTAAAAGCTCATTTGCGAGTTTTACGCGGTCGTTGCCTTTGTTTTCTTCGACGCCAATATTGAGCAGGCCCACTTTTGGGTGGCTAACACCCTGCAAAACAGTCATCGCAGCAGCCCCCATTAAGGCAAACTGATGCAAGCGTTCTGCATGCGATTCTACGTTCGCTCCCGCATCCAAAAGCAGCGTATACCCGCCGCTGCGCGGGATGCGGGCGAGGATGGCAGGCCGCTCAATAGGATCAATGGTCTTTAATGTGTGCCAGCTAATCGCCATTAGCGCGCCGGTATTGCCTGCGCTCACACAACCATCGGCCGCACCATCGCGCACCAAGCCAAGCGCAACATGAATCGAAGATTGCTTTTTACTTCGCAGCGCCTGAGAAGCAGGTTCATTCATGGCAATGCTTTCGGCAGCATGCACAACCGTAAGCCGCTCTTTGAGGTTTTGCTGCCCAGCAAAAGCAGCCTTTTGCTTGACAAGCTCAGCGTTCAGACAGGTTTCGTCACCCACGAGAAAAACCCGCAGCTGCTGGTCTTCTTTCAAAGCCAGCAGCACTGCGGGTATGACAACGGGATAGCCGTGATCGCCACCCATTGCATCAACAGCCAAGGTGACGGATGAGCTCAAAGCTTATTCGTCGGATTCTACGTTTTTCGGCGCGATCACTTGGCGACCACGGTAGAAACCGTCTGCCGTGATGTGGTGGCGACGGTGTACTTCCCCAGTCGTTTTGTCTTCTGACAGGGTGGGGCCAGACAGAGCATCGTGCGAACGGCGCATGCCGCGCTTGGATGGGGTCTTACGGTTTTGTGGAACAGCCATGGTGTTAGCTCCTGATCTATACGACTCCACACCCTAGGGGTGTGGCATTACTTTTCATCTTTTTTAGGGTCTTTTGCTTTGCCAAGCGGCTTGGCTTTGTCTGCGTGAGTCAACATCGCAGCGAGACCGGCAAACGGACTCGTTTGGGAGAGCTCACTAGCGGTCTGCTCCTCTCCCTTAGCGATCTGAGCGCTATCCGCACTCGCCTTGACCACAAGCTTACAATCATCGTGGCGCGGCACTAAGGGAGCAGCGAGAATCAGCTCTTGCTCAATCAGTTCAACCAATTGCGCTTGTTCTCCGCTAATTGGCATTGGTTCGTAGCCATCCGGGAGATCGTCTTCTTCAACGATTTCTGGATCAAAGACTACAATACAAACTTCTGCCTTCAAGGGTGTAGGCACAGGCTCTAAGCAGCGTTGGCATTGAAATGCTACCGTTGCCTCAAGCTGCCCTGTAACAAGCGCTACGCCGTTTGCACCGTTTTCAAAGCGTAATTGAACTTTGACCACCCCATGCTGGGCCGCATCTTGGCTTTGAATACCCGCCGGCCCAACGTTCGCGCGCTCTTGAGCTCCATCGGCTGGCGCTTGAATCTCTTCGAAAAGAGTACCTTGCACGAGGTTATGGAAGTCGGAAAGCGGCAACAATCCGTTCAGCTCGGCACCTTGGCGTGCCAGCTTATAGGGTTTTACAGTGTCGGGGAGTACTCTTTCAAACATAAGCGCGCAATAATAGGGAGTGATTACAGGCATGTCAAAAGGATTCTGATAATGACGCAGATTGTACTCGGTTCAAGTTCGCCCTTTAGAAAACAGTTGCTCGAAAAGCTTGGCGTTCCTTTTGTTTGCTGTTCGCCTGAGGTGGACGAGACGCCTTTTGAAAACGAAGCCCCCGAAGCGTTGGTGCGGCGTTTGGCTTTATTAAAAGCAGAAGCCGTCGCAAACCTTTACCCTCAGGCGTTGATTATCGCCAGCGATCAAGTGTCGGTGCTAAACGGTCAAATCAACGGTAAACCTGGTAATCGCGAAGCGGCCATCCGGCAGCTAGAAGCGAGCAGCGGCCAAACGGTCGTATTCTACACCAGCCTTTGCGTTTACGATGCTCTCACTCAACGCTACGAATTGGGAGTTGAACCGTTCTCAGTGCACTTTCGCACGCTAAATCGCGACCAAATCGCACGCTACGTGGATCACGACTCACCTTTGAACTGCGCCGGCAGTTTTAAATCCGAAGGTTTCGGAATCACGCTCTTCAAGTCGTTTGAAGGAAAAGATCCCAACACACTGATCGGCCTACCATTGATTTTACTGGTAGAAATGCTGGAGCGGTTCAACCTCTCTCTACCCTGAAAAAGCTGCCGGCAAGCTTGCTCAATCCACGAAAACTCTGTCTACACTTACATGGTTAGGCCAGAAAACAGACGACTTAGAACCCTGCCTGTATCTCTGCCTGTATCTCTACCTGTGCAGTTTAGCCTGTGTAGTTTACTCGTTCGGGAGCGAGATCCATGATAGACGAGCCTGCGGCAGCCAAACCACGTCGCCGCAACACCAGAGAGCGCATCATCGACGAAGCGGAAGCGCTCGCAAGCCTGCACGGAATTGAGCATCTCAAATTGCAGGATATTGCCGATCGGATCGGGATTAAGTTACCGTCCGTGTACGCGCATTTCCGTGGCCGGGAAGACATTCTGGATGCCGTTGGAGAGCGAATCGCGGCGGCACTCGCTACGCTTTACGATGCAAAGGCGGGCGAGTCAGCACGCGCAACCTTAATGCGTAGCGCGCACGAGCTCACCCAATTTTTAGCCGAGAACCCAGCCTATTACCGCTTGATGCTGCGTGATCTGTCTGTACCCATGGGCTACGATAGCGTGAATCGGCGTATTTCACCTCATCGCGTAGCACCACTTTCTGCTCATCTCACCCAAGTACTTGGGAAAGTGGAATTGCTCTTGAAGAAACTCGCCCAAGAGGAAAACGCCCAACCGGTACCTGCTGTGGCCTTTGTTTCGGCCATTTATGGCGCGAGCTTGGTTCGACTCAGTATTAGCACGGATGAAGGCAATGCGCCGGCGGCAGAGGTGTTAATCCGTTCGCTGCAAACGCTGGTTGCGCGGCTTGCGGGGATCTCGGAATAACGACGCATCCCCACAGCAACGCACCGCCACAGCAACGCATCCCCACAAAGAAACGTCTATCGCAACTGCAAATCGGACGTCAACCCCAACTCCGCCGCAACGGATTTCCCAAAACTCGCCCCAAACGAGCGCGCGAACGATTCAAATGGGCTGGTTTTGGCTGTGTAATCCACCGTTTTCTTTAGGTGGATCACATCACGAACCACTGAACCTGGGCTTCCATACCCATCAATCAAGCCGAGTGGCAACGCCTGTTCACCCGACCAAACAAGACCGCTGAACATATCTGGAGAATCCTTCAAACGATCGCCTCGACCATCTTTTACCGCGTTAATAAATTGCTGATGAACCACGTTCAGTACTTCTGAAAAATAAGCTTTGTGCGCAGGCGCTAACGGCGAGAATGGATCAAGAAAGGCCTTATTTTTCCCTGACGTAATCAAACGGCGCTCGATGCCGAGCTTTTCCATACCACCTACAAAACCGAAACCTTCGCTAATTACACCAATGGAACCCACAAGGCTTGATGGATCGGCATAAATCTCATCTGCAGCGGCCGCCACATAATACGCTCCGGACGCACCCACATCCGTAATCACCGCATACAGTTTTTTACTTGGATACTTGGCTCTTAAGCGCTTGATTTCACGATAAATCGTTGCCGACTGTACTGGGCTTCCGCCCGGACTATTGATTCGAAGAAGTACCGCCTTTGAGTTTTGCGCCTTGAACGCGCGCTGCAAACCCTTGGAGATCTGATCTGCGTCGTTATCACCGCCCGCCATGATCATGCCATCCAGATCAACAACCCCAACGTGATCACTGGACGCACCCATTGAATCCTCGCCACTATCCCAGTTCACCGAAAACATGGCGAGCGCAACAAAAAAATAAACAAACATGAGCAGCTTAAAAAAGATGCCCCAACGGCGCGCACGTTTTTGCTCCTTCGCGCCTTCCATTAACAGCTTCTCAATGAGCTTCCATTCGCGCTCCGTTTTCGGATTTACGGGTACTGCATGATTCGCGGAAGGAGAATTTGATGCCTGTTGCTGCTCGTCCATTGGTTCTGCCTTTTTTATACTGATTACGAGAAAAGTATCTTAGATTCCAAGCGCTCTACGCAGCGCCGCTAGATCATTCACGGTGGTCACCTGTGGCGAATGCGCAAAACTGCTTAACGGCTGCGCGCCCCAACCAACTGCGATTCCGTGCACACCTGCACGCTGCGCCATTTCGATGTCAAAATGACTATCGCCAACTACCACAGCATGTTCTGGCCTTACAGAAAAGGCATCCAATAGTTCTAGCACCATATCGGGCTCTGGCTTTCCTTTTGTTTCGTCTGCACAGCGCGTGGCTGCAAACCAGCTTTCTGCATCCAGCGTTTGCATCACGCGGTCTAAGCCGCGGCGGCTCTTTCCGGTTGCAACGCCCAAAGTGCAGGACTTGCGCCGTAAATCATCCATTAAGGCAGGGATTCCTGCAAAAAACTGGGTCGGGTCCTGCTGGTGAGCAACGTAAAAATGTGCGTAGCGCTCGCGCACCTGCTGCACATCCTGCTCCGATAGTTCTGGATAAAGTGTACGAATCGCTTCGGAAAGCTCTAAACCAATGATGTTCTTGATCTGCTGATCAGAACGCAGGGCCGACGTTATAGAATGTGCGGCCTCGCGCATACTGGTGACAATGTGCCCCAGTGAATCAACGAGCGTTCCATCCCAATCAAAAATTACGCATTCATACTTCACGATTTACTGCCTTCTCTACCTAGCTGATCAATAAAACTCTGAAACGCTGTATCCAAGGGCGCATCGAACACCATTTTCCCTTGATCGCTGGGGATTTCGAGCGATTTTGCATGCAGAAACATACGCCCCGCCCCCAAATCCCGAAAGTAACGCGCACGCTCCTTGTTTTCGTACTTATCATCGCCCACGATCGGATGCCCGGCAAATTGCGCGTGCACGCGGATTTGGTGAGTACGGCCGGTTAACGGGCTTGCCTCTACCAAACTCGTCTCCTCAAAATGGCGCAACAATACAAACTCAGTGGACGACGGCTTGCCCTGCTGCGATACCTTCACAATGCGCTCACCGCCCTGCTCGCCAAACTTTTGCAACGGTGCGTCTATACGGCGAAACTTCCCTTTCCAGCGCCCTTCTACTAACGCCCAATACACCTTGCGTATTTCTCCCGCCTGCAACTGCTCATGCAAAACTCTAAGGCGTGACCGCTTTTTCGCAACCATTAAGCATCCCGAAGTATCACGGTCTAAACGGTGCACCAATTCAAGGTGGCGTGACAGGGGCCGAATGGCACGCAGCGCTTCGATCACTCCAACGCTTACACCACTACCGCCATGTACCGCCATCCCAGCCGGCTTGTTCAACACAATTAGGCCCTCATCTTCATAAAGGATCGCGCCTTCTAAGAGGTTTCGAATTCGCTCACCCACATGGATTTCATCGTCAGACTGCTCCGAACGGCGCAACGGCGGAATACGAATCAAATCGCCCCCCTGCACCCGATAATCTGGCTTGATCCGCCCCTTGTTAACCCGTACTTCACCCTTACGCAAACAGCGATAAATCACCGACTTTGGCACACCTTTCAGACGGGCGACCAAAAAATTATCAATCCGCTGCCCAGCATACTCGGCTTCCACTTCGAGCCACTGCACGGAAATTGCCTCGACCGGTGCAGCCTCGGGTACGCCACCCAGCGGTTGGGCGCGTTCATTTCCTGGCGCTCGCGCCGCTCTCTGTTTGGCGTTTTGAGGCCGATCCACGCGCCCCACATCCCTTCCGCTAGGGGAGGTCTTGTTAGGCGTGGGTGATTTTATAGCTCGTTTTTGCTTTGCAGCGGGTTCTGGACGTATTCTGTTCATTTGGTAGTTGAGCCAGCGGCCCGATTGAATTGCGATGAAGGGCGGTGATGCTTTTACTATGGCTTTCCACCATAATAACGCGCATTCACAGCAAACTGGATTGTTTGCCGTGTTTTTGGAATCCTGCTATAGTCCTTATTGCCTTTGTGGGCCAAGTGCTGATTTGCGGTTTGCAACCTCCGCCGTCCCTAGCTACCTTATCGGTGAGTGGCGCCTTCAAGAAGGCTTCGCCAGCTCGGAAGCAAATCGCTTTTGTTTCAGTGGAATAGTTTCAGTGGAATACATGCAGTACACTTGAACCATGCAGTACACTTGATAGAATCACTAGCAACAAGCATTCGATTCTATCAGAAACTCGGCAGCATACAGATTTTCCCAACGCAGGTTTTTACCCACAACGGATTTTCGCCCACAAAGGATCGCATGCTAACAGCCGTTTAGGTTGCAGCAATTGGGTGAGTATTCGCAAGAAGTTCGAATACCGCTCCGACATGGCCACGCTTGGATATCAGCAAAGGCTAGAGCTTAAAAAAGATACAACGCAATAGATAGAATGCTACAGGTTGCCAAGAACGTACGCAGCAGATTGTAAATACAGATTTCGTAGATGGCTTGAGCACGGCTCTGAAGGAGAATCATGATCATTAAGGATCGTGAATCGTGCTCTGCTAATGGGTTGAACCTCGCACCAAAGGGTTCATCCAACGGTTTACCCGCTCCGCAAGTGAGCGCGGCGAGGTAAACAAATACGGGGCAAAGCCTCTATTGGGCTGGAACATAAGACGAACCGTCGCCGAACCAGCCCGAAAGCGGTCGAACCGGTGCCTTTTAAACGAGCAAGCTCTTGCACAAGCAAGGATTTGTTCGCACGATGAGCACGTGGTTTCCGTGAATTGGCAGCGCCTCGAACACCGGCACAGATCCCGGCGAACCCTGTTTCTTCGCCATCTTCCGGTTTCTGTTTTTCAATATGCAGCGTGCACCGAAAAAACTTTGGTGGAATCACTGCCTACATGAAAAGAATGCTTATCAATGCGACGCACCCAGAAGAGTTCCGCGTCGCACTCGTTGACGGTCAAAAACTTTACGATCTCGACATTGAACATCGCACCCGCGAACAAAAAAAGGCCAATATCTACAAAGGCCGCATTACCCGCCTCGAACCCAGCCTAGAAGCCGCCTTCGTTGATTTTGGCGCCGACCGCCACGGTTTTTTACCGCTCAAAGAAATCTCTCGCGACTATTTTGTGCGCAACCCCAAAGACATCCAAGGTCGCTACACGGTCAAAGATGTACTCAAAGAAGGCCAAGAAGTAGTCGTCCAAGTGGGCAAAGAGGAACGCGGCACCAAGGGCGCGGCGCTTTCTACCTTTATCAGCCTTGCGGGCCGCTATTTGGTGCTTATGCCCAACAATCCCCGCGCGGGTGGCATTTCGCGCAGGATTGACGGCGACGAACGCAGCGACCTAAAAGAAATCATGAATGCGCTGACCATCCCTGAAGACATGGGAATGATCATCCGTACTGCAGGCATGGGCCGCTCTGCCGAGGAGCTGCAATGGGATCTGGACTATTTGCTACAGCTTTGGGCGTCGATCACCACTGCATCCACACAGCGTCAAGCACCGTTTCTGATTTACCAAGAAAGCAACGTCATTATTCGCACCATTCGCGACTATTTGCGCCAAGACATCGGCGAAGTCATCATCGACACTCCCGAGGTGCATAAAGATGCCTTGGGCTTTGTTCGCCAAGTCATGCCGCAGTACGAAAGCAAGATCAAGTTGTACAAAGATACCGTCCCGCTGTTCAACCGTTATCAAATTGAAAGTCAGATCGAGGCGGCCTTCCAGCGGGAAGTCAAGCTTCCGTCTGGCGGCTCCATCGTCATCGACCCGACCGAAGCCCTTGTCTCCATCGACATCAACTCCTCACGCGCCACGAAAGGTGCCGATATTGAGGAAACCGCCCTCAACACTAACCTAGAAGCGGCAGAAGAAATCGCACGCCAATTGAGGCTGCGTGATATTGGCGGGCTGATCGTGATTGATTTTATCGATATGAATCAGCAAAAAAACCAGCGCGAAGTTGAACACCGCTTAAAAGAAGCCTTAGACATTGACCGCGCCCGCATCCAAACCGGCCGCATCTCACGCTTTGGCCTGATGGAGCTTTCGCGCCAGCGCCTGCGCCCATCACTTGGCGAAACCAGCGGCCACGTTTGCCCACGCTGTAATGGAACGGGATACGTTCGCGACCTGCATTCCCTTGCGCTTTCGATCATGCGCCTGATCGAAGAAGAGGCGATGAAGGAAAACACGGCCGAAATTCACGCACAGGTGCCGGTCAATGTTGCGACCTACCTGCTCAATGAAAAACGTGACAATATCGCTCGCCAAGAGAAGCAAAATAACGCACGCATTTTGGTAATCCCCAACCCTAATCTGGAATCGCCCCACTTTGAAGTCACCCGTTTCCGCGCCGATCAGATCACGCAGACTACACCCACCGCTAGCTATGAGCTGATCAGCGAGATCGAAGAGGAAGAAGAAGAAATCGTATCCTTCGGCATTGAAAATACGATCAAGCGGCAGGAAGCCGCAGTGCAAATGATCAAACCAACCACCCCTGCTCCACAGCCTACAGCGGCCGTTACCAACAACGACGAAGTGGTTGTGCCGAATCCACCGAAAGAAGCCGGCTTTTTTGCGCGTCTATTCGCATGGTTTCTTCACCTGTTTGGCGCCGGAAAACCTGCTGAACCCGAAGTGCCGGAAACGCCACCTGCAAAGGAAGAAGCGCAACCGCAGCAACGCTCCTCCGGAAACCGCAACCGTCGCGACAATCGCAACAGGCGCGATAACCGCGATAACCGCGATAACCGCGATAACCGCGATAACCGCGATAACCGCGATAACCGCGACCGTAACGCGGGCGATCAGCGCCAGCAAGCAAAATCACAAAATCGAGACGAACGCGTTGAAGCGAACGGCAATGTAGCGCCTAACGCACCAGACGCAAGCGACGACAGCGGCGAGCAGCAGTCCAACCGCCAGGACAGCCGTGGTGATCGCCAAGGCAATCAGGGCCGCAACAACCGACGCCAAGATCGTGGCGGGCGGAATCGCGACCGCGCCCGCAACGAAAGGCAAGATGCGGAAACCGCCACCGATTCAGGCGAGCGTTCCGAAGCGAACTCTGATTCTCAAGCAGCACGTCAGAATCAGCCACGCAGAGATCGTAACGAGCGCCCAGACCGGCAAGGCCATTCGCAAGAGCGCAATCAAGAGCGCGGTCAGGAGCGTAATCAAGAGCGCAATCAAGAACGAAACCAAGGCCGCAGTCAGGAGCGTAACCAAGAAGCCGGCCAAAGCAGCGATCGCCAAGGCGAAAGCGCTGAGAATGCGAATGTTCGCCACGGCAAACGCCGCAACCCAAGCGACACGCGCAAGCGCCGTCAAAACACGCTACAAGCTGCAGAACGTGCCGCTCTGCCCGCAGAGGAAACGGGGCTCGAAGTTGGCGTTACTCAAGCAGAAAATGCTGGCCAAAACGCTGCCATCGAAGAAGTTACCGCAGCCACTGCCGTGGCAATGGCAGTGGCAACCACCTCCGTGGCCGTAGCCGAACCCACAGCGACGCACGAAGCGCCACCTGCGGCCATCGCTCCAATTGCGGTAGCAATGACCCCAGAGCCGTTCGTCGCGAGCGCACCTCCACGAGCCGCAGTAAGTACGATTGCACCGGAAACAACAGAGGCTCCGCGCATCCAAGGCGAAACGGTGGCGGTTGCAGCAACAAGCTCAAGCGAAGCCGATCAGCCACGTGAAACCGATCAGCCACGTGAAACCGACAGGAAGCCCGACAGTTCCACGCAAGTAGCGGCACTTGACCCAACACCAATCGCTATAGAAGCCCCATCCGCCGCTTCAACCGAAGAAGCACCCTCACGCGCATCTAACGATCCGCGCGAGGCCAGACGTCGCCGCAAGGCGGAAGAAGAAGCAGCCAAAGCAGCTGCCGAAGCTTCCGAGTCTAACGACGCGGCTGCGGTTCCGTAAAAGCGGTTCCATAAAAGCAGTGCCGTAAACACGCAAAAATGCCGCTGTCTGAGTCTATTTCAGGCAGCGGCATTTTTTGTTACCGAGGCTCAAGCTCTACCTAGTATGCGAGGCTCCATCTCCAGCTCAATTCCAAAATGTACACGTACCGACGCAACAATCTGACTCGCCGCATTCAAAATATCTCTACCATTTCCCCCGCGATTCACAAGCACCAAGGCTTGCTTTGGGTGCACTTCAACCGGGCCGATGTGGCGCCCTTTCCAACCGAGCCGGTCAATCAGCCAGCCTGCAGCGAGCTTAACGCTGCCATCCTCTTGCGGATAGTGAGGAGCGTTCGGGTGGGCTTCTTGGAATGAGTGAAACTGCTTTGCCGACAATACAGGGTTCTTGAAAAAGCTGCCCGCATTGGGTGCAACTGCGGGGTCTGGCAGCTTTTGCCTTCTAATTTCCTGAACTGCTAAGCTTACGTCTAGCGCCGTGGGAGTGATGATTTTCCGTGACGATAACTCGGCTTTGATATCCCCGTAATCTAGAGACAAAGGCCCGTCGCGGTAGAGCTTGAACGTTACCTTTGTGATGATCCACTGCTGATGGTCGGCGCGCTTGAAAATGCTGTCTCGGTAGCGAAATTCACATTCTTCGCGAGAAAAATTCCGCATCTCCCCAGTGTGTAAATCAAACGCTTGAAGCGAATAAAATCGCTGGCATAACTCCACGCCATAGGCGCCAATGTTCTGCACCGGGCTTGCGCCAACGGTACCGGGGATTAACGAGAGATTTTCTAGGCCAAACCATCCGCTCGTAAGCGTCCGCATCACAAATGGGTGCCACGGCTCGCCGGCGCCGGCACTCACCAGCGCCTCACGGTGGTTCAGAGGTTGCACATGGTAGCCCATGATTCGGTTCAACAAGACCGGCGTTTCAAGGTTACTCGCCAACACCACATTGCTACCGCCCCCCAGCACAACGCAGTCAGGCTGCTTTGCTTGCGCACGCCACTCAAGAAGATCGTTGTTGCTCTGAAGCGTCACTAGCCGTGGTGCGATTGCGGATACCCGAAAGGTATTAAACGCTAAAAGTTCGACTTGTTCTTGAATTAACAAAGGAGTTACGAGCCTATCCGTTTAACGTTGGGCGCAGCGCAAATTCGTTCAATCAGGCAATCGCACGCATCTTCTAGCAAATCCAGTACCAGCTCAAAACCATCGCCTTCGCCATAATATGGATCTGGGACTTCGCTTAGCGGAGAGTGTTGCGCATACTCTAAAACTAGGCCAATTTTGCCGGCGGTTCCGTTTGTGCAGCTTCGACGCATGTGCGAAACGTTAGAGCGATCCATTGCCAGAATCAAATCAAAGTGGCGGTAGTCGTTTTCTTCGATCTGTCTAGCCTTTAGGCCGGCCATGTCATAACCGCGAGCCTGCGCGGCGGCCACCGCCCGCTCGTCAGGTGGACTACCCGCGTGCCAATTGCCGGTGCCTGCGGAATCTACGTCCACCAAATGCGTAAGCCCACGGTCTTGAAGCATTTTTCGCAATACTGCTTCAGCGGTCGGGGATCGACAGATATTGCCCAAACAAACAAACAACACTTTGGTTTTCACAATCAACTACCTTTTTTACAACAACCTACTTTGTAAATCGTCCTGCGACGGCGGCGTAAATCGCCCTGCGACGATGGCGTTCGACGCTCATCTTGCGCGTTGTGTATACACTTGCGCATTACACCATCTTAGTTCTGCGCTACTCGCGCGCCTAAAATGGCGCGGATTCGCTCAAGGTCTGCGGGCGTGTCTACGCCTGGTGGCAGAGCTTCTTCAGCGGGTGCGACATGAATCAAAACGCCATGCCAGAGTGCGCGCAACTGTTCGAGCTTTTCGGTTTGTTCGAGCAAGCACGGCCCCCAATTGACGAATTGATCGAGCAGTGATTTTCGGTATGCATAAATTCCTAAATGCCGGTACCAACCGGTCAGTTCGGTTTTCTCGTCTACACCTGCAGAAAAGCGATCACGATCGAAAGGCACCATTGCGCGGCTAAAATACAGCGCCATTCCACGACAATCCATCACTACTTTTACCACATTCGGGTTAGTGATTTCGTTGTAATGTTGTATGGGTTCACACAAGGTAGCCATAGGTGCGCCGGATTGTGTGAGATTTTCTGCGACCTGATTGATCAGCGCAGGCGGAATCATGGGTTCATCGCCCTGCACGTTGACGATGATCATATCGTTGCTCAAGCCGAGTTGACTGGCAACCTCTTGGATGCGATCCGTGCCTGACTCATGGGTCGCGCGCGTCATGACTACTTCAGCGCCAAATGCACGCGCTGCAGTTTCGATGCGCGCATCGTCGGTCGCAATAATTACGCGTTGCGCTTCGCTCTTGCGCGCCTGTTCATACACCCATTGTATCAGGGGCTTGCCAGCAATATCGGCAAGCGGTTTGGCGGGCAACCGAGTGGAAGCAAAACGGGCGGGAATCACCACGACAAAGGAAGTCACGTTAGGCACCTGTGTGCGTTCACACTCCTACGGAGCGTGGGAACGATTATGGAAGAACGCTGAGTATATCACTGACCAGCGCTTCGGTAACCTCGGCATCCACGCTGAGATACCAAGCGTCATTTAACCAAGACGGCTGAATTTTTACAGCGTCTTTTTCGGTCATGATGATGGTATCGTTCCGAAATGGCAATAAATCTGCTTCACAATAATGATGGTGATCGGAAAATATCTGTTTTTTCGCATGAATTCCAAGATCCCCCAGCGTCTTAAAAAAACGTTCGGGGTTGCCAATGCCTGCCAGCGCGCATAATTCTCGCCCCTGACAGTATTCGCGCCCCTGAAAATATTCCGGCGCAGCAGTTTCAGAACTGCCCAGTCGCCGAAATTTTCCAGGTTGAATTTGCATGGGATAAACGCTTAGGCGGGGCTTTTCCGCAAGAATTTTCAGCAAGGCGGGAGAAGGGCTGCCGTTGATTACGGCAAAACGTAGGCTTTCAAGGCGATCCAACGGCTCGCGCAGTGGCCCCATCGGCAGCATGCGTTGATTGCCGAAGCCGCGCGCGCCATCCACCACAAGGATTTCAATCTCTCGCTGCAAACCGTAATGCTGCATCCCATCATCACTCAAAATAAGATCAAGGGGAGCATCGGCCGCTACGCTCTGGGCAATGAGGTATTTTGCTGCACGCGCACGATCAGGATCAACGACCATGCGTACGCCGGTTCTTCGAACAATCAGCGCTGGTTCATCGCCACTTAGGGATGCCGGTGTCTCACGGGTAACCGATAGCGGGTAGCTTGCCTTGCCACCAAATCCTCGGCTAATTACGCCAACGTGCAATCCTCTCGCCTGCAGCGCATTCACAAGAAAGAGGATCAGTGGCGTTTTTCCGGTTCCGCCTACGGTCAAGTTGCCGATGACAATAACGGGCGGGTTCCGCTGCGCATGGCTATTTTCAGAACCGTTTTCCAGATCCTCGTGATATTTTTGAGCGCTCACCTGCGCCTTGTTGCGGCGGTGGTTTACAACCCGTTCCGCAAGTTGGCTGGCCGGCCAAAACAGCCATTTCTGCCAGTGATCTTCATACCATAAGCGATTAAAATAACGCTCTAACGCAGACATTCAGCTTTCACTTTTTATTTCAGCGCTATTTAGGCGCGGGCGCTATTTCGGGGGCGGCTTCCGTTCCAGGCTCATTAGCGGGTAGACGCAGGTGGGTAAAGCCCAGTTGCCCCGCAACATCCATCACCGTAACTACGGCCTGATAAGGAGCAGCTGCATCTGCAGCAATAATAAAGGGCAAAGTAGTATCACCGCCGGACTGTTCGAGTACCGCTCGCTCTAAGGTCTTTGCATCCCGCGCTGCTAGCGTCTTGTTATTCACTGCGTAGTCACCATCACGCCCGACGATCACCTCTATGCTGGCTGCTGTGGTTTTGCCACTCTCCTCACCCATCGCTTTTGGCAGCTCGACGGATAATTTTCGCTCCTGCACAAAGGTGGTGGACACCATAAAAAAGATAATCAGGATAAACAATACATCAATCAGCGAGACTAGGTTGATTGATACATCATCTTCTTGGCTAGGGCGTGGAAACTTCACGATGCAATGCTCACTTTTTTTTGCGCAGCATTTCCAAAGGCGTTTTGGGCCAGAATTCGAGCCTGCATTCTCATTTTGAATCGTTCTCGCGATCGCCGTGTAATACATCTACCAGTTTAATCGCCTCTTGTTCCATCGTTACTAGGAGCTCTTCGATACGGCGGTTGAAAAAGCGGTAAAAGAACACCGAGGGTATGGCCACCACGAGCCCAGCAACGGTGGTGTAGAGCGCTTTCGCAATGCCGGCAGCCAAAAGTGTGGTGCTATGGTTTCCGGTGAGGATCAGAGAATTGAACATATCGACCATCCCCAATACGGTGCCCAACAGCCCAAGAAGCGGGGCAATGCTGGCGATGGAGCCTAGCAGGTTCAAAAAGCGTTGCATGCGATGCAGTTCGTGGCTTGCCGCCTCGGTGATGGCCTCTTTCATGATTTCACGGCCGTGCCTTGCGTTGATCAGGCCGGTTGCAAGGATTCGCCCCAAGGAAGAGCCGCTGCGGAGCTGTTTCAAATGGCTGGCATCCATCTGATTATTTTTCATCCAAACCCAGATCTGCGGTAACTGGTCACGCGGTGCGATTTTGTCATGGCGAAGCATCCACAAGCGCTCCAGAATAATTGCGCTCGCCAAAATGGAGCACAGGAGCAGCGGCCACATGACGATTCCGCCAGCTTTCAAAAGCTCAAACACCCAAATGTCTCCTTGCTCAATTTTAAGTCATCTAACTTTACAATCTACTACAGGCTCGCAGGATTGCCATTTTTATTCAAAGCGCTCTCCGAGTGGAACTTCTCGAATGCCTCGCAGCGCAAGTTTGTTACGGGTGGCTTGCGTGGCTTTTGTTGCCTTGGTGCTTGCCGCTCGGCCGCCGATGCGTGCTGCTGTAGGCCACTGCGCAAGCCGTTTTGGCTGCAAACGCTGAAGGCTGGCAGCCAACACGCGGTTGATTCCTCCTGCCGGTACTAGGATCAAGGATGGTGTGGGGAGTTCCGCATGGTCTAGAAGTGATAACTGGGCCTTACGAGACAGCGTTGGCATCAATAGAATGCTGGTTTCCTGATCTGTTCCAAGGTTTGCGCTTTGTGTGGCTTCCAAGTGCAACCAGCAATCCATTTCCGCACCACGAGCTGGGGTTAATCGCCAACCGGATAACTGACTTGGCCTAGAATCAAGGCAAGGCAGTGTCATGACCGGTGATTTTAGAGCAATTTGCCCCCATATGGGCGTGTATTTGTCATAGCGAAGCACAACAAAGCCGCTACGAACCCAGTCTGCGTATTTCTCTGAGTGTGTGTCCCACAAATAGGCGTATCCTGTGCGCCGCAGCCAGTCCTGCAAGATCGGCTGTCTTGTGCGGCTGGATAAGCCCGCTTGAAACACCCACCAAAGATGCGCGGAATCCTCGATCATGAAGCCAATAGCGGCATGCTCCCGCCGCCATTCGAAGGCTGGCAAAGCGCGTGGAAAGAAACCTGGCCCTAGGGCTACAGGCAAAACCATGACGGTCGCAATCCACTTGCCCGGCGCACCACGCGGTGCCAAAACCCAGAGGGTTGCCACCACGGCAAGCGAGCAAGCCAGCGCCATCTGGGTTGGATTACTCCACATCGGTACCCGATAGCCCGCACCGCCCCAGCGCTCCATCCAGCCGAGAAACCACATTAAGCAATCCGCCAGCCAGAGGGAGGGCTTTAGAATATAGGGGGAAACAGCGGGCATTACGATGAGAGAAAAAGTGCTGGCCAATGCCGCCGGTACCACCAGATAGCCTAGCAATGGAATCGCAACGGCGTTTGCGACTGGACTAATCCACGGAAACCCGCCAAAAGCATAGGCAAGCAGCGGAATGAGCCCGATAAAAATCCCACCTTGTATCAGAAACCACGCACGCACCGCACCCAAGGGCCACAGGCGCCCTTGCAAGAGCCAAAGGATGATGGCAACTGCAAAAAAAGACAGCCATGCCCCGCGGTCAAAAATCGCCAGCGGATCCCACGCGGTAACCGCAATTGCCGCCAACCAGAAGGCGCGCCAATCCAGAAGGGATCGCCCCCGCAGGCGAATCAGTACGGCAACACCCATCATCACCACGGTACGCTGAGTCGGCACGCTAAATCCCGCCAGAAGCGAGTAGGCCAAGGCAACAAACCAGCTCGTCACCAGCGCAAGGTGCGGCGCAGGAAATCGTGACGTGATCAGCATGCTCCAACTGGCAAGCCGGCGCACGATGACATAGGTAAACATCGCTAACAATCCAACATGGGTGCCAGAAATGGCCATCAAGTGCGAAGTGCCGGTGTTGGAAAATATTTGCCAGTGTTCCGGTGTCATCAGCGCGCGGTCGCCCGTCACCAACCCCAGCAACACCGGCAAGGTGCTGAGCTGGCTTAACGAATGGCCACGTTCAGCGCCCCTCGCAGCAATAAAGTGCTTGCGAATTGCCAGCCGAGCTTGATCCATCCAGTGATGCGAATCTCCGAGCCACTGTGGTGGAGCGCCTGAGCTTACGTACAACACCCCCGCAATTCGATTGCGCTGGCGCCACGCAAGCTGTGAGGCAGAAAGCATACGGGTTTCTTGCTTTTGTGCTAGGCGAACCCGCACGCATGCACCGGGCTGCAACGCGGCTTCGGGAGTCGCTGCGGGCTTTAGGCCACGCACCCAAATGCGATAGGCGAGCGGAGTTCCCTCGCAGGCATTGGCCATTTGCTGTGAAGGCTGCGCGGGAAGATATTGATACGGCTGGAACAGCGCGCTGGCGTTGCGACCACCGTTCGTAATATTGGGCAGCCCCTCCCAGCGCCCCACCCACTCACCCGCCAATGGCGCAGGCATTTCGATCGCCGGAAGCCGTGTAACCAAATACAAAGCTGCACCTGCAAGCAAGCTATAAAGGGCAAGTTGCGTGACGATCCATCGAATTCGAGGCCGAGTGTCTGTAGGTGCAAACGCTGCTTTAAGCACCGTCGTTAGCAACACCACGATACTCAAGCTACACGCCTGCCAATCGACGGATATGCTCCAAAAATGGGCCGCAACGAGCCCTACGATACAGGTCAGCCAAAACAGGGAAAGAATGAACACGCGGGGCTTAGTACTCGGCCATTTTGAGTCAATATGGCAAAAAAGACCCGCGCAAGGTAAAGCAAATTAGCAGTTACACCGCCATGGCAGACGCATCCAACAGTCGGCCCTCCTCCATCCGAAAAATTCTTGGGATATGCTGAGCGAAACTTAGGTCATGCGTTACGATCAGGAACGAAGTGCCGAGATCTTGATTCAGGCGCAACATCAAACGCTGGATTTCTTGGGCGGTATGCACATCTAGATTGCCTGTGGGTTCATCAGCCAGTACACAAGCGGGCTGCGTGACTAACGCTCGCGCTATGGCCACACGCTGGCGCTCTCCGCCAGAAAGCTCTGCAGGTTTGTGATCCAAGCGATGCCCTAATCCCACAGCTTCCAGCATGGCGCTTGCTCTTTTTTTTACCTCCGCAATTTTTAACTCTTTGCGCATCAACAACGGAATTCCCACGTTTTCCAGCGCGGTAAACTCTGGCAATAAATGGTGGAACTGGTAGACAAATCCAAGGTGACGATTGCGCAATTCCCCGCGCTCGCGATCATTCAATGCCAGAAAATCCTGCCCCATAATACGAACGCTGCCGGAGCTCGCCAAATCCAGCCCGCCCAGCAAATGCAGCAGTGTTGTCTTACCAGAGCCGGAGTTACCGACAATGGCAGCGAATTCACCCTGTTCAAGGCAAAAATTGATACCGTTGAGCACCACGACTTGGTTCGGCCCTTCGGAAAATGTTTTGTGTAGCGCGTTACACGCAATCACTGGCGTTTTACTCATGTCGCAAAGCCTCCGCCGGTTGAATCTTCGACGCCCGTAACGCCGGGTATAGGGTGGCAAAAAAACTCATCACTAAGGCGGACGCGATCACGGTAATTACGTGCTCCCAGCGCAGTTCAGAAGGAAGGTAGTTCACAAAATACTGACGGAACAACGACAGATTCAAGCTGCTCTCCAGCCACCGAATGGATTCGGTAATATTGAGCGCAATCACGATCCCAAGGATCGCGCCTGCCGCTGTGCCCACAAAACCAATAAAGCTGCCCTGCACGATAAAAACTCCCATGATGGTGCGTGGGCTCGCGCCGAGGGTTCGCAGAATGGCAATGTCTGCTTTTTTGTCTGTCACCATCATGATCAGACTGGAAACGATGTTGAATGCCGCGACTGCTACGATCAGCATCAACAACAGCCCCATCATGGTGCGCTCCAGTTTAACGGCCTGGAACAGATTCCCGTAGGTGCGCGTCCAGTCTCCCGTCTGATAGAGCCCCGCCTCAGTGCTTGCTTGCAGTTGTGCGGCCACGCGCTCGGCAATGACACGCGCCTTCAGTAAATCATCTACTTTGAGGCGAACCCCATGAACCCGCTCGCCGCTACGCGCAAGCTTACGCGCATCCTCCAGTGCGATATAGGCAATCAAGTCATCGACCTCAGCGCCCACACGAAACACCCCTGTTACGGTGAAGCGCTTGAAGCGCGGCAGCACGCCCGCCGGCCCAATGCTCGCCTCCGGCAGCACCAGTGCGACTCGGTCACCCAGCGCGAGCCCCAGCTTGCGGGCCACGCCATAGCCAAGCACGATATTAAACTGGCCCGCTTGCAAGGACTCAATCTGGCCGCTCACCATATGCTCCGGCAGTACCGATACCCGCCCTTCTAGATCAGGTGAAATGCCGGACACCAGCGCACCGCTGACTAAGCCTTGATGAGAGAGCAACCCCTGCAGCTGCACATAGGGGGCAGCGCCAACAACGCCGCGGGTTTTCTGGGCGACATCTACCACCCGCTGCCAATCCTTCAGGCCGCCCTCTTCGGTTACCTCTGCCTGTGACACCATGCCGAGGATACGGCTCTGCAGTTCGCGATCAAAACCGCTCATCACCGCCAGCACAACGATCAAAACCGCAACCCCCAAGGTAAGCCCCAGAATGGACGTTAGCGAAATAAAAGAGATAAAGTGGTTGCGGCGTTTGGCGCGCGTATATCGCAAGCCTATGTACAAAGGCAACGGTCTGAACATGCTCGTCCTGTAGTCAATAAAAACTTGATAAATCCAGATCCTGATTACACTTATTAGAAGTGAAGATACGATCACCCCATTAGCAATAGGGATACCAAAACGTGGAAAGGCAAGACCATCCCGCCAGCTCTGACAACCGGCGCGACTATTTTCGGCTGGAAGACAAAATACATTTGGTGAAAAAGCCCATCCCCAAGCACCTTGTTTCCGACGACCCATACCACGAGCGCTATCAGATTCCGCGTTCAACGCTTCTGTTAAACCAGTTGCGCAGCATGGATGCAGATTACCACCAAATGATCCATCAGCTCGCAGACTCTAACCATGCGCTCTACTCAGTGCTAACTGCATTGGATCGCAAAGTAGATTTGCTGGCGAAATATATCACCAACCCCGCAGAAGGTGACAGCGCAATGCTGCGCGAAACGGTAGAGCTAAGTGAACGCGGCATGGCCTTCTATACCATGTACCCTCTGGAAGAGGGGGATTATGTGCATTTGACGATGGTGCTGTTTCCAACGGCAATCAGCCTTGCGACCATTGCAGAAGTGCGAAGTTGCCATCAGGTCGAAACACACCCGGCAATTTATCGCATCGGCTCGGAGTTCATTGTGCTCATGGAAGCCGACCGCAAACAACTCTCCAAGCATCTGCTCCGAAAGCAGGCAATGATTCGGCGCGGGGACGATGTGCCGTAAGACGTGTACCGTAAGACGTGTACCGTAAGACATCTACCGTAAGACATCTACCGCAAGAAAAGTACACGCCCTCTTGCATGGGTTTTTAATCAGTGCTTTCGATTCTATGCAGCTTCGCTTAGTATCCCCCGTTTCCCTTAACGGCGCTTTGGAATATTGATCGCATGTCCTACCCTACTTTTCTTCCTGAATGGGTGCCTCAACAAGCCGTCATGCTGGCGTGGCCGCATGCGAGCACTGACTGGGCGCCTTGGCTCAACGAGATTGACGCTTGCTATGTCGGCTTGGTGCGTGCGATCGCACAGGCTGCAACGCCGCTGATTCTTTATCAGAACGCGGATCACCTTGCACATATCCGCAAATTGATCGGAGAGCTTTCTGGCAACGCACCAATTTATTTGGAGTGCGCCTACGACGATACTTGGTGCCGCGACTATGGCCCGCTCACGATTGGCGAGATGCCTGCCGCACCGGACGCGGACGCGAAGGCAAGCGCTTGCCGTATGCTAGATTTTCAGTTTTCTGGTTGGGGGGATAAGTTTGCCGCAAGCCAAGACAACGCTGTCAATCAACACCTGCGTGCGCGTGGCGTCTGGAAGCTTCCACTCGAAACCATCGAGATTGAACTGGAAGGCGGCAGCGTCGAATCCGACGGCGAGGGCACGTTGATGACCACCACCGCTTGCCTTCTGGGTGGCAACCGCAACGAGGCCCTCCCACGAGGTGCGCTTGAAGATTTGTTGCGGGAAAAATTCGGCGTGGAGCGCATCCTCTGGATTGAAAATGGCCATTTGTGCGGCGACGACACCGATAGCCATATCGACAATCTCGTTCGATTTGCCAGCACCGACACGCTGATGTACGCAGCCTGCGACCGCGTGGATGACGAACACTTCCAGCCGCTGCAGGCCATGTACCACGAGCTTACCGAGCTGCGCACAAAAGAGGGCGCCACCTATCGCTTGCTGCCACTTTACATTCCAGAAGCGCTATTCGACGAGAACGGCAAGCGTCTGCCCGCCAGCTATGCCAATTTTCTGATCGTAAACCGACACATCATCGTGCCACAGTTCGATTCGCCCTATGACTCGAAGGCACTGGAGCAGATCGCACTTGCATTTCCGGATTACACACTGCTGCCGATTTCCGGCAAGGCATTGATCAAACAATACGGTGGCCCACACTGCGCAACCATGCAACTACCCTGCGGCAGTGTCTAACTCCACCAAGCCCATTGAAACGGCACTGCCCTACCGATAGGAGTTCTCATGATGATTGCATCCTCACAAACCGCTACGAACGCGCCGCAACTGCTTCGCGCAGCAGTCATTCAGCAAGCAGGTTGGCCCGATAAAGAGAAAAGCTTGGCAGAATCTGAACGCCTTGTGCGCTCATTGCGCGCCCAGAAGCCTGATCTCGTTCTATTGCAGGAGTTGCACGCAACTCACTATTTTTGCCAAACGGCAGACCCCGCCATTTTCGACCTCGCAGAGCCACTCGAAGGCCCGACTCTCCAACGCCTTTCTGCGCTCGCAAAAGAGTTGAACTGCGTATTAGTAGGCTCGATCTTCGAGAAACGTGCACCTGGCGTATTCCACAACACGGCCGTTGTTCTGGAGCGAGACGGCTCCCTCGCAGGCTTTTACCGCAAAATGCACATCCCGGACGATCCCGGCTTCTATGAGAAGTTTTATTTCACGCCCGGAGACGCCCAGCGATTTGACGGCATCAGCGGTTTCACACCAATCTCAACCAGCGTAGGCAAACTGGGCGTTTTGGTCTGCTGGGATCAGTGGTACCCCGAAGCAGCGCGTCTCATGGCACTTGCAGGAGCCGACCTCCTGCTCTACCCGACCGCAATCGGCCAAGATCCGCGCGACACGCCCGATGAGCAAGACCGGCAGCGGCAAGCATGGTGCCTGATTCAGCGCGCCCACGCAGTCGCCAACCACTTGCCGGTTCTCGTTGCCAATCGTGTCGGCCACGAAGCCGACCCAAGCGGCGCAAGCGAGGGAACCGATTTCTGGGGCACGAGTTTTATTGCAGGCCCGCAAGGCGAGCTACTCGCAGAGGCAAATACCTCACAAAGCGTTGCGCTTTTTGCCGAGATTGACCTGAAGCGCACGGAGTCGCTGCGCCGGATTTGGCCCTATTTCCGCGACCGTCGCACGGACGCCTATGGCGGGCTTCTGCATCGCTTCCACTCGCGCTAAGCTTAACCTTAACGGTTCAACCTCAAGGAGTTCATCATGCAGCTGATTGGTCACCGAGGCGCACGCCGTGAAGCGCCAGAAAACACCTTGGGTGGATTCGCGCACCTACGCTCGCTCGGCATCCAGCGCGTCGAGCTTGATCTGCACCTTACCCATGACAATCAGCTGGTGGTGAATCATGACGCCACTACGCAACGTACCACCCTCCAAACCGGCACGATCAGCCAATTAAGCGCCGCAGCGCTGGCTGGCTATAACGCCGCAGCACAGTTCAAGGATTGGCCCCACGTTGAACCCATTCCAACGCTCGATCAAGTGCTCAGCGAGTGGCCCGAACTGGAATCGATCCAGCTGGAAGTCAAAACGGCAAATCACTACCGGATTCCTGCGATTACCCAGCAGCTTGCGCGTACGATTGAAGCGCATGACTTAGGCGAACGCGCCACGGTCACGTCGATTGATGTTCGCATTCTGGCGCACATGCGCGAGTATTTTCCCAAGATTCAGCGCGGGTATGTTGCGGAAAGATTTGTGCGCGACCCGCTCGCCACTTGCCACCGCCTGCGCTGCAAATTTTTGGTAATGGACTATCGCGGCCTGCGCGCTGATCTTGTCAAAAACGCGCACGCCGCGGGAATGCACGTTTCCACTTGGACCGTCAACGACCTTGCCAGCGCGCGGCGCATGCAGGCACTGGGTGTCGACAGCTTGATTTCGGACTGCCCCACACTGATGTTGCAAGCATTTGAAGCCCAATAATCCCAACCGATTCGCGGGTTAACAAAACACTAGCGTTTTCAAAACGCCATCTATACTTATTACGCAGGGGCCGGCGATTTCTGATCAACGAGCTAAGACGGGATTCACCTGCGCGGCTTTATTTTGGAAAAAAACCAAATATTAAACAACAAAAACTCCAATAGCGTGCTTTTCGCGGATGCATGGCTGCCATGGCAGAAAAACTTAGTACGTTAGACCCTTTCTCCCAGCTTGATCAATTTGTTCCGGCGATTTCAGACCTTTTCACCCAGATTAAGCTGAAGGCACCCTTGGCGCGCCAGAAAATCGCAGAAATCGTCGAAGACATCACTGAAATGGCAGAAGTTGCGCCAAACGCGACATTAGCCGCCATCCATCTGTCTCGCCAGCAATCGCCGGTCAAGCAATCCGTTTACTCAACGGTGCTCGCCTACCGTATGGCGCGCGTTCTGAAACTTGACGACACTACGCGCCAAAACCTGCTCTATGCCGTACTTACCTGCAACATGACCTTCTACGAGTACCAAGTACTCCTAAACACCATCCAAGGCAAACTCACCGACGCGCAAATCCAAAAGCTGCAAAAGCACCCATTACAGGCTGCACAACACATGGAAGATGCGGGATTTTCTCATCCCGATTTGATCAAAGCGATCCGCCAACACCACGAGCGTCTAGACGGTAGCGGCTATCCGAACCGAATTAGCGGAAACGCTCTCTCTCCCCTGGCACTGATCATCCAGATCTGCGAAACCTATACCGCACGCATTGACCACCGCGCCTATCGAAAAGCAGGCAACCCTCGCGAAGCGCTGGCGCCCCTGATTGCCGATCAAAACCCTCGCATGAAGGAAATGCTGCTGATCTTTGCGCGCGCCATCGGAATCTATCCCCCAGGAACCTGGGTGAAACTCACCAGCCAAGAAATTGCTCTGGTAGTTGCCCACCAACCAAGCCAACCCATTCCCGAAGTTCGCGCACTGTTCAACTCCAGCGGGCTGCCTTATGCAGGGCCGCTCAAACGTGATTGCACGCTCGCAGAATTCAAGATTCTAGGCTCGACTACGCCACCCAGCCTACCGTCGGTAGACTTAGCCGCAATGTTTTAGGCAGGCCAACATTTAGAAAAAGAAACGCTTTAGACAAACATTTCAAGCAAACCGCACGAAACGAGCCAGCAAGTGAACAATTCGCGTACGCACAAGCCCATACAGGCAGATACCAATTGCGTCTGCGCCTACGTCGAGCAACGAGGCTTCACGATAGCTAAGCCAGCCCTGAACACACTCAATCCACAGGCCATACGCCAACAGCCAAATCACGACGACGCGCCAGAACGACACGTTCCTCGCGGTTTGATCCAGAAGTGCTGCCAGCGCGAAAAATGCAGCTAGATGGTTCAGCTTATCGCTGATCAGCATCGTAAGCTCCGGCGGTTTTGCACTGAAGGCCAGCGTCGAAACCACAACCAAAGCAAAAACGAAGACACACCGCAACGCCATGCGCCAACTGCTCTCCCGCACGACAAACGGCAAACCTATGAACGGCAAGATCGGCTCCCCGACAAAAAACTCCCTACACACGTTCTTGCACCTGCGGCCGGAGAATACACCACCGAACCCAGAAGCCCGCTGATCAAGCCAAGCAAAAGCACCGCAAACAGGGCTCCATCCGGATACGCGGGGTTGAACACGCGCCCTAACAGCAACAACATGCTGGCCAAACCTCCATAAAACCACTCCAGCCGCGCAGGGAATTGCACGACCAAGGGATCAGCAACCAGATAGAAAACTGCAAACGTCCACCCCCCAAGCGCGATCTGCCAATACCACGGCAAAGCGACAAGCGGATCGTTGGCGTTCGCAAAGACCTTTAGCACCAGCGATATCAAAACCAAACCAAGCACACTACCCACAACATAGCGCCAAGAAAACACCCGAGCCGCCAGCAAGATCAGTACTCCGCCCAGCAAAGCAAGCGATGAAACATCTCCCATCGCGCCCTGCGTCTTACCTACAAAGCAATCCCACCAAGAAAAACCCGCCGCAGTCAGAGTATCTAAACCGCCTTGGCGAACCAATCCCAGTGCGGTAGTGCCCGACACCCCATCCACCGGTGTCCACACCGTATCCCCTGTAACGCGATCGGGCGCCGCGAACAACAAAAATACCGCACCCACCGCAGCCGGATGAAGCATGGGGCGCCCACTCGATTGAGTAAGAAATGCACCCGCCATTGCACCCACCAACATCCCCACAGCCACCCACTCCAAAGGCAGGCTTAGCGGCAAAAGGAGAACATAGAGCAGGGCCGTCGTTACAAAACCCGCGTCAATCGCCCGCTGTTGGCGAGTGGCCTGAAACAATTCCACCATGCCTGCCACAATGCAAGCGATCAGCACCATAGGCACCATATACACCGCACCGCGCACAAAGTTATCACGCAAGGATGCAGGGTCTGCCTGCACCCACTCCCCAGCAATTAAAAACTGCCAGCTATTCTGTACAGCAAACACGTCTGGGCGCTCATTAAACCAGAGATTCATCTGCCAGCCGCCATGCAGAGTGCCTACCAGCAACGCAGGCAACAGAGCGAACAGAAGGGCTCTACGTTTTGGAATGGATTGCATCCCGCTCGAATTCCTGTATTGAAACGCAAATCTGGAAATGCGCCGCGTGAGAAACGCATAGCCATCGGAAACGAATAGCCATCGGAAACGAATAGCCATCGGAAACGCAAAGAGGAGCGCAAGGCTCCTCTTTGATTCATGCACGCTCAATAGGGGCAACGTGCGCGCTCCGCAAGAGGCATTCGCACGCAGCACTCCCAATTAAAGCCGATTTCGCTCACTTGGGAAAGGTCGGGTACACAATGCCGGCCATTTTCTGCACCATGCGCACAACTTGGGCGCTATAGCCAAACTCATTATCGTACCAAACATAAAGTACGCAATGATCGCCACTCACGATCGTCGATTCAGCATCAACAACGCTCGCGAAGCGTGAACCCACAAAATCGCTCGAAACAACTTCGGTAGAGTGCACATATTCAATTTGCTTGCGTAACGGCGATTCTAGGGAAACCTCGCGCAAGAAATTATTGAGTTCATCTTTCGTGGTGGCCTTGTCCAAGGTCAAATTGAGAATGGCCATCGAGACGTTTGGCGTCGGCACACGGATCGCGTTTCCTGTGAGCTTTCCGGCAAGATCCGGCAGCGCTTTTGCGACTGCTTTCGCTGCCCCCGTCTCCGTGATGACCATATTCAGCGGAGCGGCACGGCCGCGGCGGCTGCCTTTGTGGTAGTTGTCGATCAAATTTTGATCGTTCGTGTAGGAGTGCACGGTTTCAACATGGCCATGCTTCACGCCGTATTCATCCTTGATCGCCTTGAGCACGGGGACGATGGCGTTGGTAGTGCAGCTTGCTGCAGAAACGATTTTATCGTCTGCCGCAATCATGCCGTCGTTTACGCCCATAACGATATTTTTGAGGTCGCCTTTTCCGGGTGCTGTCAGCACCACTTTTGCAACACCTGGGCACTTCAAGTGCTGGCTCAAGCCTTTTTCATCGCGCCATTTACCGGTGTTGTCGATCACGATGGCATCATGGATGCCATATTGGGTGTAGTCCACCTTGTCGGGGCCGTCAGAGTAAATCACTTGGATGTACGCGCCATTGGCAACAATTGCTTGGTTTTCTTCATCCACAGAAATCGTGCCACGGAACGGGCCGTGCACCGAGTCGCGGCGCAACAGGCTTGCGCGCTTTGCAAGGTCATTTTCTGCGCCGCCGTTTCGTACCACAATGGCGCGCAGGCGCAGCGCGGCGCCCGAGCCCATTTTTTCAATGATGATACGTGCCAGCAAACGTCCAATACGGCCAAAGCCGTAGAGTACGACGTCGCGGTCTTTTAGTTGCTGTGGGTTTTTAGCGACCAGCGCATCCGCCAGTTCTGCTTCCACAAAGGATTCAAGGGTTTGGCCGGTGCCTTCGCGGCGGAATTTGGTTGCCAGTTTGCCAATATCAATTCGTGAGGGCCCAAGCGGCAATGCAGCCACCGCCTTCAGCACAGGGAAGCTATCTTCTACGGCGAGCGATTCACCTTCAAGCTGGCGTACAAAGCGGTGTGCCTTGATGATATCTACCACCGACCGGTTGATAATCGGGCGACCGTAGATCGAAGTCACAACGTTCTTATTGCGATACAGGTCACCGATTAGCGGTATCATGCTCTCGGCCATGGCTTCGCGGTTCGTCCATTTTTGCAAATGCTGCTTGTATATGTCTGTCACCGTGTATACCTTTTGCTTGAATTGACTGGCTTGAATTAACAGATGCTGTAACTGACGGGCTTGATCTCAACGGCTGCGAACAATCAACCGGCCCGCGGATTTTGCGGGCGCCGTATTATGTTTCGAACCCGCCAATTTTTCAACGTAGAGAAAGGTGAACGTTTGTACCCAAAACACACTGCGCCTCTTCCGCAAAACTAGATTCGTTGCCAAATCCATACAAGACTATGCGGATCTCGAGTTTCAAGCGTGCTCCCATCCTTTATACTTAGGGCGCTGAACCGCAAACCTGTAGCATACCTGATCAGTGAAAGCGCAGGTTCTATCCAACAAACGCCATTGAGAGGCAACCTTGCCCCCAATCAAGACCCGTGATCGCATCTTGATCACCAGTTTGGAGCTATTCAATCTTTGTGGTGAACCCAACACCACAACGATCGACATTGCCAATGAAATGGACATCAGCCCAGGCAATCTCTACTACCATTTTCGCAACAAAGACGAAATTACTACCGGCCTGTTCGCCCTGTACGAAACCGCAATGAACGAGGCGCTGGAGCCGCCCAAAGAAAACAAACTGGAAATGCTCGATTATTGGATGTATGTCCACATCGTATTCGAAAAAATCTGGGAGTTTCGCTTTCTGCACCGCGATATGGTAAGCATCCTTGAGCGCAACGAACGCCTGCAAAAACGCTTTAATCGGGTAATTGATCGCATGCAGGCGGCGTGGGCGGCAGTGATACAAAATATGCGCCGCGACTTTGGCGCACCGATTTCAGATGAAGATATCGACGCCGTAGCCAACAGCGCAGTGATCACCGCAATGTACTGGCTCAACTACCAGCAAATCCGCGCGATGGGAAACGCCCAAGTCAGCGCAAACCTCGGGTTGGGCGTATACCAGCTGCTGCTACTGATCTCTCCTTGGCTACAAGAAGAACAGCGCGACGAACTCGCTGCGGTCGCCGCGACTTATTTGTAGGCATTCGCCTTTTTGTAGGCACCCATCCTTTTGCAGGCATTCACTCGTTAGATTTCTCGATCGTGAACGCCAATGACGCGCGCACCAATCTTTTGCCCTAACTGATCAACATCGGGCAACAAACGAACGGCCGCACCAAGCAAAAAGCATGCGCCTTCGTCTTGGCTCTTTTCAACTTCGACAATGCGACCCAGATCTACAACACGGCTGCGGGTGAGTGGCGAGACGAGATCTTCCATTTCCCGCACCAACTGTGCGCGCAAATCGAACTGAATCTGATCTGCTTCTTCAGCGATGTGTCGTGCGATATTGTAGTCATTGTGGCCAAAACGTAGGCCTCCAGCATTTTCTGAAGAATCGGCATCATTTAGCTGCGCCAATACTCGGGCTTTTCCAAGCTGCAATGCGCGTAGGCGAATCTGAGTGGCGCGAAATTCCGTCGCACCACCCAAGCGCGCAGAGTATGCATCCCCCTGAATATCCATGCCTCGACTCACAGAAAAGCTGAAAAACTCTGCGCAACTCCGCAACAATCGAAGGTAACGATTCAGCAGCCAATCGACAGGAAAAAACAGCACCAGCCAAGGACGCGCAAAGCTGACTTCATAGATCTGCATCGCGCCCGTATCACAGAGCCTTGCCAGCCAGCGGTTGATATTTGCGACGTAAGGATAACCAAGGCTAAATCGACTGCGCGAAAAGCCGCCGTAGGCATGGGCAATCAGGCCAGAGAGTTGACGGGCGCTAAGCGAATAAAACAGGGGCAAACCAATCATCAGCTCGACCTTATTCACGCCCAACTTGCCGCGCCGCTTCCGCAACACCAAGCCCACCTCGTTGTCTACCTTCACAACATCTGGAACCGGCCCATTCACCGCGTCGGCAACCTGGGCAACAAACTGATAGAGCACCGGATAATCGCGTACGGCTAGCGTGGCCGCAACATAGCGGCGGCGCCAATCTGCCGTTACAAGATACAAAAGGCGCAACAACAGGATGAAAGAACCGGCGACCAAAAGCACCGCTCCGCTCGTAATGGCAGGATCTTCGCGCCCCACGCCGGTGCGAATCCAATCCAGCCCCCATCCCATTAAAATACCGGGCACTGCAATCGTCAGTACCACAATCAAGGGAAACACGCTCATCAGTAGCGCCAGAAACAAAACCCGAAAACGGCTAGTGCCTGGCCTTGCAAGCGGCCGATCAACGCGGTGAAAACCCGACTCGACATCGTCTTGCGTATAGGACTCTTGAGCAATCCAAGACGGATCGCGTCGGTAATTTGCAGACCTTCGCGCAATCAAATCCATTGCGCCGGTGAGTACATCCTCTGCGGCCATTATGAGGCTCCTGGCTTTATTCTTTTAGGTGCACGACGAAAGGCGCGAGGCCACACTCCTTGAAAATCGTCGAATGCTTTGCCAATTTTTGTGCTGATGAAAGATGGGGTAGCCATCTAGCCTCCAAACCTTTGAACCTCAGACAAAAAATGTCTGGTACTTGAATGGATGCACTATAGCAATCGGACCGAAAAGCGTAAGTTGCGTTAAATAAGCAATTTGGTGACATAATGTTTAGGAATGTAATTCATATTTATTCAATATTTTCAATGACTTGCGAGACAGTTTTCAGCTTTGGTCCAGCACCTTTACGAAAGCGGGAACCTTCTCCTGCCTCTGAAAAACCATTGCATTTCCAGCAGATATCCTTAAAGTAAACAAACCGTCCACAATTCACGGGTTCCTCATGCCTGCAAATCTCACGCCTCCACAAACGCGCAACGAGCGCCCCTATGACATCATTGTTTTTGGGGCAACCGGATTCACCGGCCAGCTCACGGCAGAATATCTCGCCGCACAAGAAGCTAAAGAAGGCCTGCGCTGGGCGCTTGCAGGGCGCAGCTTGGCAAGGCTTGAAAAAGTTCGCCAAATCATTCTCCAAAAAAGCCCGAAAGCCTCTCCAGAGCTTGTAATCTGCGACGCCAACGATAGCGCCAGCCTTGAAGCAATGGTGCGGCAAACGCAGGTGATGATCACCACGGTAGGCCCCTACCTAAACTACGGGGAACCGCTAGTAAAAGCCTGCGTAGAAGCGGGCACGCACTATGTAGATCTGAGTGGCGAGCCCGAGTTTGTCGACAAGATGATCTATCTCTACGATGAGATCGCGCGTGAAAACCAAACGAAAATTGTTAACTGTTGTGGTTTCGACAGCATTCCGCATGACCTAGGTGCACTATTCACCATCAACGCACTCAATCAACTGATTGGCAATCGTGCCGGTACGATCCCCGTCACCGTTGAAGGCTATGTAACGGCAAAAGGCGTATTCTCCGGTGGAACTTGGCACTCCGCCATCCACCAGTTTGCACGCGTCCGCTCGTACTATCAGCGGCGCAAAACTTGGATTGCCGCCTTCCGTAGCCGCGCACAGGATCACCGCACCGTCAAAATGCTCGCCCCGCGCATTGCTTGGATCAAGGCGTTTAACCGCTATGCCTGCACATTTCCGACGATAGACCCGCAAGTGGTATGCCGTAGCGCGCGCGTTTATCCAAAATACGGCAGCGAATTTCGCTACGGCCACCATGTGCTTGCCAAAAGCCCATTCAGACTCGCTGCAGGGATCGCCGTTGTCAGCGGCCTGTTCACCTTGGCACAATGGCGCCCAACGCGCGAACTTTTGTTAAAGCAACGCAATCCCGGCCAAGGCCCAGATGAGGCCACGCGTGCAAGAAGTTGGTTTCAAGTGAAATTTATCGGCCGTGCCGGTGGCATGCACGTTTGGACACAGGTATCCGGTGGTGACCCAGGCTACGGAGAAACAGCGAAGATGCTCGCAGAATCCGCACTCTGTTTAGTTCGCGACCAAGCCCAACTGCCCCACAATTTCGGCGTGATCACACCCGCAACAGCGATGGGGGAGCGCCTCATTGAACGGCTGCAATCCGCGGGGATTGCGTTTAGCATTCTCTAGAACCTTTGCATTCTCTAGAACCGAGGATTGAGAGCATCGTATTTTTCAGACTAAAGACCTTTAAAACCACGCTTTTACGCAGCGCCGCCCAAACGGCGTTTTTTAAGTACCGCCCCGAGGGATGAATTTATGCAGGAAATCTATCTGGAACAAACTTTCAATGCACCGCGCAAGCAGATCTTTGGAATCCTGAGCGATCATGAAAAATTGGGCGATGTGCTCGGCGCAAAAATCACGCGCATTCGCAACGGTGACGACGGCAACGTAAATGGCAAGGGCTCCGTACGCAAACTGAGCCTCGCACCTGGCCTCGCAATCGAAGAAACGATCACCACTTGCACGCCAGACAGTCTGATCGAATACACAATTTCGAAAGGTTCACCGCTGAAAAACCACAAGGGCACTTTGGAATTTTCCGACGTAGCCGGTGGCACTCAACTGCGCTATCGCATTGTGTTCGACACCAAGTACCCGATCCCCTTCTTGGGCGCTGGCATTCGCTTTGGCCTAGAAAAAGCGATTGGCTTTGGCTTGGGCAAACTGGCGAAGTCTCTTCACTAAAAGTCGCTTCACTAAAACTAAAAGTCGCGATACCAAAAACACATCGAGCGTTTCTCGTTACCGCGCGAAAAGCCACACAAAAACGCCGCACCCCAGCCAAAGGGAGTGTGGCGCTCTCGTTTTACGCATACTTCTTCTTAGTCTTAGTCGAATTAGTCGAATTAGTCGAATTTCACGCCGAGACGATGGCCGACTTCTTCATAAGCTTCGACCACGCCCCCCAAGCCTTGGCGGAAACGGTCTTTGTCGAGCTTTTTGCGGGTTTCTTTGTCCCACAGGCGGCAGCCATCGGGGGTGAACTCATCGCCCAGGATTACACGGCCTTCATAGACGCCGAACTCCAGTTTGTAGTCCACCAACAGTAGGCCCGCCGCATCAAAGAGTGCCTTCAGCACGCCGTTCACCTTGAAAGCAAGCGCTTTCATGATTTCGACTTGTTCAGGCGTTGCCCAGCCGAAGCTCTGGATGTGAAATTCGTTGATCATCGGGTCGCCCAGATCATCGTTTTTCAGGAAGAATTCGAACGTTGGCGGGTTCAAGTCTAAGCCTTCTTGCACACCCAAACGTCGGCAAATACTGCCCGCCGATATGTTGCGCACCACACACTCTACGGGAAGCATCGTCAGGCGCTTTACCAAAGATTCCTGATCGTTCAGGAGCTTCTCAAAATGGGTTTCGATGCCTGCCGCTTCGAGCTTTTCCATGATAAAGGCGTTGAACTTGTTGTTCACCATGCCTTTACGATCCAAGGCTTCTTTCTTTTTGCCGTCGAAAGCGCTGGTATCGTTTCTGAATAGCATCACCAGCCGTTTCGCATCGTCGGTTGCATAGACGGATTTTGCTTTGCCCTTGTAGAGCTCATCTTTCTTTTCCATGGGATTCTCCATGCGGAATGGGTAAAAACCGGCCGCATTATCCGGATATATTGGGGAGTTAACGACCTACTGTTCGATATTTTTCCAGCTACTCGATATTTTTCCGAATAGCCTCCAATACTTGCAGCCCCTCTTCTTTCGGCGCCAAGGTGTTGTCGTCTAGCTGTACCGCCACGTGCACGCCTTCATCGGCACGCAGCAGCTTCAGTTGGTACTGATGGGATTCGCCCTCGCCTTCCTTGCGTAAGCGCTTATCGCGCTTGAGGTAATACACTTCCAAGCTGCGGTTCAGGTCGCGCACCTTGAGTGAGCTTCGTTCGAGCGCTTGGCCCACCGCAAGCCATGCGCGGTTCATATCCATCGTGATCACCAGCACCGGAAATCCATTGCCATCCCACGTCATGATCGTACGAGGGGCGTTCGCGTAGGCTGCTGCAAGTACGCCGGTACGAAGCGACGTTGCCTGTTCTTCTGCGATAAAGTCAGAAAGATCATTGGCAACCACCTCTGTGCGCGTGGTCGATGCGTGCGTCCCATTCCAAGCAACTTTATTTGGGAGGGATGAAGCGTCGGAGGCGCGCTCGCGCACCTGTTCAATGCGAATATGCGTGCCATCGGCAGCGTTTTCTATGCGAAAGCGGAATCGGTCATAGTCGTCGCGGAAGTTCAGCGTAACCATACGCATAAACCAGCCGGGTTGATCTTCTTGGCGGGGTTTGAGCCAGCCGGTTTCAACGGTATTGCTGCTTGCATCGGCGCGCGCAATTTCGAAGCCGTTGTTTTCGACGAAGCGTTTGGCAAGCTCAAACGAATCGGCGGGTGATTTGCGCACCACGAGCCAGCGCTGGTCATCCTTTTCTCGGATTTCAACGCCCGCTTGCTCATTCACGTTCAACAAACCCTGTGGGCGAGGCAAATCATCGGCACCTTTGGGAGCGTATGCGCCTTTCACTTCCCCTTGGCGCTGCGCGATCGGGTAAAGCTCCTTACGTTGGGTGGACTGTGTGCCTTCTGGCAGTTTTAACGGCGCAAGCTCAACGGCCTTTTCGTAGTCCATCGCGCGGGAACGAAAATAGCCGTCATCCCCCCCCATAAAACTGCACCCTGTACTGAGCGCGCTTATCAGCGTAAGAGCAGTAATTGAGGGTGCGGTAATTGAGAGTGCGCTCTGTTTTAACTTCGTGAATCTCATGCTTGAAATCATGCAATCAGGCCCGTTTCTCGTAATGCTACGCGCACTCGCTCGTGATAGATCTCGCTCAATGGCGTCAAGGGGAGCCGAATACCTTCAGGAATGCGCCCCATTTCATGGAGCGCCCATTTTACGGGGATGGGGTTGGCCTCCACAAACAGCTCGCGGTGCAGCACCTCGACAGATTGGTTGATCGCTCGCGCGCGCTCTGCATTCCCAGCAATCGCTGCGGCGCAAAGCTCGGCCATGATGCGTGGTACAAGGTTTGCGGTCACGGAAATATTCCCTTTTGCCCCGCGCAGCATCAGCTCACCCGCGGTTGCGTCATCACCCGACAAAATAGTGAAGCCTTCACCGCATTCCTCAATCATACGAGCGCCGCGCTCCACGTTTCCTGTGGCATCTTTCAGGCCAACAATATTGGGATGCGCGCTAAGCCGCAGTACCGTTTCGGGCAGCATATCAACCACGGTGCGACCCGGCACGTTATACAAAATCTGCGGGATTGCCACGGCGTCGGCAATGGCCATGTGATGCCGGTAAAGGCCTTCTTGCGTTGGCTTGTTGTAGTACGGCGCCACCAGTAAGCAGGCGTCGGCTTTCGCGTCTTTCGCGGCTGCGGTCAGATCAATGGCTTCGCGCGTGGAATTGGCGCCTGTTCCAGCGATCACCGGAATTCGCCCCGCCACGCGCTCTACGCAGCGCGCAATGACTGCGAGGTGTTCATCGACATCTAATGTGGCAGATTCGCCCGTTGTGCCTACCGCGGCAATCGCACTGGTGCCCTGCTCTATGTGCCAGTCCAGCAGCCTGTCCAACGACTCCCAGTTTAAGCTGCCATCGGCATTCATCGGCGTGACCAATGCCACGATGCTGCCCGTAATCATCAAGCGTTGTTCTCCAAAAGGTTTTTAGGATACCTGAAAGTTTTTCGAATCCCTGAAGGTTTTTTAAGTTCCAGAAGCAGATACGTACAGAGACAGCGGATGATCTGCAAGGTTCTGCGTGTCGCGGTGCAACCGTTCACCGCAAAATCGTTCACCACAACAGAGCGCCCATCGCTAGAGATCGCTCAACGTAGCCAACCGCACGCCGAGATCGGAAGGATTATGCCGTGGGCGTTATGGTACTTGGCTAAAAGTTCAATAACAAGCATTCCCTACCGCGCCAGCCGTCACGAGCCGTAACGTTAGTTATGGGTAGAGGGGAGCGCTGGCCGGTGCTATTCTTCGGACATCATTCTCGCAAGGAGCCTCAAAGTGCTACGCTATCTCGTTATCTCTGCGCTCGGCCATGACCGCCCCGGCATCATCAAGCAGCTGACCAAGCTCGTGGTACGCCACAACTGCAATATCCACGACACCCGCATGACCGTATTGGGTGGCGAATTCGCAATCCTGCTCATGGCGTCCGGCGAAGAAGCGCGCCTCAAGCAAGTCGAACAGGAATTGCCGGCTCTCGCCCACGAGCAAGGTCTGATGACACTGGCCCGCTGGACCGACTTGCGAGCCTCCTCGGCAGCGGCTCGCCCTTATCGCGTTACTGTGATCTCGCTAGATCATCCTGGAATCGTTCACGAAATCGCCGATTTTTTCAGCCAGCAAGGCATCAATATCGAAGAACTGGACACCACTACCTATGCCGCGCCACATACCGGCTCACCAATGTTTTCACTTTCTCTTGTGGTGAACGTGCCAGCATCTACCGGTTTTCGCGAGTTGCGGGATCGCTTCTATCAATTTTGCGACGAACGCAACCTAGACGCCAGCATGGAGCCTCGCAAGCAGCAATGACCGCCGCAACTTAGGATCACAATACAGAATAACAATACAGAACAACAATACGGGATACCCGCATGAACCCCATAGAACTCGACACCCCTGTGCCTGATTTCTTCGCCCAGGCGACCCGCCTCAAAGACGTAAAGTTGTCAACCCTACGCGGCTGGAACGTTGTGCTGTTTTTTTATCCAAAAGACCACACCCCCGGCTGTACGACCGAAGCCAGTGACTTTCGCGATAGCTATGAAGAGTTCAAGCAGGCAAAAACGGTGATTTTTGGAATCTCCCGCGACACCTTGCGCTCCCACGAGCAATTCAAGGAAGACCTTCAGCTGCCCTTCGAGCTGATTACCGATAGCGACGGTAGCCTCTGCCACCTTTTTGATGTCATCCGCCCCCAAAACCTCTTAGGTAAACAGGTGATGAGCGTAGAACGCAGCACGTTCCTAATTGATCAGGACGGAATCCTCCGCCAAGAATGGCGCAAGGTAAAAGTCGCTGAGCACGTTGATGAAGTGCTAGACGCTGCACAAGCGCTGCGCCGTTCCAGCGCGCGCAATTAACGGCGCAGGTCAGTCCATCCAATCCACGCGGTTGGATGGCGGCTCCTCGCGTGGCCAAGAGCTGAAAATCGCGTTGACCAAAGTAGCAAGCGGAATCGCAAAGAACAGCCCCCATATTCCCCATACGCCACCAAAGACAAGCACCGCCACCATGATTGCAATCGGATGCAGATTCACCGCCTCCGAGAACAACAGCGGCACCAGCAGGTTGCCATCCAAGGTCTGAATAATCAGGTGCACCACCATAACGGCAAAGAAATCTGCACCCCATCCAAATTGAAAATAGGCAACGACCACAACCGGAACCGTTACTAACACGACGCCGATGTAGGGAATCACTACGCTCAACCCCACCATAAAGGCGAGTAGTGCCGCATATTGAAGCCCCAGCAGCAAAAATGCCACATAGGTAATCGAGCCGGTGATAAGAATCTCAATGGCTTTTCCGCGCACATAGTTCGCAATCTGGATGTTCATCTCGGACATTACCCGATTCATAAACGGGCGTTCCTGAGGAAGAAAGCCTACGAACCAAGCGATCAGGCGATCTTTGTCCTTCAAGAAAAAAAACACCAGCAGCGGCAATAGAACGATAAAAATCATCGTGTCCATCACGCTTGGCAAACTAGAGACGGAAAACGAAACTACAGAATCCACCAGCGTATTCATACGTGTGGTCAACACAGTGCTGACATCCGAAATCCACTGTTCGGACACGATTTCTGGATACTCCAGCGGCAGCATCCTTAACACGCGAGCACCCTCCGTCACCAGGAGCGGTAGCTGAACGCTAACCAAGCGCACCAACTGCCCCCACGTGAGCGGCACCAAGACAAACAGAAAACTCGCGAGACTCCCCAGAAACAGCGCATAAACGCCGGCGAGTGCGAGCGTTTTGGGCACACGCCAAGCAGCTAGTTGGTTAATGATGCCCTGCAACAAATAGGCAAGCACAATCGCCGCCAGTACGGGCGCAAGAATGCCGCCCAAGGTCGCGAGTATCGCGGAGAAACCCGCAATCAATAGAATAATGATGATGGATTCATCATTGGAAAAATAACGCTGATACCAAGCACGCACCATTCTTAGCATCTATCGCACCTGCTCATCAGGAGCCGTCTCCGCAAGTCCATGCTTGCGCACCACAAAGACATGGCAATCGCCGCGGTATTCGTAAGACAGAGTATGCCCTGCTTGTTTACAATAGGCTTCAAAGTCACGCACAGACCCGCCGTCCGTAGCCAGCACGACGACTTCTTCGCCGTCTGCCATACGATGAATCTGCTGTTTCAGTTTTAGCAGCGGCATTGGGCAGGAAAGCCCCTGGGCATCCACCTCATGACGAGATACTTCAAACGGAATCACAACCATCCTCGCTGCCTGTTGTCTGACTAGGTACACAGCCCTTGTCTTATCGTATAGAGCGTTCTTGTTTGACGCGTTCTTGTTTGATTTGACGCTTACTTGTATCAAGTATAGGGAAAAGCACCCTGATTGAGTAAGAGAAAAGGCTTTATACGCAAAGAAACTAGGCGCTGGGATTGAATATACGGATTTTTCCTACAAAACTAGGCTTGATCCACGCACCCAACCTGCATCGTCACGCGAACTGCCTCTGGCTGGAATGAACTTGACCCACTACGTACAACCACACATGCATCTTCCGTTTCAGCCCACGTCAGCGACACACTACCGCCCTCTCCCCCCCGCTCGGCGGCCACGACGCGCAGGCGTTACCATGCTGTTGAGCATGCTGCTCTGGTTGCTACCACACGTCCCCCTCAAAGCCGCTGAATCGCGGTTGCCCACAATCGGTGACCGCTCCAATGCGATCATAAGTCCGGAACGTGAAAAAACTGTGGGAACCGCTTGGCTGCGGATGTTGCGCGCACAAGCCCCCACAATTGAAGACCCGCTGCTGCTGGACTACGTTGAAAACCTGCTGCTACGTTTGGCATCAAATAGCGAGCTAAAAGATCCGAACCTCTCTCTCGTAATCGTGAACAGCTCAGAAATCAACGCTTTTGCGGTTCCGGGCGGCATCATCGGCATCAATGCTGGGCTTTTTCTCTACGCTCGCAACGAAAATGAACTTGCGGGAGTGCTTGCGCACGAACTCGCTCACCTAAGTCAGCGGCATTTCGCGCGCGGCTTGGAAAACCAGAAGGCCAACTCCATTGCAGCGCTCAGCGCACTGCTGGCGAGCGTCGTCCTGATGTCTACTGTGGGTGCCGACGCTGGGATGGCTGCGTTAGCGACGACCCAAGCCGCGATGATCGACCAGCAGCTACGCTTTAGCCGACACAACGAGACCGAAGCGGATGAAGTCGGCATGCAAACGCTTGCTCGCTCCGGAATGGCCGTATCGGGGATGGCCGATTTTTTTGAGCAAATGTCGAAAGCCAACCGCTTTAGCGGCGAAACGCCACCCGACTTTCTGCTAACACACCCCGTTACCGAAAATCGCATCACCACGGCTCGCACTCGTGCAGGGCGCTATCCGCCGAAGCGCAGCACTGACAGCCTCGAATTTCAGCTGATGAAGTATCGCATCACCAGCCGCTTCGCCAAAGACCCAAGCGCCCTGCTAAAACAGTTAGAGGCACAACGCGCTGCGCACGCACAAAGAAGCAACAGCGATTCTCTGCTCAACGAGCCACTCGACTACGGCCTTGCACTCCTTTATTTGCGGCTCTATCAGTTTGACAAAGCGCATACGCTCGCCTCGAAACTAATTCGAGAGCGCCCCGAGCGGCTCGCGTATCGCCTTGCAGAGGCGGAGATTTATCTGGCCGAACGTAAATTTCCGGAAGGGATTGCAACCCTGAACGCCGCCAAACGCCTGTCTCCCGACAATCCTGCGGTAAACACCATGCTGGCAGAAGCACAATTACGCGCTGGGAATCCCGATGCAACGATCGTGTTGCTGCGGCAGGTATTGGCGCGACACCACTCCAGCCCTTCCCTTTGGAATTTGCTTGCAGAGAGCTACGGCAAAAAGGGCGATCGGCTTGGCGTATATCAGGCGCAGAGCGAATATCTCTTTGAGCACGGCCTCCTTGACCGCGCGATCGAGCAACTGACCTTTGCCCTACCGCTGGCCACCCGTAACTTTGAGGCTACGGCGCGAATTCAAAACCGGATCCAGGAGATGGAGCGTTCTCGGAAAGATCTGGAGCTTTGAGGGGTTTCTGGTGCGTCTAATCTCACAACCGGTTCTGGCGCCGCAGCTCCGCGCCAAACGCCAACATCCGATCCAACGGAATCAACGCGCGTTTCGCCACCACCGGATCTACCAAGATCTCGTTGTCGTTCCGATCAAACGCCGTTGCGATATTATCCAGCGCGTTCAGCGCCATCCAAGGGCAATGTGCGCAAGATTGGCAGCTAGCACCAGAACCGGCTGTGGGTGCTTCGATGAATAGTTTATTGGGCGCGGCCTGCTGCATTTTGTAAAAAATGCCCTTGTCGGTAGCGACAATAAAGACGGGGTTAGGCAGGCGTGCGGCCGCCGCGATCAGTTGCGAGGTTGAGCCAACTACATCGGCCAGCGCAACGACCGGTGCCGGTGATTCTGGGTGTACAAGGATGGCGGCATCGGGATGCACCTTTTTGAGATCCTCCAGCGCCTTGGCCTTAAACTCCTCATGCACGATACAAGCGCCATCCCATAGCAGCATGTCTGCTCCGGTCTTCGTCTTGATATAGCTCCCCAGATGCTGGTCGGGCGCCCATAGAATACGCTTGCCTTGCTCAGCCAGATGTTCGACGAGGCGAACCGCAATCGAAGACGTCACCACCCAATCCGCCCGTGCCTTGACGTCTGCCGAAGTATTGGCATAAACAACGACTTCATGGTCGGGGTTGGCGTCGCAAAATTTACTGAATTGATCAATCGGGCAGCCAATATCCAACGAACAGGTTGCTTCCAGCGTCGGCATTAGCACACGTTTTTCTGGGCTTAAAATTTTGGCCGTTTCACCCATAAAACGCACACCCGCCACAATCAGGGTTTGCGCTGGGTGCTCTTTGCCAAAGCGTGCCATTTCGAGAGAGTCTGAAACACACCCCCCAGTTTCCTCCGCCAAAGCCTGAATCTCGGGGTCGGTATAGTAATGGGCGACCAGCACCGCGTTTTCGCGCTTCAGGCGCTCACGGATCACCTCCTTAAGCTTGGCGTCACGCTGAAGGTCGCGTGTTTCTGGCTGACCTAAATGGTCTAGGTGATTTCTAATGGCTTCGCGAGACAGCACCATGGTAGGAACTCCGCTTTGAATGGCTGGTGAGCGTTATAATGAAAATTCGCGCAGGATTCAATGCTTGATTGAGTGGGGGTATTGGAACGCGGTTTCAAGAGCTACGCGGCGAGCGGCTGGAACCATCGTCTACTGTCCAGTAGTTAAGTTACGCTGGGCGGTAGCTAAGTTACGCTGGAGAGCGCGTCTTTAGACAGTCCTTCAGGGCTGCATTCATGCGTGCCCGCCAACCTACACCCGTTTCATGGCTGTACAAAGCGGATTTCCAGCCGCTTGCCGGTGGCCGCTGCATACTTGCGCAAGGTATCGAGGCTGGGAGAGTGCTTGCCCGACGCCAGCGCATTTTCCAGACGGGTCACCGCCGGGGCTTTAGTGCCCATACGCTCGGCAACCTGCGCCTGCGCCTGTGTCAGTCCTGCCTCGCGTCGGGCGGCTAACATTTCGTCCAAGAGAGCAGCAGCCATTCTTGGCGCCTTGGCGCCCTCCCAATAGCTGGCACACATCACCGCCTAGCGGCTAGATTAAAAATCTCAATCGGCCACCCAAACCAGTTTGTTTCTGTGTTTGTTCCTGCGAGCCCAAAAAAAAGGGCCTGCATTTCTGCAGGCCCTTGTTTTATATGGTGGGTCGTGATGGACTCGAACCATCGACCAATTGGTTAAAAGCCAACTGCTCTACCGACTGAGCTAACGACCCGACGGATGCGTATATTACTGATTCCTGATGAGATGACAAGTTTTTTTTCAGAAAATTATCAGGAAATTTCAAATTGCCCTTATGCAACCAATGAGTTGCGCAAAAAACAACCGCCAACAGTTTTGCTCACGCCTCATTAAAGCTCACGCGGGATGAAAGCTCTCATAGAGCTACACCGCAAATTAGCCTTGATAGAGCGTAGGGTCGGGCACCCCTGCTTGCAGAAAGCCTTCACGGCGTAGCCGACAGCTGTCGCACGCGCCGCAGGCAGCCCCCTGATCGTCCGCCTGATAGCAGGAGATCGTTGCTCCGTAGTCTACGCCGAGGCTCACGCCCACCTCAATGATCTGCGCTTTGCTCATCTTCATCAGCGGCGCGTGAATGTGGAGCTTTGCCCCTTCTACAGCCCTGCGAGTGGCAAGATTCGCCATCGTTTCAAATGCATTGATAAACTCTAGGCGGCAATCGGGGTAACCGGAATAATCGACGGCATTCACGCCAATGAAAATATCGTCAGACTCCAGCACTTCCGCCCAAGCGAGCGCATACGACAAAAAGATGGTATTACGCGCAGGTACGTAGGTAATCGGAATTTCTTCAGAGTGGTCTACAGGCGCATTTGGCGCAGCGACGGGCACATCAATGGACAGATCGGTGAGCGCTGAACCGCCAAAGGCGGCAAGATCAATATTGGCGATTCGATGTGCCGTGGCACCGAGCGCGTGCGCAACGCGGCGCGAAGCTTCCAATTCAACGCTATGGCGCTGCCCGTAGGAGAAGCTAAGCGCGTAGACGTCAAAACCCTGCTGACGCGCCAGCGCTAGGCATGTGGCGGAATCTAAGCCGCCTGAGAGCAGCACAATGGCTGCGCGGTGATTGCTCATCGCAAACCTCGCTTGTTCGTGGATGATTGGTAAAATTTGCGGGCGTGGAGAATGCTTCTATAGAAATCGCTTCGACAAGTATAGAAATCGCTTCGACAAGAATGGCTCGTGGAAAACGGCTTTGACGCAATTAATGCCCAGCCGCATCTGCCCAAAGCAATTTATGCAGCTGCATTTGAAAGCGCACAGGCAAGCGATCGGCCAAAATCCACTCTGCAAGCTCTGTCGCGTCGAGCTGACCCCACGACGGCGAAAACAAGACATCGCTGACTCGGTTGCACAAATCGTATTCGAGGAGTTTGGCGCGCGCCCAGTCATAATCCTGGCGGCTGCAAAGCACAAACTTGACCTGATCGTGCGGCTGAAGGTACTTGATATTCTCGTAAAGATTGCGGTGCATTTCGCCAGAACCTGGCGTTTTGAGATCGACAACCCGAACCACGCGCGCGTCGATTTCGGAAATATCCAGCGCGCCGCTGGTTTCAAGCGACACTTCGTAACCTTGGTCGCAAAGCGCTTGCAGCAAAGGGATGCAATTGGGCTGGGCCAGCGGTTCACCGCCCGTCACGGTGACATAGTGAGTGCGAAAACCTGCAACCGTTTCAAGAATTTGTTCCAACGACATCTGTTGGCCGCCCGAAAATGCATAGGCGGTGTCGCAGTATTGGCAACGCAACGGACATCCGGTGAGGCGCACAAACACGGTGGGCAAGCCCAGCGTGCGAGTTTCACCCTGCAGGGAGTGGAAGATTTCGGTAATGCGTAACGACGCGGTTGGTAACGACATAGTTGGAGGCAATCCCTTCGCGGCGAAGTGTGCTACGGCCGCCGAAGGTAGTCTTTTGCGAGCGTCGCGGCCTGAGTGTCGGGAAATTCCTTGATCACTCGGTTAAAATAGAGCTTTGCGCGATCATTCTCGCCTCGTAACGCGCTCAGCTTGCCCAGCTTGAATAATGCATCTGGGACTTTAGGATTATCGGCGTAGTACTTCAGTAATTCCTGAAAATGCGCTTTCGCCCGATCCAAATCGGTTGGCTGTGCCACCATATACAATTCACCCAGCCAATAGTGCGCGTTAGGCACAATCTGGCTGTTTGGCGCGGTTGTAAGCAAGGATTCGAGTTGTGAAATCGCCTTTTGGTATTGCTTGGATTTAACGTTATCCAGCGCAAGCGTATAGGCGCGTTTTTCCTCTTCAGTTGCAGGATTCAGCTGCCCATTCGCGCTACCAATGACAGAGCCCGCACCATTCGCTACCGGCTTAGCGGAATCTGAAAGGCCGGCGTTCGCCGCAGGTTCACCTGTCGTTCCACCCGCTGCAGAACCGGAGCCTTGGTTAATACGCATATCCAAGTCACGGTAGGTATCGCGCTGTTGCTTACGAATCTGCTCAATTTCGAAATTCTGCCGCTCAACCATTCCACGAAGCTGTTGGACTTCGTCTTGTAACTGCTGAAGCTGGCGATAGATTTCCCACTGTCCACTGGCCGGCGCCGTTGCAGCACCCGATGAAGATCGTGGCTGCGTATAACGTGGCGGTGTGGTGGGAGCTGGCTGGCTACCGGATGTTGGCCCATAGATAGAGCCGCCGCTAGCAGGCGTGGAGGAATAAGAGCTTGGCCCATAATCGGTGGAATCAAGCATCGTTGCATTGTCGGAAACGGCGGAACGCTGCTCGACTACCGGTGCCGCAATGGCCGGCGCAAAACCGACCATTGCTGCAAGCGCTAATGCGGCTGCGTTATGAATAACGCAAGTTCGCATTAGGGAGCTTCGGACGTGTAAACCAGTTCAGAACGACGGTTTTGTGCCCAAGAGGCTTCGTCGTGACCAAGAGCGATTGGGTTTTCTTCGCCGTAGCTAACGACTTCGAGTTGGCCTGCGCCAGCGCCGTTAGCGTTGAGGAAGCTTTGAACCGCTTTTGCACGGCGTTCGCCCAGTGCCATGTTGTACTCGCGCGTGCCGCGCTCGTCAGCATGACCTTCGATGCGAATACGCGCGCCAGCATGCGAACTCAAGTACTGAGCGTGCGCTTGAAGAATTTCATACGCGTCTGCGCGAACGGCAGATTTGTCGAAATCAAAGTACACAACGCGCTGGCTAAGGATGCTAGAAGTAGACGCACCCGTGTCGGTCGTGCTGGTAACGGGCGCTACAACGGCAGTGCCTGCACCTTCATCGACGGCAGTAGTGTCTTCAGCTGAGCTTGAGCAGCCGGCAATCGCTACGGCTGCGATCAAACCAAAAAGATGACCACGATTAAAAATCGACATAAAAAAACTCCTGAAAAACACACGCAAGTAGTGCCAAGTGATTCCTACCTAACCAAAGAGGAAAAACCGGGCGGGTTAAAACATGAATGGTGACCAGGCAGGTTCACGAACTTCCCCTACGCTGGAAGGTAGCCTCACCTTCACGCGGCCGTCGATGGATACAACCCCAAGAACACCTCGGCCTCGTTCAAGTGTAGCGTAAATCACCATTGTACCATTCGGCGCGATACTGGGAGATTCATCAAGCGGGGTGTCGGTGAGTACGTTGAACGATCCTCGTTCTAAATCCTGCACCGCAATTTGAAAACCACCTGAATCTTGATGCACCATCGCCAAGAAACGACCGTCCGGGGTCATTGAAGCTCGCGCGTTATAGTTGCCGTCGAATGTTAATCGTTCAACTGCTCCCGTTGCAAGCGATTGGCGATAAATTTGTGGGCCGCCAGAGCGATCCGACGTGTAAATCAGTGACCCACCATCCGGTGACCAGTTCGCCTCGGTATCAATTGCAAAATGGCTGGTGACGCGTTGCAGTGCGCGCGTTCGCGTATCCACCACATAAATCTCTGGATTCCCGTCTTTAGAGAGGGTCAGCGCGAGCTTTTGGCCGTCCGGTGAAAATCTCGGCGCACCGTTCAGGCCGGGAAAAGACGTAATTCGCTGCGCAGAACCGGTCATCGTATCCTGAATATAAATTCCCGGGTGGCTGTGCTGGAACGCAACATAAGTAATGTGGCGGCCATTGGGTGCCCACGAAGGCGACAGAATCGGCTCCTTGGAATCACGAATCACCTTTTCGTTGTAGCCATCAGAATCGGATACCAACAGGCGATAGCGCTGATTGCGCGGGCCATGCCGCTCCATGGTGACGTATAAAAGGCGTGTTGCAAAGGCACCCTTAATGCCGGTAAGTGCCTCAAAAATCAAATCTGCTGTGTAGTGCGCGAGCCAGCGCGGATTAGAAGCCGAAGCCGTGGCGGATTTCATCGTGCGACCAGCGAGCACATCGAAAATTTCGAAGCTCGCGGTATACTTTCCACCCGCGTTTGACCACCGGCCGATGACCAGATACTCCATACCCAATGCTTTCCAATCACGGAAAAAGACTTGGTCGGCGCGCGTCGGCCAGCTAAGCATATCGCTGCGCGCCAAAGGCTTAAACATGCCAGAGCGGTAAAGATCCGCTGAAATAATTGTAGAAATTTCATCACTCGCCCTACCGCCCGACTCCCATGCGAAGGGTACGACCGCGATCGGAGTTGCATTATCAGCACCCTTGCTGACTTCTATCCTCAACTCAGCATGAGCAAACGTCGCAAGCGCGAACGCTGCCCAAAACAAGACGATTTTTATAAACGCGCGATTCAACATGTCTGTTTATCTCTTAGTTTTGCGTGTTTCAGCTTCTAACAAGGCGCCATACGGGATGCGCTTATCTTAAAAAGCGCCTGAACGTTCACGCGCTTGCCTCAAATTGGCTCCTCATTGACGAGCTTAATACGTTAAGTCGTCTGGATTGAAAAGCACTGTAAACTGGCGAAAATTCCGATCAAATTCCGCGGGGTCGGACGGCACCACAAAACGCCCCGCCTTTTGAACGGCCGCCAGCGCACTGCGATCGAACGCAATATTGCCGCTCGACTGCACAACCTGCACATCGCTAAGCTCACCGCCCGGAATCAAAAACAGCCGCAAGGTAACCTGCATGCCATTGCGCGCCAAGGGAGGGCGACTCCACCGGCGCTCAATATCCGAGCGAATACCTGCCATATATTTATCCACCACAGGCGACGTACTCGCACTTGATGCGGATTGAACGGGCTTTTTTGAAGGTTTCGCCAATACGTCCAACTCCTCATCAATTAAATCCGAGTAGTCGTGCGAAGGCGCAGGCTTTCGAGGTTCCGGTTTTTTGGGTGCGGGCTTCACGGGCTCGACTTTTTTCGGCTCGGGCTTTTTCACTTCCGCCTTTTTGGGAACCGGCTTAGGAGTTGGAGCAGGCTTCGGCGGCGTCGGTTTAGGTGGTTCGGGCTTCGGTTTGGGTGGCGCAGGCTTCGGCGGCTCGGCTTTTTTCGGTTCAGGCTTTTTAGGCTCTGCCACAGGTTTTTTAGGTAGCGGGCGGGGCTTTTCGGCAGCTTTTTCAGCCAGCTCGCCGCGTGTTACAACCACTGCTTTTACGTGCCCCGGGACCTGTATCACGCGATCTTCCGTCCACTTCCATGACGCAAGGCTAATGCCAAGCACCAAGAGGTGGACGGCGACCGATTTCGCTAGCGCGCGGTAATCGAGTGATTCGTTAGAACTCACTTCTTTTTGGTCTCCGGCCCGGGTGATTCCGTGACAAGGCCAATATCGCCGACACCCGCGCGCTGTAGTGAAGCCATGACGCTTACAACAAACCCGTAGCGGGTCTGATCATCGCCTTCTACAAAAACCTGACTCTTGGGTTTTGCCTTGCGGATCTTGCTAACGATGTCGGTGATCTGCTCAAGTGTTTTCGGCGCTTTGGTATTTTCTCCGACGTTGAGAAAATAGCGGCCGCCCTCGTCTACCGAGACGATCAGCAGCTCTTGCTCATCCTCAACTTTTAACGGTTGCGCATTTGCATCGGGCAGATCTACTTTTACCCCCTGCGTCATCATCGGAGCGGTCACCATAAACACGACTAGCAATACGAGCATTACGTCGATATAGGGCACTACGTTGATGTCGGACACCAGCTTTCGGCCGCTGTTTTTTCTGCCACTTACCATTCCACGCTACCTATCGCCATTGCGCATCGCCTTTGGGTTGGACGGTTTGATTTCATTGGGCTGATCAATCGGCTTCTTTGGAGTGGGCTTTGCGATGCAAAATGCCAGAGAACTCGTCGGCAAAGGTTTCGTAATTGTGCAGCAAACGTTCACACAATGAGGTGTAGCGGTTGAATGCCACAACTGCAGGAATTGCGGCCACAAGGCCAATCGCCGTTGCGATCAGGGCCTCGGCAATACCGGGAGCCACTGCAGAGAGGGTCGCCTGATTCTGGTTTGCGAGGTTAATAAAGGCGTGCATGATGCCCCACACGGTACCGAACAATCCAATATAGGGGCTAACGGAACCGACTGTTGCGAGAAACGATAGATTGGCCTCTAAGCGTTCCTGCTCTTTCAGCAGCGCTACTTTCATTGCACGCTCGGCTCCCGCCATAATCGAATCGGGCTCGGCATTTCCCACCTTGCGAAGCCGCGCAAATTCTTTGAAGCCAGCACGAAAAATCGCCTCGTGGCCGCTGTAGTGATCCGGTTCGTTGTTGACCTGCACAAACAAACGGCTCAAATCAATTCCCGACCAAAAACGCTCTTCGAAGTTCTCTGCTGCACGCCGCGATTCGCCAAGCAAACTGCGCCGCTGCCAGATAATGTACCAAGACGAGATGGACAGCCCGAGCAATACGAGCATAACAAGCTGTACAACCCAAGTTGCGTTAAGAACCAGGCTGGTAAATGACATCGAGTGTTGCACTAGGTCCGGCCTCCAATGAGCGGGTGGAGTGATGGAGATAAGAAACGAATGGGATAGGGTCAATCTGGCTGCGCTAGTCTGGAAAAGCGCTCTCGAACCATGGGTGGCATGGCGGCAGGTTTCAGACCTGAAACTGTAATACAGGCCACCTGAATTCGGGCAGAACAAAGCAATTGCTGCTGGCGATACACATTTTGCTGGAAAACTACGTAGGTTTTGGCGAGCTTTTCTAGCTCGGCAGTGACAAAAAGTTCGTCGTCCATGAGTGCGGGGCTATGATACTCGACTTGCGCTTTGTGTACTACGAATTTGAAGCCTTCTGCATCAAGACGAACGAAGTCAAAACCCAAGTGGCGTAGCAGCTCGGTACGTGCTCGCTCCATAAAGCGTAAGTAGTTCACGTAGTACACGATCCCTCCTGCATCTGTATCCTCTAGGTACACGCGAACTTGGATACCGGAAAATTGGCTTTTGGTCGTTAGCTCACCCATACATCACTCCGCCGCGTTAAAGAGTCACCTACCAATGTTGAAGCACCGCTGATCAATCACCCACTCCGGAATTTTCATCACGTCGAGGCGCTGGCAAACCAAAATGGAGGTATGCCTGCCTCGTTGCGATTCGGCCTCGCGCTGTTCGCAAAAGAAATCCCTGCTGTATCAAATAAGGCTCCACGACGTCTTCCAAGGTTCCCGATTCTTCGCTAATGGCCGCACCTAAACTATCAATTCCCACGGGGCCGCCGTCGAATTTTTCGATAATGGCAAGCAACAGACGGCGATCCATCGTATCAAATCCAAACGCATCTACTTTTAACAGATCTAAGGCGCGCGCCGATTGTTGTTGCGAGATTGTGCCATCACCTTTTACCTGACAATAATCACGAACGCGTCGCAACAGCCGGTTTGCAATGCGCGGAGTACCTCGGCTGCGACGCGCAATTTCTATCGCGCCACCAGAATGGATCGGCACCCCCAAAATACCGGCAGCACGAGAGACGATGCTCGTGAGTTCTTCTACGTTGTAAAATTCCAGCCGCTGCACGATACCAAAACGATCCCGCAACGGTGAGGTTAATAGCCCAGCACGCGTGGTCGCACCTACCAGCGTAAAAGGGGGTAGATCAATTTTGATCGAACGCGCTGCGGGGCCTTCACCAATCATAATATCCAACTGGTAATCTTCCATCGCTGGATAAAGAATTTCTTCAACTACTGGACTTAAGCGGTGAATTTCGTCAATAAAGAGTACGTCGCCACGCTCCAGATTGGTAAGAAGTGCGGCAAGATCGCCTGCCCGTTCCAGCACAGGCCCAGAGGTGCTTTTCAGGCTGCTGCCCATTTCATTGGCGATAATGTTCGCTAGTGTGGTTTTACCAAGACCCGGCGGGCCGAAAATAAGGGTGTGGTCGAGTGCTTCTTGGCGGCCACGGGCAGCTGCAATGAAAATTTCCATTTGTTCGCGGACACTCACCTGCCCCGTGTAGTCGGCGAGTCGAGTCGGTCGAATTGCGCGGTCTTGCCCGTCTTCCTTTTTATCGTGCGGGGAAATCAATCGTTCCATCGTGTTTAGCCCGCTCGAACCATGTTTTTAAGAGCTTGGCGTATCAGTTGCTCGCTAGAGAGCCCTTCTGTATTCAGCGCATTTAAACAACGTGCGGCTTCCTGAGGTTTATAACCCAATGCGATCAGCGCGGCTTCCGCCTCATCCAGCGGACGATGCGCCTGTTGAGGACGAGTATTTTCACCTAACAAGGATTCCTCTTGCAGTGCAGTCAAGCTAGTTTCCAACGTGCGCGGCAGGCGATCTTGCATTTCAACGATCAGGCGCTCGGCAGTCTTTTTTCCAACCCCCGGAATACGAATCAGTGCGCTCACGTCGTGACAATTGATACAACGGACGAACTGCGGGACTTCAATTCCCGACAAGATTGCAAGGGCCACTTTCGGGCCAATGCCGGTGACTTTAATCAACGCTCGGAATAAGCTGCGTTCCTCTTGCGTCGCAAAGCCGAACAGAACGTGGGCATCTTCTCGAACGACAAGGTGCGTGAGCAGCTCCACCCGCTCCCCAAGGGACGGGAGCCTGTAAAACGTGGTCATCGGGGCATCCAACTCGTAGCCGACACCGCTGACGTCGATGACCAACTGTGGGGCTTGTTTGTGTCGTAATGTTCCGCTTAGGTGGGTAATCATGGCACCTCCTGCCAACGCTGCGCACGCCCTCGGCGCACTGTTCTGGTGTTCATTACGCGGGATAATGTGCTGTAGGTGTTGGCGTGACAAATCGCCAATCCCAGTGCATCCGCTGCATCCGTAGAGGGTTCTTCGGGTAGGTTGAGGATTCGCTTGATCATGTGCTGAACTTGCGCTTTTTCTGCCGCCCCCGTCCCGACTACTGCGAGTTTTGCTTGGCGGGCTGAGTATTCATGCACTTCAACGCTTTCGTTCATGCAGGCGACCACGGCAGAGCCGCGCGCCTGGCCGAGCTTTAGCGCAGAATCGGCGTTATTCGCCATAAAGACCTGTTCGATGCTCGCTTGTTCTGGGCGGTACTCTCGGATTACGGCAACGATGCCTTGATAGATTTGTTGCAGGCGTACAGGGATTGCTTCTTTTTCGTTCGTATAAATACAGCCGCAGTCAACAAACCGGATCTGGTTGCCTTCTTTTTTTATAACGCCATAACCCGTGACTCGGGAGCCAGGATCAACGCCAAGGATGAGAGTCATTGAAAATAGTCTGCATTGGCCAAAAAATGCTGAAAGCGCGAGGCGGCTTAACCCTGTATATAGTAGCAGGTATATAGTAGCAGGCGTTTTCCGGCAACTACAGCGTGTAAGCTGGAAAGCTGCGCATTTTTTAATAACGCCGCGACTATTCTGCCGCGGCGCAATTCCTGTAAGACCAAAATGATCCGCTCAGCTTTTTATGACCGGCTCCGTTTTATGACCGGCTCAGTTTTTTTCGCGTAGGCGAATCCCGACTTCACGCAGCTGCTTCGCGTCTACCGGTGCAGGTGCCTGAGTCATTACGCAGGCGGCAGTCTGGGTTTTCGGGAAGGCGATCACGTCGCGAATCGTGGGCGAACCCGTCATTAGCATCACTAAGCGATCGAGCCCAAAGGCAAGGCCGCCGTGTGGGGGCGCACCGAATTTGAGTGCGTCCAAAAGGAAGCCGAATTTTTCTTGCGCGTCTTCAGTGCTAATCCCGAGCAGATTAAACACGGCCTTCTGCATGTCTTGCTGGTGAATACGGATGGACCCCCCGCCCAGTTCGACTCCGTTTAGGACGAGATCGTAAGCCCGTGACAAGGCAGCACCGGGGTTTTCCAGCATGGATTCTGGGCTGCAGGATGGCGAGGTGAAGGGATGATGCAGCGCTGTCCAGCCGCCGGTATCGGTTTCTTCGAACATTGGGAAATCCACCACCCAGAGTGCTTCCCACTCGCCTTGCACTAGACCTAAGTCGTGGCCGAGTTTGACGCGCAACGCGCCTAGCGCATCGCTGACGATTTTGGCTTTGTCTGCGCCAAAAAATACGAGATCGCCATCCGCTGCGTGAACGCGCTTCATAATGCCTTCAACGACATCATCCGGCAGGAATTTGAGAATCGGTGACTGCAAACCTTCACGGCCCTGAGTGAGGTCGTTAACCTTGATGTAGGCGAGCCCTTTCGCACCGTAAATGCCGACAAACTGAGTGTAGTTGTCGATGTCTTTGCGGGAGAGACGCGCGGCGCCACCGGGCAGACGCAAGGCGGCGATGCGGCATTTAGGGTCATTCGCCGGCCCTGCAAAAATTCGTGACTCAACGCTCGTCATGAGGTCTGAAATTTCGACTAGCTCCAAGGGAATCCGCAGATCTGGCTTGTCGCTACCAAAGCGCGCCATCGCCTCGGAAAAAGGCATGCGGCGCAGCGGTGGAATTTCAACGCCCAAAACTTCTTTAAAGAGGTTGCGGAACATGCCTTCCACAATGCCCATGATCTCGTCTTGGGTCAGGAAGGAGGTTTCAATATCAATCTGGGTAAATTCTGGTTGGCGATCAGCGCGCAGATCTTCGTCGCGGAAGCATTTGGCGATCTGGTAGTAGCGGTCAATGCCCGCAACCATTAGCAGCTGTTTGAACAGTTGCGGTGATTGCGGTAGCGCGAAGAAGCTGCCCGGATAAGTGCGGCTAGGTACGAGATAGTCGCGCGCACCTTCTGGCGTCGCCCGCGTCAGAATGGGGGTTTCGACATCAATAAAGCCATGTTCATCCAAATAGCGGCGCATGGTGGAGGTCACTTTGGCGCGGAACAGCAGTTTTGCCTGCATCTCAGGGCGGCGCAGATCAAGATAGCGGTAGCGCAGACGTACGTCTTCTCCAACATTGCCGTACTCGTCCAGCTGGAAAGGTGGTGTCTCGGACGTATTGAGAATCTCAATCGACTTGCCAAGCACTTCGATCTCACCGGTCGCCATGGTTGCGTTGACGGTGCCTTCTGGACGTGCGCGCACGCGGCCCGTAATTTTCAGCACATATTCACTGCGCACGCGTTCTGCCGTAGCAAACGCCTCGACCGTATCGGGATCGAAGACGACCTGAGCAACACCTTCACGGTCGCGTAGGTCAAAAAAGATGACACCGCCATGATCACGCCGCCGGTGAACCCACCCGCACAGGGTGACTTGTTGATCAATATGAGTGCTGTTCAAGTGGCCACAGTAATGGCTGCGCATAAGGGATTCCTGTTGTTGCCAGTAGCGTCGATGAAAAATGGCGGCCATTATACTGCTAACTGCAGGTTTTATCAGCACGCATACGCCCAAAAAGAGTTAGGCCGGTTTGCTGCACACTCCGCGAAAACATGGCAGATTGAGTGCGCACACACCGCTGGGGGGCCTTAAAAACTCATAAAACTGGCGCATAACGCCCGCGAGCATCGCCCAATGCGATTTTTTACGAAAAATACGCGTGTTTTTTGCGTGATTCTAGCGAATCCTACTTGCTAGCTGAAAAAAATGTGCCAATAATTACCGACGAAAACCCGCTTGCGGGCCTTGCCTGCTAGTAGTTTTTGCTACCTCTTCATCAAGGAAACCAATATGGCTGCAAAGAAATCAGCACCTGCCAAAGCTGCACCTGCAAAAGCGGCTCCAGCAAAAAAAGTAAAGGCACCCGCGGCGCCCAAAAAAGCTGCTGCGGTCTCGGAAGCGTTCTCCAAAACACAGATTCTCTCTGAAATTGCTGAAAACACCGGGCTCGCCAAAAAGCAGGTGCAAGGTGTCCTTGATGAGCTGAACTCGCTGATCGCACGCCACATTGGAAAGAAAGGCGTCGGTCAATTTACGGTTCCTGGGCTCATGAAGATCACCGTTGTGAACAAGCCCGCCACCCGCGCCCGTAAAGGCATCAATCCCTTTACCGGCGAAGAAACTACGTTTAAAGCAAAGCCTGCTCGCAACGTGGTAAAAGTGCGCCCACTCAAGAAGCTGAAGGATATGACAGCGTAATCGCCTGCTCTCCTCTTTTCTTAAAAATGTTTTCATCAAAAGAGGCCGCAAGGCCTTTTTTGGTAAAGCCACTTCTGGTAAAGCCGCGCCACATGGACAATGCGCGCCACAATTCGCTACGAAACGAACTACCGTTTTTAGCCGCTAACGCATACAATCTGCGCTATTTCGCCCTTGTCAGGATTCCTTTATGCGCGCATCTCAATATCTACTAGCCACCCTCCGCGAAGATCCCGCCGATGCCGAAGTCATCAGCCACAAGCTAATGCTGCGTGCCGGCATGATACGCAGGCTGGCCGCTGGCCTGTACACGTGGACACCCACAGGGCTGCGAGTGCTGCGCAAGGTCGAACGCATTGTGCGCGAGGAAATGGATCGTGCCGGCGCACAAGAGGTGCTGATGCCGGTCACACAGCCGGCCGAACTTTGGCAGGAGTCAGGGCGCTTCCAAGCCTACGGGCCTGAGCTTCTGCGCTTTAAGGATCGCCACGCCCGCGATTTCGTACTTGGCCCTACGCATGAAGAAGTGATCAGCGATCTGGTGCGTAATAACGTCCAGAGCTATAAGCAGCTGCCTGCAAACTTTTATCAGATTCAAACAAAGTTTCGCGACGAAACGCGCCCTAGATTCGGCGTTATGCGCGCTCGCGAGTTTTTGATGAAGGACAGTTACTCCTTCCATATGACGGAAGATTGTTTGCGCGAGACGTATCAGGTGATGTACAACGCCTATACCGCGATTTTCACTCGCCTTGGGCTTGAATTTCGGGCGGTGTTGGCCGATACCGGCTCGATCGGTGGCAACAATTCCCATGAATTTCACGTTTTGGCGAGCGCTGGCGAAGACAGCATCGCGTTTTCCAACCAAAGCGATTACGCCGCCAATATTGAAATGGCAGAGGCGACGCTTATCGGTAACGAGCGCCCTGCTCCGCAAGAAGCGCTGACAGAAGTGGCAACGCCTAATGCGCGCTCGATTGACGAGGTGTGTGCGCAACTTCAGGTGAACGCTGATCAGATTGTCAAAACGCTGATCGTACATGGCGATGGTGTGGACGGAAAGCCGAACTTGGTAGCAATTTTGCTGCGCGGCGACAAAATGCTCAATACGATCAAAGCTGAAAAGTGTGCGGGAATTAAGGCTCCGCTGCAAATGGCGAGCGATGAGGAAATTCGGGAAGCGCTGGGGTGTGAGCCTGGTTCTATCGGCCCCATCGGGCTGACGCTGCCCATCATCGCAGATCGCAGCGTTGTGAATATGGCGGATTTTGTGTGCGGCGCAAACCGTTCGGGGTTCCACTATCGCGGTGCAAACTGGAATCGCGATGCAAATTTCGCAGAGGTTGCAGATCTTCGGAACGTTGTCGAAGGTGATCCCTCCCCTGACGGTAAGGGTGAAATTCTCATTCGGCGCGGGATTGAAGTCGGCCATATTTTCCAGCTCGGCACAAAATACAGCAAGGCGCTGAACGTAACCGTGCTGGATGAAAACGGCAAATCACAGGTATTGCCTATGGGTTGCTACGGAATTGGCGTGTCGCGCGTGGTAGCGGCTGCGATTGAGCAAAATAATGATGCTCAGGGGATTATTTGGCCGGATGCAATTGCGCCCTTTCACATTGCGCTGATTCCGATGAACCAACATAAATCACCTCGCGTGCACGCTGCTGCAGAGGCGCTCTATGAGCGTTTGAAGCAAGCGGGCTACGAGGTGTTCTACGACGATCGCAAAGAGCGGCCGGGCGTAAAATTCGCCGACGCGGAGCTGATCGGGATTCCGCATCGCATCGTGATTGGGGATCGGGGGCTAGATCAGCAACAGGTGGAATACAAGCACCGTACCGACAAAGAAACCAGCGACGTTGGGCTTGATCAGTTGGTGGAGTTCCTGCAGACGCGCGTTACGCGGGGCTAACGCACAGGCTGATGCGCGCTTGCGGGAAGGCTGACTGTGGAGCGGCCGACCTGCTGCGCAGTGTGCTAATGGATTTCTTCAGTAAAAAGAATCACGCGGTTCCGGCCAGCTTCTTTGGCTTTGTAAAGTGCGGCATCGGCGCGCGCGATCAGGTTTTCGCAATCCGGCACGGTCGCCTTATACTCAGTAACGCCTAGGCTTGCCGTCGCACGGATTTCATAGTCCTCAAAGGGAATGGTTGTTGCCTCGATGGACGCACGGATGCGTTCCGCGACGATCATTGCGCCGCTTTCTGGGGTATTTGGCAGCAAAATGCCAAATTCTTCGCCGCCGTAACGCCCTGCGATGTCGTTTTCGCGTACCGAGTTCTTAATCACTGCAGAAACGGCGCACAGGACAGCGTCCCCCCCTAGATGGCCGTAGGTGTCGTTGACGTTTTTGAAAAAATCGAGATCAAACATGATCAAGGAGAGCGGCGTTTGGTAACGCGCCGAACGGCTGAATTCTTCGTTTAGGCGCGACTGCCAGTGGCTACGGTTAAAAAGCTGAGTCAGGCCATCAATGCGAGAAACCATTTCCAACTTTTTAATCGCTGCTTGGTGCATGGTGCGATAAATCGCTGTGTCGGTCACGTCAAAGAGAATGACGCACACTTTTTCGACCTCGCCAGCCTCGTTTTTGATGGGCATCAGGGTGACATCTTGGCACATGAATTCCATACCGCTCGTGACGGGGCGATTGTGCCGAAACGGAAACAGGTAAGGGCGCTGCTCCCAAGAAGTAAAGGCAAAATTTTTCAGCATAAACACGCTGCTGATTTTTTTTGCAAACCAGCGCTGAGGAAGTTCGGGAAAGCAGTCGAAAAGTTTATGCCCAACCACTTCATCGGCATTTTTTCCGCTGTTGGAAGCCATGAAACGGTTCCATAGCTGAACTTCCAAGGCTTCGTTCAGAATGAAAACGCCGATATTGGCTCGATCTACGATAAATCCAAGTAAATCACGGCTTGGCAGGTTCTCTTCCACTTACAAGTCTTCCAGAAGTCGATCAAGCGCTGTTTTTACCACTTCGATCGACTCACCCGGCATTAGTAAAAACATGGTGCAGTTGAACGAGCGGTTTTCAAGGGTATAGGAAATTTCTACCAGCAGCGCGTGTTCCCACGTCAGGCGCTCATGAGCCAGCAGTTGGGAAATCTTGACATGTTGGCCGAGCAGTGTGGGTGGTGAAAAGGCAAGCTCTGCTTCGATCTGCTCGCCAATTCCGTTCAAACACGCGCCATTCAGAACGTTGGTAACGTCCAATAAAAGCTCTTTTTCCGCTTCTGCGTTTACCTCACCGTCATAGGCAAGCAAGTCGGCAAGCGATTTAAAGGACGAATCCGTGAACACCACGATGGCTTCACCGCGCACCCCCTTGCCGTCATCCGCATGGAAAAAACCCTGTGTCACACCAGACACGAAGCAGTCTGTTCCGCCTACTAACGCAATGAGTTCTACAGGAAGCTTATCGCGATCAACGAGCCGTATTCTTGGTACGGAGAGTTCGATAAACACCTCTAAAAATCGCGCCAACGAATCCCCCGCGCGCCCCATTGCGACATTCACTACCTCTTGCAGGCAGTCCCTCTGGTCTTCCGTTAGCGCCAGTGTGTCGCTCATAACAAGCCGTACCTCTCAAGCACTTCCTGCAATTTTTTTCCATCTACCGGTTTTTTGATAAAGTCGAGCGCGCCGAGTTTTTGAACACGCTCGCGGGCTTCAGGTTGTATATCGGCAGAGATGACAATCACTATACACTTAAGCCCTTCATTCCGTACCGCCTCCAACACGCCATAGCCATCCAACTCCGGCATGGTCAGGTCAAGAAACACCATTTCGCCTTGGCCTTTACGAATCGCATCCAGCCCTTCAAGCCCGTTGGCAGCCATCGTCACCTCTACGTCCCAATCTTCTGGGAGCGCGCGGCGCACTTGCTTGCGTGCCATCACGGAATCATCGCAAATCAACAACGGAATTGGCATAGTCCCTCTGACAATCTCTTAAAGCCCTAAGCTTAACCAAAGTATAGTCGGTCGCAGTACTGCGACGTGGGGACCCTAAGGAAATATGGGTCTCACCACATCAATTAGCGTAGCTGTAGATCTCGAAAAAGAAAAACCCCGATCACAGTTTCCTGTGCCGGGGCTTTTTGCTGGCTGCGGAGCTCGTGTCCGCCAAAACAGGACGACTTTAGGCTAAGGTCTCACTCTGCAACGGGAATCAAGCCGATTTTCTTCTGCCAGATTTTAGGTGCGGTATGGTGAACCGAGGAGCCAAGGCTATCCACCGCCACGGTGACCGGCATGTCTTGTACTTCAAACTCATAAATCGCTTCCATACCCAAGTCGGCAAAGGCCACGGTGCGGGATTCACGGATTGCGCGCGATACTAGGTAAGCCGCTCCGCCCACTGCCATCAGGTAGACAGCTTTGTGCTGCCGAATCGCATCTATTGCGTTTTGGCCGCGCTCAGCTTTACCGATCATGCCCATGAGCCCATATTTCGAGAGCATGGTTTCGGTGAATTTGTCCATTCGGCTGGAGGTTGTCGGGCCTGCGGGGCCAACCACTTCATCACGCACGGGGTCAACCGGTCCGACGTAGTAGATAAAGCGGTTGCGAAAATCCAATCCCTCTGGGAGAGCTTCGCCGCGATTGGCCATATCAATCAGGCGCTTATGAGCCGCATCGCGGCCTGTGAGCATTTTACCGCTCAGCAGCAAGGTGTCGCCAGGTTGCCAGGTTTCAATTTCGGCTTGGGTAATCGTGTCGAGATTCACTCGACGGGTATTGGGGCCGCTCTCACGCGAGATTTCTGGCCACAAGTCGAGGCTGGGCTGTTCGATCTCAGCAGGGCCAGAGCCATCCAGAACAAAATGCACGTGACGGGTTGCAGCGCAGTTAGGGATCATTGCAATCGGCAACGAGGCTGCGTGGGTTGGGTAATCTAGGATTTTCACATCCAGCACGGTAGTTAAACCGCCCAAGCCTTGCGCACCGATTCCGAGCGCATTCACCTTTTCAAAGAGTTCAAGACGAAGTTCTTCAACGCGATTTTGCGGGCCTCGTGCTTTAAGTTCGTGGATGTCGATTGGGTCCATCAACGATTCTTTGGCAAGCAGCATGGCCTTTTCCGCGGTGCCGCCGATGCCAATGCCCAGCATTCCGGGCGGACACCAGCCTGCACCCATCGTTGGTACGGTTTTCAGTACCCAGTCTACGATGCTGTCGCTTGGGTTGAGCATGGCGAGCTTGGATTTGTTTTCAGAGCCGCCACCTTTGGCTGCGAGGGTGACTTCCACCTGATCGCCATCCACGATCTCGTAGTGAATCGTGGCGGGCGTATTATCTTTGCTGTTCACGCGCTTGCCAGCAGGGTCTTTTAGAATGGACGCACGCAGTACATTGTCGGGATGCTTATAGGCGCGACGCACACCTTCGTTCACCATATCGGTAACATTCATCGTAGCGTCCCAGCGTGCGTGCATGCCCACTTTCAGGAATACAGTGACAATGCCTGTATCCTGACAGATTGGGCGATGCCCTTCTGCACACATGCGTGAGTTAATGAGGATCTGCGCCATTGCATCTCGCGCGGCAGTGGATTCTTCAAGCTCGTAAGCTTCGGTGAGCGCCTTGATAAAATCAGTCGGATGGTAGTAGGAGATGTATTGAAGCCCGTCGGCAATGCTCTGGATGAAATCATCCTGGCGGATTACAGCCATGGTTATCCCTCAAGTTAAGGTGTAAGAAGCACCGTTAGGGTGTAAAAAGCACCTGGCGGGATCGGCTCGCCAAGTACTCAAATGAAGTACATCAAATGCGCGGCGGCGATTATACGACGAAAAGTCCAGATTGGGACGTGAGCTCTTGAGGATTCATCTGTGCCAATCTCCCCAGAAAACCGCCTGCGCCCAATACCATAGCGCACAAAAAATTACGCAAAACCGGCTTGCAACGATCTTGGTATTTCGTAAATATGTGATAGGATGCACACACATTACAAGAATATCGCACCATCGTTCCAGCAATTAAGTTCCTGATTGGAAGTAAAAAGCGGATTGCAGATCGCTATCAATCACTCAGGCTACTCAACGCAAAACGAACAAGGGTGCTGGCATAGGACGCGCCAAGCCGCATGAGCTCATTTAACCCGATTCACGTTAGCCCACCCCTCAAGAAACTTGCGGTGGAAGCAAAAACGGGTACAACCCCCTCTTCAAGCTTGAGCCAAGCTCGCGGGCGCATCTCGTGGCTATCCCAATTACACGCCCCTCAGCTCGACCGCGTCCATCACGCATTGCCCGCAGGCCGCGCCGACGCAATCGCAGAGCAGATACGAGCCCTGCCCTACGCCGATCCGGTAATGGCGTTAACGATTGCGCGCAGCCGTCTACGCCATCTGAATCAACACTATTTAGTCCATAGCCGGCGTGCGGATATCACGGCTTGGTTTCACACCGCGTTCTCTCGCCTTGCCGAAACTCCCACGCAACCTGTAGCCATGGGTGGGGATAGCCTTTATGCCTGTAAGGGGGACGGCGGCCTTATCGGTTTTTGTGAAGAGCTCGCGATCGCCTACAAGCTTTGTCTGATTGACGCCGAACCACACGGCGCCAGCACGCAGGAATACGCAAACTATCTTTACCTTGCACTGTTTTTTCACGTGCAGGCAATGCTGCAACGCTACGCTTTACACATCCGGCAACCCTCTCACACTTGGCGCGAAGCACATCTGCTCTACGCCGCTGCCGAAGATCGGCGCTTGCACCGTGCCACCTGCCGCTATCGCCTGACTGGGGCAATGCCGGATATTCACGACCAATACGTGCAGCTGCTTTTGGTGGCCGGCGCAAACCCGTACAGCCTGTCGCAAACCGATACGCGCTGGGTGATTGGCTTTACGACGCGCATGGCCAGCATCAGCCGGATGGTACATCCTGATAACTTGGACGTAGTGACGGCTGCCTTGGGTGTGCGATTAGACAGTGATGAAGGCCCGCTACGCTTGCGCCAAAAACCGGCTGGGTCGCACCCGCAAGCGAGGCTGCTTGCTACAGACGGAATCTGCAATCAACTTGAACATAAGCGTGATCGCTGGTTTGCGGATCACGCCAAGGCATCGCTCGCTGCAGGCTTACACTCTACGGGCTTTATCCACACCTCCGCTAGCCGCGCGCTTTCGGAGAGCGATATTTACGCGAATGCGCAAGCTTCTGAGCACTTCGATCAACTGCTTGGCCACCTGCAAGTGAGTTGGCGCTGCCAAAAGCACCGCACTCTCGCGCGAAAGCGCAAGCAGGAGGGCTGCGAGTTGGTGTGGAGCTTTGCCGACATCCATCGTTGGTTTAGCAACGGCGGCAAGACAAAAACGGGGCACTTTGCTGAACATGTATCCCACTTTCTGAGTGCGCAATATCTTGAAGAAAGTGTCGGTGGCTTTCGCTTTCAGCTGCCCGTAGAGTTCAAACCCTTTCTGCAGCCCGGCGAGCTGTTGCTTACCACCTGCCGTGAGCAAAGAGCGCCAGCCACAATCGGGATCGTTCGCTGGGTAAGCGACAATGGCGACGGCTCGCTGGTTTTGGGTGCCTCGCGTGTCGAAATGAGCGCTCGCGCCGTCGCTCTGGTCGATCACAACGCGGAGTACGAATGCGATAAAGCAGCTCGCGCTGCGTTACTGTTTTCCAGCAGCCGAAGCGGATCGCACCAGTATTTATTCTGCGCACCGAGCGTCCACTATACGCCTGGTATCGTGGAAATCGCGTCCCCCCACGATGATGAGCCTACCCGCGCCCATATTGGCAACACGCTGATGAGCACACCTTTCTTCAAGGTAATGGACGCTCACCTGCTCAACTAGGCAATCTCCCGGCTAGGCAATTTCTCAACTAGGCAATTTCTCAACTAGGCAATTTCTCAACTAGGCAATTTCTCAACTAGGCAATTTCTCAACTAGGCAATTTCTCAACTAGGCAATCGTCAGCTTAGGCAATCACACGGCTGAGGCTTTCAGGAATCCTTCGATCGGGCTAACATGTGAGCGTTTTCATTTTACAGGTTAGTTTGATCTCCATGCCCACGACGATTTACCACAATCCACGCTGCTCAAAGTCTCGCGAAACCCTAGCATTGCTGCAACAACACGGTGTTACGCCCGATGTCGTTCTCTATCTGGAAAATCCACCCAGCCGCACGCGCCTCAAGGAACTCTTGAAGGCGCTGGGGATGAAATCACGGGATATTCTTCGCACCAAAGAAAAAGAATACGAAGATCTCGGGCTTGCCGATGCGAAACTCTCTGAAACGGCCCTTCTAGACGCGATTGCTGCGCATCCACGCCTACTGGAACGCCCGATCGTCGTCGTTGGCGAGCGCGCTGTAATCGGCCGCCCTCCTGAAAACGTGCTTGCGCTCCTTGGCGACGCCAAACCGAGCTAAACGAGCCAAACCGAGCTAAACTGAGAGTCAAATCATGGAAACACCTTCAAGTTCACTGCGTAACGCTCATCGCCTCGCGGTTGCCGGCGTAATCATTCTCGTGCTATTCGAATTCTTGCCCTCTGTCTTGGAATGGTTTGCAACGCCACGCTGGATTGGCGCGGTGTTGTATGGGATTCCGCTTCTGCTGTTTCTGCCTTTCTTGGCACCCACGCGCCCCAAGCGTTATGCATGGCTCTGTTTCGTGGTGCTCGTGTATTTTTGCGGTGGCGTTCTCACGGCGTTTACGTGGCCTGCGGAAGGCAGTGTCAGCGGAATGATTGTCATGGCACTCACAACGGAGATTTTTATCGCAAGCATGTTCGCTACACGCTGGTCGGGGCAGTTCATGAACAGTCAGTTCTTGAAGCAGGAGAAAACAGATCCAATGCAGCCTACACAAACGTAAGCACCTGCTACGCTTAGCCTTTGAAAACTGCCTCGCATTACTCCTTGCGGTCTAAACAAAAACGATCATGCTCGATACGCGCTATCAGGTAGAGACGCCAGAAAATATCGTCATCGAAATGCGCGTGGCGGGGCCGCTCGTGCGCGCAATTGCTTGGTTGATTGATTTAACGCTGCGCGGAATCGTGATTGCTGGAATCGGCTATGCGCTCACATTGTTTAGTGAAATTGGCTTCGGGATTCTGTCAATTTTGATCTTCCTTGCGGAGTGGTTTTACCCCGTTGCCTTTGAGGTGCTGAACCACGGTCAAACGCCTGGAAAAAAGAGCTTGGGGCTGCAAGTGCTGAATGACGACGGAACTCCGGTTTCGTGGTCTACCAGTATTCTGCGAAATCTACTGCGCTTTGTCGACTTTCTGCCAATGATGTACGGCACTGGCCTCATTACCTGCTGCATTAGCAAACAATTTCGCCGCCTCGGAGACTTAGCTGCAGGAACCGTTGTTATTTATTCTCCCCCTCCTCTCCTCAAACCTGTTCCTGCGCCACTTTCGCCACTGCCATTGCCGCTCAGCCTGAACGTTGAGGAGCAGCGCTCAGTGCTTGCCTTTTCAGAACGCACCGCACAACTCTCTGCCCATCGCCAACAGGAACTTGCCGAACTGTTTATGTCTGCTCTCAGCGCAAAGCATGAAGACACACCTTCTGGCGATGACCCCGCAAAACAACTCCGCCGGTACGCGGTCTGGCTGATGGGGGCGAAATGAAGCAGCAGCAATTTGAAGAAGCGCGTCAAGCCGCGTGGTCGAAATTAGAGCACAATCTGCGTATCGAGCGCCAAAGCAACAAAGAGAATCCAAAACTATCCTCGAAAGAATTCATTCAACTGTATCGCCAGACTTGCCATGATCTCGCCGTGGCACAACAGCGGCGCTATAGCCCGTATCTAATTGACCGCTTAAATCGTCTTGTCATGGCGGGCCACCAAGCTCTCTATCAGCGCAAAACCAATTTTGTGATGAATAGCGTGGAACTGATTACACACCAGCTTCCGCAAGCGATACGAAGCGAGTCTCGCTATTTCTGGCTCGCAGCCGCGCTATTTTTTGGCCCAGGGATATTTTTTGGTGCTTCCGTGTTTTTTTTTCCACAGCTGATCTATACCGTTTTCGATGCGGAGCAGATTCGGCAGTTTACCGACACCTACAATCCTGAGCGCTATGCAAACGTGCAGGCGGCACGCGATTCGGCGAGTGATTTTCAGATGTTCGGGTTTTACATTCGCAATAACATCGGGATTGCGTTTCAGACCTTCGCCGGAGGCATTGCGTTCGGGATCGGAACGGTGTTCTTTCTGATCTATAACGGCGTGGTTCTAGGTGGCGTTGCAGGCTATCTAACGCAGCTTGGACATATCAACAGTTTTTATTCTTTCGTAATCTCACACGGCGCATTTGAATTAACGGGGATCGCTATGGCAGGTTGCGCAGGATTCCGGCTTGCAACCGCTCTACTTATGCCGGGGAATTTGCCTCGCCTACTCGCCTTGCAGCTCGCAGCAAAGCACACGATGCCAATCGTATACGGAACCATCCTGTTTTTAAGCATCGCAGCGTTTATCGAAGCGTTCTGGTCTTCAAGCCACGTAATTCCTAGCTTGGTTAAATATCTCATCGGTTGCGCGCTGTGGGCCAGCGTTATTTTTTATCTGGTGCATGCGGGGAGGTCGAATGGATCTGAGCAAGGTTAGCGCCCGCATTCGCCGTCGCCTGCCCTTCGAAGCTGTCGATTTAGGCTTTCTTATGGTAAGGCGCTGGTGGAAAGCACTTTATTTAATGCAGGCATTGTTATTCGGTGCCTTTGGTACGTTTTTTTACCTGCTAAGTTCAGATCTGACCGTTGTAGCACTTTTGTTGTGGTGGCTCAAAGCGGTATTCGAAACCTTTCATCTGCAGTTTCTTGGGCGCGCGTTGTTTAATGAGGAACTGTCGGCATGGGAGATTCTTCGGCACCGGCGCGCAATCCTTTTTCACGACTTGTTTGCCAAGCTTACCTGGAGGCGGCTCAACCCGTTCCGAAATTTTCTTTTGCCGATTACCGAACTTGAGGAATTAGAAGGGCGCGCCTATCAGCAGAGAGTAAAGACACTCACACGTGCAAGCCGCGATCATGTCTTCTGGGTAAGCGCTTTTGGTATACTGGCGGAACTGTTGCTTACGCTCAATTTATTGTTGATCGCTTATGAGTTCCTTCCTCGTGAAATCACCGACCGAGTCGACTGGAACCAGTTACTTTTTGATGAAACGCTGGCAAACGCAACTGCGATTGCGCTGATTCTGTCAATGATGCTGGTGATGCCATACTATGTCGCAACTGGGTTCTGCGTTTACATCAATCGCAGGACGTGGCTTGAAGGTTGGGATATTGAACTCACCTTCCGCCAGCTTGTATTGCGACTCACCAACCATTCGGCCAATGCAAGCACTGCCGCCGGGAATCCGAGCCAAAAGACTCTTTCCGGCGTAGTGGCGCTACTTTTTCTTATTTCAGGGCTCTTTCACTCTCCAGCTGCAAATGCGGAAATCGAGAGCGCCGCCACACAGATGCAAATGCAAATGTCTCCAGCGCCGCCTGCCTCTCCGCGAGCGCTCCAGAAAACTCGTGACCAAATCGGTGAAATTCTAGAAGGCCCTGACTATCATCGTTTAGAAGAACGCCGCATGCTCCGCCCTCTGATTCCCAATGATGGCGCATCTGGTGAAGCGGGGGTACCGCCTGTCTTTTCATGGCTCACCAACTTCGCCAACTGGGTTGCTCGCATCGCCGAAATTCTTTTATGGATTGGTGTTGCTGCCCTCCTCTGGGTGCTCATTCAACTCTGGCCTAGGTTTCAGCATTCCTGGAGCACGCGAACCGCGGCCCGAAAAGCACCGCCCTCTGTCGTGATCCAAAGCCATGAGGAATCACCGTACGCATTTCCAGTGGAGATCACGGAAGCTGCAAAGCAGTATTGGCATACTGGGCAGCATCGCGCTGCACTGAGTTTGCTCTATCGTGGCGCGCTTGCGCAGCTTGCCGCACAGCTGCAATTACCATTAGAAGGCAGCCACACAGAAGCAGAAAGTATGGAAATCTGCCGTCAACACTGCCCAGCAGAGGTAAACCGTTATTTTCAGCATTTAACGGATGCATGGGTGCGCATCGCCTACGGGCACCAAAGTGTAAAACAGGAAGAATTCGAACTTCTCACTAACGATTGGGCTGCGTTCCATGCCCATGCTTCGGCAGCGCAACGATGAGCACGCTTTCTTCACCACATTCCGTTGAACCAAAGCAGCGACCGCGCTACGCCTTAATTGCAATGATTGGGCTGATCATTGCTGGAACTCTTTACTATCTGGCGACCCATTATGCCTTCCGTTCAGTCTGGGTAGATATAGGGCCGACACCTGAAGCGCGTAATAATATGTATTTTGGCGCCCAAAAATTTCTACGCATGCAGGGCTACCAAGTTAGCACGACCGGCCTGCTCCAGGAAGCGCTGGATCATATCCAACCACATGACACTATTTTTTTATTCTATGATCACGGCATGGAATATGAAGCACTCAGCGAGAACGTGAGCCGTTGGGTGAAAGCTGGTGGCCACATCGTCTTAATCGCACACTATCTATGGGAAGAAGACGAGCAATCCAGCGGTGACACGTTTCTTGATCAGCTCGGCGTGCGCCAGTATATTTGGCCTCGCGAATCCGCAAGCAGTGATTCCGAAAGCTCGGCAGATAGCGAAAATAACGATGTGGGTGAGGCCGATAGCGAGGAAGCGGATGCTACTAGGAATAGCACAATCACAACGAACGAATCTTCCGACCTACAAGAACCGTCAGGCGCACAGTGCGAACCCATCACAAGCAGCGGCGAAACTTCTCCCGATCAACTGACGCTAATGCCGCTCGCACCGAGCGGCCACCCTTTGCAGCTTGCGTTTGAATCAAGCTATCACATTGAAGATGAATCAGGCACAGCCAGTAATCCGCTGACGGCACCGCCTGTACACATGCTTGATTATTCTTATGGTGCTGGGCACATTACGGTTCTCACCGATTATTTTCTTTTTAACGACCACAATATTGGCAGCTACGATCACGCATATTTTCTCTGGTGGCTCGCAGGAAACAGCAATCAGGTTTGGCTTGTCTACGACAAATACTCCGAAACACTGTTCACTCTGCTCTGGGAAAGCGCGCCTTATCTTTGTTTCGGTGTTGGCGTTCTTCTTGTACTATGGCTACTACATCGCGGGCTTCGTATCGGCCCAATACGCACGGAACCCATCCGTGCGCGACGGCAGCTACTCGAACATATTGATGCGAGTGCGAGGTTCATTTGGCAAAATCACGAGCACAGTATTTTGCTTGACGAGGCAAGACAGCCTGTCTTGAGCAAATGCCAAATCGTCAACGATAAGCCGGTTTTTTCAAAGCAAATAACGCGCGCACTAGAACAGCTCAAACTTCCCGAAGCTCGGCTGCTCTGGGCATTAACAACGCCAAAGGTTCGAGACGAACTAGAATTCGTTGAGCTAATCCGCATCCTCCAGCAGGTGAGAACACGGCTTTGACCACCAATCATTTCAGGAACTTCGCGTGCAAGATAACGATCCCACCCCCCCAAGCGGCGTAGAGCCAAGCAATTACAATGCACCTGAACAAGACGCACCCCTTACGAGTGACGTTATCTTTCAACCGAGCCCATCCAGTGAAAACACAGGAAGCACATTGAGGGTGGATATGCCGTTTGCCGACTTCGAGCAAGCCGCACAGGCGGTAGATCGCATTCGCCAACAGATTGGCCGAGTGCTGATTGGGCAGCCCCAAGTGGTTGAGCAGGTCATTATTGCGCTGCTCGCCTCTGGCCATGTGCTGATCGAAGGAGTTCCAGGTTTAGGAAAAACATTATTAGTGAAAGCTCTGGCACGCTGCTTCGACGGGCAGTTTGGCCGTATTCAGTTTACGCCTGACCTGATGCCGAGCGATGTCACTGGTCACGCACTCTATGACATGAAAACGGAACGTTTCACGATTCGGCGCGGCCCCGCATTTACCAATCTGCTGCTCGCCGACGAGATCAATCGGGCCCCTGCAAAAACACAGGCCGCACTTCTGGAAATTATGCAGGAGAAGCAAATCACGATCGAAGGCAAAGGCTTTGCTGCACTGACGCCCTTCATGGTGCTCGCTACGCAAAATCCTATCGAACAAGAAGGCACCTATCCACTCCCCGAGGCAGAGCTGGATCGTTTCATGCTAAAAATCCGCATCGACTATCCCGATCTTCAAGAAGAAATCAAGCTGGTCACGCAGGTGACAACGGGGCAACGCTTAGATGGTCTTAACGTGGATGCCATCGAGCCTGTCATCACAAGTGAGCAGGTTCAGCGGATACAGGCACTCGTTTCAAACATCGTTGCCGACCCCGCAGTCGTTGAATACGCGGTTCGCCTAGTACGCCAAACTCGTCAATGGCCGAGCTTTAGCTTTGGCGCAGGGCCGCGCGCAAGCATTGCGTTATTGAGAGCGGGCCGCGCCCAAGCCCTGTTGCGCCATCGCAACTTTGTCTTGCCGGATGACATTAAACGTGTAGCGCTACCCGTACTGCGCCATCGTATTACGCTGAACGCGGAGCTTGAGCTGGAGGGGGTGTCGCCCGATCAAGCGCTAGAGAGCATGATTGCAGAGGTGGATGCTCCACGTCTATGAGGCCTAGCGCGCGCTTTTTGAAGCTATTTCTCGGGCTTGTGCTCTTCGCTCTCCTTTTGGCGACAACCCGATGGATCGCCAACGGTATCCATTTTTCGCTGCCAAAATCCTTCTATACGCTAGAAATGTTTTGGTGGGCACTTTCATTTGGTTTGCTGTTGATTGCTGCCTATGATACAGCACTCGCGCATCGCCGGCCGCCTCTCCAGATCGCGCGAAAGCATAGTGACAATGTCGCGATCGGTAGGAATTATCAGATCACGCTCGAACTCACTCACCAGTACCGCCACCCACCCAAAATTATGCTACACGACCATTATCCCACCATCTGTAATACGCTGGCAGAAACATCAACGGTTGTTCTTAAGCGTGGGCAGCGCAGTATCGTTTCCTATGAATTAACGCCAAACCTACGTGGTGAACACCTTTTCGGAAAAACCGACGTACTCATCCCTGGGCCACTGGGCCTATGCGAGAAACGCTGGCAAATCGGCACCGAAAGTAGATTTCGGGTGTATCCAAATTTTGAGCTATTGGCAGAACTAGCCACGATCAGCAGCCAACAAAACCGCACGCAACTGGGGATTCGGCAACAGCAGCGGCGCGGTGAAGGGATGGAATTTCACCAACTGCGCGAATTTCGGCAAGGTGATTCGCTTCGCCAAATTGATTGGAAGGCATCGAGCCGCAAAAACAAACTCATTTCGCGCGAGTATCAGGATGAGAAAGACCAGCAAATTATCTTTATGCTGGACTGTTCACGACGAATGCGGAGCATGTGCGGCGAATTAAGCTTTTTTGATCACGCGCTGCACGCCATGCTGATTTTGGGCCAAAACGCCTTACGCGCCGGAGATGCGGTTGGAATTCTTAGCTTTGGTGCAGGCTACCGGTGGCAAAAACCGCTGAAGTCGATTGGTGCTATCAATACGTTACTCAATCACGTCTACGATATTTATCCAACTTCACAAGCGCCAGACTTCGCAGACGCTACGCAACAACTAATTCTGCGTCAGCGTCGGCGCGCGCTGGTAATTTTTCTGACAAACCTTGATCAAGCAGATCTCCAAGATCTTTATCCCGCGATTCGCATTCTTCAATCACGCCATCTCGTTCTTGTTGCCAACCTGCAAGAGCCCATTCTTGCCGACCTGCAACGCACTCACGTAGAGTCATTTACAGACGCACTGCGTTACTGTGGCGCCACCGAGCTTTTCCACCGCCAGCAAGAAGTCGCTCACCGATTGAAGCAATCCGGCGTGATCGCCTTCAACAGCCAGCCAAAAGATCTTGCACGTAATCTGTTCGCGGAATACCTTTCCGTTAAGCACAACCAGCGGCTTTAGTACTCCCCTCGCGACTAGTTTGACGCTTCAGGAGGCGGCGTTTGCAGATCTCCAACGTCAATACTCCGTGGCGTAGACGACGCTGCTTTCTGCAATTGCTCCCACGTCAGCAATATCTCTTTTGCACCTTTATGAGAAATCACCGACTCTGAATTCGTCATGGCGTAGTGGATTGCATCCTTAACAGACAAGCCCTTCATGATCATCGCCGTAAACGTAGAGGAAAACGCATCCCCTGCACCCGTGGTTTCCGCAATGACGAGATCGGGCGAAGGTTTACCATGGTACAAATGCGTCCGGTCAAAAATATAAACGCCGCCTGCACCATCCGTAATGCCAAAAATTTTGGGCGGTAGTTTCTCCATTTCTGCCATCAGAACCGCAATAGAGGGGCTTTTTGAATAGGTAAAACCGAGAAATTCGCAAGCCTCTTCACGGTTCATGATCAAGATGGTGCAATGATCAATGACCTGTTTGAGGCCATCGTAGCCACGCACAGTCTGATAATTGGAAGGGTTGAACGCAACCTTGTAACGACCGCTTGCGACAAGATCTGTAACGGTGTCAAAACTCTGCCCCAACATACTCGACATATAAATCCACTGTGACTCAAACTCTGGCACATCGGACGGATGAAGCTGGTCGTTTGCCCCTTTGAACGCAAGAATGCTGCGATCATCGTTGATGCTATCAAGAATAATGGACATCCCTGTTTGCCCTTCACGAGCACCAATAAACGAAATTCCCTCTTTTGCGAGACTGTCAATGATAAACTCACCATTACCGTCATCGCCTAATTTCCCAAGATAGCCTGTAGAAAAACCGAGGCGTGCGAAAGAGACGGCAGTGTTAGTTCCCCCCCCACCGGTTAACACCAGCAGTTCACGAATCAACAGCTTGCTTCCCAGCGGAAACGCAATTAACTCAATCTTGCGTGTCTTGGTATCAATGCGAATCAACTCAGAATCGGTGTCCGCAAAATAATCCACTGCAGCACTGCCCACGGTTACCACATCAAATTTCATTTTGCACTCCTGACGCGCTTGCGCTGCTGTTATCAATCGTAAAATCGCCCTAGGAACCAATCAATTCGAACCAAATCCCAACGCATGAGTAACGGCATCGGAAAGTGTTTTGAAATTAATGGGTTTGGAGAGGTGAAAATCCATCCCAGCACGCTCACTCTGGGCAATATGAAAATCGGAATGATGCGCCGAGAGCGCGATAATCGGTGTGGGCACACGGCCATTCTCACGCTCCCATTCACGGATTCGGCGCGCCGCCTCGTAACCATCCATTACCGGCATCTGGCAGTCCAAAAAAATCAAATCATACGGGATCGCCGCCTGTGCTGCCCGCTCCACCGCAAGACGCCCGTTATCGACCACATCTGGCCGGATTCCCAAGCGCTCCAAAAACCCGATCACCACTTTCTGATTGATCAAGTTGTCTTCGGCAAGCAAGACACGCGTTTGTAAATCCAGATCGAGGCTCGATTCCTCGCCTACCGACGTTTGGTTCATACCCGCCGTTACGACTTGCTGCCCAAGTCTCGCTGCCTGACGATTGGCTTCCGTCGTGGTCTGTCTACCAGAAAACATGCCCACCGAAGGCATTCGTGAAACCTGCGGTAGATCATCCAGCTCCATACCAGGCCGATAAACGTCCACAACCACTTCCTTGGTAGTGCAGGCCGTGTCTTCTTCCAGCTTTACCGGCAGCGTGAACCAAAAAACCGAACCGCGCCCGAGCGTGCTATCGACTCCAATCGTACCCCCCATCAGGCCAATGATTTGCTGGCTGATCACCAATCCCAAGCCTGTGCCCGTCTCGCGTTCGGTAATGTCATTGTGAATTTGCGAAAAAGACTGGAACAGCCGAGACTGATCTGCGCGATCAATCCCACACCCAGAATCCTCCACCGCAAAGCGCAATACCACTTTGTCATCCTGAATCTCGTCCGTCAGGGACAAACGGACAAAAATATGCCCATATTCGGTGTACTTAATCGCGTTTGACAAAAGATTTAGCACCACTTGGCGCAAACGCATCGCATCCCCATGGATGCGCAACGGCACGCCCGCACGTATCATGATCCGCAGATCTAAAGCTTTTTTGCGTGCGGGCATCTCAAAAATTACGGCGCAGTCTTCCAGCAGTTCACGAAGGTCGAACTCCTGCTCGTTCAGCGTCATCTTGCCGATCACAAGCTTGCTGTAGTCGAGGATGTCATTCACAACCTCCACCAGCGTATGGCCAGCGCTATTGATCGCGGAAACATAACGAGATTGCTCAGGGCTTAAGCGAGTCATTCCAAGCAGTTCTACAAGGCCCAAAATGCCGTTCATTGGCGTTCTGATCTCATGTGACACCTTCGCGAGGAACTCGGTTTTTGCACGACTTTCCGCCTGTTCCTTCAGCATGCCCTGCTCGCTGCCAAGCTGCCGCAAGGTGTTCGCTCGGATTCGCAACGCCAAACCTAAGGCAAGCGCAATCAGCTCAAACGCCCACGCGATTTTCATCCCGTAAACCATCAGCTCGGTCGAAACATTGAATCCTAAAGAGGCAAGCAAGGCGGCGAGAGAGACCAGAAATACCGCTCCAAAGCCAGCAACGAACACCCAAACATCCAATCCTCCCTTGCGTAAGCGCACGATCCCAAGGCTCATACAATAAATCACCACGATCAGCGCAAGATAAACCGACATCACAGCAACAAAGCCCAGAGGAAGAACCACAACGGCCAGCGCCACGAGGCAGACCAGGGTTAACAGCGCTCGCGAACTCCATTGCTGCCACGCCTCTTCGCCGCGATAGCCGAGGTAGTCTTGCGCGAATAGCAAAACCGACGCCAAGCTAAGGCATAGAAAGAAGATAATAGAACTGTCCTGAATGCCTAGGGTAATCCAGAAATTCGCAAGCGAACCGTCCAGCTCACTGTTATACCCCCAGCCCCCCACGAGATGGAGGACATAGAGCAGATAAACGCGCTCTTTCGACGCGACATAGGCAAGCAGGTTATACATGAGAAGGCCAAACGCCAACCCGTAGAACCAACCCAGCCGCCAATCCGTCGTGCGGGTTTCCTCAACAAACGGTACGACGTCACTCACCGTGAGCGGTACTGCAATATTGCTGGTACTGTCCACTCGTAAAGTACAGGTTTGCGTCTCACCGGCACGCAATTCCAGCGGAACAACAAAGTTACGCACAGCAACTGGGCGGCTTTCGAAGCGAACCTTATCACCCAATAAATACAGGCTCGGCTTTTCGTCAGCGCGCCCGCAAAAAAAATCCACGCGATCAAGAATTGCGAAATCAAGCTGCAGAAAAACCGTGCGCGTCCGCTGCCATGGATTCATCAACGAAAAGCGGAACCAATAGCTGCTGTAAGTAAAGCCAAAGCTCGGCGCATGATGCCCGACTGAACGCCCTTTTTCCCCCAGAAACTGCGCATCTAAATCACCGTAATCCAGCTCGCTGGTCGGATCTTCGATATATTCCATATAGGGCGCAAGCTCAGCCTGCCGCTGTAGAGAGTTCATCACTAACGGTGCTTGTGAGGGTGCTTGCGAAATTTCTGCGGCCCTCGATTGCGTTGCTAAATTGCCGCTTAAAAAGATCGTTGCGAGAAGAAAAAACAACCGCAGAAGCAAGTGCCGAAAATTGTTGGCCCACGTCGCCGAAAGGCCAACCGTGGCCCAACTCACCACTTCATCACCTGCTTGATAAAGGGCAATGACATCATGCGTTTTGCCGCCAGCGACTCAGCATCAAGCGTATTGATGATTTGCACCAAACTAGCAGGATCGCGAGCGGCGCGGTTGAGGATATAGTCACACCATTCCGCTTCAAGCTCAAAGCTGCGCAAACGCGCCATCTGACGCATCCATTCCCGCTTGTCCTCGTGCGAAAGCGGCACGACGCGATAGGTTTCACAAGCGCCCAAACGGGATTTCAAATCGGCCAAACGAAAAGGCGCCTGCATCGGTGGGCAAGAAAGCGTGACCAAAAGCGACGCTTTCGATACCACCATCTTGTTATAGAGGTGAAACAGCGCCTCTTCCCAAACGGCATCCCCCGCAAACTGATCAAGGTCATCCACCACAACCAAATCCACCGCCGCTAGGCCATCCAGCATTGCAGGAAACAACTGCGCCTTTTGCTGCCCATCAATCAGAATCGCACGCCGCTGCGCGACGGAGAATGCATCACACAGAGCATTCGCAAGGTGCGTCTTACCCGCGCCCGTACCGCCCCAAACCACCAGAAACGCCGGAATATTTGCGCAAGGCAGTTGTCGAAGGCGCTCGACAACCTGGGCGTTTTCACCCACGAAAAAATCTTCAAACCGACCGCTGGCAGGCTGCCCAAAATCCAGCGATAACTGCCGATACACCGGCGGCTCAGTTACGCCAATCAAACAAGTACTCCGTTACAGGTTGGCTGGAATCTGCTGCGGCAGACTCCTGATTTTTACTTGGATCCAGCTCGCTTTGTTTCGGCTCTTGCGACGACGTTAACTCTTGAGACTTTAGCTCTTGAGACTTTAGCTCTTGAGACTCAAGCTCACGCGCTGCAGCCTGCTCAACTTGCTCAATAGACGTTGCCTGCGTTTGCAAGGCAAGCTTTCCATCCCCACGAATCGTGTCCAGCAACGTCTCGCGCGGTGCATTGACCTTCACTTCAAGCGTTACTTGCTCACCATTCGCTTCAAGCAAAGACACCTTTGCGACCGCCACAAGCCCTTCCAGATATCGCATCAAATCTGCATAGGCGGTTGGGGATTGAATTCCACGCACCCGAATTCGCAGCGCCGAATCTTCTCCGCCGCCACTGGTCGGCTGCGCTTGAATTGCATAAGCCTTGGCAATATCCTGGCTGACCCATTCCAGCCCCAAAACCGCCACCGACGCCAAATCCGGCCCTGTGAAAGAATGCGCATGAGCGCCCCCCGTCGCAAGAATCGTCCAATCCCCTTGATAGAGAAGGCCCGCGCGATAAAGTTTCGCAACCACGATGATATCAGCTCCATACGGCGCAGAAGCCTCACGTAAGCTGTCCGTAAAACCACCCCATATATCTGCGCCTACCGCCTTCGCGTCTACACCCTGACCTGCTTGCGGCCATTGCGACGGCAGCCCACGGCGTTTTGCCACGCGCTCTAGCTGCGCGACAAGCGCGCTCTCAGCTCCGCCGCTCACCCACTCCCGCTCGCCTCCTTCTTCTTGCGCCGCCAGCCAAATCAGCACCTGCGGCCGATTCGCACTCCAGACTGGCAAACCGGCACTTTGCAACCCCGCATTTACGCCATCTCCATCAAAGGTCGCCTGAAACAAAAGCTCTGCACTGCGGGTGTTACCGCCGCTGTTTTTTCCATCACCTTTCTTGCCACTCTTGTTACCCTTACCGCCAAGATAGGTGTAACTCTGCACCAGCCGCTCGGCGTCTCCCAACAGCCCCGCAACCGCGTCCGGCTTAAGGTCGTACTGGCCACTTACCTTTCGCGCCACTTCAAACAAGGCATCACGCATTGCCTGCTTCTGCTGCGCCGCATTGCGCCCCGAAGCAGGCACTTGTGCCTCGTAGAGGTCGGCAACGAGCGCAGCCTCGGCGGTTTGACTTACCCCCACGGCCATGATCGCCACAAAGCCCAGAGACATGAGCCAAGCCGCAGAGAACAGCGCCCACCGAACAAGGCTCATGCCTGCTTGGGCCGGCTCTTGTAATTGGGCGGGCTCTTGTAATTGGGCCGGCTCTTTTAATTGGAAAGGTTCTTGTAATGTGCCTTTGCACGCGAACCCTAGCCGCATAGCACCATCCTTTTGTTTGAGAAAGCGTTGGCTATTAAAGGAGATCGAGAAAAATCAGCCTTCAAGGGAAAATTGCCTTGGAAAATCAACAGAGCTTAGGCGTAAATTGTATCATTTGGTAGTAAAAGCATAGCGATGAAATTCGCTCTCCATGCCCCTCCCAAAAACCTTGCAGCGATAAAATTGGGTTCAGGGCCTCATCCTGCTAGAATAGTCGTTTTTATCAGCCACCTAGCGTGCCACTCTCTGCGGAAACTCTATGTCAGACTTATCCAAGCCCTCAGCCCCAACCAAGCCTACCCCCACACAAGCGTCCCTCAGCTACAAAGATGCCGGCGTAGACATTGACGCGGGCGAGGCGCTTGTAGAACGTATCAAAAGCGTCGCCAAACGCACCCGACGCAAAGAAGTGCTCGGCGGTTTAGGCGGTTTCGGCGCATTGTGCGAGATTCCGGAGGGCTATCGCAAGCCCGTACTGGTTTCTGGAACGGATGGCGTAGGCACAAAATTGCGTCTTGCCCTCGACCTGCAAAAGCACGACACCATTGGTATCGACCTCGTGGCCATGTGCGTAAATGACATTATCGTCACCGGCGCCGAGCCGTTATTCTTTTTAGACTACTATGCGACTGGCCACTTAGATGTGGATGTCGCGGCGAGCGTAGTCACCGGGATTGGCCAAGGCTGCGAACAGGCAGGCTGCGCACTGGTCGGCGGTGAAACCGCAGAGATGCCCGGCATGTACAGCAAAGATGACTACGATCTTGCTGGTTTCTGCGTGGGCGTCGTTGAAAAGGACGACATCATCAGTGGCAAAACCGTTGCCGCAGGCGATGCCCTGATTGCGCTCGCATCCTCTGGCCCCCACTCCAACGGCTACTCACTGATCCGCAAGATTCTGGAAGTCTCGGGCGCAGACTTAGGGCAATCGCTCGCAGGAAAAACGCTCGGCGAGCTCCTGCTTGCTCCAACCCGCATCTACGTGCGCCCCATTCTTGAACTGATACGAAAACTGCCGGTCAAAGCCCTTGCCCATATCACCGGTGGCGGTATCACCGAAAACGTACCGCGCGTGCTCCCTGACAATACGCAGGCGATTTTCGAAGAATCTAGCTGGGAATGGCCGGCTATTTTCCAATGGCTGCAAGCCCAAGGAAATGTTGCGCGCAGCGAAATGTATCGCACCTTTAATTGTGGCGTCGGCATGGTCATTTGCGTAGACAACGCCCATGCAGACGAAGCCATCGCAATGCTCAACAGCGCTGGAGAAACTGCTTGGCGCATCGGGCGCGTGGAAAAAACCGTAGACGACGAGCCCTATGTAACGATTCGGTAGAGCTGCAATGACCCATTCTTTACGGAAACCCCTTGGCCGCTATGCTGTCCTCATTTCCGGTTCCGGCACCAATTTGCAGTCCCTAATTGATGCGAACGAGCGTGGTGAGATCACCGGCGAAATCTGCGTAGTGGTCAGCAGCCGCGCCGATGCGTTTGGCTTGGAGCGAGCCAAACGCCACCACATTCCCACAGCGGTGATCAATCACCGCGAATATTCAACGCGCGAGGAGCACGACGCAGCGCTTCAGGCGATTCTCGAAACTTACCAGCCTGATCTGGTGGTGCTGGCCGGTTTTATGCGCGTGCTCACACCTGCCTTTACCGCGTATTATGGTGACCGGCTTTTTAACATTCACCCGTCGCTTCTCCCCGCGTATCGGGGCCTGCATACTCATCAGCGCGTGCTGGAAGCTGGCGAGAGAAAACACGGCTGCACCGTTCACTTTACAACGGCAGAGCTAGACGGCGGCCCAATTATCGCGCAGGCTCGGGTGCCTGTTCTGCCAACCGACACCGAGAGCACGCTTGCTGCACGCGTGCAGAAGATGGAACACCCGCTCTACACCTACTGCGTCCACCTGTTTATGGCCGGACGCTTGCGCCTCGACACCAAAAGCGGAACCGTCCTGCTGGACAACCGCCCCCTGATTCACGGTGAACTCGATATGGAGTGGCCTTCCACATGATCAACCTAGCAGCGCTTTTTCTACCGGCTGGCACTGCAATCGTAGCGCCAACCGCCACAAAGCGCCTGCTACGCAGCTTTGCTGCAAGCCTATTCGTTAGCCTTTCACTTGCATCCCAGCCTGCAAGCGCCACACAGCCCGTTACACCACAGCCTGCTACACCACAGCCCGCTACTCCACAATCCACAGGCGTACAGATCACACAACTGAAGGCCCCGCTGCCTTTCGAGGCCCAGTACAAAGCCAACTACAACGGCTACGAATTCGGAAACCTCGTAACGCGCCGCTTAGAACGCCTGCCCAATGGAGAGTTCCGACACAGTTATCGCGCCGATTACCTGCTCTACTTTCTCCAAGAAGAATCCGTCTTACAGATAGACGGCTGCAACCTGCGCCCTCTACGTTACGAACTGGAACGCGGCACCTTTCTAAAAAAGAAGCGAACCGCCATCAGCTTCGACTGGAAAAAACGCATCGCAAGCTATGAGTACAAAGGCAAATCTGGCACATTTCCGCTGGTCGCGAACGCGATTGACCCCATGAACGCAATGTTGCGCGTTGCCTGCCAGTTAACGACGGAAAAAAAGACGCTAAGCTTCCCGCAGGTAGACGACAACAAGATCGAAACCCAAGACTATCGCCTACTAGGGCCTGAAACCCTCGACACCGCAAACGGAAAAATTAATACCATCCGTGTCGAACGGGTTCACGACAACAACCGACAAACCCTGCTCTGGTTGATGGCGAGCAACCCAACGATCGTTGTGCGCGGCTACCAACGCGACAAAGACGGCAGCATCTACAAGCTCGAACTCCTACGCTGGAAATTGCTTGCCCCATAACGTTTATTTATTCAGATTAGCAAGAATCTAGCGAAATCAAAACATATTGTATATGTTGCGCAGTATTATTATTTTGCCAGCTTAATCTGGCCTTTTTCTATCTGCTGATAACTTGAATACGGCAATACGATTATGTCTAGTATCGCCGACAAAGGCATATCCACAAGATAAATACCAAGAATAAAAGACTGAAATGTGTCAGGATTAGAATTCAACAGTAAACGTAACCCCAACCACACCTTCCAACCTCTACCCATTACCGTAAGCTGACTTCTGATCTGATATCGTCTTTCAGGAGCCGCTAGTGAAACGCACTCATCGAACCCCAGAGCAATGGGCGAAGCTCTTCGCCACCTTTGAAAATAGCGGTACTAGCCAGAGCAACTTTGCAAAAACGGTCGGCGTCAACCCCGCCTATTTTTCCATAAAATACCGAGCGTCCAGAGCAAGCCAAGACACGCCAAACACCGCACCCTTTATCAGGGCGACGCAAAAAACACCTCAAGCTACTTCTCAGGATTTTTGGGTGCGGTACCGCAACACGGAACTAGGGCTTCCAATGTCGGTGAAACCGGAGTGGTTAGCATCGTTCGTAAAGGCGCTGGCCGAATGAAAATGTTTGTGGATCCCTCCGCCATCTATCTGCACAGGCATCCCGTTGATTTCAGAAAAAGCATCAACGGACTTTCGGTGATCGTTGATGAGCAAATGGCGATGTCGAGCCTGAGTGGTGCGCTCTTCGTATTTTGCAACAAGCAACGCGACAAACTCAAAGTGTTGTACTGGGACCAAACGGGATTCTGCTTGTGGTATAAGCGCTTGGAGAAGGACAGGTTTGTGTGGCCTAAGCGCTTTTCTGGATCGTCAATCGAACTCAGTGAACGCCAGTGGCAGTGGTTGCTAGAAGGATTCGATATTGAAAAAATAAAGGGCCATCAAGCCGTAAATTGCCGGGCAATTTGGTAGTCAAAACACACATAAAATGCTGTAAATTCAGTGAATTGCCGTGTGGAACCTGTTATAATTTCCACCTATGAAAACCACTGAAAACACCACACTTCCAGACGATGTTGAACGCCTAAAGGCGTTGGTTTTGGCGTTGCAGAATAAAAATTCCGCCTTGCAAAAAGAAGCCGCAAAGGAAGCTGCAGAAGCGAAACGCTTCGAAAAACTGTACTACGAAACATGGGAGAAGTGGCAGCTGGCTTTAAGAAGCCGCTTTGCTTCCAAAAGCGAAGCGTACGATGGGCAGGTGGATCTCTTTAACGAGATTGAGCAAACGCTGGAGCCCACCGTCGAAGAAATTGCGGAAGCCGACGCAGAAAAGGAAACCATCACCTACACCCGTAAAAAAGCTCGTGCACCGCGCATTGCCCCTGAGCTTCCCCGCGAAGATGTGCTGCACGATCTGGCCGATAAAGACAAAGTTTGCGGCTGCTGTGGCCATGATCTGCACCGCATGGGCGAAGAAGTCAGCGAAAAGCTCGAATTTATTCCCGCACACGTGAAAGTGCTACGTCACATCCGTCCCAAATACAGCTGCCGGCAGTGTGAACAGCAAGCCATTCGTACGGAGATCAAAATCGCGCCAGTACCAGCCAGCGTTTTACCCAAAAGCATCGCGTCTGCCAGTCTGCTTACACAAATCATTTGCGCCAAGTTTGTTTATGGTTTGCCGCTTTATCGCCAGGAAGCCCTGTTTAAGAGCTTTGGGATTGAAATTAACCGTCAAACCATGAGTCGATGGCTCATTAAAGTAAGCGAACAGCTCCGACCGCTTTACAAATACTTTCACCGAAGGCTGCTTGAACAGCCGGCGATCTGGTCGGACGATACCCGCATAAAAGTCATTGAGACCGACAATGCTCAATGCGCCATGTGGGTGTACGGATGTGGAATGGAAACGCCTTTGCCTGGTGGCGCGCCACCGATTGTGCTGTACGATTATCGAGACGGCCGAGCGGGCCGCTATATCACCGACTTTTTGCAGGGCTACAGCGGCCTTCTGCAAGTCGATGGCTATCAAGCGTACCAGCAAACCCACGCCACGTTAATTGGCTGCTGGGCACACGCGCGACGTAAATTCAAAGAAGCCAAAGACGTGCAACCCAAAGGCAAAACAGGGCGTGCAGATGTGGCGCTCAGCTTGATCCAAAAGCTCTATGCAATTGAGAAATCACTCCCAGAAAAAACCATCGAAGAACGCCTCGCAATTCGCCAGCAACAATCCGCACCGATCCTCCAGCAAATCAAAGAGTATCTGGAGAAAACCGCTTTCGAGGTGCCGCCCAAAACCGCCATCGGCCTTGCCGTGCACTACAGCTTAAACCAATGGAACAAACTCACCGCCTACTTGGGCTACGGCGAGACCAGTATCGACAACAACCGCGCGGAGCGCGCCATCAAACCCTTTGTGATCGGCCGCAAAAACTGGCTGTTCGCCAACACCCGCACCGGTGCCACTGCAAGCGCCATACTCTACAGTATCGTAGAAACCGCGAAAGCCAACGGCCTGAGACCTGAGCAATATCTACAAGCCTTGCTCGAACAACTGCCCACCACCCAAGCAGAAGAGATCGAACTGCTGACGCCGTGGAATATTACGTTGAGTTAGTAGGGGGCGGAAGGTGTGGTTGGGGTTACGTTTACATTCAACATGCAATAGTCGAATTGAACACCAGACATCATTCGATTCATTTTACTGCAAAATGAATTTACCTTAGCGAGCTGTCTGCTAATAGCGTAATCCGATTTTGGAATGGTACTCAATGTTCCACATGATTGAATCATAAGAATGAAAGAAAAAACGCATGCAGCACCAATTCTATTATTTACCACCTAATCCACACCTATTGACGATTTCGCTTCTCTGTAAGGCGCCCAATCGGCGCTACAGCTCAAAAAATTGAGCCTTCAGTACGGGCCATAAATACTTAAAAAACCATCTTTATATTTGCCGCTTCTACTTGAACCATAATGAGAATTGTCTAATTCAGACGTAATCATGTACATCACCCCGCACTTTTCCTGCCTGTCTTTTTGCAGCCTGAGCACAATTTTCTCATTTTTATTAAGGCTAAAAATGTATGGCATGGAACTATATATTCTGCTTTTTTCAACCGAGTCTTGACACAGAATAACAGCAACCTCTTCGATAGCCTGTTTTTTGCCGTTTGCGATATGTATATATACTGGAGCTCCCTTATTATCAAACTTAGCATAAGGATTCCGCTGACTTTTGCTCAGCGAAGAAACGTTATCACCCTCATATCGGCTTCTGTCGGAGCTGTCTACATGAATTTTACTGAAGCGATCCGTTGATACTTTATCGCCAACTCCTATTTTCCGCACATATATACTATTAACTTGATCGCCACCTCCTGCCAATATTCCAATCACCCAAATATCGGCTCTTTCGTTTTTTGGTGGCAGATTAGTTTTTATATCAAATATTTTTGCTTCATCTCTGGAAATATTTTCATTAAACGTCTTGTATCCATCATGGCAATTCTTTTCCATAAAATTAACAAAACAAATAATATTAAGGTATAAATTCTTATTCGTGAGATTTGCCACCGAATAGCTCGCTGAAAACTTCAACGTTTCTTGTTCTTTCACATGAAAAAACGTCGCCACCCCAGAAACACCCGAAGCCTTCATCTCCTTAATTGCCTCAAAGTCCAATTCACCATCAATGGCAAAGCAAAGACTAGCTAAACATGTAAAAAATAGAATATTATGGAAATAAAACAAACAACTAAATCGCATACAATCACTAACATCCATGTTTGCAATGCTGATGTTTTGCAAACATGGATGACTATAACAATTTTAAATGAAAAATATTACCATGTTCCTGGATTTCCGGCGCAGCCACCACTGTTGCGAGAGTACCACGTTATACCATTTTTGGTGGCACGATGATCAGAAACTCCTCCACACATGGAACCAGTTAATCCGTACCCATAAATTTTCTTGGTTTGCGATCCACTTACAGTGCTCACATTTGTGAGCGTCTTATTCACAGAAAGCTTAGGATAAGTATTGTAATAGCTATCATAAGCTACAGTCTGTGCATTCACCTGCAATGAATCAACAGTAAGAGGCAAATCTTTACACATGCCTGATACCGTCCCATAATAGGTAGAAGAACTAGCCTTTAGGTCGCCTTGCCAATACAGATAGTAACTTTTCCATTTCCACGAGTAGCTGCCGGTTAGCCACCAGCGATCGTAACACGTGCTTGTCGCCAAAGCTGTTACAGCTGATGAGAGATTTACCGACTTAACAGGCTTGCTTCCATCTGGGGAAATTGCAGCTGCTGAATTATTTGAGCTATTTCCAGACTTGATGGCTGTTTCTGCATGAGCTATGGATACGCACGCAGACGCAGCAATGAAAACAGCCAAACCAAATGTCCGTATACTGTTTAACTTGACAAACAAATTCCCTTCGTTGGATTTTTGAAACGTAAATTTATAATAAAGAATTAATTGGTGTCAAATCAATTCGCTTAAAGCTAACATTTGCACAAAAGCCAGCCATTGCCGCATTAGGAAACCCGCTTTACGAATCGAAAAGCCTAACCACTCACGCACACAAAACAATCAAAACACGAAGAAATATTGATGATGAATAAAGCATGTAACACAACCTTCAGCCCCCCCGCTCAAAGACTGAAAACCAAAAGGCACAACCAATGCCACAGCAACCCCAGATTCGCCCAATGAAAAAATTACCCCGTGACTCTGAAAATGATTATACACGTGCCATCGCCGAATCTAGACGCGCAACGGTAGAAGCAGAAGTTGGCGTAGCGCTCACTCACACCGGCGCATATTCCATCGACCCCGCAGTGCTGCCAGGCAACATCGAAGGTTTCAGCGGTGTTGCGCAGGTTCCGCTAGGGCTTGCCGGCCCCGTGCTGGTCAACGGCGAACACGCTCAAGGGGAATTTTACATCCCCATGGCCACCACGGAAGGCACGCTCGTTGCGAGCTATTCACGCGGTATGCGCCTCACGCGTGAAGCCGGCGGCGTAACAGTCACGGTAATCGACGATGCCATGCAACGTGCGCCCGTATTCGCATTTGAAAACGCCCGCTTTGCGCGCGACTTCGGCGAATGGATCTCCGAAAATTTCCCCCACATCAAGGCCGTTGCGGAACAAACTACTTCTGCTGGGAAGTTGCGCAACATTGAGCAATATGCGCTCGGCAAAATGCGCTGGCTGCGGTTTAACTACACCACCGGCGATGCCGCTGGGCAAAACATGGTATCGAAAGCAACGCGCCACGCCTGCATGTGGATTCTGGATCAAAGCATTCCCGGCCTTGAACATTTTTCGCTGGCCGCAAACTTTGATACCGACAAAAAGCACTCATTCCTCAACTCACTGCACACGCGCGGTAAGCGCGTCGTTGCAGAGATCACATTGCCCGCTGCTTTGCTCAAAGACGTAATGCACACTACAGGCGAGGCGTTATTCAAGCAACGCCAACTCTCCAATATGGGCGCAATGCTTGCGGGATCCGTCAATAACGGTGCGCACTTTGCCAACGGGCTTGCCGCCATGTTCATCGCCTGCGGGCAGGATGTTGCAAATATCGCTGAATCCTCCGCAGGATTCGTGCACGGCGAGCTGAAACCCAACGGCGATTATTATTTCTCGGCCACCATTCCATCACTGATTATCGCCACCTACGGCGGCGGCACAGGGCTCCCTACGCAGCGCGAATGTTTGGATCTATTGGGTTGCTACGGGCAAGATAAAGCGCTGAAGTTTGCGGAAATCGCCGCTGCGGTGGTCTTATGCGGCGAGCTATCGCTTTCTTCCGCAATTGTTTCCGACCAGTGGGTGTCTAGCCACGACAAGTTTGGGCGCAATCGACCGTAACGCGCGTCTTAAGCTCTTCCCTAATAGATTTAGCGCTATCCCAACAGGTTTAGCGCATTTTCATTTCCGCTCTTGGGGCGCTTGCGTCATAGATTTTGCAGCGCCCATCTGCACTCGCCTTTGCATCGTACATCGCGGTGTCAGCAGCACGCGTCAGCTCAATATTGGTCGCGCCATGATCTGGAAACAAACTAATGCCGATACTACATCCCACCTGCAAGGAGTGGCCTTCTACAAAAAAGGGCAGAGCCAACTGACCCACCAGCTTTTCTGCAACGTGCAAAACAGATTCCGAATGGTCTAGAGATTCGCTGATCATCACAAACTCATCGCCTCCCAGCCTTGCAATGGTGTCACTCTCACGCGTAACCGACTTGAAGCGTTGCGCCACCTGTTGCAAAAGCAAATCGCCAACCCGATGCCCGTAGCGATCGTTAACAGGCTTAAAATCATCGAGATCCAAAAACAGCACGGCAAAGCGCGAGTGCGCGCGCTGCGCCCGCGCAAGCGCAGTGTCCAAACGATCCGAAAACAGGCTGCGATTGGGCAGGCCCGTTAAAGGATCATAATAGGCACGATTTTTAAGGCTCTGCTCCAGCGCCTTCCGCAAGGAAATATCCGTAAATACCGCGACGTAATGGGTCAAACGACCTTGCGTATCTCTTACGACACTCAAGCTTGCCCGTACTGCTAGGAGTTGCCCATCCGCCTGCATGATTTGCGTATCACCTTGCCAAAAGCCTTGCGTTGCCAAGCCAACATCCATCTGGCGAAGGTCATCAGCACGCTCCTCTGCGCAAAACTGCGCAACCGAACCAATCAGGCTTTGCTGGTCGGTTTGTGTCATCTGCGCATACGCTTGATTGGTGGTAAGAACAATCCGCTGCGGATCGCACAACAGAATTCCGTCGCGGCTGGCTTCGAGAACACTGCTAGAGAGTTGTAGCTGGCTCTCCATTTTCTTGTCGCTGGTGCGATCCAGAATAAAAGCCATCCCATGCTCAGGATCTCCCGCATTGGGAACCAGCACCACCAACACCGGCACGCGATGCCCAAGACGGTGAAAAAACTCCTTTTGCAGCGGGTCGCAATAACCATTTTGCTTGAGCGCCATCAGTGCACGCTCATCTAAGGTTTTATACTCCAAGGGAGTAAGCATTCGCCAGTTCAGATCACTGGGCGAAACACTGTTGCTGTCGTAGCCGATCATTTTTAGAAAGGCATCATTGGGAGAGAGTAACGCGCCGTGTCGATCCCAGCTCACAATGCCAATCAAGTCGCCGTCAAACAAGGTCTTGAAGCGCACTTGGCTATCCAGCAGCACAGCGGCGGCTGTGTCAATATCGCGCATCATACGGCTCGTCAATGCCCCCACCATTAACAACAAGCCGGTGAGCAGTAGAAAATTCGTGCGCACAAGCATCTGCCCGAGCCAACGATCGCCCTCGCCCAGCGCCATTGAAAAAGCCGTTTCTTGCGCGGCCAGCACCTTGCTAAGCTGTTCAATTTCTAGTGAGATGGGGATCAAATCGCCGCTTGGCTGATTTTTGTGGATCTGCTCTGCGAGCGTAATCAGCCGATCAACGCCACCATCCCCTTCGGTCCAGAACCCCATTGCGCGCTCGATCTGCGGTATGCCACGCCCCCACGTCAATAGCCGCGCCAAATTTTTCACATCATCTGGATGATGCCCTGCGTCGAGCATACCACGCTCTGCGGCCGCCACATCGGGCGGGTTCTCCTCCAAGGCCAAGCGGCTGCGGCGCAGCGCCATGACGCCGTGCAGGGACGTTTCAAACACCGTCCAGTCGCGCTGATCACGCTGCCAGAGATAGCGCTCTAGCGCCAGTACGCTATCGCGCTGCGATTTGGCCCAGATCCCCTCGCCATACACCAACGCACGCATTGAGCCCAGCAATTGAGCTTGGATATAGCCCAGCGCAAATACGAGTGCGCACACAAAAGACAACAGCACAACAATCTGTCGAACGCGTTGCTTAATGTGGGTAGGCTCGTTTTTTTGTCGATTCACCATCTACGCGGGTTCCGCATCTTAGTCGCATTTACGCTGCTTGCGCATTCGCTGCTATACAAAGGCATTCGCTGCTATACAAAGTGTAGCTAACGCTGCGCAAGTCGTTCGCTACAGCACGCTTAATTCGAGGTATTTCGACGCCTCGCTAACCATGTCCCCAAAATCACCACAGAAAAAGCACCAAGCACCTGCAAAATATGAAGATTGATAACGGGCAGCACATAGGCCGCGTGCAACCATGGCGCATGCTGTTCCAGCCATTGCGCAACAAAGGGATCCGTGCTCACCATTTCTGCCGCAACGCCGCCAATGATCGCCGCCCCCAGCAAAATGATTGCGGGATAGCGTTCCATCAATCCCATGAGCAACGTAGCCCCGACGATCATCAAGGGGATAGAGATTAGCAATCCGAGCACCAACAGCACGTCGTTTCCGCCGGACGCCCCGGCTACCGCAAGCACGTTATCTACACTCATGACGAGATCCGCCATGACGATCGTGCGAATCGCGGCAAGCAAATTGCTATACCCCGCAACCTCAGCCTGTTCCTCATCGGGTAGCAGCAGCTTGATGGCAATCCAGAACAGCAGCAAGCCGCCCACCAGTTTCAGCCAAGGGAGCTGAATCAGAAACGCCGCGAATATCGTCAGCACAACGCGCAGCAGTATCGCCGCACCCGCGCCAAAAAATACCGCCTTACGCTGCTGGTCGGGCGGAAGCGAACGCGCAGCGAGCGCAATCACCACCGCGTTATCGCCCGAAAGAATGATGTCAATCCAGATAATTGCAAACAAACCGGCCCAGAAATCAGCGGTTTGCAACATTGCAAGCCAATCCATACCGCCACCTTATGCCTTGGGCAAAGTCACTCCGAGCTGGCCTTGGTATTTGCCACCGCGATCACGATACGACACTTCGCAAACCTCGTCTGATTCAAAAAATAGCATTTGCGCTACGCCTTCATTTGCATAGATTTTGGCGGGCAAGGTGGTGGTGTTGGAAAATTCGAGGGTTACGTGGCCCTCCCACTCCGGCTCCAGCGGCGTTACGTTCACGATAATTCCGCAGCGTGCGTAGGTGGATTTACCTAAGCAGATCGTTAAGACATTGCGCGGGATTCGGAAATACTCCACGGTGCGAGCAAGCGCGAACGAGTTCGGCGGAATCACGCAGACATCACCCGAAACATCCACAAAGCTCGCTTCATCGAAATTTTTCGGATCTACCGTGGCCGAACGGACGTTGGTAAAGATCTTAAACTCTGATGCGCAGCGCACATCGTATCCGTAGCTCGACGTTCCGTAAGAGATCAGCTTGCTACCGTCTGCCGCTGTACGCACCTGCCCCGGTTCATACGGCGAGATCATGCCGTGTTGTTCCGCCATTCTACGTATCCAGCGATCTGATTTGATCGTCATCATTCCTCCGAATCAGATATAGGTGAAAAGTGGTATAAGTGAAAAGTATTGTTTTAGACGGCAGGGCTAGCCCGTTACGTTGATCTTCGGCCCTGCGGGAGCCCCCTGCGCTGCGCGTTTGGCAAGTTCACCGCCAACGCTGGCCGCCAAGGCTGCATAGATGCGGCCAATTTCGCTATCGGGTTCTGCATAGGCCGTGGGTTTGCCGCCATCAGCCTGTTCGCGGATTCTCATGGCGAGCGGCAGGCGTCCAAGCACGCGGGTATGGTAGTCGCTGGCGATACGTTCGCCGCCGCCTTCGCCGAAAATGGCTTCTTGGTGCCCACACTGGCTGCAAATATGGATGGACATGTTTTCAACGATGCCAAGCACCGGCACGTTTACCTTGCCGAACATTTCAATGCCTTTGCGTGCATCCAAAAGGGCAATGTCTTGCGGCGTGGTCACGATCACAGCGCCACTTACCGGCACTTTTTGCGAGAGGGTCAATTGGATATCCCCCGTGCCGGGCGGCAAATCAATAATCAAATAATCCAACGCATCCCACAAGGTTTGGGTGAGTAATTGTTGCAGCGCACCACTCACCATCGGGCCACGCCACACCATCGGCGTACTCTCGGTTACCAAATAGCCGATCGACATGGTTTGCAGACCCAGCGCCAAAATCGGCTTAAAGGCTTTGCCATCTACGACTTCTGGCCGCGTTCCCTCAGGCACGCCCACCATCACTGGCTGACTAGGCCCGTAAATATCCGCATCCAAAAGCCCGACGCGTGCCCCCGCTTGGGAGAGCGCTAAGGCAAGGTTGACGGCGGTGGTAGATTTCCCTACCCCGCCCTTGCCGGATGCAACGGCAATGATGTTCTTGATGCCGCCCATCGCCGGCACCGGATTGCCTGGCTTCGTGGCAGAAACTTCAAACTCACAGGCGAGGCGAAACGCGCCATCACCGATCTGCGTGGCGATAAAATCCGCAATCTGCGGCTCCAGTTGTGCGCGTACACCGCGAATCGGGTAGCGCCAAGTGATGCAAATATCCGGCCCCTGTGCGGCCGCTTCGATCTGTACGTCGGCCACTTGCGATAGCGGCGCCTGTGCGTAGGGATCCTGCCAATGTTCGATTGCTGCCTTGAGCTTTACCAACTCCGGTGATGTTCCACTGTTCACTGCTGATTCCTCAGTTACTGACGAGTAGCCAAAACGGCGGTCGCGTGCCTTGCGCAGTCTACACCGCAACCCTCACAGGCTGAAGCCTAGATACGATCGGATTTACGTGCCCCGGCAAAAAAATAGCTGTTTCTTCAAATGGCTAAACGCACGATTGCCGCCAAGTAAGGCCAAAGCTTGCCGCCAAGTTAAGCCGAAGCAATGGCAGCAAGGTTCGCTCTCCGTTATAGTGTGCACCCAATCTTGCTATTATCGCTTTCGCTCACGCTTTACGAGTCTCTATCCTCTATGACCTCCGACGCCACCGTACCGCAATCGCGCGACATTCTCGTCACCAGCGCTCTCCCCTATGCCAACGGCCCCATCCACTTGGGCCACATGCTGGAATACATCCAGACCGATATCTGGGTGCGTTTTCAAAAAATGCGCGGAGCCAACTGCCACTACGTTTGTGCGGATGACGCACACGGCACCGCCATCATGCTCAAAGCAGAGCAGCTGGGGCGCACGCCGGAGGAACAAATCGCTCAGGTCAAGGTAGAGCATGAGCGGGATTTTGCCGGATTTTTGATTGGCTTCGATAACTACTATTCGACGCACTCCCCCGAAAATCGCCACTTCTCAGAGCTGATCTACGCCCGCAACCGCGACAAAGGCTACATCGTCGCGCGCGAGATCACCCAGCTTTTCGACCCCGAGAAACAAATGTTTCTGGCAGATCGCTTTGTCAAAGGCACCTGCCCCAAATGCGGTGCCGACGATCAATACGGCGATAATTGCGAAGTATGCGGCGCAACCTACCCTGCGCAAGAGCTGAAAAACCCGCGTTCAACGATTTCAGGCGCAACCCCTGTACTCAAGGCCAACACCCAGCTGTTTTTTGATTTACCGCGCTTTCAAGCAATGCTGGAAAAATGGATACGCTCCGGCACGCTTCAAGAGGGCATCGCCAACAAGCTGGAAGAATGGCTCTCCGCCGGTCTGCAACAATGGGATATTTCCCGCGAAGCCCCTTATTTCGGTTTCGAAATTCCCGACCACCCAGGCAAGTATTTTTACGTTTGGTTAGACGCCCCGATCGGCTACATGGCGTCATTCAAAAACCTCTGTGAACGGCGCGGCGATCTCGACTTCGACCATTACTGGCGCAAAGATTCGACTGCAGAGCTCTACCACTTTATCGGCAAAGACATTATCAGCTTCCACGGCCTGTTCTGGCCGGCGCTGCTCACCGGCGCAGATTTTCGCACGCCCACCGCCATCTGCTCGCATGGTTTTGTGACCGTGAACGGCCAGAAAATGTCGAAATCGCGCGGCACGTTTATCAAGGCTGAAACCTATCTGCGCCACCTGACCCCCGAATATCTACGTTACTACTTTGCCGCCAAGCTCGGCAGCCGCATTGATGATATCGACCTGAATCTTGAAGATTTCGTGCAGCGCGTAAACGCAGATTTGGTGAACAAGGTGATTAACCTTGCGAGCCGCTGCGCCGGATTCATCCAGAAAAAATCCAACGGCCGCCTCAGCGCTGCGCCACTACGCGACGATGTTGCTTATTCGCTACTCCAAGACTTTATGGAAGCCGGCACCGAAATTGGCGAACACTACGAGCAGCGCGAATTTAGCAAAGCCATCCGCAACATCATGGCGCTTGCTGATCGCGCCAACCAATATATTGACGAACAAAAGCCGTGGGCGCTTGCGAAAGATCCGCAGCAAGATACCCAAGTCGTCCAAATATGCAGCGTAGGCTTGAACCTGTTCCGCTTGCTGATGATCTACCTAAAGCCCGTACTGCCGCAGCTCAGTGTCGAAGTGGAAGCCTTTTTAGCGATTCCTGCGCTGCGCTGGCAAGATCATCGTCATCTACTGCAAGACCACAGCATTTTACCGTTCAAGCCACTGATGCAGCGCGTTGAAATGCGCCAGATTGATGCCATGATCGAAGAAACCAAAACCGAAGTAGCCGCCGAAGCCGCTTTAGCGCAAGCCCCCACCGCAAACGCGCAAGCCGCCAGCACAAACGCGCAAGGCGCTGCCACTCAAGAAGCCGCAAAACCCACAGCAATCGAAGCAATCGCCCCGACCATCCAGATCGACGACTTCGCCAAAGTGGATATGCGCGTTGCCCGCATCCTCCACGCAGAAGCCGTAGAAGGCGCTGACAAACTCTTAAAGCTGACGTTAGATCTCGGCACTGAAACCCGCACTGTATTTGCCGGAATCAAATCGGCCTACGCTGCGGAAACGCTCGTAGGAAGGCTCACCGTGATGGTTGCCAACCTTGCACCACGCAAAATGAAATTTGGCGTATCCGAAGGCATGGTCATGGCCGCCGGGCCGGGTGGAAAAGAGATCTTTTTGCTCTCCCCAGACAGTGGCGCGCAACCGGGCATGAGAATCAAATAGTGGTTACGCCCGCCAAAGACACCCGCCTCATTGACGCCATAGACGCCATTGATGCACTACTGCCACAAACCCAATGTCGCCAATGCGGCTATCCCGCTTGTCGCCCGTATGCAAAAGCGGTGGTCAATGGCGAAGCAAGCAATCTTTGCGCGCCCGGCGGAAATCGGGTCGCGCAGGCCATCAGTGAGGCGCTGCAACGCCCCTATCTGCCAGTAGCCCCCGATCACGACACCAGCACCGAACCGCGCCTTTTGGCGGTAATCCGTGAAGACGAGTGCATTGGTTGCACCAAGTGCATCCAGGCCTGCCCTGTAGACGCGATCCTCGGCGCCGCGCAGCTGATGCACACCGTGATTGGGGATCAATGCACCGGCTGTAACCTATGCGTAGAACCCTGCCCGGTAGATTGCATTGACATGGTGGCCATGCCAGAACTACCGATGCCAGAAGCAGCACTGTCGCGTTCACGCTATCTTGCCCAAACGGAACGCAAAGCACGGGAGCGCCAAGAAAAGCGCGCAAAAAAAGAACACCGCGAAGCGATCGAAAGCCCGACGCTAGCAAGCCACGAAGCACCCATAACGACGCGCACCTACGGCGAAAGCCAGCCAGCCGCGCTCACGATACCCGCACCACCTTCAACACCCTCGCCCCCTTCAGCACCGAGCTCTCCGCTAGAAGCTGCTTCTCTTGTGGCGCTCCAATCTGCTTGGAATATCGCCCAAAAGCGTTGGAAAGACGCGAACAAAGCGCTCCAAGTGGCCTGTAAAGCGAAATCAGCCCAACCGAATATGGCTGCGATGCAAACCAAGGTCGAGCAGCTCCATGCGCGCGCAGAACAAGCGCGTCTCGCACTTGACGCCGCACGTACCCATAAGCCCCCAGCCTAAGCGTTACGCAACAAGCACCGACTTATGAATGCCACCAAACGCCGCGAAATTTTTCAGCGCTTTCAGGCCGCAAACCCGCATCCAACCACCGAATTGGAATATAACAGCCCGTTTGAGCTTTTGATCGCGGTGATTCTCTCAGCACAAGCCACCGATGTTTCGGTGAACAAAGCAACACGCAAACTGTTTCCAGTCGCCAACACCCCAGAATCACTGTTTGCACTGGGCGTAGACGGGCTGAAAGCCTACATAAAAACCATTGGCCTTTTTAATAGCAAAGCAGAAAATATCATTAAAACCTGCGCGATTCTTCTTGAGCACCATAACGCGGAAGTTCCGAACTCGCGTGAAGCGCTGGAAGCTTTACCGGGCGTGGGTAGAAAAACCGCAAACGTCGTCCTGAATACGGCCTTTGGCCAGCCAACCATGGCGGTGGACACGCATATCTTCCGTGTCGCCAACCGCACCGGAATTGCGCCAGGGAAAACCGTACTCGAAGTGGAAAACAAACTGCTCCGCTACATTCCTAAGGAATTTCTGCAGGATGCACACCACTGGCTGATTTTGCACGGCCGCTATACCTGCATCGCACGGAAACCGCACTGCGCAACTTGCTTGATCGAAGATCTATGCGAATATAAAGACAAGTATTACGTGCCAGAAAAAAATACCGCGAAATAAGGACTCCACCATGCTCGATAAGAAACTTCTGGAACTGCTGGTTTGCCCGATCAGCAAAACTCCGCTCGAATACGACCGCGAACACAACGAACTGATCAGCCTCTCCAGCAACCTTGCTTACCCAATCCGCAACGATATTCCCATCATGCTGGAATCCGAAGCACGCGCTCTCACCCTAGAAGAAAAAGAAAGCTGGCTGAAAAAACGTCGAAAATAAAAGACCGTCACTACAAGCTCGCTCCCGGAAATTCCCAAGTCGCCTCGACATAATCGGGTTGCGCGATGCGCTCTTCTACATAAGCCCCTGATTGCCAACACGCACCGCGCAATTGCAAGAACGCTGCCTGCTGTTCGTTAGAAACTCCGGGCGCAAGCACTTGCAAGCCAAGCTGCTTTGCCAAATACAAAATGCCGTCCACAATCGCATCTTCGGTGCGCTGATTTCCAAGCCCGCTTACCAGCGCGTCGCTCAGCACAACTGCGCTGAAAGGAATCCTTCGCAACATCTGCAACGACGCAAAACCAGTTCCAAATTCATCAATGGCAAATTCAAACCCCTGCTTGCGAAGCGTAAGCAAGGTTTCTACCGTCGCCTGTTCGCGTGTCATAGTAACGCCCTCAGCGAGCGCTACCACAATTCGAGCGGGGTCAATATGAGCATCCTTCACCGCCTGTATCAGCCAGGGCACGATGTCTTCTTGGCTTAAAAAAGCTTGGCTCGCAGAAATAATCAACACGTGGGGTTCGTTGTCCTTCACTTGCTGCTGGCGCGCTAAAGAAAGCCCCTTCTGCCATTGCCACTTACACAAGTCGGCGCTTAATCCGGCATCCTCTGCAACCGACGCAAACTCCGCCGCTTCCAGCAGCCCCCGTTTTGCGTGCGGCCACTGAAGCGCGACGGTATAAGCCATCACCCGCCCCTTCGCCACATCAACCACAGGACGCAGAGAGACCAATAACTCCTGTTTTTCAAGCGCCTTCCGCAATTCAAACTCCGTCCGCAAGCGATAGGCGAGCTCTTTGTTCATCTCAACGGTGAAGTATTGATAGGTGCTACGCCCCAGCACCTTGGCGCGGTGCGTGGCGGTCTTTGCATTCTTGATCAGCACATCCACGGAATCGCCGCTCTGCGGAAAAATAGCAATGCCGACCGATGCGCTGGAATAGATTTCGTGACCACGCAACAAATAGGGTTCACGCAAACGATCCACCAGCTTACGCGCCACGAGCCCTGCATTTTCTGGCTGCTCAATGTAGCCCATCGCGATAACAAACTCGTCACTTTCCATGCGGCCTACTACATCTTCACGGCGAATCAACTGCTTAATTCGCGCGGTCACCTGCACCAGAAGCTGATCCCCAATCTCGTGCCCCAAACTCTCATTCAGGTTGCGGAAATGATCCAGATCGACATGCAAGATCGCACAATAATGATTACGCTGCCGCGCCTTTTGAAGCAATTTGTCCATCAGCTCTTGAAAGCGCACCCGAGTCGGTAGACCGGTGATCGTATCCGAGTGGCTCAGCGACGCGATTTTTTCCTTGGATTCCCGAGTCTCTTTGGTTTCACGGAAGGCAATTACGTGGCGGATTTCTTCTTGTTCAAACAGAGGAATCGCCGCAAACTTGGCGTGGATTGGTTCCCCATCGGCCCGCCACAAAGTAGCACTATCAATTTGGAGAATCTGCTCCTTGCCCGTAACGGTTTTGATCGGGTGCTCCTGCCAGTGCGACACCAATGCGGGTACCGGTTCATCTAGCATGGATTCCATGTATTTTCCGACCAAAAAACGCGATCGACCGCGTAAAATGCACTCCGCCGCGTAGTTGGCAAACAGGATTTTTCCTTCCGCATCCAGCGCTAAAAGCGCCTCCGTATCGCTTTCGATGATGGAACCTTCGCTCTTGTCACCAATCTGGTCTACGATGCGCCGATAACGATACTGTTGCAGATAAAACTTGATCAAAGCAAAAAACTGCTCAATCTCAAACGGCTTGGGAAGTATTTCTACCGCGCTCTCCAACGCCGGATAGAGTTTCAGGCGTCGATCTGAAAAACCGGAGGTAACGAGCACAACCGGAATGTGCGCAATGCGCTTATCCGCTTTCAGGCTATTGATCAGCTGAAACGCATCCGGCTGGCTTACCGCAGCATCAATCAGCAACATCGCGGCCTGGGTTTCAATTGCTTGCGTGCGCAGTTGTTCTGCGTTCTCGGGCGCGCGCATTTCAACATCCATGGCCAGAAAAATATGGCGGTACGCTTCTACCTGTTTGGGTGCAGCATCAAAAACCAGCACCAACGGACGCGCTACCTGTAACGCTTGGGATTCACTCATTTCGTACCACTCAAACAAACGCCCGCAGTCAGATCAGCCGCCAATCCCTTGGCTGGCTTCGATTCGCTGCCTTGCGATTCTATCGAGAATGGCTTGAAGCTGATCGGCTCGAAAGGGTTTTTGCATGAAATCATCCATCCCCGCCTGCAAACACTGTCTATAAATCTCATCACTAGAATTTGCAGTCAAGGCAATAATGGTCGTATGCCGCCCACACTTCTGCTCCCACGCGCGTATCAACCGAGTTGCTTCAAAGCCGTCCATAATCGGCATCTCACAATCCATCAGAATAAAATCGTACTGATTATCGCGCACTGCATCAATCGCTTCTTCACCATTATTCGTCACATCAGCAGTAATCCCCAAGCGGCGCAAGGCTCCTTTGGCGATGATCTGATTGACCTCGTTATCATCCACTAACAATGAGCGTTGTGCACGCAATTCGCCAGCATTCAGCAAATGCTGCGTTACCAGCATCGGTTGTGCCTGCCGCCGCTGCACAAGCGCCGCACGCAGCGCTTGTAGCATCAGGTTTTTACCCACCGGCTTCGCGAGGAGCACGTTCACTCTCATACTGCTGGCCACTACAGGCGTAATTCCCTCATTCGCATCCACCAGCATCACAATGGCGGTGCTTTTTAGCTCCTCACGGCTATGAATCTCCTCAATTAAAAGTGCGCCTTCTGTTTTCAAGCCATGTAAATCAATCACCACAAAATCAAAAGGCGTAAGCGTTGCGCTTTCTTGGCACAAGCGCTTCACCGCATGCTCACAGGTACCCACCCATTCGCATTGCATGCGTTCTACTTTGCAGATGTCCGTCATCCAGGCACGATCGCTCAACACATCATTTACGAATAACGCACGCCGCCCCGTTAACTGGCGCACCTCATTTTGTAGGCGTTCACCCTGTTCGAACTTGAGCGATACTGCATAGGTCGTCCCCACGTTTTCGGTAGAACGCAAAGTTAACCGCCCCCCCATACGCCCAATGAGTTCGTTCGCAATGGCAATTCCCACCCCTAATTCGCCCAGTTGATCTGCAAATGATGTGCGCGGGTTTTCCAGCAAAGCTTGATAATCCTTGCGAACTCGATCACTTAACCCCTGTCCAGTGTCGCTGATTTCAAATTCAATCGTGGCATGCGTATCGGTTTCTGCTAAGCATTGAGCACGGATGGTAACGCCGCCTTCAGTGGTAGAGCGGAACGATTCCGCCAGTAAGCAACGTAAAATCTGCTGCAAACGATCCGGGTCGCCAATCAAAAATTCAGGAACACTGGGAGCCACCAGCGTCGCAAATTCAAGGTTGTAACGGTTAGCCTGTTCCTGAAAGTGTTCTAACAAACCGTCAATTACGAAGCGGGCGTTAAAACACGCCAACTGAAATTCAAAATGATTGCTCTCAAGCTGGCTAAAGTCTGAAATCTCACTGTGCAGCTTCTGCAGCTCTCCGAGCGCCTGCCAACCAAGGGCGAGCTCTTGATGCAATTGCGGCGAATTTGATTCGCCGTCCAACTGTTGGCGAAGCACCCCACGCAACACGGCCAGCGGGCGCGGCATATTCCCCGCCAAATGGCTCAAAAAGCGGCTTTTGGCAGCCGACAATCCAGCGCTATTGGTTACCTTTTGCTGAAGCAAACGCTGCGACTCGACAAGCTCCGAAATATCCTGAAAAAATAGAAGGCTGCAAGCAACTGCACCGAGCATGAGGGAGGTACGTCTTACCAGAAGGCTCAAGCGCGTTTGTGTACCGCACAAAGCCACTACGGGGTGAGAGAACGGCTCGCTATTCGCCTCACAGAAATCAGCCACGTAGCGAGGCACATTTCCGGCGTATTCGCGAGGGCAAGGGATGATACGGTCGAACAATTGCCCCCGCACTGCACCTTCCGATACGCCAAAGAGCTGCTCCGCCGCCGAATTGGTCGCAAACACGCGCCCATCGGGTACGAACAGAATCGCAGCATCGGTAATTCCCAGAAACAGAGAAAGCGCAGGCTCCTCCAGAACGGGAAGCTCCTCTAAAGCCGGAGGCTCCTCTAAAACTGGACGTAAGGGGTTGGATGGTTCATCGGACATAAGTACGCGCTACTGGCCTGCCAAAGCCTTCCAAAGAGAAGTGGTTAGACCAGTATAGTTAGCTTTTCGATCGGCGACCGACTCAAGCCCCGTCTTTTCCGCAGGGCTTGAGAAGGCTTTGCGCTTACTTCAGCTTGCGCCCTTTGTTCGCCGCAATGCGCATACGCAGTGCATTCAGGCGGATGAAGCCTTCGGCGTCTTTTTGATTGTAAGCACCGCGATCGTCTTCGAACGTGGCGATAGAAAGATCGAACAGGCTGTGATCCGAACGGCGGCCTACGACCGACACGCTTCCCTTATAGAGCTTCAGACGCACATCACCCGAAACATATTGCTGGGTCTGATCAATCAGAGCTTGCAGCGCAAGGCGCTCTGGCGACCACCAGTAGCCGTTGTATACCAAGCTGGCGTAGCGTGGCATCAGATCGTCTTTCAGGTGAGCGGTTTCACGATCCAAGGTGATGGACTCGATGCCGCGATGCGCTTTGAGTAGGATCGTGCCGCCTGGGGTTTCGTAGCAACCCCGAGACTTCATGCCCACATAGCGGTTCTCAACCAGATCAAGGCGGCCAATACCATTCGCGCCGCCGATTTTGTTGAGGTGGGCGAGCAGCTGGGCGGGGCTCATGTTGACGCCATCTACCGCTACAGGGTCGCCATTTTCAAAGCGTATTTCGATATAGGTGGCTTTGTCAGGCGCGTTTTCTGGGCTAACCGACCAACGCCACATATCGTCTTCGGCTTCGGCCCAGGTATCTTCGAGGATGCCGCCTTCGTAGGAGATATGGAGAAGGTTGGCGTCCATCGAATAGGGCGATTTGCCTTTTTTCTTTTCGACGGGGATGGCGTGTTTTTCGGCATAGGCCAGCAGAGATTCGCGGGAGTTCAGATCCCATTCGCGCCACGGTGCAATCACTTTGATGCCGGGCTTGAGAGCATAGGCGCCCAGCTCAAAGCGCACCTGATCGTTGCCCTTGCCAGTTGCGCCGTGAGAGATCGCATCGGCTTGGGTTTCGTTGGCAATTTCCACCAAGCGCTTGGCGATTAGCGGGCGCGCAATCGAGGTGCCGAGCAGGTATTCGCCTTCGTACAGAGTGTTCGCGCGGAACATCGGGAAAACAAAGTCGCGGGCAAATTCTTCACGCAGATCTTCAATATAGATTTCTTTGATGCCTAAGCCAGCGGCTTTCTGGCGCGCAGGCTCCAACTCTTCACCCTGCCCCAAATCCGCAGTAAAGGTCACGACTTCGCATTGATAGTTTTCTTGCAGCCACTTGAGAATAATGGACGTATCCAAGCCGCCCGAATAGGCAAGCACGACTTTTTTAATATCTGACATGGAGAAACCTTATAAGAGGGGGAACCATTTCTGGCCGGGGCGCGAGGCCGATCAAGACGCAAGCACGCGTCATCCGAAACACCGCCGCCATTTTAGCGACTTGGCGAGAGACTGCCTAGGGTAGCGCGCTATGCTTTCACCATTTGCACCACAACGCGCCGGTTGGCGGGGCTGCTCTTACGATTGCCGCGCTTATCAATCGGGCGACTCTTGCCCCAATAGCGCATCACAATCATTTCTTCCGGCACCCCCTTGGCAATGAGGTATTCACGCACCGCATTGGCACGCAGGCGAGAAACTTCCCAGTTGTGGCCCAAGCGCCCCATCGTATCCGAATGGCCGTCCACAAAAATTTTGCGGATGCCTGCATCAAGCTTTTGATAGCCAGCAATCAAATCCAGCCTCGCCTGCGCCTTGCCATCTGGCTTCCATTGCTCGGAAGCATAGTGCAAAACCGATGCTTTAAGCTGCTCGTAGTTCGCAGGGAACATCGCGCCCACACAATTCTGGTAGCTCTGGTAAGCACCGCCAAAATTTACCGCAGAAACCCCCACGCGCGTGGCCAACTCCCCCGAAGTCTGCACGGTAGGCACCTTGCCCTGTTCAAGCTCGCGAATAAACCGCAGCGCCACCCCCTCCCCAACGGTGACGGGGCGCTTTCCGGTAACGGATTTTACCGTTCCCAAAGAGAAGGTAGACAACCCGCTTTGCCATGCCGGTGGAGCCACAAACAAATTTGCGGTTCCGCTTCGCCACGCGGGCTGCAGGCTCTCCAAAAAAAATTCTAACGCCTCCCCTGATCGCTTGGAAAATACCGCATCCCCATAGCCCGGCACCGGCTGCCAGATGCGGCATTCAAGCGGCGATTGCTCGACATTCCAAGTGGTCGCATCCATCGGCGCCTGATAGCTAATTAAGCCAAACGCAACACAAGAGCTCCCCCAACCAAAGGCGCCAAGGAGCGCTGCACGGGCAATACAAAACATTTGATAATAGGACTTCACCACAGACAGCTCCCGCCTCATCCCCTCGGCCTAACTACGATCGGTCTGATCAGGCTTCGCTTTTCAAATCGGTTTTGCTCAATTCGGCCATTTACGCCTTACAGCAACGCTATCGGCAAGGTTTGACTAAACTTGAGTGACCTTGCTTCGGTAAGGTAGGATTCAACTTTCTTTCCGGTAAGGCATATCCAGTGGGTTCCAACCTTAAAAACGCACTCTCACACCGCTTTCGCGGCTTTCTCCCTGTAGTGATCGACGTGGAAACCGGTGGATTTAATTCCCAAACCGACGCACTCCTCGAAATTGCCGCCATCAGCCTGCACTTCGATGAGAACGGCTGGCTAAAAAAATATCGCACCAGCCATTTTCACGTCAGCCCCTTTGCGGGCGCAAACATCGAAAAAGCCTCGCTGGAATTTACCGGAATCGACCCTTGGCACCCTTTTCGCAATGCTGTAGACGAAAAAGTAGCGCTTACAGAAATCTTCGGTGAAGTCCGAAAAGCGCTATCCAACCTCGAATGCAAGCGCGCGATTTTGGTAGGTCACAACGCATTTTTTGACCACCAATTTCTGTTTGCGGCCACCCAGCGCGCCGCAATTAAACGCAATCCTTTCCACCCATTTAGCTGCTTCGACACCGCAACGCTTGGCGGTGTCGCCCTCGGCCAAACCGTACTCGCGCGCGCCTGCATCGCCGCAGGAATCAGCTTTAACCAAAAAGAAGCACACTCCGCACTCTACGATGCCGACAAAACCGCGGATTTGTTCTGCCACATCGTCAACCGCTGGCGCGCACTCGGCGGGCTAGACGAAGTTTTGCCAGTTTCCGGCGGGGACGATGATTTGATGGACTTGCGTTGATGGACTTGCGTTGATGGACTTGCGTTGATGGACTTGCGTTGATGGATTTGCGGTAAGTGCGGCCCTAGAACTCCGCACTCCCCGGCACGCGCGGAAACGGAATCGCATCGCGGATATTTTCCATTCCGGTTGCATACGTCAGTAAGCGCTCAAATCCAAGCCCAAATCCGGCATGGGGAATCGTGCCATAACGCCGCAGGTCACGATACCAACCAAGATTTTCGGCCAAACCTAGTGGAGCCATTTTTTCATCCAACAAAGCAAGGCGCTCCTCGCGCTGACTGCCGCCAATGATCTCACCAATGCCAGGCGCAAGAATATCCATCGCCGCGCAGGTCTTACCATCGTCGTTACGCCGCATGTAGAACGCCTTGATCGCCTCTGGATAATCCATGACAATCACCGGCCGCTTGGCATATTCCTCAGCAAGAAAACGCTCGTGCTCCGACTGCAAATCCAAGCCCCACTGCACCGGAAACTGAAATTCCTTGCCAGATTTTTGCAAAATTGAAACCGCCTCGGTATAACTCATCCGGGCAAACGGCTGATGGATCACGTTTTCAAGACGGCCACGCAACTGTTTATCGTAGTGTTCCGTAAAGAACGCAATATCCGCGTCACGCGCGTTGAGAAGATCCGATACCACCGACTGCAAAAACGCCTCTGCAACATCGGCAATCGTTGCAAGATCTGCAAACGCCATTTCCGGCTCCACCATCCAGAACTCGGCAAGATGGCGGCTGGTGTTAGAGTTTTCTGCACGAAACGTCGGGCCGAACGTATAGATACGCGACAGCGCTGTACAAAACGCTTCGCCATTCAACTGCCCAGAAACGGTCAGAAACGCCTCCTTCCCGAAAAAATCCTGACTGAAATCCACCTGACCCGCCGCGTTACGAGGCAGCTTCAAAAAATCCAGCGTGCTTACCCGAAACATCTCCCCTGCGCCCTCGCAGTCGCTCGCGGTAATGATCGGCGTATTCACCCAGAAAAAGCCGTGCGCATCAAAATAACGGTGAATCGCCTGCGAGAGGCTGTTTCGCATTCGCGCCATTGCGCCAAAGGTATTCGTGCGCGGCCGCAAATGGGCAACGGAACGCAGGTATTCCAAGGTATGGCGCTTTTTGGCGATGGGGTAGCTTTCTGGGTCTTCTACCCAACCCAGCACCTCTAGCGTATCGGCTTTCAGCTCGTACGCTTGGCCCTTGCCTTGCGATGCAAGCAAAACGCCACTCACGCGGATACTGCAGCCAGCAGAAAGCTTAAGAATTTCTGTTTCGTAGTTCGCAAGGCTCGCATCCAGCACCACCTGCAATCCATCAAAACAGGAACCATCGTGTAACAACACAAACGAGAATCCACCTTTGGAATCGCGCCGCGAGCGCACCCAACCGGCCAAGGTCAGCGGCGCATCCAACGCCACTTTGCCCATAATTACATCCACAACCTGCGGCTGCCATCTCATGTTAGAACGCCTCCTCCACACTAAGCTCTATCTACACTAAGCTCTGCAAACCCTACCACAACACGCTCCAACACATCCGGCACCTCATCCGCCGGCCACAGCCCCGACCAAAACCAGCGAAAATCGGCCCATTGCTGCGCAAGCCCACGAAAATAAGGCGTATCCGGATCGGCTGACGGGCCACAACAATGCGCAAACCACGCCCCATGGGGCGCGGACAGATCGCAGATAAAGCGGCTGCTCGCACCATTCAACACCCGAAGCCCGCCGTTGTTCAAGGGCATCGAAATGGCAGGGCTCAAGGTATTATTCTCCCCCGGAAACCCAACCTCCAACGCGGTAAATGCGTGCGCAGCAGGCACCAACTCCCCCGCTGCGGCCGCTATGCGGAGCACCTGAATCCGACCCCAGCGCCACGTAGCGACCACACCACCGAACTGGCTCGCCATCTCAGCAAGCATTTTCTCAAAGCTTACCCGAATCCAGCGTGAAAGCGTAAGCCCCGTTTTCGCCTCTAGATAGCCACGCAAATCATCCTGATCATCCAAAAGCAAACGATCTAGGCGCGGAATTGCCCGCTGACCATGGCCAAACCGAAAGGCAATCTTCTCAGGCAGCAATTCTGCGAAAATATCCGACGCAATTCTACGCCGCAAGAACGAAAACACACTCGCACCTACAGAATCCACGTCAAAAACTCCATCCCAATCCCGCAACGCTCGCACTGCATCCTGCTGCAAGCGCGTTCCAGCGTGATACGCTTCTAGGTTCGCACACAAAACATCACGCAGAGGCTCAGAAAAATCCGCACCCACATCTGCCTGCATCCGCTGCATATCAAGCACACTCAGCTGCTTTCCCTGCGAAAGCCAGCCCACAATGCGCTGCTGTCGATACTCCGCCTCACAGTGTACCGGTGTACATAAACGTGCGTGTTGAGCGGCATCCGTCACACTGTTGGCCGTGCCCACAAAGCCGCATTCTGGCTGAATTTGTGCTGGGTTTTCAGAAAATGGAAGGTACCCATCCCACTGCGCATTTTTGTCTTTGGCGTCGCGCTCAAATAGGCCATCCTGCATGCGCTTCGGCAGCTTACCGACCACGCTCCAGCCGATTCGCCCCTCGTGATGCGCATGAACGACGTTAAAATCAAAGGGCCCCTCGTTGATGCTCGCAAGTGCGGCATCCAGTGCTTCCGTCGTCTTTGCTCTCATCAGGGCAAGGTGTCCAGAAAAGTGCGCAACATGGTCACATTCCGCATACTTAAGCGCAACCTCACCCCCCATCGCAGACTTCCAATGCGGATACACAACCCCGTGCGCGCAAGACTCCCATTCCACCGATTCCTTAGCAGACCAGCGACCGTACAACACCTCTTTGTGCGATACCAGCTCACCCACCCCAGCAGGAATACGATACCGGCTCGGCGCACCGGGAAGCCGCTCAATGCGAAACAAATCCCAAGCGTCCCGAAACGCCGTGGTTACACCCCACGCAAGTTGCGCGTTATGGCCGAAGCCAAATGCGGGAAAACCCGGATACATCCCACCCTGCACGTTGAGCGTTGGGCTTTTCAAATGCACATGCTGCCAAAAAGTAGGCGCGGGCAAGAGCGGCACATGCGGGTCGTTCGCCAAAAGTGGCTTGCCGCTTTGGGTGCGGCTGCCAGCCACCGCCCAATTATTACTTCCCATAGGCAATGGCTCCAATGGCAACTCAGGGCCGTCGTTGTCAGACAAGGCACCACCGCCGCCCGCTCGTTCCTGCACAGAAGGCGCGGCGCCATCACTCACACGCGGGGGTGCTGCATCCCAAGGAGCATCGGGATATAGCAGACGCGCTAAGGCGTCGCCCTGCTCACCCCGAATACGATTAAACGTCAGCTCATTTTCCAAAGGAAGCAACGCAATTATAAACGCCGAAGCTCGCGCAGCGAGCAAGCAATCCTCCGCACGCCACGGCTGCGTTTTGGCGAATAACACCTGTTCCGGCCCATAAAGTTCGCCACGCCACGCATCATTCACTCCCCGAGCAAATGCACTCAAATAGTGCCGCTCTACCGACGGTATCCGAGCAAGTGCAGCACGCGCCTCCCCCTCAAATCCAAGCGGGCGCACAAAGCGATCAACGTCGATTAACGAGAAACCCGAGAGGCGCGGCCACCACGACGGCAGGCGTGCACCCGTAAGCCATTCTCCCAAGCGGCCACGCGCCAAATGGCGAAGAAATTCAAGATGCAGCCCCCGTTCACACCCTTGCAAAAACCCGAGCGCAGCAAACAAGTCAAGATCGTGCTCCGCATAGAGATGCGCGACACCGTTTGCATCCCTAACGATTTCCAACCGCCCCGCCAATGCCGACAAGCGCGTTGCATCAAACAAGGGCCGGTAAGTTGCAGGCTTCGCGCCGATAAAATGATGCGCCCAGCGCCCAACGCTCGCTAGTTTTTGCCAAGGAATCGCCGTTTCGATCACGAAAGACCTCTTTGTTATTGTCATGAGTGTGATGAGCTTTTGCGTTAGCAAAATAAACGAGGGAGTGCAGCGCAAAAATCAGCGGCGCTGATAGAGCGTAGGACGCAGCATTTTCAAGCCGCAATTAAGGCTGGTTAAGCTCTCAGCGTGCCCCGTAACCAGAAAACCGTCATTCTTGAGGTATGGCAACAGGTTTCGCACCACCTTGAGCTTAGTGTCATTATCAAAATAAATCATTACGTTACGCAAAAAAATTACGTCGAACGTTCCAAGATCCTGGCGCGGCTGGAGAAGATTGCTATAGCAAAACCGCACCCTCTCACGCAGCATCTTGTGCACCAGTAACGTTCCAGCTTCGCGATCAATCCCGCGCAAACAATAACGCTTGAGAAATGCAGACGGGATTCCGTCGATACGCTCCATCGCATAGTGCGCGTTACGCGCTTTCGCCAGTACGCGGCGGCTGATATCGGTGCCGACCACCTCCCAAGGGCCGGTTCTTAGCGCATCTGCCAAGGTCATGGCCACTGACCATGCTTCTTCGCCACTGGAACAGGCTGCGCTCCACACTCGGAAGGCGCCTGCGCTCGACTTGGCTAGCTCGCGCAAGAATTCAAAGTGTGCAGCTTCACGAAAAAAGAAGGTTTCATTGGTGGTCAACAGGTCGACCAAGTGATGGCGCTCGTAGTTATTCACATCATCATGAATATAACGATAGTAGTCAGAATAATTTTGAAGCCCCAGCGCACGCACGCGATTTTCCAGCCGACTAACGAACAGGCCCTGCTTGTTGTCCGACAATACAATGCCCGCCAGCTCCATGATCAGCTTCTGGAACCGTTCAAACTCACTCGGCAATAGCGTGAGGCGTAAAGGCAATATGATTCACCGCAATTAAAATCTGGCAAACTGACTTTCATCCGGCGCGGAAGAATAGGGAATATCAACATCTCCAGCGATACCGCTACGATAGCCGGGCGCAGAACCGTTCAAGCGCGAGGCTTTTGCAACGCCTTTCGACTGTCCTTTAAAGGCCGCCTGCCGCGTGTTTCTCGCGAGCAAGAAAAACCCCATTAGCTCCTTCAAGGCCGCCGCCTGCGAAGACATTTCTTCCGCAGTAGCCGCAAGCTCCTCCGACGCCGAAGCATTTTGCTGGGTAATTTGATTTAATTGGCGCATCGCAGTATTCACCTGCTCCACACCAGAACTCTGCTCCTGCGAAGCCGCCGTGATTTCCTGCACGAGCTCCGCCGCCTTGCGAGCAGTAGGAACGATTTCGTCCAACAAATGCCCTGCATTTTCGGCGCGCCCCACTGAATTGGTAGCAAGCTCGCCGATTTCCAGCGCCGCTACGCGAGAGCGTTCTGCCAACTGCCGAACCTCAGCCGCAACCACAGCAAAACCTTTTCCATGCTCGCCGGCCCGCGCTGCTTCAATCGCAGCGTTGAGCGCCAATAAATTGGTCTGATAAGCAATGTCGTCGATGATGCTCACGCGCTTGGCAATATCCTGCATGGCAGCAACCGTTTCGCTCACCGCCTGACCACCCTCTGCGGCCTTCCTACTCCCCTCCGCAGACATGGAATCTGCAACCTTCGCATTTTCGGTATTTTGCGAAATAGATGCGCTCATTTCCTCAATCGAGGATGATGTCTGTTCAACCGACGCAGCCTGCTCAGAAGATGCCTGCGAGAGTGACTGCGCAGTAGAGGAAACTTGGCTCGTTGCGCTAGAGAGCGTTTCAACGGTGTGATTCACTTCACCGATGGTATCGGCAAGACGCGTAACAGTATTGTTCAATCCGCTCTTCAACTGATCAAACATTCCTTCATAATTTCGAGTAATCTGGCGCGTTAAATCGCCTTCCTCCAAAGCACCTGCGACTGAAGCAATATCGCTCAATGCGTTGTCAATCGTGGTGGACAGCAAATTGAGCTGTTCGGCTAACTCTTGCGTGTAACCCGCTTTGCCCTGCAGCGGAATTCTCACGCTTAAATCACCGCGATTCGCTGCATGCACCAATTGTCGGATATCGCCAATGATCCCACTTAAAGACTGCTGCATCCTTTGCATCGCAGAGAGCAACAGTCCAGTCTCCTCGCGTGTCGTAACGCTGATCTTGCTGGACAGATCACCGTTCGCAATGGCCTCAGCCACGCCTACCGCTTGCCCTAAGGGGCGCGTGATGGAACGCGTAATGACGATACCGGCAGCGATTCCAAAAAGCACGGCAAATACCGAAACGCCGATCAAAAGATAGAGTGCGCTTTGATAAGATTCGCGCGCACTGGCCACTTGCGACTGGCTAAGACGCTCTTCGTGCGCAATCATCTCTCCAATAGCATCAATCAAAGCAGTCTGTGCCGTCCGCGCGCTTCCCATAAGCGCACCAACGGCTGCATCTTTTTGCTTAGCGAGCACAAAGTCGACTACCAGCCCAACCTCCTCTCTTACAACTGCCAGCTTTTTCGTAATATCTGCCAGTTGCCGCTTGCCTTCCGGCGTTACCACTAAGTGATCAAGAGCACCAAAATAAGCCTCATAGCGCAGCTGTGCTCCCTGAAGGCTTGCCAACTCCTTTTGCTGCACGCTAGGATCATCCGCAATTACCATATTTCGCGATGCCATCGCGATTAGGTTGATCGAATCAACCATGTCATTGGCTGCCGCAACCTTCACATTTCCAACATCCACCACTTGGTCAAATCGCGCTTGCGTCTGCGATAATTTCGTAAGGCTCAACACTGCTACAACAGCCAGCAAGATCAGAATCACGCCAAAACTCATTGCAAGCTTGGTGGCAATTTTTACGTTTGAAAGCATTTCAGTGTGCCTCACGATCTAATTCTCAAAACCAACATCAACCACTCGTGTTGGACTTTCGTGTTGGAATTTGAGTGTTGACCCGCTTGCACCCCCTGTCAAGAACGCACGATTTCTCATACGCTCGCTCCGCATTGCATTCAAAGACAATTTTCGCGCTGCAAGAAAGAATTTATTTTGTTTTGTCAGAATAACGCCTACACGCTTATGCGAATTCTCACACCGAAATCTGCGCGATCTATCTACCAAAGCAAGCACACGCCCCAAAAAAAAAGAAAAAAAAGGCTTGGCAAAAATACCAAGCCTTTTTGACATTCAGAACAGCAACGACAACAGCAGCAGAACAGCAACGACAAGCGCGTACGGAGAAAAAACCTACTCCCCCACGGCCTCGGTAATCGTCGTTTTCAACTCACCATTCTGCGACATTTCAAGAATAATATCGCTCCCGCCCACCAGCTCTCCACCCACCCACAATTGCGGAAAGGTTGGCCAGTTTGCATACTTGGGCAACTCCGCACGAATATCGGGGTGCTCTAGGATATTGACATAGGCAAACGGCTTACCCACCTGAATCAGTGCTTCCACCGCCCGCGCCGAAAAGCCACACTGCGGAAACTGCGGGGTGCCCTTCATATAAAGGATAACCTTGTTCGATTCGATCTGATCCTTAATGACATCAAGAGTATTCATAAAACAACCTGTAAGATGATCCAGAGACAAGCCCGCCAGCGGCGCAGCAGGCGCAGCAGGCGCAGCAGGCGCAGCAGGCGCAGAGTGTAGCACCGCTGCGAGCGCTTTACATCCACCCACGCCGGATCTGGCCAGTTTCCAAGCACCGCCCGGCCGGATTGCACCTGAACAAGTTTAGGGTTATGATCAAGAAACCGTGGCAGCCAGCGCTGCCTTTTTTGTTTTCTGACGTTTGAAAATCCGCCCTCCGCTACGTTCCCAGCCCCAGTAGAGAGCCGCCGGATCGTAAACAGCCATTCGAGCAAACAGCAATTCAAAAACTGTTCGATAGAAAGACGATAGAAAGTCGATAGAAAGAGAGTATACCTAGAATGACAGCTAGTGGTTTGATGAGCACCTACGCCCCCCTACCCGTTGCCTTTGAACGCGGCGAGGGCATCTGGCTATACGACACCCAAGGCAATCGCTACCTCGATGCCTTTATGGGAATCGCCGTATGTGGACTTGGGCACTGCCACCCCGCAGTCACCCAAGCAATTCAAAAGCAGGCGGCGCAGCTAGTTCACACCTCCAACCTATTCCGCATCCCTGCGCAAGAAACGCTCGGGCAGCGCCTCACGCAGCTTTCCGGGATGGAAAGCTGCTTCTTCGGAAACTCAGGCGCCGAAGCCAACGAGTGCGCCATCAAGCTTGCGCGCATGTTTGGCAACCAAAAAGGCGTAGATCTGCCCACCATCATCGTCATGGAACACTCCTTCCATGGCCGTACGCTTGCCACACTCACCGCCACCGGAAACCGCAAAGTACAAGCGGGTTTTGAGCCCCTCGTTCGCGGCTTCTCACGCGCACCCTACAATGATCTCGAAGCGGTACGCACCATCGCCCGCAACAACCCCTCCGTCGTGGCCGTCTGGATCGAACCCATCCAAGGCGAAGGCGGAATCCACATCCCTGGCGACGATTACCTACCCGGCCTGCGCGCGCTCTGCGACGAACTCGATCTGCTCCTCATCCTCGACGAAATCCAGACCGGCAACGGCCGCACCGGAAAATACTTCGCCTACCAGCATTACGGCATCTTGCCCGATGTAGTCACCACGGCAAAAGGGCTTGGCAACGGCCTCCCCATCGGCGCATGCCTCGCTGCCGGAAAAGCTGCGGCACTGTTCAAACCGGGCAACCACGGCTCCACCTTCGGCGGCAACCCACTCGCCTGCACCACCGCGCTAGCCGTGCTGGACACCATTGAGAAAAGCCGCCTCGCCGAACGCGCCGATCACCTCGGCAAACTGCTAATGACGATTTTCAGCACCGAGCTGAAAGGCAGCGAATACATTGCAGAAGTGCGCGGTAAGGGCCTGATGATCGGCATCGAAACCACCGAGCCCTGCGGCGAACTCACCCGTCTCGCCTTGGAAGCCGGCCTTCTGATCAACGTTACCTCTGGAAACGTCATACGCTTGCTGCCCGCACTGACGATGACCGACGATGAAGCCAAACTATTGGCCGACTCCGTAGTAAAAATCATCAAGGCTTGGGCCGCCGACGAACGCTCACGCCCACGCTAAAACAAGTTCGAAAATAGAAATCCCTCTAAAAACAAGCCATAACACCAAGATACAACAAACAAACACCCAGCGCATTCACCCGCGCTGGGGACACTACAGAGGAAACGGATGCCCATGAGCGCGCGGCACTTTTTAACCCTGAACGACTTCTCCCCCGAAGAACTGCGCGGCATTCTCGCCCGAGCCATCGAACTCAAAAAGATGCTGCGCGAAGGCACCCCCTACGAGCCTTTCAAAAACAAAGTGCTCGGCATGATCTTCGAGAAATCCTCCACCCGCACGCGCGTCTCCTTCGAAAGCGCCATGATACAGTGCGGCGGCGGGGCGCTGTTTCTATCCCCCCGCGACACCCAGCTAGGCCGCGGCGAACCCCTCTCCGATACCGCACGCGTGCTCTCTCGCATGGTCGACATCATCATGATCCGCACCTTCGAGCACGAGAAAGTAGAAACCTTTGCCCAATACTCGCAAGTGCCCGTGATCAACGCGCTAACCGACAGCTTTCACCCCTGCCAGCTGCTGGCCGACATGCAAACCTTCGTTGAACACCGTGGCGACATTCGCGGCAAAACCGTCACTTGGGTGGGCGACGGCAACAACATGTGCAACTCATACATGAATGCGGCCCGCCAGTTTGGTTTCCACCTCAACATCGCCTGCCCGCCCGGTTTTGAACCCGATGCAGCGGTACTCGCAAACAACCAAGCACACGTCACCCTAATGCACGACCCCAAAGCCGCCGTACGCGCGAGCCACTTAGTCGTCACCGACGTATGGGCCAGCATGGGGCAAGAACAAGAACAGCAAGCACGCATCGCCGCCTTCGCAAACTACCAGGTAAGCCCAGCCCTGATGGATCTTGCCGCCGACGACGCCCTCTTTATGCACTGCCTCCCCGCCCACCGCGGCGAAGAAGTAAGCGCGGAAATGCTCGACGACCCGCGCGCAGTCGTATGGGACGAAGCGGAAAACCGCCTCCATGCCCAAAAAGCCCTGATGGAAGTATTGCTCGGCACCTATCGTTTACCCTAACAGCCAACGCTCGCCCTAAGCGGCATAGCCAGCGCTTTCCCTAAGCGGCGCAGCCAGCGCCTGCCCGAAGCGGCATAGACCGAGAGGGGCGAATGATCATTCGCCCCTACAGATTCTTCCGCACCCGCCGAACGGCATCCACCCACCCCGCGTAAAGCCGCTCACGCAGCCCATCCTCCATTTGCGGTTCAAAATGCTGCTGGCAGTGCCACAAATTCGCAATTTCTTCTAACGAAGCATATACACCGCGCTGCAAGCCAGCCAGATAAGCGGCACCTAGGGCTGTCGTTTCAATAACCGCAGGCCGATCCACATTCACATTGAGAAGATCCGCCAAAAACTGCACCACCCAATTGTTCGCCACCATGCCGCCATCCACTCGCAGAGTGGTCAGCTCGCCCGCACCATCCGAGCGCATCGCCTGAATCAAATCACGGGTCTGATAAGCAACGGACTGCAACCCCGCCGTTACGATATCCTTGATACCGGTATCACGCGTCAGCCCAAACAAAGCACCGCGCGCCTCTGGATCCCAATAAGGCGCACCCAAACCAGTAAACGCCGGCACCATATACACATGATGATCGACACCCGCCTCACGCGCCAGCGCCTCGCATTCCTGCGCATTATTGATCAGCGCAAGCCCATCTCGCAGCCATTGAATCGCCGCCCCAGCGACAAAAATGCTGCCCTCCAGCCCGTACGTTACGCGCCCATCCAAGCGGTAAGCGACCGTAGAAAGCAAGCGGTGGCTCGACTGAAGCGCACGCTCTCCGGTATTCAAAATCATAAAGCAGCCTGTTCCATAGGTGCTTTTGATCATACCGCGCTCAAAGCAAGCTTGGCCGATTAGCGCCGCCTGCTGATCGCCCGCCATGCCCGCTACAGGAATCGGTGCGCCAAAGAGCGCCGCTTGCGTTTCGCCAAACTCCGCGCTGCAATCCATCACCTCCGGCAACATCGCGCGCGGAACGCCAAACAGCGAAAGCAAATCCGCATCCCAGTCTTGCGTGTGGATATTAAACAGCAGAGTGCGAGAAGCATTGGTGGCATCCGTTCGGTGCTCGCGCCCGCCGGTCAAACGCCACAGCAAAAAAGTGTCGATCGTCCCAAAAGCCAACTCACCGCGTTCTGCACGTTCGCGCGCACCGGCGACATGATCCAACACCCACGCGGCTTTGGTGGCCGAAAAATACGGGTCCAGCAAAAGCCCCGTGCGCTCCTGCACCATTGCTTCGTGCCCCTGCGCGCGCAACCTCAGGCAGCCTTCCGTAGTGCGTCGATCCTGCCAGACAATTGCCGGATACAATGCTTCGCCGGTCGCACGATCCCAAACAATGGTGGTCTCGCGCTGGTTCGTAATCCCTATGCCGGCAATTTCTTGCGCCGATAAATGCGCCTTTTCCAGCACCCCACGCACCACCGTCAGCACACTCTGCCAAATTTCTTCAGGATCGTGCTCCACCCATCCATCCGCCGGAAAATGCTGCGAAAATTCCTGCTGCGATTGCGCGATGATCGCACCGCGCCGATCAAAAACAATCGCGCGAGAGCTAGTGGTACCTTGGTCAATGGCAAGCAGATAGGTGGGCATGATGATTCCTGTCCAAAAAGAACAATGCGGGCTTAATGATCGAGAATTGTCTCTTGCTCCCCGCTCGGATGCAAGTTTTCTGAACCCATGATTTTCTATAATGTTCGTTTTTGCTCACCCAAACACGCGCCACTCTGAATCAACACCCACGCAACCCGAAGAAACCACGGTTTTTTTTGGGAATTCCTGCGAGTTAAGGATATATTGAGGGCGATCGACCCAATACGACGCCGAGCGGCCACGAACACAATGAATGACCACAAAAACCTGTCCCAGCAGCTACGCCATGAAAAAATCATCGAGCTAGTCTCAACCCGTGGATTTGTCTCGGTAGAAGACATCGCAGGCCATTTTGACGTCACCCCACAAACCGTGCGGCGCGACATCAACGTACTCGCGGCAAGCAATCAACTACGCCGCTTTCATGGCGGTGCGGGCGCCGCAGCGACTACCCAAAATACGGAATGGGCCACCCGCAAGCAGCTGCAAGCCAACGAGAAAGCGCGTATCGCGAAAATCGTAGCCGCACACATCCCCGATCACGCCTCACTTTTTATCAACATCGGCACCACCAACGAGGCCATCGCCCATGCATTGCTCCATCACAAGGGCCTAAAAATCATCACCAACAACCTGCACGTTGCCGCCACAGTCTCCGGCAAAGCAGACTTCGACATCATCATCGCCGGCGGCAAGGTGCGCAGCCACGATGGCGGCATCATCGGCTCTGCAACCGTCGATTTTATCCAACAGTTTCGCGTGGATTACGGCATTATCGGCATCAGCGGCATCGACGAAGACGGCTCACTACTGGATTTCGACTACCAAGAAGTACGTGTATCCCAAGCGATTATCGCCAACTCCCGCGAGGTGCTGCTCGCCGTCGATCACACCAAGTTTGGGCGGCGCGCAATGATACGCCTCGGCGATCTCGACCAGATCGACAGCCTTGTGACCGATGCGCGGCCCAGCACAACCTTCCAAGGTCTTCTCAAAGAACGCAACGTGAAGCTTTTACTCGCCGAAACGGATGATTCCACAAGGCCAGAACCCTAAACCGCCCAAAACAAAGAAAACCGAAAACTGACGGTTCATTTATTTTCGTTTTCGAACTTTCCAATCTCAGATATACTTCACCTGTCTCCTTTTAAAGGCACGCCGTGAAGAGTATCGCCATGAATGCAGAAATCACCTCGCTCAACCCCTTCCATACCGAAAGCGCCCCCACCTTTGACCTATTCGTCATTGGCGGCGGCATCAACGGCGTAGGCATCGCCAATGACGCCACCGGCAGAGGCTTAAGCGTCGCCCTCGTTGAGCAAGCGGATCTCGCCAGCGCCACATCTTCGGCCAGCAGCAAGTTGATACACGGCGGTCTCCGTTACTTGGAGCAATATGAATTTCGGCTCGTGCGGGATGCCCTCGCAGAGCGGGAAACCCTGCTAGCAAAAGCGCCACACCTGATCAAGCAAATGCGTTTTATCCTTCCCCACCGTCCCCACCTGCGGCCGGCTTGGATGATACGCATTGGCATGTTCCTATACGATCACCTCAGCACGCGCAGCCGCTTGGCGGGCTCACGCACACTCCAGCTCGATGCAAATGACCCCAGCAATCCACTCGAAGCCTCGATTACCACCGGCTTTGAATACTCCGACTGTCAGGTAGACGACGCGCGGCTGGTCGTGGCAAACGCCATTCAGGCGCGCGATCAAGGCGCACTTGTTTTGACACGCACCCGCTGCCAGCGAGCGGAGCGCAAAGATGGGTTCTGGCACATTGCGGTAGAACAGCTTGATTCTGGCCAAGTGCGGCATTTTCGGGCACGCGCCTTGGTCAATGCCGCAGGGCCGTGGGCGCAGCAATTTATCGAAGAAAATCTGCACGCGCGCTCACCGCGCCACGTTCGTTTGATCAAGGGCAGCCACTTTGTCGTGCCACGCATCCACGAAGGCAATCAAGCCTACATTCTACAAAACGAAGACCACCGCATCGTGTTTGTAATCCCGTATAACGAGCTGTTTTCACTCGTCGGCACCACCGACAAGGAATACCACGGCGACCCGCGAGAAGTGCAAATCGACGCAGAAGAAGAACAGTACCTGCTCGACGTAGTCAACCGTCACTTCAAGCACCAGATTGAATCCAAAGACATTCTCTGGCGCTATTCCGGCGTGCGCCCTTTGTGCGACGACGAATCCGATTCTCCCTCTGCCATCACCCGCGACTACACGCTGGAAATTGAAACCGATATCCACCAACAGCTGCCGTTATTATCTGTCTTTGGCGGCAAGCTCACCACCTATCGCAAACTGGCCGAATCCGCCCTCCACATGCTCCAGCCACACTTCCCTCAAATGGAGCCGGAATGGACAGAAAGCACCCCGCTTCCCGGTGGAAACATCGAACATGATTTCGAAGAATGGCTGGGCCTGCTTACCAAACGCTGGCCGTGGATGCCAAACCACATGCTGCGCAGAATGGCGCACGCTTACGGCACCCGAATCCAGATGATCTTGGGCAACGCAACCAAGCTATCAGACCTTGGTTGCGTGATCGAAGGCGAGCTAAGCGAAGCAGAACTACGCTACCTCGTCACCGAGGAATGGGCGCAAACCGAAGAAGACTTGCTCTGGCGACGCAGCAAACTCGGGCTATTCCTCAGCGAAGCAGGCGTCGCCACATTACGACACCTGCTTGAAGAACATCTCCCCGCGTGGAAAGAGGCAATTAACCAAGGGCCTCAAGCATCAGCTGTGCGCCTCGCTCAGCGATCATAACCGTTGGTGCATGGATATTACTGCCGGTGATGGTAGGCATGATGGAGGAATCCACCACCCTCAAGCCTTCCACGCCGTGTACCCGCAGCGTTGCATCAACAACCGCCATTGCATCGTTCCCCATTTTGCAGGAACCCGCCGTGTGGTAGACCGTTTCCACGCGATTACGGATAAATCTGCGGATTTCCGCATCACTTTGCACCGTTGCGCCAGGCATCTCTTCTTCCTGAACAAAAGGCGCCATCGCTGGCTGCGCGAGAATCTGGCGGCCAATCTTGACGCCATTGACTAAAGCATCCAACTCCTTTTCACGCTGAAAGTAATTGGCTTCAATCCGAGGCGCATCCAGCGGGTTCCCACTGCGCAACAAAACACGCCCACGGCTTTCTGGCCGCAAGTGACAGATATGCAGCACGAAGCCAAATTTTGCCGGCATAAATAAACCCTTGCCGTGTGGCTCCATACGAATTGAAGCAAATTGCAGCTGAAGATCTGGAATTTCCTGATCTGGGCTGGATTTTATAAAACCACCGCATTCCGTCGGCGTAAAGACAAACGGCGATTCCCGCGAAAAATAGCGCCGAATAAAATCGAACGTACTCTTACCCGGCACGGTCGCAAAGGATGTTCGGCTCTTATCCAGACAACGAATTAAAATATCAGGATGATCCTGCAGATTTTCACCAACCCCAGGCAAATCGTGAATCACCGGAATACCGAATTGATGCAGCTCGTGCTGTGGTCCAATTCCGGAGAGCTTCAGCAACTGCGGAGAATTGATTACGCCTGCACTCAGCACCACTTCACGATCCGCGCTCACCACGTGACGCTGGTCTAGGTGCGGCTGGAGAAAATACTCCACACCCACCGCCTTTTTGCCTTCGAACAGCACCCGTGACGCGTGCGCACCGGTGATCACGGTAAGGTTCGGCCGCGCTAATGCTTCATCCAAAAAGGCCGTAGCCGAATTGCAACGTCTGCCCTGCGGCGTTTGTGTCACCTGAAAAAAACCACAACCGTCCTGTTCGGCGCCGTTAAAATCATCGCGGCGCGCAAAGCCAGCCTGCACACTCGCATCCACAAAGGCTTCACTGGCAGGAAAGTGATAATTTGTGTCCACCACATCCATCGTTCCATTAGCACCATGCCACGCATCTGCCCCGCGCTGCTGGCGCTCCGAACGCTTGAACAAAGGCAAAACAGACTGATAATCCCAGCCGGGATTACCAAGGGATGCCCAATGATCAAAGTCCCAACGATGGCCGCGCGTGTAAATCATCGCATTGATCGAACTCGAACCGCCTAACGCCTTACCACGGGGCCAGAAAAAGCCGCGCGAACCGTTGGCAGCCTCTGGCTCCGTCTTATACAGCCAGTTATATTTTTTGCTGTTCATCAGGTACAGCATATTGAACGGGTTACAGCTGCGGATCCAGTAAGTGTGATCGCTAGGCCCCGCTTCCAACAAACAGACACGAATGTCAGGGTTCTCTGACAAGCGATTTGCTAACAGGCATCCCGCAGAGCCACCCCCCACCACCACAAAATCAAATCGAGCAGAATCACCGTGCGCTAACGCACCGGCCCGCATCTCGGCCACTTGAGTCATACAACACCCTTTGGGTTTAGCTGTTAGCGATTTTATCCAGCGCAGCACGCAGTGAACTAACCGTGCGCTCGATATTTTGTAGCTTGTCTAAGCCAAACAAGCCAATGCGAAAGGTTTTAAAATCTGAGCCTTCATCGCAGGCCAAAGGCACTCCCGATGCAGCCTGTACGCCCACCATGGCGAATTTACTGGCATTTTGAATACCTGGATCGGTTGTATAGCTAACGACAACACCGGGTGCTTTCCAGCCATCTGCCGCAACGCTCGGATAGCCTCTGCTCTCCAGCAACACGCGCACCTGCCGGCCCAATTCAAGTTGGTCGGCACAAAGGCGATCGAAACCGTACTCGCGCATTTCGAGCATTACATCGCGCAAGCGTACTAAACCGTCGGTCGGCATGGTCGTGTAGTAGGCATGCTGGCCGCGCTCATAGCCTTCGGCAATTTGCAGCCATTTTTTAAGATCGCAGGCAAAGCTGCTGCTGGTGGTTGCTTCGATGGCGCTGCGAGCGCGTTCGCCCAACATCACCATCGCGCAGCAAGGCGAGCTACTCCAGCCTTTCTGCGGCGCGGTGATTAATAGATCAACCCCCACTTTCTGCATGTCTACCCACACTGCACCGGAGGCGATGCAGTCCAGCACAAACAACGCGCCGACTTCGCGTGCTGCTTCTGACACGGTGCGAAGGTAGTCTTCCGAAAGCATGATCCCGCTGGAGGTTTCAACGTGGGGAGCAAACACCACCTTGGGTTTTTCGCTACGAATTGCTGCAGCAACGTCTTCGGCAGGGCAAGGAATCCACGCATCTTGCGCACCGCTGCCACATTGGCGCGCTTTACACACAACCACTCCTGCGTCTGAGCCGCTGCTTTCAAAAATTTGGCTCCAGCGATAGCTGAACCAGCCATTGCGAACGATGAGCACTTTTTCACGGTTGGCGAACTGGCGTGCTACTGCCTCCATGCCAAACGTACCGCTGCCCGGCAAAATCACGGCGCTATGCGAGTTATAGACCTGTTTGAGTGTCGAGAGAATTTCTTGCATTGCGCCAACAAAGCGCCTCGACATGTGATTGAGTGAACGATCGGTATACACCACTGAGAATTCAAGCAATCCATCAGGATCAATATCAGGCAAAAGACCGGGCATGAGGGGCTCCATCGTGATTTACTAATAAGTAAAAAAGCTAAAAGCAGGAAAATTCCTACAAAAGTTACAGCGCACTGCGCCGCAAAGCTTAGCACGACAGCCCCTTGCATGGGAGCCTAAGCGAACGAGGTTTCGAGAATGGGCCTGGCGAACGCGCCACAGGTGCACGATTCGCCAGCACAGGGAGCCAAAACAGACTTTCAAAAATAGGCGCTTATTGAAACTCAACCTTTACCGCAGCGTCATCACACGCAGTAAGCATCGCGTTACAGGCACGAAGTACGATGTAACCCGTTTGCGGGATCGTCTTCAGGAAGCCACCGATATGAGTTGTGTCCTTCGCATCTCCCGTATCACAAACAATGCGGTTGTCATTCGTGAACCTGCAAGGAATATTCATGCGCTCCCCTCGGCAATCCATTCCGGCGCCGCCACAGTTTCTGGAAAGAAGCAGCTTGTTATCACGATCGTTCCAGTCACCATCTTCACTTAGGTAGACATCGGCGCGATACAAAATATCAGTCGCTTTAATTTCCCAATGGATTCTAAATGCGCCATCTTCGATTCCAGAATTGATCTGGACCGCGCGGCTTTCAGGGTTTGTACCCGTTGGGCTCGAAATATCAAAACTGTTGATAGCAAGATCCAAGCCTACTTTTTTTTTGCTGTCATTATTGCAGCCGCTCAACATAGAGGCTGCAACGGCAATCGCCATTGCTGAATAGCACATCGGGCGCAACATCGCTTTCATAGTCGTATCATCCTATTTTTTCCGTGGAATAATGGCTTAGTGCGCGAACCTTATGCGCGTTACTAGCACTTTTGTGCGGCTTTGTTTCGTTTTTGCTCCGAGTCGGCACGCCCGATCGCGCACCCTTTGATCTACCTGCATATCGCTTTTGCATAGTGGCTCAGAGCTTCTGGTGGTATGCTGACCACCCGATCCAACGCTACATCCAAAAAAAGACGGATCGAAGGCAAGTTTTTTAATCAAAAAACGAAAAAAAAGAGAGGGCATATAATGACCGACACATGGCTTACCACGCTCATCACCAACACCCCGCAAGAAGGCTTCGAGCTAGCGATTACGCTTAGCCGCCGTGGGGTCAAATACACACAGCCGGACGTAGATGTTCTGAAAAAACTCCGCCCTGAATACGCAAACGATGCGGCTGATCTGACGGCCGCATCACACGTCATCGCTACTAATTTCCAAACAGTAGCGGCTGCCAATAACTATTGGCGGAAATAAGATTCTCCGCTCAGGGAGCAGACCCAACGATCGACTGTGGATCTGCTCCACCCTCAATCATCGTCACCCCACCACCCATCATCGTCACTCCAATCCCGATCGCTGCGACAACCAGCAGAAAACCAACCACCCCAATAAACCACGGACGGCGATAGATCGGTGGCGGCGGAACATTCACCAGAATCGGCATAGAGCCTTTCTCGTCGGACGCAAACACGATCTCAATACGCCCAACCAGCAAGCGGTCGCCATGCTCCAGCGTATGAGAATGTTCCGGCTTACCGTTGATAATCAGGCCATTGCGTGCATGAGTTGCAACGATCTGCCACCCCGTTGCACTTCGAACCACGCGCGCGTGATCGTGGGATACGGTCACATCATTCACATTCAACTCGCAGAAATCGCTGCGCCCAATACGCCACGTCGTCGCAAGTTTTTGGTTTGACAAGTTGAAGACCTTTCCACGCAGAGGCGCACTCAACACGATCAAGCGAGGCCCAGACCCTGGAAAGCGCGGTAAATCCTGCGACATCACGCCCTGGCGAATACGATCTGCTTTGGATGCAATCGCCGCCGCCCCCATCAGGCGAGTCGCATCGTCTGAAATCAGCTCCGGCATCGGCGCTGGCAAAGCGGGCGTTGACGAAGCCTGCACCACTCGCACGTCATCTGGTAGCTCAAAGTCGCTCAAATCGCCCAAATCTGGTTCGCGAGCGGCAAGCTTAAAATCACCGATGGCATCTGCTAATTCAGCTTCCGTTGGGCTCTGATAATCGGCTTTGGGCGGAACGCCCTTCGCTACAGGGGCGCTCTTCTCAACAGGGACGCTTTTTGCTACAGGAGCACTTTTCTCAACAGGAGTGCTTTTCGCTACAGGAGTACTCGTCGCTACAGGGGCAGTCCCATCGGAAGATAACGCAGCAAGCGCCGCTGCTCCCACGGAAGGAATCGCCTCTGAAGCTGCGCTTGATCCAACAGCCACGCGAGACTGCGGAGAAGGCATTTCGGTACGCTGCTGCGCGTGTAAACTTTGAGCTTGATTGGCCGTTCTCGACGGCGCTTGCGTGGGTGCAGGGCTGTGAACTCGACGCGGAGCCGGCGCGAACATCATCGTCGCATCCGCATCTCCTGAGAGATTGGATACCAAGCGGAAGCGTTCATTATGAAACGCAATCTCATCACCAAGATTGATGAGCGTGGGCGCAACAATGCGTCGACCATTGACAAATGTGCCGTTGGTTGAGTTCAAATCCTCAACCACGACGCCAACTCTGCTTACCTGAACGTTGGCATGGTAGCGAGAAACATGCCCGCCCGGAAACGAAATCTGGCACTCTGCCTCGCGCCCCACCAAGAGCTTACCCTGCAAAGCGTACTCTCGCCCAGTATCCAACGAGCGCAGAACCCACTGCCGCTGCGCGCTAGGTGCAACCACACTCGGTGCCATTATGGTGTGGTCGCCTCCTGCATCCTGCCGATCCGTCATCTTAATGCTCCCCTGCAAATCCCTAAAGCTTGTAGACAACTTGGCTGCATCATAAACGCTACAACCAAACTCAATTTACCCGAGATTATACCGCGCATCACCCATGACTCCAGCCTGTTTGCGCGGGATAATTATTAGGCACACAGCAAATCAACGCCCACCACAGCACAATCTTTCATCCGGATGCGACACAAACAAAAAAGCCCGACAGCTTGAGCACTGTCGGGCTTCTTAATATGGCGTCCCTTAGGGGATTCGAACCCCTGTCGTTGCCGTGAAAGGGCAATGTCCTAGGCCTCTAGACGAAAGGGACGTTGCAACAAAAAACAAGCAATTTAATTGCTTTTAATCGACCCGAACCACCGCGAACAAACAAGCTGTTAACAAACAAGCGATTAACAAAAATTAGTGTAGATATTTGGTGGAGCTAACCGGGATCGAACCGGTGACCTCTTGCATGCCATGCAAGCGCTCTCCCAGCTGAGCTATAGCCCCTCGCATACCGCCACAACTTTGTATAACTTGCTACCCTTGTGTTGCTCGCTAACCGGCGTTAGGGCCAATCAGTTTTTTGCTATCTTGCAGCTCGTATTACAAGGCCTGGAATGTGCTGCAAGAGGCTGCGAATAATAAGGACTCTCCTTAGCCCTGTCAATCACCAAAAGAAAAAATCTTCCTGCAATCAGGCACCCGCACGCACTGAAGCTTTCTTCATGATCTGCAAGCCTTTTTTCTTACTCACCTGCATCGCTATCAGACGTAAAAATCGCCCGATATTGCTTCTCCCAAGCTTTCACCTCTTTCTTGGAGGGCCCGCCGACAACCCCAAGCGCATGGCGAACGCGGGCGCGGGAAATATCGGCCCCCAAAATCCCCATGGCATCGGTAATCGAAGGTGCTTGCGGCTTTCCGGCAATGGCAACGAAAATCGGAATCATAAAATCCCGCATCTTGATATCCATCGCCTGAGCGATCGTCGTCAAACCTGCGCTGAGGTTTTCGATATTCCAAGCCCGCTCGCCATCCAAATACCAAGACGAGAACTGCAAAATTTGGCGAACTTGATCGGCGCTAAGCTTGGCATTCTCAAAATCTTGCGCTTTTACATCCAACATACCGGCCAAAAAGAAGCCCGCCAATGGCACAACGTCCGAAAGCGTGTGTATACGCTTTTGCACATGCGGAATGATCTGCCCCAGATAATCTACGTTAAAAGCCCAATCGCGAAACCGCTGCACGAGTGCATCCGCCGATAGATCTTCACGCAGCCACTGGCCGTTGAGCCAGTTGAGCTTGTCCACATCGAAGACCGGCCCCCCCAAAGACACACGCTGCAGATCGAAACTGGTCAACATTTCCGCCAGCGAGAACTTCTCACGCTCATCCGGCATCGACCATCCCATGCGGCCAAGATAGTTCAACAAGGCTTCTGGCAAATACCCCATGCGCCGGTAATAGTTGATACTGGTCGGGTTTTTGCGCTTGCTAAGCTTGCTCTTGTCTGGATTGCGCAACAGCGGCATATGGCAGAACAAGGGCTGATTCCAGCCAAAATAGCGGTATAAAAGCTGATGCTTCGGTGCAGAGCTGATCCACTCCTCACCACGGATCACGTGAGTGATCTCCATCAGATGATCGTCTACCACGTTGGCCAAGTGGTACGTGGGCATGCCGTCGGCTTTCACTAGCACCTGCATATCCACCTGCGACCACGGAATCTCAATTTTGCCGCGCAGCATATCGTCAATCACGCACACCCCCTCTGCGGGGATTTTCATGCGGATGACGTGCGGCTCTCCTGCTCCCAAGCGCCTTTGCACCTCACTCGGTGAAAGCTCTAAGCCGCGCCCATCATAGCGCGGTGTCTCGCCGCGCGCTTGCTGCTCGCGGCGCATCTCATCCAACTCATCGGGCGTTGCGAAGCAGTAAAACGCATGGCCGCTTTCAATCAATTGGCGCGCGTGCTGTTGATAAATGCTCATGCGCTCACTTTGCCGATAGGGGCCATGCGGCCCGCCCACATCGGGGCCTTCATCCCAACCAAGCCCCAGCCAGCGCAGCGACTCAAGAATTTGCTCCTCCGACGCGCGCGTGCTCCGCACTTGGTCGGTATCTTCAATCCGCAGAATAAATTGGCCGCCGTGTTGGCGCGCAAACACCAAGTTGAATAACGCAATATAAGCGGTGCCGACATGAGGATCGCCTGTCGGAGAAGGTGCAATACGTGTACGAATAGTCATGAAAAAGTCCTGATTCGCCGAAAGAAACGAAACTCAAAAATAAACGCCAACCAAAATAAACGGTAAGCAATAAACGCTAAGTATAAACACTTGCCGAGAGCAGCGGTGCGAATGATACTTCTGTTTTCATTCTTAATCACCTGCCCACCGAAATCCGCCAATCCATGCCCATCGAATCGCTTACACCCGAACAGCTCTACCGCCACTGCCCTACTGCATGGCTCCAATCTGCCCAAAAATCCCCCACCCAAGAATCAGCCGATCAAGGTACGCTCACGGATGGGGAGCATCGCAATACAGGAAGCAGCCAAGAAAGGCGGGGCGCGCACGGCCAAGAGCGCGCAATTGAAGCGATCCGCTTCGGCATCGGCATGAATGCCACGGGCTACAATTTATACGTGGCCAGTTCACCTGGTGCGGGTAGAGTCGAACTGACTCAAGACGTCATTACTGCCGTTGCAAAGTACTGCAAGCCACCTTCGGATTGGTGTTACGTACACAACTTCAAAAGCGCGCACGAACCCATCGCCCTTGAGCTTGCGCATGGTTTGGGCCGCACACTTTCCAAGGAAATTGAACGACTGATTTTATCGCTTCTCAATTCATTACCCGCCGCGTTCAAGAGCGACGAATACCGAAACCGGCTCATCGAACTCAAGCAAAACCACGAACAGCACGAACCAAAGGAAGTGCAGCAGCTTGCCACTCAAGCACTCAACGAAGACGTTCTGATGGCCCGCAACCCCCAAGGCTACCGCCTGATGCCAGCCAAAGCAGGCATGGCTCTGGAACAGTCCGAATTTGACGCACTACCAGACGACGTTCGCAAGCGCATCGGCCAAGCACTTGAAAAATACAACTTACTGCTCACCCGTTTGCTCGAAGAACTACCCACGTGGCAAGACGAAATGCAGGACGCCATCGAAACCATCAACCTTGAGTTTGTCACCCGCATCGTCGCCCCAGCGATTGATCAGCTTCAGCAGCGCTATGCACAATCAACTGAGGTTGTCGCTTACCTAGAAGCCGTCAAAGAAGACATTATCAGTAATTTCCCAGATTTTCTTGATAACAACGACGACGGTACACCACACAACCCAAGAGCCCGCGCAAAATCACCTGAGCTGAGGCGTTATTGCGTAAACGCACTGGTATCCGGCGGCGACGCCGGCTGTGCGCCGATTATCTACGAAATGAACCCCACGTTTCAGAACGTGATGGGCCGCTTGGAAAACCTCGCCTACAAAGGCACCGTGACCACCGACCTGACGCTCATCAAGCCCGGCGCACTACACCGCGCCAACGGCGGCTATCTAATGCTGGACGCCGACAAAATCCTTCAACGCCCCTACGTTTGGGAAGGCTTGAAACGCAGCCTTACCAGCCGCGAAATCAAAATAGAACCCGTCGAAGAGTGGATGAGCCAGAATGCGACCATTTCTCTCGCCCCGCAACCGATCCCACTGGAAATCAAACTGATCCTGCTAGGAAGCCGAGAAACTTGGCACTTACTGAGCGAATACGACCCTGATTTTACGGAATTATTCAAGGTATACGCCGACTTTAACGAAGAATGCGAATACAACGAGGAAAACGCCGCGCGTTACTGTGCGTGGATGCAACAAGGGATCGAAACCGAAAAGCTACTGCCATTTAGCGACGACGCACTCGCTCGCATCATCGAATACGCCAGCCGGTTGGCCGAAGATCGCGAACGCCTCATCCTAAGAAATCAAACCATTCTTGATATCCTGCGCGAATCGAGCCATTGGGCACGCAGCACTGAAATATGTCACGAACCCGTACAGCAAGGCATAAAAGTGCAGCGCCACCACGTAGACCGCGCGTTACATGAAAGACACCTGCGCTCCGCCCAACTTGAACAACAGCTACAACAAGAAATTCTCCGCAACACGCTCGTGGTCGACACCCAAGGTACCGCCATCGGCCAAATCAACGGCCTTACCGTTCTGGAAGTGGGCGCACACAGTTTTGGCTTGCCCGCTCGCATCACCGCAACCGCTCGCATGGGCGAGGGCAAAATTATCAACATCGAGCGCGAAGCAGAGCTTTCCGGCGCCTTGCACAGCAAGGGCGTGATGATCCTAAGCGCTTACCTCACAAATACTTTTTTGCCAAACAAACCTTTTTCCGTGGTTGCAACGCTAGTATTCGAACAGTCTTACGCCCAGATCGATGGCGATAGCGCTTCCGGCGCTGAGCTATGCGCGTTATTGAGCGCAATCGGGCGCATTCCTCTGCGCCAAGACCTAGCAATAACCGGTGCTGTCAACCAATTTGGCCAACTTCAAGCAGTAGGCGGCGTGAACGAAAAAATTGAAGGCTTTTTTGCGATCTGCCAACAGCGCGGCCTAAGTGGCACGCAAGGCGTCATCATTCCACGCGCCAATCTAAAACACCTAATGCTTGATCAGTCCGTGGTGGCTGCCGTACTCGCTGGGCAATTCCACATCTATGCAGCCGACACGATAGAAGCAGCGGCAAGCCTGCTTACCGGACTGCCTTGGGATGTGCATGCACCTAGCGACCCATGCATCCTCCGCAGCATCAATACGCGACTCGACCACTTCACTCGCTATATGAGTGAGGAATCGCTGCTGCCCCATTGGCCACGCCGACAAAACGACAAAAGCTAAGCAAACGCGAGCATGCCCGCAAAAAACGCTCCAAGCCCAAGCCCAAGCCCAAGTACAATCACGACAGTACAATCACGACAGTACAATCACGTCCAGCGCTAGGATTAGCCACGCCTTTGGTGCACAATAGCGCACTTTCCCCCCGCACCTGGAGATACTCAATGGATCGCAAGCCAAATCGCCCTCGCGATGGCGCCCCCGCACGCCCGAAATCTGGCAACCCTACGGACGGCCCACGCGCTGGCGGCAAAGCTCGGCGCGGCGACGGTGCCCCACGTGACGGCCAAGCACCACGCGAACGCAGGCCACACGGCGATCGCCCCGCGCGTGATGGCGACCGGCCGCAACGTGATCGCAACTTTGAAGGTCAGAGACGCGGGCACGGCGACCAAAACCGAGGCGAGCGTCATAGCGGCGACCAAAACAGGAGTGAACGCTGGGAAGGGCGCGGCCAAGGCCGTGGCGATCGGCAAGGCAACGACCAAAACCGAGGCGAACGCTGGGAAGGGCGCAGTGGAGACGATCGCGGCCGCGACCGTAACGGCCCACCTAGAGGCGACCGTAATGGCCCACCCAACCGAGGTGAACGCAAAGGTGGCTTTGGACAAGGCCCACGTGCGCAACAAGGTGAAGGTTTCGCACGCCGACCACGCGACGAACGCCCAAAGGAGTTTGACGACGACTTCGGCAATCGCATGGACTACAAGCCAAAGCAACGCCCAGCAGGCCGTGCCGGAGCTCGTGGCGGCGACCGCTATACGAGCCCCTCGTTCCGTGACGGTGGCCGTGGACGCGAAGGCGGCAGTTTTCGAGACAGTGGTTTTCGAGATGGCGGCGGCTATAGAGACAGCGGCTATCGCGACGGCGGCTACTCCGACGGCGAACCACGCACGTCCGAAGGCCGTAAATCGGAAGGCCCACGCTTTATTGACAAGAGTTCGCGCGAAGGCAGAAAGCAATCTGCTGCCCCCCGCAAAGAAAAATATCAGGTTTGGAACAAAGAACTGCCACCTTCAGAAGCTGGTGCAAACCCAGACCGCTCTACGCTGAAGCTCTCCAACAAGGCGGATCCAAATGAGCGCAAAATCTACGGCGTGAACGCCAGCCGTGCGTTCTTTGAACAGCGCCCAAGCGACATCATTCGCGCCTACTTTACGGAAGCGGTGGCCCGCCAGCACTTCAACGAACTGATGAAATTCTTGGCCAGCGAAAAGCTTGCCTACCACCTAGTCACCAGTGAAGATATGGAGCGCATCACCGAATCCACCCACCACGAAGGCGTTTGCCTATTGGTGCGCGACCCGGGCGCCGAATCATTCTTTCATTGGATTGAAACCACCCCACCTCCCGCGGAAGAGCCACACTGCATTCTTGCGCTAGAAGATCTTGGCAACCCGCACAACATCGGCGCAATCCTACGCGTGGCAGCCCATTTCGGAGTGAGCAGCATTGTGGTTCGCGACGCATCGCTTGCACGTTCAGGCGCAGCGCTTCGCACGGCGGAAGGCGGCGGCGAACATGTTCGGCTTCTGGAAGCGGATGATTTCAGCCGCATGCTGGCTGCATGTCGGCGGGAAGGATTTACCGTGGTTTCAACTTCTAGCCACGAAGGCACCAGCCTATTCGCTGCGCCGCTACCCGCACGCGTAGTGCTTTTGATCGGCCAAGAAAGCACCGGCCTGTCGAGCTCACTGCAAGAAGGCAGTGACTTGAAAATCTCTATTCCTGGAACCAAGAACGTGGAAAGCCTCAATGTCAGCGTAGCGGCAGGAATCCTGCTGGCTGAGTACTGGCGCAACCACGCGTCAAACTAAGCGTTCACTAGAGGCAGGGGGCAAATCTGTTGCCCCCTCCTCTAACGCATGCTGAAGCAACAACTCCAGCGACACAACCGTTAGGCTACGCTGATGTGTGGCATTCAACACTACTTTTGGCGCCATTCCAAAATTGGCAGCTTCCAGCCAGCGCGCCGCACTCAAACACCAACGATCCCCCTCCTTTAAGCCAAAAAATTCAATTTCTGGCTGCGGCGTAGACAGATCGTTGCCGCGAAAGCGCGAATACTGCAAAAACTCTTTTGTCATTACGCAGCAAATTGTGTGCACACCAAAATCATAAGCGCTCGTATTACAGCAGCCATCGCGAAAAAAGCCCGTGAGAGGAGCGCGGCTGCAAGGCTGTAGTGGTGCTCCCAATACGTTAACGGGTTCATCCATTTCAATGGTCAAGCCGTCCATTTCAGCGGGCGTCCTTTTTGCGGTGCGGTGAAGAGTGCGAGTAGAATGTACAGATCGGGTGCTACAAGTTAGAGCGCATATTCAGACAGCAGATACTCAACAATATCGGCAGACTCGAACATCCCGCGATTGCTGTTCGGATCGCGCACATAAGGCACCATCACATCGCCGTGCTCGTCAAAAAATGCTGAGCGCTTTGTGTTCGGCAAAGGCTTGTACGGCTTGAGCGTAAGCCTCGCGTTCGCAGGGCCGACATCGGCGCGCTGCTGCTTGCCCAAGTTGATCAGAGTGTAGGGCAGCTGCAGCTCGCAAAGCTTCTCTCTTACCAAGCGCGAGTAGGGGCTGGCTTCAAAGCTATACAGCGTCAACAGTTCTTCTGCAGGGCGCGATGGAATTGCGCTCACTCCCGCGCCGGCCCGTACGCGCGTGGCAAGACGCGACTTCAGGACGTTCACGACGCTTGCCTTGAGCGGCTTTGGCGTCTCTTGCTGGGCATAGCGGCGATACAGATAAGTTGTAATCGCATCTGCTCCGGTGTGTTTCCCCCCAGTGTTGGGATCGTATAAAAACGGAATTGAATTGCCGCCAGAGAGTTCGCGCAGCTTGGCTGCGTAGCGGTCGCCACCTTCTGGCATCGGGTAAACATCGGCATCTAGATTGAGCTCGGTGAGCGCTTCGCGAACCAAGCGGCATTCCGCATCCCCTTCTCGATCAAACAATATGGGCCGCTGAGCAGGAAGCACTACTTTTTTGCTCCCTGATGCTCCACGCCACCCCATTACGGTAGACGCTAAAACTGAACTCGTAACATCCAACATGCGGCCCATTGCTTTACTCCATTACAATATACAAAATCATGCGAATGTTCCTTGCCGCGATCAGCACGCCGTGCAAATCCACACAAAGGTATCGCCAGCAGGCACAAAACGTGGCAAAAAACAGTGCAATAATGTCATAAAGACATAACCAAAAAAAACTATTTCGCAAATTTGCCTTCAGAGCGACCTAACAAAACAAGCTTTCTTCAATCAATGCGCATTCAAGGCGCGAAATTGGTAGACTAGCCTCCTCCTCTTTAGTAGTAACAGGTTCTTTTTTCCCAAATGAGCAGCAAACTCAAACCCATACCGCAATTTGGCAAGCCGATCATCGAAACCCACTGTCACCTTGATTACCTGAAGGCAAAGCCGCTGCACGAGCTCCTAACGGACGCACAGAGCATTGGCGTTGAGCGCATTGTTACCATTGGCGTCTCCCCTGACAACCAAGAGGCTGTTCTCGCGCTTACGCAAGAACATGAGATGGTGTGGGGCACCCAAGGGATCCACCCCCATGATGCGCGCCTGCTCAACGACGAAATTGCCGCGCTGATACAAGAGAACTTACATCACAAAAAAATAGTGGCCGTCGGCGAAATTGGTTTGGACTATTACTACGAGCATAGCGATCGCCGCATCCAGCAACAGGTATTTGAAACCCAACTGCAATGGGCTGTAGATCGGGGCCTTCCCGTTGTAATCCATACGCGCGATGCAGATGAGGATACTCGCGCAATTTTGGCAAACTTCAGTAAGACGCTCACCCAGCGTGGCGTAATACACAGCTTCACCTCTGGCCTCGCGCTTGCGGAATTTTGTCTGGAAGAAGGCTTTTGCCTAGGATTCAACGGCATCACCACTTTTAATAAAGCGGATAACGTGCGCGAAGTCGTGGCGATTACGCCGCTGGATCGCCTGTTATTGGAAACCGACGCGCCCTTCTTAACCCCCGTTCCCTATCGCGGGCGTGAAAACGCGCCTTGCTATCTACCGTTTATTGCGCAAACACTTGCCAATGTAAAAGCGATTGAGGTCGAGCAGATTCTGGACGCGTGTTATCAGAATTCGATGCAGCTATTTTTCAAAGATGTGGCGTTACTTTAATCGCCACCACCCAGCCATTCCACCGCCGCGCGCTCTAAAGTGTAGCGGCGCATCTTGTGGGACAGCGGGCAACGAAAAGCAATCATTGAACTGGTTAGACATAACATTGGGTGCTGAGGCCCGCCAAAGCGGTGATCGCCAATCACAGGGAAGCCCGCCCCCTGCAAATGTTTGCGAATTTGGTGCTTACGGCCGGTTTCAATTCGTACGTCCAATAGGCAGCCGTGATCAATTTTTCGCAAATCTTGCGCGCGATCTGATGGCTCGGATTGAACACTTGCGGGTGCACGGGAATCAAGCACGGTAATATGGCTAACTGCATTTTTGCCGTCGATTGCTTGGTCGATGGTGAACTTCGCACCGACTTCTGCAATTTCTCCGGAAACGCAGGCGAGGTAGTGTTTTTCAACGTCTCGCCCAGAAAATAGCTGAGAAAGCTTTGCCGCAGCTCGTTCGTTATGAGCGACTAAAATCAACCCTGTTGTTTCACGGTCAATCCGATGCACTAAAAAGGCTTCGCGGCGTGGGTTAGAGTGTAGCTCTACCTGCCGAAGCAAAGAATAGTGATCGCCGTATTCGCTTCCTTGGGAAAGCAGGCCAGCAGGCTTGTACCAAACGCTGTATTGGCCTTCGTCGGAAATACAAATCGGCAATGGTGGCTTCAGCGTAAGCAAGGTTTCATCGTAGAAAAAGGCGATTTCATCGCCCTTGGCCAAGATGGCAGTTGCGCGGCGCTGGCGCTTGAACGCGCCCCGCCCACCTTTTCGCCAGCGCAGCGCACCTTTGTTCATTGCATCTTTGATGCGTCCCTTAGGAAGGCCGGTACGGGCCGCCAGCAGGGAACAGGCATCGCCAGATTCGCTGATTTTTTCTTCGATGCAAATGCGCTCGATCGTACTCACAGTTGTGCAGCCAATTCACAGCCTTGGCGAATGGCGCGTTTGGCATCCAGCTCCGACGCAACATCCGCACCACCGATTAGGTGGATTTCCATCCCGTGGCCGCTAGCGTCTAGTGCATGCAAAGCGCCGACCAGATCACGGCGTGGTTCTTGGCCTGCACAGATCACAACATGATCTACAGCCAGAACGCGCTGCTTACCCTCAAGGCTGATGTGTAGGCCTTGGTCGTCAATGCGGTCGTAGCTAACCCCTGCGATCATTTCTACACCCTTCTTCTTCAGCACTGCGCGGTGAACCCAGCCAGAGGTCTTACCCAGTGTTTTGCCAAGTGCCGATTTCTTGCGTTGAAGCAAAAATACTTGGCGGGCGCTAGGGATGACATCGGGCTCAATCAGCCCAGCCGTTTCATTCATGGAAGTATCTACGCCCCATTCCTGATACCACTGCGCCTGTTCATCGTCACTGAAGTTATGCGTTAGAAACTCTCCAATATCAAAGCCAATGCCCCCCGCACCGACAATCGCAACGCGCTTGCCAACCGGAACTCGTTTTACCATCACATCTAGGTAGCTGAGCACTTTTGGATGGTCAATGCCAGGGATATTCAATTTACGGGGCCGAATGCCGGTAGCGATGATCACATCGTCATAGTTGCCGCTGATCAGCTCTTGAGCATCGACTTGATGATTCAAACGCAGCTTCACGCCCCACTTTTCTAGCATTACGCCGTAGTAGCGAACCGTTTCGTTAAAGTCTTCTTTTCCGGGGATTTGGCTGGCGATGTTGAACTGGCCACCAATACGGGAATCCGCTTCGTATAGGGTTACATCGTGGCCGCGCTCTGCGGCAACTGTGGCGGCAGCAAGCCCAGCGGGCCCTGCACCGACTACGGCAATACGCTTGCGATCTAGGGTTGGTAAATAGCGTAATTCAGTTTCGAAGCAGGCGCGCGGGTTCACCAAGCAGCTTGCGCGTTTGCCTTGAAATGTGTGATCAAGGCACGCTTGGTTGCATGCGATACAGGTATTGATTTCGTTGCCACGGCCGTTGGCCGCCTTGTTCACAAAATGCGGGTCTGCCAAGAACGGCCTTGCCATCGACACCATATCCGCTTGGCCAGATGAAATAATATCTTCCGCCAGCTCTGGTGTGTTGATACGGTTGCTCGCGCAGACAGGTGCATTTACTTCCTGTTTCAGGCGTGCGGTTGCAAACACAAATGCGCCCCTTGGCACCGACGTTACGATGGTCGGAACCCGCGCCTCATGCCAACCGATACCGGTGTTGAAGATCGTAACGCCTGCCTGTTCCAGTGCCTTCGCAAGCAAAACGATGTCATCCCAATCTTGGCCGCCCTCTACCAAGTCGAGCAGGGAAATTCGGTACACGATAATAAAATTGCGGCCAACGCGCTCGCGAACGCGGCGCACCACTTCTACGGGAAAGCGGATGCGGTTTACTACGCTGCCACCCCACTCATCTTGGCGGTGATTGGTGCGCGCGCACAAAAACTGGGTAATCAGATAGCCTTCCGACCCCATGATTTCTACGCCATCGTAGCCCGCAAGCTGCGCAAGCTCGGCCGCGTTGGCGAAATCCTCGATCGTGCTCTCAATCGTTTTGGCGCTGAATTCTGCAGGCTTAAAGCGCGAAATGGGGGATTTTACGGCGCTTGGCGCGACGCTATAGGGCGTGAAGGCATAACGGCCTGCATGTAGGAGCTGGAGTACGATTTTCCCGCCCTCGTTGTGGACGCCGCTGGTAATTCTGCGATGCAGTAAGGACGTGGCTTTGTTGCCCATCCTGCTGGCAAAGGGAAACAATTCGCCACGACGGTTCGGCGAGAAACCTCCGGTAACGATCAAGCCGACGCCGCCTTTCGCTCGTTCTGCAAAATAGGCAGCCAGCTTTTCGATATTAAAGAACCGATCTTCAAGCCCCGTATGCATCGAGCCCATCAAAACGCGATTGCGCAAAGTGGTAAAGCCGAGGTCTAAAGGCTGAAGCATGTGGGGATAATGCGGATTCATAAAACACCTTTGATCGTTGTAAGGGTGGATTCACTCACGTAAGCCCTAGCGGCAAGCGCAAGCTAAGCGGCGCGATTAGATGGAAGCTATTATGCCTAGCCTAAGGCGGATTACACTGCAAACCTATTGGCGTGACTGCACAGTCTGGTTACTCTTCAAAAAAAGCGCTCGCAGGGTCTAGCCCCGCGAGCGCTTTATTGAGGAGTTCAACGAACTGAAGAGCTCAACGACCGAATAAGCTCAGTCACTCGAAGCTCAGCCTCTCGAAGATCAACCCATCGAAGCTCAGTCACGCTCAAGGATCGCAGTCACACCTTGGCCACCGGCTGCACAGATGGAGATCAGCGCACGCCCCTTGCCTTTTTCTGCCAGCAGTTTTGCGGCAGTGTGGATAATGCGCCCGCCAGTTGCAGCAAACGGGTGCCCTGCAGCGAGCGAGCTGCCTTTGACGTTGAGCTTGCTACGGTCGATGCTGCCCAGCACGCTGTTGCGGCCGAGTTTTTCTTTACAGAAGCTCTCGGTTTCCCATGCTTTCAGGGTGTACAGCACTTGTGCAGCAAAGGCTTCGTGAATTTCATAGAAATCGAAATCTTGCAGGGTGAGGCCAGCACGATCCAGCATGCGTGGCACTGCGTAGGCAGGAGCGATCAGTAGACCTTCTTTTTTGCCAACGAAGTCAACTGCGGCAACTTCGGAGAAGCTGAGGTAAGCCAGCACGGGCAAGCCACGCTGTGCCGCCCACTCTTCGCTTGCCAGCAATACGCAAGATGCGCCGTCGGTAAGCGGGGTGCTATTGGCTGCGGTTAGGGTGCCGTTTTCGCGGTCGAAGCAGGGCTTGAGGGAAGCCAGTTTTTCGATGGTGGTGTCGCCGCGCAGGTTGTTATCGCGAGCCAGCCCTTGATAGGGGGTGATCATGTCGGCAAAAAAGCCTTCATCGTAGGCTTTGGCCATTTTGGTATGGCTTTCGTAGGCGAGACGATCTTCGTCTTCGCGTTTGATGTCCCACTCTTTTGCAGTGATTTCGCAGTGATCACCCATCGACAGGCCAGTGCGCGGCTCACCGTTGTTCGGGATCAGCGGCATCAGGTGCTGTGGGCGGAAGCGCGCCAGCGCCTTCAGGCGGTCGGCATTGGTTTTAGCGCGGTTCATTTCGAGCAGAATGCTGCGCAGACCTTCACTGATTCCAATGGGCGCGTCGGAAGTGGTGTCGCTCCCCCCCGCGATACCGCAGTCGATCTGGCCAAGTGCGATTTTGTTGGCTACGAGGATCGCGGCTTCGAGGCCGGTTCCACAGGCTTGCTGAATGTCGTAAGCAGGGGTTTCGGGTGCTAACGCTGTACTGAGCACGCACTCACGAGTGAGGTTGAAATCGCGTGAATGTTTGATGACGGCGCCAGCGACGACTTCACCCATGCGCTCCCCTTGGAGCTTGAAGCGCTCAATCAAACCGTTCAGAGCAGCAGTAAGCATGTCTTGGTTGCTTGCTTCCGAGTAAGCGGTGTTGGAACGAGCGAAGGGAATGCGGTTGCCGCCTAGAATAGCGACGCGTCTTACGGTGTTTACTTTCATGCGATCATCCTGCTTGGTGACTACGTTCTACTGGTGACTACGTTCTAGTGGAAACGAAGTGTACCGATTCATTTTTTAGCATCATTGGCTGGACGGCCTAGCCATCACCCTATATGGGTCAATTCCAATTTTGCGCCATGTCCATTACTATCTGCCACACTGCGCCGGCAGACCAGCGGTAGCCGGCGCCACACTATACACCAGAAATGCCGCTGACTAAAAACTACCGGCGCCACTCGCCATACCTCGAAAACGGTATGTAGCTTTATGGCTCCGCACTTCAGCTCGGTTTACAGACTGACAATCTTCACAAATCGCTGGCTTCACAAACCGCTGGCTTCACAAACTGGCTTGCTTTACAAAAAGACACAACAGGAACCTATCATGGCTGATATTTACCAATCGCTCCTCAATTCTAACCTAGGAAAAACTCTCCTCAACGCTGCCAATCTGCCTGTTCCGGCAGAACTAGAGCGCCACAATCAATCCCAAACTTCTTTTATTTCTGGCAACGTGCTGGTCGGCGCAGCTCCGGGTGGCCGGCTCTCGGAAGTCATCATCCGTACACTGAGCGATGCGAAAGGCGCGCACCTCCAGTATCCCGATGCATCTAGCGCGCGCGACGAGATCGTTAAAGCAGCCGAGAAAGCAGGCACCCAGATCACGCCGATCGACGCAAACGCTGAAGCAGCTCGTTTCAAAGGCTTGATTTTTGACGCAACCGGCATCGAAAACACCAGCCAATTGCGCGCTCTTTATGATTTCTTCCATCCCGTTGTGAAGAAAATCCAGGAAAGTGGCCGCATCGTAGTGATTGGCCTGCCGCCTGAGTCGCTGAAGAACGCTCCCGCGCAACACATCGCACAACGCGCGCTGGAAGGCTTTACCCGCAGCGTTGCCAAAGAAGTTGGCAAAAAAGGCGCAACCTGCCAATTGGTATACGTGACCCGCACGGCGGAGAAGCAAGCAGAATCTACGCTGCGCTTCTTGCTGTCACCCAAATCGGCTTTCGTCTCTGCACAAGTACTCCGCGTAGGCAAAGCAAAAGCAGATGGCGAAGAAGGCTTCAACTGGACACAGCCACTCAAAGGAAAGGTTGCGCTGGTAACGGGCGCATCTCGCGGCATCGGCGCTGCGATTGCAGAAGTGATGGCGCGCGATGGCGCAAAGGTTGTTGCGCTGGATGTTCCCGCTGCAAAAGAGGACCTGCAAAAGGTGGCGGACCGCTTGGGCGGTGTTGCCTTCCCGCTCGACATCACCGATGCGCAAGCGCCTGCGGCGATTGCAGAAAAACTGAAAGCTGAGTTTGGCGGTGTAGACATCATTGTTCACAATGCCGGTGTTACGCGCGACAAAACACTCGCGGGCATGCCTGAGCACTTCTGGGACATGGTCATCAACATCAACCTTTCCGCCGAAGAACGCATCAACGACGCACTGCTCTCTGCTGAAGCGATCAGAGCGGGTGGCCGCATTGTCTGCGTATCGTCCATGAGCGGCGTAGCTGGGAACTTTGGTCAAACCAACTATGCAACTTCCAAAGCGGGTGTTATCGGCATGGTAGACGCCTACGCGCCGATCCTCGCCAAGAACGAGATTACGATTAACGCAGTAGCTCCGGGCTTTATTGAAACCGCAATGACTGCTGCGATGCCAATGGTAATGCGTGAAGCAGGCCGCCGCCTGAATTCACTGAAGCAAGGTGGCCAACCGGTAGACGTTGCTGAAGCAATCGCATACTTTGCAAGCCCAGCCTCTGCGGGCCTCAACGGGAACACAATCCGCGTTTGCGGGCAGAACCTGATCGGCGCTTAATTACAACGCCGTGAAGCAAAAAACGGCGGGCCGTGAAAATGACTCGCCGTTTTTTTATGCTGTCGATTGTTCGATGCTTTCGATTGTTCGATGCTTTCGATTATCGCGCCAAAAGTGCTTCGCAGCGCCTAGGCAAGCATAAACTTGAAGCTCAATGCCATCAGGGTGCAACCCAATACCGGCTGTATTACCCTTTCTGGCATGCTGGAACTTAGGTGAGTTCCGACCACAATCGCAGGCAAAGAGCCAATCAATAGCAGTACAAGCAAATGCATATCCACATGCCCCATCGTCATATGGCCAATGCCAGCAACCAAGGTAAGCAGTACTGCATGCGCAACATCCGTTCCAATGATACCTATCGTTGCAAAGCGCGGATAAAGCATCAGCAAAATCATTGCGCCAAAAGCGCCTGCACCAACGGAAGATAGCGTAACCAATATGCCCAGCAGCATACCCATTACCAGCGTCATCGAAGTGGAATGATTCCCCAACCACACGCACATCCGCTGATAGCGTACGTTAATGTGCTGGATATTTTTGAGCCTGCGCTTGAACACTAACGAGAAGCCCGTCAGGAGCAACATGAATCCTAGGGCAGCGGTCAATACGCCCTTGTATTCATCCACGTCCGAAAACCAGTATTTGAGTGCAAGCACCGTTGCAAACGAGAGCGGAATGCTGCCTGCAGCGAGCGTCCAGACCACCCGCCAGTTAATATTGTGCTTTTTTTGATGCACCAAGGCACCGCCGGCTTTGGTCACCGCCGCGTACAATAAATCGGTACCGATCGCCGTCTGCGCTGGAATCCCGAGCATGAGCAGGAGCGGCGTCATCAACGAACCGCCACCCACCCCAGTCAGGCCGACGCAGAATCCTACGAGCCCCCCTATCAACACAAACACCGCATCATTCATATGCTATGGCGCCATTCTCTTTTGAAAGTTGTGTCAAGGGTATAGGTCTGTTACATATTTGAAAAAGAATTAAAAAGAAGAAGCTAATAACGAATCCACATAAAAAAAGCAGGCCCACCCGCTCCCTTCCACCCTTCAATCTAGGCATTTATCGGGCCAAACAGCTCGCCATCCACCACTTCGAAGCTAATTTTCCGGCGTTTGGCAAGCCAAGCTTCGGGGTTGTCGTAGTAGCGCGTGCCAACCACAGATTGTTCAGCCTCACCCGTACCTTCCGTGGATGGCACTAGGAAGAAATCTACGCCCATTTTTTGACCGTTCAAAGTCACAATACTGACTGCGTGCTCTGCGGTCGAGGCAAACCGCACTTGGCTACCGTCAGGATCACGGGTAGGGGCCTGTGTAATTGCTTGGTTCAAAAGAGGTAAGAGTGCGACAAGTGCCGGATCAATCGACGCGGCCGCCGTTTCCAAAAACTCCGCCCAAGTGCCCGAGGAAATCGCTCCTCCAGTAAAATCAATGCTGCGCTTGCCGGTTTCTGTCAACGGATGTTCGCAAACGTAGCTGCTATGGATGTCGCCGCTGAGGGTAATCGCCCCATTCCGCCCGAGCATGCCTCGGATCATGGCCTGCTTTTGAATTGGAAAGCCATCCCAATCATCCGCATCGAAATAAAACGCGGAGCGGAATGCTTCCGGCACAAGTTCATGAAACGGGCGAATAAAGTCCAGTGGAGGAGACGCCATATCGAGAATTAACGGCGTAAAGGAAACGGGAGACCCCACCAATTTCCAAGTCGTCGTCGCAGAAGCTAAACCCGCTTCCAGCCAATCCGACTGCGCCTGCCCGTAAACCGGCGGCACGCCATTGAGCGCACCAATCATGGCCGCATACACATCAAACACTGGCTTGATCACCATGTAGCGCGCGCCCACATCGCTGAACAGCGTGGTTTTGCCCATCGTGGAGTAGCCTAGGCCAACCGGCAAACCCGCAATCGTTGCTTCATCAAGATGGAGCGCTTCATCAACAAAACGATGTAGTTGAGATACCCCCACATTTCCTTGGCAAGCGGCACTGACGAGCGCCTGAATCCGGGAGGCATACACAACAAGATCAAGCCCTTTCTCTGCGAACGCCTGTTCGTAGGCAGTCTGGAGGCTCACTTGCAAGGCGAGCCGACGCGCTTCATGCTCGGGGGCAGCCAGGTCGATATAGGGTGTATAGAGAGCTCGACTTGCGGCGAAGTCGCGGCTGTTCTCGGTAAACCACGCAGTGACGGCGGCTTGATCGAACACAATGGTGCCGGGAAATGCATCTTCTTTAATCAGGTGGTCGGGGCGATAGGAACGAAAGTCGGTCATAAATAAATGCATGTGCCGACCGAAGCGGAAGTCGCGGTAGATGCGTGTTTCGGGGTACAAGGGCGTGCTGCCAGCATCTAGGGATTCGCCATCGTCGCTTTGATTGCCTGCAACCGAAAACTGATCCATCGGGGTGTATTCAAAAAATGCCTGCTCCGCGAGGCGACGCCGTTCAAGGTTGGTTTCGGGGATTGCACCTGCGTAATAAGTTGCATTGTCGCCCCAACAGTCGTCGGCGTATTCGTGATCATCCCACGTGTTGATAAACGGATAGCGCTCGTGTACTTGCTGAAGGAGTGGATCTTGGCGGTAGGTTTGGTAGAGCTGGCGATAGTTTCCAAGGCTGGCTGCTGCCCAGAAGCCGTCTTCGGAAGTGCCGACGCGAATCGCGCCCGCCTGATCTTTGAAGGTAATGTTGCGCTCGCTGCCGAGGCTCTGAAAGCGCTTGTCGCCGGTGGTTTCATAGATGTAATCGCCCAAAAACACTACAAAATCCGGGTCTTGCTCAAGAATACTTAAATAGCTGTTGTAGTAACGGCCAATGTAGTCCTGACAGCTCACAAACGCAAAGCGAACGGCAACATCCGCGTTTTCTGCAGGGGCTGTGCGGGTGCGGCCCGTATTGCTACGAGTTCCATCGTACTGGAAGCGGTAGTAGTAAGTGGTGCCAGCTTTCAACTCTGTCACCCGCACTTTCAGGCAGTGATCGTGGTCGGCAGGAGCGGTAAAGTACTCGCCTACGACCAGCTCTGCAAAATCTTCTCGCTCACTTACTTCAAGGCCAACTTGTGCATCGCGCCCTTCTTGGCCGACAACTCTGGTCCAAAGCACCACGCTTGCAGCACGTGGGTCACCCGACGCGACGGATTGAGGAAAGCGTTCGGCAGAGGTGAATTGATTTCGGGGCTTGTCTCTGTGATCGCCACAGCCCGCCAGCACCGCGGCTGCGCTCACGCTTCCCGCACTTACTGCCATCGTTTTAAGAAAATCGCGACGTCTTAGCATCGGGGCACCTCTCATTATTTCTTTTTATTAGACGTTGTTATTTTTTTGAGCGCTCTTGCTTTTTATCGGGCGCAGCTGGGTTTTATTGAACGCGGTTTTATTGAACGCGGTATTAGTGATTGCGTGGCGTTGCCTAGGCGCGTTTGCTGCGCCGATATTCGATTGGGGTAAGCCCCACCCAGCGCTTAAACGCTCTGTAAAAGGTGCTGGGTTCGGAAAAGCCGGTCAGATAGACGATTTCATCAATTGATTCGTCGGTTTTGGCGAGCAGGCGTTTGGCAAGGTTGCAGCGATAATCGGCCAGTAGCTGGTTAAAATTGGTTTCTGCTTCGGATAAGCGAGTGCGTAAGCTACGCGGCTTGATGGCTAAGCGCTCGGCTACGGTTTCGAGGTCGGCGTGGCCAGATTCGAGCAGCTCACCGATCAGGCGATTGACGCTGGAGACGAAATCTTGTTTTTCGAGCCGCGCAACGTGTTCACTCGCCACTTGTTCGTGCAGCCTGAGCAATTCAGATTCCGCGTGAAGGGAAGGTATTTCCAGCACTTGTGGGGAAAAATAAAGCCGATTTTCAACGCACCCAAAGCGAACAGTGCAACCAAAAATCCGCGCGTATTCAGTAGCACTTGCACCGCTGTCGTGGGCAAATTCAATCAAAAGAGGCTTAAAGCTATCTTCCGTAACGTAACGAAAAAACTTCACAACGCCCACAAAAACCGCTTCAACGAGGTGGCGAACATCGCGGCCAAAAGCCTTGTGGGATAGAAAATAGCCAATCTCGTCCTGATCGAGGCGTGCATGCACCGCATCGGACAGTAGGCGTTGGTAGTTGAGCGCCCTGCGCAAACCATCGCCAAAGGTTGGGCTGCTTAAAAAGAGGTATTCAAGTACTTGGCCACGGTAGAGCGGAACTGCCTCGCCAAGATGAAGGCCGATGTCTGAATCGCCAGATACTTCTTCAACGGCACTCCAGAAGCGTGCCTGGCCTGAATGGGGTGTGCGCAAGTCTTGAACGCCTAAATGGCCTTCATTCATGCCGATCCTTCGCAACACTTCCCCTGCATCAATCCCTTTGGCAAGCATGCCTTGGTAGGCAAGTCGCACCAGTACCACAGAGTCTCGCAACTCGCTCATGCGGGGAAACGCTCCTTCGGAAGGATATCAGGGGGGTAGGATCGCAAAAGCCCATGATAGTCAGGTGTATAGGCGACTGACAACCTTTACATCCAGTTCGCAAAAAAATATTGTCCGATCAGGCCACGCCTGCACGATACCGTAGCCCTGTTCCACATCCTCTCACTTGACCATTAAGAGTAGCCGGCCAGCGAATCAGGTCAATTGCACGCAAATCCCGACGGGTTATACTGCCTCACCTCTGCGACCGTCAATGAAAGGAACTACACGAATGTCCGGCACGCTCGAACTGCAACAATCCCCCTCGACCCTGAGCCTCTATCTACGCGCGGTTACTGCCAAAAAATCCGGCCAAGCGCCTGCTGAAAGCCGCGAACTTACCCGCATCGCACTGCGAGGCGTGCAGGCAAAAATGAAATCCCTGAACGCCTATCGCAAGGTCTGCGGCTTTCCCTTGAGCGGCAGCTTGCCCGTCACTTATCCGTTTGTGCTGGCCTTCCCGCTGCATATGGAAATGCTTGTATCGGATGCCTTCCCCTTTCCACTCTTGGGGCTGGTACACGTTAAGAACGACATTACCCAGTACCGAGCCATCGGCAATCAGGAAGTGCTCGACATTGAATGCACGCTCAACGGCCCCCGCCCTGCCAACAAAGGGCTTGAGTTTGACGTACATACCCGAATTCAAGTTGCGGGCAAACTGGTTTGGGAAAGCGTAAGCACGATGCTGCGCCGCCTGCCGGAAACCGGCGAGAAGAAAAAAGACGCGGGCGAAAACAAGGCTGCAGAGGCCGCACCGCAATCTACCGCGCAGTGGTCGATTCCAGAAAACACGGGCCGCAAATATGCCGCTGCATCCGGTGATCGCAACCCGATCCATCTGCACGCATTTACGGCGAAACTCTTTGGCTTTCCCCGCGCGATTGCGCACGGGATGTGGACAAAAGCGCATTGTCTTGCCGAGCTGGACAGCGTGCTCCCGAAAGCACCGTTCAAAGTCAGCGTGAGCTTTAAGCTTCCGGTGTTTTTGCCCTCGCAAGTGCAATTCCAGCACAGCGAAGCGAAAGGCCGCATTGAGTTTCAGGTGAAAGATTCTAAGGGCCAGAAGCCGCATCTTGCCGGTGTCGTAGAGGCGCTTTAAGAGGATCGAAGCGCCTAGTGATCGAAGCGCGTAGCGGGTGTTATAATGGGCGCTGCTACGCGCGGCGCCACGCGGCTCCACACGATTAGCGCCGCATCTTTTGCATATCGCTGTTCACTTTACGGCCCCGAATGAGCGCACTTACCGCCCCTCCCGCCTCTGTTATCCTTTTTGATTCCGGTATCGGTGGCCTAAGCGTGGCGCGCGAGATCCGCGCAGCTATGCCGGGGCTGGACATTAACTATGTGGCCGATAACCGCATTTTTCCCTACGGTTTGCAGAAGGAATCGGTGCTGATTGAGCGTGTTTGCGCGCTGATGCCGATTCTGGAAGCGCGCTACTCGCCGGGTGCGATCGTGATTGCCTGCAATTCAGCGAGCACCGTGGTGCTGGACGCGCTGCGTACGCAAACGCAAGTGCCGGTGATCGGCGTTGTGCCCGCCATCAAACCTGCCGCAGCCCAAAGCCAGCGCAGGGTAATTGGTCTTCTAGCAACGCCGGGCACCATTCAACGTAGCTATACGCGCCGGCTGATTGATCAGTTTGCCAACGATTGCACGGTGCTCTTGGTTGGTTCCAGCGCCTTGGTAAGCCTTGCGGAAAACAAGCTGCGCGGGATTCCAATTGACCTGCAAGAAGTATCCAACATTGTCGCGCCGTTTTGCCACGCAGAGACACCGCCGGATATTGTGGTGCTCGGCTGCACGCACTTTCCCTTTCTTCGTGAAGAACTAATGCAGGTACTTCCCGAAAATACCCGCCTCATTGATAGTGGCGAGGCGATTGCGCGGCGCACGCGCCACATTCTGGAAGCGCAAGGGCTAGAGGCCCAGGGAGCGGCATTCTTGGAACGGGTACCCACACTGCATTTCTTTTTTACCGAAGAAACGGACTCTGCACACGAACTCGCCCCCGCTCTCCTTTCCCTAGGCTATCAAGACCCACAGTATCTTCAGATTTAAGAACTGCTTGCGGGCTGTTCAGAAAACATGACGCCTCATTGAAGAGCGGCCGACTTGAGAATTGCCGCGCAGGGCGCATCACCTTTCCGAAACAAAGCCCGAAACAAAGCCTGTCAGATTCTTGCGCTCTGTACTAGAATCGCGCCCTTGCACTGATGGCTCCTAGCAAGCAATGGCTCCTAGCAAACGATGACTCCTAGCAAGCGACGGCTTGAGCGCCAAGTAGTGCCCTATATAGAGTGTGATACCTGATTCAAGAGGCAATAAGCGTGACCGCAAGCAACGACGAAACCATTCAATCCACCCAAAAAGTGGGCTTTATCAGCCTAGGCTGCCCAAAGGCCTTGGTAGATTCCGAACGCATTCTCACCCAACTGCGTATTGATGGCTATGAAATCGTACCCACCTACGAAAACGCCGACATTGTGGTGGTCAACACCTGCGGTTTTATCGACGCCGCCAAGCAGGAATCGCTAGATGCCATTGGCGAGGCGCTTACGGAAAATGGTCGCGTGATCGTGACCGGCTGTATGGGCGCAGATGCCGCAAAAATCCGCGAGGTACACCCCAAAGTACTAGCGGTTACCGGCCCACAAGCCTATGAGGAAGTCGTATCGGCTGTACACCAGTACGTTCCTACTCAGCTAGGGCACAACCCGTTTATCGACCTGATCCCGCCTACCGGAATCAAGCTCACGCCGCGCCACTACGCATACCTGAAAATCTCCGAAGGCTGCAACCACCGCTGCACGTTTTGCATCATTCCTTCGATGCGCGGCGATCTGGTGAGCCGCCCCATTGGCGATGTGATGGGCGAAGCCAAGCGCCTTGTGGATGCCGGCACGCAAGAGTTACTGATTATTTCGCAAGATACCAGCGCCTATGGAGTAGACCTGAAATACCGCACCGGTTTTTGGGATGGCCGCCCAGTGAAAACCAAGCTCACCGACCTTTGCGAGGCGCTGGGCGAACTCGGCGTATGGGTGCGCCTACACTATGTTTACCCCTACCCTCATGTGGACCATATCATTCCCATGATGGCGGAAGGAAAAATTCTGCCCTATCTGGATATTCCCTTCCAGCACGGCAGCCCGCGTATTCTGCAACTGATGAAACGCCCTGGGGATATTGACAATACCCTGTCGCGGATTCACCAGTGGCGCAATATCTGCCCCGACCTCACCTTGCGTAGCACCTTTATTGTCGGTTTTCCCGGTGAGACTGAGGGAGATTTCCAGCAATTGCTCGACTTTATTGAAGAAGCCCAACTGGATCGCGTCGGCGCATTTGCCTACTCCCCCGTGGAAGGCGCAACCGCCAACGCATTGCCCGATCCCGTTCCTGAGGAGCTCAAGCAAGAACGCTTGGCGCGCTTTATGGAGGTACAAGCCCGTATCAGCGCTGACAAATTGCAAAAGAAAATTGGCAAGCGCATCGAAGTGCTCATCGACGAAGTAGACGAAGAAGGTGCCGTTGGTCGCAGTCATGCAGACGCCCCCGAAATTGACGGCATGGTGTTCCTGAACGGAGACACGGAGCTGAAGCCCGGCCAGAAAGTAATGGCCACCGTTTTCGCTGCCGACGAACACGATCTCTGGGCCGACCGCGACGAGTAAAATTGCAGAACATCTGAACGCGCCCCGCATTACGGAATTGCGCGATTGCGTAATGCGAGAGGCTGCACGCGCTTATGGCGGCAGATCAAACTGTATTCCTTGGGCAAGCGGGATTGATTCACCGTAATTGATCGTGTTGGTCGCCCGCCGCATATAGGCTTTCCAAGCATCGGAACCGGATTCGCGGCCACCGCCGGTATCTTTTTCACCGCCGAATGCGCCGCCGATTTCTGCGCCCGATGTGCCGATATTGATATTGACGATACCGCAGTCTGAGCCGCTTGCGGAAAGAAACTGCTCGGCTTCCTTCAGATCATTACTGAACAAGGCGGATGATAAGCCTTGGCGAACTGCATTGTGAGCGGCAATCGCCGCATCATAATTACGGTAACGGCCCACGTATAAAATCGGCGCAAAGGTTTCTTGCTGCACAATGGCCGCCGCCAGATCAATTTCCACAAGCGCAGGCCGCATATATGCACTGCCTTTACCGCCTACTGCAAGTCGGTCGCCACCGAAAATAATGCGCCCGCCCTGATCCACTGCGATTTTTAGCGCGCGCTCCATTGCATACGCTGCATCTTCGTCGATCAACGGGCCACATAAAACAGCATCATCAAAGGGATCACCGACCACCACACTGGCATACGCTGATTTTAGGCTTTGGGTAAAAGCATCTGCGACGGATTCGTGCAGGAACAAGCGGCGCAGCGTGGTACAGCGCTGGCCAGAGGTTCCTAGCGCGCTGAATGCGACGGCTTTTAGCGCAAGTTTCAGATCCGCACTGGGCGTAACGATCACTGCGTTGTTGCCGCCCAACTCCAAAAGAGTGCGACCCAAGCGTTCGGCGACGGTGACGGCCACCTGCCTGCCCATGTGCGTGGAGCCTGTAGCGCTTACGAGGGCAACGCGACGATCTTCCGCCAAACATTGGCCAACCTGCGCACCACCATTCACGACGATTGAAAGCCCCAAAAATTCCTCGGCTTTGCCCCATTCGTGCAGAGTTTGATGAACGAGCCGCTGGCAGGCCAGTGCGCAGAGTGGTGTTTTTTCAGAGGGCTTCCAGACGACCACGTTGCCGCACACCCATGCGATCATGGCGTTCCACGCCCACACGGCCATTGGAAAATTGAACGCGGTGATGACCCCAACAACGCCGAGCGGATGCCATTGTTCCATCATTCTGTGCAGTGGCCGTTCGGTTGCCATCGTAAGCCCGTAGAGCTGGCGCGAAAGCCCTTGGGCAAAATCGCAAATGTCGATAACTTCCTGTACTTCGCCCAAGGATTCGCGAAGCGGTTTGCCGGTTTCAAGGGTAATCAATCGCGCCAGTGCGTCTTTGTGGATGCGAAATTGATTGCCGAGCAAGCGCACAAATTCGCCGCGCTGCGGTGCAGGCAGCATCCGCCAGCGCTGCCATGTTTCTTGAGCGTTCGCAATCGCTGCACTGGTTTGTGCGGCGTTGGCAACACCCACTTCGCCCAAGCACAAACCATCTACGGGTGAGCGGAGCGTGATACTGCCTGCACCAAAGACAGGGCGAGCCCCCTCGATGACCGCTGGGTAACTACCTTCTTGCGTCCACTCTTGCAGGGCTGCAAGCAATGCGCCGAGTGTTGGGAAACGCGCGGGGATTTGTGTGTTCATACGCACCTCAAGCTTCACGATCCCGTTTTATTGGCTGATACGCTCTTCCAAAAACGGCCGACCAAAAGGGCTGACTAAAAACGCCTGCAAATCGACTTCTTCTTGACGGACAAAGCCCTGCTGCGGCAGCTTTCCCTCAAAAAACAGATCAACGACCGCACACACGCTGGATGCTGTTGTAATCTGGATTGAGCTCCAAACGCGGCCTCCGATTTCTTGGTGGTAAATTTTGCGAACTTCGGTAATTTCCTCCAGCACACCATCGCGCCAGCCGCTTGCCGACACAAAAATCAACACCACATCCTGCCGCGTGATCGGTACCACGGCTTCCAGCAACTGTTTCAGCAGTTCACGGCGCGGCACGTCGCCCAGCTGCAATTCACGGATCAAAAAGTTCATCAGGTAATGATGGCCTTTATAGCGAACCGTTTTGTAATCCAGCGCACGCACTTTGCCTCTCAGCGACTCACAGAGCGTGCCCAATCCGCCTGAGGTATTGAAGGCTTCATATTCAACACCATCTATGCTGATGTGCTCTAGGCCCTCCAAGGCCTGCACTTGCACAATCTGTCCGGAAACAATCGCGTCGCAAGGGTTGCAATACTCATTGATCAAACCGTCGGTAGACCACGTCAGGTTGTAGCGTATCTGGTTGGTAGGATATTTGGGCAGAGCACCCACCCGCATGCGGATTGCATCCAACCGATCAAATCGCGACACCATGTTCGCAGCCAGAATTCCAATAAAGCCGGGCGCTAGACCGCATTGCGGCATAAAAATCTGGCCGTTCTTTGCATGTGTAGCAAGCTTGCGGATATGCGCGGTTGTCTCGACATCTTCGGTGAGGTCAAAATAGCTGACCCCAGCGGCGAGCGCGGCCTCGGCAATTGTGCGATTCAGTGAGAAGGGGCCGGCCGATACGACTGCGTGCCAGCCTTTCATCGCCTCCACAAAATGTGCCACGTCAGAACGCTCAATCGTGAGTTTCTCAATGGCACCGAGATCTGCAATCGATTCAAAAAGCTTGGGATTCTGCTCGACTACTTTCAATTGGTAGCGTCCAGACCGATGCAACAAACGAATAATCGCTGAGCCAATTCTGCCAGCACCGATGATCACCATCTTATGCATGACGCAACCTCCCAGACGGGGGCACCCCCGCTTTTCCGAACCGCCTAGCTTTCATTTTAGTACACAAGGCACCACGTCTCCTGCTCTCTGTGCGAATCCACGCGCACACTCTCAACCTATGAGCGCCACAGTGCTGTAGTGCTTTGGCAGGCCAAGGTATTTTCGGTAAACACCTGAGATTAGGCTGAACACTCTAAAAAACCGCGATACAATCCGCGCCACTAGCCAGTCGTCTTATGTCCTTGACGCTTTTATGCTCTCGACAGTTTTTATGCTCTCGACAGCTTTTATGCTCTCGACAACATAGTTGGCGACGCACCGAGGCCAGTTTTAACTATGGACAGCCCTTATATAGCGAGGTAAGCAAAATGATTCAGGATAAGATCAACGCCCAGTTGGAGCAAATCAAAGCCCAAGGCGAAAAACTGCAAGGGCAGATCAACAGCCAGATCGAAAAGATCAAGGCCCAGCGTGAAAAACTGCAAGATCAAGTAAACGATCAAATCGGCAAAGCCAAAACCGAAGGCCTGCGTATCCTGCGCGAGCTGGGTGTTACTGCCGAAAGCGACAAGCTGAGCGCACGTGAAATCGTTGCTGAACTGCGCACTGCCAACCCCAGCCTGCGTGATTTCTTCAAAAAGCTCGACGTTGCGACCTATGACAACCGCTTCCGCGCTTCTTGGAACGCTAACATGAGCGCAGCGCTTGCCAAACTGAACCTTGAGAAAGTGTTCAAGCGCGACGTTCAACCACGCATCGAAGAAGCTCGTGCAAAGGTTGAAGAAGAAGCAGGCAAGCTGCAGGCCAAGGTTGAAGAACAAGTTCAAACCGTAAAAACCAAAGCAAGCGAACTGCAAGCCAAGGTGGAAGAGCAAGTTCAAACCGTGAAAGCCAAAGCAAGCGAACTGCAAGCTAAGGTTGAAGAGCAAGCCCACCAGGTGCAAGCCAAAGTGGAAGAACAAGTAGGCCAAGTACAGGCAAAAGCCAAAGAGCTGCGTGAACGCGTAGCTGGCTAATTCGCTTTCACGCGAATCGCTTGAGCACATGGCTCTGCTTCAAAAGCCCGCAATTTGCGGGCTTTTGTTTTTGTGGCTAGCCCAACTCATCGAGCGTAAGGCGAAAACTCGGCAGGTAATGTTCGAGAAAATAATCCACTTCTGGCAAGGCCATCTCACGAAAGCGCTTTTCTACGCGCTCGCGTGCTACGGTAAACTCGTGATTGCCGGCATCCACTTCTTGCATTACTTTGATATAGGCTGCGATCATATCTGCCGCCTTCACCAATTTTGCCACCTCGTCGCTGACCTTGCCGTGCAAAATATAGGGCGCGTAACTTTCTTGCATTTCTGGCGGCAACATTGAGATCAGCTTTTCCTCCGCAGCCTTCTCCACCTGCTTGTAGGCTTCCGCCAAGCGCGGGTTAAAATACTTGATCGGGCCGGGCAAATCGCCAGTAAGCACCTCGGATGCATCATGAAATAATGCAACCACGCAAATCTGGCTGGCATCCACATTGCCGCCGAAATAGTGGTTGCGGATATTCGCAAGCGCATGAGCAATCACCGCAACGTCGAAACTGTGCTCCTTTACATTTTCAGGCTCGACGTTGCGTTTTAGCCCCCACCGAACGATGTACTTCAGCTTTGAAACGTAAGCAAAAAAGTGATACACGCAATCCTTCCTGACCTAATGCTCTACAAAAAACACTCTACAAAAAATGCCCTACAAAACAGCGCGCAACGAAAAGAGCCCGCCTACGCGCGCCGTTATAAATGCGCCTCGGCAAATTCCGCCAATTTCGAACGGGGAATTCCGCTCAAACGAACCGAAGCGCTGTGTTCAAACCCCTTAAAACGCTCTGACATGTAGGTTAGCCCAGAACTGACGGCACTCAAATAAGGGGTATCAATCTGCGCAAGATTGCCAAGACAGACCACCTTACTGCCCTCGCCTGCCCGTGTAATGATGGTTTTCATTTGGTGCGGCGTCAGGTTTTGAGACTCGTCGATCATCACGACGCTGCGCTGAAAACTGCGACCGCGGATATAGTTGAGCGCCTTAAACTGAATGTTCGCTCGCTGACGAACGTAATCGACACTGCCGGAGAGATCTTCGTCGTTGAGGTGGAGCGCCTCGATGTTATCGGTGATTGCGCCAAGCCATGGGTCCATTTTTTCTTCTTCGGTGCCTGGCAGAAAACCGTGATCTTCCGCCAATGGCGGCGTGCTTCGAGTGACCACGATCTTATTGTAGAGTTTTTTCTCGACCGTGAGCTCGATCGCAGCCGCCAGCGCAAGGATGGTTTTTCCGGAGCCAGCGGGGCCGGTGAGCGTAACGAGGTGCAGTTCGGGGTCGAGCAGTGCGTCTAAGGCAATCGCCTGATAAGGATTACGGGGTCGCAATCCCCACGCCTTTTTATGCATCAGTGCATCCATCTGCAGATGCTTCAGTACTACCTGATCAGAGGCCCTCACCACCCGCGCAGCAAATCCCTGCTGATCCATCAGATAAAGATTTACAAATACTTCTGCGCCGCCTAAACGCGCTTCAATCGCTGCCCGCGATAGTTCGTGATACGTTACCCCGGCCTTGGTGGCAGTATCCACCTGCGAAATGCCGTCCCAAAAGCTGCCTTCCACCTCGACATAGCCTTTGTTGAGCTGGGTGACGTCATCTACAAGCTGGTCGTTATGATAATCCTGCGCTTCAATGCTGCAGGCTCGTGCCTTCAAGCGCATATTGATGTCTTTACTGACCAATACCAAACTGCGCTGCGGGTGCTCCTCTTGGTATTGAATGATCCGGTTGATGATGCGGTTATCGTTATTGTTTTCCGGAAGATAGGCATCGCAAGCGCCGCCTTGGCGGTTCATCATAATGGCGAGAAAGCCTGAGGGCGGGCGATTTTCGCCTCGATAAATGGGTACGCCGCTGCGTATTTGTTCGGTCGGCTCGTCGCGTAGCACTTGGTCAATCAGACGAATTGCAGCGCGGCACTCTGCGGCGACGTGACGGCTGCTGTTTTTAAGCATATCCAGCTCTTCCAGCACAGTCATAGGAATGACGACAAGGTGTTCCTCAAAATTAAGGATCGCCGATGGATCATGAATCAGGACATTGGTATCCAGGATATAGCCCTTGGGGGCGTTGCCAGTCGATGGCGCATTCATAGAGCAGCCTCCTGTGACAAAACAGCCTTCAAGGTCAGAATGGGCAAACTCTCACTAGCTGTCAAGCAACACGACTGATTAGTCCATAAAGCTAGACGATTGCGGCAAGTGGCGCTATATTTAAGGGATGTTGCCATTAAATCGCAATACTCAAAATGGCTGCGTATCAAGCGTGGTTGCGACGCAATTTTAGCAAGAGTGCCGCATCAGTTGCCGCAAAATAAAACCAATAAAAACAATCACGGTTTAGCAAACGCCTATGACGCTTCATATCTCCACCGCGGGCGCGGTGAATGCGCCTCAATCTCTTGCCTCCTTTCGCATCTTGGTACAAGAAGACCAACCTGAAAACAGCGTGCTCGGTTTGGCCGGCGCGACTCCTTTCAGCCTTACCCGCGTAAAAACCCTACAAGAACTGCAGCAAGCGATCGAAACCCGTCCGTTTGATCTCGTGGTAGTCGATTCTGTTGCCTTTTACTCCTATTGCAAGCAACTACTTGAAATCCTTGCGCGGCGCATGATCGACATTGCAATCATCGCACTTGCCCCTATCGCGGCTACTGAACAAATCCGCGAATTGCTCAATGCAGGTGTTAGCGACATCCTTGTGAAGCCTGTGCAGCAAGAATCGGTCATCAACACGATGCGTAACGCACTGATGCGGCGTAAACTCGCAAACGACAACGCACATCTGCACGAGCAGCTCGCACAAGCGGAACGGATGCAGAAATTCTTTTCGATCAACTCACCGGATATTGTTTACGTGCTAGATAGTAACGGCCGCATTACCTATATCAACGATAACGCTACCACTTTGCTCAATCAGGATCGCCAGCAGCTAATCGGTCAACACTTTTCGACGCTCACTGGCGACGATCAGGCACGCCAGCTTCCCTACATCTTTAACGAGCGGCGTGGGGGGGATCGCAAGACCTGCAACCGTGAAATGCAGCTAAAGAAGCGCCTCGATCCGGCAAACGGTGGAAAAACTCTGTCCATTCCCTTTGAGATTAGCGCATCGGGAATTTATGATCAGGTGCCAGGTACCGGCAAAACCCGATTCATCGGCACGTTTGGCGTTGCACGCGATATTTCTACGCGCAAGCAGGCAGAATCCATGATTCGGTTTCAGGTCTATCACGATCAGCTTACGGGGCTTCCAAATCGAACGCTGTTTCGGGATCGCTGCCAGTCGGCCATTTCACAAGCGCGCCGACAACAGAAAAAGGTGGTTGCGATTACCTTGGATCTCGACCGCTTCAAGGCGATCAATGATGCCTTTGGCCACACTGCTGGCGATCAGCTTCTGCAAAACGTCAGCCGCCGTCTGCAGGGCTGTTTAAGAGAGAGCGATACCTTGGCACGCTTTGGGGGCGACGAGTTTGTCATCCTTCTACCGCAAACCCAAACGGTCGAAGAGAGTAACGTTGTAGCAGAAAAAATTCGCCAAGCATTGCTTACCGATTTCGCCGTCAATCATCAAGCAGTTTCACTGACCGCCAGCATCGGCGTTGCGCTATTTCCCGATCACGGGGATTCGGTAGACACCTTGCTCCGTAACGCGGATATTGCGATGAATCACGCAAAAACCCTTGGGAAAAACCGCTTCCAGTATTTTGAGCACCAGATTCAGGACTCACTTTCACGGCGCTTAAACCTAGAATTCGACATGCGCGCTGGCATTGCCGAAAGTCAATTCTGCCTCGACTATCAGCCTCAAATTGACGCCGAATCCGGCCAGATGGTCAGCCTTGAAGCGCTGCTTCGCTGGGAACACCCTCGTCTCGGCCGGTTGAAGCCAGGTGATTTTCTGAAAATTGCAGAAGAAACGGGGCAAATCATTGCCCTTGGCGAATGGGTGTTCGCCCAAGTTTGCGCGGATCTGGCGCGCTGGAAGAATCCGGCGATACGGGTTTCGGTAAATTTTTCGCCCAGCCACGTTGAGCACCCGCAGTTTGTACCGATGATTGTTGAAACATTGCGTCAGCATCAGATCAGCGGGCAACAAATTGAGCTTGAAATTACCGAAACACTGCTCTTACGCCAGCAGCCTGAAATCAACGAAAAACTCTTGATGCTTTCCCAGCAGGGTATACACATTGCCATCGACGATTTTGGCACAGGCTATTCATCGCTCAGCTATTTACACCGCTTTCCGGTTCACACCCTCAAAATGGATCGGAGCTTTATCGAACGGGTCGATGCGCAAGGACGTGAAACTTGCATTGTCAAAGCACTTGTCAGCATGGCAGAGGGGCTGAATCTTCGCTTGGTCGCAGAGGGCGTAGAAACCGAACAGCAATACCGCCACCTCCGTAACGCCGGTTGTACCATGATGCAAGGCTTTTTGTTCAGCGAGGCCGTTTCAGGGGATGTACTCGAAAAGCTTACCCAAGCCTCACAAGGCAAGGATTTCCGCAGTACCGCGATGTTGAGCTAGGCAGCGATATTGAGCTAAGCAGCAAAGCTACGCTGCATCGAAACGCCGACGCTTGCTTGCTTGATAGAAATCATTGCGCTACGTAGGCGAATTCCCTACGCTACCCAATCAAACAAGAAAGGACACTCAAAGGGTAGGCCGCCATGACCACAAGCAAACCGCTTCTCATTGATGACGTTGAAGCCTGCGTAGACCACATCATTGCCACGATAGGCAAAGATATCCGGCTCGGCCTCCCCTTGGGCCTTGGAAAACCACCACATTTTGTGAACGCGCTCTATCGTCGCGCCAAGAACGATCCAAGCCTTCATCTAACCATCCTAACCGCGCTCTCGCTTGAAGTGCCGTCTCCCGGAAAGGGCTTACAGAAAGCCCTGATGGCACCGTTCTTAAAGCGAGTTTTTGGCGACTACCCTGGGCTTGACTACATGCGCGATATTCATTCTGGGAGCATTCCCAAGAACATCGACGTGTATGATTTCTTTTTCAAGTCTGGAGCGATGGTGAACAACGCCTACGCTCAGCGGCGTTACATCAGTACCAATTATACGCATGCCACCCGCGATATTCTGAATTATCGCCCCAACGTGCTCTGCCAGCTCATTGCGCACCGCAACAATAACGGTGCAGATGAGTATAGCCTAGCCTGCAACCCTGAAATAACGCTCGACATGCTGGACGAGCTTATGGACCGAAAAGCACGCGGCGAAAAAATTCTAATCATCGGCAAAGTTCACCAAAATCTACCTTTTATGGTGAACGATGCCATCGTTTCAGAAAACACTTTTGACATCCTGATCAACAACCAAAAATATTCCACCACGCTGTTTGCACCCCCAAACCAGCCGGTAAGTACCACCGATTTCATGATCGGCCTGCATACCAGCACATTGATTCCCGATGGTGGCACGCTGCAAATCGGGATCGGCTCGCTCGGTGACGCAATTGTGTATGCGCTGATGCTGCGCCAGCAGAACAACGCGGACTATAAGGCCATTTTGGATGAGCTTGAGATTCCCAAAAAGCAGGGCTCTTTAATTGACCGTATCGGCGGAACAGAACCCTTTAAGCGCGGGCTTTATGGCGCGAGCGAAATGTTTGTGGCCGGCTTTTACCATCTAATGAAGGCTGGGATTCTACGCAAGAAAGTGTTTGATGACCTCACGCTACAGCGAGTCGTTCGAAAACATCAATGGCAAGATACGGTAAACACAGAATTTTTCCAGCATTTGATCGACGATCAGGCAATCCACAATCCTCTCACCGAAAACGATGTGGCTTGGCTGACCAAATTTGGAATTTTCCAAGACCGCGTCCGCTGGCAGAACCAGCAAATTATTTCGCCGGAAGGAACCTCAATCAGCGCTGACTTAAGCGACAGAAGCGCATTCGATCAGATCGTTCAATCCTGCCTTGGAGATGCGCTCAAGCATGGGCGTACCATGCACGGCGGCTTTTTCTTGGGAACTAAAGTATTTTACGACGGCCTTCGTGATTTAAGCGAAGAAGAACGCTCGCAGATCAACATGACGGCCATCAGTTACGTCAACGCACTGTACGGCAACGAGGAGCTCAAACGCGCTCAACGCGAAAAGGCGCGCCTCTGCAATACCGTTTTCACTGCTCACCTTCTCGGTGCAGCCACGTCAGACGGCCTTGAAAATGGCCAAGTCGTAAGCGGTGTTGGCGGCCAATACAACTTTGTCTCCCAAGCACACGAACTCCCCGATGGCCGCTCCATCTTGATGTTAAAGAGTGCTCGCACCAAGAAGGGCGTTACCCAATCCAATATCGTATACAAATACGGCCACACCACCATTGCTCGACACCTGCGCGATATTTTCGTCAGCGAATATGGCGTTGCCGACGTCAGAGGGCGCACAGATCAAGAAGTGGTGGCAGCCATGCTCAACATCACGGATTCCCGCTTTCAACCCGAATTATTGCGCGAGGCAAAGGCCAACGGAAAAATCGCGCCTGATTACGAAATTCCGGAAGCTTACCGCAACAACACCCCGCAGCGGCTGGAAAAAATTGTTGCGAAATACCGCGCCAAAGGCCATTTTCCTGCATTTCCATTCGGCAGCGATCTAACGGCCGAAGAACTCACGCTGGCACAAGCACTACGCAAGGTCGCTGCCCGCGCAGAAAAGGCCAGTGAGCTCGTTACAGCCGCGTGGAAAATGAGAAACCAAGCTCCGCATTCTCCACGCACCGAGGCACTCCTTGCGCGCGTCGGCCTGACACAAGCCCAAGGAATCAAAGACAAAATCGCCCGTCAACTTTTGATTGAAGAATTAGAAAAATTAGCCTGATCATGCTCACTCAACAGTTGATCTAGGGTGAGTGTATAATGATCCACAAACAGCGACATAAACTTGTGCGCTTCAGGCAGCGCCAAGTCTCTCACGCGCCGCTCCAGATCTTTAAGCGCATCATTAAACTCATGATTACCGAACGCCACTTCCGAACGGCATTTTAAGTAGGCAGAAATCAGATCCGCCGCCTTTACATAGTCATGAAATAGGGGATCAATCTCCTTGCTGATCAATAGGCTCCGGAAATCTTCTTGTAATTCCGGCGGAAGCTTTGCCAATAATTCCTGCTCCGCTTCATGTTCAATGGTGCGGTAGGCGTCTAGGATCACGCGGGATTTATACTTAATGGGAGATGGCATATCGCCCGTAATAATTTCTGATGCGTCGTGATAGAGCGCAATGGCGGCAATTTTCGCTGCATCCACATTGCCGCCAAAGTAACGGTGATTGATCAGGCCAAGCATATGAGCAATGCATGCCACATTCCAGCTATGCTCTGGAACGTTTTCCTCCACTACATTTCGCTTCAGCCCCCAGCGTTTGATCCAGCGAAGTCGCTCAAGATACGCAATGAACTTAAAACCACTCATGCTAAACCTTCACTCTGCGTATCAATGCGCGCCCAATAAACCTAGCCTTTGCATTGAGTGGAAAACGCTGTAAGTTGGTTTTTACGATTCCCTCGGTAAAGCGCGTGCGCCGCGAATAATCAATATTCACATCCACCAGCACTGGAGAGCCCTCACCCGCCAGTGCGAACGCTCGGCGGATTACATCCTCTATCTTATCATTGCTTTCTAGCGCCAAAAAGCGTGCGCCGGTCGCTTTGGCAACGCCAGAAACATCTAATTTACCTAACACCGTACACGTCTTGCGATTGTAGGGAATTTCCTGGGCTTGAGAAATCTGCGAAAGCTCGCCATCGCTGAATACGAAAAATATTGCGCCAATGCGATGCGTAGCCGCAGTAACAATCTCCATGCAGGTCATCATGAAAGCGCCATCACCTACGATTCCGACCACTTGCTTATCACGATTCGTAAGCTTTGCCGCAATCGTTGCCGGTATGCAATATCCCATGCAGTTAAAATCCGTTGGCGAAATCAGGCCACGCGCTTGATGAATGGGCAGTAATTCTGCGGCTAGAAACGTATGGTTACCGTCATCCAGCACTACGATCGCATCATCCTTGAGCTGTGCACGCAACCCGTTAAAGAAGCGCGCAGGGTTTACCCGCTGGCCACTGTCGTGCTTCAACCACTCTTGCTGGTAGGCTTCCTTGTCTCGCCGAATCTGCTCGCGAAGTTCAGGGCGCGCCTGGCTCGGCGCAGGTGCTGTCGAAAGGCCGTTCCATAACGCCTCCAGCACGTGGCTCGCATCGCCGATCAGGGCAATTTTTGCGGGATAGTTGGCGCCCAAAACCTGCGGGTTGATATCCACATGAATCAATTTCGCTGGCACCTTCACACCAAAAGAACCCGTCGCAATCTCACCGAAACGAGTTCCCACAGCAAGCATCACGTCACACTGGTGAAATGCGTTTTCTGCAGCGGGCACTGCGGAAGGCCCAAAACTCATGCCCGTATGGAGAGGATGGTTCGCAGGAAAAGCGCTAACACCCTGTAGAGTCGTCGCAACGGGCGCGTTCAGGTGATCTGCAATTTTTTGCACCCAAGTGGTAGCGTCCACTGCGCCCCAACCCACAAAGATTCCGGGGCGCTTCGCGCGTCGCAAAAGCTCCACGGCATGATCTACTTGTACAGGGTTCAGATCAGGCGGCTTTCGGATCGAAGCTTGAAAAACCGGTAGTTCGCTCACCTCTCCCGTATAGAGTTGCAAATTGACGGGAACCTCCACAAATACCGGCCCGGGCTCCCCTTGTGTAGCAAGCTCATAGGCAGCGTAGAGCGTCGGCACGATTTCTTCGTGGCTTAACACCCTCCACGTTTTGCGTGTAATTGGCGCCATCATCGCGTGCTGGTCTACATCGTGTAGCTGGTAGCGAAATTGTGAGTCGGTGCGAATTCCGCCACAAATCACTAACATAGGAACACCGGCCAAATATGCCTCGCCAATCCCAGCGCTTGCATAGGCGGCACCAGCAGCAGGAACGATCACCATGCAGCCGATGCTGTCCGATACTCGGCTCACGGCATCCGCCATGAAACTGCCGCCAGATTCGTGGGTAACCAATACTGGCGTAATGGTACTGGAATTGTTCAGCTCATCGTACAGTTCCGTATTGTGAACGCCAGGAATCCCAAAGGTATAACGAATGCCGAGCTGCTCCAGCGCGTAACGAACAAGCCACGCGCCAGTTTTTTTCATAATCCGACCCATCAACCCATCACTCGTCGAGTGGTTCGATCAAGCGGCCTTTGAAGCCTGCATTGGTGGCTGCCACACTAAACAAATCGAAATTTTCCGCCACTTCGTTCTCATGATCCAAAAGCACCAACGCTTCCACGAGGCAACCGGGAATATCACGATTGTTCCACGAAGGTAGCCGCGGCATCATTGAAAATTCTTGGTGGCCCAAAACGATCTTCATGGTTTTTACGCCATGAGCAGCAAGCTTTTCCCGGACTTCCATGCTAATGCAGGGATGAGTATCATCAGCGATCATCGACCCCTCTTGCATGTAGGCAGCCCAATCCCCAATCACGTCACCGTGATGAGTCAGGCCAATAAACATTTTGTGCTCACCTAAGCGCTCTACTCTCGCCGTTTTAACGAGCGTACCGCCGCGAAGCGAGAGAACTTCTTCTTGCTCATAGCGCGTATCAAATGCGATTACGGTCTTAAAAATTGAGAGCAAATCCTCGCAAATCGGATTACCAATTCTACCCGCGCCACCCAGAACGACAATCCCTTGTTCATCTCGATATTGTGGCAATGCTTTCATCTGACGAGCCACATCCCAGATCATAAAGCGCGTTCCCATCGCGCCCGATACAAAGGGATTTTCAATCGGAATACCGCTTTTTAGCACAAAATTAGGCAAGCGCCCAACCAACGCAATTCGTTGTACATTGCCAAAATCCGACTTCAGGTTCTCTAAATAATCACGCACCCGCTCCGAACTACTGGCAAGCTCTGACTCCAAGTATTTGGATGCGACCATAAAGCCGCGCTGCTTACCATTTCTGATAAACCCACCGATCATGATCGGCGGCAAAAGTTTTGCCATTCGTGGGGTCAGATAGGTTTCAACATCTTTACGGGAACCATAAGCGGCGAAAAGAAAACGCGGCCTCACCCACGCCATCAATAACGGCCGCAAAAAGGTGTTGACCGATAAAACTGCCGCCCTCCGCGATAATGTCCAAATACTGCGCCGCACCTTGATATTCAACTGCTGCCAGGTAGGTGCAGTGTCAATCAGCGAATCCATATCCTGACCGGTCAACCGCCCCTTATGAAGCGATAAGCCCACATGCTCCGGCCCAACGTGAACCACACGTGCAGCGGTAGACATACCGGCCACACTCTTAAAGTTCACTTTGATTACTTGGCCTTTCGTGAGTGGGCTCACGCCATTTTTTGCCAGAGCAATGCCGCCTTGGGAAATATTCATCGTATCCGCATCTAGATGCTGATTTCCGATCTCAAGGCCAATTGGCAAACGCAAGTTAGTACGTTCGTAACGCCGAAAATCCCCATGCGCTGTCTTCATGATTTTATCCGTCTATACTCTTTTTATAAGAATTACCAGTGAGGCAGTTTTAGCAGTTGAACTGCTAACGCCACTGGCGCCGCCATGGTTCAGGATAGGACAACAAATAGAATGCCGCGAAATCTTTACTATTTCTTGCTGCTTCTTCTGCTTCAATGGCCTTTTCTGCTTTCGGTGGCCACGCCCTCCGCGTGGGCAATTATTGTGCCGGAACGCCACGCGACACAGGCCACCGAAAATTTCAGCCCGTCCCGTACGGATCAGAGCAGGCCGACAGAAATCATAGCAGTAATTAATACACCTATTGAAAATCAATCACTTAATAGCGGCGTTAGCTACATTTCTGATAAACATCAAAAATGGAGTTTTGAAACCATTCAACAAGCATCCAACTGGATCAAAAATCCCGCTGACGAAGTACTTAACTTCGGCTTTACGCATGATCCCTATTGGTTGCACGTTCCCTTGGACTTAGCCAACCCCAGCCATCAGCAGCTCAACCTTGTGATCCCCTATCCACTGCTCGAATCCGTCAAGGTTGCCATCTTTGACCAAGACAAAAAGCTCGTCTTTCAAAGCAACCTAGTTGAACAATACAAAAGTGCACGCCCAGAAGATTTTCAAAGCCTCCTCTTTTCGCTCCCCAAAGCGCTAGAAGGCCCAGTGGATCTTTACCTGCGCGTTGAATCTACAACTTCCATGCAAATCCCCCTAGAAATCTGGTCGGATGCTTATACCCAGCAACGCCACTCACAGGGCATGTTGTTATGGGGGCTCTACTTTGGAGTGATAGTAGGGCTCACCCTTTACAACGGCTTTCTGTTCTTTTCCGTCCGCGATATTACCTATTGCTATTACTCGCTATATTTAATTTCAACAACGGGCGTAATGCTCTGCCTGTCAGGGCTTGGAAATTCCTATTTCTGGACCATGGAGACAACACTTAGTCGCCACGCCCTCACCTTTTTTACTGGCACGATGACGCTTCTTGCACTCGCATTTGCACGTGCATTCTTGCAGGGAAGCCGCTTTCCTGGATTATTCAACCTTGCACTAAAAGCGTCCGTGGTCGTTTGCCTCGCCTTAATCGTTATGGCTTGGTTCAACCCCGTTCTGGGCGCGCCGCTCGCGGCTTGGAACGCGAGCCTGTTTATGTTCCTGATCCTCGCGGCGGGCGTTTTCAGCCTGTCTCGCGGCCTCGTCATTGCACGCTACTTTGTCTTGGCCTTCGTGGTTTTTGTCGCCGGTACCGCCACTTATCTGCTCAACACCTTTGGCTTGCTCCCAGTTTCTACACTCACCACCCACTCCATCCAGCTTGGCTCGGCACTTGAAGCAATTTTATTATCTTTAGCACTTGCACACAGAATCAAGGAAGATCGCAACGCTACGATCCTCGCCTTACAGCAAAAACATACCGCCGATCAGCAGCTCAAGGAAATCAAACTTGAGCGCATGGATGCGGCAATGCACGACCCAATCACCCATTATCCTAACGATTCCTTGCTGCTGGCCTTCCTGCAAGAGCAGACCCAGAACGAAGGGAAAAGCCTGCCCTTTGGACTGGTGCTCCTTTACATTCCACAGGTCAGAGATATTGCTACCTCCCTTGGGCGCGAAATCGCAGAGCCTTTTTTTCGAACCTTTACACAAAGCCTGAATGGCGTTCTTAAAGCGAGCGACAAAGCATTCTGCATCGAGGAAAAAACCGACGCATATCTTGTCGTCCTTGAATTTGGGATGGTAGCCTTTGTCTGCCACGGCGCAGACAACATCGAAGAGCACAAGGGCTTTATTGAGGGAATCCAAAACCACTTTGAAGCCAGTGCCGACATTGGAAATCTATCGGTAAGCCCAATCTTTTTCTTTGGCATTGCGCATTACCCAAGCCACGCAACCCAGCCCGCGCAACTCTTGCAACACGCCACCGCCGCGCTGGAATATGCGCAACGTAACGGCAAACAGATCAGCGTTTATCACTCCGGAATCGACACTTACGGCCAGCGCCGCCTGATTATCATGGCGGCCCTCTCCCATGCGATCAAGCAAACCGAGCTGGAGCTGTTCGCGCAACCACAGGTCAACAGCACCGACCTCAGCTTAGTCGGAACAGAACTGTTGCTGCGCTGGAACAGCGCAAAACTTGGGAACGTGCCCACGCAAGAGTTTATCGAAATTGCCGAAAACGCCGGCATGATGAAACACATCACCCGCTTTGTGGTGAGCCGTGGAATGCTGTTTCTAAAGCAGCTTCACCAGCGCCATCTGCCGATTACGGTAAGCGTTAACCTCTCCATACAAAACCTCGTTGAACCCGACTTTGTCACCTACATTATTGATTCCGCAAAAGCACTAGGCGTTGACCTCCACTATCTCGTTCTGGAAGTCACCGAAACTTCCGCGAGTGAAAACATCGGTCGCGTGATCGACAACCTTAAGCGCCTCGCCCAAGCGGGGTGCAGCATTGCCTTAGACGACTTCGGTACAGGCTATTCCTCCCTGGAATACCTCAGCCGCCTCCCAATCCATGAGCTCAAAATCGATCGCAGCTTTATTTCACGCATGGGAACCAGTGACAGCCATTTGCGAATTGTGGAGAACACACTGACACTCGCAAAAGCTCTCCAGATCCAAACCGTTGCGGAAGGCGTCGAAGACGAAACCATGCTCTCCACCATCACCCAACTCGGCTGCAACCGGGTACAGGGTTACCACATTGGCAAGCCCATGCCGTTGCCAGCCTTCCACCATTGGGCACAAAAGTACTGCTCGCAACTGCAAAATACCCCAAACCTCCCATTGGCGAATACGGGTTCACACAAAACCAGATGAAACCAGTGGGCCTTTCGGCGATAATGCCGGCTCTTTCAGTCTGGACCATGGAGGTACCATGCCCCGCATCACCCTCTCCCGCTATTTGCTGGAAAAGCAGCGCGAGCAGCAATGGATACACGCAAACCTTCGGCTGCTGGTCGAAGTGGTCGCGAGAGCCTGTAAAGCCATCAGCATTACCATTGGCAAGGGCGCATTGGCCAATGCCTTAGGCTCAGCAGAGGTCGAAAACGTACAGGGCGAGATCCAAAAAAAGCTGGATATTCTCTCCAACGAATTTCTGCTCGACGCCAACGAGTGGGGCGGGCACCTTGCGGCGATGGCCTCAGAAGAAATGGCAGATCCATTCGCCATCCCAAACCGCTTCCCGAAAGGCGAATACCTGCTGTTATTTGATCCGCTGGATGGTTCTTCCAACATCGACGTGAACATCTCGGTAGGCACGATTTTCTCGGTTTTACGCTGCCCAGAAGGCACAGAAAATCCAACGCACGAATCGTTTCTACAACCGGGCACCGAACAGGTTTGCGCGGGCTATACCGTCTATGGCCCCTCGACCCTGTTAGTGCTTACGCTGGGCGACGGTGTAGACGTTTTCACACTGGATCGTGAGGTTGGAAGCTTTATCTTGACCGAACGGCAGCTAAAGATTCCAGAAGATACCCGCGAGTTCGCCATCAATATGTCCAATATGCGCTTTTGGGAGCCCCCCATGCAGCGCTATATCAACGAGCTGCTCGCTGGTAAGGAAGGCCCACGCGGTAAAGACTTCAATATGCGCTGGGTGGCTTCGATGGTGGCTGACGTACACCGCATCCTCTCTCGCGGAGGGATCTTTACCTACCCACACGATAATCGCAACCCAGATCAGCCCGGAAAACTCCGCCTATTGTACGAAGCCAACCCCATGGCTTTTATCGTTGAGCAGGCAGGTGGCGCAGCCACAAACGGGCGCGAACGTATCATGACTCTACAACCCGAAAGCCTGCACGAACGCGTGCCCGTAGTGCTGGGGTCGAAAAACGAGGTGGAGCTTGTGACCCGTTATCACAATGAACAACATCCCTGAACAAAAAACCCCGCTCATCGCGGGGTTCTTTTTTAGAGGCGCCTGTCAGTGACACGAACCTATTAGTTCGGTGCGCCGCTGAGCGCTGCACCGGGGGGAATCGCTCTACAAGGGCCCAGCCACTCCCCTACCTGCAAATCCCCCTCATCGGGTTCGATGATGATATTGCCACCACCAGCAGAATTGCTGATCTCGCCAAGCACAAAGCTATCACCCACAACAAAGAAGTCTACGCGAACAAACTGCATATCCCCAGCAAGCTGAGTGGCGATTTCGAACATGCGATCCAGCTGCTTGGGGCGTTCGACAGGCAGCAGATAGTCGCCTTTTTCGTATTTGATCGGAACCAACTGCCAGTTTGCATCATAGACAAGCCGCTTATGACCATTGAAACGGTCGATATCTACAATGACCAGCCGAGGCTTGCCGTTCGTAACAAAGATCTTGTAATCCCACGGCACTTTACCTTCCGGCCCGCGAACGAACTCCTCAATCATAATTCTTCGCGGCAGGTGCTCGTAGTACCATTCGCGCCGATAGTAATAGAAGTCTACCGATAGCCACCGCTGGCACACACTGTCTAGTTCGGCCACGTCCAGCTTGCTTTTATCGCGCACGAAGTAATTAAAATCACAGCCGTGATTTCCCTTCACCACAAACTTCTCCGGCAAGCGATTGAGGTCGATATCGGCCACCCGCTCGTATACACCGTGTAGTTTTGGCAGGAACTCTCCGAAGCCATGTTGAGTAATGTAGTCGCGCACCGCGAGCTTATCGGCAAAAATCCGCCGTTTGGGGCTGTAATCAAACATCTGCCAGAAAAGCACCTTTTCGCTCCAACGTAAAGGCGGGTTGAGCTGGGGAAAGCGTTTGTGGGTTACCACATACCGAATCCATGGAAAAAAACGGTCGGGAATCATCGCCGCCGTATACCTACTGAACCAATAGGATGTCCTTGGGAAAAGCATGGTCAGATCTCAAAAGCCAGTCGTAATATGGATTATCGCAAGCCCCAAGCGATAGTCAAAGCAGAATATTCACTTGTATGTGCTTGACTGTTTCAGTCAATGTTAAGCTTCATCTTTACTGACGACAAAAATGATCACAACTTCAGCGCCTTCCGCTAAAAATACCCGAAAATTCAGCTGCTCTACCCAAACCCACGATTCCTCACACCATCTTCTTGGAGAGCCTCACTCAATGACCGCCCATTTCGACTGGCAAGACCCGTTCCAGATGGATCAACAGCTCAGCGCAGAAGAAAAACAGATACAAGCAAGCGCCCGCCATTATGCACAAGGCCAATTAGCACCACGAGTGCGCGACGCCTTCCGCCACGAGCACTTCGACCCAGTGATCTACCAAGAGATGGGCGCGCTCGGCCTGCTCGGCAGCACCCTGCCCAGCGAATGGGGCTGCGCAGGAATCAGCCACACGAGTTATGGCTTAATCGCCCGCGAAATCGAGCGCGTCGACAGCGGCTACCGCTCCGCACTCAGCGTGCAATCCTCGCTGGTCATGTACCCTATTTTTGCATTTGGCAACGACGAACAGCGCGCCCGCTACCTCCCCAAGCTTGCCAAAGGCGAGTGGATCGGGTGCTTTGCACTCACTGAACCCAACCATGGTTCTGACCCTGCCGGCATGAAAACCAACGCGAAAGCCGTACCAGGAGGCTACGAGCTCACCGGTAGCAAGCTCTGGATTACCAACGCCCCGATTGCCGACGTCATGATCGTTTGGGCGCGCCTTGAGGGGAAGCTTGCCGGCTTCTTATTGGAGAAAAACATGCCTGGCCTTTCTGCCCACACCATCGAGGGCAAGCTATCGCTACGGGCGTCTATCACCGGCGGCTTGAGCTTCGATTCCGTATTTGTACCTGAAGCACAGCGCCTGCCCTTGGCAGCAGGTTTGGCCGCACCCTTCGCGTGTCTGAACAAGGCGCGTTTTGGGATTGCCTTTGGCAGCCTTGGAGCAGCAGAAGCCTGCTGGCATGCGGCGCGTGACTATGTTTGCCTGCGTGAACAGTTCGGCAAACCGCTGGCCGCCAACCAACTGATTCAAAAGAAACTTGCGGATATGCAAACCGAAATCGCACTAGGCTTGAATGCGGCGCTGCGTATGGGCCGCCTGATGGATGATGACGCCTGCCCCTCAGAGTTGATCTCGCTGATGAAACGCAACAACTGCGGGAAATCGCTGCAAATTGCACGCGAGGCACGCGACATGCTAGGCGCCAACGGCATTAGCGATGAATATCCGATCATGCGCCACCAGTTAAACCTAGAAACAGTGAACACTTATGAAGGCACTCACGATATTCACGCGCTGATTCTAGGGCGCGCGCAAACGGGCCATCAAGCGTTCAAATAGTGGACGCTACTTAAACCGCGAAAGCACATTCAAGCAGCGAAAGCACATTCAAGCAGCGAAAGCACATTCAAGCAGCGAAAGCAGATTCAAGCACCAGTCGGCGCGCTGCAATGCAATTGCGCGCCCTCCTCTTGGTCTGCATCACGGGCGTCTTGACCTGCATCGCAGGCAACATCGGTATTGGTATCGTCTTGATCGACCCCGTCATCACGGCCAAGATCCGCCCCTTGGCCGATGGGCGCAAAACCAGGGTGTAGCAGGTTAAACAAATCGACAAACTCGCGCGTGAGCTTGTGGTTAGGGGCCATGTAGATCAAAGGCTCGCCCACGTCGTGGCTTTCACGCATCTTGACCGAGGAAGAAATAAACGCATCCAGAATTGGCAGCCCTTCGGTGCGCAATTGTTCGACCACGCGCTGCGGCAAACTGGCGCGTGGCTGGTATTGATTCACGATAATCCCCTCAACTTCTAGCTCGGGGTTGTGATCTGCGCGGGTTTCTTCAACGTTTTCCAGCAGGCTATAAAGCGCTTGCCGCGAGAACTCATCGCAGTCAAACGGAATCAGGCAAGCCTCTGCGGCAATCAGCGCCGAGAGCGTATAAAAGTTATAGGCGGGCGGGGTATCAATATAGATTGCATCGTACTGGCGCAGGCTCGCGATCGCCTCGCGAAGCTTGAATATCTTATGCCGCGTCTCTAGCTGCGACATGATATCGCCAAGCTCCGAGTTCGAAGCAATCACGTCGAGGTTAGGATAACGGCTGCGAGTGATACAGTCAGTCAGCTCGTTACGCCCGCGCAACCGAAAAGAGAGGGTTTGTGCGTAAAACGTGCCGATGTTCCGTTCTGAGGTATCAACACCACCACCGAGCACATAACGCGTAGAGTTGCACTGCGTATCCAGATCAACAAGCAAAGTTCTAAGCCCGCGGTGAGCGCTGATTGCGGCAAGATTCGCCGCAATACTTGATTTTCCAACGCCGCCTTTTTTATTGAATATCACTCGCCGCATGTCGATCTCCGCTTGATTGCGCTTATTGTTTTCTCTTTACTGCAATCGTTTCCTGTCTTTACAGCAATCCCATGAAAGCAGCTGCGCACTTTACGCTAGCACTTTAACAGCATTGTCTTTATTGTTGATTTTTTGCAAAAACATGGATTTTCAGCCATTGTATATAAGGTAAGCAAATCCGTCGAGCAATCCGCGCCGCTTACCTCCATTATCAGAGCCAGCATCTTCCTGAATACCTGACAATTTGGCATAATCCTGCATATATCGCTGACTTTGCCACCCCTTTTGAGACACTTCATGAGCACAAGCGACGACATCAAGCGCAATTCTCACAACATCTGGCTCGCAGGGCTAGGCGCATTTGCCTCCATTGACCAAACCGGCCAGGCAGCGTTTGATCAGCTAGTAGAAAAGGGCCAGCGCCTCGAAACCGAGAACGCCGCCGAAAAACCGTCGGGAGCGGATTCCAAACTGGATGAGCTAAAGATGAAGGCGAACCAGACCATGGATCGGATTGAGCGCTCCTTCGATCTGCGAGTGTCTTCCACCCTCAACCGGCTGGGAATCACCAGCAAAGCCGATGTTGATGCCCTCAATGCGCGCATCAACGAGCTCAATGCATTGGTCGCCCAGCTACGCGCCGAACTGGAACCGTAAGAGAATGGGCACTCCGATTGCGCTGGTAATTGCAACCGCCATCCTTTCCAGCCTGTTCACTCTTGGCTTTGGCTACGTGGTTTTATACCGCTATTTACGGCGCGAGTTTGAGGCGGGGTTGCGCGAGGCAATCAAACGCATCAATGCAGAGGTAGGCCCAGAAATCGAGGTTCGCGTAAAAAAAGGTGTGCAAGACGCAGTTAGAACTCTCGCCTCTCGAGAAACCCTGCGCGAAACCACCCGCAGCATGGCGCGTACCGGCGCTGAATTGGTGAATGAGGGCATCAAGCCCTTTCTAAAAATCCGTCGCCCACGCCACGATAACGATATGCTCGACAGCGACGACGGCTTTCCTTAGCAACCGTGCGTCAATAACGACGCCCTAGCAGCAACGCTCTAACCGCGAATTCCTAACAGCAAAGCCTCTAGCGCCTTCCCGCCAAACGCGGCACTAAAATCACCAGCGCAACAATCAGCATCAGCAGCTCATTAAACGCGAGCGGCTGCCGCAACACGCCGATTTGCCCCCACGCCAAAACCGGTTGCCAGTCGAGGTAGCCGTTATGCGACAGAAACGCCACCACCACCATAATCAAGCCGAGCACTGTACTCACCTGCACTTTCCGGCGATCTCGTTCCATTTGCAGACGCATCTCTCGAAGCGCCTCCAGTTGCTCCATCTGCATGGCCCGAAGGTCTTTGACGGCAAGAATGGCCTCGTGTGTCATCTGCGGAAGATGTTCCAGACGTGCAAGCCAAGCGGGGTCTTGGTCGCGCAGCAGGCGCAGCAAGTCTTCGATCGACTGAAACTCGGGCAGCCATTGCTGGACGCTTCGTTTTACAACGCTCCAAAGGTTGAACTCAACGGCAATGGCGAGCAGCTCTTGCAGTAGCTTTTCATCCCCTGCGACTCGAACCTCGCTAAAAAGCCCCTCACCACCGAGGCCCTCTCCGCCGACCAGCAATCTTGCCAGCAAAGTCGTGGGTAAGCGCACACGCGCATGTACGATGTCCTCATGGTGCGTCGATAGTGCGACTCCCGTTTCGGTAACTGAGAGATAAAATACGCTGTGCGGTTCGACCGTTTTGATGCGCACTACTTTGCCCGCTTGGTGCACCAGCCGACGCACCGCCGCTTCGTCGCGGTGTAGCGCCAAATTGACGGCGTATTCCAGCAGCTCGGTCACTAGCATGCCCGCCATAGATTCGGGTTGTTCGTTCGTAGCATTCATTTCGGGACAGATCCCTGCAGCGCTGGCCGTTTTTGGCCGCTATTCTTCGAATTATCGGGCGTTAAGCCCTGTTTTTTATAATTTCGAGTATTTTCGATACCTAAATGCCATTGTACGCATTCCAGCCTGATGGGCAAACAAGAAAACACTGCCGATCAGGGAAGTTTTCACGCTATAATTGCCAACCGCTATACACGCTGTCACACCACTTGTAGCGCAGGGAAAATACCGCATGCGGGCAAGGTGCGCCTTTGCTAGCAATCTGTTGGGTATTCGATTAGGGATTTATTGTTAATGCCAGATTTTTTTGAAGTTCTGCAGGGCCTCCAAGACCCTTGGCTTTACCTGATCTTTCCGTTGCTGGGCGCGCTTTGTAGCGGTGTTGCCGCCTGGCTCGCGGCACGCAGCGTTCTGCTGAATGCAACGCCTGCACGCAACGAGAAGCTTGCAGCGGCGCTCATTGATGCGAGCCTGATGCGCTCCACCAAAACCTATGAGCTGTTCCAAACACTAGAACCTGCCAAAATCGCCCGATACCTCGCCAGCGTCATGAACGCACGCATCGAGGAAATCCTTGAGGAAATCATCGCCCAACGCCACGCGGTACTATGGGGCAACCTCCCGGGCCTATTAAAAGCGCGCACGTACACCCACATTCGCCGCCTTTTGCCGCGCATCATGGCGAATCTTATGGAAGACATTCAGGAGAATATCGCCGATTTGGTGCAACCACGCGATCTCGTGATTGCAAAGATTCAACGCGATCCAGAAGCCTTCAATCGCCTGTTGCTGGAAAGCCTCGCAGAAACACAAACCGCGTTCTATCGCTCCGCTACGGCCTTCGGGCTCGTTGCTGGGTGCCTCGCACTGGTTGCGTGGCAATTCTTCCCCTTCTGGTGGTTGATGCCGCTGTCAGGTTTTGTGATTGCGGCCGGTGGGTTATTCTTCGCATTTCAACGGCTTTTCTGGCCGCGCCGAGCTCATGGCGACGCCCCTTTGGGTTTAGAGGGTTTCCTTGCTCTTCAGCAGCCAATCATTGCTGAACGCCTTGGGCGCGGCATCGAGCGTGAGTTCTTTTCTACGCACCAGTTTTTGGAGGCGATATTTTCCGAGCAGGGCAACACGCGCGCTCGCAACATGGTAAAAAGACACCTTCGCCCTATTGTGGATGAGGGCGTGCTAAAAATCTTGACTCAAGTAGCGATTGGCGCAGAAGCCTATGTCGAGCTGAAACACGCCATTACCGAAAAGGTCATCGGGCTCTCCCTCACTGCCGTCTCCGACCCAACGCTAAAGCTTCAGCACACCGAGGAATTCCAGAAATTGGCCTGCGACCGCCTGGAAAACCTCTCGCACGAAGATTTCTGCGCGGCATTCCAGCCTGTTTTTGTGACCGGCTGGCCGATTACATTCATTACGAGCACGATTCCCGGCGCCTTTTTCGGGCTTGTAGCCTTGGGCTTGTTTTGAAGGGGTTCATTTAACCGCTACATTTCACTACCTTAAGGCAAAATCATTTCACGACCTTAAGGTGAAATTATCGTGCGTTGCCGCCATTTTTGGGTAAACTGAAGCTATTACCCACTACCTTGATAGCAGTGCCGTTGAACAAGAAGAACAAGAACTCGCCCCATATTGTGGATGCTGCCTCTCATGCCGATTGCTGATGAGCTTTGGCGGTGGATTTTATTGCTTCTTTCCCCCCTTGCGATTGCTGGCGCAGGCTGGCTTGTGCAGCGCATTGCCGGCTGGATGATCTTTCATCCCCGCAACTTTATGGGGATTGCGTGGCCCTTGGGCTGGCAAGGCTGGCTGGCCCGCACTCCGGAACAGTGTCAGCAGCGTGCCATTCAAGTGCTTGGCGGCGCCGCTCGGCCGCTCGGCCAGACGTTTGAATACCTTGCCCCGCAGAAGTGGGTGGTGCACGCGGTACAAACGCTGCGCCCCCAATTGGATACGCTCATTGATTCTGCGGTTGAAGCCAACAATAGCGTAGTCTGGGAGAACATGCCGATCGCGCTCAAAAATCGCTTTTATGAGCGCGCGCACCGTCAGATTCCAGCGGTCATCGACGACATCATCGAGGACATTGGCGACCATTCTGACACCTTGATTGACTTGGACTTTTTGTTCACAGAAAGCGCAAAGCGCAATCCGCAGTTTCCCGTAGAGCTTGCTGAACAAGTGGCGCGCCCTTGGCTCGCTGCTTCTGGGTGGCGGTTTTTTCTGTGCCTGCTGGCCATCTTGATTCCGGTGCTAGGATTTTTCTATCTCAAGCAGCAGTGGCAAGTTTTAGCCATCGGCATTTATTGCGGTTTTGGCTTTGCCCTTTGGGCGCGTCACCGCAGCCTTTGGGGCGCGTCTGCCAATCACCCGCTCTCGGAACTCCAACAAGCGCGCCAAACGGTTTGCATTCAAGCGATGTCCGGCTTGGTTGCCGCACAATTGGCGAAAGAAGTCTTTACGCCGCGCAACTGGATTGCATCGGTGATTGATGGCCCCAAGTCACGGCAAACGTGGCTTCTTACCAAAAAGCACGTTTCACGACTCATAGAAAACATGTTGATTCGCACGCTTGCGCAAATGACCATTGGCGCAAACGGCTACGTCGAGCTGAAAAGCTCGCTTTGTGGCACTGTACTAACTGCACTTCGCGCCCCCTTTGAGGACGAACGCTTCAACCAAGCCCCCACAGAACGGATTCAAGCACTGATTGAGCAGAAGCTCCATGAAATGCCGGCAAACGCATTTCGCCCCTTATTAGAGCCAATCCAAACGGCTCACACCACCCTTGCGCTCCTATTGGCTGCGCCCTTCGCGATCGGTATCGCCCTTGGCTTGCAGCGGTTGCTATTGGGAATCTGAAGATTGCCAGTAGGAATCTGAAGAGCGAATTCTCTTAGCTCGGCAAGCTCTGGTACTATAGGCTCAGCAGGGAGTGTTCGCCTTCACAGAGCGCGCTCTTGCACGAGACGCGGCCCTTCATGAAGCCGCTAAGGATACACCGGCGGTACCATGAGTTTTCTGATGGCACCGAATCACAGTAAATACAGAAAGGAATTTTTGATATGGCCGGGTACAGTGTTTCCATTCAGTGGAAGAAAAGCGGCGGGCAGGCGCAGGATGAACATTATTCCTGGACGTTTGAGAATGGACTTGTCATTCAGCCCTTACAAGATGGCGACACCTCAAGCATGGTCGATCCTGAATCAGCGTTTATCGCATCCGTCTCCAGTTGCCACATGCTATCCCTTATGGCAATTGCCGCGAAAAAGGGGTACATCATCCAGCGTTACGAAGATCGTGCGGTCGGTGCCCTTGAAAAAAATGCGGAAGGCCGCATTGCTGTTACACGCATTTTATTGCAACCGCGCATCTCGTTTGGCGGCCCGAACATTCCAGATATGAGTGAAGTGGAACGCCTGCACGATGCCGCTCACCGTAACTGCTTTATTGCAAACTCAGTGACTTCTACAATACAGATTGAATCGCAACGTAGTGCAATTTAGATCCTCTTTTGGAGTCAAAACCCATGCGAACCCAGTTGAAATCCCTGGCTGACAACGCCTTCGCTCCTTCTGCCCTTTCGGGGCTCGCCAACCTTCTTGACAACCGTTTCACCCTTCCCGGTACTAATCTGCGGGTCGGCTGGGATTTCATTATTGGTTTGGTGCCGGTGGTAGGGGACATCGTTACCACCCTGCTCTCCAGCTACATTTTAGTGGCTGCGGTCTACCACGGTGCGCGCGTCATCACTGTACTGCGGATGTTCCTCAATATCATTGCAGATTTCTTGATCGGCCTGATTCCGATTGCCGGTGATTTTATGGACATTGGCTGGAAAACCAATCTCAAAAACGTCCGCTTGCTGCTCCAGGATTTGGAAGGACGCGAAGTAATTCACGCAGGTGCAGCAGCCTAATCTTCTATTTACTTCTATACTCTTGCAGGTAAAGCCTTACAACACACGGCTGGGGCCGGTCAAATACGACATCGAGATGCCTAGGCAGTTTACGCTGCGCTCGCTCCCCACCCTTTCCATGATTTCTGACTGGGTTATTGGTACGCAATGCAAATAAAACTCGCCCTCGTGGTCGACGATTCAAAATCGGCTCGATTTTCTCTCAAGAAACTTCTTCAAAAACAAGGGATTGAATCCGATTTTGCGGAGTCCGCTGGAGATGCACTGAACTACCTTGAAACGCGCCGCCCCGATGTGATTTTCATGGATCACCTAATGCCCGGCATGGACGGCTTTGATGCGACCAAGGCCATCAAGGGAAATCCTGCGACGGCTGAAATTCCCGTCATTATGTGCACCTCGAAAGAAGGTTCCGATTATGCGGAGCAGGCAATGGCCACGGGCGCATACGCGATCCTGCCAAAACCCGCACCGGAAGCAACGCTCATGGCTTTGCTAAACCAGCTCGGCCAGCCAACGGCCACCGCAGCACCTTCCGATGGCGCCGCCCAACCTACAGTCGGCGGTATGGGGCAGCGTGCAATTGAGTCTTTGGTGCGAAAACTGCTCGAAGAAAACACCCTGCAACTGCGCAAGAATCTCGCAGATTCCTTGGAAGCGCAGTCGCGGGAGCAGGTTGAACGGACGCTTGCTCAAGTGCGTGAGACGGTTCGCAGCGATCTTGTCGATGCAATGGATGCACAAATTTCAGCTGCGGTGCTGAAGCATGTTCAGCAAACCGCAAACGATATTTTTGCGCAGAAGCTCAGCGCGAATATTCAGCCTCTCAAAGCGGAACTGCAAGCGCAGTTCGCTGAATTGAAGCGCGATCAGGATGCGCTACGGAAGCCCTCGCAAGCCTTGCTCGATGAAGTGAAAAACGTGGCCCAATTCACGGCAGCCGCTGCCGCAGGTGAAGCCGCACGCATCACCGCGGAAAGTGCCAGCGAGCGTATCGCAGAAGAAATTGCGCAGCGCGAATTGGCTCGCCTGCAAACGGAACTGCGGCAAGAGATTGAAGCGCGTGCCGCCGCTGGGGCGCAGTCTGCAAAATGGCTTGCGCTTGGAGCATTGGTGGTTGCGATTGGCGCGCTGGCGAGCGCGTTTCTTCTATAACGCGCTTGCTGCGGGCGCGCTAACAGCAGAGTTAATGCGCGAGAGCAGCAAAGCTAATGCGCAAGAGCAGCCAACGGTTCTGCTCTCGCGCAATGCCAGATCATTCTTGGTTACAGCGTTCCGCGCAGAATCTCCGTTACAACCGCAAACTCTGCCTTCAGCTCGTCCAGTTTGGCCTGCATGCCGTTGGTTGTGCCTTCTTTGCCGGCATTTTCCAGCAGCCGCGCGATTTCGGCGAGCGCCGTAGCGCAGACGTTACTGGAGCTGCCTTTGATGCTGTGGGCACTTTTGCGTAAGGCGTCGGCGTCGGCGCTGTCAATTGCCGCCTGAATATCGACGATGCGGGCTTCCGAATCGGATAGGTAGGTATTGATCAGCATCTCGTATTCGGATTCCATGATGTCCTTGAGGTCGTTCAAGGAGTCAATATCAACATGGTCTTCATTCGCCATAGCATTCCCTCGGTTGGATATCTTTGAATCCGGACAGCCATTCATCTAATTCGTTAGCAGCTAAGTCGTTAGCAGCTAGGTCGTTAACCGCTAATTCGTTAACAGACAAGTCGTTACGCATCGACATTCCACTCGAACACAACTTCTACTTTGTTGCCTGCACCCAAGTATTTTACTGACTTGCACATCGTGCTGATCAGCGGAATTCCGCGCCCGCTATATCCACTGGTTTTGTGGGCGGCGGCGGCCTGACGTGCCTGCCAGTCAAAACCTGGGCCGGAATCTTCAATGATAATGGCGAGATCCCCGCCATTATCACGCGGTGAATGGTCGATATGGAAACGCACATAGCCGTCGCTTAATTGCGCCAGCCGAGAATTTCGCTCTGCATAGTAGCGGGCAAAGCCTTGCGCCGAAGATTTTAGGTCGGAATCAAGGCCGAGGATGCCGTGTTCCAGTGCGTTGGAATATAACTCCGCCAAGATCGTATAAATTTTGCCGCTGTGCGGCCGAAGGCCAGGCACTTCCATTAACAGGTGAGTGATCAAGGGCAGCGGGTTAAAATCGCGCAGGGTTTTGGGGCGCAGCTCATAGGTCATGCTCCAGTCGGTAGGGCCGCCCTGCAAGCCTTTGATGCCACGATCGCCAAAATGATCGCCAAGATCTTCTTCAGATACCATCGTAGCTTCAACAACTGTGTAATCATCATCTTGTTCCGCTTTGCCGGTATGTGCGTGCACTGCGGCGAGCAAGTCACTGAATATCTGGTCTGCGTCGGTCGCTTTGCTGATGACTTCATGAATCCGCTCTTCGCCGAACATCTCACCTTCCGTGTTCGATGCTTCGAGAATACCGTCTGACCATAGAAAGATCTTGTCGCCTCTCTCCATCGGCATTAGCGTTGTATCGGTATTAAAGCGCTCGTTACTCAACACGCCTAGGGGCAGATGCCGAGATCGAATTTTCGTGACCTCGCGCTTTCCATTATGAAACACCGCGATGTCAGGCAATCCACCCACCCAGAACTCTGCGGTGTTTTTTCGAAAGTTCAAATCCACCATGCAGGTGCAGCAAAAGACTCCTACCGGAAGGATTCGCTTTAATTTCTGATTGATTTCGCGAAGGATGTCTTGCAGCGAAAAGCCTTTCGCCGACATACCGTAAAAGATTTCCGAAACGGGCATCGCGCCAATCGCAGCAGGCAGGCCGTGACCGGTAAAATCACCTAGGAAAACATACATGCCACCAGAAGGTTTGCGTGAAGCAAGCGCAAGGTCGCCGTTAAAAACGGCCATCGGCGAGAGCAAATGCTTCAGGTTGGGAGCATTGATGCAGCCTGGGTGAGCAATATTGTCGAAGACCCGCTTGGCTACTTCTTGTTCGTGTATCAGGCGATCGTGGTGGACTGCGATTTCATCGCGCTGTTTTTGTACCGTCTCATGCAGGCGGCGCATCGCGGCGAATGCTTTGATTTTGGCGTGCAGGATGATGCGGTTATAGGGTTTTGACAAAAAGTCCAACCCGCCTGCCGCCAAGCAATCCGCAAGCGAGGTTGCGTCGCGCAGCGAGGTAAGGAAAATGATCGGAACTAGGTTTTCGCCGGAAAGCCGTTTGATATTGCGCGCCGCTTCAAAGCCATCCACGTTAGGCATTAGCGCGTCGAGCAAGACGATATCGGGCCGCTCCTTCTCGAAGATATCAATCGCTTCTTGACCGTCTCGCGCGGCGTAGACCGTATGGCCTTCCTTTCGGACGATGGTTTGCAAGATCAGGCGATCGGAGTCGTTGTCGTCAGCAATGAGGATGCGGAGGTGCTCCATAGCGGACGGGTCGACGGCTTCGATGGGATTTTGGCTGGCATCCATTGGGCAACTTCGCTATCAGGCGGCTGGGGGAGAGGTCAGGCGCGTACATTCTCGCGCCTGATAAACCCTTTAACGGATGGTAAAAAGCTGTTCAAAATTGGAGATGGTCAGGATCTTCTTTACATCGGGATTGCAATTCACAATCTCAATCTGCGAATTATCACCGCCAGCGTGGTCACGCAATAAGAGCAACATGCCTAGCGCAGAGCTATCGAGGTAAGTAGTTTCTTTCATATCAACTACGTACGTTTTGGGATCATCCTTGACCTTTTCGTAGGCATCACGAAATTCCTGATGCGCGCTGAAGTCGAATCGGCCCTGAATCTTGATTGTCAGTTCACCACCGGAGGCAGCTGTTGACCAAATTGCCATTCTCTTTACCTCGAGAAGTTTTATCCGTTTCCCTGCTCCCGTAGAGGAGCCGTCATGTTTTCTTAGTACTTTGAGCATAGCCTAAAAAGAGCATAGTCTAAAAAAAACTCGTCCTCATGTTGTAAGCGATGAATTTAAGCCAATTCTGCTGGTTGGGCCTCAAAACTGTCAAAATATTTTTTAATTTCAGCAAGTTGACATTCTTCTAATGGCTGGAAAGCAGACAAAATACGCCAATTCGCCATAATGCACGCAATGCCTTGCTTCAAGTTAAAGACATGGTCGATCAATTCCTCTAATACCGAATTGAGCGTTTCATTCAACTGGAAGGATCGCAAGTCGGTACCGCGTTCGTCTTGAAGCACATCACGCATGGCCTCTAGGCTAAGCGTTGCCGTGGCAAGACCTGCGTTCAGCAAAAGCAGTGGTTCCGGCGAAAACGTGTGTGGCACGCGCATCTGAGAGGCTTCAAGCCACGCTCGCGCCAGTTGTTCATCTGGCATCGGGGTATTTTCAACCCGAGCGAGCAGTAGATTTACGAGGCGCAAGAGTTTTTGCAAGCTGTACTCGGAACGCTGGCTAAGCAAGCCAATATTTTTGGAAACACCCACAAAGCTGCGCCCTACTTCACCACAGCTACCTGCAACCAAGCTCGTATTGGCGGCAAACAGTCCTGTCGATTGAGCGAGTGCTACTGCGCGCTCCAAGTGATACGTAACGCGCCGAAACGATGCGCTGGCCGCATCACTTTGCTGAGTGAATGCCCAACAGCAGGTTTGCCAGTCTCCTAACAGCCGTATGTAATAGCGTATCAGGGGCGCGGGCAATTCGGCAGTGCGCCACAACAAGGGTTCCGAGCGTGCGTCGGCGTTAAGCGCTGCACCGGCCTTTTTGCCAAGTGCAAGCCCGGTGGCACCCCACGCAACGAAGCAGAGCACAATGACGGCGAGTAGCTCGCCGTCAAAAGACTTTTGCCAAAGCGAAATCAGCGCAAATGCGGTGATGATGATCGGTACAAGAAGCACCTTGGCGTAAGGACGGGCGGACTGCAAAAGGTGCATGCTAGCTTTTTTTAGGAGATCGAGGTGGTAGGTTGAACAGTTCTACATCGTTTTGTGTCTGCAGGTCGATGCGCTTTCCGTAATCGTCTTCGCGCATTACGAGCTGGTCGTTACGCTGTTCGCTGATTCTTAGCACTTCAACTGCACCAGTTGCGGGGAAATATAGAATTTTTCGTGCATAAGTACCTCCCATATCCTTGTCGGCAATGGCAAAGCCCTCACGCCCAATATATTCTGTAACAAAAGCGATATTTTTTGCGCCAACGTCAATGTGGTTGATTCCACTTAGCACTTTTCCGCCGCCAAACAGCTTTACCTCTAGCGTTTGCCGCTTGCCGCCCTGCTTGAGGATTTCATTGATCAGCATTTCCATCGCCCAGTTGCCATAGCGCGCGGCATCGGAAATCGGTGTGCTTGATCGTGCAGCTTCTTGCTGAATGGGGAGCATGAAGTGGTTCATGCCGCCAACGCCTGTCACTTTATCGCGCACGCAGGCGGACACGCAAGAACCGAGCACGGTCACAATCATTTCTCGGTGGCGGGTGACATAGAGTTGCCCGGGCATGATTTTTGCGACCGCCATCTGATGGCGCGCATCCCAATAACGCTGGATATGTGAAAATCCAAGTAACGTTGGGGGTAGTTGGGCCGCACGTTTGTCGAGAAATTCCTGCTTGCCGGAGCCTTTCGCCATTTCTAGCGGCATACACGATTCATCCTAGCACTTTGTGGATGGTGGCAAGTAGGCGATCTGGATCAAAGGGCTTGATGATCCAACCGTTTGCGCCGGCATTTCGGCCTTCGGTTTTGCGTTCGGTGGACATTTCCGTGGTGAGCATCAGAATCGGGATGTTGCTGTAAGCGGGCAATGCACGCAGTTCGCGCACAAGGCTAATGCCGTCCATTTGCGGCATGTTGACATCTGACAGGATAAGATCGACATCGGCACCCTGGGCCTTTGCGAGGGCATCTACACCGTCACACGCCTCAATTACTTCGAATCCTCCACGCCGGAGAGCGTAGGTGACCATGTGGCGCATCGAAGGGCTGTCATCAACGGCAAGAATGGTGGGCATAGGAGCACTCCAAAAGTTGCACGGCATCGCGGTGGAGTCGGCAGCTGGATTTTGCCGAAAAATCGGTGCTGTGCAAATGTATGCGTAGCGCTTAAGCATAGCCGTTTTTGTGGAAATCGGCAGAACATCTCGAAGCCTATCGCAATAACAACTGCTTACCCAAAAAAACTGGTCTTTTTAAGTGTCGTCATTGCTTCGGCTTAAATAGAGGCGAGTAGACAATTCATCCACTAATTTTTGATCGCGTTTGTCTTCTTTTTTCTGTTCCTCTTGGCGGGCTTTTTCAATCAAGCGATCCATCGCCTGCAGTGCGGCGTTGGCCTCCACCCAGCGCTTTTGCTGATTGCGGTAGGCGGCATCCTTCAGTTCCGCCATTTCTTGTTGGCGTGCGATGGCTTCCATTAATTTTGTGACAAACTGCTGATAGCCCTGCAAATCACGGCCGTTTCGAAAGGTTAAATTGCCGTTGGCGGTGTCGGCATAATAGCCCTGCAAATATTGGTGCAAGTCGTTCAGCTGTTTGTTGGCAGATTGCAGTTCTTTGGATGCATCGGCGAGTTTGCGGGCCTCGTCTTTTAGCTCACGATCACGCAAGTTGCGAACTGGGATGAGGCGCTCGGATTTTTTTTTCATTGTGGCCGGTTAATCTGCTTCATTGTGGCTAGCTAATTAGCTTTTGAAGTTGCCCAAATGCCGCATCCCAAGGCACGGCTTCGTTAAGCCCTTGCGATAGGTAGCCTTTTAAGTGGGCGATTTTGCTGATCGCAAGATCCGTTTCGCGGTCGCTGCCTTTGACGTAGGCGCCGACGCTAATTAAATCGCGGCTTTGTTGATAGCGCGCGTAGAGGCGTTTGAAACCTTGGGCTTTTTTGAGGTGCTCTGCGCTTACGATTTGCGGCATGGCGCGACTGATGGAGGCTTCGATGTCGATCGCGGGATATTGGCCTTCCTCGGCGAGTGCGCGGGAGAGGACGATGTGGCCATCGAGTATGGCGCGGGCGGAGTCGGCCACGGGGTCTTGTACGTCGTCGCCTTCGGTTAATACGGTGTAAAACGCTGTGATGGAGCCGCCGCCTTCGCGCCCATTGCCGGCGCGCTCGACGAGTGCGGGCAGTTTGGCGAAGACGGAGGGTGGGTAGCCTTTGGTGGCGGGTGGCTCACCGACTGAGAGGGCGATTTCGCGTTGGGCTTGCGCATAACGGGTGAGGGAGTCCATCAGCAGCAGAACGTTTTTACCCTGATCTCGAAAGTGTTCGGCAATGGCGGTGCAAAGTACGGCGGCGCGGAGGCGCATCAAGGGGGATTCGTCTGCGGGGGATGCGACGACAACGGAGCGTTTGAGGCCCTCCTCCCCGAGGATCTGTTCGATAAATTCTTTGACTTCTCGGCCGCGCTCACCGATGAGGCCCACGACGGTGATGTCGGCCGTGGTGAATTTGGTCATCATACCCAACAAAACGCTTTTACCCACGCCGGAGCCGGCGAACAAGCCCATGCGTTGGCCACGGCCGACGGCAAGCAGGCCGTTGATGGCGCGCACGCCTACGTCAAGCGGCATGCTGATGGGGGTACGCTGTAGGGGGTTGATGGCTTCGCGTTGTAGAGATTCGGCGTTGTGCATGTCGAGTGCGCCTTTGCCGTCGAGGGGCTTGCCGCGCCCATCGAGTACGCGCCCGAGCAGTTGCATGCCGACGGGGACGCGCGAGACTTCGCGGAAAGGGATGACGCGATCCCCTGGCTTGAGGCCAAGGGAGGCTTCTACGGGCATCAAAAACAGTTTATCGCCTGAGAACCCGACAACCTCAGCCTCAACATCGCCAATGTCTTGGTTGCGAATGATGCAGTGGCCGCCTACGGGCACTTTGCAGCCAACGGCTTCTAGCGTCAGCCCTACCATCCGTTGCAGGCGGCCTTCAACGACATGTGGAGGCGGGTTCGCCGTGTAGGGTAAGTAGCGGCTCATGCGCGCCGCGAGGCTTAGGCGTGCGTTGAGTGGATCGGTGTTTGCGGTTTCAGCGGCGGTCATGGCACAGTTTCGCTTGGTTCTGGCGGCAGTTCGCTTGGATCTGGCGGCAGTTCGCTTTGATCTGGCAGCGGTTCGCTTTCTGGTGCAGGCTCGGCTGGTGCAGGCTCGGGAGTATCGGGAGCACGAAACGCGGGGACTTCGTCGAACATCTGTGCGAGGCTGTCGCGAACGCCTGCATCTTCGTCGAGGGCGCTTGGGTCTTTGCTATAGACTTGCTGCAAAAGTGCGCTGAGGCGCTTTTCGGCGCGGGCGTCGATGATGGAGTCGTCGGTGTCGATGATGCAGCCACCCGGGGTGATGGTGTTGTGGGCCAACAGGCGCCACTGCCCTTCCCACTGGTTCAGTGTGCGTAATTCGCGCTCAATGACTTCGATGTCTTGCGGGTTTAGGTGGATGCGGATGCGTTTGTTTCCGGGGTTCAGGCAGTCGAGGGCTTCTTTCACTACGGCGCTGATGCCGTTGGAGTCTAACAGCAATTCTCGGTGGACGACTTGGGTGCAAATTTGGCTGACAAGCTGTTTGAGAACCTCTTCAAGGGCTTGGTCATTCGCGGGAATCGGTTCGAGCAAGGTGCGGCAGATTTGCGAGAGGCGGAGCGCGCTGGAGCGTACTTCGTCTTCACCACTGGCGTAGCCTTGCTGGTGACCTTGCTGATAGCCTGCGGCGGTGCCTTCCTCGATACCTCTTTCCAGCCCTTGCTGGTGGCCTTGCTGATAGCCCTCTTCGTAGGCGGCCTGGCGGATGGCTTCGACGTCTTCGGCGGTGAGTGGCGTGATGGTTTCTTCGGGCGCAACAGGATCGGCGTCGTTCGTGTCTTCCTCATGCGACGAGTGCTGCGGTGGCGGCTGTAGTTTGGCTTTGCGCTGGATGGCGGTGGCAATGGCGAATTCTTCTTGAACGCCGTCGTCGTCTTCCATGTTGGGCAGCACCCAGCGTTCGTACGCGGTGAGCCGTTCGGGGGGAACGGATTGGGTACGGGGGCGCCCTGCTTTGCGGCTGTGAGGATCGACCATATCAGATCATCTCGTCGCCGCCTTTGCCGCCGAGCGTGATCTCACCGCTTTCGGCCATACGACGGGCAATGGCAAGGATTTCTTTCTGGGCGCCTTCGACTTCGGAAACTTTGACGGGGCCGCGCGTTTCGAGATCGTCTCGCAGGAGTTCGGCGGCGCGTTTGGACATATTTCCGAAGATTTTGTCGCGGACGGCTTCATCGGAGCCTTTCAGCGCAAGAATCAGTACTTCTGAGGATACTTCGCGCAGCAGGGTTTGAATGCCACGGTCATCCACATCAATGAGGTTGTCAAAGACGAACATCAAATCTTGAATACGGGATGCAAGGTTCTCGTCTACATCGCGTATGGATTCCATTAAGGTGGATTCGACGGAGGTGTCGAGGAAGTTCATGATGTCGGCGGCGACCTTGGTTCCGCCCAATTGACGGCTTGCAGAGGTGGCTTGCGAGGAGAATTGTTTTTCGAGAATATCGTTGAGCTCTTGGAGTGCATGGGGCTGCACCGATTCCAAGGAGGCAATCCGTAGCACAACGTCCAGACGCACGCGCTCTTCAAAATAGCCGAGCACTTCGGCGGACTGATCTGGGTCCAGATAGGCAAGCACAATGGCCTGAATCTGGGGATGTTCAAAGCGTATCATGTTGGAAATCGCGCGCGCGTCCATCCATCGTAAGGTGTCGAGCCCCGCGGTATTGCCACCGGCAAGAATCCGGTCGATCAGCGCGCCGGCCTTGTCCTCACCTAGAGCAGAAACCAGCATGCGTTTAATGTAGCCTTCAGAACCCATGCCCAGCGCGGTTTGCTGTTTGATGATTTCTAGAAATTCCTCAATGACGGCCTCTACTTGCGCCTTTTCGACGTTTTGCATGCGCGCCATTGCTACGCCGATTTTCTGGACCTCTTTGGGGCCCATGTGCTTGAGCACTTCTGCGGCATTATCTTCGCCCAATGACAGCAGCAGGATGGCCGATTTGTCGATCGGATCCAGTGCGGGCAGGTCACCTTTTTTTTCTAGCGCATTTTCGGCCATTGATTACCCGGCTTCTATCCAGCTTTTTACTACCTGAGCAACACGGCGCGGATCTTCGGCAACGAGTGCGCGAATCGCGTCGATATGCTGTTCAAAGCTGGCATCCGGGCCGGGAAGTAAGGGGTTCGGGCCGCTCCCTGAGAAGGTCACGTCGGCGCCAGCGAAGCTGCTATCACCCAATGAACCATCTGCGCCTACACTGGCCAATGCGGATTCCAGTGAGCTGTCCACTTCGTCTTCTTTACCCTGAAACGCCAGCCCCTTAAGTATAGGTCGCAAAACGCCAAAGATCAGAATAATGACGACGAGCCAGCCAGCCACTTGACGTATCACGTCTTGGAACCACGCTTGTTGCCAAATCGGAAGGTCTGGAATCGAGTCGAACTGGACGGGGCTGAAGGGTTGATTGATGACGGAAACGCTATCACCGCGCGCAGCGTCGTAGCCGACTGCATCTTTGATCAACAGCGTAATTCGCTCCAACTCGGCTTCTGATAACGCGACGCGTGTGGGTTGGGTGCCGGGTGCGGCATCGGCGGCTGGGTTTTGCCATTTGTCATCTAGCACGACGGCAACGGAGAGGCGCTTGATGCCACCGACTTGGCGGCGGGTGTGGCTGATGGTTCGATCCAGCTCATAGTTGCGCGTGGCTTGCTGGCGCTGGTTGCCGGCGTCGGTACTGCTGGCGTTGTTACCGGCGTTGTTGCTGCCGGTCGCTTGTTCTGGCACGCTCGCTGCGCCGGGCGGCTGGTTGGAGAGTGCGCCGGGCACTCCCATCGGGCCGGCAGCGCTGGATTTTTCGCTGAGCGTTTGTTCGCTGCGCAAGGCAGGGAGATCAGGATTGTAGGATTCGGCAGTTTGCTCGACGACATTAAAATCGATATCGGCGGTGAGCTGCACTTTGAAGCGCTCAGGCCCAAGCAACGGTTCTAACAAGTCGCGGATTCGGCCGAGGTATTTTTCTTCAATATTGTGCTGGTAATCCAATTGACGCGCGGCAATGGTCATTTCACCGTTGCTCGTATCTTCGGAGAGCAGGCGGCCGCGCTGATCGACGACGGTGACGTCTTTGGAACTCATTTCTGGCACGCTGGATGCGACCAAATGTACGATGGCCGCTACTTGGTCGCGTTCGAGGGATCGGGATGGATAGAGTTCAACAAAAACGCTGGCTGTGGGTTTGCGTTTGTCGTTGATAAAGACGGAGCGTTTCGGGATGGCCAAGTGTACGCGGGCATTGCGTACGGGCGTTAGGCTGGAGATGGTTTTGGCTAGCTCGCCTTCGATGCTGCGAAAATAGCGGGTTTTTTCCATGAACTGGCTGGTGCCAAAGCCTTGCTCTTTGTCTAGCAGCTCATAGCCCATGTTATTTCCGCCGGGCAAACCTTCTTTTGCAAGCGCCATGCGCGCGTCGTTGATCTTTTCGGCGCGCACCATTACCAGCCCGCTCGCCGGATCTACCTTAAATTGGATTTTCTCACGGGCAAGTACGTCGGCAACCTGAGAAGCCTCAATCATGCTTACATCGGTAAAGAGTGGCCGGAATTCGGGTTCGGTAGACCACAAGACGACACCAAAACCAATTGCAACGCTCGCCGCCAGCCCCACCATCAGGCCAACTTGACGCAACCACGGTAAATTCCCTAAACCGTCTAATGCCGCCATGATCGGGTTGTTCGACTTGACCGTTTTTTCGGAGGTTTTATCTGAGGAATCAACTGGATCTGCCATGGCGACTACCCTTTTGATGGCTTTCTACGCCGTTTACAACTGCTTTTTGAAAGCGCTTGATTTGCGAAATAGGTTGAGCCTTAAAAACAACCTTACACCGGCATGTTCATGATTTCTTTGTAGGCTTCCACCATTTTATTGCGAACCTGCACGGTAGCCTGAAATGCGATACTTGCCTTTTGCGAGGCGACCATTACGCGCGTAATGTCGGTTGCGCCATCGGTACGGATGTATTCTGTTTTCATTGCATCGGAAGTTTTTTGCAGTTCGTTCACTTTGGTGAGCGCATCTTTCATCACATTCCCAAACCCAGGGCGATCTACCGGCTGGCTTGCGCCAAACCCCGGTGGCAGCAACTCTGCTTTGCGATCCATTCCTGCGGCTTGGCGCAGTTGGCGCATCTGTGCAAGCACCTGATCAATACTGGCTTGATGTGACACTTCCACGACACTCTCCACGGCCCCGTATAGGCACGGTTATGTTAATGACAGCGGGCGCTGCAGTGATCATTTGAACTGACGCTTTTATGGCGTTTATCGAAAAATTGCCCGCTATGCCACTAGCCTTTCAATATCTATTCCATGTTCACGCATCCGAGCTAATTTATAGCGCAGCGTGCGCGGGCTGATGCCAAGGCGGGCAGCGGTATTTTTTTTGCTGCCACCTTCAAGCTTCAGAGTTTCAATAATAATTTGGAATTCTCGCTGACGTAGGTCCTCGTCTAGCAGCCCTTTTCCTTCATCCACCATTTCATCTTCTAACGCCATTTCTAGGTCGTCTTCGATGATAAAAATATCTTCCTCTTCAATCGTTCCGCCCGTCGCCAAAATCATGGCGCGCTGCATGACGTTATCGAGTTCGCGGATGTTTCCAGGCCAACGATGTGCCAGCAATCGTTCACGCGCCGCTTCCGAAAGCACGGGAACCACGCTGCTGGCGTCGGCTTTCTTGCGCAGAATGGCCTCGGCCAAGGGAATAATGTCGCCTTTGCGTTCGCGCAAGGGTTTCCAGCGCAGCGGGAATACGGCCAATCGGTAGTAGAGGTCTTCACGGAACCGCCCTGCTTCTACTTCGGCTCGCAGGTTGCGGTTGGTGGTCGCTAGAACACGCACGTCTAAGGGAATTGCACGCTTTCCGCCGATTCTTTCTACCTCCCGTTCCTGCAATACCCGCAGCAGTTTTGCCTGCAGGCTGACGTCCATTTCGGAAATTTCATCCAGCAGCAGCGTTCCGCCGTTGGCGAGTTCGAATTTCCCCGGCTGGCTTTGGTGGGCGCCGGTAAAGGAACCTTTCTCATGGCCGAAAAGCATGGCTTCCAGCATATTTTCTGGAATCGCCGCGCAATTGATGGCAACAAAAGGTTGGTCGGCCCGAGGGGAATTGTTGTGGATGTAGTGCGCAAGCACTTCTTTTCCGGTGCCAGATTCGCCCATGATCAAAACGGTAGAATCGGTTTTGGCAACCTTATCCGCTAACTGGAAGGTTTTAAGGGATTCTACGTCGCGCGCAATCGGTTGTTCAGCGTCGATGGCTTCTACTTCCGGAACGTGGCGTGCGACGGTTTCTAGCAATTTTTCGATCGAAAAAGGTTTTTCGAGAAAATCCACTGCACCGTTACGAATGGCCTGCACCGCATTTTCTACGTTGCCATAGGCAGTGACGATCACGACGGGGATTTGTGGCCACTCCGAGGCGATTTTCCGCAACAGCTGAAAGCCGTCCATGCGCGGCATGTTCACATCAGAAATCACCATGGAAAATGGCTGGGCAGACATTGCGGTTAACGCAGCCTCGCCGTTCTCCGCCTCCTCGACATCATAGCCCTTTAAGGACAGCGTTTCGGAAACAGCATCTCGCAGATCGGCATCGTCTTCTACGAGTAAAATGGGAAACCTTGACATGATACACCTCACTTCATTGGGCATTGACAGCTAAAGGCATGCTGTCCAGCAGCGGTAACTGAATCTTGACGAGCAATCCGCCCTCTTCCTGATTGGCCAGATCCATTGCTCCACCATGGCCGGTAATGACTGCGTACACTACGGAAAGCCCAAGGCCGGTTCCGTGTGATTTCGTGGTAAAAAAGGGCTCCATGACTTTATCTAGCTGCTTCGTGTCAACACCGGGGCCGTTATCAGAAAGCTCTACTGTCAATAATCCTGCGCTTTGCATGCGAAATTTCAGCCGTAGCTGCGGGCGCACGCCTTTTTCTTCGCAGGCTTGAATTGCGTTTTCAATCAGATTGCAAAACCCACTGATCAAATAGGCGAAATTGCATTGCAACTGCATGCCCTGTGGTGCTGCGCCGGATACTCGCAGGGTGCCACCGGAATTGGCGAGTAGTTCGCGTGCGGATTCTGCGAGCCTTTGCTGAAGGTCACTCGCGTTGATTCGATCGCTCATCAGGAAGCCGGCCTTGGAGAAGATCAGCATGTCTTTTACCTGGCGATCCAACTGAGTCAGTTTTTCCATTACGCGTGCCGCGTAGCGCTTTTTACCGCGCCCTTCCGCTGCTTCGGCTGCTGCAAGGTGTTCGGTAAAAATCAATGCCGAGGAAAGCGGTGTGCGAATCTGATGTGCCAAGGACGCCATCATGCGGCCCATTTCAGAAAGTTTCTCAAGGTGATTGATGCGATTTTGCAGGTGTCGGGTTTCCGTCAACTCGGTGAGTACAACCACCTGCCCGCCCTGATCGGAGAGTGGTTGCGTAGCAATCGAGACGACCCGACCCGATTTCAAGAGCAGTTCATTTCCGCAAACGGCGCCCTCACAAAAGGATTCATCAATGACCTGCGCCCATTTTTTTGACACCACGTTGCTTCCGAGCAAAGAACGCGCCGCAGGATTGGCGTTATCAACGACGCCTTTGGAATCAAGGGTGATCACGGAAACCGGCATTACGTCGAGTAGCACGCCCATGCGTTCCGTAACGGTTTCTTTGGCCTGCACTTCTTCGCTTAGCGCTTGATCTGCCGCAACCAATTCGTCCTTTAGCGTCTCTACCTGTTGTGCAAGAAGGTCGTAGGACGCCGTCAGCTTATCCGTCAAAACTTGGAATAGGTTGATGGTGGCAGGCAGATTACCGATGACGTTAGAGACGTCTAAATTCGCGGCTGGTTGGCGATCTGCCTTGGCTTTTGCTGATTTTGGCAACAAGGCGGCGCTGAATGCGATGGCTGGTACTTCGTGGGCCGCCGGCTGTGTCGTGATCGGTGACATTGCGTTTGTCCTTCAGACTACGTTGGGTACGTTACTGAAAGGCAAACGCTGTGCCAGTATAAGTCTTGCAAACTATTTCATAGACTTGGGAGGCGTGATCGAATTTCCGGTAGTGAATCTGTCATTCGTTTGACAGGTCGGTGTATCGGCCCAAATCATATTTGCGCATTTTCTCCACTAAGGTGGTACGACGAATCCGCAATTTTTCGGCAGCGCGCGCAACGATTCCATTGGCATCGTCGAGCGCCTGTTTGATCATATTGCTTTCGAGGTTGGATAGGTATTCTTTGAGATCAATTCCGGAAACCGGCAGAAGTGGCACCGCCTCCAGATTTGCATAACCGGGTGCGCCGGAGCGCTGAATTTCCTCTAGCTGTTCGGCCTTTTCTTCGTCAATTTCATCCACATGGCGGAAGCGCTTGGGCAAGTCGGATACACCGATGACGCCATAGGGGTGCGTGATGATCAGCCGTTCTACTAGGTTTGCCAGCTCCCGCACGTTGCCAGGCCAATTGTGGCGGCAAAGCGCCATAATCGCGGCGGAATTAAAGCGTATGGAGCCGCGCTTTTCGTTTTCAATCCGCGCAACTAATTCATTGAGCAGCAAGGGAATATCTTCCGCGCGGTCCCTTAGGGCGGGCGTTTCTATAGGGAAAACGTTAATTCTGTAATAGAGATCTTCGCGGAATTTTCCTTCTTCGATTTGCTTTTCCAGATCTTGGTGGGTGGCAGCAAGCACGCGCACATCGGCTTGCAGGGTCTTGGTGCCGCCGACGCGTTCAAAGGTGCGCTCCTGTAATACGCGCAGTAGTTTTACCTGCATATGCAAAGGCATGTCGCCAATTTCATCCAGAAAGATCGTACCGCCCTGCGCCATTTCAAATCGGCCTGCACGGCTGGTAATCGCGCCGGTAAATGCGCCTTTTTCGTGGCCAAACAGTTCGCTTTCCAATAATTCGTTCGGGATCGCGCCGCAATTCACTGGCACAAAAGGCTTTTCTCGGCGATGCGAGTTGTAGTGCAGGTTGCGGGCAACCACTTCTTTGCCTGTGCCGGATTCACCTGTAATTAATACGTTCACGTCTTTGTCGGCCACTTGAGCCATCAATTCCCGCATTTTAATGATGGCGCGGCTGGTTCCTACGAGGCTGCGGAACAATTGCGCTTCTCGGCGCTGGGCGCGAACTGGGTCTGCGGTAAATTGGTCTTTGTACACCTGCGCACGGTGCAGGGTATCCATCGTCTTGGTGTAGCTAGGCGGGCTGGCAAGGCGAGCAATGATGACGCGCCGTAATTCCTCATCGAGATCGCTTTCCTTGTGGCTTTCATCCACGAGGATCACCGACAGGCTTTTTTCCCACTCCAGAAGCTCTTCAGCAAGCTTGGGCCATTTTTTTGCTTTTAAGGCGCCAATGAGCACGCAGCAAAATTCCTCTGGGTCTTCGCCTTCCACGGCTTTGCGCCATGAATCCGACGTGGTTGCAAAGGTGTTCTCCCCGATAAAATCCAGAATCACTCTAAGGTCGTGTCGACGCTGTTCTTCATCGTCAATTAAAAGTATTTTAATTTCCCGCCACATAGCCTTCTTTCGTCCGTAACGCCAACCTGTTTGCTCTCCCACCCAGAAGCGGCGTTGCGCCTCTGGGTGTGCTGCTAACAAGTCGTCAATTGATCATTGGTTATTCAAGTTAAGGACACAAACGTGGGAAAGGTCAAATTCCTGACACGAAACCCTGCAATTTTCTCATCAATGGACGTTGCCCACCGCACGTTCCGCCGGCAGTGCTGCTTGATCCTCTGCCGAGTGCGCGACGAGGCCACACTCACGAATTAGATCAAGTGCATCTACGGTACGCACCCCAGAGCTCTGTAGCGCCTCATGGCGCTCATAGAGGGCGAATACGGTGTCCACGGCGACGTGATCCAGCCCTGGACTGTAGAAAGTGCGATCCAAGTCGATCGCACGCACCTGAGCCGCCAAAGATTCGCGCTTTTCAAAATCTTCCACCAAGCTCAAGGCGAGTTCTAAATAACGATCTTCGTTCTCCGCAAACACCCACTCCGGCAAGCCCATACGCCGGAACATGGCGCCATCAATCTTGGATTCAAAGCCGTCACCGTCCATGGCAATCAGTGGTAGCCCCATTTTTGCTGAGTCGATATTTCCATTGGTGTTTCCAAAAGGAAACGGGCTCATGTGCAGATCGCATTCGCCGATTTTTTCAAGGTAGCGCTCATAAGGATAGGGTTTATGAACGACCGAGTTTGGCAATCGCTTTGCCATCGTCTCCTGAAAATGGATGTAAGAAATTCCGGTAAGATAGGGGAAAAAATGAAATTCGATCGGTGTCTTGGTAGCGGCTGTTAACTTCGAAAGAAGCGCAATGAATCTTGACGTGATCTTGATTGAAAACGACGGAATTGCAATGCGGAAGGCCCGCGCCCCACCTGCGTTTGCAGCGGTTTCTACCGATTTTTTTTCAGCACCTTTTGGATGCGGCTCCTTTGCCGAAGAAGCTTCTCCACGCGGAGTAAATGCAAACGTACCATCCGGCACAAAAACAAGCTGCTCGCTAAACTCGTCTCGCGTTGGGCGAAGTCCTTTACTGGCAATCACATAGTCTACCGCCGCAATCCTACTGGTACAGGGATGCGCATTAAGTAGAATCTGGATGGGGGCGAGGCGCAAATTCGCCATAGGAATGGTTGCGTTATGCATCCCAAGGCTTAGATAAATCAGTACGTCGGGCTTTTTCTTGCTGACTTTGCTCACGATGTCGCGAAGATCTGAAGTCTCCTTTGTCTCCATGTAAACGACCTGATCAAAGATACTTACGGCGGCATCATCTACATAGGTCTTTTCTGCAAAAGCGACGGTTTCAAAGCGCTCGCGCATTGAGGCCAAGGCTTTGCCATAGCAGCGAAATACTGCGTGGTTCGAGGTCATCTGTTCAATTACGACGCCAAGCAATGGCCGCTTGACCTTTTTGCGCGGCACCGGCAACGCACGATCTTTATAACCATTTTGGATCAGATAGTTACGGTAAGCTTGGTTGATATCACGCTTGATATCGTGCTTTTTCGGGGTGTGTGCATACGCGCAGTACATCCACGATGGGCCTGCAAAAAATAGGGAAAGATCATCGAGCGCGAAGGGAAATCCATCCTCCGAGATAATCTCTAACATTTCTTCCCGACGTTCAGTCGCTTTCGCATCGAGATAGCAGTTGAACGTCAACGAATTGAACACCACATAGCTCATCAACTTCGGGTGGGCTTTCAGAAAATCACGAATCGGAATTTCTACCTCTGAGAAAATCGACCACAAGAACAGCATCTTCCGGAAGGTGTAGAGATCTACCGCATCGCGCCTCGTAACTCCGTGAGCCTGACCAATTAAATGGCGAATTACGTGATCTGACACCTTGTAAGGGGTCATCGCCACAAGCAAGGCGAAATTGCGCCCAAAGAGGGAGAGCGCGCAGTATCCCTCCTCGCTTAGCAGAAATTTTTCATCTAGAAACAATTGGTAGGCTGCGCTTGCGATTCGAGTGGCAACATAAGAAATTTCTTCGCGGTTCAAACGGGCGAATACTTCTTCTTTTCTGCCCCGGTGCACCGAAACCTGTTTGATTAGCGTGAGCAGCTTTTGATAAGCGCCCTCGTGGTTGCGCTCTCGCACTAGCTGTTCGAATAAATCCAGCTCTACCATGATATCCATTGTGTTTTTCCTATGAAATTGAAAACGACAAGGCAAGCCCTTGCAGGCTTGCCTTGCGCTAGGAAGACCGAATCAACGGATATTCAGTGCAAGCTCACCCTTAATTACAAGAGAAAGCAAACTGCGTGCCACATAACGGATGTCGTGAAGTTCCAAGAAATTATGGAAGGGCAAGCCAATTAAATGGTGTTGCAGGTACTCCGTTACTCGCAGGTTTGAATCCCCCTGCAAACCGTATCGGGAAAATCCTTGAAACGCGGGATGCATATGCAAGCCAGGGCAATACCAGCGGCGCGTTTGAATACCGCGAGCTGCCATACCCCATTGCAAGCCTTCAACCGTTACACCCGCCGTAGGGCGCAAACAAAGCGCAGCGGCCGCGTAAAAATGAATATCCCTCAGCGCCACTACGGACGGCGTTCCCCAGTGATGGTCGGGTAAATCCTGTGAATCAAAATAGGAAAGCAATTGACGCGCTTCTTTCTGGTAGGCTTTGCGTAATGCGTCTTTGCGCATATTTAAAAGCGGTATCCGTTTGCATTGCGCCAGTCCGACGGCGGCATGGTACTCGCTAAGCTTATGGTTGCCTCCTGCATGACCAATAACACCCTTCGAAAACCCGAAATTGGTCAATTCCCGAATCCGTGCGGCCATGGTTTCGTTCGCAGCCGCAATCAGCCCACCCTCGCCAATTCCAAAAGATTTTGTTGCGTGTAGGCTGTAGCAGACGCTAATTCCTTGACAAGTATCCTGCACTCCAAGCGATGCTGCCGCATCAATGATTACGGGGATGCCGGTATCGTGGGAAAATTTTTGCCACGCCATTGCACTATGCGGCATCCCCAAGGTGGCAACGGGAAGAACGACATCAAAGCGAACGCCCAAACTCAACAAATGACGGGCAATTTCCGGCGTAAGTTGCCAGCTTCTGGCATCAACATCCGCCAATAGCGGTTCGAAGCCTACGCTGATGACGGCAGTCGCCGTCGCGGGAAAGGTAAAGGCGGGTAGCAGAACACGTGTCCCCGCAGGCAAGCCCAGCGCCAAAAGTGCCAGCTCAATGGCCGCGGTGCCGTTCGAGCAGCTTACCAAGCGTTGATCGCCTTCTTCCATCTCTGGGAAAAATTGCGTGGCAATTTCACGCTCAAATGCGGTGCATAGCGGCCCGAAATTGCTATACCATTTATTTTGATCAATTTCCGAAAGATAGAGAACCAACTCTGCTGTTGTTGGCATATCAGGTACCAACAGTGCTACGGCAATTTCTGTTTGTTGATCAGATTGATCGTTGAACCTAGCCATGTTGAGTACCTCGCAGGTTTAGCGTGACAGGCCATACTCCATACCGGATACCTGCAAATACCGCGCCGCACCTTGCTTGTTATTCATTGCATTCAGGTATTCCTGCTTCGCGGCAATGGACTGTGCTTCGCAAACGTCAATTGCATGTCGGTAGAGGGCGATCACTTCCCGCATCTCGGAAATCGCTTCATCACGCTCCACGCGTTCACTGTTCATGAGTTCAAAAACTTGCGTAGATGCACTGCGAATCTGCTCATCCAAGCCTGCCAGCAAGTGAAAACTACCCTGCCGTAACGCATCGCTCAGAGCCACTTTCAGGCCGGTAAACTCCGCAAGAGAGCTCATGATTCCACCTTGACTTGCGCTTGCTGCGCGATATTCTGCTCATGAATTTTATTGGCTTCTTCACGGATGCCTTCCCAACCTTCGCGCACCGTCTTAATCAAATTCGCCACTTCAGAAATAATAGCAATATCATTGCTGACGGTTGCGTCGTAAAGCCTGCGCGTCATGTAATCATAGAGGCGATCCAGATTTGCAGAAACCTCGCCACCTTTTTCCATATCCAGAAACGATTGCAGCCCGCCAATAATATTGATGGCCTTACCGATCGCAGCACCTTTTGCGGCAAAATCTTTCCGCTGGATGCAGCCTGTTGCCTTCATCAAGCTCTCTAGCACGCCATCGTAGAGCATCATGATTAACTGATGAGGTGTCGCTCCTTCTACCGCAGTTCGCCGGCCGACATTTGCATACTGATTCAATGCCTTATTTGCGATCACGTTGTACTACCTCTTATTTCTTCGAAGCGTTATTCATTGCGCTAAACTGCTGAGTCAAAAAATCCCCAGAGTTCTTAAACTTTGCGACCAGAATATCCATATTCGTAAATTGCTTACGCAAGCGATCGGTATAAGACTCCATGCGGATTTCAAAGTCCGCTTTTTGCTTTTTCAAATCATCCAACTGCGTCTTATACATCTCTGTACGTTTTGCGATGCCACCTTTGGAGCCCGTCAAGTCGTTGACTGCTGTGTTAAATTTCTTTAACACGCCATCGTCACCCGCAATCAAATTCGATACTGCATCAAAATCGCTGCTGAGCGCTTTCGATAGCTTTTCGTCGTTGATCTCAAGCTCACCGGTGCGGCTGCGCGTAATTCCTATATCGGCCAGCGCTGGAAAATCTCCAGTGTCTTTTGAATTGGTTGCGGACAATGCACGGTTTAAGGTCACAGAAGCCGTGCGCGCCAATGAGTCCCCCGTGAGCAGGCCACCCTCTTTTTTACCTGCATCATAGTCGGTGAGAAATTTGAAGGTCTTCTGATAGGCATTGTAGGCTGTTACAAATGCGCCAATTTTGGTTTTTAACGCTCCCGCATCCGTAGACACGTTCAGGGAATGGGATACGCCCGGATCTGCTGAAACCGCAGTAATCACTACCCCTTCAAGTACACCCGAAAATGTATTGCTCGCGCTGGTGGCCTCAAAGCCATCGACATAGATTTTCGCATCTTGTGCAGCGCTGATTTCGCTAAGATTCGCAGTGGCAAGTGCAGAAAGCCCTGCGGTATCGGCGTTATCGCCGTCACCATCTTGCACGGCAACCGAAATCGCATTGGCCGCACCGGTCTGGGAAGAAGTCAGCACCAGCTTGGATTGCGTGCTGCCTGGATTGTCAGGATCAGCGACGGTGAGAATGGTCGCCTTTACGCCTGGATTGTCTGACGCACTGTTAATCGCATCGCGAACCTTCGCCAGCGTATCATTTTCGGCGTCTTTGATTTCTACGTTGAAAGACTTGCTGCCCATCGAAATGGTGAGCGTACCGTTTCCCACCACCGAATCAGGGTTCGTGTAGCCTTTCGACGTAACCTTATGCGCTTGGGCGAGCCGTTCTACCTGAATATCGCTAGAGGATAAGGCGGCTGCAGTACCTGCAGTTGCCGTAAACACTTCAGGTTTGCTGGACGTTGCGGTACGCGCAGAAACTTCTGTACGCGTAGTCAGCCCTGCCAAACCCTTTTGGAGTTCTGTGAGCGCGGTTTTGAACGCATCAAACGCCGTCATGCTTGCATTCAGCTGCGTTTCACGGCGCGTATGGCGCTGATCCGTCAGCTTTCTTTCAGCCTTGGTCAGGCCATCAACAATCAGATCGACATCAATGCCGGATCCCGATCCAGCAGCAGTAATGGCTGCCATGGTGATCTCCTCTACTCTTGGTTATCTTCGACGCCGATCCTTATTACAGCTTATCGGCACGTCAGCCGCCTCCTTTACTACTTAATCAGCTCACTTGTCATCACAAGCCGCTATACAAATTGACTCCGTTCGCGCCAATCCCAGTGCGCCACAACATACTGGCAGAAGCAAAACTTGGGCCACCTTCTATTCCACTCTCAGATGATTGCCCCAACCGCTTCGAGCCTCGATGGCCCGTACATCAGGCACGATCATTAAACAATAGGCCATCCAAAGCTTTGCTGCCCCCATCTTTGATTTGTTCGGCAAACTTCACCACATCTTCAGGCGGAATCTGGCGGATCACTTCATCCGTCTCTTTATCCAGCACCGTAATAATGACGCGCCCGCTATTCTCGGCCATCTTGAATTCGAGCTTACGCTCTCCGGCGTCTACATGGCGTGACACCGCCTCCATCGCTTCCTGAAGCGCTGCAAGCCTAGCCTCTTCCAACGCGGTGTCGTTTTCTGCGGGCCGCGCAGCCTCGGTCTGCCCGCCCGCACCCAAGGCAGGGTTAGCGGCAGTCGATTCCTCCTTCACCGCGCCTTGGCGTGCTGCGCCGGTCGTCGCTTCTACGGGCCGATCGGTGGCGGGCCTATCGGGTTGATGTTGCCGGTCAACCACGGGCATCTGTGCTGTCGACGGCGGAATCTGGTTGATGGTCATGGCAATGTCCTCTTGTTACTGACCCCCATTTCTTTACGTCAAATCCTTCTAGCTCACGTCGAGAATCGTCACGTCGAATCCTTCGTAAGCTTGCGCGACATAAAGCGGGGCCTACGTACCAGCATCCTGCAAAAAAAATCATCCCATCTCTGTAAAACGCCCACACGCCCGGAGGGTTTCCCCTCCGAGCGTATGTTCAGTTTAGCAAACCCCCGGAGGGTGGGCCTAATGATTGGCCAACGCTTACCGTAGCAGCGAGAGCGCCTGTTGCGGTAGTGCGTTTGCTTGTGACAACACCGAGATCCCCGCCTGTTGAAGCACTTGGTTCTTCGAAAGATTCGCGGTTTCAGCCGCGAAGTCGGCATCCAGAATCCGTGAGTTTGCAGCGCTTAGCGATTCCGATACGTTGGCAAGGTTACGAATCGTAGATTCCATCCTGTTCTGAATCGCACCCATGGTTGCACGGAAGGAATCCACTTGCGACAACGCACTGTCAATCGAAGCAATCGTGCGGTTCGCCGCGTCTACCGAAGTGATATCAGCGCTGCGGACGGTACCCATCGCCTGCACATTATCCTCGGAACCTGCTGCAGCAAGCCCCGCGGCATCCACACCCATCAATGCAGCATCTGCGTTTCCGTCAAACGTGAGCGTATCGGTACCGGTTACGGTTAGCCGGCCGGTAGCGCGCATGTCGCCAAAATTGGCGTCAAAGCGCGGAGTCGCCGCCTCATCACCACCGCCAAACAGATCGTTGGTCGTAATGGCATCTGAAGTATTGACCACAATATCACGGCCATCGGACGCAGTAAGCACAAGCTCGCCGTTACGATCGACCGATGCCTGTACGCCGGTCACATCACTCTTCGCGTTAATCGCATTGGTGAGGGCGCCACTGGAATCATTCGCTTCAAACTTCACCGCACCGATGTCTACGCCGTTGATCTTGAGATCCCCGTTTTTCAACTCCCCTGCGCCAATGTTCGTCGCGGCGTTTGCATCCGGTGCCGTACCTGCATAGTCACCAGATTGCACATCGGAGCCTCGGAAGGTGGTCACCGCAGAGGCATAAACCCCTTGCATCGTCGCTTCACCACTCTTGCGGATATCGTTGATACGCGCGGCAACGGATTTCGCCAGACCGGAACCATAGTTGGCACTAAAGCGATCGGTAATGTCAGAAACGTTCGCAGCAGAAATGTTCCCCCCAAACTTCACATCGGCAATGTTGACGGCATCATTCGCATCCACGTTCGCGGTACGAATCTTGAAATCAGAGATCTGAGTAGCCGTGCCGCTTCCGTCATCTTCTTGAAGCCCTTGGGCGCCGGTACCCGTATCCCCCATACTGTCCATCCGCTGGCCGGTCGATTGCACGATGCCCGGCTGCGAACCCAAGCTGGAAGCCCGCGCATCCACACCCGACATGCTGATGGTCTGGTTGGCGTTTGCACCGATCTGGAAGGTGGTTTTATCCTTGCTGCCGTTCAGCACTCTCGTGCCGTTGAAGGTAGTGGTTTCCGCGATACGATCAATTTCTGAAACCAGCTGATCCACTTCCTCTTGTAAGGATTTACGGTCAGATTCACTGTTGGTACCGTTTGCCGATTGCACCGCAAGGTCACGAATCCGCTGAAGCGCGGTGGTCGTTTCACCTAGCGCGCCTTCAGTGGTTTGCGCAAAAGAGATGCCGTCATTCGCGTTCCGTACCGCTACGTTCAAACCACGAATCTGGGTGGTAAAACGGTTGGAAATTGCAAGACCCGCCGCGTCATCCTTTGCGCTGTTGATCCGCAAACCGGAAGATAACCTTTGCAGGGATGTCGCCAAAGCTCCCTGCGATTTATTCAAGTTACGCTGAGCGTTGATAGACGCAACGTTGGTGTTAATAATCTGAGCCATGGTGTTCTCCTGCTAGTATCGTCTCGGCGTCGTTACGAGTGCGCCATGAGTTTGCGAAAGCTCGCAGCCTCTCGTATCGAGGCCGTAATTCATCGCCTGCATACACTGTATCGGCGCTGCCGAAAAAACCTTTAACACTTGAACAACACTTTTAATTACTCACTAACCTCCTGAGTTACTTACTCTTTTCGGTTTCCCTCATGCAACTTTCGTCAGCGAACGGCGAAAAAAATCTGCGAACCGAGTCAAAATAAAGACTCTGCAGCGGGCGCCAGAAACGCCATCAGGCCCTCCGCATCAAACGGCCACCCCAGTTCCTCACCACTCGCCTTGACCTGCAACACGGGAATCCGCACACCATATCGCTCCATCAGCACATCCTGGAGCGCAATATCGCAGAGTTCTAAGGCAAAGAACTCTGGATTCAAGACCGCCGTGCAGAGCGCTTCGGCCTGTTCGCATAAGTGGCAGTGATCCGTATGGTATAAGCACAGCTCGATTTTTTTTGCCTGTGATGCGCTCATTCTCGGTGTTCCTCTGATTTCTCTGCGCCGTGATTCGGTTCCTCCTTTCTATGATTTTCCGGAGTTTGATCCCCTTGTTTTGGTTCACCCTTCTTTGGATCGTTTGCGCGCAGATCTCTCGATCTTGCGGGATTGGGGCGTGCCGGCCTAGGGGTGCTGCGCCAGTAGCCTTGCGTACTCCACGCCTGCCACGCCCACGGCAGCCATTTCAGCATGGCAATGGCCACCCAAAGCGCCCACAGCAACATCAAGCCGCGATAGACCCAGAGCGGAACACTCACCACCCACGCGCTGGGCAAGGCTTGGCCCATTGCATCCTGATACCAGTAGAGCTGCGAACCATAGGAACCATTCCCCACGATGCCCATATCCGGCGTTCCGAGCAGCCCCGTGGGAATGGCCTCTAGGAATGCACCCAGCGCTACGATCGTCAGCAAAACCAAGCCGATTTGCACAAAGTTAAAGCGCGCATCCGACACCGCCGCAGGCCAATGCGCCCGCCATGCCAGCGCCAAAAACCAAAGTGCCACCACGATCAATCCCTGCCAAGCACCGCTGGCAAAGCCCAGCGCCAATAACGCCCACTGCCAGCCGCGCAAAGGGCTTTGCGGCAAACGCCCCAGCACAAAAGAAATCAGCACCAACACAAAAGCAAGACCCCAAAACAGTACCGCAGGCCCCACCGCAGGCCCGCCCACCCACAAAATCCAGCGGTTTTCCGGAAACTGCACGTCCAAGGTTACGTTACGAGCGACCGGTTCGCCATCGACGCCCGCCTGCCCCAGTACCAGTTGCGGCGTATGCCACCGCGCCAACATCTCTTCAGGGCCGCGCCAGCCGACGATGATTTGATGCACTCCAGGCGCAATCTGAACATTCACTTTATGCTGCACCTCGGAGAACGCCAGCGCCTGCCCGTCGAGCGAGAGCTCAGTCAGCCGAGCAGCCTCAGGCAACACAAGGCCATGCTCCCCGCCTTTGCTGGTGCGCACCTGAAAATGCAAACGATAGCGGCTTTCGCGCGCCCCTGGGTAAGCCTCCAGTTGGACTCGGTCGATCGTGGAAGTCTGGCCTAGACGCGGTACTGGTTTTTCAATTTGCAGCCGCAGCTTCTCTCCCGGCCACGCGACAAATACCGGCTGCCACGTCGGGAGGTTCTCAGACGCGATGGGCGCAAGGCCCTCAAACCCCACATGCCAAAGCGGCGCAATCTCAAACTGCCAGCGCTCCAACCACGCGCTTCCCGTGGCCGCAAGCAAATCCAGTTCAGGGGCAATTTCCAAGCGCGATACCCACTCCAACGCAGGCTGATTCGCGCTCAGCGCCACCCGCACCTTACCGCCTTGCACTTCAAGCTCGCGACTTAGCAGGGATTCGCCAGTCAGGAGCGGCACGTCTAGCACGATTGCACCTGTTCTTGGCGCAATCCGCTCCACGCGGGTCGTAACCTGCCACGTCAACCCAAGCTGGAGTTGGCGGGTAATTCGTACCAAAGGCGGAGCGGCCTCTTGAACCAAAGTCGCAACCTTAGGCTGATCACGTTCCACGACTTCTGGCGCAAACAACAGGGCTCCGCCGCGCAACACGCCATTCTCAACACCGTCGACATTCCAGTTTGGCGCCACAGTTGCAACGTTATGCACCGGGTAAGGAAAGCTCAACTGAAACGAATCGCGGCGCTGTAGCGGCCCGCTCACGCTGATTTTGCTTGCGCCTTTCGGTGCCACAACGTAAAAACGGTTGCCATCGCGACGCATCGCCGCCACAGACGTGTCGCCATTCATTGCCACAGTTTGCGGCAGCCACTGTTGCTGGCTATCCGGCAAGAGAAGCTCCACCTCCTCTTGCGCACTCACGCTTAAATGCAGATTTAGGCGCAACCCGTCGATCTGCACCTGTACCGCCTCCACCCCCAAGCAGGCGGGCGTACAATTGCGTTCGCCCCACAGTCGGCCACGTAACGCCTCAAGCATCTCGTTATTGGGAAAACCCTCCCCAACCGTTGCCGCAACTGCGTGATTTGGAGCAACCGTTGCGCCCATACCAGTAAGGCCAATCACCACCCAAGCCAATCCAGCAAGTGTGCTACGTGCTTGCGTAGCAGAGATTATGGGAGCCGAGGGAGTCGCCGCGCTTTGTAATGAGCTACTACCGCCCGAAAACAGGCTGCGAAAACGGCTAAACAGCACCAGCAAAACCCAACCGATCAAAACAATTCTCAGCAATGCAAGCAAACGATTTTCCAAAGGCCCCATCAGATAAAGCGTTAAACGCTGATCCTGAACCACGGGGCCGTGCCACGCCAGCGTTACAGAATCCCAATACCAGCTCGGCAAGCCTGGCCCTGTTTGCGCCGCTTGTTGAGGGTCTATCGTGGTGGTAACGCTCGCGGTGATGGCGCCAGCCGTTCTCTTGGAAGCCATCAACCCGTAGGGCATCGACTTGTAAGGCATCGACGAGCGCTCGCGTACCGCCCCCAAAGGCTGCGCCGCATCCACTGCTACAGGTGGCGCAGGCAAGGCCGGATCTGCCATTTCTGGCGCCAATGCTTGCTCATTCATTGTGGCACTGCCATCCGAATCATTTGAAATCTGCAGGTTGGCGTGCTGCAGCTGCGGATAAACGGCGTAGCGCGCCTGCGTTACCGCAAAGGCAATCACCGCTACCACCAAAACCAAAGCGCTCGCGCGTGCATAAAATCCAATGACTGCACGCAAACGGCCCGCCGCCAAGCGCCGCAACAAGGCCAATGCCGCCAGCAAATTTACAAGCATAAACAGGAGTGTAGGTGCTTCTGGGTAGACAAGCGCCAGCATGAAAAAACCGACGACCCCGACCCCTTTCCCCAATACACGCCCTAATGCGGCCGTTGCGATCAAGAGCAAAAACACATCCCAAACGCTCCATCCACCCACCCACGTAGGCGCTGCGTTATCCACGCCTACCGCCGTAAACAATCGCCAACCCGGCGGCAAATGAAGCTGCGCAGATACGCCCTGAAAATCAGACCACCAGCCGCCCACCGGCAGCGACCAGCTACGCGGCGCTAGCGCTTGCGTATCACCCTTTGCGGCATCAATGCGGCTGACCGCACGCAAATTAAGCTGCGCTTCACGCAGTTCGACGCCATCCATCAAAGCACCCGCTCCTAAAGCGCCCTTCACCAAAGCGTTATCCGAGGGCGCAGATTGCGCGTCATTGCGCCCCCGTTGCGTAATAACGCGCGGCTGGCCGTTCACTGTGACCTCGCCTAGCGCCAATTCCGGCTCCGCCTGTAGCCGCCAGCCGCGATGAATTTGCCCCACCACATCATCGCGCACCGTCCACCCCTTGCCGCTAAAATCTAGCCACATCGAACGTGTTAGGTTTAGTTCATTCGGGCTTGGGTCTGGGTTCCCTCGGCGCAGCTCTTTGAGCTGCAAACTCTGCTCCGGCAAGATTTGCCATGCCTGCCAATCCCGCCAACCGGCAGGCAGCGATGTCTGTGTCGGATCAAGCGACGTCGCGTTCTCTACCCGCACCGTTCGCAGTTCGGGGCGAGGCTCGAACACCCAGATTTCTTGGTCCGGCCAAGGAGCGGTCGCGGCTGGAGCGGCAATGGTGGTAACGGCTTGGGTTTTATATCCGCTGATTCGGAACTGCCAGCTACCTGGGCGCAACTGCACGCGCAGCTGCCCATCCGCATCGAGGCGCGCCGGCAAAGGTGCCTGAAAGGACTGTAAGGTATAACCGGCCAGTAACGCCGGGCCTAAGACTTGTTCGCGCGGCTTACCGCTCACTTCGACTTCGATCAAGGTTTCCACCTCGAACGGAACCTCGTCAATCAGGTGGCGGTACACGCGGAGATTCAATTGATCCTCTTGGCGAGAGCTCGCAAGCTCTGCTTTCCCTCCTCCAGTTTCCGCTTGCGGCTCACGCAGCCAGAAGCGGCCTTCTGCGTCAGTACTTGGGAAATTCACCGCTTTGCCGTCTCGCTCCACCTGCAAAAGCGCGATGCTGGTCGGCACCTGTACATAATCCGGCATACGCTCCCACGCAAACCGGCCGGTGATTTCATATTCTCCGGCAGCAAGATGTATGGCGGGTTTGCCATTCAGATCAATCAAAGGCGCTGCGCTCTCGCCCACCGCAACATCGCGCGGCCAAGCTTTCTCATCCCCCGGCAAGGCGACATAACCGGCCTCGTACAAACGCCAATGCCCGCGAAAAAATGCACCCTTTGCATCAATCGCCAAGAAAAGCGAAGTGGGCCACACGCACTCGCGCAGGTCAAAGGACTGCGGTGAAAACGGGCACTGCCACCCCGCCTGCCCCTGCATCACCCACGCCTGCCACGGAGCCAGCGAGGGCGGAACGGCCGTTTTGCCGTATCCCGCAAACGCCGCGCCTGTCCACCCCAAAACCATGAACAGCCCAACCGCCAAGCTCCGCACAAGAGCCCTCACCTGCCATTGCGAAAAGAGACGCACCTCGAACCCTCCCAAAAAGCACCGAAAAGTACTAAGGTCGGATTATGGCAGGAAAAAATGCACCCTGACGAATCAAAAATACCAGTACGGTTTTACGCAAACGCCCAAGCAAGCCGCGTATCCGAACCCAACACCGTATTCACGAACTGTTGCCATGCCAACTGCTGCGGGTTCTCCGTCACTTGTTCATCCACAATTTCCCCTTCCAAGACTTGGCCCTGTGTGGCTGTGGCGGTGGCCGTTCCATCGACCTCCTGCTCCGACGAAGATTCCTGTGCTACGGGCACAGAATCCGGCTTAGGCTCACTGGCCTGTACGCCAGTCGTTTCTGGCGTCACTGCAGGCACTGCCTCACTGGCATCGGTTTGCTCAGAAACAGCAGTTTGTGCTGAAGTGCTTGGTGTAGAAGCCGCCGTCGTAGAGCTTGGCCCAGGCGCAGTTTTAACATCCGTCGCTTGCCCAGAACCCGCTTGAATAGAGCTCGTTTGAACCGAACCCGGTGCTTGCGCCGCATTGCTTTCGCCACCCACCCCGAAACCACCCGGTAAGCGCGCCAGCAACTCGCGGAACAGCGCTCGCACATCACGCAAAGGGCTGTCTGAACCCTCTAACTCCTGCTGCGCTTGGCGAATTTGCTGCGCAAACTGGCGTAGGGACGACAGATGCGGGCTACCCTGCACAAACTCTCCACCGCCGGCCTGCGCAACTCCCGCATACGCCTGCGTTGCCATCATGGTCTGCGTTTGGGTCATATTGGCAGAAAAGCCCGTCAATTCATTTTGATCATAGCCAATGGCCGCGGCTTGATTGAACGCAGCTTCTACGTTGCCATCGTAAAACTTCGCAGCCACTTCATTCACCTTGGCAAACAAATCATTCAGTGCCTGCCGCTCGCCGTCATCCAATTCGCCTTGCACATCAAAACTATATTGATCGTCAGAACTCATAACGCCAGTTCTATCGCCCAAGCCCTCGGCTGCTGCCTGCAAGCCGCGCAAAGAAGATACGTTTACCGTAATCACATCCCCATCTTGCGTGGTTACCTGCAAATTAAACTGGCGTTGATCGCTTACAACCCCCTGCCCAAGCCCACCCGCACCACTATTAGGTTGTGCAGCAGCGCTATTGATCTGCATCGAGTTGCTTCGAGTGGTGCCTGTACTTGGCTGGGGCTGATTTGGCTGAGCCTGCGATTGCGTTGGCGCTTGATTTACCGCAGAACCACTCGTTGAGGTGCTCGCTTTGATCACGGGCACATTCACTGGCGTAGAACTAACCGGGGCTTGTGGCGCTGGCGTCGCCTGTGGCGTAGCTGCCTGTGGCGTAGTTGTTTGTGGAGTCGCCGCCTGTGGCGTAGCTGCCTGTGGAGCAGTTGCTTGTGGCGCAGTTGCTTGTGGCGTCGTTGCCTGTGGAGTCGTTGCCTGTGGAGTGCCCCCCAGATTCTCCCGCAGCGTATCCATCCCTGACTGCAAGCGGCCTAGCGTCTCAAAGTAATTGTCTTGCACCTCACCCTCGAACATCCCCCTCGCTTCAAGCTCATCACGCGCCTCTGCCATCCCTTTCTGGATGCCTTCCAAGCCTTGCTGCAAGCGCGCGAGAAGCGCCTCATTGGAAGCCCCGCCGGCGCGTTCCTGCTCAATCCGCTTGGAAATAAAATCAACCACCCGATCCGCAACCGCCTTCGGGCTAAAATCCTGCTGCGCCGCGCCACCCGCAGCAGGCGCACCCCCGACACCAAGCGCACTAGACGCACTAGGCGCACCAGGCAATGTAACCATGCTCACGCTGGTGCTCGAATAGCTTAGATGAGACCCCGAAGCGCTCGCAGAATAACTCGTGGAAGTTGCCGAGAAACCCGTAGGCGTGGCGTTAAACGTGGACGAAGATGCTGACACAGAAACCGAATTCCCGCCGGGCTGAACAGCACTCTGCGCACTCGGAAGCGCATCGGCAACCCGCCGCTGTAAAGAAGCATCCACCCAAGGGCCAGCCTGATCCCGCCAGCCCGCTTTCGCGCTTGGCTGCGAGGCTTCTACTGACTGCGCTGCGCTAATATCGGTGTATTCACGCGGAGCCCGCGCGCGGTGATCGTGTGAAACCTGCGAGTTACCGTATGACGATCCTGCACCATGCGCGTATCCATGCAGAGCACCAAAGGCGACCATAATCAATCTCCTCTCCGGTTAGTGGGCTGACTGCATAAAACCGACCCAGAATGATATTTTTGAACAATATAAAAAAACCAAATGCCCGCCGGCGTTTGCCGACAAAGATGTCACCTCAAACGCCCGCCATATTCCCAACATCGGCCGCTGAACCCGAAACTTTACAAAAAATTTTAGGGGAATCGGAAAAGTTGCAATCAACGAATCGCCATCACGAAAACCACAAACGTTGCGAGCCCGTCAATCCTTGACCATACTGAAATCAACGCTACTTAAACAGACTGCATCAACCTCGCCCCCTTTACCCTCAGGATTCTGCCCGATACCATGAAGCTGGAGTATCTGCTCGCCCTGCAAGCCGGAATATTTGCAACGATCATCATCGTGTTTTCGTTGTTCTACGCTGCCCGCCTGAAAAAAAATCTGAAGAAACTCCAAGCCTTATTCGACACGCTGAAGGCAGATATCACCGGCACCAGCCTGATCAGCGGCTTAGAATCCGCGCTCGAGCAAACCAACACCTACAGCCCCGGCAACAACGCCACCTTTACTCCTGAACAAGAGCCCCCCCTCCAGGCAAACGCACTGCGGCGCACGGCGCTAGAAGCAGAAATCGCGAGCTTGGTGAGCTCACAAGGAAAAAGCACCAACAGCCAATCAGCCTATAACGCTGCACTTACCCCCTATCTATTGATTGCCGAGCAAATTGCACGTTATGCGGAAGAGCTCCGCCAGAGCATAAAAGATCAACTCACCGCAGAATTTCAGCATCGTATCGTCGAACTAGAACGCCAACTGGACGCAATCAACCGCCGTTACAAGGCGCTGGATGGACTGCAGCAAAAAATCAAACCGCTGGTAGACCTATTGCAAACAGAGACGCCGCCGGGCTACAGCCAAAAAAAGGCCGAACAATCCCTCTACAAAGCCCTCGTCTCTTCCGGTGAAGCCTTCAACGAAGCCGCTGCCGTACGTGAAGTCATTTATGTATACCACGAAGCCTATCTAGAGCATGTGGAACGTGAAAACAGAACACACATTGCCGAGAGCGCAGGCAATCCAGCCCCCCCCGAAATAAGCGAGCCCACCGCACTTACACCTGAAACGCCCAAGCTGAGCCTCGCCCATTTCGACCCAAGCCCCCATATGGCCACGCTCAACCACATCATCGACGAACAAACCCAGCTCATCACCGAACTACAGCAACAGCTGATCGCCCAAGGCGGCGAACTAGACGAACGCCTTCGCAAGCAGGCAAAAACGCTGGATAGCAACACCCGCGAAGCCAAAACCTGCTTGGACATGCTCGACTTAGAACTCGCCAAACTGCACGAAACTGCCCCTGCAGAACGCACGCCAAGCGCGCCCAACAACGAAGAAGAACAAGCCGAAGTGGGCCGCCTGATTGAGCAGTTTTCAGAGGATTCTGCCGCCCTTCTGGAACGCTCTCAACTCCTGCATCAACGAAACAAACTACTGCTCGCAGAAAATGAGCGCCTAAAACAGCAACTTGGCACCGACGCACTTACTGCGAATCTTTAAGCATAAGCGCTAACGCCAAGCATAAGCGCCAAGCCCCTTACGCTCCCTGCTCCTTCTCACGAATATTGTTCGCCACCCGCGCCACGCTTCGCGCAAAGCCCACATCCAGAATCTGATCCACACGGAAAAGCTCGCGCAAGCTATCTTCCAACTGCTTGGCACGATTCACCATCGCGGCCGTGCGGCTATCCGTCACATTGAGCTGCAAACGAGTGCGCAAATCCAATACGGCAAGCTGAACCTGCTTCACCATCTGCATCTGCTGGCGCTCCAGCTTCTTGCCAGCATCGGTAAATACCTCGTCGCTTTTCACCAGCAAACGCTCCATCTGCGCTTTCTGGCGCTCTACCGCATTCGCCGCAACGATCGCCTCTGCACGTGCAGCGGCCCCCTTAATCAAGGTAGAGAGGTTATCGCGCAAGTGATCACGGCGCGCCTGATCCACCGGCATATCGGCCACCAATAAACTTATGCGCCCTTCATAAATGATCAGCATCCGGCCCTCCTCAACCAGCGGGCCACGATGGCTACGCGATTCAATCAGGGATTCACTACCCTCCGCCGATTTTGGCCCCTTAAAAAACTTCTGGCCACTATCTCCGGTAACGCCAACCGTAGGCTTTAACCCATAGGTCGACACGGTACGCAATATCTCGCCGCCCAATTGATCAAAAGAGTCCACCCGGAAGCTAGAAAGCATAAACAAAAGAATAATGCTCATATCCGAAGACGACATATACGCCTGCTGTGCCATTCCCGTCATGCTGGCCACTTCCGCCTGCAATGCATCCACGCGCTGTTGCCATTCGCTGCGCTCGGCATCTTCCACCGGCGCGGTATTGACCACCAAGGAGCCTGAATCCAACAGACTCTTTGTATCAAGAGGATCGGTGTCGTTCGGTGCACTCTGGCCCTCACTAACGATCACCGTCAACGGCGCTTGTTGTTCGACCAAAGCAGCAAGGTCAGGCGATGCCACTGCTTGCGCTTGAAGTTCTGCACGCAAGCTGCTCAACTGCTGTTCCAACTGCGCAACTTTTGCGAGCGCTTGATCGCGCATCTCGCACGCGGCAGAAGCCTCGCTCGTTTTGTTGAGCAAATCGTTCTGGTAGTTTTTCTCGCGCTTTTCCAGCGCCTTGATCTGCGCACTCAGCTCCGTTAGCACATTCCCTTGGATGCTGGCCATGTCATTGGCTGTACGCAAAGCCACTTTCGGTGCCGGCTCTACCGGCGAAAATCCGGCCCCCTCATGCACCACGGCCTCCGCGTCCAGCGCCGAGGAGCGCCCAGAAACGTCCAGCATCCATCCGCCGGGTGCACCATTGACAACCTGCACGCCAGACGCGCCCGACAACGCAGCCTCATACTGCGAGCGCGCGAACTGTTCGTGAGCTTGGTAGGCCACCACAATCGGCTGCAAAAAAGCGCGAATGACCCGCCAGTAATTGTGGTCAGAAGGCTCGAAGCGGAGCGCCGCACGCTCCCCCTCCAAAAAGTAATAGCGGAGCAGCGCAATCTGCTTGTCGAGCGAATCCTCTGGGTCGAGCAGCGTATCCGCACGAATCCCCAACTCCACCATCCGGTTTTCCGTACTGATTACGGCAGCACCCAACAGCTGCTGTAAACGCCGCCGCTGGTCGGGAGAGAGCACTGGCACAAAAGAAACGCGATCCATAGAAATCCAACTACTACTAGACAATCGTTTTTTCAGTCTAGCAGCAATCTCCACGATCGAAAGCACCCTCCCTGCTAGTGCTGAAAGCGGATCTCCCAGCACCGATGGATCGGTGCCCCCTCGTTAAAGTCGGGCGAGAGCGTTGCAGGCGTGATTTCCTTCACATCGTAATCCCCTGCCAGCGCCTCATCCAAGACGAACTTTCTGAAATTATTAGAAAAAATTAGCAAACCGTCGCGCTCCAACCGGCGCATCGCCAAATCAATCAGCGCAACATGATCGGTTTGCACATCGAAATCCGTACGTGATTTACTGTTGGAAAATGTGGGCGGGTCGACAAAAATCACATCGAACTGCTCACGAGTCTCCTCCAGCCAACGCATACCGTCGGCCTGCACAAGGCGATGATTGCATTCAGCCAAACCATTGAGCGCAAAATTGCGCGCCGCCCAGTCCAAATAGGTTTTCGAAGTATCTACGCTCACGCTCGACCTACAGCCGCCCACCCCAGCCTGCACCGTCGCGGCAGCGGTATAGCAAAACAAGTTCAGAAAGCGCTTGCCCTTGCAAAGCTCCTGCAAACGCAAGCGGGTAGGCCGATGATCCAGAAATAGCCCCGTATCCAGATAATCGTCCAGATTCACCAACAAACGCGCCTGCCCTTCCTGCACCTGAAGATAGCGCCCCGCATCCCCCAATTTACGATACTGTTCCCGCCCTTTTTGCTGCCGGCGCGATTTGACGTGGATATAACGCGAATGAACACCTAACACCTTTTGCAGTGTATCCTGCACTGCCTGCAAACGTTGATGCGCGCGTACCGGATCAACCGATTTGGGCGGCGCATACTCTTGCAGGTGAATATCGCCGTTATACCAGTCAATTGCGACGTTAAATTCCGGCATATCGGCATCGTACAGGCGCATGCACATAGGCTGCTCAGCTTCGATCCATTTTTTCAGGCGTTTCAGGTTGCGATTCAGGCGGTTCGCAAAATCCATCGCAATCAAATCCGTGTTTTCCGGCATCGCCCAAGCAGGTACGCGCAAACGCGGCTCCGGCAGCTTACGCACCGTACCCAAACGCAAATACACCCGTAAAGGGCCGTTATAGAGGCGATGAACCGTGGGTTCTTCCAGCCCAACACGATCGGCATCTTCGATCTGTGCGGCCAACACGCCCAGCTTCCAGCCCTCACAATAACGGGAAGCCTGTCGCGAAAGCGCTTCATAAAGCCACGGCACTGCGCCGCGATCCAGCAAGCGCTCACCATACGGCGGGTTGGTGAGGATCAGGCCGTGGCCTTCCGGCAACGCACGCTCCCCTAACGTAGCCAGTTCGCGGCGTTCAATGTGAATCAGGCGCTCAAGCCCTACGCGCTGAATATTCTCGCGGGCAATGGCCACCACCTCACGGTCTGCATCATAGCCAATCAAGCGCGGCCCCTGCGCCGGATTCTCTAGGGCACCCTGCAAAGCACGTTCCCGCTGCGCCTTGGCTTCTTCGACAAGCGGATCCCATACAGAACGTTGCGCGCCACGCCAACCAAAAAATCCGAACCATTCCCGCCCAAGCCCGGGAGCAATCCCGTACATGGCCAGCGCCGCCTCCACCAACAGCGTGCCAGAGCCGCAGAACGGGTCTAACAACGCGCTAAATTTTGGTGCGGGCCAACCGGCCAAAGCCAGCATCCCCGCAGCAAGCGTCTCTTTCAGCGGAGCCTCGCCAGCTTCGGTGCGGTACCCTCGCCGGTGAAGAGGGTCACCGCTAAAATCTAGGTACAGCTGCACCCGATCGGCTTTCCAATAGAGCGAAAAAACAATGTCCGGTTTTCGCGTATCGACCGAGGGGCGCTTACCGGTGTCGTTGCGAATCCGGTCTACGATTGCATCCTTCAACCTAAGCGTTACAAAGCGGGGATTGTCTTTTACAGATTCATGCAAAATCGCCGATACCGCAAAATAATCATCCTCACTCATGTGATCGAGCCAATCCAGACCACGGCAATAATGGTAAATATCATCGGCACTGTTAGCTTCAAAGCTTGCCAACTGCAACAGCACGCGCTCTGCCACCCGCGACCACAAACAGGCGCGATAGCCAAATTCAATCCCCGCCTCCACCGCCACCGCACCTGCTGCGGTATCCGCATCTGCGAGCACTCGGCCACCCAGGGATTCGAGCTCCTGCGCTAACGCGCGTTCTAAGCCGGCGCTACAGGTAGCGACCCAACGCATAGGCTGAGTGGACTTCATTTTTGAACTGATCAATTTGATTCACCGTGATCATTAGATAGATTGTCGAGCTCTATTCTCAAAGCGAGATTCGAGTCAACGAGAGATTCGAGTTTTGCGTGCAAAAAATAAGGGACACGCTAAAAAAGCCATTGAACCATAACGAATTAAGTCTACAAACTCGGAGGCATGTGGATGGCGGGTAGATCGCCCCCGCTTGAAGCATTGCAGCTCAGCGCATCGACTTAATCCAAATAGTCTTGGATCACTTTGTCTGCACCAATCAAGGGTATCAACTTCAAAATGACTTCCTCAAAAACCCCATGTTCGGCTTTCGTGATTGGCTCGACCCGTCGCTCCACCCACGAAAGCGTTTGAATGAGACTTGCCGCTACCACGGAGGGCACATCGAGATTACTAACCGCGACTTCCGTAACTCCACCCCGAATACTGCTGCTTATTGGACAGCAAATCATCAGATTCGTCGCTTTGTTGTAATCCTTGCTGGACAGCACCAAAGCAGGCCGGCGCTTGCCAATTTCTTTGCCTTTCGTTGGCTCGAAATCCAGCCAAACAATGTCGTTTCGGTCGGGAATAAACGACTTTTTCGCCATCACAGCCCCAACTCTTTCTTCGTGGGAGCTGCGAGCTCATCGGCGTGCGCTTTTGATGGAGTTATGCCATTGAGCAAATCACGCTCGGTAAACGGCAGGGAGAGAACCCGTTTCAGCTTGCTGGCTCGCTTAATAATGAGCGCATCTTCAGTAACTTCAACCGTCACTTTAGTGCCATCACTGAATCTGGGTATTTCTGCCATCACTCCGGTTATGCGAAGGGCCAAACTATTGCCCCACCGCTTGATTTCACTTTCTATGTGCATGGCCTTCTCGTATCTATAGTGTAGACACGAGAAGTATATCCTACGTAGATACGCCTAGGAAACTCCTATCGAAGGATCCATTCGAGTGAGTTATGCCACCGCAGTGCGCAAGGTTCGAAGAACCATCGCCATCCAACTGAAATATCCGATTATTCCGATCTATCGCTTATTCGCTTCTGCTTATGCTTTTAAAGTCATGGCTATTCTTGTTGGAATTGGGTATCAATAGAGCTGGGTCGAAAATAAGAACTTCCAAAAAGAGGCGAATTTTATTTTATAGCTCCCCTGTATTGCGTAAGTGCATTTATTTCATTGCGCTGCTCGCAAAAATTGCCGAACTCCCGTTCCGACCCCGGCAAAAACAGGGTGTTCTCTTCATGTTGAAACGAATCTGACGAGGATGCGTCCTTATGAGAAGACAAAAGCGTGATAAGTCGAGCCGGGCCTACGCACGGGGATATCAATTCGGCAACAGCGGGCGTTCCCGCGAGTTTTGCCCTTTTACCGATATCGACATGCGTCAGTACTGGCTTAGTGGTTGGCGCGACGGCCGTTCCGACTTGTGGTCGGGCATGTCTGGCGTCGCGGGTTTGCATAAAGTAGCCACCTTGTGACTTATCCGCTTGTGGAAAAAGGGCTTACCAATTTCGCGCGAGGTATTGTTGCTCAATAACACGGTTTCGACATGACTCCGATCTAGTTAGCAAGATTGACAAACCACGTATTGTGAAACGGGAGGAACCAAAACTCACAAGCGTTGCCTACAAAGCGTCAAACTCACCGGCTTTGTGCCGGCCATAGCAGGGGGTCTCAAACCTCCACCGAAACGGGGCCATGTAAGCCCCGTTTTTTATGGGCGTTTTTTGTGGGTTCACTCGGGTAGTGGATTCTGTTTTTGCAGGGCTTGCACGATTTTCCAGATCAGCGCAGGGCCTTCATAGATAAATCCAGTATAAAGCTGCACAAGGCTGGCACCCAAAGCCATTTTGTGGAGCGCATCCTCGGGTTTCATGATGCCGCCTACGCCAATAATGGGAATCTTGCCTTCTAGCCGCGCAGCTAACCCGCCAAGCACCCGATTAGACAGATCGTATACCGGCGCACCACTCAAACCGCCCGCCTCGCCCGCCAGCGGATGCCCCTCCAAACCGGGGCGCGTCATCGTGGTATTAGTGGCGATCACCCCTTCCATTCCGCAACTCACTAGCGCCTCGGCAATCTCATCCAATGCGGCCTCATCAAGATCCGGCGCGATTTTGACTACCAGCGGCACTTGGCGCATACACTGTCCCGCTTGCCGCTGCTGCTCGTTCTTGAGCCCGTCCAGCAGGCGCTTCAGGGATTCACCGTGCTGCAGGCTCCGCAATCCAGGCGTATTGGGCGAGGAGATATTGACGACGATGTAGCTCGCCAGCCGGTAGGCTTTTTTCATGCAGATCAAGTAGTCATCAAGCGCATTCTCGACCGGCGTATCGAAATTCTTGCCGATATTGATCCCCAAGATGCCGCTATAGCGCGAGGCTTCAATGCGCTCGCACATATAGTCGATGCCTTTGTTATTAAAGCCCATGCGATTGATAATGGCTTGATGCTGCGGCAACCGGAACAGGCGCGGGCGCGGATTGCCCGGCTGCGGGCGCGGCGTTACCGTGCCGACTTCAATAAAGCCAAAGCCCAGCGAGGCAAGCCCGTCGATATAGTCACCGTTTTTATCCATCCCCGCCGCCAACCCAACCGGGCTTTTAAAGCTCAACCCCATCAGCTCCACCGGCAGCTCAGGCTCGGGGATCAAGTGAGGGAGCACGCGCAGACGCTCTGCTGCCGAGATCAAGTCCAGCGTGATGTGGTGGGACATTTCGGTTTCGAGCTGAAACAGGGCTTGGCGGGCAAGGGTGTAAAGCATGGGCGGCTACTCTTTAGATCAGACACAGTTTTAGATCAGACGCAGCTGTAGATCAGACGCGATTTGATGTGAGGCATCATCGGCAGCAGCGCGGAGTATAGGGGATATGGAGCGGCGCAACAATCTGGCTAGCGTTGTTTTCTTATCAATTCTTATTTATAGTAAGAATTACTACCATCAAAAAGAATTGACATGAAAAACAAGCAGCAAGACCAAATCTCGTGGCATTATCCGCGCCTCAAGGAAGCCGAAGGCATCATGGCGATCCTCGATGATGACCTTACATCACGCTTGGCGCTGTTTGCACCGCGTCGGCGCGGCAAGACCGTGTTTGTCACCAAAGATGTGGCGCCCCTTGCGCAAAAAATGGGCTATTCCGTTTTATACATTAACTTCTGGCTCAAAAAATCAGATCCTGCCTACTGCATTGCAGCAGCATTGATCGATGCAACAGAAAAAGGTCACGGCAAAGGGTTGCGCCAGTTCCTGCCATCCAAAACGGATCTATCTGTTAGCCTAGACAGCCTAGGCGTTAGGCTTGAAAAAGGTGAACATCAACAGGCTCCACAAGTAGACGGTACCCAAGCCATTGCACTGCTTGACACGTTTCTGTCGGGCAACAAAAAAACTCTTATTCTGTTTGATGAAGCCCAGCAGCTTGCCATGAGCCCTCAGTTTGAAGATGTGGTGTTTGGCGTTCGCACATTGTTGGACAAATATAGCAACAATGTGCGCTCGATTTTTACAGGCTCCAGCCGGGATGGACTCAATCATCTTTTCAGGCAGCGTAATGCAGCGCTGTTCAATTCTGCTCAGGTGCGCGACTTTGGAACCCTTGGCTCTGAATTTTGCCAGCATATGTGCACGGTCTTTGCACAGCGCACCGGTCGCAAACTGGAACCTGAAAAAGTCATTGCGGTATTCAAGCAGAATCACCGCAGCCCCTATCTGTTGAATGAAGCGGTGCAGTACATGGTGCTACAGGGCTGCAGTGACATTCAGGCGGCAGTCGATCACATTCTAAAAAATGATGGCCTTTACAGCAATTTTGAGTCTGACTGGCGCAACCTTCTGCCCGTAGACCGGGCGGTATTGGTGAACATGATACAACACCCGGATAATGTGCTGTACTCGGAAAAAAACTATGCATCGGTGGCTGCGCTGGCAGGGGTCAAGAGCGTTAAGCGCAGCGACCTGTCCAATGCAATGACTCGCCTGCGGAACAAGGGGTATCTCTACAAAAGCGGCCATGGCGCATGGAATTTCGAGGATGAACATTTTAAGGACTGGATCGTAGAGGCAAACAGATTGGCCCCCCTCCACCCACCGTGCTCATAAACTGTTTTAGGGTTGAACAATCTGAACGACAAGGAGCAATTGTAAATCGGATTATGATGGGACAGCCCTACTTGGTTATGGCCTTGACATATGGCCCTTGACGATATGTACATTGTCAATACAATTCGCATATGATTACCTTCGAGTGGGACAGCCAAAAGGCAAAGTCAAACCTCAAGAAGCACGGTGTATCCTTTGAGGAGGCGCAGGGTGTTTTTTATGACGACTACGCCATACAATTCTTTGATTCAGAAAATTCTGAATCCGAAGACAGGTTTCTTATGCTTGGGCGTAGCCATCAATCCAGAATTCTTCTCGTCTGCCATTGTGAGCGTGATAAAGGTGAAACGATCCGAATAATATCTGCACGCAAGGCAACTGCTAAGGAGCGTAAGCACTATAAAGGTGATTGAAATGAAATCAGAATATGATTTGTCAAAAATGAAGTCTCGCAAGAACCCATATGCATCGAAGCTGAAGAAGCCAGTTACAATTCGATTGAGCGAGGATGTGATCGAATATTTCAAGAGCCAGTCCGAAGAGACCGGCGTGCCTTATCAGAGTTTAATAAATCTCTATCTCCGCGATTGCGTTGCTCAGCATCGTAAGATAGACATTTCCTGGCAATAAGCCATAACAAGTCAAGCCACTCACCGCAATCACCATCGCCCGTTCTCCGTGGAATTCAGACGCTTATGACTCGCAAGCAGCTCCCAATAGGCATTCAGAACTTTCGCGAAATCCGTGAGGGTGGAGCCTATTACTATGTGGATAAAACACCTCTTGCCATCCGTCTGATTGAACAGGGAAAATATTACTTTCTCTCCCGCCCACGGCGCTTTGGAAAAAGCCTGTTTATCGACACGCTAAAAGAGCTGTTTGAGGGCAATGCTGTGCTGTTCAATGGGCTGCACGCAGAGAAACACTGGGATTGGTCGGTGAACTATCCCGTGCTGCGCTTTAGTTTCGGGGGCGGCATTACACAGAGCGCGCGCGAGCTGGAGAGCCAGATCGACTCTCACCTAAAGCGTTTTGAAGCAGCAAGCCATTGCACGGTTACTGACGATTCGCTTGCCGAGCGCTTCCGCAGCCTGATACTTCATGTACACAACCAAACCGGCCAGCGCGTAGTGGTCTTGATCGACGAGTACGACAAACCCATCCTTGATGCGATCGAGCACAAAGAAAAAGCCCTGCAAATCCGTGACGTGCTGAAAGACTTCTATTCCGTAATTAAGGATGCCGATGCGCACGTGCGGTTCGCATTTCTTACCGGCGTTTCAAAGTTCAGCAAGGTGAGCCTGTTTTCAGGGTTGAACAATCTTCGCGATATTACGCTAACGCGGGAGTTCAGCGCTATTTGCGGGTATACCGATGCCGACGTGGACACCGTTTTTGCTCCTGAACTACCTGGGCTAGACCGCCATGAAATCCGTCGCTGGTATAACGGATATAACTGGACGGGTGAGTCCGTCTATAACCCTTTTGATTTACTGCTGCTTTTTCAGGAACGCACTTTCCGCCCTTGGTGGTTTGAAACCGGCACGCCTAACTTTTTGGTCAAGCTGCTCACTGAACGTGGTTTTTTTGCCCCAAATCTGGCCAGGCTCCATGCGGGTGAGCAATTATTATCTGCCTTTGATGTAGACGACATCGGCAACGAAGCCCTGCTATTCCAGACCGGCTACCTGACCATTCACGAAGTGCGCCAGCCGATTCTGGGCCACTGGGTGTACACGTTAGGCTATCCCAACCTAGAAGTAGAATCCAGCCTCAACGCCAGCCTGCTCAAAGGCATGGGCTTGGATATGTCCATCTCTTTCAATAATCGCCTGCGCTTAATTGAATTGCTGCAAAAACAGGATTTTAGCGCCATGAAGGCCCTCTTCCATGCCTTTTTTGCCACGATTCCCCATCAATGGTTTCGCAACAATCCCATTGTGCAATACGAAGGCTATTGGGCCAGCGTATTTTACAGCCATTTTGCCGCGCTGGGGCTAGACATCAAACTGGAAGATGTCACCAATCACGGCCAGATTGATATGACGGTAACATTTGAAGGCCACATCTATTTATTTGAGTTCAAGGTGGTAGAACTGGTGCCTGAAGGCCGGGCGTTACGTCAACTACAGGAACGCCGTTATGCGGATAAATACCGAGCGATAGGGCCGGTGCATTTGATTGGGGTGGAGTTTAGCAAGGAGCAGCGAAATGTGGTGGGGTTTGAAGTGGAGACGGTTGGGCAGGCATAACCTCCGGCCATTTCCGAGAAGGGAAAGCCGTTGCCAGTGGCAGGAAAAGCGCCAATAGCGAATCAATACGTTAGCGGGCTTTGACTGCAAACCGATCATGGTATATACTTCGTAGTATATACCATTGACGGAAGGTAAATGCCTATGTCTAATCATATAGCGAAGATATTCATGAATGGAAGGAGTCAGGCCATAAGGCTCCCCAAAGATTTTCGATTCGAATGTGACGAAGTTTACGTGAGAAAAATTGGTTCCGACGTTGTACTTTCCTCAAAAAAACCGACATGGGATGAATTCTTTAATCAAAAATCTGCGTTCGGCGACGATTTTTTGTGTACCCGTGAAGATTCCGAACCGCAGGAAAGGGATTTTTTCTGATGTACATGCTCGATACCAACACCTGCATTTTCGTTTTAAAAAACAGAAACGATAAACTAAAGCGAAAATTTAAGGCAATAAAAAGCCTCTGCATGTCATCAGTAACCTACGGTGAACTTTGCTATGGAATAGAAAATGGTGTTGCGAATCTTCGACAAGAGCGCTTCGAGCAACTTGATTTATTCACTCAACGAGTTTTGATTGAACCGTGGGACGAAGAGGCTGCGCGGCACTATGGCACCATAAGAGCGCACTTAAAGAGAGAAGGACAAATCATTGGCAACAACGATCTCTTAATAGCAGCTCACGCACGAAGCATTGATGCAGTAATTGTAACAAACAACACAAGTGAATTTTCAAGAGTACCTGACCTTACCGTCGAGGACTGGCTCGAAAAAATATAACCTAGCTTTCAACCGCCCACGGCACGAGACAAAAATCCGCTTTCGAGCGAGACGGTTCCCTCCAGCGACATACGGGGGGCTGACTGAGCGCAGCCGATGGCCCCGCCTAAAACCCGAAACATGCTACCATCTTGAAAATCACCGCTATCGCCGCTATTACGATAGCCCGTTCTCCGTGGAATTCAGACGTTTATGACTCGCAAGCGGCTCCCAATAGGCATTCAGAACTTTCGTGAAATCCGTGAGGGTGGAGCCTATTACTATGTGGATAAAACACCTCTTGCCATCCGCCTGATTGAGCAGGGAAAGTATTACTTTCTCTCCCGCCCACGACGCTTCGGAAAAAGCCTGTTTATCGACACGCTAAAAGAGCTGTTTGAGGGCAATGCGGTGCTATTCAATGGGCTGCACGCAGAGAAACACTGGGATTGGTCGGTGAACTATCCCGTGCTGCGTTTTAGTTTTGGGGGTGGCATTACACAGAGCGCGCGCGAGCTGGAGAGCCAGATCGACTCTCACCTAAAGCGTTTCGAAACAGCAAGCCATTGCACGGTTACCGACGATTCACTTGCCGAGCGCTTCCGAAGCCTGATACTTCATGCACACCACCAAACCGGCCAGCGCGTAGTGGTCTTGATCGACGAGTACGACAAACCCATTCTCGATGCGATCGAGCATAAAGAAAAAGCCCTGCAAATCCGTGACGTGCTGAAAGACTTCTACTCCGTAATCAAGGATGCCGATGCGCACGTGCGGTTCGCATTTCTTACCGGCGTTTCAAAATTCAGCAAGGTGAGTCTGTTTTCAGGATTGAATAATCTGAACGACATTACGCTAGACCCTCTCTACTCCTCCCTCTGTGGCTACACCGACCACGATATAGACACTGTTTTTGCCCCTGAACTACCTGGGCTAGACCGCCATGAAATCCGTCGCTGGTATAACGGATATAACTGGACGGGCGAATCGGTCTATAACCCTTTTGATCTTCTGCTGCTTTTTCAGAAGCGCATTTTCCGCTCTTGGTGGTTTGAAACCGGCACGCCTAACTTTTTAGTCAAGCTGCTCGCTGAACGTGGTTTTTTTGCCCCAAATCTGGCCAGGCTCCATGCGGGTGAGCAATTATTATCTGCCTTTGATGTAGACGACATCGGCAACGAAGCCCTGCTATTCCAGACCGGCTACCTGACCATTCACGAAGTGCGACAACCGATTCTGGGCCACTGGGTGTACACGTTAGGCTATCCCAACCTAGAAGTAGAATCCAGCCTCAACGCCAGCCTGCTCAAAGGCATGGGCTTGGATATGTCCATCTCTTTCAATAATCGCCTGCGTTTAATTGAATTGCTGCAAAAACAGGATTTTAGCGCCATGAAGGCCCTCTTCCATGCCTTTTTTGCCACGATTCCCCATCAATGGTTTCGCAACAATCCCATTGTGCAATACGAAGGCTATTGGGCCAGCGTATTTTACAGCCATTTTGCCGCGCTAGGGCTGGACATCAAACTGGAAGATGTCACCAATCACGGCCAGATTGATATGACGGTAACATTTGAAGGCCACATCTATTTATTTGAGTTCAAGGTGGTAGAACTGGTACCTGAAGGCCGGGCGTTACGCCAACTACAGGAACGTCGTTATGCGGATAAATACCGCGCGATAGGGCCGGTGCATTTGATTGGGGTGGAGTTTAGCAAAGAGCAGCGAAATGTGGTGGGGTTTGAGGTGGAGACGGTTTGAGGTGATGCATTCACTGTGATGCATTCACTGTGATGGAGTTCAGGCGACGTTTTGCTATGCAGGGGCAGCATTTTTGCAATGACTGCTTTGCAATGACTGCGCGTCTTCGCTCTGGGGAGAATAGCTTGCCATTTATTTACAGTTTCCCCGCAGCGGCAAGCGCGGCATGTATTGTTTTGAATGGTAACAGCAAAGATAGATGGGCATCCAATAGCGGAACAGCGCCATAGCTTGCATACCATTCGGCAACACGTTCATTCTTGGCATCAATCAACAAAGCTACGCCGCCTGCCTGAACAGCGACCAACAAACAACGGCGCCCAGCGGCAAGCAACAACTGGCCACCGAGCCCTTGACTCTGCACAGAAAGATCTACAGCCAGACGGCCAAGCCGAAATACCGGCACATCATATCGAGCTAAGCCGCGTTTAATCACCTCCGGCGCACGTTCATAGGCAATAGATGCGGGACTTAGGCTGTAGTAGCCCAATACCTTTTCATTGTTTTCGCTAACAGCAAGGTAGGTTTTTGCCCCACCTTTCTCATGGCTTTGCCTTGCATGGCGATGTAAAAACTGATTCAGCGCCTCATCGCCACAGTCAAAGGCACCGCGATCATGATGCTTGCCAACGGGCTCTTCATGCCAGATCGGTAGCATTATGATCGCTTCGGTAAGGCAAAAGCTGCGGCCAACAATTTATCATTGGGCGCCGGTGGGTTATCTAAAAGATCCAGAACATGCAAGCTGTCTCTTTCGGTCAGCTCCAGTCGCTCGTTCTCGTCAATAATCTTCCGTGCTGCTGACATCACATTGCGGATTACGAACTCAGTCAAGTTGGTATGCTGTAAAGCGGCTGCACGCATCAACAGCGTCTTTTCTTCTGAGGCAATACGTAGTGACATACGGTCGTTAGTTTCTACTGGAATCTGAGGCATGGTTAAGCCCTCCTGCTTGTACACATTAAAACTGTACACGATGCTGAACCTGTCAGCAAGCCGTACAGACTGGCTTATCGACTGTCTCTCGATGGGCCCCGCCTAAAACCCGAAACATGCTACCATCTTGAAAATCACCGCAATCACCATCGCCCGTTCTCCGTGGAATTCAGACGCTTATGACTCGCAAGCAGCTCCCAATAGGCATTCAGAACTTTCGAGAAATCCGCGAGGGCGGAGCCTATTACTATGTGGATAAAACACCTCTTGCCATCCGCCTGATTGAGCAGGGAAAATATTACTTTCTCTCCCGCCCACGACGCTTCGGAAAAAGCCTGTTTATCGACACGCTAAAAGAGCTGTTTGAGGGCAATGCGGCGCTGTTCAATGGGCTGCACGCAGAGAAACACTGGGATTGGTCGGTGAACTATCCCGTGCTGCGCTTTAGTTTTGGGGGTGGGGTATTTTCATCGGTAGAGGATGTGCGCGCCAGCTTAAACGAACAACTGAACACGGCGGAAGAGCGCTTTCACCTCCCTGCCGAATATCCAGACGCACGCAGCCGATTAAAGCGATTGATCCTACGCTTATACGAGCGCACCGGCCAGCGCGTAGTGGTCTTGATCGACGAGTACGACAAACCCATCCTCGATGCGATCGAGCACAAAGAAAAAGCCCTGCAAATCCGTGACGTGCTGAAAGACTTCTACTCCGTAATCAAAGATGCCGATGCGCACGTGCGGTTCGCATTTCTTACCGGCGTTTCAAAATTCAGCAAGGTGAGTCTGTTTTCAGGATTGAACAATCTTCGCGATATTACGCTAACGCGGGAGTTCAGCGCTATTTGCGGGTATACCGATACCGACGTGGACACCGTTTTTGCTCCTGAATTACCTGGGCTAGACCGCCATGAAATCCGTCGCTGGTATAACGGATATAACTGGACGGGTGAGTCCGTCTATAACCCTTTTGATTTACTGCTGCTTTTTCAGGAACGCACTTTCCGCCCTTGGTGGTTTGAAACCGGCACGCCTAACTTTTTGGTCAAGCTGCTCACTGAACGTGGTTTTTTTGCCCCAAATCTGGCTAGGCTCCATGCGGGCGAGCAATTATTATCTGCCTTTGATGTAGACGACATCGGCAACGAAGCCCTGCTATTCCAGACCGGCTACCTGACCATTCACGAAGTGCGCCAGCCGATTCTGGGCCACTGGGTATACACGTTAGGCTATCCCAACCTAGAAGTAGAATCCAGCCTCAACGCCAGCCTGCTCAAAGGCATGGGCTTGGATATGTCCATCTCTTTCAATAATCGCCTGCGTTTAATTGAATTGCTGCAAAAACAGGATTTTAGCGCCATGAAGGCCCTCTTCCATGCCTTTTTTGCCACGATTCCCCATCAATGGTTTCGCAACAATCCCATTGTGCAATACGAAGGCTATTGGGCCAGCGTATTTTACAGCCACTTTGCCGCGCTGGGGCTAGACATCAAACTGGAAGATGTCACCAATCACGGCCAGATTGATATGACGGTAACATTTGAAGGCCACATCTATTTATTTGAGTTCAAGGTGGTAGAACTGGTACCTGAAGGCCGGGCGTTACGCCAACTACAGGAACGCCGTTATGCGGATAAATACCGCGCGATAGGGCCGGTGCATTTGATTGGGGTGGAGTTTAGCAAAGAGCACCGGAATGTGGTGGGGTTTGAGGTGGAGACGGTTGTTTGATAGACCGCCAGATGATGCGCATGAGAAAAAAACCTTACCGGCGGGCTAAACTCACTCCGCAAACGATCGACCTCAGGCTGCTCGGAAAGCAGCAAAATCGATAACCAAGAATGGCTAAGCGCGAGCGCACGTTGAACGATCCTGCAGCGAATGGTTAGTCCTCAGCAACACGCAAATTCCAATAATTCGGTTTTCGGTGATACGGGGCGATGGCTACAACCAATAACTCAGATTCAGACACTCGATAGATAACGCTGAACGGAAATCCCTTTACCAAAACCGCACGAGTGTCATGTGGATACGGAGAACCGCCCAAGGGATGCTGTACGGCCAATTGAACAGCAGCCTCAACCATAGCCTAAAAACGAATGCCGATACCCGTTTCCGCACTGGAGTAATACTCGACCTCATGCAACAACTCTGCTTCTGCTTCCGGGAGGAAACGAACAACGCTCACCGCGCAATTGCTCGGGCTTTGGCAAAAACGTCTTCTGCGGAAATTGCTTTCACATTACCCAAGTCATAGGCCTTAAGCCTTCTTGCCACTTCCTCAGACCATGCCGCATCAAGCTGTGTCACCGCCGGTTCATTCAGCGACGCAAGCAACTCATCAACCAACTGCTCACGCTCGGCGGGAGGAAGTTGTTTACCGTGCAACGCCAATTCTGAAATTGAGTGTAGCATGGCTTATCTCCTATCTCCCAATTGCTTAAGGCAACTCTCGCAAAATCTAACCATCATCCGGATTCCGGCTATAAGGGCTAATCGGGATAGAGGGGCGCCTCGCAGCGCCACCCCTCCCACACCACCGGGCATACGGATCACGTACCACGGCGGTTCGTTGGTTGATTTACTTTATCCCCCTGCCAATTCCGGCAGCCCAATGCCTTTAAAGTACTTTCTCGGTAGTGCCTGCGTCAATGCGGGGCTGTTGCTCAAGCGCCACGGGCCGTGGGCCGACTTAGAGGTATTCCACGCCAGTTCCACGCTGACGCCATGGCGTCTGAGTTTACGATATCCACTTTGACCCCATTGCTTCCACAGATAGCACCGTAATTTCCTTCGTATCCATTTATCCACATCGCGTAGCGGGCTCAATACTTCAGCCAAGCCGAAGTATGCTTTCCAACCAAGCAGGTAAAAGGTCAGCTCTGCAATAATGGTTTCAAATGTGTGCCCACGCGTCCGTCGGGTGAGCACTCTCACCTTATCCCGAAGTCTGGATAATGACTTATCGCTCACTTTAATGCGTTGCGAGTGCGCGCTAAATGTAAATCCAAGGAAATTTCGTTTTGTCGGACGATCCACCGCGCTTTTCTGGTCGTTCACCCTGAGCCGAAGTGTCGTTTCAAGAAAGCGCCGGATACTTTTCATTACTCGTTCGCCTGCCGCCTTGCTTTTGACCATGATATTGCAGTCATCAGCATAGCGTGCGAATTTATGCCCTCTATGTTCCAATTCCCAATCTAGTTCGTCCAGTACGATATTGGCCAGAATCGGTGAGAGCGGGCCTCCTTGCGGCACCCCTTTCTCACTTCGTAACAATATCCCGTTTGCATTAATTCCCGCATGCAGGAATTTGTTGATCAATCGCAACAGGACTTTGTCTTCAACTCTGGTTTTCAGTCGCGCGATTAAACGATCGTGATTCACTTCATCGAAGAAGGATTTTCAGATCGAGATCGACGACCCACTCGTACTTCTCGCGTTGTAACGTTTGCACGTATTTTACCGCTTGTTGTGCCGAGCGTGCTGGGCGAAAACCAAAACTGCTGGGGTGGAAGTGCGGCTCCCATAACGCTGAAAGTGCTTGCGCTATGATTTGCTGCACAAACCGGTCGATCACGGTCGGAATTCCAAGTGCGCGCTTAGTGCCGTCGCCTTTGGGTATTTCAACCCGTTTTACCGGTTTGGGTTGGTAGGTTCCATCGAGTAATGATTGTCGGAGCGTTGGCCAGTGATGCCGCAAGTGGCTTTCCAGATCTTCGACGGGCATGCCGTCTATTCCGGGAGCGCCTTTGTTGCGTACCACTTGGTTGAACGCGCGCTGAAGATTTTCCTTTTCTAGGGCGCGCTCCAAGAGTGATAAAGATAAATTGAGGTCTGATGTCATGAATTTTCCGGTTTGTGTTTCATCCCTTTTCAATTTCGGATGCCTTACCTAAACCCCGCCTTCCCACATCGCCTCACCATCGTTCGAGCCTTCCCTTAGACATGCACGGCTATTTTTTTCAACTAACCGAGTAATCACCGGTACTATTCTCTCTGCTGACTTCTACTTTGCGATCAAGTGAATCTCTTCACCCTCAGTTAGTCCGTTAACACAAAGCAGATCTCCCAGGGTAAGACAGTTAACGTTCCTCGCGTAGGCGCCGGATTTATAAAACACAAGCCAATTGCAGATGGAGGGCTTGATGGTCACGTGCCCATACGCCCCGCTCATGTCACACCTCATATCCGGTTTTTGTTCATCGCCCCGCGATTTTGCCGTGGGCTTCCTTTAGACCTCACCTCGCGATGACGCCCTTGCCCTTTGGCTAACCTTCGGCTCTGCGAATACCTGGTATCGGGACTTTCACCCGACGAGTTAACTGCCATGCCTGGCACACACGCCGGAGTTAAGCGGCAGCGCGTAGCGCTGTCCGCTTGAATGACTTGTTGGGCTCACCGGGCCTTCTTTAAGGCTTCCGGAATTTTTGACCAAGACTCACGCGCACCACGGTGGTTACAGCCGGGCGGTGCCACTGAATGCACTTCTAGGAACGCGGTAATTCCAAGCATTCGAAGACGATCGCGTGCTTTGCTCCCTAGAGCAACCACCAGGGCGTGGGGAAGAAGCTCCAGTTGCTTGAGCAAATAGCGAGAGCCGCATTCCCTGCATACGGCGGCCGGGACTCTTCCACCCTCTTTTGGCGCTGAGCAAAGTACAGATTCAGTCATCCATACTTTTTCATTTGCTCTTCAAATGGTAGTCGAGGCCAGCACGAGCTAATTATTGTTTTTACATTAGTGTGAAACTGCGTAGCACCACCAGCGAACGTGTTATTAGAGAATGAATATGCGGATTCAAGTCCCGAGTGTCTTTCTCCTGGCAACGGATCGCCAGGTTCCGCGTAGACCAATACAAGCTCAATGTCCTCCAACGCTCCAGCGGCGCCCCGAAATCCACGTGGCACATGCCCGCCATCTGGGTCCCACCGCATAATGCCATGGCATGTGCTGGAGAAACCTGGGCAAGGGCCGTATGCCGGCTCAAGGATATCTGCGATTTGTGGGTTCAGTTTCAACATACCACCTCACATGAAGCCCAACCGCGCAAACTGAGCCGTCGCGCAGCGATCGGATCGAGTTGCATGTTATGTGACGTTGCGGGCCACCAAAGCGGCACCATGGCATCCCACCTCTTGCGACCGTCTTGCTTTTTTGCGGGAGGCCATTTTGCAAATTACCGACAGAATATCTTAGGAGCATCCTGACCCATTGCGCCAACAACTGCGCTCGATCCGATGGCGCATCTCTGCGTCCAGCCTCACACCTCACCTTGGCATCCAGCCTGCGTCCAAACATCCGCGCCCCTTTCTACCCCTGTCCAATACCTTGAGCAATTGTTAGGCTGTATGCATGTACAGCTTCAAGGGATTGAATCATGTCATTGGCCAGGATGGCCGCGCCTGCTCCGACGCTCCCCTATGAGCGCCACCGGCCGGAAGAAACGCTGCTCTATCAACTCATCGAAACCTCTTACCCCGCGTTTCGTGCCCAGCTCGAAGCCCAAGGACAAAATCTGCCCGCCTTCGTCCAGCAGGAATTTGACGATTTCCTCAAATGCGGTCGCCTCGACTACGGATTCCTGCGCGTGTGCTGCGAAGATTGCAAACACGAGCGCTTGGTTGCTTTCAGTTGCAAACGGCGGGGTTTCTGCCCAAGTTGCGGCGCTCGGCGGATGGCAGAATGCGCTACGTTGCTGGTGGATGAAGTGTTGCCCAAAGAGTCTATCCGGCAGTGGGTACTGAGTTTCCCCTATGAGCTGCGGTTTCTGCTGGCTCAGCAACCCGCCATGATGGGCAAGGTGCTGGAGATCGTCTATCGAACACTGGCCACTCACTTGGTCAAGAAAGCCGGGTTCAACAAGCGCACCGCCCATACGGGTGCTGTCACCCTGATCCAGCGCTTCGGTTCTGCACTGAATCTGAATATCCATTTCCACATGCTGTTTCTTGACGGTGTGTACGCCGAGGACAAATACGGCGTCATGCGCTTTCACCGCGTCAAGGCACCCAACATAGAAGAACTCAACACGCTCGTGCATCAGATCAGTCATCGCGTCACCCGGTTTCTGGAGAAGAAGGGCTTACTGCAACGCGATGATGAAAACACTTACTTGCAGATGGATTCCATCGCCCAAGAGGATGATGCCCTCAGCCAGTTGCAGGGGCATTCCATAACATACCGTATCGCAATGGGGCCGCAGAAAGGACGCAAGGTGCTCACTCTGCAAAGTCTTCCACCCAGATTGGACACGCCCAGAGAATCAGACCGGGTAGCCAAGCAAGCAGGCTTTTCCTTGCACGCTGGCGTGATGGCCGAACCCCACCAACGCGACGTGCTGGAAAGGCTGTGCCGCTACATTTCCCGGCCAGCGGTCTCGGAAAAGCGGCTGACGCTCACCGGCAACGGTAAAGTCCGCTATGAACTGAAGACGCCGTACCGGGATGGCACCAGCCATGTATTTTTCGATCCGCTGGATTTCATTGCGCGATTGGCGGCACTGGTGCCGAAACCGCGCGTAAACCTGACGCGGTTCCACGGTATTTTCGCCCCCAACAGTAAACATCGGGCGCTGATCACGCCAGCAAAAAGAGGTAAGGGGAGGAAACCTGCGGAACAGGGATGCTTAGAAAAGACCATTGCCGAACGCCGCAAAGCCATGACCTGGATGCAACGATTGAAGCGCATTTTCAACATCGACATAGAAAAGTGCGAGCTTTGCGGCGGGCACGTCAAGGTGGTCTCTTGCATCGAAGACCCTGCCGTGATCGAAAAAATTCTGCAACATCTGGCGATGAAGGAGTCGCCGCCCTTGCCCCGCGTCAACGAGGCAAGGGGACCGCCGGCTCAGACGGCGCTGTTCTAGCGCCTCTTTCACCACCGCAATTGAATCACCAACGACTTGCTGCGATAACGCGGCAGGATGCTCTAGGTCTGCCGAGTGATTTTTCCACAAAATCGCTCGAAAGTTGCGCGAGCGAGGCCACAAAACCGAAACGAAAAGGCAAGATTTTGGCGTCTACAGGGTAATTGGGCAGCTCATGCCCTAGTTTCCTATGATATGATTTTGGCGAAAAGGAGCTTTATTCTTCCTATACCCGTGACGCCACTTCCTTGATCCCGACATTGCCCCCGCCGAGAGATTGATGCAGATCAATACTATCGGCTACGTTGCGCAATGCGTCAAGGACAAAACCTTGATATTTTGCGGCAGCCGCGTCCAATGCCGCCAGCGATGCACGCTTTTCAGCAGGCAAGCCAGCTTCGCCGCCGAGCCACGCGAGAATGCGCACTTTTTCTGACAAGGGCGGTTCCGCATGACTGGCGATCTGGGGAGCAAGTGCTGCGACCAGCGCCCAGCCTTCCTTCGAAATCGCACCCGTGACGGCCTGCATATCTCGTCCAAGCTTGTCCATCACACTACGCAGCGCCAGAGGCTTTCCCCTCTCGGCAGGTGCCACGTTTTCTGCCATCGCGGAACCAGCTAGTGCGACGATTGCCGTCACCGCAATCATCAAAATGGATTTGTGGAAAGTATTCATGGTGTCTCCATTCAGTCGAAGCGGCGTCCTTCACCCACTTCCTCGTGGGTGATGCCGTCGCGGATGTGATAAATGCGCTTGAAGGTTGGGATGATTTTTTCATCGTGGGTGACAACAATGACGGCGGTCTGAAAACGCTGTGCCATGTCATTGAGGATGCGAATCACCGCCATGGCACGCACCGAGTCCAAGGGCGCAGTGGGTTCGTCAGCCAAAATGACCGGCGGCCGATTCACCAGCCCGCGCGCAATGGCGACACGCTGCTGCTCGCCGCCGGATAGCTGGGATGGCATGGCCTTGGCGCGATGCTGTACGTCTAATGCCGTCAGCAGTTCCAGCGCCCGGGTGCGCGCCTCGTCGTTGGGCATACCTGCCAGCATCGGCAGCAGCGCAACGTTGTCGGTAACATCCAGAAACGGGATCAGATACGGTGCCTGAAACACGAAGCCGATCTTGTCGCGGCGTAGCGCGCGCAGATCGCGCACTTTCCACCCGCCATCAAAGATAACTTCATCACCCAGAACCATACGACCGGCGGTCGGGTCGATCACCGCACCCAAACATTTAAGCAAGGTGCTCTTGCCCGATCCAGAAGGCCCGATCAGTCCGACGACTTCGCCAGGAGCGACGTGCATATTCACGTCCTTCAGTGCGAGTACCGCCGTATCGCCCTCGCCGTAGCGTTTGGAGAGCCCTTCGATGTGAATGCCTTTGCCTGCCATCGTCAGCCTCCAATCGCTTCGGCCGGATCGACCTTGAGCGCCATGCGAATGGCGACGATGCTAGACAGCACGCAGATGGCCAGCACGGCGAAAAACCCCAGGACTGAATCGGCTGGCGTTAACAACACATACTTGGGAAACAGCGGGGCAGCAAAGGTGGCGCTGATTTTGCCGACCACAAAACCGATGACGCCCAACACCAAGGCTTGTTGCAAAATCATCCAGGCGATGGTGCGATTGCGCGTACCGATGAGCTTTAACACCGCAATTTCCCGAATCTTATCCATCGTCAGCGTGTAGATGATGAAGGCCACGATGGCGGCGCTGACCAGCGCCAGAATCACCAAAAACATGCCGATCTGCTTGGCTGAGGTCGCGATGAGCTTGCCCACCAAAATGGATTCCATCTGGGCACGGTCGTACACGGTAAGTCGCTTCCAGCGACGAATCGGCTCGGCCACCTCCTTCTGCGAGAATTCGGGCTGGATACGCACCAGCACCGCGTTGACTGAGCTGTTACTGGTCTGTGAGGCGATCACGGCATCGAGCAGCCCGGGCACCCCGGGGCGGTTGAAAGCTGGGTTGGCTTCGGTGCGCCTGCGCTGCATCAGAATCGCATCGTTGTCCTTCAAGAACTGGGCTTCCTGCGCATCCTTGAGCGGAATAAACACCATCGGGTCGCCACTGGACGACACCATGCGGCGCGTGAGGCCGACCACTGTATAGTGGTTGCGGCGGATTTTCAGGACATCACCCAACTGAAAACCAGTAGCGATATCTGCGACCGCCTCGTAATGGCTGCGCGTGATTTGACGACCAGCGACAAGCTGGGGTGGCCACCCGGGAGTTCCCGCCTCACCGGCAGTGATACCGACCACCATCGCACGCACGTCTTTGCTTCCTTTGACTACCTGCATGGTCAGATAAGTGACATTGACCGCCTCTGCCACGCCTGGCATGGTGCGGATGCTGCGCCACAAATCATCGGGAATGCTGGAGGATTCGGCGTAGGGGCCCAGGGTGTCTTTTTGCACCACCCACAGATCTGCGCCGCTGTTGTCGAGCAAGACTTTCCCATCGTCGACCATGCCGCGATACACACCCGCCATCGTGAGAGTGACACCGATCAATAGCCCCAACCCGACGCCGGTAAAGATGAACTTTCCCCATGCATGGAGAATGTCACGCCCGGCGAGGCTGATCATGGTGCAACTCCAGTCAGGCGCTCGACGATATGAATCCGGCTCTTCGCGCTGAGGATTTTGTCGCTATAGACAACGACGCGCTCACCCGCCGTAAGTCCTTTGAGCACCTGCACATTGCCTTCGAGATCAGCGCGGCCAAATAGGAGTGGCGTAAATGCCAGATCGCCATCCACCAATTTCCATACGCCGCGCTGGCCATTGACTGTGCGCAAAGCGGCATTGGGAATCGTCGGCGCAGCGGGTAATTCACCCAGTTGTACGGTGATTTCGGCCAACTCGCCCAAAGGAGGTAGCGGGGTGGGCTGCGTATCAAAAATGATCTTTGCCAGAGTCTCTTCCGTCACGGCGTCAGCACGCGGTTCAATGCGCATCACCCGACCAGAAAGCACTTGTGATTGGCGTGAACGCAGGGTGACCTTGGTGGGCAAACCCGCTGCCAGACCATCAGCGCTGATCTGATCGAAGCGCGTGTCGATCCACAGGCTTGTCGGATCGATAACTTCGACCACGGCTTGCCCAGCAACCACTGTGGTACCCGGATCGGCGTCACGTGTGGCGACCAGCCCGGCCACCGGTGCAACCAAGCGCAGATTGCCGCGCTGAGCGCGCAATCCCTCCAACTCGGCGCGTAGGCGAACGATATCTTCGCGTGCAGCAGCCAAAGCGGCATTGGCAATCGACAATTCCTGACGTTTGGTGGAGACGTTTTCTTCGCTGGTGTTGTGTACCGCCAGCAACTGTTCATAGCGGTTTGTTTGCGTCTGTGCAAAATCCTGCTTGGCCGAAGCCTGCTTCAAAGCGGCTTCTGAACTTTTGATCGCCGCCTGCTGCGCGGCGATGCGATCATCCAAATCCACCGCGTCCATCTCTCCGAGCACCTGACCTGCCTTAACCGCGTCGCCGACGTGTACGTCCAGTCGTTTGACGCGACCAGCAAAGGTCGGGCCGATTTTGTAGGTGTAGCGTGCCTGCACCGTGCCGATGCCGAATAGAGCCGGGGCAACCGTCCGGGATTCAACCGTGCTGACCGTGACTTCAGTCGGGGCCAATGGCCCGAATCGCGCGGCCACATAAATGAGCAACATTAGGAGCGGCACGATGATGGCGATGAGCATCAGCGTGCGGCGTTGCAGGCGTGGAAATTTCATGATGTACTCCTGACGCGAGCAATGCCTCGCCGATAGATCGCGAATACGCCCAGTGCATCACGCCGCATGTGCGTGACGTCGCCGGCTAACAACGACTGCATCACTAGGCCTTGAATCGAGCCAATGAACGACACCGAGGCGGCCTCGATGTCCAATTGTGCATGCAACTCCCCTTGTGTCTTGCCTGTCTCGAGCAGGTGCTGTAGGCGTTCTCGGTAGCGGCGGACCAATGTCTTCACCATTTTTTTTGGCAAGGTATCGCCAGGGCGCTGCAATTCTCCAAAGAGCATCCGTGGTACGCCGGGATGCTCGGCAACAAAGTCGATGTGCGCCATGAACATCGCCTCCAGCGCCGCCATCGGTGATGCCGCACTTGCCGCCGCTTTGTCGACACGGGCGAGCAGACGCTCGGCCACCCAGCCCATCACGGATTCCAGAATCGCGTCCTTGGTTGGGAAATGGCGAAACAGCGCACCTTGGGTCAGCCCCATGCGCTGTGCAATGGCGGTGGTCGTGATGTCGCTCGGGTTTTGTTCGGCGGCCAGCTCGACAACCGCCTCAACCGTCGCCGCCCGACGCTCTTCGGCAGGGAGATGCTTGGAATGACTGCTCATGGGCCGCCCCACAAAGTAAGTAATCTATTACTATCTTAGTGAAAGAACCGATCAGTGGCAAGTAAGGACCATGTTTCCTTTTTCGCAAAGGCGACTCTTAAGCAGGATGCCCAGATCATTGCGGATGACTCAAATACTGACGACGTATATACTTGGTCAGTACATAAGATTTTTGGAGGCACACCATGCCCAAAGAAGCCGTTTTCACCATGAAGCTTGAGCCAGAGCTGCGCGCTGAGTTCATGGCCGAGGCTAAGGCCAGCCATCGCCCGGCCTCGCAAATCCTGCGTGAACTGATGCGTGAGTTCGTGCAACGCCAGCGCCAATCGCGCGAGTATGAGGAATTTCTGCGTGGCAAGGTCGCGGATGCGCGGGAGCAAATCCGAGCCGGTGACTACGCCAGCGCGGATGAGGTCGAGGCACGCTTCGCTGCACGACGCGCACAGCTGCTGGCCAAGGCTGGCGGCGCAGGGGCATGAAGGTCATCTGGGCTACCGCCGCCGAGCAGCGTGCTGGGCGAAAACCAAAACTGCTGGGGTGGAAGTGCGGCTCCCATAACGCTGAAAGTGCTTGCGCTATGATTTGCTGCACAAACCGGTCGATCACGGTCGGAATTCCAAGTGCGCGCTTAGTGCCGTCGCCTTTGGGTATTTCAACCCGTTTTACCGGTTTGGGTTGGTAGGTTCCATCGAGTAATGATTGTCGGAGCGTTGGCCAGTGATGCCGCAAGTGGCTTTCCAGATCTTCGACGGGCATGCCGTCTATTCCGGGAGCGCCTTTGTTGCGTACCACTTGGTTGAACGCGCGCTGAAGATTTTCCTTTTCTAGGGCGCGCTCCAAGAGTGATAAAGATAAATTGAGGTCTGATGTCATGAATTTTCCGGTTTGTGTTTCATCCCTTTTCAATTTCGGATGCCTTACCTAAACCCCGCCTTCCCACATCGCCTCACCATCGTTCGAGCCTTCCCTTAGACATGCACGGCTATTTTTTTCAACTAACCGAGTAATCACCGGTACTATTCTCTCTGCTGACTTCTACTTTGCGATCAAGTGAATCTCTTCACCCTCAGTTAGTCCGTTAACACAAAGCAGATCTCCCAGGGTAAGACAGTTAACGTTCCTCGCGTAGGCGCCGGATTTATAAAACACAAGCCAATTGCAGATGGAGGGCTTGATGGTCACGTGCCCATACGCCCCGCTCATGTCACACCTCATATCCGGTTTTTGTTCATCGCCCCGCGATTTTGCCGTGGGCTTCCTTTAGACCTCACCTCGCGATGACGCCCTTGCCCTTTGGCTAACCTTCGGCTCTGCGAATACCTGGTATCGGGACTTTCACCCGACGAGTTAACTGCCATGCCTGGCACACACGCCGGAGTTAAGCGGCAGCGCGTAGCGCTGTCCGCTTGAATGACTTGTTGGGCTCACCGGGCCTTCTTTAAGGCTTCCGGAATTTTTGACCAAGACTCACGCGCACCACGGTGGTTACAGCCGGGCGGTGCCACTGAATGCACTTCTAGGAACGCGGTAATTCCAAGCATTCGAAGACGATCGCGTGCTTTGCTCCCTAGAGCAACCACCAGGGCGTGGGGAAGAAGCTCCAGTTGCTTGAGCAAATAGCGAGAGCCGCATTCCCTGCATACGGCGGCCGGGACTCTTCCACCCTCTTTTGGCGCTGAGCAAAGTACAGATTCAGTCATCCATACTTTTTCATTTGCTCTTCAAATGGTAGTCGAGGCCAGCACGAGCTAATTATTGTTTTTACATTAGTGTGAAACTGCGTAGCACCACCAGCGAACGTGTTATTAGAGAATGAATATGCGGATTCAAGTCCCGAGTGTCTTTCTCCTGGCAACGGATCGCCAGGTTCCGCGTAGACCAATACAAGCTCAATGTCCTCCAACGCTCCAGCGGCGCCCCGAAATCCACGTGGCACATGCCCGCCATCTGGGTCCCACCGCATAATGCCATGGCATGTGCTGGAGAAACCTGGGCAAGGGCCGTATGCCGGCTCAAGGATATCTGCGATTTGTGGGTTCAGTTTCAACATACCACCTCACATGAAGCCCAACCGCGCAAACTGAGCCGTCGCGCAGCGATCGGATCGAGTTGCATGTTATGTGACGTTGCGGGCCACCAAAGCGGCACCATGGCATCCCACCTCTTGCGACCGTCTTGCTTTTTTGCGGGAGGCCATTTTGCAAATTACCGACAGAATATCTTAGGAGCATCCTGACCCATTGCGCCAACAACTGCGCTCGATCCGATGGCGCATCTCTGCGTCCAGCCTCACACCTCACCTTGGCATCCAGCCTGCGTCCAAACATCCGCGCCCCTTTCTACCCCTGTCCAATACCTTGAGCAATTGTTAGGCTGTATGCATGTACAGCTTCAAGGGATTGAATCATGTCATTGGCCAGGATGGCCGCGCCTGCTCCGACGCTCCCCTATGAGCGCCACCGGCCGGAAGAAACGCTGCTCTATCAACTCATCGAAACCTCTTACCCCGCGTTTCGTGCCCAGCTCGAAGCCCAAGGACAAAATCTGCCCGCCTTCGTCCAGCAGGAATTTGACGATTTCCTCAAATGCGGTCGCCTCGACTACGGATTCCTGCGCGTGTGCTGCGAAGATTGCAAACACGAGCGCTTGGTTGCTTTCAGTTGCAAACGGCGGGGTTTCTGCCCAAGTTGCGGCGCTCGGCGGATGGCAGAATGCGCTACGTTGCTGGTGGATGAAGTGTTGCCCAAAGAGTCTATCCGGCAGTGGGTACTGAGTTTCCCCTATGAGCTGCGGTTTCTGCTGGCTCAGCAACCCGCCATGATGGGCAAGGTGCTGGAGATCGTCTATCGAACACTGGCCACTCACTTGGTCAAGAAAGCCGGGTTCAACAAGCGCACCGCCCATACGGGTGCTGTCACCCTGATCCAGCGCTTCGGTTCTGCACTGAATCTGAATATCCATTTCCACATGCTGTTTCTTGACGGTGTGTACGCCGAGGACAAATACGGCGTCATGCGCTTTCACCGCGTCAAGGCACCCAACATAGAAGAACTCAACACGCTCGTGCATCAGATCAGTCATCGCGTCACCCGGTTTCTGGAGAAGAAGGGCTTACTGCAACGCGATGATGAAAACACTTACTTGCAGATGGATTCCATCGCCCAAGAGGATGATGCCCTCAGCCAGTTGCAGGGGCATTCCATAACATACCGTATCGCAATGGGGCCGCAGAAAGGACGCAAGGTGCTCACTCTGCAAAGTCTTCCACCCAGATTGGACACGCCCAGAGAATCAGACCGGGTAGCCAAGCAAGCAGGCTTTTCCTTGCACGCTGGCGTGATGGCCGAACCCCACCAACGCGACGTGCTGGAAAGGCTGTGCCGCTACATTTCCCGGCCAGCGGTCTCGGAAAAGCGGCTGACGCTCACCGGCAACGGTAAAGTCCGCTATGAACTGAAGACGCCGTACCGGGATGGCACCAGCCATGTATTTTTCGATCCGCTGGATTTCATTGCGCGATTGGCGGCACTGGTGCCGAAACCGCGCGTAAACCTGACGCGGTTCCACGGTATTTTCGCCCCCAACAGTAAACATCGGGCGCTGATCACGCCAGCAAAAAGAGGTAAGGGGAGGAAACCTGCGGAACAGGGATGCTTAGAAAAGACCATTGCCGAACGCCGCAAAGCCATGACCTGGACGCAACGATTGAAGCGCATTTTCAACATCGACATAGAAAAGTGCGAGCTTTGCGGCGGGCACGTCAAGGTGGTCTCTTGCATCGAAGACCCTGCCGTGATCGAAAAAATTCTGCAACATCTGGCGATGAAGGAATCGCTGCCGTTACCCCGCGTCCATGAAGCGAGGGCGCCGCCGGATCAGGCGGCGCTGTTCCAGCTCTAAACCACCACTCTTTCTCCTTCACCAACGACTTGCCCCAACACGGCAGGATGAGACGCGCCTGCTGGGTGCATCTTTCAAGAAAACCGATGAAAAACCGACCGCCAATACCTACGCTACCGAACGGAAAAGGCTGAATTCTGGCTCCGAAAGGACCTTTGGGCCGTTCATGCACGGATTTCATATGATAGGATTTCAGCGAAAAGGCGCTTTATTTGTCCTATACCCGCCTGTGCCAGGGCCTTGAAAAAATAAAGATCGTGCATATATCTACTCTTGAAGTCAGCAACATGATCAACGTTTGAATCAGGAGAAATTTCCATGTCTGCACTGCGTCCATTTGGCGGCCAATACGATTCTTTCCAGCAATTAGTGGACAGTTTTTTTGGTCGCAATACTATGCCATCACTCAGTGATGCCGGCTTGAATATGCCAGCCACTGATATTTCAGAAAACGCAAATTCCTATACGATCAGCGCCGAACTTCCGGGTATCAAAAAAGAAGATATCAAGGTTTCGTTGCATGATGGTGTGCTATCCATAGAAGCAGAATCCAGAAGCGAGCACGAAGAAAAAGGTGAAAAACAGATTCGTACCGAACGTCGTTACGGAAAATTTGTTCGCCGCTTTTCCCTGGGGCCCAATGTGGATGAGCAAAATGTGGATGCCAAATTCGAAAATGGCGTATTAAAACTGGCTATTGCCAAACAAAAGGAACCCGAAGCACCCAAACCCAAGTCCATCCCTGTTGGCTGAGTGGTTAATCAAAAAAGCGAATGAAAACGCCAGCATAAGCTGGCGTTTTTTTAACATGAAAACCTATATTCGAAACTCTTGTAGCCGGTTCAGTAATCGCACAGATTGCTGGTTTAACTGATCGGAAGCCTGCCCCAGTTCTTGCACCTGACATTGACTTTCTTTGAGAGAATGACTGACACCCTGAATATCATTGTTCATATGTGCAATGGTATTCTTGACTAAATTGGCTGATTGGAATGCTTCATTTACCACGGGTAATAAATGGTTGATACGATCCATTACCCCCAGCATGCTGTCCATTGCAACTGTGGATGAGCCCACAATATCCTGCACCCTCTGTGCGTTGGAATCTGTTTTACTGGCTGTTTCGTTTATGTTGACAATAATACGCTCCACTGCGTGATTGGTGCGTTTCAGGGTTTCCTGGGTTTCGGTTGCCAGTTTCCGTACTTCATCGGCTACCACGGCAAAGCCTCGGCCCTGTTCGCCTGCTCGTGCTGCTTCAATGGCAGCGTTGAGTGCCAGTAGATTCGCACCGCCGATCACCCCCTGCGTGCTCGTAGATCACCGCCTCGCAGTTGGGCTCGCAACTGTGATTGATCCAGCGCGCACTGTTGCCGTTGATGTTGCCGTCCACCACCCATTCATCATTCAGGGTGAACAAAAACGTGTGTCCCCCCTCGGCATTGCCGCCATAGGCCGCGTCAATATCTTCATGCGTGCGCAGCGCGCCCCGGTATTGGATCAGGCGCAACCCCGGCGCCAGATCGCGCGCGGCAAACACGCCAGAAAGGACGCAAGGTGCTCACTCTGCAAAGTCTTCCACCCAGATTGGACACGCCCAGAGAATCAGACCGGGTAGCCAAGCAAGCAGGCTTTTCCTTGCACGCTGGCGTGATGGCCGAACCCCACCAACGCGACGTGCTGGAAAGGCTGTGCCGCTACATTTCCCGGCCAGCGGTCTCGGAAAAGCGGCTGACGCTCACCGGCAACGGTAAAGTCCGCTATGAACTGAAGACGCCGTACCGGGATGGCACCAGCCATGTATTTTTCGATCCGCTGGATTTCATTGCGCGATTGGCGGCACTGGTGCCGAAACCGCGCGTAAACCTGACGCGGTTCCACGGTATTTTCGCCCCCAACAGTAAACATCGGGCGCTGATCACGCCAGCAAAAAGAGGTAAGGGGAGGAAACCTGCGGAACAGGGATGCTTAGAAAAGACCATTGCCGAACGCCGCAAAGCCATGACCTGGATGCAACGATTGAAGCGCATTTTCAACATCGACATAGAAAAGTGCGAGCTTTGCGGCGGGCACGTCAAGGTGGTCTCTTGCATCGAAGACCCTGCCGTGATCGAAAAAATTCTGCAACATCTGGCGATGAAGGAGTCGCCGCCCTTGCCCCGCGTCAACGAGGCAAGGGGACCGCCGGCTCAGACGGCGCTGTTCTAGCGCCTCTTTCACCACCGCAATTGAATCACCAACGACTTGCTGCGATAACGCGGCAGGATGCTCTAGGTCTGCCGAGTGATTTTTCCACAAAATCGCTCGAAAGTTGCGCGAGCGAGGCCACAAAACCGAAACGAAAAGGCAAGATTTTGGCGTCTACAGGGTAATTGGGCAGCTCATGCCCTAGTTTCCTATGATAGGATTTTGGCGAAAAGGAGCTTTATTCTTCCTATACCCCAACAACCTCCAGCCTACAAGAAGAATACGATGACGCACGCCAGCCGATTTACCCGGTTAAAACCTCTGATGCTCCTGGTGCTGTTCTTTCAGCTCACCGGCTGCGCCAAGGTCGCGGAAAACACCACCATCCTCTTCGGCACCCAGTTCGACTTGCGGCCGCTGGGTTATCAAAGCAAGGAATATTTTATTGAGGGTGTCGCCCACAGCTACCTGCCGGTGGGCGAGCTGACCAGCGACGGTCAATGGGAGGCGCAGGCAAACGAAGAGGCCGAATATCTGACCCGGATTGTGGTCAAGCGCCCGATAAAACCGGAAGACTTCAACGGCACCGTGGTGGTGGAGTGGAATAACGTTTCCGGCAACACCGATGCGCCCGCCGAGTGGAGCGCAGCCCATACCGAATTCATTCGCGAAGGCTATGCTTGGGTGGGTGTCAGCGCACAACGGAAAGGCATCGATAACGTCGGCAATGTAAGCCTGTTGGACGGCCTCAACTTCTCGCTGAAAGCGATCAATCCCGCTCGCTATAACAAGCTGATACACCCCGGCGACAGCTATTCCTACAGCATGTTTCACCAGATCGCGCAGCAGATCCGGCATCCGGATGAACAGGACTATCTGGAAGGCTTGAAAATTGACAGAATGATTGCGGCAGGCGAGTCGCAATCGGCAGCACGCATGATCACCTACATCAACCTGTTCGGCAAAACTGAGAGTCTGTTTGACGGCTTCTTCGTGCACAGCCGCTTTGGTTCGAGCGCACCGATATCGGAAAGTCCCCTGCAAGCCTCCGAGCCACCAGCCATCGTCAAAATACGGGAAGATCTGTACAAGCCGGTGATGCTGCTGCAAACGGAAACGGATCAATTCGTCGATTCCTTCCTGCCAGGCAACGCCTATGAAAACCGCCAGGCGGATACGGACTTCTTCCGGTTGTGGGAAGTGGCGGGCACCGCCCATGCCGATACCTATAACACGCTGGGGCTGTTCGATAGAGGTACATCCTCATACTACGCCGAGTTGATTTCGCTGAATTACGCGATCCCGCTGATCGCTACCTGCGATTCAACCATCAATGGCAATCCTATTCACCACTTTACGGTCAATGCCGCGTTTCATGCCTTGAATGAGTGGTTGCGCACCGGAGTGGCCCCCGCGATTGCCGACCGCCTGGTGGTGGAAGGGACGCCGGCACAATACGCCGTGGATGAGTTTGGCAATACCCGTGGTGGTATTCGGTCACCCTATGTTGACGCGCCGCTGGCAACCTTTGGCGGGATTGGTACGGGTAAGAAAATTTGCATGATCTTCGGCACGATGACGAAGTTCAGCCAGGAGCAGCTCGCCGAAATATACCCTTCGCGGGAAGACTATCTGGCGCGCGTGCAGCAATCGATCGAGCAATCGTTGGCGAAGGAATTCCTGCGTCCGCAAGACGCTGAAAAAATCAGGCAAGCCTCGCAGAAAATGGCGTTGCAGATACCGCAATGAATCGAGTTCGAATCCATGACGGGTATTCACTCTCTGTCATAGCTTATGACGTGTGGTCGTTGGAAAGATAGCGGATGCCTGTCATGGATTCAGATAAAGCCCAAAGTTCTTTACCAAATTCAGTGCCCAAGGCTTGAGGGTTGACCCGCGCTTCTGCGGGCTTGCCCTTTATTTCAAACCAGCCGTTGGGGCTGCCGCGTAGCGGCGTCCCAGGCCCACCCTGTGTGGGCCGAATGGAGCGAATTGTTATATGACTTGCACGCACATGGCCATGCGCATATATTATACGCATGGCCACCGCGGAACAAGATTATGCAACTACCATACGACTCTCAAGCCCCCAAAAAGCCAACAAACCTAAGTATAAACAGTGACTTACTTCAAAAAGCCAAGGTTATGAACATCAACCTTTCGGCAACCCTTGAGCAAGCATTGACCGATCTATTGCTTCAAAAGGAAAGGGAGCAGTGGCTTCAAGAAAACAAGCAAGCCATCAACCAATACAACGACTTCGTTGAACAGAATGGTGTTTTCAGCGATGGCCTCAGGAGTTTTTGATGGTACAGTTTTCGGTATACCAAAATACAAATCCGAGCAGCAAGAAGGCCTTTCCTTTTCTAGTCGATATTCAATCGAATCTGCTCGACGATTTGCGAACAACCGTTGTGATACCGCTTGCGCCACTATCGACGGTCGACAAACCAATATCTCGACTATGCCCAATTTTGGAAATAGACACAAAGAAATACGTAGCCGTTACACAGCAGCTTGCCGGTATAGATAGAAAGCTGCTTGGTAAACGTGTCGCAGATTTATCTGAATATCGCTCTGATTTTATTGCGGCGTTGGATTTTGTGATCTCAGGCATATAACGTTCGCCATCACGCGCTTGTCGCGTGCATTGCTTTGTTAAGTTCTATTGCTCGAATTACTTCACAGAACTCAGACAGTCCTTGTGAAAGTTGCTCCGCCATCTTGATATCTTCGACTATACCGTCCGATGCCAGACCACTACCAAGAAGTGGTATGGAAACACAGGCGTTTTCCACGATTATTCCCGACATCGTCGTCACCACTTCTCTTAAAGCAGCTTGGGCATGAGAAGCTCTGGGAGAAGTATTTATGAGTGCGACAGGTATAGAAACGAACTCCTCGCCAGAGACCAACCAGTCCAAAGCATTCTTCAATACGCCACTGATGCCATGCGCATATTCTGGACTGGCAATTATCAATCCGTGAGCCTCGCGTATTGCCGTTTTTAGCCTGTTGACGGCGGGAATAGCCTCACCGTCAAGGTCAGGATTGAACAGTGGCAGATTTCCCAAATCCTTGTATATATGTACCTCAACATTTTCAGGAGATAACAGACTCAGGGCTTCAATTGCTGCCGAGTTATACGACTCTCTTCTCAAACTTCCAGATAATGCCAATAGTTTGGTGATATCCATGCAACCTCCCGAATTCTTGGTAAGCTTAACGCCGGTAACACCCGGCCGGTTTTGTGGAGGCGAAGCCGGAGCAAAACTGGCTCGGGTGCTTACCCTTGTTAGCCATGAGCCAAGCTTCCGACATTATTCCAGCTGAACCAGTAGGTTGGAACGACGCTACCATCTGGCGCGTTCCATACATCTGTTCGAGTATTGGTTGCTCCTATCCGAAGGTAAAACGCCTGCGCATTAGCATTGTCCTGATTCACCAGCAGGCACATACCCCGATGCGGGTCTGACTCTTGGCACTTCTGTGCGATTTTCTGTATGAGAGCCCTGCCGACACCCGCTCTCTGGTGAGGTAACGCCACGTGTAAATTATCTAGGTACGCCCCAAGCTCATTGATTCCGTTTAAAAACGCACACCCAAAGCCTATAACCTCGTCGTCGACTTGTGCCACGAGTACATACTGACCGGGCTTGGGTTCTGAAAGCCTCTCCGTCCAGATTCTCTCGCGCTCACTCGGAGCTACATGTTCGAGGTAATGCCATGTAAGTACTTGTCCGTAGGTCCTACGCCAGCTCTCTGCATGGATATTTGCAATCGAAAGCGCGTCTTCAACAGTTGCTTCTCTGATTTCCATATTCGTGCCCATTTGGCTAACGCCTGGCTCTGTGGTTGCCTAGAGCGAAGCGGAAGGCAATCCACAGCAGCCACTTGTTATGCTTAAATATAAACGTGTAGCTCGCTCAATGCTGTTGAATGCAATAAATACTGTTCTTCCACACGAAAGGCAATTGTGGAGATGGTGTTGTATAGCTCAAGCGCGCCTTGTTTTGATGCCTGCCTCTCTTCTAGGGATGCGTAAGATGATACGTACCCCCACATATGTTCGATTGAATTGATCATTTGGCCGTACGGAGGCTCTTGGCGAATCAGTAAAACCAAATCTTTTGCCAGCGAAGATAAACTCGTAGATGACTTGGTTGCGGCAACTCTCTTGCCAATAGAGCGGTACTCATTATAATCCCGCGCCATAACAGAATACTTGTGTTGTGCCCAAAGTTCCTGAACAGATTTCGGCAAAGGAATTCGGCCACTTGGTTTATTTATATACTTACTCTTAAGTAAGGATATTTGCTCGAAAGGTTCGGTTACAAAGCACTCAGGCCATTGGACTTCTTTATGCTGTTCTACTGGAGTCCGGTCAACATAGCCCCTTATCCGCATCTCTGCTACTAGTTGATCGTGACGACGATCAAGCCCGGACAAACAGTTCACCCAACGAACAGTTTCAGGATGCTTGGAATATCCCTTTTTATTGTTCAAGAGTATTGATCGCAGGCCATGTAGCTCACGATGCTCTCCTAAAAGACTACCTCGATTTAAATAACCGGGAGATAAATCCCAAACACGCATAAGGCTTCCTATTCATAAGAGCATAATCGGGATAGAGGGGCGCCTCGCAGCGCCACCCCTCCCACACCACCGGGCATACGGATCACGTACCACGGCGGTTCGTTGGTTGATTTACTTTATCCCCCTGCCAATTCCGGCAGCCCAATGCCTTTAAAGTACTTTCTCGGTAGTGCCTGCGTCAATGCGGGGCTGTTGCTCAAGCGCCACGGGCCGTGGGCCGACTTAGAGGTATTCCACGCCAGTTCCACGCTGACGCCATGGCGTCTGAGTTTACGATATCCACTTTGACCCCATTGCTTCCACAGATAGCACCGTAATTTCCTTCGTATCCATTTATCCACATCGCGTAGCGGGCTCAATACTTCAGCCAAGCCGAAGTATGCTTTCCAACCAAGCAGGTAAAAGGTCAGCTCTGCAATAATGGTTTCAAATGTGTGCCCACGCGTCCGTCGGGTGAGCACTCTCACCTTATCCCGAAGTCTGGATAATGACTTATCGCTCACTTTAATGCGTTGCGAGTGCGCGCTAAATGTAAATCCAAGGAAATTTCGTTTTGTCGGACGATCCACCGCGCTTTTCTGGTCGTTCACCCTGAGCCGAAGTGTCGTTTCAAGAAAGCGCCGGATACTTTTCATTACTCGTTCGCCTGCCGCCTTGCTTTTGACCATGATATTGCAGTCATCAGCATAGCGTGCGAATTTATGCCCTCTATGTTCCAATTCCCAATCTAGTTCGTCCAGTACGATATTGGCCAGAATCGGTGAGAGCGGGCCTCCTTGCGGCACCCCTTTCTCACTTCGTAACAATATCCCGTTTGCATTAATTCCCGCATGCAGGAATTTGTTGATCAATCGCAACAGGACTTTGTCTTCAACTCTGGTTTTCAGTCGCGCGATTAAACGATCGTGATTCACTTCATCGAAGAAGGATTTCAGATCGAGATCGACGACCCACTCGTACTTCTCGCGTTGTAACGTTTGCACGTATTTTACCGCTTGTTGTGCCGAGCGTGCTGGGCGAAAACCAAAACTGCTGGGGTGGAAGTGCGGCTCCCATAACGCTGAAAGTGCTTGCGCTATGATTTGCTGCACAAACCGGTCGATCACGGTCGGAATTCCAAGTGCGCGCTTAGTGCCGTCGCCTTTGGGTATTTCAACCCGTTTTACCGGTTTGGGTTGGTAGGTTCCATCGAGTAATGATTGTCGGAGCGTTGGCCAGTGATGCCGCAAGTGGCTTTCCAGATCTTCGACGGGCATGCCGTCTATTCCGGGAGCGCCTTTGTTGCGTACCACTTGGTTGAACGCGCGCTGAAGATTTTCCTTTTCTAGGGCGCGCTCCAAGAGTGATAAAGATAAATTGAGGTCTGATGTCATGAATTTTCCGGTTTGTGTTTCATCCCTTTTCAATTTCGGATGCCTTACCTAAACCCCGCCTTCCCACATCGCCTCACCATCGTTCGAGCCTTCCCTTAGACATGCACGGCTATTTTTTTCAACTAACCGAGTAATCACCGGTACTATTCTCTCTGCTGACTTCTACTTTGCGATCAAGTGAATCTCTTCACCCTCAGTTAGTCCGTTAACACAAAGCAGATCTCCCAGGGTAAGACAGTTAACGTTCCTCGCGTAGGCGCCGGATTTATAAAACACAAGCCAATTGCAGATGGAGGGCTTGATGGTCACGTGCCCATACGCCCCGCTCATGTCACACCTCATATCCGGTTTTTGTTCATCGCCCCGCGATTTTGCCGTGGGCTTCCTTTAGACCTCACCTCGCGATGACGCCCTTGCCCTTTGGCTAACCTTCGGCTCTGCGAATACCTGGTATCGGGACTTTCACCCGACGAGTTAACTGCCATGCCTGGCACACACGCAGCGCACACCGGCGGCGCGCAGCGACGTCCGCGCACGCTTGCGTGCAAGTGTTGTGACTTGTTAGTGGCGCCTTTGTGTGGTGCCCTTTGGGCCTAACAGCCAATTCACTACTCCTTCACACCAAGCGCCCACCAGTAGGGTGCAAAACTTTTCGTTGCCGCTTGGCACACTAGCTCAATAAACGGTTGGTAATCACCTGTGATGTGGGCGGTATCAAGGGCTTGGTAGTAATCTAAGCGTTGCTCAACGGTAATGACAGTGGCGGGCAAGCCTGCTTGCATCATCACTAGATTCATTAACAATCGTGAGGTACGTCCGTTACCATCAATAAAGGGATGTATTTTTACTAGCTCGCCATGAATACGGGCGGCGGCTTCCACTGGGTGCAAGTTTGGTGCCTGCTGCGTTGCCCATGCCACGAACTGCTGCATTTGCTCAGGTACCTGGACCGCATCGGTTGGTGTGTGCTCTGCTCCGCTGATGATTACGTTATTGCGGCGATATTGCCCAGCGTTGTCGTTGTCGATATTTTTAAGCACCAACTGATGTAGTGATTTAATCAGCCATTCGCTAATAGGCGTTTTGTTTTGCACTTGTTCTTCTAAAAACAAAATGGCTTCGCGGTGATTAATGACTTCGAAGTGTTCACGCAGTGTTTTACCACCCACCGTAATGCCTTCTAGCGCGACTTTGGTTTCTTTTAGGGTGAGCGTATTTCCCTCTATGGCGTTGCTGTGGTACGTCCAATTAAGCACTAGGTTTTCGTGCAAATTAGCCAACACTGCCGCAGATAATGGGCGGTATGAGTCCAGTTTCGCTTTCAGCCGGTCAATTTGGGAAAAGCGTTGTGCGTTTGACATCTATGCCAACCTTGCTTTGCCAGTAAGTGGTTCTTGCATCACGCCTTGGGGTCGGTATCGCCTCTGTTCTTTGAAATTCTACCATAGGGAATCGGGGCACGGGCTGTCCAATTGCGGCTTCGAAATCAATATCCTGCCTGCTCAATGGCACGCTGCGCAGCATCTTGCACCGCCGCAACTACGAAATCAGTCATGGTGCGCCCTTGTAGTTCAGCAGCCCGCTTGAGCATGGCGTGCAAATCGCGGCTGATTCTGGCCTCCAAACGAGCGGTGGGAGTGGTTGATGGCATAGCGGTATCCTCCTCTGAGATGGATACGGCGATCTGCCGTATCACTCAAATGGAAAAGATGGCTTTATGCGTAATCGCCCCTTGACACCCTCCCCCAGCTTAAATCGCCAAATTGACGCGATACAAACCGGCATATACACTCTGACATATAGCTATGCCTACTCCATCAACCCCATCTCGGCCCAAAGAGGCCAAGTTATTTCGCAACAACCGCAGCCAAGCGGTGCGGATTCCTGTGGAGTTCGAATTGCCTGGGGATCGTGTAATGATCCACCGCGAAGGCAACAAACTCATCATCGAGCCAGTAACCAGGCCAACAAATATCGTCGAGCTACTGGCCGAGTGGAGGAAGGAAGCGCCGCTTGGGGTAGAAGACCAGCTGCCGGCCATTGACGACATGCCCGCCAAACCGGAGGACCTATTTTGAGCGGATACCTGCTGGACACGAACATTCTCAGCGACCTAATCCGCAACCCGGCTGGGCCTGCCGCATGCCGTATTGAGCAAGTCGGGCCGAAGGAGATTTTCACCAGCATCATCGTCGCATCCGAGCTCCGCTATGGCTGTGCAAAGAAGAGGTCGCCCAAGTTGCTCGCCAAGGTGGAGGGCATCCTTGAAACCATCCCGGTGCTGCCGCTGGATATTCCGGCTGACGTTGAATATGGCGGCATCCGCATTGAGCTAGAGGCGGCTGGCCAGCCTATCGACATGAACGATCTGCTGATCGCCGCGCACGCCCATGCGCTCGGCCTCACACTAGTGACGGACAACACGCGCGAATTCAGTCGCATCCGTGGCCTCAACGTAGAGAACTGGCTGGAAAGATAGCCGGCTAGGTTGATTTGATAGGTACTCCGATATGACTCTCTTTGATGCGCTCGGCTTTCGCTGGGACAGGTCTGCAGTGCCGACTTCCACCCCGCCCCACTCGATCGAGCGGGTTTGTTTCCGCTTTTATAAGATGCTCCCTGAGTTCGTCTGGGATGCGTCGGTACTCGAAGGCAACCCCTTCACCTTCCCAGAGGTCAAGACACTACTGGATGGCATAACGGTTGGCGGGCGGAAGATTTCCGATCAAGAGCAAGTCCTGAACCTTGCGGAAAGCTCCAAGCGCCTTCTGGAGATGGTGAAGCGCGGCCAGTTCGCGCTCACCAAGACCGTATTTATCGAACTGCACAGCATCGTCGCTCGCAAGGAAGCCTTGGAGTGGGGAGTGTTGCGTGGCGAAGGCCAGTTTAGTGAAGGTGTGACCGCCCTACAAGCGTGCGAGCCATTCGAGCGGGCAACGGCGTTTTTCCTGTTCGGAGCCTTGCAACAGTTCTTTTTTGACGGCAACAAGCGCACCTCGCGTTTCATGATGAACGGCGTACTCATGTCGCACGGGATCGACGCGATCAGCGTGGCCGCTGCCAAAGTGCATGAGTTCAACGAGAAGATGGTGCGTTTTTATCTCTCGAAAGACGCCACCGAGATGATGGATTTTCTCGCAAGGTGCCACCCGGATGCTGAAGCGATTAAGAATATGGTGACCACCTAGAATGGATTTACAAACACTACAAGCCATCATTATTAGTGGTGAAGACAGCAACCATCAATTCAAGCGCGAAATCAGCCACGAAAACAGTCTAAGCGCAGAGCTAGTTGCCTTTTCTAACAGCGCAGGCGGGAAAATATTGATCGGTGTTGAAGATGACGGTACCATCGCGGGCTTAAGCCCCGAACAGGTGCGCAAACTAAACCAGCAAATTAGTAATGCTGCGAGCAACAACATACGCCCTCCCATAAACCCAAGCACAGAGAACATCAATACGAACAACGGCATCGTTGGTGTGGTAACAGCCCCCGAAGGCTTAAACAAACCCTATATGGATTCTCAAGGCCGCGTGTGGGTTAAAAGCGGCTCCGATAAGCGTCACGTAACATCGCGTGAAGAGCTACAACGCATGTTTTTAAACGCTGGGCTGGTTCAAGCAGATACCCTTGCCATCCCAGAAAGCACGTTAGATGATCTCAACAAAGAGACTTTTTGTACCTACTTCCAGAAACGCTTTGGCAACCAATCGCTCGAACCTCTTACTACCACATTAAGCAACATGGGCCTCGCAAAGAACAATCACCTATCCGTTGCAGGCGCTTTACTATTTGCCAAACATCCACAACGCTGGCTCCCCGTGTGCATGATTAAAGCCGTTGCGTTTTATGGGAACTCTATTTCAGACTTAAACTATCAAGACAGCGAAGACATTTATGGCACGCTGCCCCAGCAATACCAAAATGCATTTGCTTTTATCAAGCGTAATTTACACCACGTGCAAAATAATCGGGGTTTTAATACGCTTGGTGAATTAGAAATACCACCAGTAGTGATTGAAGAGTTATTGGTAAATGCCCTTATGCACCGCGACTATTTCGATAGTGCGTCTATACGCATCTTAGTGTTTCGAAACCGTATCGAGATTATTAGCCCAGGTCACTTGCCCGACAACCTTTCCACCGAAGAAATAAAGCAGGGGAAGACAAAACGCCGCAATCCAGTTTTGAGCGAACATGCTGCCCAACTTATGCCTTTTCGCGGGTTAGGTAGCGGCATTAACAGGGCGCTCGACGCATGGCCGCAAATCGAATTTCAAGATCACAAAAACGGTAATGAATTTCGAGTGCTTATTACGAGGCCGCAGCCTATAGGGCAAGAAATCTCTCAAGCTGAGGCAGGGATCAACGTCACAGGACAAGTCACAGGACAAGTCACAGGACAAGTCGCCATAGAGATGCTTAGACTTATTACCACCGTGGGGAGCGAAGCCACTCGAACAGAGCTCATGAAAGGGCTAGAGCTTTCAAGCCGTGCCAATTTTGTAAAACTATATTTAGCCCCAGCCCTTGAAGCTGGCCTGATTGAAATGACACTCCCCGAAAAACCCAACAGCCGCCTACAAAAATACAAGCTAACCAAATTAGGTGAAGCGGTATTGAGTGCAAAGAACAATGGTTAACGCACGCATCCTCATCATCACCCGCAACCTGCCACCGTTAGTGGGCGGTATGGAGCGGTTGAATTGGCATATGGCGGAGGAGTTGGGAAAACAGGCACAGGTGCAGGTGATTGGCCCCAAGGGTGCCGCTGCGCTGAAGCCCGAAAATGTCACTTTGTCGGAAGCACCTCTCACGCCTTTGCCGTTGTTTATGCTAGTCGCGCTAATGAAAGCCATTTGGTTTGCACTGCGTTTTAAGCCCAATGTAGTGCTAGCTGGCAGCGGGTTAACCGCGCCCTTGGCGTGGCTGGCAAGCAAGCTGTGCTGTGCTAGGTCTGCCGCCTACTTGCACGGCTTTGATATCACCGTGCAAAGCAAACCCTATCAAAAAGTCTGGGTGCCATTTTTTCAACGCTTGGACAGCGTGATCGTGAACAGCACCCCGACCAAACAACTGGCACTAAATGCCGGCGTTAAAGAAGAAAAAATCACTATTGTTTACCCAGGTGTAGAAATCCCCTGCACACCACAACCACAAAGCGCAATCCAATCCTTTAAAAAAAAACATGGCTTACAAGATAAAAAAATACTGCTCAGTGTCGGCCGCTTTACCACACGCAAAGGCTTAAAAGAATTTGTTGAGCAGGCATTACCACACATCGTGCAGGCCGCACCCAATGTCATGTTGGTGGTAGTGGGCGAAGCCCCCAAAAATTCGTTGGGTGCAGGCATTCAAAGCCAGGAAAGTATTGAGCAGACGGCAGCAAGCTTGGGGCTATCAAGCCACCTACGCTTTCTCGGCGTGATTACCGATCCCGTCAGGCTCGCGACCGTCTACGAAGCTGCTGATCTGCATGTGTTTCCGGTGCGAGAGATTCCTAACGACCCCGAAGGTTTTGGCATGGTGGCTATTGAGGCTGCGGCACATGGTTTGGCTACGGTGGCGTTTGCGACGGGGGGGGTTGTGGATGCGGTGGAAGGAGGTGTATCTGGGATGTTGGTGGCACCGGGTGATTACGTCGGTTTCGCCGCAGCGGTTTACGAAGTCCTAAGCCCGTATAACGCTTTGCATGCAACTTGCGCAAAGTTTGCACGCGGGTTTTCGTGGTCTGAGTTTGGAGGGCGCGTGTTGCAGGGGCTCATGCATAGATGAACATTCTTTTCATCGGCAAACGCTTTAATACCAATCGTGATGCGTTGCTGGAAAAATTCGGCCGCAATTACCAGTTTCCTTTGCACCTTGCAGCGCACCACACGGTTGCACTCTGGCTAGTAGACTATCACACGAAAGCAACCATAAATGGCACCGATGGCCCGCTAAGCATCCTTTCTACCCCAGTTAAAAACCTAGCTGTTCTTAAGCACTACCTACAGCGAAGGCATCAAACATCCGAACCTACGGACATCATCATTGCCAGCGGCGATTGCTATATCGGCCTCATGGCCTACCGGTTAGCCAAAAAACTCCAAGCCAAATTTGTATTTGATGTATATGACAAATACGATGAATTCGGCGGTTATGTGCGTCCCTTTGGTTTTGACTTATTTGGCTATTTACTAAAAAATGCTGACATGCGCCTATTTGCCAGCCATGCACTACTACAAAACCTAGGCAAGCCACGCCTAGATGCCATTTTGAGTAATGGCATAGATGCCAACCACTTCCGCCCTATCGACAAGGCGCAAGCGCGGCACAAGCTGGAACTGCCCGCTGATACTTGCTATGTAGGTTACTTTGGCAGCATGGAATCTGACCGTGGAGTGCAAGACTTGATCACTGCCGTTCACCTATTGCGCCAGCAGGGGCAAGAAATCGAATTATTACTAGGTGGCAAGATTGAGCCGAGCCTAGACCTCAACCAGCCAGGCATACGCTATCTGGGCAATGTGCCATTTGCTGATGTGCCCTATGCGTTGGCTGCCTGCGATGTGCTGGCTGTGCCTTATCGCCGCTCACCCTTTATGGATGCTGGTGCATCCAACAAAATTGCCGAAGCGATGGCATGCCTACGCCCGATTGTAGCGACACAAACACCGAATTTTGCGGCCAACTTCCCGCAGCAGGCACAAAGCCTAGCACCCTACCTAGCGGAACCAAGTAATCCGCCCAGTTTGGCAACGGCCCTGCGCAAGCAGCTGCACGATCGCCACTTAGTACCACAACCCAACAACATCTACTGGCCAGATATTACAGCTGGCATAGAGCAACATCTAATCGCGCAACTCTATGCAAAATCTTAAAACCGTCCTTTGCATCTTTGGCACTCGCCCAGAGGCCATAAAAATGGTGCCTGTCATCCGCGCTCTACAAACCAGCCAATGGGCACGCTGCGTAGTGGTGGTAACAGCTCAACACCGCGACATGCTGGATCAAATGCTCACTCGTTTTGGTCTCACAGCGGATTACGACCTCAACCTCATGCAGCGTGGGCAAAGCCCAGACCAAGTGCTGGCACGCATGCTGCCAGAGCTGGCGGGCATTATTGCCAAAGAGCAGCCCTATGCCGTGCTGGCGCAGGGCGATACCACCACGGTATTTGGTGCAGCACTGGCGGCATTTCATGGCCATGTACCCTTTGGCCATATAGAGGCGGGGCTGCGCACCCATAATCTAGCCCACCCCTATCCAGAAGAAGGCTATCGGCAAATGGTGTCACGCATCACACGCTGGCACTTTGCACCCACAGCCGGCGCAGCACTAGCCCTGCGGCAAGAGGGCATCGCCGAAGACTGCATCCATGTGGTGGGTAACACCTGTATCGACACCCTGCTGCAAACCGTAGCCAGCACCGACAAGCCAGCGACAGCATCAGAACGCCTGCTGCTGCTCACTGCTCACCGCCGCGAGAACTTTGGCCAGCCGCTAAAAGCCGTGTTTGCCGCCGTCTTGCAACTGCTAAAAGCGTACCCTGACGTACATGCTCTCTATCCTGTGCACCCCAATCCGCAAGTGCATCAACTTGCCCACGACATGCTGGGCGCACACCCCAGAGTCCGACTAGTGCCACCACTGGACTATTTTGAGTTTGTGACAGCCATGCAGTCGGCCCACATCATCTTGACCGATAGCGGTGGCGTACAAGAAGAAGCTCCTGCCCTAGGCAAACCCGTACTTGTGCTGCGACAGACTACCGAACGCCCAGAACCAGTTGCCGAAGGTGCGGCCGAGTTGGTAGGCACAGACGCCAACAACATCGTGCACGCCGTCAGTCGGCTACTCGATGATGAGCAACAGTACGCCAACATGGCCAGACCGTGCATGCCTTATGGCAATGGCACTGCGGCGCAGCAAATTGTTAACCTGTTGCAAGCCGCATGCGTATGAGGATTCTCTTCATCTACCGCATACGACTGACCAAAGCCATCAACCAAGGCCGTTGCTTCACCCATTCCCCGATGTCGGTTCTAACTCGATTGAGTTGCCTCCGGCCCCACTTGCGCAACTGAGACTGCGCGGCTTTCTCTGCGCGTATCTGCCGCAGACCAGCTTGCAATTGAGTCAGCACCGGTGGCATAGGCACAGTAGGCGCTGGTGCCGCTGCGTGCTTAATCACCATTGCGTGATCCCATCGCTTGGCACTGTTGAATGCGCAAACCAGCGCATCTGTTTGAGTAACAGGCACCACTTCCCCTCAATAGCGCTGCGCAAAGACGAAGGCCGGCCTTCCCATCCAGCAGTGGCAAGTGCTGCTCACGCGATGCCAAGCAACGTCCGTGATCAATGCGGCCGTTTACGACCGCAGCAATAAAATGCTCCACCTGCTCAAAGCAGGCCGCAGAGCCGCAGGCAGCCATCAGGGATATAGCCTCCGCGTTGAGCGGCTCCCCCTCCGGATTGACGAGCGGCAACAACGGTTTGCCGGTCGCGAGATACTCAAACAGAAAAGAGCCGGGGTCGCTGATCAACGCTTGACTGCACGCAAAGGCTGGTAGGTGATCTGGCTGTTCGTCCAACACGATACCGAGCTCACTCACTTCGGCACGCAGCGCTGGCAATTGCTCCGAGGTCAGCAGTCCTTGCCTGAGCAGCTCAGGAAATAGCCCCGGATGCGGCCTCCACAGCAGGCACAGCTTTGTGCGGTGGTGTGCGAAGTAGTCCAGCAGCTCCGGTCCCAACAGATCGAACGTAGAAAAATTCGATGATTGCGAAAACCGGTGGCCAAAACTGAAATGGCTATTCCATAGGATGGCCGTACGCCCTCCGATGCGCGTTTTGAGCGCAGAGGTGTCTATTGTTTCCAACGCTTGGAGCAGCCGGTCAAAGCGCGGATGCCCGAGCACCTGAACTCTGGCGTCTCCCGCTGGACAATACTGCGCATACATCGCTTTTTCTGCCAGTGAGCGTACAACGACCAGATCAGCACCGATCTGAAGTGGCTGCGCAAACTGCAAACGCAAATTTTTAGCACCAGCCCCTACGCTGAGGCCGTAAGGCACATACACCGTCTTCGGTACACAGGCACGCACCCGATCGAACCACAACGCGCGGGGGCGCTCTCGATCATAGGGGTGCGTAAACACTGCCACGTCGAATTGATTGGCCGTCAGAGTCATTCCAGGTGTCCACTCGACCCACTGCACGCCCTGCGAGACAAGCAATTCTTGGTGCAATCGACGGTGCCTGGCACTCACTGCGGTGTCTTCTACGTTGTACGGCAGCAACCACGCTACTGGCTGAAAGGACGGGTCATCCGTCATCGCTCGCCAGATGCTCGCAACATTACCCCAAGCCTCCGGCCTTTGCAGCAGGAACAGCACGCGGATCGGCCGCTCTGGTGCGCTCATAACACGACGGAGTTAGGCATGGCGTGACCGCATCCAGATTTTGGCCTGCTCCAAATCTTCTGGCGTGTCCACTTCATGTAAGTTCAGCGCTCGTGCCGCTGCTGGCAAACACGGATCAATGCATTCATAGACATACCGCGTTCCCTCCACCAACAGATCAGGAGAGCCGGCAAAAACATTGGCCCATTCCCAAGGCGTAGCTAAATCGCGTTGAAAAGCCCCCACACTCTCCGGTAGCGCATCATCACCTTCGCGCGTAGATACGAACACCGCCTGACTGCTCTTGGCACGAGTCACACCAATCAGCAACGGAATCTTTACTGCCGTATCGACAAAGTTCTCCAATGAGGCAGGCTCGATGATCAAGTCACCATCCATATATAGGACCTTGCGAAGCATACCCACCGAGCCCAGACGGAGGCTATGTGCCGTATTGGTGGTGCGAAATTCCGGGTTGCGCACAATGACGACGTCACGATGGTGCTGCGAGCAATGCTCGATAATCAGTTCCTCTCGATAGCCGACCACGACATGAATGCGTGGTATCAGGGGTTGCAAAGTCTCGATCAGCCTGGACAACAGCGTTTTACCGTCCACTTCAATCATGCACTTTGGCATGCCCATGCCCAGTCGCGAGCCCAAACCTGCGCACGCAATCACAGCGCCTTCAATAATTTGCATAGTGTTCCCGCATCGTGTATGACCAAATTAGCTGCCTGAATAGTGGCACCCGCTGGCGCATGCACGCCGCCATAAGCAATGCCTAGGTCGGCAGCATGCAGCATGGCCACGTCGTTAGCGCCATCCCCGACGGCCACAATCCGATCAAAGCGACCGCTAGCACGCAGTTGATGCACAGCCTCGTCTTTGACCAAGATGGACTCCAGCCGCACCATGCCATCCATCAGGATTGCGCGTGAGCTGAACACTTGGCACCCCAATTGCTCAACGAGCGGCGCAATCCATAGATCCAAGTTACCAGTCACCACAAAACAGCGATCAACGTTGCAGCGTACGAAATCAAACAACTCGCCAGCCATTGGCACCGAGGCGATGACTTCATGTACTCGCGCCAACGGAACTTGGCCAAGAATCAAGGTACGCAAACGCATTGAATCCTCGAATGGGATGAGCCCCCCCATCGTCAGGCGTGTAAGAGTCGCAATCTCGCCGGCGACGCCCAATTCAGCGGCGATACACGGTAAGATCTCGGTGGTCGTAAGCGTGCCATCCAGGTCAAAGCAAAATGCCGTACAACTCATATACGCTCCAATAACAACCATTGCTGTTTGGTGTCATTGCGGTTATTCAATGTCGGCTCGTCATAAACATCGCCACAACCAGCCAAACGAAAGCTCCCCGCAGGCATTACTTTAGCAATCAACGCCTCCAGTTCTCCACGCGTACGATAAATGGCGCTGTAGATCTGCTCCATATCATCCGAATAATGCTCTGAAATAGTCAGCCGCTGATCGACCCCCATAGGTTCGCGCAGCAATATTAATCCAGACGGAGAAAGAGCATTCGCCATACACCGGAGCGCCCGAAGTACCTCTTCATCATTTAAATATATCAAAACTCCCGCGCACAAAATTCTATCAAAGGTCAGTTTTTCACCAATCGATTGCAAGGAGAAATTATCTGCCGACGCCACAGTAAAACAACAATTTGGCACCAAGAAAAACTGCTCGCGCGCATATGCAACCAGCCCTTCACAAGCATCGATCCCGTGATAGAACGAGCTAATCGGCAGCAGATCGCTTACCCAACGACCCGTGCCACAACCAACATCCAATACCCGCTGCGCCCCATCCAGCCGCAATAGGGGCAATAACTTGAATTTTTCCGCAGCATTGCGTGCCTCAGCCAGCCCGGACTGCTTATCTTGATAAATAACCGCCTTCACCGGTCCGAGAGTTTTTATTTTCTCGGCGCGCCTATCAAAAAAATCGGAAACCGACTTTTTTTCGATCAACGGCCCATTGCCCTGACCAGGTATTGAATAAATTCTGCTCATTTGATTTCACCAGCCTTCAGATCTTTCCGATCGACCCTCGATATTTCTAAGCGTGCTTGCATCACCAGACACGCGCCCACGATGGCCATCCCCCACTCTGCAAATGCCAATGCCAAGGGCAAACCCTGTGCGCCACGACTATCAACCAACCACACACTGGCAAGCGCCAGAGTGGCCAAGCCCACAGCTTCAAACCCCACCCGCATCCAAGGCTTGCCCAATGCCATCAACGCGTTACCCGAAACCAGCCGCAATGCCATACCAGGAATGGCAATACACAATAGGCGAATCACATCACTGATGCCGACATAATGCACACCAAAGACTAAGTTGAACCCCGGCGCAACCAACCACAACACACTCGCTAGAAAAATGCTATAGATTAATGCGGCACCGTACATCCAAACCAGTAAATTTCGACCTGCAGCTCCGTGCCCATGCCGAAATAACCTAGGCAATGCCGACAAGGTCATTGCTATGATCGGCAAAACAAGGGCCCCAACGACCCGCGCACCGGCCACATAAATACCCGCAGAACCATATGACAAAAGCCGTGCCGCCAGCGCCTTGTCCAATTCTCCCGGGCCAGCCTTTGTGATGTTGATGGCAGCATAGCCCAACGCACCACTCCATTCGTTTTTACTGGGTAGTCGCCATTCACGCCACGAGGGCCAGCACATCGGCAGCTTACGAAGGTTGTAGATCAGCGCAAACACGGAAGCCATTGCATACCCGACTGCATACGCTGACAACGGTTGCGACGGCTGCCAGAAGAACACCAAACCAGCTGTACCTAAGCGCAAAACCATCGGCAGCAGCTGCAGCAATTGTGAACGGGCAATGAAACCAATGGCGTGATGCTCGCTTACCATCAATGCCAACAATGGCTGAAACAGCGTTTCGGTAATACCGACAAGCAACAGCACGCTTGTCGAAATATTGCGCACCTCAAGCCACCATAGGCATGCAGCCTGATAAGTTATCAACAGCAAACTGCCACAAAGAATCGTACACGGGATGGCATAAGGCAACACCTGTTCTCGACGTCCACGATCTTTGGACACTTCACCCAACAGTACCAAATGAGTACCGAAGGTTGACAACGTGCCCAACAATACCGCTAGGGCTGCAACTCCAGCAAAAGCGCCAAACTGCCCCGGCCCCAACAGCCTGGCGATCAACAGCAAGGTACCCGCTTGCACGACCAGCCGCAGCCCCAGCACAGCGCTGGTGCGCAGGGTGGAGCGGGCAATGGGGCCAGTAGGTAAGCGCATTCTCTATTGTGCCTTGCTGGGTTTAGGTTTTTGCGCAGCAGCGTCACGTGCATACCTCAGGCCCGATTCCCAGACGGGTGCCGCCTGCTCCAGCAAGCGGCGCGGTATGCGGGCATCGCTGCGAGCGACGTGTAAGGCCTCGCTCATGGCCTGGGCGATCTGGGCCAGTGCTTCGACAGGCTGGCGCACTTGGCAGACCTCCCTGCCAAAACGCAGCAATTCTTCAGGAAGGGGATAGATTTTCGAGAGCGATATCGGCCCAGCAAACAGGCGCAGCGCCAAGGTGTTGTCTTCCAGCTCGGAGCCGCTAGGGGAGCGCTGGTAGCGATAAATCTGGGTCGTCACCACGCCGAACATCGGCGCTAGGCGGATGTGATCGGCCACGCCTTGATAAAGCACGCCAAAACTCTTCAGGTGCGCGTCGCCATTGCCCACCATCACGGAAAACACAGAACGACATTGCTATGGTAGAGCCCCTCGCTCAGAAGTGTTCGTTCCGGCAGGCTAGCATCGAGCTCACCGCTCTCTACGCTATAGACCTCAAATCCAACGGCCTTGCGGCTGTAGAGGTCTTGGATCATGTAAAGATAGTAAAACACGCCTTTTGTTTGGCTGGGCATATAGGTGATGTCCCACGTGAGCACCTGACTCGGTTTTGTCGCAGTAAATGTGTCGGGCAGTGGCGATTTGCGGTGAGTCTGCTCGTTACCACGTTTCGCATTTTGCTCATGCTTACGAAGCACGCGGTGTACTGTGGATTCTGAAGCAATATACTCACCTCGATCAAGCAGGGTGTTGACGATGAACGCAGCAGGCATGTCCGCAAATTCAGCGCTTTGGCAGGTGTTTAGAATTTCCTGCTCATCCTCGCCGCTAAGCTTGTTGGCGGGCACGGGCGCCGTGCCGTCGGGCGTAAATCCGATTGAATTTCGCCGCCACTTAACCAATTGCGGGCTCCTCGCTCCCAAGGCCGTTTGTTTCTATATCGTATTCTTGGTAGTACAGTGGTAGAGAGAATTTTTTTCTTAGATTTTCTAGGTAAGACTTTGACTCTGCTGAAAGGTTAGCAGGGCCAACAATAATTAGCTTTGAGGCGCGCGCATCATTTGGATAGTAAGCGTACTCTAACAGCTGTGATAGCGCTTCTCTAATGCATTGCTTAGATGTATTTGATGTCTTTAGCTCGTAAAATGAGTAGTTGGAGGATAATCGCACTACGATGTCGATTTTTGTCCCGTAGCCAGTGTCTTGCTCGCAAGAAACATTTTCCGCTCCATGAATTTTGCAGAGATGCTTATACATGTGTTCTTGGATTTGATTGTGCACTAAGTCTATGTCTTTTGTATGGCTGCTATACGCTGCTGTTGTTTTGCCTTTTTTATCAGGGGAGCCCGGGGTGAATAAAAATCCTCCGGCATTGATACCTACAGGATTGCTGACTTTATTCTTTAGGTTGTAGTAGTCCGATTTTACTGCTGGGTCATTCGCAGAGAAGCTTTTCGGCTCCTCAAGGAGTTTCATGTCGCGGGGACGGAATTTTATGCAGAAGAGTCCTTCTGGCTCAATTTTTTTGAACGCGTTGAGATCGGCGCCAACAGCCACTAGCTGGGAATACATTTCTTTAAGCCATCCGGCTTTTTTGTATTCAAAGTACACTAATTTTGACTCGCTGGCAGAAACAACTTGTACATCGTGTATTTCTCCCAGCCACCATCGCTCTTTTTTTGCGCTATTTATCGAATAGAAAGATATGTCGAACTTTTTCCCTTCGTACTTAGCGCGGTGTTGGCCAATTGCTTGAATATATGCATAGTGAAAGCCATTAACCAGTTTGCTTGTGTCAAATAGCCACTCTTCGTGGCCGTAGCCTGTCTCCGCTTCGTATGCGCCAGAACTCCCATTAGCCACCTTTCCTGCTCTGCCTGATGGGGATTGCCACCTATTTAAATTCCAGCAAATTCGCGCGACTTTTTGTTCGTTCATACACACATCTCTATTTGTGTTCAAAGTAGCGTAACGGAAGTGCCGGAGCCAATGCGGGTGTTTTCGGTAACCACCACGGCCCGTGTGCCGACTTGCTCGACTGCCATCCGCAACAAAACAACGGCCGGCAACTACCCCCTACCCCTCCCCCTTATACATCAACGCCGTAATCTGCTCCGAAATCAACCCAAGCAAAAACACCAGCACACTCCCCGAATATAGCAACGCACTCATATTAGTAAACCGCCCTGCGCTAAAATACGTCCACCCATACCAGCCAGAGGCCAGCATAAACATCAACAACGCAATCGGTGCAAAAATTTTTAACGGTGAATATAAGGTGCCAATCTTGAAAATAATCAGCAAAAACCGCACGCCATCCGGCACCACACGAAGGTGGCTCTTGCCGATCCGCTGAGCGGCGTGGATGGGTACATACGCGACTGAATAACCGGCACGAAAAAATGCCATGGTAGACGTGGTCGGGTAAGAAAATCCGTTAGGCAACAAATACAGAAACTCGCGGAATTTACTTGCACGCACCGCACGAAAGCCCGACGTCAAATCTTCCACACGATGTCCCGTCATCCAGCTAGCCAGCCAATTGTAAAATCCGTTGGCTAATCCCCTGCCTAGGCTGGCTTGCGAGCCCTTTTTGCGTGCGCCCACCACCATGTCATAGCCCTGATCCATCCGTTCTAACAAACGCTGAATATCCGCTGGATTATGCTGGCCATCGGCATCCATGAACACCAGCACATCCCCCGTTGCCGCGCGCGCACCGCTCTTCACTGCGGCGCCGTTACCTTTGCTGTAGGGATGGTTTACCACGCGAGCGCCGGCCGCTTGGGCTACGGCTGCAGTGGCATCGCTGGAGCCATCGTTCACCACGATAATCTCCGCATCGGGCCACGCATGCGCGATCGCCTGCACCGTCTGGCCTACAGCGCGGGATTCGTTTTTTGCAGGGAGTACAACACTGAGCAGAGCCATTTGGCTGGGGTTCACCTTGGCATGATTGGAAGGTTGCGTTCAACATGTTGGAATGCTACGAACTTGAAGAGTATATCAATTTTTGGAATTTTCCAGCCGTTCGCGAAAGACCTCGCTCTTTTCTATGAACTCTCCCGTCACTAAACAGTAGAGCATGCTGCGAGAAAGCGTAAGGCGTCCTCGCGGGCACTTGTTCAACTCAATATCTGCTCAATAATCCCAGTTTTCTCCCGAACGTGACACGCATAAATTCCTCGTGAATCAGGGGATGTATACCTATGCAACTCTTTACCTTCTACGTCTACCACCCATATCTCAGGTATCCCACCCATTGCATAAGCAGAGAGCTTGCCTGTGCCGTCGTTGAGCGTGTCGGTTCTTAGTGTGGTGACGGCAACCTCAACAACCAGTGATACCTGCGCACCTTCTGGGTATTCCACATCATGTGGCAGCGCTTTAAATACAGTGATATCAGGTTCAAGTAACGTATTTTGACCAAGTCGAATTGAACCGTTCGTATAAACCAAGTTGGGAAATCGGTCATTAAGCAAAGTAGCTGCATTCTTTTGAATGGTGGTGTGCGTCCAGCCAACCGGTGGCACCATTAGAATTTCTCCATAAAGCAGCTCGGTTTTCTGAGTAATGTTTTCTGCGATCGCTTCATAATCAGCGATCGTTAATTGATAAACTGCGCGTTGAGTTAACACATTTAATCTCCTTCCAAAGGAAACATTTCCACCTGCTGCTCTTTCCGCTCGAACGCTTTTTTTGTTGATACTTTACCTCGCGCGAAAACCCCCAGTTTTCTCCCGAACGTGACTCGCTTTATTTCGCGTGCGCTTTGTGCGCCTCCACGTAAGAGCGCAAGACGGCATTCATGCGCGACTGATACCGCTTGCCGGTGTGTTTGAAAAACTCCAACACTTCGGCATCAATGCGCAGCGTGATTTGCTTCTTGGTGTGGGGCAGTTCCGTTGTCGCCTTTATCCAAACAGCATCGGGCAACGCCGGCGCGTCGCTGTAGTCGATCAGAAGAAAACAGCGGGACTCAAGCCAAAACGCTTAGAAAGTGCGTCTATATGGGCTTTAGTCAAATTACGGCCGCGTCCGTTCAAAATTTTAGAAACAAGTGACTTACTGCCAATTTCCGGTAGATCATCAAGGCTGAGCCCGTGCTGATCAATGATCAGTCGCAGCACATCTACGTCGCGCAATGAAGATACGCGCTGATTGAATTCGGCAAATTCATCTGCACCTTCCTCCCACTGCCCAATTGCGTGGGATAGCGTCTCAATCAATGCGCGGTTGTTATCATAGTCTTCGATCAACGCATCCATGAGCGTCAGGGCATTTTCATACTCTTCTTGGCTGTCAATGTGTGATATGAATTCTGCTTCTGAGAAAAGAGCGCGGGCTTTTTCTTTTATTGACGAAACGTTCAACATATCAATCTTGCTCCTTGGCGTATTTCTTACAAAGCTTGTCATACTCGGCATGCGTGACAATGTGCTTCACGTACATTCGATTGTCGCGAAACTCAATGAACGCAATCAGGCGCAGTGTGTTTCCGCCTATATCGATAACCCACCACTTATCCTTGTATTTGAAATTGTCCAGACTCGGAAAAACGTTACGCAGTTGGTTCGGTGAGCGGAACTCCCCGTTTCTCAAGACCTTATACGTTGCCTCAAGGGCACGCGCCTGATTGGGAAACTGTTTCGCGGCATCCGTGAACGGCTTTCGTGAGATAAGGTGCATGGGGCACTCTACGGTTGACATATTGTCAATACTAAGCGCCTGTTTCCTTTTTGTCAACATCGCTATGTGAGTGCACTTCGAGCGGATTTCACCACGCGTGCCCACTCACCTGCCACGTTAGGATGCCGTTGCCGCGCGCGCATCGGGCCACGCACGCGCGATCGCCTGTACCGTCTGGCCTACAGCGCGGGATTCATTTTTTGCAGGAAGCACGACACTTAGGGTAGGCATTGATCAGGATTCATTTTCAACAAGCCCTATAATGGCAATCATCCGTGGCGAACAGCCATGCTGACAGGATTGGTATGGTAAAACAAAAGCATATATCAAATCCTGATAATCGCCAGTGCGGGTTATCGTGACGAACTACTCATGACTTTTCAGGGTACACTCTATCATACTGCGCCAGTTGTGATGGCTCTTGGAATTTGTTTGCGAACAGTTCAATCACATGGTGATACATTTCTTCATCCCGCAATGCCGAAGCAAGCGAAAGCGTTTTCAGGAACACCGCAAAATTTGTGGGTGAAATTTCTAACGCCTTCAATAGATAGTAGCGAGCAAAATCGGCGCGGCCACTCACCAGACTCATGTCTGATGCCACGCTCAGCACCATTGACTTGGCATAAGCATGCAAGACCGGACTCTCTATGGCCGTAGCAGCCACTTGGTTCAGAAACGCCGGACGAATGGTGCACTTAGATTCCACCACACACACAAACAGATCAAGCAGCTTGTTGATATCGTTGGACGCCATCCGAACCGATCTCAAACGCTCCAGAATCAGATTTTCCCACCCTTCATTGGGTGGGTTGCCCACCAGATCATCCAGTCGCAGCATCACCGTCAACCCTGCGATGGATTCCGGCGCATCAATTGTGCGCTCCAGATAGTGCATTGCTTTGGCATAATCTGCTTTATCGTACATGTCAGCCTGATCCTGAATGCTGCGTTTTTCCTCCTGCCTCTCAGCCGCATCGGTTTTTTTTGAATGTGTGGCAATCGCATGTTCAACCATCCAATAGTAATAACGCCCTGCCTCGTATTGTGAACGCGGCGAATTAGGGTTCTTCTCTGCCTCGCTGACCACAAGTACCGGCCAGGACCGCCAATCATTGGCGCGCACCCAAGTTCCTGCAGAAAGCAACACAACGATACCAATCCACATCGCCGCAGCAGCCTTACGCTGCCTTGAGAACAACCATGCCAACCCACCTCCGAACGCGATGCAAATCCCTATCATCGGGAAGTAGTTACGGTGCGCATGCACTAGCTCCAGTGGCACAACGCTGGACTCCACCAAATGTCCAATCAGAAACCAGCCAGTTGCTAGCGCCAGTAACGGCCAGCGCAGCCTTTTCCACCACGACAGCACAACCAAACACGCGAGCCCACCCACACTCATCGCAGTTGTAATTGGCGAAAGAAGTGAATGCGAAACGCGGATTTCATCGTGAAACAAATGCATTCGACTGATATCCGGTACCAAAATCTGGAACAGATAGAAAAACAAGACGCGGCTCTCGGTAAGCAACCGCTCGGTGGCGGTAAAAGGTCGCTGTGAAAACCCGTTCACGAAACTTGGAATGCTAACAACGAACACCACGACAAAAAGCGCAGCGCAGATACACACCAACGCCTGCACAAATTTTCCATACCATAAAACCGAACACGAGAACTTGGAGAACCGGAACACCAAAAACTCCACCAGAAAAACAATGCACGGCAGAATTACTTGATTTTCCTTGCTCAGAATCGCCAGCAATGCAGCAATCGCAGCCAACCCATGCCATCCCGCTGCACGCAGCACATTGACCTGACAGCGCCCGCACAAATAGGCATACACGCAAGCCAGCGCGAAGAAAGCCGAAAGCTCTGTCATGCGCTGCACCACATACAGCACACTGGTCAGTTGTATCGGATGAACAAGCCAAATGGCTGCGGCACCAAAGGACCCAAACCAAGCTGCGGCGCCACCAATCTCCTTGCGAAGCATCACAAAAAGCAGGCGTCGGCATATAGCAAACACCAACAAAGCATTCAGAAAATGCAAAACCACATTGGTTAACTTGTAAGGAAACTCCTCAAGGCCGGAAAAATAGTGATTCAAAGCAAATGACAGCATCGCGACAGGCCGCGCGAGGGGGCCCGTACTTGTTGAAAAAGCCGCTTCACGAAAATGAACCAGATCAAAAGCCGGCAGCGCTAATTTTTGATTCTCGACGATGTTGGAGATATCATCAAAAACAAAGGGGCCGTGCAAACCCGGTGAGTAGATCAACACAACTAGGCAAAATAGCAATGCCCACGCAACAAGAAAAACAACAACGGGAGCGCCACATGGTTTATCAGACTTCAGCATAGGCACCCCACAAAAAAGCCGCCGGATATTTTCCGGCGGCTTTTTATCACTTCATAAAATTACTGACGACATTCAGACGGCAGATACTTGGCCTGGATGCTCGTAGCATTCGCTCCGACAGCAGTAAGGCCCGTAGGAGGAGTAGCATAGCCACAAACCCAGACAACACCACCCGCAGGGTTCTTGGCCGCCCGCAGGGAAAGTTTTCCATTTGTTATATTCGCGTTAACTTTATTGCCGTAGGTAATCGTGATGGCCCCTGAAGTGGCAACGTTAACGTTCGTCACATAGTTACCCGTGATGCTAGTTGCCAAGGCAACGCCCGCCGAAGTGTTGTTGGCAGGCAGTCGCCCACGGTTAGCATTAAAATCTGCCACGCCCGCTTTTGCTTCATTGGCAAGATTCAAACCTTCCGTCACCTGTGTGCGAATCGTGTAATCCTGGTAAGCTGGTACGGCAATCGCCGCCAAAATACCAATGATCGCAACCACGATCATCAATTCAATCAAGGTAAAACCTTGCTGCACGTTTCTCTTCAGTTGTAGAGTATTCATCGGTAACGCTCCCAAAACGCTTATGGTTCAGTGTTGGAACGAGCCCCTGCCCGCCTGCCCATAGCTATGCAGCATCTGTTCCAATTGAGGCCGCCCAGCGCGAGATTGCCCCAAACCTTTCTCGGGGCTCATAATTTTGCGCAGCACAAGAAAACGATCAAGAAACAGCCAACATTATCGCGCAGCACCCTACTGACAAACTTTGTCAGTTAGCGACAAACGCTTTACGTTTCGTTACCGCCAGATTCCTACTACACTTAGCTGTATCCTTGCCCCGTGCAGCCACTCTTGCCATTTGTATACAGCATCCTATGAATACAGCACCCGCAACTCCCCTTCCCGGTTTGGTCCGTCGCCTGATTAGCGAAGGCCAACTCTCGCACGAGAAGGCCACCGAGGCCGTTCAAAGTGCCAGCAAACAAAGAGTGCCGCTGATCAGTTTTCTGGTAGAGCAAAAGCTGGTCGATGCCAAATCGCTTGCCATCTCCACCTCCGAGGAGTTCGGCGTGCCGGTGCTGGACGTGGATGCGATCGCCCCAGATTTTTTTCCAAAAGAAATCGTTAGCGAAAAGCTGATTCGCAAGCATCGAATCCTACCGCTGTTCAAGCGCGGCACTCGGCTATTTGTGGGCGTATCCGATCCTACCCACCTGCAAGCGCTGGACGAGATCAAATTCAGTACCGGCCTTACGGTGGACCCGATCATCATCCCAGATGATCGCTTGGGCGCCACCATTGATCGCTTTCTGGACACCCAAGATCAGTCGATCCAAGCGCTGGACGATGCTGATCTTGACTCTCTGGACATCGAGGGCGGCGGCCCCGAAGACGATAGCAAAGGCATCGTGACTGCCGATGGCGCCGACGATGCGCCCATCGTGCGCTTTGTAAACAAAATCCTGCTAGATGCCATCCGCAAAGGTGCGTCGGACATTCACTTTGAACCGTATGAGAAAATGTACCGGATTCGTTTGCGTGCCGACGGCATTCTGCAAGAGGCGGCGCGCCCACCGGTAAACCTGTCCGTCAAGATCGCTGCGCGGCTCAAGGTCATGTCGCAAATGGACATTTCCGAGCGGCGGATTCCACAAGACGGCCGGATCAAACTGAAGCTCTCCAAAACCCGCGCCATCGACTTCCGGGTAAACACGCTCCCTACCTTGTGGGGCGAGAAAATCGTAATGCGGATTCTTGATCCCGATAGCGCAAAACTGGGGATCGACGCCCTCGGTTATGAGGACGTGCAAAAAGCCCTCTACCTTGCCGCACTCGACCAGCCCCAAGGCATGATCCTAGTGACCGGCCCCACAGGGAGCGGTAAAACCGTATCGCTGTATACCGGCCTCAACATCTTAAACACCGGCGAGCGCAACATTTCCACCGCCGAAGACCCCGCAGAAATCAACCTCGAAGGCGTCAACCAAGTCAACGTAAACGCCAAAGTGGGGCTGACCTTTAGCGTCGCCCTACGCGCATTCTTGCGCCAAGACCCTGATGTGGTGATGGTGGGCGAGATCCGCGACCTCGAAACCGCCGAAATCGCCATCAAAGCCGCACAAACTGGGCACTTGGTGCTCTCCACCCTGCACACCAACAGCGCACCGGAAACCCTCACCCGCTTACGCAATATGGGCGTTCCAGCTTTCAACATCGCCACCTCGGTATCGCTGATCATTGCCCAGCGGCTGGCGCGCCGTTTGTGCAGCCACTGCAAAAAGCCTGTCGATTTGCCTAAAGAGACGCTCTTGGAAGCTGGTTTTAAGCCGGAAGAAATCGGCTCGTTCACAGTTTTCCATCCCGTGGGTTGTGATAAATGCAACAACGGCTATAAAGGAAGAGTAGGCATTTACGAAGTGGTCAAGATTACCGATTCGATTTCTCGGCTGATTATGGAAGGCGCAAACTCGCTGCAAATTGCCGATCAAGCCCGCATCGAGGGCTTTAACGATTTACGCCGCAGTGGGCTGATCAAGCTGATGGCAGGCGTCACCAGCTTGGAAGAAATCAATCGCGTAACCAGCGGACATTAAGACGCACAAGGTATTAAATTATGGCAGTGGCGCAACAAACGGCTAGCAAAGCGAAAAAACCCGCAGCTCCCAGCATGAGCGCATTCGTTTGGACAGGCACCGACCGCAAAGGCCAAAAAATCAAGGGCGAGATCAGCTCGCTCAACGTAGCGGCGGCCAAGGCCGAGCTACGCAAGCAGGGCGTTACCGCAAAATCGGTGCGCAAAAAGCCTAAACCCCTGTTTGGCGGCAAAAAGAAAATCACTCCGTTAGACATCTCGATATTTTCTCGCCAGCTCGCCACCATGATGAAGGCAGGCGTACCGCTGGTGCAATCCTTTGATATTGTGGCCGAGGGGCTCGACAACCTGTCGATGAAGGAGTTGGTAATCAATATCAAAAACGAAGTCGAGGGGGGCAACAGCCTTGCGGGCGCGCTCCGCAAACACCCGCTTTACTTTGATGATTTGTTTTGCAGCTTGGTGGATTCCGGCGAACAATCCGGCGCGTTAGAAACCATGCTGGATCGGATTGCTACCTACAAAGAGAAAACCGAAGCCCTGAAAGCAAAAATCAAAAAGGCCGTTAAATATCCAATTGCTGTGGTGGTGGTTGCCGTAATCGTAACCACAATACTGCTACTTAAAGTAGTGCCCACATTTGAAGAACTCTTCAACGGTTTCGGCGCCGAGCTCCCCGCCTTTACCCAGATGGTGATCGGCATGTCTAGGTGGATGCAGGATAACTGGTACATTTTTCTTGGCGCCATTGGCGGTAGCGTTTTTGGGTTCTCGGAAGCCAAGCGCCGCTCGCAGCGCTTTAGCGACGCGCTAGATGCACTCTCGCTGAAAATGCCCGTAGTCGGCAACATTATTTATCAATCCACCATTGCCCGCTATGCACGCACCCTAGCCACGACATTTGCCGCAGGTGTGCCGCTGGTAGAAGCCTTGGATTCTGTAGCCGGCGCCACCGGCAACGTAATCTACCGTAACGCGGTACTTAAGATTAAAGAGGAAGTATCCTCAGGCACGCAGATGAATTTCTCCATGAAATCCACCGGACTATTCCCCTCCATGGCGGTGCAAATGACTGCCATCGGCGAGGAGTCCGGCTCGCTGGATGCCATGCTCGACAAAGTGGCCACTCACTATGAACAAGAAGTCGATGCTGCGGTAGATGGCTTGACCAGCCTGCTGGAGCCGATCATCATGGCAGTGTTAGGCGTCATCGTAGGCGGCCTGATCATTGCGATGTATCTTCCCATCTTTCAGCTCGGCAATGCAGTCTGAGCACTCATGTCGATGATACAAACGCTTAACGCCTATCCTGCGCTTCTGGTGGGGATCGTATTTGTATTCGGCCTTTTGCTCGGCAGTTTTTTTAACGTGGTCATCTATCGACTACCGCTGATGCTGCATCTTGAGTGGTGGCAATCCGCCCGCGATTTTTGCGAAGAAGCCTGGGGCAAGGTACCTGCACCGCTGGATCAACCGCCAGAATCCCTGCCAGCCCCACCCTTTAATCTGGCCAAACCCAACTCACGTTGCCCACACTGCGGCCATGCAATTCAGTGGTACGAGAATATCCCCATCGCCTCTTGGCTTTGGCTGCGCGGAAAATGCCGCGCCTGCCGCGTCCCCATCTCCGCACGTTACCCGTTGATTGAATTGGCCACTGGGCTGCTCTCTGCGTTTGTGGCGTGGAAAATGGGGTTTGGCTGGCCGCTGGCATTTGCGCTGATCCTTACTTGGTCGCTGATCTGCCTGACCATGATCGACTTTGATTACAAACTGCTACCCGATCAAATCACCCTGCCGCTGCTCTGGCTGGGCCTGCTGATCAATGTGCAGGGGATGTTTGTGCCCTTGGATGAGGCCGTCATCGGCGCGGCGGCGGGGTATTTGTCGCTGTGGTCGATCTACTGGCTGTTCAAGCTCGCCACCGGCAAAGAAGGCATGGGCTACGGGGATTTCAAACTGCTCGGCGCCTTGGGCGCATGGATGGGCTGGAAGGTACTGGTAGTGATCATCTTGCTCTCCTCGCTGGTCGGCTCTATCATCGGCGTTTCGATGATTTTGATTTTGGGGCGAGACAAGCAAATCCCCATCGCCTTCGGGCCGTATCTGGCCATCGCCGGCTGGATTGCGTTTTTTTGGGGAGAGGCGTTGATGGGGATGCTATTCCGGTTTTAATTTGCCTAGTTGGATGGCAAACTTGACAGCATGGTGGCATTCAAGATAGATACCTTACCTATCCGCGGGATTAAATGGATGTGTGAAATTGTCGAGACGACTGAGTTTTCCAACTGGTTGTCAAACATCAAAGATGGAACGACTCGTCGCCGCCTCCTTACGCGTTTACGTAAGGTATCACTTGGAAACTTTGGAGATGTTCAACCCGTTGGAGAAGGCGTAAGCGAACTTAGAGAGCATTTTGGCCCGGGTTGGCGCATGTACTTCGTTCAACGCGGAACCTTGCTTGTTATCATGCTTGGCGGGGGTGACAAATCGTCGCAGCAAATGGATATTGCAAAAGCAATTGCGCTATCCAAAACGATTGAGGATTGATGTGTGATTAAGGCCTCTGAATTAAAACGCTTCGATATTACCGAGCATCTAGACAGCGAAGAAGCCATCGCCGAGTACCTAACCATTGTACTTGAAGAAGATGACCCTGCCTTGCTTGCAGCAGCCGTAGGCGACATTGCAAAGGCGCGAGGCATGACCCAAGTCGCCAAAGATGCTGGACTTAGCAGGGAAAGCTTATACGCGTCCTTGGGTGGCAGCACGATTCCACGTTTTGACACCCTCCACAAAGTAATGAATGCATTGGGTATTAAGCTCGTCGCTGTACCCAAAACACCCACCGATTTGGCCAGCCATCGCTAACCCCCACCATGCTCATCATCGGCCTTACCGGCGGTATCGGCAGTGGTAAAACCGCCGCCACCGACCGCTTTCATGCCCACGGCATCACCATCGTAGATGCCGACATCGTCGCCCGCCAGGTGGTTGAACCCGGCACGCCTGCCCTTACGCAGATTCGCGAGCACTTTGGCGCAAACGTCATCACCGCTGAAGGCGCACTCGACCGCCGCGCCCTGCGCGAAATCGTATTTGCCAACCCCGCCGAGCGCAAATGGCTGGAAGCCCTCACCCACCCGCTGATCGGCCAAGAAATCCGCAGGCAACTAGAAGCAAGCCAAACGCCCTATACCCTGCTGGTATCCCCCCTGCTGTTTGAAAGCGGGCAAGTGCTGATGGCCCACCGCACCGTATTGGTCGATGCCCCGATCGAAGCACAGATCCACCGTACAATCGCCCGCGACAACACCACCGAAGCCGGCGCCCGCGCCATCGTAGATGCTCAGATGCCGCGTGAGCAGCGCCTTGCCCGCGCCGATGACGTCCTCACCAACGATCAAGACCTAGCGCATTTGCACGCGCAGGTAGACGCGCTGCATCAGCGCTATCTGGCGATGGCTGCAAACCGCCAGCAAGGGGCCGCCGACTTATCCAAAGGGTCTGCCAATCCATGAGCCACGCGACGACCAACGCCACTCCCCAAGGGCCTACCGTTGCCTGCCCCACCTGTAAAAAACCCGTAGAATGGCGCGCCGAAAGCCTCTGGCGGCCCTTTTGCTCCGAGCGCTGCAAACTGATTGATCTGGGCGACTGGGCGAGCGAAAGCCACGTAATTCCTGGCGTGCTATTGAACGAACCGGATCTGGAGGATGGAGATCAGGATTAGCGGCAACTCCCCACACCATGCCAGCGCGCCATGCCACCACACCATGGCCGCGCACAATTCCGCCGCGCCACTCCAGTGCAGCTCCACAATGGAGCGCACCACTTTGGTGCATTGCGTTCCACGCTCCTCGCCAAAATGCGCTAAAAATAGCCGCCGAACGCACAAAAACTGGCACACGTCCTTATCTCTCAAGGCTCGCCAAAGAATGGCATAGAGCTTGCTCTCTTCATCGTGACAACACCCTGTAACCCTTGATCACCCGTAACCCTTGATCACCCGTAACCCTTGATCGCCAGTAACTACCGATCGTTTGTAACCACCAACAGGAAGCACCACGATGTCGTCCAAAACGCAGTCTCTGATCCAAGAAAGCAAAGCACGCTGGGTTGATTTACGCTTTACCGACACCCTCGGCAAAGAGCAACACGTCACCTTCCCTGCTCACACCATGGGCGAATCCGCCTTTGAAGAAGGCAAAATGTTCGATGGTTCCTCCATCCACGGCTGGAAAGGCATCGAAGCCTCCGACATGGTGTTGATGCCTGACGATGCCAGCGCCGTGCTCGATCCGTTCACCGATGAGCCCACCGTGATCGTGCGCTGCGACATTCTCGAACCCGCCACCATGCAGGGTTATAGCCGCGACCCACGCTCGGTTGCACGCCGCGCAGAAGAATATCTGAAAACCACCGGCATTGCCGACACCGCCTACTTTGGCCCAGAACCCGAATTTTTTATCTTCGACTCAGTGCAGTGGAAAAATGAAATGCAGGGCGTAAGCTTCAGCATTCATTCTGACGAAGGCGCATGGGTCAGCAACGATGAATTCAGCCGCAATAACACCGGCCATCGGCCGCGCGTAAAAGGCGGTTATTTCCCCGTACCGCCGGTAGATTCGCTGCACGATGTGCGCGCTGCGATGTGCTCCGCGATGGAAAATATGGGCCTCAGCATCGAAGTTCATCACCACGAAGTGGCCAACGCCGGCCAGTGCGAAATCGGCGTGCCTTTCAATACCTTGGTAAGAAAGGCTGACGAAGTACAGATTCTAAAATACTGCGTACATAACGTTGCCCATCAGTACGGCAAAACTGCGACTTTCATGCCCAAACCACTGGTAGGCGATAACGGTTCTGGTATGCACGTTCACCAATCGCTGTTCAAGAACGGCAAAAACCTGTTCTCAGGCGACGGCTATTCAGGCCTTTCCGAAACCGCACTGTACTACATTGGCGGCATTATCAAACACGCCAAAGCCTTGAACGCCCTCACCAACCCCGGCACCAACTCCTACAAGCGCCTGGTGCCTGGCTTTGAAGCGCCCGTTATGCTGGCCTACTCCGCCAGCAACCGTTCTGCCTCGATCCGGATTCCATGGGTAAAAAATCCGAAAGGCCGCCGCATCGAAGTGCGCTTTCCAGATCCCACCGCCAACCCCTACCTCACTTTTTCTGCACTGATGATGGCGGGTCTGGATGGCATCAAGAATCACATCCACCCCGGCGATGCCATGGACAAAAACCTCTATGACCTGCCGCCAGAAGAGTCAAAACTGGTACCCCGAGTGGCGCACAGTCTGGATCAGGCGATTGATGCGCTTCTGGCAGACAAAGCATTTCTGCTGGAAGGCGGCGTGTTCACCGAGGACATGCTCAGCGCTTATGTAGAGATGAAAATGGCGGAAGTAACGCGCATGCGGCAGGCCGTTCACCCCGTTGAATTTGATATGTACTACAGCCTGTAAGCCCCGCTGTTTGAATGCTGCCGTTATTTTTGGCGGCAGCGTTCAACACTCCACAAACATCGCCGTTAGACAGTGTTGTAACGACACCGATAAGCGCCCGCGTAACGACGTGCAGACGACGACATACAGGCTATGGCATAGTGGCTCAAATGAAATCACCAACGCCCCTCCTAAAACCCTCTATGCTGCCAATCGCTCGCAAAGGCACCTACTTGCTCGGCAATCTGTCCACTGCGGTGCTCCTGCTCGACGAGCAATTGCAGATCGAATACGCCAACCCTGCGGCAGAACAACTGTTTGCCACCAGCCTGTCACACCTGCAAGAACAGTTTGCCACCCTATTCCTGCGCCCAGACAACAACAGCGCGGAAGACCTGAAAAACGCCTTGCACGAAATGCACCCCTACACCCGACGCGAAGCGCCAATTCAGGTGGCCGGGCTCACCCATGGATTATTCGTTGATTACATTGCAACACCGATCCTCAACGAAGAAACCGGGGAAAAACAATTACTTGTAGAACTACTACCCTTGGACCGTATGCGCCGCATCAGCCGCGAAGAAGGGTTGCTCACTGTCAACCACGCAACCAAAGCGTTAGTGCGTGGAATGGCGCATGAAATCAAAAACCCGCTCGGCGGAATCCGCGGCGCAGCGCAACTATTGGAGCGTTCCTTTCCCTCCCCTGAGATTAAAGAGTATACCGACGTCATCATCAGCGAAACCGACCGCTTAGGAAATTTGCTCGACCGGATGCTCGGCCCCACTCGCATGCTCGATTTTCGCTGCATCAATGTTCACCGCGTACTAGAGCGCGTGCGAATGATTCTGCAGGCAGAAATTCTACAAACAAAAACCGCATTGATCATTGAACGCGACTACGATCCAAGCCTACCCGAAGTATGGGCCGACATGGATCAGCTCATACAGGTTGTGCTCAACGTCGCTCGCAACGCAGCGCAATCGCTTCTCGAAAACCCGATGCCGGTACAGGCAGGCGACGCAGCGCCGCGCATCATCATGCGCACGAGAGCGTTACGCCAGTTTGCGATTGGCGCACAACGCCACCGCTTGGTCTGCCAGGTGGAAATTGAAGATAACGGCCACGGCATCCGCGAAAACCTGCGCGAAACCCTGTTCTATCCAATGGTTACGGGGCGCGCTCAGGGCACAGGCTTGGGCCTGCCCATTGCACAGGCCATCATGCAAAAACACGGCGGTTTGATAGAATGCGATAGCATCCCTGGGCGCACCGTATTCCGGATTTTAATTCCGATTGGCCCCTGCCCCATTCCCTAAAAATACGTTCATCGAACAGGATTACAAATGACTACCGAAGCCATCTGGGTGATTGATGACGATAAATCCATCCGTTGGGTGCTCGAAAAAGCACTCAAACAAGCCGGGATGAACGTAACGGTATTTGACCGCGCCGATGGCGTACTGGAGGCTCTCAGAACACAACAGCCTGCTGCCATTCTTAGTGATATTCGAATGCCGGGCATGAGTGGCTTGGAACTGCTTGCAAAAGTCCACAAACAATACCCGCAGCTGCCGGTCATCATTATGACGGCGCACTCCGATCTGGATAGCGCAGTACAATCCTATCAGGGCGGCGCATTTGAATATCTCCCCAAGCCTTTTGATCTGGACGATGCCATTAGCTTAGTGCAACGCGCCCTTACGCACGCGCGTGAACAAATGCTGCCACGAACATCCCCATCCCAAGGCGGGGGAACACGAACGGGCCAAGCCGAAACCGGAATTATCGGTGAGGCACCGGCCATGCAGGAAGTGTTTCGCGCTATCGGCCGGCTCGCGCAATCGCCCATCACGGTGCTGATCAACGGCGAATCCGGCACCGGAAAAGAGCTGGTTGCGCGCGCTTTGCACCGCCACAGTCCGCGTGCATCCAAACCATTTATTGCCCTGAACATGGCGGCCATTCCGCGTGATCTGATCGAATCGGAATTATTTGGCCACGAAAAAGGCGCGTTCACCAACGCCTCCTCTCAGCGGCAAGGCCGCTTTGAGCAAGCCGCAGGGGGCACGCTGTTTCTGGATGAAATTGGCGATATGCCACTCGAAGCACAAACGCGCCTGCTGCGGGTACTCTCCGATGGAAGCTTTTTTCGGGTCGGCGGCCATACCGCAATCCAGGCAGACGTACGCATCATTGCCGCGACGCATCAGCATCTAGAGAGCCTGGTTCGTAACGGCTTATTTCGGGAAGACTTATTCCACCGGCTGAACGTCATCCGCATCCAATTGCCCAAATTGAGCGAACGCCGCCAGGACATCCCGCAACTGGCCCGCTTCTTTTTGCAAAAAGCCGCACGCGAACTGAACATCGAAGCCCGCACCTTATTGCCTGAAACCGAGCAATTCCTCAGCCAATTGGAATGGCCGGGCAATGTGCGCCAGCTTGAAAATACCTGCCGCTGGATCACCGTAATGGCCGCCAGCCGAGACGTAATGATCAGCGACCTACCGCCAGAACTGCTGTCACAGCCAACGCAAGCGCCCTCTTTGCAGGCGCAATCCACACCGGCACCTGGCGGAGCGGTAAACCTAAGCTCCACCACCAGCACACCCACGAGTCACCCCACCGAAGCGGCTACATCATCGTCCCCCGATCCTGCCAACCGTTGGCACAGCGCACTAGCTCAATGGGCGAACCAAGAACTGTACCAAGGCGCAACCAATCTCCTCGGTCGCGCGACGCTTGAGCTTGAGCGCATCCTGATTGAAGCGACCCTACAACACACCGGCGGCCGACGCGGAGAAGCTGCCGAACTGCTAGGCTGGGGGCGCAACACGCTGACTCGGAAACTGAAAGAGTTGGGAATGGAGGAGTGAGGGGGAATGCGTGGGCACCGAAGTTGCGCCCCGCCAAGGGTTGCTGCTATCGTGAGCTCAATGTCAATTGCGGGAGCGTAAAGTCTTGAAACCTTCTGATGCGCTAAGCATACACCGCACTGCGATCCGGCGAGTGGTCGAATCCCACCGTGCCCGCAACGCCCGTGTATTTGGCTCTGTACTGCGCGGCCAGGACACTCCCAACAGCGACTTGGATATTCTCGTTGACCCAACGCCCGAGACAACGCTCTTCGACATTGGCGCAATCCGGCACGAACTCGGTAAATTGCTAGGCGTACGGGTAGACGTACTGACTCCCAACGCCCTACCCGATAGCTTTCGAGCCTCCGTACTCGCAGAGGCACGCCCGATATGATGCTTGGCCAACAACGCTTGGCCGAGTATCTATCCCACATCCTCGAAGCGATTGACCGCATCTACCGCTACACCAAAGACATGGATGAATCTGCATTTGCAAACAACCCATTGGTACAAGATGCCGTGATCCGCAACTTGGAAATCATTGGAGAGGCCAGCCATAACATTGAGAAGCGCTACGCCACATTTGCCGCCAGCCATCCGGAACTGCCGCTATCGTCTGCTTACCAGATGCGTAACGCAGTCGCTCACGGCTACTTTAAGGTAGACCTTGAGATCGTCTGGCGGACGATACAGCGCGAACTTCCAAGCCTGCACGAGCAGGTAAAGGCTCTTCTAGCAGGAGTGAGGGGCTGAATAGATCAAATTGGGCCGGCCTCGGTGATGCTTAATACCAATATTTAGTATATATTGGCAGCGAACCAAGGAGAATTCCCATGCGAAACACATCCGTATCCCTCGGACAACACTTCACCAACTTTATTGATTCCCAAGTGCAAGGCGGGCGCTATGGATCGGCAAGCGACGTGGTGAGGGCGGGGCTGCGACTGCTGGAAGAGCACGAAACCAAGGTGAAGGCGCTGCAAGATGCGCTGAACGCTGGCCTTGAATCCGGCGAGCCGCGCCCGTTCGACTTTGAAGCGTTTAAAGCCCGTAAGCGTGCCGCACCATTCGGTTGCCCTGCACAACAATAATGCGCGAACGCACCGACTTGGTGCAAACCAGCCGCCTTACCGCCCCACCCCATCGCAACATCGCCCCAATCTTTATTAAACCCCCTTAAAAATCAACGCATTCATATATTGGCGCGTTCCTTGCTTTAACGTATCTGCAAGGGGCGCCGGTTCAATCCTGCTGCCCACTTTTGTGCCGCTTGCTCGCGTGTATCCCGCCTCCTTGCAGAACGAATTGCTCTAAACGAGCTATTTTCTCACCTGAACATTTTCTCTAATCATTGCATTGCAGGCACGCAAAGACTCTCAGTGCCGCAATCACTACGTTGTGGAGCGCCAGCATGATACAGGCGGATTCGGAACCCAGATTTCCCGAAGACATCTCTCCTCTTACCACTGCGACCGCCGAAGAAATTCGCGCGGCCACTGAAACCGGCCTGTATGCGAACGCCGAACACGACGCATGCGGCGTTGGTTTTATCGCCCACATTAAGGGCGTTAAATCACACGCGATCGTAACCCAAGGGTTGAAGATTCTTGAAAATATCGACCATCGCGGTGCGGTAGGTGCAGACCCACTCATGGGCGATGGTGCGGGTCTTTTGATTCAGATTCCGGATGCTTTCTACCGCGCAGAAATGGCGCGCCAAGGGATCACGCTGCCACCACCCGGCGATTACGGCGTAGGGATGGTCTTTTTGCCAAAAGAAGCTGCGTCACGCGAAGCCTGCATTCGTGAACTCGAACGCGCCATTGCCAACGAAAAACAAATCCTGCTCGGCTGGCGCGATGTGCCGGTAGATCGCAACATGCCGATGTCGCCCGCAGTACGCGCAAACGAGCCGATCATTCGCCAAGTATTTATCGGCCGTGGGCCGGACATTCTTGTGCCCGATGCGCTAGAGCGCAAACTCTATGTGATTCGGAAAACCGCCTCTGCAAAAATCACCGGTCTGATGCTTACGCACAGCTCAGAATACTATGTACCCAGCATGTCATGCCGTACCGTGATCTATAAGGGGCTGCTGCTCGCCGATCAGGTAGGAAAATACTATCTCGACCTGCGCGATGAGCGTGTCGTATCGGCACTGGCACTGGTGCACCAGCGTTTTTCGACCAACACATTCCCCTCTTGGCCGCTCGCCCACCCCTACCGGATGGTGGCGCATAACGGCGAGATCAATACCGTTAAAGGCAACTTTAACTGGATGCGTGCCCGCGAAGGCGTGATGAAATCGCCCGTATTGGGCACCGACCTGAAAAAGCTCTACCCCATCAGTATGGAAGGGCAATCCGATACGGCCACCTTCGATAACACGCTGGAACTGTTGGTGATGTCGGGCTACCCGCTTGCGCAGGCCGCCATGATGATGATTCCCGAAGCGTGGGAACAGCACACTCTGATGGACGAACAGCGCCGCGCCTTTTACGAATACCACGCCGCTATGCTCGAACCATGGGACGGCCCCGCCGCGATGGTATTCACCGACGGCCGCCAGATTGGTGCAACGCTAGACCGTAACGGCCTGCGGCCCGCGCGTTTTATCGTGACTCACGATGATTTTGTCGTACTCGCCTCTGAAGCTGGCGTTCTGCCGATTCCGGAAAATAACATTGCGCGTAAGTGGCGTTTGCAGCCCGGCAAAATGTTTATGATCGACTTGGAGCAAGGCCGCATCATTGAGGATGAGGAGCTAAAAGCGCAGTTTTCTTCCGCAAAACCTTATCGTCAGTGGATTGAAAGCGTTCGGATTCACTTGGATCACATCGAGGCAAGCGCAGAACCGCGCCTGTATCGGGAATCGCTGCTCGATCGTCAGCAGGCGTTTGGTTACACCCAAGAAGATATTAAATTCATGCTCCTGCCCATGGGAACAGGTGGCGAAGAAGCGATTGGCTCAATGGGGAACGACTCCCCGCTGGCCGTGCTTTCAGAGCGCAGCAAGCCTCTGTACCACTATTTCCGGCAGCTATTTGCACAGGTCACCAACCCGCCGATCGACCCGATACGGGAAGCGGTGGTGATGTCGCTGGTGTCGTTTATCGGCCCGCGCCCGAATTTGCTGGACATCAACGCCGTCAACCCGCCGATTCGTTTGGAAATAAAACAACCGGTGCTGGATGCTAACGACATGGCCAAGCTGCGCAAAGTCGAAAAGCGTACCGGCGGAAAATTCCGTACCCACGAAATCGACATTACCTATCCCGTTGCCTGGGGCAAAGAAGGCGTCGAAGCACGTATTGCCTATTTGTGCGCGGAAGCGGTAGAAGCGATTCGCTCAGGAAGCAACATCCTGATTTTGAGCGACCGCGGCATGGATCGTGACAATATCGCCATCCCTGCGCTGCTTGCCCTCTCTGCAATTCACCACCATTTAATCCGTATGGGGATGCGTACTTCTGCCGGTCTGGTGGTCGAAACGGCAACCGCTCGCGAAGTCCACCATTTTGCGGTATTGGCCGGCTATGGGGCAGAAGCCATCCACCCCTATCTTGCCTTGGAAAGCCTCGCAGACCTTGCACCACAAATGGGCATCACTCCCGAAAAAGCCGCCTATCACTTTATCAAAGCGATAGGCAAAGGCTTATCAAAAATCATGTCCAAAATGGGCATCAGCACGTACATGTCCTACTGCGGCGCACAGATTTTTGAAGCTATCGGCCTGAACGAGGAACTCGTCAAAAAATATTTTACCGGCACGCCCAGCCAAATCGGCGGCATCGGTATTTTTGAAGTTGCCGAGCAAGCCATCCGCAACCACCAGCGTGCTTTTGGCGATGACCCCGTACTTGCCAACATGCTGGAAACGGGCGGCGAATACGCATGGCGCGTTCGCGGCGAAGAACATATGTGGACGCCGGACGCGATTGCAAAGTTACAACACAGCACTCGCTCCAATCGTTATGAAACCTTCGAAGAATATGCGCACATCATTAACGACCAATCCCAGCGGCACATGACGCTTCGCGGCCTGTTCGAATTTAAGATCGACCCAGCCCGCATCATCCCTGTTGAAGAAGTGGAATCCGCTGCTGAGATCGTAAAGCGCTTTGCAACCGGCGCAATGTCGCTCGGCTCCATCTCGACAGAAGCGCACACCAACCTTGCAATTGCGATGAACCGCATCGGCGGCAAAAGCAATACCGGCGAAGGCGGCGAAGACCCTGCGCGTTATCGTGAGGAATTGAAAGGCGGCAAAATCAAAACCGGAACCAAGCTCTCCGACGTGATTGGCGACGTGGTAGAAGTCGATTACATCATGAAAGAAGGCGACAGCCTGCGCTCGAAGATCAAGCAGGTGGCTTCCGGCCGTTTTGGTGTAAATACCGAATATTTGGTTTCTGCCGATCAAATCCAGATCAAAATGGCGCAAGGTGCAAAACCCGGCGAAGGCGGCCAGCTACCCGGCGGCAAGGTATCCCCTTACATCGGAAAATTGCGCCACTCCGTGCCCGGCGTCGGCCTGATTTCACCACCCCCACACCACGATATTTATTCCATCGAAGACTTAGCGCAGCTGATACACGACCTTAAAAACGTCAATCCGCGCGCTGATATTTCAGTGAAACTGGTATCCGAAGTGGGCGTAGGCACGGTCGCGGCAGGCGTTGCCAAAGCCAAAGCCGACCACATCGTGATCGCCGGTCACGACGGCGGTACCGGCGCATCGCCTTTGACTTCCATCAAACACGCCGGCACGCCGTGGGAACTTGGCCTTGCCGAAACCCAACAAACGCTCGTCCTCAACCGCCTGCGCGGTCGCGTGCGGGTGCAGGCCGACGGCCAAATGAAAACCGGCCGCGATGTGGTAATCGGCGCACTTTTGGGTGCAGATGAATTTGGTTTTGCAACGGCGCCGCTGGTGGTTTCCGGCTGCATCATGATGCGTAAATGCCACTTGAACACCTGCCCCGTGGGTGTTGCCACGCAAGACCCAGAGCTGCGTAAAAAGTTTTCCGGCAAGCCAGAAGACGTGGTGAACTTCTTTTTCTTTATCGCCGAAGAAGCACGCCGCATTATGGCCCAGCTTGGGATTCGTAGGTTTGACGACTTGATTGGACGTGCAGATCTGCTCGATACCCGCAAAGGCATTGAGCACTGGAAAGCCAAAGGTCTGGATTTTAGCCGCGTATTTGCGCTTCCTTCCGCACCTGTCGAAGTTCCACGCCTGCACACGAGCGGGCAGGATCACGCGCTGGATAAGTCGCTGGATTTCCGTCTGATTGCCAAGTCGCGCGCAGCCTTGGAGAAAGGCGAGAGAGTGCAGTTTGTGGAGCGGGTGCGTAACGTTCACCGTACCGTGGGCGCGATGCTTTCGGGTGAACTAATCAAGAGACGCTCGGAAGGATTGCCAGACGATAGCATTCACGTTCAATTCGAAGGTACCGGCGGGCAAAGCTTCGGCGCGTTCCTCGCCCAAGGGATCACCTTCTCCCTGACCGGCGAAGCCAACGACTACACCGGCAAAGGTTTATCGGGTGGAAAGCTGCTGATTCGTCCTAACGTCGATTTTCAGGGGCGTGCAGAGCAGAACATCATCGTCGGGAATACCGTGCTCTACGGCGCAACGGCGGGTGAAGCCTTTTTCCGTGGCATTGCGGGCGAGCGCTTTGGTGTTCGACTCTCCGGCGCAACGGCCGTAGTAGAGGGCACCGGCGATCACGGCTGCGAATACATGACGGGCGGAACCGTGGTAGTTCTCGGCAAAACCGGTCGCAATTTTGCAGCGGGGATGTCGGGCGGCGTGGCCTATGTGTATGACGAAGACGGCGAATTTGCCAAACGCTGCAACACCGCCCAAGTCAGCCTCGACCCGGTTCTTTCCGTAGAGGAACAGGCCGAAGCGGAAATTCCCCCACACAACGGCGTTGCAGATGAGGTTCTTCTGAAAGGGCTGCTACAGGATCACCAGCGCTGGACCGGTTCGCACCGCGCGCGCGAACTGCTAGAGAACTGGCCAGAAGCACGCGCTCGCTTCGTGAAGGTATTTCCACATGAATATCGGCGCGCGCTGAACGATCTGATCGCACAACAACTGAATACCCATTCCACCCGGGAAAGCGCCTAGCACTAGGCGCTTACTCAAGCGAATACGCGGAGTTAGTATCATGGGAAAAATTACTGGCTTTATCGAATTTGAGCGCATCGAAGAAAAATACGATGACGTAAACGTGCGCGTCAAAAACTATAAAGAATTCGTACACACGCTCACCCCCGAGCAATCACGCCAACAAGGCGCTCGTTGCATGGACTGCGGAACCCCGTTCTGCAATAACGGCTGCCCTGTCAACAACATCATTCCGGATTTTAACGACCTGGTCTATCGCGACAACTGGAAATCCGCGATTGAAGTGTTGCACTCTACCAATAACTTTCCAGAATTTACGGGCCGCATCTGCCCTGCCCCTTGCGAGGCTGCCTGCACCCTGAACATTAACCGTCAGCCAGTGGGAATTAAATCCATTGAGCATGCCATCATTGATCGCGCTTATCAGGAAGGCTGGGTTGTACCGCAGCCCGCGCTGACGAAAACGGGCAAAAAAGTGGCCGTCGTCGGCTCCGGCCCTGCCGGAATGGCGGCAGCGCAACAACTTGCGCGCGCAGGCCACGACGTTACCCTGTTTGAAAAAAATGACAAAGTTGGCGGCTTGCTGCGCTTTGGCATCCCCGATTTCAAACTGGATAAAGCCCACATCGACCGCCGCGTAGAGCAGATGGTGGCAGAAGGCGTAACGATTCGCACCAACACCCTTGTAGGTGAAATGCCGGCTGACAGCAAAGTAACGAATTGGGCAACACAGTCGGTTTCCCCCAAGCAATTGCTCAAAGAATTCGATGCGGTATTGCTCACAGGCGGTTCTGAACAATCCCGCGATTTGCCCGTCCCTGGACGCGATCTGAAGGGCGTACATTTTGCGATGGAATTTTTACCGCAGCAAAATCGCGTCAATGCTGGGGTAGCCGTACCCGAGCAAATCCGGGCCGATGGCAAGCATGTAATCGTGATCGGCGGCGGTGATACGGGTTCGGATTGCGTGGGCACATCCAATCGCCACGGCGCCAGCAGCGTTGTGCAATTTGAATTGATGCCACGCCCACCGGAAGAAGAAAACAAGGCGCTGACCTGGCCCTATTGGCCGTACAAACTCCGCACTTCCTCTAGCCATAAAGAAGGCTGTGAGCGCGAGTTTGCGATTGCGACCAAAGAATTTGTAGGCAAAAAAGGCCAGCTTACCGGGCTCAAAACCGTTCACGTCGAAATGAAAGACGGCCGCTTCATTGAAGTAGAAGGCACCGAACAGCTCTGGAAAGCAGACCTCGTGCTTTTGGCCATGGGATTTGTCAGCCCCGTTGAATCCATTCTCGCCGGCTTCGGCGTAGAGAAAGACTCACGCGGAAACGCACGTGCTTCCGTAGAAACCAAAGGTGGCTACGCCACCAACGTAGAAAAGGTTTTTGCGGCAGGCGATATGCGGCGCGGCCAATCACTGGTGGTTTGGGCAATTCGGGAAGGCCGCCAAGCGGCAAGAGCCATTGACGAGTATTTAATGGGCGCGACTACGTTGCCACGTTAATCTCGCACCTTAGAAGCGACCTTCAAAGCCATCTTCCACCACAATACAGCGTGCGCAGTGCTCACCACTGCGTACGTTTTGAGGCTGCCTACGATGATCAAAATCAACGAGAATTACCTGCAACTGCAAACAAGCTACCTGTTTTCTACGATTGCCAAACGGGTACAAGCCTTCCAGCAACTCCATCCTGAGAAAGAAATCATTCGGCTAGGCATCGGCGACGTAACCCAGCCCCTGCCCACCGCCTGCCTCAACGCTTTTCATCAAGCGGTGGATGAGCTCGGCACCGCCAGCAGCTTTCGCGGCTACGGCCCCGAGCAGGGCTATGGATTCCTGCGCGAAGCCATCGCAATTCACGATTTTCAGGCACGCGGCGCCGACATCTCACCCGATGAGATTTTCGTAAGCGACGGAGCCAAATGCGATACGGGGAATATCCAAGAACTCTTTTCCAATGACACTCGCCTTGCCATTCCAGACCCCGTTTACCCCGTCTATGTGGACACCAACGTCATGGCGGGCCGCGCAGGTGCCCTGAAGGGTGATCGTTACGACAGAATCACCTACCTTCCCTGCACCATCGAGAACGGTTATCTGCCCGAAATACCCACCACCTCTGCTGATCTGATTTATCTTTGCTCACCGAACAATCCGACAGGCGCGACGTTAAACCGTGAGCAGCTTACTGCATGGGTGGAATACGCACGCAAGAATCGCTCACTGATTCTTTTTGACGCTGCGTATGAAGCATTTATCCGCGACCCCGACCTTCCTCATTCTATTTACGAAATTCCGGGCGCCAATGAAGTCGCCATTGAATTTCGGAGTTTCTCGAAAACGGCGGGCTTCACCGGCGTGCGTTGCGCCTATACTGTGGTGCCAAAGGCATGTTTTGGCTATACCGAGACGGGCGAAAAAGTCTCCCTGCACGCGCTCTGGAATCGCCGCCACACAACCAAGTTCAACGGTGTTTCCTACCCCGTACAGCGGGCTGCCGAAGCGGTGTTCAGCCCCCAAGGGCAGAGTGAAATACGCGCACTCACCGATGGCTATCTAGAGAATGCCGCGCATATTCGTAGCGTGATACAGCAAATTGGATTCTCTTGCGTGGGCGGCGACAATTCACCCTATATCTGGGTGAATACCGGCCGAGATGCGTGGGACTTTTTCGATCTGCTGCTAGAGCGTGCAGGGGTTGTTTGCACGCCGGGTGCAGGGTTCGGCTCCTGTGGGCAAGGGCATATCCGGATCAGCGCATTTAACAGTCACGAAAACGTCGTCCTTGCCATGCAACGTATTGCAAAGGCGTTAGGTTGACGCCTCTCTAACAGGCTGGTTTAGCGGCGGATCATGCCGCTAAACCAGCCTTTTTATGCCTTTAAAGCGCTGTTTTGCGTCAAAATAAATTGCAAACGTGCCCTTTACCCCAGAATGTGAAACGAAGCGCTGGAGGTGTTTTACCGGAAATTGTATTTTACGACCATCCCGTGCGGTAACCACAATGGTACGGGCATGGCCGCTATACCACTTTTGATATTCCTCTGGCATCAAATTCAAGTCAAAAATGATATAGCTCATGGCTCACTCTTATACGCCTCAGAACAGTCAGTACCCGTATTCGCATCGGTATGCAGCGTAGTCTGCGCCAGATCCATCAGCTCACGTAGCGCCACGCCATACATCGCAAATTCCTGCGTTTCTGTGGTGCGAATTTCCTCCACCATACGCCGCCAGCGTGCAATCATATCACCGTGAAGTTCGCTCCACCGCACCAGCTGCGCGTTCACATCTCCCTCAAATCCCGCATTCAAAACGCCTACTGTAAGGGTGCGTTGCTGCCAATCCAAATCATCTCGGTAAGCTTCGCGCGCCAGTGCCTGCCAATGATTATCAATCTGCAGGTGGCTGATTTCCTCGAACATCCAGTACAATTCCAAGGTATCGCCGATTGCAAAATACATCGCAGCCGCTTTCTCTACCGGACACTTAGCAAGTTCGGCTGCCTGAATGATTGCAAGCGCGCGCATCATGCTGTCAATTCCGGCGATATAGGTCGCAAGCCCCTCCTGCACACCACGCTCCGTGAGTTGATCAAAGCGTGATTGCCACTCCTCACGACGGCGCCCACATAACGCGCTTGGTAAGGAAGACGCCACCTCTCGCACGCCAGGCTGAAAGCGGGCAACAATCTCCCCAACATTCAAGGAACAACGATGATTCCGTAAAAACCAGCGCGTCGCGCGGCGCACCAAGCGAATCAGTTGGCGCATCATTTCCAGCTGATCATCTGCCCCAACTCGACCGTCCATCTGTTCGATCTGATGCCACCATTTTTCAAGATCAAAAGCATCGCGCGCGGCAATAAAAGCACGCGCAATTTCTCCAGGCTGCGAGCCGGCGGCATCCACCATCCGATACATGAACGTAATACCCATATAGTTCACGATATCATTGGCCACTTGCGTTGCCACTAACTGCGGGAGCAGCTTATGTTGCTGCAGCGCTTCAGGAAAGCGCTCACACAGCACCGCCGGAAACGCTCGCTGGGCTTCACGCTGAAGGTAGGGGTCTTGATGCAATTCCGCCTGCGCCAGCAACTCCTTCAACATTTCCTTGGTATAGGAAAGCAGAATCGCAAGTTCTGGCCGCACCAAGCCTTTTTTGCTAGTCTGACGTTCCAGAAGTTCATCCTCTGCTGGAATAAACTCCAAAGCACGATCCAATCGACCACTCTCTACCAGCGCCCGAATATAACGGCGATATTCACCCATTCGGTAAACCGACTCGGTTCTGGCAATACTGATGCAAAGGGTTTGGCGGTAGTTATTTTTAAGTACCAGCTCGGCAACATCATCCGTCATCTGGGCAAGCAGCTGATTGCGATGTTTTAGCGTAAGGTCGCCGTTATGAACGACCGAATCCACTAGGATTTTGATATTCACCTCGTGGTCCGAACAATCCACCCCACCCGAATTATCAATAAAATCCGTATTGAGCAAACCACCGGCAAGCGCGTATTCAATCCGGCCGAGCTGCGTCATCCCTAGGTTGCCGCCCTCACCGATCACCCGCGCCCGCACTTCGCCACCATTCACGCGCAACACATCGTTCGCCTTATCCCCCACATCTGCGTTGGATTCACGGCTGGATTTAATATAGGTGCCAATTCCACCGTTCCAGACCAAATCTACAGGTGCTCGAAGAACTTTGGAAATCAGCTCGACCGGCGTTAAACGATCCTCCGAAATTTCAAAACGCATCCGCATTTCGGGCGTGATGGACACCGATTTCGCGGCCCGCGAGAATACTCCACCCCCTTTGGAAATCAGCGCCTTGTCGTAACTATCCCAAGAAGATTGCTTCAGCAAAAACAACCGCTCACGCTCGGCATAAGAGGCCTCTGGGTCTGGATCCGGGTCGATAAAAACGTGGCGATGATCGAACGCCGCCACCAATTTTACCGAACGCGAACGCAACAGGCCGTTACCGAACACATCGCCGGACATATCCCCGATGCCCACAACGGTAATCGGATCACGCTGCACGTCGATCCCAAGCTCACGAAAATGCCGTTGCACGGAGATCCACGCACCCCGCGCGGTAATACCAATGCCCTTATGATCGTAACCCGCTGAACCACCCGACGCGAACGCATCACCGAGCCAGAAGTGATACTCCGCAGCAACCGCATTCGCGATATCCGAAAACTTTGCAGTGCCTTTGTCTGCTGCGACGACCAAATAGGGGTCATCATCATCTTTACGAACCACCTGCTGCGGCGCAATTACGCGCCCATCGTGCAGGTTATCGGTAATATCCAAAAGCCCGCGAATAAAAATCTTGTAACACTCAATCGCTTCTTCCTGAATCGCATCGCGGCTAGAAAGTTTGCCAATTTGCTTAGGAATAAATCCACCCTTGGCACCCACCGGCACAATCACAGCATTTTTGACCTGCTGTGCTTTCACAAGGCCCAGCACCTCCGTGCGAAAATCCTCGCGCCGATCCGACCAGCGAATTCCGCCACGAGCCACCTTTCCGCCGCGCAGATGCACCCCTTCTACACGCGGAGAATAAACAAATATTTCAAACTGCGGCAGCGGTTTTGGCATCTCTGGAATTAAATGCGGATTCATTTTGAAAGAAATAAAATCCTTCATTTCCCCAGCCGAATCCAACTGGTAAAAATTCGTTCTTAGCGTTGCAAGCATCACGTCTAAAAATCTTCGCAGAATTCGATCGTGGTCGAGACTTACCACCTTATCCAAGCGCTCACGAATCCCCTGCACCAACGCGGTTTCAACGGCATCATCCGCACGCGTGGAAGGATTAAATCGCTGATCAAACAGCACCACAAGGCTGTGCGCAATCTCCGGATATTCTACCAACGCATCTTTGATATAAGTGGGCGTAAATGGAAAGCGAATCTGCCGAAAATACTGCGCATAGGCGCGCAACAGAGCCACCTCACGCCAGCCCAGCCCCGCCTCTAAGGTGAGCCGGTTAAATGGATCGTTTTCTGCATTGCCATACCAAACGCGGTGAAATGCTTCCTGAAAAACACCCTTCACCTGATCTAATTCAATCCGCTGGCTTTCCGAGTGACGCACACTAAAATCGTAAATCCAAACCTTTGCGCATTCCTTCGGTTCCACCAGATAGGGATGCCCACCCAAGACGCGCAAGCCAAGGTTTTCCAACATCGGCAGAACATCTGAAAATGCAATCGCAGAGCGCGCATGATAAATCTTGCAGCGCAGAGCACCTGCTTCTTCATCTAATGGCCGATACAAAGACACCGCCAGCTCATGCGCACCCGATGCAGAATCTTGCAAAAGCGACTCGATACGATCAATATCAGACGCCGCCATTCGTGAACTAAAATCCTCTCGATAAGCCGTTGGAAATGCATCGGTATAACGCGTAAACAAAACCGAAGAACGCTCCTCGCCAAAATATTCCACCAATGATTCAGACAGCTGATCCGTCCATGAACGCGCCAGCCCAATCATGCGATCTTCAATTTCCTTCAGATCGAAGTTCCAAGTATCACGATGATCTGCCCGCATCACGATATACAAGCGCGCATGGCTCGTATCTGATACATAAGTATAAGACTCATAGTCTTGTACGTTCAGGTAGCCCGTCAACACCTGCTCAAAACGCTTGCGAAGCGCCGTCGTATAGCTATCCCTCGGCGCATAAATCATGCAGGTAACAAAATGCCCGTACTGGCTTTTTCGCATAAAAATCTTCAGCCGCCTGCGCTCTTGAATGTGCAGCACATCCAACGCCGTTCTCAACAGCTCGGCCGTAGGGGTTTGAAACAGCTCCTCACGGGGAAGGGTTTCCAAAATCTGTAACAGCAGCTTACCGTTATGACTAGCAATCTCCAACCGAGAGCGGCGTAAAATCGTGCGCAGTTTCCGCCGCAACAAAGGGAACTCACTCGGTGCGTTATTCACGACCCGCGAAGTGAATAAACCTAGGATACGAGTTTCCCCCCGTAAACTTCCAGACGCATCAAAATGCCGCACCGCGATAAAATCCATGTACAAAGGCCGATGAACGCGCGACCGCGTACCCGATTTTGCAAATACCAACGACTGCTCCGGAAGAAGCACCGGCCCATCTGCCAATGCCATTAAATCAAGCTCTGGATTGCAGCGAATCATCCCAAGATCGCGATCCGGAAGCGCCACCAACCGGCACGAATTGCACGCCATCAGCGGCTCAGATTCAACACCCTTCTGCGTATGGGCATCACCTTGCGAACCTAATTCCTGAACCTGATATTCCCGCATCGCAAGAAACGTAAAATGGTGTTCACACAACCAGTGCAAAAATGCGCTTACCTCGCGAACCGCCACTTTCTCCTTGGGCGCACGATACTTAAATTCCTGCGACAGAACCTCAGTACGCGCCAACATCGCGTGAAAATCCGTCACGGCAAATTCGAGTTCACGCAAGATCTGCGTGAGATGGGCACCAATATCGGCAAGCGTCTGCGCCTCACTCTGGCGATCTACCTCAAAATGAATCAGCGCCTCTTTCACCCCTGCATCTGATTCACGGCTCAGGTGAATTTCACGCAGGTGCCCATGCCCATCACGTTCCGAGAAAAACGCCTCTGCAACCACCGAATGGATCGTTAAACCGCGCCGATTCAACTCCATCGCAATGGAATCCACCAAAAACGGCCGATCATCCACTAACAGCTCCACAATGGTATGCGTAGTCTGCCAACCATGATCTTCAAAACGCGGGTTAAATACCCGAATCCTCGGCTGATTTTTCCCCCGTACTTGAAGAAAATCCCAAATCGCCAAGGTCATGCCATACAAATCTTCCATGCGTTTTCGAGCCAGCTCATCAATCGGCACATTGGCATAAAAATAACGCGCAAACTGCATGATGATCTCTGCAGCACGCTCACTTGAAGCGCTATCCCCCTGCGCGCCATAGCGCGCCCGAAATTCATCATCAAGCAAAGTGATAAACGAGGAAAACTCTTCGCGTGGGCTAGGGATGACCATGAATAGGCTCACATCAATAAAATTGAAAGAAAGATTCATGTGGAACGAATGACGGAGTGCGCTCTTTCAGTGTAGCATCAAAGCCAAGGCTAACCCCCAGCAGAGCGGCAAAACACTACGATGGCAAAGACTTATCATTTTATTCCCTCCGGCAGCCACGATTATCAACGCCTCGCGGAGCGCCGCCTACCCCGTTTTCTGTTCGACTATATCGACGGCGGCGCTAACGCTGAACATACGCTTGCCAAAAACACCCAAGCTTTTGGCAACATCACCCTGCGCCAACGGGTACTGCGTGACGTAAGCCAACTCAGCACTCAGCACCAGCTCCTAGGCCAGCACGTTCAAATGCCGCTGGCGCTCGCACCGCTTGGCATGGCCGGCTTATTCGCCACACGCGGCGAAGTGCAGGCCGCACGCGCCGCCGAACAGATGGGCGTTCCTTTCAGCCTGTCCACCGTGGGTATTTGTTCGTTGGAAGAAGTCCGCGCCGCCACCCAACAAGCCTGTTGGTTTCAGCTCTATATGCTGCGCGATCGCGACGCAGTAAAGGCGTTGCTAGAACGCGCCCTTCAAGCAGGCTGCACCACCTTACTATTTACTGTAGACCTGCCCGTAGCGGGCTTTCGCCAGCGAGACTATCGCAACGGCATGCTAGACCCAGGGCTAACCGGGCGCTTCGCGAAAGCCGTCCAGCTCGCCCCACGGCCCAAGTGGCTGCTCGACGTAGGCCTGCGCGGAAAACCCCACCACTTCGGCAACCTGAGCGACCGCGTCGCCAACCCCAACGACATTCAAGCCTTCAAAGCGTGGATCGACGCCCAGTTTGACCCCAGCGTGACCTGGCAAGACATCCGCTGGCTGCGGGAACAGTGGCCGCACACCTTGGTACTCAAGGGAATCATGGAGCCCGAAGACGCCGTGCAAGCGGTTCACGCGGGCGCAGACGCCATCGTGCTGTCCAACCACGGCGGCCGCCAACTGGACAGCGTCGCCGCAACCATCCACCAGTTGCCCAGCGTAGTATCCGCACTGGAAGGCCGCCTCCCCGTCTTGCTAGATGGCGGCGTAAGAAGCGGCATCGACCTACTCAAAGCACTGGCGCTCGGCGCACAAGGCGCGCTCATCGGCCGCCCGTGGGCATGGTCGCTGGCCGCACAAGGCCAACTTGGGGTTGAGGCACTGCTTAGAGATTTTCAGACAGAACTTTCAATCGCCATGGCGCTTTGTGGTGTGAGCCGGATTGAGGAGATTGACGCGGATTTGATAGCGGCACGCTGATTCAACTATTTTCATCCTCCTGTCACATTTACTTTTTACACTCGGCTCACCTTAACCAAAAAGAGTGACGCTTAAAATGAGCAGTAAAAGCTACCTAGAGATCAATAACAGCGGCCTAGAAGCCGTACACAACCACAGCGAGAACGCGCAGCTACGCCAGATTGTTGAACAGCGCTTTTCCAGACGCTCCTTGCTGCAGAGCATGATAGGCGCGACCGCTGTCAGCTTTATGGGAGTCAACCTCATCGCCTGCGGCAGCAATCGCAACAGCGGTGGCCAAGGCGATGGCCCCCAAATCCCTGGACAGCTACCAGAACCACCACCCAGCGCATTCAAGATGAATTTCAGGGCCATCCCCACATCACGCGCCGACACGATCAGCGTGCCAGAAGGTTACAGCTGGGCCCCCTTGGCGCCTTGGGGCACGCCAATTACAGGCTCCTATCCCTATTATCTTTCCGACGGGCGCGGCACCGGAAAAGACGCACTTGAACAAATAGGCCAATGTCACGACGGCATGCACTTTTTCCCGATCGCTGGCTCATCGGAGCACGGCATTCTGGCCATCAACCACGAATATATCGAGCCAAATCTGCTGCACGCCAACGGCCCAAGCATCAACGCCAACGGCATGCGCCCACGAGATGAAGTGTTAAAGGAAATGGCAAGCCATGGCGTGTCGATCGTCGAGGTAAAACGCTCTGCCTTGGGGGGTGCAAATTGGGAGGTCGTACAAAGCGCCTACAATCGCCGCGTTACTGCGCTGACCGACATGGAAATTACCGGCCCCGCCCGCGGCCATACAAAACTGAAAACCAAGTTCAGCGCCACCGGCACACACGCACGCGGCACCCTCAACAATTGCTCAAGCGGCCCAACCCCTTGGGGAACTTACCTCACAGCAGAAGAAAACTGGGCTGGTTATTTCGCCAATCAAGACGCCAGCATGCCACGCGAACACGCGCGTTACGACGTCGAAACCCAAAACGGCCGCTACTCTTGGGAGCTAGCAGAGCCCGCGTTAGATCACGACATCAGCCGCCGCTTTGACGCATCAAGCAAAGGCGCAAGCGCGCAGGAAGACTACCGAAACGAGCCGAACCACTTTGGCTGGATGGTCGAGATTGACCCGTTCGATCCCTCATCCACTCCCAAAAAACGCACCTCACTCGGCCGATTTGGCCATGAAGGCGTCGTGTTTGCCAAAGCAGAAATAGGCAAGCCCATTGTTTGCTATTCGGGCGACGATTCACGTTATGAATATATCTACAAATTCATCAGCAAAACCGTTTACCAAGAAGGCATGAAAGGCGATGACTTATTAAACGAAGGCACTCTCTATGTCGCAAAATTTAACGCCATAGGTAAAGGACAGTGGTTGGCATTAGACCTTAACGATAGCGAATTTGCCGCCAAAGTCGAAGCCGCAAAAGGCACCAAGGTAGGTACGATAGATTTTGATGGATTCAGCGATCAAGGCGATGTGCTGATCAACACCCGCCTGGCTGCCGACATTGCAGGCGCCACGAAGATGGACAGACCGGAATGGGGCGCAATCTGCCCACGCACAGGACGCGTGTATTTTACCTTAACCAACAACACGAAACGCAAATTTGAAGAACAAGACGCCGCCAACCCCAGAGCCAACAACAGTACCGGCCACATTATTCGCTGGTTGGAACGCGAAGATCATCGCTTTGACTGGGACATCTTCCTCTTGGCAGGCGGAACCACGGGCGACATGGTCGGCAGAATGCTACCCGGCAAGAGCAACGAGCAAGCACTAACCGCCGACAATATCCTCTCTTGTCCAGACGGTGTATATTTCGATGCGGCAGGCGGCATCTGGATTCAAACCGATATGTCGGGTTCCATGCAAGACGGCGGCGATCACGCCGGCGATTTTGGCAACAACCAATTGCTGCTCGCCAATCCCGAAACAGGCGAAATGAAGCGCTTTCTGACAGGCCCAACCGACTGCGAGATCACCGGCATCAGCATGACGCCCGATCGTAAAACGATGTTCGTCAACGTCCAACACCCCGGCGATCGCTCCACACCCAGCCAGTTCACCAGCCATTTTCCCACGAACGATGGCCTAAGCCGTCCGCGCTGCACAACGGTCGTTATCAGCCGCGATGACGGCGGGATCATCGGTGACTGACACCGCACAGGTGCTGATAATTGGCCTGTAAGACACTCAAATCGCCTTGCGTAAATCAAACCGCCTTGCTTAGACCCAAGCGCCCTACTCGGCCCAAGTCACCGCGCCGCTAAACGTCAGCGCGATCAACAGCAAGCCGAAGCCGATCCGGTACCAAGCAAACACCGTAAAGTCGTGGTTCGATACATAGCGTATCAGACCACGCACCACGAACAGCGAAGAAATAAACGTAAAGATCGACCCAACCGCTAAAACGCCCAAATCATCGGCCGAAAACAGGGCGCGATGCTTGATCAGATCGTACAGGGTCGCGGCAAACATCGTAGGAATCGCCAAAAAAAACGAAAACTCCGTCGCCGCCTTACGCGACAAACCAAAAAACAGCCCGCCAATAATCGTAGCGCCCGACCGCGAGGTTCCGGGAATCAAGGCAAGGCACTGCGCACAACCGATCTTAAGAGCATCCAGCGGCGTCATATCTTCCACTTCCAGCACGCGAATCGTGTGCTTACGCTTTTCCGCCCAAAGAATCAAAAACCCACCGATAATCAGCGCAATCGCCACCGGCACCGGAGAGAACAGGTGCTCCTTGATCGCCTTGATAAAAATCAGGCCCAAAAATGCCGCCGGCAAGAAAGCAATCAACAGATTTCCCACAAAGCGCTGCGCCGAACGCTCATGCGTCACACCCCGCGCCACATTCCAGAGCCGAGCCCGATACTCCCAGCAAATCGCCAGAATTGCGGCAAGCTGGATCGCCACCTCAAAAACATCGCGCTTCTCTTTGTCCAGAAAATTCAGCAAATCACCCGCAATAATCAGGTGTCCGGTGCTGGATACCGGCAAAAACTCGGTAATCCCTTCCACCAAAGCCATGACAATGGTCTTGAGGAGCAATACTATATCCATACCTACCTCGCACGCTGGCAAACTGCCAGTTTCAAAAAAAGCCGCACAGAACACCATGCAACCGAGGAAAATCAGGCAACAAAAAAGGCGGCTCGGACTCCGTGCCGCCTTGGATGTCGACGTTAAGGGTGCGAATCATACGCAAACAAACGGATAAAATCAGCCCTAAAAATGTAACTCTACGAGCACATCCCAGACCGCCATTGCCTAATCCGCAGAGCGCAATCGGCCGCCCAAACCCACATCGGAGAGCGGATCAAACCAACGGCTTACCCGATTTGATCCGCCGCTGAAAGTCCCACCACACCACCTGAACCGGCAGCTGCCGCACCACTCGCGGCAACGGGTTGTTGATCAAAGCAACCGACTTGATCAACGTATCAAAAGCCAGCTGGTGAGCACGAGACCAAGAAATCCCCATCTCCCGGCGAATCTGCGGCGGCAAAAATCCGCTGGTAATAAACCTGTAGAGCGGCCCTAACGTAAGGCTGATCGGCTTGGGCATAAATTTAAGCTCAATAATTTCAGTCAAAAAGCCGCGAATCACCGGATCAATTTTCAGCTTCTCGATTTCCCCATTCCAATAGGCTTTAAAATCCGCAACATCCTCAGGCCACTGCTCTGGACGCACCTGCAGCGTTGTCGCCAAAGGCTGACACAAGGTCATCAATTCACGGGTTTTTTCGGGTGGAACCCCGCCTCGAAACTTCTCCAGCATATCCAGCACTCCCCAAAACAGACAGGCAGCCACCCAAAGCTGCAAATCCGCATTCAGAGCACTGTAGCGCACCGGAGAGTTACTGGTAGAAGCCACCTGCCGATGCACGCGACTTACCGCGCTCCGGTAAGCACGCTTCTCATCGGTATTGCCGAGCAGCGCAACGGCAAGATACGTAAACGTAGTGCGAGCGCGTTTGATCGGGTGATGAAACAGCGCTCCCGACGAAACCTTACTCTCTTTCACGCCATAACCAACCGCCGGAAGCGCGAGCTGCATAATGACGTTCGCACCCGCAGCCGCGACAGCAACCGCATCCAGACTTCCAGGAAAACGTTCGTCCCATTCTTTTGCCGTTAACGGCGCGGGCCATTCAACTTGCGGTTTGGAATGCACAAGTTTGACATGATCTTGAGCAGCATCTGTTACAGACATTGCGTTCCTCCTTACGATGAGCCGTGAGAACCTAATTAGGCACTGCATGAGAATCTTATTAGGTACTAATAAATATACAGAAATGCAATGACAGTATAGCTCGTAGTAAAGATGCTTTTGGTCAGCTCAAAAGATCGCGCCATCCCGTCAACAACGGTCGACGGGCCAAAAAAGTTTTGCTAATGTCGATCGACATCGCCTTACAAGCACCCGCTAAGATTCAAGGAACACCAAGGAGAAACAATGTCTCAAACGTATGATTACCTAGTACTTGGCGGCGGCTCAGCAGGCTGCGCACTCGCCAGCCGCTTGAGCGAAGATCCGAACACCAGCGTTGCCGTGATCGAAGCAGGCAAACGTGGCGACAACTGGATCGTAAATGTACCCTCCGCCCTCGTGATGACCATTCCAACGGGCATCAACAGCCGTAACCTCGATACTACCCCACAGTCGGGTCTGCATGGCAGGCTCGGCTACCAACCTCGCGGCAAAGTACTGGGTGGCTCCTCCGCCATCAATGCGATGGTATACATTCGCGGCCACAAAACCGATTACGACCATTGGGCAAGCCTTGGCAATAAAGGCTGGTCTTATGACGATGTATTGCCCTACTTCAAAAAATCCGAGCACAACGAAACCATCCACGATGAATATCACGGCCAAGATGGGCCGCTCTGGGTCAGCAACCTCCGCACCGACAACCCCGCCCATCAAATCTATCTAGAAGCCGCACGCCAAGCGGGTTACCGAGTCAACCACGATTTCAACGGCGCCGAGCAGGAAGGGCTCGGCGTCTATCAGGTCACCCAGCAAGGCGGTGAACGTTGCAGTGCAGCACGCGCCTACATCCACCCGTGGATGGGCAAGCGCAATAATCTTAACGTCGAACTTGAAGCGCTCGTTCGGCGGGTGCTCTTTGAAGGCAAACGCGCAATCGGCGTCGAAATTGTTCAAGGGGGTGTAACCCGCATTTTGAAAGCAAGGCGCGAAGTCATTCTAAGCGCCGGCGCATTCCACTCACCGCAACTGCTCATGCTCTCCGGCGTGGGCGACGCTGCCACACTCCAGCAATTCGGAATCCCCGTGGTTCACCACCTACCCGGTGTTGGCAAGAATCTGCAAGATCACCCCGACTTTATCTTCGGCTACAAAACCAAATGCCTCGATTTTGGCGGATTTTCGGTGCCCGGCGCGGTAAAAATGCTGCGCGACGTGGGGCGTTATCGGCGCGAACGGCGCGGTGCCTTCACCTCCAACTTTGCGGAATGCGGCGGCTTCCTAAAAACCTCTCCAGATCTTGCCGCGCCTGACCTTCAGCTGCACTTCGCCATTGCACTTGTGGAAGACCACGCCCGCAAGCTACGTCTCGGCCACGGCTACTCCTGCCACGTATGCGTTCTTCGCCCCAAAAGCCGCGGCGAAGTCAGTCTGTATAACGTCGATGCTTCGAGCGCCCCCAAAATAAACCCCAATTTTCTAGCCGAAGAATCCGACGTACAAACCCTCGTAGCCGGCTACAAAATGACAAAAGCCCTGCTCGACGCACCCGCCTTCGATGCCGTTCGCGGCGAAGACGTGTTCACTGCCCACGTTCGTACTGACGATGACATCGTCAACGTCCTGCGCGAACGCTCGGATACCGTCTATCACCCCGTAGGAAGCTGTAAAATGGGCATAGATGAGATGAGCGTAGTTGACCCACAGCTACGCATTCACGGCTTAGAAGGCATTCGCATCGTCGATGCATCCATAATGCCCACCCTAATTGGCGGAAACACCAACGCACCCGCCATTATGATTGCTGAAAAAGCAGCTGATATGATTAAAAATGGAGCATAAAAGAGGTTAACGAGCGCCTTTTCCAGTGTTGCACCCACTGTGTTGAGCCCATTTTTCCCGCGTTACAAAAGCAGAAAAACGCGCGTAATTTGACATTATGCGCGTTTTTCTGTAAAAATTGGGGCGTCTTCAAATGCATTTCGCTTCAAACACCCGAGATTTGAACGAACTTTAATCAAACGTTTCTCCTGCTGTGACGAGGGCGCGACCACGCCCCGTCGCAGTTTTTTTTGCTTTCGCGCTAGATCACCACCGTTATCGCTCACCATCCTTGCCATGCCAAAGCAGCTGAACCCAGAAACAGACCTCCGCGTAATGCGCGCAATTCGCCGTATTATCCGCGCGGTCGATATCCATTCGCGCCTACTTCTGCAAAGCGATAATTTCACCACCCCACAACTGGTAGCCTTACTCGCCATCGCCGAACAAGGGCCGATCACACTCAAAAAACTGAGCCAAAGCATTGATCTTAGCCCTAGCACAGTAGTAGGCATCGTCGACCGGCTTGAATCAGGCAGCCTGATCCGGCGCACACGCAACCCCGATGATCGCAGGCAGACTTTGATCAGCATCACTCAAAAAGGCCAAACTGCGGCCCAGCACGCCCCTTTCCCACTTCAGCATCGGCTCTTAAAACGCTTTCACGAACTCAGCGACTTGGAACAAACCACCCTCGCACTTGCGTTAGAACGGGTCGTCGATCTTATGGGCGCAGAAGCCATCGACGCATCAGCAATCCTCGACGTTGCCCCCATTCAGCCACCCCAGAACGCGGCGCCCTCCACTCCGCGCACACGGTCAACAAGCCGCAAATCACCCACCGACGCCGGCACGACGCCACAACCAAAAGCATAGCCGAACAAACTTTCCAACAACCGCCCAGCCCTCTCGAACTGCCGCCTCGGCTAGCATTGTGGATGATCGGCGCCCACACCAAAACTCCCATTCGGGTTGACAGGTAGCGCCCCGAATGTAAAACTAAAATTAGTTCGTGCTCAAATGATTCCTTCAGGAAGCAGTACGCACCGCGTAGCCCCCATTTTTCTCCCGCTTGAGGTAAATCTGCTTGCGTTTAGCGGCTTACCTACTACGGCTTAATTCACTCAAAAACAGGCAAATCCACATTGAAATCACACACACCTTTACCCACGCCACCCACACCCTCTCAAGCCCCCAGCCCTCTATTCACGCCCGCTACAGAACCCAACACAGCTACAGCACCCAACGCAAATCCGGCCAAAGCAAAAGCGCCCGCCTCCCTGACAACTTCCCCCAGAATCCGATTCCGAGCACCTAAAGCCCCCGATGCTCAACACATCCACCAGCTAATCAAAGCCTGCCCGCCTCTCGACCTAAACTCCTGCTACGCATACCTTTTGCAGACCACCCATCACGCCCACACCTGCGTCATTGCTGAACACGAAGATACGCTGATTGGGTATGTGTCGGGCTACCGCCTGCCACATTCGGCACAAACGTTGTTCATTTGGCAAGTTGCCGTTCATCCGCGTTGGCGCGGCCATAACCTTGGTGGGCGAATGATCAACGAGGTACTTAAGCGGAGCCACTGCCACGACATCCGCAGCATTGAAACCACCGTATCCCCCGACAACCTCGCTTCCGAAAACTTGTTCCGCAAACTCGCCGGGCAACACGGCGCAGAATGCAACACCGAGCAATTTTTCGGCAACGAACTGTTCAGCGATGCCAGCCACGAACCAGAGCACCTGTTCCGAATCTCGCCATTGCACCTGCACGCACGCTTTGGCAACCAGCACCCTAGCACCGAACGATCCGGCACACACTCCCAAGCCTTGCGCCAAGCGCACGGCCCAGTCAACGAGGCCATCTAATGTCGCTCACAGTTTTTGAACAACTCGAATCAGAAGTACGCGGTTACATCCGCAGCTACCCCACGGTATTTCATAGAGCCGAAAATTGCTGGATCATGGACGAACATGGAAATCGCTACCTCGATTTTTTTGCCGGAGCCGGCGCTCTGAATTACGGCCACAACCCAGCGCCGCTTAAGCGCGCTGTGATTGACTACTTGGAAGAAAATGGCATCACTCACGGGCTCGATATGGCAACATCTGCCAAAAGAGCCTTTCTGGAAACCTTCGAGCAAGTCATCCTTGCACCGCGCAAACTTCAATACAAACTTCAGTTTACTGGCCCCACCGGCACCAACGCGGTCGAAGCCGCCTTTAAACTTGCGCGCCAGGTCACAGGTCGCACCAACATCGTTGCCTTTACCAACGCGTTTCACGGAGTTTCGCTGGGCTCACTTGCCGCCACCGCAAACACTAAATTCCGCAACGCGGCGGCAACGCCTTTAGCCAACGTAAGCTTTATTCCCTATGATGGCTATCTGCCTGATCACGGCGATTCTATGGCCTATTTCCGTAAGCTGCTGGAGGATCGCTCATCTGGCCTTGATCTGCCTGCAGCAGTTATCGTTGAAACCGTGCAGGGGGAAGGCGGAATCAATATCGCCAGTGATCAGTGGCTGGTTACGCTTGCAGCGCTATGCAAAGCACACAAAATACTTTTGATTGTCGATGACATTCAGGTAGGCTGCGGGCGTACAGGCCGTTTTTTCAGCTTTGAAGAGGCCGGCATCGTCCCTGACATCATCACACTTTCAAAATCCCTCTCTGGCTACGGGCTCCCCATGTCCTTGGTGCTGATCCAACCAGAAATCGACCTCTGGAGCCCTTCGGCACACAACGGAACCTTTCGCGGAAACAACCCAGCGTTTGTAAGCGCAACAGCAGCGCTCAACCACTTCTGGCGCACTCCCGAATTTTCAGAAGCTCTTGCAAAAAAATCAGCTCAACTCGCTGCTCACCTTAGCGCCATGCGTCAAACCTGCCCAACCATTATTGCGGTTCGCAGCAAAGGGCTGGTAGGCGCAATCGAATACGATAGCGCCACAACCGCCGATCGCATCAGTCAATTCTGTTTCGAGCGCGGCTTAATCATCGAAACCTGCGGCCCTTATGGAGAAGTACTAAAACTTCTACCACCACTCACCATCACCGAAAAAGAATTAAATTTCGGTTTCGAAATCATTGAAGCCGCAACCCGCAATTACGCCTGCCTCTGACCATTACCCCCCCTGAACAGGATGCCAAAGATGCTCATAAAATCTTTCCAAGAAATACAAAACAGCGAAGCAGCGGTAAAAGCGAAAACGTGGACCAGCTTTCGTTTCTTGACCCAAAAAGACAATATGGGCTTTTCATTTCACGAAACGTGGATACACCCCAATACTGAAACCCATATCCACTACAAACACCACCTCGAAGCGGTATACTGCATTGAGGGTGAAGGCGAAGTTGAGCTAATTGAAGATCGTCGAAAAATCACGATCAAACCAGGCATACTTTACGCGCTCGACCAGCACGATGAACATATTCTTCGCGCCTTCAACCACGCATTGCGCCTGCTTTGCGTGTTTAACCCGCCACTCCAAGGTAACGAAACCCACGGCCCAGATGGCGCATACGCGCCATCAACCCCGTAAGTTTCCTGCCCCGTAAAACGCCGTGGCTCACCCGCCTTGATGCCGTTCACGGCGAAGACGGGTTCACCGCCTACGAGAGCTTTCACGCTAGATCACCACCGCCACAACCAACGAAATCGCCACAATGCAAAAGAGATTCAGCACAAAACCCACCTTCATCATCTGTGCCGGCGCTACCACACCCGTGCCATAGACCAGCGTATTGGGCGGCGTCGCAACCGGCAACATAAACCCACAGGATGCAGAAAACGCAATTGCCATCGCAAAAATCACTGGCGACACCCCTAGCGCTTGCGCAACACCAATAAGCACTGGCACCAGTAACGCCGCAGCCGCAGTATTACTGATCAGCTCCGAAAGGAACACGACAAAGGCGAATACGCCCGCAAATAGCACCACCAAGGGTGCACCCTCAAGAAGCGCGACCAAATGTTCAGCCAGAAAACGGCTGGTACCACTCTTATCCATGATCTGGCTTAGCGCGAGCCCACCGCCAAACAACAGCAGCACTCCCCACTGGATATTGGCCTCAATCTCTTCCCATCGGCTCACGCCGCTCACCACGATCAAGGCAATGGCAAGCAAGGCGATCACGGTGTCCACATCCCCCTTTACACCCAGAAACGACGCAAGATGCTCACCGCCCACCCAACCGACTCCGACAACCAAAAAAATCGCAACGGTGATCCTGCGTGCCCGCGTCCACTCAAACGGCTCCGAAACCACCGTTACCTGCCCCTCATAGCGGGGGCGCAACACCAGATATAGAGCAACCACCATCAAAGGCATCAACAGCAGCACCATCGGTATTCCAAACTGCATCCATTCCACAAAACTGATATTCGCCTGCGCCGCCGCAATCGCGTTAGGTGGGCTTCCAACTACCGTACCCATTCCTCCAATGCTTGCACTATAGGCCAGCCCTAGCATTAGAAAAGCCCGCTCAGGAGCAGCCTTTCCTGCGCCCTCACTCGTTTGCATTTGCTGCATCATCCCACTGGCAAGCGGCAACATGATTACCACAACAGCCGTGTTACTGACCCACATGGAAAGCAGCGCTGTCAGCACAAACAGCAGCAAAACCGCTGTCAGCGGCCGCCCTTTTGCCAAGCGAAGCACCACCACAGCAAGCGCACGATCTAGGCCCTGCTGCTGCAACGCCGTTGCCAGCGCAAATCCGCCCATAAACAAAAAAAGAATCGGGTGCGCAAAACTACTCAACACATCACGCGGCGCGAACAGGCCACTGAGCGCGGCCAGCAGCGGCACTAGAAGCGCAGTAACGGCAAGTGGCAGCGCTTGCGTCATCCACAGCCCACCGATCAGAACAAAAAGACCTAGGCCAAATGCCAAAACAGGCTCTGCCGGCGCCAGCGACCAGACAAAACCGGCAAGAAAAACGCAAATTGCAATGCGAACCCACGTAGAACCCATAAGAAAACCGCTAATGAAAGAAAGACAGATGATTCTGCTTGACCTGCACCCCCATAAGCAAGCGTGGCGCAGCCCTATATCAAGCACCCAACCACCAGCCACAAAAAAGCCCGATCAAACTCACGTCGAATCGGGCCTTTTTGCGGATTTCTTTGAACAAAACACAACACTGAGTGGCGCTGCAACACTCAGCCGGCGCGCCACTAGTGTTGCGCGGTACTCGCCTGCAACTGCACGCGCGTGTTATAAAAATAACCAATTACGAGCACGGCAACGATTGCGAGCTGCGCGGAAAGGGTCTGCCAAGTCGGATACATGCCCAACAATTCAACACGCGGCAGCGGCGCGACGCTAACGCTCAACCACCCTGCTTCCTGCAAAGCCGCAACGCCCTTGCCGGTCAAGACCACCGCCAGCACTGCGATAAGTGCGGAACTCGCGGAAAAAAACGCTCCAATCGGCAAGCGGCGGCTGGTACGCAACAATACCCACGCCACCACACTCAGCACCGCCACTGCGGCAAGTATCCCTGCGGCCAGCCAGTACCCCTGCCCGTCGCTCCAAAGCGCCGCAAAAAATAGAATTGTCTCAAACACTTCGCGGTAGACCGATACAAAGACCAAGACAAACAAGAACCACGCAGACTTTTTGCTAAGCGCACTGCTCATTTTTGCTTTCAAATACGCCTGCCAACGATTGCCGATACTCTTCTGATGCATCCAAATCCCTACGCTCAACAACACAAGCGCCGCGAATAACGAAGAAAGCCCTTCCGTCAGCTCACGGCTGGCACCGCTGATATCAATAAAATAACGCGCCAACCACCAAGTAAAACCGCCCGCAACCAAAGCAGAAATCCAACCGCCATGTACATAGGGCAAAGTTTCACGACGCCCCGCCACGTTCAAAAACGCCAAAACAGCAACCACAACTAACAGCGCTTCCAGCCCCTCCCGCAACAAAATGGTAAACGCACCGATAAAAATCGTTGAACCGTCATAAGTTGCTTCCCCTGTGAGAGCAAGCGCGTCTACTAAAACAGCGTCCGCACTCGCCGCCAAAACGGCAGCCTCCTCCACAGGTGCAGCTTGGCTAAGTGCGCTTCGGTAAGCGCCCATCGCAAGCTCAATTCGTGCGCGCAAGTCGGCATCACGAGCATTAAGCAGAGGCTCGATAGGCTCCACACCGTCGAGGTAAGCGGAGAGCGCAAGACGAACGGCCTCTTTCTGATCACCGCCTTGATACGCAGAAACGCTCGCGGCAAGCCGCGCACGCGCCAAGGGAATCCCGGTGAACGCTTGCTGTAACGCTTGCGGTTGGCTGCGCAGATAGCCCACCAAAGCGTGCGCCTGCGCAGCCCCTAAAGGATCAAACAACTGCTCAGCCCGCATTCTGGAGAGTTCTTGCAAATTGCTGATATGAGCACGCGCACTGCCACCCTGATTCCACAGTTTTTCGCCTGCAGAAACATCATTAAGATAAGCAATGCTGCCGACGTAATAGGCCAAGGCCCAGTGCTCATCCTCAGAAAAAATTTTCGCGTAAGCTGCCATCGACGTGCCACCTACGCCCTGCGTGATGGTCTGATACAACGATAGCGGGCTACGTTGATCGGCACGATCCATGTCAGTAAATGCAATCGGTGGCGGATCTAGCTCAGCGGCTGCGGCGCCATCCCCCGCACCGGTTTTTCCATGGCAAGAAGCACACTGCTGCTGATAAAGCGCCGCGCCACGAGCAAGATCGGGCGCAGATTTCGGCGCAGTGACGATGGGATACTCAGCCAACAGCGCATCTGCAAGCTTATGGGCGAGCGCCGCAACATCAGCACTTTCCGCCTTTTGATCCACCAGACGAATCAACTCCTGCGCTTGTGCCAACAGCGCCGCTTGGCCTTCTCGCTTAGGAAGATCAACGAGCCGTGTACGCACAGTCGCCGAGAACTCCTGCATCTCGGCATACTCAGCCTCACTAATGATTTTGCCACCTTCAACCGCACCGGCATAATCGCTCGCTAGATAATCCAGCATTTGCCAAGTTTGCGGAACGACTTCAGCGAGCTCCTGCGCCCGCAGCGCAGAAGAAAACATCATTAAAGGCACTATCGCCAAGAGCACCCAAAAGAACCTGAGCACATGAATGGATCGTGACCATGCAGACAATTTTTGCGCCGCTCCAGCCTGCAGTGACTGGGGAGCAATATGACGCGGAATCATAGGGGGCGGTAAAAACGAGGCGCTTGTGAGCAGCGCAGCACGGGATCGTGGCAAGGTCATCGCAAAATCTCCTTTCGGAAAAGAATACCAGAACCCTCCAAACGTGTCAGTTGAAATTGATTTTCATTTGCAATTACAAGTGAGCTGGCTGCACCCCAAGGCGGGTGCAGCTCTCCACTCAACATGATCGACTCTCAACCCAATGCCAAAGGCAAACGCGCATACCCACTCGCAGGAAAACCCGCAAGCACAGGCGGTTGCCCCTCCAACAAACGAATTGCATCGGTAGAGCGCAAAAGCGCACGCGCCACCACTACCAATTCCATTCTAGAAAGCGGAGCGCCTGGGCACACATGAACCCCTGCGCCATACAGCAAGTTATCGGCCGGATTGCGCTCCAAAGAAAACTGATCTGGTTGTGGAAATACCTGAGGATCGCGATTTGCTGCAATCCAGTTGACGCTGATGCGCTCCCCCGCAGGAATTTGGCGTCCACCGATTTCGACTGGGCAGGTATTACGGCGCCGGTTCCCTACCAAAGGCCCGTGAATACGCAAAATCTCGTCGTTCGCCTTCCAGAGCAGGTCGGGTGATTCGCGCAAACGTGCCTGCCACTCAGGGTTCGTCGCAAAGAAGTGCGCGATAATGCCTACCGATGCCGCAATCGTTCCCACTTCGCCCACGGTCCAATTGCGTAAAATACTCGCAATTTCCGCATTATTCAGGAGGCGGCCGTCTATTTCTTCATGCATTAGCGCACCGGTCACATCACAATCCGGCCCCACTTTAGCCTGCCGCCGCTCTGCAATTAAACCGGCAATAATTGCTTCAAATTCCGCAGCAAGCTCTGCCAGCAAAGCACGATCCTGCTTAAAAATCGCCTGATTATTCCGCTGCACCCAAGACAACAAGGTGCCTTGCATACTTAGCGGCCACCCCATAAACGCACACTGTACCTGCAGTGCAAAGGGCTGCGCAAACGCCTCCATCAATTCGACTTGCTCACCGCACAGAACACTCTGCGCGAGCGAATCCGCAATTTTTTCACATAGAGGCTCAAACTCAGCCACTTTCTCTGCGCTAAAATACGGATTGATCAGCTCACGATAACGCGTATGTTGTGGCGGATCCATACCATTTGGCACCGAAGCAAAACGCGAAACATGGCTGCTAAACGTCTCGTGATCTAAAAGAACCCGCAACACATCCTTATGGCGAAACACACTCCAGTGCGCGTATTCGCTATACGCAACTGGGCAGTCCTCGCGCATCTGATCGTATGCAGCACGCTGATCCCCTTGAACCGAATCCGATTGGGGAGCCCAATCCTGATTTGAAGAATTACTCACCCGTACCCCCTATTCCCATCATCCAAGCTCTGATAGCGAGAATATCAAATTGGGTAAAGAGTGTCATTTACCATGAGTAAATTGGGGGGCACGTCACCACAAAAAAAGCGGTGGGTAGAAATTCGTTCTACCCACCGCCTTGATTTGGACTCTATGCGTCGTGTTATCCCATCACTGCAGTTCTACAATAGAATCCACGTGTTTTCTGTACTCTCTGTTTTCCTCAGAATTTCTTGCTGATCCGCGTAGACATCGCGCTCTCTACCCCATTCGTATCTACTGTACTAGCTGCAAAGTAGTAGGTACCGCTGGTCAGATTCGTCACCGCATAAGCAAGGTCCTTTCCGGAGAGCGATGCAATTTTCGAAAGACTTCCGGTTGCGCTAGTACCAAAGTAGATGTTGTAGCCCGAAATCTCACTGGCTTTTAGCGCACTACCATCACTACGCGTCGTCGGAGCTGCCCAAGCAAGGTTGGCCGTATAGCTCTTTGCGACCGCCATTATATTCAGCGAGGCAACACTTGAGGTCACAGTAGAACCAGCGTTCTTCACAACGACTTTATATTTTCCAGAATCCGAGAGTTTTGCGTTCGATGTGGTCACCGATGCGCCATTCGCGCCGGCCATCACTACATCATTAAAATACCACTGGTAGCTCAGAGGGCCTGTGCCGGTTGCATTTACCGACAGCGTCGCGCTAGTGCCTTCGTTGGTCGCAACACTCTTTGGCTGCGCGGTAATCTTCACTTTCTCGCCGATTGTGACGGTAAATTTATCGGTGCGAATTTTACCCGTACCATCAAATACAGTCGCGTGGTAATTCCCCGCATCCGCAGTGCTTACGTTGCTAAGTGTTAAAGTCGGGGTTTCTACACCCACGACGCGCACGCCGTTTTTATACCACTGATAGTTGATTTTTCGGCTGCTGGTCACATCGACCTTAAATTGCTTGGTATCCCCTTCCCACATGAGCGCATTCGCGGGAATCGATTTTACCGTCAAATCACTACTGCTTACGACGGGAGCTGGATTTACCGTCACGGTAAATTTATCGGTTCTGACTTTGCCCGTACCATCAAAGATGGTGGCATTGTATCTTCCTGCATCTGCAAGGCTTACACCCTGAAGCGTCAGTGTCGGACCAACTACGCCAACAATTCGCACGCCATTTTTGTACCATTGGTAATGAATCGTACGGCTGCTTTTTGCTACCACGTTAAAGTCAAGTGTTTGACCTACGGTCATGGCTGTATCTGAAGGTGCGGAAAGCAACGTTGGAGCCGCTATCGCCACGTTATTTTGTAATGCAAAACCCATTGCAACGACAGAAGCAAATCCAACTGCAACTGATTTAACTTGAGATTGAATGACGTTTTTCATTAGACCCACCGTTACTGCTTGCTGAATTGAAATCTTATTAATGACAAGTCTAGAAACGATGAGAAATGCTGCTTGCGAAGTCCATCACACTATGACGCACAAACAATTTTTTGGATCATATAACGTGAAGCGTTACGCAATTATGCCTGCTAGAATCGCCAAAACAGGCGCAAAAACGTGAACCAAATCACCACAAATTCGGAACCAATAAATGAATTAAATTACCAACCGAAACGCCACGATCGTTCCAATTTAAATAGAAGTGAGCGTTTGTGCGATTGTTTTTGACGTTTCGCACAATTTCGAAATACCTTTTAATAAAAATGCCATTTTTACGGCGCTCTCAGAAATCACCCCGATCGCAAGCTGCTCCGATTGGCAGTTGCTCCGATTGGCAGTTGCTCCGATTGGCAGTTGCTCCGATTGGCAGTTGCTCCGATTGGCAGCCTGGGCTATCCGAGCTATACGCTGCCGACACCCCACCTCACTGCATGAGGCTGCACCCAACCGGTCGGCCTTGCGAATCGCCGAACCTGCTCCCAGCCAATCGCCAATCGAAGCGGAGACAACAAAACCAGCAGCAATATAAAGCGCGCTCAATCTGCAGAAAAGGTTCTGAAAAACGGCGAGCAGCAATAAATTTCCACACTCAGAGCCAATTCCACTCAAGCCTTACTACACTTTCCTTGTCATAGGCCTACATCCAAAAATGAACGGGGAAACCACATCATGTCGTCACTACAAAAGCTTTTTTGACCGCGCCCTAGAGATGCCCAGCATGTCCAAAGTCGTACAGGAACTCATCACTACTTTCAGCGACCCAAAAGCGAATATTGACAGCATTGCCAAAAAGATCCGCCTAGACCAAGCCCTGTCAGCGAAAGTACTACGAATGGCAAATTCCGCGCGCTACGGTGCGGGCCGAAAAGTGGCAAGCATTGATTCTGCAATCGTAACGCTTGGGTTTGACGCGGTGCGAACGCTCGTGGTTGCATCTGGGGTGACCGGCGCCTTCAAGAAAGTTCCGCATCTCGATATGATGGCGTACTGGCGGGAAACCTTTCTTGTGGCCAACATCAGTAAATCCATCGCCAAGCATGCCGGCATGGACGGGGAAGCCGCATTCACCTGCGGCTTGATGCACAGCGTCGGCATGGTGCTGATGTATCTTTCTGACGCAGAAAACATGCACCGTATCGAAACCCTCGTCAAAAACGGTGCCAATCGCGTTGAACTGGAACGTAGCCAGTTCGGATACGATTACGCAGAGGTGGGTGCGGAACTCGCCAAGCGCTGGAACTTCCCCGACAACATCACCCACGCCATAGGCCAGCACACGACCGTACCGACCTCTACGGGGATCGACCCGTATGCGCTCATCGTCTACCTAGCCTGTAACCTCGTGAAGGCAACACTCCACAACGTTCCCAAACCACAGATCCTCGGTAGTTTTCCGACGGAGCTCACCCAGCCATTGAATCTTAATCTCGTCGCATTGATGGAAGAACTGGACAAACTGCTGGCGCAGGAAGATGACATTGACCAAGTGCTAGCCGCCTGACCTCTCAGGCGCGCAACACAAGAACTGAACCCGCGCCGCGCCAGCTTGATGAACACCCCAAGAAGCTGCGCAAAAAAATGGGCCGATATACGGCCCATTTCTATGCAATGCAGAAAGCTTACGCGATGCAGAAAGCTTACGCGATGTAGCAAGCGCTTACTTTTGCAGAGTCAGTGCGCTTTTTGCGTCTTCAACTGATTTCTTTGCGTCTTCAGCAGATTTCTTTGCATCTTCTACAGCCTTGTCAGCGCCTTCCACAGCCTTTTCAGATTCCTTTTTTACAGAATCCTTGGCAGCTTCTACCGCAGCACCGGCCGCATCCACTGCATTGCCTGCGCCTTCAACCACTTTGTCTTTCGCTTCTACGGCTTTGTCTTTCGCTTCGGCAACCTTGTCGGCCGCTGCATTCGCAGCATTTACGGTTGCGTCTACAGCACCGTCAGCTGCGTTCTTTGCAGCTTCAGTAGCGCTCTTCACAGCTTCACCAGCTTCTGCTGCGGTCTTCTTGGCGGCTTCAACAGTGTTTGCGACAGCGTCTTTGGTTGTTTCTGCAGCATTATCAACTGAGCCTTTCGCATCCGTTGCAGCGTCTTGCTTAGGGCCACAAGCCGCCAAACCCAGACTGGCGAAAAGTACGGAAGCTACGAGTAGTCTGGAAGTATTATTCATGTTTCACTCCTTGGCATAAGATCTGCTGGCGAAAGAAAAGGGATCACACACAACGTCACCAACAGGGTTTTCTGTATGAAAACTCAGCAAATTATGTGCGTCTAACGGGTTAACAGAAGCTGAACTTTTACAAATCAACGCGTTAGGCCTCGCTACTCTACACCACGCTTCCGCTTCCTGTCTCAACAAAGTTCCAAACGCAAAAACGCAGCGCGGCAGGATTCACCCCACCGCACAGCCTTTTGGTCTGTCTCACCAATCGCGACCATGAACAAAAGCGACCCACCAGTCTGAACGTATTGTCGTTGGGAAAGCCAACCCATCGGCACTCAGAATGTGGTACTGTTCGCAACTTTCCGAGCGCAGTTTTCGAGGTTTCTGATGAGCTCTACGTTGACATTCAACCGTGCCCTCGTTGAAAAGTACGATCGCCCAGGCCCGCGTTACACGTCTTACCCCACCGCTCCACAATTCCACGCAGACTTCACCGAGCAGGATTACCGGGAAGCCGCTGCGCGCAGCAACCTAGCACCCGCCAAGCCGCTCTCGGTTTACATCCACATTCCGTTCTGCAAAAGTCTCTGTTACTACTGCGCCTGCAACAAGATCATCACCCAGAAAACCCATCGCGCAGTGGAGTACCTTGACTACCTCAAGCGCGAAATCGCACTTTCTGCACCGCTTTTTGACCGCAGCCGCAAGCTCACACAGCTACACCTTGGCGGCGGTACGCCCACCTATCTCACCGGTGAACAGCTAAGCGAGCTGATGGCCTGCCTGCGCAACCATTTCAACCTCGATGAATCCGACAATCACGAATTTTCCATTGAGGTAGATCCACGCACGGTAGATATTGAACGCATTGCAGATTTGCGCCAGCAAGGCTTCAACCGGCTCAGCTTTGGCGTGCAGGATTTTGATGAGAATGTTCAGCGGGCGGTGAATCGCCTACAAAGCGAACAGCAGGTCTACGATCTGATTGCTGCTGCGCGTAGCGCGCAATACAAGTCTATTTCTGTAGATTTGATTTACGGCCTTCCGCTGCAAACCGTCGCAAGTTTCGACGCAACGCTTAGTAAAATCATTGCCTTACGCCCCGACCGCATCGCAACCTACAGCTATGCCCACCTACCGCAAATGGTGCGAGCGCAACGCATGATCCGCAAGGAAGATATGCCGCCGCCAGAACGCAAAATCGAATTACTCGAACTCACCATCGCACGCCTTACTGCGGCAGGTTACGTTTACATCGGCATGGATCATTTTGCACTCCCCGACGATGAACTCGTACTCGCTCGCGAGCGCGGCACGCTTCAACGCAACTTTCAGGGCTATTCTACCCACGCGCAATGTGACCTGATCGGGTATGGCAACTCCGCCATCGGCATGGTCGCCGATACCTATTGCCAGAGCGTAAAACTACTCTCTGAATATTACGGAATGATTGATGAAGGCAAGCTCCCCATTCATCGCGGCTACACGCTCAGTGACGATGATCGCATCCGCCGCGCTGTCATCGTAGAACTCATGTGCCATGGCCGAATCGAATTTGCGCGTTTTGAGAAAGAATTCAACATTCATTTTCAAACTTATTTTGCCGATGCAATTTCAAAACTCGAAGACCCGATCTCCGATGGCCTAGTATCGGTCAGCAATACAGAACTAAACCTGCTTCCCCAAGGGCAGCTAATGATGCGCGTGATTGCGATGGCTTTCGATGCCTATCTTGGCGCCTCCCAAAAGGGGCAATTTTCTCGCACCGTGTAGGTGTAAGTCGCAAAACACCACAAAAAAAGCTGCGCGGCAGGATTTCCCCCACCGCGCAGCCTTGGATCTCGCTAGTCTGCGACTCTTTTAGGCTTGCTTAGAACTTCTTGCTGACCCGCTCCGACAGCTTGCTCTCTACACCGCTGCTATCCACCGTCGTCGCCGCAAAGTAGTAGGTGCCGCTGGTTAAATTGGTCACCGCATACGCCAATTCCTTGCCGGAAAGTGATGCAATTTTCGAGAGGCTGCCGGTAGCGCTGGTGCCAAAATAGACGTTGTAACCGGAAATCTCACTGGCTTTCAGCGCGCTACCGTCATTGCGTGTCGTCGGGGCCGTCCACGCAAGGTTGGCCGTGTAGCTCTTGGCCACCGCCATCACGTTCAGCGAGGCCACGCTTGAGGTTACAGTGGAGCCCGCATTTTTCACGATGACCTTGTATTTTCCGGCATCCGAGAGCACCGCTTTCGAGGTGCTGACCGAGGCACCATTCGCACCCGCCATCGCCACATCGTTGAAATACCACTGGTAGCTCAAGGGGCCCGTGCCGGTCGCTTTTACCGTGAACGTCGCCGTAGTGCCTTCATTGGTGGCAACATTTTTCGGTTGTGCCGTAATTTTTACTTTCTCGCCAATCGTAACCGTGAATTTATCGGTGCGCACTTTGCCCGTACCATCAAATACCGTCGCGTGGTAACTTCCTGCGTCAGCGGCGGTTACATTGCTAAGCGTTAGCGTCGATGTGGTAACGCCCGCTACACGCACCCCATTTTTGTACCATTGATAGTTAATCTTGCGGCTGCTGGTCGCCTCTACCTTAAACTGCTTGGTTTGGCCTTCCCACATCAGCGCATTTGCTGGGATGGATTTTACAGTGGGAGCAGCCACCACCACGCTGGGCTGTATTGTGAGCCCCATGCCAACAACAAGAGCAAATCCAACTGCAACTGATTTTACTTGAGATTGAATGATGTTTTTCATAGGGCCACCGTTATTGCGTTTTAAGTTTCAATTTGCGATCCGACTGAACACAAAGATAGAAACTCCAGAAAAACCCATATGCGAGCTCAATCACACTTCGCCTTAAAACGCAGGCAACACCCGCAATAACGTGATTCGGTAGACAAAAAACCTCACTTTTTTCCGTAAAAACCACAACAAAACGTGACCGAGTTCAGGCACACTATGAGACCGCAAAAAGCGACCCACCAGTCTGAACGTGTTATCGGCGGGAAAGCCAACCCATCGGCGCTCAGAATGTGGTACTGTTCGCAACCGCTGGCCAAAAGCCCAATTTTTCGCCAAAACCACCCACGGCGAACAAGTGAAAAACTGCATCACCCACAAATCCGCTAGAACCGATTGCGGAAAAACCCGCTGCGCTGAAGCACGTTTCTCGTTTTTTGCGCATGATTTCTGTAGTTAGGAGTATTAGAAAATGTCTAAATGGACGCACCCAAACACATCTGCCATCCCCTTGCTCGCCCTCGCTCTTGCAGCCGGTAGCACCGCCTACGCAGAAGACGCACATGAACCGGGCTGGTCTGGCGAAGTCGCAATTGGCTACCTGCAAAAATCCGGCAACACGCGCTCCACCAGTTTCAATGGAAAAAGCAAAGCCACGCACGAGGGGGAACAGTGGCGCAATCTTTTCAAGCTGGAAGGCGCCAACGAATCCGCAGATGAGATCCGGACCTCTGAAAATTACTTTGCTGCGACTCAAGCGGACTACAAGCTTGGCGAAAATTCCTATTTGTTCGGCCTGTTGGAATACACGGACGATCGCTTTAGCGGCTACAACTACGAAGCAAGCAGCACCTTCGGCTACGGCTATTCCATTCTCAACGAGCCAGACCACCTCTGGAACGTAGACTTCGGCCTTGGTTATCGTCGCAGTGAAGTCGAGCTATCCAAAGACCTAGAAGAGGAAGGCATCGCTCGATTCGCTACCCAGTACAAGCTAAAACTCAGCGACACCACCGTATTTGAAGAAGTCGCCAGCGCCGAAAAGGGCGAAGAGCGCACCATCTCCAAATCACTGACCAGCCTGAAATTCAAAGTCAACGGCAACCTCTGGGCCGGCCTTGCCTATGAAATCAAGCACTCCTCAAATCTGCCCAAGCTATTGCTTGACGATGGCAGTATTGCGCGCGCAAAAAAATCCGATCGCATCACTAGCATCACTTTGAACTATGTTTTTTAAAGCAGTACGTTTTTTAGAGCCGTACGCTTTCTAACAAAAACTGGGACTACAACGCGTACCAGCAGCCGCAAGGCTTTAGCAAAGTCTGAAGCCTTGCGGCCACTGAATCGCACCCTCCCCATTGCTCCACCACCCATTCCGTCCCGAAGCCGCCGAACTCTATAGCAATTTTAGAGTCCAAACGGCATAATCACCGGCTTGGAACGCGGCATTTTCTATATATGCCCCGGTCCGCCCAATTTTTACTGATTACAGCTTTACTGATTACAGCTTTACTGATTACAGCTTTACTGATTACAGCTTTACTGATTACAACTTTACCGATAACAACAAAAGCCGGAACAGGCTCCTGCCTGAAAAACCGGATCGGAGTCTTTCCGGCATGTCTGACCGCGCCGCACTGCTGTCCCTGAAAAACGCCCTTGCCGAACGTATCATCGGCCAAGAACACCTGATTGAACGCTTGCTGATCGCGCTACTCGCCAACGGCCATTTGCTCGTAGAAGGCGCTCCCGGGCTCGCCAAGACCAAAGCCATCAAGTGCCTCGCAGATGGCATCGAGGGCAGCTTTCACCGCGTCCAGTTTACCCCTGACTTACTGCCCGCCGACGTCACCGGCACTGAAATTTACCGCCCCCACGACGCCAGTTTCGTATTCCAGAAAGGCCCGATTTTCCACAACCTCGTCTTGGCCGACGAGATCAACCGCGCACCGGCCAAAGTGCAGTCGGCCTTGCTGGAAGCGATGGCGGAACGACAGGTGTCCGTGGGCGCAACCACCCACGCGCTCCCCGACCTGTTCCTCGTGATGGCCACCCAAAACCCCATCGAACAGGAAGGCACCTATGCACTCCCTGAAGCGCAGCTAGATCGCTTTTTGATGCACGTCACCATCGGCTACCCCGATACCGCCTCCGAACGCCGCATCCTGCAGCTGGTGCGCCAAGAAGCCTTAGGCAATGGCCACACCGCAACCACCACGAAACACCACGTCAGCCAAGCGCAGATCTTTTCCGCACGCAAAGAAATTCTCCAGCTCCACATGGTGCCCGCGCTAGAGGAATACCTTGTCCAACTGGTGATGGCGACACGCGCACCTCTCAGCTATGGCGACGACTTGGCGGGATGGATCGAATACGGCGTCAGCCCTCGCGGAACCCTCTCCCTAGACGCTTGCGCCCGCGCCCATGCATGGCTGAACGAACGTGATTTCGTCACCCCCGAAGACGTCCAAGCCGTTGCCCACGACGTACTCCGCCATCGCATCGGCCTGACCTTCGAAGCGGAAGCAAAAGGTGTCACCAGCGATCACATCATCGACGAATTGCTAGATCGCGTAACGGCACCCTGAAGGGACACGCTCGATGGCCACGTCATCCCACACCGATCACCGAGATGCACAGCGTGCAGCTACGGCGCACACAGAAACGTCGTTTATCAAAAACAGCGGCGTACTGCGTGAGCGCGAAAACGCAAGCCAAGCCGTGGGCGCCTATGTCACCATGGAAGAGCTCGTAGCCCTTGCCAACGCCCAGTGCCGCATCGACTTACACGCGCAGAAGCGCGCTTTAGCGGCAATGGCAGGCAGCCACCGCTCGGCCTTTCGAGGGCGCGGAATCGACTTTGACGAAGTACGAATCTACACCCCCGGTGACGACGTACGCTCCATCGACTGGCGGGTAACCGCCCGCACAGGCCGTACCCACACCAAAGTATTTCGCGAAGAACGGGAACGGCCGGTGTATCTCATGGTTGATCAACGCCAGTCTATGTTTTTCGGCTCGCACACCGCGATGAAATCGGTCGTTGCGGCTCGCACCGCAGCCCTGCTCGCATGGGCAACTCGTGAGCAGGGAGATCGCTTGGGTGCGCTGATTTTTAATGATCAGCATGTTCACGAATTACGACCACGCGAAGGCAAACGCGGCATTCAGGCACTCTTTCGTATATTGGTGCAGTTCAATCAATTTTTGGGCGCCGACCAACCCGTCATCACCCCTAGCCGCCAGCCTTTTTCCCAAGCCTTAGAAGCGCTTGCCCATGTTGTACGCCCAGGCAGTCTGGTGGTGGTCATCAGTGATTTTCAACAGTTTGACAGCATCAGCGTACAGCAACTTCAGCTTGTGAAACGTCTTTCCGATGTAATCGCCATCTCCATTTCCGACCCACTGGAAGCCCGTCTGCCCAAAGGCGGCACCTACGGCTATACCAACGGAGAGCAAAGCGTCCGTGTAGACACTCGCAACCGCGAATTCCGCAAGCGATTTTCTATCCATTTTGTCGAACAACAAAATCAGCTCCGCGAAGCACTGCTCGCACAGGGGATTCCCACCATTCCCATCAGCACCGATGCCGCACTTGCAGACACGCTAGGCAAAGCGCTCGGTCTGCGCCACCGTAGGGGCGTACGATGAGCGACTTGCCACCACCCTCGCTAGCCGCCTCCCCAACGGTAACCGCCCCTACAGGGGCACAACTGCCCGCAGGCACACCGTTATCCGCTAGCGATAGCCCCCAAACCATCACGCTTGAACTACGTGATATTCATTTGCCGGAATCCATCTCATGGTGGCCTCCCGCGCCAGGATGGTGGAGCCTGATGGTACTCGTTTCTCTGCTTCTCGGTGTGCTGGTTTGGCAGCTATTGCGTTATCGCCGCCAGCGCTTCCGACGCGAAGCGCTCCATCTTCTCACCAATATCAGCCAACAAAACGAGTTGAGCGACGAGCAGCGCCTCGATGCAATCAGCGCACTCCTCAAACGTGTTGCCATCACCGCCCACGGGCGCAATGAGAGTGCAGGAAAAACTGGCAATGCTTGGCTTCAATATCTCGACGAAACGGGTGCCACGCAAGGGTTCACTCAAGGCCCCGGCCGCGCCTTGGGTAACAGCCGCTTTGAGCCGCATGTCACCGTTGATCAACAGGCACTGCTTGCGCTCTGCCGAGACTGGATACAAAAGCAATCATGCTGATTCTCCTCAAAGCATATTGGGTGCTTTTTTTGCTGCCCCTCCCCTGGCTGTTGCGACGCATTCTTCCTGCCGCACAATCCAACACGGGAGCCTTCCTGCGCGTACCTTTTTTTCATGAGATTCACGCGATTGCGGGCAAGCAAAACCGCAGCACACAACGACCTTCGCTTGTCTATCGCCTGCTGCTCTTGGTGATCTGGCTCTGCCTTGTACTCGCCGCCGCACAACCACTCCACGTGGGCGACCCAGTTTCCATCAACCCGCATGCGCGCGATTTGATGCTTGCCGTCGATACCTCTCAATCCATGGAAATACAGGATATGAGACTTCACGGCGAGCCTGTGGATCGACTGACCGTAATCAAATCGGTCGTGGACGACTTTATTAGCCATCGCAAGAACGATCGCATCGGCCTGATTCTGTTCGGAACCCAAGCCTACCTTCAAACCCCACTGACCTTCGACCACAAAACCGTCCGCACCCTCCTCAACGAATCCCGCATTGGCATCGCCGGCGGCCAAACCGCAATTGGCGACGCCATCGGCCTTGCACTCAAACGCCTGAAAAATCATAAAACCGGCAGCAAAGTCCTTATTCTACTCACCGACGGCGCCAACACAGCAGGCTCCGTCTCCCCCGTTCAAGCCGCAGAACTCGCCGCTCGCCAAGGCATGAAAATCTACACCGTAGGCGTTGGCGCCGATGAAATGCGCATCCCCGGCGTGCTTGGATTTGGTTCGCAGATCGTCAACCCCTCCGCCGATCTCGACGAAGTCACCATGAAGAAAATCGCCTCGCTCACCGGAGCACAATACTTTCGCGCCCGCAACACCGACGAGCTGCGCCGCATCTATCAACACATCGACAAGCTAGAACCCATCGAAGTCGATCCAGAAACCTATCGACCCGTGCGCAACCTGTTCTACTTCCCCCTCGGTATCGCCCTCCTGCTCAGCGTAACGCTCGTACTCAGCTCACTTGTTCGCAATCGCTACGCGGCAAGCGAAACCTCTAGCAAGGAGGATGCGCATGACTGAAATCTCCACCTGGCTTAGTCAGTTTCACTTCTTGCGCCCTTGGTGGTTGCTTGCGGCAGTGCCAGCCCTACTGCTCTTTATTCTTTTGTGGCGCCAAACCGCCAAACCAAAAGAATGGAAAGCCGTGATTGCACCGCATCTATTACCGCATCTTCTGCAAGGCTACCAAACGCGCGACAGCAAAGTCCCGCTAAAACTACTGCTCGCCGCTTGGCTTCTGGCATCTACCGCAATGGCAGGCCCGACATGGCAGCAACTCCCAGCAGCACTAAAGAAAAAAGTCGTCGCTCGCGTCATCGTGCTCGATTTAACGCTCTCCATGCTCTCAGAAGACACGCCGCCCTCTCGCCTCATCCGAGCGCGCCACAAACTCAGCGACATTCTTGCCCGCAGCAAAGAAGGTTTGACCGGGCTCGTCGTCTTTGCGGGCAGCGCTCATATAGTCTCACCACTTACAGATGACAGTAATACCATCCTTTCTCTAGCGGGCAGCCTAACCCCCGACATTATGCCGATTGCCGGAAGCGACCCCATCGGCGGCATTCTTAAAGCCGCAGAGCTACTCAAATCGGGTGGCACCGAAGGCGGCCAGATCCTTTTTATCGGCGACGATATTCCCGCCGACTACACAAGCAAACTCGCCGCACTCAAAGGCCAAGTGCGGCTCTCCGTACTCGCCGTTGGCACAAGCGAAGGCGGCCCAATTCCACTCAATAAAGGCCGGTATCTAAAAGACAACAGTGGGCGTATGGTACTTGCCCCCGTCCCCTTCGCAAGAATGCGCGATGCGGCCAACTTCCTGAACGGCCGCTACAGCACAATGACCGCCGATGATCGCGATCTCAACTTTCTGCTCGCAGACTTTCTAGACTTAGACGGCGACATCCGCGAAACTCAACGCGAGTTCGACGCTTGGGATGATGTCGGCGGCTGGCTCGTCGTACTCATTTTACCTCTCGCTGCGCTAGGCTATCGCAAAGGCTGGCTAGGCGGCTTAATAACACCGTTACTCATCGGCGCAAGCCTCTGCCAAAGCCCAACCGCGCACGCAGGCACATGGGATTCACTCTGGAACACCCCAGATCAGCAGGGCCAGAAGGCATTTGAACAAAAAGACTGGAATGCCGCAGCAGAAGCGTTCCAGTCCCCCGCCTGGAAAGCCGGCGCACTCTACCGAGAAGGCAAATTCGACGCCGCCAGCAGCCTCTATGAACAGCAAAAAACCGCCAACGGCCACTACAACATGGGCAACGCCCTCGCTCGCCAAGGCAAACTGCAAGAAGCGATAAAAGCCTACGATGACGCGCTCAAAATCGAGCCCAATATGGACGACGCCAAAGCCAATCGTGAAGCAGTACTCAAGGCTTTGCAAAAGCAGCAACAGCAATCCGACCAGCAACAGCAGTCCGACCAGCAACAGCAGTCCGACCAGCAACAGCAATCCGGCCAGCAACCGCAGCCCGACCAGCAACAGCATTCCGACCAGCAACAGCAATCCGGCCAGCAACAACAGTCCAACCAGCAACAGCAGTCCGGCCAGCAACAGCAGTCCGGCCAGCGACAGCAGTCCGACCAGCAACAACAGTCCGACCAGCAACAGCAGTCCGACCAGCAACAGCAGTCCGACCAGCAACAGCAGTCCGACCAGCAACAGCAGTCCGACCAGCAACAGCAGTCCAACCAGCAACAGCAGTCCAACCAGCAACAGCAGTCTGACCAGCAAGAACAGCCCGCCGATGCAAACCAGCAGGGCAGCAATTCCCAAACAGGTGAAGAAAGCGCAGAGGAAGAAAACGCAGAGGAACAGCCCACTAGCCCCGCTGCGCCCAGCGACCAGCCGCCACGCACAGAAGACCAGCAAGCGATGGATCAATGGTTACGGCGGGTTCCTGATGACCCGGGTGGCCTATTACGCCGCAAGTTTTACTACGAATCCCGTTTGCGCAGAAACCAAGAAAACCAAAGCAGCACAGCATGGTAAGCATCAAGATGAGTACGATCCGATTTTCTCTCCACCTATTGCTGCTGATGGCTGCCCTATTGAGTGGCGCAGCACACGCACTCGTACTGGACGCCGAGGTTGACACCACCGAAGTGCGCTTTGGCGAAACCCTGCAACTCACGCTAAAAATCGACGATTCCGCACGCGGCAACGAACCCGATCTTAGCGTGCTCGACACCGATTTCCGCGTCCTTGGTCGCCAAACCAGCTCGAGCACCCGACTCAGCAATCGCGGGATAAGCTCCGAAACCCGCTGGTTGGTCACACTTTTGCCCCGAAAAAAAGGCGAAGTCACCATCCCAGCAATCCCCTTCGATGGCGTGACCAGCAAACCCATCAACATCACGGTGACAGACCAACCACAGCCAAGCACAAACGCACAAGCCAGCGACCAACAGGTCTTTTTACAGGCCGAAGTCGATAGCAAGGAAGTCTACGTCCAGCAACAAGTCAACTTTACCCTACGCCTTTACAAACGCGGCGAACTGCTCGATCCCAACCTGTCCATGCCCGACGTCGAAGGCGCCGTACAGGAAAAACTAGGCGCACCCCGCAGCTTCCGCACTGTAATCAACGGCCAGCAATACGACGTCGTCGAAAACCGCTTTGCTTTCTTTCCGCAAAAGAGCGGCACCTTCCTGATTCCGCCTGCCGAGCTTACCGCAACCGTGCTTGCCAATAGCAGCCGCTTCTACGACCCCTTTTCCGGAACCACAGGCAAGCAAATCCGGCGCACCTCTGATGCGATTGAAATTCACGTTCGCCCCAAGCCCGCCAGCTACCCCAAGAGCGCGCCGTGGCTACCAACCACATCTCTCAAAATATCCGAAACTCTCACGCCCAACAAAACCGAGTTCAAGGTGGGCGAACCCATTACCCGCGTAGTCACCATTGACGCCGCCGGAGTCGCGCCATCCCTCCTTCCCCCACTCCCCGTCCCTGAAGGGCTCGGCTACAAGGTATACGCTGAACCCGCAGAAACCAAAGGCTTGCCCGATGCAAAAGGTGTCAGCAGCCGCCGCGAAGAAACCCACTCCTATATCCCAACCCGCGCCGGCACCCTCAAGATCCCACCCGTAGAAATCGCCTACTGGAACCTCAACACCGACCACCTCGACAAAGCGACTCTACCCGGCCGCGAACTCAAGATCACCGCAGTCGCCCCGGCAGCAGGCAGCCTCCCATCCAACAATCTGCTAGATGCACCACCAAACCCGAAAGAATCCGCATCCAACCTAGCATCCACCACGCCTACGCCCGAAAACAGCATATGGCCCTATCTCAGCGCAGCCCTCCTGATCCTCTGGCTTGCCACCCTCGGAATCATCGGCTGGCTATGGCAAAAACTCCGCCAATCCAAGCCCACCGGTGCTCCCACCCAAGAAACCTCACAAACACCCTCCGAAAAAGCCCTGCGCAAGCAGCTCCTCCAAGCCTGCTCCGAAAACCACCCCTTTGCCGCCCGCAAAGCCTTAGTCGGCTGGTTTGCCGAACAACACCCCCAACACGCCATCCACAGCCTCGGCCACATCCGCCAGCACGCAATGAGCGCACTGCTCGCCAGCGCCACAACCGAACTGGAACAGGTGCTCTACAACCCCCAGAGCGGCTCCGGCGAACTCAACTGGAGCGGCGAGCGCCTGCGCAAAGCCATCGCTGATGAAGATTCGCAGCGTCGCATCAAGGTCAAAGCCATTACCGGTGATCTTGCATCACTCTATCCGAGCCCACAGGCGAGGCTGAAATAACTCACACCAAACAAAAAAAAGGCCAGTTCATTATTGAACTGGCCTTTTTAATGCCTCTCTTCTTAGAAACTGCTCAAGCCTCTAAAAAGTCTCTCCCTTCTCCGCTTTCTCCACCAACAGCGCCGGCGGATTAAAGCGCTCACCGTAACGCGCCGCCAACTCTTGGGCACGCGCTACAAACTTACGCAACCCATATCCGTTAATAAACTGGATAACGCCACCAGTCCACGGCGGGAAACCAATCCCCATAATCGAACCAATATTGGCATCAGCAACGCGCTCAATTACACCTTCTTCCATGCAGCGCACTGCTTCCAATGACTGAATAAACAGGAACCGATCTCCCATATCCTCAAAAGGAATGCTCGCATCTGCCTTATTGAACAGCTCCTTCAGGCCCGACCAGAGATGTTTCTTGCCCGCTTGCGGATATTCATAGAAACCTGCCCCACCTAGCTTTCCTGTACGGCCGAGCTTGTCAATCATGGTGTCAAGAATGATCTTAGAAGGATCATCGGCCGGCAGCGATTTTCCTTCCGCAGCCAAATCTTTTTCGGCTTGCAGGCGGATATTCCGCATCGTGGTGAAATTCAGCTCATCGCTAATCGCAAGCGTCCCAATTGGAAAGCCCGCGCGCGCAGCAGCCATTTCAATGGACGATGCAGCAGCACCTTCCGCCAACAAACGCAAGCCCTCGTTGACATAGGTACCGATTACGCGCGTCGTAAAGAACCCGCGCGCATCATTGACCACGATCGGTGTTTTCTTGATTTGCAGCACATAATCCAGCGCGTGCGCCAAGGTTTCTTGCGAAGTTTTCTTGCCGCAAATAATTTCCACCAGCGGCATTTTGTCCACAGGAGAGAAAAAGTGCAGGCCGATAAACTTCTCAGGGCGAACCGATGCTTCCGCAAGGCCGGTAATGGGGAGGCTGGAAGTGTTCGATGCAAAGGTGCCATTGGCATCCATCACCGCCTCAGCTTCTTTGGTAACGCTCGCCTTCAGCTCGCGCTTCTCAAATACCGCCTCCACCACTAAATCGCAACCTGCCAGATCAGCAGCATTTCCGGTAGGCTTGATCTTCGCTAGAATACCGTCGGCTTTTTCTTGGGTCATCTGCCCTTTCGAAACACGCTTCGCCAACAACTTCACCGAATAATCCTTGCCCTTCTGCGCATTCTCATCGGATATATCTTTGAGCACAACCTCAATACCCGACATCGCAGAAACGTAAGCGATCCCCGCACCCATCATGCCCGCGCCCAAAATACCAACCTTTTTCACAGGCTTTACAGGCACACCTTTCGGGCGGCTTGCGCCTTTATTGATTTCCTGAAGGTTAAAGAAAAAGGCATTGATCATATTTTTGCTGACTTGCCCCGTGGCAAGCGACACAAAGTAGCGCCCTTCAATTTTAATCGCCGTATCGAAATCCACCTGCAAGCCTTCAACCGCAGCACTTAAAATTGCTTCAGGTGCAGGGTAGCAGCCCTTGGTTTTGTTCAGCAAAAACGCGGGGATAATCGGCAGCTTCTGCGCGAGTGCAGGCGTAGATGGCGTGCCACCCGGAACTTTGTAGCCCTTCTGATCCCAAGGCTGCTGTGCATTCGCATTGGCCTTGCACCACGCTTTTGCCTTGGCCAGCATGTCTTCTGGGCTATCGGCGATTTCATTGATAATGCCTGCCGCTTTCGCTGCGTCCGGAGCCAACTGCTTTCCTTCCAACAGAAGAGGTAAAGCAGCTTCTAGGCCGAGCATACGGGTCATTCTTACGATACCGCCAGCGCCAGGCAATAGACCTAGCGTCACTTCTGGCAAGCCGAGCTTGATTTTCCGGTCGTTTAATGCAATCCGATAATTGCAGGCAAGGCAAATCTCAAGGCCGCCACCGAGTGCTGCACCATTGATTGCTGCAACTACCGGCGCTTTCAATTTTTCGAGGCGGCGCAGGTGCCCCTTAATTACGTTCGTGGCTTGATAAAATTGCTCTGCATTCTCCGGCGTTACCTTAATCAGATCGTTAAGGTCACCACCCGCAAAAAAGGTTTTTTTCGCAGAGGCAACTACAACGCCTGCGAGTTTTTCTTCTTTTTCCAAACGCGTCAGCACGCCATCGAACGCTTCCGTAAACGCAGCATTCATGGTGTTGGCAGACTGGCCGGGCATATCCATGGTGAGCACAACGATATTGTCGCTATCTTTTTCGTAACGAATCGCTTCAGTCATCTTAATAATCTCTCTTATTCCTAATCGTCGGGCGCTGGGTGCGGAGTATCACGCCGCCTTACATGCGCACTGCGGGCATCAAACAAGCTCTACGATGGTCGCGATTCCCATGCCACCACCAACACAGAGCGTACACATCCCGCGCTTCAAGCCACGCCGTTCGAGTTCATCAATCACGGTGCCGAGAATCATTGCGCCGGTAGCGCCAAGTGGGTGGCCGAGCGCAATCGAGCCGCCGTTCACGTTGATTTTTTCTTCCGGAACACCGCTATCCTTCATAAAGCGCATGACCACGGATGCGAACGCTTCGTTGACTTCAAAAAGATCAATATCGTTAAACGTGAGCCCAGCTTTTTTCAGCGCCTTAAAACACGCAGGCGCAGGGCCGGTCAGCATGATTGTAGATTCGGTGCTGGTCACGGCCGTTGCAAGAATGCGCGCACGCGGCCGAAGCCCCAACTCCTTGCCGATCTTCTCATTCCCAATCAAAACAGCAGCAGCGCCATCCACAATGCCCGACGAATTTCCCGGCGTATGCACATGATTGATGCGCTCTACCCAGTGGTATTTTTGTAGCGCAACGCCATCGAACCCCATCTCGCCCATCATCTGAAACGATGGATTGAGTTTAGCCAAGCCTTCCATGCTGGTATCAGGCCGGTTGTATTCATCCTGCGCTAATACCACAATCCCATTCAAATCGCGTACCGGAATAATGGATTTATCGAAGCGGCCAGCAGCCTGTGCAGCGGCTGTTTTTTGCTGGGAGCGAAACGCAAATGCATCCACATCCTCGCGCGAAAAGCCTTCAATGGTTGCAATTAAATCCGCGCCGATGCCTTGGGGGATAAATCCAGTTTGGAGATTCGTTTTCGGATCCATTGCCCAAGCGCCACCATCCGCTCCCATCGGAACACGCGACATGGATTCCACACCACCTGCCACTACCAGATCTTCAAAACCAGACGCTACTTTCTGCGCGGCCAAATTCACCGCTTCAAGGCCAGAGGCGCAATAACGGTTGATCTGCATGCCAGCAACTTCGGTAGCCCAACCTGCTTTCATGGCTGCAGCTTTTGGCAGTACAGAGCCTTGATCACCAATCGGAGTCACAATCCCCATCACGACATCATCTACGCGCGACGTATCCAGTGAAGGGTTACGCGCCTCTAACGCATGCAATAAATTCACAAGCAAGTCGATCGGCTTTACTTCGTGAAGCGAGCCATCTTTTTTCCCCTTACCTCGGGGCGTTCTTACTGCGTCAAAAACGAAAGCATCTGTACTCATTCAGCTCTTCCTCTTGATTGCGCGGGATCGCGCTTGGTTGCTTGTGCTGTTGCTCATTTGCGCTTGCATCGTAGCGTAGCTCTGTAGCCAGCGTTGCGCTCGCGCTGACCTCGTTCGGCGCCACAAGCATGACTCACCGTTCAGTGCGCGTTAGACAATGCCGCACTTTTCGCGTACGCGCAATGACGATAGCGCTCCGTAATATTGACTAAATTCGCCAAACTGCACGCGTTTACCCACCAAAACGGCAGCGCATTCAAGTAAAACGGCAGCGCATTAAAAATAGGCGACCCTAAACTGATAGGTCATTAAGTTTGCACTCACGACAGGTGGATATACTTACCAACCGCGGCTCTATAAAAACCGGACGTGCTATGCAAGACACCACCCGATTTTATTTAGAAACACCCGCTTTTTTGGCCCCAAATGACCTACCGCAGCAAAATGGACATGTGTACACTGACTGCAAGTCATGAGGGAATATGTGACCCGAGTCGCACAACCGATTCAAATCACCTCTTGCAAATCGGTAATTTTTAGGTTGTCGCCTCTAATTTTTCCCCGTAATCTTGGGGCCACATGGTAAACGCCATGTAGATGTACCAAGCACGACAAAGTGCCGCAACGCAAGCGCTCAGGCAAACAAACCCTCGGCGCAAGGCAGTTGAAACACCCCATCGCGCTTGCATTAAAACCGCTGTCCGCCACAACCGAAAGTTTGTGAAACGTGAAAAGCCAAGAGCTCCAACAATAACACTCGCATTCACGTAGGCCAGCTCATCCGACTTAACAAAGGTAGTCGTCGGATCACCAACAGGAGTTCATTTTATGAAGAACGCAGCAGTAACACTTCGTAAGCTTGCTATAGATGGTATCGCACTTTTGGCATCCATTGCGCTCACACTGGGCGGCATCTGGGGCCTCACCTTAGTAGATGCATCATTGTTCACCATGGTGGTATTCAGTACCCTCATGTTCCCAATGTTGTTCAGCACTGGGGTGTACTTTGGACGCGATGTTCAGGACGCAACCCACACTTTGATCGCTTAAGCGATTGGCATGGGAAGTGCGCAGGTGGTTCTATCCACCTGCGACCCTTACACCCACCTTCCTTAGCGCTGTTCTTACGACATTTTAGCAACAGCGATATTTCAGCAACCAACCTCAACTTTACCCAATTCCGTACATTAAGACGTCACTTCGGTGCGGCGCTGTCTTTGTACGCCTTAGAGTTTGTACGCCTTAGAGTTAGGCGCCTTAGGTATGGCTTTCAAGTAAAGTCACGCTCAACTTTACGAAATCGGCCGACGTCAATATCCCGAGCAAGCGCCCATCCACCACAACTGGCAGGCAACCGTGCTTGCAAGCAACAAAAAACTTGCCCGCTTCTCGTAACGGGAGCTGGGGCTGTATGGTTTCAACGTCGCGAGTCATCACGTCTGCGATTTTACGATTCTCCCCAGCACGCTCCAGTTCGGCAATCCCCACGCTTGCGACAACGCCAAAGGCATGGCGAAGCAACTCTTTCTGGGTAATCACCCCCACAAACTCACCCGTCTCAGAGCTGACCACCGGTAGATGACGGATGCCCTTTTGTGTCATCAAGCGATGAGCCGATGACACGCTGTCGGCCTCCGTACAGGTGTACACATTACGCGTCATGATCTCTTCCGTTGTCCGTGGCACGGCCATTTCTACGCTCCTTCTTTCGAAATTGAGGATAAAGGTTTTGGAATTGAGGATGAAAGTGTTTTGATTGCAGTGTAGTAAGCAAAACCGTCCTCGTACAAACCCAATCCCCTGTAGCAGTCTTGCGCCCATGGTTTGGTTTGCTTAGGGCCGCATCCACGGCGCCATATCGTATGTTTTTTGTACGCCTTACAGGTCATTTAGACAGCATTCAGCCGCGAACACGTTAAATAGGAAAGAAATCGGCCCAAAGCGCTTTCTTTGAGCGCCAATTTATTTGCGTTATTTTGCGTACAAAAGGAGTTATAACAATGAACAAGTCGATGATTGTTGGCAGCGTACTCGGAGCAAGCGTAGCGGTAGCAGGTGGCGCCATCGCCGGCTTCTCTATGATGAACCAAGAACCCAAAGCCGCGCAGGTACTTGGCGTCGAACCCATCATCCAGATCGTGAAAACCCCGCGCGAGGAATGTAAAGATCGCTTAGTAAAAACGCCTCGCCAAGAATGCAATGCAGTGAATGTTACCCACCAACGCCCTGTACAGGACAGCAACCGAATCGTCGGCAGCATCGTGGGGGCAGCGATCGGTGGTGCTCTTGGCAACCAGGTTGGCGGCGGCAATGGTAAGAAAGCTGCCACCATCGCAGGCGTCGCAGCGGGTGGGTATGTTGGCAACCAGGTCCAGAAAGGAATGCAGCAGCGGGACACCTACACCACGACGGAGCAACATTGTAAAACGGTCTACGACAGCCACACCGAAAAAGAATGCACCACAGTCTATGACGAATCCGAAAGCACGGTGGGATACAACGTAAGCTATCAACTCGGCGACACCATGGGGAAGGTGAAGATGGATCACAACCCCGGCGCATTCATTCCGGTAAAGGACGGCCTACTCGTTCTGGACAGCAAAGTGGCAGTTCCTGACGTTCAACCGATTCAAACAGCAGGCGCAAAAGCTGCGGCTGCAACAAGCGCAACGCCTTCAAACGGCGGCTAATGGGGCTGTGAGAGCGATTGACCAACTGCTGAAGCGGTTGGCCAATCGCCTGTGCTCGCAAACTGCCTAAGTGCGGCTCTCAAAGTAAGTGCGCTTACTGTGCAACAGGCGCATCCGCAATCGTAAATTTTACCGGTGCGGGTGCGGCCCAAAGCCCGCCCGTATCGGTATCCACAACGCTCACTTCAAAGACCGCAGTATATTCACCCGCCGGCACCGCGATCCCATTGCGGTCATTACCGTCCCATTTAATATTCATCTCAAGCGTTTCTGCCGGCTCAATCGTTCCAGAGAAATAATCGCCCTTCAAATTAAATACCGCACGGCCTGGAAGTGATCTCGCGTCCGAAATCGTAGATACCGTCGCACAAGTACCACTTACGTCGGCAACTTTCAGGTTCTCAATCTCGCGAACCCAATCAAGGTAGTCCGGTTGATCCTCCACGAGGTTCCATACCGTTTCGTTATTTGAGTTCAGGATGCGCACGTTATAGCCCAACCCCTGAATGCCAACATTTTGCGGGTTATGGGTGCTGTTATTCACAAACAGGACGTTGAACGCACCTAAAGCATAGCGATTGCGGCTGATTCCTGAACTCACGAGGCACGGCCCGCCCACCTGCTTGCCGTTGGCATCAAAGCCCGTTACGAAGCACATGCTGTCGAGGTCGGCGGTGAGCACCGTGCCTGTTGCGGGCGCCGGTTGATCGCAGAGTTCGCTATCCACCTGATCACCTTTTGCTTCTGGAAGCGAGTTTTCCATGCCTGGGCGCTGCCAAATACCGTCGCGGCGCAAATAAAGATTGCCACGCCGATCTTTGCTTGCCCCAAATGTCTGCACAACCACACCACGTTCAGGCCCAGCAGAAACTTTTTTGTCGCCGTCGCCGCCACCACAAGCTACCAGCGCCATTGGAGCGGTAAGCGCGAGCGCGAGGCTCAGTAAAGAAAGGCTGGATCGCGGGGCATGACAGACGGAAGACATTCAAAAACTCCAGAGAAGGCAAAAGCGGCATTAAAACTGCTCGGCATTAAAACAATATGGCGACGAAAACACAACAAGCGAGCCCACGCATCGCCCACCCCAATGCAAATCAATTCCGCGTCATCAAGGCTAAATTTGCATGCGAATATTCAGCAAACTACCATCGCGGTGTACCGTAGTGGGCAGATCAAGGTGCATGAACACATCAATCATCTTCTTGTTGGCTTCGTGCACATCGGCAAAGAAAAATTGGACAGCGCTGGCCTTCGCCAGTTTCTTCATGTGCTGAAACAAATGTGTTCCAATGCCCAAGCCGTGATAGGGATCCTCAATGATAAACGCAACCTCAGCTCCACGCCCTTCCGGCAAGTCGGAGATGATGTATCGGCCACCACCCACCGGCGTGTCTTGACCATCGACATCCAAGGTCGCGACGAGCACGACATGGTGGATGAAATCCACATCGGTTAAATAATGGATCTCCTCGTCGCTCAGCTGCCGTCTGACTGACATAAACCGAAAATAGCTGGATTCGGTGGAAATCCGCTTAATTCCTTCGACAATCGCCTCGCGATCACTCTCCTGCAGCGTGCGTATGCGCAGGGTTTGACCATTTCGTAGCGGCTCCTCTGCGGTGTAACCTTTCCAGCTTTTGAGTGCACCCGTGGGTAAATCCGTCATATACGAGTCCTTCTGATAAAACGATGCCTTTGATTACAGAATGCTTTTTGAATCTCTCCCTACTCAAAGCGTATCATGCACGCGCCTCAATACAATTTTCTCTAGCCCCCTCTCAGCTTTAATTATGACCGAACCTTCCGATCCGAAAATTGACTTTCTGCAATGGCAAGAGGATACGCCCTATTCTTTGCGATCGCAGGACATTTACTACAGCCGCCAGAACGGGCTCGCAGAAAGCCGCCACGTGTTTCTCGATCACAATCAGCTCGCAGCGCGCTGGGCGGCTCTCAAGGATGAGCCTGGAGTGCAATTTACGATCGGAGAAACTGGTTTTGGTACTGGCCTGAATTTTCTAGCCGCATGGCATCTCTGGAACCAATTTGGATTCAAATGTGCCTACCTAAATTACGTTAGCGCCGAAAAAAATCCATTAACGCCTGATGTGCTCGCTCGCGCTCATCGCGCTTTCTCTGAAATCGGTGCGCTTTCTGAACAGTTATGCCAAATACTACCGCCTCCCTATCCGGGTTTTCATCGGCGCGTGTTTGCGAATGAGCGCGTATGCCTTACGCTGTTACACGACGATGCTGCTTCAGCCTTTTCCACGCTATCAACGAAGGTGGACGCTTGGTTTCTGGATGGTTTTGCGCCCAGCCGTAACCCCGAACTCTGGTCGGTGCCGTTGTTTCGCGCAGTGGCTGACTGCAGCGCGCCCAACGCAACCTTCGCAACATTTACCAGTGCAAGCCAAGTACGCCAGTTGCTGCAAGATGTGGGGTTTAACGTCGCCAAACACAAGGGCTACGCTCACAAGCGCGAGATGTGCAGCGGCACTCTTACGCTTGCCGGGCAAAACACAGAGAACCCAAGTGCAAACAAAACAGGGCTACCTGTCTCCGCAGCCCCATGGTTTATCAAGCGCGCACCAGATTGCGACACCCCCATACGCAATGTCACCGTAATCGGTGCTGGCCTTGCGGGGTCAGCAGCCGCCTCAGCGCTGGCTCTGCGCGGCTTGAATGTTACCGTACTGGAAGCAGAGCAAGACATTGCATCAGCGACCTCAGGCAACCCCATTGGCCTAAGCTTTGTGCGGCTATCCACCCACACCAGCGCGCAAAATCGGTATTACTTACAGGCTTACCTTTATGCACTCGGCGCGTTAACGGGTGTATTTGCGCGTGCAGGCATCGCCGAAGGCGATGGGTGGCGGCTGAACGGCATTCTGCGGGTATTCGACGACGCCGATGAGAAGCGCGAGCTTGAAGCCTTTATGGCCACTCCCCAAGCCAGCTACCTAGTGCAAGCCTTGAGTGCAGAGCAGCTTTCGGAGCGGGCGGGCTTCCCCATTGCCTTGCCAGGTGCTTGGCAACCAGGCAGCGGTTGGATGAATCCGGCCACAGTGTGCCGCGCACTACTCGCCCACCCCAATATACGGGTTCATAAGGCCACAGCCGCCCATTGTTTGGCTGCGACCGATGTAGGTGGATGGACACTGACTACTTCCCAAGGGTTAATTAGCGCAGATGCGGTAGTGATCGCCAACGGCCACTCCGCCAGCGAATTTCAACAGACTGCGCATTTGGATCTTCGGCGGGTGCGCGGCCAAGTCACCAAGCTTGCCGCAACCCCCGCGAGCTCAAAGTTACAACATGCAATCAACTACCGCGGTTATCTGACTCCAGCTTGGCAAGGCACACACACCATCGGCGCAACCTATCATCCAAAACGGGCAGATACCGAGGTTTGTAGTGCCGACCACGAGGAAAATATTGCTCATCTCAATTCAGCGCTGCCAGGCTTTCTTGCGCAGAATGAGTCACAAGCAGCGTGTGGCGGGCGGGTTGCCTTTCGATGTGGTAGCCCAGACTATTTGCCTTATGTTGGCCCTGCCCCTATTGTCGCACGTTATATCGCCGACTATCAGGATGGCCTCGGTAAAGGCCAGTTAAAACGCCTGTATCCGATCGGCACATGCTATCCAAACCTCTACATCAGCGCCGCTCACGGCTCGCGCGGGATTACCTCATCGCTATTTGCAGCAGAAATCATTGCCTACTGGATGCTAGGCGGGCCACCGCCCGTGGATACAGAAACGCTACACGCACTGCACCCTGCGCGTTTTCTGATCCGAAATTTACGTCGAAGATCTACAACACCTGCGGAATAGGAAGAGCTGCAACACCTACGGAATAGATTGCAGCGAAAACGGATCATCAAGGCTTGCAGCGCTGGTACTGGCGATTATAGTTTGCGCTGCGTGCAGACACAGTGCGAGCGGTGTTTTTCAACCATGATTTTCTGCTGAAACTGCGCCGCTGAAAACCGCCGTGCCCCTCGTGATAGGCAAGATAAAGGTGGTAGGCGTCATTACGGCGGACGCCATTGCGACGCTCGGTTTGCGCGTTATACCAGCCGATAAAGTCGATGGAATCCGCAAAACTACTGCGCGACGCAAACGAGTGGCCAGATTGGTTTTGATACCAATCCCAGGTTTCATCCTTCGCTTGCGGATAGCCATACGCTGACGAAGCTCGGTCGCGCGGGATAAATAAAAACCACCGAAATGGCGGCTGCGCATCACTCACAAACCGGCTTTCTTGATACATGATGGACATCATCACCGGTATGGAGCTGCCGTAGCGGCGCGAAGCTTTGAGGGCATCTTTATGCCAGCGTGGCTTTTCTGAAAAAATTGCGCATAAATCATCGGGGCGTGACGGCGGCGTTGTGGCACACCCGCCTAACAGGCAGGCAATCAGCAATAACATTGCCAACGCGACCCGGCGCCGAGCAAACTGGGCCGATTGATTAGGAATTGCGGAATTAAAGCCTACCATGCTCACGCAACAAGCTCATCAGCTCATCTTCCGTGTAGACAGGGATGCCAAGGCTTTCTGCGCGGGCAAGTTTAGAGCCGGCCTTTTCGCCCGCATACACCGCCGTCGTATTTTTAGATACCGAGCCGCTTACCTTTGCGCCTAGCGCTCGAAGATGATCACCGGCTTCATCGCGCGAGAGCTGCGAGAGGCTACCGGTAAGCACGAGGGTTTGATCGCTAAGCGGCAAGGCGCTAACATCTGCCTTAACGGGCGCGGGCCAATGGATTTCAGCGGCTAAAAGGCGATCCAGCACTTCCCGGTTATGCGGTTGCGCAAAAAACTGAACGATATTGCGGGCGCTGACGGGGCCGATGTCTGGAACTTCTAAAAGGCTGGCTTCGTCTGCGCGTAAGAGCGCGTCTAGCGTTTCGTAATGGCGTGCCAAGGTTTGCGCAGTGGCCTCGCCCACCTCACGAATTCCTAGCGCAAACAAGAAACGTTGGAAAGTGGTGTTGCGGCTTTTGGCAATTGCGGCAACCAATTTATCCGCCGATTTCTCGCCCATGCGCTCTAACGCGGCAAGTGAGGCAGAAGCCAAAGAATATAGATCTGCCACGCTCGCAACCAATCCGGTATCCACGAGCTGATCGACAATTTTGTCGCCTAGGCCATCAATATCCATCGCGCGCCGCGCGGAAAAATGCTTGATGGCCTCTTTGGTCTGCGCGGGGCAGAACAGGCCACCAGAACAGCGTGCAACGGCCTCTCCTTCTTCACGGGTGATGGCAGAACCGCACACCGGGCAGGCCGCTGGTAGCATAACGACAGGCGCGTAGGGCGGCCTGCGCTCGGGAAGTACACGCACGATGCGTGGTATAACGTCCCCAGCACGCAGAACGACCACGGTGTCGCCAACATGAATATCAAGGCGGGCAACTTCATCCATGTTATGAAGCGTGGCGTTAGAAACCGTAACGCCGCCCACATAAACCGGCTCCAAGCGCGCAACCGGCGTGACGGCCCCTGTGCGGCCAACTTGAAACTCCACATCCAATAAGCGAGTAATTTCTTCTTGCGCCGGAAATTTATGGGCGATGGCCCAACGCGGGGCGCGCGACACAAAGCCTAAGCGCTGCTGCAAGGCTAATTCATCGACTTTATAGACCACTCCGTCGATGTCATACGCCAATGCATCGCGCCTCGCCAAAAGTGCATCGTAATAACGCTGGCATTCCGCTGCATTTGCTGCGCTACGAATTTCGGGGTTCACACGAAAACCCCATTTTCCAAGCGCCGCTAAAATCGCGGAGTGTCGTGCGGGAAGCGTCCCACCGGCCACATGGCCAATTCCGTAGCAATACAACTCCAGCGGTCGTTTGGCGGTGATGCGAGGGTCGAGCTGGCGCAGGCTGCCTGCGGCTGCGTTGCGGGGGTTCGCGAAGGTTTTATCACCGGCAGAAGTTTGACGCTGATTGAGTTCCGCCAGCCCAGCTTTTGGCATATAGACTTCACCACGCACTTCCAGCTCGCTGGGAAAACCTTCGCCCATCAGGCGTAACGGTACGGTTGAAAGGGTGCGAAGGTTTTGCGTGATATCCTCACCGGTTTCACCATCGCCGCGAGTCGCGCCTTGCACGAACAAGCCATCACGGTAAAGTAAAGAGACCGCTAGGCCGTCTAATTTGGGTTCGCAAACAAAATCTACTGGCACTTCGGATTTCAGACGATCGTGGATGCGCTTTTCAAACGCGAGCAGCTCTGCCGCATTGAATACGTTATCCAAGGAAAGCATGGGCACGCGATGCTGCACCTGCTTAAAAGCGGCCAAAGGCGCTGCCCCAACCCGCTGCGTCGGTGAATCCTGCGTGATCAGGTCAGGGTGCGCCTGTTCCAATGCAAGCAAACGCTGAAAGAGCCGGTCATATTCACTGTCCGGCACACTCGGATCGTCGAGCACGTAATAGCGATAATTGTGTTCTTGCAGCTGCGCCCGAAGCGCTTGGGCTTCTTCGCGGTCGCTTGCGCTGCTATGGTTCACTACACGGCCCCCGAAAGAAAAAATGGCTCTATGAAAAAAATTAGCGAGCAGCGCGATGTGCCATCATTTTTCGCTCAAAATCCAATACGCGCTGGCGATAGTGCTCGACCGTTTGCTGGGTAAGTACGCTGTGGTTTTCGTCTTTTAAATCAGCACCCAATTGATTGCCAATCTTGCGGGCGCACTCGACGAGTTGCTCAAAAGCGTGCAACGAACGCTTGGGGCCAGGCAAACGTAAAAACATACAGATGCCGGGCGTCTTGAAATCTTCCATACGATTGAGGTCGAAGGTTCCTGGCTCTACTGCGTTGACCGCGGAAAACAGCACGCTTCCCTTACCTGAAAACTGCTCGTGACGGTGAAAAATATTCATGTCGCCAAAGCGCAATCCAACGGAGAGCAGTGCGCGCAGCAAGTCGTTGCCGGAAATCTCGTCATTGGCTCGCGCCATGATGTTAATGACAATCACATCGTCGATCGCCGATGCGGCTGCGCCTGCGTGTGCTTCCTCAACATAGTCCACCGTGACGTCATCATCAGCGCCGCCAAAGGCACTCACTTTGCTCGTACCGCTATCAAGGTTCATACGGCTGTCAAGGTTCGTACTACCATCAAGGCTCATACGGCCATCAAGCGCGCTGAAGTTTTCACGATCATCGCTAGAGTGGAATTCATCAAACCCATCGTCATCCCCACCTACCGCGGCAACAGCAGCCCGCTGTGCAGCGGCCGCTTGCTGATATCGCACCTTACGGGGCCGGCTGGCAACGCCCTCGGTCGCGTTGCTGTCGCACAAGGGCTCTTCTTCAAGCTCTGGGGCTTCCACGCGGCGGCTGGTCGGCGCACTTACTGCGGGCTCGCTAGACTCTTCCGCCTTACGGCGAATCACACGCGGTACGCCGACATCGTTGCCAAGCAGATCAAAATCATCAGCGGCGCGCTCACCGTTCCAAGCGCCATCCTGATGCGCCTTACGGCTGGCGAGCTTGCGCCTGTAGCCATCCGCCAGTATTCCGACGATCAGTATCACGCCAATCAATACCAACGCTTCTACTAAACCAAATTCCATCACAAACCCCTTGCGGTCATTGCCAGCGCTCGTTGTTATATTTGCGCCTATTCGTTGTCTTTGCGCCAGTTACTTCAATCGTAACAAAATACAGTAAACCCTAACAATATATCGGTGTTACTTCACTTATAAAGCGGCCAGTTCACTTATAAAGCGGCCAGTGCGGCCGCTTGTTCTACGTCTACGGACACCAAACGAGATACACCGGGCTCATGCATTGTAACCCCAAGCAACTGGTGTGCCATTTCCATCGCAATTTTATTGTGCGTGATATAGATAAACTGCACTTGGCTGGACATTTCTTCTACCATACGCGAATAACGCCCAACGTTGGCGTCGTCTAGCGGCGCATCGACTTCGTCCAACATGCAAAAAGGGGCTGGATTCAGCTGAAAAATAGAAAACACCAGCGCGATCGCCGTCAGCGCTTTCTCGCCACCCGATAGCAAGTGGATGGTGCTGTTCTTTTTGCCGGGCGGGCGGGCCATGATTGCAACGCCGGTATCCAGCAAATCTTCTCCGGTCAGCTCTAAGTAAGCGCTACCACCGCCAAACACCTTGGGAAATAGCGTTTGCAAGCCGCGATTGACTTTATCGAAGGTTTCCTGAAAGCGTTCGCGGGTTTCGCGGTCGATTTTACGGATCGCGTTTTCCAGTGTGCTTAAGGCTTCTATAAGGTCTTTGTGCTGGGCGTCGAGATATTCCTTGCGCTCCGACTGGGCGTGAAATTCATCAATTGCGGCCAGATTGATGGCACCTAAACGACTGATGCGGTTTGCAGTGCGCTCCAACTCTTGCTGCCACTGCACTTCATTGGCTTCTGGCGGAAGCGTGGAGAGTACTTCTTCAAGCTGGAAGCTGGTTTCCGCAAGCTGATCTAATACGGTTTTTCGTTCAATCTGCAGGCCCTGCCACTGCAGGCGCTGGCGCTCCAACTCCGAACGCACCTCCTGCGCTGCACGTTCTGCTTCCTGACGGCGGCGCTCGGTGGCGCGAAGCTCATGCTCGCAGTTTTCGGATTTCCGGCGCGTGTCTCCTAATTCCTGCTCCACGCTAAGGCGCCGATTTAGGTGATCTTCGAGTGATTCTTGAAGCTCGATGCTCGGCGTATCACCCTGCGCGAGCTGTTCTTCAATGTGTTCGCGGCGTTCGTCGAAGGCGTCTAATTGCTGGCGCAAGCGATCCAAGCCTTGGCGGGTAGAGGTTTCTTGTGCGCGCAACGAACCAGCCTCAAGCGCGAACCGATGTAGCGCCTCGGAGCATTCACGCGCTGCCGATCGCGCAGTATCTACCGCGTTACGCAGGCTTTCACGCTGGCCCTGCATGGCCTCTCGCTGGTCGGCATCTTGCGACATGGTATCCATGGCTTCCGCGTGGGCGGCGCGCGCCAGTGCGATTTCTTCGCGCTCGCTCTCGTACTGTTGCGCGCTCTCATCCCGTTCACGCTGGATTCGCTCGCTGCGCATGGTGAGCTGCTCAAGACGCACTTCCTTTGCGGAGCGCTGCGCTTTCAGGTCCATCACGCTGCGGTGGGCTGCGGTAAGTTCACGCTGCACGGCTTCGCGCTGATCTTCATGTTCGCGCAGCTGATCGCGGCCGTTTTGCAGCTGCTCGTTCAGCGTTTCTACTTGCTCGTCTAGCAGTTCCAGCTGCGCTTGGGTTTCTTCCAAGTCTTTCTGGCGCGCCAATACGCCTAGCCCTGCTTGATCTTGGCGTTGAACTTTTAGCCAGTCTCGCCCCAGCCAGATGCCTTCGCGGGTAATGACCGATTCGCCGGAATTAAGCTGGGGCTGTAGGGCAAGCGCTGCGGCGAGGTCGTTCGCCGCATAAACGCCTTGCAACAAATGTAGCGCCACGTGATTGCCGCTCACGCGCGCCGCAAGAGATTCACGCTTAGGTGTAGCGACATCGGAAGATAGCGCAGCACTGGCAAAACTGAGTTTGCCGTGTTCAAAGCCTTCGAAAAATTCGGGAAGGTTGGCGAGTTGGTCGACGCAAACAGCTTGCAGGCAGTCGCCAAGTACGGTTTCTACCGCCCTCTCCCACCCACTCTCAACGTTAATCTGCTGTGCAAGCCGTGCATTGGATGCAAGGCCACGCTGCTCCAACCAACGAATTTCATGTTGATCGCCACGCGCCGCTTGCTGCAAGGCAAGCAACGACGCATGTCGGCCGCGCAAAGTGTTGAGCTGGCTTTTTGCCGCATCTAACTCGTTACTTGTGCGGCCGTTGGTGTCGCGCTGTTGGCGTATTGCGTCTTGCGTTTCCTGTAGCTGTGCTTGTAACGATTCGTGCTCGTCTTCGGCATCAGCACAGCGGCTTTCAAGCGCCTCGACTTCGATTTGCAGCGGGCCTGCATCTAGCGTTTCCTGTTCGCGCTGTAGGCGTTCGATACGTTCCTGCAGGCGGCGGACGGATTGTTCCAAGTGCTGGATACGTGATTGCTCTACATGGGCACGCTGCTGCGGGGCGCTGGCGCGCTGATTGAACTGTTCCCAATCGTGCTGCCAGCGCTGTAACGCTTCCTCTGAGTCGGCAAGCGCGTTGGCGGCTTCTTCAGAGCGGGCTTCGGCGAGCTCTTGTTCTGGTTCCAGTTCGAGCAGGCGGCCGGTGATGTCTTCAAGTTTTTCTTCATCGGCTTGCTGCTGGGATTCGGCGGTTCGTGCGGCCAGCATCGCTTCTTGCAGGTCGGTGCGAAGCTGCTGGTTGCGTTCTTTGGTATGATGTAGGGTCTGTTCGATACGGGCGATTTCAGCGCCTAAGCCGTAGTAGCGAGCCTGAACTTCATTGAGCTGATCGCTGATTTCCGTGTGTACATCGCGCAGGCGCTCGATTTCGGCATCGGCGTTGCGTTGGTCGGCAACGCGGGCTTCAAAGCGAGTTTCAAGATCACGGATCGCAGTTTCACGCTCGCTTATACCGCCATGAAAACGCTGGTAGCGCATCACTTGTAGTTGCGCTTTGAGTAGGCGCTCTTCTTCGCGGTATTGGCGGTATTTTTCAGCAGCTGCAGCCTGGCGTTCCAAGTGCTGGAGTTGGCGCCCGAGTTCTTCGCGGATGTCTTCGAGGCGGTCGAGGTTTTCGCGGGTGCGCTGCATCCGGCTTTCGGTTTCTTTACGGCGCTCTTTGTATTTGGAGATGCCGGCGGCTTCTTCGATAAAAATCCGCAAATCTTCGGGTTTTGCTTCGATCAGGCGAGAGATCATGCCTTGTTCGATAATGGCGTAGCTACGCGGCCCAAGCCCTGTGCCCAAAAAGATATCGGTAATGTCTTTACGACGGCATTTAGTGCCGTTCAAAAAATACTGAGACTGACCATCGCGAGTGGCAACACGGCGTATCGAAATTTCGGCGTAGTTGATGTATTCGCCGCGCAGGCTGCCGTCGCTATTGTCAAAAATCAGTTCCACCGAGGCCTGTACCGTAGGCTTGCGGGTGCTGGAACCGTTAAAGATAACGTCGGCCATGGATTCGCCGCGCAGGTTTTTGGCGGATGACTCCCCCATCACCCAACGAACCGCGTCGATGGTATTGGATTTTCCACAGCCATTCGGCCCGACAACGGCGGTTAGGTTATCAGGAAAGGTGATGTGAGTTGGATCAACAAACGATTTGAATCCGGCGATTTTTATGCTTTTTAGGCGCATTTTATCTTTATTAGGCGCATTTTGAGTGTTGGGCCGGGAGTCATGTAAATGAGTTAAGTTTACGTATTGTAACGTGTTTTAGTAAGCTTGCCAGCCTCTTTACGGGGAAAGTGTCTTTACCGAGAAAGTGTCTTTACCGAGAAAGTGTCTTTGCCGAGAAAGTGTCTTTGCCGAGAAAGTATCATCTCACAACAGATCAATCAGACGCCGTAGCGCCTGCGTGAATTGCTTATCACGGTGCACCACCCAATGCCAGCGCCGCGTCAGTCGAGGCAAGGGGGTTTTTACAAGCTGCAAGCGGCCTGCATCTACCCAATCGTTTACGCTCCAGCGCGAAAGACAGGCAAGGCCAAGTTCGGCCACGACACCGTGCAAGATAGCTTGCGAATTGCCCAGCTCAATGCTGCGCCGGTACCCACCCAAAAACGGCAGGAGCGCTTGATCCATGGACTCGCGCGTGCCGGAACCAGCCTCGCGCAACAGCCAGACGGCATCACGAAGCTGCTCAATTGTCAGGAACGCCTCACCCGTAACACTGTGGCCCGCCAACGATGGACACGAAGCGTGAACCGGCATTACCACCACCAGATCATCCTCCAACCATGGCTCCACCAACAGGCTGGCCTCATGGCAAGGGCCTTCGATCAAACCAATATCCAGCTCCCACGCGGCAACGCGCGCACAGATTGCGGCGGTATTGCTAATCGCTACGCTCGACTTCCAATCCGATGCCTTTTGCGGTTGCCCTGCAAGAAAACGCGCCAACAGTGTTGGCAGTACATGGCTTCCTATGGTTGTACTTGCGCCAATGCGCAAGGCCCGCCGCTGCGCATCAGCATCGTACGCCATGCGTTCAATGCCTGCCGCGCCATCCAGCAGTGCCAGCGCCTGCGGCATCAGCGTGCGGCCGTTGTCGTTCATTTGCAAGCGTCGGCCAACGCGATCAAACAGCGGGAAAGAAAGCAGCCTTTCCAGCTCGTTTACGGCCGCGCTAATCGCTGACTGAGAAAGCGGAAGCCGCTCGCTGGCCGCGACAGTACTTCCACTCTCTGCAACCGCAACGAAGATCTGCAACTGCCGCAAACTTAAACGCAAAATGTCGCTTGGGTTACTCATTTGTCGATTCCCGCGAAACCTTTCCCACCAACCTACCACAAAAACAGGTTAGCAATAGAAAATTTAACTGTTTTTATAGTTAGAAAGATTCGGGCAAGCTACACCCACGCTGTACCTCTCTGTAAAGGCCCAAACCGGATGAACGCTCTTCTAAGCTCCACACGCCAGCTACCCTGCTTGTGCCAAGCGCTTCTCGCATCGCTACAGCGTTATCTACCTGGCCTGCTCCTTTGTGGGCTTATTGCCACAACGAGTTTATCGCTTGGGCACATCGACTGGCTTGCATCCCATGGAGTCGGCACTCTTACACTTGCTATCGTGTTCGGTATCGCGCTTGGAAACACCCTTGTACAAGCCAATGCAAGCCCAAACCAGACGGCCGCCAGCAGTACGTGGGCAGCAAGCACACTTTCTGGCGCAAACGCGCATGCCGGGATGGTATTTGCCAAACAGTACCTGCTGAAGTTCGGCATTGTGCTGTACGGATTTCGCTTAACCGCGCAAGACGTGGCCAAGGTTGGCGCTACTGGCATCCTCATTGATGCTCTGGTGTTGGGTTCCACCTTTGCCCTCGCATGCTGGTTCGGGCTGCGTGTGCTTGGTATGGAGCGCAGGCTGGTGATGTTGATCGGTGCCGGCAGTTCGATTTGCGGGGCGGCTGCGATCATGGCGACGGGGCCGGTGGTGAAGGCACGTTCTGAGCAAGTAACCATTGCCGTATCTACCGTGGTTGCCTTCGGTACGCTGGCGATTTTTCTCTACCCCGCGTTTTATGCGATGCTGCCCAGCATAAACTTTACGCAAGACAGCGGATTCCACTTTGGCGTGTACATTGGATCTACCTTGCACGAAGTCGCACAGGTGGTGGCAACTGGGCAATCCATCAGCCCAGAAATCGCCGATGCTGCGGTGGTTGCGAAAATGGTCAGGGTGATGATGCTTGCGCCGTTTCTGATGGGCCTGTCCCTCTGGTTGGCGCGTGGCGCTGAACGCAGCGACGATTCGAGCACAAACAAGGTTACGGTTCCTTGGTTTGCATTTATGTTCATTGGGGTAATTTTGTTCAATTCTTTGCAGCTACTTTCTGCCGAAGTGGTTGCTTTGTTCAATCAACTCGGCACCGTATGCCTTGCAATGGCGATGGCAGCTCTTGGGCTTACTACGCAGCTGAGTGTGATCCGCAAGGCGGGTGCCAAACCGCTGTTGCTGGCACTGGTTCTCTTCGTTTGGCTGATCTTGGGGGGCGGCTTGATCAACTGGGCAGTGCCAGTGGTTTTGGCTTGATTTAATAGCGCCCGATCCCCAGCCCCTCCGTTTCAATCGCTCGCGGTTTACCCACCACCCAATCCGCAAGAAGCTGCCCTGAACCGCAAGCCATCGTCCAGCCCAGCGTACCGTGGCCGGTGTTCAGGTATAGACCTTCATAGCGCGTCGGCCCGAGGATGGGGGTACCGTCGGGAGTTGCGGGTCGTAGGCCAGTCCAGAACTCGGCGTGTCGGGCGTCGCCTGCGCCGGGATAGCAATCTTCTACCACCATAGACAGCGTTTCGCAGCGGCGCTGGCGCAAGGCAAGATCGTAGCCACGCACTTCGGCCATTCCACCAACGCGAATTCGGGTGTCAAAGCGGGTGATGGCAATTTTGTAGGTTTCATCCAGCACGGTAGATACAGGCGCGGCGTCGGGCTCCCGTATTGGCAAGGTGAGCGAATAACCCTTCAAGGGATAGACGGGCAGTTCAAAACCGAGCGGCCTTAATAACGGCGCGCTATAGCTGCCAAGTGCAACCACGCAGGCATCTGCATGGATGAGCTCGCCATTGACCCAAGCACCCTGCACCGCCGGTTTTCCATTTACTTTGGCGGTCGCTAGGCGATCTACGTGTGCACCAAAGCGAAACTCAACACCCAAGACTTGCGCCATCTTTGCAAGCGCTCGGGTAAACAGTTGGCAATCGCCAGTTTCATCGCTGGGCAAATGCAGCGCCCCAGCAAGTTTTCTGGAGTGTCGGGCGAGCGCTGGTTCCACCTCGCCAATCTGCCGAGGGGTCAGCATTCGGTAAGGCACACCGAGCGTGTCCAACACCTGCCGGTCTTTCTCGGCTTCTGCCAGTTGCTTTACCGTTCGGAAAAGCTGCGTGGTTCCCGCTTGCCGCCCTTCGTAGGCAATGCCGGTTTCTTCTCGGAGTGCACGCATGCAATCCCTTGAATACTCGGCAACCCGCATCATTCGCTCTTTGTTTACAGCATAGCGCGCTGAAGTGCAGTTACGCAGCATCCCTAGCATCCATTGATACTGGCGCCAATCGAAGCTAGGTCGGATGGAGAGTGGAGCGTGGCGCTGCAGCAGCCATTTCAGCGCCTTTACCGGAATGCCCGGCGCTGCCCACGGCGAGGAATAGCCAAAAGAAAGCTGGCCGGCATTGGCAAAACTGGTTTCTAAAGCAACATCGGACTGGCGCTCAAGCACAGTCACCTGACAGCCGGCCTTTGCAAGATAATACGCACTGGCGGTACCTACGACGCCCGCCCCCAAGACCAGCACCCGCATCTCACTGCCTCCCGTACTTCGACAACGCGAATATTGTCTTTAGGCAGTGTAGCACCCTTCGACTTCGCTCAGGGGGCGTCGCTTCGACTTCGCTCAGGGGGCACCGTTGAGCGCGAATAGGCACCGCTCGTCATCCGAGCGGTGCCCGAAGCAAGCTACGCGACTTTTTTGCGCGCGCCGATTCGTCCCACCGGGTTACTAAACTGTAATGCCTGCTCTTTAATCGCGCCAAAACGCAGCATACGCAAGTCGTAGAAGTAGTTTTGGCGTACTTCCCACGGCGCCTTATTCCCCTGTATTGGGAATTTCTTAAGCGCCCGCTGCACATAACCTGCCGCAAAATTCAGAAACGGCAGGGTTGTAATGGTTGGATCGGTATTGTGCGCAACCACCTGCCGCACACCTGCCTTATCCATGTATTTAATGAGGCGGCAAACGTACTCGGCCACCAAATCGGCTTTGAGAGTCCACGAGGAATTGGTATAGCCAAACACCATCGCAAGATTCGGCACATCCTGCAGCAGCGCACCCTTGTACGCCATTTTTTGGGTCAGGTCGATTGGTTGGCCGTCTTTTTTGACGGTAATGCCGCCCATTAACAACAAATCCAAGCCCGTTGCCGTCACGATGATATCGGCGGGGAGTTCATTGCCAGACTTCAATCGGATCCCGTTCTCGGTAAAGGTTTCGATATGGTCAGTGACAACCTCCATCCTGCCTTCGCGGATGGCCTTGAACATATCGCCATTCGGCACCGCACACAAACGCTCCTCCCACGGGTTGTAGCGTGGAGTAAAGTGCTTCATATCAACATCCGGCCCCACTTGCTGCCGCACTGCCGCAAGCAGCAGCCGGCGAACCGCCTTCGGGCGGCCTTTGGAGACTTGGTATAAAGCCGAATTCAACGCAACGTTGCGAGCGCGAGTCAGATGATAGACGGCGGTTTCTGGCAGAAACTTACGTAACTGCGGCGCAATGGGATCACGCTCTGGCACGGTCAAGATATAAGTTGGCGAACGCTGCAACATGGTGACAGAAGCGGCTTTGTCCGTCATTGCAGGCGCTAAGGTGACGGCAGTTGCGCCACTGCCGATAATCACGACACGCTTACCTGCATAATCCAAATCCTGAGGCCAGTGCTGTGGGTGGATCACCTGCCCTTGAAAACGCTCGCGCCCCGGAAACTCGGGCGTAAAACCAGCTTGGTAGTTGTAATAGCCGGTGCAGCTCAACAAAAAGTTGCAGCGATACTTTGCCGTTTGGCCGGTTTTTGCAACCTCTGCCTCTAGCGTCCATGTTGCGGTGTCGGTATCCCACTCGGCACTGATGATTTTCTGGCCGAAACGAATTTTTCGATCAATACCGTACTCGGCTGCGGTATCGCGAATGTATTGACGGATGTCACCACCATCGGCAATCGACTTCTCACCGGTCCACGGCTTAAACTCATAACCCAAGGTAAACATATCTGAATCCGAGCGTACACCCGGATAACGGAATAAATCCCAAGTACCGCCAATCGCATCGCGACTCTCCAGCACTACATAGCGCTTTTCAGGGCAGTGCTTTTGCAGATGGCGAGCGGCACCAATGCCCGACAAGCCGGCGCCAATAATAATTACGTCGAAGTTTTCGGTATTCATCTTGGAACTACTCCAGAAATCGTTTTGTACGAAAAGCGCCGGGTGACTAACGCCATTTTGGGAACATGAGATATTCACAAAGCAATAGTAAGATGCCATTGCACGGTGTCGATATGACCAATCGGGCCACGACGAATTCATATTAGGCCAATCATTCTATCGGCGAAATAGGCGCATATCGAATAGGGAAATCGTGTAATGAAGGAACAAAAAACAGCAATCGAAGTCTTACGGAAGTGCTTATCTCTTAACGCCACACCAAGATTGCCCCCAGAACCGAGGACGTTTGCTTGCGAGATGTCTACAGACACAATCACGCGAAAAGCGCGAATACGCCGAAACTGCATGCCTTGTTTGCTTGAATAGCACGCCGTTCGCCACCATGTTAAGCTTGGCGCTTGTCCGATTTTTGCGTACACCAAGCTCAATTTTTACCCATTACACAGACCATTTCACACAACGAAAGGATAGAAAACACCATGAAGCGTATCGCGCTGTTCTTGGCCACCAACCTGGCAATCTTGCTTGTCGCCAGTGTGACCTTGAGCCTTCTGGGCGTACCCCGGATGGCCTACGGCTACGGGGTTGACGTCTCACTCACAGATCTGCTGATTTACTGCGCCGTGTTTGGCTTCACCGGCTCCATCATTTCGCTTCTCATCTCTAAGCCCATCGCAAAATGGAGCGCTGGCGTGCAGCTGATTGATCAACCACGCACGCAAGGCGAAGCGTGGCTGGTCAACACCGTAAAAGAACTGGCCGACAAAGCCGGCATCGGAATGCCCGAAGTGGGCGTATTCCCCGCACACGAATCCAACGCCTTTGCCACCGGCTGGAATCGCAACAACGCACTAGTTGCCATCAGCGAAGGAATGCTTCAGCGCTTCAATAAAGAAGAAATTCGCGCCGTACTGGCTCACGAAGTTGGCCACGTTGCCAATGGCGACATGGTAACGCTGACCTTGATACAAGGCGTCGTAAACACCTTTGTGATGTTCTTCGCACGCATTATTGGCGGTATCGTGGATCGCGCAATTTCGGGCAACAACGACGAATCGCCGTCAACCCCGGGGATTGCCTACTACGTTACGACCTTTGTGATGGAAATGGTGTTGGCAGTACTGGCTTCGATGATCGTGATGGCCTTTTCGCGCTACCGCGAATACCGTGCCGATCACGCAGGCGCAAGCCTTGCGAGCCGCGACGGCATGATCAGCGCGCTGAATCGCCTGCGCGCAGAAACCGAAGAAGCTTCCGGCCTGCCAACAACGCTGACCGCTTTCGGGATTCGCAGCGGCTTGGCGCACAGGCTGTTTGCCTCTCACCCGCCGCTGGAAGAGCGTATTGCACGTCTCCAGCAGATGCGTTAAGCATCACGCGGTTTTGCAACGATGCAGCGAATAAGGGCGAACCTCGGTTCGCCCTTTTTTATCTTCGTATATCTTTGGAACAAAAGTTTAAGAGAAACACTTCTTAAACGTTCGGTTCGCCCACCGGATACAGCCAGTATTCCTGATAGCCCACCACCACACGAATATAGCCAGACAGCGCGCGATCCAGCGCGGCATCGCCGGTATCCAACTGCAAGGGCCGGCCTTCCAGCGCTTCAAGCTTGGCACGGGTGGCGATCACCCAGAGATTCTCACGGCCCGCCTCACGAAGAATACGTGGGCTGATTTGCTGGTTGCCTCTGCCGAGAATATGCCCCTGCCCACCGATCGCTGTGACGATGATCTTGAACTTCCGGCCTTGCACCTGCTCGAATAGCTGCGCTTCGGTAAGGTCATTTCCAATGCAGGTATCGCCCTCCAGCAAATCAACACCCAACAGCGTAAATGGCTGATTCAATTCTTCCATCAAGGCGCGCGTGGTTGTGCCGGGGCCGACGATATAGAGCGTGTCATCCTCAAGCCGTTCGATCACATCCGCTGCAATGTCGGCAAGCTGAAGCGGCTCGGGCGTTGTGTTTCCGCATTTGACGTTCTGCAAATAGCGCCCTTCTGCGGGCACTCGTAGCTCACCATAATGACGCGCCACAACCCGTCCTTCGCGAAAGGCATTCTCGTCGATATCGCGCACTTCCGTATCTGCCAAAGCAATCCCTTCGCCACGCAATAGACGTTGGACGATTTCTGACGCACCCTGCGGATTCACCGCATACACTCCACTGTGAATCTTCACCCCAGCGGGAACTCCAAGCGCAGGAACGGAGGTACCGATCGCATTGACAAGGTTTCGTGCGGTACCATCGCCGCCCGCAAACAACAGCAAATCCACGGGCACCGCCGCCAGAGCTTTAGCAGCCGCTTCAGTATCCGCCGCGCTGGATTGCTCGGCCCGCGCCCGCCCGTGAACTTCCACGCGAAAACCCAGAGATTCCGCCACCGCTTGCCCCATCAAACCAGCCCAAGTGTGTATCACAATCTGTTCGCGCCACGGCAGCAAGCCTTCGAGTGTTTGCCGCACCCTCTCCTGCGCGCGCGGCTCGACCCCACGCTCTAGAGCCAGCGCCACGGTATCGGCGCCATCGCTTCCTTTGAGTGCCGCCGGCCCACCAATTCCTGCATAGGGATTTACGATCAGACCCAACCTCATTTTCACACACTCCTTCATCATTACGCGCTGCCCGCAAGCCTAATCATTGCGCTAAGCGCAAGCCTAGCGCTTCCAGCACGCGCCGCTCCTCGATGGGCCAGTTCTGCCAGTGATGTACGTTGCGCAGTTCGATCGAACCTACTTCACGGCGCAAACGGTAGTTTTTTCGCAGCAGGTCAAACGTTGCGCCACGAGCCTCGTCTGTCTGCGCAAGAGTCGCACGCAACAGTGTATCGTCTTGGCCGACATCATAAACGGCTTGCATAAATGCGGCAGCATTGGCGTCGATCTTCGCCAAATCAACCCATTGATTGCAGTGATCAGGCACTAGGGAGCGCCAACCGCCTTCTGCATGTGCTCCTAAAAATTTGCAAAATTGCTCATAAATCTGCCAAGTACCTTTTACCTTGCCGTCGTAGCTATATCCAGCGATGTGCGGCGTCGCAATCTGAACTTGTTTCATCAGGGAGCGCATTGGAACGGGTTCGCCTTCCCAAACATCCAGCACTACCGTCAAGTCAGGTCGACGCATAAGCAGCGCATCGAGGGCAGGATTGTCTACTACGCTGCCGCGTGCAGCGTTAATGAGCACAGCGTTCGGCCGCAAGCGGGTGAGCCACTCCCGATTTGCAAGATGCCAGGTAGGATGCTCACCCGAACGATTCAAAGGTACGTGCAGGCTAATAATGTCGGCTTCTAGGATTGCATCCAGATCCACCCAGCCGGCATCGCTTTGCGCTGCCAAAGGCGGATCGCAGGCCAGCACTCTGCAACCAATGGCTTCCAACACTCCGCGCAAACGCTGGCCTACGTTGCCAAGCCCAACGATTCCCCAAGTTGCCTTACGCCATTGGATCCCGCGCTGCGCTTCAAGCCGCATCAGAGCACTGATGACGTATTCCACCACGGCTTGCGCGTTACATCCCGGCGCATTTACGACACACACACCCGCCGCAGCCAGCGCGTCCAGCGCCAGATGATCGGTTCCGATCGTTGCGGTACCGACAAAGCGCACCGGCGTGTCCTTTAATAGCGCCACATCCACTTTTGTCACGGAGCGCACCATTAGAGCATCAACATCCAGCAGGTCATCCCGTTGAATGCCACGACCCGCTTTCATCACCACGTTTCCCAGCCGAGAGAACAGCGGTTCTGCAAGGGGCATGTTTTCATCCACCAATATTTTCAAAGCACCGCACTCCCGTCCAAACAAAAAAGCACCATCCAAACAAGAAAACAAAGACCGAGAAGCCCGAACCAATCACCAACAACGCCAACCGATCGACAAAATTAACGAGGCACAACAATTCTGTGGTACCGTTCACTGCCAATTTGCTGGCATTATTGCCATACTATTCGGGTTAGCAAGCGCATCTGCCGCACTACATTGAAAATTCACTTAAATTGGTTAAGCTTTTCAAGGCGCACCACGCGCCAGCCTCGCGAGTAGCCGTGTACACGGACTTTCGCCACTTGGTACAGGACAGACATTTAAGGCACTTGCGGTGACGTCTGCAAAAACAACATTCTCTATCCAGCCCCCTTTTCCAGCCTCGACGCTTGCGCTCGCTATCTTGCTTGGCGGCAGCGCATCGTTCATTAGTGGATGTAGCAATACGTCCTCCTACGATCGTACAGCGCTGTTTCATGGCGAAGTAGTGGATCGTTCACCGCAAACTATCGGCCAGCTTGCCCGCCGTAATATCGTTTTGCAAAGACAATCGCTGGACCAAGCTCCACCCGAGCAGATCATCCGCAACTACCAAGATGCGCTCCGCCTGTTCTCCACGCCCGAACAGCGCACGGGTGCACTGCGACGCATGGCTGACCTTACCATGATCGCCGCTGAAGACAGCCAAACCGACAGCGGCCCTGCCATAGAGCCACTGGACACTCGCGCACAGCCGGCCGTTAGCACTCAAGAACCTCCCGAAAAAGAAAGCCTAGAAAGCGGTGCCAACTACGCCCGCGCGATTCAGCTCTATGAAGACCAGATCCGCAACGCGCCGGAAGGTACCGATCTGTCCGATACTTGGTATCTGCTCGCCAAAGCCTACGATCTCAACGCCGAGCCTGAAAAAGCGCTCGCTGCGCTCGACACCATGGCCGAGCGCTACCCCAATAGCCCGTTGATGGATGAAGTCCAATTCCGGCGCGGCGAACAGTACTTTGTTATGGGCAACAACGACAAAGCCCTCGCTGCGTATAAACAGGTGCTCAAAGCGGGGCCAGAAGGCAAATATTACGAAAACGCGCTCTACAAATACGGCTGGAGCCTTTACCGGCAAGGCGAATACGAAGCTGCGCTCACGCCTTTCATAACGCTATTGGATCGCTATTTGCCCAACGCCGAAACGGTTGAGCAACAAATGGCCAGCGACCAGCAAAATGCCGGTGACAAGCAAAGCACCAGCGACAAGCAAGGCACTGACGCAAAAGACGGTAGCGCCAAGCCGCAAGATGCAAGCACTCGCGCACGCCGGCAAATGCAGGACGATACGCTGCGCGCCACCGCTCTTGCCTTTTCCAACCTCGAAGGCCCCACCAGTCTAGGCGCTTGGTTCAAGAGTAAAGGCGAACGCCCCTACGAATTCCGCATTTACGAAACTCTTGCCCAGCTTTATGTGCAGCAAGAACGCTACCGCGACGCCGCAGACGTGTATGGCGCCTTTGTAGCGCGCCACCCGATGGCAGCCACCGCACCAATGTTGACTTCGAAGAAGATCGACGTGTATGCAAAAGGTGGCTTCCCCTCGCTGGTACTTTCCGAAAAAGAAGCCTTCGTGGAGCGCTATGGGATTTTCAGCCCCTATTGGAAGCAAGCGACTCCAGAAACACGCAAAGGCTACGCCGAGCCGCTCAAACAACACCTGATCGAACTGGCGCAGCACTATCATGCAGAAGCGCAGCAGAGCGACAAGGCCCGCAAAAAAGATCAAGCACTCGCGCCAGAGACCCAAAAACAGTATCAAACCGCTGCACGCTGGTATCGTGAATTTCTAACGACCTTCCCGAACGACAAGCGTGCATCGCTCATGACTTCACTGCTCGGTGAAGTGCTCTACGCGGCGGGTGACTACCCCGCCGCCATCGAAGCCTTCGAGCGCGTCGCCTACCAAACCCCTAGCGATGCAGCAACCGATCTAAACAGCGAAGCACCTAACAAAGCAGCCGCCGACACCGCCAGCAACGACCGCGCCCGCAAAGCCGCCTACCTCGCCCTACTCTCTTACGAAGGCCAGCTCAAAGCACTCTCTCCCAAAGCGCCAGAACGCAAAGGCTGGGTACTCAAAGAAATCAGCAGCTCGCTACGTTTTGTAAAAACCTGGCCCAAAGATGAGCACGCCCCCGAACTGCTGGAAAACGTGCTCGACAGCCAGCTAGCGCTCAACGATATGAAGGGCGTGCAAGCAACCGCCAACCGCATCATCAAGCAAGACCCAGCCGCACCGCGCCCGTTATACGAAAAAGCTTGGATGCTGCTCGCCAACGCCCAGTACGACGAAGGCAGCTATAAAGCCGCTGAAACCTCCATTACCGAGATTCTGGGCTTTGCCTCGCTCACCGCTGCCGAGCGCAATATTTACCAAGAGCGCCGTGCGACGGCAATCTATAAACAGGCCGAAATGCTAGAACACGAAGGCATGAAAGCCGAGGCTGCGCGCCAATACCAAAAAGTAGCGAGCGTAGAACCGAACTCCGAAGTACGCATCAAGGCCGACTACGACGCCGCCAATCTTCTGATGGAAACTGGCGATTACGAACAAGCCGTTCGCGTGCTCGAAGAATTCCAGCGCAAGTTCCCGAAACACGAACTCGCCGCCACGGTACCGGCCAAGCTAAGTGTTGCCTATCAGAAACTAGGCAATATCGACGGCGCCGCGCACGCACTGGAACAAGTCGCCACGCTGAACGCCGACAATCCTGAACTCGCCAATCAGGCACTTACCCAAGCTGCGGAAATGCAGGCCAAAAAAGGCAATCGCAAAGAAGCCATTCGGCTTTACAGCGAGCTGGAAGGCAATAGCAAAATTCCACCCGCCGAGCGCATCGAGCTACAGCACAAGTTGGCCACGCTCGCGGCCGACGAGGGCGACAAAAAGCTGCGCGATCAATGGAGCAGCAAGCTGATCGCCACCTGGAAAGCCGCCGGTAGCCAAAACACCAACCGCAGTCGCAAACTTGCTGCCGAGGCAAGCTTCCAGCAGGCAGAACCGGTTTATGAGCACTATATTGCGCTCCAACTCAAGCAGCCCTTGGCGAACGCCATACGTCAGAAAAAGGATGCGATGAACGCAGTGCTCAACGCCTACGCCAGCACTGCAGAAATCGGCGTATTGCAATACACCACCGCATCCACCTACCGCTTGGGGAGCGCTTACCAGAACTTTGCAACCAGCATCCTCAAGAGCGAACGGCCGCCCGGCATGGCCGAAGATGCGCTTGAAGAATACGAGCTACTGCTCGAAGAGCAAGCAGCCCCCATGCAGGATAAAGCCATTGAAATCCTGCAAGCCAACACCCAGCGCGTAGCCGATGGCGCATGGGATAAATGGATACAGAAAAGCTATCAAGCACTCGGCGACCTACAGCCGGGCCGTTACAAAAAGCCGGAAAAGGGTGAGGAATACGTCGATGGCATCTACTGACGCACGCCGCACGCTGCAAATTGCCATGGGTTTGCTGCTCGCGATGAGCCTCGCAGGGTGCAGCACGCTGGGCTTAAAAAAATCGAGCGACGCTCCCGCCAAACCTGCGGAAAGCGCCAGCACGCCTGAATCCAAGTCCTCAATGTTTGAGAGCTGGGGTTCTCTTGGCGATTGGAGCCGGAAAATTACCGGACGCTCTGGCAAGGCCAAAACCATAGACGATGAGCTTGCAGAACTGGACGACACCGCCAGCACCAGCAGCCGCAAAGCCGCACCGATTCCGCTGGTAATCGCGCCTGGCGCCCAAAAAGATGCCGCAAAAGCAGAAAGCCAGTATCGCCAAGCGCTCACCGCCTTAAACAGCGGCCAAGAGGACCAAGCGTTGGTGTTACTACGCGATATTTCTAACCAATATCCCAATCTCAGCGGCCCATTGCTGAACCAAGCCATTCTTCTACGCAAAAAAGGCCGCCTAGAAGAAGCTCGCGACCTTTTACAAAAATCCCTGCTTACACCCACCCAAAACCCGCGCGTTATGAACGAATTGGGCATCGTGAATCGCGAACTAGGCCAGATGAAACAAGCACGCGCAGCTTACGAAAGCGCCATTCGGCTTGCGCCCAGCTACGACCTTCCACACTACAATTTAGGCGTTCTTGCCGACCTGTATCTCCAAGACCTTCCCTTGGCGATCCAAGAATTCGAAGCCTACCAAGCTCTGCAGGAAACGCGTGATAAGCGGGTGGACGGCTGGCTCAAAGACCTCAAACGGCGGGTAGAAAAATCACAATGAAACAGCCCACCCAACAACACCACTTGCACCGCCCTTTTCGCCACAGCGCGGGTATATTCGCCCGCTTAGTTGCCGCGTATTTTGCGCTCACAAGCTTTTCGCTACAGGCCGCACCGGCAAATAACGAAGCAAACCAGAACACCAACGACGGCACTCGTATCATCGGCACCGAAGATTCGCCGGCGGTGCTCAACGTAATTCCGTGGCAGCAGCGCGAACTTGGACGCATCACAGAACCCAGCAACCCGCCTTTTCATTCCGTGCTGGATGATGCATTAAACCCGGTAGACCCAGAAGTGCTGCAACGTGAAGCGACGTTTCACCAACAAATCAAAGAAGGCGCAGCATCGCAGCCGGATGCCGGCGTTATTTCCCAACCGAACAATTAAATCAATCACATTCCTTTTTAGAACCTTTATCAGGAGAACTACATGTCCGCTGAAGCAGCACTCGCCACCGCCCCACACACAGAATCGCTGTTTGCGTTTATCGTTCGGTTCTTCGTGGAAGGCGGGCCCTTCATGTATGTCACCCTTCTGGTATTTATCGTAGGGATTGCAATCGTCATCGAACGCTTTATTTATTTGAATGTGGTGCAAACCCGCAACCAAAGCATGTGGAAAATTCTGTTTCCGCTGATGACACAAGGCAAATTCAAAGCCGCGCACGAAGAAGCCAAGCAGTCCAGCAGCGCAATCGCCCGTATTCTTACCTACGGGTTACAGCGCAGCGCGGTATCCAACAACCATGAAGAAATCGAAATGGCAATGGAAGAGGGCTTGATGGAAACCATTCCATCCTTGGAGCGCCGCACCCACTACGTTGCAACCTTCGCCAACATCGCAACTCTACTCGGCCTTCTGGGAACCGTAATGGGGATGATCGACGCGTTCACTGCAGTAGCAACCGCCGACCCTGCACGCAAGGGCGAGCTGCTCTCTGCCAGTATTTCCGTTGCGATGAACAACACCGCACTGGGCCTGATCGCAGCCATCCCACTGCTGTTGTGCTTTAGCTATTTGCAGTCCAAAACCACGCAACTGATCGACAGCATGGAAATGGCGTCGGTGAAATTCCTGAACGTGTTCCGGCAAGCCAAGGCACAACAAGAAAAACAGTCCCAAAATTGAGCCTGGCGGATTATTGAATGAGAAGACGTTCCCAACGCCACAAGGAAGAACCCAAAGACTTGGACATCACGCCACTCATGAATCTCGTGGTGACGTTGATCCCATTTTTGCTGGTGTCTGCCGTGTTTACCCAAGTAGGCGTGCACAACCTCAACATGCCCACGCTCAGTAACGCGCCCGCTGCGGAAGAACAGCAGCAAAAGCCGATCGTACTGGAAGTGGTCTTGTACAAACAGCGCATGGATCTGCTGGATCGCCAAACCGGCCCCTTAAAAAGCTGGCCGAACATCGACGGCCATTACGATTTCGACGGCTTAGTCTCGACGTTAAAAGCAGTCAAAGTGCGCTTTCCCGAAGTGACGGACATTACCATCCTCATGGAAAAAGACACTCATTACGACAACCTGATACACACCATGGATGCCGTGCGTACCACTCGCCAAGTACAAGATGGGCGCGACGTGCACGTTGAGCTATTCCCCAATATCTCCATTGGTGACGCGCCGCCAGACGAAGGCACAGGCGATACCGCCCCAGCTGCGCCGGTAGCGCCTGCTGCACCAGCCGCATCTCTCACCAATGTTGTGAGGGCTGCCACATGAAGCTCTCCGCCCGCGCCAAGCGCATGGACAGACGCCACCGCAAGCAGATCGTTGCAACCATCAGCTTAACGGCGCTCATTGATATTTTTGCGAACCTGCTGTTCTTTTTGCTGATCAACGTAACCATGGATTACCACCTTACGCCCAGCAAAACCATGGAACTCCCAGAATCCAGCATTGATCTGAACCCTAAGGAAATGATGACTCTGGCGGTTGATGAGCAAAACATCCTGCTGAATGGACGCCCGATCGTTACGGTTGCCTCTGTACTGGCGCAAACCGAAGACAATATTCCCGCGTTAACGGCAGAGCTTCAGTATCTTGCAAGCAAAAACCCCGTTCTGGCGAACGATAAAGGTGAGTCGGAGCGCGAAATCACGGTCATGGGGGATAAGCACATTCCCTATGAGCTGCTGAAGCGCATCATGAGCACCTGTTCCGCCGCCGAATACAGCAAAATCTCGCTGGCCGTGCTGAAAGTGGGGGAAAAGTAATGCAGACAACCTACTTTTCTCTCCCTACCCTACCGTGGGACCGCTTTTCGGAAGACGAGCGCAACTTTCGCGTTATTATTGCGCTCGCCATCGTTCTGTTTATTAGCATCACCGTAACGATCAACAGCATCGACTTGCCGCCTCGCGACCGAGATCAAGCCGAAGCGCTGCCGCCGCGCATCGCCAAACTGGTGACCGAGATTCGCCTGCCGCTGCCAGAAAAAGAGGAACCAAAACCTAAGCCGGAGCCCGAGGTTGCACCCGAACCCGAAAAACCTGCCGAACCTAAAGCCGAAGAAAAGCCTGTCGAAAAACCCAAGGAAATTCCGAAACCGAAGGTCGAACCCAAGCCGAAACCCGTAGCCAAGCAGCCTGCAGTAACCGTCCAGACCGTGCAGCAGCAACAGGCCGTACGCAAGGAACAAGCGCGCGAAGAAGCTACCCAAGCCGCACAGGTCTTTGACGCTCTCGCAGACTTCCGCGATCAGCCCGACGTGGCTGCACCGTTCACCAACGCACAACAGGCGATTGGCAGCAGCGCCATTGCCGTTAACGACGGCCCGCCCGCAGCCACGCAAAGAAACCTCGTTGGCAAGCTCGCCGCCGGTGGCAGTGGCGGCGTGCAAGTTGCCAAAGCCAGCACCGGTGGTGGCGGCGCAGGCGTAGTGGGCGGTAAAGGTCGGCTCGGCAAAGTCGCAACCACATCGGTAGCGAGCAGCATTGGTACAGCAAGTGCCATCTCCGATCCGGTTCGCCAGAATTCCGGTGGCGTTGCAGCGAGCGGCAAAGCGCGCCGCACCACCGAGCAAATCCAGTTGATCTTTGATCGCTACAAAGGCCAGATTTACGCGATTTACAGCCGCGCACTTCGTGAAGACCCAAGCTTGGAAGGTACCTTATTGCTAAACTTGGAGATCCAGCCAGACGGCACGGTAAAATCTTGCCGAGTAGTGTCTAGCGAGCTCGGCAACGCGGCCTTGGAGCGTAAGATCGTGGTAAAAGTCAAACAGCTCAACTTTGGCAACGCCAACGTAGAAGCTTGGAAAGGCAACTTCCCTATCAAGTTCTTCCCTTCATGAGGCATATGGTGATGACGCGCAGCGCAACACGCGCAATAATGAGCCCCCTAAAGCGCACAATCAGCACAGCGCTTAGCGCTGCGCTGTTGGCTTCCGTGGGCTTCCAGCTCGGTGGCTGCGCGCCGCAATGGCTGATACAGGGGACAACCAGCAGTTACCAATCCAGCGCACCTGCCCCCGATTTTACCCTCAAAAACGATGCTGGCCACAACCAACGCCTTGCAGAGTATGCAGGTGAGGTGCGCATGCTCGTATTCACTGGGTCGCCTTGCTATGACTGTACCCAGCTTGTTCGCAAGCTCGAATCAGCAACTGCAGGCATGTCAGATTACGGGTTTCAGTTCTGGAACATTCACGTAGGCAAACCACCGCCTGTTCCTGCACGTAAAATCGTATCCAGCAGAAACCGCGCATTATTATGGGACACCAACGAGCGTACCGCCCGCAGCTACGGCGTTAGCGCCCTGCCTGCGGTTTTCTTGGTCGATCGTGACGGCGTGATCCGCGAAACGCTGGGCGCAGACGCTGCCGAGAAAACCGCATCTATCGCAGAAAAACTGCAGCAAATTGCCGAGGAATAATCATGCCAATACACACGCTATTTGTAACGCGATTCCTCAATCCTAAACTTGCTCCCAAGGTTTCTTCCAAGAACACATCGACGATGAAAAACGCCACATCTAAGTTTTTTATAAGGACTGGAAAGCTTAACGCCCTGCTCGCCGCAAGCATCGCAAGCCTGTTACTTGCTAACGCAGCGATTGCGGCGCAAGAAGACGAATTCGATGACGAAGGGCTGCAATACATTGAGATGGACGAGATTCTCAATGAACCTGAGCAAGAACCCGTCACGACATCACAGAAAAAACCTGCCAAGGTCGAGGAAGAAGAATTCGTCGATGTCGATGAACTGATCTACGGCACCAAGAACAGCGACGAAATCCGCCGCCTGCGTGAAGCCGAAGACCGCCTGACCGAAACACCCACGCGGCAAAGCCTCGAATCTGAAATGCAGAGCCTAAAACAGCAGGTAGTCAACGTTAACCGCGACCTCGGCAACCTCGAAGAAGACCTGCTCTACCCCGCAAATACGCAGATCAACGTATTTGTCTCCATGGACGCAGGCCCCTACTTTAAGCCTGATGGCGTAACGCTAAAAATCAACAACAAAGCCGTTTCCAACCATCTCTATACCGAGCGCGAAGTCAACGCGCTGATGCGTGGCGCGGTTCAACGTTTGTATATTGGCAACCTCGTTCCTGGCGAACATGAACTCGTTGCGCTGGTCACCGGAACCGACGGCAAAGGTAGTGAATATCATCGCGCACTCAGCCTGGAGTTCAATAAAACCGACGGTGCCAAATTCGTCGAGCTGAAAATCCAGGGTGATCAGAACGTGCAGCAACCCACTTTCCGGTTCAAAGAGTGGGAGTAAAGGCATTGGCCAAGCAACCTGGCAACCGGAAAAAATTCGCCCTTACGCTTGCAATCCTGTTGGCGGGGAGCGCCGCAGGCACCGCACAAGCTGCGTGGTACTGGCCTTTTGGTAACAGCAATGTTCACCCAGTTGAACCCGTCAACGGTGAACATGAGGTACAAGACCTCGCCTATGGCGACTTACTGTTTGATTATTTTCAACAGCACAACTTTGCGGCGCTAACCAAACTTGCCGTGGGCGAACAGAAAAAGCAGTACCCAAACAATTTCGCCGAAACACAAATGGTAAAAGGCTCGCTGCTCATGTCTTACGGCATGATTGATCAGGCAGAGCAACTGTTTTCGAGTTTGTTGTCGGAAGAATCTGCCGGCGATCAAGCCGCCTACACTTGGTATCGCCTTGCAGAGCTCAATTACCGTAACGGTAGGATTGCGCACGCACATGATCTACTAAGCGCGCATGTGCTCAACAACATCCAGCCAAGCGAGCCGCCAAGCAGTCTTCTTGGCAAACTTCGTGCCGATTCAAAAGCCAAAGCCAAGCCCCGCGCAGCTTATCTCAATCAGGCAATCCTCTTGGACGCCCGCATCCTGATCTCGTTACAACGCAAAGAAGAAGCCGCACAGGTGCTCGCTGGCATTCGCGACGATAGCAGCATGACGCCGTGGATGCGCTACAACCTTGCCACAAGTCTCGCCTCCGTTGATCGTGGTGAGGAAGCGCACAGGATTTTCCGCTCGCTTCTCATTACCCCACTTCATAAAGACGACTCTCAGCTACTTAGCGATCAGGTATATTTTGCAATTGGCATGAATGCTTTTCGCCAATCCAAGTGGGCAAGCGCAAAAGACTGGCTCGATCGTGTACAACTCAACGGCGATTCTACCGAATCTGCTTTATTAGCTTCTGGCTGGGTGTCGCTCGTCCGAAAAGACCCACAAGGTGCACTCACCGCCTGGATGGAGCTCGCCGAACGCCCAAGCTCCCACCCTGCAGTGCAAGAAGCCGTGCTCAATATTCCCTACGTCTATGAGCGCGCAGGTGCACTTCGCGATGCGCTAGACGCTTATCAAAAGGCGGAAGTGACGTTTATTGCAGAGAAAACCGCAATCGAATCTGCAAAAGAAATCGTGAGTAAGCACGACTGGGTAGATCGCATCACCCCAGAACTAACGTTAAACGACGACCCTATGGGCGAGATGCCCAACTTTGAGTTCACCCCCGATAACGCCTCCCCTTGGCTTTATCCACTTTTTGCCAGTAACGAGTTTGGCGCAAGCATCCGCGAATACCGCGAAGCACAGCGTTTTCACCAGATTTTGTACCAATGGCAGCAGCAGATTCCCATCTTGCAGACGATGATCAAAACGCAAATCGCTCGTCGCGAAAAGCTCGAAAAAATCCTAGACGGCAAAACCACTTTAGCCAAAGCATTTACCGAGCGCGTGCGTGCCCGCGAACAGGCCATCTCCAATGAAGTGGACCGCATCGTAACTACTGCTGACGACTTCGGCACTCCCGACGACAGCCAGCTTGCGGTAATCGAACGCATGAAGGCAATCGAACAAGTCCTTGCGCGCCTTCCCGCTGGTGAATACGGGGCTGAAAAGGCACGCTTCAACCTATTAAAAGGCGTGCTCGCGTGGAATCTGTCCGAAAAAGCCCCCGAACGCCGCTGGAAAATGATCAAAACCCGCAACCAGCTCGAAAATATACTGCTCGAAACCGACCAGCTCGTTGTGCGCGTTAACCAGATCAATCAAAAAGAAATCGAGCGCCTGAACCAGCAAGCCACACGCATCCTGCAAACCAACGAACAGCTTGAAGCCTTACGCAACGCATCCATCACCATGTTGGCCAAGCAGCGAAAATACCTCCAAGCACGCGCGCTTAAATCCCTATCAGATCAGCAAGCGCGGCTGGATCAATTACGTGGTTACTGCCTACTCGCGATGGCCCGCCTCCAGGATCGCGCCTACAGTAGCGATGCAGACAGTGAAAAACTCCCACCACCTGCGGGCGTTATCATGCCGAAAGGTGTGCGTGAGGCGTTGGAGATTGCCGCAGCGCCTGCCGTTAGCCGAGAACCACAAGGGCCACGCTCTTTGCAGGAAGCGATTGAGCTTTGGAGAAGTGGCGGGCAGGAGAAAGAAAAAGAGAAAGGCCCGAAGAATAACAGCGAAGAACAAGCAACACCCTAACGGTAACGTAGCACTTCTACCGCGACGACCACCGTTACGCCTTCCGAAGCGCAAGGATGCGCAAACCAATACACTGCCTTAACTCTAGGAAAACTACGCCTAATCTAGGAAAGGTACGAATATAGCCAAACCACTTTGCCCAGTAAGATTGAATTTCCAATTCAGACGGAAATACATCTATGGCAACAGCAATGGCTCAAACAACAACGATCAGGGGAACGTGTAGCAGCACAAGACGCTGCAATCACGAGCCGTCGCCCCCCGACATGGGGGCAGTCGTCAGTAAATACCGGGACGCATTTGGGCAGATGGATACGCGGCAACTTGCGCAGGATCTTGCCCATTTCTCCACTCTCAACCCCAAACGGGCCGAGCTCGTACTTCAGGAGCTTTCTGCGTGGCTGGCCGAAAACGCACAGCCCATTGATGCGGGTAATTTTGCGCGGGATCTCAAAGAATGCCGCGCGCAAAGTTCGTACCCACCGAACAACGCCTCGCTGCGAACCGCCAATCTGTCTGCCGCTCACCCAGAACAACAAGGCACAGGCACGGCACAAGGCGTTTCAATGGCCGCAATCCGTGATCAGGTGGAAGCCTACGATCGTAGCCTGTTGTGCATCAGCGAAACCCATCCAGCCTACCCTGCGCTAATCCAACAGCGCGATTTAGCCGTCAGCGCTCTTTTGGCAGCAGACGTTTATCTTGACGAGCCAGACTCTACGCTGCTTCCCAGCTCAATCAAGCCCATTACATCAAAGGATGAACTTGCCAAATATGGTTTATCGCCGTCCGAACTAAACACATCTTCCGGATACTTTGCGAGAGTCTATATAGACAACGCCCGCGGTGGCGCACCAATCATCGTGAATCGGGGCACAGAAATGGATCGAGGCATTCTTGCTGCATACAAGGACTGGCGGACCAATATCGGCCAAGCAATGGGGCTTAAAATGGATCAGTATGAAGAAGCAATCCACGTTGCCAAGAAGATCAACAGCATCCATCAAGGGCAGGTACGCTTTGTTGGCCATTCATTAGGTGGCGGGCTGGCCTCTGCTCAAGGCTTGGTTACGGGCAACCAAACCAGCACCTTCAACGCGGCAGGCCTGCATGAGAATACCGTTGACCGACACGGCACTATCAACCTTAACAAAGCCAATGAGCTAATCCGCGCCTATTGGGTTGAGGGGGAGGTATTATCCGAGGTGCAAGATTCTGGTTACACCAGCCTTCCGAAGGCTGCCGGCTCACGGGAGAAGTTGGTGCTGGATCATTTCGGCGCTGATGACGAACCAAATGCGCTAGGCAAACACGACATGGCCTATGTGGCACGTGCACTCGCCTACGACAAACTACATCTGCGCTCAAGCTACATCTGCGCCTAAGCTACATCTGCGCCTAAATTGAAACGGAGTTTCACGATAATGAAAGTTGCAGCGATCATTGGCTGTATTTTGCTAGTTTCCAGTATGATGGGGTGTAACCAAGTGAATTCAGCACCAATGTCTATTGAAGATAATTTCACAAACCCACGCGTTGCTGCGCTGGTTCGTGCGGCGGTAAACGGAAATATCAGCGAAGTAAAAAATTACATTGCTGAGGGGGTTAGCGTTAACTCACCTGGTTCCCATGGCGTAACGCCGCTTATGTTTGTTCTGATGTCGCGCAATAAGCAGGGCGCTCGCGCTTTGTTAGAGCTGGGTGCCGACCCTAATCAGCCCTTTGACGATGGTTATACTGCGGTCTGGTTTTGGTCTGGGGCGGATGATCCTGAAATTCTTGAATTGCTTTTAACGCACGGCGGCAATCCAAATGTTTGGGCGGAAGATAAAAATGCACTGATGTTTGCAGTTCGACAATCCCGTTGGGAAAACTTTGACCTGCTTCTGAAACACGGTGCAGACATAAACGGGGCAAGTTATGTTCACTCGACAGCGGCAATTTACGCTGCGCATATGGACGCCTTCGACAAAGTAGTGATGATGCTAGAGCGCGGCTACAATTACCGACTTATCGATCTTGCCCGCTCTCTCTCCTTAACCCCTGTCGCGCCCGACACAGAAAACTACCGCTGGCGTGAAAAAGCCTTGCGGATGTTGGAAGCCCGCGGTGTTCCATTTCCACTTCCTCCCCCTGCTGCGATTATTCCAGAACCAATGGATCCAAAATTTCGCGCCGAGCTGGAAGCACTTGAAAAAAGTGGCAGCCTTCAACCGGGAAGCAGAGGCCAGAAACTGCTGGATCAGGAGAGGGAGCGGGACAAGCAGCAAGGGCGGTAAATCTGAAGCGCTTAGGTAATTCCTAAGCGCCCCGAGATATAGATTATCTCAAATTTTGGTGGTGCAGGCTTAGGTTGACACACAGGGCGACCACGGTACTTGACGTCAATCTGGAGACATCTCCGAGTTGTATGTCAGTGCCATCCGCGTACTTCATGCGACCTCCTAATCTGGATAGAGGGGCGCCTCGCAGCGCACCCCTCCCACACCACCGGGCATACGGATCACGTACCACGGCGGTTCGTTGGTTGATTTATTTTATCCCCCTGCCAATTCCGGCAGCCCAATGCCTTTAAAGTACTTTCTCGGTAGTGCCTGCGTCAATGCGGGGCTGTTGCTCAAGCGCCACGGGCCGTGGGCCGACTTAGAGGTATTCCACGCCAGTTCCACGCTGACGCCATGGCGTCTGAGTTTACGATATCCACTTTGACCCCATTGCTTCCACAGATAGCACCGTAATTTCCTTCGTATCCATTTATCCACATCGCGTAGCGGGCTCAATACTTCAGCCAAGCCGAAGTATGCTTTCCAACCAAGCAGGTAAAAGGTCAGCTCTGCAATAATGGTTTCAAATGTGTGCCCACGCGTCCGTCGGGTGAGCACTCTCACCTTATCCCGAAGTCTGGATAATGACTTATCGCTCACTTTAATGCGTTGCGAGTGCGCGCTAAATGTAAATCCAAGGAAATTTCGTTTTGTCGGACGATCCACCGCGCTTTTCTGGTCGTTCACCCTGAGCCGAAGTGTCGTTTCAAGAAAGCGCCGGATACTTTTCATTACTCGTTCGCCTGCCGCCTTGCTTTTGACCATGATATTGCAGTCATCAGCATAGCGTGCGAATTTATGCCCTCTATGTTCCAATTCCCAATCTAGTTCGTCCAGTACGATATTGGCCAGAATCGGTGAGAGCGGGCCTCCTTGCGGCACCCCTTTCTCACTTCGTAACAATATCCCGTTTGCATTAATTCCCGCATGCAGGAATTTGTTGATCAATCGCAACAGGACTTTGTCTTCAACTCTGGTTTTCAGTCGCGCGATTAAACGATCGTGATTCACTTCATCGAAGAAGGATTTCAGATCGAGATCGACGACCCACTCGTACTTCTCGCGTTGTAACGTTTGCACGTATTTTACCGCTTGTTGTGCCGAGCGTGCTGGGCGAAAACCAAAACTGCTGGGGTGGAAGTGCGGCTCCCATAACGCTGAAAGTGCTTGCGCTATGATTTGCTGCACAAACCGGTCGATCACGGTCGGAATTCCAAGTGCGCGCTTAGTGCCGTCGCCTTTGGGTATTTCAACCCGTTTTACCGGTTTGGGTTGGTAGGTTCCATCGAGTAATGATTGTCGGAGCGTTGGCCAGTGATGCCGCAAGTGGCTTTCCAGATCTTCGACGGGCATGCCGTCTATTCCGGGAGCGCCTTTGTTGCGTACCACTTGGTTGAACGCGCGCTGAAGATTTTCCTTTTCTAGGGCGCGCTCCAAGAGTGATAAAGATAAATTGAGGTCTGATGTCATGAATTTTCCGGTTTGTGTTTCATCCCTTTTCAATTTCGGATGCCTTACCTAAACCCCGCCTTCCCACATCGCCTCACCATCGTTCGAGCCTTCCCTTAGACATGCACGGCTATTTTTTTTCAACTAACCGAGTAATCACCGGTACTATTCTCTCTGCTGACTTCTACTTTGCGATCAAGTGAATCTCTTCACCCTCAGTTAGTCCGTTAACACAAAGCAGATCTCCCAGGGTAAGACAGTTAACGTTCCTCGCGTAGGCGCCGGATTTATAAAACACAAGCCAATTGCAGATGGAGGGCTTGATGGTCACGTGCCCATACGCCCCGCTCATGTCACACCTCATATCCGGTTTTTGTTCATCGCCCCGCGATTTTGCCGTGGGCTTCCTTTAGACCTCACCTCGCGATGACGCCCTTGCCCTTTGGCTAACCTTCGGCTCTGCGAATACCTGGTATCGGGACTTTCACCCGACGAGTTAACTGCCATGCCTGGCACACACGTTTAGGTTCAGCGGCGCCGCGCAGCGCCGTCCGCTGGAACCGCTTGTTGGGCGTCAGATTGTTACTTCGACTGAACATCAATGCCATGGTGCTTCCTTGGAGCCTTGCAATCACCTCGATGGACGCCATCGAGAAAGGAGCCAATGATCTGCGTAGTCAGCGCCTCGGTTCGACGCGACATGCCGTTCCCGGCAAAGTTCATGTGCGTCGCCCCGTCAATGACACCCAGCCACTTACAACCGGCAGGCATGTTCATATACGGCTCGGTACGCGTCTCCCAAGAGGCACCACCAAGTTCATCGTCACGAGTCCCCGTGAGTGACAGCACAGGATGCTTGATGTCTGTCCAAGCATTCTGAGGGAATATTGATCCAGTCCCTTGGGGCGACAAGACAATGTAAGCGTCAAATGCATCTGTGCCCTTCATGCCAAGTGAGTTCCGAGCGCCCGCCTCCATCATGGTGGTTGCTGCACCCATGGAGTGGCCAATCAATATTGATTCGGTTGCGTGGCACTTGGTTGCTGCCCATTGTTTTGCAGCGGCAATGTCCATAAATCTTCCGCGATAGGCGTTTGAATCCGTTATCAATTTCGACAGTCCCTCGCGTAGGCCATTACCGCGCATGTGTTCGCGCAAAGCGCGGCGGCCGCTTTCCTGATGACCTACAACAACGGCAAAGTATCCGAGGGAGGACATGGCTTCGCCGAGGTACCGGTATCCCTTTTCGGAGCCACCGGCACCAGGTGAGATTACGGCAACACCACGACAGGCTGCACCCTTGTACAAGTACGCGGTAACGGGCACCATCTTCTGATCTTGCCTTGAGAGCGATACGGCTTCTTGAGCGGCTACTCCCGCCGCAAGCAAAAGAAGAAGCGTGCCGACTGAATAAAAGCGAGTGATATTGCTCATAGGGGAGATCCTTTTCGGACACGTTCTGACGTCCAACGACAAGCCAATGGGCGCCGCGTCAGCGGCGTCCCAGCAGGCGAAGCCTGCGAATTAAGCGTCTTGTTAGAAAGGACTACTTTGGATGATAGTTGGCTTGTGGCCATAACTCATTAATCTCTTCAGCCTGCTGCTCAGCAGTAAATCTTTCCCAGATAATGCCATTTATATCAGTATCTTTAGCAAATTCTTGGACCGATGGGTCTTCCCAACCCAAGTGACGTAGTTCACCAGGTTTACACGTGGAATCTTGGCGTATAGAGAGATTCAGGTGTTCAGTTCTCCATAATGCATATTCATTCGGGATATAAGAACAAGGTGCGCAACCAAGGCGGACAGAATAGTCCTGAATAGATTCATTGATCTTGTCGGTTGATATGGCGAGGTGTAATTTTTTCACTGGAATCCGATGCCCTTTCTAACGCCCGCCACACGGGCGAGCAACTTGTTACGAGTCAGCGCCGCAGGCGCGATGTGCTGGCGCTTGTTATGGCTTTCAAGTATTGCTTGTAAGTGAAGCATGCTCGACAAGCTCAGCATTTATAAAAGCAGAAATCATTGCACGATAAACAGCCTCAACCACATCGGGATTAGCATCCAGTTCATGAGCAAGCGTTCGAACTTTAGAGATTACCTGCTCAACTCTCTGCGGCGCCTTAACGTCATCGGTGGATTTCTTGAAACGCGCTGCCTGCATGACGAAGCCACCGCGCTCAGCGATTAAAGCTACGATCTTGTGATCAATTACGTCGATGTTCGAGCGAACTTCCTCAAGAGAACTGCAAGTTACTGCTTTGTTCAATTTTTACTCCTTGCTTTTGAGCCATAACGCCTGGCTCTGTGGTTGCCTAGAGCGAAGCGGAAGGCAATCCACAGCAGCCACTTGTTATGCTTAAATATAAACGTGTAGCTCGCTCAATGCTGTTGAATGCAATAAATACTGTTCTTCCACACGAAAGGCAATTGTGGAGATGGTGTTGTATAGCTCAAGCGCGCCTTGTTTTGATGCCTGCCTCTCTTCTAGGGATGCGTAAGATGATACGTACCCCCACATATGTTCGATTGAATTGATCATTTGGCCGTACGGAGGCTCTTGGCGAATCAGTAAAACCAAATCTTTTGCCAGCGAAGATAAACTCGTAGATGACTTGGTTGCGGCAACTCTCTTGCCAATAGAGCGGTACTCATTATAATCCCGCGCCATAACAGAATACTTGTGTTGTGCCCAAAGTTCCTGAACAGATTTCGGCAAAGGAATTCGGCCACTTGGTTTATTTATATACTTACTCTTAAGTAAGGATATTTGCTCGAAAGGTTCGGTTACAAAGCACTCAGGCCATTGGACTTCTTTATGCTGTTCTACTGGAGTCCGGTCAACATAGCCCCTTATCCGCATCTCTGCTACTAGTTGATCGTGACGACGATCAAGCCCGGACAAACAGTTCACCCAACGAACAGTTTCAGGATGCTTGGAATATCCCTTTTTATTGTTCAAGAGTATTGATCGCAGGCCATGTAGCTCACGATGCTCTCCTAAAAGACTACCTCGATTTAAATAACCGGGAGATAAATCCCAAACACGCATAAGGCTTCCTATTCATAAGAGCATAACGCCGCCATAAATTGCGGCTTTGGAGTTGATTGTTTTGTGGTAGCGTAGCGTTAAGCCACAAAACAAGCAACGGAAAAGCCGTCAATTTGATGGCCTTGTTAAGTGCCTTTAATACATTGATAAAAAGCCTTTTTGAGCTTGAGCCGAACTGACCACGACAGAAACAAAGCGATTGGATAGCCAAAAATTCTCAATGGATTAAGAAAATGTACCCAGCAGGGCTTGGAGTACCACTTTTCCATCCGCACTTTCAAGTAATTTTGATCGTATCCCCAATCTGGCATAATCATCCACAACATGCATGGGCAAATTAGGAACGAATCAAAAGCAAAAGACCCACATACGTCTTTTGTAATAATAGAACTCACCTCATCCCCCCGTGTCAGACTAGTTTTCACCCCCTACTTTACAACGAACGAGGTGAAAAATGGCAAGTTATTCCCCAGAGAGAAAAAGCGCGGCAATTGCAAAAATGCTGCCCCCACATAACAAAACAGCGCCTGAACTCCATCGCAGTGAAGGCATCAGCCTGCCGACCCTGTATAATTGGCGCAAACAAGCCAAAGCCAAGGGTTCCCCCGTGCCAGGAAATGTCCCAACTCCCGAAGATTGGTCAGCACAAGCGAAGCTGGCAGCGATCATCGAAACCGCCATCATGACCGAGCTGGAGCTTGGCAAATACTGCCGCAGCAAAGGGCTTTATGTGGATCAGCTAAAGCGCTGGAAAGCTGAATTCGTTGCAGGATATCAAGGCACCTTGGTGCAAACCCACGAAGAACGCCAGCACCAAAAAGCACTTGAAAAAGAGCTTAAACAGACGCGGAGCGAGCTTAGACGGAAAGAGAAAGCACTCGCAGAAGCCGCTGCATTATTGGTGCTTCAAAAAAAGCTGGATGCGCTCTGGGACAAAGAGGCCGATTAACCCTCCGCCCAGAGCGCCAAACGACCATAGAAGCCATTCAAGAGGCCGTAGCGGCGTGTGCACGACTCGACCCTGCCTGTGAGATCGCTGGGATTAGCAAACGCACCTACCGCAATTGGTTAAGTGGCGGCGAAATTCAATCGGATTTACGCCCGACGGCACAGCGCCCCGTGCCCGCCAACAAGCTTAGTGACGAGGATGAGCAGGAAATTCTAAATACCTGCCAAAGCGCTGAATTTGCGGACATGCCTGCTGCGTTCATCGTCAACACCCTGCTTGATCGAGGTGAGTATATTGCTTCAGAATCCACGATACACCGCGTGCTTCGTAAGCATGAGCAAAATGCTAAACGTGGTAACGAGCAGACTCACCGCAAATCGCCACTGCCCGACACATTTACCGCGACAAAACCGGGTCAGGTGCTCACGTGGGACATCACCTATATGCCCAGCCAAACAAAAGGCGTGTTTTACTATCTTTACATGATCCAAGACCTCTACAGCCGCAAGGCCGTTGGATTTGAGGTCTATAGCGTAGAGAGCGGTGAGCTCGCTGCTAGCCTGCTGGAACGAACACTTCTGAGCGAGGGGCTCTACCATGGCAACGTCGTTCTGCACTCAGATAACGGCGCAGCAATGAAGTCACAAGCCATGTATGTCAAAATGGAGGAACTAGGCGTTTTAAAGTCGCACAGCCGCGCTCGTGTAAGCAATGACAATCCCTTTATCGAATCCTTTTTCCATACCTTGAAGTACCACCGTACATGGCCAAAGAAAGGGTTTAAGACCATCACCGATGCACGTGAGTGGGCCGGTGAATTTATCCACTGGTACAACCATATTCACAAGCACAGCAAGCTGAATTACGTCACACCGAACGAACGCCATCTTGGCCTAGATCAAGCGATTCTGGCAAAGCGTGAGAGGCGGCTTATGGAAGCCAAAGGCAAGCACCCTGAACGCTGGATACAGGGAAAGATCCGTAATTGCGAGCCCGTTCCTCCGACGACGCTAAACCCTAAAAAGTTGGTAAAACCAGAGGCAGCAAAAATTGCTGCTTAAATTGAAAAAGAGTGCAAACCAGCTTGACGGATGTCGCTTGTACCCCATTGAACCAATTGAAGATACAAGCCGCCCCAGAATTGGAAATGACTATTTTTACGTAGCGCACTAAATGCGGAAACTTGCGCCTAATTGATGCCCCTAAATGGCAGCAAAGAGCGAGTGAAAATCCTTGGAGAAAACGACCGAGCGATAAAAAACGCTTGCTGCCTTACCCGTCCGTAGCGCGATGCCATTTTTGCCCTAACGTTTGAGCTCAGGGCCGTCGATCCTGCAGCGAATGGTTATGCCTCAGCGCGCCCAAAGTGAAGCAGGCGATGGCAATTTGGGCACAAGGCAACTGCGTTCTCAACTGTATCCTCGCCCCCATCTGCAAGGCGAACTCGATGATGGACTTCAAGGTAAGGAGTATTGTCCTTACGCCTCTTAAACGGTGCTTGGGATTTGCAGCGCTCACACATGCCCTTAGCTCGATTAAGAACCTCAACGACAACATATGGGTTGCGCTCATAAACCAAGGACACAACTGGTCTAGTGCGCGGCAGTTTGCCGAAGGATTTGAGTAGATTCTGCCTCTCGGCGATAGGAACCTTGGCGGCAGCCTCTACCGCCTTTTGAAAGCTCCCCTGAATATCCTCTGCGGACTTGAAGCCCTCGGATACTGCTGAGTACGTTGCGTATAGATCTCGAAGGGCATTGAGGTTTACAGAGTTCTTTGCCTCGTAGTACTCAATATGCTCCCACAGCGCCTTAACGGGATTCTTCAGACTACCAGGACCTCCTTCAGCCAAGAAGGTTGCCAAGTAATAGTTCATGTCTGGTGCGCTCAGTGCACGCTTGAACTCTAGGCCGCGAACCATACGTCCATAAACCGCGATCATAATTTTCGCGGAATTCACATTGATCTTGTGAACCTTATGCAGGTGGTTTGCGGCACCTTGCTGCGTCATTTCCCCAGAAAATACTTTCTTGGCGAGAGCAAACGCATGTTCTATCTGGGACATATCACTCGCTCGCTCCATGATGCATAACGCAGAGCACACCGGCGGAGCGCAGCGACGTCCGCGCACGCTTGCGTGCAAGTGTTGTGACTTGTTAGGGGCAGCTTTGCTTGCTTTGAGCACCAGCCCCAACGACGGCACATAATAAATTTTGGATCAAGAAAGCCGATCTTGCGTATGCAAAAACCCACCTGACCAAATGCCTAATTTACGCTTGTACCACAGCTACTCAACGGAAGATAGAAGCTGCCGCACAAATGGAAATGATTATTTTGGCATGGAGCACTAAAAGCGGAAACTTGCGCCTAATTGATGCCCCTCAATGGCAGCAAAGAGAGACGAAAAAACCTTGGAAAAAACGACCGCGCGATAAGAAACGCTCGTTGCCTTGCCCACTCGTAGCGCAATGCCATTTTTGCCCTAACGCAGAGCACACCGGCGGCGCGTAGCGACGTCCGCGCACGCTTGCGTGCAAGTGTTGTGACTTGTTAGGGGCAACATTGCTTGCTTTGAGCACCCGCCCCAACGACGGCACATAATATTTTTTTTATCAAGAAGCCGATCTTGCGTTTGCAAAAACCCACCTGACCAAATGCCTGTTTTACGCTTGTACCACAGCTACCCAATGGAAGATACAAGCTGCCGCACAAATGGAAATGATTATTTTGGCATGGAGCACTAAAAGCAAAAACCTCGCGCCTAATTGATGCTCCGCAATGGCAGCAAAGAGAAACCTTGAAAAAAACGACCGCGCGATAAGAAACGCTCGTTGCCTTGCCTGCTAATAGCGCGATGCCTTTTTTGCCCTAACGCAGAGCACACCGGCGGCGCGTAGCGACGTCCGCGCACGCTTGCGTGCAAGTGTTGTGACTTGTTAGGGGCAGCTTTGCTTGCTTTGAGCACCTGCCCCGACGATGGCACATAATAAATTTTAGGCTAGGAAAGGCGATCTTGCGTATGCAAAAACCCACCTGACCAAATGCCTGCTTTACGCTTGTACCACAGCTACCCAATGGAAGATACAAGCAGCCGCACAAATGGAAATAATTATTTTGGCGTGGAGCACTAAATGCGGAATCCTCGCGCCTAATTGATGCTCCGCAATGGCCGCAAAGAGAGACTGAAAAACCTTGAAGAAAACGACCGAGCGATAAAAAACGCTTACTGCCTTGCCTGCTAGTAGCGCGATGCTTTTTTTGCCCTAACGCCTTGCGCAACGGCGCGGAAACCGCGCAGCGTTTTGTGCCGCCGATTGCCGCAAATTGTTAGGCTGCAGGCTTTGGTGGTGGGAGCAAATGCCACGCATCCTCGTACTGCGCCCATTGCGACCAGATTTGAACTTGGTGCTCTCGCTTTGCATAGCCTTTCACCATAAGACTGTAACTGTATGACTGATCCAGCCCCCGATGCTCCAAGTAGCTGTTGCGAACTGCAATGCCGTCATCGCGAGCGATCTCAGCCGGAATGATAAAGAGGCGATAACCACCGTCAGAAATGGATATTTCCTTGCTGCCGAGAGATGGCATAAACGCGAACACGAAATTGCCGGACGATAGTTTGCTTACTGAATTCAGACTGCCAAGTCTTACATGCTGTTGCGTTTTTGAAGCTTTGACGGAAACGTGGAACGGGGTACTCGCATCAACGACCAGATCGTATATAGGATGATTTGTCCGATGAAGGTCAGCGTTATATCCGCGCTGATGCAGGAGCACCTGTGCGACGGACTCTGCATGGTTGCCAAGATCTTTGCTACCGACTGATGGACTTCGTGGTGTCACGATATACTCCTGCTGCCTAACGCAGAACACACCGGCGGCGCGAAGCGACGTCCGCGCACGCTTGCGTGCAAGTGTTGTGACTTGTTAGGGGCAACATTGCTTGCTTTGAGCACCTGCCCCAACGACGGCACATAATAAATTTTGGATCAAGAAAGCCGATCTTGCGTATGCAAAAACCCACCTGACCAAATGCCTAATTTACGCTTGTACCACAGCTACTCAACGGAAGATAGAAGCTGCCGCACAAATGGAAATGATTATTTTGGCATGGAGCACTAAAAGCGGAAACTTGCGCCTAATTGATGCCCCTCAATGGCAGCAAAGAGAGACGAAAAAACCTTGGAAAAAACGACCGCGCGATAAGAAACGCTCGTTGCCTTGCCCACTCGTAGCGCAATGCCATTTTTGCCCTAACGCAGAACACACCGGCGGAGCGCAGCGACGTCCGCGCACGCTTGCGTGCAAGTGTTGTGATTTGTTAGGGGCAGCTTTGCTTGCTTTGAGCACCTGCCCCAACGACGGCACTAAGTAAATTGTAGAACAAAAAAGCCGATCTTACGTATCTGAAAATCAGCCTGACCAACGGCCCTAGCTTACACCTGCACCCCATTGAACCAATTGAAGATACAAGCCGCCCCAGAATTGGAAATGATTATTTTTACGTAGCGCACTAAAAGCGGAAACCTCGCGCGAAATTGATGCTCCGCAATGGCAGCAAAGAGAGACTGAAAACCCTTGGAAAAAGCGACCGAGCGATAAGAAACGCTCGTTGCCTTGCCCACTCGTAGCGCGATGCCATTTTTGCCCTAACGCAGAGCACACCGGCGGCGCGCAGCGACGTCCGCGCACGCTTGCGTGCAAGTGTTGTGACTTGTTAGGGGCAATATTGGTTGCTTTGAGCACCTGCCCCGACGACGGCACATAATAAATTTTAGGCCAAGAAAGTCGATCTCGCACATGTAGAAACTCACCTGACCAAATGCCTAATTTACGCTTGTACCACAGCTACCCAATGGAGGATGCAAGCCGCCCCAGAATTGGAACTGGTTATTTTTACGTAGCGCACTAAAAGCGAAAACCTTGCGCCTAATTGCTGCTCCGCAATGGCAGCAAAGAGAGACTGAGAAACCTTGGAGAAAACGACCGAGCGATAAAAAACGCTCGTTGCCTTACCCGCCAGTAGCACGATGCTTTTTTGCCCTAACGCAGAACACACCGGCGGCGCGCAGCGACGTCCGCGCACGCTTGCGCGCAAGTGTTGTGACTTGTTAGGGGCAATATTGCTTGCTTTGAGCACCTGCCCCGACGAAGGTACTTAGTAAATTGTAGAACAAAAAAAACGATCTTGCGTATCTGAAAATCCGCCCGACCAAAAGCCCTAGCTCACGCTTGTACCCCATTGAACCAATGGAAGATACAAGCTGCCGCACAAATGGAAATAATTATTTTGGCGTGGAGCACCAAAAGCGGAAACTTGCGCCAAATTGATGCTGCTCAATGGCGGCAAAGAGCGACTGAAAACCCTTGGAGAAAGCGACCGCGCGATAAGAAACGCTCGTTGCCCTACCCGCCCGCAGCACGATGCCTTTTTGCCCTAACGTAAAAGTGAGGGGCTGCGCGCTTTTTCGCAGTCCCTCTCGACTGCCGGGTTAGGCAATTTAATTGCAATACAACTGGTTTCCAATACGTTGGCAGCTCGTGCCATCGGAGTTGTAGCGAATATTTCCGATTTGTTGCGAACTTGAGCCATCGGAGTTGTAACGCATGTTTCCAATTTGCTGTGAACTTGAGCCGTCTGAATTGTAGCGCATATTCCCTATTTGCTGTGAACTACTGCCATCTGAGCCATAGGTCATGTTTCCAATTCGTTGATATGAAACACCATCGTCGCAATAAACCATATTCCCGTTTGCTTGGCAGTTACGCGCCAATGCGGACGATGGTGCGAGAACTGCCAAGACAGATACTACAGCTAACGCCTTGATTTTCTTTTTCATGATTCACTCCTTTTCAGTTATCGCATGACTGGCGATGCGACACACCTAACGCAGAGCACACCGGCGGCGCGCAGCGACGTCCGCGCACGCTTGCGTGCAAGTGTTGTGACTTGTTAGGGGCAATATTGCTTGCTTTGAGCACCTACCCCGACGATGGCACGTAATAAATTTTGGATCAAGAAAGCCAATCTTGCACATGCAAAAACCCACCTGACCAAATGCCTAATTTACGCTTGTACCACAGCCACTCAATGGAAGATACAAGCTATCGCACAAATGGAAATAATTATTTTGGCATGGAGCACTAAAAGCGGAAACTTGCGCCTAATTGATGCCCCTCAATGGCAGCAAAGAGAGACGAAAAAACCTTGAAAAAAACGACCGCGCGATAAGAAACGCTCGTTGCCTTGCCCACTCGTAGCGCAATGCCATTTTTGCCCTAATCGGGATAGAGGGGCGCCTCGCAGCGCCACCCCTCCCACACCACCGGGCATACGGATCACGTACCACGGCGGTTCGTTGGTTGATTTATTTTATCCCCCTGCCAATTCCGGCAGCCCAATGCCTTTAAAGTACTTTCTCGGTAGTGCCTGCGTCAATGCGGGGCTGTTGCTCAAGCGCCACGGGCCGTGGGCCGACTTAGAGGTATTCCACGCCAGTTCCACGCTGACGCCATGGCGTCTGAGTTTACGATATCCACTTTGACCCCATTGCTTCCACAGATAGCACCGTAATTTCCTTCGTATCCATTTATCCACATCGCGCAGCGGGCTCAATACTTCAGCCAAGCCGAAGTATGCTTTCCAACCAAGCAGGTAAAAGGTCAGCTCTGCAATAATGGTTTCAAATGTGTGCCCACGCGTCCGTCGGGTGAGCACTCTCACCTTATCCCGAAGTCTGGATAATGACTTATCGCTCACTTTAATGCGTTGCGAGTGCGCGCTAAATGTAAATCCAAGGAAATTTCGTTTTGTCGGACGATCCACCGCGCTTTTCTGGTCGTTCACCCTGAGCCGAAGTGTCGTTTCAAGAAAGCGCCGGATACTTTTCATTACTCGTTCGCCTGCCGCCTTGCTTTTGACCATGATATTGCAGTCATCAGCATAGCGTGCGAATTTATGCCCTCTATGTTCCAATTCCCAATCTAGTTCGTCCAGTACGATATTGGCCAGAATCGGTGAGAGCGGGCCTCCTTGCGGCACCCCTTTCTCACTTCGTAACAATATCCCGTTTGCATTAATTCCCGCATGCAGGAATTTGTTGATCAATCGCAACAGGACTTTGTCTTCAACTCTGGTTTTCAGTCGCGCGATTAAACGATCGTGATTCACTTCATCGAAGAAGGATTTCAGATCGAGATCGACGACCCACTCGTACTTCTCGCGTTGTAACGTTTGCACGTATTTTACCGCTTGTTGTGCCGAGCGTGCTGGGCGAAAACCAAAACTGCTGGGGTGGAAGTGCGGCTCCCATAACGCTGAAAGTGCTTGCGCTATGATTTGCTGCACAAACCGGTCGATCACGGTCGGAATTCCAAGTGCGCGCTTAGTGCCGTCGCCTTTGGGTATTTCAACCCGTTTTACCGGTTTGGGTTGGTAGGTTCCATCGAGTAATGATTGTCGGAGCGTTGGCCAGTGATGCCGCAAGTGGCTTTCCAGATCTTCGACGGGCATGCCGTCTATTCCGGGAGCGCCTTTGTTGCGTACCACTTGGTTGAACGCGCGCTGAAGATTTTCCTTTTCTAGGGCGCGCTCCAAGAGTGATAAAGATAAATTGAGGTCTGATGTCATGAATTTTCCGGTTTGTGTTTCATCCCTTTTCAATTTCGGATGCCTTACCTAAACCCCGCCTTCCCACATCGCCTCACCATCGTTCGAGCCTTCCCTTAGACATGCACGGCTATTTTTTTCAACTAACCGAGTAATCACCGGTACTATTCTCTCTGCTGACTTCTACTTTGCGATCAAGTGAATCTCTTCACCCTCAGTTAGTCCGTTAACACAAAGCAGATCTCCCAGGGTAAGACAGTTAACGTTCCTCGCGTAGGCGCCGGATTTATAAAACACAAGCCAATTGCAGATGGAGGGCTTGATGGTCACGTGCCCATACGCCCCGCTCATGTCACACCTCATATCCGGTTTTTGTTCATCGCCCCGCGATTTTGCCGTGGGCTTCCTTTAGACCTCACCTCGCGATGACGCCCTTGCCCTTTGGCTAACCTTCGGCTCTGCGAATACCTGGTATCGGGACTTTCACCCGACGAGTTAACTGCCATGCCTGGCACACACGCAGAGCACACCGGCGGCGCGTAGCGACGTCCGCGCACGCTTGCGTGCAAGTGTTGTGACTTGTTAGGGGCAGCTTTGCTTGCTTTGAGCACCTGCTCCGACGACTGTACTTAGCAAGTTATAGAACAAAAAAACCGGTCTTTCGTATGCAAAAACCCACCTGACCAAATGCCTAATTTACGCTTGTACCACAGCTGCCCAATGGAAGATACAAGCTGCCGCACAAATGGAAATAATTATTTTGGCATGGAGCACTAAAAGCGAAAACCTCGCGCCTAATTGATGCCCCTCAATGGCAGCAAAGAAGGACTGAAAAACCTTGGAAAAAACGACCGAGCGATAAGAAACGCTCGTTGCCTTGCCTGCTAATAGCGCGATGCCATTTTTGCCCTAACAGCCCATTTATGCGTATCACATTTTTTCTGCAATTATCCAACCTTTTTCTGACTCAACAAACCTTACTTTCGCGCTGTATTTAATTACATCGCCTTTGCTGAATTCGCCGTAATTTTTTAACAACTGAGCCGCAATCAAAGTAACGCCTCGTTGCGCATCTCTATTCCTCCCAGCCTCAGACACCATTTCCTTGTAAATGTCATTGATTCCTTGGGTGTAGGTTCGATCATATGTAACTTCAGCAACATACATATTATTGTCAAAATACCCATTTTCCTTTTTAATGTTTCCAAACTCTACGAACGTTTTTTCAGCTTCGTTTCTCTCGTCATTGAGCCTATCCACAATCAGGCTGGTTACTTGTTCATCAGATGGTTTGACTTTAGTGCAAGAGATGAGAAACGGCATTAGAGCGATGGCAAGAACTAATTTTTTCACTTGTGTCTCCATTTTAAAGAAATCTTACTATCCATATTCGGCACTTCGTGTTGCATAACGACAGAATACACCGGCTGCGCGCAGCAACGCCTACGCACGCTTGCGTGAAAGTGTTGTGACTTGTTAGCGGTACAAAGCCTGCACAAGCACTGCCGCTGCGTACCACACGATATGCAATGCTTAGAAAATACCACAGTCTGTAAATTGCAGCTAGGTTTGCCTGCACAGTCTGCAAAATATGCAAGCCAAGGAATTTACACGAGGCAGCGCCCGAAACCCGTAACCTTGACGTGTGCACCACCCGCCAATCTATGCAAAACTTAGGCACAGCAAATACGACAAGCCAAGCTTGCGTTAGGGGTGACGAGCACTGCGCCTTGCGGCCATGGCACATAAGAAACACCACCACTCTGCACCTGCTAAAACCACGATTGAACAAACGCCAACGAACCAAAAACCATGCACTGACAAAGATCACGGCGGTTCACAAAAATCAAATGCAAAACAACGCTCGAAATAAAAAATCGCACCGCCTTTTTGCCCTAACGCCAAGTTAAAGGGCAGAACGGAGCACGCGCAGCGTGCGTAGTGGTTTGCGGCGGGGAGTAAAATTTTGCGCAGCAAAATGCCCCGCTGCAAACTGTCCCGTTGAACGCCTGGTTATGCATTTTTTGGGTCGCAATGCTCACTGGCATAGTTATATGAGCCACCCTGGTCTAAACAAGCGTCAATGTCGAATTGTTGGGCTATGTACGCTGCCCCAAAGTACAGGCCGCAGATAATTGCTGCCCAACCAATAACACCCACTGCTAAAGCCACCAAACCGTCGGGATTGAGTCGTTTAGAAAAAGGACGGCAAATTAAATAGCCAAGACCTTTTATAAGAACCTCAAGCACAACGTCGACGAAGAAACTCGCGAGTAGACGGAATATACCGCCAAGCATTTCTCCCGCAATTTCTCCTAGTGGCACGTATTCACCCCCGATGCATAATCGGGATAGAGGGGCGCCTCGCAGCGCCACCCCTCCCACACCACCGGGCATACGGATCACGTACCACGGCGGTTCGTTGGTTGATTTATTTTATCCCCCTGCCAATTCCGGCAGCCCAATGCCTTTAAAGTACTTTCTCGGTAGTGCCTGCGTCAATGCGGGGCTGTTGCTCAAGCGCCACGGGCCGTGGGCCGACTTAGAGGTATTCCACGCCAGTTCCACGCTGACGCCATGGCGTCTGAGTTTACGATATCCACTTTGACCCCATTGCTTCCACAGATAGCACCGTAATTTCCTTCGTATCCATTTATCCACATCGCGCAGCGGGCTCAATACTTCAGCCAAGCCGAAGTATGCTTTCCAACCAAGCAGGTAAAAGGTCAGCTCTGCAATAATGGTTTCAAATGTGTGCCCACGCGTCCGTCGGGTGAGCACTCTCACCTTATCCCGAAGTCTGGATAATGACTTATCGCTCACTTTAATGCGTTGCGAGTGCGCGCTAAATGTAAATCCAAGGAAATTTCGTTTTGTCGGACGATCCACCGCGCTTTTCTGGTCGTTCACCCTGAGCCGAAGTGTCGTTTCAAGAAAGCGCCGGATACTTTTCATTACTCGTTCGCCTGCCGCCTTGCTTTTGACCATGATATTGCAGTCATCAGCATAGCGTGCGAATTTATGCCCTCTATGTTCCAATTCCCAATCTAGTTCGTCCAGTACGATATTGGCCAGAATCGGTGAGAGCGGGCCTCCTTGCGGCACCCCTTTCTCACTTCGTAACAATATCCCGTTTGCATTAATTCCCGCATGCAGGAATTTGTTGATCAATCGCAACAGGACTTTGTCTTCAACTCTGGTTTTCAGTCGCGCGATTAAACGATCGTGATTCACTTCATCGAAGAAGGATTTTCAGATCGAGATCGACGACCCACTCGTACTTCTCGCGTTGTAACGTTTGCACGTATTTTACCGCTTGTTGTGCCGAGCGTGCTGGGCGAAAACCAAAACTGCTGGGGTGGAAGTGCGGCTCCCATAACGCTGAAAGTGCTTGCGCTATGATTTGCTGCACAAACCGGTCGATCACGGTCGGAATTCCAAGTGCGCGCTTAGTGCCGTCGCCTTTGGGTATTTCAACCCGTTTTACCGGTTTGGGTTGGTAGGTTCCATCGAGTAATGATTGTCGGAGCGTTGGCCAGTGATGCCGCAAGTGGCTTTCCAGATCTTCGACGGGCATGCCGTCTATTCCGGGAGCGCCTTTGTTGCGTACCACTTGGTTGAACGCGCGCTGAAGATTTTCCTTTTCTAGGGCGCGCTCCAAGAGTGATAAAGATAAATTGAGGTCTGATGTCATGAATTTTCCGGTTTGTGTTTCATCCCTTTTCAATTTCGGATGCCTTACCTAAACCCCGCCTTCCCACATCGCCTCACCATCGTTCGAGCCTTCCCTTAGACATGCACGGCTATTTTTTTCAACTAACCGAGTAATCACCGGTACTATTCTCTCTGCTGACTTCTACTTTGCGATCAAGTGAATCTCTTCACCCTCAGTTAGTCCGTTAACACAAAGCAGATCTCCCAGGGTAAGACAGTTAACGTTCCTCGCGTAGGCGCCGGATTTATAAAACACAAGCCAATTGCAGATGGAGGGCTTGATGGTCACGTGCCCATACGCCCCGCTCATGTCACACCTCATATCCGGTTTTTGTTCATCGCCCCGCGATTTTGCCGTGGGCTTCCTTTAGACCTCACCTCGCGATGACGCCCTTGCCCTTTGGCTAACCTTCGGCTCTGCGAATACCTGGTATCGGGACTTTCACCCGACGAGTTAACTGCCATGCCTGGCACACACGCAGAGCACACCGGCGGCGCGCAGCGACGTCCGCGCACGCTTGCGTGCAAGTGTTGTGACTTGTTAGCGGCACGAAGCGTGCTCAAGTACTGGGACTGCGCACCGCACGATATGAAATGCTTGGAGAATAGTGCGAGTTGTAGGCTGTTGCCAGTTTGCCAGCGCAGCGCGTGGGCTGTCTAGGTACTAATTCTGGTTGCGCAGCCGCAATTGACGCACCTAGCCCAGCGTTGTAAACTAGTCATACGCCTAGTCGTTTCAGGAGGTTTGGCAATGCACACTTGGCCTGTTCAGGACGCAAAAGCTCGATTCAGCGAATTTCTTGATGCCTGCATCGCAAACGGCCCACAGGTGGTTACTCGGCGGGGGACCGAGGCCGCTGTATTGGTACCCATTGAGGAATGGCGACGCCTTCAGGCCTCCGCCCGACCCTCTCTGAAGCAGCTGCTGCTGGCGGATACCGCGCGAACCGACACGCTGGTGCCGGAACGCGGCAAGGCCAAACGCCGCCAAGTCTTAGCCCTCCGGTGATGCGCATGTACTTGCTGGACACCAACATTGTTTCTGAGTTGCGCAAACCCAAACCGCACGGTGGCGTTCTGGCTTGGCTTAATTCTGTGGAAGACGCTCACCTACACATTGCAACGGTGACTCTCGGGGAGATACAGGCGGGCATCGAATTGACCCGCGACCAAGACCCAGAAAAAGCAGCCGAGATTGAGCGCTGGGTGGATCAGGTAGCTGAAGCGTATAACGTACTTGCCATGGACGGCCCATCGTTTCGCTGCTGGGCGAAGCTCATGCATAAAAAATCCGACACGCTGTACGAGGACGCAATGATCGCGTCTATTGCCACTACAAACGGGCTCACCGTGGTCACCCGCAATACTTCCGACTTCTCATCCTTCGGGGTTCCGCTGCTAAATCCTTTTGAGTTTCGCTCATAAGCAACAAGGCCGCCTAACGCTGAGCTTAGCGGCGGCCTTGCAATGGAGGCGAAGCCGCAATGAAAAGGGTGTCCGGCGGCCATCGGCCGCGTACTACAGCGACTTGTTAAATTTATCTCGTGCCGTAGTAGGCATTTAGAAATCTCGCATCATCCTCACAGGAATGTTGCCGCTTACGAACAATGAAGCTTTTATAATCACGACCTTCTGCTTTCACCAAAAGATAGCAGGACCAGCCGCCACTCCGGCCTATCGATATGGACCAGAAACGTTTTATTTTTTCTGGAGTTAATGAAACTAACTGCCCACTTTTTTGCTCCAGAGTTACCCCGCTCTCTTCGTATGCGATAGCCCCAAACTTACTGTTAAGCGAGTCATATTCCCAGTATAAAAGCGCTGAGGCCGCACACAGAGCCCAGAAAAGCTTCAGTAGAGACCCTCTACGCTTGTGGTAGCTGTAGACGAATGCCAAGGGAATGAGCCAAAAGTAAAAGCGCAACATTCCTATGCCCGCATAAAAGACATTTTCCGAAAAGCTATATGCGTACTCGATTTCCATATCAATTTAACGCCGGTAACACCCGGCCGGTTTTGTGGAGGCGAAGCCGGAGCAAAACTGGCTCGGGTGCTTACCCTTGTTAGCCATGAGCCAAGCTTCCGACATTATTCCAGCTGAACCAGTAGGTTGGAACGACGCTACCATCTGGCGCGTTCCATACATCTGTTCGAGTATTGGTTGCTCCTATCCGAAGGTAAAACGCCTGCGCATTAGCATTGTCCTGATTCACCAGCAGGCACATACCCCGATGCGGGTCTGACTCTTGGCACTTCTGTGCGATTTTCTGTATGAGAGCCCTGCCGACACCCGCTCTCTGGTGAGGTAACGCCACGTGTAAATTATCTAGGTACGCCCCAAGCTCATTGATTCCGTTTAAAAACGCACACCCAAAGCCTATAACCTCGTCGTCGACTTGTGCCACGAGTACATACTGACCGGGCTTGGGTTCTGAAAGCCTCTCCGTCCAGATTCTCTCGCGCTCACTCGGAGCTACATGTTCGAGGTAATGCCATGTAAGTACTTGTCCGTAGGTCCTACGCCAGCTCTCTGCATGGATATTTGGTAAACGTAACCCCAACCACACCTTCCAACCTCTACCCATTACCGTAAGCTGACTTCTGATCTGATATCGTCTTTCAGGAGCCGCTAGTGAAACGCACTCATCGAACCCCAGAGCAATGGGCGAAGCTCTTCGCCACCTTTGAAAATAGCGGTACTAGCCAGAGCAACTTTGCAAAAACGGTCGGCGTCAACCCCGCCTATTTTTCCATAAAATACCGAGCGTCCAGAGCAAGCCAAGACACGCCAAACACCGCACCCTTTATCAGGGCGACGCAAAAAACACCTCAAGCTACTTCTCAGGATTTTTGGGTGCGGTACCGCAACACGGAACTAGGGCTTCCAATGTCGGTGAAACCGGAGTGGTTAGCATCGTTCGTAAAGGCGCTGGCCGAATGAAAATGTTTGTGGATCCCTCCGCCATCTATCTGCACAGGCATCCCGTTGATTTCAGAAAAAGCATCAACGGACTTTCGGTGATCGTTGATGAGCAAATGGCGATGTCGAGCCTGAGTGGTGCGCTCTTCGTATTTTGCAACAAGCAACGCGACAAACTCAAAGTGTTGTACTGGGACCAAACGGGATTCTGCTTGTGGTATAAGCGCTTGGAGAAGGACAGGTTTGTGTGGCCTAAGCGCTTTTCTGGATCGTCAATCGAACTCAGTGAACGCCAGTGGCAGTGGTTGCTAGAAGGATTCGATATTGAAAAAATAAAGGGCCATCAAGCCGTAAATTGCCGGGCAATTTGGTAGTCAAAACACACATAAAATGCTGTAAATTCAGTGAATTGCCGTGTGGAACCTGTTATAATTTCCACCTATGAAAACCACTGAAAACACCACACTTCCAGACGATGTTGAACGCCTAAAGGCGTTGGTTTTGGCGTTGCAGAATAAAAATTCCGCCTTGCAAAAAGAAGCCGCAAAGGAAGCTGCAGAAGCGAAACGCTTCGAAAAACTGTACTACGAAACATGGGAGAAGTGGCAGCTGGCTTTAAGAAGCCGCTTTGCTTCCAAAAGCGAAGCGTACGATGGGCAGGTGGATCTCTTTAACGAGATTGAGCAAACGCTGGAGCCCACCGTCGAAGAAATTGCGGAAGCCGACGCAGAAAAGGAAACCATCACCTACACCCGTAAAAAAGCTCGTGCACCGCGCATTGCCCCTGAGCTTCCCCGCGAAGATGTGCTGCACGATCTGGCCGATAAAGACAAAGTTTGCGGCTGCTGTGGCCATGATCTGCACCGCATGGGCGAAGAAGTCAGCGAAAAGCTCGAATTTATTCCCGCACACGTGAAAGTGCTACGTCACATCCGTCCCAAATACAGCTGCCGGCAGTGTGAACAGCAAGCCATTCGTACGGAGATCAAAATCGCGCCAGTACCAGCCAGCGTTTTACCCAAAAGCATCGCGTCTGCCAGTCTGCTTACACAAATCATTTGCGCCAAGTTTGTTTATGGTTTGCCGCTTTATCGCCAGGAAGCCCTGTTTAAGAGCTTTGGGATTGAAATTAACCGTCAAACCATGAGTCGATGGCTCATTAAAGTAAGCGAACAGCTCCGACCGCTTTACAAATACTTTCACCGAAGGCTGCTTGAACAGCCGGCGATCTGGTCGGACGATACCCGCATAAAAGTCATTGAGACCGACAATGCTCAATGCGCCATGTGGGTGTACGGATGTGGAATGGAAACGCCTTTGCCTGGTGGCGCGCCACCGATTGTGCTGTACGATTATCGAGACGGCCGAGCGGGCCGCTATATCACCGACTTTTTGCAGGGCTACAGCGGCCTTCTGCAAGTCGATGGCTATCAAGCGTACCAGCAAACCCACGCCACGTTAATTGGCTGCTGGGCACACGCGCGACGTAAATTCAAAGAAGCCAAAGACGTGCAACCCAAAGGCAAAACAGGGCGTGCAGATGTGGCGCTCAGCTTGATCCAAAAGCTCTATGCAATTGAGAAATCACTCCCAGAAAAAACCATCGAAGAACGCCTCGCAATTCGCCAGCAACAATCCGCACCGATCCTCCAGCAAATCAAAGAGTATCTGGAGAAAACCGCTTTCGAGGTGCCGCCCAAAACCGCCATCGGCCTTGCCGTGCACTACAGCTTAAACCAATGGAACAAACTCACCGCCTACTTGGGCTACGGCGAGACCAGTATCGACAACAACCGCGCGGAGCGCGCCATCAAACCCTTTGTGATCGGCCGCAAAAACTGGCTGTTCGCCAACACCCGCACCGGTGCCACTGCAAGCGCCATACTCTACAGTATCGTAGAAACCGCGAAAGCCAACGGCCTGAGACCTGAGCAATATCTACAAGCCTTGCTCGAACAACTGCCCACCACCCAAGCAGAAGAGATCGAACTGCTGACGCCGTGGAATATTACGTTGAGTTAGTAGGGGGCGGAAGGTGTGGTTGGGGTTACGTTTACGATATTTGCAATCGAAAGCGCGTCTTCAACAGTTGCTTCTCTGATTTCCATATTCGTGCCCATTTGGCTAATCGGGATAGAGGGGCGCCTCGCAGCGCCACCCCTCCCACACCACCGGGCATACGGATCACGTACCACGGCGGTTCGTTGGTTGATTTATTTTATCCCCCTGCCAATTCCGGCAGCCCAATGCCTTTAAAGTACTTTCTCGGTAGTGCCTGCGTCAATGCGGGGCTGTTGCTCAAGCGCCACGGGCCGTGGGCCGACTTAGAGGTATTCCACGCCAGTTCCACGCTGACGCCATGGCGTCTGAGTTTACGATATCCACTTTGACCCCATTGCTTCCACAGATAGCACCGTAATTTCCTTCGTATCCATTTATCCACATCGCGCAGCGGGCTCAATACTTCAGCCAAGCCGAAGTATGCTTTCCAACCAAGCAGGTAAAAGGTCAGCTCTGCAATAATGGTTTCAAATGTGTGCCCACGCGTCCGTCGGGTGAGCACTCTCACCTTATCCCGAAGTCTGGATAATGACTTATCGCTCACTTTAATGCGTTGCGAGTGCGCGCTAAATGTAAATCCAAGGAAATTTCGTTTTGTCGGACGATCCACCGCGCTTTTCTGGTCGTTCACCCTGAGCCGAAGTGTCGTTTCAAGAAAGCGCCGGATACTTTTCATTACTCGTTCGCCTGCCGCCTTGCTTTTGACCATGATATTGCAGTCATCAGCATAGCGTGCGAATTTATGCCCTCTATGTTCCAATTCCCAATCTAGTTCGTCCAGTACGATATTGGCCAGAATCGGTGAGAGCGGGCCTCCTTGCGGCACCCCTTTCTCACTTCGTAACAATATCCCGTTTGCATTAATTCCCGCATGCAGGAATTTGTTGATCAATCGCAACAGGACTTTGTCTTCAACTCTGGTTTTCAGTCGCGCGATTAAACGATCGTGATTCACTTCATCGAAGAAGGATTTCAGATCGAGATCGACGACCCACTCGTACTTCTCGCGTTGTAACGTTTGCACGTATTTTACCGCTTGTTGTGCCGAGCGTGCTGGGCGAAAACCAAAACTGCTGGGGTGGAAGTGCGGCTCCCATAACGCTGAAAGTGCTTGCGCTATGATTTGCTGCACAAACCGGTCGATCACGGTCGGAATTCCAAGTGCGCGCTTAGTGCCGTCGCCTTTGGGTATTTCAACCCGTTTTACCGGTTTGGGTTGGTAGGTTCCATCGAGTAATGATTGTCGGAGCGTTGGCCAGTGATGCCGCAAGTGGCTTTCCAGATCTTCGACGGGCATGCCGTCTATTCCGGGAGCGCCTTTGTTGCGTACCACTTGGTTGAACGCGCGCTGAAGATTTTCCTTTTCTAGGGCGCGCTCCAAGAGTGATAAAGATAAATTGAGGTCTGATGTCATGAATTTTCCGGTTTGTGTTTCATCCCTTTTCAATTTCGGATGCCTTACCTAAACCCCGCTTTCCCACATCGCCTCACCATCGTTCGAGCCTTCCCTTAGACATGCACGGCTATTTTTTTCAACTAACCGAGTAATCACCGGTACTATTCTCTCTGCTGACTTCTACTTTGCGATCAAGTGAATCTCTTCACCCTCAGTTAGTCCGTTAACACAAAGCAGATCTCCCAGGGTAAGACAGTTAACGTTCCTCGCGTAGGCGCCGGATTTATAAAACACAAGCCAATTGCAGATGGAGGGCTTGATGGTCACGTGCCCATACGCCCCGCTCATGTCACACCTCATATCCGGTTTTTGTTCATCGCCCCGCGATTTTGCCGTGGGCTTCCTTTAGACCTCACCTCGCGATGACGCCCTTGCCCTTTGGCTAACCTTCGGCTCTGCGAATACCTGGTATCGGGACTTTCACCCGACGAGTTAACTGCCATGCCTGGCACACACGTGGAGGTAATGGGCGCCGCGTAGCGGCGTCCCAGCAGCCATTTATGGCTGCGAATTGACCGACTTGTTAGCTTTGAATGATTGACGGGCAGAAGAAAATTACCAAAAAAACAATTCATTTTGTCGGCTTTGTGTCAACGATTCCACAATCTATATATGACACCATCGAATCTGGAACCTTCACGTGATATATCTCAAATGAAACAAAACCTTTCTCATTGAAAAATCCGTAATTGTCTGCTTCATGAATTTTTTTAAGTTTACTGTTTTCTTTCGCTTTCTCGAACATATCTAAACCTAACTTAGAGCTCCCCTCCACAAACTGTCTACGAGTATAAAATATTTGATTTGCATCTGGGAAATTTACAAGCGTAAATACATAAATCCGATTGTTGTTCGGAATAATCAATTCAACAATTCGTACTTTGTCGCCTTTAAATTTCGACTTCTCCAAATCGCCATTCCCCACCCAATAGGAGTACCACTGGCCCTCTAAAGACATATCAAAAATGCCATATATTTTTTCTTTAACTTCCTTATTTGTATTACTAAGACCAAGTTCCTTAACAACCGAATTTAGAAGTTTTTGATTAGGCTCTGGAATTGAACTCAACTTATCGAGTGCTTTCGCATTTAAAGAGAACAACAAAAACACACACACATACAACAACTTGTTCATGAATTTTTAAGCCCTTATAAAGAAAATGATGCTAATTGCATACCCGCCAACTGGTCGGCAGGAGCTTAGTGCCTATCCATACGAAAGTTTGGTCAATGAATGCAATTTTTGCAAACGTACCTCCATAAAGGTTGAAACAGATTCATTTATTGGTTTATCGGAAGATGCAGCGAACATGGCATTTCAGCTAACGCCGGCGTAACGGGCCGATTTGTGGAGCGGCAGCGGAACAAAGCGGTCCCGTTGACGCACTTGTTACACGGATTTATGCGAAGTACTCGATGACCGGCGTATCCTCGACAACGATATGGTCGGTGATGTGAAACACCTCCGAGATCCATGGATGTGAAAGCGCTTCGTCTCGATCAAGAACTTTTCCCAAAAACTCTACGCTACCCCAAGGAGAATCATCTTTGTCGAGTACCGACACCGCCCATTGATCGTCGTTATCCCAGATTTTTACCGCGAATGCTGTTCGTTCTGATGGCGGAGCATCTTCACCCCACTTACCCAGCCCTACTAAAACATGAGTGGCCTTATCCTCATGACCCGGTGTAAAAGACGCTAGATAAACAGCGTGAGCCATGCCATCTTTGGAAACATATCGGACAAGCTTTGTCGTGGAGTTTCCACAGCATTCGCACTCGACTGATTGCGGTTCTTCAAATTCGATTTCGATCATATTATTCCGTGTAACGATTAAGCTAACGGGCAGACAAAAGCGCAGCTTTTGGCTGTCCAGCGAACGAAGTGAGTGATAGTTGAGCGCATTGTTAGGTGGCAAGCGCACGCTGGAATTGCTCCCTAAGCTTTGGAAGTTCCTCTGCCATATAGTGTGCTACACCTCCACGCATGTTCGACCAACTCGGGTGATAAAGCTTTCCAACGGGTAGGTTGTGTCTAGCTCTGACGTTTGGCCTTACAAGATAGTCGAATGCCTCACCGCCGAGGGCCAGCAAAAACTTTGGCTTCAACATCTCTATCTCGCGATACAGAAATGTACCTGCGCAGGTGTTTTTGGTTGTATCCGGCAATGAGTCAGTTTTGAGGTTTGCGGAGTGGCACTTAACTAGTGCAGTCATTGCCACGCGCGAGAATACAGCATCGTGCTCAGCAGGTACGTTAAGGATGACAGAAACCCAGTTGATAATATTTGCATGATAGCGGGACGTGATGATTTGATTCGTTCCGACAAACCGGGTGCGCACGAAATCTTCGTGAGCATGGACTCGATCTCGACCGCCTAGCGGCGCGTATAAAGCGTTTTCTCTTGGATCGGATATTCCAGGGTTCTTGCTGACCAGGAGCATGTCGATGCCGGACCTCTCGTCTAGACAGTAAAAGCTTCGTCCCATAATGCCGTTGATTGGATCGTTCTGCACTCCATTGCACCGCTTAGCACATGTGGTCACGTTGGCGTAGAGATCTATTAGTCCTTCAGAGCACGGCATATTCTTGCAACCTAACGCCGCATTAAGGTGTGAGCAACGCCACCACGAAACTTAACCATACCACCGTAAACACAAAACCCAACGGTTGAATGAAAAATGCCAAGCGTTGGGAATCACTCTTAAATGCTTTGTTATAACTATTTCGGCGCGTCGCTCAAAGATTTAATTCTATAAACATACTGCAACGATGCTGCCTTACTCAACACTAATGGATTAACGGAAAAGCTACCCTCGTATTTAAGCCCAGTTACGTCACCAGAAAAATCTACGACATTCGTATAGCTATCGCTCAAGTTAATCGTGTTCTCGTCAAGCATAAAACCATCTTTGTCTAAGAACTGAAGCTTTATATAGTCATATTTATTCTTTTCTAAGGCAGGCTTAACCCAATTAAAATCGACTCGATTTCTTATAATTTTTCCCGTTGAGTCTTTTGTTTGAGTTTCATACCCTTCTAGATCAAGGATATAATATACTTTATTCTCAACTTGTTTTGTTGACGCTTTAAACTGTAACTTTTCTGAAAAGCTACCACTTACCTTAAGCATTTTCCCTTCTGGAATCTTATACGTGGGTAACTCAATAACTTTACCATCAGAAACTAAAGATAATTTACCCGTTTCTTGATTGATGAGATAAGTTCTATTTGAAACTTCTTTCACATCATAAATATGTAAACGTAACCCCAACCACACCTTCCGCCCCCTACTAACTCAACGTAATATTCCACGGCGTCAGCAGTTCGATCTCTTCTGCTTGGGTGGTGGGCAGTTGTTCGAGCAAGGCTTGTAGATATTGCTCAGGTCTCAGGCCGTTGGCTTTCGCGGTTTCTACGATACTGTAGAGTATGGCGCTTGCAGTGGCACCGGTGCGGGTGTTGGCGAACAGCCAGTTTTTGCGGCCGATCACAAAGGGTTTGATGGCGCGCTCCGCGCGGTTGTTGTCGATACTGGTCTCGCCGTAGCCCAAGTAGGCGGTGAGTTTGTTCCATTGGTTTAAGCTGTAGTGCACGGCAAGGCCGATGGCGGTTTTGGGCGGCACCTCGAAAGCGGTTTTCTCCAGATACTCTTTGATTTGCTGGAGGATCGGTGCGGATTGTTGCTGGCGAATTGCGAGGCGTTCTTCGATGGTTTTTTCTGGGAGTGATTTCTCAATTGCATAGAGCTTTTGGATCAAGCTGAGCGCCACATCTGCACGCCCTGTTTTGCCTTTGGGTTGCACGTCTTTGGCTTCTTTGAATTTACGTCGCGCGTGTGCCCAGCAGCCAATTAACGTGGCGTGGGTTTGCTGGTACGCTTGATAGCCATCGACTTGCAGAAGGCCGCTGTAGCCCTGCAAAAAGTCGGTGATATAGCGGCCCGCTCGGCCGTCTCGATAATCGTACAGCACAATCGGTGGCGCGCCACCAGGCAAAGGCGTTTCCATTCCACATCCGTACACCCACATGGCGCATTGAGCATTGTCGGTCTCAATGACTTTTATGCGGGTATCGTCCGACCAGATCGCCGGCTGTTCAAGCAGCCTTCGGTGAAAGTATTTGTAAAGCGGTCGGAGCTGTTCGCTTACTTTAATGAGCCATCGACTCATGGTTTGACGGTTAATTTCAATCCCAAAGCTCTTAAACAGGGCTTCCTGGCGATAAAGCGGCAAACCATAAACAAACTTGGCGCAAATGATTTGTGTAAGCAGACTGGCAGACGCGATGCTTTTGGGTAAAACGCTGGCTGGTACTGGCGCGATTTTGATCTCCGTACGAATGGCTTGCTGTTCACACTGCCGGCAGCTGTATTTGGGACGGATGTGACGTAGCACTTTCACGTGTGCGGGAATAAATTCGAGCTTTTCGCTGACTTCTTCGCCCATGCGGTGCAGATCATGGCCACAGCAGCCGCAAACTTTGTCTTTATCGGCCAGATCGTGCAGCACATCTTCGCGGGGAAGCTCAGGGGCAATGCGCGGTGCACGAGCTTTTTTACGGGTGTAGGTGATGGTTTCCTTTTCTGCGTCGGCTTCCGCAATTTCTTCGACGGTGGGCTCCAGCGTTTGCTCAATCTCGTTAAAGAGATCCACCTGCCCATCGTACGCTTCGCTTTTGGAAGCAAAGCGGCTTCTTAAAGCCAGCTGCCACTTCTCCCATGTTTCGTAGTACAGTTTTTCGAAGCGTTTCGCTTCTGCAGCTTCCTTTGCGGCTTCTTTTTGCAAGGCGGAATTTTTATTCTGCAACGCCAAAACCAACGCCTTTAGGCGTTCAACATCGTCTGGAAGTGTGGTGTTTTCAGTGGTTTTCATAGGTGGAAATTATAACAGGTTCCACACGGCAATTCACTGAATTTACAGCATTTTATGTGTGTTTTGACTACCAAATTGCCCGGCAATTTACGGCTTGATGGCCCTTTATTTTTTCAATATCGAATCCTTCTAGCAACCACTGCCACTGGCGTTCACTGAGTTCGATTGACGATCCAGAAAAGCGCTTAGGCCACACAAACCTGTCCTTCTCCAAGCGCTTATACCACAAGCAGAATCCCGTTTGGTCCCAGTACAACACTTTGAGTTTGTCGCGTTGCTTGTTGCAAAATACGAAGAGCGCACCACTCAGGCTCGACATCGCCATTTGCTCATCAACGATCACCGAAAGTCCGTTGATGCTTTTTCTGAAATCAACGGGATGCCTGTGCAGATAGATGGCGGAGGGATCCACAAACATTTTCATTCGGCCAGCGCCTTTACGAACGATGCTAACCACTCCGGTTTCACCGACATTGGAAGCCCTAGTTCCGTGTTGCGGTACCGCACCCAAAAATCCTGAGAAGTAGCTTGAGGTGTTTTTTGCGTCGCCCTGATAAAGGGTGCGGTGTTTGGCGTGTCTTGGCTTGCTCTGGACGCTCGGTATTTTATGGAAAAATAGGCGGGGTTGACGCCGACCGTTTTTGCAAAGTTGCTCTGGCTAGTACCGCTATTTTCAAAGGTGGCGAAGAGCTTCGCCCATTGCTCTGGGGTTCGATGAGTGCGTTTCACTAGCGGCTCCTGAAAGACGATATCAGATCAGAAGTCAGCTTACGGTAATGGGTAGAGGTTGGAAGGTGTGGTTGGGGTTACGTTTACATAAATATTATTATTACTTTCTGGCTGACAGCCAGCCAAAGCTAAAGCAATACCTAGCCAAACTAACTTTTTCATATGTACTCCAATTAATAGTTATAACGCAGAGCACACCGGCGGCGCGCAGCGACGTCCGCGCACGCTTGCGTGCAAGTGTTGTGACTTGTTAGGGGCAGCTTTGCTTGCTTTGAGCACCTGCCCCAACGACGGCACATAATAAATTTTAGGCTAGGAAAGGCGATCTTGCGCATGCAGAAACCCACCTGACCAAATGCCTAATTTATGCTTGTACCACAGCTACTCAATGGAAGATACAAGCCGCCGCAAAAATGGAAATGATTATTTTGGCGTGGAGCATTAAAAGCGAAAACTTGCGCCTAATTGATGCCACTCAATGGCACCAAAGAGAGACTGAGAAACCTTGGAGAAAACGACCGCACGATAAACAACGCTCGTTGCCTTACCCGCTGGTAGCGCGATGCCTTTTTTGCCCTAACGCAGAGCACACCGGCGGAGCGCAGCGACGTCCGCGCACGCTTGCGTGCAAGTGTTGTGACTTGTTAGGGGTAGCCTTGCTAGCTTTGAGCACCTGCCCCAACGACGGCACATAATTAATTTTGGATCAAGAAAGCCGATCTTGCGTATGCAAAAACCCACCTGACCAAATGCCTAATTTACGCTTGTACCACAGCTACCCAATGGAAGATACGAGCTGCCACACAAATGGAAATAATTATTTTGGTGTGGAGCACTAAATGCGGAAACTCGCGCCTAATTGATGCCGCTCAATGGCGGCAAAGAGCGACTGAAAAACCTTGGAGAAAACGACCGCGCGATAAGAAACGCTCGTTGCCTTGCCCGCCCATAGCGCGATGCCATTTTTGCCCTAACACTTTACTAAGCAGCCTTGCGCAAGCGCAATCTGCTTTAGCTAATTGTTAGGCTGCCGGCAGAAAACTTGGTTACCAATCCGATTACAGATCGTAGTTTTCTTCATTTGTGGCGCCCAAGAATTCACCTTTTGATTATTCTGCTGCTGCATTTGTTGGTTCATCTGATTGATCTGCTGCATGGTATTATTGTTCTGTTGTTGCAGGGTTTGGTTCAACTCTGCCATAGATGCCGCGAATGCCGCGTTTTGTGCGGCGGCAGCTTGCGCCTTCTGGGCAGCGATATAAGCATTTTGTTGCTCGGCCCGTGCGGCTTCCTGTTGCTTCTGTTCCATTTCCTGCTTGTACTTTGCCTCGGCCCTAGCGTAAGGTTCTGTCCACTGATCGCGCCAAGTACAGATTTGGCGTGCAATGTTCATATCCTTAGCCGGCACTCCCTTAATACTGTAATCGTCAGCACAGGCCATGTATAAGTATTCGCGCTCCATCCGCTGAGCCTTGGCGACATCCTCGCTGGCCTTTTGTATGGCAACTTGTGCTTCGAAGATCTTATCTTTCAATTGATCAATATATTCCGGTGGCAGTTGCACTAGCTCGGCAACTCTTTGACCATTAGCGGTAAGCTTTTGATGCTCAACTATACCATTGCGGAAGAGAGCAATGCGAAAGCCAGCGGGCCTATCTTTGGTGGGGTCCGCTAAAAAAAGATACTTTTGCACTTGATACGATGTGGCAGGAAGCGCAGAGAAGTCCACTAGGACGTATTCGACTCTTTCGCTAGGGTGATTGACTATAACTTTAGCTGGGTTGAATGGTGAAGTATCCAGATACTGTCTGTTACCCTTGCTGTTCATAGCACCTAAACGGTATTGCATAAAAAAGTTTGTGCTATCACTCGTGATGCTTTCAGCCAGCCCAGAGAACAAGTAATGAGCTGCGTCTTTTTTAATTTTACCGTACATGCCATGATTTTCTATGTAGTCAAGTACCCTGACGGGTCGCCAGTTTGAGTAACCATCGCCATTGTGAATAGTGATTTCTTCCGTATGGTAAGTATCGGACAGGGCAATAACACGTCCAAGACCGTAGGCATGGCCATCTATACAATCACCATCCCAATAAACGCGGGAGTTTCTGCCATTAGGCTGATCGGTAAGCAGCATGCACGGCTCGGTCTTGTTAACTGGCTGGGTGTAAAGCATTCCAGGTTGCGGTGATGAAGTAGGCTGGATTCGCGTGTCGGTGATAGCTTGGTTTTCGAAGGCTGTGGCCTCAGCTAGGCTGACCTTGCGCGGGCCGGTGGCGCAGGCACTGAGAATAAACATTGCGGCTGTAATACTGAAGATTGGTATCAGTTTCATGGGTTGCTTAATTCCTTACGCTGGGAGTTCTGGAGTAGGTCGATCATATTTTGCAGAAGCATCAAATCGTCCGCCGATGCGCTATAGCCCTGAGATGACATGCGTTCTAGAAGATCTGCTAGCAAAACGTCCTTCTTGAAGGCAGCCCTCAGTTTTGGCGATAGGGCATCAAGTTCTTTCAGCAACGGCAGAAGCTCGGCAGCTGCCTTGCCATCGAATACCATGCTGAAATCAGCATCGTTGTTGTCATTGTTGATGAAGTCGGTCATCAAGCGATGGATGCGTGCCAGTTCCAGCAACACCTTTAGAAACAGTTCTGACTGTGCGCGCTTGGTCAGTGCTTCCTTCGCCAAAGCATTGGCGGCTTTGGCTGATGTCGCAGACTTCCATGCTGCAAGGGCCGATGCGATTGCAGCGAGAAGCGAACAGACAGAAATAGCCAGATTGATGTAACTCATCACTTAGCCTGAAACTCTTGAAGCTGGACAAGCAGATACTCCAGTTTATCCTTAAACGCAGATTCAATGGTTTCGTGCCGTAGAGAAAACAGGATGTAATCGGCCACTTGCCCACGTTTCTCGGCAGGAATATCTTGCGCCGCAACCGTCGAAAGGATCCGGTTGATGTATTGCATCTCGTCAGCCGACTTACTGTATTCACCATCCGGAAACTCATTGTTCCAGAAATTACTTGTAACCATGAAATTACTCCCGCGGACTTTCCTGTTCACAGTTCACTTTTCTACGAAGCCTAACGCAGAGCACACCGGCGGCGCGCAGCGACGTCCGCGCACGCTTGCGTGCAAGTGTTGTGACTTGTTAGCGGTACAGAGCCTGCACAAGCGCTGCCGCTGCGTACCGCACGATATGTAATGCTAAAAAAACACCACGGTCTGTAAATTGTAGCTAGGTTTGCCTGCACAGTGTGCAAAATGTGCAAGCCAAAGACTTTACACGAGGTAGCACCCGATAACCTGTAACCTTGATGTGTGCTGCCACCCGCCAAACTATCCGAAACCGAGCCCCAGCAAATACGACAAGCCAAACCTGCGTTAGGGATGACGGCTCTGCGCCTTGTCGCCGTGGCACATAAGAAACAGCACTCCCCTACACCTGCTAAAACCGCGATAGAACAAACGCCAACGAACCAAAAACCATGCACTCACGAAAATTACGGCGGCTGGCAGAAACCGAATGCAACACAACGCTCGAAATAAGACTCAGCACCACTATTTTGCTTCCCACTAACGCTTAAGCTAACAGGCTTCCAGCGAACGAAGTGAGCGAAAGTTGAGCTAATTGTTAGATTTTATGCATGGGGTTTATGCCATGGAAATGCGATATGTAGTATTTCCTTCGCGTCAGCGAGAGTGTTTATTCGGACGGTGATCTGGCCGCTCTTGAGTAGTTTGACTTGGGGGAACTTCTCAGAGAGCGTTGAGCAAACGAGGGATGGGTGAGTTCTCTTCGGACTTCTGAAGTACCAGAGGAGGCTGCTCTGATTTATAACAAATGCAAAAAAAGACCTTCCATCTGAAAAGTAGTGGTAGTTCCGCTTGATGTAGCCGTGTGGCTTTGGGCGGCACTCGTAGCCGGGAATGCTTGATGATGCGTCGACCAAGTATCGAAAGGCTTCTGCTGTATCTTTACTTTTGATGTGTCTGAGGTACTCGTCGTACTGTGAAAATGCGCTCATTGGAATGGTCCTCGCAGAGTACAGGCTAGACAAATCTAACGCAGAACACACCGGCGGAGCGTAGCGACGTCCGCGCACGCTTGCGTGCAAGTGCTGTGACTTGTTAGATTTGCTTTAAAATGCTATTGTACAACGATAACGTACAAATGGTATTGCGAGCAATGGAAAAAGTAAACATAAGCGAACTTAGAGCTAACCTGTTGAACTACTTAAAGAAAGCAAGCGAAGGCCATAAAATCATTGTGACCTCTCATGGCGAGGCGCTGGCTACTATTGTACCCCCAATAGACAAGTTCAAGCGTGCAAGATACAAGCTAAATGAGCTTTCAAAAACTGCTGTGCTCCATGACGTAGTGAGTCCGACTTCCGAGCAATGGGACGCGCTTTCATGATCATTATGGATACTTGTGCGATCATCTGGGACTCACTGCAAAAAGATAAACTTACCAAAAAAGCCAAAATAGCTATTTCCAAAGCAGAATCAAGTGGCGGGTTACTTATTTGCGGCATATCAATTTGGGAAATTGCCATGCTCGCGAGGAGAAAACGAATTGAAATTGAAGGTACTGCTGCAAACCTAACTCGACTATTCCTTGAATCAAGAAACATTACAGTTGTGCCTATAACCCCAGAAATTGCAGAACTCTCCGTCAATCTCGGAGCCGAAATAAACAACGACCCAGCGGATAGAATTATTGTTGCCACTTCGATTATCAAGCAAGCCCCAATAGTAACTGCCGATACAAATCTTAGAGAAGCCCGAATGGTAGAAACTATTTGGTGAATCTAACGCTTGAGTTAAGCCGACACGCGTAGTGGCGGCGAATGCGTGCTAGCGTAGCGCAAGCACGCATTTGACGCCACGAAGCGGGTTCGGCTTGAACGAATTGTTAGACGCGGGGCGCTGACAATAGGTTGTAAACGAACCAGACGCGATGATCTGTGCAGCGGCAAACACGGTTTGGAGTACAAGGACAAATTGAGGCGAGCTGTTGGATACAACACGAAGCAATGAGGCGATGTTAAACGTGCCGAAATAACGAACCGAAGCTTGAGAGCGGAACGCCAGAGTGCACGAAGCGAACGCCCACGCCCTCCGAAGCGATAAGCCCGAAGGCGGTAACGCAAGCCAAGAACGGCGAAGGTGAGGAGCCAAAGAAATGCCACCCGAAGGAATTTTCCCGAAGGCGATGAGCTATTGCCAGAGCGACCGAAGCGATGTGGTGAATGATAGCCCTGCGCTAATGTGTCCAGAAGCGATACACGCACCATCAAGTCGCTTGAAATACCTCATTGGTACTTGAAGCACTCACCCCGTCTAATCGGGATAGAGGGGCGCCTCGCAGCGCCACCCCTCCCACACCACCGGGCATACGGATCACGTACCACGGCGGTTCGTTGGTTGATTTACTTTATCCCCCTGCCAATTCCGGCAGCCCAATGCCTTTAAAGTACTTTCTCGGTAGTGCCTGCGTCAATGCGGGGCTGTTGCTCAAGCGCCACGGGCCGTGGGCCGACTTAGAGGTATTCCACGCCAGTTCCACGCTGACGCCATGGCGTCTGAGTTTACGATATCCACTTTGACCCCATTGCTTCCACAGATAGCACCGTAATTTCCTTCGTATCCATTTATCCACATCGCGTAGCGGGCTCAATACTTCAGCCAAGCCGAAGTATGCTTTCCAACCAAGCAGGTAAAAGGTCAGCTCTGCAATAATGGTTTCAAATGTGTGCCCACGCGTCCGTCGGGTGAGCACTCTCACCTTATCCCGAAGTCTGGATAATGACTTATCGCTCACTTTAATGCGTTGCGAGTGCGCGCTAAATGTAAATCCAAGGAAATTTCGTTTTGTCGGACGATCCACCGCGCTTTTCTGGTCGTTCACCCTGAGCCGAAGTGTCGTTTCAAGAAAGCGCCGGATACTTTTCATTACTCGTTCGCCTGCCGCCTTGCTTTTGACCATGATATTGCAGTCATCAGCATAGCGTGCGAATTTATGCCCTCTATGTTCCAATTCCCAATCTAGTTCGTCCAGTACGATATTGGCCAGAATCGGTGAGAGCGGGCCTCCTTGCGGCACCCCTTTCTCACTTCGTAACAATATCCCGTTTGCATTAATTCCCGCATGCAGGAACTTGTTGATCAATCGCAACAGGACTTTGTCTTCAACTCTGGTTTTCAGTCGCGCAATTAAACGATCGTGATTCACTTCATCGAAGAAGGATTTCAGATCGAGATCGACGACCCACTCGTACTTCTCGCGCTGTAGCGTTTGCACGTATTTTACCGCTTGTTGTGCCGAGCGTGCTGGGCGAAAACCAAAACTGCTGGGGTGGAAGTGCGGCTCCCATAACGCTGAAAGTGCTTGCGCTATGATTTGCTGCACAAACCGGTCGATCACGGTCGGAATTCCAAGTGCGCGCTTAGTGCCGTCGCCTTTGGGTATTTCAACCCGTTTTACCGGTTTGGGTTGGTAGGTTCCATCGAGTAATGATTGTCGGAGCGTTGGCCAGTGATGCCGCAAGTGGCTTTCCAGATCTTCGACGGGCATGCCGTCTATTCCGGGAGCGCCTTTGTTGCGTACCACTTGGTTGAACGCGCGCTGAAGATTTTCCTTTTCTAGGGCGCGCTCCAAGAGTGATAAAGATAAATTGAGGTCTGATGTCATGAATTTTCCGGTTTGTGTTTCATCCCTTTTCAATTTCGGATGCCTTACCTAAACCCCGCCTTCCCACATCGCCTCACCATCGTTCGAGCCTTCCCTTAGACATGCACGGCTATTTTTTTCAACTAACCGAGTAATCACCGGTACTATTCTCTCTGCTGACTTCTACTTTGCGATCAAGTGAATCTCTTCACCCTCAGTTAGTCCGTTAACACAAAGCAGATCTCCCAGGGTAAGACAGTTAACGTTCCTCGCGTAGGCGCCGGATTTATAAAACACAAGCCAATTGCAGATGGAGGGCTTGATGGTCACGTGCCCATACGCCCCGCTCATGTCACACCTCATATCCGGTTTTTGTTCATCGCCCCGCGATTTTGCCGTGGGCTTCCTTTAGACCTCACCTCGCGATGACGCCCTTGCCCTTTGGCTAACCTTCGGCTCTGCGAATACCTGGTATCGGGACTTTCACCCGACGAGTTAACTGCCATGCCTGGCACACACGTGGATGTGCATGGGCGCCGCGTAGCGGCGTCCCAGCTGCCGAAGGCAGCGAATGGCACGACTTGTTAGGTTCACGGTTGACCTTTATTGCTTTTAGGTGCATCAATACGCCCGGACCAAACAGATTCACATTCTGATTTTACTTTACCTGAATCATTTGCCACACATTCAGCCCATCTACTTCTCGAACTCGCACTGGTCAGCCAAATTTCAATTTTTTTCCAGATTTTCTCACCTATCCTTTCTTCCGAGACTCCGAAATCTATCCAGCCAGTTAGCTCAGAATTTTTTCCATTGATTGTATAGAAAGTTCTATTTCCATATGTATTTTCTTTGCATTCACCACGAGCAGAATACGAGGTTTCAAAACCAATCCTTTCGTTTAACACCTCGCGAAAATCATTGCATATTTTTTCTATCTCTCCATCTGTTCGATATTCAGCATGAATAGTTGCGTATTGTCCGTGATAATTTCCACTTATCAGAAATTGAGAAAAACCTTCTAAAATATTTGGATGAGGCAGGTTGTAGAATTTTTCTTTAACATCATTTTCTACGGTGCTTCTAATTTTAACCTCTTCAGCAGATGGACCACATGCCATTAAAGTAACGCTAAAACTAAGAAAAATAATCTTCTTCATGGTGGAACCCTTTCTGAACCTAACAGTAGATTCTAAACCATTAAGCATATATCCCCAAGCGTATACTTCCAGCCGAAAAGCACATAAACATCCATAACCTATTGTTTTGAAAGAAGTAAATCGTAGACAATCTCGAAATAGCCGTCCAAGTACCGCACCGTTGCGTTCGTATAGCCCCTCCCCACACCAAAAATCCCATTTATTTTCATCGCGTTACAAAAATCGTTTAACGCAACTCAGTCTTTATTCGTTGAACCCGCTATAGCCTTTGTTATGCCGATCTAGATTCAGGCACCCCTCATCGCACCAGCTCCCAAATAGGTACCCCTCATGCGTCGTGCTCGACAGCAACTAGCCGATGTTCCAATTGAGTTACCTGCCAACCCCACACGATTCACCGACCAGCTGCGCACCTTTATCCGCGCACGGAACTTGTCTTATAGCACCGAAAAAACCTACGTACACTGGGTGCTGCGATTTATACGTTTTCACCACAAGCGCCACCCAAAAGACATGGCAGACAAGGAGGTTGATGAGTTTTTGTCACATTTGGCCGTGAGCCTTCACTGCAGTCCAGCAACGCAAAAAGTCGCCCTAAACGCGCTCATATTCCTCTACCGAGAGTTTCTAAAGCTTCCTTTGAGCGGGCTGGGTTTTAGCCGCGCTCGTAAGCCAAGCCGAATACCCACCGTATTCAGCCACCAAGAGGCGATGGATATTATTGGCAGACTAAGCGGAACCCATCAGTTGGTAGTACAGCTGATTTACGGCACGGGAATGAGAATTAACGAAGTACTTCGGCTGCGAATAAAAGATGTGGATTTTTCCATGCAGCAAATCATCGTGCGCGCAGGAAAAGGGGATAAAGATCGCGTAACCTTGCTGCCAGATCGCTTGATTTCCCCGCTGAAGCAGCAAATAGATGTCGCCCTTGCTGTCCATCGGCAAGATTTATCGCAAGGCTTTGGTGATGTATATATGCCCAACGCGCTGGCAAAAAAATACAATGCCAAAGCGCCGGAATGGCAGTATGTCTTTGCCGCCGCACAAATGTCGGTAGACCCAAGGTCGGAAAACCAAATACGTCGCAGGCATCACATCCTTGATCGTGGCGTACAAAAAGCCGTAGCGCACGCAATGCAACAGGCAAAGGTGTATAAAAAGGGAAATACGCATACCTTCCGTCATAGCTTTGCTACACGCCTACTTGAAGTAGGATACGATATTCGCACGATCCAAAAATTACTTGGGCACGCGGATGTAAAAACCACCGAAATCTACACCCACGTAGTCAAGCGGGGTGGTTTTGGAGTACGCAGTCCATTAGACCTTTAGACGTGTAATGGCACCCCCAACGTAGGCTGCCTATGCAGGGAAAGAGTCATAGTTCTTTGCCTCGTGGAGGTCGTGATCCCAAGTGGCGCGGCTGCCTGTGAAGATATTGCCGTCTGGGATATTGGAAATGCCCGTATCTAGGCTCCCAGCAGGGACGACGGTCATATCGCCAATGGAAAATGGCAGTGCTGAGCCGCAAATCATGCAGAAGCTACGCGCATGACGAGTACCTGGGAGCTGAAAAACTTTGACCAAACTCTCGCCAGATCGCCAACTGAGCTTTGCGGACGAAGCGAATAAATTGGCAGCGTGAGCCGAACCTGTGTCCTTGCGGCAATGGGAGCAGTGACAGAGAAAGAACCGATCAAAAGAGCCGCTGACCGTGTAACGAACTTCACCACATAGACATGATCCAGCGTGCTCAGTGTTCATCGCTTTTACCCGTTACGAAAAATTGCTGTGCTGAACCTAATCGCCGCGTTACAAGACCCACGGCCTCTTGGCAATGATTCCTTTGGAGTAGATCTCTTGCGTTTGATTATCAGCAAAAATTTTAATCATGATCAGAATATAATGCGCCACACAACAGAGATCAACGGCCATTCGCAAGCGCTCTGGCCAGCGTCTTCAACCGATATGCTGCTGGCAAGCTACACTCATTGCTATGATTTGCAAATGCTATGATTTGCAAACGAGCAACCCCATTAGCAGAACGATCGTTCCATTCACCCGCCATCAACAGTAATCACAGAAGCCAAGCACACCGACATGCGCCGTAATCTCAACCTTGATTTCAATCCCATTCCTTTAGTGCGCCAAGAGCTGTCTCCACACTGGGTTCGGCTGATGGGCTACGGCTTTGGAGTGTTGGTGTTTAGCCTTGGGATTGGCCGTGGCTTTTTTCCTGAGAGCCTTTGGTGGGTGTTAGTGATTGCCTTTTTTTATCCGCTGATCAGCTTTGCGGCAAGCAAGCGCTTTCGCGAGCATAGCCCCAACGAAACGCTTGCGGTGCTGATCATCATTGACTGCAATCTAGTGGGCGGATCGTTCGTGCTGATGCGCTTCAACCCGTTTTGCTGCCTGTTGCTGTTTCTTGTGATGAGCACTGCGACCATGGTGGTGGGCGGTTTACGAGGCTGGTCCTTGACTTTAGTGTCGATGGTGGTGGGCGTAGTTTTGGCGTTATTAATCTTTGGGATGCCAACGCCACTGCTCTCGATGCCCGATGCGCTAACCGTGACGGTTTTGGCGATTACCTGCTCGCTGATTGTGACCCTACTCGGCTTTTTCTCACACCGCCAAGCGCGCCACCTGATGGACATCCAAGAGGAGTTGGCAACGAGCCAGCAGGATGCAGCACAGCTCTCTCGTAAGCTCACCAAATACCTTTCTCCACAAATCTGGGGGGCGATATTTTCGGGGGAAGCCGACGCAAAACTACAGACTCGCCGCAAACAGCTTTCGATATTTTTTTCCGATATTCGCGGGTTTACGGAGATTACCGAAGAGCTACAACCGGAAGCACTCACTTCACTGCTGAACAGCTATTTTACCGAGATGTCAAAAATTGCCCTCAAATACGGCGGCACCATCGACAAGTTTATTGGTGATGCCATCATGATATTTTTTGGCGATCCAAATACGCGCGGATTCAAAGCCGATGCGGTTGCCTGTGTGTGCATGGCCATTGAAATGCGCAAGCGCATGAAAACCCTCAAACAAACGTGGGCACGTCAAGGCATTACCAAACCACTGCAAGTGCGCATCGGCGTCAATAGTGGCTACTGTACCGTAGGCAATTTTGGCGCCGAAACACGTATGGATTACACCATCGTTGGCAAAGAGGTCAATCTTGCCAGCCGCCTCGAAAGCTTAGCCCGCACCGGGGAAATTCTGATTGCAGAGCCTACTTACCAGCTCGTGCGCGATGTAGTGCTCTGCCGCAATCGGGGGGAAATTGACGTAAAAGGATTTAGCCGACCAGTACCAATTTATGAAGTTGTAGACCTGCGCCGCGACTTAGGCGCGGTGCAAAGCTATATGGAGTATGAGACGCAAGGGTTTGCGCTGTTCTTAGACATCGACAAAATCCACCATTATGACAAGGACAAGGTAGTCACCACTTTGGAAGAAGCAGCTCGGCGAGTGCGAGAAAAACTAATTGTTTAGCCCCACTGCCCGAGCAAAACCCCACTGCCCGAGCAAAACCCCACTGCCCGAGCAAAACCCCACTGCCCGAGCAACGCCCCGCCGGCTGAGCAAAGCCGAAGCCCAAACCCCGCTGCCCGAGCACCCCCCCGCCGGCTGAGCGAAGCCGAAGCCCAAACCCCGCCGGCCGAGCCCCCCGCCGGCTGAGCGAAGCCGAAGCCCAAACCCCACTGCCCGAGCACCCCCCCCGCCGGCTGAGCGAAGCCGAAGCCCAGCGCGTTATCACAACTCCACCTGCGCCCCCAATTCCACCACCCGATTGGTCGGAAGCTGGAAAAAATCGGTAGCAGTGTTTGCATTGCGCGTCATCGCCACGAATAGCTTTTCCCGCCAGCCTGCCATTCCCGATTTAGAGGTCGATACCAAGGTTTCGCGAGACAAGAAGAAACTCGTATCCATCATTTCAAAATGAATTCCCCAACTCTCACACAGCTCCAACAACGCAGGTACATCAGGCTGCTCCTTAAAGCCGTAGTAGCCGGTGATCAGGTGAAAGTGCTCGCTCTTGGATTCAATTTCCAAACGGTCTTCATCCTTCACAAAGGGAACGTCGCGAGTAATTAACGTCAGCAGCACGTTACGCTGGTGAATGACCTTATTGTGCTTGATGTTATGCAGCAGCGCATGTGGGACGGTATCGTGTCTTGCGACCATAAATACTGCGGTACCGGATACGACTTTCATACTGCCGTCATCAAACCGAATGGAGTCGATAAACATATCCATCGGCAAGGTTTGGCCACGCAGAAGGTCGTGCAAAATCTGCCTGCCGCTTTTCCAGGTGAACATTACCGTAAACAGCAGGACGCCAATCAACAGCGAGAACCACCCACCTTGCAGAATCTTGAGGGAGGTTGCGCCAAACAGCGTAAAGTCGAGCAACAAAAAAGGCAGCGCGACGATGAACACCAAAGCTGGATGCCAGCGCCACAAACGATAAGCCACGACAATGGCAAGCAGCGTGTCGCACATCATCGTCATCGTTACCGCAATGCCGTAGGCTGAGGCCAACGCGCTCGACGTTTGGAAAGCCAACACCAGCACAACAATGGCCGCAAGCAACACCCAGTTCACCGAAGGGATATAAATCTGCCCGATCTGACGGCTGGAGGTGTGCTGAATATGCAAACGCGGCAGATAGCCAAGCTGCACGGCTTGACGTGTTACCGAAAACACGCCGGAAATCACCGATTGGGATGCAATCACCGTAGCCAAGGTGCTAAGTGCAATCACCGGATACAGGAAGGGCCGAGGAACCAGATGAAAAAAGGGGTTACTAATGGCCTCGGGATCATGCAATAACATCGCACCTTGGCCGCAGTAATTAAAAAACAGTGCGGGCAAGACCACAATAAACCACGTAAGCCGAATGGGGCGCCGCCCAAAATGCCCCATATCCGCATAGAGCGCTTCGCCGCCAGTAACCGTTAATACCACAGCACCCATCGCAATAAACGCCGCAAACTGGTTTTCCAGAATAAAAGCTACCGCGTAGAGCGGGTTGATTGCTGCCATGGTTTCTGGATATTCAACCACCTTAATAATACCCAGCACCCCCAGCGTTACAAACCAAAGCAGCATGATGGGCCCAAAGAACGTTCCCACTGCGCCGGTCCCTACCCGCTGAATGCTGAACAGAAGAACCAGAACAAGCAAGGTAATCGGCACGATATAGGGATCAAAGCCGGGCGCAGCGAGGCTCAAGCCCTCTACGGCTGACATCACCGAAATGGCCGGCGTAATAATGCCATCCCCAAAAAACAGCGCTGCGCCGAACAAACCAATCACTACCAGCGAGAGCTGTCTACGCCCGGACTTTGCCTCTGCGCGTAAGGTGAGAGCCAGTAGCGCCATGATGCCACCCTCACCGTTATTATCGGCACGCATAATGAAGGCGATGTATTTAAGGGAGACGATCACCGTGATCGTCCAAAAGATTAACGACAAAATCCCCAGCACATTGGCTTCCGTTACATCCAAGCCGTGGCTGGCATGAAAGCACTCTTTCAGTGCATAAAGTGGGCTTGTACCAATGTCGCCGAATACGACCCCCAGCGCAGCGAGCGCGAGCAAGGCCGTCTTTTGCGGCCGGGTATCGTTCGGTAATGCTTGTGCCATAAAGGGGCTCCGGCGATGCTGTAGGTTCGGCACGCCAGAGCCAAGCCGTTACGCAGACTTGTTCTGGTGCACCGGTAACTTCTTGAGTTTTACTTTGACGAGCAGGTCGGCAATGGCGGGCAGCAGCCACATGGCGCCTACCATGTTCCAGACGAACATAAAGGTGAGCAGTATACCCATATCCGCCTGAAACTTGATGGCTGAAAAAATCCATGTACCAACGCCAACGGCCAGCGACACGGCGGTGAAAGTAACCGCTTTGCCGGTTACGCACAAGGTATTGAAGTAGGCTTCTTCAAGAGTTTGCCCCAGATCAAGAAATTCCTGCATGCGCGAATAGATGTAGATGCCATAGTCCACCCCAATCCCTACACCCAGCGCAATCACCGGCAAGGTGCCTACTTTCAAACCCATTCCCAGCAGCGTCATGAGCGCTTCGCAAAGGATCGAGGTCAGAATCAGCGGCGTAATCACGCAAACCACCGCAGCAATCGAGAAGCGGAAGGTAATCCAGCACATCAGCGCAACCACGCTATAGACCAGCCACATCATGGTGCTTGCCGCACGTTCCACGGTCTGGTTGGTGGCCGCCTCTACGCCCGCGTTGCCCGAAGCAAGCACAAATTTCGCGATCGCAGGGTTATCATTATCTGCGGCAAAGGTTTCTACCGCGCGCGTGGTACGGCGCAAGGTTTCTGCCTTGTGATCTTTCAGGAACACAATCACCGGCACCAACGTACAATTCGTGTTCATCAAGCCCGCTGGCAGCTCTTTTACGGTGCTATTGAGAATATCGGGAATGCGCGAGAGTTCTTGCCACTTCAGATTCCCCTCGTTATAGCCCACGGCAACGCGCTTGGAGACGGTCACCAGTGAAACCGCTGACTGTACCCCTTTGACGTTCTCAATGTACCAAGTAAATCGGTCGATCGCTTCCAGCGCGTCATATGTACTGCACTGGTCCGGCGGAGTTTCTACCATGACCACGAGCACGTCGGCACTGATGGAGTAATTGGCATTTACATACCGGTCATCCAAGTTGTAGCGAGAATTGGGGCGGAGCTCCGGCGCACCCGGATCAAGATCGCCTGTTTTGAGGTCTTTGGAAATGTAAAACGCCCCGACGCCAAGAATCGCCGCAACCACAATGGAAACGGCGGCAATCGCAGGATTTGCAAACCGCGACAGAAGCTTCCAAGCCACCTGCGGCTTCTGACGCTTTTTGAGAACCTGATTGATCGCCGCTTGGCTCACGCCGGTATAGCTGAAAAGCACTTTGACCAAGATCAGGTTGGTGAAAGTTACCACCATCGTACCGGCACCTGCCGCGATGGAAAGCTCTTTAATGACGCGAATATCTATGATGTAGAGAGTATAAAAACCAATGGCATCACAAATCAATGCCGATGCGCCCGCAGCAAACAGTGATCGAAATACCATCCGTGCAGCCAGCACGTTATCGTGCCCATCAGCCTTGGCATCAGCAAAGCTTTGGACGATCTGAACGCTATGGCTGACCGCAATCGCAAAAATCAAAAACGGCACCAGCATAGAATACGGATCTAACCCATACCCCAACATTGTGATAATGCCCAACTGCCACACAACCGCAGTAACGGACGTGAAAATAACGATCAGTGTGCTTCGCAAACAGCGGGTATCAATCCAAAGGAATAAAAAGGTAATCCCCACGCCGATCAAAAAGAACAGTGCCACTTCAATGGCGCCATCCATCATGTCGCCAATTTTCTTGCCGAATCCAACGATGTGTATCTTGATCGTATCCGACTGGTATTTATCGCGAATTTCTTTTTCTAGCTGGTGTGAGAGCGCACGGTAATCGTGCTTTTCACCTTTGGATTCATCTCGATAAATCAGTGGAACGTACACAATGGAAGATTTGAAATTATCTCCTACCAAGCGCCCCACTTGACCAGAACGCAACACGTTTGCTTGGACTTGCTTTAGAGATTCTGGCGAGCCGTCATAGTCAGGTGGAATCACTTCGCCGCCAATAAAGCCTTCCTCGGTGACTTCCACCCAGCGCACGTTCGGCGTCCACAGCGATTGAATCTTAGATTTATCAACGCCTTCTAGGTAATGGACTTCATCGGTAATTTTGCGGAGCGTTTCAAGATAGTCTTTATTAAAAATATCGTCGCCGGTGGTTTCGACCGCAATACGAAGGTCATTCCCAAGACTTAAATCATCTTTATGCTTAAACCAGTTCTGAATGTACTCATGGTGCATAGGCACCATTTTTTCCAAACTGCTATCCATCCGAAGGTGGGCGGCAAAGTAGCCAAAAAGAAGGCTGCAAACAACAAAAGCCACCACATACAAGCCGCGGTGGTTAAACACCGCAGCTTCGCAGGCGCGTACAAATCGGCTATTTTCGACGTTAATCATGAGGTTGGCCTTGTATCCCTGTTTACTGGCACGTGTGCAAGTTAGATAAACCCATTTCACAATATAGTTTAGGAAATGGGTTTATGCAGGGATTCAGGCTTACGATTTATACGCCTTTTTGTGCAGGAGTCAGCGCCGCATTATGCAGGCCGGATGATGCTTTACGCCGCAGGCCGGATGATGCCTTACGCAGGAGCATCCGCCACTTCGGGCTTCTTACTGCCCTGCTCTGCCTTTACATTCGCTTGGGTCACGCGAACGCTGCAATGCGTGCCAATTTCCTCTAGGCGTTTCATGATGTGGTGCGTGCCCAGCACTTGGCTCACCGAAGCATAGCCGGTTTTAAGGGGCGCCCGCTCCAGCAATTCCTGTGCGGTAATCGCACAGAGAAAGCCTGTAAAGAGGTAGGGTGAAGTGCCGTTCAGGGTAATCTGCACGTTCCCACCAGGCCCGGTGCCTTCAATATCGACAACAAAACGGCCACTTTCCGGTTCTTCGCGGCCGGGGTTCTTTTTGATTTTCTCAATGACCACGTCACTCCAACGATCCAGCATATCTCCCGACAGCACTTTCGAGAGCTGCCGCCAAGTCGCGAACAGTGGCACTGCAGCGGCAAGGTTATTAGAGGCAAAGAATACGTCTACGTTTTGGATTCCAGGGCGCCCGATCAAGTAGGTATGCTCACCAGAGCCTAGCCGTAACGCCATACGTTTCTCACCATTGGAGATCGGCAAATAGCGAAGCTGGCCGGTGGGGAGTGGGTGAAGCTCGCCTTTTTCGATGTTATACATCTGGCGGCGACATAGGCGCACCATCGATTGTAAAGACGCCATAGTCTGCAAAGACGGCGGTGCGTACACCACTTTTAAGGTGTCGATTCCGGGTGTTTCCAAGCAAATATCTGCAGCAATAATCCCCGGCCCCCAGAGATAAGCCGTGGATGGCGACAACACAAGGCCCGCGTTACGGAAATGGCTATCATATTCGCGCTGCATATCGAACATGAAATCCTGCTCGCCCGTCGAATCAATATAGTGGCAACCACTCGCCAAGGCTGCATCCACAACGGCAGCGCCCAGCAGCGAGAACGGCCCAGAGATGTTGATCACCACCTTACGGCCACGGAACAGTTCGCGTAACGCCGGTGGCGTGTGAGAAACGGCCCATGCCTCGCACAACGCACCTTGTGCCCGCAGCGGGTTTACCACGGCTTCCAGCTTTTCCATGGAGCGACCCGCGGCGATAAACGGGATCTTTAGCTTTGCCAGTTGCTCGCAGGTTAAGCTCCCCGTATAGCCGCTCGCACCGTATACCACTACGGGATAGTCTTTTGATTGAGGGGCTTGTGTTAAAACATCTTTTGATAGAGCGTCTTTTGTTGGAGAATCTTTTGTTGGGGAATCTTTTGTTGGAGAGTCTTTTGCGGAACTGGATTTTGCCATGGTGGATACCTCTGTTTCCCTGTTTGTAAGGTATATTGCCTATATACCTTATCACCGGAAACAAAGAGGCGGCCAGACGTGCTTTATGGGTAGTGTGGGTACTACCTCTTATGAGCGACTACTGACGAACAAGCGACTAGTGACGAACAAGCGACTAGTGACGAACAAGCGACTAGTGACGAACGAGCGACTACTGACGAAGCAAACGCAGGTTGTTCACCTCAAGCGCCTCATCATTGCTGCGCACTGGGTTGATGTCGATTCCGCCGCGTCGGGTGTAGCGCGCATATACGAATAGACGCTCTGGCTGGCAGCGCTGCATTAGGTCCATAAAGATCCGCTCCACGCACTGCTCGTGGAAATCGTTATGATTGCGGTAAGACACAATATAAGAAAGCAGCGCCTGCCGCTGAATTGGCTGCCCCCGATAACGAACGATCAGCGTGGCCCAATCAGGTTGCCCGGTTACGGGGCAGTTGGAACGCAGTAAGTGGGAATGCAGGGTTTCTTCCCTCACCTCCCCCATCTCGCACTGCAAGAGTTGCGAGGAAACTGCAAAGCTCGGTTCATACAACGGAGTGTCATCAATGCACTCCCCTAACGGCGCGGAAACCGCAAAGCGAGAACCGCGCGCCTGATGCCTCCCTTCGACGTCGCTCAGGGAGCAGGATGAGCCAGCGGAAACCGCAAAGCGGGAGCCACGCGCATGATGCAAAAACTCAAGCGTTGCCAGTACGGGAGCCCCCACCAAACGGGTTAGGTCTTGGCTGATTCGCTGCTCCACTTCTGCGGCTGAGGCAAAGCGCTCCTGATTAAACGAACCCAAATACAACTTAAGAGATTTCGACTCAACGATATTGGGGCTGGTACAAGGAACGCGCAACTCCAAAAGCGCTACCATCGGTTTACCGTAAGCATCGAGCCAAGAGACTTCCCAAGCGTTCCAGAGATCTTCTCCAGCAAAAGGAAGCACATTACCAATGCCGAGCGCCTCACGCCCCAACGCACGCGGAATCGGGTGCAATACGGAAGGCGAATAACGCTCCGGATAGGCGCTCTTTTCCCCTAAGGGGCCGTGATCAATCGACAATTCTTTAGGTGTACTCATTGCCGAAGCCCCCTACCGCTATTTAATAGCCACCAAGCCCACACCGACATGCCGAGTACGCAGAAAATCAAGATGCTGTAGGTGGTAAATAAGCTTACGTCGCTGCTGCCGAGAATCCCGGCACGAAAACCATTGACGATATACACAATCGGGTTCGCCAAAGATACCGCTTGCCAGAATTTCGGCAGCATATCAATGGAATAAAAAACCCCGCCCAGATAGGTGAGCGGTGTTAGCACAAAGGTAGGAACAATGGAAATATCGTCAAAACTATGTGCATAGACGGCATTGATAAACCCACCAAGGGAGAACAGGGTCGCCGTTAACAAAAGAATTGTGACTGTCACCCAAAGGTTTTCTATGCCCAAGTCTGCAAAGAATAACGCGATCAAGGTAACAACCAACCCCACTGCCAACCCGCGTGCAACGCCACCAATCACATATCCTGCCAGAATGATGCGGTTGGGCATCGGTGAAATCAGCATTTCTTCAACGCTGCGCTGAAATTTAGCGCTAAAAAAAGACGACACGACGTTAGAGTAAGAATTGGTAATCACCATCATCATAATCAGGCCAGGCACGATAAACTGCATATACGGGTGCCCCCCCATTGTGCCAATCCTGCCGCCAATAAGATTACCGAAAATCAGAAAATAGAGGGTGACCGTGATTGCACCTGGCAATAAGGTTTGTGGCCAGATACGCAAAAAACGGCGCACTTCTTTGTTTGCAATGGTTTGCAGTGCGATCAATTGTTGCTGAGCATTCATGGGGTGTTTATACCGAAACGGGCGCGGGTGCAGGGGTGTGCTGGGTCGAATTGCGGTTGAGCATATTCACGAATAGTTCTTCCAGACGATTGGCTTTATTTCTCATGCTGCGAACTTGAATTCCATGCGCAGAAAGCTGGGAAAACAGCGCATTGATCGGCTGGGTTTTCCGAACCTCAACCTCCAGCGTGAGCGGGTCCATCAGCCGCAGCAGGTAGTCTGGCAGCGAGGGCGGCTGTGTCAATGGTTGGGAAAGGTCCAGAATGAACGTCTCTTTATCCAAGCGCGCAAGCAGGCCCTTCATGGTGTCGGAGGCAACGATACTGCCTTCGTCGATGATATTGATCGTTCGGCACAGCTGTTCGGCTTCTTCGAGATAGTGGGTGGTGAGGATGATGGTAGTGCCGTTTTGATTCAGTTCGCGAAGGTAGACCCACAGCGATCGGCGCAGCTCAATGTCTACACCGGCGGTGGGCTCATCAAGGATCAGCAGGCGCGGCTCGTGAACCAGTGCGCGCGCAATCATCAGGCGGCGCTTCATACCGCCGGAGAGCATCCGGCAGGTTTCGTTGCGCTTGTCCCAAAGGCCAAGTGCGTGCAGGTATTTTTCGGTACGTTCGGCCGCCAGCGCACGTGGGATGCCAAAATACCCCGCCTCCAGTTGGAGTACGTTGGAAGCTTTTTCAAACTGGCTGAAGTTAAATTCCTGAGGAACAATGCCAACGAGCTGCTTGGCCCGTGAAAAATCGACATCAATGTCAATGCCGAAGATTTTTACGGTACCGGAAGTCTTGCGCACGAGGGATGAAAGAATACCGATCGTGGTCGATTTTCCTGCACCATTGGGCCCAAGTAGCGCCATAAAGTCGCCATCGCACACATCAAACGAGATACCCTTTAGCGCCGAAAACCCGTTGGCGTAACTTTTACGAAGCTCGCGCACTTCTAGCGCCAGTGCCATTCCTACATCTCCAAAGGGGAAAACCCCCATTATACCCGAAAGGAGTAGCGCAATCGTGGGGGAAGCTGGCAACGGTGCGTTGCACAAACGCAAAGCTCACCTACACTTGAGAGCGTCGAAAGCGCACCAGAACATAGAACGCGCACAGGCGCTTCTTTTTTATTCAAAAACTCCGAAACAAGCAATTCTCTACGTAGCGCATACCCACAAAAAGGCAACCCGCATGAACCAAAAATGGAGAGAAGGTTACTTTACCGGGACACACTATATTCACGATTATGCACCCCACTTAAACCCGGTATTTCAGCGGTATTGCTTGCTACTTCGTTCGGAACTGCCCTCACTCACAAGCACAAGCGAATCTGCACATCACTGTGAACTCGGTTTCGGGCAAGGGCTCTCCATCAATATTCACGCCGCCGCAAATCCGGGTCGTTATACCGGAACAGATTTTGATGCCGCACAAACGCTCAATGCGCAGCGGATGGCCGCATCGTTTGGCGATAACGCAAATTTGCTGGACGCAAGCTTTGAGCAACTACTTGCACAGCATGATGGTACGCACTTCGACAGTATCGGCTTGCACGGAATCTGGACATGGATCAGCAAAGAAAATCGCAGCGCAATTACAGAGTTTGCAAGGCGCCATCTAAAGCCGGGAGGAATCTTGTACAACAGCTACAACTGCTTCCCAGGTTGGGCCCCCGTCCACCCTCTGCGCCAACTGTTCTCACTTTACGACCGCTTTGAAGGCACCGAAAAAGGCGCCGCTCAACGAGTAGAGGGTGCACTGAAATTCGCAGACGATTTGCTAACTGCCAACCCCAACTATCTATTGACCGTACCTAGCCTTCATGAGCGCCTCAAGGGAATCGCAACCAAAGACTTCCGCTATCTTGCGCACGAATACTTCAATAACGCATGGGACTGCATGTACTTCACCGACGTTGTGGAAGAACTTGCCGCCGCCAAGCTAGACTACGCAGGAACCACCACGCTTCTTGATCAGATCGACATAATCAACCTATCCGAACCGGCACAAACCTTTCTAGAGCGGGCACAGCACCCAATATTAAAGGAACAACTTCGCGATTATTTTGTAAATCGCCAGTTTCGCATGGAATTATATACGCGCGGCACACACAAAATCAGCGCGGTAGAACAACGCGAAAGATTGCTAGACACGCGATTTGTGCTTCTAAAAACCCTTGAAGACACGCCTCTGACCGTAAGCGGCACGTTCGCACAGGCCAACCTGAAGAACACTCATTACCCTGAGTTTCTGCAAACGCTCGCAGAGGATGGCAACACGCCCAAATCCTTGCGCCAAATCGCCAGCACTCACAGCGAGATTTCTTGGCAAACCTACCTGCAGATCATTACGATTTTGGTAGGAATGGGCTCCATTGCCCCGTGCCATCCGGAAACTACCACCGAGCAGGTAGCAAAACGCTGCCGCGCACTCAATCGCTATATCTGCGATCGTGCATGCTTCAATGGCGAAGTTGCGCAGCTCGCCAGCCCCGTTACCGGCGGCGGCATCGGCGTAACGAGGTTGGAGCAGCTTTTCTTGCTCGCACGAGAGGCCGACAACAAAACCCCGCAAGAATGGGGGCAGTTTGCGTGGCAAATCCTCGAACCTCAAGGAATCCGCTCCACCACGAACGGCCTCTCACAAACGCCAGCAGACAGCCTGATCGGATTCATCAAAGAAGCCGAACGTTTCGCAGAACGTAAACTCTACATACTGCAAGCGCTAGGGGTCGCGTAAGCGCACTTCAAGCTATGCGATTTCTGCATAAGCAAGGGCGCGTTCTGGCGTCCAACTCACCCCACAGGCCTTCGCCAAGTCCTGCTGCGCATAACGCATTGCCTCGGCAAAGCGCGCCGGATGTTTTACAGCTTCTTGAGTCGTTGTAACACCCAACACCGTCGTATCCCCTTGGGTGAGCACCACAATACTCAAGGCCATCGCGTCTGAGATCGGCGCATAAGTCGAAAAACTTACCAGCGGCGCACCAGCCAAATGGAAACTCGGCGGCAGCATTGCAATATTAGTGATCACCGTATTGAAAATCGGCGGCATCCGCTCAGCCAGCCTCCCCTTCGCTAGAGCTCGCAAGTATCCCGCCAACAAAGAAGTTGGCAGATCATCTAAAAGTCGCTCGAAGGGAATCTCCCGATTAAAACGCTTCGCCTGCGCTGCATTTTCGTGAACTCGCTGCAAACGCTTAAGCGGGTCTCGAATATCGTTACCCAACTCCAACAGCATCCCAGAAACCTGGTTACCGCCATTTAAGGTATCGTCACTAGTTCTCTTGGAAATTGGTGCAAACCCCACCAGAGCGCGGCACTGCTTTTTCCCTACGCTTTGAAAATAACGCCGAAACCCACCGCCACAAATCGCCAGCACGATGTCGTTAATGGTAAGTTCCGGCCGCTGCTCCCGAATCGCCTTTAAGATCGGCAAGGAAAGCTCCACACTAAAGCGCACTCGATCCTCCCCAATCGCCACATTAAAAGGCGACGGCGGCGCAGCAAAAAACGCAGGCTGCGAATAGGCGCTATGCCAGCGCATCTGAATCGAACGCATGGCACACCAGCTCGCATTCTTCACCAGATTCACACTTCGCGCCGCCACACCCCGCCATTCCTCCAAATCGCGCGCAGCAACCTGCCAGATCGACGGCGGCAAAGCAGGAACCATACCGCGCTCCACCAACGGCAACTCCTCACTCTCTGCGACCACCCCAAAACCATCAAACAAACTCGCAATCAGATTTTTGGCCGAGAGCCCATCACAGGCCGCGTGATGGACCTTCAACACGACCGCAAACTGCGCATTCCCCGCCCCCGAACCTTTCTCCGAAACAAATAACAATTCCCAGAGCGGCCGATTACGATCCAGCAAGGGCCGCAAGAAATTCTCGGAAAGCTTCGCGAGCAGAGCCTGATCTAGCGGCCCATCAGATTCAACAAAATGAAGATGATCTTCCAGATCAAACTCCACATCCTCCGCCCACCACAACTTCCCAAACCCCAGCGTAGACTGAATCAAGCGCTCCCTCATAATACGGTGGCGATTCACCCGAACTCGCACATGCTCACGGAAGCCTGCCGCATCCATGAACTGGCCGCGGCGATTCTGAAAGATAAACATACCGACAAGATGCATCGGCGTGCGGGTTGTTTCGAGGTGCAAGAAAGACGCATCCAAATTGGATAGCGGGCGAAGTGGGTGCGATGCGTGCATAATGGCTCTCCCTATCATTGGCAATCGTTTCGGCGTCGGCCAGCGTTTGTCACCAAGAACCCATTTCTTGCAAACGACACATCAACCCGCCTTGTGTACAAGTGTACACCGATTTCATCATGAGTCTAGTACATTGTGATACCTAGAACTCAATGAACTCCATATTAAACGTAAAAACAAGGAATCGTTGCCAAAAGCTACTCAACAATAGATAGGTACAACCAATCACAAATGCCCACCAAACTCGCCCCCTACATCACACCCAACTTGCCTAAGCCAGCCTCCGTTATGAATAATGCATGACCCGATACGCCCCGCGCCTACCAAAAGCGACCCAACCACCATGCCCACCAACCACAAAACAGCCACAAACGCAGCCGCAAACACAAAAGTTCGCACTGCGTTTATTTTGATGCTCTGTAGCGCTGCAACACTACTCACAGCGCTCTCCACTGGCACCGTTGCAGCCGCCGCAGAAACCACGCCCGCGCCAACCCCATCATCCACCACCCAGCCCCCAGCAGAGCGGCTGGTGTCCCTGTCCCCCCACACCACCGAGTACGTCTACTTTTTAGGGGCCGGAGATCGTCTCGTTGGCGCAGTAGACTTTAGCGATTATCCAGACGCCGCCCAAAAACTCCCAAGAGTCGGCGGCTACAACTCCGTCAGCCTCGAAAAAGCACTCGCCCTCTCTCCCGACCTCGTGCTCGTATGGACCAGCGGAAACGCGCCTGTGGTGCTCGAAGCTCTACGCGAGAGACATATTCCACTCTTTGAAAGCGATCCTCTCACCGTCAACGACATCGCCACAGAATTACGCACTCTGGCCAAACAGATCCACGTAGGCCCCGAAGCGGAAGAAAAAATTGCCGCATTTGAAAACGCAATGGCCAAGCTACGTGCACAGTACAGCACGCATCCTAAGGTTCGCGTTTTTTATCAAGTATGGGATAAACCTCTCTACACTCTCGGCGGCCAGCATTTTTTTAACGATCTGTTAAAAGTATGTGGCGGTGAAAACATCTACGCCGACACCGCCGCCCCAGCCCCAATTGTAAGCATCGAATCGGTACTCTCTCGCCAGCCGGACATCATCGTGGCAAGTGCCAGCAATTTTTCTCAAGAGAATATCGCAACAGACGAAGCCAAGTGGCGCGCACAATGGCAGCGCTGGCAGCAAATTCCAGCGGTAAAACATCAACAAATGTATTTGGTAGACGCTGACATTTTTGTTCGAACCACACCACGTGCGTTAGACGCTGCGGTAACGCTATGCCAGCTTCTCGAAAAGGTGCGTGAACAAGGCAACAAAAAAGGCGACTAACGTATACTTTTAGCCGCCTTTTATCAACGCAAAATCCGAACACCTAAAATCTGAACACGTAAAATCTGAACAAAGTATGGAACCTGTCACCCCGCAAATTGCAACCCATAATATCCATCATCAAGCGCCGCAGGTCTAGCGTTAAACGATGGCACTTCTGCACTCACCGAATCCTCCCAGCAACGCCGCATAAAATGTCCAATTTCACGCAACGACTGCTTGCTCTGCGGTACGATGCCCGCAAAAATCTGGAACACATGGGGCGCGTTCGGCCAGATACGCACATCCGCATTCACCCCGTAATTTCGCGCACGATCAACAAAACGCAAAGCATCCGAAAGCAACACCTCATTGCCCCCCACATGCACAAGCGTACGCGGCAAATCGTGCAAATCAGCAAATAACGGCGAAAGTTTCGGGCTATCCAGCGGCAAACCATTTGCGTGCAACAGCGCCGCGTGGCGCACACGGCGGGCAGGAATCATCGGGTCAGCACTGCGCAAACTGCGATACGAATCTCCAGAAGAAGAAAGATCCGTCCAAGGTGAAATGCCAATAATTCCCGCAGGTGCCGGCAAGCCGCGATCACGCAATGCAATTGCCGTCAAAAAGGTAAGATTACCGCCTGCAGAATCCCCGGCAATGGTAATACGCTCCGGCGCATAGCCTTCACCAAGCAAAAAGCGATACGCAGCAACCGCATCCTCCAACGCATAAGGGAACGGATATTCGGGAGATTTTCGATAATTAATCGCCAGAACTCGGCAGCGGCCATAACGCGCCAAGCGCGACGTTATATTTCGGTGCGTAGCAGGCGAACCCACAACATAGCCACCGCCGTGCAAATAGAGCAATACACGCTCCTTGGCAATATCAGGGCTTTTGCGCGAATACACCCACTCCGCGCCAAAAGAACCGATTCCAAACGTTTTAATTACAGTATTTGCAGGTAACGGCACGAGTGAGCCGACCGCAGAAAGAAGAGGCCGCATTGGCGCAATCATCCCCTTTTCGAGAATAACCACTTGCAATGTCGGCTTAACGACAGTCCGTAACACTTGGTTTACCAACATCATCTGCGAGCTCATGGCACTTACCTCTCGGACGCAATGGACGTGTAATGAGTGTTCTACAAGCTTTGCATGCAATCGTTATCTACTAATACTGCTATCGGCTAAAGCAACAACAACTGAACCCCTGCATGTAGTACCAAGGCAAGTTCCATGCCGTGCGCTCATTACGATTTGCATCTAGCGTAACTACATTAAATATAGACCAAATAGTCATTTGTCCAGAGAGGGATGCAGATCGTTACACATTCACAACGAGACCTGTGTCAAAAAGCCCGACAAAATTGTGGCATAACCCCCTAAGAATCACCGCGTGCCTGCGGTTTTTCTGACAGTGGCGGCTTTTCAGTTACCGACTGTTTTTCAATTGCCGGCTGCTTTTCAATTGCCGACTGCTTTTCCAGCAAGGCAAGCTCAAACTCCACATAGTGCCCCACCATATCGGTCAAACCATCCATGAGTGCTTCATAGCTAATACTAGGCTCATCCTCACTCAAATAGCGCAACAGGGTGAACATTCCGCCATGAATAAAAATGTAGTTCATCACCCCTAGATTCTTGATCTTCAAATACTCCGGTTGCTGCACCATATACCTACTAATAATTTCGATCATCAGCTCCTTCAACGGCTGGATCTCCATTTTAATCCCCGCCTGCAAAACAAAACGGGTACAACGCAAATAGCGCCGATCATTCGCCTGTAACAACTCGCCCGTCGCCAACAGAATCACGCGAACGGCGTCACGAATGGTTAGTGTCAATAAATCCGGCAGTTTTCCTCGAACCGCATTCACCACATCCTCCACCATGCGGTCGGCCATGACTTGGTAAATTTCCTCCTTATTTTCAAAATATTCATAAAGAGAACCAATCCCAATCCCCGCTACAGCAGCGATATGCCGCGTAGTCGTGCCCTCTATACCGCGCTTTGCAACGCAAATAATGCCTGCCTCAACGATGGCTTCAACGGTCGCCTTGGATCGCTGCTGAATCGGTTTACGTGCCATAGCCCTCAAAACCCGAATTGAATCCGAACAAATATTCGGCTTAACTTAACACTTGAGTGACCCAGCGGTCAAAAGCTCGTTGTTTTTGCAAAAATCAAATCCTTACCGAAATTCTTACCGGAGTAGTACGCCATGGCACGCGCAAGCTCACAGAGAAACGCATCAGGCTCCAGCAAGGAACACTCAAGTTCACACAAAGAATTACACGTGAGCACAACCACACTGCGTACAGAGATGACCGCCGAATCCCGCAAACTCGCTGGTGCCCGCGTCGGTATTCCGCCACGGCAGATGAAGTTTCAGCGCTTGGGCGGTACGCCGCGCTACTTCTTTGCCGACAACGCCGCATCTACGCTCTTTCTGGCCGTGCTTTCCGGCATTTTTCCACCCGGTGAGCGCTTCTTTGTAGAATCCGTGCGCAACTTTCGTGAAACGCTTTCTGACCCCACATTAAAAGCCAAGGTGTCTGGATTCATTGGCCAAGAGGCCATGCACGGGCGCGAACACGAACGCCTCAACCAAATTCTGAAAGATCGCGGTATCGACGCACAAGTTCCTGAAAAAGCCGTACAGATGGCCCTGGATTTACTCCGGTATTTACCGCAATCTACTCAGCTCGCCGCTACGACGTTCATGGAGCATTTCACTGCCTTGCTAGGTGAGGCATTGCTTACGGACGAAGCCTTCATACAGTATTTTGATGCAGAGATGGTCAAACTCTGGCAATGGCATGCGCTGGAAGAAATGGAGCACAAATCTGTCGCATTTGATGTCTATGAAACCGTGGGCAACAGCCAACGAGAGCGCCAGTTCGCAACCGCAGCGGTACTCGCCACCGTACTTCCGGCATTACTCGCAAGCTGGGTTTACCTCGTCGCCAAAGAAGGCAAACTCACCGATATTCGCGACCTTAAACGAGGCATCTCAATCATCATCGGCAAAAACGGCGTAATTACCCGTTTTCTACCTAAAATGCCGCGTTTTTGGGCTCGCAACTATCACCCGAACGAGCACGATACTCGTCACATCGAACAAGAGTGGCGCGAAAAACTCTTTGGTAAAAACGGCATCCTAAATGCCGAATTCACCAACCGCGAGGCCGTCACGGGAAACGTAGCCTAACGGATACACGTCCCTAAAGAAATACGCCTAAAGAGCTTACAAACACCCGTGATTCAAACCTGCTGCGTGGCTATGTGGAAAGTGGCTAAATGGAAAGTAGTTAAGCGCGCAAATCGCCAATCAGCCACGCCAGCAGAATCCCCAATACCACCACCGTGAGCCATCCCAGCAACAGCAACCGCCACAACCAAGGCGCATGTTTTAACTCCATAAACTGAAGAATCACGCCTGCCGCCTTTGCATAGGCCAAACCAAAAATCACCAGAACCGCAACACCACGCGCACTGTCCGACAAACCGGATTCACCGAACCAAAACGTAATCAAGGTAGCCAGTATCAATCCGAACCATACCAGATCATTCGACTGAATCGCTTTCAACACACCCACCCCCGCTCGCATCCTTCCACCCTCCTCCACACACAAAAAACGCCGCCCATTAGCGCATCACATACACCAGTGGAAATAAAATAATCCACAATAAATCCACCATGTGCCAAAAAGCCGCCCCCGTTTCCAGCGCATGCATATTATTAGCAGCCACTTTACCGCGCCGCACCATCACCAAAAGCATGGCCAAGATAATTACGCCGACCACAACGTGTAGCATATGAAAGCCCGCCAAGGTGAAATACAGCATATAAAAATCATTGGTGGAAAGGTTTACACCCAAATCAAACTTCGCTTTGAACTCTACCGTTTTCATCACCAAAAAAGCCGCACCACAGACAATTGCAAGCGCCAACCAACGCGCCCCTGCCTGACTCTGACCTTTACGAACCGCAGCCACGCAACGCGCAACAAACCAACTGCTGGTAATCAATAAAATCGTATTCACCACGCCGCTATGAAGATCCAGCGTAGATTGCATGCGGTTAAACAAATCCACCTGAAATGCCCGCTTAAACGCGAACACCATAAAAAACAACCCGAAAGTAACCAGCTCAATCAGAATCACCAGCCAAACCGCAAGATCACCCGCAAGCCGAAACTGTGAACCGTGACTGTCATCCAGCTCAGCATCTACCAGCTCAGCATCTCCCACGAAAGCAGCACTTTGTGATACCTTCTGATCGTCTATGCGCATCACCACTCCGACTCTCCACGAACACAAATTCAACGGTGAAGATCTATCCCCACCGGCACCGTCGGAATATTAAGCGTTATTGCCACACAAACCTAGCCCGGTGACTATTCAGGATCCGCAAATCAAGACCCGCAACTCAAGTCCAGCAACCAATAAAGGATTTTCCACCATGGCATCATTGGAGCAAACCTGGGGCCACGAACGACTCGTCGCAAGCGCCTACGATTTCGCCGTTCACAACCCGCTCGTACGCCGTATTGGCGCATTCGCACTCTGGGGCCTGGACGCCCGCCTGTTGATGGACTACATCGCCCGCCTACGCGAAACCACAGCCGGTAGTCGCGTTCTAGACGTGCCTTGCGGAGGCGGCCTCGCCTTTGCCTCACTCCAACCCAATCACGCACTGGATTACGTCGCCTTCGACTTCTCACCCGTCATGCTGGAACGTGCACAGCAAAGCGCACAGCAACTTGGCTTGAAAGGCATCCAGTTTCAGCAAGGCGACGTAGGCGCTCTGCCTTACGAGGCCCAGCAATTCGACCTCTGCCAGTGCTACAACGGGCTGCACTGCTTCCCTGACCCTCAAAAGGCCATTCAAGAGATGGCCCGTGTGCTCAAGGTTGGCGGCACCTTGCGCACCACCCTCGTCGTAAAAGGCGCTGGAACGCGCTACGACGCCATGATCTGCCTCTTTCAATGGCGCGGCTGGTTCGGCCCCACCTGCACCCGTGCAGCGCTAGAAGGCTGGCTGAAAGATGCTAACCTCAAGCTGACCGATCACCAACAAAGTGGTGCACTGTGGATGTTTGAGGCGGTCAAGCAAACCCCAACCCCCTAAATTGCAAAAAAAGGGGCAAAAAAAGAGCGCAGTAGAAATCACTGCGCTCATCGGGTCGCGGAAACTCATCCTTGCACACTTTAAGCGTCAAACATCAACAGTCACCCGCTAGAGGGGTTTCGCAGATGCCGTCTTTGCTGACTGCTTTTTGCGGCCCTTTTCCCTCGCTTCCTGCCGATCCTCCACTCCCTGTGCATCCCTTTTATCCAATCCTTGAGGAACACGGTCACCCACAACCTCCCCTGCCTCCTGTACACTCATGAGCGCTGTGATTGCATCATCTACCTTACGCACCCCTGACGTTGGGCGTTTCCAGACTCCTTTTCGATAATCCTCCAAAATCGCATGCGCCACATTCCAGCCCGAATCCACCGCCTGCGTAGTGCCAATTCCACGCCCGCCCGCGTCCGTTCCTGCGTAATACAAACCCTGCAACGGCGCACGAAAATCCGGCTTACTGCGCCCACACTGGCCAATCAACTGCCCCAGCCCAATACATTCCCCCCCCTGATGCAAGACGTTATCGCGCGTTGTCGAAGACACCGCATCCGCGCCATACACCTTCCGCCGCGTTACCAAGGAACGAAACTCCGGCCACAACCGATCGACCATCTTCTCCAACTCTACCGTTGCCTGCGCATTCATCGGCGAATCCGGATCGGGTGAGCACAACACACCGATCAGCGCTACTTGCGCCACCTCGGGCGTTACCAGCGACGGATCATAAAGCGACGGAACCGTAACAAAGAGCAGCGGATTATGCGGCCATTGTCCAGCTTCTGCAGCCGCAAAACGACTGCGATCCCAACCGCTCTCCGATGAAAAATAAACGTTCATCGGTATCTTGAAAAATGGCCTAGAGAGATCGTACCGAACCCCAACAAACGCCCATGAAGGCACATACTCCTTCACCCGTTGAACATAGCCTGCCGGAAAAGCACCTTCCCCCACGAGCTTAAACACCGTCGGCTGAATTCCGGCGTTAGAGATCACTACGGGTGCAAAATAACACCCATGCGGAGTGCTAATACCCACCGCGCGTCCACCCTCTACCAAGACCTCATTCACTCGCGTTGACGGTAAATAGACCCCCTGCTGTTTCACTACATAATCAACCGCAGCCTGTGCAACCACGCCGTATCCACCACGGTGATACCGCCCAGCGCCTCCCTTCGCAACGCCGCGCAAAGTAAGAATCGCTTCAGAGGCAGGCAATTGATCTACCGGAACCACAAAAAACAAATTCATCAAACTGCTCAGCCAGTGCAACACCGGCGCAGGCAAATGAAAACGCTTCATGTAATCCAGCATACTGACCCGATCATACTCCTCCATTTCCGCATCGCTGATCCGCATCGAATGCAGATTCATCCGCAGAAGGCCGAGCATTTTCCAAACCGGAACGCCAAACGCACGCGCCATAGAAAAAACCAGCAAAGGATTGCGAATTGGCTGGCTGCTGACTTCCAATGCGTGCTGCTGATCCTGATCGTCGATATAAACGAAATTTGCGCCCTTTTCCGGCGCAATAATCACCTCGCGAGACAGACCCACCAAATCCATTAGGTCTTCAAATCTTGTGCCATACGCCGGCCCACCCGCCACCGGCCACAACTCCGTAGTAACGCCATCACTACGCGCCGCTGGCATGGCCTTGCCACCCGGCTTTGCATTTTTATCCACTACAAGCACACGCATGCCTCTGGATGCCAACACGGCGGCGCACGAAACGCCGCCGTAGCCAGCACCAATGACAATGGCATCAAACTGTGTGCCATCCACTGGTGCCGTTACCTTCATCCTAACTGCCTCCACATATCCCGCGCCTTGCCGGCCAGACCATCCACCGAGCCTGCAACCCCACCGGCATTACGCAGCCTGCGCAAAGTTCGCCGCGCAACCCGATGCGGCAGATACTGCACGCCTTTGTTAATTAAACCCGCCATCCCGTCAATCGGGCGCCGTTCCACGCTCAACTGCTTGGGCTTACCGCGCTCGGCCAAAATCGCCTCCGCAGCCATCCACCCCGAACACACCGCAGATTCCATACAGCCTGGCACATAGGTTTGCACATAATCACCGGCAAGAATCAAACCTTCCACACCCACCTGCGGCTGCGGCCGGCGCTTCTCCGTTCCCGGATAAGGCAAATGAATCGCCATCGGAACGTGGTTGACCACCCAGTGAGTAACGTGATCCCAAGTGGCAGTCGGATGCACCTCGGAAATTTCTCTCACCGTCTGCCGCACCAACTCCTCATCCGACATCCCCTCTACGCGATCGCTAAAAATAATATTGCTTGCGATCATCGAGTTCGGGCTCTTACTCGGACGGTTACTGAAAATATTGGAGTTGTCGTAAAAATCACAGTTCAAATCGCCCGGCTGATAGCAGCGTGCCCACATCCGAAGATCGGTAATTTTGTGATCGAACCAGACAAAAACACTTTTATACGGGCACGGATGAAAATAAGAAAGATCATCAAACCACTTATATTTACGACGCCACTCAAACGGCCCCATCGCATAAAAGGTTTGCGGCTCCGTCGCCATAATCGTATGACGCGCACGAATCGTAGAGCCATCCTCCAGCACAACGCCTTTCACCACATCATGCTCAACGATCAGCTCCTTCACGCTGGTATTGGTTCTTACCTCACCACCCGCTTTTTGAATTGCAGCAAGCGTCGCAGGTGCCCAAATCTCACCTAAGCCGCCATCGGTAAAGCCAAAATACCACTCCGTATAACCCAAAAACTTCTGGAAAAACCGCATCAAAGCGCCCGCAGAACACAAATCCAGCGGCACGTTCATAATGGAAAGGCTCGTGAAGGTCCAGAACTGGTCGATATAGGTATCGGTTACCCCCATTCGCTTCAAATAGGCGTAAGCATTTTCATCATCCAGTTCGAGAAAATCTTCTTCCGTCATCTGCAAAACAGCCGCCGAAAGCAAAATATTCGACGCCTTGTCAACCAGACTCCCAACTGGGTAAGACAAGAGTGAGGGAATAAAAGAAAATGGCGAAGGTACCGGTGCCTGCTTTAGAACATGTTTTTTTGCACCGAGCGTTTGCACCATAAAATGGTCACGCTCCCAAACAATTTTATCTTTGGTACCCACAATTTCCAGGAGCTTGAGCATATTTGGGTATTCGCTCAAGAGAATATGCGGGCCGATATGGATTGGATCTCCCGTTTTCTCATCCACCCAGCTACGCGCGCGCCCACCCAGAATATCTTTCTTTTCTAACACGATGCACTGAATGCCTTCGCGCTGCAGGCCCAGCGCAGCGGTCATGCCCGCCAGCCCCCCACCCACAATCACGACATCAGTTGACTGATTTTGCACATTGGACTGTTTCATAAATTCCCCTCTGGCTGACTCTAAAAACAACTGCACACACAGATAAACAGCAACAGGCTTGTAAATCACCCAAGCACTGCATATTGGCAAAAAAACCCGCCAACAAAGCTTTTGCATCACAAGCTAAAAACAAAGCCCGCGCGCAAAACGTGCGCCGCCAAACCGCCACTGACTCCCTTAGGAAAACCCCACGACAATCAGCAAGCCGTTCAAAATCAACAGAAAAAAGAACTCGTCACACGACACTGTACAACTGATGCAAACCCTCACACCAACCAGAACTGACAGGTTCTACATGGCATAATTGAACAAATCCTTAGATCAGGATATTGACATAGATCAATAAATTCAAGGTTCGCAGAAAATTAACAAACATCTACCAACTAAGTGGTAGATGTTTGGTTTTTATAGAATTTTCAGCTAGGAATGACTCTCGGGGCATAAATCTAAGGGCCGAAAGCAGAACAAGAGGTGCGGCATCCGTAGAAGCCCTCTACGAACCCGCCGCTTAGAAAGAACAAAACCCAAGAAAACCAGCAGGTTTTAGAAGGGCGCCATTATGGCGAAAAAAGCATGCCGTCTCGCAAAACGCATTCCTTCACAGAAAGTACTGCTCCTCAAAACGCGCTACTCCGCAGAACGCGCTACTCCGCAGAAAGCGCCACCACCGTACTCAAGCGCGACGCCTTGCGTGCTGGCAGCAAGCCAAACACAATTCCAGTTAAAAACGCGCTGGAAAACGCAACCACCGTAGGCCCCAAAGAAAACGCCACCGGCACCGAAGCAAACTCAAGCCCCGCACCGATCAGCCAGCCCACCACCACGCCAATACCGCCGCCAATGATGCAAACGACCGCAGCCTCGGTGGTAAACTGGGTAAGAATATCGCGCCCACGCGCACCGGTCGCCATCCGAATCCCGATCTCGCGGGTGCGCTCCGTCACACTCACCAGCATGATATTCATTACACCAATGCCACCCACCAATAGCGATATCGCCGCAACCACCCCCAACAACAGCGTTAGAGTATCCTGCGTATCACTCGCCATCTCGATCAGCGACGCCATATCACGAATTGAATAATCCTCGGAAAAATGCCTCTGCCGCAACAAATCATTGATCTCGGTAGTAGTCTGACCAATCGCAGCAAGATCGGCCACTTTGACGGTAATCGCATTGAGATACGACTTCCCGAAAAGGCGAATCAGCCCCGTCGTTATGGGTACAAACGACGCATCATCCTGATCGCCCATCCACCCCGCGCCTTTCGCACTTAAAGTGCCAATTACGCGAAACGGAATGTTCTTCACCAAAATATACCGGCCAATCGGATCAGAACCATCTGGGAACAGATTATCCACCACGGTTTTTCCCAGCACGATCACGGGCGCATAACTCTTAAGATCCGCCTCGTCAAAAAAACTTCCCGACGCCAACGGCCAATCCCGAACCCACGGCAAATCCGCGTTCACCCCCGTCACCGTAGACTGATAATCAACATTCCCCACGCGCAACGTATAACGCCCGTTACGCTCTGGCAGCACTGCATCAACATTGTCAAGCTTTGCAATCGCCTCCGCATCCCCCGGAATCAGCGTAACAATATCGCCTCCCCCCCGCATGCCAGGCGCACCTGGCCGAATCGAAACCAGATTCGTTCCCATGCTGCTGATCTGCGTCAGAACTCGCTGCTTGCCGCCGGCTCCCACCGCAGACATCGTAATCACCGCCGAGACGCCAATAATAATTCCAAGCAAGGTCAGCACAGTGCGAAACCAATTCGCACGCAGCGAACGCCAAGCCATTCGCGCCGACTCCCCAAACGCTGGAAACATCGGCCGATGCGATGCCGCCTCGAAAGTCTTTTTAGACTCCGGCTCATGCGTTCCGCTATCCGACACCACAACACCATCTCGCAAACGAATCTGACGCCGCGCATAAGCGGCTACCTGTTCATCGTGGGTGATCAGAATCACCGTTCGCCCCTGCGCATTCAAATCACACAAAAGCTTCATCACCTCCTGGCCGGTTTTCGTATCCAAGGCACCGGTAGGCTCATCTGCCAGCAAAATCGGCGGGTTATTCATCAGCGCACGCGCAATCGCAATCCGCTGCTGTTGTCCCCCAGAAAGCTGCGCCGGACGCGAATCCACCTTATCCGCCAAGCCCACCTGCGAAAGCAATTCCACCGCGCGCTGCTTGCGCTCCTTGCGCGCGTGGCCAGAATAAATCGCCGGAATTTCCACATTTTCCTCAGCACTCGCCGTTCCCAACAAATTGTAGCGCTGAAAAATAAACCCAAAACGATCCCGCCGAAGCTCCGCCAGTTCATCCCGCGAAAGCGAACTCACCGGCTTTCCCTCAACGAAATACTCACCGCCGGAGGGCTGATCCAAACAGCCAATCACGTTCATTAAGGTCGATTTGCCAGAACCCGATGGCCCCATAATGGCAACAAACTCCCCCGCATGAATCTCTAGGGAAATCGTCTTCAACACCGTAAGCTCGCCATCCCCAACCGGAAACGACTTACGCACATCCCGTAGCGCCAGCAAAGGGTGTTCCGCGAAAGCCATCATATCCGTGGCCCTCCCATCCTCGGCTTCGAAGCATCGCCTCTCGCAAGCTTGCGCACCACAACCTGCTCACCCTCTCGCAAGCCGTCCTTAATTTCCACTTGGGTGCGATTGCTCATACCAATTGTAACGGCCTTCTCTTGGGGATGCCCGCTCTCCAGAACCTCCACCAAATAGGTATTCTCCTTCCCGGGCACAGCACGTAACAAAGCACTACGCGGCAAGGTAAGAACATTCTCTGCACGCTGCACCACAAAAAAGAGCTGCGTACTCATCCCTGACATCAACACACCTTCGGTGTTATCTACATCCACCAAAGCGTTAAATAGCACTACATCGTTCACAATTTCCGGAGTCGGCAACAACTGGCGCAACTGCGCATGCCATTTTTTTTCCAAGTCACCCAGCGTCGAAAACTCTACAGGCATCTTCGCCACCAACCGACTCACATCCGCCTCTGCAATCTGCGCACGCACCGTCATCTCTGAAAGATCCGCCAAACGCAGAATCACTGGCGTCAGCTGCATTGCGTTCAGGGTTTGCCCCTCACGCACATCCTGCACCACCACCGTACCATCCATCGGTGCGTAAATCTGCGTATAACCTAGATTGGTCTGATCGCCTTCCAGATTAAAACGCTGTACCTCAATCTGCGCTGAAATCGAATCCAGACGTGCCCGCGCCGCTTTCAAGCTCGTCTCATTCTGCTCCAGCGTGTTCTGCGTTTCCGTACCGCTTTTTAACAGTTTGCGAGTACGCTGCAACTGCAGTTCCGCCAATTTTACCTGTGCCTCCTGCTCGCGGAGCTGTGCCTGCAAGGACTTTAAGCCCGACAAATCCGCATCGACCTTCGCCTTATAAACGCGCGGGTCTAACTCTGCCACTAAGTCGCCTTGTTGAACACGGTCGCCAATTTCAAAATAGAGCTTTTTGATCTGGCCAGACACCTGCGCGCCCACATCAACGTAGTTCTTCGGTTCAAGCTTGCCTTGCGCCGTCACCACATCTTCCAAAGTAGCGCGGCTCACCGTAATCGTGCTTCTCAGATCACTCGTTTGTTTGCTACCCTGCTTTTGCCAATAAAAAGCGCCCGCGGCAGCAATCACCAAAAGTGTCAATATCAAAATCCAACGTTTCATTCTGCTCCCGTTTTACGGTTTTTGGCCTTCGATTGTTGCGTTTTGGCAACGATCGCTTTGTGAAGTTCCCACCCACGCTGTGCAGTATTTACACAAAAACATTCCCGCACCGCCATTATTGAGGTTGAACACGTGACTTCACCACTGTCCATGCCAATCATTGACCCCCATATTCACCAATGGGACCTTTGGAACACGCCGCGCATCCTCAGCCTACCGCGCAAACTGCTCGGCTGGAACCGCAGCCTCTACGAAACCACCCTGCGCCTCGGCGCCCGCAAGCGCGACCGCGACTACGTTGGACGGCTGGATTACGTCGCCTATGACTACCTCCCCCAAAACTACGCAGCCGACGCCGCACAACTACCCATCCAACAAATCGTCCACGTAGAAGCCGAATGGAAAGATCACAGCCCGCTTGGCCCTGCCGGTGAAACCGCGTGGCTCGAAAAAATTTTTGATGGAGTAGATCGCCCCCGTCTAGGCGCAATCGTAGGGCACGCAAAACTCCAATCCCCGCACCTCAACGCCTGCCTGCAAGCACACCTCGCCGCCAGCAAAAAGCTCACCGGCATTCGCCAAATGCTCGCCTTCGACCACGACCGTGGCATCATGCGCTACTGCGATCAGCCCGAACTCTCACGCAACCCCCGATGGCGGCTCGGCCTCGCACAGCTTGCAGATCATCAGCTTGTTTTTGACGCATGGTTCTTTCACCACCAGCTTGGCGAAGCCCGCGAACTCGCACTCGCCTTTCCAACGCAAACCTTCGTACTCGACCACATGGGAACCCCCATCGGCTACGGCGGCCCTTTCGCCTCTTACGGCCATACTGCGAACGATCGTGATCGAATCCATAAAACCTGGCAGGAAGGCATGGCGGCGCTTGCCGAGTGCCCCAACGTACACATCAAACTCAGCGGCTTCTTTATGCCGGTGGTAGGTTTTGGGTTCGAGCACCGCACACAGACCCCATCGCAACAAGAGCTAAGCGACGCCTTCACGCCCGCCTGCCGTTTCGTTTTGGAACAGTTTGGTGCAGACCGCTGCCTATTTGCCTCGAACTTCCCTATGGACAAGGTATCCACCAGCCTGTTTAATCTTTACCAATTGTACGCCAATAGTGTCGTTGACTTACCTTATGCAGATCAGCGCAAACTCTTTCACGATAATGCACAGCGGATCTATCGGATTGGAGCGTAATAATCACGCCAACCGACCCGCAGCCAACACCTAGAGGACAAGACTTGAGCAGCCAAAAGCCCCCCGCCATCCCCGACGAGGGCACCCCTCCGATTTCCACAACGATCCGCGAGCGCATAACGGCTAGTGGAACCCGCTTCAACGCAAACGACAATATCGCTGCATTCATCCAGCCAGGCGAACTCGAATTACTTCAGCAAGAAGTAGCCGAACGTTTCCAGGCGGTTCTAGAGAGCCTCGTCATCGACACCCAAAGCGACCACAACACCCGCGAAACCGCAGAGCGCGTTGCGCGCATGTACATTCAAGAAGTCTTTGAAGGCCGGTATACCCCCGCCCCCAGCGTCACCGAATTTCCAAACGCAGAGCGCTTGGGCGAACTCATGATCGTCGGCCCCATCACCATCCGAAGCGCCTGCTCACACCATTTCTGCCCCATCATTGGGCGGCTCTGGATCGGCGTTCTGCCCAACGAACAATCCAACCTGATTGGCCTTTCCAAATACGCGCGGCTCGCTACTTGGATCATGGGCCGTCCCCAAATCCAAGAAGAAGCCGTCGTGCAGCTCGCAGATCTTCTACAAACCAAAATGAAACCCGACGGCCTCGCCATCGTCATGGAAGCCGACCACTTCTGCATGCACTGGCGCGGCGTTCGCGACAACGATTCCAAAATGCTCAACAGCGTCATGCGCGGCGCATTTTTGGTCAACTCCGACTTGCGGCGCGAATTCCTGTCGTTACTTCCCAAGCGCACGAGCGACTGAGCCAAAGCGTAGACGCAAAAAAAGCCGCATCGCGGCTTTTTTGTATTTCAATCTCTACGCACCACCCCCCAATCAACCCAACTAGCGAAAAAACCGAAACTTACGCAACTGCGGATCATCACGCAAAACATCGCGTAAAGACGCCTGCATCGGGTGCGATTTCAGGCGTTCACAAAGCACCTCAATGCTTGCGGCATACTCGCGCTCTTTGCCCGCTGCAAACTTCCGTTTCAGCGAAAGCACCTTATTAAAATACTGATCGCGGCGCGTCAACACATCGCCCACATACAGCGCGCCTTTCAAGCTCTCCTGAATCCACGCCAAGTCCGCATCCACCGGTACCTCAACGGGGCGCTTAGGCGGCTGAATGGGTTTTCCCCTCCGCTGCGGGCCACGGGCTACGGCCGCTGTTTTACGCGCAACAGTGGCTTCTGCAGGCTTGTACACAAGCTTTTTCTTTGGGCGCAACGCCTCATCCCGCACTACATCCTGCGTATCGTCTGTCATAAACCACCTAGAAAAATACTAAAAAAAATCTCCGCACGAACCAGCCATACCACTTCTGGCACACAGAAAAATATCACGAGCAAAGATAAACAAGCGAAAAATAACGGAATAACCCCTGCGCTACGGCTGAGGTACAGTCAGCACCACCTTCACCTGAGGCGTTACTGCTTCCGCATTGATATAACCAAGCATCCCTGGGTTCGCAGAAACAAATTCAAGCACCTCGGCATCATCTGCCAACGCAACCGGCGGGCGCCCCTTGCCGGTAAAGATCAGCCGCGACCAATAGGAATTCAGCTGCGCGGGCGACTTCTTTACCACTTGTTCGTAAAACACCGCGTAAGCCATTCCCCCTTCCAGCTGATCCACTGGGACAACCCTCACGCCACCAGAGGTACGCAAGCTTCTTGCTAGAAAGATTTCTTTGACTTCGTTCGCACTAAGCGCAGTAACGGGGCTATCCGCATGCACAATTACCGCCAAATCTGCGTTGGCATGCGGCGCAAGCATACTCCCCGCAAAGAACGCCATCGCCCCCAGAAGCGGCCGATTCCATCTCATGCGTCTACCCCTCGCTCTTACGAAGCATAAGCCCTCTGCGCTCACACACCTGCATCAAGCACCCCAACTGTGGATTCTACCGCTTTTTTTTCCATCATCCTACCGAAAGCAACAAAAACAGATCGATTGTTTCTCCACCAAGCACGCAAACAAACTGCATAAAAACTATGGCGCACGTAACAAAACATTAACGACAAGCACCTTGATTCAACTCCGCAATCAAAATACATTGCACGCTCTTCAAGCCCCTGCACGAACGCAACCGCGCGCATGCTCGCCTGCGAATCGCAAACGGCAACGCAAAAACAAAAGGAAAACAGGAAAGGGACCGCTGCGTGACCAACGTTTATTTTGGCTTTCCACTGAAACCCGAACTGCATCACCAACTTGCCAGTTTAATTGCTCGCATCCAACAAAACTCAGCGGCCCACGGCCTCAATCAAGACGCGGGCGAAGTCATCACAGGACTGCTCGACGTTGCCATTCAAACCCTCTACTACAACGCAATGGATGCAGTTCCCACCCATCCAGGCACAAGAAAATCCGCAGACGCAGGGATCAGTACCGTTGTAAAAGGTGCGCAGTTTGTCATCCAAAAAATGGCCAACTCCCTCGACCCAAACGACCTCTTGGTATTTGCAAACTACATGCAAACCCTCGTCATACTGCAGGATGGCCAGCACTACCTCGCCTACCCACTCACCTCTGACCAAAAAATCGCACTAGAGCAAGTCATCCAGAGAATCCAGACGGACGCCAACACCGACGCCTACAACCACCTGATCATCGACGTGCTTTGCTCCATTGCAGACCAAGCCATCAAATATTTCTACGACACGCCCACCCGCATGATCAAAATCCGCACGCTCATCCGCAAATCCGCCGATCTTGCCGTGCGAAGCGTATGCAAGGGGCTGCACTTTGTAATCCGCCAGCTATTTCGCCGCACCCGCCAAAAAGAACTCATGATGTTTTCGGACTACCTTCAGCAACAGCTCGTGTATTGCTGACCAAACACCAAAAAAAAGGCGGGCAAAACTGCCCGCCTAGAATTTCGCAAAACGGGGGACATTTGCTGCCCTCACCCGCCGCAAATACTTCAATTACAACAACTCAATCGCTACAACCACTCAATCGTTACAACAACAATCACTACAACAAAAGCACTTCTGAACACCATAAAAGCAATACTGCAACCACTAACGGCAACAACTTCGCCGCGACAACAAACTGCGGCCACTGCTACAACCACCTTCTGCTACAAGCACTTTCTGCTACAAACCTACTACAAACACTTTCCAACCTGCTCTCGCGGCCATCCAAGCACGAGACCTGCTCCTGCAACCGTCCTGTCTTGCAACCATCCTGAACGCCGTTTTGCGTAAGCGGTAAGACCGAACAGAAAACAATCGCGGTTTGATAATGGTAATGTAGTCCAAACGAGCGCAGATGCAAGTCGGATTAGCGCGCAAGTAAGAAATCAATTACATCAAACAGCGCTGCGCCCTGCCCACCCATACCAATATCAGTAAAATACAGATCGTTCACCACAAACGCAGGCACACCACCAATCCGATACTTCACAAGCGCTTTGATCGACGCCTCGACGCGCTCGTTTACTTCTGGGCTATCGTACAGCTTTCCAAAGCGCTCGGAATCTACACCAATCCCTCGCAAAAACTCCATCTGCGCCGTTTTGCTAGACAAATCTCTGTGTTCCGTATGGATCGCCGTAAAAATCGCCTCCGAATGAGCCTCCGCAATCCCCATTTCATCGAGAGCCAAGTACAGCCGCGCCAGCGCCTCAAAACGCGGGTTCCACGCTGCCGGTATACGAAGCACCTTTACAGAGTCTTTTTTCTTCTCGAACCACTTTTCAAAATCGCCCTCCACGCTAAAGCAGTGGGAGCAACCGTAAGAGAAAAACTCAATCACCGTAGGCGTTGTCGACTTTTTGCCATTCGGTATCACCTTGTAATCCGTTCCATCCAGAAAGCGCTCACCGGTAAAACCTGTCAAAAGCAGGAAAGCCAGCCCGATCAGCCCAACCCGCAACGAGTTATTCCACATATATACACTCCGTAACACTGTAATTTGATTGACGTCTATACTTTAGCGAAGTCTCAAGGTAAAAATGAGACTCGCTAGTTCTTACGAGCAGCTAGCTTTTACGAGTAGCGCAGTTTTCAGACGCAAACGGCGCACCGCCTTTGCGACCTCTTCCCCCCTACTGGCAGTACCGATCATGCTACCCAGCGAAATTATCCGTAAGGCACGCAAGTTTACCGAGCGCATTCTAGACCACCAAGACTCTATCCGAGAGGATCTGACGCTCGCTTTTCGCCACGCTTGGACACTTCCCTTTCTTATACTCCCCCACAACTCTGAAAGTTCCACCAAATCCGAGCTCGACTGGCACAGCTACAACTCGCTTGGCGACGTACTGAACGTACTGATACAGGCCATCGTACCCGCCAACCGCCCCAGCTACAGCACAGGAACCATTGCTTGCTACCCTGAGCACTACACCTACAAAACAGCAAAAGAAAAATGGTTTTTCATCAACGGCATTGCCACCTCGCCACCGGTGGCCATCCTGAACTGCAAAGAACTCGCAAGAATCTTTGATCGCCCCGTCCACCTGATCCACACTCCCACCTACGGTGCAGTATGGGATTTGTGGGATTCCATCATCGCCCGTACGCTACGCAAAGATGGCCATTTATCGAAACCGGCTTACGACCTTGTCAAGCAAGCCCTCGCCAGCCACGACAAAGTCGTACTGGTCGGCCACTCGCAAGGCACCATCGTAAGTAGCTACATCGCCCGCAAACTGCTAAAAGACAAGCAATTCAGGCACCTAGCACCAAAACTTGAAATCTATTGTGTTGCAGGCGTTGCGGATAGCTTCCGGCTGGATCGCCAGCTTTCTGAAAAACTCGGGCGCGGCGTACCTTACGTCGAACACTTCAGCAACGGCTTCGACTTTTTCTGCCGAATCGGCGTGCTCGCCTATCAAAAGGATACCGCCGGCGCTATTTTCAACATCGAAAATCGAAAAGGCCACTTATTGAATGATCATTACCTCGCCGGCATCGAGAGAGGCGACTACTGCGGCGGCAAATCGCGGCTATCGCGCTATATAAACGGCGAATCCCCCGCGCCCAACTACTACGTCAACCCGCCGCGCGCATCGCTAGAAATGGCCTCCTAGCGTTTCGCATTCGCGAAGATGGCGAAGAGAATTCCTAACCATCTTCGCCAAGATTACCGCTTCCTCGCGACAACCATTACCGCAAACCTAAAACCAAGGCTTCTTACAGCTACCAATCGGCCTCAGGGAGCTTTTTGCAGCGAAAACCCCGGCACCGGGAAATGGACATGAACGACACCCACCTGTGGGTGTTCACGTGCAATCACCCACCGATGCGCAGACGCACCCACCAAAGTGCCAACCGTCGGCTTTTGCCCATAATCGCTGGGCGCAACACTCACAAGACTTCCAATACGCGCATCTTGGCGATCACAGTCAGCAATCGCTCGTGGACGAGCATCCCGCGCAATCTGAATGCTGCCCTCAATTCCGATATCTCGGCGCATACCGTGCCCAAATGCTTTGATTCGATCCAGCCACGCCATCACGCGCGGATATTTCGCAACAAAAGAACGCTCAGCAAGATCTCGAATAAACCACAGGCCATGATATGCAGCAAAATCCGCGTTCGTAGGCACAGCGCCAAAGAGAAAATCGTCTTTCAACATGGCCTCGATCTGTTGAAGATGTGCCTCTACCATGGGCCTCGCTTGCCTAGGCCCAACAACAGACACACTTGCAGTGCGCCCCATCTTGGCACGATCCCAAAGCAACTTTAGCAAGTCAGCCAAGCTCGACGAGGCCCACGCTTTCCGCGCAAGTGCCTTGCTATTTGCGGAGAGGATGCAAGCGAAAAACACGTCCAGATCGGTGCGCTGAACAAAATCGTTAATCTCAGCGCTACAGTTTTCCAAAGCAAGCAGAGGCTTTTCGCTCAAGCGTGCAATTTCAGCGCTAATCACCCGAGAATCACAAAATACATCCGCACCTTGCTGGGCCACAGGAATCTTCCGATACCCCCCAACCAACACCTCATCCAAATGAGGGCGCGGTGGCATCTGGCGCGTCGTCACCGCTTGCCACGGCAATTGCGCATACCCAAGCATCGCCCGTACTTTCTCTGAAAACGGCGACATATCATATTGGTGAACGATCAAATCTGACATCGACTACTCCATATCCTACTGATGATCCGCAAACGCTACATCAAACGCGGCACACCGTAAAGAAACAGTTCAATCTGTTCACGCCGGCTCATGGCATCTTCATAGCCCATATTAATCAGCTCGTTACAATAACGATGGTCAAACAGGATATAACTCAAAATACTTGATCCAGAAGCGCGATCCGCGCCGATGCCATGCAAAAAAAAGCGAATGCTCTTTGGCAGAATCTGCGTATATTTCGCCGCAATCAAATCCAGCGGCCTTGATGGAGAAATCACCAAACAACCCACCGGCTTCAGCTTAATCCCTGCCCGCTCACGGCTGTTGGGCGGAATGGACATAATCGTATTATTGACCCGCTCCAAACGCTCAATATCGTAATCCAGACTGTCCAAAAACGCCGTATTGAGCAGATGGCCGGTGATCTGTGCGTGCGTTGGGTAGCTCTCTACCGGCTTACGAACGGGCGGCGCAGCACGGTTGCCGCTCACACCTACCACTAGGATTTTGCGCGCCCCCAAATGAAGTGCTGGGCTCAGCGGCGTCAGCTGGCGCATGGCACCATCACCGTAGTACTCGCGATTGATACGCACCGCCGGAAAAACTTCAGGGATCGCCGAGGATGCCATCAAATGCTCCAAGCGAATTACCGAAGGAATCCCCATTCGCTGGAACCGCCGCCACGGGGGAATTTCCGGCCTACCCTGAAAAAACGCAACCGAATGCCCCGTCTCATAGCCCGAAGCAGTCACACTCAGCGCCCGCAAATGCCCGTCGTGAATCGAATCCGCGATGTTCTCAAAGCGAATCATTTCCTTAAGAAGCTCGCGCAGAGGCGAATTATCCAGCATTGAAACGATCTGCTTACGGGGCGGAACCACAAAACTCGAAAGCCATGAAAACGCCCTTCCGAAAACGCCCAATGGATCGGTCCGATACACCTGATCTGGAGTAAATGTGCGCCATACGTTTTCAATGCTATAAACCGCATTGCGGAAATTATCCGCATACGCGCCCAGTGCCGCTGCATTGATCGCCCCTGCCGAGGTGCCTGAGATAATGCCAAACGGATTAGGCGTATCCACCGGCATCAATTCGGCAATGGCCTTCAACACACCCACCTGATACGCCGCTCGCGCGCCGCCTCCGGAAAGAATTAGCCCATTCCCCCAATGGTCAGGCTCTGATTCCTCCTCGTTCTCCATGGCCGCCACCGGCGCAAAATCCTCGTCCATAGGCAGCTCCGTCGCGAGCGTACCGACGGCCATCGCAGCGATCTCATCGGCTTTTCCCAATTCGCTCGTCACCGCCCCACCAGCGGAACTCACTCTGGCACGGCCGCCCAGAGCGCCCTCACTGCTAAAAACCGGCTCATTGTCAAATACACGCTCGGCCATCCCAATCGCCCCAGAAGCTTTTTATTTCAAGCCATACCCTGCAAGCTACGTTCCCTCTCACAGCGCAAAAAGGCCCTGCTATCTACTTAGTTTAGCGATAGACTTAGTTTAGCGATAGAATAGCCAAAAGCTGAAGTAAAAAGCTTCGCACTATTCAAGTTAGGCAGTAAAGCATGCAAACCAAACAAGATACATCCCTGATCCTTGTTCGCCACGGCCAGATCAATGCAAACATCGACAAACGCTGGCACGGCTGGACAGACAGCAGTTTGAACGATACCGGCCGCCAGCAAGCAGAACGTGCCGCAGAACGTATCGCAAGAGAACACCCTGACATTGCAGCACTTTACGCGAGCCCACTGCAACGCACTCGGCACACCGCCGAGGCCATCGCCAAGCTTCTAAACCTCGACGTAATCTTGGAACCCAATCTAAAGGAATACGGAATTGGAGTGCTTGAAGACGAGAAGTTCGCCGATCTTGAGCGCAAATACAGCTTTTTTACGCGGGTAAAAACCGACCCGGATTTCGCCCCCGAAGGCGGCGAATCCATCAACCAAGTCGCCGCTCGTATCAGCGAGGCGTTCAACCTGATCCAACAGCAGCACCAAGGCAAAAAAGTTTTGGCGGTTAGCCACGGCGCAATCATGGCACTGGGCCTTGCCCGTCTGCTACACAACAACCCAATGGAATGGGAGCGCTATTTTTTCCAAAACACGTCACTCACCGAGGTGATTCTTGGCCAATCACCCCAGCTGATTCAATTTAACAGCGTCGAGCATTTACAAGACGTTTAGGTGCGCACCAGACCGCCTGCGTTACATCATGCGTTACATATTGGAACCGTAATAAATCTCCAGCATCTCACGGCGAAGCTTACGGCTAATTTCGTCGCGTTCCGATGGTGACAAATCGGCTGCGTTGACCCCAAACAAATAATTATCCAAATTAAAATGTTTCAGCAGCATTTTGGTATGGAAAATGTTTTCCTGAAATACGTTCACGTCAATCATTTCATAAGCGGCCAACGTGTCATCTGACAGAAAGTTCTGGATCGAGCCGATTTCGTGATCAATAAAGTGCTTGGTGCCGTTAATATCGCGGGTAAAACCGCGCACCCGATAATCAACGGTGACAATATCCGAATCAAAAGAGTGAATCAGATAGTTCAGCGCCTTCAGCGGCGAAATCAGGCCGCAGGTCGCAACATCAATATCTACGCGAAACGTGCTAATGCCATTCTCGTGATCTGGAGAGGTTTCCGGATAGGTGTGTACCGTTACGTGGCTTTTATCCAAATGTCCAAGCACCGTATCGGGTAGCGGCCCAGGGCCTTCACTGATTTCGCTCTCATCGGGAACATGCTCATGATCACCAATGAGCATCGCCACGCTGGAACCCTCGGGATCATAATCTTGGTGCGCAACGCTCAATACACGCGCACCGATGATCTCCGTTACGCCGGTGAGGATCTGGATCAATCGCTCGGCGTTATAAAGTTCATCTACGTAAGCGCGATATTCCTTACGCTGATCCGCAGTTTTGGCGTAGCTAATATCATAGATATTAAAGCTAATGGCCTTGGTAAGGTTGTTGAAGCCGTGCAACTTCAGCTTGTGCGGCATAGGCTTTCTCATTTTAAGCCTCGCGGATCTCATAGCCGTGGGAAATCTTCACACCGCCACGCGCCAACATAATCGACGCCGAGCAATATTTTTCGGCAGACAGCTCCACCGCACGTTTGACCTGATTTTCACGAAGATTATGGCCAGTAACGACAAAATGCAGGTGAATCGACTCAAAAACGGCCGGAACGTCGTCTACCCGCTGTGCCTGCAACTCGCAAACGCAGCCCGTCACGTCTTGACGTGCTTTCTTTAAGATGTGGACAACATCAATCGACGAGCAGGCACCCGCTCCCATCAATACGAGCTCCATCGGGCGCGGCCCCAGATTTTTTCCGCCCATATCCGCCGGCCCATCCGCAATGATGGTGTGACCGGTTTCCGATTCCAGTTCAAACTTGGCATCACCTGCCCAACGGACAATTGCTTTCATCCTATCACCCACAGCTTCGTATTAGGCACAGCGTCGTATTAGACGCAGCTTCGTATCGGGCACCGCTTCATATCAGGCACAGCTTCGTATCAAACAAAGAGTACACAGCACATCGCACACGGCGCGCACGATAGCACAAACCACCCATCCAGTGAGCAAAAACTTCCGTACTCTGCTAGCTGCTCCGGCGGTTTGCGGACATAATAGGCCGCCCTCGGTGCGCCACCCTGCGCACAGGATAAAGTTCTACGAAACCGCTCACATTTTCGACAGTTCGGAGACATTCAACCTATACTTGAGCAAACAGCCCCTTTTATAGGCAAATATAGGCAAACACAAAACGTTTAGTACGCGCATACAAGGCACTTATTGACGCAGGGAACGCTCCTTTTCGCATTAACAACGCGCTGGCTCGGCCCCTAGCGGCTTGATTTGTGTTACTGATTTTTCGCATTTTTGGCACCTTTTGTCCGTCTCCTTCAAAAAGGCAAGGCAATGACTACTGTAAAACCCAACCAATTTATCAATGACATCGACAAATTTCTAAGCCACTGCCATCGCCGCAAATATCCATCCAAAAGCACAATCATCTACGCAGGCGACCAATCCGACGCGCTCTACTACATCATTAAAGGCGCCGTTACAGTCATCATTGAGGACGACGATGGCCGTGAGATGATTATGGCGTACCTGAATGAAGGGGACTTTTTTGGCGAGATTGGCCTGTTCGACCAGAAAGCCTCACGCAGCGCTTGGATTAAGGCAAAAACCGAGTGTGAAGTCGCAGAAATCAGCTACGCGAAGTTCAAAACGCTCGTAAAAGAAGACCCAGAAGTACTTTTTGCGGTGACGGCACAAGTTGCCGGCCGGCTACGCGCCACCACGCGCAAAGTGGGAGATCTTGCGTTTCTCGACGTAACGGGCCGCGTTGCACGCACCCTGATTGACCTTTGCAAGCAACCCGAAGCAATGACGCACCCCGACGGCATGCAAATCAAAATCACTCGTCAAGAGATTGGCCGAATCGTCGGCTGCTCGCGCGAAATGGTCGGCCGCGTACTAAAAAGTTTAGAAGACCAAGGGCTTGTCACGGTAAAAGGCAAGACGATGGTGGTCTACGGCACACGCTAGATAAGGCTGAACGCCACTAGCTAGAGCTGAACGCCACTAGACAGGGCTGAACGTAGCACAAAGGCCGCCGAGATAGGTCGGCCTTCTTGCCAAAGGATCGCCAACAAAGGAATCACCAACGCTACGGCATTGGCGAATAGCCGCCTTCGACGCCCTTGGTAATCACGCTCACCGCATCGTGCGCATGCAGGCTTTCAAGGTGGTTGACGCGCACCCAATAATCCACATAGGCAGGTTTTTCATTCAATGCAGCTTGCACGCGCCGCGCTGCATCTTCACAGAACATCAGGTTCTGACCGTTAAGGCGCGCAAACTCTTGCTCATCCTCACGCTTCACCGCCGTCTGCACGGGCGTTTTCAGGCTGCCCTCTACGAGATCAATGAGATCTTCAATAGGAAACTGCTGAGCAGAATCTGCAACACGCACCTTTACTTGCGCAATGCTACGCTGGCTGTGCGGAGTTGCAACGATTCCGCGCTCTGAGCCCAGCCATGCCTGCACATCTTCGACCGAAACGGACGCCTGCTGGCCAAAATCGTGCTGGAACTGCTGCTGTATCAGCTGCCGAGCGAGTGCCGCAGAACACGGGCAAGTGGATGAATACGGGATATCCACGCTAAACTCTGCGCTAAACTCCCCCTGCAAGTGCCGTGCGACCACATGAACGGGATACGCTTTCCAACCAGAAAATTCACTTTTTAGCGCGGGGCGGCGCAACAGCAAATCGAATCGGAAATCAATGTAAGCACGGTCGCTAAGCCCTTGATGCGATTCCAGAAAGCGCGATAGAAGCTCGCTTAAGCTGGCAGGAGTCATTGGCTGGTTGCTGCTCTCATCCAGCAACAGATACAGCCGCGACATGTGAATGCCTTTTGCTTTCGGATTTTTCAAATTGACGTAGGCCTGCGCCTTAGCAACTGCATGTGTGGCTACGCCTTTGCGGGTCAGCAAGCTCACAGGCGTATCAATCCCGCTCATCCCAACCCAATCCAGCAGGCCAAACGCCTTCGGCTGGGAATGAATCGCCACATCCGGCATTGATTGGCTCTCACCAGAAGGCGTACTGCACGTTGAAGAACCACTGCCCATTGCTGCTAAATCCAAAAATTTCATGAAATGCCCCCAGTGTTGCAGGCACCAAGCGCCAGTCTGAAAGTACGCCGCCAAACCGCAGCCACCCACCCTACGCCCCGCTTGCAACACGGTACTAAAGACAATGATAAACGCTACACTCAAAAAAGTACCCAGATTGTACAACAATTCTAGGAAAGGTGGCACGTAAGGCGGTGAACACTGTGTCTCAGGGCTCTGTGCCACCCAATATCGCGCTGCAAGCCGTCACCTGCACAAAAACTCTGCGCCTAACGGCTTTTGTGAGTACTTCACAGCAAAAACCGCTGAAAACTCCGTTCGTTAGCATTAGAACTTCAATAAAATGCGCCCGCGAGTTGTCTTACTCGCTATGGCATCGCGTGGAATGGTGCAACAATCCACATCAGTGCAACAATCCACATCAGTGATCGCGCCCCAAAGTAAGCTCTAACCATCACATCAACATGTAGAACAGGGTATCTAAACATGGCACTTAACGACCCCAATCCCTATCAAATACCCCAAGCCGACGTAACCAGTCTTCCTCTTGAAGGCTGGCACGAGCCACGCTCGGTTCGCTTTTCCGCAGGCGCAGACTGGATTACAACCGCATGGAGGCTATTCAAGAGCGCACCTGGAATCTGGATCCTGATCACTCTCATCACCGTCGCCTGCTTAATGGTGGCTTCCCTCATTCCCTTCGGCTCAAACCTTATTGTCCCACTATTTATGGCTGGCATTTATGGCGCAGCACAACGTGCTTATGTCGGCGAGGCAATTACCGTAAATGACTTATTCGCAGGTTTTCGCCGCCAAGCACTGCAGCTACTTTTGCTTGGGGTTGCCAGCACACTCATCGCATTTCTCCTACTCGCAGGCATGCTGGGGATCTTTTTTTATCTTAGTGCACTCTCAACTGGCGCAACAGAAGGCGGGGCGTTCCTCCCACAAATCCTGTTTGGCCTTGTTCTTATTACTGCCGCATTCGCTCTTACAATGGCAACACTTTACGCCCCCCAACTGATCTACTTCGAAAAGATGCCCATTCTGCAAGCTTTCAAGTACAGCTTCCTCGCCTGCTGGCGAAACATCGCATCGCTAACGATGTTCGGTATCCTCACAATACTGATGTTCATCCTTACTTTGATCACATTGGGGCTCGGTCTTCTTGTAGTCATCCCCCTCCTGTGGATTGCCCTTTATGTGAGTTACTACGATATTTTCGTAGACAACCGCCCATAAGGACACCCGCTACCCAGCGAAACGCTGTGTGATACACGCCACCTGCTCTATCTGCAATCCAAGCAAGCAAGAAAATCACTCAAAGGAGACACCAATGATCACCACCCTGATCATCCTTGCTGTTGTAATCGTCCTCGTGCTTTGGGGCGTCAGCATCTATAACAAACTGATTTCGCTGCGAAACCGCCTTAAAAACGCATTCGCACAGATTGACGTGCAGTTGCAGCGCCGTTACGACCTGATTCCCAACTTGGTAGAGACTGCCAAAAAATACATGCAGCACGAAAAAGAAACGTTAACTGCCGTAATCGCAGCACGCAACTCTGCTATCACTGCGAAAGACCAAGCGGCAAGCAATCCCGACAGTAGCAGCGCCATGCGCTCGCTCTCCAGCGCCGAATCTGTGCTGGGTGCCGCAATGGGGAAATTCATTGCCCTGTCAGAGAGCTACCCTGATCTGAAAGCCAACACCACCATGAACCAACTGATGGAAGAGCTCAGTTCTACCGAAAACCGTGTCGCTTTTTCCCGGCAGGCTTTTAACGACGCCGTGACGGAGTACAACATCTACCGCGAACAAGTACCAAACAACTTCATCGCGGGATTTGGCAGTTTCCAGCCCGCCGAACAGCTTCAGATTGAAAGCCCAGAGGCGCGCAAAGCGGTAAAGGTTTCCTTTAACTAATGACGAACCTGTGCCGAGCGGAACACGCAGTTTTTCTCGGTACAACCCACACAGCGAAACGGATCGCAGATCACATGGCCAGTTTTTACGAAAACCAGCAAAATGCACGGCGCAAAACCAAGCTACTGGCGTTTTATTTCCTCTGCGCGGTGGGGCTTACCGTACTGGCCATCAATCTCGTGCTCTACTACACGCTAATAAACTCCAATAATTACATCACCCTTAAACAATGGTTCACGAGCGGCTTAGGGCCACTCGCGAGCTTGATCACGCTTGCCGTCATTGCCGCAGGTAGTATTTTTAAAACCCTTCAGATCGGCTCAAGCGGCGATAAGGTCGCGCAGATGGCCGGTGGCGTGCCGCTGAGCCCCGATACAAAAGATGCGAAAGAACAACAATTGCTCAATGTCGTTGAGGAGATGGCGCTCGCATCAGGGATCAAGCCACCGCGTATCTACATCTTGCGCGAAGAATCCGGCATCAATGCCTTCGTTGCCGGCCTTGAGGCCAACAAAACCGCGCTCGCGGTCACCAAGGGCGCGCTCGACACTCTCACGCGCGACGAGCTGCAAGGCGTGATCGGGCATGAGTTTTCTCATATCCTCAACAGCGACATGCGCATTAACGTACGAATGATCGGCATTTTGGCAGGGATTCTAATCGTTGGACAGTTGGGCCGCATCCTGCTGCAGAGTAGCGGCGGAAGAACCAGCAATAACAAACAAAACATTGCACCGCTCATCGGCCTTGGGCTATTTTTGATCGGCTCAATTGGGCTGTTTTTCGGGCAGATCATTAAGGCAGCCTTATCCCGCCAACGTGAATACCTCGCAGACGCTTCTGCGGTTCAATTCACCCGCAACCCCGCCGGCATCGGTGGCGCGCTCATCAAAATTCGGGACGCCCAAAATTCCTCGTTTCTCGATACCAAGCGGGCAAGCGAATTGAGCCATATGTGCTTTGGCGAGGTCATGGAATATAAATTCAATTCACTATTTGCCACCCATCCACCGCTTGACCTACGCATCAAGGCCATTGATCCACGCCTTGCATCCAAGCTTCAAACACAACCCGCAGGCAATGCCAGCGGCACGAGCGCATCAAACGCGCCGCCCCAAGCGTCTGGATTTTCGGGCCATGCACCACAAGCTAGCTCGACAATACAAGCAGCAAGCACCCAAGGGTACACGCCATCAGCAACACAAAGTACAGCCCCCGCTGCGTACATTGTTCCTGCGGATGTAAAACAATCCGTTGGCCAACTCACCACCGAGAAGATCCAGCTCGGTGGGCAGATTCACCAACAATTGCCTAGCACGCTCCTAGAAGCCGCTCATAACCCTGAGGACGCCTGCACTCTTCTCTATGCATTGCTCCTTGCAAGCCCACAACATAGCGACAAGGTCAACGAGGCTCTCCAGCAAGCCTTTTCCGCCAGCACTCTAACGAAGGCGCTCCAGTTTCGCGGCCAAATTCTTGCAATGCCGTATGCGCTGCGCCTACCGCTCTTTGACCTAAGCATCCCAGCGCTGCGCACGCTGGATCCGATACAGCAAAAAGCTTTCTTTCAGCAGGTTTATCAGGTCATTAACGCCGACCAACACTACACGCTCTCTGAATGTGCGCTAATGCTATTGCTGGAAACCCACCTTCAACCGCAGAAGGCTTCTCAGCGCACGATCAACTCAATCCGCAAGGTAGAGGCCGACGTCATCACGATGCTCATCGCATTGAGCTACGCATCCCAACAAGCCCGCACCGAGCGCTTGGCTATTTTCGAACGCGAACTAAAAATTCTTGGCATCGACTACTTCGGCCAAGATCCCGCGCTACCGAGTGCAAACACCCTGCGAGAAGCGCTAGCGCGGCTCAAACGGCTCTCGCCACTGCTAAAAAAGCCTTTGGTCGATTCAGCGGTGGATATGGTGATATCCGATCAAAAAGTATATGCTGCGGAGTTTGAGTTGTTGCGCGCTTTTTGCGATATGATTGACTGCCCTATGCCTCCGGTTGATCCGAACCTGTTCGCTCAGTAAGGGGCATTCGCATCCAGCACAACCAAAGCGAACGCTTTCCTCAGAACGGGTTTTCTGCGTCCCCGACGCAGCCGTTGCATTCGAAGCAAGCCAGCCGTTGCATTCGAAGCAGGCCAGTGCGCCCTATTTACCGACCCATCGCCAGATCACCATCTGCAGATCACAACTTACGAGGCCTTCCGTGACCGAACCGGAGACATTCAAAGCGTCCCAAGATATTTCTTCCCAGCCAGAAGCTTCCTCACATCAAGAAGCTCCCTCACATCAAGAAGCTCCCTTGCGGCACGAAATGGCATCTCAAACGGAACCACACCCAGAGCCACACGATCACGAAGCAACTCAGGTTGAGCCTGTCACCCAGCATACCCGCGAAACGAACGCTCTTCGCCATGAAGTGATCGCTGCCAACTCCGCGCCAAGCACTGCAACCGAGGCCCCTTCAGAAGTCAAAACAGAGCCTGCTCCTGCAATGCTTCCCAAGCCCGAAGCGTTGCACACGCCAGCGCAACAATCGGTGCAAACCGCACCGGCGGCCGAAATCAACGAGCCGAACGTCGCAGCAGAAACCACATCCCAAACCAGCGCAATTGTGAGTTCCGATCCCATTACTGAAACCTCGGCAAGCGCGGCAGCTCAAGCCACTCCAAAAGCCCAGGTAGCTCTAGAAACCCAAGCGCCTTTGGAAACCCAAGCAGCGCAAGAAACCCAAGCCCCTCTAGAAACCCAAGCCCCTCTAGAAACCCAAGCCCCTCTAGAACCCCAACCAAACGCGGCTAACGACACCGCTCTAGATGCCCAAGCAGAAGCGAACGACGAAACAAGCGGCGCAAACGACGATCCCATTGAAGCTTCTGCACCCGCAGCACCCAAGCCCGAAAAACCAGCGCTACCGTTCAGCGCGCTCGCCCTTGACCCGCGCCTGCAAAAAGGAATTGATGAACTCGGCTTCAGCCATTGCACACCGATCCAATCCGAAGCGCTGCCCCTATCGCTCAAGCAGCGCGATATCATCGGGAAGGCTCAGACAGGAACCGGCAAAACAGCTGCCTTTCTGATCACCATCATTCAAACCCTGCTAACCGAACCAGAGCAAGAAGAGCGCTACAACGGCGAGCCGCGCGCCCTGATCTTGGCCCCCACTCGGGAACTCGCCCTCCAAATCGAAAAAGATGCGCTGCCGCTGCTCAAACACACGTCGCTGAATATGGTCAGCATCGTGGGCGGTATGGACTACAAGAAACAGCAAAAGCACTTGCAGGATGAGATCGTCGATATTGTCGTCGGCACCCCTGGCCGACTGATTGACTTTGTGCGCGGAAAAGATCTGTTTTTGAGTGAAACGGAGATCCTCGTAATTGATGAAGCAGACCGCATGCTAGACATGGGCTTTATCCCAGATGTGAAGCGGCTGGTGCGCGAAACTCCCTACAAGACTTATCGCCAAACCTTGCTGTTTAGCGCCACATTCACCCGCGATATCATTAACCTAGCGAGCAATTGGACCACAGACCCTGCCCAGATTGAGATCGAACCGGAAAGCGTCGCCAACGCTTCAGTAGATCAAAAAATCTACATTGTCACGGCAGAACAAAAAATCAACGTCCTCTACAACCTGATTACGCAACAGGAACTGGATCGGGTTATGGTGTTCGTCAATCGACGTGACGAGACTCGTGACCTTACGACTCGCCTGAAAGCATTAGGGCTGCGTGTCGCTATGCTCTCCGGCGAAATTCCGCAGCACAAGCGCCTGCGTACTTTGGAAAACTTCCGCAACGGCCGTCTGCGCGTGATGGTTGCCACCGACGTCGCGGGGCGTGGAATCCATATTGAAGGCATCAGCCACGTCGTGAACTACACCCTGCCGGAAGATCCAGAAGACTACGTTCACCGCATTGGCCGCACCGGGCGCGCGGGCGCTACGGGCACGTCGGTCAGCTTTGCGTGCGAAGAAGATGCGTTTCTCCTTCCTGCAATTCAAGCGCTGCTAGGCGAAGAAATCCAATGCACACACCCAGACGCCGATCTACTCGCTGACCTGCCTGAAATTATCACGAGCCAACCCACCGAACATACACACACGGAGCATCGTACAGAACACCGCCGCCCGCAGCGCAGAGGCGGGGGCGACCGTAATTCTCATTCGCGCAACTCCAATTCACACAACTCCCACAGGCAGCCGCACTCTCGCGAAAGCAGCCAAGCTCGCGAACCCCGCGAAACCGGTTCACCTGCTTCTGACGACTAGCACTCGATCGCAGCTCGGCTCAATACGTATTTGGGCCCGCATCAAAACAACAGCCCGCCCGTTGATCTCTCGGGCGGGCTGCTGCGTTAGCCTCAGACCTTGCTTCTATTGATCCTTACGCGATCATTCCGCACGAATCTGATCAATCAAGCCATCTTTCTCTTCCCACAAATCACTTACCCAAGCCTGAAACTGCTCACGGAATACTGGATCGTTTTCGTAATCGCCCTCGCCAAGCGTTTGCGGAATTTCCCGCATAGTGACCTGCACAGTAACTTTACGCACTCGACCGCACATCAAATCCCAAAAGCCGAACTGGTTGCCGCCATATACGATGGTAACGTCAAGCATGGAATGCAAGATTCCTCCCATCGACGACAGCACGAATGCGACACCGCCAGATTTTGGGCGCAGCAAATGGTTGTACGGAGATTTTTGCTGGTCGTGCTTGGCAGGTGTATAGCGCGTACCCTCCAGAAAATTCATTACGGATACGGGGATTTCCTTAAATTTTTCACACGCCTTGCGCGTGGTTTCAATATCTTTTCCCTTGAGTTCTGGGTGTTTGGCAAGGAATTCTTTACTGTAGCGTTTCATGAATGGAAAGTCCAACGCCCACCACGCAACCCCCATAATCGGCACCCAAATCAGCTCTTGTTTCAGGAAAAACTTCAAAAACGGCGCCTTCTTACTGAAAATCGTCTGGAGGACTAGAATGTCTGTCCAAGACTGGTGATTACACACCACAAGGTACCACCCCCGCCGCGACACACGCTCCAATCCTCGAACATCCCAATCAATTTGGTGCATAAGAGAAAGAATCAACGCATTCGTCGCCACCCAGTTCTCTGCGAGACGAACCAAAATTGCGGAACAAAGCGTCTGCATTTTTTTGAACGGAAGCAGCAGTTTCAACAAAGTTACGGCCAATAGCGGAACAATCGTGATTAGCGTGTTGGTCAAGATCACCAAAAACGTCAGTACGCCGCGTAGCTGGGCGAGAATTGCCTGCATGAGATCCCTCATTGATCGGTGTTTCAAAGGTAGGTAGCGTTGGATTATGCCACCCGACGCTGACGAGATCGCGATTACAGCGCAAAAAGTTAAACAAATGTTTTGCAATTTGTGACGTTGCAGGTAGGTCTTTTGTAACAAAAACAGCGCTCGCCTAACAAAACTCATCAGTTTCAGTAGAGCAAGCCTCAGGTACAATACTTGCGAGACCTCCGTCACAATCTATGATTCAATTAATGACGTCTCAATCATTTATGGTTAACGATCGGTTTGGCAGACTGCTGCAAACCCACGAATAGCAAGCGAAAAGGTTCAAGATGAGTAGACCTGCAACCTTTGCCACCCCGCATTGGCGCCCCACGGCCACGGAGCCGCGTTTTCGCCGGCTTGCCCTATGCTCGTTCGTGGCGTATCTAAGCGTTGTGGGAATGCCCGCAGCGCACGCCGACGAAGCATCGTTCAACAATGCCGTGAACCTGTACCTGAGTGGCTATTCCGAGTGCGAAAAGAGCAACGATCTTCGCTCCACGGATATCGCCAGCGCACGCAAGCACTTTGACCAGTACCAGAAAACCCTCGACCAAGCCGCTGCGATAGATCCTACGATCCTGAAATCACGCCAGCGCGATATGGCGTCCAAAATTGCCTTTTGCGAGCGCGTTCACAACAACCTTCGCATGGCAGAAGCCGCGCCTATTCTTGAACAAGGATTTACACATTGCGAAGCTGCGCGCACAGCCATGGAAGCCGAAGACTTTACTACGGCAAGCCAAGCATTCGACGCCTATACCGCTAAGCGCGATGAGGCGCTCGCAATCACCGAAAACATCATGGGGGTCTATAATCTGGCAAGCCAAGTGCGTGCCTGCAACCGCCTTGAGGAAAAGGTGGAAGAAGCGCGCAGTGCAAAAGAGTCCGAGCAGAAGGCGCTTGCCGCCCTGACTACACAATGGCAGCGCTATGGCCAGGCATGTCAAAAGGCTTTAGGTTTTACCCGGCAAAGCAATTTCTCCATTGACGGTGTGGAACAGGCGAACAAGTTGCTGGCTGAGGCGCAACACGCGCGCAAACAAGCCTTCGCAAACGCCGCTGGCAATGCCGCGCTGAAATCTCCTAGCAATAAAGAAGCCGCAGCGGCCATCAAGCAAACGATGGAGGCCGGCGGGCGCTGCGAAGCGGAAGCCACCACTCTTATCCGCAATATGCAGGGTCAAAAGCAGCTTGCAGAAAGTAGTTTAACCACTGCCACAACAAGCCTTCAGAGCGCGACAAAAACCTGCACGCAAGCGCAAAAGCTACTGAAGCAATCCGCACGCAATCTCGCGCAGGCCAAAAAACTGGAATCTCAAGCGCGCGCCTCGCTGGAAACCGGCAGCGCTGCCAATTTATCTGCGCTCGCCAAACGACATGCAGACTGGGCTGAAAGTAAGGCGTGGGTAGGCGCCGACCAGCAAGCGCGACAATGCCTGCAAACCTTACAGACTACGATTAGCAAAACCGTAGTGCCTCCACCCGTCGCGCCTGTGAAGAAGCCGGAAGCTACTAAGCCAGAAGCCGCAAAACCAGCCGCTCCTGCGCCAACAAAGCCTACCCCCGTAGCTACACCAGCTGCACAACCTGCCGCTGCAGCCGCACAACTTGCGACCCCAGCGGCCGCGACTGCGCCCGCGACAAGCCCGGACGCACCCAAAACCGACACCGCTACTCGCAGCTCTGCGGCAGATCAGCCAGCCACAATCCGCACCAGCGTTCTACCGGTAGCACCTGGGCTTGCCGCACCTCGACCTGCAATTCAAACGAAAGCTATGGATACGAAAGCGGAAGCGCAGGAAAATGCCCCTGCGAAGCCAAAATTGCGCAAATCTTGGACCGACTTGGCAGACTAATCACTGGCTCCAATGAAAACAAAAAGCCCGCCTTTCGGCGGGCTTTTTGTTGCAACGATCTGCTGCGATCGATGGCGCTTAGCGCAACCAACGCTTAGAACGCGAAGTTGTCTACATCCATATCCAGCAGGTTGGCAACGCCACTCTGAAGTGCGGCTAGGTGCGAGCGAGTGCGTGGCAACAAGCGCTGGAAGTAGAAACGTGCGGTTTGCACTTTGGCGGTGTAGAAGCCGATTTCTGTGCTGCCTTCAGCCAGTTTTTGCTGAGCGACTTTTGCCTGCAGAGCCCAAAAATAGGCCAGCGTGATGTAGCCACTGTACATGAGGTAGTCCACCGCAGCGCCGCCGACTTCTTCCTGGTTCGCGACTGCGCGCATACCCACTTGCGTGGTGGTATCGCCCCACTCTTTGTTCATCGCTGCAAGCGGTTCAATGAACTCTTTGAGGGCCGCATCGGCTTCGTTTTCTACACAGAATTTGTGCACGATCTTGCTGAAGTTCTTCAGCAGGCGACCTTGGGTAAGCATTACTTTGCGGCCCAACAGGTCGATGGCTTGCACACCCGTGGTGCCTTCGTACAGCGTTGCAATGCGGGTGTCACGAACGATTTGTTCCATGCCCCACTCACGAATAAAGCCGTGGCCGCCGTAGACTTGAACGCCGTGGTTGGCGGATTCCAAGCCGGTTTCGGTGCAGAAGGCTTTGGCGATCGGGGTGAGGAAAGCCATCAGATCGTCAGCCGCTTGGCGCGAAGTCTCATCTGCGCCTTCTTCCACAAGGTCTATCTGTTGTGCAAGGAAGTAGATCAGTGCACGACCACCTTCCGCAAACGCCTTCTGGGTGAGCAGCATGCGGCGCACATCGGGGTGAACGATGATCGGATCGGCTTCTTTCTCTGGGAATTTGGGGCCACTCAGCGAGCGCATGGCAAGGCGGTCTTTTGCGTAGGTGAGCGCACCCTGGAAAGACAGTTCTGCAGCGGCAATACCCTGAACTGCTGTGCCGACGCGAGCGGTGTTCATGAAGGTGAACATGCAGTTCAAGCCACGGTTTGGAGGCCCAATCAAGAAGCCGCGTGCGCCTTCAAAGTTCAGTACGCAGGTGGCGGAAGCTTTGATGCCCATTTTGTGTTCAATGGAGCCGCAGACTACGCCGTTGCGGTCGCCGATGCTGCCATCTGCATTGACATGGTTCTTAGGAACGATGAACAAGGAGATGCCTTTGGTGCCTTTCGGCGCATCGGGGAGGCGAGCCAACACGATATGAACGATGTTGTCCGCCATGTCGTGATCACCAGCCGAGATGAAGATCTTCGTACCGGTAATGTTGTAAGAACCGTCGGCGTTGGGTTCTGCTTTGGTGCGCAGAATGCCGAGGTCAGTGCCGCAGTGGGGTTCGGTCAGGCACATGGTGCCAGTCCACTCGCCGGAAATCAGTTTGGTCAGGAACAGTTCTTTCTGTTCGGGGGTGCCGTGGGCTTCGATGGTGCGAATTGCGCCGTGGCTTAGGCCCGGATACATCGCCCAAGACCAGTTGGCGGTGCCGTTCATTTCCGAAACAACGGTGCCCATCGAGGCAGGGAGCCCTTGGCCGCCTTGCTCGCGGTGGGCGGTCATTGCGCCCCAGCCGTTTTCGACATACTTTTTGTAGGCTTCTTTGAAGCCTTTCGGGGTGGTGACTACTCCGTTTTCAAAATGGCAACCTTCCTCATCACCGCTACGGCAGAGAGGGGCCAGTTCGTTTTCAGAGAAACGCGCACCTTCTTCGATAATGGCGTCAATGAGTTCGCGGTTCACTTCATCATTACCACGCAACGCTTGGTAGTGGCCTTCAACGTTGAACACCTCGTGCAGCAAAAATTGCATGTCACGAATGGGAGCTTTGTATTGCGGCATGGATGTACCCTCTTGGCCCGTTTGTAACCCGAAAGTGTATTTAGTTATAGCGCGGCCTGCGTCAATTTGCCTGTTCTACTGAGCCGGTTAAGGCGGCTCACTGCAATTAGGCCCGTCGCAAGCTTGCATTATGGTCGCGCCGATGGTATCCCAACTTTCAAACGAGCGTTAGAATTTTTAATGACTCTTGAGTTTTCTCAAACGCCGCTGCACGCCTTCCTAGGCTTGCTTTTCTGCTTTGCAACGCAACCGCCGCTCCGCAAGAGCCTACATACAAGACTTGCCAAGCGATCAGGCACGGCTTATGTTCTCAATGGCTTATCTTCTCAATGGCTTATCGCTGCCCAACCTACGAGCTGCAAAGGATGCCTACCATGACCGCTGATACCCCTTCTATTTCCACAGCGTCTACGACGCTCACCAACCGTGCCACCCCGCAAGTGGCTGCTGATGTCGCGCCGGAAGATACCGCGCAACTCTTGCAAGCCTGCGAAAAAGTCCGTGTGAAAGTCGATGACGCAACGCTTGCAGCTCGGGTCTGGCGGAATCCCGGAAAACCGGCCCTATTACTCGTACATGGCTACCCCGACAATAGCGACATCTGGCTGCCGGTGATCAGTCATTTGCGCGCAAGCTATGAGCTGATTACCTATGACGTGCGCGGCGCAGGGGAATCCACTCGCCCCACCGATCTAAAGGCCTACTCGCTTACACGCCTGATGGACGATACCATCGCGGTGATCAACGCAACCCATCCTACCGGCCCTGTTCACCTGATCGGCCATGACTGGGGCTCGGTGCAAAGCTGGGAAACGGCAACCGAACCTGCTGCACGCAAATATATCCAGTCGTTTACGTCGATTTCTGGGCCATCTTTGGATCATATTGGCTACTGGATGCGAAGCGCGGTTCGTTCTGGCAAGCCCGCCGAGATCAGCAAGGTACTCAATCAGCTTGTGCATTCTTGGTACATCATGCTGTTCCAGCTACCGAGCTTACCGCCTGCACTCTGGAAGGCATGGCTCGGCAAAGCGTGGCCTAGCGTGTTGAAAACCGTGGAAGGCATCGCCGATGCACCCATCAGCGCAACCCAAACGGACGACGGAGTATTCGGAATTTCACTGTATCGACAGAACATTATCCCAAGCCTCAACCAACCCCGCGAACGCCGCGCTCAAGTGCCGGTACAGCTAATTTGCGCAACGGGCGACCATTTTGTCAGCAAGGCAATGGCCGAAACCGCTTTCCCGTGGGTGGACGAACTCTGGATGCGGGAAGTTTCAACCAATCACTGGCTGCAATATACCCACGGAAAGGCACTGGCGCGCTGGATTGATCAATTTGTCACTCACATCGAAACCGGCCGTACCGATCTTGAACTGGAGCGCTATCGGGTAACCCAATCTGCATCTGCACCGCGCCGCGATTTCGACGGCAAACTCGGCGTAGTCACAGGCGCGGGCAGCGGCATCGGCAAAGAAACCGCACTTGCCCTAGCACGCAACGGAATGACGGTGATTTGCACAGACATTGACGAGCAGGCAGCGCAAGCCACCGTAAACCAGATTCAGCAAACCGGCGGGCGTGGGTTTGCACAACGAGTGGATGTCGCCAACGTAGACGCAATGGAAGCCTTCGCAAGTGAGCTGCACAAAACTCATGGCGCGCCGGATGTGGTCGTTAACAATGCCGGAATCGGCATGGCGGGCAGCTTTCTCAAAACACAGGTGGCGGATTGGCAAAAGATTTTAGACATTAACCTCTGGGGTGTGATACATGGCAGCCGTTTATTCGCACAACAGATGATCGACGACGCCAAACCCGGCCATATCGTAAACGTCGCATCGGCCGCGGCCTATACGCCCTCCTCCATTTACCCCGCCTATGCCACCACCAAAGCTGCTGTATTTATGCTAAGCGACTGTTTGCGCGCGGAATTAGGCCGCCACGACATTGGCGTTTCTACCATCTGCCCCGGTCTAATCAATACCAACATCACCCGCACCACCCACTTTGTGGGCGAAGACGCTGCAACAGAGCGCAAAAAGCAGGAGAAAACCACGCAAATGTACACGCGCCGCGCCTATACCCCCGATCGGGTAGCGCAGGAAATTGTGGACGCCATTTGCAAGGATCGCGCGATTGTACCAGTAAGCCCAGAAGCAAAAGGTTTGCGCTTACTCTCCCGCTTTGCACCGAGCGTATTGCGTGCATTTGCACGTTATGATGTAACGCCAGCATAGTACGGCGAGCTCCTTCCCCATACACCTATCTAGAGCACCTAGCTAGCACCTACCTCCAAATCCGCGCCCGTAAAAAGGCGCGGGCACTCTTGGCCTTGCGAGCACTCTGGCCTTGGTTGCGTAAAGCCCATCCAAAGACTATATACATAAAACTGACCTTTTGTGTTCTCTCTTGGCTGAATTTCAAGCGGAGGTGGCTTACATGGCGCGCAATCTTATGCAGGAAATGAGTATTCGAAAGCTGTTTATTCTCCTGACGGCTACCATTTTTGTGCTCATGGCTGCAATCATCGGCGTTACACGCCTACTCAATCAGGCCCACGACGAACTTAGCCAAGCCCAAGAGAGCCGTTATACCTCCTATTTGTTGGCCGATGAGCTGCGACAAAGCTCCGATGACCTGACTCGCCTCGCTCGCACCTATGCAGTAACAGGAGATGAACGCTACGAGCAGCAGTATCTGCAAGTAGTGGGCATCCGCGCGGGCACTCGCCCTCGCCCGCAGGATTATCAACGCATTTACTGGGATTTTGTTGCCGCCAACGGCACAGCACCGCGCCCCGATACGACGCAGTCCACCCCGCTGCTTGATCTGATGAAACAGGCAGGATTTAGCAAAGAAGAACTCGCCAAACTCGGTGAAGCGCAAGCGCTGTCCGATGCTCTCGTCAAAACCGAAACGATCGCAATCAATGCGGTGAAAGGCTTGTTTGACGATGGCAGCGGCCATTTTACAGTACGCGGCGCGCCTAACCGCGAGATGGCCATCGACTTGCTGCACAATCACGACTATCACGCGATTAAGGCGAAAATCATGAAGCCGGTGGATGATTTCTACCAACTTCTTGAAGCGCGTACTCACGGCGCCGTATTGGCCGCAACGGAGAAGGCGCAGCGCCTCGAAGCAACCATCTACACTCTGCTGGGGATTTCTTTACTACTGCTTTCAGGCGCGCTGTTGATTGCCTATCGCATACTACGGGTGCAGCTGGGCAGCGAGCCACGCGAAGTAATGGAGAAACTACAGAGCGTGGCGGAGGGAAATCTTGCGGTCAAGATTGAGCTTGCACCGCATGACCATTCAAGCGTGCTGTATAACCTTGAGCGCACCGTCAGTCGCCTGCACGAAACCATCAGCGAGGTGCACCAATCATCCGCCGCGCTCACATCCGCCGCCGATCAGATCTCGACCTCTTCCCAAGCGCTGAGTCAGAACGCATCTGAACAAGCGGCAAGTGTTGAAGAAACCGGCGCATCCGTCGAACAGATTTCAGCGACGGTCGCCCAAAATAGTGATAACGCCGTAGTGACCAACAAAGTAGCCAGCCAATCCGCCAAAGATGCGCGTGACGGCGGCGAAGCCGTTCGTACAATGGTCGAAGCTATGCGCAAGATCGCAGCAAAAGTCGGCATTATTGACGACATTGCCTACCAAACCAATTTGCTAGCACTCAACGCAGCGATTGAAGCCGCGCGTGCGGGAGATCACGGAAAGAGCTTTGCCGTGGTTGCCGGAGAAGTGCGAAAGCTCGCAGAACGCAGCCGCGTTGCCGCACAAGAGATCAGCGAGGTTGCGGGAGAAAGCGTAAACCTCACCGAACACGCAGGCACCCTTTTGGAGCGCATGGTACCGGCCATCCAGCAAACCGCCGATCTGGTGCAGGAAATTTCAGCGGCGTCTACCGAGCAGACTGCGGGCCTTGAGCAGATCAATTTAGCGATTGCGCAGTTGGCGCAAAGCACGCAGAGCAATGCTGCATCTTCGGAACAGCTCTCCTCCACTTCGGAGGAAATGAGCGCACTTGCCCGCCAACTTCAAGAGAAAATTTCTTACTTCCAGCTCAGCGATTCGCATCACGCTACGTCGATACCTGCCTTCCCTGGTTCATCAGGTGGCCACGGCCCATTCGGGCAAGGTCTAGCAAAACCTAATTTCGCGACACATGCTGCCTCGCGCCCGTCAACCACTCCAACGCAAGCGCCTACGAAGCTGGATGAATCGGGTTTTGTGCGCTTCTAGCACCAATTCAGTAGACGCAGTGAGCTCAAACGCCTAAGCCAACAGGGGCTTGGGTGCGGTGCCTCGCCTGCCAGAAAGCGCGTGTTTATTTTTCCGCCTACCCTGTATTACCCAAATCAAATCCCTATACTATTCAACACCTTTTACCGTGTTTTGGAGACTGCAATGGGTTGGAAAAGCACTGAGCTTCGCTATGGGAGCTTGAGTATTGGCATCCACTGGCTGACCGCGTTATTGATACTTGGCGTTTATGTATTCATTGAGCTTCAGAGCTGGTTTCCCAAAGGGAGTGATACGCGTGCGCTCATGAAGACTTGGCATTTTCAGCTGGGCCTGACGGTATTCTTCATTACTTTGGTGCGCATTGCGGTGCGCGTGATGGGCCCGACGCCGCGCATTATTCCGGAAATTCCTGCGTGGCAACACTGGCTCTCCAAGGCTGTGCAGCTTGCGCTGTATGCCGGCATGGTGCTTCTCCCGTTTGCGGGCTGGATGATGCTGAGCGCGGCTGGCAAACCGGTTCCATTTTTCGGCCTGGAACTACCGCATCTGATTGGCGAAAACTCGGATCTTGCTGGGCAAATCAAGGAGACGCATGAGCTGATTGGGAAAGTTGGGATGTTCGTGATTGGTTTGCACACGGTTGCCGCGCTTTACCACCATTACTTTATGCACGATAACACGCTGCTGCGGATGCTTCCTGAGCGCAAAGATTCCTAGCGCCCGCGCAAGAGAACAAGCCGCTCAAAGATATTTGCGTGCTCGATAGCGTAACTGCTTGAGCACGCTTTTCTTTTGGCAGAGAGGGTGTTCCTGAAGACGACTCTCTAACAGGCCGGCGGGGGCATCTCCCTTAAAACAGGCGCTGATCACGTTATCGCAATGCGGGGTGGTGAAACTATACGCGCTCCGAAATGGAATCGTATTCATCGCTTCTCGATTCTTGCCGAGTTTTGCCGAAGATAGCGCGCTGGCCCGGAACTCGCGCACAGAAGCAAAGTTGGTTGTCAGAGCACCGTGTTCACTAAGTTTCGAACATAACAACTGACACCACGCATCGTCTGCCAGAATCGCACGTTCTGGCTCACCATTTTTTACCGCAAAAACATCGTCCACAATCAGATCAAACGGTGGGCCTTGGTAGTCTCGGACAAAGCTCGCAGCATCCGCCTGCACCAATTCGGCATAAGCGGGCGTGAGGCCAAACCATTCGCGAGCTAGGCGGATGTGCAGCGGGTTGAGTTCTACGCCGATCACAACCAAAGGCTCTGGGCATAGCGGTGCCAACAAGCCATGGAGTTGACGTATCACCACACCACCCCCAACTCCTAGCACCAACACGCGACGCGGAAGCCCGCGCGGAAGCATCAAGCCCGCGAAGCTTAGCAAGTCCCAAACGCTGCCCACGAAGATTCGCTCAGGGTGATATTGCGTATGCAAAACGCCGTTCTCGTACAAACGCACGCTGCGCCCCGCAGAACGCACCTCGTAGCGCACCCCTTCGTGCTTGTGCTCCCACAATACTGCCATTGATCTCTACACCCGCCTCAGTTCCAACTACACTTTCTGTATTCGCTCACGCATTTTAGAGCATCACCCCACCACCCACTTTTGAGAGCCCAGTCACATTGGCCAGTACGGACATGGACAGATTCTCCCAACAAACCGCCAAAGGCTATAAAGACCTGCGCTTTGACGGGGGCCTTGAGCAAGAATTTCGTGAGTACTTTTACCGTCGCGGCTTGCTGCGCCAGCGCGCGGCAATCGCCTTGGGCGTGCTCTTACTGCTGGTGCTCGCACCGCTGGATCTGCCAAAACTCTCGCCCGAGCTAAAAAACATTTATCTCTGGTCGCGTATCTACACGGCCTGCCCTGTGCTGGTCTTGGCATTTGGCCTCACCTACTACCTTCATCGCTTCAAAGGGCTTTTCCAACTTGCCGCTGTACTGATCGTGCTCTATGTCGGGATGGCGCAAAGCATCGTGGTGCTGCTTGCCAACCGAACTCAGGTCATTATGCCCTATGAAGGCATCAACCTGATCATCATGACCTCATTCCTGCTGGCCGGCATGTTGCACCGCTATGCGCTGTTCTGCAACGGTACGCTGATCGTAGGTCATCTGGTCATTGCCAAATGGCTGGGCACGCCGGTTTCGCCTCATCAAGAGTTCTTTATGGTGGGGCACTTTGTCGTCGGGGCGACGGGCGGCTATATCATTGAATTCAATTCTCGGCGCAGTTTTTTGCAGCGTGGCATGATGTCTGCGCTGGCGCAAACCGATGCGCTCACGGGTATCTACAACCGTGGCGCCATCAACCACAAGCTGGAACGTATCTTCAATTACGCCCACCGCGAGCAAATTGCCGTGTCGCTGTTGCTGGCCGATATCGACTATTTCAAGCGCTACAACGATCTCTACGGCCACTTGGAAGGCGACCGCTGCATCCAGGCCGTGGCCAGCGCATTCGCCGCCAGTTGCCGACGCCCCTTGGACTTTGCGGGGCGCTACGGTGGCGAGGAATTTGTGCTAGTTTGGCTAAACACATCGGCCACCGAAGCCGCAAGCTTGCGTGACGGAGTTGAGCAGCGGATTCGCAGCCTGCATATCACCCACAAGGGCTCCGATGTGAGCAGCGAGGTCACTATCTCTGGCGGCTTAGTAACGGGCTACCCAGGTAAGTCCCACACACCTGCAGATTTTCTGAAAGCCGCAGACGATGGTCTGTACAAAGCGAAAGCCGCCGGCCGAAACCAGATTGTGCTCATTACGCTCTAAGCGCGCGCATTGTGACCGCTGAGAGCTAAAATTAGCCGCGCCGATCGGACACAAATGGGTTGGTTTTTCGTTCGTGTCCAAATGTAGACATTGGCCCATGGCCTGGAATAAACGCAATGTCATCCCCCAACGGAAACAGCTTTTGGCGAATGGAATGCACGAGAGATTCAAAATTCCCCAGCGGAAAATCCGTGCGGCCAATCGAACCGTTGAACAGAACGTCCCCAACTAGGGCAAGTTTGGCGTCTGGCTGATAAAAAACAACATGGCCAGGCGTATGGCCGGGGCAGTGAATCACATCAAACACCACATTGCCCACACTTACCTGATCGCCATCTTCCAACCAACGATCGGGAGTAAAGAGCTTAGCGGGCGGAAAGCGCATCATCACGCTCTGTTGCGGCAAACCTTGAATCCAGAAAAGATCCGCCTTTTGCGGCCCTTCGATCGGCACCCCCAGCTTTTCTGCAAGCGTTGCAGCCGCGCCCGCGTGATCAATATGGGGGTGGGTGAGCAGGATTTTTTCTACCTGCACCCCATGTTTTTTGCACACCGCCAGCACGCGATCCAGATCGCCGCCAGGATCGACCACAGCAGCTTTTAGCGTCTCATCGCACCAGAGCACCGTACAGTTTTGCTCGTAAGGGGTCACTGGAACCACTTGAAATTTGAGTGCCACGCATTTTTCTCCCATCACCGGCTCTTTGGGCGGCCATCATAGCATTTTTCGCCACCTACGCTCGCTAGATGCAGACCTGCCTCCATAATCGTGCCGTCTGCTTGCGCCATCAATTTGCCTAATCGGCAGATACTGGCGAATCATGCAGCAAACGTGGCGATAAAAACCTTTGCGATAGCGCAATACATACCTCGAAAGTTCCCCTATACTCTGCGCAGTTTTTTTGCGTCAGGGTTTGCCCTACTTTCCCCGTCTCATTTCTTACGGTTTGCTCAAACCACACAGGATTGTGCCATGCGTTTTTTGAAATCGCCTCTCGTTGTTGCTATAAGCACCGCGTTACTCAGCACGACTACATTTGGTGAGCCCCACCACTCCCATGAGTCTGCGGATACAAGTGCAGACGACACGCTCCTGCTCAGCCCATTGATCGTGACAGACACCGCCATGACCAGCCCAGTGACGGTGACCACCGACCTCAAGGTTCCGCGCCAACCCGTTCCAACCCATGACGGCGCCGATTACTTAAAAACCATTCCCGGTTTTGCCGTAACGCGCAAAGGCGGCTCTGACGGCGACCCGGTTTTTCGTGGGATGACGGGTTCGCGCTTGGGAATTGCGGTCGATGGCGAAACCCTTTTGGGCGGGTGCAATAGCCGCATGGATGCCCCCACCGCGTATATCTATCCAGAGCTATACGACAAGCTGACCGTGGTCAAAGGGCCGCAAACCGTGAGCCATGGCCCCATGAGCAGCGCCGCGACCATTCTTTTTGAGCGTGAAGTGGAACCCTTCGACGTACCGGATTATCGCCTTCGCGCCAGCGCGTTAGCCGCTAGCGCCTCGCGTTATGACGAGTTGATTGACCTGCGCGCGGGTGCTGCACTCGGCTATTTCCAGCTTACCGGCTCCAACTCACAAGCCCATGATTACGAAGATGGCAATGGCGATAAAGTGCATAGTGAATACCATCGTTATGGTGGCCAGTTTGCCGCAGGCTATACGCCGGATCGCGACACGCGAATCGAAGCCAGCGTAAACCATAGTAACGGCGAAGCTGCGTACGCAGATCGTGGCATGGATGGAACCCGTTTTTTACGCGAAAGCCAAAACCTAAAAGTAGAAAAGCGTAACATCAGCGAAACCCTCAATAGCGTTGAGTTTCAGGTGTACGGCAACGAGATTGATCACGTAATGGATGATCAGAAGCTTCGCAAACCGGGAATGATGGGCTACTCCAATCTCAAACGAAACACTGAGGGTGGACGTTTCGCAACGACGTTTGTGCTAACGGGCAATGATTTGTTGAGCGTCGGTTATGACCAGCAGAACAATTCTCATGAGGCACGCAATGCGGGCGTTAATCATGTTTATTCGAAGTGGTCGGACGACGCAAGCTTTCAACAAAAGGGCTTGTTTGCGGAATACCAGATCGACTTTTCCGAGGGCTATCGCGTTGTTACGGGCTATCGTGCCGATCGCTGGGAAGCAACGGACAAGCGCAAAATGATCGGCAGCATGATGGGCCACGCAGCGATGAACCCAACGGCGGGCGAAACGCGGCGTGAAACTCTAGGCGGCGGATTCGCGCGCATCGAGCGTGAGCTGAGCGAACGCAACACTACGCTATACGCAGGGATTGGCCGCGCCGAGCGCTTTCCGGATTATTGGGAGCTGATTTCCAAACGTGGCGACGGTTCGATCAGCGGGTTTCATACCGATGTTGAAACAACGACACAGCTCGACCTAGGAGCGCTCTACAGCGGTGCCAGTACTGACCTTGCTGCTTCGGTGTTTTATGCAAACATCGACGATTTTATCCTTGTCGATTATACCAGCATGATGGCAATGAACGGATATTCCAGAAACGTGGATGCCAGAACCTACGGCGGGGAGCTCTCCAGCACTTACCGAATGGGCACTCACTGGCAAATGGATTCGTCGCTGGCGTGGACATGGGGCGAAAACCGCACCGATAACGCTCCATTGCCGCAAACACCGCCGCTTGAAGCCCGCTTGGGGCTCGCCTACTCTCACGCAGATTGGTCGGTTGGTGGGTTAGTGCGCGGGGTGCGCAAGCAGTCACGTTACGACGATGGGCGCGGTACCATTGTTGGTAAGGATTTAGGGCCAAGTAGTGGCTTTGCTGTATTCTCACTCAACACCAGCTGGAAGGCTCGGCCTGACACCCAGTTGAGTGCGGGAATTGATAACCTGTTTGATCGCACCTATTCCGAGTTCGTTAGCCGCTCCGGTGGAGATGGCATGGGCGGGGCGATTGCGGGCTATGTGCAAACGGATCGTGTAAATGAGCCGGGGCGGACGTTCTGGGCAAGGGTTCAAGTGGATCTCTAAGCGCGGCTGGGCGGGCATTGAGTAATGCCCGCCCGCACCCAGACGCTTGACTCTGTAAGTCCTCTCATAAGCTTGAACAAACAACCTCTACAGCCCGCATTTTTCGGCCCAATTCGAGATAAGTTTGAACAAAACTTTCGAGAAAAGATTGAACAAATTTCTGCTATCCCCAAAAAACGCCTAAGGCCCACGCACCACGTGGGTTCGACATAAGTTTGAACAAGTTTCTTACCGATCCCAGCTCACTATCTCTTCACGACCATGCGCTGAAATTCTATGCTCAAAACATGAGCAGACTACTAATTCGACCCCATCGGCAACCCGATGAGTGCATGGTCAGTTATCTCATCCGGGTCAGCGAGCAAAATGGCTTTCACCATATCGGCCATTTGCTCCAGCATGCCGGTCTACCGTGGAAAAACCTCCGGATACCAGCCCACCAGATAATTACTGGAGAGTATGACATAGCGCCGTACTTTTCCCAGCTGGGGCTCGATTATACCTATCCGAGAACAGCTGACACCTTCAAATCGTCCCAAGTGCCGCACTTTACCACCAAGATCTTCGTCAAAACCCCGAAAATCTGCCCCGAATGCCTCGAAGAGACGGGACATTCTTCCGACCTATGGAGCCACATCGCCTATACAGTCTGTATCAAGCACAAGCTGTTACTCGTCGATACTAGCCCCAAGACAGGGAAGAGGCTGAGCTGGTACCGCCGCTCTCTCAATGAATTCGGTGAAAGCGACCCATTCCCACCGGTTAATTCGATACCGAAGGCCTCGCCTGCAACCTTAGCCTTCACCAGGGCAATGACTCATCTGATCGAGGGACGTAACCCACCAAAATCGACTCCGGCCGTGCTTAGGGGCCTGAACTTCGCTGAAGCCTTGTCTCTAATCCATTTCATTGCACACTACCAGTACAGGCTGTTCCACAAAACACTGTTCACACCGGCTAGTTTGGACAACCTGACTGTATCTCACCATTACACCCAGGCTTGGCAAGCCTTGAAACGCTGGCCTCATGGTTTCCATCTGCTACTTAGCCAGTACATTGATAACCCGATGAGCGAACGCGGGCAATCGGGTATCAACAAGCACTTCCGCGACATTCACGAAAAGCTGTATCGGCAGCGAGAGAACAAAGGTATTGCTCGCCTAAGAGCCGCGTTTGACCAATTCATCGAGATCAACTGGCCGAATGCAATTCAAACACATCGGCTGACCAGAATATCTTTGTCATCCGATGAGCGCCCGCTAATAACCCAAAAAGAGGCACAACACCTCCTTGATTGTCGAGAGCCTAGAATTCGTAGCCTGATAGCCCAAGGTAAGATCACGCCACACAATTTTAAAGGCAAGGCCTATTTCAACAGAGAGGAAGTCGGGGCTCTGGCCAGGCTGTACCAAGAAAACTGGTCAATGGAACAGGCTGTTATTGAAACGGAGCTTTCTCGCTACCAGCTTAAGCAACTACTTGATGCTGGAGTTGTTAAAGCACTGCAAAAAGCCGACGCACAGAATCGAGATTGGCTAATATGCAAAAAATCGTGGCAACGTCTACTTGCAAAACTTCAAAATTCAGCTCAAAAATCTCCAATCGCACAAGGAAAAACCCTGGGCGGAATTCAGAAAGAAGGGCATTCCATTACAAAACTCTTCGATCTCATGTTGAAAGGCAAGGTCGTATACAGCTATGTGAATAAACCCAATAAATCTTTAAGCTTCAAACAGCTCTCGAAATTCAGCTCGATAGTCATCTGCCAAATCAGTCAAAATAATCCGTAACGCTCAACAACACTCGGACACATCAAGATGGCTTGCATCATTGAACGTGCAAGCCATTTAGCTCGCGTCTTTCGACGGCTCAGGCTTTGCTTTCTTCCTAGTTCTCTTCGGCTTGATCCCGTCGGAACTTATCTTCTGCGCAGCTTTCATCAGCTCATCAATTTGCTGTGAAGAAAAACTCGCATCAGTTAGGAAGCGAACCAACGACATTACTTCAGGTGAGCTATGCAGGAATTCCACGACATCAGGGTCAGTTGACGCAGACAGCCGAAATAACACATCAGGATCGGCTGCCAATTGGCTTGCAAGGGCCTTTATGATTTCAGGGCTAGGCGGTCGCTCCTTGCCTCGTTCAATCCTGCTCAGATAGGCAGGCGACATCCCCACCTTGACGGCTGTCTCCCGCAGACCAAGATCCTTGGCGATCCTGAGGTCCCTTATTGTCTCTCCGAATTTGCTCATGCAGGGAATGATAGAAGAGTGTTTAGTGTTATGCAACACAAAAACAGTTTGGTAAACTTTGGTAATTCATGCAAAAAAGTGCCATCCTTGCTGCTTTGTTGCCCTTATCTGCCCTTTGAGCACCTGGAGGCTAAAAAGATGCAGAACCAAGACGTTCTGACCATAAAAGAAGTGGCAGCCCTTCTAAAGGTTGGAGAAAAGACAATCTACTCCATGGCGCAATCAGGCGAGCTACCCGCATTCAAGGTGCGTGGGCAGTGGCGGTTCTCCCGTAGAGATATTGATGCCTGGATAGAAAAGCAAAAGAACACAACACAAGATATTGGGGAGTAATCATGTCGTCAGCTCAGTTCCGGAGACATTCATGAGCAAGAAAACCGCTAAAAAAGATCAAAAAACCGAGAACACCATACCTGCTGGCTATACACTCGACTACGTTTCCGGCAAACAGATCAAAGAAACAAAGAAAGAACTGGTCCGGCAGCGGGTCGTTCGCGCCTTGATTCACGAATACGGATTCTCGCCGGAAGACATGGAGCTGGATTTTTCCATTGGCGGGCGCAAGAAGGTGGACGTGGCGATCTTCCATCACGGCAATGAACATACCATCGAAAACCTCGGGCGAGCGGTGCTCTGCCGTCAAGAACCGAACGTTGGGAAAAACGCAGTTCGCATTCGTGATTTCGAACAGGCCGCAAAAGACCTTGAAGAGATCGAGACCATCATGCGCGAAGTCGACGCCGTTAAGTATGGCTTATGGACTAACGGCTTGGAGTTCTTCTTTGTTGAGAAAGAGCAAAAGCGTTTCGAAACTAAGTGCAATCCAATTGGTGACTGGCCAATGGCGGAAGAGTCCGTTGGCACCAAAGAAGTTATCTCTGATGCTCATACGCGCGTTGCAGACAATGAGATGCTTAAAATCACCTTTCGCCGTTGCCACAACTATATCCATGGCAACGAGGGCATGCCCAAGGATGCCGCCTTCTGGCAGTTCCTTTATCTGATCTTCTGCAAGATGCACGATGAGAACCTGCGCGGCAAACAGCGCCAGGCCTGGAAACGCCGGTTCTGGGCCGGCCCGAAGGAGCAGTTCGAGCCACAGGGCCGCAAGGCCATCCGTGCCCGTATTGAAGAGCTCTTCACCGAGGTCAAGAAGCAGTACAAGAATATTTTCCGGGGCAACGAGGAGATCACTCTCTCCGACCGGGCGCTGGCCTTTATCGTTTCTGAATTAGCCAAATACGATTTCACCCGAACGGATGTCGATGCCAAAGGTGTAGCCTACCAAGAGCTAGTTGGCGTGAACTTGCGTGGCGATCGCGGCCAATATTTCACCCCTCGCGGGGTAGTAAAGCTGGTGATCGAAATGCTTGACCCTAAAGAACATGAAACGCTACTTGACCCTACCTGTGGCACAGGCGGGTTCTTAGTGGCCACCCTTGGCCACATGCTGAAGAGATTCCGCCAAGAACAAGACACACAGGCAGGAAACGAAAGCACTACCGAGTTTCTGAACGTTCACGAGAGATTGAAAGAATATGCGGCTGCCAATGTCTATGGGGCAGACTTTGATCCATTCCTGATTCGCGCTGCTCAAATGAACATGGTGTTAGCGGGTGATGGTCGTGGGCATATTTATAACATCAACTCGCTCGAGTTCCCTTTGGGGCATCTAGCTGATCTGGACTCAGCAAAGAAAGAAATCCCCTTGGGATCACTTGACATCATTGCAACCAACCCGCCCTTTGGATCGGACATTCCAATTACCGACAAGCACATCCTCGAGCAATACGAGCTGGCTCACCACTGGGAATCTGACGGTGAAGGTGGTTTCCGCAACACCGGTTCACTAAAAGGAAGTGTTGCGCCTGAGATCCTCTTTATTGAGCGCTGCATCAAATGGCTCAAAGCAGGGACTGGTCGTATGGGCATTGTTTTGCCAGACGGCGTTCTCGGCAACCCGGCGGCGGAGTATATCCGTTGGTGGATCATGCGCGAAACCCAAGTGCTCGCCTCCGTCGACCTGCCGGTGGAAGCCTTCATCGCCGAGGCCAACGTCAACATCCTCACCAGCCTGCTGTTCTTGCGCCGCAAGAGTGAAGAGGAAAAACGTGCCGAGGCGCTGGGTGGTATCGAAGAATACCCAGTCTTCATGGCCGTTGCCGACAAGGTTGGCTTCGACCGCCGCGGCAACAAGCTTTATAAGCGAACCCCAGACGGCGAAGAGATCGTCGAGCCCAAGCAGCATATCGAGCGCATCCGCATTGGTGGGCGCTTCGTGGAACGGACTTTAACCCGTAGTGAAAAGATCGAGGACAACGATCTGCCTGTAATCGCTGAGAAATATCGTGAATTTCTAAGCGAATACGATGAACAGACACCCACCAAGAAATCCTCGTCTAGTCGGAATCGCAAACGCGGCGAACACAAGGTAGCAAGCAGATGAGCGACAACAACGACGACATCATTGAAGCCCCGCAGGATGCTGCCGAAGAGAGCGGCCCGGACAACTTTTTCATCGATATCCTGACCGGCAACAAGGAGAGCGCCTCGGCCAAGAAGCTGCTGGTGCAGAAGGTGTTGCGCCAGCTCATCGAGAGCTACGGTTTTGACCGGAACGATCTGGAGATCAACTACAACCCCCAGATCACCGGCCAGGGGCGCAAGCGCATCGACATCGCGATTTTCCGTCCCGATGCCGAGCACAACAACGACAACCTTCAGCGGATCATCGTCTGCAAGACTCAGAAGAAGCGCGACAAGCTCCGCTCCATTGCCGAGGCCGACGCCGACCTGCGCGAGCTCAAGGAGCTGCTGGAACTGATCCCCGGCGTTACGCTGGGCATGTGGACCAACGGTCAGGAAGAGTTCCTGTTTCAGGTCGAGCGCACCCGCTTCGAGGTCCGCGCCAAACCGCTCGGTGTCTGGCCGGTCCCGGGCGAACGCACCACCGATCTCGACCGCACCGGCGGTGTCATTCAGGTCAGCGCTGAGGCGGAAGACCTGGAAGACGCCCTGATGCGCTGCCGCCAGTACCTGAACCGCAACCTGGGTCTCGACCACAAGGATTCTTTCAAGCAGTTGGCCGTGCTGATGCTGGCCAAGATCCACGACGAGACCCTGCCCACCGGCGAGCGCAGATTCTGGATCAGGGGCGACGAGCCTTTCACCGAGGCGGGTCAACAGGCCATTGCCCAACGCATCAACGAATCCATTGCCGCCGCCAAGGCCTGGCAACCAAACCTGCTGACCCGTGGCTGGGATCTGACGCTAGAGCCCCACGAGACCGCCCGCGTGGTTATGGAGCTGGCCCGTTACTCTTTGAGCGAAACCCAGCCCCGTTACCGCACCGGGGCCTTCCGTGCGGTCGCACGCAGCGTGATGGACGGCCGGGAGGGCCGCTACCCCACGCCGCTCAACGTGGCCGAAATGGCGGTGGAGATGCTCGACCCGCAACCCGGCGAACGTATCATGGACTGCTCCAGCGGCACCGGCACTTTCCTGGCCATGACCGCCGCTCACATCTTCAAGAAGAAACTGGCCGCCATGGGCACCACGCCTGATGAGGCCACCAACGAACAGATCCGCCAGGCGCAAAACGAAACCGCCGCCTGGGCGGCCAGCAATGCCCTCGGCTGCGACATCGATCCTTTCCTGGCCGTGGCCAGCCGCATGAACCTGCTGTTCACCACCGGCAATCCCGGCCGCGTGTTCCGCATCGATGCCCGCACCTTCCCGGACGGCGATCTGGATGGTATCGAAGCCGCCCGCCCGGCTATGCCGCTGGCCAGTATGGATATGATTCTGCTCAACCCCTGGTTCTCGACAAAGGATGTCGTTGCCGACGAATCAATTCTCTCCCGTTATGACCTTGGAAAGGTCTGGAACAAAGAACAAGGCGGTGACGGTTACGTTAACTCAGGTGCCATCAACACAGGAGGTGTGCCACCTGAAGTTTTGTTTATTGAACGTGCGCTGGATTGGGTCAAACCTGGAACTGGCCGTATTGGAATCCTTCTGCCTGATGGAGTTCTCGGAAATCCTGGTGATGAATACATTCGCTGGTGGATTCTGCGCCACTGCGAGGTACTGGCCTCGGTTGACCTACCGGTGGAGCCGTTCAAAGTCACCGTCAAGGAGTATGGCCTGACCCCCGCCTTGCCGAGCCTCTTGGTATTACGTCGCCGCAGCCAAGAGGAACTGATCAACACCGAACACCCGGAATACAAGGTCTTCATGGCCGTAGTGGATCGGGCCGGTGTCGACGCCCGGGGCAATCTCCTGTTTCAGCGAGCCCCAGACGGTGAAGAGCTGGTTTTCGATGAGGAAGTGATCGAGCGGGTTCGTGAAGGCGGCGAAGTGGAAATCCGCCGGACCACGCGCAGGGATCGCCGCATTCATGACGAACTGCCGCTGGTGGCAGAGAAATACAAGAAATTCCGCGCAACCGGCGAGGTGGCACTATGAGCAGAAAATTTCAATGCAGAGCAGTTCCGAGTTCTTGGCTTGAGAATAACGGTCGCCGCCTTGATTGCGGCCCCTACATGTCGGGAGCAATTGAAGCCAAAGAATTGCTCAAAAAAATTAAAACAGAGAGCCTTAGTTCTCTTACCAGTGGCTACAACGGAGGAATCTATAACGGACCGCAATTTGTCCGCAATTACGTCGATGATCCTGCCTATGGAGTTCCTTTTTTAACGACCTCGACCATGCTTCAGGCAGATATGACAAACCTGCCGATGATTAGTGCAAAAGATGCCCACTCGGCAAAACTAAGTTACCTGAAAGTTGAAGAGGGCATGACTCTTATTACCTGCTCCGGAAGCATCGGGAGAATGGCATATGCCAGAAAAGACATGACTGACTGCTGGTCTAACCAAGACATAATGAAGGTCGTCGCTGATCCCAACAAGATTTCTTCTGGCTACCTTTACGCCTATCTTTCCAGTCGGTTTGGTGTGCCAATAGTGATCTCAGGAACTTATGGTGCAATCATTCAACACATAGAAGCACACCATATTTCGGATCTTCCTGTCCCACGTCTCGGCAACATTGAAGGCAAAGCACATCAACTCGTTCAAAGAGCGGCAGATCTTCGTTACGAAGCGATTAGCCAGGTAGTTACGGCTACTTCGGAATATGTCGCTGCTGCAGGCCTTAACGACATTTCACCGATAGAATGGCATAAGAAATCAGGAAAACTGGGGTTTGCGGCTGCACTTCCCAACTCAAATAGCCTCAGAGCTGTCAACTTCATTCCTCTCAACAAAGAGTTGGAATCGTATGTAAAGACCGCAAAAAAATGGGCCTACATAGGTGATCTGACAAAACCGGGCACCCTCCGAACTGGGCCGAGATTCAAAAGAATTGATTCTGCGCCCGACCCTGAATTTGGAGTGGAACTTCTTGGTCAGCGCGATTGCTTTACAATTCGGCCAGATGGCAGATGGATCGCAAAAAAACACCTTCCTAAGGATGAACTCATGTTTCTTCCTGAAGGTTCGACCATGATTGCCGCCAGAGGTGGGTTGGACGACAGTAATTCTTTTGCCAGATGTCAATTTATCGCTGGGAAGCGGACCCAATATGCTTACTCTCAAGATTTCTTGAGGGTGATACCTGAGCAAGACAAAATTCTTCCTGGGTGCCTATTTGCGTTTTTGAGATCGGAAATGGCTTTCAGAATGCTACGTGGGTATTCCATTGGCAGTATCCAGCAAGAATACCACCCAGAAATGGTTAAATGGATGCCGGTTCCTCTGGTCGATCAGGAAACAGCGAACCGAGTTAACGAGCTTATTGTCGATGCGTATCGAAAATACGACGAAGCCATTGACTGCGAAGACCAAGCTCAATCCCTCATCGAACGTGCTATCGAGGAGGGAGGTCGCTAATGGCGAAGGTCATACCCATCGGGCAACCCGCGAACGAATCTGAACGCCAGGCCATCGGTTTTCTTCGGGATCACCTGCCCGATGGCTGGCTGATCTTCCACAACTTCGAGATGCGCCAGGGTGAGGAGGTGTTCGAAATCGACATCGCCATCCTCGCGCCTCACGCGGTGTATCTGGTGGATGTCAAAGGAACGCGGGGCAACATCGATGTGTATGGCTCCAAGTGGTACCCCGAGGGGCGGCAAAAGTTTCACTCGCCACTGGCAAAGTTGCGCAACCATGCCAAGGTAATGAGCACCCTATTGGCGGATAGCAACAAAGGCATTATCGAATTACGCAAAGTACACGTACATGCGGCTGTATTGCTTACAGCTGATGATGCACAGCTGTATGATCCGGCGGGAATTGATAGCCCCGATGTGACCGACTACAAGCGCTGCCTGAAGTTCTTTGCTGACAAGAGCAAAATCCCAAGTCACCGCCTTTCTGATATTCGCTCTTATCACTCACATATTGACAAAGCTATTCAAGGCAGAGCCAAACCCAAATCGGCTCCCCCAGTATTTGGCAGTTGGCAGGTTGTAGAAAAACTAGGCGGCACAGATCGCTACACCGAGTATCGCGCAAAGCACAATTTACTGGGAGCTAAGGCAGGCCAAGTTCGCCTTAGAGTTTATCGAGCAGACCCCTATTTAGAGGAATCGGCCCGTAAAGAAGAACTGAAAAAAATCAGCAACGCTTTTGTGGCTGTCCAGCACATGAGCGCCCACCCTAATGTATTGGCTGTTCGAGATCTCATTCAAACTGACGATGGTAACGAGATTACGCTGGTGGCCGACGATGTTTCAGGACAGGTACTACGTCAGCATTTAAAAAAGCCTGCATTTGCGCTTACTACTGATCAAAAATATCAAGTGATAAAAGGCGTGCTATCTGCGCTGGATCACGCCCACCAACATCAGGTCATTCATCGAAACCTAACCCCGGATGCGATTCTCATCACCAGGGGGGGAATAGCTCGCATCACCGATTTCGATTTTGCACGGGTAGGTAAAAGTCGGTCAACGTCGGAAACCATTGCTCACCAGATAACCGAAGATCTCGACACGGCTTATCGAGCGCCTGAATTAGTTATCTCTGAGCAAAAGTCTGAACCGAAAGAGGCGTCTATCGCTTCTGATTTATTCTCTGCTGGCTTGGTGTTTTATGAGTTGCTGACAGGCGAACTACCCTACGAGAATATTGATCAGATGATTGAAGCCGATGGCAAATTCCCCATTAAGCCGTCGGAGCACAAGCCTGATTTACCCAAAGGCATTGATGCTTGGTTGCAAACCTTTTGTGAATTTGATCCAGAAGATCGTTTTGCCAGTGCCGCTATCGCTAAAAGGCAATTTGAAGATCTGATATTGCCAGAAGGCAAAGATGACAAAAGTGAAAACAAACCTGCTGCGCCCGCGTTTGTCACGCCTGATGACCTAACCAACCTGCCAACCGATTTTGTATTAGCTGATCGTTTCCGTGTGCAAATGAAACTCGGCAGTGGTGGCTTTGGGGTAGTCTACAAAGTATTTGACGCCATGGGCGATGTGGTTCGTGTTATAAAACTGGTGACTAAAGACCGTCGTAGCGTTTATGAACGCCTGCGCCGCGAGTATAAAACCCTCACTAGCTTGCCAGATCACCCACACGTCGTTAAGGTAATTTGGGCCGACAGAATGGCCGATTCGAATCAGACGCCTTACATCGTCTTTGAGTATGTGGAAGGCTTGGACGTTTCCGATCTGATCGATGCCGAAGCCTTGGCGCTGGATGATTCTGTTCGCATTGTACGCGAAGCAGCCGAAGGTTTAGCGCACCTCCATAGGCATGGCATTTATCATCAGGACGTCAAGCCCTCCAATCTGCTGTGGACCGATAAGGGTGTCCGCATCATCGATTTCAACGTCGCGGTCTCCGAGAACGACGAGGTCCAGGGCGGTGGCGGCACGCGTCGCTACCTGCCACCGGATTACGATTACTCCTCCGAGCCGGATGCTTCGGACAGAATTGACCGTGACATCTATGCCCTAGGGATCTCATTTTACGAGTGTCTAACCGGTAAGTACCCATTCGATGACCCCACGCCACCGATCAATACTCAGCCCAAGGACCCCAGACAGTTCAAAGGCTGCGCCGACTTCAGCTCATCACTTGTCAACGTTCTGGTGAAGATGATTGCGCCGGAGCGCAAGGATCGGTTCACGTCTGTCGAAGAGTTCTTGATCGCCATGACTGAGGTCAAGCGTCTGCGTTCGGTGCTGACCACCAGCGATTTTGGAACTGGATCCAAGATGGTATCCAAACTAGGCTTCGAGCCGATCAAACCCAACACCAACCCCTTTGTAACCCATCTGCTGACCCTCTACAGCCAGAGCCAGGTATCCAATGCTGGCACCCGTGGTCTCGACGAAGTTGGCAAGGCAACCTATGTACCCACCTATCTGGACGAAAAACTCAAACCCGCACTTCTTAAAGGCGAGTTTAAGCTCGTGATCATCAGTGGTAACGCTGGTGACGGTAAGACGGCCTTCATTCAGCAGTTCGAGGCCTTTGCCGAGAGCAAGGGCTCACAGATGCAGCGTGGCGCGAATGGGGCCGTGTTCCAGCTCAAGGGGCATACCTACCAGAGCAACTACGACGGCAGCCAGGATGAAGGCGACGAGCGCAACGATACCGTGCTGCAGAAGTTTTTTGCTCCATTCGCGGGCAAGGACGCCTCGGGCTGGCCCGCGAATCAGACTCGCCTGATTGCGATCAACGAGGGGCGGCTGGTCGATTTCTTCCTGGAGCATGAAGAGGAGTTCCCGCTGCTCGCCAAGCAGATCCAGCAGGGATTGGCCGGGGCCGCCCCGGAGGGCGGTATCGCGGTCATCAACCTCAACCTGCGCTCGGTGGTCGCCGAACCCGAGGAAGGTCAGCCCTCGATTCTGGAGCGGCTGATCGCCCGCATGACGCAGCAGGAATACTGGCAGGCCTGCGAGAAGTGCGACCTCAAGGGCAAGTGCTTTGCCTACCATAACGCCCGGACCTTCCAGGACCCGGTCGCCGGACCCAAGGTGATCGAGCGCCTGAAGATGCTCTACACCATTACCCACCTGCGCGGGCGACTGCACATCACCATGCGTGACCTGCGTTCGGCGCTGGCCTTCATGCTGGTGGGCACCCAGGACTGCGACGGCATTCACCAGCTCTATCAGAACGGCGGCGAAGAGACCCAGAATCGCATCCTTGACGGTTTCTATTTCAACTCGTGGCTTGGCGGGGCGGAAGGCTCTAATGACCGGCTGATTGCCTTGCTGCGCGAGATTGACGTTGCCGAAGTCAGCAACCCCGATCTGGATCGCGAGCTTGGCTTCCTCGATCCCAAGACCAAGGCCATGAGCCGCTTCTCGTTCGCGGAGCGATCCGCGTATGACAATGAGCTGGTGGAGACGCTGTTCCGCAGTCTGCCTCGCGATTACTCGTCGAAGAACCGTGTCCGATTGATCGCCAAGCATCGGAATTACCTCTCGCACATGCGCCGTCGCCATTTCTTCGAACGACGAGACATCGGCTGGAAGGAGATGTTGCCTTACCGAAGTATCGATCCTTTCCTGGATGCCATTGAGCAGCCGGGCGCGAAAAGCGCCGATGAGGTGACCGCTATTCTCCGGGCCGTCAACCGGGGCGAAGGCTTAAGCGATCCGGCGCGACTGGGCAACCAGTTGGCGCTGCGTGTCCGCCATGTGGATAAGGGCACCATCCGCAGTTACCGAATTTTTGATGGCAACCATTTCACGCTTCGTACCGAGCAGGAAACGGCAGCTCACCCTTTCCTCGAGTGCCTTTCTCAGACTCTGGTGCTGCTTTACGACTCCGGTGACGGCCACAAGGCCAACCTGCGCATCAATCTCGACATTTATGAAATGCTAATGCGGCTGAACGATGGCTACCGTCCCAGCATTGAGGAGCAGGAAGGTTTCTATCTGAGTCTGGCGGTGTTCAAGAATCTACTGGCCTCAGTTCCATACAAAGAAGTGTTGTTAACAAAGGCTGGACACAAGTTTTATGAAATATGCCGGGAGGACGATGGCCGACTGGTGATGGGTGTATCAGATAAGGGGGCTGAATACCATGTCAATTAAAGGACGCGACAAGGAGTTCAGAATCCCAAAAGTTTCCTATCTCGATTTCAAACATATCGAGATGGACCGTGTGTTAACGATGCTCTTCCCTCGACTCAAATATGAGGGGTACGCCAGCCGCAGGCCGCCGAGAGGTGGAGACCTTTCTGTAGATGAGTTTCTGGAGGACTTTTTAGAGCACCCAGAGTGGTTTGCCGGGTTCGATAAGCACCCCGAGATTACTCGCGCATGGATTGAAACCGACCTGATGGATTTGGTTAATCGCGGCAAGAGCAACCAGGCGCTTGCGGCGCCCAGGCCCCTGCACGGCAACACCTATAAGTTCCGCAACGCCAAGCATACCCGTGACTACGGCGCGGCCGAGCAGATCTACTGGATGCTTTTCTATGCCCGCAAAGGCAAGGGCCAAGCGGCGCGGGATGCCTTGAAGCGCTTTTTCTTCCCGGGTATCGATCTGGTGACGGATCGCTACGACCCCAACGTATCCGTGGATGTGGAAACGCAGGCCATCCTGCGTCTGGATCATCAGGTTACCCAGGACATGAAGGACTCCAAGGAACCTTCGCGTTTCCAACCACTGTGTATTGGCCAAGCCGATATTATGGCCGACGATATTCTACGGTTACTGGCCTACGAGCCGTATATTCCTCGCTCAGTGCTGGTGGACTATCTCAAAACTCTGATGGCATTCCATCTGGCGCTTTACCACCTCAAGCTGCTGCAGATGCTGCCCAAGCTGGTGAAACAGCGCTCCGGCAACGATCTCTGCACCGCCAAGGAATGCCCGATTAACCCGGGCCTCGACAATGCGTTGGAAGGCTGTCCTTACCGCGTGGCGCTGGTCGTCGATATGGGCGACGTCAACAATCCGCATATGGCCGAGTTGGCTCGCAAGTCCACTGACCGGCTCTATCGTCAGATCCCGGCCTTTGTGCAGGCCAACTTCGTCATCAAGAAGCTCGATGAGATGGCGGAATACCTGAGCAAGAAGACGGGCAAGCTGGCTACCCCTGGGGGCGGTGTTTTCACCGTTGGCGATCTGGTGTCCCTGCTGAAGCCCGAGCACGACGCCGAGCGCCAAGCCTACTTCAAATTCCGCCTGGCAAGCCTGATCGAGGAGTCGACCTCCGGAAACGAGGACGTCGATCCGGAGATCCGGGAAGTCACCGGCATGGGCTTGGGCGAGTTCGAATCCTTCATCGAAATCCTGATGGCGTATCGCGGCAAGTATCACCGCCAGTACATCACTCAGTGTCTAGATTCTCTGCTGCTGAAAAACAAAGAGAATGGACTGCTGGCTCAATCACGGGCCAAGGGAAGTCCTCGGCGATTTGTGCTGGGAAGCAAGCTGCTTGAGGTACTCCTTCAGATTGCTGTTCTTACCCAGGACGGCGGGCGATTTGTGACCCGCGAGGTTCGCATCGAGGAATTGCTGGCCTTTTTGAGAAACCGCTACGGCCTTCACATCGACCGGCTGCCGGAAGGAAACCAAGCCAACAGCAGCATCCTGGACAGACGCGCTCTGCGCCTCAACCTCGAAGCCTTCAAGCGCCGCCTGCGTGAAATCGGTTTCTACGAGGACCTGTCGGATGCCTACGTGACGCAGAAGGTATCGCCCCGCTATGCCATTGAGAGAAATGACGGAACTGATAAGAACGGGAGGCACGCATGAGTAACGCGTTCACGAAGCTATCCCAGGATAAATTGAACGCGTCGGTCGCTGGCCTGCTGTGCCCTCGTATCGAAGCGATCCTGGGAGATCGTGGCCCAGGCCACTGCATGCGGGTCACCGATCTCGATGACGATGTCATGGAGTCGGTTTGCAAGGAACTGCGGCGAACCCGGCCCGACGGAAACATCTTTATCCTCGGGAGCCATGACCAAGAAGGCATGCCTTTCCGGGTGACTTCTACCAAGTTGGTGGAACTTCGCAACCCTGACGCGAACGGCGAGCTGCGCCAGCCTTTGTTGGTCTTCATACCGACCTCGCTCCGTACCAGCGCCGAGGATTCCTTTGGTGTGGCGACCTTCGAGGAGCTGGCGTTCACTGGTATCTACGAGGATCTGATCGACTCGCTGCTTGACCGTGTCCCGGCAACGCTGCTCGGCCATGTCCGTGATCTCTTGGGCATCCTCACCGAAGAGGAATGGCTGTTTGCCGACGATGTTTCCCGCGTGCGGTATCTTCTCACCGCGCTCGAAAACGGGATTGATGGAGAAACCCTCGGGGCCAGCCTGTATGAATTGACGTTGATTCCGGACTTCAAGCTCTTTGCCGATCCCGGCATGGTCAATGGCAAGATTCGCCGTAACCTCGGCAGCGTCCGCAGTCTGATGACCTCGCACAAATCTGTGCGTGGCCGTATCATCGATCTCGGACTCAGTGACAAGGCATTGGCGTCGCGCCTATTCGCCTATTTTGAAAAATACGATGTCCAGGAGCCCGAATCCTGGACGCCGCCCATCGCGACTGACAAAAGCTGGTGGAGCATTTCTTTCGACAACTGGACGTTCCAGGAAGAGCTTTCGCTGGACAAGGTTCTTCTAACTGTACTGGAGACCGACTTGCCGGTTGTTACGGATGATGAGACCGACGACCAACTCTCCGGCCTCATCGGGCAACAAGTTCTGGTTCCGAACGATCGTCGCAAAATGAACGTGGTGTTCGAGGTTAACCCTCACCCCGGCAAGGTCAGCGGGCTTGACCATTTTACGGTCCAGATCATTTCGCAGAATGACGGCCCGGTAGGAAAATCCAAAAAGGTCAAAGCCTGGACGCCGAACCGCCTGCAATGCACAACCAACCTGACCAAACTCAATAAAATCGAATTCGAGGAAGGATGGCATTTCATCCGTGTAATGCCTTGGACGGCCGATGGCGACCCGATTCCGCTGGAAGCGGATTCAGCCTCCGGGGGCGCTAAACGCTCTTATGAGAGCGAACCTTTCTACGTCCTGCCGGGCGGCAACATAGAGGAAGAACCACCGCAACGCGCCATCCCCATTGAGCAGAGCCTGGAGCATGCACGTTTCCGACTGCAACTGACTGCGCTAGGCGATGAACGCGATCCCGATGATATCGCCATCAGTGGTGTCGCCTGGGCCGAGGGCGGTCGTTCCAAGAAGACCTCCCGACAGGAAACCCTACACGCAAAATTCGGCCGTGAGGGCGCTGTTCAGATCCCGCTCTCGCGTATGCTTAAAACAATCGAGCAGCGCATCTTGGCGGAGCCCAAGCACCCGTCGGGCTGGCGAATGCAGATCAACCTGGATACCGCCGAACCGCCTTCCGAAGTCGGACTCACACTGCCTTCTTCCGCCGCGATGGCTTCCTTCCTGGCTGCCCGCGAAGAGTTTTTTGCAGCGGTGCGCAAAGACACTGCCGAGCTGATCATGCAGGGGCTTTCGTTCCGGGACTCGGAAAAGGAATGCCTCGCGTATGCTGATAGCTACCTTGATCTGGTCAGGAACCTCATCCGTCAGGCCGAGACTACTTCCGGTGCCGAGCGTCAGCAGCACCTGCAAGCGCTCAGAAACGTGCTGGCCGTCGATTCCATTCATGTCATCTTGACCGACTTCCGTGGAAGGCATCGTGAGGCTGTTTTGGTCTCCCCAACCCATCCGCTCCGTGCCTTGTGGCTGAGCAGTTGGGTCACCCTGGGCAAGGATTGGATCGAGAAGACCAAGTCAGGTGGGAAGGATCACATTCCTCATGTCCGTTCCGCGCTGTTGGATGGCCTTGTGCCCTCTGCCTATCCGGTCGGTATTCCCGTCGAGGATGGCCGCATCTTCACGCCGGTGGACAACCTGAATGCGTTTTGGGCGCTCTACGCCCCGACAACCGAGGAGAATTCCCGGGGCCTGATGGCGGAGATCTGTTCGGCCCTCGGCGTGGCCGAGCCCTCTGCGGCGGGAACCGATATTTCCGGAAAGGTCATAGCGGACAAAATCGAGCGCTATCTCTCCCAGCATCCGTATGTGCGAGAGCTGTCCCTGAACATCTTCAACCCCGGGGCCGGTTCGGTGATTGCGGAGGCCCTGATATCGCTCCAGCAGAAGCGTGAGCATACCGATTTGCGCTATGACATCCGGCTCTTTACCTCCGATCCCGACTCGCCGGTTTTGGGTGAGGCGCTGGAATCCATGGTCCGTCCCGGAGCGACGGTAAATGAGGCCGCTGATGTGTTTGCGACTTCAACCGGCAGCCATCTGTTTTCCAAGCTCAACTTGGCCAAACACGCGCTGAATGAGTTCCATGCAAATTCCAAGGAGTTTCCTGCACACATCAGCGTTCTTCTGGATGTGTTTCCCGCCGAGGAGCTTTCCATCGCCGAGAAATCGATGGGAGTGACGCCATTGCACGGGTTGATACAGGACTTCGACACCGAATTCGTCGATGACGATTCGGGCACATTCTGGAATAAGCGGCCGATTGTCGGACGCTCACTCGGCGCGGACAACCATGCTGCGTGCTTCGATTTGCTGTCGTCGCTGAGCCGCCACCTCTGTTTTGCCACCTCAGCGGTTGCTGCTTCTGGTGCCAGTTTCAAGGCCGTACCCGTCGTGACCCTTGGCCTCGATGTGGCCCAACGAGAACTGATCTACGAGGTCCACCAGATCAGCGATTGGGTGTTCACCATCGACCGCAATATGGGGATTGAGTTTTTCGACCATGGCGGTCGGAAGAACAGACCGGACTATCTGATTGACTATGTTCCAGGTGCCAGCTCCCAGGCGACACATAACCTGATCATCTCCTCGCGCTCGAACGATGAGCTGGAGGCCATGTTGAAGCCGGTGCTGCTTGAGCACGGTTTGTCCGCCGACGGCGAGCAGTCGGTTCAGATCTTGGCAAACCTGCGGTCGCTTTCCGGTCAGCTTGCCCTGAAACTGATTTCCGCACGCACGCAACAGGCGGAGGCTCTTGGCCTGGCCTTGGCGAGGCTCTATCTCGAATATCAAGGCGCGTTGAGCAATCAGGTCATTGTGCCGCTGGACGCACACACGGACCTCTACCGCTCAAGTGGTGAGTCAGACGACCCCAACGATGCCATCAGCCTACAACGAACCGACTTGGGTTTGTTCGATCTGGATTTGAACACCAGGACGATCACCTGCAATCTGGTTGAGGTGAAGTGTTATTCGCAGGTCGGCGATTTTGCGGCCTTCAACCAACTGAAGGAGCGGATCTCCGCCCAGATCAATCAGAGTGAGCGCATCCTCCAGCGCCACTTCGACCCGGCCCTGAAAAAGCCGGATCGGCCGGATAGGTTGCTCAAGAGCCGGGAGTTGACTCAGATCCTTCGGTTCTACCTGGAACGCTCACTGCGTTACGGGATTTTTGATGTGACCGCCGCGCAGGAAGCACGAGGGCTACTTGAATCCATCGAACAGGGCTACTCGCTTCAATTCAGGCGGTGCGCCCTGATCTTCGACTTTGACAAGGCCGGAACCGAAGCCCCGGACAACGAGGTGGGTATCGAATTCCACCGCATCGGCAAGGATCTCATTCACGCCTTGTTGGAGAACTGCCGTAAGCCTGTGTCCGTCGAGATTGAGGAAGAGCCGACCGCCCATCTCCTGAGCGAGCATTTCATTCCGAACGTGCCGAAGCTCGAGACAGCCGCTTTTATCGCGCCCAAGAGAGACCGGTCAACGTCCTGGACGGTGGATGAACTCTGGGACAAAGAGCCGGAGGCTCCAATCAGCCAGACAACACCTCCTGCCGCAGAGGAAACACCCGCACCTGCCCAAGAGGGTAAGGAAGAACAGGCGGAACCCGTCGAGCAAGCACCTCGACCTTCCACCATCGAGGCTGAAGAAGAAAAAGAAGCCGAACAGCCCGCTGTCGTTGCTGTTGAACCGGAAGCACCTGTTCAACCCGAGCTTGAAGCTCAGGGGCACCCGACACCCGAGCCTCAAGCCGAAGTCAGCTATGACATCATGCTGGGCGTTAATGGCGACTCACCGCAGTACGGATTACTCGGAGAGGTTTCCGGCAGGAAAATCGCGCTGGACCTCAACCACACCCACACGATCAGTCTCTTTGGGGTTCAAGGCGGCGGCAAGAGCTACACCCTTGGAACAGTCATTGAAATGGCCTCCATGCCGCTTCAGCACATCAATGTGCTGCCAAGCCCGCTCGCCACGGTCATTTTCCATTACAGCCCGACGCAGGATTATGCGCCGGAGTTTACTTCGATGATCAATGCCAATTCGGTGGATGAAGAGATCCGCATCCTTCGTGAGCGTTACAAGGCCAACCCGGAAGCCCTGAAGGATGTCCTGGTTCTTACCCCAGCCAACAAGGTGGATGATCGCCGGGCCGAGTACCCGGATATCGAGGTTAAGCCGATTGCCTTTTCTGCCTCCGAACTCAAGGCGGCGCACTGGAAATTCCTGATGGGAGCGATTGGCAGCCAGAGCATGTATATGCGGCAAATCAATCTCATCATGAGGGGGCTGCGCGATAATCTGACCTTGGATGCCCTGCGAGCAGGCATCGATAACTCTGGTCTGTCCGATCACCTGAAAGAGCTCGCCCAGACGCGTCTGCTGTTCGCCAGCGAATATATCGATGATAACCAGCGTCTCCAGGATCTGATTCGTCCAGGCCGGTTGATCATCGTGGATCTGCGAGATGAATACATCGAGAAGGACGAGGCCCTCGGTCTGTTCGTGGTGATGCTGCAGATTTTCTCGGAAGCAACCTACCAGGGAAGCGCCTTCAATAAGCTGGTGGTTTTCGATGAAGCCCATAAGTACATCGAGAACGATGACCTGGTTTCAGGCCTGGTCGAGGTTGTCCGTGAGATGCGACACAAGGGAACCAGCATCATGGTCGCCTCTCAGGACCCGCCATCGGTCCCGGTCTCGCTGATCGAGCTGTCTTCACAGATCATCATGCATAAATTCAACTCGCCGGCATGGTTAAAACATATTCAGAAAGCGAATGCCGCCCTTGGTGAGCTGACCTCCGATAAAATGAGCCATCTTGGCACTGGAGAAGCGTATATTTGGTCAAGCAAAGCATCTGATGAAACGTTTAGCAGAGGAGCAGTGAAGGTGAAATGCCGGCCTCGTATCACCCAGCACGGAGGTAGCACAAAAACTGCTGTTAATTGATGTAAGCGATTTTATTATCGCTTTTTGTGACGCTTAGGCTCCTTTCAGTGACTACAATGGACGTAGTCGAAATTTTATTCGTCCTTTCAACTCTAGGCAGCATTACCAACAACTCAGTGGTTAACCCGCAGGAATAAACCGCCTGGCGCAGCGCTTTGTCGGTGGCCTCATCCAGGCCTGCCAGCAGAGTGATATAGTCGCGCAGACAGAGTTTTGGAGTGTTTCGCGGAGCCTGGTGTGCATCGCAGATAAACATGAGCATGGGCTCACTGGCGATCAGCTGCCGGGATGCCCATTCCAGGCTAGCTTCGGTGGCACCTTCCGCACCTGCACCCACAGCCCGGAACAGGTTGTTTGGCACCATGCGCTGCCAGAGTAAAAGGGCTGATAGCAAGCGCACATCGCTTTCCTGGAGACCTGATTGCTCTGTGATTAGGCTGGCAACCCGATCGAATCTGCCATCAGAGTAACGTTCCGCAGGAGGGGTGCTGTTTATCCAGCCCACCGCGTTCATCGTATGTACGCGGATTCCCAGGTGAGCCTCGTAGAACTGCTTCAAACGCCAGCATAGCCACCGGAGCTCGTCGGCGCATTTTTGCATGTTGGTGTATGCCAACCAGGGGTCACTGGAATCCAGAAAATCGACTATGGGGTGCTGGGGCAGATCAACATCCACATGGTCGAATGTTTCGTTGGAATCTGGCTTGCTCAACGGCTGGTAGTGGATGTGGCAAACCTGGTAATCATCCAGATACCAGTAAAACGGGATAGCCTTTTGCTCACGGAGGCAGATCTTGCAGGTTTTCAGGATGGGATTGGCTTTGGCGAACGCTGGCCGGTCGAAGGATTTTGTTTCGACGGCGCGATCAAGATAACGACTTAACATCCTGGCCATCGTATCGGCGCTGTCTATTCCGCGAATACTATGGCCACTTGCTTTGCACCACGCACGCAGATAGGTATTCAGTGTAGTTCCAGAAGAGAAGCCATTCGCAGTGGCGAGTCTGACAAGGTAGTCATCGATCCGCTCCAGCGGGTGCTTAACTGGCCTGATCAGTAACTTTTGCTCAGTCGTCATCGGCTTCGATTAGTTCAAGCTTTTTGGTCAGCCGGTAGGTTTTGAATTCGGCACTCTGAAAGCTTTCCTTATTGTAAGATTTTTGCTGTATCCACTTGGATGAATTCACAATTTCCCTCAGCCGCAACTCCGTCACCGGCATGATAAAGACGTTGTTGTGATCCTTTATCCCCCTTGAACGAATCGCGTCCTGAAAGCAGGCCAGATCAATCGGCTTACCTGCCCCCGCCGCCAAGCTGGCCGCTCGGATGATTTGCCCCCTGATAGCCCTGATAATTCCAGAGCTGTACGCAAACAGCCGATAAGCGGTTTCAGGTTCACGAAGCGAGAAGTTACTCGCAAATTCATACTCCTTTGAAAAAAGTTCACTGAATCTAACGAAATGTGAAAACTGACTGGAGACCCTAAAGGTCTCCAGATAGTAACGGTAGCCAACACGTGTATCGAGCTCATCATTTTCCTTAACGACACCGAGACACCAAGGCATGCCAACCAACACCACTGGCACTTTCGAGTGATTCATTAAGTCTTTAAACCAAGCAGTTATGTTGGCAATTACTCCTAGTGAGCGGTTTTGAATCACCGTTTGCATTTCGTCCAGAATAATGAGTTCGACACCGCACTCACGACAGTATTTTTTAATTAGCGAAAAGCCTTCCTCTTTGGTTTTTATTCCTCTGCCGCCCTGAGGATCGCCCAATGCAGCAAGCACCTGCTGGGTGAAAGCTTTGGCGGTTTGGGGCGAACTCAACTGAACGTACAACACGGGAATGTGGGTATATTCCTCCAATTCCCGACGTGGATACTTAGCTGCGTACTGCTTTACCAGCTCGGATTTACCAGAGCCCGACTCACCGGTGATAAGGCAATTGGTGTCACCTTCTTCGATATAGTTAATCCGAAGATCATCCAAAATATTGAAGATATGTTTGACATCACCAGTGGCCACAAAAGGGTAGGCATTTCGATTCATCATCACCATACCTCCCAGTCATCCGTTGCTTCTTCAGCCTGCATATTTTGAATAACCACTGGGGCTGGATCATTGAGAATTGTGTTGGCAGAAAATTCTTCTACGCCCAGCGAATGGATGCGAGCGGCTTTTTTCGCGGTCGCCTGCGATTTTTTCCTAACATTACGATCATGCAAACTTTCCAGATCGCCAAACAGCTCAACCTTGGCTCTTTGGAGAATCACATTATCTTTGTAGCTTTTACGCGCAGTATTAATACGTTTGCGGATGGCCTTGTGAGCATACATCGACAAGCCTTTTGCGTACTTGTAGTTAACGCATGGCACCCGGATATAGATCCGGTTGAGCTTATCCCACACATAAATGTGACCAATATCGAACGGGCTATATTTGATCAACAGTTCGACAACCCCTTCTTGCCGGTAGATGTCTCGCAGAGGGTCTGAATTGTATTCAAGGTTTTCATACTGAATACCTGATCGCTGTAGCGTTCTCGTATCGGAACACAACAAGACTGTCTCAATGCGTTTAGCATCCTCCTCAACCACCGGGAACTCGCGAGCAGATTCATTCCAAAGATCAAGAGGAGATTTTTCGGCTTTGCCGTGTGGTTCAAGGTGATAGATATTCACAAGCCAGGTCAGGAATATCTTTTTGAACTCCGACAATGTGAGCTTAGCCTCGTTCTGAGCAATGTATTCGTCTGACCCGTTACCGACACCATTTGTCTTGCCTGGCAGAGAATCAATTAATCCTGTTCTCAGTGTAAGGAAGAAACGCTCTACAACACCTTTATAATTTGGGCTCCTGACTGGCGCATATTGAAGCACTGAGCCTACCTCACTGATCGCCATATCGAGATTGTCACCCCAGAACTCTGTGCCATTGTCGGCGACCAGCATTTCCATGACACCATGAGCAGGCCAATCACCTTCGACGCCGTAAAATTCAAGCAGATCCTTTTTGGGTAATATGGCATTCCCGATTGCCATAGCAGCGGAAGCATATGAAGGCTCTTCAAATGAAATCTGAAAGCCCATAACCATACGAGAATAGTGATCTATCAGGAGAGTTAAGGTCGGGCGACCAAGCAGTGTTCTGGTTTCATCATGCAGAACATTGATGTCCAGAGGGGTGTGGTCGGCCTCAACGCGCTCAAGAATACGACTTGTTTCAGGTGCTTCGCCGACATTGGCACATTCATAGCGAGCGGCATTTTTACCAATTCTTCCCTTAACATGCTCCTGGTAACTTCGCTTTTTAATATGATAATCCACAGTGCTGTACGCTGGGATTGCCAACAGATCATCTGGATTGCTCAAATTGTGTTTGAGTACTTTCGCTTCCACCATTTGATGAATGGTACTCACTAGCATCTGGCTATTTTTGAAATATAACTTCACCGATTGATCGATTATTTCTCTAACTCTTGGATCAACTCTTATATCTCGGCGACCTTTTTTAGGATCGTTTGGGTACAAACCTTTAATTCGGCAACCGGCATTGAAATACTTATTCAGCCAGTTATTGAACGTGTTCCAGGCCGGTGGCGTATCATCCTCTATCTTCTCAGCTACCGTTTTGATTATTTTCTCAAGCTTCTTCTTCGATCTTTTTTGATCATCCGAATCAAGAAATTCTCGAACGTAGGCATATCTGCGAACGGTCTCCTTTTGATACTCCTCCGGCAAATCCTGAAATACGATTTCACCGTTATAGCGATCATCTGCCATGAACTGAAGCGCCTTGTTCTCCAGGCATTCTTCAAGATCCGCCTCGTGTTTCACCAACACAGCTTTATTGTCGATATCGGCCAAGGTGACATTTGAACCGTTGATCCGCCTTATCATCCATATAGCGTCTCGACCATCGAAATTTGCACAGAACGCAATACCGGGCATCCATCTCGAAAGATTATGCATAGCGCACCTCCGCATCCAATGAGAGCTTAGCTACCGAGAGATTTGCCGTTATCTGACCGTTGGCAATGAGCTTGTAAATGGTCTCCAAACGTATGCCCAGAGGATTTGCAATCAGGTCTTTCAACGTTCTTGGATGAGGAACGGCATTTCGAAGCAACGTAAGGGTGCCTGAGTTATTCGTTAATCTATCACGATAGCGTTGCAACTTGCGGAGGTTTTGCAGAAGTGGATTTATGCGTATCTGAGGTTCATCGACACATAAAAAGTCATATCCGGCTTGCCGCATTTCAATCGCGGCTATTTCCAGCTTATGCAGATAGACCGTATCCAGAGAGCTGAAGTCCTTCTTGACCTCTACATAAGCCTTTCGACCGCCGCGAAAATGAACTTCAAAGTCTGGCGTGTACTCTCTATTCTTCAACAACTTGCTGTTTACCATGAAGGTCTTGGGCTGAGGGAAGTACACCACGACGTTTGGATTTGCTTCCAAGTGAAAGCAATAGTCCTTCTCCAGCATCGACTCCACCAACACCATTTGATATCTCCGATAGCAGGGCTCAACAAATGACTTGGTAGATGGAAACTTAAAGATGTTTTTAACAGCGGAAGCCTTGATCTTCCGAGCGGGTTTTCGGCGCATAAGAGTACCTCCCGGCATTGAGCAATAATGCCGAATCCGTGAATTTTGGGCACAACCGCTCAATCCACTCTCGGCTCAAAGCTGGATCGCAGACGCGAGCCAACCTCGACGGATGTCGATTCGCGGCAGTATTCGGGGCTTGCTCTTGACGGGACAGCAGGGAGGGGAGATACTTCTAGGCACCACACCGTAGGTATCACCTACACCTAAAGCCCGATAGCAAGCCATTGTTGTCGGGTTTTTTGTTTCTAAGTCATTGAATCACCTCAGCTTTATAGAAGCTCAGATCCTCGTAGCAGCCTGTTTTTCCTTCCTTTAACCCAAGCTCAACGGCAATTTTGTGGCTCTCGCCACGCAACGCTTTCCGGCTCCCGTTCAGCACCTGATACACCAATGCCTGCGAATAGCCTCTCTCTTTGGCCCAGCCACTGATGCTGAGGCCGCGCTCGGCAAACTCCTGCTTGACCTCTTCGGGTGATTTCATGGGATTCAACTAAACTCTCAATTGATACATTTATGACAATATTATACAGTTGCAAACACTTTTCAATATGTTTGTACTAACCGATAGATGGGAGCCTACGTTAATGGGTTTGGACAGGAAACGTTTCGGGCAAGCTCTCAGTTCGGAGCGTAAACGCCTGAATCTACAGGTGAACGATGTAGCAGATGCCTGCGAAATTAAGCCTGGTACTCAGTATTTGTATGAACAGGGCAAGCGGGCACCCAATGCCGACTACCTGGATAAGCTATTTGAGCTGGGATTTCGTCCGCATGTCTTACTGCCAAACGCCACGCTGGCAAATGATCAATGTGACATCCAACACCTTCGAGAAGCCTTCATCCAAGCAGACCAGGATTGTAGAGATAAAGAAGGCCGACTCCTGGATTTGGAGCACAGGCTCAGTCGGTTTTTGGATTTGTTAACCGAAATTCAATCTCCCAGCAAACAAGCTGCACAGAAATGACCGTGTTCCGCCACCTTTTATCATTAATACTCTTTGGTCGGCTCCGGTCTCTGATCAAGCTTCATGCTTCTTTCAAGGCGCTTAACCAGATCACCTCGCAAAACGACTACAATGATTTTGCAGCGAAAACCTGCTTCAATGAATTTCAAAGACATGAAGAAACACTACTGTACGGAACCGTACTTTCTGCCGCCCAGCGAGAAAAACAGAACTTACTCTTCCAGAAGCTTCCCAAAGACAGCCTGGTGCACTGTTTGTTTGTTGGTCGGTACATACACAAGGATGGTCAAGCTGTCCGGCACTCGGTTCTTGAAACCGTTCTTTTTTTGTTTGGTTGCGTAGTGTTATTAACAGCCACCGCAGCCGTCATTAGAATTGGATTGGATGTCGCACTATTATCGGTACCACTTGCAACAAAGCTAGGATTCATATTGACGCTGTTTGCGGTGCTTGTATTTCCGACATACCACCTGATCGGCCGCTACCTAGCCCCTGCATATACCTATTTAAAATACTTTCATAAACTCTAGAGTCATTCGTGGATCGATCACTTCAAGCCGAACTTGTGGAAAGGCTTTTTTCTTCTCTCTCCGACATCATTCTAGTAGCACAAGATATCCGAGAGCTTGCATTAGAAGAGATGGATTCCTATCCAGTTTATGTACCCACAACAGGCACATCTGAAGAAGAACATAGATCAAGTGTTGCCAGACTGGCAGCAATCGACAGCATGACCCAAATTTTCAGGGCAAACAGAGATGATAAAATCCTTACGGCTGGCATCCTGTGCACTTCAGATCAACTTGCCAGAAAATTCGAAGTTTTCAACAATGCAAAAAACACCTTCGTTCACTTAACCACAAAAGCCCAACGCATTTATGGAGTGTCGAATAGCTCCACACCAGGACGGTTTATATCAACATTGCTCCGCAATGAACTGAAGCAAGGGACACAAAGATCTTTGTTTGATCTCGCGACACGTGAACAGATTATTTACAACCAGATCGATCTCCAAGCATGCCGCTGCATGATTCGTGTTTTACCAACAGACATGGACGTATTTAGCTGGACCTGGTCAAGCTCACACAAGCGGATAACCAAAGTCACACGGTCAGACGCCCTAAAACTGGCTAAAAATCTTACCGACGAGGAAAAAGAATCTGCCCTCGAAACCCTGGCGCTATGCTCTGACAATGAATTTGCAAAGGTAACGCCCCTGAAGGAGCAGCTCCGAGCAAACTATGCCTACTTTGAAGATGGCGTTCGAATACCGAAATCGACACCCTTATCCGGTGTAGTCGTTTTGCCACAGAAAAACCTGCCACGACTGCAATGGCGACAGCCGCCATCACAGCGCGAGCATGTCGAACCCCGAATTCAACGCGAATCCAGCATACACGATGAGCCTTTCATTGCTGAAATTGGCTTGCACCGCTATCGATAATTGGACAGCCGTTTTTACGATATATCCGATTCAAAAATAAAATCGCAAAACAAATAGAATGGCGCATCGCTGTCAGAAAAATGGAATCTATAACCGTCAGGATCTAAGATTATGATCGTTTTGCCCGCTGTATTTCTTCTGACATCAAGAAATGTCCGCAGCGCATAAGCCTCTTGGTTATGAGGACCAATCTTGCTCAAGCCATCAACAAGCAAGAGGTCACCATCAATGGATTCCAAAGCCAGATCAATTGCCGTCTCCGAATCCAAGGCCATAAACTGCACGTGGTCATACCATTCAATTCCAAGCTCCTCTAACAACGCAACAACTTGATGACGGTTTTCAGCTTCAACAACTAGCGCGACACAACCGGAATACAGCCCAGCGCCTAATAATTTGAGAATTTTTTCTAGCGAATTTGACTTCATTAATTAGCATACCTAGGTTTGGCATAGAAATGGCTGCTTTGTCGTAGAAACTCCTTGAAAGCTAGAATTGAAAGTATCTTCCCGTCCGAAGCATATCGAAGGCAAAGCGTATATTCTCTTCAGTTGGTTCTGAATCCCGCAACCAGCGTATTTCTAGCCCAACAAATCGCGCCCACTCAACGCCTTTCTTGAATCGCCTCATATCCTTGTTCTTTGCTGCAAGCTCGACATAAAGATTGATTAAGTCATATTGCTTTCTACCAGAACTATATTTCGCATGGCCGAACGCACTCTCTGCGAAGGGCATTGCTCCTTCATAATCCTCGTTTTTATATCGGATCACTGCTCTGAGCCAAGGCCCAACCCACTTCAACTGCTCCTCAAGGTAATGCTTCTTTAGATCAGTTTCATAGTCATCAACATCAAGATCACTCATCGCCGATGACTTTAAGGTGAGGGCACGACCAAATGCTTCAACAAATCCATCAGGGATTTTCTTCTGATACCGGTCCTCTAAGCAGGACATGCAGGCCCGCACAGGATATTCACCAACCTGCTGTATCAATCTTCCTTCAGCAGCCCTTACTGCTTTCACCCCTCCACCGCCGTCAAGAATCTCTTGAATCTTTGCACCGCACCCGTACATTCGACCAGCGACCGTTCTCCAGTATTCATCAGAAAACTCATACCAAATTTTATTCTCTCCGAACCGCAGGCCTTGGTCATTTTCTAGAACGCCTTCAACCAAATTGCGGTTCATTTGAACTTCGCTTGCCAACCACTTTCGGTGTTGCTGATAGCTTCCGATACACTGTTCTAAAAATGCTACCCCGTATGATTTTTCAATTCGCTTGCACAGGTCAGTGGAGAGCCGTGCGATAAAGAGTATGCAGTGGAGGTTATCTCTGAAAGCTATGGGCACGTTGCGCCTTTCAGACTCCGCCTCGCACACAGCCAGATTCTCAAAAGCTCGGGAGAAGGTCCAATGCAGTCCGCCCCAGGATGGCATATGCGATCCTTTGACCCACTTTCTGGCATTCTCGATGTTCTGCTCTTGCTCAGAGTGATTTGCATCTTCGGCTCGATTTGAATAATGGAATCTCTCAAGTTTTATATCAAGCAGGTCATAAATCCAACGCATTACTTTGGCAAGGGGCCAGCTGATACTCCCATTTTCCACAGTGGGAAGATACCAGTCCTCATCAGAAGGGTAGATGAACCCCAGCCCAGCCATATTTGTTCGAAGCATATGCTTGGGAACAGAGAACGCCAGCCGAGGGATTGCATAATTGATACAAAACCATTCGATCGTTTCCTTTTCAGAAAGGAAAGTGCCCTCTGACTTGATCGTGGAGTTGTACACCTCATACACATCCCACAAGGTTTCGCAGATCGCAAACCGGATTTCATCACGCCTTACAGCACTTCCAATTATTTCGGACACCTCGGCGATAATTTCACTGACGTTCTCCTCCAGCCGCCCCTCTTCATTTGCAAGTCGCTGAAGTTTCTTCTGAATTCGCTTTTTGTCGGCCTCATCGAGACCGTCAATATCACTCCTTTTACGAGGCAAGACCCCGAGGACATCAACGGCAAACCGAATCGTTTGACCAAGCGGTGGGAAAGAATAGTTGGTCATATAAATCTCTTTATCTGCCAGTCTCCGTCGACGATCCGACGGAGACTGGTGGTCTTATTTTCTGTTTGGATTAAGCTGCGCACCGCGATTTCCATGGACCATGGCATTTGCTCTGTTTGTGCCTTTGGTTCCAGAATTGGAGTTCAGTTGGTTCGCATGGTGATTGCGTTGCTGCTGGTTCATGGTACTGCTTTGCTTTGACTTAGACATAATGTCTTCTCCTTCAGTAAGTTGAGAACCGATCATAAGCCTTACCTTACCCAAGGATCACTGGGGATTTTGGAGACGAACTTTTCACGACAACAAAAAAGCCCCGGCAAATCGAGCTTGGCGGGGCTTTTGTTCAAACTTATGTGCTTATTTGTTCAAGCTTATGTCGAACTGTTCAACTTTATGTACTAATTTACAGACTCCCTAAACCGCCGCCAGATTCCCCTTATCTTCCAACCATGCGCGACGATCGCTGGAGCGTTTTTTCGCTAGCAGCAGATCGACCAGGTCGCAGGTGCTTTCGGCATCTTCGACGGTGAGTTGAACCAAACGGCGGGTGTCGCGCGCCATAGTAGTTTCGCGGAGCTGAATGGGGTTCATTTCACCCAAGCCCTTAAAACGTGTTACTTGTATTTGGCCACGTTTTTTCTCGGCCTTAATGCGGTCGAGTACGCCCTGTTTTTCACCCTCATCTAGCGCGTAAAATACTTCTTTGCCAATATCAATTCGATAAAGAGGCGGCATTGCAATATAAATATGCCCCGCATCCACTACTGGCCGAAAATGACGCAAGAATAACGCGCAAAGTAAAGTGGCAATATGCGCGCCGTCGGAATCAGCATCGGCGAGTATGCAAATTTTGTTGTAGCGCAGGTTTTCAAGATCGCTAGATGCGGGGTCTACGCCAATGGCGACGGCAATATCGTGGACTTCTTGCGAGGCAAGAATTTCGCTGCTGTCTACTTCCCAAGTATTGAGAATTTTACCGCGCAGTGGCATCACTGCTTGATATTCACGATCGCGTGCTTGCTTGGCAGAACCGCCGGCAGAATCGCCTTCCACCAAGAACAGTTCGCCATTTTCAGAATCCTGGCTGGTACAATCTGCCAGCTTTCCGGGCAACGCAGGCCCTGCCGTAACCTTTTTTCGCGCTACTTTTTTGGCGGCTCGCATCCTGCGGTTGGCGTTATTGATTGCCAGCTCCGCTAAGGCATCACCCTCTTGCGTGTTCTGGGAGAGCCACAAGCTGAACGCATCTTTTACAACGCCGGAAACAAACGCCGCAATCTGGCGAGAGGAAAGCCGTTCTTTGATCTGCCCTGCGAACTGTGGGTCTTGCATTTTCACGGACAGAACGTAACTTGCTTGATCCCATAAATCTTCTGGCGAGAGCTTTACACCGCGCGGCATCAAATTGCGGAATTCGCAATACTCGCGCATCGCATCGGTCAAACCACTGCGAAAGCCGTTGACGTGTGTTCCGCCTTGAAGCGTTGGAATCAGGTTAACATAGCTCTCGGCAACCAGATCTCCGCCTTCAGGCAGCCAGCTAACGGCCCAATCTGCGACTTCACTTTCCCCGCTCACGCTTCCGACAAACGGGTCTGCGGGCAAAAGTGGGGTATCGACATGCGAAGACATTAAATAATCGCGAAGGCCGTTTTCGTAATACCATTCCTGTTCTTCGCCGGTTCCTGCATCCTTGAAGGTAACACGCAAGCGCGGGCACAAAACCGCCTTGGCACGCAAAAGGTGGAGCAATTTGGAAACCAAAAATTTCGGCGTATCAAAATAGGATGGGTCCGGTAAAAAGCGAATCGTCGTGCCGGTATCGCGCTTGGCGCAGTTGCCTACAACTTCGAGCTCGCTGGCCTTTTCACCGCCCTTAAAGCCCATGCGATGCACTTTGCCATCGCGCTTTACCGTGACCTCAAGCACGCTGGATAGCGCATTTACGACCGATACGCCCACGCCGTGCAAGCCACCTGAAAAGGTGTAGTTTTTATTCGAGAATTTACCGCCTGCATGCAGGGTACAAAGAATGACTTCAACGCCTGGCCTCCCCTGCTCTGGATGAATATCGACCGGCATACCACGGCCGTTATCGCTGATTTCCATGGAACCATCGGGGTGTAAAATGACACTCACGGTATTCGCATGGCCTGCGAGCGCCTCATCCACGCTGTTATCAATGACTTCTTGCGCAAGGTGGTTAGGACGTGTGGTATCGGTGTACATGCCGGGGCGACGGCGTACCGGATCAAGCCCACTGAGGACTTCAATCGACTCTGCGTTATAAGTATTTGCGGACATTAGGCTGACTGATTCTTTTGATTGGAAGAGGTTTGAAAAAATTCCATGATGCCGGGTAAATGCTCTTCGAAATTATCGAAGCCATGCGAGCCGCCTTGCTCTACGATTTGCGGAGAATTGCGGTATCTTTCAATGCCTTCACGATAGTCGAGCGTTTCGTCTCCCGTTTGGGTCAAAAGCAGATAACGCGCCGGCTGAGTAATTTCCGGCGACAGGCTACGAAAGATATCCACATGTTCGGGCGTAAACGTGTAACGTTCGCCGGTGTAATCATTGATCTGCTCCCCCATGAACAGCTGAACCAATACGTCAGGATTCACCGCAGGATTGATCATCGCGAGCGGTAGGCCGTAGCGCTCTGCCGCATAGGTGCCGTAGAAACCGCCCATGGAGCTGCCGAGGAGATAAACCGTTTCCGGCAAGCAGGGCTCGATGGCACGGCACAAAATGTCTACCGCACCCTCTGGGCTGAATGGAAGTTCCGGCACGTGGTAGCGGTAATCGGGGTAGTGCTGCGCTAGAAAACGCCCCATCACCTGCGCTTTGGCAGACTGGGGAGAGCTGTTAAAACCGTGGATATAGAATATATGAATCGCCACTCAATGCCCTCTATCGCGACGTTAACGCCGCAAGATCAAGAAAATGGATGGCCGATAAGGCTAAAGGGCAATGGCAAGGTTTTCAAGACAAAAGTCTCGCCAAAAGCGGGTGCTCTTGGCGAGATGGGGTTTGCGAGTGGGTTTCTGGCCCCATCGCGCGACCGCCGAGTGGGTTAGCGCGCGGCCACTGGCATCGTGCTAATCTGACGAATCCAAGGCTGATTCTGGCGCAGGGATTGTGGCAGAGCAGCAAGGGCCGCCTGTGCTTGGGCTTCTGTGTTGAAATTGCCAAACGTCAGGAAGTTCCAGACACGACCATTCTGCTGGCTACCCACGATCGCAAGCGGCTGGCTGCGAAGTGAGATTGCGTGATGGCTCGCAAACGCGGCGAGGCTTGCCTCGCTGCTGGAGCTTGCCAACTGGATGACGTAATGGCTGCTGGGCACGCCCGCAAACCAATTTGCATCACGCAATTGAAGAGGCGTTGACTGCGCCTGAGATGCGGCGGCGAGGGCTCGTGCGTTCTGCTGTAGGCCCGCAATGGTTTTCTCAAGATCGACAATCTGGCCACGTAGCGCTGCAATTTCAGCCTGGCTCGTTTGCTGAGTGGTAGCGAGCCCCGCTTGTTGGCTGCGGAGTTCATTGGCACCGTTCTGATACTGCGCCATTTCACCTTGCAGGCCCGCGACGCTGCTATCGAGTGCGCCAAGCTGCTGGCTGAACTCGCCGTTCAGGGCGCGCTGCTCGGAAGCGCCGGTGGTAAGCGTTTCGAGTTTGCTGTTCACCAGTTCAGGTGCTGCGATAGGCTTCAGGGTGAAGTAGCTGAACGCTCCAATCAACAAAGCGCTGCTTGCAACGAGGCCGACGCTTAAGCGGCGTACTTGCTCGCGGCTGAGGCGTTTGTGCTCTTGCAGCTGGACTTCGTTGGCGTAGGAACGCTCGGCAACCGCAGAGACGTTGGTTACGGTTAGGTCGTGTTCTTCGCTGAGGGCACCCAGATCGGCCCGTAGCAGCGCATGCACCTGATCCAAGCGGGCGATTTCTGCGCCAGTCTGAACATGGCGGGCATCATGACTGGACTGTAAAGATGCAATAGCTGCTTGGTTTGCGCTGATCTGCCGCTGATTTGCCGCATTCGCGACTTTGCTTGCTTCAATCTCGGCTTTATTTGCGCTGATCTCGGCCTGATTAGATTCGATTTTCTGCTGACTGGCTTCAATTTTCTGCTGACTGGATTGAAGTTCAGCCTTGTTGTCGGCAATTTCGCTTTGGTGGCGGCTAAAACGCTGTTCGACGTCGTGAGCAAGGCCACTGACTCGGTCGCGCAACTCGTCTACTGCGTTTCGAATCAGCTGCTGCGGGCGCTCGAAGGCTTCCGCAACGGAGTTGATGCGCGCTTCAAGTGAGTCAATCTTGGCGTTGATGTCGCGAGCGACACGTTCGGTGCGTTCTCGCAAGGCGCTTGCTGCGGTTTCAGCAAGGGTTGCGGGTTTTGTTGGGGATTGCTTGTCAGAGTCTGCAAGCTGTGTTTCAGAGAAATCTACGGCTTCTGAGGCCATCGGCGATTCGATTGCATCAGCAGCGTGGATTGCATCACCAGCGTGGATTGTTTCAGCGGATATTACTTTTGCGCTTCCCGTAGACATAAAGCACCTTCCTTAGAGTTCGTTAACGGAATACTCATCAGCATCTCTGCGATTATTGCACGGTTTTCAAGAGTTTAAGCGCAAGGCTTTGCTACAAATTGTAGTTTGCTTGTGATGGGACTGGTTTTGTAGTTTTTTTGAGCAATAAAAGCCACGCCGCGTTGCTTAAAAAGTCATCTGCACTCAAAAAATTCACTGCGCTTATCGGAACTGATCGCAAAAATAGAAACTGACCGCAAAAACAATCCGTGAAAAAGCAGCTTCAAAGTGCGCCCACAATGGCGGATCAAGACAAGCATTCAGCGCCTGGGGACATGTTTCAAAACCACCTCAAACATAAACTGAGCTCGTCCCTGCAAAGAACCAAAATAGCCGCAGGAAACACTGTATAGCAAAAACAAAAAAATCTTATGCGTGGGTAATCGTATGACTAAAAAAACTACACACACCGCCCGTCATCAAGCAGTTCAACTCTCTCTAAAAGCGCTATTTTTGGCAACAAGCGCACTAACTGTGCTACATCCACAAACATCCCATGCCTATGTTTACACCTGCGAACCCGGAGAGACTCGCTGCGTTCCCAACTATAACAAAAATGCGATCACGGAAAACGCGGGCATTAAAACCTACGATCTCGTAAGAATCACCATGACGGGTGGCGTAACCAAGGAATTGGGAAATATTAAAAGTAGCGCAAAATGGCTTGATGACTTTTTCCTCACTGCATCGCGGGGCCAACTACGCACAAAATTAAACAAAACGCACACCATTGCATTCGACCCAATGTCTTGCAAAGAAGTGAAGGCTGCGCTTCCGAATTTTAAAGATCAGTTTTACACGATTCGGGTTTTTCCGTATGTAACAAAAATAGTGAAAGAGCGCGGAGAGAGAATCCCGGTACTGAAGCCTTTGTGCGGCTCCTCCAACGCGGGAGGCGGAAATGCCAATCTGGTCGGTACTCTCAAGCGGGATTTTGCGCATGAAGTCGGCCACCTGCTGGGGTTAAAGCACGGCGACAGCCGAGAAGCCAATGGCTCCATTAAAAGCTACGGCGATGGAACCACCATCATGGGGCGGTCGGGCTCGTACAACTACTCCATTCCGCAACTGCACTGGCTTGGGTGGACGCAGAAAAACGATATCGTTCAGTTGGATGAAAAAGCGCTACGCAATGGCGGAACCGTGGAGGTCACACTTCGCCCGACCGATAAAAATACGGTAAAAGACAGCAACATCCCAATGTCGTACGTCTACGATCTATCGCCAGACAAAAGGCTTTTTATCGGTATTCCGCAATCCATTGCGAGCGGTAGGAAAGGCGCTATTCCTGCCGGCAGGATCGCCTTTTATACCGCTCCAAAATGCAAACAGTGCAGGGGAATGGCAATGAGCGACACGCTGATCGGGTCCATCTTCAATACAAAAATCAGCAAGGAATACCAGATTGAGGGCTTGGTGATCAACCCGATTCGCTATGAAAGCCAAAAGCTCCGCGCGAACGGTACCGGCGGTGAACGCATCACATCGGTAACACTACAAATCCGCTTGGCACCATGAACGTTGTCGTTATAGAACGATGGGAGAATCAATTATGAGCACGTCAGTTCTCACGCATAACAGACCTATTCGAAGCGATTGCACGCAATCTCCATGGAAACGCCGGCGCTCGAACCAAGTCCTGCTAGCAACGACCAGTGTGTTACTAGCTTCACTAAGCTATGCTGGCACGCCTTCCGAAAATCTAAACAAAACAATGACCGAGGAGCAATATTGGGCGAGCTTTCCAGCATGTAGCGGAGACCTCGAATCAAGGCCTATTGATATCAACGGGTTTACTCAACTGATTGTCCAATTTAACGGGAAAGTAAATCGGGAATTCACGAACGCAACACCCACACAGGTCGCTGCATTATCGAACCTGCTTGATGGGCTTCATCAATATAAAAAGGGAGTAAACCCGCCCTCCCCTGTTACGATGGATTATTATCTTGGCGACCTTGATCTACAGGGGTGCAGGTTCTTTTATAGTTCTGCCGGGGGCAATCAAGGAAGGTTCCTATTTTTCCATACAAAGCTAGCTGGGGGCAGCGCTCATCCGGAAAAAATAATTCGCTCAAAGGCCCATATATCTTTCGTGTGGCGAATGGGGAAATTTTACAACCCACAAAATCCGGATGGCCAGCCCAATGCGGTGATACCTCTGATGGTGCAGAATCACCATCAGGGAACGGATAATGTTCATTATTCCGTTGCGCGCTTCATGACAGAATCGCACGCTGTGATGTTGCTGAACAACGCCGCACACAAGTCTTCGATCCCCGACATAAGAGGAACGTGCGGGCCACGCCCAATGTCTGACGTTGGGCAGAACTATCTTTCATTGTTTCATCAAGTAACTACCTTATTTGCAGATAAATACCCGCAATCCGTGTTGCTCAATCTGCATGGAAAATCCACCCCAGGGTTTACGATTTCTAACGGACGAGGTTCCTCTATTTGGGAAAGAGGTAAGCCTGCAAATGACTTTGCTGACCTCGTGTTAGCATCCGACATTAACGACAACCTTCGCCCCAGCCAAGTGGATCAGCGCATCCGAATCTGCAAATCCGGTGTTCCCGCCGCGTGGTGGCATAAGCCAGATGGCAACTGCAACAGGGGGAACATGGGTGCCGTCTATGTCCATAGCGGCCGCAGTCAGTACGGACGAACAGCCGGCGCACCTGATTCTGGGCGTTTTATCTATTTCGAAATGCCAATCACATGGACAAAGAGCAACACTGCAAAGGTAAACCGTATGTCACAATGGCTTAATGAGGCTGTGAGGAATTTCCAATAACAGTCGCACTACAACGTCGCTAGCGAGACAGATTAAAAAAATCCTGCTTGCAAAAAAGCTCACCGGTTAGCGGTGGGCTTTCAGCTTTTTAGCAGGTAGAAGTAGCCAAAGCATTCCTATTACGCCGCCAACGTAGCTCATGCGGTGCATCTGGGCTACAACGGCAAAGGATAAGGGTTCTTTGATCCTGTAATGGGTAGAGGTATGCTGCCAATAAGCCAAAAGAGCTGACGCATCTTGGCTGTAAGAGTAGAAGCTCACGCCAAACGCAACCAAGGCGCTCGTGATAAGCACCAAAACCAGCCGGAAAAAAGCGAATCGAATGAAGCGCTGTCTATCTTCTATATGACGCATCCTAAATGCGATTAGCGTTCCACAGATCGTCCCAAACCAGCAAGCGGCAGAAAATCCGATCAGCCCAGCGTTGACGCGGTCACCAAAACCAACGAGAAGCCAGCCAAATTGCGCGAATTTGATGTTGGTGAAATATTCAGGCGAAATCGTGTAGGAGATCTGGTTGTGGGCAGCTCCATACAAGCCTGCCGCAACCGTTGCGAATACAATAATGAATATTGAGTTTGTAAATTTCTTCAAAAAGAGCTCTGCAGAGAACGTTGGCGGTACGCCTGCGGTGCACAGCCAAACCAGCGCTTGAATGCACGGCTGAAGTTACCTGAATCGTTAAATCCAAGCGCAAATGCAATTTCAGAAACACTTGACCTACGTTCAAGAACATGGCGCCGCGCAGCTTCTCTTCTCACGTCGTCCATTAATTGCCGAAAAGAAGTTCCTTCTTGGCTTAGCTGTCGTTGCAAGGTACGTTCGCTGACATGCAAAACTACCGCAATATCGGCGAGGCTAAGCTCCGAATCTGCCAGTGCTTGGTTGATATGCCGTCTTACCACGTGCGTGGTACGCGTGGTTTCGAGCAAGCCGTCAAAATATTGGGTTGCCATCGCTGCGCTCGATTCTTTGAGGCTGCGATCCGCGTGTTTATTCTGACGTAGAAAATATTCCTTCTCGAAATAAAGGCAGTAACAAGGCTGATTCCAGCGCACCGGAGCCTTGAAGTACTGTTCAAACTTTTGCCAGTTTGCGGGCCGATCATGGGCAATGTCTACTTCCCGAATTGCGGCAGGCCCCTCCTGCAATTGTCTGCAGATCCGTGCAACCATGCTAAGGGCCGCATCATAGCCGATCTCGTGCAAATTCATGCCATCAGGAGAGGGGTCAAACCCAAACCCATAGGAATCTGCTTGCTCTGATACATACAACCGAGTGACGTCGGTAATGCCGTGGCTGTGGTCTGCAATCAGCCGAAATCCCTCCAGCAGATTTTCGCTGGCAATCGCGGCAAAGCCAAGCGCGGGGAATGTTGTGGGGGAAATATTTCGCCCGGCTTCAAGGCCAATCGTAAAATTCCCCAGCATCTCGCTGGCGCTCTGAAACAACGCATTTGCTGCTTCTACGGGAAATAGTGGCTGTTTCAGAAAAGAAGCATTGATCTCCGCGTGGCGAAATAATTCAGGAATCGGAATCGCGAGATCCCTTTTAAATCCACCCAAACACATGTTCACCCAGCTGGTGAGAATAAATGGTTCTTTCATGGTGATCACTTTTTAATTCTTCTAACTACCGTGATTAGATAAAATACTAGCCACGCTTCAAAAGCCTGTCCACCCACGGATCCTGCACGAAGATCCCAGTGTTAATTTCGCCAATAATTCTTAATCGCGCTCCCTCTCGTCCTAAGATACCATTTCTTAAAATGAAATTTTAAGTTTCCTTTATAAATCAACTCGTGCAGCGCGAGATGGTTCGATGCGCCGAGTCTGAGGCAGGCACTCTGGCGAGGAATATCGTAAGACGACAGCTTTGGCCGCTCACACAACTACAACAAGATACGCACAACTACAACAAGATACGCACAACTACAACAAAAAGACACAACGAAGGATCGTCCATATCAAGGTTGCGCACACTCTCGCTATCCCCTATAGATGGTAGCCCCCACCCTATCTCACCATCAGGCTTCTTATGGCATCAAATTCAGAAACATCCACCCATTGGCAAGGCAAGATCGTGGTGATTACGGGGGCAGCTTCGGGCATTGGTCAGGCCCTTGCTACGGCGCTGATCCACAAGGGTGCCACAGTTTGGCTTGCAGACAGAAACCAAGGGGCACTGAACGATCTACTCGGAAATCTCGGCCCCTCGGCGCACAGCCTTTGCTTTAACGTCAGCGAATTTGACGCCTTTGAAAAGGCAGTTCAGCAGGTGATCAGGCAGCATGGCCGGATTGATTATTTATTTAATAACGCCGGCATTGGGTTTGGTTGCGATGCTTCTGCCCTTACCCATGAACATTATGATCGAATGATTGATGTCAATATTCGCGGCGTTAGCAATGGTGTATCCATCGCGTACCCACTCATGATTAAGCAAGGCTACGGCACCATTGTAAATACCGCGTCCGTTGGGGGCTTAGTGCCTTCGGCAATTATGACGCCTTATGCGATGACGAAATATGCGGTGGTTGGCTTGTCGGAGAGCCTGCGTTTGGAAGCGGCGACCAAGGGCGTGCAGATTATCACGCTCTGCCCAGGTGCTGTGAATACGCCAATCTTTGATGCGACTGGCCCAGCAGATCTTCCTCGGTTTAAGGCTTCTAATCTTCGCGAATTTACGCGGGAAAGCATGATGTCTTGTTCGCCTGCGCAATTTGCGGAATGGGCGTTACGCGATATTGAAAAAAATAAAAGCCTGATTATTTATCCACGCATCATGCGGGTGGCGGTATGGCTTTACCGGCATTTTCCAGCGCTGTACTTAAAAATCACGCAGCCGAATCTTTCCCAAGAGTTAAAGAAGCTGAACACCGAGCCCTAAACAACGAGCCCTAAACAACGAGTATTCAGGGGTGCCTTGCTCTAGGCCGTCTCAAGCCAACAGACAAGGCAACCAGATCGCACCAAAATCGCTCATCGCGCCACCAACACGCACCAAAGAGAAGCAATCGCATCAATTTGGTGCGCAGCCACACACGACTACAGCAGCTCTTTACGCAGCTCAGCTGGAGATTTTATAGAGAGCAGGCTTGGTGCTACGTCTAAGGCTGTCATTGCGCCAAATTGCCCACGTTGATTGAGGCGGTAAGCTGCGCGTGCATATGCGACGAGCACGCTAGCGGTAAACTCTGGGTTGCTGTCCAACTGCAGTGAATACTCGATGACTTGCACCTGTTCGGCGCTGGTGTTGCCGCTGCGAATCACAAAACCACCGTGCGGCATGCGGTTGTGCGCTTGGTGCAGCTCTGCCTCGCCGATAAAGTGAACGATGGTGTCGTAGTCGGCAAAATAATCGGGCATGGTAACAATCGCCTCGCGAACCGCATCGGCATTTGCGCCCGCTTCTAACACAACAAAACACTCGCGCGTATGCTTTTCGCGCGTGGTAAGCGCTGGGCGCACGCCGCTACGCACTTTGTCCATTGCGGCACTTGCGGGGATGGTATATTGAACGCCTGCCTTTACACCGGCAACGCGACGAATTGCATCGGAGTGGCCTTGGCTTACGCCTTTGCCCCAGAAGGTATAGGTGGCACCGTCAGGAAGAAGCGCTTCGCCGTACAGACGGTTGATGGAGAACATGCCTGGGTCCCAACCGATCGAAATCAGTGCCGTGTGTTTGCCTGCCTTTGCAGGGGCATCGACCGCGTCAAAATATTCAGGAATCTTCGCATGGGTATCAAAACTATCGACCGTTGTGAACATCGCGGCCAGTGCGGGGCCTTGCTTGGGCAGATCGTCTTTGGAACCACCGCAAAGAATCATCACGTCGATTTTGTCCTGAAACTTCGCCAGCGCGTCCATCGAATACACTGCGGTATGCGGCGAGAGCGTTGCAACTGATTCTGGGGCGCGGCGCGTAAAGACACCGACGAGGCTCATATCAGGATTTTTGTGGATCGCGGTTTCTACGCCACGTCCAAGATTGCCGTAACCGGCGATACCGATGCGTATGGTTTGGCTCATAAAACAGTGTCTTATCCGTTGTTGAAAATAGGAGGAGGCAAGCTGACAGTGGTAGTAGTATATACCGCAGAGACTGACAAATTTGCACTCTAATGTACCGCGCGCTGCGCGTTTCGCACCATTTGGTAGCAAACAATGCGCCAAAATCAAGAATCTATCTACCCAAAAATTCCGCGAGCGGCTACGCCTGCGCAATAAGGCTTAACCAAAAGGAGATATTCATGACTCAAATTGTCATTCTCGGCAGCGGGTTTGCTGCCATTGCTGCCATTCGTGAGCTGCGGCGCCGTAAGGTTCAGGCAGACATTACCGTTGTCTCCCCCAAGAATGAGCTGATTTATTTGCCGAGCCTGATCTGGCTGCCGGCAGGGCTTCGCCACGGACAAGATCTGCGGATTGATCTTGCGGCTTACTTTTGTCGTCAGCAGGTGAAGTGGTTTCAGGGCAGTGTTCAGCAGGTGCTCGATGGCGGCCGGCGCGTGGTTACGGATCATGGCGAGTTAGCCAATGACTTTCTGATCATCGCTACCGGTGGGCGTTATATTCGCAAGTTGCCTGGAATTGAACACGCGATTATTCCTTGTGAGGGAATCGCTCAAGCCGAGGTGATTCGTGATCGGATTTCTGCGATGAACGGCGGTACGATTGCCATCGGGTTTGCTTCGAATCCGAAAGAACCGGGGGCGATGCGCGGTGGGCCGATGTTTGAATTTTTATTCGGCATTGATACCCTGTTGCGCCGCCAGCAGCGTCGCGATTTATTCAAGCTTGTATTTTTCGCACCTTCGAATAAGCCGGGGCAGCGTTTGGGTGAATCGGCGGTGGAGCGGATTCTGGAACACATGGACAGGTGCGGGATTGAGACGCATTTGGGCCATAAGCCGGTGCGTTTCGAGCCGAGCAAAGTTGTTACGGAGGGCGGGGAATTCGATGCCGATCTGATTCTGTTTATGCCTGGACTTACCGGCCCCGCATGGCTGGATCAGTGCGAACTACCGCGTTCCGAAGGCGGGTTCATTCAAGGCGACGCCAACTGCCGGGTACCCGGCTTACAGCGCGTGTACGTTGCGGGGGATATTGGCAGTTTTCCTGGCCCCGACTGGATGGCGAAGCAGGCACACCAAGCCGATTTGCAAGCGGTTGCTGCTGCCCGAAATATCGCGGCAGTGCTGCGTGGCGACCCTGAATCACACGAGTTTTGCACCGAACTCGCCTGCATAATCGACGGGTTGGACAGCGGCATGTTGGTGTATCGGCGCGGCAAACGCCGTCTGATCGTGCCGAGAATGGCCCCATTACATTGGGCAAAACGCTGGTTTGAAGCGGCTTATTTGCGTAGTTTGCGGTAACGCTGTTGCGATCGTAAGCACCAGATCTCGTCGATCCCCCGCCCCACCACAAGGTTGTTGAGGCTTGGCGGGGGATATGGAATCAATCCTTTATCGCCACATCAAGACGATCTCGCTCAAAATATTCGCGGGTAAGCTTTACGACTACGGGGCTTAGTAGTAATAGCGAAATTAGGTTTGGAATGGCCATTAAACCGTTCAAGGTATCTGCCAGCAACCACGCAAAATCTAACTGCGTAATTGCACCAAACGGTACGGCGATCACCCAGATCACTCGAAACGGCAATATAGAGCGCGTGCCGAGCAGATATTCCCAGCATTTCTCACCGTAATAGCTCCAGCCAAGAATCGTTGTAAACGCAAAAATAACGAGCGCTACACACAAGATCGCGCTGCCAATCCCAGGCAATGCAGACTCGAATGCGGATGCCGACAGTGCTGCACCGCTTTGGCCGCTTGTCCACACGCCGGTGCTAAGAATCGACAAGCCAGTCAGACTGCAAATAATGATGGTATCAATAAAAGTGCCAATCATCCCGATCATGCCGGATTGTACGGGGCTGTTGGTGGTGCCTGCCGCTTGCGCGATCCCCGCAGTGCCTAAGCCTGCCTCGTTAGAAAAAATACCGCGCGCGATACCATAGCGCATTGCGGCCATGACCGCAGCGCCAGCAAACCCACCGGTCGCTGCCGTAGGTGAAAACGCATGCGTAAATATCAATTCAAATACGCCGGGGAGCGCATCGCGATTAATGATTAAAACGGCGAGCGACGCGATAATATATCCAACGCACATGAACGGCACCATTGCAGCCGCCACTTTACCAATACGTTGAATACCACCGAGGATGACCAAGCCGACAACGACCATTGTGCTCACGCCCGTAACCCACAAGGGCACTTTGAAGGTGGCTTCTAGCGCCAGCGCCATGCTGTTGACCTGCACCATATTGCCGATCCCAAACCCTGCAAATCCACCAAAAATCGCAAAGGCTGTGCCTAGCCAAATCCATTTTTTCCCAAGGCCATTTTTGATGGCAAACATGGGGCCTCCTACATGCTCACCGTTATCGTCTTTCTCACGATAATAAACGGCTAGCAACACTTCGGAATACTTAGTGGCCATGCCGACAAGCGCGGTACACCACATCCAAAACATTGCTCCGGGGCCGCCTAGAAAGATCGCGGTGGCTACGCCCGCGATATTGCCCGTTCCAGCGGTTGCAGCAAGGCAGGTCATCAGTGCTTGAAAGGGGCTAATCTCGCCACTACTCTTATCGCCAATCGCGCGCCCGCGCCACATCAGTACAAAGCCAGTTCCAATACGCAGGAGGGGCATAAAGCGCAGTAGCACCATTAAAAAGAAGCCCGTGCCGAGAATTGCAACCAGCATGGGAGGACCCCATACAAGTCCATTGATCTGATTGACAAGATTATTAAGAAACTCCATTGCTTCCCCTTGCTTTATTTGCCGTTTTTATTGCGTACATTGTCATTTTTATTACGATACGTTTGCTACGGAAAACGCTCACCCTGCGTTACTTCGATTACTCATTCGCTGCAAAATGTTTTGGCGTGATTGCGATAAATACAAATGCAAGCACCGCAAACATCAGCACTCCCACGTAAATCGCATCGGTCGCGCCATAGATTGCATGTTGCACATAGCGCAACGCATCGTGAGGTATGGCGGCGCTATGCAGAGTCTCCATGATTTGGTTTACCTCTCTCGGCAACTCTGCTGCCAATGCTTGCGGCGCATCGACCAATTGTTTGGCGAGTACGGCATTGAAAATCGCACCAAAAATTGCGGCTCCCAGAGTTTGCCCTAAATTGCGCGAAAACATATTGGCGCCCGTCACGACACCTCGCTGCGACCAACCTACGGTGGATTGAACCCCCACCAGCAGCGATGTTGAGATCAAGCCTAAACCAGCACCAAAAAAGAACTGATCCAACGCAATCCAGCCAATCGCAATTTGCTGCGGTAAACCCAAAAATGCTAGGCATGCGCCACCCGCAAGCAGAGCGCCTGCAAGGGCAGTATTGCGAAAGCCGATCTTCAGGTACAGCTTGCCGGAGAGCGAGGACGCAAGCGGCCAGCCAATGCTCATGGTTGCCAGCACCAGCCCTGCAACCATCGTGCCCACGCCGTGAGTGGATTGCACAAACGTCGGCAGATAGGCAATCGGGCCCATCATCAAAATTCCCATGGCCACCATACCAAGATTGGAGCCCAGCAATACGCGCCGCCGCCAAAGCCACCCAGGAAGCACAGGCTCCGCCGCACGCTTTTCGATTTGCACAGTTGCTACAGCCAGCACGAACACCGCAATTCCCCACGCCAAGGTGTAGCCGGAGCGCAAGGGCCACGAGTTGCCGGTTTGCAGCAGACCAAAGACGAGAGTACCAACGGTCAACAGAATCAACAGGCTACCGAGATAGTCAATTTGATGCGACCTTTTTTCGACGTTTTCGTGCAGAAATACGCCAATCATCACGAGTGCGACGGCGCCTACCGGCAGGTTGACGAGAAAAATCCAGCGCCAAGAAACGTACTCCACCAAAATCCCGCCGAGGGTAGGCCCAGCAATCGCCGAAAGTCCCCACACGCTGGATAACCAGCCCTGCACGCGAGCGCGTTCGCGAACCTCAAACAAATCCCCCGCCAAGGTGTTTACGGTGGCCATGATGGAGCCTGCACCCAAGCCTTGTATCGCACGAAAAATAATGAGCGATGGCATGTCCCACGCGCTCGCACAGGCGGCGGAACCGATCAGGAATAGCAGAGTCCCACCCAGCAGTACCGGTTTGCGCCCATATTGATCGGCCAACTTGCCATAAATCGGGATGACAACGGTTTGCGCCAGCATGTAGATCGAAAACACCCACGCAAACAGCGCAAAACCACCGAGATCGTCCACAATTTGGGGGATGACCGTGGATACGATCGTGGTATCCATCGCTGCCAGCATCATGGTGATCATTAAGGCGGATAGGATCCAGCCGCGGGAAGCTTGCGCGGGCGGCATCGGTGCGGTGGCGTTAGGAGAGTTCATAGTGAGGAAGGCCGTGAGGATTGGGCATCGAAAACGCGCCTTTGCAGCGGCTTGTGGGCGGGTGTGCGGCGAGCGGCAAAACAACGCATTCGCTGCCAGTATACGCAATCTGGGCGAGTACAGGTTATCCTTGTCTATTTCAACTTTGGGGCATTGATCAATTGAAGCGCATGAGTAAATTGAAGGGCATGGGTAAATTGAAGCGCATAGATAAATTGAAGGGCATCGCGTGATCCAAGAACCCACTCGCTTACAGCGCCTTTGGTTGTGCGAAGCCATTCGTCAGCGGGAAACCCACGCGGGGCCTTTAGATGACCGCGAAGCCAACCGGCACGCCCAACGTGCGGCAAAAGATTTGCCGGGGCGCATTCAGGCTCGTGCGCTGTTTTTGGCGCGCAGGGATGGCTTGGTTGAGGCGCTGGATTCCCTGCTAGGGGGTGCGCGTCTTGCTCTTTTGTTGCTATTCCTGCTGGCGATTTTCGGCGGCGCAGGGCTTGCGTTTGCAAGCGTGGGTGATGGCCGCGAGCCGATCAATGTTTTCTGGGCGTTATTGGGCTTGCTTGGCCTTCATTTTGTGAGCTTACTTTTGTGGTTGGCCAGCCAGCTATTTACGCCGGCCAGCCCCACCGCGCTGGGGCGTTTCTGGCTGTGGATTACTCGCACTTTCTCGCAAAAACTGATGCACAAAACCGCTCGCGATCAGCGTGCGCCCAATCTGGTGCCCGCGCTGTTTCAGCTTCTGGAGCGTAGGCGGCTGGTGCGCTGGTTGGGCGGCTCTTTGGTACACGGCTTTTGGTTGGTGACTCTTCTGGCTTGCTTGGTAATGCTGCTTGGCCTGTTCAGCACGCGGCGTTATGGTTTTATTTGGGAGACGACGCTGCTTCCCGCAAGTAGTCTGATTCGCGCAACGGAGTGGCTGGGATTTCTTCCTGCTTTGGTCGGTTTTCCGCTGCCAGATGCCAGTACGGTGCTCGCATCTGGTACCGTGCCGGTCATCACCGAAGCGGCGCGACAAGCGTGGGCGGGTTGGTTGCTGGGGGTGTTGGTTGTATTCGGGCTATTACCGCGCGCGTTATTATTATTGGTCTGCTGGCTGCGCTGGCAACTTGGGCAGCGCAAACTCACGCTTGCTGATTCAATTTCAGATTATTCGCTGTTAGCGGAACGTTTGCAGCCTGTGAGTGCATCTACTGGCATCGTCGATCCCGCACCGGCGCAGCTTTATATGCCGCACATCGCTAACGCATCCGGCAAGGCTACGCCTGAATCCCGTAACGCGGCGCATCTATCCAGTAACGTGGGGCATCTAGAGCAGCAGCACACGCAAATGTTGGTAGCGATTGAGCTCAACCCCGAACGCAACTGGCCGCCAGCGGAGCTACCTGCCGCCGTTATGGATGGCGGCATTATTGAGGATCGCAATCAGCGCCGCCAGTTCCTTGATCGGATTACGCTTCATCCGCCGCAGCGTTTGGCGATTGCGATTGACAGCGACCGCTCGCCAGACCGAGGTACTCTGGGGTTGATTACAGAGATCGCGCCCCTTGTAGATGCCGCTTATATCTGGCTGCTTCCGCCGCAAGTACCGCCGGATGGCAATCAGGCCCGCCTGAAAATCTGGCGAGAATCACTGGATGCTCTCGGCATGCTTTATAATGACACCCCTCCTTGGCATTGGTTGGAGACTGGCCGTGAATGATCTGCTCAAATTTGTCGTTGTGGGCCATACCAATGTGGGAAAAACATCGCTGTTGCGCACGCTTTTACGGGATTCTAAATTTGGTGAAGTCTCTGACCGGCCGAGCACTACTCGGCACGTAGAGGGGGCAACGCTTACGGTGGGTGGCGAACAGTTCGCGACCTTATTCGATACGCCCGGCCTTGAAGACGCCAGCGCCCTACTGGACTACCTCGAAGACTTGGAACGCATCGAGCGCCAAAAGCACCCGAATCAGCGAATCGACGCCCCTGCGCGGCTCGAACTTTTTTTGGGCAGCATCGAAGCTCGGCAGCGCTTTGAGCAAGAAGCCAAAGTCATCCGCCAGCTTCTTGCGAGCGATGCGGGGCTCTATGTAATCGACGCCCGCGAACCCGCGCTTGCCAAATACCGTGAGGAACTGGAAGTGCTCTCCGGTTGCGGAAAGCCGCTTTTACCCGTCGTTAATTTTAGTGCAACCGGCGGCCGGCTCGAAGAATGGGAAAACGCCCTCGCCCGCCTGAATTTGCACGCACGAGCTGTGTTCGACACCATAACGCCACCCATAGACGGCGAGCGACACCTCTACGAAAGCCTCGCGCTTCTGCTGGATAGCAAACAACGCCCTGCGCTGGAACAGGCGGTGAGTGCGCTTGAAAAACAAAACGGCAAACGCCGCCAAAGCGCTGCCCTGCTGGTTGCTGAATTACTCGTAGATTGCGCGGCCGCACGTCACAGCGTCGCACCAGAAGCCGAGGAAGAAGCGGAAGCCAAACTCTTCGTGCAAGTACGTGAACGCGAGCAGAAATGCGTAGAAGCGCTGCTAGACCTATACGCATTCCAAGCTGACGATGCGAGGCTGCATACGCTCCCCCTCTCGGAAGGCCGCTGGGGCGATGATCTTTTTAACCCCGAAACCCTGCGCGCCTTAGGAATTCGCGTTGGCAGCGGCATGGCGGCTGGTGCGCTCGCGGGCGCAGGCATCGACGTGATGGCGGGCGGGTTGACGTTAGGTACCGCAACCGCAATCGGCGCACTCGTAGGTGGTGGCGCACAAACGGTGCGCAACTACGGTAGCCGCTTGCTGAACAAGTTGCGCGGGCAGAACGAACTCACCCTAAGCGATTCTGTTTTGCAAGTCTTGGCGGTACGTCAGGGCTATTTGCTCCAAGCACTCGCAAAGCGCACCCATGCGGCCACTTCGCGGATCCCGCCACCTGAAGAGGCAGACGTCGCGCGCAGCGACATTACAGACCCGCTGCAAAGCTTCTTCAAGCAAGCGCGCGCTTATCCTGAATGGTCGTCCTTAAACGAAGAGCACGAGCTGGAAGGTGAATCGCGCGATGCGCTGGTGGGCAAGATTGCCAGCTCGCTCATGGCCTTCAGCGCAGACGCTACCCAGTAGGGCTGACTCAACAGTCTAATTCGACTTAGCTGTCCTCATTTCACCGGTGAAACTATAGAGTTCCTTGAAATAATCTGACTATACTCGGTATCTACCCGTAACGGACTCCGCGATACCGCCGTCATTCAAGAGGAAATTTCATGCAATTTACCGCCGAACATGAGCAGCTGCGTCAAACCGTTAAGCGTTTTGTGGAGGATGAGATCAACCCCCATGTGCCCGAATGGGAGGCAGCAAGAACTTTTCCTGCGCACGAGCTGTTCAAGAAAATGGGAAATCTCGGTTTGCTGGGAATTAAATACAGCCCAAACTATGGCGGCATGGGGCTGGATATTTCCTATCAGTTGGTTATGAACGAAGAGCTCGGCATGATCAATTGCGGCGGAATTCCGATGGCCATCGGCGTGCAAACCGATATGTGTACGCCTGCGCTGCACCGTTTCGGCTCGGACGAATTAAAGCGCGAATACCTCGCACCGGCGATTGCTGGGGATATGGTCGGTTGTATCGGTGTGTCAGAAGTGGCCGGTGGTTCCGACGTCGCGGCGCTGAAAACCACAGCGCGTTCCGAAGGCGATGATTATGTGATTAACGGCTCGAAAATGTGGATTACCAACGGCACTCAAGCCGACTGGTGCTGCCTGTTGGCGAACACGTCTGAGGGGCCGGTTCACGCCAATAAATCGCTGATCATTGTGCCAATGGATGCCGCAGGAATTTCTCACCAGAAAATCGAGAAAATCGGCATGCATTCCTCCGACACTGCACAGCTGTTTTTTGATAACGTGCGCGTGCCTAAGCGCAACCGTATTGGCATCGAAGGCGCAGGCTTTATGATGCAGATGATTCAGTTCCAAGAGGAGCGCCTTTGCGCCGCATCTGGGGCGTTAAAATCCCTCGATCGGCTCATTGATCTAACCATTGAATACTGCAAAGAACGCCACACCTTTGGGCAACCGCTCATCAATAACCAAGCCATCCATTTCCGCCTTGCCGAACTGCGCACTGAAGTCGAGCTGTTACGCTCGCTCACCTATCGTGCCGTGAATGAATATATTTCCGGTAAAGACGTGACCCGCCTTGCCTCAATGGCCAAACTAAAAGCAGGCCGGCTGCTGCGCGAAGTCAGCGATTCCTGCCTGCAATATTGGGGCGGCATGGGCTTTACTTACGACAATCCGCTCTCCCAAAGCTATCGCGACAGCCGCCTGATTTCTATTGGTGGCGGTGCAGATGAAATTATGCTGGGTATTATCTGCAAGTTTGACGGCACCTTACCGAAGAAAGCGAAAAAATAGCGGTGTGCTATTTTAAGGCAACTGCAGCGCTTAAAGCAGTGCAAGCGCCTGATGTAGATCGGCAATCAAGTCGTCTACATCTTCAAGGCCGACGGAAAGGCGTAACATTCCACCTGTAATGCCTTGTCGCGCCCACTCCTCCGGTGGCAACGAATGATGACTGGTTGCCACCGGTTGACTCACCAAACTTTCGACACCTCCCAAACTGGTCGCCAATAAAAATACCTGTAAGTGATCTGCGACCTTTTCGGCCGCTTCTCTACCGCCCTTTACCTCAATCGTTAACATGCCGCCAAACCCCTTCATTTGTTGGCAAGCTAAAGTATGATCGGGGAAGCTGGTAAGGCCCGGATACAATACCCGGCTGATGCGCGGATGTGCTTCCATCGCTTTGGCAACGGCAAGCGCATTGGCATTATGCTGGCGCACTCGCAACGACAAGGTTCGAATGCTACGCGATAATAACGAGGCAGCTTCAGGGCTAATAATCTGCCCCAAGCTGGTACGCCAAGAGGCAATTGGTTTGAGCAGTGCCGCGCTCGCCATAACGGCACCGGCAGTAATATCGCTATGGCCGCTGAGGTATTTGCTGGCACTGTGCAGTACAAGGTCGGCACCCAAGGCCAAGGGCTGCTGGTTGATGGGAGACGCAAACGTGTTATCAATTGCCAGCAAAGCACCGTGCTGGTGAGCGGTTGCAGCAAGCGCCGCAAGGTCTAGCAGGCGCAGCGTGGGGTTGGCAGGTGATTCGCAATACACCAGCATGCCTTCGCTAAGATGACTGCCGAGTTGGGGGATTTCTTCATAGCGCAAAAAGCGCACCGCAATTCCCAAAGGGCTGAGATGCTGCGTCATCAACTGCTGCGCGCCACCGTAAAGATCACCCACGCACACGATCCCCTTGCGTCCGTGAGCAAACAGCGTGGCGGAAATCGCCGCCATCCCCGCCGCAAACGCCAGCGCACCTTCTGCCTGCTCTAGCTGGGCAAGCCCTTGTTCAAGCTCACGAATCGTCGGATTTCCGCCCCAGCGAGTGTATAAATAACCAGAATGACGCCCTTCAATCGTATCCAGCAGCTCGCGAGTGTTGGCAAAGCGATAGGTGGTGGTGTTATAGATCGGGGTGTAGGGGCTGTTGCAGTCGTGATGGTCGCGGCGGTTATGGATAATGCGCGTGGAAACACCCTTTGGGCTTGAATCGGTCATGGTTGGCTCCGGTACGGTAAGAACGCGGCCCATGATACGCTCTTTTTTTTCCATCCGACTAGGCAAGCCGCTCCGCAAGCCCAGAACAGCGCACCACGCGTTGTTGAATCGCGCGCGCCAACACTTGTGCATCACTTCCAACGATGGTTACGCGCTCTTTCGCTCGCGTGACGGCGGTATAAACCAACTCCCTCGTCAGCCCGGCGCCGCTGCTCTCTGGCAGCACTAAACAGGTATGTTTGAACTCTGACCCCTGCGATTTATGCACGGTCATCGCAAACACGGTTTCCGCTTGCGTTAAACGACTAGGCAACACACGCCGAATGCCGTCGGGCTGGGCAAAATAGACTCGCAAAACTGGAGGGCTCTCTGGGCTGGCGTTTTCAGAGGTCGGCTCCGGCAGAGCAATGCCAACGTCACCGTTCATAAGCCCAGTACTATAGTCGTTACGAGTCACCATCACAGGCCGCCCTGCATACCAGCCCGTATTCTGGGAAATCAACGAATGCGATTTTAACATGCTTACCACTGCCTCATTTACGGCATCCACTCCCGCTGGGCCTTTGCGGAGAGCACATAGAATCTGGAAAGTAGACAGTTGCTCTAGCAGGGTTTTCGCCCATGCGTTCATGTCTTGCCCTGTGGGGCACCCTTGTTGCAAGGTTCGCAGGTACAGCGCATAGCCGCTAGCCGGATCGAGCACGAGCTCCGCTAGGGTTTTATGGAGCTGCGAGGTGTTTCGGAACTGAACCGCAGAATCTCCCGAATTGAGAATCTCGAACATTTTTGGCGCATTGGATTCATTCATTGCGCTTGCCAGCGCGCCGATCGCGCCTTGAAAGCGGTAGCTCTTTTTTAGCGTAACGATATGATCATCCAGAACTATGGCATCACTTACAGGCGTAAGTGCGACGCCTGCACTCTGTAACAACTCGCCGCAAGCTGCCTCGCTGTAACGCGCCAAGTGAGCGTTTTTACAGATTTCGCCAAGAATGGCCCCGGCTTCTACTGAGGCCAATTGGTCTTTGTCGCCCAAAAGGATGAGCTGCGCCTTCGCAGGCAGCGCGGCCATTACTGCGGCCATCATTTCAAGATCGACCATGGATGCTTCATCAATGACCAGCACATCAACATGCAGCAGCTTTCCTCGGTAATAACGCGGCCTGCCACCGTCGGTGCGGATTCCCAAGAGGCGGTGCAAGGTGGACACCTGGTCGGGAATCAGCGCGGCATTCGATAATTTGGATTTCGTGCCACTGATGGATTCTGTTAACCGCGCAGCGGCCTTTCCTGTGGGCGCTGCTAACGCAATTCGTAGGGGGCGGCCGCCCTCTTTCGCAATCGCCTGCTCCTGAAGGAGTGACAGCAGGCGCACAACGGTAGTGGTTTTTCCAGTACCGGGACCGCCGGAAATCACCGCAAATGAGTGTGCGGACGCCATTGCAACCGCCACCTGTTGCCAATCGGGTATTTCTGTCGCTTCTGGAAAAAGGCGCGCGAGGCTTTCCTTCAAATCCTGAATGGGTCGCGGGGCACTCATGCGATCCCGTACGCCGCTAGCAACCAGAGTCTCATAGTGCCAATAACGTCGGAGGTAGAGGCGATTTTTGTCCAGCACCAAAGGCTCTGCCCCCTCTCCTTCCCCCACTACATCGCTCGCTCGCAAACGCTCGCAAAGCGCATTCACGCCGATCTGTTGCCAGCGTGCGATCTGCACGCGCCAAGGATGCTTTAAGCCACGCTGGTTTGGAAGAAAGGCTTCTGGTGAATGGAGCAAGGCGTCCAAATCCATACAAACATGGCCACACCCTAGGTGATAACTCACCAAAGCCGACGCAATAAGTACATCCGCATCTTTCTCATGGCCAAGCTCCACCAACAATTGGGCGAGCCCGATATCCACAGGGCGCAGCCAACCATCCAATTGCCAACCAAATAACTCTCTAGGGAGTAGCTCTCTGGACAGTAACTCTCTGGGGAGCGCCGCACCCTCAAGATCTCCCATTTCATTGGAGGGCATCACCCCGTTAGATTGGTGCATGCCGTTTCCCCCCAAAACATTTTCTCAAGCGAAAGCAGCGTTTCATAAGGAATGCGGCGCACAAATATACCGTTCCCCTCTGCGTCTACGCCGCGTAGAAACAAGTAAATCGCGCCGCCAATATGGCGATCGTAATCGTAGTTTTCGCCGAGGCGTATCTTAAGAAGGCGGTGCAATGCAATCGTATACAGCACATACTGAACATCGTAGCGATGTTCTAAAATCGCCTTTTGCATCGCCGCTGGGGTATAGGCCGAACGGTCTGCGCCTAAATAATTCGACTTGTAATCTACCACGTAATAGCGGCCAGCATGCTCGCAAACTAAATCAATAAATCCTTTGAGCATTCCCTCAACCTGCCTTCTCATTAACTGCGGCCTTGCGATTCCTGGGTACTCACTTTCGCAGATCATGCGATCCAGCGTTTGCTGGTGAAAGGCAGACAGGGATAGTAAAAACTCCATTTCCACCTGATACTGTAAGCGCGAAAGCGTGCTAATCGAAAATGGTTCCGAGGGCTGATTCAGCGGAGTCTGAAGAAAGGCGATCATCCACGGCCACAACACCTCTTGCCATTCGATATACTGATAACGCTCGCACTGTGATTGAAACTGTTCCATTAAGGAAGCGGCTTTGTCTTGATCTTTAGCATCTTCAATCAGCCGCCTAAATCCATAATTTCCCGCCCATTCCAATAGCGAGTGCAAAAAGGTACCTGGTGCCGCACCTGCTGGGAAAGAGTGGATGTCTCTTGGCGGCGCTTGGGCGATTTCCGCTTCCCCCGAGGGCGTAGAATTTTGGACATTTTCTTGCAGATGACTTTCCTCTTGTACATTTCCTTCCTTCGCCGAGTCTGCACTAGAAGAAATCGAGGTTTTGCCCCAAACAATTCCAGTATAGCTGGTAATAATCCAGCCTTGCGCCTCCCTCTTTTGGGCCTGACGTACTTCCTGCAGCGCGCAAACCTGTTCACCGGAATGAAAGATCTGCCGACTGCTCGCGTCTTCCAAATCTAAGAACTGAGTCGCCTGTAGAACAATCGGGTTGCTGGTGCCCGAAAAATGTTTTAGCGCCTGTTGGTATTCTGCTAAAGTGAGGCTCTGTTTTCCCGCCAAAAGCCACGCAAGCACGTTGTTTTCCAAAAGGCACTCCGACTTATCCTTCGTAGGCTTTTTTCCAACGGGCGCCGCGCCCACCCAACACGCATGGCGCGCTCGCGTTACCGCGACATAAAACAAACGCAGATCTTCCGCTAATTTTTCGCGTAAAAAAGCTTCCGTTGCTTTTTCTTTGAGTTTTTCTGGATCGTAGTTCCATAACACACGCCGCTGATCCTGCGCGTCATGCCACGCAAATGGCGCATCGTCAGGGTGACCGGCATTGCTTGCAAAGGGTAAGAAAACCAGCGGATATTCCAATCCCTTGCTTTTGTGAATGGTAATAATCTTGAGCAACTGTTCATCGCTTTCTAAACGCAGCACGTTTTCTTCGGTATCTTGGCCGAGCTTCGCACTACGAATTTTATCGCGCAGCAAACGGATCAGCGCATGTTCGCCGTCAAGCGAGGCTGCCGCTGTTTGTAGCCATTCGGAAAGATGCAGAAAATTAGTTAAAACACGCTCTTTTCGCTCGTGCAGCAAGTGATTTGCGACATCGTAGCGCTGCATCAAGCGTCGCACCATCGGCAAGACCCCGTGCTTCAGCCAATCAGCTCGCAACTGTTTGAAAAACTCCAGCGTTTCTTCCCACGCGATTTCATCACGAAGCAGATCGTCCAAGTTCGCATCGCTTCGATATAAATGCGGGGTTGCCAGCGCAGCGCGCAGTAGGCGTTCATTTTCTGGCTGAGCGACGGCGTCCATCCAAACCAGCAGCGTGTTTGCCTCCGCGCTCGCAAATACGCTATCGCGCTGGCTTAAATAGACGCTGCGAACATTGGCCAATTCAAGCGCATCGCGCATCACGCTCGCTTCGCCTCGGCTGCGCACTAAAATTGCGATATCCGCCGCCTTCAGGGGTGTTTCCTTGCCATCCTGACTGCGAAAATAAGCCCGACCACACTGCGAAGCCTGCAATAATTCAACAATCGTGTTCGCAGTTTTTGCGGCCAGCTGCATTTGATATTCACCTTTTGTGAACACCTCTTCTGGGCTCGCGGCATCGTAAGTCCAGAAGCATAGATCAGCGATCTCTTTGTCGTTCCAGACAAAACTCGATTTGGCCGGGGCGGAATTCACCGGCAAAAACGGGATGTCGGAAAAGATAAACGCTTCCCCCTTTAGCTGGCGCAAATTCATGCTAAATAAGGCGTTCACTCCACGTATTAATGTGTCTACTGAGCGGTAATTTGTGTCTAATGTATAATGTTTTCCATGAGTGTCTTTTCGAGCTTGTAGGTAGGTAAAAATATCCGCCCCGCGAAAACTGTAGATTGCCTGCTTTGGATCACCAATCAATAGCAAGGCGCACTGCCGGTTGTCCTGCCGAGAGCTATCTTGCTTGGAGCTATCTTGATCGGAGCTATCTTGATCGTAGCGATCTTGATCGGAGCTATCCGCATAAATGGCGCGGAAGGAAGAATACTGGGTTTGGTCAGTGTCTTGGAACTCATCAATCATTGCTACTGGAAATCGATCACGCAACAATGTTGCCAAACTACTCCCATTCGGTGCGGTTAGCGCGCTCTCGACATCGTTAATCAGATCATCGAAGTACATTGCAGAGCGCTGCGCTTTCTCATGCACCATTCTCTTGCGAACCCAGTTCACCGCATGTAGCAAGTAGTCGTGCTTAATCTCATCGTCCGATTTTTTTTCTAGGTGCTCATCAATGTATTTCAGAACATCAGGAGGGCAAGCTGCCTTGCCTTTATTTGTCTTTCTTTTGAGTTCATTGTAAGACCAAAACTTGAGCAATTTGCCAATTTCGCTTGGGCCTACACTTGGCGTATTTTCAGGCGAACGAGCCCATTCCAAGAGCAGCAGTAAATTCTCATAAAGCGCAGCTTCCTTGTAGGTTTTCTTGTTGAGCGCGCCACTTTTCAGCGCTTCCTCAACGTAGCCTGCAATGTCATCGCCACCATTCGCAATCTGCACACGCAACTTCATCAATGAACCTACCGCAAGATCAAGCTTGCGCTGGCTGGGCAAAGCAAGGTTCGAATCGGCCAGTTCCAATGGTTTTTTTAACGCCTCCAGTAAGGCTTCTGGCGTTTTCCACTGTGCAAAAAGCCACGCGGCCTGATATTCCCCTTGGGAGTAAAAAAAACTGCGCCAATAATCCCTTACGCAAACTTCCAACAAAACCTTCTCGTCCTGTTGCAAGGTTTTCCCAAAGCTTGCGCCGCTCGCAAATGCATGCTGCTGCAACACCTGCTGACACCATGCGTGAATGGTATAAATTGCCGCCTCATCCATATTCTCCGCTGCTTGTTGCAGCAGATAGCCCGCCCGCTCTCGCATTCCCTGCGCTTCATATTCTTGATATAGCGCGCAAAGAATGCTCTCCGAAGGCAATTCGACGCCACGCATCGCTTGTGCACCTTCATATAAGCGGGCGCGAATTCTGCCACGTAATTCCTCTGCGGCAGCTTGCGTAAACGTCACCACCAAAATATCACGAGGGGTGAGCGGCCTTCCCAGTGTGCTTTGATGGCCAAGGATCAGGCGCAAATAAAGCGCGGCAATGGTGAAGGTTTTTCCCGTACCCGCACTTGCTTCAATCAGACGAACACCTTGTAACGGCAAGCGTAAGGCTAAGGGCAAAACTTCTGGAGCAATCGTTTCATTCTGCGTCATCGTGCGCATCTCCCCCCGCTTCCGAATGAACCCATTGCACTAGGTCACCGTAAAGTTCTGTTGCCCAACGCTCGAAGCCTTCGGACATTCGACTCCACTCTGGGTAGCAACGCCAGAAAAGAGGGTGTCGTTCGAGTTGGCTATTGCTATATTTGTCTTGCGCTTCAAAAATCTTTGCCGCCTCGGCTAATGCGGCATCGACATTCTTTATTTTACCCAATCTTACGCGCCAATAGCCAAGCGCTGCGTCGCGGTTGATCGCGAGTGGTTGATTGATGCCAATCTCCATCGCTTGAATCCAGAGAGCGAGTTGCTGCAAGGCACGCTCTTTGCTGATTGGAGGAAGACGATAGACTTTATCTGCTGCGATCAGCACCGACTCAACTTCAATTCCCTGCGCGGCAAGGCATACCTGCGCAACCCACAGGCGAATAAAGTAATGATACTTTGCGCCCTTATTGATTTTCCCGCGCGATTTGGAAGGGCGCCATTCCAGCATCCTGTAGGGTGGCCTTTCCGGCGTTGAATTGTCGCAATATAAAGAACTCGCCCAATCCTCAACCCTCGGAAAGTCGGTAGGAACCCGAATTTCTAGGGGTTCTTGAAGCGCATGCAGATTTCCAATGATGCTTTCTAACGAGTCCCAAACTTTTTTCGCATTATTATACAAATCATGGGTCGCAAGCGCCCCCCACTGCGCAACCGGAATGCGCCCCTCACGACGCCAGCGTGCCACGGTTTCATCAAAGGAGACCGCATCCAAACGCGCCGCCTCGATCAATTCTTTGCCAAATTCGTAGGATTGCAATGCATCAATCGAAAAGGTTTCGTTATCAAAATCTGCCTCTTCTTCCTGCTTTTGAGAAACTTCCAAGCGGGTTGCGTAAAACCACTCTACCGGCTCTCGCAGAAAATTTTCGATTTGTGCAAGCGAGAGCGGAAATTCAAGCCTCAATTCTGGCAACACATTCGCAGCGTTTCCAGCAGGTGCGTTATGCGCGTTCCGCCACTCCTCTGCATAAGAAAAAAATCGCGGATCAACGCCGAAATAACGCGCACTGAAGGGCTGCAGTGGGTGTTCGAAAGTAATGGAATCCAACAATGCAGACGAAACTTCCTGATCGTCGCTCTCCAAACAGTAAGCGGCCTCAAGATAATCACGCAACTGCGCAACCAAAACCGAGGGTGGCCTTGTGCTGTCATCTCGAATACTACGCCCCACGTGGCTTACATAGAACACCTGCCGTGCAGAGAGCAGCGCCTCCAGAAACAAATAACGATCGTCATCGCGCCGTGAACGATCACCAGGACGATAACGCCCCGCCATCAGGTCGAAATCCATCGGCTTACGGCTACGAGGATATTCCCCATCATTCATTCCAAGCAGACAAACTACGCGAAACGGAATCGAGCGCATCGGCATCAAGGTGCAGAAATTCACGCACCCCGCAAGAAAACGCTGCGACAATCCTTCGCTATCCAAAGCACTTAATAGCGACTCCCTCACCACCAGCAAGGGCAGCGTTTCATTCTCAATGCCACCTTCAGAACAGGCCATTTGCCAATCGTGAATCGCCTCCTGAAACCGCAACAGAATAAACCGATCCGACTCATCCTCTGCATCGAACAATAAATCGCACATCGCGCGCAAATTATCTGCCCATGCGGCAACCGTATGGACACAGCGAAATTGTTCCCACAAACGCTCCAGCGCCAACATCAGGGCTTGCAGCTTTCCCGCTAACGCCCCCTCTAAGCCAGAAACCGGAGCAAAAGGCTGGACATCCTGCCAAGCCTGCCCCTCACCCACCGCGTAGCCCAAAAACATACGGCGCAGGCCAAATTGCCAAGTATTCGCAGCGAAACCGACAGGCAGATCAAGGCTACTTCGTTGCGCTTCATGAAGCCCCCAACGCACCCCTGCCTGCTCCATCCAGCGCCGCAGGGTTGAAAGGTCTGTCTCGGCCAAATCAAAACGCTTACGAACCGCCGGAACATCCAGCAAGGCCAACACATCCGACACGCTAAAACGCATATCGGGAAGCCGCAACAAGGCATCCAACGCGGCGGCGAGTGGATGGCTGGCACGCTGCCTTCGGTCGGATAAGGTAAAAGGAATATAACGCGCACGATCAGTTTCGATATTCCCGAAAACGGCATCTACGTGCGCTGCATACTGCTCAATATCGGGCGCCATGACGATAATGTCGCGCGCCTGCAAATCAGGGACTCGCTCCATCAAATCCAACAAGCGATCGTGCAGAACCTCTACCTCACGTTGCCGAGAATGGCAGAGATGAAACTGAACCGATAGGTCTTCCGCCGCTACAGGGACGCGGTCGGCCGGGCTCGCTGGCGCTGGGCGCAGCTCAAAAATATCGTCTTGCACACACGCTAACAAGGTGTCGCCTTCCACCTCTCGCGGCGCCTCAAAAAAATCGATTTTACGATGTGACGTCTCATTTGCATCATAGTGATAGAGCAGCCCAATATAGTCACGCCCCTGCTTTCCCCACGCAGCCAGCAAGGGATTTACACGCATCGCCATTTTCTCGCTTGATAACCCCTGCGGCAAACTGGCTTTATGTGCATGGCGATGGCGGTGAATTCCCAACAGCTCGCGACCATCCATAATATCCATCCAATAATGCGGCGATGGATTCAGCACATAAAGCATTACCTGTGCGTGCCGTGCAATTGCAGCAATCGCCTCCAACATCTGCGTAGACATCGAAGAAATGCCAAAAACCTGAATTCGGCGCGGCAAGTTCCATTCAGATTCGCACTCCTTCGCTAGCGACAATGCCGATAAAAAGCGCTGATGGACCTTAGAGCGCCCACTCTGTTGGCCCAGCTCTGAAGTCTCATTCAGAAGGATACGCCAGAGCGCTGGCTGCCAGTATTGGCCATCTGGGACACTTACATCTGCCAGAAACGCACCTTCTCCCGTTGCGTTGCGCAACACATCCCTACCCTGCTGCCAGTCATTGAGCCAATCTGCCCGATACACCTGGTACTGATCAAACAGATCTGCAAGCCTCTGCGCAAGCCCGAAACATTTCGCAACATCGCTCGCATCGCCTAAATATGCACGCAGCGCGGCGAATGAGTGCGCCGGTGCTTCCGTTTCTGCTGCGCTGAATTCCGCAAACGCTGGCAATTCATGAACCAGCCAGCGATAAATTCGCCACACCAAACGGCTTTTGTCAAAAGCAGAAGTCTCAGGAACCGAATCCGCACCCAGCACCATCCGATTTGCTTGCCATAAAAAGCGCGATGGCATCGTAAAGCGCATAGATGCGCTAATCCCTAGCCCCTTCTGCTCCGCAAACGCAAGCTTGAGCCACTGCGCCATGCCGTTACTCTGCACGATAAAGACTTCGTCCTCCAATGGCGAAAGTGGGTGAGCACGCACCCATTCAATGGCTAAATCACGCAAGGATTCAAGCCGATTTCCATGCAGAATCACAAGCCCGCGCGTAAGGGTTTCACTGCTCGCAACCATAAATTCTTCCCATCAACTCCCGCCCAATCCTACCTACCGCTTCGCCTACGCATTCACAAGCGCTGCTTCAATTTTTCGCTACCAGCTCCGCTTGCCACTGCTCAATCAAAATAAGCGCCTGCGAGAAATCAAATTCCTCTAGCGCTGCGCGAATCGCTCCGGCTTTCGTTTGCGCGGCAGCAGAGAGGGATTCCAGTAATCTATCATCCAAGCGATTGTCTTCAACTGTTGCGTGCAGTTGCGTGAGAAGTTCAGATAAATTAACCCCTGCACCCACGCCGCGCGCTTCAGACGTTGCATCCACCGTACTGCGGGCACCCTCTGTACCTGCGGAATCCCCCGTACTACGCAACTCTTTCTGAATCGCTTCAAAATAGTGCGCTGCCTCCCGCGCGATAACGCTCGCATCCAACGTCTCTCCGCCCCTCCCTTTTTGTTCTAAAGCACCCGCCCAGCGGCTCAAGGGCATCAAACCTAAGTTACCCGCTACGCCTTTTATACCGTGCAAGGCAAAAACCAGCGCATCCTGATCAAGTGCAGACCACGCCAGCTGATGGTTTTTTGCAAAGAAATCGTGAATTTTTCCAGTAAGACGCGTCTGATCGCCCCACAAACTCACACCTCGCACCCAGTCGATGGCGGTACCGTTTTCTACCTTGGGCAATGCTCGCGGTGCCCCCCTTTGATAGCCTAGCAAACGTGCAATTTCGGCAAACAATGCGGGCGGATCCAGCGGCTTGCCGGCAAAGCCATCCATCCCGGCTTGTTCTGTCTGCCTTCGATCGCTTTCCATAACGCTTGCGGTGAGTGCAACAATTGGCGTATGCGGCCGCCCCTTGTGTTTCTCATAATCACGAATCGAACGCGCCGCCTGCAAACCATCGACTTCCGGCATATGAACATCCATGAGCACCACATCAAATGTTCCGTCAATATAGGCGTTCAACGCCTGATTGCCGTTGCGCGCCTTCACAACCGTATGGCCTTTTCCCTCCAGCACTAGCGTAAGCAGCTCAAGATTCTGTTCCACATCATCTGCAATCAGAATATGCAGCGACGGTAAGCCCTTCAACTGCTGCGCCCGTGAAACCGGCGCCACCTCGTGCGCTACATCCGGCTTGCTACCCACGGCAAGTGGCAACCACACGTGAAAGATCGAGCCCTTGCCGAGTTCGCTCTCCACCTCAATCCGCCCACCCATCACATCTACCAACTGGCGCGAAATCGTAGTTCCTAAACCAGTTCCGCCAAAGCGCCGACTAATGGAAGCATCAGCTTGCGTAAATGGATCAAAAATCGTGGCAGCCTGCGCTTGGCTCATTCCAATTCCCGTATCCGACACCTGAATATGTACCTGTCCACTCTCATAGCCAAACAGCAAGCGTACCTCACCAGACTCGGTAAACTTAATCGCATTTCCGACCAGATTTGTAAGCACTTGCCCAATTCGCAGCGAATCTCCTTTGAAAAACTCCGGCACTTGATCTGGATAAACACAAGAAAAAACCAAGCCCTTACGCTCGGCACTTACTCGCAACGTCGCATCCACAAGTTCACTCACTGCGCGCAGCGAAAAATCCGTCGATTCCAGCACCACCTTGCCAGAATCCAGCTTGGTAACGTCCAGAATATCGTTCAAAAGCGCCAATAAGGTTCGCGAGGATTGGCTTACCGTAGTTAAATACCCGCGCTGCTTTGGCGTAAGTTCGGTTTGCAACAACACATCGGTGAACCCAATAATTGCATTCATAGGCGTGCGAATTTCGTGGCTCATGTTGCCCAAAAACCGCGTCTTTGCTGCAGCTGCGCGCTCTGCGTGCTCCGCAGCCTCTCGCAAAGAATCCTCCATCGCTTTACGCTGACTCAGATCACTCACCATACCCACAAAAAGCGTCTCGCCACTCGATAAATCTGCCTGCCCAACCGCCAGCCGCATGGGAAAAATGGAGCCATCTTTTCGCAAACCCACCACCTCTCGACCAATGCCAATTACGCGGCGCTCGCGTGTCGTCATATAACGCTGTAGATACCCATCGTGCTCGGTGCGATAGGGTTCAGGCATCAGCATTTTTACGTTTTGTCCAACCACCTCCTGCGCAAGGTAACCGAACAAACGTGTCGCAGAAGGGCTAAATTCCTGAACCATTCCCTTCGGCGTAATGGTGATCATTGCATCCACCGTAGTACTAAAAACAGCCTCCAAACGCTGCCGAGCCGCCTGAATTTCACGATTTAACTCGCGCGAATGAAACAGACTATTGAGCGCACCCACCGTCATCGCAACCGTTATCGCGATGGATGCAATCGCTAAGGCCACCAAAAAGGCGCTGATATACAGCCCAGAATTTTCTTTGGTTGGCTCACCGTAGAAATGCACCGCCTGCATTGCGGTGTAGTGCATTCCAGCGATTGCGCAGCCCATGATGGCGCCACTGAGCCAAAACCGTGCACGTCGATTGAACTGCAGACTCTGCAAGCCAAATCGAATCCCAATCGCCAAAACCGCAAGCACCACTGCCACAACAATGGACACCGCAAACATCAAGGGGTCATGGCGCATGACTAAGGGCGTCTCAATGGCCATCATCCCACCGTAGTGCATGGTGCCAATACCTGCTCCCATCAACACCCCGCCCAACAACAATCGCGCCTTAGTAATGTCGGGTTTGGTTAAAATGCTCAAGGTCACCCATGCCGCCGCCAGCGCAGGCAACATAGACGCCGCTGTAAGCCCGCCGTGATAGCGCACTGGCGCGGGCAGATGGTAGGCAAACATGCCAATAAAATGCATCGTCCAGATGCCGCTTCCCAGCGCAAACGCACCCGTAGCAATCGTCACCTGCCGATACGCATCGCTGGAGCGTTGTGCAGTATTTGCCATCACCAAAGACAGCCAAGACAAGGACACTGCCACCGCCACCGAGAGCATCACCAAACTCGGTTGATAATATCCCTCAACCAACTCCAGCCCCGCCGGAGGCTCCATAAAAAAATGGGCGATAGAATGTTCATGGGCGATAAGATGTTCAGAATCCATTTGCTGCCTCAGCACACAACCAGTGGGACATACATTTCATTTGCGGTTAGGCCGCCGTGAACGCCTATCAAATCAAACGACACCTCACCCTCAACGTGATCGACAATCGTCCAGCCCGGCTCCATCAGCAGCACGTGACTTCCCACCCGCTCTGCCAAAAGTGGATGCGGCTTACCCGGCCCAAATACGCCCGAAGCGATGCATTCTGCGCCGCGCACACAGACTGCACGTTGCGCTAAAATCTCAGCGGCCCAACTTTCAAAATCCGCTTCAGCACCATGACGTACAGCGCAAAATGCAAGCCTGCGTTCACCAAAAAGCGGCGCGTCTAACATTTCCTTTACAGGATCGTTCAATCCGATGGTGATGGTTTTTTCTGGCGAACTGTCAATAAACCCGTGATCTGCGGTCACCAGAACAGATGCGCCCAGTGGCTTTAAGCGCTCGCACAAGCGTGCAAAAGTCGCATCGATCTTCCAGAAACATTCCTCCGCCTGCGCGGAGTGAGCACCATACTTGTGCCGAATTCCGTCAAACCGTGGATAATAGGCATGCACCAAACCACCGCGCCGGTCAAAGCCCCGCACCGCCTCTACGATTTCCTGCTCTAAGGCTGCAAGCCCCTTATAAGGCCGCACATAAGCACCCTCCGCGTGATGCTGAGAATAGGTAGAGAACGCGATTTCACGCGGCGATACCGTAACGACTGGCCTCTGCGCCTGAAAAAACATCGACGGCTCACGAAACAACGGCGAAGGTTCATGGACATCAATCTGTCCATCCCCGCCACGCAAATACAACGGTAGAGGTGCAAGCACCCCACCGCGCGCAACATCCCGAATAAACCAGCCATTCAAACCATGCTGCGCAGGAGACGTGCCCGTCATTAACGTCGTGATTGCGCTCGCGGTCGTACTCGGAAAAACCGAAGTCAGGCGCTGCTTGCAGTACTTGGCCAGCTCCGACTTTGCTCCCACCCCGTTTAGATAGTGAAACCCAAGCCCATCTACAACCCACAACACCACAACGGCCGGCACCGTCTTGACAATGCCTGCATAGGAAAATTCCCCCTGCGGATCGTGCAGCCACCGCCGCAACCCGTGAGCCAGGCCATAAATCCCCTGAAAACCACAAGCCTCTTGAAAACCATAGTCAGGCAAAACCGCATCGGTCGGCCATCGCGAATCCAAGTGAGCGTTCAAAATACCCCTCCAGCCTTTTCAAACCTCCCTGAATCATAGTGCAATTTATCGCGAAAGAGGCCGCAGAGCGGCGAAAACACCCTCCCAGATGAATGGTATGCTAGTTTTTTGCCAACCCAACATTTCCATAAATTTCGCGGAGCCATTCCATGAACATTATTGACCATACCCCGCAACCACAACGCTGCCAATGGGCCCAAGGAAAGCCACAATTCTATCTGGACTATCATGATCACGAATGGGGCGTACCTGTACACGACGAACGCAAGCATTTTGAAATGCTCATCCTCGAAGGCGCCCAAGCAGGGCTCAGCTGGGAAACCATCCTCAAGCGACGCGAAGCCTACCGCAGCGTCTACCATAATTTTGAGCCCGCACGCATCGCCGCTATGGCAGACACCGAACTTGAGGCGCTGCTACAAAATCCAGCCATCATCCGTAACCGTCGCAAGGTGTTTGCGGCACGTCAAAATGCCCAAATATTTCTACAAATTCAGCAAGAATTCGGCAGTTTCGATCAGTTCATCTGGAATTTCGTACACCATAAACCCATCGTAAACCACTGGCAGCGCCACGATCAGGTCCCCATCACCACCCCCGAAAGTGACGCCTTGGCAAAGGCACTCAAAAAGCGCGGCATGGCCTTCGTCGGTTCAACGATTCTGTATGCCCACATGCAGGCCATCGGCATGGTGAATGACCACCTAGTCGGATGTTTTCGGTACAAACAAGTTTAACTTTCGTACAATCTTTCGCCTCAGATTAACAATTAGAATTCATTCGCGAGACACAGGACGCTCATTCGTTCGCGAAAACACACAAGGAGGTTCCCTTGCCACATTTATCCCCCACCTCAATCGCAGCCATCGCAGCCATGACACTGACCCTCTCTGGATGCGGCACCGACGGCAAGCAAGTAAGCTATGCAGAGGTGGGCGGCCAAGACCTAAAAATGATCCTCTTTACGCCGCCTAAGAGCAAGAATGCCGAGCCAACACGCCAATACCCTGCAATTCTGGTAGTACACGGCGGCGGTTGGGCCTACCCAGTGGATGCCGCCCTTCGCCCTGTCCAGCTGCGAGCCCCCTTTACCGAAGCCAATCTGAAGGCTTTAGCGGCAAAAGGCTACATCGTCGCATCCACCAGCTACCGCCTGACCAAAACGCTAAGAGTTGACGAAGCCCCCTACGCCAATCCTTGGCCCGCCCAAATTCAAGACGTCAAGTGCGCAGTACGCTGGCTACGAACCCACGCAGATGAGTACCAGATCGACACGACAAAAATCGGCGTCACCGGCCACTCTGCAGGTGGGCACCTCGCACTAATGCTAGGCGAAACCGACAGCACCGACGGCTTTGATCCGGCAGTTTGTCCCTCGGAAGGTGACGCCAGCGTCCAAGCCGTTTCTGCCTGGTCAGCGCCGAGCGACACATTGGAATGGTGGGGCGAACAAGGCGGCACTGGCGACGAAGCACTCGAACTCCTCTCTGCGGCCCGCGGCTGGTTAGCAACACTGATAGGCGACACCGATCCTGAAACGGAAGGCGAGCAATACACGCCCTTCTACAGCGTCAGCGAACTCAGAAACCGTTCACCGGGTTTAGTGGAACAACTAGAGAATGCATCCCCCATTCGATACATCGACAGCGTTGGCGCGCCGACCTTATTGATACACAGCAGCAACGACGACATCGTCGAGCCAGAAATTTCCGATCATTTTTACGCAAAACTCAACGAGTTCGGGCGCACCGCCGCACTCACTCCGATCCATTACGGCGGGCACGCCTACACCAAAAACGCAGCGACAGATGCCTTTACAGCGACCACTGCGTGGTTTGATTACTACTTAAAAGGCATCTCACCCAAATGCACAGACGCATGGCCAACCTGCACGATTCCAACGCCAGCGGAAAAGCCAAAGCAATAAAAATTACGACGCAAGTGCAATTCGCTGTATCGGCAACACATAGTGGCGCAAATCACTGGTGACCTCATCACCACAATCCATGCCACTCTGACACGCAAGCTCCGTGCCGACACCGCGTGCATGCCCTCCGCAATCCCCAGCGATGTACAAACCACTCACTGGGGTGCGATGCGCAGGCCGCTTTAACCCCACCTGATCCGGCGTTTGGCTGGTGGTAATTGCCGATCCGTTGCTCTTGCCAATCCACACCGCCAAAGTTTTTACCGACCACGTATCGTAAAACAGCATATTTTTACGTAACGCCGGCACCATTTCGTACATCGACTCCATCAAGCCATCCATCCAGCGCTGCTCGCCATCCTCTAGTTCGATATCCAGAGTAGGCGCAACCGCAACTGCAGTAATGATCTGGCAGCCCTCAGGTGCAAGAGTTGGATCATAATTGGTGGGTACCGGCGCATAAATCGGCACAAACCCAGAATAACGTCCTTTCTCAAGGGAGCCCATCGCTTCATGCAAAAAGCTACCGGTAAGTTTGCGGTCCATTTTTAGAGGCGTTCCTCCCACCAGCGACCCCGCATCAATCACCCGCTTCTTCACCGCAATTTTTGCTTGCACCGCCGTCCATGAAGGTTTAATTCCACGAGCACGTTCTACATAAGGTGCGGGAAAATGCTCCTCGCCTACCAGCTCACTCACCGTATCGCCGAGAGAAGTCGTCGAAATCACCGTGCGCGTTGTGATACGTTCACCATTTCGCAAAATAACCGCCCGCACCTGCCCATTTTCGACCTCAATTTTTTTCACATTGGCCTTCATGCGAACGGTTGCACCGTGCTTCCTTGCGCCTCCCAAGAACGCTTCCGGAATCGCCACCGCACCCCCCTTTGGATAGCCCAGATTCATTTCCAGAATAAATTTCTGCAAATTCCAGATAGATTCACCGGCAGAAGCTTCCCACGGCGGCAAAGTAAAAAACAAGCCCAAAAGCATACCGAACGCCGCGCGAATTTCCTCGTTCTGGGTAAAGCGCAGCATATATTCTTCAACGGTAAAATTATTCAGAATCTCAATTTCGTGCGGCTTTTTCATCACAATGTCGAGCATCAGCCGCGCAATTCCCGGATATTCCAACGGTGAAATACGCGCCTGCCACGCAATCCAAGGCGCAATTGCGGCACGCCCCAGTATATTTTGAGGAACCTTGGCATCCACCCCCATTCCTTTCAGGTGCACCGTATAAGGCGTGTGGCGAAACTCAATCGGCTCACCAAGCCCCAAGCGCCGCGTCAGCGCCCCAAACGGCCCCTTGTTGCCACGAATAAACAAATGCGTTCCACAGTCCATGCGAAAACCGTGCTTTTCATAATACGAACAAGCTCCTCCCGGCCGCGGATTCTTCTCCAGAATCAGCGTTTTCAAGCCATGATGAGCACAAACGGCACCCGCCGAAGAGCCCCCCATCCCCGTACCGATCACCACCACATCCCAATCAGGTTCCAGATGTTCCGCTGCCGTCATGATGCTGTTCCTCTTGTTATATCAATACGCCACTGTTATATCTTGGGAATACGCCACGTTTGAACTCGCATGTGACCGGCGAGTCTAAAAACAGTATCAACCACAGTACCGACGGGTTTCGTGATCTAGATCAAACTTTTAGCGGCAACAAAAGGCCCAGCGAGCGCCTTCCGCCAAAACGACAAAAGGCCGCAAGCGGCCTTTTGTCGTTCCATCCAAAAATCATGTCATGAAAAAGCGATGCGGCTGATAAAGCCACGACCACCATCAGCTGCCAAATAGAGACTCTCCGCTCAAACCCTGCTTTTCAAGCAAATCACGCAGACGCTTGAGTGCCTCCACCTGAATTTGCCGAACCCGCTCACGCGTCAAGCCAATCTCACGGCCCACTTCTTCCAAAGTACTCATTTCAAAGCCGCGCAAACCAAACCTGCGCGCAATGACTTCGCGCTGTTTGCCAGGCAGTTGATCCAACCAATAATCAATGCTGTTTTTTAGATCCGCATCCTGCAAAAGCTCAGCGGGATCAGTGTTTTTAGTGTCCGCAATGGTGTCGAGCAGCGATTTATCAGAATCAAACCCAACCGGCGAATCCACGCTCGAAATCCGCTCATTCAGACCCAACATGCGTTTTACGTCTTCCAGCGGCTTATCCAGCAGCGCCGAAATTTCTTCTGGCGTCGGCTCATGGTCAAGCTTTTGGGTCAACTCCCGCGCAGCACGCAGATACACATTGAGCTCTTTCACCACGTGGATCGGCAAGCGAATGGTGCGCGTCTGGTTCATGATCGCCCGTTCAATCGTCTGGCGAATCCACCACGTTGCATACGTCGAAAACCGAAAACCGCGTTCCGGATCGAATTTCTCGACCGCACGAATCAAACCCAGATTGCCTTCTTCAATCAAATCCAGAAGCGAAAGACCACGATTCACATAGCGGCGAGCAATTTTCACCACCAAACGCAGGTTGCTCTCAATCATGCGTTTACGCGCATCTGCATTGCCGCGCAGCGCTCGCCGCGCGTAATACACTTCTTCTTCTGGAGTAAGAAGTGGCGAAAAGCCAATCTCATTCAGATAAATCTGGGTGGCGTCCAGCGTTTTTGTGATGCCACCTTCTTGGCGCCGAAACGTTTCGGCATCAGACTCATCGCTTGCAAAATCGCCCTCCTCTCCGTGCTGACCGAATCGCGAACGCAGTTCTTCCGCCCGCTCTTCGAATCCGCCCTCGATTTCAGGGTCGAATTCCACCAAATCTTCTTCAATGATGTCGGTTTCCCGTTCCGCTTGATTCATATTGTTTTCTCGTGCCAGGACCTTTTAAACGCGCGCGGATCTCTTTTTAATTTTGTTTCCACCGCAACTCACGCGCCCCAATTTCGAATCATCAACGCAGCATTCCCTTAACGCTTCGGCAGATACCCCAGCGGGTCTACCGGACGACCATACCTTCGGATCTCAAAGTGCAGCCGATTGCCCTGCGCTCCAGTGGAGCCTATTTCGGCAATCTTCTGCCCTGCTTTAACATTATTTCCCTCTGCCACCAGCAAACGGCTGTTGTGAGCGTATGCAGAAAGATAAACGTCATTATGTTTTATTATGATCAGATTCCCATAACCCACGATCCCGGACCCACTATAGGCCACGACACCGCTCGCCGCTGCAAACACCGGCTCGCCCAGCCGTCCACCAAGGTCAATCCCTTTATTGACGTTCCCATGCTCAGAAAACCGTTCAACGATGGTTCCTCTCGTCGGCCATACCCAAGCTACCGCGCCAGTGTTTCCATTTGCAACTTTTCCTTGGACTCGTTTGCTATACTCTGGCGCATTCTTATTACCTTTTTGGTTTGCCTGCTGCTTACCTCCAACGGACGACTTTACGTTATTTTTTGTAAAAATGCGTGAATTATTGTTAGGGCCAGTAGATTTCCGAACCCGAATTTTCTGCCCAACGTGGATCTTTCGCGGATCTGAAATCCCGTTTAGCCTAGCAAGCTCCTTGTGACTCAACCCGTAATGGGCTGCAATGGAATACAATGTATCCCCCTTGCCCACCGTATAAAACGCATCACCAGCAACACCTTGCAACGCACGCGGCTCATACGGGCTAGAGGTGCACCCCACCAATACAAAAGCGAGCGCCCACACAACTGCAATCCACCGAGCGGAAGAAGCTTGTCGGAATAAAGTGGTTTTCGGACCGACGCGCATGCCGCTCTTGCTCACAACATGTTCGCTTAATTTATAAACAAACGCAATAAGGATTGCAAATCCGAACAATAAATAATCTATTAAAACGCCTTGCCCAAGTCGAGGAGCCCGCTTTGATTCAAGCCCAGTCACCCGCCTTGCGGAGCACACGGCGCGCCGCGTTCCTACGCAATCCCAGACTGAAAGGGGACAAAGTTGACATCTTCCACAACTTGTCGTTCAAAGCCGCGCTCTTTACGAATCACCAGCACGAGCTGCTGGCTAGCCCCGCCGACCGGGATCACCATCCGCCCACCTGGCCGTAGCTGCAGAATCAAATCTTCTGGAATCTCCGCAGGAGCAGCGGCCGCAAGGATTCCGTCATAAGGCGCCTGTTCCGCCCAGCCCAACCCGCCATCGGAATGGCGAAGGCTCACATTGCGGATACGCAAAGAATGCAAACGCTGGCGCGCCCGATCTTGCAGAGCCTTGATTCGCTCCAGCGAATAGACATGCTTGACGAGCTGCGCCAGAATCGCCGTCTGATAACCAGACCCCGTACCGATCTCCAAAACATCACTCAGCGGCCCGGCCTGCAACAGAAGCCCTGTCATCCGCGCCACGATATAGGGCTGCGAGATGGTTTGATTGAAACCGATGGGAAGCGCAGTATCTTCATAGGCGCGGTGCGCAAACGCCTCATCCACAAACAGGTGGCGCGGCGTTTTTTCCATCACGGCAAGCACTTCAGGCTGGCTGATTCCAGCTTCGCGCAAACGCTTGACCATCCGTCTGCGCGTGCGCAAGGATGTCATCCCTCTCCCTGTTTGTGATACTTCAGTCACCATCCGGCTGTCTTGTTTTGTTTGTTCTTCAGCTTCGCCTAACATGATATGGATTCTAATTGATCATAGATGCGGTGAAATACTCGCATCAAAAATTATTTCCCGAATAACGGACGTCGCAAAACTTCCTCTTGGTAGAAAAAACTTTAGCCTTAAATCAGTATCTTCCAAGTGATATTCAAAATTTTCCGCAAATAGCACCGCGCTTCGCACCTCTTGCTTGAGCCGTTGCTTGCGCAAAAACGCCAGCGCATCCGCCTGCCCCGCCCACGCCTGTTCCGCAAACGTCAGTGCTTTACCGACAAAAGGGAGCGGCTCCTCTCCAGGCAGCACCCCTGCAGGCACCAGCTCCCGCGCCTGTAGCCGCTGATTAAGTTCATGATCCAACTGATCAGCAACAAAGAACCCGCGCCGCCCCGCCCGCTGCAGCAAATCGCCTTCCACCCACTGATTCCAAGAGGCCAATTGAACACGCTCACTCAACCATAAGTTGAATAGATAGCTGCGTAAAGCGGAAAGCGTCCAACTGCGCTCATCTCGATCACGCGGCAGCTTTCCCGATGCGACTACTTGCAAAGCGCGCGCAAGGTTGCCTTCGTCTTTTCCAAAGCGCTGCGCGCCGAAATAATTTGGGACTCCTACGGATTGAATCTTCTGCAAACGCGCGTTCAGATCATCAACGCACGCATCGCCCACCCAGACAAGATTTCTCAAAACGATCTCGAATTGATTTCCCCAATGCGTGCCGATGCGCAGCTTCCGCGAATGGCGGTGTGCTTGCAAAATACGCCAGCCTTCCTGCTGAAACAATGCCACTTCGGGATCCGAGCGACCGGGCAGATGGATGCTAAACCATTGCGTGGTAATCGCGTGGCGATCCTTCTGACCGCTAAAAGACACACTGGAGCGCGGTACGTTGGCCCACTGGGCGAGCTGGCGCACCAGCCACGCCGTATTCTGGCCGCGCGCCCATACCTGAACGCAAAGGTGTTCTCCACTGCCATCAGGCTCGAAGCCAAGCACCTCATCGACCCGAAAGTCATCTTCCGAGGACTTCAACGCACCAAATGCCACAGAGCCACCAAAAGCAAACGCGAGTGAAGCCCAGTGGCTGTCGGTCATGCGGCGCTCGTGCTCCGTGTGATAAGGGCTACGGCGTGTACCGCAATGCCTTCTTTCCGACCGATCGCACCGAGCTGCTCAGTGGTTGTGGCCTTGATATTGACTGCATCCAAAGCAACGCCGAGATCCTCTGCAACCACCGCGAGCATCGCCGCATGATGTGGGGCGATCTTCGGCGATTGAGCAACGATCGTGACATCTACATTGCCCGCTCTCCAGCCAGCGGCCGCCAACAAACCCACCACATGGCGCAGCAAAACGCGGCTGTCTGCGCCACGAAAAGCAGGGTCGGTATCCGGAAAATGCCGGCCAATATCACCCATACCGGCCGCACCCAGCAACGCATCCGAAAGCGCGTGCAGCACCACATCCCCATCCGAATGTGCCACCAAGCCATGCGAATGAGGAATCCGAACGCCGCCTAAAATGACTGCATCGCCTTCGCCGAAACGGTGAACATCAAAACCGTGGCCGATCCGAAAATTCATTTCTGCTCCTTGATGTGCTGCTCGCTCTCTGAAGACTGCTGCTCGCGCTCCAAAGCCTGCTGCTCACGCTCCAGAGCCTGCTGTTTAAGAAACAGTTCCGCCAGCGCGAGATCCTGCGGGTGAGTGATCTTGATATTATCCACATGCCCCTCCACCAAAAGAGGGCTCAATCCCAAGGATTCCATTGCACTTGCTTCGTCCGTTAGCGCCAAGCCCGTTCGCTGCGCCTGTTCCAGCGCATCGCAAAGCGGCTGGTAGCGAAGCATTTGTGGAGTAAGCGCGTGCCAAAGCAAGGTGCGATCTACGGTCGAAACAATTTCACCGCGAGGGTTGGCGCGCTTCATGGTATCACGCACAGGCGTGGCCAAAATGCCCCCCACCGCATGCCCATGCAGCCGCGTAATGAGCGTTTGAATATCGTTCAAACGCAAACAGGGGCGAGCGATATCGTGCACCAGCACCCAATCTTGCGGGCTCGCCTTGGACGAGAGCGCGCGTAGGCCGTTTAGTACTGATTCACTGCGAACCGATCCGCCAACGCAACGCTGAACCAAGGCTGCGCGGGAAACAGCCAAACTAGGCCAGATCAAGTCGTCATCCGAGGTCGCAACGACAATTCCAGAAAACAGCGAGACACGCAACAGTGTTTCCAAAGTATGCTCAGCGACCCGCTTCCCTGCCAGCGTCAGATACTGCTTAGGCAAGGCCGCGCCCATACGCATACCAACGCCCGCAGCAGGAACAACACACCAGTACTTCTCGGTAGCAAGAGGCATTTACGCTTATTTTTTTCCTTGGCTGTTACTGTCCCGAACGATGAACAACATCTCGTCCGACTTGATCATCCCGAGCTGCTTGCGCGCACGCTCCTCAACCGCCGCACTGCCTTCCTGAAGGTCTTTCACCTCGGCAGTCAAGCGCCGGTTGCGCTCGCCTAAAACATAGTTTTCCTGTTCCTGCTTTTCGATTTCGGTCTGAAGACGCCAGACCTCCGCAAAACTGCCTTCACCGACCCAAAGCCGGTACTGCAGGAGCACGAAAGCAATCAGCAGCGACCAAAACACCAAACGCGTCCACGTCAAAATCGGCGCAGCACTCGCCTGCGTCGCTCCTGACGTGGGAGGAGAAACCTCCGCGCCATCCGATGTTTTGTCGTCAGCAGCATGGGTCATTTGCGGTGCTCTTGAAAGACGCGATTCTCTACAAAAAAGCCGGATTCTACGGAAACCGATCCGAATGGGCGCCAAGAAATCCCCTATTTCAGCCCTCTAAATTCCGCCTTGCCGCGATAAATCGCCTTCGCACCCAGCGCTTCTTCAATCCGCAACAGCTGGTTGTACTTGGCAACGCGGTCGGAACGGCACAGCGATCCCGTCTTGATCTGCCCAGCCGCAGTGGCCACCGCAAGATCCGCAATCGTAGAATCTTCGGTTTCGCCAGAACGGTGTGAGATCACAGCAGTATAGCCTGCATTCTTCGCCATCGTAATTGCATCTAACGTTTCGGTTAGGCTACCAATCTGGTTGAACTTGATCAGGATGGAATTCGCAATATGCTCATTGATTCCGCGCTGCAGAATCTTGGTGTTGGTCACAAACAAATCGTCACCGACCAACTGCACCTTGTGGCCCAGCTTCTCCGTTAGCAACTTCCAACCAGCCCAATCGCTCTCATCTTGGCCGTCCTCAATGGAAATGATCGGGTACTGATCGCAAAGGCCCGCCAGATAATCTACAAAACCAGCGGAATCCAGAGTTTTGCCCTCACCCGCCAACACGTAGTTGCCGCCCTTGTAAAATTCCGAGGATGCGCAATCCAGCGCGAGGCAAATCTCACTGCCTGCCTTGAAGCCCGCTTTGGCGATAGATTCCATAATGGCATCCAGTGCCGCCTGATTCGACGGAAGGTTCGGCGCAAAACCGCCTTCATCGCCCACAGCAGTATTCAGGCCACGCGCCTTGAGCACAGACTTTAGGGCATGAAAAATCTCTGCGCCATAACGCAGCGCTTCACGGAAGTTCGGCGCACCCACAGGCTGCACCATGAACTCCTGAATATCAACGTTATTGTCCGCATGGGCGCCGCCATTGATGATGTTCATCATCGGTACCGGCATGCTGTAGGGGCCCGCTTTACCATCGACCAGCTCGGAGATGTGCTGATAAAGGTGTACCCCCTTCTGAACCGCTGCGGCTTTTGCTGCAGCAAGCGATACCGCAAGAATCGCGTTAGCGCCAAACTTTGCCTTGTTTTCAGTGCCATCGGCATTGATCATCAACTGATCCAGCGTGCGCTGGTCTTCTGGGTCTTGGCCTACCAGAAGCGCTTTAATGTCTTCGTTCACCGCTTTAACAGCGTTCAGAACCCCTTTGCCCTGATAACGCGCGGGGTCTTTATCACGCAGTTCCAGCGCTTCGCGCGAACCCGTAGATGCGCCAGAAGGTGCAGCAGCAAATCCGGCAGCGCCCGAATCGAGAATAACGTCCGCCTCAATGGTCGGGTTTCCGCGCGAATCCAGAATTTCGCGTGCACGGATTTCTATAATTGATGCCATATTCCATGAATCTCCATGTGTTCAATAACGGGCGTTATGAGGTGGTTAGCACGCGGCTAAGCGGTGGTTAGCGGCGCAAAATGTTTAACAAGCGTATCCATTTGTTTCAACTGATCCAAGAACGGTTCCAAGCGATCAAGGCGTAGCGCACATGGGCCGTCGCACATCGCTTTATCCGGATCAGGGTGAGCCTCAAGAAACAATCCGGCAAGCCCCTGCGAAATACCGGCCCGCGCAAGTTCGGTGACCTGCGCCCGCCGCCCGCCCGCAGAATCGGCCCTTCCACCCGGCATTTGCAGTGCATGGGTCACATCAAAAAATACCGGATAACCGAACTGTTTCATGATGCCAAAGCCCAGCATATCGACTACGAGGTTGTTGTACCCAAAGCAAGAACCGCGTTCGCACAGAATCAGCTTATGGTTACCCGCTTCCTCACACTTATTGATGATGTGCTTCATCTCTTGAGGCGCAAGGAATTGGGCTTTTTTGATGTTGATAATGGCGTTGGTGCGCGCCATGGCAACCACCAGATCCGTCTGCCGCGACAAAAATGCCGGCAGCTGAATGATGTCGGCCACTTCCGCAACTGCTGCGGCTTGATGAGGCTCGTGCACATCGGTAATCACCGGAACCTTGAAGGTCTTTTTGATTTCTTCAAAAATCTTCAAGCCCGCGTCCAAGCCAGGGCCTCGGAAGGAGTGCATGGACGAGCGATTGGCCTTATCAAAGGACGCCTTGAACACGTAAGGAATCCCGAGTTTCTCGGTGACCCGCACATAGTGTTCGCAAACCTGCATGGCAAGGTCACGAGATTCCAATACGTTCATGCCGCCAAACAGTACGAACGGCAGCTCATTGCCAATGCGAATATTGCCTAGGGAGATTACCTGCTGGGTTACGCTCATGTACGCTTCCTAATGGGTGAAAACCTGAATATCTCTGGATGTATCATCAGTGCTACGCTTGGCGCAAACGCTCTTTTTGCGCACGTGCCGCCAGCACATAGCCAACAAACAGTGGGTGCCCGTCTCTTGGCGTAGAGGTAAACTCTGGGTGAAACTGGCAGGCAACAAACCATGGGTGGTTCGGCACCTCAATGACTTCTACCAAATTGCCATCTGTAGAATAGCCTGCCACACGTAATCCGGCTGCCTCTAAAGTGGGGATATAGGTTTCATTGACTTCATAGCGGTGGCGGTGGCGCTCGCGAATACTGCCATTCTGATAGAGGTCATAGGCTTTGGTGCCCTCTTTAAGCTTGCACTCTTGCGCACCTAAGCGCATGGTACCGCCAAGGTCCGAGGACTCGCTGCGCTTTTCCACTTGGCCAGAGTGATCCATCCACTCCGTAATCAAGCCAATCACCGGTTGCTGCGCATCTTTCTTAAACTCAGTGCTATGGGCGTCCGCCATGCCCGCGACATTGCGCGCATACTCAATCACCGCCAGCTGCATCCCCAAGCAGATTCCGAGATAGGGCACGCCGTTTTCCCGAGCATAGCGAATCGCTGCGATTTTGCCTTCCGTGCCGCGTTTGCCAAACCCACCAGGCACTAAGATCGCGTCGTATTTACGCAGGCGCTCTACGCCGTCATGTTCGACATCTTCGGAGTCCACATAATCAATATTCACTTTGGTACGCGTCTGTATCCCTGCGTGCAGGAGCGCCTCATTCAGAGACTTGTACGCATCTGCCAACGAGGTGTACTTGCCCACCATCGCCATGTTGATTTCGTATTGCGGATTCAACTGCGCGTCTACCACACGCGTCCATTCGGAGAGATCTGCAGGCGGCACTTGAATGCCAAACTTCTCTACGATCAGTTCATCCAAACCCTGGCTATGCAATACCGAAGGGATACGGTAAATCGTGTTGACGTCAGGCAATGCAATCACCGCACGGCGCTCGACGTTGGTAAATAGTGCAATTTTGTCGAGCGCAGATTCCGGAATACGATGATCCGACCGGCACAGCAGAAAATCCGGCTGCAGGCCAATCGAACGCAACTCCTTCACGGAATGCTGAGTCGGCTTGGACTTGGTTTCACCTGCCGATGCAATATAGGGCACGAGCGTCAAGTGCATCAATACACTACGGCTCGAACCCAACTCCACGCGCAGCTGCCGCACCGCCTCCAAGAACGGCAGCGACTCGATGTCCCCGACCGTGCCGCCAACCTCAACGATCAGCACATCCACGTTCAGGCCGTTGTTGAGTACCCGGTCTTTGATTGCATCGGTAATATGAGGGATGACCTGTACGGTTGCCCCCAGATAGTCACCACGCCGCTCACGCTCAATGACGTCCAGATAAATGCGGCCCGTGGTGAAGTTGTTGCCACGCGTCATCGTGGTACGCACGAAGCGCTCATAGTGGCCTAAATCAAGATCCGTCTCGGCACCATCATCGGTAACGTAAACCTCACCGTGCTGATACGGGCTCATCGTGCCCGGATCAACGTTGATATAAGGGTCAAGCTTCATAAGCGAGACTTTCAGGCCGCGCGCCTCAAGAATCGAAGCGAGGGATGCAGCTGCCAATCCTTTACCCAGCGACGATACCACGCCTCCGGTCACAAAAATAAATCGTGTCATCAATCAACCACTGATATTGGGGGGGAGAAAAACAGAGGGAACGGGATACTCAGGAATGGACCCGAAGTGTACTGTAAGTTGGCTTTTTTCACAATTGTGGACCAGCGAATGTGGAACAGCGAACGATCGCCATACCCCCCCTTCGCGCCATCAGTCTTGCTTGGGCAACTCCGGCGCCTCCCAGTCAATCTGAACTCCATCTTCGCCGGCTTGCATTTGGTAACCTTCCACCACACCCAGCCCCGCAACCGCCACCAGCACATCTTCCTTATACAAAAGCGGAAGACGATCGCGCCACCACGGAGGAACTCGGTGCTCTTGCAGGATCTTTTTTAGGGGCCGAGTCGGATGACCTGCCAGCTTCACACGCTCACCGCCCTTTCGATAATCAATTCGCCACGCCGCGCTTTCAATGTCGAGCTTGTGGGCCGCGAGTTTTCGCACCGACACCGCACTCCTATTGGGTGGTACCATGCCTGCACGATAAAATGAAACCAGCAAACGTCCACCCGCAGGAAGCATTTGGCTTTTCAATTCGACAAGGTGAAATGGCTGAATCGCTGCAACCATGCGCGGAACCACATAAATCGCTCCGTCAAAACGCCTTAACTCAACGCTTTGCCGTAATCCTGTATCTTGCAAAAGGACAAGCGGTGCAGCGTCTTCGGCAGACTGGAGCATCACCGCCAAAGTCTCATTCAAACGAGCCTCGCTCGGCAGAGACAAACGAAAACTCCGCAACCAGTAACGCAGCACGTTACGCGCCCGCGAAAGCGATAACAGACGCAATCTATCGACCGAAATCCCACCATCGGTTTGGCAAAGTGTCTCGACATCCATTGCCGCAAGCTCATCCAGCAAACCCTGCGCTTCTCTGCAATGGCGCACACTACGCTCAACAGCCTCCGCACTTGAGGGCCAACGTTGCGCAAGTCTAGGCAGCACTTCAAGCCGCAAAAAATTCCGGTCGTAGCGATCGGACTGGTTAGATTCATCCTCCACCCACGTCCACTGCTGCGACTTTGCAAATTCGTGCAGCACGCTTTTGCTCAAGCCAAGCAGCGGCCGCACAATACAAAGCCCCTGCCACTCACTCACATCGTCCATCGAGGCAAGCCCTAGCACACCACTGCCGCGCATCAGGCGCAAAAAAAATGTTTCAACCTGATCGTCACGGTGGTGGCCTAACAGCAGCACATCGCTAGGTTTCGCTAATCGCTGAAACACCTGATAACGCGCTGCACGAGCGGCAGACTCAACACCCACACCATGCGCATCTACGTGAACCGCCTCGCAGTGCAAGGCAATCCCCCAAGCTTCGCACAGGTCTACACAATGTTGCTGCCACGCGAAGGCATGAGCGGAGAGCTGATGATTCACATGTACCGCAACGATCGGCACCGAACTCTGCAAAGACCATCTACGGGCAAGATACAGCAGTACGGTCGAATCCAGGCCGCCACTAAACCCCACCAGCAATCGCCCAACACGCCCCAAACGAGGCGCGTAAGACAACCACTCCGGCAACAAGAGTTCGCTCACCTAGCTTTACGCTCCACTGCTTACCGGCCGGTTTTGTTACCGGCCGATTGATCTACGCATCTTACGACGCCGAACCCATGCAAAAACAACCGCAAAAATCGTCAACAATAGCGGAACCGCCAAGATGTTGATGGTGCGGATGCGCGCCTGCAAATCCTGAATGTTACGATTCAGTTCATGCTGCACATCACGCAACTGTTTGCGGATCGAGAGTTTTTCTTCCTGAAACTTCAGAATCGTATCCTGCTGCTCTGGCGTCAGGGTTAATAACGCGCCCTTATCATCACGGTGATTCTGTAGCTCCGCTAATTTGTTTTCAGTGGCTTCCAAACGCTCCTTCAGGCTTTCCTCAATTTCTTGGTAATTCGCCTCCGCATCGCGCTGCATATCTTGCAGAACTACAAAGGGGCGCACAAAGCGGCCACGAGAGCGGATATTAACCAAGTCAGGGCTGCCCGCCAAAACATCCACGCTGTTGGTCAGAAACGCACCGTTATCGGCGAAGGGCTGCGCAACAGACTGGCCAAAAAATTTCTGCACCTGCACCCACATCCGATCGGAAAGAACATCCGTATCGGCAACCACCATGACGTGGATCTCACCAGTTTTCTTCTGGTTTTCCGCTATGGCTCCTTTATTATCAGAGAGAGCTTTCGCATCCTCTGCCTTTTTTGCACCCGGCGCTTGAATTTCTGCATCGTTCTCCTTGCCGCTTCCTTTTTTACTCTCTTCCTTTTCATCTGGCTTCGTTTCCTTTACTGGGATTCCATTCGGAAAAGCAGTTGTCGCCTCGCCGCTGACCTGCGCGGCTAGGACATACTTTTCGCCGGTTGGCTTAAAGTTCTTCATTAAAATCGACGGATCTTCCAAACCATCTAACAAGCTCGCATCCAAGGGCGCTGCAGCATCCGTGCTGACTAACAGCGGCGCAAGATGCGTTTTCGCACCTTCCATCGGCACCAGAAAGCCGGCGGAAGTCATATTAATCGACTCCAGATTGCGGATCATCATGTCATCGCTGGCATGATTTTTTTCCGTAAGCTGCAAGATTGCAAGATGCTTTACGCGAGGCGAATCGCGATCTACCGCAACTGGCACTGCGAGCTTGTAATCGCCAATCACCTTGCTGGTGTCCATTTTGACGCCCCACGCATTCAATAAGCGCCCGAGATCAGATGCACGGCTTGCGTCACCTCCAAACATTCCACCCCGATCCTGCTCTGCATAAGGATCGACAAACGCCAGAATGTGGCCGCCGCGCAACGCGAACTGATCAATCGCATATTGCAGTGTCTCTGGAAGATCTTTTGGATGTATCAGCACCAGCAGAGAATATTCATTGCCAATATGCTCCACATCCGAATCCAACTTCGTAACATCAAACAATTGCTCTACCTGCTGATAGGCAACCCACGGCTCTGTCGGTTGGCGTGTCATCATATCCCAACCACCGCCCACATCTAGGCCACTGATCACTGCGACTTTTGGACGGCTGACTCTGCCCGTTTGGTAAATCAGCTTGGCAATATCATATTCCATGAAATTGCGACGATCCGGCTGAAAAAACGGAATAATCTCCGTATGGAGCGCAGTTTTAGCCTTTGCGTCTCCCGAGCTCCCTGCAGTTCGAACCGCAGCAAGGCCAAAATAGATCGGATCACCGCCTTGCGCCAACGGAATGGCCTGAAGGCCGTATTCTGCTGCCTGATCTTCCTCCTCGGAAAACGGTTCCGGTTCAATCACATGCAGCTTTACCTTACCGTTAGAGGCGAGTTCAAACTCGTGCAACATTTCTTGAACTTGACGCGCGTAATTGCGCCAAGGCAACGCATCCTTCGTAGCGTCATGCGAAAAATAGAAAAACAGATCCACCTTCTCCGGTAAATCCGCAACGATCTTCTTACTGCCATCCGAAAGCGTATATAACTTCCCTTCGGTCAGATCTAAGCGCACCCCCCGAAAGATCGTGTCCACTGCAAGCGTGGAAACAAGTACAAGAATCGCTAGCGCAATCAGGCCAGCGCTAGAAAAAAAACGATGAAAACGCATCTTTGCCTCTCCCTTAGCTGGCTTTTTTCATGTCAATGACAATCGCCGTAGCGAGCAGCCACCCAAGCGTGACAATCAAGAAATAAAACACATCCCTAAGATCAAGCACACCTTTTGCAATGGATTGAAAATGCGTCATAAAACTCAAGGCCGCGACCGCGTCCACCAAGGAATCCGGCGCCCAGCGAGTAAACCAGTCCAACACGATATTAAAACCACTCACGACAAACAAGAAACACACCACCACGGTAATAATAAACGCAATAACCTGATTTTTGGTTGCAGCAGAAATACACGATCCAATCGCAAGGTAAGCGCCTGCCATAAACCAACTGCCTAGGTAGCCCGTCACAATGACGCCGTTATCCGGCGCACCCAAATAGTTGACGGTAATCCAAATCGGGAAGGTCAAGAGCAACGCAATCCCAGTGAACACCCAAGCGGCAAGATACTTGCCTAAAACCAAGCTCTTGAGCGAAACCGGCAGCGTCATCAGCAGCTCAATGGTGCCACTCTTGCGCTCCTCCGCCCAAAGCCGCATCGAAAGCGCAGGCACCAAAAAGAGATACAGCCACGGGTGAAAATTAAAAAACGGGCTTAAATCTGCCTGCCCCCGCTCAAAAAAACCACCCAAGAAAAACGTAAACGATGCTGTGAGCATTAAAAAAATGACAATAAATACATAAGCGAGCGGCGTCGAAAAATAGCTATGAAGCTCACGTTTTGCAATGACTAGCGTTGCGTTCATTGGGCGGCTCCCTGAGTAATCGTGCGAAAAACCTCATCCAGTTGACCGCGCTCAACGTGCATTTCTTGCACATGCCAGCCATGTTGATGAACCATTCGATTAACGCTGCCAAAAAGATTGGAACCGGGCTTTGGAAACAGAACAATGCGTGATTGCGTCGGCCCAGAAAGCTCCGAATTTGCCACTTCCGGCAAACGTGAAAGCAGTGGGTAAGCACCGGCGCTTTCCGCCAATTCCAGCGTGATCGCACCATGAAAGCGTGAACGCGCCTCCAGTGCTGCAGGCGTTTCATCGGCCAGCAGACGGCCGCCAGAAATGATGATTGCGCGGCTGCAAACTGCGGCCACTTCTTCGAGAATATGCGTGGACACGATCACGATTTTATCGTGAGAAAGATTCTGTATCAGGCGCCGAACCTCATGTTTCTGGTTCGGATCCAGTCCGTCGGTGGGTTCATCAAGAATGAGCACCTTGGGATCATGAAGGATGGCCTGAGCAAGGCCAACCCTACGGCGAAATCCTTTAGAGAGCGTGTCGATCGGCTGATGCAACACAGACTGCAAGGATAACTGTTGAACCACCGCATCCAAGCGATTCGCCAAATCGCTCGCGTTCAGCTTCCGCACTTGGCCAATAAAGCGCAGAAAATCATAGGTGCTCATATCGCCGTAGCTAGGCGCCCCTTCCGGCAGATAGCCAATCATCTGCTTTGCTTTGAGCGGCTGATCCACAACATTATGGCCGAACACCGCGATCGTTCCTGAAGTTGGCGCAAGAAACCCAGCCACCATCTTCATCGTCGTTGATTTACCTGCGCCGTTTGGCCCCAAAAATCCTAATACTTCGCCAGGCGCCACCTGAAAGCTGAGTTCATTCACCGCAGTGAACGGACCAAAGCGCTTCGTTAGCTTGTCTATTAAAATCATGCGCCGAAACCTATGTCCCTTGTTTTTCGTTAGTACTGTTTTTCTCGTGAATACCGCTTTTCTCGTGAATACCGCTTTTCTCGTTAATGCCGCTTTTCTCGTGAATACCGCGTCAGTTGCACGCAACGGGCTGAATTACGGCGTTTCGACCAGCGTGCCCCCCAAAGGTTCCAAGTCTGAACGGCCAGCCTGCACTCACCGACCTACCTACACCCACCCACCCGCCTAAACGCACTAGGCCAAGAACCTTCAAAAAATTCTGACCTATAGCACGAGGGCAACGATTTGTTACGGCCAGTCACCGAGGGAGCCTTTGCACACACCCGCCATGTCGGTAGACTTGCACCCTCTCGATCGTAAAGAAGGAAGCGGATTGTGCCAATTGTTCATTTTTTTCTATGGATTGTAAAAAGTATCCTATTTCTCTTTGTTCGTACCAGCGTGAAGCCATCGGACATTGACAGCCTAAATCTCGATCGGCAAAAACCAATCTGCTTTGTACTGCGAGACAAATCCCTCTCCGACCTGCTCGTGCTAGACGCGGTCTGCCGCGAAAACGATCTACCGCGCCCCACACGCAAACTCGAAGCCGGCGCGATCAGCAGCCCTCGAAGCGTCATTTATTTGACCGAAAAGCACGACAGCCTCGGCCGCAAGCAAAAGCCGAAACAGTCCGATCTTCTGAACCGGTTGGTACAGGCCGGTAGTGAAAACCAAGAGTTGGACGTCCAGTTCGTGCCGGTATCCATCTTCTGGGGGCGCGCACCCGACAACGAAGACTCGCTATTCAAGCTGCTGTTTGCTGACACTTGGGCCGTACCCGGTATGTTCCGCAAACTCTTTCTGATTCTGATTCAGGGCCGCCGCACGTTGGTATACTTTAACGAGCCGGTCATGCTGCGCGAAGTGCTGAACGAAAACCTAGGCGAGGCACGCACCGTCAAAAAAATCTCACGCATACTGCGCGTGCACTTCCGTCGCCTGCGCGAGGCCGTGATCGGCCCAGATTTATCCCACCGCCGCACCATTATGAACAACGTACTGCGGCGCCCCGCCGTGCTACGTGCCATTGACGAAGAAGTCGCCAGCTCCAACAAATCCATCAAAAAAGTCACCGCGAGCGCCCGCGCCTACGCTGATGAAATCGCAGCAGACTATTCCGATTCCATGATACGTGCATTTGCAACGGTACTGAGCTGGCTCTGGAACAAGCTATACGACGGCGTCAATATCCACAATCTGGATCGCCTCGCTAAAGTCGCTAAAGAAAACGAAATCATTTATGTGCCCTGCCACCGCAGCCATATCGACTACCTGCTGCTGTCTTATGCACTGTACAACAACAACCTCGTGCCGCCCCACATTGCCGCCGGTATCAACCTGAACCTTCCAGTGCTTGGCACCATTCTGCGCGGCGGTGGCGCATTCTTTCTGCGCCGCAGCTTCAAGGGCAACAAACTCTACGCCACGGTGTTCAATGAATACGTAAGCACCGTATTCGAGCGCGGGTTTTCGATGGAGTACTTCATTGAAGGCGGGCGCAGCCGTACAGGGCGATTGTTACACCCCCGCCCAGGGATGCTGGCCATGACGCTGCGCTCTTTTATGAACTCCCAACGCCGTCCCTTCGTATTCGTGCCGGTTTACTTTGGCTACGAGCGCATCGTTGAAGGCGGAACCTACGTCAACGAGCTCTACGGCAAAGCCAAGAAAAAAGAATCCTTGTGGGACATCTTCCGCACACTCCGCAGGATCAAAAGTTCCTTCGGCAAAGTGCACGTCAATTTCGGCGAAGCAATTCCACTTGCACAACTGCTTGATCACGCCGAACCTCAATGGCGAAACGCAGAATACGACGACGAAACAACGCCACCTTGGACGCATGAATTTGTCGATAATCTCGGCGAACGAATCATGACGCACATTAACAACTCCGCCGTTGTGAATCCCGTCAACCTGATCAGCCTCGCTTTGCTTGCAACTCCAAAACACGCAATGGATGACAACGAACTGGCCAGCCAGCTTGATCTATACCTCACACTCCTGCGCGAAATCCCCTACTCCAATTCGGTGATCATTCCGGAAATCCAAGGCCGGGATATCATTGCCTACTGTGAGCGGCTGGAAATCATCTATCGCGCCAAACACCCCTTCGGCGACATCATTACGCTGAACGAGGAAAAGGCCGTCACCCTCACTTATTTCCGCAACAATATAATCCACCTGTTTGTGCTGCCCAGCCTGATTGCCTGTCTGATCACTAACAACCGCCACCTGCCGAAACAAGAACTGCTGACGCTCTGCCAACAGGTTTTCCCGTTCATGAAATCCGAGCTATTTATTCACTGGGATAGTGATCAGCTCGATGGCGTCATCAGCCAATACATAAAACTCATGACGAAAACCGGGCTGCTGGTACAGCGCGGCAAAGAACTCTGGACACCAGAACCCAGAACCGCCCAATACGTGAGCCTATCGGTACTTGCTGACACGCTAAAACAGACCTTAGAACGCTTTTACATCGTGCTGGAAATCCTTCAGCACATCGGATCGGGCAAAGTAAACCGCCAGCAAATGGAAAATCTGTGTCACCTGATGGCACAACGCATGGCGATGCTGCACGAATTCCGCACCCCTGAATTTTCCGACAAATCGCTGTTCAAGAATTTTCTCCAGAACCTCTTGGACAGCAACCTACTGCACCTCGACGAAGAAGGGCTTATCCTCCTAGATGAACAGCTTTCAACTTCGGATTGGCACAGCGACCGAATCCTCAGCATGGAAATTCGTATCGCCATCCAGCAGGTAACCCATCTGGAACAGGCCGAGCTAGAAGCACTCAAAGCACTTACTACTTCGGCAAGCTAATGGAGCGCGGGTGCCGCTCGCAACAGAGGGCGGCGCCAGTTCTTCCAGCTGCCGAAAGGAAGCGATATTGATTATTGATTATAAATACACGTCGAACCGACTCGATTTGCCTTCTACGGTATAATCGGGCCGCCTCACAATGACAGGCCCCGCCGAGGGGCGCTTTACAACGACGCGCTTACGTGCTCGCTTGCAAGCGAGATCAAACAAAGCTTGCGCATCATCGTCCTCCCCAACCAATGCGCGAAAAGCCCGCATCTCTTTTTTGACCAGCGCAGTTTTTTGCCTATGTGGAAACATAGGGTCGAGATAGACCACATCAAAATCCATCTCGGCATCAAGCAAATCAAATGCGCTGGTATGGCGAAACTGCCATCGCGCTAACGCCTGCTCAAAAGTAGGCTGCGACTCCTCAAGCAGTGCCTGCTTCAAGCGCCAGATTCCATCTGCCAAAAGCAGCGCAATTGCGGGATGCCGCTCACAAGACACCACTTGCGCTCCCGAACGCGCCAAAAGAAAACCATCGCGCCCTAGGCCCGCCGTTGCATCCAGCACAGATAATTGGCCTTTCCAGCGTCCCCACACCGCCTTTACCACCATTTCCCCAGCAATCGGCTGACGGTTTCGGTGCGCCATTTCGCCATCTAGAAGATCGACACAAATCCCTGCCCAACTAGGTTCCTCCGCGAGCCGCAGGCAGATCTTTCCATCCTGCAACACCAAAGAACAACTAGGAAAAGTAGGCGCAGAAGATACGTGGAATTGAGCTTTTGCAAGGTCGGGAAAATACGATTGTAAACCGGCAAGGCGCGCTTGAAGCCCAATCCCCTCCTGCAACGCCCACCCATCAGCCCCGCAACCACGAAGCTCACGATCACTAGGCATAGGTGTCAATCGCACCAAGATACTCGGCGTGTGGATCCATCTGGCTCAAATTCTGATTGGCTGCATAGGCATTCAACGCCTTGCGCTGGAAGGAGGTAAAGCGGGTATCGTCGTTCGTATAATAAAGTGTACGCTGCGCTGGAGAGTTGTCGTCCCCCACGCGCAAGCGGGAACGGGCAGCTACGACTTCTTTTACAGGCCGTGCGGGCTGTACCGGCTCATTGACCACGGGCTCTTGTACCGAGCCTCGCGCACGCTCCGCCGCCGATTCCCGACGGGTTCGGATCACGCTCGCATAAGGCGGTACGACAGGCTGTATCGAAAAATCAACGGGCCTCATGGATGACAAAAATCTCCGGCTGTCCTTATCAAATTATAGTTCGCTTAATGGGATTTGACTTGCTCTTTGACCTGCACAACGCTATCCCGCAAATACACCGGCAAGGCATTTTCAGCATTCACATATTCGCCCGCAGCAAACATCACGCGCCCCAACGCCAGCAAATCCAAGGCATGGGGATAGCCTTCCACTTGCAGATCAACAACATCGGGAAGCTGTTGTTGCAGGGCCTCCCGATACACCCAACCGCTGCCATAACCAGTCCAGCCACCGGCTCGCAATGAATCTACCGAGATTGTTTTTGAAGCAGGCCCCTCTCCCACTAAAGCAGCCTCTTCAGAATCCACCAACTGGGCACACGCCAGCAATTCAGCGAGCGGCGCAACGACTTCTCTGCCAACAAGAGCAACCCGCCCCGCACCCTCTACACGATAGCTTCCGAAGTAGACCTCGCCCATACGTGCATCAATGGCCGTATGAACCGCATTCCAGCCACGCTCGCGCCAGGCGCGATGCGCCATGACCGCAAGAGTCGACACCGAAATCACCGGAACCTGTAAACCATACGCCAAGCCCTGCACCACACCAGCAGCAATCCGCAACCCCGTAAAAGCCCCCGGCCCCCGCGCGAACGCAATCGCCTCAATGGCCGACAGCGCGATGCCGGCTTCCTCGCATACCGCCGTCACCATCGGCAACACCAGTGCGGTATGAAGCCGCGGCGCCAGTTCATAGCGAAAAAACTCACGCTCGCCCACGCAAAGCGCCACCGAACAAGCTTCGGTAGAGGTGTCCAATGCTAAAAGAACGGGTGATGATTTTGCCAAGGTGGATGCAGCCGAGTGAAAATGTGGCAAGGAATCCCGCAATCAGAATCCAAACCGTTGAGCAGGTTCGCTATTATTGCACAAATTCCTTCGGCGTTTGCATCGCAATCGGTTAAAATACAAGCCAGTAGCGGCTATTTTTCATCCGTTCTGCGTGTTTTTTAATCGCTCAACGCACTAACTGACACACCTAGAAGGCACAGTCAACAAGTGAAGGCGCACCGGAAGGCAAAAGCACAATGAACGATAGAGTTGCAAACGGCACAAAAACAGAATGCGCAGCGCTCTTTACCGGCGTCATTCTGGCCGGCGGCCAAGGCGCAAGAATGGGCGGCCAAGATAAAGGCTGGGTGCAATTCCAAGGAAAGCCGCTGATTCAGCATGTGCTTGAGCGTCTGTTGCCACAAACCTCTACGCTCCTGATCGTGGCGAACCGCAACCTCGCACAATACCAAGCGCTGGCCACCGCCCAAAGCCGAACTGCGGGGGGCTCGGTGACTGCAGTCGCTACAAAAATAGACGTGGTGAGCGATCAACTCACCGGCTTTCAAGGGCCGCTCGCCGGAATACAGACCGCGCTACAACGTATCGACACGCCTTGCGCGCTGGTGGTCGCAACCGACGCGCCCTTTGTGCCTCGTGATCTGCTCACTCAGCTGATAGGCCGCTCATCGCTAGCAACAAGTCTCCACACCCAACAACTACACCACCCAGTATTGGTACATGATGGCGAACGCGAACAGCCGCTGTTTGGCATCTACCCCGCAAACCTTGGCAACCCACTCACGCACTATTTACTGGAGGGGCATCGCCGGTTGATTCAATGGTGCAAAGACCACGACGCCGAATGGGTAGACTTCTCTGACCAACGCGCCGCCTTTACTAACTTTAACCGGCCGGAAGATTTGGAGCATTTCACTCAGGAAGAATAGCCTTCTGCCTCAAAAACAGCGGGCACAAAAAAAGCCACGCTAAATCGCCTTTGTTAGCGATCCTGCGCGGCTTTTCTTAAAAGGCCATCTTTTTTGTGAAGGCCGCTTATTTCCCAGAGAGCGCGCTCAACACATCGCTCTTCACGCCATCGACAGTCCCCATCCCGTTCACACGATGGTAATGAGTGCCGGTGCCTTGCTTGGCCATTTGACTATAGAACTCGATGAGCGGGCGGGTTTGATCGTTGTAGACAGAGAGGCGCTTGCGCACGGTTTCTTCTTTATCGTCATCCCGCAGCACGAGCGGCTCGCCGGTGACATCATCTTTGCCTTCTTCGCGCGGCGGATTGTAGGTAACGTGATAGACGCGCCCAGATGCCCCATGCACACGACGACCGCTCAAACGACGCACGATTTCTTCATCGTCCACGGCAAGCTCTACCACGTGGTCGATTTGCACGCCGCTCTTGACCAGCGCTTCCGCCTGCGGGATCGTGCGCGGAAAGCCGTCAAACAGAAATCCTTTCTGGCAATCAGCCTGCGCTGTACGGTCTTTAACCAAACCGATGATGATCTCATCCGATACCAGCTGACCTGCGTCCATGACTTTTTTTGCAGCCAGACCCAGCGGTGTGCCCGCTGCAATCGCTGCACGCAGCATGTCACCCGTAGAAATCTGGGGGATACCGAAAGCCTCGGTGATGTACCGTGCTTGTGTGCCCTTACCCACTCCGGGTGCTCCGAGCAAAATTACTCGCATACGCGTGACTCCGTCTTGATAAATAAGGCAGGGATGATACTACACCTCGCGGCATTCGTTGAAGAACGAAATCACACAAAGCCATACGAATGTATAACACTGGCAGGTCAGGCAGCAATCCGATCCGCTAGAGCGCTGATTTCTTCATACATATCCACGATGTTGGCAGCCACGTGGAGAATTTCCTCATTGGTCAGAGGAAAATGATGCGCGGGTAGAGGCAGAGGTTCTTCGTGCTGACCAAGATCGCCAATGCCCTGATGGGAAAGCAGCACGTTCGCTAGCTGCACAAGCTCAACATAGGGAGCGTACTCGCCTTTATAGCTGTCTTCATGATGGTGACGAGCCGCAATCACAATCGGATCCGGCAATCGCCACTGTTCGAGTAAAATGGCGCCAACCTCGGCGTGGCCCAGCGCAATCACCTGCTGCGCCTGCCCCACTCCAATCACCCGCTGCTCAATCCTGTAGAGTGGCTCCGTCGGCTGATTACGCGCCACCTTGTTCAGCATGGCAAATTCTGGTTGAAACAGGTGTGCAACCAAGAGCGTCCCAAGGTTATGCAACAGCCCCACAAGATAAGCCTGCGAAGCATTTAACGATTCCGGCTGATTGATCTTACGCGCCAGCGTCTGCGCCAACACACCACAAGCAAGAGCATGCGTCCAGAATGCGCGCAATCCCAGCGGGCCATCCCGCTCCACCTTAAACGCCTTCGTGGACGCGATTCCCAAGGCAATATGCCCGACCGTTTCAAACCCCAGCACGCGGGTAATGGCTTCACGCACGCTGGTCACTTTGGCTCGGTAGCCATAAAACGGCGAGGATGCATAACGAATAATCTGTGCTGCAACACTCGGATCCAACTCTACCCATTCGGCGAGGGCATCTGCAGACGCATGTGGATCATTGACCGTCTCGATGATCTTGAGCGCCATCGGCGGCATGGGCGGAAGGCGATAGATTTTCTCAAGGCTCGCGCGAATCGCATTTGCAGAAAGCGGCCTCGCATCGGTGACGGGTGCGGGTGAATCCACAAGGTTTCCACGTTCATTGCTGATCACGGCTTTGGGCGCTCCTGTAATCAAAAACTGAAAATCCTCTCCCGAGATGCTCGCCATGTTCTGACGACTCCCTGCACGAAAATAGACTCGGGACTGCTCCATCAAACTTCGATCGACAAGGCACGGAATCCGGTAGGGTTCACCAAAAGGCGGCTCTGCGCCGGGCTCCGCATCAAAGAAAATACCGGTCAATGCCTTCTCGTCCAAGCGCGTGAATTTACGCTGCAGCAAAGCGTTAACCCGATCCAGATCCAAGAGGCGAGACATCGGCACGAGCGCCATTAGCAGCGCCTTTCGCTCACTTTGCAACACGACAGGCAGCACGATCTGCTCAGGGCTAAGCCCAAACTGGCGAACAAGATCCAACAAAGAGAGGCCGGCAGCATGGTCGTGCACCGTCACGTGCACGCCATTGCGCTCAAAATAGCGCTGTAGAGAGGCCGCAATCGCCATACCATACCCTCAAGGTTGTGGACGATCCTTCACCCAACGAGTTGTCTTCGATTTAATGGCCAGTGTAGCCCGATTTGCGCACCATCGCCTGCGCACTAATCTACAGCTTCGGTAATTTCCAGTGCGGTCTGGTTGGCGCCCGCAGCTACGGCGAGTGCAGCAGAACGCGCCATATAATCCCCCGGTTGCGGCTCCGCCTGGCCCGATTTGGAAAGCCGCGCGTACACCTCTACTTGTTGTGTCGTCGAGAGTTTTGCTGCCGGCATTAAAGAATCTGCATCAGTTAAGCGCACTTGGACGGATGCATCGGTATAGGGCATGCGCTTGATCGCAACCGGCATCGGCATGCCTTGCGGTGCTTTTGCATAGACAAAAAGCGTCCAACTACCGTCAAGGGGGACTTTCACATTCGCACCGACTTGCACATTCACGTCCAACACCGGCGCCGACGCATCATCTACAGCAGCAACTGCACCCTCCACATCGCTCGCATCTAGCTTGGCCCGCGCGCGATCAATACTCGCTTGCAGGATACGCACTCCTTCTGACTCCGGCGGCGTGTCTTTCAACAGGGCTTCCCATACTTCAATCGCCTCGGCGTATTCTGCTCCAGTAAACAGGGCCATGCCCAGAATCATCCGCGCCTTCTGGTTGTGCGGCTCTGCCGCCACCGCCTGCCGCAACAGCGCCATGCTCTGTTCATCAAGAGAAGCTTTGCCCTGCGCCATGCGGGCTTCAATGATGGGCACCAGCAAATTGATATTCGCTGGCTCCAACAGCAGTGCATGCTGCAGCGCAGCTTCTGCGTGAGAAAACAACCCGACCTGCATATAGGCGCGCCCCAAATCCTGCCACGCTACAGGGTTCTTCGAATCGCGCTGCAACAAATACTGCACGACGCGAATATAATCTGCTGCCGTTAAATCCTTGGCGGCCTCTTCCGGAATTTCATCGCCTCGCAAACTGGCTTCAATTAACGGCTCCCACTGCTGCCGCGTTTGCTGCCAAGCATGTACGGATTTCCATTGGCCCTCAAAAAAATAAGCGCCTAGGCTCATCACAGGCAACAGAATCACAACCATCACAACGGCGCCTACCGGAAACCGGCTCGCTGAAACCGTTACGCCATCGCCCGCACTCGCCTGCGCGTCCGCCAGAAAGCCAAACTCCAACTCACTTTTGAGCTGGTCAAATTCTGCATCACTCAGCTTACCGCGCTGCCGATCCCCCTCAATTTCTTTAAGACGATCCCGAAACAGCACAGTGTTCACGCCTTGCTGCGAAATCGCACGATCTTGGGTAGGTGTACGAAAAAGGGGGACGAAAAAAAACAGGAACGCAATTGCAATTAAGGCAAAAAAAGCAATAAACATCATTGGAGCTTATTCCCTGTGCGAAGACGAATTCGGCGCAGAATCCTTGGGCGATTCGGTTTCCCCATGCGGATCAAGATTCCCCTGAGAGGCAGGTCTTTCTTGCGAATGAGATTCATCGGGATACTGGCGTAAAAGTGCATCCAGTTGTGTGCGGTCGGTAGCGGCAAGCCCCGCACTTTGTTGCGGCCGGCGCGCCAGCCAAACCACGATCAACACCAAACCGCCCAGCAGCGCCGGCGCAATCCAAAGCAAAGCAACGCCAAACGACATTCTTGGCCGATAGGTAACAAAATCTCCGTAACGCTCGACCAGATAATCCACGATTTCCTGATTGGATTTACCTTCGTTGATTTTTTGGTAGACGTGATCCTTCATGTCTTTCGCCAACGGCGCGTTCGAATCGTTGATATTCTGATTTTGGCACTTCGGGCAGCGCAGCTCATGCGTTAGCACGCGAAAGCGCGCCTCTTTATCTGGCTGATCGAATTCATATACGTCGATGGAGGCAAACAGTGTGCCGACCTTGCATAAAAACACTACCGCGAGTACACCACTAAGCAGGAGCACTGGAAGGCGATTGGCTCTCATGGCGCCGACTCCGCCGCCGCATGGCGATCCACAGCCTGCCCTGAAGCGTTAACAGTATGGCCGGTAATTAGCTGCCATTTCGGCCACAACACATTGCGCCAAGAATCCGCAGTAATCTCGCCCACCTGACGGTAACGAATTAAACCGTTGGCATCCACCAAAAAGGTTTCCGGTGCGCCGTATACGCCAAGATCAAATCCCAACGTACCTTTTTCATCAAAAATCACGTCTATGTAAGGGTTTCCCAACTGCTGAAGCCACTTTAACGCCTCGTTACGGTTGTCTTTATAGTTCAAGCCATAAATGGGAATGCCACCCTTGGCGAGCTCCACCAACAGCGGATGTTCGATTTTGCAATTCGGGCACCAAGTACCCCACACATTCAGCAGTGCAGGCCCCTTGATATCAGCAATGCCAATCTGTTGAGAAGGTTCCAGCAGCCTTGGCAAAGAAAATGCCGGAATCGGCTTATCTACCATGGTCGAGGGAAGCAAGCTTGGGTCTTTCTGCAAACCGAATCCCAAAAACAACACCATCCCAAGAAACAACACCAAAGGTACTGCCATTAAAATCCATTTTGCCTTCATGCAACCGCCCCGCTTGTTGTGCCACCCACAGCGCGCTCACCTGCTAAAGCTCGACGGCTGGCAACTCGGTAACGCCGATCGCTTAGCGCAATCAACCCGCCAAGCGCCATAATCAACCCACCGCCCCACACCCAGCGCATCAGCGGTTTATAGTAAATGCGAACGGCCCAGCTACCGTCCCCCAAAGGCTCACCCAAAGCGACGTAAAGATCACGCCACAGACCGCCGTCAATGGCGGCCTCGGTCATAACACTGCCTTGAGCCAGATAACGGCGCTTCTCAGGCGTCAATCTGGCCACCACGCGATCGCCTTTATAGACGGTAAATGCACCTTCCGTAGAAACATAGTTCGGCCCTTGAATATCGCGCACCTCATCAAAGGCATAACGATAATCCTGCACGACGACAGACTCGCCAGGCGCCAAGCGTACATCTTTCTCTACATCAAATGCGCTCACCCAGGTGATGCCTAACATAGAAACAATAAAGCCCGCATGCGCCACTAACATACCACGGTAGCTGCGCGGCAAACGCTGCCAACCCGCCCACAAGCCCGCTTTTGCGGTTCTCATTTTGCGCCCGCAATCCACCACCAAAAGAACCGCCGCATAAACACAAAACGCCGTCGCCAGAACCACGTAAGGCGCCATTTCTTGAGCCAACAACCAAACCAATACAACCCCCGCAATCGCGGAACCAACAAAAGCAACCATCAGCAAGCGCAGTAACGCACTCACTGAATGGCGCTTCCAGTTAAGCAGCGGCCCGACCCCCGTCAACAACATCAACAACGCAGCCAGCGGGCCTGCAACCGTGTTGAAAAATGGCTCACCAATCGAAATCTTTCCAAGGCCAAGAACATCCGCGAAAATTGGCGCCAAAGTACCGAGCAGAACGTAGCCCGCCGCCACCATCAAGAGAATATTATTGATCAGTAAGAACATCTCCCGCGAAAACGTTTCGTAGCGGGATTCCGTATCAAACACATTGGCACGCGCCGCGAACAAGGTAAGCGAACCACCAATAACGGCCACTAAGAACACCAATATGTAGTAGCCACGCGCAGGGTCTGAAGCAAACGCATGCACCGAAGTAAGAACACCGGAACGCACCAAGAAGGTGCCCAAGAGCGAGAGGCTGAAAGCTAGAATCGCCAGCAGCACCGTCCAAGGCTTGAACACCCCGCGTTTTTCCGTTGCCGCCAGCGAGTGAATCAACGCAGTACCCACTAACCACGGCATAAAGGATGCGTTCTCAACCGGATCCCAGAACCACCATCCACCCCACCCCAGCTCGTAATAGGCCCACCAGCTCCCCAACGCAATCCCACCCGTTAGGAAACACCAGGCCACCGTAGTCCACGGCCGTGACCAACGCGCCCACGCGCTATCCATCCGCCCGCTCAGCAAGCCCGCAATAGCAAATGCGAAGGCCACTGAAAAACCTACATAGCCCATATACAGCATCGGCGGGTGAAGTATCAGCCCCACATCTTGCAAGAGCGGGTTAAGATCCGCGCCTTCCGCAGGAAAATCGGGCAGATTGCGTAAAAACGGGTTGGAAGTGAACAGCATAAACGAGTAAAAACCAACACCGATCCAGCCCATAATGGCCAGCACACGCGCAATCATCGGCTCGGGAATCGAGCGGCTAAATAGCGCAACCGCCGCCGTCCAAACCGACAAAACAAATCCCCATAACAGCAGCGAACCCTCGTGCCCTCCCCAGATCGCAGAGATCTTGTACCAGAACGGCAGCAAGGTGTTCGAATTGCGCGCAACGTACTGTACGGTAAAGTCATTCTGCAAAAATGCCGCGCCAAGGCACGCAATCGCTAGGGCCATAAAGAAAAACTGCCCATAGGATAACGATCGCCCCAACGCCATCAACCCACGGTGACCGCGATAAACACCCCACAACGGCAGCACCCCTTGAAACAGCGCAACAGCAAACGCCAGCACCAGAGCAAAATGGCCAATTTCCGGATTCACGTAGATCTCTCGACAAGTGTGATAACGGGTGTGAAACATACCACAAAAGCGAGATAAGGTCATTGCACCACCCTGACATGCAGCACCCTCACCCCCCCCCCCGCATGTCAGCGCGATCCATTGGGTGCCTAAATCCGGTGGTCCGCACATTAAACGCATGGGGGATGTGCTCTGTAGCACTCTTATACAATCTTATCGTCGCCAACCCGCCGCTTGAACGCTACTATTACGCCCTTACGCAGACGGAAACGGCGTCTGCCAAAACCGAATCAACAAAAACCACACAGACCGAGCCTACGCGCCACCGCCAAGTCTGTAGAAAAGGGATCACGAGCAACAATGAATCAAAAAAACGCCTACAACCTAGAAGAATTGCTTGAATGTTCACACGGACGGATGTTCGGCCCAGGCAACGCCCAGCTCCCACTTCCCAATATGTTGATGCTAGATCGCATCGCATTGATTACCGATACTGGCGGCAAGTACGATAAAGGTGAGATTATCGCCGAGCTCGACGTACATCCTGATCTTTGGTTTTTCGCCTGCCACTTTGAAGGCGACCCCGTAATGCCGGGCTGCCTCGGCCTTGACGCCATGTGGCAGTTGATTGGCTTTTACCTTGGCTGGCGCGGCAACAAAGGCCGCGGTCGCGCCTTGGGCGTTGGCGAAGTCAAATTTTTCGGCCAAGTGCTCCCAAAAGCCAAAAAAGTCACCTACCGCATTGACATGAAACGCGTAATTGAGCGCAAACTGGTCATGGGCATTGGCGATGCGTCGCTTTTGGTAGATGATCGCGAGATTTACACCGCCACCGATCTGCGTGTCGGGCTGTTCACTTCCACTGACAGTTTCTAATCGACGGAGAATAACAAGTATGAAGCGTGTGGTGATCACCGGTTTAGGAATAGTGTCTTGCTTGGGCAACGACAAGCAAGCCGTACTCCAGTCCCTGCTCGAAGGCCGTTCCGGCATTCGGGCGAACGATACCTACCGCCAGATGGGCTTTCGCAGCCATCTCTCCGGTTCTATCGACATTGACAAGGAAGCCCTAGTAGACCGCAAAGCCCTGCGCTTTATGGGTGACGCCGCTGCCTACGCATACATCGCCATGAAACAGGCCATTGCAGATGCGGGCTTGACCGATGAACAGATTTCCAGCGAACGCACCGGACTGGTCGCAGGATCCGGTGGCGGCAGCTCCGAAAACCAGGTCAACGCCGCTGATATCGCGCGTGATAAAGGCGTTAAGCGCATTGGGCCCTATATGGTGCCACGCGTAATGACCAGCACGATCTCCGCCTGTCTGGCTACACCCTTTCACATCAAGGGCGTCAACTACTCCATCACCTCAGCCTGCGCCACCAGCGCCCACTGCATCGGCCATGCAATGGAGTTGATCCAACTCGGCAAGCAGGATGTCGTTTTTGCAGGCGGCGGCGAAGAAGAACACTGGGCGCTGTCCATGATGTTCGACGCCATGGGCGCGCTCTCTAGCAAGTATAACGACGCACCTGAAAGCGCTTCACGCGCCTTTGATGCAAGCCGCGATGGTTTTGTCATTGCAGGCGGCGGCGGTATGGTGGTTGTAGAATCCCTAGATCATGCACTGGCTCGCGGCGCAAAAATCTACGCCGAACTCGTAGGCTACGGTGCAACTTCTGACGGCCACGATATGGTCGCCCCTTCTGGCGAAGGCGCACAGCGCTGCATGAAAATGGCAACCCGCGACCTCAAGCAGCCCGTAGACTACATCAACGCCCACGGCACCAGCACGCCAGTAGGCGATCTGGCAGAAATGGGTGCGGTGAAAGCAGTCTTCGGCGACAAACAACCGTGGGTGAGTTCCACGAAATCACTCTCCGGGCACTCGCTGGGCGCCGCAGGCGTACATGAAGCCATCTACACGCTACTGATGATGGAAAACGACTTTATTGCCGCATCCGCCAATATAAAGGAACTCGACCCAGCGCTAGCAGGCGCAAAGGTTGCAACCCAGCGAATTGATAACGCCAAACTTGAGGTGGCCATGTCGAATAGCTTCGGCTTTGGTGGCACCAACGCAAGCTTGGTATTCCAGCGCTATCGCGGTTGATACGTTTAACAGCACGAAAAAGGCCGGCTTTAGCCGGCTTTTTTCGTGCTTTGGTAAAAGGGCCTAGAAATTATGCGCAAGGTACACGCCGATCACGTCGCGTTTTTGTTTCTCAGATCCGCTCGTATCCCACTCATAAGACAGCGCCGTGTAGTAACCACCCACAGTGGTTTGAGCACTCAGTTTCTCATCAATTCCCAAGCTCCAAGAAAGGGATTTCAGCTCGTCTGAGTCCTGATCTTTGGCTACACCGTAGATGATTTGAGCCTTCACAACCGTCTTGTTAATGTTGTATGCACCGCTCACTAACAACGCATCCGCATCCCACTTGCCAACCGACTTTTGCAGTTCAGCGCGTTCGTACAGCGCACCAACGGAAAACTGATCTGTAGTGTACTGCCCAACCAAACGCGAGGTATTGAATATCCCAGCATCCTTATCCAAGGCATAGGCACTGCTGCCGCTGCCATTGATATCTACACCCGTGAAGGCATTGGCTTTTACTTTATTGTCGTGCGAAATCGCCGCCCAAATCGGCCCTTCACTGTAGGTGACGGACGCCGCGAAACTGTCCACTGGGCCGTCTTCTGCCTTATTGCCCGTACCGTCATCCCACTCCTCACCGGGCATCACGGCAAGTTTTGCTTGCACGCCACTCATCGTTGGCGATGTATATTGGATAATATTGGTGGCCCGCACATCGCCCACCATGATGTACATCAAGTCGCCGGCGAAATCGTTAAACACATCCACCTTCCCTTGCGCTACCTTGGTAGGTGTATCAATCTGACCGGCATCCACCGCACCGAAATTACCTGCAAGCCCCACATAGCGGTTGCGATTCACGAGGGAAGAATTACCGTCGGTTACGTCAATTCCCCACTCGATAAAATAGGTAGCTTTGAGCGCGCTGTTAATTTCCGCGTCACCCTTAATTCCGAAGCGAGAGCTATTACTATTTAGCTGCCAGTTGCGGGAACTTGCATCCCTTCCATAACCAGCATCACCCGGTGCATATTCCAGAGTGGGGTCGTACCCAAAGTCATACTTCACATTGTCAAACGACACGTTTAAGCGTCCGGAAATCGTGGGGCCTGCCGCCAGCGCAATGTTAGGCACTGCAAGGGCGGCTGTAATAGCGATTGGCAATAACTTGACTTTCATCGGGCTCTCTCCGAGGGTTTCAAAAATGTGTCGAAATGCAGATCAATTTCAAAAAAATGGCGCCACGCAACTTAGGCTAGCACAGAATTTTAAGATTGCACATACAGATTCAGCGCTAACCTATTGTTATGCAACGCTCTGCAGCAGCTAACCTACGGCTGCTGAGCTTCCAGCCACTCCATAAAAACTTGACGTTCCTGCTGATTGGCACGCAGCCAGCTTCTCTTTAACGTATTCAACGCGTTACCTCCTTGCATGTCATTGCCGTCAGTCAATTTTCCGCTTATCAAGGTCGCGGGAGCGAGCGCAGGGGCCGTTACAGATGCAGGTGCAGGTGCAAGCGCAGTCTGCTCACTCGCAAAGACGTAACCACCCTCTTTGTTGAGAGAAATATTTGGCAAAAGACGTGCCGGCAGACTTTGCTCAAAGCTCGCGGCAACAGAAGTGTTTTCCGGCAACTGAATCAAGCTGAATTGCGGCGCCCTAGCAAACGCTCGCGCTTGGTCAAGCGTGTTTTGCGGAGCATGCTCAAACCGATAACGCTTACCCGCAACCGCATCGAACGTCACCTTGACCGGCGCAGAGAGCAGTTTTTCGTGGTTATCTGCATCCACCTGAAACATGGCGCCATAACGAATTACAAACACATGTGGGCCTGGAGCCACCACATAAGTGTGTTTTTGTCCGATAAAAACAGTGCCCTGCTCTACGGCATCAATATAATTGACCAATACGGTATCGTTTGCTTCGACATTCACCTGCTGGTTTTGTGGGCCATCATAAGCAACATGACGCTGCACGCTAGAACAGCCGGAAATAAGGAGCGCTGCGCATATAAAAAACAAAACGCGGTAGGTTCGCTGCATAGAATCTTCTCTCATAAACGCATATGCCAAGCGTTATGCTTGGAAGTTTGGCTTGAGAAGAATGCAGCACAAAGAAAGCAGCGCGCAAGCGCTAATCCACTGTTCAAGGGTTCAGCGAATCAGGAGTTCAGCGGATCAAGGGTTCAGCCAATTAAAAGTTTAAGGCTCGCGGCCACCAAAAGAACCGCAAAAACTTTTTTCAAAGTTGCTGCAGGCAAGCGATGGGCCATGCGCGCACCGACCTGCGCAAACGGAACGCTGGTGATTGCAATTCCGACCAATGCCGGCAGATAGAGATAGCCAAAACTATAAGGCGGAAGATCCGCGGCCATCCAGCCTGTCCACACAAACGCACTGGCTCCCGCCAACGCAATCGGAAAGCCGCAGGCCGCAGAAGTGCCTACAGCTTCTTGCATCCGCAGATTGCACCAGACCAAGAACGGAACCGTGAGCGAACCGCCGCCGATCCCGAAGATTGCGCTCGCAAAACCAATCACGCCGCCTGCTCCGACCATTCCGGAAATACTCGGCAGCTGCCGAGAAGCTTGAGGCTTACTGCCGAACAGCATTTTTGCAGCCACGAAAAGCGCAAAGATAGCGAACAAAATCTGAATCACGCGCCCTTTCAGGGAATCCGCAAACCAAGCCCCCATAACGGCGCCGATGACCAGACCAATAGAGAGCGTTCCAGCAACCGACCATCGTACCGCATGCGCACGATGATGCTGACGAATAGAACCAAGAGAAGTCATCAGAATCGTGGCGAGCGAGGTGCCAATGGCCATATGCGTAAGCACATTCTCGCTAATTCCCTGCCAGTGAAACGCAAAAATCAGCACAGGCACAATCACGACGCCACCGCCCACGCCCAACAGCCCCGCCAAAATTCCCGCAACGGCGCCAATTAGCGGATAGAGCAGCAGCGCACTGCTCACGCGTCTGCGCGGCCCAGATCAGAGCGCACGCTTTCGGCCTTGGGAGCGCCGCCAGAACGCGCATGGCTAGGCGATGCATCTACACCCAACTCCAGAGGCCGAGCCGTGTCTGCCTTCGGTGCCTTTGTATTGCCTAACGACGATGTATCGCCAATTGCCGTTGAGCGACCATAACTCATCAGCCGCTCATAGCGCGCATCCAACAGCGTGGATTCGCTCAATCCGGACAGTTCATTCAATTGGCGTAGCAGCGCATGCTTCAAACTCATCGCTGCACCATCCATATCACGATGCGCACCGCCCATTGGTTCTTTGACAACCTCGTCTACAAACCCTAGCTCATTGAGTCGGGAAGCCGTAAGCCCCATTGCCTCCGCAGCGGTGGATGCGTATTCCGAGCTCTTCCAAAGGATAGAAGCGCAACCTTCCGGAGAAATAACCGAATAGGTGCTGTATTGCATCATCAGCAAGCGGTCACAAACGCCGATTGCCAACGCACCGCCTGAACCCCCTTCGCCAATGACGGTCGCAATGACTGGGGTTTTCAAGCTCGCCATCACTGCAAGGTTACGAGCGATTGCCTCGCTTTGACCGCGCTCCTCGGCTTCGATCCCGGGATAAGCTCCAGGCGTGTCGATAAACGTAAGCACCGGCAACCGGAAGCGTTCGGCCATTTGCATCAAACGCATCGCCTTGCGATAACCTTCTGGATTGGGCATACCAAAATTACGGCGCACCTTTTCCTTGACGTCTCGGCCTTTCTGATGGCCAATCACAACTACAGGCCGACCATCCAAGCGCGCCAACCCACAAACGAGGGCCTTATCGTCGCCAAAATTACGATCGCCGTGCAACTCGTCAAAGTCGGTAAAAATACGGGAAAGATAGTCCAGCGTGTAAGGGCGCTTCGGATGGCGCGCCATCTGCGCCATTTGCCACGTATTCAGATTGTTGAAAATTGACTCCGTAAGAGAGACGCTGCGTAGCCGCAGGCGTTCGATCTCATCGGACATGTTTAGGTTAGCGTCACTTACCACGCTCTGGAGCTCTTCAATCTTGGACTCCAGTTCCGCGATAGGCTGTTCGAATTCCAGGTAGTTCGGGTTCATGGCCTTGCTCGATAGCGGTCTGATAATAGCCAAAACGGTCGTCGCTACGACCGAGTCTGGCAGAGTGGATACCTTACGCGCTCGCCCTCTTTTCGTCGAGCGGGAGCGCCCTGATTTGCGAACGTCTTCGTTGCAATTTATTACAGCAACAGAAAAACATCATTGCGGCAAGAAAACAGCGGCGGATTTTAGCGGTATTGAACCACAAGCGCCCGATCACCAAAACTTGCGCCAATTTCCTTGAGAAGCGCCTGCTTGGGCGCAACCTTCCAGTCATCGCCCAGCAATACGGAACCGCGAGCATCCGCCATCTGATACTCAATGCGAACTCGGCAATCCCCTTGCCGGCGAAACGGCTCCAGCATGGTTCTCAAGTCGTTCAAGGTGCTCGGCCCGATCGTAGATGCGTTAAGCCGGAGCGTAATGAGACGCGCGAAACTCTCACGCGCTTGCCCAATACTAAACAGCTTCCGAACCACCATTTTGAGCCCGCCGCTAAAGTCGTCCATACTGACATCACCCTCTGCGACCAGCACTACGTCTTTGGTCAGAAGCTCGCGGTACTGCTCAAACACGTCCGAAAACAGCGACACTTCCATACGGCCGCTCTTGTCATCCAGCGTTAGGAATCCCATGCGATCGCCGCGCTTGTTTTTCATCGTGCGCACGGCAATTACCAAACCTGCGATAATGCTTTTTTGATCGCGACTTTGGCTCGGCTTTACGTCACATATTTTGCTGCTTATAAAGTGGCTAAGCTCTTCTTCAAACTGATCAATCGGATGTCCAGTGAGGTAAAGCCCTAGCGTGTCTTTTTCGCCCTGCAATAATTCATCGGGGCTTGCGGGCTTTGCCACACTCCAAGCAGGAGTAAATTCCTCCGCTCCACCCAGTTCACCAAACAGATCCATCATCCCTGCATCGGCACTCTCTGCGGCTTGGCCGGCTGCCTTCGCTGCCTCGTCTAGGCTCGCAAGCATAATGGCGCGATCGGGGCCCATGCCATCCATTGCACCGCTGCGTATCAGCGCCTCCAGTACGCGCCGATTCAGTTTTTTCATATCTACGCGACGGCAAAACTCAAACAGGTCGGTAAACGGTGCCCCTGCATCGCGTGCTTCAATAATGGCTTCAATCGGCCCTGCCCCCAAGCCCTTGATTGCACCCAACCCGTACACGATATGGTTGGCGTCATTCACATCAAATTTGTAGGCACTGGTGTTGACATGGGGGGAAACAATTTGCAGCCCCATTCGCCGGCATTCATCAATAAAAATAACGATTTTATCGGTATTGTGCATATCCGCAGATAAAACGGCAGACATAAACCCAGCAGGATAATGCGCTTTTAGCCACGCCGTTTGATAGGAGACCAAGGCATACGCGGCGGAGTGCGACTTGTTAAAGCCGTATTTGGCAAACTCCTCCATCGTATCGAAAATTTCACCGGCAAGCTTTTCATCAATCTGATTCTTCGCACAACCATCCGTAAAAATGCTGCGCTGCTTGGCCATTTCGTCGGCTTTCTTTTTACCCATCGCGCGGCGCAAAATATCCGCGCCGCCCAGCGAATATCCCGCTAGTACCTGCGGAATCAGCATTACCTGCTCTTGATAGAGAATCGTGCCGTAGGTGGTATCCAACACGGGTTTCAAGTCAGGGTGAGGATAGGTCACCGCCTGCTTGCCGTGTTTACGCGCAATAAAGTCGTCCACCATCCCAGACCCCAGCGGGCCCGGCCGAAACAGTGCTACCAGTGCAATGATATCTTCAAAAACGCTGGGCTTCAGGCGCTTGATCAGATCTTTCATACCGCGCGATTCCAGCTGGAATACTGCGGTGGTTTCTGCGGACTGCAACAGACGGAAGGTGGCGGGGTCGTCTAGCCGGATACGGGCAATATCTACTGCCGCCTCGCCCTTACGCTGCAAGCGAGGGTTAATGATGCCTAGCGCCCAGTCGATAATGGTCAGCGTGCGCAAACCAAGAAAGTCGAACTTAACCAAGCCCGCCTGTTCGACGTCGTCTTTGTCATACTGTGTGACCAGGTTGTGGCCGGTTTCATCGCAATACAGCGGCACATAATTCGTCAGAGCAGAGGGCGCGATCACTACACCACCAGCATGCTTACCAACACCGCGGCAAATCCCTTCAAGCTTGAGCGCCATATCCAGAAGGTCATGAACCTCCTCATCGGCGTTATAAAGCTCTTTCAGCTGCGGTTCCTGCTCCATCGCTTTTTCTAGCGTCATTCCAAGTTCAAATGGAATTAGCTTGGCGATACGATCCACAAAACCGTAGGATTTGCCCTGCACGCGTCCGACGTCACGCACCACCGCTTTCGCCGCCATCGAACCAAAGGTAATGATCTGGGAAACCGCGTCTCGCCCATATTTTTCTGCGACATAGTCAATGACTCGATCACGCCCTTCCATGCAAAAATCGACGTCAAAGTCAGGCATGGAAATACGTTCTGGGTTCAGAAAGCGCTCGAACAGCAAGTCGTACTCTAGCGGGTCCAAATCAGTAATTTTAATTGCATAAGCAACCAAAGAACCCGCCCCTGAACCGCGCCCAGGCCCCACAGGAACACCGTTATTCTTGGCCCATTGAATAAAATCGGCAACGATCAGAAAGTAGCCTGGAAAGCCCATCTTAATGATACAGTCCAGCTCAATCCGCAAACGCTCATCGTAGCGGGCGCGAATTTCCGCGAAATCAGGGCGTGTAATATCGTAAAGAAACGCCAAACGGGCATTCAACCCCTCCTCAGCTTGATGAACGAGATAAGAGTCAATCGTCATGCCTTCAGGAACTGGATAGTCGGGCAGAAAATAAGTGCCCAGAGGAATCTCTACGTTACAGCGTTTGGCGATTTCTACGGTGTTTTCAAGTGCTTCGGGTAAATCAGCGAAAAGTGCCACCATCTCTTGGGGGCTCTTTAGGTATTGCTGATCGCTATAATTCATTTCGCGACGCGGGTCGTCCAGCGTCCAACCGGCGTTAATGCATACCCTTACCTCATGCGCCTCGTAGTCGCTGCGCTTCAAAAAGCGTACGTCATTCGTAGCAACCACAGGCAACGCGAACCGATCCGCTAACGCGACTGCTAAGTGCAAGTAGGTTTCATCCCCCGCGCGCTCTGTACGCTGCACTTCAAGGTAAAAACGATCTGGGTATAAAGCCGCCATCTCACGCGCAATCTGTTCTGCACGATCGGGGCGCTCTTGTAGCAGTGCTTGGCCGAGTTCACCTTGGCGGCCACCTGACAGGCAAATAATTCCATCCGCAAACTGATGAAGCAGCTCACGGCTTACGATGGCTTTGCCATTACGCTGCCCTGTTAGAAACGCCTCCGAAACCAGCTTGGTGATATTGCGATATCCCTGCACATCCATCGCAAGCAAGGTAATCAAAGACGGCGAGCCTTCGACATCAAGGTTCGCCAACCAGATATCTGCGCCGTAAATGGGCTTCACACCCGCCGGTAGGCCGTACTTCTGAAACTTTACTAGGCCATACAAACCGGAATAGTCGGTGACGGCAACCGCCGGCATTCCAAGCTCTGCAGCCTTCTCCACCAGTTTTTTGACTCTGACCAAGCCATCCACCAGCGAATACTCCGTGTGCAAACGCAGATGCACAAAGGTAGGCGCACTGGTTGCAGCGTGTATCGCGGGCACAGTCTCCGCCTCTACCGGCATATTCATGAAACTTATTCCTCTGCGAGCCGTTTCTTGATCGGTCCAAATGAGCGCCGATGTTCAGGCGCGATTCCATGAATTTCAATCGCAGCAAGATGCGCCGCCGTAGGGTAGCCCTTATGTTGGGCAAGGCCATAGTGCGGATAGCGGCGATCCATCTCCAGCATTTCTTGATCACGTGCGACTTTTGCAAGAATAGAAGCTGCACTAATACAAGGAACCAATAAATCGCCTTTCACGATCGCCCTGCAGGGCAGGGAAAGCCGCGGGCACCGGTTACCGTCTACCAGCACCAAATCTGGCTGTATCGCCAACTGCAAAACTGCGCGTTGCATCGCCAACAGGCTGGCTTGCAGAATATTGATGCGATCGATTTCTTCTGCTTCAGCGCGTCCAATGGCCCACGCAAGCGCCTGAGCACGAATTTGCTCAGCCAACTGCTCGCGTTTTTTTTCGCTGAGTTTTTTGGAATCCGTGAGCCCCTCAATCGGCTTCGCTGGGTCGAGAATCACGGCTGCCGCTACAACTGCGCCAATCAACGGCCCCCGCCCTACTTCGTCTACACCAGCAATCAAACCAACATCGCGATTGTCTGTGATTGAGGAAAGCAGCGGCATTAGGCGAGCAACTCAAGAATCGCAGCCGTCGCTTCCTCATCTGCATTTTTGCGAAGCTGCTGATGAATCTCCCCAAAGCGCGAAATAAGCTGCTTGCGGTGCTCCGCATCTTCAAATAGATGCAGCACCTCATCGCAAAGCCGATCAGGTGTAGCAGCCGCCTGAATCAACTCGGGAACAATTCCCTCACCGGCAAGGATGTTTGGCAACGCGACGTGCTTCGCTTTCACCAGCCGCGAAAAAATCGCGTGCGAAACCGCCCCCATCCGATACGCCACTACCATCGGCCGTTTCAGCAAGGCCGCCTCCAAGGTCGCGGTTCCAGAAGTCGCAAGCACCACGTCGGCACCCGCCATCACCTCACGTGCATGCCCGTCCAGCGCCACAATCGGTAAATCCACACCTGCGTCACGGAGTTGCTGTTCGAACTGCCTTCGCCGGCCTTCATTTGCATACGGAACGACAAACCGGATACGCGCATCGCGCGCGGTCAAGCGACGCATCGCTTCAATAAACAAAGGGCCCATATTTTTGAGCTCGCCACCACGGCTGCCGGGCAAAACCGCAAGCACACGATCGCCAGGCTGATAGCCCCAATGGCGCTTCGCTAAGGCATTATCCAGCTCGGGGTCGATCTGCCAAGCAAACGGATGCCCCACAAAACGCACAGGCACACCATGCTCTTCATAAAACGCGGCTTCAAAAGGAAATAATACCAGCATCAAGTCAATCGTGCGTTTAATCCCATGCACACGCCCTTGGCGCCACGCCCACACCGTCGGGCTTACGTAATGGACCGTCTTTACGCCCTGTTCATGCAATGCACTGGCGATACGCAGATTAAAGTCTGGGCTATCAATCCCAATGAAAAGATCCAGCTTCCGCTGCGAAAACTCACTCAAAACCTTGCGTCGAATCGCGAGCAGCTCTGGCAGGCGCTTAAGTACATCAACGATCCCCATCACCGCGAGTCGGTCCATAGGGAACAGCACATCCAAGCCCGCACGCAGCATCGCGGGCCCACCAATCCCTACAAAACGGGCATTGGGACGATGTTTCTGTATTGCCTCAATTACGCCTGCTCCTAAAAGATCCCCAGAGGTCTCTCCAGCGATAATGCCGATCGTAAGCGGCGCACTGTCAATCATCATCCCTGAATTACCGAATAATTCCGCGAGTGGAGGTTTTGAGTGATTCAACGAATAGCGCAAGCTCCGGAATATGGGGCTGCTGAGCATCCAGAATTTGAATGGCCTGTTCCAAGGTGTTCTTTTGCCGGTACACCACTCTGTAGGCGTCCTTCAGTATCTTAATGGTTTCCGCAGAATAACCGCGTCGACGCATCCCTTCGACGTTCATGCCGCGTGCTTCGGCATAGTCGCCACGCACCATAACATATGCTGGCACATCCTTGTCGACCATAGACCCCATCGCCAACATGCAGTAAGAACCTAAGCGGCAGAACTGGTGCGCGCCCGCCATGCCGGAAATGATCACGCCATCCCCCACTACGCAATGACCCGCAAGCGTGCCGTTATTCGATAAAATGCAGTCATTACCAATGATGCAGTCGTGGGCAACGTGGGTATACGCCATAAACAGGTTGTTATTGCCAATCTGGGTAACGCCCCGATCTTGCATCGTCCCACGATGTATCGTGGAACACTCGCGGATCACGTTATTATCACCCATTTCAAGACGGGTTGGCTCACCCTTGTATTTTCTGTCTTGGCAGTCTTCACCTACCGACGCAAACTGAAAAATACGAGTATTTTTGCCAAGGCGGGTGGGGCCGCGTATGACCGCATGAGGCCCAATGACCGAGCCTGCACCAATTTCAACGCCCGGCCCGATATAGGTCCAAGGGCCGACTTGCACATCCTCGGCAAGCTCTGCTTTTGGGTCAACGATGGCCTGTTCGTGTATAAGTGTCATAGATTTTTTTCGGTAAGAAGAATTTCAGCTTCAGCGGCTAAGACGCCATCAATCTTCGCTTCGCAGCGAAATTTCCAAATATTGCGCTTGGTCGTAACCAGTTCCGCACGCATGATGATTTGATCCCCGGGAATAGCAGGCCGCCGAAAACGCACGTTATCCACGCCCACAAACACCGCTGCGGTGCGCTCGCGCAAGCCTTCAGAACGGGTTTTCACGGCCAAAACGCCCGCCGTTTGCGCCATTGCTTCCAATAACATCATGCCCGGAAAAATTGGGTTCCCGGGGAAATGCCCCGTGAACTGTGGTTCGTTTGCGGTAATATTCTTCACCGCAACGCAATACTCACCTGGCACCACTTCCAGTACGCGATCCACCAGCAGAAAGGGGTAGCGCTGCGGGAGAATGGGGAGTATTTCTGTATGTTCAATCATGCTACTGCCTATCGTTTGTTGGTGTATGGCGTATTGTTTGGATCTGATCAGCGTTTACTCACCTGCGCCGGTGTCGCCTTCATCGTGACGGCTGGGATGACGATTGTCCAGCATTCGCTCCAAGGCCGTCAGTCTGCGCGCCATGCTGTCGAGTTGACGGAATCGCGCTGCATTCTTGCGCCATTCACGAGTCTCCGAGATCGCCGTACCCGACGAGTAGGAACCTGATTCAGGAAGCGAGCTAGACACCACCGTGCACATACTTAGCTGCACGCGATCAGCGACTTCAAGGTGCCCGGCAATGCCGACGCCCCCTGCGATAATGCAATGGCTTCCCACTTTGCTGCTGCCAGAAATTCCGCTGCAAGCCGCCATCGCAGTGTGATCTCCGACCACTACGTTGTGCGCGATCATATTCAGGTTATCTAATATGACGCCATTTCCGATTCGAGTGTCGCCAATCGCACCCCTATCAATCGTGGTGCAAGCGCCGATGTCTACATCGTCACCAATCACCACGCCACCCAACTGCGCAATTTTAACCCAACGCCCTTTCTCGTTCGCAAAACCGAAGCCATCGCTGCCGATCACAACACCGCTATGGACAATACAGCGAGCGCCGATTCTGACATTGTGATACAGCGTAACGTTCGCGTAGAGCCGCGTGTTCTCGCCGATTACGCAATTGGCACCCACCACCGTTCCCGGGCCTATTACCACGCCAGAAGCCAATACGCAGCCCGCTTCAATCACTGCATTCGCGCCGATGCTTACGCTGTCATCAAACTGCGCGGTTTCGTCGACTACTGCACTTTGATGTACACCCGACGCAGGGATAGGGGCACGATTAAACAAGTGGGAAGCACGCGCATACGTCAAATAAGGGTTATCCGACAGCAACATCGCCGCTGAACACCCCCCTGCAAGGGATGGGTGCAGGATCACTGCGCTTGCCTGCGTCTCTTCTAGCTGATGGCGATAGCGAGGATTGGCCAAGAAGCTGAGCGCGCCCGCTTGCGCCGAACCGAGAGGCGCCAAGTGATCCAGCACCAAATCGGCTGGCCCGCGCATTTCGATGCCTAGCTGCTCTGCGAGTGCATGTAGCGTCCAAGAAGCTCGTGACATAGGTTCAGCCCTTCTGTTTGGCGAATATCGGGTTCTGACAAGAGTTGCGTTCTAGCAAGCGCCGCGTTTTGGTGAGCTTCGATCGTAGGCAAAAAAGATGGGCCCCGTTCGACACCCACTGAGCACTATTTCATGCTGTTCAGGCGCTTAACTAGGTCTTCCGTAATGTCAAATTCAGGGGTAACCAGCATGGCGACCGCTTCTTTACGGAGCACCATGTCGTATTTATTTTCCGCCGCTAACGCCTTGAGCGCAGCTTCCACTTTCGGAATCATCTCGCCGACAAGCTGTTGCCGAGCTTCACCCGTCGTTTTCTGCAATTTCTTGCCCACAAACTCAAGCTGCATGCGCTTGTCGTCGATCTGCTTTTCCAAGTTACGCTTTTGGTCCGCGCTCATCACGGCAGAATCTTTCTGATAGCGATCCTGCAATTTACCCAATTCGGTGCGCGCCGAATTAAACTCGTTCTCGTCTTTGCTCCAGCCCGTTTTCAGCTTATCCCACTTTGCCTTGGCCTCACTGGAGTCCATGATGACCTGTTGCAAATCGACTGCAACAACGATAGGCGCGCGCGCAGGCCCTGCCGCCCAGCTAACGTGTGCGGCACTCGCCAACAAGGCTCCTGCAAGCAGTTTGGCGGTCAGTGAATTTTTGAAGGCTTTTGAGCTTTGTTTCTTCGAAATCACGCAAGTAATCCTTGATTCATTACAGTCAAATTGAAACGACGGAGAGATTAGAACGGCTGTCCCAACGAAAACTGGAACATCTGAGTGCGGTCGCCATGCTGATCGTTAATGGGTTTTGAAAGGCTGAACGCCAACGGGCCAATCGCCGTCAACCATGAAAGGCTAACGCCGACAGAACTTCGCAGCTCGGCCAGCTCAATGGGAACCGCGCCAACATCGCGCTTGGTATTGGTTCGATGGGTGTCAAATACGTTTCCAGTCTCAATAAATAACGCAGTGCGAACTGAACGATCATCCTCAACAAAGGGAGTTGGGAAAATAAGTTCAAGCCCAGTTTCTAGCAGCATATTACCGCCAATCGCGTCAGGGCGCCCGTAATCATAAGGCGATTGGGTTTCACGAGGCCCCAGCGCACGCTCTTGATATCCCCGCACCGATCCAAAGCCACCGGAATAGAAGTTTCTGTAGAACGGAAGCTGCGAAGAATCACCGTAGCCATCCCCAAATCCCATATCGTTACGCCAACGAACCGTCCACGGGCCCGAAATCGGGAAAAATAGTTGTGAACTGTAGGTAAGTTTATAGTAGTCCAAGTCACTGCCAGGCACCGCAATTTCGGCAGCAATGGTGTGCTGACTACCGTCTGTCGCAAATACGCCACGGTTCAAGGTGCTTGAAACCCAACTGCCCTGCAAAGTATAGGAATTAAAGCTCTCCGCTTGAGTTTCCTCGTTATATTGCAATTTACGCAGCAAATCATAGCCAACGAAGTCCCACACTTCGAGCGGCGCTCGTGAGGGCGCATAAACACGGGTGTTCTCGTAGCCAACGCCGAAGTTAAGGCGCTGGGTTTCGCCGATCGGATATCCGAAGTTCAAGTTACCGCCCAAGCGATCCAATGCATACGTCGAAATCGCAAGGTGCGGCTGAATGTCGGATTTTACGTAATACAGGGAATAGCCGCGGCTGACTCCGTCGATCGTATAGTAAGGGTCAAGGAAGGAAAAATTATATGCATCCCGGTATTGGCTACGGTTAAGCCCGAAAGAAACCCGATTACCTGTACCTAAAAAGTTGTTTTGAGAAACACTCGCACCAAAGACAAACCCAGTCCCCTGCTGAAATCCAATGCTTGCGGAGATCGAGCCTGAAGGTTGTTCCTCAACGGTATAATTGACATCTACCTGATCCGTTTCCCCTGGCACACGGGTGGTTTCTACGTTTACCGTTTTGAAAAACCCGAGCCGCTCCAAGCGCGTTTTTGAAAGTTCAATCAGCTGGCCGTTGGCCCAAGCGCTTTCCATTTGACGCATTTCACGGCGCAAAACTTCATCTTTGGATTTATCATTGCCGGCAAAGCCAATCCTGCGCACGTACATTCGGTTGCCTGGATCGACATAGAAGGTTACATCGACCGTTTTATCATCTGCATTGATTTCAGGTACGCCATTGACGTTGGCAAAGGTATAACCCTCGTTGCCAAGGCGCTTGCTGATCAGCTCGTTGGTCAGGGTGACAAGATGGCGGGAGAAGGTTTGCTCTTTGCGAACGAGAAGTAGGCGACTAAGTTCCTTTTCATCAACTTTCAGATCACCGGCAAGCTTTACGTTACGCACCGTAAATTTGTCGCCTTCCGTAACGTTGACGTTGATGTACACCTGCGACTTGTCCGGTGTGACCGCTACCTGCGTTGAATCAATCACAAAATTGACGTAGCCGCGATCCATATAGTAGGAGCTAAGATTTTCCAAGTCGCCTGAGAGTTTTTCGCGTGAGTATTTATCGTCACTGGTAAAGAACGAAGTGAGATGGCTCTCTTTGAGTTCAAATACGTTCAGGAGCTTTTCCTCATCGAAAGAGGTGTTCCCAACAATCGAAATCGCTGCAATTGTGGCTACATCCCCCTCTTTGATTTTGATGTCCAGTTCCACACGGTTGCGCGGTAGAGGCTTGACGGTTGGCGTCACGCTTGCGCCGTAGCGCCCTTGCGCTACATATTGTCGCTCCAGCTCAAGCTTGACGCGATCCAAGGTCGCTCGCTGGAACACGCTGCCGATGCTAAGCCCCGCTTCTGATAAGCCCTTTAATAGTTGATCTTTGTTGATGGACTTGTTGCCATCCAGCTCAATCTTGGAAATCGCAGGTCGCTCGCTGACCTGTACGATCAGTGTGTTGCCTTCGCGCAACAGCTTGATGTCTTGAAAGTTGCCTGTTTTGAACAGTGCATGCGCCGCCGCGGCCAATGAATCACTGTCTGCACCATCCCCAGTTTGGAGCGGAAGAGCGTTGTAAACTGCGCCCGCAGAAATCCGCTGCAAGCCTTCAATCCGAATATCCTTGATCGTAAACGACGACGCGAATAGCGGCGCTGATCCAAACAGTGCGCTGCCCAAAACTCCCCACAAAATTTTTTTTCTCATCCGCTGCCGTGCCACTACTCGCCAAAAATGAAAGCCCGTAACCAAGGTTGCGGGCATGTAAACTGTCAAAAGCGGCATGCTGACCACGTCAACATGTCGCCTGAAAACTATAAGCCATTACATCATAAGCTTAAGAACGTCATAAGCTTAAGAACGTCATACGCTTAAGAACGTCAGAAGCTTATTACGTCGTTATAAATCGCAAGCCCCATGAACATCAACAACAGGCCAAGCCCAATGGAATTTCCAACCTGCTGAATCTTCTCTGGCACCGGGCTGCCTTTTAGCCACTCTACTAGGTAAAACATGAGATGGCCGCCATCCAGCACAGGAATCGGCAACAAGTTCAGAACACCCAAACTGATGCTCAAATAGGCCACAAAACTAATAAAGGTTTCAAGGCCATAGCTTGCCGATTCGCCTGCCATTTTTGCAATAGTAATCGGCCCGCTAAGAGAATCCAGCGAAATATCGCCTTTTAACATCTTCCAGAGCGCGCGAACCGTGAGCCCCATGAGTGACCACGTATGCTCGCCAGCCCGAACCAACGCCGAAAACGGCGAATAATTGTAAGTACGAACCAGTTCAGGTGGCAGGGTGAGCGCATCTTTAGACAACTCAACACCCATCTGACCAAAAGCTTTGCCGTCAGTTCCAGTAATTGTATCTGGGGTGAGAGTTAGAGCGATTTCGCGGCCATCACGTTGCAGCGTAACCTCCAGCGGCTGGCCAGGATGATCAAAAATCACCTTATGCCAATCGCGCCAGTCGTCTACGGCTGCGCCATTTACGGTCAAAATGCGGTCATTCGCCTGCAGCCCTTGCCGTGCGCCCGCCTTTCCTTCGCGGACGTTTCCGAGAATTGCGGGCACTTTGGGGAAGTAGCGCTCCAATCCTAAAAGGCCAACAGGATCGTCTTTGCTAGACATGTAATCGCGAACCGCGAGTTGGTAGTCCTTGTTTACATTGCTTTCTGAGGCGTGCGCGGTAATCTGAATCCGAGCGTCGCGCTCGCCGATGTGATTCACCAAGGCGAGGCTCACCTCCTCCCAAGTCGTCGTTGGCTGGCCGTCTACCGCAACAATTTCTTCGCCCACCACCATTCCTGCAAGCCCAGCAGGGGAGCCCTCGGCAACCTCGCCAATCAAGGGGACGGTGCCACTGATGCCATGCATAAACAGGCCCCAGTAGAGCAGCACGGCAAAGAGCAGGTTCACGCCCGGCCCTGCTGCAACTACCGCAATCCGCTGGCCGACGCGTTTGTTCGCAAAAGACTCATGAGCAGATTCCGGCGCAATTTCGGAGCCGGGTTCCCCCACCATTTTGACGTAACCACCCAGCGGGATTGCTGCGATCACAAATTCGGTGCCATGGCGATCCTTCCATGACAGCAGCGATTTACCAAAGCCAATGGAAAACTTGATCACCTTGATTCCATTGCGGCGTGCGACCCAAAAATGCCCAAACTCGTGCACGGCAATGAGGACACCTAGGCAAACCGCAAACGCCAACAACTTTTGAATAAATTCCATCCGCGCCTACCTCTGTTTTTCATGCTTCTGAGCGGTGTTCGTGTATAAACTCCTAGCGTCTATTACGTATACCATTTATACCGTTTGTGCCACTATCAGTTTGTCCAATTTGTCTATTTTTTGCGCACAACTTACCGCCTGAGGCGTTCAAGAGCTTGGCACGCCGAGCGCCGTGCTTCTTGATCGACCGCCAGAATGCACTCAATGCCTTCTATTGTACTCGCCGTCATGCCTTGCAGCACGCCGTCAATCAGATTGGCGATGTCTGTAAAACGAATCTTTTCATTCAAGAATGCATCAACCGCCACTTCGTTCGCTGCATTGAGCGCGATCGGCGCCCAACCGCCGACCAATGCAGCTGATTTCGCTTGCCTTAAACACGGAAACCGCGCCTCGTCAGGCGCCTCAAAATGCAGTTGCGCTACTTTGATCAGATCCAACAGCGGCACGCCGGATCGAATCCGCTCCGGCCAGCCCAGCGCATGTGCGATGGGGGTTCGCATGTCTGGATTGCCCATTTGAGCCAGCACGGAACCGTCCAAGTATTCCACCATTGAATGTATCACGCTCTGAGGATGCACCACTACCTCGACTTGGTCTGGCCGCGCGTTAAACAATAGGCAGGCTTCAATAAATTCCAAGCCTTTATTCATCATGGTGGCAGAATCAACCGAAATTTTTCGCCCCATTGACCAATTGGGATGCGCGCACGCCTGCGCTGGCGTCACTGCTGGGAGCTGTGCAAGGGGCGTATTTCGGAACGGGCCACCCGAGCCTGTAAGTAAGATGCGGGCAACACCTGCATTCTCAAGCCCAGTCTGAACCTTTGCGGGCATGCACTGGAAAATCGCGTTGTGTTCGCTATCGACGGGTAGCAGCTCCGCGCCACTCTCTTGCACGGCGCGCATAAAGAATTCGCCGCCCATGACGAGCGATTCTTTGTTTGCCAGCAAAATTCGTTTACCGGCACGAACGGCGCTAAGCGTAGGCAAAAGTCCAGCCGCCCCAACGATTGCCGCCATCACAACATCCACTTCAGGAAGCGCTGCAACCTCACACAGCGCATCGACGCCGGAGAGGACTTCCGTGTTCTTGGCCATATTCACGCCAAGCGCGCGCGCAGCAAGGCGCTCACGTACCTGTTGCGCGCGCTTTGCATCCACCATCACAACATAGCGAGGCTGGAATTGTATGGCTTGTTCAACCACCCTTTCTACGTTGGAATGCGCGGTTAAAGCAACCACATGGAATCGCTCAGGGTGCCGTGCTACAACATCCAGCGTGCTGACTCCGATGGAACCGGTGCTACCCAGCACCGTAATGCCCCTACTTCCTTTCATGGAGAATCACCATAGGTTTGTTCGGCGCGCGGAAAATTCCAGCACCACCGTAATTTTGGCAGCGTAGCAAGCGGATATCCGAAGGCGGGATCGCACTTCACATCCATCGTTTCGCACGACGCACGATGTCAGCTTGGCATGAGGAGCAACAAACCTGCCACAAAGACTGGCGCAGCAGCGGTGAGGCTATCAATCCGATCCAACACACCACCATGCCCAGGGAGCAAATTGCTGCTGTCTTTGACTCCGCGATGGCGCTTGATCATGCTTTCAAATAAATCCCCCAATACCGAAGCCAGTACGGTAATCAGGCTCACCACTAAAAAGCCAATAATGCCGATTTCGTGCACCATATCCGAAAGCCACGCAACGACTATCGCAACGCTAAGCGTAAGCGCAAGCCCTCCGAAGAGCCCTTCGATGGTCTTACCAGGGCTTACCGCTGGTGCAAGCTTGCGCTTTCCAAAGCGCCGCCCCGCAAAAAAGGCGCCAGTATCCGCGCCCCACACCAGCAACATTACATAAAGCACCCAATAAGGGCCGCTAGGCAAACCTTGTAAATAAACCAGTGCCTGCCACGCCGGAACCAATACAATTAGCCCCATAGCCCAAAGAACCCGCTGATCTTCTAAATAACGCGCACTCGCGGGGTAGGTTTTTACGAGCCAGAGCGCCAGCAGCCAAAGCAGTGCGCCGGGCACGACAATCCAATGGAGCCCAGCGAACCAGATCAGGACAAGCAATACGGCAACCGAAGCGATGACAAGCGCGCGCTTGACGTTATTCTCAACCCCCATCAAACGCGACCATTCCCACGCGCCTAGAAGTACGGGTACGGCCATCGCAAGCGCAAATTCCCTGTTATCAAGCAGGAAAATGGCCGCGAGCGCAAAGGAGGCAAGAATAAGAGCAGTGAAGATGCGTTGCTGTAACACGGTAGGCTCCCCGAGGTTATGGCATTTCTGAGGGTCGAGAGTGATGCTGAAGTTCCGCGCCCTTCCCTTGAGGTGATGCATCTTTTCGGGCGGCTGCCAGCACCTGTTCGCTGGTGCGTCCGAAACGACGTTGACGCCCCTGATAGTCTACAAATGCTTGCTGAAGAGCCTGCTGATCAAAGTCAGGCCAGTAACTCTCAGTAAAATAAAGCTCTGCATAAGCGAGCTGCCATAACAGGAAATTGCTGATGCGCTGCTCGCCGCCGGTACGAATGCAAAGGTCTGGGAGCGGCAAATCACCCAAAGCGATAAATTGCTGCATACGCTCTGCGGTAATTTCATTGGGTTGCAGGCGCCCCTCTTGGACTTCGAGGGCCAGTAGGCGAGCTGCATTGGTGATATCCCAGTGCCCACCATAATTCACCGCCACCGCAAATACCATGCGCTGGTTGTTAGCGGTAAGCGACACGGCTTGCTGCATCTTTTCGCGCAGGCGCGGGGAGAAGGCCGAGAGATCACCGATAAAGCGCAGCTGAATCTGGTTCTTGTGAAGATCGGGCACTTCATCCGCAAGCGATGCGAGGAACAGCTCCATCAAGGCGTCCACTTCCTCTTGCGGGCGACGCCAATTCTCGCTGCTAAATGCGTATACGGTGAGCACTTCGACACCCGCTCGTGCACAGTTCTCAACCGTGTCGCGCACAGCTCGCGCACCTTGCTTGTGCCCTTCAACGCCACGCAAGCCACGCTGGCGCGCCCAGCGATTGTTGCCATCCATGATGATTGCCAAATGTCGCGGCACGCCCTGCGACGATTGATCACCCAGATCAGGAGCAGATGAAACCGTACTCAATCGCCTTCTCCACAAAAAGTTGCGCGCGCTGATTCGCCGTTACAAGAACCTGCCATCGCCCGACTAGATTTGCATCAAGTCTGCTTCTTTTGCGGTCAAAATCTTATCTACTTCCACGATATAGCGGTCGGTAAGCTTCTGAACCTCATCTTCGCCCTTGCGTGCTTCGTCTTCGCCGATTTGCTTTTCTTTCAGCAATTCCTTGATATCCGCGTTTGCGTCGCGGCGAACGTTGCGAACCGAGACGCGCGCGTGTTCGGCTTCATTACGCGCAATCTTGGTCATCTCTTTGCGGGTTTCTTGGGTAAGCGCAGGCATCGGAACGCGAATCACAACCCCAGATGTTGACGGGTTCAGGCCAAGATCTGCCTTCATGATGGCTTTCTCAATATCAGGAATCGCGCCACGATCAAAGGCAGAGATGCTAAGCGTCCGGCTATCTTCAACGTTGATGCTCGCAACCTGTTTGAGCGGAGTGTCTGTGCCATAGTATTTGACTTTGACACCGTCCAGAATCGCGGGGTTTGCACGCCCAGTGCGTACTTTGCGGAGTGCCTGCTCCAACGCTTCTAGGCACTTTTTCATACGGGCTTCTGTATCTTTTTTGATATCGTTGATCACGATGGATGTCCTTTTTTTGACTTGTTAGCAGGGCGCTAATCCGTGGAACCAAGCACAGCGCGGTGTAACCGCCGTGCTACGGTAGAAAGACTTACAAAGTTCACTACTCTACCAGAGTCCCCTCGTTACCACCCACTGCAATATTCAGCAGCGCGCCCGCTTGGTTCATATTGAAAACGCGAATCGGCATATTATGATCGCGGCTTAGGCAAATCGCGGTAAGATCCATAACGCCGAGCTTCTTCTCTAGCACTTCATCAAAGCTCAAGGTATCGTATTTTACTGCGGAAGGGTCTTTGACTGGATCAGCGCTATATACGCCATCCACCTTGGTTGCTTTTAACACGATATCCGCTTCTACCTCAATCGCGCGCAAGCAGGCCGCTGAGTCGGTAGTAAAAAATGGGTTGCCTGTGCCGGCCGCGAAAATGACCACGCGCCCTTTTTCCAAGTGGCGAATCGCAAGGCGGCGGTCATAATGTTCGACAATACCACTCATTTGTACGGCCGACATCAGAACCGTGGGGATATTCGCGCGCTCCAAAGCGTCCCGCATCGCAAGGCCGTTCATGACCGTCGCCAGCATTCCCATGTGATCGCCGCTCACGCGATCCAAGCCTGCCGCCTGAAGCGTAGCGCCCCGAAACAAGTTTCCGCCGCCGAGCACAAGGCCCACCTGAATACCAATCCCTTTTAGCTGCCCCACCTCAAGCGCCATGCGGTTGAGGACTGCGGGGTCAATCCCAAACTTTTCGTTGCCCATCAAGGCTTCGCCGCTAAGTTTCAGAAGGATACGCTTATATTTCGGGGTACGATCTACAGCTGGCATGTACGATTCCTCTCGGGTTAAGACGTTCGTAGACTGCGAAAACCTTCATAGGCTGTTGAGGCGCTCGCAGGCGGCAATGCCGAATAAAGTGCTGCGCCTCTTAACGGAAGGGCGGCTTTCGCCGCCCTGATCTACTCGATGAGCCTTATTACTGGTTACCGCGAACCTGCGCCATTACTTCGGCAGCAAAGTCGGTTTCGGCTTTTTCGATACCTTCACCTACGTCAAAGCGTAGGAATTTTTCGATCTCCGCGCCTGCTTTTTTGGCAAGCGCACCTACGGTAATATCGGGGTCTTTCACAAACGGCTGATCTACCAAGCTCACTTCTTTCAAAAATTTTGCAACGCGACCTTCTACCATCTTGGCAACGATATCCGCAGGCTTGCCGCTTTCTGCTGCTTGGGCCGTATAGATTTCACGTTCTTTCGCCAAGGTTGCCTCGCTTACATCGGCACCTCTGACCACCAATGGATTCGATGCTGCGACATGCATCGCGATGTCTTTTGCGAGCTCCGCGTCGCCGCCCTTGAGGGCAACCAGCACACCGATGCGTCCACTGTGAACATAGGCACCCACCACGCTCCCGCCTTCAATGGAAGCTGCGCGGCGAACTTGGACGTTTTCGCCAATTTTTTGCACAAGCGCAAGGCGAGCTTCTTCAATGCCCACGCCTGTGGAGATTTTTTCTTGGCCCAGCGCTACAACGTCGGTCAAACCAGAAGCAAGCGCGGCTGTAACGACCTCTTCAGCGAAGTTACGGAAACTTTCGTCGCGCGCAACGAAATCGGTTTCCGAGTTGACTTCAACAAGCACGCCCTTCTTGCCATCGGCAGAAACCTTTGCCAGCACTGCGCCTTCTGCGGCGATACGGCCCGCTTTTTTGGCTGCCTTGGCTTGGCCAGATTTACGCAGATTATCAATGGCTACTTCGATGTCGCCATTGGTTTCTTCAAGTGCCCTTTTGCATTCCATCATGCCAAGGCCCGTACGTTCACGCAGTTCTTTTACCATTGCGGCGCTAACAGCCATGCTCGGTTCCTCATATTCAATTTGGATTTGGAAAAAAAAGGGGCGAAGCCCCCTTTATGTTCTTCGTCGCAACGGGTCTACCGCAGTGGCACGCGGCTTTGACCCATTTTGAGCGGCGCTACCTTTTGCTGCAGCGCGTATTAGTTGGATGCGGCTTCGTCAACTTCAACGAACGCGTCTTTATCGCCCGCGCCGCCCGCTTGTGCTTGGGCGTATTCGCGGCCTTCAAGGCAGGCGTTAGCGAAAGCGGTAACGTACAGCTCAACCGCCTTGATGGCGTCGTCGTTCGCTGGGATTACATAGTCAACGCCATCTGGATCGCTGTTGGTATCGACGATGCCAATTACGGGGATGCCCAGTTTGTTTGCTTCGGTGATTGCAATGCGCTCGTGCATTACGTCAACCACAAAAATTGCATCCGGCAAGCCGCCCATATCTTTGATGCCACCAAAGCTACGCTCCAGCTTTTCAAGCTCACGGGTGCGCATTAGGGCTTCTTTTTTGGTCAGCTTATCGAAGGTACCATCCTTGCTTTCGGTTTCAAGATCGCGAAGGCGGCGGATCGACTGACGGATGGTTTTCCAGTTGGTGAGCATGCCGCCCAACCAGCGGTGGTTCACATAGGGCATACCGGCACGAGTTGCCTGTTCTTGAATCAGCGTCGAAGCAGCGCGCTTCGTGCCCACGAACAGAACTTTGTTCTTGCGTGCCGCTTGGCCGTTGATAAAGTTCAGCGCGTCGTTCAGTGCGGGAACGGTGTGCTCTAAGTTGATAATGTGGATTTTGTTGCGTGCGCCAAAGATGTATTGCTTCATCTTGGGGTTCCAGAAACGAGTCTGGTGACCGAAGTGAGCGCCCGCTTTGATCAGTTCACGCATGGTGATCTGTGCCATGATAATCTCTCCCGAGGTTTGGGTTAAGCCTCCACGCGCCCCATCGTCCCACCCGTGGCACGATTCTGCTGTCGCAAAATCTTGCGCCTTCAGGCACCCAGAACGACGTGTCGACACGTGTGTGTCTTAGTCAGTTGATAAATGTCTGTGTCAGCCAGAAGCGGCCAACCCCGACTTGCCCCTACGCCTGCTGGCGTTTGGGGTGGCGCTTTATACCACAAATGAGCCCCTTTGCCAACGCACCGCATCCGTGCGCAATTGAAAATGGTGGCGAAAAATTCAAGCTGATTCTTATGGCTGCAACATCGTACATTTTCGCTGTGCCCCAAAAATGACCGGCGCATTTTACACGCCGCGTTTTTCAGAACCTACCCTATTTCGGGTACAATGGCGTTCTCCTGCCAAGTAAGCGACTTTGAATAGAATGACTGTAATTATCAAAACCCCCGAACAAATCGAAAAGATGCGCGTCGCCTGCCGCCTTGCCGCGGAAGTTCTTGAAATGATTGGCCCTTACGTACAGCCGGGCGTTTCAACAGATGAACTGAACACGATCTGCCATCGCTACATTGTGAATGAGCAGAAGGCGATTCCATCCCCCCTCAACTACAAAGGGTTTCCAAAATCCATTTGCACCTCGGTCAATCATGTCGTGTGCCACGGAATCCCAAGTGAGGCCAAGATATTAAAAAGGGGGGATATCGTGAACTTGGATATCACGGTATATAAGGACGGTGTGCACGGCGACACCAGTATGATGTTTTTTGTCGGTGAGCCTAGTGTGCTCTCGGAGCGCTTGGTGCGGGTAACGCAGGAGTGCCTATACTTAGGTATCGCGATGGTCAAACCTGGTGTTCGCTTGGGCGACATTGGCCATACGATCCAGCAGCATGCCGAGAAAAACCATTTCAGCGTGGTTCAGGAGTATTGCGGCCACGGGATCGGTGAAGAATTTCATGAGGAACCGCAAGTGCTTCATTTTGGCCGCCCAGATACGGGGCTTGAACTAAAAGAAGGCATGATTTTTACCATTGAGCCCATGATCAATGCCGGTAAGCGCCATACGCGCGTGCTACCCGATGGCTGGACCGTAGTCACGAAAGATCACAAGCTGTCGGCGCAATGGGAACACACTCTGTTGGTCACACCCACTGGGCACGAAATTCTAACTCTACGACGCGATGAGACGCCTGTGTGAACACCGAAATCGCACCCCCACGCACCCCCACCATCGAAAGCCTTTCCGACGACCCTGAGTTATGGTCTCCCACCTTGATGGCAGGGTGGGAGCTTGAAAAGGGTACGGGGCCTGCGCTTTTACGTTGCGCCTTGAAACACGCGACGCAGATTTTGTCGCAGCGCTTTGCGGCGCAGCTTGATATCCGCATGATCGTAAGACGCCGCGCTTGGGTCATGGATCGGTTGCTTGAGTGGCTCTGGCAACAATATGATTTTGGGCGCAAGGAAGGGATTGCGTTGATTGCGGTAGGTGGCTATGGGCGCGCAGAGCTTCACCCCTACTCCGATATTGATGTGATGATCCTGCTTGAATCTGGCGACAATGGCCATCTTCAGGAGTCGATTTCTGCATTTGTGACTCGCTTGTGGGATTTTGGGCTGGAAGTTGGCCAAAGCGTGCGCTCTTTGGACGAATGCGTGCTACAGGCCACTGCTGACATTACGGTCGCTACCAACCTGATGGAAGCGCGCACGATCTGCGGGAATCCAACACTCTGCAAACGTATGCTGGCAATGACGGGGCCGAGCCAGCTATGGCCCGCAAAAGCATTCTTTGCGGCAAAATGGCACGAGCAAATCACTCGCCACCGAAAATATGCAAACACGGAATACAACCTTGAGCCCGACATCAAGAACGCACCGGGGGGACTACGCGATATTCATGTAATCGGCTGGGTGGCGAAACGTTATTTTGATGCCTCACGGTTGAGCGAGCTTGTCACTCATGAATTTCTGACTGGGGAAGAATATCTTGCGCTAAACGACGGCATGGTGTTTCTGTGGCGGGTGCGCTTTGCTCTGCATGAGCTTGCAAAACGAGGAGAAAACCGCCTGCTGTTTGATTATCAGCGCGGCGTGGCCAAAATGCTGGGCTTTGTAGATTCCGGCGAGCAGCTTGGCGTGGAGCTGCTGATGCAGACCTATTTCCGTGTCGTGCAATCTGTGTCACAACTGAACGACATGTTGCTCCAGCATTTTGATGAGGCCATTCTGAGGGCCGACGAGCCTGTGGAAATCGCGATCATCAACCGCCGCTTTCAGGCGCGCAACGGGTTTATTGAGGTGCGCCACCCCAGCGTTTTCAAAAAGACGCCGTCGGCGCTTTTGGAGCTATTTGTCATCTTGGCGCAAACTCCGTCTCTCCAGGGAATACGTGCAAGCACCATACGCTTGATCCGCGACAGCCGTTACTTGGTGGATGAAAAGTTTCGCAACGACATACGCAACACCGCGTTATTCATGGAGCTCATGCGTTCACAGAACAAGCTCTATACGCAACTCTGGCGGATGAAGCGCTACGGCGTCCTAGGTGAATACATCCCCGAATTTGGCCGCATCATTGGGCAGATGCAATACGATCTATTCCACGCCTATACCGTGGACGCGCATTCGCTAATGGTCATTCGCCAAATGCGAATCATGCAGCTGCCGGAATCGCGCCGCGATTTTCCGATGGAGCATATTATCTATCAGCGCCTGCCCAAAATTGAGCTGCTGTACATTGCCGGGTTATTGCACGATCTATCGAAGGGTCGCAACGGCGACCATTCCGAACTTGGCGCGGGCGACGCTGCGCGCTTCTGCGAGCACCATCGTCTAGGCAAATGGGATACGCAGCTGGTTGCGTGGCTCGTGCGCTATCACCTCATTATGTCCATCACGGCACAGAAGCAGGACGTATCCGATCCGGGTGTGATTCTGGAGTTCGCCAACAAGGTACAGGATCAAATCCACCTGGATTACCTGTACGCACTCACCGTTGCAGACATTAGTGCGACCAACCCATCGCTTTGGAATAACTGGAAGGCATCGCTATTACGGCAGCTTTACACGGAAACCCGCAAAGCGCTTCGGCGCGGCCTTGAAAATCCTGCGTGCCGAGAAGATTTGATTGATGAAAACAAGGAACGGGCGCGAGCTGTTCTCCAGCATCGCAACGCCGATCTGGTTGCTGTAGATCTACTCTGGTCGCAACTGGAGGACGATTACTTTCTGCGCGAAAGCATTGGCAACCTCGTCCACCATACGGAGGCTATCCTGGCCCATGGGACAAAAGAGGAACCGCTGGTCTTGGTCGGCAAAACAGATGAACGCAAATACCAGGGCGCTACGCAGGTGTTCATTTACGCAAAAGACGCACCGAATCTTTTCGCTGCAACGGTGGCTGCACTGACCCAGCTAAACCTGACCATTGCCGATGCGCGCATCATCACGGCGGCTAATCAATACACCTTGGACACCTATGTCATTATGGAAGAAGGTGGTGCCGCTGTAGTAGACGAAACTAGGATCGAACAAATCGCGCGCAAGCTACGCACAACCCTAGCTGACCCAACTCGCTTCCCGGATATTGTTCATCGACCACTGCCACGGGCGCTAAAACACTTTAGGGTCGCTACAGAGATTACTCTTGCGAACGATCTGGATAGCCGCGCTACGGTTCTTGACATTACGACGCTGGATCGGCCGGGCCTTTTGGCGGAAATCGGTAAGATTTTTGTGGCTTCGGGTGTATTGATCCAAGGTGCGAAGATTGCGACCTTTGGCGAGCGCGCGGAGGACGTGTTTTATATTACCGATACCAATGGCGAGATGCTGCACGATCCGGAATTCTGCGCCACGCTCAAAGAAAGGCTGCGAGAGCGGTTAGATAAGCCTGCTTAAAAGCTCCAGCGGGCTTCGCATGGAGAGAAGCTGACATGGATGTAGGAAGATGGCGTATTGTGTGCCAAACTAAAAAAGGTTATGAAACAACCAACAAGGCCGTGATTGTACCCATCTGACAGGATGCCACCAATGCGAAGCTTCTACCGCACTATTCTGTGCCGGACGAAAGAATGGCTGTGGGCATGGTGTGCTCTGTTTTTTAGCATTTCTATGCTTCTAGCGGGCAATGCGTTTGCTGCAAGTTCGTTCCAGCAGGATCGCTCGCAAGAACCGACTTCTGTGAACCTTGCCACCTACCTGCACATTTATGAGGATACCCAGCAGCGGCTTTCACTCTCGGATGTAATGGCACTCCCTGAATCACGCTGGGCACCCAACCGAGATCAGGTGTTCAACGCAGGGTTTACTTTATCTTCTTGGTGGTTTTACGTGGATCTCAGTGCAGCCGCCAACGGCAACCACTTTGATTTCCTGGAAATTGAGAATCCGCTGCTAGACAATCTTGATGTCTACTTTGTTACAAACGGCCTCATCGAAACACAGATTACGTTAGGCGACTCCCTGCCCTTCTCAAGGCGTATGGTGGATCACCGGAATTTTCTGATTCCACTACCTAAGATTTCTCTCGACCGAAACACCCGTGTGTATATTCGTGTAACGACGTCCGGCACAATGCAACTGCCGATTTATCTGTGGAAATCCGAAGCCTTTCTTGAGGCGGATCAGATGGCGGTCATGTGGCAAAGCCTTTTTTACGGCATTATGCTGGCGATGGCGTTCGTGAATTTTTTTGTGTACCTCGCCACCTTCAACATCAGCTATTTCTACTATGTCGGCACTGTAGTTTCGCTTTTATTATTTCAGGCGACACTGCACGGGTATGGATATCGGTTGCTGTGGCCGGACAATCAATGGTGGCAAGAGCATTCCATTGCGTTTTTTGTGTCCTGCATATGCATGTTCGCGATGCTCTTTACCATCAGCTTTCTGCATCTTCGCGAGCAAAAAAAGACTTACTATTTTCTATTCAAAACGCTCGCGATTCTCAGCGTCATTGGCGTCCTTCTCTCTTTGGTATTGCCCTATGCACTAGCACTGCGTTTTGCAGTGGTTGCAATTGCGCTCGGCAGCCCTCTGTGCGTTCTGATTGGGATCGTACTGCTACGTAGCGGCTACAAACCTGCGCGCTTTTATTTGCTTTCCTGGAATATTTTTCTGATAAGCAGCATGGTTCTGCTCGCAAACAAGGTCGGCTTACTGGAAGTATCCTGGCTTACGGAAAATATCCAGCAAGCCGGCGCAACCTTACAGGCTTTTATTCTCGCGCTTGCATTAGCAGACGAAATTCAGCAGATGCACAAAGATCAGCTGAGCGCTCGCGAAACTCAGTTGCAGCACGAAAGGGATCTACGCGAAGCGCGCGAAAGAACTAACCGCGAACTGGAACAACGCGTGGAGGAACGGACACAAGCGCTCGAAGATGCGGTCCAGAAGCTTGCTTCAACAAATGAGCAGCTTGAACGCATGAGCATCATTGACGAATTAAGCCAACTGCATAATCGGCGTTATTTTAACCATAAATTTGAAACCGATTTCAAAACAGCTTACCGAGAACAGTGTTCCATCTCCGTTATCATGTTTGACGTTGATCATTTCAAGAAAATTAACGATCACTACGGGCATCTGGTTGGCGACTACTGTATCGCCCACGTTGCAGGGATTCTCAAAAAACATGTGACTCGTGCTTCAGATATTGTAGCGCGCTACGGTGGCGAAGAATTTGTGGTTGTCCTCAACAACACAAACGCGCAAGGGGCCTTGCACGTTGCGGAAGAAATTCGTCGAGAGGTGTTCACGATTCCTATGCAGCACGATGGCATGCAAATCCCGATGACGGTCAGTGGTGGAGTTGCAGCGGGCATCCCCCACCATTATCAAGGGATGGCGGAGCTGCTGAATCTCGCGGATAACGCGCTATATAAGGCGAAACAAAACGGTAGGAATCAAATTGCAATCGCGCCACCTCAAGACTTAGGGTCGGCTGCAAAATTTGCAGAGGATCAAGCGCATTGATGCGATTCTACTGATGCTGCTTTAAGTAGCCCGTTAGAAATTCACGGATCTTCGCAATGCTTGAATCTACGCAGTAATAATCCCCTTGCACACATTCACACCAATAGCGCTCTAAAAATTGGGCATGTTGCGCACTTGTTACGCCTTCTGCTAGAACCTTGAGCTCTAGCTGGTGCGCTAATGCGAGAATCGCCGCTGTAATTGCTGCGTCGTTTTCATCGTGCAGAACATCACTCACGAACGATGAGTCGATTTTAATAAGTTCAACTGGAAACTGGCGCAACGTTCGCAGAGAGGACGAACCAGTGCCGAAATGATCCATCGCCAGCTTCACACCTTTTTTTCTCAGCTGGCGTAATCGTGCCACGATATCATCCACATCCTTGCTCAAAACTGATTCGGGTACTTCAAGCATGAGCTGGCTGATTCTGCCGCCAGTTCGCTGCGCAATTTTTTCGAGCTGCTGTATAAAGACCTCAATATTACGCAAGTGTCGATCGCTGATGTCGATGCTTAAGATAAGCTGCGGCAAGATTTCTTTGAGGCTGGCAGTCTCGATCATCGCGCGTTCAATCGCCCAGAGCACAAGATCTACCACCAGGCCAGACTCTACCAGTAGATCCCAAAACACAGCTGGAGGTATTTTTTGGCCGTTCTCAGTCTCCCAATAGGGTTTGATTTCCAAACCCATTACGGCACCGTCTACGGTATCAAACTGCGGCTGATAGAGTAGAAAAAAGCTGCGCCGTTCAAACGCCCTGCGAAGTTCTAATTCTTTTTGCACCCGCTGCTGCACTTTCTCGTTTAGCTCTGCGGTGAAAAACCTGTACGTGTTTTTGCCTTGCGCTTTCGCATGGTACATCGCCATATCGGCATTTCGGGTGAGCGTCGCAATATCGAGACCATCTTCTGGATAAAGCGCAATGCCGACACTGGTAGTAACCGCGACCTCCGTGTCCTGGATTTTAACGGGGCGCGATAACGCGTAGATCACATGCTCGACGACTACGGTAGCGTCGTGGGGGTTGCGAATATCGCGCAGGATGAGGGTAAATTCATCGCCACCTAGGCGCGCAACCGTATCTTTAGCGCGTATGCACTGCTTCAAGCGCTGGGACACGGTTTTTAGCAATACGTCCCCAGCCTCGTGGCCCATAAAATCGTTAATGCTTTTGAAGCCATCGAGATCCAGAAAGCAAAATGCAAATGCGTGCCCATCACGCTGTGCGCTGTCAATCGCGTGCTGGAGTCGATCATGAGAAAGCCGGCGATTGGGAAGCGCGGTGAGTTCGTCGTAATAGGCAAGGCGTTCGATCGTTTCACGCGCAAAGTGCAGGTCGGTATGATCTATGACGGTGGAGACAAAATGCGTGATACGCCCCGCTTCGTCACGGATCGGGGAAATATGCTGGTAGGTCCACAAGACCGTTCCATCACGTTTTCGGCTTTCACGCTCACCGCGCCATTCTTGCCCTGAGAGCAAGATCGTGCGAATCTCACTATCCTCGACGATGCCATCCTCTTGGTGCTTACCGATCTCCGAGACGGAAAGGCCTACGATTTCCGTTGGCGAATAGCCTACGAGATTTACGAATTGCGGGTTTACGTATTCAATAATGCCACGGGAATCGCAAATAATAACCGCAGTCGCAGCCGATTCGACCGCTTTCGAGAGCTGACGCAGCTTGCTTTCGTTCTCTAAGCGGCGAGTTTCATCGTCAATGTGCCTCAGCCCAAGCGTGATATCGGTACAGATATCGCCAAGCACCTCCACCATCGGGCCTTCAAAATCATTTTCGGTGGCAGAATAAAGCGATAGCACCGCAACGACCTGCCCTTTTAGCGCAACGGGCAAGGAAATCATTGAGAAATAGCCGCGAGCAAGCGCATCATCCCGCCAACGCTGAAAACCCGCATCGGTTCTGATGGCGTTTACAATCGCTGGAGTATTCATTTGAATTGCAGCGGCAATCGGGCTTCGATGGTGTTTACCCGCCTTGAGCTCACTGCGTAAATTATCCAGATAGCCGGCAACATGCCCTGCGGTTGCTACCGGTACAATATGTGTGTCATTAAAAATCCCAACCCACGCCATGCGAAACCCGCCTTGGTCGATTGCCGCTTGGCAAATCGCATCGAAAAGGTCGGTTCGCGTTTCACAGGAAAACAGAACGCGGTTGGTAACGCTAAGAAGTGAATAAATCTGGTTGAGCCGCGCCATATTGGAATCGGCCTGCTGGCGCTGCTGGGCATCTCGAAGCACCAAGAGCAACCACACATCAATTCCCTGCATTACAGCGGATGCAGACATTTCCAAGCGGCGCAACTTGCCCGTTGCGGTAATTACGTCTACACGACGCATCATCCCTTTTTTTTGCTGCACCACTTGGCGATGTAATTGGCGCAGCAATTCAGGCTGGCGCGGAAAGAGCTGCTTCCAAGAAAGCCCTTTAATCTCCTGCTCGGAATAACCTAAGACCTTGCAGGTTTGCAGATTTACTGCACGAACGCTCTCTCGCACTGGGTCCAGCAAAATCATGCTGTCAAATGCAGACTGGAATACTGTCTGAAAGAGGTCGTTCATGGTCACGCCAAAGTCGAGTCAGCTTTAAGTGTAGAAGAAATCGGTGTTCACCGCCGCTTCTTATAACACTGTCAGCCTATAGAGCCATCAGCTTATAGAGCTCTCAGCAAATGCTAGCATCACGCCGCATCATCATCCCCTGAAGTTGGGCGCAAGGCTTCTAGTACCTCGGCGAACCGGCGCATGGCGTCGCGCGCCGTAAGAATACCGGCCAACTTGCCCATCCGCATGACAACCGCAGCGTTGGTGCGATTCTCAACCATCATCGCCAATACGGGGGCCAGCCGATCATGAATATCGACCGCCAATACACGCGTATTGCATACATCCTTCACAACCAGATCATCCACGTTACTCACGCCAGAAAAAGGGCCGTACAAGTGGCGTAACTCATGCTCCGAGAGAATCCCGACGAGCTCGCCCCCTTCCATGACGGGCAGGTGGTGGAAGCCGTGTTCCTTCATCATTTCGCGCGCTCGCCCCAAGGTTTCGTTGCTTTCCACGGCATGCGGAAAAGGCGTCATGGTGCTGGCTACCGTTGGCAGGTGTTTCATGGTTAAACAAATGCTCCTTAGTAAAAGGCCGCCACAAACTATCGGGCAATGCTCTACTGTAGCGCAAAAAACAAAACCCCGCTTACGCGAGGTTTCGTTTTATTACAGTGGTTGCCGCAAGAGCCTTACATCATGCCCATGCCGCCCATACCGCCCATGCCATCCATGCCGCCACCGGCTGGCATTGCAGGCTTGTCGTCTGGCTTTTCAGCGATCATGGCTTCAGTGGTGATCATCAGGCCCGCAATAGATGCGGCAGCTTGCAGTGCTGTGCGGGTCACTTTGGCTGGGTCAAGGATGCCCATTTCCATCATGTCGCCGAACTTGCCGTTGGCTGCGTTGTAGCCGAAGTTGCCTTCACCTTTCTTGACGCGATCTACGATCACAGAAGCTTCTTCACCGGCGTTGCTGGTGATTTGGCGGATCGGTGCTTCCATGGCGCGCAGCGCGAGTGCGATACCAGCGTTTTGATCTTCGTTGTCGCCAGCGACTGCGTCGATTTTGGAGAGTGCGCGCAGCAGAGCAACGCCGCCGCCTGCAACCACGCCTTCTTCAACTGCGGCGCGAGTTGCGTGCAGGGCGTCTTCAACGCGGGCTTTCTTCTCTTTCATTTCAACTTCGGTAGCTGCGCCTACTTTGATTACAGCTACGCCGCCAGCGAGTTTTGCAACGCGCTCTTGGAGTTTTTCGCGGTCGTAATCGGAGGTAGCTTCTTCGATCTGTTGACGAATTTGCTTCACGCGGCCTTCGATTTCTGCCTGTTGGCCAGCGCCGTCGATGATGGTGCTGTTTTCTTTGTTGATCGAAACGCGCTTGGCAGTGCCCAGATCGTTCAAGCTTGCGCCTTCAAGGCTCAGGCCGACTTCTTCTGAAATCACAGTGCCGCCGGTGAGAATCGCGATGTCTTGCAGCATAGCTTTACGGCGATCGCCAAAGCCTGGCGCCTTGACAGCAGCAACTTTCAGGATGCCACGCATGTTGTTGACTACGAGGGTAGCCAGCGCTTCACCTTCAACGTCTTCTGCAATGATTAGCAGCGGTTTGCTGGACTTGGCTACTTGCTCAAGGATCGGCAGCATGTCGCGGATGTTGGAGATTTTCTTGTCCACCAGCAGGATGAAAGGGCTTTCCAGCTCTACGCTCATCTTCTCTTGGTTGTTGATGAAGTAGGGGGAGAGGTAGCCACGATCAAACTGCATGCCTTCTACGACATCCAGTTCGTTTTCGAGGCCGCTGCCTTCTTCAACGGTGATCACGCCTTCTTTGCCTACTTTTTCCATCGCTTCGGCGATGATTTGGCCAATATGCTCATCAGAGTTGGCAGAGATCGTGCCTACTTGCGCAATCGCCTTGGAATCGGTGCAGGGAATGGCTTGGGTGTGAATTTTGGCAACAACGGCTGCCACGGCTTTGTCGATACCGCGCTTGAGATCCATCGGGTTCATGCCGGCAGCAACGGCACGCAGGCCTTCGTTGATGATGGCTTGTGCCAATACGGTTGCGGTCGTCGTGCCGTCGCCTGCGTCATCAGACGCCTTGGAGGCAACTTCTTTGACCATTTGCGCGCCCATGTTTTCGAAGCGATCTTTCAGCTCGACTTCTTTAGCAACGGACACACCATCTTTGGTGATCAGAGGTGCACCAAAGGATCTTTCCAGAACTACGTTGCGGCCTTTGGGCCCCAGCGTTACTTTTACTGCATCGGCGAGAACGTTAACGCCGCGTATCATGCGTGAGCGGGCGTCATCACCAAAACGTACGTCTTTAGCTGCCATTTTCTTTATTCCTCAAACTGGTTTCAGGTACTTGCGTTGTGCGTCGAAACGTTGTGCGTCAAACGCTTAGCTTTCAAGAACGCCAAAAATTTCGGTTTCAGCCATAATCAACAGTTCTTGGCTGTCAATCTTGACGGTACTGCCCGCATACTGGCCGAAAATCACTTTATCGCCCACTTTTACGCCCATGGCGCGAACATCGCCATTTTCGAGCGCTTTGCCTGGGCCTACGGCTACAACTTCACCACGGCTGGGTTTCTCTGCTGCGGCGCCAGGAAGAACGATGCCACCTGCAGATTTAGTTTCTTCTTCTACACGGCGAATAACGACGCGATCGTGCAAAGGACGAATTTTCATGTAGTCCATCTCCTGAATTAGGGGTTACGTGTGAATACGCTTAGGATAGTTTTTTGGCCTTTTCTGGCCTGATGGGTCAAACGCCCTGCCTACGACTGGATCGGCAAAGAGCCCTGCGGGCCATCCCAACGAGCCTCGCCAAATTGGCACTCTTCCCTGAAGAGTGCCAAATATGAGTCAGACGGCGCGCCACGTCAAGCCATGTGTGTGCTTAATATCAGCGACTTTGGCGATATTGGGCCGTTTTACGGGGGTTCAAGGTCTACCCGATCTTTTTACTGGCCCACTTTTTCTGGCTTACTGGCTTGGCGGCACTTGCTTGTGCGCAGACTCGTCTGTGATGCGCTTCGGTTCCGCCGCGCGATCGTCGCTCCCAGCGCTTACATCTAGGTCGGTAAACTCGCCATCAATGATGGTGCCACTGCCGCGCACCACCCGCCCATCTGTGGTGCGCGAGTAGTAGGCCCATTTCCCTTGATTCGCCCCGTAACCCGCTCCTGATACGGCTTCGAAATTGGCGCGGGCGGCTGCGGAGGCAGCATCTAGTGGCGCCGCCATTTTGCTCACTAAGGAGCGCCTGAAAAAAGGGATCAGTAGCAATAGTGCGAGAGCATCGCTGACAAAGCCTGGAACGATCAGCAGCATTCCAGCCATCATGATCAGGCCGCTATTGAGCATTTCTCGGCTGGGGCTCTCCCCTCTCGCCATCGCAACTTGCAAGCGCCCGAGAATCGCAAATCCCTGCTGGCGTACGAGCTGCGAGCCCACGATTGCGGCAAGCAGCAGTAGTGCAATCGTAAAACCCCACCCAATTCTGCTACCCATCTTTGCCATAACGATGGACTCTAATAAAGCGATGACAAAAATCGTCCAGAATGGATTTCGTAGAAACAACATGGGATAGCTCCTCAAACGGGTGGGGACTTCAGCATTATACGGGACACGGCAAGCTTATCGGATAAGACCACAGAATGACGAAAAAGTCTTATTTGACATCCTGATAGCTTTCACAATTCCTCAACGATGATTGCCGCCTTGCAAGACTGGCGCTATGAGCGCGAGTTCAGGATAATCAAAACTCGCAGGTCGCAGGTTTTGGCCGCGCTAAGTTCAATCATTATCAAAAGGTCGCAATCATGGATTTAAATAATAAAGTAGTCGTCGTTACGGGAGCCGGTCGTGGAATCGGCCGTGGTTTGGCAACCTACCTCGCCGGAAAGGGCGCCAAGATCGCGGTCGTCGACCTAAACGACGCAGATATGGAAGCGACCGTAAAAGAGTGCGAAGCGCTTGGCGTAGAGGCGCGCGCCTATCGCATCAACGTTGCAAATGAAGCCGAAGTCGAGCAACTTTTCAGCCGAGTCGTTCAGGATTTTGGCAGCCTGCACGGGCTGATCAATAACGCAGGGATTACGCGCGATGGTTTGCTGGTGAAATTTGTAGATGGCAAGCTAGATAAGAAAATGACCCTGCAGCAATGGCAGTCGGTTATCGACGTGAATCTGACTGGGGTATTTTTGTGCGGTCGTGAAGCTGCGATCAAGATGATCGAGCTGGGCGTAGAAGAAGGCGTGATCATCAACATTTCCAGCGTTGCGCGCTATGGCAGCTTTGGCCAGACCAACTATGCGGCGGCAAAAGCCGGTGTCGCAACGCTTGCCGAGACGTGGGCGAAGGAGCTTGCGCGTTATAACATCCGCACTGGGGCAATCGCACCCGGCACGATCAACACGGATATGATTGCCGCAATGAAACCGGAAGCGCGAGAGCGTTTGGTGCAAGCCGTGCCGCTACGCAGGTTGGGCGAGACGCGCAATATCGCGCAGGCGGCAACATTTATTTTTGAGAACGACTATTTTACGGGTCGCTGCATTGATACTGACGGCGGGCTGCGCTAAACGTATGCTTGGCCGTGAGCACTTGCCTGGTCGTGAGCACTTGCCTGGTCGTGAACGCTTATCTAGCCGCGAAATGGCCGAGCGCATCTGGCAGGTGTTGAGCGCCATTCCGCAAGGCCAGGTCACGACCTATGGCGACGTGGCGCGCATGGCGGGATTGCCCGGTTATGCGCGCCTAGTGGGAAGCACGCTGGCACGTTTGCCAGAGGATACGAAACTGCCTTGGTTTCGGGTGATCAATAGCCAAGGCAAAATTACGTTTCCGAAGGATTCTCCGCAATTCAGGCGACAAATGGCGCTCTTACGGGCCGACGGCGTAACCGTGGTGGATGGCAAAATCGCCAAAACGTTTCGCTGGATGCCTTGAGCAGGTACATAATGGAATGCTCGCCAAGCACTCGTAATGCGCTAACCTAGAAAGCTGCGTAGCTTGGCAAGATCCAAATGGCTGGCCACGCTATCGGCGAGACGGTCAATCTGACGTTCGCGTTCTGCCCGATAATCCAGCGCTACGGGGGCGTCAAGCCCTGCCCAAAGCAACAGGGCGTCGAGGGTTTCAGGGTGATCGAATAGGCCGTGAAGGTAGGTGGCCAATACTTGATTGTCGGGGGTGCGCGCGCCATCGACTTCACCGTTTTCGAATCGAACCAATGGCGTTTCCAGCGCCGCGCCTTCACTCAGGCCGCAGTGAATTTCATAGCCTTCGCAGGTTGCGCCACTGAGAAGTAGCGTTCCTGTGCGGCGGCGAAGCTGTTTTTCGGAGTGCATGGTGGTGGTGATATCAAGAACGCCTAGCCCTTCGATGTGCGCAACCTTGCCTTCAATTTCGTGCGGATCGTACAGATGCTTTCCGAGCATTTGAAAGCCGCCGCAAATTCCGATCAGCTTGCCGCCAAAGCGCAGATGCCGTTCAATCAGCACATCCCAGCCTTGCTCACGCAGCCAGTGTAAGTCACCGATGGTATTTTTACTGCCCGGCAAAATGATCAGATCGGCACGGGGAATTGCTGCACCACCTCGCACATAGTGAAAATCCACCTGCGGGTGCATTCGCAATGGCTCAAAGTCGGTGTGATTGCCAATACGAGGAAGCACTGGAACGACGACGGTAAGCTTTTTCGGTGCGGGCTTTTCGATTTCCAGACCTGCAATCCCATCCTCTCCATCAAGATGCAGACCATGCAGATAGGGCAACACGCCCAATACCGGCTTCCCTGTGTACGCTTCTAGCCAGTCCAAACCGGACTGGAGCAGGCGTAGATCGCCACGAAAACGATTGATCACAAAGCCCTTTACGCGGGCGCGTTCGGACTCGCTCAGCAGCGCAAGTGTGCCAACGATATGGGCGAACACACCACCACGATCAATGTCGGCGATTAAGATCACCGGACAATCGACCGCTTCCGCAAAGCCCATATTGGCAATATCTCGGTCGCGTAAGTTAATTTCCGCAGGGCTGCCCGCCCCTTCGACGACAATCACCTGAAACTGTTGCTGCAAACGATGGTAGCTCTCTAGCACTGCCTGCATCGCGACCGCTTTATAGTCGTGGTATCGTGAGGCCACCATTTGCCCTACAGCTTTCCCGTGTACGATCACCTGTGCGCCGGTATCGCTGCTGGGCTTTAATAAAACCGGATTCATATCAATGATTGGAGCGAGGCCTGCCGCTTGCGCCTGTAGCGCTTGCGCGCGCCCGATCTCTCCACCATCTTCTGTAACCGCGCTATTAAGCGCCATATTCTGCGGTTTGAAGGGAACAACACGCATGCCTTCGCGTCGAAAGATTCTACAAAGCGCTGCCACCAAGGTGGTTTTGCCTGCATCCGAAGTGGTGCCTTGCACCATAATGGAAGTAGTGCCTTGCACCATAATGGTTGCGCTAGGCAAAGGGGCGGACATTCGATAAGACTCCTTTACAAAACTACTGAGAGGCAAAACCGCAGGGAGATCAAAGTATTGCTTGATCTTTACCGTTTTTGCGATAGTTTTTTGATTTCAAAATCGCTTTCTTACGCGGTTCCCGCTCAGGATACTCCATGTCGTCATCCATTTCTTTGAAGCAGGCGTTTGCGCAACCTGCGGCGCTGGTGCTGTTTTTTTTGGGCGCATCTTCGGGCCTGCCATTTTTATTGGTCGGCGGCACGCTATCGACCTGGCTGAAAGAAGATGGGGTGAGCATTGAGCAAATCGGGCTGTTTAGCTTGGTGGGCTTATCCTACTCATTCAAATTCTTATGGTCGCCGTTACTCGACCAGATTCGCTTGCCGCTTCTGTGGCGCTTAGGCAAACGTAAAAGCTGGTTGCTCACCGCCCAGTGCGTGCTCGCGGCAAGCCTTGCTGCGATGGCGATATTGACCCCATCCCACGCATCACTCGCATGGTTTGTGGCAGCAACCGCGCTTGCCGCATTTGCGGGTGCAACGCAAGACGTGATCATCGACGCCTACCGGATTGAAATTGCGCCAATCGAAACCCAAGGCGCGCTCGCTGCCACCTACTCGCTTGGCTATCGGTTGGCGCTGATGGTATCGGGTGCTTTTGCGCTGTTTCTTGCCGATCAAATCCCTTGGCCAATGGTGTACTGGACAATGGCCGCGTTTGTGTTGGCGCTGATGATCGTCACACTGATTGCGCGCGAACCTACGCATGCCCCTTCAGCACCACGCACCTTAACCGAATCGTTGCGCGATGGCGTGATCGGCCCGTTTCAGGACTTTTTCCAACGTTTCGCGGGCATCAGTGGCATTGTGTTGCTGGCGTTTATCGGCTGGTTCAAGATTTCTGACCAGATGTTGGGCGTGATTGCAATGCCATTTTATCTGGACTGCGGTTTTACGAAAACAGACATTGCGCTGGTGTCCAAAATGTTTGGCGTATGGATCGGGATCGCCGGGGCGTTTGCAGGGGGAGCCTCCGTGGTGCACTTCGGCACTCAGGCGAGTTTGTTTGCGGGGATTCTGATTGGCGCCGTCAGCAATTTGTTATATCTGCTGCTGGCCATGTTTCCTGGGAATCTTTCGATCTTTGTTTTGGTGATTGGTGGGGAAAACCTTGCGGGCGGATTCTTAGGCACTGCGGCAATTGCCTATCTTTCAGCACTGGTCAACCAACGCTATACCGCAACCCAATACGCGCTATTTAGTTCCATCGTCACCTTGCCGGGAAAACTGATCGCGGGGACATCTGGGTTTATGGTGGCGGCATGGGGCTATCCGGTATTTTTTATCTTCTCTACACTGGCTGCAGCCCCCGCCCTCGCCATGTTTTACTGGCTGCGAGCCTACGTTCGCATAGAACGCGCAGATTAGCGGCCGCACGTTCACGCATCGCATCTACGATTAGAAAAATTCCAATTCACCCGAGGCAGTCAGCTCCTCGGTTTCAGGGTTTTCGTGGAAGTGATCAGGATCCCAGAACAGGTGGAAGGAAAACTTCAGGTACAGCTGGAAAGGACGGAACGGCGGCAAAGACGAATCATCGTCTTCAACGCGGAATTTGAAGCATAGCAAGGGGTCTGTAACGCCAAAGCTAATGTATTTTTCCTGATGGTTGATGCTCATCGGAACTTCGATATTGATCGGGCGCCCAGTAAATTCAGGCGGCACAAACTTAGACTTGAAGCCGCCCCAAGTGAAATTCAGCAGTTCGCGCAGCAAATCTTCCGAATAATGCTTGATATCGCCATCCTCTGGATTAAATGCGGTTCGGCCTACGCGTATCATATCGTCCACGTCGCTCGCATGAGATTGAATCATCATCATGCCTTCACACCAGTTGCTGCGAACGGAAATTAGCTCAAAGCGTTCGCCGTAGATACGTTTATCTGAAGCAAGAAACGAGCGCTCTTTGATGACTTTGACGCCTCTAAACTGCGCCATGATCCCAGTGGAAACGATTTCCTGCATCTTTTCGACCAATCCCTCAGGATAGACGCGATAGAACAGCGTATCCGACAGCAACTTTTGCAACGACTTCATATCGCCACGCGGAAAAAAGCGCACGACCGAGCTTTCATTGAAAGGCCGAAAGTTCTTAAAGACATCGGGCTGATAACAGCTGATGAATACCGGAATTTCAGGGTGGCGGGTGTTGATCTGTTCGAGCAGATCAATGGTGTTACGGCCGTCTTCCGCAAGAATCACCGCACCTACGTTAATGCGCTGGTGCAGAGTGTCCAGAAGGCGAAACTGGTTGGCAGCAAACACTCCCTTTAGATTGAATTCTTTGCAAAACTCACGCAGGGTAGCTCGCTGCTCTTCATCGTTTTCGAGGGCAAGGATTTTACTGGCAAGGCGGTTTGGATCGGACATCAGAAGGCTCCAGTAGCAACAACTTGGAGTTAAGGATAGACGACTACCAGCGGTTCGCTGGATTCGTTGCCTACCCTTTCGCCTCAAGCGCTACTGCACCACGTGGATGACTAGGCTTTCTGGTAAATTTCAGCCCCCGTCGAAACAAACTCTTTGGACTTTTCATCCATTCCCGACGCGAGCGCATCTTCTACATTCATGCCGTGTTCGTCGGCATAATCGCGCACTTCTTGGGTGATCTTCATGGAGCAGAACTTGGGGCCGCACATCGAGCAAAAATGCGCTGATTTGTGCGCATCCTTCGGTAGGGTTTCATCGTGGTAGGCGCGCGCGGTGTCTGGGTCGAGGGCAAGGTTGAACTGATCTTCCCAGCGAAACTCAAAGCGCGCTTTGGAGACCGCGTTATCGCGAATCTGCGCTCCAGGGTGGCCTTTTCCAAGGTCGGCGGCGTGCGCGGCAATTTTGTAGGCAATAATGCCTTGTTTTACGTCATTTTTGTCCGGCAGACCAAGGTGCTCTTTGGGGGTGACGTAGCACAGCATTGCAGTGCCGAACCAGCCGATCATGGCCGCGCCAATCGCTGAGGTGATGTGGTCATAGCCGGGAGCGATATCCGTCGTCAGAGGGCCTAGCGTATAGAAAGGCGCTTCGTCGCAGAGTTCAAGCTGCTTGTCCATGTTCGCTTTGATCATATGCATAGGCACGTGGCCAGGACCTTCGATCATGACCTGTGCACCAAACTTCCACGCACGCTTGGTCAGCTCACCTAAGGTTTTCAGCTCGCCAAATTGGGCTTCATCGTTGGCATCGGCGATCGCACCGGGTCGCAGGCCATCCCCCAGCGAGAAGGTCACGTCGTAGGCGGTCATGATGTCGCAGATGTCGTCGAAATGGGTATAGAGGAAGTTTTCTTTGTGGTGCGCCAAACACCACTTCGCCAGAATCGAACCCCCGCGCGAGACAATCCCCGTCACCCGCTTGGCCGTGATCGGAACGTAGCGCAGCAGAACTCCGGCGTGGATCGTGAAATAATCCACGCCCTGCTCGGCCTGCTCAATCAGCGTGTCGCGGAAAATCTCCCACGTCAGATCTTCTGCAATGCCATCGACCTTTTCCAGCGCCTGATAAATCGGCACTGTGCCAATAGGCACCGGGGAGTTGCGGATGATCCACTCCCGCGTCTCATGAATGTTTTTGCCGGTGGAAAGGTCCATGACGGTATCCGCGCCCCAGCGGATCGCCCACGTCATCTTTTCGACTTCTTCTTCAATCGAAGAACCCAACGCAGAGTTACCAATATTGGCGTTAATTTTGGTCAGAAAATTACGGCCAATAATCATCGGCTCAAGTTCGGTATGATTGATGTTCGCCGGAATAATCGCCCGCCCTCTGGCAACCTCATCACGCACAAATTCTGGAGTGATCTCATTGGGGATCGCGGCGCCAAAGGAATAGCCGGGGTGTTGCTGGCCGATACGCCCAAGCGCTCGCGCCTCTTGCAGCTTCAGGTTTTCCCGAATCGCAATGTATTCCATCTCCTCGGTAATCTCACCGCGGCGCGCATACTGCATTTGCGTAATGCCGTGGCTGCCGTTGCTACGATAAGGCTTTCTTAGGTGAGAGAAGCGTAGCGTTTCCAACTGCACGTCGCGCGCTCTGCGACGGCCATACGATGAACTCAAATCACCGAGCTGCTCCACGCCACCGCGACGCTGCACCCACGCCTCACGCAGGGGCGCAAGGCCGCTGCGAATATCAATGGTCACGTCTGGATCGGTATAGGGGCCGGAGGTATCGTACACGGCAACGGGCGGGTTTTTTACATTGCCGAGCGCCGTCGGAGTATCGCTCAAGGAAATCTCGCGCATCGGTACGCGAAGATCAAACTGCGTGCCCTTTACGTAGATCTTTTGTGAATTGGGAAAAGGCTGGATGGCGGCGGCGTCAACCTGGGCACGCTGGCTGAGCGCCTGTTCTACGGAAGCGGTCATGGGCATCTCTGAACGGTGAGGCGAAATTGAGCAATGAGCGGGCGCAAATTATGTACGCGCGTCAAGCAAAAACGCAATGGATCGGTAGCCGCACTATAAGCGCTCGTCTGTTTACGGGCAACCGCTAAAAGCCTATTGTTTCAGTAGGATATTCGCAAAAAAGTTAGCCGACACCACGTTCCATTAACAGATTCTCCAACAAACGGCATAAGCGCAACAAGGCGCCGCGATGAGAATCAACCACCGCCATGCCTTTTTCGGCGAGCGCTGCACGCTGCTCAGGCTGTTCTAGTAGTTCTTGAACGCTATTGGCCAGTGCAAGCGGTGAGCTGACCGTAGTGAGCACCCCGTGTTCGGTAAGCAATTGGGCGACGGTTGCGAAATTAAACACATGTGGCCCACAAATCGTCGGAACTCCTACCGCCAGCGGTTCCAGCATATTGTGCCCCCCAATCGGCTCAAGGCTTCCTCCCATAAAAGCCACATCCGAGGCGGCCATGAGCAAGAGCAACTCGCCCATGGTATCGCCCAGCACAACCTCTGTGGATGGCAACACCGCATCTCTTTGGCTATGCAGCTGCAACTTAAAGCCCTGCTGCCTCACCAAAGCCGCCACCGGAGCAAAGCGCTCTGGGTGACGCGGCACAAGCACCAGCAACAAGTGTGGGAAATGGCCCTGCAAATAACGAAACGCCTGTAGCACCTGCTCATCTTCACCAGGATGCGTGCTTGCAGCAATCCAAACCAGCCTTGCGCTCCCCCAGCGTTCCCGCAAGGTATAGGCGCGCGCCCGCAGGTCATCATCAATTACGAGATCGAACTTAATGGTGCCAGTAATTTCAACGGCCGAGCTGGGCAATCCCAGCGCAATAAAACGGTTTGCATCGGCCTTACCTTGTGCCGCCACGCGATCAATCGCGGCAAGCATGGGGGCGGTGAGCCAGTGAATCCGCGCATAGCCTCGCGCAGATTTTTCCGAGAGGCGAGCATTGGCCACCACAATCGGAACCTCTCTCTGGTGCGTAAAATGCACAAGGTTCGGCCATAGCTCGGTTTCCATGATGATCAGGATGGCGGGGCGGATATGATCGAGCAGGTGATTGACTGCTGCGGGGAAATCATAGGGTAGATAGTGATGATGAACTCGCTGGCCGTAAGCAGCCTTGACCCGATCTGCTCCGGTGGGTGTCATTGTGGTGATGACGATCGGCCAGCCTGGATAGCGCTCCATGAGCCAGTCGATCATGCCCTTTGCCGCCAGAAACTCTCCAACCGATACCGTGTGCACCCACAATGAGCGCGTTAGAGGCTCGCCATGGAAGTGGCCAAAGCGCTCCCCCACTCGGTCACGATACCCGGGATTTTCGCGCCCACGCCGGTATAGCCGCCAAGCAAGCAGCGGAATCGCGCCGTAGAAAGCGCCACTGTAGAGCTTTCGAGCAAGTTCATTTCTACGATTCGATCCGCGCTTTTCTGGTTCTTGCTTATCCACCCCTGCAACGCCTCCGTTATGTACGCATTAGCGAGATACTATTATGATCTATTAAGAAGGGATGCGCTGGAGAAAAGAACCACACTTTTTTGTAGGCATAAAAAAGCCCGAACTAGGTCCGGGCCTAAGCACTGGGCTTAAAATCGTAAATCAGGTTCCCTGAGCGAAGCCGAAGAGAAAAACGCAAAAAAACGCGAAAGAGAAAAACGCTAAATAGGGCGGCTACCGTAGTTCGACTCTGGCTTCCGCGGCGGGTCAGCACGAGTGTTTGTTTCCACCAAATTCACCTGCCCCCCTTCTCTTAGGAAGCGTAGCACATCTTCTTCTAACTTTCGGCGAACGGCCTCCTTCGAGGAAATCGTTCGATCCTGTCCATCGTCTACCAAAGAAAACGCTGTGTGATCGTGTTCAGTGCTGTCAAACTCAGCGTCGTCAGTATCGAACTCTTCTGACATCTCGCTCATCCTCAAAACAAGTGGATAACCTGTGGATTTATTAGGGTATGAGTAAAAATAGCCAGAAATTAACCAATATCTAATAAAAATTGGTTTTTTTTTATTCGATTTTCTTTTAAGGTTCGCCGCTCTAATGAATAGTTGATGAAATTTTATTCAAGATACGTGTAACCTATTAATCCTTCACGCAATTCTGAAAGGTAGGCGTTTTGCTCCTCGTGCGACAGCCCCGTATGTAAAAGCTGCTCGTGCATCTTCTGTAACAGGAACTTGGGCTCAAAGTTTACGTACTTGAGAATGTTATCCACCGTATCCCCCTTCATCGCACCATGAAGCTCTACTTCACCATCTGCATTGAAACGAACCACCACTGAGTCCGTATCACCGAACAGGTTGTGCATATCGCCAAGAATTTCCTGGTACGCGCCTACCATAAAAATCGCGAGAGAGAATTCCTCATCGTCATCAAAGGCAGGCATCGGCAAGCTGGGAGAGAGAACACCGCTGTCCACATATTGATCAATACAGCCATCAGAATCGCAGGTGATGTCTTGGATTTTACCACGCCTCAGCAAGGGGCGATCTAAACCGCGCACCGGCACAATGGGGAAAATTTGATCAATCCCCCACACGTCGGGCACGGATTGAAACAGCGAAAAATTGAGGAACACCTTATCCGCCAACTTTTCATTGAGCTCTTGAATAATCTCTTGATGAACCCGTGAAGTAGGGTCTAACTGCTCTCCCACGCGTGCGCAGCTTGCATAGTACAGCTCCTCGGCCATGGCCTTATCCTCTAGGCCAATAACGCCGTGAGTATAAAGATCGTTCGCTTCACTCATGCGGTACACCACCTCATGATAAAGCTCGGTGAGCGCGGTTTTATAGGTTGAATCCCCCAACTCCACATAACACTTGTAGAGCTCTTGAACCACCATCGAGGCATCCGGCGAGGGTGCGGCAATCGCACCGCCAGAAAAGGGGGATTCGCAGCCGATGACATTGGACACTAGCACCGCATGGTGTGCCGTAACTGCGCGGCCGGATTCCGTGAAAATGTCTGGCATATCCAAATCGTGCTCATCGCAAGTATTGCGAAGCGCCTGGACAATGGCGTATGCATACTCTTCCATGGAATAGTTCATGGAGCAGTTGCTTCGTGAGCGCGTGCCTTCGTAATCCACGCCAAGGCCACCGCCGACGTCAATGCATTGAACGCCCGCCCCTGCAAGCCGAAGCTCTGAAAAATAGCGCGCAGCTTCCTTCATGCCGGCCTGAATATCGCGGATATTGGAAATCTGCGAACCGAGATGAAAGTGCAGCAGCTGCAAGCAATCCAGCTTTCCAGATGCGCGCAGCACGGCAAGCACTTTGATAATCTGCGTTGCCGCCAAGCCGAACTTGGACTTTTCGCCGCCGGTGTTCTGCCAGTTGCCTTTTCCGTGAGAATTCAGGCGCGTGCGAAGGCCAATGCGGGGGGTCACCTGCATCTCCTCGGCTTCTTCCAGAATCAGCTGGAGTTCGCTAAGTTTTTCGACGACGATGTAGACTTTTCGCCCCGTTTTTTCGCCAATAAGCGCTAAGCGTATATATTCACGATCTTTATAGCCATTACAGACGATGGTGCTGCCTTCGCGCGCCATCGCAAGCACTGCCATCAGCTCAGGTTTGCTGCCCGCCTCAAGGCCCGCACTGCAACGGGGGATGTCTACTTTGGTGTTGACGATTTCCTGCACCACGCTCTGCTGCTGGTTCACCTTGATGGGGTAAACCAGCGTATAACTGCCGTTGTAATCAAGGTCCGCCATCGACTCGGAGAACGCCTTGCAAAGCCTGCGAACGCGATCCGAGAGGATACCCGCAAAACGGATCAACAGCGGCAGGCGCAGCCCTTTCTCCCGCGCCATATCAACCACATCCACAAGAGGAATGCGGCGGCTCATGCCGTTAAATCCAACGTCCACATAGCCTTGCGGCGAAATATCAAAATATCCGGCACTCCAGTGATCCACGCTGTAAATCTGGCGGGCTTTGGCAATATGGGTAACGGACATTTCGGTTGTGACCTCCTAAAACAAATCCTAAAACAAATCGTTCGCACTCTTTTGAGTACAAAATGCTTTTAAGTACAAATGGCTTCGTGCGCGCCAAGATTGGGGCGCACGGGGTTTTGGGGCGAACATCGCAGCTCGCAGAAACGCGCACTTTAACGCCTATCGACGCGAAAAGGTACTCCAAAATGTATCGACCTGTAGCCGCTCGCCCCGCTCCCATCTATTGCACCACTATGGGGCCAAGCAGCCCGTAAGCCGCTATACTGAAAATGGTTGGCGTATACTTCGGCCCTTTTACAAGCAAAATGAACCGCCAACCACTCCAGCCCGCCAGCAAAAGAGATCAAACGTAATGACAGGTAGCGTACTGCAAGGTTTTTTTACGGAGATTTTCGCCAAACAGGGTACATCGTTCGGCCTAGCGATACGGCGCAAGCTACATGAAGAGCAAACGCGCTATCAATATCTCGAAGTTTATGAGACGGAATCTTTTGGGAATCTTCTGGTGCTGGATGGTTGCATCATGTTGAGCGGTCGGGACAATTTCCTGTACCACGAGATGATGGTTCACCCTGCAATGTTCACCCATGCGAACCCGCGCGAAGTTGCGATCATTGGCGGCGGTGATTGCGGTACGCTTCGCGAGGTCTTAAAACATGACAGCGTTGAACGTGTCGTGCAGGTCGAGATCGACGAGCAGGTCACTCGGGCAGCAGAGCGTTTCTTTCCAGAACTCACCGCCTCCAACCACGACACGCGCGCGCAACTGTTATTTATGGACGGGATTGAGTGGATCAAAACCCAACCCGATGCAAGCCTTGACGTAATTCTAGTGGACGCGACCGATCCGATCGGCCCGGCCCGCGAACTCTACGAAACCGATTTTTTGAGCGCCTGCCAGCGGGTTCTGCGCGAGGATGGAATCTTGGTTCAGCAAAGTGAATCTCCTCTCCTCCATACAGACTCGCTCATACAGCATTTGCACAAAGGAATGAAAGCCGCGGGTTTTGCACAAGTGCGCACCCTGCTATTCCCGCAGCCGGTTTACCCAAGCGGCTGGTGGTCTTGTACGCTGGCAAGCCGCCTCGTCAACCTTGCTTATGCACGCCAAAGCGATATTCGCAACAAACGCTTTCCCACCGAATACTACAACCTCGATACCCATATCGCAGCGATGGCAGTGCCAGAGTTTATGAGGCGCAGGCTCGAAGCGGAATGAACACCACCGAGGTCTATTGCTAAGCGGAGGCTACTTGCTTGGACTTATTCAGTGGTCATGGGGCGCGATGCCGGTGTAGCGCTGCGCTTTTTGCGCGGAGGCCGTCGGAGCGTCCAGAGACGTAGCGCCAACATCAAGAAGGTAAGCGCCCAACTGCCGGCGGCCAGCCACAATAGCGGGCCGCTCCACCCACCGGCGGAAGTTGCAACGATGCGCGACAGCGCAGCAAGCGCAATCAAGACCGTTCCTGCCGGTATCAGCGTAGAAAAGGCTGGGTCTTGCTTGGCCCACTGAAGCTGGGTGCGGCACATTACGTTAAACGTTAGCGTACCCAAAGCACCCACCATAACCGCGTGTAAGCCAACGGCGGGAGCCATCCAATCCAGTAGCACGGTGGCCATCAGCACCAAGCCAATCACCAGCCAGAGATAGCCCACCCCCATACACAAAAGATCAGGCCGACCTTGCAATTGCCAAAGTCGCCAGCGAAACAAACGCACCAGCGCGGCCCCTGCCGCAATCAGCAGCGCCAAGGCCGCAACCAGTGGCAGCAAAGGCGCCAGCAGGATTGCGGTGGCCATGCTCAAAATCAGCGTTGCTTCTACGTTAGGTTGCACGCGCGCTTCCAGCTCAAAACCCTGCCGCTGGAACTGACCCGCTGCTGCTGGTGCAATGATGCGCCCTCCCATAAACAACATCAGGAGGCCGAGCATCAACACTACTTCAATCTCAAGGGTGCGCTGCAACTGGAAGCCGTCATTACTGCGTGCCAGCTCAAACGCCACAACCGCCACAGTCAGGCCGACGAGCAAGGGCCCAATGGTTTGATTACGCCACTTTTTTGCTCGCAGGGCAAAACGCGGCACCGCCTGAATCGCGAGCGCCAAGGGGAATGCGCCATTGAAGAACACACTCCCCCAGCTATCCGGCACACATAGATAGCTCACGCGCGCGCCTGCCCACAAAAAAAACAACAGCAAAAGGTTCCAACGTGGGAGCGGCCCCGAAACATAGCCAGCAACGATTGCAAGCGCATAGCCGAACAGCATCTCATGGGCATGTCCGGAACCGGTTGCAAGTGAAGGAAAAACGCTAGCACCCGAAAACATCGCCCACAAAGAAAAGAGCGGAACGAGTGCTCCATAAAAAGCGGCCGTTGGGAAAAACCACGCGTGCGTGGCGTGACCGTCTGTGTCCTTTAACGCTTCCACCAACGCGGCACAAAATCTGGCGGAACGCTTACCGAATGCGAAATCCAAGCCGACACCCCTGCGCAATTCCAAAAGATGCACAAAGAATACATCTTTTAGATCTTGCCGACCAGAGCCGCTTTCGCCCTCGATAAAACGAAAGCCTCAACAGAACGAAAGCTCTTAGTGCTCCGAAAAGTCTCCGCGCAACTAAACTGCGTCGTTGCCAGTTTCGCCGGTGCGAATCCGAATCGCCTGCTCCAGCGCAGTGACAAAAATCTTGCCATCACCGATTTTTCCGGTATTGGCCGCTTTGGTGATCGCTTCAATCACCTGGTCTAGGATGTCATCCGCTACAGCGACTTCAACTTTCACCTTGGGCAAAAAATCCACAACGTACTCAGCACCACGGTAAAGTTCGGCGTGCCCCTTTTGGCGACCGAAACCTTTCACTTCCGTAACCGTGATCCCTTGTACACCCACCTCAGAAAGCGCTTCCCGCACATCGTCCAGTTTGAATGGTTTGATAATGGCGGTGACTAATTTCATATACATCTCCTATGGCTGATATCGGGCTTGCGGGGTAACCACGAGCGTTCACAAACCAGTGTAACCCTTATTAGCGGCCCCCTTAGCCTAATTGTGGTAACAATGTCACAATTCAAGCCATTAGGTAGATTTGACGGGTTTACAAGCACTTGGCAACGAAATCTCGGGCAATATGCCCAGCACCTTCATTATAACGCAGGCACGATGCACCGCTAGCGATTGATTATGCTGCAATGTGCGATTGGTGGTGAAGTTAAGTATTGACAATCGCAGGCAAGATTGCCAGAATCCGCGTCCTGTCACATTGGCTACATAGCTCAGCTGGTTAGAGCACAGCACTCATAATGCTGGGGTCGCAGGTTCGATTCCCGCTGTAGCCACCAATTAAAACAAGGGGTTAGCGTTTTTGGGGGTAGGTCAAAAAATCTAGGCGCAACTCAGGCGCAACTCGTTTTGAGAAGCTCAGGCTCCCACTCGTTCGCCAGATTTTGTTATCCCCAGCTTATGCACAAACAAAACGCTTGTGCATAAGTAGGCGCTGACCGCTTACGTCTGCTCAAAACCGAGCATCCCCAAATCCGTCATTTTGGGCCATGCTGGAAGTTTCGGTTGGGCGCGGGGAGGCCAAACGGCAAAGCAAAGTTTGTTAGGGAAAGCATCCCCCCCTTTACCTTGTCTCTAGCCGTGCTGGGGGCGGGCGCTCTCTGCATGGCTCTCAGAGCCTCCAGAATGGCCTACAAGCTGCTTTAACGGTGTTGGTGCTACGGTGGTAGCGCTAAGCATCTAGGGCGGCTTGCAGTGTCGGTGATGGCGCGATTGTGTTCGACGTGATTGTGTTCGACGCGATTGTGTTCGACGTGATTGTGTTCGACGCGATTGTGTTCGACGTGATTGTGTTCGACGTGACGGTGCTACGGTGCTGGCGTGTCGGTGTTGACGCTTGGCGCTAGGGTGTATTGTTGTATGTAGCGTACAACAACATACAACGCGGGGTGTGCTCTGTTCTAATGTGGTGACGTACCACATTAAGGGGTGTCCTCAGTTTTGAGGAAACCCCTTAGCCGGTCTGGGGCGGCTTAGTTGGGTGATTGTGTCGGTGTGATAGCGACGGTGTGACGTGAACGTGCTCGACGTGAAAGTGTTCGCAGTCGCCTATGCGGTGATCGCTCATAAAGTGGTAACTCACCACAATTACGTTCGACCTGATTGTGTCCGACGTGATCGCTACGTTAGCCGTGCTGGGTGTGGTAATGGCGGCTTTGGTGGTAATTTTCTAACCTATATACTTTTTTATAAAATGAAAAAACATTAAAAAACATCATTAGTCTAATTATTACCACCAAAGCCACCATTACCACACAACCAGCCCAGCACGGCCTAAAGAAACAGCGTTAATGCTCACCCCAACATAGCCACCCCCTCCGCCTCGAGTTCAAAGTTCCCCTCTACGCAATACTCTAAACGGTCGCGCCTTTTCCGTTTTGTCAAGCGCAAACCGTTTACGATACGGCCGGCACGAAAACCCAACCAGCGCCCTAACGCGCGCGCCGTCAATTTTGTACGCATCGCCCCCTCCAAGGTTTCGCGTAGCTCGGGGTCAAGATCAAAAGCATCATTGATCTTCGTGAAAAGCTCTCGCGCTGAAACCCACGTCCCCTCGCCCATACGCGCCATAATCCCTTCTAGCACAATGCTCAGCTCTTCCTTTTCGGGGTCGTTGCCTATCGCTTCTCTTATTGCGTCTGCTGGGTCTTGGTAGTCTCGCGGTAACCGTTTGGCGAGCCACGCGCAAGGCTGCCTGACCAGTGCGTCCCACTGTTCAAAACTAGCAGTGCTTTCGTTGGGGACTGCGCCGCCAGCCTTGTACACATCGCTCTGCTGATACCCACGAATAAGGGTAAGAGCTGCCCGTACCAGCGTTTGACGTGTTTCTATCACCTCACGCAATGGGTTAAAGTCAAACTTGCGACCTGCGGGGTTGTCTATTTGAGCGTCAAGGCGGCACTTCAGCACACGGCGCGGCATATCCCCAGATAAGGCAAGATTGTTGCCCGTCAAAAGGAACAGCGTGCGGTTAGGGAATTTTGCCGTTTCGCTTTTGCCTAGTATGCGGTCGCTGTACTCTGGCGACGTTAGAAAAGAGGCTACGGCTGCACTGTCAAAATGGCCTAGCACGTTGTCCCATACAATCACCAAATCGCCCCGCATTAGTGCGGCGGTGAGTCTCTTACGTGTTTCTTCATCGTCAACGCCTGCCGTGTGAGGGTAGACGGAAGGCATAGCGCCTGTCGCCAAAGCACCTATGCATTGGGCAAGCAGGGTCTTTCCTGAACCCTGTACAGGCGCATCCAAGCCGCCAGCGGGTGCGGTATCCAGTACGGGCCGTACAACGGCGGTGAGCAACAAGGCGAGCAAGACGCTACGGTCGAGCTTGCTGGAAAACGCAAAGCCCCGAAAGGGATGCATCAGCACGTCAAGCGCTCTCAACGCTTCCTGTTCGTCAACGGTCGCTGGTACGGGTAGCGGGTCTGTCGGCATCGCTAGGTATAGTTGCGTTTCTTCGTCATAGCCTAAGCTCTCTACCACCCGACCGTCCCCAGTAATAACGGGAGCCGTTACTGCGGCCTTTAAGGGCTTAAGTCGGCGACGTGCTTGCATTGCTAACAAGTGGTTTAGCACCTGCTGCGGCGGGTCTATATTCACTTCGTACATGCCCCCTCTGGGTGCCTTATTCCATTTCCAATACTGCATCTCTCCCCCGAGGTAAAAGCTAAGGGTATGCTGGTTTAAACAGTGCGCTTTACCGTTGCTTACTTGAACAAGCTCTGTACCCATGTCGAATACATCAGGCAGAGCGCGCAAGCGATCGAGTGTTTCTAGTGATGTTTTTTGCGTCTCCCCGTTCGTGTGCTCAATACGGTAGACTTGCCGTATTAGCTTGAAATTGCGTCCACCGTGCGCGAAGCTGTATAGGTTCTGGTGGCCACCCATCAAAAACAGCTTACCGACCACCTTGTGTCCGTTATATTCAGGTTCTAGCGGGTCAAGTGTTAGCTTGTTGTGGTACGAGGCGGGTCTGTCCATGACCTCACCTACGCTCACTCGCTCACCGTCGGCAAGCGTTATGATAAAGTCACCTGCCAATGTGTGACGGTCGCATGCTCTGACAATGACGTTTCGAGCTTCATCTAGCGCCTTGTCGAGCTTCTCTCCTTCTAACGTATTCCCGTGCTTTTTCGTTACAAGTTCCCGAGCGCTCTCTTCGATATATCGCTGGCGGGTGCTGGCAATGTCAGCCTGCACAACGTTAAGCGCGCGATCTTCGCGGGTCTTTAGCTCGACCTTCTCACGGGGGGTCAAGTCAGGTAATGCGGTGAGTGTGTCGAGTAACGCGCCGTCGTGCGTATCCGGTATTCCACGCTCTTGCTTTAAGGGCGGTACGCAATGAGCGCCTGCTGCAAAGTCTAGACGGGTAGGCTGCCATACGCTTGCATCAATAACGCTTCGCTTCAAGGCGCTACCAGCTCTGCTTATGGCGTAATAACCGTAACCCGCCAACCATAGACGCTTAAACAGTACCTCTCCTGCGCGCGGTATATCGCTGGCGTTTTTTACCATGATGTAAACGCGCTGCCCTTTTATTCCCGTTAACTGCTCCTGCGTGTCGGCATTGGTTATCAGGCTACTGCTACTGCACCACCACACATAAGCAGTTTGTTCGAGCGGAATAACCTCGCCCATGCGCGCCAGCAATTGCGCCTTGCTCAACGCTTGCTGGCCTTCCTGCGGGTCATAGTCCAGCAATAAAACGCCCGCGTCTTCGGGCCACTTAAAGTTATCGTTAGTGCGCGTGATCGCGTCTGACGGGCTTTCTAGCTCTTCGTGTCGCTTAGTGCTTAGTAACTCGCGCTGGTAGGGCGCACCATCGCAAGGGCCGTAGTCTTTTGGGACACCATACGTTAACGCTTGGCTAGGGGCTAACTCCTGTAGTCGCTTTGCAAACTCGGAAACACTCGCCACCTTGCAAACGGTTATAACGCCTGCACTAAGGTTTGCTATGGTACTCTTGGTTAGCTTTCCATCAGCACCTAGCCTGTAGGTTTTTGTAAGGGTTTTTGGTTGACTGGCGGATATGCACGAATACGTAACCTCACCAAAGCCTGTATAATGGCTCTGTACGGCTTGCTGTACTTCGCCCTGCTCTATCGCTTTCATGCTTGCGCCTCCCCTTTATTTCTTTTCCGTGCGGCAAGCTTCGCCTGTTTTTTGCGCTGTTTCGCCTCTGCTCTTCGCAATTGCCGCGCTGTGGGTGGGGCGTAACGGCATGCGAGCCTTCTATGCTGATAATTGATGTCGGTAAGATCTTGTCGCCATGCGGGGACTGGGCAGTCTAATTTCATGCTTGCGCTCCCCTTTGTGCTGCACTGGTAACGGGCGCACTCGTACGCGATTCAATCCACGCTAGCAAGTCCTCAGGGGTGTACAGGGCGCGATTCCCAAACATCCGATAGATAGGGCCACCTCCTACGCTCGCGAGCTTACCGAGGTATTTGTGGGTGATGGGATAGCCAAGCTTGGCTAGGAAGGCTGGAACTTCACGGCGCGTCATGTAGGCCGTTGCAGGGGTGTCGATGGTAGGCATTAACCGTCTCCTTATGTGAATGACGGTTACCTATTGTATGGATTGGGGCCAGCGCGTAAACAAGGCGGTATGGTGATTGCCTAGCAACAACCATACGGCTTAATCGTCTAGCTCTCCCCTTTTCTGCGCGGCCAGCATCTTTTTATAAAAATGGTCGAATTTTGGGAACTGGAAAACTTTCCTCTCCCATTTAGTCGTGCCTCCCGCGTGATCGCTGCAAAACTCCCTGATTGATAGCGCCGCATTATCCAGCCTCTCGCTCCGGTACAGATCAATCGCCGCCTGATACCACTCTACGCCCTTTTTTGTGGCGTTATCTTTCGCCGTGCTATGGGTTATGGTGTAGGCGTGATGCAAAGCACCCAGCGACCCAACGCGAACCGCGTGCTTAGCAATCCGTTGAAATTCGCGCTGCATATCTGTGCGTTCGATTTTGTCGAGCACTGCGTCATCATTGGTATAAAGCACCCCCGTCGCGGAAAGGTCGCTGCTTAGGTTATAAACGGCCTCAAGTAAGCGAATGGAAAGGTCTACAAGCGAATCGTCGCCGCGCACTGTCCCTGTCTCTTTGCGCCACTGGTCGTATAGTTGGTGGTCGTCACCTTTTGGTAGGCCGTCTGTGCGGTGCGGTGTATTGCACCCATGGTTAGCCAAGCTCTGGTACGCTCCCAATGCGTACCTCTTCAGATCGGCGTTTACGTCGCCCCCGTTCCACCATGTACGCCATTCTGCGCTGTCTAGGTCGGTCTGGCTTTCAGGGCGCAAGCGTACCCTTTTTGAAAACCTGCGCCCCTCTACGTAGCGCCTCACCGCTTGCCCTGCCCGATAGGTACCACGTCCGCCAGCTCTGTACGCCCCTCAAGCGCGGCGGATATGCCTGCCGTGTGCTGCTCGAGGAATCTCCGTTGCGCGTCTTCAGCGGTGTTTATATAGCGTACTGTGGTCGATATTTGAGCGTGCCCTAACGCTTTCATCAACTGCGCGGCTTCCGCCCCCTGCACGGCTAGCATGGTCGCGAAACTATGTCGCAATGCGTGATTGGTGATTCCGTCGGGTAGGTTCGCCTCGCGTCGAATCCTTACCCATATCTTGCTGTTCAACCATGTATGACCAGATCCTTGCTCGCCCCTAAAGACGTAATCGTCAGGCTGTCCACGTTCACGCTTGGCGACAATCGCAAGTGCGGGGGCTGGTAGAAGAATTGTTTTTTTCGCCCCAGTTTTTCGGCCTGTCTTATGTTCAGTAGGTGCTAAAACTATTGCGCCTCGCTCAGCGTCAATGTTTCGCCAACGTATCGCGCATACCTCACTGCGACGTGCCCCTGTTAGTGCCAATAGACGAATACAGTCTGCCGCGTTCTCGGTAACTTGTCGGGTAGCTGTTAGACGGTCGAGCGCTTCAAACAAGCGTCGATACTCTTCGGCGTCCTTCAAGATCGCCGTACGCTCGCCGTCGCGTCCAAGGTTCACGCCTCTGCAAGGGTTATCAATTGCAAAGCCTTCAACATTCTTGCACGCCCATCCGTAAACCGCGCTCAGCAAGCGCACGGCCATTCTTGCCGTACCTTCTCCCCCCTTAACCGTGCTGGTGGCGGTCTTCCCTTCTGCAATTTCGCGGCGCATCTTGCGAACTTTCTCAGCGTTCACCTCGGAAAGGCGTAACCTCCCAATTAACGGCAAGATATGGTTCCCAAAGCGCCCTTGGTCGCCTCTCTGGGTAAGGGGGGCCTTTTCCCTAAACTGTTCACTCAGAAAATACTCGGCAAACAATTCGCTTACCGTAAGCTCGTTTCGGTCTTTTTGCCGTTGCTGTTGCGGGTTTGCGTCATTTACCACAATCTCCGCTAGGCGTTTTTTCGCTGCTTTTCGTGCTTCGTCTGTAGTCAGTGTGCCGTGTTTGCCGATAGTGAAACGGGTCTTACGTCCGTGCTTGTCGGTATAGTTAACTCCGTAGGATTTCGCGCCACTGGGGTAAACCGTCACATAAAAACCCAATAGCTTAGAATCAAAGCGCCGATATTGGGACGACTCAGGTTTCAATCCGTTTACAAAACTAGCTTTTATGTCATACCGCGTAATGGCTTTTTTGTCCTTGCTCACTCTGAACCTCATGCCCACTCATGCGGGGCGTTATGAAAATTAGGCGCAACTCAGGCGCAACTCGTTAGGGTAAAAACCAGTCTAAAGGGGTAAACGTAGGTGAGCAACAACTAACGCCAGAGCCTTTGCACGGTAACGGTTAGTGAGCAATTAGGGCCGAAAATACAAGGCTCCAAAAGGCACTCATAATGCTGGGGTCGCAGGTTCGATTCCCGCTGTAGCCACCAATTACCTTTTAGACATATTTTCACATATGCCTAAACAAACACTAAACCCTTGAAAACAAGGGTTTTTTTATGCCTTTTGTATGTTCGCACATATCCTCACATTCTCTATACAGCATTGACAATGCTTGCATCCCCACGTGTACCCCTGTAGCAAAATTGAAACTGGGGATGCAAGGCATGAAACGAAGCGAGATACGAAAGCGCCCAATGGCATCATCGCCACCTTCACCCGCATTACCGGCGCCGCCGAGCGCGAGCAGCGCCGTTTATTCAATGCACGCGCCCTGCGCGAAGCCCTGATTAACGCCATCATCCATAACGACTACAGCGCAGAAGTACCGCCGCTGGTGGAGATCTACGCCGACCGGATCAGCATCACCTCCTATGGCGGGCTGATGACCGGCTTAAGCCTAGAGGAGTGCCTGAGCGGGCGTTCCATGCCGCGCAATCGTGAACTCATGCGAGTGTTTCGGGATATGGAGCTGGTCGAGCACTTGGGCTCAGGCATGCGCCGCATCCTTGCGGCTTACGACAGCAGCATTGTGCATATCAGCGAGCACTTTTTTGAGCTGCGTTTTCCGATGGATCAAGGCGCACTGGAGCTGGCCGCACAAGCCACCCCCGAAGTCACAGATTCAGGGGCAGAGTCAGGGGCAGAGTCGCTAAAACAACGAATGCTGACTCTCTTGCAAGTCACACCGTTGTCCAAATCAGAATTAGCCCGCGAATTGGGGCTGCACAGCGTCACAGGGGCGCTGAACCGCTCAGTAGGCACCCTGCTGGAACACGCATGGATTGAAAGAACCCTGCCCGACAAACCGCAAAGCCGCCTGCAAAAATACCGGCTAACGGACGCGGGGCGGCAGTGGCTGGTACAGCAAAAAGGCAGTTAGTGGGGATGCGGTATGAGCGGCGCAGCACTCAAACGCCTTGGCAGCTTGATAAACCTGAAGCGTGGTTACGACCTTTCCGAAAACTACCGACGCCTCGGCCCTTACCCAGTAATCAGTTCAGCTGGAATAACGGGATATCACAATGAATACATGGTTAAAGGCCAATTTCAGGTCGAATCGAAGTCTGTTCGAAAACAAAAAAGCTCTGCTCGTTCCCTAGCAGGGCTTTTTTTGCCTACTTCCCCTTTTCGCGCCCATGCACCTGATTGATCGTATCCAGTGCAACCGTGGAATGCGCATAAGCGCCACCTGCGCGCATCTCTGCGGCTACCCAGATCGCTTCCATGATTTGCGCGTCGGTCGCACCAGCGCGCAATGCGCCTTTGGTGTGGCCCTGAATGCAGTATCCACACTGGGTGGTATGAGCAACGGCGACGGCAATCAACTGCTTGGTTTTTGCATCCAGCGCGCCATCTGCAAATACTTGCTTGCTAAACGCAACGAACGCATCGTGGGTTTCTGGGGCCAGTTTGTGGCGCTGTTCTGCGATCGCTTGCGTGGCCTTTGGATAGAGACCTTCCGACATATTCTTGCCTCCTGAAAAATGAACGCCAAAATAACGGCCTACTTAGTATGCAGAATAATAACCTCTGGGTCATCCGCATATTCCAATAACAGTTTCCGCACGCGCGTTTGCCACGCTTCCCCAAAAGCCCGAAATTCCGCGGGGCTGGCCTGCTCCGATAGACAACGTGACATCAACATTCGCACCTCACCCGGCATCGGCACCTTGCTCGGGTTGGAAGACGTCTCGATCGAAGCGCCGCTATCCAGTCGGGTAAAGCGAATCTCGCCTTCCATTGGCACGCCAAAAGACAGCAGGCCGCTGCGTTGAAAGCGCCCTCCCAAGCCCTTGAAACCGCTCTCATCACATGCGCCAGTTACCAGCCCTACCACGTTCGCCATCACGCCGGTAACGCCGCTAGTACGCGCATCACGCCACGCTACAGAAACACCACCGCGCTCAGGAACAGAATCGCCGTAAAGATGGCGCAGCGCAGCGCGCGTCATCAGCCAGGAAACCGCTACGGTTGGGCAGGAATGCCCCGCCAGCGCAACAGCATCTTCGTAGCCATATTCGATCAAGCCATCTTGCGTTGCGCCAAGGAACTGCCCCAAGGCATCGCGCATTAGGATAGTAGGAGCATCGGCAAAAAATGCCTGCGGTTTTTGTATCATGATCAAAGCCTCCACTAGAAACGGCTGCAAAGACTGGCATCCTGCAACGCTAAAAAACGCTATAGCGTTAGCTGGACTCCGGCCGTTACGCCAAAACCATTGCCAGGCAAAAATGTCGGCAAGTATTCATTCGAACGAGCTCGCACCACATACGATGCGTTATAGGTTTTGTCCAGCACGTTATCGAAGTTGATATAGCCGCGCAAGAAATCACGATACAGCGCGTCTATGGCAAAGCCCAGCACAAAATAGCGGCCTTGGCCGAGGGTATTCTCATGGTCTACCGGATTGTCATCCGGCACCCAGCGCACATTCGGGCCTAGCTTGACTCCTCCTTGGCGAAACAAAAGTTCGGCAGCCACGAGGTTTTTGGGTACACCTGCAATGGTATTGCCTTCAAACACGCCATTGACAAAATAAAAATCGCTATACGTCCAACTGGTGCGATACAGCCACTCTCGATCGTGCGCGCCTAATCCAAAGTGGCCGCTAAATCCTGCCTCAATCCCTTGATGAATCGTATCGCCATCGTAGTTATCGGTTTTTGCAATGACGCCAAATTGGCTCGCCGTAGAAATCAGCTCGCGCTCAATTTCACTTCGGAAAAACGTCAACTCCCACACAGACCGATCACTAAGCTTCTGATCAACCCCCAGTTCTGCAGTCACCGCTTTTTGCGGCGCAAGCGGCTGTAGATGGGCGCGCGACTGCCACGTCAGGATCGGATTGGCATCCACCCCGACAAGCTCCCAGAACGTCGGAAGTTCTAGGCTCTGGCTCAGGTTTGCATACCAGCGCGGAGCACCCGCTTCAGGCTGATAAATCGCACCAATTTTTGCCAACGAGACATCCCATTCCCCGTTATAACGCTCGCTACTATTTTTTTCTAGCACGTTGCGCGTAGAGCGCCCTTCTTGCCACTGTGAGGTAAGCGTGAGAGCATTGTTCAGCTGCCAATCAAAGGATGCAGAGAGCGCGTAATTTTCCGCCTCCATGTCCAGCACTGCAAACGCAGGCATCACCTTTTTTCCCTGCAAAGGATGGTTGCCGTAATAGGTACGCGGCATGTCGCTTTGATTGTAGTCAAAGCCAATCTGATAGTGGAACCTTGGGTGTAAGTCTCCATCCAACGTCCATTGTACACCCAAGGTTTTCGATTCGGTTTCAATGTGCTCAAACGGATCTACAAAGGCATCATCGGTACGCTGCCAGTACGCGCCCAACCGCTGACGGATCGCTTTGGTTTGCCAAATTAAATTGTTGGCCACACGCAAATGGCGAGTCGCCCGATGCGGGTCACGTGAATACATATTCATGACCGTGTTGGCAATTTTATTCGGATCAATAAAGCCGGGAAGCGTAATGTCCTCTGGCAAGATTCCCGTAATTGGGACGTTATCGCCGAATACCGATTCTGGCGAAGATTTTGCCGTGGCTTCTGGCAGCACAAACGGCATGTCGAATTGCATATCGGTATAGCTGAAATGCCCGTAGTTGGACACTGCATCACTGAACCGGCTGGCAAGGTTTAACTGATAACGAGTTTGCTCAGAGGCGGAGTGATGACGATAGCCGTCAGAACTACTGCTGCTGACGCTAGAAAACCAACGGTGCGGCGCATCACCGGATGCATAAGCTGCATGAACCAATTGATGCGAAAAACTACCCGTTTCCATCGTTGCACGAACTCGCCCCTCGCTATCTTCTCCTTCCCCCAGCCACGAAATAAAATCCAAATCCCCACCCAAAGTAAATGAGCCCGGTACTCGGCTGTTTGCCCCGCGATGAACTTCTACACGACGGGTATCGCGCAAATTCAGAAGGCCGATAATAAAAGAACCGTCGGCGTCATTGAGCGGCAAATGATCTTGCCGCAGTAAAACCCCGCGCGAAACCGGGTTTCCTTGGATTGCTGAACCGCGAATGTTGAGGCGTGGCTGGTCTAATCCACCAAAAAATTCCTGCACAATTACGCCAGGCTGGTAGTTCAGCGCGTCGGAAAGTGTTGAGAGCTTACCGGCTTCCTTTAACGAAATTAAATTTGTTCCGCCGGGCACCGCCGCCAGCCGCTCTGCCGCCTCTTGGTCAGACTCGACGTGTACAGAAGATGCGGCCGTTCCGCTAATTTTAAGTGCATCGAGTTCGAGCAACTCTTCCGCGAATAACGGGCCACTTACAAGCGCAAACAATCCTACGGCACCCGCTGCCGCGCCAAGATCACTGCGTGAAACTCGTTGGTGCCTTGCGCTCTGCACGCTGCTACGAACCCTGCGCGCACCTTTTTTACCCTGCCTCTCCGCCATGCGATTCACCTATACGAAATCAACTTTGCAATCGCTCCAATCAACCCAGCGGGGCGTTCTTACCAATGAATGACAAACATCACCTTGGCAAGGATTACGATCAAAATCATGTGAATAAAAACCGAAAGGTGGGTGTACTGAAATCGCGTTGAATCCATGCAGCCACTTTGGGCAGCAGTCATTGCCTTTACAAAATGCACCAGCACGCTGATCGCAAGCACAATCTTAATGCCGAGCATAATTCCGAAAGGTGTAGAGAAAACGCGCGGATTGTTGGCGTAGTGAATCCCCGCAAGGGTAATGCCAGAAATAAACAGCATGCCGACAAACCACGGCATTATAAATTTTGCCCGCCCGATAATGCCTTGCTCCACCTGATGCATCAATTGCGGCCCAAGCTTGGCGCGCACGCCTTCAAGCAGGAACACTTCAAAGAACACCACACCGATAAACGTGATGGCACAAAAAAGGTGGATCAACTGTACAACTGTATATGTCATCATTCTGCTCCATGGCGCTTCTTACTGCCGGCCGGCGAAAAGATGATAACAATTATCAATCTCCTTCGCATCTAGTACTTAAGTAGCAGATCCGGCTAACACAAATGAGCGATGCCGCCGGCAACCCGCACAGACGCAAACACTTGCCAGCTGATGATTTTATGTTCATTTTTTCTTGAACAATCCGCCAAACAGGTAATAATGCAAGCAACACACACGACATTTGCGCAAACCAAAAAATCCCCTGCAATCCATGACATACGGGATCTTCCGACGTACCCTATAGCGCCCTTGGTGCCCACTCAGGATTACTCTAGCCACACCATGACGCCAACCGTACCGCAAAGCGCGATGCACCCACCCCATTCACCCGAACCAGACACCCTGAATCCAACATCCCCCCCTCGTTTTGCCGCTACTGCCGCAGAGCACCCAATTCAAGCAATGCTTGCCCAAGCACTTCGCGGGATGGCGCCGGTAGAGGTCAAAAGCCTTCCAGCAAACGTAGAGATCGCAGAACAACTCGCGCAAAGCCTTGGTTTTTCCGAGGCTGTAACCCTGTCTACTGCGTTGGATCAGCCGTGGAACTATCGCCCAGAAATTGAATCCTTTTCTGCACGCAGCCCAGAAGAAGAATACCGACACACCCAAGAACTACTGATAAACGCGATCCATCGCAGTTGCAACAACGACCCCGACTACCACAGAATTCGCCTTCCCGCCGCCGAGGAACAGCCAAGTTTCGAACGCTATATGCGGTTTTACGCAACCCATCAGCAGCACATCGACAATCATCTGCGGCGGCTGCGTGCACTTCTGCGCTGGCACCTTTGCGAAGCAGCGCCACACTGTCAGCCTCTCGCCAGCCTTGATGCTGCACTAGAAGAAGCCCTCTGGACGCGAGCGCGCAAAGCTTTTGGGCAAATCCTCCGACAACTGGAGAAGCGTTTTAAGGAACTCCACACCCATCAAAACAACACAAGCGCGCACAGCCTATTTTGTGAGGACCTTCGGCAACTACTGCTTGTAGAGCTCGACGTGCGCCTGCAGCCGATCAAAGGCTTACTTGAAACTTATAAGAAAGAGGTTTGCGATACGCATGAATAAAGCCACTGCAATTGTGACATTTCTATTGGGTGCTGCTGCCATCCTATGGATTGGCGCGGGATTTTGGGGCGCCCACTGGCTTGCCTTCGCTGTGACCACCGTCATTGCAATTGCCTACCTTGTGGGCAGCTTAGAGTTACTGAAATTCTCAAGCGAAACCACAGCTCTTCAGCGCGCACTCGGCACACTCAAAACTCCACCCGCAACGCTAACGCTCTGGTTGGATCGCATCCCCGAAGCCTTCCAAACCGGCGTGCGACGCAGCATCGAAGGCGGCCCACTCGCGCTGCCCGGCCCCGTACTCACCCCGTATCTTGTGGGCCTGCTGGTCATGCTGGGAATGCTCGGCACCTTTCTTGGCATGGTCGTAACCTTAAATGGCGCGGCCCTCGCGTTGGATGGCACTACCGATCTCGAAACCATTCGCACCGCGCTCTCCGCGCCGATCAAAGGCTTAGGCCAAGCGTTTGGAACCTCGGTCGCAGGCGTTGCCGCATCGGCAATGCTAGGGCTACTCTCGGCGCTCTGCCGTCGTGAGCGCATTCTGGTTGCCCGCCGGCTCGAAGTCGCGACGACCACCGACCTCGCCGCACTGACTCCGCGCCAACAACAGCGCGACACCCTAACACTTCTGCAGGAACAAGCCAGCGCGCTTCCGGAAGCGGCGCAAACGCTGCACGCGATGGCGGCAACGCTCGAACAAATCGCATCAAAAACTCAAGGTGTGCTTGAAGAAAACCAACGCCAGTTTCAGCATCAGGCAGCGCAAACCTTAGGCGAACTCGGCATCCGAATTGAGCAGACGCTCAAGGATCGGCTCCTCCAAATCGCCGCGCAAACCGAACAGGCGATGGCGCCTCTTCTGCAGCACACTCTCTCCCAACTGCTCCAAGCCAGCGCAGACCAGCAAGCATTGCTCGCCGAACGACAAACCCAACTCCTCGAAAGCACCCACGAGCACCAACTACGCCTACTGGATGCAAGCAGCAAACAACAGACTCATCTGATTCAAGCGAACCTAGAGCAGCACCGCCAACTCATCGGCACAAGCCTAGAACAGCTCACCCAGATCCTCCACACAGGCCAAAACCAGTTTGCGCAACTCGCGAGCGCAAGCCAAGAGCAACTCGCCCAGATCGTCAACACCAATCAGTCACACCAAAAGCACCTTCTAGAATCCACACATGCGCAACAGCTAGAACTCATCGCATCTACGCACCAGCGCCTAGATGCGATGCTGGAAAACTTCTCGGGCTCAACGCTCGCCGTAGCGCAGCATTGGCAGCAAGGTGCGGGAGAAATGCAGCAACAACTCTCCGAACAGGCGCATCAATGGCAGGGGCGTTGGCATGAACAGCTGACCCACTTCCAGCAAAGCCACGAACAACAAGCCCAGATTGTGCAAATGCTTCAAGGTGCGAGTGAACGAGAGCACCGACAGTGGCAAGCACATCAAAGCACGCTCGCCAAAGTCGACACTGTACTGGCCGAACTCCACGAGCGGCAGGTTTCCGCCCAAAATCTCGCGGAAACCTCTGCGAATACGCTAAAAGGCATCGCCAGCCAATTTACGCAGCACATCGACGAGAAACTGGCCCCACTCCATGAAGCGGCCAACCAGATCAACACCAGCGGCACAAGCGTAGCGCAACTAAGTGAGACGCTAGAAAGCAGCGTACAGCGCTTTGGCGAATTCAGCGAAAAGCTCTACGCCCAGCTCCAGCACGCAGAACAGTCACTCCAGCAGGCCGACCAGCGTCACAACGAACAACTCGCCTATTACGTTGCCCAAGCGCGGGAGATTATCGACCTCAGCGTAATGGCCCAGAAGGATGTGTTTGAAGAACTACAACGCATCCGCAAACCAGCTGCGCGCGCCGCCGAGGCTCTCTAATGAACGAGTTCGAATCCGATATGGAGCAGACTGGCCCCGTTTGGGCAGTTTTTGGGGATTTAATGTCCGGCCTACTCGGCGCATTTGTTCTGCTGCTGATCTGGGTGATGGGGATTCAACTAGAACTTGGCCGCACGCTGCAAACGGAAATCACCAAGCGCCAAGCAGAGGAGCAACAGCGGGTAGCCCTAGAAGAAGCCCTTGAAATCGCCCTCGCCGACCCGCTGGCAAGTGGCCGCATCACCTTGGATCGAGGCCGCATCGGCATCAGTGGCAGCGTTCTGTTTGCCCTCAACTCCGCAGAATTACAGCCCGAAGGGCTTGCTCTCTTACGCGAAGTGAGCGCCCCGCTGCGTAAATACCTTGAACAGCGCCAAGAACTGTTAATGGTGAGTGGCTTTACCGATGATTTGCCGATTCAAAAGGGCAACCACAGTTTTACCGATAACTGGGCGCTCTCTGCGGAACGCGCCCTCACGGTTACCCGCGCTCTCATCGACAACGGCCTACCTTCCACCTTGGTATTCGCTGCCGCCTTTGGCGCTGAACAGCCAATTGCCTCCAACAGCGATGCCGAAGGCCGCGCCAAAAACCGCCGCGTAGAAATCGCCCCCGTACCCAAGACTTCGGCAGCTCCCAGCGACACCACCACGCGCGCTCTGCATTCCGCTGCGCACGATCTACCTTCTGCGACGATAGAGCACAGTGATGCTTCCGGAGCGATCCATGACTGATCACGCGAACCTGAGCGGCCTATTGCAACGCCTCCATCAAGTTCAACAAGTCAGCCTTGCTGACCTTGATCTTGCCCAACTCCCCCCACCCAGCTGTACCTGCAGCAGCAACCAAGACAAAACCACAACACCACTCCAAGACCTGCGCACGGCGCGCACCCACCGAGAAGCATGGGGCCAACTGCGCACGCGACGAAGGATTCAACGCACCATCCAGTCGATCTCACCCAACGCGGGGCCACTCAACTCGCAAGCGCTCGTGGCACGAAGCCTTACCGTGCTTCAGGACCTTTCGCCCACCTATTTAAGCCACTTTCTCGGGTGGGTAGACTGTATTCTCTGGCTTGAAGGGATGGATAACACCCACTCAACAGCCCCGATGAAGAGCGCACCCACCGCTAAGAATGCGCCTGCAGCGAGCGGCGCTACCAAAGGCCGCACAAAAAAGAGATGACAACTTTTGAAGAATGGGGGGAAAAGAATGAGAATGCGGGAGTAAAGAGCGCGGGGAACCGCAAAACGAGGCGCCGCAGCGCAATCAGCCCCAGAGCTTTACTTTCAGGAAAACGATTCAGGAAACGGCGACTTCACGACTCAAGCGCTGCAACTGAATTTCATCCAGCAGGTTTTGACGAGCTTCCAGCATTTCTCGGTAAACACGGACCGTTTCCACGCGCGCCGGCGTGCCGCTATCGTTACGAATCAGATCCAGCATGGCTTGCAGACGTCGAACATCCACGATCAACCGCTGCTCAATGTTCTGCAGGTTACGTAGTTTTGACAAATCCGTGGGTAAATCTGGGTATTCCCACAGCGGTCTGTTATCCATGAGGTTGTCTGCCTAGAAAAGACGAAAGTTTTCAGCAAAAATGACCCAACAGTCGCACAACCGTCAAGCAAATTCAGTCTGTTTATTTTGTCAGCTAAACACTCAGTTTTCAACCAAGCGGCGCACAGAATTCGCTATCAACAAGAGTTTGCAACACATTTATTCTGTTGTGCACCAATTCGTCAATTCTCTGGCGGCGTTCTACCTTTTCCAGCACTTGGAAATGGCATCGGAAACGGCGTGACCTTATCCCCCTTGAACTCCACGATCTTGCCAGGCCCCTCTTGGCGCTCGACCTCATCAATACGGATCACCGCATGCATCGGAATATAGCTACGCTTCACGCTACCAAACAGGTTTTTCAGGCGCTCCTCGCCGGGATCAACCACGAGCTTAGAGCGCTCGCCGAAAACGAACTCCCCTACTTCAATAAACCCATACATCTCACTCTGTGAAACTTGGTGCGCATACACTTCAAAAACATCCGATTGATTCACGAATACAACGCGGTATAGCGGCTCGGGCATGAAAAATTCCTGACAATTTCGTTAAACTAGCCTATTACCAAGTATTATATTGGGTTTGGCAGCGCAAGGCACACCCATCGCGTCGGTTTGCCTGCCTTGCTTTATCAAAAACCGGAGAGCCCGTGACCATTCACCGCCCGCTTTTTTGCACATCCCTCCCAACAAGCACACATTCAAAAGCATCAAGACTTGCTCGCCCCACCGGTACGCGAATCGCGCTTGGCCTCGGTCTTGCCTTGTCGAGCACCGCTGGCTATACCGCCCAAGAGCCATCCCCCCTACCTTTCGGTGCCGCCCCTGCCGACACGCTTCTTCGCTCCGGAATGCAGCTGCAACAAACCGTTTTTCCAGCCGGCGCTGAAGTTCGCCAATTTTTGCATAACAGCAGAAATACGCCTGATCGCCTAAGCATTTATACGCAGTATATCGACCACCACCTCGACCAAAACCACCACGGCGAAACCCCACGCTACCAACAGCAAGAAAGCATCAACTTTGTGGGCGTAGAGTATCAACACAACGCCGCATGGCGAAGCGGATTGCGCTATACCCACCTTGATCAAGCCCTTGATTTTCAAGGCTCCAGCAACCGTTTAAGGCACGCCAGCAACTCAGCTGCACTCTATACACAGTGGTACAAAAACGGCTTTACCGCCACGGTTCTTGCCGGCAGCGGCCAAGGCCGCCTGCATTTGGAGCGGAGCCGCCTCGACGGTTTGAATAGCACCACCCCACCCAGTGCAAGCCCGCCAATCATTGCAAAAGTCGATACGCAACAGCATTTTTTTACGCTTGAAGGGCGCCAAGTATTTCGCGATGGCGCGTGGTTCTATGGGCCGATTTCACGCTTCAACTTTTCCGATGCGACGATCAGCAGTTACGACGAGGCCAGCCGCGATAACGGCAATGAGGGCAACACAGAAAGCCTACTCCACTATAACGCACGCGAAACCCGCTCCCGCACTCTCTCCATGGGGGTTCACGCTGCCTACCTAGTGACAGAAAACGCCTTCAACAATGCGGGCACCACCCTAACACCCTTCATTACCTATCTGGCCTACAAGGAATTCAGCGAAACCCGCCCTCCCCTGCGCGCAACCGAAAACACGTATGGGACAAACACAACCCTACAACAGCGGCTTCCATCTGTAGACGAGCGCTGGCAAGAAATTAGCGGTGGCTTAACCCTGCAGATCAAGCACCAACTGACGCTTACCGGAAGTTTTTCGCGATCCCTCCACCTCCGCCAGCAGCACGAAAAAACTGCGGCAATTCGGCTAGAATGGTTTTTTCCGTAATTTGAAGCGCTTGCTTGAAGCCGGCATTTTGCTGCTTGATTTCTGCACAATTCCAGCCTAATCCTTAATTTCTACTCGTTAGATTTTGAGGCCCATTATGCTGTCGCCAGAATCCGGTATTTGCGAATTTCACTATTATGATTGTGATGGCACATTCATTGGCAAAAGCGATGGCGAACGCCCAGACCCCTCGCTCTTCAATAACGCGCACTATGTGTTTGATCGCAAAAATGAGCTGTTGAAAAATCAGGATTTATTGCGGGGAATGAAAAAGCGGCTGGCCGCGCTACGCCAAAAGCTCATCCGAATTTCGGTGCACGACGTCGAAAATCTCATGGCGGCAAACCACGAACTCCATGAATTGCAGGATAAAATTGACCGCATGGAAAGCGGCCTGCCGCCCGCTGGGCGGGGATACGGCCCCTGCACGGCGAACATTCAGTTTATTCAATGAATTACGCGCCACGATGCGTCAGGCAATTTCGCGCGAAGCGGTAACGCACTCATCATAGCGGTGCAGGTGATAATCTACATTTCCAAACAGCGCATCAATGGCGGTTAAGCGTTTGAAATAATGGCCTACGTTTAATTCATCGGTCATGCCCATTCCGCCATGCAGCTGTATCGCTTCTTGGCCGATGCGCCGCCCTGCTTTACCGATATAGACTTTACAGGCGGAAATCGCTTCCCGTGCTTTGGCGCGCCCCTCTTTTGTTGAGATGTCTTTCGCACGCAAGGCGGCCTGATAAATCATGGACTTTGCCTGCTCATGCAGCATGAACATATCCACCATGCGGAACTGCAGCGCCTGAAATTTGCCAATCGGTACGCCAAACTGCTTGCGTGTTTTGCAATACTCGATCGTGGTCTTGTACAGCACTTCCATCGCGCCTACGGCTTCTGCGCAGAGAGCAAGACAGGCTTCATCGAGTACGGTTTCCAGCGCGACAAACGCGTCGCCTTCTGCACCCAAGCGTTGCGCGGCGGTGACTTCAACGCCGTTGAATTCAATTTCAGCAGCGCGTAACCCATCTACCGTTTGATAGGGTTTGCGCTCAACGCCAGCGGCATAGGCGTCCACTAAAAAGACGCTGATTCCGGCACTGGCACGCACATCACCCGCAGTTCGCGCCGTGACCAGCAATTGCGACGCGGCGTGGCCATTCAATACGCCAATTTTTTTGCCGCTAATCACATAGTTGTCGCCCTCGCGCTGCGCTACGCAACCGACCACGGCGGGGTTGTTGCGTGCAATGGCCTCGTTATAGGCAAGCGCCAGCTGTAGTTCGCCTTGAATCAAGCTGGGCAATAAGCTTTTTTTCTGTGCTTCTGTACCCAGCAATTCAATCAGACGGCCGCAGAGCAGCGCTGTGGGAAGAATCGGCTCTGTGACCAAGGCTCGTCCTAGCGCTTCGTGCATCAGCATAATGTCTTCTGTGCTGCCACCAAAGCCGCCGTAGTCGCTGCCGAGCGCCACACCAAGCCACCCAAGTTCAGCAAACAGCTTCCAGTTTTCCTCGCTGAATCCAAGGCTGGAATTCGCCAATTTACAGCGCGTTTCAAAACTGTAATCATTCTTCAAAAACTTCTGAATGCTATCCACCAGCATTTTTTGTTCTTGGCTTAAATCAAAATTCATCAGATTTCTCCAGAGATCGAACCTTCAAAAACTCGCTTTACAAAGAGCGCATTCAAAGCCCCAGCACCAACTTCGCGATGATTCCACGCTGCACCTCGTTCGAGCCGCCGTAGATGGTGGTTGCGCGAGTATTCAAGTAGCGCGGCATCGCCGTAAGCGCATATTCTGGGCCGACAAAGGGCAAGCCAGCACCCGGCTGGATGGCATCGGTTTGTAACGGCAAGCCGTAGACGCCTACCGCCTCGATGGCAAGTTCGGTGACGCGCTGGCTAAGCTCGGTTCCGAGGATTTTGGTCATGGAAGCGAGAGCACCTGGGTTTTGGCCACTTCCTAAGGCCGATTTGATGCGATTTTCGGTAAATTCCAACGCCATGATGTCGATTTCAAGTTCATTTAGCTTGCGTCGAAAGTTGGTATCCGCGATTAACGGGCCACCAAAAGAACCGGCCTCCTTGCTCGCAATATCTTTGACCTGCGCAAGCCCCGCGTAGAGTGCAGGAGCGTACTCTTGCCCGCCTCGCTCAAACATCAACAGATATTTAGCCACTGTCCAACCATCGTTCTCGTTGCCGATGCGGTTGGCTTTGGGCACGCGGACATTATCGAAGAACACGGTATTTTGTTCGCGAATACCATCCAAGCCGATAATGGGTTCGACTTTAATGCCGGGCGAGGTCATATCAATCAGTAAAAAGGTGATGCCCTTTTGGGGCTTTGCTTCTTTGTCGGTGCGCACCAAGCAAAAAATCTTGTTGGCAAAATGTGCGTAGGTGGTCCAGATTTTGGTGCCGTTTACGATGTAGTCATCGCCATCCGATGCTGCAAAAGTCTGCAACGAGGCAAGGTCGGAGCCGGAACCTGGTTCAGAATAGCCTTGGCACCAAAGATCCTCACCCGAGAGAATCCTTGGCAGGTAGTAATCTTTTTGTGCTTGAGTCCCATAACCGATGATGCAGGGGCCACACATCAGCAAGCCCATAGGGATCATAGCGGGGGCGGACGCCTTCATGGATTCCTCGGCAAAAATCGCGCGCTGCACCACATCCCAGCCTGTACCGCCGTATTGCTTTGGCCAGTTAGGCGCAACCCAGCCTTTTTTGTGGAGAATTTTCTGCCACGCCATGCTGCGCTCGACGTCGTGAAACACGCTGGTGGCAAGGCGACCGGCTTCGCGCAGATCGTCAGTTAGGTTTTGCGCTAAAAAACTACGAACTTCCTCGCGGAATTGCAGGTATTCCGGCTTGATGGATAAATCCATTGAAAACTCCCCACGGTGACAGGTTCAGACACGGGCAAACAAAAGCTTCGTGACTGTATGTTCACACGGGGGAAAAAGATTTTAAATGACAAAAACTTACAGATAGGGCGTTGACCGTGGTCAACGCTGGGACTGAAGCACCACCACTCGTGGCACTATTGCTCTTGCGCGGGCGCTAAGCCGAAAGTGAAGTATTGAGTAAGCGAATCCACCAAATCCAGCAGCGCTTTCGGCGGCTCGATCAGCTTGAAACCGGTATCAAAGCAATCAGGGCTCACATCGGGGCGGCACCAGCACGACAAGGCATCAAAGTCGATATTGCGTTCCCCCTCGATCTCACGCGGGAGCTTGATCCGAAACTGGAACACGCTATGCGTGAGCAGCGGAATATGGCTGACCAAGCGCATGCCTTCCGTGGACACGTTGACGATATACCCAATCGGTTTTCCGGTTTTCCGGTTATAAACCTTTAGGTAGTAGCGCAAGTGGTGCCGTTTGATAACGCGTTTTTCGTGGATTCTTCTTTCCATGGATGACATAACAAAATAGAACTCGTAGCGCCGCTGCCGTAACAGCAAGCCAATGGAAGATTGATCTGTAGATCGTCGTTCGATGGATTAAGTGTAGTATTTCTTTGGAGAGTCTCAACTTTTACGCGCGATTTGGCGGAGACAATTTCCCTAATGAGTTTCGTGCCCTAAAAAATTCTTTTTCTACAACACCTTGACTGCTAATAAATGAGCTAGATTTATAGCCAGCACACCCGCTGCTTCTAGATTGGCCTGATCAGGCCATGAGCACTCTCTATCTTTCGGGCTCCTGACATGATTTTGTACCGTAGCGTCTTGCTGGCGATTGCGCTAGCAAGTGCATGCGTTTCGCTTTGCTATACCGATGATTCGTGGGCCACCCATCCAACAAAATCGTCGTCTAAATCCGTAGCCTCTAAAGCAAGCCACACTAAAGCTGCGCCAAAACGTGCCGTAAAACCGGTTGCGAGGAAATCCACGAAAACCCCGCCCCGCCGCGCCACCCCAGCGGCATCTAAACGAAAACCCGCTCCTGCTCGGAAGGCACATCTTGGCAAGAAGGCAGCAATCGTCGGTGCCGCCGCTGGCGCAGCAACCATCACAGCAGCGCGCCCGATGGACCCGACTCTGGCCAGCCTTGCAAGCACTGCGATCCATCAGCGTGAGCAGTACCGGCAGGCACTTGCGGCACTTCGCGACAATCGAATTGAAGACTTTCAGCGCATCACCGCACGCCTTCAGGACTACCCGCTCTATCCCTACCTTGAGCTGCAAGAATTTGCCCTACACCTAGGCCCAGTAAGCTTTGCCGAAGTAAAGCAGTTTGCCACCCGCTACCAAAGCTCGCCCGCAGGCAGCCGAATGAGCCACGCATGGCTGCGCGCTCAAGCGGCAGAAGGTGATTGGCCGACCTTGCTGAACCATTACCACCCAGGCCAGTTTGGTGAGGAATTTGACTGCCTCTACTACCGCGCGAAATACGAAACCGGCGCATCTAAGGAAGCGTTTCGCGGCGCAGAAAAACTCTGGAACGTCGGCTATTCCCAGTCCAACGCCTGCGATCCGCTGTTTGAAGCGTGGAAATCCTATCGCCCAATCCCTGACAAACTGGTCTTAGAACGAATCGGCAAAGCACTCCACAACCACAAACCACAACTTGCCGAAGTTCTCCAGCGAAGCGTAAGCCAAAGCCGCCAGCCACTGGCTCGCGAATGGATCAAAGTCTACGAAGAACCCCAACAAATCGCGCAAGTAAATTACTACCTCGCCCAAGGAAATGCGATTGCCCCCATCGTTGTAACCGGATTGGAACGATTGGCCCGCAACGACCCCGACCAAGCCGGCCAACTCTGGCTGCAATACCGTAATCGCCTTCCTTTCTCACGTACCCAGCAACAGCGCATCCTGCTACAAATCAGCCGCTTCAAACAGGTGAACTTTGCGGAGGACACCGAATACTGGCTGAACGCCGCGCTCGCAGTCGGTGCGCCCGATGTCGTGCCAATTGGCATCCGCAACGCCCTGCGCGCCCAAGACTGGGAGCGTGCAGGCCGCTGGCTGTCCGCCGTGAATGACGACGAACGCAGCCAGTTCGTGTGGCAATACTGGCGCGCGCGCACTGACCAATGGCTCGCAACATACTACGCACGCCAAAAACTCGCGCGCCCCACGGCCTTACCTAGAACGCCACCCTATTCCTATATGGGAATCCACCGTCGCTTTATGGCCGCGCTCGCGGATCCCTATCGGCTGCGCGAGACGTTTCCAGCGCGCGTTAAAGCCATGATTGCAGAAGCACCGCCACCCGCAACCACCTTTGAGCTGCTTGCACAAGAGCGTAATTACTATGGTTTTCTGGCAAGCCATCGCATTGGCACACCGCTCAAATTAAACCAGCGCCAATACAGCCTCGACGGAAAAATGCGCAACGTCGTTCGCAACAGCGCTGCATTGAATCGCGTATTAGAGTTTCAAGCATTGGGCCAAGAAGCGGACGCGCGGCGTGAACTGATGCATGCCGTCAAGTACATGTCAGAGGATGAAAAAATTGCCGCAGCCCTCATTGCCCGCCAAGCAGGCTGGTATCTGCACGCGATTCTCTTGGCACAACATTCTTCCGCGCAGGACGATCTCAATATTCGCTTTCCCGTCCTGCTCACGGATTTAGTGCTCCGGCGCTCCAGCGACGCGGGCATCACGCCGGAATGGACTTATGCCATCATTCGCCAAGAAAGCGCCTTCTGGCAGGATGCGCTCTCCCCCGTTGGCGCGCGCGGCTATATGCAGTTGATGCCGGCAACCGCCCGCGAAGTCGCAAAATCCATCGGCCTTAGAATTGCGACACCTTCGGATATCAACCGTCCCGAAACCAACATTCAGCTCGGCACAACCTATCTTGGCAAACTGCAGCGCCAGCTTGATGGCAATACGATTCTTGCGACGGCCGCCTATAACGCGGGGGCTGGGCGCGCTCGCCGCTGGCAACCAAAAGATACTCCAATGCCGGGCGATATTTGGGTGGAAACCATTCCGTTTACAGAAACGCGTGACTATGTAAAAAACGTGGTGGCTTACCAAGCAATCTATAAACATAAGCTCGGCAAGCCCACCGTCCTGATACACGACATGGAGTGGATTCCGCCTCTACAAAGCGCAACCCCCTATCAAGGAGCGATGCTCATCCAAAACTAAAGGAGCGATGCGCATCCAAAGCAAAGAGCATCGCCCGCGACAAAGGCTCAGCTACAAAAGATCAACCACGCCCACGAAACACTGGCTTACAGTGTTTCGAAACTGCCGTCAAAAACCCCAAAAGTGCCGGCAAATGGCTGCCAACTACCGGATTTCCCGAGGTCAGAAGTGACACGGAAATCGCGCGATCTGGATCGGCCCAACAGAAGTTATTGGTCAATCCCAAGTGGCCAAAAGCTTTGGGCGTAGCGGGACCGTACATACCGATTGGCGAATAACCCAGCATCATGCCAGCGGAATAACGCATGGGCATCATTAACACGCGATCCAACTGCATTTTGCCAACCTCGCGGATCGCCCGCTCAATCGTGATCGGCTGGAAGATTCGCGTGCCTCCCAACTCCCCGCCGTTGAGCAGGCATTGGAAGAAGCGGCTCGCTTCCTCCGCCGTTGCACACAAGTTACCTGCAGGGATGATCTCATCGTAAAAACGCGGATCGTTCGACACATCAATCGCCGTTTCCAAAGATGCGCCGAGCACTTTTTCCATTGCAAGACTAACAGGGAACATCAGCGGCAATCCGGTAAAGTAATTGCGTGCGAGTTCAGGATACTGGGCGCGGGGAATACCGTAGTTAAAATACTTGAAGTTCAGGGGCTCCTGCACGTTCAAACGCATGAATTCGCGAATATCCATGCCGGTCACGCGCTGCACCAGTTCACCCAGAATATAGCCGCCGGTCAACGCATGATAACCCTGATGCCTCCCTTGGCGGGTGGTCGGGCGGGCCTCGTAAAGCGTTTGCATGATAAAATCGTGGTCGAACAGGCGTTCTGGGTCGACCTTTTTCTGTAATGTCGCGATGCCGGCGCGATGCGCCAGAATCTGCTGAACGGTAATATGTTTTTTACCATTCTGGGCAAATTCGGGGATATAAAACGAAACAGGATTCAATAGGTTAATCAGCCCTTGCTCTTCCAGCAGGTGAATCAGCATGGCCGTAACGGCTTTGGAGCCCGAATACAGGCAAAAAGGCGAATCTTGCGTGGCTAAAACTTTATCGCCGCGCTCATTGGGCCCATTCCCACGGATATGGCCGATGCTGCGGTTTAGCAGCACCTCACCATGCCGACGAATGCACAGCTGCACTGCAGGATACATCCCTGTTCGATACAGCCGCTCAACGGTGTCCCAAATTGCATCCCGCCCCTGAAGTGTCATACCAAGCCACTCAGGGTTCACTTCGCGGGTAAGGTCAATGGAGGTGATGGCGGACAGATCACGCGGCACAGAAATACGCCGCTCCACCAGTGACAAGGGATTCAGATTCATGTACTACCTTCCTGTAAAACGATCCTGTAAAACGATCCTGTAACGCCGTTCTGTAACCCAGCCTTGCATATTGAGCAATAAGGCGTCGGGCGGCCAAAGTATCCAGCGTGTCGACCTGCCCAAAGTGCGCCAATTCTAAGCCAGCCGAAGGATTACGTCATCCTCCGAATGGATCAGAGAAAATCACCCCTCACTTACAATCCGCGACATGCAGCGCCTCATATTCTGGTAAATCGAATCGCTTTTACCAATGCATTTCCCTGTAGTCAGGGTAGAATGCGCGCTTAGGACGACGACAGGGAACCGGACATGAACAAACCACAAGAAAACACCACGCCGCAATCGCCGCTGGATCGGCTGACCGCAGGCATCAAGGGCGCCTTCCGCATTGGCCAAACCGCGCGCGTGCTTGCCACAACAGGTGCCGAGTGGCTGTTGGGCGACCGCCCGCCAGCCCCCAAACTACTGCGCCAGACCTTCGAGCGCTTGGGTACGACCTACATCAAATTGGGCCAGTTCATTGCCAGCTCGCCGTCGGTGTTTCCTGATGCCTACGTCGAGGAGTTTCAAATGCTCCTCGACAAAACCACGCCGGTTCCTTTCCACATCATGAAGGGTGTGATGGAGCGAGAATTTGGGCGCTCGCTGGAGACGATTTTCGCATCGATTGATCCACAACCACTGGCATCTGCTTCGATCGCGCAAGTCTATTCCGCGCGCCTGACAACGGGCGAAGACGTGGTGATCAAAATCCAAAAGCCAGGCGTGAAAGACATCCTGCTCACCGACCTCAACTTTTTGTATGTGGCCGCCCGGGTGCTGGAGCTTTTCGTTCCGCATTTGAGCATGGCCTCACTCGCCGACATCGTGGACGAAATCCAGAAAGGAATGCTTGCGGAATGCGACTTCTACCAAGAAGCCAGCAACATTGAGGCATTCCAAAAATTCTTGGCCAGCACGGGCAACGATCAAGCCACGGCGCCTCGCGTATACAAGCACGCGAGCACGATGCGCGTACTCACAATGGAACGCTTACACGGCGTGTCATTTACCGACCTAGATGCCGTTCGCAAATACACCGACAACCCAGAAGCTACGTTGATCACCGCCATGAACACTTGGTTTGCGAGCCTGTTGTTCTGCGAATCCTTCCATGCGGATGTTCATGCCGGCAACCTTTTGGTGCTAAAAGATGGCCGCATCGGGTTTATTGACTTTGGCATCGTCGGAAAAATCAAGCCGCAAACGTGGGATTCCATGTCCAAGTTCATCTGGGCGATTGGCCAAGAAGACTATCGCGCAATGGCAGAGTCCATGGTAGGCATCGGCATGACCAAAGAGGTCGTAGACGTTGACCGCTTCACCGCTGACATTGAAAAGCTATATTCCTCTTTCGATAAGGTCATGCCTTCCGACACGCTCGACATTGCCTACGTCAACGAGCACGAAGTAAACCGCCTGATGGTCGATCTGATTGGCCTCGGCAAGCGCCACGGCATTCATTTTCCGCGTGAATTCGCTCTGCTCTTAAAGCAACTGCTCTATTTCGACCGCTATGTAAGGCTGCTGGCGCTGGATGGCAATATTTACATGGACGAGCGCCTTACCATCCAACCCGACAAAAACTGGGTTTCCATTCACTAGATCTTTGCGGGCAAACTGCCCCAACAATCTCGCCTAAAAGCTGAAACATCCACACGACCGCACCGAGCTCGCTGCGGTCGTGCTGTTCTTTACAGCCTTTTTTCTAGGTGTTTTTTTCCAGCAGCGGCCAGAGCGAATAGCGATCAAACACCGCCTTGAATTTATCGTCGTTGCCACTTTGGCTGCGCTTGTTCTGGTGCTTTAACGAGACTGCCTGCGAGCCAGGAATCATCACATAGCGCAACCACCAGTCACGCTGATCGACGATTTTGCAAGACATAACGCCCTTGCGTAGAGTCATTGCCTTTAGCCACACATCGTCTGCGCCCGGGGCCAGCGTCATAAACGTAGACTCATCCACAATTTCTGTATCAAAACAACCTGGAAAATACAGTACGCCGCCAATGCCCGTCGGAAAAACGTTCGCGGAAGGTTTTCCATCCATCGGCGCGAGCTCCCACTCTTGATAAGGCAGTAGCCTACCGGAGGCATCAAAAGTAATCTGATGCGCACGATGGCAGTGTATTACGTTTGGTTGACGGCAATACGCACGATACAACTTATCCACCATGTCGATTGGATAAATCACGTCATCATCGACTGTGAGGATCAAGCTATCTGGATATTTCTGTAGCGTGTAAAAGAATTTTTTATAAGGCCCAAGGTTTTTCTCGCAAAACTCGATCTGCAAACCACGTTGACACTGCTTTCGCAAGATGGCCGGAACATCGTCGGGTGAAAACTCCTCTTTCGAAAGCCAGAGCACAACTCGATCCGCCTTGTGCGACTGCTGAAACAGGCTCTCAATCGTTAGATACACCTCATCTATCCGCCGTGAAAACGTAGTGAGCGAAATCACCAGCGGTATCGGCCCATTACTCGCGGTACCCGGTGTAGTTCGGTTGAGCGCGAAATCTTGGTACTGAATGCTCAAGGCGCGCGCTCTTGCCTGAATCGCCTCTGCTCGTGCTAATTGATTGCGTTTTTGGCGACGCAACTTCTTAATAAAATTCACTGGCTACATTCCACACAAAAAACCTCAACTCAAAAAGCAATACGGCCAATCACCACAAAAAAAGCATGGCCCAGCAACCTTCGGCGGCATCATAACGATACATTCTCTTGCGTGATATACTTCGCGCCCACGCCCGCCACCACGGTACCACTATTCTTGGGCTTCGCATTTCATGACTGCTACCCCACGCCGATTATCCACATTCGCACCAGCGTTTAAGCGAATCAGCCTCGCGCTTCTGCTGCTTAGCACTCTCCTTATTTTTGCCTATCCAAGCGTTGGAAAGCCACTCTGGCAACTGTTTCAGCTGAGTGCGTCCGTGTACCTATTCGCCAATCTGCAAAAAAAGCCATTGTTCGCTCCCGGTTTACTATTTCTAGCAGCATTGGTTGTTCAGGGCATTTCTTGGTATGCAAGCATCATTCAACACCCCGAGTACGCCGAAACATCGTTAAAGGTACAGCGGCTTGGAAACTGGTTTTCCTTTATTTTAGTTGCTTGGGTATTAAAAGATACACCCAAGTGGATTTGGTTCACCTGGATATTGGGGCTGATTGGATTACTCCTTGTACCGTGGACACAAGGAAATGGTTGGGCGGAGTTTCAGAATTCAGCAATATTCGCGCGCTCCAGCTTTGGTTTCACCAACGCCGAGCATGCGGGGATGCTCTACGGTGCGGGCTTAATTGGCTTGCTGGTTTTGAGTGGGCGCTGGTTTCGGCGCTCTTTCACCAGCAAAAAACCGCTCGCACTCGCACGCATCACCGTATGTATTGCCCTTATCGTTTACTGCGCAACACTCGTTTTGCTCGCAGAGACGCGCGCGATCTTTGTCGGGCTGCTCGCTGCATTTATAGTCATTGGGATTTTATTGGTTAGTCAACTGCGGCGGTTTTCATGGCAAAAACTTCTCGCAAGCGCAGCTGCCGTATGCATTGTATTGGTCGCACTGATCGCTTCCACGTCGAACTATAGCCAACTATTACCAAAGCGCTGGCAACAAGAAATTCCGACAATTACGGCCGCACTCAACGGAAACTACGCTGCAATCGCTAACGATAGCGCTGGCATTCGGCTTAAAAGCTGGCTCGCGGCATCCGAATGGATTCAGCAACGCCCGCTCACAGGCTGGGGTGGAAGTGGGCGCGGCCTCGTGATGCAACACCTAGATTCACTGCCACTTGAGATTAAAAAGCAGTTCCGACACCTACACAACAGCTATCTCGATACCTTGGTCAACTATGGCTCTCTAGGCGGGGTTTTGCTGCTATTGCTACACGGATATTTTGCAGTGGCGTCGTGGAAAGCGTGGCGATTGGGGAAAGCGCCTGGCGATGTTAGCCTATTTTCCTGCGCATTTCTCGCCTATTGGCTGGTAGTGAATTTTTTTGAATCTTATTTGTTTTACACTTCTGGAACCACGCTGCTCGCACTTACTGCGGGTGGAATCATTGCTTTTTACTGGCAACAAATTACCAACCCGCAGATTGCGTAGCACGATGGGCTATAAAATTCCCATTTCCTTTTTTTCACGGTAATGGGCGAAAATATCCGCCAAGCTGCGTTTGGGCTTAAACCCAAAAGTGCTCTTAAAAAGGCTGCCGTCCAGAATCACCGGATATTTATAGTAATTTAGCAGGTAAGCAGGCCATGCCTTCCATCCCAACGCACGACTGATCCGGCGCGGCAAATTTTCTGGCACGGACGGAACCGGAACCGGCGTACATCCACACTGCACCAAGGCCTCACGGAACGCCACCCAATCGTTGGCCGCAACGTTGTATATGCCTGGCACGTTTTTCTCAAAGGCCAGCACAATGGCATCGGCCATATCCTCCACATGAATAAACTGCATCATCGGCGAAAAGCCAAGCAAGGCCGGTGCAAACTTGCGGGAGAGCATGAGACTCAAGCTATTCAAAACCCCTGGGCCCGCAATATTGGTGGGCCGCAAGATGGTGATGTTCAGCTCAGGATGCTTCCAAAGATAGATTGACGCCAAGTTCTCAAGCTCTACCGAATCCACCAAATCCATGGTGAGTTCAGAGGCTTTTAGCGGTGCTTCTTCGGAAAGTAACGCCGGGTTGTAGGGGCTTGCGCCATAAACAAAATAAGTGGACAGCACCACCACCTGATGCACCCCATACTTTAAGCACAAATCCAGCAGGCGCTTTGTGCCCAGCACGTTCTGGTTATAACGGTAGCGATGCGTGGATTCGTACACCCCCATACGCCCCAGATGGATCACCGCTTCGATTTTATGGCGGCGAAAAATATCCTCAAAACCACGCTTATTATACTCCACCTGATAAGACGCCATGCCTTCGTCAATCCGTACACGCCGACGAAAATCCACGAGCACCAACTGGTAGCGGTCTTTCAGCAACGAAATCACCATTTGCGCCAGCGCGCCACCCGCGCCTGTTACCAACACCTGCGGGCGTTTTTCACCGACCCGCACACCAGCAGGGAGCCCCCCCGCTTCCGGCAGAACACCTACTGCTGAATCCATGTGTTGCATATCGCCCCCTTCGGAAATCCTGATATCCATTACTGAAACCACCCATCGCGCTCACTCAATCCACGCTGGATCAGCGCTCGGATTTCATCCTTGACGCGCTCCACCTTTACTGCGGTGTCGTCTTCTCCCAAGATCGGGCCTTCAAACACCATCGGTTTTCCGAAGTAAATACGCACTTTGGTGGGCAGCGGAACCGGGGTTGTTACCGGCGCATAAGGAATGCCAAGTAGTTTTGCGAGGGTCTTTAGGTGGAATGGCGTGGGCATGGTTTCTTCACAACCCACAATGCCTACCGGAATAATCGGCGTGCGTTCTGTGATCGCGAGGTGCATGAACCCCAACCCAAACCGTTGCAGCTTGTAACGCTCACTCCAAGGTTTTCCTGAACCACGAATGCCTTCTGGAAACACGATGATGGCTTCGTCGTTACGCAGCATTTTGACGCAGTTTTCAGGGTCGCCAAGCACCGCGCCCCACTTGTTCAGCATATTGCCAACATAAGGCAAGGTAGTGAATACTCTCTCAATCATCGCCCGAACTGCACGCGGCGCATGAGGGTTGGTAGCCAGCGCATAGCCAACCAAAGCACCGTCAATCGGCAGTTGTCCGCTATGATTACCAATGATCAGTAGGCGGCCTTCTGGCGGAATATTCTCAAGCCCGTGAGTTTCAACTCGAAAATATCTTTCAAAGAAGGGGCGAAACAATCCAAGCCCTAACTTGAAGGTCTCGCTGTTATAGCCCCACGGATCGTAACCAAAACTACCTACGGGTTTGGGAATCCGATTTACAATCTCATTGGTTTTTTCCGATACCACATACTTTTTAAGCAAATCCCTTAGTGCCATCTCATCCCGCCTTAGCAAAAGCCCGTTAAAACCGCGCAACCTCACCAAGCCCACCTTCTGATCAATACAGATGGTTTGGGCAAAAATCAATTTTCTAACCCGTTATGGGTAGCTGCTTACCAGCAGTCTGAGCTGCTTTTCTATTGTCCATCCTTCACTGCAAGCGGGGCCGATTCTACCGGAAATCACTGTGCGCGAGTACCAAAAGCTACATTGTTTGCACGCGTCTTCACAGCGTATTACGTGCATAATCTGCGATAATCCTGTGACCCTACGTCCATCCGCACCCATCTGTGCGCTAGATGGAGTGAATTTGTTTGAGTAACGAGGACTTGCCTGTGACCGAGGATAAAAAACACCAAGAAAAGCGCTTTAGCGCCACCACTCCCGCCAAGCGTTTTTTTAAGCTAGCGGGCATGTCAGCCTCTATCACACGCAACATCGCCACACAAAAGGTGAAAGGCCTGTTCGTAGACGAAGAAGCGCGCCAAAAATCCCAAGAGCAGCTTTATGCCGATATTGGTAAGCAAATCGCCGAAACGCTGGGGGAAATGAAGGGCGCCGTCATGAAGGTTGGCCAAATCGCCTCGCAGGTAAAAGACATCCTTCCAGAGGAAGTCTCCCAAGCGCTGGAAGTACTACAAAAAGCTTCCCCGCCTATGCCGTATACGGTAATCCGCAAACAGTTTATCAAAGCACTTGGTGAGCCACCGGAGACGCTTTTTGCAGAATTTAGCGACACTCCTTTCGCTGCTGCATCCATCGGCCAAGTACACCGCGCTAGAACGCACGATGGCCAAGACGTGGTGGTAAAAATTCAGTACCCTGGCGTAAAAGAATCCTGCGACTCCGACTTGCGCCACCTAAAGCGCTTACTAAAACTCGCCGGCCTCGTAAAGGTCAGCAAAGAAGCCATCGACGCCACTTTCAATGAAATTCGGCAAACCCTGCACGAAGAACTGGACTACGAGCACGAAGCCCAGAACCTACTTTTTTTCGCAGAACACTATCGCAACCACCCAAAGGTCATTGTGCCCGGTCTTGTAAAAGAGCTCTCTGCAGAAACCATCCTCACGCTCACCTATGTAGCAGGTGATTCACTCGCGGAGGTGAAAGCCCCGCGTTATAGCCAAGACACGATCAATCAGATCGGATATCTGATTTTCGAAACTTTTGGGCGCCAAATTTACGATTTGCATGCCGTGCACTCAGACCCACATCCCGGCAATTTTGCATTTCGCCCAGATGGGACCCTGATTATTTTTGATTTCGGAGCGGTAAAACGGATACAGCCAGAAACCACCGACAAACTTCGCGCTCTGATACGCGACGTATTAGAGGGCAGAATCGACACGATCGACGACCATATGCGTAAAATCGGCGCTCGCACCCAAGACGCAGCGCCAATTCCCGCGAGTTATTACAAAGAATGGCTCGACATTGTGATGGTGCCCTTCCAAGATTACCAGCCCTTTGACTTTGGGCGTTCAACGATTCATAAGCGCGCGGCAAAAAAAGCGCAAACGGATGCGCTCAAGGTGATCGGCCAGTTCCAGCCCGTTGCCGAAACCATGTATATCGACCGCGTATTAACGGGCCACTATTGGACGTTGATGGACTTGGGTGTGCAGGCAGCATTCCGGCCGCTCGTCGAGCAGATCGTTCTCAACAAACCAAACGCCTGAGCAGCCCGCATCAACCGATTTGGTGCGAAGTGCTCACAACATAAACGTCCACTTGCCAAGCCAGCATCGCCCGCTGCCGAAATAGCGGGCTATCGCCCACGCCATCGCGCCGCACCACCGCCTCATCTTGTTGCGCTGGCAGTGACCCCACGCCTAACGCACCAACAAACACGGCACCAACAACCGCAAAAAGAATCAGCGGCTTCACGAGCAGCTCTCGCGCTACAGTACGCAAATCACTGCTCAAGCAAGGGTTTACAGAGGCAACTTCAGGGTGAAACATCTAAACATCCTATGCCGGCGGCTTCGCATCCACCAGAAAACTACAAAGATCGGAGTAATTAATAGTCCACTCGGCAACCTAATGTGAGTCGGCGCTTAGAACCAATATGCAGAAATTCATGCGCCTTTATTCAAAAGACGTCTCACACCTTACCGATCAATGCGCATCACGTTAGCAATCGCTAACTTACAAATTGTCACGAAATTGCTACAAATCACACTTATTCAAAATACTTACAAAAATGCACTCTCGTTCCAATTGACTGCTAATCAGTTCGCAAACTTGCAAAGTACTCCCTCGAAGCATTGCGGTTTACTCGACTGATCGGTAATCTCGAAGCAAATGGAACTCAAAGACCGCGCCAAGCGGCCAAGAAAACAAGAACAAATCATTGCTACGGAAACGGCCATGACACGTAAAACCTCTTCTCCAAGGCGCACCGCCTCTTTCTCTTCTGCCCAGACCATTTCAAAATCATCGGTAAAAATCGCCGTATCACTGGCGCTACTTTCGATTCCAACCCTCTCGCTATCCGACCCCCAATACGAGGGCAATCGCGATACTGAAAATCGTTTTCACGGCTGGGGCGCTTACACCTATCTTGCCGGCGGCAAGTACGAAGGCGAATGGAAGTATGGCCAGAAGGATGGCGTAGGGCGCCGCGACTGGGCCGATGGCACACGCTACGAAGGCGAATGGCGCAACAATGAGCCACACGGCAAAGGCATCAAAACCTGGGCAGACGGCGGCCAGTATACCGGCGATTTTCGCAGCGGATTGCGCACAGGAAAAGGCACCATGCGCTGGCCTAACGGCGTTGAGTACTCAGGCGAATGGAAAGCCGACCAGATGACCGGTGAAGGCAGCAAACGCTTCGTAGACGGCACTCGCTACGACGGCCATTTTGTTGCCGGCGAACGTGACGGCTGGGGCACTTACACTTATCCCGACAAGACCCGCTACGAAGGCTACTGGAAAGCCGGCCTACAAAACGGCGTGGGCACACTCCGCTTTACCAACGGAGGCGTCTACAAAGGCACCTTCAAAAACGGTACACCAGAAGGCCAAGGCGAGTTTAAATACGCCAACGGTGATTTTTACAGCGGCGACTGGAGCCAAGGCCAACCTTCCGGCAATGGTGTGATGCGTACCGCGCGTGGCGACACCTACTCCGGCCAGTGGCAACACGGCGAGCGCGTTGGCACCGGCACTTTAACACAACGTGGCGGCCATACATTCAAAGGCCCGTTCACCGCCGACAAAGCAAACGGCAGCGGGCTCTGCACAGATCAAGGCAAAGCTGAAGCCTGCCGTTATGTCGCGGGTGTTCGCCAAACCGCGCACAAGCACGAGCAATCCGCAGCCATCGCCACTACGGCAGCGGTTGCGGCGGCTACGGTGAAACATTCTAGTGCAGCATCAACAACGAGTGCGCCAAAAGCAGCAACCAATGCCACGAAAATTTCAGCCGCAACAACTGCAGTAACAGCAACAACTGCGGTAACAGCAACGACAGCCGCAACTAGAGCTGCAAAAACTGCGGCGGCAGTGGTAAGCACAAGCAACCATACTGCGACACCAAAAGCTGCAACTCCTGCATCCAGAGTCATTGCTACGCATCAACCCGCTCCCAAAGCGCCACTGAAGCAGCCTGTTACACAACAGAACTCCGCACAACCTGCAGCCACACAACACGCATCAACACAAACCGTTCAGATACAGCAGCCTCCGGCGCACTCTGTAGCGCCCGCTGCAACAACGCCCGCCGTTGTGGCAAAAACGAAAGAACAGCGCTCGCCCGCCGACTGGCTGCAAAGCCAAGGCCACGGGATGTTCTTCACTCACAACTTTAACCACCTATCGCTCGCACAACCACCCTCTTTTAGCTGGTGGAAAAAGCAATCCGCGCTATTAAGTACCGATGCGTATCTCACGCTGGTGCGCGGAAACGAAGAAATGGAAATCACGATTCGCGGCTACAAAGGCAGCGGCGTCTACACCGGCAGCCAGTATAAAATCACCCTGAAAAAAGCCGGGCAAACCTACCAGCAAAGCAATAACGATCTGGATTCTATTGAAATCAACGAAGAACAAAACGGCTGGATCAGCGGTAAATTTACGGCCACGCTCTCCCAAGCAGGCACAGACGACACAAGTGCCTATCACTTAAATCAGGGCGTGTTCCGGCTCTCCAACCAACAGCCGCCAGAAGCAGCCGTGCTTATCGAAGCCACCGCTGCGCGAAAACCGCTGCTACACTCCATCGCGGATCGTGGCGAGGCAGAATAATTGCATCGCGACAGAATAATTGCATTGAGTGCCATCGTTCCTACTCAGAAACAAAAAAACCCCTGATCGCGAAACACTCTGCGATCAGGGGTTACAAGCGCTCTCTGTTACAAGCATTCTCTGTTACAAGCAATCTCTATCGCTTACCAGTGAATCCCGCGCATCAGATAAGCAAACGCTACTTGCTCGCTGGATACCACTGGGGCTTTGCCATCGGTTTTGCCCTGCGCTGCGGCAGAATCCCCGAACATGCGGAAGCCAGTGTTCATAATGATTTCCGTCATCTTCGGCGCAACCGCATTGAGCACCTGCGCGAAAATTCCCAACCGCGTAGCAATGCGCTTCGGTTTGTAGATAATCGCTTGGCAGATCATATCGGCCGCTTCTTCTGGACTGATCGTCGGCACGTTTTCATAAATTTTGGTGGGCGCAATCATCGGAGTGCGAACCAAGGGCATATTGATGGTCGTGAATTTCACGCCAACATCGGAATATTCCGACGCTGCACAGCGTGAAAACGCATCCAATGCGGCCTTTGACGCTACATACGCAGAAAAGCGTGGTGCGTTGGTGAGCACGCCAATGGACGAAATATTGATGATCTGGCCAGAATGACGTTTTTCCATTTCCGGCAGAAAATTCATCATCAGTCGCAGCGCACCGAAATAGTTCAGCTGCATGGTGCGGGTATAATCGTGGAAACGATCATACGAAAGGGAAATAGAACGGCGAATAGAACGGCCGGCGTTATTCACCAGAATATCCACTTGGCCAAAATCTTTCAGCACTTGCTGGCTGAAGCGATCGCAATCGTCCACATCGGCAATGTCCACGGTGTACATGAACGCCTCACCGCCGGAAGCACGAATCGCATCATGCGCTTCCTGCAGTTTTTCGACGGTACGCGCCGCGAGAATCACCTTGCCACCCGCTTCTGCCAAGCGTTTTGCGGTGGCCAGACCAATCCCTGATGAGCCGCCGGTTACGATAACCACTTTCCCCTTCACGCAGCCTTCCAAGGTGCGATCAATGAAGTTTTCAGGGTCAAGGTTACGCAGCCAGAAATCCCACACCACTGCAGCATAGCTATCCAATTTTGGGCAGCTGATATTCGAGCCTTCCAGCGCCTTGCGCGTCTCACGGTTGTCGAATTTCGTGTGGTAATTTACGAAATCCATCACCTCACGCGGAATGCCCAGATCCGACAGCAGCATATTGCTAATGCGACGCACGGGCGGCAATGAAGTAACGGCTTGGCGCATAAAGGGCGGAATAAAGTTAAACATCCGCGTATCCACCCGCATAGTCAACTGCGGCGCACTCGCGGCGTTAGCGAAGATATTCAGAACTTCGCCCACTTTATGGTGATCAACGTCAGTCAGGTGGAAGCACTTGCCGTTCAAGCCGTCTTTGTGCGCAATATGATCCATCGCATCGGCAACAAAATCGACCGGCACGATATTCAAACGCCCACCTTCAATGCCCACCACAGGAACCCAAGGCGGCAGCATTTCGCGCAGCTTTTTCAGCATCGTGAAGAAATAGTAGGGGCCGTCGATTTTATCAATTTCGCCGGTTTTGGAATGGCCCACCACCATGGCTGGGCGATAAATGCGCCACGGAACTTTGCATTCGCTACGCACTAAACCTTCCGAATCATGCTTGGTACGCAGATAAGCATCCACGAGTTTGCCGTGCTCTTCGAACATATCTTCGCGGAAGGTGCCCTGATACAGGCCAGCAGCTGCGATAGAGCTAGTGTGATGGAAACAGCCCGCTTGCATTGCCTCTGCTGCACGCATGGCGTTAATCGTGCCATCAATATTCGATTTGATCTGCAATTCTTCGCTTGCCGTCAAATCATAGATCGCCGCGAGATGGAAAAAGTGCTGAACTTTACCCTTCAAGGTCGCAAAATCTGCATCGCTGATGCCCAATTTTGGCTGGGTCAAATCACCGTTGATCGCAACGATACGGCCTTCTGCAGCTCCCCATTTCCGCGCAAGCGCAGCCACCTTCTCTTTCGAAGATTCACGCGCCAAAACGTAAATCGTGCCTTCGCGCTTCAGTAGATTTCCAACCAAAAAGCGACCAATAAAACCCGTTGCGCCTGTTACAAAATAACTCATGACATTGCCCTCATTGCAATTCCCTTAACCCAAAAACAACTTCTGAAACAAAAACGAAAAACTTCAAATTGCGTGTGGCTGCGCGTGGCCAACACTGCTGGCATTCACAGCTTTCTTCAAGGCTTCGAATTCTTCGACAAATCCTTCCACCAATACACGCGGGTTTTCAACGACTGCGGTGTCTGCCACCACACCAAACTCGACACTACCTGCATAGCTTAAAATGCTCAGGCCGATACCAATTCCGCCGGATTGCGGAACCCAGAACATAGAGCGTTTGATCTTGGATCCCATCAATGTAACGGCTTCACTTGGGCCTGGCACGTTAGTCATGACAGCAGAGGCTTTATGACTAAAGAAGTTCAAAGCAAAACGCTGTAACGCGGTCGGAAAGTGCCCCAAGATATTAAGCACGCCATAGCTCATCACCGCCTGCGCACCACTTTTGAGGCTCTTCATTGACTTTTGCACAGCACGGATTCTTGCGCCTGCATCTGCTTGAGCAACCGGCAAAGGCAGATAGACCAAACCAAAGCAGTTCCCCAAATTCATGGCTTCTTCCAACGGGCGAAGATTTACCGGCACCGTCGCACGCACCACAATGCCGTCGACCGGCCGCCCTTGGCTGGCGAGATAACGCCGCAAGCTTCCGGCAGCGCACGCCAATACCACATCGTTCATCGTGCCGCCCATGGCACGCCCGACCTGCTTTACGTCTTCAATCTTGAGTGAACGCGCCCAAGCCACCTGTTTTTGAGAAGACAAGGATTGCTTGAAAGCGGCTTTGGAATCCGACGGCAGGAATGCAACGCGGAACATTTCAAACAGCCATGCGGCAGAAAACGCCGAGTAAAACAGCCCCTTCTGCAACAACACTTGCAATTTATGGTGCAGAGCGCTGGTTTTCGCCTCAAAAGATTTGCGTTTCACCCGTGCTGCGGGTGAGCTATGCAAAACCGAGGTATCTGCAATTGCATCTAACGTAGAAATCAGCGCAATGCCGTCCGCGTAGCTATGGTGCACCTTAAACACGAGCGCGCTGGCGCCACGGTAAGACTCTATTAAATAAAACCGCCACAAGGGGCGCGTTGGGTCCAACATCTCAGCTACAACGTTACTGCACGCTTGCTGCAGGAGCTGCTCTGGGTCGCCGCCTTCAGGAAGAGTAATCGTAGCTGCATGGTAATCCCAATCCATATTGGGTACCGGCTCCCACCAATAATGCCCGTTTTTGGACATCGCCCGCTTACCAAAGCGAGGCGCTTTCACCACCAAGCGTTCTGACAGCAGACGAACCAAGCTCTCCCGCGACATTGGCGTCTCAAACTCCACAACGCCATTGATCACCATCAGATTATCGAGCGTATCCATACGCAGCCACGCGGTATCCACCACTGACATAGGCTCTACCGCACCTACCTCTTGACCGACCGTTTGTTTTGACCTCATAAATTTTCCCTCAGCCCGCAAGCGTCACTTTAGATGCGTGCGCTTACTTTTTATTGCCCTTTTACTGGCATTTATTCACCACGAAATCCGTTTGGTATTGGAAGGCGTCCGCTTCAATCGCCAATCCCTTACTTAACTGACCGCAGTTCAGGAAACACACGTTAGCTATATTACTCCCCAGCACTTCGAAAGCAAACATTTTCTGCGACTAACACGTCAGGCTGTAAAGATCCCCTTGTTTGGCCACCAATCCAGCAGTGACAAGCAGTTAACAAAAGCGCGCGCAATTATTTATGTGACCCAGCCTATGTTTTTACAACTAACACTTGTATGCTACAGAAAAACCAAGCTAGCTTAAATGTTCATCAATGCTAGTTTGAAAAGCGAAGATGCGCGAACTGCAAGGCGGCGCCCTCGCCCCAAACATGCCGCACGCCTCGTAAAGCTTGGATTACACCCACCCTTGTGTTTGGTCTTAAACAATATGTCTATTGAGCAGGCTCCCAAGCACAATCCCGCCAAGAGCAGAAAGCCCAGACGCGGCAAAACATTATCCAAGCGGCACTGGCGATCATGAGCGAGGATCGCGGGATTGCCAGCATGAGCTTGCGAGAAGTGGCCAAGGAAGCGGGCATTGCCGCACCTTCTTTCTATCGCCATTTTGAGAATCTAGAGGAACTCGGCCTGACCTTGGTAAAAGAAGCCGGAGGCGCGCTGCTGAAAGTAGTTCGTGATGCCCGCCATGCGCGCGGCGAAAGCGACGACGTAGTGCGACGGGCAGTAGAAGTCTGCATGGAGCATTTTCAGGAAAATGGCCGCCTGTTCAGACTGCTGGCACACGAACTTACCGGCAGCTCACCGCGAATGCGACGCGCCATTCAGCAACAACTGGCTTCCATCAACGCCGAACTCTCACGCGCAATCAAACGCCAGAACCGACTGCTACACCGCCAGCTCACCGACACCACGATGGTCGCAGAGGCGATTAGCACGATCACGTTTTACATGGGCGTGGCGAGCATAGATTTGCCCTATGCTGCCCGCAGAGAAACCGAGAAGCGCCTGATGCATCATATCCGCGCCATATTGATTGGCGCGGAAACAATGGCCAGAACGCAACATGTCGAACGCCAGCTGTTGCTGGTTTAAGTCGGGCACTGCAACTGCAGAATGGCAATTGCGGAATTGCAACTACGGAATTGCGCTCAAAAAAGCCTAGTGCGCATGTTTAACGGTTTGTTTAGCCTGCCATTTTTTGGCGTCACCAAGAGAACCTAGATTCTCTACATTGCTGTAGCCTGCCTTAAGCAACGATTGGCGAGCCTTTTCCGAGCGGTTTCCGGAGCGGCAATACACGCGAACCGTATCATTCTTTTCTACACCAAGCGTTTGAACGCCTTCTACGATGTTCTGAAACTCAATATTGACCGCACCGGCAGCACTCCCTTCCGAGAATTCTGCGGGTGTTCTCACGTCGATCAGCCACTCTTGCGCAAACACATTGGCAATAGGCAGCAACATCAAGCCTGCAAGCATTAGTACTGCAACGCTCAAGCGATTGTACAAGAAACTCTTTTTTTGCATTTTAAGCACCTCACCCTTCAAAACCAGACCGTAAACCTGGAAACCCTCCAACCCAACATCGCGTTAAGGGCGCACACCCACACCGGCAATCACTGACGCCGCAATTGAAACAATCTTCGGATGCTGCCACGCCTTGATATTCTCAAAGCGAAAGCCTGCACGCTCGAACAAGCTGCGCGTATCCCGATTGATTTCACAACCACAAGCCAGCTTGCGCCACGTCGGGTTAATCCGATGCTGCCAGCGCGCCAAACCTGAATCCGGCGACACCACATGTTCAAAGAACACCAGCCGGCCGCCCGGCTTTAATGCGCGAAACGCCTCCGCTGCAGCCCGCTCAGGATCGGGAATGGTGCAAAACACCAAAATCGCCACCACCGTATCAAAACTGGCCGTCTCAAAAGGCAAACTGCGGGCATCTGCCTGCTGAAGCTCCCAGCGAAACGCAGACTTAGTCTGCTGCAGCCGTTCATGCGCAATCTGAAGCATGGCATCCGAAGGCTCAATACCAATCACCTCCGTCACCGCCTCAGGGTAATTACGCAGATTGGCCCCTGTTCCAACGCCAATTTCCAGGACTCGACCTTGCGCATAGGCCATCACCTCAGCACAAGAACGCCGAAACGGACGCGCTCCCCACTCCATCACATGCGGAAAAATCCGATCTTCATAGAACGACATAAAACTCCTATGGATATAAACGTGCGGCTTACCAAAATTGGCGATTGATCATAGGCGCCGCAACTGCCCGTTGCCACAACCGCTAGAAACGTTGCACCTTTTTTGCCAACCCATATAATCCTAGTTGCAACAACCAATCAACCGATTCAACAGCTACCGCGCAAATTACCCAAGTGAGACGTATGCAGATTTTTTTAGTGGGCGGCGCGGTTCGTGACCAGTTAATCAACAAAACCACTCATGACCGTGACTGGGTCGTTGTTGGAGCCTCCCCTGCAGAAATGCTCGCACTTGGCTACCAGCAGGTAGGCCGCGACTTCCCGGTATTTTTGCACCCTAAAAGCAAAGAAGAGCATGCACTCGCGCGCACAGAACGAAAAACCGCCGCAGGCTATGGCGGCTTCGACTGCTATACCGGCAGCGACGTCACCCTCGAAGAAGACCTGCTGCGCCGCGACCTAACCATCAATGCGATGGCGCAAACGGAAGATGGCACCATTATCGACCCCTATGGCGGCCGGCGCGATCTTGAGGCCCGCATTCTACGCCACGTATCCCCCGCGTTTAGCGAAGACCCGCTGCGCGTGTTGCGAGTCGCACGCTTCCAAGCGCGTTACGCCAACGACGGCTTTCGCATTGCCGACGAAACCCTTGCCCTCATGCAAACCATCGTAACAAATGGCGAAATCGAACACCTCACCGCAGAGCGTGTCTGGTCTGAAACAGCGCGCGCGCTGCTAGAACCCTCACCCCAGCGTTACTTTGAAACCCTACGCGAATGCGGCGCGTTGGCGATTTTACTCCCCGAACTGAACATCCTCTGGGGCATTCCGCAACCGGAAAAATACCATCCAGAAATCGACACCGGCGTTCACACTATGATGGCCTTGCAGCAAGGCACACGGCTCTGCGAACGCTTAGCGGATTCCCTGCCCGAAGACCAAAGCATCACCCAAACCCAAGCGGCCACGGCGCTGATGTATGCAATTCTTACCCACGATCTCGGCAAGGGCCTCACGCCACGCCATGAATGGCCGACCCACCACGGCCACGAGCGCCTTTCCGCGCACCTTGCTAATAAAGTCAGCGACCGGCTTGGCGTACCGGCACTCTGCCGCCAGCTCGCCGCCAAAACCGCTGAATACCACACCCATTGCCACCGCGCCTTTGAGCTTCGCCCCGCCACCGTCATGCGCACGCTGGAAGCACTGGATTATCTCCGACGACCAGCGTTTCTGAATGGCTTCTTGCTGGCTTGTGAGGCCGACGCACGCGGGCGAACCGGCTACGAGTCAGAACCTTACCCGCAAGCAGATTATTTCTACGCAGCCGCCGCCAACTGCCGTCAAATCAAAGCATCTGACATTCAGGATACGCTCGGCTTTAATGGAAAAGCGCTCGGAGAAGAATTACGCAAACGCCGGATTCGTAAGATCGAGCAAGTTCGCAAGGATTTTATCAGCCTGACCAGCGCCCCCACCCCTACCAGCAGTACAACTCCTGCAGGCGACCTTAATTAGGCGCAGGAAACAGCGGGACATCCACTCTTTGAATTTTCTGTGCGCCGGTGTAGTGCGACCACAAATCGGCATAACTGCGCTGCGCGAGTGGGTGCAGATGGTTCGGCACCAAGCAGGCCAATGGCCACAACACATAGGCATTTTCTAGAATTTCAGCACGCGGCAGATGCACGCCGTCAAAAATTCCCACGCGATCATCATAAGTGAGAATATCAATATCCAGGGTGCGCGGACTGAATTTCCGCTGTTCCGGATGGCGCCCTTGGGCGTACTCGACTTCACGCAAAACCCGCTGCAACTCGCCAACACCTAGCGTGGTCGTTAAGCACACCACAAGATTAAAAAAAGGCGAACCGTTAAATCCTACAGATGCGCTTTCAAACACCGGCGATAATTGCAGTGCGCCAAAGCGTTCGCCGAGTGCCTGAATGCCGGCGCGGAGATGATGCTCGCGGTCGATATTCGAGCCCAAACCTAAAAGAATTTCAGCCATTACGCTTGCCACGTTCAATGGTAACGCCCGTCCTCTGCGCAGAAGGAATTGCGCCGGGTTTCCAGATGCTTACGCGCACCCAGTTAATTGAGAACTCACCTAACAACAAGCCTGCTACACCTTCCGCAACGGTCTCAATCAGCTGCGCCTCGCGCGCAACAATCCAGTCGTGAACCACACGGCTCACCGCATCATAATCCACTGCATCTTGCAAATCGTCGCTCTGCGCGGGCTCACGCACCGGCGCTGCAAACTCCAAATCCACCAGCAGCGTTTGCCGAAGCGTGCGCTCCCAAGGGTGCGCTCCAATGATGGTGGAGACCTTCAAACCCTGAATGCTGATTGTGTCCATAACGCCCTCACGTCTATAAATTGCGCGACACAACGCCGGTCACAGCAATCTGCGGCTACAAGCCGAACGCCAAGCATGATACATTGCAAGATACGCTTTGATGAATCCTTATTTCATCTGCTACAAAGCCGCCCTCTCGACCTTCGGAGCAACCCCCATTCCATACCCAAGCCCCAATACGGTCCTGATATTTCTTATTGCCTACCTGATTGGCTCCATTTCGACCGCTGTGGTAGTCGCCAGAGTATTCAATCTGAAAGACCCCCGCTCGGCGGGTTCCAACAACGCTGGCGCCACCAACGTACTGCGCCTTGGCGGTTGGCGGGCGGGCCTGCTCACCCTGATTGGCGACGTAGCAAAAGGCGCATTCCTGCCGCTGCTCTGTGTGCTTTATGACAGACCACTGCACGCCGTTATGGCGGCTGGAGTGGGTGCGGTGCTGGGCCACGTCTACCCAATTTATTTTGGCCTCAAAGGCGGAAAAGGCGTAGCCACCGGGATTGGTGTGTTGGCGGTCTGGCATTGGCCGACCTGCTTGATCATGCTCGGCACATGGCTAGGCACTGCGTTACTCACCCGCTACGCATCCCTTGCCAGTATGCTCGGCTTTCTGATGGCGGCGATTTACGCCTGTCTGTTTACGCCACTCTGGGCGGAGCCCGTACTCGCATTGAGCGCGCTGATTCTCTACAAGCATCAGCCCAACCTGAAAAACCTGCGCGCAGGCACCGAACCAAGGCTCGGTTAAGCCTGCAAATCCGCCATCGGCCAGCGCGCCCGCGCCACGATTTCCGTGCTCATTTTCAAGCCTGGCTGCTGCAAACGATACCAGCCAGCCAGCGCAATCATTGCGCCGTTATCGGTACAAAAAGCAGAACGCGGATAAAACACCTCAATTCCCTGCTTCAGTGCGTACTCTTTTAAGCGCGATCGCAGCGCCAAGTTTGCGCTCACACCCCCCGCCATCACCAAACGTTTCAGGCCCGTTTGCTGAAGCGCACGCTTGCATTTGATGAACAAGGTATCCACTACGGCATCCTGAAACGCCCACGCCACATCCGCTTTATCTTGCTCTGAAACACTGCCTTGCTCACGCTCCAAACGTTCGAGCGTCGTCAAACAAAAGGTTTTCAGGCCGCTAAAACTAAACTCCAAACCCGGCCGATCCACCATGGGGCGAGGAAACCGAAACCGCTGCGGCACGCCACGCTCGGCCCACTCCGCCACACGGGGGCCACCCGGATAGCCGAGCCCCATCATTTTGGCCGCCTTATCAAAAGCTTCGCCGGCAGCATCATCTACGGATTCACCGAGTAACTGATAGCGCCCCACCCCCTCTACCTGCATCAACTGGGTATGGCCACCGCTGACCAGAAGCGCCACAAACGGGAAGCTAGGCCGCGGCGTTTCCAACATCGGCGCCAGCAAATGGCCTTCCATGTGGTGAACCGGCACCGCCGGAACCCCCCATGCCAAGGCAAGCCCCTGCGCGAAACACGCGCCTGTAAGCAAAGCCCCCATCAAACCAGGCCCCGCCGTATAAGCAACCGCGCCCACCTGCGGCCCGCCCTCACCTTGCCGAATGCCTGCTTTCGCAAGCAATTCTTCTAAAAGCGGCACCAGCCGCCGAATATGATCGCGCGAGGCAAGCTCCGGTACCACCCCCCCATATTGGGCGTGCAGAGCGATCTGGCTATGCAGAACATCCGCCAATAGCTGCTGACGCTCACCATCGTAGAGCGCAAGACCGGTTTCATCGCAAGACGACTCAATTCCTAACACAATCATTCAATCGCACACCTTCACCCAAAAACTTCGGCAAGCGTACCGCATCAGTCGCGCAAAGTTGAGAAAATATACTGCTTTTGTGGGTTCGAGAAACCAAACGCACGCTCACCGGCGCACAAAAAGAGCTCAAAAAGAGTCCATTGCTTTCTGGATTACAAAAACGTACAATACCTGCCCCTAAACCGTCTGATACAATTTGATCAGTCAAATTCTACTTACGTCACGCGAGCTTACACATTTATAAGCCCTCGTCACCCACACAAAAGCAAAGTGGTTCACTTAAAAGTAAGTAGATTGCCAACGACCAAACCGGTATCATGCGTGCCCACACACAAGCGTGCGTACGCAAACTATAATTTGTCACCACAGTAATTGTTGAAAGGTAAGTTGAATGCCGCAGGTAAAAGTGAAAGAAAACGAGCCATTTGATGTCGCACTTCGTCGCTTCAAGCGCTCTTGCGAAAAAGCAGGTGTCTTGGCCGAAGTTCGTCGTCGTGAGTTCTACGAAAAGCCCACCCAAGAGCGTAAGCGCAAAATGGCGGCTGCTGTAAAACGTCACGCAAAGAAATTGGCTCGCGAAACCTTGCGCCGCAAGCGTTCTGCCTGATTCATCTGCCTGATTTGCTTCCTTAAAAGCGCCGACCAGCGTTCTGGTTTCGGCGCTTTTATCGTTCGCTTTTTTAGCGTTCTTTGAGCAACAGAACGCCTTTGAAAAGCCCGCCGTTTTGAAGAGCTTGCCGGCCCTTGAAAAGCGGCCACTTCCAGGATCGTCAACCGTTTTAGGATGGCAAACTTTTAGGACAGCAAACAAATGAGTTCAAGCATCAAGGAAAATCTGAACGACGCGATCAAACAGGCCATGAAAGCACACGACAAAGACCGCCTAAGCGTGTTGCGTATGGCCGCTGCAGCCTTCAAGCAGATCGAAGTTGACGAGCGTATTGAGCTCGATGACCAGCGCGCGCTCGCTTTGATCGAAAAACAGATCAAGCAGCGCAAAGAATCTGCAGAGCAATTCACGCGCGGGAACCGCGAAGAACTCGCCGCCAAAGAGCTTGCAGAAATCGAAATCTTACGTGCATTCCTACCTGAACAACTCTCTGCCGAAGCCCTGCAGAAAATCATTCAGGAAGCAATCCGCGTAACCGGCGCCCAATCCATGAAAGAAATGGGCAAGGTCATGGCACTGATCAAACCGCAGGTCCAAGGTCGCACCGACATGGGCGCACTCAGCGGCCAAATCAAATCCCTTTTGTCCTAAGCTAGGGCTGGCGTATGGCGGGCCGGATTCCGGACCAGTTTATCGACGATCTGCTCTCCCGCGTGGATCTGGTCGCGCTCATTGACCGGCACCTTCCGCTCAAGCGCAGCGGGCGGAATTTCACCCGCTGCTGCCCGTTCCACCAAGAAAAAACGCCCTCTTTTAGTGTCAGCCCTGAGAAGCAGTTCTATTACTGTTTTGGTTGCGGCGCCAGCGGCAACGCTGTCAGCTTCTTGATGGATTACTCACACCTCAGCTTTGTTGAGGCGATCGAATCGCTCGCCAAATCAATCGGCGCAGAGGTTCCACGAGACGAGCAGCAGCACCCCAAAGGCCCCGATCTACGTCCGCTTTACCAAATCCTTGAGCAGGCGCGCGCGTTTTTTAGCGCACAGCTCAAAAAATCCCGCGAGCGCGAACGCGCGCTTGGCTACCTGCGTAAACGCCAATTAGACGCAGAAATCATCGAGCGCTTTCAATTAGGCTATGCGCCGCCCGGCTGGGATAATCTGATCTCGGCACTCGGCACGTCATCTCAAGCGAAAGCACTGCTTTTACAAACGGGAATGGTCGTTCAGTCACAACAGGAACACACCCCGTCGCAACAAGCGCGCAGCTACGATCGTTTTCGCGATCGCATCATGTTTCCGATTCGAGACGCCAGTGGCCGCACCATCGCCTTTGGTGGGCGGGTGTTGGGCGATGAGAAACCCAAATACCTGAACTCCCCAGAAACCCCCGTTTTTCACAAGGGGAAAACACTTTATGGCTTTTACGAAGCAAGGCAGGCACGCGGCAAGCTGGAACGCTTCATCGTTGTCGAAGGCTATATGGACGTGATTGCGCTGGCACAAAGCGGAATCACCTGCGCAGTGGCCACACTCGGAACCGCCTGCACACGAGAACACGTCGAAACCTTATTTCGCATCGTCGACGAAGTTGTATTTTGCTTTGACGGTGATCGCGCAGGGCGAGCTGCTGCGTGGCGAGCCTTGGAAAACACCCTGCCAGCCATGCGCGAAGGCCGCACGGCGCGCTTCCATTTTTTACCCGACGGCGAAGACCCCGACACACAGGTTCGTAAAGACGGGCCCGAACTGTTTCTTGCTCAACTGCAAAAAGCACTACCGCTCCCCGAATATCTTTTTGATCACCTGATGGGCGAACTCAATATCCAAACTCTGGATGGGCGCGCCAAACTTGCTCACCTCGCCCTGCCACTCATCGAGCAGTTGCCGAAAGGTGTGCTCCAAGAGCTCATGATCGACCGTCTGGCCGAACTTGTGCGGATGAGCAGAAGCAGCCTAGAATCGATGGTGAAGCGAGCAGCTCCCGAACCCCCTTCCACCTCTGGTCATTCACAGGTGCGGGCGCCACAAAAAGAGCCTGCAAACGATCGCGCCAACGTCCACCATAAGCCCACGCCGAGCACGTCGGCACCCAGCACTTCCCTGTCGAGCGACCCATCACTTCAAAGCAGCCACGAATATGATGCCGACCTGCAAGGCTACGCCGATATGCAGGGCTATGCAGACTTACAAAATTACGCCGATCGACCCAACTACGACCTTGAAACGGGCGGCTATGGCCCCAATGTTCAGAGCCACCCTTCGGATGTTCGTGGCACTCTTCCTGAAGCGTACCCTTATGAGCGAGAACGAGACTCAGCCCCCGCTCCACGTCGGCATTCCAAACAGAACCGTTTTGAGGATCGCCGCGGTGAACGGCAAGGTAAGTACGATCGACGCTGGCCTGACAAAGCGACTGCTCCCGCAGGAGCGCCGGTGGTTTCTCTGGTAGATGCGACCATTCGCAGCCTGTTACAGCGCCCGAACCAAGCAGCGGAACTCGTGGTTCCTAGTGAGATACACGAACTTTCTCAGCCTCATGTCGGTCTATTACTACAATTGCTGGAGTATCTCGCCGAATATCCGCAAGCATCCATTGCGAACCTGCTGGGACGATGGCATGCCACTGACGACGGCGCACATTTAGCTGCACTGGCCGCACATGAATTTATTCACGCAGGTGAGCCCCTGCAAAACGAGCTGGGCGACGCCCTGCAAAAGCTTCACCTGATGCAGGTGGAGCAAGAACTTGACGCACTGATCAATGCCAACATTCCGGACACGAAACGCTTGCGAGAACTACTACACTTAAAGCAGCAACTGTCAACGTTCAAACACTGACACATTTTTGTACGCGGAGCCGCTGCGCGTCGGTGGCCCCGCGTGCGACATATCTGTATAATCCGCGGGCCTTTGCACCGCCAAGTTTTGAGGATTAGTCACTCCATGAGCGATACCGAGCAACAGAAGTCTCAGCTAAAACAGCTGATCGCCCGCGGTAAGGAGCAAGGCTTCCTGACGTTTGCTGATGTCAACGATCACCTGCCGCCCGATATTACCGACCCAGAACAGGTCGAAGATATCATTGCCATGATCAACGATATGGGCATTCCTGTCCATGAGGCCGCCCCTGGAGCAGAAGGTTTGCTGCGCGGTGGCGCCAACCCATCCAACGAAGACGCGTCGGATGAAGAAAGTCCAGCCAACGCCGTCATCGACGCCGAACCCGGCCGCACGACGGACCCTGTGCGCATGTATATGCGAGAAATGGGCTCTGTTGAACTGCTGACCCGCGAAGGCGAAATTGTCATTGCCAAACGCATCGAAGAAGGGATTCGTGAGGTCATGAGCGCGCTCGCTTTTTGGCCAGATGCGGTCGATGTCGTGCTTGACGAATATAGCAAGGTTGATTCCCAAGAACGCCGCCTCAACGACATCATCAGCGGCTATCTCGACCTAGCAGAATGCGAAGTGGAGGAGTCCGATTTCCAAGCCAACGCCCCCGCGAAGGAAGCCACTCTCAAGGACAAAGATCTATCCGATGACGATGAGGAAGAAGAGTCTGAAGGTGAGTCTGGCGATAGTAGCGAAGAAGAAGATGCAGGCAGCCTAGACCCCGAAGAAGCTCGTGTTCGTTTTGGCGCGCTTTTGGATGCGCTGAACGCCGCCAAAACGACCCGCGAAGAAAAGGGCCGCAAATCAAAACCTTTCACCAACGCCCAAGAAGAACTCGCCAACCAGTTCATTACCTTCAAACTGGTTCCGCGCCTATTCGAACAGCTGGTAGGCGGAGTGCGTGAAACCTTGGAACGCGTACGCGAAAACGAGCGCGCGATCATGACGCGCTGCATTCGCATTGCAAAAATGCCGCGCAAGGATTTTGTGAAACAGTTCCCAGGCAATGAAACCAACATTGAGTGGGTGGACAAAATCGCCGGAGGGAAAACCGCTTACGCTGAACGAGTCGGCGCACTCAAAGACGACATCATCAAGCTCCAGCAAAATCTGCTAGGGCTCGAAAGCACGCTGTCGCTCTCCATCGCAGAAATCAAAGAAATCAACCGCCGAATTTCGATTGGCGAGGCGAAGGCGGCCCGCGCCAAGAAAGAAATGGTAGAAGCCAACCTGCGCTTGGTAATTTCCATTGCCAAAAAGTACACCAACCGTGGCCTGCAGTTTCTCGACCTGATTCAAGAAGGCAACATCGGCCTGATGAAAGCGGTCGACAAGTTTGAATATCGTCGCGGCTACAAGTTTTCGACCTATGCAACTTGGTGGATACGTCAGGCGATCACGCGTTCTATTGCGGATCAAGCGCGCACGATTCGTATTCCTGTGCATATGATTGAAACGATCAACAAGCTGAACCGCGTATCACGCCAAATGCTGCAAGAGATGGGGCGCGAACCAACGCCGGAAGAACTTGGTGAGCGCATGGACATGCCGGAAGATAAAGTGCGGAAAGTGCTTAAAATTGCCAAAGAGCCCATCTCCATGGAGACGCCGATCGGCGACGATGAAGATTCCCACTTGGGGGATTTTATCGAAGACACTACGATGCAATCGCCTGTCGATGCCGCCACTGCCGAGAGCCTTCGCGAAGCCACACGCGATGTACTTGCAAGCCTCACCGCACGGGAAGCCAAGGTGCTGGCGATGCGCTTCGGAATTGATATGAATACCGATCACACCCTAGAGGAAGTTGGCAAGCAGTTCGACGTCACTCGTGAACGTATCCGCCAGATCGAAGCGAAAGCGCTTCGCAAGCTGCGCCATCCAAGCCGCTCAGAACATCTGCGCAGTTTTTTGGATGGGGATAGCACGCCGTAAGCGAGCCCCTTCCACCCCCAAAAGCCGGTTTGCTTGCGTGAGAGACTTTCTCTCGACTGCTGGCCGACCGGCTTTTCGACAAATGCAACATTGGTAACGAGCTACATCGGCAACTTGCTACATCGACAACCAGCCACATCGACAACTTGCTACATCGACAACTTGCTACATCGACAACTTGCTACATCGACAACTTGCTACATCGGCAACTTGCTACATCGACAACCAGCTACACGGGGTTTCGGGATCGCGCGTTTGTCTTTACCTAACAAGGGGTTTGTCGCTATAATCGCGATCCTCTTTCCGGGCCTATAGCTCAGTCGGTTAGAGCGTCCGACTCATAATCGGCCGGTCCCAGGTTCAAGTCCTGGTGGGCCCACCATCTTCCTCTCGCTACGCCCCTACGCTGCAAACGTCGTGAACGATTTTGACAAGCTAGCTTTTGACGAGCTTATGGTACAGGTACGAGCCTGCACCGTATGCACGCCGTTTCTCCCCCTTGGGCCACGTCCTGTTTTGCAGGTGCACCCTGATGCGAGAATTTTGATTGCATCCCAAGCGCCTGGCCGTAAAGTCCACGAAACCGGCATCCCCTTTAACGACCCAAGCGGCGTGCGCTTGCGTGAGTGGCTTGGGATCTCCCCTGAAATATTTTACGACCCACACAAAATCGCCATTATTCCGATGGGGTTTTGCTACCCCGGTAGAGGCCGCTCTGGCGATCTGCCGCCACGCCCCGAATGTGCGCCGCTGTGGCGGGCACGCCTGCTTTCTCATCTAAAAAATTTAGAATTAACCATCGCTATCGGCAAATACGCAATCGCCTATCACCTTCCAGACCAGAGAAAACGACCACTTACCGATGTTGTGCGTGACTGGCAGGCCCACTGGCCACACACCATCGCCATCCCCCACCCCAGCCCGCGCAACAATATCTGGTTGAAGCGCAACCCGTGGTTCGAAGCTGAGCTGCTGCCCACCTTACGCCCGTTGGTGCAAGACGTGCTGGCGCGAAGCGGCGGCAAACGCTGATCGTGATCGCAGTTTGAATTATAGGGCTGCGCTCACTATCTTTAATTCAGTGCTCTCAGCTGTTGCGCGTCGACTCGCGCTATATCACTGAAGCCCGCCCACTGTCGTCATAGAGTGCACGCATACTCGCCAGCACCGAACGGCCGAAACTCAAGCGAAGTCTGCTGTTGTCTCGCGATCAAAGCGCAGTCGAGCACAGGCTTCGCAACAAAAAGGAAGCCTCGGATGCCACGACCCAATTCGTTTGGCCTGCAAGCAAAACTGCTGATTGCCTTCACCCTGATGAACATTATTAGCATCGGCAGCTTTACTGCGTATTCCCAGCACATCAAAAAGCAGGATATCTACGCGCAGATCGACCAGCGCCTGCGTGATGCCGCCTATGTTGCGCCGCGCATTATGAGCGATGATTATTTGGAACGGGCACGGTTACCCGATGGGGTATCGAACGATGAATACATCAAAGTAGTGCTTAGCTCTGGGCAATACGGCTCGGACGTGGGGATTGAAGCCATCTACGCGATGATGCTAGATGATCAGGGCCGCGCCTACTTTTTATCGGACGGAGCCAACGCGAAGGATATTGAGGAAGGCAATTATGCCGAGCGCTTGGAGGCCTATCCGGATGCAAGCCCAGAGGTGCTAGAGGCTGCCCGCACAGGCGTCGCGCAGTTTGCGGACTATTCGGATAGCTACGGCACCTTTCGAGCGATTTTTGTGCCGATGAAAACCAAGTCGGGCCTGCCTTACATCGTGGGTGTGGACATGACAATGGCGAATGTACAGCAAATTATTTCCACAAGCCTGAGAAGCCTGCTACTGATCGGCGTGGCGACGTTCTCTGTTGGATTTTTGCTCTCGTGGCTCGCCGCCCACTTCTTTGCCAAAAGCGTGCGCAGACTGACGCAGCAAATCAACAATGTTTCCGATCGGCGCGACCTTACCGCCCCGATCACACTACACAGTCGAGATGAGCTAGGCGAAATGGGTAAACGCCTTACTAGCCTGTTACAGGGGCTACGCTCCACCTTGGCAAACACGCTCCAAACCGCAAATGGCAACCAGCAGCTTGCAGACAGTTTCCAAATGCGCGCCGGTGATATTTCGCGTGATATTCAACAGGCTGCCGAGGAGCTTGCTGACATTGATCGTAACAGCCAGGCCATCCAGGCATCTGCAGCCAGCGCCGCGCAACAGGCCGATTTAGTGCGCGATCAGCTCCGCAGCGCAGGCAGCGAGCTCAGCCAATCTCACCAATCGCTGCAACAATTGATCGGCGACGTCCACGCAGATACCCATGTCAATGTTGCTTTAGCGCAGGATCTGGGACAACTGAGTAAGGACGCGGAGCAAATTAGTTCCGTGCTGCAATTGATTACGGGAATCTCCGAGCAAACCAACTTGCTAGCACTCAACGCAGCTATTGAGGCTGCGCGTGCGGGTGATTCTGGGCGAGGCTTTTCTGTAGTCGCGGACGAGGTGAGACGCCTCGCCAGACAAACACAAGAGGTCTTGAGCGAGACGCAAGGGGTCATCAACAATGTGATCGGAGCGATTCAAGACATCGCACAGCGGATGGCCAGCAGCGCTAGCCGCTCGCAGCGGCTGGCCGCCGATGCGGATGTTGCGTTGGATACGCTCGGTTCGGTCGTTCACCAGATGGATGGTGTGCAAACCTACGTGCTTCAGGCACTCGAAGGTAGTGAGTCGATTCAGTCGGCCGTGGGCGAGATGACGCAACGCATCAGTGGCATGCGGGATGTGTTCACGCATACTCAGCACGAAGCCAACACCATTCACCAAAGCGCAAACGAACTGGGGGACACCGCGCGCTCGCTCTGCCGAGGGCTCACGCAATACCGAACGGAATGACACCGGCGCTAGTCGGCCAGAACATGTGGTGCTACACTAATACCCGATAGATTCACTCGGATAAGAGGCTCTCTCGGATAAGAAGCTCTCTCGGATAAGGGGCTCAGTCGGGCAAACGTGTGGAGGCAAGTGTCGTGAATATCATGGTAAAACGAGCCTATGAGGCTCCAGAAAAAACAGACGGCGAGCGCATATTGGTAGATCGCCTTTGGCCGCGCGGCTTAAAAAAGGAAAATGCGGATATTGATTTGTGGCTGAAAGACGTTGCGCCTTCTACGGAGCTTCGCAAATGGTTTGGGCATGATCCGGAAAAATGGGCGGAGTTTCAAAAACGCTATAAAGCGGAATTAAAGGGCAATACTGCACTGGATGAGCTGCGCGAACATTCTCATAAAGGGCATATTACTCTGGTTTTTTCGGCGCACGACGAAGAGCATAACAATGCGATTGTGCTTCAGCAGTTGTTGGAGAAAAAGCACTGACATTCTCGCCACAATTTATTTTTGATCGCTTGCGGAGCGTGCCGCATAACGTTCCGCAAGCACCGCGCACACCATCAATTGAATTTGATGGAAAATCATAATCGGCAAAAGCATCGACCCCATTGCAACCCCTGCTGCGCCCGAACCAAACATGATCTGCGCCATCGGTACGCCGGTTGCGAGGCTTTTCTTCGAGCCGCAAAAGACGATTGCGATTTCGTCTTCTTTATTAAAACCAAGTTTGCGTGACAGCGCTGTGGTTGCCAGAAGCACCAACGCAAGAAGGATGCAGCAAAATAGCGTTAGCCAGAGCAATGGCGGTAGCGGCATTTGCTTCCAGAGCCCTGCGACTACGGACTCGCTGAATGCGGTAAAGACAATCAGCAAAATCGAGCCTTGATCTACGCTGGAAAGTAGTTTTGCTTGGCGGAAAATAAATGCACCCACCCACGGGCGCAACAGATGCCCTACCGTGAACGGCAGCAGCAAGACTTCGCCAATATGTAGAATCGCCTCCGACAGCGACCCTGCGCTGCTGTGGTTTGCGCCCATCGCAACGCTAAACAGCAGTGGCGTTAGCACAATCCCGATGATGCTGGAAGTGGATGCACTACAAACGGCTGCAGGAATATTTCCGCGTGCGATGGAAGTAAATGCGATGGCGGATTGCACTGTGCCAGGTAGCGCGCACAGGAATAATACGCCTGCGGTAAGTTCCCAGCCCAAAAACGGCGCGAGCGCAGGCGCGAACAGCATGCCGAGCAGAGGGAAAATCGCGAAGGTAATGGCGAAGACGAGAAGGTGCAAGCGCCAATGGGTGATGCCTTCCCAAATGGCGCGCCGCGAAAGTTTTGCGCCGTGCATAAAGAATAACAGCACGATCGCGGCCGTGGTGAGGTGCTCAAACGCCTCGGCGCTGCGGCCTTCTACAGGCGCAATTGCCGCTAGCACCACGACAGCGATCAGCAACAGGGTAAAGTTGCTGAAAAGTAAGCGGAATTTTTTTACCATTCCATTCAGTAGCCTACTGTACCTTTGCTTCTTTTGGCATCCCCAGTCCGCGTTCGGCAATGATATTGCGCTGGATCTCGTTGGTGCCGCCGTAGATTGTGTCGGAGCGCACAAATAAATACATCGCCTGCAATCGGCTTAGCTGATAGGGTGCGGCTTCGAGGATTTCGCATTCTGGCCCCAGGACATCCATCGCCAATTCGCCCAATTCCCGATGCCAAGAAGCCCAGAATAGCTTGTAAATCAGCGCCTCTTTTTGCAGGCTGCCATCGCTCCAAGCGGAACCGGAAAGCATACGCATGGAGTTATAGCGCATAATTTTTAATTCGGCATGCGCCTTTGCGATACGCTGGCGCAGCACAGGGTTTTTGGATGCGCCGTTTTCGCGGGCAATACGGATGATTTCATTGAGTTCGTTCTGGAATTGCATCTGCTGGCCGAGGGTGGATACGCCACGCTCAAAACCCAGTAGACCCATGGCAACTTTCCAGCCTTCGCCCGGAGCGCCAACGATGTCGTCTGCATCACACTCGGCGTTATCGAAAAATACTTCGTTGAACTCGCTGGTGCCGGTAATTTGCTGAATGGGGCGAACTTCAATGCCGGGCTGGTGCATGTTCACGAGAAAAAACCCAAGGCCCTTGTGTGCTTTCGATTCTGGATCGGTGCGCGCAATGACGAAGCAGTAATCGGCTTCGTGTGCGAGCGAGGTCCAGACTTTTTGGCCGTTGAGTATCCATTTGCCTTTTTCTGCGTCGAAACGGGCGCGGGTTTTGACGTTGGCAAGGTCGGAGCCAGCACTGGGTTCGGAATAGCCTTGGCACCAGAGTTCTTTTCCGGCGCGGATTCCAGGTAGGTATTTTTGCTTCTGGGCTTCGCTGCCGAATGCGATCAGTGTGGGGCCGGCTAGCCCTTCACCGATATGCCCTACTCTGCCAGGTGCTCCGGCGCGTGCGTATTCTTCGAAAAAGATCACCTGCTTTTCGATGGTGCAGCCACGTCCGCCGTATTCTTTGGGCCAGCCGATACAAGTCCAACCGCCTTCGGCGAGTTTCTGTTCCCAGTGTTTGCGTTCTTCGGGAAACATGTGCTCGTCGCCTGGGCCACCGCGAAAGCGCAGTTTGGTAAATTCGCCACTTAGGTTCGTTGTGAGCCATGCTGCGACTTCTTTGCGGAATAGTTCATCTTGATCGCTAAAACTGAGTTTCATAGTGATGATTCCTGATCTGCGTCTAGCAGCAGCTGAGCTAAGCGTTCACGATGCCACGCGGCATTTCCCAAGAAATGTTCGGTGGCTTTGGCGCGTTTGAAATGCAGGTGCACATCGTATTCCCAGGTGAACCCGACGCCGCCATGCATTTGCAGGGCATCAGCCGCGTTACGAAAATAGGCGTCGGAGCAGTAGGATTTGGCGATGCTGGCCGCTTCGGGAAGCTCGCCTGCCGAAGATACGCCGCCTACCAAAGTGGCGTGGAGGCCATTGAGTGCATCCAGTTTTTCTTGCGCTACGCAGGCTGCGTAGTAAACGCCGGAGCGTGCGACTTCGACGCGGGTCATCATATCGGCGGCCATGTGTTTAATCGCCTGAAAACTCGCAATGGAGCGCCCAAACTGTACTCGCTCTTTGGTGTAGGCAACGGCCATATCGAGGCATTGTTGGGCACCGCCCATTTGTTCAGCAGCAAGTGCGATTGTTGCGAGATCAAGAACCGTTTCGAGTGCTCCACCTGCTTCACCGAAACGCCCCATCAGAGCTGCAATGGGGACATTCAGGTTTTCTACGATAATTTCGGCTTGGCGGCGGGTCTGATCCATCGTAGGCAGGGCGTTACGCTGGATACCCGCCTGATCTGCGGCAACAATGAATAGTGAAATGCCGCTGTTTCCGGTGGTGTTCGGGGTGCGGGCGGCGAGCACTAACCAATCAGCACTGGCGCCATCGGTTACATAGCGGTAACGGCCGTTCAGTTGGAATTGTTCATCGTGGCGAACCACGGTGGCTTCTACCGCACTTGCATCCCATCGCCCGCCTGCCTGCGCGGCAGAACGACTCGCCCATGCGAGGGTTGCTGTCTCGCCTTCGCAAATTTTGGCGAGATAATCCGTTTTCTGATAGCTGTCTCCAGCGACTAATAGCGCATTCGCGGCGAGACAAACGGTCGAATAAAAGGGTGAGCAAAGTAGAAAGCGCCCCATCTGCTCCAGCATTGCGACGAGTTCAACGTAGCCAAGACCTAAGCCGCCGTACTCTACGGGGATGTGGGTGCCCTGCCAATATAGATCATTGCAGAGCGTGTTCCACAGCGCGGGGTCGAAGCCTTGCGCGCTTTCCATTGCGCTGCGTACTGCCGCGCTGGTTGAGTTTTCGGCCAAAAATGATTCGACGGTGTCGCGTATCATTTTTTGTTCGTCAGTAAAGGCAAATTCCATCGCAGCCACTCGCTCTTGCTGTTATTCGCTTGTACGAAAATCTAAATTCGCTTGTAAAAAAACTAAATAGGCAAAAAAGAGGGGAGCCCACCAAAGGAGAAAAGGCGAGCCCCCCAAAATGATTCAACCCAGCCAACGCTTTGTGCTCATCCGCCCAAGCATATCAAACCGCACGGTATAGCATTCGCTCGGTCTGGGCAAAAGAGCCGATGAATCAGCTTCCGTACACCTTTTGCGCGGGTACTTCTGCGCTTAACAGTGTATCCATAGCACCACCAATTTCGGAGGGTGTCCAGCGCGCGCCCTTATCAACGCCCGTGGTAGTGCGCCAGCCGTCGGCGATGGAAATTTTTCCGCCCTGGGCTTCAAAAATCCGGCCCGTAACGGCAGCGGATTCAGCGCTGCCTAACCAGACCACTAGAGGTGCTACGTTGGCGGGGTCGAAGAAATCAAAGGCGCCATCTTCGGGTTTCTTCATCATATCGGCAAATACGACTTCCGTCATGCCGGTACGGCCTGCGGGCGCTAGGCAGTTGGCGGTAATCCCATAACGACGAAGCTCGGCGGCTTGGTTCAGGGTGAGAGAGGCGATTCCCCCTTTTGCGGCAGCGTAGTTGGATTGGCCTACAGAGCCGTTCAAACCAGCGCCTGAGGAGGTGTTGATAATGCGTGCATCTACCTTGTTGCCTGCTTTTGCTTGATCACGCCAGTAGTGTACGGCATGGCTGGAGAGACAGAAATGGCCTTTTAGGTGGACGGTGATGACCGCATCCCACTCGGCTTCGGTCATGGATGCGAACATGCGGTCTTTGCAGATACCGGCGTTATTCACGACCACATCAAGGCCGCCAAAGGTATCGACCGCTTGTTTTACGATATTTTCTGCGTCTGCGTAGTCGGTGATGCTGTTGGTGTTCGCAACGGCTTTTCCGCCGGCTGCGGTGATCGCATCGACCGTCGCTTGTGCTGCGGCGGCGTTAATGTCGTTGACGACGACTTTTGCGCCTTCTAAGGCGAAGGCTTTCGCATAGGATGCGCCAAGCCCACCACCTGCGCCCGTAATGACGACAACGCGCCCTTCACAAATTCCTGACATTGCATTTCTCCCAAATTCTATTTGTAATTGGTTTGCGCTCGCTTTTGCGCGCGGCTTCAATCGCGTGTGCAGCGGTTTCTAGCAATCCGGCACTCAAAGGCGTTCAATGATCGTCACGTTGGCCTGACCGCCACCTTCGCACATGGTTTGCAGACCAAAGCGCCCGCCGGTACGTTCCAGTTCGTGCAGCAGCGTGGTCATCAATTTTGTGCCGGTTGCGCCGAGTGGATGGCCGAGCGCGATTGCACCACCGTTGACGTTGGTGCGTGCGTGGTCGTAGTCCATCTCTTTTAACCATGCCATAGCGACCGATGCGAATGCCTCGTTAATTTCGACGAGGTCGATATCATTCATCGTCATTCCGGCTTTTTTTAGCGCGTAGCGAGTGGCGCGAATCGGCGCAGTCAACATCCAGACAGGGTCGTCGGCACGCACGGAAATGTGGTGAATGCGGGCGCGTGGAGTAAGGTTATAACGCTTGAGCGCAGCTTCGGATACTAACAACATGGCCGAAGATGCGTCGCAGGTTTGTGAAGAAACCGCCGCCGTTACTTTATCGCAGCCAAACAGGAAATCCAGTCCGGCCATTTTTTCAAGGGTAGATTCGCGCGGCGTTTCATCGGTTTCTACACCCGCCAGCGGGATAATTTCGGGTTGGAAGCGGCCTTCTTTTATTGCCTGAATTGCGCGCCGATGTGATTCGAGGGAATAGACTTCGAGATCGCGGCGGCTGAATCCCCATTTATCGGCAATCATTTGTGCTGAATTAAATTGCGTGGGCGGTTGATCGCCATAACGCGCAACCCAACCTGCAGAACCGGTAAAGGGATCTTTGAATCCGAGTGGTTCTGCCGCAGTCATTGCGGAAGAGATGGGAATCTGCGTCATGGTTTGCACGCCGCCGGCAACGACTACGTCCATGGTGCCCGACATAATCGCCTGCGCAGCAAAATGCACCGCTTGCTGCGAAGAGCCGCACTGCCGATCGACGGTGGTGCCCGGTACTTCGTCGCTAAGCCCTGCCGCCAGCCAGCAGGTACGAGCAATATCGCCCGCCAAGGGGCCAATGGTGTCTACGCAGCCAAAAATTACGTCATCGTATTCGGTATCAGGAATGCCGTTACGCTCGACGATGTGTTTGAGCACATGAGCGCCTAGGTCGGCCGCGTGCACCTGAGCAAGCCCGCCTTTACGTCGGCCCGTGGGGCTGCGGAGCGCGTCTACGATATATGCTTCTGCCATGATGATGCTCTCTTTTTATCGCTTAATGTAGGCTTATACAGATCGGTTGGGCTGGCGTGTCGCGCACTAGGCCTGTTCACCAAAGGTTTTGTCTGCGCCAATTTTGGCGTTTGGATTGAGCAGCCACTGGTGCAAGCGGTTTTTATGGAAACCTGCATGCCCCCAATATTTATCCAGCGCCCATGCGCGCTTCATGAAGATGTGCAGATCACATTCCCAGGTATATCCCATGGCGCCAAAGGACTGGATGCTATTTTTGGCTGCAAGCAGTGCCGCCTCGCCCGCTGCCACTTTTGCATGGGATACTGCGAAATCCGCATGCACAGGGTGCGTGCTCGCCGTATAGGCGGCGCGGTATAAAACGGGCTTAGCGAACTCCGTTTTGACCGCACAATTCGCCATGTGATGCTTGAGCGCTTGGTTTACGCCGATGGGCTTGCCAAATTGCTTGCGATCGCTTGTGTAGGCCACGGCCAGCCCAACCATTGCTTCGGCTAAACCGAGCAATTGTGCCGCAGCACCCAACGCGCCGCGATTTAATGCGGCGGCAAGCAGAGATACGCCCAATGCGCCGTTGGTGAGCAAGGTTTCTTCGGTGACTTTCCAATCGACCGAAAATAATCTGCGCGATGGGTCTACACTTTGCTGGGCGACGAGATGCACTTGCTCACGTGGTACAAGGTGAATCTGATTGCCGTTCGGTAGCAGCAAATAATCCGCAACGTGGGCATCGGAAATTAGGTTGTTGACAGAATGGCCTACGGCAATGCGACGTTCACCGGTGGCAATTTTTTCAAGAAGCTGGGCGCAACGCTCGTCGTTATCGGCAAGGCTTGCCAGGAGCGGTACGCCAACCAAAGCGGTCTCCACCAAAGGCTCGGCCAAGGCAGCGCGGCCGCATTCCTGTGCGATCAAAATAAAATCCACGGCATTCATGCCGAGGCCACCGAATTTTTCCGGCACCAGCATGGCCGTTAAACCGATGTCTACGAGTTTTTGCCATAGCTCTGGGCTGCGGCCGCTCTCGGACTCCCAGGATTTGCGGAGGGCCTCGGGCGTTACTTCATTTTGCAGGAAAACTTTTACGTTGTCGCAGAACAGCCGCTGGTCTTCGGTAAAGGTAAAGTCCATGATCTGCTCCTATTTCCGCGGCATGCCCAGCAAACGCTCGGCGATGATATTTCGTTGAATTTCGTTGGTTCCGGCGTAGATAGGGCCGGATTGGGCAAACAAAAAGCCGTCTAACCAGTGACCGACGTCTCCTGCTGCGGGCGATTGTGGCCAGAGTTCTGCGCGCCAACCGAGGATGTTCATTGCGGTTTCGTGCATCAGCTGATCCAGTTCCGACCAGAAAATCTTATTCACCGAGGATTCCGAACCAATTTTGCCGCCTTTCATCAGGCGCGAAGCGGTTTGGTAGGTGGATAATGCGTAGGCTTCGGCATCCATGTAGCATTTCACTACGGCATCTTCGATGCTGAGATCAAGGATGTCGTTGCTGTGTTCGCGGTAGAGTTTTACGAGGCGTTTGGCGGTTTCCTGAAAGCGTGCGGGGCTTCGCAGCATTAAGCCGCGCTCGAATCCGGCGGTGGACATTGCAATGTTCCAGCCTTGGCCTTCATCGCCCAAACGATTTTCTACGGGAACGCGCACGTCGTCGAAAAAGATTTCCGCAAAGCCCGGCAACCCATCCAATTGGGGAATCGGGCGCACAGTTACGCCAGGCGCATTCAGTGGGACGAAAATGAATGACAGGCCATGATGACGCTCCGATGCCGGGTCGGTGCGGAAAATACAGAACACCCAGTCGGCAAATACGGCGCGCGTAGACCAGACTTTCTGGCCATTGAGGACGTATTCATCGCCTTGGCGAATGGCTTTGGAGCGAATGGCGGCGAGATCACTGCCTGCGCCGGGTTCTGACCAACCTTGCGCCCACATTTCTTCACCGCTGGCCATTTTGGTAATGAAACGCTCTTTCTGTGCGGGCGTTCCGTATTCCATAAGGGTGGGGCCGAGCAGAAATATCCCGTTTTGATTGACGCGTAACGGCGCGCTTGCACGGTAGTATTCTTCTTCGAAGATCAACCATTCAATCAGGTTGCAGCCGCGGCCGCCGTATTCTTTCGGCCAGGTCACCATGCCCCAATTGCCTTTGGCAAGGGTCTTCTCCCATGCGCGGTGCTGCTCAAAACCTTCTTGGGTGTCGAAAGATGCAAGGGGTTTGGCGGGAATGTTGGCCGCCAACCATGCACGCACTTCTTTGCGGAATGCGTTTTGTTCTGGGGTGTAAATTAAATCCATCGTCTGTCTCTCCCCTGCTACGAGTGTTTGGCAGAGTTAGTGGCATCATTCTTGAAAGCTGCGTCGCGTTTTTCAACAAAGGCGTTGCGGGCTTCTTGGGAGTCTTTTTCGGTGTAGGCTTGCAGGGTGAAGCCTTGCTCCCAGCGGTATTTATCTTCTAGGTTGCCATCTTCAATGCCGGTGAGGGCTTCTTTGGCAAGCTGAATCATTGGGGAGCTCTTTTCTGCGATCTTGGCGGCAATTTCCAAAGCGGTTGCACGCAATTGGTCTAGCGGAACAACGCGCTCTACTGCGCCAAGGCGGTAGGCTTCTTGTGCGTTAATAAAATCGCCGGTGTAATACATATAACGGACTTTCTGCACGGGGAACATACGCTGCAAGTGAGCACCACCACCCATCGCGCCGCGATCGACTTCTGGGACACCGAAACGTGCGCATTCAGAGGCGACGATAATATCCGCCGCGCCGGAAATTCCGATGCCGCCACCCAGCACAAAGCCGTGAACTGCTACGATGACCGGCTTCGGATTTAGGTGAATGGATTTGAAGGTGTCGTAATTGCCTTTATTTACCGCGATAATTTTGGTGCTATCGGCAGCAAGCTCTTTGATGTCTACCCCGGCGCAAAAGCCTTTTCCTTCGGCGCGGATCACAATGACTTTTACCTGCGGGTCTGCGCCTAAGTCATCAATTTTGTCAGAGATTGCCGCCCATTCTTGGCTATTGAAGGCATTTACCGGCGGTTTGCAAAAAATCAGTTCGGCAACGCCGTTTTCGATAAGAGTTTCAAAGGCCATGATCGGTTCTCGTGGTAAGTCGCTAAAAATCAGTTTTTCGTTGGCAAATTTGCGGGAATCGCCCTAACTCGTTGCCTTTGCCACTGCGGATTTTGTCGCAGTGCGCTCGGAAAGTTTGGCTAAGGTGGCTTGCGCCTCGCTCACGATCTGCGCCATCAGTTCCGCGCCGGTGGGAAGGTCTTTAATGGTGCCGGCCACCTGCCCGCTCGGCAAAATGCCATCGGCGGGATGCCCGTTCACCATGGCTTCTTGTATCATCATCGGTGCGTTCGCGGCCATCATCGTCTGAGTGAACGACATGTCGTTCGATTTTTTCATTTTCCAAGCAGAAAGAAGCATTTGCAGCAGCGAACCGCCGGTAATTTTGGTGAAGGCAAGGCCGTTACGAACCGCCAGAATCAGCATGCCGATGGCGCTTTTTTTCTCAAGTGCTTGCAAAAATTCGTTGTTAATCATGCGCTGCGGCATGCCGTCGAGTTTTTTGCTGACAATGATTTCTTCCGGCTTTGCCTTAACGTAACGCGCTTTGGTTTGATCGGGCACGGGGCATTCTTTGGTCATTAAAAATCGCGTGCCCATCGCAATCCCTTCCGCACCGTAGGCGAGTGCAACGACTAAGCCGCGCCCATCCTTAAAGCCACCTGCGGCCACAACGGGCACTTTTAATGCCTCGACTACTTGCGGCAATAATATATTGCTGGCAACACTGCCGGTGTGCCCGCCACCCTCGCCGCCTTGCACCACGACCGCATCTGCGCCCATTTCCACGGCTTTTATCGCGTGTTTTACCGCACCAACGGTAGGAATGCAGACAATGCCGGCATCTTTCAGGCGCTGTATCATCTGTTTTGCAGGGGAACGGCTGTAGCTTACGGCGCGCACTTTATGGCGAATGCAGATCTCAATGATTTCATTTGCTGCTGGCGTATACATGTGGAAATTTACGCCAAAGGGTTTGTCGGTTTTGGCTTTGATGGCTTGAATGCCCGCTTCGACTTCTGCAGGCGTCATGACCGCACCTGCGAGAAATCCAAAACCGCCTGCATTGCAGGTTGCGGCAACCAAATCAGGATTCGCGACCCAGCCCATCGCCGTTTGGATTACCGGATATTCGCAGCCTAACAGGTCGGTCAAACGTGTTTTTAGCGAGGGAGTATTTGCCGTTGCCATACCATTGATTCCTTTTTTAACGCTTCAAAACTCTTAGCGTTTCAAAGCACTTGGCGTTTCAAAGCTCTTAGCGCTTCAGGATTACGGAAGAACCGTGGCCAAACAAGCCTTGGTTTGCGGTAATTCCTACTTTTGCGTTCGCCACTTGGCGTTCGCCCGATTGACCACGCAGCTGCCACGTTAGCTCGCAAACTTGTGCGAGCGCTTGCGCTGGGACGGCTTCTCCAAAGCAGGCTAAGCCACCCGACGGGTTGATCGGAAGGCGACCGCCCACGGTGGTCACGCCGTCACGCACAAGCTGAGCGGCTTGGCCACGTTCACAAAGCTGCAGGTCTTCCATCCAATCCAGCTCAAGCGCGGTGGAGAGGTCGTAGACTTCCGCGACGCTGATGTCTTTTGGCCCAAGACCTGCTTCTTCGTAGGCTTTGATGGGCAACGCTGCGCGAAAGCTGTGAGCTTCTACTACGGCGCCGGAATCGGTTGCCAAATCGGGCATTTCAATAACGGCAGACGCGTAGGTAGGCGTTACGGTGGAAATCGCTGCGATTTTTACGGCATTTCTTACGCCAAGCTTACGCGCATAGGTTTCACTTGCGATAACCACTGCCGCGCCACCATCGGAGGTTGCGCAGATATCCATGAGCCGCAAAGGATCTGCCACCATTGCAGAGGCAGCAACGTCTTCGGCGGTAAAGCATTTTTTATAACGCGCGTTAGGGTTCACGAACCCATGTTTGGCATTCTTTACTTTCACCAGCGCGAAATCATCTTGCGTATCGCCAAACATTTCCATCCGACGACGCGCATAGAGAGCAAAATAGGTGGGATTGGTAATGCCCAACCTGAAGCGCACCCAATCTGGATCGTCTGGGCGTTCGCCTTTTTGCGGCGCTAGAAAGCCTTTGGGCGTGGTATCCGCACCGACCACCAAAGCCACGTCACACGCACCTGACTGAATTTTGGCGCGAGCTGCTGCTAAAGCCTGTGAGCCAGACGCACAAGCCGCGTAGCTCGTATTGACTTCTGCACCTTGCCAGCCCAAGGCTTGCGCGAACGTTGCGCCTGCGACATAACCGGGATAACCGCAGCGCATCGTGGCCGCACCGGACACAAAGCCTACATCCCGCCATGCAACGCCGGCATCTTTGAGAGCGTCACGAGCAGCTTTTACACCGTACTCGACAAAATTACGACCCCATTTGCCCCAAGGGTGCATTCCTACGCCGAGGATCACTACATCGCGACTCATGGCTTCGCTCCCTTTGAATTTTGGGCATTGGCTACAGGTTGCCATTTCCAAGTGATTTTCTGGCTGGAGGCATCTTCAAAAAGAGTATCCAGCACCAGCTCCATTTCCATTCCTGCTTTCAGGTCGGAAACGTCTACGCCCGAAATTACTTGGCCGAGTACGATCATTTTCTCTTTCTCAAGCTCTACGGCAGCAATCGTATAGGGCACAAACGGGTCGGGCGAAACAAATGGCTCTGGCGGCTGATAGCAGGCGTTGGTGAACGACCATACTTTTCCGGTGCGACTTAGCTCTACTACTTCAAAGTGCTCGCTATCGCAGGCCGGATTTTTGCAGTAGCTTGTTTGTTTCGGAAAATAATAGGTGCCGCAACCTTTGCACTGGGTGCCAAGCAGGTGCGGCTTATCGTCGGTATGAGTAAACCAGCCTTCTAGCACCGGCACCCGTGGCTTTTGCTCACCGTTTTCGTTTGTGCTCATGGGATTACCTGCGATGGCCAGCGGGATTATCGGCAAGCTGCTTCGCGCGGAAATTCAAAGGATCTAAGGCCGCGATGATTTCTAGCTGGGAAACGGTAGGCGCTGCAGTGACAGGCACATTCTCTGGCACATGCACTTCGAAGCCGGTATTTTCAAGCACCTGCTCAACGCTCACGCCCGGATGCACGCTTAGCAACCGCAACATGTGGTTGGGGCCTTTCCAATCCATTACGCAAAGATCGGTAATGACATAGCGAATATCTACGTCTTCCAGCTTGCGGCCCTTGGTCAGGCGCGCAGGGTTATAGCCGATGGAGCAAACGATATCACACTCGCCATCCACAAAAACGCGCTTGCTGTGGGACGGAATAAAAAACGAGTTAGCGTGACTAATGGAGTTCCCCGGAAAGCCGCGCGTGCCGAGCATTTGTACTTTTGGCTTTTCGTAGGTGCCGCCGAGGGCGGAAATATTGGCTTGGCCGTAACGATCTACCTGTGAGGGGCCGACCAGCGCGTGGCGCTTTCCGCTCCAAACATTGTCAAAAATGCGGGTAAAGCCCATCCAAGTTTCTTGTTTCTGGCCTTTTTGGGTTTTCATGCCGCTGACTGGATTGGGTTCCGAAAGAATATAGGCTTCGGAATCCGTCATCATCATGTCGGGGTTAAAGGTTTTCATGGCGAGGCTTGCGGCAAGGCGCGGCAAAAGGCCAATGCCGGTCACGAGAACTTCACCATCGTGGCGGAAGGCTTCGGCAGCGGCCACGACCATGAGTTCAGCCAAGCTATACTCTGCTGCGGGCACGTTGTTTTGATCGCTAGACGCGGAATTTACAGTGGTATTCATTGCGTGCATCCTTCAAGAAGATCAATAGACGGGCAGTGCCAGTGAACGGATTTTTTCCAGCCCGCCAACGGCATTCTGATAGTCTTGTTCAGTCTTTCCGGCAAGGTATTTTTGCTGGTAAGCGGCGAAACCACCGTCTTTGGCAGACTGGTTATAATCCTTGAAATGCGCCATATCAAAGCCATAAAAAGGATTGCAGGACGTGGGGTGTGCGCCACCTGGAATATGGACAACGCTGCTGGTTTGCGAGCGTTCCCAGTGCACATAACGTGCTTCATCACCGGCGTGAAAATATTCGGTGTCCACCAGCTCATCGCAAGAGACGATCGCGGTTTTCGCGGCGCGAACAAACCACTCATCCATATACATATCGGGGCCTTTGATCTGGCAAACGCCGCGAGCATCGGCACGATCGGCATGCACCAACGCCACGTCTAAAGGCAGTGCAGGCATGGCAACCCACTCTTTATCATCGTAGGGGCTTTCAATCAGTTTAATTTGCGGATTAAAACGCAGAACATCGGTGCCGATGCCGATTTCGGTGGGAATAAAAGGCATTCCCCAAGCAGCAGCACGCAGGCCGAGCAGCATCATGCCTTCATCAATTTCTTCTACCTGAATGCTGCCGTTTTGGCGCGCAAGGCGAAAATAAGGCTCCAGTGGAATAAAATCCAAAGAAACGAAAGCGAAAACCACTTTCTTTACTTTTCCGGCCGCACATAGAAGCCCAACATCCGCACCACCATAGGCGACGACGGTCAAATCCTTAACGTCAGAGCGCAGCAGTTCACGCACCAATGCCATGGGCTTACGACGCGGGCCCCATCCGCCAATGCCGATCGTCATTCCATCCCGAATATGACGGATGGCTTCCTGTGCACTTTGCACTTTATTCATAAGGATTCTCTCTTACATGCCAGTGTGCGGATTGCGGTGGCAACGAGCTCTGCGCTGGCGCAATGGCTCGCAGGCTCTCCACCCCTGTGGTTTTGTTATGGAAACATTATGGTTAGCGGGGGGTTGACCAGAATCGTCCATGTGGACTAAGACGCTACGGGGTCAATCCAGTACCTTGAAGATCATCAGAAAACCGCGTGCTGACAGGCTTTTCGGCCATTTTTACGCGCGGTTTTGGACTGCTATTTTATGGCCCTGCGAAGGCGCCACACCCCGTCTCAAAAAGGTGCTCTGCCATGCGTCAAACTGCCGAACCTGCCGTGGAACAAGCTCTCCCCCCCGTCGCAATCACCTTGCCGGGCCTTGTGCAGTGGGCAGCGCAGCAGTTTGGCGATCAGGTGTTTTTAGAAGAAGAAAGCACGCGCATCTCCTTTGCTGATTTTGCGGTTCAGGCCCGCCAGGTTGCCAAGGCACTGTTGGCCAAAAACATTCAAAAGGGGGATCGCATTGCCATCTGGGCGCCCAATATTCACGAGTGGGTGATCGCCGCGCTCGGTGCGCAATGTGTGGGTGCGGTGCTGGTTACGCTCAATACGCGCTATAAAGGTCATGAAGCAGCCTATATTCTTCGCAGCAGCCACACGCGCTTATTATTTTCCATTGGCGCCTTTTTGGGTTGTGATTATCCGGCACTGTTGAAGGATGAGTCATTACCGGAGCTCGAAGAAATCGTTCTTTTCCGGGATGAGCGCCCATTCCAAAACACTGATCATCCTCGTTATAGCCATTGGCAAGCCTTTCTGGAATCTGGCACTACGGTAAGCGAGCAAGCCATCAACGCGCGCATGGAAAGCATCACTGGCGAAGACCTTTCCGATATTCTGTTTACTTCTGGAACTACCGGCAATCCAAAGGGGGTGATGACCAGCCACGAGCAGAACCTCCGCACGTTTACCGCCTATACCGACATTATCGGCATGCAGGCGGGCGAGCGTTATCTTGTCATCAATCCGTTTTTCCATAGCTTTGGCTATAAAGCGGGGATTCTTGCCTGTTTGTTGAAAGGGGTCACGCTACTGCCGCACGCAGTGTTTAATGCGGTAGAAATTCTGGATCGGGTTGCCAAAGAGAAGATCTCCATTCTGCCGGGGCCGCCTACCCTCTTCCAATCCATTTTGGCGCTACCCGATCTTGAAAAATACGATATTTCCTCGCTCAAGCGCGCAATGACTGGCGCTGCGGTGATTCCCGTAGAAATGATTCGGCAGATGAAAAAGCGCCTCGGCTTTGAAGTGGTCATCACCGCCTACGGCCTTACCGAATGCTGCGGCGTGGTCAGTATGTGTCGCGCCAATGACAGCGCAGAACTCATCGCCACCACATCAGGCCGCGCAATTTCGGGAATTGAAGTACGCTGCGTAGACCCCGAAAATAACGAGGTAGCGAGGGGCGAGCCTGGCGAAATCGTGGTGCGCGGCTTCAACGTAATGAAAGGCTATTTTGAAAACCCCACCGCCACCGAAGAAGCCATCGACCAAGAAGGCTGGCTTCACACCGGCGACATTGCGGTGATGGACGATCAGGGCTATTTGAAAATTACGGATCGCCTGAAAGACATGTTCATCACCGGCGGCTTTAATTGCTATCCGGCAGAAATCGAAAAAATCATGGCGGCCCACCCCGCCATCGCCATGAACGCCGTGATCGGTGCACCCGACGAACGCATGGGCGAAGTCGCCATGGCGTTTGTCGTACTAAAACCTAATGCCACGCTCAACGAAGGCGAGCTGATCGCTTGGTGCCGCAACGAAATGGCGAATTTCAAGGTGCCAAGAATTATCCGTTTCGTAGACGCTTTGCCCCTGAATGCATCGGGCAAAGTCGTGAAAGCAGAACTCAAAAAGCTCATCTGACCACAACCACCGCGTTATCAAAAAGATCACCACTACACAACAAGAAAGGGCCTGCTCATGAAAATCCACAGTCTCGGCTATATCGGCGTAAACTGCACCGACCCTGCGCGCTGGGCCAGCTACGGCACTCAGGTGCTGGGCATGATGGACTCCAGCGCGAAACTCACCGGCGCGGGTGACGATACGGTGTATCTGAAAATGGACGACCGCCCCTATCGCATCATCGTTAATAAAGCCGCCACCGATAGCTTTGCATTCAGCGGCTGGGAAATTGCCGGCCCCGACGCATTTGCCGACGCACTCAAAACGCTTGAAAAACACGGCGTAAATTTCGAGCGCGGCAGCGCAGACCTTGCCGCCCTACGTCGCGTGCAGGAACTTGCCTCTTTCTCCGACCCAGACGGCAACCGCCACGAAATTTTTTGGGGCGCGGTTTCGGATTTCCAGCAATTTGCGTCTCCAGTAGGAATTAAAAAATTCATCACCGGTGATCAAGGTGCCGGCCACGTTGTACTTCCTACACCCGCCTTTGACAAATGCAAAGACTTTTACAAGAACGTCATGGGCTTTGGCTTATCTGACCTGATGAAAGTGCGTTTCACGCCAGACCCAGCAGAACCCGAAAAGCGCCTATACTTTATGCACTGTAACGAGCGCCATCATAGCCTTGCGATTTTCGAATGCCCGATGCCTGCCGGCGCTGTGCATGTGATGTTTGAGGCCGATTGCGTAGATGAAGTCGGTCGCGCAATGGATCGCATGAACGCCCACGGGATCAAGCTAACGGGAACCCTAGGCCGCCACGCGAACGATCACATGGTCAGCTTTTACATGCAATCCCCCTCGGGCTTTATGATTGAATTCGGCGCAGAAGGCCGCACGATTGAGGATTGGTCGCGCTATTCACCGTTCCAGAGTACGGTAAATAGCTTCTGGGGGCACGATTTTAGCGTGGGGATGAAGTAGGGATTTTCTGTTTTTGCCGAGGATAGTGGGCGGGGGGTTTATGAGAGCCTCCCGCTTTTTTTGCTTTTAGGGTCAGGGCGAGTAGATGTGCTTGGCCGCGCCTTCTTTGAAGCTGATGGCCCAGCCGGGGTTGTAGTGTAGTGGTCAAGTAAAACCGGACACAAGTCAGATGGCATCTGACTTATTGGGTAACGCAAGTACAGTAAGCGCATGTAGATGAGATTGCTGCGGCTGAACCCCTTGCCGTGACGCAATCGCAAGTCGGCAGCAAGCTTACTGATCAGCCCCGCGCCATACTCGGCTCGGTCTTTTCCGCCCTGCTCAAACTCCACAATCTGCCGTCCGACCTGCCAGTAGGTTTCCAGCAACTGCGTATTGACCGCTTGCAGTGCCGCAGCACGGCCTGCCGCGTAGGTGTGGGAGATGTGCTCCAGCAAATCCTGATAGTTGCTGCCTTGTATGAGTTTTGTCATCGGTACCCTCAAATGCGTTTCACATCGGTGGAGGGCGACAGCTGGGTGAACAGGTCTTCCATCCCCTTTTTGACCTTGCCGGGGTCGATACGGTAACGCGTGGTATCGCTGAATGCGGGTGGCTGCGCTTTGAAACAGTCCATCACGGCCTGTGCGGCGGCGGTTTGGTAGGCCTGGATTTTGAATTTGAGTTTCATATTCTTCTTCCTGCCGTTGTGGAGCCTGAAGGATCCACAAAAGAAATACCGGAGCGTATTTCGCAAATTACACTCAACAAACTTACTTGCTGCTGATGGACGCTCCACAAATCACTCATAGCACCCCGTCCCTTCCGCAAAGCGCTTTGGCACTCGGCGCATTGGCAGCGAGCAGCGCCTCGCCGCAGCCGCCTTCGCCCCGCGCCTCCGTCACGCAAGTAGGGAACATCTCGTGGATGCGGCCGATGTTGTCGCTCAATTCCATCCGTCACCCACCCCAGAACCCTAGTTTGCTACCTCAGCCATTGCGTGTTGCAGCGGGCTTGCACGCTGACAGACGGTTGCTTTGATTTCTGCAAATCGCTGGTGGCGCATTTTCTGCCAGGGTTCCTCGAACCTCCGATACCCTTCATCACCTGCAAAGCAGTAGAACGACACCTCGTAGTTCTTCTCTATGAGCGTGTTGGCTTCTTCCCACTGAAAATTCTTTGCCATGGCATAGATGACATCCAGCCGGTGCGCATACCAAGGGAGCGGTGTATCTTCAAGGCCAACGAATTGTCGCAGAGTTTTCTTTCGTTCAATGGTTTCCGACAGTAGCATCTGCGTGGCCGCCTCAGCGTGATCTCCTTCTTCGAGCAGTATCCATGCATAAGCGAATGCGGCATCAGAACGCGGCTCCGTGATTTTGTCGGCATACGCAGATTCGATCAGGGTTTTGCGTGCATCGGCGACGCGGGAATGCGAAAGAAAGTACCAAGTCTTGGCATAAATGATATCGCCGAGATGGCATCTGCACTGCTCACGAATTTTTGCCTGATCATGAATGGTGTCCAGCATTGCCAATGCCTGTAACGAGTCCCCCGCATCATCAATGGCCTCGGCCAATGCTAATCGCGTGGTAATGGTAACCGCATAATCCTCGGGCAAATACTTTTCGACAGTTGCAATACCGGCGGCCAGAAAGTCACGGCGATCGGCGGCAGAACGCCGGGTTTCGTCGGTACGGCGATACCAAAGGTATTCGTAGGCAATGTTGCTGGCATCATATTGCAGGCCAGACGTTCCCGCCGTCAGCAACGTTTCGAGTCGGGTAATGCGTTCCATGCCTGACAGTGATTGTGCCGTCATGACCTCGAAATCGACTCGCCGGAGATCGTCGCTACTTAGGGCATCAGTCGCGCGGCGTAATGTTTCCAGTGCAGCCTCCACGTCGTCAAAACTTTCATCCTGAACTTGCTCATAATCAAACAGCGCGCGGTGAAATGCCTGTTGTTCAACGCTCAAAGAAGAATCGGGAATGCGCATGCGCGGGGCACTGTTCCAGTGTGCCAACCCTATCGAAGTGCCAAGCAGGCAGACGATCACAACACTCACGCCAAACACGGCTTCGACTTTCCTAGCAGTCTGGATACGTTGTACCTGCATCAGCATTTTGATTTCGCGATAGTGGAGCATGAGTGGGCGCGGCCCAAACTGACGATGCGAATAGTCGAAAATTTGCGCCACTTGCTCACTTTCGGATCCATTCTGACTGGCAGGGCATTGTGCTGCCATCTGCGCAATACGCCACTGCGTACGTACGCTGTAAAACATGAAAAACGCCAGAACAAACAGCAATGGCTGCTTTAACCATAGCGCAGCCAGCAGTGATAGCACCAACGCCAGCGCATTGAAGGCAAACCGGGATTTCGGCCACCTTGAAAACAAGGCCATTTCAATGATTTTTCCACCATCAAGGGGAGGCACGGGTAACAAATTGAACGCATTGATGATTACGAAGAGTTCGCCGATTTTTCTTACCGTCAGGTCAAGGGGCAACGGAGTCTGCAAACCCGTTGCCAAGAGCGCCAATCCCAGAATGATACCCGGCACCGGCCCTGCCAGCAGGATCAGCGTTTGCTTGAAGGTGGAGATCGCAGTGCCTCTACCGGTGACGAGCGCCCCTAGAAACGGCACAAAAAACATATTGACGTCACGGTAACCAAAACAGCGCATGACCAGCGCATGGCCGAGCTCATGCACAAGAATCACAACGATCAGGATAAGGGCCGTTCCCCAGTCGAACAGAGCACCCCAACCCACCCAGGACACGACCAGCGTCACGAGCAGCAACAGCGCCTGAACGCGGCGCCTTGGCACTTGGTTGTTCTCGAAAAATTCCTGGGTGCAATAGCTATCGGCAAACAAGGCAGGCAGATGCTCTGTCCGAGAAGGCAATAAACTCGGTGGTTTGGACAATTGACGCTGGTTTTTTAGCATTTTTGCCGTCAGCGCCACCGCCGCAGACAAACGCATAAAGTAGTGATCGCCTTCACGCTTGAGAACGCCTTTGGCTTCCCAATGGCTGAATACCTGCCGGAGCGGATCCATCACCTTTGTCGTTATGCCATTGGCATCCAAGCATTGCAGGGTATGTGCGTCCATCAGCTGTTGATGGGCCAACCATTGTGTCTGTAACGAATCGTTGCCGCAACGACCCACGATAAAACGATCAGGAAAATCCGGCGCCATGCACCCCATGCGGTCGAGGGTGCAAAGCAACTGCTGCTGCGTGGTCACGCTGTAGAAACCGCATTGATAGCCAGTACTCAAGGTGGCGCGGAAATCCAGCAGCGCGACACAGCGGTCCTCACGCAACAAGGCGAGAACAAACGCCGATTGATCGGCGTAAGTGAGGGTGTACCACTGCGCGGGTACAAAACCGAGGGCGCCGAGCTCGCCAATGGCGGCCTGCTGCGCCAGTGACAATGCCGGTGGTTCATTGACGGGTTGATAATGCGAAAGCCAAAAGGGATTCTTCAACAGACGTGCCAGCACCATGCTGAAATACAGCAGGTAGAGCCCGGCAATGCCTCCGATGACAATGCCGGCAATTTTCAAATAGGATTCCATGTCTTCACCCGATGCATCCCTTGCGTTTCAATGTGTTTATTGTTTTTTGAGTTAATCAGCCCGAGCCGAATCGCAACTCCAGCCAGCGCCATGATTAGACCAAAATAGCGTCGGCGGTGCAACGAAGCAGGCCACGAAGTCGCGTACAGGTCTGATGGCAAGCAAACCGCTGCCGGCCGTCCTGATGAGCCTCAGACCAAAGGGTATCGCAGCAGAAGAGTATGCAGGGCATTCCAATCGCTTTTCAGGGGGCAAATGAGCGACTGAACGGTAATTGATGGGTAGAAACCCTCAGCGTATTCTCCGCGCGCCACTGCGCATCGAGTGCGGCGCTGATCGTTTCGCCGCGTGAAACTTTCAAAGCGGGATTGCACCAGCTGATCGACTCATTTCGAAAGATCAACGTATCCTTGTACTTTAACGCCTGCGCCCATAAGACGGCGTTTGCGAGCCCGTCGGCATTTACGGGCACGACCCAGTGGGTTGGATAGGGTTTTCCTGGCGCCTCATAGTTGACGTTAAATGCCGGCCATACCGGCGATAGCACCCGCAGATCGGCAGATTGCAGCATGCCGTCTTGCCCGCGTTCTGGATACCAAGACGGTGGTGGAGAATGCTGCATCTGGTTCATCAGCGGCCAGAATTGCAGATCGTAATAGCCTTCGAGCGTTTGCTGTTGCGCGAGCAGGCGATTCTTTCGTGTTTCCAAATCCTGTGTGGGCCACTCACACAACGTGGCTGTATAAACAACCTGATCCGGAATTCGAATTGCGCCAGGATGCAATAAATTCTCACAGAGGCGATGCACCAATCTGGATTGCGCTTCATCACGGCGCGCATCGTTGAAATATACCATAGCGATAAGCGCATCAAAGCGACCACCCACAAGATCCGGAGTCAACTCGTTCAAATCCGCTTGCAAAAAGCGAACGCGTTCCGCCAGCCCGTTCGCCTTGGCCATTTGCGTGGCAATCTCTAGGTCGCCACGATCCACACCCACCACTTCCGCACCTGCTTGGGCCGCCCACAAAGCCGCAACACCGGTGCCGGTACCCGCATCAAGCACCCGCATTCCCGGTTTTATAACGGCGGAAATAAGCTGTTTTAGAGCAAGCCCGCGCTCCCAGCGCATGAGAAGCGTTAGATGTTGATGAGGCAGCATGATAGTCTCCAAAGTGATCCATAGCCGCAACGCTTGGCCGATCGACATCAGCCGCCTGTCGGGGTTTTCTTGTCCATTTGTTTGTAAAAATAGGAAACCCGTTCGCGCGGGCTCAGGTACTTATACACGTCCTTTTCAAGCTGGCGAGGGCGCAGGCTTCCGACAATTTTTGTGGTTCGGTCTTCAGAGAGGTCGAATATAACGGCATCCTGCTTGGGAATCTCAGGATCGTACATCAGAATGGATGGCCATAACAGCTCGTTGGCATTTACGGTAATCACCATGCCAATACCGCCATCACTCAGCTGCACGATGGTGCCCGGCGGGTAGACGCCTAACAAGCGCACGAGATGCTGAATGATGCCTTTGTCAAATTTCCCTGCCATTTTTGAAAACAGCGTAGACAGCGCCTCATAGGGAGTCACGCTTTTTTCCGGATCAAGGTGATTGCAGAGATTGTCGTACTCGTTGACCAGCGCGACGATGCGCGCTGGAATGGCAATTTCTTTGCCACGAAGCTTGGCAGGAAACCCCGAACCATCCTGACGCTCATGGTGTTGCGCGGCAATCTGAACGACCTCTGGCGCCTGCTTCCCGTATTTTTCGATTAGCTCGGCCCCGTATTTGGTGTGCATTTCAAGAAAACGGGTTTCCGCGGGATTCAGCTTGCCGGTGTTGCGCACAATGGCATGGGGTACCTTGATTTTCCCGATATCGTGAAACAAGCCTCCTGATCCGAGAATTTCCAGCAGCGCACGCGGTAGCTTCAGGGATTTTCCAACCAACATCGACAAAATCGACACGTTCAGCGCGTGGTAATACATGTCGTCATCATCGGCACTTGGGTTCATCAGATGAAGCAGCGAACTCTCATCGGCATCGAGAGAATCCGCCAACTGCTTTATCAATGCGCCAGATTCATGCATTGCCTGAACGGGATGATTACGCATCTTGAACATGCAATCCTTCACCATGGCCGCCACGGCTTCGTACTCTTTTTCTACCTGACGCACGCGCTCCCGTCGCTGCCGCAGCACATCCGTGCGCTGCTGCTTGGTTTTCCACGCAGCGGCGGTTTGTGCTGTGGCTTGATCACTCTCCGCTGCGGTATCGGCAGACGCATCCATCTTGGTTAAAGGGGCTGCCGTTGACTTGTCAGGAAAGAACCAGACCATTTCCAGATTCAGGCCTCGAATGATTTCGAGCTGGCCAGCATCCTGAATCAAAAAGCGCCCACGCAGAAAGGGATGCTCATGCCATTTGAGCGGCAGCTCAATATATAGACCGGGCTGCAACTGCCAGACTGAAATCTGTTCCTTGCTCATGGCGCATCTTCGATTGGGAATACAACCTATAAGCATAGTCGCAAACCCCCAACTCGCCAGACCTGACAATCCCTAGACTCGGTACTATGCTTATTTCCAATAATTCAGCGAGTTAAACTCCCTCCATGCCCAAGCATCAAGGCCAAGAAATCAGCCCTGCCGAAAAATTAAAGAGCATTCCAGATCTCTCGTATTATTGGCTTGATCTCCCAAAATTCCGCAGCAATGTGCAGCGTTTTCTTGCTGCATTTCAGCGCTATTACCCGCGCACCAAAATCGCCTACTCCTGCAAAACCAACTACTTGCCTACGCTGATTCAAGCCGCATACCAACTTGGATGCCTAGCAGAAGTCGTCTCCGCAACAGAATACGATATTGCCAAACGGGTAGGCATCAAGCCTCAGGATATTATCTATAACGGCCCCGTTAAATCTGCATCCTCACTGCTAAATGCCTTTCACGAGGGCGCGCAGGTTCACATTGACTCCGTTACCGAAGCACACCTCGCGGCAAAATTGTTAAGCGAGCACACTGGGCCAGAAATAACGCTTGGCATACGCTGCACTTTTCCCATTGACGGCAATACCAATAGCCAGTTCGGGCTTGACCCCACCGACGAGCAGGCGAGACAAGCCATTCACACCCTCCTGAACGCCCCGCGCGTGCGTTCTGCAGGCGTGCACGCGCATTTCAGCACCCGCGAGCGCTCCATCGCCTCCTTCCGTGAGCGCACCGAAAAATTACTGCATTGGGCTGAAACACTGATACCGCCAAAACAGCTTGCATTTATCGACGTAGGGGGTGGTTTTTTTGGACCCATGCCTGCCAGCCTACAAGCAAGCTTCGGTATAGAAATTCCTAGCTATGAAGACTACGCAGAAGCGGTTGCAGGCACACTAAAACGTAAATTCGGTAACGATGGCCCTGAGTTAATTATCGAACCTGGCGCGGCCCTCGTTGCAGATGTGATGGGCTTTTGTACTGAAATCGTCGCCTTAAAGCGCTCCCACGGGCGCGTTCACGGCATCGTTGCCGGAAGCTTGCAGAACCTAAGGCCAACGGGGCGCTCCACCGCTCCCCTGCCCTATCACTATGAGCCAGCACTAGAGCGTAACGATGCAATTGCCGCACACGACGCAAAAATCATGGGCAATACCTGCATGGAAACCGACGTGCTTCTGGATGGCTTTCAAGGCAGCCTTGCCGTGGGCGATCGTTTTTATTTTTCGAATATGGGCGCCTACTCCTGGGTATTCAAACCACCCTTTATTGCGCCCGCTCCGGCGATCTACTGCATCGACGATGAGCCGCCCATTACGCTTGTACGACGCGCTGAAACCGCAGAGGACATGCTTGCCACCTTTTACTACAAACGGAACGACTGCTACAAACGGAGCGACGAATGAACCTGATTCTTTCTTGCGTCGGCCGGCGCGGCTATCTGGCGAAAATGTTCCGTAACGTCGATCCTTCGGTGCGCATTATCGGCACAAGCAGCCTAAAATTCACCCCCGGATTCCACGATTGTGATGAAAACTATGTGCTCCCACCGATTATCTCTGACGAATATCCAGAAGCGGTAATTCAGCTCTGCCGAGAAAAGAACGCAACCTCACTTCTCTCACTCTATGATGCCGATATCGACCGCCTTTCCCGATTTCGCACCGAAATCTCTGCGTGCGGAACAACCCCACTTTTAGTAAGTGATCCCGTAAGCGACCGCTGTTTTGACAAAATCCAAACGGCCGCCTTCCTTGGCGAAAACGGTTTCTCAACGCCGCTCACATTTGCCGATCTGGAATCTGCGGAAGCGGCGCTGCTGCGCGGCTCACTCACGTTTCCGCTCATGGTAAAGCCACGCTTCGGGTTTGGAAGCGCGCATCTCTTTCGTGCTCACACGCTGGAAGAACTCCGAGTGTTTTTTCATTACCGGAAAAACATGATCATTCAACAGCTCATTCACGGCCAAGAGTTCGGCATTGACCTACTCAGCGATCTGAACGGCCACGCCATTTCAGTAGCGGTAAAACGAAAACTCGCCATGCGTGCCGGCGAAACCGACCAAGCCATCAGCGTGCGCAATGAGCAGCTTGAATCCTTGGCGGTGAACATTGTAAACATCCTCGGAGCGATCGGGCCCTTTGATATGGATGTGTTCATCACGGAACAAGGGCCGTGCGTTTTAGAAATGAACCCACGCTTTGGCGGCGGCTACCCTTTTTCTCACCTCGCAGGTGCTGACCACCCTGGGAAAATACTGCGCATGTTGAGGGGCGAAGCCCTTGATCTTGAGGTGGGCGTAAAAAAAGATGGACTCATAGCCATGAAAGAAATCGACTTTCGCGTAGGCGAACCAAAAAGCAAACCGTTCTCCTTACCCTCCCCAACCCACCAGAATGGAGCCAAGGAGCCCGACTAATGCCGAACACCTCAACGCAGCCTACACGCACCCAAGCATTCCAGCGCAATACCGACCTAGAGAGCTTGCTACAGCTACTCAACGGTTCACTGCAAAGCGCTGAAGCAGAGCTGCTGGCCAAAACAGCACCAAACGCCGACTTCCCCATTATTTTTTTAATGGGCCCTTTGCGCAGCGGCACCACGCTATTCATGCAGTGGCTTGCAAGCAGCGGCATTTTCGCTTACCCCACTAATTTACTTTCACGCTTTTACGGCGCACCCATCACCGGTGCTTATATTCAGCAGCTCCTGACCGACGAGCGTTATAATTTTCGCAACGAAATCCTCGACTTTCAGCACAGCATCGCCTTCGAGTCGGAAAATGGAAAAACCAAAGGCGCGTTATCTCCAAACGAATTCTGGTACTTTTGGCGCCGCTTTCTGCCCTTTGGCAGCGCTCCTTTTGAGGAACTTGACTGGCTGCCCGACGAGACACTATGCAACGTCGTTGATACCGAGCGCCTCAAGGCCGAACTTTACGGGCTCACGCGAGCCTTCGAAAAGCCATTCGCACTGAAAAGCATGATCCTCAATTACAATATTCCATTCCTAGATCACGTGTTTGAAAAGGCCCTGTTTATCCAAACCCGCCGCGATCCTATTGCCAATATCGCATCCATCCTAGCTGCACGAAAGCGGCAGTTGGGCAGTGAAAGCGAGTGGTATTCCTTCAAAATTCCTGAGTACCCGCAGTTGAAAGATCTCCCCCCCATTGAGCAGGCGTGTGGGCAATGGTTTTATAACGATCGGGCGGTGACTTCAGGGCTGTCCAAAGTAGATGAGAGCCGTAAACTGGTGGTTCAGTACGAGGATTTTTGTCAAAACCCCACCCGCTACTTTAACAGCCTCACCGAAAAACTTGCCCTCCGCGCGCCATACACCGGCCCCAGCCGATTTGACGTATCCGACACGGTGCCCGCTGCACTACGGCAAGAAATCCAAGCCGCGCTCGCCCAAGGCTTTCCGTAGTACACAGAATCCGTGCCGCTATGCGGGATCTTTATTTGCCTGTAGTGCAAACGCAATCAAAGCGGCCTCCGTAAGCGGCCGGCTAAAATAGTAACCTTGGAATTTATCGCAGCCGCTATACACCAGCCACTCCAATTGCGCCTGCGTTTCAACACCCTCTGCAAGCACCGTCATGCCCAACTGATGTGCCATCTTCACAATCGCTTCAATCAGCACCGCAGGGCGCTTTACGCTGCGCACGGACTGATCCGCATCAATATCCATCACAAAAGAGCGATCAATCTTTAAGGTATCAATTGGCAAATATTTTAAGTAAGAGAGGCTAGAATAACCGGTTCCAAAATCATCCAGCGCAAACTGAATGCCGTGCTTGTGCAACTGCTCCATTTTTTTCAGGGTTGCGTCTAGATTGTCCGCTACAACGCTTTCGGTAAGCTCCAATTCGATGGAGAAAAGCTGCTTGCCAAACTCCGCCAACACCTCCTCCACTTTTGCGACAAAATCGGCCTCGCGGAATTGCCGTGGGCTGACGTTGATCGCCATACAAAGCCGCTCACCCACCGCGCTCGGCAATTCATTACGCAAGCGCCGCAGGCATGCAGCAGCCTCTCCCAACACCCACTGTCCAAGTTCTACGATCAAGCCGCTGGCCTCAGCTTCAGGAATAAACTGTAACGGCGAGACCATGCCGCGCACCGGATGCTGCCAGCGCAATAAAGCTTCGACACCAAGCAGCGCCCCAGATGAATTTACCTGCGGCTGGTAATGAAGCTGGAACTGCCCGCCTTCACGGAGCGCAATCTTCAGATCACTTCGCAAACGCAAACGCTCGCTTGCCATCTCTTGCAGATTATGTGCAAAAAAGCACACTTGGCTACTGCCGGTTTCCTTCGCCAGATGCATCGCGGTTTCTGCTTCACGCAACAACTCTTGCGCCTCGCGGCTGTCGTTAGGGATCATCACGATGCCCGCACCTGCCGTCACATGCAAGACATGCCCATGACAGTCCAAAGGCTCAACGATGGCCGCCAGCAGAATTTCCGTGGCCCGTGATGCCTGTAGCGATGCCTCGTTTACATCTCCCGTCAGCCCACAAAGCAGCACTCCAAAGGTATCCGCCTCCACGCGCGCCAAAAGATCCGAAGCGGAAAGCTTGTTGAGCAGCCGGTGCGCAACCTCTCTCAAAACCACGTCACCTGCCTTCATGCCCAGCGAATCATTGATACTCGCGAAGCCGTCCAGATTGATGGCCACCAAGGCCGAACGTCGCGCTTCTGCGCCCTCATGGCTGGCCAGCTCATCTTCTACGCGCTCTTGTAACGAGCGCCGGTTGGGCAAACCCGTTACCGGATCAGAGTAGCTAAGGCGGCGAATTTCCTGCTCTGCCTCCAAACGCGCGCGCACATCACGAATCACGATGATCCGCAGGTTCCGGCCATCAATCACCCTTGAACGCGCCTTTATCTCGCAGGGAAATATCTCGCCTTCGGCATCCTGCATCCGCACCATCCAGGTGCCTTCAACTCGCTGCAACCCTCGCAGTTTGGAAGCCTCTTGCTCCTCTTCTGGAATGTACGCATAAATGCTCGTGCCGATCAGTTGCGCTGCACTACGTTTGAACAGCACTTCAAACGCACCATTCACATCCAGAATCCTGCCACCATCGTGCAAGACGATCGCCTCGAACGCTGCGTCCGAGAGTTGCCGAAACCGATCTTCACTATGGCGCAGTTCGCGCACATTTTTCTTCAGGGCTGCCGCCATTTTGCTCATCGCGCGGCTCAAAGCAGAAAACTCACCGCGCCCCCGAAAAACCGGCAAGGAATCAAAATTTCCAGCGCCAATCTCTGTCATCCCGGAAAGCAGCGCTTTTACTGGGCGCATGATAAACCACTGCGCGAACATCAAAAGAGTAAGTGCAGCACCGGCAATAGAGAGAAGAAAGATCAGCGCTTGGTGTCTGACGCGCTGCCACGCCTCCGCCGCAAGAGGCCGCAAATCGTACTGCACAAGCAGCACGCCAGTGCGTTGGGCGCGCAACTCCCCAGAACGAAGGCTCATCGTAATGGGCATAACCCCCAAAGCACTGTGCTGATCCGCCTCGCGCGCAAGATACAAACGCTGGTGCATCATCACGGTTTGAACCGTCGCCGCTGGATAATCAGGTACGACCTGAGCAGCGACTTTATAACGCCACGCAAAGCGAGTTGCCGCCAGCACGACCCCATTCTCGTCGATCAATACGGCATTGCGCACAACTGGATCCAAGCCTAGCTCTGAAACCGGCCGAACAAGGTTTGCCCCCTCTTCGCGGCGCAGAAGCATCTCGATGTTACGCTTGGCTTGCAGTAGGCCGTCACGGGCCGTGTAGTTCACAAAATTGGACAGACGGGCATCATAGGAACGCCATTCGGAGTGCATGAGCAGCGCAAATGCCAGCAAGCCCACGCAGGCAAGTGCAATCGGTAGCCAAAGGCGCAGATTTACAGAAACCGGGTAGCGCGGCGCTGAGTAAGGCGTCATGGCTTGATCTCACGCACCACACGATCATCCAGCAGGGCTTCTGGGCTTACACTGCTGTTAATGAGCCGACGATCCATCATCAGGCTGGAAAGAAAGGTCACGGTGGAATAAAGCTTGGGCAGATTACCTTCAAGCAATTGGCGATTCTGGAGGGTATCAGGCAATTGCATTCCAGCCAGCGCGGTTGCGGTTTCCTCCGGCGTACTATGCGAACGCATCGACATTCTCTTTAGCGCATCCTCACGATGCTCCCGCAGATAAGCAAGTGCGCGCTGCTGCCCCTGCACAAGGCGAACAAGCGCATCAAGACAACAGGTCAGAGCCTCGCGTCGAACTACCAATACATCCACGATTTCACCCGGCAACTTGCTGCTATCAAACAACAGGTGAGCGCCCTCGTGCAGCAGCTTTTCCTTCATCGGGTCGAAAGTTACAAGCGCATCCACCCTCCCTTGCTGATAGGCCAATAAATGCTCATCGGCAGTAAGTGACAAAACCCGTACCTGCTGAGTGTTAAGCCCGGCTTCCAGCAGGGCCGCATCCAGCATATAAGCACCGACGCCCGTCTGTTCAACCCCAATTCGCTTGTCGGCGAGCTCCTGCAAGGATTTGATTTCGGGCCTTGCCACCAGTGCATCTGCACCATTTGAGAAGTTGAAGACCCAAACGACGGCAATGGGCACGCCATCTGACGCCAAAGTAACCGCTTCATCCAGCGTAAGGCCCGCACCGTCTAACTTTCCCGCATGCAAGGCGTCGATTGCTTGAGTGGTGCCACCCAATTCCACAAGCTGAATCGCTTGGCCATCGTAATAGCCAAGATCGCGAGCCAGAAACATGGGCTCATAGCCGGCCCAAAGATTCGCACCAACTCGCAAAGGCCGCTCATAATCCGGCCCACAGGCAAGCAGCGGCAAGACGCAAAAAGCGCAGACGAGAAGTTTTGCCCACTGAAAAGTCCGCCGAATCCCCATCCGCCTCTCTGCCCAGTTGTACTCAATTTCAGCAACTCTTTTGAGTGTAGCAATTTCGAGCGCAGCAGTTTCGAGTGTAGCAGTGCTTTCCGCGCAAGGCGACTTTGCGGGCTTTTGGGCTTTGACCTTTGAACTGTGGACTTTGCAGCCCTTTGAACTTTGCGGGGCGTTGTTAGAAATGAAGCACGTAGAACGAAAAACGGCGCAAATCAGGGGCGATTCGGCACCGCAGGAACATGTTCATTAGAAAGCGGCATGCCCAGCACGTGGGTGACGGGCTTGTGCTGGCCTGCATCCTTTGAAGCCGGAACCGCACTTGCAGGCGCTTCATGTGCAGCACCTGCAGCGGCTGCGCGGTGGCTAATCACGATCAAGTGAATACAACCGAAGGCGACCAGCGCAGTAAGAAAAATTCCTAGCCAGAGAACCGGCACGCGATACCAAGGCAAGCCGGCATCGCGTGTTGTCGGTTTTGTAGCTTGCGGCGGTTTATTTGTCACCGGCAGCCACAGCCTCTTCAGAGTTTCCGTGATTGAGTACCCACGCGGCCAGCACTTTGATCTGGGAGTCATTCAGGCGGGTTTTCCACGCGGGCATGTGGCCGCTACGGCCGTGTGCAATCGTTGCTGTCACCGCTTCTAGGCTGTCGCCGTAGAGCCAATCGTGGTCCGTCAGATCTGCCGCACCCAGCATGTGATTTCCTTTGCCATCCGCACCGTGGCAAGCGGCACAAGTCGTGGAGAAGACTTCTTTCCCTGCCGCGACCAGCGCGCTTTCGCTAGGAAGCCCTGAAAGGCTCCGCACATACTGGGCAACCTGACTCACTTTCTCGGCACCCAAGGCATCTTGCCACGCCGGCATCGTGCCATTGCGACCGTTGGTGATGCTATTGATGATGTCTGCCACCTTGCCGCCGTACAACCAAGTGTTATCGGTCAGGTTCGGTGCGCCCACAAAGTGATTGCCCTTGGCGTCATAGCTATGGCAAGCCGCGCAGTTGTCCTCGAACAGGCGTTCCCCCAACTGCATCGACTCCTTGTTATAACCAAGCGCCAACACCGAACCCTGCTCAATCTCGTTGCGCAGTGCCGCCATGCTTTGATTATGAACTGCGACTTCACCATCCAATTGCTCATTCGACGTCCAATCCAGCGTTCCGGCATTGGAACCAAACCCCGGATAGCGCACCAGATAGATAAATGCCGCAATAAACCCTGCGGTAGAGATCACCAGCCACCATTTCGGCAAACGCGCCAAGCCTTCACGAATCGTGCCGTTCGCCCATGAATGGCCGGTCGTGCCATCTTTCTCCACCGGAATATCAGCCGTCGGAGCCCACAAAAACAGCAGCAGGATTACGCCGTAGTTAATCACTACCAGGGCCATTACCCAGCCCGACCAAAAATTACTCATCTTGAGTGCCTCGTTTATCGTTTTCTTGTGCGGGCGCGCCCAACTCATCTTCCATGGGCAGCGCCGCCATACGATCAAATACTTTTTTGTGGCGCTTGCGCCACGCCCAAATCCAGATGCCAATAAAAACCGCCATGGTAAGCACAGTGGCAACGCCGATCAGGTTGCCCCACATCGGACTCACAGCTGGCTCTCCTTCTGCGGCCTGCGCTCAACTGGGACGTTATCCACGCCCAAGCCTTGCAAATAGGCGATCAAAGCATCCATTTGAGATTTGCCTTCCAAGGCCTGTGGCGCTTTGGCGATTTCTTCTTCGGTGTAAGGAGCACCCAACTTCTGATGCGCGCGCATTGCTCCCTGCACGTTTGCCACGTTGATCGGCATGTCAATCAGCCAATCGTAGTTAGGCATATTGGATTCGGGCACCAAGTTACGAGGATTCTTCAAGTGCTCCAGCTGCCAGATGTCCGAATACTTGCCGCCAATGCGAGCAAGATCCGGGCCGGTGCGTTTGGAGCCCCACTGCATCGGACGATCAAAAACAGATTCCTCGGCGCTAGAAGCCGCGCCATAACGCTGCGTCTCATAACCGAGATGGCGAATCATCTGTGAGTGGCAGGTATAGCAACCGCTCTTGACGTAGGTTTCAAAGCCCGCCAGACGCAACGGGGTATAGGGTTTTACGCCTTCTGCCGCCTTAACACCGTGAGCAGCGGCGAAAAGGGGAACGATTTCTGCCAAACCACCAAACGAAACAAAGATCGCGATCAAAATACCAAGCAGCCAGAGGCGCTTTTCGATGACTTCAAAATAGCTATAACGAAATTTCATGTAGAAATCCTCAATACCCGGCCGCTGGTTGCGCTGCGGCTGCTGAATGACCGTGTCCATGACCGCCGCCCGGCACAGGAATGGGTGCTACAGGTGCCTTACGCGCATCCGCAGCGGTATGCCACAAGTTCCACGCCATCACCAACATGCCCGAAACGATGAAGCAGCCACCCAACCAGCGCACCACATACAGCGGTTTGATCGCCAACAGGCTGGCAAGGAAGGAATGAACCAACGTGCCATCCGGATTCGTAACGCGCCACATCAAGCCCTCGGCGATCCCTGCTGTCCACATGGAAAGCACATACAGCATGGTGCCGATCATGTGCAGCCAGAAATGCACAAACATCCCCTTGTGCGAATGCATGGCAGTCCGCCCCAGCACGCGCGGTGCCATCGCATACAACGAACCAATGGTAATCATCGCAACCCAGCCAATCGAACCGGAGTGAACGTGCGCTACAGTCCAGTCGGTATAGTGAGAAAGGGAGTTTACGGTTTTGTCTGCCATGATCGAGCCTTCCATGGTGGACGCTCCGTAGAAGATCAACGCAATGATCATGAATTGGGCAGCAGGGTCTTGGCGTACCCGATCCCAAGTGCCCGCAAACGTCATCAAACCGTTGGCCGCAGAGCCCCAGCTCGGCATGACCAGAATAATGGAAAACGCCATGCCTACCGACTGCACCCAATCCGGCAGCGCCGTGTACATCAAGTGGTGAGCGCCTGCCCACATGTAAACAGAGATTAAGGCCCAGAAATTGACGATCGAAAAACGGTAGCTCCACAGCGGTTGCTGTGCTTGGCGAGGTACAAAATAGTACATCATGGCCAAAAATCCGGCGGTAAGAATAAAGGCAACCGCGTTGTGCCCATACCACCACTGCACCATCGCGTCCACGGCGCCGGAATAGATCGGTACCGAACGGGTTAGTGATACAGGAATCACGAGGTTGTTGATCACGTGCATCAGAGTCACGGCAATAATAAATGCGCCGTAGTACCAGCAGGCAACATAGATATGCTGAATTTTGCGGCGTGCTAACGTGCCGAAATAGACAATCCCGTAGCTGATCCAAACCGCTGCAATGGCAAGATCAATCCACCATTCCGGCTCGGCATACTCTTTGCCTTGGGTAAGCCCCATCGGCATCGTCACCATTGCCAGTACGCAGATCGTCTGCCAACCCCAGAACACGAACTTGGCCAAGCTACCGTAAGCAAGGCGAGCATGGCTGGTGCGCTGTGCTACATAGAAGCTGGTACCAATAAGCGCAGATCCGCCAAACGCAAAAATCACGCCGAAGGTGTGATCTGGCCTTAAGCGGCTGAAGGTGAGTTCAGGGAACCCCATGTTGAGCGTAGGCCAGTAGAGTTCGGCCGCGATAAACGTGCCGACCGACATCCCGATGATGCCCCAAACGATCGCGGCGAACAAAAACATTCGTACCACGTCGTCGTTATAGGTTTCCTGTGTTTGCATAGATACCCCGTTGAAGGTAGACACACCATGCCAACAAGGAACTACAGAAGCGCCAGGATGGCAGTAGCGATGGATAATGGACTCGCGCCCAGAACAAGCTAGCGAGCCGCCAGCGGTGGCACATGCACCCCAAAAGCGCCAGCGGGAAATAACCCGTAAGCAGGACTTGCATCCCTGCAGATTATTTGCCGCACATCATATTCATGGGTAGTCATTGCGTCACATCAAAATTATTGAAGTTTTGTATCAAATTGTTGATGGTCTGCATACTGCTGGGGATTTGCGCCCACCGTTTGTGCCACGACCCGGTTGCGCCCCATTCGTTTTGCCTGATAGAGCTGGGCATCCGCCAACTCCACGACACCTGCGACACTGCCCATACCAGCACTTAGCGTTACCACACCGATACTTACGGTTACAAACGCCGAAACCGTAGAGCCTGTGTGCGGTATTCCTAGACTTTCGATGCCACTGCGAAAGCACTCTGCAAGCGCGGCTGCACCGCGTTCATTGGTAAACGGCAAAATCGCGGCAAACTCCTCGCCACCATAGCGCGCAACGGTATCGGATGCCCGGCTGATACTGCTGGCTAAAAGCGCGCCGATTCGCCGCAAGCAGTCGTCACCGGCGACGTGGCCGTACTCATCATTGAAGCGCTTGAAGTAGTCGATGTCCAGCAGCATCAGGGAGAGCGGTACATTGCTGCGCCGCAAGCGCACAAGTTCGGTTGCCAGCACTTCATCAAAGCGGCGGCGGTTGGCGATTCCGGTAAGGCCATCCGTGGTCGCCACCAGCGCAAGCCTTGCGTTGAGGTTTTTGAGCTGCTCTGCATAGAAGAGGATCTTCCGTTCGCGCTCTGCAATCGCCTTCGACATGGCATCAAAGCGCAGTTGCAGGTGGAACAGTTCTTGAAAGCGAGATTCGCTGAATAAACGTTCTTGGTTAGCACTGCCTTGATTAGCACGGACGCTGCCCACGGAGGCGCGAATCGTGGGCTCCTCTTCGTCATCCTCCAAGGCGAGATGCGTTTCTTCGTGCGATAATTCACGGTGTGGGGTCTGGTAATCTTCTTTGCGAAAGTCGCCCTCTGCCCAAGCTCCAACTCCGCCGTTGGTGTCGCGCTGTTCTGCTTCCAGAGCCCCCATCTGGCGCGAGAATTCTGCAATCGGTTGGTATACATAGCGGTTCATGCGGCGATTTCGGAGCACGCTCAACACCAACAAACCAAGAAGAAACAACCCAATAAAGATTACTACGGTTTGCCGCTCCACCGTCATCAAGCGCACCGGAATTAGCGTAACGACGCGCAGGTCGGCGGTATGCATCATTGAGACGACCGGCACCCAACGCTCATTTCCCAGCTCGACAGAACGCGCTCCCGCATCGACCTCCCAATCGCGCAATGGAAAAAAATCTGGCGTTGAAACGCCTACCGGCGAGAGAATTACCTGTCCGGTAGGCATCACCAAGTAACTCGGCCGCCCCGTAACTCGATAGCTTTGGCTTAAAAAGTCACGTACCGCCTCATTGGCCATACGTGCAATATAGAAATTTGATGTGGAAACGCGTCCATCTGGCTCACGCGCCGGCACTGCCACAAAAAGGCTGGCGCTGCTGCCTTGCGGGGCGAGCGATACCCAGGTGCGATCCGCCACGTTTCGCCCACTCGCCAAAAAGGAGCGCAGCCCAGTCGATGCCAACGAATCTCCCACCGCAAGCGGGCTTTGTGGTGACGTTTTGATAAGCGTTTCGATCTTGGCGTCTGCATCGGTCAGATAGATGTCAGAGATGTCCTGCAATAACAGCGTATTAGGCGTAGTAACGCCTTCAATATGGCCCGCATCTGCAAACGCTTGCAACGCGCGCCGTGCGCCGCTGATGCGCTCTTCCAGAAATTCGGGCATCTGCGCAACCATATCAGCACGCAGGTCGATATATCTGCGGCTCATTTCATTCAGCACCAAATACGTCCCTGCGAGCGCGAACAGAACAGCAAGCGCAAGCGACACCACTTCAACCAGCAGGTTGTAGGACCGAAAGCTTATTTTTTTTGAACGATACAGACGGTACATAGGCGCACGCCAATCATATCAACCGTGAAGACCCTACTGCTCGCAAATCAGTATGGCTGAGTTTTGCCTAAATTGGTATGGCATTCAAATTGAAATAGCCTTACCACCATCCCTATGTGAGAATCGTCAGCTTTCGGCGCTTTGCAGAAGCGGCGCCGCAAATCCAGCAACGGAAAACAAGCGGGGCCTATAATGTCGCGGTACCGCAACTGCACTGGTGACATCCCCCACCCCTATGAAGAATTACCTGCGCGCGCTCAGTCGCCTCAACGCACTCCCCTTTCACACCTTGCGTGGCCGCCTGACCCTACTGGCTTGCCTTGCAACTCTGCCTGCCTTTTTGTTTGTGGTCTACGTGGCGGCAAAGGAGCGCACAACGGCGCTGCAAAGCACGGAGATTCAATCGCTCTACGTTGCCGACCTTGCCTCGCGCGAACACGCCTACCAAGTCTCGGGCGCAGCGCAGCTTCTTGAACGCATGGATATGCTGCTCAATAGCAAAGGCGAACTGGATCACGACGCGCAGCGCTTATTGCCCATGATCCTCAAGGGGTTTCCCCAATTCGCAAACCTGGGGGTGCTGGATCTGGAGGGAAACGTGCTGTTCAGCGTAGTTCCACCGCCACATCACGTGAAGATGCAGGAAATCAAATCCTTTCAGCAGGCGCTTGCGAGTGATCGCGTGGCAGTGGGCACCTATCTGGTAGGCAGGATCGTGGAGCGCCCGATTCTTTTTATTGCCAAAGCGCTGCGCGACGCAAACGCAACGCCCAGAGTGCTACTGTTTGCAGCCTTGGATCTTGCCTGGCTGAATCAGCTGTCATCGCAAGCGGTGCTTCCACAAGAAAGCGCCATGCTTATCGTCGATAATGAAGGCAACATTCTGGCGAGCTCGCTGGCATCCCTGCTCTCTCCTTTCGATCATGCCCACCGTACAGAAACCCTCCCGCAAGCGCTCGACTGCTTCCCCACTCTCAAAACTTCTCCCACTCATCTCACCCGTTGCAAAATGCGCGACGGCGTTTACCGCCTGTCTGTCGCCACGCCCTTGCAAGGTGTACGCGATATCTGGGTGGTGATCGGCACTCCGGAACAGGCCGTGTATGCGAGCGCCAATCGCATCTTTTTTCGGGATTTGACCGTACTTGCGTTATTTGCCGTGTTCGCAATCGTCGCCTCGCTGATCGCAACAGATATTTCGGTATTGCGAGATCTACGCCTGCTTGCCGCCGCCACCCAACGCTTCGGAAAAGGAGACTTGCAGGCACGTGCACCCGTACCCACTCCCAGTGGCGAAATCCGCGACTTGACGAATACGTTTAATACCATGGCCGACACACTCGCCCTGCGCCACCACCAGGCGGAACAGGCACAGGAACATCTGCGCGCACTCTCCCATCGCCTGCAAAACGCTCGTGAAAAGGAAGCCGCCCGTATCGCACAAGAATTGCACGATGGGCTTGGGCAAGAGCTAAGTGTTTTACGCTTAGAACTGGAGCGACTGCGCCGACGCATCCTCAAACAGGGCCAGAACGCAAGCCCAGAAGCACTTGCAGAAGCCATTGATGAAATTGGTGATCGCGTTGACACCACGGTGCGCTCCGTGCGCCAGATTTCCTCGGATCTGCGACCCGGCGTGCTGGATCGCCTTGGATTGGTAGCAGCGCTCGAATGGCTGCTCAGTGAATTTGAACGGCGCACTGGTATCCATACAAGGTTGACGCTTGAAGGCACAGAACCACAGGCAAACCCTGAAACTTCCACCGCCCTATTCCGGATTCTGCAGGAAACCCTCGCCAACGTTGCCCGCCATTCCGATGCAACACACGTCAGCGCCACACTGCATAGCAGCGCAACGGAACTGACCCTAATCGTACGCGATAACGGCCGCGGCTTTGACGTCAACGCAGAACGCGCCACCCCGTCCTTAGGGCTTTTAGGGATGAAAGAACGCGCGCTTCGCCTAGGCGGTACCGTTACCATTGCGAGTGAAGCTAGAAAAGGAACCAAAACCAATGTTACTTTACCGCAGTCTTCCCACCCCCCCACTTAGTGAATCCGTTGTACGCCTCTATGAGAATTCTTCTGATCGACGACCATGCAATCCTGCGCGCAGGGCTTTCCCACATTTTGCACGATGAATTTCCCGATGCGGAGATTGGCGAAGCTTGCGATACCGGCGAGGCGCTTAAGCAGCTCAACGCTGCCCCTTGGGATCTATTGCTGCTCGATATTTCACTTCCTGGCCGTAGTGGGCTGGATTTGTTGCCGGAAATTCGCAGCAAATGGCCCGCGTCCAAAGTCATCGTGTTGAGCAGTTTTGGCGATCAGCAGTTTGCAGTAAGAGCACTACGCGAAGGCGCGTCCGCCTTTCTGACCAAAGAAAAAGCGGCCCGTGAATTGCTAGACGCAATCGCCACGGTCAACCTCGGGCGCCGTTTTATCACCTCCGATCTTGCCGAACAGCTCGCCTCACTGACTTCCTCCGAACGCCCCCGAACCCCGCATGAGCTGCTCTCCAAACGCGAATTTGAAGTGTTCCTGCTCATTTCCTCGGCCCGCACACCCACAGAAATCGCCACCCAGCTGAACATCAGCCCCAAAACGGTGAGCACCTACCGCACCCGCATCCTTGAAAAAATGAACATGACGACCAACGCAGAAGTCATGCAGTACGCAATTCGCCATGACTTGGTGCGCTAACGGTAGCGCACCCCTAAATACACCATTATTGGTAGCCACCCCCCACCCAACGGGTGACATCCCGAAGCCGACGTAACTACGAACTTCGATGACACCCCCATAAGCCGCTCCCCGCTACACAATCCTGCACTTGCGACGCATACTTCAAGCATGCCCACTTTAGGAAACAGAATCGCGCATGCCCCTTCATCTCTCACGTTCAGCGCGCTTGTGGCGTGGACTTTCGAGCGGCGTTGCCCAGCTCTCCCCCGCCTATTTCGCAATGGTCATGGCGACCGGCATTATCTCCATCGCCTGCACGCTGGAGGGGATTCCCGTTGTACCCAAAATTTTACTGGTCATCAACGTAACCGCTTATCTGCTTTTATGGGCGCTATTGATCGCTCGTATCTGCTTTTATCCACATAAAATCGCCGAAGATCTCAGCAGTCACGCCCGTGGCCCAGGATTTTTTACGATGGTGGCCGCAAGCTCCGTAATCGGAACCCAGTTTGCGACGCAGCTTGGCCTGCCTAGCGTTGCAAAGGGCTTATGGGGCCTTGCATTCATACTCTGGCTGTCGCTCACCTATGTGATTTTTACCGCGCTAACCATACGCCGCGAAAAACCCACCCTTGAGAATGGCATCAACGGCGGCTGGCTCACCGCCGTTGTGGCAACGCAATCGCTGGTGGTGCTCGGCTGTACGCTCGTATCCGTCGCGGGCGCTGCCGATGAAGCCATGATGTTTGGCCTCGTCTGCCTCTGGCTGGCCGGCGGGATGCTCTACATCTGGATGATTTCCCTGATCTTTTACCGCTATACCTTCTTTCGCTTTCACCCTGAAGATTTATCACCGCCGTATTGGATCAACATGGGCGCAGTGGCCATCTCCACGCTGGCCGGTGCGCTGCTGATTCTTAACGTCGAAAAATCAGAGCTGCTGCAATCTCTTCTGCCATTTCTCAAAGGCTTCACCCTGCTGTTCTGGGCTACCGCAACCTGGTGGATTCCAATGCTCGTGATTCTGGGCGTCTGGCGCTACGTCTACCATCGCTTACCGCTCACCTACGATCCCCTGTACTGGGGCGCGGTCTTTCCTTTGGGGATGTATACCGTTGCAACGATCCGCTTAAGCGAGAGCTTCCACCTAAAGTTTCTGCTCACCATTCCAAGCATTTTTGTAGGGCTTGCCCTTACTGCATGGTTATTCACTTTTCTGGGTCTTGTTGTAGGGGGCTTAATTCGGTTGCGCTCCCTGACCTCCTCTGCACCACTTGATCAGGAGAACACCTAATGGCAACTCACTTTCACCCAAGCACACACCACACGATCCAGCCTGTGCAACAAACCCAAACCACTCCACCGAGAAACAAGGCTTCCGCACAAGAGCTGGATGCCATGGCGGATTCACAATCTCAACGTAGTCGCCAGCGGATTGAGTGGAGCCGCAATGCCATTCTGGGCGGCTGGTTTGTCGCAATGCTGGGAATCGTGCTGTACTGTTTCACCATGCTCGCACCGCGCGCGAATGCTGCGCTTGTCACTTCCTTGCTGGATAGCGGCGCCGTCGGCGCAACCGCGTTGGTGCTGTTGCTGATTGGGGTTGGGCTTTGGCTGGTAGGTAGCGTAGTATTCCTGACGGAAGCAGAGCACACTCACCCCACGGACGACGAGCCTAAGACTTGAGCCCCAGCAGCCCAAACGACACGCACGACACACAAATAGCTTCAAGCGCATCGCTCACACGCCGCCGCAAGATCAGCATCGCGGTAGATATTCTCATGCTGATCTTGGTGATCGCCAACTTATCGCTGATTGTGTTTGATTGGCTCTATGCCACGCGCATCGTACAGCAGATTTTGGTCGCTTGGCTGCCCAACTTTAATGACTGGTATCGTGGCGCAATCCGCGCCAACTTTACCGATATCGACCTGATTTTCGTCAGTATCTATCTATTTGAATTCTCAGTGCAATGGGCCGTCGCGAGTGCGCGCAAAACCTACGAGCGCTGGTACTACTTTCCTTTTATCCGCTGGTATGACCTGCTCGGCTGTATTCCCGTTGGCAGCTTCCGCTGGTTGCGGATTCTGCGCGTCATCAGCATCCTAGTACGCCTGCAACAGCTTGGCTGGGTGGATTTTCGAACCACGCGCATTGGGCAGTTTGTCATCAAGTACTACCGCGTACTGATTGAGGAAATTTCCGACCGCGTCGTCGTTAACGTGCTGGAAGGCGTTCAAAAAGAAATCGCAATGCAATCCAAGCTACTCGACAACATCAAAGATACGCTCACCCAAGAATACCGCGCACCGCTACTCAGCCTCGCCACACAACAAATCGCCGGCAGCGTACAGGCGGCTCACCGCGATTTGCGCACCCCGCTAGAACAATATCTTGCGCGGCTCACCGATGAAGTCCTATCGCAAAGCCGTGGCGGGCGTCAGCTGCAACACCTGCCCTTCGCCGGTAATCTCGTCCGCCAGCAGGTGCAACAGCTAGGGCTGGCGCTGGTCGATAGCGTGGTGAACGATATTTCCGCGCCTGAAAACCAAGCGAAACTGCAACAAGTACTGGAAGCCTTCCTGCAGTCCCAAAACGATGCGCCGCTGATGCCGCTGATCAAGGAAGTGGTGTTCGACATTATTGAACAAATCAAGGCGCAAGTAGCGATTCAGCAATGGAAGCTGGAAGAACCCGCCGATCCTTAATCGCTTCGCTTACGATTGCGGCGGCGCGCTCACTAAGGCTTCCAGTTTGATTCGATAATGATCCGGCAGCGGCTCAGATTTCTGAGTCTGCTGGCTGAAATAAACCTGCACCGCCTTGCCGCGCGCCACCAGCGCGCCTTCTTGATAAGCTGCCTGCCAGACCACAAACGAGGAATTTCCGACCCGCTCAATGCCGGTTTTCAGTGTGACTTCCTTTCCGTAATAGGTTTGCGCTACGAAATCGACTTCGATGCGCGCCAGAATCAAATTGATGCGGGTGAGGTCGGAATCGTTGGTAAACAGCCGAAAAATCGGCTCTCGCGCCGTTTCGAACCACCCCGGCAGCACCGTGTTGTTAATGTGCCCGAAGGCGTCGGTTTCGTAAAAACGGGGGGATACGACCATTGAAAACATGATTTTTCCTGACTTTTTAGGCACGAAGGCTCGTGCGAGCTAGGCACGAAGGCTCGTGCAGGTGGAAGATTCAGCGCAAACCGGGCGGCTGCGCTTTCCTAGGCCATTTGGGGTAGGCAGCTACGCCTTCCCTTTTGCGAATATGTTTCTATCGACACAGATCTACAACCCAGCATTAAATAGAACCCAGCATTAAATACAAGTCGACATTAACTACAGATCGACATTGACATAAAACCTGAAACGCAAGGGGCCGCCATGAGCACGCAAGCCATTGATACTCGTGAATTTCGCAACGCACTGGGCCAGTTTCCAACCGGTGTTACCGTCATCACCACTTTGGATGCCGCCGGCAACAAAATCGGCATGACGGCCAACAGCTTTACGTCGGTATCACTCGACCCCATGCTGGTGCTCTGGAGTGTAGCAAAAACCTGCAAAGCCTTTGATGCTTTCGCAGAATCCAAGCATTTTGCCATCCACGTGCTCAATATCAACCAAAAGCACATCTCTGCTCAGTTTGCCTCCAACTGCGATGATCGCTTCAAAGATATTGAACACATCGAAGGGCACGGCGGCATCCCTGTTCTGGCGGATTACAGCGCCGTTTTCCAATGCGATACCGAGCGCCTGTACGATGGCGGCGACCACGTGATTCTGCTGGGCCGCGTCGTTGCGTTTGACAACAAAAAACTGCCCCCGCTGGTATTCCACGCAGGCCGTTATGCCGATCTTGATCAGCCAGTAGTAGCGGTTTGATCGCCCACGCCGCACACCGGCACATCCTCTAGAAAAACGCCTACGTTCAACGCAGTAACGTTAAACAACAATAACGTCAAAAACAGGAAGCGAGAACCGCCATGACTGCCCAAGTAAAAGATCCAAACGCCGTAAGCGCCGAAGTGCTAATCCAACGCGCCCGCGACATGATCCCCTACCTTGCAGAAAACGCTGCCAAGGCTGAAACCGACCGCAAAGTTCCGGTAGAAACCGTACAAAAAATGCAGGAAGCCGGCTTTTTCCGCGTCCTGCAACCCAAGCGTTGGGGCGGCTACGAAATGGATCCGCAGGTGTTCTTTGAAATCCAGATGGCGCTGGCCGAAGGCTGTATGTCCACCGCGTGGATCTATGGCGTAATTGCCGTTCACAATTGGCAGATCGCCCTGTTCGATCTCAAAGCGCAAGAAGACGTCTGGAGCAAAGACACCAGCGTATTGATTGCGTCTTCGTATATGCCGGTAGGCAAAATAACGCCAGTAGAAGGCGGCTTCAAATTCAGCGGGCGCTGGGCGTTCTCCAGCGGCTGCGACCACTGCGACTGGGTGTTCTTGGGCGGCGTAGTTCCTCCTACCGAGAAAAACCCTGCACCGGATTATCGCACCTTCCTCGTACCACGCAGCGATTTCAAGGTGCTGGATACTTGGCACACCTTCGGCTTAAAAGGCACTGGCAGTAACGACATCGTTGTAGAAGATGCTTTCGTTCCTGAATACCGCACCCACAGTTCCTTGGACGGCTTCCGTGGCACCAACCCCGGTATCGACTCCAAAACCGTTCCGCTCTACCAGATTCCGTTTGGTCAATTGTTCCCACGCGCAGTATCCGGTTCCACCATTGGCGCAACGCAAGGCGCGATTAACGCTTACCGTGAGGTTGCATCCAAGCGCATCGGCACCAACACCGGCTCCAAAACTGCTGAAGACCCACATGCACAAATGGCAGTAGCTCGCGCTCAATCACTGGTAGATCAGCTCAAGCTGCGCCTGTTCGCCACGTTTGACGAGCTAATGGCCTGCGCTCGCCGTGGCGAAGCTGCCGATCTTACCAAGCGCATTCAGTTCCGCTACGAATCTGCTGCGGTACCGGAAGCTTGCCTTGCCGAAGTGCTGGAACTGCAAAAAATGTGCGGTGGCCGCGCAATTTTCACCAGCAGCAAACTGCAGCGCTTTGTGTTGGATATTCTGGCGGGCCGCGCACACGTTGCCAATAATCCTTATCAATTTGGCCGCAATTACGGCGGCGTGCAACTGGGGCTGGAAAGTACTGACATTTTCCTGTAATTCACCCTTAGAATGTTCCGAGGTTATCCTTACATGAATAAAAAAAACCCTCGCGTCATTCTCGTTACCGGTGCCTCTCGGGGCGCCGGTAAAGGCATTGCACTTGCCTTTGGCGGGCTGGGCGACATCGTCTATGTCACTGGCCGCAGCCAAAAAGAAGGCGACGCTCCACTTCCTGGTACAGTTTTCGCGACTGCTAACGAGATCACCGAAAAAGGCGGCACCGGTATTGCCTGCGTAGTCGACCACTCCGATGATGCTCAGGTCGCCGCACTTTTTCAGCGCATTGAAAAAGAGCAAGGCCGCCTCGACATTCTCATCAATAACGCTGCGGCTTTACACGACGATTTAGTCAAACCCGGCCCGTTTTTTGAGAAATCACTCGGGCTTGTAGACCTGATCGACGTCGGCCTTCGTTCGGCCTATGTCGCAAGTTATTACGCGGCAAAAATCATGGCACGCCAGCAACACGGGCTGATCGTCAACACCAGTTCTCCCGGCGCATCCTGCTATATGCACGGGCCAGCCTACGGCGCGCAGAAAGCGGGAAGCGACAAAATGGTGTGGGATATGGCGCACGATCTCAAGCCCTTCAAGGTTGCGGCCATTTCGATCTGGATGGGCGTATTGCGCACCGAACGGCTTGCAGCAGTCATGGCGGCTGACCCTGAGCAGTATGCAGCGTTTTTCCAGATGGCGGAAACGCCGCAGTTCACGGGCCTTGTGATCGACGCACTCTACAACGATCCATCCTTAATGGAAAGAAGTGGCCAAGCGCTGATTGGTGCAGAAATCGGGCTCACCCTCGGCGTGAAAGACATCGACGGCAAACAGCCACACTCTCACCGCGATATGCTCGGTGGCCCCGTTCCATTTCATCCGGCAGTGGTAGGTTAATTACATGACGCTTTCTGCTTCTACAAACGCTGCGAACGCAACCATCCCAGTAAAACCCGCCAGCCAGATTCTGACTTTGGAGCGTGGCGTGGCGAAGGGTATCAAAATCGACTATACCCGCTTCGGTGCAGGCAACAAGAAAACCGTGATTTTCCTGCAGGGCAGCGGGCCGGGCGCAAGCGCGTGGCTGAATTTCCGCTACAACGTACAAGCCTTTGCCGATGCGGGTTTTCAGGTTTTATTGCCCGATTTGCCGGGCTTCGGCGATAGCGATAAGCCGGAACTTGACTACACCCTGGATTTTTTCGTGGATGTGGTAACGGAATTTGCCGATCAGCTGGATATTGAGCAGTTTTCTCTGGTAGGCAATTCCCTTGGTGGGGCAGTGAGCCTTGGCGTTGCCTTGGCCCACCCTGCGCGCGTTACGCGCCTTGTATTGATGGGCTGCGGCGGTTTGGAAGACCAGATCACCTACTTCCAGAAAATGGAAGGCATTCAGGCGATGACCAAAGTGCCGCTGGGTTCCCCGGAATTTACGCCTGCTTACCTGAAACAAGTGTTGCAGCTGATCGTAGACGATAAAAAGCACGTCACAGATGAACTGATTACCGAACGCTTCCGCATTTTGCAAACGCAAACACCAGCCGTATTCAAGCGTATGGTGATTCCCAATCTGTCGGCCCGGTTGCCGGAAATCCAGTGCCCTGTGCTCGGATTCTGGGGCGCAAAGGATCGTTTTTGCCCGCTTAGCGGCGCAGAAACTCTTGTAACCGGATGCAAGCAGGCGGAAATGATCACCCTCAGTAACGCCGGCCATTGGGTCATGATCGAACATGCTGATTTATTCAACCGCCGCAGCATCGAATTTTTGGGAAGTGAAGCATGAGCCTGTCCACCGAACAACGCCAACAGATTGGCGAAGAGCTCTATGAAGCCATGCGCGCCTGCCAAACGCTGGCCCCGTTAACCGACCGCATCCCACACATTGAAATCGAAGATGCCTACCACATCTCGTATGCAATGCTGCAATGCCGCCTCCAGCGCGACAACGAAAAAGTGGTCGGCAAGAAAATCGGCGTAACCAGCCGCGCAGTGCAGGAAATGCTCGGAGTTTTCCAACCGGACTACGGCTTTCTGACCGATGCGATGGAAGTCCAGAACGGCAGCACCGTCAAAATTGCCGGCCAGCTAATCCAGCCTCGCGCAGAAGCGGAAATTGCCTTTCTCTTAAAATCCGATCTCAAAGGGCCGGGCGTTACCGAAGCCGACGTTCTTGCCGCGACAGAGTGCATTATTCCCTGTTTTGAAATTGTGGATTCACGCATTCACCAGTGGAAAATCAAAATCCAGGACACCATCGCAGATAACGCCTCTTGCGGTGTGTATGTATTGGGCGATGAACGCCACGATCCAAAAACGCTGGATTTGCCGAATCTGACCGTGAATGTATTCAAAAACGGCGAACCGCTCAGCAGCGGCAAAGGCTCTGCCGTACAGGGAAATCCGCTCACCGCCGTCGCATGGCTTGCCAATACCTTGGGCGAATTTGGCATCCCATTTAAGGCAGGCGAAGTCATTCTTTCCGGCTCACTGGTACCGCTAGAACCCGTAAAACCCGGCGATGAAATGCACATGAATTTAGAAGGGCTAGGCAGCTGCACAATTAAGTTTGCCTAACCAACGCTCCACTCACACACCGCATTGAACAGGAAAACATCATGGCCACAGCTCCAACAAAAAAACTCCGGGCCGCCATCATTGGCCCCGGCAATATCGGCACTGATCTATTGATGAAAGCCATGCGCAGCCCGTTGATCGAGCCTGTCTGGATGGTCGGCATTGAAGAATCCGAAGGCATCAAACGCGCCCGCGATTTCGGCATGAAAGTCTCCACCCAAGGCGTAGACGGCCTTGTGCCGCACATGAAAGAAGACAACATCGAAATCGTTTTCGACGCGACTTCTGCCTACGTTCACGCCGAAAACTCCCGCAAAGTGAACGAGCAAGGCGCCATCATGATCGACCTTACGCCTGCCGCCATCGGGCCGTTTTGCATTCCGCCGGTAAACCTTGGCAGCCTTTTGAAAGAAGGCCGCAAAGAGAACGTCAACATGGTCACCTGCGGTGGACAAGCCACCATTCCGATGGTGTACGCAGTCAGCCGCGTGCAAGAAGTCGAATACGGCGAAATCGTTGCCACGGTTGCTTCCAAGTCTGTAGGCCCCGGCACCCGTAAAAACATCGACGAATTTACCCGCACCACGGCAGGCGCAATTGAGCGCGTTGGCGGTGCCAAAAAGGGCAAAGCGATCATCATCGTTAACCCCGCCGAGCCGCCACTCATCATGCGCGATACGGTGCACTGCCTCACCAAAGACAAACCCGATGAAGCGCGCATCACCGAATCCGTTCACGCGATGCTAGCTGAAGTGCAGAAATACGTGCCAGGTTATCGCCTCACCAATGACCTCGTATTTGATGAACACCGCGTATCCATTTTCTTGAACGTCGAAGGGCTGGGCGACTTTTTGCCGAAATACTCCGGCAACCTCGACATTATGACCGCTGCCGCATTGCGCACCGCAGAAATGTATGCCGATGCCATTGCCCACGGCACGCTCGGTTAATTCACAAGATCAAGAGTAAAGAGAGAACTCCCATGGAATTCAAAGGCAAAAAAGTACTGCTACACGATATGTGCCTGCGCGATGGCATGCATCCACAACGTCAGAAAATCAGCATCGAACAGATGATCGAAATCGCCACCGGCCTCGACCAAGCCGGCGTGCCGATGATCGAAATCACCCACGGCGACGGCTTAGGCGGTGCGTCGGTCAACTACGGCTTTCCCGCCGCAAGCGACGAAGAATATCTGGCTGCCGTAATTCCAAAACTCACGCAAGCCAAAGTCTCGGCGTTATTGCTGCCAGGCATCGGCACCTTGGACGACCTGAAAATGGCGGCCAATGTAGGCGTTCACTGCATTCGTGTGGCCACCCACTGCACCGAAGCAGACGTATCCGAACAGCACATCGGCCTTTCCCGCAAAATGGGTTTGGACACCGTTGGCTTTCTGATGATGGCCCACATGGTGAGCCCCGAGCATCTGCTCGAACAAGCAAAACTCATGGAATCCTACGGCGCCAACTGCATTTACTGCACCGACTCCGCCGGCCACATGCTGCCGAATGATGTTGCCGCACGCGTAAGCATCCTGCGTCAACACCTGAAGCCGGAAACCGAAGTAGGCTTTCACGGCCACCACAACTTGGCGTTAGGCGTTGCCAACTCTATGGCCGCCGTTACTGCGGGGGCAAATCGCATCGACGGCTCCGCCGCGGGCCTCGGCGCAGGTTCTGGCAACACCCCGCTGGAAATTTTCGCCGCCGTGATGGATATGGCCGGTGCGGATTTAATGGGCGTGGATATTTTCAAACTCATGGACGTGGCAGAAGATCGCGTTGTGCCCATCATGGATCACGTGATTCGGATTTCCCGCGAAGCCCTCACCTTGGGATATGCAGGCGTGTACTCCTCCTTCCTGCTGTTTGCCCGCCGCGCCAGCGCCAAATATGGCGTTCCCGCACAACAAATCCTGCTCGAAATGGCCCGCCGCAAAGCGATTGGTGGCCAAGAAGACTTGATTGAAGATGTGGCGATGGAAATGGCGAAGAAACTGCGCTAATCGACGCAAACCTTCCCCTATGGCGCACCGACTGCGACATAGGGGCTCTCTCAAGCGCCCGGACTTGGGTAGATCCCATCACAGAGCGCCTTCCCAGCGGGCCGCGTCTCGTTCGTTGTAAAGTAGGGGGTGAAAACTAGCTTGACATGGAGGGCGCGCAAAGCCCGCAAACCACGAACAACCCCGTCTATGCTACCATGCCGAAATCCCCCCACGAGGCCGCCCCGTCCATGCAACGCAAACGCCTGCCCATCGGCATCCAGACCTTCGCTAAAATCCGCGAGGATGATGCGTGCTACTACGTCGATAAAACCCCGCTGGCGCTGCGGCTGATCACTCAAGGCACGCACTTTTTCCTCTCCCGCCCGCGCCGTTTTGGCAAAAGCCTGTTTCTGGACACGCTAAAAGAGCTGTTCGAAGGCAATGAAGCCTTGTTCAAAGGCCTGTACGCCGAAAAACACTGGGATTGGTCGGTAAAGTATCCGGTGATTCGGATCAGCTTTGGCGGGGCGTCGCTGGCTTCGGTGGAGGATTTAGGGCGAAGCCTGAACGAGCAGCTAGGCACGCTGGAAGAAGCCTTCGGTTTGCCCGCCGAATATCCCGACGCGCGCAGCCGTTTCAGACGCCTGATCATACGCCTTGCCGAACGCACCGGTCAGCGGGTGGTAGTGCTCGTGGATGAGTACGACAAACCCATTCTGGATCGAATCGAAGACCGCGAAATCGCCCTTGCCATGCGCGAAGCACTCAAGGATCTTTATTCGGTAATTAAAGACAACGATGCCTATATCCGCTTTGCCTTTCTGACAGGGGTTTCGAAATTCAGCAAAGTCAGCCTGTTTTCAGGGCTGAATAATCTCGAAGACATTACCCTTAGCGCAGAATACAGCGCCATCTGCGGCTATACCGATCCGGACGTAGACACGGTTTTTGCGCCCGAGCTTGAGGGGCTGGATCGTGAAGAAATCAAGCGTTGGTATAACGGCTACAATTGGTTGGGCGATTCGGTTTACAACCCGTTTTATTTGCTTCTGCTATTTCGTAATCGCAGCTTCCGCCCTTGGTGGTTTGAAACCGGCACGCCTAGTTTTTTAATTAAGCTGCTCGCTAAACGCCATCAATTCACCCCCGAACTTGGCAAATCCATCACCTCAGACGCTCTGCTTTCTACCTTTGACGTAGACAATATTCCCGTGGAAGCGCTGATGTTTCAGGCGGGTTATGTGACGATTGATCATGCTCGATTTATTCCTGGGCGTATCATCATCACCTTACGGTTCCCAAACATGGAAGTGAAATCAGCCCTGCATGACCGATTGCTGGGGGAGCTATGTGGTGGGCTGGCGATTATACAACCTCAAATCGGTCGGCTGTACGAGATATTACTGTCCAACAATATTCCCGCCATGCGCGATCTATTCCACTCTTTTTTCGCGACCATTCCCCACGATTGGTATCGCAACAGTCCAATCGCCCAATACGAAGGCTACTGGGCCAGTATTTTCTACAGCTATTTCGCGGCGCTTGGGCTGGACATTACCACGGAGGACGCTACCAACCACGGCCGTATTGATATGACGGTGCACTTTGCAGGGCACGTCTATTTATTTGAATTCAAAGTGGTGGAGCTTGCGCCTGAAGGACGGGCGCTACAGCAGATCAAAGATCGCGCCTATGCGGACAAGTATCGTAACGATGGGCCGGTGCATTTAATTGGCGTGGAGTTTAGTAAGGATACGAGGAATATTGTGGGGTTTGAGGTGGGGCAGTGTTTTCCGCAAGAACACTGCTGATATCAAGATCGCCTAGAGGGTGGCGTGAAAATAACGTTGATCGTTAGCTCACAGGAACGAATAGCAGCCAAACTGGTATTAAATCGAAAATCAAGCGAATGCTACTGTCAAGTCTTGCTTGCCGGAAGGTTACATTCTGCTTTGGTTTGAAATAATTGAGCGAGGCGTTTCAGGTTTTGCTGATTATTCAGGGATGCCTTAAAACAACGGCTGGCACACTTACGTGAACCAGCCGCTTTCACTACACGGATTTAACTATTTCCAAAAAAAATCCAACCAAAATCCAGATTAACAGTCCGATCGCTAGAAGGATATAATTCCATTCGCGAAAAGAGATAAAAATCAGCGCAACCGAAACAAATAAGAAAAAAGCCCAAAACAACATTGATGCAAACTCCATTGCCAGAGCCGTGTAATACACTCCTGGTAATGGGCCTAAAAAAACATTAAATGATACATGCACCCACCGCTCTGACGTAAAGTTTCCTGACCTAAAACCTAACAATGAAATCAAAAAACTTGAGACCAACAACAATAAGATAACAACAGCAAACTTAATTGTTCTCGCATTCGTCACATTTTTTTCCATTGTTAGTCAAACCTGAAGGATATGGGTACTGTTGATAATACCAACTGGGGTAAACATCAAAAAGTATATGCCAAAAGGTTAAGGGGTTAGATCCATAATTGTATGAATAGTTTTGCTCGGTATCTGGCCACACATTTGAATTGTTCGCGTATGATGTATCAGGAAGCAATTTTCCTTCGGAATCATAAGCACACTCATAACCAAGTGGATGCCTAAATTTATTCCCCCCATTCCAAGCCGAAGAATCTTGTTTCCACTCTGAATTGATTTCCGATTTCTTACATGGGCACTGATTATTACTATTGCGATTTAAGTGCTGCGAGAGATCAGGAAAGTACCCGTTCACAAGAAGAAAGATAATCGGATCCAAGCCCAATACTACATCCCCACCGAATAAACCTTGAGGATCGATAGAGGTTATCGGATTTTGTTCGACATACCCGTAAAGGCTGGATCCTGCAGCAACTCCTAATGGGTCAGCTTGAACGTAACGCCCAGTCCTAGAGTCATAATCGCGCATCAAGTTATAGCTGAGCCCCGTCTCCCCATCAAAATACTGCCCCGGAAACCGAATCGGCTGGCGCACAGTATTTACAACCTCCTCCGTCTCCCCAAACGGCTTTCTTACCCCTTCCCAGACCACGGTTTTATTCTGATCCGTCACCAGTGTCGGCGTGTTCAAATGATCGGTGTGGACGTAGTAAATCTGCTCCGCTTGGCTGGTGTTAGCGCCCATCAGGCTCAGGCCGCAGAGCAACAAGCACGCTGTGCTGATCGTGTTTTTACGGTTGAGAGCGCGCTTGGCAGTAAGGCTACGCAAGCTCAGCATAGCAGTGAGGAAGGCCATTATCCAGAGGCCGAAGGCACCACCAAATGCAGCCGTTGCGCTGTTATTATCGGTGTTGCTTTCTTCAGAGCTTGTTGTAACGCTCGCACTGAAGTTTTCTTTGGCTTTTTGGCCTTTGCTGGCAATCAGGGTTACCGTTGCAGTTTGGCCCGCACTGACGGTGCCGAGATCACAACTGCTGCCATCTTCGGTACAGATGCCTTGGCTGGCCGTGTAGCTGACCAAGTTCACATCCGTTGCTGGGAAGGTGTTGGTGAGCACGACATTTTCAGCAGCGCTGCCACCGGCGTTCTGGACATTGACCTTGTACGTGACCTGATAACGACCATCCGGCTGTTTCACGGAATTTCCGGTGGCGCCTTTCAAGGTAATAGCAAGATCGGCTTTTGTGCCTGTGTCTGGATTAGTTGTAGTATCGGCATCGACCATTGCCAGTAATTTATTTCCGAGGTAAACGTAATCACGAATTGCGCTGCCATCTTGATGATGCTCGGCCAGCAGTTGATGATTGGGGCCATAGATAAACTGCGTGGTTTTTCCGTCAATTGTTTTGGAAATACGCTCGCCCAAGTGGTTATAGCGATATTCGGCAATTACTGCTGGCCCGCTCAGGACTTGCGTGAGGCGGTTGGCGGCATTATAAACGTAGGTGTAACGCTCATCTTGCGTGAGGTTACCGGCGGCGCTGTACTGGAAGCTACGGTTCTGGCCACCCTGCCCACTGGCGTTCACTTGGGTAAGGCGGTGAGTGTTGGCCGGATATTGGTAGCTTTCGGTAAAGTTTTGGCCGTCGCTTGCGTTGGTTTGCGCTTGCGATACGCGGTTGCCGGTGAGGTCGTACTGATACGCTAGCGTGCCGTACTGGCCTTGCGCTTGGCTCAAACGCCCGTTGGGATCGTAGCTAAAGAGTTGGCTGCGAGCTGGGGTTTTCGCATCGGTCAGGTGATCCAGTTCGTTGGCGAGGTTAAAGCCGTATTGCAGGTTTCGAACGTCTGTGCTGCCTGAACGGGTCTGGATGGTTTCCGGCTGGTAGTGGGTGTCGTAGCTGAGAGTTTCCGTTAGGCCATTGCCCCAAGTAAATCCGGTAAGGGGGCCGAAGGGTTCGTAGCTTAGGTTATTTGCGAGGGTCGTCCAGCTTTTACTGCTGTTTTCGCGGCTGCGGAGTTGGTGGATGCGTCCTTTATTGTCGTAGCCATAGCTAAGCTCTCGTCCGCTGGGGTAGGTGAGCGTTGCAAGCTGGCCTGCGACGTTATACGTGTAGGTGGTTTGGAAGGTTTTGCCTTCCTGTACCCGCACGTCATTCGTGATATTACCAAGTGCATCGTAGGCCCATTGGATTTTGTCGCCGTTGGCAACGATTGCCGAAGTTAAGCGGCCTTTTCCTTTGTTGGCAATGGAACCATTTGCCGTTGGAAGACTGGTTTCGTCGTATTTTAGGCTGACGTTGTCTTGCGCACTGGCCGGATATTGCATTTCGGTCAGGCGATTGAGGGCGTCATAGCTGTATTTTGTAACGCTGTTGCGGGCGTCGGTTTTCTGGATCAGGTTATCGGCCAGGTCATAACGATACACTGTAGTGCCGCGATCTGGGCTGGTTTCTTGGATTTTTCGGCCAAAGCCATCTACTACCCATGCGGTGGTTAAGCCGTTGGGATCGGTGATCGAGACAAGCTGATCTTGCGCATTATATTCGTATTGGGTGGCACCGGTATCGCGCTCGGTTTGAGTGCGCAGACGGTTGAGCCCATCGAAAGCGCGGAGAATGGGTTGCTGATAGGCATCCGTAATCCGGACAAGATTGCCGTTTTCGTCGTATTGGTTGGTTTCAAGTACTTGATCCTGAACACCGAAGCTTTTCCAGAGCCGTCCCAGATCGTCAAATTCCTGATGGACGAGTCTGCGCAAGCTGCCGCTGCTGGAGAGGATACGTTCGATACGATGGGCGCCTTGAGCGGTGAGCTCGTATTCAATACGCTCGTTATCTTGTGTGGAGATGGCTTGCAGGCGATGAGCAGCATCGTACTGATAATTCAGTTGAGTGCCGGTGGGTAAAGTAACTTGCGTCACTTGCCCGACTAGGTCATAGGCGTAGGTGGTGGTGACACTGCCTTGGGGCGTGACGACAGTGCGGCTTTTAAGCCAGCCGCGCGGGGTGTAGGCTAGCTGAGTCACGGTTCCATTAGGATCGACGATCGTTTTGGGGAGGCCCTCGGCAGAGAATTCGGTAACTTCATTCACCAGCGGCGCACCAGTACCGTTCTGCTGTTCAACCCGATAGATTCGGCCTGCTGGATTGACGTGTTGAACCGTGATGTCGTTTACATCCGTGCGCGGCCCATCGACCGTTACGGTGGCAACCTTCAGGTTGGCAGGCGCATCATGGTAGGTGTACGAATAACTCCAAGTGCGGCTGAGCCCTTGCGTTGCATAGGGCGCACTGTGAGTGGTCGTGTCGATTTCGGTACGGCTTGCGAGCCTGCCAAGGCCGTCACCTTGAGTGTACGTAAAGCGTGTGGTTTTACCCGGTGCGCGGATTTCTTTGATGGTGCCGCCGGGATACCAGTCGGTTTCCGTTGTACGCTGTTCGGGCTGGCCGACCGCTTCGGTCCGGCGGATTTCCTGACCCTTGGCGTTATGATCAAGGTCGGTCACAAATCCGCGACCATCGGTAATTTTGTCCTGGAAGCCTTTTGCGTCGTAGCTATAGGTGCTGTTGGTGGCACCGCAGTTGAGCGTAGCATCGCCGGTGACGGACTTGAGCTGGGCGTTAAACCCGCCTTCTCGACCCGATCCCCTAGGCTCAAGGGCGTATAGAGGGAGGTCGGAGAAAAAGTGCCGCTTCCATACCGGTATTCCAACACCTCCATCCGATCAGCGCCCCCGGCATGTTCGGTGGAGACGGCAAGCCCTTGGCTGTTATAGGTAAAGGTCGCAAAGCGGTTACCGTTTTCATCCACAATTCCGGTCAGGGCTAAGGGGAACCGGGTGTCTTCGTAGAGGTATTCCTTGCAGCTGCTTTCTGCGCCGCTTGCGCCAGAAAAGCAGACCTTGGATAAAATCTCCACTTCCGTGACGACCGACGTAACCTTGTCTACTACCGACGCGATTTTGTATTCGTACGAGAAGGTTTTATCGCCCGGCGCGGTGATCGCTTGAATTTTTCCATCCGGATAGTAGGCAAATCCGAGAGCGTTACCAAAATCATCCGCAACGGAGGCCAGTTGACCTGTGGCGTTATAAACGTAGGTGTGTTTTCGAAAGGCTGCGTCTTCCTTCCACCAGAGTTTCGACTCGAATCGCTTGTTACTGTCGAGTTCGCTCTGTTTGAAATGATAATATTCTACTGAACCATCACTCAAGGAGAGTTCGTAAATATCACGCTCAGCGTCGTACTCCATGGCTGTCAACGCATTGCCGCTGCCACTTTGAGTGGGCTGGGTCGTGCCGTCTTCACCGCTCCAGACGTATTTCCAAGTTTCGCCGGTCGGCCGCTGTACAACGGCATAACGCTTGCCAGCATCTAGGTAGCTTACGATTTTGGCCTCGCCAAAGCCTGCCCATTTAGCGCCAAACTCGGGACTGATCTCGGAGGAGAGGCTGTTATAGCTGCGCCGGATCTCCAGCGGGAAATCACCACCGGTGGAATAATCCACTTCTTGCTGCATCTTTGCGCCGGTGAGGATATCAATGGGGTTGCCTTTGGGGCACTGAGCGGTCGCGCCCGCGCACTCAGCAAGACAGTAGTTTTTGCGCTCAGAGTGGGTGCACACAAAGCCATTGCTGGGAATGCCCGCATCGCAAATCTGGATACAAGCACTGATATCGATATCGCGATGAACCTTGGCGTTCGAAACATTGCAGGCCGCATTCAAAAGCCCGGAATGGCCGAGAAGCAGTGCGGCAGACACGGCAAGGCTGAGGCGGCTAATTAAAAACTGTGGGCTGTGGGCTGTGGGCTGTGGGCTGTGGGCTGTGGGCTGTGGGCTGTGGGCTGTGGGCTGTGGGCTGCGGCATTTTCACGTGTTTCATCCTTGGGGTGTTTTTTATTTTTACTTCCTGACGTTAGCTTAGGCAGAGTACATCGCTAGCAGACGGCCGTCTGTTACGAAATGTAATCTTGAGAAGCGCATCCCATCAGGCGCGCAAAGCCCCCGCAAACCACGAACAACCCACATCTATGCTACCATGCCGGGATTCCTTCACGAGGCCGCCCCTCCATGCAACGCAAACGCCTACCCATCGGTATTCAGACCCTCCGCGAAATTCGCGAGGATAATTGTTACTACGTAGACAAAACGCCACTGGCGCTGCGCTTGGTTCAACAGGGAAAGTATTTTTTCCTCTCCCGCCCCCGCCGCTTTGGCAAAAGCCTGTTTCTGGACACGCTAAAAGAGCTGTTTGAAGGCAATGAAGCCTTGTTCAAAGGCTTGTACGCCGAAAAACACTGGGATTGGTCGGTAAAGTATCCGGTGATTCGGATTAGTTTTGGGGGTGGCGTTACCAGAAGCGCACGAGAGCTTGAAGATCAGATCGACTCGCACCTGAGACGTTTTGAAACGTCAAACCAGCTGGCCGTTGTAGACAAAACCCTTGCCGAACGCTTTCGAAGCCTGATTCTTCACTTGACTCAATCCACAGGCCAGCGTGTAGTAGTTCTGATTGACGAGTACGACAAACCCATTCTGGACAATATCGAGCAAAGGGAAATTGCGCTGGAAACCCGTGAAACCCTCAAGGATTTTTATTCTGTCATCAAAGATGCCGATGCCTATATCCGCTTTGCATTTTTGACTGGGGTTTCGAAATTCAGCAAAGTGAGCTTGTTTTCAGGGCTGAATAACCTCGAAGACATTACCCTTAGCGCAGAATACAGCGCCATCTGCGGCTATACCGATCCGGACGTAGACACGGTTTTTGCGCCCGAGCTTGAGGGGCTGGATCGTGAAGAAATCAAGCGTTGGTATAACGGCTACAATTGGTTGGGCGATTCGGTTTACAACCCGTTTGATTTGCTTCTGCTATTTCGTAATCGCAGCTTCCGCCCTTGGTGGTTTGAAACTGGCACGCCTAGTTTTTTAATTAAGCTGCTCGCTAAACGCCATCAATTCACCCCCGAACTTGGCAAATCCATCACCTCAGACGCTCTGCTTTCTACCTTTGACGTAGACAATATTCCCGTGGAAGCGCTGATGTTTCAGGCGGGTTATGTGACGATTGATAATGCTCGTTTTATTCCTGGGCGTATCATCATCACCTTACGGTTCCCAAACATGGAAGTGAAATCAGCCCTGCATGACCGATTGCTGGGGGAGCTATGTGGTGGGCTGGCGATTATACAACCTCAAATCAGCCGCCTATATGAGATATTATTGTCCAACAATATTCCCGCCATGCGCGATTTATTCCACGCCTTTTTCGCGACCATCCCACACGACTGGTATCGCAACAGTCCAATCGCCCAATACGAAGGCTACTGGGCCAGTATTTTCTACAGCTATTTCGCGGCGCTTGGGCTGGACATTACCACGGAGGACGCTACCAACCACGGCCGTATTGATATGACGGTGCACTTTGCAGGGCACGTCTATTTATTTGAATTCAAAGTGGTGGAGCTTGCGCCTGAAGGACGGGCGCTACAGCAGATCAAAGATCGCGCCTATGCGGACAAGTATCGTAACGATGGGCCGGTGCATTTAATTGGCGTGGAGTTTAGTAAGGATACGAGGAATATTGTGGGGTTTGAAGTTGAAGAGCAGGTGGGGTAGTGGGAACGGTTTAACAACCCACATCTATGCTACGATGCCAAATCCCCCCACGAGGCCGCCCTGTCCATGCAACGCAAACGCCTGCCCATCGGTATTCAGACCCTCCGCGAAATTCGCGAGGATAATTGTTACTACGTAGACAAAACGCCACTGGCGCTGCGCTTGGTTCAACAGGGAAAGTATTTTTTCCTCTCCCGCCCCCGCCGCTTTGGAAAGAGTCTGTTTCTGGATACGCTAAAAGAGCTGTTTGAAGGCAACGAAGCTTTGTTCAAAGGCTTGTACGCCGAAAAACACTGGGATTGGTCGGTAAAATATCCGGTGATCCGCATCAGCTTCGGCGGGGCGTCGCTGGCTTCGGTGGAGGATTTAGGGCGAAGTCTGGACGAGCAGCTTGGCACCCTCGAAGAAGGTTTTGGTTTACACGCCGAATATCCCGACGCGCGCAGCCGTTTCAGGCGCCTGATCATACGCCTGGCTGAACGCACAGGTCAGCGCGTTGTGATCTTGGTGGATGAGTACGACAAACCCATTCTCGACCGGATTGAAGATCGTGAAATCGCGCTTGCCATGCGAGAGGCGCTCAAAGATCTTTATTCGGTGATCAAAGATAACGATGCGCATATCCGTTTTGCGTTTTTGACTGGGGTTTCCAAGTTCAGCAAAGTGAGCCTGTTTTCAGGGCTGAATAACCTCGAAGACATTACCCTTAGCGCAGAATACAGCGCCATCTGCGGTTATACCGATCAGGATGTGGACAGTGTTTTTGCAGCCGAACTTGAAGGGCTGGATCGTGAAGAAATCAAGCGTTGGTATAACGGCTACAACTGGCTGGGCGATTCGGTTTACAACCCGTTTGATTTGCTTCTGCTATTTCGTAATCGCAGCTTCCGCCCTTGGTGGTTTGAAACTGGCACACCTAGTTTTTTAATTAAGCTGCTCGCTAAACGCCATCAATTCACCCCCGAACTTGGCAAATCCATCACCTCAGACGCTCTGCTTTCTACCTTTGACGTAGACAATATTCCCGTAGAAGCGCTGATGTTTCAGGCGGGTTATGTGACGATTGATCATGCTCGATTTATTCCTGGGCGTATCATCATCACCTTACGGTTCCCAAACATGGAAGTGAAATCAGCCCTGCATGACCGATTGCTGGGGGAGCTATGTGGTGGGCTGGCGATTATACAACCTCAAATCGGTCGGCTGTACGAGATATTACTGTCCAACAATATTCCCGCCATGCGCGATCTATTCCACGCCTTTTTCGCCAGCATCCCACACGATTGGTACCGCAACAGCCCCATCGCACAATACGAAGGCTACTGGGCCAGTATTTTCTACAGCCACTTCGCCGCCTTGGGATTGGATATCAAGCTGGAAGATGCCACCAATCACGGCCGTATTGATATGACGGTATGCTTTGAAGGGCATGTGTATTTATTTGAATTCAAGGTAGTGGAACTGGTACCTGAAGGCCGCGCGTTACAGCAGCTGAAGGATCGTAATTACGCCGAGAAATATCAGAACGATGGGCCGGTGCATTTAATTGGGGTGGAGTTTAGTAAGGACACGAGGAATATTGTGGGCTTTGAAGTGGGGTAGCAGCCCTGCCCCCTTCACCCCCTAAACAACCCCGGCCGCAAAAATCTGTTATCCTACCCCCACCTGCTTTCCAACAAGCAGCCCTCTGGCAAGATTTGCCCACCATTTGCGAGCTTCACTCAAGGAGCGCACCACAGTATTAGGAGCCCCTCGCATGGCGATTACGGACACACTCACACGCTGGCAAACCCAACTGATCACCCCCGTCAGCAGTCACGCCCCACTTTACCAGCGCATTCTGCTGCGCACTTCAAGAGTCATCTTCGCAACCGGGCGCGACATCGCCGCCGGCACGCTCACCCTACACGCAATGAGTCTGGTATACACCACCCTGCTTTCCGTCGTTCCGCTGCTTGCGCTTAGCTTTTCGGTCTTGAAGGCGCTGGGCGTGCATAACGAGTTGGAGCCTTTGCTGTTCCAGTTTTTCTCACCGCTTGGGCCGCAGGGGGTACAACTGGCCGAGCAAATTCTGGGGTTCGTCGATAACATGAAGGTCGGCGTACTTGGCTCGGTAGGGCTTGCAACGCTGGTGTATACGGTGGTTTCGCTGATTCAAAAGATCGAGCGTTCATTCAACATGATCTGGCAGGTTTCGCGGATGCGTTCGCTGCCAGAGCGCTTTAGCAGCTATTTGAGTGTGATTCTGATCGGGCCGATTTTGATGGTGGCCGCCATTGGGGTAACCGCCAGCATCATGAATTCCAGTGTGGTTCAATACCTGATCGGTGTGGAGCCACTGGGCACACTCATCATCGAGCTTGCGCAATTCACCCCGTTTTTACTGGTGATGGTCGCGTTTAGTTTTGTGTATGCGTTTATGCCGAACACTCGCGTAAAATTCATTCCGGCACTGATGGCGGGCGTGATTGCGGGCTTAATCTGGCAAACCGTCGGGATGTTGTTTGCAAATTTCGTGGTGCAATCCAGCAAATACGAAGCGGTGTATTCCAGCTTTGCCATCGGCATTGTGATGCTGATCTGGATTTATACGAGCTGGCTGATTCTGCTGATCGGCGCGACCCTCAGCTACTATATCCAGCACGAGGGCACGATTACCCTGCGGCGGGATGCGCGCAGTTCGGCGTTACTGGATGAGCAACTCGCCTTGCGCACATTGGTATTAGCCGCCCGCCCCTTCGATCGCGGCGAAACACTGCTCACCCAAGCGCAAATCGAGGAACAACTCGGCGTACCGATTCCGCTTTCCCGCAGAATTTGCGAGAAACTGATCCGTGCAAAATTATTGATCTGCAATGAAGGCAGCGATCAACTACTGCCGGGGCGCTCCATTGATCAGATCAGCCTCAGCGACATCCTCACCGCCATTCGTAACGACGAGGATGGGCTGCTGGCGCATTTGCCGGTCATCGAAGGCTTAGACGCATCACCGGAGACATCCCTCGCTTCGGTGATACGCCAATAACGCACGCGATCAATCCTCCGGATCAGGATGCCGCACCAAGTGAACGATGGAAGCCGCCAGCCCACCCCAAAGCAGGGTGACGGACAATAACGCCATGACTAACACAGTTGTGCTCATTGATCTGTCTCCTTGCGCAACCGATTCAGCAAAACCGCACCCAAAAAAAACAACGCCACCGTTCCCCAACCGAAGCCCCACTGCATCACCATCGGGTAATCGCCGTAGCCCTCTCGCGCCAGTTTTACAACCACCAGCACCAGCGAAACCAAAAGCACCGCCGGCGTTACAAACGTGAGCATCCATTCCCAACCACGTCCAAGGCGTATCGTAGAAACTTCGTTGACATGCGCCTCCAAGTTCTTTAACAAAGGCCGCTTAAACCACGATACCAACACAATCGAGGCTAATGCACCGAGCACAATACCGATGTTGTTAGCAAAATGATCCACCAAATCCACCAGCGCAATCGAACTACGCGTCGAAAATAGCAACACCGAGATCACCGCTGCGCCGCCACAGACTAAGGTTACCGCTTTCGTTCGCGACCAACCCAGCGTGTCCTGAAATGCACAGATCGGCACCTCCAGAATACTCACCATCGAAGTGATCCCCGCCACCACTAACGATGCAAAAAACAGCACGCCAAACACATCCCCGCCGCTGCCCATGCTGGAAATAATTTTCGGGAACACCACAAACGCAAGCCCAACCCCGCTGCTCACAACCTCCTTCACCTCCACACCGGATGCCTGCGCCATAAATCCCAGCGCCGCAAATACGCCAATTCCCGCCAGCACCTCAAACGAAGAATTGGCAAAACCCACCACCATCCCAGAACCCGTTAAATTCGTGCGCGGCTTTAGATACGACGCGTAAGTCACCATGATGCCAAAACCTACCGAAAGCGAAAAAAAGATGTGTCCATAAGCAGCAAGCCACACTTTGGGATTCCACATCGCATTCCAATCAGGCGTAAAAAACGCATTCAGGCCAACCTCAGCGCCAGGCAAGCGGATGGCCTTGATCACCAAAACCCCAAACAAAAGAAAAAGCAGCGGCATAAAGATCCGGTTTGAAAGCTCCACACCCTTCTTGACCCCACCATACAGGATCAGCATTACAAAAGCCCACACGATCAAAAGGCCGTAAAATAAGTGCGGCACAATACCGAAGTCCAAGCCTTTGGAGGCGTCTAAATAAGTGGAAAATAAAAACTGCTCGGTATCCTCCCCCCACTCTTGCCCCACCGAAAACAGCATATAGCGTGCGGCCCACGCCAACACCGCAGCGTAGTAAACGCTAATTGCCAGCGACACCATCACCTGCCACCAACCTAGCGAACTCGCCGGTTTATACAGCCGCCCATAAGCGGCAGGCGGTGCACCGTGATACTTATGGCCAATCGCATAATCCAGAAATAAAAGCGGCAAACCCGCAGTAAACAGCGCAATTAGATAAGGCACCAAAAACGCGCCGCCCCCATTTTCAAACGCTACATAGGGAAATCGCCAGATATTGCCAAGGCCAACGGCGGAACCGATGGCCGCCATGATAAATCCAGAACGCGCTGACCAGTTTTCTCGCGATCCTGAGTGGTGGTTTGCAGAATTTTCTTGCTGTGCAGTCACGAACACCTCTTATGATTGTTATCGTTTTTATCGTTTAGTCTTCTTCGGAGTCCGGTGAATCCTGTGAACTCGCCGCGAGCGCAGCATCCTTCTCTTGTTTTGGGTCTAGCGTTAAATAATGGCAAGTACGCCAGCAATGGTAGCCAACCCGCTCCACCCAGCGTAAGGCATCCACCACCTCCAGCGCCTCTAACGGCCCCCAACGGCTCCCACCCGCAAGCCGCAAAGCCGTATGGCGCTCTTGCTTGCGCAGATCGGTAAGCGCCTTCGCGTGCAGCTTTAGCTGCGCCAGCCAATCCTCAGGTGCACTACCATCCAAACCATCCCGCGCCAGCGCCAAGGTTTGCCGGCAATGATCCAGTGCTTGCTTGAGCGCCTGATCCTGCAAGCGATCGTGCAGAGCTTGGCTCAGTTTAAGGCGGGAAGCCAACCGCGCAAAATGATCAATTGCATGCATCAGAGCGCGCGCATCGCCACCGCCGGTTGGAATATCCCCCACAAAACGCCGAATCTGCACCAGCGCACGCTGAATCTCCTGCGCCTGCGCTTTCCTCTCCGCCGGCGGCTCTCGATCCATCAAGGAAGAAAGGCACACAAACAGCTCTCGAGCCGTATCGCGCAGCGCCTGCTCTGCAGCCGTCATCGCAACCCCGCGCACCTCCAATAACGAACTATCCAAGTGGCGCGTGAACGACGGCCCACGATCCGGCAACAAACGCTCCAGAAAACGCCCATACGGCCCGACCAACGGCAGAAAAATCATCACCCCTGCACTCAAAAACAGCGTATGAAACGCCGCAAGGCTCACCGAACCCGCCTGCCGCCCCGTCTCCACTTCCATCCACGCTACCCCCCACATGATGGCAGGCAGCAACAAAAACGCCACCAGCCCCGCCGTTAGGTTGAATATCACATAGGCAAGCGCAATCCGCTTGGCCGGAACGCTACCGCCGATCGCCGCCAGCACCCCCGTAAAAGTCGTACCGATGGCGCCGCCAATCACCAGCGTCATGGCCTGTTCAAAGCTAATCGCGCCACTGTGCAACACCGTTAGCGTAGTAGCCACCACTGCGGTAGAAGACTGCATCAGTATGGTAAGCACAATGCCCAACAGCAGGCCCACAAATCGCCCAATAAAGCTCGACGCCGGCATAGAGGAAAGATTAAAGGCCGAGGGCAACCCCTTCATTCCCTCCTGCATGGTGTCAATCCCCACAAACATCATGCCAAAACCAGCAATCGCAAGCCCCAACGCCCCCCAGCGCTCGCTTCCCAGCAGTTTAAGCAGCGCCCCGATCGCCACCAGCGGCAGCGCATAAAAACCAAGGCTTACATGAAGGCCGAGAATCGCAATCAGCCAACTGGTTCCGGTAGAGCCTACGCTTGCGCCGAACACTACACCCAACGCCTGTGGGAACGATAAAAGGCCCGCACTCACAAAGCCGATCAGCGTGACCGTAGTCGCCGCCGACGACTGCGCAACCAAGGTAACCCCTGTGCCAGACAAAAATGCTTTTAGTGGCGTCCCAGTAAATCGCACCAAGCCTTTTCGCAATGCTTCACCGGCAAACTCCCGCAATCCGTCGGAAAGCAAAATCATGCCGATCAGCAGTAAACCTACGCCGCCAGAGAGGTTAAATACGGCATTCAACATGGGCTCATGCTCACCTATACCAAAACAAAAAGGCTTCTATAAAAAGGCTTTTACCCGCAACAAAATCATAGCACGGCTACACTCACTAATTGGCTGATTCTCCTCTATATACAGAATAGGCCCCCATCAAACACCTACCCCAGGGGTCTACGACACTTGCCACGCAAGGTATCGGGGCGTGATGGCCGAACCCTCCGCCAGCACGCCAAGACCGGACAGCAGGATCAATGGCGAACGATCTATCAGGGCGCAATGATCGAATAATTCCTGAATTTTCCGTCAATGTCTGGTAACGCAGAATCTGTTAAATTATACGGATGACATTAACCGCTACACTCCACAGAAAGGAACCCGGCCTGATGACCGGACAATCAGCACAGCCTCACCGACTTGCCCGACACCTCACCCGCACACGCGTAGCCACAACACACATCTTGATGGCGGGTGCATAAGCTATGTCGCTTCTGCTGTTGTTGCTCATTCCCTTTATTGGTAGTGCCTTCGCGGCGCAGCTGCCCACCAGTGCACGCAATCTCGCATCATCATGTGCCGCACTGGTTGCGATTGCAGTAATCGTGCCGCTGACGTTGCTCTATCCAGAAATCAGTGCAGGTAACGTCGTAACTGAACGGCGGACCTGGATTCCCTCGCTGGGGCTCGACATCGTTGTTCGCATCGACGGCTTTGCGTGGATGTTTGCGATGCTGGTCAGTTGCATGGGATTACTGGTCATCATCTATGCGCGTTACTACCTGTCACCGCAGGACCCGGCGACGCGTTTCTATTCACTATTGTTGGGTTTCATGGGTGCCATGCTCGGCGTAGTGGTGTCCGGCAACCTGATCCAGCTGGTGCTGTTCTGGGAACTGACCAGCATCTTTTCCTTCTTGCTGATCGGCTACTGGTATCACCGCAAGGATGCCCGCGCAGGCGCGCGCATGGCGTTCACAGTGACAGCAACCGGCGGGCTTGCGCTTTTAGGCGGCGTGCTGCTGCTGGGGCATATCGTCGGCAGCTTCGAACTCGACGTCGTGCTGGCGGCTGGCGATGTCGTTCGCGCTCATCCCTTGTACCCGCTGACATTGGGCCTGATCTTGCTGGGCGCGCTGACCAAGAGCGCGCAGTTCCCGTTCCACTTCTGGCTGCCGCATGCGATGGCAGCGCCAACGCCGGTGTCGGCCTACCTGCATTCAGCAACGATGGTGAAGGCCGGCGTGTTCCTGCTGGCGCGGCTGTGGCCGGTGCTGTCCGGGACCGAGGAGTGGTTCTGGATCGTGGGCGGTGCCGGTGTCATCACGTTGCTGATGGGCTCCTACGTTGCCATGTTCCAGAACGATCTCAAGGGCCTGCTGGCGTACTCGACCATCAGCCACCTGGGACTGATCACGCTGCTTTTGGGCCTGAACAGCAAGCTCGCGGCTGTCGCCGCCGTGTTCCACATGATGAACCACGCCACCTTCAAGGCCTCGCTGTTCATGTCGGTGGGCATCATCGATCACGAGACCGGCACCCGTGACATGCGCCGCCTCGACGACCTGTTCCGCATTATGCCCATCACCGGCACGCTGGCAATCGTCGCATGTGGCGCGATGGCGGGCGTGCCGATGCTGAACGGTTTTCTGTCCAAGGAAATGTTCTTCGCCGAAACCGTGTTCGTGTCATCGCACCCATGGGTCGAGAACCTTCTGCCGCTGGCAGCGACGCTGGCGGCAGTATTCGCCGTGGTGTATTCGCTGCGCTTCGGCCACGATGTGTTCTTCGGCCCGCCCGCCCGCGATCTGCCGCGCCAGCCACACGAACCCACTTATTGGATGCGCGTACCGGTAGAGCTGCTTGTGCTGGTATGTCTTGTGGTTGGCGTACTGCCGGCATGGTCGGTGGGAGCGTTGCTGGCCATTGCCGCTGATCCTGTCGTGGGGGGCAATCTGCCCGAATACAGTCTGGCAGTGTGGCACGGTTTCAACGCGCCGCTGGTCATGAGTCTGGTGGCCATGGTGATCGGCACAGTGATTTATGTGGTGTTCGCGATGCGCTTCAAACAACGACGCGGCCCCGGTGTACCGCTGTTGCAATCATGGAACGGTAAGCGCCTGTTCGATCGTTCGCTGGCAGCAATAACACGGCTGGCGCGCCGACAGCAGCGCACGCTTGGTACCAACCGTTTGCAGTCGCAACTGCTATGGATTTTGTTGATCACGGCCGCCACAGCGACTGCATCGACCTTGATCGTGCCGCTGGAATGGGGTGACCGTGAGCGCGTGGCGGTAACGCCGGAATTTATCCTGCTGTGGCTGATTGGCGCGGCCTGTGCCATTGGTGCTGCGTGGCAAGCCAAGTTCCATCGTCTCGCGGCGCTGACCCTGCTGAGTGTGGTGGGTCTTGCTGTGTGCATCACGTTTGCCTGGCTTTCGGCACCCGATCTTGCGCTAACGCAGCTGGCGGTGGAGGTCGTCACCGTGGTGCTGTTTCTGCTCGGCCTGCGCTGGCTGCCCAAGCGTGTGGAACAAGATGAGCCAGCACTGTCGTTGCGCGTGCAATGGCGGCGGCGACGCGATTTCATTCTGGCGCTGTTGATCGGCACTGGCCTCGCGGCCTTGTCCTATGCACTACTGACCCGTAACGCACCACTGTCGATTTCTCCATTCTTTCTTGAACACGCGCTGCCCGAAGGCGGCGGAACTAACGTCGTTAACGTCATGCTGGTGGACTTCCGCGCCTTCGATACGCTGGGTGAAATCACCGTACTGGGCATCGTCGGCCTTGCCGTGTTCGCACTGCTGCGGCGCTTCAGGCCACCGCGTGAAGCCATCAACATTCCCGATCAGCAGAATGCCACCGCCGACAAGGTTGGCCATGACCTCACTCGCCAAGCAGACCCGTCGAAAGCCCTGCCCGCCTACCTCGTGGTACCAGCGGTGCTGACACGCCTGCTGCTGCCGGTGGCCGGCGTATTCGCGTTCTACCTCTATCTGCGCGGCCACAACGAACCGGGAGGTGGCTTCGTCGCCGGACTGGTGCTGTCGATCGCCTATCTGGCGCAGTACATCGTCAGTGGCACCCATTGGGTGGAAGCACGTTTGAAGCTGAATCCTAAACGCTGGATTGCGCTGGGCCTGTTGATTGCGCTCTGTACCGGCCTGGGTTCACTGTTGCTGGATTACCCGTTCCTCACCACGCACACCGCGCATGTGACGCTGCCTGTGCTGGATGAAATTCATCTGCCCAGCGCAGCCTTCTTCGATCTCGGTGTGTTTATGGTCGTAGTTGGCGCAACGTTACTGTTGCTGACTTCGCTCGCACACCAGTCCCTGCGCGCGCAACGCCAAAGCGCCAGCACCGACGAGTCGAACACGGCGAAAAACACTGTGAATAACACAACACCAACCGAAGCAGAAGGAAGCAATCACCGATGGAATTCGTAATCTCGCTGGCAATCGGTGTGATGGCAGGTGCCGGAGTCTGGCTAGTGCTGCGTCCACGTACTTTTCAGGTGCTGATTGGGCTGTCACTGCTGTCCTATGCAGTGAACCTGTTCATCTTCAGTGTCGGCAGTCTGGCGATCGACAAGGCGCCGATCGTCAAACCCGGGCTTGCTGCCAATCTGCTCAACTACAGTGATCCGCTGCCGCAATCACTGGTGCTGACCGCCATCGTCATCGGTTTCGCCACCACCGCTCTGTTCCTGGTACTACTGCTCGCACTGCGCGGCCTGTCCGGCGGTGACCACGTCGATGGCGAAGAGGAAAAACATTGAGTACGTTCGTCAATCTGATACCGGACATGTCGCAATGGATCGTCGCGCCGGTATTGCTGCCACTGGCCACCGCCGCGCTGATGTTACTGATAAAGGAGCGTCATCGTCCTATCAAATCCACCATCAACCTGGTTTCGACGCTGGCCGGACTGACGCTTTCAGTTCTGTTGCTGCTGTGGGTAAACAAGCAACCAGCAGCCTCTGCATACGGTATTTATCTGGCGAGTAACTGGCAGGCACCATTCGGTATCGTGCTGGTGCTGGATCGTTTGTCAGCAATGATGCTGGTGCTGGCGAACATGGTGGGCCTGGCCTCGCTGTCGTATGCGTTGACGCGCTGGCATCACGCTGGCGTGCAATTTCATGTACTGTTCCAGCTGCAGCTGATGGGGTTGTACGGTGCCTTCCTCACCGGCGACCTGTTCAACCTGTTTGTGTTTTTCGAGGTATTGCTGGCGGCGAGCTACGGTTTGCTGCTGCATGGCGGCGGTAGTGCGCGCGTGCGTGCGGGCCTGCACTACGTTGCGGTCAACCTGCTCGCGTCGTTGTTGTTTTTGATCGGCGTGGCAGTGATCTACGGTGTTACCGGTACGCTCAACATGGCAGACATCGCGCAGAAACTGCTGCTGACGCCTGCATCCGATCGCGGCCTGCTACATGCGGGTGCGGCAATTCTCGCACTGGCGTTTCTAACCAAGGCGGCAGTGTGGCCGCTGAACTTCTGGTTGCCCGGCGCTTACACTACCGCCAGTGCGCCCGTGGCTGCACTGTTCGCGATTTTAACCAAAGTCGGCATTTACTCTGTGCTGCGATTGTGGACCTTGTGCTTCCCCACCGCTGCCGGTGACTCCGCGCTTTTTGGTGCCGATGCACTGGTGTGGGGCGGTATCGCCACACTGATTTTCGGTGCCATCGGCATACTGGCGGCAAGCTCGGTGCGCCGTATAGCCGCCTTCAGCATCATCACGTCGTCAGGCACCCTGATCGCAGCATTCGGTTTTTCCGATATTGCACTCGGTAGTGGTGCGCTGTTTTATCTCGCCAGTTCAACATTGTCAGGCTGCGCGTTATTCCTGCTGGTGGAACTGCTGGAACGAGCACGTCAGATCAGCGGGCATCACGCCAGTATCGATCACGGCCACGACACGCTACATGCCTTCGTCGACACCGAACCCATGCCAGACACCAATCTCGATGACGACGAAAAAGTACTGGTCGGTCGTGTGATTCCGGCTGCGCTGGCTTTTCTCGGCATGAACTTCGCGATAGCGACGGTGATCATCGCCGGCCTGCCCCCCCTGTCAGGCTTCATCAGCAAACTGACGATGCTGCAAGCGTTGATCGACCTTCACAACACGGCAGGATGGACGCTGTTCGCCCTGCTGATCGTCTCAGGTCTGCTGGCGGCTATGGCGCTGATGCGCCAGGGCATACGCCACTTCTGGTCATCACAGGAGCGCCCCAGCCTGCGCATGCATGCGCTGGAAACGCTGCCGATCATGCTGCTGCTGGGCACTTGCATTCTGCTGGCAGCGTGGGGTGAGCCTGTGCTGTCGTACATGCACGCAACAGCCGAGGCGCTGCACCAACCACAGGGTTATATTGATGCAGTTATGGCGGCGCAACCCGTTGACAAGATCGTGACCATAGAAGGAATTGCGCCATGAATCGCCTATTGCCTTCGCCGCTGACCTCCGCCGGTCTGCTGGTACTATGGCTGTTGCTAAGCCGGTCGTTCACGCCCGGACAGATTCTGCTCGGCATCCTGCTTGCCGTAGCGATGCCGTTGCTGATGTTGCCGTTACGACCGGCCGCAGGCCCGATGCGTCACCCTGTAGTGCTGACACGACTGGTTTTTCGCGTGGGCGGCGATGTGGTGTTATCGGCACTGGAAGTCGCGCGTGGCGTGATTTTCTCCCATCGACGTTTGCCCCGCAGCGCGTTCGTGGTGATCCCGCTGGAACTACGCGATGAGCACGCACTCGCAGCACTGGCGATGATCACAGCGGTAATTCCCGGCACCGTGTGGAGCGAACTTGCACCCGATCGCAGCGCAGTGCTGATGCATGTATTCGATCTTGCTGACGAGGCGGATTTTATCCATCAGTTCAAGACGCGCTATGAGTTTCCGCTGAAGGAGGTGTTCGAGTGAGCAATTTATTGTCGTGGTCGATCACCCTGACACTGATCCTGTTTGTACTTGCGATTTCGCTGGGGCTGCTGCGACTGCTGCGCGGGCCGACCGCACAGGATCGCGTACTGGCACTGGATTTCATCTATGTGGTTGGCATGCTGATCATGCTGACGCTTGCTATCCGTTACGACAGCAGCATGTACTTCGAAGGTGCGTTTCTGATGGTGCTGTTCGGTTTTGTCAGCTCGGTAGCGATGGCAAAATTTTTATTACGTGGGGAGGTTATCGAATGACACCGTGGGGGGAAATCGCCGTTGCAATTCTGCTATTGGCAAGCGGTATTGTTGTCCTGATCGCTGCGCTGGGATTGTGGCGATTGCAGGATTTTTTCACGCGCATGCACGCGCCGGCACTGGCATCAACATTGGCGGCGTGGCTTGTGACTTTCGCATCGATCATTCACTTTTCGACCCGCGCCAACGAACCTGACCTGCACGTGTGGCTCATCATTATCGTGCTATCGATCACAGCGCCCGTTACCACCATCGTGCTGGCGCGTGCGGCACTGTTCCGTCGCCGGCGTGCTGGCGATGAATTGCCACCGCCGCTGGAACGTCAGCGGTACTGAACGGTGTGCAGAGCATGACATTTTATGGCCGTATGCAAAAACACCGGTTATTCATCCCTTTAATGTTCTTCTGCGGACTCTTCAGCGGCGCTGTCCGCGCGGAATATTTCCTAGATTTTGCGCAAAAACGCCAACTCATCGTGGATGGCCAGATTACCGGGCGGGATGAAGCACTGTATGACGTCTGGGTGGTTCCTGGGTATGTCAATCCTGCCAACAGGGCGGGCGAAGGTTGGCGGGATGCCGGGGATGACATGCTGGAATATTTTGATGGCGAGCTGTACCGGGACATGGCTGATACCGGTAAAACAGCCTTGGAATTTGGCGGCGAGACCCTGATCCGGGACTTTGCGCTTCAGGGCAGCGTCGATGCTTGGGGAGATGCTTTTGCGGCAGCGGGAGCGCGCACCCGCAAGCGGGTGTTCGGTTGGTGGTTTGCTTACCCTTGGGCAGTTATCGAGGCCACCGCGGAGAGCGTATTGCGTACGGTTGTAGGCGTGCCCAGCGGTGTGTTGGTGGTTGGGCTTGGTACTACAGCGGCACCTGCCGCCGAGTTTCTCTGGCCGACCGCCAAGGGCCTTTATCATGCGACGGTGCCGGGGACGCTGTTGCCGGCGGTCGGGACGGGATGGAATACGCTGGTCGCACCACCTATGGCGATGTTCGGGCAGCAGCCTAGCGTGGAGCGTGCCGATGGTTTCTGGATGACGCGCTTGGATCCTGTGGCGAGCGATGCCGATGTGTCCAGGCAGCAACAGGCGCTCACGGAATGGGTTGGGCAAGCGCAGAATGTTGCCGGTATCGCAGCCAATAACGCCGCTCATGAGGCGTTTTTGAAGCAGCATGGGGAAGCGTTTGACAGGTTTCGTGAAAACCATGAACGGGAAAAGCAGCAGCGCAATGATCAATTTATGCAGCAGCGATCTGCCCTAATGCAAGCCGTTATGGAGGAGCACCCCCCTGCCGTGAATCGTGAGCAGCTGCAGACGCTGGTGAGCAAGTATGGCCGGGAAGCCTTTGTCGATGCCCTGGAGGGAAACCATATTTCGCGCAGTGAGGCAGAAGCCCTACTTGATAAATTGCTGCAAGGTTCAGGAGACCAATAAAAGTGAAGGCCAAAGCAAAGCGCTCACCCGCACAGAACTCCGGCTAAAAATTTATAGCTACATCAAAAGCGATAATAAAAAAGAAATAAAACGGATCCCACTCGCAACAAAATCATAGCACGGCTACACTCACTAATTGGCTGTTTCTCCTCTCCTACAGAATAGGCCACACCATCAAACACCTACGCCAAGGCGCCTTCGGCGCTCGCCACACACGTGATCAGAGGGCCGCGCTACCCCTAGCATTTTATTGGGGTGGACTGGTGCTGCTGTTCAGTTACGGCGCACAGGGGAATGAGAACGACGTGGTTTCGCTGCTCAACCTCCCCCTAGATGAGCTCGTCAACGTACAAATTCGCACTTCGACACTCACCGGCAGCACCCAAGCCAACTCCCCTAGCTGGGTAACCACGATCAACGAGCGCGATTGGCGCAATAACGGTAGCCGTTATCTGCTGGATGCCATTAAATTTCAACCTGCCGTACAGGTGCTGCCCTTCGTGGCGGGCGGTGATGCCATTGCCATTCGCGGCTATAGCAACGCCGCATCGTTTCGCGGCCTTGCGGTATTCTTAGACGGCATACCGCTGATGGATTTCGCCTATAGCGCCCCCATCCTGTATCTCCCAGAAATTCCGCTGTTTACGCTCACCTCACTCGAACTCAGCGAAGGCGCAGGCTCAGCATTACACGGCAGCGATTCATTTCACGGAACCCTCGGGCTTAACAGCTACAGCCCTGAAAACCCTCAAACTCCTAAAAGCGTAGGTAGCGCCAGCGCCCCAAGCGGCACCCAATACCGCGCCGCCCTAACGGGCGCGAGCAACGGCTACTACCAAGCCGGAATACGTGGCCGCACCACCGTAAACTCACGCTGGTCGGCCTCCCTCAGCGCAGCAGGCACCGGGCAGGCCAATCAAGAGCTAGAGTACCGCACGCGGGACAGTTTAGACGGCCGCCCACTCGACATCCGGCTCAGCAACCGTTACGACAGCCATGCGCTGGTCACCCATCTCAAAGGTGAGATCGACGCCTCGCGTGAGTTGGAACTCAGCCTTTACCACTTTGATTACGAAGCCCGCGGGCAACCGGGCGTGGGTACTCGACTCGCCTCCACCAATGATCGCGGCGAGCAGACGACCCAGCTTAACGTCGCCCAGCTGCGCATCCAACAGCGTTATTCTGATCAGGGCAACATCCAGCTCAGCGGCTACTACTGGCAATCCGACAATGCGGTCTATCTGAATCTGGATCTCAATAAGAGAGCCCAACAAGCCATCCAGCTCACGCAATTTGACCAGCACCGCGCCGGAATACGCCTGCAGCTGCAAGACACGCTCGCCGCACTGAATACCCAATGGGCCACTGAGCTTGCGCACGATGAACTACAAATCGACGATTCCGCCAACCAGCTGCATCTACATGACGGCCGCCTGCTTGCCGATCTCCCCTCTACCCTCACCGGCCGCAAACGCACTATAGACAGCCTCACCTTTGAGGCCGACAGCATGATTAACGACAGCGGCTGGCACCTGCTTTGGGGCGCCCGGATGGACGACTACTCGGACGTAGGCTCGCAATTTTCGCCGCGTGCCACCCTGCTCTACCACTTGGATGCCATCAACACCCTCAAGCTGATCTACAGCGAAGCCTTCCGCGCTCCCACTGCCAGCGAACGCTACGGTTCGGCCATCTCCACCCTCAGTAACCGCAATCTAAAGCCTGAAACCATCCGCAACCACGAACTCCTCTGGCTCCATCAAAGCGCGCACCAGTTCAGCCAGATCAGCCTCTTTCACACCCGCTGGGACGACGGCATCGTTGCATCGCGCAGCCCAAACGAAACCATTGCCCAGACGCGCAACATTGCCAAAAGCCGAGCGGCTGGCGTCACCTTGCAGCAACAATGGCAGTTCGAACCGTGGCGCTTTGGCGTAGATGCAAGCTGGGCAAAAAGCCGAAACCAGACCTTGCACATGGACTATGATGCCTTCCCCGACTGGATGATCAACGCCCGCCTCGGCTATCACGCAGCCGCCTTAGACAGCAGCTTTTTTCTAATCCACCGCACCGAAATCAACCGCCTCGACACTCTCAACAGCGGCAGCGTCACCGGCGCAATACTCGCCCCGTTACCCACCTACCACCGCCTTGATTTCAACTGGATTTGGGCGCCCGAACGCCAACTTGAAGTTCACGGTGAAATACGCAACGTATTCAACCGTAACAACCGCATCCCCTCCCTTAGCTCACCCGGCGGTTTACCGGATGAGAAGCGCAGCATTGCGTTGGGGGTTGATTATTTTTTCTAAGGCCGTACGACAGCAAAAATCAAACTCGCGACGGCTTCCATCCCTCATAAAATGAAATGCTTCACCGCCCCTGACCACCCTCCGCAACCTGATTAAATTCGTGCCGTGAATTTAACGTCGCGTCCACCGTATTGGACGGGTGGTATTTCCCGAATGGCAGCACCCAAATCGACTGATAATTTATCTGCTGCGCAATCGGAAAATAATCTTGGGACGCAGTATTGATAGCGGTGTTGATGATCGCACCAAGCAAACCGTTATTACTGCCACCGCCTGTATCCACTACAACCTTGTTGCGAAAGTTCCAGAGGACGTTGCCGGTGCGAGCAGAAACCATCTTGAAGGTGAGCCCTACCGTTACGTTTCCGCCAACAACATAGTAAGACGTATCCCACTGGTTGATCGTTACAAATAAAACCGCATCAGCACCAAACATCTGCTCAAAACGCTGGGGTGGCACATCGGCAAGCTGGGCACCATCACTGATCCCCGCCTGTTGCAGCATGGCATTGGTAACAGGAATCGGCAGCACATAATAGCCATGCTCCACCAGCGGCTGGGCAATGCTCGCACTGTAATAAATACTCGCTTCCGCAGCGGTAGAGTGATTGATGGCCGGTACCACTAGAATAGACGCTGGTTTTTCCGTATAAATTGCGCTGAACACATCCTGCTTCGTTACTGGCACGGAGGGCGTCACCGCGCAGCCAGACAGCACAAAGCTGCCTGCCAGTCCAGCGGCAAGGGCAAGGCGTTTCAGAAAAAAGTTCACGTTCATGCCTTGCCCGCCTTCTCAATCAGTGACTTCATTAACACACCCGATTCAGGAAACGTAGTGGCTTCTCGCTGAAACCAGCGGATGGCTTCCCCGCCATTGCCTTCGTCCAGATAGAGCTTGCCCAGTTCGGCAAACACGCCGGGCGGCACCTTACTGCGGCCGCTATCGGCTCTGGAAATGATGTCGAGCAGACAATCCTTGTAGGACTGCAAGGTGCTGGCGTTGGGGTCTTTCTGGTATTCATAAAATGCTTGTGAATAATTCCCCCAGTAAAAACCCGTAGGATGAGGCTGAGTGGCGCATCCGCCCAGCAAAGCTGCGGCAAGCAGCAGCGCAGCGGTACCTCTAACCATGTAGCTACTTCCAAACATAGAAAAATCTCTCAGGGAAGGTTGATTTCAAAGGCATTGCCTTCCGTAACAAAAATCCGTCGATCCACGAGCGTGCTACCATCACGGGTAATCGTGACTCGGTGCTGCCCCGGTTGAATCGCAATTTTCGTAACCCGCTTGCCATTCAGGTTGAAATCACGAGTATTGTTGAGATCCAGCGTCGCATCATCCAATTGCAAAGTAGCGTTTTCAACACTGCCCACCAACTGCAAGAAGGTGCCTTCCTCAGTCTGCGTCGTGCTCTTGAAACTACCGCATGCCGCCAACAGCAAAACAATGCAGCCAAGCAGGATGCCTTTGACGGTGGAATTTGTAGTCGCTCTTCTGCTGGTCACAACGTAGAAGCGCGCTTTACTGGAAGATGCCTGTGTTTTACAGGAAGATGAACGTACTTTACGGAAAAAAGTCATAATGGCGGCTCCGCTCAGTGATTTTCTTGGATGATGATCTTATCGAGGGCTTGGCCCCGCAACGAACCGCTGGTCAACTGACAGAGCGAAATTTCATTGTCGCCTTGACCTGCCTGGCTCACCACTTTCAACGTGCCGATCTTCGTACCTGGAAGCTCCAGATTCAGGCCCGTCTGCGGATTGCGCATCACCTTTCCACGCTGCATAGCGGCAAACTGATCCCCCACTTTGACACCTTGAGCTTTGCCGCCCGTCATAATGTACAGCCCGCCCTGCTCACCCACGAGATAGGCTTGCCACGGCTTGTCCATCAGATTTTCAACCACGTTGCTCACCAGCTTCGAGATAGCCGCCGACAGCGCCTTATCATCTAGACTCGTGTCATAGCCGGCGCGCTCCCCCACACCGAACACGGTATTGGCTTCGGAAAGAGCTTCACCGCTGCCTTCTTCGGAATAAATGATCTGGCCGGTACTAACTTCAACCAGCCGCACATTGACCCGCGCCCTCGCCTGTTGCTTCTTGTTGCGGCTGAACACGCCGGTTTCACTGACGGCCTCACGGCCATACTCAGAAACCGACCCAATGATCAGATAATCCGCGCCGACTTGGGATTGCTTCAGATTGGCAATGGCCGCTTCATCTTTGATCTTGTCGAGATCGGCGCGCTCCAGCAGGATAAATTTGCCGGTTTCCGCGAGCCGTGCGGCAAGAATATCCGATGCCTGCTTGCCGACTCGATCCCCCTTCCCATCCAGCAAGAAGCTCGCACCCGCCGTGGTTTCGTTGCTGAACCGCGCAATCGCGACCTTGCGCTTAAGGCCCTTAAAATCAGCCTGCTGCAGCGTTGGGCTGACCTGCGGCTGGGTGACTGGCATCGTATTGACCGTCGGTTTCGTAACCGTGGCACAGCCTGCAATCGCAAGGGCGACGGCCAGAGAGGTTCCGGATCTGAAGAGGGTTGTGTAGAGCGGCATGAGGAATCCTGTACTGATTTTTGAACGGTTCAAAGCACATCGCAATTGCGAACCGCCAAAGTATGGCACATCCCTCCTTGGCAACGCAGCTGCGCAGTGATTCGATCGCGGCACGGTGATTCGATAACGGCACTGTGATTCGATAACGCACTGTGATTCGATAATAGTGCAAACAGGCCCACCTCTAGGGTAGTATCAGACCCGCCATACCCCGAAATGAACTGGAATTCATACAGTACGGTGCGCCATGAGCCAGAATATCGACAATATTGCTCTTTCCAACCTGTTATGCGCGCTCTACGGTGCAGCGACCTCCTCGCAGGCCAACAACAAGCAGTTTCTTACGCTTCTAAAACAAACACTCAACCTACAACACGCCACCCTGATCGTGCGCCAGCCCACCATCACCGATCCGGGCCTGATCTACACCAGTGGCGACGACGCTGACATTGCCCTGCTTGGCAACGAAGTCGGCGCCTACACCAGCCTGTACATCCAAGACCCGCTGGTAAATCTACCGCTGGACGAGGTTGTCACGATTGACGACCTCATCCCGCGCAGTGAACTGCTCAAAAGCGACTTTTACCGGATGTTTCTAAAGCCTTTCCAAATCAGCCACATCGCTGGAATCGACTGGCTGTACGAGAAAAACTCCCGCATTTCGATTCGCTTCACCCGAGAAGAATCGCAAGGCAAATTCAGCAACGAAGAAAAAGCCTTTTTTCACCTGCTCATCCCGCATCTCAAACAGTCCGTCTTACTCGGCCTCCAGCTACGCCAGCTCAATTCCGAGCGGCAAATCTACGCCGACTCCATTTCGAGGCGCTCCATCGGGATTTTCACTTTGGATAAGCAAGGATGCATCCTGCAATCCAACACCACCGCCGAAAGCTACGTCAAAGGCGGCGACGGTTTCCACATCCTGCACAACCGCATCAAACTCAATAACAGCGTCCTCAACGACACCTTTAGCCACTACATCCACACCGCCCTCGAAGCCATCCGCAAGCACGAGCGCGTACCGGTGAACGCACTTGCCGTCACCCGCGAATCCGGCAAAGCGCCGTATCAGCTCATGATCAAGCCCATGTATTTTGAGAGCCACGACGAATCCGACATCACCCCCTACCTAACCGTTCTGATTCAAGACCCCGAAAAAAACCTCGAAATCTCGGTACGAACGCTGATGAACCTCTACCAGCTCACCATGTCCGAAGCCACCATTGCCATCCTGCTGGCCGAAGGCAATTCCACCGACGAAGTGGCAGAAGAACTCAACATCAAGAAAAATACCGTGCGCGCTCATCTGCGCTCGATGTTTGTGAAGATGGGCGTTACCCAGCAATCCATGCTGGTAACGCTGGTGTTGACGAGTTTGGCGTCTACGCAATAAAGAACACACCGCAAAAGCTTTGTCACTTTTAGTCAATGTTCATGATTCTACAAGCAATTGCCTACACAATAAAAACATGGTCTGATTGAGCCACCACCCCAAGGAGTCCATAAAAACATGAATGCAGCCCTCGACAGCACCGCCCAACAAAATTGGGCCAAACAAGCCGTAGCCAAACAGCGCGACTTTTTCGAATCCGGCGTCACCCGCAGCCATGAATTCCGGATCGCCCAACTCAAACAATTCAAAATCGCCCTCATCCGCTACCAAGACGAAATCGCCGCCGCCCTCAAAGCCGACATTGGCCGCCCCCCATTCGAAGCGTTTATCGAACTCAATACGCTGATGGACGACCTCAACCACACCATCGGCCACCTCCACAAATGGATGAAGCCCGTTAAAGCAAAAACCTCCAAATGGGCGCAGCCAGGCACCAGCCGAATTGAATACACCCCACGCGGCGTAAGCTTGATTATCGGCCCGTACAACTATCCTTTCCTGCTCTGCATGCAACCCATGTTAGGCAGCATTGCGGCAGGAAATACCGTCATCATCAAGCCTTCGTCACTAACGCCCGCCACCGGCAAGATCATCGAGCGCATCGCCAAAGAATATTTCTCGCCCGATATTGTGCAGGTACACCTTGGCTCAACCGACATCACCGACGCCCTGCTGGAAGAACGTTTCGATCATATTTTCTTTACCGGTAGCGCCCGCGTAGGTCGCATCGTAATGGCCAAGGCCGCTCGCCACCTGACTCCCGTAACGCTAGAATTAGGCGGCAAAAGTCCCACCATCGTCCACAGCGACGCCAAATTGGAAATTGCCGTACGCCGCATTCTTTCCGGAAAAATGCTCAATGCCGGCCAAACCTGCATCGCGCCCGACCATATTTTCGTGCATGCGCCCATTCAAAAAGCATTCGAACAAAAAATGGTAGAAATGCTGCGCCAGTTCTACGGCGATAATCCGCAAAAAAGCGCCGATTTTGGCCGCATGATCAACGATCGCCATTTTGACCGCGTAAAAGGTTTAATCGACCCCGCAAAAGTCCTTGCCGGCGGGCAAACCGACAAACAAGATCGCTATATCGCCCCCACTCTGCTGCATAACGTCAGCCTTGATGACAGCATCATGCAAGAAGAAATCTTCGGCCCCGTATTGCCCATTATTTCTTACCAAAACCTCTCCGAAGTCTATCAACACGTTAAGCGCCTCCCCAGTCACCCACTTGCACTCTACCTGTTTACCGAGAGCAAATCGGTGGAAGACGAAGTGCTCGCGAACATCCAATTTGGCGGCGGCTGCATCAACAACACCGTAGTGCATGTCGCAAGCGCGAGCCTGCCCTTTGGCGGCGTCGGTGAAAGCGGCATGGGCGCATATCACGCTCAATTTTCATTCCAGGCGTTTTCACACCAACGCAGTATCGTAAAATCTGCGGCGCTGTTTGACATTCCACTGCGTTTTCCTCCCTACAAAAACAACGTCAAAATCCTAAAAGCGCTGTTCCGCTAGAGAACCCGCCCTTGGCATCCTCCTGCTCCGCTAAAGCAGGGGGATTCCTAGCCACCTAAAGGCGGCGAGCCATCGGCGAGAGGGAGGGATGCAATGGTGCAACCTCCTGCATCCATGCAGTCGTACCGCATCTACCACTGTTCAATCTCGCGCTTCAAATCTTCATGGTTGATAACATCGCCGCGCTCGATGGCTTCGCGACTCTTGCGAATTTTATCGACAACATAAAGGCGGTACATGATTTCGTCGATGTCGGCATCATCAGGCAGATGTTGGAGGGAATCCAAGGCTTCTTGCTTTAGTGTTTGTGTTTGCCGTTGCATCGTGTTGGCTCCTATCTAACGTGGCTTGGAGTTCATCGGAATGGATGAGCTTTTGAAACCGGCTCTTGAGAATAAAGGAATCCCGTACCGCCTTAATTTCACCCTGCTCCAACAGATGATAATACACGCGCCACCCTCACGCTATTGCGGCACAACCCCGGCACTGAAGCGGAGGCTCTCACACCTCCAGCAAAACACAGCGCCGTAGGCTCCGCTTGTGCCCGGCCCCGTCATCACAGCCATGTTACATTCTGTATATCGCGCTATAATGGCCGAACCGCCTATCTCACACGCAGATACGCCCCATCCACCCCATTCACTTGCATAGAGGCAGTTATGCACGATTTGATTGAAGGATTAGTTCATCTACTGGACTTAGAGCGTCTGGACGACAACCTGTTTCGCGGCGAAAGCAAAGACATCGGCGGCCACAGCGTATTTGGCGGCCAAGTAGTTGCACAGGCACTCATCGCCGCGCAACGCACGGTAGACCCAGCCCGCCTCTGCCACTCTCTGCACGCATATTTTTTGCGCCCAGGCGATATGAAAGCGCCAATCATTTTCGAAGTAGACCGCCAGCGCGACGGCGGCAGCTTCACCATGCGGCGCGTCGTCGCCATTCAGCACGGCCAGTCCATTTTCAATATGGCCTGCTCTTTTCAGGCGCATGAGCAAGGCGTCGAGCATCAGGATTCGGTGATGCCAGAAGTCCCCTCGTGGAAGGATGTGCCCAGTGAAGCCGAGCTAAAAGAAAAAGTCCGGAGCATGATCCCCGAAAAACTCCTCAAGATTTTCGACCAACCAAGCCCGATTGAGCTGCGCCCGATTCACCCGACCAACCCCTTCAACCCAAAACCTACCGAACCACGCAAAAACGTCTGGCTCAAAGCCGTAGGCACGCTGCCCGACGATCAAGCCCTACATCAGGCGTTGCTTGCATACGCCTCGGATTTCCACCTGCTCGGCACTTCCATGCTGCCGCACAGTATGTCGTTCTTTCAGCCACAGGTGCAATCCGCCAGCCTCGATCACAGCATCTGGTTTCACGACAACTTCCGCATCGACGAATGGCTGCTATACGCGATGCACAGCCCTTGGGCCAAAAACGCACGCGGGCTTAGCCATGGGCGGATTTTTACCGAAAGCGGCAAGCTGATTGCCAGCACCGTTCAAGAAGGCTTAATTCGCAAGCGCTAGAGGCGGAGCCGTTTCACCACAGGTCGGCAGCCCTTGCAAGACAGCCCGAACAAACTGCCTCTTTTAACCGCGACGGCTTAAATGCCGTTCGCGGTTTTCCTGCTTTTTGCGCTCACTTTTGTGCAAAAGCACATACACCGCGCCCACACCCCCCAAATGGCGCAAGGCGGAATGGTAGGCCAGTACCGCATCTAGCTGAACCAGCCAGCGCGCCGTATAGCTTTTTAGCAGCGCAGGCGGATTACTACGCTCGCCCTTTCCATGCACGATTTTCACGCAGCGCAAATCGTGGCGAAGCGCTTCGTTAATAAACTGGAATACCTCGTTGCGCGCATCCCGCACCGTCATGGCGTGTAAATCCAAGGTCGCATCGGCTTCATACTGCCCCAAACGCAACTTGCGAAATACGCCGTGCTGCACCCCCGCCCGCTGGAAACTCAGCGGCTCATTCGGGTCCACCATCTCGACATATTCTTCGGTAAGGGTGTTTTGATCGAGCAGCATTTGCCGCTGCGCGGCCTTACGCGCCGCAAGCTGTGCTTCGGTGGGCGTCAAAGATCGCGGCGCGGCAGGCACTTTGTCTTGTGGAATGGGCACGATGCCTGCCACTTCATTCTGAAACGAATCCTCCGCGGAATCATTCGCATCGTTGGATTGATCAAGGTCGTTCACGGCGCTATCCCAATACAGGCTAAAACAGGCCCAATGCAAACTAAAACAGGCCCAATGCAGGCTAAAACAGGTCGTAGCCCCATTGTACCCAAAGTGGCGGCTCGTAGGCCAACCTCAAGCCAGCCGCCCCTGCTGCTCCTGCAGAAACCACCGCACCGCATCCACAATCACCCGCGCTTGCCGATCCATCTCAAGTCAGCTCGTTGCAAGCGCTGCCTGCGTTTCACGCTCGCGCAACGCAGCGACAAGTTTTGCGTGGATGCCGCCGAAACCACCGTTGCTCATAATCACCACCTGATCCCCCGAGCGAGCCTCGCGCACGATGTCGGCAATGATCGCCTCAATCGACTGTTCCACACGTGCCGGAACGGGGCTTGCAGCAATCACTCCATCCAACTGCCAATTCAGGCCCGGCGGCTGGTACCAGATTACCTGATCTGCCGCTGCCGTACTCGGCGCGAGCAAGGACTGATGAACCCCCATCCGCATCGTATTAGAACGTGGTTCGATCACCGCAAAAATTCGCGCATCTCCAACATTTCCGCGCAAACCTTCCAAAGTCGTGGCAATCGCCGTCGGGTGATGCGCGAAATCATCGAACACCCGAACTCCCTGCACTTCTCCCACCAACTCCATACGACGCCGCGCCCCTTCAAATTCGCACAGCGCACGAATCCCATCGCTCGGCAACACCCCGCAATGGCGAGCCGCAGCCAGCGCCGCTAGCGCATTGTTCACACTATGCATACCTGTCATCGACCAACGCACTTCACCTTGACGTTCACCGGAAAGATAAACCGCAAAATGACTGCCACCCGGCTCCAGCAGTTCCGCCTGCCAACCCGCACTCGCCCCTGCCCCAAACTCCTCCACAGGCGTCCAGCAGCCTTTCTTGAGCACTTCTTTCAGGTTTTCATCGCTGGCCGGAAGAATGATCCGCCCCTGCCCCGGAATGGTTCGCACCAAATGATGAAATTGCCGCTGAATCGCCGCAAGATCATCGAAGATATCCGCATGATCGAACTCAAGGTTGTTCAAGATGGCCGTGCGCGGCTGATAATGAATAAACTTGGAGCGCTTATCGAAAAACGCCGAATCATACTCGTCTGCCTCCACCACAAAAAACGTCGGCTCGGCCACGCCCTCCTTACCGCCCAAGCGCGCCGAAATGCCGAAATTGCTCGGAATTCCGCCTATCAAAAAGCCAGGGCACAAACCTGCATGTTCCAGAATCCACGCCACCATGGAGGAAGTCGTGGTCTTGCCATGCGTGCCCGCCACACCCACCACCCACCGGCCCTGCAACACATGCCGGCGCAGCCATTCAGGGCCAGAAACATAGGGCAGCCCCGTATTGAGCATATATTCTACCGCCGGATTACCGCGCGCCATGGCATTGCCCACCACCACCAAATCGGGTGCCGGCTTCAGATGCGAAGGATCATAGCCTTCCATCAACTCAATCCCTTGCGCCTCCAACTGCGTACTCATCGGTGGATACACGCCGGTATCGGAGCCGGTGACTTTGTGGCCCAAATCGCGCGCCAACAAAGCAAGGCTCCCCATAAACGTCCCGCAGATGCCGAGGATATGAATGTGCATGCAAAACACCTCCCACTCACAATAAAGATCAAAAGAAAGAAATCACGCACCAGCCGGAGCCGCCCGTCGCACTCGATGTAGCAGGGCGCTTGCGCCTACTGGGGCAAGGGAACCGGAGCCGGCGCAAATGCCGCAAACTCCACCCACGAAAACAGGAATGCAAAACACATGGCCAGCAGATTGGCCTGCAAGGGGCTGATGTTCATCGCCTCACGATACACAGCACCCTTTGCCAACATATCCCAGAGAAACAGAACAAAAATGCTCAGCCGCATCAAATCCACAAGAGGGCTCGCACTCGCGCCACCCGCAAGCATACCCAGAATGCCGGGGCCAAAATTGAGCAAGGTGATGACCACATCAATCCCAAGCAGGGCAACAAAGCACTGCAAAAAGCGCTCTTTAACGCCCTTAAAACTCAGCAGCCAGAACACCGCCACGCCCCAGACCAGCAAGATCAAAACGCTACTGCCAAGCGCAGCCGCAGCGTTGTAGTCCGACAACGCCATTCGCACAACCACGTTCACCACCAAAAAAACCGCGCACATCACCGGCAGCAGAGAAGTTGCCACCGGCACCTCTGAAGGCCCGCTTCGAAAAATCGCCAAACGCCAGAACAGCAAAACAAGAGAACGCATGAAGTCGGTTCCATAACCGCCTGAATACAAAGCGGCTTATTTTGAAATGAGTATAAGGATTGTCGCAGAGAGTGCCAGTTTTCGCCAGTACGCCCCTGCGATGCGTTTACAAAGCGGCAAATCTGGCGGTAGGCCCGCATCGAAAGCTCAGGTATAATGCCGCCACTTTTTTGTGTACATCCACCCCAACCACCGAAGGGACTTAACATGAGCTACAACGACATTCCACCCGGCAAAGGCATTCCTGACGACATCTATGTAGTCATCGAAATCCCTGCAAACTCCAGCCCCATCAAATACGAAGTCGAGAAAGACTACAGCGCGGTATTTGTGGATCGCTTCATGGCCACCCCGATGTTCTACCCGGCCAACTACGGCTATGTGCCCAACACCCTTTCTGAAGATGGCGACCCACTCGACGTACTCGTCGTCACCCCTTATCCGGTGGTACCAGGCTCAGTCATCCGCGCCCGCCCAGTTGGCGTGCTGAACATGTCTGACGAAGCAGGCAAAGACGCAAAAATTCTTGCCGTTCCGCACGACAAGCTCAGCGCACTCTACAAGAACGTGAAGAACTACTCTGATTTGCCAGAACTCCTGATCAAGCAGATCGAGCACTTCTTCGAAAACTACAAAGACCTCGAACCCGGCAAATGGGTCAAGGTAGACGGCTGGGCCGATGTCGAAGCCGCCCGCAAGTCTATCCTGTCTGCTGTAGAAGCTGGCAAGAAGTAGTCTTCGCAAAAACAAAAAAGGTGGCTCGCGCCACCTTTTTTGCTACCTACTGTTTGCCAACTTCTGTTTGCCAACTTCTGTTTGCGAACTTCTGTTTGCAAACTTCCGCGCAACCAATCAACCGCGTGAGAGCAGTTCGCGCAGGTCAATGATGGCCGCATTCGCACGCGAGATATAGTTGGCCATCACCAGCGAGTGGTTCGCCACGATTCCGAACCCAGTGCCATTCAGGATCATTGGGCTGTATACCGGCTGTTGAGTTTCCTCAAGCTCGCGCACAATCTGCTGAACGCTCACCAGTGCGCCTTTCTTTACCAGCACGTCGTGGAAATCCACTTCAATCGCACGCATCAGCGCGATAATCGCAAACGCGCTACCGCGCGCCTCATAAAACACGTTATCAATTTGCAGCCACGGTGTTTTCACGCGCATGTTTTCAGGCGCATCGCTGGAGCGGCGAGCCGCGTCATCGCCCGCAAGGTCAACGTTAATCTGATCCTTGCCGATGCTTGCAGACAGGCGCTGCGACAAACTGCCCAAACGGGTTTCCACGTCGGATAGCCAGTTACGCAGGTTATCTGCGCGCGCATAGAACTGCGCGCTAGAGCTGCTGTCTGTGCTTAAACGGTGGCGATAGCGTTCCAGAAACTTAAGCCCGCTGCGGTATTCGTTTTCCGTAGACGGAAACCAATAGCTGTTATTGTCGAAGTGGAACTGCGGCTCTGATTTAGCAAGATCTGGATCTTCGGCAGAAGTCGATTGCGAACGGGCAAGGTCTTTACGCATATCGCGCGACATATCGCGCACCTGCACCAACACGCCATACTCCCAGCTTGGCATGTCGTCCAGCAACACGCCTGGGGGAGTCAAATCATTGGTCAAATAGCCGCCCGGCTTATCCAGAAGCTGCCTAGTCAAATAGATTAACGCACTGGTTGTGGCATATCCCACTACATCTTGGCGCTCCCCAGGCCCCGCCGTTTCCGCGATCATCGTGCGAACCGTGGGCACTGGCGGCTCCACGCTCCAATACCAACCCACCCCAAGACACGCGATGACTGCCAGCGAAATCACGCCAGAGACACCGCCTAGCGCCAGCCGCTTACCCGTTGTTGTCATTCTTCTTCCCCTATCGGTCACTAAATGCTGCGCTTACCGGTTTTGGCAGCGCAATCGTGTGTTGTATCGTATTTTCAGGCAGATAACAAATTGATTTCAGCAGGCTTACCCAGAAAATAGCCCTGCGCACCATCCAACTGAAAGCGCCGGAGCAGATCCCACTGGCTTTGCGTTTCGACCGTTTCGGCGGTAAGAAAGATCTGTCTGCTGTGAGCGATGCGCACCAGAGACTGCACAAAAAATTGGTTGTCCAGATTCTCCGCAATGTCACGGATATAGCTCTGATCAATCTTGATGGAATACAAGGGCAAACCACTTAAATAACCAAAACTGCTGTTCGTGGAGCCAAAATGGTCGATCGTCAGCCGCCCGCCCATACGCTTCAACCCCTCGGCAAGCGTTTTGAGGCGACCGTGTGCCGTTCGCACCGAGACTTCAGGAACCTCAAAGATCAGATGGGGCACAACAGCCACATGCTGCCCGACACACCCCAGCAGCCACTCGACAAAGCCCGGCTCACGGATCGAATGGCTCGATAAATTCACCGCCACGCCAACTCTCTGATCAGGCGCAAGCAGCGTCAACTTCTCCAAAACCGTACTCACCACCATCCGATCCAGGCTTTGCACCAAGTGATAACGCTCCATGAGCGGCATAAACATTCCCGCCGCCAACACCTGCTCCCCAAGCTTGATGCGCGAGAGAACCTCGTAATGCAGCAAAGACCGATCCTCGCAGGCCAATACCGGCTGGTAGTGGAAGGTCAGCTCGCGGCGTTCGATGGTGGCACGCAAAAAGGACTCCCAATCCTCCACGCCGGGTGGACGCTCGATCAGGTTCACAGCACCACCACTGGGATCAAACAACTGCACCGATTCTGCACCTGCCGGCGCCAGGATCGCGCGTTTGAGCGCAGCATCGGCCTCTGCTTCCAGCACACCAGTGGATTCTTCCAGCAGGCTCCTACCCACCTGACAGAGCGCAACGCCCACGCACCCCCGCAAACCAACCTGTGACTGCACAAAGGTATCCAGCTGCGACAGCACCTTCAAAAATGCCGCCGTCCGCTCTTGTGCCTGCGTTTTATCTACATAGGGAAGCAAAGCCGCAAACCTTGCGCCCACAACTCGCGCAACAACGGCGTTCTCGACCTTCTCAATCTCTTGACGCCACAATTTGCCCGCCTGTTTCAGCAGCCAGTTACCCGCTTCATGACCATAACGCTGGTTGTACTCGCGCATCCCTTGCAACTCGAATTTCGCGAGAGCTCCCACAAAAGGCTCTTCCGGCGATTCCAAGCGAGATTGCAGCTGAGCGCTAAAAAAACGGCCATTTCCCAGGCCCGTGACCGGATCAATAAACGCTTGATTACGCACCTGTTCAATCTGCGCAACTTGGCCATCAAACAGCGATTTAAGCTGCCGAGTCATCCGGTTCATCGCGATCATCACGCGCTGCAGCTCGCGCGCACGCGGCATCGGCAATTGGCTCGAAAAATCCCGCTGGCAAATCGCTTCTGCCTGGCGTTCTATCAAGCGTAACGGCCTTAGGGCGATATCCAGAATCAACCACAGCAGCAGCAAGCCCGCCGCACCTACCCCCAAAAACAGCCAAAGAGCATGCTGCGCAGAACGCCACAGCTCGGTGTAGGCAATCTGGGCATCGGGTAGCACCGAAAGTTTCCCAATCACCTTCCATTCGTGCGAAATCTCGGACAAGCCCGGCGTTGGATCAATCGAAAGCGCGTGTATAAACCACATCGGCGCAACATTCCTCGGCTTATGCTCACGCTGCACTGCGACAATCTTTCCTTGCGCGTCACGCAAGGTAATCTCACTGTAGTAGCCGCTCTGAAAAATCGCCCCCACCATGCTATCCAGCAGGGCTTTATCCCCCTTCGCAAGCGGCACCGTCACCGAAAGCCCAAGCGAATTGGCGGTATCCTGCGCGTGCACATGCAACTGCCGCTCCAGCAAATCCCGCGAATTATGGATTGAAAGCCAAAATACGCCTGCAAGCAGGGTCAGCAAAACCATCGAAACCAACACGACTAATTGTCGATGCAAAGTCACACGCGCGTCTCCTGCGTCATTTTTCCTGTAATTTTATCCGCTCAATCAAGGTTTTCCACATCAATACGTCCTCACCGCGACCAAGACGTACATCCTGCCCTTGCGACCTGGCTTGCCATAAACCTTCACCGTTGAAACTATATACCGGCAGCAAATCCTTGCGAGAGGAAGCTGGCAAAATTTCATCCACCAAATTGTCCAGAACCAATGGTTCTGCGCTTTGCGTACTCTCCCCTTCGGACGGCGCCGGCGGGTAATACACCAATACCATATGCGCCTGATCCAAGGTCAGCGCTTTGACATAGGCCAAACGCATCGCTTCACTTGGAACGCCCACCGCTTTGAGCGTAAAAAATTTCGCAATCGCAAAATCTTCACAGTCCCCACCGTCCGACGCAATGAACTCCACCGGCGTTGCCCAGTAATCTTCCTGCTGCCAGTGCTCATCATCGGGCACAAACGCTAAGGTATTAAAAAAACGGTTCACCCGTTCAAGTTTTTGTCGCTCGGGCAAGCGGGGCAACTCCTCCAGCAAGGACGACCACGCCAGCAATCGCCCCAAAGCATCCCCACCATAGGTGCTCACAAGGCGAGTAAGCACCTGCTGGCTCACCGCAACTCCTTCGGCAGCAAAGGCAGGCGCAGCCCACAAAAGCACAAGAGCTAGCAGCAATCGGGAAGAACGCCTTACACACATTTGTTAGCCATTACCAATACACATTTGTTCGCCTTGCAAGAAGCATAGCAACCAAGACTTGGCGTTCCGCATCAAATCGCTCAGAATGAGAACCCTTTTTGTTTTCTGGCGTCCAAGCCTTAACGCTAGCGATCTGACCGGATTTTAACCAGCATGTTTTTCAACTCCAAGGCGCGTCACACAAAGAGCGTACCCTCTGTTGCCGCGCTTTTCGTTTTTTTCTGCAGCCTGTTCTCCCTCTACGGCGCACTCACCGCAAGCGCCCACGCAGAAAACAGCCTTTTTCCCGCCACCTCCCAAGCGCAACTGCGAACAGCCCAAGCCGAACTGCAAGCCGCAAGCGCATCCAGCGGCAATCCTGAATTTTTACCGCCCGGCGTGGCGTTTGTACTGGATAGCAGCGTTCTTGATCATCCGGAAAAACCCAACGAACCGGGCAATGTGCTGCGCTTTCACTGGAAAATCCACCCCGGCTACTATCTGTATAAAGACAAGTTTCACCTAACCGCGTTAGACCCCGCTGTACAGCTTGGGCCGATTGAGTTCCAGCAACCATCCAAGGAAGTCCAAGACCTTGAATTTGGCAAAGTAGACGCCTATTTCAACGAAGTCACCATCACCGTTCCCGTGCTCGCAACGCCCGATGGCTTTGCAGAAGTGCGCGTGCAATATCAGGGCTGCGCAGAAAAAGGCTTGTGCTATTTGCCACAATCCCACACGGATATGTACCCCGTAACCATTCCTACCAATGCAGCCAGTCCTACAAATGCCACCAGCGCTCCTGCTGCCCCTACGAATACAAGTGCGAGCACTGCCACCGCCAGCAACGGCAATACAAGCGGCAGCAACCTCAACACCGCCCCCGAAGCCGGAGCCGGAGCCGGAGCCGAAGTAAAGGTAAAAGTAGAAACCGAAACGGCAAGCGGCATCGAAGCCTTGCTCGCCTCCAGCGGGCTGATCAAAATCACGCTGATCTTTTTCGGTTTGGGACTCGCCCTCTCCCTCACCCCCTGCGTATTGCCCATGGTGCCGATTCTCTCCAGCCTCATCGTCGGACAAGGCGCACAAACCAACGCGCGGCGCGGCTTTGCGCTCTCTAGCGCCTATGTGGGCGGCATGGCGCTTACCTACACGCTCGCCGGCGCACTGGCAGGTGCGAGCGGTGCCAAGATTCAGTACTGGCTACAGCAACCTTCCGTATTGATCGCTACCGCCGTGATCTTCGTCTTGCTTTCGCTGTCGATGTTTGGGTTTTACGAGCTGCAGCTGCCGCGAGCACTTCAGGAACGCCTCCACAAAGTTCAAGATGGCACCCAAAAGCGCCCCTGGGGGCACGGTTTGGCGGGAGTCGGCTTAATGGGTGCCCTCTCTGCACTCGTGATGAGCCCCTGTATCTCCGCCCCGCTCATGGGAGCGATTCTTTACATCAGCAACACCGGCGATGCACTGCTCGGCGGATTTGCCCTTTTTGCACTCTCTCTCGGCATGGGCGCACCGCTCATCGTACTGGGCACAACAGGCGCGAACATTCTGCCGAGAGCTGGCGCATGGATGGACAATATCAAGGGCTTGTTTGGCGTATTGCTACTCGGAACCGGCCTTTGGATTACCCAATATCTACTGGACGACGAAATTGCGCTGATCTTGTGGGGAGCGCTCGCGCTTCTTGCCGCAATCTACCTCGGAGTTGGGGATACGCCTTCACAGGCGCAGGGCAAGTTCTTCAAAGGGATCGGCTGGGGATTCGCGGCCTTTGGTGCTAGCCTGATCCTTGCCGGTGGGCTGCGGTTTTCAGGGATTGTGTTTTCCGGGATTGGGGCCTCAGGGCTAGGCGCTGGCACCACGGCCGGCGGCAGCTCTCTAAATGCACCCGACGCAGCAACCAAGCAACAGCGCCCTGAATTCATCAAAGTCAGCACAGAGCGCGCTCTTGATCTCGCACTGGCCAGTGCCCGCAGCGAAAACACTCCCGTCATGATCGACGTATGGGCCGATTGGTGTATCGCCTGCAAGATCATGGAAAAGCAGGTGCTCTCCCGCCCCGACGTATTGGCTGCACTCAAAGGCCATTTGTTGATCAAGCTCGACCTGACCGACACCCTCGATGGCGAACGCTTACTGGAGCGGTTCAATTTGCCCGGCCCACCGGCCTACTTATTTCTCGACAACCAAGGCAACGAGCTGCAAGCCCTGCGCCTAGTGGGTACCACCGATGCCCCGCGCTTTCTGCGCCAACTGCAAGCCCTCGGCATATACCCCTGAACGGAACTGCACGTATACCCTTAAGCAGAACTCGGCGTATACCCTTGAGCAGAACTGCGCCTATCCTGCAGAGAACATCCCCGAACTTGTAAACGATTGTAAGAACCTGCTGGATTTCACAAGCAGGCTGTCAGGCTCATGGTTATAATCCTGAGCCAACCCACGGCATTTCCATTGAGGAACACTATGGCGACTTTCTTGCTGCTCAACGGCCCCAACCTGAATATGCTCGGCACGCGCGAGCCTGCCAAGTACGGGCACACCACATTGAGCGCAATCGAAAGCCACCTGCAACAGGTTGCCGAAACCTACGGCCACCAGTGCGTATGTTTCCAAAGCAACGCCGAGCACGCACTCATCGACCGCATTCACTTGGCGCGCAGCGAACAAATTGCCTTCATTATTTTTAACCCAGCGGCGTTTACACACACCAGCATCGCACTGCGCGACGCCCTGCTCAGCAGTGAAATTCCCTTTATTGAGGTTCACCTAAGCAACGTACACGCTCGCGAAGCCTTCCGCCACCACTCCTACTTCTCCGACATCGCCAATGGGACAATCGTGGGGTTAGGGGCCGATGGCTATGAATACGCCCTGCTTTCCGCAATCCGCAGTCTCGCCAGCTAAACGATTGGCCGGCGGCATTTTTACAAAAAACAGCTTACAACGAAAACCAGACTACAGAGCACGCCCTATGGACATTCGCAAAGTCAAAAAACTCATCGAACTGCTGGAAGAATCCGGTATCGACGAAATTGAAATCAAGGAAGGTGAAGAATCGGTGCGCATCAGCCGCCACCGCCCAACCGTAGCCGCCCAATACGCCATGCCGATGCCTGCGCCGATGGCGGCGGCACCTGCAGCTGCCGCCCCCACAGCAGCGCCCGCTGCTGCTGCACCGGCCGAACCCGCAGGGCACAAAGTACGCTCGCCGATGGTTGGCACCTTCTACCGCGCAGCCTCGCCCGACTCCAAAAACTTTGTTGAAATCGGCCAGACCGTAAAACAAGGCGACGTGCTCTGCATCATCGAAGCGATGAAGATGATGAACCAGATCGAAGCCGACAAATCCGGCACCATCAACGCCATTCTGGTAGATAACGCACAACCCGTGGAATACGACCAACCACTGTTTGTCATCGGCTAAGGACAGAGGCGCACACCATGCTTTCAAAAGTCCTCATCGCCAACCGTGGCGAAATTGCCTTGCGGGTGCTACGCGCCTGCAAGGAGTTGGGCATCAAAACCGTCGCGGTCTATTCCACCGCTGATCGCGACCTTCTCCATATCAAACTCGCCGATGAAGCCGTCTGCATTGGCCCTGCGCCTGCTGCCGAGAGCTACTTGAACATTCCGGCCATCATCAGCGCCGCAGAGGTTACCTGCGCCGACGCCATCCACCCAGGCTACGGATTTTTGGCGGAAAACGCCGACTTTGCCGAACGCGTCAAAGACAGCGGCTTTATCTTTATCGGCCCCGAAGCGGAAACCATCCGCCTGATGGGCAATAAAGTATCCGCCATCCACGCCATGAAAGCCGCTGGCGTACCTACCGTACCCGGCTCCGACGGGCCACTGGGCGACGACGACAACGAAACCCTCAAAACCGGCCGGCGCGTAGGCTACCCTGTCATCATCAAGGCGGCGGCAGGCGGCGGCGGACGTGGGATGCGCGTTGTCCACAGCGAAGACGAACTGCTCAAAGCCGTCTCCCTCACCCGCGCCGAAGCCCGCGCCGCCTTTGGCGACGCTAGCGTCTACATGGAAAAATTCCTGACCACCCCACGCCACGTTGAAATCCAAGTGCTGGGGGATGGCCAAGGAAATGCCGTCTACTTGGGCGATCGCGACTGCTCGCTGCAGCGCCGCCACCAAAAAGTGGTCGAAGAAGCGCCAGCCCCCGGCATTCCCGACGCGCTCCGCAAAGAAGTAGGCGAGCGCTGCGTAGAAGCCTGCAAAGCCATCAACTACCGTGGCGCCGGCACCTTTGAATTTCTCTACGAAAACGAGCAATTCTACTTTATCGAAATGAACACTCGGATTCAGGTAGAGCACCCCGTTACCGAAATGGTAACCGGTATCGACCTGATCAAAGAGCAGTTGCATGTTGCCGCAGGCGAGAAACTGCGTCTCAAGCAGCGCGACATTCAAATCAAAGGCCACGCCATCGAGTGCCGCATCAACGCGGAAAACCCACGCACTTTCATTCCATCTCCCGGCAACGTCAAATACTGGCATGCGCCCGGTGGCAATGGAATCCGCATGGACACTCATCTTTACAGCGGCTACCGCGTACCGCCCAACTATGATTCGCTGATCGGCAAGCTCATCGCCTGGGGCGAAGATCGCGCCACCGCTCTCGGCCGCATCCGCAATGCGCTCGATGAAATCATGGTAGACGGGATCGAAACCAACATTGCGCTGCACAAAAAAGTTATCATGCGCGATCGCGGCTTTGAGAAAGGCGGTGTGGACATTCACTACCTCGAAAAAATTCTGGGTAAGGTGCACCACTAACGCACACAAGAGGCAGGCATCCCCTGCCTCTTCGTTTTTCGCCCTACAGAGCCACTCCTTCTTGCCCGCCTGCTTCGGAACGCAACATGCCTTGGCTCCAACTGAAACTACAAACCTCTCGCGAACTCGCCTCTGACGTAGAAGACTTTCTCCAGGAAAACCACAGCCTCGCGCTCACCCTTCAAGACTCGGGCGACCAGCCACTCTTTGAACCGCCCCCCGGCGCCACCCCACTCTGGGACGACATCACCATCACCGCGCTGTTCGAAGCCGAGACCGAACTTGCACCCGTCGTGGCAGCCCTGCAAACCCACTTCCCACGCATTAGCGGCGGTATTCGCGTTGAGGCACTTGAAGACAAAGACTGGGAACGCGAATGGATGGCCAACTACCACCCCATGCGCTTCGGCCAACGCCTTTGGGTTGTACCGAGCTGGCTGGAGCCGCCAGAGCCCAACGCAGTCATCATGAAGCTCGACCCAGGCCTCGCCTTTGGCACCGGCACCCACCCTACCACCGCACTCTGTCTTGAATGGCTGGATGGCGCACCGCTACAGGGCGCAAACGTTGTGGATTACGGCTGCGGTTCCGGAATCTTGGCGATTGCAGCACTGCTTTTGGGCGCAGACCACGTCACCGGTGTCGATAACGACCCACAAGCGCTACTCGCTACCGGCCAGAACGCCGAACGCAACGAAGTCGCCGCGCGCCTGACCATTGTCAGCCCAGAACGCTACCAAGCCTCGGAATGTGACATCTTGGTTGCCAATATTCTTGCAGGCCCATTGATCGAACTTGCGCCGAAACTCTCCAATCTTGTACGCAAAGGTGGCCAAATTGCGCTCTCTGGCATCCTACACCATCAAGCCGAAAGCGTGATGAACGCCTATGCGCCGTTCTTTTTGCTAGACCCGATCGTCCAGCGCGAAGATTGGGTGCGCATCAGTGGCCACCGTTTCGACGACGCCACGCTCGCCGCATCTCAATACAAATCAACATAATTCAACGTATTCGAGCTACCGCTTGTTTTGCAAGGAAACTACAATCAAAAAGGCTACAATCTAAGAAGCTGCCGCGAACAACGCCACCGCTAAAGGCCGCAGCCAGAATAACGAGTGCTTTATCCGCGGCAAAAAACGCGCATAGAGCACACCATTTCGCCTATCCAAGCCTTTTGAGCCAATGTCCGATCAACTCCTGACACGTTGCCCCCACTGCGGCACTACTTTCCGACTCTCGCAGGAACACCTCCGAATTGCTGGCGGAGCAGTACGCTGCGGCGCGTGCTATCAGGTTTTTCACGCCAACGACTCCATCATAAAATCCGCCGAGGTTGAAAACCTCACACCGCCTGCTCCGCCGCCCACACCGCCAAAACACGATCCAGTAGGCGATTTCAGCTTTGACGATGCGGGCGACCTTGACTCCTACGGGGATTCCAACAATTTTAGCGACATCACCCCCTATGCCGACCTAGATGAATCCGATCTAAGCAGCTATGGCAACCTCGACGGCCCGCGAAAACCGCAAATTCCAAGCGCGCTCTCAGGCACGCATAGCGCTTCTACACGCCCAGCCGCCACCGACGGGCAAGACGAGATCGACGACTACCACCAGAAATTGTTGCTAGATCATCCTGATAGCGGTTTCGACTTTGGTGTAAACGTAAGCTCCGTCACAACAAACACACCAGACCCGTTTGACACCGCCGACGAGTCTGCACCCAAAAGCAACAAAGGCAAAGCCGCCAAAAGCGAAGACTGGGCTCGCCAGATGCTCGCCGAAATGGGAGAATCTATCGACGATGAAGAAGAGGAAAGCGGCGAACCGGAGGATAACTTCACCATTCGCAAAGCCCCCGCCAGCCGCACCGGTTTCAGCAACATCACCAGCGACGGGGACCTCTTTAGCGACGATGACTCTGATTCGTCTCGCCCATCAGCTCCCACCAAAAAAGCGAGCAGCGCCCGCAGCCCCAGCAACACCAAACGCATCGAAGATGAGTTGAGCGACAGCTTCCGAAACCTGGGCGTAAGCGGGTTCTCGGCGGATGATCTTTTCAACCTCGACGACCTCAAGGACGACGACGAAGCGCCAGAAAGCGACATGGACGAAGCATGGGCAAAAGCCATGCTACGCGAGCTCGAAGGCGACTCGCCCGAACCGGAAAAGCCCAGCAGCGGCTCGCCAGAACTCTCCCTAGAAGAACTCGTTCCCGACCACGAACCCGTGTTTGGCGCCCGCGCCCTTTCGCGCAATAAAGATGAAGCGATCCGTAAAGCCCGTGAACGTAGCGCGCTTGCGCCCGCCTTAGATGCGCCCAAAACCTCGAAGGGCAAAGCCAGCGATAACGCGGTCGATGATGGCCAAGAAATCCCGCAACAAGAAAAAGACGAGAAACTGTTTTCGAGCTTCAGCACCGACTTTTTATCCGGTTTGGATGATCCCAACCTTGATATCAGCATCGAAAATATCAACCTTGACGACGCAATTGGCGCGTTACAGGGTTTTGATGCCAAGCAATCCAGGGCCAATCTCGAAAAAGCCAGCCGCCCCAAAACCACACATTCCACAGATAGCGAAACCACCGAAGCGGAATCGCTAAGCGTAAAAGAGCAGCTCTCGCCCGCCGAAATCGCCGCCAACGTGCGTGCGCAAGCCGCGCTCTACGATAAGGCACACGCCCCACGCAGCCGCCCGATCCGCACAGCGCTGGTCACGCTTAGCATCTTGGCGCTGATTGCAACTTTCATCGTGCAAATCGCCTACTTTAAGTTGGATGAGCTCTCACGCCTGCCCGAACTGCGCCCCTACTACATCTGGGGCTGCGCAAAACTCGGCTGCCAACTGCCCGATCAGATCGACACCCACAGGATTCGCGGCACCAACCTTGTGGTACGTTCCCATCCAAAAGTTGCGAAAGCGCTGTCCGTCGATTTTATGATCACGAACGACGCGCCATTCGCGCAGCCATTTCCAATTATTGAGCTTGCGTTTGAAAATGATAAAGGCGAAACCATTGCAAGCCGAGGCTTTCTGCCCAAGGAATACATCAACGACCCCGCAATCGACATCAGCCAGATGCCGCCCCACACTCCTTTTCATATCGGTTTGGAAATCGTCGATCCGGGCGCAAATCATTATCGGCTGAATTTTCTGCCGCCACCGGGGCATGGTGCAGCAGAGCCCAGCACACCAGCATCACCATGAATGGCTCACCTCGGCTTTTCTGCCTCATTGCACGATGAGCGGCTAGCGAGCCGGCTTAGCAGATTGGACCTTACCGCAGGCCATTCCGCCGCCACAATTGAATAGACCACTGTGTCTCGGAGAGATCCATCTCTCATGATTTGATGATGGCGCAAAATCCCATCTTGCTTCGCGCCCAAGCGCTCAATCGCGGTTCGAGAAGTTTGGTTAAAATAATGGGTTCGAAACTCAACCGCGATCGCATCGTGCAGTTCGAAAAGCTTTTTCAATAGCAGCAGCTTACACTCCGTGTTAATGGGCGTTCTACGAGCCGACGCTGCGTACCACGTATATCCAATCAAGGCTCGCCGATTTTTGGCATCGACATTGTAGTAACGCGTCGCGCCGACAAGCCGACCCGTCGCCTTTGAACGAACTGCATACGCGACATCCCCCTTACCTGCTGCGTTTATGGCATCCTCAACATAGCGCTGCATCTCCTCTGGGCTCGGCACACCCGCAAACCAAAGCTTCCAAGCCTCGCCGTCACGAACTGCATCTTCCAACTGGCGAGCATGCTCTGGGCGCAAGGGCTCCAGAATCACAAAATCGCCTTCTAATTTTTCTTCGGTAATCCACATTGATCTATGAGCCCTGCGTGGTAAGAGAACGCCAAAATAAAACACAAATCATTCCGTAGGGGAAGAGGCATGTACTACTCCCAACCGCTTTAAGAAAACAACGATGAACGATCGCCTGATAAGCACAATGGCATCCTTATTTTTTTCTGTTCCAACGTCAATCCTTGTTTGGCTGATGGCCAATACAGAATTGGCGCATTGGGGCCAGTTTCTCCACTCCGGTTACCTTTGGTACACCATCGCGGGGTTCGCTTCAATTTCGTTCCTGTTTCCAGCAATCTTCCCGTCGATCATGGGAGCCACGTGGCAATTACTGGTACGGTTCTGGCGGATTTTCGGTTAGCAAGTCGTAGCGCTCCCGTTTGAAGCGCTACCCCAAAAACGCTATCATTGCTGCCCTGTTTTCACCCCCAGACCGGAACCCCTATGCAGCCGTCGTTTCATATCGGCCCGCACCCGATCCCGCACCCTGTCGTGCTTGCGCCAATGGCCGGAATCACCGACCTGCCTTTCCGTACACTTTGTCGAAAACTTGGCGCAGGCTACACCGTATCGGAAATGGTGGCGGGCAATCCAAAGCTGATCAACACCCGAAAAAGCAGCCTGCGCCTACGCCACGATGGTGATGAATCCCTCAGGGCGGTCCAAATTGTCGGCTGGGATCCACAATCCATGGCAGAAGCGGCACGCATCAACGCAGACCAAGGCGCGGGCGTGATCGACATCAACATGGGTTGCCCCGCAAAAAAAGTATGCAGCAAGGCGGCAGGCTCCGCCCTTCTTAAAGACGAGGCATTGGTGGAGCGCATTCTGAACGCGGTCGTGAAAGCGGTCGATGTGCCTGTCACACTCAAAATCCGCACCGGCTGGGATGCAAATCAGCGCAACGGCGTGACGATTGCCCGCATCGCAGAGCAAGCGGGCATTCAAGCACTTGCGGTTCACGGTCGGACACGGGCCTGCGCGTTCAAAGGCTTGGCCGAATATGACACCATCGCTCAAATCAAAGCGGCAATCTACATCCCGGTAATGGCCAATGGCGACATTTCTTCACCTGAAAAGGCAAAAGAAGTGCTGGAACATACCGCAGTGGATGGTATCATGGTCGGCAGGAGCGCCTTAGGAAACCCTTGGGTTTTCAGGGCGATTACCCACTATCTGAAGACAGGGACTCAGCTTCCCCCACCTGCGTTGCACGAAGTCAAAGATGTTGTGCTAGGTCATCTGCAGAGCCTCTACGATTTTTATGGCGACCCCTTGGGGCCACGCATCGCCCGTAAACACATGGGCTGGTATGTGGAGAAGCATAAGGGCGGGAGCACGTTCCGAAAGGCTTTCAACCAACTTGAAACGGCAACCCAACAACTCGCCAGTGCTCAGGAATTCTTTGAGCAGTTAATCGAGGGAGAGGTAATGGCGGCATGAACACTACACAACTTAAAGACGACACCCTACCTGAATCCATCAGACCAAGCACCGCGCTGGAAACACTGCGGCAGCATCTGATTACCCCAGACCAGAACTCACAAACGATCCGTGATAACGTCCACACGGCGCTGAAAAACTATTTCCAGCACCTAGACGGCCAACCCGTCACCGACGTCTACCAAATGGTGCTCTCTGAAATTGAAGCTCCACTGTTAGAAACTGTTATGGATTACACTCGCGGCAATCAGACCAAAGCATCCACCATTCTCGGTCTGAACCGTGGCACCCTGCGCAAGAAACTCAAAACGTACGGGCTGATCTAAACCAGCCACGCACTGCCGTCACCCAACCGTCACGCAATCATGCGGCAACGGAACTGGTGCAGCGGCAGTGCATGGCGGTCGTACTGCATCCAACCACGATTTCTGCATCAAATCGCCTTTCCCGCGCAATCAATCCATTCCCCCTTCTCCGCATAGCGCCTCGGCGAACCAGGGCCACAGCCTTACCATTGCCTTAGAATCTTGGCTTGGCTTGGCTTGGCTTACCTTATCCAAGAGGTAAACGCGCCAGAAAACCTGAGTTCTCACGATAGCTGCAAACCATTCCCCCCCACTCCCACTCCCCCGCCCATCGACTAGACTTAACCCACTGGCAGTCCCCGCTTACCCATCACCGTAATTGCACCAACCACAGGAAGGCGACCCATGCCCATAAACTTCTTGCGCAATTTCACCATTCATTCAAGACTCTGGGCGATCCTGCTCGTATCAGTCGCCATCGTGGTGATCGTTGCCAGCTACACGCTCAACAGCCTCTACCAGACCATGTACGAACACCGGAAACTGGTGACCAAACAGCAGGTGGGCACCGTATTCACCCTGGTCGAGCATTTTTACGGGCTGCAAAAGGCGGGCATGCCGGAATCGCAAGCGCGCGCCCAGGCCATGCAGGCCATCCGCGAGTTGCGCTACCGTGGCTCGGAATATTTCTGGATCAATGATTCCGAACCCCGCATGATCATGCACCCCAACGTACCCAAACTAGACGGCACCTCACTCGCCGACTACAAAGACCCCACCGGTCACACCCTGTTTCGCACCATGGTGAAGGTATCGCACGCCAACCCAGAAGGGGATTACGTTCACTACATGTGGCCCAAACCGGGCAGCACCGAACCGATCGACAAAATCAGTTTCGTTCGTTATTTTCAGCCTTGGGATTGGGTGATCGGCACCGGCATGTACACCGACGACGTCAAGGCCGCCGCCCTTGAACGTGCCAGCGGCCTTGCGATCTTTTGCCTGCTGCTGCTCGCCCTGCTTGCCGCACTGATTTATTTGATCGCGCGCAGCGTTGATGCACCGTTACAAGAATTTTCCCGCGCCATGAACAACATCGCGCGCGGCGAAGGCGACCTCACCCAGCGCCTGCCTGTGCACGGCCACGATGAACTGACCGGTATCGCCACCTCCTTCAACCTGTTTATCGCCCAGATCCAGAATCTGGTGCAGGAATCCCGGAAAACCGCACACCACCTGTTCAGCCTGAGCCAAGGCGTATCTACCTCACGCACGCAGGTGGCCAACCTCACCCAAGATCAGTCCATGCAAACCGAACAGGCGGCGGCCGCCTCCCACCAGATGGAGCAAACCATACAGGAAATCGCCAGCAACGCAGAACGCGCCGCCTCGGTGGCGAAAGATGTCGATGACAGTGCTCAGCGTGGGCTGCGCATCATGCAGGGCACGCAGGAGAGCATCATGGCGCTTGCGGCTGAAGTACAGAACTCCAGCACCGTGATTCAAAATCTGCGCAAAGAAACCGAATCCATCGGCAGCGTGCTCGACGTAATTCGCGGTATTGCTGAACAAACCAACCTGCTGGCCCTGAACGCCGCCATCGAGGCTGCTCGCGCCGGCGAACAAGGGCGCGGTTTTGCCGTGGTCGCCGACGAAGTCCGCACCCTCGCCTCACGCACCCAACAATCCACTGAAGAAATCAACCGCATGATCACCGGCCTGCAAAGCCAAGCCGCCGATGCAGTACAGACGATGGATACCAACGCCAGAAACTCGGAACAAACCGCCGCCAGCACCGATCAGGCCATGCAGGCACTCTCCGGCATCAGCAGCGATATCAGCAAAATCACCGAGATGAACCTGAGTATCGCCAGCGCAGTCGAGGAACAAAGCGCCGCCGCCAATGAAATTTCCAGAAACATCACCCGCATTGCCGACGCCTCCACCCAGATTACCCATAACATGGAGGGTGCAGGCACCGCCGTCAAGGCGCTGGAAGAAGACGCGAACGCACTGGCAGAAACCATGAAGCGGTTTCAGGTGTGATGTGTGGCGGGCAGAGCAACAAGGCGATGGCGGATCAAATCATGGCGGCAGACAAACAGCGCCTTAAAGGGCTGTTGCACGTACTCTTGGTATCGCTTGCGTGCTCCAGCAACAGATAGGCGCCCATGCTTATTCGGTGAGAATTCTGTGGCCGGCTAGACACCTCCCATAATGGGTGGTACATTTCTCCCGAATCGGGAGAGGTGTCGAGAGCTCATGCGAGTAATTGCCAAGAAGACCCTGCGCCAGTTCTGGGCACAAAAGAAATACGCCGACTCCCAAGGCCCGCTTGAGGCTTGGCACGACGAGGCGATAGCCGGCTCATGGAAAACGCCTCAAGACATCAAGAACCTGTATGCAAGTGCCAGTTTTATCGGGAGCAATCGGGTCGTATTCAACATCGGCGGCAATAAGTACCGTCTCATTGTTGAGGTTCAATACGTTGCTGAAATCGTATGGGTTAAGTTCGTCGGTACTCATGCGCAATACGACAAGATCGACGCTGAAACGGTTAATGACTACTAATCCGTGCGGGGTGCGGGCATGAACATCAAGCCTATTCGTAATGACAAAGATCTTCGCTTGGCATTCAAGCGGCTGGAGGAAATATTCCAAGCAAAGCCAAAGACTCCCGAATACGATGAGATGGAAATTCTCACCACGCTCATTGAGGTGTATGAGAACAAGCACTATCCCATTGGCTCGACTAGCCCAATTGAGGCAATCAAGTTCCGTATGGAGCAGCAGGGTTTGAGCCAACGAGACTTGGAGCCATACATCGGTACAAGCGGTCGGGTGTCGGAAGTTCTTAATGGAAAACGTTCACTGAGCCTACGCATGATTAAGAACCTTCATGACGGGCTTCATATTCCGTACGAGAGTTTGTTGTCTGCGTCGACGTAGTTTCATCGGGTTTGGTTTCTGTGCGTGGGCGTTGAACTATTCGCCGCAGGCGCGACGTCCCTGACGGGCCGCGACCAGCGCTCAAAAGCATACGAATTCCCCAACTATTTTTTCGCGTATTGTGGTTTTTTTTAACTTTGGTCGCTCTTTAATCAAAGCGACCGTTTTTCACTCAAACCTACCACACTATTCGCAATCTGCTTTCGGAACACACTCGCCTAGAATGGAATCGTCGCGCCTTTCACGAGCGTCTGAAGCATGGGGAAAGAAGTTCATGCAAGTGATCAAAAATTCAGGCATTTTTTTGGGCGCCATTCTGGCCGTTTCGTTGACAGGCTGTATGTCAGCACCGCCTCCTCCAGCACCGGAGCCGGAACCCGTTGCAGCGCCAGCACAGCCCGCTCCGGAATCCGTTACAATTACCGGCGATTCCATTTTGTTTGAAAGCAGCCAGTCGAACGTTTCCCGAAAAGGAATGCCTTTTATCCGCAAAGTTGCCGACGTGCTCAACGCCTACCCCCGATCCAGCATCTCGATCGAAGGCCATACCGACAACATGGGTGAGGCAAACTACAACCAGAAACTGTCCGAAGCACGCGCAAACTCCGTAATGAATGCATTGAACAAGGCCGGCGTAGAATCCTCACGCATGAGCGCAACGGGTTTTGGCATGAGCAAGCCACTGGTAGAAAACACCAGCTCAAGCAATCGCCGCACCAACCGGCGCGTAGAGATCGTCGTCACCGGCGTCGATGCCCCCATGATCCGCGAAGCCATCCAGAATCCGATTCCCTAAGCTCCCCGAGCCAAGGGGCAGGCACAGCAGCCTGCCCCAACGCTCTCCTGTACGGGCAGGCCCCCGTGCCTGCTCTCTCCCCATTTGCAAAACCCACCGCCTCGCCTACACTCTGATTAGCTCTTATCCTCCTGATATTCATAGCCATACCAAAAATAACGATCAGACAAAGGCGCACAAGTGAAAGCCATCATCCTCGCTGGAGGCTTAGGTACCCGGATCAGTGAAGAATCCACCCTGCGCCCCAAGCCCATGATTGAAATCGGCGGTATGCCGATCCTCTGGCATATCATGAAGATCTATTCTCAGCACGGCGTGAACGACTTTGTCATTTGCCTCGGCTATAAAGGCTTTATAATCAAGGAGTACTTCTCCAATTATTTTTTGCATATGTCTGACGTTACTTTTGACATGCGCAACAACAAGGTCAAAGTACATCACAGAACTGCCGAGCCTTGGCGTGTAACGCTGGTGGATACCGGAAAAGATACCCAGACGGGTGGCCGCCTGAAACGCGTTCAACAGTACCTAGATGATGATGCATTCTTTTTTACCTATGGGGATGGCGTCGCAGACGTCGACATCAGCGCAGAATTGGCCTTTCATCGCAAAAAGAAACTCACTGCTACCATGTGCGCGGTTCAGCCACCGGGCCGGTTTGGCGCAATCGACATCACCAAAGGGCGCATCACCCGTTTTGAAGAAAAGCCGCCGGGCGAAGTCGGCTGGATCAATGGAGGGTTCTTTATTCTCGAGCGCGAGGCGCTGAACCTGATCGAAGACGATGCCACGATCTGGGAACGCGCTCCGCTGGAGCAGCTAGCACAGTCGGGGCAGCTTGCCGCCTACCAGCACCACGGCTTCTGGCACCCCATGGATACGCTTCGGGATAAAACCCGGCTGGAAGAGCTCTGGCAATCGGGTGCGGCACCTTGGAAGGTGTGGAATGACGATGAACACACGCACCATGAGTGAATTCAAGGGGTTTTACGCGGGCAAGCGGGTGCTAGTTACCGGCCATACCGGATTCAAAGGTTCTTGGCTCAGCCTGTGGCTGCAAATGCTCGGTGCGCAGGTACAGGGCTTCGCCCTAGACCCAGACACCACCCCTTGCCACTGGAATCTACTTAACCTCTCCGGGATTGAGGATGTGCGCGGCGATCTGCGCGATGCGGATGCCTTGCGAGATGCAATCCTGAAATTCCAGCCAGAACTCGTTTTTCATCTGGCGGCACAGCCGCTGGTGCGGTACAGCTACCGCCATCCCGTTGAAACCTTCGCAACCAATATCACTGGGCTGGTCAATCTGCTGGAAACCTGCCGCATTTGCCCGTCCATTCGCGTGTTGGTAAACGCCACTACCGACAAGGTATATGCCGAACCGCAAGGCCATGCGAACGACGAGGGTAAGGGCTATCGTGAAAGCGACCCGCTCGGTGGCCACGATCCTTACAGCACATCCAAAGCCTGCGCGGAGATGATCTCGGATTGCTACCGCAAAAGTTTTTTCAGCGCGGCCAATCTGCGAATCGCAACGGCTCGCGCTGGCAACGTCATTGGCGGTGGGGATTGGGCGGACGATCGTCTGGTACCCGATCTGATTCGCGCAGCCACAAACAGCCAGCCGCTGCAAATACGAAACCCTGGCGCAATCCGGCCTTGGCAGCATGTATTGGAGCCACTATCTGGCTATCTGCGACTGGCGCAGCTTTTATGGGATCACGATCACTATGCAGCGGCATGGAACTTTGGCCCGGGCCGCATAAGTGAAATCACGGTTCAAACGCTAGGTGAACAGCTTAAGCGCTACTGGCCTGCTCTGCATATCGAAACGGAATCCGCCGCAGCACACACCAGCATAGCGCAACATCCGCACGAAGCCAAAGTACTGCGGTTGGATTCCGGCGCCGCACAGCAGCAGCTCGGCTGGCAGCCCATCTGGAACATTACCGAAACGCTGGCACACACGGCGCACTGGTATCAGGCATTTTATGAACGCAATGAGTTGCAAACGCGGAGCAATATTCACGCCTACACAGAAACTGCTCGCAATCACGGGCTGGACTGGGCTAGGCACGCGGGCTGAAGATCATGAAAATCCATTCAACAGCCTTTGAAGGTGTTTACGAAATTGGCCACACGCCGCTCACCGATGAGCGCGGTTGCTTTACCCGCCTGTTTTGTGAACGTGAAATGACAGAAATTCGGTCGAACCTGCATTTTACGCAAGTCAACTGGTCGCAAACAAAGTCTTCTGGCACCGTGCGCGGAATGCATTACCAAATGCCGCCAGCAGCAGAGGCCAAGCTGATCCGTTGCCTGCATGGGCGGGTATTTGATGTCATTGTGGATCTACGCCCTGCATCGAAAACGTTTCTACAGTGGCATGCAACCGAGCTGAGTGAGGATAATTTCCGCGCTATTTTTGTTCCGGAAGGTTTCGCACACGGATTTCAGAGCCTGAGCGAAAACGCTCATCTACTTTACATGCATACGGTGGCGTGGACGCCGGCCTGCGAAGCGGGGTTGCGCCATGACGACCCACGGCTTGCGATTTCTTGGCCGCTGCCGGTTTTACAGTGTTCTGAGCGGGATCGCCACCATCCATTGATTGATGCGAAGTTTACGGGGATACTGCTTTGAAATGCCGCCATTGTGCTCAGCCCCTTTCGCTACCCTTCCTCGATTTGGGAAGTGCGCCGCCTTCCAACGCCTACCTGAACGCCACAACGCTGCACGCTCCGGAAGTCTGGTTTCCGCTTCGGCTTCTCGTGTGCGAACGCTGCTGGCTGGTGCAGACCGAAGATCATGCGGGGCGGGATGCGTTATTCACCCAAGATTACGCCTATTTCAGCTCGTTCTCAGCCTCGTGGCTTGAGCATGCGCGCAACTATGTGCAGCGGGTAGCGAAGCAGTTAGCGCTTGATGCGGGTAGCTGTGTGGTAGAAATTGCCGCGAATGATGGCTATCTGCTGCAGTACGTTCAGGGGGCCAACATTCCTTGCTATGGAATCGAGCCGACGGCCAGCACGGCAGCGGCGGCGCGTAACAAGGGGCTGGAGATTGTCGAGCGTTTTTTTGGTGTAGCGCTTGCCAGTGAGCTGGTAGCCAACCATCGCAGCGCAGACCTAATCATCGCAAATAACGTGCTTGCTCATGTGCCAGACATCAATGATTTTGTCGCCGGGGTTGCGCAGTTGCTCAAGCCTTACGGGGTGGCCACGTTTGAGTTCCCTCACTTGTTGCGCATGGTGAACGGGTGTCAATTTGATACCGCTTACCATGAGCATTATTCATATCTTTCGCTGACTTCCGTGGTATCCATTTTCAAGGCCAACGGACTGCAGGTTACGGATGTCGATGAACTTTCTACGCATGGCGGCAGCCTTCGGGTATGGGCGGTGCGTGATGATCAGCAAGGCCATCCCCATGAAAAAATCGAGGGAGCCTCGCGCGTTCGTGCCATTCTTGAAGCAGAGAATTCGGCGGGGATGAGGGGAGCATCGTTTTACCGTAATTTCCAGGCGGAGGCTTTGCGGATCAAGTGCGAGACGCTTCGGTTTTTGCTTCAGTGCCGTGAAGATGTAAAAAAGATTGGCGCCTATGGGGCTGCGGCTAAAGGCAACACACTGCTGAATTTTTCTGGCGTCCGTGCTGATTTGCTGCCATGGGTGGTGGATAAAAACCCTGCCAAGCAAAACCAGTTTTTGCCGGGGAGCCGTATTCCCATCGTGGATGAGGCGCATCTTCGCAGAGTGCAACCGGATTATGTGCTGATTCTTCCGTGGAATCTGCGCGAGGAAGTAACGGCGCAACTGGCGTATATTCGAGACTGGGGCGGCAAATTCGTGGTTGCGGTGCCAAGGCTGGAGGTGTTCTCTTGAGGGTACTGATCACCGGTGCTTGCGGGTTTCTGGGCCAGCATGTCGTTCGTGGTTTGCAGGATCACGGCATTGAAACGGTCGCACTCGGCCGCAGCTTGCCGCTTGGCATGGCGCGTCGCAACTGGGTTCCGGCGGATCTGCTCGCAGATGTGGATTTTGATACTGTGCTGAAGGATGTGCAGGCAACGCACCTGCTCCACCTTGCATGGTATACCCAGCACGGTGATTACTGGGAATCGCCGCTGAATCTGCGCTGGATGGATGCTTCTTTGCGGTTGCTGCAAGCGTTCGCAGCACAGGGTGGACGTTATGCAATGATGGCGGGAAGCTGTGCAGAATACGATTGGAGCCATGGGTATTTGCGTGAAGATTCCACGCCACTTTCACCCGCGACTCTGTACGGTACTGCAAAAGATGCCACTCGTCGCCTTGCCACCGCTTGGGGGGCATCGTGTGATCTTCAGCTGGCGTGGGCGCATATTTTCTATCCGTTCGGCCCGGGTGAAACCGACAAACGGCTGATTCCTTCATTGGTTCGCGTTTTTCGCGGGCAGCAGCCGCCTTTTGGTGTGAACGCTAGCGCTTATCGTGGGCTGCTACCCGTAGCCGATGCCGCCAGTGCGCTGGTTCACCTGCTCACTCACGAGCACACGGGCAGATTCAATATCTGCTCTGGACAACCTGTGCGCGTTGAACACCTTGTACGCGAAATTGCGCGCCTCTGTAACGCGAATCCTGAGCTAGTATTAGCTCTAGCATCTGCACGGCTTGGCGATCCGCCGCTGCTGGTGGGCGATAATCAGAGGCTGCTTGCAACCGGCTGGCGCCCCACGCAAACTTTGCTTCAGGGGCTCGAATTTCAACTGGCAAGCCTTGCCTGAGGGGCTCGCCATGCATAATCGGGAAAACGATAGAATGACGCAATCTTCCAACACCTCTCCAATGTCTCCTGAACAACAGTTTGCGCAAGAACGGGCAGAGCGGATTCGGGCGTATGGGGGTAATTCTGCGTTCCAAGCACTTTCACAGCAATGGCTGCAAGCGTCCATGACGGGGAAGTATGTTTACAACTTCGACTGGCTGGGCCGGCCCATCATCCAGTACCCGCAGGATATGTGGGTGGTGCAGGATCTGATCTGGCGCATTCGGCCCGATCTGGTCATCGAGACTGGCGTTGCCCACGGTGGCTCTCTGGTGCTTAGCGCGTCGATGCTTGCATTGCTGGATCTATGTGAGGCGATCGAGTCGGGCAAGATACTCGATCCGAGTGCAAGCCAGCGCAAGGTGCTGGGGATTGATATTGATATTCGTGCACATAATCGCGCGGCCATTGAAGCACACCCGATGGCAAGCCGTATCCAGCTGATTCAGGGATCATCCATCGCATCAGACGTGATACATCAGGTGCATGAAGTCGCAAAGAACTATTCGCGGGTGCTTGTGTTTCTTGATTCTATGCACACCCATGATCATGTGCTCGCAGAGCTAGAGGCATACGCACCGCTCGTAACGGCCGGAAGCTATTGCGTGGTGTTTGATACCCTGATTGAAGATCTACCCAAAGGGTTTTTTGCGGATCGCCCGTGGGATGTGGGCGACAACCCGAAAACTGCAGTACATGCATTTCTTCAGCAAAATCACGACTTCGAAATTGACAGCGATCAAACCACTCGCCTGTTGGTGACAGTCGCACCCGATGGTTTTCTGCGCCGGCGGTCATAGCTTAATTATGAATTACAGCACGCCCATCATCACCGATCTGAATACGTTTCCTGCACTTCCCGATTCGGCACAGTTAGCCATTCTGCTTCCTACGGGGCGCTGGAATGCGATGGCACGGTCGATCATTGGTGCGTTTCTTGGCGTTGCCAATGAGGAGGTTATCGTTTTAATTGGTGACAACAGTGAATCGAAAGAAAAAAGGGATTTTCTGAAGGGAATACGCAAAGTCAATCCCTATATTATTTCGGTTTCCCACAAGAAAAATGTCGGTGCTAGGAATAATTTTTTCTATCTGCTGGATTGGTGCAAGGATATTGAATATACGGCGCAATCGGCCGACGATGACTGGGTTTCCCCCTCCTATCATACCGATGCCTACGAAACATTAAAAACTACGCCTTCAGCCTCGTGCGCGGAAACCGGTTCGGCATGGGTGGATATTGGCGATCGAAAATTGGTAAACATCAGCCAACCTTCCATGTGTGGCGACACTCCCCTGCAAAGGATAAGCGGATGGAATGCCACCACTGCAAGAATCACTTGCTACAACACGTCACGACGGGCAGCGCTTCAGGCAGGGATGGATTTTTTACGGGCATCTCCGCTGCTTGGCCTGACCATGCATGAAAATCTATGGGAACTGAGCAGGCTATCCGAAGGTGATTTTATTTCCACTGCGGGCAACGGCGTATTCGTACATTATCCAGAATACGGTTCAAAATCTGGAGATCCCACCCAGCGTTTTTACAATCTGTTGTGCAAGGATGCGGGGCTTGCTTTTCCGGCGATCTATTTTATGGGGCTAAATACGGCCATCCAGTGTGCGGTGTTCATTGGCGGAAAATATTCTCCGATCCGGGACAAAAACGAAAGAAACGCATGCGCCGCTCATGTGTTTCAGCACATTTATCAGAATGCGTTTATCAGCAGGTTTTCGTCGGATGAAAGCCGCTCGGCCACGTTTGAGCTGTTTAAAGCTAGGCCGGATATCATTGATTCATTTGTTCGATATACCCATCCTGAGTTTTGCGAGCGCCCAGTGTTGAGTAACGAACTGATCGAGTGGTTTATCCAGATCATTGCTTTTTTTGAATCCGAGGCATCCGGCCATAACACCTCGCAGGCACTTACCCGCTTTCTGAAGCTCTAAGAGAAGCGAAAGCATCCGCTCATTGAAGAGTCGCAAGCCAGACGCTTACGTCTCTTCCACCTACTCTTCCACCTCAAAGCCCACAATATTCCGCGTATCCTTACTAAATTCTACGCCGATCAAATGCACTGGGCCATTCTTCCGGTATTTGTCTGCATAACGCTTATCTTTGAGTTGCTGTAACGCTTTACCTTCAGGTACTAATTCCACTACCTTGAACTCAAACAAATAAACGTGCCCTTCAAAGCACAGCATCATATCAATACGGCCGTGATTGGTGGCGTCTTCGGGGATTACTTCCAATCCCAATGCGGCGAAGTGGCTGTAGAACACGCTGGCCCAGTAGCCTTCGTATTGTGCGATGGGGCTGTTTCGATACCAGTCGTGCGGAATGCTGGCAAAAAAGGCGTGGAATAAATCACGCATGGCGGGAATGTTTTTTTCCTGAAGCAGAGTGATTAGCTTCAGGCGATTTTCAAAGCCCTTACTGCTGTCTACGCCAAAGCCTTCCAAGAGGCTCGCGTTGAGGCTGGATTCTACTTCTCGGTTTGGATAGCCTAAGGTGTAGACCCAGTGGCCCAAAATAGGTTGCTGAACGTCGTGTATCGTTAAATAGCCCGTCTGAAACAATAGCGCTTCGCTTTTAATGGCATCTACGTCGAAGCTGGAAATCAATTGTTCGCCGGTTTGCAGTTTGGCGAGGTTGGGCGCGAAAAAACCGCGTTGAGTGAGCAGTTTAATCAGAAAATTGGGCGTCCCGGTTTCAAACCACCATGGCCGAAAGATGCGCTGATCAAACAGCAAAAGTAGATCAAAGGGATTGTAAACCGAATCGCCTAGCCAGTTGTATCCGTTATACCAGCGCTTGATTTCCGCACGATCCAGCCCTTCAAGCTCAGGCGCAAAGACGCTATCCACATCCTGATCGGTGTATCCGCAAATCGTGCTATAACGCGCGTCCAGCGTGATGTCTTGGAGGTTGTTCAGCCCTGAAAACAGGCTCACTTTGCTGAATTTCGAAACGCCAGTCAAAAATGCAAAGCGGATATAGGCGTCGTTATCTTTGATCACCGAATAAAGATCTTTGAGCGCCTCTCGCATGGCAAGCGCAATTTCACGATCTTCAATCCGGTCGAGAATGGGTTTGTCGTACTCATCCACCAAGATCACAACGCGTTGGCCGAAACGTTCTGCCAAGCGCTGTATCAGTGACACAAAGCGTGCGCGGCTATCTGTAAACTGCGCCGTCCAGCCCTGCGCTTGCTCCAGCAGCGTCAGTTGCATGTGCAAGCTTGCCTGCAGATCCTCCACCGAAGCCAGCGACGCCCCGCCAAAGCTGATCCGAATCACCGGATACTTTACCGACCAATTCCAGTTTTTCTCAGCGTATAAGCCTTTGAACAAGGCTTCATTGCCTTCAAACAGCTCTTTTAGCGTGTCCAGAAACAGGCTTTTGCCGAAGCGGCGCGGGCGGGAGAGAAAAAAGTGCGTGCCTTGAGCAATCAGCCGTAAGGCCAGTGGCGTTTTGTCTACATAGTAGCAGGCGTCATCCTCGCGGATTTTTGCGAAGGTCTGGATACCGATGGGCAGGCGTTTGCGTTGCATAGACAGGGCGGCCTCGTGGGGGATCTCGGCATGGTAGCATAGAAACACAAATCTCCTTGGCCCATCGAGGCGACATCTTTGTTGACAGACACTAAACGGCTTTCGCTCAATTAAACGGCCTTTCGTTCAATGAGTCGTCATCTGTTCCAGCGCCTTTCTGGCAAGGGCAAAATCAGGCTTCTGGCGCAACGCGGCCAACATGGCTTCTTTTGCGGCCTTGGTATCCCCCACGTCGCGCAACAGCACGCCCATGTTAAATTGCACAATCCAGTCGCTCGGTGAGTTGTTGTGAGTACGCCTGAGCCAACGGCGATAGGTGGCAATCGCGGCATTTATGTCGCCACGCACTTGATGGCCTTCCGCTTCCATCACCACGGCGGTGACTTTGCTGACCTTTTTTTCGGGGACTTTTTTGGTATGGCGCGTGATCGGTACGACTACGTCCGATGCGTGGGAGGCTTCTGGTTGTGGTTCACGAATTGCTTCAGGAGACGCTTCGGGTAACGGTTCAGGCACTGCCTCAGGCAATGCTTCAACCAGTTTCACATACTGCTTTTCAAGATTGCGGGTGAATTTTTCAGAATCAAACAGCGGGCTGTTTTCTTTGGCATCCAGCAATTTCTGGCGCAGGGCTTTCAGCGCTTTTTTATCACTGGCAAGCTGCACAGCAAGTTCTTCATAGCCCTGCAAATCGTGGGTGATCAATTCCGGCAGGCCCGCAGCGGTAAGCAGCGCACCGGCCATGCGCGAGGCAAACGCGCGGCCGCTCATGGTGAGCACCGGTAAGCCCATCCATAACGCGTCGTTTGCGGTGGTGCCGGCGTTGAACGGGAAGGTGTCCAGAAACAGGTCGGCCACCGCATAACGTGCAAGGTAATCGCCCTGTCCAGAACGCTCGGCGAACACAAGCTGTTTGGCGGGAATGCCGCGCGCTTTTGCTTCTTTGATCAGGTTTTCTTTGGCCCATTCGTTATCGGCAAGTAACCAGAGCACGCTATTGGGTACGCGGCGCAGGATGTTCATCCAGACATCGAATACTTCTGGGGTGATTTTGTGGTTGTTGTTCAGTGAACAGAGTACGGTTTTTCTTGCGGGCAGGCCGTATTCTTTGCGCGTTAGCGTTTTACCCGGTACGCGTTTTTGATCGCTGACCTGATACACATCCGGCATGTAAATGGGTTTTTCGCTGTAGTCTTTGGCGTATTTTTTGGGGATGATGTAGCGGTCGGCAATCACGTATTCGATGCCGGGCTGGGCCGTGGTGGCGGGCAGGCCAAGGTAGGTGATCTGGATGGGCGCGGGTTGCTGGGCAATCATGTGGATTTTTGCGCCGCTAGTCTGCCCTTGCAGGTCTACGAGGATGTCGATTTCGTTTTCGCGGATCAGGCGGGCGATTTCATCCTCGCTTTTGTCGTGCACAGGAAGATAGTGGTCCGCTGCATCTATGATGCGCTGGCGCAATGTACCTCCGTCGTTCGGGCTCCAGCAGATGGCATATACGTCAAACTGGCTGCGATCGTGCAATTCAAAGAGTTGTACGGTGAGCATGGCAACGGGGTGAGTGCAAAAATCACCGGAGGCATAGGCAATGCGGATTTTTTCGTGGTGGTAACGGTTTGGCGCAAGGCGCGGGGGCAGCTTCGGTAGTTTGCGCTCGATGTAGCGACGGGCAATTTCCAGTTGTTCGGCGGGATCATCCGATACGTTGAGCATGGCGAGTGCGGAGGTGCAGGCGCGGAGCGCTTCGGCGTCGAGCGTGCCTACGGGGGCGTAAATGGGCCACGCGCATTGTTTTTGGCGTTCAAAGATCAGGTGATGGATGGCATCCTCTTGGTTGGGGTTGATGCACAGACTTTTTTCCAGGGCTGCGCTGGCCGGCTGGTATTGCCTGCGGTTTTCCAGCAGTCGGCCTATATGATTGAGTGCCATGGTGAGCAGGTCGCGCTGTTCCACGTTGGTGGGATCTGCGCCCTCCTCTACCACCCGCCACTGGGCAATGGCTTGTTCGGGTTGGCCTTTACGCTCCAGCACGAGGCCCAAGTTGATGTGCGCATGGTACAGCTTAGGGTTTAACTCGATGGCTTTGCGAAAGGCTTCCTCTGCTGCGCCCGCATCACGATCGTTATCCAGTACCGATCCCAGATTAAACCACGCTACGCAATTGAGCGGCCCCTCGTTGCGCGCAAGCCAAGTGCGGTACAAGGTGGCGACCAATGCCGGGGATCCACCAAGGCGCTCGGCATAGCTAAGCAAGTCGGTAAAGCCTAGGCGACGGTGCCATATATGTTCAATATATGCCGCATAATCTGCTGCTGACATCCGGTATATCCTCTAAAAAATCACGGCATTGGTACTCCAATGCCGTGATGTTGAGCGTTATACCTTCAGGCTAGTTCGCCTCTGTTCAACTCGCAAATTTTACGAGGCTGGGAACAGGTTGTTGATTGCATTGAGCGCTGCCGCTCCCCCATTTGCCGCTTGCAAGGCTGCTAGCTGATCGGCTTTGACCGCTGCTACCTGAGTGGCATCCAGTACGGCAATCGCTGCCGTCTTCATGGCGCCAATCGCATCCGTCGAGATCTTGGAGAGATCGCTCGCCTCCAGTCCGACAATGTTGCTTGCCGTCAGCCCCGCCACATGCGCCGAGGTCAAGTTGCGTGACTGTGTCAGGGTAAGGGCCGTGATCTGATCGCTATTGAGTGCTGCGATATGATCCGACTTCAACCCCGGCAGTGCGTCGGTATTGATCTTAGCGACGTCCTCCGCATCCAGCCCAGCAATGTTCGATGCGTTCAGGCCGGCAATCTGCACCGAATCCAGTTTTCTTACCTGGGTGCCGGTGAGTGCCTTGATCTGGTCCGAATCAAACTTGTCGATCTGGGCTGAGGTCAGGCCAATCACCGCGCTGGCAGAGATCGCTTCTACCGCTGCGGTCGTCAATCCCACCACGTTGTCGGTGGTGAGGCTGTTGATCTGCGCCGAAGAGAGTTTCTCTGCCTGCTCTGCCGTTAGCGCTTTCACTTGGTCGGAACTCAAGGCCGCTACCTGCGATGTGCTCATGCCACGGATCGCAGTGCCACTGAGTGCAGCAAGATCTTCGGTATCCAAGCCCTCGATGTTGGTCGGCGTAAGCCCTGCCACCTGGCTGGCACTGAACTGAGCCAGCTGATCCGATGTGAGCGCTTTGACCTGTGCAGAATCCAGCTGCTTGAGGTGATCCGAGCTCAGGCCACGAACGGCATCGGTGCTGAGTTTGGCGATGTCTGCTGTCTCAAGGCCGACAACCGCAGCGGTCGTGATACCTTCCACTTGGCGCTTGGTGAGCACGCCCGCCTGCGCAGTGGTCAAGGCTTCAACCTGATCCGAGGTGAACACACCCATGTGCTCATCCTTGAGGCCCGCAACCGCATCGGTGGTAAGCCCGGCAAGATCCTCCGCTTCTAGCCCCTTGATGTTGGACGTAGTAAACGCAGCCACCTGGGTGGACGAAAGCGCGCTTGCCTGTACCGTCGTCAAACGTTCGACCTGCGCAGAACTCATGGCACCGATAGCCGAGGCGCTGATACCCTTGATGCTGCCGGAAGCGATGTTTTCCAGCACGTCGCCTCGGAGCCCTTGGATGTTGTCGTCTTTCAGGCCGCCAAGTTGATCCGAGCTGAGTTGTTTCGCTTGATCTTCCGTAATGCCGCCAATCTGGGCAGAAGTCATGGCCGAGATTTGGCTGGAGTTCAGACCTTTGACGGCATCTGTGCTCAGTTCTGCCATCACGGCCGTTCCAAGGCCCGCGATGCTCGACTTGGTGAGCCCGCCGACTTGATTGGAGTCAAGCGATCCGGCCTGATCCACGGTCAATGCCGCAACCTGAGCGGAACTGAGCGCACTGATCTGATCGGAACCCAAGGTCTTGATTGCGCCTGCATCAATTGCCGCCAGTGCACTGGTACCCATGCCCTTGATGTTGGAGGTGGTAAAGCCTTTCACCTGATCGGAGCCGAGCAGTTCAACTTGGCCAGCGGTCAGTGCGCCCACTTGGGTTGCACTCAGTAGCGCAATCTGATCGGACTTCATGCCGCCAATGCTATCCAGCGAGATTTTCGCAAGGTCTTCTGCTTCAAGCGCCTTGACGGCATCGCTGCCCAGCGCGCCTAGATCCTGCGATTCGAGGCCGGCAATGTTGGCCGTGGTAAAGGCTTTCACCTGAGCCGCCGAGAGTTTCGATGCCTGAACGCTGGTCAGTGCTTCTACCTGATCAAAGCTCAGGGCTGCAATCTGACTACCACCCAATCCGGCAAGTGCATCGGTGCTGATCTTCGCAAGTGCATCAATGTCCAGCCCTTTGATGTTTGCGGTACTCAAACCCGCAACTTGCGAAGAACTGAGTTTCTCGGCCTGCGCGGTGGTAATGCCAGCCACTTGAGCAGAGCTTAGCGCTTCGATCTGACGTGAGCCCAATCCGGCCAGCCCGTCGGTCGAAATCTGGCCAAGCACGTCGGCATTCAGACCTTGGATATTGGCGTTGCTGAGCCCGCCCAGCTGGGCCGAGGTCAATTTGCGCGCCTGCTCCTCAGTCAAGCCTGCCACTTGCGTAGAGCTCAATGCAGAGATCAGCGACGAATCTAGGCCCTTGATTTCGGTATCTTTGATCGAGGACAGAACGTCTGCCTTCAGGCCAACGATGTTGGTCTTCGTCAAGCCACCGAGTTGCGTAGAGGTAAACTGCTCGATCTGATCTTCATTCAGCGCTTTTACCTGTGCTGAGTTCAGCGCGGCAATCTGATCCGTATCCAGCCCTTTGACGGCCGTAGCACTCATTGCAGCGACTGCGGCGGTAGTCAGTCCCTTGATGTTGGATGCGCTTAGGCCCTGCACCTGCGCCGAAGTCAGCATTTCTACCTGATCCGCCTTCAAGGCGCCCACTTGCGTGGCGTTCAAGGCGCTGAGCTGATCGGACTTCAGGCCGCTAATCGCATCGGCTGAAATCTTGGCGATATCCTCGGATTCCAATGCGCGGAAGGCGTCGGTGGTGAGGTTTTTGAGGTCGTCTGCTTCAAGACCCGCAATGTTGGCCGTGGTCAGTGCTTTCACCTGCGTCGCGGTGAGCGTCGAAGCCTGTGCCGAGGTCAGTGCGGTGACTTGATCCGCGCTGAGTGCGGCAACCTGCGTAGCGGTCAAACCAGCCATGGCATCGGTGCTGATCTTGGCAATGGTGCTCTCATCCAGCCCTTTGATGCCTGCTGTAGAAAGCCCAGCCACCTGTGCGGAATTGAGTTTCTCAACCTGGGCGGCCGAGAGCCCGGCTACTTGGGCAGAACCCAGTGCGCTCATTTGTGCCGCACTCAAGCCGGCAATGGCCGCGGTCGCAATCTTGCCAATCGTATCGGCGCTCATGCCCGCAACCGCAGCGGTGGAGAGCGCACCGATCTGAGCAGAATCAAGGCTCTGCACCTGATCTTCACTCAAACCGCGTACCTGGCTGGAACTGAGCACGGAAGCCTGCGCGGTGGTCAATCCGTTGAGCGCTGTAGCACCCAACCCGGCAATCGCATCCGAGGTCAAACCGGCGATATTGGTTTTGGTCAATCCCCCTACCTGTGCCGAGGTGAGACTTGCGGCTTGCTCCTCCGTCAGAGCACCCACTTGCGCGGAGCTCAGAGCGCCCATTTCGTCGGAGCCAATTCCAGCTACCGCCGATGCTTCCATTGCCGCCAGCGCAGCGGTGCCCAGCCCTTTGATGTTGGTCGCGTTCAGACCTGCCACTTGGGCTGAGGTCATGGCCGCTACCTGCTCCGATTTCAGCGCGCCCACTTGCGTGGCGTTCAAGACGTTGAGCTGATCAGACTTCAGGCCGCTCATGGCATCGACTGAAATCTTGGCAAGATCTTCAGTTTCAAGCCCTTTGATTGCATCGGTAGAAATCTTCGCAAGGTCTTCTGCTTCAAGGCCGCCAATGTTGGCTGTGGTCAGACTGGTGACCTGTGCAGCCGTCAATGCACCCGCTTGGGCCGTGGTCAAGGCGCTGACCTGGCCTGAGCCAAGCGCACCTACCAGTTGAGCGCTCAAGCCTTTGAGTGCGTCGGTGGCAATCTTGGCAAGATCATCCACTTCGAGCCCTTTGATATTGGCGGTGGTCAAACCGGCCACTTGCCCAGAGGACAGCTTGGCTACTTGAGCCCCCGTCAAACCGGCTACTTGTGCCGAGCTTAGCGCAGACACCTGTGCGGAACTCAAACCGGCAACTGCGTCGGTATTGATGGCCGCAACTGTATCGGCATTCATGCCTTGCAGACTGGTGGTGTTCAATCCTGCCACTTGGCTGGAATTGAGCGCCTTGACCTGATCCGCGCTCAAACCGGACACCTGGCTGCTGTTGAGAACAGAGATCTGCTGCGAACTCAAACCACCCAGTGCCGCGGTGGAGAGTTGCGACAAAGCGTTCGAGCCTAGCCCCTTGATATTCGCTGTGCTTAGCCCTTTCACTTGGTCGGAATCCAGTTTCGCGGCCTGATCAGCGGTCAACGCACCTACTTGTGCAGAAGTCAGCACATTCAGTTGCGCCGAATCCAGCCCCTTGATGGCATCTGCCGATATTTTGGCAAGATCACCGGTTTCCAAACCTTTGATATTACTGGTACTGAACCCTGCCAGCTGGCTCGATGTGAGCGCGGCGGCCTGATCGCTCGTCAGCGAAGTGACCTGCGCGGAACTCAGTGCTCCCACAAGGTTTGAATCCAGCCCCGTGATAGCCTCAGCGGTGAGGTTGGCAAGGTCGGCAGTTTCAAGGCCCTTGATGTTGGCCGTAGTGAGCCCTTTCACCTGTTCGGCGCCGAGTTTGCTCACCTGTGCAGTGGTCAGCGATGCAACCTGGTCGGAAGACAATGCGCTGATCTGGTTCGATTTCAGCCCAGCTACCGTCTCGCCACTCAAGCCGGCAATGATGCTGGTGGGCAAGCCACGAATGCCGTCGGTGGACAGGTTGGCGAGGAAGGCTTCGATCTGGTTGAGGCTAAATGCACCCACTTGCGAAGAGTTGAGCCCTTTGATCGCATCAGTGGTCAATGCCGCCAGCGAATCCGTTTGCAGGCCGGCGATATTGGAAGTGGTAAACCCACGCACCTGATCCGAACTGAGTTTTGCTGCCTGACCTGCCGTGAGCGCCTGCACCTGCGCAGAATCGAACGCGGCAATCTGCGACGATTTCAGCCCAGCAATCGCCTGCGTGCTCAGTTGTGAAAAATCACCTGCATCCAAGCCCTTGATCGCCGCTGTACCAATGGCAGCAACCTGATCCGAAGAGAGCTTCGCGGTCTGATCCGAGCTCAGCCCTTTGATCTGGGTCGAATCCAGCGCACCGATTTGAGCGCTATTCAGGCCGGCAATGGCTCCAGTGCTGAACGATCCCAACACGTTGGCACCAAGGCCGGTAATGTTGGATTTGGTGAGGCCAGCCACTTGGGTAGTCGTAAACTTCTCGGCTTGCCCAGCGGTAAATGCTGCGATCTGCGTGGAATCAAGTGCAGAAACCTGTTCGGAATTCAGCCCCGCAACGGCATCCGCAGACAGATTGGCAAGGTCTTGGGTTTCCATGCCTTTGATGGCCGATTTCGAGAACCCAGCCACCTGCGCCGAAGTCAACTGCGCTACCTGTTCGGTGGTAAGCGCTTTCACTTGGTCAGATTTGAGTACGCCTAACTGATCCGAATCGAATCCTGCCACTGCTTCTGCAGAAATCTTCTCAAGATCTTCCGACTCAAGGCCCTTGACGTTCGCGGTCGTCATTGCGCCCACTTGGGCAGAGGTCAACTGCTGCGCCTGCCCAGTAGTCAATGCGCTAACCTGCGATGCGCTGAGGCCGGCAATGGTGTCCGTAGACAGGCTGGCCACCGCATCCGTCCGGATGGCCGCAATCTTGTCGGTACTAAAGGCAACGACCTGGTCGCTCGTCATGGCGCCAATCTGATCCGAACTCAGTGCGCGTATCGTATTGGCGGAAAGCCCTTTGCTTGCATCCTCGGAAATCTTGCCCAGCGCTGCCGCATCCAGCCCTGCCACGTTGGCCGAGGTAAGACCCGACACCTGCGACTTGGTCAGTTTTTCGGCTTGCGCCGTAGTTAACGCCGCCACCTGCGTTGAGCCTAGGGCCGCCACCTGCGCTGAATCCAACCCAGCGATCGCATCCGTCGTCAGTTTGCCGATGTTCTCTGCTGCCAAAGCACCGATCGTGGAAGCCGAAAGTGCTGCCACCTGCGCCGAATCTAGGGTTGCCGCCTGCGCCGTGGTAATCGCGGCCACCTGGGCAGAACCCAGCGCCCCAAAGATGTTGGCTTTCAGGCCGTCAATCGCTCCCGCACTCAGCTGTGCCAAGTTGTCTGCCGCAAAGCCCTTGACGTTGGCCGTGGTCAACCCTGCCACTTGCGCAGAGGTGAGCTGCGCGGCATTTCCGGCAGCAAGCCCAGCCACCTGCGAGGAGTTCAAGGCGCCAATGTCGCTAGAATCCAGCCCTTTTACGGTAGCGGTTCCCAGCGCTGCCAGCGCATCGGAGCGCAGGCCAGAGATATTGTTCTTATCGAACCCGCCTACTTGAGAAGACGTCAGCGTAGTCGCCTGTTCCGCCGTGAGCCCAGACAGTTGTGAGCTACTCAATGCACCGATCCGATCGGAATCTAGGCCCGCCAGGGAATCCGCAGAGAGCTTGGTGAGATCCGCGCTTTCCAAGCCTTTGATATTCGCCGTACTCAATCCTTTCACCTGTGCCGAGGTCAGCGTTGCCGCCTGTTCAGTGGTGAGTGCTGTCACCTGAGCGCTGTTGAGCGCACCTATTTGGGCCGAGTTCAGACCGGTGATCGCATCTGCCGTCAATTTGGCAAGATCCCCTGCCTCCAAGCCTTTGATGCTGGACGTTGCCAGTGCGCCCACCTGCTCTGCGGTTAGCTGCTGCGCTTGCGCGGCGGTGAGTGCTTTTACTTGATCCGATGCCAAGGCTTTGACTGCATCCGTGCCCAAATTGCTCACGTTTGCAGCATTGAGCGCAGCCACCTGTGCCGTACTCAGGTTTTTCACCTGATCACTGCCCAGAGCACCTACTTGATCTGCATTCAGCGCGCCTACCGAAGCGGCGCTCAAACCTTTCACCGCATCGGAAGCCAGCTTGCCGAGGCTATCAGCGCTCAGGCCACTGATATTGGTTGCGGTAAACCCAGCGGCTTGCGCCGAGGTCAGTTTATCGGTCTGAGCCGTCGTCAACGCGCCGACTTGGTTGGCCTTGAGTGCGGCGATGCTGACAGAATCCAAGCCTTTGATTGCGTCCGTCGAAATTTTGGCAACGTTATCTTCGGCCAGTGCCGTAATATTGGTTTTGGTTAGCCCGCCCACTTGATCCGAGTTCAGGTTTGCCACCTGCGAACCCGTCAGCGCACCCACCTGTGCCGTTGTGAGCACTCCTATCTGAGCGGCACCCAAGGTCTTGATGGCGTCGCTGGTAATTTCAGCAAGATTATCCGCCGCCAGCCCCTTGATATTGGCCGTGGTCAATCCCGCCACCTGATCGGAACCTAGGTACGCGGCCTTCTCTTGCGTCAGGCCAGTGACCTGCGCAGCGGAAAGCGCCTGAATGACGTCGGAACCCAACTGTTGGACTGCGCCAGTAGAGAGCGCGCCAAGGTTGCCCGCCGCCATACCGGAGATATTGGCCGTGTTTAACCCCTTCACCTGAGCCGTGCTCAGCTTCTCGGCCTGATCCACGGTCAGCCCAGCCAGCTGCGTAGCGCTAAGTGCGTCGAGGTGTGCCGAATTCAATCCAGCCAGTGCTTCGGCAGAAATCGCCGCCAAATCCTTCGCTTCCAGCCCTTTGATATTGCTGGTGCTCAGTTTAGAAACCTGCGCAGAGGTCAGGTTTTCCGCCTGTGTCGCCGTCAGCGCTTTGATCTGCGCAGAACCTAGGCTGCCAAACACATCCGACTGCAATCCGCTGATGGCCTCGGCATTGATGCCCGCCACCTGCGCGGCGGTCATGGCACCCGCCTGATCAGAGGTCAAGCCCTTGAGTGCGCTATTTTCCAGAGCGCCCACCTGTGTGGCCGTCAGCGCCTTGATATTATCGGTACTCAAGCCGCCCACTTGCACGCTGGTCAAGGTTGCCACTTGCGCAGTCGTTAAAGCCGCTACCTGTTTGCTGCCAAAGCGATCCAGATCCGCCGTGTTCATGCTCTTGATCTGGTCGGTGGACAAGCCCTGCACCTGTTTGGCACTGAGCTGCTGCACCTGATCCGAGGTCATGGCCTTGACTTGATCGGTGCTCAAATCGCCGATCAGCTTATCGCTCAAGCCTTTAATCGCACCGGTTGCCAGTTTCGCAATGTCGGCCGTTTCTAAGCCCTTGATGTTATCCGAGGTCAAACCGGCCAGCACTTTATCGCTCATGCCCGCCATCTGATCGGTAGACAAGGCTTTGATTGAACCCGACGTCAAGCCTGAAACCTGCTTGGCCGAGAGCGCGTTGATATTGTCGCTACTCATACCGCCCAACTGGTCACTGCCCAGAGCATTGAGCTGGTCGGCACTAAACCCGGCCATTTGCTCCGCCACAAACTCCTTGGCATCGGCCACGGTCAGCTTGCTCATCTGCTCGGTCGTCATGCCCTTGATCTGCGTAGCGCTCAACGACTGCGTCTGATCAGAGGTCAGGGCGTTAACCTGGGCAGTGCTCAACTCGCTCACCAGCTTCTCGCTCAAGCCTTTCAGCGCAGCGGTGGAGAGCTTGGCAAGATCCTCCGTTTCCAGCCCTTTGATGTTGTCCGAAGTCAATCCGGATACTTGGGTGTTCTTCAGCGCGGCTGCCTGATCGGTAGTCAGCGCCTTGATCGTGTCGCTCGCCAGCCCCTTGACCTGAGCCGCCGTGAGGGATTCAACACTATCCGTGCTCAGCTTGCTGAAATTGGTCCCCAGCGCATTGAGCTGATCCGCCGTGAATGCTGCGGCTTGCTTGCCGGCAAACTCCTGAATGTCTGCCGTGCCAAGCTTACTCATCTGCTCGGTGGTGATGCCCTTGATCTGTGCCGCACTGAGCGACTGTGCCTGATCCGAGGTCAGGGCGTTGACTTGGTCAGTGCCCATTTCCTTGATCAGCTTTTCGCTCAAACCTTTCAGTGCAGCGGTCGAAATCTTCGCAAGATCGGCCGTTTCCAGCCCCTTGATATTGTCCGAAGTCAGCCCGGAAAGCTGGGTGTTTTTCAGCGCGGCCGCCTGATCGGTGGTAAGCGCCTTGATCGTGTCGCTCGAAAGCCCCTTCACCTGCGTCGCAGTCAGTGCAGCTACGCTATCGGTGGTGAGTGCACTGATATTCGTACCCAGCGCGTTGAGCTGGTCGGCCGAAAGTGCGGCCACCTGCTTGTCGGTAAAGTCTTTGACGTCGGCGGTGCCAAGCTTGCTCATCTGCTCCGTAGTGATTCCCTTGAGCTGCGTCGCGCTCAGCGACTGCGCCTGATCAGAGGTCATGGCATTGAGCTGATCGGTGCCCATCTGGCCGAGCTGGGCGGCGCTCAAGCCTTTCAGCGCAGCGGTGGAGAGCTTCGCAAGATCTTCGGTTTCCAAGCCTTTGATGTTGTCCGAAGTCAGCCCGGAAAGCTGGGTATTCTTCAGCGCGGCCGCCTGATCGGTGGTAAGCGCCTTGATGGTATCGCTCTCTAGGCCCTTGATCTGTGCGGCAGTGAGGGACGCCACGCCATCGGTACTCAACTTGCTGAAGTTGGCCCCCAGCGCATTGAGCTGATCCGCGGTGAATGAAGCCGCCTGTTTACCGGCAAATTCCTGAATATCCGCCGTGCCGAGTTTGCTCATCTGCTCGGTACTGATGCCTTTGAGCTGCGCGGCGCTCAGCGACTGCGCCTGATCCGAGGTCAGGGCGTTCAGCTGGTCGGTGCCCATTTCCTTGATCAGTTTTTCGCTCAAGCCTTTGAGCGCAGCCGTGGAAAGCTTCGCTAGATCGGCCGTTTCAAAGCCTTTGATGTTGTCTGAGGTCAACCCAGAAAGCTGGGTATTCTTCAGCGCAGCCGCCTGATCGGTGGTAAGCGCCTTGATGCTGGCGCTCGCCAGCCCCTTGACCTGAGTCGCGGTCAGCGCCGCAACGCTATCGGTGGTGAGCGCGCTGATATTCGTGCCCAGCGCGTTGAGCTGGTCGGCGGAGAACGCGACCACCTGCTTCTCAGTAAACTCGCGCACATCGGCCGTGCCGAGCTTGCTCATCTGCTCAGTGCTAATGCCCTTGACCTGCGTTGCGCTCAGCGACTGCACCTGATCAGAGCCCAGGGCATTGAACTGGTCGGTGCCCATGTCTTTAATCAGCTTATCGCTCAAGCCTTTGAGCGCATCGGTAGAAAGCTTCGCAAGGTCTGCCGTTTCCAAGCCTTTGATATTGTCTGAGGTTAGCCCAGAGATCTGGGTATTGGTCAGCGCGGCCGCCTGATCGGTGGTAAGCGCTTTGATCGCATCGCTCGCCAGCCCTTTCACTTGGGTCGCGGTCAGTGCAGCCACGCTATCGGTGGTGAGAGCGCTGATATTGGTGCCCAGCGCATTGAGCTGGTCGGCCGAAAGCGCGGCCGCCTGCTTCTCGGTAAGATCCTTGACGTCGGCAGTGCCAAGCTTGCTCATCTGCTCAGTCGTGATGCCCTTGAGCTGCGTCGCACTCAGCGACTGCGCCTGATCAGAGGTCAGAGCATTGAGCTGATCGGTGCCCATCTGACCGATCTGCGCACCACTCAAGCCTTTCAGTGCGGCAGTGGAAATCTTCGCAAGGTCGGCGGTTTCCAAGCCTTTGATATTGTCCGAAGTCAGCCCGGAAAGCTGGGTATTCTTCAGTGCGGCGGCCTGATCGGTCGTAAGCGCCTTGATGCTATCGCTCTCTAGGCCCTTGATCTGAGCAGCGGTGAGGGATGCCACGCTCTCGGTCGTGAGCGCGCTGATATTGGTGCCCAGCGCATTGAGCTGGGCTGCCGAGAACGAAGCCACTTGCTTGCCGCTAAATTCCTTGATATCGGCGGTGCCAAGTTTGCTCATCTGCTCAGTGCTGATGCCCTTGAGCTGCGTTGCACTCAGCGACTGTACCTGATCGGAGTCCAGCGCATTGAGCTGGTCGGTGCCCATGTCTTTAATCAGCTTATCGCTCAAGCCTTTGAGCGCAGCGGTAGAAAGCTTCGCAAGGTCGGCGGTTTCCAAACCTTTGATGTTGCCTGACGTTAGGCCAGAAACCTGAGTATTGGTAAGCGCAGCCGCCTGATCGGTGGTGAGCGCTTTGATACTGGCACTCGAAAGCCCTTTCACCTGCTCTGCCGTCAGCGCAGCCACGCTTTCAGTGGTCAACGCGCTGATGTTCGTGCCCAGCGCATTGAGCTGGTCTGCCGAAAACGCGGTCACTTGTTTAGAACTGAATTCCTGAATATCGCCCGTACCCAGCTTACTCATCTGCTCGGTACTGATGCCCTTGAGCTGTGCCGCACTCAGCGACTGCGCCTGCGTAGAACTCAGGGCGTTTAGCTGATCGGAGCCCAAATCACCCACCAGTTTATTGCTCAGCCCCTTCAACGCTGCGGTAGAAAGCTTCGCAAGGTCTGCCGTTTCCAGCCCCTTGATATTGTCCGAAGTAAGCCCGGCAAGCTGGGTATTCTTCAGCGCGGCGGCCTGATCGGTGGTAAGCGCCTTGATGCTATCGCTCGTAAGCCCCTTGATCTGAGATGCCGCCAGTGCAGCCACGCTATCGGTGGTGAGTGCACTGATATTCGTGCCCAAGGCATTGAGCTGGTCGGCCGAAAACGCCGCCACCTGTTTGCCGGTAAATTCCTTGATATCGGCAGTGCCAAGTTTGCTCATCTGCTCGGTGCTGATGCCCTTGAGCTGCGTCGCGCTCAGCGACTGCGCCTGACCTGATGTCAGGGCATTGAACTGGTCAGTGCCCATCTGACCGAGCTGGGAGGCACTTAAGCCTTTCAGCGCCGCCGTAGAAATCTGCGCAAGGTCTTGCGTTTCCAGCCCTTTGATGTTATCCGAAGTCAACCCGGATACTTGGGTGTTCTTCAGCGCAGCGGCCTGATCGCTCGTAAGCGCTTTGATTGCATCGCTCGAAAGCCCCTTGACCTGCGTCGCAGTCAGAGCCGCCACGCTATCGGTCGTGAGTGCGCTGATATTGGTGCCCAGCGCGTTGAGCTGGGCAGCTGAAAACGCCGCCACCTGCTTGTCGGTAAAGTCCTTGATGTCGGCGGTGCCAAGCTTGCTCATCTGCTCGGTAGTGATGCCCTTGAGCTGTGCCGCACTCAGCGACTGCGCCTGATCCGAGGTCAGGGCATTGAGCTGATCGGTGCCCATTTGACCGATCTGAGCCGCACTTAGGCCCTTCAATGCGCCAGTGGAAATTTTGGCAAGATCTGCCGTTTCGATTCCTTTGATGTTGTCCGAATTCAAGCCGGAAAGCTGGGTATTTTTGAGCGCAGCAGCCTGTGCCGTACTCAGGTTTTTAATGCTGTCGCTCGCCAGCCCTTTGATCTGGCTGGCGCTCAGTGCCGCAATATTTTCGGTGGCGAGGGCGCTGATCCGAGTACCCATTGCATCCAGCTGATCCGCCTTGAAAGACGTCATCTGTTTGACGCCAAATTTCTGAATATCCGCCGTAGTAAGCCCACTGATCTGGCTGGTGCTCAACGCCTGCAATTGCGCCGCATTCAACGCCTGAATCTGCTCCGACGACATGCCGCTGAGCTGACTGGCATCCAGCTCCCCTACCAGCTTGCTGCTGAGTCCGGTGATTGCGGATTTTGAAAGCTGCGCAAGCTTTGGTGCGCCTAGACCGGCAATATTATCCGAGGTCAACCCAGACATCTGCTTGTTGGTCAGTGCGGCGGCCTGACTGGTGGTAAGTGCGTTAAGCGCAGCACTGGTCAGCCCCTTGACTTGCGTAGCCGTAAGCGCCTCAATGCTGTCGTTACTTAACACGCTGATCTTAGTGCCTAGCGCATTGAGCTGCCCAGCAGAAAGCGTTGAAATCTGCCTTGAGCTAAACTCTTTGACGTCACTCGTTGCAAGGTTACTCATCTGGTCTGCGGTAAGCGCCTTAACCTGATTTACGCTTAGCGACTGAATCTGGCTCTGGCTCAAGGCATTGATCTGATCCGACCCCAGCTGACCCACCAGGGTGTTACTCAAGCCTTTCAGTGCAGCCGTGGAGATCTGCGCAAGGTCTTGCGCCTCAAGCCCTTTGATATTGTCCGAGGTCAAGCCTGCCAACTGGGTATTTTTTAGTACCGCTGCTTGGTCTGTAGTGAGCGCCTTGATGCTGTCACTCGAAAGCCCTTTCATCTGCGTCGCTGTTAGCGCCGCGATACTCTCGGTGCTTAGCGCGCTGATTTTGGTACCCATCGCATTGAGCTGGCTAGCTGAAAGAGAAGCCACCTGCTTCGCACTGAACTCTTGTATATCACTCGCAGTAAGGCTACTCATCTGATCGGTACTCAGCGCCTTGAGCTGCGTCGCATTGAGTGAGCGCACCTGGCTTTCACTCAACGTATTAAACTGATCCGTTCCCATGGCGCCAATCGCGCCTGCCGTCAGCCCCTTCATTGCACCCGTCGAAAGCTGCTGAAGATCCTGAGCCTCAAAACCCTTGATATTATAAGCATTTAGCCCCGCCAACTGAGTAGCGGTGAGCTTGGAAGCCTGTGCAGTGGTCAGCGCCCCGATACTGGCACTGGAGAGGCTTGAAATCTGCTTATTGGAAAGCGCGGTAACATCATCCCCAATGGCCGCAATCTGGCTACCATCCAAGGCACCCAATTGCGCCGTGGTGAGGCTGGCAATCTGTTTGCCCTGTAGCGCGGTGATTTTTTGCGGCGTCATCCCATACGAGAACTCATTCGCCTTGAAGGCCGCCACCTGCGTTCCGCTCAAGCTGACGAGCACGCTCTCTTGAATAGCCGCAACCTGCGACGAATCGAGGCTTGAAAGCTGCTTGGCAGAAAGCCCCTTGGCCTGCGTGGTATCCAGTGCCGCAAGATTTTCAGTCGTTAGCTTATCAACGGTAAGCCGGCTGACTTGCGCTGCGGTGAGAACACTGCCATCAATCGAGAGAGCCATGGTGGATTTCTCCTGGAAACGTATTTACTGCAAGCCGCACGGACGATGCTCGCAAAAAAAGTGGTTATCTGGATTTTGCTAAAAGGCGCCGACACCATCGCAATGGCCCCAGCATTCAAAGTGGATTCTGCGAGCATCGCAAAGCGCCCGCAGCCCACTCCTTCCCCTTTCAGCACCGTCCCTTTCACAAGGTATCGGCCTACCTGCCATTTCCTTTACTTCATCAACCGGAAAAAAACGAGCAGCAACATGCCAAGAAAAATGCAAAAATCGGGCCACTCGCTACGCGATTCCCGATCCGCACAAATCTGTAATACATTTCATTAAGTGCCCTATAAGCGTTATAGCACCCTTATCCGCTAGACGCGACAAACCTTTTATAAACACCACAGCGCTTTTATAGAAACCATAATGCTTTTATAAACACCATAACGCTTTTATAGAAACCATAGTTTCAAGGATAGCAGCCACTCACGATCTTGCATGAAATTGACTTGGCGTCAGATTTTGGCCTTCATTGTGCGAAGGCAGCTCATGCTCTGGCTTCCTATGATAGGATTTCGGAAGAACGAGGCTTTATGCGCCTTATCCCCCCTTAATGGCTGTGCTTAGGTATTAGGCGGCTTAAATCATCGTCGCAACAAGGAACGCCACCATGTCCATCACCACCTCAAGGCGCGGCTTTATGCAGCTAAGCGCCACCTCTATGGCCATTCTTAGCATGGGCGCGGGCTTTGCCAGCCTCACAGGATGCAGCAAACTGCCGGCGGCATCTGGCTACCAAGTACTGCGCGCGGGCGATATCGAGTTTCTCAGCGCGCTAGCGCCTGTTGTGTTGGCACAAAGCTACCCAGGCACTCTCAGCCCTGAAGTCGCCCAAGAGCGCCTGATGCACATGCTCGACAAACTAATCACCACCCTGCAAGGCTACGCGCAAGGCCAGCTCATGATGCTCTTTGACGTGGTGCAATCCGCACCGCTACGCGTGGCGATGGATGCGCAGTGGGCCAGCTGGGCACAGGCGAGCGCAGCGGATGTCGAACGCTTTTTAACAAGCTGGAAAGCCAGCGCAATTCCGATCAAACGCATGGGCTACGGGTCTTTAAGCAAACTGCTGTGCATGTGCTGGTATCAACAACCCGAAACCTTCGCTAGCTCGGGTTACCCTGGCATGCCCAAAAAAGTCAACATCACTCATCCCGCATAAAAGCTCACCCCGCATAGGAAAAATAAGGACGCATCATGACAGAGATTCTCCACCGCAGCCCCGCCATTGCCGAAGTCTCTGGCATCGTCGATCCCATACGCGCAGGCAAAAAAGCTGGCTGGAACATGCAACCCGCCAGCGCCTTTGCCAACGACAGCCTGCTGAGCGCCGACGTGCTAATTATCGGTACGGGCGCAGGTGGCGGTACTGCGGCAGAGATTTTCGCCAACGCAGGGTTGAAAGTGCTGATGATCGAAGAGGGCCCATTGAAAAGCTCGGACGATTTCAAAATGGACGAGCGCGAGGCCTATCACGATCTCTACCAAGAAAGCGCAGGGCGCATGAGCAAAGACGGCGCCATGTCGATTCTGCAAGGCCGCGCCGTGGGCGGCACCACCGTCATCAACTGGACATCGAGCTTTCGCACCCCCAGCCACACCCTCGAACACTGGGCCGCAGAATTTGGAATTCAAGGCATGAGCCCAGACGAAATGGCCCCTTGGTTTGCCAAGATGGAAGAGCGCTTAGGTGTCGCCCTCTGGGCGACGGAGCCCAACAAAAACAACGCCGTACTGCGTGATGGCGCACAAAAACTGGGAGTGCACTGGGAAACCATCCCGCGCAACGTACGCGGCTGCTGGAACCTAGGCTACTGCGGCACAGGCTGCCCCACCAACGCCAAACAATCCATGCTCGTCACCACCATCCCCTCCGCCTTAGAGAAAGGCGCGCAACTGGTATACAGCGCGCGCGTCGAGCGTTTGATTTTTGCAGGCAAAAAAGTGCTGGGAGCAGAAATCGTCGCACTGGACGAACACCACCGCCCCACGGCAACCAAGCTGATTGCCAAGGCACCACAAATCATCTTGGCAGCGGGTGCCATCAATGGCCCTGCGCTGATGCTGCGCTCCAAGGCCCCCGATCCGCATAAACTGATTGGCAAGCGCACCTTCTTTCACCCCACGACCTTTACTTTTGCGGAATTTGCCGACTACATCGACCCCTACTATGGCGCACCGCAGTCTGTACACAGCGACCATTACCAATGGCAAAGCGTCACCGGAGCGGTCGGTTTTAAGCTAGAAGTGCCGCCACTACACCCTGGCCTGACCGCCGTGCTCTTAATGGGTCACGGCATCCAACATTTCCAAGACATGCAAAAGCTGCCGCATTTGCACTCCATGATTGCGCTCTTGCGCGATGGCTTTAACGAGCAAAGCCAAGGCGGGCAGATTGAGCTGGAAAGCGACGGCACTCCCATCATCGACTACAGCATCAATGACTACCTATGGGACGGTGTCGTGCGCTCTTGGCAGGCCATGGTGGAAATTCAATTTGCCGCAGGAGCCAAAGCGGTGCGCGTATCGCACGTCGATAGCCCTTGGTACAGCACACTAGAAGAAGCCAAAGCGGGCATTGCCAAGCTCAGCTCACGTTCTAACTCCTTTACCGCCGGCTCGGCGCACTGCATGGGCGGCCTGATCATGGGCGAGGATCAGACGCGCTCACTGGTCAATAGCCAAGGCAAATACCACCACCTCGACAACCTGCACGTGTTCGACGGCTCGGTCTTCCCCACCAGCATCGGCGCCAATCCGCAGCTGACCATTTACGGCATGACTTGCAAAAATGCCACCGCCTTGGCGGACAAACTGAAGACGGCCTAACCTCACCCGCTACTTAAAGAGGTGTTAGCTTGGACGATCATTGCCGCTTTCGGTAATTCTCTGGCGCGTATCTTCATCGAGAAGGCTGCGCATCACCGCGAACAACGGTTCGGCGCTGGTGTGCTTCTGTCCGTAGGTCAGATTGAATCCGTAGTCGAAGTCGGGCGGGTTGATCCCTTGGTTGTGCTGGAGGATAGTCTCCAGCTTATCGAGCGCCTTGACGGCTTTGGCCTCGGGCGAAGCCGCGTCCTCGTACTCCTGCCAGAGTGCCAGAATCCCAGCCCTGTGCGGCTCATCGAGTGAGCGCGTGAGATGCAGCAGATCCGCCTTTTCCTGTTCGCTCTTGTCGGGGTGCTGACTTTTCTCGACGGCGGGGATGTCGCCGTGGATGGCTTCGCCCAGATCGTGGATAAGGCACATCTTCAATATTTTGAGCATATCCATTCCGGCCAGCTCGTCCTCAAACGTCATGGCCATCAGGCACAGGCGCCAAGTGTGTTCGGCAGTGCTTTCTTTCCTGCCAGTAGACGTGTGCGCACTACGGAGCACACTCTTTAGCTGTTCCGCTTCTTGGAGAAAGGCCAGTCGGCCTTTGATGTTCTCAATGTTCATAGGCGGTTTCTCGGTGCGCAAAACTCTCATTGAAGTATAAAACGTCCAGATTGCGCTTCAGGCTGGACGTAGACCACTCGGCTCTATGCTACCATGCAAAACTCCCCCCACGAGGCCGCCCTGCCCATGCAACGCAAACGCCTGCCCATCGGCATCCAGACCTTCGCAAAAATCCGCGAGGATGACGCCTGCTACTACGTCGATAAAACACCGCTGGCGCTGCGACTGATTGCTCAAGGCACGCACTTTTTCCTCTCCCGCCCGCGCCGCTTCGGCAAAAGCCTGTTTCTGGATACGCTGAAAGAGCTGTTCGAAGGCAACGAAGCCTTGTTCAAAGGCTTGTACGCCGAAAAACACTGGGATTGGTCGGTAAAGCATCCGGTGATTCGGATCAGCTTTGGCGGGGCGTCGCTGGCTTCGGTGGAGGATTTAGGGCGAAGTCTGGATGAGCAGCTTGGCACCCTCGAAGAAGGTTTTGGTTTACCCGCCGAATACCCCGACGCGCGCAGCCGCTTCAGGCGCCTGATCATACGCCTTGCTGAACGCACCGCTCAGCGCGTTGTGATCCTAGTGGATGAGTATGACAAACCCATTCTCGACCGGATTGAAGATCGTGAAATCGCCCTCGCCATGCGTGAGGCGCTCAAGGATCTTTATTCGGTGATCAAAGATAACGATGCGTACATTCGCTTTGCATTCTTAACTGGGGTTTCAAAATTCAGCAAAGTGAGCCTATTTTCAGGGCTGAATAACCTCGAAGACATCACGCTAAGCGCGGAATACAGCGCCATCTGCGGCTATACCGATCCGGACGTAGACACGGTTTTTGCAGCCGAACTTGAGGGGCTGGATCGTGAAGAAATCAAGCGCTGGTATAACGGCTACAACTGGCTGGGTGAATCCGTTTACAATCCGTTTGATTTACTTCTACTATTTCGTAATCGCAGCTTTCGCCCGTGGTGGTTTGAAACCGGAACCCCCAGTTTCTTGATCAAACTGCTGACTAAGCGTCATCAATTTACTCCCGCACTTGAAAACATGATTGCGCCGGAAACGCTTCTTTCTACGTTTGACGTGGACAATATCCCCATTGAAGCCCTGATGTTTCAGGCGGGGTATTTAACCATCCACGGGGTGAACGAAATCCCCGGACTCACACAAATCACCTTGGGCTATCCGAACCTTGAGGTGCGCACCGCACTCAACGGAAGCTTGCTTCAGGCGACTACTGGGGACCATCGGAATTATGCAATCCACGCAGGCAAGCTTTATCAGCTATTGAAAGATAAAAACCTCCCCGCCATGCGCGACCTATTCCACGCCTTTTTCGCCACCATTCCGCACGATTGGTACCGCAACAGTCCCATCGCGCAATACGAAGGCTACTGGGCCAGCATTTTCTACAGCCACTTCGCCGCGTTGGGATTGGATATCAAGTTAGAAGACGCCACCAATCACGGCCGTATTGATATGACGGTATGCTTTGAAGGGCATGTATATTTATTTGAATTCAAAGTGGTGGAGCTTGTGCCTGAAGGCCGCGCATTACAGCAGCTGAAGGATCGTGCCTATGCCGATAAGTACCGAAATAATGGGCCGGTGCATTTGATTGGGGTGGAGTTTAGTAAGGATACGCGGAATATTGTGGGGTTTGAGGTGGGGTGAGCGTAGGCGTTTTGCTTAACGACTCCAATTATCTGAAACGGCTATTTACTACGTTTCCAGAAACGCCACAAAGCGAGCTGGAAACCTTTATGCCTTAAGCGGTTTCGCCGGAATGGGTTCGGGGATGTGGTTTGTGGAACGCTTACACTCCTGAAACAGATCCGCCCTGCGAGCTCGCGCTGCCGGCGTCCGTAGAACCCCGCAGCCCCGCCATTGCCGAAGCCTCTAGCATAGTCGCCCCCATACGCGCAGGCAAAAAAACTAGCTGGAACAGACGGCTAGCGCCTAGGAGTGAGGGAAATCACCAGCGCTCGTGTTCTAGGTTTTCTCCTACACGGACTATGGCGGTTTGACTACTTCAGCAATGTTAAGAATCTGCTATTTAAGAGCATATCAGCCTTGCTATGACTCAGGGGATTCGGTATGCGCAATAATTTGCCTGTCACGAATGTGGAATACCGGCTAAAGCCAACAGAATACATCGTTTCAAAAACCGACCTGAAAGGAAAGATCTCCTATGTCAATCGGCCCTTCATGGAGATCAGCGGTTACGACGAGAATGAGCTGATCGGCGCGCCTCACAATATTATCCGGCATCCCGATATGCCCGCTGCGGCATTTAAAGATTTTTGGAGCACCCTAAAATCCGGCAAAACGTGGCGCGGCATGGTAAAGAATCGCTGCAAAAATGGCAGTTACTACTGGGTAGAGGCCAACGTAAATCCGATTTGGGATGCCGGTAAGGTGGTCGGTTATATGTCGTTGCGCACCAGCCCCAGCCAAGCGCAGATTACCGCCGCCGAAAAACTCTACCGAGAGATGCGTGAAGGTCGAGCAAACCATCTCCAGATTCACCAAGGCAACGTTATTCATAAAGGCATTCGCGGCTGGGTGGCGCGGTTGCAGCGTCTCAACTTGAAAACCCAGTGGGCTATAGCGTTCGCGTGCCTAGCAGCCACTCTGCTGGGGTTTGGCGGGATGGAGTTATGGTCGCCCCAGTCATTAGGTGTGGCGGAGCGCCTGTCGCTCATCGGGCTTGCTTTGGGGGTGTTGTTCTGGATGTCATGGCTGGTGTACGACGGGATTTTCAGCCGGCTGGATCGCAACGTGCGCCGTTGCCAAGTGATTGCAGCGGGTGATCTTTCGCTGCATCAAGTGGGCGATCTAGGCAATGAGTTAGGTTTGCTGGAGCATGCGCTGAACACCATGGCGGGCAATCTAGCCAGCATTGTTACCGATATCGGCAGCGCGGCTACGCATCTGACTTCCGCCGCATCCAATGTGAACGCCAACACTCAATCGTTATCGCAGGCGGCCACAGAACAAGCGGCCAGCACGGAAGAAGTCAGTGCTTCCGTGGAGCAAATGAGCGGTGCCATTGCGCAGAATTCTGACAATGCCAGAACGGCCGACGGCATTGCAGTTACCGTTGCGAGTGAAGCGCGAGAGAGCGGCAATGCGGTAAAAGCAGCCGTAATCGCCATGCGCAGCATCGCGCAGAAAATCCAGATCGTGGATGATATTGCCTATCAAACGAATTTGCTCGCATTAAACGCGTCTATCGAGGCTGCCCGCGCGGGGGAACATGGCCGAGGGTTTGCTGTGGTGGCCACTGAAGTGCGCAAGCTAGCAGAAAGCAGTCGCCTTGCTGCCAAGGATATTGATGATTCGGCCAACGCAAGTGTTGCCATTGCAGAGCAGGCGGGCAATCTCTTGGAAAAAACCCTTCCTCGCATTGCCCACACAGCTGCGCTTGTGACAGAAATCAGCACATCCACCAGCGAACTGACAACCGGCGCTAGCCAAATCAGCATCGCCATGACACAGCTAAGCAGCGCCACTCAGCTTAATGCCGCCAGTGCAGAACAGCTGGTTGCAACCGCTAGGGAGCTCGATGAGCAGGGCGAGCGGCTGAATGCGTATGTGCGTTTTTTTCGAATCAGCAGAGCTTGAAATCAAGATCTCGCAAAAAAACTGCCGCCCAAGTGAATCGCAAACTCAGGAAGGACAAATAGCATGAGCAAGCCCTCCCAAGCCTTCTGACAGCAACAAGAAGCGCATCCCATCAGGCACGGAAAGCCCCCGCAAACTACGAACACACCCCATCTATGCTACCATGCCGAACTCCCCCCATGAGGCCGCCCTGTCCATGCAACGCAAACGCCTGCCCATCGGCATCCAGACCCTCCGCGAGATTCGCGAGGATAACTGTTATTACGTAGACAAAACGCCACTGGCGTTGCGCTTGGTTCAACAGGGAAAGTATTTCTTTCTCTCCCGCCCCCGCCGCTTTGGAAAGAGTCTGTTTCTGGACACACTGAAAGAACTATTTGAAGGCAACGAAGCTTTGTTCAAAGGCTTGTATGCCGAGAAACACTGGGATTGGTCTGTTAAGCATCCGGTGATTCGGATCAGTTTTGGGGGTGGCGTTACAAGAAGCGCGCAAGAGCTTGAAGACCAGATCGACTCTCATCTGAGACGCTTTGAAACGGCAAACCAGCTGGCCGTAGTAGACAAAACCCTTGCCGAACGCTTTCGTAGTCTGATCCTTCACTTGGCTCAAACCCATAACCAGCGGGTGGTCGTTCTGATTGACGAGTACGACAAACCCATTCTGGACAATATCGAGCAAAGGGAAATTGCACTGGAAACCCGTGAAACCCTCAAGGATTTTTATTCTGTCATCAAGGATGCCGACGCCTATATTCGCTTTGCATTTTTGACCGGAGTTTCGAAATTCAGCAAAGTGAGCTTGTTTTCAGGGCTGAATAACCTTCAAGACATAACGCTGGATGCTCGTTATAGCACGATTTGCGGCTATACCGATCAGGACGTAGATAGCGTTTTTGCAGCGGAGCTTGAAGGCTTGGATCGCTGCGAAATCAAGCGTTGGTATAACGGCTACAATTGGCTCGGCGATTCTGTTTACAATCCGTTCGATTTACTTTTGCTGTTCGATCATCGCACCTTCCGTCCCTGGTGGTTTGAAACTGGAACGCCTACTTTTTTAGTCAAACTGCTCACCCAGCGCGGTTTTTTCACGCCCGATCTCGCCAACCTGCAAACCGGCGAACAGCTGATTTCCAGTTTCGATGTCGATGCCATCAAAAGCGAAGCCTTATTGTTTCAGACTGGGTATTTAACAATACACGACGTTCAGCAACCTATTTTGGGCCACTGGGTCTACACCTTGGGCTATCCCAACCGCGAGGTAGAATCCAGCCTCAACGCAAGCCTTCTGGAAGGCTTGGGGGTGGATAGCAGCAAAGGCTTTGAAAACCGCATCAAGCTGATCACCCTGCTCCGCGAGCAGAACATTCCCGCCATGCGCGACCTATTCCACGCCTTTTTCGCCACCATTCCGCACGATTGGTACCGAAATAGCCCCATCGCACAATATGAAGGCTACTGGGCCAGTATTTTCTACAGCCACTTTGCCGCGTTGGGATTGGATATCAAGCTAGAAGATGCCACCAATCACGGCCGTATTGATATGACGGTATGCTTTGAAGGGCATGTATATTTATTTGAATTCAAAGTGGTAGAGCTTGTGCCTGAAGGCCGCGCGTTACAGCAGCTGAAGGATCGTGCCTATGCCGATAAGTACCGCGCAGCTGGGCCGGTGCATTTGATTGGAGTGGAGTTTAGTAAGGATACGCGGAATATTGTGGGGTTTGAGGTGGGGTGAGACGCATACCGAGGCGTGCCCCTAAAGTGGATGGGTGGGAGCAAGTTTGACCCAGCAAGTTTGGCTTAAAAAATCCCCCGATTCCGCATACAATGCGCGCCTGACCATCACACCTGCAACTACGACCTCCCCGCTTGGCACGTTCTTGACAAAAACGCCAGACAAATTCCTTTAGCCACAAGCGAGTTGCAGTCGCATAACCACGAGAGCCTGTAGCCATGAGCACATCCACTTCCGACCACCCCATTCAGCGCGCCCTCATCAGCGTTTCCGACAAAACAGGCATCCTTGATTTCGCGCGCGCCCTTGTCGAGCTCGGCGTCGAAATCCTCTCGACCGGCGGTACCTTTCGCCTGCTCAAAGACAATCAGATCCCAGCCACTGAAATCTCCGACTACACCGGCTTTCCGGAAATGATGGATGGTCGCGTCAAAACTCTGCACCCCAAGGTACACGGTGGCATCCTCGCAAGGCGCGGCACCGATGATCAGGTGATGGAAGCACACGGAATCCGCCCGATTGACATGGTCGTCGTCAACCTCTACCCCTTTGAAGCCACGATCGCAAAGCCGGGCTGCGACCTTGCCACCGCGATCGAAAACATCGACATCGGCGGCCCCACCATGGTGCGTTCGGCGGCCAAAAATCATCGCTGGGTGAGCATCGTTACTAAGGCGGCCGATTACGAGCGCGTAATCGCGGAGATGCGCGCAAATCACGGCGCGATCAGTGCAAATACCCGCTTTGATCTGGCCGTATCCGCCTTTGAACACACCGCACATTACGACGGCGCCATTGCCAATTATCTAGGCTCTCTACCGGCCGATGCCGCAAACAGCAGCCAACCAAAACGCAGTCTGTTTCCGCGCACATTCAATCAGCAATTTATTCGCGTGCAAGACATGCGCTACGGCGAAAACCCCCACCAAGCGGCCGCTTTTTACCGTGAGCACAACATCACCGAGCCTTCCGTTGCAACTGCGCATCAGATACAAGGTAAAGAGTTGTCTTACAACAACGTGGCCGATACCGACGCTGCGCTGGAGTGCGTAAAGAGCTTCGATGAGCCGGCCTGCGTAATTGTAAAGCACGCCAACCCTTGTGGCGTGGCGCTCGGCATGGATCTGCGCGAAGCTTACCTACGCGCTTTCCAGACCGACCCAACCTCTGCGTTTGGTGGCATCATCGCGTTTAACCAAGCCTTGGACAGCGTTACCGCAAAAACCATCATCGACAAGCAGTTTGTGGAGGTCATCATTGCGCCTGCGATCGACGACGATGCGCTGCCCATCTTGGCGACCAAAAACAACGTGCGCGTACTCGTTTGCGGCGAATGGGATAAAGAACGCACGCCTTCGCTCGACTACAAACGCGTCAACGGCGGCCTGCTGGTGCAAGAGCGCGACAATGGCATGGTCGGTGCGAATGAGCTGCGCGTAGTCACCCGCCGTGCGCCCACCCGCGACGAAATCCGCGACCTACTGTTTGCGTGGAAAGTTGCCAAGTTCGTGAAATCCAACGCCATCGTCTACACCCGCAACCTACAAACGATTGGCGTTGGCGCAGGCCAAATGAGCCGCGTCTACAGCGCCCGCATTGCCGGCATCAAAGCCGCCGACGAAAACCTCAAGGTAGAAGGCTCGGTAATGGCATCCGACGCATTCTTCCCCTTCCGTGACGGCATCGACGCGGCAGCCGAAGCGGGGATCACTGCGGTGATACAGCCCGGCGGCTCGATCCGCGACAACGAAGTCATTGCCGCCGCCGATGAAGCCGGCATGGCCATGGTATTCACCAATATGCGCCATTTCCGCCACTAAGGAGCCTTTTCATGAAAATCCTGATCATTGGTAGCGGTGGCCGCGAGCACGCGCTGGCGTGGAAAGCCAAGCAATCGCCGCGCGTAAAACAGGTTTTTGTTGCACCAGGCAATGCGGGAACTGCGCGGGAAGCGGGCGTTGAGAACGTCCAAATTGCGCCGACGGATGTTCCCGCCCTGCTCTCTTTTGCGCAAAAAAATGCCATCGACCTCACCATCGTGGGGCCAGAAGCCCCCTTGGTGCTGGGCGTGGTAGATCAATTCCGCGCTGCTGGGCTTGCCATCTTTGGCCCGACCCAGAGCGCCGCCCAACTGGAAGGCTCGAAGGCATTTTCCAAGGACTTTTTGGCACGCCATCGCATTCCTACCGCGGCTTACCAAAACTTCACGGAAATTGAACCTGCAATTGCCTATCTTCGCGGCCAAAAAATGCCGATCGTCGTCAAAGCGGACGGCCTAGCGGCAGGAAAAGGCGTGATCATCGCGCAAACTGAAGCGGAGGCCATTGCCGCCGTTCAGGATATGCTCGGTGGAAACCGCTTTGGAGAAGCCGGCCACCGCGTTGTCATCGAAGAATTTTTAAGCGGCGAAGAAGCCAGCTTTATCTGTATGGTCGACGGCAGCCACGTGCTGCCCCTTGCCACCAGCCAAGACCACAAGGCACGCGACGAAGGCGACCAAGGCCCGAACACCGGCGGTATGGGTGCTTATTCACCTGCACCCGTCGTCACCCCAGACATACACGCGCGGGTGATGGCCGAGATCATCTACCCAACCATTCGCGGTATGGCCGAGGAAGGCTCACCGTACACCGGCTTTTTGTATGCTGGCCTGATGATCGACGCGCAGGGCCATTCCAAGGTATTGGAGTTCAACTGCCGATTTGGTGATCCAGAAACCCAACCGATTCTGATGCGGATGCAGTCTGACCTTGTGGAGCTTTGCTTGGCGGGCGTGGAACAGCGGCTCAATAAGATCGACGCGCATTGGGACACTCGTGCAGCGTTAGGCGTGGTGATGGCTGCAGGCGGCTACCCGGAGGATTACAGCAAGGGGGATGCGATTCAGGGCCTCCCCGAAAAGGATGCAGAAAACTGCAAGGTATTTCACGCCGGCACTCGCTTGGAAGGCGATGATGTTGTTACCAGTGGAGGCCGCGTGCTCTGCGTGACCGCTCTTGGTGATACGGTGGAAGAGGCCCAAAAAACTGCCTACGCCACAACGGATCGCATCCATTGGGAAGGTGCATTCTGCCGTCGTGACATTGGCTATCGTGCCATTGCTCGCGAGCGTTTGCCGAAACGCTAAGCGCATCTCGCGCGCACCACAAATCCGCCTTGGCAGGTTGAATTACCTGCCAAGGCGGTCAATCGCTGAATCACGCAATCACTTAATCACGCAATCGCTCACAAGAACCCCATCAACCGCTTACGAATCAACTGCTCGGCCTCGCTCATAATACGATCAATCAATTCTTTACAGGTGGGAATGTCATTGATCAAACCGGCGACCATACCGCACGACCATGCACCGGCATCCATATCGCCTTCCATCATGATGCGCGGATAAACTCCTGCCACTTCGTTGATGATGTCTTCAAATTTCAGATTCTTACCTAGCTCCGCTTCTTTTTGCAGGATCTTTTCAACTGCAGGATTGTTGAGCACACGCTCGGTGTTGCGTAACGGGCGCATTACGAGGCGGGTATCCAGTTCGGAGGCCGCTACGATGGCTTTTTTGACGTTCTCGTGCACCGGGGCTTCCTGCGTGGCGATAAAGCGCGTTCCCATGTTCATGCCATCGGCACCCATGGCGAGCGAGGCAACCAGTGAACGCGCATCGGCCATACCGCCAGAGGCGAGAAACGGAATTTCCAGCTCATCTGCAGCGCGGGGCAGCAGGATCATATTGGGGATATCGTCTTCACCGGGATGGCCGCCGCATTCGAAACCATCAACCGATACCGCGTCGCAGCCGATCTTTTGGGCCTTCAGCGCGTGACGTACCGAAGTGCATTTGTGGACGACCTTGATGCCATGCTCTTTCAAAATCGGCATATAGGCTTCGGGACTGCGGCCCGCCGTTTCGACAATGCGCACGCCGCCTTCGACGATGGCTTTGATATAGCCAGGATAATCCGGTGAAGACACGGTTGGTAAAAACGTAAGGTTCACACCAAAAGGCTTGTCGGTAAGGTCATTGCATTTCGCGATCTCATTCGCAAGGTCTTTTGCCGTGCGCTGCGTTAGGCCGGTGATCACGCCAAGCCCGCCCGCGTTAGAAACGGCCGCAGCCAGTGGCGCAAAGCCAACAAAATGCATGCCGCCTTGCATAATCGGGTGCTGAATACCAAACAACTCGGTGATACGTGTCTTCATGGAGGGGGCAACCTTCTCTCTGTAAGTGTGTGAGTCTGTAGGTGGTTGAGTTTTACGGGCGAAACGATTCAAGATAGTAGCATTGTTCTTTCTTGTAGTGCGCCGAGTACCTAAAAATGCGTTTTTCGCACGCGCACTTTCCAGCCGACAAACGCCTTGACATCCCCCCAGCGTTTTCAGACAATCGCCGCGCCTTAGGTAGGGATTAGTATTGCTGATTCCGCTTGGGAATCCGGTGCGCTGGCATGTGCTTATGCCCAGCAAGTCCGGAGCTGCCCCCGCAACGGTGGGCGGGCCTAGATGTTGAATGCCTCACGTTGATCCTTTCTCTGCGAGCATTCAAAGTCCAGCGAAAACAACTGATAGCCACTGTGCGCTTGCATGGGAAGGCGTTGTTTTCGGAAGCTTAGGCTTCACCCGCAAGCCCGGAGACCGACCTTCGGTACATTCTGTGCGCGGTGGGCCTGCCTTATCTCTGATGTGCGTTCTGCACAGCGGATCTCTGTTTGCCCTTTGCCGCGCGCTTACCGCAACTTGCGCCGCACGGGTTGGTGTGGCAGAGGAAAAATCGTGCATTTTCATAGAGCTCTGCTTCGAGCAGGCATTGCACTGGCCGGCCTACACACCGGAACCACTTTCGCAACCGAGCTGCAAACCGCAGAACCCCGCAACTCAGACACCATGCTGTTGCCGACTCTGGCAATCCAGAGCGACGCCGCGCGCACATCGCTCGCGAACCAAGAAGCAAGTTCTGCGACTCACACCAGCATATCTGCACTGGATATGCCCGCAAGCCTAGATAGCGTAAACGATGAGCAGCTACGCGAACGCGGCCAACTCCACAGCGCTGAAGCCGTGTCACAAACGGTTGGCATCTCGGCCAACGGCACTGCGGGCGGTGGCGGGATGAACTTTACCAGCCGAGGGTTTGGCACAGTAGGCATAGCGGTAGATGGACTCAATAGCGCAGTGGCCGCCGGCACGATCAATTATCCCGACCTACTCTGGGGATATGAGCGCGTAGACGTATTGCGCGGCCCAGGGAGTTTACTGTACGGAAGTGGCACATCGGGCGCGACCATCAACTTTGTACGCAAAAAGCCGCGTGAGATTTTTGGGGCAGACCTGCTGCTTGGAATGGCGCGATACGACACCACCAACCTTGGGGCTGGCGTTACTGGCCCTTTGAGCGAAACGGTTTTCTATCGCGTAGATGCTTGGGCAGAACGCCGCCACAATGAACGCGATCTCAGCGAACAGAAAAACCTGAAGTTTGCGCCCTCTTTACGCTGGGTGCCTCATCAGGATTTAACCATCGACCTAGCTGCCGAATACAGCAGCCGTCATCCAGAGCGTTATTTCGGAACTCCGCTGGTAGATGGCAATATGCGTCGCTCCATGCGCAACGAAAACTATAATGCACAAAATAGCGAAGTGTACTATCAAGATTGGCGTTACCGTGCAGATGTTGATTGGAAAATCAGCCGTGGATTCAATCTCCAGAATGCGCTCTATCATCTGCGCTCTGATCGCCTCTGGAAGAATATCGAATCCTACGAATACAACGCCGCCGACGATACCATTGCGCGCTCGTCTTATCTGAAAATCGGCCATGATTTAGAACAAACCGGCAATGACACTACGCTGAAAATCAGTGCCGCCCAACACGAAATTGCAATCGGCGGATCGGTATCAAGATATGCTTTTACCTCCACAAGCAACTCACCCTACGTGGGCGAATCGGTAGTTTCCCGCGTGAATCCCGACCATGGAATCTGGGATAGCCCGAGCCCCTATCAAAAAGGCTACGACTCTAGGCTATCCGCCGAGGCACTGTTCTTGGAAGATGCTTGGCGCATCGCACCACGCTGGCTTCTAATGGCGGGGGTACGTGGCGACTGGTATGACTTTGACCGAAAAAATATCAACAGCGCGCCCAAGGGTGATCAATACGATATTCGCCTGCGAGGCACCTCGTGGCTAGCAGGTGCAACCTACTCGCTCAACGACAATACGCGCATCTACGCGCAAAACACGGTGGGCCATGACCCGGTCAACAGCCTGCTGTCCTTGCGAAAATCCGATCGCGATTTTGAGCTTACCAAAGCCCACCAATTGGAGATTGGCTTAAAACAGGATCTTCCAGAAGATCAAGGCTCGTGGACTCTGGCGGTTTACCGAATTGAAAAAACCGACATTATTACCAGCGACCCCAACAATCCCAAAGAATCCATTCAGGGGGGCGAACAAATTGCGCGAGGCATTGAATTCAGCGGCCAAGCCGATCTAAGCGCCGCGTTTTCGCTGGAAGGAAATATCGCCTACACCGATAGCTGGTACAAAAACCTATGGCGCACCCAAAACGGCGAGGCGGTCAGTTATGCCGATCACACGCCGCGTAACGTACCTGAATTTACATCGAACCTTTGGGGGCACTACCGGCTTGCACAGGACTGGACAAGCTCCATCGGCCTGCGCCATGTGAGCGCACGTTATACCAGCGACGATAATACGCTGGAAATGCCGAAATACACGCTGCTAGATGCCCTTATTCGCTGGCAGGTTGCGCCCAGCACACAATTGGCATTGAGTGGCCGCAATCTAACCAATCGGTTCTACGCCAGCGCTGCATACGATGAACAATGGATGATTGGAACGGGCCGCAGCTACGATCTAACGTTGCAAGCCAGCTACTGATGTGGAGATGCAAATGAATCACGCGACTGCATGTTGCCACTTATGCCGATCATTACTTGGTTGGCGGGCTCTTTCGTGCGTTTTGCTGGGTTTGCTTGCAGGCTGTGAACAGCCGCGTGCTGCGGCGCAGAATTCGATGCTGTCGATCGACCAATGCGGTAGCGCTTATTCCTATGAGCGCGTTCCGCAACGGGCAATCTCCCATGATTCTAATATTACCGAGATGTTGCTGTTTTTAGGCTTGCGTGATCGGTTGGTGGGCTACAGCGGTTTTAGTGCGGAAAAAGGCACGAACGCCACCGTGCTGGAAATGCTGAAACCCGTTGCCAACCTGTCTACGCTCAATTTGAATTTTGAGACCATTCTCGGCACGCAGGCTGATATTGTTGTGGCCGGATGGGGCTACGGCTTTCGGGAAGGGAAAATGACGCCTAAGCTGCTCAAAGAATACGGAATCGACAGCTATGTGATTACCGAGTCTTGTGTTCGCGTCGGCGCTCAAAAATCCATTTCATTGCAGGATACGCTGCTGGATTTACGCAATCTTGCGCGTATCTTTGATGTTGAGAGCGCTACGCATACAAGAATTTCCCAGCTTGAAAGCGCTCGCGCAGATCTAGCAGGACAAACTACCCCGCTAAAAAATCGCCCACGTGTTTTTGTCTATGACAGCGGCACAAAGGTGCCGCTTACTTCTGGTGTTTTTGCAACTCCCCAAGCGATAGTCGAGCTTGCTGGAGGGCGTAATATTTTTGAGGATATCCAGTCAAGCTGGGTACACGCGAGTTGGGAGGCCGTGGTCGAACGCAATCCCGAATGGATCGTCATCATCGACTACAGAACGCCGAACGCACAAGGCAAGATTGATTTCCTTTTGCAAAAGGCTGGCTTAGAAGACGTTGAGGCGATTCGCAAAAAACAGTTTCTGGTAATTCCTTATGCGGAAGCCACTCCCAGCCCTTACAACATCATGCAGGCTCAGCGGCTGGCAAAAGCCCTGCACCCGCAACTAGACATCAAAATTCAAGACCCAATGAGCTTACTACAGTAAAGCTTTCTGCGGTAAAAAGAGAGAAGCGCCTGTGAGCCATATTGCGCGAAAACCTCATACAGCACTTTGGTGCGCGCTGTTGATTGTAGCCTTGCTGCTCGCTGCCATTCTAGGAGTTGGCATTGGTTCGGTATCGGTGTCATTTGCAGATACCATGGCAATTTTTCAGCATCGACTCGCAGTAATTCTGGGTACAACCGCAGAGCCATCCACGAACGGCTTTCAATACCAGATTGTCTGGAACCTACGCCTGCCGCGCGTTCTACTCGCGGCGTTAGTGGGGGCCGGGCTTGCTGTGGTGGGTGCGATCATGCAAGCGATGGTGCGCAATCCTCTAGCAGACCCTTATTTACTAGGAACCTCGTCTGGCGCTTCCGTAGGGGCAGTATGCGTGCTGGCGTGGGGGAGTTTTGGCATTGGCGGAACGTATGCAATGTTTGCGAGTGCCTTTTTTGGCTCTCTGATAGCGACTGCTGCGGTCTATTTTTTAGCGCGCACAGGCGGGCAGCTTTCTTCAATCCGGCTGATTCTTAGTGGCGTTGCCGTCGCTTATATGCTCTCAGGGCTGACCAGCCTGATTATTCTGACTTCTGGAGATCGCGGACTAGCTACTTCGGTTCTTACTTGGATTCTGGGCAGTCTGGCGGGTACACAGTGGGATACACTGGCATTACCTGCCATAACGCTCGCGGTCGGCTTGTTCTGGGCAATGGCAAAAGCACGCACGCTCAACGCGCTGCTGTTAGGCGAGGAGATGGCCACAACGCTTGGTGTTGAAACGCAGCGCCAGTTACGCAAGGCGTTTGTAGTGGTTTCACTATTGACTGCTGTAATGGTGGCAGTAAGCGGCACGATTGGCTTTGTTGGCCTGGTGATTCCACATATCGTTCGGATGCTGGTAGGCACCGATCATCGCCGCCTTCTGCCAGTAAGCGCCTTAGCGGGTGCGGTATTTCTGGTGCTGGTCGATCTGGCGAGCCGCACCCTGTTCGCACCAACCGAAGTGCCTGTAGGAGTGATTACTGCGCTCATTGGTGGCCCTTTCTTCATGTGGATGTTGGCGCGGCCCTCAAGGATACCGTCACCGTGATTTTGCAGGCCGAGAATGTCAGCTGGTTTATCCATGAACACCCAGTCGTCGATTGCGCCTCTCTGTATGTGCTTGAAGGAGAGTGCGTAGGCTTGATTGGCCCAAACGGTTGCGGAAAATCCAGCCTGCTGCGCATGCTCTACCGTGCAGTACCACCGGATACCGGTGAGGTTCAGCTGCATGGTCGCAATATCTGGAAGATCAAATCGCGCAGTTTTGCACAACAAACTGCGGTGTTGGCGCAAGAGATGACGCTACCCTTTGATTGTAGCGTACGCGAAGCGGTCAGCATGGGCCGATTCCCTCACCAGACGACGTGGTTGCGCGATAGTAGCGACGACCACGCCCACGTGCGTACAAGCCTAGAACAAGTGGGCGCGTGGGAGCTGGTCGATCGCCGTCTGGCGACGCTTTCCGGCGGCGAGCGCCAGCGTGTTTGGCTGGCGCGAGCGCTGGCACAACAGCCACAATTGCTGTTTCTGGATGAACCCACCAACCATCTGGATATCCGCCACCAACTGAACTTGATGGCGCGTGTGCGTGAACTTAGCAAAACCACATTGGTGGTATTGCACGATCTCAACCTAGCGGCACAATTTTGCACTCGCCTGTACTTGATGAACAAGGGCCGACTGGTTACAGAGGGAGCACCCGAGCATGTTTTGACGCCGGAAAATCTCCGCTCCGTGTACGGCGTGAACGCTTTAGTGGACCAACATCCTATCACGCAGAGAGTGAGGGTTTCTTACTGGCACTAGCCCAAATACTGCGCGCGCCAGTCGCGGGCGATTGCGCGTGCGTTGCCGATTCGCAGATGGAGAGGGCCAGATTCAAAATCCAGAATATAAATTGCGTCGCAGCCCGCTGGCCGCGACGGCCAGTGATTTACACGGGCATCGCTAAGCAGCCATAGCGTTCGGTGGGCATAGCTGTTTTGACGGGTATAGCTGTTTTGGTGATGCAATAAATCCTGCACACATTCTAGCGCCGCATGCAAAGGAGTTCCGCCGCCCCCTTGTAGCGACGTTACCCACACATCGTTGTTCCAAGAGGCTTGCTGGGGTGCGATTTCCAAGCGGGCTTCGTGGCCGCAGAATGCAATCAGAGCGGCGTGACGACGCGCCTGATACGCTCTTTCGATCAGCGCAAGCGCGACGCCTTTTGCAAGCGCAAGCGCGCCGCTTTCTACCATAGACGCAGAGCAATCTACTGCGAGAATATCCAGCGCTTTTAGCGGCGTTGGGTGATTTTTCCACTGTAGCTGCCAATCTGTTTTGAGTGCACGAGCCACGCTACGCTTGATCAGGCTCGCTGGCCAATCGACGGTAGAGGCAGCGTTAGGCTTTTCGCTAAGCACCGCGTGACTGGCCAGCGTGCTTGGCGTGGTGCTGTGCGGAAGTATAAGCGTACTGCGCCCCCGGCTCGCCGTTTTTACTTCGGGGGTGGCGCTTTTTTTGTGGGCGCTTCCTCGGCAAATGCGTGTGAAAGTGTAGTAAGCCAGTTTTGCAGTTGCGGGTTGGAGCGTGCAGCAGCGGCAACGGGCTGTGGAACCATCTCACCCCAATCGTTATTCGTACTGTAATTCGCAGAAGTATTCTCTGTAGCGGTGCGGGCTTCGGTGGATGGCTCGTTTTCCGGGATACGGTCGCCGGGCGGCGCTTGCGGTGGAGTAGCGCTCACCTGCGATGCGGGCTCGCGCGCGGGCCTTGGTGAAGGCGGCGACTGTTTTGCGGGCTTGCGCTGATTTTCGGATGGCGGTTGATTGGTAAGAGGCTGTAACGCGGTGGGTGACTGGCGGCGATGGCGCAGTACGAATTCAGAAACTGCGTTTACATCCTCTGGCCCAACGACTGCACTTTCGGCGCTTTCTTTAGCGCTTTCTTCAGAGCCGCAAGCGGATGCCGTTCTCCAAGCGGCAAAGGCTTTGGCGGCGCGCAGCATTACGATATCGGCACGCAGGCCGTCTACGGCGTTTTCAACGCAATAACGGGCAATGGTTTCCCAAACGATTTCGGGGATTTGCTCATCCTGAATCGCCGCAACCAATCTGCGCGCATAAGCAAGGCGCTGTGCCAACGCCTTTTGGGACGGCTCCCAAGCGGCATGAAACGCCTGTGGGTTTCGATCAAAGGCAAGTCGAGCGCGAACCACCTGTGAACGCTGGGTGGGATCGGAAAGATTGGATACTTCTACACTCAAGCCCAGCCGATCCAATAGCTGTGGGCGCAGGCGGCCTTCTTGTGGGTTCATGGTGCCGATCAGCACGAAGCGTGCTGGATGTTGGTGCGACAGACCATCGCGCTCGATGCGATGGGTTCCGCTTGCGGCCGCATCCAGTAGCACATCGACCAGCGCATCGGGCAGCAGATTGATTTCATCTACATAAAGAACGCCTTCGTGAGCCTTGGCCAACAGGCCGGGGGCCAGCCTCAGCGTCTGTCTGCCTAAGGCTTCGGCAAGATCAAGGCTGCCTACGAGGTGCTCCAATGAGCATCCAAGCGGCAAGCTCACAAACGGTGCCGGCGCCATTAACGATGCCAATGCGCGGGCGGCGGTGGTTTTCGCGGTGCCGCGTGGGCCTTCGACGAGTACACCGCCTACTTGTGGCTCGATCGCTGCCAGCAGTAGCGCGAGCTTTAACTCCTCCTGTCCGGCAATGGCGGAAAAGGGAAATATTTCATAACGGCCATTCTCAGACATGCTGCCCCTCCTGTGCATTCTCCGCCGCTAATAGCTGACGTTTCAGCTGTTGTGTGGTTTTCTCACCTGCCTGCCACATCTGGCGGGAAATCGCTTCAAGCAGTGTTTTGTGCATGTCCACCAGCGCTTGCGGATTGTGTTGGCTGATAAAATCCCGAACCGTTGGATCAAACAAATACGCCTCGGTCAACGCCTGATAGTGATGGTCGGCAACGATGCGCGCCGTCGCATCAAAACTAAATAAATAATCAACCGTGGCGGCGAGCTCGAAGGCGCCTTTGTAGCCGTGCCGCATCATTCCTTCAATCCACTTTGGATTGGTCACACGGGCGCGCACTACGCGGCTGATCTGCTCTTTTAATGGTCGCACGCGCGGCGCTGCAGGGTTGACGTGATCGCCGTGATAGAGCTCGGTCTGGCCACTTCCATAGTAGCGCGCGGCGGCCGCCATACCGCCCTGAAACTGGCTGTATTCGCTGGAATCCAGCAGGTCGTGTTCGCCGCTGTCCTGATTCTGAATAATGATGTGTAGGTGTTCCAAGCGGCGCTGGAGTTGGGGGCCTGCGGGAACGCCGTAGCTACCCTGCCCGTAAGCATAAGCACCAGCCTGTAGATAGGCTGCGGCAAGATCGCCATCTTCTTCCCATTGGCCGCTCTGCAATAACGCGTGGATTCCGGTGCCATATTGACCGGGGGCCGAGCTGAAGATGCGCCAACCTGCGCGCCGGCGCGCTTCCTCTGTAGCAATGCCCTCCGCTTGCAGGGCGTGGGCATCGCCAAGAATGCGGGCGCGGATCGGATTATCCTCGGCAGACTCGTCGATTTCGGCCACGGCTTGCACCGCCGCATCGAACATTTGCATCACACCTGGGAAAGCATCGCGAAAAAAGCCGGACACGCGCAGAGTGACATCCACTCGCGGATACACCATGCCAGCACGCGGCAATACTTCAAAATCAATCACGCGCTGGCTGCCCGGCGCCCATTTTGGCTGCACGCCGATCAGCGAAAACGCTTGGGCAATATCGTCGCCACCGCTGCGCATGGTGGAAGTGCCCCAGATCGACAAGCCCAACTCCTGTGGGTAGTGGCCGTGACGTTTGTAATAAAGCTCAATCAACCGCCGCGCCGATTGTTGCCCCAGCAGCCAGGCCGTTGGGGTGGGAATGGCGCGGGTATCTACCGTGTAGAAATTTCTCCCTGTAGGGAGCACGTCAACACGCCCGCGCGTGGGCGAACCGCTGGGGCCGGGTGGCACAAAACGCCCTTCAAGGCCGCGCGAGAAGTGGCGCAATTCGCTTTCTCCACAGGCATCCAGCGCTGGAGCGATGCGCTTGAACACACGCTGTAACGCGGCCTGTGTGTGTGGCCACTCGGCGGCGATTTCCGGATGTTGCACCGCCTGTAGTGCGAGATTCTCAAGGCGCTCGCGGGTATCTCCGCAGCTGCGCCAGTGATCTTCAGATTGCGCTTGCAGCACCTCCGGTTTGGCTCCCTGCCACGGTTCGTTGGCTTCGGCAGTGAGCGGATCAAAGTTCGTGGCATCCAGCAAATCCCGCGCAAGAGCCTGTATCAGGCTGGCATTTTCGCCTTGGCCGTCGCCTTCCGGCAGGCGCGCGAGGGCCACAAGGGTCGATGCACGCACCTCCCCTGTTGGAGATTGGCCCATGATATGAAGGCCATCGCGAATCTGCATTTCTTTGAGTTCACATAAATAGGCGTCAATTTTATTGATCAGGGCATCTTCGGAATCGTGGTCGTGGTCGTGGTCGTGGTCGTGGTCGTGGTCGTGGTCGTGGTCGTGGTCGTGGTCGTGGTCGTGGTCGTGGTCGTGATCGTGATCGTGATCGTGATCGTGATCGTGATCGTGATCGTGATCGTGGTCGTGATCGTGATCGTGGTCTGGCAGATCCAAGTCTTCCAACAAGCCCGATTTTCGCACGGCTTCGACAATGCTGTGTTTCAGGATATTGGTGCGCTGGGCATCTACCAGAATGGCGTCATAATATTCGTCTACCAAGCGCTCAAGATCGGCCATTGCGCCGTAGCTTTCGGCGCGGGCCAGAGGTGGCATCAGGTGGTCGATAATAACGGCCTGGATGCGGCGTTTGGCTTGTGCGCCTTCGCCGGGATCGTTCACAATAAACGGGTAGAGATTGGGAACTGGCCCCAGCACTGCATCGGGCCAGCAATTTTCCGAGAGTGCGAGGCTTTTTCCAGGCAACCATTCTAGGTTGCCGTGTTTGCCCACATGAACGATCGCGTGAATGCCGAACACATCGCGCATCCAAAAATAAAAGGCTAGATAATAATGAGGCGGTACGCGTTCCGCATCGTGATAGGCTGCGTAGTCATCCTGCGACATTGCGCCTAGCGCCGACAAACTGCGTGAAGGCTGTATCCCCACAAACACCTGCCCAAACCGCAAGCCAGCAATCATAAAACGCTGGTCGCGCACGGCGGGATCAGACTCCGGTTCGCCCCACTCCTTGTATAACGCCTCGCGCATCTCGGCGGGAAGTTGAGCCAAACGCGCTTTGTAGGCATCCATTGCATAACTCTGAAATGCTGGCCTGAAAGCCCAGCGCGTTGCATCATTTGCAACGCCAGCTGTCAGCTTTTGCATCAGCTCATCGCCGCTCTGCGGGCGGGCGTTAGAATCACCTAATTCAAAGCCATCTTTTTCAAGCTGTTGTAGAAGCTGGATGACGGTAGCAGGCGTATCCAACCCTACTCCAGAACCAATCCGGCCCTCGCTACCCGGATAGTTCGCAAGCACAAGAGCAATCTTTTTACGCGATGCTGGGAGGCGGCGAAGCTCGCACCAACGCGCTGCAAGCTCGGCCACAAATGCCACCCGATCGGCCCGTGGCACATAGCCAAGTACATCGGCCTGGGTTCGCTCGCAGTGCTGCGCCATTCCCTTGAAGCTGATGGCGCGCGTAATAATGCGGCCGTCCACCTCTGGCAGCACCACCTGCATGGCAATATCGCGCGGCTTTAAGCCCTGTGGATCGTGCGACCATGCTTGTTCTTCGCTGCTACAGGTAATCGCTTGCAGTACGGGCAAGTCACCTACCAAACTTCTGCCCTCATCACCGGCCTCGCCCAGCGCCGAAAATGCGGTTGAGTTGATAATAATCTGCGCGTTATAACGGGCACACAAGGCTTGCAACACCTCGGTACATTCGCCGCTTTTGAGGGATTCCACCGCCAACGGCAGAGGATTCAAACCTTGCGCAAGCAGTGCATCGGCCAGCGCATCGAATGCCAGTGTGTTTCCCGCCAGTAAATGAGTGCGATAAAACACAATCACGGCGACCGGTTGGCCTTCACGCCAGCGCGCTTCGGCCAGCATTTCAACGTCCGCATGAAGGCCAGGGTGCGCGCCCTGTAGCCACGACATTGGCAGATACACGCTTGCCGGCGGATAAATTCGCGGCGGCGGTGGCATCTCACCATAATTCAGCCCTAAGCAGGCGAGCGCCTGCAAAAAGCCGGTGGCATTCACAACGCCGCCAGCGCGCAGATATTGCCAGAGCAGGCGTGCGGTTCCAGCGGGAAGCGTGCTGTGAGCGAGCAGGTCGGGGTCTTCTTGCTGATCGCCGGAGAACATCGCAAGTTTCTGGCCGCGTTCATGCGCCAGCGCTTCAATGCGATCAATTCCGTGTGCCCAGTGGGTAGCTGCGCCGAGATGATCCACCACTACCACTCTGGCCGCTCCGAGAACGGTTTCGATATAGTTTTCTAGAGCCGCTTCGCTTCGAACGCGCAGTAAATTTACTACGCGCAGTTCTGGGAAATTGGCGTTGCGCGCTTTCAGCAATTCGCAGGCAGACGATAGCAGCGAGATGGTGGTATCGGCCGAGGTCAGTACCACCATTTCCGCAGGGGTTTGGTGAACGGGCGCCGTATCGGATTCATCGGCAACGAAATTTCCTTTTTGTGTAGCGAGCAAATGCATGGCGTAAGGCCTATTGAAGGACAAAATTAAACGATTGAACTACCGCACCTTAGGTGCGACGTTTCAGCAGATAAACATCCATGATCCAGCCGTGAGCCTCGCGCTGTCGGGCGCGACATTGCTGGATCTCCTCCATCACTTCATCCACCGCGCCATGTATCAGCACTTCCTGCGGCATTCCTACATAAGCGCCCCAGTAAATTTCGTAGTTGTGCCGAGTGGCGTCGGGAAGTTCGGAAAAACTTGTATTGCCATCAAGCATGACAACGAGATTTTCCACACCGCGCTGGATGTCTTCTGCAAGCCGCCGCCCCGTAGTGAACAGAACGGGCTCTGCGGCAGGATGGAGCGGAATGGCGTGACGCGCAGTCAAGGTCTGTACGCTGGTAACGCCTGGGATGACTTCCAGCACAAAGTTAATTTCAATGTGAACTCGATCCAGAATTCGCAATGTGCTGTCATACAGGGATGGGTCACCCCAAACGAGGAGAGCGATCGTGCAATCTTTTTCGGACGCACTCAGTGCAGCTGCAAATTGCTGCGCGTAAATTTTAGCGATTTGGGCGTGCCACTGATCCACATCACGCAGATAGGCTTGCGTAGCTTCTGCGCCTTTGCGCGCTGGAAGGTCGAATTCGAGAATGCGGGTGGTGGAGTTATCAAGAAAGCGCTCGCAGATCTCGCGGCGTAGTTCGGCAAGATCGGCTTTCTGAACACCTTTGCGGGGAATCAAAATAATGTCCGCAAGGTTCAGCGCCTTAATGCCCTGCACCGTCATATGCTCCGGATTGCCTGACCCGATACCAATCATTTTTACGTGCAGGCTCATATCGTGCTCCCTGGGCGGAAACGCCGATCATATCCCGCGTTATAAAGCGCACTGTCACGAAAGCCTTCAGCCGCAAGACTGCGCCCAACGAAAATAATTGCCGTGCGCTCAATTGGGTCGTTTGTGACACGTTTTTCGGTTGCAAAACGCGGCTTTATCGTGGCAAGAGTAGCGCGCACGACCCGCTGATTGGGCCAGCTAGCCCGCACCACAATCGCAACTGGGCAATCTTCACCGTAGAGAGGCAGCAACCGTGCAACAATTTCATCCAGCCGATGAATGGCTAAATGAATCGCAAGCGTAGTGCCGGTTTTGCCAAAATTCTCCAGCGATTCGGTTTCTGGCATTGCCGAAGCACGCCCCGATACGCGGGTGAGCACGAGGCTCTGCGCGACTTCCGGAATGGTCAGCTCGCGCCCTAGCGCCGCCGCAGCCGCTGCAAACGCCGGCACCCCAGGGGTCATCGTATACTCAATGCCTAGCGCCTCCAGCCGGCGAATCTGCTCAGCAACGGCGCTCCACACGGAAAGGTCGCCGGAATGCAGCCGTGCAATATCATGCCCTTCCCCCTGCGCCCGCAAAAATTCGACTTTAATCTCATCCAGCGATAACGGTGCCGTGTTGACCTTGCGTGTTCCTTCGCCACAGTAGGCAAGCAATTCTTCCGGCACAATGGAACCCGCATAAAGACAGACGGGGCAACGCGCTAGCAAATCGCGCCCGCGTACCGTAATTAAATCCGCTGCACCTGGGCCTGCGCCAATAAAGTGAACCTTCATAATTCTTTTCCTCTCAACTTCTCACCGCTGAAAAATCCGTCTAGATCCTTTTTTCCTTGGGCGAGCGCACAGGTAGCGTTTCGGGTTTTAATCCGAGGGCCCAACAATCGTGAATTCGCACAAGGTAGCGCACCAAGAGCCGCCAGCGCCGCTGCTTCTGCCGCCGAACCAAAGCCCGTAACGCGCAAAGAAACCGGCGAGTGGGTTTGCAGTTGATCGCGTACTGAAACCAGCGCTTGCATATCGGCAACGGTGCAAGGAATCTGTAATTGCGCAGCGGCTTCGTGAGCGATCGCTGCATCTGCGTGACGCGGTAAAATCGCAAGCAACCGCAATTCCGGCAGCTGGATCGCATAGGCATCGCATGCTGTCTGCACCGCGGTGACAATATCTGCACAACTTGCCTCACGTCGGAAGCCAATGCCTGCAACGATGATCATCTTGTGTGGCCCTTTACCCAAACCCACTGCACCACAGGCAGCGCTGGCCGCCAGCAACTCATATTTCCCAGATTGCCTGCGTGTTCAATTGCAATACGCGTAAGCCTACCGCCAAGCCGTTGATGCTGCGCTTGAAGTATTGCCTGCATTTCCAGCGTTACACCATTGGCCACGAGACGCCCACCCACTGCTAAGCGCTGCTCGCAGGAGTGCATGACTTCTGCCTGACTGCCCCCGCCGCCAATAAAAATAGCCTGGGGTGTCGGCAAATACTGCAGCTGATCATTGACGTTACCTTCGATGACCGAAAGTGCCGGTACGCCCAATTGGCTTGCGTTGCGGCGAATGCGCGCAACTCGGTCTGGATGTTTCTCGATGGCGATCGCGCGCAAAGATGGATCTGCAAGCAACCAGCTAATCCCCACCGAACCACTGCCGGCACCGACATCCCACAACAGATCCCCACGCTTGGGTGCAAGTGCTGTCAATGTCAGCGCGCGAATCTCTTGCTTGGTAATTTGCCCATCGTGTTCAAAGCAATCGTCTTCCAATGCACCCGCAAGCGGCAGAATCCTTGCCTGCTCTGTAGAGCGAATTTCCAGAGCGATCACATTGAGGCTGGCGAACTCCCTATCGCCAATCTCATCGGCTTTCGCATGGTAAATGGCCTCACAATCCGCATCCAGATTCTCCAGCACATGAACGACTGAATCTCCGAACCCCTGGCTCACCAAATAACGTGCAACCTCGGCTGGCTTGCTGCCGTTTGGCGCTAAAATCAGAATTCTTGCCCCCCGCTGAAGAAACCCTCGCAACACCGAAACCGTGCTCACCAGCAACGAAACCACGGCAACGCTCTGTAGCGCCCAGCCCAATCGCGCGGCAGCGAAACTTAGCGAAGACGGCGCAGGAAACACGGCAAACTCATCCGCAGAAATATGCCTAGAAAGGCTCGCCCCCACGCCAAAATAAAACGGATCCCCCGATGCCAACACGCAAACTTTTTTGCCCGCATCACGCGCATTACGCACTGCATGAAACTCAGCATCGAACGGTGTCGGCCAAGGATGTGCCACACCGCGAATTGCGCCCGCGACTAGCTCCAATTGACGAGGCGCACCAAAAACAATCTCGGCCTCAGCAATCGCAGCGCGTGCAGCTGGTATAAGTGTATTGAGTCCTCCCGCGCCAACACCGATAATGGAAAGCCATTTAGGTTGATTCGATAACGTCATGGCCACCCCACACATTTTGATTCTTGGCGGTACAACGCAAGCACGCGAGCTTGCAACACTTTTGGAACCACATCACCCGCAGCTGCGAACCACACTGTCGCTCGCGGGCCGTACCCTCACACCCGCAAAGCAGGCCGGCGAACTGCGCGTTGGCGGTTTTGGTGGCACCGCAGGGTTGGTGCAATGGTTGCGCGAACAGGCCGTTGATATTTTGGTGGATGCCACTCACCCTTTCGCGGCCACCATGTCGCGTCACGCGCTGGCCGCGGTGCAGGAAACCGGCATCCCACTCATTGTGTTGGAGCGGCCCCCTTGGCAGCCCGTTGCGGGCGATCACTGGATCGACGTGCCCGATATGGAAGCGGCTGCCGCTGCACTTGGCGATATGCCGCAAAGCGTATTTCTGGCAATTGGCCGGCAAACCCTTGCGGTATTTCAAAAGTATCCGCAGCATCGCTATATTATTCGCAGCATTGAAGCGCCGAACACCGAAGATGTACTGCCCAACGCCCTTTCCATTTTTGCACGCGGCCCCTTTCAGGTGAGCGACGAACGCACGCTGTTCAAAACGCACGGCATCACCCGAATCGTCGCAAAAAACAGCGGCGCCGACGCCACCGAAGCCAAACTGATCGCCGCCCGCGAACTCGGCATTCCGGTACTCATGGTGCGCCGTCCCCTGCCACGCAACAGCGACGCCACAACCGCAGAAGATGCGATGCAGTGCATTCTGAATCATTTGGCTTCCGGCTCCGCACGCGGCGAATAAACCAGTGGTTCTCGCCCAGGGCGCACAACGATACGGGTGCGTGGCGATCCGATCAGCACGCACGTAGCCATATTGGCCATGCCCCCCTGCGCCTGCGCAAGCTCTGCAATATCGATCTTTTCCGACGCACGCCCGACCGCCTGCCCAAAAATCACGGGCGTAGAAGCGGGCAGAATCTCGCGCAGCAAATCAAAAGCAAGATCCAGTTGCGTAGGGCGCGCGCGGCTGATCGGGTTATAGAGCGCAATCACAAAGCCCGCCGTAGCTGCTGCTCGCAGGCGGCTTACGATCAATGACCAAGGCTTTAAGTTATCCGATAGGGAAATCGCGCAAAAATCGTGGCCTAACGGCGCACCTACACGCGCAGCAACTGCCGTCATAGCAGTCACGCCGGGCAAGAAATCCAGCGCCACCTCGCGCCAAAGCGCCGGCCCCACCTCCACTGCTTCGCAAACCGCAGCCGCCATGGCAAAGACCCCAGCATCGCCGCCAGAAACCATCACCACTCGCTTTCCCGCCGCAGCCATTGCTAATGCGGCCCCCGCTCGCTGAAGTTCCTCACGGTTGTCCGATGCGTGGCGCACCTGCTCGGCAATTTCCGGCAAACGCGCAAGATACGGCTCGTAGCCAAACACATCGGTTGCGGCTTCAAGCGCAAAGCTCACCTCAGGCGTGATTTGTTGGAGATTGCCGGGGCCGATACCAACCACCGTTAGTCGCCCGTTCATAGGGCTTGCTCCCAGCCAGGCACCAGCACAATGGAAAAATATGGCGCTTTATCGTCGGTTTTTTCAGATAAGGGCAAACAGCGCATTTCTGGCGTACTGGCTCGCTCTACATACAGCGCAGTATCCAACCGCCCAGCAGCGCGCAGCGCCTCGCGTATTTTGGCCAGATTGCGGCCCACCTTCATAATAACGCACGCCTCAGTGGTAGAAAGCCGCTCCTGCAAGGCTTCAAGCTTCAGCGTGCCTGGCAAAACCGACAACACGTCCTCCCCTTGGGCAATAGCCACCCCCGCTGCCGACCAGCATCCCGACATGCCTGTAACGCCCGGGATCACCTGCGTTGGATAACGCCCAGATAAACGTACGTGCAGATGCATATAAGAGCCGTAAAACAGCGGATCACCGGCACTTAGAATCACCACATTACGGCCCGCCTCTAAATGGTCTGCAATGAGCGCGGCTGAAGCATCAAAAAAGTCATCAATCTGGCGCTGATACTCCGTTTCGTGATGGTCAATTTCTACCGTAACGGGATACACAAGCGGCAAATCCAGCGCCTGCGCCGGCCAATGAGGTGACACTGTAGCACGCGCGTTACCGAGTTTTCCGCGCTTGGTAAAATGTGCAATCACATCCGCAGACTGCAATGCTCGCAGCGCCTTCAGCGTAAGAAGCTCTGGATCTCCAGGCCCAGTTCCCAAGCCGATTAATTGTCCTTTCATACGTTCAATCTCATTATCATTAACTGTTCCATCGGCTTCAACCAACCCCCTTGAGCACAGGCTACTTCACATTCACTCTTGCTACAGCCCTGGGCGAGCCAAGGCGTTCACCGCTGCAGCGGTTACTGCACTACCGCCAAAGCGCCCACGCACCACCGCCCAAGGAACGCCTACATCGCTTTCCATCAGCGCCTCTTTTGATTCCAGCGCCCCTACAAAGCCCACCGGCATGCCGATAATCGCTGCCGGTTTAGGTGCGCCATCCTTCAGCATGTCGAGCAGACGGAATAACGCGGTAGGTGCATTGCCAATTGCAATGACTGCACCTTCCAGGTGGCGATGCCACAATTCCACCGCAGCAGCTGAGCGCGTCTGGCCGCTGGTCTTTGCTTGCGGCGTTACCGTGGCTTCCTCCAGCGTGCAGATCACCGGATTTTCTGCCGGCAGGCGCTTGCGGGTAATTCCCCACGCCACCATATTTGCATCACACAGAATGGGTGCGCCACGCTCCAAAGCGTTGCGTGCTGCTGCGACAAAGCCCTCGGAAAAGTAAAAATTCTTAGCCATTTCCACCAATCCACAGGCATGTATCATGCGCACGACCACGTCGGCTTCTTCCGCGCTAAACTTGGAAAGATCGGCCTCGGCGCGAATAATGGCGAAGGATTCGCGATAAATGGCCAAGCCCGCTTCTACATAGGTGGTATCTTGGGTGGCCATATGAGGCTGATTCAGCGAGTGCAGACCGGCAAGCTGCCTTATTTTCTCTAACTGCGGATTCAGTGAAGGCAAGCTGTTTTTGCGCTCCGAGCCTTTAGATTTCTCGAAATAGGGGCCCTCAGCACTTCCGATCAGCGTTATTCGGGAATCTAAAGGCCGGCCGCAAAGTTTCTCACATCCAGAAAGATGCAAAGGCAAAATGGCTTCTGATCCGCCCTGATGATTTTGATCAGTCCAATCCGTCGCAATGCGATTCGCCAGCACATAGGTGTGCAAATAGCTGCTAGGGCAGGAAGGTGCACCAACACAGAGACTGATCTTCAGACGTGGGTCGCTCGGGTCCGTGATCAGGCCAAGCCGTTCTGCAGCGTCCAATAACGCCTCGCGCTGCGGTTCCGATAATGGGCTCACCAACAGGCCGCGATTCGGTGAAAATCGTATCGATGCGCACTCGGGCAAGGCACGAGCAAAGGCTTCGGCAGCAGTTGCGCTAATCTGGCCAAAAGCTGGAACTACTTCTTGCGCACCTAGAACGGCTTCAGCGCCTTCAGTCTCAGCATTACAGGGCGGAACGAATCGAAGCGACGCGACACTGACAACCTGCGGCAAATCAGGGGGCGGCGACCGTAGCAAGGTTCTAAGTGATCCCACCTGCGCAGCTGCTAACGTCCAGCCTCGCGCCGAGCGCCCCTCACCCGCCAACACCACCAAGGCCGACAACACTGCATCAACGGCCTGCGCAGCATCCCCCCGCCCCAGCAAATGCGTACACGCGCCTCTACAGCCCAACGCCACGCCCCATTCAGTCGAGGGCCCTTCTCGGAGCGCCCAGACATACACATCTGCATCCAATCCACGCAGGCTGAACGCACCACCACCATCCACGACAACGGAAAGCTTAGGTGCCAACTTTCCAAACAAACCGCGCGCTAAAATTCCCTCGCGAATCGCAGCCGCCAGCACCCGTGAATCCCCTGCCTCCGTTGCATCAACACCCGCCAACGGGCTAGCACGAACTTCAACCCCTTGCTGAATCGGCAGGCGCATCGCGGCAATCTCTTGCGCAAACGTGGCCTTTGTTTCTGGCCGCAAGCCCCGCACCTGCAGCTTTCCACGCATGGTGATTTCTAACTTACCGTTGCCGTACTTCGCCGCGCCTCGCGCAATCTGCGCAAACTGCCAAGGTGAAAGCCCAGCCTCCACAAAATCCAGACGCGCAAGCAAGCCATCCCCGGTAGGCATCGGTACGCTCAGCGACGGGCAAGCGCCACGACGCTCTGCTAGTATCGGTGTTGCTGTTTCTAGCAGATCCGTATTTTCCATACAACATACCTCATCCCATGGGTGAATTGCCCTAACAAGCCTTTTTCCACTACTCTGCTTCTAAACGCTTACGCCCCTCGATCGCACTCTTCGCTAAGACAAAAAATCCTGCGCTAAGACAAAAAATCCTGCGCTAAGACAAAAAACCTGCGCTAAGCCAAAAAAAGCCGTGCAGCTGCTTGCGGATTAGAAGGGAAATAAAAGTGCACAAAACTTGCAGTGAAACGCTTCACGCGATAAATGGCCTCTCGCGTGGGCGCATCGTTTGGGTTACTCGCCATCGCAAAGCAAGGCGCCTCAACATCCGCCTGCGCGTGATGAAACGTGTGGCCACGCAGCTCGCCTTCCGGCAAGGCAACAGCTTGCAGCCCAAGCGCTACCAAGCGTTCCTGCAGCCTTGCGTGGCCACGCAACAGCCCCGCCATGGGCGCACAACGCCCTTGGTGATCGGCGAGCGTATCCAGACAAAACAGCAAACCACCACACTCCGCCAACAGCGGCTTACCCGCATCGACATGCGCCGCGAGCGTGGCATGCAGTGATTTCTGCTGCGAGAGCGTCTGTAAATGCAGCTCTGGATACCCACCCGGCAGCCAGCACGCATCGCACTCCGGCAGAGGATCACCGGCAAGCGGGGAAAAAAATACAATTCTTGCACCCGCCATTTGCAGCACTTCCAAATTGGCAGGGTAGAGAAAACAAAACGCATCATCGCGGGCAATGGCTATGCAAACACCCGCCAGCATCGCTCCGGCAGTGGGCAATTCCGCGGGGAGAAACGCAACGACGGGCAATGTTACATCTTCCCCATAACGCTCCCACACATCGGCAAGCTCATCCAGCCTTGCATTCAGATCAACGATTTCGGCAGCAGAAACCAACCCCAAATGGCGCTCGGGCAATGCAAGTGACGGCGAACGCGGCAATGCGCCCATCCAGCAGATATCGTCAGGCAAGCTCTCGCGCACGAGTTTTGCGTGGTATTCACGCCCGATGCGATTGGCAATTGCACCAAAAACGTTTACATCACCACGATAATGTTTCAGGCCGTAGGCAACCGCGCCAAACGTTCCACCCATTGCCGAGGCATCAATCACCAGCGCAACGGGCAAACCAAGCTGCACCGCCAAATCTGCGCTGGAAGGTCGCCCATCATAAAGCCCCATCACGCCTTCGATCAGGATCAGATCCACCTCTCCTGCCGCTGCGTACAGCCTAGCGCGCACCTCCGTCTCACTGCCCATCCACACACTCAGCTGGCAAGCCTCCCGATCCGCAGCAAGCCCAGTAATCATCGGGTCGAGAAAATCCGGCCCTGTTTTGAACATGGCAACGCGCAACCCCCGCCGCACATAGGCGCGAGCAATCGCAGCAGTAACGCTGGTCTTACCGTGGCCAGAGGCAGGCGCAGAAACCAACAACGCGGGGCAGCTGCGAACCGCACTACGGGTGCGCTCGCAAGGCAAATTCTGGCTCATCGCTTGTTGCTCTTGCTCATCGCTTGTTGCTCTGGCTCACAGCTCGATGCCGTTCTGTGCCTTGATTCCTGCCTTCATGGCGTGCTTGATGACACGCATCTCGGTGACAGTATCGGCAGCAGCAATTAACGCGTCAGGTGCGTGGCGGCCAGTGATGACCACATGCTGTTTAGGCGGGCGCAGGCTGACCGCTCGCAAAACCTCATCGACTGAAAGATATTGATGCTTGAGGGCGATGTTCAGCTCGTCCAGCAGGATGAAATCGTAGTTTGGATCTGCCAGCATTTTGCAGGCGATTTCCCACCCTGCGAGCACCGCCTGCTGATCACGCTCGCGATCTTGGGTAATCCAGGTAAAGCCTTCGCCGCAAATATGAAAATCCAGCAGATCACCGCCAGCCTGCCGAAAGAAACGCTCTTCAGCAGTATCCTGCCGGCCCTTGATAAACTGCACCACACCACAGCGAAACCCGTGGCCTAACGAGCGCGCCAACATCCCAAAACCGGAAGAACTCTTACCCTTACCGCCGCCGGTATTCACGACAAAAACGCCGCGATCAATATTGGCTTTGGCAATGCGCGCCTCCATTTTTATCTTACGGCGCTGCATACGCTCACGGTATTTCTCGCGCTGCTCGGGCGTATCGTGCTGCTCCGAGGCATCGTTTTGACCCGAATTCATAGCAACACCCCCAAACACGACACGTTGGAGGCACGCGATAGATTCGATGTGGAGACCTTGCCCAGAAGGAGCTTGCTTGGAAAGGCTGTACAAACAATGCGTACAAAAAAAGGCGGCGCGACAAAACGCGCAGGTACAGCGAATGCTGCACAAGATGCGGTATCCATGAGACTCCCCCCTGCGTCCCCGCAGGTTCAGTAGTTGGCCCCGTATAGAACGGGGGGCACTACAGGCCGGTCTCCGGGCTCATGGAACAGCGCATCCTTTTGTGGATGACTGCGGCGGGCCTTCCAGGGTAAATCCCCGTGGCACCTTTTGCCTTGAACGCCAGATTTATGCTCTGAACGTTCCCATTTACCGTTGCGGGGGCAGCGTCGGGATGGAATCCACTGATTCGCACCGACTTCCCGTTTCACCTGTCCAATTGGCGCAGGCACCTGTAACGGTGGCGATTGTAAAGGATGGGTGGCGTGGGTTCAAGAGGGGCGTATTTCTCCCGAACACGTCCTGCGTGGCAGCAATCCCCCTCACCCCGCCACACGCATCGCCACAAGAATGTCGCGAATTTCCGCCATCAGCGGCCCAGGGTAGACACCAAGCCAAAGAATAACGCCGCCCAGCAGTACCATCAGCCAGCGCGCTCCAACAGGGATCTCCCGAACAAGCGCCGCGGCGGTTGTCTGCGCGGGTGCCATCACTTCCTCGCCATGACCATCATGCCCTCCTTCCGGTAGCCTGAACATCACAAGCACCAAGCGCAAATAATAAAACAGCCCAATCCCGCTGCTTGCAATCAGAACCAAGAGCAGCCACCACAAGGCGCTCGTTACTCCTGCTGCAAAGATATAAAACTTGCCCATAAATCCGATTGTAAGGGGGATGCCCGCAGAGGACAGCAACGCGATCGCGAATACACTCGCCATCACCGGACGTTTCCAGAACAGCGATTCATAGTCTTGAAGACCATCAGTATCGCGCGTTTCAGCGTCTACATTCCCGCCTGATTCACGACTGTACGACACGCGCTCCCTGCCTGAAGACAGTACCGACACCACGCCAAAGGCGGTAAGAGAAGTCAGCAGATAGGACACAATATAGAACGCAATCGCCTCTACCTCGATGCCTTCAGCTTTTATCGCATTCGCGGTGCTAGCCACCATCCCAGCAAGAAACGCGACCAGTACATACCCCGAATGAGAAATCGAGGAATACGCTAACATACGCTTCACGTTATTCTGCTGTAAGGCCAAGAGGTTGCCGACCAGCATAGAAACTGCCGCAACTCCCGTAACCACCGCAATCACTGCTTCAGGATGGTCGCCACGCGCAAAAAGAAAGGCGCGAAGGATCAATACCAGCATGGCAAACTTGGATACCGTAGCCAGAAAAGCCGTAACCGGTGCAGGCGCGCCGTGATACACATCCGGCGTCCACATATGAAACGGCACCAATGCAAGCTTGAACGCCACGCCTGCCAAGATCATGACGATCCCACCCATTGCGTACAAGTTGCGGGATTCGTGGACAGCATCGGTTTGCAACATCGTTTGGATGCCGGAAAAAGACAGCTCCCCAGTTGCTGCGTACAGGAAAGCCATCCCCATCGCTAGCATGGCCGAGGCAATTCCAGCAAGAATCAGGTATTTGATTCCCGCCTCAATCGGAGAGGCTGCGCTGCGGTCTTTGCGCGTCAGGCTGGTAACCGGATAGGCGACCAATGCAAACAGGGAGACGCTCAAGATTTCCAGCCCCAGAAAAAACGAGGCAAAGTGAATGCTGGAAACCATAACGACCGCCCCTAACGTTGCCGTTAGCAGCAGCACGTATAACTCCTCCGAAAGCCCTTCGCGGGTGCGAAAATAGTGCCATGAAAGCAAGGTGACAACCATCGCAGCGACGAGTATCCACGCGCTAAAAAACACGGAAAGCCGATCAAATTGCATCAGCGGCGTGACCTCAATTGCCGCGATCCCAGACTGTTGGTGAAGGCACGCCAGTGTAATACCAAGGCCAAGCAACGTCAGCGCGGCAATCAACCCGTGGCGACGAAAAAATGCGGTACACAGCATCACCACCACCGAAGCAACCGTGAGCGAAATCACTGGCAACAGCGCCATAAAATGCGGGAATCCAAAATTCATCTACCGATGCTCCATTCATCCTGCTGCGCCAATCCGGATACCTGTACAGGCGCCGGTACGAGTAACGCGGATATTGAAGGCTCCACAAGCCGTATCACCGGCTGTGGGTGAACCCCAAGCCAGAGAATGGCCACAACCATCAGCCCCATCGAAAGGCGCTCATGGAAGCGAAAATCCTCAGCCCTCGCCTGCTCTCCGAGAGCGTCGCCGATTGGCTCCGCCTCTGCATTCGCATGAAACACCTTTTGTATAATTTTCAGTGCATAAATAGGCGAAAGAATCATCCCCACGGTTGCCAGCATCGTCAGCAGCGGGTTGACCTGAAAACTTCCGAATAAAACCAGCGCCTCACCCACAAAGTTTCCAAAACCCGGCATACCCAGCGCCGCAATGGAAAAGAATACGCCCATCGCTGCAGTATTCGGCATGGTTTTCGCTAATCCTCCCATGCGCGAGAACTGCCGCGTATGCAGACGATGCTGAAGGCTACCGGCAATGGCAAAAAGCGCTGAAGAACTAATGCCATGCGCAAGCATCTGTATCACCGCCCCCTGCATTGCCAAGGCATTCGCGGAAAATATTCCAAGCAGAATAAATCCCATATGGCTGATGCTGGTGTACGCAATCAGGCGCTTGAAATCCAGCTGTGCGAATGCAAGCTTGGCCGCATACAGAATACTGATCACACCAAGCAACATCGCGATCGGCGCAAACTGTGCGGCCTGCGAAGGAAATAACGGAAGAATAAAACGCATCAACCCATAAGCACCTGTCTTGAGTAACAGCCCTGCCAGTAGCACGCTGCCCGCCGTCGGAGCTTGGGTATGTGCGTCCGGTAGCCAAGTATGGAACGGAACCGAAGGCAACTTGACTGTGAACGCTACGAAAAACCCCAGCATAACCCAGATGCCAACGCCCTCCGGTAGCGGCGTATTGCGCAGTGAAAAATAATCAAAAGTAATCACGCCCGTCTGCTGATAATGGAAGAACGCCAGCGCAATGATCGAAAGCAGCATCAGCAAACCGCTAACCTGGGTGAAAATGAAGAATTTTAGCGCCGCGTACTCACGCTTTTCGTGCCCCCATAAGCTGATCAAGAAATACATTGGAATCAGCATGACTTCCCAGAAGAAGAAAAATAGCAGTAGATCAAGCGCCGAAAAGATCCCAGCCACGCCCGCCAGCGTCCACAGCAGATTGAAGTAAAAAAAACCGCTGCGGTCGGTAATTTCGCTCCATGCTGAAAATACGGCAACAATGCCAAGCCCAAAGGTCAGAACGAGCAAAGCGAGGCTCAAGCCATCGGCTGCCAGAAAAAACTTCACGCCAAACAGAGGCATCCAGTCCGCCACCAGCGCAAACTGCCACACACCCGAGCCGGACGGAATGCCCGATAACGCCCGATCTGCAAGGTCTGGATCAGCACCCACCCAGTGCGTGATCAGATACAGCAGACCCACCAGCAACACAATCAGCGAAACCCAGCGCGGAAACCGAGCATCCATTCGCCCAGAAATCCATGCCAAGATTCCGCCCCCGAAGAGCAAGACAATCAGGTCAAGTAGCATCATAGAAATACAGCCGCTGAAAGGATGAGGGTAAATCCGAAAATCATAACGCCTGCATACCAGCGCACACTGCCAGTTTGCGTAATACTCGCCTGCTGGTACAACCACTGTGTAAGCCGCGCAACCGCCGTATAGCCCGAATCGACAACGTCGCTGCGATTAACGGTCGCAAGCCACACCCACGGGTGTACTAGCACTGCGTCGTACAGCGCATCAAACGCCCATCCACGCCTAAAAAACAGCATCGCGGCCGGTGCGCCTGTCGTTTTTGTCCAAGTAATTCCACGTCGGTACAACCACCACGCCAATGCCACACCCACAAGAGGAAGCACAATCAGCAGCGCAGAAATCATCCCGTGCCCGCCAGTAGATACCTCATGGCTACCGATAGGAAGCACCCCGTCTAAGCGCAGATGAATTGCACCACCCATCACGGACAAAATCCCCAGCAATACCAACGGAACCTGCATATTAAGCGTGGGCGCATGATCTGGATGTGTTTTCGGCGCCCCAAAAAAAACCACGAACACCAAACGGAAACTGTACACGGCAGTGATCAGCGCACCCACAACACCGCCCCAGAAAAAGGCCATCTCGCCACTGTTCCAAGCGCCAATTAGAATTTCATCCTTGCTGTAAAACCCTGAGGTAATGAGAGGAAGTGACGCGAGGCTTCCACAACCGATGACAAAGCTCGCAAAGGTGAGCGGCATAAGTTTTCGCAAACCACCCATCTCGGTAATATCCTGCTTGTGATGTAGACAGAAGATTACGGTACCCGCTGAGAGAAATAACAGCGCCTTAAAAAAAGCATGCGTCATCAAGTGAAAAATAGACGCTGACCAAGCTCCCACGCCGAGCCCAAGAAACATATAACCAATTTGACTAATGGTGGAATAAGCAAGAATCCGCTTAATATCCACCTGCACCAACGCACTCGCACCCGCGATTAGCAGAGTAAGCAAGCCAACCCAACCAACCGCATGTTGCGCGAGCGGAGCCTGCATAAACAATGGGTGAGTACGTGCAATCAAGTACACCCCTGCCGTTACCATCGTCGCAGCATGTATCAGTGCGCTTACGGGAGTAGGCCCTGCCATTGCATCAGGAAGCCAAGTCTGTAACGGCAGCTGTGCAGATTTTCCGACAGCACCCCCCAACAGCAGCAAGGCCACCACCGTATACAGGCTCTGGTTGAAATAAATGGCCTCGTGGGACCTTCGCAAAATTTCCGCAATATCAATCGTCGAAAACTGTAGGTACAGCATAAAAAAACCAATGATCATTGCGGTATCCCCCACACGCGTGACGATAAACGCCTTACGTGCGGCGGCTCCATTGGCGGGATCACGATACCAGAAGCCAATCAGCAGATAGCTACACAGGCCAACCCCTTCCCACCCCATAAACAGCAACAGCAAATTATCCGCCATCACCAGCACAGTCATAGCGGCAATAAACAGATTCAGATACGAGAAATAGCGCGCAAAACCTTCGTCACGCACCATATATCCTGCAGAATAAACGTGAATCAGAAAGCCTACGCCGGTAATAATGCAGAGCATCGTGAGCGTTAGCATGTCTACCCAAGCTGAAAATCCGGGTTGAAAACTACCGATACCCACCCACGTGCCGTAGTGCACGACCGCATGGCCTTCGGCCGGAGGATTCTGCAGAAAACCGATGGTGATGGTAAACAAGATGGCCGCCGCTGCTGCGACCGTCCCACAACCGATCCATGCAGCCACCCGTTCCGGTGGACGCAAAAGTGTCAGCACAAAAAAACCGAATAGAGGTAGCAGGGTCACACAAGCAATCGCGTTCAGCATCAGCCTTGCAACTCCTTCAAACGATCAACGTCAAGCGTGCCGTGTTTGCGGTGAATTTGAAGAATCAACCCAAGGCCCACGGAAACCTCCGCAGCGGCGAGGCTCAAGATCAGCATAAACATGATCTGCCCGTCGGCTTTTCCCCAGTGCGCTCCTGCTGAGACAAAGGCTAGGCAAACCGCATTCAGCACGATTTCCAACGACATCAGGATGTAGAGAACATTTCTCCGCATCATGACACCGGCAAGGCCAATCACGAAAATCATGCAGGAAAGCAGCATAAGATGATCCAACGGGATATTGGCAGCATTCATCTCATGACTCCCGCACATGCGTTCTGGTGGCGGACTTTTTCAGCAACGGCCTTCCTAAGTGGTAGGCACCGACCAACCCCGCCATCAGCAAGATGGACGCCAATTCAACGGCCAGCAGATACGGGCCGAATAGCGTGATTCCTACCTGTTTTGCATAGACCGCTACGGGCAATGAAGCCACCGGCTGCTGAAACAGGAGAAAAGCCAGTTCAGCAAGCAACAGCGCTGCTAGTAGCGCAGGGCCTCGCCAAATGCCGAGCGGCATCAGCGTCCGTTCTTCCTCCACCGCAGCCTGGCCAAGATTCAGCATCATGACGACGAACACGAACAGCACCATAATCGCACCGGCATACACAATCACTTCCAGCGCCGCCGCAAATGGTGCGCCCATCTGAAAAAAAATCACCGCCATAGCGAGAGAGGAAAGAATCAGGTACAGCAGTGAATGCACCGCATTTGCGCTGATCACCACCATTAAAATGGATGTGAGGATAATGATCGAAGTCAGGTAGAAGGTGAACATTTCCATAATGGTAGCGCCCTCATTAACAAGTTGCTCAAGCGTTATCTGCCGGTGTCTCAGGGCAACAGGCTGGTCAGATCCACGGGTGGGTCTTCCAGAATTCCCTCGCCTTTTCCCTTTCCAGAAATCGCCTTTCCAGCGACTCGATAAAAATTGTAATCGTGGTATTTTCCAGTTCCGGAAATGAGCAGATCCTCCTTTTCATACACCATATCCTGACGGACGTATTCCCCCATTTCAAAATCAGGCGTCAACTGAATTGCGTAGGTCGGGCAGGCTTCTTCACACATCCCACACATAATGCAGCGCGAGAAATTGATCCTGAAAAATACCGGATACCAACGACCATCCTCGCGCTCTCCTTTCTGCAGCGAAATGCAGGCGGGCGGGCATACCGACGCGCAAAGATTGCAGGCCACGCAACGCTCATCACCGTCTGGGTCGCGCGAGAGAATAATTCGCCCACGGTAGCGCGGCGCTAGATAGGGGCGCTCCTCGGGATACTGAACGGTGGCCTTCTTGGAAAAAGTATGCGACAGCACCGTACCCAGCGACACCAACTGGCTTTTGATCGCTTCGAACATGACTCGCGCCCTCTCGCACGATAATGAACTCACATCAAGCGTGCAGCCAGAGCCACACTCCACCCGTAACCGCCAAATTCAGAAGCGACAAGGGAAGCATTACCTTCCAGCCAAACGCCATCAGCTGGTCGTATCGCGGCCGTGGAATCGCTGCACGAAGCAGGATAAACAGCCCGATAAACGCCAGAACCTTTACTGAAAACCATACAAACGGCGGCAGAAAAGGCCCCAGCCAGCCACCGAAGAACAGCGTAACGATCATGCTGGAGACCAGCACCATGCCAACATATTCTCCCACCATGAACATGCCAAATTTCATCCCCGAATATTCGGTGTGAAATCCTGCCACCAATTCATGTTCTGCTTCTGGAAGATCAAATGGCAGACGATGCGTCTCGGCAATACCGGCAATCATAAAAATCAAGAACCCTAGGAATTGCGGTACCACAAACCACATCGACTGCTGAGCCTCAACGATTTCTCCCAGCTTGAATGAACCGGACAGCATCACTACGCCCATCACCGAAAGCCCCATGAATACTTCATAACTAATCATCTGCGCTGCGGAACGTAAACCTCCGAGCAAACTGTATTTATTGTTGGATGCATAACCACCCAGCATGATGCTGTACACGCCAAGCGATGAAATCGCTAACACAAATAGTAAGCCGATATTTAGGTCGGAAATGGTCGCACCGGGCGCCACTGGAATCACCGCGAACCCCAACAAACTAACCACCAGAATAATGCAGGGTGCGATAATGAAGGGAATCCGGTCAGCAAACGGCGGCGTCCAATCCTCTTTGATAAACAGCTTTACGACATCCACCAGAATTTGTCCAACACCGAGTGGGCCAACCCGATTGGGGCCGTAACGATCCTGCCAGATTCCCAGTAATCGGCGTTCTGCCCACACGAGAACGGCCGCAAAGGAAAAAATTCCCAGTAAAACGGCAACAATAATAGGAATGGCAGTGACGGGATTATTCATGCTTCGCCCTGCCCATTAAAAGAGGATGTTGCCGCATTCTTCACTGCTTCAACCGTCACATCCTGTTGCAGGCAATCACCACTGGGGAAATGAAAATCAGGATGGCCAAGCGGAATACCGATACTTCCTCGCGCGGAGCGACTGTCGATAGTAACGCCTACCGTCGCTGCCCAATCGCCACTCCTGACCACCACGGAATCCCCTTCTTCAAGATTCATGCGTTCTGCATCTTGGGCATGCAAAATTACAGCCGCTCTGCCGACGCGCTCACGAACGGCAGGGGCAGCAACACTTAATTCCTCAGAGCCGAAAATCATCGCCACTGGATAGGGCTGAAAGCTCTCGGCACTCGCCTGCCAGCGCTCAGGAATTTGCGTATACCATTGGGAAACAATGGAATTCTGCAAAGGCTCAAACAAACGCACTCCGGGATCGCCTTCGGTCAGTTCGCCCGCCATTTCGTTCTGAAATTTATTGATGGCTTCATTGGAATTCCACGACGGAGCCCAATAGTCTGGGCGTAAAGATGAGGGCATACCGTCATGCAAGCCTTCCATCGAATAGGCCAGCGCCGATTCTGGGTCAGTTTCTTGACGCGGCTCACTCACATTGATATGTGACCGTAAAGCCGTTCGCCCACTATAACGATGCGTCTGACGGGCGATTTTCACACCCGCCATTCGAAATTCCGATGAAGGCGCTGCATCTACAATTGCAGCAAGCCCCTCAACGCTATCGGCGCAGGCTCTTGTCAGTTGGTCGAAATGGCGCGAACCATGCTTTTCATCCAGCCGCGAAATCCACTGCCAAGACGGGCGCACCGATCCGGTCGGCTGAAAGCACGAAAACTGGCGCTGCGCCCGGCCTTCGTTGCTTACCAAGGTTCCGTGAGCTTCAGCAAACGTCGCGGCAGGTAGCACCACCTCTGCTTTTGCAGTCGTCGCATTGTGAAGGTGATCCAACGCGATGACCTGTCTTGCGTTTTTCAAAAATGCATCGACGATGGCCGGATCCATGCGGCGGTACAGATCATTTTCCAGAATGACCACCACCTTTTTTGCATCCGGTGCAGCGTTAATTACGGACGATATCGCATCCTCCAGTGCGTGGCCTCCATTACTACGCTTGGCTTCTCCCTGTGTAGATTCACCATGTCTAGATTCACCATGCGCAGCTTCTCCAAGCATAGCCATGCCAATGCTGTTGCATTCGGGAACGACGCACATGAACCGCGCAGTTAAATTGTTCAATGCCGTTGCGCTGGCGACGTTGGCAGCCGCCTGAATCAAAGAAAGCGAAGCGCATTGCGTCCCCGCCACAATCAGCGGATGTTTGGCAGTAGTCAGCATCGCCGCAATATCATCGACCAGCGCCATTTCATCGTCACTCAATTCCTGCACCGCAGGTGCTGACGCATCTAAGCGATGAGCAACGGCAAAGGTCACGCGCGCAAGATTGGCGGCAACATCCACGTGAGTTCTACTCGCAAGCTCATCCAAGCCGGTCACATGTGTAGAAAGAATCATTAAAGGTGAACGCACATAGCGCCCATGATTCTGGACGGCCACGGCATCCCACGTATGAATGCGTGCCGCCTTCGCCTGCTCAATTGCCTTATTGCGATTCGCCTGACGGATCGCAAGCGCAAGCCGAGGCGCAGTATGCAGGACGTCCTCGCCAATGATCAGAACCGCGTCAGCCTGCTCTACTTCCCTTAGGGTTGGCGTTGTTGCGAGGTTTTGCCGCAAAATTTCTACCACACACTGCAGCATTCGAAGATCACTGCGACCGACACCCGCATAGAAATTTTTTCTGCCCACCCAATCCATGAGCGCAAAATTCGCTTCCAGCGACGCTCGCGGTGAGCCGATGCCAATCACGGGTACATTTCGCAAGCTGCTAGCCAATCGTTCTACAAAATCCGGTTCACCCTGTACCGTCACGACCGGCGCTCCAGAGAGCAATGGCCCCCGTATCCTTTGGTCGCTGTTTACGAAATCGTAGCCAAAGCGCCCCCGATCACAGAGGAAATAACCATTCACTGAACTGTTGTAACGGTTTACCACCCTCCGCAATATTCCGGCTCGCTCGCCGGGGCTTGTATTGCAACCATGCGCACAATGCACGCACACCGACGCAGTATTCTGTAAATCCCATTTCCTTGTAAAATGGGCGCTGAAAGTTTTATCGGTAAATACACCGGTTGGGCACACTTCCGAGAGATTGCCGCTGAATTCATTTTCGAGAATTCCCGGTTCATGACGACCAAAATAAACCTGATTGCGGGAAGAAAGCGCGTGCAGGTCGCGCCCCCCCGCATAATCACGGTAAAACCGCAGGCAGCGGTAACAGGTGATGCAGCGATTCATTTCATGATTCAGGAACGGCCCCAGATACTGGTTCCGAAACGTGCGCTTGCGCCCACGATATTCCCGCTGCAGATGCTGCGAAAGATTGGTCATGTCTTGCAGGTGACACTCTCCGCCTTCCTCACAAACAGGGCAATCATGCGGGTGGTTCGTCATCAAGGCTTCAATGCACTGATCTCGAAAGGTTTGAGCAGCCTCATCCCGAATGGAAACCCTCATACCGTCCGTGATAGGTGTCATGCACGCCATCACAATTCTGCCGCGCGTATCCTCCGGCGACTGGAAAGCCTTAACCGCACATTGCCGGCACGACCCGACCGACCCCATCGCGGGGTGCCAGCAGAAATAAGGCAAATCAAGCCCTAGTTCAAGGCAAGCCTGCAGCAGATTTTTATCGCCCGTTACTTCATGGGCTTCGTCATCGACATGAATCGTAGTCATGTGGAATTCCTTACGGTGGCCACCGGCCTTCGGAATCGGTTGATCAGTGACGGTACGGACATCCTTTCTGCTGGATATGCCGCTCAAAATCCTCACGAAAATACTTCAAAGCACTCTGCAATGGTTCCACCGCGCCCGGCGCCAACGCACAATAGGTATTTCCTGGCGCCAAAAATCGCGTAAAACCCTCCAGCTTTTCTAGATCCCGCGCTTGACCGCGCCCCTGTTCAATTTCCATTAAAATATGTCCAGCATGAGGCAAGCCATCGCGACACGGTGTGCACCAACCACAAGACTCCTGCGCAAAAAAGCGCACGAGATTCAACACCATCGCTACCGGACAGGTTCTATCGTCAAGAACGATCAGTTGGCCCGTACCCATCCGACTGCCCGCCTTGCCAATCACGTCATATTCCATCGGCAGATCAAGATGCTGTTCCACCAAAAAGTCCGTCGAACCGCCGCCAGGCAAAAATCCTCGAAAGCGATAGCCATCCTGCATACCGCCCGCGTACTTCTCAAAAATTTCGCGAATGGGCGTACCCATCGGCAACTCCCACGCCCCCGGCGTTTTGACACGTCCTGAAGCGCCAAAAATCTTGGTGCCCGCATCTTTTACCAAGCCCAAGCCAATAAACCATTCCGGCCCATGGCGCAAAATATGCGGCAAATTACAGAAGGTTTCGACGTTATTCACCACCGTAGGCTTTCCCCACAAACCGGAAACCTGCGGAAACGGCGGCTTGGCGCGCGGCACAGCGCGACGACCTTCCAGCGAATTAATCAGTGCCGTTTCCTCACCACAAATATACCGCCCTGCACTCGAATGCAGATGCAGCGAGAAATTAAATCCGCTGCCGAGAATATTCTTTCCGAGCAGGTTTGCGCGGGTATTTTCCTCAATCGCTTCCTGCAGACGCCGCGCCGCAAGCGTATATTCACAGCGGAGAAAAATATATCCCGTCAAAGCCTGCACCGCATGAGCAGCAATCATCATCCCTTCCAGAAACTGGTGGGGATCTCCTTCTAACAGCCAACGGTCCTTATAAGTGCCCGGCTCCATCTCATCAGCATTGGCAATCACATAACGCACTTGCCCAGGTTCGCCCGGTGGCACAAAACTCCACTTCATTCCCGTAGGAAATCCAGCTCCGCCACGACCACGCAAATTAGACGCCTTAACCAAGTCCACCACTTCTGCCGGCTTCATGCGCAGCGCATTTCGAAAACCTTCATAACCGCCAGACTGCTGGTAATCCACTAAGCGAGGCGGGTTCATGCCTTGGCCAATATGACGAGTCAGAACCTTTTCCATCACGGCGCTCATAGGGGCTTCTGCCTATAGGGTTTCAGCAGAGCGTCGATCGCTTCTGCCTTCACATCAAAATGGTAATCATCCCCCACCATGACCACAGGCGCATGATCACAAGCTCCCATACACGGGCCCGGCAATAACGTAAATCTCCCATCCGCCGTCGTCTCGCCCAGGGTAAGCTGCAGTTTATTTTGCAACTCGCCAACCAGCGCTTCACAACCCATAATCCAGCAACTCACACTGTCACACACCCGCACCACATGCGTTCCAACTCGCTGCCGGTAGACCAGATTGTAAAATGTCGCCACACCCTCCACTTCCTCCGGAGAAAGCCGCAGGAAGGCAGCCACGGCTTTCAAACTTTCATTGGAAACCCAGCCACGATGGTGCTGCACGATTTTTAGAGCTTCAATACTCATTGCCTGATTGTCAGGATATTGCGAAAGCCCCGCCAAAATTTCCGCCGCTTCCTCCGGCGAAAGCCCATCCGCCGAACCCGTTCTGCCCTCTAGGGTTATCATTTCGATCCGTTCCTGCATGTGAGCCCTCATGTCGTGTTCTAACGATCCACATCAGCCATCACAAAATCAATACTGGCAATGATTGCGATGAGATCCGCAATCATCAGCCCTCGACTCATCGTCGGAATCATCTGCAAATGCGCAAAAGAAGGTGTTCGAATTCGTGTTCGGTAAGCCATCGTATTGCCATCACTCACCAAGTAATAGCTGTTCATTCCCTTGGTGGCTTCGATCGGAATACACACCTCTCCCGCAGGAATCACAGGCCCCCAGCTCACCGTAGTAAAATGCTGGATCAGAGTTTCAATATCCAACATCGTGCGCTCTTTCGGTGGGGGCGTAGTCAGCTTGTGCTTAGCTTTGTACGGCCCTTCTGGCATATTTTCCAAACACTGACTAATAATCCGCAGGCTTTGGCGCATTTCTTCCACGCGCACGCTGCAACGATCATAGCAATCGCCGTTCACCCCTAGCGGTACATCAAATTCAAACTGGTCATAGCCAGAATACGGTTGCTTCTTACGCACATCCCAGTTCAGCCCAGTAGCGCGAAGCATCGCACCGCTCGCCCCCCACTCCAACGCCTCTTCCGTAGAGATCGAGCCAATGCCGCGAGTACGCTGACGGATAATACTGTTTCTCATCACCATCTTGTCGTAGTGCTGCAAGCGTGGCGGCATGTAGTCGAGAAATTCGCGCACCATCCGATCCCAGCCTTTTGGCAAATCATGCGCAACGCCACCAATACGGAACCAACTCGGATGCATGCGCCCGCCAGAAATCGCTTCAATAATGTGAAAAACTTTTTCTCGATCCACAAACATATAGAACACCGGCGACATTTGGCCGATATCCTGCGAAAATGTCCCGTAAAAAACGAGATGGCTGGCAATCCGAAAAAGCTCCACCAGCATAATACGGATCACCTTCACCCGTTCTGGCACTTCAATGCCTGCCAGTTTTTCCACCGCCAGCACATAGGGCAGGTTATTCATTACCCCGCCCAGATAGTCGATACGATCGGTATAGGGAATATAGCTATGCCACGACTGGCGCTCCCCCATTTTTTCCGCACCACGATGGTGATAGCCAATATCCGGTACGGCCTCGACAATTTCTTCACCATCTAGTTGCAGCACAACGCGAAACACCCCATGCACACTGGGATGATTAGGCCCCAAATTCAGGAACATAAAATCCGTATCGTCATGCGCCGGCTGCATTCCCCAATCTTCGGGATTAAACCGCAGGGCCTCCTGTTCAGCATCCTGACGTTCCGCGGAAAGGCTAAAGGGATCCATTTCAGTGGCACGAGCGGGATGATCTTTGCGCAGCGCATGCCCTTGCCAAGTGGGCGGCAACAGAATTCGGCGTAAATTCGGGTGTCCCTCAAAACGAACCCCGAACATATCCCAAGCTTCGCGCTCATACCAATTGGCATTTTTCCATAAACGCACAACCGACGGCGTTACTGCATCTTCCGCCTGCAAAGGAATCTTGATGCGTAAAAACTGATTTCGCTCCACCGATAGCAGCGTATAAACCACGGTAAAATCGCTAGGCGGCTGTAATTCTCGATGCTTACGCAAACGCTCGTCGATTACGGTCAAGTCATACAACATGGAAAACGACGAAGAGATTTCCTTGCAAAAAAAAGACAGCACATCGAGTACATCCTTGCGCTGCACCCATACGGTTGGAATATCGTCAACCGTAAGCTGCGCAACGAAAACCGCGGCCCCAAAGCGCTGCAACAACTCTGCAATGAGCGGCTGGGCAATCCATTTCTCGTGATTTGCACGCGCGCGACCACCAGAAGCCTTCGCGGTTGCAAGGCGCACGAACGCTTGTTGTGCGGCGGATTGATCGGACAAAACTTCCTCGCTCATGGATGCTTGTGTCTCATGGCTGCTTACTCCTTAATAGGTGCTTACACCTTATCAACGCCTACACCTGATCAACGCTTACACCTCGTCGGGCGCGCGCAGTTCTGTAATGCGGATACGCTCCTCGCGCCTTGTTTCCCGCTGGCTTTTGCGTTCGATGGTATGAACCGCGCCCTCCTGGCTGATGACCCAGCTAATGGCGCGCCGCTGCGATTTGATCTGGTTTTGCAGCAGAATCAGCCCTTCTAGCAAGGCATCTGGACGCGGCGGACATCCCTGCACATAGACATCCACCGGCAGAAATTTGTCTACACCCTGCACCACACTGTAAATGTCATACATGCCGCCGGAATTCGCACAAGACCCCATGCTAATCACCCAGCGCGGCTCAATCAGCTGCTCATACAAGCGTTCTAGAACCGGCGCCATTTTGCGAAACACCGTCCCAGAAATGACAATCAGATCCGCTTGGCGAGGAGAGCCACGAATGACTTCCGCACCAAAGCGCGCAAGATCAAACTGGCTGGTAAAAGTTGTCGCCATTTCCACATAGCAGCAGGAAAGCCCGAAATTAAAGGGCCAGAGTGAATTTGATTGGCTCCAAGACACCATTTCCTCCAGCTTCCCCATCACCACATTCTGGCGAAGCGCCTCCCAGAAGCCGTTACCGCCCTGCAGATCTTCTCCCTGCCCAGAGCCTCCACCCGGCGTCTCTCTCCCCGTTGGCTTTGTAACGCTCCACGTCATGCGCAATACTCCTCGTCAATCGAACGAGCGGCCCGAAACCTACACGCCTTTTTTGGTCAGATCTCGGAATGATTATTCTTGTTATAACGCTTCAAAGAAGGCAAGCCACTACAGCACTAACGTCGGTAACGATCCTGCTGCTCCTTCTGCCGAGCCGTTCGCCAATCCAGCGCACCGAGCTTCCACAGATACGCCAGCGTCGCACCCAGAATGGAAATAAAAATCATGGCCTCGATATATCCAGCCCAGCCCGCCTCACGAAATGCAATCGCCCACGCGAAGAGAAAAATGGCTTCGAGGTCAAAAATAACAAAGAAAATAGCCAGCAGATAAAACGGAATGGGAACGCGATAGCGCGCCGTACCGACGGACACAATGCCTGATTCGAAAGGCTCGATCGTCGCCGGGTTTCGGCGTTTGTGCCCAAGAAAATGTGAAAGCGCCAGAATGACGCAAACGATGAGTAGCGTCGCCACAAAATACGCGGCGAGCGGCCAGATCGGCGGAATGACTGAAACTGTCTCCATGGTATCCATTGATCCCCGATTTACGAAACATGGTAGTCGTAAAAAAACCTGATACTTCCAAACTGCTTCAAACAGCCAATTTGCAGAACTTCAAGTTGAGGATGGAAACTGCGGATTCCATTTCAGCTTATGAACATGCTTTTCATTATGCTGACCATTTCGCGAAGGTCAAATATTTTTTTAAAAATCAATAGCACCCAGCCAAACTCCACTTAGGGAATTGCCATTCCACGCAACAAAGGGTAGTCTGAATCTGTAGCAATCTGACAGCAGTCTTTGGCAGTACACATTTTTCCAGTATCCGTCCCCCCCGCTGCCGATGACGCACCGCAGGGCAAGAACCGGGAAGGCGCGCCCCTGAATGAGGTCAACCTTATGAAACACGTTCGAGATTTATTAAAACAAAAAACCAATCAACAAACTTGGACGGTACAACCGGACACAAAAGTGCTGGATGCGCTCCAGCTCATGGCAGACAAAGGTGTAGGCGCGCTGGTAGTGATGGAAAAAAAGCGCGTTTCCGGCATCATCACCGAGCGCGATTATGCGCGTAAAGTCGTTCTGATGGCGCGCTCCTCCCACACGGCAACCGTCAGTGAAATCATGTCCGATCAACTGCTCACCGTGGACCCCGACCAGACCGTAGAAGAATGCATGGAAATCATGACCGACCAGAGGGTGCGCCACCTTCCGGTAATGGATGAAGGCCGCATGATCGGCATCGTATCCATTGGCGACGTAGTGAAATGCATGATCGAAGAACAGGCATCCACCCTCCAACACCTCGAGCAATACATACGCGGCGAAGTTCTCGCCTAAGGAAGTCCTCACCTAAGATTGGCATATTTCGGCAGATCATGTGCGCCAAGCCCTCGGCACGGCGCACTGGCGTCTGCAAACGCAAGCAAACCCCAAATATCCGCACGCATCGGATCACTCCGCATCCACCTAGTAAAAAACCCATACCGTAAAGTGGGCTTTCAGCGGTTTTCACGGGCGTTTTTTCTGTATACTCAAAGCCTCATGCGCGCCGACACCTTCGTCGGCCCAATCTTGGCTTAACAGGACCTCTGGCCATCGCCAGCTTTACGGAAGACCCCCATGCGGAACCACATTGCCGTATTTTTCCGCTTTGTACTTTGCCTGCAAACCATCCTCACGGGCGGTTTCCTTGTTTGTGCGCTGCTCCCTGCGCACTCCTTTGCGGGCGAAGTAGACATCCCACACCAAGCGCCCGCCTCATCGCTGGGTGAATACGCATCCTATCTAATTCTGCCAAGCGGAACCGGCAACCCGGCAAACCTCCTAGAAGCAGAGCAGCTTCAGGGATTCTCACGCTCACGCCACCCGCTTTTACACTTCGGCTACATCGAAAGCGAAATCTGGATCGAACTGAGCCTGCACAATTCCAGCGCCACAGAGCGCTCATTCGTCATCAGCATCGACAAAACCGACCTAGAACACGCCGCGTTTTATACGCGTACCACAGCCGTTTCTGGGCAGTCACCGCAACACCAACCGCCGCAAACTATCCAGCTTTCGCGCCTGCCATATGCCACTCCTGCAACCGTCGTCTCCCTACCCGCTTACAGCACCACCCAACTATTGATTCGTGTGCAATCACGCTCCCTGCTCACGTTTGGCATTTTCATGCAGCCCACCGCGGATTTTCACGAAAGCCAAGGCCAAGCACTCGCGCAAAACAGCATGCTTGTCGGGATCGCGCTTAGCTCCGCGATCGTCATGTTGGTACTCTTTTACCGTTCTCGCACCCCCGTCTACCTGCACTTGGGCTTGGTGAGCCTATCCTTGGTATTCTTCCTAGCACTCAATAAGGGCTTGCTCCCTGCCATCAAGTGGCTTCCCTTGGAGCGCCAGATTCCCTTAGAGATGAGCGCCCTGATGTTGCTTCTGGGGCTAGAGCTTCAATTCAGCCGATCGTTTCTCGCGATCCAGCAGACGCGCCATACCCTTGACTCCATCCTTCGCGCCGCAATCACAATTTGCTTTTTTGGAGCAATCTTTGCGCTTCTCCGAAATACCGCAGAATCCAACGAAGCCTGCGCCTTGCTTGGCCTTTTCATGATCCCGCTGCAATTTATCATCACCTTGCAGTGCGCGAGCACCTCCCCTTTTCCGCTACGCTGGCTGATTGTATCGCGCGCTCTGATCACACTAGGCTGTGCGATCTTCGTGCTCGGCACGATTACGCGCCTTCAAATTACGACCGCATTTATTAACGAATATGGCTGGCTACTCGCAATTGAAGTACTTTTACTGCATGTTGCATTATTTCAGCGCCAGCAAGAACTAGAGCGGCAGGCACAAGCAAGCCACCTGAAGAACGCAATTGCACAAGCAGAGATTCGCGCCCGCAATGAATTTCTGACGCAACTTAGCCACGAAATCCGCACCCCAATGAACGGCATCCTCGGAATGACGGAGCTGCTTGAAGAAACCCCACTCTCACCCATTCAGAACGACTACGTCAAAACCATCACCGCCTCCGGAAGCAGCCTGCTGGGAATCCTCGACGACATCCTCGACTATTCGCGCATTGAAACCGGCAAAATGGCACTCGACATCAGCATCTTTGAACTTGCCACGGTGCTAAACGACTGTCTCGAAGTATTCCAGCCCCGCGCTCAAGAAAAATCAATCCAGCTCAACCGCCTCACCAGTAACGATACCCCTGTGCATGTAAAGGGCGACCCAATCCGTATCCGTCAAGTACTCGCTCACCTGATCTCCAATGCAATCCGCTTTACCGAGCAAGGCGAAGTACTACTAACCGTCAGTTACGATCTCGACAAAACATCACCCCACATCCGCTTTGAAGTACGCGATACCGGCGTGGGCATCCCAAAGCAAAGGCTGCGACAGCTCTTGGACGGACAACAAAGCGGCGACAAAAGCGGCCTTGGCCTAACGATCGCCAGCCAGCTTGTGCGCATGATGGGCGGGCGTCTAAACGCCACCAGCGAACCCGGAAAAGGCAGCACATTCTGGTTCAGCATCCCCCTAGAAACCGCTGCCGTCGAAAGCACTGGCCGTCCTTTTTATGTCGAACAGCTGCAAGGATTGCGCATGCTGGTCGTAGACGATAACGCCTCCTGTCGGCTTGTGATTCAGCAACAGGCTGCTGGCTGGGGCGTTCAGGTCACCACCGCAGTGAATGGCAAGCAAGCAATGGCACTGCTGCGTTCACAAACCAACCTTGAAGAACCCTTCGATGTTGTCATCCTCGATCACGACATGCCCGGCATGAGCGGCTTAGACCTCGCTGCGCGAATCAAGGAAGACCCTTTAATCTACAACAACCTACTCGTCCTCATGCTAGCAAGCCCTAACAGCGCACCCGCAGCAACACTCGTGCGTAACGCTGGAGTTCGGCGCATCATTGCCAAGCCCATTACGGGCCGCATGCTAAAAGCGATTTTGATTGAAGAATTAGGCCAGCTTCGTCGCATCAACACCATGCCACCGCCAGATACAGCACAGCGCGGCCAAGCATTAAATTTGCGCATCCTGATCGCAGAAGATCATCCACTCAGCCAAAAAGTGATTAACGGCATGATGCAGCGGCTAGGCGTCAAATCCAAGCTCGTAATCAACGGCGTACAAGCCGTCGAAGAAGCACGCAGAGGTAAATACGATCTAATCCTTATGGACTGCGACATGCCAGAAATGGATGGCTTCGAAGCCGCTCGCCGCATCCGCGAATGGGAAGCACAAAGCCAACGTACTGCGATCCCGATCATTGCACTTACCGCACACATTATGGATGAGCACAAAGAGCGCAGCCTTGCATCCGGTATGAATGCCCATCTTTCTAAACCGATCGAACTCAATGAGTTACGAAACGCCTTGTTATATTGGGCAAAACCATCCATCCAACCGCTCACATCCGAGACCTTATAAGTTCGCCTTACTGCGCAGATTCGAGGGAAGTATGCTTGATCAATGGATTAGCGTTATATCTGGCAACACCTACGGCATCCTCAAGCTGACCCACATCCTCAGCGCAACCTTTCTTTGGGGCACCGGCGTAGGCACCGTTTTTTACATGGTCTTCGCACATATCGGCGGAAATCCGATCACCATTCGCGACACCACTCGCCATGTCGTTCTGGCCGACTGGATTTTTACAGCCCCCACTTTCCTACTGATCCAGCCACTTACCGGCTACTTACTGATGCAGCAAATGGGAATTCCTATTCATTCCCCATGGTTTTTGCAAGTATCGGTGCTCTACGGCATCGTGGCGCTATTTTGGTTCCCTGTGGTAAAGATCCAGATGCATCTACGCGACCTAACGGCCCATCTACAGGTCGGCAACACGCTGCCTCAAGCCTATCGACGCTGGTTTTGGGTTTGGCTTTCATGCGGCGTTCCGGCAGCCGTTTGCATGATGATTTTGTTTATGCTGATGGTATTCAAGCCTGGCATTGGCGGATATTGACGGTGCAGTGCAAAAATTTGTGCTTATTACTTGAAGCGATGCAAGGAGCTTTCAATGCGGATTTTTATTACCGGCGCGAGCGGGTTTCTTGGTTTTAACCTTGCCCAGCGACTGCAAAAAGACGGCCACCAGATTACCGCAGCGGTACGTACTCCCTCAAAATGGGCCCACTATCTCCCCAGTTTTCGCTGGCAAGCGTGCGACTTTTCCCAAGACACTACCGTGGAATCCTGGACGGATCGACTTGCCGATGTGGATCTGGTAATCAACGCCGTCGGCATCATTCACCAAGACACAAACCCCGAATCCCCCTCACAATCGTTTCAGCGGGTGCAAGCCGATGCGCCCAAAGCACTCTTTAGCGCAGCAAGCAAACTAGGCGTTCGAATCATCCAGATTTCCGCAATGGGGGCCGACGTCGGGGGCGTAAGCACGCCGTTCCTGAAAACCAAGCAAGAGGCCGATCACCACCTCCACACCCTCAATACAGACAGCGTGATTCTTTATCCAAGTATCGTGATTGGTCGCGGTGGCACAAGCACTGCGTTATTCAACCGCCTCGCAGCGTTACCAATCACGCCCTTGATCGGTGACGGAACCCAGAAGCTCAACCCAATCCATATCGACGATTTCTGCGATACGGTTGCACACATCGTCGCCCACTGGAAACCTGGCAAACACAGTTACCACCTTAGCGGCAGCGAAGTATTGAGTTTTGCAGAATTTTATACCGTCTTGCGTGATTGGCTACGGCTTGGCAAGCCGAGATTCCTGCCTCTCCCCTTGCCTCTCTTGTATGGTGCCGCCCACGCCGCAGAATGGATTGGCATAAAAAGCCTGCTCAGCCGAGACGCGCTAGACATGCTAAAAAGCGCAAAAACTCCTGCACCGGACTACCCAAGCCAACCCACACCCTCACTACGGGAAGCACTCTGGCGAACCCCCGCAACCCGCGCAGACACCCTTCAAGCCATCTGGTCAGGCCTACAGCCTGCACTATTTTTCACGATCGTATTTCTTTGGCTATTTACCGCGCTGACCTCAATCTTCTGGGATCGCGCCAGCGGCTACGAACTATTGGCTACAGGAGGCATCACCGGAATTTTTGCCACGCTGAGCATCTTCGCCGGCGCAATACTCGATGCTGCACTTGGCATTGCCATCTGCCTGCCACGTTGGCGCACCCGCGCGTATCAGCTGCAAATCTTGTTGATGCTGGCGTATATGGCACTCATTGCACTGATTGCTCCCGAACAATGGTTCCACCCGTTCGGGCCGGTCACGAAAAATCTGCCCCTCATTGTTGCAACGTGGCTGTTACTCGCCACAGAGCCACGCCCCAAGACCCCACATATGAAGGGCGTTTAATCGGGCGTTTCGGAATCGCACCACTGCCTCCAATTTTTAACATTTGCCGCACTTTGACGGGCGGGTTAATATTGGGTAACAATTAGTGACGCTAGCACTACAAGCGCCCGTTTTAACAAATGTTTTTAGGGAACCCTGCTCACAATATGCACAGCACCGATACCGCCGTTGAGGAAGACCTTTGCTTCAAACTCAAAGGCAGCCGGGTCACCATGACCATCCTTGAACTCTACCATTACAACTACAATACGTTCACACGGCAGCTTGCGGAGACGGTACAAGCAGCACCGGATTTTTTCCAAGAAACGCCAGTATTAGTGAGCCTAGACAAGTGTGGCGACAATAACGTCGACTTTATTGAGCTCGGCGAACTCTGTCGTGAACACGGTTTGGTTCCAGTGGCAATTCGCGGCGGTAACGACACGCAAATGATTTCCGCCAACGTCGCCGGCCTCCCAAGGCTCCCTGCGGCTGCAAACCCCACCGCATTAGATGTGCCTGACACTTCTGTTAAAACAGTCGTTCAGCGTGTCGAAGTCCCCGTGCCTGCCGTCAACAAAATCATCACGACCCCCATACGCTCTGGACAACAAGTATATGCGGCCAACGCGGATCTGATCGTGCTCGCCCCTGTCAGCCCAGGCGCCGAAATCTTGGCCGACGGCAATATCCACGTTTACGGGCCGCTGCGCGGGAGAGCGCTCGCCGGTGTTGGTGGCAATACCGCAGCGCGCATTTTTTGCCAAAGCCAAGAAGCCGAACTGTTATCCATTGCGGGGATTTATACGGTGAGCGAGGACTTGCGTAATCAGCACTACCAACAGCCCGCTCAAGCTTGCCTCGACGGCAATCAGATCGTAATTTCTCCGTTAGTAAGCGGTAAATAGCAAATATCCTACCGTATCGAACTCGCTAAAGGCTCATCCTATGAGCATCCATCGAATAGGTTCGAGGAGGATTAACAGCACGCAACGAAAGTCCACTTAAATTCTGACACTTTCTGCAGCGCCTTGTACAACCATCAAGCGTTATAGAGTTCAACAATAGCAGTAACACAACCCCACGAGGATACCGCCTTGACAGAAATTATCGTAGTGACCTCCGGCAAAGGAGGCGTTGGCAAAACCACCACCAGCGCGGCAGTGGGCACGGGTTTGGCTTTAAAAGGCCATAAAACCGTTATTATCGACTTCGACGTGGGCCTTCGTAACCTCGACCTGATCATGAACTGCGAACGCCGCGTGGTGTTCGATTTTGTGAACGTGATCAAGGGCGAATCAACGCTCAAGCAAGCGCTGATCAAGGATAAGCGGGTTGAAAACCTTTATATCTTGCCCGCTTCGCAAACGCGCGACAAAGACGCCCTTACCGTAGAGGGCGTGCAAAACATCTTGGACGAACTGAAAACCGAGTTCGACTATATCGTTTGCGATTCCCCAGCTGGGATCGAAAAAGGCGCGATCATCGCCATGTATTTTGCCGACCGCGCAATCGTCGTTACCAACCCGGAAATATCCTCGGTACGTGACTCGGATCGTATTCTGGGAATTCTGCACAGCAAAACCCTGCGCGCAGAACAAGGCCGCGAACCTGTCCAAGAAAACCTGCTGCTTACCCGTTACGACCCCGAACGAGTAGAAAAAGGCGAGATGTTAAGCGTTCAGGATGTCGAAGAAATTTTGGCCATTCCGCTGCTGGGTGTAATCCCAGAATCCAAAGCGGTGCTAAGGGCCTCAAACCAAGGGATTCCTATCATCCACGACGCTGAAAGCGACGCCGGACAGGCATACGAAGATGCCGTGCGCCGCTTCCTTGGTGAAAATGTGGAACACCGCTTTCTTTCAGCCGTTAAAAAAGGCTTTTTCTCACGCATGTTTGGAGGCCGGCAATGAGCTTTCTTGACTATTTCCGTACCAAACGCCCCACTAGTGCGGCAGTAGCAAAGGATCGGCTACAAATCATCGTTGCACACGAACGCTCGCACAAAGGCCAACCCGACTATTTGCCTGCGCTACAGCGTGATTTACTTGCCGTTATTCGCAAGTATGTGCCGATTGATGAAGATCAGATCTCGGTAAGCCTGGATAAGGCAGAGAATTGCGAGGTGCTGGAACTGAACGTTACCCTTACCAGCGATTCGCCTGCCGCAGCTGCGATGTCCTAAGACAGCTTTTCCGCTCTCAGCGACAGTTTTTCCGCTTGCTGCATAGAACCGCCGCGCACATCGGATCGCGATTTGCGCGGCGGTTCTTTCTTTTTAGACCGCCTGCTTTTTAGACCGCCTGTATCGCTGTCAGCGCAATGGTGAACACAATGTCGTCCACTAACGCGCCTCGTGATAAATCGTTTACCGGTTTATTCAGGCCTTGCAGCATTGGCCCTACACTGATCACGTTTGCGCTACGCTGCACCGCTTTGTAAGTGGTATTGCCCGTATTGAGATCTGGGAAGATAAATACCGTGGCCTGACCTGCGACAAGGCTATCGGGTGCCTTCTGCTTACCCACACTGCTAATGGCAGCGGCATCGTATTGAAGCGGGCCATCCACCAGCAAATCGGGCGCACGTTCACGCACAAGCCTCGTGGCCTCGATCACAAGTTCCACATCCGAACCCGCACCCGATGCGCCGGTGGAATAACTAAGCATTGCGACTCTTGGTTCAATACCGAAGGCTTTGGCCGATGCCGCTGATTGAATCGCAATTTCCGCAAGCTCACTCGCGCTAGGTGTAGGATTTACCGCACAGTCACCATAAACCACCACCTGATCAGGCAGCAGCATAAAAAACACGGAAGAAACCAAACTGTATTGCGGTGCCGTCTTGATGAGCTGGAACGCGGGGCGAATCGTGTTAGCCGTCGTATGAATCGCACCCGACACCAGGCCGTCAACCTCCCCTAACGCCAGCATCATGGTGCCCAAGACTACGTTGTCTTCCAGCTGCTGTAACGCCATCGGTGGGGGCAAACCGCGCCCTTTACGCAATTCGACCATGGGCGCAACATAGCGCTCCCGAACCGTTTCGGGGTCGATAATTTGCAAATCATCAGGCAGAGTAAGCGCGTTCGCTCGAACCACCGCTTCTACGGCGTCGCGCTTGGCGAGCAGAATGCAGCGCGCAATACTGCGCTGGTGGCAAATAATGGCGGCCTGTACGGTTCTCGGTTCGCTCCCCTCGGGCAACACTACACATTTATTTGCTTGGCGCGCGCGCTGCACCAAATTATAGCGAAACGCAGGTGGCGATAAGTGGCGCACATCGGGAATGCCCACTTGGTTTTTCAGGCGTTCATGATCCAAGTGGCTTGCAACAAAATCCGTCGCCCATTGCGCCCTCTCCGTGTCGTCAATCGGAATCTCCCGATTCATTCGATCGAGATGCGTTGCGGTTGTATAGCTATCGGTCGAAACCTTAAACACCGGCAGGCCGGCGTCAAAAGCAGGCTGACACAGGCTCATTACGCGCTCGTGCGGCATTTCGCCGCCGGTCAAAAGAACTCCCGCCAACTGAGTTCCGGAGAGCGAGGCAAGGCTGGCTGCAATAATAATATCGTCACGATCACTGGGTACGACCAGTAAGGTGCCCGGTATTTGTAGATGGGGAATATTCCGCACGCGGCGAGCGGCTAACACAAGGTGCAATACGCGCCGCTCTTTCATATCTCCCGCATTGAGCACTTCTGCCTGGAGCTGGGTTGCAACATCAATACTGCGCGGCGCAGAGAGCTGGCGCTGCCAAGGAACGCAGCCAAGCACGCGAAAGCGCGGAACGCTGAGCGCACGCGATTGCTGTTTCAGGCGGTCGCTATATTCCGCGATGGCGTGCTGAATCGCCGTATCGTTCAGAGCAGCATCGCCATCTAGCGGCCAATCATCCACACGGTTAACAACAACACCAAGCACCTGAGATTGGCCATTACTACTAAAACCACGCGCGTGCAGTTCGATGCGCTGTATCATCGCATCCATGCCCTCGCCATCCGGTGCAGTCACCAAAATCACATCCGCACCAAGGCTTTGCGCAACCTGCTGATTGGCACGCGTCGCATACGATACGGTGCGTGTCGGTGCCATACCTTCCACCACCACAACATCCGCATCTTGCGCAACCTGTTGAAAACGGCTGAAAACCTCTTCTAACAAATCATTCTCGCGGCCATCGGCGAGCAGTCGCTCTACATGCTTTTGCGTCCAAGGCTCTGGGGCTTGTAGGCCGATAGTTTGATTCACCAGCGCTGTAGATCGCTCTGGCCCCACATCATTGGCGTGCGCTTGCGCAACCAGTTTCAAAAAATGCGCACGCAAGCCGTTACGCTCCAAAGCGCGAATTAAGCCAAGGCTCACCGAGGTTAGGCCAACGCCAAACCCCGTTGGGGAAAGAAAAAAACAATGCATATCAATCCCTCTCAGGTACAGGTTGAATACGGTCAAAATCAAGCAGCGCTAAACTCTCCTCCGCAATTTGGCGCTCCTCATCCGTTGGAATCACCAAAATCGCGGGGGAGCCCGCCGCCTGAATTTCGCGCGCAGGATTTCCAGGGGGCGTCAGATTTCGCTCAGGCGCAATCGCAAGGCCCAAAATCTGTAGATGGCCCACCGTCATTTCTCGAATCAACGGCGAATTCTCGCCAATGCCACCCGTAAAGACTAGCCCATCCAGCCGCGGAAGCGCGACCGCAAGCCCCGCAAGCGAGCGCGCCAACCGATAACAGTACACATCAATCGCAAGCGTCGCTCCTGCGTGGCCTTCTGAACGAGCGGCAACCAAAGTGCGCATATCATTCGAAAGACCAGAAAGCCCAAGCAAGCCGCTTTCGTGATTGAGGACATAGTCGGTTTTGGCGAGATCCCAGCCAAGCGTGCGAGAAAGATATGCGGGAAGGTTGGGGTCTACGTCGCCGCTACGCGTTCCCATTACAACGCCCTCTAAGGGCGTCATCCCCATGCTGGTATCTAGGCTTTTACCGTTCAATACGGCGCAGGTGGAACAACCATTGCCCAGATGGGCAGTTAGCCACGCACCCTGCCCAACATCCATGCCCAGCAGACGGCTGGCCTCATTGGCGACAAAGTGGTGGCTCGTACCGTGAAACCCATAACGGCGTACACCGTATTTGCTATACAGTACCTCGGGCACTGCATAACGATAGGCATGAGGCGGCATCGTTTGATGAAAAGCAGTATCAAAAATCGCTACGTGAGGAATTTTTGAAAATACTGCCATCGCCTCGCGTATCCCGATGAGATTCGCGGGGTTATGCAACGGTGCAAGCGGAATACTTTCTTCAATTGCGCGAACTGCATTGGCATCAAGTACATATGCACCCGTGAAGTGCTCCCCACCATGTACAACACGATGCCCAACGGCGGTTAGAGGGCGCTTGGCAAAGCGATCAATCAGCGGAAGAATGCCGGCAACTGCAGTACTGTGCAGTCCGTCCGCAATTTTCATCTCGTCGCGCTCATTGCCCGCGCGCCAGCGCAGCACTCCTTCTGGCGTGGTAAGCCTTTCCGCAAGCCCACTAAGAATCGGGCTGGGTTCCCCCTCCACTCGCAGGGCAAATTTAATCGACGAACTGCCGCAATTGATCACCAATACCAAACGTTTAGACATTTCCTGACTCCTGTAAGCCGACTCGGTCTGCATAGCAACTGCGATAGGAATGCAGCAATACAGACGACGCAAGCTTACCGGATTACAGAATTATTTGGTAAGAATCAGCTTATTCTGTTTTGTTATACGCAAAGAGTAGCAATAGCCATCATGTTCGATGAGCAATTCTTGCGATTCCCCCAACAATTCGCGACTGCTCAGACACGGCTTTCCATTGCGCCGCAGCGCACGCCCATGCACGCCCGCCTGCTGCGGCTCACCGCAAAAAGCTTCCGTTCCACTCGCTTTATTCTGGCACATAAATCATGGATCCATCTTTTAAACGATAGGCAACGCCCGCCTTAGCTCCCTCACCATCCCCAATCTCGCCGCTGGATTTATAGTGTTCCAGCGTCTCGCCCTTTTTAATGACCACTTCCATGTTGGCTTCGCCCGGATTTTTGATCAGAGTGTAGTCGTCCTGACTAAACACATTTGTCGGGTTATTGGCTACAGCCAATAACAAGGCGGCAATGATGACGAGAAAAACGTCAATTAAATTGACCACCGAAAGGATTGGATCATCGGCCTCTGCTTCTTCCAATAAACGCAAGCTCATGATGCTGCCTCCAAAGATAGATCGTGCGCTACACCCGCCATTCGTTCATTTAGAACCTTGGGTTTCGGCAATCGCTTCGCTTGCTCCTGCTCAATCATCACCAATTCCTCGGCGTACCAACGGCGCCGAACGTTGACAATCCAATAGGTAATCGACGCCGCTACCAACGACAAAATAACCGCAGAAAACGCAACCGTCAGGTTGTCGCTCACCTGGGCAAGCTGCCCCCCCGCCAACGACTTCAACGCTGGCCCCATCGGGATCATCGTCGCAACAAGCCCCAACATCGGCGTTACGCGCGTAACGATGCGCGGTGCTTCCAAGCGCTTGAATGCAAGCGTTTCTAGCTCCGTTGCGCTCATCTTTGGGTGGGCCTTCCAGCTATAAAGCAAATCGAATGCTTGGGGAATCTGTTGGCGTCGCTGTCGACTTTGCCAAAGAAATCGGCCCAGCGTATAAAACGCATACACAAACAACGTAACAACCAAGAGCAGAACCGGCACCATAAATGCTTGGCTCGCGCTGTACAGTGCGGACTCCAACGTGTATTGAAACGACATGGTAATACTCCTTATGAGTGTACAAACTTTTGATGAGAGCCAGATTCCTAGGATAACGCCGTCTCAGAGCTGCGCGCTTGACGCACAATTCCGCCTACAAACGCCAGCAACATTAACGCAAGAGCAAACAAAGCGGTAAAATCAAACGGTACCGGCTCTGCTGGTTCAGGCTTGGACTGCTTTTCCAATTTTTGGCCTTGTACCTGCTGCGTTGGCGCATCCTTTGGAGCAGATTCTGCGGGCGCTTCTTGTGGGGCGGATTGATTGGCCTGCGGCGCAGGTGCAGCGAGCCCGTAACCGGCGGCAGCTTGCTTCACAAAATCCTTAAAGCGCTGATTTTCGGTTTGAACATCGTAGCGCTCGGCCAATTCCTGATAACGCTCGGCAAGCTGTTGCAAGGTGGCGGCATCGGTTTTCCAATATTCCTTCCGCGCCGCTTCCAACATTCGCTCAATTAATTGCGCCTGCGCAGTGGGGTGATTTTTTTCAAACCACTCATTGACATTAAGTTTGTACTTATCATCAACGTAAACCTCCTTATATTCCTGCCACTGATCATCGCGAACAGTTTCCGGGGAAACCACCTCCCAACCCCATAAATTATTCACGCTACCAAGCACCTGCAACGCACCGCTATAGCCTTCTTTTTGCATCTGTTTGATCCAGCCCGGATGCAAATAGCGGGTGCGCAAATCGCGCGCCAAAAACCCCGAAGCGGTTTCGGATTTCGGATTCTTGGCATCGCGCAAATTGCTGATATAGAGTTCGGGCGACTGCCCATCCAGATGACGAACGGCGAGACCAATACCACCCAAATACTGGAACGGGTCATCGGTGGTCAGCATTCCATAAAGATTCGACGAGCGCGAAAGTACCGCGCCTTTTACGCCGCGCAATTGCTCTGCAAAGAGGTTCGCATTCGCGGTACCTGCCTGCATTTTTTCTCCCCAACGGCTGGCATCAGGGCCATAGGCAAACTGCATACGATCCAAATACAGCTTCGCGAGTTTTGCTTCTCCGGCGCTGCGATCCTGTTTGCCTTCTTTGGTTTCGCCAAAGCTATCGCTCGCAAGTGTCGCGTCGTCCAGACCGGTACTGTAAGCGCCTGATTCCGATGAAAAAATCCGAGTCCTTGCCGCAAGGCTGGCATCTTCCTTAGACATACCGGCGGATAAAAGCGATTTCTCGATCCGGCGCGTGTTGATCGCTACGGCGTTATCTGGCTCCTCAATTTTGCTGGCTTGATCGGCAGCTTCTGCGATCCACTTCATGACCTGAGGAAATTGATCGCGGTAAAGACCCGTGGCCGAGACCACAACGTCAACCCTAGGTCGCTTCAATTCACTTGCGGGGATGACCTCGATTCCAACCACGCGACCACCACTATTCCACACCGGCTTATAGCCAAGCAGTGCGAACACCTGCGCCTCCAGCAAGCCAAAATGGCGCATGGTTTCTACCGACCAGAGCGTAAAGGCCAGTTTATCTGGGTAGGTGCCCTTACTTTCCTTGTGCTGTTCAAGCAAACGTTCCGCAGCAACCTTGCCTGCTTCCCACGCTTCTTGCGTGGGAATGCGGGAAGGGTCAAAGCCATACAGGTTGCGGCCGGTAGGTAGGCTTTCGGGATTCTTGATCGGATCGCCACCATAAGAAGTCGCAATATACTTTCCTTGCAGCGCGGAAAAATACCCGTCTAGTTCGTGGTTATCGCTCAGTTTTTTCCAGTAGTCCAAACCTTTTTCTAGCAACGCTGCCAAGGCAGGATCACTCTCCTGCTGATTCGCAGCAAGTGGCTGCTGCTTGCGGATGTGTTGGTCTAGCCAGTTCCATACGGGAGTTTGGCGAATTTTTTCATAATCCACCACCATGACTTCCTCAGGATCATTCGGAAAAAGTGCTTGCAACAGCGGCTTTCCTAGCATTTGCTGGACGGTCAGCAAACGTAGATCTGTCTCTGCCGCCACCCCAAACCGAGCCAAGCCAAGCGGCTGCTGCTGCAACGCAAGTTCGTGCAAATGGATATGCAAAGTGTCTACAAGATGGGTGAAATCCTGCTTTTCTTTCACTAGATCAATGCCCAAGTCTTTGTCCAATTTCAACTCGACCGCCAGCTTAAGAATGTGCTCAGCCGTCTCGCTGCGCACTTCGCCTTCGGTCATATTGGTCCACGTGTGCAAAAGATCGTGCAGCTTATTAAGGTCGTTATGTAGCCCCGCTGGCCCGAACGATGGGGTATTATGACTAATTACCGTAGCGCGACCTCTGCGCTTGGTTTGCAGCGCTTCGCCAATGTTATCGACGATATAGGGGTATACGACCGGTAGATCACCTAACACCAAAAATGGATATTCATTTACATCCAAGCCGCGCTCTTTTCCGGGCTGCCACTCCGCAGAACCGTGAGTACCGAAATGCACGAGCGCATCCACCTTGGCCACTTCGCGCAACCACAAGTACGCAGCAAGATAAGAGTGCGAAGGCGGCACTTTGGTATCATGGTAGAGCGCCTTTTCCTTATTGCTTTCATGCTCGCTGCGCGGCGGCTGAGGCATAATGATCTGATTTCCCAAACGCAAACGCGGAATCACAAAAAATCTCTCGCCCTTCTTACTCAGCAACAAACCTGCCTGCTCTACACTTCCCCAACGCTGATTTACATCCTCCTGTAGCGGCTTAGGTAAGCTCGTAAACCAACGTTGATAATCTGCGAGTGGCAGGCGACCTGCACGATCTTGCTTGATGAGTTTCGCCAAGGTTTCGGGGCGGTAAAAAGGTGATAGTAATCCGGTTAATTCTTTTATTAACTGATCTTCCGATTGCAGATCTACCTGGTAACCACGCTTTTTATACTCTGAAAGCAGATTCTCCAAGCTCTGCGGAACATTCATAAAAGAGGCACCAAGATTTTTCTCTCCCGGCGGATAGTTGTAAAACATGATTGCCGTTTTTACATCTGCGCGTGCCTTATGGCGAAGCGCCGCAAGACGCATGGCCTTTTCGACTACCGAATTGAGCTGGCGCTGAATGGGCACAATGGAGTCATTTTCAAGCGTCGCACCTGCGAACATTGGGTCAGTCAAACCCGCATATTCAGGCTGTGCCAAGTAAAATGGAATATCCTGCACGTCCATTCCTTGGGCGTCTTTTTCCCATTTGGCTTGATCTCCCCTGCTATAGGAAATCACTTGCAAAACCGGAGCGCCTAATTTCTCAAACTCATCCTTTCTGGCGCTCGCATTCAACATGATTTGCATATTGATGATTACATCAACGCTCGGCTTTCCTGCGTGCGTTACAAGCTTGGAAATATCGCCTGAGGTCATTGCAGGTGCATAAACTGGGACTGCAATCGCACCTTGCGCTTCAATCTTTTCAACCGTAGCGTCCAGCAATGCGGTTAAACCGGAATCCATATATCCCTTATGAAAGAGAATTGCGACCACAGGGGCATTATTAGCCACCGCATGGCCGTTCTGGCTTTTCCACTGGAGAAATTCTTCTAGCTGAGTAAATACTTGCCCATTCGCCAACGGATGATAGATACCTGCATCCGGATAAATCACCGGATCTACACAATCTCTCCCAGCATGGCGCACTTCATTCGCCAGAACGCAAAAGAAACCTTCAAAATTTCCAAGCCCGCCGTTGCTGTAATAAGCGTGCAGTTTTTCCCTTAGTTTCTCATCGACATTTCCCGAAACGCTGGCATCACGCCGATTCCAGAACCATGGCGCTGCTGTTTTGGCAAGCATCGCGCCAATCTGTTTTTGCAGCACAGGTATCGCAGGGCCATACGCAGCGTCAATAACTGTCAACTGATAACGCTGCATTTCAGCGTCCGTTGGCATACTGTTCGGCTGATCCAGCATACGGGATTCCAAAAGGAATCCCGCCTTCTCAGCGATCGGCATTAACTGATCAAACTTCGCACGCTGGATCGGCGCAGCAGCCAGCACCAAAACCTTCGGCTTATCGGTAGCAGCGAACGCCTTTTTTTCACGCTCGGCGCCGCTCTCAGCGACCGTAGGCTTGCTTTCTGCGGCCGCCTTCTTCTCCTCAATTAACTTGGTAGCGCCACTGACCGTGACCGCATTCCCGTAAGAAGAAAACAGCAAGCCACAAATCAACAACGCAAGCGCCAACACCTGAACGCCAAACCACCGATAACGATCACGAAAATTTTGACCACGCGAAAAATCCGCGGCCGCGCTACGACCCAATGCCATTAGAAGCTCACCTCCGTACCAACCCACGCAGTACGACGCGCTTCGACATAACCAAACAGAGTCGATTTATCTTCGAGCTGCAAGTCCGCTAAATTGTCGATCCCCGCGCGGAAGCTTAGTTGATCATTCCACCTATATTGGGCGTTCAGGTTCACGAGGCTGTATGCAGGCACTTCTTCCAATTGCGAGGCAGTATTTTTCAACATCTGGTGGCCGGTGTACTGCCATTCAAGCGCGGCCTTTACACGTTCTTGCTGCCATTCCAAACGTGTATTTGCCGACCATTCTGGGCGCCCAGTGAGTTCCTCATGCGTATCCGCATCCTGTGCATCCAGCCAAGTCAGGTTGGCAACCAACGCAAATCCAGCCCCTAACGCCTGCTGTGCGCTCGCCTCTACGCCGTCAATTTGTGCGCGCGAGATATTGTCGTAAATGTAATATCTTCTCGGGCCTTCTTGTTTTTGCAGGTTGTAATAAATCAGGTCTTTGATTTCATTCCGAAATACGGTAGCACCATAGGCGCTTTTGTCTCCCTGCCAGTGTACGGATAGCTCACCCGATCGGCTGGTTTCCGGTTTGATATCGGGGTTGCCGTAGAAGGTATGCGGGCCTTCTGCACCGACATAGTTGGGAGAAATTTGCTTTAAGGTCGGCGCGCGAAACGCTTCCCCATAGCCGCCTTTGATGATCACCTCTGGTGTTGCCTGCCAAACAAGGTAGGCACGCGGACTGGTTTCCTTGCCAAAAATTTCGTGATCATCCAGCCGCGCGCCGAGCGTCAACGCGAGCGATTCTGCGAGAGTAATTTCATCCTGCGCATAAACCGCCTGATGTTTTACGTCATCTTCACCGCCAATCAGACCCGCATTTTTCAGAGACTCTTTGCGCGCCTCCGCTCCCAAAGTCAGCCGATTCGCCGCGCCCGCATCAAAAGCCAAATTGCCATCCAGCACTTGGTCGTTTAACGATTGCGAACGAGTCGGCGTAATATTATTAGAGCGCTCATTATCGACGTTAAATTCCGATTCGCTATAGCGCAGCTCTGATTTAAGAAGCGACCAATCACCTTTCCAGGCAAGGCTGTGCTGCTTACGTGTAAGCTCATAACTATCTAAGTAATAAGGCTTGGCAGGGCCATACGCATATTGCTCATTGCGATCGCGGGTTTCATCGCTCTGCAACACATCCAACTGCAAACGCTGCCCTTCTAGAGGGGTAAAGCCAAGCTGAACGTTACCGCTTACTCGATCACTCCCTTCGATATCGGTAAGCCGATGGTTATCCTCTCGCTTAGTAGGCGAAATCCGCGCGTCCTCAACGCCCATGGAAAGATCCAGCCACTCGCCAACGCCACCGCGAACACTTGCAGACGTAACATGACCATCACCGCCCGCGCCTTCTCCAGCCAGACCTTTTACGCGAACATTCCCCTGCCAGTCTTTGCTACCTGCCTTGGTGATGATATTGATCACACCACCGACCGCTTCAGATCCGTATAACGCAGACATTGGGCCGCGCACCACTTCAATGCGTTCAATCTGGTCCATCGCAACCCAGCCATACTGGTAATCCGAGTGGCCGATCGTATCGTCGGTCGATGAAATTCGACGCCCGTCGATCAAGATCAAGGTATGGCGGTCTTCCGCACCGCGAATGGTAAACGTCTTGCGCCCGCCAACTTGACGGCCTGAAAGCGTCAAGCCAGGCACACCTCGCAGCGCTTCTGCTAAATTATTTGCGCCTTTTGCCTGAATTTCTTCGGCACTCACAACGGTGACCGTCGCCGGAGCATTTTCAACCGTGTGTTCAGAACGAGTGGCGGTAATCACGAGAGGCGACAACTCCACAACGCCACCCCAAGCGAGCATCGGATCACTTCCGCTCGCATCCGCCACCAAATTACTTCCAGCCGAACCCGCCAAAGGCACCGCAGAAACAGCCGCTTCGGGCTCTCCCCGTTTTTGCCACGATTCCACTTCTTGCGCCTCAACGGCTACTCCATGAACGGCTGCCGCCAAGATGCACACCGACGCTAACGCGGGTTTACGCAATTCCAACCACATATCCAACCTCGAAAAACATCCAAAAATTCTTTCGTATGGCTGGCTTGGGAAGGCCCCTGGCTGGCTACGGAAACGACACCCGCAAATGATAACGCATATCATTTGCGCATGTGAACATTTTTCATGAGCTTATAGGGGGTAGACCGCCAGAGGGTGGCTGGGTAGAGGAATGGATCAGCCTAGGGGCGACCCAGCAGTCGCAATTTTATAGATTTATTTGCGAATTGGGCGAGCAAAAATTGATCAACTCGTTATACTCCTCCGCACGCAAAAATGCCTATTTTATGATCAGACTCAAAGTTTGCCCCAGCGCATTGGCTAGCTCCAAAACCTGAACTCTTTCACTCACTTGCCACGGAACTCTGCAATGAAAAATGCATTCCCGAAAAAATTATTCTCGATCGCCACGGCCGTTGCCCTGTGCTCTACAGCATCTCTTGCACAGGCCGATACCAGCGACGGCAAGCGCTGGGCAGTATCCGCCGGCTGGCTGCACATCATGCCGCAGAGCGACGCCCAAGGCGTAACCGGCGGAACTACGGCGCAAGCACCGCTGCTAGGCGAGAGAGCTTTGTCCTATCCGCAAGCAGGGTTTGAAGTTCAAAACACCAATACCGCTGGCCTGATCGTGGACTATTTGGTTGATGACAATCTATCCATTGAGCTAGTGATTGGGCTGCCACCAAAGATGAATCTCTCCGGCAAAGGCCAGATCGTGCTGCCCTCGCCCATCGAAGGGCACGCTCCCATCACGGCAGCCAACCTCGACAAGTTTGATAAAATCGCCACCAACGATGCCTACACCCCAACCGTGCTCGGAAAATACCACTTCGGCACAATCCAAAGCCCCGTTCGCCCTTACGTTGGCGCCGGCTTAATGTACGCACATTTCGCCAATATCAAAGCAGATCGGGGCGTAAACGCCGAACTCAACAACGATCCCCTGCTCGCTTTGCTCAACCTGAAACTCGGCCCCATCAAAGTAGAAGATGCCGTAGCACCTGTAATCATTGCCGGCATGGATTTCGCCATCAATCACTCTTGGTTTGCATCCGCTTCAGTTAGCTACGCGCACCTGTCCACCGAAGCTGAACTGGAAATTTTCGGCAAAACCGCACTGAGCGCAGACGCGCCGACCGGCGTCATTCTGCGCGGGAAAAGCGACATCGAAGTGAATCCGCTCGTCACCAATCTCGGCGTGGGAATGCGTTTTTGATGTTGTGCTAAGCCAAACCTTCGTGCGCTGCGGGCAGTCTGGCTACCCAGCACCTTGCCGGCAGCGCGCCTGTAAATCTTTAACTGGAGGAAGGTCGAAAGCTTTACCTGCCCGCCATCTCTACATTTGCAATCAATGTCGCTCAGCATCTGGGGATCGGCTTCGACTCCGCAGGCCTCGACTCCGCAGGCTTCGACTCCGCAGGCTTCGACTCCGCTCAGCCAGCGGTTGTCTCGTCCTGCTCCCTGAGCGGAGTCGAAGGGAGCGAAGCCGAAGAGAGCCAGCGGTTGTCCCACCCCGCTCCCTGAGCGAAGTCGAAGGGAGCAAGATTCCGCTGGCTTCGACTCAGCTCAGCCAGCGGTTGTCTCGTCCTGCTCCCTGAGCGGAGTCGAAGGGAGCGAAGCCGAAGGGAGCCAGCGGCTGCCTCACCCCGCTCCCTGAGCGAAGTCGAAGGGAGAAAAATCGAAGAGAGCATTTTGGAGAAAACCCAATGCCTTACATGTACATCCTCCGCTGCGCTGGCGGCAGCTATTACACTGGCAGCACGCGGAACCTAGAGAAACGCCTGTGGGAGCATCAGCAAGGTATAGGTGCGCGTCATACGGCAAAGCACCTTCCGGTCGAGCTGGTGTACTGCGAAGAATATGAGCGCATCGACGAGGCTTTTTATCGTGAGAAACAGGTGCAAGGTTGGAGCAGAAAGAAAAAGGAAGCCTTGATGACCAGTGATTTCAATGCCTTACATCGGCTGGCTGCCTGTGGGAATGGCACCTCGCATACGCTGGCTGGCTTCACTCCTCAGCCAGCGAAGAAGAAGGGAGCAGGACGAGACAACCGCTGGCTGAGCGAAGTCGAAGCCAGCGAAGAAGAAGGGAGCAGGACGAGACAACCGCTGGCTGAGCGGAGTCGAAGCCAGCGAAGTCGAAGCCAGCGGAGTCAAAGCCTGTGGGCTCTTTGAGCCTTGATGAGCGCTTGATTGCTGATGTCGAGAAATTCACACCTGTGACATCGATCAACAACACCGTCCCCCACCGCCGCGATAACGCGCTTCGGTGCGTTCACGATAGAACTCCGCATAGCTGGGCACCTGCCGTTCCGGATGGTGTTCGCGCAGGTGGCGCACGTAAGTATCGTAGTCGGGGACGCCTACGCTCAAGCGTGCAGCCTGCACTACGGTGCGCCGTGCGCTCCCTGCAAAATACCTAAGCCGCCATTTAATGCGTGGCCAAATCGTTAAGCGCAACATAAGATTCCTCTTTCGCTGTAGGCTCTTTATGCTGCAGAGCTTTGAGAATTGCGCGCGCTACAAACGCCATGATCACAACGATCAAGCCGATAAACGCAGCGGTAAGTATCATGTCCACCCGATTGTTCGTCACAATCTGCTGCATTTCGCCAAGGTTTTTTGCCGGCGCCAGTAAATTTCCTTGCGCCAGCGCAGCCGAGTAGCGATTTGCCGCCTCGGTAAAGCTGATCGGGCCCACGAGTTTTTGGTAGCCCGCCGTTAATGTGCAGATAATTAACCAAAGCGCGGGAATACCGGGCACCCACATATACCGTTCACGTTTGAGTTTTACAACTACAAGCGTTGCCAGCATAAGCGCGATCGCCGCCAACATTTGATTGGCAATTCCAAACAGCGGCCATAAAGTATTGATCCCGCCAAGCGGATCCACCGCACCTTGATAGAGGAAATAGCCCCATATCCCAACGCAGACTGCCGTAGCCGCGATATTACCACTCCACGATTCCGTCGCCTGCCATGGCTTATACAGCAGCCCCACAATTTCCTGTATCATAAAGCGCCCAACACGAGTGCCGGCATCTACGGTGGTCAGGATAAATAACGCTTCAAATAAGATGATGTAGTGATACCAGAAAGCGAGCATCCCCTCTCCCGGCAAAATATGATGTAAAAGCTGCGCCATTCCCACCGCCAATGTTGGCGCACCACCTGCACGCGACAGGATGCTGTTCTCACCGATTTCTTTGGCGGTTTGCAGCAACTGCTCGGGCGTAACTACAAAGCCCCACTCACTGATCGTTACTGCCGCCTGCTGAACCGTAGTGCCGATGATGGCAGCCGGCGAATTCATCGCAAAATAAACGCCGGGATGCATTGCCGCAGCAGCGATCAACGCCATAATTGCGACAAAAGCCTCCATCAGCATGCCGCCGTAGCCAACAAAACGTGCCTGACTTTCATTTGCCAACAGTTTTGGGGTGGTGCCAGAAGCAATCAGCGAGTGCCAACCCGATACCGCGCCACAAGCAATAGTGATAAATAAAAATGGGAATAACGAACCGGCAAACACTGGGCCACTACCATCAATAAAACGCGTAACTGCAGGCATTTCAAGGGACGGTGCAGCGAGCACAATGGCAATCGCCAGCAATACAATAGTGCCGATCTTGAGAAACGTAGAAAGATAGTCACGCGGCGCGAGCAGCAGCCACACTGGTAAAATAGATGCACACGCTCCATAGCCAATCAGACACCACGCAAGCGTTTGAGCATCAAGATCGAACATCACGCTTAACACCGCAGAATCCGCCACGAATTTCCCTGCCCAAATCGACGCCATCAGCAAGCCGAGCCCGAGCAGCGACGCTTCGAGAATTTTTCCGGGCCGCAACCAACGTAGCCACACGCCCATGCCGATCGCGATAGGGATCGTGGCCACCACGGTAAACGTCCCCCACGGGCTGTGCGTAAGGGCTTTTACAACCACTAACGCGAGCACTGCAAGCACGATCATCATCAAGATCAATATACCGATCATTGCGATAACGCCGGGAACCTGGCCCAACTCCTCACGCAGCATATTGCCCAATGAGCGCCCGCCACGCCGCAACGAGAGGCCAAGGATCATAAAATCCTGCACTGCACCGGCAAACACTACGCCAAACAGAATCCACAAAGTTCCGGGCAAATAGCCCATCTGCGCAGCCAATACCGGCCCTACTAAGGGGCCTGCGCCCGCAATTGCCGCAAAATGGTGGCCGAATACCACCCATTTATCCGTGGGTACATAATCAAGGCCATCGTTATGCAGTACCGATGGCGGTGCGCGCGAAGCATCAAGCTGCAAAACTTTCCACTCGACAAATTTACCGTAGAAACGGTAGCCGATCGCAAATATTGCGATGGATGCGGCAACGAGCCAGATCGCATTGACGGGTTCACCGCGCCGCAAGGCGATAACGCCAAGACAAACTGCGGCAAGAATCGAAACAAAGCCCCACGCAAGCTGTGAATGTAGCCGTGGGCATTGAGCTGATTGAATAATCAAGGGTTGTGCCTTACTGTAGAGATACAGAGCAAACTTTTCACCGTAGTGCCTTGATCATTGAAGCGAATATTCATGCTGCCGTCAAAGCAAGGATTCGTGTGATCACGCAAAGGTGGCGCAATGCTACTATAGACGCTACACGATTATAGACGTTACACAATTACAGGTGTTAAGCCACACTTTACAGGCGTTAAGCCACATTTCAACGCATCACGGAGACTGAATTGAGGATCACCACTGCTCCCTTAGCCTTTGCCGCCACCCTGCTTGTGTTCGGCTGCACAAACACGCAGCATGCACCACAAAAGCTTCAAGCCTCCGCCGCTGACGCGCAATCATTCACTCACACGTATCGGTGCGAAAGCGGCGAGACCATTGCCGCAAACTACCCCACTACCGACTCGGCCACGATCCAATACAAGGGCCACAGCCACCCAATGAACATCGCAATTTCTGCCAGTGGTGCGCGTTACGTCGGTGATGGCCTTGAGTGGTGGACGAAGGGGTCTGATGGGACGCTATCCACACTCAATGCGGATAGCACCTCTGGCGAAAGCATTGAGAGGTGCAAAGCGCGATGAGTGTGGTCAAGTAATACCCAGCTCACCAACAACCTGCCGCAACGCGGCAGATCACGAACAGCGATGGCGCAACAAGAGGACAATTTGGCAGCTCATGACATGCAACGCGCGGGGCATGATTTGTATTCTGGAATCGCTTGGTCATTCACACGATTTCAGCACATAAACAACCCCAAGAGGCGCCTGTATGAGCCGCAGAATCAAGAATAAAAACAATATATTGAGCCCCCTCTACTCATTACGCTCATTTTCGTTACCGTCTTTGGTTGTCGCAATGACGGCGACATTCACCCTGACGTCACCCCTCGCACAAGCAGGAAACTACCAGTGCAAGGCCAACGAGCCGCAATGCGTGACCAACTTCAATAATAATTTGCTCATTACGCGTGACGGCAATCCGAAACCCATCAAAATCTTTCGTGTCGTCAGCAAAGGCAAAGCGACCGATATGAACAAGCTCGTCAACAATACCCAGCACTTGATCCGGTTTTTTCGCACCGCGTCACGTGGGCAATTTGATGCGGAAATCGTCGGCAAAGAAACCATCGAAGTCGAAGGCGGCAGCTGCCAGGCCGTACAGAATCAGGCATTGCGCAAAGCTAAAGACAACGCCTATCTGAACATTTTTGCGTTGCCAAGCTCAGAATGCAAGGGCTCGCATGCCGGCTCGAACAACGTCTGGCTAGACGGTGGAGGTCTTTTCAGAACCTATCCGCACGAGGCTGGACACATTCTCGGGCTGGGTCACGGCAACACCAATATCCGTAAATTCGATGACTATGCCGACCCCAGCACTTATATGGGGTCAATGCCCTCGCTCAACTACAACGCGCCCCAATTATTCTGGCTAGGCTGGACCGACAAGGGCGACGTGGTTGGCATCAACAGCCAGATTAACTACGGTGGTGAAATCGAGGTCAAGCTGCGTGCCGTAAACATGAACATCAAGAGTGATGATACCAGTGCAGCTCCCATGGCCTATGTGTTTGACCGAGGCGAACTTTCTGGAAAAGACGCCCCACGTCTTTTCATTGCTATGCCGCGTAGCAGTCAGGGTGGTTATGGCCGCGAAATTTTTGTCTATCGCGCCAACTGCACAAAAGGCTGCGGCACTACGGTTTCAGGCAGAATCACCATGAAGGACAAAGACGGCAAAGAAATCGACGGTTTGCATATCACGCCCGTTGGCTTCAATGACAACTTTACCGAAGTAACCCTCCGCATTCGCAAAGTCATCTGACCCTTGCCATCCACGTTATTCGGTGGGCATTGCGCCCATCGAATTCATGGACGCCTTTGGTTGCAGTTTGCCAAATTGTTCCCACATAGGGGCACGGCGCGCCGTGCCCCTACGCACTTACGCGGACACCCTCGGCTTCTACTAGTTCGCCAAATGACGGGCGAGGACGGTCTTCACAAACGAATTGTGCTGGGTGCATCGGCGTGGGAATTCGCTTCTGATCTTGCCCTAAGCCAAAATCTCCTGCGCTTCAACACCCCCACGGCACGAGGGTCGTCATCAAATGCCGTTGCTTTAGTGTATTCGATAGAATACACTAGTTCCGTTGCTTACGGAAAATCGCATGATTCAAATTAAACGCTTGCCTGAGTTTGATGCATGGTTTGATGGCTTGAAGGATGTCGCCACCAAGGCCAAGCTGAACGCCCGCCTCAAAAAGGTGTCGCGCGGTACATTGGGCGACGTTAAACCGGTTGGTGAAGGCGTTAGCGAACTGCGTGAACACTTTGGCGAAGGCTGGCGCATGTATTTTGTACGGCGCGGTTCCGTCATTATCGTCATGCTTGGCGGTGGCAATAAGTCCACGCAGGGTCGCGATATTAAAAAAGCCATTGCACTGGCTAAAACATTGGAGGATTAACCCATGGTTAAAATTGCCGACCTGCCCACTTACGATGCCGCCGACTACCTCGACAGCGAAGAAGCTGTCACGGCATACCTGAATGCCATCCTGGAAGAAAACGACCCCTCCTTGCTGGCCTCCGCCCTCGGTGACGTAGCCAAGGCGCGCGGCATGACGCAAATTGCCAAGGACTCCGGCATTGGGCGTGAGTCACTCTACAAAGCTCTGCGCGATGGTGCGAACCCTCGCTTTGACACCATCAATCGTGTCATGCATGCGCTTGGAGTTAGCCTAGTAGTCGTGCCTAAAAAAGTGGCCACTTAGGCTAGCCCAATGAGCACGCATTTGACAGTAGCCTCGATCACGCTCATTCCGCGTGTCTGCGCTCGATTGCAGCTTTTAGCTCTTCCAGCATGGCAGCAGCCGCGCGGCCGGAAAACGATCCTGCGCCATCCCTCCCTCCGCTCGTGTTTGCTTGCTCAGCTAGAAAGCAGCAATGAACTCAATAGAAGAGCCTAAAAGCATAAGCACGCGCTGCCGAAGCTGAAGCCCTTGTCGCTCTCATTGAGCAAGATGGAACGCCAACGCCAACACCCCATTCTGTTTACCCACAACGCATGTGGCAGTATTAGAATCCGCCAGATATACTTCAAGCGCGTCGGATTTTGACCTACAAAAACATTCACGTCCGTCCGCCCTGTTATTGGCGTGCTAAAGCCAGAGCGCGAGCACCGCCGATCTACCCACTGCTACGAGCCGCCCGCTCTTTTGGCTGGCGCGGCCTGTGCCGGAACCAAGAACAATATGCAGCATTTTTTTGCAAAACATGTATTTATCCTTTTCCTCAGCATATGCGGCGTGCTTTTTCTAGGTGTAGGCATTGCGTTGCTCTGGCAATCCGGACAAGCGCGAAGCGCGCTGGAAGACGCCGCCGAAAACAGTCAACTTGCCCAGTCGTTAATGGAAGCCGTCGCGTTACAGGCTCGCGAGCGCGGCATGGCAGCGGCATTGATCGGCATGAATCAGGCGCGGCGCGAACCCGCACTTGTGGCGCTGCGCCAACGTGTCGATGATGCTTGGGTAAACGCAGAGCAACAGATGCACGCCTTTGACCTGACGTCACGCGCAGCCTACTTTCACACCTATCAGCAACAGATGTACATTTACCGGCAAACCATCGACCTCGCCCGCAAAGAAATGGACGGTGACTCCACGCACGCACTCAGCGCGGGAGAGCTGCCCCTTGGCCCACTGCAGCCGCCAAAATCCTCACCCTATACCGACATCGACGCATGGCTTCGCGTGAATGGCGCCCTGATTGCCATTACCAACCAACTGGTTGCCCGAATTACGCTTGCAGTTACACCGCCAGACCAAGATCCAGCAAGAGAGTTACTCTTGCGAGATCTCGTCAACGATGCAGGCGAAAACGCCGGCCAGATTCGCGGCCTGCTATCCTACTATGCCGGCCAACGTACCCCAATGTCAGCAATACACCGCAATAAAATTGAAATGCTACTTGGCCAGATGCAGCGCAATTTCGAAAACATCCAACGGCTTGCGCGTGACACGCCGGCCGCCCCCGCAATGCAGGAATCGCTAGAGCATCTAAGCAAAACGCTCTTTGTCGATTTCAATGCATCCGTTCAGTCGATGTTGCTAAGTGCAGAGAACGGCAATTATCCACTCACGGCGCTCGACTGGTACGCTACGGCAACCCGCCAGATCGACACCTTGGTGAGTTTTTCCAAGACGTTATCCGAGCTTGGCATCGAACAGCTACAGCTACACCGCGCCAAAACCACTTGGACACTGATTGCATTTGCCGCGCTCAGCCTTTTATCTGCAGCGCTGGGACTTTTTGTGGTATTGCAAAACCTGAAGCGCGCCACCCGTTTTTTCTACCAGCGCGAACTGGCCGAAGTCACCCTGCACAGCATTGGCGATGCCGTCATAACGACAGACGCACAGGGCAACATCGAATATCTTAACCCCGTAGCCGAAACCCTCACCGGCTGGAGCTCGCGTGAAGCGCACGGAAAACCCGCAGATGAAGTATTCCGCGTCGAAAACACTCTGCACAGCTCATTTGTGTATCCAGTAGCTACCTGCCTACGAGAAGGGCGAGTGGTCGGATTAACCGCAGGCCACAAACTGATTACCCGCGATGGCAACGCAATTGCCATTGAGGATTCCTGCGCGCCGATACGCACAGAAGATGCCTCCGTGGTCGGCTGTGTCATCGTCTTCTACGCCGCGGAATCTGCCCGAAACGGCGACTACATCCTGTCTTATCATGCCACCCGCGACTCACTTACCGGGCTGGTCAACCGGCGGGAATTCGAGCGCCAGCTTAACGAATTGCTTGCGCGACAGCGCAGTCCGAATGAGCATCATGTGCTCTGTTATATCGACCTTGACCAATTCAAAGTGGTCAACGATACCTGCGGCCACGCGGCAGGCGACCGAATGCTGGGGCAAGTAACGTTCTTGCTGCGTAAGCGCATTCGCGACTCTGATACACTGGCGCGTCTGGGTGGCGATGAATTCGCGCTTCTTTTGCGGGGGTGCCCACTGGAGCGGGCGGTAAGCATCGTAGAGGAACTACGAAGTGAATTGCGCGGCTACCGCTTCAATTATGACGAGCGCGCCTTTGAAACCAGCATGAGTGTTGGCATCGTACCGATTCTGCCGAGCAGCAGCTCAGCTTCGGAGTTACTGATTGAGGCCGATTCCGCCTGTTACGCCGCCAAGGAAAAAGGCCGAAACCGATGCCAAGTATATCAGCACGATGATCTTGAGTTGATGCAGCGCAAAGGCCAGATGCAGTGGGTTAGCCGGATCAACGACGCCCTCCGAGGAAACCAGTTTATCCTGTTCTGCCAGCCGCTCGCACTGCTGAATGAGTCGTGCCCACCCCGCGTGGAAATCCTGCTGCGGATGCGCGGGCGAGACAACGAAATCATTCCACCAATGGCCTTCATCCCGGCTGCAGAGCGATACAACCTGATGCCCAACATTGATCGCTGGGTACTCAACGAGCTGTTTGCCACACTCCACGCCCACAAAAATGAATTGGCCGACACGGTTTTTAACATCAACCTGTCCGGCCTCACCTTATCGGAAAAAAGCCTTCCATCCGAAATCCTCGCATTACTGGAAGCCAGCAATCTTCCTGCTCACCAATTCTGTTTTGAAATTACCGAAACGGCTGCAATTAACAGCCTAGAAAATCTGCAAAAGCTGACGAACGTCCTGATTGAGCAAGGTGCAAGTTTCTCGCTGGATGATTTTGGCAGTGGACTATCATCCTTCAACTACCTAAAAACACTCCCCGTACAGTTGATCAAGATTGACGGCGGCTTTGTCCGCGACATGCTGAAAGACGCGCTTGATCAGGCACTGGTGCGCTCAGTGGTGGACATTGCGAGCGTGCTGGGTATTCAAGTCTGCGCGGAATATGTTGAGGATGAAGCAACGCTTGAGCACCTGAAAACCTTGCGCGTAGACTATGCCCAAGGGTTCGCGATTGGCCATCCATGGCCATTGAAGAATTTTCTGGAAGCTCGGCGAAAGGCTGCCTGATCGCCAGCGCGTGCGGCAAATTTCGATGGTTATTACCGCTAGAAACCTATTTTTCTATCTATCCAACCTTCGAATCCTCCCAACCGCATCAAAAGTAAAAATGCGGTTGGGGTCGCGCCCCTAAGCCAAAATCTCCTGCGCTTCAACAGACTGGTAAAACGCCGATAGCTGCGCACGCAGGCGCTCTCTCAAATAATCGCGAATCGACTGCTGTTCCAACAATTGGGGCAACCATTCTTCAAGGTGCGCCGTGATCCAACCATTGTCATAGCCTAGCTCGCCCAGCCATGGGGCCAGTGGTTTTTGGCCGTAATCACTGTAAAACGCCTGTACACCCTGTTCAAACCACGCGGCCAAATGCGGGCTCAGACGCACGTCGCGAACGATTTCTTCGACCAACACCAAGGCTTTTTCAAGCTGATCTTCTGAAACGCGACGTGTCACTTCTTTCAGCGTAGCCTCGTTCGCCATCGTCCAGAAATGATCGGCCACCTTTGTGATATTGCTTGCATTCAGTGCGTTATCCAAAAACTTCTCGGACACCGCAACCGTGCGTTTGATGTTCGTTTTGATCGAACCCTTGATAGCTTTTTCTGCGGTTTGTTCTAGGTTCGGCGCAGCTTTGTCGAGCACGCCTTTGCCGATCTTCATCAAAGAGCCCATGCCGGGCACTTTCATTGCGACGTTATTATCGCTCAGCAAATAATCTTTGATTCCATAATAAAGCACGTCGGAAATCAGGCCACTATAAAGCGGGCTGGCCATGACTGCGTGTATCAGCTGACCGCGCAATTCATCTAGGTCAGCGAGCTGTTGAACCGCACGATCATAATGCTCTCGCGAAATCAGCTCGGCTAATTTCACCTTACCGTTCTGCTCCGACTGGCGCAGCACTTTTGCAATCGAAATGACCATATCTCGCGCCGCCGTGGTAATGGGCGCCTTCTGCACGACCTCAACCAAATAGCGCTCGATCAACTGCGCAGGCGCAATCTCACTTAGCGTCGTAGTTTGCAGGCGCTCATAAAGTGCTTCGACTTCCAGTTCAATCTGCGCCTTTAATTCATTTCCGCTGATGCTACGCATGATTTGCTCAACGTGAGCATCTCGCAACCGAAGGAGTGTTGCCGCTACGTTGGATTCGGCGGTAATCGTTTCTGTTGTCATGTACACCCCTGCTCTTTGTGTAGTGATTTTTTTTAATTGGACAATTATTCTTTATGTAACATTTTTCTGTGGCGTATTTTCTGCACACCAAGCGCTTCTCCTTGGAAAATCCAGCTCAGGCCGACAGAATTTCTTGCTGGTGCCGATATTGCGAAGGCGTTTTTCCCGTCCAGCGCTTGAATGCCCGGCCAAAATTAGAAGGGTCGTTATACCCTAACAAAGCCGCGATCTCGTCGATCGGTTTATTCGTGTGGCGCAGATAATCAATCGCCTGATCTTTACGAATATCATCCAGAATTTCCTGAAAACTCGTACCAAGCTGCTGCAGCCGACGCTTAAAGGTGCGGCCCGACATAAAGCATTTTTCTGCTACCACATCCAGCTTGGGAAAGCGCTGACCTTCACTAATAATTATGTGCCGCACTCGTGCAATAATGGATTCATTTTCTTCCAACATCGAAAGCTCCCGCTTGCATTGTTCCTCTGCAAGTTTGCGTGAATTGGGGTCGGAAAGCCCCAGCTTCTGCGAGAGTAACCTGATGGGGATACGAATTTGATTGGCATTTGCGCCATAACGCACTTGACCTTCAGGCAAATACTGAAGCCAACCGGAACCATGTTGCGGGCGCACCATTCGCCAACTTGTACTGATTTCGCTAGGAATCTGGCCCAACAGATTCAGCGCCATCACCGCGAATCCGGCCATAAAGGCTTCCATAATAAAAGGCTCTGCCTCGTAGAGCGGCAGCGTCGGCTCCACATCCAGCAGGGCAACATCCTCGAACATGCGCAGCTGTACATCCAACAGCCCGAAGCGGATCTTGAAATACTTGACCGCCAGCACTAGCGCATCTCCGAGCGTTTCGCTGCTCAGCGCCGCATATCCCAGAAAGCCATGCGCGGAGAGTTTCAGCTGAAACCCAAACAACAGCCCCAGCGCAGGCTCCTGCGTAAGCTGCAATGCATTGCGAATTAAACGTAACATGCCTTGCGCCGGCACACGATCTTCCACCCGCTGCAAAGCCGCCTCGTCGATGCCCGTTCCACGAAGCAATTCATCCAGCGCAAAGCCGCGCACGCAAACCATATCGGCCAACATTTTTGCGTACGTCGTACTCACACAATAGCGGTCAAACTCAACAGGGATGGTAATAACACACCTCATCCGGCAGGATTCAGGAAACAGTTGTACACTAAAATATGCGATTACGCACAAAAAGGCTATCACGATGTTGCGGCCATCTCGGCGCAGCTCATACGGCAAGCCCGACAACACGCCTAAGAGGGCTAAAAAATACTACGCTGCGAACCTTTCCGGCAAGCTCTACCGCAAGACATAACAAAGCTTTCCTGAAATCCCTTCTACAGCTCGACCACAACCTCCACCCGACGGTTGCGCGCGCGATTGTCTGCACTGGTATTGGCAACGAGAGGGCGCGTTGGGCCGTAGCTGGCCAAGGTAAAATGATCAGCGGAGAACCCCGTAGCCTTCAAAAGTTCAACCAAAACGGCACCAGCACGCGCTGCGGCAAACTCCCAATTGGAAGAATAACGCGCAGTATTGATCGGCACATCGTCACTATGCCCCGCAACGGTATAACGCGCTTTCTCCAATCCCTGTAATGCAGATCGAATCGTGACAAGCACCGGCAGGCATTGGGGCCGTAGAGTCGCAGCGTTAGTGGGAAAGCAGGTCGCTTCAGGGATGCGGATGACGATATAGCGGCCCACAGCCTCCACTTCGACCAATCCACGCTCAATCGGCGCCTTTAGCGCAAGCGCCACACGAACCGCAACTTGTTGATCCGCGCAGGCGTGAGCACTCCCAAAGGCAAGCACCACCAACGCCATCGCCCAGACCGGCGCAACTGCCAACGGCCAAGCAAACGCGGCAACTACGCGGCGAACCCAAAGCCGCAAGCATTTGCGCACGCGTCTTACTGCTCTTTGCGCCATTCCTGCATCCATCACCCATCCACCCAAAAAGTCTGGTTCATGGAAGTTTAGCTCAAGCCAATGGCGCACATTCATTTGACCTAAGCACCGGTTCTTTCTATGATCTGAACAACTGTTCGGATTTTTGAAGTGCAGACGCCTATGCCACGAAAGCCACGCCAGACTCGCTCCCGCGCCACCTACGAAGCCATCGTAGAGGCCGGTTTCCGCTGCGTCGCCGAGCACGGAGTGGCCAACACCACCACACGCGCCATTGCGGATCAAGCCGGCGTGGGAGTTGGCTCTCTATATGAATACTTCAAAGACAAAGACGCCATTTTTGCGGCCATGAACGAACGCATCATTCACGATGTCGTCGTACTCATTCAGCGAGTTGGCCCGCTTGCGCTCGAACTGGACATCGAGAGTGCAATTTCCCACTTTTTCGATGCTTTTAACCGCTTTTTACTGGCGGATAACGAACGTTACCTGAAAGTTGCGCGGGAAGTACTTAGCGTAGACACCCGCGACTCCGTAGAGCCCATCAGCAAAGCACTGCAAGATATGGTGGTGCAATACCTGCTCAAACACCGCCCATTACTGAACTCACAAGAAGACATCCCTGCCCTCGCGTACATCATCATCAATTCCAGCATTTTCGTAATGCTACGCCTGCTTTCGACCAGCAACCCGCCAATCACCTACGAACAGCTCAAGAACGGCATGGCACGCCTTGTCTCGGTTTACGCCAAAGCCAGCCACTTGTATCCAATACCTCCCCCTCCGTAGGGATGGATTGCATTTGCGCCACGAATTCCACAGCCAGCAAACAACCACGCACCTAGCACTCACACCCCTTGCAGTCCCCCCTGATTCCATAGAAGATACACGCCTTCAACGGCCCATCCTGAATGCTTTTGCCATGACCTTCGACCTCCACGCCTACCTGCAAACCGCCCAGTTTCGCGTAAACACCCGTCTGGAATACTGGTTTGCCAAGCAAAACACCACGGCCGCAAAACTCAGCGAAGCGATGCACTATGCGGTGATGAACGGCGGCAAACGCCTGCGGCCGGTACTGGCGTTCGCCGCCGCCGAAGCCTGCGGTACCGACGCGTCTCTGGCAAACGATGCCGCCTGCGCTCTAGAAATGCTGCACTCGTACTCACTGGTTCACGATGACCTGCCAGCGATGGATAACGATGCCCTGCGGCGCGGCGTGCCCACCTGCCACATTGCCTTCGACGAAGCCACCGCAATCCTCGCCGGTGACGCGCTGCAATGCCTCGCCTTTGAGGTGCTCGCCAGCAGCGAACTCCCCTCGATGACCACCCCCATCAAGCTCGAAATGATCCGTAGCCTCGCCGTAGCAAGCGGCACCCACGGCATGGCGGGCGGCCAAGCGCTTGACCTTGCCGCAAGTGGAAAGCTGCTCGATTTGCACGGCCTTGAAACCATCCACCGGCTCAAGACCGGCTGTTTGATCCGCGCCGCAGTGCGCCTCGGCGCGCTGGCCGCCCACGCCCCCGAATCGTCGCTACTCGCCCTAGACCAATACGCAAGCGCATTAGGGCTCGCCTATCAAGTGCAGGATGACATCCTCGACGTAACCGGCGACACCCTCACCCTCGGCAAACAACAAGGCGCCGACGCAGTACTGGACAAGGCCACCTACCCACGCATCCTCGGCCTGCAAGCCGCCCAAGCGCTGGCCACTCACCTGCACGATCAAGCACTACAGGCCATCCAAGGGTTTGGCGATGGCGCAACACCGCTGCGCGCCCTTGCATCTTACATTGTCAACCGACGCTATTGATTTTGTTGAGAAACGTGAAACTCATGCGTTTTTTGGGATATTTCATCCCAATACGCGGTAGAATCCAGACCCTTGCCACACTTTGGTTTCCCTACCCCGCTATTGGTGATGATGTAGACGCATGATGTTCAACGAACTACCGCTAATTCGCCCAGCTACACCGCTGCTCGATCAAATCGACAGCCCTGCACGCCTGCGCGCCCTCTCGGAAGACAGCCTGCCACAATTAGCCGACGAAATGCGCCAATACCTGCTCTATAGCGTGGGCAAAACCGGCGGCCACTTCAGCTCTGGCCTTGGCGTCATCGAACTGACCATTGCCCTTCACTACGTCTACAACACGCCCAACGATCAACTGATTTGGGACGTAGGCCACCAAGCCTACCCACACAAACTGCTCACCGGCCGCCGCGAAGCACTGCTCTCCATCCGGCAGCGCCACGGCCTAGCCGGATTTCCCAAGCGCGACGAAAGCCCCTTTGATGCGTTCGGCGTGGGCCATTCCAGCACATCCATCAGCGCCGCACTTGGCATGTCCATCGCCCTTGCGATGCAAAAGCGCGAAGATCAAGTCGTTGCCATCATTGGCGACGGCGCAATCACCGCCGGCATGGCCTTTGAGGCACTCAACCACGCGGGGCATACGCATTCGAATATGCTCGTAGTGCTCAACGACAACGACATGTCGATCTCTGAAAACGTAGGCGGCCTCTCGCACTATTTCTCACGCATTTGGGCGAGCCGCACCTACAATTCACTGCGCGAAGGCGGCAAAAAAGTACTCGAAAACCTGCCCACCGCACGCGAACTCGCCAAGCGCACCGAAGAACACATGAAAGGCATGGTATCCCCAGGCTCGCTGTTCGAAGCAGTGGGATTTAACTATATCGGCCCCATTGATGGCCACGATTTGCCGCGCCTGATCACCCACCTGAATCGCATCAAAGACCTGTCCGGCCCGCAATTGCTGCACATCAAAACCCAAAAAGGCCACGGTTTTGCTCCTGCCGAGCACGACCCCATCGGCTGGCACGCACTCAGCAAAATTGATCCGCAAAACACTCTGAAATCAGCGCCCGCAAAACCTTCTCGCCCCAAATATTCAGATATTTTCGGGCAATTCCTTTGCGACATGGCCGAGCACGATCCGAAGCTCATCGGCATAACGCCCGCAATGCGTGAAGGCTCCGGCATGGTGGAATTTTCGCGGCGTTTTCCCAGCCAATATCAAGACGTCGCCATTGCAGAACAGCACGCCGTCACTCTTGCTGCGGGCATGGCGTGCGAAGGCATGAAACCCGTCGTTGCGATTTATTCCACATTCCTGCAGCGTGCCTACGACCAGCTCATCCACGACGTTGCACTGCAAAATCTGGATGTGCTATTCGGAATTGATCGTTCAGGCATCGTCGGCGAAGACGGCCCCACCCACGCCGGCGTCTTTGACCTAAGCTTTTTGCGCTGCATCCCGAATCTGATCGTAATGGCCCCCTCCGACGAAAACGAATGCCGCCAGCTCCTTTATACCGGCTATAACTATAACGGCCCAGCTGCCGTGCGCTACCCGCGAGGAACCGGCCCCGGAACCACAATCGAAACCACAATGACAGCGCTCCCCATTGGCAAAGGTGCGATCCGCCGCGAAGGGCAGCACACCGCCATCCTCTGCTTTGGCGCCCCGCTTACCGCCTGCCGCACCGTTGCTGAAAACCTCAACGCAACCCTTGTGGACATGCGCTTTGTTAAACCGCTGGACGAAGCCCTCATTCTGAAAATGGCAGAGCAGCACGAACTGCTCGTTACTGTTGAAGAAAACACCACACGCGGCGGCGCAGGTTCTGCAATCAACGAATTCCTTGCAGAACAAGGCATCGTGCAACCCCTATTGAACCTTGGCGTTCCCGACCAATTTATCGAGCACGGCAAACCCGCCGAAATGCTCAAAGAATGTGGCCTTGATGCCGAAGGCATCGAAAAAGCAATCCGCCTACGCCTAGCGAAAATAGCCGAACGCGCAAGCGCCATTCGCAACGTGGTATAAGTCGCAACGTGGTATAAGTCGAAACGTGGCATAAGTCGCAACTCTCTGTCTTGCCACGTTTTCTTATGAACATCCAAGCACCACACTCAAGAATCTGCTAAGCTCCTGAATAGGCTTGCCGGCACTTCGCTGGCAAAACTTTCGCACCGGAGCCTGCGATGAAAGGCGTTGGCAAACGTATTTTCGGGCTATGCGCCGAAACCTTTGGTCTAAACAAACGGATTCAAGGCCCACTTGCGCTTATCCTGCGCTTGCATCGCGTGTTGCCCCAAAAAGAGCACGATAAACAGCGCTTTCAGCGCACACACGCCATCACCGAAGAAGGCCTCGATCATCTGCTCACCTATCTGCAGCGCCACTACTCGCTGATCCAGGTAGACGATTATCTAAATCTCGAACCAAGCTCCCAAAATCGCCGCGAGCGTTTTGCCTGCCTGACCTTTGACGATGGCGGCCAAGACAACTATCTATACGCATGGCCACAATTAAAATCACAAAAAATACCAGCTTCGATCTATTTATCTGCCGGCCACATCAGGCGTGATCTCCCTTTTTGGTGGCTACGCTTGGGCGACGCCTTTGCGGAGGCCCAAAATAACGCAGAGGCTCAGGCACGCCTGAAGCAGGCTCTAGAATCCATTACCCCAAACCCGAGCGATTTTGACAGCATTGATCGCTTCATGGATTTTATCTATACCTTGTCAGAAGAGCAGCGTAACAACCTCACGCAAATCCTCTCCCCACACTTGCCCGGCAGCCACAGCGTTAGCTTGAAACTTTCGGAAATTCAGGAAATGAGCGCAAGTGGGCTGATTCGATTCGGCGCACAAACCGCATCCCACCTTCCGCTGCCTTTGCTTGATGAAGCCGCAGCAATTGCCGACATCCGCAGCGGATTTGCCGCAGTTTCTGCGCTTGAAGGCGTACACTTCAACCGTTTATTCTGCTACCCCAACGGCGCTTACGATCACCGTCTTATGGAACAGGTGGAGAGCGCAGGATTTCAAGGTGCGCTTACAGGGTTTGCGAGTTACGCATCTCGGCAAGAGCGTGAGCGTTTCTGCCTACCGCGTGTTAATGTAAGCGACTCTCTAGCGCACGACTCACCGCTGCTCAACTTCCGCCTGCTAGCCGTCGCTGCCCAGCGCGCGCAATTGCTGAATTTTGCACGAAAGAACGCCGCTTAAAACGACGAGCCGCAGCAAAAAACTACCACCGCAGGTGCGCGGCCGCAATCGCTGCGGCGGCCCACCAATCGCGGCCGCATCATCAGGGACGCACCAAAATGCAAACCGACTTCATGCAAACCGACTTCATGCAAACCGATTTTGCCACCACGCCCCGCGTAATCGCACGCCCCGGCATTCTGCAACAACCCAAAGAATGGCTACCTGCCAACGCAAAGCGCATCTTCATCGTTACTGACCCCGGCCTATTCAAAATCGGCTTGCTTGACCCGATCGTTTCCGTTCTGCAAGCACAAGGTTGCGATGTTCAGGTTTATCACGAGGTGGAAGCCGATCCGCCAGAAGCGCGCGTACTCGCCACCGTTGCCGCTGCAAGAGATGCCCGAGCATCGCTCATTATCGGCTTGGGTGGCGGCAGCTCCATGGATACCGCAAAACTGGTCGCATTACTCGCTGCCACACCTCAAGCGTTAGAACAGATTTACGGAATTGGCCTCGCAACCGGCCCTAGGCTGCCGCTAATCCAAGTACCCACAACCGCAGGCACCGGCTCTGAAGTGACGCCGATTGCCATCGTTACTACACCCACCCATGAGAAAAAGGGCGTAGTCTCCCCGCTGCTCTACCCTGACATGGCGCTTCTGGATGCTGAGCTGACCCTCGGCCTACCGCCCGCGATTACCGCGATGACCGGAATTGACGCCATGGTGCACGCCATCGAAGCCTACACTTCAAAATTCAAGAAAAATCCAGTTTCAGACGCACTGGCGCGAGATGCCCTGAAACTGATGCACACCCATCTACCCTTGGTGCTCGAAAACGGCCACAACATCGAATCCCGCAGCGCCATGTTGATCGGCTCCATGATGGCGGGAATGGCCTTCGCCAATGCACCTGTTGGAGCGGTGCACGCACTTGCCTATCCGCTTGGCGGCCATTTTCACGCTCCCCACGGATTAAGTAACGCCCTCGTACTCGCACCCGTACTACGCTACAACCTTAGCCACGCCGTTCAGCCGTATGCCGAACTCGCCCACGCGCTCTCACCTGCACAGCGCTTTTCTGACCATAACGCCTCCGCTCAGTGGTTTGTAGATTGCATGGCAAGCCTCGTATCGACCATGCCCTTTGCACAAACCCTGCGCGAAGTTGGCGTTACAGAAGCCGACCTCGATCTTTTGGCAAGCGATGCAATGAAGGTGGAACGCCTGCTCGTGAACAACCCACGCCCGATGACGCTGGAAGCAGCGCGAGCGATTTACGCACAGCAGCTCTGATTGACTGAATAACCTCATTTGAGAATTGAAGCATGAGCGAAACTAGTAGCACCGACACCCCCAAAAAGTCCGAAAAAAACCGCGCCAACCGCACCGATTTTCGCCACTTCATGCCACTCGCGACCCGCTGGATGGATAACGACGTATTTGGCCATGTCAACAACGTGCAGTATTACAGCTACTTTGATACGGCGGTAAATCACTATTTAATCCACGCCGGATGGCTGGACATTCATCACGGCGAAACGGTAGGGCTGGTGGTCGAAACGCGCTGCACTTATCACTCCTCTGTTGCCTTCCCCGATGATCTAGAAGTCGGCTTGCGCGTAGATCGCATCGGCAATTCCAGCGTACGCTATGCGCTTGCCATTTTCCGTAAAGGCGAGCCGCTCGCTGCAGCAGAAGGGCACTTTATCCATGTGTATGTGAACCGTGCGACCAACCAACCCGGCCCCTTACCTGCCAAACTGCGGGAGGTGTTGGCGCCGCTACAGTAGTTGGCTGACACAGTAGTTGGCTGACACAGTAATTGGCTGAAGCTCCCTGCGTTCATTTAAGGCCCCCTAAAGGAAACCCCACCATGCCTTCCTCACTCAAACGCCCCGATTTATGCCGCTCACAAATTTTTATTAACGGCCAATGGTGCAACGCCGACAGCCTCGCCACGGCCAACGTAACCAATCCCGCCACCGGCGAAACCATCACCACCGTACCGCGTGCGGGGCAAGCGGAAACCGAACGCGCAATCTCAGCGGCAAATAACGCTCTACCGAACTGGCGTGCCCGCACTGCAAAAGAGCGCTCGCAGCTACTCAAACGCTGGTATCAGCTCATGCTGGACCACCAAGAAGATCTCGCCACGCTCTTGACCCTCGAACAAGGCAAACCACTTGCCGAAGCACGCGGTGAAATTCTCTACGGCGCCTCCTTCATTGAATGGTTTGCCGAAGAAGCCAAACGCGCCTACGGCGACATCATCCCAGGCTTTAGCGCTGATCGGCGGCTTCTTGTCTACAAACAGCCCATTGGCGTAGTGGCCGCGATCACGCCATGGAACTTTCCCAATGCAATGATCACCCGCAAGCTTGGCCCCGCCCTTGCTGCCGGCTGCACCGTGGTACTCAAGCCCGCCTCCGACACTCCGTTAAGCGCGCTAGCTCTCGCCGCACTAGCCGAAGAAGCGGGCATCCCTGCAGGCGTAATCAACGTAATCACCGGCCCCGCATCTGCCATCGGCCCCGTGCTCACTCACAGCCCCATCGTTCGCAAAATCTCCTTTACGGGCTCCACCGAGGTAGGCCGCCAACTGATGGCAGAATCCTCCGGCACCCTCAAAAAGCTCTCGTTGGAACTCGGCGGCAATGCGCCCTTTATCGTTTTTGACGATGCCGACTTAGACGCCGCCGTACAGGGTTTAATGGCCTCCAAGTTTCGCAACTCCGGGCAAACCTGCGTATGCACCAACCGCGTACTGGTGCAAGCCTCGGTACATGATCGGTTTGTCGAAAAGCTCAACAAAGCCGTTCAATCGCTCAAAGTTGGCAACGGCCTGCATGAAGGCGTCAACCAAGGTCCGCTGATCAACCCTGCGGCACTCTCCCACGCGGAACACTTACTGGCAACCCTCCCCGCAGGTGCCCAAGTCGTCACCGGCGGCAAGCGCCACGCCTTGGGCGGCACCTTTTTCGAACCGACGATCGTAACCGGCATCCGCAACGATCACGCACTTGCACAACAAGAGCAGTTTGCCCCCATCACCCCAGTCATCCGCTTTGAAACCGAAGAAGAGGCCATCGCGCTTGCCAACGCCACCGAGTACGGCCTTGCTTCCTACTTTTACAGCCGCGACCTCAACCGCATGTTCCGCGTCTCTGAGGCGCTGGAATACGGCATGGTTGGCGTAAACGAAGGCATCGTATCCACCGAAGTCGCACCCTTCGGCGGAGTGAAAGCCTCCGGCCTTGGCCGCGAAGGTTCGAAATACGGCATCGACGAATACCTTGAAATCAAATATGTGTGCATCGGTGGAGTACGCTAACCGTTCAAGCCTTCACCCGCCACAGCACCTAGTCTGCCTGACAACACTTGGCTCAACTGACAACACCATTGGTCACCAATGCCAGCCCTACCCGCTGGCATTGGTAGTAGGATTGCGTCGCTCGCGTCTCTATGCGCGTGCCCTACTATTGACATCCTCCCCCCGCTAAAGCAGGGGAATTCCTACCGCTAGACGGCGATGCCCCGCCGCGAGAATATTACGCGCCGCGTTAACGTCGCGGTCGTGAGTGATACCGCACTCACACGTCCATTCTCTTATTCGCAAGCCTGCTCTACCTTTCGGACTGTTTTGGCTTAGGCAGCCGCAACACGAACAGACTTGGGTGGTATAGGCTTCGTTGACTTCTTCGAACACCACGCCTGCATGATTGCACTTGTATTCCAGCATGGTTTTCAGCATCTCCCAGCCCGCATCCAAAACGGATTTCGCCATTTTGGTTTTGGTAAGCGGCTTGGGTTGCACATTGCCAACGAAGATCGCCGCATTGGTGTTGACCAACTGGCGACTGAATTGGTGGATATCGTCCTTGCGTTTGTTTTTAATCTTGGCGTGAATGGCTTTCACTCGCTTGCGGTTATTCGCCCGCTGCGCGATACCTAATGCGTTTTCTAAGCGGCGGTAGTGCTTGCTTTCCAGTTTTTCGCCGAGTGAGGTGGTCGCCGCGTCTTTTAATCCAAGATCGATGCCGACCGCCCCCGTGCCTTGTGTGGGCTTCGCTGCCACTTCAACGACCACGTTAAAATACCAGCGCCCGCGTGCATCCTCATTGAAACTGGCCGTGCGGAATTTGTATTGCGACAAGCCGTAGGAATCCCACACTTTGAAGTAATGGCCCGCGTGGTAAACCTGCCCATTTTTCCACGACGCCGCGCCGGTATTGACGGGCATCCAACCCAACGAACGCTTTGCACCGCCTGAACGCCGCCAGTTTAACCGGGTCTTCTTGAATTGCTTGCGACGGGTAACGTATTCCTTGCTGATGCACTGTAAGGTTTGGCTATGCAAGCCCAGCTCTTTTCCTGCGCCCTTTGTGTAGGGATGCAGATCGTATTCAGACAGGAATTGCCCGCGCTCCCGGATCGCCCGCGACGACAGCGCGTTCACGTAATTCCAGACAAAATTCACCGACCGTGCCATCTCATTCAGTAATGGTACGTGCTTGTCTTTGATGCGGACTTTCAGGGTCTTGGTATTTGCCATAGACTCCAATATACTTTGGTCTATGAGAGAAAACAACGACATTAGACACGGTAGAAACTGTGTTTTCAAAATACACGTGCATTTGGTCTTCGTGACGAAGTACCGGCGTGGCGTGTTCACAAAAGAAATATTGGCCGACTTGCGCGAAACATTCTCAGGTGTTTGCACGGACTTTGAGGCAGAGCTGGTGGAATTCGATGGCGAGGACGATCACGTCCACCTGTTGGTGAACTACCCGCCGAAAGTGTCTGTCTCAAAGCTGGTGAATAGCCTCAAGGGTGTATCGAGCCGGGTCATTCGCAAGAAGAATTACCCAAGCATCAGGAAAAAACTATGGGACGGCGCATTATGGTCACCCAGTTATTTTGCGGGGAGCTGTGGCGGTGCGCCCATTGATGTTATACGCCAATATATCGAACAACAAAGGACGCCAGAATAGCCAAAAGACATGGCCGCTTTCAGCGGCCTGCGCTATCCATCCCTGCCCTGAGGGACAGGGTTTTTCGCGCCGGCAGATAATCGCTCTCTAGAAGCAATCGTTCTTCGAAGGCAATCGTTCTTCGAAGGCAATCGCCCCGCCAGCACGGTGGGGCGACTGCTCCTCATCTCTGAGACGCTGGCTAGCCTCTGGCAAAGCCGGTTATGATCGGGTTACCTGCATTCTCTTACCCACAGGAAGCCCTGCCGTGAAGCCCGATCAATCCTCACGCTCTGCCACGCTACGCAGCACCTACGATTCAAACACGCGCCAACGCACAAAAAAAGGCACGCAAGCGTTGCTTGTCTGCGCCACATTAGCAGCCTTTCCCCTTGCCACAGTACAGGCAGCCGATACTCAGGCACCCACAAGCCCAGAAAAAACGAGCAGCAGCACCAATACCAACGCAACCGCACCCACAACCACACCTGATGTCGCCTTGCTTGGCGAAGCACGCAACATAGCCACCCTAGTTCCGGCTCGCCTGCTCGCCATGCTCACCGAAGAAATTGAAAAGGGCGGCCCCGCTGGCGCCGTTGAAGTCTGCAGCCAAAAGGCACCGCAGATGGCGAAACAAGCCTCCGAAAAAATGGGCTGGAACATTCGCCGCGTCAGCCTGAAAAACCGCAACCCAAATGCCACCCCCGACGAGTGGGAACGTCTGGCGCTGGAAGATTTTGACGCACAGGCGAAAGCTGGCGTAGCACCCGCCACACTGGAGCGCGCAGAGATCGTGCAAGTGGGCAACCAAACCTACTACCGCTACATGAAGGCCCTCCCCACCGGCGCCGTCTGCATGAACTGCCACGGCCCAAGCGATCAGTTAAGCCCTGCGGTCAAAGCAAAACTCCAAACGCTCTACCCCAACGACAAAGCTACCGGCTACCAGCTCGGCGAAATCCGTGGCGCCATCACCTTGAAAAAATCCATCTAGCCACTCGCTAGCGCCGATCTGCTTCGACTTGCCGCAGATCGGCGCTACACAAGAAGCAGCCATTCCACGAAGAAATAGGCAACTTCGCCAACTCGGGCTTTACTTATAGAACACCGCAGTCCACGAGCCAGCGAGAACGAAGAATGGACATACCCGACGCCATAGGGCGAATCAGCGAAGAGTTGCAACAGCTACTGCCTTCACTAGACGCACAGCAGCGACTTGAGCTAAGAAACCAGATTGAACGAGCGCTTGGCGATACACCGAGTAGCCAAATCGTAATGCCGCAGCAAAAGTTCGTAACGCTGCTGATTTCCGATCTGCGTGGCTTCACCGCACTTACCGAAAAGCATACCAGCCTAGAAATGGTCGAGTTGCTGAACCGCTACCTTGCCCGCATGTGCCAGATCATCCACTATCATGGCGGCCGCATTGATAAATTCATGGGCGACTCCATTCTCGCCATGTTCGGGCTGGCGCTACACCAGCCGAGCGACGCCACTCGCGCCCTTGCCTGCGCGGTCGAAATGCAGCTCGCCATGGACAACCTAAACTCCGCGAACCGAGAAATGGGTCTGCCAGAGCTCTTTATGGGAATCGGTATTAACACCGGAGAGGTCGTGGCAGCCCACCTAGGCTCACAGATCTACCGAGAATTTACCGTCATTGGCGATGCGGTCAACCTTGCTTCACGCATCGAAGCACAATCCTTGCGCGGCCAAATCCTATTGGGCGACGCAACCTATCACTTGGTCCAAGATCACGTAGAAGTTGGCGATCCGAACCTTGTCCACCTAAAAGGCAAACAGCTACCTGTACGCATGTATGAACTGCTCGCCACCCACCGCCCGCAAGAACTGATCGTGCCCCGCCGAACACTGCGCAAAAGCCCCCGCGTGATGGTTGAAATCCCTTTTATATTCCAGCAGATGGAAGAAAAACGAATCCTGCAAAAAAACTGGACAGGGCGCGTAATTGATCTGGGTTATCACGGGCTGTTGGCGAATATTCCCGTTTATCTTGCGCCGTTTTCGGAAATTCGCTTACAGCTCAGCACCAATCCGCTCAGCCAAGAAACGCGAGCGGTCTACGCGCGCATCCTCCAGTGCCACGCAGGCCCACACGGCTACCGAGCAGGCATGGAGTTCACCGGGATTGATGACGACGCGCGGCTAAACATCAAAAGCTATGTCGATCAATTAATCGCACCCTAGCACAACCTCACCCGCATATTGTGGCAGCTCGTCTTTTAGGAACGTAAATCTTGCAAGGTCACCTAGCCCGCTACGGAACCCGGCTCAGGAAGATAACGCAGCAGTGTGGCGGCAAGGTCTACGCGTTGCATAGGCTTCGTTAGGAAATCATCCATGCCATTTTCAGCACAGCGATTTCGTTCCTCCGCTCCAGCGCTCGCGGTCAGCGCCACTACGGGCACACGAGCCCGGACTTTATCTTCTAGTTCCCGAATGCATTTTGTAGCCTGATAACCATCCATCACAGGCATCTGCACATCCATCAGAACAACATCATACTGCCCAATTTTTACGGCATCCACCGCCAGAGAGCCATCCTCGACCATATCCACCTGCATCACGCCCAAGCTTTTCAGCATCCCCTTTGCAACCTGGCGGTTTACAGCATTATCTTCCACGACCAACACGCGCAGCCGTTCCAGTTTCCCCTGGTGCTCAGGATCATCCAGAACATTTGCCCGCACATCTTTTGCTTCTGCCCGTAACAGCGGCATCGAAAAGGCAAAAGTGCTGCCCTCACCCTCTTCAGAACGAACCGAAATCGCCCCCCCCATCAACTTCAGCAAGTTTTGAGCAATCGTAAGGCCCAACCCAGTGCCGCCGTATTTCCGTGTGGTGGAACCATCCGCCTGCGAAAAACTATCAAAGATTTTCGCTTGTGCCGCCTTGGGGATGCCAATTCCAGTATCCGTCACTTGAAAGCTCAAGCGCTCCTCCTGGCCTTCCTGGAGCAGGTTCACACTAATCGTAACGCCACCATCCTTCGTGAACTTCACAGCGTTACTCACCAAGTTGGTAAGCACCTGCCAAAGCCGTATCCGATCCCCCGCGACCCATTCCGGCACATCTTCTGCACATGCCAAGGTGCAGGTGATATTTTTTTCACGTAGCTGCTTGCCGTAGAGTTCGCGCAAATCAGACAGAAAATCCTGCAAACTAAACGGCAGCGATTCGAGTGCAAGCTTTCCTGACTCGATCTTGGATAGATCCAGAATATCATTGATCAGGGCAAGCAGCGTCTGCCCGGAGCGACGCGCAATTTCCAACTGCTGCTTCTGCACATCGTTCAGATTGGCATTTTCTACAAGCTCCAACATCCCCAACACCCCGTTCATCGGCGTGCGGATTTCGTGGCTCATATTGGCTAAAAACTCGGAACGAGCCTGAATTGCTGCAGCAAGCTCTTGGTTGCTTTTATCCAGCTGCCGATTGCTTGTATCCAACTGCTGAATATACGTTTGCCTCGCCTCAGCTTCTGCGCGCGCCACATCCGCCTCAACCGCCGACCTTGCTTCACGCGCCTTCAATACGTTGATCAAATCCGCCAAGCCAAACGAGAAAAACAACAGTTCAAACGCACCAGCTACTTTCAAAACATCAGGTGCTTTGTAGAAATAAGGCACGAGGTTATTGGATGCCAATACTGTAAACATCACCCCAACAATGACGGCACCCTGCCCAATCAGGTAATAGATCGCGGGGCGGTAACGGTGCCTGATGCGCACCAACGCTGTTCCAAACAATAGGAAAGCGCCTGTAACCGCGATCACTACGTTCGCCTTCGCTGCAGCGTGCGCATCCATAAAGAACACCGCGACCAAACAAGCAAGACAGATTGCAATATAAGCGTTAAGCATAAGATAAGTTCGCGGCATATGCTCCTTCACCTGCAAAAACTCACGCCCAAAGAGCGCAACGCTCGCTCCCGAAGCGATGCTGAAAAAGTACACCGCAACCTGCTGAAAATGCACGTTATTGGGCCAAAATCGAAATGATAGCCCTGAAAGGGTCGCGTTAAACGTCAGATACACCGCCACAAAAAGCGAGTAATACAAATAACTGCGATCGCGTATGTTCAGCCAAAGAAAGAGATTGTATAAGCATAAGCCGCCAGTAACGCCGAAATACAAGCCATCCAACAGATCCAATTTGAATCTGTGCCCAATAAATGCCTGCTCTGTTTCAAGATAAATGGGCAAAGAAAGGGAGCTGCTGCTAGCAACTTTCAGGTAAATCTCGGCACGCGCACCCGGCGCTAAAGAGAAGGGGAAAACAAGATCATTTGTCGAAAAAATTCTCTCGCTAAATGGGCGACCATCGCCCAGCGTCTGCTCGCTCACGCGCGTCCCATAAGGGCTGGAATGAACAAAATAAAAACGCACGTCGTCCAGTAGCGGATAGCGAACCGACAGGAAAAAACGATCCACGGGCGACTCGCCTACATGCTCCTGGAGGTTATTTTGCACCACGATCCGCAGCCAATAGGTCGCGTAACCATAGCCAAACTGCAAAGTATCATCACGAAACCGAGAGAACGCACCACGCGCAGCTGCCTGGCGAACATCATCCAGCGAGGCCAAGCCCTCTGGGTCTACCAAATAGGCAATATCCTTTGAAATGCGCTGCTGATAGTCTTGCCGATCAATGACGAACACCCCCTTCGGGGTCGCTGCCTGCGCAACGCTTACAAGCGGCAGGCTGCTTAGCGCAAGCACAAACGCACTCACAAAAAACACAAGCGCCCTCATAGTTCCAGAACCACCGCGTGCTGCGAGACGTGCTATCAGTAACGAGCGAAACCGCAAAAGCATTATAGAAAATCCCAGTAAACTGCGAGTTCGCACCGAGCCTGCAAGAGCGCACCATGCGAATAGGGGCTGAAGTGCCGTGCACGCTAAAAGAATAGCCCAGCTTGTTGTAAAACGCTGACAGTTTGATGGATATGCGACACAAGGCAGGCATACGCAGTTGAACTTTGCCATCACTTATAGAATACTCCTTGGCTGAATCGTTCCTATCTTTGAGAGCGAGCTGTTTCCGATCCTGCCTCGACAGGCAGCCATTTCCGTCTGGCAGTCCACCGATGAGAGAAACCCGCGTTATCTTTTCTGTTCGTGACAAACCGTTCGCTCAAAGCTGCACAAAATCAAGCAACAACGCGCACTCCTGCGGGTTGCTGCTCCGCACCTCGTCGCTGCTCTGCGCCACGCTGCTTTTTATGGCCGCACCCACCTACGCCGACACTACCGAAACATTGGATGGGCCGGCTTCTGAGGGGCTGACAGCTTCTGAGGGGCTGACAATAGCACATCCGGCACCACATCCCACCGTTGAAATCCGCGCCACTTACTTGGACTTGCACACCGGCCCTGGGCGCAATTATCCAGTAAGGCAGAGCGTAGTGCATGGGGAGCGCATTGAAATTCTCAAAAGCCGCACAAGCTGGTATCTGGTGCAAACCGAGCGCGGCGTACGCGGCTGGGCCCACGCAAGCCAACTCGCCCAGATCGGTACCTCCCAACGCGGCGCAGCAACGCTTACGCCGCCAAGCCCATTCCTTCAACCGGCAGCCGGCTATAGCGCACACAACGCTGAGTTCGGCATGTCTGTGGGGCAACTAGACAGCACATTGGCAGGCAGTCTACACGTTAATTATTTTATTCTGCCAGCGATCTCGATTGAAGGTGGCATCGCGGAGAACAGCAGCGGCGCCTCAGACAATCGCTTGATCACGCTCGGGCTTCAGTACAGGCTAAAACCGCTATGGCGGATGTCGCCGTACATCGGCGTCGGATTTGGCAACCTTCACTTAACGCCCAACAGCATCGCGGGCGTCGATCAAGGTCACAGCGACAAAGCCTACCACGTCCAAACAGGAATAACGGTTCCTGTGATGGAGCAGCTATTATTCCGGCTGGACTATCGTTACCACCAACTGCTCGACGATCACGACAATCACAACGAGGAAATCAACGAATGGAAAGCCGGCTTCTCCGTGTTCTTCTGATTACAGCCATTGCGGGAGGGGCTGCAGGCCTTCAGCCACAATCTGCCTACGCAGAGGACAGCATTGCAACCGCGCAAGAGCCGGGCTATGAGCCGCAAATCATTCGCACCGAATTCCAAGAAGACGCAATCGACAGCGAAAACTTCGAAGTGGGTGCTTTCTTCGGCCAAATGGCCACTGAACGTTTGGGCACGAACAATATGCTGGGCTTAGGGCTTGCTTGGCATGCCAGCGAAGACTTTTTCTTTGAACTCAGCGCGAGCAGGATTGCGATACAGAGTTCAAAACTGCGCGATATGGCCTCGGAGGTCGGCGAGACCTTAAGCGGCAGCGATACACTCACTCGCTACGATTTGTCGCTGGGCTGGAATGTATTGCCAGGCGAGTTATTTATCGGCAAAGGCCGCACCCTTAATACCGCCGTTTATCTGATCGGTGGCTTAGGTTCAGTGGATTACCTAGACGATCGCCAAGCGGCCTTTCATGCAGGTGCTGGCTACCGAATCCTGCTCAACGATTGGCTATCCTTCCGCATCGACAGCCGCGCATCCATTTTTGACGGCAACAGCGCAGAGGGCGGCCGCACTAAAAACTTAGAAATGCGTGCGGGGCTTTCGGCGTTCTTTTAAGCGCCCGCACACGGTTCAAATCAGCGCAAGGGGATTGGCGCGTACTGATCGCCCCCTAAAACCCATCGCACCGTAAAATCGCGAACGTTTGCCGCCCTTCTGGTGAGGGGCGAGTAAGCGGTAGTATCGCATTTCCACCCATGTCCGCAGCAGAATTACGCGCCATCGTGACCAGCTCCTCGTCAACCTTCGAGTCATTGCGCGCAAAAATCCCGACCTTCGACTGCGTCGTAACACGTGTCTGCCCCAGCTTTTCACACAGATTCGCTTGCTCAGGCGTCACCACCACCACGCGTTCTCCACCCGTGGTAGGTTTGACCCAAGTACATCCAACCGTCAGAATGCTAGTTGCTGTCAGAGTTGCCACCAGAAAAAAACGCTTCATCAATTCACTCCACACGAAAAATCAGGCCATTCCCTAAGGGTAAACAGGCTATATTACACCCACAAGCACGCGCAAGCATCTTCACAAGCGCGCGTCAAAAGGCGAACATAGACCGTATGGATATTATCACGCTAGCCCCCTCCTTCGTAGAAATTGCGCACAGCCGCCCAACATCTGTAGCAGACTTCCCTCACTGGCATTCGCACTGGCAGCAGGTACTTTCACAGCTGGCAAGCCGGTCGTTAGCGCACGTGAGCCAGCCGACTCTCGCCGCCAGCCTGATTGCCGGACTCTGCGCCGACCGCATCGGCTATGCCTTTGCCGGTGGCTATATCGCGGCACTTCAGCGCTTGCTGCCGGAAGCCGTACATCCTGACCGAGCAAATCCACTCTCTGCCCCTGCAGCTTTCTGCGTCACTGAAGCCGCTGGCAACCGTCCACGCCAAATCCAGACAAAGATTGAAATTACGGCGAACGCGTTCACGCTCACTGGAAGCAAATCCTTTGTTACCCTTGCAGACCATGCCCAGTGGCTCTGGGTAGTCGCGAGTAGGGGCGAAATCAATGGGCGTAACGCGCTGGTGCTAGCCGGCGTAGAACGCAACAGCCCCGGCATTACGTTCACCCCCTTACCTGCGCTTCCTTTTGCACCCGAAATCAGCCACGCCCAAGTGCAATTCGACCACGTCAACGGCGCAATGCGCGACCTTCTGCCAGGGGATGCGTACACTGAATACGTCAAACCCTTTCGGACGCTGGAAGATACGCACGTTGCTGCCGCCACCTGCGGCCTGCTGCTTGGCCAAGCCATCCGCAGACATTGGCCAGAGGACGCCATCGAACCATGGTTTAGCCTTGCCACCCACTGGCTTAGCATCGCTTCGCTGCCGCCCACACAGCGGGCTACACACCTCGCGCTTGGTGGCGCAATGTCCCTTCAGAAAACCATGCTCGAACAGCATCGCGCGCTGATCCTACAAGATGGCGAATTTGCAGCACGCTTTACCCGAGACGCTCCCCTTCTCAACGTTGCCAGAAGCGCACGCGAAAAACGCAGCCAAAATGCGTGGAGCGCCCTGCAACCCCAATCCCAAGGATAACCGGATGCCCAACACTTTACAGCCCGCCCTGACGCTGAACGAATTGCAGAACGGGCTTGCCGCACAAGGCTATATGGCCAGCAGCGCCATTGCCATGACCGTGTTTCTGGGGCAATCCCTGCAGAAACCTATTCTGGTGGAAGGGCCACCCGGCGTGGGGAAAACTGAACTCGCCAAAGCAAGCGCCGCCCTACTCGGCGTACCGCTCATCCGCCTGCAGTGCTATGAAGGTCTGGATGAGTCCAAAGCCTTGTACGAATGGAAATACGGCAAGCAATTGCTCTACACCCAAATCCTCAAGGACAAGCTGGGTGATTTAATGAAAGGCACCCACACGCTCTCCGAATCGGTGTCTCGACTGCACGAATTTGGCGATATTTTTTATTCCGAAGACTTCCTCGAACCACGCCCCCTACTTAAAGCATTACACGAAGAAAATGGTTGCGTGCTCTTAATCGACGAAATCGACAAAGCCGACCACGAATTTGAATCTTTTTTGCTGGAATTACTTTCCGACTATCAAATCAGCATTCCTGAAATCGGCACAGTGAAAGCGCGCAGTATTCCGCTGGTATTTTTAACCAGCAACAATACCCGCGAACTCAGTGATGCACTCAAGCGCCGCTGCCTACACCTTTACATTCCGTTTCCCGATATCGCACTGGAGAACGCCATTCTGCGCTCTCGTATTCCGGAGCTACGGGAAAGCCTGCGCGAACAGCTCGTCGATTTTGTGCATAAAGTTCGTGAGCTAGACCTTCGCAAACAACCTGCGGTCAGTGAAACATTGGACTGGGCAAGAGCTCTCGTGACTCTGCACGCAAAGGAACTGGATTCCCAATGGGTGGCCGACACACTGAACGTCTTGCTGAAGCATGAAGACGACATTCTTCAGGTCAAAGATGGGATCAATAAACTGCTGCCCCCCGCCAAATCGCGCTGATTGATGTTTTTTTGATACTTTTCTGAACTGTATTGGTTGTCTCTCGCCTTACCCTGTCAGCAATAGGGATAAGGATGAGAGATGAATATTAGGCTAGACCTGAATCAAGCCGCGCACTTTTTCCGCTATCTGTTGAGTGGCGGCAGCGCGACCGTGCTGCACTGGAGCTGCATGTGGCTACTGCTGCAGCTGAACGTTCACGCAAACGTCGCAACCGCCATTGGCGCACTGGCCGGCGCCTGCCTGAATTATGTTTTGCAGTTTCACTTCACCTTTCGCTCCTCATCCTCCCATATCAATACGCTACCGCGATACGTGGCAGCTTCGCTCACCAGCTGGAGTGCCAATAGTCTTTTGTTTGCGCTGCTCTACAGCGCCTTAGGCTTTCCGCCGGTTTTTGCACAATTGATCACGACCGCATGCATCCTTCTGTTAAATTTCACCCTGTACCGGAGACTCGTTTTCCATGAACGCCGTCATCTCCCGCTGGCCACAACCGATTCACTCAACTGAACCTGACGATGCCAGCGAGGCAACGGTAGAACGCCTACCGACTTTACCGGAAATTTCCATCGTCGTGCCCGTGTATAACGAACGGGAAGTGCTGCCGTTATTCTTGCAGCGGCTAAAAGCGACGCTGAAAACCCTCGACCAGAAAGCTGAAATTCTGTTTGTAGACGATGGAAGTCGCGATGGAAGCGCAGACTATTTGATCAAGTGCGCCCAAACGGACACTACACTACGCATCGTACGACTGAGCCGCAACTTCGGCAAAGAAGCGGCGCTCTCTGCCGGTCTGCACCTTGCCCAAGGAAACGCCGTCATCATCATTGATGCCGATTTGCAGGATCCGCCCGAAGAAATTCCCCGCATGTTAAGGGCCCACCATGATGGCGCTGACGTCGTCTGCATGCGTAGAAGTAGCCGCCCCGGTGAGACACACTTCAAAAAACTCAGCGCGCACTGGTTTTACCGCATCCTCAACCGCATCAGCCGGTTTGAAATTCCAGAAGACACCGGCGATTTCCGTCTGATGAGCCGCCGCGCGCTGGACGCACTGAATCAACTACCTGAACGTCAGCGTTATATGAAGGGCCTATTTGCTTGGGTTGGATTTCCCACCACCATATTGCACTACGCACGCGAAGTGCGCGCCGCAGGCAACACAAAATGGAACTATCCTGCGCTTTTTGGCTTGGCCTTTGAAGGTATCACATCCTTTTCCATCACCCCGCTGCGCTATGCAACGGCCATAGGCGCCCTCGCAGCGGTGACCGGACTGTTCTTTGGCCTAGGCATCGTCATTAAAACCCTGATCTGGAGCGACCCAGTGCAAGGGTATCCGTCTTTAATGGCCATGCTCACGTTTCTAGGTGGCGTTCAGCTACTAGGCATCGGCTTGCTAGGCGAGTACGTGGGAAAAACCTACTTCGAAGCCAAACAACGTCCCTTGTACCTGATACGTGACGTTGTAGGCGCACCTAATCACCTCCAGCACAGACAAGCACATACACTGCCGCAAGTTTCCGAAAAAATAGTGCCAACCATGGCAGCCACAGAATCCTTCCCAGAAAACAAAGCCCGTGCCGCCGTCATTCAATAGAAATACCGACCTAAACCCAGCCCTATTCTGGGTCGCACTGGCCGCACTATTAAGCGCGCGGCTGCTGGCCATGGCTGGCCTTCCCCTAATGGATACCAGCGAGCCTCGCTATGCGGAAATGGCGCGCGTCATGGCCGCCAGCAACGACTGGATTACGCCTTGGTTTGCGCCCAACGTGCCTTTCTGGGGCAAACCGCCGCTATCCTTCTGGATGCAGGCGCTTGCGATCAAATTCCTTGGGAGCAACGAATTCGCGGTGCGCCTACCCTCGTTACTCGCCACACTGGCAACGCTTGGATTACTCTACCGATTGGCCAGCGCACTCTATGGCGCAAACGTCGCACGCATTGCCATCCTGCTGTGCCTAAGTGCCCCCGTTATGTTTGTTGATGCCGGCGCCGTGCTAACCGACCCATTTCTAGTGCTTGGAGTAACGCTTAGTCTAAGCGCTTTTATTTTGATGCAAGATAGCACCAGACCAGCATGGCGCTGGTGGTTTTTTATCGGCCTTGCAATCGGCCTGCTATCCAAGGGCCCATTATCCCTAATTCTGATCGGCACACCTGTGCTCGCAGGAATTTTATTAGACAGCACACCCAAAGATCGACTACGCGCTCTATTCTGGTGGCCCGGCTGGCTGCTGATGCTGACGCTTACTTTGCCGTGGTACCTTGCTGCCGAAATAAAAACACCAGGCTTTTTACGTTACTTTTTGATTGGCGAACATGTATTGCGTTTTATTGAACCCGGCTGGCAGGGTGACCTTTACGGCAACGGCCACGCAAGAGCAAAAGGGATGATCTGGATTTATCTGATCGCCGGCACCTTACCATGGTCATTATTTCTTCCTGGAGCCTATTTTTTTTCAACCCTTCGCAACAAAGAACGGTTCGTCATCCGCGCTGCAGGGCCAGTTAACACGTCCTGTCCGACAGCCACTCACAGTGCGGCTGCACTAAGCTACACAGGGCTATCAACACGGGCAATTACCGGCCTACTCATCGGCTGGAGCTGCGCTAGCGCTCTATTGTTCACGCCTGCAGGAAATATCCTACCTACGTACATCCAGCCTGCAATTCCTGGATTCTGCCTTCTTCTTACGCACTTTGTCGTAAAGCCCAATTTCATACGTCGCGTTGCACAAACCGTTATCGCCCTTGCTTGTATTTACTCGACAGCCACGCTTATTGCCCTTCAGCTGCCAGAAAAGCTCAAAAGCGAACGCGACCTGATCGCAACGCTACCACCAAAGATGTTGCAAAACGATACACTGCTGTTTCTTGATCGCCTCACCTACTCTGCCACATTCTATTCGCAGGGCCACGCACGGCGAGTAAATGATACCGAACTTGCTCAACAGCTGGCACACAGCCCTGCCACGCTTTATCTAGCCATTCCCAAAGCGAGGCGATCGCTAGTCAACGCACTGGAACCGAATTCCGGAATACGGGAAATCAGCCGAAACCCGCGATATACTCTAGTGGAAATTCCGGCCGACAAAGCGCTTCGCGAACGTCTGGCACCAGTTTATAAGGATTCCGGCAGGCGCGAAACACTGTACTGATCGAAATGCGGCCGCGTAAATTGCAGATCCGGCAAGCCCTTCAAGCCGCCACTACGCTGCCCGCTTAATTCAAGCGTTAACGTCTATGGATTCAGCGCCAATTTAAGGCCCAAGTGTTTCGCAAAAGCATCAAAATCTCTGTCTGAATGCAAAAGAGAAATTTTACTTTCAATGCAATATGTCGCGATCAAGCAGTCGATGGTTTTTCTTACTGTGAGACCTTCTTCCAAAGGGGCCGGTAGTTGTCGGCACTTTTTATCGCGATTTCTACACTCGAAATGGTCACCAACTCGAAGTTTTCTAAAAGAAATCGCGCGGTCTTGTAGTCATTATCGTTCCTGAATCCTTGCAGTACTTCTGCAAGAATCAGGTCACCCACCACGATTGGTGTGGTGCTCACAAGTTGCTCAAGGTGTTCCGTTTGTGGCGTGCTTCTATCAGTCGAAAAATAGTCAATCCAAACGCTGCTATCTACCAGAACCATCAATTCGACCTCATCTCATCAAGGTCTCCTTCCCATTTGAGCTTGCCCCTATAAGCTCTTATTTTTTCTTGCTTTTTCAATCGAATAAGGGTTTTGAGGCCGAGCTCAACAGCATCCTTCTTGGTCTTTGCCCCCGTCAGCTTGATGGCTTCCTCCATCAAAGTATCATCTATTACGATGTTGGTTCTCATTGCTACCCCTCCCGAGCCGGTGTAGGATTATCAGAATTTATACACATCTTGAGCTCTTAGCAACAAGAGCTGCTGATCAATGATGTGCGTAGCAAGTCGCGCCCTCGTTTCCTTCGGCAGCTAGGACGCTGGGACGCCGCCACGCGACATCCACAACAGCGAATCACCATGCCCCATCAACTTCCCGTCCCCCCCCAAGATTCTGGCCGTCTGGGTTATGTACCCGGCACAGGTGCCACCGGCTGGCGACGCTGGATACCGGGTCTTCAAATGCTGGCAACTTACCAGCGCCGCTGGCTACCCCAGGACATCACCGCGGGGCTGGTGCTCGCCGCCATGCTGGTGCCAGTGGGCATCGCCTACGCAGAAGCATCCGGCGTAGCAGGCATTTACGGCCTGTACGCCACCATCATCCCCCTGCTGGCCTACGCCCTGTTCGGCCCCAGCCGCATACTGGTACTGGGGCCGGATTCTGCGCTAGTGGCGTTGATTCTGGCGGTGGTATTTCCGCTTTCCCAGGGCGATCCCACCAAGGCCGTGATTCTGGCGAGCGCAATGGCGGTGGTCTCGGGATTGGTCTGCATCGGTGCCGGCCTGCTGCGGCTGGGTTTTGTGACCGAACTGCTATCCAAGCCCATTCGCTACGGTTACATGAACGGCATAGCCTTCACCGTACTGATCAGCCAGCTACCCAAAGTGTTCGATATATCCATCGATGCCAACGGCCCCATCCACAACATCCCGCAAATTGGCCATAACATTCTGCAGCAACACTTCAACACCGTATCCATTCTGATCGGTGCAGGAACGATTGCCATCATCTTTGCGCTGAAGCGATTTCCCCGCGTGCCTGGCGTATTGATCGCGGTCACGGCAGTCACCGTAATTACCGGCATCTTCGATCTGGATACAACGGCAGACGTGAAGGTACTCGGCAGCCTTCCCCAAGGCTTGCCTTCGTTCGTCATTCCCTGGATCACACAGGAAGAACTGCAATCCGTGATCATCGGCGGTCTCGCGGTGGCGCTGGTGTCATTCGCGGATGCCAGCGTGCTGTCGCGCACCTATGCCGCCAAAACTCGCAGCTATGTGAACCCCAATCAGGAAATGATCGGACTGGGCGCGGCCAATCTGGCGGCGGGATTTTTTCAGGGGTTCCCCATCTGCAGCAGCTCATCGCGCACACCAGTGGCCGAAGCTGCCGGTGCCAAAACCCAAGTCACCGGCGTAGTGGGCGCGCTGGTCGTGGCGCTGCTGCTGGTGCTGGCCCCCAATCTGCTGCAATACCTGCCCACCAGCGCGCTGGCCGCAGTGGTGATTGCCTCTGCCATCAGCCTGTTCGAATTTCGCGACCTGAAACGCATTTATCGCATTCAGAACTGGGAATTCTGGCTGTCCATGGGATGCTTCGCCGGCGTGGTGGTGCTGGGCGCCATTCCCGGCATCGGCTTGGCCATTGTCTTTGCCGTGATTGAATTTCTGTGGGATGGCTGGCGTCCGCACTACGCGATTCTGGGGCAAGCCGATGGAGTGCGTGGCTTTCACGACATCAAACGTTACCCTCACGCACGCCGTGTACCGGGGCTGGTACTGTTCCGCTGGGATGCACCACTGTTTTTTGCCAACGCCGAATTGTTTCAGGATTCCATTTTAAAAGCCGTGGCGGAATCCCCCACTCCTGTGCGCTGGGTCGTCGTCACCGCAGAACCGGTGACCAGCGTAGACGTCACTTCCGCCGACATACTGACAGAGTTATTGGCAATCTTACGCAGCACCGGCATCGAACTGCATTTTGCCGAAATGAAAGATCCGGTAAAGGACAAAATCAAAAAATTCGAGCTGCTCGACGTGTTAGGGCAAAACGTATTTCATCCCACCATAGATGCCGCCGTCGAAGACTATTTGCAAAAATCCGGCGTGGAATGGAAGCAATGAGCAATTGATCTGCGCCGGCCCCCATGTCAAGCTAGTTTCCATCCCGCCAGCATGAACTGATCCAATAAGGAGCTTCATGAATAACGACAGTATTCATATTCTGATCGTCGAAGACCACGTTGCGCTGGCTGAAAACCTGTTCGAGTATTTTAGCACACCGCAATACACGCTTGATTTTGCCGCCGATGGGCTCACTGCCTTGCACCTGCTAGCAACCAACCGTTACGATGTAATCATACTCGACGTAATGCTACCCGGCGTATCTGGCTACGAGATCTGCCGCCGCATCCGCGATGACCTGAAATGTACTACCCCCGTTATCTTGACCACTGCGAAAGATCAGATCCAAGACAAAGAACAGGGTTTCCGGCAAGGTGCTGACGACTATCTGGTAAAACCATTCAATCTGCGAGAACTTGAGCTGCGTATACAAGCGCTACACCGTCGCAGCCACTCCGCCATCCTACAGAACTCACAACTCAAAGTTGGCAATATTCTCTTTAATCCTCAGACACTGGAAGTCACTATCCCCAACTATCCCCCGCTAACGCTGGGTAGCAGCGGCGCACGCCTGTTTGAAACCTTTATGCGCAACCATCCCGCCATCGTAAGCTATGAGCAATTGCAGGACTGCATAAACCGCAGCAAGGAAATTGACACTCATGCGCTGCGCACCCATGTCTACCTGTTGCGCAAACAGCTTCAGCAGCATTTCAATGACCCGATGATACGCACCGTTCACGGGCGCGGCTATCGTCTGCAACCAGAAACGCACACCTGACCTTACCCAAACCGATGCCTGCACCTCAGCTTCCACCACATAAAATGCGCCAGTCCCTAACTACTCGCCTTCAGCATGCATTTTTTGCTTTCAGCATCTGCGTAGTGATTATCATGGCAATCCTGATGATCCTAGTGGATCACAGCCTCGAATTCACCATGCTGGACAGCGATCTCGATGATGAAATTAACTCTCTGCTGACCAAACACGACCAACAAACACCGCTCGAATGGCACGGCGCCAACCTCAACATCTACTACCTTCCTCGCAATTCAACCACCACACCCACCCCTATGCCTCAGATTTTCGAAGGGCTGCCCACCCCCTTTTCGGGTGAGATTGAAAGGGGATCAGACACCTATCTGATCCGAATCGCCCAATATCCGGAAGCTGATATTTTCATCGCTCGCGACATTTCCGCCTATGAAACCCGCGCAACCGAATTCATGCTGACCCTTACCGGAATTTCGCTGCTTCTGCTGATCGCTACGTGGTATTTTTCCCGCACCAACAGCCTCAGAATTTCAGGGCCCCTCTCTGATCTCGCAACGCGCATTCGAGAAATTACTCCCGCAGAAAAAATTGCTCGCCTCCCCGAAAACTACCGCGAAAAGGAACTTCACGAGATTGCGACCACATTTAATAGCTTCCTTAGCGAAATGGAAGCATTCGTTCAACGCGAGCAATCCCTAACCAACCTTGCAAGCCACGAGCTACGCACGCCGATTGCAGTGATCTCTGGCGGCATTGAAATTCTGCAAACAAGAGGAAATCTAGACCCCGCCGACCAGAAAACAGCAACCCGGATCTACAATGCATGTATCGAGATGCGCGAAAACATCGACATGCTGCTAAAACTCTCACGCCACAACGCTGCTGCAGCCCACGCCGACACCATCAACCTCAGTGAACTTGCCGCTGAAATAAGAAATGACCTTGCCCACCGCTTCACCCTTGACCATCGGCTAAAAATTCAAGTCACCTCGACAACCATCACGACCGACCGCATCCTGCTAAAAATGCTGCTGATCAACCTGATTCAAAACGCCCTCCAGCACACACAAAGCTCGATCGAAGTGTTTATCGGTAACACGGAGATTAACGTGCATGATAAGGGCAAAGGGCTCCCCTCTCCCCTACAGAGAGGCCCAAGTGCCACCGGCGGCTTAGGGCTCTACATCGTAACCCTTATCTGTGAAGCTAAAAACTGGGAGTTACGCATCACGCCAAGAGAGAGTGGTGGCACTACGATCAACGTGCTGTTTTAAGCATAATCAACGCAGTCTGATAATTAACTCACAAGACGTTGATAATTTCTTGATGTGGCACTCATATCATCCACATCATCGCATCCTCTAGGTGCCAGATGGATTGGATATGGCCACATTAAATGTTTCAAACTCACTGCGCCGCTATTTCACCCTCCTGTACTTTTTGTTGTTGGCCATGATTGCTAGATTTTGGCCGGAGGTTACCGTCCACGGAAGCGCGGCAAAATGCTTTTTACTGTTAGCCACTATCGCCTACGCGGGGCTCTTTCTGTCACTAGCACTTGCACCCGTCGGGCTGGTTGCGTTGATACCAAAACGCATTCACTGGCGAGACAACGCACTCATTGTGGTCAGTATTGCTAGTGGGAGTATAGTAATTTCTGCCGTCTACACTGACTACTGCCTGTATCAACTGTATCAGTATCACTTCAATGGCTTTGTCTGGAATTTGTTAAGCACCAAAGGGGGAATTGCAGCGCTTGGCGCAACATCCTCCACAGAAAGAACGATGATGTTACAGGCTGCTGCGATCATCGGTGGCAACGCAGGTGTTTTTTGGTGTCTCCAGCGCATCCCTTCATTTACAAAGTTTCATACCCGCAATTCCTTACCTGCAACCAGTCATCGCGTGGCGCGACAAGCATGGGCCTCAGTATTCACTTTTGTTGGATTGCTGACGGCTGCAGAATTCGCCTATGCCTATAGCGCGTGGACAGCGCGCGAATCTGTTCTAACCGCAGCAGACGCTATTCCGTTCCACTTGCACACCAGCGCAAAAAGCCTATTTGCCAAATGGGGAATCCCGCAAAGCGAAAAAAGAGCCTTGCGCCTCGCCGGCGGAAAAGTTGTTTATCCCGACCAGCGTGTAAACAGTAGCCATTTTCATAACAAAAACATCATCATACTCACTGCAGAATCCTTTCGCTGGGATTTATTAGATCATGAAATAACGCCCAATCTATGGGAATTGGCAAAGCAATCCACACAATATGCAAACCATTACAGCGGCGGAAACCGCACTCGAATGGGATTATTCTCACTCTTTTATGGCTTGTACGCTCCCTACTGGTTCAGCTTTGAACGCCAGCATGTAGCGCCTGTATTTATGGACATACTTCGCGAACACGACTACCAGATTGTCGCACAGACCAGCCAGAGTTTTGATTACCCAGAGCTGCGCAACACCCTATTTTTTGGCGTTCCCGAAAACAGTCTGCACGAATACCAGTGTGGTGAACCTTGGCAGCGAGACACGGAAAGCGTAAATGCCATGATACAGCGGCTGGACGCGCGTGATACATCCCGCCCTTTTTTTGGGTTCATTTTTTTCGAATCCACTCACGCCCCCTATAGCTTCCCCGAGGATCACCCACTGCTTGACGACTACCTGCACGACCTAAACTACATCAACCTCGACCTAAAAAATCATATTGAAGAAATTCATCACCGCTATATCAACGCGGCGCACCACATTGACGAACAGATCGGCCAGCTGCTCCAACACCTTGAGCATACCGGCATGCTCCAAGATACCGTACTGCTTTTTACTGGTGACCACGGCGAGGGCTTTATGGAAACCGGCCGCTGGGGGCACGGCCACAATGATTTTCCAACAGAAGAACTTCGGGTTCCGCTAATCCTGTGGCGTCCGGGTGTAACACCCGCCGTAGTACATCACCCAACCTCGCATTTACAGGTCGTGCCAACACTGCTTGCGCTTCTCGGCGTAGATCAACCCTCACGTACCTATAGCTCTGCAGACCCACTCGAAACCAGCATGCCCTACCTTGTTTTTGGTGAATACGAATACATGGGAATCAGTGATAACGAACACAAAATTATCTTCCCATACGCAGGAAATGAATACTTTCATTACAGTGTATTCAACCATGAAGAGCACCCTGTCTCGCGAATAGAACGCGACACCGTAGTGGCAAATGCTGCGCCTGTGATTGCAGACGTCGTCAGGGAAAGCCGGCGATTCGTTCAGTAACAAGAGGTTCCATCCACCTAAAAACAGTAAGGTTTCTTCATGAACACACCCACTGAGCAAGCCCTTGCCAAAGTTCCAGAAGTAACGCTTGGATTCTGGGTCATCAAAATATCTGGCATCGCAACCTTGGATCAATCTCAGTACACACCATCAACACACCGAAAGCTGAAGGCTTTTACTGGCTAACGATTTCGGCCCTACCCCCTACAAGCCGCCAGCACATCCAAATTCGCCTCGTAAACATCACTCTTGCGATTTGTAAAAAGGCCAAGCAGCGTGTGAAAGATATGGTCGTGATCCACGCTTTCATTCAGGCGATTCATCATGCAGGTTTTATTGATCCGCAAATCTCGATACGCCTGATCCGACATCCATAATAGCAGTGGCACATGCTTCTGCGCATCGGGTGCAATCGACCAAGGCGCACCGTGTAGATAAATTCCGTTCTCACCTAGCGATTCGCCGTGATCCGACATGTAAAAAAACAGCAGGTCGTGTGTTTTTTCTAACCTGCGCATTCTCGCGATGACCGAAGCCAGCACATGATCGGTATAAAGAATGTCATTGTCGTACGCATTAATCAGAGCTTCCTGCGAACAATTGAACACGTCATTCTGCTCGCACTCCGGTTCAAAACGGCGAAAGGCGTCCGGGTGACGAAGATGATAACTCGGCCCATGCTCACCCATCTGGTGCAACACCACCAACTGATCACCCGGCTTCTCCCCAAACAGCCGCGACGCGACACTCGGCAACACCTCATCAAAGCATTCGTCGCTGCCGCAGTACGCGCGAATTTCCGAATCAGGAAATTTCTTCCTGCTCAAATAGGAAACCCGATCGGCAACTCCCTTGCTGCCCGAATTATTATCCACCCAGACCACATCAATGCCGACACGCTCTAGTACATCCAGTACATTCTGGCGCCTTGCCGCTTTTTCTGGCGTATAGGCAGCACGTGGCAGATCACTGAACATGCACGGCAGCGATTCCGCCGTAGACGTGCCACAAGACCACGCGTTATTAAAACTCAACAAACCCTCAATGCGCCCAAGTTCAGGGTTGGTATCCCGCACATAACCATTCAACGAAAAATGGTCCGCACGCGCAGTTTCTCCCACCACAAACACCGCCAATAACGGGCGATTTCGCTGTGGGCGATGTGTAACCCGCGCATCCGCCGCAACGACTTGCAGAGGTAGAGCACTCGAAGACACTTCTTCATGCACCCCATATTTCACTAAGGAATAGATTGCATAGGTCGGATTGATATGCAGCCGTAGCTCTCTGTGTTCCCGGAACAGCAACTGGAAAAATTTGTACTGGACCCCAAGCGCAGCCACCGCCACCAGCAGGCTCATCAACACCAGCACCGGCATCTGCCAACACCACTGCCATCCTGCTGGGCGCACCGGAACCCACGCCAGCACTAGCGAAGGAATTCCACCGTAAATCAGCAAATGTTTAACTAAGGGCTGCGTAACCAGTGCAAGCGCCTCCTGCCAGTCGGTTTCAAAGATATTGCGCACCATCGCATCATCAACAACAATGCCTAGCCGCAAGCTGAAATAATCATTCGCCGCCGCCACCAACAGCACTAACACAAGCATCAACTTCCCAATACGCGGCAAAAAAAGCAGCAGCAAACCAGCCATCATAATCATGACAAGGGCTACCATGACCGCAAAGGTGGCAGCGGTTGCCGCATGAGGCGCGCCCGTCGCCGTTCGCCAGAGCTCCCAAAGCGTTTGATTCAGAAATAATGTGATATAAAGAGCCACGGCCAGCGGCGGCAGCGCCCAATGCATTTTGCGCGAAAAAATACGATACACTATCCAGATCCACAGTCACGGGTTTTACACAACAGAGTGGAATTAAAAGGGATATGGCCCCTAAGGTAAACCTGAAACTCACCCAAAAGGGAATATATTTTTCCATCGAAAAAACAGGCGTATTTTTGATGTATTTTTGATGCTCTGCCCTACCGGAAAGCCGCTTGGGCAACTGCAGCATTGCCAAGCACCACACTCCGACGGAAAACCCACATTTCAGGCGCCCCATGGACAAAACCCTCAACGAATTTATCCACGCCTTGCGCGGCGCCGGTGTGCGCATCTCCACCGCAGAAGCAATGGACGCCGCACGCGCACTGCAACTTACCGGCTACACAGATCGCAGCCACCTGCGCGATGCGCTTGCCGCAACGCTTGCCAAAACCAACGCTGAAAACGCCACATTCCTCAACTGCTTTGAACAATTCTTCAATGCCACAAACTACGGCAAATCGGAAACTCCGGCAAAAGAGCAACCCTCTACCCGCCAGAAGCAAAGCAAAACACAAGACGGCCAGGCGCAAGAAACAGCCCCCCCACAAAGCCCCTTAGCCCAGCTCTTGCTCAGCGGCGATCAAGGTGCAATTCAGGCCGCCTTTGCCCAAGCCGGTGCCGCCGCAGAAGTCGCAAAAATTCGCATGATCACACAAAAAGGCTTGTACGGCCGCCGCTTGATGATGGCAATGGGCCTAGGCGCACTAGAAGAAGAACTCTGGAAAGCAGAGGCCAGCAATAGCGCTAGCCAGCAGGCGCTTGCGCGTGCCTTAAGGGATGCCCGCGAACACCTCCGCAGCCGCGCCCGTCAATACGTCGAACGTGAATTTATGCTGCAAGCCGCACAAGCCCAGCGGGAACTAAGCGAAGAAATCCTGATGGATCTCTCCCTCAATCAGCTGCAAGATTTCACCAAATTGCTGCCGCTGGTGCAAAAACTTGCCAAGCGCCTCGTTGCCATGCACCATCGCCAGCGCCGCGAAGCCATTCGCGGCCGACTGGATTTTCGCAAAACCCTTCGTCACTCCATTCCCCACGATGGCACCATTGTCCATCTCTACTGGAAAACCCGCAAAGTAGATCGCCCTGCACTGATGGTGTTATGTGACGTCAGTGGCTCCGTCGCGGCTTCCGCCAAATTTCTGTTGATGTTTCTGTATGCCATGGCAGAGGTCATTCCCAAGATGCGGGCCTTTGCCTTTTCATCGCAGCTTGGTGAAGTTACCGAGCTATTCGATTCTTTGCCGCTGGAAAAGGCCATTGCTCAAACCATGGCCCGTTACGGAATGGGCAGCAGCGACTACGGACGCTCTCTGGAAGACTTCACCGCCCTCACAAAAAACAATATCGACCGCCGCACCACCCTCATTATTCTAGGCGACGCACGCAACAATAACGCCGACCCTCGGCTAGACTTATGGGAACCGCTCTGCCGGAAAGCAGGCCGCGTCTACTGGCTTAACCCCGAAGACCGCACCCGCTGGGGCAGCGGCGACTCCGAAATGCCCGCCTATCAAACCTGGATCACCCAAGCCTGCGAATGCCGCAACCTCAAGCAGCTGGAGCGTTTTGCTGCTACCCTACTGAAAGCCAGCCAGTGAACCACCGACACAGGACATCACACGCGGATGAAATTCCACTCCCACGAACTGCCGCTTCCTCCCCAAATCGACCACGACCCGGACGCAATCGAAGTCTTGCGCCTTTGGCAGTCCGGCACACAGCATCACGTTTCAATGAATCCAAAACTGGAAGGAAAACCGGAGAATTTCGGGGCGGCACTGGCGCAGCTCGCTATTCATAGCGCGTCCATTCACGCCAAGCACCACAAGATCAGCACCGAAGAAGCCTTGCGGCGCATTATCCACGGATACAAAAACGAACTTGCCAGCAAGGTGAGCGGCTAACGAGCAGAAAACAACTCAATCCAGCTTACTATAGCGACGCTCGCGCTCATCGCGCCGTTCTGCCGCGCGTGCAAGGATCACAAGCCTGTCTTGGTCTCCAGCTCCGCCCCACGCTCGAATCTCTTCCAGCGAACGGCCGCAGCCGATACAAACGTCGTCTTCATCCAAACAACAGTTTCGAACGCAAGGTGAGGATGGAGTCTCATTTTGAGAAAATTGGTGCGGCAAGTGCGCACTGCGAGCAGAAGGGGCAGCAACAACAGGTCTGCGCATGGAAGACAACCTCAAAAAACGTGACATCCGTTACAAATCTTAGCAAAAGACAACTCATTCTGCCGAAAATTCCGCTCAGCGCGATGGTTTTCCATCATATTCACAAACCACAAGCATTCACGCAAATTATGGACATTTTAATTATCATAACCACAGCGCATAGTACCCCATAACAGGGTTGCATCCCCCCTAAAAGGTAGCTACGCTACGGCCTTCGTCGCGCTAGGGCACTGTCTTGGCCGACACAATCTGCGCATGGGAAAGCCACACCGCCGGCACAAAAATCTCGGCAAGCGACTCGCAAGCAATCACCATTCATAGGGGAATTGCCGCAAGTACCGCAACAACAAGTGGATACACCAGACGCACTAAGCGACCATCAAGCCCATCACCGTCTGCCCGGTGGTTTGTAACACAGGTGCCACGGAGTCAGGTTGTGTGCTCACAAACTTTCTCTCAACGGCCTCCTGCGGCGCAAACAATCAAGCTGACGCATTCGTGTGCCCGCCTCTGCCAAAAGGCGCGTAGTTCGGGTGGGCCCAGGATTTTGTAAATAACAACCAGGTGAGGGTAAACCATGCAAATCGGGATTCCAGCGGAAATCGTCGCTGGCGAAACGCGTGTGGCCGCCACCCCCGAAACCGTTAAAAAGTACGTCCAACTCGGATATTCCGTGGTCGTACAGTCCGGTGCCGGGGTCGCATCCAGCTGTACTGATGACGCCTACATTCAAGCAGGCGCCACCATTGCAGCTTCGGCAGCTGATACATACAAAGAAGCAGATCTTGTGCTCAAAGTCCGCGCACCACAGGCGGATGAGGTCACGCTGCTCAAAAAAGGCGCCGAGGTTCTCGGAATTTACGCGCCCCACAATAACCCCCATTTCGATGCCTACGCAGCGCAAGGGATCTCCTGCTATGCCATGGAGCTTGTGCCACGTATCACGCGCGCCCAAAGCGCCGACGTGCTCTCGTCGCAAGCCAACCTCGCCGGCTACAAGGCCGTGCTGATGGCAGCAAACGAGTACCAGCGTCTTTTCCCTATGTTGATGACCGCCGCAGGCACCGTAAAGCCCGCCCGCGTTGTCATTCTCGGTGTCGGCGTTGCTGGCCTTCAGGCTATCGCAACCGCCAAGCGGCTCGGTGCGATCGTTGAAGCCAACGACGTACGCCCTGCCGTAAAAGAGCAGGTTGAATCACTCGGTGGTAAATACATCGAAGTGCAAATGACCGAAGAAGAGAAAAAAGGCGCAGAAACCGCTGGCGGCTACGCCCGTGAAATGTCGGATGACTACAAGCGTCGCCAAGTCGAACTGGTTGCCAAGCACGTATCGCAAGCTGATATCGTGATCACCACCGCGTTGATCCCCGGTCGCCCAGCTCCCCGCCTCGTAACCGCTGAAACCGTTGCGAAGATGAAGCCAGGCTCTGTCATCGTAGACATGGCGGTTGAAACCGGCGGCAACGTCGAAGGTGCCAAAGCGAATGAAACCGTCGTGACCGAAAACGGCGTAAAAATCATTGGCAACACCAACATTCCGGCCACCGTCGCAGCCGAAGCCTCTGCGCTTTACGCGCGTAACCTGCTGAACTTCCTCCAGCCGATGTACGACAAGGAAGCCAAGCAATTCAAGCTCAACCCGAAGGACGACGTCGTGGGCCCCACGGTCATCGTATCCAACGGCGAAGTGCTGTACAAGAAACCCTAAGGAGACGATCATGGCCGAAATACCATTTGTCACCATATTCACCGTCTTTATTCTGGCAATTGTCGTGGGCTACCACGTCGTCTGGAACGTCACCCCTGCCCTGCACACGCCGCTGATGGCCGTTACCAACGCCATCTCCAGTATCATCATCGTCGGTGCGATGCTACAGGCTGTCTACGTCGGCCCCGCCGATGCCACTCATTTTGGCTTGAACACTTGGCTCGGTCTTGCGGCCATCTTCCTTGCTTCCATCAACATTTTTGGTGGTTTCATGGTGACGGAACGCATGCTCGAAATGTTCAAGAACAAGAAAAAGAAGTAACGAGGTAGTAGCGCATGTCTCAGTATGCTGATTGGTTTTATCTCGTTGCAGCGATTCTGTTCATTCTGTCCCTAAAAGGTCTGTCATCCCCCGTGGGCGCCCGCATGGGCAACCTCTACGGCATGATCGGCATGGGGATCGCGGTAGTAATTACGTTTATCCACACCCCCGAAACCGCAACCTTCATGATGCTCGTGGCAATGGCAGCAGGTGCCGCAATCGGTATCTACAAAGCCAAAACCGTCGAAATGACGCAGATGCCCGAAACCGTTGCACTGATGCACTCGCTGGTCGGCCTTGCAGCGGTTCTGATCGCAATTGCAGCCGTCAATCACGAAGGCATCACGCACGACGCGATTCATCGCTTCGAGCTGTTCATTGGTTGCTTCGTAGGTGCGATCACCTTCACCGCATCCGTGGTGGCCTACCTGAAACTGGCTGGCAAAGCCGGTTCCAAGCCGCTCAAGGCACCTTGGGTCAAGTCCGTACAGATCGGTCTTGCGGCCGGTATGTTCGTGTTCGGCATTATCTACTTCATTACCGAATCCAACTTCGCGTTCATCGTCATGACGGCGTTCGCACTGGTACTTGGCTACTTCCTGATCGCTCCGATCGGTGGCGGCGACATGCCGGTAGTCGTTTCGATGCTGAACTCCTACTCCGGTTGGGCGGCAGCGGGCATCGGCTTCACGCTGAACAACTCGGTACTGATCATCTGCGGAAGCTTGGTAGGTTCTTCAGGCGCCATCCTGTCTTACATCATGTGCAAAGCCATGAACCGTTCACTCATGAACGTAATCTTTGGCGGTATGGGTGGCAGCGATGCGGTAGCAAGCGGCGATTCGGGCGAAGAAAAGACCTACAAGTCTGGCTCACCTGAAGATGCAGCCTTCCTGATGTCCAACGCCGACAGCGTAGTAATCGTGCCTGGCTACGGCCTCGCGGTTGCACGCGCCCAACACGCTCTGCAAGAATTTGCGAGCCTGCTGGAAGAAGCCGGCGTTAAAGTGCGCTACGCCATCCACCCCGTTGCGGGCCGGATGCCTGGCCACATGAACGTGTTGCTGGCAGAAGCCGAAGTACCTTACGAAAACGTCATGGAAATGGAAGAAATCAACAGCGATTTCGCCACCACCGACGTAGTGCTGGTCATCGGTGCGAACGACGTAGTCAACCCGGCTGCGAAGAACGATCCCGCCAGCCCGATCTACGGCATGCCGATTCTGGAAGCCAACAAAGCGCGCACCGTATTGGTGGTCAAGCGCTCTATGGCAACCGGCTACGCGGGCCTCGACAACGATCTGTTCTACATGGATAAAACCATGATGATCTTTGGAGACGCCAAGAAAGTCGTAGAAGAAATGACCAAAGGCTTGTCGCACTAAGCGCCCTGCACTGCGGTACAAAAAGGCTGCCCCGCTAAAACGGGGTGGCCTTTTTTGTTGCGCCCGAAGATCAACGCCAATCAGTGCGCATGCCGCCCGCCCTTGCCAGCGTGAGCAGAACCACCCCAAGCCGCACGCGGATCAAAAGCCATGGTTTTCGCCATTTCCTGATACAGCTCCCGCGCCTTCTCATCACTTGCATCGGGGAGCACCACATCCAAAACCACAAAAAAATCCCCCGGCGTCGCGCCCGGCATTCCCCGCCCTTTCAAACGAAAACGCTTGCCGTTCTGCGAGTGCGCGGGGATCTTGAGATTCATCTCGCCATCCAGCGTCGGCACCTTCAAAGAGGCACCTAGCATCGCCTCCCACGGCGCAACCGGCAACTTCACGGTAATATCACGCCCGTCCAGCTGGAACATCGTGTGGGGCAAAATATTGGCTTCCAGATACAAATGGCCGTTTACCGCATTGTGCGGGCCGGGCGAGCCTTGGTTTTTCATGCGGATGCGCTGGCCCTGCAGAACCCCTGCAGGCACCTGCACCTGAAGGGTTTTAAGCTTCTCAGTGACTTTACCCGTACTACGTTCGCGAACGGGTGAGTTGATTCGAATCCTTCGCGTACAGCCGTGAAACGCCTCCTCCAAGCTAAGATCCAGCTTCATGTGCAGATCGCGCCCCTGCTCGGCCCCACTGTTAAAATCGAAGCCACCGCCGAACGGATTAGCACCTGCGCCCTTGCCTTTTGCGTGCCGCCCGCTTTTTTGATTGCGAAACAGGTTTTCGAAAATATCTGCAAATGCTGCTGAATCAAAGCTACCGCTTCCAAATCCATCCGCGCCGAATCCCGATCCCCGAGCGCCACTCTGCCATCCATGCGCTCCACCGCCTCCAAAACCATCCGAGCCAAACTGGTCGTAAGCTGCACGCTTTTCTGCGTCGGACAGCACCTCATAGGCTTCGCCTACGGCCTTGAAGTGCTCTTCTGCATCCGGCGCTTTGTTTTTGTCTGGATGGTATTGCCGCGCAAGCCTGCGGTAAGCCTTTTTGATATCAGCAGCGCTCGCGTCTCGGGCAACGCCGAGCGTCGAATAATAGTCTTTGGACACCACTCATCCTCCTGCCTCAATGCGCAGCCGCCCTAAACACGGCCAACCGCGACCGACTCAATCGTATAAGCATAAGGTGGTGGCAAAACGCGCGATTTCAACGCAAACAGGCCGCTTTAAGCGGCCTGTTTGCGTTGTCTACGTTTTTAATGGCACCGAGTGTAGCCAAAAATCTAATCGTGCATAAAGCATCCACCAAGGAACCAAAGATGGGCTAAGGCTAAAGCCGATGATCGCCCACACGCCGCTCTGAAGAGGTTACAAGACGGCCCGAAGTCTCCATCCAGTGCTTCACGCGGTTGGCATCGCCAACACGGGTCTGAGCACCCCAAGAATCCATCAGCACCAACACGGTATTGGTTGCGCCAATCCGCGCCTGCATCACCAGACACTTGCCCGCTTCACGGATGTAGCCCGTTTTGGTTACGCCAATGTCCCAACCGGAATTGTTTACCAACGGATTGGTATTCACGTACCTGAGTTGATTTCGATAGCCTGCCACCGAAACCATTGCTGAGGAACTGGTACTGTAGTCATGGATTTCTGGGTAAGTGTTCGCCGCTTTGACCATTTTCGCAAGGTCGAACAGAGAGGCACGATTGCCGCCATTCAAACCGGTGCCGTCATAAAAATGGCTGCTCGTCATACCAAGCTCGGCGGCCTTTGCGTTCATTGCCCGCAAGCCTGCCTGCAAGCCACCTGGGTAATTGCGGATTAGCGCTGAAGCTGCGCGATTTTCGGAGGACATCAACGCCAGATGCATCATTTCTCCACGCGGCAGGCGCGTACCGACGCGCAAACGCGAGGAAGAATGGCGCAGCGTGTCTACATCGTCATTGGTAATGGTCAGAATTTCGTGCATCGACTGACCGGCATCCAGCACAACAATGGCCGTCATCAGCTTCGTAATCGACGCGATCGGCACCGTCTCGTTGGAATTCTTCCCGTACAAAATTTCGCCTGTATCCGCATCCATTACCAGCGCAGCCCGTGACTGCAAACCCGGGCGTCCAAGCATGGACGAAGACCGCGTTTCGTAGGTAATGGTTTGATGAACCGCGGCAGCCGTCGCTGCAGCGGCTCCAGCGGCCGCCACGCGCGCGCGCGTCACCCTGCGAACTGGTTTTTTTGCAACATGGCGCGACTTAGCTACCCGTTTTACCTGCGCCCGTTTTACCTGCGTTTTTTTAACAGCCGCCGGTCTCTTTGCCTGCTGCTGCGAAACGCGAGCCTTATTAGGTGCCGTGGTTGCGGCATCCGCTTGATTTGTGGCACCAACGCCCACGGAAAGTGTAAGCGTCAGCACCAGCGCCACTGCCAAAGGGCGCGACCGCCTGCTCGTGGAGGCGATGTGATTTCTGAAGAAGTTACGCAAAACGGCCACCCTGAAAGGAATACTTGCCACACAACAATACTCTCAAGGTATAACTATATTGCAACTCTGCGAATACGCCAATCTTGGCGCGTTTTCACGTGCAAAAATTATTTTTCATTTGTCGCGGAACTAATCCACAATTCAGCTAAGCCATTGATGTTGAGTTTTGCTTTTCCTTGCGATCTTCACGCGTTTCTTGCACATATTTTTCAAGCCGCTCAAGCAATTGCTGAAGCAAACTCTTATAACCTTTGCCCTCATCGGCAGGTTCCGCATGCGATTGATAGCGCGCGTTAAGCTCGCTCGTCATTTCTCTTAAGCGCTGCAATGCGTCTTCAATATCCTCTGGGATACTCACCTCCGGCAACCCTCCTTGCGGCCTATTCTGCAGAGCAACACTTTGAGAGGCGCCGCTCTGCGCTGCTTGCCCTTGCGATACTTGCGCCTCAAAACTCAACTCAAAACGACGTTCTTGGAATTCATCACGCAAGGTCAGATCAACCTGTTGGACGGTAAAAACTGCCCCTGAAGCATGGACACCCACCCCAGTTGCGCGCAACTCTCCCAAGGAATGCTGCATCGTACTATTCAGCGCCATGGGAGTCGCAACGCTTTGCAAGCCGATCGCCTCAACACCAAGAGAGCTCAGATCGTAGACGCTATCCTTGCCTTTTTCATCACGCGACACAACGCGCAACTGCTTAAAAACCGAATCATTTTCGTCAATAAAGCCGTTACCATCCTCATCGTATTTGGCCAGATCCGCAAAGCCATCGCCCGATTTCACTCCAAATAACTCCGTACCATCATCAAGGCTGCCGTTGTTATTTTTATCCAGAAATAGGAATCCGCTCCCGCCCGTTGCGAAGGAAACCTCCTGCTTTTGGCCATCCCCTGCAAGATCAAAGGCGAACGATTTTTCAGTAAGGTTTACGCTCCCACCCCCGAAATTCACAACCAATGGGTCTTTGCGCTGTGCGTTCGACGCATAGCTGCCTGAAGCTTCCTCAAGGCGGAAATAGCGGCTCATACTGCCGTTGATACTAAAATCCAGCTGCCGCCCATCATCTAAACGTAAAGATCCTGCAATCTGGTAACTCACCATCTGCTGTTCATCACGCATCTGATAGGCCGACACCGCACCGCTGCGCGAATACGTCGCACCCGCCTGACCTGCGCTTGTCATTTGGCCTGCAACCGAGGAAAACAGATTGATTTGTTGTTGCTGGCTAACCTGTGTGGTAATGCCTGCAAGCACCCTCCCCGCCTCTTTGGATGCGCCGGTAGGCGCTGCTAAAGCGCCTGCCGGCGCCCACTGCGACTGAGCCAGCGTGTTGCTGGACGAGCCCGCCTGCAAGCTCTGATTAAAAAACATGCCGCTCTCTGCACCACCCCCTCGGCCCGAGGTGGCGGCATTGGTCATTTGTGGAGCGCTTAGCGTCGCACCACGCAGAGTAGCGGTCATGGTTCGTGAAGAAGCCGCCGCAGAAAACAACAGGGAAGACTCAAGGATTTTCATACGCTACACCTCAAGCGGGTTCTGCGGAACGCCAGCGCGTTCGCCACGAAAGTCTGACACACGAAAGTCTTACCTCTCCGTGTCGGCCAAAATCCGCTATACTTGAGCGCCAATTTCAGACAGATGGAAGCACTCACTTATCATGAAGCTCACGTTATCCGCCAAGCCCCTTTCCATCGCACTTCTGCTCGCAACCCCGACATTCTTGAGCGCCTGCGCCACAATGACCACTGATCCGCAAAAAAGCAGCTCGCAAGAAAACAGTTCGCAAAAAAGCACTCTCCAGAAAACCGCTTCCCCCCAGCTCACCGAGCGCGAGTGGGTGATCGAAGATATCGCCAGCCGTGGCATCATCGACAGCTCTCACGCGACCCTGCTGTTTGGTAAAGAAGGCCAGCTCTCCGGAAGTGCCACCTGCAACCGCTTGATCGCCTCTTATCAAGCCACGGGCAACAAACTTACGATCAACGTGGGGGGCCTCACCATGATGGCCTGCCCGCCCGCGCTGATGGATCAAGAGCGCCGCTTGCTCGACTTACTCCAAGAAGTAGTGAGCTATGAGTTTGACTCGACCGGTGCGCTGATCATTACCACCAAGAGCGGCAAAACGATTCTGGCACGCTAAGAGCGCCGAGGTCTAATGCCGTAGCAGAGCGTCGAAGGCACGCACCGCAACGCCTAAGGCACCGCAACGTCTAAGGCACAGCAAGAATAAAAAAGTCCTGATCTGGCGCCCACAGTGGCGCATAGTCAGGTGCTAGAAACACACTGCTGCTGGATCTCGGATCTAGCAGCACCATCGCCAATCTTGCAAGCGGCTGCGAAAGATCAACCCACAAGCTACCTGCGGCAATGCGCCGAAGCTCCCTTCTCGATTTTGCAAGCGTAGCTTCAGCTCCTTGGCTTCGACGATACTGGTTGATCTCGGCGTCTACTTCGCGCGGGCTCGTTAACACATCATAGCGAATGTGATTTTTTTGCAGATATTCCGCGATTTTTTGCTGATGAGCGGTTACCGCGTAATAACGAGGCACCTGCAGCGATGGGCCAAAGTGTAGCGCACGATGGTCTGCAAAAATCAGCGTTTGCAACTGCTGATCATCCAACCTACGCAACGGAATCGCCACTTGAGGATGACGCTTATCCAACACATAGCGGGCAGACAATCGAACTGATTGCGGTTCCGTTACTTCCGCGGTTCGGAGCGCTAAAACCTGCGCCTTGAACGCCTCGCGTTGCGCGTGCACGACCTCAAGAAAAATCCGCAGGCATACCAACTGCCGCTGCACGCGCGCTCGAATGTTGCGATAACTCGGATAGTCTCCCAGTTTGGAATCCAACCGAGTTTCCAGTAAAAAAGACAGCACGCCACTCAAGCCCACCCGATTACGAAAATTACGCACGGTTAAACCACCATCGGTAATCGGCTGGTGGATACTGGTGATTTCACCAATATAGCGGTTGGCAGGCAAACCTTGCCGTGTGGTTCGCTGAATCAACTCTGGCAGAATTTGCTCGGTAAGCCACTGGCGGGTCATCGTCGGCAACGCGGGATTATTTGCACCCTCAAACTGGGCGTAAAAATCAGTGAGAAAACCTTGCTTTGCGAGCGATTTCACCTTCAACACGGCAGACTCATGCGAATCCAGCACTACGTCAGGCTGAAAGTGGTTTAAGGCGTCGACTAAAACCTGCGACTCCGGCTGTTCTAGGCGAACAAAGTCGGTGTTGATATTCACATGATTAGCGTTACTTCGATAGCCAAGGTCGCGTCCATCAGGGTTGACGTTAGGAATCAAAATCAGAGTGATCGTATCCAGCAAAAAATTCAGATCGCCGCTCAACACTTCCTTTGCAATGCTTAACATCGCCTCAGTAGTCGCTGGTTCAGCCGCGCCATGCTGTCCGCCCACCAGCATCACCGTTATATGAGTTGGCGTGGGATTATTAGCGGCACGATCATCAGCAGCACGATCCCGCGCAGAAACAGTATTGCGCGCCACAATCAGCGCATCTACCACGCGCCCTTGCACCGATTTTCCGAGCGTTTCATAGCGCGCTTCGGGATAGGTTCGGGCGAGAAATTGCAGATAGCGAGATACCTCAAACGAATGGCTGATGCGAGTGTAGCCATTCTGCTCCAGCGGCAACAACACCTGCGGCGCGGGTGGTTTCGCCAAAGAATCAAGCGCATAGACATTCGATAAAAAGCTCGCGGAGAGCCATAACGCTAAGCAAATAAATAATCGATACGGAAGGAAACGAACACCGATAGCGCCTTCAGCGCGAGTACGGCCTACACCCATTAAAGAACCCAGAACACAAAGTGGCAGAGAAGCGCGGCGAGAACGCCGGCGGCCAAATCATCCATCATGATTCCAAAACCACCACGCAGGCTACGATCCAGCGCACCCACGGGCCACGGCTTCCAGATGTCAAACAACCGAAATGCCGCGAAAGCCATCACCACCGAACCAATGGTCAGCGGCAGTGCAAACAAGGCAATGCCCATACCGGCAACTTCATCCCAGACGATCGCACCGTGATCACCAACGCCCCAATCGCGTGCGGTTTTGTCGCAAATATAAATCCCCGCTACGGCCGCGACAAGCAGCAACAACGCATAACACCATAGCGGCAGCAACATGGCGGGAGCAAACAAAATCGCCCCCACAACAGAACCCCAAGTGCCGGGCGCTTTTTTGGCTAAGCCAGCGCCAAACCCAAGTGCTAACCAGTGGAACGGATGGCGAATATCCTCGCGGGTAATCGGTCTGCCCATAAAAACTCTCAAGATTACGCATGAAAATGGAGATAGCCGCGCGCTTCCAGCACCACGCCCTGAAGATCAATTAAGCCCGCACCGGCTTCGATTATTCCTACTCGCGTCAATCGCAAAGACAGCGTTTTGGACAGCGTTTCAATGGCCGCACGCTGCGCGAATGGCGCAGTAAAGCATAATTCATAATCGTCGCCACAGCGTATACAAAAATCGCGCAGAGCACTCTGACTAAAAAGCGTGGCTGACAAATCCAAGTGCAAAGGCTCCCACACTGGAACCGGAATCGCATCAAGATCCAAACGGGCCGATACGCCAGAGGCTTTTAAGATGTGCGCCAAATCCTGCAAAAATCCGTCCGAAACGTCAATGCAGGCGTGCGCAATGCCGCGCAAGGCAAGCCCCAAAGCGAGGCGCGGCTGCGGGATTTCCAGCCGATCGAACCATGCCTGGGTGTGTTCGCTTTCCGCCCAAGCCTGCTGGCGCGCAGCAAGGCCCAGCCCCGCGAGGCCCAAAGTACCGCTTACCCAGACATCGTCGCCCACTTGCGCGGCGTCACGTCGTAATGCCCGATTTGGCGGAACCGCGCCGGTCACTTGCAGCGTGATTGCAAGCGGGCCACGGGTGGTATCGCCGCCGATCAGCAAGATTTTCGCTTCGTGCGCCAAGCGAGCCAAGCCACGCGAAAATTCTGCAAGCCAAGTGGTATCGGTTTGCGGAAAGGTAAGCCCAAGCATGAACCATCGCGGTTCTGCGCCCATCGCGGCAAGATCGCTGAGGTTGACCGCGAGCGCTTTATGGCCGAGCCTTGCGGCATCTGTTCCGGCAAGAAAGTGTACGCCCTCGACGAGCGTATCCAGCGACATTGCAAGCGCCGGTTCTGCAACACAAGACAACAGCGCACAATCGTCGCCAATGCCAAGCAAAAGGCCGTGATCTGCCTTGCGGGTATTTTGCACCACCGACTCATTGAGAGGCTGAAAATACGCCCGTATCAGATCAAACTCGCCCACTGCGCACCCTGCTGCTATTTTTGTCTGCTCTTACCCTCTACTCGTACTCGCGACTCTTCAGCCCTACGCGCCGAACTACGGCTAGCTAGTCGCTATCGGGAGGATTTTGCCGCTGCGCAGCTCGCTCTAAGCGTTGCGCGTTGACTTCATGATAACGTAAACGCTGGGCGACTTTATCCAAAACGCCATTCACATATTTGTGGCTTTCCGTTGCACCGAAGGTTTTGGCAAGCTCAATGCCCTCGTTAATCGCCACGCGGTAGGGAATATCCTGGCGCTTGAGCAGCTCATAGGTTGCCAAGCGCAGTATCGCGCGTTCCACCTGATCCAGCTCGGTGATTTCACGATCCAGAAAAGGGGAAATGGCGCTGTCCAGATCCGCCACACAGCTAGGCACCCCGTGTAGCAGCTCATGGAAATAGGCAACATCGGTCTTACGCATGTCGTTATCGGTGCGAAACTGCGCTTCGATGCTAGAGAGGCTATCGCCAGTCATTTGCCACTGATACAGGGCCTGCATGATAAATCTACGCGCTTTGCGCCGCGCAGCAATCCGCGTGCCTTCTGGTTTTTCAGTGCGTGGTTTTTCAGTGCGTGGTTTTTCACTGCGTGGTTTTTCAGTGCGTGGTTTTTCAGTGCGCGGTTTTTCATTACGCGGTTTTGTCGACGCAGACGCAGCGTTGGCGTGCCCCTCGTGAGAGGCATCGTCAAGGGGTTGTTTCTCGTTCACAGGCGCCTCTTATTTTGCAAGATTACGCAGAACGCTGACCATTTCCAACGCGCCCAAGGCAGCATCGCCGCCTTTGTTGCCGGCTTTGGTGCCAGATCGCTCGATGGCTTGTTCAATCGTGTCCGTGGTCAATACCCCAAACGAAACCGGAATGCCGCTCTCCATCATCACACTCGCCAAACCCTTGGTGCACTCGCCGGCAACGTAATCAAAGTGGGGCGTACCGCCGCGAATGACTGCGCCTAAAGCGATAATCGCGTCGGGCTTTTTGGCTTCGGCAACTTTCTTTACCGCCAGCGGTAATTCAAATGCGCCGGGAACGCGCACGACGTCAATATCTTTTTCCGCAACGCCGTGGCGCTTGAGGGTGTCAATTGCGCCCTGCAGCAGGCTCTCCACAACAAATGCATTAAAGCGTGCAACGACGATGGTGAAGCGCGCTGCGGTTTCACAAAAATTGCCTTCAATTACGCGAATAGTCATAACAGGTGCCCTTAGGATCGAAATTGTTTTTCCAATGACGGAATACTGTTCAAAAAACGTCGTTAAAAAACGTATGCTTTATTCAAAGCTTGAACTGTTGATGTACTCTACGATCTCCAGATTAAATCCAGAAATAGCAAAAAAGCGTAACGGCGAGCTCAACAGCCGCATTCGAGTAACACCAAGCTGGCGCAGAATCTGCGCGCCGGTGCCGATGGTTCGATACATGCCCGACGACTTTGCCGAGGCTTTTCTACGCGGCCCTTGCAGGCCACTAAAATAACTATCGAGCAGGTCTTCTACATCGTGCTGGCGAAACGAATCGCCCAGCAGAAGAAATACACCCGGCTGATCAGTCTGATTCATAAAGCGCATGGCTTTTTCTAGGCTCCAGCCGCTTGCATCATCCTTAATTGCGCCGATTAAATCGCGCAACGGGTCGGCAACGTGTACACGCACATAAGGCGCATCGCACTCCTGCAAATTTCCGCGCACCAAGGCAAGATGGGTTTGCCCCTCAATTAGATCGTTAAACACGTGCAGGTCGAAATTACCAAAGCGCGTCGGCAGAACTTCTTTGCGTACTTGTTCAACTGTACGTTCGTTTACTGTGCGGTAGTGAATCAGGTCTGCAATGGTGCCAATTTTGATGCCGTGTTGCTGAGCGAATTTTTCCAGATCCGGGCGGCGCGCCATGGTGCCGTCTTCGTTCATCACTTCAACAATCACCGCAGCCGGCTCAAATCCTGCCAAGCGGGTCAGGTCGCAGCCTGCTTCGGTATGGCCTGCGCGCCGCAACACGCCGCCGGGTTGCGCCATGAGCGGGAAAATATGTCCCGGCTGAACGATGTCGCTAGGCACTGCATCACGCTTCACCGCAACCTGAACGGTGTGAGCGCGGTCAGCGGCGGAGATTCCCGTAGTGACCCCTTCGGCGGCTTCGATCGACACGGTAAAATTAGTGCCGTGAGCCGCACCGTTATTGGTGACCATCAGCGGCAGCTCCAACTGCTCGCAACGTTCGCGGGTCAACGTAAGGCAAATCAAGCCGCGCGCGTATTTGGCCATGAAGTTGATATCTTCTGGGCGAACCATGCTCGCAGCCATGATGATATCGCCTTCGTTTTCCCGATCCTCGTCATCCATCAGGATCACCATTTTGCCCTGACGCAGGTCGTCAACCAGTTCCTGTATTGTATTCAGTTCCACTGCGGTACTCCTGTCAATCTAAGCTTCTGTAAACCTTGGTTTGTGTAACGCTAGGCTTGTGCAAAACTAAGCTTGTGTAAAACCAGCTTTTGTAAAACCAGCTTGAGCCAATCTAAGGCCGTGTCTGTCTAGGCTCGGGTTAACGCATAAAGCCGGTTCGCGCCAAAAGGTCCAAAGTAATTGGATCGGTTTTCGAGGCCGTAGCGGCTGCGCCCATTTGCAGGCGTTCGAGATAGCGCGCAATTAAATCTACTTCAAGATTCAGGGATGCGCCTGTACGCCACTCTTCTACCGTGGTTTCTGCCGCAGTGTGCGGAATCACGTTGAGGCCAAAACAATCACCATTTACGCTGTTCACGGTCAGACTTACGCCATTGACGCAAATGGAGCCTTTTTCAGCGATGTAGCGGGCCAGCGAATTGGGCGCACGAATTTCCAAGCGAATCGAACGGCCATCTTCGCTTCGGTTGATCACCTCACCAACCCCATCCACGTGGCCGCTCACCAAATGGCCACCAAGCCGCGCCGCAAGGGTTAGCGCCTTTTCAAGATTGACGCGACTACCCGCTTTCAGGTCACGAAATGCGGTGCACGCAAGCGTCTCGTTGGATACGTCGGCCTGAAAGCCATCAGATAGAAGCGCGGTCACCGTCAGGCACACGCCTGAAACGGCGATACTGTCCCCTAGGCGCACATCCCCTAGATCCAATTTGCCGGTTTTTACGGTCAATTGCCAATCGCCGCCTTTGCGGTCGATGCGAGAAATGTGGCCAACCGCTTCGATAATGCCTGTAAACATAAGGTTTCCGTAACGATCTCTATAGTGATTTTGCGAGTGTGGGCAAGGAGCGCAGGCGGTAAGTAAAGCGATGATCTAAACCAATCTGCCGAGAATCGACCAGATCCAGCGTGCGCTTATCTTTCATGCCCGATAAACCCTCTAAAATCAGCGCCGGACGTGCTTCGCTGCCAAGCAGACAAGGGGCTTGATAGACCACCCACTCATCCACCAAACCGGCTTCAATAAAAGAACCGGCAACACTCGCCCCTGCTTCAATCAACACTTCGTTGACTTCTTGCGCGGCGAGCCACTGCAATACCGGCACGAGATCTACACGCCCATCCCGCCCCGGAAAGCTGATGCAGGTGGCACCACAAGCACGCAGGGCTTCTTCGCGTTCGGGATTGGAGCCAATGTGGGCAAAAACGTTCTGGCCAGGCTCCCGCAGCAGGCGGGCACTGGTGGGGGTTCGCAATTGGCTATCCAGAATCACTCGCAGTGGCTGGATGGGCGTGAACCCGTCAGGCCATCCCCACGGCGCATCATCTGCCGGCCAACTGGCGGGGCGCACGGTAAGTGCAGGGTCGTCAGACAATACGGTATCTACGCCAGTAATTACGGCCTCGCTGCGCGCGCGCAGGCGTTGCACGTCGGCGCGGGCGGGGCTAGAAGTAATCCACTGGCTCTCGCCGCAGGCCATCGCGGTACGCGCATCTTGGCTGATGCCGGATTTGACGCGCACCCAAGGCAAGCCACCGCGCATCCGCTTGATAAAGCCCGGATTCAAGGCTTCCGCTTGCTGTTTGAGTAGGCCGTTATCGGTTTTGATTCCTGCCGCTCGCAATAGGCCATATCCGCCGCCGGAAACACGCGGATTAGGGTCGGACATTGCGCCTACAACACGGGCAATTCCGGCCTTGATCAGTGCGTTGGCGCAGGGGGGCGTGCGCCCGTAGTGCGCGCAAGGTTCCAAGGTAACGTAAGCCGTTGCACCTTTGGCGCGTTCACCGGCCTGTTCCAAGGCCAACACCTCTGCGTGGCCTTGGCCCGCTAATTGGTGCCAGCCTTCGCCGACAATCGCGCCGTTCTGCACGATCACGCAGCCGACTCTGGGGTTGGGGTGAGTGGTGTACAGGCCACGCGGCGCCAGCTGCAGCGCGCGGCTCATCATTTGATGATCAAAGGCGTTGAAATCGTAGGAAGGCATTACGACTGTCCTGTCTCTTGTAAGTCAGCGCTTTGCAGGCGGTCAATTTCTTTGCGAAATTCGCTGATGTCCTGAAAACTGCGGTAAACCGACGCAAATCGAACGAATGCGACTTGATCTAATTCCCGCAACTCTTGCATGACAAGCTCGCCCACGGCTCGCGAGGCAATCTCGCGCTCGCCGGTGGCGCGCAGTTTTTGACTGATTCGACTAATGGCGGCTTCGGTCTGTTCCATGCTGACGGGCCGGCGCTCCAAGGCCCGCAACATACCGCTACGAAGCTTGTTATCATCGAACGGCTCACGGGTTCCGCCCTGCTTGACTACACGCGGCATCACCAGCTCCGCCGTTTCAAATGTGGTAAAGCGCTCACCGCAAGAGATACATTCGCGCCGACGGCGAACCTGGTTGCCCTCGGCGACCAGTCGGGAATCAATGACTTTGGTGTCATCGGCGTTGCAAAACGGGCAGTGCATGGTCTCTCCGGCGGCAAAGAGCGGTCACAATGGGCAACATTGAGGAATACAGGCTGTCGTTATACCGTATTTTGCGCAAATTGAACAGCGGGCCTAGGTCTTCGTGAGCGGCCCGCACGCGCATTCTCCAACCACTCAGAGAGCCTACGCGGGGCTCGGCAAGAGTGACTTTGCTACCCATTGAGTTTATCCTCTGAACCTCTTCAGTCTAGCTTTCTCTTGGAAGTACTACCCAAGGCTCACAGCCTTTTAGTTTATCGTTCTGGCTTACGTCACCTTGTGGTGATCGACGTTTAGGGATTCATTATGGACAGTTTGTTCCCTCTCGGCGTATTTCAATACATCGCCGGCGGCATCTGCATTGGCCTTGCGGTCAGCCTTATTTTTATGTTTACCGGCATTGTGGCCGGAATGAGTTCGTTTTTTAGTAGCACGCTTTCATGGTTCTCCAAACTTCCCTTCTTTCAGGAGGCGCGGTGGGTGAGCACGCGAGGCTGGCGGGCCACGCTCGCTGCGGGGCTGATTCTGGGGGCTGCGCTGTTCTATTTTGGCTTTGGCGGCCAGCAAAACTGGGTGACGCAAGTCACGTGGTGGCAGCTGTTGATCGGTGGATTCATCGGCGGATTCGGCGCAAGGCTAAGCGGGGGATGCACTTCGGGGCACGGGATTTGCGGGATGGCTTCTCTGCAACTTCCATCGCTGGCGGCTGTGTTGACGTTTATGACCACGGCAATCCTTACCGCAAACCTCATTGTTAACGTAGGAGGCAAATAATGCGTCCAGCATCCTATGTTGCATTGCTGCTTGGCGGCATGTTGTTTGGTTTTGGGTTGGCTTGGTCGGGCATGGTCAAGCCAGAGATTGTGCTTTCCTTTTTGCGTTTTGAGGATTTTGGGCTGTTGCTGGTGCTCGCGTCGGCAACGGGTACGACATTTTTCACGTATCGCTTTCTACCGAAGCTGCTCAAAAAGCCGGTGCTGGAACCAAGCTTTGGCGCGCACCACCAAGGCCCGCTTGGCAATACGATCAAAGGCGCGGCACTGTTCGGGATTGGCTGGGGCTTGTGTGGCGTGTGCCCAGGGCCCGCAATCGCAGGCTTGGGCACAGGCAACTGGCCGCTTATATTTAGCGTGATTGGCTTGTTTGCGGGTGCTTGGGCGCAAGGCTGGTGGGCTTCGCGGTCAGCGCACTGACACGTGAGCGGCTAGCGGCTTTGTCCAGTGCCTTCACGCATGTTTTTGTAGTCTTCCCATTCGGGGTCGTCTTCTTGGAGCAGCTCAATGGGATATTCTTCGTGTTCCATGAGCGCTACGTTGATGATTTCCTCGGCCGCATCGACGTTGGAACAATATGCGAGCCACTCTTGCTGGCCGTTATGTTGGTAGATACAGTAAAAAATGCAGATTCGCTCTGCTTCCAACGCGGGCATTACGGTCTGCTCAAAAGCCGTCATCCGCGCGGCATCTTCATCACTCGGCAAACCGTGCTCGCCGACGGGCTTGTAGATCCACACCAGCCGCACCAAGGTGGGGTGCGACTCCAGCCCAATCAGGTGATCCAAGGTATCACGAGCGCGCAAAAAAACCGGAATGCCATTGTTATCGTCGCTGGCGCTAAACCAGTCATCTTGAAAGGTGATCATAGGGTTTCGCTGTAAATAATGGTTTTACACTGAACGAATTGCCAAACTCAGGGAAGGATTATCTCAAAAAGCGAGCGTATGCGATAGGCGAAGCGGGCAAATCCATATGCATGCAAATCCATATGCATGCAAATCCATATGCATGCAAATCCATTGTCACCTCAACCGCGCCTCCGCAATATCGAGGTCACGTAGAATATCCATCAGCAAATCATCGTCGATTTCCCCTCCTTTGCGCAGCCGGTATAGCTCCAAACGCTGCACGCGGAGCGCCTGCAAGCGCATGCGGGATTCCAGTTCGCTTACTTGGCGTGAGCGTTCACGCAAATTATCGGGCACACGCGCTCGCTCCAGCAGGTCGCGGTATTCGCTCATCAGGCGCGCTTTGACTTCGGCATGGATAATGGCATCTTGGGTGGCATCGCCCTTCTCCTCTCCGGCACCCAAGCTGCGAATGGCCGCCTCTAAAACATCGGCACGATATTGATTTAGTTCGGTTTCGCGCAATGCCAGATTGTCTCGCGGCAGGCGCGGAAGGATTAACGGCAAGCCTATACTGGCGGTAGCAAGAGACAGCAGAATTACGCCGGCTGCAATCAAAATTAGCAAATCACGCTGCGGAAACACGCTACCGCTTTCTAGCAGCAATGGCAACGACAACACGCCAGCAAGCGTGACTGCGCCGCGCACGCCGCCTAGGGTAAGCAGCAGCGTAAGGGCAACGCGCGATTGCCCCATGAAACGAGTAGGTTTGCGGCGAATGCGGCGCAAGCTACCCGAGATCCACCAGTAAATGTACACAAAGGCAAAACGCAGCAATAGCATCACAGCATAGATCGCAAAAACATAACCGAGCGCTTGCAGGGCAAACCGCCAGGGTTCATCGTGCTGGCTAAGCGCAACACTCAAAATGTCTGGCAATTGCAGGCCCAACAACAAAAAGATCAAGCCGTTAAAAGTAAATTCCAGCAACGTCCACACACTGCGATTAAGCAGCCGTGTTGTGGTTTGGCGCGGCAAAAGATCCAGGCGGCTCTGCATCATTCCTGCGGCAACGGCAGAGAGAATCCCAGAGAGGCCAAAGTGTTCTGCCACGACATAAGAGTAGAACGGCAATAGCAGCATCAATAAAACGTGTGGGCCAGGCTCTTCCCAGCCGCGCCCGATCATCCAGGCGCGCAGGCGGCCCAGAAAATAGCTAAGTGCCATGCCTACGGCGAAGCCGCCGATGGCCACAATGACAAAGCGAATCGCCGCATCACTCAAGGAAAATACGCCGGTGAGTGTCGCGGCAACCGCAAACTTAAAGGCGACAAGGCCAGAGGCATCATTCATGAGCGCCTCGCCTTGCAAGAGATTGTTGAGGGTGCTCTGCAAACGATCACGCGCAATGGCGGTCACGGCAACGGCATCCGTAGGCGATAGCACGGCCGCGAGGGCAAAGCAGGCGGCAAGCGGCACTGTCGGCAGCAGCCGATGAATAAAAAAACCCACAACAAGGATCGTCACAAACACCAACGCAAAGGCCAGCATCAAAATAGGCGTGCGCAGCTTGCTGAACTGGCCTTTGGGAATCCGCCAGCCGTCTACGAACAAGAGCGGCGGGATGAATAGCAGCATGAAAAGTTCGGGGTCTAAACGCACATGAAGCCCAAACGCGGGTGCCGCCAACAGCGCGCCCACCAGAATTTGCAGGATCGGCGGCGGGAGCGGAATGAATTGAGCAGAAAAGCGCGTCGCGCCTACCACGAGCAGTAGGATCAGAACGGTATAGAGCAGCTGCATGTGGGGTTCTCGAACGGGGCTTAGCCCTTACGGAAGGTGGCCAGTTTTGTTAGGCTCGTCTTTCAAAATATAGGCGAATAAATCGGGTTGAGTGCTGAGCACGCAACATTAGGGGCAAAAGTGGCTTACGTTCTTTACGGCATTAAAAATTGCGACACCATGAAAAAAGCAAGAACTTGGCTGGATCAGCATGGGATTGACTACGTTTTCCACGATTATAAAACCGCTTCCATCGACCGCACATCCCTCGAAAAATGGTGCAGCGAACACGGCTGGCAGGCAGTTCTGAACCGCGCGGGAACCACCTTTCGCAAGCTGGATGAATCTCAAAAAACCAATCTGGATACGCCCAGCGCAATCGCGCTGATGTTGGCGCAACCTTCCATGATCAAACGGCCGGTTCTGGATCTGGGCGAGCGAACGCTCATCGGTTTTAAGCCGGAGATCTACTCGGTGGCGCTTGGGCATCTCTAACAAAAACGCCGCTACAGCAGAGTTTGATGCGGTAGCGGCGTTTTCGTGAGCTAGCGTTTTCGTGAGCTCGCGTTTAGTTTGCGTACACCGGAAACTTCGCGCAGATTTCCAGTACGTTCTTTCTTACGCGCTCAATGGTGGCTTCATCGCTGATATTGTCGAGAATATCGCAGATCCAGCCGGCCAGATCACGCACTTCAGCGGTGCCAAAACCACGACGGGTTACGGCAGGCGTGCCAATGCGCAAGCCGCTGGTCACGAACGGGGAGCGCGGATCGTTGGGCACTGCGTTTTTGTTCACGGTGATGTTAGCGCGGCCTAAGGCTGCGTCGGCGTCTTTGCCGGTAACTTCGCGGCCGATTAGGCTTAGCAGGAACAGGTGGTTGTCAGTACCGCCGGAGACGACATCGTAGCCACGACTTTTTACGACTTCGGCCATTGCACGTGCGTTGGCAACCACTTGGGTTTGATAGGTGCGGAAGGCATCACTTGCCGCTTCTTTGAAGCACACGGCTTTGGCTGCAATCACATGCATCAAAGGGCCGCCCTGAATGCCGGGGAATACGGCGGAGTTCAGTTTTTTCTCAATATCTGGATTCGATTTTGCCAGAATGATGCCGCCGCGTGGCCCGCCCAAGGTTTTGTGGGTGGTTGAGGTGGTGACGTCGGCAATCTGCGTGGGGTTCGGGTAGAGACCTGCCGCGACGAGGCCGGCAACGTGGGCCATGTCTACCATGAAATACGCGCCTACTTCATCTGCAATTGCGCGGAATTTACCCCAGTCCATTACGCGGGAGTAGGCCGAAAAACCGGCTACGATCATCTTGGGCTTGTGCTCGCGAGCGAGACGGGCGACATCATCGTAGTCGACTTCGCCGGTTTCAGGGTTCAAACCGTACTGTACGGCGGTATAGGTACGGCCTGAAAAGTTTACTTTGGCACCGTGAGTGAGGTGGCCACCGTGGGCAAGGCTCATCCCCAGAACGACATCGTGCGGTTCCAGAAGCGCGGTATATACCGCTGCGTTCGCCTGTGAGCCGGAGTGCGGCTGCACGTTGGCATAGTCGGCGCCGAACAGTGCTTTTACGCGATCAATGGCCAATTGCTCCGCGACGTCTACGTATTCGCAGCCACCGTAATAGCGTTTGCCGGGATAGCCTTCGGCGTACTTGTTCGTAAGTACCGAGCCTTGCGCTTCCATTACGGCTGGGCTTGCGTAGTTTTCGGAGGCGATCAGCTCAATATGCTCTTCTTGGCGGCGTTTCTCGCCCTCCATGGCTTGCCATAGATCGGGATCAAATTTAGCAATTGTCATGTCGGCTGGAAACATGAACATTCTCCTGCGAGGATAAAATGAGGTACGGGGGGTTGGGGCCGCAGTGTAGCAGAGAACCCCCTTAGGGGTGTAGCGTCCGTTGGCTTCCTTAGTTAGCTTCCTCAGTTAGCTTCCTCAGTTAGCTTCCTCACCGCGAACGATTTCAATCAGCGCGTTGAGCGCATCCGTTACCGTAAAGATTCCGAGAAACTGGCCGCGTTCGTCGTTTACCAGCACGCTACCCACTTTTTGTTCGGACATGAGAAATGCGGCTTTATCGAGAGGGGTGTTTGCACTTACCGTGAGCGGTGTTTTCGCCATGATATCGGTGGCTTGGATTTGCAAACTGTGCTCGGCGCTCAAGCCAGAAGCCACTCGCACGTCGCGATCACTCACAATGCCTACGACTTCGCCTGCGCGCAGCACTGGCAGGTGACGAATGCCGTGCTGTGCCATCAGGCTTTTTAGTTCCGTTACGCTCATGGCTTCAGTTGCGGTAACAGGATCTGGAGTGGTGAATTCTTCGACGGGGACGTTAAGTTTGGACATGAGTGTATCTCAGCGGCGGTAAGTCAAGTTTCGGTCTGAAAGCAATTTGGCTTCCATGATACATGATTTACGCAGTATCCTAGGCACGTGTTTTCTTTGTGATTTATCAGGGAGTGTTATCATGAAACGTATTTTGCTCGTGATGTGTGCCGCGCTAATCGCCGGCCCAGTTTTGGCCGATGAAGTCACCGATGCAATTGATGAAGGCAGCGCCGCCTACAAGCGGGGCGAACTGGGAACGGCTGCGTCGCAGTGGGAATATGCCTCTCAACTGGTGCGCCAAGCCAAAGCTGACAAGGTGAAAAAGCTTCTGCCTGCAGCCTTGTCCGGCTGGGAAAGCGGTGAAGGAGACGCATCCGCAACGAGCGCAGCGGTGCTGGGGGGCGGCATCAATGTATCAAAGCAGTACACCAAAGGGGATGATAGCGTGAGCATCGAAATCACGATGGACTCCCCCATGCTACAAAGCGTGCTTGCGATGATTACCAATCCACAGATGGCAGCTCTCTCAGGCATGAAAGTGAAAAAGATCAAAGGCAATTCTGCTGCCGTCGAATCCAGCGCGGACAATACTCGCATTCAGATTGTGGTGGGCAACTCCGTTCTAGTAGTCGTGGACGGCAAGCCTGAGGCCGCCGTGACAGCGTACTCAGAATCTATTGATTTTGCTGCAATCAGCGCGCTGAAGTAAAGCGCGCTGGATGCAAGGCTACGCCACTCGGAAAAAAGCCATCTGCGCTTTTAGCTGGTTGGCTTGGCTGCCCATCTGCTCTGCAGTTGCCGCCAGTTCTTCGGATGAGGATGCGTTGTGCTGTGTCGTCTGATTGAGCTGGCTCATCGCACCGTTGATCTGGCCGATTCCTGCAGTTTGCTCCTGACAAGCTGCGGTGATTTCCTGAAACAGGCCAGAGGCATTCTGGATGGCCGGAACGATCTCATCCAGCAACTGGCCTGCGGATTGCGCCATGGCGACGGAGGAGTCTGTCAGATCGCAAATCTCGCGTGCGGCCAGCCCGGAACGCTCCGCGAGCTTACGAACTTCCGCAGCAACTACGGCGAACCCCTTGCCAGACTCCCCTGCCCTTGCAGCCTCAATAGCGGCATTCAACGCAAGCAGATTCGTCTGGTAAGCGATTTCGTCGATGATATGGATTTTGGCCGCAATTTGCGTCATGGCAGCAACGGTATTCTTGACGGCCGCTCCGCCGGCTGCTGTGTCGGTTGCTGATTTGGCGGCGAGACGCTCTGTGTGTTTCACATTTTCCGTATTTTGCGCTACGGATGCGTTCATTTCTTCAATGCTCGCGCTGGTTTCCTCAACGCTGGCCGCTTGTTCAGAGGTGGCTTGTGAAAGCGCTTGCGCAGTCTGTGATATTTGGGCAGCAGCATCGGTGAGTGCATCTGAAGTACTGACGACTTCGCGGAGAATCTGCCCCAGCTTGCCTACCAGCTCGCTCATCGCGTGTTTTAATTTACCCATTTCGTCACTAGTATTCACCACGATCCGAACCGCCAGATTGCCTTTGGCGAGTTCGCAGGCTGCATCCACCACTTCTTCCAAGGGTCGAGTGATGCTGCGGGTAATCCAAAGCGCCAGCACGATGGCAATGAGTATGGCAGAGAGCGTCAGGCCAATCAGTTCCATGCGGGTATTCTCCCAAGTATTTCGCGCAGCTTCGCTGGTTTCTTTCATCAGCTGCTGCTGAAAGTTGGCGAGTGCTGCAAGGCTCGTCTGGTAGGCCATAAGGCGAGGGCGTAGGGTGCTGTTGAGATATTCACGGTCTTCCCCAGCAGACGTGGTTTCGATCAGGCGAACGATCTGGTCGGTGCCGTCGATATATTGCTGTCTGGCACGAGTCATGCTGACGAAGAGCTCTTGCCCCTTGGGGTCGGCAATTCTACCTTCCATCTGCTGAATCGCGTCTCTCGCATTCTGGCGCGCAGCGGAGATGTTGCCTTTTTGCTGTTGGCGGTCGGTTGCATCGCTGTTGAGCATCATATTGCGAAGGGCAATCGCGATTAGATTGGCTCCGTGGGTCACCTCACCAATGGTTTTCACCGTTGCGGCTCGGTCGTTCACGACCAGCTCAAGATCCGCGTTAGCAGCAGAGAGTTTGAAAAGGGCTATAGAAGCAAGGGTGGCCATCATCACGAGAACTAAGCCGAACGATAGCAGTAGGCGGCTGCGTATTTTCATGTTTCCCAGCATTGGAGCGCTCCCCCCCCAAGTCAAGTGATCTAAAGTCAAGTGGTCAAAAGTCAAGTGATCTAAAGTCAGGCGGTCTATACAGTGTAGATCACCCCTACTCTTGCTACTTCCTCAGGTCATAAAAAGAGTATGCGTCACAAAATATGCACACAAAAGCGCGTGGTGATGTTACCCACTGAATGGCATACTTGCGCACCATCCACTGGCCTACTCCCTACCTTCTACGCAGGATCGTGTCCAGCCGCGTGGCTCCCCCTTCCGCAACAACCGGCAAACAGGTCGAACATGAGCAACATCGAACCGACAGCAACAGTACGCACCGCAATATCCAATGAAACGCAACCAAACACTACGCACCAAGAAGGCGAGCTCAACAAGTCTGCCGTCCGCGAAGTGTATCGCCGCTTGGCACCGTTATACGACGCGACATTCGGCATATTGGTCAGCCGCTATCGCGGCCACGTGCGGCCTCTGGTGCAGTCGACAGATGCTCACGATGTGCTTGAGGTTGGCGTTGGCACCGGCATGAGCCTACACCACTACCCAAAAGGCACTCGCGTTACGGGCCTAGACATGTGTCCAGAAATGCTGGGTAAGGCTCAGTCTAGGGTAGACAAGGGGTTGGATGCCGAGGTAGAGCTACACCTAGGGGATGGCGAGCGGCTGGACTTCCCAGATCATAGCTTTGATCTGGTCGTCATGATGTTCGTGGTGTCTGTTACACCCGACCCCGTAGCCCTGCTGGATGAGGTGGCGCGGGTATTGCGGCCGGGCGGGCGCGTACTCATCATCAACCATTTTGCCGGCGTCACTGGCATCGGCTGGGCCGAGCGTTTGCTGGTACCGCTGGCCGACCGCATCGGCTTCCGCTCGCGCCTCCCCATCAGCACAATCATCAGCCACCACCGTTTTGTACCGGAAACGGTAAAACCGCTTTGGCCGATCGGATTCTTCAATTTGATAACCCTCCAGCCGCGCAAATAGGTGGACGATGCGCACCTACCGCCCTTTTTATCCTAGACACGGCGCTTGCTAGCCAGCACAGCAATTCGCAGCTAACGCAGCGCCTTAGTTGCCTGCCAGCAGCGCGGCCAGAATGATATTGACCACCAGCAGCACAAGGCTCACTCCCTTCCAGAATCGCAGTGGGCTTTTCTCCATCAGGGGCCGAGAATCGGCACGCAGGAATGCTGGATTGGGGCGTTTCAAATCATGGATAAATTCTGATAGCGCCGGATAACGTGACTCGGCATTGATGTGAAGAGCCTTGCGCAAGGCTCCATCCATCCAAACTGGAACCAGTGGATTGTATTGCCAAGCGGGAGTGTAGGTGAGCTTTAGAAAATCCTTGTGGCTCTGAGCCTGCGAATAAGCTTCACCGTAAGGGTGATGCCCAGTCAGCATCGAATACGTCAAAAGCGCCAGCGAAAATTGATCACTCGCCGTGCAGCGTGGACGTTGCAGGCGATACTCCGGTGCGGAATATTCCAGTGTGCCGAGCGCATGTTCACGCGGAAACGTAGTGGCGATCTCATCTACACCAGCGACATAAACGGAGCCAAAGTCAATGATCACGGGATCATCTCCGCGCAGGATTACATTGTCGGGCTTTAGATCTTGGTGCAGAGTTTCGCGACGGTGGAAGGCCCGCAACCCCTGCGCAAGCTTTTCCGTAATTGCAACAACCCGCTGGATCTCCGGCCGGCTGGCAGCAGAAATCAGGCTAGCCAGCGTGGCACCTTCGACTGGTTCCAGCAGGTAATACAAAAATCGTCGCTGCCGAGTAGGCTCGATCGGTTTCACTACATATGCGCTGTCAATGCGCCGTGCCACCCATTCCTCCAGAATAAAACGCTCGATGTAGGCGGCATCGTCATGGTAGTTCGGTGACGGTGTTTTCATCACCGCGATCTTCTCGTTATCTTCACTCACGACCCGATATAGCTGGCTGCGCGGGCTTGCGTGCATCAGTTCCAGAACGCGCCAACCATCCAGCTTCTGCCCGGCACTTAGCAGCGGCGGAAATGGAAGGCGATTCAAAGCCTGCAGTATATCCTCGCTGGTCTCCTGACCTAAGGATTCCAGTTTAACCAACTGGCACGACACGTTGTCCGTACTACCGTTCTCCATGGCGGTCTGTATCAGTCTCTCCGCCAATGCATCTAGGTCACCGATTCCGTTTTGAACCAAACGCTGCAGCTGACCCTGCGGAATGTGTTCATGCACGCCGTCGGTGGTCAACAGAAACACATCCCTCACTCGGAGCTCAAGCACCCGAAAATCCACTTCTAGGTTAACGTCGATACCAAGTGCCCGTGCCAGATACTGCTGGTCTGCGGAAATGCGCGCAACATGGTCGCGGGTAAGCTGCTCCAGTTCACCATCGCGCAACCGATAAATGCGCGTATCACCCACATGAAACAGATAGGCAGAACGGGATTTGAATACCACAGCACTGAAGGTAGTAACAAATCCGCGCTGCGCATCCCGAAACTTCTGCCCCTGACCATACAGCCAACGGTTCAGTGAAATCAGCACTTTATGAGCCGACTGGCGAACGCTCCAACAATCGGGCGTGGAATAATAATCGCTGATAAATCCTGTCACTGCGACTTCAGAAGCTTCACGTCCAGCCTCAGCCGCGCTAACACCGTCAGCAATCGCTACGACAATGCCCTTGCCGGTAAGAGCATTTCCGGACGGCACTTGAATCGCAATACTGTCCTCGTTGCAGGGCTTTCGCCCTGCCTCCGAACGTTGCGCCGCCGAGAGCTTCAGTTGTGTCTGCGTGGATTGCATAAGGGTTTCGTTCCATTATGACGTTTGGCTTAGGTATGTCTTACCGTCACTTCAATGTACGTCGATCAACTCAACCGTACCATCCGGAAGCACCTCCACCAGCTGGCGAGGTGGCTCTTCCAGAAACAGCACGGCAAGAAACACGAACGCGGCACATGCAGCCATAATCATGAAAAAGGCAGATGCGCTCACGAAAGACAATACCGTTAAAAAAATCACGCCGCCAACGTTTCCATAGGCACCTGTCATTCCAGCGATCTGGCCGGTCTGACTGCGCTTGATCAGCGGAATCACCGCGTACACTCCGCCACACCCCGCCTGAACGAAGAGAGAATTGATCACTGTAACCGTCAGCGCAAGCCATAACGGCCACCCTGCATCTATAAAGCTCATCAGGGCATAGCCCACTGCCAGCCCGCCAATCTGAATCGCCAGCGCCAACCGGCGGCCAATCCGATCGCTAAGCCAGCCACCTGCAGGGCGCGCCACGAGATTTGCCACAACAAAGCCCGCCGTGGAAAACCCAGCCTGTACCGGTGTTAGCCCAAAAACATCCATGAAAAATATTGGCAGCATGGAAACCACGGCAATTTCGGAACCAAACGCAGCGAAATACGCAAGCGAAAGAATCGCCACTTGTCTAAATTTATAACGTTGGATTTCAGGTACACCATCGCGCAAATGCGCAAGATTGACGTGAAGGATCTTGCGAAACTGATAGAACGCTAGCAGCGCAATCACCCCCCACGCAACATTGGCCCAGAATTGCGACAACAGGCCAAGATGCCCAGGCGCAAGACTCCATACCAGTACGATCAGCGCAATATGTAGCGGCAGATTCATGATCAGATAAAACCACAGATCCTGCCAGCTTGAAACTTCCAGCCCCCCGCTTTTTTTGGGCTTGAAATAAGTAGAACCCTTTGGCGTGTTGCGTACACCACGGTAAAAGACGAAAGCAAATAAAATTGCCATCACTCCTGCCACGCTCAGCGCAATCCTCCACCCCAGCGCGGGTGCAAATGCAGCCGCCAGCAGCGGCAGTAACGCCGCTGCTGCTGCAGAACCAAAGTTACCAAAGCCACCGTAGATACCTTCGGCAAGCCCGACATTTCGCGCCGGAAACCATTCCGCCACTAATCGAATGCCAATCACGAACCCTGCTCCAACAAACCCCATCAGAAAGCGCGCAATGGCAAGCTGGGTATACGTTTGTGCGCACGCAAAGGCGATACTGATCCCTCCACTGACGACCAGCACCAGCACATACACCTTTCGCGGGCCGAACTTGTCTACCAGCATTCCGGTCAGAACTCTAGCGGGAATCGTGATCGCCACGTTTAGCATCAAGAGCGCCTTCCATTCCGCATCGGAAAGCGCAAACTCTACTTTAATAAAGGCGGCTAACGGCCCCATCCCAAACCATAGGATGAACGTTATAAAAAATGCCATCCAGGCATAATGCAAGGTTCTAATAGCAGGATTATTCCATTCCATTAAATTGATTCCGGTACTTCCCATCAGCATTCCCCTGCGAGCGGTGTAGGTGTTCTCCGCACAGAGCAACCCTCGTGCCACACACCACGCATGCATTGGCAACCCTGCCTATTGCAGCTTTAGCATGCAGGTTTTCGCTGAAAATCCCCAGAATCGCTCCGCGTTAGTGCAGAAAAATCATGTCTTGCACAAAAACCATGCTGGCACCATTCACCCTTCACAAAGGCGGCGCACCGCACCTACCCATCCTTTGCCCTTGACCGGTGCACAATTCGATGAAAACCACTACTTCATGGTGCGTTTCGGGTTTGAAATTGCGCATTTTCCCTACGAATCCTGCTGGCACGGAGATTGCTCCCACGTCACAAGGCGCTACCACGAAATCGGTACGCAATTTCGCCAGCATTGCAAGGGATAACGAATATGGCTTACGGCAATCATTCCGCAAAACCACGGCTGATCCTGATTGGCAACGGCATGGCAGGCGTCCGTACCCTAGAAGAACTGCTAAAAGTTGCCCCCGAAAAATACGATATTAGCGTCGTAGGCGAAGAAAACCACGGCAACTACAACCGCATCATGCTGTCACCCGTGCTTGCCGGTGAGCAGCGTGTGGAGCAAATTATCCTGAACGGTGAAGACTGGTACCGACACCACGCCATCCGTCTGTACAAAGGTGAAAAAGCCATCCATATCGACCGCGCCAGACGCACCGTTCAACTTGCCTCCGGTGAACACCTGCCTTATGACAAGCTGATTCTCGCGACTGGCTCCCGCCCCACTACCCTACCGATCCCTGGCCACCAACTCGGCCATTTACTCACCTTCCGGGAAATCCGCGATGTAGATCGTATGCTGCATCTCACCAAGACACTGCATCATGCCGCCGTAATCGGCGGTGGCCTGTTGGGGCTGGAAGCCGCCAGCGGGCTGCGTCAGCAAGGCATGGAGGTGACCGTAGTGCATTCTGGAAGCTGGCTACTCAATAAGCAGCTTGATGAAACCGCCGCCCGCCTATTGCAACGAACCTTGGAATCGCGCGGCATCCGCTTCTGCCTGAATGCGCGCACCCACGCATTTCTCGGCGACGCACAAGGCAATGTTCGCGCCCTCGAATTTCAAACGGGCGAAACGCTGGAAGCAGACATGGTCGTCACAGCTACCGGCATCACGCCTAACGTGGAACTTGCGATTCACAGCGGCCTGCAATGCAGTAACGGCATCCTTGTGAACGATACTCTGCAAACCTTCGACCCCGTCATCTATGCCGTCGGGGAATGCGTTCAGCACCGAGGCCGATTATTTGGTCTGGTAGCGCCGCTATACGAACAGGCCCGAGTATGTGCCAATCATCTCGCCGAATTGGGAATCGCACGTTATGTGCAAAAGCCAGAAGCCACCAAGCTGAAAATTACCGGAATACAGGCTTTTTCGGCGGGAGATTTCATGGGTGAGGAAGGCGCTGAAACCCTCACATTCCATGATCGCGAACAAGGCCACTACCGCAAGCTGGTGATTCGCGATGGGCGCTTGACCGGTGCCGTCCTCTACGGCGATACGCAGGATGGAGGCTGGTTTTTCGAACTGATCCAGCAAAAAGTCAACATTCAAGAATGGCGTGACCACCTGATCTTTGGCAAGGATTTTTGCCTAGCCACATCCGACTCATCCACCTTTCCAGCGGCGGCTTAATATGACTGTTATCACTTTTCACCCAGCCCCGACCCTGCAAAACAGCGATACCAACGAACGTACAAACCATAGCGACACTACCGTCACTCACACGACATGCCCTTATTGCGGCACCGGCTGCGGAATTACGGCCAGCACAGACCACGTAGATTTATCGTTACAAGTTACCGGCAATTCTGGCCACCCGTCTAACCACGGCAGACTCTGTTCGAAGGGCTCCAGCCTCGCCAGCACCTTGCGCCCAGACGGGCGCCTGCTGCACCCCAAAATCCACGGCATACGCGCCAGCTGGGAGCAGGCAATTTCCTTTGTTGCAAAACAACTCAGCGACATTATTGCCACCCACGGGCCAGATGCGGTGGCTTTCTACGTTTCCGGCCAGCTGCTAACCGAAGATTACTACGTCGCCAACAAACTAATGAAAGGCTTCATTGGCAGCGCCAATATCGACACCAATTCCAGACTCTGCATGTCCACTGCAGTCGCAGGGCACAAGCGCGCCTTTGGTGAGGATGTCGTTCCTGGCTGCTACGAAGATTTGGAACTGGCAGATCTTGTCGTGCTCGCCGGCTCCAATACAGCGTGGTGCCACCCAGTTCTATTTCAGCGAATTAAAGCCGCCAAAGCCCAAAAACCCGACATGAAAGTGGTGGTCATTGATCCACGCGCCACCTCGACCACCGAGATTGCCGACCTGCACTTGGCGCTCAGGCCAGGTAGCGACGTGTTGCTGTTCAATGGATTATTGGGTTGGCTGGCCGATCATAACGTCGTAGATACGGACTATATCTCCCGCCACACCGGCCACTTCGAGCAAGCGTTACGTTCCGCATGGCAAGACGCCGACACTCTGGAACAGGTTGCAGAAGGCTGTGATCTGGAGATCGACAAACTCACGACCTTTTATCGTTGGTTCGCCGAGACACCGCGCACTACGACTCTGTTTTCGCAAGGCATTAACCAGTCCAGCAGCGGCACCGACAAAGTCAACGCCATTATCAACTGCCATCTGGCCACGGGGCGCATCGGAAAACCCGGCGCTTCCCCGATTTCCCTGACCGGCCAGCCAAATGCCATGGGAGGGCGAGAGGTAGGCGGCTTAGCCAATCAGCTTGCCGCCCACATGGAGCTCACCCCAGACAATATCGCCCGCGTAAAACGATTCTGGAACGCGGAGAATATGGCACAGCACCCCGGGTTAAAGGCGCTCGACCTGTTCAAAGCAATCGGGGAAGGCAAAGTGAAGGCCGTCTGGATCATGGGCACCAATCCGGTCGTGAGCCTTCCCGATGCTGATCGGGTAAAAATGGCGCTCGAAAACTGCCCGCTAGTCATCGCTTCGGACTGCATCGAACGCACCGATACCAACGATCTCGCTCATGTTCTGCTGCCCGCAATGGGTTGGGGGGAGAAGGACGGCACCGTCACCAATTCCGTCCGCTGCATCTCGCGCCAACGCCGCTTGCCCGCTGCTGGCCTGTCGGCCACCCATTTGTTAACCACGGGAGAAGCGCGCCAAGACTGGCGCATCTTGCGTGACGTGGCCCATGCAATGGGATTTGCCAGACACTTTGACTATGCCAAGTCTGCCGACGTGTTCCGTGAACACGCCGCCTTGAGCGCATTCGAAAATGAAGGCAGCCACAAGAGGCTGTTCAACCTTTCCGGCTTGCAAACACTTTCGGATGAGGACTACGACCAACTATCGCCACTTCAATGGCCCGTTACAGAAGAAATAACGTCAACAATAAGAGACCCAGAGAACAGCCTGCGCCTGTTTGGTGACGGTGTTTTTTGCACCGAGGATGGCAAGGCCCGTTTTGTTGCCGTGCAATGGCAGCCACCGGCCAACGCGACCGATACCACCTGGCCGCTGGTACTCAACACAGGGCGTATCCGTGATCAATGGCACACCATGACACGCACAGGGCTTTCTGCCTCGCTCAACCAGCATAAGCCCGAGCCATTCGTAGAACTGCACTCGGATACCGCGCTTCGCTACCACATCCAGAGCGGCCACTTAGTGCGTATCAGCACCCGCTGGGGCAACATGCTGGCAAGGGCCACAACCGATGCTGGAATCCGTCGCGGTGATGTCTTTGTTCCCATCCACTGGAATGATCAGTTTGCGCGTAACGCCCGGGTTGGTGCGCTGGTAAACCCTGCTACCGACCGGCACTCCGGTCAGCCGGAAGGAAAACACACGCCCTGCCAAATTGAACACTGGACGCCGGATTGGACAGGCTTTGTGTTTTCGCGCCAAGAGTTGTCGCTGCCGACCAGCCAATGGGCCAGCAAAATCAGGGGGGAGCATTTTTTCCGATACGAAATAGCCGGTGAAGGCCCGCTTCCCGATCTTGACACTCTCTCCCTGATTACCGGCGTTACGAGCACGCACGAACCAGCTCTGCTTTTTGAAGACCAATCTGCCGGCCGCTTCCGCTGGGCGCATCTTGTGGATGGCGAGTTGGAGAGCTGCGTCTTTGTAGAGAAAGGTGATTCTGATCGCATTCGTAACGCGGATCGCAGGTGGCTTGCTTCACTATTTTCAAAAGCCACGCTAGACCCGCTGGATCGCAAAGCATTACTCTCCGGAAAAAGCCCTGCCGGTGTTGAAGACGCAGGCCGAACCGTTTGCGCCTGCTACGGTGTAGGAGAGAAAACGATCTGCAACGCCATTGCGCGACACCAGCTAAAAACTGCCGCAGAAGTAGGCCAACACCTGAAAGCAGGAACCAACTGCGGCTCCTGCGTGGCAGAAATCAAGGCGCTGATCGAAAAACAAAGCGAACCTCAACCCACCACTCTCACCTTACCTTGATAACGGCGTTTTGCGTTTTGCCAAAGCGAATCAAAGGTCGCGCCCTTCACGGGCGCTCAGCTCATATCCACCCCAGCATCTGCCACTATATCCGACCTGAATCACCCATTTTGCGCTTGACAATTTTACGCTTGACACTTCCATCACTAATTGCCCATCATATGAAGATGAAAACCTATTCCCTGACCGCACAATCCCGTCGTAATGCCGCCCGCGCAGCCGCGCGAGCATGCGCGTGCGCGCCTGCGGTCCACCGGAGAATCTAGGTTCAGTCGACAAGATTTCTCGAAAAGGCCGCAGGTACCCCCTGCGGCCTTTTTTATTCCCGCAAAAAAGCACTTAACCCACTGATGTAACACTTCACCTACGGATTTAATGAAAAGAGGCCACACAATGTATCACATGGGCAACGCAATGATGGATGTCACCCCACGACCGGCACTGACGATGATCGCGGGTGAAGGCGCCTGGCTGACGGACAATCATGGCAAGCGTTATCTCGATTTTATTCAGGGATGGGCGGTCAATTGCCTAGGGCATTCCCCCGCCATCATTGCCGAAACCCTTGCCGCGCAAGCCGCCACCCTGATCAATTGCAGCCCCTCCTATTACAACGCACCCATGCTGGCGCTGGCAGAGCAAATCGTAAAACACAGCGGTTTGCACAAGGTATTTTTCACCAGCAGCGGCGCCGAAGCAAACGAAGGCGCGATCAAACTGGCGCGGCGCTGGGGTGAGAAATTCAAGCGCGGCGCGTATGAAATTATTACCCTGCAAAACAGTTTTCATGGCCGCACCTTGGCCACCATGTCGGCATCGGGCAAACCGCAATGGGAGGCGTTGTTCGAACCCAAAGTCACAGGTTTTAGCAAAGTACCAATCAACGATATCGACGCTATAACGAGCGCAATCACTGGCAATACGGTAGCCATCATGCTCGAACCCGTGCAAGGCGAAGGCGGCGTGATTCCTGCCACGCGCGAGTATTTGCAGGCGCTGCGGGAGCTCACCCGCCAGCAGGGCATTTTGTTGATTCTGGATGAAGTGCAAACCGGCATGGGACGCACCGGCACGCTGTTTGCCTTTCAGCAGGCAGGCATCGTTCCCGATATTCTGACACTCGGCAAAGGCCTAGGTGCAGGGGTGCCACTGGCTGCCATGGTCGCCAGCGACAATGTCAGCTGCTTCGAACACGGCGATCAAGGCGGAACCTTCAGCGGAACACCATTGATGACCGCCGTTGGCAATGCCGTATTCGCCATCGTGTCACAGCCGACATTTCTGCACACTGTGGTTAAGCGCGGTGAATATCTTCGCCAACGACTACGGGCGTTATCAGCCACCTTCGGGTTAGGCAACGTGCGTGGAGAAGGATTGCTGGTCGCACTGGAAGTACCGCAGGGAAACGCCAGCTCGATCGCTGCCGAAGCATTTGCACAAGGGCTGTTGATCAACGCGACAAGACCGCAGATACTGCGATTCATGCCGGCCTTGAATGTCACGGAAGCAGAGGTCGATGAGATGGTCGCGCGTTTAACGAAAGTTCTGAGTTCCGGGGTTCAGACTTTTAATTCTGTATAGGGTGCAAACTGTTCGTCGCGGGTGAGCAGGTCGATCAGTTTGGAAGGCATAACACGAACGAGAGCATATGTCGATAGTGCGTACATGAGGACAGGACGTGTCGAAATAATCCGCTTTTTTCGACACGACACGTTTCAAAATGTACTGCCCCTCACAACTGTAGTGATCCAGCAAGCGGTTAGTCGCCAGCTGAACTGACCGGCCAACTGGTTTGCCAAACTTGACCCTTCCAGTCTTGGATGGTTAGCCAGAGGCGATCTTCACTAACCACCTGTGCGGGTGCCGTTGCGTGTACATGTTGCAAATAACGGCTACCGTGCAGGATACCGTCCTCATTTTCGGGAAGAGTGGGTGCGTTAGGCTGGATGGCAAGATGCGCGACACGAATGTGTTGCGTGCAATCATCGCAGAAAACCACGCTGTAATCCTTACGAAAGCCGTTTCCCTGTGGGTAAGGGGGCAGTTCATCCATGGGCGTAGGGGTTGCGGTGAAGGGGCCTAACGCCTGCTGTGCGAGTGGCTGTATCGGAGTTGGGTTCAGGCCGCTCCAAGTAAAGTATACCGGAGCGAGAAGTAACAGCCCACTTGCCGTATAGAGGATACGTTTCAGTCGGGTGGAGGATGATCCAGCCGTTTTTGCGCGATCTTTCATGGCTGTTTTCCTGCAATTGGCCAATCCGTTTCACCGCTATTTGCATTCCGGCCTGTCGGCCGCGTTTTGCCTGTGTAGTACGGAATTTGGTATTTTTTTCGTTGGCGCCTAAATATGCGCTGATACCAGACAATAAAGCCACTGATGGATAGGCTGCTAAGCACCAGCCCAGAAAAACACCAGACCAGTTTGCTGGCAAGACCACCAAAGGTGCCGTAATGTAACGGGTCAGCCAGATGAGGTAGCCGTTGAACAATGCCCATAAGGGACGGATCTTGCGTCGATACAATGGTGCCATCCCAAGGATTGATGAATACCGCACTAGAATAAGCATCGTAAAACATTGCGCCGTTGCCCCCTAAGATACGATAGTAATCTCGGTTGTGTTCCGGAGCGGCAATCCACGAGGGTGCTAGAGCAGGCATTTTTTGCAGTGCAATATCCACAGCTTGCTGTACGCTGATCATTCGCAGTGGAGTACCGTCTGCTGATACGGGCAGGCTGGATAACACCAAGGGTGCAGGCGGACTCTCCAGCGGAATGTCATTGTGCCACATCACCGCTTTCGCCAGATACCAGACACCGGTGGCACTGATGATCACAATAAACCAGATGGACCATACCCCTGCCAAACGATGCCAATCACCGGAAAGTATCCGCAGCCCCTGACCGCGGCGCAGCACTGGCGTATGAAAGGATCGCCAGAATTTCTTGTGAACCACAAGGCCAGTAACGAGCGATGTGAGTAGCAGCAGGGACAGCGCAGATACTAGGTAATAGCCGATGCTGTAGCTGGCTTGCCACGGAAACAGCAGCCAGCCGTGCAGGGAACGCATGAAGCCGATAAACGTGAGCCCGTGATTGATCTCCTGAACGCGCGCGGTATACGGATTTACATACACCAGCGTATTGGGTGCATCCTTGCTGGCCATCAAGACTACGCTCACCAGATAATCATCTAGCCGCATAACGCCTGTTACCTGCGCCTCAGGCAGGGCGTTTTGTGCAGCGCTGATCCATGCCGACGGCGGCTGCGCCGGCAGGCCCTCCGGATTGCTGGCGCGCGCCTGCGGATTGGCGAGCCAGGTGATTTCATGGCTGACACTGGCGATCGTGCCGGTGATGCAGACAAAGCAAAACAGAATCCAGACCGGCAATGACACCCAGCCATGCACCAGAAACCACAGGCGTTGCGTTTTCATGGGCAACCTCACAGACGGTAGCTGAGTGAGCCGATAATCTTGCGGCGTGCGCCAAACCAGCTATCGCCACGCTCCAGCGCCGTTACGATGTATTCTTCATCAAACAGGTTGTTGATGTTGAGCGCATAGCGCCACGAGCCTTGATCAAGCGCAATCAAGGCGTCAAACACTGCGAAAGAGGGCGTCATGATCCTGTCATCCCCGTCGCCGGTTTCACCGCTGTAACGCACACCACCACCGGCACGGAATCCGGAAATTCCGGCAAGGGAGAAGTGGTTGACGGCCCAGAGGGATGCCGAATTTTTCGGAATGCTGGAGAGTTGCGCGTGGCTGGCCGGTTCAGTAATTTGTGCTTGCGTGCGGGTGTAGTTAGCGATCATATCCCAGTTTTCCACCTTGCCACTCGCCTCCAGCTCCACCCCCTTGACGGTGACTTCGCCCGCCTGAATTTCACCGAAGCTGTCGCTTGGATCAGGATCGTTGGGATCGGCGACGGGGCGGTTTTCGTCCTTGAGGAGGTAAACGGAAGCAGAGAGCAACAGGTTGTCGCCGTTAGGCCGAAATTTAATACCGCTTTCCCATTGCTTGCCGCGTTTGGGAACAAAGACCTTACCGTGGCTATCCTTGCCAGAAACGGTCTCGAAGGATTCGCTGTAGCTCAAGTAAGGGGCTGCACCGTTGTCGGCAAGCCAGGTGATACCCATTCGGTGGCTGGTTTGCCAGTCGTCTACGTTGGCTGGGTCGATGTCGACATGATCGCGGCGTAGGCTTCCCGTTATCACCAGTTTTTCGACAATTTTCGCCTGATCCTGAATAAATACGCCAAATTGCTGCGTCTCTACGGGGTCGCTGCCGCTGAAATCAAAATCCGGACGTGGCATGGTGCCGTAGACCGGATTGAATACATCCAGCGGGGTGGCTTCGTCGATGGTGTCGGTGCGCTGGTCGTCATCCATTTTCATGCCGTCTGCCCCCACCAGCAGCGTGTGTTCGATGGCGCCAGCATGGAGTTTTGCTTCCAGCACAAGGTCGGATGTGGTGATCTCGGAGTCTGTGCGGGAACCGTAGGCGGTGCGAGTGATCTGGGTTGGCGAGGGGCAGGTGGCGCAGCTTCCGTCAGCCGCTACTTCCCAGAAATTCGCGTACATGCTTTCCAGATGGCCTTTGATCTTGTCGTAACGCAGGCTGTGACGTAGCGTAAGGCGTTCACCAAGGCCCTGCTCAATCTGGTAGCCGGCGCGGTGACGGGTACCGCCATAAGTATCCCAAGCGGGTTCCCCGATGAACAAATGGCTGGGAGCGTATCCCGGCCGGCCGGCGGCGAGGTATTGTGGATTCGGGTAAAGCGTACCGGCCCACGGCAAAAAGGCGTTGGTATTGTTACTTTCATCTTCTTGGTACTGAGCGTAGGCGGTAAGTTCCGTGCGGCTGCTGGGGCGCCATGTCAGGGATGGAGCAAAGTAGCTGCGTTCTTCGCTGGCATGACGGATCTGGGTGCCGGAGTCCTTGCCGAGGGCGACGATTCGGTATAGCAGGGTGTTGTCTTGGTTGAGGGGGCCGGTGCTGTCTAGGCTCAGCTGTTTGTGGTCGTGGTTGCCGGCTTCAAGGCTAAGTTCAGTACTGGGCTGTTCGCGGGGCAGTTTCGAAACTAGGTTGACGACGCCACCGGGGGCGTTCTGGCCGGCCATGACGGAGCTTGGGCCGCGAAGCACTTCGATCTGTTCATAGGCAAAGGGCTCGCTACGCACCGAACCGTACCAGCCGCTGGTGGGCTGGCGCATACCGTCGAGCAGCACGTTGCTTTCGCTGGAGCCGCGCAGGGTAAACCAATCTCCACGGTTATCGACACCGTAAGTGCCGGCACGCACGCCAGCGCTGTAGCCGAGGGTATCTTGCAGCGTCATGGCCTTCTGATCTTCGATCTGTTGGGCGCTGAGTACCGAGATGGATTGCGGTAATTCCTCCAGTGGCGTCTCGGTGCGGGTGGCGGCGGAGCTGTAGGGAGTGTCGTAACCCACGGGTTCAGTGGCGCGCGCCTGTTCGGCGGTGATCTGGAGAGCAGGGAGGACGGTGGTGTCGCTAGCAGAGGGGTCGCTGTTGGTGTTGTCAGCAGCGTGGCTGATGCCGGCGATACAGAAAAACAGCGGAGTGTAACGCAACACGCGTTGCGTGCGTGGCCTTGGTAATACGGTCATGAACTGCCCTTGGGAAAAGTGAATACAGCCAACGTAAAAATCCGGGTTTCAGGCCCGGCAGGTTTCGAAGCTGGCTGGTGCTGCCCAAGGAGGCGGGGTACTGGCTGGCAACCTGTTCAACAGGTGGCAGAGTTTAGTAGTAATGATAATCAATATCAACACGCTTTGATATGAATGTGATTTTGCGATGTAGAAAACAATCATGATCGCCGCAACGTTCGGCGCGAAGGCAGTCGTTTGATAGCGCAAAGGCCGTCATTTGATAGAAAGATCGCTAAACGGCTTGCCGATTCCAACATGTAGGCGATACGATTACACGCCAGCAACCGTTCATCACACGTTCACCTAACACCTCACATTGACTTCCCGCCCCTAACACAGAAGAATGCACGAATCTGGTACTAGGTTTTATTTTTGACAATATAAGCCAAATTTCTCTTACCCCACACCAAGGACGCCCCATCATGCGCAAGACCATCAGCGCCCTGCTGGCGATCGCTAGCCTCGCATCGACCGCCAACGCTCAGTCGGTATATCCTGACTCCAGCAAACCAATGGTTCCGCTCAGCATGTACTGCAGAGAACCGGGAATGGTAGCACTCACCTTTGACGATGGCCCCAGCAACAACTTTCCGACGGTACTTGCAACACTGGCTTCGCACGACGTAAAGGCCACATTCTTCCTGCTCGGTTTCAAGCTTGCCTACGCCTCACGTGTTCTCCAAGCAAGAGCAGCGCTCAACGAAGGCCACCAGATTGAAAACCACAGCTGGGATCACACCAACTTTACTCGCCTCACCGACGCCCAACTGATTGAACAGGTTGACTCTACCAACCAGATCATCTGGGATACGCTTGGCGTAAAAACCCGCTTTGTGCGCCCTCCCAACGGCAGCATCAACGTGGTGCAGGGCATCCCGATCTGGGATATGGGCTATGGCGTAGCGACTTGGAACTTGGATTCCAAAGATTACTCCCAACAACCTGGCTGGACCGCTGACAACGTCTACGATGAAGTGACCAGCAAAATCAACGCAAGCAACCCAGAAAAAGATTCCTTTGTCGTACTGATGCATGACTCCAGCCCAGCAGCCGTTACGCGCTTGGGCGACATCATCACCGCAGTGAAAGCCAAAGGGTATCGGCTAGTGACGCTCAACGAATGCGCCGACGCTGGCCGCTGAACAAAACGTTACCGCACTTAGGCTCCCAATGGCAGACACCCATACAACCGCACCCTTGCCGCTCGCGGCAAAGGTGCTCAAAAAAATTCTGCGCAAAATTTATATGCGGCGCACCCTGATTCTACTTGCACACGATCTTGCGGATGGCCATCGCACCATCAAGGCGTCCAGCCGCATGGATGCACGGCGCTTTGCAGCGACCGACTTCCCAGCATGTGAACCGCATTTCAGCCATGAAGTAGAGGCCCTGCGTGATTTCCTTGCCCACGGCTACCCGGGCTTTTGCGGTTTTTCACGCAACAACGGAGAAATGGGCGCGATGGTCTGGTATGCCGATACAACGTTTACCGACCGCTTCTATGGTTGTACGGTTGATCTCGCGGAGGGCGAGGTATTCCAGATGGCCGGAGAAGTGGCCGAGCCGTACCGCAACAGCCCGATCACGGCAAACTTGATGTTTATGGGGTGGGATTACTGGATCGCGCAAGGCAAGCAGCGCGTGCTCACACTGATACAAGACGACAACGCACCCTCCATGAAATTCGCCATGAGCGGCGGCTTTCGGGAAAGCGGAATCGCCTATGTCATCCACCGCATTCTGGGCATGCGGGTTTACCGCAAAGTCCACTACAGCGGAGAGCGCTTCTCGCACCACAAAAAGCAGAACCGACACACCTGACGTCTTACCGCTCCACGTGGGTTCCTTCCCTCTCCACCGCAGATCCCGCCCCTCTCCACCGCAGACACGAGCCGTGGAGAGGCTTCATCTCTACTCCGACGCTTGTCCCTCGCCCGCTTTTGCAGGTGCCGCAGCCGCTCTTGCCTGCTTCCATTCGCGCCAGAGCTTGCGCATACGTTTGGCGTTCATCTTCAGGACTTCATTAAGAAACCAGATTGCCCGCCCCCCTGCGCTCGCGTTATACCAGCGCAAATGCCAATGGTTGATCAGGGTATCTGCCCGCTCAAACAGCAAATGCTGCGAATGACGCCCCACACGTGACGCATCCATCGCACGGTAGCCTTTCTTGGCGCAATCAGCCACAAGATCATCCAGCAGGATTCGCCCAAGCCCTAGCTTGTGGTATTCCGGCAGAAAGGCCAAGTTATAGTCAAGAAACACCCCCCGATAGCGCAAGCCATAGCGATAACTTACGAGTTGCCCGTCAATACGAATCTCACCAAGATCCAATTGACCGCGCTCTGCCAGCCGAGGCGAGAGCGTCCGAAAAAAATCCCAAGGCGCCCCCTCGCTAAAAACACCAACCCCCTCCTCGCCTTTCCAGCTTCGATTTTCCACATCGCGAAGCTCTTCAAGCCGCGCAAGCAGATGTTCCGGCCCCGGAACCTCATGCACGATTTGAACATTCTTTTCCTGCATTAGCCGCTTACGCGCACGTTTGACACGCTGCTTCGCCGACTTCGAGAGAGACGCCTCCACCTCCTCTGCGGAGCGCCCTTCCAAGGTAAGCACTGGGCATACGGATTTCTGCTCCATCGCCATCAGCAGACGGCTTTCGCGCGCGGCAGCACGCCAATCCTCCAGCAACGCGCCCTGTTCGGGCATCTCGTTCCAAATCATGGTATCCCAAGCAAACGGAGCGTTTTCGAGGGCTTGGGTAACGACGGCCCTAAGCGCGGGCAGCGAGGAGTCGATTACGGGAACCACACGGTCCGCAAATTCGTGCTGCAACCAGCGCAATTGCCAGCACGCAATTCCGGCGATGACTGCTTTCAATCGCTGAAATGGTAAAATTGCACAAAGCCGCTGCTGATCATCCCGCACCAGCAATATCCACACCTCCCGCCCTGCCGGTAGGTGTTCAAAACTGCTTTGCAACCAAGGCCAATCCGAAAATACCGTGGCATTATTCACGCTTTCCAACAACACCTGTAGCTCGTAAGCCGTTGTACTCCCTAATAGATCTTGCGTCCAACCCACTACATATTTCACGATCCAACCTCACTGGTAACAAAAACACCAACAACCAAAAACAATGTTTCCATAGCGCAATATTACGCGACTAACAGCACCACTTTAAGAGCGTGAACGGCGTCGCAACGTTGGCTTTTTGTACACACCAAAGAATCATATTGAATGGATTTTCAGGGATAGAATAAACTATGCCCCGCCCTGTTTACTCCATGCTGTTCGTATATTGATTGTTGCGATTTGGGAGATGCAATGAAATTCGACTCAGGTCAAGCCAAACCTGTAAGCCGCCACGCCGCTGCGCCCAACAAAAGCGCGCAGGCTCGCGCAGCCACCACACATCCTGAAACCATTTCCCCAGTCTTACAACCTCGTAACGCCGAGCTTCGAAAAAAGGTCGAGGAAACGCTCAGACACGAACATGGACAGGCCAAGCACAAAAATCCTCGGAGTAACTGGAATAATTCCGCCGCGAAGCGCTGGCTTGGCGCAAGTATCGCCCTGCTGATTCTGTTGATTCTTTCCCCGCTTCTGGTAGGCATTGCCGCGGCAGTCAAGCTGACCAGCCCAGGGCCGATTCTGTTTGCGCAACTCCGCACCGGTTATCGGGGTCGCCGCTTCCGTATGTACAAATTCCGCACCATGGTAGCCGATGCCGAGGCGCGCAAAGCGAGCCTTGCGAACATCAACCAACACGCCGGCAGTTCACCAGACTTCAAGGTAAAGAACGACCCGCGCATCACCCGCATTGGTGGATTTCTACGCAAGTACAGTCTGGACGAGCTTCCGCAGCTATTCAACGTGGTACTTGGCGATATGCGTCTGGTTGGCCCGCGCCCAACTTCCTTCGACATCTCGCGCTACCAAGATCACCACCTAAAGCGGCTAACGTCACCTCCTGGCCTTACCGGAATCTGGCAGATTTCTGGGCGCAGCAATATTGATTTCGACCAGAGGGCAGAGCTGGATGCGGAATATTTCCGGAACCAATCCCTCTTTCAGGATCTAACCATCCTCGCAAAAACTCCTTTTGCTATTCTGAAAGGGGACGGCGCGTATTAAGCGCGCTTCCCTGCCGGAGCGACTACTCCTCTAGACCAGAAAGTCTAGGCCAGAAGGCTGTTTTCAGGAATCTTTTCACGATGCAATTGCTTGAACCAAGTAAACTCAACCTGACCGCAACGGTGCTGGAAGGGAATGTACAGGCTCTCTACCTTACGGCCCCCCAAGAAAAATGCGGCACATCAACCGTCGCCTTGTCGCTGGCAAAAGCTCTAGTGGAACTAGTGTCCGAAAAAGTGCTCCTAATCGACGGCAACCTCAGAATCTCCAGCCTGACCCAAGAATTCAAACTAGAGAATGCAGCGGGCCTAACCGAACTGTGCAACCTTACGGAAAAGGTGCCGTTGGAAAACTATATCCACAGCATCCTTGACGACGAACTGCACTTCATGCCGATCGGGCAGGCCGAGATGAAAGGGTTCAAGGACATCCAGAAAGAGAACTTCAACTCGCTCCTCCACCGCTTGCGCCGACAATTCGGCTACATCATTTTCGACGCATCCCCGGTGCACGATCGCCGGGAAACCCTCGCGCTGGTGAGCTGCTTCGACGGAGTTGCGCTCGTGGTCGAAGCCAACAAAACCCGCCACGAAATTGCAGCCGCCGCCATCGAAACCATTCGCCAGGCCGGTGGAAAAATGAGCGGCGTACTGATGAATCGCCGCAAATACTTCATTCCCCAAACTCTCTATAACTGGTTGTGATTTGATGAAATCATTAAAGATTCTGGCGGCAGCCTCCCTTGCTGCGTGCTTGGTAGCTGGCTGCTCCTCTGCTCCAGTAAACGACGAATTCCGCCTGCCGGTGCAGGATGCCATGGGTGGCGCGCCCAACAATCCACAGCATCACCAAATGCAGCCGCGTGACGTCATTGATGCGATGTTCAAATTCGACACGCTCAGCAACACCATTTATAAATTGGCCGCGCATGACAAGATCAGGATCAGGTTCCTCTCGGCCCCCGAATACGACGACAACTACCAGATCCGGCCAGACGGCTACATCTCCATGCCGTTTGTTGGCGACGTCAAAGTGGCGGGTATGACAGTAGACGGCCTGCGCAAACATCTGGAATCGCTGTACGAACCGGTTCTGAAAAAGCCGGAGTTCCACGTCAACGTGCTGGAATACCAAGTGCATCTGAAAGAATTGCAGACGTCGCTGTTCCACCCCAACCTCGGCAACTCCCGTCTGCTTACTGTGCGTGACGACAACGTAGTGAGCTTTCCGCTGATCGGTGAAATCGCCGTCAACGGCAAAACCCTGCAAGATGTGCGTGAAGCTGCCAACCAGAAATATGCAGCCATCGACCCCGGCTTGCAGATTGATCTGATGCTGCAATCCTCGGAAGCCAACCGAATTTTTGTGCTGGGCGAAGTGCAAAATCCGGGAGCATTCCCAATCAACGGCCCCGTATCTCTGATGCAAGCGGTGGCCCTTTCCGGTGGCGCTAACGTCAAGGCAGAACTAGGCTCAGTAGTGGCCATGCACCGCGAAGGCAACGAAGTGGTCGCAAAAGTATTTGATCTGAAAAATGCGCTACGCGGGAAAGACTCCGCATTTACCGCGCAGGTTGGCAATAATGATGTCATTTATGTTCCGGCCACTCGCCTTGGCAAGAGTGCGGACGTGATGCGTCAGCTTTCCGAAGCTCTGATGTTCCGTGGCGTAGGTTACACCTTTACCTACCGCACGGACGACAAGGGCGAAGAGTAATTTTTTCCGGAGAGTAAGGCTTCCATGGAATATTCACAAAAAACCAATTTCGTTCGAGAACTGTTAACGCTCTTTTTCTCGAATTTTCGACTGGGCGCCCAAGTAACGGTAGCGATCCTCGTACTCGCGCTGTTAGCACCTCTCGTAATCGGCAAGAGTTACACGGTGACCGGTGAAATTATCGTGCTTTCCAAGAAGCTCGACCAAGGCTTCCGCAGCGAGGTAGCCACGTCTTCCGGGCCGCGTTACATGCCGGTCACCCTCACCGATATGGAAACCGAGAACAGCATCCTGCGCTCGCTGCCAGTCATTCAGACCACCGTTGGCACCCTCTACGACCAGGGAAAACTTTTCATTGATTATTCACCCCTTAAGGCATGGGTGATCAACCCGCTGAAAGAAAATGTCATCAAGCCCCTGAAAAACATGCTTTCTGACGAACCTTCAGACCCGCGCCTAGAACTGATCAACGAACTTTCCGCCTATGTACTGGATGATCTGGAAATTGCCACCCTGCCAGGTTCCAACGTCATCACCGTGAACTACACCAATGACGATCCAGAAATGGCGCGCGCCGTGGTCAACGGACTGATGGAAACCTATATGGAAAGGCGCCGGAATCTGATGGCTTCACAGGCGCCCAAGGAATTTTTCCTGAAACGCAAAAATAGCTTCCAAAAGCTGGTGCGCGAGTTGGAGCAAAAGCGTGTAGACCTTCTGAACAACTACGGCGCAGTGAACCCGAAAGATGAAACCACTGCAGTACTAGGCGATTTGGAAAACGGACGCAAAGAGATCAGCGCCATGCAGGGCAATCGCCTTCGCAACGAAAAATGGCTGGAATACCTGAAATCCGAATCGAAAAACTTGGCGAAATCCGACATCGCCCAGACTTCACTGGCATTTTCCTTCAACGGCGCAGGTGCCAGTGAAGAACAGTATTACGTCGATACCGAAATGAAGCAGCAGCTAGAAAAAATTGCCGAGCTGGTCGTGGCCTACAATGATGCGCGATTTACGTTTAAGCCGGATTCCCCCAAGGTTGTACAGTTGGTTTCACAACTGCGCGAACAGAAGCGCCGGCTCGAAACCTTGGTAAAAAACCGCATAAAAGAACGCGAACAGGCTCTCATTATTCTCAACGACACGATTACAACCAACACTGCTGCTCTCGAAGGCTTGGAGCAAAGGCTTGTGCGCCTGAAGCAGGCGAGCGCCGAAGAATCCGCGCTGGCAACCGAGCTCAATGCCGCAAAAGATGCCTTCTTCCGCTATTCCCAACAGTATGAAGAATTCCGCGCCGAACAGGTTTCCGCTACAGACGACCTAGAAAACGTGCGCATCCTTACGAACCCGGTATTTCCGCTGGAACCAAGCACGCCAAAACCGTTTTTGGTGTGGGTGCTCGGCGGCGTTGCTGCGGTCATGGGCGGCATTGTCACGGCGCTGGTTTCTGCTTGGTTTGGGCGCACCTTTGCGACTCCCGATCAGGCGCAGTCCGCCTTGGGGGTACCGGTGATTGCGGTATTCGACGATCCTGATAACTCCGCTGACCTTCCTTCTCACTGGAGCCCTGCAGGGATCTGGAAATGGCTCAAGAACCCGCCCGCATAATCCATCTGATTGCAAGCAGCGGGCTGTACGGTGCTGAGCGGGTTGTAGCGAATCTTTCCGGCACGTCCGGTGCAGACACGCATGTGGCCTGTCTGTGCCGAACGCCCGATGTGGTTGCGAACTTCCGCGAGAGCGTAATCGGCCAAGGCGCTACATTTCATGCGCTTCCGGTTTCGCTACTCGCGGCGCTTAGATCCTTGCAATCCTTGCTCAGCACGCAGGCCGTTATTCTGAATGCCCATGGCTATAAAGAAGCGGTGCTCGCACTGATGTGCATTTTTCTGTGCAGAATTTCCGGTAAGCAGGCGGCCATGCTGGTGACCCAGCACGGATTTACGGCACGCAACCGCAAGAGCCAGATTTACAATTTCATCAACAAAGCCATTTGCCGCTTTGGGCCGGTATCGAGCGTCATCTGCGTTTCTGCCAGCATTCTGGAAATCTACCGCCAGTTCGGGGTTCCAGAAAAACGCCTGCGCCTGATCACTAACGGTGTACCTAGAGCGCAACTCATCGACAAGGTCAGTGCGCGCAGTCAGATGGCGTTCACCACGGGAGCCGACGCAAATATTCCGTGGATTGGCTATGCAGGACGCTTGAGCGAAGAAAAAAACCCCGCGCTTATGGTTTCGCTGTGCCAGCAACTGCTGCAACAGGATTTCCCTTGCGGCGTTTTTCTCGCCGGCGATGGCCCGCTCAAAGCGGCACTGGAAGCACAAATTCATGCAGACAAGCTCACTGGGCAAGTATTTCTGACTGGATTCACCAGCGACATGCCCGCCTTTCTTGGCGCAATGGATGTGCTGGTGGTTCCGTCCTTTACGGAAGGTACTCCCATGATCGTGCTAGAGGCGATGTCAATGGGGATTCCCGTGGTTGCCGCAAAGGTGGGTGGTTTGCCTGACATCATCACCAGCGATTGCGACGGCATTCTGGTGGAAGGCCATGATGCGGGGCGTTATGCAAGCAGCGTGAAAGCACTCCTCGAAGCGCCTGCCCAACAAGGCGAAATTGGCAAAAAAGCCAAAGCCACCATTGAAGCGCGCTATTCGGTAGACGCTCAAGGCCGAGCCTGCCAGCAGTTGTATGATGAAGCGCTTTCCTGCGTTGGAGTATCCCAGCCATGAGCAAATCGACGGGAATCCTGCTGGGCGCACTCCTTGCGGTCGTTACGGGCATCACGCTGATGACCCCGTTTTATTTTGTTGCGCCGGCGGTTCCTCTGGCGCTCGTCGGCTTTCTGTTTCTTTATCGCTTTCCGCAGTATGGGGTACTGGCACTGATTTTTTTTGTGCCGCTGGAAGGGCTGTTTGCGGGCAACAAACTACTTACCGGTAGCAAACTGGTAGGGATCGCCATGGTGGGCATTGTTGGCCTGCGTCTGCTGTTTGGGCACACCCCACTCCAAAATCTCAAGACCCGACTGTGGTTTCCAATTGGGGTGCTGGTCGCGGTATTTCTGGTAGGAACCAAACTCTCTCCCTACCAGGAATTATCGGAAGAAATGGTCAAGGATTTAATTACGGCCATCGTAATTTTTGTGATCGCCATTGCATCCGGTGAAGAGCTAAAACCGCGCCACCTAATGATTGCGTTATCACTCAGCGTTGCCATTACTGCCGTACTTTCACTGGTAACGACCAATCATGCGCTGGAAGGCCGCGCCACGGGGCTGATGACCGACCCCAACTATTTCGCTCTGCTGCTGGTTACCGCTATTCCGTTCACGCTGTATCTAGTGCTGCACTCCCGTTGGCTAATTGAAAAGGCTTTCTGGTTTGCCTTGGTCGGGTTTGATTTTATCGCCCTGCAAAAAACTCTTTCACGCTCCGGATTGCTGGTGTTGGTGATGGCGCTAATGGCACTGGCTTGGCACTACCGAGCCCATCTAACGCAATTCCTGACCCCCCGTTATATTGGTCTGTTCTTTGCGGTAAGCGTCGTAGGTGTAATACTGGCGGCGGCACTGCTGCCTGCGGAATATGTAGATCGCATCCTCTCGCTGGCGAACTTCTCCGGCGTGCAGAGTTTTGAAGATCGCTCGCTAGGGCGTAGAACTTCCTATGTAGTCGTGGGCATGAAGCTCTTTGGCGAACACCCGTTTCTCGGTGCCGGGCCTGGATGTTTTCCGGTGTACTACTCGCAAAGCGGTTTTGCTACGGCTTTTTCGGAAGGCATGTCCGATCCGGAAATTTTCCGACGTGCCCACAACACTTATCTGGAACTACTGGCCGAAACCGGATTTTTCGGGTTCTCGGCGTTCACGCTATTGGTCGTGGCCGGCCTGCGGAATTTTTACCGCGCCCGCCACTTCGCCCTGAAAAATGGCGAGCGCGAACATGCGAACGAAATTGCTCACATGGGAGCAACTTGGCTTGCGCTGGTGATTTTTCTGCTGTTTCTCTCGGCAACCCAGCACAAGTATTTCTGGATCTTACTTGCGCTCTCCGAGCTTGCTGTGCGCCCTTATCTTGCCAAACTCACGGCCAGCAAGGATAAAAAAGCGGCCGTTAGCACGCAAAGTTCGGATGAAAGCAGCGCATCCGCATCAAACCGTTTTCTCCCTTCAATAAAAGGCAACCGAGCCTCATGAAATATTCTGTCATCATTCCCTGCTACAACGAATCCCACGTCATCGGCCAATGCCTCGCGAGCGTTAACGTCGCACGTGAAGGACGGAACGACGTGCAGGTGATTGTGGTGGACAATGGTTCCACCGATACCTCCGGCGCCATTGCCAGAGCGCACCAGAAGCATCCGCTAGATCAAGTCATTGATGTGCCCCGTTTGCGCATATCAGCGGTTCGTAATGCAGGCGCACGCATTTCCAGCGGCGAAATCATTCTGTTCCTGGACAGCGATATCGAAGTGCCATCCAACTGGCTTACTACGCTGGACGACTGGTTTGGCCAGCAGCGCTCGGATGTTCTTGGCTTCGTGGATTTGCCGCCCGTCACGGCACCTTGGGTTGCGCGCATCTGGGGCGAGCGCGTTCTGGCGCGTCGGCATACCGCCGGAGAAGTCGATTTTCTGCCAGGTCGGAATATCTGCGTACTGCGCCGCTGGTTTGATGCTGTTGGCGGTTTCAGCGAAACCCTGACAACCGGCGAAGACAAGGATTTCGTGATGCGCCTCGGCAAGGCAGGGGCGCGCGTGATGACTGACCGTTCCATCCCCCTCATTCACCTCGGCTACGAACGCAATTTTCGGGAATGGATGCGCAAGGAGTACTGGCGTCAGCACTCGCATATCGACCTGCTGCGCGAACAAGGAGTCTCCCCTCGCCTGATCCGCTTTCCATTGTTGGCTATTGGTCACTTGGGACTCGTTCTCTTGGCGGCAATCTGCTTGTTGGCAGCGCCGAAGCTAGGCGTTTTCCTGCTACTGGCTTCTTTCCTGCCGAGCCTGGTTCTGACACTTCGCTGCCCGCCGCACCGTAGCAATCCTGAACGGTTGCTGCAATCTACCCTATTGTACTGGGCACGTTTCAACATTGCGGCGGTGTCCATCCTCCGCGCAGCCCAAGAAACCTTTTTGGCCGGCAAAGGAGCAAACGCATAATGGAAACACTGTTCTGGCTATTCGTTTTTCTGTGTTTTTACGGTTATCTCGGTTACCCATTGCTGGCATGGTTAGTGTCGCGATTCGTCAACCGTCTGCCGGACATTCCTGAAAATATAACGGCGCCAGTGCACGCCACAATTCTGGTCGCGGCGCACAATGAAGAACGCACCATCAACGCCAAAATCGACTCCCTGTTGCAGCAAACCTACCCGCAGGATCATTTCGATGTAATCGTGCTCAGCGACGGCTCCACCGATGGCACTGTGGCCGCTGTACGCGCCTATGCCAATCCGCGTATCCGCGTGCTGGATCTACCGCGTGGCGGCAAGGCGGCTGCACTGGATGCGGGAGTAAGCGCATCTTCCGGCGAGGTCATTGTTTTCAGCGATGCGGACAACGAATGGGAAAACAACACCCTTGAAAAACTGCTGGCGCCTTTCCAGTCGGAAAAAATCGGCGCAGTTTCTGGCTGCCTCGTTATCCGTAAAAAGAAAGACAAGCTCGGCATGGGCGACTGGCTCTACCGCAAGTATGAAGCGGTTCTGCGAGATGCCGAAACTCGGCTCGGCAGCGCAGTTTCTGCCGATGGCGGCATCTTTGCCATACGTCGCGCGTTATACGACGGCCTACCCAATGACGTTACCGACGATTTCTACATCAGCACCGCCGCCATTGTCGCCCGTAAAGCGCTGGTATTCCAGCCAGAAGCGGTCGCCTACGACGAGGGCTTGGAACATGCAGAAGGCCAGTACCGCAGGCGGGTTCGCGTTACTGTGCGCGGCATGCAGAGCTTATGGCGCAGGCGCGTGCTGATGAACCCTTTGCAGTATGGCTGGTATTCGTTCTGTTTGATCAGCCACAAACTGGTGCGGCGTTTTGTGCCGTTTTTTGCGCTGTTCCTGCTGCCGGTAAACCTTGCGCTTTTGGGAACCCACGGCTTCTACCAAGTGGTTTTCGCGCTACAGATATTGTTTTACGGATGTGCGGTTGCGGGGCTTCTGGATGAACAGCGGCGCCTGCCCAAGCCGTTCAAATTGGCGGGCTTTCTGCTATTGAGTAGCATTGGGCTAGGGGCTGGCATCATCAAGTTCCTGCGCGGTGAACGTTATTCTTTCTGGACACCCCAGCAGCACCGTTCGCAATGACCCGACAACACTCTCCAGAGCAGCAGTCCCCAGAGCAGCAGTCCCCAGAGCAACAGGCTCCAGAGCCAGTCGGCGCGTCGGCGGAAACGCCCGCAGCCACGAATGCGGCCGGAAAATTCAACCGGTCGCGGTTTGCGCGCCTGCTGTTTCACAGCCTGCTCACCAAGATCGTGATGATTGCCTTGCGGCTGATTCGCAATGCAATCATCGCTCGCGTTCTTGGCCCCACCGATCGTGGCCTGCTTGCGCTGATCACCAGCATTCCCGAAGTCATCATGACCATCGGCAATCTTGGCTACAGTAATTCGGCCGCATGGAAGCTCGCTCAACCGGGCGCTCAGCCACGTCAGGTCATGGGCGCGATTCTTGCCTTTGTGCTGATCGCCGGAACGCTGTGCGCAGGCGCCAGCCTTTGGGTGATCGAGAACCCTTGGCTGCTGCGTGACAACACCGCAGACCTTGGTGACTGGCAGTGGATCATCGCGCTAGCCATTCCGCTGTTCTTGGTGAAAACCATTCACCACAATCTGTTGCTGGTGCGCGATCAGGTCAACCAAGCCAACCTCGTCAACCTCAACGAGTCGCTGCTGCCACTGGTGTTTTTTCTGCTGATGTGGGGCGTTGCCGGCATGAACGGGCTGGATGCCAGCATTTATTCTTGGTTTGTTGCGCTGCTATTGCTGGCCATCTGGACCACCATCCCACTGAAAGACATGTTCCCGCCGCAATGGGATCAAGACACACACAAGGCGTTACTCGGCTATGGCGTGCGCGGCCACTTTGATACGCTATTCCAGAAGCTGATGTTGCGCATCGACTATTTTTTCGTGAGTGGCATGGTGGGGGCTACGGCCCTTGGCTACTACGCAATGGCGACCGCTGCTGCCGAGCTGTTGCTGGTGCTACCCACTGCGGTCACTTTCCCGCTGTATTCCTTCTTGATGCGCAATCACCGTGACGACAAGCGCGCAGTAACGCCCAAAGTGTTGCGTATCATGCTGGTGGTAATGATTCTGGGCGCACTGGCTTTGTGGATCACTGGAGAATTGCTGATTCGCCTGCTATTTGGTGATGCCTTCCTGCCAGCATATCCTGCACTGGTGTGGCTGCTGCCCGGCATGATCGCGCTTGGTTATTGCAGCCTGATCCGCATCGACTTACTGGGCGAGAATCACCCCGGTAGCGTCTCGGTGGTGTCCGGTGCCTGCGTTGCACTCAATATGGGACTCAATCTTGTGCTAACACCAGCCTACGGCATCGAAGGCACCGCGGCAGCCGCCACAATCTCTTACCTGATCGCCGCCGCCGCGCTGGCGTGGCTGCACTGGCGTATTACCGGCATACCGGCCCACGAGAGCATGCTGGTGCGCCCTTCCGATTTCGCTGAGATCACCCGCTATCTCCGCAAAAAGAGGGCCGATTGACGACCCAATCCACGAATTGACGACCCAGTCCACAAGTTGACGATTCCGCTTATGATTCTCGTCACACTCTAAGCAACCGCCTGCCCCTAGCCAGGCCGAAACAGTATAAGTGTGCCAAACTGTATCCACCGTAAGCCGGAAGCATCGCCAATGCTCCCGTGCTTGCCCGCTGTACCTTGCAGTACAGTGCAGAGCACCATCCGGCTCACCCCATCCGCTGAGGTATTGACATGTCAGGTTCTATCAAGTGTGAAGCTTCTACTCGGCACCTTCTGACACGCCGCCACCCACTGACACGCCGCCCCCGATTGCTGGCCGCCCTGATTGCACCCGCCTCACTCTTAGCTGGGTTCTCCGCGCCAGTTCAAGCCGACACCCTCTGGAGCGGCATGCGTGACGGCGTCGTTCATATCCAGAAAACCGGCAGCAGCAGTCTTGCGCTGCAACTGCAATGGAAAGCCGTGTGGATTGCCGATAGCCAAGAAGAGCGCGTCTACTTCCAGAACCCGGACGGCACACTGATACGCCGCGTAAACATTGCCGCCAGCCAGCAATCCGGTAATACCACCGTAAACACGCCAGCCAGCACTGGGGTTTATCGCGTCGAAGTGCCCGGCGTCAGCTTCCGCGCCTACGATCTGCAGATCCCCGGTAGCGATGCCTCTATGATCGAGCCGGTCAAAGTGCACCAAGCCATGAGCGTCAAGGAAGGCACCAGCTTTTATTTCAAGGTGCCCGCAAACCGTTCATTCAAACTGTGCGGAAAAAACTACGGCGGCGTGGACTCACTCACCATAACGCCCACCACTGGTGGCGCAGCAACCAGCTTGAAACTCACCAAGTATTCGGAAACCGAATACCCACGGTATGACAGCACAACGATTGCGGCTGCAAGCGAGGCACGTGTATTCAAGCTGGAGCTAGGCGGCTCCGGCAAGATCAGCTTCTGGGTAGATGACATCCCCAATCTGTTTGCGCAGCAAGCCAGCGCACTATTTGATCTCAAACCTGCCGATGCCAACACGCAAATCACCATCGGCAGCGCGGTCGGCGATACACCCAAGATCGGTGCCGCAATGCCCTTCGCAGATCCACCGAGCTTTTCTTGGCCATTGATTGATAGCTGGGGCCTGCAATCCACGAACTTTTATTTTTTCCAAGACACTCTCACCAAAAACTTGGATGCAGACAAAGCCATTCTGAACACCTTCCAGAATCGCTTTCACCTTCAAAACGCTGTATCCATTCTCTCCAACACGGGCCGCCAGCCCTTGATTGAAGATACCGCTGCGACCACCTCATTCCTAGAGCGCTACCTGAAGCGGCGGCACGAGGACGGCTTGCTGAAACAGGCGTACATCGCATTTTCCGACGAACCCAACCTCAACTACAGCGACGTGGATGAGTTTGAAAAACAATTTGTCAGCATTGCTACGGCTTTGAAGCAAAACAGCGATCCGTCCATTAATAGTACCCTGATCGCCGCCCCGCAAAGCTCGCGTTTCTGGAACGGCCCGACCCGCGATGGTTCCGAAACCCGACGCGGCAGCGACATGGCAGAGCGCCTGCTCTCCAGCCACTACGATCTGTTTGATGCGCTGAGCTGGCACGAATGGCTGGTGCGCGATCTCATTGCTACCGAGTGGTATAACGAGTCGATTACGCGCGCATGGGATCTAATGAAACGCTACCAGCCTGCCGGAAAACCGGAAAAAGCACTGGTCATCGCGCAGACGAACATTTCCAGCGGCTACAGCCTAAGCCCCTACGACCAAGATACTTTCTTTGCCTCTCTCTGGTGGACTTCCGTCGTCGCACAATCCGCCCGCACCGGCAAACTATCAAGTCTTGTGTGGTTCAAAGCGGCGGATGATGGTCTCTACAATAAAGGTCTGGCATCCCTTGCTGCGGCCAGCTATACGACCAAGCCGGTGAGTGATGCGATGCGTTTCGTCACCCAGCACCTCGGCGAACAGGCGCTGGCAACCCAATCCAGCCACCCTGAATTGGACGCAGTGGCAACCCTAGACAATAACGGCAGACTTCAGATCCTAGGCGTAAACAAGGGCGAACACCACCAGCGCATCACCCTGACCCTGCCGCGCAAAGTAAAATCCGTCGTGATCGACACGCTGGATGAAAATGGCGCGAAAAGTACAGGAAAGACGGTTGATTCCAGCACGATTACCATCGAATTGCCGGCAAAAACAATCTTTGGAGTAAGCGAGGATTTGGCAAGCATTCCACCATCTCCGCCGGGGATAAGGCTTACGCAGGGCTGATGCCGCAAAATTTCCTCAACGCGGCGCTTCCCAGAGGATCTCCAGTGGGAATCGCCGCCCTGAGCGGAAGTCCTCGATGCATTTAAGAACCAGCGGGCTGCGCAAGCGAGGCTGTAACGCCAAAATTTCCTCATACGCGAGCCAGTGCGGCGCGATGATTTCTTTATCGTACTTCTGGTGAACTTGGCGAGTAGGCGTTGCAGAAAAACAAAAGCGATAGTAGGTGCGATCCGTACCCGGCGCCAAATAAGTGTATACCCCTAGGAAGGCATCCAGCGCCACCTCCCAGCCCGTCTCTTCCAAGGTTTCGCGTAGTGCTGCATCTACAATTCTCTCTCCCTCATCCACATGGCCAGCAGGCTGGTTGTACACCCGCTTGCCGTCAATCAACTCCTCCACTAGCAGAAATTTACCACCCAACGTCACGATGGTTGCAACGGTTGCATGAGGTTTCCAGATCATGTTGCGATCCCTTAAAAAGTCATCTGAGTGGCATCGTCTAGAAACTAAGCCGCGTTTATTGCTATACCAATCGGTTACTATGGGCGAAGGCTTTCGCTAGTGCGAAAAATAGCAATTATTACAAAACTGACGGAAATGCCAATGCTGAGAGAGACTCCGCCAACGGATCTAGAGGCCGTGATCGACAACCGATCTTCAGAAGCAGCGCTGAACCGCGGCCGCACAGAGCAATGGCAGCGCAAGTTGCTGGATCTCACACTGCGCAACCCACTGCTCAACATGCGCAGTAGCAAAACGAACATCCCACTGATCGCGCCCAACGTCGGCTTGCTGGAAGATCTTCTGTCCGAGGGCAAGGCGCTGTCGATTGAAGCCGCCCCACTACGCCCAATAAATCCTGACAACGAACTGGACACACCACCAATCCAGCCAGAACTCGACGAACAGATCGCGCTTACCGCCTTACAGCGCGGCAAAATTTTTGCACCGATTGAGCCTACCGCGCTGGAGAGCGCCCTACTGGAACTATACCGCAAAGCGCGTAACGATCTGGAAGAAGGCGGCGCCAATACCTTATTTCTTGCCATTGGCATACTGCACTGGCAGCGACCCGACTCCCGCGAAAAAACCTGCCGCGCACCGCTGATTCTGATTCCCGTCAACATCACTCGACAGTCCGTGCGTTCGGGCATCAAGCTGACCTTGAGCGACGATGAACCTCGCTTCAACACCACCCTACTGGAAATGCTGCGGCAGGATTTCGGCCTGACCATTCAAGGGCTTGACGGCCCCCTCCCCACCGATGAAAGCGGTACCGCCATTGCACAGGTTCTGGATCAAATTCGCAGTGAAGTACGCGACATTGCGGGCTTCGAGGTGCGGAACGATACCATTCTGGGCACGTTTTCCTTCGCAAAATACCTGATGTGGAAGGATCTGGTAGATCGCACCCATCAACTGAAGGAAAGCCCCGTCGTCCGCCATTTGGTTGAAACGCCGCGCCTTCCTTTTCAGCAAAGCGGCGAATTCATTCCCCCAGAGCAACTCGACAAACGCATTCCACCCGCACAGCTTTTCACCCCGCTAAGCTCAGACTCCTCCCAGCTAGCAGCAGTAGTCGGCGCTGCGGAAGGCAAGAATTTCGTGATGATTGGCCCGCCCGGTACCGGCAAATCTCAGACCATCGCCAACATGATCGCCCATAATCTGGGGCTAGGCCGCACCGTGCTGTTTGTTGCGGAAAAGGCGGCGGCGCTGAACGTAGTGTATCGGCGCCTACGCGAACAAGGGCTAGGCGAATTCTGCCTAGAACTGCATTCCAACAAGGCGCGTAAACTGGATGTATTGCGCCAGTTGGGCGAAGCGTGGAATGTTCACACCAATTTATCTACCGCCGGTTGGGCGCGCGACACCACACGTTTGCAGCAATTGCGCGAAGAACTCAACCAGCTAGTGCAGGCGCTACACGAAACTCACCGCAACGGCATGAGCATTCGCAGCGCACTCGCAACCGTCGTTAGTGCCGACAGCACCCCCACGGTAGCACTGTCTTGGGAAAACCCCGACCAGCATGACCCAGCGGATTACGAACACCTGCTGGCGATCGGTGAACGCATCGACCTCAACGCCACAGAAATTGGCAGCGTATCCAGCCACCCGCTGGAAATCCTCCACACCAGCGACTGGAGCATGGCGTGGCAACAAACCCTCCTGCGGCAAGCGGCGGAACTCACGGCACACGCAACGGCGTGGCAAGAACAGATCCGTATGCTGGCGCAACGCTTGCAAATCACGGGCGAACTGAACAGCAGCCGTCGGCAACAAGCACTTGCCCTGCTTGCCCTCGCATTGCTTCAAGCGGCCGGTAAAGACCTAAGTTTTGCCTTTACCCCTACAACCGCCGAATCGCTGCAGGCCATCGCACAACTCAAAACGCATCTCGCAGGTTTTGCCGATGCCCAGAACACACTTTCTTGCCCGTACGATCGCGATAAAGCACTCCAAGCCGATCTGCGTATCCCGCAAGCATTGTGGTCCAAATCATCGCAAACTTGGTGGCTGCCTCGCCTATTTTTGGCTTGGAATTGCCGGCGTTTTCTGCAAAAGAAAGCGGGCGCTACAGGCAAAACCGACCCTGCCAAGGATTTGCAACACCTCGCGCAAATGCAATCACAGCATGAAGCGGTCAAGGCACTGGCACCAAAACTGGAAACAGTACCCGGCTGGCGTAACTTGGATTCCGATATCCCCTTAATGAACGCCCACGGCGAAGCCGCCACCGCACTGCGTACCGCCACTGCCGCACTCGCGCAGGATGCCGACGAGTTAATCGCGCTGCGTGCAGAGGTGCGCAAGCTCGTGCTTGATGCCAACGAAATGCTCGCGGAAGGCGCTGTGCTTGGCACTCAGCTCGCCCGTTGTTTGGATGCACACAAAGCATTTCACGCCGCCCTGAACCCGTTTGCGGAGTCTGCACAGCGCACATCCACTGAAATTCTTGAACTCCCGAAAGGGTTGGAAGACATTGTGGTGATCGAAAACCGCCTTATTGGTGCACAACCTAAAATAAATGCGTGGTGCGCTTGGCGACGAGTGCGCGCTGAGGCCGTAACGCTGGGCCTGCAATCCATCATACAGGCGATTGAAAAAGGTGATATTTTGCCTAGCGGCGCACGGCAAGCCATTCAGACCAATTATGCGCGCTGGTGGGTAACGCAAAAATTTGATGCGAGCCCCGTATTGCGCAATTTTGTATCCGTCGAACATGAGCGCAAAATCGAACATTTCCGCGACCTGGATGCGCGTCTCCGAAAAATTACCACCGCAGCCATTCGAGCGCGCATCCGCGAAAACATCACCAACAAGGAAGATGCAAAACGCTCCTCCGGCTTCGGTATCATTCGGCGCGAGCTGGAAAAAAAGGCCCGACACAAACCCTTGCGGCAGCTCATCAGCGAAACCGGAAACGCGATTCCCACGCTCACACCCTGCCTCCTGATGTCGCCCCTGTCGATCGCCCAATACCTGCCCGTAGATCAGGAAGCGTTTGACTTGGTCATTTTCGATGAAGCATCGCAAATCACCGTATGGGACGCGATAGGTGCATTAGCACGCGGTAAACAGGCGATCGTGGTAGGCGACCCGAAACAACTTCCGCCCACCAGTTTCTTTGCCTCCGGTCAGTCAGAAAATGCTGAGCCGGAGGAGGAAGAAGATCTGGAAAGCATTCTTGACGAAATGCTCGGAGCGAATTTCCCAACGCTACCCTTGTCTTGGCATTACCGCTCCCGCAGCGAAAGCCTGATTACCTTTTCAAACCACCGATATTACAAGGGCGGCCTGATTACCTTCCCTTCCCCAGCAACTCAAGACACAGCGGTTAATTTTGCCTTTGTTGGCGGCGTGTATGATCGCGGCAGCACTCAAACCAATCGCGACGAAGCCAATGCCATTGTCGCAGAAATCGAGAAACGCCTGACCGACCCAGCAACCTCATCGCAAACCTTGGGTGTAGTGACATTCAACCAAAAACAACAGACCTTAATTCAGACGTTATTAGAAGCCGCGCGGCAAAAGAATCCAGAGCTCGACCCTCATTTTGCAGAAGATAAGCTCGAATCCGTATTTGTGAAAAATCTGGAATCCGTACAAGGCGACGAACGCGACGTGATTCTATTCAGTACCACCTTCGGCCCGGATTCTGCAGGCAACATCACCATGAATTTTGGCCCGCTGAACAAGAGTGGCGGTGAGCGGCGACTGAACGTCGCCATTACGCGTGCTCGTTGCGAACTCAAGGTGTTTTGCAGCGTACGCGCCGAGCAAATTGATCTCTCACGCACCTCCGCCATTGGAGTGCGAGATCTCAAGCATTTTCTGGAGTTTGCAGAGCGCGGGCCACGCGCACTGGGCGAAACCACATCCAGCTCCACGGGCGAGTTCGATTCTCCCTTTGAGGCAACCGTGTCTGCCGCACTACAGGAAAAAGGCTGGACGCTACACCCGCAAATCGGCGTATCACGCTTTCGCGTAGATCTAGGCGTAGTCGATCCCGATACTCCGGGGCGCTACCTCGCCGGCATCGAATGCGATGGCAAAACCTATCGCCGTTCCGCCACCGCACGCGATCGCGACTTGATACGAGAGTCAGTCTTACGTGGCCTAGGCTGGGAAATTCTTCGCCTCTGGTCAACCGATTACTGGCTTGATCCAGAAGGTTCAATTGACAAACTCGACCAACACCTAAAGCGTTTGCTGACGCAACGACGAGCAACACGCTCAGAGCACACTACAATGGCATAGCTTTTACGATGGCATCGTTTTTACAATGGCATCGTTTTTACAACCGTAGCAGTTCGGCAAATCCGAAGTACATCCCACTGGAACCAAAACGAAATGTTGATCCCTATAATCCTGTCTGGCGGCTCTGGCACTCGCCTATGGCCCTTGTCTCGCGAAGCCTTCCCGAAGCAATTTCTCAGCCTCGTGTCCGAGCAAAGTTTACTGGGCGACACTTTACGGCGTGCGTCGCTCCTCAAGGAAGTGGGGGCACCCATGATCGTCTCCAACGAAGAGCACCGCTTTGTGGTTGCTGCAATCGCCCAGCAGCTTGGCTACCAAGGGGGTGTTGATATCCTCCTTGAACCCTTCGGACGCAACACCGCACCCGCAATCGCAATCGCAGCGATGCAGGCGTTGATACGCTACGACGATCCGATACTACTTGTACTCCCATCAGACCACGTCATCCAAGAGGGCGCAGCCTTTGCAGAAGCCGTTGCAGCCGCATGCCCACTGGCAGAAGCCGGCAATATGGTCACTTTTGGCATCACCCCCGATAGCCCGCAAACCGGATACGGCTATATCCGCAAAGGCCAAGCTTGCGAAGCGGGCTTTGATATTGCCGGCTTCGTAGAGAAGCCATCACTCGACAAAGCAGAGGCTTATCTCGCAAGCGGTGAATACCTCTGGAATAGCGGAATGTTCGTCTTCAGGGCACAGTGCTATCTGGACGCATTAGCCCGCTACCAGCCAAACATGCTTGCACAATGCCAAGCTGCGTTCGCAAACCGCAAAAACGACATGGATTTTATCCGCATCGACCGCGATGCCTTCTTCCTCTGCCCAAGCGATTCCATCGACTACGCAGTGATGGAAAAGGTGGAAACAGCCAAGGTGATTCCATTATCCGCCGGTTGGAGCGACATCGGCTCCTGGAGCGCCCTATGGGAGATTAACCCGCGCGATGATCGCGGCAACGTCATCAAAGGGGACGTAATTGTTGAGCAGGTTGAAAACTCCTACATCCACTCAGAAGGCCGACTCGTGGCCGTACTAGGTCTACACGACTGCATCATCGTCGAAACGGATGACGCCGTATTAGCGGCAAGCAAAGATTGCGTGCAGGACGTAAAAAAACTGGTCGAGAAGGTGAAAGCAGGCAAGCGGGAGGAACACCGTTTCCACCGCAAAGTACACCGACCTTGGGGGACGTACGAAGGCATTGCGATCTCCGACCGTTTCCAAGTCAAGCGAATAACGGTAAACCCAGGCTGCAAACTGTCCTTACAAAAACATCATCACCGCGCTGAACATTGGGTGATTGTGCGCGGCACAGCCAACGTTACCCGTGGCGATGAACAACTCCTGCTGACCGAAGATCAAAGCACCTACATCCCACTTGGCGTTATCCACCGGCTTGAAAACCCCGGAGTTATCCCGCTGGAACTCATCGAAGTTCAAACTGGGAGCTATCTCGGTGAGGACGACATTGTCAGGATGGAAGATCATTACGGTCGATCCTGAAAAGCGCAGGATGGCCGTTTTCTGAAAATCAAAAGCCTTGCGCGAATCAAACCGCGCAAGGCCTCAAACGCGAACGTTTCCAACAAACCTACTGCAGCGCAGCCAAAGCGGCATCGTAGTTGGGCTCTTGGCCAATTTCTGGCACCAGCTCACTATGCACCACCTTGCCATCTTCATCTATACACACCACCGCACGCGCCGCCAAACCGCGCAACGGCCCTGTGTTTAACGCCACGCCGTAGGTTTTCAAAAACTCCGAGTGACGAAAGGTGGATACCGTTTGCACTTTATCAATCCCTTCGGCCGTACAGAAACGCCCTGCCGCAAACGGCAAATCCGCAGAAACACACAAAACCTGCGCGTTATTCAACTCCGCTGCACGTTGGTTAAATGTCCGCACACTCGTTGCGCAAACCCCGGTATCAATGCTCGGAAAAATATTGAGCAGCAGCTTTTTGCCTTTAAAATCATTCAAACCAAGATCATTAAGATCTTTTCCAGTAAGCGTAAACGCCGGCGCAGCCTGACCTGCTTTCGGTATGCTGCCGGAAACCTCAAGTGGAGTCCCACGAAACGTAACAGTAGACATTTTCTATTTTCCTTTTTTAAGTCATTTTACGAGAAAACCAAGCAAAGCCTGCACCTCAATCGCCGCCAAATCAATAGCCTTCAAATTCCTCAGTGCGGATATTGTCTTCATCCGCACCCACTTCCATCAGCAAACTACGCATTGCCTTCACCATACCCTCCGGCCCGCACAAGTAAAATTTTGCGGCGGGGATATCCTTCACGTATTTGCGCACAATCTCCGCATTCACACGGCCTTTTTCCGCACCCTGAACATCCGCCTGTGCGTACACCGGAACAAAATGGAAGTTTGGATTTTCTTTTGCAAGTGCGGCAAGCTCATCTGTATAGGCCGCGCGCGCAGGGGTGTCGTTCGCATAGATCAGCGTAAGCTGGTGCTTGGTTTTATCGTGCGTGGCCTGTTTGATCATGCTAAAGGCAGGCGTAATACCGATACCACCAGTGATAAACACCGCAGGAACCGCAACATTTTTGTGCAACGTGAAATCACCAAACGGCGCGATCACCTGAACCATGGTGTTATCCGGCGTTTCACGAATCGTGTTCTTGAACGGTGAATTCCGCATCCGCGTTGCAGCCACCAAGTGGTTCTCGTAGGCCGCATTGACAAACGAAAAGCCGTGCGTGCTCGCCGATTTCGGCGTGTTCTCATCGTGTGGCAGCACGATATCAAAAAACTGGCCGGCGCGAATTTCCAAACCTGCTGGGCGCTCCAAGGTAAATTCCATTGTGCCTTCAGCCACTTCCCGTTTGCTGAGAAGTTTTACGTCGTAAGTAGCCATGATCTACTCCCTGTATTGCATAAAGTGAGCGAATTTTTTACCCATTAACACCACACCCAGCAGGGATTTTACGATGTTGGGCGGGATGTAATTCAACTTGGGTGCAGAATCTTGGAAAACAAGGGACGCCGCCAGTAAAAACTTGATTTTTTTACTCGGATATTATTTTTGCTGGTTTTTCAAGCACTTAATGGTTCACCACGCCCATCACACGCGCATACCGGTTTGGATCCAGCCAAAATACAAAAATCACAACCAAACAAGACGCCGCCATTTGCCACCACCACCCCGCCGAAAAGCCACCGCTAGCCTCTTGCAAGGCCGCCACCAGCCACGGCGAAATCGCCGTAAGCAGATACCCCCCGCCCTGCATTACTGCGCTCAAGATACCGGCTTGTACAGGGTCATGCAGATGATCCAAACCAACCACCATGATCAAGGCAAAAAAGCCACCCAACCCGATCCCTAGCACAATGCCGATCATCAGCGGCCAAACCAACGGCCAGTTTGCCAGCATAAAAAAGCCCAACACTTGGCACACTGCGGTAAACCACAGCCAAGGCCGCCGATCGAGGTTTCGCCTCGCAAAAAACGGCAGTATCAGCGCCGCCAGCGCCTGCGCGATGGAAATCACCGCAATCAACGTGCCCGTGCGCGTAGCGCTCCAACCCAGCGTCTGGTAGTGAGGCGGCACCCACGCCACCATCGACGCATAACCACCGTTCACCAAACCAAGCATTACCATCAAAAGCCAGGTACGCTTACGTCGCAACAGCCAAACACTGCCTCCGGACATTGCCAAACCTGAAGCCCCAACCGAGTTACCTGCACCACGCTCCCGCGTTACAAAGCCCTCCCCGCGCACCACCACGGCAACGAGCACCATCACGGGAAATACAGGAAGCGCCCAGAGCGCAAGCGCCTCTCGCCAGTCAGTTCCCCACTGCATTGCAAGCGGGGTAAACTGGGCTCCCAACGCCCCTCCCAACATCAGCGCCGCAGAAAACACGCCCATGATCGAGGCAACGTGTTTCGGATTACGCTGTTTGATCAAGCCCGGCAACACACCCTGCACAAGCGCGACAGAAACCCCACAGACCGCCGCCGTAGCAATCAATAACGTCGCATCTATGCTTACAAGCCGCAAGGCGTTGCCAAACGCAATTCCTGCAAGAGCAATGAGCAAGGTGAGACGCGCACCTAAGTAACGTTGCGCGGAAGGTGCAAGCCAAGTACTAATCCCCATCAAAGCCATAGGGAGCAGCGTAAGCCACGAAATCGTCGTCAACGACATCCCTGTCTGCTCCTGCAGCACCGGCGTGATCGGCCCTACTGCCGTCAGAAAAGGCCGCAAATTCAGAGTAACCAACACGACCGTAGCCACCCATAATCCTGTAGAGGCAGAAATTTTATTCATCTGTGAAATTTGCCATTTTGTGATGCTCCTCTCAGAATAGCGATCTTCCACCGACTCTGAAAGGCTATACACACCACCACAGCCAAAACGAACGGTTCACCACTCTACTCTTCCATCCGACAAGCGTGTACGATGGTTTCGGCCGGCACGCGTTCACCGGCCTATCCAATAAAAACAAAATCGCTATTCAAGGATCGAACCCTCATGAAAAAAACTCTTCGCGGAGCCATCGTACTGGCCGCAGGCATTGCCGTGGCCGCCTGCGTTAAACAAGCGTGGCAAGTCACCTACCCAGGGCCAGAAAATTACAGCGTCGGTACAGCAGTGCTCGTTGCAGAAAACGGCACCAGCTATATGGCGGGCTTTATTGACCCGCAAACACTCTTTGTAGCGGCCTATAACGCCAACGGCCAAAAGTTGTGGGATCAACGCCTCAGCGGCGACGGTTTTTCATCATTCTCCTATGGTCGCACACTTGCCCTAGACAAGGGCACGCTTTATCTAATCTCGGACAACCGCACTACGTTAAGCGTTACGCTATTCAAGCTAAAAGCCGACACCGGTGAAGTCCTTCTGCAGCGTGATCTGGAGAACTCGGTAATAGCCAGCAATTTTCAACTCGGTGCAGACGGCCAACTGTACCTTAACTCGTCTTTCAGCGGTTCCAGCTCGTCAAGTCCCGTGATCGCGTATTCTGCAGATGGCGAATTTTTGTGGGAATATCCTGCTCCTCGCGTCCCCTTCCCATCCTTCGAAGAGCGACAAAAGAACGTCCCAAGTGATTCCTCCCAACCAAGCAACAGCGACGACACGCTCCTCCTTCAGTCACGCGCAGCCGCTGCAGGCGGGAATGCTAGCGACGGTTCTAGTGGGTGGATTGATGTGCAGGCCGCAGTACTGCAAGGAGGTTTGATATTCTTGCATACCAGCAGCACCATTACCGCCTTGGATTCCAATGGAAACGTAATTGCCAGCCAATCGTCGGCCAACCTCGGCTTCACGAACGTAACAAGCATGATTGCTCACGGCGATAAATTGCTGGTCATCGGCAGCACCACCAGCGCAACAGAAAGCGTTGTACTCAACCTTGATCTGACCGAACACTCCCGCAGCACGCTTTCTACCGAGTTGGGAACCACAATCAAAGTAAGATCTAGCGGCAACGACACCTGTGCGCTACTCAACAACACCAGCACCCTGCAGTTAATGCAACTTGATGCTAGTGGTGCCCCACTATGGATTCATCCGCTTGATAAGCCATCGTCCGTATTCGAAATCGTCGGCGAGTGGCTACTCGCAGACCAAGGCGCCTGCTACTACTCTACCACTCACTATTCATCAAGGCGTCTGAACACCTATGTGGATCGCTACAACGGCCCGGGTGAGTCCACCGACCACTTTACGCTAACGGATTTCGCCCCAATGGGCGTGGTCGTACAAGGGAAATCTATCTACCACGTAGGGATCACGGGGCCGTTCGACGAGGCCACTCAACAATACGATGACTCCATTACCATCGCAGCACTGAACAAACAAACCCGAAAATAGCTCAAAACGCAAACACTTAACCTTATCGTTAGGCTCAACTGGAGATTACCCCCATGATGACTTATTTATACTGGCTGGTGGTAATCTCCATCATCTGCGGCTTTATTTACCTTCTGGGCGCCAAGCTCGGCCAGTGGCTTTACGCCCTTATTATCAGCGTTGTGCTGCTCGGCAGCAGTGCAAGTTTTTATTATTTTTATCTGCAACAAATGCTCGTCAAACGCTGGGGCGGCGTAATGTCGATCACTATCCCAGAAGGCATGCACCACGTCGCCGCCACGTGGAAGGACGATCATTTATGGATTGAGAACTACGATCCCACCACCAACACCTGCATTTTTCAAGAATACTCACGCGGCAACCTGCTGCAAGGCGAGGTGCGCCTGAAAAACTGCAATCCGGTCGCACGCTCTAATTGATTGACGGCACGCGCCCATCTGCATCCCCAATAAAAACAACATCACTATTCAAGGACAGAATCATCATGAAAAAAACCCTTCGCGGCGCCATCATCCTAACCGCCGGCTTCGCCGTGGCCGCCTGCGTCAAACAAGCGTGGCAAGTCACCTACCCAGGGCCGGAAAATTACAGCACCGGTTCATCCGTACTCGTTGCCGAAAACGGTACCAGCTATATGGCAGGCGTCATCGACGCGCAAACAATCTTTGTTGCGGCCTATAACGCCAATGGCCAAAAGTTGTGGGATCGAAAAATCAGTGGTAGTGGTTTTAGCGCGCGCTCCCTTGGTCACGCGCTTTCTCTAGACAACGGTACGCTTTATCTGAGTTGGGACAAGGCTTTGTTCATGGGAGTCACGCTATTCAAACTAAACGCCGCGACAGGGGAAGTCCTTCTGCAACGTGACCTCGAAAACTCGGCGCTTACACTCGGAAGCAACGTACAGTTGGGCGAAGACCACCAAATTTATCTCAACTACGCGCTTGATCTCTTCCAAACTTCTAGCCACGTAGTGGCCTACTCCGCAGACGGTGAGTTTTTGTGGCAGCACAATCTAAACACCTACACACAACCTCAAGAGAATAATCTGCAGCAATACCAACCCCGTGCAGCGGCCATGGGCGAGAATAGCAGCAGCGGTGAATATGCAGGACTTAACCAAAACTCGCCTGTAGTACAGGGTGGCTTCGTATTTCTCTATACGGGTGACACCATCACTGCACTAGACTCCCAAGGCAATGTAGTTGTCAGCCAATCTGCAGCCAACTTAGGTCTCAACAGCATCGCTAGATTAATCGCCCACGGCAATAAGTTGCTCGCCCTTGGCAGCACAGGCAACACCATCAACAGCGTCGTACTCGATCTAAACCTGACCGAGCTTTCCCACAACACGCTTTCCACAGAATCCGTAGAAGTAGGTCAGTCAGACTCCAAAAAAGGTAATGCCTGCATTATGCTGGTCGGTAGCGCGTATCAGTTAACAGAACTAGACGCCAACGGCGCCCCGCTCTGGACTCGCACCATTGAAAATTCAGATTCGTCCACGATAGAAAGGGAAGAGGTACTCGCGGATCAAGCCGCTTGCTACTACTCCACAACCACAAGCAAAGATGGCCGCATCACCACGCAAGCCGACCGCTATAACGGCCCCGGTGAAGCGACCGATCACTTTTCCCTGCCCGACCTTTTAACGACCGGCATCGTTGTACAAGGCAAATCCATTTACCATGTCGGAATGACAAGCTCTTACAACGAAGAAACCCAGCAATACGACGATCCTATCACCACCGCAGTGCTAGACAAAAAGAGCCACAAATAAACCCTTAATGCGGGAATCCTCAAAAGCTCTCGCGTAAAAAATGCAGGGAATCGCCCTATAAACCGGCGATTTCCTGCAATTCGAGCCTCTCCAGTTCAAGCACACCAAGGCCCGCCCATGCCACTCATCGCAAAACCAGTCCCCCTCACCAAGCTCCAGCAGCGCCTAGAAGACGGTGCCGAAAAGCTCATGATGACAATTGTGCAGAAAGCGGTCGGCCTAAAACTCCAACAAATCAAAATCCCACCCGATTGCACCGTTCACTATTTTGATAATGGCAATCTTCGCGCGCAAGAAACCCTCGTGCTGCTCCATGGGTTCGGTGCCAACAAAAATTTATGGATGCACTTCGCATCTTTTTTCAAGGAATATCGCGTACTCATCCCCGATCTAGCAGGCCACGGGCAAACCAGCTACCGCGAAGGCATCGCCCACACCATCGGCTATCACACCCAGTTTGTACGCCAATGGTTAGACGCACTGCAAATATCACAAGCTCACTTTGTCGGTAATTCAATGGGCGGGTGGATAGCCGCGCAATACGCAATTTCCTACCCAAATTCAGTAATAACGCTAACCATTATGGACGCTGCTGGCGTGCGCTCCCCAGTCGAAAGCACCGTTTCAAAATTAATGGCCAAGGGCGAAAACGTTTTCTTTTTCGAAGATGAAGCAGGCTACGATCGCCTCGCGAACCTGGCAATGGTATCCCCGCCGGCCTTACCCAAGATAATCAAGCGCGCGCAGCTACGCGCTTTTTTAACGATACAGCCCCGCTTACGGCGCATGTTTACTGACATCACAGAAAACAACACCTTTGCCGAAAGCCAATTGCTGGATCACGATCTCGACAAGATCAAAGCCCCCACACTGATCGTCTGGGGCGCATCTGATCAAGTCACCGACGTAGCTGCATCCGGCGTATTCCTACAGGGAATTTCTGGCAGCCGACGAGTGATTCTAGAAAACGTCGGCCACGTGCCGATGGTAGAGAAAGCTGCAGACACCGCAAAAGCCTATCGCAATTTTCTGGAATCCTGCCGCTAAGCCGCGCGAAAATGCTCCGCCAGCACCTCTGCAACCACACAGGTGAGGCGTTTTGCGGTTGGAATATGCAAAAACTCATTCGGCCCATGCGCGTTGGAATGTGGCCCCAAAACGCCCGTAATCAGAAACTGCGCCGCCGGAAATTTCTCACCAAGCATTCCCATAAACGGAATCGAACCGCCCTCCCCCATACTGGCAGAAGGCTTGCCAAAATACCTCATTGACGCATCCGACACCGACTTCTCCAACCACGGCACAAGACGCGGCGCATTCCAGCCATTTGCCTGTTGATCAACCGTAACGCTTACCCTACAGCCATTTGGCGCACCCTGCTCCAGAAGCGCCACCACTTCTGCCGCAGCCTTGCGCGCATCCAAGCTCGGTGGAAGCCGCAAGCTCAAGCGCGCCGCCGTCATCGGCCTCAGCACATTTCCCGCCGTTTTCAGCGGTGGCAAACCTTCAATCCCAGTAATCGCCAACTGTGCCCGCCAAGTGCGGTTGAGAATTAGCGTTACCGGATCTAGATCCACCGGCTGCATTCCCGCCACAAACGGAAACCGATCAAACACGCCAGCCCCCAAAATTTCTGCACTCTGCTCCGCCTGCACTACCCGTTCCAAAGGAATATCCACAGCAAGGCTCAAAGGGAGAATCTGCCCGCTATCCTCATCCTCAAGCCTAGAAATCAACTGCCGCAGCAAACGAAAGCTATCCGGCACAATCCCCGAAGCATCCCCAGAATGAACCCCTTCCGTCAACACATCCACCCGAAGATGCAGCCCCACCATGCCCCGCAACGAAGTCGTTAGCCACAACTGATCGTAATTAGCACAGCCCGAATCCAAACAAACCACCAACGACGGGCTACCAATCCGCTGCGAAAGATGATCCACATAGGCAGGCAAATCATAACTGCCCGATTCCTCACACGCCTCAATCAAAATCACGCAGCGTGCGTGCGGAACCCCTTGCTCATGCAACGCAAGCAACGCCCCTAACGACGCAAAAATCGCATAACCATCGTCTGCACCACCCCGCCCGTACAACTTTTCATCCCGCAGAACCGGCTTCCACGGCCCAAGATCAGGCGCCCAGCCCGTCATCTCCGGCTGCTTATCTAAGTGACCATAGAGCATCACCGTTTTAGAATCACTGCAGGCAGAACCACCTGAACGAAACTCCGGAACCTCGATGTAAATCAGCGGAGTGCGGCCCTCCAGGCGCACAACCTCTAGGCTTGCCCCCGGAATCCTCTCAAGCTTCGCACTCGCCCACCGGCTCATCAGCTGAACCGCTTGCTCCATAAAACCGTGGGCTTCCCACTCAGGATCGAAAGCCGGCGATTGATTTGGAATACGGATATACTCGGTGAGCTGCGGAACAATCTCCGAATCCCACAAATGTTCAACAAAAGCCTGCGTTTGACTCGAATTCATTTCACGCCCTGTCCCAAAACCTTACCATTCACCTCAATACCGTACAGCGACCATTTGGTGTCGTGGTATTTCTTTCTTGTTTCCTGAATATTGCCGTTATAACGCGGGTCTTGCGGGCGCTCGTGGCTATCCATAAACATGGCAACATCCCACGCCTCTTGGTCGGTCAGCGTACCGCCTAAACCGAGCGGCATATTGTGTTTGATGAACGCGGCTGCATTATTGAGCTCGTGCATGCCTGCGCCCCAATTAAAAGAATTTGCACCCCACAAAGCAGGAAAAGCAAACTCGCCCTTTTTCACATGTACGCCTTCGCCGTTCTCACCATGACAGAGCGCGCATTTTTCGGCATAGATCGCTTCACCCCGCTCATAGCTCGGCGCTTGCTTTGGCTCAAAACCCTGCTTGGGATAACCAAATCCCGGCATATTCACCCCTGTTGGAGCTCCCGTTGCCAGCCAGTAAGAATATGCCGTCAAGGCTTTGATCACCTCACTATCCGCCGGTGGCGCCTTGCCGTTCATGCTGTACATAAAGCATCCCTGCAAACGCTCTGCAAAGGTATTGACCTTATCGTTTTTCGGGCGATACATCGGGTAGCGAACATAGGCTGCCCACAAGGGGCCCGAATTGGCACGCCGCCCCGCGTCCAAGTGACAGTTGCTACAATTCAAATCGTTACCAACATACTCCGGTGCGTTTGCGCGAGTATGCAAGAAAATATCACGCCCCAAGCGAATTGTATCGCCAAACTTCCCCTCGGGGATTTCACTTTCAGGCGGCGGCACAAAGGCTTTTTTCGACACCGGAGAACTCTGCACAGGCTTGGCTTGTGCGGGATTAGCTTGCGCAGGCTTGACTTGCGTAGAATTTTCTAACGCAATGCCAACATTCAAAACCATCCATAGGGGCACGCTTACCAAGCCCGAGAGAATTAATTTTCTCATTGTTTGCCCCCCGTCACTTTTTCTTGCGTCGTTTCCTGCGCACTCACCTGACTCGTTATATCGCTATTCTCTACAAGAAAGGTAGGCTGGCTTGAAAACCATTTCGCAACCGCTAAAATCTCACTCTCCGTCAACGACTGCGCAACGTGCTTCATCAGGCCCAAAGGATCGTTTGCGCGGCTTCCCTTTTTCCATTCGCGCATCTGATTCGCCAGATAAAGCGCTGATTGTCCGGATAACGGGGGAAAGTGCTCACCGATTCCAACCCCATTCGGGCCATGACACTGAATACAGGCCGGCACTTGCTGATCCCACTTGCCGCGTAAGGCGAGCGCTTCACCGACCTCGTTAGACTCTAAGGTAATAGCCACTCGCTCAGGAACCGAGAGTTTACTGTAATAATCCGCAACCGCACGGCGCTCATCCTCGCTTAGCGCAGTCGCAGTCGGCTTCATGACCACGTTATCACGTGCGCCGCTCACAAAATCATTCAACTGCTTTTCAAGATAACGCGCATTGAGCCCGGCAAGCCTCGGAAACCCAGACACGGACACTCCCTCACCATGCATTCCGTGGCAAACCAAGCAACCTACTGCACCCCGTCCATTTCCTTCACGCGCAATTTTCTCGCCATTTACCACTTCATTACGCGAAGCCCCACTGGCAGCCAGCGACGATACTGTCACTACACTCAGCAACGCACCCAAAAATAACTGTTTTTTCATAAGGTGTCCCGTTATTGAATTTTATTGTTAGGACCTTCTTTGCATTTGCAACCATCATAGTTCAAAGCTCAGGAAAAATCAGAAACTTCCATCGAGCCGTGGCCCCCAAGCCTCAACGTTTCCGCTCTCTTTACGACGTGTAAAAAGCTTACGCCACGAAGGCGGCAAAGGCAGAGCCAAGATCGAATCCATTATTTGCGGCGTACAATTCCCCTCAGCAATCACGCGCAAAAGCGCCGCAATCGTCCACTCTGGATAGGGCCGCGCAATTCGCCGAATCACGTCCCCCGCCTGCACACTGCCTTCTTGCAAAACCCGTAGATACCATCCGGTGCGCAAACTACTTTGCACACGCAGCGCCATATCCGGCACATGAAAGCGATCGTTAAGTTTCCAGCAGGGCTGCCGCCCCTGGCTGATTTCAAACCGCGCAGACCCGATTTGCCATTGATCGGCGAGGCAAATATCGTGCTCATCCATCCCATCCACCGATAGATTCTCACCAAACGCACCCGGCTGCGCGAGTAGCGCCATCGCTAACGCATTGCCGGCGAGCTCCTCGCGCCATGGCTCGTACTGCGCCCATGCATAGCAATGAACTGCCTTATCCACACCGCCGTGCACGCGCAAATCACCCTGCTCATCTCCTTCGAAACCTAGGGCAGAGACAATTACAGCACCATGGCGAACCCGCTTATCAATGCCACTCAAACTTCCCGGGCGGGTATAAGGTCGCGCGCGCCCAGTGAGCAAGGCCCTCACTTTACCAATTTCAATGGAATCGCTCCTTGAGCGCCCAGCAGCAACGGAACCAAACTCTATTTCACGACGATCCACCCTACACAGCCTCCTCTTGCTGGAATGGCTCTTGCGGCAACGGCTCTACCAATAGCAGCCCCCGCAAAGCACCTCCAAAGCTTCCAGCGCATCCATCAATGATGCACCCGCTCATGGCACACTACTGTGAAGGCAAGCGGGTGTAAAGCTTGCGTTCATTTGCCACCGTCGAGTCTCTTTACAACCTTATCAACCCGAAATGCCCACCCCTTTCACCCACCACCACGCCGAACAAAAAATACGCAATCAGCCTTTTGATCCACCAAGGGTTATCGCTACCCGCAATGATCCTCCAAATGCCTCACCACCCACAAAAGCCGTGAACCAGCTCAAGAAACAGGCGTCGATTTTTTTTACACACAACAACCGAGCGCTCTCCCGAAAACCTCCTTTTCGCTAACATCTTATTGATATCTAACGCGATGCCAATCGTGGCACACAAGCTGCTTATAGGGTGGCAGCGAAATCGCCACATCTCGTTCGGATGAATCGCTCTCCACGAATCCAAGGCTACACCCTTCAACACAAGGAGCATTTATGAAGGTATTCACCCAATCGCTAATCGCCGCAGCCATCACCCTTGGCGCAGCACAAGCGCATGCCGTTCCCTACACCTACAACTTCAGCCAGTTCGGTATTGAGAACGTTTCAAGCAAAACCTATAGCAACCCAGGTCTTGACCTTACCGTTAGCGCATCTGCCACTTCCAACAGCGGCGCAACACTCAATCGCAACGTGTACGCGGACGCTTTCGGCTTGGGCGTATATGGCGGTGCAGCGGATGGCTCCATCGACCTCGACGGCCACAGCTCAATCGACAACGGCAACGATGCGCTGAAATTCAGCTTCAGCGACGACGTTACCCTGCAATCCATTACCTTTGCATTCTGGGACATCGACGACAAAGTCAACGTCTTCACGCTAAACGATTCCGGCCTGACTCAAGTAGGCGGGATGGGTAATGGCGTCTTCGGTGACATCCTAGGCAACAAGACCCTTAACCTGAATGCACTGGCAGACACTTTTGTAGTCAGCGCAGCAGACTGGCGCGGCGCACTCGGCGTACTCTGGCAAACAACGGATGTACGCATCAGCGGCTTGACGGTTGACTACACGCCTAGCAACGGCAACAACGCAGCCGTACCCGAACCCGGCACAATGGCACTCTTGGGCCTTGGCTTGGTTGGTTTGGGCCTCGCCCGCCGTATGCAGAAAAAAGCAGCTGCCTAACAAAGCGCTGCGAGCGAGGCGCTTGTTTTTAGAGCGCCTACTCAAAAAAAAAGAGCCTGATATCAGGCTCTTTTTTTGTTTTGCGGCATCGTACAGTGTTGCGCTGTACCTTTGAGCCTGCGGGCGGTCAGTGCCCGCAAGCCCGGAATTAGCCCAATAACGTCAAATTACTGGCCTAGCAGCTTACCCAGTTTATTGTTCACCTTTTCAGATGCAGCTTGCGTCGCATCAGTAGCCGCCTGGTTCGCGCCAGTAGCAGCTTCGGTTGCATCGTTCGCAGCATTTGCAGCAGCTCCCGTAGCGTTTTGCACAGCACCTTGCACTGCCTGCTGCGCACTGCTCACTGCAGCATCTTTTCCATCCTGCGCCGCCTGTTTAACATCACCACTGGTCACCGCAGTGCCCACGGCAGCAGTCGTCGCGTCTTCCCGCACTTTGTCCAGAAAGCCTGCATTTGCCAAACCGGCGGCACCAAGGGTCAACACCACCACGCTCGCGATCCTCTGAGCTGTCTTCATAATCTAAGTCATTCCTGTGTTAAATTAAGGGTCAACCGCTCGTACTTTGCAGTTGATTCGCTATTTTCGACGAATACCCAAAACTGCCTCAAGCGTAATTTTACCAATTGACGACCTGATCAATCGCTTGATTATTGATCCAAGAGCACCCATCAACACAAATGCTCTGCTGTTTGTCGCACCGTTCACAGGCATACAGCCATCCACGCCACGCAGCATCCGCACCGTGCAAAGCTCTGCATCCTGCACAAAGCTCTGCATCCTGCACAACACTCAGTATCCTGCACAATAACGAGAGGTTCTTATGCAATCGCTTCAGCACTTCAACGTTCGCGTAGACGGAATGCGTTGCGCCTCCTGCACGGGCCGCATCGAACGCAACCTTGCCGCAATGTCCGGCGTCCAAGAAGTCAGCGCAAACCTACTCACGCACGAAGTACGAGCCTCATTTACAGAAGAACAAACCGCAGCGGCGCTCATCCAAGCAATTTCTGCCATGGGCTTCGAGCCGAAACCCGAAGCGGTAGAGCTTGCGATTGAGGGCATGAGCTGCGCATCTTGCGTAAATCGCGTAGAGAAGCTAATTGCCGCACAGCCGGGCGTGGTCAGCGCCAACGTAAACCTCGCCAGCCAACGCGCATCTTTGCTTGTCGCACAAGCCGACTTCCCCAAAATACTGGCAGAACTCACCAAAATCGGTTATCCCGCGCGCAGAGTCGACGATCTTCCGCTCAGCGCACGCGAGCAAGACGCCCCCATCGAGCGCTCCCTACGCGAACTTCAAAAATCCACCCGCTGGGCTTTTGCCTTTGCAATCCCCCTCTTTGTACTGGAAATGGGCGGCCACGTTTTTCCAAGCTTCCACCACTGGCTGTACGCCTTGGTAGGCCAAAAAAGTGTCTGGATTTTCCAGGCCCTGCTCGATGCCGGCGCACTCTTTGGCCCAGGCTGGCCACTAATCAAGCAAGGCACCCAAGGCTTGATACGCCGCGCACCCGATATGAATTCCTTAGTGGCCATGGGCACGGGTGCCGCCTTCACTTACTCCCTCGTCGCAACCTTCACCCCTAACATCTTGCCGAGCGGCACGATCAATGTTTACTACGAAGCGGTAGGCGTCATCATCGCCCTGATCTTGCTCGGGCGGCTTCTTGAAACCCGCGCCAAAAGCAACACCTCCGAAGCCATCCAAGGATTGCTGCGACTACAACCTAAAACCGCGCGAGTGCTCATCGAAGCCTCAGCAGACTCAAATGACACTCAAGAACGCCACACCATCATCCAAGAAATGCCTGTCGAAAAAATCACCGTCGGCGCAAAAATCGAAATCCGCCCCGGCGAACGCATCCCGCTGGATGGCCATGTAGTAGAGGGTGCAAGCTATGTCGATGAATCCATGCTCAGCGGTGAGCCAATTCCAGTAGAAAAAAACAAGGCATCCAAACTCACCGGCGGTACCATCAACCAAACGGGCCGACTCGTCATGCGGGTCGAAAAAATCGGTGCCGACACCCTGCTTGCACAAATCATCCGCCTTGTAGAGCAAGCGCAAGGAAGCCGTCTACCCATTCAAAACCTCGTCAACCAAATTACGGCATGGTTTGTTCCCGCAGTAATGGGCGCCGCCGCACTCAGCTTTTTTGCATGGCTTATTTTTGGCCCCTCCCCCGCTTTGAGCCTTGCCTTGGTCAACGCCGTTGCGGTACTGATCATTGCCTGCCCCTGCGCAATGGGTTTGGCAACCCCAACATCCATCATGGTCGGCACCGGCCGCGCCGCCCAGCTAGGCGTACTGTTTCGCCAAGGCGTAGCCTTACAAAGCCTGCGTGATACCCAAGTCGTTGCCGTAGACAAAACCGGCACGCTTACAGAAGGGCATCCCAAACTCACCGATTTCATCGTAACGAACAACTTTGACGAAGCCTACGCACTACAACTGCAAGCCTCACTGGAATCCAGCTCCAGCCATCCCGTTTCGCGCGCAATCGTAGACGCAGCAACCCAACGTGGCCTCAACCTCTTACCCGTTGAGCAGTTCGAATCCATCACAGGCATGGGCATTCGCGGCGCCGTCAACCAGCAGAAGCTAGAGGCTGGCGCCAGCCGATACATGGCAGAACTTGGAATTTCGACCGCAGCCTTCGAAGCGCAAGCGCACGCACTCGCGGCTCAGGGCAAGACACCCACCTACCTTTGCATCAACGGAAAACTTGCAGCGCTTTTAGCCGTCGCGGACCCAATCAAACCAGACACCCCCGCCGCAATCCGCGCACTCCACGAGATGGGCTTAAAAGTTGTCATGGTGAGCGGCGATAATCGCCAAACCGCCGAGGCAATCGCACGCCAACTGAATATTGATGAAGTGGTGGCCGAGGTAATGCCCGCCCAAAAAGTTTCCACGGTAAAAGACCTGCAAAATCGCTACGGCAAACTTGCCTTTGTCGGAGATGGCATCAACGATGCGCCCGCCCTCGCAACCGCCGATGTCGGAATCGCGATCGGTACCGGCACCGATATCGCCATTGAAGCCGCCGATGTGGTACTCATGTCCGGCAAACTAACCGGCGTCGCCAACGCGATACAAATTTCACGCAGCACGCTGCGCAATATTCATGAAAATTTATTCTGGGCCTTTGCCTACAACACAGCACTAATCCCAGTAGCAGCAGGCGTTCTATACCCATTCAATGGCACGCTTCTGTCGCCCGTATTTGCAGCGGGCGCGATGGCGCTTTCCAGCATATTCGTCGTGACCAACGCACTCCGACTTCGACGCGTCAAGCCTGTCGTGGCGTAAAACATCGCAGCGCGAGCGATCAGCGTCGATCGCCGCGCTCGGAGACGTTACCACAAAAGCGCAATTGCCAATCATCACAACGCCCCTCACCTGCGCGGCGATAATCAATTGTTCGCTCTTGTAAACTTTTGTCTGCTTCCGCTATTTTTGCTGTGCAAGCTGTAACTCTTTAATGGATATTGTGGGGCTAATGATGTGCCCGTTGGTGAACCACGCATACGCAGGCTGTGATTATTACCAAGCCAGCCTGACCCAGCAGACAAAAATTTTGCGGTTCTATAAGCATGTGGTATAAACCCTGCCACTAGTTGCCGGATTTTCGAGCTAGCTCAGATCCAGCTATACAAAGCTACAACCTTCTGTACATGGATGACAGGAATTATGTCGATCATTTATTTTGATCTGGCGCGATGGAACGCGTGGCCCTCAGCGAATTACGCGCCGCAAACTGCGAACGCGCCAACCGAAGCCACTTCGGTAGAAACCAACAATACTCCGCCGCTGCCGTTCCTGCCCGCCATGCAGCGCCGACGTTTGTCGCCTCTTGCGCGCATCTGCTTTCACCTCTATTGGAACACGGTTCCAGAAGGGGAAAGCTGCGGCTTAGTGTTCTGCTCACGACACGGCGAAACCAATCGCACCCTCGCGATGCTGCAAGACATCAACCAAGATCAACCAACATCACCCACCGCATTCAGCCATTCCGTACACAATGCAACTCCTGCATTGCTCTCCATTGCACGGCGCGACATTAGCGAGCAGGTATCCATCGCACAATTAGGCGAGGATGGCCTCGTTGCCGCATTTCTCGAAGCAGGGATGATGCTTGCCGATGGTAGTGTTGAACAAGTTCTGGTGATTTGCGCCGACGAACCCCTTCCCAAGATTTATCAACCGCATGTAAAAAATGCCCCAAGCGTTGCGTGGGCCGCTGCGTTTTTGTTAAAGCCCGGCACCCAATGGCAAATGCACCACAACGCCCCACAAAAAAGCAGCGTAAAAGAAAAGCCAGCAGATCGCTATTTCCCAGCACCGCTCGCACTCGCGCAAGCCCTAGAGCAGGGAGCCTCCAGTTTTCATTACACCTTCGGCCAGCAGCACTGGAGTTGGGTGCGCGCAAACGGTGCGCTGGAGCGTAAAAATGGATAGCGTGAACCCCGCAATGATTCGCCACGCATCTTATCTCCATCGCCTGATTGCAACCGGTTTCAGTTTCGTTGTGTTTGGAATTGGCGGCGTGCTGCTGCGCTATACCGTATTTCCAATCCTTTATTTATTAGTAAGCGACCGCCTCTTGCAGCGCCGCTACAGCCGGAGAGTCGTAAGCGGCAGCTTCCGGATGTTTGTCGAGATGATGCGCGCATTAGGCGTGCTGGAATACCGAGTACATGGAATCGAAAAACTCGGCAAACCCGGCCAGTTGATTATCGCCAATCATCCATCACTGATTGATGTGGTATTTATGATTGCGTTTATTCCTGACGCCAATTGCGTAATCAAAAGCAGCCTCAAACGCAATCCCTTTATGTACGGCCCCGTCACCGCTGCGCAATATGTGGAAAATGATCCCGCTGCAGAAATGATTGAGCAAAGCTGCGCACAGCTAAACGAAGGGCAAACGCTGATTTTATTTCCTGAAGGTACACGCACGATTCCACAACAGCCACTGCAATTTCACCGCAGCGCTGCACACATTGCAATTCAGGCGGCCACAAAATTAACCCCTGTAATCATCCGTGTTCATCCCACCACGCTCACAAAAGCCGAACCGTGGTACCGAATCCCACCGAAGCGCGTCATTTTTTCGATGGACGTGCGCGACGATATCGACCTCGAACCCTACCGGAAAGACACCTGCCTGCCGCGCACATCGCGCGCATTAAATGCCTTTCTTTTAGATTTTTTTAACCAGGAGATTGCCTCACATGGAAGCGATTGAGAGAGAGATCAAGCAATTGATCATCGACACCCTTGATCTTGAAGACATTACCGTAAACGACATCAATAGCGAAGATCGCCTTTTTGGCGACGGCCTCGGCCTTGATTCTATTGATGCGCTTGAAATCGGCCTTGCCCTGCAAAAACGCTATGGCGTTCGCATCGAAGCCGAAAAAGAACAAACTCGCCAACACTTTTCATCCATCCGCGCACTCGCTCGCTTCGTGAGTGATGCGCGCCAACACAAGGAAGTCGTATGAGCCTCGAAACCCAAGCAGAAATCTTTGAAGTTCTGCGCGAAATCATGTGCGAACTATTTGAACTGGAAGCATCTCGCATCCAGCTCAACACCCGCCTTTACGACGATCTGGAAATCGACAGCATTGATGCCGTCGATCTTATGGATCGTATCCGCAAACTCACCGGAAAAAAAGTCAGCCCCGAAGACTTCAAATCCGTTGTTACGCTCCAAGACATCGTTGCCACGATTGAGCGTTTAGTGCAAGAGAAGGCCTGCGCATGAACCACCAAGGCCGCAGTCGCCGCATGCAAATCGTGATCACCTGCACACTCGTAGCACTTACAGCAGCGTGGCCGATTGCGGTGTACTTCAGCCTTGAGCACATCACGCCCCGCATCTGGGGCGTGATCCTGCTATGCCTTTTCGCGGTACGATTTATATTTCAGCGTTTTTTTCACGCACAGAACACTACGCGGCAATCCACAAAAAACGCCACAGAAAATTCCACAGATAGCACCGCACAAAAACCGGTGCCAAAAGCGTCGAGTGCCGGAACCTCCATTGCACTCTTGTTGTGCGTTGTTTTTGCATCGCTCTGGATGATCGTCGCAAACAGCACGCTCGCCATTCTCTGCTATCCCGTGTTGGTAAGTGCAGCATTTGCGGCCCTGTTTTCGTGGAGCCTTTTATATCCACCCAGCATGATTGAGCGATTCGCCCGCCTCCAAGACCCACAGCTTCCGCACGAAGCAATCGCATACACGCGCACGGTTACTTGGGTGTGGCTCGGCTTCTTTATTGCCAACGGAAGTATCTCGGCCAGCATCGCCGCGTGGGGAACGATGGAACAATGGACTTTATACAACGGAATGATCAGCTATTGCCTCATGGGAATCCTGTTTTCCATCGAATGGCTGATCCGTCAGCGAATAATAAAACAGGGGGCCATGCAATGAGCCAAACATGCCAAACCTTGGCACCAGACACTTCATTGGAAGCAGGGCAAACCAACCCCTCCTTTCGTGCAATTTCAGCTCTGCTGATACACGGGCGCCCAAGCCACCACACCATCGGTTGCACCCGCTCCGGCGCTCCCATCCTGTGGGGAGAGTGGCACGCACTCGTCCTCCATATTGAGCGTCAGCTTGCAACGTACCCACAAGGCGCATGGGCAGTGCATTGCGAAAACCCATTGCACACCGCCGCCGCGCTATACGCATTATGGCGGCAGCACTCTAGCGCGTGGCTTACCGGAAACACCACCACCGATACGTGCCAAACCCTAGAGAGCAAAGTACTCGGCTGGATTTCCGACAGCCACCCAGAAACAAGCCACCCCTGCATCAATCCCACCGAGATGGAGAATTGCGATCCCTTGAGCCCAAAGCTCACGCTATTTGCACCGCGCAAGCTCGACGATATTGCCGTTTACATTCAAACCTCTGGCTCCAGCGGCCAACCAAAATCGATTGCCAAAACCTTCGCTCAGCTGCAAGCCGAAATCAACAACCTGCAAATCTTGTGGGGCACAAAAACCGCCAACACAACCATCGTTGCGAGCGTAAGCCATCAGCATCTCTATGGATTATTGTTCCGCTTATTGTGGCCGTTATGCAGCGGCAACCCCATACTTTGCGAAACCCTGCAATATCCTGAGCAGTGGCACACGGTAACATCCACACTAGGGCACGTTACATGGGTTTCAAGCCCCGCATTCTATCGCAGAATGCAATCGCACCTAGACTGGGCTTCCCTAAACGAAAACATACATGCAGCCTTTTCCTCTGGCGGCGCGCTGCCCGATGAAAGCGGTATCACTCTGCAAAAACAACTCGGCCAGCCGGTCATTGAAGTATTCGGTAGCAGCGAAACCGGCGGCGTTGGCTGGCGCACCACGGGGAACCCATGGACCTGCTTTCACGGCGTAAACGTGTCACTCTCCAGCGAAGACGCTCTTATCGTGCAATCCGATTACCTCGCCGATTCCGAACCCATTGTCATGGGAGATCGCGCCGAACTTCTGGATCCTCAGCACTTCAGAATCTATGACCGTTTAGACCGGATCGTAAAAATTGAAGAAAAAAGGGTTTCTCTACCCCAGCTTGAAGCACACCTGATTCAGCACCCGTGGGTCGAAGACGCCTGCATGGTTCCGCTTGCCTTGGAAAGTAACGCCAACCGATTTGCGAACGCATCCAAAAGCAAAGCTCGCCAAGCAATTGGGGCAATCGTCACACTAAAGAGTGAAATCCCCTTCCAAGATTTTACCAACCGAAAGGCGCTGATCAACTCTCTTAAGCAACACATGGCCGCCGTTTGCGAACCCATCGCCTCCCCAAAAAAATGGCGTTTTGTCAGCGAAATCCCAGCGAACGCCCAAGGCAAAAGGCAGGTGAGTGAACTTCTCTCACTCTTTTCGCCCCAGAAAGAAATTCTGTTCCCGGAATTTCTGCGCACGCAGCAAGATAGCCACGATTGCGCAACCTTCCTCGTTGCGATCCCTGCACGCTTGAGTTATTTCCGTGGCCACTTTGATCGCGGCGCAATTCTTCCCGGCGTGGTCCAAATCAATTGGGCATGGACGCTTGCCGCCAAGCTATGGGAAATTCCACAAACCTTCAGCGACCTTGAAACTCTAAAATTTCAGCGCGTAATTACTCCACACCAAATTGTTCAGATCAGCCTTCGATATGACGCTGAAAAGAAAAAACTGAACTTCAAGTTCGAATCCAGCAAAGGCCTGCACTCCTCCGGTCGCATCTCGCTAAGACACGGTGTAACGCATGACTAACGCGAACGAAGCGCGCCGAATTTCAAGCTGGCACTGGGCTCGGCAACGTGAGGCCGGCGCACTCTGGGGGATGCGAATCACGCTCGCACTCCTAGGCACATTGGGAAGAAAGGTAATCGCCCCATTGGTCTACGTGATCGTCTTTTATTTCTTTTTACTTGGAAAAAAAGCGCGGCACGCGTCACTTGAATATCTGCAAGCCGTGAGCGCGTTTTCGCCTAAAAATGGAGAAACCTCCGAACAAAAACTTCGCGCCAACACGCTAGGCTCGTTTCGTCATTTCATGAGCTTCGCCGATGCGATTATTGACAAATTTTTCGCGTGGCAAGGGAAAATCAGCTGGGAAGACGTTGATTTGCAGGGGCAGGAAATCATCCAGAATTACCGCCAACAAGGCATCGGCGGCATCATGATTACCGCCCATGTAGGCAACATGGAAGTCTGTCGCGCACTTGCCAGCCGCTACGATATGCCGCCATTAACGGTGTTAGTGCATACCCACCACGCACGAAATTTTAACCATTTGCTGGAGCAATCTGGCGCTCGCTCACTGGAGCTTCTCCAGGTGACTGACGTGAGTGCAGATACGGCCATCCAACTGCAAGAACGAATCCAGCAAGGCGGCTGGATCGTCATCATGGGCGATCGGGTTGCCATCAACAGCCAGCGAAATTCCATCACCTCGTTTCTTGGCAAGCCAGCGGCTTTTCCACAAGGCCCCTACATCCTCGCCAATTTGCTGAAATGTCCAACGGTATTGCTGTCTTGCACCAAGCTGCCCCGCGCTAATCTTTCTCGCAACAAACAGTCTACACCCGAGACACCAAGCACAGAGTCGCCATATCGTGCAGGCCCGAACAATCATTCAGAAAAATTCTACCATTCTGAAAAACCCAACTATTCAGAAAAATCCTACCGAATTAAAATCGAGCCCTTCGCGGAACAAATCGTATTGCGGCGCAAAACCCGCGACACCGACGTGCAAGCCTATGTTGCACGTTATTCAAAATGGCTGGAGCGTTATTGCGCTGAAACGCCACTCCAGTGGTTCAACTTCTTTCAATTTTGGAAACTACCCTCGTGAGCGTCATGGAATCTATACAGACTATCGTCATTGGACAACAGGAAGTCCACATCGAAGACATCGTACACATTGCGCGTCGTGAACACTGTCTCATCTTGGACAGCTCACCCGCATTTGTCGAACACATCCAAGCAGGCGCACTCTTTCTTGAGCGCTTGCTAAAAACAGACGGCGTAATTTATGGCGTGACTACCGGTTACGGGGATTCATGCACCACTCACGTTCCACTTCACCAAGTGGACGATCTGCCGCGCCAACTTTATACCTTTCACGGCTGCGGCATGGGCGCCATTTTTGATCCCGAAGCCACCCGCGCAATCCTCGCAGCCCGCCTTGTCTCCCTCACCAAAGGGTTTTCTGGCGTGCGCTACGCACTGTTGGAACAGATCGAATCTTTCCTCCAGCACGATATTCTGCCCCTAATACCCGAAGAAGGCTCCGTAGGCGCAAGCGGCGATCTGACCCCGCTCTCCTACGTCGCAGCAGCACTTGCCGGAGAGCGAAACGTCCACTTCGACGGCGAAATCAAGCCCACGCAAGAAGTACTCGCCAAGCTCGAACTCGCGCCACTCCCCCTCAAGCCAAAAGAGGGCCTTGCCATCATGAACGGCACCGCCGTCATGACCGCACTCGCCTGCATCGCATTCAAACGCGCCGAATATCTTGCCCAAGTAGCAACGCGGATCACGGCACTTACCAGCATCGCCATGCAAGGCAACGCCTTCCATTTTGATGAAGTGCTGTTCTCCGCGAAACCGCATCCAGGCCAAGGCCGCATCGCAAATCGACTACGCGACGACCTGAATTATCAGCCTAAGAATCAACATCAATACGCCCGCCTTCAAGACCGCTATTCACTACGCTGTGCGCCCCACGTAATCGGCGTTTTACAGGACAGCCTACCGTGGCTACGCCAATTTATTGAGAACGAACTCAATAGCGCAAACGACAACCCCATTATCGACCCGATCGGGGAACAAGTCCTACACGGCGGCCATTTTTACGGCGGCCATATTGCCTTCGCAATGGACTCCCTAAAAACGGCGGTCGCTAACATTGCCGACTTAATGGATCGCCAACTGGCCTGCATCGCCGACCCCAAAATGAACCAAGGGCTACCCGCAAACCTTTCCGGTGCCAGCTCAGAACGCCGCCCCTTGAATCACGGTTTCAAAGCCGTTCAAATCGCAGTATCGGCATGGACGGCTGAAGCCCTGAAAAACACCTTGCCCGCAAGTATTTTCTCACGCTCCACCGAGTGCCACAACCAAGACAAGGTAAGCATGGGCACCATCTCTGCCCGCGACTGCCTGCGGGTGCTGCAACTCACCGAACAAGTGGCAAGCGCCTGTTTGCTTGCAAGTATCCAAGCCGTTGAACTGCGCTGCAAACAACTCGGCACACCTGCACACGACCTACCGCCAGCACTACAACAAACCATGGCCGATATTCGCGAATTCTCGCCATTCCTATCCGAAGATCGGGCACTGGAAAGAGAGCTACCTGATCTTACCTCACGCATCCAGCAACGGAGCCTGCGCTTTTATGAGGACTGAAGGGATTCTTACGCGCAGCGCAATCGTAAAAGTGCCATTCCACGACGTCGATCGAATGAGCGTGGTCTGGCACGGCCACTATGCCAAATATCTAGAAATCGCTCGCTGCGAATTACTGGACTCCATCCGTTATAACTACGATGAAATGGAAGCCTCCGGATTTTTATGGCCCATTATCGACATGCAAATGCGCTACATCAAAGGCGCTCGATTTGGGCAAGAAATTCGCATCTCAGCTTCTCTCGTCGAGTGGGAGCATCGACTAAAGATCAACTATCTGATTACCGCAGCCAATAACGGTGAGCGTCTACTTCGCGCAAGTACGACACAGGTTGCAGTTAGTATTGCGAATGGCGAAATGCAATGGGCTTCCCCTGACATTCTTTTGCAAAGAGTGAGTGAGCTGCATTCCACCACCCATCAAAGCTTCACAAACGCGGGAGATTCTGTATGCAGCTAAAGCATATATATCACTGGCGTAGTCGCTTTTATATTACTGCCCTCATTGGTCTGCCGCTTGTGCTTTTTATGGTTTTTACACTGTTTGCAGAGAGTTCTCACGCAAGCATTCCGAACCACCCTGAAGCGGCAACGAGCCAATCCATTACTGTTTCAGAAATTAGCCAACAGCTCGACAAATCCCCTGTGCTACGAGGGCAGTTTGTGCAGGAAAAACAATTCACGATCATGACTCGCCCCCTTGTCAGCAAAGGCAATTTTGTACTAGCTCGCACCTTAGGAATCTGGATGCACAACGACACGCCGATTCCCAGCGATCTGGTTCTGACCGACGCAGGCATATTGCAAATCAACGCATCCGGTGAGCGTGAAACCATTGACGCAAGCCAGCAACCGGCTGTGAAGCTCATGACCAAAATGATCCGTCAGCTCGTCGCCGGTGATTGGGAGCAACTCTCTCTGCACTTCGATATCAGTGCATCACAAATCAAAAGTGAATGGCGTGCCCACTTAGCCCCCAAGCCCAACTCTCTTTTTGCAGCCCACGCACAAAGCATCGAAGTCCACGGAACGGAATTCGTCTCCACCATCGTAATCATCGAAAATTCGGGCGACGAAACCCGCATTCATTTCGACCAAATCACCAGCGACCGCGAACTCAGCGCCGAAGAAAATGATACCTTTCACTGGTAAGCCACCCTCCAAACACTCCCCGCCAGCCCGCGCGGAAGAGAAGAATCGGCCCAAACGGATGCCGCGATTCCTCCCAGCCGTAATCTGGCTATTGATCACCTGCGCGCTGGGTATTTTCTCCTATCAACAATGGCATCAAGGCTTGCGCTTGGATGCCAACCTGTTTTCTCTACTCCCCACAAAAGATCAAGACCCCGCGATTCAAAAAGCCCAACAGACCGCAGAAGCCGCACTTGCCCATACCACCTTGCTATGGGTAAGCCCGAGCCGCAAAGAAACTCTGCCGGAGCTTGTAAATAACCTTCACAAAAAGTTGAACGCGAGCGGGCTATTTCTTGAGATTTACAGCGAAACGCCGATTCCCAGCGCACAGCAGCTTAGCGCACTGTTACCGTGGCGATTTGCATTACTTTCTCCAGAAATTCGCGCATCACTCTCCACGTTACAGACGGACGCCTCTTCCAAAAGCAGCACTGATTCACAACACACACTGGAATTTGTACAAGCCTATCTTGCGAGAATCACCTCTCCCATATCCAGCGGCCCGATTCCACTACAACAAGATCTTTTTGGTTTGACTAATGCGTGGCTGAAGGCGCTTCCGCTGCAGGCTCCCAATTTCAACCCTGAAACTCGCTTATGGCAGGCGAACATTGCAGGGCGAGAGGGTGCATTTTTAATTCTGATCAACAAAACCGACGCATTTACGTTGGAAGCGCCGAAACAAATTGCAGATCTGATCCAAGAGATACGCCTCCACCAAGAAGCGCTGGGCGGCAAAGTACTTGCGACCGGCGCCGCGTTATTTGCAGCCGCCGCAGCACAACAGGCCGAACAAGAAATCTCCACCGTTGGGCTTGGTTCCATGATTGCAGCGCTTGGCTTACTGCTCTTGGTTTTCCGCTCACCACGGGCGTTACTTTGTCTAGTTCCGGTGGCCTATGGTAGCTGGGTTGCTTTGCTAGGCTGCGGCCTCGTATTCGAGCGCGTCCATTTGATGACCCTAATCTTTGGCGCAAGCCTTACCGGAGTCTCCATTGACTACGCCGTACACCTCATGGCGGACGCCTTCAAGTCGCAAGGTCAATGGTCTGCTCGGAGTGCCCTACAAAAGTTAGCGCCAGGGCTCACTCTCAGCATGCTCACGAGCGTGCTCGCATACGCGCTGCTCGGCCTTGCACCCTTCCCAGGATTACAACAGATTGCGGTATTTTCGGCGCTCTCACTATTGAGTGCTTACACCATGGTCGTAATGGTATTTCCAGTCTTACTCCACGGATTTCAGCGCAAACACGATCCAATCCTGCTGAAATTGATTCGCCGTTCACTACAGCTTCGGCAGTACTTTCTGCCACAGAGAATGACGATCATCCTTGTCGTGATTGGAATCGCTCTGGCCGGCATTACGCAAATCCAGAGTAACGACAGTATTCGTGACCTTTACGGTACCGACGCGCAACTAAGCATTGAAGATCAGCTTCTGCGCAACGCCTTCGGAATTCGCCAAAACAGCGAATTTATTCTTGTCGAGGCAATTGACGAACAAGCACTGCTGAAGCGAGAGCAACAACTTGCTCCGATATTAGAGAGTTTTATCGAACGGCAGCGGCTGGCAAGCTACGCCGCACTATCCCAATGGATTCTTGACGCCAGCACCCAGAAAAAAAATCTTGCCTTACTAGAAGATTCCATTTTTTCACCCACAACGCAGCTGAAGGATTTACTCATCCAGCAAGGGCTAAATCCCGCAACTGTTGAAAAGGAATGGCAGAGCTTCCACAACGCACAAAAAAATCTGCTCGATATCAACACCGCTCTCTCTCTGCCTGTAGCGGCACCGTGGCGTACCCTTTGGCTAGGTTCCACACCAAAGGGAGTCGCATCTCGTATTGCCCTGCAAGGTGCAACCGACATCCCCGCGCTGCGCGAAGCACTCGCTGCAATCGAAGGCGTTCGCCTTGTAGATCCTGTTAGCGATATTTCCCAGCTCCTGGGAGACTACCGTCGCTACACCAGTGTGCTGATCGGTGTTGCATTGATCGCAATTTGGGGGTTTCTATCCATTCGATATGGGATGAGAGATGCGCTCCAAGTGGTCATTGCACCTACTCTAGCCGTTCTCCTAACGATTGGTATACATGGCTGGCTTGGCCTTACCTTCAACATCTTCAGCCTGTTTGGTTTTCTCGTAGTACTTGGCATGGGGGTAGATTATGCCATCTATTTCTACGAGGCCGATGACCACCTCGAAAACACCGCATTAGGGATCGCGCTTGACGTACTGACTACGCTGTTTTCCTTTGGGCTACTCTGCGTATCCACCACGCCAGCGGTCAGCGCATTTGGTGCAAGCGTATTACTTGGCATCGTATTCTGCTGGCTATTTGCTTGGCTTTGGGTTGGATTAAAGCCCAGCGATCAGGCCGATCAAGCCATCCCATTGCAAAACCAAAGCCTCACCACTGAAACTGCCGCAAAAATTGGGGTTGCACCATGATTCCACTGCCATTGAAAACCATCCATCCTCTTGGTTTTCTCGCAATCCTACTGCTCACAAGCGCATGTGCCGGCACACCACCGCTTACACTGCCGAGCGCGGGGGACCTTCAGATAGAAGCCACTCAAGCAATGCGCATCGAATCCCAAGGCCATACGCAGGAAGCCATCGTGCAGCTGGCGCTCCTCCCTACTCAGATGCAGGCCATCGCAACCACCCCACAAGGGCAAACCCTCATCAAGGCGAGCCTCGACAATCAAGGGAAGATCCTTGCGGAAACCCCGCCTTGGATGCGCGGCCGAGGCCCTGACCCAGCCACCATACTACGGGACATCCAGTTTGCACTCTGGCCCGCCGATGCGTTGCGCGCACAAGCGTGGGAGGTAAAGGAATCGCCACAAAATGACACACGAGTTATCTCGCTGAATCACATAGAATGGGCCCGCATTGATTATGAAGGCAGCCGCAAAGCACCACAACATATCAAAATCATGCGCAGCAACGGTCTGTATACGATTCACCTCAAAACTCTGGAATGGATTCCACTGTGACGATCTACATCAACACATTCGGCCTCAACTGCGCACTCGGCAACCGCCCCGAAGAAATTGCGGCAAAACTGTTTGCCGGCGACTCCGGCCTACAAATGCAAACTGGCTGGGTGGCAAATCACGCACTTCCTGTAGGCGCGCTTCCCATTGCTACCCTCCCGCAGATTCCACCATTCCCGAACACCTCGTTAATAGACGCATCGCAAGACGATCGCGCCATCTATGCAAGCCGTAACAACCGGGTGCTGCTCGATGCCGCACAACAAATTGATGACGCAGTGCGTAACTCAATTTCGCGCTTTGGCGAATCACGGATCGGCATTGTGCTCGGAACCAGCACCAGCGGCATTCACGAGTGCGAGCGCATGCTTTCAGGGAACAACCCTAGCTACCGCTATCCGATGCAAGAGATTGGCTCACCAGCAGATTTTCTTGCTCGCTATTGGCAAATCACAGGGCCTGCATGGGTCGTATCAACTGCCTGCTCCTCCAGCGGCCGCGCGATGATTGCCGCCAAACGGCTGCTAGAGCAAAACCTTTGCGATGCAGTCATTACCGGTGGCGCTGATACCCTTTGCAGGTTGACGCTCAACGGTTTTTCAGCGTTGGACTCTGTAAGCCGCACCCAAAGCGATCCTTTTTCGGAACAACGCAACGGAATCAATATCGGCGAAGGCGCAGCCCTATTTCTGCTCAGCAAGCAGGAGCACCTTACCGAGCGCCCTGCCGCCCGTTTCCTTGGCGGCGGCATTTCCCTAGACGCACACCATATTTCCGCACCCGACCCACAAGGTAAGGGCGCAATCAAAGCAATGCAAACCGCATTGCAACGCGCGGATCTCGCCGCTGATGCCATTGACTATGTAAACCTGCATGGCACCGGCACGCACCAAAACGATGCCATGGAAGCACACGCAATGGCGCAGGTATTTCCTACCGGTGTGCCGTGCAGCTCGACAAAACCTTTAACCGGCCACACGCTTGGCGCAGCCAGCGCAATTGAAGCTGCGTTTTGCTTACTTACACTTTCAAATACAAATAAAACGCACGCACTGCCGCCTCACCAATACTCTGGGATCTTCGATCAAACGCTTCCGCCAATTGCATTGGTGCGTCAAAATGAGCGCCTGCCGCGCCCGATCCAGTACACCATGAGCAATTCCTTCGCATTTGGTGGCAACAACGTCTCCCTTATTTTTGGACGCGCACTATGAAGTTACCGTGGACTGTAGAAGAACTACTTCCTCACTCTGGCCAGATGGTTTTGATTGATGAAGTCATCGACTATAACGAAGAATCCATCACCGTACGCTGCACGCCGCGCAACGATGGGTTATTCAATCACGAGAGCCGTAACAGCGCAGGTGATAGCGTTCCTGCGTGGGTAGGCATCGAATACATGGCACAAGCAATCGCCACCTATTCCGGCATTCACAGAAAAAAAGCAGGCCAAGAAATACAGCTCGGTTTTTTACTTGGCACCCGTCAATATCACTCAAACGTAACGCATTTTCCCGTGGGGCAAGCGCTAGAAATTCACGCGGAGCGTTCCGTACAAGACGGCAACGGGTTATGTGTATTCCGGTGTGTGATGACCGGACAGGACACCCATCTCGAAGCAAGCATTAACGTATTCCTTCCGCAGGACGCGGACGCTTTCCTAAAGGAAAACACATGAATCAAACGGTACTTGTGACCGGTGCGAGCCGAGGCATTGGCAGGGCCATCGCCTTACGCTTGGCAAAAGACGGTTTTGACATCGTTGTGAATTATCACAGCAACGAAAGCGCCGCACGCACGGTGCTGCAGGAAGTCGAGGCTTATGGCCGCACGGCACGCTTGCTACGTTTCGATATCGCAAACCGCAGCGAATGTGCTGATCGTCTCCTTGAAGACATGGAACAGCACGGTGCCTATTATGGCGTGGTATGCAACGCTGGCATTACACGCGATAACGCCTTCCCGTCCATCAGCGGCGAAGACTGGGATCTAGTACTGCGCACCAACCTAGATGGGTTTTATAACGTTCTGAATCCCGTCGTGATGCCCATGGTACGCACCCGAAAACCCGGGCGCATCGTATCGCTTACCTCGGTATCCGGCCTTGTTGGAAATCGCGGGCAAGTCAACTACAGCGCCTCGAAAGCTGGAATCATCGGCGCGAGCAAAGCGCTCGCTCTGGAGCTTGCGAAGCGCAACATTACCGTGAATTGCGTTGCGCCAGGGCTGATCGAAACCGATATGGTGGCCGAACTCCCTGCCGACAGGCTCATTCAAGAAATTCCCGCTCAACGCATCGGCAAACCAGAAGAAGTTGCGGCCACAGTCAGCTTTCTGATGAGCGAAGGCGCCGCCTATATCACCCGCCAAGTTATTGCAGTCAACGGAGGGCTTTGCTAATGAGACGCGTAGTCATTACCGGAAAGGGTGCGCACACCTCGCTAGGAAAAGACTGGGATAGCATTATCCGCGAGATCAATGCCGGCAAAACGGGCATCGTCTACATGAAAGAATGGGATCGCTATCAGGAGCTCAATACGCGCTTGGCGGGCCCTATTCTGGACTTTGATATTCCTGAACACTGGTCGCGAAAACAGACACGCAGCATGGGGCGAGTGAGCAAACTCGCAGTAAGCGCCGCTGAAACTGCCCTCCAAGATGCAGGCTTGCTAGGTGACCCAAGCATTCAGGACGGCAACATGGGCGTTGCTTACGGCTCATCCATGGGCAGCACCGATGAGATTGTCACTTTTGGTAATGCAATCCAGAATATCCACGGCGCAAGCATCAATGCAAACGCCTACATCAAAATCATGAGCCACACTGCGGCTGCCAACATCAGCGTCTACTTCGGCCTAAAAGGTCGCGTAGTGCCCTCCTCCAGCGCGTGCACCTCTGGCAGCCAAAGCATCGGCTTTGCCTATGAAGCAATCAAATTTGGCAAGCAAACCATGATGGTTGCAGGCGGTGCCGACGAGCTCTGCGTATCGGAAGCCATGGTATTCGACAACCTCTACGCAACCAGCCAGCGTAACGACACGCCTCACCTATCGCCACGCCCCTATGATGTCCAACGTGACGGCCTCGTAATCGGCGAAGGTGGCGGCGCCCTAATTCTGGAAGAGCTTAGCCACGCCCAAGCACGTGGTGCGAAGATCTACGCGGAAATCGTTGGGTTTGGAACAAACTCTGACGGTATCCACGTTACCAAACCAGAAACCCTCACGATGGAACGCGCGATGAGCCTTGCGCTTGAAGACGCAAACCTTCCACCTTCGGCAATAGGCTATGTCAACGGCCACGGAACCGCGACGGAAAAAGGTGATATTGCAGAAACTCAAGCAACCTCAAGACTGTTCGGCAACCAAGTTGCAATCTCCTCGCTAAAGGGTTTTTTCGGGCACACTCTTGGCGCCTGCGGAACAATCGAAACCTGGCTGACCATGGAGATGATGAATCGCGACTGGTATTTGCCCACCGCCAATCTTGATCAGGTGGATGGGCGCTGTGGTGAGCTTGATTACTTGATGCATACGGGCCGCAAGATGCAGCACGAGTATGTGATGAGCAATAACTTTGCCTTTGGCGGCATCAATACATCACTAGTCCTGAAGCGCTGGAAATAGCCGAGGGGGGGAATAACGCCAAGCTTTGGGGGGCGGCTGGAGCGCAGCATAAGCCGTCCCAGCCGCGATAGCGGCACCAACAGCGCCTTGTTATGTGCTTTTCTTGGAAATATACCTGACATTCACCAAGCCCTCGAAATCATCATCCTGAGTCCAAAGCACAGCGGAGTACTTTTGGGCTGTGGCGAAGATAATGCTGTCGGCCAAGGGAAGTTTATGAAGAACGCCAAATTTGGCAGCGTCCATCGCTAACTCTGAATCCAGAGAGATCACCTTACCTTGCTTCATGTGCGCGGTAACAATCAAGGCAGCCTCTTCGCCGCGCTGGCGCAGCACATTCTTGAAAACCTCCGTGATCGTGATACTCGGCACAAGCAACCCCGATAATTTTTCAACTGGCTCGGAGAATACTACGGCGTTACTGTCACCGGCAAAATACGATAGCCAAGCCGACGAATCAACGACATTCATACCCGATCTTCTTCCCTAACAACGGAAGTGTCGATACCCTTGAGAAAGCCCTTCATTTCCTCCATTGGCTTGAGAGGAATGATCTCAATTCGCCCTTGGTAGGACATGATCTGGACTTTCTGGCCAGATACGATGCCCATCGATTCACGGATTTCCTTAGGAATTACAACCTGATACTTCGGAGAAACAGTTACTGTCGTCATAACATCACCCATCGATACGACTTCGGTATTACGATACCCACATCGATTGACCTAGTCAACACACATAACGTGGAGGGCCAAGGCTGTCCCATCATAATCCGGTTGACAATTACCGCCTAATTCGTTTTGGATTTTTGTCCTTTGCGGATGAAAACAGGAGCCTGCTGCGACGGTGCAGGCTTAGGTTGACACAAAGGGGATCACCGCCCGGCCAAACTCCCCGACTCCATCGCTTTGGCCAAGCAGCGTTGATCTGACTGCTGCTTGGCGAGCGATAGGCGTGCAAGCAGGTTGTGGCCGATTTTATCTTCCCAATTAAAGTTATTGCGAAGTACCACCACGGCAATTTTTTGGCTGGGTTCAAAGCCTATATATGCGTTAAATCCGCTAATCATGCCATGATAGAAATAGACGGGCTTATGGCCTGGCAAGACGTTTTCGACATACCAGCCCATCGTAAGGTACTGCTTGCGGTGATGGGCCACGATGGCGCGCGAGGGCTTCAGCGCTTCGACTAATGCATTGCGCTCATCGAGCATAGCGTGTTCGGGCAATACGCTTTCGGTTGTCGTGGTAGTGCTGTTGGTAGCAGCAGCGGTTGCTGAATCCACCTCTGGCAAATAACCCAAGTGGGCTCGCAGAAACCGCATTAAATCGGGTGCGGTTGAATAAGCGCCACCGGTTCCAATCATTACGGGGCTAAACGTCCAGTTGGGCAACGCTGTATTACGACGCATAAAATAAGGCTGGTCGCCAGAATAGCCCATCGCAATCCGGCTAGGATCAACATCTGCTCGAACTAGGGTGGAGCTACTCATACCGAGTGGGCGAAAAAGGTGTTCATTTAGCAGCGACTGCAAATTCTGCCCCATATGCCGCTCAATTGAATAAGCAAGAATCCCCAATCCCATATTGGAATAGATTGGTTTTATTTCATCATCTGGAGGGAGGGTTAAAGTTTGTAGATAGGTAAAAAGATAACGATCGCTCAAGTGGGAATAGATATTTTCGCCGGTAAATGTGTATTTCAGGAGTTTTTCCAAGCTCTCCAACTCGACCGGCTCTCGTGGCAGCCCAGACTTATGGCTCGCCAACTGACGAAACGTAATCTTGGCAATGCGAGGGTCCACCAAGGGCATCTGTGGCGGCAGATAATTTCCAATCGAATCGTCTAGCGAAATCAGGCCCTTTTGATCCAGAACCAAAAGCAGCGAAACTACGAGTGATTTTGTAACCGACCCTAAGGCAAGCACCGTATCGTTGGTCATTTGCTGGTGCCGAGCAAGATTTTTATAGCCGTAGTGAAACGTCTGTGGCGCAGATTCCGCTACCGAAACCGAAACGACCACCCCAACATTTTCGTGGCTCATAACCAAAGGATTCGCGAGCCGGTCTACTTCATCTTTGATGCTCTGCGCATCAAGGTGATTTTCCCATTGATGCGTATTCGTTTCTACCGTACAAGCGGAAGCAACTTCCAGCCGAGAGACAGCTTGCGCGGGATCGTAGAGGTAACGATTCGAACAGGCGGTAAGGGCTAGAATACAGGCAAAAAATAGCGCTTTTCGCCACAACAAAGAAATAATCATTTGGCAAAATTACTTCGAACTACAATCCATGGATATTACGCTAAGCAGGCAGCATGCGAAGCAGAAGTCGCGGCAAGCGCAATAACATGCCAAAAAAATGCATGGCGTGCATCCCAGAAATCTGCAGGTTATCCTGCAACACACGAAAGTGAGATACCCCATCCAGCGGGTAGGTTACCTGAACAGGAGCGTTAATCACCGATGCGCCCATCCAGTGCAGCTTGACGATAATATCGGTGTCAAAATTCATGCGTGCCCCGATGGTGGAGCGATTGATCAGGTGAACCGTTTTTTCCAGAGGATAGCAGCGAAAACCACACATGGAGTCGCGAATCGCCAAGGAGAGCGTATTGATCCACACCCATGCATGCGTAACATAGCGGCCAATCATACGGCTTTTGGGAACGCTATGATCGTACACGGCATAACCGCTAATCACGGTATCTGGATTGCGAAAAGCCAGCTCTAGAAAGCGCGGTATGGCGGTTGCATCGTGCTGGCCATCCGCATCCACCTGCAGCGCATGTGTAAAGCCTCGTCGCCACGCTTCAAGAAAGCCGGTAACACACGCGCTACCTTTGCCTTGATTGGCCGCCAAGCGTATCAAATCGACGCGTTGAGGGTCATTCTGGACAATTTTATCCAGCGCATCTGCGCAAGAGGGCTCGCTTCCATCATCAACGAGCAAGCAAAAAAGCCCCGATTGCGACACCTGCGCAACAACATCAGCGATTGCATGCTCGTGATTATATACGGGAATAATGGCACAGCAGGAGAATCCGTTCTCTTGAGAGTTCATCGCAAAATCCAATCTCTACAGCGTTAAACAGGCGGCTACACGCAAAAAATCTTTGGATAAAGACTCTCTTGACGAAAAGGCCCGCCGTGAATATTTCACTTTTTTATAGGTTCAATTTGTTTGCAGGGCCTAGCGATACCGCTAGGCCCTGCGGGGAACTCCCCTTCTTTTTTTCGTCAGTGCTCACTGCGGCACAGCGCTATCCAATGGCACCATCGGCAGTACAACGCTTGAGGGATATTGTGGGCTCACATGGATCTTGCTGACCCCACCGGCGGCAAGTGCTTGGCGCGGTAGGTTCAAGATACCCTGTGCATCGTTACTGGGCGCAATGGAAATCCGCAGTTTATGACCCTTACGAAGGATCGCGCTGGTGGGGAACACCTCTACCTGCATTTTCATCACTTGCCCCGGCACTACCGGCTGCTCGGCCGCTTCGGTGAACGGATGGAAAGGTTGTATCATCTCGCCTTTAATGAAGCGTGACCGGCTCTCGTCTACCGCACGGGCCGAAGCCAACAGCATGCCATTGGTGAGCGGTACGGTCTTCTTGCCGTTTTTCGAAACCTCGTCGATACGCACGGAAAGCACCGCTTCGTGGGCACTGCTTTCCATCCAGATGTCGGCTTGAATCGGGCCGTTGATGTAGTAATCCGCATCTAGCACTGCGCTTTCGTAGTTCAGTGCATTCGCCTCCACCTTGTTGGTGCCGTAACGGCAAGACATGGGGTCTAGGACGTTCCCTCCCAATGACCATTGCCGGAAGCTCGGTGAGCATTTACTTCCATCGTTCAAGGTGAGGTGGAATATCAGTGAGCTGCCGTCTTTTGATTTGCCATACGAAATATCCGGCGCGGGAGCGGCGGCCATGCTTTGGCTCGCTTCGACGCTGGCAGGCGCCGTTTTGGAAACCGTTAAATCCCCGTGCAGAAACCAACGCTCGGGCGTAAGCTGCGGATGCGGCCAGTCGCCAGGAAAGTCAAAGCCCGTCGGAAAACGCGTGCCCGAGTTTTTAACGTACTGCGCTACCGGCGGGATGTCCTCCACGTGTGTATCCATACCCTTCAGGTGTTTGTCAAACCACTGTAACGCACGGAACGGCAAGGGGAGAACTTGATCCACCCCGACAAAACCTTGCACGAAGTTACTCATATGGTCGCCTCTATACACCACCAGACGGGCATCTACGTTCTTTTTCAGGCGCTCATAAAGCTGGGGCTCATCGCGTTGGAAAATATCGTCTAGGGCACCAAAGATCATCGTAGGCGCTTTAACCTTGTCGATATTTTCCAAGGGTGAACGAACCCGCCAGAATTCGTTGTCGTAAGTCAGGTAAGGCGCGCCAGTCAGGGCGTCGTTTACGAGCGGCAGGTAATAATCATCTATGCGGTCGGTATGCTCTTGTGTGGCGGCCGTAATTTCATTGGCAAGACGCGGGTTACGAAGTACGGCTGCGGCATTTACCACGGTGGTTATTTGTGTCAGCGTCATCCAGTTGCTCATGAACACACCGTTGAGCATGCCTCCGATGCCCACAGTGCCGCGCTGCGCATCTCCCATGGGAACGCTTGCAATAATAGCCTGAATGTCATCAGGGCGGTGTTGCGCGGTGAACAGCGAGCTGATCGCCATATACGAAGCGCCCGCCACACCAATCTTACCGTTATACCACGGCTGCTCTTTGATCCAGTCCACCGCCTCGGCATAGCCTTGCTGCTCACCCGCTCCCAAGAGTTCCCAGCCGCCTTGTGATGAGCCTGTGCCCAATGCATCGACGGAAACCTGAATGTAGCCGCGTTTGACTAGATAGGGGTCAGGTGCGCCAAGCAAAATGCCACCCATTGCACGCTGGATGCCGACCAGGTTGATGTTATAGGCGGTTTGCACCAGCAACACCGGAAATTTGCCCTCTGCAGGAACACCACGTTTGTTTGCAGGATAAGTGACGTACAGTGCAAGCTTCTTCCCATTGGAGAGCGTGATGTACTGCATGGGTTTAGTGGTGATGTAGGGAAACTCGGCATCACGTGTGTAGAAGCCTTTTGGTGCGGCATCTTCAGGAAGATCGCCCAGCGCATCAAATTCGGCGATGCTTTCACTTTCACGGGTGGAAGATGCGGGCGGGGTGCTGGCGCTGGGCGCTTCGGCTTGGGGTGGCGTCTGCTCGGAGGATTGGTTACTAGAGTCGGATGAGCCACCGGAGCAGGCGGTTAAAAGGAGTGCGCCGACAATGGCGGCAAGTTTGCCGTACTTCATAAGATCCCTCTATTTTTCGTATTATGAGAATGTTTGGCGGATCGAGCTAAGAGATAATCGGGCGAGCAATTTTTATCAAGAACATCATGTATAACGAAAAACTCACAGGATCAAACATGCACCACGAACAGAAATTAAGCAAGTTCTTGAAACTGCATATCATGTAGCTTTTTGTAACTTTTGCCTGAAGCCATCAGCTCTGCGTGAGTCCCAATCTCAACAACTCGGCCCTGCTCCATCACCACGATGCGGTCTGCTTTTTCAATGGTAGATAAACGGTGGGCGATCACTAAGGTGGTGCGGCCTTGCATCAAACCCTCCAGTGCGCGCTGAATATAACGCTCGGATTCAGTGTCGAGCGCGGAGGTGGCTTCATCCAGAATCAATATGGGGGCATCTTTGTAGATGGCGCGCGCAATGGCAAGACGCTGGCGCTGCCCACCAGAGAGCGAGGAGCCGTTCTCGCCGATCTTGGTGTCAAACCCTTTGGGTAGCTGGGAAATAAACTCACTGGCAAAAGCGGCTTCAGCAGCGCGTTCTACTATTTTACGGTCGGCTTTTTCTGCCATTCCATACGCAATATTGTTGGCAACCGTGTCGTCGAACAGCATGGTATTTTGATTTACCTGCGCGATTTGCTGGCGCAGGTTACGCAGTGCGTAATCACTGATTTTTATGCCGTCGATGCAAATAACGCCCTGTGTCACGTCGTAAAATCGCTGTATCAGGTTTACTAGCGTAGTTTTACCGCTACCTGACTGACCCACGAGGGCGATCATTTCGCCCGCTTTTACTTGGAGGTTGATTTGGTGCAGCACATCATGGTCTGCGCCTTCGTAGCGGAACGATAGATCGCGGATTTCAAGATTGCCTTCGGCGCGTGCGACTTGGAAGGTGCCTTCGTCTTTTTCAGAGGCTTGATCCAGCAGCCGAAAAACATCTTCCGCCGCGACAATGCCGCGTTGCATTTGCGCACCCACGCCACTTAGCTGTTTGAGTGGGCGCGGCAATAAGCCTGCCATCGTAACGTAGGCAACCAGCTCCCCTGCCGTCATGCCGTGCGCGAGGGTGAGCGTCATGTACATCATGCCGGCCATGGCCAGCGCTACAATGAACTGTAAGATCGGTGAAAAGGTTTCGCGCAATCTGGACTGGCGGAGCTGCTGTTTGCAGTTGCGAGTACTGGCATCATGAAAGCGGTTGGATTCGAACCGTTCCCCGCCAAAACTGCGAACTACGCTAAAGCTGCTGACGACTTCTTTGGTGACGTGCGCGACGTCACCTACGGAAATCTGGATTTTACGGGTAAGCTTTTTGAAGCGTTTGCCGGCGCTGCCTACCAGTAAAGCAAGAATAGGTGCTATCGCCATGAACGATAGGGTAAGAAACCAGTTTTGATAGATCAGGGCTACGAACAGTGCGATTACGGTGGCGCCTTCACGGATGGCAACGGTGCTGGCACGCGCCACCGCATCGGTGACTTGGTTCACGTTAAAGGTGAATTTACTGATCAAATGCCCGGTGCTATTGAGTTCAAAATAGCGGTTAGGCAACTGAATCATGCGATCGAACATTTGGCAGCGCAGGGTGTGCACAAGCTGAAAGCCCACCCTCGCCATGAAATAACCGCCCAAAAAGGAGCCGAAGCCGCGCACGATATAGATCAGAATGACTAAAGCGGGAATTAAAAAGGCGACTTCAACGGCATGGGCTTCTTCTAACACCGTGGTCCAAAACGGCCACTGGATCAGCCACGCGCCAACGCGGCTGGTTTCGGAGGGGAGCAAATAAGTGAGATCGTATTTTTTGCCGTTCAAGCCGTCAATGAACAGCTCCATCAGCTGCCCTAACGCCGGTTGTGTGACGGCATACAGCACAAACCCGATCATGCTGAGGCCGAACAGGCCAAGATAGGGTTTTACATAGCGCATCAGGCGCAGGTAGACCGCCAGACTGGAGTACCCCTTGGGGTTTGGAATCAACTTCATGTTTGGCGTGCGGCTCCCTGCGCCGGATGGCTATGTAAAGATCGTTGTCGCGCTTCGAACCCATTTATCTCGGTGTGGTATCCACTAGGCTGATATGTACGGGGATCTGTTCTGCCGGTTTGCCTTTGGCGGCCACATAAACAACCTCGCCGCCTTCCGTATAAGAACTGGGCGCACCGTTGGCTACGATATCAAAGCCATTGCTTTGGTTGTCTTGGATTTGTAGCCACGAAATCGCCGTTTTATTCAGCGCGTCATAGAGCGAGCGAGTAATGGGTGAACCACCCTCAATCCCAATGGTTGCGCTGCCGCTGGCGAGTGAAACACCACCTTGCAGGTAGTTGAAACGGATTGGTGTGGGTAGGTTAACGACGGAGTTCATGGTTTGCGAATCTTCGTAGACGGGCGTGAGGATTTGATCTCCCAAGCTTCCCACGGAAATCTCGCTGCTGCGTGCCACAACCCCTAAGCCCTTGGCAAGGTAGAGGGTATCGTTATAGCCCACTTGAAAGTCATTGCCGGAAACGCGACCGCTGCCCAGCAGGTGAACTTCCAACTTTTGGGTAATCAGCGTGCCATACGGAGTGGAGCGCTTCTCTTCTCCGCGCCAGATGACGCGACTGTCTTGCACGTCAATGGTGATGTTAAGGGGGATACCGCTGACGGTGATGGAGATCTTGGGGTCAAGATCCGTCACGTCCTTGGCAACATTAAGCTCAAGCGATGAATTCCACAGCGGAAACGCCCGCTTGAATTTGAGTGACTGGAACTTGGCGGGCGTGCCGTTAAAGTCTATATCTACCGGCCCAAGTACGCCCCAGAACCCTGCTTCTTCTGCGCTGCTGGAGTAAATGTAGCTAATATCGCCAACTTTGCTTGTATAGAGGTCGGTTTGGCCGGCGATCGTGCCCGCGGCTGCTTTTTGTGCCAATGCATCAACACTTACAAATCCGCCTTCTACCACAACCGAATAGTTCATCCCACGGCCGGGCAGCAACGGTAGGTAAGCGTTTTGCGTAATTGTAGCAGCGGGTGGAGGTGGCTCCGGCGGTGGCGTGCCTTTGTCACCCCCTCCACCGCCACCCCCGCCGCCGCAAGCGGTGAGGGACGCAGAGAATACAAGGGCGGTGAACGTGATCAAGGGACGGCTTAAGTGCATCGGGATACCTGCCTGTAATAATGATGGCCATAACAAGGAAAAGCGATTTGGCGCTCACTGGCAGCCAGATTGGTCAATTTTTATACCATAGCAGATTCCGTTCAGCCATTCCTGCAACGCCGCGTGCACCAGACGGCACAAAGGCCGCCTAGTGAACTTGCAGGCGAACAGCTTGCTTACGGGTTAACGTAGTGTATCCACTCCGGATGTTCATTCCGGCGGGCCATTACGGTGTCGAAGTAGCGGGTTTGCAGGATTTCGGTGATGGGGCCACGGCTACCGGTACCGATCTGTCGGCCATCGACTTCGCGGATGGGCATAACTTCAGCGGCGGTGCCGGTAAAGAAGGCTTCATCGGCGATGTAGACTTCGTCGCGGGTGATGCGCTTTTCTTTGACTTGGTAGCCGAGCTCGTTCGCCAAGGTCATGACTGAGGCGCGCGTGATGCCGTCGAGACAGGCGGTGAGTTCGGGGGTGTAGAGCACGCCGTCGCGAACGATGAAGATGTTTTCGCCGCTGCCTTCGGCAACATAGCCTTCTGGATCGAGCAGTAACGCCTCATCGCAGCCGCACGCCTGCGCTTCGCTCAACGCCAGCATGGAGTTGATGTAGTGGCCGTTGGCTTTGGCTTTGCACATGGAGATGTTGACGTGATGGCGGGTATAGCTGGACACCCGCACTTTGATGCCTTTGGTCATGAGTTCAGGGGCCATGTAGGACGGCCACGGCCACGCGGCGACAATCACGTGGACTTTCAATCCAGAGGCGCGCAAGCCCATGGCTTCAGAGCCAAGAAATACCATCGGGCGCAGATAGGCATGGGGGAGCTTGTTGACACGGATCGCTTCCAGTTGCGCCTCGTTGATCTGCTCTTTGGTAAAGGGCATTTTGAGGTTCATGATGTGCGCGGAGTTGAACAGGCGATTGGTGTGCTCGTGCAGGCGGAAGATCGCCGGCCCTTTCTCGGTGGCGTAGGCCCGCACACCTTCAAAAACGCCCATGCCATAGTGCAGCGTGTGGGTAAGCACATGTACCTTGGCGTCTCGCCAGGGAATGAGTTCACCATCAAACCAAATCAGGCCGTCGCGATCAGCCATCGACATGTTGCAAGCTCCTCTAGAATGAAGGGGGTGGGCGCAGATGAAAGCGTAATATAGTATCACAATCCCTCACCGCCAACATGCTAACAGGAGCACGAACGCGCATGGAACACCGACCGATTCAGCTTTGGGTTTTGCACGATCATAAGCCGGGGCATACGAGCCAGCTCCACGGCCTTGTGGATCGGCTCAATGCCATTGCTGCAGTAGAGGTGCGATGGGTGGACGCCACGCAAATCCGCTTTTATTGGCAGGATTGGCTTCGCAAGCGTTGGCCTGAACAGGGTTTTACCCACGCACCCGATATTGTCACGGGCGCGGGCTCGGCTTCCCACCGCTTGATTTTGTTGGCACGCCGCGTCTTTGGCTGCATGGCCAGCGTGATTATGCGGCCTTCGATTCCGCTTTCGCTTTACGATGCGGCGATTGTGCCACGCCACGATCGGCCCTCAGAACGCGACAACATTTTGATCACCCGTGGCGTGATGAACACCTTGAAGCCTAGGGAAGCCGGTGCAGATGCGCCAGAGCATACGATGCTGATTGGTGGGGAATCCAAGCACTTCGTTTGGTCTTCCGAGCAAACTCTGGATCAGATTCAACAGGTGCTGGAGGCGGAACCTTCGCAGCAATGGACGATCACCAATTCACGCAGAACTCCGGAAGAGTTTGGCGTGGCGCTCTCCCAAAAACGCTGGCCGCAGGTGAACTTTTGCCCGCATACAGAAACGCCCAAGGGTTGGGTAGCAAATCAGCTGACGCGATCCGCACAGGTTTGGGTAACACCTGACAGCGTTTCGATGGTGTACGAAGCCATCACTTCCGGCGCTGCGACCGGCCTGTTCTCGCTGCCACCCACCCAGCATGGGCGTATTCACGAAGGCTTGGATCAGATTCGTGCCCTTAAACTCTACACTCCCTTTGAAGACTGGCAGCAGACGCACCAATTGGCTTTACCAAGCGAGCCACTCTGGGAAGCAGATCGCAGCGCGCGCTGGCTGTTGGAGCGTTATGATGCTTGGAAGCGCGAGCATCACCTTTAATTACAAGCACTTGCGTTTCAATCTCTGGCTACATCATGTTCTTGTATTGTGCAGCGCGAAGCTCTGAAAACTTTTCTATACTGCTAGAAAGCCTCTAGCACTGGCAGTACACGTGTTCTCATTCGAAAAGTTACGCTCCGGCACTTGCTTGCCCGATCAATGGTTGCGCACTACGCGGATATTCCTTGCGTTTTTGCTGCTTTTTCCGTTTTTTGCGAGTGGCTCGACGGAGAGCGACCATCAAATCACGCTTACCTCAGACACTCAATCTGCAGCGGTAGGCACTCGCTTTGAATTTCTTACCGATCCAAGCAACCGCCTTAACTTGGCGCAGGTTCGGGACCTTGAGTGGAAAAGCCATTTCAGCGCATCCAAAACCCCAAACTTTTCCTTCTCTTATGACACGATCTGGCTGCACTTCACGTTAGCGACTCAAAACGCTCCGTCTACGTGGATCATGGATATTGCGAATCCACAGTTAGATCGAGTGGACGTTTATCTTATTCAACAAGGGCAAGTCGGTGCAGAAGAGAAAATAGTTCACCTATTTGATGGCGATACGATCACGCCTGAGCTGCGCCCAGCGCTGGAGCGCGGATTGAGCTTTCCGCTTTCGCTAGAAAGAAATCAGGTTTACGACGTTTACATTTCCACTTATTCCAACACAACGCTTTTGCTTCCAATCACCTTTTCGCAGCCAAGTGAATATAAAACGTATACGCTTCACTCGCAGACCTTGCTCTCGGGCATTTATGGATGTATCGCTGGGTTGCTTCTTTACAACCTCGTACTCGGCTACATCACTCGCGATACAAGCTATTACCTTTACGTACACTATGTTGCCGCAGCGCTATTTTTTCAATTGGCACTGTCCGGCATAGGATCGCAGCTTTTGTGGGGCGATATGCCATGGATGCAGCAAAAAAACTTACCGCTCTCAATGGGGTATGCAAATTTTGCCGCCGCCATTTTTGTGATCAAATTTCTGGATTTGCGGGGGAAATCCAAGTGGGCGTGCAAAAGTTTAATGGCGTTCGGCGTGGCTGGCCTTGCAACTGCAGTCTCTTGCGTTGTGTTACCAGAGCAGATAACCGTCCATTTTTTACAGGGGCTGACTTTTTTTGGATGCCTATTGATTTTAACGATTACTTTTGTCGAGGTTAAAAAGGGGAAACCTTCAGCACGCATTTTCGGCTTTGCCTGGCTGCCGCTGCTGCTTGGCACAATCGTTACAGTACTGTATTACCGAGGCTTTCTGCCCCGCAATCTGCTGATTGAGCAAAGCCAAGCAATTGGCGTCGTAATGGAAATGGTTTTGCTTTCGCTCGCCTTGGCCAAGCGCATTGAAATTCTGCAAAGAACGCAATTCGAAGCACATGCGGCGCTGGAAAAAGCAGAACAAGAAACCAGAATCGCTCGCCATAACATGCGTGCCAAAAGCAATTTTCTTGCCATGATGAGCCACGAAATTCGCACACCGATGAACGGCGTAATTGGTATATCGGAACTCTTGAGCCATACGCAGCTGGATAGCGCACAGCAAAGGTACGTCAGCACCATTCGTAATTCAGGAGAAGCGTTATTACGATTGGTAAATGATATTCTGGATTTCTCCAAGCTGGAGGCAAGAAAACTTACGCTGGAGGACATTCCGTTTCATCTTCCTGAAATGTTGCAGGAATGCGTGGATATTTTGACTCCCAAGATCCAAGGAAGCGCGGTCGATCTACGCTTGCAAATCAGCAACAAACTTCCAAAAATGGTTAACGGCGACCCTACCCGTCTGCGTCAGATTATACTGAATCTTGGCGGTAATGCGCTTAAGTTCACCCGAAAGGGCCACGTGACCATTGCGGTTTCTTTCCAAGACGAGAACTTTCAGCCCCATCAGAGCAATGATGATTTGCTGCTGCGCTTTACCGTTAGCGATACCGGAATTGGTCTTACGGAAGAACAGATTCAGCGGCTTTTTCAGCCCTTTCAACAGGCTGAAATCTCTACCGCTAGGCAGTTTGGCGGCACCGGGCTTGGGCTGGTGATCTGCAAAGATCTGGCCGAACTGATGGGCGGTAGCATCGGCGTTCACAGCATTTCCGGAGAAGGCGCTACATTTTGGTTCACCGCGCGCTTATCGGCTTCCACCTGTGCCAAGGTGGACATTGCGGCGGATACCGCTCACGAGAACAGCCTGCCTGCAGGGCTGCGTATCATGGTGGCCGATGACAATCGTGTGAATCAACTCGTACTCTCTGGGCTTCTGCACAAACTCGGCGTGGATGTGCTGCAAGTGGATAACGGTGAAGAAGTCATCCGCTCGGCGGAAGTGCAGCATGACACGCTAGATCTGATTCTAATGGATTGCGAAATGCCGATCATGAGTGGCTTTGAAGCCACCCGCCTTTTACGCGAACAAGAGTCGAAACACCACTGGCCAAGGCTTCCGATAATCGCGCTGACGGGCCATTCCGAAGAGGATATTGTGGAGCAGTGCCGAGAATGCGGAATGGATGCGGTGCTCACCAAGCCGGTAACGCTACAGCAGCTACACCATGCGATCTATAATGCTTTGGGCGAATTTGGCACTTTGGAGAAATTCGGCGCGCGCAACCAAAAGGATCAGCGAAAAATTTCTTAGCCCGCCGGTTCGGCTACAAATCTTTAGCAACGATGGCGTGCCATTGTGCTCTTACTGTGCGTCGATATTCGATGTACTGACCCCCTGGAACGCAACCTTTTTCATTTTGCAGCGCATCCCGATGCGCTTGCTCGCGATACGCAAGCCACGCCTCTCTGAGTTGTTGCGCGCTCCCTGGATCAAGGATACCCAAATCTTCGGCAGTTTCGAGGATGCGCATATTGTCACTCCACTTTGACATTTCTGGATGCGCTGCGGAGTGGCGGAGCACCAGAAATTGCGCAATAAATTCGATATCGACCATTCCACCGGGGTCTTGCTTCAAATGAAATGGCTGTTCATTTGTGAGCATGGACTCGTGTAATTCAATATCGTGCGCTTTGCTAAGATGCTCGTTCATTTTTTTTCGCATCTCAATCACGTCGTGACTAAGCTTTGCAGGATCTCGCGGCACAGAAAGAATTTCACGGCGTAGTGCTTCAAATTTTTCTTTGAGGCGTGGGCAGCCTGCCACGACGCGCGCGCGCACCAATGCCTGATGTTCCCATGTCCACGCGGATTCCTCTTGGTATTTATTGAATGCGGTAAGTGAAGTGACTAGCATTCCCGAATTTCCAGAGGGGCGCAGGCGCATATCAATGTCGTAAAGAGGCCCGGTAACGGTGCGTGTCGATAGTAGGTGAATCAGGCGTTGGCCGAGGCGCGCAAAAAACGTGCCGTTGTCGATGCTACGTTCACCGTCCGTCGATAAATTAGGGTCCGCATCGTGCATGAATACGAGATCAAGATCGGAGCTATAGCTCAATTCTATGCCGCCAACCTTACCGTAACCGATCACGATAAAATCCGGTGCACAAAGCTGGCCTTCACTTCTGAACGGAACACCGTGCTTATCAGTAAGCTGGTGCCAGGCAAGTTCAAATACCGCTTGTAAGAGCGTTTCGGCAAGCCACGTCAGGTAGTCGCTGACCTTCATGATCGGCAGACTGCCGGTAATATCCGATGCAGCAACGCGCAACATATGGGCAAGCTTGAATTGGCGCAGCGTTTCCATCTGAGTTTCTAAATCATCTTCTGGGATTCGCAACATTTGCTGACGTAGCTCGTCTTTAAGTTGCTCTACGCGGGGGGGGGCGAACAAGCCGGCTGCATCCAACAAGCCATCCAGAAGAAACGGATGGTTGCTCATCGTTTCTGCGACCCACACGCTGGCCGAAAAAAGCTGTGTCAGGCGTTCTAGCCCGCGCGGATTCTCGACCAGTAGCGCCATGTAGGCTGAACGTCGCAAAATGTTTTCTACTAGAGGCAAACAGCGCACCAACGCAGAACAAGGTTGTCGCTGGCGAGCACAACTCGCGATCAACATCGGCATGAGGCGATCCAGCCGCTGGCGCGCAGTCACGCGGAGCTGAGCCACGTTTCTGCTATCGTGAAACTGGCTGATTTTTTCCCACGTATCGTGGCAGCCTCGATAGCCAAGCAATGCAAAGAGTGGTTCTGATTCTTCGCTCGTCAAGCTCTGTTCCCACAGGCGAACGGCTGCTTCGGGGATTGCGCTGGCGGCTTCATCTTCTCCACCGGAAATAAATTGAGTAAAGTGTTCGCTGACTTGTTCGCGTACTTCTTGTAGCCGCTGATAGAAACTTTCCCATTCTTCAAAACCCATACTCCAAGCGAGACGTGCGCCTGCGGAAGGGTTGTCGGGCAAGCGCTGGGTTTGCTGGTCTTTCTGGGCTTGAATGCGGTGTTCGGTTTCACGCAGAAACACGTAAGCATCGTGCAGGCTATCGACCATTGCGTCTGGCAGAATGCCGAGCATTCGGATGTGCGACATGACTAGCAGGGTTTGGGTGATACGTAGTTGTGGTTCTCGCCCGCCGCGAATCAGCTGAAGTGCTTGCACGATAAATTCAATTTCTCGAATCCCGCCGTGGCCGGTTTTAATGTTTTCATCATTACCACGCCGAAGCACCTCGCGCTGTATCATGCCTTTCATTTCACGCAGGGATTCAATCACGCCGAAGTCTACATAACGGCGGTACACGAACGGGCGCAGCCAGGCAAGAAGGCGCACACCGTCACCGTTATCCCGTGTTACCGAGCGCGCCTTGATCATGGCATAACGCTCCCATTCACGGCCCTGCTTTTCGTAATAGATTTCCATGGCGCGAAAAGGCATTGCGAGCGCACCAACATCACCGTAGGGCCGCAGGCGCATATCCACCCGAAAAACGAAACCGTCCGCAGTAATTTCACTGAGCACCCGAATCAACTTTTGCCCAAGCCGAATAAAAAATTCTTGGTGGGTGATGCTGCGCGGCTTTCGCTGGGTTTCGCCATCGTGGGAAAAGGCGAACATGAGGTCGATATCGGAGGAGAGATTCAGCTCTCGTGCGCCGTGTTTTCCCATGGCGAAGACCACCATTGGCATCGGCTGGCCGTTTTCATCAAGAGGAGTGCCTACAGTTGCGGTGAGCTGCGGATAGAGAAACGCGAGGGCTTCGTTGATGGACGCATCCGCCAACTCGCTAAGGTCTTGCATGACTTCTTGCAAGCTTGCAAGGTGATTGATATCGCGCCACAGGATACGCAGCATTTGTTCGTGGCGAAACAGACGCATGTTGCGCATCAATTCGCGATCATCCGTCGCGCCAAGCAGCGCACTCTGCAACTGGGCAACCAACTCGCCTGCGTCTAGGCTACGTTCTAATCGGTCGCTCTCGGCAAGCTCCAGAAATTGTTGGGGATGGCGCTGGATACGCTCTGCGGCGTAGTCACTCGCGATCAGCAATTCGTTCAACTGCTGGTGGCGTTCCGGTTTGGCGTGTATCCATGAGTCTAAGCGCTCGGCTAGCCCCTGTTCGCGTATCGCTCGTTCGATATTGGTGCGATGATGAAGTCGCACGCTTTCAACCAGCGGATTCTGTATCAGGGGTGAAGCCATAGGTGACTCCTTTTGTTATTCAGTTCCGTATTATTCAGCGCCCGCTTGTTCAGTATCTGCTGTTTTCGCGGAATCCGCTGTTTCTTCTGGTTCCACAGTCGGCGGGTTCAGGCAACTTGCGCTGGCAAGGGTAAGCTCAAGTGTTGCTCCCACTGCGGGCCACTGGCAATCTACGGGCTTGCCACGATTCCATAGCATAAAGCGATATTGGGGATCATTCAAAGGCTTGGTAAATCGCAGGAGAATCTGCGAGGGGATTTTCTCGCCCGTCAAAACCTCTACGGTAACCTGCATATCTTGCAGCTGAACCGTGTCGCCCACCGATAAGGCTTTTGCTGGACTGCGCAGCAAAGTCTCTTGCGCTACATCGTATACACCTTTGGGGGAAATAACGCGGAGGCTATGATCATCGACCACCGAAACAGTGGCGGCGTTAAGCCCTGAAACGAGAGTATAGCTGTGTTTGGGGTAGTCTAGACCGTACCATGCGCGAATCCCCCCCAAATACCCTGCTACCGAGGTAAGTGGCGGGTTGACCAGAATCAGGCGCTGCTGCGCGTTGCTTGCATCCCAGGAGAGGTTACGCGCACCGTTATTGATCATGCCATCCATGAACAGACGCATGGATGCACTCTCAAAAGCAAGCAAGAGCGGCGAGATACCGCAAAAAAGGCACACAAGAATGATCCCTGCGGCCTTGTGAATGTGCTGTTTTGCGCTCCCTTCCTGCTGGAGTGCGCGCGCACGATTTCGAAGCTCCGCCAGCCAGACGCCCACCAATCCACAGCCGCCGATGCTCACGCAAAACAGCAATCGGCTGTGCGGTGTTGTAGCGGTTACCGGCAGAATGCAGAGGAGTGTCGCCAGCACGAAAAAGCGGGCAACCGGGTTGCCTCTGGCAAGCCGCCATCCGTAAACGGCCAGAAAACCGAAGATCAGGATCGCAGCAAACGCTCGTACCGGTAACGGTAGCAAGGTGGCCAGTTCCGGTGGAATCAGTAAAAACTGTCCGTTCAAAAGATCTGCGGCGCGCTGCGAAAACGCGGCAAAGAAGCCGGCGGGATCTTGCAACGGGTCGAGGTAGTGTCCAGAACCCTGGGCGCCATAGCCAAACCATTTGCGCAATCCCAACCAAACCACGCCGACGAGTACGTAGGGCAGCAGCGATAACGCGCGTGCTGTGAGATTACCGCGATCCAGAGTGAGCGCGTAGGCGAACAGAATCAGCCCGGCACTCACGCCAAGCTCACCGCAGAGCAAGGCAGCTGCGAAGGCCAGCAGCCCTGCCGCTGAGAATCGGCCTTGCACCCGGTGGTGCAGCAAGACTGTAAGCAATACGAAAAAGCTGGCAATCACTGCATTGCGATTGGCAAGCCAGCCGACCGGCAAGCCGTGACTGTAATGCAAGGCAAAGGCAAGCGTTGCCCAGCGCGCGGCGTCGCTTCCCAACAAAAGATCAAAGAGCCTGTGCGCAAGCCAGAGCACCAGCACAAACCAGACAATGCTCTGTAAGTGCATCAACCAAGGGCTGTGCGGCCACAGGGAGTAGTCCAAGGCGTGCGAAAATTCAACTAATGGCCGCCAGAATGCATAACGAATATCCTGCAGGCTCCACCACGGCAGCATGCCCTTTTCCATCAAGGTCTGTGCGCGCTGCGCATCGCCATCCAGAAATCCAAACAGGTGAAAGGGGCTGCCTCGCAAATGATCGACCGGCAACTCCGGTAGGTGCTGTACGAGCGCCCAGTGAAAATAATCATCCAACTGCAAGCCAACCCAAAGGCTCGGCAAAACAAAAAGCACAGCAATGAGCGCAATGCGCCGAAAATAAGGGTCTGGCCGCCAATAGGGAGCGTTGCGTTGTGGCATCAGCGAATTATTTCCGCAGGTTCATGATAGGGCGTTCGATAAATAGGTAAAACAGAGAAGCGAGAATTACGGTTCCCACCGTGCTGATCAGAAATACAATGCCGATGGCTTCAAACGTGGTATAGGGATATTTTTCGGGATACTTGAGCATCGCCTGCCCCACCATGGACGATGCGGCAACTACGACAATGACATGCCACAAATACATGGAGTAGGAAAGCTGAGCGAACGGATACCAAAAGCGATTGCCCATGACATGCCGAACCGTGGTCGCAACCCAGCCGGTCTCGCTAGAGCACATGATCAGTATGACAACAGCACCCGCGATCAGGTTGCGTGCACCGGCTTGATAAATAAGCCCGATCATTTGCATATCATCAAATGCTTTAGTGAGCACTGGCATCGCCATCAACAGAAGCAGCACAACCAAGCTAAGCAATGCTACAAATTTTCCCAGCGGGCGATTGAAAAACGCTTTAACACCCTCTGAATGGTAATACTGATAATATGCACCGAGGCATCCCGCGATGAGAGCACCGTAGCGGGTGTAGAGGTTGTCATAAATAACGGAGAAGTGATAGGCGTGAATCTCCGGGTTTGCAACAATCGCGGCACCGGATGCAGTGCGAAGCAGCTCATCGCTGATCAGAAGCGCAAAAATCACGAGGAACGAAAGCCCAAACAGCGCCCATAACCACACTACAGGTTTGCGCGTGTACCTTACGATCAGCGTTAGAACGAGCGGGTAAAGCAAGTAGAACTGTTCTTCAATCGCCAAACTCCACGTCCAATTCATTGCCTGTTCTTTATAGGGCAAAAAATTGTTGATATACAAGAGATTTGCCCAAAGGTTCTGAACGTTCCCCTCGGGGACGTTTGCAAAAGCCAATGCATAAAGGCCGATCAAGGCGTAATACACAGGCGTGAGTCGCATCCAGCGACGGATATAAAAATTGCCGAGGCGAATGCGGCCTTCGTTTTCCAACTGCCTGAGCAGGATGTTGGTAATCAGATAGCCGCTGATTACAAAAAATACGTCGACGCCCTTATCTGCGTTCCAAACCCAGCCAAGCGCCCAACCGCTCTCCTCAACAAGATCAGTGAGGTTGGTGATGCCGGGATTGCTCATCGCAAAAATTGCCGCCGAATGGAAGGCCACCACGAGCAACATGGAGATCGCCCGAAATCCGTCTACGGTAGAGATATTGGTGCTGGGCCGGAACAGCAGCAGGCGAACGTTGCGAAACAACGAGAAGGCGGAAAAAAAACGGTTCATCCAGAAATCACTTGTGAGGCGTAATGCTTTTGGGTGGGTATTCTTGTTAGAGCGATCAGATACTAGCAGCATCGAGAGCGAACGGCGACTGCCGCACGATCACAATGCGAACCGTCGCTCAAACGCTGGGGGCCGGCGCGACTCGCAGCACTTCTTCGGGCGTGGTAAGGCCGGCAGCGACTTTTTGAGCACCGGAGAGGCGCAGGTTGCGCATGCCCTCTTGCATGGCAAGGCGGCGAACTTCGGCGATGGGTGCGTTGCGGGCGATTTTGTCTTTGATTTCATGGGAAAGCTGCATCACCTCATAGATCCCCATGCGCCCCATGTAGCCGGTCTTGCGGCAGGCGAGACAGGCGCCCGGTTGTTTGATAATTTCCGGCTTTTTGACCTTCCACGGTGCGGTAAGAAGCGCCCAAGTCTCGCTATCTACGCTGCTGTCCTGCTTGCAGTGTGGACACAATGTACGTACAAGCCGCTGCGCCATCACGCCTAATACGGTGGCCGCAAGCAAGTAGGGCTGCACGCCTAGGTCGACCAGTCGCGTTACCGCCGACGGAGCATCATTGGTGTGTAGTGTCGATATCACCAAATGGCCGGTCAGGGCAGCCTGCACCGCCATCTGCGCGGTTTCGACGTCGCGTATCTCGCCGATCATGATGATGTCTGGGTCTTGGCGCATCAGCGCACGCACGCCTTCGGCAAAGCCTAGCTGGACGGCATCTACCACCTGCATCTGATTGAAGGCGGGTTCGACCATTTCGATCGGGTCTTCAATCGTGCAGACATTGACGCGGCGGGTGGCGAGCTGTTTAAGGGTGGAGTAAAGCGTGGTGGTTTTTCCCGATCCAGTGGGGCCGGTGACCAGCACAATGCCGTTGGGCTGGCCAGTCATCTCCTGCCAGCGGAGGTAATCCTCATCGGTCAGGCCCATTTCTTGGGGGGTGCGCACGAGAACTTCTGGATCAAAAATCCGCATTACCATTTTTTCGCCGAAGGCGGTGGGCAAGGTCGAGAGGCGCAGTTCCACTTCGCTGCCGCGAGCGCCCTTGGTTTTCAGTCGGCCATCTTGCGGGCGGCGTTTTTCGGCCACGTCCATGCGCCCAAGAATTTTGATGCGCGACGTGACCGCCGCCATGACGGCGGCGGGCATTTCATAAACGTCGTGCAAAACACCGTCGATTCGAAACCGTACATGGCCAATTTCACGGCGCGGTTCGAGGTGGATGTCGCTGGTGCGCTGGTCAAATGCATACTGCAAGAGCCAGTCCACGATCTTTACTACATGCTGGTCGTTAGCATCTGGGTTGCTGAGTTCGCCGATTTGCAAAAGCTGTTCGAAATTACCGACGCCTGCATTCTGGCCGCCGGCGCCGCTTGCACCACGCACGGAACGTGCCAGATTATAAAATTCTAAGGTGTAACGGTGGATATCCGCAGGATTGGCAACGACCTGCACGATGGTTTTTCCGCGCAGGCTTTGTTCAAGGCCAGACACCCAGTCGCGATTCAGCGGTTGGGCGCTGGCGATGGTTACTTCGCGATCACGCACTTCAACGGCAAGAATCTGATGGCGTTCGGCAAAGTTGAACGACATTACTTCGGTAATGGCGGCGACGTTGATTTTGAGCGGATCAATGTGGAACAGCCGCTGGCCGACTTTTTTGGCCAGCCACTCGGTCAGTACAGGAAGGCTCAACCCGCCCTGCCCGCTCTGCTGATCGACGACGTTATGCTTTGCCACCAGTTGCAAGGGGTTGAGGGCAAGATCGGTGCGTTCATGGCGAACGCTGCCGATCAGCCGCGCATCTTCCGCACTAATGCGCCCATCTTCCAGCAGGCCATCCAGCACCCAACGCAGGTCGATGCGCTGGGAGACGCGGCTAAAGTCGGCTTTTCCTCGTGGTGTAGTCACACGTCGAACTACTTTTGGCTTGCGGCGAGCGCTTGATTCAAATCGGCGAGCAGATCGTCGATGTGTTCAATGCCTACACACAGGCGCACCGTTTCTTCCGTTACGCCGGCTTTTTTCATTTCTTCCGGTGTGAGCTGGCGATGCGTGGTAGATGCGGGGTGCGTGGCGAGTGAGCGCGTGTCACCGATGTTCACCAAACGCAAAAATAGTTGTAGTGCGTCGAGGAATTTCTCACCGGCCGCGCGGCCACCTTTCAAGCCAAAGGTGAGCAGACCTGAGCCGGTTCCGCGCAGGTATTTTTTGGCGAGTTCGTGTTGGGAATCTTCTGGCAAGCCTGCATAGTTGACCCATAGCACATCGGGATGCTTTTTAAGGGCCTGTGCGACCTTTAAAGTATTTTCGCAAATACGTTCCATGCGAATAGCAAGGGTTTCAACACCTTGCAGCAGCAGAAATGAATTCAGCGGCGCAATGGCAGCCCCCATATTGCGAAGCGGCACTACCCGTGCACGCCCGATATAAGCTGCGGCGCCTAAGGCTTCCGTGTACACGACGCCGTGGTAGGAAACGTCCGGTTCATTTAGGCGCGGAAAGCGCTTGGCATTGGCTTTCCAGTCAAATTTACCGGAGTCAATGATTGCGCCGCCCATGGAGTTGCCGTGGCCGCCGAGGTATTTGGTGATGGATTCCACCACGATATCTGCACCGTATTCGATGGGGCGGCAGAGATACGGGGATGCGACGGTATTATCAACGATCAGCGGAACGCCTGCTGCGTGTGCCACTTTGGCGACTGCTTCAATGTCTACGACGTTGCCAAGTGGGTTGCCGATGGTTTCGATATAGACGGCCTTGGTGCGCTCATCGATCAATTTGCCAAAAGAGGCCGGATCGCGGTGATCAGCAAAACGGACGTCAATCCCGTATTGCGGGAAAGTGTGCGCGAACAGGTTGAAAGTTCCGCCGTATAGGGTAGCCGATGCAACGATGTTGTCACCCGCCTGTGCAATCGTCTGAATTGCATAAGTGATGGCAGCCTGCCCAGAAGCAACCACCAAAGCTGCAATCCCGCCATGTAGCGCTGCAACGCGCTTTTCTAGCACGTCCGTGGTGGGGTTCATGATGCGGGTGTAGATATTGCCCGCCACTTTCAGATCGAACAGGTCGGCACCGTGTTGTGCGCTATCAAAAGCGTAGGAAACCGTCTGATAAATCGGTACCGCTACAGCCTTGGTAGTGGGATCGGGAGAATAGCCGCCGTGTACGGCAAGGGTTTCAAGCTTCATGGGTTTTCCTTATTGTTGTTCGAGCAAATTATTGTTCGAGCAAAGCTGTTGGTCGAGCAAAGAGAGTTCGTCAAACCAAAGTTCGTCAGGCCAAAAACCCAACTAGTGTACCTGATTTGATTACGAGGGGCATTTTTGCTTTCGATTAGCCACTCTAAATGCTAGCAGGACAACGGTGCGGTTGATGGACTAATAAAAGCCCTCACACAGGCTTTCGCCCAACACTTTTGCCGCCTTGTGCCACACTTCAATCAAGAGACCCGCAAGACCGCTGCGATTGCAGCCAGCGGGGCGGTTGATGTGCAAGAGGTAGGGCATGAGTGCATCGGTAAACTCTCCACAATCCATTGAATTTCCACTTGGAAATGCGATCCGCGAGCATCACCTGATGGACGAGGATACCCTTTTACGGCGGTTTCTGCTGCATCCGGGCGCCCGCCTTTCAGGATCGGACGAGATTGATTCGCTCACACACGCACTGATCGAAGCCATTCGCGCCGCACCAGCCGGAATGCGGATGGAATCTTTGCTCAAGGAATACAGCCTCGACACCCAAGAAGGCCTAAGCCTAATGTGTCTCGCCGAGGCATTGCTGCGGATTCCCGATGATGCCACTGCGGAACGCTTTGTAGAGGAACGCTTGCGGCGTGGGGACTGGGGAAAACACCTCGGCACAAGCGACGCTTTCTGGGTAAACGCCTCCACCTGGGGGCTACTCATGGCGGGCAAGTGGTTTCGCCCCAGCGCAGAGAAATCGGCCGCCAGTGTACCGATCTACGAGAAAACCGCCGCCGAAATGTTCAGTTCTGCCGGTAAAATCCTGCGCAATCCTGATCGGCTGGGCGCGGGCCTTGGCGAGTGGTTTCAGCGCTTGAGTGATCCGCTGGCATTGGGCGCAATTCGCCAAGCCATGCACATCATGGCGCGCCAATTTGTGGCCGGGGAAAACATGGAGGACGCCCTGCACCTTGCCCGTAAGGAGGCAAAGCGGGGGTATTTCCATTCCTTCGATCGCTTAGGGGAAGCGGCGATTACCGCCACTGACGTGCAGCATTATTTGACTGCATACGAGACCGCATTGACTGCGCTTGCCAATTTGCCCGGCAGCCAGCGCATTCACAACAGCTTGTCGGTAAAGCTTTCGGCATTTCACCCCCGCTTTGAGCCGCGCCAACCGGAAGCGCTCGCTGCGTTGCGTAAAAATCTACTGTTTATTCTGGAAAAAGCACGTGCCGCTGACGTTGCAGTTACCATCGACGCAGAAGAATCCTGGCGACTTGAGGCAACGTTGGAGATTTTCGGTAGTGTTCTATGCGAACCGGCGTTTCGGAGATGGGGGAAATTAGGCTTAGCGGTACAAGCCTACCAAAAACGCGCTTTGCCGGTATTGCACTGGTTGGGTGATATGAGCCGTAAATTGCAGTGCGCAATTCCAGTGCGTCTCGTGAAAGGCGCGTACTGGGACAGCGAAATCAAATGGGCGCAGCAGCAAGGATTGGCAGACTATCCCGTGTTTACGCGCAAAAGCGCAACGGATCTTCATTACCAGCTCTGCGCGCGTTATTTGCTGGGTGAAGAACATCTTTTATATCCGCAGTTTGCGACGCACAACGCCAATACCGTCGCGACGCTTATGGTTTTGGCGCGCCAATACCCAAAGCGCAACTTCGAGTTTCAACGCCTTCACGGCATGGGAGAACCGCTATTTGATTATCTATTGGCGACCGATGAGAGCGTTCGCTGCCGGGTTTATTCGCCGGTGGGAAGTTTTCGGGAATTACTCCCCTATTTAGTACGAAGGCTGCTTGAAAACGGCGCCAACAGCTCATTTGTGCATCAGGTATATAACGAGGACATTGCAAGTCTTACGCGCTCTCCCGCAGTGCGACTTAAAAACAGCAAGTCTTTGCACAACGATCAAATCGTCGTTCCCCCACGCCTTTTTTTACCCGAACGAATGAACAGTAAGGGGCTTGCTATCGAAGATCGCGGCGTGCAGCAAAAGCTGCGAGCACAGCTTCAGCGCTTTCAGCATTACCGCTGGCAGGCGGATGCTACCTTGCCGGTTTATTCCCCCGCAAATTCGCAGGATTTAGTGGGCTGCTATCCGCAATTCCGAATCTCCGACTGCGAACGAGCCATGGAAATGGCATCTTTAGCGCAGTCTAGCTGGCGTCAGACCCAGATCGCAGATCGCGCACGCATTCTGGAGCGTATCGCAGATCAGTTTGAGGAAAATCGCACCGAGCTGATTGCATTGCTAATCCGCGAATCAGGAAAAACCGTAGTAAATGCAATTGGCGAAGTGCGGGAAGCCGTAGACTTCTGTCGTTACTATGCCGCTCAAGCACTGCTAGTACTCACGCCACGCACCCTGAACGGCCCCACCGGCGAAAGCAATCAACTGATTACCGAAGGGCGCGGCGTTTTTCTCTGTATCAGCCCGTGGAATTTCCCACTTGCCATTTTTACCGGCCAAATTGTTGCTGCGCTTGTTGCAGGGAATTGCGTATTGGCAAAATGCGCATCTCTCACCCCACTCATTGCAGCGCGCGCAGTTCAGTTCATGCATCAAGCAGGAATTCCCCCACAAGTGCTGCACTACTTACCCGCAAGTGCAAGTCATGTAGAACACACCTTGTTAAGCCACCCAGCTCTCGCCGGCGTGATTTTTACAGGCTCTGGGAGCGTTGCTGTTCGAATCAACCGCGCACTCGCTCAGCGCGAAGGTGCAATTTTACCCCTGATTGCCGAGACTGGCGGCCTAAACGCTATGCTAGTGGACAGTACAGCGCTGCCCGAGCAGGTCGTGCGCGATATTGCAGTCTCCGCGTTTGACAGTGCAGGCCAGCGATGTTCGGCGTTGCGCGTGCTTTTTTTGCAGGAAGAAATCGCCGACCGCCTGCTCACACTTCTCAAAGGCCACTTAGAAACTTTGCGAATCGGAGACCCGTGGCGCTGGAATACAGACATTGGGCCCGCCATCAGTGCCAGTGCACGCGATGAAATCATCGCCCATATCAGCAGCCAAGCCAGCGAAGGCAACCTGCTCTTTCAAGCACTCCCTGCCGCTGACTCTCACGGCTATTTTATTCCGCCTACTGTCCTCAAGCTGCGCCATCTCTCCGAACTGGATCATGAAATTTTCGGACCCGTGCTGCACGTCATCCGCTACTCCACCGACGAATTTGATGCGGTCATCCGCCAGATCAATTCTTGCCAGTTTGGCCTGACATTTGGTGTGCACACCCGCCTCGACCAAACCTGGCAGCGCTTGGAACAGGAAATTTCTGCCGGCAATATCTATATTAACAGGAACATGATCGGTGCAACCGTCGGCGTACAGCCCTTCGGCGGGCGAGGGCTTTCCGGCACCGGCCCCAAAGCAGGTGGCCCTCACTACCTATTGCGCTTGGTGCACGAAAAATCAATTAGCAACAATACCAGCGCAATCGGCGGAAATGCAGGGCTCTTGTCGCACAATGATGATTAAAATTCTTTTCCATCAAGGAGCAAATAACGAATGAAGCTCAAAGTAGCGCCCACCTCGCGGGAAACCGTGCTTGGCGAAGATGACCTGATCATCAGCAAAACCGACACGACCGGCAAGATCATCTATGCCAACCGCACTTTTATGAAAATTTCCCAGCTTTCCGAGCCGGAACTGCTCGGCAAGCAACATAACGTGATTCGCCACCCGGATATGCCGCGCGGCTTATTTAAAATGTTGTGGGACGATTTACAGCAGGGAAAAGAATCGTTCGCCTACGTAAAAAACATCTGCAAAGACGGCGGGTTCTACTGGGTGCTGGCGAACATCACACACGACTACGACTTGAACGACAAAGTCACCGGTTACTACTCTGTTCGGCGCAAACCTTCTCGCGCTTCAATTGAAACGGTTACGCCGATCTACCGAAAAATGTGTGAAATCGAAGCACAGCATTCCCCAAAACAGGCGCTCGTACACTCCGTTGCTTATGTACAACAGATTCTCAAAGACCAGCAGATGAGAGATTACAATGATTTCATCTGCTCGCTTATGAAAGGAGATGGCTATCTATGAACGGCATTAAAGAACACTATCGAAACGACTATTTCAAACCTCAAACCAATGGACGAAGCGCCGGTTTTCCATTTCTGATGGTACAGGCCATTTTGTTCGCGGGCAGCATAATGCTCATAGGTGTGATTTTTTCCGCCATCGGATTTTATAACACGGAAACCCCATGGCGATGGAGCTGGCTTGCCCTTCCGCTATTGCTTTGTGGACCGCTCGGATATTTCTTTTACAGCGCAAGAAAGGTCGCGAACACAATGGAGCAAGTATACGGCGCGCTGCGGCTTGCGAACCAAGGTGCTTTTTACTACCGAATTACCAATGTGCCAAGAATGGGTGGTATCGGCAAGGTTGCGTGGGAAATCAATGATTTTCTCGACTACGCAGAAAGCTATTTTAAGGAAGTGACTACCTGTTTCAATTACGCGCGCAACAAACAATTTGACCGCTTTGCCCTTAGCAAAGGCATGCCCGGTATGCTGTTCAAATCTTTGCAGTTCGTGAATGAATCCATTACAGAAATGGGAAAAAATGAGCAGCTTGTGGCCGGAAACGAGCTGCATTCCAAGCTCCACTCCATCAACGTAGGCCACCTTGTTCACGGCCTCAACAAAACACAGGAAGATTTGAAAGCCATCAGCAACCAAGTACGCGACCTAGAGCGCATCGCCATCCGCACCGGGGAATCTGCCTCCAGCAATCAGCAGGTGGTTCAGGAAATGGTGGCTGCGCTCAGTCATGTAAGCGTGGTCACCGATCGCGTCGCCGATGTGGTGCGTCAGCTCGGCCAAGACAGCGAAAAAGTGCAGAAATCGCTGGAAATCATCACCGAAATTGCCGAGCAGACCAACTTGCTCGCCTTGAACGCAGCCATCGAAGCTGCACGCGCAGGCGAACAAGGGCGTGGATTTGCGGTAGTAGCAGATGAGGTCAAGGCGCTTTCTCAGCGCACCATGCAGGCAGCGGCAGAAGTCAGAAACACGCTGGAGAGCTTCAACAAAACGGTTTCAGGCATGACGCAGGAAGCGAGCGAAGCCACGGATCTGACGCGCAACATCAGCCATCAGGCGAGCGGATTTAGCGCCCAGTTCAGTCAATTTGCAGAAGACTCCCAGCAGACTATGGCAACAGCGGAACACGCAAAAAATCAGCTCAACAGCCTACAGATCAAGTTCGCGCACATCATTTATGTACAACACGGATATATTAGTCTCAACGCTAGCCAAGACAAAACGGCTTCACTGAAGGCAGTGGGAACTGGCCCTCGCGACTGTAGCTTTGGCCAGTGGTACCACTCAAACGAAGGCCAGCAAGCCTACGGTCACACCCGCTCCTATGGCTTATTAGAGACACCCCACAAACAATTACACGCAGCCGTGCAACGCGCTGTAGCGCTACACAACGACGACTGGCGGCGTGACCCCAGCATCAAACAGCAAATCATTCAAAGCATGGAAGATGCCGAGGCAGAAGGCGCAAAACTCAGCGAGCTGCTCGACGCCATCGTCGTCGAACGGGCGGGATGAACACAACAAGCGCCCGCTCCCACAGGGGCACTCTATCCTAGAAGAGGTAGATAAGAGCTGGATCTGAAAAATTCATCCCCCAGAATCTTTCCCAGATTTGTCAATACGCTCGGCGGGCGGTATCCTACCGAGCCAGTCCATTTGATAGGGAAACCATGAAGATTCCACCCCGCCTGCAGGCATTGCTCGACGACGGCATGATTGACGAGGTGCTCTCTCAGCTGAAAAGCGGCAAAGAGGCGCAAGTCTTTGTAGTTCGCTGCGGGCGCGACATTCGCTGCGCGAAGGTCTATAAAGAAGCCACCCAGCGCAGCTTCAAACAAGCGGCCACCTATCAGGAAGGCCGCAAAGTGCGCGGCAGCCGCCAGTCGCGCGCGATGGCAAAGCGCACCCGCTTCGGTCAAAAAGAGGCCGAAAGCGCTTGGCTCAACGCCGAAGTTCAAGCGCTCTACAAACTCGCTGCAGCGGGCGTTCGAGTGCCCAAACCCTATATGTTCGTGGACGGAGTTCTGCTGATGGAACTCATTCACGATGAATCCGGCTCGCCGGCACCGCGCCTCCACGACGTGGCCTTCAGCCCTGAACAGGCACGCAAATACCATGCGCAAATGCTCCGTGAAATTGTGAGAATGCTGTGCGCAGGGCTTGTTCACGGTGACTTATCCGAGTTCAACGTACTGATGGATGCCAACGGCCCCGTCGTCATTGATCTGCCGCAGGCCGTGAACGCCGCAGGCAATAATAGCGCCGCAAAAATGCTGGAACGCGACGTGCAAAACATGGCCAATTTATTCGGCAAATTTGCGCCGGAATTACTGCAAACACGCTACGGCAAGGAAATCTGGCAGCGCTACGCCGCAGGTGAACTCACCCCCGACGCCGAACTCTCCGGCGTCGCGCACGAAGAGGAAGCACCTGTAGACATCAAGGATTTAATGAGTGTCATCGACCATGCACTCAAAGAAGAATTTGAACGCCTAGCGCGACTTCAAGAAGAAGACTAGCGCGGGTGCAACGAGCAAGCACCATTTCATCACCATCAAACCGCAACAAGAGAGAACCTTCATGGGTGCACAGTGGAAAGCCAAGGGCAAAGCCGCAGCCGCCGCTGCTAAAGGGCGCGTATTCACCAAACTGGCCAAGGAAATCATGGTGGCCGCACGTGGTGGCCCCGACCCAGACATGAACCCTCGCCTGCGGATGGCCGTTGACGCTGCCAAAAAAGCCTCCATGCCACGCGAAACATTGGAGCGCGCCATCAAAAAAGGCGCGGGGCTGCTAGATGAACACATCCAGTATGAACTGGTCACCTACGAAGGCTTTGCCCCCCACCGCGTACCGGTCATTGTCGAATGCCTGACCGACAACAACAACCGCACCGCGCAGAGCATTCGCATGCTGTTCCGCAAGGGCCAGTTGAGCACGTCGGGTTCCGTCGCATGGGATTTCAAACACCTTGGCATGATTGAAGCCAAAGCAGAGCGCGCAGATGCCGACCCAGAAGTTGCCGCAATTGAAGCCGGTGCACAAGACTTTGAGCCAGGCGACGAAGACGGCGTAACGCTGTTCCTGACGGACTTGGTGGATTTAGACGCCGTCAGCCGTGCTCTACCAGAACAAGGTTTTAGCGTATTGAGCGCAAAGCTAGGCTACCGTGCAAACAATCCTGTTACGGTAAGCAACGAAAACGAACACGCCGAAGTAGAGGCATTCCTAGAGGCAATTGATGCCGACGACGATGTTCAGAACGTCTATGTCGGGCTAGCCTGATCCCCTCCAACTGAAAAAGCTTAAATCACCGGAACATGTCAAGCTCACGGGCCCACATGTTCCGGCGTTACAAACCGCAAGCCAAGCCCAGCAGCATCTACCCGCACCACCTCCATTTCCATCACTGGCGCCCCCTCCACCCCCTGCGCTTGCCCCTGCACTCGAGCGCCTACAGGCAACACTCCGCCAGGATTTTCCAAGATCAGGTACACGCCTTCGTCCGAAATATCCCGGGTCGAGATGGTTCGTTCACCTAAGGCGGGATGTAACAACTTGAACTGCACAAATAGCTTGGTGCGCACATGCTTACGCTTGTCTTCGCTCAAAATACACCTCTCTCGAAATTTATTTCTCTGAATTCATTTTTCAGGCCCCGCAAGCACTGCAGCGCGCCTTTGATGCCCCACAATTTAATGACTGGCATCCGCCTGCACTCAACACTTGGATTAAGTATAGTATGATCTCACCGTCTTGCTGTGCGATAACAAACACTTACCCTACTCGTTTTTGACTAATGGAGTCATCGAATGCCGCACCGCGCACCTTATGGAAACCCAAACACACGCAAGGATCGCGGCACAAACAAGGCTTCTTTATTTCATACCACAATGCTTCTGGCCAGCACTGGATGGCTCACCGCCTGCGCCTCAGAACCGCCACAAACCGCACCGACACCACCGCCCCAAGCCAATACCACACCCGCCCCACCCCCTTCCGCAGAAATTCACCACGATGGATTCGACGTATGCGTAGAAAAATTACAGCAGCGCGCACGCAATGAGGGCATACGCGATTCAACCATCCTTAACGCACTAGGTGAAGTACAATTTATAGAGCGCGTTATTGAGTTGGATCGCCGCCAACCGGAATATACGGAAACCTTCGGCAATTATCTAAATAGTCACGTGACTAAAAGCCGAGTTCAGCAAGGCCAAAAATTACTAGATCAACACCAAAAGCTATTTCAATCACTGGAATCGCAATACGGGATTCCCGGCTCAATTCTCGTCGCCTTTTGGGGGCTAGAAACCAATTTTGGCTCCTATATGGGGAGCATGCCCATTATTGATTCGCTCACAACATTGGCCTGCGATGGGCGGCGTTCCAGCTTTTTTGCCGCAGAACTTCTCAACGCAATGCAGATGATGGATCAGGGTGCGGTTACCAAAGACCAGTTAAAAGGCTCGTGGGCGGGTGCAATGGGCAATATGCAATTTATGCCTTCCACCTTTCGTAGCTTTGCCATGGATGGTGATCAAGACGGGCGCATCGACTTATGGAAAAGCGTTCCCGATGCGATGACCTCTGCCGCCAACTATTTGCGAAAAATCAACTGGCAGCGGGACGCTCGCTGGGGCGACGAAGTGACCTTGCCAAGCGGATTCGATTACTCACAAACCAGCGCCATGCAAAAAAAATCGCTCGCCACATGGCGCAGCCAGCAGGTTCACTTCGCAGATGGCCGCTCGCTCCCTGATTCTGATCGCCAAAGCTCTATCCTACTACCCTCTGGCCATACAGGGCCCGCGTTTCTGGTGTATTCCAACTTCGACGTAATCATGAAATGGAATCGCTCTGAATATTATGCAATCTCGGTAGGCCACCTTAGTGATCGAATCCAAGGCAAGCCCGCGCTAACGCAAACGCCACCGGCATTACCGCGCCTTGAGAACGCCAAAGTAAAAGCACTGCAAGCGGCGCTCAACGCAAAAGGCTTTGACGCAGGTGTGCCTGATGGTATTGCGGGTTCAGGCACCCGCGCTGCGATTCGTGCCTTTCAGAAGAGCTTGGGGATGATTGCTGATGGTTATCCGTCGCCCGATGTCTTTCGTGCTTTGGGTGTTCGGCACAACTCAGAATAATTCTGAATTTGATGCCATATACAGCGAAAAGAGCGTAAGCACCCTAAAACCGGCATCTTGCGCTACAGCCACAAGCAGTGGTCGTGATGGGAGTGGAAAGATGCTGGTTATGGGTGCTTACTGTGTCGCTAATTTGATTCACCTCGTTCGTTGTACAGTAGGGGGTGGAAACTGGATTGAAATGGGGGAAAATTGCTCACCTACAAATCAGAGAGCAAGAGCCCGCCACTATAGAAGTATATTTTTTTGTTCAACGTAGCCTCCAAAGCAAATACAAGCACCGATTGTGTTAGACCAATAAGAAACAATGGAAAATAGATGTAAACCATATTCAACTTAACCACCAAAGTCAAAATACTGACTAGGAGCGCAGTCGCTAGGGCTACCGTAAAACCTATTCTCTTATATTTTTTTTTCGGACTATCGCCTTTGGTGACACCATACTTTACCGATTTTATCGCCTCAAAAAAGCACGCCACAACCAATAAAATTGATTCGCTAAATAGGTACAACATGTTTACATTGCCCAATTCAAGACGGTACAGTGCAAGCATGCTTACGGCTAAGGCACATATCAAAACATATATATAGCCACACCGGTGATATAGTTTTATGCCTTTAGCATTCATCATAAATTCCTACGTATACTCATCAAGGAGACTCAGGCAAGGGGCTTGGCACGGGAATAGGATTCCCACATCCGTTATTTCTATCGCAATTAGCTTTACAGCCTGCTCCCGCTTGATCGCAAAAACGCCCAGCACCTTCGCTCCCAGCCGCAGCGCACGACGCTGAGCATGTCGCAACACATAAAACGTTTGCATTACACATGAGGGTGCAAACACCTCCGCACCCTAGAGTAGCGCCTGTATTAAGCCCAATTTTGCAATATGAAACTAAGGATTCACACTGAGTGCATGCTGGCGCCAAACCAAACGTGTCTATATATAACTGCGGATTATTGTTTGCATAAGCATATAAATTCACCCCACCCATCAACCCAATCGGATCACTCTGCACATACCGCCCCACCCGCGCATCATAATCCCGCATCAAGTTGTAACTTAGCCCCGTCTCCCCATCAAAATACTGCCCCGGAAACCGAATCGGCTGGCGTACCGAGTTAACAATCTCCTCTATCTCACCAAACGGTTTCCTCACTCCTTCCCATACCACCGTTTTATTCGAATCCGTAACCAGCGTCGGCGTGTTTAAATGGTCGGTATGAACGTAGTAAATCTGCTCCGCCGACGCATTTCCTGCAGCAAGTCCCAGCATCACGCCAACGGAGATCAGGGCTTTTCTCAGCAGATTTCCCGCTTGGACGTGCTTCCATGCCAGTATCAAGCCCAACAATCCACCCAACACGCCAAGCTGCATTAACAGTGGCGCCTGTATCAGCCACGCAGCCGCAATCACAGGGAGAAGCAAGGTACGGGTAACGGCCTTCACGCCTTCCTTGTCTTGCATCCAGTTCGCTAGTGGCGGCGAGTATGGCTCTAAGCCGTTTCCAGTGGAAATTGACTTCTCAACATACATGACCTGCGGTGGTACAACCGCCCGACACTGACGCCGACCTCGCAACTGATGAACAACCAGATCGAAGCCCTCTTCACCACCGCACTTGGCCTGCAGCCGCCCTGGCACGTCGCCAAGGTCGAGCTCAACACGGCCAAGCGGCGCATCGACTTCGAGGTTGAGCACACCGGCAAGCGTGCAGCCTGCCCTGCGTGCGGGGTCGAGCATCAGTTGATCCATGACCGGGTGCGCCGCAGTTGGCGACACCTGGATTTCTTCCAGTTCGAAGCGTGGTTGCATGCCGAGGTGCCGCGCGTGCAGTGCTCGGGCTGCGGCAAGACCACGCAGTTGCCGGTGCCGTGGGCACGAGAGGGCAGTGGCTTCACGTTGCTGTTCGAGGCGCTGGGCCTGTCGCTGTGCCGGGAATTGCCGGTAGCCCAGGCCGCCAATCAGATGCGGGTTGCGCCAAAGCGGCTGTGGCGGCGGGTGCGCCACTATGTCGAGGTGGCCCGTGCCAAGGACGACATGTCGGGCGTGCGCCACGTGGGCATTGACGAGACCAGCGTCAAGCGTGGGCACCAGTACATCACCGTGGTGCATGACCTGGCGGCCAAGCGCTTGCTGTTTGCCTGCCCCGGTCGTGACCATCAAACCTTGGGGGCCTTCGCCGAGGATATGCGCGTGCATGGCGGCGATCCGGCCGCCATCGAACACGCCTGCATCGACATGAGCGCGGCGTACGCCAAGGGGATCGAGCAGTCGCTGCCGAACGCCCAGATCAGCTATGACCGCTTTCACGTCGTGGCGCTTGCCAACGCGGCGATGGATGAGGTGCGACGCGAAGAGATGCGCAACTCGGCAGAAGCGGTCCGCGAGGCGGTGGGCGTGCACGGCAAGAAGACCCTTCGCCAACTGCTGTGGGGCATGCGCAAGGACTCGGCGAGCTGGACTCGCGCGCAGTTCGAGGCGATGCACTGGCTGCAGCGCTCGAATCTGAAGAGCGCGCGGGCCTGGCGACTCAAGCAGGCCCTGCGGCTGGTCTACCGCGAGGCGCGTGACAGCAATAGCGAAGCGATCGCCCTCGGCGCATTGACGAAGTGGATGAGTTGGGCGCGACGCTCGCGGCTCGAGCCGTTCAAGCGCCTGGCGGTCACCTTGAAAGAACATCTCGGCGGTGTCGTGCGCGGCATGCTCGACGGGCGCAGCAACGCCTACGTCGAGGCGATGAACAGCCTGTTGCAGAAGGCGAAAGCCGCCGCCCGAGGTTTCCGTGACCCGGAAAACTTCATCGCGATCGCCTACCTGCGAATGTCCAAGCTCGAGCATCTACCGCAAAGCCCCTTGGTGCCGGCAATCGCCCGCGACTACGGGCGCTACCGTCATGTATGTTGAGAAGTCAATTTCCACTGGAAACGGCTTAGAGCCGCGAGTATTGGTAGTACGTCTCCACGAAGGCTTGGCCCGGCGCATTCGTCAGCAGGTAATCGTCACGGAAGTTGCGCAGGATATGCAGATAATCATGCTCGTAACTACCAAACGCCGCCGTGGCAATAAAGCAACCGGCTCCACTTTTCTGTACCTGGTTATCCCCCATGTTCGGGTCTTGCGTAGTGCTGGCAACGACAGCATTCACCGTTTTACTGATATCCACTTCCGGCGTGGCCGTAATCCGCACCTGTAGCGTGTTGACGGCTGCCTTTTGCACGCTACCCAAATTGCAATTGAGTTGCAAATTGTTTTGAGTACAGCTTCCGTTCGAGATCGTGTGCGTGTTGATAATCACGCCCTGCGGTATCGTATTGGTGAGTGTGACATTCTGCGCTGTATCAGGGCCGTTATTGGTGAGGGTGACCGTGTAATCCACCGTCGCACCGTTTCGCGTGTGGGTCATGGAGACGGCCATGTCGGCGCTTGGCGTGGTTTGCATAGGCGCCACATCAATCATCGCCAGCACTTTATCCCCTAGGTAAACGTAATCACGAATTGCGCTGCCATCTTGATGATGCTCGGCCAGCAGTTGATGATTGGTGCCGTAGATAAACTGCGTGGTTTTTCCCTCGGCGGTTTTAGAAATGCGTTCGCCTAGGTGGTTATAGCGATATTCTGCGACGATAGCAGGGCCGCTTAAGATTTTGGTTAGGCGGTTGGCATCGTTATAAACGTAGGCATAACGGTCGTCTTGCGTGAGGTTACCGGCGGCGCTGTACTGGAAGCTTCGATTTTGTCCGCCCTGCCCGTTTGTGCTGATTTGCATGAGACGGTGACTGGTGGCCGGATATTGGTAGCTTTCGGTAAAGTTTTGGCCGTTTGTGGCGTTGGTTTGCGCTTGCAATACGCGGTTGCCGGTCAGGTCGTACTGATACGCTAGCGTGCCGTACTCGCCTTGCGCTTGGTTTAAGCGCCCGTTGGGATCGTAGCTAAACAGTTGGCTGCGAGCTGGGGTTTTCGCATCGGTCAGGTGAACCAGTTCGTTGGCGAGGTTAAAGCCGTATTGCAGGTTGCGAACGTCTGTGCTGCCTGAACGGGTCTGGATGGTTTCCGGCTGGTAGTGGGTGTCGTAGCGGAGAGTTTCCGTTAGGCCATTGCCCCAAGTAAATCCGGTAAGGGGGCCGAAGGGTTCGTAGCTTAGGTTATTCGCGAGGGTCGTCCAGCTTGCCGTGCTGCTGGTGCGGCTGCGGAGTTGGTGGATGCGTCCTTTAGAGTCGTAGCTATAGCTGAGCTCTCGTCCGCTGGGGTATGTGAGCGTTGCAAGCTGACCTGCTGCGTTAAACGTGTAGGTGGCTTGGAAGGTTTTGCCTGCCTGCACCCTCACGTCATTCGTGATATTACCAAGCGCATCGTAGGCCCATTGGATTTTATCGCCGTTGGCAACGATTGCTGAAGTTAAGCGGCCTTTTCCTTTGTTGGCAATAGAACCATTTGCCGTTGGAAGGCTGGTTTCGTCGTATTTTAGGCCGACGTTGTCTTGCGCACTGGCCGGATATTGAATTTCGGTCAGGCGATTGAGGGCGTCATAGCTGTATTTTGTAACGCTGTTGCGGGCGTCGGTTTTCTGGATCAGGTTATCGGCCAGATCATAACGATACACTGTAGTGCCGCGATCTGGGCTAGTTTCTTGGATTTTGCGGCCAAAACCATCTACTACCCATGCGGTGGTTAAACCGTTGGGATCGGTGAGCGCGACGAGCTGATCTTGGGCATTATATTCGTATTGGGTGGCGCCGGTATCGCGCTCCGTAACGCTGCGCAGGCGGTTGAGGCCGTCGAAGGCGCGGGTGATGGTGCGTTGGTTGGCGTCGTTGGTGGTTTCCTGATTTCCGTTTGCATCGTAACCGTAGGTTTCCAGCACTTGATCTTGCGCACCAAAGCGTTTCCAGAGGCGGCCTAGGTCGTCAAATTCTTGATGGACGATTCGCCGTAAGCTGCCAGAGCTGGATTGCACGCGCTCCATGCGTCGATCACCGAGCGCGGTGAGCTCCCACGTGATACGCTCGTTATCATCAGTGCTGATTTCTTGCAGGCGATGGGCGTCGTCGTAGAGGTAGTTCAGCGCAACGCCGGTGGGCAAGATCGTTTTAGTGACTTGACCTGCGTTGTCGTATTCGTAGCGGGTGGTTACGTTGCCTTGGGGGGTAATGATGGTGCGGCTTTGCAGCCAGCCACGAGGGTGCCACGTAAATGTGCTTTCAACCCCGTTTTCATCGCGTATTCGCAGGGGCTGGCCTCGTCCATTGTGCTCAAGAATCGAATGCACCTGACCCAGTGCATTACTACTGGAAATCAACCAGCCTTGCTCATTGTATTCCCGCACGGTGATGTCCTGCACATCTGTGCGCGGGCCATCCGTCCGGGTTTGTTTTACGCGGGTTTTTGCCTCGTCATACCATGTGTAGGTATAGCTCCAGCTGCGCGTGGTGCCCGCAGTGGCATACGGTGTAGCGTGGGTGGTCGTGTCCAACTCCGTCCTAGCTTTTAGACGGCCATTTTCCCATGTAAAACGAGTAGTCAGACCTGGTTTACGGATTTCGCGGGGAAGTCGGGTGTCGACGTACCAATCGGTTTCAATGCTGCGCTGCTCCTGCAAGCCAAGCGCCTCAGTGCGGCGAACTTCCAGACCTTGGGCGTTATAATCATAATCCGTTACCACTCCATTCCAATCGGTTACACGATCCTTGAAACCATTGGTGTCGTAGGAATAGGCAGCGTTGGCGCCTCCACACGTAGCGGAGGGGGCTTTGGCAAGCGCCAACGTGCGGCATGAGGAGCCAAATTGTTGGAAGCTGTGATCGGTTTGCTTACCCTCAGCGTTAGTGCTCGTGACATTCCAGACACCACCGGTAGAGGTGCTGTAAAGTACATCCAGTCGATCTGCATTGAGCTTGATCCCCGTACTTGCGTCTTCGGTGTGAGAGCCGTGAACACTCAAGTTAGCACGGCCTTGTGCGTCGTAGCCGAAGCTGGCATAACGTGCGCCGTTTTCGTCGATGATGCCGGTCAGGCGGTTGGCATACCGCGTAATATTTTCCGGCGCCACCGCCAGATAGGCAGGCTCGGCATAGCGATACTGTCGCGTGGGGTTGTCGTTTTGATTGTCCGGCGTAGTGTCTGGATAGTTCACCGAAATCAAACGCTGCTGTTCAGGAGCAAATTCCTCGTATTGATAGCGGTAGTATTGACCTGCAGGATCCACCACCTCACTAACCAAATTCCACGCATTGTAATGAAATTCAAGAAACCGCCCAGAGGCATCGGTTACTCGGTGTAGCAGGCCATTCTGATAGCTCAGCATCAACCGTTCGCCGTGAAGATCTGTGATGCTTGTCAGCTGACCATCGACATCATAAGTCTCAATAGAATTATCGTTCAGAGTAAGCTGCCAGCCGGTTTGCTTTCCAGAGCTATCCGTGAGTGCAACGAGCTTTTCGACGTTGTGCGCATAGCCTTGCCAGCCACCGGAAATCTGCTTAAAACTGAGCATACCGCCAGAATGGCGCAATGCATAAGCAACGGTACTGACCCTTCCTTTCTGAATCCTACGGTCAAAGGTGCTGCGCCAACCTGTACCAAAGATACCAGAAGCCACGTTAGGGTTGCTGTTGTAATAACGTGATAGCTGCAGGGAAGCATTTACACCGTTCCAATCGTGATCCTGATAATCGGTTTCGGTCTGAAGCTTGTGGCCCGTCGCTACGTTGATAGGGTTGCCCATAATACTGGAGCGCTGGCCAGCTGGGCCATCGCACTGATCTTCATCGAGGTTTCCGCAATATTCTGGAATATGAATATCAATGCCAGACGATCCCGAGCAGTAAAAATTATTCGAGCTTGCAGAAGAACTCGCCGCATTACTGGCGCAAGTCTTTGTGCCCGGAACTGCACCTCCATTTCTAAAACGCGTGGGGCACACATCTGACGAGGCGAGCGCTGGCTGCACACCAAGCATAAGTATTGCGCCAACAAGCAGCGATCGCCTGAAACTAAAAGGCTGAGTCCGCGTGCGACATGGTTGGCTGGGGGAGCTTATTGAAGGATGTGGGCTGTGGGCTGTGGGCTGTGGGCTGTGGGCTGTGGGCTGTGGAAAATGTTCACAGAGATCATCCTTGGGGTATTTTTTATTTTTACTTCCTGACAGTTGCTTTTCCAGACTACCGCCTAAATTAGAAGCCGTCTGTTACGAAATGTAATTGTGGGAGCGACATCTCGTTAGCAAGGAAATGCTCCCATCCGCTAAGCTGCCCTGTTGCGCGTATTATCGCTTAACTCGGTGTACGCGGAGATTGGGCAGGATCAAAAATCGTAAGCACCCTAAAACCAGCATCTTGCGCTACAGCCCCAAGCAGTGGTCGTGATGGGAGTGGAAAGATGCTGGTTATGGGCGCCTACTGTGTCGCTAATTTGATTCACCTCGCTCGTTGTAAAGCAGGGGGAGTGGTGAAAACTGGATTGAGGTGGTGTGCTCTGTCGATTTAACAGTTTGTGATAGAGCGCACACTCTAAAGCTGACAACAATCTGACAACGCAAAATGTCAGATGATAAACTCCCGCCAATTCCAACCGCAGGACGCCAGCAATGCCCTCAAAACAAGAACAAGCCCCTCCACCCACTACCGAAACCGCAGCACCCTCAACCACAACCTACGGCATCACCCGCCGCAGCCTTCTAAGCGGTGCGGCCGCAGGGGCGGTTGCCAGCGTGCTGCCTGCATCCGCCCTCGCCGCTACTCGCAAAATCCCCCTCACCCGCTCCGAAGAACGCGTCGTGGTGATTGGTTCCGGATTTGGCGGTGGCATCTCGGCCCTACGCTTAGCACAAGCCGGCATTCCCGTTCTGGTGCTAGAACGTGGTCGCTGGTGGAAATCCGGCCCCAACGCCGAAACCTTCCCACACGCGACCATCCCTGACAAACGCGACCTGTTCTATTCCATCTGGCCCGAAAAAAACCACAAACGCGTGGGCATTTCCCCTTACGTGGGCCTGCTAGAACCTGTGCGCGGAAAAAACATCACCGCCATTTGCCCAGCAGGTGTCGGCGGCGGCTCGCTAGTCTATCAGGGCATGACCGTACAGCCCTCGGAAGACGTGTTCAGCCAATGGTTTCCGGCAGGCGTTGACTATCAAGAAATGGACGAGGTCTATTACCGCCGCGTGACTGCGATGCTACACGCACAAACCGCACCAGATGCACTGATTAACAGCAGCCAGTACCGCGCGGCCCGCAAATTTGCAGCAAACGTGCAAGCTGCCGGCTACTCACTCACCAAAATCCCCATGCCCATCGACTGGAACTACGCACTTGCAGAATTACGCGGCGAAATGAAACAGTCTTACACCAACGGCGACTGCGCCTTGGGCGTAAACAACGGCGGCAAATTCTCGGTAGACGTCACTTACATCGAACAGGCGCTCGCCACAGGGCTAGTGCGCGTTGAAGCACAACATAACGTCACTTCGCTGCTACGCGCCGCCAATGGCCACTGGGAAATTCACGTCAGCCGCACCAACGCGCGCGGCACCGTGTTAGAGCACAAAATCATCACCACCCCCACGCTAATCCTCGCGGCAGGTAGCATTAACACTACACGCCTCTTGGTAAGCGCCGCCGCACGCGGCGACATCACGGATCTACCAGACGGCTTGGGTAAAGGCTACGGCACCAATGGCGACCAGATCTACCTTTGGCGTAACCCCGACAGCGCACTGGCCTCTCCACAAGGCGGGCCGGTGATCTACGGCAGCTACGACTGGTCAAGCCCTACACGCCTCGCGAACACCGTAATTCAAGCGTCGATCCCGCCCGGCAGCCGGTTTATCGGCAACACCCTGACCAGTTCCGTGCTGCTACCTGGAGCCGCCGCTCTCTCCCGCTCTGCCAAGATGCACGCTACCATGCTGGTAGGTTTTGGGGTGAGCAATGGCCGCGGCCACTTTGAATACAACGCCGCAAAGGACCGCACCGACCTGATCTGGCCCGCCAATGGCGACGCCGAGATCGCCAAATGCATTCACGAGCGCGTTCTCAAGATCGCTGGGGAAGGCAGCAAGGTGATCAACACCAACAAAATTGTCAACTCTACCTGGCACTCGCTCGGCGGCGCCTGCATCGACGTTGTTTGCGATCTTGAAGGGCGGGTAAAAGGGCAGCGCGGGCTTTATGTGCTAGACGGCGCGCTAATGCCCGGCACCACCTGCGCCGCGAACCCGTCAATGACGATTGCGGCGATGGTTGAGCGCGCCTTGGATCGTATCGTCAGGGACGATATCGGCACGATCATTTAGCCGCAACCTCCGCTGCTGAATTTTGGTGAGCGGGCCGGTATGGGGTAGAATCCAACTACCCCTTGCAGCGCACAATCCTTTACCGCCATCCTCAATCAACACTACCCCCATTCACCACCATCCTCCATCACCGAACACATGCCCGCACCTACCCAATGCACAGCCCCTTGGTTCGTCTACATCCTACGCTGCGCCGACGGCACCTTATACACCGGCATTACCACCGACTTACCCCGCCGTCTCATCGAGCACAACGAAACCCCACGAGGCGCGCGTTACACCCGACCACGGAGACCTGTTCGCCTTGTCTATGCAGAAGGCCACCAAGATCGCGCCGAAGCCAGTCGCCGCGAGTACGCGCTAAAAGCTCTCTCACGCAGCGCAAAAGAAGCACTGATCCAGCAAAACTCTTCTTCCAGCGACTGGTAGTGCTGGATAGATTCAACTCGCCCTCCAGACACTCACCGCAAGCGTTATCCAGCCAGCAATAAAAGCCAAGCCACCCAGCGGGGTGATCGCGCCCAGCACCCGAATGCCACTCAGCGACAAAGCATATAGACTGCCCGAAAACACCAATATCCCCGCCAGCAACAAACCGCCGGCCCACTGTACGCCACTCGCCGTTGGATAGACCCCAGCAATCACTCCGACCAGCAACAAGCCGAGCGCGTGATAAATATGGTATTCAACACCCGTGTGATAAATGGCAAGCAAATCGGCAGGTAAGCGATTTTTCAGGCCATGCGCTCCAAACGCACCCAAGGCAACGGCTAACGCCATGCATATAGCGCCCGCCACAAACCAGAGTTTCATAGGCAATTCCTGTCAGAGATCAAACAATATGGTAGGTAACAAAATGGTGGATAAACAAAAAATGATGGGCAAACGAAAATCCTGATCTTTAGCAAACATGAGCGAATTTTGCCGCTCATTTCAGCCTGTAAATCACTGCGCTATAGTGCTTTTCATTCTCAAAATGAGCGACTTCCATTGCATTGTCTGGCACCTTGAGCGTTGGTTGCTTGGGCTTGTTCAAGACAATGTAATAGTTATAACGTTGTAGAATAGCCGCATCGGGAGTGTCGTGAAGGCCATCAGCGGGTTTGTCTAGACGGCCCAGCGCATAGGAATAGCCCCGATGGCTACTGATCACCTTGTCATTCTGGCCGGCATGTTGCGCCAGCCAGCTCTTAGCCGCTGCGAGATGGCTGTCCGATGGCCCAATGGATACGAAACTGTCCAAAAAGAACAAACCAAGCACCGCAATCAACCAGACTTTATTACCGCGCCCCTGCCATTCAAACCGAGGCGCAATGCGGGGAATCACCCAAAGCATCACCAACAGAATCAGGAGTACGGTATAACGAGCGGCAAGAAAGTGGTTTTCCAGCAGGTACACCCATAGCACCAGCGCCGCGAATGCGATGTAAGAAACCAACGCCACCGAACCCGTCGCCTCACTGCGATTTGCACGCCAGAAGTACATACCCAACAAGACTACTGCAAGCTTCATCGCTTTCATGATGGACAGGGCAAGCAGGATCAGCAGCATACAGAGATAAAGAACGCCCGCATGCTTGGCAGAATAACGGTTCAGGAAGGCGTCGCCAAAATGGTCAATATCCTGCTGTACGTGTACGAACATCGCACTCAAGCGCGCGATGTAGTCCGCTTGGGGGGCAGATACGGCATGCCCCAACGACAGATACTTCATAAACCATAGCGTTATGCCGAGCAGCCCTACCAAAGGCAATATGTACAACCAACTGCGAACACTGCGAGTGTGGGGTTGCAATAACACCGGCAATCCAGCAAGTAGCAGCGCAAAGCCCTCCTCTTTGAAAAAGCCGGCCAAGAGCTGCAGAACAAACCAGCCGCACAGCAAACCCAATCGCGGCGCACGCTCATAACGAATCAGGCAAAACAAGGCGCCCAGCGTAAATGCCCACAAACCGAATTCGCGATAGATCTGGCCTTTGAGTTCATTCACCGCAGGAAACAGGCAAATAAACGCAACCGCAAACCAAGCAACAGAGGCTCGCGCAGATTGCTGACGAACGATCGCCACAAACAGAACACAGGCAGCGCTCGTCAGTAACGTATTCAGCAAAAATGCCGTGTAGAAAGTGGATAGCGGCAACAGGCGATGAACAAAGCCGACCAACGCCGGATACCAAGGCATATCATAATAATCAAACAGAGCAGACAAACCCTTGCTCTGATAAATATCCGCCAGCGAGAGATAAAAACCACCGTCGCTGCTGATCGGAAACGGTTGCGTCAGGGTGAGCAAACTACCCAGCAAAGAGAAAAGCAAGGCCGCTGCGTAATGAATGCGCCCATCACCACCTTGGATTGCCAACTTAGCCAACACCTGCAACCCCCTCTGAACTGCATCCAACCGAATGGGACATGCCTGCCCACAAACACACCCTTACATCGCCAGTCAACGAATCAACCCCCTAGGCTGCCCGTTATCTTGCGTAGCTGCCTGCCCCTGCATAAATGCCCACACGCCTTCCACTCGCGCCCTGTACTTACGGCGTTTTTCTGCGGAGGAGGCAGTAAGAGCACGGAACCCATATTGCAACAACATACGCCAAGGGCGCCGCTTGCCCGTCGCGAGGCCGTGCTTTTGAAAATAGCGCTGGCTCGACCAACCGACATGCCATTGCTTCAAGTGGTCAATGGCAGCCGAATCGGGTGAAGACTTGCCTTTCAGGTGCGGGAAGCACAACGATGGGCAATAAAGGATGCGCTTGCCGGCCTTTAAGGTACGCAAGCACAAATCCTTTTCCTCATAAAACAAGAAATACTGTTCGTCAAACCAACCAACCTCACGCATCGCCTCGACATTAAACAGCATCGCAGCACCCAACACCCACTCTGCAGGCTGCGGCGGGGCATCACGCTGATCCTTCCGGCGGGTTGCCGGTGCGTAGATTGCGGCTTCATTGCCAGCGTTTTGGGCAATGGCGAGCAGCGCGTCGATCTCCTCTGCCGTAGCTTCCAGATCGGGATTGAGCAGCAGCACATAGGGAGTCTTGGCAAGGCGGATACCCGCATTTGCGCCACCGCCATAACCGATATTACGAGGCAGACGCTCCACAGCCACCTGCGGAAAAGCCTCTGCAATCCGATCTGCCGAGTGGTCGGGGCTGGCGTTATCAACCACGATGACAGGGTAGCGACCTTTGGAGAGCAGCTCTCGCTGGCATTTTAGGAGCACCTCGGCGCTCTTGTAACTTACGATAACGATGGTCAGCACAGGGAACCGTCAGGCTTGGTGAAAGAGCGCAAATTCTAGCAACCAAGAGCCCACTTTGGCTAGAAATCCACACAACAAGTGCGGTACAGTCGCAAAAATCCATGGATAGCGGAGTGCCTTGGCAAATGAAAACCTGGGATGTCATCGTGGTAGGGGCTGGCCCCGCAGGCTGCGCAGCAGCTTACGACCTTGCAGCTGCGGGAGCACAAGTGCTGCTGCTCGACAAAGCACAATTCCCGCGCCCGAAACTCTGCGCCGGTGGAGTTACAATTAAGGCGCTTAACCGTTTGCGCTATTCCATCGCCCCCGTGGTACAAGAAACCAGCCGATCCATAGGCGTGGGGCTTGGCTACTCCCGCCGCGTCGCTTTCAGCACGAACGCCCCCGTGTGCGCCTTGGTGGTGCGTGCGGAGTTTGATGCTTTTTGCTTTGAGAAAACCCTCGCAAAAGGCGCGCAGTTCCTCCAAATCGGTGGAATCCAAGCGGTAAAAGAAGGGGCAGATGACGTTCTCGTCACCCTCAGCAATGGCAGCACTCACCATACACGTTATCTGCTTGCCGCCGATGGCGCTCATAGCCCACTGCGAAAACTATTAGGCGCAGACAAGCCCCACATGGCCGTTGGCCTTGAAGCATTGGTACCGCGCCAGCTTTGCAAAAAAGACGAGATCTTCCGATTCGACTTTGGCGTGATTGGCCAAGGCTATGCGTGGGTATTTCCAAAGCGCGACCATTTCAATGTGGGCCTCTACACACGCGATGCAGACCGCTTTCCTCTGGAAAAATCCGCATTGCGGGAATATACCCGCTTTTCACTGGGCACAGAAACTCTCGAAGACTTACGCGGTTTTCCCATCGCAACGGGCGCAGGCTTGCGAGTACCCAACGCTGAGCGCTGCTTTTTGATTGGTGATGCCGGCGGCTACGCCGAGCAGCTCTTAGGCGAGGGAATCCATAACGCGATCGCTTCAGGGCAAAATGCGGCAAGCGCACTGCTGGCGAGCAAGGGCGCCCCTGCGTCGCACGCGTTTTTTGAAGCACAAGGATCATTGATCCGAGACGCACGCCGCTGCACGCTCGCTGCAAACGTTTTTTACGGAATGTTGCCAGTAAGCCATTTTCTGCTGCAAGCCCCACCGCTGCGCGAAGCGCTGATGCAGGGTTTTGCGGGAGGGAGAACGCTCAGCCAGTGCGTAAAGGCGCTTCTAAAGTTCCAGCCTGGATGCCCGCCTTGCCAGACCAACACGCCATTACTTTAGCCCAACCCCCTGATTCGACTCACCACATTAAGTCGTCTGGAATCTGATATGCCGCATAAGGATCATCCTCATCTACGGCTGCTTTTTCCGGCTTGTGCCATGCCACCAACGCTGCGGGGCCGCGTTCCTGCAGTTTTTCAGCAACCACGGCGGGCACCAGCTCGTAAACATCGTCCTGCCGCGCAATGGCCAGTTTGCCGGCACTTAGCTCATCCCACAATTTTTGGGTGACGTAGAGTTTCTTGACACTCTTGCCATCCTTGAAATGGTAAGCGACATCGCCCTGTTCACGCACAATTCGGCTGTGCTGAATAATCTGCCGCACCTGTGCCGCCAGCGCCTTTTGCTGCTGCTCAAGCTTTTGCTGCTCTGCTAGGGCGCGATCACGCTCCAGCTTTTCCGCTTGCGCCTTTTTCGCCAGCTCCGCCGCCTCATTAAGCACGGCAGGATCTATTTTTGCCTGCTTTTGCTGCTGTTTATTGACGTTTTTAATGTCCTGTTTTTTTACCAGCCCTGCTTTCAGAAGCTGATCCTGCAGCGGATTTTTTGCCATGGCGTTTTGGCCTCATAGAATTTCTAAAAAATTGGCTACCTAAAAAAACACACTTAACGGAACAGCATAACGCGGGAATCCGTTTTCACTAAACGAAAGCAAATTCTGCCCAGCATAGAGCACAATACCCAACACCTTTTGTTTTGATTTCTCCTGCAAGTCGGAAATATGCTTAAAGGCTTCCTTTTTAATTTGCTGCGTCGATTTAACTTCAATAGCAATCAACTGCTCGCCTCGTTCAAGAATAAAGTCTATTTCTTTCTGATCGCTAGTACGATAATGACATAGGCTGGCCCGAATGTTGGCATAACTTAAATGCTTAAGAAGCTCGGCATACACAAAGGTTTCAAACACATTTCCTTTATACGTCGACTCGTGCAGCTCTTGCGTATCTTGGATGCCAAGCAAGTGGCTGTACACCCCGCTATCTGTCATGTAGAGTTTGGGTGATTTAATAAATCGCTTTGAAAGATTTGAGCTAATTGGCGGCAGCAGGCCGAGCTGATATATCATTTCCAGCATAGACAAATAGTTGCTGGCTGTTGCCTCATTTAATCTGGCATCTTTAGCCAACTCAGCCTTATTTAACAAACCGCAACTGCGCGGTGCAAGAATATTAAAAAAGCGAATAAAAGCATTAATATCGCGCAGCTCACCTACATCTCGAATATCGCGTTCAATGTACGTGCTTATATACGAATTAAACCAGAGCGCACGTCCTAACTGGCTATCTATTTTTTGGATTTCTGGGTAGCCGCCCAAAAGAATGGCGCGAAGCAAATCTGAATAGTCAATTTTTGCAGGCGTTAGCCCGTCAACGCCCTGGCCGAATAAAATATCGACAAGATTTTCTGCAGGCTTGTGGTTTAGTTCTTTTTGCGAAAAAGGCCACATAGACACTTCGATCAGCCGCCCCGCCAAAGTATCTTTTGCGGCTTTCATATCGAGAATATTGGCGGAGCCCGTTAACAAAAAACGACCATTGACGCGATTCTTGTCAGCATCAATTTTAATGCCTTCTAGCAGGCTCGGCACCTTTTGAATTTCGTCTAGCACGACAGGCTTAGGCAAGCCTGCGATATAGCCAAGCCCGTCGGTTAAAGCCGACTCTCTTTGAGTAAGATCATCGAACACTCGATATTCGTAGTTCAAAGACAATCCTAAGGTGGATTTACCGACCTGACGGGCCCCTGAGAGTAGCACGACAGGCGCCACCCTTAACGCCTCTTTTAGAATCACATCAACAGATCGACGCAACATACCGCACCACAACAATGAAAATCACACTACCATCGTAATGCAATTTACAGCAATATGGCAACGTGATCACATACTCAGAAGCTGATCCTGCAGCGGATTTTTTGCCATGGCGTTTGGCCCCCCAGAATAAAAGCGCAACTCAGGCGAGCGCTTGGCTTTTCAGATAGTCTTCATAATTGCCGCTGAAATCTATCAAGCCCTGCGGCGTAAACTCAACAATGCGCGTCGCCAACGATGACACAAACTGGCGATCATGGCTCACAAACAACAGCGTACCGGGGTAGTTTTCCAAAGCAAGGTTCAGTGATTCGATCGACTCCATATCCAAATGGTTGGTCGGTTCATCCATCACCAAGATATTCGGTTTTTGCAGAGCAAGTTTGCCAAACAGCATGCGCCCCTGTTCACCGCCCGAAAGCACTCGCACAAACTTTTTCACTTCGTCCTGTGAAAACAGCATCCTTCCTAGCGCAGCACGCACGGCCTGATCGTCGCCTTTGGTCCACTGCGCCATCCAGTCGAACAACGTCATATCGCCGTCGGCAAAATCATCGGCGTGATCTTGCGCGTAATAGCCAATCTGAGCACTGTCCGTCCATTTTACTTCACCTTTATCTGCTGCAATCTCACCGAGCAGGCAGCGCAGTAACGTTGTTTTCCCAGCACCGTTGGGGCCGATAATGGCAATGCGCTCACCCGCCTCCACCTGAAGGCTAAAGTTTTTAAACAGCACTCGATCATCATACGATTTACTCAAGCCCTTTACCGTCACCGCCTGTCGGTGCAGCTTCTGACGCTGCTCAAAGCGGATATACGGATTTTGGCGGCTAGAGGGCTTGACCTCATCCAGCTGGATTTTCTCAATCTGGCGCGCGCGTGAAGTCGCCTGCTTCGCCTTGGACGCGTTCGCAGAGAAACGGCTCACGAACTGCTGTAGCTCGGCAATCTGAGCCTTTTTGCGCGCGTTCTGATTTAACAATTGCTCGCGCGCAAGCGTGGATGCAGTCATATATTCATCATAATTGCCCGGATAAACGCGCAACTCGCCGTAATCCAGATCGGCCATGTGGGTGCAGACACTGTTCAGAAAATGGCGATCGTGGGAAATAATCACCATGGTGCTAGTGCGTTCATTCAACACACCTTCCAGCCAGCGGATCGTATTGATATCAAGGTGGTTGGTCGGTTCATCCAGCAACAGCACATCGGGGTCAGAAAACAGCGCTTGTGCCAGCAGCACACGCAGCTTCCAGCCGGGCGCCACATTGCTCATCGGGCCAAAATGCTGCTCCAGCGGGATTCCCACACCCAGCAGCAGCTCGCCGGCGCGTGATTCGGCAGTGTAACCATCCAGCTCAGCAAAGCGTACTTCCAGCTCCGCCACACGAATGCCGTCGGCTTCACTCATTTCAGGAAGGCTGTAGATTCGGTCGCGCTCTTCCTTGATCTGCCACAGTTCCTCATGCCCCATGATCACGGTGTCAATGGGCGTAAAATCTTCGTACGCGAATTGATCTTGGCGCAATTTGCCCAAGCGGGTATCCACACCTTTCATTACGCTGCCGGTCGAAGGCTCCAGATCACCACCGAGGATTTTCATTAGTGTTGATTTTCCACAGCCGTTTGCACCGATCAGGCCATAGCGGTTGCCGTTGGCAAACTTGACGGTGACATTTTCAAAAAGGGGTTTGGAGCCGAATTGGATCGAAAGACCTGAAGTTGCAAGCACGAGGGGGACTACCTGTTTATCTGGAACATAAAACTGTTTATCTGGAACATAAAAAGCGCACAAAGCCTAACCGTGCACTCAAAAATGTGCAGAGCGTATTATTGGCAAGCTTTGACTGGCGGCATTCTAACCGCCTTAAGCAGGATTGACAGCTGGTATTTGGTATCAAAACCAAAAGTGCTATTTGGTGCAGATACAAAAACGCCGGTAGGGCGAACCCTACCGGCGTTTTCAAGGGCCTTTCCTTTTTTAAGGCTCCTCTCCTTGCGCAAGTCGCGTTTGGGAAGGCCTAGGAAAGCGCTCAATCATTCGATCAGTTGTTGAAGGTGTAGTTGCTCGACCATGCGCTCCACGCACCGTTGCGGCTTGCGCGGATCTTTGCAGTGTATTTTGAGCCTAAGCAAATGTTGCTTGCGCTAGCGGTGCCCGTATTTACCTGACCGGCGAAATCGAAGGTTTTCGTCCCGAAAGCGATGCAACCAGCATTTGCGACCACCTGAACCTGATAGCCATCATTGAAGGGCGTTGGTGTCCAAGCAAAAACGAACTTACCAGTGTAGCTACCATTTTTATGCAGATCGCTCGGCGCTACTAATGCAGTACCTTCATCCACTTGGCCATCGCAGTTGTTGTCAACACCATCAGGGATTTCCTGAGCACCTGGGTTGATCGCAGGATCCAGCGGTGAGCAGTCTTGATCGTTCGGGTAGCCATCGTTGTCAGCGTCGGTATCGCACGCGTCGCCAATGCCATCGCCATCAACATCTTCCTGGCCAGGGTTCGCTACTGCAGGGCAGTTGTCACCAGAGTTGATCACGCCATCGGCGTCTTGATCACCAGCGGGGCAGCTGTTGGTGGCATCTTCTGCGCAGGCGTCATCACCGTTCTTGATGCCATCACCGTCGAAGTCGCCTTCAGCGTTGGCAAGGCAGTTATTTTGTGGATCCGTTGGGCAAACATCGCCTACGTTGGGGATGCCATCACCATCTACATCACCTGCGTCGCAAGCGTTTTGTGCGTCAAGTGGGCAGGCATCTTCGCTGTTCTTGGTGCCATCACCATCGAAGTCACCTTCTGGGTTTTCCAGGCAGTTGTCGTTCGGATCGTCAGGGCAGATATCCACAACACCCGGCTCACGGAAATTAGCCACAACAGACTTGGGGAACATCGACTGGGTAACGCAGACGCCGGTCGCGTTGGCATCCGCGCCGCCGTTGGAGCAGATCACGTCAACGTTATCGAATCCCGCAAACTCGTAACCAGCGGCTGCGGTTGCAGTCAGCGTTACCTTGGTGGTGAAGCCGGGGTAATTGAAAGAACATGCTCCTGCTGGGCAGTTGATGCTGCCATCGGCAGAAACAACCGTTCCGCCAACGTTCTCGTTGCCGTTCTCGTCAACGACTTTAACGGAGAGATTACAGCCAGCCAGCGCAGTAGCCACTGCAGCAACCAGCAAGGATCTTTTGAGAGTGAAATTCATAGCGGTCTCCCTCGGGCTGCGTCCAGCGTGCCGGACAATGCCTCTATTTCTGTATTGTTTTTTAGTTCTAGTGCTTTTTAGTTCTAGTTGTGATTAAGGTGGCGACTGCTATACACCGTACACTTAACGACTAGGGAGTCTAAATACAGTGGTACAGACGTGCAACTTTTAGATTGTTGGTGATTTGTTAATAGATTTGGCCGCGACGATGCAGTCATGTACGTTTGTGACTTTTGCCACACTCATGCGGGTGGCATATTGATATGTTCGTGCCAGAAAACCTACACTCCGTCGCTTTCGATCAAATAACAACCCACGCGAGCCCGAATATCATGCTGTTTCGCCGCACGGACTACTTCCTTCTCATTGGCGTCCTTCTGCCGATTCTCGCCTATTGCGCTTGGACGAAATGGGCCGTAGTAAGCGCCATCACCCCCCTTAGCGGGTTCGCGCTGATGGATTTTCTGCGCCAGCAAATCGGCTATTTTGGGCTCATTATGCTTTGGTCGGTATTCATTTTAGGAGCCAGCCAATGGCTCTGGCTGCCGCGCGCGTTTGTTCTCGCGGTTGCTGGCTATCTCGCGTTCGCGGATCTGATTGACAGCGCCACCATTTTCAATACAGGAGCACTTTCTCCGTATTACATCAACCACTATGCCGCGAAAGCTGTCGGGTTGATTTCTGCATCTACTTCTACATTTGCTCGCTTGAATTTTATCGCGCTACCACTCCTGATGTTGGCAAGCGCCACACTGATCGGCTTACGCTGGTATTTTCGCAGCTGCGATTACCGCCGCACGCAACATTATGCATTTGCGTCGATTCTACTGCTTGCATGGGTTTTTGTTCCCCCTCTTGCCGGCGCAACCGATCGAAACTTAGCGCGCCCCAGCTATATTTATCATTTAGAAACCTTTATCGAACGAAACCTGTTTAACAATACCCATCTTGTGAGCGCAAACAAAGCCAGCGACGCACAGGCACGCGCAGGCAGTCACGAAACGCGCGCGCAAGAAAGCCAAGAAAAACCGAACCTAGTCGTGATTGTTCTAGAATCCGTTAGCGCTCAGGCCACGAGCCTTTATAACCCGCACCACACCGGCTTAACTCCCTACCTAGAATCACTTGCAGCGCAAGGATGGATGGCAAAACAAGCCTACACCGTAGTACCACACACCTCAAAAGCACTCACTGCAATCAACTGCGGCAAGCAACCCAACCCACGTTTCCCGATCTATGCGAGCCTTTTTGGCTCACCTGCGCCCTGCTTAGCGGATATTCTAAACGAGCGAGGTTACACCACGGCTTACTTTCAATCCCCTGTAAGCACGTTTGAAAATCGCGCAGCCCTCGTTAAGCAGCTCGGCTTCGAAACTTTTTTTCGTGGCGAAAACATGGATACCACCGGCTACCAACTTGCAAATTACTTCGGTTATGAAGACAACATCATGCTTCAACCCAGCAAGGACTGGTTAAAGCAGCAAACGGGGCCATTTTTTGCTTTTTACCTTACTGGCACCACACACCATCCATACTGGGTGCCTACAGATTTTGAAACCCACACGTGGGACGCGAGCGACAAAGAACACAACGACTACTTAAACGCCGTGCATTACTTGGATCAATTTGTAGAGAACTTGCTAAAAACCTACAAAGAGGCCGGCTTTTACGAGAATACCGTTTTCGCTATCATTGGCGATCACGGCGAGAGCTTTGGCCTGTTGCATCCGAGAATGCAGCACAACGTAAATCTATACCAAGAAGTCATGCAAATTCCGATGCTGATACATGCACCCGGAAAGAAGCTACCGATCAAGCAGACGGAGCTCGTCTCGCAAACGGATTTCATGCCGTCCATTCTGGATTTATTGGGCGTGGATGCAACAAAGCTAGAAGCCGCCGAGCAGATTGATGGCCGCTCCGTTTTTAGCGGCCATTTCTCGCGCAGCCATGCACTTAGCTACTGCTGGTACGAAAACTGGTGCAGTGCCGCAGCTGACGGGCGCTACAAATACATTCAAAACTACGACGAGCGCCCAGAAGAACTGTACGACCTTCGTAACGACCCCGCTGAAACAACCAACATCGCCAGCCAACACCCGCAACTGGTTGAAGTGATGCGAGCCAAAACCAATCAAGATCTCATACTACAGCAATGGGATGCTTGGCTAAGCGCAAAAGACCCAGACTTTCAACAGCGCCGCGACGACACCATTGGGCCGGTTACGCGACTGCTAAAACTGCCAGAAGACGATCCACGCCACATGCTTCGCATGGAAGCAGAGCCAGCAGAGAATACACAAACCAAAAATGGATCCTGATCGCAACTTTAACGAACTCGCCACCCGCTTTCGCAATACGATCTACGCCACTGCGCGAGGTCGTTTGCGGTTAGCCGCGCTTACACAGGATTTTGCCGACTTAAACGTGCTCACTCCGGACGCGCGCGTGCTTGATATTGGCGGCGGCCAAGGGCAGTTTTGCCTAGCGCTGGCTCAGCAAGGCGCACAAATTCATCTCTGCGATATTTCACAGGAAATGCTGCAAATCGCTAACGAGCAGTTTGCAGAAAATCGCCTACCACTGCACAGCGCACACTGCGCGTTACAGGACGTTGATAACGCCTTTCCAGGAAACTTCGACATCGTACTCAACCATGCAGTACTGGAATGGCTAGAAAATCCGCTAGATGCTCTACCAATCCTCGCCCAAAAAGTCCGCCCTGACGGCTGGCTCTCGCTCATGTTTTACAACCTACACGGCCACGTCTGGCGACAACTCATGAATGGCGGCCTCAACGACCCACTAGGCGCCAACCCCAAACTGAGAAAACACGGCAACGCACCCCAGCATCCACTTGATCCAGAAATTCTGCAGCGCGAGCTTGAAAAGCTAGGATTTGAAATTCTACGTTGGCGCGGCATTCGCTGCATCCACGACCATATGCCGCAGAAAGTGCGCGAACGTGTGGGGCCAGAAGCATTGGCAGACGCGGATCTCGCCTATGGGCTCAAGGAACCGTATCGCCAACTGGGGCGCTACGTGCACTTTTTGGCAAGGAAGCGCCATTAGAATTCTCACCGTGGAAGCACACCTTGCCATCCTCATCCGCCGCCAACAACGTCCACTGCCGCGGAATCACACGAATTGGCAGCAACTCATCAGGCTCAACCAAAACCACTGCATCCGTCTTGCAACACAGGCGCTCTCCCGTGGGCGTAAGCAATGTGTACATGCAATCCGCACCCCGCCACACGCGCTGCAGAACGCGCAGATGCAAATGACTCTGAGCGTCATAAATGACATCGTTGGGGCGGATCAGAACTTTTTGGCGAGTCTCACTATTTTCAGGAGAGAGAGGCTCTGCGCTTCCCCCTTTTAGCCGAGGCAATTCACCCAACGAACACTGAACTACATCGTTACTTACCTGCGCATCCAACAAGCAACCTTCACCAATAAAGTTTGCCACAAATTGGGTTTGCGGCTGTTCATAAAGCGCTTGTGGCGTTCCCCATTGTTGCAGGTGGCCGTGTTCTAAAACGCCGATTCCATCGGCAAAGGCGAAGGCTTCCTGTTGATCATGCGTCACCAAAAGCGCCGTGATCTGCTCGCGACGCAACAGCGCGCGCACTTCTAGCGCAAGCTGCGCACGCAATTCAACATCCAGACTAGAAAACGGTTCATCCAGCAAAAGTAAATCCGGGCGTGGCGCAATGGCTCGCGCTAGGGCAACCCGCTGCTGCTGGCCACCTGAAAGCTCGTGCGGGTAGCGCCGCCCAGCGTCCCCAAGCCCGATCATTTGCAGAAGTTCCGTAACGCGCTGATTGCGTCGTGCTGGAGCCATACGCCGCAATCCGAAACCGATATTATCGGCCACACGTAAATGCGGAAATAGAGCAAACTCCTGAAACACCATACCCACACGCCGCAACTCCGGCACTAAAGTGTCGCCAGGCTGGCTGATGACTCGCTGATCGAGCGAAATCATTCCAGCGCACAGTGGTTCAAATCCTGCAATTGCGCGCAGCAAAGTCGTCTTGCCACAACCCGATGGCCCCAACAAACAGCCAATGCGAGCCGCCGCCAATTCAAAGCTCACCCGATCGACCACAGTTTTTGCACCGTAGCGAATCGAAACACCCTCAAGCTTCAGCGGTACGGCCATTTGAAATCTCCTGTGAGCCTGTATTTTCGATGTTACGAACGCCCTCGCCACCCCGCTTTGAATTCAACTTCTCTGCGGAACGGCTGCGCATCTGGCGGCTTAATAAAATTACCGGCAGCAAGCCAATCAACACAATTGCTAAGGAAGGCGGCGCCGCATCCATCAAGCGTTCATCCGAGGCCATTTCAAAGGCGCGAACGGCTAGCGTATTAAAATTAAAAGGCCGCAACACTAAAGTTGCAGACAATTCTTTTAGCACATCGACAAAGACTAGCAACAGCGCCGCAAACAAACTACCGCGCAATAACGGCAAATGGATGCGACAGATCACGCCGAACGGCGTAAGCCCTTGGGAGCGAGCAGCCTCATCCATTGATTTACTGATCCGCTCAAATCCAGACTGCAATGCATGGAGTGATACCGACAAGAAACGAACGAGATAAGCAAACAACAACGCGCAGATTGTTCCGCTGAACAATAACCCTGTAGAAATACCGAAGGTATCAATCATCCAGTTATCCAGCCAACGATCGGTGCCGCCCAAGACAATCATCACACCCACCGCAATCACCGTTCCAGGAACCGCGTACCCAAGCCCTGCCAAAACCTGTAACGCGACACGTGAGGGCGTTGACTTCAACCTTAGCGCAAAGGTAAAGAGCATCGCGACCACGACTACAAGAACCGCTGCAACAAACGCCAAATAAAAACTCCGCCATGCCAACAATAAAAATTCATGGCCGAGCGCATCCGGCCCTGCCATCACCGTCCACTTCAGAAGCTGAATCGCCGGAAGAAGAAACCCAGCAGAGAGGATCAACGTGCACACCAACCACGCCGATAGCGATCGGACGCCACGCAGTTCAAACCGAGGCAACATCCGTGAAGCAACTCGGCTACTTTTTGCCACGCGCATCCCATGGCGGAAATAACGCTCCAACAGCAACAAAAGCACCACGCTGCACAACAAAAGCGCAGAGAGTTGCGTCGCTGCAACATTCTCCCCCAATCCAAACCACGTGCGGAAAATGCCCGTAGTGAAAGTATTCACACCGAAATATTGTACCGTGCCATAGTCAGCCAGCGTTTCCATAAGCGCCAATGAGAGGCCAGCAAGAATCGCGGGGCGCGCGAGCGGCAAAGCCACACCAAAGAAACTCCGCCACGGATTGCATCCCAAGCTGCGCGAAACTTCTAGCAGGCAAACCGATTGCTCAAGAAATGCAGCGCGCGCTAGCAAATAGACGTAAGGATAGAGCACAAGCGAAAGCATCACGATCGCTCCTGGCAAGGAGCGAATTTCTGGAAACCAGTAGTCTCCATAACGCCAATCAAAGGTGTCGCGAAGCAGGGTTTGCACGGGGCCGCCGAAATCCAGCATCCCCGTATAAGTGTACGCAATGATATACGCTGGCATTGCCATGGGCAGCAATAACGCCCATTCAAAGATGCGTCGGCCGGGAAACTGACAAAGCGATGTGAGCCAAGCAGTGCTCACCCCCATAAGCAGCACGCCTACGCTAACGCCTGCAACCAGCAACAAGGAATTACGCACATAGTCTTGCAGAACCGTGTCAGCAAGATGCGCCCACACGCCCCCAAAGGGCTGAAACAGCGACGCCAGTACAACCAATACCGGCGCGCCGATGATCAGCAACAGCAGTACCAAACACGGTACAAACAACGAGCGCACGCTATCTCCAGCCTGCTTTATCCATCGCCATCACTGCCTGCGAATTCAACTCCCCTAACGCCGAGATAGGCAACGCATCCGCCTTAAACTCCCCCCACCCCGCTAGGATTTTGCTCTTTGGCACATCCTCCCGGATTGGGAATTCACTGTTGGCTTCTGCATACCACTCTTGGCTTTGATCTGTCACCATGTATTCAAGAAGGCGAATCGCCTCTTTACGATGCTTCGCGTTTTTGATCACGCCTGCACCCGACACGTTAATATGCGCGCCACGGTCGGCCTGATTGGGCCAGAAGATCGCTACTTTCGCCACCGCATCGCGCTCGGCAGGGTCTTTCGATTGCATCATGCCGCCAATATAGTAGGTATTGACCAGCGCAACATCACACTTGCCCGCTGCGATATCTTTAATCTGATCGCGATCACCGCCTTGTGGTGGGCGCGCAAAATTAGCGACCATCCCTTTCAGCCACGCATCCGTTTTCTCTGCGCCATCATTGGCAATCATCGACGCAGTAAGCGACTGATTATAGACGTTACCCGAGGAGCGTGAGCAAATCCGGCCTTTCCACTGAGGATCGGCAAGGTTCTCGTAGCTCGAAAGCGTGCCGGGTTTCACGCGCTCTGGCGAATAGGCGATAACGCGTGCGCGTATTGTCAACCCGAACCAGAGCCCATCGGCTTGACGCAACTGCGCAGGGATATTTTTGTTGAGAATAGAAGACTTTACCGGCTGGAATAAATCCGCCTGCGCCGCACGCACCAAACGCCCTGCATCCGCCATGATCAGAATATCTGCAGGCGTATTGCGCCCTTCGGCCTTCAAACGCTGGATTAGTACATCGTCGTCTGCAGTGACAACATTGACACCGATGCCCGTCTTCTTCGAAAACTTCTCCAACAAGGGTCTAATCAACTCTTCTTTTCGAGCGGAATAGATGTTGAGTTCAGCTGCCTGCGCCCAGCCTGCAAAACCTGCCAACGTTGCTGCCGCTGCCGCCATCGCCCATTTCTGAATTGTCATGCCTATACCCTTTTGATGGATGGAATCGTGCCATTCTCCCAACCCGAAACATCAAACGCAAACGATTTTCATTTGGGTAGGGTTATTATTTGCTCAGGGTCATAGTTTTGAGCATATGGCGATGAAAATTATGCTCTCTACCCAGAAAACCGCTTGCTTTTCAAACCGCGCAAATCTATAAATGATAATCATTCTCAACAATAGGTTGCCAACCATGGAATTCCTGTGCACATCACACCTAGAACAAGTGACTCGCCTGTCTGATGACCAGCTAAGCCAAACGTGGCTCCACTGGATGGTGGAATCCGGTGTGCAATACGAATGCGGCAACTGGCGGCGCGCCCTTCCCTTTGCGGGGAGCGCTTTCGACTTGGCGCGCCTGCGCTTGGAACGAACCCCTCCCTGCCTTGAACCCATTACCCAATTAGCCTTGGCGGGCATCTACTCAGCCAATATTTTCGATCATTTATGCCTGCTCCCCGAGGCCAGCCACATTCGTCGCCTTGCGTCTGAGTATCTCGCCGAGCTACAGCACAAACTCACCATCCCCATTCGCGCAGAATGCAGCACTTGCAGACGCTATCTCCACGACTTGGACCGCCAGCGATATTATGTTCAGCATTTTTTAAACATTCCCTTTGAACGGCCTCACGTTGCGGAACGCCTCGCACATTTACAAATTCACTGAGTTAGGCGCACTCGTTTTTTGCTGCACACTCGTTTTTTGCTGAAGTAATTTTTTGCGGCGTAGCAATCGCGTTATATTGATGAGAAATTAGCACAAGCAGGTTATAGAATTTCAATCTTTTGAAGCCCTTTGACACAGGAATACAATTGACCGGCCAAGCAGTAGAGGCGCTCCCTTTTTCTCAACCAGAACCGTTGGATGAGAGGTGTGTCATGATGCTACCCAGACTGCAAAACCGCCTGTTTCGATTCGGAAACGTATCTCGAACATTTACACCGCTGCGCTCGCTTTCAGCGATAGGGGTGTTTCTTTGCTTGCTATCGATCCCAATCGTTCATGCGGAAGTAACGTACCAGTATACTGGCAATCATTTTACAATGTTTTCGTGCGGGCCAACCTCAGACAATATGGGCACGCTAAATTGCTCCACAGCGGCGCCTGCGAATTCATTTACAACCTATACATCTACGGATCACGTTATTGCAACGCTAACGCTCGATGAGCCTCTTGGCGCAAATTTCCCCTATTCCGATATTCGCGCACTTCCTGGCTTTCAGCTCGTGCTGAATGATGGGCAGCACACCGTTCAAACTCCGCTGGATTCAGGACAAGCGATGTTTTCTATGGTGGCCACAGATGCCGACGGCAACATCAGCCAATGGCGCTTTGGGATCAACACCGGCGGCTTGCAAAATGGCGGAATCCATACTTCCAGCTATACGGATGGCAGTGGCCCTCACGCGTTTGACAGCGGTACGATGGCCTGCTGCGACCCCACCGTATCCGGCAATTTGGCCAACAACTTTAACACCGCCGGTACATGGACATCGGATTCGCCAAGCGACCCTGCAAGCTTGGTCAATAATTTGATTAGCTTGGTATCCAATCCTGAATTGGGCCTATCGCGCGGGCAGATCGGCGTCTTTAATTTTTTCCTGAATGGCGCGCTTCGGTCGATCAATGCCGGCAACACCCAGCTTGCAGACCTTCAGCTCCGCGTGTTTATTGACGTAGTTCGCCTATCAAGACGCTTTCGCGGAATCAGCAGCGAAACCGCTACTTCATTGATTTCGTCTGCACAAGCAATCAGGGCAAGCTTGCAGGGGTGATGCTAACAGCTCACATAAGCAAAGCGCGCCCAGCATAAGCAAAGCGCCCTCAGCATAGGCAAACACACTGGAGGGTAGAGGTTATATCGCTGACGAACAAAGCGGTAACTTGGGAACAGGCTTACCCAAGTTACCGCCGAAAATTTGCTTCTTCAGGAGACTTAGTAAAAAGCGCCCTCGCCTCCCCACGCTTAATGATGGTGATGGTGTCGCTCGTTGCGATGGCGCCGTTCATAACGTCGGTCATGACGGCGGTCGTGATAATAATGATCGTGCATATAGTGCTCGCGACGATGGCGCCGCTCCATACGCTTTTTATGGTGACGCTTGTTTCGATCGTGCACCATAGAAGCCGCCACTGCCCCTGCCGCGATCCCTAATATCGCCGCTTCACCATCCGAGATTGCCAGCGCGGGCCGCTGTACAAAAAGCGCCGCAGAAACCGCAAAAATGCACAGCAGCAACCACTTTCCGAAATTTCCTTTCATTTTTAATCTCCTTGCAAATACCAGCTGCTGACTATACAAAACAATCACTCAGGTTGGCAGAAACCCAGTAAAAATCCTATGCCACCCCTACATACCGGCGTTTTGGCATGCTGCATACGAAGCCTTCACTCTAGCGTTATCAACGAAATTGCAGGCTTGCCTGGCACAGAAAGCACCATGCAGGGGCTCACCATCAGCGTGGGGTACACACGGCCTTTTTCGGGTGTTCGCACACTCACCGGAAGCTCTAGCTTTCCGTGGCTGTAACGGGCTTTGGGTGCATTTAGCACCAAGCCATAGCCTGGATTAGACTTGTCACCCAGAGATACAAGAATATAGGTGTTGTTGGCAAAATCCGGCACGGGTTGATTTGCTTTTGAGCCACCCAAAACCAAGTTGTTGCGCGCCTTTATCAACGCACCCCAATCTGCTTGGGTTTGCAAAACACGCTGCCCCTCCTCCCGAATATTGCATTGGTTGGATTCCCAGAATGTTGTTACTGGCAGCCATTCTGCAGCATGCACACTGCTACTCTCCACATGTTTTTTTTGAGCATCCGCCTGGGGAACAGAAGCCATGCACCCCACCATCGGCAGTGCGACAAGCGCGCTAGCCAGAAGATACCGCACGCGTGTGACTCTACTCGCATGCATGGTTTCGGGAGGCAACTTTCCAGATTGCTCATCGTTTGTTTGTGAGGCGTAATTTGAAAAAATATTCATTCTTGCGATCCTACTCAAAAGCGCACCTTCGCAGCCTTAACGCCTATGGCCGCGGAAACGATCTCTCAATCGCAACCGCGGCCACACGCTAAATACGCAAACTGTGCGCAAAACCTCAAATGCTATTGTGCGGTTTGGGGAGCATCTGCGCGAACGCGAAGCTGATTCATGCGGCGTTTCAGATTTTCTACATCCACATGATCCACTGCACTACTTTCTTCAGCTGCGCTATACCCTTCAGCTGCGCTATTCATACTCGCGCTGTTAATGCCCAAAAACGAGGGCAGCTCCAACAGGATATTGGCGTTCGTTACATCACGGCCTTCGACTTTGATCACCTGAGCATTTCCAAAACTTGGATAGCTGCCACAAGTTTCGCCATCGTCACAATAACTGTCGTCAAAATCCACATCGGAGCTTGCCAGTACAAAGTACTGCCCGTTCGGGATATTTTCGAGCTTATATTGCCAAGTACCGTTCACTGACTTACCGTCGGTATAGGTGACTAAGTCCATATCACGATCCGCATCCAAAAGGAATACCCACGGCGTCGCAAGCCCTGTACTCTCGTTCGACAAAGACCCCACTTGCAGAGTGACTGCAATCGAGCTGCGCGCGCCGTTCGAGTCTGTAAGCGAGATTTTTGCGCCGTACTGGCCAGGGTTCAGGTTCGCACGGCTAACGCTCGCCGTGTACTCTCCAAATCCGTTTGCATCGACCTTGTTCGCCTGAACGCTAAGCCAAGGGGCATCGACTTCAATGCGACCAAGCTTTAACGCTGCCTGCCCTTGTTTGCTAAGGGTAAAGCGGGCGGAATTGGTTTCGCTGCCAAACGCAATCGTGCTTACGTTCGAAACGATGGCTGCATTGCCGGGGGCTGGATTGTTGCCGCCGCCAGCAGCGAGCTGCTGGGCCACCTGTACCGCTTTGAGCGCATTGATCAGGCCATGGCCGTATTCATCATCACGCCCACGAGGCCCCAAATCGTCCACGATCGAGCCATTGGCAATGACCGCATCTACTTGATCTGGCGTAAGCCCCGGATTGACCGCACGCATAAGCGCGAAAACGCCAGACACATGGGGCGCTGCCATAGAGGTTCCTTGGTAAAACGCATAGTCCTGCAGACGACGGCCCCCTTGTTCGTTGATCACCGTGCTCAGAACGCCGTCCGGAAACCTGTCACCATTTTTATCGACAGAAGCATCTCCACCCGGCGCAGCGATATCAACAAACTCGTTGTAGGTAGAGTAGTAGGACCTCTCCTTATTCATATCTACAGCGCCCACGCTGACAAAACCGTTATAAGACGCTGGATAACAAACTTGACATTTTTCCGGATTTTGGGCGTTGTTACCCGATGAGCCAACCAAGATCAGCCCGGCGGCACGTAATCGTGGGATTTCATTTTCAAACGTCGCATTAGGACCGAATCCCCCCAAGCTTAGATTAGCAACGTCTGCTTTTTGGGCAGGCACGCGGCCGCTATCGTTGGGTAGCCCAGCCGCAAACCTAAGCGCCTGCATGGTGGAGTAATCTGAGCCACCCAAGCAGCCAAGCACACGTAAAGGCATGATCTTGGCGCCCCATGCGACCCCTGCAACCCCCGTACCGTTATTGGTTTCCGCTGCAATCGTGCCTGCGACATGAGTACCGTGATAACCCCATGCCTCGCCACAGCTATCGTCCGGATTATCGTCCAATCCATCACTATCTCCCGGCTCCGAGCCCTCCGTTGCAAAATCAAATCCTGGTACCAACTGATTTTTAAGGTCTTCATGCTCCTGAACCACACCAGAATCAATTACCGCGACAATCACAGGCTTTCCGTTACGCTTTCCGGTGGTGAGATCCCACGCCTGAGGCAATTTGATTTGTGGATAATGCCACTGATAGGAATAAAACTCATCATTGGGAATGGCCATGGCTTCCCGGATATAATTGGGGTCTACGGTTTCTACGTCCGGATTATTGCGCATTTCTTTTATCGCAAGCAGTGTCAAAAATTTCTGATAGTTTTCAGGATTATTTTTTTGCCACTCTTCCAAAAAGCCCGCCTCTTTGCTGCTGACATTTAGCAGCGAACGCGCCAAACGCTTTGGCTGCCCAAGCTTGGCAAGCACAGGGCGGCTAGAATCTTGATGGCTCAGGCTAAGCAGCGTTGATTCGCCCGACTGCGTTTTTAGGCGAGCACTCGCAAGCGGAGTACGGTCACGGTATTTAACAATCATCTCACCGGGCACAAAATCCATGCCCTGCGTATTTTGCACTGCCTTGCCGTTTACGCCTGTAATTTGCAAAACGTACTTGGACATGCCGCTTGCAGCACCCACCATCACAATGTATTTGCCATCACGCGGAGCAGAAATCTGTTCGAACTCTGTTTCGAGCTGCGACGCAGCAACAACTTCTGCGTTTCCGCCTTTTACCTCAAGCAGAACGAGATCAAGATCGCCTTTACGCGCTGGCAGCTCGTGATTCCAATCGGCTACCTGTAGCTGAATCAGCTGCCCACGGCGTAAATCAACTTCAAAAAAATCTTGTTTGTCAGGTGTTTGGCTGAATCGCCCAGACGTATCGCCAGTAGGCACAGCGGAAGCAAAACCGTGCACCGTGGTAACGCTGTTGATACGTTGTGGGGTGGAATCGTTGGAGCGGTTGCCGCTGGTCGGGTCGTTGGTGTCCCAATCAGCCTCAATGCCATAGGCTGCGCTGATTTTTCCGGAAATCGACCACGCATCTTTCGAACCGCCAGTGCCGCGGTCCGGCGCCTCACCACCTTTTCCGCCACCGCCGCCACCTCCGCCGCAACCAGCCAGCAAGAGCGTTGAAATCATCCCTGCAAGTATTGGGTATCGCAAATCCATTTACCTATCTCCAGTCAGTTTTTGTCCTAGACAAGACTGGATCGGCGTAAAAAGTCTCTACTTAGCCGTGGGCAATCCCACCAAAAAGCTAACGTGGGCGTAAGAGCCGCCGCTCACAAAACAAGAGAAGCCCCAAAAACGCAAGGCAAGCAAAAGCGGTTGGCGGCACATCACTCAACAAAGCCAGCGGTTGGCTCTTGCCGGTTAGCACAATCACGCCCGCAAGCAGGATTCCAACCAAGCTCTCCCCAACAATCATGCCAGCTGCCATCAAAACAGGGCGCTGGCCTGCTTTGGCGCGCAGTGCCGCGCTTGCAAACGCGCCTAGCACAATCATAGCGATGCTCATCGGCGATAGATATAGCCCCAAACCTACAGCAAGTGGCGGCAGTTGAAACCGTCCGCGAGCGCGCAAGCTTTCATCTACTAAGATGCTGGCGACGCCGATTGCAACGCCCACCATCATCGGCGCCCACGGCAGATTGGCTTCGAGCACGCCACGCGCGAGACTCGCAATGATATTGGCTTGCGGGGCAGACAACGCCATTTTGGGGTCGGCACCGGCAGCGCCCACAAAACCATATGCCTCGACAAGCAAGTTCAGCACCCAAGGAATGACCAAGGCGCCGGCGATAACGCCAATCATAAGGGCAACCTGCTGCTTCCAAGGCGTTGCGCCCACCAATTGGCCTGTTTTCAAGTCTTGTAGATTGTCATTGGCGAGCGTAGCGCTTGCAAATACGATGGCCGTTACGATCAAAGCAAAAGCGATCAGCCCCTGATGCGCCTCTGCCGGCACCGTCTGACGCAAAGGGATGAGCAACAGACTTGCGGCAAGCACAACAAGGATTCCAATGCCCGATAGGGGGCTATTCGATGAGCCAATCAAGCCGGCCATATAACCGCACACAGTCGCAATGACGAATGCAACCAGCACAATAAACAACAGCGCCGCTCCGGCCAGCCAACCAGTATAGGGCAATTGTGTCTCGCTCAAAAAGCCGGTAAGCAGCCACGCAATAAAGGGTAAACTACCAAAAATTAGCAGCGCAATTACCGAGAGCGGCAAATCTCGCTCTTGCGCTGGAATATCCGTCTGCTTTTTAAGTATCCCCTTAATCCCCTGCCAAAGCGGCCGGATCAAACGGAGAAGTGCCCAAATGGCTGCAATGCCAATGCAACCGGCGCCAATATAACGAATTTGTCCACTCATAATGCGAAGTGCCTGCCCTGCACTTGCGTCAAACTCCGTGCCATAGGAAAAGTAGGGAATCCCTAACAACAGGGTAAGCGCCATACCGGCTAGCATCGCGACGCCGACCGCAGGGCCGACGAGATAGCCCACGGCAAATAACGCGAAGGAGAGATCTATGCCGCCCCCCATCAAGCCAAAACGGGTGCGAAACCATACACTCGCTTGGCTTGCTAATAAATTGGCCGCTTGCATAATTGCAAACCCCGCCGCCAGCAGAGCACCCCACAGTAGTATCACAAGATTGTGCTTTTGCTCGGCAGAGTGCTGCTGCCCATCCCCAACTTGCAATACCTCGGCACAGGCGACGCCTTCTGGATAGGGCAAATCACTCCCCGCCACCAGCACACGTCGCAACGGTGCCGACCACGCTACCCCCAACAGCCCTCCCAGCAAACAGATCCCAGCGGTTAGCGCATAGGGAAAGCGCTGCCACCAGCCAATCATCACCAGTGCCGGCAACACAAAAATGACTGCAGAGAGCGTTCCAGCAGACGATGCCAGCGTTTGAACGATATTATTTTCCCGAATATTACTGTGGCTGCGGTATAACAACACCATGGAAATCACCGCAGCGGGGATGGAGGTTGCGAAGGTGAGCCCCGCCTTCAGGCCAAAATAGACGTTGGCAGCAGTAAATAGCAGGGTAATGGCGATGCCTATTGCGATGCCGCGCAGGGTGAGTTCTTGGGTGTCGTTCATTTGGAAAATCCAAGGGCTATTTTCATTTTTTTTGGGAACGCGGATAACACGAGCTGCATCCAATGGGCAAGAGACGCAAATTAGCGCTCTGTTACTGTAATTGCATATCAAGGATGTCAACATGTTAGCGAAACTTCCACTTTCTGCACTTACTGCAGCCACCACGGATACTGCCACAGTTGAATCGTTTGCCATCGAAAAAGCTGCGCTGGAAGCCGCTAGCAGCGCACCCTATAAACTCAATTTAGAAACCACGTCAGAACGCATTCGCCAGCGTTTAATCAAGGCGGGACAGCGCTTCCACGCCAACGACAATATCGCGGCCTATCTGAAAGACGGCGAGCGCGAAGCGATACAAGCGGAAGTCGAAACTCATATGCAGCAAGTACTACGGGCGTTGGTCATTGACACCGACCACGACCACAATACGGTAGAAACCGCAAAACGTGTCGCGAAAATGTTTGTACAAGAAGTCTTTCGCGGACGGTTTGAAGGCACGCCATCGGTAACGGCCTTTCCCAACGTATCGCAGCTGAACGAGCTGATGGTAGTCGGCCCCATCACCGTGCGCAGCGCCTGTTCCCACCACCTTTGCCCGATCATGGGGAAAGTCTGGATCGGCGTATTGCCCAACGCGGAATCGGATTTGATCGGACTGTCGAAATATGCCCGCCTTTGCGATTGGGTCATGAGCCGCCCGCAAATTCAAGAAGAAGCCGTGGTGATGCTCGCCGATGAGTTGGAGCAGCGGATTCGCCCAGACGGACTGGCCGTGGTCATGGAGGCGAATCACTTCTGTATGCATTGGCGGGGCGTGAAAGACAACCATTCGCTGATGAAAAATTCGGTAATGCGCGGCGCTTTTCTGAAAGATGCAGCATTACGGCGGGAATTTTTAAGTTTGCTAGACAAGGGTTAGAACATTCCGAAACTCGCACACTCAAGGAGACGCTATGCAGCTCCCTCGCTCGCAATTGGCAACACCGAACGAAGCCGAAAGCCCGCAACTGCCGCAGGCTTCGGCATCGCAAATCTCCGAACGGAGCCCGGAATCAGAACTCATTTCCGTGGCAGCGACGGGGCATGAAGGCGCGTTTGAAATCATTATGCAGCGCTATAACCGGCGAATTTTCCGCACCACCCGCGCCATTCTAAAAGACGACGCCGAAGCAGAAGATGCCGCACAAGAAGCGTGGCTAAAAGCTTGGGTGGGGCTCGCGGAATTTCGGGCCGAAGCCAAGCTTTCTACTTGGCTGACACGCATCGCGGTAAACGAAGCACTGGGACGTTTGCGAAAAAAAAGCGCGGTCATCCTACCGTTGGAACCCCGCAGCGCAAGGCAAGAAGCCAGCAATGCTCAACACCTTGGCGCAGGTGTACATTCTCAACTAGAGCGTCAACTAGAGCGTCAGCCCGATCGCCATCCCGACCATCACCCCGAGCACTCCGCCATGCGTACCGAACTTCGCCAGCTTATGGAAGCCCGCATCGACGAGCTCCCTGATAAATTTCGCACGGTGTTCATGTTGCGTGCCGTCGAAGAAATGAGCGTTGAAGAAGTCGCCATTGCGCTTGATATTCCTGAAGCTACGGTGCGAACGCGATTTTTTCGGGCTCGCGCACTGTTACGCGAAACCCTCGCGCGCGAAATGGATATGGCGCTAGAAGATGCATTTGCATTTGGCGGCGAGCGCTGCAACCGGATTGCGAGAGGGGTGCTAAAAAGAGCTCGGGAAGCGGGCTTTTTTAAGCCGATCAAGCCAAATTCCTAAGCGTTTTTAGGCGATCGTCTCAAGCGCACGCGGGCGTTTTGAACTATTCTCAACCGCATGAATCCAGAACGCCAAAAGAAAATAAAGATGCGTTACTGGCGAGCTCTGGTTCGAGCGTTTTTGCTCGTACTTTTGTGCACGCCTAAGCTTTTGTGCGCGCAAGAAAATGTAACTCTGCAGCTACGCTGGTACCACCAATTTCAGTTTGCCGGCTACTACGCCGCGATCCACAAAGGTTTTTATCACGAAGCGGGCCTTAACGTTACGCTCAAAGAAGGCTCCACAACCATCAACACCACTACAGAAGTCGTATCTGGGCGGGCCGATTTCGGCATCGGGCTGTCGAACCTCATCGTTGATTACCTTGAAGGGCAGCCGGTAGTGATACTCGCACCAATTTTTCAGCATTCTGCTAACCGACTACTGCTCTATGGCAATAATCGCCGCATGAGCGATTTGCTGCATAAGGGAAAGATTGCACTTATGGAGGACAATATGGATGTTGAGCTAAAAGCCCTACTTTTAAGCGAAGGGGCCCAGCTTGAAGACATTCATTTTCTCCCTGACAAGGAACACCTCCAAGATCTGATTTCAGGCCACGCAGATGCGATCTACGCCTACGCCTCCAATGAGCCTTACGAAATGGAAATGCGCCATATTCCGTACACAGTGCTCACCCCTTCGTCTTACAGCATGGATCTATATGGCGACACTCTTTTCACAACCAAAAATACCGAACAATCGCGGCCTGCGTTGGTGGCTGCATTCAGAGCAGCCAGCTTGCGCGGGTGGCAATATGCGTTTGATCACCAAGAAGAAATCATTCAGCTGATCTTGCGTGATTACAACACCCAGCACAAAACCCACGACCAACTGGTGTTTGAAGCCGACACACTGCGAAAGCTTACCAATCCCGACGTGATTATGATCGGCACCAACAACCGAGCACGCTGGGCCCAAACCGCTGCGGTATTTTCGCATTTTGGCCTGATCCCGAAAAAATCATTTGATCTAGATAACTTTTTTTATCAAGGGATACACGATCCAGATTATTCGTGGCTACAGCGTTTTCTGGGCATCACGATGGGTTTATTGGTGTTGGTGGCGGGGATCACGATTTACATTTTCCACGTCAATCGCCGCCTCGCCTTAACGCTCAGCCGCCTTTCCGTCAGTGAAGAGCGCCACCGTTTGCTATTTCAAAACGCAGCATCCGCAGCAATTGTTTGGCGAGATCAAGGCATTATCACCGACTGGAACCGCCAGGCGGAAAAGGTTTTCGGTTGGGCACGCGAGGACGTTTTGGGGAAATCGTTTATGGATTTCCTGCTACCCAAGGAAGATGCTGAAGCCTTGGATCAATTGCTCCGAAAATTCGCCGGACAACGCGTCCCAGAACGCCGCGTGAACTCGAACCTAACCCGCGATGGCCGCGTGATCACCTGCGAATGGTTTAATTCGGAATTGCCGCGAGCTTCCGGCAAAGGGCGTGAAGTGGTTTCGATGGGCGTAGACATTACTGCACGAATTCAGTTGGAGGAAGAAATTCGTGAGCTCGCATTTATTGATCCACTCACTCACTTGCCCAACCGCCGGATTCTACAAAGTAGGTTGGATCACGAGCTCGCCATTTTGAGGCGCAAAGGCGGCCACGGGGTATTGATGTTTCTGGATTTAGACAATTTCAAACCACTGAACGACACCTACGGCCACGCAGCTGGAGATCATTTGCTCGTTCAAGTGGCAACGCGGCTCAAAGAATGTGTGCGCGACACGGATACGCTGGTTCGACTGGGCGGTGATGAGTTTATCGTGCTAGCGGGCCGACTGGATCACGATATTCGAACCGCGCGCAAACAGGCAACGATTCTGGCAAACAAACTGCTAAAACGAATTTCTGAACCCTATTTATTGGATTCTACCGACGAAACATCCGATATACGCCACCGCTGCACCGTGAGCATCGGCGTTACCTTATTCGATAACAGCGTAAGCGGAGACTTTGCGCTCAAACAAGCGGATACGACAATGTATTCTGCCAAAAATTCTGGCCGCAATTGCGTCGAATACAGTGAGCTTACTGCTACAACCAGAGTGATTGCTTCTCCTGCCATCCACCCAAGAGTTCCAGCTGCACCTACAACGTCTGCACTGCAACCCGATCTCAAGCCTACGCAGCACCCCGACAGCAACCGCCCGAAATAAGCTGCGATTAGTAGCTAATGCTGCACACTTTCGTACAAACGCGCAAGCTCAGCTGCGAACCAAGCTTCCGCCTCCCCTCCCTCTGGCGCACCTGAATAGCATCCCAAACTTCGAAGATGCTCAAAAAAGCCAGGGCGCGGTAAACCACTCCCCGCCTGGCTGATGACAAGTGCACTTCGAAACGGCCGACCTGCGGCCGCGTCTTGCGTTGCGAGCGTCTCTAACGCTCCAGTTAGGGTTTGAATTGCAGGTGGCGGCAACTGCAAAAGTTCCGCAAGGTGGCGATAGGTGATTGGCGTGCGCTGCGCACGTGCCTCTTCCAACGCATCCTGCAGGGCACGCCAATGTGTATCGCTCAAGCTTGCGCGGCGCAAATCAGGCATGCGCCGCGCCGGAGCCAGGATTTGCCGGAAGCGGCATTCGCGCCTGTGCTTTGGCGCTGGCCTTTCGTTTTGCCATGGCTTCTTCCTTGTATTTGGAGCCGTCGGTTGCAAATTCGGGGTGGCCATAGCTTACTAGCAGGCGGTTAATTTCATCCACCAGAAAATAATCCAATACGCGGTTGAGCAGAGGCACTTCCTGCACGATACGGTTTGCGATCAATTGCGGCATAACGTACATACTGACGGCACCAAACTTGGCATAGTCAAACAAAGACGGTTCTATCCCCATTATACCTGCTTTGTCGCGGGTTCCACCTTGCAAGAATACCCGCGTAAAAAACACCTTGGAAAAGCTCCGTTCGAACTCGTTGTAAATCCGGTTCTTCAGGCTCTTTTCTTCTGGGAGATAGGCTTTCATCGTCGCGCGGATGAGCTCACCGCACGTCTCATCGTCATAACCGTCGCGAAGTGTACCGGTGTAAGCCACCATCACGTCGTAGATGCCTTGCGGAGAGTCCGGCAACAGCTCCTCCGGAAGCCCCAGCAGATAGCTTTGATATCGACATAATTCCACGACCGCACGCTCGCGGCGGTTAAAGTGCTTGCGCCCCTTGCGAATCACGTCATACGCCATCAAGAAAGACGGCATCGTGCCTGCAGGCATCTGATCAATTTGAGGAATCGGAATGCCATGCACCGCCACATCCCAAGCTTTGGAGCGCTTGAGAATATTAAAACGCACCATGGAATGCATCAGCCGCACCATCGCCGCAGCATGGAAACCAGTACCGAAGCGTTCCAGCGCACCGGGTAAGGTAGCCGTGGTAAAGAAACTCGCCGTTTCTTTGACCCGCTGCTCGGTGCTCTGCCCGGATAACGCGCCGGTGAGCGCCATGGGCAGCCCCGAATATTTGTTCATAAAAGTAGCAATAAATGCGCCGCGAATCGCAAACGGCACCATCACCGCCATTTGGTTGCGGCTATAGCGTGCGCCTTCCTCGACCAGTTTCATGTCTAACCAAGCAGGGCGGCGCTCCATAGAGCGAATAAAATCCACCAGTTCTTTGGGGGCCTCCGGCACTTTCTCAACGCCATAGACGCAGGAACGGCTCAGCATCCCGATCAAGCCGCGAAATCCGTATTGTGGCATCAGCGCCGCATAAGCGTCTGCAACCGAATCGCCAAGCATGGTATACGCCAAAGCTCGCTCCACGCGATCATGATCCGCCAGCAATTCTTTACGGTGCAGGCGAGCGTACTTAGGGGGCAGCATGGTGCGATCTTGCGGATTGGTCGAAAAGCGCTCGGGAACGATGCTGAAATCAACGTCGCCATAGAGCGACGGAATCCGCGTTTTTTGATCCAACACCTTCGCTTGCAGCGCTTTTAGCGTAATGGTCATACCTTCTGCCCTTCTTCTCTTGTTTTGCGGTCGGCTTGGGCTGTGACGCACATCACAGAACCCGCGAGTTCCATCCGAGCATAGGCCGAACCTTACCTACAAAGCAAGCACATCAAGAAGAAAATCTAGTCATCTTGAGATAGACAAGGGTCGAGACGGGAACACAGGCGAGCCTCAGGTTTTGGCTTGGTTAAACGAGCGCACTAACGCAAACACCATCAGCAGCATGACGAAGGGCACCGCCACCTCTACCGCAAACATGGCAACCCAATCGGCCGCAGGGCTTCCCTGCGAGTGAAGAATCATACCAGCGAGGTACAATCCATATAGCGCCAGCCAAACCAAACCGTTCCAGCGCGTAATGATATAACCGCACACAAAAACTGGCATACAAGAAAGTGCAACGCCGATCATCACTGGCACGTCCACAGCCATCAGCGTAGCGGAGACAGGAACATCGCCACCGGCGAGCACCGTTGTAACGCCTAGCACGCAGAAAATATTGAAAATATTAGAGCCCACGATATTGCCAACCGCAATGTCGCGCTCACCTTTGATAGCCGCCACCACCGAGGTGGCCAGCTCTGGAAGCGAGGTGCCTGCCGCCACGATGGTTAGGCCGATAATCAGTTCACTAACGCCCAAGCTGCGTGCAAACGCGGTGGCCCCGTCTACCAGCCAATTTGCGCCAAACACCAACATCGCAAGGCCGACGGCAATCAACACGGGATTGATCAACCATTCTCGCGAACTACGTGGCGGAAGAGCGCCCGCCTCTTCCGCCATTTTTTGCTGCTCTTCTGCAGTTTCCCGACGGCTTTGCATAATCAAGAACGCGGTATAACCCACGATCAGCAGCACAAAGAAGCTGCCTTCCCACAGCGATAATATGCCATCTCGTCCAAACAGCCACACCAGCACCGAGGCATAGATCATCAGCGGCACGTCCAGCCGAATCAATTGCCAATTCACAACGAGAGGCGCCACTAGCGCTGAAATCCCTAAAATCACCAACACGTTAAAGATATTGGAGCCAACCACGTTGCCCAGCGCAATATCCGCTTTGCCGGAAAGCTCAGCCCCTACGCTCACCGCAAGCTCTGGGGCACTGGTACCAAACGCCACGATCGTAAGCCCAACCACCAACGGGCTAATCCCTGCGAGTAACGCGAGCCGAGAGGCGCCACGCACCAACACGTCGGCGCCGATCGTCAGCACCACCAAACCCACTACCATCATTAACCAGTGTGACATTGAGAAGATTTCCGGTTTTGTTTAGGAGCTAATGAGGCTTTGATTTACGCAGAAGCGTTGCACCCCACCACCATGCCAATAGCATAATGGCACAGCCTAGCAAAAAGCACAGGCGTGCAACGCCATTTGCGTATTCTACGCACCCCATCCACGTCAGCAGATTGCCCCAATCGTGAGACTCCTCACCGCCACCACCCACCAACGGTAAAGCGCGCAGCTTAGCATCGGCGATATAGGGCGCAAGATCCATAAAACTCTGTCCACACCACCAAAGCGCGACACTCGCAGCGAAATTATCGCGCTGCTGAAACACAAACACCGCGCACGCGCCCAGCGGCACCAGAACCTGAAACAGACTACCACCCAGCACCATCATAAAATGCCCAAAAGGCGAGAAAAACAGATGGCCGAACTCGTGAAAGGCAAGGTTGGCTCCGTGTAAAAAAGATGCGCCGATCACCTCCCAGTCCATCCCAGCCACCCAAAAACGCAAGCCCCAGACGACCAAAATCACCCACAGAAAGGCTCGCCCCCACCAAATCGGTGGCGAATTCTGGCGTGGCGGGGCAAGCAGAAACTGCAAAAGTTCATGCCGAAAAGAGACGGATGGCGCGCCATCACCCTCTGCGGAGGAAGTCATTTGCGAAGACGCGTCTGCGCTGGCAGGCGCAAGGCCCGAACGCACCTGCTCAGAAGCCGCTTGGCGCGCAAGGAATTTGCTATAAGAAATACCGCATTTTGGGCAAATATCAGGATGAACGTGGCTATCTGCGAATCCGCGCTGATAGCCACACTTGGGGCAGCGAGGCGGCCCCTTGCTCACTCCGGTTCCTCTAATACGGGTCGGTACCCCCAATCACGAACACCTTGCAAGGTTTGTTCAATCTCCGTCGTGGAAATCTCCAGAATTTGCAGTGCCATCGCCCCCAAACGCAGGCTTGCTTCAATGGTTTCTGGGTAGGAATGCACCGCCCCGGCCTCTTGCAAGCGCGTACTCGCCAGCAAGTCGCGTGCCCGCGCAATCACCGGCACTTGCGGGCACATCTGACGCAGGTAGGAAATCGCAGGCAGCGCCTTATCCACATCATCGACCGTCAACACCACCAAGGACGCGCGCTCAATGTGGATGGTCGCAAGCAGCTCCGGATCGGAGATGCTCCCGTAGTAGACACGGTGGCCATCGGTTCGGCCTTGCAACACGCGCTGTGGATCCGGATCGAAGGCGACAAAAGGTACGCCGTGGGAGGCTAGCAACACCGCAATGGTATGGCCTACGCGCCCATAACCTCCAATCACCACCAATGTGTTCGCACCCTCTGGCAGCTCGGCTTCTGCAGCGTTTTCTTGCTGAGGCGCACGAAACAACCAGCCCGCTAGCGTGCGGTTAAAGCGAATCAGCACTGCGCCCCCCACCATAGCAAGCAGCACGGACGTGATCAAAATCTGACCCTGTTCCAGATTGATGGTGCTGGAGTCCAACGCAATCGCGATGAGCGCAAGGCCGAACTCACCGCCGACGCTCAACATCAGGCCAGTGCGGAACGCAAGGCGCGGGTCTTTTGTGGATCGGTGTACGATCACCGTAACCAGCACAATCTTGCTCACAATAATTAACAAAGCACAGGCAACCGTCCATTGCCAGATCGGAGGAATCGCCATTGGGTCAAAACGCATGCCAATTCCGATAAAAAACAGGCCGAGCAAGACGTCGCGAAACGGCCGAATGCTGGACTCAATCTGATGGCGAAACTCGCTCTCCCCCAGCATCATTCCTGCTAAAAACCCACCGAACGCAAGCGACAGACCTAAGCTATTGGTTGTCCACGCGGAAAGCAGAGCAACTAACAATACGGCGAGCGTAAAAATCTCAAGCGACTGGCGCTGCGACACCAGGTGCAACAGCGGCCCTAGAAGCCAACGCCCCGCAAAAAACACCAGCGCGAAGGCGAAAACGGCCTTTGCCAGCGCCCAGCCTAGCGTAAGTGCTAACGCGCTTGCTGCAACCGACGCCCCCAAAACTGGAATGATCACAAGGAACGGAACTGCGGTTACGTCCTGAAAAACCGACATCGCCAAGCCAAGCCTGCCATGACGGGTATTGTCTTCACCCTGTTCTGCAAGCAAGCTGCCAATGACAGTAGTAGAGGACTGCGCGAATACCGCACCAAAAACAAAGGCCACTGCCACCGGCAAACCCGCCAGCCACATGATGATGCCGCCAAAAATAGTGGTAAAAACGACTTGGCCCGTCCCCTGCCCCAACACCTGCCCTCGCAAGGCTTGAAGTTGTGGCAAGGAATAGTTCAAGCCGATGGTGAACAGCAGAAACACCACTCCAAACTCTGCCAGCGCATCAAACTCCGGAACACGCACCGTCGGGCCAAAGGTGTAGGGGCCAAGGATCACACCCACCAGCAGATACCCGAGACTGGTCGGAATTTTCAAACGCTGAAACGTAACGATCACAGCGATCGTTACCGCCAACAATAAAAGGATTTGCGCCAAATGTTCCATCATGTCAAGAAGCCACCATCACATCGCAGGATGCCCTGCGCAATACCATTTTGGTAACGCTGCCGAGCAAAAAATCTTCGATCACGCCACTGCCGTTCTTTCCCATTACCACAAGATCGCACTGCTGTTTTTTTTGCTGCTCCAAAATTGCCATCCATGCATCGCCGTTCACCGCAAGCGAGCGGCAATCATCCTCACCTAGTCCTGCGGCACGCAAAAATTGGCGCAAGTGGTAACGCGATTCATTCAGGGCCATGTCTCGGTAATGTTCAATGGTATCGTCCGCAACCGAGGCCATGCGTAACTGGCCTTCATAGGGAACAATGAAGGCATTCATAACGATCAGTTCGGCATTTGGTACCATGCGCCGTGCGAGGTCTAGAGCCGCACGAGAGGCAGGCGAGAAGTCTACCGGCACCAACACACGCTGATAGGGCTGTGCCGGCGCGTGCTTCACGATCAGTGCTGGTGTGTGGTTTTTTTGCAGCATGTTTTCTGCGGTTGAGCCGAACAGAATATCCTTTGCGATATTTTGCCCGCGCGCGCCCATCACAACCAAATCGGCACCTAGCGCATCAGTTTCGTCGGATAAACAGCGAACCACCCGACCAGACACTACGCGCACGGCAGCAAAGACTCCGTATTGTTCGTGCAAATCTGTTGCTAACGCACCCACCGCAAGGCGCGTATTGTCCACTACGTCAAGCTGCTGCTCCGAGGACTCACTCCCTAAGAGCACCCTCAGCTGTTCCAGCAGCCCTGATTCCACTACGTTAAGAAGTTCAAGCTGTGCGTCATGGGCAAGCGCAAGCATCGCAGCACGCTTGGCTGCGCGAATAGAGGACTCTGATAAGTCTACCGCAGCAAGTATTTTTCCGATTTCTTTCATGGTGCCCCCCGCGCAAATGCCTCACAATATCGACTCCTTCTAGGTTTTGCAATTGCGGTTCGCCAAGTCAGAGATGCAGCACGGAGCGTCAACAAGCTACGCCGTTCTAATTCGCTTGTCCTGCAGTTCCCGCTGCAGACTGGTCGTAGAGCAACTTCAACCCGTTACGATTGCGGGTGTTGAGCACGGGCCAATACACGCTTTTTTCCTCAAAATAGCGTTTCTCTTTTTCCGAAATTCTGATCGCGGGAGCAACATCATAGGCCGCTGGTACCGCAGAATAACAATTCAGCCGGTTAATCGTAACTGCGCGCTGAAATTGAGGAGAAATGACAAAGTTAAGCCATTCGTACGCCAACGTTTTGGCAAACGGAGAACGCTTCACAGCGCGACTGACCAATAGATAATCCGTCCACATGGTGACGCCTTCGCGCGGAAACGCGAACAACCACTCTTGGTTGCGATCTGGGTGCACCGAGTGCGAAAACCCCCAGGCGGTCGTCAACACCGCATCGTGCACATCGGCCTCGTGAGGGACGCCCTGCCAATAGAGCGCGTTGTGCAAAAGTTCTTTCAGCTTGTCACGAAACCCTTGAGTATTGAGCTCCTGAACCTCCATCATCTGATTGGGCGGAATCCCCGAAGCCAATGCAGTAACGTAAAGATTGCTCTCATAAAATTCGCGCGAAATCGCATAACGCTTGCGATAGCGTGGATCCCAGAGAATATTCCAACTCTCTGGCGGCGAGCTAAACGCACTTTTGCGATACAAAAGGCTATAAAGCCCCGTGGCAAATGGAACCCCATACAACTTTTCATTATGCCGAACAAAAGTGTTATTCAAAAATCGCTGCTCGACACCACGTAAATTACCTAACCGATTCTGATCTAACGGAATCACCAAGCCTTTTTTAATAAAATCAAAGCGGCTGTCCTGAATCAGATTATGCGAGGGCGAAATAATATCAACGCGCCCCGCTCGGACGCCGTCATAAAATTCATTGGGTGAGAATACGTACTTAACGGAAACTGTAATGTTTTTTTGGTACTTTTCAGAAATATAACGCTTGAACTCATCGACTTGCTGCTCAGGCGCATAAGGTTCCCAAAGCACCATTGACAAAGTTTCGTCGATTCGCGCTTGGTTTTTTTTGCCCTTCTCAGATTTCTCGACTCGCAACGAATCGGCAACACTGCGCTCCGCACCCCACGCAGCGCCTTGTAGAAATTGAAAGCAGACCGCACACACCACCCATCCAGCAACCGCGAATCTATTCATAACGCAACACCTTGGTGCCGTTCGCCGCGAACGAATAGCCGATATCCTACACGATCTTCAGACAAAGCCGCCAGCACTCATCTTAACGCAGCAGGGACTGACAGACTGCTCAGGCGTAACTTCGCAGAACCCATATACAGGCTCACAACTTTACTTCCCTTGAATTGCGCCGCTTGGTCGCACCCTTGTTCTTTGGCGACATATAAGGCCCGATCAGCACAAAGCAGCAAATTCTCAAGCAGTGCATCCGGCGCAACACTGCATACGACATCCTCGCTACACAATAGCCCAAAACTGGCGGTAATGCGCGCCACTCCATTCGGAACATCCACTTCGGCATTTCGGATTGCAAATCGTAAATTTTTGCGCGCTTTCCAGCGCCTGCTCCATGTGCTTTCAATCTGCAATATCGGCCGCAACCTCAAGCCGTACCAAACGGCCATAAAGGATGGTCGCAATCGCACTTTCACTGCTTCGTTAAAACCTTACAATGTACAGTTTTATTGGCTCAATTTCGCGCAAAAAAAGCCTTCCGTTGTGGGGAAGGCTTTTTTTATAACAATCACATCCAGAACCATCATATCCAGAAAGCTGAACCTCTGCGAGAAGCCTCAGCTCAGGATGAATCTCAACTGCTTAAAACTGTTGGCGGTAACTGTACTCCACCAAATAGCTCGATAGATCTGCCTTGATATCTGTCCCTTGGAAGGGGTTATAAATTACGAGACGCTGATCCATACTGTTACCCAAACGGCTAGTACCGCCCGGCATATCAATACTTGAGGCAAAGTAGCCAATGGAGAAGTTCATGACGGAATTATCCTTCATGACGTATTCAAAGCCAGCGCCGTAGAGCTTGCCACTCCCCATCGGTAAGAGTGGTGTGCGATATTTTTTGGGGATCGACGAGGGGCGATCTTCCAGACCGAGGCGCAGCGCCAAACGGTCGTTCCACTGGTACTCCATCCCGACCGCCCAGTTCCATGTGTCCTCAAGCCCCAAGGGGAACACGAGGCGGTCGCTCTTGGTCGCATCTCCAGGCTGGATGTATTCCGCGAGGCGCAAAAAGTCAATTGGCTCCGAGAACTGTACGGGAATCGCCTTCCACGCCGACCAGCCGGTAAATTTATAATCGAGGTTCACTTTGTATTTGGGCGTCAGCTGAATGCTTGTACCAAACGCATAGTGCTCAGGAAGCTTCATGTCCAACTTTGCTGTACCTGAAACGACCCGCTTACCAATACCGTTAGGCAACTGCACAGGGCCTTCGCCAGGAATTTTGCCAATATCATGCAGCAGCGGCCATAAGAAATTCATCCACGGATCGCTGTTCGTCCACTTGAAATCGCCTTCCATATCCATATTGACACGCGACTGGTAGACCGCCCCGAACGTAATCCAAGGCTGCGGTTTATAGAGCGCGCCCACGTTCACGCCAAAGGTGAGCGGCTGGGTCACTTCAAACTGTAGCGTTCCAAGCAATTCGTTGAACTGCAGGCGCTTGTTGCGATCTGGTTCGCAGGGAACGAACGCCGCCCAGCCACCATCACCGCTGCCGATTGAATCGGGCACCTCAGGCTTGCCGTAATTCGGGTTACAGGCTTGCTCCTGCAGATCCCACAGGAACGGCAAGCCTTCGTGGCCACCCCGGAAAGGCAGATCAAGCCCCACACCGGCATAGTTAAATGTAATGGTACCGCCAAGGGTTAGCTGATCATTGACCTTAAATGATACGCTTGGAGAAAAATAAGTAAAAACCGTAAACGACAAGCGTTGGCCGATAAAGCGACCTGGGTCGTTGTCTGCACGATAAAACCCGACCATCAGCGGCGAATATACGTTCGTCGCAAACGTCATTCGGCTTTCCGGTGGCTGATAAGAAACCCCACCGATTGGCGCAAACAGCACCGGCAAATCCACCATACCAGTAATCGGCACCATGATGGACGCACCTTCAGTTTTACTCTTGGAGAGGTGCGCCTCGTTATCAAAGTACTGTGGCGTGAACACACCCTTTGCCATGGTGTCTTCCATAAACTTTTTACGCTCTGGAATATAATCACCAAAGCCAAGCTCAATCGAGAAAGCACCAGACACAAGCTTTAACTCCGTCTGACGGCCCTTCATTTGCTCAAGGCCAGCGGGGTTAAAGTGAACCGAGTCAATCCCCGGCGGATCTGCCGTCACCGCGTTCCCCAAGGCAAGCGCCTTCGCGTTACCAATGGTCAGGTTTTCAGTAAGCGCGGCTTGCGCTGCCATCGGCGCAGCCAAAGACAGAAACACGCCCAATTGAACGAGACGAGCACTCCGTGCAGGCTGTGAACGCATTTTCTTGGTTTTTTTCTTTAGGTCAGCCATTTTGTTCTCCGCAGAACCATGCAAAAAATATGCGACCACTTCAAAGAAAGCCCCCAACATTTCACTGCACCCACTTATGGATGCCAGCGCCGTCGGTATTCGCCCATTTTTCTTTGTTTTCGATCGGTTCTTCTTGTTGTTCTGATTGTCCTTAATCTGCGCAGGTTACCTTCGCCGTGAAATGGAAGGCACGCCACGCTCCAGTGCTTGTTTCGGTTCATTCTCTCTAAATTTTGCAGCGCTCTTTAGTGTAGCGACTCACCGGCAGTGTAGCGACTCACCGGCAGCACCCACTCAAAGCCAACAGCCCCCACTCTCACCCCACTCTCAAAAAATCTTACTTGATCGTCAGATGCAAACATCGTCCATTCGCACTAGACGGCACACCCGTTTTGACGGGCTGCACAGTTTCACTCAAGCAGCGGCCTTCCGTCCTTGAAGCCGATCACAATAGCGGTACCAGCAGGTTCAGCGTATACTCCGCATTTCCATCTTGGCCCTCGCCAATTTATTTATTCCTATCGGGTTTATTCTTATGCGACTACTACACACCATGTTGCGCGTCGGCGATTTGGAGCGATCCGTCAACTTTTACACCGAAGTCCTAGGCATGAAACTCCTGCGCCGCCAAGACTACCCGGAAGGCCGGTTCACGCTAGCGTTTGTCGGCTTCGAAGACGAGAGCGCCGGCGCCTGCATTGAGCTGACCCACAACTGGGACACTGCCCACTACGAGCTTGGCAACGGCTACGGCCATATCGCACTCGAAGTCGCTGACGTGTTCGAAGCCTGCGACAAAATCCGCAGCAAAGGTGGCACCATTACCCGCGAGCCCGGCCCCATGAAGCACGGCACCACCATCCTCGCCTTTGTCAAAGACCCAGATGGTTACGCCATTGAGCTACTGGGCGCAAAGCCTCGCTAAACGCCAAAGGCAAATTGCACAAACTGCCAAGACGTAGAACTTCGCCTAGGAAACCGAGCGCCATGAGTTTGCTGAAATCAGCATCCGTTGTATCCCTGTTTACCCTGCTCTCGCGCATCACCGGCCTTGCTCGCGAACTGTTGATTGCCTACACCTTTGGCGCAAGCGCAAGTACCGACGCTTTTAACGTGGCTTTCCGCATCCCCAACCTACTCCGCAGGCTCTTTGCAGAGGGGGCATTCTCCCAAGCCTTCGTGCCCATTCTGGCAGAGACTCGTACGCAAAAAGGCGAAGAAGCCACGCGCGCGCTGATCAACGCGGTCGGTACCATTTTGGCGCTTGCACTTTCCGCCGTCTGCATCCTTGGCGTCATCGGCGCACCCGCTCTGGTCTGGCTGATGGCGTCCGGCCTGCAAGAAAGTGGCGGCTTTGATGAAGCCGCACTCATGACGCGCATCATGTTTCCCTACATCGGCTTTATGTCCCTCGTTGCCTTGAGCGCAGGCATTCTGAATACATGGAGCCGTTTTGCCGTTCCCGCAGCAACCCCAGTGCTCCTTAATGTCGCCATTATCAGCGCTGCGCTGATGAGCGCGCCCATCAGTGAGCGTTATGGAATCAACCCAATTTATGCACTTGCCGTTGGCGTAAGCATCGGTGGCATGCTGCAGCTTGCGTTTCAAGTACCTGCGCTGATGCGTATTCACATGACCCCGCGCATCGGCCTTACGCCTACCGCATGGCGAACCGCGTGGCAAGATTCAGGCGTGCGCCGTATTCTCAAGCTCATGGCGCCCGCCGTGCTGGGTGTATCGGTCGCGCAGCTTTCCTTATTGATCAACACCCAGATTGCTTCGCACATTGGTGCCGGAGCCGTTTCGTGGTTAACCTACGCAGATCGCTTAATGGAGTTCCCTACCGCGCTTTTAGGGGTCGCACTCGGCGTTGTTCTCCTTCCTCAACTTGCGCGCGCACAGGCTGGCGCCGATCCGCAGCAATTTTCGAAGCTGCTCGACTGGGGCTTACGCCTTGTACTGCTGCTTGCACTCCCCTCAGCAATCGCGTTATTACTCTTTTCTAAACCTTTGGTCAGCGTTCTCTACCACTACGGCAAATTCAGCTCACTTGATGTGGAGAAAACCGTATCCGCACTCGCCTGTTACGGCGTTGGATTGATGGGGCTGATCGGCGTCAAAGTGCTCGCCCCCGGATTCTATGCAACCCAGGACATTCGCACTCCGGTTAAAATCGGGATCGCCGTACTGATCATCACACAGATGCTCAACGTACTGTTCGTGCCTTATTTTCAGCATGCAGGCTTAGCACTCTCCATTGCGCTGGGCTCTTTGGTGAACGCCGGTTGGCTGCTGATCGGGCTGAAGCGCAGCGGGCGATACCAACCGTCTGCAGGCTGGGGCCTTTTCGCGTTGCGCATACTGATCGCAAGCAGCTTGCTGGGCGGCGGCTTATGGTGGGCGTCAGCGCATTTTGATTGGGTAGCGATGGCTCAAACTCCACTCCTGCGCATCGCATTGATGGCGGCCTGCCTTCTTTGTGCAGCCATCGTTTACTTCGGAGCCTTACGTGCAACGGGGATGAACCTTAAGCAAACGATCAAAGGCTAAGGATTCGAAACGCTTGCATGCTCCAGAGGGCTGGCATTCCTAAAAGCCAAACGAAAAAGCAGCCGGCTTTCTGGCTGTACGATCGTAGTAGCCAAGTGTTATCTTTGGTTTTTTTGAGGCGGTGAGATGACGTCAATCATTGGTAGTTTAACGTGGGCAGAACAGACGGGAGGCAAACTCACTCTCGCTGAAAAGTTCTCGTTGATGCGCACCGTGATTAAACCCATATCGTGGAGGCTCGCCTGTCGCTGGCTTCGCTTAGACGACACCAAAGCCTTGGATTACGAAGAAATCATTCTCCCCGATACACCGCTCACCCGCAGCGCGCTTTTGTTGTTGGAATCATGCGCGAGCGATGCACTTGTTCAGCATGCGTGGCGCACATATCTCTGGGCCGCAGCGCTCGCTGTATTGGATGAAACCCTCTACGACCCCGAACTGCTTTTACTCGGCGCACTACTGCACCACTTGGGCGCCACCCCCCGCTACCACGGTAGGCAGGCCGTACATTGTTTTACGCTGGAGAGCGCACACGCGGCGCTCGACTGGGCGAACCAAAATGACTTGCCGGAAGACTGCACGCGGTCACTCGCAGAAATGATCACCCTGCATCTGAACGCCTGCGCAGCCCCAGAAGACGCCGTCGAAGCCATTCTTCTGCAACAGGGCGTTGCCTGCGACACTCTCGGATCGCGTTATTATGAAATTGATTCGCGCTTTAGAACCCGTGTTCTCGAAGATCATCCACGGCTCGACTTCAACCACGAGTTTATTTCGTTTCTACAGAATGAAACCGCCTTGCGTCCACATTCGCGAACGGCTGTGCTGATGAGTTCAGGGCTATCACTATTGGTAAGAAGCAATCCATTTACTGACTAGCAATCCATTAAAAGTGCACGCTCCACGCGAACGCGATCGACCCTTCTCTACGGCGAAGCAAGCTGAATTGCAGGCGCCCACTCCAGCCACGCGCTCTGCGGCTTATCGTAAAGCTTAAACTGCATATCCTGCTCCGCCTGCTTGCCAAGCTCTGGTGGTTCAGGCGACGCGAATGCGATCCCACCTTCCAGCAAAGCCTCTACCGATTCAGTGCGCACGCTCGCGCCCTTAAACAGGCCAAAATCTACTTCAATACCGCTTGCGTTCCAGAATACAGAATTCACACGCACCAAAGGCACAAAACGCGGCTCAATATTGATATAAAACATCACAGACTGCGCGTTATCCGATAATTCAACGCTTTTTACGCTACCTACCGGCATCTGCCGATAAAGCACTTGGGTTCCCGGCTTCACAGAGCCGCGCTGACGCGCCCACACCACCACATTCAGACCATCTATCTCGGTGCGCTGTACCGACGGCCCTGACTGGCCGTCAAAGGCGTACAGCGTGGGCCCTGCCCCCAGCTCGCCGGGGGCAGGCTCAACCGCAAGATAATTTCCCTTGATCAAGGTATCTAAATGCGCGGCACCAGTTACGCCAAGCTGCGCCTTCACCACCCAAAAACGCGCTCCTGCGCGAGCCAGTTTCGCGCCTTCCGGTTTGAGATAAGCGGCAACAACCACATGCCGAAAATCGTTGTCTAAAAATACCCGACGCACTTCCCCCAAAACAATCCCTTGGTATTTGATGGGCGCACCTACTTCAAGGCCCTCGTTTTGGGGAAAACGCACGCGAATTTCAATGCCTTGCTCTGCGGCCTTATCATAATCTGCATAGAGGGGAAACGTCTGACCTTCGCGCGCATCTGTTTGACGCGGCGCATTCTCTGGGGTGTGAAAGCCAATTCCGCCCACCAAAAGCGATTTCACCGAACCGGTTTGCACATTGATGCCACCAAGCCCACCTTTGATGGAAAGCCCGCTGGCATTCCAAAATCGCGAATTGTTACGCAACAAGTGAGCATAGCGCGCCTCGATAAAAGCGTTCACGACGATGCGTTTTCCATCGTCGGCAAGCTCGAAAGACTGCACCTCGCCCACAGGCACCTTGCGGTACAAAATGGGCGATCCGCGACTCACGGAAGGCATTTCATCGGCCAGTAATTTTACGCGAATTCCGGGCTGGCTATAGTCTACCCGCGGCGGTTCTAGCAATGCATCAAAGCGGTTTTGCGGCTCACCATCACCCGGCAGAATCTCAATATAAGCGCCCGAGAGCAGCGTATCCAAACCGGATATTTCCGATAGCGAAAGCTCCGGCTTGACGAGCCAAAAGCGCGTTCCTGTCCTCAAGAAGGGCTCATACTGCGGATCAATGCCCACTCGCGCAACGGCGCCATTCAGGGGCTGCCCAGCGGCAACCGGCTCGTGGCGGATGTTCTTCACTTCGCCCACCACGAACCCTTTATAACGCACCTGCGTAACGCCTTTTTGCAGGCCCTTCGCATCAGGAAAGCGGATAAAAGCAACCGCGGCAGATTTAGCGGCATCGTAGTTGGCGTATAAATCGTACTGTTCACCATTGGTGGCGACCACACTTTCGCCATGCGTTGGCGTATCAAACGACACGCCTCCCGCCACCAGCGTTGCCAGTGACTCCATGCGAACATCCACGCCGGAAAGGCCCGCCGCAACACGCAAGCCGCTATTATTCCAAAAGCGTGAGCCTTTTTTGACAAGGTGGGCATATTCGGCGTCAATGACCACCTTGAACTGAACCCCGCGGCCGTCATCCTTCAAGAGATACTGGCTTACCGCACCAACGGTAATTTTTCGGTAGGTCACCGGCGAGCCTACATGCAAAGATCCTAGATCCCGCGCATTCAGAACCAAGTGCAAACCGGGCGTAGTTTCATCGGGTGGTGGGGCGCTCTCCAGCGCAGTAAATTCTCGAAGTGCCGCACCGCCGCCAACCTTCATTCCCACATAGTTGCCCGACATCAGCGTATCCAAACCCGTTACACCGCTAAAGGAAACCTCCGGTTTCACCAACCAAAACTGGGTGCCTGCCACCAGATAATGCTGGGTTCGATAATCCATTTCGACCACGGCACGCACGCCGCGCAGGCTATCCTCCACCGTCATATCGGTGACGGTACCCACTTTAATTCCTTCGAATTTGACTTCGGTTTTGCCCACCACGATGCCATCACCCGAAGAAAAGTGAACAATAATGGTCACGGGCCGATGCAGATACTGCTGATAACCTAGCCATAACCCAACAACGAGCGCGATCAGGGGAACGATCCAAATTTTTGAAAACCCCTCGCGATCCACAACAACCGCTTCGTCTTCGTCTACTGGGCCCTGCACATAGCGCTTTTCCTGCCCCCCACGCGCCTGCGGTTCCTGCTGGCTGCCTTGAGCGAGTGAATCCTCATGGCTCTGTGCCCCCCCCTGCTTTGGGGCATCACTAGGCTTTGCTGGCTCATCGGCGTTAGGAACCTGCTCACTCACGGCTCGTCTCCAGATCCCAGATCAAACGCGTATCAAAGCTACTCACTGCGATGATCGTGGTCACCACAACCCCTGCAAATGCCGTAGCGCCTGCACCTGCTGTAATGGATGCGATCGACCCTAAATCCACCAGCGTTACGAGAATTGAAATCATAAAAAGGTCTAACATGGACCAACGGCCAATAAACTCAATCCAGCGATAGGTGACGGTGCACTGCCGTGGGCTCATTTTCAACTTCAACTGCACCACTAGCAGCAGGACAATAATTCCGACCAGCTTGAGCACCGGCACCACAATACTGGCAATAAAAACCACGGCAGCGATTGGGTACATTCCCGCGTCGATCAGGCTCAAAATCCCCGAAAAAATCGTGTCCGGCTCCCCCTGACGCAGGGAAATCACCGTCATTACCGGCAAAACATTGGCGGGAACCAGCAACACCATGGCCGTAATCACCCACGCCCAAGTGCGAGCAATGCTCTGTGGTTTTCGAAAACTTACATCGCCACCGCAACGTGGGCAAAGCGCCCTTTGATTCCTTGGAATATTGCGCAAGTGTAAAAGACGATGACAATGCAAACACTGCGCAATTCCGTGCTTCATTGCCCGCAGAGGCTGACCGTTTGCCTGAATGGCCATCAAACCAGCCTCCTGATCACATCCCGATGCCTTTTTGCCACTCGCTTTGCACGCACAGCCCGATCCAACTGTTCCCAGCAGGCGTGCGAGTCAAAACTCAAGGTCGCGCCTAAGGTTGAGATTAGCAGACCCACAAAGCACAACAACGCCACACCCAAATGTATCGTACCAAGATCCGACATCTTGATAAACGCGACGAGAATACCGAGCATGTAGACTTCCAGCATGTCCCACTCCGAGACGCTGTGTACCGCTCGCAATAGCGGCCGGTGCCAACGGCCAAAGCGCTGGGAATACATGGCAATTGCGAGGATCAGGCGCACAACCAAGGCCAGCAAAGGCATTACCATACTGCAGGTGCAAACCAGGAAGGACATCCACCAATAGCCCTGCTGCCAAAGCTGGAGAACGCCCCCATAGAGGGTGCTGAACGCATCATTGCCCAGCAGCTCAAAAGACATAATGGGAAGAAAGTTCGCCGGCACATAGAACAGCAAGCCAGCCACCGAAAAGGCGAGCGTGCGCTGTGCTGCTCGGCGCTTGCTGCGAAGTAAAACACTGCCGCAAAAGGGGCATACCGCGGCGGCACCTGCAGGAATATTTCGCCTGTGCAGCAGCGCGTCGCAGTGGTCGCAGGCCAGCCAATCCTCCAGTGAAGCGGCTGGCACCGGCTTTTCAGTCATAGATTTCGATGGCGCTATTCCTTACCCTCATCCTGATCTGAATCCAGATCATCCGAATCGTAATAATCGGTATCCTCCTTCAAACGCCGCTTTTCCATGATCTCTTCGATTTTTCGCATGTACTCGCCGGTGCGCTTTTGCGTCTTTTTATCAAGGCGGCTAGCAATTTCATCTTCCAGCTCGTCTAAAATTTCGTCGATATCGTCTTCGAAGTCTTCGTTTTCGTGGGCTTCTTCACTCATGACCAATATCCTCCGCGCGTCGTAAGTTCTATGCGACGTACACAAAACGTCTACAAAAGCATCACACTGCAAAAGTGTGATCTACAATCAATCGTCCACAATCAACGTTCAACAAATTTGCGTTGGCCTGTGCGCCGCGCAAAATGCTCGGCGACCATACCTATAGAATAGCACGCTGTAAACTACTTTTTAGCGTGACCACCAAGCCGCAAGCCACAATCGACTTTGCGCAAGCCACAACAATTTAGGCTATGCTTAGAGCTTCATTGCTTGCTACAGGTTTTGCAGATGGAAGACAAAAGGCAGTTTACGCGTATCCGTTTCGACGCCAGCGCCCATCTGCATGCAGATGATCAAAGCTGGGAATCGCAAGTGATTGACATCAGCCTTCACGGTGTACTGATTTCAGTTCCTGCAGGGTGCTCGCTTTCTACAAACCGCAAAGTCACGCTGGAGCTGGTGCTTTCTGATCAGATCACTCAGATCCAGATGCAGGGCGAGGTACGTTATTCGCGCGGCGACCACATCGGCATTGAGTGCCAACAACTCGACGTCGACAGCGCCTCTCATTTGCGAAGGCTAGTAGAGCTCAACATGGGGGATTCAAACGCGCTGGAGCGTGAACTGGATGCCCTCTGGAAACTGCACTATCACACCTAAACAGGCGCTCTGGCACTCCTAGAAAGTCTCTCTGGCTCGGCTCTTGCATTCTTCGCTGCAATCGACGTTTTCCCGACAGCGAGGTGCAACATGAACATCGACACATACTGGCTGCAAATCAGCACCGCCACCCTGCAAATGGGCGCAGGCGCCATCATCGCCATCACCACTGCATGGCTTCTCCGGCGCGGCCAAAACCGTAAGATCACCCGCGAGAATCGACGCATTCAGATTCTTGAAGAGATTACTTCTCAAGTAGCCGACCTCACCCACACCTTCGCCAAATACTCGACGCTTGTGCTCGAATCGACGCAATATTTAGAGCGCTGGCCGGTCGCACGCAAAGAAGAATTGGAAAAAATCAGCGAAGAACTCACCCAAGAGTTCAAAAAAATTGCCGACGCGCAAGCCAAGCTATTGATGCTTGGTGAAAAAAACCTAGAGCTTGGGCTGCGTGTTTATACCGCACGAATGACAGCTTGGACGCGTCAGGTTTACGTCGGCCGCCGCGATTTGACCCCGGAACAAGCGAGTACATTAAAGAACGCCATCGGTGAGGCGCGCGATTTATTTTACGAGCTTCTCAGCCGCAAATACGATCGCCTGCTTGCAAGCGCCTAACGTAAGTGCCTATCGTAAGCCCTTAGCAGTAAACACTTATTTGTAACGTAGCGCTTCATTGTAACGCAGCGCTTACTTAATGGTAACGCAGCTCTTAATCGTACCGCAGCGCTTCCGCAGGCTGAACTTTCGAAGCTTGCCACGCTGGGTAGAGCGTTGCGAGCATGCTAATACAAAACGCCGTCAGTACCACGGCAAGCACGTATTCAACGCGCAGCTCGGATGGCAAATAATTGACAAAATATTGCTGCATCAGATCTTGGTGCAGCACTCCCTCCAACCAGCGAAAAGCATCCGAAATTGTCAGCGAAATGCCAACACCCAAGGCGGTTCCCGTCAGCGCCCCCAACAAGCCAACAAAGGTTCCCTGCACAACGAAAATCGCCATAATGGTGCGTGGCCCCGCACCCAGCGTGCGCAATATCGCAATATCCGAGCGCTTGTCATTTACCACCATCACCAAACTCGAAACAATGTTGAACGCTGCAACCACGATGACAATGATGAGCAATAGCGCCATTACCCCCTTTACCATGGTGATGGATGCATACAGATTGCCATGCGTGAGCGTCCAGTCTACCGCCCAATAAGGGCCGCGTAACGACGCGACTGCGTTCTCCGCAATCGTGCTCGCGTGAAATAAATCTGCAACGCGCAAACGAATGCCTTGCGCGCGCTCCCCCAATTGCGCGAGCGGCTGGGCATCTCCCAACGAAACATAGGCAAGCAGCTGATCCACCTCAGAGCCCGTCGAAAAAATTCCCGCCACGTTAAAGCGCTGAAATAACGGCGAAACTCCCGCACTGCTTGATGAGGGTGACGGCAATATCAACGTGACCGAATCACCAACGGAAAGCCCCAAACGTTCTGCAACGGGTTTACCAATCAGGATATTAAAACTACCGGCGCTCAACACCGACAGCGACGTGCCCTCTAGATACTTAGGCAAAATCGAAACCCGAGCTTCGTAAGCAGGATCTACGCCCATAAGAATCACGCCCGTAGAGCCGCCCTGCTGCATCAGCATTCCTTGCAGCCGCACAAAAGGTGCCGCGCCCTCTACACCGGGAATTTGTTCCAAGGATTTTACGGCTGCGGGCCAATCCTCAATGCCGCTGCGCGACCAGATATTGGCATGGGACACCATGCCCAGCACGCGCTGCTGAAATTCCCGATCAAATCCGTTAATCACCGATAGCACCACGATCAGTACTGCAACGCCAAGCATCACACCAAGAATCGTTGCCGAGGAAATAAACGAGATAAAGTGGTTACGCTGCTTCGCGCGCAGATAGCGCAAGCCCACAAAAAGCGATAGTGGTCTAAACATAAATTCCTCGTAACAACCTGAATATTGGCAACTTAGATCGCCTGCAATGCCTCTGCAAGATGCGTAACACCGACCACGTCCATCCCTTCAATTGGGCCTTTCGGAAGGTTTGCCTTCGGCACAATCGCGCGTTGAAAACCGTGTTTGGCTGCCTCACGCAAGCGCTCTTGCCCATTGGGAACCGGCCGAATTTCCCCCGACAAACCCACTTCGCCAAATGCAATCAGGCGGCTATCCAAGGCAAGACTCCTTAGGCTCGACGTTACCGAGAGCAACACCGCCAAATCCGACCCCGTTTCCAGCACTTTGACACCACCGACAACGTTCATGAATACATCCATTCCCATCGTGGCGACACCGCCGTGGCGATTCAATACCGCCAGCAACATTGCCAGCCGGTTTTGATCTAATCCTACGGCAACCCGCCGTGGCTGACCAAACTGGGAATCATCCACGAGCGCTTGCACTTCCACCAACAAGGGCCGCGAGCCATCGCGCGTGACCATCACAATGCTGCCAGGAATCGGCCCGCCGTAACGCGACAGGAAAATCGCAGAAGGGTTGGCAATTTCCCGCAACCCACGATCCGTCATCGCAAAAACGCCAAGCTCATTGACCGCGCCAAAGCGATTCTTCACGGCCCGAATAATGCGGAATCGGCTATCCTGCTCCCCCTCGAAATAGAGAACACAATCGACCATGTGCTCCAAAACGCGCGGCCCAGCAAGAGCACCTTCTTTGGTGACATGGCCCACCAGAAAGAGCGCCGTGCCGGTTTGTTTTGCAAAACGAACCAACGCAGCGGCACATTCTCGCACTTGCGACACGCCACCGGGTGCAGAACTCAGCGTTTCGGTAAATACCGTCTGAATTGAGTCCACCACCATCACCTTCGGTTTTTCCTGCGCCGCAGTCGCCAGAATATTCTCAATTGAAGTTTCTGCCATCAGATCGAGGCGCTGCATCGGCAGTTCTAGCCTACGCGCTCGCAGCGCAACTTGCTGTAACGACTCCTCTCCAGTGACATAGAGCGCGCCTTCCAGCTCGGCAAGGTGCGTCAGGGTTTGCAGCAGCAAGGTCGATTTACCGATGCCAGGATCGCCACCAATCAACACGACACTGCCATCCACCAGCCCACCGCCCAGCACGCGATCCAGCTCCGTCAAACCGGTCGCAATGCGCGGTTCATGGGCAATGGATACATCCGAAAGCCGTGTCACGGTCTGCGCAGCACCCGTCCAGCCGCCACGGCGTGGATTGCTAATGGCTGCATCGGGAACGGACTCGACCATGGTATTCCACGCCCCACAATCCGCGCACTGGCCTGCCCATTTCGCTACAATTGAGCCACATTCTGTGCAGGAATAGCGTGCTTTGGTTTTGCTCTTTGACATCCTCGCCCCTCCGGTCTTTGTCTAGGCTAGGCAAGTGATTGCATGCAAACGTACAGCCCGCAGGCATAGGCAGGAAGCATGGTAATAAAGCCGACGGTAAGAGAACGACTATCCATCTTGTCAGCATCTTCTTTGCTGATCCCGAAGATTTCGGATAGATGATCGCGCATGAGCCGTAGCGTATAAAGATCCCAACCGATGGCAAACGCGAGCATCACCCAAGGCGCGTAGCCTTGAAAAGGAACCAGTTCGGGAAAAAAAATGGCGAACACAAAACTCGCGGAAATTAACGTCGACAACACGCCGCCAAAAGGATGCAAAACATCGCCCTTTAGCCGACGCATTACAATCACTCCCACGGGAAGGGAAATCAGCATGAAGGCGATATAAAGGTAGCCCAGCCACAACATAATAAGGTTTCCAGCGCCGTTGCAGAATTTTACGGAAGGTACTCGCGCCGCACCCGCCCCGTAATTTGACAAAATAATTCGTAATTAATCGTTCCAGCCCAGTTTGCAACTCGCTCTACCGGCAGTGACGGGCCCCACAGTTCGACCTCATCGCCCAATTGCGCATTCACCGCGGAAAGATCAATGGCAAGCATATCCATCGACACCCGACCCAGCAGCAAACACTCGCATCCATGCAGCAATACACAGGCACCCGCTCTGACATGGCGCGGGTAACCGTCTCCATATCCAACCGCAACAATTCCCACGCGCGTATCCCTCTCTGCAACCCAGCTCGCGCCATAGCCGACGCTCTCCCCTGCTGCAACCGTGCGGATTGCAATAATCGGCGCAACCAATTTCATTACAGCGCGCAAGCCAAGCTGTTCTGCACTCCGATCGTTACGCGGTGAGCCGCCGTACAGCATAATTCCTGGGCGTACCCAATCAAAACCAAAATCATCGCCCAGCAGCAGCCCCGCAGAGTTCGCGATGGATCGCTGCCCGCCAACGCCGCGCGTTACCTCCTGAAAGGCTTTCAGTTGCTGCGCAGTCATTGGATGATCCGGAAGATCAGCGCAAGCAAGGTGGCTCATCACGACGACTTCACGCACTTTTGGGTCAGGCGCTCGCTGCAAACACTCCAATTCCGCAAGAACAGATGCCGCTTCGGAGGGAGCAATCCCCAAGCGATGCATCCCTGTATCCACCTTTAGCCAAATCGTTAGCGGGCGACTTAGTGAACTATTCTTAAGCCACTGAAGCTGCTCGTGCTGGTGTATCACGACCGCGAGATCAAGGGCCGCTGCATAGGCCAGCTCATCGATCGCCATTGCACCTTCGAGCAATACAATGGGCGCACGAACCCCTGCTTCGCGCAATTGCACCGCTTCGCCAAGGTAGGCAACCCCAAACGCATCCGCATCCGGCAAAGCCGACGCAATGCCCAGCGCGCCATGTCCGTAGGCATCTGCCTTCATGAGCGCCATCACCCGACGCCCTTGCGCAAGCGTTCGCAGGCGCTGGTAATTGTGGCGCAACGCGGAAATATCAACAACTGCACGTGTACTTCGACTCATCGTGGTTGGTTCACCAATTTATAGGCGCAATCCAAAGCGCAGCGTTATCACCCATTCAATGTCCATAGGGCCGGCGTTAGTATGCGTCTCCGCGATAGCTATCATGTGCTAAATCATCAAAGCGCGTGAAGCGCCCTTGGAATGCAAGCCGAACGGTCCCAATCGGGCCGTTACGCTGCTTTCCGATAATAATCTCTGCGATGCCTTTATCGTCAGAGCCCTCGTTATACACTTCATCACGATAAATGAACATGATGATGTCGGCATCCTGCTCGATCGCTCCAGATTCCCGCAAATCCGAGTTAATGGGGCGCTTGTTCGGCCGCTGTTCCAAACCCCGGTTTAGCTGGGAAAGAGCGACTACTGGGCAATCCATTTCTTTCGCAAGTGCTTTCAGCGAGCGCGAAATCTCCGAAATTTCCGAAACGCGGTTCTCAGCTCCAGGCACTTTCATAAGCTGCAAATAGTCCACCATAATCAACGCAAGTGGCCCGTGATCCCGCACCACGCGCCGCGCACGGGCGCGTAATTCGCTGGGCGACAAACCCGCTGAATCGTCAATAAATAGCTTTTGTTCCGCGAGCATGCTCACCGCAGAGTTGAAGCGTGGCCAATCGTCTTCCTCCAGCTTGCCACTACGCACGCGCGTTTGGTCAATACGCCCAAGCGAAGAAAGCATACGCATCACGATGGATTCTGCAGGCATTTCCATCGAAAAAACCAGCACCGGCTTACCTGATCGTATCAACACGTTTTCCGAAAGGTTCATCGCAAAGGTGGTTTTGCCCATCGACGGCCGCGCCGCAACAATGACAAGATCGGCAGGCTGCAAGCCCGAGGTCATGTTATCGAGGTCAGTAAATCCCGTCGCAACCCCTGTAATGGCCTCGTCGCTGGAAAACAGTTTGTCAATTCGGTTAACGGTGTCCTTCAGTACCGATTTAATGTCCCTCGGCCCACCCGCTTTACGCCCTTGCTCGGCAATGGCGAACACCTTGCGCTCTGCCTCATCCAATAATTCGGATGCGGAGCGCCCCTTGGGGTTAAAAGCGCTCTCCGCAATCTCATTCGCAACCCGCACCATTTGCCGCAGAACGGAACGCTCTCGCACAATGGCCGCATACGCACGGATATTGCTCGCACTTGGCGTGTTGCGGGCCACCTCTGCCAGATATTTCATGCCGCCAGCATCTTCGAGGGCAGCCGATTTTACCAGTGCTTCGCCCAGCGTAATGACGTCGAACGGGTGGTTTTCTTGGCTAAGCTGGGCAATTGCTCGAAAGATCAAGCGGTGTTCGCGCCGATAAAAATCAACCTCGGCCACCAGTTCCGACACATCGTCAAAGGCTTGGTTATCTAGCATCAACCCGCCGATCACCGCCTGCTCAGCTTCTAAGGAATGCGGTGGAACTTTCAGACCATGAGCGTCTGGATCCGGCAATGCTGCCAAATCATCCTGGCTATCTGACATGGGTGCGCTGCTCTCAGAAATACAAAAAACAGGAATAAAGAAGAGGGAGGCAAGCCTAAACTATGAAGCGCGGCAGAGAAAGCTCAGAATGGGGCTGTTCATCAAAACCACGGGCATCCGCACCAAACTGACCGGCGGTTCCAAAAAAAGAATCCCCAGAAAAGCCGAAGCGACTACACCGAAAAAAGCCTCTCGAAAGCCACCTATTTTTTAGCCGCATCCTTTGCAAGCGCTACAGCTTTGCTGCTTTCGCACTTGGTCTCGGAACCACCACAAACTGGGCAGCTCTCATCACGCAATCCGAGTTTATTTAGCCCGCCGCAGGAACCGCGAATAGGCTCACGCCCCATCACGACGCCGATCGCCATCAGGGCTACGAAAATTAGGATCAACACAACCGAGATTAAGAACAAGTTTAACATGCTTATACCTCATGGCTTAGGCAGCACCGACTGAAACGCCCGCGTGTGTCGAGCCTTCAACTGCGAACCATCACGCCAAATAAAATAGGCGCGCAATCCGCGAGACTCAGCCAACTCGAACCCTGCATCGGGGCCTAATACGTTTAGCGCGGTAGCCCAAGCATCTGCTAAAGCGCTACCGTCATTATCATCCAATACTACGGAAACTGACACCCCTTTATGTGTAATCGGGCGTCCAGATACCGGATCAATGGTGTGGGAATACCGCACGCCATCAATCTCGCGGTAGTTTCGATAAGAACCAGAAGTTGAGATCACCTGATCACTCAGTGTAAGCAATTGCTGGACTTGGCCGCTGCCATCGGGCTTTTCAATGGCGATGACCCAAGGAGCGCCGTTCGCTTTAGTGCCGCGCACATGAGTGCAGCCTGCAACGCTGACCATATACCCCTTAACGCCCCATTTTTGTAGCTGCTCGCTGAGCACATCCACGGCAACGCCCTCACCGATCGAGGACAGGTCCAGCGCAACATCCCCACGCCGGGAGAGCGCGTGCTGCTTGGGATCAATACCAAGTTTTTCCCAGCCCACTCGCGCTCGAACCTGTTCAACCTGCTGCGATGTGGGAGTTTTGACGGGAACGACATCGGGCCCAAACCCCCAGAGATTGACGAGCGGGCCCACGGTGATGTCATAGCTGCCGCCGCTCGCCTCGCTTACGATCAACGCACGCTGCACGGCATCAAACAATAGCGGGCTGACCTCCACCCAAGCGCCAACCGGCGCGCGGTTGAAGCGCATAAGCTCAGTGTCCGGCTGATACGTAGATAAAACATCATTGGCGTGATCTAAGAGTTTTTGCAGTTCAGCGGTTGCCGAAGCGGCGCTCTCACCCGCCGGCAGAACATCTAGCTTAACCGTCCATTGCATACTGTGAAAGGCAACGCCGCCCAGAGTGACGGCGCTCGGCTTCGAATCAGGCGCAGAACAGCCTGCGAGCAGCAGACTGATTGCAATCACGACACATAAGTTCTTCAACCGCCAAAGTCATCCAGTAGAATGTTTTCGTGGTCTACCCCTAAGTCTTCAAGCATCTTGATAACGGCCGCGTTCATCATCGGCGGGCCGCACATGTAGTACTCGCAGTCTTCGGGCGCAGCGTGGTTTTTTAGATAGTTCTCATACAGCACGTTATGGATAAAGCCGGTGTAGCCCGTCCAATTGTCTTCCGGCTGCGGTTCGGAGAGCGCTAGATGCCAAGTAAAGTGCGGATGCTCCTTCGCCAGCTCGTTAAACTCCTCCACATAAAACGCCTCACGCATCGAGCGAGCGCCGTACCAGAAGGTAATCTTACGCGTACTGCTCAGGCGGCGTAACTGATCGAAGATGTGTGAACGCATCGGCGCCATACCAGCGCCTCCACCCACAAACACCATTTCGGCATCGGTCTGTTTGGCAAAAAACTCTCCAAAAGGACCAAACACAGTCACCTTGTCGCCCGGCTTGAGCGAGAACACCCAAGAAGACATCAGGCCAGGCGGGATTTCGTGCAGCTGCTTCAGTGGCGGCGTTGCAATCCGGATATTGAATTTCAGAATACCTTTTTCTTCCGGATAGTTCGCCATTGAATAGGCGCGTATAACGGTTTCCTTGTTTTTTGCCTTCAGATCAAAAAGCTTGAAGCGCTCCCAGTCGCCGCGATACTTTTGAGGAATATCGTAGTCAGCATAATTTACGTCGTAGGGTGGTGCCTCTAACTGCACATAGCCACCGGCACGAAAGTTGACGTTCTCGCCCTCGGGCAAGCGGAGCACCAGTTCTTTGATAAAGGTGGCAACGTTATCGTTGGAAACCACTTCGCACTGCCAGCGCTTCACGCCAAAGAACGCCGGCTCAAGCTCGATGTGCATATTCTGCTTGACCGCGAGCTGACAGCTCAACCGCCACCCAGCACGAATTTCCCGCTTAGTAAAATGCGGCTCCTCCGTAGGAAGAATATCACCACCGCCTTCGGTCACGATGACACGACACTGCCCACAGGTTCCACCGCCACCACATGCCGAAGATAAAAAGATTTTTTCATCCGCAAGTGTCTGCAGCAATTTGCCACCGGTAGGCACTTCAATGCGCTTTTCTGGGTCATCGTTAATATCAACTGTTACACGTCCACTAGAAACCAATCGCGAACGCGCAAGAAGAATAAAAATCACCAACACCAGCACCGTGCCGGTGAACATGATCATGGAAAGTAGAATCACCGCTTGTTCAGACATCCCATCGCTCCTTACAACTGCACGCCGGAAAATGACATAAATCCGAGCGCCATCAGGCCCGCGGCGATAAAGGTAATGCCCAGCCCTTGCAACGGCCCTGGTACATCGCTGTACTTGAGGCGCTCACGCACGGCAGCGAGCAGTACAATTGCAATGGCCCATGAAAGCCCAGAACCAAAACCGTACACAACGGACTCCGGAAAATCATAGTCACGCTCCTGCATGAATAACGCGCCGCCTAGCACTGCGCAATTTACCGTGATCAACGGCAGGTAAATCCCTAAGGCGTTATAGAGCGCGGGAAAATATTTATCACACGCCATTTCTACCACTTGCACAAGTGCGGCGATGGTACAGATGTAGCAGAGCAGAGAAAGAAAGCTAAGATCCAGCTCATTCGATCCACCCAACCCCGTCCAACTGAGAGCGCCTTCCTTTAACAGGTACTGCCACAGCAAGTTATTCACCGGTACCGTAAGTGCCTGCACAAAAACGACCGCAATACCGAGTGAAATCGCCGTTTGTATCTTTTTGGAAATTGCCAAAAAGGTACACATACCCAAGAAAAACGCCAGCGCCATGTTTTCAATAAACACGGCTTTTACAAAAAGACTCAAATAATGTTCCATGGCTTCCGCTCTCGCTTAATGGGTAGCTTTAGGCTGCGCGCCAGCAACCGGACTATGCCCCGCGCTGCCGTGAGAAACCGGCGCTTTGGAATGGGGCGCAATCTTGAACTCGGTATGTTCCTGCTGCTCCGGCTTCCACGTTCTCATCGCCCAGATAATCAGGCCAATCAAGAAAAACGCCGAAGGCGGCAGCAGCAACATCCCATTAGGCACATACCAACCACCAATATTGGTCGTACTCATCAGCGTAAAACCAAACAACGAGCCAGAACCAAACAATTCACGAACAAATGCAACCGTCATCAGCAACGCAGAATAACCCAACCCGTTTCCAAGCCCGTCGATAAATGAGATCACCGGCGGGTTCTTCATCGCAAACGCTTCAAGGCGACCCATCACGATACAGTTGGTAATAATCAACCCAACAAACACCGACATCTGCTTGGAAATCGCCGGCGCAAACGCCTGCAACCATTGATCGACGATGATTACCAGCGTAGACACCACCACCATCTGCACGATAATACGGATTGAATTAGGAATTACGTTGCGTATCAAGCTCACAAAATAGTTGCCGAAGGCCGTAACCAGCGTAAGCCCTACCGACATTGCAAGCGCGGTACGCATGCTATTGGTAACCGCTAGCGCCGAACAAATCCCCAAGACCTGCAAAATAATCGGGTTATTGCTGAAAACCGGCTCGAACAAAACCTGCTTCATTGAAAGTTTTTCTGCCATATCACAGGCCTCCTGCGCGTACTTTAGCTAGGAATTTCTGATATCCGAGATCGCCCGTCCAGAAGTGGACTAAATTGCTTACGCCGTTACTCGTGAGCGTTGCGCCTGAAAGCGCATCTACTTCATGCACAGCTTCCGGCTTATTGGGATCAACTCCTCCCTTTTTCAGGCGCAGCTTGCTGACATTCTGGTCGTCATAAATCGTTTTACCCGCCCATTGCGCCTTCCAGCTTGGGTTGTCCACTTCGCCACCCAATCCTGGCGTTTCTGCATGTTCGGTAAAGGTGATGCCTACCACCGTATTACCATCGGCCTTCACGACCAAATAACCGTACAGGGTAGACCAAAGGCCGTAGCCAGATATCGGCAGAACCAGCTCCTTCACTTCTTGCGTATTTTTGTCGCGTAATACATAAATATCTACTTCGTTAGAGCGGCGGCGGATTTTCGCAAGATCCTGCGAGCCCGTCAGAGCAATGGAATGTGCAGGATCTTTCGACATTTTGCGCATATCGAAGGGATCTTCAAGGCTGATTTTTCGGTAGGAACCATCGCCGAAATCTACTACATAGCGTTCAAATTCCTTGAACGCCTGATTCACCTCATCTGGAGTACCTTTTCCTTCTTCGAGCACGCCCGCTGCCGCCAAAATTTTGCGCTGCTTTTCCAGCTCTTGGTTTTTTTCCTGGATCGGCTTCAGCAACGTAACCGCTGCTGCGAGCGCAATTGAGCAAACAACCGACAGTACAGTAGCAACCAGAATCGTCTTTCCGTTGGTTTCCTTAGACATTACGCAACGCCCTCCGCTTGATGTTGGCCTGCATGACAAGATAATCAATCAGCGGCGCACAAAGGTTGCCGAACAGAATCGCTAGCATCGTCCCTTCTGGATAGGCCGGATTTACCACGCGGATTAAAATGATCATCAGCCCAATCAATCCGCCAAAAATCCATTTTCCGGTATTCGTCATCGCAGCAGAGACTGGATCGGTTGCCATAAACACCATACCGAACGCAAAGCCACCCAGCACCAAATGCCAGTACCAAGGCATCGCAAACATTGGGTTTGTATCCGAACCGATGGCATTGAACAGCGTTGCAGTTGCGATCATACCGATCAACATGGAAAGCATGATGCGCCACGAGGCAATCTGACTGACTAGCAAAACTACTGCGCCAAGCAAAATCGCAAAGGTAGAAACCTCGCCAATGGAGCCGGGCAAAAAGCCCCAGAAAGCATCCCACCAAGTAATCGGCACAAGGCCATCTGCGGTGAGACGCATCATGTGATCCACGCCTTCCAGCTTCGCTTGGCCTAATGCCGTCGCGCCCGAAAAACCGTCAACGCCATGTTTCCAAAGTTCCGGATTAACCGCTGTCCAGACCGTATCACCTGACATAAAGGCGGGGTAAGCGAAAAACAGAAATGCACGGCCAGAAAGCGCCGGATTGACAAAGTTTTTCCCTGTTCCGCCAAAGACTTCTTTACCGATTACAACGGCAAAAGAGACTCCCAACGCGACCTGCCACAACGGCAATGAGGGGGGGCAAACCAGCGCGAACAGCACCGAGGTTACGAAAAACCCTTCGTTTACCTCATGGCCACGCTTCATAGCGAACAGTACTTCCCACGCACCACCCACAGCAAACGTGACGAAGTAAATCGGCACAAAATACGTCGCGCCATAAAGAAAGCACGACCAAAGGCTATTGGGATCAAAACTTGCGAACGTGCTTACCACCCAATAACGCCAACCATCAAGCGCCATATCAGGCGTTGCACCACCATTAGTGGCTGCCAACTGAAATACCGTAAGCGCCTGCTGGCCAAGATTCCACATCCCAAAAAACATCGCTGGAAAGGTCGCAAGCCAGACCAAAATCATGATGCGCTTCAGGTCGATGGAATCCCGCACATGCGCACCGGCATGCGTGACAGACGGTGGGCTATAAAAAAAAGTATCGACCGCTTCATACAATGCAAACCAGCTATGGTATTTGCCGCCTTTTTCAAAATCCGGTGCCATCTGATCGAGTTTTTTACGAAGCCAACTCATGCTTAGCCCTCCACTTGGATGCGGGTCAACACATCGCGCAGGATGGGACCGTATTCATATTTCCCTGGGCAGACATAGGTGCAAAGCCCTAGATCTTCCTCATCCAGTTCCAAAACGCCTAACGATTGCGCCATATCCGTATCGCCAACCAAAATGTAACGCAGCAGATAAGTCGGCAAAATATCCAGCGGCATTACGGTCTCGTAAGTACCTACCGGCACCATCGCACGCGGGCTGCCGTTACTGCTCGTCGTCATGGGGAACAGCTTGCCGAGCCATTTGCCGAGATACACGCCAAATACCGAGTGACGATGCGCACCAGCGCGCAGGTAGTGAATAAACTCTCGTTCTCGCCCTTCCACCAACACGGCAAGTTGAAGATGATAACGCCCCAACCAAGCTTCCGGCCCAACCCCCGTACGGCCCGACAGAATGGAACCACTAACTAGGCGGTTTTCGCCCGCCGCAACTTGGCCATCAGCCAAATCTGCGAGCGATGCTCCTACACGTGTACGAATCAAGCGCGGCTGCTTCACTTGCGGCCCTGCAAAGGAAATCACGCGCTGAACATCCAACCGCCCTTCGCGGAACAGCACGCCGATGGCCAATACATCTTGGTAATTCACAAACCAAACCGTTTTACTGGTCGAAACAGGATCTAAATAGTGGATATGCGTGCCGGGCAGCCCCGCTGGATGAGGCCCGCTGAATTCATGGGCCGTGAGCCCACCTGTTTCAAAGCCGGCACCCGCCGCTTTACAAACAAAAACCTTGGGAACTAGGCGCGAAAGCACCGCGAGACCATCATTAAAATCTTGCTGACGCTCTCGAATCACCACGGCAGGGTCAGCCGCCAGCGGATTGGTATCCATCGCTGTCACGAATAACGAGGCGGGCTGGCTCCCTGGTACAGGAATTTTGCTGTAGGGGCGAGTGCGCAACGTCGTCCAAAGCCCCGAAACCAACAACTGGGCTTCAACATCTTCGCGGCTGAGCGTACCAAAATTGACGTGGCGCTCAAACTGCACCTCGTCCTTTGACTTTTCGTCCAAGTCAATGACGATCGACTGAAAGACTCGACGAGCGCCGCGATGGATCGCCCGCACAATACCCGTTCCCGGTGCTGTAAAATTTACCGCGGTGTTTTTTTTGTCGGTAAATAAAACCTGCCCCTGTATAACGCGATCTCCCTCCGCCACCTTCATCGTCGGCTGCAGATCAGGATAATCGGCTCCAATCAAGGCAACAGAGCGCACTCTGGGCGCCGCACCTATGGCCTGCGATGGTTGCCCGGAAATGGGCACATCGAGGCCGCGCTTGATTTTGATCATGTTTACATCCAGCTTGCTGTTTAAGGTCAATCGTAAGTCTCACATTGGTGATGTTCTCGTAACACCAACGCAGTAAATCCGCAGTAGTGGTAGCTTTATGGCCCCAATAGCCTTTTCTCATTTCGATGGTTTACAGATTCCCAAGCAAAAACGGGGTACTATAACAAATTTCGCTCAAGTGCGCAGGCGAGTATAGCATTATGTATACATTCGTCACTGCCCACTAAAATTTCGCCCAAAGCCTGCATTTAACCGATGATCGCGGCAATTGCCAGACGCTCAACCTATACAAAGGATACATCACTTTGCACCAGTTTTGTGCGCAGCGCAGGGCTTTGCCTGATATATTTAATGTGCTTCATAACCTATCGTCATTCAGCACCCTAGCGAACCACTTCACCCTCGGGCATACAGACCACCGCCTCCAGTTTGTAGTTTTAGGCGTGGCCAACCTTGTCCGTGGCTAAACTTTCAAGGAGACTCCCCTCTATGTACATGATGATGGCACTGATTTTCGTGCTCGGTTATCTCTGCATTGCCTTTGAACACACCATCCACATTGATAAAGCAGCATCCGCGCTGCTCACTGCGGTCATCACTTGGACGTTACTCATCTTGGGCGCAGAATATATCTTGCCCGCCGTTCAAATTGCGGAACATGGCGGCAATGCTTCTGACTTCGTAAGCACCGAACTTCGCCACCATTTGGGAGAAATCTCCGAAATACTATTTTTCCTCCTAGGTGCCATGACCATCGTCGAGCTCGTCGATGCGCACGAAGGTTTCAAGGTCATCACCGATCGGATTACCACCCACAACAAAGTAAAACTGCTCTGGCTGGTGGGATTCATTACGTTTTTCCTCTCTGCAGTCCTAGACAACCTGACGACCACCATCGTAATGGTGTCGTTACTACGCAAGCTCATTGATGATGATCGTGAGCGCTGGTTTTTCGCAGGGATCGTCATTATTGCTGCCAACGCAGGTGGCGCTTGGTCCCCCATTGGCGACGTTACCACCACCATGCTCTGGATCGGCAACCAGATTTCTACCAGCAGCATTATCAAGCAGCTATTCCTGCCTAGCTTGGCTTGCATCCTAGTACCCCTTGTGATTCTGAGCTTTCAGATTAAGGGCGAAGCGAAGCGGCCAAAAACAGAGGAGCATGAAGAGAGTCACCGCAACCCAACCACTTCATTTGAACGGCGGCTGATTTTTTCCATGGGCATCGGCGCGCTACTGTTTGTCCCAATCTTCAAGACGGTTACGCATTTGCCTCCCTACATGGGTATGTTATTTGGCCTGAGCGTACTTTGGGTCACCACGGAGTGGATACACCGAGCCAAAAATAGTGAAGAGAAACACCCTTTGTCTGTGGTGGGTGTACTGCGCCGGGTCGATACGCCCAGCATCTTATTCTTCCTCGGCATTCTGCTTGCCGTATCCAGCCTTGCAACCGCTGGGCATCTCGTCGCGGTAGCCGTTTCACTCAAAGAACACCTCGGCAACGTGTATGCAATTAACATTGCGATTGGCCTGCTGTCTTCCATTGTGGATAACGTACCTTTGGTGGCAGGCGCAATGAAGATGTATCCACTGATCAGCCCAGCTGAACTTGCTGCAGCCACCGGCGATCAAGCAGAATGGTTATCGCACTTTGTGGCGGATGGCCACTTCTGGGAAATGCTGGCATTCTGTGCAGGCACCGGCGGAAGCTGCTTGATCATCGGTTCAGCTGCCGGCGTTGCCGCCATGGGCATGGAAAAAATTGATTTTATGTGGTATCTGAAAAAAATCAGCCTACTCGCACTGCTTGGCTACTTCGGCGGCGTCGCGGTTTATCTAGGCATGAAATCCTTATTTTAAGCCTTCAAAAAATCGCTTAAATATAACGTAACCAACCAAACGGCCTTGCGGGATTAACTCTCGCAAGGCCGTTTCATTTTTACGGCATAGTCCGACAGCGCCCCCCTATTCAGGTGCCTGAATTTTCCTTCGGGAAAAGGCTTCAAACAACGCAGGCAGCACAAACAGCGTAAGCAAAGTGGATGACGCAAGCCCCCCCACCACGACCGTCGCCAGTGGCCGCTGCACCTCCGAACCAATCCCCGTTGCCAACAACATCGGAACAAGCCCTAACGCTGCGATGCATGCGGTCATCATCACGGGCCGCAAGCGAGAGCACGCGCCCTCAAAAACGGCCTCCCTAATGGGCCGGCCAGAATCTACGCGCTGGTTGATCTCGTTCACCATCACCACACCGTTTAGCACCGCTACACCAAACAGTGCAATAAACCCAATAGATCCCGGCACTGACAGATACTGGCCAGACAAATACAAAGCAAAAACCCCGCCAATCAGGGCAAGAGGCACATTGAGCATAATCAGAAACGCTTGTCCAACGGAATGGAAAGCAAAATACAGCAGAAGAAAAATCAACCCCAAAGAAAGTGGAACGACGACTATAAGCCGCGCTTGCGCCCGCTCTTGATTCTCGAATTGGCCGCCAAACACAACGCTATAACCAGGTGGCAATTCAATCTCACTAGCAATGCGCTGCCTAAGCTCCTCCACCACACTCCCCATATCGCGCCCTTCCACATTCGCTTCAATCACCACACGCCGCTGCACGTCGTCCCTGCGAATTTGCGGAGGCCCAGACTCAATGGCAATATGAGCAACATCCCCCAAGCGCACCCACGCGCCCGAAGGCGATTGCAGCGTGAGGTCACGAATCGCCTCAACGTGGTCACGAAACTCTTTCGCAAACCGAACGTAGATATCATAGCGCTCGTTACCTCGTATTACCTGCCCAGCAGAAGTACCACCAATGGACTTAGAAACCAAATCCATCACCTGCGATACTGCAATGTCATAACGCGCAAGGAGAGCACGATCCGGTCGAATCACCAGCTGCGACTCACCCTCCACCTGTTCGAGCGCGACCCCCTGAGTGCCTGCGACTGATTTCGCAAGTTTCTCAATCTCCTGACCGCGCGCAGCCAGTACATCCAGATCTGGCCCAAACAGTTTGATCGCAAGCTGCGCCTTCACCCCCGAAAGCAGTTCATCCACCCGCGTAGCAATCGGCTGCGAAAAAGAAAATAGCAAACCGGGATGGACCGACATGCGCGCTTCCATTTGCTTCTGCAGTGCCATACGATCATGCGCGCTCGTCCACTCAGCAACGGGCTTCAAACCGACATAGATCTCTACGTTCGACACAGGTTCAGGATCACCTCCCAATTCCGCCCGGCCAATTCTGCTGGTCGCATATAAAACTTCAGGAAACTCCAGCAGAATTTCCTCCAGCTTTTGCGCAACTGACAGAGATGTATCCAGATTTGCGGAGGGCGCCAGCGTGACCCGAATATTGATCGTTCCCTCCTCCAGCTCCGGCACAAACTCACTGCCTAAATGCGGCACAAGCCAGATCGCCGCGATGAATAGCATAAGCGCAACCCCGACAACACTCGCGCGCGCCGTTAACGCAATGGAAAGCAATTTGCGATAGGCAGCGGTCAACCAGCGCATCAAAAGTGCTTCACGATGCTCAACTCCCGCCCGAAACAAATACGTCGCAAGCGCAGGCACCATCATTAACGCCACCCAAAGCGATGCCAGCATTGCCAATACGATGGAAATTGCCATCGGCTGAAACAGCTTGCCCTCCACACCTTCCAAACTAAAAAGGGGTGCAAACACAATGACAATAATCAGTACCGCAAAGAACACCGGCCTTCCAACTTCTCGCGCAGCCTCCTGAATCCGCAACGCAATACCGTGCCGCTCTCGCCCAGAAAGATGGCTAAAGATGTGTTCCATCATCACCACAGAACCATCCACCATTATCCCAATGGCAATCGCAAGCCCGCCCAGCGACATCAGATTGGCGGAAAGCCCCCACCACGCCATTACCATCAGCGCAATTCCGATCGAAACAGGCACCGAAATCAGCACCAATAACGCAGCCCTTAAGTTCATCAAGAACAACAACAAAACAACGACAATCAGAATAAACGCTTCTAATAACGCTTTCGTTACAGTGTGAACCGCCTTATCAATCAAATCACCTTGATCATAGAAAGGCTCGATCACTACGCCCTTAGGCAACGCCGCCTGAATTGCGGGCAAACGTTCACGAACGCCACGAAGCGTTGCATCTGTATTCGCCCCCATCCGCTTTAGCACAATCCCTGCGACCACCTCGCCCAATACTTCTGGCTTGCCATCCGAACCGCGCCGCATCATACTCACGGCCCCTTGACGAATTTCAGCGCCAAATTCCACGCGCGCAACATCCCGCACCTTTACTGGCACACCTTTTACGATGCGAACTGGAATATTCGCAAGATCTTCAAGCCCATCCGTCCCACCGCGCACCCAGCCGACGCCACGAATGACCAGTTGCTCTGCACCACGATCCAAGTACCAACCGCCCGCGTTACGGTTATTGGTTTCAATGGCAGTGACAATGTCATCCATACTGATCTGGTAGGATAAAAGGCGAGATGGATCAACGTTGATCTGATATTGGCGCACCTCACCACCGTAAGAAAGCACTTCCGTAACGCCTGGGACGGGGGCCAATAGCAACTTTGCAACCCAGTCATTTAGGCTGCGTAGAGTCATCGCATCGTACTGCCCCGGCACTTCACTGCGCAGCAAATACTGAAACACCTGCCCCAACCCAGAAGTGTTCGGCCCCATTTCCGGAGTTCCTACACCATCCGGAATTTCTGAACGTGCGGCTTCCAGACGCTCAAAAACCCACTGGCGCGCAGCATAAACATCGGTTCCGTCCTTGAATGCAACGGTCACTCCCGAAAGCCCTGTTTTTGAAACGGAGCGCACCGACTCCACGTCAGGTAGTGCGTACATCACCGCTTCAATCGGAAACGTGATCAGCTGCTCAACCTCTTCGGCGGCAAGGCCCGGTGCCTCAGTATTGATTTCCACCTGCACGCGGGTGACATCGGGAAAAGCATCAAGATTAAGCCTTGGCAGCAAAACCGCTGCTCCAGCAACAAACACAGCAAGCAACAGCACGATCAGCAGACGATTACGCACGCCCGCATCAATAATAAAATTGAGCATGGTAACGTCCTTAGTGGTTATGAACTTCAAAGCCGCTCTTGGCAAACTCTGATTGCACAAAGAATGCACCAGCACTTACCACACGCGTACCTGCGTCAATGCCGCTGATCACCAGCCGATTGTCGAGCGCCTGCTGAACCTCAACTTCCTTCGGAACATAGCGGCCTGGTGCTTCCTCGATAAATACCTGCCAATCACCGTCTGCGCCACGCAATACAGCAGACTCCGGTAGCGACAGCACAGGAACTTCTGTACTACAGATGAAATGCACTTCCACAAACTGCCCTGCGTGCAGCTTATGATCAGGATTTTCCACACTTAAACGCACCGCGCGCGTACGAGTGCGGGGATCAATCCGATGAGATGCCTGGGTGAGCTGAGCCGGAAAACTCGTGCCTTCCAGCACAATCGTCGCCTGCGTAGCTTCCGTAAGCGCAAGCACTTTTCCGGGCGGCAAGCGTGCGTCCACCCAAAGCACGGATTCATCCACTAACGATAGCAGTGACTGGCCGGCTTCAACCCGCTGCCCCTGATGAAAATCATCCTTTAAAATCAGGCCTTCTTTAGATGCGCGCAAGACGTATTCACCCGCACGAATTTTTTCATCTCCTTCAAGCGCTCGCATATCTGGATCAGAAAGCCCAAACACCCGCAACTTTCCTGCTGCCGCCTCAAAACCCGCTTGAGCATTAAAATAACGACTATCCCCTACGGCAGATCGGCCCAGTGCTTTTACACGCTGCCATTCGTGAAACGCGATACGATACGCACTTTGTGCCTCCGCAACTTCTTCACTAAATAGCGACAACAGCGCTTGCCCCTCCTTCACGCTCTCCCCTAGCATCACATACCGCTGCAATACCACAGAGGGGACGCGAGCGGAAATTTCATAACTTGTATAGCCATTACTCTGCAATTCTCCAGGCGCAACAAGCGAGTAGTGCACGACTTCCGGCTGAAGTGCCACGACTCTGATACCCGCAAATTTCTGCTGTGCCTCGGAAAGTTCAACGTCAGAACTTTCCTCATGCTCATGTTCGCTTTCCCCACCACGATCCTCATTATTTTCATGTCCCTGTGCGTGATCATGTTTATTTTTTTCATCGATGTGCGGCGCAGCTGCGGGCGCGTGATCATGAGCAGACACCTTTGAGGGTGCCGCAAAAAAAGCGGTTACGGCAAACGCGAAGAACACTGCTGCAACCGGCGCCCAATAACGAGCCACGTTGAATTCGGAACGATTTTGATCTCTCATAAAACTTCACCTTATTTCTTACGGAGTGCTTACATGCGGCTGCCCAACTGCGCTTAGCAGCTGGTTGCTTGCTTCTAACCAATGCACAACAGACACATGCCAAGCTCCTTTTAGGGCGATTCCCGCTGCACGCGCTTCGGTGCTCTCTTTGAGCGCTTGCAAATACTCTTGGGTAGCAAGATCACCGGCCTTCCACTGTTTTTCCAGCAACGCTGCGCTCCGTTCCACTGGCCCCGCCATTTTGCTTTGCCAGTCAGAATAACGCTGCTGATAAGCCTGCATGATCTGACGCGCGCTCTCCAGCTTTGCGCGTTCCAGCAGTTGCGCATTTTGCCAGAGGGCCTCTGCGCTAATCGCCCCGTGCTGCGCTGCTCGCACCTCCGCTTTGCGGTTATTTCGAATTGCAAGCGGAACCGAGAGGCTGAGCGAAACCACATTTTCATCACCATTTTTGCCCCCGCCGATTCCCAGCACCGGATCGGATTTCGCTTCTAATCCAGCCTCGCGCGCTTGCAGCAATTGCTGCTGCCACTCGGCCCATGCCGCCTGCACGGCAGGGCGAGCTGCCACGAGCGAATCAAAAGGTTCACGATCCTTTGGCGCCCAAAACGCTTCCGGGATTCGCAATAGATCGTCGTCCATTGTCGGTAACAAGACGGCAAGGCTTGCCCGCGCGCGCAGTTTGCGCGCTTCGGCTTCTGCACTCTCGGTTAACTGCTGAGAAAGTGCAAGGTAGGTGAGGGTTGCTTCAAACTCACCGAGATCGCCCGCGACGCGGCGCTGCTCAAGAAGGTTCAATAACTGGCCGAGATGCCGTTCCTGAGTTTTCGAGAGCTGCTCTAACGCCTGCGCATCTTGCCACTCAATCATTTGCAGCAACACGTCAGACGCTTTCGTTTGCATGGCCTCCTGATATCGCACTTCCGCCTGAGTACGCATAAATTCGGCGCGGCGACGACGCGGCTCCGATTTTCCCCAAAGATCAATTCCTTGCGAGATTCCGAGGTGGACGTTTCGATCTTCACCTTCACGTTCAATTCCGGCTTCTATTTCTGGATTATAGAGCGGCTTTTTTACCGCATCTGCGCTTGCAATCTGCGCATCCCGCTTTGCTCTCTCGGCGAGCATTTCAGGGTGTTGAGCTAATTTCTGATAGAACTTCGTGCACCAAGTTTCGCTGACCGCTGGCGCCCCCTCGGCAAGAGGCAAGACTGTTGCCCACACGAACACAGCCATACACAACGCCAATGCGTGTTTTCGCAGCATAGGTTGATCCTGAATAATTTTTTCGTAAGTAATCGCCGCAGATACAGCGGCCTTCCGTCTGATCGGATCGAAGAGCCTTACCGGCTTTTCATTCTTACGTTAGACAATTGGGGGGCGAATGTCGGGAGGGATTGGGTGGGTAAGAAGGCTCGTGCCTTGGTTTGGGAAATCGACACTACCCAACAAAATAACAACGGATGGGTGTGCTAACAGCGCTGCGGCATATCCATGAAAATGGCAAAAACAGAAGCCGCAAAGCCCTCGCGCATCCGCAGAGGTTGCAGACAGCAAACTCTGCTCCGGCTGCAAGCGCGGCTGTTCAATATGCGCTTGAGCAACATGCGCTTGAGCAACATGCGTTTGAGAAATATGGGTTTGAGCGATATGCGTTTGCGTAACAGGCCCATGCTCTGCGTGCACTTCTGCTGCAGCCGCAAAAATCTGCACCACAAATAGAAAAAGCACGATGGATACAGCGGCAGCTTTCATTGTTACGATAGCTCTCATTGATACTCTAACACGCACAGTCGCTCTCGCTCACACAATTACTCTAGCTCACATTCTTCCTCTAAAATACAAGTATGAGTGACACGGCGAGCCAGGCTAACACGATTCTATCTCCGCCACAAACACCTTGCCGCCTTCGAACAACCAGTGCGCCGAACCCAACGAGGGGCGAATGAACCATCCTATTTTCCAAACCGTTAGTCTGCTAGTACTATCGAACATCTTCATGACGTTCGCCTGGTATTCACACCTACGCAACCTGAACGACAAACCTTGGTGGATTGCTGCCTTCGCAAGCTGGGGAATTGCGCTGCTTGAATATCTGCTGCAGGTGCCGGCCAACCGAGTTGGTTACACGGTCCTATCATTGGCGCAGCTCAAAATTATTCAGGAAGTGATTACGCTTTTAGTATTTGTACCATTTGCGGTTTTCTATATGAAAGCTCCGATCAAGCTCGACTTTCTTTGGGCCGCGCTGTGCATGGTGGGCGCTGTGTATTTTATTTTTCGCGGCAATGCCTAATTCGAAACAACGTCGAACTCAACACACAAAACCCCGACCACAAAAAAAACGGCCAGCCGCTTTTACAAGGGCTGACCGAATTCAAATGCATGCCGATACAGCTTTAGGCGCTGACTACCGTCACGGTAATTTCGCCCGTTACGTCGCTGTGCAACTGCACTTCAACGACGTATTCGCCGATATTGCGAATAGAGCCATTTGGCATCAGCACTTCGGATTTCTTCACTTCAAGTCCAGCTTCGGTGAGAGCCGCAGCGATATCGCGCGTACCAACAGAGCCGAAAAGCTTGCCTTCATCGCCTGCTTTCGCAGCAATCGTGATGCTGGCAATTTCTGCCAAACGTGCAGCGCGAGCGCTTGCATCGCCCAGCTCGGCAGCGGCTTGACGCTCAAGCTCTGCGCGACGGCCTTCAAACATCTTCACGTTGGCTTCCGTTGCGGGCAGCGCTTTGCCTTGTGGGATCAGGTAGTTGCGGCCATAGCCATTTTTAACTCTAACGCGATCGCCCAAATTCCCAAGGTTGCGGGTTTTGGCAAGCAGAATTACTTCCATTGAAATTTCCTCTCGTCATACTCGTTTCTGTTTTGAACAGAACAGCGGATCAATCCGCAAGCAAACAGGCATTTGCAAACCGCAAATGTGCCTACAAGCAACCGATCTACGCCATACGGTTCCTGAAGTCGAAAAAACTGTCCGCCAGCGCTACTAGTAGCAGAACCGGCGTTACCACGGGCGCGATCAGCACAAGCCCCAGATACATCACAACCAAGGGCGCTGATCCCAGTTTTTTGCGGCCAATGATTCCATGCACCAAAGCAATGCCTGCCAGCAAAAGCGGTATCAGGAACAAACCTGCTGCCGCTTCTGCATCTGGCCAGAGCTGAATTAACAGCAACGGCGCAACGCAGAGGGCGCTTAGTGAGGGAATCATGCGCAAGCCGTGGAATTCCTGTCGAAACCCACCTGGGTTATACAATCTTGCCTGCATTGAACGTGCAACAAACAATGCAATTACGGCACTCATTGCGACCCAAATGCCCATCAGCTGCAGAAAAAGCGCTTGAGGTATTCCTTTTAGCGCAACTGCATCGTCAGGGTTCAGCGAGCCAATGACTTGCTGATATTGCTCAAACAGCTTCACCAGCTGCGAGCTGCCTACCGTTTGCATAAACACCACAAAAATGGCGCTCGTGCCAACAGTAATCAGGAGAGTGACTGGCCAAGAGCGCGAGGCGCCCAATGCCCATCCACCACACCAAGTGGCAACCACGGTTCCCATTAAAGTAAGGTCCCCTTGGCTCCAGTGTAATGCGGCGACTGCCAGTGCCACCGCCAAAGGCAAAACTCCCGCACGCAAACCGTGTCGAAGCCCCGCCATCGTTGCTGGCACCGCAACCGCCCACCCAAATATGCCCGAAAAGCCTAGCAACAGCGTTGCCAATACCGCGTTAAACGGCGAGGCCATGATCCATTGGGCCAATCGAGTCATATTTGAGCTAAACGCCTCTCTTGTTCGCGAATGCTTTCTACTTATGTTGCTGGCTCGCACTAGCGCACGAGCACAGCATCAAACCTGCATTAGCGAGCGTGTTTATAGGACTTATTGGTGCGAATCGGTGTACGGCAGCAGCGCGAGAAAACGCGCGCGTTTCACCGCAGTGGCAAGTTGGCGCTGGTATCTTGCGCTCGTGCCAGTGATGCGGCTAGGTACGATCTTGCCGGTTTCCGTGATGTAGTTTTTTAGAAGTTCCAAGTCTTTGTAGTCAATTTCCTGAACACCTTCTGCGGTGAAACGGCAAAACTTTCTGCGACGATAAAAACGTGCCATTTTTGTGCCCTCTTAGCTCCCCAACCTATGGGGAAGTTTCAATCATTTGTGCATGCAACACAGTGCGTCCGGTTGTTCCATCCTGGTATTCGGAACGCGAGTATCCCGCGCGATCCAAGAACCCCCTCACCCTCACCCGCTGACCCACCACAACTTGGCGTTGGGCGCTGCGCACAAGCTCGCCTCTGATTTCTACAAGAAGCTTCACTTGTACTATGCGTGGGTTACCAGCCTCCACCTGCCGAGAACGATGCTCTAGCAAGAAACGCTGATGCGGCATCCCCGCAGGGGCGAATCGTGGTTCTTCTATTTCCAGAATGGTACCGCTGAGCGTGATGGTGTTTTCTTCCAAGCCACACTCTCTTGATAACTGCTTATCTTACTAACTGCGTATGCTGCGTTTTGAAATTCAAAGCGTGACCGGATCAATCTTCAGACGAATCGTCAGAGTCGTCGGAATCGTCGGAATCCATGTCGGTCTCAGAATCGCCACGCGAGCCCATGGGCGAACGACGCTCACGCTCCGGCTTATCACCCGCTTTCAGCATAGGCGATTCGCTCGTTACGGCTTCGTCTTTGCGAATTACGATGTTACGCAATACGGCATCGTTGTAGCGGAAGTTGGTTCCGAGTTCATCAAGCGCTTCTTGGCTGCACTCAACGTTCATCAGGATGTAGTGTGCTTTGTGAATTTTGTCGATCGGGTAGGCCAGCTGGCGGCGGCCCCAGTCTTCAAAACGGTGGATTTTGCCACCACCTTCGGTAATAACGCCTTTATAGCGTTCAACCATACCTGGCACCTGTTCGCTTTGATCAGGGTGCACCATAAACACGATTTCGTAGTGTCTCATGACAGCTCCTTATGGATTCAAGCCTTCCGAACTGCCACAGCAATTGTGCAGGACGATAAGGCAAGGAGAAATGGATATACAAATCCCCAGCACAGCGCTAGGGACCGCGCATTGTACGCTAATTTTCCATTCAAAGGCCAGAAATTCTGCGCTCGGCACAAGAAACGCTAGGGGTTGGACTCTTGGCTGCTATCCCCGCAAGCCCACGGATAAGTGGCAGCCACTGCCGCAATCGAATCCGGCGCGCTTCCTGCCGCCCATGCTTCTGACAGCGCTTGCAAGCGCTGACGCGCAGAGCGCGTGCAGGCGCCTTCACTGCCGCTTGACAACTGTTCGATGATTTTTTGCGGATACAGGAGACGCGCTTCATCATCCATGTTGACCAGTGTAATCAGAGAGCTAAGCGATTTTCGAAACGCGTGATCGGAAAGGTAGGGGCGTTGGGTTTTCTGGCAAAACCAAAGGGTTAAGTATTCCACCGGCCCCCAACGACGCAGCGGCACACTGCGCAAGGTGCTAGCCGAAATCACGGTGTTCTGGCTTGCCTGCCCAAAATAGCTTGCCCCCCAAGCACTCAAGCTCCCAGAAGGCATATCCATAGAGCGTAAACCGCCCGCAAGAATCTGCGCAATTCGCGCCTGCCCTACCCTGTCATCCGATTCCGATATAATCAGAAGCATTTTGAGAAAACGTGGATATGCTAAATCACCGCCGCTTTGTGCTACGCGTTTGAGCGCCGCAAGCCCCATGGAGAGATCCATTGAAGCCGCGACCCAAAGCAGCCGCGCTGCCGCTTCGCGTAATTGATTTGCTTCGCATGACATGGCCGCCTCGGTGATACTCACAAACAATCCTTATCTAGCTGAGAACAAAACCCTGCTTAGCCAAACGCATAATTCGGATTGGAACCCAATGGCCTGCGCTCTGTATCAAACGCGCTCAACACATAATCGACACTCGCCATGAGTTTTTGCATGGGCGCTGGCGCAGAATGTGCCAAGGGGTCGCCACCAGTAACATCCAGTCGCTCACGGGGCACAAGGCTCCGATCACCGGCAATCGGCTGCTCCTGCCAAATATCCACGAGCAAAATGGATTCGGCCTGGCGAGAGGCGGAAGCAGCTTCCACTGACTGGAGCGCAGGACTACTGATCTGCCCTTGCAGCAATTGTTCAAACGCTAGCTTATCCGATTCTGTGACTGCGGGGCCGTGAGTACCCTTTGGGCCCGGCACAACGGGTTGCGTCCGACTTTGAGCGCTTTGCCAACTTCGCTGCTGTAGTTCTTGCCGAGCGTCAGCAACGGTATAAGGAGTGCCAAGCGTTCCGCCCCCTGTTTTTCTGATATCCATTGCATGAACCCTGTCTTGTGAAAGATTACCGTGCGAGCAGACAACCCGACGGGGTTCGCCATGGTAGCAATCAACACCCTTAGTCACCCATTGGGAAAACTACCGCATTGCAGAAACCCAAAGATACGGATTCGCAAGTTCTACCGACCTAAATAGCTTCTCCAACCTGATAGCTTCTCCAACCTGATAAATCGCTTTTCCAACCTGATAGACGGGCGTTCGCGAAGATGGCTGAAAAACAAAGTGACCAAACCGAGCTGCCTACCCCCAAACGTATTGAGGACGCCCGTAGGGACGGCAACGTCAGCCGTAGCCAGGATCTTGGAAAAACCCTCTTGATTCCTGTGTGGATTGGCCTTCTAGGTGGGCTTCTGCCCGTTCTGTTCCAGCGGTGGATACATTACGTTCGCACAACTTGGCAAAATCTCCCCCCAGACAATCTTAACGGGCTGCTCGATGCAATGATGAGCGGTGCGGGGGTGTTTCTGGCGATCTTACTGCCGCTGATTTTTTTCGCCGCTGCAATCGGTGTGTTTATTGAGTTTGTCCAAGTGGGAAAAGTGCTCGCACTAAAGCCCGTAAAACCAGACTTGAACCGCCTCAATCCCGCCGCTGGCTTAAAGAGAATGTTTTCACAGCGAAACTTCGTTGAGTTGGCAAAATCGGTTGGCAAATCCAGCCTCATTATCTTGCTCTCAATGATTGTTTTGCGTGACCAGTTAGGCGACACGCTTAAGCTTCCTTACGGCTCGCACGAAACTCTTTTTGCAGTTCTCTGGCTTACGCTGCGTGCGATGCTGATTTCCGTAACCATCGCTTTTTTGCTGATTGCGGCAATGGACGTGGCTTATCAGAAATATGCGTGGACAAAAGACCTGATGATGAGTAGACGTGACATTCAGCAGGAGCACAAGAACTCTGAAGGGGATCCGATGCTGAAAGGCCAACGTCGCGCGCTACACCAAGAATGGTCGCAGGAAAATGCGATGGGATCGGTTCGCGGCGCATCGGTTGTCGTTACAAACCCAACGCACTATGCGGTTGCCATTCACTACGAAAAGGGCAAAACCGATCTCCCGCTTGTGGTTGCAAAAGGCGAAGATTATTTTGCGCGCATGATTCGCGAAGCTGCACAAGAGGCAGGCGTTCCGATTATGGAAAACGTAGATCTCGCTCGTGCGCTTTATCGAGACATTGATGTGCACAATCCCATTACGAGCGAGTTCTTTGAAGCAGTCGCCCAACTACTACATTGGGCAGAATCAGTGCGCCAAGAAGAGCAAGCGAACGATTTTCTCCGCTAGGTTTTTTCGTCAAGGATAAATAAAGCGGCTAATTAGGGTTAATTCTCCAGGGGCTCGCATGGGCGCGAAAAAGGTTTGCACTCGCTCGTTGACGGTTCCTTCTTCGAAAACGACGCTGAGTGTTAGCGTTGTCAGTGCGGCCTTGGGTTCGTACGCTTCGGAACCGGAATCGGAATCGGAATCGGGGTTGTCTACTTCAGTACGCCACCGGTAGCCACCACCATAGTAGTTCACATACACAAGGTAAGGCCCAGACTGAGGGGCGGGGCTGGAAAAAATTTCTGGCCCGTACCCCGTGGTTACATCGACATCCAAAGCGCTTCCGTCTTTCAGCACCCGCCCGCCGTACCATGCGTGTTCACCGTTAGGCGTGACGACGTGCAAGTCTAGGTCGGTATTATTGCTATCCCAAGACATTACAATTCGCAGTCGGGGCGGCGTTGCGCCACCGCCCGTATCATAAAACTGCGTACGCGCTGTACGCCCATCTGCCGCGCGCACCTCAACGCTGTTTTCGCCGGTGGGGAACGTGTAGGGGCGATCAAAGCGGCCATCCTCTCCAACGCGAAGCGGCATTCCAATCCCATTTACGATGAGGATCGCCTTTTGCTCCTCATTCCCTTGAGGGCTAGGGTTACCTTTTGCTTCGGCAGATTTGGGTGTTGTGGAAATCACGCCACGAATGCGTGCCGTATCCGACTGATCGGCATTGCTATTCACAAACGACGGTGGGTAGTGGACGTTCTGCAAGTATGAAGCTTTGTCTCGGTTGCCAACTCGCCAACCGCCAAGCGGCGCATCCAGAGAAATACTTACGGGTTCGGCGTAAGTTGCGTTTGCGAGTAACAGTAAAGCAGGAAATAAAGGGTGAGTTTTCATGCTGTATTTCCAATAAATAGGGTTCTTCTGAATCCGTTATTGCAGGACCAAGGTGCGCGCCCAACGCTCAATCCATACTTCATCTACGCCATTCGGGTGTGCTTCAAAAGCAAGGTGCAAATATTCGTGGGCAAGATCGAGGCGTTCCTGTTGGCCGCGCATTGGTCTGGAAAATATTCTACGTTTAATTTTATCGACATAGGGGTTTCCGGTTTGCAAACGGCAAACAGTAAACGTTTTTGTTTCTTGATACCCTGCGACGGGCGCCAATATCGGGCGCCAGTGCGGAATTTGACTCTGCAACCAAGATTCTTCTTGGGGCATGGGGTCGCAGGCTGCGCGCGCATTTCCCCAGCGGGATAAATCCGCTCGCGGAAATGCCGACCGCAGAATTGCGGAGTAGAACCAGTTGCTTTGCGCCTGCTGACGCGCTTCCTGCCAATACAAAATTCCATTTGGCGATGCAGGGTCTGCGTGCTGCGCAGGCTCATCCCCGATTGCTGCTTTAGAGTCTCGATAGTTTACCGACACTCCTGCGAGCACGAGATCTTCCGTCCACTGCGCAACCGCACGCGCCGCCACGGATGCAGGGCGTGGCGATACGCGCTGTTGGTGAGTGGAATCCCTCATTTGCAAGCATTGGCCTTCTCGGCTCGCATTTTGGAGAAGATAGGTTCTAGCCGCGATCGCAAACGCCTTTGCCGCTTCCAAGGGTTCAGCGGAAGCTTCGCGGTCGATTACGCGGGCAACGTATTCTTCACGCGGAACGCGCAGAGAGAGCTCCAGCGCCCGCCCCGCATCTGAAACGAGCAGAGTGATGTCGTTGGCGCTTTCTATTTCAATCTGATTGCCGTTCCTGAATTTTACGGTATAGCGGCCTTTCTCCAAAATACCTGGCGTTACGATGCTTTGGCCGTTGGCCGACTGAATCTCTGCAATCGGGTAGCGTTCAAATAAATCCACTCGCACGCAATCTTGGTCGGGAGTTGAATATGTGTTTTCTTTTAACCGCGTATGCGCATTCCCACGCTCAATATCGCGATTGGTAAGCCGCGAAAGTGCGATTTGAATCGTCGGCGAAAACGCCCAAAGCATGTTTTGACTCGTGCCGGCCGCACTTGCCCAGAGAGGAATCCCTGTATTTGTCCAACCAGCAAATCCACCGACATTCTCGCCAATCGCTAACCGAGCTAAAGCAGAAACGTGATGATGTTTAGCACCGTCCGATTCTATAGGGGGGGCGCTTGGCACGCGCCAACTCCACGTTTTTACGCGCAGCTGCGCACCTAACCAAGTTGCGAGTGGGAGCATTGGGTCTAGGCCACGGAACGCTTTGGGTGGAGAATTTTCGAGAAGGATCCGATCTAACAGCACTTGGCGGCTCTCTTGCTGCGATGCCATTCTCGATAGCACCATCAGCAGTGAACTGATGGGAACTTCCGATGCGGGGCCGAGTTCTTCGAGATTTTCTAGCCAATCAGGTGTGCGGAGTGGTGCTAAAGACGCTCGCCAATATTGATGCCACAACATGGGCGTTAAATTCCAGCGCGACGGAGAAAAATACAGGCCGCAGGATTTAATCAGCGCATCGTTGCGCTCTATTTTTTGGCCCGCCGCGCAGCAATAAACCTCATCTGGATCACCGCCGTGGCATTGGTAGGCTTGCTCTTGAATCCGATTTGTGACTAGATAATCGAACACAAAGAGCTTCCACACGCTTCCAAGCGGGGTTGTAAGTGTTTGTGGAAGTGGCCGATCGCTCAATAATTTGCCGCTTTGACTCCAAAGTTGGATGCGTGCATCTGGTGGCTCACCATAGGCAAGCTGCATCGCTGGTTCTGGGCGATCCAAGGCGCAAACGCTTTCAGAGGCAAGCCCTAAAAGAAATGCTGTGATCACAACCGAGCGCTTTCTGATGCTAGAAACCGTTGCTTGCATCGCTAGCGAACCACAATGCTGGACATTGCCGGAGACTCCTCAAAGGATTGGCGAGCGGGTGCATACATGGGGTAATAGCGCGACGGCGGTAAGTGAAACTGGCCCTTTTGCGAGAAGCGAACCAAGTGGCGAACGCGAACACTGCCTTGCAGTTGTTCTAAAGGAATCGCATAGGAAAGCTGACCTGGCTCGCTGCGCGCCTTCTCTAGGCTCACCTCACCAGAATCACTTAAGCCCGCGACTTTGATTCCTGCTACCGACGGCTCCACGTCGGCACCTGGCGGCAGCGAAACTTCTAGCAAGCCATAACGCAGACGCTGATTGGCGGTGGTGGAAACGGTGATTTCGTCCAGATAGAGTGCGTCGCTCTGCAATCGCGTTCCATCTGACGCTGCAGTTACCGGCTCGGCGCGATAATGGCTTTCTTTCTCGCCACGCTGTAGCAGCCAAAGTTTGCGTTGGATGTTTACTGGGTAGGGGGATTCTGTGCGGCCCTCACCTTGGTAGCGAATTACTGCCACCGTGGTAGGCGGGGGTACGTCGCTCAAAACAATGTGTGCCGGCAATGGATCGCCCTGCCAGCGCCATTCTGTCGAGGTGGTTGTATGCTTAGGCGCAATTGTCCACGGTTGGAGCGGATGAACTGCCGGTAAAATTTTCGCGCCATCGGTGGTCGTGGTTGCGCCCGGCTTAAACCACGCAAGCAGCAAGGCGCGTTCGAACGTTGGCTGCGATGGCATCATTTCTTGAAACAGCAAAGCAGCATCTTTTGCATCCCCCCAACCTGCCCGAATCGCTGCACCGCGCGCGATTGGGAGTGTGCTGCTGGCAAGCAAATGAGCTGCATTCTCGTAGGCGCTGGAAACCTGTTCAGGAAGGGTAATGTCGGCGCGACGGGAAAGCTCGGCAATCAGTGCCCACGTTACGGCCAATCCAAGTGGAGAGTCGGGCGCATTAAAAACGAGGCTTGTATCGCTGCTTTCTGCTTGAGTGGCAACTTCTTGAATGGCCATATCTTGAGTCGTATTCGCATCTGCTGCTTGATCAGCAGAACTTTTACTATCCTGCAGTAAGTCTTTTACAACACCGCTTAGTAGACTGCTAACGGGTTGTCTCATCTCGTAAAGAAATCCCAACGCTAACGCTCGGTGTAGGGGCGGCATATCGCTTGCCTGCTTTGCATAGAGTTCTAGCACACGACGCGCATGGTCACTGGAGAGCGGGATATTGAGCGCCCTGCTTGTTTCCCAGTCGGCGTAGTACGCGTAAGCGGTGAGCAGCGCATTGGGTTCTGTACCCTCGCCCCACCAGCTAAAGGTGGCGTCTTCTCCGGCCATCTGCACCAACCGTAGACGATTGCCTTGCATGATGCTGCGAAGCCGAACAAGAAGTTCGTTGCTCCCGCCTGCGATCTCAACATTATTTCGCGATTCATTGAATTGTGAATCATTGAGCTGCGATTCATTGAGTTGTAAGCCACTGAATTGTGATTGTATAAACGGATAGGCCAGGCTCAAGGGCAACAACCGACTTGCAGTTTGCTCAATGCACCCCCAAGGGTAATCCAGCAAATCACTGAGCGCATCGAGATAGCGCTGCTCTGTGGTATTGCTGAGAGTCATGCGCACGTCAAACGCATTGGCCGGCAGAGCGATCGGTGTTTCCTTTTCGGTGAGCGTTATATTCAGAGTGCGCATCTCTGGCCACGTTGCGGCCTGATCGCTTAGCGAAACATCCAACTGATCCAGCAATTGTTCAGGTGCTTGATCCAAGGCGATGCTGACGCGCAAATCACCCGCGCTTGCGTTGATCTGATCAAACGCCTGATAGCTTACACCCGTCGGTAGATCAACGCTGCGCTCTTGAACTTGATCGCCCAGTCGCGCCAGCATCTTCGCTTTAAGCGGCTGGCTTCCCTGATTAAACGCCAACACGCCTAACGCGGGTTGGTCACCGCGCCGAAAGATTTTCGGGCCACTCCATTTTAGATAGAGGGGTTTTTCGGATCGAATAAAGCGGGTAATTTGTCCCGTAACGCCGTCAGCAAGCTTTGTTGCGTTAGCAGGTCCCGCAGTTTCCACGCTACGGATGGCGCGCACCGTGATGCGCCAACGCGTCAGGGAATCAGGCATTACAAACTGAAACTGTGCGTGCCCTTCTGCATCGGTTTGCAGACGTGGGAGCCATGCGGCGGTGTCGATTTCTTCGCGTCGTGGACGCTCCAGCACTTTGACGCCACGCTCGTTTCGATAGCTGCGTGAGGGCACCTCACCACTGGCAGGGGTTGCCACGTCGTAACTGATAAAGGAGAGGCTGGCGCCGGTACGCACGTTATTCCGCCGCATACGATAAAAAAAGTCATTAATGGAAGGCGCAATTTCGGGCTGAAGCGCATACACCATTTCATCCACCACGCTCACCACAAGTTGAGATGGCGCGGGCATTCCGTTCAGGTGGGTATCAATCTGAACGGTGACCGTATCGCCCGGCGCATACACCGATTTATCAGCCCTGACACTAACGTCTAACTTAGGGGTCGGAACCTTGATACCCGCATTTTGAAATGCGTACTCGCTTCCCTTCACGTAAAGAGCGGAGAGCGTGATGTTCGGCGAAAACTCGGCTGTAACTGGAATAAGAAGGCGATACTGCGCAGAATCAATGCGTTCCACGGAAAGCCACGGTGCTGGACGGCTGAGCAATGCTGCATACTCTACATGATCCCGCTCCAAGCTAAACAGGGCATCCTTCACGGGTTCTGGAAATGTGACGAGCGCTTCAGCAGTTTCGCCCACTTGGTATTCCTGCTTGTCCAGCACAATCCGAACGGAGCCCGGAGCAGAAACGATGCCGGCACCGCTCACTGAATGATGAGTTGCGCCTAGGAGTTTTCCATCCTGATCGCGCACATGGATTACATAAGTGCCGGGGCGGTTGAAGCTCAACTGAAAATGCAGGCCGTTTTCGGGAACACTGCCTTCGGCGCGGGTCTGATCTTCGAGGCGCTGCCACTCCCACCGGCTTGGAATTTGCTGCTGTGCGTCTACCGTTGCGATTCCTTGCTGGTGAACTGAGAATGTAACGCTCTCATTGAGCTTACTAAAATTGCGGTCACCGAGAATCGAATATTGGTTGGCACCACGTTCAATCAAAATTTCTCGCGTCGTTTTTACGCGGTAAGCCGCGCCATCGCTTGCAAATACAGTCAGAACGTAGCGGCTGGGTCGATCGGCTGCGGGTAGAGAAAGCGCTACTTTGCCTTCCGAGTTGGATCGCATATCCTTGGTTTCCAGTTCTACCGGAAACTCGCCCAAGTACCGCAAATCGTTGTCCACCATGGAAAGCGCCTGCGCACGCAACCGCAACTCGATATTTGCGTTCTTTACGGGGCTGCCATCTGGATAGACAAGGGTGAGTGAACCGGCAATCTTTTCGCCAGACTTAAACGCTGGTTGATCTAGGTGGATTGCAATTTCAAAGTGGGGTTTCACATATTCGGCAACGCGAAAAGCGCTGGAGTAGACTCGGCCTTGATAGGTAACGCGTAGCTCGTAACCCCCAGCCGTCGCATTTTCTGGCAGAGAAAATTCGCCGTCTGCGCCATTTTCCTTATCGTAATTCGCACGCAATGTTTGTAGCGTGGTTCCATTGGCGTCGATAACGGTTATGTCTACGGGGGATGAGCCTGCTGCTACAGATGTCTGCGAGGCAGAGAATTTTCTTCCCAATACTTTGAAGGATACGCGGTCGCCGGGGCGATACAAGGGCCGATCGGTAAAGGTATAAAGGCGGGTGTCGTAGACTTCGCTATCGTAGTAAAAGTTTTCTGCGATAAAGATGCCGCCTTCGGTATCTTCACCGATCACAAAGGAGCGTTCTGGGCTCTTGTGCAACAAGCGTACAGTGCCATCCTCGTCGCTTTCACCACGCTGCAGAATGCCGAGCCCGTCCGTCCACAATACTTTTGCGTGAGCGACGGGCGTTTGTTGTGCGCGGTGAACCGTCCAAACAAATAATTCATTCCCCGAAATTTTGCTGATCGCGACGGTATTCGATACAAAAACGGTCGTTGTGGCCCGATGGCGCCCAACCATTGCTTCGACAAAATACAGACCGGGCGCGAGCTTGCCAAGTGGGATATAAACATTGCCCGGATTGGTTTCGAGAAAATTGCTGGATGAACCACTCAACTTCACTTCAGTGGGAGGTTGAATGGGCTTAGCGTCCCAAAGCGGATAGCGAAATTCGCTTACCAAGGGAAAGCCTTTTAGTGGCGCAAATACGTTGGGTGATTGATATTGCGTCGGAGCTTCAATCGCATCCCCCATTTTTAATTGGGGTACCTCTGCCGTTACTTCTTTTCTTGTTTGATAGGAGAATGCACGCTGCATCACACGGCGCGATTTGGAATACCAGTTGTCCCACAAGTAAGCGAGCGCATTTGCGACGCCCTCGCCTTTTAGAGAACCTTCTTGAAGAATGCGATGCAAGTTCTTTTGCTTCTTCAGGAACTCCAATGGATTTTCCAAGCGGTACACGCGAATATCTACACCTCCATACGACTCCATGCTATAGCGACGATGATCGCGACCTGGCGCTTCTAATCGGACTTTTGCGATCTCATCGCTCGAAAAAGTAGTATCCGACAAAAGAAAGAACGCCTCGCCCTGCTGGGCCTGATAATTGCTATCTGGAATGTTTTCATTCGCATAAGAAAATGCTGGCAAAAGAGAAATCAGCATCGCGGTGATCAGGATCAACCACAAGTCGATCCCGCCATCTTTAAGCAAGAATTCTTTGTTATCAATCACAATATGATTTCTCATGGTGCCAAAAATCCTAGCCGGAAAACGCCGATGAAATTTGGATTCGCAGCATCCGGAATCCAGCGTGTGTCCTTCCATTCCATTAACTGGCGAACACTGACCGAACGCATACCGTTATCCGGATTCCCTTCCAACCGCTCTGCGCCGGAATGGTAGGTGATGGAGCGCCCTGTCCAGATCATTAAATGCTGATCATCGCCTTGATCAAAAAAAAGCAGGTCGCCAGGCTTTGCCATTTGCAAATCTCGCCCTACCGCAACCGCGTTATACTGAATGAGCCTAATCGCGTTTGCGTAAGGGCCAATCTTACCGCCTCCTAGCTGCCATTCCTGCGCCAACAAACGCTGCTCCGGCATTAGATCGGCTTCAGGTGGCAAATAGCGATTAGAGATTCCGTTGTTTCGCAGCCAAGCAGAATCGTGCACCTTAAGTGATTCGTTGGCCGCAAACCGCACCAGCCCAGCACAGTCCTGCTGGAACCAGCGGGGCGATGGCCCTTGGCGCATTTGTTCATCCACAATGCGCACAAACCATGCTCGAAAAATACGGGTTTGCTCTACATTTAAGTGCGGCCGAATAAGTTCGGAAGCAGGTGCCGCTTCAACAGGTAACGCAGCATTTGTGGTTCCCGCCAATAGCAGACACGCAAACGCTACCTTTCGAAATGCATGATGCCCACGCACACGATACCCAAGCACACGATGCACGAGCGCATTCCGAATCGCCTTCCAAAATCGCAAGGCATTCAGGCTCACAAGAAATTCCATTCCATCGGAACCCATTGCCAAGACTCTGCGTCCTTCGCCGCATTTTTCGGCGCGGAAGGCATCTGGAACGCCATCGGCGGATAGCCTGCAAGTTTATCGAGTTTTGGCCAAAGATGAGTCTCGACCGCTAGGCGAAACACCCACTCACGATCACGCGGCAGACTCTGTTTAACCTCTTTGCGAACCAACTCTGCGAGTTTTTCTGGGTAGATATAGAGCGGCGCAATGCTTTTTGGGGAAAGCGCGTCCGACAAGGCCGGATAGCGGAGCTTTGAGGTGCTAATGGCCCGATCCACCAATTGCGGGTCCAGCGAAAACATCACCCAGTTTTGCGAATGGGCAAGGGATACGTCAAAATAGCGGGATTCCGCGGGCATTTGCGCGCCTTCTAAGCGGCTTGCCGGAAATTGACCGTATCTGGAGCTAACTACACGGCTCCAGCGCGTGCCGCCCTCTAGGGAGCTCGTTTTAACAGGGAAGCGCTTTTTGTCGATGCCGCCCTCAAGGCTACCAATATGTTTTTCGAATACGTCAGCGAGCAGATGATCCGCCTCGGCCAATGAATTCGACTTTACCTGACCCAGCAGTAAGGGCGTGTAAAAGTGAGAATCAGGATACCAACATACGGCAACCGGGCCGTTGAGAGCAGATGCGAGTTGGGCCGCATCCTGTTTGGCCAAGCCCGCCCTATTTAATAATCGAAGAGGAAGCGCATCGGTGATTGGCAATGCCGCACACAAGCTCGCCCCAGAAGGAGCGGCCTCCCAAACTTTAATCCCCTCCGCATACGGTTGAGGCTGCATGGCGCGGAACGCAAGCTGGGTCTTCCAACCGTTCGCATCCCACAACAGTGAAACCCCTTCAACACTCGGAAAAAACGCCTGATATCCAAGCGCCAAGAAATCTGCCCGTGCACTAATGCGGTGTTTTTCATGCGCCTCTGGCAAATAAAATGAGCCTGGCCACGGCATCTCCCCACGAAGCAGCGCAGCGGCGGCCTTTGCAGGCCCTTTGGCAAGCGCAATTGGGTTGCTCTCGCTCTTTTCTGACGATGACGAGGACGGCTCTGACATTACCCCTTGCAACATTTCAGGGTCGGAAATAAGCAACAGCCGATCCTGCCATGAAGCAAAAAGTAGTGATTTTTTATAGCCATAGTTGAGAAGGTAGAGCGGCACACTTTCTCGGCCCACATCCAGCGAACCTGCCATCTTAAGCTGTCGATCACTAACGGCCACCTTCGCGGCCCATTCGAGCCATCGGGAAATCTGATTACGCTGTAGCACTAACACTGCACGCGTGGGCTTGCCTTTTTTATCCCGCCAAAAGGCCAGCGTGGCAGGCTCATCAAAGAGCGTGGTGATGAAAGAGTCTTGCAGCGTCAGCTCATGCTCATAGGCAATGCGGCGCAGGCTACCGAGAATTCCTAGCCGATCCGGGTGATTTTGGTAATAAAATACGAAGTCTTCGCTCAACACATCGCGCAGCAAGGGGATTTCTAGCAAGTCACGCGGCAACGACGATAATGAGGTGCTTTCGATAAGTAGATCCGGCGCATCCCATGGGACCGCCACCTTGGCGGTATCTGTGTAAGCAATCGCTGGCGTTCGCCAATGATCTTTTGCGCCCCAAAGGCCGGCAATTACTGCAAGAGAAAACAGCAAAGCAAGAGCAAAAGCCAGTGAAATCAGTTTATTTTTCATCGGTCTAAGCTCCACCGAGTCCTTTTTTGGTACCAGAACAAAACGGTCAGAAGGCTAGCTGTGCTTCAACTTCGCTGACGAAGCGCCTCAAATAAGCAAACGCCCGTTGCAACGGACACATTAAGGCTCTGAACGGTGCCCGCCATTGGGATATATACAAGCCCATCGCAGCAATCTTGGGTAAGCCTACGCAATCCTACGCCTTCAGCACCCATCACAATCCCGATATTTCCGCGCAGATCGGTTTCGTAGATCGTCTTGGCGCCTTCGCTCAAGGCGGTGCCGTATACCCAAACGCCCTGCTGCCGCACCATTTCCAAAGTGCGCGCCAAATTAGTGACTTGGATAAACGGTACGGTTTCGGCCGCGCCCACTGCCACCTTGCGCACGGCCGCACTTAGACCTGCGGATTTATCGCGCGTAGTGATTACTGCGTGCACTCCCGCAGCATCCGCACTGCGCAAACAGGCGCCTAAATTATGAGGGTCGGTAATTCCATCGAGAAACAGCAAGAACAAAGGGGCATTGGCGTTCTCAACCAGATGCTTTAGGTCGTTTTCGTCGCCGGGCGCAGAGGGGCGATAGCGTATGGCAACGCCTTGGTGAACTGCGCCCTCCTCCAGTTGGTGATCCATCGTTTTTTTGGGAATAAACTGGGCGCGTAGACCGTGCGTTTTGGCTAGCTTGATAATATCGCCGATACGCTTATCTTCTCGGGTTTCGACGATAAACAGTTCTAACACGCGATCTGGATGGCGCTCCAGAATGGCGGATACGCTGTGGATTCCATACAGCCAATCTTGTTTAGACATTTCCTTGCTTCCTTCGGCTTAGCGCTTTTTCTGGTTCTTCTTTTTCGCAATCGGATTTGGTTTTCCAGCCTTTGGCGCGTTTCCGCTGGCTTTGCCTGATACTTTGTTTGCTATTCTCGCTGCAGTCGCTTTGCCTGCTTTGCCCGCTTTGCCTACCTTACCGGCTTTCTCTTTTCGGTTCTTTGGTTTCGCTTGTGGAGTTGCGTAACCGTTTCGCTCTTCGCGCTTCGCGGCCTTTCCGCTTGCTGATTTTTTGCCATTAGCACTATTTTTGTTAGCGCTCTTTCCGTTAGCGCTCTTTCCGTTAGCGCTCTTTCCGTTAGCGCTCTTTGCATGTGCCTTGAGCTTTTTCTTACTGGATTTTGGCTTGTTGGCCTTGCTCGCAACGTCGGTGGTAGCTGCTTTTCCATGCTTCGACCAGCGCACGTGCTTGCCGCCAGAAATCAATTCGAAATCAATTTTGCGATCATCCAGGCTCACGCGCACAACTTCTACTTTAACAGGATCACCTAGAGCAAAGTGTACGCCGGTACGCTCACCCGTTAAACGGTGGCGTATAGGGTCAAAGTGGTAATAATCACTGTTCAGGTTGCTGACGTGTACTAAGCCTTCCACATAGATATCATCTAGCGCGACAAAAAAACCGAAATTCGTGACTGCCGAAATAATGCCCGGAAACTGCTGGCCTTCTTTATCTACCATAAACTCGCATTTCAGCCACGACACAACATCACGAGTCGCCTCGTCTGCGCGCCGTTCGGTGCCGGAGCAGTGTTCGGAAAGTTCGAGCATTTGATGTGCGTTGTAGGGAAATTCCGCCGCGGCCTGAATCGGCGTATCTACCGTACGCTCAACGTGCGTAGAAACGCGCTGTGAGCGAATCAGGGAGCGGATCGCCCGATGCACAAGCAAGTCGGGATAACGCCGGATCGGAGAGGTAAAATGGGTGTACGCGGGATACGCAAGCCCGAAGTGGCCGAGGTTTTCTGGGGAATAGACCGCTTGATTCATGGAGCGCAGCATCACCGTTTGTATCAAACCAGCATCGGGCCGCCCTTCTACCTGCGCGAGTGCGGCTTGATAGTCTGCGGGCTTGATCTTGCCGCGAACGGAAAATTCAACGCCCATTTCCTTGAGGAACAAGCGCAGCTTTTCCAGCTTCTCTTCCTTGGGCCCTTCGTGATTTCGGTAGGTACCGAGCAAACCGTGCTTCTGAAGAAGCCGTGCAGCGCACACGTTCGCGCTGAGCATGGCTTCTTCAATCAGCTTATGCGCATCGTTACGAACGGTAGGTTTTATCGTCTGAATTTTGCGATCTTCACCAAAGACAATGCGGGTTTCTACCGTTTCAAAGTCAATTGCGCCCCGCTCCTCTCGCTGCGCGCGAAGCGCATGAAACAGTTCGTAAGCGCTCTCTAGCGCGGTCGCAAGCTGCGGTTGATTGGCGGCAACCCTTGCCCGAGCCTCTTTTAGCTGTGCCGCATTTTTGGTGTCGAGAGATTGCAGGTATTCACCGACTTGCGTATAGGTTAAACGCGCATGGGAACGGATTACGGCATCGCAAAAGCGATAACGCGTCACCGCACCGGCGGCGCTGATATTCATATCACACGCTAGGGCGAGCCGATCTACATTTGGGTTCAGGGAGCAAAGCCCGTTGGAAAGAACTTCGGGCAGCATTGGCACAACAAATTCGGGAAAATAAACGGAATTTCCACGTTTCCGCGCTTCCACGTCCAGCGCATCTAACGGGCGAACGTAGTGGGACACGTCGGCAATCGCGACGATCAATCGCCAGCCACCTCGTTTGCGTCGCTCACAATAAATGGCGTCGTCAAAATCTTTGGCGTCTTCGCCGTCAATGGTGCAGAGCGGCAGGCCGCGCAAGTCGATTCGGCCTTTGAGCGCGGCTTCCTCTATTTTTGGAGCGAAGCGGTCTGCAGCTGCTTGCACTGCCTCTGGCCATTCATGGGGGATGCCGTAGTTGCGGATCGCTACGTCGATTTCGACGCCCGGCGCAAGGTGATCCCCCAGGATCTCAATGACTCTGCCTTGGGCGGGGGTGCGATAAGAGGGCTGCGTCGAGATTTCAACTACCACAAGCTGGCCGTTATCCGCACCGCCTTCGCTACCGGAGGGGATTACGATATCCTGGCAGATTCGCGTGCTTTCCGGCCGCAAAAAGGCTACGCCACCTTCCACTTGATAGCGCCCGACAACTTGGTGGGTGTTGTGCTCCAGAATTCGAACAATGGTGCCTTCTACTCTGCCGCGTGAATCGATCCCCGCCTTGCGCACAAGTGCTTTATCGCCATCGAACCCGCAACGCATCTGGCGCGGGCTGAGATAAAGGTCTGCACCGCCAAGATCGGGCTTCAAAAAGCCAAAGCCATCGCGATGGCCGATGATCACGCCCGCGACCAAATCCAGCTTATCCGTTACGCCATAGCTGTCTCGACGATTGCGGGTAAGCTGGCCATCGCGCTCCATTGCACGCAGGCGGCGCCGCATGGCTTCTACCTGTTCATCTTCGACAATCCCGAAGGCTGCGCAGATTTGTTCGTGAGAGAGAAGCACACCGCGCTCTGCCAGCAGATCCATGATGAACTCTCTACTGGGGACAGGATTGTCGTACTTCTGGGCTTCATTTTGGGCGTTTGGGTCGTCAGTGGGAGACCACTTTGTCATTCGGAAATCTCGTTAAGAAAGAGGGGCTTCGGTCAGGGCGAGAACGGCATCTGGTGGCGCACTCTATTCCCTAAAAACCTGTTTGACATGCAAGGCAAGCTTCTGTAAAGTCACGCTCCGCTGCTGAAGTGCTTGTCTTGCAACACACGTCAGGTTTAAGTGTAAGCGAAAACCAAGCTGAAACAAAAACCAAACGCCCCTGTAAACAAGCAGCAGTTCTTTTGCCGAGGTGGTGAAATTGGTAGACACGCTAGTTTCAGGTACTAGTGGGGCGACCCGTGGAGGTTCGAGTCCTCTCCTCGGCACCAAATCAAAGCTCTAAGTAGTTGATACTTAGGGCTTTTTTATTACCTGTTCATTTTTGATACCCTCCAAGCCCACCCAACCCGTTTGTTTTTTACCCAAAACAAATCACCAAGACCGTCACGAGGAACGGCACAGATTCGTGTAAAAACGGACACTTAGCCTATGTAAACTATTGATTTATATGGATTCGTCATCTCGAAATTTTGCATAAACCTTGGAATACCCTGCCTCCGGTGCCCAAGTCTTCTCACCTGAGAGGCAGTCATTTACTGAGACGCTGCGTCACCGACATCAGTCAAGGGGGCTTTCAACTGGGCTTTGAACGAATCCAGTATCATGGCCTGAGCCTCCAGTTTCGCTCGCAATATCAGGCATTCCTTTTCCCGCTCGGCTCGTTGCTCAGTCTCTTCCTTCATGCTTGCTTGTAGGCATTGTAGCTCTGCCGCAAACGCTTCCCCTCTCGCTTGCGCATCTCCGTGACTGCGTTCCAGCAGAATCGTTCTCTCTTTTTCATTTCCGTGTGCCGCCGTTGTTTCCTTTAGTTCACGTTCAAGACTGAGCTGATTTTTCCGTGATTCTGTAAGTTGAGTTGCAAGGCGGGCGTTATCTTTGGCAGACTCGGTAATCTCACTTTGCTTGATGATCAGTGTTTGCTGCAATTGACGCATTTCCGCCTGCAGCTGCTGGACCTGCTGCTCATGCCGCCGTGACTCCTGCTCACGCTGCTCCTTTGCGGCATTGCGAAAATGTTCCAACGCATCGCGGGCATGTTGGTGTTTTTCTTCCAGTGAAGTCTGATGCCTTTCTGCCGCGCCGAGTTGGCTTTTAAGTCCTTGGACTTCCTGTTCCAGCCGGTGGCTGCGAAGTTGCTCGTTATGAAACGCTGACAAAGTGGCTTGATGCTTCGTGCACTCCTGCGCCAAGTCGGATTGGCACTGCTGCAAATCGGCAGTACACTTCGTTAAGGCGTTTTCTGTACCAGTCAACCGCTCCTGCAAGGCTTTGAGCTGTTGTTGATGAACGATTTCCTGTCGCTCGACGATCTCCTGTGCATCAGCCCGTAATTGTTTGGCCAAGCGCTCAATGATGTCCTTGAGGGTGCTGCTCAGCAAGGCGTGATCGTCCAGTTGTGTCCCTTCTTCCTCTTCCAGTTCCCTGATATAGCGATGAATCGTGCTCTTTGAGCCGGTATTGCCCATGGCCGTGCGTATGGCATCCAGGGAGGGGTGCTGCCCCTTCGCAATCAATCCATCTCGTGCTTGTTTCACATGAAACTTATTGATGCCGCCGCGTGCCATGAGTTCGCCTCTGTGATTATTTGGTACCGTATTACATACTGCATACTATCGTACTATTTTTCGGGAGAAAATAGGTATGCCTTCGTAAGAATTTAAAATAAGATAATGGGGCGTTATCTTATGTATCCTGTCCGAGTCGCCGCAATTGCGGGCCTGACGGTACGGAACGTTGATCTCTGGGGCCAGGAGGCTTCAAATGTCCGATGACGAAATCTCTAGAGAAAAAGCCCTGACGACAAATAACCTTGATCGTTACCTTCAGGCCGCCACACGGGATAACACCCAACGCAGTTACCAAACGGCGATCGAGCACTTTGAGGTCAGTTGGGGCGGCTTTCTGCCGGCCACTGCGGACAGCATAGCGCGTTACTTGGCGGATCATGCTGACACCCTCGCGCTCAACACCCTCAAGCAGCGCTTGGCAGCGCTGGCACAATGGCACAACGATCAGGGCTTCCCCGATCCCACCAAGGCACCCATCGTCAAGAAAGTACTCAAGGGTATCCGAGAACTGCACCCCGTACAGGAAAAACGCGCCAGACCACTGCAACTGGATCAAATGACGCAATTGATACGTTGGATCGAGGCATCACTGGCAATCGCCGAAAGCACCGGCGACAAAGGGGCGCAATTAACGCATGCCCGCAATCGGGCGCTGGTGCTGGTGGGTTTCTGGCGAGGCTTTCGCAGTGACGAATTGAGTCGACTGAATGTGGAGAACATCCATGTTATCCCAGGTGAAGGTATGACGATTTACCTCCCGCGCACCAAAGGAGATCGTCTCAATCGCGGCGCCACCTACAAAGCACCGGTATTGCGCCGCTTGTGTCCGGTAGGCGCCTATCAAGACTGGATCGCCCTGGCGGGACTGAAAGGTGGTCCCGTTTTTCGCCGAATCAATCGCTGGGGCCAGCTGGCTGATGCACCATTGAATCCCAACAGTATTATTGCGTTGTTGCGCCGACTGTTTGCAGCTGCCGGTCTAGCTGAACCGGAGCGTTATAGCAGCCATTCGCTACGCCGGGGGTTCGCCACCTGGGCCAATGCCAACCAGTGGGATGTGAAAGCGTTGATGGAATACGTCGGCTGGAAGGATATCAAGTCTGCCATCCGCTATATCGACAGTGCCGATCCTTACGGGCAATACCGTATCGATTCCGCCTTGGGTATCCCCCCAAAAACACTGACATCCCCTTCTCAAGAATAACAAAAACAGATTGCACCCACGCAAACTGCGTGGGCATCCATGCCTGCTGGAGATTGTTGTGACGGCCATTCATGAAACCGCTTACCCGCGTCTAAATCCCAATGTCCCTGCCAAGGAGGTCAAACGGATCTATACGCCGACCAACAACGAGTGGCGATGGGTCAGGCAGCGGCGTATGGGACGCGATGCTTACTTGGGACAATTGGTGTATCTGAAGTGCTTTCAACGTCTGGGTTATTTTCCAAAGGCGGACGAAATTCCGCCACAAATCATTGAGCACATCGCCGAATGCCATGGTCTGCCTCTACCAGAGAAACACCAAAACCTATTTTCCAACGAAAAAGCCGGACGACGTGTCAAGGAGGCCATACGGGAGTATTGTGGTGTCCGAAAGTTCGAACAAAACACGCATGGCGATACCTTGCAGGCCTTCGCCCAACACATGGCGCATACCAAGGCCAGCATCATCGACATTCTAAACGCCATGATTGAGTGGCTGGTAAAGGAGTGCTTCGAATTGCCGGCCTTTTCCTCGCTGGAGCGAATGGCCATTGAGGCACGTGCGGCGGTTAATAACGCGTTATATCTGCAATGCAGTGCGGCCCTTTCATCGGAGGCTAAGCTACAGTTAGACAAGCTGCTGAAAGACAAGAATGAGGATGGGGTTTCGCTGTGGGAGTTACTCAAAATCGAGCCCCACAAACCAAGCAGTCGGACGCTCCAGGTTTTTCTGCGCCATTCGCAATGGATCAATACGCTTAAACAGCACGTTGGCACCTTACCTGATATCCCTGAGGAGCGGCGTTATCAACTGCTGATGGAGGCCAAAGCCTACAATATCGATCGCATGCGCGAGATCAGGGATATCAAGCGATGGACCTTGCTCGCACTATTGGTCTGCGAGCAGTATTATTTTGCAACCGATTGCATCGTTGAGATGTTGGTCAAAGAAGTGCGCAAGCTGCATAATCGCGGCCGTAACGATCTCAAGGAATTTCAGAAAAACGCTGTCAAGGAGTCTGAATCGCTGGTAACACTGCTCAAGGATGTCGCTATTATCGTGCAAGACAAACAGGAAGCAAACACGCAGATTAACAATATTCAAGAAGCCTTTCAGCACGATCCTGCGAAAATCATTAAGCGTTGTGATCGCCTGGTTTTGTATGGCATGAACAATCACTTACAATTCCTGGAAAAACGTTACACAGATCACTTGCGCAAAGTGTTATTGGATTGCCTCTCGCTGTTGCAAATTCAACGTACTGCACCGGGCGACGACCTGATGGCATGCCTGGCGTATGTGCTCCAATACCGTGATGCGAATATCGATCTGATCCCGGTAAAAGCGTTGGATGCCAATGATCCAGCCAATAACAAGACCGCTGTGGATTGGATCAGCCAGGTTTGGTCCAAGCTGCTGTTCGAGGATACCGGTCCACGCGTAATCAATCGAGTCATGCGCCGTAAATATTTCGAGTTAGCCGTGCTTTCCGAGTGTGCCCAGCGCCTGTTGTCTGGCGATCTTTACGTGCTGCACAGCGTGAATTTCGACGATTATCGCAATCATCTGGTGTCCTGGGAAATTTATGATGAACAGATCGATGAGTTTGCGGAACAGTTAGGCATTGATCCAAATGCGGCGCGCTATATTGAGGGCTTGAAAAACGACTTTCTACGTATTGCCGCCAAGGCGGACCAGCGTTTTCCCAAGGACAGTTATGTCACGCTGGAAAACGGTCAACTCAGTCTGAAGAAACGGCCATCACCACCGCCTTCGACAGAATATAAGAAATTGGACGCCGCCCTTCGCGCCTGCCTGCCAGAAATCAATATCGTGGACCTGTTGGTGGACACCGTTAAATGGGTGCCGATGAAAAACCTGTTCGGGCCGCTGTCAGGCTTGCAGAGTAAACTCCGCAATTATGACAAGCGTCTCGTGGCCAGCCTGTTCTGTTATGGATGCAACTTGGGTCCCGCACAGACTGCGCGCAGCCTCAAGGGATTTTCCCGCCGCCAGATTGCGCTTTTGAATTTGGAGCATATCCACGAACAAAATCTGGAAGAAGCGATCAAGCGTGTCGTCAACACCTACAACCAGTACGAGTTGCCCGGCTATTGGGGCACAGGGGATACTGCCTCGGTGGACGGCACGCACTTCGACATGTACGACCAGAACTTACTGTCGGAATACCACATCCGCTACGCCTCCTACGGCGGCATCGGTTATTACGTCGTGAGCGACAAGTATATCGCGCTGTGCAGTCGATTTATTTCCTGTGGCGTGCGTGAAGCGTTTCACCTGATCGATTGCCTGATGGAAAACACCTCCGACATCCAACCTCATACCGTGCATGGCGATACGCATGCGCAAAGCACGGTGGTATTCGGCCTGGCTTCGCTGTTAGGGATCAAGTTGATGCCCCGCATCAAGGACGTGAATAGTTTGGTCTTTTTCAAACCCGACCGGCGTATTCGCTACGACCATATCGACGATTTATTCGGCGAAGGGATCGACTTCAATCTGATAAAGAACCACCTACGGGATATGCTGCGGGTGGCGCTGTCGATCAAACTGGGCAAAGTGTCGGCCTCCACCATCATTCGGCGTCTGGGTACCGAGGGCATCCGAAACCAGTTGTTCTATGCCTTTCGCGAGCTGGGACGCTGCATGCGTACCATGTTCCTATTGGAATACATCACCGACATTGAGATGCGCGAAACCATTAACGCGGCGACGTGTAAAAGCGAGGAATTCAATCAATTCTTGCAGTGGGTATTTTTCTATGACAAAGGAATCATCCAAGAGAATTTACGTGCAGAACAGGCGAAGCTCATCAAATATAACCACCTGGTGGCGAATTTAGTCGTCTTGCATAACGTCAATGCCATGACGCGTGCGTTTCGAAAGCTGAAACGCGAGGGGCATCAGGTTACGCCGGACTTACTGAAGCTTTTTTCGCCGTTTCGTGGCGAGCATATCAATCGATTGGGTTCCTACCCGCTCAACACCAACAAACGAATAAAAGCCCGACAATTCAAGTTGCTTATTTAATGCGTATCACGGCGAAGCACAGATGAAACACTCTTTCGAAGATGTGCGGAAATCTAGGTAATCGTAAAGACGCTCTCCACCAGCTGCCAGTACTTGCCGACGTGGTGTTCGGCAGATTGCCGATCGCGCCGCCCATATAGGTGTTACCAAAGCGTTCTTATGGTCATATTTTACCCTATACATGCTAGGCCATTGCGGTCCGCGTTGAACATATCGGTGAGAAAACGTAAATGTCGCTAGGTGCCTCTCACTGCGATGCATGCGCACACCCGAAAAATGGTAGTTTCTCACGTTTTGAATGTTGACGGCGAAATGATCAAGCTCATACAATCGAGCGCGATTAAATAAGTACAAGAAGTAGGGAAAAGGAATGGAACCCTCCCCGGTACCCAATATAAATACAGGGCTCGTTTGCCTCACCCTCATTGCACGCTTTCACCATTGTGCCGTCGATCCTGCGCATTTAGATCATCAATTCGGCCAATTCGGCAAGCATTTCGAGGATGTAGAGATCCTGCGTGCTGCAAAACAGCTTAAGCTCAAGGCACGAGGATTCCACGCATCATGGGATGCGCTTATTCGAAGCGCATTACCGGCGATAGGCAGAAAGCGCGATGGCAGCTTTTTTATAATCGCAAAAGCCAGTGAAGATAGCGTTCTGGTTCAGTTTCCAGGTGCATCATCGCCCGCGACTCTAACAAAACAGGAATTACTCGAAATCTGGAGTGGCCATGTCATTCTGATTACCAAACGTATCTCCTGGATGGATCAGAACCGGAAATTTGATATTGCATGGTTCATTCCTGCGCTATTGAAGTACAAAAAGTATCTCGTTGATGTGGTGGTCGCATCATTCTTCATCCAACTGTTCGCGCTGATCTCTCCTCTTTTCTTTCAGGTAATCGTTGACAAAGTATTAGTACATAGGGGGATGAGCACACTTGATGTTCTGGCTTTTGGCCTTTTGGTCATTTCCATATTCGATGTGCTTCTGAATGGCCTCAGAACCTATATTTTCAGCCACACAACCAACCGAGTCGATGTGGCCCTCGGCGCAAATTTGTTTGGACATCTTGTACATTTGCCTATCTCCTATTATTTGGCGCGACAAGTCGGTAATACTGTTGCGCGCGTGAGGGAACTCGACACGATTCGAAACTTTATTACCAGTTCTTCTTTGACCTTGCTGATCGATCTGTTTTTTACGCTGGTTTTCTTCGCTGTTATGTACTACTACAGCCCGAAACTCACCGCGATAGTGGCATTGTCGATACCCGTCTATGTTGCGCTTTCATTTGTTGTGACACCGATCCTTAAGAAACGGCTCGACGAGAAGTTCAGTCGAGGAGCAGAAAATCAAGCGTTCTTAACTGAAGCGGTAACCAACATCGAAACAGTAAAAGCCATGGCTGTCGAACCGCAGATGCAGCGCAAATGGGAAGAACAGCTAGCTGGGTATGTCGCTGCTTCGTTTAAAGCGAATAATACGAACGTGGTGGCAAGCCAGTTTGCCCAATTGACCAGCAAAATTGTAGCTGTTCTGCTTCTGTGGTTTGGTGCAACGGCTGTTATTGACGGTGATCTTACGATTGGCCAGTTAATCGCCTTCAATATGATAGCGGGTCAAGTAAGTGCACCCATTCTGCGGCTTGTTCAGTTATGGCAGGACTTTCAACAGGTGGGCATCTCCATTGAAAGACTAGGAGATATTTTGAATACCCCGCGCGAAAACGGTTCCAACAATCGAACCACACTACCAAGCATTGCGGGGCGAGTCACGTTCGACAATGTTGTTTTTCGTTACGCGTCAACACAGCCCAATGTGCTTAACGGGATATCAATAGACGTTAGGCCAGGAGAAATAGTGGGTATTGTTGGCCAGTCAGGTTCTGGTAAAAGCACGCTAACAAAATTGATCCAGCGCCTATTTGTTCCAGAAAATGGGAGGATCTTGATTGACGGTATTGATGTTTCCCAGGTTGACCCTGCTTGGTTACGCCGCCAGGTAGGGGTGGTGCTTCAGGAAAGCAGATTGTTCAATCGCTCCGTTAAAGAAAACATCGCACTATGTGATCCAGGCATTCCCATTGAAAGAGTTATAGCCGCTGCAAAACACGCAGGGGCGCATGAGTTTATTGCTCAAATGCCTGAAGGGTATGACACCGTTATTGGAGAGCAAGGTGCGTCACTTAGTGGCGGGCAGCGTCAGCGCATCGCAATTGCGAGAGCATTGATCACAAATCCTCGGGTGCTTATTTTTGACGAGGCCACCAGTGCGCTGGATTATGAATCGGAACGAATAATCCAGGACAACATGAAGTCAATCTGTCAAAACCGCACGGTATTCATCATTGCCCATCGGCTGAGTACAGTTCGAAACGCGGACAGAATAATAGTATTGGATAAAGGGCAGATTGTGGAAGTGGGGAGCCACGATCAACTCATAACGAGAAAAGGATATTATTCCAATCTGCACGATTATCAATCCGCAACTCCACCCTTAAGGGCAGTGAATGTTGTCAGCAAGGCAGGAGGTTCGGAGTGAGCAGTAAGAAAATGCCTGCACTTACAGAACAGGATATTCATCAGTTTTTGCCTGCAGCCATTGAGATTGAGCAGAGTCCCGCGCCAAAATTTGGGCGATCAATTCTCTGGGCAATCATAACTCTATTCGTTATAGCATTGGTTTGGTCGTATTTTGGAAAGGTCGATATTGTCGCAGTTGCGCAGGGAAAAGTGATCCCCTCTGAGCGCGTAAAACAGATTCAACCGTTGGAAGCGGCAATCGTTTCGGAAATACATGTCAAGGAAGGAAGTTTTGTAAATAAAGATGACCCACTTATCACGCTTGACCCAACTATGGCAGTTGCTGATGTCAATCAAATAGACAGCGAATGGCGGGATGCCGTTGCACAGCAAGCCCGTGTTGACGCATTTATTGGATGGTTACGTAGTGCGACCGGAGAAATGCCTACTCTGAAAGGCGATAGTAGAACTGATCCATCACAATTGGAAAAACAGAATAAGCTGCTTAAGCAGGAGGTATTGGAATATCAGGCAAAAATAGAAAGCATTGTTCAGGAAACCGAAAGGCTTAAAGCAGAACTTGAAGCAACCGAGGCTGAAGTTGACAAACAAAGCCGACTGTTGCCGGTGATCAAGGAAAGAGTTGAGGCGTTGGAGATTTTGTATCGAAAAGAATATGTTGCAAAAGTCCAATATTTGGAGCTGAAACAGCAACTGATTGAGAATGAGCAGAATCTCGCTATTCAAATAGCCCGCCTGAAGACTTTGAAGGCCGCCATATTGACGAACAAAGCACAGTTGAGCGCATTAAAACACGAGCAATTGAAAAATGTGCATACACAAAGAAATGATCTGGACGTTAAGATTGCAACCCTTTACGAGCAGAAAAACAAAGCCGAGAAGCGAGCAACTCAGTACAACCTCAAAGCGCCGATATCCGGCTATGTGCAACAGCTTGCCATGAACACCATTGGTGGTGTTGTAACGCCTGCCCAGGTACTGATGGAGATTGTTCCCGAGGAAAGCGTTTTGGAAGTTGAGGCGTTTGTTCTCAATAAGGACATAGGTTTTGTACAAGAAGGACAGAAAGCTGAAATAAAAATAGAAGCATTCAATTTTACTAAATATGGAGTTATGCATGCCAATGTTGCGCATCTTTCTGAAGATGCTATTAGCGATGATGAGCTTGGGTTGGTATATCGCGCACTATTAAGGCTGGATAGCGAAAAAATAGATATTGATGAAAGAAAAATAAGGCTTTCGCCTGGCATGGCGGTTTTTGCTGAAGTTAAGACCGGAAAGAGAAGAATTATTGAATATGTGGTCTCCCCGCTCCAAAAATATAACAGTGAATCAATTCGAGAGAGATAGTTCATGCATATGAAAAAATTATTTTTAACGCCTGTAATGATCACTTTTATCTCGGTTTTATTTTTATGGAGTAAATCTTCCTCAGCCTCTGAAAATGAAGAAAATAGAGGTTTGGCAACTGGAGTTTGGGTCGAGGCAGAGCTAGGTCTGGATATCAATCAATATATTAGTAGATTTCTTTATGTCGACCCTGAAGGCAGGCAGTATGCGCGGTTTATCTATAAGGAGAATAAGCATCAAGTAACAGATAAGCTTATTCGTTTTGATAACAAAGAGGTGGTTGCCGTGGAGACCTATGACAGAAAGCAGGGCTCTGGCGAATCAAAAAAAATAGTTGATGGATTTATTAGAGAAAAGAAGGCGCGAAAGGTAACCAAGCTTAGGCCCAAAACCGTTGTACCTATTGGTGGCGTATATGAGATCGGTAATCACTATTGGAAAGTTAATTCGCTTGCCAATTGTTCGACACCATTTGAACCAATGGTATCTCTATACGATAGCCATAGAGACAAGGTTAAAGAATACACAATTATATATTACAACCAAAAAAAGGAAGTCTCGTATATAGGTCAGCCAGATTGCGAATTTATGGCAGGGAAGTCAATGGTTGGCGTTAAATTGAAGGCGATGATTATTTCCGAGGTCTGGCGGAATGATGTAAACGAGTACTTTATTGGTTTTGAAAATATGCCTCTTGTTATTAAGGTGAAAGAAGATTTGTCTTCGTTATATTTTCAGCATGAAAGTTCAAAAATTATAAGGTTTGACACCCTTACAATTAAGCTTGCTGAGAAAAATGCGATCTCAAAATTTTATGAATTACAAAAGAATTCTTCTACCGAAATTGAAGAATCAGGCGGGACTATTAAATCCCCTATGAATTTTATTGTTAATGAAGTTGCTCAGACGCTCGGCGAAAAGAAATTATGATGGATTTGTTCATTTTTATCTAAAAAAATAAGGAAATTACCATGGCATCTTTGTTGACGCTAAGATTTATGATGTTTTCAACTTTTATGATGGAGGATTCGTCCCTATCGCTAGCGTATCGACCTTCTTTCGCTGGAGGGAATAGCGGTCTATCTTTTGGCCATTTTCAGCACGATGTGGCGGCCAACGGAGATGCGCGCGCAACATTTGAAAGCATTCTTGAACAGTCAGGGCTATTTGACGATCAGGAAATTAATGACATTGTCGATTTGGCGTCTACACCTGGCGTAAGGGCTAGCGATTTTACTTCTTCGCAACTAAGTCGAATTACCCAAGCGCTTTCGAGCAATTTGGGAAAGCAAACCGTAGATCAACGAGATGCTGACTACTTCAATGATACCTTACGACCTTGGATTGAGAGTGCGTTAAATGCTGCAAATCAAAATCCTAATGGACCTGGAGTTTTTAGCCCCGTAAACGCCGATTACTTAACTGCTCTGTCAATGCTTGCAGCTTGGGTGAACAGAACTGGCGCTCCCAATTTGCTCTCTCAGTATTTGAGAGGCCAGAGTGTTACTTTGGGGGGGGTAACTCTCCAGTTAAATGGTGCTCCATCCTTACTGGGATTTCAAAATTATCTTACTCATACTCAGCAGTTTAGACCTGAATCACAAGGTGGAAATGGTGAAAATTTTGGAAACTGGATGGATCGAATTTATGATGCGGTCGACTATGGCATTGAAAAGACAGGTATAGATGATTCATACGATATAGATGGCGATGGACTTCATAACGACATTGATGATGACATTGATGGGGACGGCATTGCTAATTTTCTTGATAGTACACCAGAAGGAGACATTTTTCGCGACATTGATGGTGATGGAATAATTGACTCTGAAGATTGGGATATGGATGGCGATGGTATACCCAATGTCGGAGATTCAACTCCAGAAGGAGAAGTTGACCCGGAATTGCCGCCTACTGATGATCCGGAATTGCCGCCTACTGATGATCCGGAATTGCCGCCTACTGATGATCCGGAATTGCCACCTACTGATGATCCGGAATTGCCACCTACCGATGACCCGGAATTGCCGCCTACCGATGATCCAGACAATGACTCTGATTATAACCCACCACCAGGAGATCTTGACGATGACGGTGATGGAGATCTCACGGATATCGACATAGATGGGGACGATTTCCCAAACAATTCCGACGACGACCCATACGATTGGAACAATCCTTTACCGCAACCGGATACGGATGGAGATGGTTTCCCTGACCATGTTGACGATTACCCTTGGGGGCCAGATGGTCCGGCGGACATGGATCACGATGGCCTACCCGACGATGGGTCGCCGATACCACTGCCACCTCCGCCGCCTCCACCGCCTCCTGGCCCGACACCTAGCTCCCCACTCGTGCTCGATTTGGATGGGGACGGTGTTGAAACAGTAGGTGCCGATAGCGATATATATTTTGACCATTCTGGTGACGGCTTTTCGGAATTGTCCGGGTTTGTTTCACCAGATGATGGCCTATTGGCTTTAGATAGAAATGGCGATGGTTTCATTAATAGTGGCCAAGAGCTATTTGGTAATTTCACGATTTTGCAGGACGGCACTCGTGCGGCAAATGGTTTTGCTGCATTGCAAGAAATGGACACCAATCATGACGGTGTTGTGGATGGACAGGACGGTGGGTTTTCAGCGCTTCGTGTTTTTCGTGACTCCAATCAAAATGGTGTAACTGATGATGGCGAGTTGTTAACGCTTGAACAGGCTGGTGTAACAAGCCTATCTCTTGGCTATACATCGCAATCTTATGTGGACGCCGAAGGCAATGAACACAGGCAAGTTGGAAGTTACACTACGACCTCTGGTCAATCATTGGCTTTAACGGATGTATGGTTTGACAGCAACCCGACCCTAAGCAGAGAGGAAGAAATTTCGGTTTCCGAAGATATCTCTTTGTTACCTAACGCAACTGGATACGGAACCGCTCATTCATTACATCAGGCAATTGCGCGTGATGAAACAGGGGAGCTCCTTTCGTTGGTGCAGCAATTCGTTTCATCAACGTCAAGGACAGAGCGCCTAGCCTTAGTCGAGGAAATTCTATATTCATGGACGGGGCAAGAAGGCGATTTCCGACAGTTCTATCAATCCCCAATCGATGCAAGAAAAATTGGTGCGTTGGAAGCATTCTACGGATACAACGTTGATCGCCCGCGTGGGTCTGGTCAGCAGTACTCCAGAATGTATGAAGGCTACTTTGAAAATCTTGTTAATGGTGTTTTTTATGAATTATCTGCTCAGTCCTATTTGAAACCGTTTTTTGCTAAAGTTTCATGGTCCTATAACGCAGAAAGTGATGTCTGGGAGGGTAACTTTTCTCGTGTTGTCAAAGATTTGTTTGACTTTGCACAAGCCAATCCCGCTGAAGCTCAGTCGTTGTTGTCAGATTTCGCGCAAAGCGTGTTGGGAGTGAACGTTTATAACAGAACAAATATAGATAGCCTTCTAGCGACAATTGACTTGTTTGTTCAATCAGATCTTATTTCAGCATATTCACCCGAGGCTGTATCTCTAGTACTCGCTGCGACTATGGAAAACGTCATCGAGGAAAACGGCGTTATTTATGGAGATGCAGGTAATAACTATCTTTTCGGCTTGGATGGCAACGACCAATTATCCGGAAATGCTGGCAATGACGTGCTGGATGGCGGGACAGGCGACGATGTACTTATCGGTGGAAGCGGAAACGATCAGTTTAGATTCGGGGTCGGTTATGGGCATGACCGTGTCCGCACACAGGATACCGTAACCGGCAGATACGACGTTATCTCAATAGTTGGCGGGATCACTGCTGCAGATGTCTCTATCACAAGACAAGCCGATGATTTGGTCATCTCTATATTGGGAACCGATGATGTGTTGCGCGTTGAGGGGCATTTTTCACAGGAAGGTGCATCTCACAGCTATGTTGATGCCATAGTTTTCAGCGACGGTACAACGATTAATGTTGGCGTCAGTGAATTCAACAATATTAACGTATCGTCCCAAGTAATTTCAGACGCTGACAACGAGATACACGGTACCTCTGACAATGATGTAATTAATGCGCTTGCCGGAAACGATCAAGTGTTTGGCAAAACAGGCGACGATGAAATTCTTGGAGGTGCCGGAAATGATGCTATCAGTGGAGATGGTGGTGCAGATCGGATATTTGGTGGCACTGGAAACGATCAGCTAAGCGGTGGAACTGAAGACGATGTTCTGTATGGAGAGTCGGGTCACGACACGCTTTCTGGCGATGCAGGCAACGATATTTTGGTGGGTAGTACCGGTGATGATCTTCTGATCGGTGGAGCCGGGAATGATATCTACCTGTTCAATGTTGGCGATGGCCTTGATGTTATCGATAACCGGGGATCATCCAATGACGACGACGTATTGAGATTGGGTGAAGGGATACGCTCTCAGGATGTAAAACTATGGCGATCTGGTAACAATCTCGTTATCGAAGTAAATAGCGGTACTGATGAAATAAGTGTATCGAATTACTTTTCTCCAAATGCGCCGAGCATTGACAGGATTATCTTTCAAGATGCGGGAAGTGAGCTCAGCGAAATCACCTCTGCTCAAATAGAAGTTATTGTGAAATCTGCCACTGAAGGTTCAGATCAGTTGCATGGTACGGCTGGTATAGATGTATTCGATGGCTTAAATGGTGATGACACGATCTACGGTCACGACGGGAATGACACCCTCTCTGGTTCAGGCGGCAACGACACCCTGATGGGTGGATATGCTAACGATGTCCTAAGGGGTGGTGAAGGTAATGACTCGCTGAACGGTGAAAATGGAAACGATACTCTGGATGGCGGTGTCGGTGATGATTATCTATCTGGAGGTGCGGGTAGCGATACGTATCTTATCGATGCAAATTCTGGCTCAGACGTAATTCAGGATTATGATGCTACCGGCAATGATTATGACAAAGTGTCATTTGGCTCTGGCATTACGGCGCAGAACTTGACGTTTAGCAGAAAAAATAATGATGTCTGTGTAACAGTTAATTACAACGGTGATCAATCGTCCTTTGTAATTGCAAACGGTTTTGCCAATGCGGCTAGCATGGTGGATGGATTCTGGTTCTCCAATGGTTGGTATCTAACAGGCACTTCGGCACTCGCTCACGCTGCTGCAAATTGGAACGGTCTTGACTCAGCAGAGGTTATGAATGGCTATTCCGGTAACGATACCATTTATGGCAATGGAGGAGATGACAACATCAACGGCGGTGATGGTAGCGATGTACTTGTCGGTGGGCATGGAAATGATTATTTGACCGGAGGTGCAGGGCGCGACACCTATAGATTTGATATAGGCGATGGTCATGATGTTATTTCTGGAAGCACCAATCTCAATGAAGACCGCTTGGAGCTGGGTAGTACCACATCACTAGGCAATGTGGGTTTCCGCCGGGTTGGTGATAATCTGGTTGTATATCTCGATAGCAACTCGACCATCACAGTACAAAGCTATTTCAGCGCAAATGATCCTGCTCGTGCATTGAGTTCAATTCGATTGGGAGATGGAACAGTTCTCTCCAGAAGTGATGTCATAGCAAATTTGCCTCGAACGGGTACATCGCAGGCTGATGCGATAACTCTGATTGGCGAAGTGGATGATAGCGTCAGTGGTTTGGATGGCGATGATTCGATTGCTGCAATGGGAGGTAATGACACGGTAAACGGCAATGCCGGTAATGATCGACTGGATGGCGGTTTTGGCAACGATATCGTGGTAGGTGGTGATGGACAGGATACGCTTATTGGGGGCACTGGCAGCGATACCTTGCAGGGTGGTTATGGCAGCGATACCTACCGCTTCAATCTTGGGGACGGTCAAGACCGGATCGAAGAGAATATGGCCTCAGGTGCAGGCACCGACAGGGATCGTATTGTGTTCGGCACAGGTATCAGCGAGAACGATTTAATATTTTCTCTTGCCGGTAGGGATCTGGTCATTACGATCGGAAGTGGGGGCGACCAAATTGTCATCAGTAATTCGTATGCCTCTGACAACTACCGTTATCGAATTGAAGAACTGGAGTTTGCCGATGGGGCTGTCGTAAATGTAGCTACCTTGTTGGAAAACAATTTAGTCGTTGGCTCATATGTTGCCGACCAATTGTATGGGGCGGATGGAACAAACGACTACATTGGTGGTGCAGACGGAGATGACACGCTTAATGGGTTGACAGGAAATGATCGACTCATGGGTGGTGCTGGAAACGACACGTTGATGGGAGGAGACGGAAACGACGAACTTGCGGGAGGTGTCGGTAACGACTCGTTACAGGGCTCCTATGGCAGTGACACCTACCGGTTCAACCAGGGCGACGGCCAGGATTGGATCGAGGAGTACATGGCCTCCAATGGGACGGATATCGACCGCATCGTGTTTGGCGCCGGAATAGCCGTCAACGATCTGACCCTGTCAACCTCAGGCAATCATCTGGTGATCACGGTAGGCACGAACGGTGACAGTCTGACGATCAACAACTGGTATACCTCATCAACTTACCGGGTGGAGACGTTTGAGCTGGCCGATGGCACTGTCCTGACTGCACAAAGCCTGCTCGAAGGCCGAATGGTGTCGGGTACGGAAACTGACGATACGGTTCGTGGCAATGAGACCTATAACGACCAACTTGCGGGCGGGGGCGGTAACGACAACCTGTACGGCTATGGCGGTAACGATTCCCTCGACGGCGGTGCCGGTAACGATACCTTGTCCGGGGAGGAAGGCAACGATACGCTTATTGGTGGTACAGGAAACGATACCCTGCAAGGCTCTTACGGCAGTGATACCTACCGCTTCAATCTAGGGTATGGTCAGGATCGAATCGAAGAGTACATGGCCTCCAATGGGACAGACGTCGACCGCATCGCGTTCGGCGCGGGTATTACCGCTAACGATCTGGCTCTGTCCGTTTCGGGCAACAACCTGGTGATCACGGTAGGCACTAACGGTGACAGCCTGACGATCAACAACTGGTATAACTCGGCAAGCTACCGGGTTGAGGAATTTGAGCTGGCTGACGGCACACTGCTGAACGCGCAAAGCCTGCTGGAAGGCCGAGGAGTATCGGGCTCGGAAGTCGCCGAGACAATACACGGCAACAACTCCTATAACGATCAGCTTGCAGGTAGAGGTGGTAACGATACTCTCTACGGTTATGCTGGGGATGATCTTCTCGACGGCGGCACTGGCGATGACACCCTGTCTGGCGCGGAAGGTAATGACACCTTGATCGGTGGAGTAGGCAACGACACGTTGCAAGGCTCCTACGGCAGTGACACCTACCGTTTCAATTTGGGGGATGGTCAGGACCGGATCGAAGAGTATATGGCCTCTAACGGTACCGACATCGACCGCATCGTGTTTGGTGCGGGCATTACTGCCAACGACCTTGCCTTGTCAGTATCGGGTAATCATCTGGTAATAACCATAGGTAATACCGGCGATAGCCTCACGATCAACAACTGGTATTCCTCGTCGACTTACCGAGTGGAGGAGTTCGAGCTGGCCGATGGCACGGTGCTGAATGCCCAAAGTTTGCTGGAAGGTCGTGTGGTATCAGGCTCGGAATCTGCCGAGACAATACATGGTAACAATTCCTATAACGACCAGCTTGCAGGTAGAGGTGGTAACGATACCCTATACGGTTATGCTGGGGATGATCTTCTCGACAGCGGCACTGGCGATGACACGCTGTCCGGCGCGGAAGGCAACGACTCTTTGATCGGTGGCGCAGGTAACGACATTCTTCAAGGTTCTTACGGCAGTGACACCTACCGTTTCAACTTGGGGGATGGTCAGGACCGGATCGAAGAGTATATGGCCTCTAACGGTACCGACATCGACCGCATCGTGTTTGGTGCCGGTATTTTCGCCAATGATCTGGCGCTGTCAGTCTCGGGCAACAACCTGGTAATCACTGTTGGCAATAGCGGCGATAGTCTGACGATCAACAACTGGTATTCCTCGTCGAACTATCGAGTGGAGGAATTCGAGCTGGCTGACGGTACGGTGTTGAATACGCAAAGTCTGCTGGAAGGATTTGTGGTGGCGGGGACGGATGCTGCCGATACGGTGTATGGCAATAATGCCTACAACGACCAACTTGCGGGCGGTGGCGGCAACGACAACCTGTACGGTTATGGCGGCGATGATCGCCTCAACGGCGGTGCTGATAATGACACCTTGTCCGGTGCCGAAGGAAACGACACTTTAAATGGTGGAATCGGTAATGACACACTGCAGGGCTCCTACGGCAGTGATACTTACTGCTTCAATTTGGGTGATGGCCAGGATCGGATAGAAGAGTACATGGCCTCCAACGGGACGGACATCGACCGCATTGTGTTCGGCGCGGGCATTGCCGCTAACGATCTGGCCCTATCGGTTTCCGGCAACAATCTGGTGATCACAGTTGGCAGTAACGGCGATAGTCTGACGATCAGCAATTGGTATTCCTCGTCAAACTACCGGGTTGAGGAGTTTGAGCTGGATGACGGCACAGTGCTGAATGCCCAAAGCCTGCTGGAAGGACATGTGGTTTCTGGAAACGATTTAGCCAACACGCTCTATGGCAACGACGTCGTTGCTGATTGGCTTGGTGGTGGCGGTGGCAATGATACTCTCTACGGGTATTCCGGAAATGACATGCTTGATGGTGGGGTTGGGAACGACACGCTTGTTGGTGGTATCGGTAATGACACTTATGTAGTGGACAGCCTGAGCGATGTTGTGACCGAGAGCGCAAGTCAAGGTATCGATACCGTCAATTCGTCTATTACCTGGGTGTTGGGAACCAACCTGGAAAACCTGACCCTATTTGGAAATGGCGCAATTAACGGAACAGGAAATACTCTGAACAACATCATAACCGGGAATGATGCGGACAACGTATTGACCGGCGGTCGTGGGTCTGACGTTTTGATCGGACGTAAAGGCAATGACACCTATGTTGTGGATGACATCAACTACCAAATTGTCGAAGCGGAGGCTGAAGGTACTGATGTGGTTCAGAGCAGCTTGACTTGGACGTTGGCCCAAAACGTAGAAAATTTGACGCTAACTGGAACAACTGCAATCAACGGTACAGGAAACCAGCAAGCTAATTCTCTGATTGGCAACAGCGCATCGAACCGATTGGAAGGATTGGAAGGAAATGATGTCCTCGACGGTGGTGCTGGCGCAGATGCTATGGTAGGTGGACTAGGTGATGATATTTATTATTTAGAAAATACCGCCGATAAAGTCATTGAGCTTGCGCAGCAAGGGATGGATACCATCTATTCCAAGTTCAGTTACACGCTCGTTGATAACGCTGAAAATCTGGTGCTTCAGTCGGGACTTTTCGCATTCAATGCAACAGGGAATGCTTTGGACAATACCATTACCGGTAATGATCTGTATGGCAACATAATTGACGGCAAGGCGGGCGCTGACACCATGATGGGACTGGGTGGTGGTGATACCTATATCGTCGATAACGCTAATGATCAGGTGATTGAGAATGTGAACGCTGGAACCGATTTGGTAAGAGCATCCGTTACGTTCAGCTTATCCGATAACGTCGAAAACTTGGTTCTTACTGGTGCGAGTGCGATCTCTGGAAATGGTAACCAACTGAATAATCAGATCACCGGAAACAGTGCTGCTAACACGTTGGATGGAAAAGAAGGTACAGATATCCTAACGGGTGGTGCGGGCAACGATGCATATCTGATGGGCAGAGGGTATGGTTCAGATACCATTGTCGAAAACGACGCACTGGCAAATACCGACGTTTTGCAGTTTGGCCAGGATATCGCAGCCGATCAGCTCTGGTTCCAAAGAGTCAATGCTGATCTGGAGGTGAGCATCATTGGCACCAGCGACAAGGTGACCATAAGCAACTGGTATGGAGGGCAAGCGAATCATGTGGAACAGTTTACGACAGCAGGCGGTTTGTCTCTATCGGATGCTTCAGTGGACGCCTTGGTGAATGCGATGGCAGCGTTTGCTCCTCCAGCTCCAGGGCAGGTGACTTTACCCCAGGAATATCAGCAACAGTTGAATGGAGTGATTGCGGCTAATTGGCGATAAATAAGGCGCGAGCTGGGACGGAATAAAGTCCCAGCTCTGCGTTAACCCTCGCTGGTAATGGGTGCACCGTGAAGCTCATATTGTTAATGTGCGGACGGCGCTTTTCCTTGAAAAAAATCCCATACTGCAAGGTTAATTTTCCGACTGTCGTGGTAATACCAGTGTGTATGGTTGGTCAGCACATAAAGTGACGGATAAAAATTGTAGGAAGAAAGCCAGGTGGTTGTCGCTCTGGCGGATGCGATCGAGAATATATGATCGCGATCACCAAGGAATATACCAATAGGTATTTTCTTTTGGCTTGATACAAGTGTTTTCCTATTGATTTTCACTTCCGTTGGCAACGTGCCAGCGTGTGAACAAATACCTGCAAATAATTCGGGATGCTGTGCGGCCAGCATTATGGCCAATTTCCCTCCATTTGAATGACCAAAGAGATATGTATTATCTGCAGAAATTTTTTCACGCAATAACACGTCCTGTGTTGCTTTCAGAATAAAATTTGAGTCTTCTGATTCCAGATTCCAATTTTTATCTTTGCCGTTGGGGGCAATGACTGCAAATCCATAGATTTCTGAAAGTGGCATCCAGGCTTCAACCAAGGATGCACCTGTTCTGCCTGCGCCATGCAAGGCAATAAGGATTGGAATCCTTTTGTGATTGGCCGTTGCAGGCTTGTACCAATAATAGGATCGGTTTTCGCCATCAACATTTATGCTTTTCAAGTAAGCGGGATATGAAGGCTCGTTGTGGATATATTCTCGCAGATATCTATCCTCTAATCCGAGATCGAGCGCTTGCTCGTAGCCATATGTGGAGCAAGGTATCGCCATAATGAACAGCGAAACTAAAGGCGAAATGAGTTTGAATGTCATTGTAGAGTTGGTCTTGTTTTTTTTGGCGGTCAGAGTGGCATTTTGATTAGCTGTCATGATGATAAAGTCATTGTGCTCAACGCGCCAGAAAAGTTGGATGCCTTACAAGAAGTAATGAAACTGGATTCAGGGGCAATACTAGGGCAGGTGATCGAAGTGGAGCTCGCAAGAGCTGTTCAATAATTGTTCAGTATATTTTGGATGAGTAGGATAGTGGCAGCACGAAGCGCCCCCCAAATCACGGTCCCCGGCCTTTCCACCAAGCGTCTTATCGGATTCGGTTTGATGCAAAATTTTTGGATGACGAACCCATATAAATCAATGGCTTACATTGGATAAGTGTCCGTTTTTACACGAATCTGTGCCGTACCTCGTCACCCAGACGCTATAAAGCTTGTTTGCAAACAAAAGCTTGTCCACACTAAAGCGTTTATTGCCGCCGACTTCGCTTATTGGTGGCTACTTATTAAGTGACGCAGATTTCCACTTTCCAATATTCGATGAAGTCCTTGCTGATCTACCAAATTGCTATCGCAACTCCGTTGCGCCGACTGTTTGACTATTTACCGCCCTCACACGAGCTCGGCGCATTGCTTGTGCAAGGCCATCGCGTGCTGGTGCCGTTTGGCAATCGAAAAGAAATCGGAATCGTAGTAGGCACCACAAACGACAGCGAGTTTCCACTTGAAAAACTCAAGCGCATTGAGCGGGTACTGGATCAAATTCCAGCAATTTCCGCCGACTTGATGGACTTATGCCGCTGGGCAAGCCGCTATTACCATTATTCTCCTGGCGAGGTGTACCACCACGCGCTTCCCACCGCGCTCCGCAACCGTGCGAACCCCGCCGAGGAAACGGAAATCCTTTGGCGGGCCACCGAAAAAGGCCAAGTCATCCGCTTAGAGTCCCTAAGCCGCTCAACACGCCAGCAGGAAGCCTTGCAACAACTGCGCGACTGCCCGCAAGGAATGAGCGCCAGCATGCTAAAGCACCTTGGCATTCCTTCCGCCATCCTCAAAGCACTCGCAGATAAACAGCTGGTGGTCAGCAATCATCACACAGTTCTCGACGCCACGATTGCAGCCACGAGCGCCGAAAGCCCTACCCAATGGCTAGCCGAACCGCAGCTCTCTGCAAACCCCGAACAGCAGGCGGCGCTAGATGCAATCTGCAGCCACCAAGGGTTCAAAGTCTGGCTGCTGGAAGGCGTTACCGGCAGCGGCAAAACCGAAGTCTATTTACAGGCCATTGCGCATTGCGTCCAGCAAGGCCACCAAGCGTTAGTGCTGGTGCCAGAAATTGGGCTCACCCCTCAAACCATTGGGCGCTTCCAGCGGCGCTTTCGCGTGCCGATTGCAGCTTTGCACTCCGGTTTAAGCGATCGCGAGCGCTTGCATGCGTGGCGTAATTCAAAAAGCGGCAAGGCGCGTATTATTATCGGCACAAGATCTGCAGTATTTGCGGCAGTACCGCAACTTGGCCTAATCGTTATTGATGAGGAACACGACACCTCTTTTAAGCAGCAAAGCGGCTTTCGCTATCACGCACGCGATGTAGCGGTCATGCGTGCGCGACAGCAAAATATTCCGATTATTCTGGGAAGTGCAACGCCTAGCCTTGAATCTCTGCATAACGCAAACCTTTGCCGATACGAGACACTTCTGTTGCAAAACCGCGCCGGAAACGCCACACGGCCGCTCTACCAGATTGTTGACATTAAGGCGCAAAAATTAACGGAAGGAATTTCTGAACCTGCGCTAAAGGCGGCAACAAGCTGTCTGAAACGCGGTGAGCAAGTGCTGTTTTTTATGAACCGGCGTGGCTATGCGCCCGTGTTGCTCTGTCATGATTGTGGATGGCATGGCCAGTGCGAAAACTGCGACGCACACTTGACGTTACACCGAAACCCCACCCATTTGCATTGCCACCACTGTAGTGCGCACCGCGCCGTTCCGCATTTCTGCGAAGCCTGCGGCAGCAGCGATTTACGCGCGATTGGCCAAGGTACGGAGCGCATTGAGGATACCCTGCAAAATCTGTTTCCAGAGCATGCCATCGTGCGAATTGACCGCGATGCAGTTCGCAGCGCAGAGCGCATGCACCAGCAATTTGGCGTTATTCATTCTGGCAAGCCTGCGCTGTTGGTCGGTACACAGATGCTGGCAAAAGGGCACCATTTTCCTAACGTTACGCTTGTGGTGATACTCAATGTGGACGCGGGATTATTTTCCGGCGATTTTCGTGGGCTGGAATACACGGCACAACTCATTGAACAGGTTGCGGGCCGAGCGGGGCGTGGGGATAAGCGGGGGCAGGTGTTGCTACAAACACATCACCCTGAACACCCTTCTATTAAGCTTCTCGTTCAGCATGGCTATCACGCCTTAGCAGAGAGCCTGCTGTTTGAGCGCCAACTGGTTTCATTGCCGCCATTTTCACACCTTGCCGTAGTGCGCGCCGAGGCGCAAACCCCAGACGTTGCTCGTGATTTTTTACGTGCAGCGCTCGCACAAGGAAACGCCATCCTTTTAGCAAGCCGCCCTCCTCAAAGCAACGCAACGCAAAGTCATGCAACGCAAAGCTATGCAACGCCAAGCAACGCAACGCCAAGCGCCACCAATCAAGGGCCACCCGAGCAGGATGTTCCAGAACCTGAAGATGAGCTCGAACTGCTCGGCCCGATTCCCGCCACCCTGGGCCGCAAATCCGGCCACTATCGTTTTCAACTAGTATTAAAATCCCAACACCGGCCTGCGCTCCACCGCTTTATTCAGCGCTGGCTGGCAGTCGTGGAATCGCTCGCACCAAGAACTGTGCGCTGGCATTTGGATGTAGATCCTGTGCAGATGGATGATTGAGGCGTTTGTTCAACGTCCGCAAAAAATTACTTTTCTACTCCATACGTTAATACGACTGCATGAATGCAGAAGCTAGGGCAGCGCAGGAGCAGTTGCCGAGATGATGGAATTCCCTCTCGAGAATAACTAAAATACAACCTCCACCAAAACCTAACCTATATTGGCGTTTTTTTGACCTTTTCAGGCTATCCGAGCATCTAATTTTGGGCTATATTGAGCGTAATCACGATTACATACCCCTAAAATTGCCTCCATTTGCGAGGCCGAGGAGCTGTTTGCCTTGAGTTTGCCGCCGCCAGACGCCTACACAGAGAACCTAGCCGTCGTAAATGAAACCAACTCTGTGCTTGCATCCGAAGATATTGTGAACGCACAGGGGATTCTGGTCGCAAAAAAAGGCACACCGATCAACAAGCGCATTGCGGCAAAACTGATGACCTTCAAGCTGACCAAGCCGCTAGAAAGCAGCGTCAGCGTTGACAATGAAATCAACGGCAATACCCTGCTCCTTAATTTGCGCGACTTTTTACGCAAAAACGAGGAACTGCAGCAACTCCACGACCGTGTAAACCTTGAAGCCATCCTCCCGAGCCTCGCGTCTGCGATCGACCGCTACCCGGTGATTCGCCAGAAACTCACCGTAATGTCGATCATCCTGAAGGAGCAATACCAACAGTGCCTCTTTAGCGCATGGCTCGCATCCGTGATCGGTTTGCGCATGAGGTATAGCCGCGAGCAAGTGCAAACCCTATTTCTTGCGGGCATCACCCACGACTTGGGGATGGTGCATATCTCGGCTGAACTGCTCAATAAAAAAGAACAGCTCACCCCAGAAGAATGGCGGCAAATTCAGGCGCACCCGATCATTAGCCAAAAAATTCTTGCTGCGATCGAAAACCTCCCCAAAGAAGTGGTCACTGCCGCTCTAGAGCACCACGAACGCGCCGATGGCAGCGGCTACCCGGCGGGCCGACACGGAAACGAATTAAGCCCATTTGGGCAAGTCATCGGCATGACTGACACCTTCCAAGGCGCGTGGCGGGGACAGGCACGTAACGGCTCGGTCTCACTACGCAATCTGATCCCCGTACTGCAAATGAATGCCGAAACGCATTTCTATCACACCTATGAAACCTTAGTAACGCTATTACGCCAGTCTGGCCTCGGCGATAACACCCACATCACACACGGCACGCTGTCGGCACAAATCCAGCGTTTCAACGCCCTAAAAGAACCGCTCACCTGCGACATCAGCAAACTCAGTCGCATCACTACCGTCTTCCCAAACGATCATAAAGAGCGCGAGCTGCACGCCATCAGCGCGGCGCTGCGCCGCTGCCTAAATTCGGTCGCTGGCTCTGGCATATTAGATGAGGGGTACGCGCGCTGGCTGCAACAAGTGGAAAAAGAAAAGCTGGTATTTGCCTACCGCGAACTTGAAGATGCCCTTCTGATGCTAAACGAGCTGAAGTTTCAGGTTTCACACATTTTGCGCAGCGTCCAAGCGTATGTCGAATTTGGAAAAAACCGTAAACTGGCGAGCACGATTGCCGGTGAACTCAAGTCGTTTGCGCTGGCATCGTAACGCGCTCTTTCCGCTTGCAGCGTCATTCCTTCAACGAGAATGTCGTCCGCCTTTTTGCGCTATCGCGATGCGATACGATTGCATGGGTTGTCCAAGGGGGTCGCGGCTTGTTATCGCTCTATACAAGACCTCTTAAAAGATCTATTATTAGGTCTTGAATAGTGAGGTGAACTTATGACAAGCCAAATTCTCGCCAATGTAGCCGCCAGCATTTCCGAGCTAAAGGCAAACCCAATGAAGGTTGTAGCCAGCGGACTAGGTATGCCGATCGCTGTACTAAACAGGAATGAGCCTGCCTTTTATTGTGTTCCAGCCAAGGCTTATGAAGCGATGCTTGATCTTATTGAGGATAGGGAGCTCTTAGCCATTGTAAGTGCTCGGGCCAACGAAGAAAGCATCTCGGTTTCAATAGATGACCTATAAACTCGCTTTCAAAAAGAGTGCATTAAAGGAATGGCAAAAGTTAGCGCCAAATATTCGAGAAATTTTTAAGAAGCAACTCATAAAAAGGCTCGAAAACCCGCACGTACCCTCTGCTGCCGTTAGTGGTGCGAAAGGTCTATACAAAATCAAACTGCGTCAACTGGGTTATAGGCTCGTGTACGAGGTTTCGGATGATATTGTTACCGTTACTGTACTTGCCGTTGGCGAAAGAGATAAAAACAAAGTGTATGAACTTGCACTTTCTCGTTCATAAAACGATCCCTTATAACGCTTGAGTTCATCCGAACGTGGAAGCGAGCGAAGGCCCCAGTGCGCGCGGAGGCGCAAAACCCAGACGCTGCTCGTGATTTTTTATGCGCAGCACGCGCACAATATTGAGCGCCAGACGATGCAGAAACGCCACACTATGCAGAAATAGGCATCGGGTAGTCACTCCATCCCGAAATTGCTAGACTGCCGCACCGCTTCAACCCTATGGAAACCGAGCCATGTCTCTCACCCACTTTGATGATCTGATCCAAGCCGCCCTCGGCCAGCCCCAACCCCAAACCCTGCTGATGGTGTTCTGCACCTCCGAACTGCCAGAAGATGCCACCGCAGCCCAGCGCACCCACTTTGAGCGCGGCCACGGCGGCGCACTGGCCCCTGTCGTCTATATCGACAAACGCGCCAACGAACTCTCCACTTTCGCCGCCCTTCGTGAAGAAGCCGCCGCACAAGGCCACGCGTGGGACATGCTGTTCGTTGCCGCCCTCAGTGGCGAGCACGGCCAACACGCCAGTGCTGAAACCTGCGCCAAAATGCTGAAAACCATGGTTGAACAGGTCAAAACTGGCAACATTTCCCGCTTTCTGGCCGCCAACCACAACGGCGATTTCGTAGAGCTTCATGTAGGTTAAGTTCCGACGCGGGCGCGGGGCACCGAGGGCCAACCTCGGTTCAGCCCGCGTCCGTTGAGTGAACCGCTTTGGCCGTATCGGCTGAAGCCCAAACGATTCTTACTGCCATCCCCCGTGACACCCCCAAAATCTCTTCTATACTCAATTGCTTGCTCCTCCTTTTTACGCCCAGAAGCCGCCCGCCCTGACAACAAAAACACTACACGGCGCACGACATGCAAAAAAAAGCCCGACTTAGCCTCGCCAGCCTCTGGCTGCTTGCTACCCCTGCACTCGCCGCCGACTTGCCGGAACTGGTACGCGCCGAACGCCAGTGGAGAGTTTTTTCCCTGCCCAATATCGACCCACAAAACCGCGTCCTCACCGACAAGGTCTACATCTCAGATCTCGCTGGCAACTTGAGCGCAACCGCAACACAAACAATCACCGTTCCCCCTCCCACAATCGAGCTCTCCGAAATAACGGCAGGCATCGGCGGCTTTGCGATCAGCGGAGAAACACCCGCTGACAGCAGCGGTTACAGCGTTGCCAGCGCTGGCGACGTCAACGGCGACGGGCTGGTAGACGTAATCGTTGGTGCCTTTGGCGGCAAAATTGCACCACATACACCCGTAGGACGCAGCTACATCATATTCGGCAAAGACGACAACACTGCCATCGACCTCACGGCAATCGCCGCCGGCACAGGTGGGTTCGTAATCAACGGCCAGTCCGACCAAGATGCGAGCGGTATTTCCGTCGCGAACGCAGGCGACGTCAATGGCGATGGCTTGGCCGACGTCATCATCGGCGCCTACGACAGCGACCCACAAGCCGGCAGCGGTGCCGGGCGTAGCTATGTGGTATTCGGCAAAACGAGCACCACTGCCATCGACCTTTCCGTAGTCGCGGGTAACACCGGTGGTTTTGTCATCAATGGAGAATCCCAAAGAGACGCCAGCGGCAGGAGCGTGGCAGGCGCCGGCGACATCAACGGCGACGGGCTGGCCGATCTAGTGGTCGGCGCACCTTTCAGCGACCCTTCCGGAATCAACGCTGGCCGAAGCTATGCGGTGTTCGGCAAAAAAGACAGCACCGCTATTGACCTCTCCGCCGTGGTCAACGGCAACGGCGGCTTTGTCATCAACGGACAGGCAGTCGGCGATAACAGCGGCTACAGCGTTGCCGGCGCCGGCGATATCAACGGCGACGGGCTAGCCGACCTCGTGATTGGTGCGTACCGCAGCGACCCTGCCGCCACAAACGACGCGGGGCGCACCTATGTGGTATTCGGTAAATCAGATGGCAATGCCACAGATCTTTCCACCTTGGCCGACGACAACGGCGGGTTTGTCATCAACGGTCAGGCATCCGGCGACTTCAGCGGTTACAGCGTCGCCAGCGCCGGCGACGTCAACGGCGACGGACGGGCCGACCTGATCATCGGCGCCTATAACGCCAACGGCGGCAACGGCCGCAGCTATGTGGTATTCGGTAAAACCGACGCTACCGCCATCAACCTTGCAGACGTGGCCAACGGTAACGGTGGCTTTGTCATCAACGGGCAATCCAGCAGCAACAACGGCTCGACCATCAACAAGCGAGGCAGTGCCACCCAGAGCGGCTATAGCGTTTCCTCTGCCGGAGACATCAACGGCGACGGCCTCGCAGACCTATTGATCGGCGCCCCCCGAGGCAGATTAGACACCGACTCCCGCAAAGGCCCCAACGTCGGGCACAGCTACGTAGTCTTCGGTCAAACCGACAGCACCGCCATTGAGCTTTCTGCCGTAGCCCAAGGCCAAGGTGGATTCATCATCAACGGCGAATCCGGCAACGAGTACAGCGGCCGCAGCGTCGCCGCCGCAGGCGACGTCAATGGCGACGGCTTGGCAGACCTGATCATCGGCGCGCCAAACGTCAACGAAATGGCCGGCCGCAGCTATGTCATCTTCGGTTCCACCAGCGGCGCCTTCCGCGAAACCCGCGTCGATCAGCTCGGCGATCACGATAACAACACACTATCCGACCGCGGCAACACCCAGACCCTCGTCGGCGGCGCCGGCAACGACACCCTCACTGCCACCGCAGCCAGCGTACTCTACGGCGGCTCAGGCGACGACACTTTTGTAATCAACAACAAAATGATCACCGCCCTGAAATCGGAGATGGGCAGCGGCGGCAACACCACCAAACTCGCCCGCATCGACGGCGGCACCGGCATCGACACCCTCCAACTGGACGGCAGCAGGCTCACACTCGACCTAACCCACATTGCCAACCAAGCTGCCAACCACCCCTTAGGCGGCAGCCGTATAGACAACATTGAAACGATCGACCTCACAGGCAGCGGCAACAACACCCTCAAACTAACCGCTGCCGACGTCCTAGACCTCGGCAGCGCCAACCTGTTTGCAGACACCGGCCGCCTGCAACTAAAAATCGAAGGAAACACCGGCGACAAACTAAACCTTGCGGACGGATACAGAACCTCCGGCTGGACACAAGACAGCGTCACCACCGCCAACGGCATCACTTACGATGTCTGGAACCACAACACCAGCCTAGCAACGCTGTATGTAGAACAAGTGATCACCGTGCTCTAATCATCCCCCTGTAGCATTCCCCCCACCAAACGGCGATAATAGCCCGCCAATTTTTCCTCACAATCGCTGGAACCCCCGCCCTACGCCGATGAAATCAAAGATCGAATCCCTGCTTAAAGCCGCCGTTGCCCACCTCCAAGCCGCCCACCAGCTTCCCAGCGAGCTCTCGCCCACCTATCAGATTGAGCGCACGCGCGACAAACAGCACGGCGACTTTGCCAGCAATTTGGCGATGATGCTCGCCAAGCCTGCGGGCCTCAAACCCCGCGACTTGGCCCAACAGCTCGTCAACGCACTGCCAGCAGATCCTGCAATCCAGAAAACCGAGATTGCTGGGCCAGGATTTATCAACTTTTACCTGCAAGATGGCAGCCAATACCAGATTGTTCCGCAGATTCTCAGCCAAGGTGCCAAGTTTGGCCACAGTAAAGTCGGCGCGGGCCAATACATCCAAGTCGAATTCGTCTCCGCCAACCCCACCGGCCCATTACACGTCGGCCACGGACGCGGCGCAGCTTACGGTGCAACGCTCGCCAACCTGCTGGATGCGGTCGGATTCCGCGTGCACCGCGAATACTATGTAAACGACGCCGGTCGGCAGATGAACATTCTGGCCACCAGCGTATGGCTTCGCTATCTGGAATTGTGCGGCGTATCGTTCAATTTTCCGAGCAACGGCTACAAAGGCGGCTATATCCTCGAAATCTCGCAAGCCGTCCTCAACCAAGCAGGCCAAACATGGCTACGCTCCGTCGAAGCCGTGTTCCAAGACATCCCTGCCGATGAACCCGCCGGTGGCGACAAAGAGGAACACATCGACAGCCTCATCGAGCGCGCCAAGCAATTACTGGGCAAAGACGGCTACAAAGTGTTTTTTGACGCCGCCCTAGACTCCATCCTCGGAGACATCCGCGACGATTTGCGCGAATTTGGCGTCGAATACACCGAGTGGTTTTCCGAAATGTCGCTCACCGACAGCGGTAGCGTCCAGCGCGCTATCGACCGCCTGCAAACGAACGGCAAACTCTACGAAAAAGACGGCGCCATCTGGTTCCGCTCCACCGAATACGGCGACGACAAAGATCGCGTCGTCGCACGCGATAACGGCCAGACTACCTACTTCGCATCCGACATCGCCTACCACATGAACAAATTTGAGCGCGGCTTTGATCGCGTCATCAACGTGTGGGGCGCTGACCATCACGGTTATATCGCACGCGTAAAAGCTGCGCTAAGCGCACTGGGATATGATCCAGAAAAGCTCACCGTCCTGCTCGTACAGTTCGCCATTCTGTATCGCGGCGGCGAACGCGTGCAAATGTCCACCCGCTCCGGCTCCTTCGTAACGCTGCGTGAGCTGCGCGAAGAAGTCGGCAACGATGCCGCACGCTTCTTCTACGTCACCCGCAAATCCGAACAACACATGGATTTCGACCTTGATCTTGCCAAATCGCAAAGCAAGGACAACCCCATCTACTACATCCAATACGCCCACGCCCGTGTCTGCAGCATCCTGAAAAAAGCCGCCGCAGAAAGCGCCCCTTGGGATCGTGAAAGCGGCCTCGCCCATTTACACCTACTCGACAACGACTACGAACAGGGTCTCTTGAACCAACTGGCAAAATACCCCGAGCTGCTGGAACGTGCTGCATTGCAATACGAACCCCACCAGTTAGCGCAATACCTGCGCGACCTCGCGGGAGAATTCCACAGCTGGTATAACGCCCACAAAGTCATCATCGAAGACGCCAACTTGCGTAACGCCCGCCTTACACTGAGCGAAGCGATCCGCCAAGTAATCAACAACGGCCTGACTCTTCTCGGTGTTTCCGCACCCGAAAGCATGTAATGCAGTATTTCCAGGCGCCGATTCTTGCAATCATCGGCGCTTGGCATACACTCGTTCCATCAAAGCTGCGTTCCATCCAAGCCGCGCTTCATAAAAGCCACGTTTCATCAAAACCGCGTTTCATTAAAACCGTTTCACTAAAACCGTTAGCCAGCAGATAAATTTTTCATAGACAGATGTAGATGGCAAGACGCAGAACCACCAAGGCAAAAACCGCAAAACCAAAAGCGAAACCCAAAGCAAAAACCAGCGGGCCACGCGTGCCTGCGTGGGTCTGGCTTTTTACCGGCGTTGCCACGGGCTTATTTGCCGCCTTTTTGGTGTATCTGGCCGGCGTAAAAGGCTCGCCACTCCACTCCTACACTCATAAACCTGAAGTCGCCAAAGCGGCACCGGCCACTAGCACGCAAAACCGCGCCACCCCTACGCGCGGCGTTACAACACCCGCATCAACAAGCACGAAACCCGCGAATACCGCATCGACAAGCGCACAAAACAAACCTGCTGCCAGCAAACCAGCCAACGCAAACAACGTATCCCAAGCAAGCTCCAGCGCGGGAACCACCGAAAGCACAACCAAAGAACCGTTCCAGTTCTATCAAATCCTGCGCGACGCCCCCGCAGAAGGCGCACCAAGCGCACTCAAAGGCAATAACGCCGAACCTACCGTGGTAGAAACCAAAGGCAAGCCGAGCACGCCCACGCAAACCCTTCTGCAAACCGGCTCTTTCCAGAACCCGAAAGACGCAGATGCCATGCGCGCAAATCTAATCCTGCTCGGATTGCCCGCCAGCGTACAAAAAGTGGAACTAAAGCCAGGCGACACCCGCCACCGCGTACAAGTCGGCCCGTTCACCAGCGCAGAACAACTCTCCCGCGCCCAGAGCACGCTGAAAGAAGCCCACATCCAACACATCAACATTCGCCCGAAGCGTTCCTAGCGCTCACCACGCTGTTTTCTACAACTGCATCCATTCCACAACGAGCGCTCTTGAAATCAGCTTCGCCGCCCTAATCTTGATATCTCTCATGGATCGTTTAGGAGTCGTAGCGTGGAACAATATCGTGGCACAACCATTTTGTCGGCACGTCGCAATGGCAAAGTGGTGATTGGTGGCGACGGGCAAGTCACCCTTGGCAACACCGTAATGAAAGGCAACGCCCGCAAAGTGCGTCGCTTATATCACGATAAGGTTATCGCAGGCTTTGCCGGTGGCACCGCCGATGCGTTTACCCTGTTTGAGCGCTTTGAAGCCAAACTCGAAAAACACCAAGGCCATCTCGTGCGTTCCGCAGTAGAGCTTGCCAAAGACTGGCGCACCGACCGCATGCTGCGCCGCCTTGAAGCCCTGCTCGCTGTCGCGGATGCCGATGCATCCCTGATCATCACCGGCAACGGCGACGTAATCCAACCCGAAAACGACCTAATCGCCATCGGCTCCGGCGGCCCCTTCGCCCTCTCCGCCGCCCGCGCACTCTACGAAAACACCGAGCTCTCTGCCCGCGAAATCATCGAAAAATCGCTCGGCATCGCTGCTGACATCTGCATCTACACAAACCACAATTTCACCATCGAAGAATTAAGCTGTTAAGGAATCACCCGCCATGACGGATATGACCCCAAGAGAGATCGTCAGCGAACTCGACAAGCACATCATCGGCCAGCACGACGCCAAGCGCGCCGTCGCCATCGCCCTGCGCAACCGCTGGCGCCGCATGCAGCTTCCCGAAACCATGCGCAATGAGATCACCCCCAAAAACATCCTGATGATCGGCCCCACCGGTGTCGGCAAAACCGAAATCGCCCGCCGCTTGGCCAAACTTGCAAAAGCTCCGTTCATCAAGGTAGAAGCCACCAAATTCACCGAAGTTGGCTACGTCGGCCGCGACGTTGAAACCATTATCCGCGACCTTGCCGACATGGCCGTAAAGCTTGTCCGTGAGCAGGAAATGGAAAAAGTGCGCAACCGCGCCCTTGATGCCGCCGAAGACCGCATCCTCGACGTACTCGTCCCGCAACCGCGCAGCAGCGACTGGCAAACCAGCACACTGGAACGCAACGAAGACTCCGCCACCCGCCAAGTCTTCCGCAAAAAACTGCGTGAAGGGCAACTCGACGACAAAGAAATCGAAATCGAACTCGCCGCTCCCTCCGTTGGCGTAGAAATCATGGCGCCCCCTGGCATGGAAGAAATGACCAGCCAGCTACAATCCATGTTCTCCAGCATTTCCAGCGGCAAACTGAAGAAAAAGCGCCTGAAAATCAAAGATGCCTTCACCCGTATCCAAGACGAAGAAGCCGCCAAGCTGGTCAACGAAGACGAAATCAAAGGCCGCGCTGTGAAAGCAGTCGAGCAAAACGGCATCGTGTTCATTGATGAAATCGACAAAGTCGCAAAACGCGGGGAATTCTCAGGCAGCGACGTTTCCCGTGAAGGCGTACAGCGCGACCTGCTCCCACTGATCGAAGGCTGCACCGTAAACACCAAATACGGCATGGTACGCACCGACCACATCCTGTTTATCGCCTCCGGTGCGTTCCACCTCTCCAAGCCCAGCGATTTGGTGCCCGAACTGCAAGGCCGCCTGCCCATTCGCGTAGAGCTACAAGCGCTCAGCGCCGATGACTTCGTAAAAATCCTCACCGAACCCAACTGCTCCATCACCGAGCAATACAAAGCCCTGCTCGGCGCAGAAGGTCTAAAAGTAGATTTTGCCGACGACGCCATCCGCCGAATTGCCGAAATCGCCTGGCAGGTCAATGAACGGGTTGAGAACATCGGCGCACGCCGCCTGCACACCGTCATGGAAAAACTGCTGGAAGACATCTCCTACGACGCCTCAGACCTTGCCACCCAGCACGGCGAAAACGTCTACATGCTGCACGCGCAGCAAGTAGACGATCGTTTACAAGCCTTGGCTGGCAATGAAGATTTGAGTAGGTATATCCTATAGCCCGCTACTCATTTAACCTCACCTAGAACACAAGGGCCATGACCACACTCACCGACCACAACACCACGTTCAGCGAAGCCATTCCTGTCGAAATCAACCTGAACCGCGAAGCACGAACGCTGGAATTGGTGTATACAAACGGTGAGCGCCACACCCTTAGCTGCGAGTACCTACGGGTACACTCCCCCTCTGCCGAAGTGCGCGGCCACGGCCATGGCGAGGGGGTGCTGCAAGTGGGCAAAAAATTCGTGAACATCAACGCGCTCGAACCGATCGGCAACTATGCTGTCAAAATCGCATTCGACGACGGCCACGACACCGGCCTGTTCTCGTGGACTTACCTGCTGGAACTCGGCCGCCAGCACGAAACCATGTGGAAAATCTACCTAGATCGCCTGACCGAAGCCGGCGCGAAACGCGAGCCCAACCTGATTGGCCGCTGGAAGCCCAACGGCTAACGCCGCAACAAGACCGAAGGAACATTTGTGGCCTCCTATTCACCGCGCTCGAAAGCACACTCGCCCCAAGCCTCCACACAAGAAGCTTCGCGCTCGGACGTGACCCAATCAAAACGCCAAAACGCCACTGCACCGCAAGAAATTTTTAGCGAAATTGCCACACAGTTCGATCGAATGAGCGACTTAATGTCGCTCGGAATGCACCGCCTCTGGAAGCGCTACTGCACCGATCTAACCGCAGCTCGCCCCGGACAACGCATTCTGGATCTCGGCGGCGGCACAGGCGATCTCGCCCTGCGCGCTGCCAAGCGCGTCGGCAGCGAAGGGAAAGTCGTGCTCGTAGATCTCAGCCGCGAAATGCTGCAAATCGCACAAGAGCGAGCCTCCCAAAAAGCCAACGGGCGTTTTCAGGAATGGGTGGACAACATCGACTTCATCCAAGCGAACGCAGAATCCCTCCCCTTCCCCGACGATCACTTTGACACCTGCATCACGAGCTTTGCCCTACGCGTCACCGAGCACCCGCAAGCCGTGTTAGAATCTGCTTTTCGCGTGCTAAAGCCAGGTGGCCGTCTGCTCGTTCTTGAGTTCTCGCAACCAGAAAGAGAATGGCTCGGCACGTTCTACCGGCAATATTCGCAGCGCCTGCTGCCAAGAATCGGTAAGCTACTCGCCCAAAACGCTGAGGCTTATCGTTACCTTGCCAACAGCATCCAGCAACATCCTGACCAAAGAACACTAAAACACCAAATGCGCGAAGCAGGTTTTGAACCCGTCGACCACATCAATCTCTCCGGCGGACTTGTCGCAATCCACCGCGGCTTTAAGCCCTAAAAACTACGACATACCGCTACCAGACCGGACTTTCCCATGACTCAGCCCAACGAAACCCTGCAAGCGCCCCCACCCAACGATGTGCTCACGACGCTCGATCAAATACTGTCATCACGCAAAGGCGCCTCCCCCGAAACCTCTTATGTGGCGAGCCTTTACCACAAAGGCTTAAATAAAATTCTGGAAAAAGTCGGCGAGGAATGCACTGAAGCCATCATTGCCGCCAAAGACGCAAGCCCCAACCAAACCAAAGACCTCATATACGAAACCGCCGATCTCTGGTTCCACAGCCTAGTGATGCTCCACCACTTGGGACTCTCCAGTACCGACATCACCCAAGAGCTGGCGCGCCGGTTTTCGCTCTCTGGATTGGAAGAAAAGGCACGAAGAAAACACGACTGATACCGCTTTTTTTGACCACCGTCAGATAGGCGCTGACAATACCGTCCGACTTGTGGTGTATCATATACACACAGTTTTGCCTGCAAACACACTTACGCGAGGATCTCTTTATGGGCATCAGTATGACGCAATTGCTGATCGTTTTGGTTATTGTGGTGCTTTTGTTCGGCACCAAGCGACTAGGGAACATTGGCAGCGACCTAGGCAATGCCATCAAAGGATTCAAACAAGCCATGAGCGATGGCAAAGAAAGCGAAGAAGATAAAAAAATCGCCAACCAGCAGCCAAGCGCTCAAAAACCGCCGATCGACAGCACCGCCCAAGTAAAAAAAGAAGATTCGAACGTCTAAACTATGTTCGATATCGGTTTTCTTGAGCTAGTACTGCTCGGCATCGTTGCATTGCTCGTGCTCGGCCCCGAAAGGCTCCCGCACGCCGCAAGAATGACTGGCGCCTTTCTAGGCAAAATCAATCGCATGGTGCAATCCGTGCGGGTAGAAATGGAGCGCGAGGTCAACTTGTACGAGATGCAGGAACGCATCAAAAAGCAGGTGGAAGAAGGCATGATCGGGGATATCAAAAAAGAGCTCACCGAAACCGGCAAAGCATTCAAGGACGGCATACAGTCGGTGCAGCAGGAAGCTAGCACCTCACCGTCACCCTCTACGCCGCAGATCACACCTCCAACCACAGCCTCATCAGAAAAGCCCAGCCCAGAAAAACTCAGTGCAGAAAAGCCTAGCCACGAGCCTCCGCAGCAAACCGAAGCAGTTAAGCCACAATTATGAACCAGGATTCCAGCGGCGCTCGTGACGAGCAAGACACGCCCATGCCCCTCATTGAACACCTGATCGAACTGCGCAGGCGGCTTCTTGTATCGGTTTGTGCAATCTTGGTGTGTTTTTTGGCGCTGATCTACTTTGCGAATGACATCTATCTGATTGTATCGCAACCGATACGGGACAAACTCCCCGCCGGCACCTCGATGATCGCAACCGACATCACCGCCACCTTCTTCGCCCCCTTCAAACTGACTGCAGTTGTCGCCCTGTTTTTGGCAATGCCGGTTGTGCTACATCAGTTCTGGAAATTTGTATCCCCAGGGCTCTACCAGCATGAGCGACGAGTTGCGATTCCGATTTTGGTGAGTAGCGTTCTGCTATTTTACATTGGAATCGCCTTTGCCCACTACGTAATCTTCCCGCTGATCATGGCGTTTTTTGTGTCCACCGGCCCAGAAAGCATCGTGGTAACGCCGGATATTTCACAATATCTGTCGATCGCGCTCTCGCTATTCTTTGCATTCGGTGCAACCTTTGAAATTCCGGTGGCCATCGTGCTGATGGTCTGGTCGGGCGTCACAACACGCGCCCAACTAGCAGACAAGCGCCGCTACATCATCGTACTGTGCTTCTTTGTTGGAATGTTGCTCACCCCACCCGATCCATTTTCACAGACCTTGCTCGCAGTGCCCATGATCCTGCTGTTTGAGTTCGGCCTACAACTCGCCCGCCTCGTCGAGAAGCTACCGGAAGCGCCAAGCACAGAACTCGTCAGCTCCTCTGGCTCCTCTGAAAAAGCACCGGCAGAAAGCGCTCCGACCCACTCGGAATCAAGGTAATCGCTCACCAAGCAGCTTTTACCCCCACTGACTTGATAATACCCACTGGTATCCGGCGTTTGGCACTGCTACTATCGGCCAAGCACGCGTGACGCATCAGTCACCGCGTTCAACAGCCACTTTTAAACAAGCGACTAAACAAGCGACCAAACCTAAAACAGTGGGAATTTCGCATGAACTTCGATTTTGAAACCGTTCGCCGCCTTACAACTGGCACGATTCCATTTGCCGAGCGCGCTGGCGTCGATTTAGTAGAGTTTGAACGCGGCCGCGTAAAAATGAAGATTCCGTTCCAAGGCAATCAAAACCACATCGGAACCATGTATGCGGGCGCGCTTTTCACACTGGCCGAGATTCCCGGCGGCGCCCTATTCATGAGTGCCTTCGATCCCACCAAAGCTTTCCCGATCTTAGCGGATCTTTCGATCAAGTTTTTGAAACCCGCAACGACAGACATTTTTGTAGAGGCATCACTCAACGACGACGAGATCGCGCGCATCAACTCCGAAGTAGAAAGCAACGGAAAATCGGTCTATGTACTGGATCTGGAGCTCAAAGACACCAATGGGGTCGTCGTCGCTACCACTCATGCCACCTACCAAGCAAGAGCTCACAGACGCCCCAGCTAGACGCTCCAGACAGAACAAACGTCAGCCTACAGCTCGCGATAGCTCATCAATCCAGCCATCATTCCCGTCATCATTCTTGGGGAAACCCCATTCGCGATCGACGCAGCAAGGTGCCGCCCGTCAAGGAGGCATCTTGCTTCTGAACGGGGGCATCCGCAGCAACAAAAAGCCACTTTTTTTTTACGTGGATGGATGCGAGACTACGCTCGTTCACGCTCAGCGAGAGCGCAACCACATTATCACTGGTCGCCTTGCACCCGCACACCGGCATGAAGCTGGTCTTCGGCCTGACGTCCAGAAAACCCCAGCACAACGCATCTCGCCCACGCTCCTTTCGAACTCTTGAATCTCGGTGAAAGTGAGTTTTACACCCACAGGGAACCCGGTCCGGCAGCAATGATTAAGGACGTCTTCGCAGTACTTTTCAACCGCATCCTCTCACGCGCAGGCAACTTGCTCGTACTCGCCTTACTTGCCCGCTATCTTTCCAAAGAAGACATGGGCGTTTATGGCTTGACCACGATGGTGAGCTATAGCGTGATTTATCTGGCCAGCCTAGGATTAAGAAACTCCTCCGCGTTCTTCATTGCCAAGGGCTTGTTCCAAGAATCACAGGTAAAGCAAACCCTCCTCTACATCTGGCCCCTGATCGCGACACTGGCGTTTGGCCTCATGCTTGGAGTCTCCGCCTACAATCTGAGCGGAAAATCCACTACCGATGTGATCATATTATCGGCACTGGCCGTAGTTCCGATGATGTTCGTATATGTGACGCAAGGGCTTTTTCTTGCATCAAAAAACATCCGTGCGTTCAATAAATCGGAAATTCTTTCCCGATACTTTCTGCTCGCAAGCGTCATCCTGCTAATCATTGCAGATCAGGTGACGCTATCTACCGCGCTAATCACCTTTGCGTTAAGTCACTTCACCTCGGTGATCTACATTGCGGCTGTTGCGTACCGAGAGCGGTCGTCGCGTCATATATCCATTGACGCATTCAGACGCGTTTTGCCGATGATAAAGCAAGGCGGTGCGCTCTCTCTGACGCTTGCCTTCATCACCATGAACACCTCATTTAGCGTGTATTTCACAAGCGTGCAACTAGGCGCGGGAGTCGCAACACTCGTATTTGCTGCGCTAAAAATTACCGATCTCGTTACAGAAGCCGCATCTTCTGCAAGCCTCGTTTCCTATTCACACACTGTATCGCAAAACAACCGCAACCGAGCGCTGTACCAAAATCTGCAGGCTGCATGGGCCTTGTTTGCCGTCGCCGCCGTCGGAGTGATGATCCTGCTCCCACTCTCCGAATGGGTCATCCGCATTGCCTACGGAGAAAAATACCTCGACGCAGTAGCGACACTCAATTGGATCGCACTCAGCCTTCCTTTTCTTTGCTACGCACGCGTTGCAAATTCCGGGTTAAACGCCCAAGGAGCAATCACCTCCGGAACACTCATTCAGGCAAGCGAAGTGATCATCAATGCAGTCATCTGCTTTACGTTTGGCACATCCGTTGAACACATCGCGATCGCGTTACTTGTTTCAAGGCTCGTAAGCTTTCTGGCTTATTCAATCATTATCGCCCACACGATGAAGGTCAGTGTTATCAGAACGGCACTTCCGCGCCGCCGTCAGTTGCGCCTTGGGTTGCGCCGGCTTCATTCTGCATATAGCGCGGCGCTAAGCCGAGCTGGGTTGCCAGCAAATCGTCAGAGGCAAGCATGAGCACTACGAAGAGCCCTTTGCAAAGGTCAGTATGAACGCCATATTCTCAAAGTTTTTTTGGCTGCACATGGTTCTTTTCTGCGTTGGCGCAGGAATGTACGCATCCAGTGGATTTAACCCTACCGCATCGTCTCCGCTGTTTGATGGCTACCTCGTTGGCCTGCTGGTGTTCGCCTTTTTTCAGAAAAACGTGCAACTACGCAGTTTCACCGCATTTGGATTGACGGTACTCGCTTTCCTGATTTTGTACTCGATTGCCCAGTTTCTAATGTACGGCCTTTTGGCAGAAAAATTTTTGATGTACGAGTTTTTAAGGTCGTGGAGATTTGCTCTTTATCTGATTTTATTTGTGCTGATTGGCGAGTACAACTATGGGTGGGGAGGCAACTGGAAGCTCCCTGAGCTTGCAGCCACGGCAATGGCCATGGGGCTCATTTTCTTCGCTACATATACTGTTCTTTATCTTACAGGAAACCCACGTCCGGCGTTATATTCAGAAAACAATTATGAGGTCCCTTCATTATTTCTTTTGTTTGGCATTGCAGCATTTTGCGGAAGCTATCGTCGTAGCGGGCCGCTTGTACTGGTATTGTCTGGACTCGCTGCATTTTTGTCTAAATCAAAGTCGGGAGTCATCGAATTCGTGATTTTTGCGATGCGTGGGCGAATGGTGCAATTCAAGGCTCAACACCTGCCGTTCTACCTGATCGTGATGTTTTTATCACTATTGGTCTTTTACAGCGTATTCAGCGAAAGAATGGACGGCGTGGCGCTAGACAAGATGGATCGCTCCAAGTTCGCCATTGATTTTTACCACATTATGATTAACTCGTCTTGGCTGGAAATCCTATTCGGCCACGGAATCGCGGCCGCGTTGCCGTTTGACACCTGCTACGACTTCAAATTCTGGGCGGCCAAAATGTCGCCTAGCTATGAATACTGTACAGCCGTCATATTCCACTCATTTTTTATGAGATTGGCCTACGATGCGGGCGTTATAGGCTGCCTGATTTTTATTCTGATGTGGTACAAACTACTAGTTCGATATTACGGCAGAAGCTTAGGTTTAACGCTGTTCCTAATCTGCGCTGCATGCTCACTTTCGGTAAGCGGCTTTAGCAATTCCATCGTAATATGGCCGCTATTTGTCGGGCTGTTTTTTCAGAAAGCAATAAAAGACGCGATCAACAAGCAAATCGAAGAACGCACATCAACACAGCCGCCTACTCAGCCTTCATGAACATACTCGGTGGGCTTGGTGCCGGTTTAAGGCTACCTTGCTCGCCAACACCAAGAAACGGATATCCAGCATCGTCCTTCGTTGATGGCTTATCTGTCGTGAGCGTAATTTCATCGACCCACAATTTCTGAGTTTTTGGCGATCCGCCATTCCAATAAGAAAAAAGATAAAGAGAATCAGCAGTTGTTCTCGCAGTTGCTAGTGTTTTCATATCAGAAATATCAGCAATCCGCTTGCCGTTTTTCCAAGCCCTAATTCGCGCACTTCCTCCATTTTTCGCAGGAATATCGCTCCAAGTAATATTCCACTCATAAGTATCCCACGACTCCCGAATCGGCACGCTGAGTGCTGATCCAAAAAGAGACCACACGCCTTCCGCACCATAAATAAACCCATAAGGCGCTGCGCTTCCATCCTTCAATAAATACCAGTTCAGGAATAACCCATCTACATTTGAGCTGCCTTCAAATGTTGGTATTCGCAAAAATTTCAGCCGATTCCCTTCACCATAGGCATTAAAGTCGAAGTCACGCGGCATCATCACCCGCAGCCTCACCCATAGGCTGTCGTTCTTTACGAGCCGCTGGGGGAACTTGATGATTCCACCCCAACTTCCCTCTCCTTTACTCCCTTGAGTAATATTCAATTCTGCAGACTGGCCGCCTTCAAACGTGCGTTCTTTTGAATAGACGGATGCCATTGCGCCGGCGCTAAATGCGTCGCTATTACCTTGAGCGATCGAGCCATTCGACCCGGAATTAAAATCTTTTAAAACGGTCCAAGCACTCGCCGAAACGCTTGAAGTGCTGAAAAATACCGTGCCTAACAACAAAAAGGCATATCGCATTCTGTTCATGAGGGCAGGACCTCGCTCAATGACTGAATAAATTCATTAATAAGGATCACCATAATCATCGCACAGCGCTTGACCCAGTATTCCAAACTGCGGAATGCTTAAGAGTATAGCTGCGCTTTTTTATCTATACTTACTCGAGTACTCTATATCTTGTCAGTCGGTTTTTCTGTGAAAGACAAGTGATTTATTGAATGTTCCGGAATTCTTCTTCAATCAATTTCCGTGTAGGGCTAACCCATGAAACGCTCGTCCAATAGCAAGAAGTCGCTTGAATTTTGCGGAATTTATTCCTCAACGTTCGTACCAAAACACCATAAAAAGGCGGCTTCTCGTACTTGGGCTGCAGGTGCGCTACTAGCGCTATTCACGCCGTTTTCTTATGCGGCTTATCAAGTTGACGTTAATTGGGATTCCACCACAAGAAATTTGCCGCCAGAATTTTTTTCCATCAATCATTTTCAGATGTTCGATACCACAAGCACATGGGTATCGTCTTGGAAAAATGGCATCCAATTCATCGCCCCCGGCTCACTACGTTTCCACAACGGCGAGTTCATGAAGAAGTGGTACGACCCTCAGACAGATGACTGGCGCTACGCAGACATCAAGAAGAGCTTTGACATGCGTTTGAAGGGAACCGAAAAAGTGATGCTCTCCATCAACGCATGGCCCGCAAGCTACGCCGACGCATCAGGGCGATTGCGCTCTCAAGACACGCTCCGATTTGCGGCACTGAACAATCGGCTGGTATCGTTTCTCAAAACACAGTACCCGTCGCTATCGCTAATCGTCGAAGTACCGAACGAAAAAGAGGATCTCTATGCCAACACGACCGATGGGCCCGACGCTTATGCAGAAAGCATGGGCAAAATTTACCGGAACATGAAGCAGGCGAACCCAGATGTACCGCTCGCAGGCCCTGCGTTCAAATTCGTTCCCTCCACGAGCAACGTCTCCAGATTCTATGGTAACCCCGGAATTGGCTTGGACTACCTGACGTTTCACTACTACTCCACGGGTAGCGCCACGCTTTCAAACCAAGAAGTAGCGCAGAAGTTTCGCTCTACCGCGCAGAAAATCGCCACTTTGGCCAAGTCAGTTCAAGGCAAAGCCGGCATCATGCTCACAGAATACAACATCAATTACGCGTGGCAGACTCCTGATCTCCGGATGGCAACCCACGAATCCGCGGCATTTGACCTGTATTTTCTGATCCACCTCATGCCAATTGATGGACTGGTTTCGACCTTCGCATGGAACGATCTCAACTCAAACTATGGAAAACTGGGAAGCCAAGGAGAGTTTCGTCCCTCCGCCTATCTCTACCACTTCCTGAATGGCTTGTTCGTAGGCACCGTATGCAATGTGAGCGCAATCGGGCTTCCCGACGACGTTGCAATTGCTGCCATCTTAAAAGGCGGCAAGAAACGCATCGCAGCTTCCAACGTCAGCAACGCAACCCAGAAAATCGTGCTTTCCCCCACCGGCAAGTCAAAAGCGGCCTATACCGGCGTGGCAATCAGCGCGACGGGAACGCGCGAAATTGAGTACACGGAAGGCGAAGAAATCGCCCTCGCACCCATGTCTGACATTCTGCTTTGGGAGTGAACGCAAAAAGTTTTAGAGCATATTCAACATCTCGCGGAAATTTGAGATACTTCCCGCCACAAGCTGGCTGACCGGCGGTTCATGCACCACGCTGTCTGTCGATGGCGGCAGCAGCAATTACTCGGTTCAATAAAATCTATCTCGCAGCTCATTGTCCCGCACACCCCGTGAACGATACGCGCCATTCTCTCGTGGGAAGGGGCTTACGAATACGGGGCGATGCGAACTTCAGCCGCCTCGGCACGGCCTAATACTTGAGCTAACGACTTTCGTTGGCAGCGCCGTAAATCGTGATTTGATGCCTTGTTGTGGTGCCATTAATCTTGGCGAAATTAAACTAATATGCTCTTTGCAGCGCGCTGGAATTCAGGATGATTTTTCCGAGCTTTTCCTATTTTTTGAACAAGCTGACGGCTAACCGGATACCCGAACACTGGTATACATGGCTTCGCTACCTCATTTCAACGCGCCGATTTCCCCGCCTGACCCCACCCATCAAGCTGAGCGAAAAGCTTCTATTTTTGCAAATGTACGAACGCCACCCTTTGCGGCGAGTCTTTGCAGACAAATTGGCTGTGCGGGGTTTTATAGAAAACGCTGGCTACAAAAACCACCTACCGAATCTATACGGTGAGTATACGTCCTTTGACGAAATTGATTTCAACCCACTACCCAATCGCTATGTGGTCAAGGGCAACCATGGATGCGGCTTTAACTTTCTCGTTCCAGACGCAAAGAAATTAGACAAGGCCATACTCAAGAAGGAATGCAGCCGCTGGCTTTCATTGGACTACTACTATTTTCGCCGTGAATGGTACTACCGCAAGCTTCCGCGACGTCTCATCATTGAAGAATTCATTGAGGGACCCAACGGCAACCCCCCTTGGGATTTCAAGATCTTCGTCGCCAATGGCACCCCATTCATCATCACCGTCGATGCAGATCGCTTTTCTGGGCACAAGCGAGCTGTGTACGATATTCATTGGAATCGACTACCCATCGTTTACAAAGAAGCACCGCTAGAAATTGGTATTGAACGGCCTTCGAAGCTAGACGATATGCTGGAAGCAGCAACGCGCTTGTCGGGAGGGTTAAGTTTTGTACGGGTGGACTTTTTTGTCACCCCAGACACTTTTTATATTGGAGAGATCACCAATCTTCCTGGCGGGGGGAATTTAGTGATCAGCCCAGACATTTGGGACGCCAAGCTGGGGGAATGGTTTGGCGCGTGCGACACTTCTATCTCTACGCAGAGCTTATCATCCACGGCGTCAAGTTTGCGTTAAGCAAACGGCTTGGTTTCATCTGATCGCGAAAAAGCGTGGTCGCGAAAAAGCGTGATCGCGAAAAGGCGGCGCTATGCCCTAATCTGCCATCACGCTGGGCCTGACAGGTACGCGGTACGCTACAGGCTTTTGCGCTATCGTTTCCATGTGTCAGTCTTTCGTTTGATGAATTTCTTCAATCTTCTTGGCCTCTTGCCGAGTTCTACGGGCATGCACGAGGTAAACCGCAACCCCCAACACTCCGACTCCCACCAAGATGTAGGCCTCAAAGCGCTTGATATCCCCCATCGCAGCCTCTACCGCGCGGCCAAAGAAATAGCCAAGGCCGGCCATCACCGTGGCCCAGATGATTGCGCCCGTCGCGTTCAGAATTGCAAATCGCGCAAAAGGGATCCGCGAGGTGCCCATCGCAAAGGATGCAACGTTACGGATACCATAAAAAAATCGGAAGGATAGAATCGCCAAGGCATCATAGCGTTCGATGTAGTTGTGAACTTTACCAATACGCGCTTGCCAAGCAGGACGCTTTTCCAGAAAGCGCTGCCCGTAGCGGCGCCCAATGAAAAAATAAAGCTGATCCCCTAAGAGAGTGCCGGCACATCCAATCACAATCACCCACGGCAACGATAGGAATCCTGCATGGGCAGCAAGCCCGCCCATGATCTGTATGGTCTCCCCTTCCAAAAACGTCCCGACGAAGACCGCAAGGTATCCAAAATCACGAATCAGATCCTCTAAACCCACCCAAAGTCACTCCAAAGATACGATCGGGACTAACGACAACCAGTTACACTGGCTCATCTAACGGAAACTTGCCCACGGCAAAGCGCGCCATTCGGCGTGCACAAGTGTATCTCTGAACGCCGTGTCTGTCGCCCGTCAATTGTACTCATTCACAATAGAATTGACTCGAATCACACCAACAATCCGGAGAGACTGCTTAAGCACATTGAAAATACTGCAACTTTCGAGAAAATAGTCTTTCGTTTTTTAGACAGACAGGTATACTTTTCGCGCCGGTTGCCGGTGTAGCTCAGTTGGTAGAGCAGCGCATTCGTAATGCGACTCGGCTGTGGCGGGTAAGAAAGCTTAGCGCAGCAAGGCTTTCGGCCTGCCAGCGAGGTACTACGGGGTTGTAGCAGACACGGTTTAGACAAGTTTTTAGGTTTCGCCGCTTTAGCTCAGTTGGTAGAGCAGTTCATTCGTAATGAAAAGGTCGCCAGTTCGAATCCGGCAAGCGGCACCAAAAAGTGAGAAGGGCAGCCCACACGGGCTGCCCTTTTTGCTTCAGGCCCCGCAGGCATCGGCTATGACCTTGGCCGCCTTCGCGAGCACCGCGTCGGGGTGGTCACCCCGCATGTAGTTGACGATCCAGCGCACCGCGCTGACGTTGCCTAGCACGCACCCCTTCGACCTGACCCGCATCAAGGGTATGGACGCCCCCTTTACCACTTGCCGTTCTCTAGCACCTATCTTCGGTGGCCGGCGGTTTCGTAGGCTTCTCCCCGCTCGCGCTTCCCTACAGCAACAACAACCACGGTCACGCGCTGATCTTCCACACGGTAAATCAAACGGTAACCCGCTGCTTTCAGCTTGATTTTGTAATGGTCAGGCATCCCGCTCAGTCGAGCGGAAGGAACACGGGGATTTCTCAGGCGTTCGGCCAGTTTCTTCTTGAGTTGCGTTCTGATGGTATCGCCCAGCTTGTTCCATTCTTTCAACGCCTCTTCCCTGAACTCAAGGCTATAAGTCATCCAGATTTACCTTGACCGTGGGGCCGCCAGCACGCTCATGGGCGACACGTAGCAAATCGGCATCATCAAGGGCACCCATGAGACGCTCCCACACTTTGGCTGGAACGAAATAAGCCATCACCGTGTTGTGGTTGAGAACAGCAACGGGTTCATCGCCAGCGTCCTTAGCTACTTGGGAAGGATTTTTCTTTAATTCGGAAACACTTATCGCATTTCTTGCCATCACTGCTTGCATTGTACACCTCCAAATCAGGTCTAACATAAGAGCCAAATATAGCACTAAATGCGCCCGTAAGGCATCCAATGGCGTCCATGCCGATCCTTTTGGCAAGCCGGGCCAAAACCAGATCAAAAAACACCCGAAACACGAGCAGCGCTAAGGTTTTGCTGGTGCGTCTGCTGGTACTTTTCAGAAATTAGACCAACAACGTCCTTACAGAACACAGCTTGCAGCCATTCGCTCGACTCCTCTTGTCGCACCGATCCCCCCTACGCATACCGCTGCCGCTCCTTTTCGCTTTTCAGCGCCTTTATCATTAGCGAACTATGAACTAGGGTTAAAGCATTGCCCTAAGTGTGTTGCTTCCCCTTGTTCGGGGCTCACCTTAGGCGAATGAGAAAGATTTATGGCTCTTTGGGCATCCGTTTGCGTAACTTTCGATTAATCTGCGGTTGGGAAGGATTATGGATACAAAAAAATGCGGGCATCGCCTTATCAATGCTGGCTATTTCATTGCGCTCACAGCATTGCTTACAGCGTGCGGGGGTGATGACCCATCCAATCTCTCGGCTGACGGTCAGGGTGGGAACAGTGACGGCAGTACATCGGATGTCGTTCGCCTAGGGTTTGGCGCGGGCTCTACTTTTGTGGATAACATGATCGGCACCGTCAGCGGCACACTGTCGGCGGGCGGGAGAACCACACTGACAGTAAATATTGTGGACAAAACTGGCACGCTGATTACTGATGAAACTGCGGTCACGTTCAACTCCAACTGCATCTCGAACGAAGATTCGACACTTTCAGAAGCCTCCGTGACAACCTCCACTGGAACCGCCACCACAACCTATACCGCTGCGGGATGCGTCGGTGACGATACAGTGACAGCGACCATTAGCACGACAGATCAAGTGCTTCGCGCCACAACGACACTCAGCATTGCTTCGGCAGAGGTGGGCGCGGTTTCGTTTGTGTCTTCCAGCGCCAACAACCTCGCATTCCAAGATACGGGAGATGCGAGCCGCCCCAGTTTTACCACATTGACCTTCAAGATTGCGGACAAAAACGGTAATGGGATCAAGGGTAAGACGCTAAACTTTGAACCTTCCACAACCGTCGGAGGCGTTTCGCTTTCAAGCACGTCGGCCGTGTCCGACAAAACGGGTGCTGTGGTCACTACGCTCAATGCGGGAACGGTCAGCACAAGCGTTCGCGTCAAAGCAACGTACAAGCCTGATGACGGTGAGGCGATTTACACAACTACTCCGCCGATCAACATTAATATTGGCATTCCGGATCAAGACAGCTTCTCGATTTCATTGGATGACTTCAACCCGAACGCGCTGAACTACGATGGCATTGTTGTAAACGTAACTGTCCATTCCGGGGATCGAAACAATAACTTTGTTCCGGACGGCACGATTATCAACTTCATGGCGTCTGCAGGTAGCATCCCGGGTAGCTGCGAAATCGCTCAAGGTGCCTGCTCCGTTGCATGGGTAAGCGCAGGCGATCGGCCAAGCGACGGCAAGGTAACGATTCTTGCACGTACCGCTGGCGAGGAGTCGTTTAACGATGTCAACTCTAACGGGCGCTTTGATCTAGAAGAGCTATCTTCCGTGACGCAAGTGAGCGATGCGTGGCTGGACGTCAACTGGAATCGAAATTATGACGCTGGAACGGAGCCGTATTTCGACTTTAACAACGATGGTATTTTCACGCCGAAAGATGCGCTATTCAATGGCACTAACTGCAGCGATGCCGCCGCGCAGGCCGGGCATTGCAAATCGCTGATCGAAGTGCGCGCCGATACTCGCATCGTAATGTCGGGCGATAATTTCAGAATCAATTTGAACAACAACGCTCCGCTTACGCTTGGCGTCGCTTGGAAGACGGTTACTGTGAAGGTATCTGATGAACTAGGCAACTGCCCGCCAAGTGGGTCAACGGTCAAAGTCACCGTTCCTGAAGGCAGCGAAGCACAGGGAAGCACATCCTTTACCGTACCGAAGATCTTTAACTGCTCTGGCCCTGTGGAATACAGTATCACGCTTAGAAAATCCGCTACTACTACCGAAACGGGAGGCCCACTCTCGGTGGACGTGAGCGCACCTTCAAGCACAGAAAATAAGGTAACCGCTTCCATCCCAGTTACTTTCAACTGATCATAGAAAAACAAAGACCCCCTTGAATCGCGTAAAATACGCGGGAATTCAAGGGGGTCTTTTTATGAACGTAAGAAAATACCGTTCTCCCAGATACGGTACTTTTAACGCCCACTCAGCTCATGCACAGCCTCAATAAATACTCGCGCATTCTCGGGATCTACTTCCGGCGTTATGCCATGCCCTAAATTGAAAACATGGCCATTGTGCGGGCCAAAATCATCCAGAATCCGCTTCACTTCGGCACGAATGGCGTTGTGCGTGCCGTAAAGAATGGAGGGATCCATATTTCCCTGTATTGCTACACGGTTGCCTACTCGGCTACGCGCAACGCCGATATCCAGCGTCCAATCAAGGCCCACCGCGCTGCAGCCGGTATCGGCAATTCGCTCTAGCCACTGTCCGCCGTTTTTCGTGAACAAAATGCACGGCACCTCGCGCCCCTCATGCTCACGAATCAAACCGGCAACGATTTTTTGCATATAATCCAAAGAAAAAGCTTGGTAACAAGGCGTATTCAGCACCCCACCCCAAGTATCAAAGATTTGCACGGCCTGTGCACCACTCCGAATCTGCTCGTTCAAGTAAGCGATTACGGTGGTCGCAAGCTTATCCAGTAGTTGATGCAGCACTTCCGGCTGGGTGAACATCATGCGCTTGATGGTGGCGAAATCTCGGCTGCTGCCGCCTTCTACCATATAGGTGGCCAAGGTCCACGGGCTACCGGAAAAGCCAATCAAAGGTACGCGCCCGCCCAACGCCGAGCGAATCGTGCGCACCGCAGCCATCACATAGTCCAGATCTGCCGCGACATTGGGTATCGGCAGCGCCTCAACCTGCGCTTGGGTACGGACGGGCTTATGAAACTTTGGCCCCTCCCCCGCCTCAAAATAAAGGCCCAACCCCATCGCATCTGGAATGGTAAGGATATCTGAGAACAAAATCGCCGCATCCAAAGGAAAGCGATCCAAGGGCTGAAGGGTGACTTCGCAAGCGAGCTCGGTATTTTTGCAAAGCGCCATAAAATCCCCAGCGCGTGCACGGGTGGCGCGGTATTCAGGAAGATAACGCCCAGCCTGACGCATCATCCATACAGGGGTCATATCGACCGGCTGGCGCTGTAGCGCACGCAAAAACCGATCATTTTTTAATTCCGACATCCACTTGCTCCCTAGAAAGCCGCCTGAAGGCTGCTTTGTAAAATCACCATAAAAAACAGAGGCCGGCAAAGCGCCGGCCCCTGCGAAACCAATTTCTATGCTGCGAACCGCCTACAGCGCCTGCAAACGCTTTGGAAACGGCTTGCTAGCCTGAAGTGACGCTGGCAAACGCTTGGCCGCAGATTGAGCCGCCTGCAGGGTTGGATACTCACCCTGAACAATGACATACCAAGGCGCACCGTTCAACGTGGTTGTATGGTACCGCAATCCCCTGACATCCGCATTGTTGCGAACAAAGGTTTGCGCCGACTGCAAATCTCGCAAGCCCATAATTTGCAAAGTATATGCGCCCGAACGAGCGGCGGCAGGCCGACTCGCTGAGGAATGCTGAGCGGTCGCACGCTTCTGGGGAGTAGATGCCGGCTTTGGAGCGGTTACGGCTAGCTTCTGTTTGGTCGCAAGAGACGCCGGCGGATTCAGCGTCTTGCTGTCCAGTGATGCGAGCTGGGTGGGCTTCTCGGTTTTGGGGGCGGCGGCAGCGGGCTTGCTCACTGCCAAGAACGCCGGCGGCGGAAGATCAACTGCCGTGCTTTTAGTCGTGGGCGCGGCCTTTTTTATCACTTTCTGATCCGCCGCAGCGAGTTGAACGCCCTTCGCCGAACTTGCGCTCTGCTTCGCATCCGGCGTTGCACTGCCATTCTGAGTTGCACCGTCATTAAGAGTTGCACCTATAGACGACTCGCGTGTAGGCGCCGTTGACGCAATGGATGCCGATCCGTTCGGCAGCTGCAACTGCGGTTTTAGAGCGTCACGTTTTTCTGCATTGGCAATGGTATCGGACATAAGCGCTGCGACGAGCGGGTCTTCAACAGGCAATGCAGCACCGATCTCTGCGGCATTGGACGTTGCCGTGTCTGCTGCACTCGGCAGAGAGGCGTTTGCTCGCCCAGACGCGGGTGGTTCTTCTTTGAGCGCAGCGGAAACTTGTTCCAGATTTGCGGCAAGCGTTGCTGGCGCATCGCTTTGATCTAACGAAGGCACGAGCGATTGCACAAGGCGCGCCCCCGATTGTATCCATTGCCCATCCCATGCAAGGTAGCCGCCTAGGGCGGCGACAACTGCGACGCTTGCCGCCAATTGCGTGAGCTTGCGCGGCGGCAACCCAAACGGTGGTCTGCCAGCTACCGAAAACTTGGGCAGCGCAAAGGAGAGCTTCGGCATGGCAACACGGAGCTTCGGCATTGCGAGTTTCGGGCGGTGCTTGGCTTTTGCTCCCGCTTCGGCTTTTTGCGCCAGCTTCTCGATGCGCGACGCGCGCTGTTCTGACTCGCTTGCCTTTGGCAGACGCAGTTCTGACACAGCGGGTGCCGGCAAAGGTGCAAGATAGGTAACTGCTTCTTGGATTCTTCCTGGAAGGCGGAGCGCTTCCTGTACGATAGATTCTTTCTTTTTGTCGCTGAGTGCAATCTTGTCCAAACCAGCGCGCTGCAACGCGAAGTCGAGGAAGGCGCGAGCATCTTCTTCGCTAAAGGGGCGCAAGCGCGCAAGTTGTGCACCGGCAAACAAATGGGTTTCCAACGCTGGCCATTGGCCTTCTGGCGTCTCGCCTACACCGTCGGCCGCAAGCATCAAACGTACTTCGGGCAAATGCAGGTCAATGATTGCGCGCAGCAGTTGCGCAGCGTCTTTTTGCAGCTTGTCGGCATGATCCACCAAAAACACCAAGGGTTGGTGATGATCTGCCAGCTCCGCAGCTTCATGCTTGAGTGCTTCCCAGCCTTCGATTCCTGCCGGTAATCGCAGCCTTGCGCTCAATGCGCTCCAGAGCGATTCCACCGTTGCTGCGCGGCGAGCGTCGACGAAAATCAAAGTAAATTCATCAGCGCGCAGAGTTCTGACCAACTGCCCAAACAGTGTGCTTTTTCCGGCCCCAGGTTCCCCCCAGAGCAGCAGGATGTCATCCCCGTAGTGCAGATGGTGCTCTAAGTTTCGCACCCACTCTTCGCGCCCGCCGGCGCAAAAGAAATCTCCGCCGAGTTTTACTTGGTCAGCCACTTCGCCTGCTGCGTTGTCCACTTTTTTCTCTTTGCGTACAGCGTCCAAGCGCATGGCGTGATCGCGCAACCCATTCTTGTGGGGCGCATCGTCTTGTAAAACAAATTCATCCAGCAACTTACCGAATTCAATCTCTGGTTCACCGGTATTTCGATTCATGTACATGCCCGCAGGGTTGCGGAGAAGTTGGTCGGGTCGAAGTTCGTGGTGACCACCGCCTTACCGAGCTTCTCCAGTAAAACCAGTCGTATCTTGTCGTCCAACACCTTTTTATCGACTGCCATCAACTTCCGGTAAATGGCCTCATCCATGTCCGCCGGCCCTTTTACGGGCAGTCCTGCGCGTATACTCAAATCAGTGACGCGCTCCCGCATGGATTCTGGCAACATGCCCTCCCGAATGGATAGCTCGGTTGCCATCACCATCCCTGCGCCTACCGCTTCCCCGTGCAGCCAGCGGCCATAGCCCTGTGCCGTTTCGATCGCGTGCCCAAACGTATGGCCCAAATTCAAGATGGCGCGCAGACTCGATTCGCGCTCGTCTTTACCCACCACCTCTGCTTTGATCTCACAGGAACGACGTACCGCATGTGCGAGCGCGTCAATATCCCGCGCTACGAGCCGATCCATGCAATGCTCAAGCCATTCAAAAAACTCCGCATCCCAGATCAGGCCGTATTTGATGATTTCCGCAAGCCCCGCCGAAAGCTCACGATCGGGTAAAGTAAGGAGCGTCGCCAAGTCAGCAATTACAACGCGCGGCTGATGAAATGCGCCGATCATGTTCTTGCCTAAGGGATGGTTTACGCCGGTTTTCCCTCCAACGGAAGAGTCTACCTGAGAGAGTAGCGTAGTCGGAATTTGAACAAAATCAACGCCTCGCTGATATGCTGCGGCGGCAAAGCCCGTCATATCACCAATGACACCACCACCCAGCGCGATGAGCGTCGTGGTGCGGTTATGGCGGCGTTCGAGCAGGCGCGAGAAAATCTGATCCAAAACGCCAAGGGTTTTATATTGTTCGCCATCGGGCAAAATGACGTGATCGAGCTGAAAACCCGACAACGCTTCCTCTACCTGCTCCAAATAGAGCGGCGCAATCGTAGTGTTCGTCACGACCATTACTTGTTTACCCGACAATGCAGGCAATAACGACGGCAGCTTGGCAAGCAAGCCTGCACCAATGTGAATGGAATAACTACGTTCGCCGAGCTCGACTCTAACCTGATCCATGCAAGATTCTCTCAAATGGGAATCTGCCTATGGTATCAATTATTCGATTCGCCGGATATTAAGGCGAGAATTTGCGTGGCCACTTCGCGAATCGCTGCACCGTCGGTTTCAATCACGTAATCGGCAATTTCAGAGTACAGAGGATCACGAATTGCCATCAATTCGGTCAGCACCTTACGGGGGTTTTCGGTTTGCAAAAGGGGGCGATTGCGATCACGCGCAGTCCTTGCGAGCTGCTGTTCGATGGAGGTTTTGAGATAGACCACTACACCGCGGGCACTCATAGCGCGGCGATTCGCCTCCCGCAAAATTGCACCGCCTCCGGTCGCAAGCACAATGTGCTGGCGTTGGGTAAGGTCGTCAATCACCGCTTCCTCGCGTTTTCGGAATCCTTCTTCGCCTTCCACATCGAAAATCCACGGGATATCAGCACCCGTGCGCGCCTCAATTTCGTGGTCTGAATCAACAAATTCATAGCGCAATAGCGCCGCGAGCTGACGCCCGATGGTGCTTTTTCCTGCTCCCATCGGGCCGATCAGAATGACATTTTGCTTAAGTGACATGATGCCTTATTGCTTTGCGACGACGTCGGTCACGATCTTGGGTGTGATGAACACCAGCAATTCCGTTTTCGCCTGCGAACTTACGTTCTTGCGGAACAGGCGGCCCAGCACCGGCAAATCCCCTAGGAACGGCGTTTTGGCCACGCTCTTGATCTCTTCCGAACGGAACACGCCACCAAGCACCACCGTCTGACCGTTATCAACAATCACACTGGTTTCTACGGAGTTGGTATCAATGATCGGAATATTTGATGCAGTGTCGATATCGCCAATGGAGTCTTGGTTGACCTTGAGATCCATGATGATCCGACCATCAGGCGTGATCTGCGGAGTGGCTTCCAACGAGAGCACAGCTTCTTTGAACGAAGTCGTGGTTGCGCCCGAGGACGAGGCTTCCTGATACGGGATTTCGGTACCTGACGCCACTTTCGCCTTTTGTTGGTCTGCCGTCAAGACTTTTGGCGTTGAAACCACATCAGCACGGCCTTCACTCTCCAACGCTGAGAGCTCAATATCCAACAAGCCCTTATCATCAAACAACCCAAGCGCAAGCGACGAAGCATCGCCCCCCTGAACGCTAAAGTCTAGCGGCACAGTATTTGTGCCGATCGTAAATTTGCCGGTATTGGTCAAACTCTCTACGTTGCTCTCAACGCCAGTGCCCTTCCCTGAAAGAAAGACGTTATGAAAATCTTCGCCTACTTTGCCACGCTGCACAACGTTCCAGCGCACGCCCATTTCCTCGCCAACGTTGGCCCGTGCAATCACGATACGCGCTTCAATCAGCACTTGGCGCACAGGCACATCAAGCTGATCCAGCATGTAGCGGATTTCATCCAGCTTATTGTTGGTTTCCTGAATGATTAGCGTGTTGGTACGTTGATCCACGGCGACACTACCGCGCTCAGAAAGGAAGCCCGATTCTTTGGTTAGCAGCTTGGCTAGCTGATCCGCTTTTGCGTAATTTACGGTGATGTATTCCGTTCGCGTGGGTGAGAGCTCCTGGATTTGCTTCTGGCTCTCCAACTCCAGTTTTTCACGCGCGGCGATTTCATCGGCGGGCGCAACCAGCAGCACGTTGCCGATCTTGCGCTTATCCAAAGCCTTGGTTTTAAGAATCAAATCAAGCGCCTGATCCCAAGGAACGTTCTGTAGGCGCAGCGTTATTTTTCCGCCTACCGTGTCGCTGGCGACCAAATTTAATTCCGTAAAGTCTGCAATCAGCTGCAACACGGAGCGAACTTCAATATCTTGGAAATTCAACGAGAGCTTTTCGCCAGTATACTGGAAGCGCTCGCGTTTTTTACGCTCCAGCTCCGTAGCCGTAACCGGCTTCACCGAAACCGTAAAGGAATTATCCGTCTGATAGGCCATGTACTCATAATCACCCTTGGCTTCAATGGTGACTTTGGTATTCTTGCCTTCACGAATCGCGCTCACCAATTTCACGGGCGTCGCAAAATCCAGCACATCCAATTTGCGCCGCAAATGATCAGGAAGACTTACTCCGACAAAATCCGCAACGATCCTGCCGCCCTCTTCACGCAAATCAACCGGCGAATTTGGATCGCTCAAGCGAATCGAAACCAAGCCCTCGCCGCTCTCTCCACGATGAAAATCAACGTCTTGAATGCTCGGCCCGGAGCTAACCGAGGCAGGTGCCGGTGCCGCGCTTGATGCAGGCGCGCGCGAAGTTGAACCAAGATTTTGCCCTTGCGCGGCCGACCCAACGGTAACCACTAGCTGGTTGCCTTCTACGCGGGTGTCATAGGTCGTGAGCGTACCCATATTTACGACAAGGCGTACGCGATCCTGAGTGCCCATTACGGTAAGCGTGCGGACATTGCCACTACCCAGCGTATGGTATTTTTCTTTTAGACCGCTGCTTACGCCCGGCAAATCCAGCGCAATTCGCGCGGGATTCTCGATTGTATAACTTGAAGGCTGCGGTGCAGCGCCATCAAACCCCAAACGAATCTCGACACTATCGCCACTGAGGGTTGACGATGTCACGTTCGTCAGCTGTAACGCATACGCATCCAGCGAAATAAACGGGGAAAGAAACAGCAAGGACGCCGCCAGTTTCCTGTAGGTTGTGGGTCTGCCTGGCTTGCCATGGCTCATCCAGCTTGAAGTCATAACGCTTACTCTCCCACCTTCTTAGTTCTGTTCGCGCAACACAATGGAACGAGGACGCTCAATCCAACCGTCCTGACCGTCCGATACAATCTCGGTCAGTTCCAGCTTCTCGGGTGTTATGCTCACGATCTTGCCAAAATTGCGGCCCAAATGATTCCCCGCAGTAACCCGTGAAAGCCCACCGTTTGGATCTTGAATTAACGCAAACAGTGCGCCACCCGGCCTCTTCAAAGTGCCCACCATCGTCAGCGAATCCACACCAAATTCCTCTAACGGCTCTTTCGGCCGATCAAAGTCCGGCTTTAGCGCTGATTTTTGCTGTTTTTCAGCAACCAGCTGAACATCCATCGGCGGCGAAAACGGGCTTCGTAATGCCGCTGCGCTGTATGTAAAAGTGGTATACGCCTTGAATTCAGGTGGCGCCTCAATATTCCCCTTAGGCCGCTTTTTGATTTCTTCCATCTGCGAACGCAGATCAGAAAACTGGCCGTCTCCATCACATCCAGACAAAACAAGGATTGCTGCGACACATAACAGTCTGAGCCACATGGATCAATCCTCCTTGTACCGGTACGTTTTGGCCACAATATTCATGGTCAAATCATTGGTCGTACCGCCCGATTTAATCGAAAAATCGTGCAAAGTGACGATACGCGGCAATGCTGCAACACCGCTGACGAAAGCGCCCAGCGCGTGATAGCCACCTCTGACCGTGATATTGATAGGCAACTCAATGTAGAATTCCCGCGTTTGCTCTGGCGCCAGCGTAATGGACTGAAATTCAAGCCCTGCACTAAGCCCGGTATGGGTAATATCTTCCAGCAATCCGGGCACTTCCGCATCTTTGGGAAGCTGCCGCAAAAGCGCGCCGAACGTCGTTTCCATCTCTTCCATTTGCGCCTTATAACGATCCAGGTTGGCTGCCTGAAACGCCTTGGATTCATAGACCTTCATCAGCTCGCCTTCCTTAGCGCGCGCTTCGTCAAGAGCCACTAAAGAATCTGCCAGCATAAACTGATAAACTCCCCAGCCTGCAAGAACCATTGCCAGCGCCCAAAAAAGCGCCTTCACGGAAGCGGGCCACGAGCCAATGTTCTCAAAATCAAGATTGTTCAGGGTATCGACAAACTGCTTCACATCCATGGCTCAACCCTCCTTGTCAGAGGACTTTGGTTTTTCAATCTTGAAGGAAAGCTGAAAATCACTTTCATCCTTCTGCTCACCCGCCTTCATTGCATGCTTGACTACTTTCGATAACGTCGGCCGTAAGAAAGTGCCTGAATCATCCAGATTGCGCATAAGGGTCGATATGCGCGTATTCGATTCCGCCACACCATCTGCAGTGATTGTATCGCCAGTCTCTGTAATTGAAGCATAGTAAACGCCATCTGGCATGGTGCGCGCCAACTCATCAAATACTTTCACCACCATCGGGCGATTACCTTGCAGATCCTGAATAACGTTCATTCGCTCAATCAGGCTCGCGCGTTTTTTCTTTAATTCCGCGATTTCTTTGATCTGTTCATCCAGTTTGCGGGTCTCTGCCTGCACAAACTCGTTACGGGTATTTTGGTAGGCGGTTTCGCTTTCAACCACCATATTGGCAACGTAGACGCTGCCTGCACCGACAAAAATCACCCCAACCAAGATAGTTAGAAATTGCTTTTTGAGTTCTTGGCGACGTTCTTCCCGCCAGGGCAATAAGTTTATTCTTGCCATCAGTCAAAACTCCTCAGGGCAAGGCCGCAAGCAATCATGAGCGAAGGCGCATCGTTACTCAGCTGCTGCGCATCAACCCGTGAAGCAATGGACATATCGACAAAGGGATTCGCTACCGTCGTTGTGGTACCAATTTTGTCTTGCACCATTTTCGCAAGGCCATCAATCGAAGCCGTACCACCTGCGAGCAAGATATGATCTACATCGTTATATTGAGTAGAGGAATAGAAAAACTGTAACGAGCGCATTACTTGCTGCACAACTGCTTCTTTGAACGGATGCAATACTTCTGACTCGTAATCATCCGGCAAACCGCCCTTTCTTTTTGCGAGCCCCGCCTCATCAAACGACAACCCATAGCGGCGCTGAATTTCTTCGGTGAGCTGTTTGCCGCCAAATAACTGCTCGCGCGTATAGATCGTCCGCCCATCGTGCAGCACGCTTAGCGTAGTCATCGTCGAACCTACGTCAACGATAGCGACCGTCTGATCTTCTCCGCCGTCGATATGGCTAGCGAGCACCCCGAACGCTCGTTCGACCGCATACGCCTCAACATCGACCACTTTGGCAACCAAATTTGCCACATCAAGGGCATCGACTCGCATTTCGACGTTTTCCGTGCGGCACGCAACCAGCAGCACCTCAACTCGCTCCGGATTTTTTTCTACCGGCCCAACCACCTCGAAATCCAAGGCGACTTCATCTAAGGGGTAGGGGATGTACTGATCTGCTTCGACGCGAATCTGGCTTTCCATTTCATCTTCTGAAAGGCGCGCGTCTAGCTCAATCAATTTGGTAATTACCGACGAACCGGACACGGCAACCGCCGCCGCTTTCAAGCCTGTTTTCGAGCGACTGACAACGCGGGTGATTGCCTCTCCCACACCCTGAACATCCGTAATATTCTTTTCTACCACGGAGTTAGGCGGCAAGGACTCCACCGCGTAACTCTCTACGCGGTAGCGGCTCCCACTTCGACTCAACTCCAGCAATTTTACTGAAGAAGAGCTGATATCAATGCCCAATTTTGCACTCGACGCTTTCTTTGTGAGGAAGGTCAACACGTTCATCTTCCCTTGGATTATGCCAATATTTCCTGACAAAACCGATACTTGGCAAACACTCATAGATCGGCACTTAAAGTATTACAATGATAGCTCACACAATTAGATCGCGCCGCCATAACATCGTATAATTCTCGCCGAACATGACTGCTTTCAGTCTGTCTGTTTATCAGTAAGAGCCGCAGCTGTTTTTGCGCACCCTACCTTGAAGTCTAGAACCGATGCCGAAACCACAAGCCTTTATTTTGTTTTTTTTGCGAATTGCCGTACTCGGTATCAGTGTAGCCATAGCAGGCATCAGCGGTACTGTCTTGTATTTAAACCCTTCTCTTCCTTCCGTGGAGAGTATTCGTGAGATCCCGCTGCAGACACCATTACGCATTTTTAGCAAACATCAGCAACTCATCGCTGAGTTTGGAGAGAAAAAACGTACTCCCGTCTCAATCAATGATGTCCCCAAACAGCTCACGAATGCTTTCCTTGCCGCTGAAGACTCACGTTTTTTCCAACACCATGGCGTAGACCTTAAAAGCATGTCGCGGGCAGTAGCAGAACTCGTATCTTCCGGGCGCATTCACACGGGCGGCAGCACGATTACCATGCAGCTCGCAAAGAACTACTTTCTCAGCAGCGAGCGCACTTTTCTACGCAAAGGCAAAGAAGTATTACTAGCACTGAAACTAGAGCGAGAGCTTAGTAAACGTGAAATCCTTGAGCTGTATCTCAATAAAATTTATCTCGGGAACCGCGCCTACGGAATCGCAGCGGCAGCACAGGTCTATTACGGAAAACCGCTAAACGACTTGACGCTTGCCGAGTGCGCGATGCTAGCCGGCCTGCCCAAGGCGCCCTCCTCCACCAACCCAGTCAACAATCCAGTACGCGCGGGCGAGCGGCGCAACTGGATTTTGGGGCGCATGCTGGAGTTAGAAATGATTACCGGAAGTGAGTATGCCGAAGCCATTAAAGCCCCACCCGAAACGCAAACCCACACGGTAGAGGGCCAAGTAGATGCGGGCTATGTGGCAGAAATGGCACGCCAGTTTATTTACGCAAAATTTGGCGAGGCTGCCTATGAGAGCGGCTATCGCGTATACACCACAATCGACGAATCTCTGCAGGCAGCGGCCAACGATGCGTTGCAGCGCGGCTTAATCACTTACGATCAGCGTCACGGCTATCGTGGCCCAGAAGGCCACCTGTCTCTGGATGGGCTCAGCGGCGCGGCGGTGTGGGACAAAATCAGCAAAGCGCTTCAGGTGTACCCAAAGCGGGGGCCACTGATTGCTGCAGCGGTGCTCGAACTTAACGACCGCCAAGCCACTCTTCTGGATGTCGATGGCCAACCGCTTACCCTGCACTTCGAAAACGCTCGCTGGGCACGCCGAAGCACCAGTGGGCGCGGCTGGACGCCCGCCCCCACCAAGCTGCCCGAGATCCTCAAAAAAGGAGATATCGTTCGCCTTCAGGCACTTCCCGCAAACAAAGACAACGCAGATCTTCCCAACAACGACCGCTGGCGGCTTGCGCAAATTCCTGCCGCACAAAGCGCACTGGTTTCACTCGACCCAAACACGGGCGCGGTACTTGCTCTTACGGGTGGCTATGATTTTGCGCTCAGCAAGTTTAATCGCGCGACGCAGGGAGGCCGTCAGCCCGGCTCCAGCTTCAAGCCGTTCATCTACGCAGCGGGCCTCGCAAAAGGTCTCACCCCTGCAACGCTGATCAACGATGCACCCTTTGTCTACGAAGACCCGTGGACCAAGCAAGTCTGGCGACCGCAAAACAGCTCTGCAGACTACCAAGGCCCAATGCGCTTGCGCGAGGCATTGTACCGATCCAAAAATACGGTATCGGTCCGACTGCTGGAGCAAATCGGCGTGGATTACGCATTAAATTACCTAAAAAAGTTCTCGTTTGATCCGGCCACGCTCCCCAAGCACCTCTCACTCGCACTCGGCACTGCGGAGGTAACGCCGCTCCAACTGGCAACCGGCTATTCGGTGTTTGCAAATGGCGGCTTTCAAGTGGAACCGTGGTGGGTATCCCGCATTGAGAACGACAAAGGAGAAGTGGTCTACTCCGCAACACCGGCCGCCGCCTGCCTGCCACCATGTGACCGCCTTACACAAATGGAAACCGAATCAGATACCTCCACCGCCACCGCCGACAACACCAGTAACAGCGGCGACCCAAGCGCAAGCTCTGCATCCCAAACCGGCGTGAGCACGCCTGCAACGCCTGACAATGCAAACCACCACGAAACCATTGCCTACCACCAAGCAATGTCAGTAGAAGATCCGCGCATCATCTGGATGATCGACAGCATGATGGGCGACGTAATCAAGCGCGGCACGGGCAGCCGAGCCCTATCCCTGAAGCGCAGAGATCTTGCCGGCAAAACCGGCACCACCAACGAGCAGAAAGACGCATGGTTTGCAGGCTTCAACCCAAGCGTGGTTACCTGCGTTTGGGTGGGGTTTGATACCCCCGTCAGCCTTGGGCGCGGCGAATTCGGCGGCACCGCTGCGCTGCCAATCTGGATCGACTATATGCGCGAGGCTCTCAAAGACAAACCAGAGATTATTTTTGTACCTCCCGAGGGGCTTGTAAGCGTCAAGATCGACCCTGCAACAGGCATGTTGGCGAGCCCCAGCCAAAGCAACGCCATCTTTGAAACCTTCCCAAAAGAGCTCGTACCAGAGTACAGCCTTCCTCCCATCATATTGCCAGGCTCCGATGAGGAGATGTCGATACCCGAACAGCTGTTTTGACCCGACGCTGCGCGCCTGATCAAGGCGCGCAGCGGAAAAGCAGGCAGCTCAGCTGAAACGTTTACACAACCGAAAGGTGCATGCAGCTAAGGAGTGAAAAGCGCATGCAGCTAAGGAGTTTGCGCAGAACTGCTCTGCAAATGCTCCTCATCAAACCGCCAATCGTAGCGATGGCGCAGTTTGATCTGAAAGCGCTGCCCGCTCTCTTTCATAACCGCCTCCCGCATGGAAGCAGGCCAAGATTCACGATCCGAAAGCCAGCCCTGCAACTCTAGCGCCGGCAGGGCGCTCAGGTTCTGCTGTTGTGCGGCCTGCAAAACCCGTTGCCAAACCTCTCCATCCACAAACGCAAGATCTGCCTTCGTCACCTTGATCGCCACTCCCCCTTTAAGCTCCAGCCAAACGCGCCACTGGGAAACCACCACGCGCTCTAGGTGGCCACGAACACGCTGATAGCCGCCACGGGGTTCATCAAGCCTACCCAAATCCACAACCGGCCAGTGCACAGGATTCCACACACCCCGCCCCGCAGTTCGCGCCGCTTGCTCTGCTGCGCGATAGCAATCCACTCGCCACAAATCCGGCGGCAAGCTCACCCGAAACCCCAAGCCATCGGCGAGCAAGCCTGCGCTTAGATTCTGGCCCGCCGCGTTATAGGGATGCAGCAGACTGCGCCCATAGCGGTCACGGCCGCTGCGATCTCGACGAAAAAACAGCACGCTCCCTACTGGAGATAACGCCTCTAGGCGCTGCCACGCACGATTGCCCAAGGGGTCTGCAGGGCGCTCTCCATGGGCAATCTCCGGCGCATTCACGCCAACCATGCGAACTCGCTCACCGCCCACAAGCTCCAAAGTATCCCCATCGAGTACGCGGCTCACCTGCGCTGAACGCCACGCTTTACCCTTCATTTGGCTGGGCTGCAAATTGCACCGCACAGAAACATCCGCGAGAGCCGCATCCCTCGCAAAAGTGGGAGGCTCAAACTCATGCGCACCAACGGCTCCACTTACCGCTGGGCTAAGCGCAAAAAATACAAAGACCCAAACGCCAAAAACGAAAAAAGCTCCCGAAGGAGCTTTTTTCATCGCACAAAGCGGCTGAATGAGTGCCTTATTTGGCACGTACAAGGCCACCAAAGCGCTTCTTGAACTTATCAATACGGCCGCCGGTATCTACAACTTTCTGCTGACCAGTAAAGAACGGGTGGCACTGGTTGCAAACGTCAACGTGGATATCCTTGCACAGAGTTGATTTGGTTTTTTGAACTGCGCCGCAAGTGCAAGTTACGGTGATGTCGCCATAGGCGGGGTGGATATCTGCTCTCATTACGCGATTACCTGTAGAGTACCTGTTTGGCCAGACCGCCGCCTGATGCCCTCAAGCCATCCGCACGGTCAAGCGGGTGTAAAATTCATGCCACAAAAAGGGCCATCATCATACCAAAATGGCCCGACTACGCAAGCATCTCTCTTGCTAAACGTGGTTTACTTCCAAAATTTCGTAGGTTACGCCGCCGCCAGGGGTGTCAACCGACACCTCATCGCCGACGAACTTGCCGATCAATCCACGAGCAATCGGCGAACCTACCGAGATTTTACCTTCCTTAAAATCGGCCTCATCTTCGCCAACGATCTTAAATGCGCGCTCCTCATCTTTATCAACATCGTATAATTTCAGCGTTACGCCGAAGATTACTTTGCCGGTGGGTGCGATGCGGGTAATGTCGATCACTTGCGCTTCCGATAGCTTGCTTTCGATTTCAGCAATGCGCCCTTCAATAAAGCCTTGCTGCTCTTTTGCAGCATGGTATTCGGCATTTTCTTTTAAGTCACCATGGGCACGCGCCTCGGCGATTGCAGCCACCACGCGGGGGCGCTCTACCTTTTTTAGGTTGTCCAACTCTTCGCGCAGCCGAACTTCCCCTTCTACGGTCATGGGAACGCGTTTGATCATGCCTTGATCTCCTTGTGCAAGTCTTGTAGTCGTCTTACAGTTTCGGGTGCTTTATCTTGCAGCGCCATGCAAATCGCTAGCGCACCCGCAATGGTGGTCGTGTACGCCACCTTGTTTTGCAACGCCGTACGGCGGATTGCGTAAGAATCGGCGATCGCCTGAGTGCCTTCCGTCGTGTTGATGATCAGGCTGATTTCGCCGTTTTTAATCGCGTCGACAATATGGGGGCGTCCCTCAACCACCTTGTTGATCACCTGCACCTCAATTCCGGCATCACCTAGAATTTTTGCGGTTCCGCGCGTTGCGACAAGGTCAAAACCCAATTCGCGCAGGTAATTGCCTACTTTGATGGCGACTTGTTTGTCGCCATCGCGCACGCTGATAAACGCACGCCCCCCTTTGGGAAGCTTCTCGCCCGCCCCGAGGCTCGCCTTGCGGAAGGCTTCACCGAAGCGATCCCCCACCCCCATGACCTCGCCCGTCGATTTCATTTCGGGGCCTAGAATCGGGTCAACGCCGGGGAATTTGTTGAACGGAAATACCGCTTCTTTCACGCAGAAATACGGCGGCACGATTTCTTTAACAAAACCCTGCTTTTCAAGTGAAGTGCCTTCCATACAGCGGGCGGCAATTTTCGCTAGCGAGATGCCGATACACTTGGATATGAACGGCACTGTGCGCGATGCGCGTGGATTCACTTCAAGCACGTACACATCGTTCTTTTTGACCGCAAACTGCACGTTCATCAGGCCCACAACGCCCAGTTCAGCAGCCATGCGGCGCGCTTGTTCACGCATCGTTTCCTGCAGATCTGCGCTTAGGCTGTAGGGCGGCAACGAGCAGGCTGAGTCGCCTGAGTGAATGCCGGCCTGTTCGATATGCTGCAGGATTCCACCGATCACGGAGGTGCGACCATCGCTCACCAAATCCAGATCGACTTCGATAGCATCATCAAGAAAGTGATCGAGCAGCACAGGGCAGTCGTTAGAAACCTGAACTGCCTCACGCATGTAACGGCGCAATTCAGATTCGCTATAAACAATCTCCATCGCACGCCCGCCCAGCACGTAGGAAGGCCGCACCACGAGCGGATAGCCAATTTCCTCGGCGTAGCGCACTGCTTCTTCTTCGGAGCGTGCAGTACGGTTGGGTGGTTGCAGAAGGCCCAAGCGGTTGATCATCTGCTGGAAGCGTTCACGATCTTCTGCGCGGTCAATCGCATCTGGCGACGTGCCAATGATCGGCACGCCTGCGGCTTCAAGTGCGCGCGCAAGTTTCAGCGGCGTCTGGCCGCCGAACTGGACAATCACGCCCTTGGGTTTTTCCAGCGCGACAATGGAGAGGACATCTTCTAGGGTGACAGGTTCAAAATACAGGCGGTCAGACGTGTCGTAATCGGTGGACACCGTTTCTGGGTTGCAGTTGACCATGATGGTTTCATAGCCATCTTCACGCATGGCGAGCGCCGCGTGCACGCAGCAGTAATCAAACTCGATGCCTTGGCCGATGCGGTTGGGGCCGCCACCGAGCACCATGATTTTTTCACGGTTGCTGGGTTCTGCCTCGCACTCTTCTTCGTAAGTGCTGTACATATAGGCGGTGGTGGTGGCAAATTCGGCGGCGCAGGTATCCACGCGCTTATAGGTAGGCAGCACGCCCAAGTCTAGACGGCGTTGGCGCACCGATTTTTCGGCAACTCCCAAGAGCGTCGCAATTCGCGCATCGGAGAAGCCTTTGCGCTTGAGACGGTAAATGCGATCTTTGTCGAGATCCGCAAGCCCCTGCTTTTCCAAGCTTTTTTCAACGCTGATGAGTTCCTGAATTTGCACGAGAAACCATGGGTCAATTGCGGTTTCTTCAAAGATTTCCTCAACCGTCATGCCAAATCGGAAGGCATCGCCTAGCGCCCAAACTCGCTCTGCGCATGGGACTTTTAGCTTTTGGCGCAGCACTTGGCGGGCGTCTTCTGCGGTGAGATCAATGATCGGGTCAAGGCCATCAACGCCCACTTCGAGGCCGCGCAAGGCTTTGTTCAGGGATTCCTGGAAGGTGCGGCCGATCGCCATGACTTCACCAACAGACTTCATTTGCGTTGTGAGCGTTGCATCTGCGAGGGGGAATTTCTCGAAGTTGAAACGCGGCACTTTGGTCACAACGTAGTCAATGGAGGGTTCGAACGATGCGGGGGTTTTGCCGCCCGTGATATCGTTCATCAGCTCATCCAAGGTGTAGCCAATCGCTAGTTTTGCCGCAATTTTTGCAATGGGGAAGCCGGTGGCCTTGGACGCCAGAGCCGAAGAACGGGATACGCGAGGGTTCATTTCGATGACCACCATGCGGCCATCCACTGGGTTGATCCCAAACTGGACGTTTGAGCCACCCGTTTCGACGCCGATTTCGCGCAATACCGCGATCGACGCATCGCGCATGATCTGGTATTCCTTGTCGGTCAGGGTTTGCGAAGGAGCAACGGTGATCGAATCGCCGGTGTGCACACCCATCGGGTCGAAGTTTTCGATGGAGCAGACGATGATGCAGTTGTCGTTGCGGTCACGCACGACTTCCATTTCGAACTCTTTCCAGCCGATCAAAGATTCGTCGATCAGCAGTTCACTGGTCGGCGACAGATCTAAGCCACGGTTGCAGATTTCAACGAATTCTTCGCGGTTGTACGCAATACCGCCGCCCGAACCGCCAAGGGTGAATGAGGGGCGAATGATGCAGGGAAAGCCGAGGCGATCTTGCACCTGTAGCGCCTCTTCAAGGCTGTGAGCGATTGCGGAGCGTGGTGTTTCGAGGCCGATGGATTTCATGGCGCGGTCGAAGCGCTCGCGGTCTTCGGCTTTGTCGATGGCATCCGCATTTGCGCCGATCAGCTCAACGCCAAATTCTTTTAATACGCCATGTTTGGCGAGGTCTAACGCGCAGTTCAGTGCAGTTTGGCCGCCCATAGTGGGCAAGATCGCGTCGGGGCGCTCTTTTTCAATGACTTTAGCAACGGTTTGCCAGTTCACCGGCTCAATGTAGGTCGAATCGGCCATTGCGGGGTCGGTCATGATGGTGGCGGGGTTGGAGTTGACCAATACCACCCGATAGCCTTCTTCGCGCAGCGCTTTACAGGCTTGGGCGCCGGAGTAATCAAACTCGCAGGCCTGACCGATCACAATTGGGCCTGCACCCAAGATCAAGATGGTTTGTATGTCGGTACGTTTTGGCATGACGTTTACCCGTATTTTAGATGCAGAAAATTTTGATACTGAAAGTTCGGATGCTGAAAGCTTGTTCCGCGACCTTGGCCTTTGCTTTCGAGACTGGCATTTGAGCGCGTAGGCGTTTCTTAAACTGATCCACCAAGGCAGTGCTTCTCTCGATCGCAGCTTAGCGTTTGTTTGGCGCAGTGATTTGCCGATCTCTGCGGCAAATCACTGCGGCTCGTCATCGCGATCCATCACCGCGACCACTCATCAAGGCAAATCATCAAGGCAACCCTTCTAAGCAAATCACCGAGTACGATGAGCTTCGATCAAGCGGGAAAACTGATCAAACAGCGGGCTAACATCGCGCGGCCCCGGATTCGCCTCGGGGTGCCCTTGGAAGCTGAATGCAGGCTGTTCGTTATGACGCAGGCCCTGCAAAGAACCATCGAACAAGGATACGTGGGTCGCACAGAGCGCACCGGGCAAGCTAGCCTCATCCACCGCGAAGCCGTGGTTCTGGCTGGTGATCATCACATTGCGTTCATCCAGATGACGAACCGGATGGTTAGCGCCGTGGTGGCCAAATTTCATTTTGCGGGTTTGCGCGCCTGCGGCCAGCGCAAGCAGCTGGTGCCCTAGGCAGATTCCGAAAATCGGGATGCCGGTGGCCAAAAATTTGCGAATTGCTTCGATGGCATAGTCGCAAGGTGCTGGGTCGCCGGGGCCGTTGGAAAGGAAGATCCCGTCGGGGTTCATGGCCAGTACTTTTTCGGCAGGGGTTTGTGCCGGTACGACCGTCAAGCGGCAACCGCGATCCACTAGCATGCGCAGGATGTTGCGCTTTACGCCGAAATCGTAGGCAACGACATGATATTTGAGTTCTCCCGGCGCCCAGTTACGAAAACCTTTGCCAAGCACCCAGCCGCCTTGCGTCCAAGTGTAGGGTTCTGCGGTGCTCACGACTTTGGCGAGATCCATTCCGGCAAGGCCCGGAAATGCGCGCGCCGCAGCGATGGCTTCTTCCGCATCGGGCGAACCGCCTGCGATGATGCAGCCGTTTTGAGCGCCCTTCTCGCGCAGAATGCGGGTCAATTTGCGGGTGTCGATATCGGCGATCCCCACGACACCTTTTTGTTTTAGGTAGTCGCTGAGGCTCATCTGAGAGCGGAAGTTGCTCGCGATGAGTGAGTTATCGCGGATGATCAAACCGGTTGCCCAAATCTTGGAGGATTCTTCATCCTCATCGTTGATGCCGGTATTACCGATATGCGGATATGTGAGGGTTACCATCTGTTGGGCATACGAGGGATCGGTCAGGATCTCCTGGTAGCCGGTCATGGCAGTATTGAAAACGACTTCACCGCTAGATTTTCCTTCGGCGCCAATGGATACGCCGCGGAACACGGTTCCGTCTTCGAGGGCCAATAATGCAGACGTGCTCAAGCCAACCTCCGACAGACACAGATATACAGAATGTGGCACGTGATCGGAAGACGACGGCGCTAGCGCATCGCACAATCACATGAGCGCTTACCGGTGAGTGTTTGCAGGTCGAGCAATACCGGGCCAGACAGAGAACTGTAAAGCCGTTCTGAAAGAGTTGGGATTCAGGGGGATATCGCGCCGCCTGCGCCTAGCCGGGCGCAGATTGGCGCGTATTGTAGCGAAACAGCTACAAAGCGTCCATGCTTTCGTTCGATTGATTTGTTTTTCAGCAGCGACTCTGGTGGCGAGCTAGACCTTGCGCAAGCGAGTGTCACGAAGCTTGCGTCTGACTTTTCGTTTGTAGAGGACTTGCGTCCTCTACAAACCTTGTGCAGGCGAATGTCACGAAGCTTGCGTCTGGCTCTTTGCGCGGATTTCGGCAACCGAACGTTCTGCTGCGTCAATCGCGGCATGAGCATAGGCATCCCACTGGGAATCGGCATTTGCAATATGAATATTGCCAAAGGGCTGGCGGGCGATTTCGCCGATTTTCTCCAGCTCGTCCCAATCATCGAACAAAGAGCTGCCAATGTAGGTATAGCCGTGAGACCAGCGGTTGACGGTGATCCCCAGAATATCTTCTTGCTTGAAGCCTGCGTCTCCAAACATTTCCTGCAACTGGCTGCGAATCATTTGCTCATGGTCTGCAAAGCTCATTTCCAAAAGCTTTGCGCGCCCACCCACCGCTTGGCGGGCCGGCGATAGCCCCTCGCCTTGCACGGTTGGCACGTAAATCATGTGCACCACCATCGGCTGATCGGGCGAGGTAGGGAATCTATAACCCCCTAAATTGCTGGGAAAATCCAGTTTGACCTTGCAGTAAGGGGCGCTTGGGCAATACACACTGTGAACGCCCTTGCTTTTGAATGCGCGCCAATTGCTTAAGGCCACTTTGGTGTAAACCAGCGGCGATTTGACGTTGCGTTTGAGCGCATCCTGCTGCGCCTGGCCCATTTCTGGAACTAGATAAGGGATCATCATGTTGTAGCAGGCCATGATGCAGTGGTTTCCAAGAACTTTGTGCAACTGGCCATTTTGCACATAGGTGAGTTCAACGGGGCCGTTATCGCGCTGATGCTGCGCACGTATTACGGTCGAATTCAGGCGGATACGGCAGTTGCGCTCTAGGCAATCCAACTGGCTGTAATCAAAGCGCGCCAGCACGATGTCGCTCATGCTCGCGCCGGGCGCGACTTCCGGAATCAGTTGGCGCACTGTCAAGCGCGCAATGGAGGCGTTGCCATCTGGAAAATGGTGGATATACGGATCGTCAATCTCGGCCTGATACTCCGCTTCCAAGGGCGGCAAGCCGAGCGCATCAAAGCCTGGCAAAGCCGCTTCGCGCGCATCGAGGGCAGCGGCTACGTCGGTACCCATGGCAAGAAAGTCGTGGGTCTGCTGCTGGAAAAACAGTACGCCCAGCTCGGAGAGCCCGACTTTCTGGCGCAGAAAATCATTGTAGCTGTGGGTTTCTAACCAGTGAATTTTATCTTTCTGGGCCATCCCAGCCAAGTAATCCCGTGGCTTTTGGTGCAGCTCAATCAGCTTTGTCTGGTCGTCTTTGGAGAGGGGGAAATCGCCGATAAAAGCCTCATAGCTGCGGCCATTTTCTTTGCCTCGCGGGATGTCATCGGCTACCTGATGCCCGGGGTCGCCGGCAACCAGCTTGCTTTCACCGAAGTGCTTGCGATCAAAAAACACCCCTCGGCTCAATCCCATACCGGGGTATAGATCGACCAAGAAATGTTGTTCCAAGGGGTCAAGTTCAATACCAATGCGCTTAATGAATTCGCTGGCAGCGGGGCTGTACACCGAGCGTGGCGATTGCAGGGATTCGCTGCCGCCGTAGCTGAGAAGCGTACCTTCCTTGGTTGCAAATTCGTTGCGCTTGGCGTGGCCGCCGAAATCATCGTGGTTATCCAGCACAAGAATCTTTTTGTCGGGGCCGAACTGATCGCGGTAATACAAAGCTGCTGCCAAGCCGCTAATTCCTGCCCCCACTACGACTAGGTCGTAGCTTTCTTCAACCTTTCTCGGTGAGGAAAACTTGAAATGCTCGCGCGCCAATTGGTGAGCGCTTTCGAAAGAACCGTCGTGGCTACCGCGCAGCCCCGTGAGCTTGGGCGGATAGTAGTCGCCGGACATCAGTGCCTGTAGCTTGACTTCATCAGCGAATGCTAGCTGCTTGAAGGGGGTCATGCCCGCCGCAATCGTCAACGCCATGCCATTTAAAAAATCGCGTCGAGTGACGGGCATAAAAGTTCTCCAAAAACAAACAAGACGGCGGCTACGCAAATGGATCGCGAACCCGCTGCCGCTCGCTAACGAAGTTCCAATACATCCTGCATATCGTATAAGCCACGCTCTTGGGTCGCAAGCCAGAGGCAGGCGCGCACGGCTCCGCGCGCAAAATTCATTCGGCTGGTAGCCTTGTGAGTGACTTCGACGCGCTCACCGTCGGCGCAAAACATGACGGTATGTTCACCAACAATGTCGCCCGCACGGATGGTTTCAAAGCCGATGGTTTTGCGGTCACGCGCGCCGGTGCGCCCTTCCCTGCCATACACGGCGACTTCGCGCAGATCGCGGCCGAGCGCATCGGCAACAACTTCGCCCATACGCAGTGCGGTACCTGAGGGTGCGTCTACTTTGTGGCGGTGATGGGCTTCGACGATTTCGATATCGACGTCATCGCCCAACACTTTGGCGGCAATTTCCAGGAGTTTGAAGCATAGGTTTACGCCAACGCTCATATTGGGCGCAAAGACGATGGCTGTGCTGGCTGCGCATTCGGCCAATTGCTGCTTTTGTTCTGCGCTAAGGCCGGTGGTGCCAATGGCCATTTTCTTGCCGTGGGCAGCGCAGAATTGCGCATTGGCAATAGTTGCCTCGGGTGAGGTGAAGTCGATCAGAACGTCAAACTGGTCTTTTACCGCTACCAATTGGTCAACAATGGCGACACCACACTTACCAATGCCTGCGACTTCCCCCACGTCGGCTCCGACCAAAGAGCTGCCGGGCCGCTCAATCGCGGCGGTCAAGGCAATGCCGTCGGTTTCGTGCACCGCTTGAACGTGGGCTCGCCCCATGCGGCCTGCAGCACCGACAACGGCGACTCGGATCGCGTTAGTTTTGACGAGAAGTGTGCCTGCTTGGTTGTTTGCAATATCGTGGGTATCAGTGGTCATGAAAATTCCATTACAAGAGCGTTGAACGCACGGCTTTTTACGAAAATGCGCTTAAAGCATGTCGTCAAAAAATTTCTTTACGCCTTCAAACCAAGATTGTTTGCGGGGCGATTGGTGCTGGTCGTCTTTGTCTAGGGTGTCGTGAAACTCACGCAACAGTTCTTTCTGACGCTTGGTAAGATTCACCGGAGTTTCAACAACGACCTTGCATAACAGATCACCGGCTGGCCCGCCTCGCACTGGCGTTACGCCTTTGCCGCGCAATCTGAACATTTTTCCGGTTTGGGTTTCGGCGGGGATTTTTAGCTTCACTCGGCCGTCCAAAGTGGGTACATCCAAGTCGCCGCCTAAAGCCGCGTCGGAAAAGCTGATCGGCACTTCGGTGTACAGATCGCGCCCTTCGCGCCGGAACAATGCGTGGTCGCGCACGGCCACTTGAACATATAAATCGCCTGCTGGGCCGCCTTGTGTTCCCGCTTCGCCCTCTCCCGCCAGACGAATCCGATCACCTGTATCGACACCTGCAGGGATCTTGACGGAGAGGGTTTTCTTTTTCTCTTTGCGCCCTTGGCCGCTGCAATCGCGGCAAGGGTCTTTGATGATTTTGCCTGAACCACGGCAGGCTGGGCAGGTTTGCTGCACAGAGAAAAAGCCCTGCTGCATACGAATCTGGCCGACGCCGCCACAAGTGGTGCAGTTGATCGGGGTAGAACCGGGTTTGGCACCCGAGCCGTGACAGGTTTCGCACTCTACATGGCTTGGAATGCGAATATCGACCGTAGCTCCTTTTACTGCGTCTTCTAGATCCAACTCTAAGGTATATCGCAAATCCGCGCCACGATTGTTGCGGCCGCCGCCTCTCGCTTGGCCTTGACCAAAAATATCGCCGAACACGTCGCCAAAAATATCGGAGAAATTAGGGCCGGCACCGCCACCACCACCGAAACCGCCAAACCCGCCACCGCCAGCACTCGGATCTACCCCCGCGTGTCCGAACCGATCATAGGCTGCGCGTTTCTGTTCGTCAGAAAGCACTTCATAGGCTTCGTTAATTTCTTTGAACTTGGCCTCGGCACTTTTGTCATCCGGATTGCGGTCTGGATGGTGTTTCATTGCCAATTTTCGAAAGGCTTTTTTAAGATCCTGCTGAGAGGCTCCTTTCTCTACGCCCAGTACTTCATAAAAATCACGCTTTGCCATGGGGATTCCATCTTTAATTCAGGCTGCAGCGGACGACGCTGCAAACGCAAACGCGGGAGGAGTCCCCCGCGTGCTGGTGTTAACGTTACCGATTGCGATTAAACATTACGCTGAGTCAGTGCTTACCGGTTATTTACGGTCGTCTACTTCTTCAAACTCGGCATCGACCGCATCGTCTGCATGGTGCGCTTTCGCACCCGCTTCAGGCTGCGCGTGCGCTTCTGCTCCACCACCTCCGGCTTGCTGCTCGCTGTACAGCTTTTGTGCGAGGCTAGCCGAGGCTTGGGTAAGTGCATCTGTGCGGGCCTTGATCGCTTCTTTATCGTCGGTTTTGAGTGCGGCTTCTAGGTCGCTGATGGCAGTTTCGATGCTGGTTTTTTCTTCAGCACTTACTTTGTCGCCAGCTTCCTGCACGCTCTTGCGAGCTGCGTGGATGAGGCCGTCTGCTTGGTTGCGAGCCTGCACTAATTCTTCGAACTTGCGATCTTCTTCTGCGTGGCTTTCCGCATCGCGCACCATTTTTTCGATCTCGGCTTCTGACAGACCGCTAGAAGCTTTGATGATGATGGATTGATGCTTGCCGGTGGCCTTGTCTTTTGCCGATACGTTCAAAATACCGTTGGCGTCGATGTCGAAGGTGACTTCGATTTGCGGCAAACCACGCGGTGCGGGTGGAATGTCGGCAAGGTCGAAGCGGCCCAGCGATTTGTTCTGCACAGCCTGTTTGCGCTCGCCCTGCAGGACGTGCACGGTAACGGCGGCTTGGTTGTCGTCGGCGGTCGAGAACACCTGCGATTTTTTGGTTGGAATCGTGGTGTTTTTGTCGATGAGCGGGGTCATTACGCCGCCCAAAGTTTCGATCCCCAAGGTGAGCGGGGTTACGTCGAGCAGGAGTACGTCTTTTACGGTTCCTGCAAGTACCGCACCTTGAATGGATGCGCCTACGGCAACGGCTTCGTCGGGGTTTACGTCTTTGCGCGGCTCGCGGCCAAAGAAGTCTTTAACCTTTTGCTGCACCATCGGCATACGGGTTTGGCCGCCCACCAGAATGACTTCCTGAATATCGGAAGCTTTCAGGTTGGCATCCTGTAACGCCTGCTGGCAGGGTTTCAGAGATTGGTTGATCATTTCCTCAACGAGCGACTCGAATTTTGCGCGCGTAATTTTGATGTTCAAGTGTTTCGGGCCACTTGCGTCTGCCGTGATGTAAGGCAGGTTCACGTCGGTTTGCTGCGCGGAAGATAGTTCAACCTTGGCTTTTTCTGCCGCTTCTTTTAGGCGTTGCAGTGCCAGTGGATCTTTGTGCAGATCAATGCCGGATTCTTTTTTGAATTCACCTGCCAGATATTCGATCAGACGTAGGTCGAAGTCTTCACCGCCAAGGTGGGTGTCGCCGTTGGTGGCCAGTACTTCGAACTGGTGTTCGCCATCGACTTCGGCAATTTCGATGATGGAAATATCGAAGGTACCACCGCCAAGGTCGTAGACCGCGATCACGGAATCACCGCGTTTTTTGTCCATGCCGTAAGCAAGGGCGGCTGCGGTAGGTTCGTTGATGATGCGTTTTACATCAAGCCCCGCGATGCGGCCTGCGTCTTTGGTAGCTTGGCGCTGGCTGTCGTTAAAGTACGCAGGAACCGTGATGACGGCTTCGGTGACTTCTTCGCCGAGGTATTCTTCGGCGGTCTTTTTCATTTTTTTCAGGATTTCAGCGGAAACCTGCTGGGGTGCGAGTTTTTTGCCGTTGACTTCTACCCAAGCGTCGCCGTTATCGGCTTTGACGATTTTGAAGGGCACGCGGCTGATGTCTTTTTGGACTTCGGCGTCGGTGAACTTACGGCCGATCAAGCGCTTAATGGCAAAAAGCGTGTGAAACGGGTTGGTGACCGCTTGGCGCTTGGCGGGCTGGCCAACCAAGATTTCGCCATCTTCGCCATACGCGACGATGGAGGGGGTGGTGCGGCCGCCTTCAGCGTTTTCGATGACGCGGGCTTTGTCACCTTCGAGGATGGATACGCAAGAGTTGGTGGTGCCAAGGTCGATACCAATGATTTTACCCATGGTGTTTGCTCCAGTATTGGTTTGATATGTTGAACATCAAAGCGGTTTGTTCAGGTTTACCGATCCACTTCCGGCACTCTTGTAGCGGTACTTTCTTATAGAGGTAACAGGTAGCGGGTGCGGATCGCTGATTTGTTGGTGGTGTTACCCACCGCTTGTCTCCTAAATAAGGGCTGGCGGTGGTTTTTCAAGTCGATTGCTTAGGTTGTAAGCATTACTTCGCCTGCGTGGCCACAATGACCATCGCGGGGCGCACAAGCCGACCGCTCAAGGTGTAGCCTTTTTGCAGTACTGCCATCACGGTATTGGGGGCGTGGTCGGGGCTGGGCGCCATCGACATTGCCTCATGCAATGCGGGGTCGAAGGCTTGGCCGATCGGGTCAACGACTTCAACGCCATGTTTGCGAAGTACATCCATCAATAACCGCAGGGTGAGTTCTACACCTTCACGAACGGCGATATGGGCCTCGTCGGTACCGGCGGCCTGAAGGCCGCGCTCCAAGTTATCAACCACGGGCAGCAGATCGGTGCTGAACTTTTCTAGCGCAAATTTGCGGGCGTTTTCTACGTCGCGGTCGGCGCGTCTGCGCAGGTTTTGCATTTCCGCAGAAACGCGCAGCAGCTGGTCTTGCAGGTTGGCCGCACCGGAGCGGGTCTGCTCCAGTTCTTCCATGACGGTTTCTAGGGTGATCTCGGGCTGAATGGCAACGTCCGGCTGTTCGGAGACGACCGTGGATTCGTTGTCTTGTTCTGACATCTTAGGCTCCCACTCTACATTTTCAGGTAACAGGATAAAACTCTCGTAGTGGGGCTGTCAGTGAGGGCTATTCTTCGGATTTCAAGGCGGCGCCGAGGATTTTTGCGGTTAAATCCACCATCGGAACCACGCGCTGATACGGCATGCGGGTGGGGCCGATCACGGCAAGTACACCAACGAGCCCGTTGTCGGCGGTATAGGGGGCGGTGATGACGCTACAATCTTCCAGCACCTGAAAGCCGGCTTCTTGGCCGATAAAAATCTGCACACCGTCGGCGTTGAGGCAACCATCCATCAAGCTCAACAGGTCTTTTTTCTGCTGGAAGGCTTCAAACAGCTCACGAAGGCGATCGACGCCCTGCTCGCTGGCGATAGGAAGCAGGTTGGTTTCGCCGCTAACGACGCATTGGCCGCTTTCTGGGCCGGGGCTTGCCGCTTCTGCGGCAACGTCTAGCGCTGCCGACATCAGCATGTCCATATTGCTTTTGTCGTCGCGCATGTCGCCTAGAATGCGCTGCCGCGCCACCAATAAATCGACGCCGGCATAGCGTTGATTGAGGTAGTGGGCTGCTTCTTGGAGCTCTGCTTCGCTAAAGGTGCGCGGCATCTGGATAATGCGGTTTTGGACTTCTTTGTCGTTCAAGACCAAGATCACCAAGGCGCGGTTGCCTTGCAGCGGCAGAAATTCCACCTGCCGCAGCACGGCGCGCTCTTGACGGGGAGTGAGCACGATACCGGCCATGGAGGTGAGTTCGGAGAGCATCCGCGAGGCACTTTCGACCAGCTCTTTGGAGGATTTATCGGGGCCAAGCACTTTGCGCACGCGGCTGACGTCTCGATCCTGCATGGGCGACCAAGTCACCAGAGAATCCACAAACATGCGATAGCCAAGCGCTGTAGGCACGCGACCTGCGCTGGTATGGGGCGATCGGATCAGCCCCTGCCCTTCAAGTTCGGCCATGATATTACGTACTGTGGCGGCGCTTACGCTGAACGGCAAATCGCGCACGATGGCCTGCGAGCCCACGGGCTGACCGTCGCGGATGTAGCGCTCAACGAGCGTTCTGAGGATGTCTTGCGTGCGCCGGCTAAACTTATGCATGTCTTTACTTTGCTGAATTTCCTTTGAGCATAGCAGTTTATGTCGGTTGTGAAACGGGGGGGGATGTTTTGCTATGGCAAGCAACAGCACACCCTTTATTCATTTTGGCTATTCGTAAAAGCGGGCTGAAACGAGATCAAAGCTTCCCCGCCTCGATCATGCGGATGAGTGTTGAAATGTCCGCGCCGTAGTTCTTGGGCCGCGTTGGTGACGGGGTGCTCGAAGTAATTGAGGATGAAGGGCTGCCAGTTGGTGAAGGCGCGGATCAGGTCGTGGAAGTACGGCCTGATCTCAGGCGACACATCCTTGCTCCAAGCCTCGTAGCGCCTCAAGGCGCTCTCCGGTGAACCCAAGTTCTCGTAGATGGCGTAGAAGGCTTCCTTATTCCGCTGGAAACTTGATGGTCGCCAGTGCCTCGTGCTCGCTCACGACAGGCAAGCGGTCGCGGGGCACGGGTTCAGGCGATACCCAATCGGTTTCGCCAACTGCGATGAAGCGATCAATCGCATCCTCAATGGATGCCTGATTGATGACATCCACATCAAGCACGATCTTCAAGCCGATGCCGTAGACGTAGCTGCGGTCGAGTCTGAATGATTCATGGATCACGGGCGGCTCGTTGCGCGCAATCTCTGATTCCAGCTTGCGCCACTGCTCATGAAAGGTCAGGCCGCCAAACTGCTCAAAGCGCATCTCTTCGCGCTCGGCCAGCTTGTAGGTCAGGATTTTTCCGGTACTTGAGCGTTGCGCAGGCACGAACTCCATCTTGGAGTTTTGCTCCCGCTCTTCCGGTGTCAGCATCTCGGCCACGCGGGTGTGTGCGATGTCGTGAGTCTTGTCCCAGAAGGCTTTGCGGGCGGTTACGAAACTGGCGTTCCAGATCGTGAACCGATCCGCGCCCGGAAAGTAGAAGTCAAACCACTGGTTGTACAGGTCGGGACGGCCCGGCTCATTCAACACGAGACGACTGCTGAACCGGCCACCATACTCGGCTGCGTCACGGCGCATCTTGCCCTTGAGACGAATGACCTCATGACTGCGTTTGTGCCGTGGCAGCGTCACGAAAGGAGGACGGCGTTTGACTCCGGAGAACTTCATGGCTCGCATCCCTCGCCAGCATGTCCGGCACTGGGGCGCGCCGATTGTTCAAGAATGAATCGGTTAATAGCTTCCAGCACAACGGCCTTACCAGCCAATGAAACTGTGCCGGGGCTGTATTTGCAAAGAACCTCAGCAACGCTTTCAGGTGTTTGCTGATGCGCACTGATGCTTTCGATCACGAGCGCCCTGTCAACGGCGTGCCAATCGACACGATCAGGATTCGTTGTGCTGCGAATCGTCGTGTCTGCAATTTGCCACAAGATATGGGCGGCACCGGCTGCTCGTTCGAGCGACGAAAGCCCGCTTACACGTCGCAGAATCTCGTCGCGATAGCTGGAACCATTGGCCTGATATTCGCAATGAAGGTATGTTTCTGCCACATTGCGAACCATTTGAATGTCCGATTCTGTTGCACGTCGTGCAGACATCATCGTCAAAATCGTTGCCCATTCCGATTCACGCTGCCGAACTTCATCGACTGTTGGGCATCGGTTTCTTTCCGCTTGAATAACTGCCGCACCTTGAGGGCTTTGTGACCAGCTTCCTTGCTCAAAGGTGTTGGCATACAACAACGCGCCGCGCCTGTTGTAGACCTCTACACGATCAGCAAAGCAATGACCTTCAATCAGCCCAACCGTGACAGGCGCACCCACATACGCTTCGTTGTGGGCTTTGATATTCGACCAACGGCCGAAACCTTTGATCGCTTTCTGCTCTTCATAGCGTCGAAAGATGCCTGCAACACTATCGTGTTCGCTTGCAGCAATGATTCGAGCAGTGATTTGATACCCTGATGATTTCAGCCGGGCCATTGTTTGCGTGATAGGCCCAGACTCACGCATGGTTCCCTCGAAGAGAATGTTCCGCCGTGTCTCAATCGCACGATCAAAAAGTTGCTTTGTCCACTGCCTTGCGTGCGGGTCGGTCAATTCAGCAAAATGTCGCTCATCTGCCTTCTGGATTTCTCTATATTGCGGATGGTAGTAGCGCAGTTCGTCCCCATTGATCGCCACCACATTGCAGCCGGGGAAGTCCTGTTTGCTCGCTTCTAGCAAGCCACTTTTTCCTGCACCGGGCTGACCACCAAGAATGATGACCTTCGGGCTATCCTGCGGAGTTGTCCCGCTGAAATGATGCGCTTCGATCTTCCGGTAGATAGCGGCGTGCTTGGCAGCCGTCAGTAAGAACTGGCGATCTATCATGAGATCAGGCGTGCATGGGTTTCAACATCGGCGCATAGACGTACAGCGCTCGGTTGATGATGTCGCGATTGTTTGGCGTCAGCGCCCGGCGCTCACCAAGAACGGTGTCCAGCTCACGCTCAAGCGCAGTGATGCGCTCAGTGTTCGGTTCCACCTTTTCTTGCTCGGCGTCGATCTCACCGCTCAAGTACCCGATGTACTCAGCGAGGGTTTCGGTGGCGGCTTCGAGGCGTGCCGTTTCAGCAATGGGGGAGGCAGCGTTCATGGAGGCTCTCTAACATGATTTTGCGATTTGATGTGACGAATTCTATCTGTTCCAGCCCAAAATAACGACACGCTTTTACGATCTATGCGCCCAGTGCGTCGTCGCCAGCGCCTCCCAGCGCCCCCCCACTTTTACGGATAGCCCTAATTGAAGAATTGGCTCAAATAAGGTTGACTTGTTCCGTTATCAAAAGCTGGCGGCAGTTGTGCCACATTGATAAAATGTGCGCGAAATTGAGCCCATCGCGCTGGCGACCAGTTTCCAGAGACTGATCGCTTGAAGAACAAGACCTTGAAGAACAATACGATGAAGGGATGAGGCAATGCGAGATGGCGTGAGCGCGACGCTCCAGATCACCCCTTCTGGGCATCTGCAATGGGTGGCCGCGCTGGATGCCGCACCCCTGCCCGAGGCGCAGTCGGCGCGCATGGCCGCTGCATTTGCCGAGGGCGCTGGGCACGGCCTGCTGCATCTGGGCGCGTCGGAAGTCGCGACCGCCTTGCCCCAGCCGTGGGCGTTCTGGCGCAACTTCGCGGTGCGCTTTGTCACGGCGCTGACGGCAACGCCGGAGGGCGGCGAGATCGCGGTCGCCGCCCCAGATGCGCTGGCGCTTGAATCCCTGTGCCTCGATGCCCCACCGATGACCGGCGTCGAGTATCTGACTCCGGGTGTCTTCCTCACGCTCTGGTCGGACATCGATTCCGCTGTAAAGCAGGAACTGACCACTACGACGCAAACGCTCGGGGAATTCCTCAAAGCTAAGCATCCGGCCTGGAACCTCGTCGGGCGTGTACATTTCAACCTAGCGGAAAACCGCAAGGATGAGGATTTCCCCTTCGCCTTTCTCGCCACCTACACCGCCGGCCTGTCGGCGCATGGCAAGGCCCAGCACCTGCCGCTGTCGCAGGCGCTGGCGGAATTCTCCGGCGGCCGCAAGAAGGCGCAGCTCCTGTCCCTGCTGCTGCCTGTGCAAAAGGCTGCAGAAACCTGCGACTGGCTGGCCGAAATGGTCGCGGAAGGCGATTTGTATCACCCCCTGCGCTGGCAGGTGGCGGAGGCGGTGCGCTTCCTAGCGGACGCGCCGAAGCTGGATGCGGCGGGCATCGTCGTACGCATGCCCAAGACTTGGGCCGCGGATCGCCCAGCGCGGCCGAAGGTTTCCGCCACCGTCGGTGCTAGGAATCCTTCGCAGCTGGGCATGGATGCACTACTCGACTTCTCGCTGGCTGTCACGCTGGATGGCAAGCCGCTCACCGCCGATGAAATCACCGCGCTGCTCGCCGGCAAGGAAGGCCTGCAATGGATACGAGGCCAGTGGGTCGAAGTCGACCGCGACCGGATCAAAGGTCTCATCGCACGCTTTCAGGGTATCGAGGACGCAGCGGCGGAGGGTCTGCCTTTCGGCCAGGCTATACGCTTGCTCTCAGGCGCCGCACTGGACGCAAAGGTTCCCGCCGATCCCGACTGGTCGGAGGTCGTTGCCGGCGGCTGGCTGGCCGAATTGCTGCACGGGCTGCGCTCGCCGGAGGGTCTGGCCGCCGTCGATCCCGGCCCGGCCTTGCGCGCCACGCTGCGCCCCTATCAGCAAGTGGGCGTGCGCTGGCTGCACCTTCTTTCTCGGCTGGGTCTGGGCGCGTGTCTCGCCGACGACATGGGGTTGGGCAAGACGATTCAGGTGCTTGCCCTGCTGCTCACGCTCGAACGCAAACGGCCCAGCCTGCTGGTGGCACCGGCCTCGTTGCTGGCCAACTGGCAGACGGAAGCCGAACGCTTTGCGCCATCGCTGCGTTGCCTCATCGCGCATCCTTCGGCGATGGCGCAGGACGACCTACGGGCCCTAGATGCCGAACGATTGTCGGGCGTGGATCTGGTCATCACCAGCTATGGCACGTTGATGCGCATGCCTCACCTGCAGGGCATGCGTTGGCATCTGGTGGTGGCCGACGAGGCGCAGGCGCTCAAGAATCCATCCGCGAAACAGACCAAGGCGGTCAAGGCGCTCCAAGCCGATGCGCGCATCGCACTCACCGGCACGCCGGTGGAAAACCGGCTATCCGATCTGTGGTCGATCTTCGATTTTACGCACCCGGGCCTCTTGGGGTCGCACAAGGCCTTTGCCAACTTCACGAAGAACCTACCCCATTACGGGCCGCTGCGCACCTTGGTCAAGCCCTACATCCTGCGCCGCATGAAGAGCGACAAGCGCATCATCGACGACCTGCCAGACAAGACGGAAATGACCGCGTTTTGCGCCCTGGCGCCCGCCCAAGCCGCGCTCTACCAGCGCACAGTCGAGGAACTGGCTTCCGCCCTAGAAAAATCGGATGGGGTCGAGCGCAAGGGGCTGGTGCTGGCCTTCCTGATGCGTTTCAAGCAGATCTGCAATCATCCCTCGCAATGGCTGGGCGATGGCACTTGGAAACCGGCAGACAGCGGCAAATTCGCGCGGCTGGCCGAAATCACCGAAACCATCGCTGCCAAGCAGGAGAAGGTGCTGGTCTTCACCCAGTTCCGCGAAACCACCGCGCCACTGGCGGCCTTTCTCGGCAACGTCTTCGGCCGTGAGGGGCTGGTGCTACACGGCGGCACGGCGGTGGGCAAGCGCCGCGAACTGGTCAAGCGCTTTCAGGAGGACGAGGCAATTCCCTTCTTCGTGCTCTCGCTCAAGGCGGGCGGCACCGGATTGAACCTGACTGCCGCCTCGCACGTGATCCACTTCGACCGCTGGTGGAATCCCGCAGTGGAAAATCAGGCGACCGACCGTGCCTGGCGTATTGGCCAGCACCGCAACGTGCTGGCGCACAAGTTCGTCTGCCGTGGCACCATCGAGGAGCGCATCGACGCACTGATCCGCTCCAAGCAGCAACTGGTGCAGGACGTGCTCGAAGGCGGCGCGGAAATCAATCTGACCGAGATGAGCGACGCGGAACTGCTTGAGCTGGTGAAACTCGATATCCATTCCATCGGAGAATGAACGCATGAGCAGAGGAGGCTGGGGACCTTACGTGCCCGTTGCACAACGGCGGGCACAGGCGAAAAAAGCCGTTGCCAAGGCGAAAAAGGCCGGGCAGGACATGCAGCCCGTGGTCATCGCGGGGCGAACCATCGTCCGGACGTTCTGGGGCAAGGCTTGGTGCGACAACCTAGAAGCCTACAGTGACCTCGAAAATCGCCTGCCGCGCGGCCGCACCTACGTGCGCAATGGCTCCGTCATCGACCTGAAGATCGAGCCGGGCAAGATCAAGGCGCGGGTGGCGGGCTCCCACATCTACCAGATCGAGATCAGCATCGCCGCCGTGCCCAGCGCACACTGGAAGTCGCTCGCCAAGGAATGCACCGGTTCCATCGCCTCGCTGGTGGAATTGTTGCAGGGCAAGCTCTCGAAGGCGGTGATGGAACGCATCTGCCAGCCGAAGACAGGCTTGTTTCCCGCGCCAAAGGACATCCAGCTTGACTGCTCGTGCCCAGACTGGGCGACGATGTGCAAGCACGTTGCCGCCGTGCTCTACGGCGTCGGCGCGCGTCTGGATGCGCAGCCGGAGCTCCTCTTCACCCTGCGCCAGGTGGATGCCACGGATCTGGTGACGCAAGCGGCGGAACTGCCCGTCAAGGCTTCGATGCCACCGCGCAAGGCCAAGGTGCTTGACGAGGCCGAACTGGCCGATGTCTTCGGGATCGAGATGGCCGCTGCCGAAGCACCACCTGTGACGAAGCGAAGAACCGCAGCGCGCCGGTCGAAGCCTGCCGAGCAGGCGGTGATCGAGCAGGCAACCCCCGCCAAGACCAAGCAACCCGCCAAGCGCAAGGCTGCCAAACCAGCCTAGCCAAAAAGATCTCAGGCCAGTAATCAACGATGGCCAAATACAAGCACCTAGCTTCATGACCGGGCGCACCCAAGCATTGCGACACAAAATTTGCGTATGATTGTTCGGGAGTTTTAGCGAGCGCTATAACTCGCCGCGCTCGTACTTGTCGCCGAGGGACTTCCAGAGCTTGAGAAAGCCGAGGTCGTAGAGAAACTGGCTGCGAAGAGAGATTTCTGTGGGGGCATAATGAGAGAAAAGAGGGCTTTGACGTGACCAGTTTGTCAGGCAATAGCCATCGGTGGTGCGCCCGACCGCCAACATTTCTCCGTCAACATTCGTGTCTTTGCTGATCATTGCTCCAGCGTGTAAACCGCCTTCCGAGGGTGGTTTGCGGAACGCTTCCAGTGCTTTTGGAAACCAGCTCAGGGCTTTCAAAGGAAAGTCGAATTGCTTGCAATAGTACTGGTTTGTTTTTTGGTTTCGATATGTAATCAACACTGACAACTGTTGCCCACGTTTTACCAATATATAAAGGTCTTTGGCTTCTGATGTGTCCAAGCATCGCCCGAGCTCTACAGCATCGATGGGGAGTTGTTCATGGTGTTGTATAACGGGTAGAGAATCAAGCAATGGATATTCTTGAACGCTGCTCATATGGTGGTTAATCCTTTAATTATCTGTATAGCACCAGCAGCGTGCAGTGTCTTTAAATCCACATCATTACGCTCAAAGTTGAAAGTTTCAACAGCACCAAATTGGTTGGTACTCTTTGGATTGTTGTCCTTAGTTAAGCCGTTTCCTAAATAATCGTGGTTGTTACCGATTTTGTCGTGCATGATCATGCGGTATTTCAGCAGATCAATTTTGTCGGGAGAAAGACTTGTTTTTTCGAGATAATCTGCGAATTTATTCACGTCCTTTGACCATTGCGGAAGATCCCCGCTGATTATCGCTGCATTATAATGGTTGTTGTACACGGCTTGAAATTCGGCTGTCATAATCTTGTCAGTCAATGATTTTGGCAATGACTTGGGTAATTCTTCATTGGAAAATTGACTTAGTTTTTCAAATGTTGCCGAAATGCTTTTAATGCCAGTTAGGGGAGTGGATTTCTCCATATCTACAACAATAAGCACATATTTTTTGCTCGGATTATAATCCAACCCCAGCTTTTCAGCGATTAACTTGGGATCAGAATCCGCATCCTCCAGTTGATCAAAACTGGTTGACCAATATTTTGCACCGCGCCCCGTTTCTGTTTCCAATAGATTGCCCATTCTTCCACTAAGCTCGACATTGGGTGTGTCTCTGGCGTTCAGATAGCCTTCTTCCATAAAACGCACCTGAAACCGTTCTTCACCCACATTGCCATGATGGGCCAGATACGCTAATTCAGCATCCGAATATTTTGGCTGATATCCATTAGCAATAATGTCTGCCCGCCTTTGAATAAGCAGGTTACGTGCGTCATCCAATGATTCTGGCAACACTTGCTTTCTACTGATGCTTTCAAGCGGCGATTTGGTTTCAATGGGTTTTTGTGCAGGCCCATTTTCCAACTTATTTGCTTTTGCTCCGAGTTTTAGCGCACCCTTGCCACCCGTCGGAAGATCAGACACCATAACAATCACATCAGACGCTTGCTCATGTAAGGGCTTGCGGGCAAAGTCCTTCGCCGCTTCCACCAGAAACTGCGGATTTTCATAAAGTGTTCTTACCCCATTCGCCATCTGCGCACGACTTTCTGGATTGGTAATGAGGCTCGCCGTATCGGCCACGCCGCCTGCCAGTGATGTACCAATTCGGCCCGGCAGCTTAAGCGTTGCAACGGTCATACGCAGCGAGTCGGAGGTGTTGGGATCGTCTGCGATCGTATCGAATTGCTTTACCGTGTCGTCGTGCCATGCGGATATAGCGTCCAGCCCTTGATTAAGTTGATGGAAGCCATATCCAACACTGACAAACGCCTTCTCTGCCGGCGGAGTTTCCTGCCAAAGGCTGCCATTCCAAGGGGCGCTATTTTCTGGGTTATCTTCTACGGGCGCTGGCGACGGTTTTTGTAGCGAGGGAACGGTGATCGCCTGCCCCTGTAGCAACCAGTCAGGATCGTTCAGATCAGGATTGGCATCCCGCAGTTGCTGGGGGGATATCCCTGCATTGGCGGCAATGCTTTCAAGCGTGTCGCCACGTCTTACGAAGTATTGCGTGTGATTTTGAGTTGAACCACAATAAGCGTTCAACCCGTTACTGCCTGTATTGGTGATGGTGGATGTCGTCATGAGTAAGCCCCAATGTCCGTATTTGGCTTGAACAGCCCGCTATTGGCAGAATTAAACATTGCTGCCGTATCGCGTGTGTTCGCTGGTGGACATTGGATCACGCCCTGCTAAGGTCGACTACTAGGTGTTTCCCTAGCAATGTCTACCTTTTGCGCATTCCACTCCGTCGCGTTTCATCGGATGGATAAGTGGCGGCGTTCAATCATTGTTCAAGCGTTGCGGAGGAACGAGTATGCTCGCCAAAAAACTGAATACGTTTGATGACCTTCTTGTCGCGTGGCAGACGGATGAATCATTAGAGTTAGTGGACGGCCAGATTGTCTCACAAGCATTGCCTCGTTTTGCTCACAGCAATGTTCAAAGTCGAATCGGGGGAGAATATTACTCGCTGCAAAAAAGAGCTGGCGGTGAGGGCGGATGGTGGATTTGTACGGACATTACCGTTCGGTATTCTGACATTCAAGCACCACGGCATGACTTAGCGGGTTGGCGGAAAGAGCGGATACCCTCCCCGCCCACAGGAGTCATGACGCTTGCGCCTGACTGGGTGTGCGAAATCGTGTCGCCTGGGCATGAGAAAAAAGACACCCTGCAGATGATGTTGCTCTTGTTAGCGCAACAGGTGCCTTATTACTGGATTGTCTACCCAGAAGATAAAACGGTTATCGTGCATATGTTGCATGAGGGCCGCTATGTCATCATGGCGACGGAAGTGGTGAGGGATGGAAGCTATTCGATCACCCTGCCACCTTTTGATGATCTAGCGATTGACTTGGGAGCAGTTTTTGCGGGAGTGAGTGATGGCCAAAACGTTACCTGATGGGTATGTCGCTCCCGCTCAGGCTGGTGACGCTCCGAAGCCGTTGGCGCGCTCTACGTCAACAAGGAAAGAGCTGTGCAAAAGTTATGCTATCTTGGTTCGGCCGCAAGCCGTAACGAAGTTGAGAAGATATGACTCCAACGATCCATCGTGAGAAAGGGTATCGTTTCTTCTTCTTTTCTAGAGAGGAGCCTAGAATGCATGTGCACGTCATGTGTGAATCGGGCGAGGCTAAGTTCTGGTTAGAGTCTGAACTAGCGCTGGCAAAAAACTTTAACTTGAGCCGGGCTCAACTTCGAGAAATTGAAACGGTCATTGAGGCACACCATCATGAGTTCATTAACGCTTGGAAAGAGCACTTCTGCAGCTGAAGTAACCCACGTTTCTAGCCATGGTGTTTGGGTGCTTGCTCAAGGAGAAGAGTTATTTATGTCTTACAAAGATTTTCCTTGGTTCCAAGAGCAACCGCTGAGGTCCATTCTTTTGGTGCAAGAGTCATCAAATGGCCACCTGTACTGGCCAGAAATAGACATCGACCTAACTCTCGAAATCATTAAGAACCCAGAGCGTTTTCCACTGAAAGCAAAATAAGTTTGTGCGGCGTATAACAAATCACCCAAAGGCACTCACGTTGCTCGCTGGATTCGCCCTCTTGTAAGAACCTGACGCTGTCAAAACCTGAACCCTTCCACCAGCACGCTAGCCATCTCTATGCTTACCCATATCAAAATCAGTCAATTTGCGATTGTTGAGTCACTCAACTTGGATATTCCCAGCCAGCTTTCGGTGATCACTGGGGAGACGGGCGCGGGCAAGTCCATCATGATCGACGCGCTGGGCCTCACCCTTGGCGATCGTGCCGACAGCGGCATGGTGCGCGCTGGCGCCGAAAAGGCCGATATCATTGCAAGCTTTGACGTTTCACGCAATTCGGGCGCCCAAGCTTGGCTGGCCAGCGCAGAGCTGCTGCATGGCGATGAATGCTTGTTGCGCCGAGTCATCAATCAGGATGGACGTTCGCGCGGCTACATCAATGGCACGCCGGCCACTTTGCAGCAATTGCGCGAGCTGGGAGAAACACTGGTAAGCATTCACGGCCAACATGAGCATCAGACCCTTTTGAAGCGTGACACTCACCGTGAATTGCTGGACGAGTACGCCGGCCATCAAGCACTTGCACGCGAGGTGCGGCAACGTTTCCGGCACTGGCAGGACTGCGATACACGTTGGCGGGAATTGCGCGACAATCGCAGCGCCATGTTGGAAAAAGCCGAACTTTTGCAGTTTCAGGTGGAGGAATTGAGTGCGCTCAATCCCATGGAAGGTGAGCTGGAAGCGCTGGAACGCGAACACAAAAAGCTGAGCAATGTCGAAACGCTGCTCAAGGGCGGCCAACAGGTGCTAGATGCTCTCTCGGAAAATGATAACAACCTGATCGATCAGTCCGGCGCACTTTTGCATCAACTGCAAGACATGCTGCGCCAAGACTCTGGCCTGCAGGACGTGATCGGCACGTTGGAGCAGGCGCAAATCCTGCTGCAGGACGCATCCGCCAGTTTGCAGCACTATGCGCGAACGCTGGAAATGGACCCAGAACGCTACGAAGAAGTCGACCAGCGGCTCTCCCAAACCTACCAGCTGGCGCGCAAGCACCGCGTCTCGGCGCACGAGCTTGCCGGTTTGTTTGAGCAGCTCAAGGCATCGCTGGAGGAAATGGATGGCGGCGACGACCGCTTGGCGGAGCTGGAAGCCGCTGCGACCGGCGCTTGGTCTGCTTATTTGAATGCCACAGGCGAGCTGACCTTGCAAAGACAGCAACATGCGCTCGCCCTTGCCGATAAGATCACCCAGCAAATTCGCCCGCTTGGGATGCCCGGCGCTGAATTCTTTGTGGTGCTGACGCCTCTCTCGGAGCGCCAAGCCAGCCCTCACGGCATGGAGTTGGTGGATTTTGAGGTACGCACCAATCCCGGCCAACCGGCAAAGGCGCTGGGCAAAGTCGCATCAGGCGGTGAACTCTCGCGGATCAGCCTTGCGATTCAGGTGGCTTGCGCGGCTCGCAGCCAGGTGGCGACGTTGATTTTTGATGAGGTGGACGTGGGGATCGGCGGGAGCGTAGCGCAAGTGGTTGGGCGTCTGCTGCGTTCTTTGGGGGAGAAAAATCAAGTACTTTGCGTAACGCATCTACCGCAGGTGGCGGCGCAGGGGCATCATCATCTGCATGTGAACAAGGTGACCGAGCAGGATTCTACGCACACCGGCATTGATGCGCTGAACAAAGAGGAAAAGGTAAGCGAGATCGCGCGCATGTTGGGCGGCGTAAAAATTACCAAGCAAACGCTGGCGCACGCAAAGGAGCTGATTGCAGAGAGCCAAGCGGATTAGCCGCAAAGGCGGCCAATCCTGCCAAAGGCGCTCTACCAAGGGCTCATGAGCAATGGCTAGCCATAATAGCTAGTTGGTGACCTTGGGCGGCTCGGATTGTTTACGTTTTACGTAGAGCACAAGACTATGTTCGACGAGCTCAAACCCGTAACGATCAGCAATTTTATGCTGTAAGGCTTCAATTTCTTTATCAACGAACTCCATCACTTCGCCGGTGTCCATACATACCATGTGGTCGTGATGGTCGCCGGTGGAAATTTCAAACACTGCGTGGCCACCGTCAAAATTGTGCCTGTCTACAAGGCCCGCTGCCTCGAATTGGGTTAATACGCGATAGACGGTCGCGAGGCCCACGTCTTCGCCGGCGTCAAGCAGGGTTTTGTAGACATCTTCCGCACTCAAGTGACGAGCGGCATCTGCAGATTCGAGGATTTGCAGGATTTTAATGCGCGGCAGGGTTACTTTTAGCCCTGCTTTGCGTAGTTCTTGGTTTTCTGTCGCCATAGGGTGCCTCTAATAAGCCCGCGTTTGTGGGGGATATTGCTCTTGCAGAGTTTGAGTATGCCGCACAAACAGGTATGATTTACGACCGCAACGAAACGCGTGACCGCCCGAAACGGTTGATCGCCCGAAACAACACAGGGATCGCAGCTACAATGCAAAAGCTGATTGGAATGATACTCATTTTTGCTTACGTTTTCACGGCCGGATGCACATCCCTGCGCTTTCCTGGCGTTTTTCGCATTGATATACCGCAAGGAAACATCATTTCTGCCGCCAATGTCGAGCAGTTAAAAGTAGGCATGACGAGTCGGCAAGTCGAGTATCTGATGGGCACGGCCATGATACAGGATCCCTTCCATCCTGACCGCAAGGATTATTTCTATCACTTGGAAACGGGCAAGGGTAAGCTGTTACAGAACCGAATTACGCTGTATTTTGACCGCGATACCTTGGTCAAGATTGACAAGGGGCATTACAGCCAAAAGCCGGAGCTTCAGTCCGACGTGGACGCCCGCCTGAAAGCGGAAGCGGATCTTAAGAGACGCCCTAAAATCTTTACTGCGCCGGAAGACAGCATTCCGCCAGCGAATGATGTTCCCGCGGATGGTGTTCCCGCTGAGTAGCACCACTCCCCGCCATCAAGTAGTGTGCGGGGGCTACTTTGAGGGTTGCGCGGAGGGTTGCTTTGAGCGCTGTTTTGGACATTGCTTTATCGTTGTGCCTTTTCTTGCTTTACCGTTGTGCCTTTTATAGCTGCGCCTTTTGCCTTGGCTGCGCGTCTTTTTCGGCTGGTTTTTGGATCAATCAACAGGGGGCGGTAGATTTCGATTCGATCGCCTTTGTTAAGCTGCGCGGTTTTTGGATCTTTAACGGATTTGCCGAAAACACCCACAGCCATGGATTCGATACCTATAATCCCTGCAGCCTGAAGGATGCCCGATTGCTGGATTGCATCTAGAACGCATGTACCGACCGGCACGCTTACGGGGATTACCCACTGTTGTGCGGGCGTTGCGTAAGCAACTTCTATGTCCACACGACAAGTCGCTTCTGGGTTGAGTGCATCCAAATTGGGTGCTGACGGCGGCCTTAGCATAGACGGCAAACCTTTTTTACACGATCATTCATTTTTACATTCAAACAGTTGGTTAACAGGATGTCCAAGGCAAAGAAAGGCGATAGCGACAACAGCATCGCCCAGAACCGCAAGGCGCGCCACGAGTTTCACATCGAAGACACCTTTGAGGCGGGCCTGATGCTGGAAGGCTGGGAGGTCAAGAGTCTACGGGCTGGCAAGGTGAGTTTCAACGAAAGCTATGTGCTGATGAAAGATGGCGAGGCGTTTTTGTGGGGGATGCATATCTCTCCCCTGCTCTCGGCGTCTACGCACGTAACGCCTAACCCTACGCGCACGCGTAAGCTGCTGCTGCATGCGCGGGAGCTGGGCAAGATTCACGGCGCTATCACTAAGAAAGGTTATACCTGCGTGCCGCTCTCGCTGTATTGGAAAAACGGCCGCGCCAAGTGCTTGATTGCGCTGGCAACGGGCAAGCAGACGCACGATAAGCGCCAAGCAGAGAAAAGTCGCGACTGGAACCGCGAGAAGCAGCGTTTGGTTCGCAAGCAGTAGGCCAAGCGCCTTGCTGAACCGCCTGCATTTTTTTGCATCCCGCCCTTTGATTGTCTTTTGTGCGCGTCATGGGCTTATACTCTCGGCGTAGAGTTCATTTTTTGAGCATGCGCTGGGAGGTGCCTGATGGCGCGCGTTCTTCCATCGGTAAAATCGTATCGTGACTGGCATGTCCCTTGGCAATGGGGGGATGTGAGCTTGCGCGAGGGGCTTGCTTATCTGGCAACGCTTGCAGCACGGGCGGAGGAGATTCCGCTGTTGGTGCGGTTGATTGAGAATCCACGCTATCGCATTCCTGGGGTTACGCTGTTTCATGGTGCGGTGGATTTGCGTCAGCACGATTGCATTCACCTGCTTTTGGGGCGCGGGCTGCTCTCGAAGGATGAGGCGTTCGTGATTGGCTTCACCATGGGCAGCACTGGGGAAGTCAGCTCGGTGGAGGAATCGGTGTTTTGCAAAATTGCGCGCCATTTGTATCCTCGGATTTACCGTTTTGATCAGGAGGATGAGTCCATTTTTCGCGATGCGGTGAAACTGGGGGCAATTTCCCGCTGCGAGCCGCTGGATCGGGCGGATTTTCGGCCTTTGCTGGATGTTTCGCTGGATGAGGCGCGGCGGGTGCTCGGCATTGAGCGCGAGTTGATCGAGGCGTACTATCGGGTGGAGCAGCGGCGCTTTCCGGAGGATCGCACTAGCGCTCGATTAATTTAACGCGGTAGGGCTTGAATCGCAGGTTGCAGGCCATACATAATAGGTAACCAAGCTTAAAAGGGGGACGACCTGGCTTCGACGGCGGTGATGAAACCTTAGGTGCATGTCGTGTGGGTAGCAACACACGTACTCCAAGTGCTGCACAAGATAGTCGCAAACGACGAATCTTACGCTCTAGCAGCTTAATCGCTGCCAGCCGATGACCCTGTTCGCCCATGGGTGGGAATCATCGGTAACTTACATGGGATCGCGACCTCGGTTTGTCTGGGACTGGGGAGTTAAAAAGTACAGACTGGCAATGATCGCCCTGCCCCTTCGGGTAGATCAGAGCGAGATCAGTAGATCGGGATACACATGTAGAGCTTAAGGCAGAGTACTGTCGGACGCGGGTTCAATTCCCGCCGTCTCCACCAATAATGAAACCCCAACCGTTCTCGGTTGGGGTTTTTTCTTGCCTGATCGCGCCGGTTCCCGCGTGTTGCTGGGGGTTCCTGCGGAAGCCTGCGGACTGCGCCTGCCGCCCGAATTGGCCGTTCCGGGCCACATTCCACTCTCTCCCGGCCATTCCTCGCTCCGACCTCGCTCCCTGGAACTGGCCCGAAGTCCGCAAAGGCCGCAACGCAGGCCCATACAGATCAAAGGGTTACGCGCGGACGAATCAAGCGGTTGGATTGCAGCATTGGGTGGCGAAGGAAGTGCTGCGGTTGCGTTTCGTCGGTAGTTTCCGAGCACTACCGACACATTGCAACGCGGAAGTACGTGCTTGGATAGTGGCCAAGATAAGAAACGACTTGTCAGTACGATGTCCGGACGACTACAATAAGGGCATCCAAGATCAGTCCGGAGGGGCACCATGAGCACCCTGAATCTTTCCAAGACCGAACGCATTGACGTTCGTGCCAGCACGCCAGTCAAGCAACTGCTGCAGGACGCCGCGCGCGCCTGCCACAAGAACGTCAGCGAGTTCCTGCTCGACGCGGGCGTGACGGCGGCCGCGCAGACGCTGGCAGATCGTCGCCAGTTCGTGCTGGACGACACACAGTGGCAGGCATTCCAGGAGGCGCTGGACCGCCCGGTGCAAAGCAAGCCCCGTCTGAAGAAGTTGCTGCGTGAACCTGGGGTGCTGGGTTGAGCAATGACTACTCACCCGTTCGCAAGCTCGCTGCAACGGATCAGGTCGATGCGTTTGACTGCGGCCAGGCCGCGCTGAACCAGTTCCTGCAGCGCTACGCGCTCGTCAACCAGAAGGCCAACAGCGCGCAGACCTATGTCTGCTGCCAGGGTGACGTGGTGGTCGGCTTCTACAGCCTGGCCGTTGGTAGCGTCGATCCGGAAGCCGCGCCGTCGAGAGTGATGAAGGGGCTGGCGCGCCACCCGGTGCCGGTCATGATCCTGGCCCGGCTCGCGGTGGACAAGGAGCATCAGCGCAAAGGCCTGGGCCAGGCCTTGCTCAAGGATGCGCTGCTGCGTACCGCACAGGCTGCCGACATCGCCGGCATTCGTTGCCTGTTGGTCCATGCCAAAGACGACGCAGCGCGGCAGTGGTACGAATCGTGGGAATTCGAGCCCAGCCCGACTGATCCGTACCATCTGTTCCTGATGCTCAAGGATCTCAAAGGCATGTTGAGCTGAGGTGGTGTCTCCACCTCAGAGCCCGACTCTCTCCCGCTGCTCATCCCACAACGCCGGCGGATCAACCGCCAGATCGAACAACGTGATGTGATTCGGCAGCGTGTCGTCCAGGATGGCGGCGACGATGTCGGGTGCCAGCGTGGTCAAGTTGACCATCCGGCTGACGTAGCTGTTGTCGATTCCTTCCCGCGTGGCGATCTCCTTCAAGGACTTCGCCTCTCCCGATTCCAGCATCGCCAGCCACCGATGGCCCCTGGCCAGCGCCAGCTGGATAGATGTTGGTGCAACATCCCACGGTCTGACCGGTGCGGTTTCCCCGTTTGGCAGAGTGACCAACTTGCGGCCACTACGGCGCTTGATCTGGATCGGGACCGACAGGGTCAGCCTGCCGTCGCTGGTCTGCAGGATGTCGGGCTCGCCGGTCTTCTGGATGCGGATGTCGCTCATGCCAGTGCTTCCTCTCGTTGCTCGACCGGTTCGGGGCGCAGCTCCAGCACCAGGCGTTCGATGCCGTTGGCGCGCAGCCGCACTTCGAGGTCGTTGGGTGACACGATGACTTTCTCGACCAGCAGTTTCACGATCCTGGTCTGCTCCGCCGGGAACAGTTGATCCCAAATCGCGTCGAGCCTGGTCATGGCCACGGTGATCTTGGCTTCGTCCAGGGTCGGATCAAGCTTGATCGCTTGCGGCAGCATGTCGCCGAGTAGATTCGGGGCACGCAGGATCGCGCGCAGTTGGTCGAGTACCGCCGACTCGAGTTCGGCGGCCGGCAAGCGCGGCAGGCCTGAGGCGCCCGCGTGCTCCTTGGCGTCACGCTGAGGCACGTAGTACCGGTACCGACGGCCATTCTTCTTGGTTGTGTGCCACGGCGACAGTGCTCGACCATCGTTGCCGAACACGATGCCCTTGAGCAGATACGCCACGGTTGCCCGCGTTGCGTTGCCTCGCACCCGGCCATTGGTGGCCAGGATCGCGTAGACGCTTTCCCATAGTTCGCGGCTGATGATGGGTGGATGCTCGGCCTGGTACCACTGGTCCTTGTGACGTAACTCGCCAAGGTAGGTCCGGTTGCTGAGGAGCTTGTAGATGTGGCCCTTGTCGATCGGTCTGCCCTCGCGGGTCTTGCCGTCTTGCGTGGTCCACGCCTTCGATGTCACGCCATCCAGTTTCAGCTCCTTGACCAGCACCGTACTGGAGCCGAGTTCAACGAAGCGCTGGAATATGTGCCGGATCAGTTTGGCCTCGCGTTCGTTGGGCACCAGTCGGCGGTTCTCGACGTCGTAGCCCAGCGGTGGCACGCCGCCCATCCACATGCCCTTGCGCTTGCTGGCTGCGATCTTGTCGCGGATGCGCTCACCGGTGACCTCGCGCTCGAACTGGGCAAAGGACAGCAGGATGTTCAACATCAGCCGCCCCATCGACGTGGTGGTGTTGAACTGCTGGGTGACCGAAACGAAGGACACGCCGTAGCGCTCGAACACCTCGACCATCTTGGAGAAGTCCGCGAGGCTGCGCGTAAGGCGATCGATCTTGTAGATGACCACCACGTCGATCTTGCCGGCCTCGATGTCCGCCATCATGCGCTGGAGTGCCGGGCGTTCCATGTTGCCGCCGGAAAAGGCGGGATCGTCGTAATCGTCGGCTACTGGAATCCAGCCTTCGGCGCGCTGGCTGGCGATGTAGGCATGACCGGCGTCGCGCTGGGCATCGATGGAGTTGTATTCCTGGTCCAGCCCTTCATCGGTGGATTTGCGCGTGTAGACCGCGCAGCGCATGCGGCGCTTCAAGACTTCGCTCATCGACCACCTCTCTTCTTGGTGGCGGGCTTGGTCTTGGCATTGGATGGCGGCTTGAGGCCAAAGAACAGCGGGCCCGACCAGCGCATGCCGGTGATTTGATGCTGGGCGTCCTGCCCAGCACCCTACGGGCGGCCTCCGGCCGTCCAAATCGACCGTCCTGCCGATTTGTCGCGGGCGATCATCGAGAGGCTCGGGTACATGCGCCCCTGGAAGTCATACTGGCCGTCGGCGGTCGCGATGACGCGGTACTCGACGCCTTTGTATTCGCGGACCAGCACCGTGCCTGCGGCCGGACGGTAATCACGGTCACGCTTTTTCACCTTGCCGGTTTCGACCAGAGACTCGATGCGACGCTGGTTGCGATCCAGCAGGTTGGCGTCGACCTTGCGGAACTCCAGCTCCTGCAGCCGGTAGGCAATCCGGCGTTCGAGGAACTGGCGGTTGTGGGTGGGCGTGTCGCCACCAACCAGCTTCTGCCAGAGTGCCCGGATTTCTGCCATCGGCATCTCGGGCAGCCTGGCGATCTGCGCCGCCACCGATGGCGGCGTGGAAAATGATGGTGTTTGCGTGCTCATTTCGACTCCGTAGTTGTCTTGTTGACGGGGTCTGTATGAACGCGCTGGTTGCCAGAGAAGCCAAGCTCAAACTCGCTCGCTTCGGTCCTGTTTGCGGACTCTTCAACGCCGGTGAAACGCAGGCGTGCCAGGCCGTTAGCCAGCAACGACGCGATCTCGTGGCGACGCTGTTCCGGCGTCATCCGCTCCGGTGGTAGATGGTTGATTTGATGCATTGGTGGCGGTCCTCTCGGTCAAACTCACATGCAGTGAAATTGTCCGGATGGACTGCCGCCGACACCATGAGGGAGTTTCGAAGTCGTGCGAACCGATGCGGGTTGCTGCGAAAAGCGGGACCCTTTCAGTTCGACAAATGACGGGTGAGGATGGTCTTCATCAACGAATTTCCGGGCTGGGTGCTGGTGATCATGTCCCGGATCTGCTCGTTAACCAGCTGGGCTGGAACACCCGCATTCGGTACCGCCTGCGTGACTGCCGAATAAGCATCGAGCACATCCGCGCCGGTGATCTCATAGCCGTGTCCAAGAGAGATCCAGCGCAACGCGGCCAAGCCGGCTGCGAGCGCGAATGCTGGCTGCTTCTCGGCGTAGTCACGGGCAGCGCGTGTCAGCGTGCGCGGATCGGTCGGGCTGCGCGTAGCCAGTTCGATCGCCACATCAAACAGGCCCGCATCCTTCGCAGCAGCGAACCATTTGCCCTCGGCGCCAGGCGTGCTAGCCACCAGGTCGCGTAGGATCTCTTCCGGCTGCTTGTGGGGATACTTCTTGGCGATGGCGCGAAACGTCGCCAGGTTCGTGGTGCCCTGATTTGCCTCGATGGCGTAACGGCGGTAGGCCTCGTCGCGCAAACCGGAGGACAACAGGATCTCTTCGCAGGTCTGGGCAATCTGCCAGCCAGGATCATTGATACCGCGCGACTCCTCAGCGTAGCGGATCGCCTCCGCTTTTTTGCCCTGTGCCGACAAGGCCTTCACGCCCCAACGCCGATCGTGCCACCACTTGAACGGCGCCTTGTCGATCAACGCCAACAATTCGTCATGACGACCTGCCGCGAACAGTGCGGACAAACAGGCACTGGTGCCCTTGAAGTAACCGCCCTCACCCCGAGGCAATCCCCAGTTGTGCGTTAACGCCGGGGTGAATTCATCGCCCCAGTGCGACGCCAGCTCCGGCGTCACGCACAACTTGCCCCAGTAATCACCGAGCCGTTCGATGTAGGGCATCTCGTCGTCCTGCAGCGCTTGCCACAAGCGTTCGAGCCAGCGTTGCCGCAGCGTCGGCTCGACGTCAGCCTTGACGATGAGGGGCACCAGGGTATCGATGGCCTTGTTGACGGCGGAACCGAGTGCCCCCGATGAACTGTCCACCTGTTCCAGTGCCGGAGAGAGCTTTTCCAGCAGAATGATGGCTCCCTCAGCTGCGAGCACGGGCTCCTTGCGGGCGACCTGCTTGATCTCCGTGATGGCTTCCTTGATCCGCTGCACCGGCGTGTCGGAGCGCCAGCCGAAGGCGTGACGGCGAAAACGGGGGGTGAATTGCCATTTGTGGGTGGTCACTCGGCACCAGCCTCATCTTCCGAATCACATTCGTCATTCGCCACCTCCGCTGCTGCACTGCGCTCAATGGTTTTGCCCATGGCACGCTCGACTATGGCCAGCAAGCGCTCTTGCCGGCGGACATAAAAACCGTCGAAGTCATCTGCGCGCAGGGCCGCCGGGTCAATACAGTGACTGTGCAGAATGGCGTCCATGGCGTCGTTGTTAATGCCGACTTGCTTATGAGATTGAATGGCCGCCAGATAGCTGGATGGCGCCTTACCCCCAATCATGCGATTGGCCTTGTAGGAAATCGGTGTCTTGTTGATGATCGCATTGAAGGTGGCCGGTTTGATGCCCTGCTTTTCGCACCAGTCCTTGGGAAATATGTGGTGAATATCCAGCGCCACCTCTTCGTGATCCAGCTCCTGAATGGTCGCCTTCCAGAAGAAATCCCGTGCGCCTTCGCGCAGCACCAGGGTGTTCAAGCCCTTGTAGGCGGCACTCAGGCGCGAGCGCAGGGTAAACAGGCGGCTCGCCTGAAACGCCGCTTCGTAAATGGTGCGCGGCTCCTCACCACCGCCGTCAATCCAGTTGAGCAGCTCTTCCAGATCATTGGCGATGCGGGTTTCCACCGCGCCGCCATAAAGTTCTCCGAGCACACCGCACCAAAACCAGCGGCTTAACTTGTCGTGGATCTTTGGTTCCAGCCAGCGCTCCTGCAGTTGTGACAGCACCGCCGCCAGCGGCACCAGCTGGGTGCGGTAGGGCAAATCACGGCTGCTGTAAAAGCATTCCTTACGCAGAAACTTTGCCGCCAGCATGAACCCCTTTTCCACCGCTGCGGCCCACCGTTGGTAATCCGCCAAAGTCAGCGACAGCACTGCCACCCGCTTGGCGCTGACGGCGGCCACTGCCTTGCCGGTTTTGCCGGCAGCAATATCAGCCCGGCGCCGCTCCAGCGTGTGCAGCAAACTGATGACCTGCAGAAAATCCGTCGGCTCGACGCTCTCCAGAATCGCTTCGGACTTGATGCGCGCCTCGCGCCCCGTCACCTTGCGCAAACCGCTGCCATACCAGTCATCGCGCAGGTTAAAACCATCGGCGGCAAAGCTGGCGGTGACCAGTTCAAAGACAGACAGCGGAACACCACCGGTATTCACCTTCTCGAACACCAGGCATACCGCCTCCTTACTGGTGGTTTTACCCAGCGCGATCAACGGCAGTTGATAGCTGCGAAACGCATTGAGCACCTGCTTGCGAAACTGCATGTACTGGCCGAATTTTTCCGGCGCGAATTCTTGCAGGCTCTCCTCCCAAGCATCTGAATTGAGGATCTGGTTGCAAGGAAAGAAAAACGCCTTGCATTCCTTCTCCGGCGTCGAAAAATCCAGCGGAATCTCCTCGCCGGCGGCGTTGAGGTGCAACTTGATGTCGCGGCCAAAATTGGTCTTGAGGGTCTTGTCCGCTTCGACGGCGACAAAGGCTTCATCCAGTCGGTCATCCAGCGCCGCCTCGATATCCACATAGTAATAACGATCGATGCGCTTGCCCTTCTCGTTGAAGGTTTTCACCGGCGCATCCAGCGCCAGCACCTGGGTCAGTGAAGTCAGGCGTTGCTGGCCATCCAGGATCAGGCGCTCTGGCTCAGGCAGTGTGCCGTTGAAAGTCACATTCTCTACCGGCCGAACCTGAAAGCGCACCTCACCGCCAGTTTCCAGCAGCATCACCGCACCCACCGGGAAGGAACGCGCCACGCTCACCAGCAAGGAGCGCACATGTTCATCGTCCCACACCCAGCCGCGTTGAAAGTCCGGCAGTTGCAGCTTGCCCTCGGTGATCTGCTTGATGATCTCGGGCAGGGGGGTTTTGGTGCTGTCGAAGGTACTCATCAGTTTTGCCTCAATCTCATCTTCTTTTTGTACGGCTATCCCTTGGCCGCTTCCGTCAACAGGTCGCCCACTGAACGCGCCACCACATAGCGTGCCGGATTCTCGCCAACTGCCAGTGCGTGGAAATGCGCCTTGCCACATTCGATCTTGGCGCTCTCCTTGTCCCGCAGGTCATCGGTAAACAGGCTGCTCTTGGTTTCCACGACGAAGTAAAGACGCTGCGCGCCATCCTCTTCCACCAGCACAGCCCAGTCGGGGTTGTAGCTACCTAGCGGGGTTGGAACCTTGAACCAGCCTGGTAGTTTTGCATACAGCTTGATCGCGTCGTTCTTCTCCAGCGCGTCGGCAAAGTCTCGCTCCGTCGTCGAGTCGTACACCACATGCTCGTAGATCGATTTTTGGGTGTCCATAAGCATGTTCTTGAGATAGCCAGTGAGCTCTTCCTTCTCGAACAGCTCCTGCGCGTAGACGTGCTGGTCGCCTAACTTCTGGTACTTGATGCCGTCGACCAGGGCCATCCGCTTGCATCGATTGATGGTCTCGGCGGCCAGCTCGATGAACTGCTGCGGGTTACGCTTGAAGTCGTCCAGGCGCCCACTTCCAGTCAGGATGCTGGTGATCGTGCGGCGGGTCAGATGGGTTCGATCCTGCAGGTCCGTCAGCAAGTCAGGCAGCTCAATATCCGTTTCATCCAGCACCACCGTCGCTGCACCCGATTTCTCGGTCGCCTGAACGCCCGCCTTGCCAATGGCGATATCGGCCTTCCGCCATTGCAGGCGCGCTTTCGCAATCGCAGGCGCCTTTTGCAAGGCGCTGATGCAATTAGTGATCAGCTTGGCGTTGTCAAATTGCACGCGATAGGTGGTCTGATGCTTAATGCGATCCCATAGCGCCTTGAACTCGTCACTCAGGGCTATCGCCTTACCATCCTGGCCTTTGCGCAGTGGAACCTGTTTGCGCTCATCGGCATTCTTGATCTCCAGGCGGCCCGACACCTTGCGCAGCACCTCGGCAATCTGGCTCTTCTGCGCATCAAACTCGGCGGGTAGCACCAGGGTGCCTTCCTTGAGGGCTTTTTTCAGTGAATCCTGCACCTTGCCCTTGGCGTCAATGTGGCCTGCGGCCTTCAAATGCTCCCATAGTGCCTTTGACTTCTCGACACCCAGGGCCACTGCCTGACCGTCAGCCCCCGCTACTGCAATGGCCGCGAACTGGTGCGGCTCAACGATACCGAAGCGTATACCCGTGTCTGCCTCGATTTCCTTTTGCAGGTTCTCGGCGAACTGCTCGTAGTTTTCGGTCGCAATCACAGTGAGCGTGTTGACGTCGAAGCCCCGCACCCGCTCGCCGGATTGATTGACACACAACCGCAATCCGCGACCAATGGTCTGGCGTCGCTCACGCTCGGTCTGGATGTCTCGCAGCGTGCAGATCTGAAACACGTTCGGGTTGTCCCAGCCTTCCTTTAGGGCCGAGTGGGAGAAAATGAACTTGAGCGGCGTAGCAAAGGACAGCAGCTTTTCCTTTTCCTTCATGATCAGGTTGTACGCACGCTCGGCATTCTCACGGTTGCCGGCATTGTTCTCCGCGGTATCTGACCAGCCACCTTTCTTGTCGATTGAGAAATAGCCGTTATGCACATCCTCGGCCGCCGTATCCAGATCAATCTCGGCAAACAGACTCTGGTAAGCCGGCAGCTTTGCAGCACGCTTGTATTCCTCTTCAAAGATGCGTGCATAGTCCCCTTTGACCGGGTTGCCGTCCGCGTCGTACTGCCGGTATCGGTCCACCGCATCAATGAAAAACAGTGACAGCACCTTGATGCCCATGGGCCGCAGGCGCTTTTCCTTGTCCAGATGTTCACGGATGGTGCGACGGATCATTTCGCGTTGCACGGCCAGCGCATCCACATCACCGTGTGCCTGACCCGGCGACAGGAACACCTCGCCACCCGGGTAACGCAGTTCCATGAACTCCTCACCTTTGGCCGTATTGATCTCGCCAATACGGAAATCGGCATAAATCGGACGCTTGCCCGTCTGCTCCAGATCGTCACCATCCTGGACAGTGACCTCCTGCCGCTTGACGCCATTGGCTGTAGCCACATCCAGCTCAATCCGGGCACTGATGGTCCCGCGCTTGTTACTGGTCGATAGCAGCCGTACAAAGGGTTTATTGTGAGCTGCCTCAATGGTCGCCGAGGCCACTTCAATCTGTTTGACCAGCTTGCGCTCATAAGCGTCTACCGCGTCGAGGCGATACACCATGTGGTGCTTGTCCACGTGGGTTGCCGAATAGCGCAGGGTGCAGAGTGGATTCATCGCATCCAGGGCTTCCTTTCCCGCACCTTTCAGGCCGCCGTCCACACTCTGCGGCTCATCGACAATCAGAATGGGCCGGGTCGCCTTGATCAAGTCGATGGGCTTTTCACCACCGGTCTTCTCGCTGTCCTTGTAAAGGTTATTAACGTCCTTCTTGTTGATGGCGCCGACCGTCACCACCATGATCTGAATGTTTGAACTGGTGGCAAAGTTGCGCACCTGCCCGAGCTTGCTGGAGTCGTACAGGAAATAATCGAAGGGCACCCCGGCATAGAGCCCCTTGAAGTGATCCTCGGTGATCTGCAGGGTCTTGTAGACGCCCTCCTTGATGGCTACCGAGGGCACCACAATCACGAATTTGCTGAAGCCATAACGCTTGTTCAGCTCGAAGATGGTGCGCAGGTAGACATAGGTCTTGCCGGTCCCGGTTTCCATCTCCACGGTAAAATCACCCGACGCCAGCGCGCCGGACGGTGCCAGCCCGCCACGCAACTGAATGTCGGCCAGATTCTTGTGCAGCTCATCATCCAGCAGGGTCAGGCGGTTACCCACACCCAGATCAGACTCGGCCATGCCCAGGGTCATTTGCTCTGGTTGCGTGCCGGGAAACAGATCCGGTTCTGTTGGCGCTGGCGCCTTCATCGTCACCGTGAACTCGGTGCGGCACACCTCCTGGCCACGGAACAGGTCGCACACGGCCTCAATGGCCTGCATCTGGTAGTCGAGGTTCGGCTCAAAGTGGAGTTTCATAGCGCACCTCCCTGTGCGCTACCCTGCGGGCGCACTGACGTGCGTGCAAATTCTCTATCCTGATAATTTGTCATAGCGCCCCCTCACAGACTGCGCACGTTCTGGATGCCGTGCTGCTCCAGAATGGCGGCGAGGTTGGTCTTGGCGACATCGTTTTCAAAGGCGCTATCGCGAAACACGCAGGTGGTGTCACCGGCGGGCGCCAGTTCCTTGTGCCAGTCGATCATGCCTTGAGCCAGCGGCTCCACCTGCTTAGCCGTAATTTGCTCGGCAAGGCAGGCCATCAACACGCCGCCACCCACGGAATGCACCTCACGGCCCGCGATGGTGCGCTGCTCGATGGGCACGCACAGGTCGAGGCCTAGCTTGAGCAGCAGTTCGTAAAGCACGTCCGCCTCAGAGCGACCTTCGAGCAGGTGATCCTGATGGTCGAACAAGGTCACTTCCAGATCCGCCGGGTTGGGGTTCCAGGCGCGGATATTGGAGTGGTCGAGCTTGAAGACGCGGAAGCCGGTATCGCCGGCAAACATCGGGTTGTCGGCTTTGACCTTGGCTGCGGCGCGGCGCAAGCGCTCTTTGGTGAGTTCGGCGATGGAACGTGGTTTGCCGAGTTGGTCACAGAAATTGGCGGCAGTTTTCTGGTCTTTATTGTCCGGATCGAGCGGTTCGGGGAGTTGAACCAGAATATAGCGGCGGCTGCCGCCATTTGTGGAGTTGACTCTGAGCACAGACTCGCCCGTTGTTCCGCTACCGGAAAAAAAATCCAACACCAAATCATCGGAATTTGCAAACCAAGATACAAAGTCCGCAATCATGTTGACTGGCTTAGGATTCTGAAATACCGCCGCCCCCATCAACTGTTCAAGATAGCTAGTCTGTTCGCTCGCCATTCCATATTCAGGCAACAGTGATGGTGGCGTAATTTTTGAACGCTCTTTCCTGCACTTCAGCTTTCCCGTTCCTGTGAAATAAAATTCAACAACCTTTTGGTCTTTCGTGTCGTATGTTTCTTGCCCAGAAAACCAAGATGTCATTTGATTTTTTTGAGTCCAGCCTGCGCTAAGCGTAACTGGTAATGCCGTCTTCCCATTCTTGCAAACTAGTCTTCCAGAAACGACTGTTACTTGCTCCGAGTCGCCGTATGTGCCAGTAAGCTCAAATCCGTCTGTGGCATCAAATCGCACGCCGGCTGGAAAATCGAACGTGCTTGCAGGGTTTGCGGCAGATATCTTCTTTAATGCACCTGCATCGATTTCGCCCTCACCACCGGAGATGTTTCCGATTAATGAAGCATTTCTCGCGAGTGCGATTACATACTCATGGTAGCGTTTGAAAACTCCTTGCTGTTGGGAGTGTTGCTTATTCCATATGAGTATGGCCAGCATGTTTTCTTCGCCGAAAATATCTGTGCAGACTGATTTCATGTGATCGATTTCAGCATCATCAACTGACACCATCAACACCCCATCATCGCGCAATAAATTCCTCGCCAACTTCAATCTCGGATACATCATATTCAACCAGTCGGTATGAAAACGCCCGCTGGCTTCGGTATTGCTGCTGATCTTCTGGCCGCCTTCCACCTGCCCGGTCAGTTCCAGATAGTTCTTGATGTTGTCCTGGAAGTTGTCCGGGTACACAAAGTCCTTGCCGGTGTTGTAGGGCGGGTCGATATAGATCAGCTTGACCTTCCCGGCATAGCTTTTCTGCAGCAGCTTGAGCACTTCGAGGTTATCGCCCTCGATCATCAGATTCTGGGTGGTGTCCCAATCCACGCTCTCGTCCCTGCAGGGCCGCAACGTGCCGGTACTCGGTGTCAGCGCCAGTTGACGCGCGCGGCGCTTACCGTGCCAGTTGAGACCGTATTTCTCATCGGCATCGGTGACGGTCTGGTCACCCACCAGCGCCTTGAGCACATCCACATTCACCGCCGTGCGCGGTTTACCGTCAACCAGGCCTTCGGTAATGAGTTCCGGGAACAGGGCCTTGAGCTGGTCGATGTTGCCCGCCACCAGATCGGCGGACTGAGCCTCGGGGCTGGCTGCCGTGAGTTTGTTCATATTGTTCTCCATCAGTCGTTCAAGCTTTAAAGCTCAATGATTCAAAGTTGTCGGCGCGCGGCGGCCAGTTCGGCCTGCACGCGCTTGAGCGTCAGGTTCAGCTCGACCTGACGTGCCAGTTGTTTTTCTCTCAAAGCGTGCGCCCGCAGGCGGCTGACTTCGGCCTCAAGCCGCTCACAATCAGCCAAGGCTTGCCGACGCGCCGCAGCCTGTTCCGGGGTTGTCGGGATGTGGTAGCGTCCCGTCAGCCGGGCGGCGAGCAAGGCCTGCACGCAATCGACCCAGCCTTGATAGAGGGCGTGCAGCGTGGCCTGGGGTTGGCGCGTGACCGACAGAGACTGGATAAAGGCACTCTCGGCTTGATCAGCTTCCGCAGGATCAGGGTGAGAGGCATCCGCCGCGTTGACCTCGGACAGCGAGGCCGACACTGTCACCGATAGCGTTATTGATATTGGGCTGCCGTCGAGCACTACTTTGGCGGCTTCGTTCTGTGCCCAGCGTTTGTGGGCCAACGACAGGGTCAGCGATTGCCCCTCAATCAGCAGCAACAGCACCGGATAAGGCACGGCTCGGTGCACCAGCTCGGCGAGCCGCGAGTGACTTGCAGGTTTAACGATACCCCGCACAGTCACTGCCAGCACAGCGATCTCCAGGTACTCACGCAGCGTATCCCGGTAGTCGGGCACACCGATGGTGTTGGGCTTGAGCGCAGCGATCCATTGGATCTCTTCGATGGCCTCCGTGATCAGGCGCTTGTCTGCCGCCGTGGGGGCACCATTCTCCAGCAGCAATTTCTTGGGGACGCGCTGATCCACCCGGCAACCCTCGGGCAAGCGCAAGGCGTGGATAAGGGTTTGCGCCGAAAGAGTTGATGCGGGGCTGACCGTCATGGCGTCTCGCTCTCCGGCAGGATCACCATAAACGCCACCACCTCGAAGTCGTTGCTACCGGCAAACTCGCCTTTAATGGCGTGGGTGCCACCCGGCGTGAACAAGCTGGCGACGGCGCGTTCCTCGTTCTTGCCCGCGACCGAAGCGACCGCTGAGGCAAGCAGCTTCTGGGCATGACGCATGTCTTCCCCCTGCCTCGTCGCCTTGTCGAACCGGGCACAGGCGCCCGTGTCGGGAGCTTCGCGCCCGAGCGCCAGACGCTTGAGGCGATCGAGGATGTGCTTGGCCTGGGGGTAAGGCAGCAATACGGCGCCGTCGTCACCGACATGAACGAGGTAATGCGGTGCCAGTGGGTAATCTGACGGCGCTCTTTCGGATTGCGCTGCTTTTGTTCCTTTGAGGGCCGCTGGGCCACAGGCTTGTAGGCAGAAGATCACGCCAGGCGGAATTTCGGCGTCCAGGCTGGTGGTAACCGCATAGGCACCTTGCGGTTGGTTTTCCAGCTTGCCGGGATGCGCCTTCAGGTACTGCGCCAGATCGATGCGGAAGTCGGTCAGGGTCAGGTCGGTAATCGACACCCCGGTGGACAGATCCTCCATGTCGATGACCGTGTCCTGCAATTTGAGCAGTTGCTTGCGCCGGTACTCCAGATCGTTCATCGGGTTGCCGGATTGCTGCTCGATGAGGTTCTCCTCACCCGTGGCGGAGATGTCGAGCAGCACCATGCGGCCGCTGACGCGCTGCTCCAGGTTGATGTATTCCTCCAGCTCCATGTTCGGCCAGAAGTTGACGAGTTGGATGCTCTCGTTGGGCGAGCCGATGCGGTCGATCCGGCCGAAGCGCTGGATGATGCGCACCGGGTTCCAGTGGATGTCGTAGTTGATCAGCCAGTCGCAGTCTTGCAAGTTCTGGCCTTCGGAAATGCAATCGGTGGCAATGAGCAAATCGATCTCGCCTTCAGCAGCGAGCTCTTCGGGGCGCTCCTTGGCACGCGGGGCGAACGCCGACAACACGCCGCTCATGCTCTTGCGCAAACCGGGCAAGGTGGTCTGAATGCCGGCGCTGCCGGTCACCAGTGCGGCGTCAATCCCCAGCGTGCTCTTGGCCCAGGGGGCGAGCTGCGCGTAGAGGTAGTGCGCGGTGTCCGAGAAGGCGGTGAATACGATGATCTTTTGGTTGCCGCTGTTGATGGGGCGGCGGCACTTGTCTTCGATCATCTGGCGCAGCGCCGCCAGTTTTGCGTCACGGGCGGCATCGACTTGCTTAGCCGCCGCCAGCAGTGTGGCCAGCCGGTTGCGGTCCTCGATCAAATCCTGTTTCCAGCGAATCAGGTCAACATCGCCGAGCAGCACCTTGACCTTGCGCCCGACGAGCAGCGCCTCGAAAGCCGGGTCGTCTATGTCGACATCGGCGATGTCGATTTCTTCGAGCTCGTCCGTGTGCGATTCAATATGGGCCAACGTGGCTTCCACATCCCTGAGCTGCCTTTGGACCGTCAGCGTGAAGGACGACACCGCGCTTTCCATGCGCTTGAGCACATTGACGCGAAGCAGGTGAATCAGGCTCTCTTCGCGGTCCACCTGGCGGAAGAAGCCCTCGCCGCCGCGAACCTGGGTGCTGTACTTGGCGTCATAAGCCGCCTGCTTGTGTGGCAGGACATAGCGCAGCGGCGCATAACTGGCCAGTGTGAGGCGGCGGATTTCCAGATTGATATCGCGGATGGCGCGGAACTCGCCGGCGAGGTCAACATCTGCTTTGATGTTGATTGGCGGAAGGCGATCCGGGAAACGGCCAGTCTCACTGGTGCCGTAGTATTTCTCGATGTGCCGCCGCGAGCGGGCGATGGTGAGGTGGTCCAGCAGAGTGAAATAGTCAAATCCCAACATTTCAACCAGCTTCGATGGCGTCTTTTCGGACTCATCCATCGCCAACCAACGGTTGAACTGGGCCTGGGCTTTGCGGGTGGTCGCCTCGATACTGGCGATGCCGTGCTCCAGCAAGGCGGTGTCATCGCCTTCGGTGACAAAGGCGATCTGATTGCGCAAGTCTGCAAGCCGGTTGTTGACTGGCGTGGCCGACAGCATGAGGACGCGGGTCTTGACCCCTTCCTTGATGATCCGACGCATGAGCCGGTCGTAGCGCGACTCCTTGCCCTTGTGTGTCGCCTTGTTGCGGAAGTTGTGCGACTCGTCGATCACCACCAGGTCGTAGTTGCCCCAGTTCACGTGCGACAGATCGATGTCGCCGGAGGTGCCGCCGTCCCGTGACAGATCGGTGTGGTTCAGGACATCGTAGTTGAAGCGGTCCGCCGCGAGAATGTTGCGCTTGTCGTTGGCCTTGTAGAGTGTCCAGTTGTCGCGCAGACGCTTGGGCGCCAGCACCAGAACACGATCGTTGCGCAGCTCGTGGTATTTGATGATCGCCAGGGCTTCGAAGGTCTTACCGAGGCCGACGCTGTCCGCGATGATGCAGCCACCAAAGCGGTTCAACTTGTCGATGGCGCCAACCACGCCATCACGTTGGAACTTGAACAGCTTCTTCCACACCACGGTATTGCGGATGCCGGTAGCGGACTTGACGATTCGGTCCTCGTCCATCTCGTCACCGCTATCACGAAACAGGTGATGCAATATCAGTGTGTAGACGGTGAACGGATCGCGGTGCTCGCCAATGGCCTGCAAGGCGCTGATCAGTGCGTCGCGGCCGCTAGTTGATTCCCCCGACTGCCCGTGCAGGCTCGCCCACTGTTGATCGAACCACCGGGCGAGTTGGGCTGCCTCGTCGGCGGATTCAGATGCCTGGATCAGGCTCAATGGGTTACCCGGCGTTAGTCCAAGGCCGGCGGTACTGAAGGCAAGCGATCCGAGTACCACTTGCTCAGGTGTGGCGTCAGGCTTGCGCATGACCACAGCGCCTTGTGGCACCGATCCCAGTGCCCGCCGAAGATCCACCTTTCGACTTATCCAATTCGCACATTGATTGGCCAACCATCGCGCTTGCAAGCGATTGCGTGCGGCACGATCGCCCTCCGCGCCGAGGAACTCGAGCGCCCCGTCGTCAGGAGACAGGATCAACTGAACCCGATCAAGGACTGACAGCGCTTCGCGCATTTCAGCGAAGGCGTAGAGAGAAAACGAGGGCGTCACGCAGCCGAGCTGATTGCCGTGCTTGAGATGCGGCCGGATCAGATCGATGACTCGGTCTGCGCCGGTGTTGTGGATCAACTTCATGGACGCTCCCGTTCAGTCATCTATCGACGCTTTTGCATTCGTCTGCGCAAAGCCCGGCGCCAAAACGGCGCTACGCACACCGTAAATAGCAAGGTGGTCTTTCAACCAAAGTCGGTATTCATGGCCGCGCAGGCTGTGGTCCGGGGAACAGTCCACACTCCATTTGCGCAGGATGTATCCGACAGTAGAAGCGCGCAGATTCATCCGCAGCACGCCGTCGCGCATGCCGTAATCCATCTCGGTGATCTCCGGCCGGGGTTGATCCGGGTGCGGCACCAGCTCCAGCTCGACGATCCGGGTCCACTGAATGTCCTGATCGCTCATCTCGTGGGGCGCCACTGGCTGCCCCTTGAGCACCACCGGGCGCTTGATCCGGGTGATGACGAAATCCCGGAACTCCTGCGACTTCCGGTCGAAGGCGCGGACATGCCAGCGCAGGCCGTTGTCGATCAATGCGAACGGGACGATCTCCCGCTCGGTGCGGCCACTGGAGATGGAGTGGTACTCGATGCCGAGCGGACACTCCTGGTGAATCGCCCGGGTCACGCTCGCCAGCACATCCAGATCCGGATACGTGAGCCGTGACGGGCTCTCGCTGGCTACCCACGCCTTGAGCCGCATCGGCTCACCATCGCCAAAGCCCTGGGTCAGCCACGACAGCACCCGCTCCGGTGGAAAGTCGAAGACGGGCCGGAAGTCCGGCCCCAGCACGTATGACTTGCCCTTGGGGTCGTAGTCGATGTTGCCCGGGGCCAACTCTTTGTACAGCGCCAGATCCCTGGATGCGGCGGCGGACTGGATGCCAAACCGCGTGACCAAGTCCTGACGGCGCATCTCCCCGATGAAGCGCACGCGCAACTCCACGAACGCGAGCCGGTCGCGTTGTGGCTGGGTTAGATCTGCAAGCTGGTCTTTGGGCATTCCTGAGTACTCTATCGAGTTAACGAATACTTGTGCGGGTTATTGCAGGAAGTATATGGTCTGCCCTAAAATGTTAGCAACGCATGATTTTAATGTTTGTATACGTCGCATTGTGATTATGATGTAATTAAAGCAGAGTCCAACATGACCATAGTTCGTGGCGTTCGAATCGCGGCTTCACCCTGTTGTGGTTGGCACTTGATCTCGGTGTCGAAGCCCGGTACTACCACGTTGATTGCGGGCAATTGGCCAGCTCGCCGCTGATGAGGATGCGCGGCCCGGCGTATCCGGCATCTTTCCGGATTTCTTCGGCAACGACGGAGGCCGGATCGAACACAATGCCGTCGTCGACCATGACACTGGCAATGTCGCGGAAGGCCTGCTCGACGGCGGCTTCCGATAAAAATGCCATTACGCCTATCCTTGTTTAGTATTGGCTGGATTCTCGCGATCCAGCGCCCATTGCAACGGGTTATTGATGATGTATTCGCGGATGCGCGTCAGCGATTCTTCGCTGCGAATAATGTGTTCGTAATAATTGCGTTGCCAGACAGAAGCGCCCGGTTCACGCAGGCGGATATTGCGGGTCGATCTCGCCTTGAACGCGCGCACTATTTCACCCAACGTAGGGGCGCGATTCATCGCGCCCTGTGTGTTGGGCGCATTGAATTGCGCCCCTACCGGGTTGGTGATTACCACAACACCATGCACATGGTTTGGCATCACTACAAATGCATCGACATCTACGCCTAGATAATGGACAGGAATTTCATTCCACACATCCAGCACCATCCTTCCTGCCGCACTCAACTGCACGCCCCCATCCACCACCTCGCCAAACAAACAGGCACGATGCTGTGTACAGATCGTGACGAAATACGCCTCCGCCTGCGAATAATCGTAATTTTTTAGTCGCAAACTGTGGCGATGATGAAAATTCGGATCAAATCCCACCAACCACCCCGTAGGGGCGCGATTCATCGCGCCCTGAAGCTGGCAGCACCAGCGCCGCTTCCAACTCGGCGGCGTTCTGCTCGAAACGCTGCTTATTAAGCGTGTAGCCTTGGGTTAAATGCTGGCGCAAAACGGAAGTAGCCCATTGACGAAAGCGGGTGCGGGACACCGAAAGCGTCGGTCCGCAGGAGATCACGTGGCATGGAAGAGCCGTGGCGGTGGTGCTGTCCAAAGCCGAATACGAACGCCTGACGGGCGCAGGGCAATCGCTGGTTGAGTTCATGCGCCGCTCCCCGCTGTTTGGCAGCGATGACATCGATCTCACGCGCGATGCCAGCCTCACCCGTGAGGTGCAGTTTTGAGTTACCTGAGCCTGCCATCGACAGTTTGCTGGCGGCCACAGCCCTGACCCATGGGCTGACTCTGATCACACGCAATCTCAAGGATTTTCAACATCCGGATTTGGCCGTACTGGATCCTTGGTCTGCGTAGCGCGGCGCTGTCAGCGCAGTGCTTTATCCAGTTCCTGTTGAATCGCCCGCGCCAAGGCTAGCAGTGCTCGACACCACTTCAGCTCATTGCCTCAAACGCCAAGTGGTAGGTGACGATGCCGCGTGCAGTCGCGGTGCCAAGGTGCAGCGCTTGAAAATACTCAGGCGGCACGCCCGAGAGAACTAGATCGGGTGTGGCGCAAAAACCAAAGCGGCCGTAGTAGCCCGGATCGCCCAGCAGCACGCACCCTTGGGCGCCGCGCTGCCGCAAGGCCGCCAGCGCCGCCGCCATCAGCGCGGAACCGACTCCGTGGCCCTGATACTCGGGAAGCACCGAGATCGGGCCTAGGCCGAACCAGTGTGCGCTGCCGTCGCTGATGCTCACCGGCGACAAAGCGATGTGGCCGACCAGCACGCCGTCAAGCTCGGCGACCAAGGAAATCGTCAGCGCACCAGAGCGTCGCAGTGCATTGACGATGTGCTGTTCGGTATGGCTGGTGTGCGGTGCGTTCAAGAAGGCCGCAACCGCAATGGCTTCAATGGACGGGATATCCGCTGGCACTTCTTTTCGAATTTGGGGTGGCATACACATTTCTCAAGGTTCGGCAACTCGGTTCGTGGCTATACGCTCAGGCCATACTAGACTGCCACGAAAAAATTAGGTACTGACGTGAGAGAATTAGGTACGGAGAAACCGTCTATGAACATCGAAAGTATCAAAGGCCGACTGGCCTTTCTCCAAGAAGCGGAACAGCTAAAGAGCGTGCTCTGCAGCGCACACACTTCAACCGGCAGGGCAGAAAGCACGGCCTAGCCTACTTGGCGCTTGTGCCTGATGGCCATGACCTTTGAAGACGAGCTAGCCGGAATGGACATACTCAAAATCCTGAAGATGTGCCTCATCCATGATCTGGGCGAAGCCATCCACGGCGATATTCCGGCTGTCGAGAAGAATCAGCACCCCGACAAGAGCGAACAGGAAAAGGCGGATCTCCTCCACCTGACACGCTCACTCGATGAGCCGCACAGGGCTGGCATTCTGGCAGGAATATGAGGACGCAGCTTCACCCGAGGCCAAAGCCGTCAAGGCGCTCGATAAACTGGAGACAATCCTCCAGCACAACCAAGGGATCAACCCTCCCGACTTCGACTACGGATTTAATCCAACCTACGGACAGAAACACACCAACGCCGAACCGTTGTTCGCATTAATGCGTAGCATCCTCGATGAAGGCACGAACCAAAGGATTGCCGAAAGCAGCAGCGCATCTGGGGCAGACCTCGCAAAAGAGCGCGTTCCACCTAGCAAGACCTGACCTTGCTCCAGTGTAGCCATCCAGGGTGCACCAATGAGTGCTCGTGAGCGCCCAAACTGATTCACCCCCCCAAACTAGCACTATCAATCACAAACCGATATTTCACATCGTTCTTGAGCATACGCTCATAGGCTTGGTTGATCTGATCCGCGCGGATTAGCTCAATCTCCGCAACGATGCCGTGCTTGGCACAAAAATCCAGCATCTCCTGAGTTTCTGGGATGCCGCCGATCATGGAACCAGCCAAGCTACGCCGTTTGCCAACCAAATTGAATACGTTTGATGCGGGGTGCGGTGAAGCCGGCGCTCCAACTAGCGTCATGGTGCCATCACGCTTGAGCAGTGCAAGAAAGGCGTCCAGATCGTGCGGTACTGCCACCGTGTTGAGGATAAAATCAAGGCGTTTCGCGTAAGCCGCCATCTCCGCAGTATTGCGCGAGACAACAACCTCATCGGCCCCCAGCGCTTTCGCCGCTTCGCGCTTGGATTCGGAAGTGGTGAACGCCACGACATGCGCGCCCATTGCGTGCGCCAGCTTGATCCCCATATGACCCAAACCACCGATCCCGACCACCCCTACTTTCTGGCCCGGCCCCACCTTCCAATGGCGCAGCGGCGAATAGGTAGTAATCCCCGCACACAACAGCGGCGCTACCGCAGCCAGCTGCGCTTCGGGGTGGCGCACATGCAGCACATAGCGTTGATGCACAACGATCTGCTGCGAATAGCCACCCAGGGTATGGCCAGGCGCGTCTGCGGTCTTGCCGTTATAGGTACCGACCATGCGATCACAGTAGTTTTCTAGCCCTGCGCCGCAGTCCTCACAATGCTGGCAACTGTCTACAATGCAGCCAACTCCCACCAAGTCGCCAACGCGGTGGCTCGACACCTGCGCGCCCACCGCCGCCACACGCCCCACAATTTCATGCCCCGGCACGCACGGGTAACGTGTGCCCGCCCACTCGGAGCGCACTTGGTGGATGTCGGAATGGCAGACACCGCAAAAAAGAATCTCGATCTGCACATCCTCGGCGCCCAGTGTGCGCCTTGTGATTTCCATAGATTCGAGGGGTTGATCGCCCGCGTGGGCGCCGTAGGCTTTTATTGTCATCGCGGAGTTCCTGAGTGGGGTGAAGGGCGTGGTTGGTTTGATTGCGTTTGTAGAGGATAGTTTCGATTTGAAAGCTTGCACTGGCCGTTGCCAAACGTATATTGTCACACCAAGAACCAGCCAGTACCCAACAGCGACCGGAACCGCCCGCAACAAGGAGGAAAACGATGAACTCAAACACACTACAAGGACGCCGCGTCGCCATCACCGGTGGTGCACAAGGGATCGGCAAGTCGATTGGCCAAGCGCTAGTCGCAGCGGGCGCCAAAGTTGCGCTTGGTGACATTCAAGAAGATGCTGTCCAACAGACCGCTGCGGAACTCCAAGCGGGAACAAAGGGATACCGCCTCGACGTGACGGACGCAGATGAGTTCGATGCATTCTTGAAGCAAGCGACAGAAGACCTCGGCGGGCTTGACGTTTTGATCAACAACGCCGGCATCATGCCAATTGGCCCATTTTTGCAGGAAAGCCCAAGCGTTACCCGACGCACGATTGAAATCGACCTCCTCGGCGTACTGACCGGTACCCGACTAGCAGGCGAGTACTTCGCTCGCACCGGATCGGGCCATGTCATCAACATCGCCTCGGTAATGGGCACGCTCGCATCCCCCAATGCAGCAACCTACTGCGCGGCCAAGTACGCTGTGGTTGGATTTAGCGAGGCATTACGCCAAGAGTGGCGCGGTAGCGGCGTGAAAATCTCTGCGATCTGCCCCGGATTTGTGCGAACCGAACTGATCTCCGGAATGGCCGCACCCCGCTTGCTGGAACGGTTTCTCGTAGTAGACCCCGAAGATGTCGCCACCACGGTAATCACCGAGTTAGCAAAGGGGGCATCCCGCACCGTATTTATCCCTAAGCTGGTCGGCTTGGTATCGAGCGGAACCCAATTTTTGCCAACAGCCATTGTTGATACCGCGTTCCGGCTATCGGGCGGCAACAAAGTCACCTCGGCGCTAGACCACAAGGAAAGGGCCGCGTATCAAGCACGCATCGAAGGGCGAAAGGTTCAGGAATAGCAAAAAGCAATCACAAGGAGCAGTTATGACACGTATTGAGTTAACCGGATTGCGCGGCGTACCCGAAACCGCATTATCAGAAGCCCTTATCGCAACATTGCCCATCAATCAGACACCTGCACCATGGGAGTGCCGCTGTTCGGCGCTGCTGTGGCTGGGCCGAGGCGGACGTAACGCCGCGTTAGCCCTGCCCCCTGCCCTGTCCAACAGCCCAGCGCTGGCCACCGTGGGCGGATTTGTTCGATACAGCCAAACACCCGTCGGCCCCTATGATGAGGTACTCGGGCTAGTGGGCTCTTGGAGCGGCCTACAGCCGTGGGGCCACGTGGCGTTTATGTCCGTGGACTCGCAGGCAAGCTTAGTGGGTGGCCGCACCAATTGGGCGATGCCCAAAACACTGGCCCGCTTTGACGGGGAGCTGGCCGACGGCAAGCACTTTACTGGCAGCGGCGCAGACCTAGTGGCTTGGTCGGTCAGTGCAAAACCGAGAGTATTCGGCCCCGCCATTCCGCTCAAAGCGAAGGGCAAGGCCCGCCAGCAGTTCTCCGATGGCCGCATTGGTGAGTCTCTGCTGACTTTTGCAGGAAAAATTCGCCCTGCATTTGTGACCACCAGCGTTTCTTCTGCGGAGACACTACCGACGTGGCTACGTTCTGGAAAGCATATCGGTGTGTTTGTGGAAGACGCCACCATCACGCTGGGCGAGCCGATTTTTTGTTGAAACGAACTCAACTTCAATCACCTTTCTGCCCTCCGCTTAAACCACAACAACCGCACGCTCCCCCGCAGCCAGCTTCACCTGCCACGCGTGCTCCACATCTTCAAGGGCAAAGCGCTGATAGCCCGCGCTTAGCCTGCCCTTTGCGGCTTGCTCAAACAAATAAGCAAGCTGCATTTGATTATACTCTCGCAACTGCGACGCTGTGATGCTGCCCAAACCGGACCCTAAAATACTGATCGGTTTGCTGCGCAAAAGGCCCGAAGGCAGGCTCACCTCAGCCCCGGCCATTTGCCCGATGGTGATGATATTCACAGGCGTTGGGCAGCAGCGATTGAGCGCTCGCAAAATCCAAAGCACCGGCTCCCCCCAAAGATAATCAAGCACCACATTGATCGGCGTGTTCTGTTGAATTTCTACCATCTGCGCAATAATTTCCTCCGGAGAGTCCAGCAAAGAAATACAAACATCTGCACCCAATGCACTTAAATCTGCCAAAGATTGCGCACTGCGCCCCGTCACGATAATTTTATTCGCCCCACGCAAACGGGCAGCCTGCACCGCCATGCGCCCAGAAACCCCCGTTGCCCCATTAATCAGCACGTTATCGCCAGCACAAAAATTCGCGCGGCACAAAAGCGCAGCATCACTGCCCAACAGGGCATTAGGCAATACCGCTGCTAACGCGGCATCCATTCCTTCCGGTACCGTCACACAATCGGCCAAATTTACCAGCGCGTATTCAGCAATCATCCCACTCAGGCCCATTGCATAAACCCGCCTACCCGACACTAAACGCCCAACCCCATCCACACCCACCGCAACAGGGAAATGCTCATAGCGCGTGTAATGCTTGCCAGATGCCTTCAGTTGATCCAGCTGCTTAATACTGGCCGCTTCTATTTTTAATAACGCCTGACTTTCGTTAAACTGCTGCGGCTTTGGCAAGTCCTCATATTTTGGGACTTCACCATACGCGTGGAGAACTGCTGCTTTCATTCGGCACTCCTAAATGAGCCATATTGGTACTTTGCAGATTAACACTCGCACCCCAATCCCGGCATAAAACCTGCGCGGCTCACACACCCATTGCATCCCGCCCTCCAATCAGGTGCAATAGCGCCCCACCCTTCCTCAGCGGAAAATTGCCATGCCGCACCTGATCTGCCCAATCTGCCGTTCCCCCCTGGCACGCACCGAACGCGCGCTAGCCTGTGCGAACCGGCATAGTTTTGATATTGCCAAGGAAGGCTACATCAATCTGTTGCCAGTGCAGCAGAAGAAAAGCCTGCAACCTGGCGACAACCTCGTCATGGTGCAAGCGCGCCGTAATTTTCTGGAAGCAGGTCATTACGGCCCATTGCGCGAGGCCGTAGTAGAACAGCTGCGCCGCAAAAAGCCGAATTCACTATTAGATATCGGGTGCGGTGAGGGCTGGTACACGCAGGGCATGGCAAGCGTTGTGGACAACGTAACCGGCCTGGACATCGCCAAGCCCGCGGTACGCATTGCGGCAAAAAAGCACCCCGCCATCACCTGGCTCGTGGCCGGAGCTGCGCAACTGCCGGTGGCGAACGCCTCGGTGGATGCAGTGAGCAGCCTGTTCAGCCCGCTGCCGATTGCAGAAATGGCGCGAGTGCTGAAACCGAGCGGGCTTGTGCTGGTGGTGCGCCCCGCCGCCGACCATCTATGGGCGATGCGCGAAGCTTTGTTCGGAGAAGTAAAGGAACACCGGCCAGAGAAATTTCTGCCGGAGCTAGAGTCGTCGTTCATATTGGAAGACCAATTCGAAAATCGGTTTCCCTTGCATTTAGACGCAGTCGCGCTGAAAGATCTACTGGCAATGACGCCTTATGTCTGGAAAGCAAAACGGGAAAGGCGAGAGGCGCTGGAAGCGCGTGCAGGGCTGGATACGGAAGCCGTGTTTCGGGTGATGGGGCTCGCTATGCGACCCGTTTAAGTAAGCCCCAGCCTTTCAGCCGGGGCTTTCCTTGTTAAAAATGAACTGCCTTCAAACACCTTTTACTGCACACGCACCCAAGTCTGCGTGCGCCAAAACGGCCCAAACGAACCGCGCACTTCAAGTTTCTGACCGTCTGCAACGGGTGTAAGGCGCAACTTGTAGTCACGGCCATCTTCAGGGTCAAGAATTTGCCCCCCCGCCCAAATGCTTTCTCCCTCTACTTTTTTAGCCTCTCGAATAATTTCCATGCCAAGCACCAACTGATCTTTACGATCACCACGGCATTTAACACAACGATCCTCTGGCTTCGCAGCGGCATCCAAGCGCCTTTCAATCACACCACTCAACTCACCCGCAGCCGTCTCGCTGATTCGCACCTCAGCGGTCGCCTCACCGCTGTTGTCGTCTACCGTCTGCCAAAGGCCAACCGGAGTTGCCATCGACGATGCCTGAACCGTCGCCGGAGCCCACGGCAACGTAACCATTAGAACCGTTAGCGCAACACTTGTACGCTTCGTCAAAAAACCCATGTACTTCTCCTTGACGTTTTATCTGTTCCCTTGGCGCCTTCTGACCGCCAATATATTGGCACACACCAAAGTATACTCTATGTACACCAGCACGCTAACTTTCGCGGAAGCCGGCATCGCTGTCAATACCACTCAATGGTCGTCATGGAGCTGATAGAATGATTTTTATTTGCAACTGAGTCACACCTCCCTGCTATGACCACTCCCCTGCACATCGCTTTTGATAATACCTACGCCCGCGAACTTCCCGATTTTTACCGTACATGGAAGCCCACCCCAGCACCTGCCCCCAAGTGCCTGTTTTTCAATGACCGGCTTGCCCGAACGCTGGGGCTGGATTTTAGCGGCCAGTCTCCGCAGGCGCTCGCCGCGTTTTTTTCGGGAAATCAACTTCCAGACGGCGCATTCCCCTTGGCGCAAGTCTATGCGGGGCATCAGTTTGGCGGTTTTTCTCCGCAGCTTGGGGATGGGCGCGCACTATTGATCGGTGAAATCCTCACCCCACAAGGTGCGCGTTATGACCTTGCATTCAAAGGTTCAGGCCGCACACCGTTTTCACGTAACGGCGACGGTAAGGCTGCGCTTGGCCCGATGCTGCGCGAAGCGCTGATCAGCGAAGCATTACACGCGCTTGGCATTCCCACCACCCGCACGCTTGCCGTTATCGGCACCGGCGAGCCAGTGTATCGGGAAACGGTTTTGCCCGGCGCAAACCTTACGCGCATCGCCGCCAGCCATATTCGAGTCGGCACGTTTGAATATTTTGCGGCACGCGGCGAAACCCAGCATGTAAAAGCCCTCACTGACTACACCATTGCTCGCCACTATCCCGAACTGACAGGCTCCCGCACTTGCTACCTGGATTTATTAGCCGCCGTTTGCGAGCGCCAAGCCGCCCTCGTTGCCCAATGGCAGCACGTCGGGTTTATTCACGGCGTGATGAACACCGACAACATGACGCTTTCTGGTGAAACGATCGACTTTGGCCCCTGTGCCTTTATGGAAGCCTTCGACCCAAACACGGTCTTTAGCTCCATTGATCGCCAAGGACGCTACGCCTATGGCAACCAGCCCAGCATCGCCCAATGGAATCTTGCACGCTTAGCAGAGACGTTATTACCGCTGCTAGCAGAGCGTCAGGAAGAAGCCATTGCACTCGCCACCGAAATCATCCACCAATTTCCTGAAAAATTTGCTCGTCACTGGCTACAGGGGGCACGTCGCAAACTAGGCTTTGAAACTGCCCCAGAACAAGAACGCGAACAAGCCCAAATTGACTTGCAACTGACCCAAGACTGGCTCGCCTTGCTCCAGAAAGACAAAGCCGATTTCACCCTCTCGTGGCGAGCACTGGCCGATGCAGCCGAGGGAAATCTTGCGCCACTACAGGCGCAGATCCACGATCGAGAAGCCTTGCAATCGTGGGTGGATCGCTGGAAGCTACGCTGCGCGGAGCATGATCACCGTTATGAACACACTCTTGTCACACCCTCCTCTGCTCTAGAAAGCTCGTGCGATGCACGCCGGGCAAACGCCATCCGTGCTGCAAATCCGTGGATCATCCCGCGCAATCAACGTGTCGAAGAGGCCCTCACCGCCGCCTCTGAAAGTGGGGATTTAAGCCCATTTGAAACGCTGCTCGAAGCGCTTCGTCACCCTTTTGAGGAAAATTCCGTTTATAGATCACTAGCGCAACCTGCAACTGCGGCGTTCACGTCAGGGTATCGAACCTTTTGTGGAACCTGAGCGCATGAGCGGTGGCACCGCCGACCATCTGCGTTAAGCGACAAAATCAGCCCTTGACAATGTAACCTTCTGGGTTACAATTCCTGCATGATTATTAGCTTCGTACACAAAGGACTTGAGCGTTTCTATCATTCCGGCAAAACTTCAGGAGTTCAGGCGAAGCATGCCAAACGCTTGAGACTGATACTCACTAACCTTGATCAGGCAGAAAGCCCAGATGATATGGATTTACCCGGCCTCCGTTTGCACGAGCTGAAGGGGAACCGAAAAGGTATTTGGTCTGTATCGGTAAGTGGCAATTGGAGGGTTACTTTCCGCTTTACGGGTAAGGATGCTGAAATTGTTAACTATGAGGATTATCACTAATGAGTATGCATAATCCGGCTCACCCGGGTGAAATTCTCAAAGAGTTAGTAATTGAGCCTACTGGTGTAACAATTACTGATGTCGCTGAGCACCTGAATATAAGCCGTAAAACATTATCCAAGGTTTTAAATGGCCGAGGCTCTATCACCCCTGAAATGGCACTACGGCTTGAGCTAGCATTTAAGAAGCCGTCGGCCGATCACTGGCTCAGGCTTCAAAATGCTTATGATCTTTGGGCGGCTCGTCAACATCAGTCCATGCTGCAAGTTCGCCCTTATGAATTAGCATCACAAGCTTAACAAGTGACAGCAGTTCGCGGCCTGCCGCCGCCGGACTCGCGGCGCTAGGCGTTACAAGCTCTACGGTTACACGTAGCGTCACCGGCCCAATCGCACCTTGACGCCGAATTGATATGACATGACAATAATAAGCATGTATATCATTTCGGAATCGCTGTTGTGCCCCAACCTCCGCAGCCGCCCCAGCCCAGCCTTGGATTTCTGATCAACGACGTCGCACGGCTGATCAAGCGCAACTTTAATCGCCGAGTGCAGCATCTAGGTCTGACCCAAGCGCAATGGCAGGTGCTAGCCCAACTGTCCCGCAACGAGGGAATGCGTCAGATCCAGCTTGCCGAGACCTTGGACATGCAGCCCATCAGCGTAGCCCGCCTTATCGACCGCATGGCGGCAGCGGGCTGGGTAGAACGGCGGCCGGATCCGTCCGACCGGCGGGCATTCAACCTGTATCTCACCGCTAAAGCCAATCCTGTGCTGGAAGACATGTGGCGGCTGGGCACTGAAACCCGCGCCCAAACCATAGAGGGAGTTCCACCGGAGCAGCAGGAATTGCTGTTCCGCCTGCTGCTACAAATGCGCGAAAACCTGAGCCAAGACAGCGAGCAACCGTCATGAGCCACACAGCCCCCCTCACCACAGAACCGCTCGCGACTGGTTCTCAACGCTTACGCACACGCCGCCTACTGATGGCACTGGGAGTGTTGGTTGTGGCCTGCGGGCTCGTGTGGAGTTATCTCGTCAGCGGCCGCTACGTCAGCACCGACAATGCCTATGTAAAGGCCAACAAGATTCTGCTGGCACCGGATGTCAACGGCCTTGTGGTGGCCGTACAAACGGAAGAAAACCAGTATGTTCACGCCGGAGACACGCTATTCCGCATTGACCCCCGCCCCTATGAAATCCAGCTCGACAAGGCCAAGGCAGATGTCGCAGGGGCCGCCATCAAAATCAACGAGCAAAAAGCCCTGTACCAACAGCGCGTCGCGGATCGCGGCCGTGCTCAAGCCGAAGCAGAGCATTACGAACGAGAACTGGCACGCCAAACCAATCTGATTCACAACGGCGCCGCGTCCGAAGTGCAACGAGACGATGCCACCCTGAATCTGGCTCGTGCGCGGCAGAATCTGCTAATGCTGGAACAGGAAGTAGCGGAAAGCCTTGCCGCGCTCAACAACGTACCCAATATTCAACCTGAACAGCACCCACTCTATCTGGCTGCGCTTGCGCAGCAACGCAAGGCCGAGATTGATCTCGCCCACACGGTAGTAAAAGCCCCCGCCAACGGCTATGTGGGATCACCGCCTTCCGTGGGCGACTATGCCCGCGCGGGGCTACCGCTGGTGAACTTCGTTGCCCAAAAGCCACTCTGGATTGAGGCCAATTTCAAAGAAACCGAACTTACTGACGTAAAAATCGGCCAGCCTGTGACGATCACCGTAGATACCTATCCCAACGCGGTCTGGACGGGCAAGGTGGAAAGCATCAGCCCAGCCACCGGTTCGGAGTTTTCCCTGCTGCCAGCGCAGAATTCCTCTGGCAACTGGGTCAAGGTGGTGCAGCGCATCGCGACCCGCATCGCGGTGGAAAGCGGCCCCACCGATCTGGCCCTGCGCTCCGGCATGAGCACTGAAGTGAACATCGACACCGGCCACTATCCCCATCTGGGGGATGCCTCGCAAAATGCCTTGGCAGCCACTCTCCCATGAAGCGCCAGCCCAGCCCCCTGCTGATCACGTTCGCCATCATGATGGCGACGATCATGCAGGCGCTGGACACCACCATTGCGAACGTTGCTCTGCCCCACATGCAGGGCTCACTGAATGCTACCCTCGAACAAGCATCGTGGGTGCTCACATCCTATATCGTGGCCTGCGCCATCATGACCGCACCCACCGGATTCCTCGCGGCGCGACTGGGGCGCAAGCGACTGTTCATGATCAGCGTTTCCGGCTTCACCTTCGCATCCGTGCTGTGCGGCCTAGCGCAGACGTTAGAGGAAATGGTGTTGTTCCGCCTATTGCAAGGTGTGTTCGGTGCGGGGCTGGTGCCGCTGTCGCAGGCGGTGCTGCTGGATACTTATCCCAAAGAAAAACACGGTCAGGCGATGTCGATGTGGGGCATGGGCGTAATGCTGGGGCCGGTTCTCGGGCCGAGTTTGGGCGGCTGGCTTACCGAGTATTACGACTGGCGCTGGGTGTTCTACATCAACCTGCCCATCGGTATCGCCACTTTAATTGGGATCTGGGTGTTTCTGCCAGAAACCGAGCAGGACAAGCAGCGTCCGTTCGATGCCTTCGGCTTCGTTATGCTGTCGTTGAGCATCGGCGCGCTGCAATTGCTGCTGGATCGAGGTCAAAGTCAAGACTGGCTCAATTCGCAGGAAATCATACTGGAATGCGTGGTGGCGGCACTGGCACTGTACCTGTTCATGGTACACATCCTCACCTCACCAAAGCCCTTTCTGGAACCGACCATGTTCCGTGACCGCAACTATCTGGCAAGCCTGATCTTCATTTTTGTGGTGGGCATCATTATGCTAGCCAGCATGGCGCTGCTACCGCCCTTCCTACAGGGCCTGATGGGTTATCCGGTGCTCGACACTGGCCTTGTACTGGCTCCCCGAGGGCTGGGCACCATGTTGGCGATGATGGTGGCGGGGCGTCTCGTGGGCCGCGTGGATTCGCGCCTGCTGATGCTGGTCGGCCTGCTACTGACTGCCTATTCCTTATGGGAGATGAGCCTGTTCACCACGGAAATTTCCCGCTGGCTGGTGGTGCAGAATGGATTTATTCAAGGCTTTGGCATGGGCTTCGTGTTCGTACCGCTCAGCACCTTGGCTTATTCCACCCTCGCGCCGCATTACCGCAACGATGCGGCTGCGGTATTCAGTTTGCTGCGCAACATCGGTAGCAGCGTCGGTATCTCCATCGTCACCACGCTGCTGGCGCGTAACATTCAGATCAATCACGCGGAGCTGGGCGCGCATCTGGAAAATTTCGGTGCTGGCAGCATGCAGCTCAACGCCTTCATGCAATACATGAGCGAGGGCGAACAGACCAGCGCACTGTTGCAACTGGACGCCTTGCTGAACAAGGAGGCCGCCACCATTGGCTATTTGAACGACTTCCGTTTGATGATGCTAGTGGTGCTTCTGTCCACCCCGATGCTGTTGATCCTAAAGGCAACGCCCACCGCAGGCGGCAAGCCTGCCACGGATGCGCCGCATTAGTAGGCATCACGCGATCCTGCCGCCGACGGAAGATGTCATGAAACTGTCATCAATCCTTCACTTTTCCGTCATCTAACTTTTGCACACTGCCCTCGTCAAATCAACGAGGACATGACATGCAAAACAAGACACTTTCTACCACGCTTTCCACGACAATCATCTTGGCAGGGCTGATCGGCAGCAGTGCAGCCTGTGCTGGGACGATGCCGACTATTTATGGACAATTAAATCTTGGCCTTCTGAATGCAGATAACGACGAAGCTGAGCGGGTATGGCAAACCGAAAACCAGGCATCACGCTTGGGGATCAAGGGTGAACAGGCGCTCGAAAACGGCCTCGCGCTAATCTACCAATACGAAACCGGCATCCACCCCGCCGAAAACGAGAAGCCTATTTTTTCCCAGCGAAATTCCTTTGTAGGCATCTCTAGCCCCTACGGAGAAATCATCACCGGAAATTTTGATACGCCGCTAAAAGCCGCCCAAGCCAAGGTCGATCTCTTTAACGACACGCACTTTGATATGAGTGAGTTTTTAGCCGGCGAAGTGCGCCACAAACAGAGCGTTCAATACACCTCCCCCACCCTTCTGAACGCAATCAGCGCACAGCTTGACTGGCTCCCCGCCGCCGAGAAAGCTGCGAAAGACGGCTATTCCGCTGCGCTCCACTACCGCAGCTCGTTATTTGAAATGAGCGTCGCAGCCGATCATCAGGTGGCCGGAGATAGCGGCGTCCTGATTGGAAAATCCGCCGCTTTGGAGAATCTACGCGTGCAGGCAAGTTTTAGTCCGATAGAGCGCCTAAAAGTCGGTTTGATCGCCCAACAAAGCAAGGGGCTCGACGATGATCAGAGCGTCGAGAACGGCTGGTTAGCCAGCGCCGCCTGGAGTGCGGAGAAACTCACCTTGAAGGCGCAGATTGGGCAAGGCACCGCAAGCAAAGACGCGGCCGGTGAAGACAGCGACGCGAGTATCCGCCAAGCCAGCCTAGGCGTAGATTATTCCTTAGGAAAGAATACTTTAGCCTATGCCTATAGCGGAATCAGGCAGACCAAGAACGGCGCTGGGGACACCTCCACCGACGGCAAAAACTCCAATAGCACCGCCAGCACCGGCTTCGGCTTGAAGTACAAGTTTTAAGCGAAATCGCGGCTTGTCATATTCCTGTCATATTTCACCGTTACGCTTCACTCGAAATCAATCCTAGGAAACCTTATGAAGATCAAAACCCTTCTCATTGCAGCAGTCATGGGCTTAGGCGCACAAGCGGCCAGCGCAGAGCAAATCAATGGCGCAGGCTCCTCCTTCATCTATCCAGTGCTTTCCAAATGGGCCAGCACCTACTATCAAGAAACCCAAGAAAAAATTAACTACCAATCCATCGGATCCGGTGGCGGCATTCAGCAAATCATCCAAGGCACCGTACATTTTGCCGCAACCGACGCCCCACTCACTGGCAAGGAACTTGCCGAGCACAAGTTGATTCAATTTCCGGTGATCGTAGGCGGCGTCATCCCCACTCACAATATCTCTGGGATCAAGAGCAACGAGTTACGCCTTGACGGAGAAACGCTGGCACTGGTATTTGCTGGTAAAGTCGCCCACTGGGACGATCCGCGCATCAAGGCATTAAACCCGACGCTCAACCTGCCACATCAAGCCGTGACCGTTGTACACCGCGCCGATGGCTCTGGTTCCACTTGGATGTTCACCAACTATCTCAGCAAAGTAAGCCCAGAATGGGCAAAAACCATTGGTAGCGACAAATCTGTAAATTGGCCCAAAGGCGTTGGCGGGAAAGGGAACGAGGGCGTTGCAAACTACGTTAAACGCCTCCAAGGTGCGATTGGATACGTTGAGCTTGCTTATGTGCTACACAACAACATGAACTCCATTCGCCTAAAAAACCAAGCAGGCAACTTTATAGAGCCGACCTTGGATAGCCTCAAAGCCGCTGCCGCCAATGCCGATTGGGATGGCACAGAAGGCATGGCTGTAGTTCTAACCGAGCAACCCGGTGAACAGAGTTGGCCGATTACGGGGGCCACCTTCGGCCTGATGCCGATAACCTCACCCGGAACGTTACGAAAGGATATCCAAGCCTTTTTTAGCTGGGGCTGGCGCAAAGGCGCGCAACAAGCAAGCGACCTTGCCTATGTGCCACTACCCATGAACGTTGTCGAAAAAATCGAAATCAACTGGCAGGATCAATAATGGCCCTGGGATTTCAAAATCAAAGCTCGGCGCCTAAGCGCCGAGTCGGCGATTTTCTGTTTGCGCGTATGACACAAATCTGCGCGCTTTTTCTATTGATTACGATCATCGCAATGGGTTGGCAACTTACCCTTTCTGCCCTACCTGCGATTCGTGAGTTTGGCTGGGGATTTTTAAGCGCAAATCAGTGGGATCCCGTCACCGGGCAATTTGGTGCAGCTGCATCACTTTGGGGAACACTCATTTCATCGGCAATCGCACTATTGATTGCAGTGCCGGTAAGCCTAGGCGTTGCAATTTTTTTAACACAGCTCGCGCCTGAATTTCTGCGTCGGCCCATCGGCCTCGCTGTAGAGCTACTCGCCGCAATTCCGAGCATTATTTATGGATTCTGGGGCCTGTTCGTGCTCTCGCCTTGGCTTGCAACTTACATTCAGCCTTGGCTAACTGCAAGTTTCGGTCAATTACCTATGATCGGCATGTTGTTCCAAGGGCCGCCCATGGGAATTGGCTTATTCAGCGCAGGCTTGGTGCTTTCCATTATGGTGATTCCGTTTATGGCCTCCATCCTCACAGACCTTTTTAATAGTGTCCCTACGGAGTTAAAAGAAGCGAGCTATGGAGTGGGTTCCACCCGCTTTGAAATGATTACCAAAGTGGTCATTCCGTTTGCCAAAGTTGGCATCGTCGGCAGCTTTATGCTGGGCTTAGGGCGGGCGTTAGGTGAAACCATGGCTGTTACCTTTGTGATTGGCAATACCCACCAGCTCTCAGCCGAGATCTTTTCACCGGGCACCACCATCGCGTCCACGCTTGCCAATGAGTTCAGTGAGGCCAGCGGCGGGCTGTATATTTCCTCATTGCTTTACCTTGGCTTAGTGCTGTTTTTATTGACCTTTGTGGTACTGATCTGCGCGCGACTAATGCTCTGGCGCCTAAGCAATTCAGCAAGAGGAAAGCGCTAATGGGCTGGCAATATAAAAAGCGCAAGCTGATCAATTTTGTGGGGCTAAGCCTCACTGTCGTGGCTACACTATTCACCCTGTTCTGGCTACTATGGATTCTCAGCACTTTGATCAGTCACGGCTGGCAGGCGCTGGATGTTTCCATGTTTCTAAAAGACACCCCGGCTCCAGGTGAGGAAGGCGGCCTACGGAACGCCATCATTGGCAGCATTCTCGTCTGCATAACGGGCGTTGCCATTGGCGCACCGATCGGCGTATTGGCCGCAACCTGGTTGGCCGAATACGGGCGCGGCACTCCACTTGCCGCAGTAATTCGCTTCGTAAACGACGTGCTATTAAGCGCACCTTCGATCATTATCGGCATTTTTATTTACGGCCTGATCGTTGTACACACCGGCGGATTTTCCGGCTGGGCGGGCGCGGTCGCACTTGCAGTGATTTTATTACCCGTAGTCGTTCGCACTAGCGAAGACATGCTGCTATTAGTGCCCGATCAAATGCGTGAAGCAGCCGCCGCATTGGGCGCACAGCGCTGGCGCCTGATTGTTGACGTAGTGTACCGCGCTGCGAAACGCGGCATGATCACGGGAATTTTATTAGGATTTGCGCGCATCAGCGGCGAAACCGCACCACTCCTATTTACAGCACTTAACAATCAATTCTTCAGTATGGATATGACGGAAGTAATTGCCAACCTGCCAATGATGATTTTCCAATACGCCATGAGCCCCTACGAAACGTGGCAAAATCTTGCGTGGGCGGGCGCACTTCTGATCACACTCAGTATCCTAGCGATTAACCTGAGCCTGCGCCTGATCTGGCGTGACCCAAAGAGAGGAAACTAATATGCTCATGATGAACATCAAACAGCCCTCGCAGGGTGCAGAGAACGTAAAACTAAAAACCGAGAACCTTGGCTTTTTCTACGGAAAATACCAAGCCCTCCATGATATCAATCTGGAGCTTTCCGAAAATCGCGTCACCGCGTTTATTGGCGCATCCGGCTGTGGAAAATCAACCCTGCTGCGAACCTTTAACCGCATCTACAATCTTTACAGCGAACAGCGCCCAGAAGGAAAAATCCTATTGGACGGCCAAGACATTCTGGCCAAGAAGCAAGACATCTACCAGCTCCGCGCCAAAATCGGCATGGTCTTTCAAAAGCCTACCCCCTTCCCAATGAGCATCTTTGATAACGTCGCCTATGGGGTTCGTCTTTACGAAAAACTGCCGCGCGGAAAGCTAGAAGTCCGAGTCGAAGAAGCGCTGCAAAAAGCCGCACTCTGGGACGAAGTAAAAGACAAGCTAAAACACCCGGGAACCGCGCTTTCCGGTGGCCAGCAGCAACGTTTGTGCATCGCAAGAGCTCTCGCCGTTGAGCCCGAGGTATTATTGTTAGATGAGCCGACCAGCGCACTAGATCCGATTTCAACCGCACGCATTGAGGAGCTGATCGACGAGCTAAAGGAGCGCCTGACCATCCTCATCGTAACGCACAACATGCAGCAGGCGGCTCGAATTTCTGACGCGACCGTTTTTATGCACCAAGGGCGCGTTATTGAGAAAGCGCCTACCGACCAGCTTTTTACCAATCCCCAACACAAACAAACCGAAGACTATATTACCGGCCGTTACGGATGAGATGATGCCATGCCAGAAGAATTAAAACTCCATATTTCCAAGCGCTTCAACCGCGACCTTGCCACCCTCGTAAGCCAGCTCTTGCAAATGGGTGGAACCGTAGAGCTACAATTAAAATCCGCGCTCGACGGTTTGCTAAACGGCGAAGTTGGCCTTGTTCAACAAGCCAAAGAACTTGAAGAGAAAGTCGATCAATTTGACCTGATCCTAGGTGAAGCCTGCGCGCAAATGCTCGTCTTGCGGCAACCCGCCGCATCGGATTTACGAATGACGCTCGCCATCAACAAATGTGTATCCGATCTTGAGCGCATGGGCGATGAGGCTCACAAAATTGCCCGCGTCGCGCTGCCGTTAATGGAAGATGGCCAATCGCTCACAGGTTTCGTCGAAGTGCGGCATATCGGCCAGCATGTTATGCAGATGCTACACGACGTGCTGCACGCATTTAGCCGCCAAGATATTTCTCTTGCACTTCACGTAAAATCGCGTGACGAACAAGTGGACATTGAGTATCGCTCCGCGATGCGAACCCTCATGACTTTTATGATGGAAGAACCACAAACGATCAGCCGCATCATGAACGTGATCTGGGTGCTACGCTCATTAGAACGGATCGGCGACCACGCTTGCAATATCGCGGAGCAAATCGTCTATATGGTACAAGGGCGCGACATTCGACATGCCAGCAAAGAGGAAGTCGCAAAATTATTGAATCAGCTCAACCTGAGTGAACCCTAGCGGATGAAAGCCAACATTTTAATCGTCGATGACGAAATCGCAATTTGCGAACTTCTGACTCTCGCCCTAGAACAAGCAGGCTTCACCGTGCAAGCCGCGTACGATGGTAAAGAAGCCTGGATAAAACTCGCAGAACAGGCGCCTGATTTGCTTCTGCTTGACTGGATGCTTCCCGGAACGAGCGGCATTGAACTTGCTAGACGCATCCGTCAAACCGACAATCTCCGCACACTTCCCATCATCATGCTCAGCGCAAAAAGCGAAGAGGACAATAAAATCACCGGCCTTGAAATTGGTGCCGACGATTACATTACTAAGCCCTTCTCAACACGTGAACTCATCTCCCGCATAAAAGCCTTGTTGCGCCGCCGAGCTCCAGACCGCCTAGAACAGCAACTCGTCCACGGTGAGCTCACACTCGACGTAATAAGCCAGCGCGTGCACACCAAAAGCGGCGAGATTTCTCTTGGCCCTATTGAGTTCAAACTTTTGGAATTTTTTTTACGCAACCCCAACCGTGTTTTTAGCCGCGAGCAATTATTAAATCGTGTATGGGGCAGCACGGTGTATATCGAAGATCGCACTGTCGACGTTCACATCTTACGGCTGCGAAAATCCCTAAACAAAGCCGAGCTTCCTCCGATGATCGAAACCGTGCGCGGCAGCGGCTACAGGCTCAGCCCCGCATGATACACACGCTCAGCAAAGACGCGTTGCGCATGCTATGGCCACTTTTACTGGCCGCGCTTACAAGCCAACTTGCCGAAAACCTATGGCCGGCCATCGCCATACTTTTACTCTGCCTTGCTTGGCAGATCTGGCAAAAATGGCGCTTAGCACGCTGGCTCGAACGGGGTGACTTATTAAACCCTCCTCACGCAAGCGGCCTCTGGGAAGAATACTACACCCGCCTGATGCATTTATTCCGCTTTGAACAGCAAGCACAAAAGCAGCTCGCCGACATCATTGAGCGCGCTCGCAACGCCGCAAACACCCTCGACGAAGGCATCGCCTTGCTCACACTCGACTATCGCCTCGTTTACTACAACCGCGCAGCAAGCGAGTTATTAGGTTTGGTATCTGTAGACAAGGGTGAAACCTTAACGAATTTAATTCGCCAACCCATGCTTCACGAGTTTTTCGAGCAACAGGAATTTGCAAAGCCTCTGCTACTGAACGCCACTTGGAACGAGCGAATGCTCAGCCTCAAGGTTACGCCACTTATTCAGGAAGGCTATCTACTACGCATAGAAGACGTTACTCACGTTCACAAACTTGAAATCCTTCAGCGCGACTTTGTTGCGAACGTCAGTCACGAGCTAAAAACACCGATCACCGTTTTTAAAGGCTCACTGGAACTACTGGAAGAAAATCCACAAGCCGTTACGCCGAGCTACCACCAGCTTCTAAAAAATATGAAGCAGCAAAGCGATCGCATGGAAAACCTAGTTGCGAGCCTTTTGCTGCTAGCGCGACTAGAAGGGCAAAAAATTCCGCTAAGAGCCCCATTTTCCGTGAACGAATTATGCCGAAAAATGCAAACCACTTTTGATGCAAGGGCCACACAAAAAGGCCAAACGATCCTTTGGCACATAGACCCTGATTTGCACCTCGTAGGCGTAAAAGACGAAATTGAAAGCGCCTTTAGCAACTTACTGGATAACGCAATCCACTACAGCCCGCCCAACAGCCCAATCGACGTCTACGCATATCAGAGCCAGCAAGAGCTCTGTTTTGCCGTACAAGACCGCGGCGAAGGGATCGCGCCGGAACATATCCCCCACCTAACCGAACGCTTCTACCGCGTAGACAAAAGCCGTAACCGCCAAAGCGGCGGCACGGGTCTGGGGCTTGCGATCGTCAAATACGCTCTGCAGCGCAACGGCGGTAAGCTAAACATTGCCAGCCAAATCGGCCAAGGAAGCCGGTTTAGCTGCACATTCCCAATCGCTTCCCAACCCTTCCAAAAATAGGGGCGAGTGATAAGAACGCCATCATCCTCAGTAAGCTCAAACGCACCATCACCTAGAAATATCGCGTAACGCTTGCCGTACGTACTCTGCGCGATCAGGAAAATACTGTGCTCGCAACTGATCTTCCTGCTCCGCCCGATCACCAACCGCGAGGCCATTTGTCGCACGCACCTGCGCTAACCGCCGATCATATTCGGCATTATTTTCCTGCGAAAGCCTTGGTGAAAAATAGGCGGTAGCAGCAGCTGAACTCTGCGTACCGCCTTCCACTCGGCTTCGTAAATCGGTAAGAGTTTCCTGATCCAGCGCCTCATCCGCAGCAAACCAATTCTCCGCCACATCAGGCAACCACTGCTGCCGCAGGCTATGGCGTTCTTGCATCACTGATTCAAAACGAGTAATCAAATCGCTATTTAGATCAAAGCTCGCAAGATCCGGCAAGTTGGCGTCGGCGGATTCTGACAGTATCTTCTGGTAGCCCAGATAGCGTCGCCAAAGATCTACTGCACTGCCCGCAGCTTTTCCCTGCAGGTGCTGCCCGAGCCAATCTTCCACCAATACTTGTAGATCAGCTTCACCAACATCCTGAATTCCCGCCATAAAAAAATCAAATAGCAGCTGAGTATCCTGATCTTTCACCAAGTCGCCATTTTCATCCAACCTCAACACATCCGGCACGCTGGCACCGCGCAACGAAACCAGTTGCGGCGGCGGTTCATTTTTTGCTTGTATTTTTTCAACCGTGTTTTCGCGCCGCGTCTCATCTAGGGGTGACAGAGCACGCCCAACGGCCTCTTCAACAACCTTCGAAGCCGTTGGTACAGCCTGCGCATGATTTTTCTCAACCGCTTCGACATGCGAATCCTTTGCCAGATTCACCGCCATCGCACCTATGGCTACAACGCTGAGGCCAGCAACAAAACAGGCCGTGCGGAGTTTCTTGTTCATGCCAAACCTCTTCTGTTTTACAAGCCAAGTTGCTTAAGACGATTTGCGTGGACAACAAATACAGTTCGAACATCCCCTGGTGGCGTCATCCCCATGATCTGATTGACCTCATCAACGTGAGACCAATAATACTTTTCAGAAATTACATCCCCTAAACGAGCACTGCAAACCGGCACCATGCCGTCATTTTTTCCTGCATCTGTAAAGGTTGAAAGCGCGGCACTCAAGGTAGCCATGCCATAGGAGGACGGATCCAAAATATCCATGCCGGAGCGAAATGGATTTACCGGCGCACCTGCCCCTGTCCAAGAATAAACGGGGAAAGACCACGAGGTAACAGAGCCGTCTTGATTTTGAATCTCTCCACTCGCACTCGTCTCTCTCTGACCCTTACAATCCGCGTTAAAACCCGCGTCGCTGACGTTGCGAGCAAAGGCTTGAGCGCCATCGTACGTCATCAAATTCAGCGCCCCCATTGCACCCTGGGGAAGAGCTTCATTGTTCAGCTTTCCATTCAGCCATCCAAAACTCTCTACCAGCCACACGATGGCATTGCGTAGCCCGGGCGCCACCTTGCCAACCCCAGCATTGATATCAAAGATGGCATTCGCAACGGGTGTACCATGATTGGGAGTGCCAATCGTAGTCAAAGAAGCCACGCGTTCAGGGTGCAAGGCTGAATAAGCACGCACGGTGAATCCGCCTTGGCTATGGCCAATCAAATTCACCTTTTCAGCACCCGTTTTTTCTACCACTTCAGCAACAAACTGCTCAAGCTGCGCCGCGCGGATATCTTCACCGGCAACCGCAGAAACCGTGGCAACATATACCTGATCGTTGCCGCTGGCCTTCAGCTTTTGCGGAATGCCATACCAATATGGCACAACACCTAGCATGGATTTCGCGCCGGTAAGGCCATGCACCATCACAATGGGGTAACGGGTTTTGGCATAATCTGTCGCAGCATTCGCCTCCATATTTCCAGAGATCGCAAAAACTGCCGCAGCTATCACGGATAAGGTCGTTTTCATGTCAAGCATCCTTGTATTTATTATTAACCGACTTTTTTGTGTTCACGTCTAGAATGGCGCTAGACCCACTGAAGCGTATTGCTCAAATCCACCAAAGGTATGAGAATAAGCGAAAAAGAGAAGGCATCCCCCATTGACAAGCTCAACACCGTCCGTGCGCGCAGGCTACATTGCTGTCTTGGCAGAATATCTTGCGGAGCTGAAAATTGATCTCGCAACCGCACTCGACGCGCCGGAGATTTCCATTTTGCAGAAGGCCCGCGCAAACGACCGCATCCCCATCACACAGTACGCGCTGATCATGGATCAGGTAGCGAAACATTTGGATGATGCCGCGTTGCCGCTTCACCTCGCGACTCGCGTATTGCCTCGTCATCTGGGCATTCTCGGCTCCACCTTGCTGCATTGCGCCAATCTGGGTGAGACCGCACTGCTTTTGCAGCGTTATGAGCGCCTTGTGGACGATATCAACGACACCCATTTCACCTTAGCGGAAGGCAAGGCGAGCGTTGAATGGATTTCTCGTATTCCTAACCCTCATCCCTTTTTCGCTCAAATGTCCTTGGGAGTTTGGGTAACCTTCGCACGGCGCATGACTGGGCGGCCAGACTTAACCGCCGATGTAGATTTTTCTTTTGAACCGCCCGCCAACCTTGCACCGTATCAAAAGCATTTTGGTGGCCAAGTAAGGTTTCGCCAAAAACAGACCCGGCTCCTGTTTCCCATTGAACATCTCTCATTGCCACTTCAATTGCAGGAACCTCAAGCACACAGCGTATTGTTGCAACAGCTCCAGCAACAGTACGAAGCCCAAATCGGCGAAGCAGAAATTATTCTCCAGATCAAGCAGCTAATTCAAAGCCACCTGAGCCAAGGCCGCGCCACGCTAGAGATATTGGCGCAAGCACTGAACATCACCCCACGAACACTGCAAAACCGGCTCGCCACAGGAGGAATCCGCTTTCGAGACTTGTTGGATGACGAGCGATTTCGCTTGGCAGAAAGCTATCTCGCCAACGAAGATATTTCACTAGCCGAAGTGGCGTTCTTGCTCGGCTACTCTGAGCAAAGTACGTTCCAGCATGCATTTAAGCGCCGCTACGGAACGACTCCAGGTGAATTCCGCCGGATTCATGGGCGCTAAAAGAACGCCTTCAAGAAAAACTCTATTCCTGTATATGCCGCATACCAAGGTTTTTCGACTGAAATTCAGAGGTTAGATCAGGTACTTTCTGAGCGAAGCGATGTTTCAATTTCAATATTGGCCTCTCCATAAATAAATAAGACAAAGCCGCCACTGCAAACGTAATCATCGAACCAACAGCCAGAACCGTTAGGCTACTCATTTTAAGTGAAAACAGGACACGAAAAATCGGGTAATGCCAGAGGTAAAGCCCGTAGGAGATGCTTCCAACCCATATCAACGCCTTCGAAGCCAGCAGCCTTTTAACTAAACTTCTATCATTTACAACAACATCGGCCACAATTACGATCGCTGCAACTCCAACCATAAAAAAACCGTATTGATACATAAACGAGCCTCTCCAATTCGCACTGAAGAAGAAACCCAATAGAATCAAAGCAGATGCAAGCGCAAAAACCGCAATGATTCTTGCGGTAGCAATCGCCAAACGCCGCTTATCAAAATAGCCAGAAGCGTAGGCAACCCCAAAAGTACACCCGATCATGATCGCATCCGCTCGTGTATCTAACCCATTATACAAACGCTCCGGCGTTGCGCCATTCATGTGCATATAGAAGCGGAGAGCCCAAGCGAACACGGCAAGTAACGCCACAGAGAGAAGCACCACTAGCCGAGAACGAAACAAGCGAAGCAAGGTCACAAGAAAAACAGGCCAAAGAATGTAAAACTGTTCTTCAATAGAGAGCGACCAAGTGTGGCCCAGAAAATCAGGCGGGTGCAACGAAAAGGCTCTCGCCCAATTAGAAAGGTAAAACAGCGAGATAACGGCATCCACATAGTTTTTATTTGCCTGCTGGCTACTTGCAAATAAAAAACTAGCGATGCAAAACACGAGCAGAAGCAAAATCAGCGCGGGCGCCAGTCTTAGCGCTCGCTTCATATAAAAATTTTTCAGGCTCACAGACCTATCGCAATCATATTCGGACACTAACAGCGAGGTAATTAAAAAGCCGCTCAACACAAAGAAAACATCGACGCCGATAAAGCCGCCCTTCGCAAACGGGCTGAACGAATGGAAGGCCATTACGCTCAAAATCGCCAAGCCTCGCAATCCATCCAATTCAGGGATGTATTCTAATCGGCGCTTCTTTTGATCCATGCCTGTTCCCGAAACATAAGGTCAACCCCAACTGGAACAGCGCCATTCATTCAAACCTCTCCCGATGCACCACCTCCCCCATCTCCTTGCGGCGCTCCCACTGCAACAATTCCAGCTCCGGTTGCTCCAGAAACTCTCGTACATGGCCCAAGCACAAATATGCAACCAACTTATACGCAGGCGGCGCATTCAAGATGTACTTTACCTTCTCTGGGTCCAAAATACTCACCCACCCCATACCGATATTCAGTGCGCGCGCCATTAGCCACATATTCTGCACCGCGCAAACCACACTGTACTCACCCGGTTCCGGCATTGATGTTTGACCCAATACCGGTTTGCCGGATTGCTTATAAAAAACGGCGACATTCACCGGCGTTTCCAGAATCCCTTCAAGTTTGAGCTGTTGATATTTCTGCTGCTTCTCACCTTGAAAGAGCGGCAGAGCGCGTGCATTTTCCTCACTAAAGCTCGCAGCAATCTGCTTCCGAGTTGCCGCTTCCGTAACAATCACAAATTCCCACGGCTGCGAATATCCAACCGATGGCGCCCACAAAGCTGCCCGCAGAATCGTCTGCAGATCCTCCTCGCAAATCGGATCACGGCTAAAGCGATTGCCACGCACATCGCGGCGCGCCATTAAAATACGCTGCAGTACTTCCTGCTCTGCTTTAGAAAACTCCGTCACACTACGACCACTTTTTGCTAAGGCTAAAAAACTTTTGAATGCTCGAAAAATCCAGCTTGCCATGATCGTCCCGTGCATGCGCTGCATAAAGACTCTTGGCAAGGCCACCCATCGGCGTCGCAGATTTGCTCTTGATCGCTGCCTCCATTGCGAGACCAAGATCCTTATTCATTAAATCCACCTGAAAACCACCTGTATAATTGCGAGATGCGGGTGCGTTTTCCATAACACCCGGCCACGGGTTATACAGCTCCAGCGCCCAATTTCGCCCAGAGCTCTTCAGCATGATATCGGAGAGCACAGAAGCGTCCAAACCATTGTCCACACCTAGTTGCAGCGCCTCTGCAGTACCAATCATCTGCACTGCAAGCAGCATGTTATTGCAAATCTTGGCGATCTGCCCCGCGCCATTCTGCCCTGCATGGAAAACGTTTTTCCCCATATTCAACAACACAGGCTTGGCACGCTCGAAGTTCGCATCGCTACCACCCACAATAAACGTCAACGTACCAGCAGCGGCCCCCGCAACCCCGCCCGAAACCGGCGCATCAATCACCGCAAGCCCACGCTTCTCTGCTGCGTGAGCAAGATTACGCGCATTGTGCGGCGCAATGGTGGAACAGTCGATCACCAACGCGCCATCCGGAATCGCCTCCAACAAGTGGCCTTGGTGAATATAAAGCGCCTCCACCACCTCACCCGAAGGCAACATGCTGATGACAATATCCACACCGTCCACTGCCGCTTGCGGAGAATTTGCAGGGAACCCACCTTTCGCAACCACCTTCGCCACCAAGTCGTCGGAAAGATCGAACACCTGCACCCGATGCCCCGCGTTGATCAAGTTGACCGCCATAGGGCCGCCCATATTCCCCACACCAATAAAACCGATCGCCGCCATAGCCTGCCATCCTCACGTGAACACTCTGCTTTTTATGACCGAACCGATCATCAAACTCCAAGATTTACCAGCGGATTCGCACTCTCCCCCCAGGGCGCGGAAAAGTGCGCATCCACCCAAGCAGCGGGCACATCCGCAACACTTGCAAACCGCCATTGTGGTGCAGCCGTTTTATCAACCAGCAGTGCACGCACCCCCTCCGCAAAATCGCCGTGACGCGAGCACTGCAGCGACATGATCAATTCCATCTGAAACACCTGCTCCAACGAAAGCTTCTTACCCCGTCGCAACTGCTCATACACCAGATGTGCGGTAGTCGGACACCCCTTCGCCAACTGGGAAATCCCTTTTTGCAGCCACGCATCCTCAGTTTCTAGCGCCAGAATACGCGCGCAAATCTCCGCACAAGAATCAGCATCCGTAACGCGATTGATCAATTCCAAGTGCTTCGCAACCGCCCCTTCCGGAAGCAACTCCCGCGCCTCAAACTCGCGTAAAACACCGCTCACCACCGAACCATGAACCGCACTCGCTTCGCCAAAATCAGCCTGTTGCAGCGCACCCACCACCGCCTGCCGCTGCGCATCCGGAATAAAGCGATCCGCCAGCCCCACAAATAGCGCATCGGTCGCGTTAATACTCGCACCCGTAAGCCCAAGAAACAGACCCGTACGGCCGGGCGCATGATTCAAAAACCAAGTACCACCCACATCGGGGTACAGACCAATGTTGATCTCTGGCATCGCAAGCCGAGATTTTTCAGTAACCACCCGATGGCTCGCACCCGACATCAGCCCAATCCCGCCGCCCATCACGATGCCATGCCCCCAAACCACGATCGGTTTCGGGAATTTATGGATCAAATAATCAAGGCGATATTCTGATTCAAAAAAAGCCCTCGCATACTCGTTATGCGTTGCGTCCCCGCACGCCAAAATGGAATCATATACCTTGCGAACATCGCCCCCTGCACAAAACGCCTTTTCACCCGCGCCCTGTAAAAAAACACACACCACGCGATCGTTTTTCTGCCAGTTTTCCAACACCGCCCGCAACAGGCCCACCATCTCCGCGCTCAACGAATTCAGCGATTTTTCCGCATTCAAGGTCGCAATACCAATCAGCTTGTCGTCCTTCGCGGGAAGTTCTTGAAACAAAACGGGAATCATCAGGCTCTCCAGTTACGCAAATTATTTCAGGCCAATCGTCATGTTCACCGCGGTGGAAATATCACTCTCCAGCCAGCGCGACGTTACCGTCTTCGTTTCGGTATAAAACCGCACAGCCTGCTTTCCGTAAGCATGTTGATCGCCATAAAAAGACGCCCGCCAGCCGGTAAAGGAAAAGAACGGCAAAGGCACCGGAATAGGCACATTCACGCCCACCTGCCCCACTTCAATTTCATGCTGAAATTTTCGGGCCGCCGCACCACTGCTGGTAAAAATAGACGTGCCGTTACCATAGGGATTGGCATTGATTAAGTTAATGGCTTCCTCTAAGGTTTCCACGCAAACCACGCTTAATACTGGCCCGAATATTTCCTCACGATAAATACTCATCTCCGGCGTTACGTTGGCAAAAATGGTTGGCCCCACCCAATTTCCGTCGGAATAACCCTCAACACTGCACGCAGAACCATCCAGTAAGCACTCCGCGCCTTCGCGCTTTCCTGCTTCAATCAACCCCAAAACACGCTGCCGCGCCGATTTAGAAATAATCGGCCCAAACGCCGAACCCGCATCATCCCAAGCACCGGGGCGAATTTTTGCCGCAATTTCCGTAAACTCAGGCAAACAATCCTTTGCGCTCCCCACCATAATCACAACGCTGATTGCCATACAGCGCTGCCCTGCAGCACCAAACGCTGCGCCTACCAATTGATTCAGCACCGTTTGCCGATTGGCATCCGGCATCACAACCATGTGATTTTTAGCGCCAGCAAACGCCTGCACGCGCTTCATCTGCGCCGTTCCAGTCGTATAAATATAACGTCCAACCGGTACCGACCCAACAAACGAAATGGCTTTAATTCCGGGATGCGTCAACAGCCAATCCACCTGCTCCTTGCGCCCATGCACCACCTGAAGCAAGCCCGCAGGCGCACCCGCTTCCATAAACAGCTCCGCCAAACGAACAGGCGTCATTGGATCTTGCTCAGAAGGCTTCAGAATAAAGCTGTTGCCACAAGCAATGGCAATCGGGAACATCCAGAGAGGAATCATGGCAGGGAAGTTAAAGGGCGTAATTCCGGCACATACACCCAAAGGCTGCACATAGGAGTGAGTATCAATGCCTGTTGCGACATTCTCGACCGTTTCCCCCATCATCAAAGAGGCAACGTTACACGCATGCTCAACCACCTCAATACCGCGCCAAACGTCACCCTTAGCATCCTCAAACGTTTTACCCGACTCTTTCGACAGAATCGTCGCCAGCTCGTCGTGGTGCTCTTTTAATAACGCTTGGTAACGAAACATTAAGCGGGCGCGCGTAGGCACTGGCGTATTGCGCCAAGTTTGAAACGCCTCGCGAGCGGAATGATATGCGCGATCCATCTCCGCATCCGTCGTACAAGGCACCTGCGCTAGCACGCGCTGCGTGGCCGGATCGACAACGTCCAGCCAGCACTCGGAATGGCTTTCTTCAAATGAACCAGCAATGAGTTGTCGCACTTTTACAGTCATCAGGCGCTCCTTAGGGTATCCGGTAACGCCCAAAGTAGCATACCCAAAGAGCTTTTACGATATTAGGCGGCGAAGCGCCTCACTGATTTTTGTAGCGCTTTCAAGCCCCCCAGAAAACGCCGATTATCATGCTGCCAAGGGTGAAAGCTCGGGCGAAAAAAATCCAGCCAATCCGGAACAAGTTGCCGTAAATATCCGGGTTTTCCCCACTGCTGCTGAAAAGACACTCCCACATCACGAGCGTCCTTAATCTGCCCACTTGCAACCAACAGAGAAAAATAAGCCGGATAAAGCATTGCAATAAAAATCGCATTCACGACAACAAAAGCAGCCACCCGAAGCAAATAGGCATCTACACCCGTCCCCATCACGTGCTGATAGAGATCAAAAGTCACTGCCTTATGCTCGGTTTCTTCCAAAGCATGCCACATCCATAGCGCGATATAACGCTCATCTGAACCGGCCAAGGCTTGCGGGTTTTTCAACAACAAATCACCAAGGATCGCAGTAAGGTGCTCCAAAGAGACCGTTGCCGCAAGACAAAGCTCCTTTGGCAGAATCTTATAGACCGTCTCTAAAACGCGTGTAATCGCCGCATCCAACGCATCTGCGGGCACCCCAGCGGCCGTCAACGCCTTGTTGTACTCCACATGCTCGCGCGTATGCATCGCCTCTTGACCAATAAACGCCTTGACCGCCTTCTCCAGTTCCGGATCTCGAATTTGCTCGCGAAAATCCCGCACCGTATTGATAAAAAAGCGCTCCCCCGCCGGAAAAAAAACCGAGAAGGTGTTAAAAAACTGCCCCCAAGAAGGGCTAACTCCATTCCAATTCAAGACCCGATCCCAAGGCAAATAAAACTTATAGTCCCGACGCTCGGGCATGATCGCTGGTGCTGTCATAAATCACACTCCCCTACCTTTAATACCGTTTTAATTGGGTCGGAAAACACTTCTCTTGGCCGTGCAAAGCGCTCGTTACACGCTCAACTGTTACAGTATTTGATGTAACAGTTTAAAAGTAATACAGCCATACGAGATACGCAAGCACAAAAGAGGTACGCAAGCGCAATGGGGGTAGAATAAAGGCCAAGGAGGGGGAAGCGAAAAATTCACAAACAAAAACGGAGCCATACGGCCCCGTTACTTCAAAACTAGCAGATCTAACCGTTAGTAACGCGGACGACGCGGTGCCGACGGGCGATCTTCGCGGGGTTTGGCTTGATTGACCTTAATCGGGCGGCCTTTCAGGGGTTTATCATTCATGCCTTTAATGGCAGCATCTGCTTCGGAGTTGTTTGGCATCTCGACAAAGCCAAACCCTTTAGACTGGCCCGTAAATTTGTCTTTAATCAGACTTACGCTAGCCACCTCACCGAATGCGCCGAAGGCTTCCTTCAACTCCTCTTCGCTCACACCGTATGCCAAATTTCCCACGTATATATTCATCTCGATCGCTCATTTGCAAAGACATGTCGGAAGTCGCGCCCGCCGGCATCCATGTCGCAATCACCGGCAGGAGAAGGAAGGCAGCCCACCCTTCGAGTACACGTAAGCTCAGAGCTCACGGCCCTATCATGATCTTGGCGATACTGTCCAGTCAATCGGTTTCTTACCGTGAGCCAGCAAAAAAGCATTTGTTTGACTGAAATGTTTACACCCAAAAAAGCCACGATAGGCCGACAATGGCGACGGATGAACCGCAGAGAGAACAAGATGTCTTTTCCGATCAATGAATTGGCCCTTCTTGTGGGCATAACTACCCCACAACAGAAACACCAAACCTTCCCGCTGTGAGGCCAGCTCGCGCACGATACGGTCGGTAAAAATTTCCCAGCCACGCCCTTGGTGTGAACCGGCCTTCCCCGCTTCCACGGTTAACACGCTGTTGAGCAGCAAAACGCCTTGTTCCGCCCAATGGCTCAGGCAACCGTGAGCGGGCACCGGTACTCCCACATCCGTCTGCAGCTCCTTGAAAATATTGATCAGCGAAGGCGGGAATGGCGTACCAGGTAAAACAGAGAAGGAGAGACCATGCGCCTGCCCTGGCCCATGGTAAGGATCTTGACCGAGCACCACAACTTTGACCTCCTCAAAAGGCGTGCTGTTAAGTGCCTGAAAATACTCACTACCGCGAGGATAAATGCTCTTTCCGGCCTGCTTTTCGGCGTTCAAAAAATCCCGCAGCCCCTTCATATAGGGTTGCTCAAACTCGCTAATCAGAAACTGCTTCCAGCTCCCCTCCAAGCGAATTCGAGAAGATGCATCCGTTGATGCCGCAGCTGTAGCCTCTACAAAATCGCTCTGCGAACCTGTCACAAGCCACCTACCACGATCCACCTACCACAACTCACTTACCAAGCCCAGCCGAAAACCCGCGAATTCAAAGATCGACGCACCCGAAGGCCGCTACATTATTCTGAATAACTGCGAACCGAACCGGAATAGCCTTGCGACAAATTCGCAACAGGGCTTGGCGCGGCAAGCAGCCCTCGCAACAGCATCCCCAAGGTCTTACGAGCACGGCGGAAATCATACATGCCCGGCGGCAACATTAACGCTTCAAATTCAATCTTGAAGATCGCGCCCATCAGCAGATCGCCAGCAATCTCTGGGTCATTCAAGCCAATCTGCTGGCAAACCCGCGTCATTTGATCTTTCATGCGTTCGAAATAGGAATGCGCAACCTTCCGCAGCTTAGGGTCGCGCAGGCATTCATGCATAAACGCCTGTTCCGCAAGAAGGTGATCGCGCTTTTCGGTGGCTTCATTCTCAATATAAAGCACCAACAACTCCGACAGTTTTTCTGCCAAAAACTCCTGCTTCTCACCCTCCGGCAAGGAAACACCGACGTATTCTGCAAGCACCTGCTCAGCCTGCTCATAGATCGGGTCCACTACCAATGTCATGGCCGATTCTGCAAATAGCGTAAACGTATCCGCGATCAGGTCATGAATATCATTGAAGTAATAGGTAGTCGCCGAGAGCGGCACATCCGCTTCCTTTGCAACTGCACGGTGACGCACGCCGCGAACGCCCTCCGCCACCACGATGCGAAGGGCCGCTTCAAGGATCGCCCTGCGGCGGTGCTCACTGCGGCTCCGACTGGTTTTGCGCCCACGGTAATTGACTTGGGTGGATTCCATCATTGTTGTTCTTGCCATGTCCTGTGGAAAGTTGGCGCTATCTTAGCGCTTAACTACAAGAAATTGCTACAACTGTACACCGAAATCGGTCATATTTTCCGCCATCTTGCGCCATTTTCCACTAAACCTGCCCCGAACCACCTAACTTTGCGGCCTCATGTGCGGAAAGAGGATCACATCGCGAATCGACGGCGAGTCTGTCAGCAGCATGACCAATCGGTCGATTCCAATTCCCTCTCCGGCCGTTGGCGGCAAGCCGTACTCCAGTGCGGTAATGTAATCTTGGTCAAAATGCATAGCCTCATCGTCACCTGCATCCTTGCTCTCCACTTGCTTCTGGAAGCGCTCCGCCTGATCTTCCGAATCGTTCAACTCTGAAAAACCGTTCGCAATCTCACGACCACCCACAAAAAACTCGAAACGGTCGGTCACAAACGGATCGTGATCGTTACGACGCGCAAGCGGCGAAACCTCCGTAGGGTACGCGGTAATAAACGTTGGGTCTTTGAGCTGATGTTCCGCAGTGGCCTCAAAAATTTCAATCTGAATTTTACCTAGGCCATAGCTATCCTTGATGGCAATCTCTAAACGCGCAGCAACTTCGCATGCAGCCTCCCGCGTTGCCAACTGCTCTGCACGAAGATCAGGATTGAAATGCAGGATTGCCTCAACCACCGTCATGCGGCGGAAAGGTTTGCCGAAATCGTAAACATCTCCCTGATAATGCACCTGCGTACTGCCCAAAACCGTTTCAGCCAAGCCGCGCAACATCTCCTCCGTAAGATCCATCAGATCACGATAATCTGCATACGCTTGATAAAACTCCAGCATGGTGAACTCCGGATTGTGGCGCGTTGAAAGCCCCTCATTACGGAAGTTACGGTTAATCTCAAACACCCGCTCAAATCCACCCACCACCAAACGTTTGAGGAACAATTCAGGCGCAATGCGTAAATACAGGTCAATATCCAACGCATTGTGAAACGTCACGAACGGGCGCGCCGTCGCTCCACCCGGAATCACCTGCATCATCGGCGTTTCTACTTCTAGAAAATCGCGCTGCTTCAGATAGTTGCGAATATAATCTACGGTCTGGCTGCGCACGCGAAAAGTATTGCGAACTTCCTCATTCACAATCAGGTCAACATAACGCTGGCGATAACGCATCTCTTGGTCAGAAAGGCCCTTAAATTTATCTGGCAGCGGGCGCAAGCTCTTTACCAACAGGTGCGCTTCCGCCATATCCACATAAAGCTCGCCCTTGTTGGAACGATGCAAGATCCCTTTTACGCCAACAATATCACCCAAATCCCAGCTCTTGATATCATCCAATACTTCCGGTGCAAGCACTTGGCGGTTTACATAGAGCTGAATCTTTCCGGTCATGTCTTGAATTACTAGGAACGCCCCGCGATTGCGCATCACGCGCCCAGCCACGCTCGCCGAAATCAGCGCCTTCTCCAAATCTTCACGCGTCTGATCACGATGGGCATCCTGCAGACCTTGGCAGTAATGCTCGCGGCGAAAATCATTTGGATAAGCGTTGCGCTGACTACGAATTCGTCCTAACTTGCTACGCCGCTCTGCAATGAGCTTATTCTCATCCTGTTCAACATGCCCTGTGTTCTGTTCGTTATTTGCCATGACTTCACTCTTTACTAAAACTTCGCTGAATGCAGGAACGCCTCACACACCGATCGTTACGACGAAGCGTTAGCGCACACTCTATCCAGCCCAGATATCACAAACCCGCTTTCAGGCTCGCCTTAATGAACAGGTCGATTTCCCCGTCGAGCACCGCCTCGGTATTTGAGGTTTCAACGTTGGTGCGTAAATCCTTGACTCGCGACTGATCCAGTACATACGAACGGATCTGGCTTCCCCAGCCAATATCCATCTTGGAATCTTCCTGACGCATTTTTTCTACATAGCGCTTTTGCATTTCCATTTCGTAGAGCTTGGAACGCAACTGCTTCATCGCCTGATCGCGGTTTTTGTGCTGCGAACGATCGCTCTGGCACTGCACCACGATTCCGCTAGGAACGTGTGTAATCCGAATCGCCGATTCCGTACGGTTCACGTGCTGACCACCTGCACCACTCGCGCGATACGTGTCCACCTTCAAATCTGCGGGATTGATTTCGATATGGATGTTGTCGTCAATTTCTGGCGACACAAATACAGAAGAAAACGAGGTGTGGCGGCGATTGCCTGAATCAAACGGCGATTTGCGCACCAGCCGGTGAACACCCGTTTCCGTACGCAGCCAACCAAAGGCATACTCGCCTTCAAGATGTATCGTAGCACTTTTGATTCCGGCAACTTCACCCGCCGAAACCTCAACTAATTCGGTTTTGAAACCGTGGTCCTCACCCCAGCGCAGATACATCCGCAACAGCATATCGGCCCAATCTTGTGCTTCCGTACCACCCGAACCCGCCTGAATATCCAAGTAGCAGCTATTGGCATCCGTTTCGCCGGAAAACATACGGCGAAACTCCATTTTGGCGACATCGGCTTCAATGCCATCAATCTCTTTCTGCACATCACCCAACATGCTCTCGTCGTTCTCCTCGACGACCATGTCCAGCAATTCGCGGGCACCCCTCAAGCGCGTACTCACGCTATCAATGGTACCAACCACATCCTCCAGAAGAGCGCGCTCTCGGCCCAGCGCCTGCGCCCGTTCGGGAACATCCCAAACCTTGCCATCTTCTAGCTCGCGAATGACTTCATCAAGGCGCTCGCGCTTGATATCGTAGTCAAAGATACCCCCTAAGCGACTCGATACGCTCGTTGAGGTCCTTTAAATGGGTGACCTGCGGGTTAATTTCCATGCGCGCTACTCGTCTCAACCTAAATGAAAGCGGCACATTTTACATGACAACCGCCGCAGATGCACGAACGCTACGGGCGCACGACTTCCAGCAAAACGCGCTACCACACCCTTCACCTTGCCACAAAACTCGCTACCACACCCTTCGCCTGTCACACCCTTCGCCTTGTAGTTTGTCGAATCGCCTTGTACTTTCGCCAAGCAGCTTCATTCAGTAAGTAACGTCGGCTGGGTGGATTTTCAGCACGCGCTGCTTTATGCTGGTTCCCCCTCGACACCCCCTTCCAAAAAAACATCCGCGCCTCACCGGAGAACCCCGACACTATGTGGTTTCGCAATCTATTGATGTACCGCTTCACCCAAACCATCGACCTCTCTCCTGACACCATCGAAGCCGCGCTTGCCAGCAAAGCCGCCCGCGCCTGCGGCAGCCAAGAACTCGCCACCTACGGCTTTTTCCCACCTTTAGGGAAAAGCGCCGATGGCCCGTTGGTACACGCAAGCAATGGCTTTTTGCTATTGGCTGCACGCCGAGAAGAACGCATCCTGCCAAGCAGCGTAGTGCGCGATGGCGTACAGGAAAAGATTGAAGAAATTGAAATTGCCCAAGCACGCAAGGTCTACAAAAAGGAACGCGAACAGATCAAGGATGAAGTCATCCAATCGCTCCTACCGCGCGCGTTCCTGCGTAGAACCCCAACCTATGCGGCCATCGCCCCAGCTCTTGGGCTTGTGATCGTGGACAGCGCCAGCTTTGCCAAAGCCGAAGACTTTCTCTCCACACTACGCGAAGCTCTTGGCTCACTGCCAGTACGCCCTATTTCTGTACAGATCGCACCTAGCGCAACCTTGACCGAATGGGTAAAAACCCAACAAGCCGCCGCCGACTTCACGATTCTGGATGAATGCGAACTGCGCGACGCAAAAGAAGAAGGCAGCGTCGTTCGCTGCAAACGCCAAGACCTTGCCAGCGAAGAAATCGGCCGCCACCTAGATGCCGGCAAACAAGTCACCCAACTTTCACTCAACTGGCAAGACAAGATCAGTTTCGTACTCGACGAGAAACTCTCCATCAAGCGCTTGCGTTTCGAAGATTTACTTCAGGAACAAGCTCTAAATGACGGCGGAGATGACTACCTCAGCCAACAGGACGCATCCTTCACCCTGATGATGCTGACGCTCACGGAATTCCTGCCGCGCTTGCTCGACGTATTAGGCGGCGAAGAACTCCCAGGCCAAACATTAGCAAATTCCGACTCTGCAGCCGCAGACACCGGCCCAGCGGCTGAAAAATCCAGCTCCTCTGCAAAAGTCGAAAAACAACCCGCTGCTGCCGAAGCAGAAGCGTAACCCGATCGCAACACACCAAAAAAAACGAAATCGCGAGACGCCCCGCGATTCGCGATTTCGTCGATCTACATCATCCAGCCGGCTGCAAATCTTCCACTAAGAGCTGCGCTCTACGCACGCCGCGAAACTCGTTTACGTCCAAGCGATAGGCAAGCCGCACGGATTTTGCATTTTGATTTGGCCAACACTGCAAATCGACGTTAAAAGCAATCGCATCCAACACACGGTTAGTACCTTGCAGGCCAAGCGTCATTTTTAGGTGCTTCTCTTTCAGCAGCTTTTGTTCCAACAGCTCAAAGCACCCATCAAACAAAGGCTCAGGAAAACCTTGCCCCCAAGGCCCCGCATTACGCAACAAATCCGCCAGCGGTAAATCAATTTCCGCAGGCGCGAGCTCGCCGTCGCTCTGTATCACGCCCACCAAATCCTCCACCGTCAGCCAGCGCCGCACTTCCGCGTCAAACGCCGCACGAAACGCATCAAAATGTTCCGGCTGCAAACTCAATCCGGCAGCCATCGCATGGCCGCCAAAGCGTGAAATCAATTCAGGATGGCGGCTCGCGACCGCATCCAATACATCACGAATATGCACGCCCTGTACCGAACGAGCAGACCCCTTAATTTCCCCGTTATCCGCTTTGGCAAATGCAATTACAGGCCGGTGATAGCGCTCTTTTATACGCGAGGCAAGAATCCCGATCACCCCCTGATGCCAACTGGCATTGTATAAACAGAGACCAAAAGGCAATTCACGCGTATTCAGCGCCAACTGTTGCAAGGCAGATTGCGCTTCTTGCTGCATGCCTGCCTCAATCTCACGCCGCTCCGCGTTCAAGAGATTCAACTCCTCCGCCAGCGCCTTCGCGCTTGATTCCTGTTCCGCGAGCAAACACTCAATCCCGTGCGACATATCGTCAAGGCGACCGGCGGCATTCAGGCGCGGGCCAATCGCAAATCCCAGATCAGCCGCCACCAACTGACTTAAATTACGCTTACCAATCTCCGCAAGCGCTCGAATCGCAGGCCGGCAATTCCCCGCACGAATCCGCTGCAACCCATGATGCACCAACAAGCGATTATTCGCGTCCAGAGGCACAACATCTGCAACGGTTCCCAGCGCCACTAGATCCAGAAACTCAACCATCCTCGGCTCAACGAAGCCCCGTTCCGCAAACCAACCCAACTCACGCAGGCGCGACCGTAAGGCGCTCATCACATAAAAAATAACGCCCACACCCGCAAGCGCCTTGCTTGGAAACTCACAGCCCGGCTGATTGGGATTCACGATTGCATCGGCTTCCGGCAGTTGGGCGCCCGGTAAATGATGATCGGTCACCAGCACACGCATTCCCAAACGCCGTGCAGCAGCAACGCCTTCCACGCTTGAAATCCCATTATCTACCGTGATCAACAAATCCGGTGCGCGCTGTTGCGCAACCTCGACAATCGCAGGCGTCAAACCGTAACCGTAGCGAAACCGATCCGGCACAAGATAATCCACCCGCTGCGCACCCATCGCGCGCAACGCCAAGACCGCAAGAACACTACTGGTGGCACCGTCGGCATCAAAATCGCCAACAATGAGAATGCTCTGATCGTTCTGCAACGCAGCCACCAGCAATGCAAGCGCCTCCGGCAAGCCTTTCAGGCGATCCGGCGGAAGCAAACGGGAGAGCGCGCGATCGACTTCTGCATCACTCAAAATACCGCGCGCTGCATAGATGCGCTGCAATAAGGGGTGAATCTGATCCGAAAAAGCGGCGGGAATCTTCGATACGCGGCGGGAAATGTTTTTTTGCATACGATTTGGAGACGGTGTATTCCCCGTTGAGCTACGAAGATCCAGCGCCAGACTGCCATTGAGAGCCTAGCGCCAGATTCCATCGCATCGCAAAAGTTTGCTTGCGATTTTTATGAGTGAAAGCCAATCACTTATTGAGCAAAATTTTTCAGAATTCCGGATTTGACCGCATCGAGCGTAGCGTCGATGGTGAGCAACACCGAATTCTTACACTGCGAAATCGCCGTGTCGGGATCTTTCAAACCGTTGCCGGTCAGGGTACAAACAATCTTGCTGCCTTCCGGAATCCGCCCGTTTTTCACGTCACGAATTGCGCCACCCAAAGAAGCCGCAGACGCAGGCTCACAGAACACACCTTCATGCTGGGCCAGCAAGCGTTGGGCTTGAAGGATTTCTTCATCAACCAACTCATCAAACCAACCGCCCGACTCCTTCTGTACATTCCACGCTTTGTCCCAAGATTGCGGATGGCCGATACGAATCGCCGTTGCAACCGTTTCGGGCTTATCCACCATGTGGCCGCGCAAAAATGGCGCAGAGCCTGCAGCTTGGTAGCCAACCATTTTCGGCAGGGAATTGCTAACGCCCGCCTTCTGGTACTCGCTATATCCCATCCAATGTGCCGTAATATTCCCTGCATTACCTACCGGCAAGCAGTGGTAATCAGGCGCAGCGCCAAGCTCTTCGACGATTTCAAAAGAGGCGGTTTTCTGCCCTTGCAAGCGGAACGGGTTAATGGAGTTCACCACAGTAACCGGCGCTTCACTGGCTACCTGCTTCACAAGCTCCATGCCCTCATCAAAGTTGCCGCGAATCTGCAGAATGATCGCACCGTACATCATCGCTTGAGCCAGCTTGCCCATCGCGATTTTGCCTTCCGGAATCAATACAAACGCAGTGATCCCAGCGCGCGCAGCGTAAGCCGCTGCCGCCGCAGAAGTATTACCGGTAGAGGCGCAGATAATTGCGCGGCTGCCTTCTTCTACGGCCTTGGTCACCGCCATGGTCATCCCGCGATCCTTAAAGGAGCCCGTCGGGTTCAAGCCTTCGTACTTCACATAAATATCGACATCTTTGCCGATCAGTTTGGGAATATTGTGCAACCGGATCAGTGGCGTATTACCTTCCCCAAGGCTGATAACGCGGGTATTGTCGCGCACCGGAAGGCGGTCGCGGTATTTGTCGATCAAGCCGGTATAGCGTGGACTCACAGACATAACAAAATTCCAATGGGTTACAGTAATAACAGATCCGCAATAACGGTATCTCTAGGTTTCCAACATTTCCAAACGAATGCAGATTACCCGATCTACAACATCCTGAACGGCCTCGATCTCGCTAATCGCTTGGCGCACCTGCGCCTCCTTGATTTTGCGAGTGACCATAATAATCGGCACCTGGCCGTTTACCTCGTCGATTTCGCGTTGCGTGATCGCCTCGATGTTAATATCGGCGCGGCTAAGCGCTGCCGTAATTTTATTCAGTACGCCGGGGCTGTCTTTTGCGAGTATCCGCAGGTAAAACGCAGTTTCAACTTCCTCGATGGGCAATATCGGCAAGTTTTCAAGGCGATCCGCCTGAAAGGCAAGATGAGGAACTCGATTGGTCGGGTCAGTGGTAAGAACGCGCGCAACGTCGATCACATCTGCCACAACAGAACTCGCCGTCGGCTCCGAGCCCGCTCCCCAGCCCGAATAAAATGTAGGCCCGACCGCATCCGCAATCACCATCACGGCATTCAGCGCGCCGTTTACGTTTGCCATCAAATGGCCAGCGGGAATCAACGCGGGATGCACACGCAGCTCCACGCCACGATCACTCTGGCGGGTGATGCCGAGCAACTTCACACGATAACCGAGCTGCTCCGCATATTTGATATCGACCGATTCCATCCGGCTAATCCCTTCAACAAAGACCTTGTCGAACTGAAGCGGAATGCCGAACGCGATGGACGCGAGAATCGTAAGTTTATGTGCAGCATCAATGCCTTCTACGTCGAAGGTTGGATCTGCTTCTGCATACCCCTTCGCCTGCGCTTCACCTAGCACATCCTGAAAACTGCGGCCTTTATCCCACATTTCGGTCAGAATAAAGTTGCTGGTACCGTTGATGATACCCGCCAACCATAGAATACGGTTTGCCGCCAAGCCTTCGCGGATCGCCTTGATCACCGGGACGCCCCCGGCTACCGCCGCTTCGAAGGCGACATTCACGCCCTTTTTGCGTGCGGCTGCGAAAATTTCGTTGCCATGGAGAGCAATTAGCGCTTTGTTGGCAGTCACTACATGCTTGCCATTGGCAATTGCCATCATGGTGAGCTCGTACGCGGTCGTCGTGCCACCAATCAATTCCACAAGGATATCGACGTCTGGGTCGCGCGCCACCTCAAAAATATCGCGAGAAACGCGAACCCCCGTAGTATCGCAATCAGGGTGGTCGCGACGCGCCCCCACATGAACGATTTGAATAGAGCGCCCTGCTCGCCGCGCAATGTCTTCGGCATTGCGCTGCAAAACCTTAAAAGTGCCGCTACCTACAGTCCCTAAACCGACGATCCCCACACTTACTGGTCTCAACACGGTTGCCTCATTCGAATTATGATTGTTGGTCTTCAAGGGTTCCGCATTATACATGGTTCACCGCCGCTCGCACCGTCGGTCGCTCAGATATGCTAGCGGATTCACTTAGCCAAACACGCGGACGCAAAAAAACCGCGCAACAAAGGCGCGGCTTTTTGTATGCCTTTTGTAACTCGCGTCAACGAAGCGTCTAGCGTTGCGTAAGCGCCTTCACAAATACGTCTGCAGGCGCATAACCACCGAGCTTCTGGCCGTTTTTATCAAATACTGCAGGCGTGCCGTTTACACCCAAAGCAAAACCAAGCTTGACCTGATCAGCAATCACTTGGTCGGTGCAAGAATCCTTAGCGTGCTCCACCGCTTTGTGGGACTTGGCGTTGGTCATTGCCGTTTGGCGATCCGCAGCGCACCACACATCCCGCATCGTGTTTCCAGCATCTGAACTGACCCCCGCACGCGGCCAAGCCGCATATTTTACAGTGATCCCTTGCCGGTTTAGCTCAGGCACTTCAGAGTGAAACTTGATGCAATAACCACAAGTAACATCAGTAAAAACGTAGAGCTCGCCCTTTTCAGCCCCTTTTGCAGGGAATACCACCAAATCCTTGTCCTTCAGGCTGTGAAGCGCTTCTACGCGGTTCTTGGCGCGCCACTCTTCGGTAACGTTAGCGATTTTGTTCCCCTCTAACGAGATCAGATCGCCGGCAAAAAAGTGTTTGCCGTCTGCGGTCGTATGCAGCACTTGCCCCGATGACAGAACCACTTGGTAGATATCTTTTACCGCAGTAGGAGCAACGGATTGGATCTGCACTCGCGGCAGCGACGCTTCGAGCGAAGCCTTAATTTCTGCCTCTCCCGCGAACACGTTGGTCGCCAATACGCCAAAACCGAAACACACCGACGCCAGATAATGCCGTTTCATCTTTATACCTTTCATTGTAAATTTGGCACGCCATAACCAAAACGTGCTACGAGCTTTGAACATAATACATCCGACCAGTTCCCCAGCACCTACTCATTCGGGAACGTTTTGTCACTTTTGTGCAACAATCTTGGCGTTCGATGCGCGAGCGCGCACACTTTCAGACCTAAAAGTCACGCAGTAGATTCACCTGCCTTACGATTCACCTGCCTTACGATTCACCTGCCTTACGATTCACCTGCCTTACGATTCACCTGCCTTACGATTCACCTGCCTTACGATTCACCTGCCTTACGATTCACCTGCCTTACGATTCACCTGCCTTACGATTCACCTGCCTTACGATGAGTTCCGGCGCTACAGACTTTGCGCCATCAACCGCGCGGATGGTGCTGCGCATGCAACTGCTTTAATCGCAAACGCGCAACATGGGTATAGATTTGCGTAGTTGACAGATCGCTATGCCCCAGCAACATCTGAACCACGCGCAGGTCTGCACCATGATTGATCAAATGGGTAGCAAACGCATGGCGCAATGTGTGCGGCGATAAATGCACCCTCAGGCCCGCTTGCTGCGCATGGTACTTGATCCGATACCAAAACGCCTGCCTTGTCATCTCCGTGCCGCGCCGCCCCGGAAAAACAATATCGTCGTCTGAACTGCTCAAGAGAAGCGCCCGCGCTTGCAGAAAATATCGCTCTAGCCAGAACAAGGCCTCCTCTCCCAAGGGCACCAAGCGCTCTTTACTACCTTTTCCCATCACGCGAACCACGCCCTGGCGCCGGTTGATTTGCGCCAGACGAAGGCCAATCAATTCAGAAACCCGTAGCCCCGTCGCATATAAAACCTCCAACATCGCGCGATCGCGCAACTCAAGCGGGTCCTCCAGATTAGGGGCGGCAAGCAAAGCGCTGACATCCGCTTCGCTGATAGAGCGCGGCAGGGGGCGGCCAGACTTGGGCGCTTCAACCAAAGCGGTTGGATCTTGCGTAAGCGCACCGGCGCGAACTTGGTAAGCAAAGAAGCCTCGCAAACACGAAAGCATCCGCGCTAGCGAGCGGCTGTGCGTGCCATGCTGCGCTCTCGCCTGCAGATAACGCTGCACCGTATCCGCATCCACCTGCTCAAGCAAAACCGCCTGCTCCGAGCACCACCGACACCATTGCTCAAGGTCTTGGCGATAAGCTTCTAGCGTTCGCGAGCTCAAACCCTTTTCCAACCAAACAGCGTCAAGCCACGCGCTGATACGCTGCTCATCTTCACTTCTCAGCGGCAAGGTCAGCCATGCGGGACCGCCACTCTCGTCAGTACGACTACCCACCATCCAACGCTCACCTACACAAAAGCTCACCTACACAAAAGCTCACCTACACAAAAGCTCGCCTACACAAAAGCTCGCCCACACAAGAGGAAAGCCTAGGCGCAAAAAAAAGGGCCTTTCGGCCCTTTTTTGCTGAATCAGCTCAGCTTCTCGCGAATACGCGCTGCCTTGCCGCGACGATCGCGCAGGTAGTACAGCTTGGCGCCGCGAACCGCACCACGACGCTTTACGGTCACGCTGTCGATTTGCTTGCTGTGCGTCTGAAATACACGCTCTACGCCGACGCTATCGGAAATCTTACGGACGGTGAACGAAGAGTTCAGGCCGCGATTGCTCTTGGCAATAACAATGCCTTCGTAGGCTTGCAAACGGCTACGAGTGCCTTCAACGACTTTTACCTGAACGATAACGGTATCGCCGGTCGAGAACGCTGGCAGATCGGTGCGCAGTTGCTCTGCTTCAATCTGCTGAATAATGGGATGTTTACCGCTCATGTTTCTCTCCTAGGCTGCTTTATGCGCCCTTCACTAATTCCGCAGTTACTGCGGGTTTCTTGTTGCGACTGGTCAGCGGTCCCGAGGGACATTCACCAGAACGTATTGCCCTCGCGTCTGCTCAACCACCTATTTCTGCAGGCGTTCCTCCAGAAATGCCTCAAGCAGGCGCTTATCCTCGGCGGTGAGGGACTTTTTCTCTAACAGGTCTGGACGACGCAACCACGTTCTGCCTAGTGCCTGTTTGAGCCGCCAGCGCCGGATCGCTTCGTGGTTGCCGCTTAGCAACACTGCAGGAACCGGTCGCCCTTCATAAACCTCGGGCCTTGTGTAGTGTGGACAATCCAGCAAGCCTTCGGTAAAAGAATCTTCTTGTGCAGACTGGCTATGACCCAGCGCACCCGGCAGCAGCCGCGCCACCGCATCAATTACAGTCATGGCGGGAAGCTCACCACCGCTCAGAACGTAATCCCCCATCGACCACTCTTCGTCGATGCCCAATTCAATAATGCGCTCGTCGATGCCTTCATAGCGCCCCGCCACCAACACGACCGCACCTTCTTCCGCCAGCGATTGAGCCTTGGCGTGCGTAAAGGGCGAACCCTGCGGCGACATATAAATCACTTTCGGTTTTCGTGCATCCGCTCCTGCCCATTGCGAAGCTGCGGCAATAGTTTGCAGCATTGGTTCTGGAAGCATCACCATGCCGGGGCCGCCGCCATAAGGCCGATCGTCTACCGTACGATGTACGTCCACCGTAAAATCTCTCGGATTGATGCAGTTCACCTGCAGCAATCCTCTTTTTACCGCCCGCCCAGTAATCCCAGATTGGGTTACCGCAGCCACCAGTTCAGGAAACAGGGTTACTACGCCGATCCGCATATAGAAACCCGATCCTTCAAAAATCCGGATCCCAGTCCACCAGCATCCTTTGGTTTTCCAGATCCACTTGCAAAACATGATGCCCGAGAACGTACGGAAGCCAGCGTTCTCGATCATCGACGCTACCTGCCGCAGGCTTTACGACCATCACGTCGTTCGCACCCGTTTCCACTAGGTGATCGACCTTGCCCAGAAAGCAACCTGACTCGTTATAAACCGACAAACCCTCTAGCTGCGACCAGTAGTAATCGCCTTCTGGTAGCGCTGGGAGCTGTCCACGAGGAATTGCAAGCTCACAACCAACGTGAGATTCAGCCATCGTGCGGTCGTCGCAACCTTTGATCTTCGCAACGAGGCCTTTCCCGTGAAACTGGACTTTCTCCAGCACAAGGGGTTTCGAACCGCTAACACCCAACTCCCAAAGCTCGGGGTATTCCCCAATGTTCTGCATGGGTTCGGTATGAGAATACAGCTTGAGCCAGCCTTTGACGCCATAAGGGGAAGCGAATCGGCCAACAACGACCCAATTCCTGTCATCTCCATCCGCCATCGGGCTGCCTCATTTCATTCTGCATCTGCTGCTTGAGTTCCGCTTAGGCGCGGCAATTTTACTGCCCCACGTTCAGCGCAAACGCCTTAAGCAGATACAGTTTCTTTCTTGAGCAGGGACGCCACACGCTCAGAAGGCTGTGCGCCTACCGAAAGCCAGTAGCTTACGCGTTCTTGGTTGATGGAAAAACGCTTTTCGCCACCCTTGGCGATCGGGTTGAAGTAGCCTAGACGTTCAACGAAACGGCCACCGTTTGCGTTGCGCGAATCGGCAACAACGAGGTGGTAGAACGGTCTTTTTTTGGCGCCGCCACGGGCGAGACGAATGGTTACCATGATTTTGCTGTTTTCCTTAAAAAACCTTTTCACTAAAAATACTGACTAGCACAGGCTGTGACAAGCAGGGCTCACACATTCTGCCGAGTCGCAGAGGCGCAACATTGTACGAGAAGTTGCCACTCAGATAAAGGCTTTTGGCCTACTTTCTTTCTTGGTGCATTCCTACCGGCGGCCCAAAGGGGGCATACCACCGCCGGGCGGCATTCCGCCTGGGCCCATCATGCCTTTCATCCCGCGCATCATCGCCTTCATGCCGCCTTTGCTCGTGACCTTTTTCATCATTTTTTGCATTTGCTGGTATTGCTTGAGCAGGCGGTTGACGTCTTGTACTTCCAAGCCGCTTCCGGCCGCGATGCGGCGCTTGCGCGATGGGTTGATTCGATCTGGAAAGCGACGCTCCTGTAAAGTCATCGAGAGAATTACCGCTTCCATATGAGCGATGGACTTATCGTTTACCTGTGACTGCGCCGCCTGCGCCAAACCGCCCATACCAGGAAGCTTGTCGAGCAAGCTTGCGATGCCGCCCATGTTCTTCATTTGCTGGAACTGGTCGAGCAAATCTTCAAGGTCAAAACCGCGTCCCTTCTGAATTTTTTTGGCGAGCTTATCGGCTTTGCTCTTATCTAGCTTGCGCTCAGCCTCTTCGACCAACGTAAGGATGTCACCCATCCCCAAGATGCGCGAAGCAATCCGGTCTGGATAGAAAGGCTCAAGCGCATCGGTTTTTTCCCCGACACCGATAAATTTGATCGGTTTACCGGTAATGGCACGCACTGAAAGCGCAGCGCCGCCGCGCGCATCGCCATCGGTCTTGGTGAGCACAACCCCCGTCAGCGGTAGCGCCTCACCGAATGCGCGCGCCGTATTGGCTGCGTCTTGGCCGGTCATGGCGTCTACGACAAACAAGGTTTCGATTGGCGTAATCGCCGCGTGCAGGCGGCGAATTTCGTCCATCATTTCTTGATCCACCGCCAGCCGTCCAGCGGTGTCGATGATGACGATGTCCATGAACTTTTTGCGGGCCTGCTCAATGGCGGCACTCGCAATATCTACGGGGTCTTGCTCAATGGTGCTTGGGAAAAACTGGGCACCCACCGCATCCGCCAGCGTTTCCAGCTGCTTGATCGCCGCAGGCCGGTATACGTCAGCACTCGCCACCATAACCTTTTTCTTCTGCCGGCCAATCAAAAAGGCGGCAAGTTTGGCAACCGTGGTGGTTTTACCTGCGCCCTGCAAGCCTGCCATCAGAATTACCGCCGGCGGCTGACAAGCCAAGTTGAGCTCGTCGTTTGCGTCGCCCATCACGTGTATCAACTGTTCGTTGACGATCTTGATGAAGGCTTGGTCTGGTGAGAGGCTTTTCATCACCTCTTGGCCAATCGCGCGCTCTTTTACCTGCTCAATAAAGTCTTTTACGACCGGCAGCGCAACGTCGGCTTCCAATAGCGCCATCCGCACTTCGCGCAGCGTGTCTTTAATGTTGTCTTCCGTCAGCTTGGCTTTGCCAGAGAGATGACGAAGCGAGGAAGAAATCCGTTCAGAGAGATTCTCAAACATGCGTTAAGCCCCATTTCAGCGAACGGCAGATTATACCTGCAAGCCGCTGATTTCTCACTCACCGTTTTTGTACTTAGGACAAAATGGTTTTATAAGCGTGATGCTTGTGCGAAAATCGTTAGTTCAGCCCTAGTTGCAGCCCTTTGGATCTCATGATCACCAGTGCGGTACATCTTTCAGCCCTGATCGCGTGTCTGGGCTACACCTTTCTAACCTACGCGCTCGTGCAAATGCTGCGAGGCAAGCCGCTTATTGCGATGAGCACGATGCGGATCCTTGGTGCGGCGACACTACTGGTGCATGGCATCAATATTCACCAGCAAGTTTTTCGCCCAGACGGCGTCCAGTTAGGCGTTGTCGCAGCGGCTGCGCTTTTTGCATTTGTCGCCACCTGCACCGCAACGATCATGTCGTGGTTTCATCGTATGGATGCGCTTGTGGCCCCTACGTGGCTGTTAGGCGCAATCGCGATCGGCTTTTCAACTTTTGGTTCCGACAGTACGCCACCTGTCACCCATCTCTCCAGTGGAATGATCGCGCATATCGTGCTGTCGATCACCGCCAACACGCTGATTACACTCGCTGGCTCCCAAGCCGTATTGCTCTATTTGCAAAATCGCTACCTGAAAAATCGCGGTCTTCTGCCACTCCTGCGCTTGCTGCCGCCGCTTCAGACGATGGAAACCATGCTCTTTGATCTGGTCGCTGCCGGTTGCCTGATGCTGACGATCTCCATGATTACCGGCTTTTTGTACGTTGACGATCTCTTTGCCCAGCATCTTGTGCACAAAACCGTGCTAACCATCGCCTCTTGGGTGGTACTGGAAACCCTGCTGCTGGGGCGCTGGCTCTGGGGCTGGCGAGGGCAGACCGCTGTACGCTGGACGCTCGGCGGTTTTGTTCTTTTGATCCTTGCCTACTTCGGCTCGGCCATTGTTTTACAAATGATTATTCAACACTAGAGAACCCCACGTGGACCACATCCCGATACCCATTCTCGTGGGTACGCTTTTTATCTTGCTGTGCTGCTCCGCTTTTTTCTCCGGCTCCGAAACGGGCCTGATGACACTAAACCGCTACCGCCTGAAACACCTTGCCAAAAGCAATCACAAGGGAGCGCAGCGTGCACAACGTATGCTGGAGCGCCCTGATCGTTTGTTGAGCGCACTCCTCGTCGGCAACAATTTAGTGAACATCAGCGCATCCTCCATTGCAACCATCATTGGCTTGCGTTTGGGCGGGGACACTGGGCTTGCGTTGGCTACCGGGCTTTTGACTTTTGTGCTTTTAATTTTCGGTGAAGTCATCCCCAAAACCTATGGCGCACTACACCCAGAGCGGGTGGCGTTCCCCGCCTCACTGCTCATGCTGCCGTTTATGAAGCTCATGCTGCCTTTGGTATGGCTATTGAATGTGATTTGCAATGGGCTGCTAAAACTTGTGGGCGTTGATGCGCAAGCCCAGTCCGGCGACACACTCAGCCGCGAAGAATTGCGCACCATCGTCAACGAGGCAGGCAGCACAATCTCGCGCCACCACCGCTCCATGCTGATGGGGATTCTGGATTTGGAAGATGTGACGGTGGATGACATTATGGTGCCCAAGCCGGAGGTGGCAGGCATCGACATCGAAGACGATCTTGAGGATATCGTGGCGCAGCTTCGCGCTTCACAACACACACGCCTTGTGGTGTATCGCAACAATATCAACAACCCGGTGGGCGTTTTGCATCTCAAACGCATCAGTCGCTTGCTGATGCAGGATAAGATCGACAAATCCTCAATCCTGCAATATGTGGTCGAGCCGTACTATGTGCCGGAAGGCACACCCTTACACAAGCAGCTAATCCAGTTCCAGCAAGGCCGCCGACGGTTGGGTTTTGTAGTAGACGAATATGGCAACATGCTCGGCATCGTGACGCTAGAGGATATTCTTGAAGAAATCGTTGGCGAGTTTACAACCGACGCAAACGCACAAGCACATGATGTTCAACCGCAAAGCGACGGTTCATTTATCGTAGACGGCGGCGCCATGATGCGCGACCTGAACCGACAAATGAAATGGTCACTTCCTACCGACGGGCCGCGTACTCTGAATGGACTGATCGTGGAGCGCCTAGAAACGATCCCCGAGGGCAACACCTGTATCAAGGTGGGCAAGTACATTATTGAAACGATGGAAGTGAAAGACAATCTGGTCAAAACGGCGCGAATTCTACCGATCTCCAAAAAAGCGCTCAAAACGGCGGCAAAAGACAAACATTAAGGCCCCACCTTGTTCCGCCAGCCGCACTCCTCGACTTACCGTGCAAGCAGCAAGCGTAGCGCGTCAGGGCTTCAGCAAATCCGCGCTCGCGCGAGCAACTGCTCGCGCAAGGACCTCCCGCTTCGTATCGTTATCGTACTTCCCCCAGTCGCTAATCTCGCGGCCGCTGCGACTGCAACCGATGCAAATATCGTTTTCATCCAAAGCACAGATACTTACACAAGGCGAGGGGACGTTTTCGGTACGCTTTTCTGTCATCGCTCAGTTTCCCTGAAAGCGCTCATCGGGCGTAAGTTCTGCTTGGTAGCGCCTGCCGTTCTCGACGTAGTGCATCCCGCTCATTTTGATCGCCATGATATGGCCTTCGCTCAAAGTCTTTACGACTTTGCCTGGGGAGCCCAACACCATGGAATTATCTGGAATTTCCTTGCCTTCGGGGATCAAGGCATTCGCGCCAATGATGCAGTTTTTGCCAATCTTTGCGCGATTGAGCACCACGGCGTTAATGCCAATCAAGGTGTTATCGCCAATTTCGCAGCCGTGAAGCATTACTTTATGGCCAACTGTGACATTTTTGCCGATATTCATCGGAATTCCCGCATCGGTGTGCAGGACGCTACCATCTTGTATATTGGTGCCTTCGCCGATATGGATCGGATCGTTATCGCCGCGAATGACGACGTTAAACCATATGCTGGTGTTGTTTTCTAAGATTACAGATCCAATGACCGTTGCGTTTTCTGCGATAAAGTGGTTTTCACCGCGCAGTTCAACTTTTTTATCGCCTAGCTTGTAAATCATTCTGACCTCTTATCCCTTTTCGATTAAACGCGGCGTAGGCCACGGAATTTGCGCATCAAAAACATGCGCCATCAGCTCAACAATAAAATACGCCGTCAAGCCCCATATGACCTGATCTTGCCAATAGAATCCAGGAAACAGCCACTTCTGTTTTAGGTACTGAACCTCGTGCTCCATTCTGGGCTGCGTCTCCAGAAAAAACTGCATTGGCACCTGAAAGATCGAGTCCAACTCCTCCAGATTCGGCGTGACAACGGCATCCTTCGCGACCAGCCCTACAAAAGGTATCACATCCAGACCAAAGCGTGATTGGCGCGGGGGCATCGACCCGACGATCTGAACCGCACTCGCGGGCAAGCCAATTTCTTCACGGGTTTCACGCAGTGCTGTTGCTGCAAGCGTTTGATCTGCGGGCTCTACTTTGCCACCAGGAAACGCCACTTCTCCTGCATGGTTTTTAAGATGCGCGGCGCGGCGAGTGAGGATGATATCGCCATCAGGTTCACGCAGGCCGATCAGCACCGCTGCCTGCCCCGCTTGCGCAATGCGCCCATCCAAAGGCGCAGGAAACGCAGCTCGCAATTTGGAGAGCAATTTCTCATTTACGACTTTTGACTTACTAAACCCTGACTTCACCAAATAAACGCCTTATTTTAACCCTCGTCGCAGTATACCGCCTTCACTCGCTTTGCGCTCTTTCGCAACAAAACGGTTCGAGCCAAAACGCTCCGTAACAAAACTATAACCAGACAAAACAGTCTCTCAAAATTCAGATATGTTATTGGTATACAACGGTTTTTCGAAAAAAAATTCAAACTGCCGAAGGCAAACACCGTGTTGACCAGAAAACCAGCAAATCGTCAAGTCTGCCTTTTTTAATTCTCCCCTGTAGTATAGGAATCAAGTTACGCAAGCTGTCCGTGGGACTTTTTTCTAGCCGCTCTGAATGGGCGCAAGAAGAATCGGATTGTCGAAGTCTTCGGTGGGTTGTATGTACCATCAGCAAGAGGTGATCGCCATGCATTACGAATTACCAGATTTTGAAGCACTCCGGGAACTGGCCGTGAACGACCCTGAAGGCCTAGAAGCCCTACGCATCCAGCTATGCGAGCAATTGATACAAGAAGCGCCGGTTGCGCTGCGCCGCAAATTGCGTGGCCTACAGTTCCGCGTTGACATGGAGCGGCGCCGCGCCAAAAGCCCGATGGCGGCCTGCATCGCAATTTCTGGCATGATGCACGATAGCTTTGATCAGCTTCGTCATGCGTTAAGCGAAGCGGCAGGCCACGATGCAAGCGGGAAGCCGCTGCGTGTAGTAAGCAGCGCACCCAGCGAAGCACGGCCGGCAGCCACGGAATCCGCAGCGAAAGTACTACAGTTCCGCAAAAAAGCGTAACCGCCAACCTAGCGCGAGCAAGCATCCCCCACTTGCTCGCGGTATACTGCTCTCTTGGCATCACAGGAGATCAGTGAAGCATGAAATTTTGCTGCGAGTGCGGTGGCCCGCTCCACCTGCTCATCCCAGACGGTGACAACCGCGAACGCATGGTCTGCACGAGGTGCGGGCACATTCACTACCAGAACCCGCGCATCGTTGCGGGAACGCTCACCACACATGAATCCAGAATCCTCCTGTGCCGACGCGCCATTGAACCGCGTAAGGGTTTTTGGACGCTGCCCGCTGGCTTCATGGAAAACGGCGAAACTACGCTAGAAGCCGCATCTCGCGAAACGCAAGAAGAAGCACTCGCAAATGTGGACGTTCAAGGGCTGTATACGGTATTTAATCTGCCCCACATCAGCCAAGTGTATATGTTCTTTCGTGCTCAACTGGTCGGCGAAGTATTTGGTGTAGGAACAGAATCACTCGATACCAAGCTATTCTTGGAAGATGACATTCCTTGGGGAGAGCTTGCCTTTCCCACCATTCAACGTACCTTGAGCCACTACTTCCAAGATCGGAAACACGGAGAGTTTCCCGTTCACGTTGAGGATATACGCGGTTTTCCACAGCGTGGGCTTCGGTTCTAAAGCGAAATGCAGGTGCTCGCCTGAAGAATCTCGCCTGCTGTTCAGTATTCTGCTGCTACACTTCACTCAATACTGAGGCGCTTCGCAGCGGGGTATTGGCAGGCGGATGAAGTCTTTGATTTTAATCATATTTTGGCTAGGATGGCTCGCTGCTTCGCTGGTGAGCGCGACGCCTTTGGCGACGCCTGAAAACGCCATCTTGCTCAACGCAGATAAAACTACTGTAGATGATCGCGCTTGGTTTCTCGAAGACGCAACGGGGAAGCTCACGCTCAGTGATGTCCTTCAACCAGAAACCCAAGCACGTTTTCGCCTCGGGCTTGGGCAGAATGCCAGCCACGGGATTCAGCGCAGCACTTTTTGGGTAAAGTTGGCCCTTCGCTTTCCGCCACAAACAACGTACAGCGCCGAACGCCGCCAATACCTGCTGGAAGTTCCCTACCCGCCCTTAGACAATCTTCAGTTTTACCAACCCCTACCCGATGGCCGCACCCTACACTACCAAGCTGGGGATGCCCTTCCTTTTGACTCTCGCCCTATACAACACTACGCTCCAGTATTTCCCATCCAACTTCCCGAAGATCAAGTTGTGGGCGATGAACACACGGTGGCTGATCGGCAAATGGCGACAGGCCCGCCGATCACCCTCTACCTTCGCGTAAGCTCCACAGGCTCCATGCGAATACCGTTGGTCGTGTGGGAGCACGAAGTATTTTCAGAACACACCCGCGTTCAGTTAGGCGTACTCGGCGCGTACTTCGGTATGGTGCTGCTAATTTTTCTGTTCAACCTGCTGTTTTTCGTCTGGCTGCGCAATCGGGCCTTCCTTGCCTACCTTTGCTACATCGGTTCGATGGCAGTGTTTCAGGCGGCTTATTTTGGCATTGGGTTTCAGTACATTTGGAGGCCATTTCCGTGGTTTAACCAATATGCGATTGTCCTGATGGTATTTTTTATTGGGCTATTTGCGGCTCTTTTTGCTCGTGACGTTCTGGATCTGAAGAAAACCTTGCCTACGGTGGATCGGTTTTCGAAACCCGTAATTGCCTTTTTTGTCCTTGGCGCAATCGCATGTTTTATCCTGCCATATACACCGACCTTGCTCCTAGCTACTCTCGCGTCGGCCTTTGAGGCGATTGCGCTAGTGGCGGTCAGTGGTGTGAATGCGTATCGCGGCCACCGATCCTCGCAGCTTTTTCTCGCGGCTTGGACTGCCTTCCTCGCAAGCACACTCGTATTGGCCGGTGTGACCGTTGGGGTTATCCCTGTCAACCTATTGACAAGCAACGCATTATTGATCGGTTCTGCACTTGAAATCGCGCTATTATCAATTCTTCTGGCAGATCGTGTTTATACCGCCGAAAAAGCTCGAACGCGCAGCGAACACAATTACAAAATTGCCCTGCAAGCAGTCAATCGTGCTCTCATGGATAGCAACCGTATCAAAGACGAGTTCTTGGCAACGGTGAGCCATGAAATGCGCACCCCCATGAATGGCGTAATCAACTGTCTGCTGGAAGCCGCCACGGCCACCAACGGTTCGCGGCGCAATGACTTTTTGGCCAATGCAGGCGATGCGGCCCACCACCTCATGAATTTGATTGAGAGCGTGCTTAGCTATACAGAACTAAGCTCGCACGAGTTCAGAATCAACCGCGAGCAGTTTTATTTGCCAACGCTTCTCGCACCGATTCAGGAAACCTATCAACGGCTAGCGCGGCAGAAAGGAATCCGCTTCTGCATCAAAACCAATCCAGATATCCCCACGTACTTACTCGGAGATCGGCGCAGATTGCAGCAAATTTTAACCAACCTTGTCGACAATGCCGTAAAGTACACGCAAGCTGGCAAGGTTGAATTGACCATTGCAGCAGACTCTATCGACACTGCCAACCGACGTGTGCAGCTTGCATTTGCGGTACGCGACACCGGCATCGGAATCCCGCACGGAATGGAAACCGTCGTATTCGATCGTTTCCGAAAGTTCACCGCGACCAACACGCGGCAAGGTGGTTTAGGCATCGGCTTGGCGGTCTGTAAGCAAATTGCTGGGCTCATGGGCGCCGATCTGCGCTATCGCTCCACCGTGGGGGAAGGCACAGACTTTTTGCTTTCCATGAACCTAGAATACACCGACAAACCTGAGGTCAGCGCACAAGCGGCACCCGATATTCACACCACTACGGCTGGCCGACGCGCCTTGGTCGTAGAAGACAACCCTGTCAACCAGCTTGTGCTCAAAGCCGCACTGAGCAAGCTCGGCCTAGAAACCATCACAGCAAATAACGGCGAGGAAGGCATTGTCGCCGTCATCGAAAACTCGCTGGATGTGATCTTGATGGACTGCCAGATGCCCATCATGGACGGCTTTGAGGCCACGCGCAGAATCCGCGCCCTCAACACAGACAAAGCGGGGATTCCGATTATCGCGATTACCGCCAATGCGATGAGCCGAGATCGCGACCTTTGCATCGAGGCCGGCATGAATGACTATATGAGCAAACCAGTCAACATCAAACTGTTAGAAGAGCTGCTATTAAAGTGGTTGCCCGCTCCTGCGAACGACGGCGTAATTGAACATAGCCCGCTGGCCAACTGATGCGAGCATCAAGGTTGTGCCGTCTACAAGCTACTTGCTCAAAACCTTTGGGATCTCATTTTCCGGATCTTCCGCCAACCGCCAAAGATCGTAGGCCGGCTCCTCGTAAGGATGCGCTGATTTTAGCGCCGCGATCGCAGCCCCTACTACGCCATCAGCGCAGACCAGTTCGACTCGGTATTCGGCCACCTGCTCCACTTCGCCTACTTGCCCGATGAAGGGATTTGCACCGTCCAAGGCGCGAAACTGGCCTTGCCCAAGCACTTCCCAACTGCAGCAATCGTAGTTGCCGATACGGCCTGCACCCGTCGCAAATACCGCATTTTTCACCTGTTCCTTGTGCGCAGCAGGAACGAAAAAAACAAGTTTATACATGGCCTTAGGCTCTCACTCAGGTGGTTACCCAATCGGTTTTTGCAATCCTCGCGGCGCAATATAAAGTGCCTCGGCCGCGACGGTTTGCCGATCACCACACCAGATTCCACCTTCTACTTTGGCGACGCGGCCCACTCGCGATGCGGGCCATGCTTTGAGCACCAAGGGTTGATGGAGCGGGGTTGGGTGCAAATAACGGGTGTTCAGGTAGCCGGTGACACCGATCCAGCCTTCTCGATGCTGCACTCGCGCTAATACGACATCCAATAGCGCAGAGAGGATTCCACCGTGGGCATTTCCGGGGCCGCCTTCTTGCAATTCATCCAGCGTTACGCGAGCGAGAACTTCTTCGGCATCCAGATCGAAGCTCAGACGTGACGCGGCCGGGTTGCTTGCTCCGGTCACGGCATCATAATCGAAGGCCATGAGTACGCTGGTTTGGTCGGCTTGGTTGGCCATCATTTCGGCATATTGGCCGGCGTGCGGGTGATAGTTCAGCTCACCAAGCATCTCATCGACTTCCGCGAGCCTTGCCTCCAGCGCAATCAGGGTGGCGTCGCTCACATCGGCACGAATGATGCGCCGGCCAATGCTTGCGAGTCGCTCTGCTACGCGCTGGCGATGCCGAAAGGTTTGCGGCAAGGGTTCGCGATAGGCCTCTACCCAATTATTGATGCCAAAACGCTTGGCCTCGGCATCTTCCCGATCGGAAGCGGCCATCAGCCTACCCACACGCGTGCATTACGGAACATGCGCAGCCATGGGCCATCTTCACCCCAGCCTTTGGGGTGCCACGAATTCTGCACGGTTCGATACACCCGCTCCGGATGCGGCATCATGATGGTGACGCGCCCATCGCGGTTGCAAAGACCGGTAATTCCTTCTGGGGAACTGTTCGGGTTGGCAGGATAGCTTTCGGTTGGGCGACCAAAGTTGTCCACAAAGCGCAGGGAAATTCCGTTTGCGGCAAGGGCTTGATCCGGCGTTGCCGTGGCACCAAACAAAGCTCGACCTTCGCCGTGTGCGAGTGCAACCGTAATGCGTGAGCCTTCCATTCCACGCAACAAGACGGAAGCAGACGGCTGAACCTCAACGGTACAAAAACGTGCTTCGAACTGCTCCGAGGTGTTGCGTACAAAACGCGGCCAGTAATCAGTGCCTGGAATCAGTTCGGCCAAGGTCGAGAGCATCTGGCAGCCGTTGCAAACCCCCAGCGTGAAGCTATCTTCGCGCTCAAAAAATGTCTGAAAGGTATCACGCACGCGGTTGTTGAAGAGGATAGATTTCGCCCAACCGCCGCCCGCGCCGAGCACATCGCCGTAGGAAAATCCGCCGCAGGTTGCCAAGCCTTTGAAATCCGCCAGCGAAATTCGCCCAGAAAGCAAATCGCTCATGTGAACATCCACGGCCTCAAAGCCAGCCGCGTGAAAGGCCGCCCCCATTTCCACCTGACCGTTCACGCCCTGCTCCCGCAAAATCGCCACGCGTGGGCGAACCCCACTCGCAATGTAGGGAGCCGCAACATTCTCTTGTGCATCGAACTGCAAGTGCGGCGAGAGGCCAGGATCTTGATCCACACGAATTTGCTCAAACTCCTGTTTCGCACATTCGCTGTTATCACGCATCGCTTGGATTCGATAGCTGGTTTCAGCCCACGCACTTTGCAAATCGGCGCGCGTTTGGTCAAAAATACGGTCGCCTTGATGGAAAATCCGCAGTCGCTGCGCGTTATTCAGCGTGCCAATCACGTGTGTATCCAGTTTTGCCGCTTTCAGCTTGGCAAGCACCACATCCAACACCGCATTGCTTACTTGAATTACGGCCCCCAATTCCTCGTTGAACAGCGCGGCAAGCGCAGTTCCGGGCAACGCGCCTAGCTCTAGGTCAAGACCTGAGCGGCCAGCAAACATCATTTCCGCAACGCTTGCAAACAGGCCCCCGTCGCTGCGATCGTGATAAGCGAGCAGCAGCTGATCATGGTTTAGGGCCTGTATGGTCTCAAAAAAGACTTTTAGCTGTTCAGCGCTCTCAAGGTCGGCACAAGAATCCCCGAGCTGGTTGTATACTTGCGCAAGTGCGGTTGCGCCAAGGCGGTGGTGGCCATTGCTCAAGTCAATCAACAATAGGCGGCTATCCGTGTCTCGCTGCAGCATCGGCGTCAGGGTCTGACGCACATCTTGAACGGGCGCAAATGCCGAAATAATGAGCGAGAGCGGCGCGGTTACGGATTTTTGCTCGCCGTTATCGTCCCAGACAGTACGCATCGACATGGAATCCTTACCCACCGGAATCGCAATGCCCAGCGCAGGGCAAAGCTCCATGCCGATGGCTTGCACGGTTTCAAACAGCGCTTGGTCTTCGCTTGCATAGCCTGCAGCCGCCATCCAGTTTGCCGATAGGCGCACATCCGATAGGTGCCGGATGCGAGCGGCTGCAATATTGGTGATCGCCTCTCCTACCGCCATCCGGCCCGACGCAGGCGCGTCAATCAAGGCGGCAGGTGTGCGCTCCCCCATGCTCATGGCTTCGCCGGTGTAGCTGTCTAAGGTACTGCTGGTAACTGCAACGTCAGCGACCGGCACCTGCCAAGGCCCTACCATCTGATCGCGCGTGACCATGCCGGTAATGGAACGATCACCGATCGTGATCAAAAAACTCTTACTGGCAACCGCAGGCAAACGTAAAACACGGTAAGCGGCCTCGGTAATGTCAATGCCCGCCCCCGTAAAAGCTTGGTGCGTAACGATCGCGCGCTCGTACTTGCGGTGCATTTTCGGCGGCTTGCCAAACAGCACCGACATCGGCAAATCCACAGGGGTGTTGTCGAAGTGGGTATCTTTTAAGGAAAGATGCTGCTCGCTGGTCGCCTCACCAATCACCGCATAGGGGCAACGCTCACGGGCGCAGATCGCTTCAAATCTCGCCAAGTTTTCGGGCGCGACGGCCAGCACATAGCGCTCTTGCGATTCATTGCACCAAATCTCCAGCGGCGACATGCTCGGCTCATCGTTGGGAATCTCGCGCAGCGAAAAGCGCCCACCACGGCCGCCATCCTTAACGAGTTCAGGCATCGCATTGCTCAAGCCGCCTGCTCCGACGTCGTGGATAAAGCTGATCGGATTTTCTGCACCCAACTGCCAGCAACGGTCGATCACTTCCTGCGCACGGCGTTCCATTTCGGGGTTATCCCGCTGTACCGAAGCGAAATCCAGATCTTCTGCGCTTGCGCCCGTGGCCATAGAAGATGCAGCGCCACCGCCCAAGCCGATCAGCATCGCCGGCCCGCCCAGCACAATCAGTTTGGCACCCACAGGAATCGTACCTTTCTGAACGTGATCGGCGCGAATATTGCCGTAGCCGCCAGCAATCATAATGGGTTTGTGATAGCCACGAACTTCTTCACCATTTACAGACGGCGCGCGCTGTTCGTAGGTGCGAAAATAACCGCTGAGGTTTGGACGCCCAAATTCGTTGTTAAAGCCCGCCCCACCGAGCGGCCCTTCGATCATGATGTCGAGTGCCGAAACGATTCGGTTAGGTTTTCCGTAGGCTTGCTCCCAAGGCTGTTCAAAACCAGGAATGCGCAAGTTGGAAACGCTAAACCCTGTCAACCCTGCCTTGGGTTTCGCGCCGCGCCCTGTAGCACCCTCGTCGCGGATTTCACCGCCTGCGCCGGTGGATGCGCCAGGATATGGTGCAATGGCCGTAGGGTGATTATGGGTTTCGACTTTCATCAAGATGTGAACAGGTTCTTGATGAAATCCATAGGCTTGGGTGTGCGGATCCGGATAAAACCGCCCAGCATTAAAGCCTTCGATCACCGCTGCGTTATCGGAATAAGCCGATAACACGCCTTCGCTGCTACACGCATGGGTATTGCGAATCATGGCAAACAGGGAGCGCGGCTGCTGCTCGCCATTGACACTCCAATCCGCGTTGAAAATTTTATGGCGGCAATGTTCGGAGTTGGCTTGCGCGAACATCATCAGCTCAACGTCGGTTGGGTTGCGACCCAGCTGCAAAAAACTCGTTGTCAGATAGTCAATTTCGTCTGCCGCCAGCGCAAGCCCCAGATTCTGGTTTGCCAGAACCAAAGCATCACGCCCACCTCCGAGCACGTCCACTTGCGCCATAGCGCGCGGTGGCTGGCGCATGAACAACGGCGCCACCTCACTGAACGACGCAACGACGGTTTGCGTCATACGATCATGCAACAGCGGTATCAAAAGTGCACGAGCGCTTTGGGAAACGCCTTCAACGTAGTACACCAGCCCACGCTCAATCCGCAGGACTTCGCTGAACCCACAATTGTGTGCAATATCCGTCGCCTTGCTTGCCCACGGGGAGATCGTACCAAAGCGAGGAATGACGATAAACATCTCCCCTCTCGGCGTATCATTTTGATGTGCTGGCAGTCCGTCGCCAAGCAACTGTGCCAACAAACGCTGGCGCTCGTCACTCAATGAAGCGTTTGCGTCGATAAAGTGCACAAACTCCGCATGCACTGCGGCCACGCTGGGTGCTGCCGACTGGAGTTGGTTGAGTAGTTTTTTGGACTTAAACGGGGATAACGCTTGAGCGCCGCGCAATTGAAGCATGATGGGTCTCGAATGGCCTATGGCGAGGTGAGAAGGCCGCCATTATAAAGGAAGCCGCCGCAAACCTTAACCATTCGCTGACAATCTGCACCCCACCACACCGAGTGGCAGTCAGTCGCGCAACCGTGCTGAGCCACCGGCCCAACTATTTGCGACCGAGGAGTCAAAAACGCGATTCAGCCACGATACATACGCTGTTACCAAAATACCCTATAACAACAGTTAGATGCGCGTTACCATTACCGCGCGACTAACTGAAATAGGCTCAAAAATTAACAACTCCCTGTGGCAATTTACAGCTTGGTAACGGCTCGGTAACACAGTTGCCGTCGACACTAAAAATAGTGGTCGATATACTCCAGCCTAATTTTTAAGCAATCGGGCTTATTTTCAGCGAGATCCGGCGTCTCGCTGAAAAGGAAAACACAGGGAATTTGTGAGCGAACGGGGGCTGCAGCGGCTTGGCTGCAACGGATTGTCCCGTTCAAAGACCGATGGAACCCGCGAAAAAAAGGTTAGCCTGGAATGAAGTTACTCACACAGAAGCCACTCGCACCGAAGCTACTCGCACAAAAAGTGACAAGGACGCTCGCAGCTTCGGCAATCTCTGCATTTTTGTTGCTTGCACCCAACCCACAGCCTGAGGGCCCTGTTCTGGATCGCATCCAGCAGAGCGGCCAACTGGTTGTTGCCACACGCAACGATCCGTCCACCTACTTCAAGATCGGCAGCGCAAGCTATGCGGGCTTCGAACACGATCTTGTAACGCGCTACGCCGATTCCATGGGGCTTGACGTCGTATGGAAAGTCTACGGCGATATTGCCAGCATGCTCAACGACCTTGACCAAGGCAAAGTAGACCTTGTTGCGGCTGGGCTTCCCGTCACTCCCAAGAACGAGAAGCGGGCGCTGTTTGCGCCGTCTTACAACGAAGCCGCACCCGTATTGGTTTATCGTAACGATTTTGCACCACCCAGCTCCACCGACGCGATTGCCCAGTCTCGGCTGGTCATCTCCGCACAAGCAGGCAGCGCACCCAAGCTAGAAACGCTACGCAAATCCAATCCTGATCTGCTTACAGACGAACGACGCAACCTTTCCCCTACCGTATTGCTGTCGCTCTTAGCGGAGGGTGAAGTGGATTACGTCGTCTTGAACGACAATGTATTCAACCAGCTACACGCGCTCTACCCATCGCTTCGCAAAGGCGAGCAGATGGATGATCGTCACGCAATTGCGTGGGCCTTGAATCGCTCCGAAGACGCGTCTTTTTTGGCATCACTGCAGGAGTACTTTGCGCAGGTCAACGCCAGCGGTTTCCTAGATCAATTGCGCGAGCAGTATTTTAGCGAGCGCAGCTTTGATTATGTGGGCTCACGCACCTTTTTGAACCACATTGATTCACGCCTTCCCCGCTATTCGCGTGACTTTAAGCGCATGGGGCAGCAAACCGAACTGGATTGGCGTCTGCTTGCGGCCATGGGTTACCAAGAGTCTTTGTGGAACCCAAACGCGATTTCACCCACCGGTGTAACCGGGCTGATGATGCTCACAAAGGGCACTGCGCGCGAAGTTGGGGTCAAAGATCGGCGTGATCCGACGCAGAGCATTGAAGGCGGCGCCCGTTACTTCAAGCAAATTTACGAAAAACTTCCCGATGTTCCAGAGCCACACCGCATCTGGTTTAGCCTCGCCGCCTACAACATGGGCATGGGGCCGCTGATACATGCGCGCAAACTGACCGCAGCAACAGGGGATGACCCCGACAACTGGTTCGATGTGAAAAAGCATTTGTTAGCGCAAAGCCGCTCGAACCCTCGCTACACTAACGCTCGCCAAGCATTGGCATACGTTCGCAATATTCGCCACTACTACGATGCACTAGTCTGGCTGAGCGCCCAGCCGGTAAAATCTTATCAACCCCTTTCGGAAAGCGTTGCTTCGCTCTCCGTTAACGACCTGATCCTCTAAATTCCTGCACATTGCGTTCGAACGCCATTGCTTTCGAACGCAAAGCTTTCACACGCAAAAACGCCTCAATAGGGCCACTATTGAGGCGTTTTTGGGATTACATGCAGTGCAATTCAATTAGCTCGCGAATGTCACGTTCGCACTGCCTTTTCTGCGACTCCGACGCAGCATAATCGCTAACGCGAAGATGCCAAGACCGAACAATGCCATGCTACCAGGCGCATCAACTTTTACGGTCTCAGCGTTTTCACCCAGAGGCGGCCTGTTTTCGCCAAGGGTCGCCCCTCCCTGAGCATCACCGCTATCGGCATTGGGGTCTTGCGCAACAGAGTCGCCTTGCGAAGAGCCAGCACCGGTTTGATCGCCGCTCCCAGCGTTATCCGCTTGTTCCTGAGACGAGCCACCGGGCTGCGCCCCCTCAGAAGACGTTCCGCCACTTGCGGAGCCGCCATTCCCACCCAGATCTGCCACCAAACCACCGCCGCCACCACTACGTGCAAACGCTACTGGAAAAACTCCCCCAACTGGGGCGAGTGCCGCACCTCCCCATGAAATCTGGCCCATGGCAACGGGATTTACTGGCCGTGCAACGGTATCCATTACGTTTACAGAAGCAAGAGCGACGACCGGCTCATCGGTTGCTGCGCTGAAGCCACCATCAAAGGGGGCCGATTCAAACGATGCAGCACTAACCGGCTGCAGCACATCGCGATCGGTGCCGGCAGCGCGCCAATCACGGCGCAAGGTTTCCACTTGCTGCTTCAACTGGCGCTCCACGTTGAGCCTTGCCACCTGATCCGCTTTTCTTTGAGAATCTTGCGAATCCACATGCTGAGAAGTCGCTGGAGCTGAGGCTTGCTCTGTCTCACTCCAAATGATACCTATAGAGCTTGCGATTGCGACGGACGCAACCAAGAGCGTACTACGCTTCAATGTCCACGTTTTCATTACGAACTGTCCTTGCCAGCAAATTGGAACTAACGCACCAACTCTATCAGCCCGCCCTTGCTTTTGGTAGGCCAAAACTGTTAACGCGCGCACATTATGAACCTATCCTATCACAGCTACATCGTCAAACTTGTGCTTTTTTTGTACGTCGGCGGTCTTTGAAAAATGTGCGTAGCTGCTCGCCAGCCTCTTGATTTAACAGGCCGCCCTCTGCTTTTACTCGATAGTTCAATTGCGGCTGCTCAAAAAAATTCTGCGTACTCGCCACCGCGCCGGCTTTCGGTTCCATTGCGGCGTAGACTACGCGATCGATCCGTGCATGAACGATGGCGCCCGCACACATCGCACAAGGCTCAAGGCTCACATAAAGCGTGGCGCCGGCAAGCCGATAGTTTTCAATCGCACGCCCCGCTGCCCGTAGCGCACAGATTTCTGCATGAGCCGTTGGATCGTGGGTGCCGATTGGACAATTAAACCCTTCCCCGATGGCTTCACCATCGCGCACTACAACGGCACCCACGGGCACCTCACCGGCTTCAGCGCCTTGGCGAGCAAGCGCAAGCGCTCTTTCCATCCAGCGGCGGTCTTCTGCGCTGAACTGCGTTGCAACGGAATCTTCGGTGAGCTCTTGATTCGCCATGGGGATATCGCTACAAATAAAAAAACCAAGCAGGCCACACTAACGTTGGCGCTGCACTTCTCTTAGGATTCTATCATGTCGAGCATTATTAACTGCGTGGCCTACGAAAAGGGCGTCGCACTCCCCCCATTTCCCTTGGATGATGTCAGCGAGATCATCACGCGGCCCGGTGTATTTCTTTGGGTTGGCCTGCTAGAGCCGGATGAAACGCTATTGCTAAAAATTCAAGAAGAATTCGGGATGCACGAGTTGGTGATGGAAGATGCGCGCTCCCCGCAGCAACGCACCAAGCTAGAAGCCTATGGAGAATCGCTGTTTCTGGTTGCCAAAACTGCGTCGATTACTGACGACGGCGTAATTTTTGGAGAGACCCATTTATTTGTGGGTAAAAACTTTTTGATTACCCTCCGCCACGGCACCTCACGTGGCTATAGCGAAGTCCGGCAACGCTGCGAAAAAAATCCCCAACGGCTCGCGCTCGGCTCAGGATACGCGTTATACGCGATCCTCGACAGCATCGCAGATAGTTACCTTCTGGTGCTTGGCGAATTGCGCAATCAATTCCAGCAGCTTGAAGAAGAAATGTTCGATAACGCCCTGCCCCGCGAAAAGCTGCAAAGAATTTATCAGCTCAAGCGCGAACTGATTCAACTGCGCGACGCCACCCAGCCATTGATTGACATCTGCAACGAGCTGCGACGTTTTCATGAAGACATCATTCCAAAGACAATGCGCGTATATCTTCGAGATGTGCAGGACCACTGCCATCGCGTAATCGAAGCTTGCGACAACATTCGCGAAATGCTGATTGCCGCCATGCAGATCAACTTGGCGCTGGTGTCCATTGGGCAGAACGACATCGTAAAAAAACTCGCCGGATGGGGCGCAATTCTGGCGCTGCCCACGGTGGTATTCAGCATGTACGGAATGAACTTCAAGTTTATGCCCGAGCTGGATTGGCACTGGGGCTATTTCGGTGTGCTGGGCTGCACGTTTGCTGTAGGCAGCGTGTTATTTTTCAAATTTCGACGGTCGGGGTGGCTGTAGCCATCACCCCCAATATCCCTCTTTTTTTTACAACGTGCCGGTCTTTTTACGCCGGCAATGACCTTCCGCTCCGATCCGTCGGAAAACAGGCCTGCCAAGCACAACTGTTCTCCCTCCGACTGTACGAGCACAAAATCTCATGAACCGATCTACTCTCGCCTCTATTTTGATCCTTGCACTGACGCTTACCGGCTGCGCTACCCGCATCACCCAGTCCAACCAGATTGCAGCACCCGCCTCGGCAAACAAATATTCCACTTCTGCACCAACCTCCAACGCCAAACTCAACGGAAATGTAGCCGTGCTACTCACGGCGAGCAGCTCAGTCATGCAAAAGTCTGGGTGGCTCGAACTTGAGAGCGATTGGGAAAAAATTCTGCCTAAGATCGCGTCTGCGGAGAAAACGAATGCCGCGATGATCTCCAACGAAAGCGCACTCACTCGCAACCAAACGATGCTGGTGAAAGTCAAGGTCAATGATTTTCGCTATACGTCTACGGCAAAGCGCATTTTGCTCGGCGTAATGGCGGGTAATGCCTACATGGACCTTGAGGTGGAATACATTCAGCTACCTTCCAAGCGTGTACTTGCCTCCAAGCGGATCAATACCACGTCTTCCGCATGGGAAGGGATCGCGTCGGCAGTAACTCCAAGGCAGATACAAACGGTGTCTAAGCAAATTATTCAAGACACCGCAAACGTGAGAGGCTAACAACGTAAGAAGCTAACGACGTGAGAGGCTAAGCGCGAGACTCCTTGAGACGCGCTTAGCGAACGGCTTATTGGGGGCGTCCAATCCTACGTGTACGCACGAGGCTGGGAGTTTGCTATCCCCTCGGTACTCAAAGCGATACAATGGCCGCCAGCCATTGATAGTTCGGATATCGCATGCCTTCCAACGATTTTGCCAGCCTCCTGCTCCCCCCTCATCTTGTCGAAAACCTGCGCGGCTTGGGGTATAGCCAGATGACACCCATTCAGGCGCAGGCTCTACCGCCCATTTTGGACGGCGCTGACGTTATCGCCCAGTCGAAAACAGGAAGTGGCAAGACCGCTGCCTTTGGCATTGGCGTACTCACGAGCCTGAATCCACGTTTTTTTGGCACACAAGCCTTAGTGCTCTGCCCAACTCGTGAACTTGCTGATCAGGTGGCGAAAGAATTACGCCGCCTCGCCCGCAGTTTGCAGAACATTAAGATCCTGACCCTCTGCGGCGGTACTGCAATCGGGCCACAGTTTGCTTCGCTGGAGCATGGCGCACATATCATTGTTGGTACCCCCGGCCGAGTCACCAAACACCTCGACAAGGGCTCGCTTGATCTTCAGGGCTTAAAAACGCTGGTGCTGGATGAAGCAGATCGCATGCTGGATATGGGATTTTATGATCAGATTGCGGAGATTGCACGCTTTATTCCAAAGCGGCGCCAGACTTTACTGTTTTCCGCCACCTACACGCCTGCGATCCGCGAGCTAAGCCGTAATTTTCAGAGCAATCCTGTCGAGATTACGGTGGAGTCGGTTCATGCGGATAGCGAAATTGAACAGTACTTTTATGAGGTTGATCACAAGCAGCGCCGCCGTGCACTTAGCGCGTTATTAAAAAATTTCAAGCCGGAATCAGCCGTGCTGTTCTGCAATACCAAACAACTTTGTGATGAGGTTGCCGATGCGCTCAATGCGCAGGGTTTCTATGCACAGACCCTACACGGGGACATGGAGCAACGCGATCGAGACTTGGTGCTACTGAAATTTTCAAACCGTAGCTGCCCTTATCTAGTGGCCACGGACGTTGCAGCGCGCGGGCTTGATATCAAGGACCTTGCTGCTGTTGTGAATGTCGACGTCGCCTTTGACCCTGATGTGCATATTCATCGCATCGGGCGCACAGGGCGCGCTGGCCAAAAAGGGCTTGCCCTCAGCTTGTGCTCGCCTGCCGAAGTACAGCGCGCCAACGCAATTGAGACGTTATTAGGCCGCCCCTTGCACTGGCGGGACCTCCCCCCAAGTAATGACAATGAAACACCCGAACCACCCCGCATGGTAACGCTCAACATTGGTGGCGGAAAGCGCGACAAACTGCGCCCCGGCGATATTCTTGGCGCACTGACAGGGGATGCTGGGCTACCCGGTGCCAGTATCGGAAAAATTGATATCGGTGACCAACAAACCTATGTCGCGGTCGAACGCGCGATTGCTCAGAAAGCCGTCAAACGCCTACAAAGCGGCAAAATCAAAGGGCGCAGCTATCGGGTGCGAATCGTCTAAACGAACAGCAAACCGTTAGCCCAGCGACGCTCAGTGCCGCAACAGCCAAGCTCTTTCTTCGCTTTCGATCATGCGATTTTGAGGCAGTTCGTGGCCCGCTGCGGGTTGGTAGCTAGGCGCGAATGAGTAGCCAGACGCGAATGGATCGTCTGACGTAGCTTGCTCACTTGGTATTTTGCCCTCCGTTTGAATCTTCCAGCGCTGCGCAAAGCAGGCGGTTTTTTCGCTGGAAGCGTCCACACGATGTTCGACATACAGCCGGCATACCGTGCCATCGGCGCGGCGAACGCTCGCTAGGATCTCAACGCGCTCGCTGGCGCTTAGCTCCACCACGCTGCCTGACGGCTGGGTGTCAAGGGCTGCGATCAGCGCAGGGTTCAACTCGCTCCCTTTGGGCAAAAACCAGAGAAGGCCGACAGCGAGGAGCACCGAAGCAGCACTGGCCCACGCAAAGCGCATCAGATAAGGCGGCTTGCGTGCGGGAAACGGAAGCACTTGCGTTTGCACTTGGAGAGAAGCTGCAGGCTGACTGTTTTTAATCATTGTTTCAAGGTCGGCAGGCAAAGGGCGCTGATCCAGCTCGGCAAAGTACGCTTTCACAAGGTGGTCGCCTTGCTGCAGGCGCGCCAATTCTTGGCGTAGCGCAGGTTCCTCAGCAAGCCTTGTTTCTAGAGACACGCGCTCTACGGGCAGTAGCTCGTTGTCTAAATAGGCGCTCAATAATTCAGTGTCTTTCACAGCAGGTCTCCTGCGTTTAGGGCTTGGCTAAGCTGGGCGCGCGCACGGGCGAGGCGGCTCATCACGGTACCTTGTGGGATCTCCAATAGCTCGGCGGTTTCTTTGTAGCTACGCCCTTCGACCGCTACCAGATAAAGCACCGTGCGCAAAGCATCAGAAAGTTTGCCAAGCTCAGCCTGTACCAGCTCCAGCCCCATTTTTTGCCCAATTTCTTGCTCCAAAGGCGGGCTTTGCGGGTCTACGTCTTCTAGCCATTCTTCGGTCGGTTGATCCTTACGCATACTGTCGATCCAATCATTGCGGCACAAGCGATACAGCCAGCGGTCAAAATGTGTGCCTACTTGGTATAACTGCCAGTTTTTCAGCGCCTTTTCTGCCGCAGATTGCAGCAAATCGTCGGCGTCGGCAGTTTTGCCGGTAAGGGCATAGCAGTAGCGGCGCAAGGCCGGCAATGCTTGCAGCAGGTCTTGAGTGAATCTATCGTAGGCACTGTTCATATCGTCATAAACGCGCAGCGCGCTTTTTTATTCCCTCCAATGAAATATTTTTTAGTTTCTTACGTTGATACTGGAAAGCCCAATCTTTTTAAGAGAACCGCGTGAAGCCTCTATTTGCCCTTTTGTTGCTACTTGCCGCCCTGAGTCCTCTTGCCCCTCTGCCTAGTTGGGCGGAGGACGATATCGACGACGATATTAGCGATATCCTTGAAGATGAAAAAGAAAAGGCCGAAGAAGAAGCTGAAGAGCGCCTGGAGAAGAAGCTGGAACAGCTTTTAGAGCAACGCTTTGGGAAAGGCGTTGACTTCGACGACATTGAAGACGAGCTGGAAGGCTGGCTGGAGCAGCAGCTTGAAGATCACGAAGGCGACGAGGACTTAGATGAACGCCTTGAGCGAGAGCTGGAAAAACGTTTGGAAGCGCTCGGCAGCGACATGAGCGACCAGCAGCTCGACCTTCTGGATGACAAGTTCCAGCAGCTTTGGCAGCTTGAAGACGATCTGAATGAAGCGCTCTTACCTGCCTTGCCCGAACAGGCGATCGCCCTATTAAGCCAGCAAGAGCTACAAGAGGCCATTCAACAAGGCGCAAAGATACTGGACGAAAATCCGCTGGGCGAACTCGGCGCGATATTGGTGACTTTTGATCACCGCGCCCCGATACCCCCACAAAGCACGCCCAACCACCTTTATCAGTTAGATTCTACCCAAAGTGCAGCCACGTCGATCACGCAAGATGCACTTGCACAAGCGCAGCAAATGGGTGTCGCTGGACAACTGATCGCCAAGCAACGCATCGGTATGATGGATTCCAGCATTCATCGCACACATCCTTGCCTTGAAAACAGCATCATTCACCAAAAAGCGTTTCATCCCGACGGCAAACCTAACTTTGCCCACGGTACTGCAATGGCCAGTATTATCCTAGGCAAAGCAGGATGCGGGGCTGCAGGCATTTTAAGCCAAGGGGAGCTCTACAACGCAGTTGTCTTTGCACAAAACGAGCAGAACCTAGTAGTCGCCAGCGCAGCACAGTTGGTGCAGGGCTTAAATTGGCTGCTTTCGCAACGAGTCGGCCTGATCAATATGTCGCTTTCTGGCCCGGCCAACGCCACCTTAGAGAAGGCGTTACGTCAAGTGGCTGCGCGGGGCGTAACCTTATTAGCCTCTGCAGGGAACGATGGGCCAGCAGCCTTCGCACGCTTTCCGGCAGCCTATCCAGAGGTGATCGCAGTGACCGCTGTAGATTCACAACTTGCTGCCTATCCTCGGGCTGCGCAAGGCCCACATATCGAAATCGCCGCGCCGGGCGTAGCGATGCAGGTCGCCAACCAGAACAGCACAGGCAGCTTATCCGGCACTTCGCTCGCATCGGCTTTGGCAACGGCCATTCTTGCCAGCGAGCCGGCTTTTCGTACTCGGCCGGATCTAAGCCAGCGAGCACTTGATCTTGGGGAAAAAGGTCGAGATAAGGTATTTGGTTTTGGGTTGCTACAGAAACGCTGATTGTGGTTCGCGAGGCACGCTACACGGGAGCGACTCTTCTTCACAAAGAAAAAATTTTTAAGGGAATAAAAACGATTTTCTCACGTTTAAGTAGATGTCATTCGCAACCAAATAGGACAGCATCATGAAAAAGCATCACCTTGCCCTTGCCATCGGCCTCACCAGCGCCCTCACTCTTACTGCTTGTGGTGGCGGCGGATCTTCTTCGAAGGGCGACAATTCTGGGCAGCAGCCGCCGCCAGCACAGCAGCAAAAAGTGGTGCGCGGTACCATCGACGGCTTTGGCAGCGTGATCGTTAACGGCGTGCGCTACAACACTGACGGTGCAGATTTTAAGGTGAAAGAAAAATCCGGCACCCAAGCAGATTTGCGGGTCGGCCAAGTCGTAACCCTGCTCGCTGACGGCACAACGGCCACTCATGTTATTTACGATTTAAGTTTGGAAGGCCCCATCAGCGCCTTCAATGGTCAAAATGGGTTTCAAGTTCTCGGGCAAAACGTTATTACCAATAGCCTTACCATTTTTGAAGACACCGCGTTGGCGGCGCTCGGCGTAGGCAGCCAAGTTGAAGTCAGCGGCTATGTGGATGCCAGCGGCAATCTCGTGGCGAGTTTTGTGGGGCTGGATAGCGATGATAACGACGAAGTTGAGCTTCGTGGAACCATCAGCCACTTGGACGAGAGCGCAAAGACTTTCCAGTTACGTGGCCAGAAAATCAATTTTTCCAATGTTTCCGAGTGGGATCTGGAAGGCGCAACCTTACGCGATGGTTTGAGAGTGGAAGTTGAAGGCAGCTTATCTGGCTTGGTACTCAACGCAACCAGCATTGAAGCAGAAGACGAAGACTTTGACGAAGGCACCAAACTTACGATTTCCGGGCTCATTTCAGGTTTGGATATTAATACGAAAACCTTGCTGGTGAATGGTGTAAAGGTGCAATTTTCAGCAAACACCAAGCTGGATGATTTCAATCTAAGCGCGCTGGTGGATGGTTTGAGCATTGAAGTAGAAGGCCGAGTGGACGCGCAAGGCGTGCTAATTGCGGAAGAAATGGATTTGGCTGATACCTCCGAAATCAGTGTGGAAGCCAGCATCAGCAATATTGAAAAAACCGACGAATTTAGCGGTAAAATTATCGTACTGGGGCTAGAAATTAGCGTAGATATGCGCACCCGTATGCGCGATGACGGCAATCGTCATAATACCATGTTTAATTTTGGCAGCCTTCGCACTGGCGATAAAATCGAACTAACGCTGATCAAGGAAGGCCAAAATTATCGCGCCTTAAAACTTGAACGCGACAATGACGACTCATCCGAAGTAAAGCTCGAACTTCCGGCTTCATTGATCAACTTTGCAAATGGCACTGCTCTTGGCGTGAGTTTTAGCGTGGCAGCAGGAGTCCATTTTCCGTCCGTAATTCCCGCAGATGTGCAAGTGGAGATGAAAGGTCACTTCAATGGCGGCGTATTGATTGTGAGAGAAATTGAAATTGACGATCAAGACTAGATCAACAATCAAAGCCGAGCGTTTCTTAAGCCTCAAGCTTCCCAAAGCCAAGCCTTCGTGCTTGGCTTTGGTGTGTCTGCCATTTTTTTCTTCTTTTACTTGGGCAGGTACAAAGATTGAGCTAGAGGCGGGAATGGAATACGACAGCAATGTCGGCATTGAAGAGGCCGATATAACGTCCGGTGTAGGGGATAGTGCAAGCGATCTATCGCTCGGCATCAGCTATGATCACAAGATAGATCATGTGAATTTAAGCGCATCTTACCAACTGCAAGACACCCGCTGGCAGGAATATGCAGAATTTAATAGCCAGCTCCATATTGGTGTGCTTCGAGCGGGCTATCAAATGGGTGTGCAAGGGGTAGATTTTTCTCTCGCACAGGCATACGGCCAAGTGGATGGAAAGGATTTTTTGCGTCTGACTCGCGCAAGCCCCGCCTACAGTAGGCTGATCGGGAATCGCTGGTATGTCCGCACGCAGGCGGATTTTAGTAGAAAAGATTTTTCTCAATACGATAGCCGTAACAGCGACAGCTTTGCGGGAAATCTCTATCTCTACCGCTTTTTAGACCGCACCCGTTTTTATTTAAGTGGGCAGATGCAGCTAAAATCAGAACGTGCGGCCAATGAGATCTACAGCTATTCAGGCGCATTGGCAAAAATTCAAATAAAACGAGATTTTAGGATCTTTGATAAAAAATTAAGCAGCCGTCTACACGCGCGAATCGAAACACGAGATTATGAAGGCTGGCGCAGCGATATCCGCGCTGCACGTCAAGACCTGCGTTATCGAGTGGCCTTTGAAAACGAGTTGGCATTCAACCGACATTGGCAATTGCAAGCAAAGCTTCAACAAGAATGGTTTGACTCGAATCTACCGGTTGCAGACTATCGGCAATGGCGCGCATCTTTGGGATTGGTATGGGAATTTTAGGGGTCGTTAAATTTATAAACCAAGCACCAATCGGAGCCCCTCATTTACAGCATTGAGATGCTGGGCATTGAGCTTGGAAATTTTTTCTGTGAGGAGCTCTTTGTCGACAGTGATCAACTGACTAACATTGATCACCGAGTCTTTGGCAAGCTTAGAATGCTTTTTCTCAAGCAGGATATTACCTGGCGCATCGGCAAGCCGCAAATTGGATGTGACCACAACAGCCAGAACCGTATTAATTCGACTTTCGTTGAATTCATTGGAGGAGACAATAACTACTGGTCGCCGAAAACCCGGTTCTGAACCCCTTGGTTCACCCAATGATGCCCACCAAATTTCACCTTTCTTCACTACCAGTCTTCTCTGTCTAAAGAGCGCTGCTGGAGCTTATAGCACTCATCGTCAAGAGAGTTGCTTTCAGACGAATAAACATCGTTCAGACGGGCTGTAACCCCTTGATTTCTATGCTGTTTAATGAATGCCTCGACGGCCTTGGCATAGAGCTCACTACGGGACACCCCCAGGCGATGAGCTAAGGTCTCGGCGGCTTCAAACACTTGATCGGGGATGGAGATTGCAGTTTTCATAGACAGAGTATAACCATGGTCATACCAAATCGTCAAGCTGGGTGGGGCAGAAGAAACTTAAAAATGGCGGGCAGGTTTCTTTGTGATCATGCAATGGTTTTTTAGCGTGTATACTAGCAAGTCGTTCAAAGGCGCTCTCGTTACTCGTTAAACTCGCCGCTATACGGCGCCCCCCTGAGGAAAAGTTGTGGCGTGGCTCATTACCAAATATTTTCTGACCGCCGCAGTGGTCGTTCTCGTTTCAGAAATGGCGAAGCGAAGTGACAAACTTGGCGGCCTTGTTGCCGCGTTGCCTCTGGTCACGGTGCTGACTCTCATCTGGCTCTATGTTGAGAACCAACCCGAACAGAAGATTGCGAACCACGCTTGGTATACGTTCTGGTATGTCGTGCCAACGCTACCCATGTTCCTAGCTTTCCCAGTGCTATTGCCTCGCCTAGGTTTTTGGCCTTCGCTATTGGCCTGCGTCATTATTACGGTTGTGTGTTTCGTGCTCTTTGCGCTCTTCGCTCGCCACTTTGGCATCGAGCTGTTGTAATACAGGGGCTAACTTTTCGCTGCAGAACTGCGGTCATGACGGGCGGCGGTTCGAATTCATAGCCGCTGGCGATCATTTCAGCCGCGACCTCCTCGATGATGAAAAACGGTTCGTTTTCTTCATACGGTTTCATGCTGACACCATAGCGACGTTCTAAAAACCAGAAGACTATCTACCTCCCGCCCAGCCGATCAGTCAAGAACTTCCGACCGACTCCAGCACACTCGGACGCGCCACGATAGCCTTGAATAGATTGCCGACCCGATCATCGATGAGTTCGATCTGCGGCCATGCCCGCAGTGAGCGCAGCAGGCCGCTACCCAATCCGCGATAAGGCAGAAGCTTGGCAGCAAAGGACGCTAGGATGGGGTTGCGCATATTGGAGTTGCCAGCCTTGACGTTCTCGATGGTCAGGTTGTTGGGCAGGTGGCCAGGGCTGACGATCTCGACACGATCCGCGAAGACCAGTACACGAATCGGCGCGCTGACGAAGTAGTCGCGGTGGATAAGGGCGTTGGCGACCAACTCTTCCCAGACGATGCGCGGAATTTCAGGTTGACCTTGGGTGTTGAAGCCCTGCTCGCCCTGCACGGCTCGGGTGTTGGCAACGATGAAGCCCAGCGTCTGCTGGAACACATCAGCCAGCTTGCCGGTGATATCGCGGCTGTCGATGTAGCACTCGTCCTCGATCTCGGTGCCGACAAAAGCGACGGCCTTGACGATGAAGGCGGGTAGCGCGTAGTGCGGTGATTTGGCAAATAGCAGACCGCCCGCCACGTTGAGCTGTCCTTGGTTCATCAGGTTCATGTTGGCCAGCAACTGCGGCAGCGGCTGGTTATGCTGGGCTAACGGTTCACCGAATTGCTGCTCGAAGAAGGTTTCGAAATAGGGCATGTCCACATCGCCCGCGCTCAAGCCCGCTACGGGCGTTTCGTCGGCGTGCACCAAACCCGCCTGCTGGAACAGGCGCTGCAATTCCTCGCGCGAGGTGGCACGGCGCTTGTCCGAGCCGTTCTTCACCCAAATCGCGCCGTTCTTGTCCATGTAGGGCTTGTTGACGCCTTCAGCGATGGAGAGCACCAGCACCGTGCCTGCCGGGTGGGGTATGTTTTCCGTGATCGGGTTAACCGCAGGCCGCACGTTTTGCGAGGCACTGTTCGAGATAAGCTGGTTCAGGCGGTCGATGCCCGCGTGAGACAAGCCCAGCACCGTGCCGTCGTTGTGCACGCCAATAAAAATCTGCCCGCCAGCGGTGTTGGCGAAGGCCACGATCTCCGCCGCCAGCGCGTCGGCATTGGTGAAGTTCTCTTTGAACTGATGGCGACTGTCTTCGCCACGGCTCAAGCAGTCGATCAGTTCTGTGGTTTCCATAGGTTGTAAACCTCTTTGCGTCGGTTGAAGGCTTCCTGGCCCCCTTCCATGATGTTGATGATGGCGTCCTGCACCGGACGAGCGTCGATGCTGCCGCTTTGTACGGCGACTTTCTCGTCTTGGTAGCGGCAGGCGTGCACTTGCTCCGCATCACCCAGCACTGGGAAGTTGGCGTTGTGGGTGGCGAAGATGAATTGGGCGTGAGGCTTCATCTCACGCAGCAGCTTGATCACATCGTCGTAGATGGTCTGGTTGTCCAGATCGTCTTCCGGCTGGTCGATGATGATCACGTCGTTCTGGCGTTGACTGAGCACATACAGCAGCAGGGCCGAAGCGCGCTGCCCGAGAGAGTGGTGCTTCAACTCTTTGCCGCGATAGCGGATGACGAAGTGGTTGGGCACCTGCCAAGTGACGAAATCGGTCAGGTTTTGCATAAAGGTCTTTTCGAAGGTCTCTGGATTGCTGCCTAACTTGGCACATCCTTCGACCAAAGCACGTAGTAAACCTCCAAAATCCGCAAAATCCTCCATGGCCATACGCTGTGTTGTCCCATGGATACCGCTACCCTTGAAGAGTTGCTGCATGAAGCTGATGGCGGCTTCCTTGTCACCCTTGAAGTCCGCTTCGATCTGCAGGGAAGTATGGCCAGCGTTCACGCGATCCAGCTCTACCTTGATGGTGTTGAATTCGCGCAGCCATAGTTCATTAAGCTTGTCGATCTCGGCAAACAGCGCGTCGCGGATGCTGGTCTGCTGTGATTCCTGCTTGGCCAGCGCCTGAAGCATTTGCTCCGCCTTGGTTTTGCGCTGCTGCTGGGCTAGGAAGTCGTCCGGCTGAATGGCTGTCATGCCGGTTTGCTTGAGTTCCTGAGCTAGTTGACGCTCGACTTGTGCGAACTCCTCCTGAAGGCTCTTGCTTGCAGTTTCAAACTCGCTCTGCTTAGTCTTGAGGCGCCCCGCAACGACTCGCGCGTCTTGCTCGATCTGCTTGAGCTGATCGACCTTGGCCACAAGGTTGGAGAACTCGACGTAGTAGGCTGCGAAGAAACCCGGATTCTGCTTGGACACGTAACTCGTCGCGTTGCGCAACTCGTCCTCATGTTCGGCAATCAATTGCCCTAAGGCGAGGAGAAAGCTGCCTGCCCGCTCCTTCATGCGCGCTAGCGCAGTAGCGTCCTGCTGGAATCCGAGGCGCTTTTGGAGCTTGTCGGCGACGCCGTACTCCGTGAATTTGGTCAGACGGAAGTTGGCATCATTTAGCTGGATCTCGGAGTCGCGCTTGAGTTCGGCCGTGTTGCTGAGCTTGAGCCAGCGCTGAGCAGCGTCGCGCACGCGCTGGCGTTGAACCTCAATTTCGTCACGCAGCACACGCAGCTTCTCGCCAACCAGCTTTTCTACCAGATCGGTCTCGAAGCCTTCGCCGGTGCTAGAAAGATCCTTCTGGCCGAAGTAAATCGGACGGCACAGTACGGTCTCCCGGATCGACACGCCGGGTTGCAACTTGCCGCCTAAATAGACATTTGGAGCTTCGCGGAAGATGCGCGAGATGGTGAATTCCTGTCCGTACACGTCGCGGGCCGTCAACGTCACCTTGCCACCACTGCCGAGGGTATGACGGATCAACTCATCCTTGTACTTGGTGTCCTGCGCCTTCTCGCCGCGCGGAATGTCGAGGGCATAGCGCACTGCCTCTAGGATGGATGATTTGCCGCTGCCCCGGATGCCAATCAACGTGTTGAGTTCGGAAGAGAAATGCAATACCTGCCCGTCGAGAATGCCGCCGTCGAAGCGGATTCTGCGGATGTGCGACGCTTGATGTTTGGGCGGCTCCATGGCTACCCGCCCAGCCGGATCGCTCAAGGCAAACTTGACCGCCTCGAAGGACAGTTCGCCCAGCTTCAGGTAGCTGGCTTTGCCTCGACCGATTTCATCGACACTCTTGGGGTCGCTGCCTTCCAGTTCTGCGGGGTACCAGCTCTGCAGCCAGCTTTGAATCTTAGTCCGGCAGGGTTTGTCTTTGCCTGCGCCGTCGTGCGTGCGCACCTTCTGAAAAGCCAGCGTTCTGCGTCGAAAGAACTCGTTTTGCCCCAACGCAGTCAGCCGGCCGCCATCCAGCTCCGCCCACAGGCCACTCGGGGCTTCGACATGGGCGAAGACAAGAAAGAAGTCCCGATGATAACCTTCCAGCTTCTTGATGGTCTCCGGAAGCGACCATGAAGTGCGCCCGTTCTCCTGCTCGTACTGCGCGGGCGTTTTGCCTTCGAATGCGCTGGTCAGGAAGGGGTTGATGTAATTGTGTTCATCGATCCATTCGCCGGAGAACACAACAAGCGTGTGGATGCCATTAGCCCCGTCATTGACCGACAACTCAACGCCTGGCAGCAGCGCAATACCCTTCTTCTGGGCAGTCTTTCGCAGCGCCTTAAATTCTTCGAAGTCGAACTTGTTATGGTTGGTGATGACACCCAATCGGATGTCTGCTTTCTCCAACGCATCCACATAGCTGCTGTTGTAGAAGTTGTCATCATCCGTGTACTTGAATTCGCGGTCCGCTCGGGTATGCAGATGAAAATCAGCGCGAACCCACTGCGCCCCTTCTGCACAGACCATGGATCGAGCCTCTGGCTGCTTCGGTCGCAGACTTTCCATCATGGTTCATCCTTATAGTGAGTTCGCTCGTAGCCCACCAGTCGAGCGGTGATCTCCACCAGCTTCTGATTCCTGAATTTCGGCTTCAGCTCGCGTTCATAGACCGAACGGCGCATATCGCGTGTGGCGTCGGCCATCTGGTAGCCGCGCAGCCACTTCTCCGCCCAGACGTAAAAACCAAAAAGCCCGCAATTACGCGTGCTTAGCGGCTTCTTGTGCTATCAAGTGCCAGCCAGTGCCAGACGCCGAATCACTCCCACTCGATTGTCGCCGGCGGCTTAGATGACACGTCATACGCCACGCGGGAAATCCCCGAGATCTCGTTGATAATCCGGTTGGATACCCGCTCCAGCAATTCATAAGGCAGATGCGCCCAGCGGGCGGTCATAAAGTCGATGGTTTCGACGGCGCGCAGGGATACCACCCACTCATAGCGGCGGCCATCGCCGGTTACGCCTACGGATTTGACCGGCAAGAACACTACAAATGCCTGACTGACTTTGTGATACCAATCGGCTTTGTGCAATTCTTCGATAAAGATGTGGTCGGCTTCGCGGAGGATGTCTGCGTATTCTTTTTTGATTTCACCCAAAATCCGCACGCCTAAACCGGGGCCGGGGAAGGGGTGGCGGTAGACCATCTCGCGGGGTAGGCCGAGTTCTACGCCAATGCGGCGCACTTCGTCTTTGAATAATTCGCGCAGCGGTTCTACCAGCTTCATTTTCATGTCTTCTGGCAGGCCACCGACGTTGTGGTGGGATTTAATCAAATGCGCCTTGCCGTTTTTAGTGCCGGCGCTTTCGATTACGTCGGGGTAAATCGTTCCTTGCGCAAGCCATTTGATGTTGTTCAGGCGCGCGCTTTCTTGGTCGAAGACTTCAATAAAGGTATTGCCGATGATTTTACGCTTGCGCTCGGGGTCGCTTTCGCCTTTTAGCTTGCCGAGAAATACGTCTTCGGCATCTACGCGAATCACGCGGATTCCCATGTGCTGGGCGAAGGTCGCCATGACCTGATTGCCTTCATTTTTGCGCAGCAAACCGTGATCGACAAATACGCAGGTGAGTTTATCGCCGATGGCGCGATTTAATAACGCGGCGACTACGGAGGAATCTACGCCACCCGAGAGGCCCAGCAACACTTCATCTTCGCCGACCTGTTCGCGGATTCTGCGCACCATATCTTCAACGATATTGCCGGTGGTCCACAAACCTTCGCAGCCGCAAATTTCGCGCACAAAGCGCTTGAGCAGCTCTGTGCCCTGCTTGGTGTGCGTTACTTCGGGGTGAAACTGGACACCGTACCACGGCTTTTCGCGGTGTTCGATCGCGGCAATCGGGCAGGTTTCAGTCTCTGCGACGCAACGGAAACCTTCAGCGGCGACCGTGACTTTATCTCCATGACTCATCCACACGTCGAGCCGGTGGCGGCCATCGTGATCGTCCAGCCCCTCAAACAGACGGCAGTCGTTATAGTGATGCAACTCCGCATAACCAAACTCACGCAGTTCGGAAGCTTCCACTTTGCCGCCGAAATGGCTGGTCATGGCCTGCATGCCATAGCAGATTCCCAATACCGGAACGCCGAGTTCAAACACCAGCGGGCTGACTCTTGGCGTGCCCTCTACGGTGACCGTTTCTGGCCCGCCCGAAAGAATAATGCCAGCAGGTTGAAAGGCATGGATTTCGGCCTCGGTCATATCGTGGGCATGCAGCTCACTGTACACGCCAATCTCGCGCACACGACGTGCAATCAATTGGCTAAACTGCGAACCAAAATCAAGGATCAGAATTTTACTGGCGTGGATATCTGTCATAAAACGCGATCAACTAATACGGTAATTGGGGGCTTCTTTGGTGATGGTCACGTCGTGAACGTGGCTCTCTTTGATACCAGCGCTGGTAATTTTCATAAATACGGGCTTGGTGCGCATGGTGTCGATGTCGGCGCAGCCGGTATAGCCCATGCTCGCCCTAACGCCACCAATCAGCTGCAACACGATGGCCGCAAGCGGGCCTTTATAGGCGACTCGTCCTTCAATACCTTCGGGCACCAGCTTTTCAATGCCTTGCGAGGCATCCTGAAAATAACGATCGCTAGAGCCCGTCGCCTGCGCCATTGCGCCCAGTGAGCCCATGCCGCGATAGGCTTTGTAGTAGCGCCCCTGAAACAGCTCGACCTCACCCGGCGCTTCTTCCGTTCCAGCCAGCATGCTGCCGACCATGACGCAGTGGGCGCCTGCCGCAATCGCTTTAGCAATATCGCCGCTAAAACGGATGCCGCCGTCGGCAATGATGCCTACGCCGGTGCCTTCCAATGCGGCGGCAACGTCGGAAACTGCGGTGATTTGCGGGACGCCGATCCCTGCCACGATACGGGTGGTGCAGATGGAGCCGGGGCCAATACCGACTTTTACCGCATCAGCGCCTACATCAGCGAGTGCGCGTGCAGCATCGCCTGTCGCGATATTGCCGCCGATGACTTGGATGTTCGGGTAGTTCTTTTTAATCCAGCCCACCCGTTCGATAACGCCGCGACTGTGGCCATGCGCGGTGTCTACGATCAACACGTCGGCACCGGCGTCAACCAAGGCGTCTACGCGATCTTCATTGCCTGCGCCTGTGCCAACCGCTGCGCCCACGCGAAGCCTGCCGAGGGCATCTTTGCATGCGTTGGGATAGGCTTCGGCTTTGCGGATATCGGTATTGGTGACCATGCCGCGCAGGCGAAACTGGTCATCCACCAACAGGACTTTTTCGATACGGTGTTTGTGGAGTAGCTGGCGGATTTCATTCGGTTTCGCGCCTTCGCGGGCGGTGACCAACTTCTCTTTCGGGGTCATGATGGAGGACACCGGAGAATCAAAGCGGGTTTCAAAGCGCAAATCACGCGCCGTGACGATGCCGATCAGCTGATCACCTTGTACCACCGGCACACCGGAGATGTGGTGAGTGGCGGTCAGCTCCACCAATTCCCGCACGCTGGCATCCGGCCCGATGGTGATGGGGTCGCGTACTACGCCACTTTCGTGTTTTTTGACTTGTCGGACTTGGCGCGCTTGCTCATCCACCGTCAAGTTCTTGTGCAGGATGCCAATCCCGCCCTCTTGGGCCATCGCAATTGCCAACCGTGATTCCGTTACCGTGTCCATCGCGGCAGAAACCAGCGGAATATTCAGCGTGATTTCTCTGGTGAGGCGCGTTTTGAGATTGACGTCGCGGGGGAGGACATCGGAGTAGGCGGGTACAAGCAATACGTCATCAAAGGTGATGGCTTCCTGCACGATTCGCAGCATGTGTCTTACCTTTCTTTGGAAGAAGCCGGCTTTAGAAAAACCGTCTTTGGAAGAAATAGGCGCGCAAGTATACCAGAGGATGAGCAAGGCGCGGTAGCGTAATTCGCAAATCAAGCAAGAGGTGCGTGCACCCAGAAATCGCACTTGCCGCAAACTGCACCTAGCTCTATCTTGAGCTTAGCGTTTTCGGATCGGTTGCTTTTGGATAAAGCACCGCACCTTTGCAACACGGAGCGTTTTCACCCAATCTCCCGCTGGAGCTTGCGCCATGACCCTGCCATCCCCTGCCCCGCTCACCTCGCTTGCCACCACGCACGAAGTCCTGAACACCAGCCGCGAGCTGGAAAATTACAACGTCTACACAAGCGACCCGAGCCTTGTTGAGGCGCTCCGCGCTTATGGGGTTGATCCAACAGACGATGGCCTGACCCGTTTTGGTGAATTGGTGGGTGAATCCGAGTTTATCCGCCACGGCTTTCTCGCGAACGAAAACAAGCCTGTATTCCACACGCATGATCGCTTCGGCCACCGAATTGATCAGGTCGATTATCATCCCTCTTATCACGTGCTGATGGACACTTCCATCCGCCATGGCTTACACAGCTTACCGTGGACAGATCAGCGTAATAACGCGCACGTTTATCGCGCCGCGCACAGCTATCTCATGGCGCAAATGGAAGCCGGCCACGGCTGCCCGATCACGATGACGTTTGCTTGCGCGCCAACGCTAAAAAAGCAGCCGGACATTGCTGCGCAATGGCTGCCCAAAATTACTGCACACCACTACGATCCTCGCAACATTGGTTACCAGCACAAGCAGGGCCTTACGATTGGCATGGCGATGACGGAAAAACAAGGTGGTTCCGACGTGCGCAGCAATACCACGCGGGCATTTCCGGTAGGCCAAGGCGGGCCTGGAAAGCTTTATCAGCTGGTGGGCCATAAATTTTTTATGTCGGCGCCAATGTGCGATGCCTTTCTTGCGCTTGCCTATACAGACAAGGGCCTTTCCTGCTTTTTAATGCCGCGCTGGAATGAAGATGGCAGCAAAAATCATGTACATATCCAGCAACTAAAAGACAAGATGGGCAACGTCTCTAACGCGTCCAGTGAGGTGGAATTTCGCGGCGCAAAAGCGTGGTTGATTGGCGATGAGGGGCGCGGGGTTGCAAATATTCTCGAAATGGTGGCGCTTACGCGCTTTGACTGCTTGGTAGGCTCGGCAAGTTCGATGCGGCAATGTACGGCGCAAGCGGTATTCCACTGCGCCAACCGCGCGGCATTTGGAAAGCTGCTGATTGAGCAGCCGCTTATGAGGAACGTTTTAGCAGACCTGGCCGTGGAAAGTGATGCCGCTTTGCATCTATGGCTGCGCGTTGCAAATGCGCTCGATGAGCAATCCAACCCTCAACAGGCGGCTTTTTTGCGAATTGCGACTGCCATCGGAAAATACTGGGTTTGCAAACGATCACCTGGGCATGCGTATGAAGCAATGGAGTGCATCGGTGGATCGGGGGTAATGGAGCGCTGCATCATGCCGCGTCTTTACCGTGAAGCGCCCATCAATACCATTTGGGAAGGCAGCGGCAACGTACAATGCCTAGACGTAATGCGGGCCATGGAAAAATCGCCGGAATGCGTGGAGGCGCTGTTTAGTGAACTGGCGCAAAGCCAAGGCCACGACACGCAGCTTGACGCGCTCGTTCTGTCGATCAAACGACATCTAAGCAATACAGACGAGATTGAGTGGCGTGCAAGGCAAACGGTTGAGGATATGGCGCTTGCGCTGCAAGCCAGCCTGCTGGTGCGGCACGGCCATTCGGCCACCGCAGAGGCGTTTTTGGCGACGCGCCTAGGCAGCCAGCAGCGCGGCTTGGTCTATGGAACGATTCCGCAGGGCATTCAGGTGGATTCGATTATTGAGCGGGCTTTGGCGGCACGATAATTCCGAAAGTTTTGCACCGCATATTGCTTGTGAATCTGGATAAGCAATATGCGGATCCATTTTGTGCCCACTTGGCGCTTAAAATCCTCACGTCTGCAAACGCACCCGATAGGCTTCCATCAGGGAAATTTTCCCTGCGCGTGCTGCTTGCAACGCGTTTTGGGTGAGTGGCGTCATGCCTTCTCGAACCGCCACTTCATACACTTCATCTGCCGATGCATGTTTACTTATTGCATCACGAATTCCACGCGATAGCGTCATCAGTTCGTACACTGCCATACGACCTTTTACGCCAGTTCCGTAACATTGGTCGCAGCCTTTTCCTGCATAAAATACTTCTTCCGGCGCAACACCCATCAGCTCGCGAACTTCTACATCCACGTCTTGGGGTGTCTTGCAGTGTTTGCAGATTTTTCGGGTGAGGCGCTGCGCCAACACGCCGAGCAACACACTGCTGACCAGATAGGGGGCGACGCCAATTTCCAGCAATCGTGCGATGGTTGCACCGGCGCTGTTGGTGTGTAGGGTACTCAGCACCAAGTGCCCAGTTAGAGCACTCTCGACCGCCATTTTTGCGGTTTCTTCGTCGCGGATTTCACCGACCATGATTACATCGGGATCGTGACGTAAAATATGCCTGAGCGCACGTGAAAAGGTATAGCCCGTTGCGGAATTTACTTGAATCTGGGTGATGCCATCGAGGTGGTATTCCACGGGATCTTCCACGGTAACAATATTTACCTGCGGGCTGCGAATTTGTTCAAGCGCGGTATAAAGTGTCGTGGATTTTCCGGACCCAGTGGGGCCGGTGACCAGAAATAGGCCGTGGCTTTGGGTGAGCATGTGTTTGATGCGAACGGCATCCGCATCGACAAAGCCCAAATCTTGCAGATGTCCCAGTGCAAACTGGGTGTCCAGCAGGCGAATGACTACGCTCTCGCCGTAAATTCCAGGAATAATGGAGAGGCGAAGGTCTACCTTTTTTCCCAAAAAAGATACTTGCGTGCGACCGTCCTGCGGCAAGCGCCGTTCGGAAATATCCATCCCGCCCAAGATTTTGATTCGGCTAACCACTGGCGCGAGCAGCCCCTTTGCTAAGGTTCTGATTTTCTGAAGCGCCCCGTCTACCCGAAAAAATAGGATGGCTTCTTTTTCGCAGGGGCGAATATGAATATCTGAAGCATGGCGCGCAACGGCATCCACCATTATGTTATGCACCAACTGCACGATGGGTTTTTCGTTTGCCGATTTCTCTGCCTGTTTGACGTCTACGTTGTCTTTTGCCTCACCACTGATTTCGAGTTCTGCTAACGCGCTGGCTGCATCCTCGCTGCCATAATAATGGGCAACGGCGCGCGCGATTTCCTCTGCAGGGGCAACCGCAATTTCCAGCACATAGCCCACTAAAAACCGCAAAATTTCGAAGGTTTCGTAGTCTGTCGGATCCGGCACAACCACTTGTAGGCGATCCCCCTCAAGGCGCAATGGAATCACATTATGGCTGCGCGCGAAATTCGCGGGGATCAAAGAAATCGTGCGGGGATCAATATCCACGTGGCGAAGGTCGACATAAAGGATGCCGAAGTGCTCACACAAGGTGCGGGTGATATCCACTTCTTTCACCCAGCCGTGTTGTTGCAGAATTTCCCCCAAGCGCCGGTGCTTGCCCACTTGCTCTTTTTGTTCGGACAGCGCAATCAGAAGCTGATCGCGATTGATCAGTTCTGCTGAAACCAATAGCTCTCCCAAGGGGCGCGGGGAAAAGGCGTATTGCCTATTCAAGCGATCTGCCCATTGTGGCGAGGCTTGCGAGCCCCCTGCAGTAAGGGGCTCTGCGCTTGGCACCACAGCACTCGACTTACTACTTCCGGAAAAACTACTTCCAGAAAAACTACTTCCAGAAAAACTGCTGCCGGAAAAACTGCTACCGGAAAAAGGAAACTTTGCCATGGCGCACACCCCACTTCAAGCGCCAACCAACGCGTAGGCGCATTCCCTACAGATTAGCTTGCCCGTAGGAATGTCGCCCACAAACTGAGCGTTTTTTGAACTAACACACGTTTCGCGCCAAAACTCCCCGCAAAATCTCACGCAGCCAAAGACTGGCAGGGTCATGCTCGACGGCTTCATGCCAATACATCTGAATCGCCATGCCCCGAATGGACGCAGGAACCGGCCTTTGCAAAATGCTGGAGGCGGCATGTAGTTGAACGTAGCGCGCTGGCACGGTGAGCAAGAGGTCGGTGCATAACATCGTGCTCCATGCCACGTGGTAGTTGGCACAACGCAAGGCAATCTCGCGGCGATAACCCAAGCGGGAAAGTTCAAAATCTTCTGCCGATAGCCCCGCCCGACGTGCCGAAACGACAATATGGCGCGCCTGCTCGTAGGCTTTCATTCCCCACTTTGCTCGTCCCAAGGGATGGCCGCGCCGCATCACCACGACAAACGCTTCCTCCATTACTGGCGCATGGCGAATCGACGCTGCAACGGGCAGCAGCACATCCAAGGCGAGATCCAGCCGCCCACTGGTGAGCGCGACCTCCAGCTCGCGGCGGCGCACGCGCATACAGGTGAGCTGCACACTAGGCGCCTCACGCTGCAAGGTTTGCATTAGCGGCGGCAAGGCCCACGCATCCAGAACGTCGGGAAGCGAAATCGCGAACGGATTGCGTGCCGAGCCGGCATCAAACTGGGTAACGGGCTGAAGGGTGTCTTTGAGATTCGCCAGCGATTGGCGAATGGGGCCAATGATTTCTTTGGTGCGGGAAGTGGGCAACATGCCGTTTCCGGAGCGCACAAAGAGCGGCTCGTCGTAGACTTCTCTCAATCGTGCAAGTGCATGGCTGACTGCAGACTGGGACAGGTGCAAGCGTTCCGCAGCGCGGGTGATGCTGCCTTCGGCATAAATTGCGTCTAGGACGGTAAAGAGGTTGAAATCCAAGGGGGCCTGCCTATTTGATTTGTTGCATGCTCGCTGTTGCATGCCTGAATAACTGAATCAGATACATTACCTAAGATCGTGGTCATGCGCACGCTTCATGATAAAGGCGGCGGTTGGTTCCGCATGGCCACTCTATTATTATTTTAATTCATTACCTTATATCAATAACATTCACTGGATTCATTATTACGTATCTCCCATACTCCGATAAACGCCTTGCCACCCTCTGCCATAACATTTGGAGCCGCCCATGAACTTCTCGCATTCCGCCAAAACGCAGGGCCTGATGAAACAGGTGCGCGATTTTCTTGAAAATGAAATTTTGCCCGCCGAACCCGCATGGTTGGAAGAAGTGGGTAACGACGATCCAAACTGGCAGGAATGGAAAGCCCCTGCCACGATGGAAGCACTCAAGGCAAAGGCGCGCAGCGCTGGGCTCTGGAATTTGTTTTTGCCGGAATCAGATTTTGGCGCGGGCCTTTCCAACGTTGAATATGCGCCGCTCGCTGAGATTATGGGCACCACACTCATTGCATCGGAAGTATTCAACTGTAGTGCGCCCGACACCGGCAATATGGAAGTGCTGGTCAAGTACGGAAATCAGGCGCAGCAAGATCGCTGGCTGATGCCGTTACTCGATGGCCGCACGCGTTCGGTATTTTTTATGACGGAGCCCGGTGTTGCTTCTTCTGACGCTACCAATATGGAAGCGACTGCTACGCTAAAAGGCGATGAAATCATCCTAAATGGTCGCAAATGGTGGAGCACAGGTGTGGGACATCCTAACTGCGAGTTTGGGATTTTCATGGGCGTGACCGATCCAAATGCGCCACGCCACGCGCAGCATTCGATGGTCATCGTGCCAATGAACACGCCTGGCGTTACGATCAAACGTATGCTGCCCGTGTTTAACCTCTATGATAAGCCTTCTGGGCACGGGGAAGTCTGGTTTGAAAACGTTGTCCTTCCGCGTGAAAATATCATCGCAGGGCCTGGGCGTGGTTTTGAAATTGCACAAGGTCGCCTTGGGCCGGGCCGGATACATCACTGCATGCGCTGCATTGGCGCTGCAGAGCTCGCATTGCGCCTGATGTGCGAACGCTCCACACAGCGCGTTGCCTTTGGAAAACCACTTGCGCTACTGGGCGGCAATGGCGACATTATTGCCAATGCGCGTATCAATATCGACATGGCGCGCCTGCTCACCATGAAGGCAGCCTATTTGATGGACACTGTTGGCGTAAAAGGCGCGATGAGTGAAATCTCCCAAATCAAGGTTGTTGCTCCGCAGCTCTCGCTCGACATTATAGATCAGGCAATCCAGATGCACGGAGGTGCTGGCGTAAGCAATGATTTTCCTCTGGCTAGCATGTATGCTCAACAGCGCACCCTGCGGCTGGCAGATGGCCCTGATGAGGTACACCGCCGTCAGATTGCCAAAATCGAACTCAAAAAATATCTGAAAAAATAAGTCAATCTATCGTAAGAGAGCATTCCCATGTCCCTGATTGATGAAGCCCGCGAAATTCGGAAAGGTGAACAACTCGACGTTGACAAAGTAGACGCGTGGATCAAAACCCACGTTCCCAACTTGCAAGGCGCGCTGCGTTTACGTCAATTTCCGGGCGGCGCATCGAATCTCACTTATCATGCCGCCTACGACAACGCAGATTTTATTTTACGCCGGCCGCCCTTTGGCACGAAAGCCAAATCGGCTCATGATATGGGGCGTGAATTTCGGGTGATGCAAGCGCTCAAGCCGATCTTTCCGCTGGTGCCTGAAATGGTCGCATTCTGCGACGATGCCTCGGTGATGGGGTGCGATTTCTACCTGATGGAGCGCATACAGGGCATTATTCCGCGCGCAGAATTACCTGAAGGGCTCACCCTTAGCCCTGCACAAATTCGTGAGATGTGCACGCAAGCGATTGACACGCTGATCGCTCTCCACAAAGCGCCGTGGCAAGGCACGCCACTTGCGAATCTCGGAAAACCTGACGGGTATGTGCAGCGCCAAATTGAAGGCTGGTCGGAGCGGTACCGCGCGGCTCGCACCGACAACGTACCTGATTTTGAATGGGTGATGGATTGGCTGCACAAAAATATGCCCGCACAATCCGCTACTGTCGTCGTACACAACGATTACCGTTTTGATAACCTCGTTTTCGACCCGAAAAATCCTACCCAAATTATCGGTGTACTCGATTGGGAAATGGCAACACTGGGCGACCCACTCATGGACTTGGGCAATTCGCTTTGCTATTGGATACAGGCGGACGACCCCGCGTGGATACACATGATGCGGCAGCAACCCACACATCTTCCGGGAATGATGTCGCGCGATGAGGTAGTCGCTTATTACTGTGAAAAAATGGGTTTTGAGAACCTCGATTTCCTGTTTTATCGCCTATACGGTCTGTTCAGAATTGCAGTAATTCTTCAGCAGATTTATTACCGCTTCTACCACAAGCAAACTCAAGATCCACGCTTTGCACCGTTTTATAAGATCGTAAATGCGCTGAATGGCTATTGCTGCGATTTAATCAACACATCATCACTCAAAGACTCAAGCTCACAAAGCCGCTAACGTAGCCCCTCGATAAACAAGAAGGATGCCTTCATGGGAACAATCCACCTGATTCGACACGGTCAGGCGTCTTTTGGGAAAGCCAATTACGACAAGCTCTCTGAGCTCGGTATTGAGCAATCCGTGCAGCTTGGCAGGCACTACGCGCAAGCTGGCGTCCAGTTTTCGAAGATTGCCTGCGGTGAAATGCTTCGTCACCAAGAAACGATGGAGCATTGTCTGCAAGGAATGGCGGAGGTACGCGATCCTAATAATGCAATAACGCCGATCCTAAGCAAAGCATTCAATGAGTTCGATCACGAACAGGTTGTTGCGCGCTATCAGCCGGAGTTTGCAGACAAAGCGGCGCTTGCCGCTTGGCTGGCCCGCCAAACCTCCCCTGCTGCTGCGTTTCAAAGCTTGTTTGATCAAGCCATGCAGCGCTGGCTCTCTGGAAACCACGATGATGATTACAGCGAAAGCTGGCTCGCATTTCGCGCTCGCACACTGGCAGGATTTGAGGCGCTGCGCGAGCAAAGCGGTGCGAGTGAGCATATCGCTGTTTTTACGTCTGGCGGCCCAATTAGCGTAATTACACAACAGCTACTGGGAATCCCCGACCAGCATGTGCTCAAGTTAAACTACGCGCTAATCAATGCTTCAATTACGCGCGTTTTTTACAATCGGGAACACGCGAATCTAAGTTCATTCAATAGCTATGCCCACCTTGAAACCTTCGGAAACCACAAGCTGATTACCTATCGCTAAAAAATGGCACCCTCATGCCTTGTTGCTAGATTCCGCCCACCCATTGAGAAGCATTGCAGGAAAAATAATGACTGACCCAACCCCATCAAACAGCACTTCATCCGATCACAACCAGCTACCCAGCTTTAACCTTACCGGGAAGATCGCGCTCGTAACGGGCGCAAGTCGTGGCATCGGCGAGGCAATCGCCCGCCTGCTCGCTCACCACGGAGCGCATGTGATTGTCAGCAGCCGCAAACAAGAAGCCTCACAGGCGGTGGCAGATCAAATCTGCAAAGCAGGTGGCAGCGCAGAGGCTTTTGCCTGTCATATTGGCGAAATGGAGCAAATTGCTGCAACGTTTAAGCACATCCGCGAAAGGCACGGAAAGCTGCATATTCTTGTAAACAACGCCGCCACGAATCCTTATTTCGGCCATATTTTGGATACCGATCTGAACGCTTTCCAAAAAACGGTAGACGTAAACATTCGCGGCTACTTTTTTATGTCTGTAGAAGGCGCAAAACTGATGCGCGAATCCGGCGGCGGCAGCATCATTAATGTGGCATCAGTAAATGGCATCATCCCTGGCGGAATGCAGGGCATTTATTCCATCACCAAGGCAGCGGTCATTTCGATGACCAAATCCTTCGCCAAGGAATGTGCGGGTTTGAACATCCGCGTGAACGCCCTTCTGCCGGGCGCGACCGATACGAAATTTGCTTCCGCGCTGGTTAAAAACGAGACCGTGCTCAAGCGTGTGCTGGCACACGTTCCCATGAACCGCGTGGCGGTGCCGATGGAGATGGCTGGAGCGGTGCTGTATCTTGCTTCTGACGCTTCTAGCTATACGACTGGCACCGAGCTTGCGGTGGACGGGGGCTATTTGACGGCTTAGCCCAGTTTGGTTGCACTATTTTTCGCACCATAACAGCCGACATGATATAGTTTGGCACAGTAAGTGATTGCAGTCTGCCTTGCAGTTTCACCGTTAATGTTGCCTTCCCTGAACGATCGCTCACGCGGCCGCAAGGATTTCATCATGCCGACCTTCGGTGAAACAAAAACTAAAAGTCCCGCCAGCAGCACCCACACGCTGACTCATGCAGACGTGATCAAGGGGAGTTCAGCGGGAATTGTCAGGGTTCGCCATCAACTGGAGCAGTTTGCCGCCTTAGACGCGGGAGTTCTCATTCTTGGTGAAACTGGTACAGGTAAGGAATTGGTGGCCAAGGCGCTGCACGCCGGCAGCGCTCGCCACGACAAGCCGTTTGTTGCCATCAACTGCGGCGCCTATCCCAATGATTTGATTCTGAATGAATTTTTCGGCCACGAACGTGGTGCATTTACGGGCGCTGTTTCTCGCCAAGAAGGGCTGGCAGCACGCGCTGAAGGTGGCACGTTATTCTTGGATGAAGTAGACAGCCTTTCGCAGCACGCGCAAGTGGTGCTATTGCGCTTCCTACAGGATCGACGTTATCGGCGCTTGGGTGGGAGTCAGGAATTTTCTGCAGATATCCGTCTGATCGCTGCAGCGCACTGCGATCTTGTCGAGCATGTTCAAAAAGGTGGCTTCCGCGATGACCTGTTTTATCGGCTCGATGTGCTGCGCATTGAGCTTCCGCCGCTGCGTGAACGGCGTGAAGACATCGTGCGTTTGGCCACACATTTTCTCCAGCGTCTTGCCGAAAGCGGTCAACGATCGGCGCCCGTAATTACTCCCGCGTTTCAGGCGTGGATGCTTGCACACGCATGGCCCGGCAACGTTCGTGAACTGGAGAACGTGATATTGCGGTGGCTGCACGGTCTGGCGCCCGACAATATGACACACTCACCCCACGCGACGCCCAGCCTTGAAAATGCGCTAGATGGACTGGAGCGTATTGCTCGGCTGCATGCGCTGCAAATGCCACTTACACAGGCAAAAACGGCAATTTTACACTCGTTTGAACGCCATTATATTGCGCACCTGCTTGAGCTCACCCACGGCAACATTACTCAAGCGGCCCGCCGCGCCGGAAAAGAGCGACGCGCATTCGGAAGATTGGTAAAAAAGCATGGCCTAGGGGACGGTTGTGCTTGATCAGGGGAGAGGATTCTGGATTCCGGCACGAAAATCGGCGGACTCCACCGCCAGAAAGATGCTGGATTGCGGAGTAAGCTGCAACATGGCTTACCCGCGCAGGAACTGCGTCAGACATCGCAGGGCCAGATGAGGTTCAGCGCCCTGCACGCGTAACGTTGTTCCGTCCTGGTTCCAAGCTGCGAAGATCCATCGTCAAGGCGTCTTTGATCTTCTGATGCAAAGGCACTCGGTTTGCTTCGGCGTCCGTCGCATGCTCATCTGAACTGGACGGTCTTCCCATGACGATATCAAACCACTGAGCGCGATCTTTGACGACTTTGTACATCTTCTCGTCGTGAGTACCGGCAAGATAGGGTTCGTAGACCTCAATGTTCCTGCCTAGCCGATCAGCAAGCGCGCCGATGCGGTCAAGGCGACCGGTACGCTGCTCAAGTACGCTTGGGTTCCAGTCAAGATCATGGTGAATGACGAACCGACATTCCTGGTGCAGATCGATACCCTCGCCCATGACTGAACTGGCAACCAAGAGTTCGGGAGCGAACGGTGTGTTAAAGAGCGCAATCAGGCGCTCGCGCACATGCCGTTCAGTACCGCCATACGCTCGGCGCACCGGGTGCAGGCTCGCGCCGCGGCCGCCGTCCGTGTGGTCACCAAGTAACGCGGCACGGATGCGGGCAAATTCACTATCGTGTTCGTCGTTAGGATCAATGGCCTCGATTTGTTTGCGAGCCTTCGCAAGACGTTCAGCAAAAAGCTTCCATCGTTCAAGCAGGACAATGGAGCTGGGATTATCACCCTGAACGCCTGCCCATACCTGTTCATCATTGATATCAGGATTCAGCGGCGTGTAACGGACGAGATAGCTAGGCGTGCGTAGATGCCTGACGCTGGTATCTACGACGAGGTTGAGAACATCATCATGTCCATCGGATGCTTCCTTAAGCGCGTGGACAAGTCGTTCACGGGTACGCGCGTAGGAAGATGAATCGCTACGAAAGAGACGATCAGATATGTGGTAGAGCGCCTCATCGGCGTTCGCATTACACAAGGCATTCTTGGCCGCCTCGGAGATGAGCGTGTCAATCCGTTTGATCAATGCATCTTCTATCGCTTTACCACTACGGATGAACCAACTGAAAATCAGGCATTTCTCGCTTTGAAGCCACAGATCCGCTGCTTTGCACACCGTGGCGCTGATCTTCGGGTGTGCCTCACGCAACTTGGAGTCCATCAGTGCGCGGTCGATTTCGCGCCGGTACCAACGCACTGCGTCGCCATCAGCGGAATGAGCTAGCAAAGACGGGTCATTGTAATCTCGGTCTTCTTTTACGACGTCGCTGTCGCGCCCATCTTCATTCGTACGAAAGCCGAGCCGACCGAACGCATCATACGAGGAGGCGATACCATAGGCGAACAAGGGTCGAGCTGGTCCTTTACTATCAAGTGCCACCGATTGGGCCCGGGCGGCCAAGAGAAACGGTAAGGCAGCTTCGTCGGAGATTACGAGTCCGCCGGTGCCTTCGATCCCCGTGATGGCTGCGCCCGAAAGGTAGTCTCGGCGATGTGCTCTTTCATGGCGGATTATCCATGGGCGTAAAGCCTTGTGCATTTCGTGGCGAGATCGTGCGGTGAGGCTCGCATGTCTCCATGCTTCGCGTGCGGCGGCACTGATTGAGTCCGGAATATCTGAATCGGCGCTCCAAGAATCAAATACTGCAAGATCGCTTGGCGCTATCCGTCCCCATGCGGAATCGAAGGACAGTGCGCTTGCTTGGGCAGTAGTTAGTATCTTATGCAACTCATCCAGCCGCTCGCCGAGCGGTGGGTGCACCGAACGGCTTACCGCTCCCATGCGAGAGAGAACATTGATCAACTCGGCGTGCCCGAGCTCAAACGGAGTCGCGGTGAGGAATAACATGCGGCGGAACACACCGTGGAGTGCGCCAGCTTTCGGGTCATCGGAACGCTGCGCGAAGAGTTTGCTGATCTGCGTACCGCTATTCTTGAGACGATGCGCTTCGTCAACGATTAGCAATGGCAAATTGAGGTCGGTGGAAGATAGAAGAGACCTCCAAACCGTTTGCGTTACATCGGCGAGAGCTTCACGCGCGCGCTTTAACCGACTTTCGATGTCTGCAGACGAGCGTACCGGTAGCTCCTCAATGATACCTCGCAAAGCGCCGAAGTCCATGCTGCGAGTTGCTTCTTCGAGCGCAATTGGCACTGGATCGTCGAGTAGCTCTTCGCTGGTTAGCTTGCGCCATGCGTTCCGCCACTTGGTTGGCGGAGTCTCCAGCAGTTTGGAGACGGTATCAGGGGTGAATTTTGTATTGGGAATAATTCCTCGACGCCCATCTGACCACTTCGAAATACGTTGCCGCAGATCGGCAACGCCATGCACGCTTTTTATAGCGTAGTAAAGCAAGGCGAGCTGAATAAAGTTATCCTTGAGCGACGAAGTGAGCGCCGTGTGGGTGACGATAACAAGGTGGTTTCGTCGTTCTGGTGGGTCATCAAGCGCCTTGAGAAAGTCTTCACCACTTCGGATCGGGTGCTCAACACAACGAATACCTGATCCGTGTTCTACAAGCGTCTCGCTGAACTTCTTCCACTCGCGTACCCATTTGTCGGCGACGGATGGCGGGACGAATACAACGACCTGACCGAGTTCACGGGCAGAGAGGATTTCGCACACCGCCACAGCGAGCGCGACGTAGGTCTTGCCCATGCCGACTTGGTCGGCGAGGATGACTCCTTCCTGTGTTTCCAGCCGCTTCAGGATATCCGCAGCTGTTCGGCGTTGCCGTTCCCAGTCGGTAGCGAACTGAGGGGCTGTGGTTGCGCGCAGTTTGTCACTTAGGCCGTTAGCCACTGGCTAGCCTCCTTGATTGCACGATCGGCATATGCAGCCATATCTGCAGGCTCATCGCCAATACGGCTACGAACACCTGCGAGTTGCTCCAGGGTTCTGGCGATGAGCGCAATGCCACGATTTTTGTCGATATGCTCAACAACATGCTGCCAATTGACCCGGCCAACAGTTAGCGCAATTTCTGCGACAGTGAACAGTGCCTCTGGTCGAGACTGTTCTTGTGCTTCATATGCATCGGCAACCTTGGTGGCTACGAACTTAGGGCCAAGCGGGCCGGTCAGCCGGGCATTGAGTGCCTCAAGCGTAATGACTTGACGCTCGAGACGCCCCTGCATTGCACTCAAAGATGCTGCTAGTTCACGTCCTCTGCGTAGTAGCGAGCCGTGAACTTCCAGACGCTTGAGTGGATCGAGAACGGCGATAGGTGAGTGGCGATTGACGGCTGTCCGCCCACCCATACCTCACTGAGTCGCTCGAGTGGCTTTTCTGCTGCATTAGCAGGCGCAAAGGTAACTCGCACCGTCGATTTTGCGTCCCGTTGATCGTCGATTCGCCTGCCGAAAATCTCCAGTGTTTCTCTAGCACGAGCGAACACCGGCGAAGTTACGTTATAGCCCGGAATCAGTTCCAAGTAAGAGGCAAGTTCGCGCTGGATTCCATGCAGAACGTCCTGCGAGAAAAGACAATCTGGGCCCAGGTCAGCTGCCAGCCCGAGTTCGATCTGTCTGCGGTATCCGGCTGAGGTGAGGTTCATGGAGCCCAAGATCACCCGCGTCGCATTCTCCCAAAGCAGTACAGCGACCTTTGCGTGCAGCAGCGCACCGTCGACCTTGCAGCTGAGCAAATCCCAGAGCAGCGATGTGCGTTGAACCGGCGCACTTCGATCGGCAAGCACGGTCACATTGGTTTTCTGGAGTAGTTCATGCAGCTCAACACTGGCGACAATGTCATCAACCGAACCGGTGTCTTCATTGACACTAGAGACTTCAAGGAAGCGGGCGAGGCAGTTTTGCTCGAAGAAGTCCGGCTCAAGGGCAAAGGTCGTCGCGAATATCGCCACCGATTCCCCGGCTCCGTCGGGTTTCTGCCAGAAGTCGAGCAGTGGTGACGGCTTCATGTAGTCCACCGGAAAAAGTTGGCGAGAGTGACAAGGCGCATGGGATGTGTCCAAGTCGCGTCGTCGAGTTGACCGTCCTGGTTCCGGTACGGCGTACGCACTGTCCAATCGCCATCGATCTGATCAAGCCAGGAGAGCTTCTGCTTCGCCAACTGCACTGAATCATGTCGCGCTGTGAGGCAATCGAAGAACTGTTTGGCGGTGAACTTGGGTGCAAATGGTGAAAGAACATTTACCGTATCGAGACTGAGACTGTCATCACCCAACTCTGCTACTGAATCAATGGCACGTTGAGCGAGAACACCGATTTTGCCTGCAAGGTCTTCCAGTCCGGAGGTCTTTAGCGCATCCACGGGGCTGATGACTGAACCGTGCTGGTTGGTGGCATGAGCAAGGAATCTGCGGAAACAGTTATCCAGCGCAGTCGCCGCTTCTTCGTAAGCAAATGCAGCCTGTAATGCACGGTATGTTGACAGGCTGACTCCGTTCATGAGCCGAGACGCCAACTCTCGTTGCGATATGTCTGCCTGAGGCGGATCGGCGATTAGCTTGGTGGTGAGTTCGTTGCGGATCTCGTGCTCTCCGGTAGTGATCAGGTCACGGAGAACTCTGCGCTCGTGCTTTCCGGCTTCGCGAGGCGCGAGGGTATCGGAGAGCTTACGGAGCAACGAGCCCGTCGGGGGCGCAGCGCATTCCCCTCTTACCAAAGTCTCCTTGCAGACTTTCGTGATTTCGGTGCGAAGATTGCAGCCAACGGTTCCTGTGATCCCCCCAGCATATCCGGGAAGATTCCAGTCACGCTCCCAAGCCTCGACCAGCCGATCGGCATTGGGGCCCGGTCGGTCATCGAGCGTAAGAACACTTACATCCCGCGAAAATGGACGATAAACACCAGTGAAGCCGAATACGCGCGGGCCACTGAGGTATGTTCTGCGGCTCAACCTTTTCCCAGCCGCTTTTGCACGTTGAGCCTTCTGATTGCCCGGAACCCCATCAGTGCGGCCAGCCCCAGGGTTTCGAATGAGGGTTTCGAATGAGGGCTTCAACGACGATCCACTCGAACGCAATGTCGGCAGTCGTCTTGCCTTCATCAGCCGTTATGTCGTGAAGCGTCTGACAAGCGAACGCGCCTACGGCGGAGAGCGTAACGAAACGGGGCTGACTCATTCGAGCACGAAGACCGGGTACTAATATGTCGGCAATGCGGTCTGCTACTGCGCTAAGGCCAAGCGGGTCGAGTCCGCCTTCTCCTGCAGCACCGGGGTCATATGCAGACAGTCGCGGAAGCTGATCAAGTAGTGACATGTGCAGAACTCAAATAACACCCCATGTCGCTGCCCCAACTACCCACACAGATAATTGGCGATGCGCCGGATAGCTCTGTGTAGCTTGGCGCGTTCGGCTTCTTTGGTGTTGCTGGACATTTCTGCTACCTTTGTGCAAAAGGAGGAAGCTAGACATAATAGCTATCCCCAAAAAATGGATTTTTTCTTTTGAAGCGTGGCTAATCAAAGAGAGCGTCAAGGTTAGCTGCCAGCAAGAACCCATTAAACACATCCAAACGTTCCGCATCACTACTACATTCTGCCCAAGGCAACGCATGGGATGCTCGACGCATTTCCGGTATGGCTATACCAGTAACGGCACATGTGCCATCCCAGTATTCCAGCATGGCTTTCCGATAGATATTCGGCCCCACCCGCTGACGAACCATACTTCGATTGGCAATATTACTCAAGCGACGCGCATTCGGAAGATTGGTAAAAAAGCATGGCCTAGGGTGCGGTTGCGCTTGATCAGGGGAGACGATTCTGGATTTTTTCGTAACTCCCCCAACAAAAGACCCACCTGGGCTATCTATTACCCACCCACACCCCTCATACCTTTCGTTATCAGCCCCCGAGCGCAACACTCGGCCTGACACGGTATACAGTGCTTTCAGTCGAATGCAGCCCGGTTTTTTGCCGTTATTTTGGCGGGTAAATTCTTCCCCACTCCAACCCCACAATAGTTCACACCCACTCTTAGAACCGTTCCTAACTTCTTAAAAACACAAAGCAACTCCCAAATAAGGCGAAGGTGGAATGCAATTTGCCTCCCTCACCGCACGCTCGCCTGTTCAAGGACCGGAAACGGACTCGTGAATGAAAAACCTCATCCGCATAAAACTGCATCAGGCACTGCCGCTGGAGCAATTCCCGCATTGGCAGGCGCTGCTTCGGGATCGCAGCCTTGAACGCGAGCACTTTACGCCGGCCACTGACCGAATTTTTCTGCGCCACCACGTTCCTGTGCTGGCGACCCGTGAATACCACCCTGCAAACTCACATCAATGGTCTGCGGAGGAAATTGCAAGTGGCTTGGATCGTGTCTACCGGCTGGTTCTGACACGCAACGGGCAAGTTCCTCAGGCACTGATTGATGATCTTCAACTTGTACCTGAAATTGAGCAGGTAACGCCCGGAAGAATCGGCCAAGTAGAGCTTGCTCCACGCAGCCTTCCCCTTAGCGTTCGCACCGACAGAAATTCCAGAGACGCAATCTATCTCAATGAAGCGCAAGCATTTACTACTGGAGACAGAGGCATAACGATTGCCGTACTGGACACAGGAATCGACTTGGCACACCCAGAACTTGTGCACGCCCTCCGTGACGGCTACGACTTTGTGAACATTCTGGATGATGCGGCGAAATTTATCGGAGATTTCATTGACGCAGACGGCAGCGCCGAAGACGAAGTAGGCCACGGCACCCATGTAGCGGGCATCGTGGTCGGAAAAGGCCGTAACATGCCGCGCGGTGTCGCCCCAGAGTGCAGGCTGATTCCTGTGAGAGTGCTCGCCGCAATGGAAAAGGAGGGCCGCCGCATGGGTGCTGGTTTAATCGAAAATATCAACGCGGGCGTTAAGTATGCAGTGGATCAGGGGGCCGACGTGATTAACATGTCCTTGGGTGTTCGCCACGAGGGCGGCGGCCTCCCCCATCAGGAAGTCATTGATTACGCACACAGGAAGGGCGTTACGATTGTCGCCGCCTCCGGAAATGATGGACAACAGGAAATGTATTATCCCGGCGCTTTTGAAAGCGTGATCGCGGTAGGCGCAATGGATCACAAGGGAGAAGTCGCAGAATTTTCCACCTACGGCGACCAAGTGTCGTTTATCGCGCCTGGCGTAGATGTTTACAGCACTTGGCTTGACGGTGACTACGCGTTTTCTACGGGAACTTCTCACGCCGCGCCATTTGTCAGCGGCGGCATTGCCTTGCTGAAATCCCGTGCCCGCGAGCAAGGCCGCTCGCTATCCGATGCGCAAGCGAAACACGTCCTCAAACATACCAGCGACAAACTCGACCGCAACTTTAAACACCGCAAAGCGGGCTATGGGCGACTGAACCTCGCCGATGCCATGCGTTACCTTGATTTCAAACTCCGCCAAACGGGAGCCGATCATGGCCATTATTGATGATAAGAAAAAAGCCGAACCTGCCACCAATCAGCCGGCAACACCCGCGGCAACGACTTCCCCAAACGCAGGAAAAGCGCTGGATTTCGGCGACTTAAAACCAGTTTGGGGAAAGCTAATCGACAAAAATCGCCCCGGCGCGGAAAGCAATCTACTACGCATTACCACGCGCAGCATAAAGCTAGACCCAATTGCAGAGCTTGCGCTTGCCAAGGTCAAACAGACCTTCTCTGCCAATGAATCGGCGCTGCGAAAACTGATTTCCAGCAAAGGCTACGCCACAGAAATCGACCGCGTGACCAAACGCCTGAACCGCCAGCGAATTAGCGAAAACAAGCGGGTCGTTTTGGCGCTTGTCTATCCCTACCTACTAAACACCCTGCTTTCCTGCAACGATGCCGATCAGGAAATAAAGGATGAAACCGGATTTGCCGAAGCAGTGCTCTTTGAATTGGAGCGCGAAAACGGCCCGCTGGACGTGTTCTCCAAAGAGGTCGTCAAATTGGTGGGCGCCAAGCACCGGATCGACTTCGCCGCTGACAACGTTCTACGCGACTTGGTGGCTTACCAAGTACGCGCAGCCCTTTGATTCAGAGCTCTTTGATCAGATAGGAAACTAAGACCATGTCAGGCACAAGCAAAATTGGGCTTTCTAACGGGGCACTTGAGGCTGCGGTGCTCAAGTTGATCAAATCGGTTAACGAACAAGGTCAGCTCCCTGCCCTGCTGGAAATCTACATCGAAAACAGCGAGATCGACAAAACCCGCTTCACGCCAGAAGTCAAGACCGCGATGATTGACTATCTGCTAGATCGCGGCGTGCAGATTGAGGATGTGGACAAACTCCGAGCCGGTGGCTACGACGAACATTTTGCGCTCGCCTACGACTACGCGATCAGTACAGCTTCGGGGGAAGATGATCCACTGGATGCCGCGCGGCGCAAAGGGGGTGGCCGCGGCTTCGGGCAGTGGGATTTTAGCGTAGATGATTTCTCGGAAGTCGAAGAACAAGGCATCGTCAAAGACAATATTCTTGCTGCCGGCGCGCTGGATTATATCTTTGAATTTGGCGAACGTCTGGGAGTGTTCAATCTAGTAGATGCGCTTGTGCTGAACTGGGCCTCTGGCTCCATCGACGTAGTGGAAGGGCCCGCCGCAGCTCGCCTGTACCGTTATTGGAAGTTACGCGAGGAGCGTGCCTCTGCTGAAGAACGCGGCATGGTATACCGTCGCGTATTGAGCAAGGGCGAAACTGAAGTACTGTCACGCATGGTCGTCAACGATCCATTCCCACAACTATGGCACAACCTGATGGCCGAAGTTGCCGAGTACATCGACAAGACCGAGCGCGTGGAAGAAGGCATGGGCGAGTCTTCGCCAGTTTCGCGTTCCCGAATTTATCAGGCAACCCGAGAGTTGCAATACAACCTTACGGAATACTGCACCGGCATGGCGCATGTCCAAGCGCGGGAATTCTACGCCCAGCTGCAAGAGTGCTTCGAAATTCTCAAAGACGACGAGATTATGTCCTACTTTGGCGGCAATCGTCGCAAAAGTTTGTGGACGGTCATCGAACGCCTGTCCAAAGAGGAATTTGGCGCATCCCCCAATATCGGCGCGCACCGTTCGCTTGCAGTGGACGGCAATCGCATCTTTGTCTGGATTGCCAATTTTAACGAAGCCTCAATCCGGCAGGAAGATTTCGTTAATTTCTTGCAGGCCGCCGAATCTTACATCCTGAATTTCACCAACGCCTCTGGCGAAGAAATGGAAATGAGGGACGAGATGACCGATGAGGAAGAATTCGCCGATTCTGAAAACGACGACTTCTAATATTTCACGGCTATTCAATTGCGTCCCTACCCGATTTGCGCCTTTTACTGCGGAGAACCCATTCATGAGCGATTCGGCCATCAGCGATTTAGCAAAGGAATATACGCGCAGAACTCTAGCGCAATCCTCGACTTTTCACCAACTGGGTATGGACGACCAAAAGGCATTATATCTTGACGTGTACCGTCAGAATTACCAACAACTCTCGCAGCACAACCATGCCTCTAGTAACGGGAAAGGTGTATCTCGATCCAACCAACAAGGGTTACAGAGCCACGCATTTGCAGACCCTAAAAAAGCCAGCGACATGATTGACAATAGCCGCCACAAAAACCAGCGTATTGATCAGGCGGGCGAGTTGGCCGGCGGCTTTATCGACGAGGTAGATTTTCCAGGCTTTGTAAAAGACTTGCTGAAAGGCGTGTTTGACGCCAATTTACAGGTCACCCTTGCGCAAATGGAGTCCTACCAAAAGCTACTGAAGGCAGCCACACAATCGGTATCCAAATTCATTAACGCCATCGACGATGCCGCGTCATTTGGCTATCTGGCAGAAAATAATAGCGATGAGTTTGGCCTTTCTTTCAGCGACGAAGAAAACGACGATGGCTCCAAAAAACTACAGCTCACTGATAGTAGCGGCGCGCCTGTAGATTTGGGGGACAACCAGATCAAGGCACGCATCATGGATGCCAAAATCCAGATGGCCAAAGAACAACGTGCCATGCTGCGTGAAACCATCCTGATGGGAATTACCCGTCTCGTGGTCGAAAAAGGCAACGTCAAGGCTTCGGTGCTTTTTGATATTAAAGCTTCAGAGCAGGTGCAAAAATCCGACAAAGCCGCGCTGCAAGAGCTGAAATCCTCCAGCAACAGCATAAGCGCGAGCGGCGGCTTGATCGGCGCTATTTTTGGTGGGCCAAAAGGCGGCATGACGAACAGTTCACGTAAGTCGAAAATTTCCGTGTCCAGCGCAAAGAGTGTTGCGAACACGGAACTGGCTGCAAAAGTCACCGGCTCCGTAGACATCACCTTCAAATCCGATTATTTCAAACTCGACAATTTTGCAGCCCTCTATCAAGGCGGCAACGATGGTGGTGCACGGCTCGGGCCTTCCCAGCAGGTAGGAGCGGGCGTGCCGGCTCCGGCCATTGCTGCACCCGCCGCGCCTGCCGTAGGAAGATAAACCGTGGCGCTGGCGTTGGTTCTGGCGCTGGAATCAACGCCGGAGGGTATCGAAGTTCGGTTTGATATTGGCAAAAACCGCTATCTGCGCTGGCAGCTCGGCGGCGAAGAAACGCTGACCCGTAACGGCCTACCTGCACTGGCCGACGTAAAGCGACGCTCAGAGATGATCGGGCCACTGGGCCCAGAAAAGATGGGGAGAGGCGAGTTCCGGATTCCCGCCAGTGAAATTACGCGGGAATCTCGCTGGCTGCAGATCAGCAGTTACCGCGAGCCTGATGGCAGCGGGCCTGCCATTTCTGCGGTGAGCGAACTGCCGGCAACGGCGGATTTTTTAATGCGGGATGGAGAGCGAGAAATGTACCAAACCACTCCCCCCACACAGGAATTACCGCCACCCGAATACATTACAAGGGCTACACGTATGAACGCTACGAGCATGAACACAATTCCGGTAGCCGCCACACAGCAAGTCGATAATGTGCCCTTTCGGCTGCGTGAGCGGCGCCTAAGCGAACCGATGTTCCTGCAGGCAATTCTTGGCGCATTGCCGAACCTCCTACCGATGCTTGCGCCGGCCATTGGCTCGCTGATTTCGGGCGCGGCGCCCGCCGTCGGACAGGCGGCAGGCAACCTGCTACGGAGCCTTCCTGCACCCGATGCTAGCGCGCAAACCGCGATCTCTTCTCTCGGTGCGCTGGCCGAACAGGTACTGCGCGCACTTGGGCCCGCAGCCCAACAAATTCTCACCCCAGAAAACATACGGCAAGTGATGCAGTTGGTTCAGGCAGGCAATAACGTGCAGCCGCCATCGCCTTCCGGTTCTCAAACCAGAGCACAATCTCTGTCAAGAACGCACGTCCAGTACAGCCAAGCCCAAGTGGCGCCTGCGCTACTTGCCGCGCTGCCCGCGCTCATGCCACTCCTCCAGCAGGTGCTCTCACCGCAGACCATTCAGAGCGTGATTGATGCGCCCCAGCGGATGACGGGGCAGATCATCAACGGCATTACTGATTTTGCCCGCCTAGGACTTCAAGCAGACCAGCAGCTCAACGAACACCTAAGGGCCCTCAACCCAGGCGTTGACGATGCCGCGCTCCACCAATTGCTCGCCGGAATGAGCCTCGGCATGGCCACGCCTCGGCACCGTAACTACAAGCGGGTTTCCAGCGTACAGTTACAGGTAGAGGATGTGAGAACGCAGGTAATCGCCGGGCGCGAAACCGCACTCTACCAACACGGTGTCGCACTGCAATTTCCGCTCTCGGTCGCTACCCCACAAACGATCAACGATGCCGAACTGATGATTCAGGTCAAACAGGCAGATACTCTGCGCATTGTCCACGAAGCTAGCGAAGCGCTGGGAACAGTTGGCAACGGGCCGATCGAAATAATCCCTCGTATTGAGGCACAAATATGCGCATCACTAGCCCCTCACCGCGACTACATTGTGGTGCTCACCCTACTCTGGAAAAACGCCAAACGTCAGCTGCGCGGAACCTCCATCCAGCACAGCATCCATTTAATGAGCGAATACCAGTTCGACCGAGTGGAAGAATCGAGCGATCTAATTGCCCTCTCCAACCGAGAAACGTGGCGCGATTACTGGCACCAGATCTGGGAAACTACTTTCGATCGTGAAACTCGCCGCGTAGACCTGCAAACGCGCTACTACCTTACCCTGAACCCCGAACGCTCGCGTAATGCCCGCATGGATACCGACGTGCGCAGCGAACAAGAAGGCCCCAGAGAAACCCTGCGCATCAAGAGCGGCTACCAATACAGCCTATATTCTCTCAACCACCTCATTACCCGCCTCGCGCCAGATCAAGCGGTGCTGGAAGACAAATTACTCTCCGCACTGGCTTCACCCAGTTTTGTCGAACGCTTCAACCAAGCGGCGCGACACCAAGGCCAAATTCGCGGCCGCCCTGGACAAACGGCATCGCTATGGGTATTTCCCGAATTCAAGCTGCAAACCTTAATCCTCGTGCGTGCCAATGAAGCCAACGAACACGGCAATATTGGCTCGCTAGGTGAAGAGCGCGTGCAGTTTCCGATGCCTGCCATGCTGCATTTTGTAGGAGTAATACAAGCATGAACACTCCCCTGCACCCGTGGTCACGACCCTTTTCCGGCGATTCTGGCGACGATATCAGCGCCCAGTTTGAAGGCATGGAGATTGAATTCAACGACAAGGCTACACTGTTTCCGGTACAAACCGAATCCAGCGAAACGCCACGCCGCAACGCACACAACCGTTTACGCAGTAGCACACACAACGACACGCGCAACAACGTAATGGAGTTTCGAACCAGCGCCTCACTCCAACGCTCTCGGCGGCCCATATGAATGCCAGCCTCGATTCATACGACAGTCTCGGCAGCAGCGCCAATAACGACATATCTACAGTGGCGACCGTTCTCTCGGAAGACCAATTTCCCGCGTTGGCCGAACTGCTGGAAGATCTGCTCACCCCGCAACTAATCCTCGCGGAAGATCCGCTCGCGCCAGAACACCAGATGGGTCTATTCGTAGAAAGCATCCATTTTGAACTACCGTTGGAAATCCAAACCCTGCGCGATCACGAACAACACCTTGTTCTCGGTACCTCCCCGCCCACGCAATGGATCGAAACCTCGGTGCAGCCCGTACTTCACCGCCTTCGCCTAAACCTTGCGCTGGACGAAGAGGCCGAATGGACTTCCTCCTCCAAACCTGACACGCCCATAAACGTGGACGTTATTCCGGAGCCCGGCGATGACCAGCCGCGAAACCAAAGCTTGGAATCTTGAGCAATTCCTCGATTCGCTCATTCTGGAGCTCGACAAAGCTCAGGACACCCTTTCATTAAAGGGCCTTACACGTAGGCTCACCTACACGGTGAAAGACGTGGGCCTCGATTTGAATATCTTTCCCGTATTAGAGGATGGAAAAGTAAAATTCCAGATGGTCAAGCCTGGCGAATCAGGCGGCTCACGAATCTCGTTTCAGCTCGGTTCTATCACCGACCGACAAATCCGCGAGAATGCCAATGAGCCTCCAGACCGAAATGATTTATCCCTCGACGCCATCGACGACATGGACGAGGAAGTTCGCGACAGCCTCCGCAAAGTAGGCGTTAACTCTGCACGCGACCTCGAAAAACTCGACAGCCGCAACGTAAATTTCAAAAAGGTAGTGCAAGAAAAAACCGGCGGCGAAAAATCACTGGATTACTCCGACCTCGCCAACCTGATCAACAAAGCACGCCGCCGCAAACTATCACCTCAGCTATCCACCCTCAGCGCTCACGAACAGGGTGAAGCCGTCGAACTCACGCTGCACGGGGAAAATTTTGTACTCCAAAAAAGCAGCCACTACCCCGCTGCCATCGTCAACAACCGCCAAGCGGAAATTCTCCATGCGGATGCAGAAAAACTACAGCTACGCGTACCACGTGAATTTCTGAAAACCGGAGACAACGCCCTCGCAATCGCGCTCGACCCTTACGCCGTTATGCAACTGAACCTGCAATCATGAACCTTGTTACCGAATCGCGCCGTTATACGGCCCAGAAAAAGGAATCCGCCATGGGTAGAAGCCTGCGATCACTAGAGCGCCCACAAACCTTAGCCAAAACGTCGGCTGCAAGTGGCACAGATCCAGACACGCTGCAAGGCTGGATCGACGCCGTTCGCGGCCGAACGATCCCGCAGCTGGGCCGCAACCTACGCGCACTAGAAAATCAACTACAAGGCAGCGCGCCAAAAGCCAAAACCACCCGCCGACAAGCCCTGCGGCTCGATCATCACCAATTGCCAGCCGCCCCAACAGCCCCCATCAACGCTCCCGCTCCCGCTACGGCTCCAACCACAGCCTCTGTTACTGCTCCCGGCTGGCCTTCCGCACAAACAGCCTACGCCGCCAGCCTCTGGCCAGCAGGCAGCGCAAACCAATATGCACAACGCCTGCCATCTGCGGCAACCGCCATACTAACACCCGAGCTTTCCGCACCTGATGCAGGGCGTTTTCAAGTAGAAGCCTTCACCGAATCAGAGTTTCTGGCACCGCAGCTCGCCCCTGCACCAAAGCTCATCCCTGCACCGCAGCTCACTGAAGCCCGCCCTAACGACGCGACGCAATGGCCAAGCGCTCCGCCTGTGCCCGCCATCAGCGACGACGGCAATCAATGGCTCAACCAAGCATCCACCCCAAGCACCGGCGGCACATCCGCCAAACTGGATGCCGGGCTATCGCTTGCAAAAGACGAGTTCGAACGCGAACTTGCCGCCATCCTCGGCCAACCCACACCCGCCCAACAATCACCCACGCAGACCACTACACCAACTCAAGCAGACACACAAACCCAAGCCGGCACGCTCACGCCAGAAACCGCGCCGCTGCAATCGCGCCACGACATCTTTGACCAGATGGGCCTCGCGATGCGCTACGCCAACAGCTTCGATCTTGGCAAGGTGAACCTGAACGAGCGTTTTCGCGAGTTCGAACAGGCCCTCGAACCCACGCGCGCTGCGCCTGCAATCCAGCCGCAGCCAGCGGAAGCAAGCCCCTTTGCCAATCCCTACGTCACCCCTATGCAGCTGGATGATTTCGATCTGGTTGCCGAACTTGCAGAAATCAGCGCGACCCAGCCTCCCACGAATTTGCCCCCCACAAGCCAACCCAATCCAATCCACCCAGCCCCAATCCACCCAGATTCCACCGACACGAGCGCAGGTGAACACCATGAGTAACCGACTGGCTGATCTTGAACAAACCGTGGGCCAACGCCCTGCGAGAGCCAAAAAACCGGCCAATAAAAACCGCATGCGTAGTTCCCTGCAAAAAATGCAACCCTCTACGCAGCCTACTACCACTGTTACTCCGGTGCGCAACGCAGCCTCCGGCCCGCGCCCTGCCACCGCACAAGGGCTTTCCGCGCGTGTCTCACGCTGGCCAACGCGCCCGCAATCCAGAGCGCAAGGATTTTCCAGCACCGCAAAGCACAGCCGCGCCTTCACCAGCATTCGCTACGATATCCCCGGGGAGTTTCAGGTGCTCGCGCAACCCTCCAGCATGGCCTGCTGGGCAACCGTATTCACCATGCTAAAATCTTGGCGCAGCCAGCGCGGGATGACGATTGAACAGGCCACTGCCAGCGTCGGCCAGCGCTGGCTAGACCTCTACCGCGCCGATACGGGGCTTTCAGGGGATGACAAAGTAAATTTCATCTCCACTGCGGGATTAGTCGCAGAGCCACCACAAAGCTACAGCATCCAAGGCTGGGAAACCCTGCTGCGCAACTACGGCCCGATCTGGGTCACCACCGACGAGGCGCCCGGCAAAGCCTGGGCCATCCACGCCCGAATAATCACCGGCATTTACGGTGACGGCACCCCCGAAGGCACTTGCTTCAAAATTGTCGACCCCGCTGGCGGGCGTCGCTACGAAGAATCCATTGCCGTTTTCATCCCCAAATACGAGGAAGAAGTCATCCGCACCGGCTATATGCGTATCCAAGTCGTGCATTGGCAAACCGATGGCCGCAGCGAACAGCGAGCCCGCTCCTTAGGGCGTAGCCAATCCCACGCGGCGACTCCCAGCACAGCACTCTCACGAAGCTACCCCCCTGATTTCACCGCCGCCCTTGCAGCACAGCAGCGCGCCCGCCAACTTAGCAACACGCTAGACGTCTGTTATAACGTCGAACTTGTGCCGCAGCAAACCGGCATGTCCTGCTGGGCCGCAGGCTTTGCCATGATCGTCGGCTGGCGCGACCGAGTCAGCATCAACCCTGAAGAAATCGCCCGAGCCAGCGGCCACTGGGCCCAGTACCAAAGCGGCCTGAACCCCGAAGACGTATCGGTCATGCAGGTCTGGGGGTTTGTGCCCGAACCGCCGCAAAGCTACATGATCAGCGCCTTTGCCAACCTCCTACGACGCTACGGCCCGCTATGGGTCGCCAGCGCCGAACCCGGCCCACACATCCGCGTGATCACCGGCATCCGAGGCGATGGCACACCCGATGGCACCACCCTCTACATCAATGACCCTTGGGAACAGGGCATGACCAGCTTCCAGCCATCAAACCGAGGCGCGCAATACACCGAAACCTTCCGCCAGTTCGAAGAAAAACAGGCAACCCTAGCAACCCGTGAACGCAACGTGCGCGCGCCTATCTACATCGCCCATCTCCCCGCCCTGCCCGCATGGATGAGCTCCCCTGCAGCGCAGAGCTTCTCGCACTTCATCGGCCGACCGCTGGCAATGGAAGCCCCCAGCAATCCGGAAAACTTCCGGCTGCTCACCTCCGGCCTCTGGAATGGCAACGCAACGCTCAACGTCCGTGGCGGCCAGGCAATGTGGTTCAAGATCCGCAACACCAACGTACTGGGCACCACCATCCGTATCAGCGACCAAAGCGGCCAAGTCAAACAGTCCGTGATCCTGCCCGCATCCAGCGTCGAATTCGTATTCAGCATTTTTGGCACCGAACCAATGGGCTGGCGCTTCGACATCCGCAGCGAAAGCGACGCCTTTGCTGTTACGTGGGAGCTATGGAGCACTTGGGTAGAGGGAATGCCACCTAACCGCTAACACGCGCGGTTCTCCTGCATCTTATGAACCTACCTCGCCCTCACGTTTTAATAGCGTCAGGGCGAGGCCGTTCCCACAAAAGGATGTATCGCCTCCGACAATTGCGCATAATAGGCCCACACACAATTCGGGCTCCCTTAGCGTTCGTCTTGCACCCCCACCGCCAATCACCCCAGCAATCACCAATCAAGCAAAGGAAATCTCTTGCGCGCCACTCCTCCCCGCCCCTCAAACCGTAAGCGCCTCTCCAAAAACAGCCCGCACGCCAAAAACAGCCCGCAGGCCAAAAGCGGCGCACGGCCCAAAAGTCGGGCACAATCAAACAGCGGCGCACCAGCAAAGGGCAGGCATCCGAGGCAAACAGAACCTCGCGCGCAATCCTCTCACCCCGAAAAGTCATCCCACCTAGGCGTAAAAGAGCTCTACTTGCTGCGCTTATGGGACGACTACCTGCAAAGCGGCCAACTCCACCAGCTCGATCGTTTTCTGGCACAGGCGCTTCGCAAGATCAAAAACGCAGGCAAGCGCGACCGGCTCTGGTATGGCGACCACCTGTTTGCCATGTCACGCTACGCTTGGATTGCACTCTTTCTCCACGACTCCGGCCTGATCGAAGCATTCAGCTCGAGCGATTCCGAGGCAGCCTCCGATTTTCACGCAGCAGGCGTCACCGAAGACCAGCAATCCCTTTTCCAGACACGTCTTGCCGACTGGCAACCGCCAGAAACCGTCGAAGCCGCAAGTGCTGCACTGCAAAAGCTTCGCGCACCGGGAGTCTGGCGTACCGCACAACAACGCCTCGCCCTTGTTGACGCCAACGCCGACGATTCCACCGCAACCGAGCCGCACGCGATCGAGCCTCGCGCAACCACGACTCGTTCAGCCGACCCACGCAACATCGCCACCCGCGCATGTCTACTAATTCTTCGCCAACTGGCGCGCGAAGGGCAAAAAAGCGCAGAACTGCTTTGGGCAGGCATTTCACCGCAATGGCAGCCGCAAATCGACGCACGCGCCCAAGCAAGCCAGTGGGATACAGCCGCACGGCAACGCTTTATTGACTCCCATACCGCAAGACCGCCACTCTATATTCGGCCCCTGCCCGACAAAACCGAAGAAGTATTCACCGACCTTCGCGACAACGGCCTCACGGCAACCCCACTTGAAAAAGCCCTCTGCATAACCGGCAGCAAAGGGCTTTACGAGCTAGAAAGCTACCAGCAAGGCTGGTTCGAAATCCAGGACTTGGCGAGCCAGGCCATCGGCGAACACGTCGCCGCCAAACCCGGCGAACTCGGCTGGGATGCCTGCGCGGGCGGCGGCGGAAAATCCATGCAACTTGCCAGCGCCATGCAGGGCAAAGGTGCGGTATACGCATCCGACATCCGCGAGTACAAACTCGATGAAATCCGCCGACGCGCTCAACGCGCCCAGCTACACAACATCCGCACCTTTGTCTGGCAAGGAGAGCCCTTGGATCGACTCCCCACCGCGGTAGCCAAGCGCGGCGGTTTTGACTGGGTATTGGTAGACGCTCCCTGTAGTTCCTCCGGAACCTGGCGCCGCAACCCCGACGCCCGCTGGCGCATCGACGAATCCCAACTGGCGGAAATCACTGCACTACAGGCAAAACTTCTTGCCTCAGCTGCGCTCAGCGTGCGCCCCGGCGGTCGCGTGGTTTACAGCACCTGCAGTTTTTTTGTAGAAGAAAACGAACAAATCGTTGCCGCCTTTTTGGAACAACACCCCGAATTTACACTCTCCAGCCAACACCTGCACGGCAACCCCAAACAAAACGCCGACACAATGTTCAGCGCACTGCTACTGCGAGCCGCAAGTTAGCATTCGGCAACCCAGCCCCCCCCAGAAACCCAACCGCTAAGGCGCACCCGCAAAGGCTGCGCCCATCCACATGTAGCGGGCCCCACAAACCTCAAACACACCCCATCTATGCTACCATGCCGAAATCCCCCACGAGACCACCCTATCCATGCAACGCAAACGCCTGCCCATCGGCATCCAGACCTTCGCTAAAATCCGCGAAAACGACGCCTGCTACTACGTCGATAAAACCCCGCTGGCGCTGCGGCTAATCGCTCAAGGCACGCACTTTTTTCTCTCCCGCCCGCGCCGCTTCGGCAAAAGCCTGTTTCTGGACACGCTAAAAGAGCTGTTTGAAGGCAATGAAGCCTTGTTCAAAGGCTTGTACGCCGAAAAGCACTGGGATTGGTCGGTAAAGTATCCGGTGATTCGGATCAGCTTTGGCGGGGCGTCGCTCGCTTCGGTGGAGGATTTGGGGCGAAGCCTAGATGAGCAACTTGGCACCCTCGAAGAAGGTTTTGGATTACCCGCCGAATATCCCGACGCACGCAGCCGCTTCAGGCGCCTGATCATACGCCTTGCTGAACGCACAGGTCAGCGCGTTGTGATCCTAGTGGATGAGTACGACAAACCGATTCTCGACCGAATCGAAGACCGCGAAATCGCCCTTGCCATGCGCGAGGCGCTCAAAGATCTTTATTCGGTGATCAAAGACAACGATGCGTACATTCGCTTTGCATTCTTAACTGGGGTTTCCAAATTCAGCAAAGTGAGCTTGTTTTCCGGGCTGAACAACCTCGAAGACATCACACTAAGCGCAGAATACAGCGCCATCTGCGGTTATACCGATCAGGATGTGGACAGTGTTTTTGCACCCGAGCTTGAGGGGCTGGATCGTGAAGAAATCAAGCGCTGGTATAACGGCTACAATTGGTTGGGCGATTCGGTTTACAACCCATTTGATTTGCTTCTGCTATTTCGTAATCGCAGCTTCCGCCCTTGGTGGTTTGAAACTGGCACGCCTAGTTTTTTAATTAAGCTACTCGCGAAACGCCATCAATTCACCCCCGAACTTGGCAAATCCATCACCTCAGACGCCCTGCTTTCTACCTTTGACGTAGATAATATTCCCGTAGAAGCGCTGATGTTTCAGGCGGGTTATGTGACGATTGATCATGCTCGATTTATTCCTGGGCGTATCATCATCACCTTACGGTTCCCAAACATGGAAGTGAAATCAGCCCTGCACGACCAATTGCTGGGGGAGCTATGTGGTGGGCTGGCGATTATACAACCTCAAATCAGCCGGCTGTACGAGATATTGCTGTCCAACAATATTCCCGCCATGCGCGACCTTTTCCACGCCTTTTTCGCCACCATTCCGCACGATTGGTACCGAAATAGCCCCATCGCACAATACGAAGGCTACTGGGCCAGCATTTTCTACAGCCATTTCGCGGCACTTGGGCTGGACATTACCACGGAGGGCGCTACCAACCACGGCCGTATTGATATGACTGTGCGCTTTGCAGGGCACGTCTATTTATTTGAATTCAAAGTGGTGGAGCTTGCGCCTGAAGGACGGGCGCTACAGCAGATCAAAGATCGCGCCTATGCGGACAAGTATCGTAACGATGGGCCGGTGCATTTGATTGGGGTGGAGTTTAGTAAGGATACGCGGAATATTGTGGGCTTTGAGGTTGAAGAGCAGGTAGGGTAGCGGGAGTTGACAACAACACCTCTAAAAAGTTGACAGCCGGACGACACCGGTAAAAGGCACAGCTGCATCCTCAACACCTACACTCACCGCAGGGCATACGAGACCGACAAACTGGGCGATGCCCCGCCGTTATTCCGGTACGTTCTGCGTTATTCCGGCGCGTTTTGTGTAGTCATTACCGAGGTGCATCCTTCATGGTTCATTTTAGAAAATGTCAGCTCGCATGGTCAGCATGCGCAGTCCTTCTGACCGCTTGTGGAGGCGGAGGCGGCGGTGGAGGCGGAGACAAAAATACCGATACCGATCCGCCGCAACCCAACGATAATGGGTTAACCATAAGCGCCACTGTGGCCCCAAACGAAACCAGCCAGATCGGTGATCTCGAAAAAGGCTGGTTAATGCGCATCCCCGAAGGTGCCTTTGGCGACCAACCGATTACAGTCGAAATGAATACGGCAACCGCGTTGGACCTTCGGCAACTGAATGCCCCGGAAGGTGCCCGAGTACTCTCCCTCAGCGCCAACGGCCAACACAACTTGCGTTTGAAAGCGCCGGTAGAAATCGCCACACCCATTCCCGCCGGTGTCCAGCCATGGGCTCTGATGTACGGTTATCACACAACCCAAGGCTGGGAATTCTGGCCCTTCAAGGAAGTCGACCTCACAAACAGCGTGGCCGTCATCGAAGTCCAGCATTTCAGCTGGCTCTGGGGGAATGCCCAGCCCACCAAACAGGAACGGCTGAAGGTCTATGGCCGCACCATGGCCGCTCAATACACCCAGCAGGAATTGGCACGTCAGGCGCTACAACAGAAAATCGGGCCTGACCTCGACAAAACACTGGCTAGCCTAGGCATCACAGATCGCGCAGTGGCCAAGGATCTGGCCATGAACGTCATCAGCTATCTTGAAAGCGCTCACATCAGCGACGAATACGCCTTTACCGCCAATGCCGCGCTCTCGCCGATCGAGAGCATTGCAACCATCGCCAGCGGTGACGAAGAACAGCGCAACACCAAGAGTCTGGAAGTGGTGGCCAAAGCCTTGCATTGGGCACTTGCCAGAGGCGGCCCAGACAAATGGCAAGCCGCAGGCATCGCCTCCCTCGGCTCGCTCGGTGAAGCGGCCGGAGCGCTGGCCGGGGGGGATAGCGCCGCCGCAGGCCCAGCCGTCTACAGCGTACTCAAGGGGCTGGTGACCACGGGCGCACCCGGCGCGGCCCTGCCCTTTATGGTGGTGGAAGCCGCAGTCGGTGTCGCACAAAATGCCGTGGACGCATTCACCGCCTCCGAGCTGGAAAAAGCCTACCAAATCTATATCGGCGCCAGTAGCGGTAAAGGCTATTACGAAACCGGTTCCGGCAATGTAGGCGCCTTGCTGGAAGAAATGGCCGGCGGCGGTCGCCAGCAGGAAGTACGCATCATTGCCAACTACTGCGAAAAACGCATGATACGCCCGTGCGACCTAAGCGAACGAGAACACCAGCTCGCGCTGGAAAAAGGCCGCGCATCGCTCAAAGCCTATTTCGAGCAGCGCAAAAACAACGAAGCCATCTACAAAACCTTTGAAGACCAAGAAAATGCCTTCTTGGCCGAGCTGGAAAACGACAAATTCCTCTTGGTCGAAGGCTTTTACAAGGACTACTTCAAGGATGACAGCGACACCTTCAACCTAGAAGAACGTCTGCAACGTATCTACAAAATACGGGATTCCCTACGCAAGCTTTTCGACGGTTCCAATGCCGCCAAAATGACACCGCGTGACATGGTACTGGCCATCCGTTTCTGGATGAGCACCAGTGTGGAAAAGAAGCGGACGGATTTTTATGATTGGGCAAGGGCACAAGGATATATCAGCACAAGTCTTGCACCTGAAGAGCAGGAGCCACCGGTAACACCACCGTCCACCAATTTAGATGGTGAATATAATGGCTATTTGTTAGTAGACGGCGGCCTCATCAGCGAGTGCCATTTCTATTTCGACAAAAAAATAACCATCTTAATAAGCGGTGAAGAAATGTCTGGCGATCTTGAAGCTAACGGAAGGCTGTATGGCCAGGTCACAGGCAATACATTCACGGGTGAAGTCAGCCGCAGCGGTCTCTTGATCAGCGGCACCATCAACCCACCCAGTCTCTCCCGTTTTATCGGAAATGGCGCGTGGGAAACAGAAAACAAAAGATGTACTGGCACTTTTGCTCTGGAGAAAAGATAGCCCACACGGGCCACTCAAGGCGGCCCCACATCCCCTGCCGGCGGCACTGGCGGCACTTGCTCCACCAGTGCCGCCAACTGACTGCGCCGATAAACGCCCAGCTTGCGATAGATACGTTGCACATAAGTTTTTACAGACGACTCGGAAATGCCCAGATTCTGGGCAATTTCCTTATACGTGCAATTACCCCTCAAAGCCTGCAACACCCGCAACTCCTGCTCCGAAAGTTGACTGAATAGCGGATGCGCAGACAAAGCCTGCGCCGGAGCTAAAACAGGCTGCGCCACGGCGATCGGCATCGCCTCTGCAGGAACCAAAGCCACTGGTGCAGACACAGGAGCAGACTCACCAGAGCGCACCACCTCAGACTGGCGCGGCAAAAACAAGGCCACCGTGGCCAAATTCAACAACACCAGCGCCAGCAAAGCGACAGACAGCTGCGACCCACTCAAGCTGGAGACAAGCCCATCCCCCAGCACAATGCCCAGCACCATCACACCCACCGCATAGCCATAGGCCCGAATCCGGTTTTTTTGCGCCAAAACCACCACAAGCAGCAACAAATCGACGATGCCCGCTGCCAAAAGCATCAAGCACAACGCCAGAAACTGCCCCCAGAGGCTGGGAACTGCATGGTGAACAGCAAACGCCCCAATCGCCAGCACAACCGCTGCCAACGCACCGAGCAAGGTAGGCGAGCCAAGATAGCGCGCCACCAGCAAGACGCCTAAAACGTAAGCCAATAGCTCAATCCCAGCCCAGCTTCCAGCCGCTTCACCCGCCTGCCAAAGGTAACCATACATCAAGCCGCTAACGATCTGAAAAATGGCGATAAAAGGCAGCAAACGCCATAAATTCGGCATCCCCGTCACCTTGGCTCGTGCCGACCCAGCGTCTTCCACGGACAAAAAACCCGCACGCAAGACGAGCATCCCCGGCAGCAGACAAGCCAGCAAAGCCAGCTTAAACGTTGCCGACCCAGGAGCCAGCGCCAGCAGAAAACTGCTCAGATTTCCCAGACACAAACCCAGCGCCGCCGCCACAACGGGCCGAGGCGCAGCCGCCAAACCTACCCCCACCCCAATCGAAAGAGGAGCCGTCACCACGCCCAGCAACAGCAACAAGCCAGAACCCAGCCCGCTCAACTGACCGGCGACAAACCCATAAACCACGGTCAAAAAAGCAGCCCCCGCCACTGCCCACGGCAACCATTGATACAACTGGGAGAGCAATAGCCTATGCCCCAAAACCATCAGTGTGAGGGCGTGCGGCAAGGTAAACCACATCATGCGTTCCCCCGGTGCGAGCAGTACTCCCGACATGGGAAAGGCTGTCAACCAAAGCACATACGCGGCAAACCAGAAAGCCGATGCACTAGGCACTCGAAGTTGGAAAAAAGCCGAAGTCATATTACCCCACCCACCATACCACGTCGAAAATCAGCCACTTATGCTAAAAATAGGTGCTACACTTGCTGGAAGCTTGGTGCTTGATCCGAAAACCTCCAATAAAAATGTGACCCCATGGAAAAAAAATCTGCTCATCCGAACCAAGAAACACGTCCGCAATATGAATACGTCTACCACTGGAACCGTATCGTCCCCATCGTTGGCGTGATCGTCGCCGTTGCCGGAGCCGCCACGTGGCTATGGCCCTCCTCCACTGCGGATCAAGCCACCCCAACCGCAGCGGTCAGTACCCAAGAAGATTCCATTCCCAGTAACGCGGGAACCGCAAACAAAATTGCAGCACATCCAGCGCAGTCTGCCCTCACCACGAGCACTACGGCAAGCGCTACCAAGAGCGCGACAAGCGCCTCCGCAGACAAACACATCGTCGTGAATTTACCAACAATCTCTGCGAAAAAACCCACCGAAAACCCAGCCAAAGCAGCGCCCTCCACTACCGAAAGCGCAGCAGCAGTCGCTACAACGACAGCACAAACAAATCCTAAGCCCGCTGAAACCGCGAACGCCAACCGCAGCGCAGCGCTGAAAGCCATCAACGAAGCACCCGCCCCCGCCGCAGGCATTCGTCCCGGCCAAATCTATATCGCCGACAAGCGCCTGAAAGATGTAACGCTCCAACAAATCATTGATCATGACCCGCTAGCACTTGAGCGAGGCAGTATTTCAGTTGGCAAGAAAAAGGCTGTGCGCGTAGTCTTCAGCGCAAACACAGGAAAGCCAAACGAGCAGGTCAACTACCACTGGTATCTAGACGGAAAGCTGAAGGCGAGCGTTGCAACACGCAGCGATCACGATGCAAAATCAACTTCCAGCAAGTTTGTAAGCTATTTCGCACCGGGCGCATGGCAGGTGCAAGTAGTCGATCGTCAAGGCAAATTGCTAGCAGCAAGCGCCTTCAATGCAAAACGAATGGATTAAGGGGGAAAAATTTACCTGAATGTATTGGGCAGCAGATTCGCACTGCTGCCTGTCGTTATTTGCGAGTTATTTGCGATTTTTTTGGGAATTATTTGCAATTTTTTGAGAGTTATTTGCGAGTTTTTTGCTTGCGCTTGTACTCTGCTTTTTTCACATGAGTCATCAAACGCTTTTTCTTCGCCGTTTGGCGGGCGGAAAGCTCTTGAGGGCGGCCCGCAAAAGGGTTCTCACTGGTCTTAAATTCCACTTGGAGTGGCGTACCTTCCAGCTTCATCAGGCGATGAAAAGTATTTTCCAGATAACGCCGATACGAACCGGGCACGCTATCCGTCTGATTGCCGTGGATAACGATCCGAGGCGGATTCACGCCGCCCATGTGGGCATAGCGCAACTTGATGCGTCGGCCACCCACGAGCGGCGGCTGATAATCTGCAATTGCATCTTCTAAAATGCGAGTGAGTGCCGGAGTAGACAGGCGCCGAAACGCCGACTGATAGGCACGCTCTACCGATCCGTACAAATCGCCAACGCCCGTGCCGTGCAATGCGGAAATAAAGTGGATTTTCGCAAAGCTGACAAATTCCATGCGCCGATCAATCTCGACCTTCACGCGGGATTTCTGATAATCGTCCATGCCATCCCATTTGTTCAAGGCGATTAACAGAGAGCGCCCCGTTTCCAGCACAAACCCTAACAAATGCAGGTCTTGATCGACGATCCCCTCGCGCGCATCCAGCACTAGAATCACAACGTGCGCATCTTCGATTGCTTGCAGGGTTTTTATGACCGAAAACTTTTCAACGGCCTCATCCACCCTGCCACGTTTGCGTACGCCCGCCGTATCAATGAGAGTGTACTTCTGGCCGCGCCGCTCATAAGGAATGTAGATGCTATCGCGAGTAGTGCCTGGCATATCGAATACCACGACACGTTCCTCACCCAGCATCCGGTTGATCAGCGTGGATTTTCCAACGTTGGGCCGCCCCACTACCGCAATGCGAATGCCGGTATCTTCAGGTGTAGGCTCGGGTAGAATGGCATCTTCACCCACCGCACCGAACACATCGTCGATCATCTGAGTAACGCCGCGCCCATGGCTCGCAGAGATGAAGAACGGATCCCCCAAACCTAAGCGCGAAAACTCCGCCAGCGCTTCATCACTATCCTGTCCGTCGATTTTGTTCACGACCACATAAAGCGGCTTTTCACGAACGCGCAAACGCTGCGCTAAAACCTCATCACCTGCCGTTAAACCCGCCTTCGCGTCTACGATAAAGAACACCAGATCGGCTTCTTCAATCGCCAGCATCGACTGCTCTGCCATCAAGCTATCAATGCCCTCCTCCTCGCCGGTAATGCCTCCGGTATCAATCACCAAAAAGGCATGCGCCCCCACACGCGCTTCGCCGTACTTACGATCGCGCGTAAGGCCAGGCATATCCGCAACGATCGCATCTCGCGTTTTGGTTAAGCGGTTGAATAACGTAGACTTTCCTACGTTGGGACGCCCGACAAGGGCAACGGCAGCTTTCATTTGGAAATTCGCTTCTTCACACGGTAAGCGGCCAAAGTACCGTCATTGGCCTGAACATAAACCACATTTTTGACCACAACCGCCGGTGCCCGCAGGCCATCGCTGTCTACGCGAACCCGCGCAAGGAACTCACCCGTGCGGCGATCCAACCAGAACAAATAGCCTTCGAAATCACCTACGACAACGAAGTCCTCATAAGCAACCGGCGCCGTTACAGAGCGGCGTTTGAGCCCCGTTTGACGCCATTGCTCCGCACCCGTCGCAGAGTCCAAAGCCACCACATCGCCATCGTCGGAACTGATGAATACCAATCCATCTACGACAGAAAGCCCAGAATGCGATGAAAATGGCTTGCTCCAAACTTGCCGACCGCTCGGCACTTCAACCGCCGCAACACGGCCTTGATAAGTGGCGGCATAGACATTTGCGCCTTCAATATCCATGCGGCCATCAATGTCCACAAGGCGCTCCAGCTCCGAGCGGCCATCCGGTTCGGCAACTTGGCGCTCCCACCCAACAAAGCCGTTATCCGCTTGCAGCGCCACTAATTTGCCGTTAGCAAATCCGGCCAGCACCACATTGCCCACCAGCAAAGGATTGCTTTCACCGCGCAGCGTCAGGATCGGGATCGAGGTATCGTAAAGCCATTGCCGGCTGCCATCCGCCAGCGCAAGCCCATGCAAGCGTCCATCCACGGTTTGCACAACCACACGGTCTTCAGCCAATGCGGGCGTCGATAAAATCTGGCCGCCAAGATTCACCTTCCACAATTGGCTGCCATCTTCTTCACGCAAGGCAACCACATCACCACTTGATGTGCCAAACGCAACCACGCCATGCCCCGCGGCCACACCGCCGGTAATTGCATAATCGGTTTCCTTTTCCCACATCTCTGCACCTTTTCGGCGCTCGAAGCGGGCCACGGTGCCATCGACAGAACCGGCAAAAACGCTTGTGTCTGTCACGCTAGGCGAAAGCGAAATGTAGTAATCGCCCACGCCATCGCCTACAGAAGCCGACCACATTTTCTTCAAAACGAGCGTCGAATCAAAATCTGGTAGCGGAGAAGGCGGCGCAACATCGTCATCGCTGCAGGCCGACAACGTAGCCACCATTGCCAGCAAGCAAGCGGATAGCGCAACTTTTGGTAGAGGCACGCGCAAAGATAAACTCATTCTGCTACCGCCAAATCATCTAGTTTGGTTTTCAAAATCGCTTGGCTCGCCGAACCACCACCTGCGTTCATGCTTGCCTGATAGGCTTCACGCGCCTTGGTCATATCGCCTTTTGCATAATAGAGATCACCTTTGACCTCCTCATATTCGGCGCGCTGCGCTTCCGGCTGAATGCCTTCCAATACCTTTAAGCCGCCGTCGATATCACCTTTCATCGCCAGCACCCGTGCAAGGCGCATGTTGATAATCGTAGTCAATGCGGGGTTGGGCTTGTGATCTAACGCCCAGCGCAGCTCAACCTCTGCTGCAGCTGCGTCGTTATTGTCGACCTTGTCACGCGCTAACTGCAGCGCCGCCATAATCGCGTAGCCGCTATCGGGGTAGTCTTTCTTGATTTGCTCTGCCATATGTAAGAACGTGGCATGCTGTGGGGTCTCCACTTTGCTACCATCAGCAGCAGACGCAACCGGCGGCTGTTGGCGCATGGCCTGCGCCGCATCCTGCATCTGCATATACGCCGTAGCCGCCGTGTCGGATTTATCTTTCGCGCTAGACTGCCAAGCCTTCCAGCCAAACAGGATGGCCAAAGCAAGGCCGAAACCGATCAATACGGTATTGCCGTAATCCTTCCACCAATCCTTGATCGCCTGGATTTGCTCTTCTTCTGTATGGTAGCCGGCCACTGTGTTCTCCAAAGGCGCTTACGCCTGAAAAATGAATAAAAATTTTGCACTAAAAACGGCTGCAACGCTCAAAAACCACGCCGCAATGCCAACGGATCAACCCTGCATCAAGGCAAGCAAACGCTCGACCACCGCCGCTTCTGTGATGGTTTCTTGGGGTCGATCTTCACGCATGTATTTGATCGCAAGTTCGCCACTCGCCGCCTCGTTCTCGCCCAAAATCAGGGCCACCCGTGCGCCGCTCTCGTCTGCCTTCTTCACCTGCTTTTTAAATTTCCCACCGCCGCAGTGCATGGTCAGGCGCAGCCCCGGCAGCGCAGCACGCAAGCGCCCAGCCATTGCGAGGCTCTGCGCTTCCAAGCCTTCACTGACAATAAAATAGGCGTGAGGTTGCAGATTCAGGTGGGCCACTTTATCGCAGGTTTCCAGCAAAAGCACCAGACGTTCAACCCCCATGGCAAAACCAACGGCGGGCGTAGCGCGCCCTCCTAACTGTTCGACCAAACCATCGTAGCGACCACCCGCACAAACCGTTCCCTGAGCACCCAATGCAGTAGTCACCCACTCAAATACGGTTTTTCCGTAGTAATCCAATCCACGAACCAAGCGTGGATTGATCTCATAGCGCACCCCCGCAGCATCCAGCATCGCTTTCAGGCCGTCAAAGTGCGTGCGCGATTCATCTTCCAAGTAATCCGCCAAACTCGGTGCTTGGTCAAGGATCGCTTGGGTTGCTGGATCTTTACTGTCCAAGATACGGAGCGGATTGCTGGTCAGACGGCGCTGGCTGTCTTCATCCAACTGTTCGCGATGCTGTTCCAGCCACGCAACAAGATCTGTACGGTAGCGGGCGCGCTCGGCCGAGGTGCCTAAGCTGTTCAGCTGTAGGCGCACCAGCTCGCTGATCCCTAGCGCGGCCCAAAGTTGAGCTGTCAAAACGATCAACTCGGCATCAATATCTGGGCCCACCATACCGAAGGTTTCGACACCAATCTGGTGAAACTGCCGGTAGCGGCCTTTTTGGGGCTTTTCATAGCGAAACATCGGGCCCGCATACCAAAGGCGCTGCACCTGATTATAGAGCAAGCCTTGCTCCTCACCTGCGCGCACACAACCGGCCGTACCTTCAGGGCGTAGCGTCAGACTCTCGCCATTGCGATCTTCAAAGGTGTACATCTCTTTTTCGACGATGTCAGTGACCTCGCCGATAGAGCGCTTGAAAAGCTCGGTATATTCAACAATGGGCAGGCGAATTTCGCCATAGCCGTAGCCAGTAAGCAGATTTCTTACTGTATCTTCCAAGTGGCGCCACGCAACGGATTGCGATGGCAGAATATCGTTCATGCCACGAATGGCGGTAATACGTTTTCCCAAAGCGGAATTCCTCGTGGAGTGATTATCCAAGCAGTTTAACGGTTTTGCGTTCCTTACTGCCGGATGCTTGCACTTCTGCCGCCTTCGCCCGAACAATACGCTCCAACTCATCCACAAGGCCGGCGTTATCAATCTTGTGGCTGGGTTTGCCTTCCCGATAAATCAAATTTGCGGGGGTACCGCCCGTAAGGCCGACGTCGGAAATTTTCGCCTCACCTGGGCCGTTTACGATACAGCCAATCACCGCCACATCCAGCGGTACGTTAATGTCCTGAAGGCGGGCTTCAAGTTCGTTCACCGTACCGATCACATCAAAATTCTGCCGGGAACAGCTCGGGCAGGCAATAAAGTTGATCCCCTTACTGCGTAAACCAAGGCTTTTCAGAATATCAAAACCCACTTTGATTTCTTCAACCGGATCAGCGGCCAGCGAAATTCGTAAGGTATCGCCAATACCTTCCATCAATAATGCACCCAGCGCGATTGCAGATTTTACCGTGCCCGACCGAAACGTCCCCGCCTCGGTAACGCCCAAATGCAGCGGCTGTTCAATCAATCCTGCAATTTTGCGGTAGGCATCTACCGTCATAAATACGTTAGAAGCCTTCAAGCTAAGCTTGAAATCAGGAAAATCCAGCTGCTCTAGAATCCCAACGTGGCGCATCGCCGATTCCACCATCGCGTCTGCTGTGGGCTCGTGGTATTTACGCAACAAATCGCGCTCCAAAGAACCTGCATTCACACCGATACGAATCGGAATTTTCTTCTCTCTTGCCGATTCAACCACCGCCCGAATACGATCTTCTTTACCGATATTGCCCGGATTGATGCGCAAGCAATCAACCCCCTTCTCTGCCACCGCAAGCGCAATTTTGTGGTCAAAATGAATATCCGCTACCAGCGGTACATTCACCTGCTTGCGAATTTCGCCAAACGCATCCGCCGCTTCCATGCTGGGTACGCTCACCCGCACGATGTCGGCCCCGGCCGCTTCCATCCGCACGATTTGCGCTACTGTGGCGTCAATGTCGGTGGTTTTGGTGTTCGTCATGCTTTGCACGGAAATCGGCGCATCGCCGCCAACGGGTACATTGCCGACCATGATCTGCCGAGATTTACGGCGTTTAATGGGGTTTTCTTGAAACATATGCTCTCCTGCCTACAACATTTCGCGCAAAGCAATTTTTAACGACACTTTTTTTACAAACGCAGTTTTTACAAACGCAATTTTTAACAGCGCAATTTTTTGCGACACAACTTTATAGCGACACAATGCACTCGGAGGCAGCGGGGATCCAAGTGCAATATTGCGGCCGTTCGCTATATAGCACCGAGTGTAAATTGGGCAACATTTCTGCCGCGTGGCGCGGAAAACGCGAACGGTTTACCGTTAAAACTCACCTTCACACCCGGCGCATATCCCACCAACACTTTCATCGGTGGCGCACCTTGCAGCTGAAGGTCAGAACCCGCCGGCTTAAGCCCCTTGAACAAGGTTTTACCCTTTGCATCCTTGATATCCACATAACTTGCCCCCGAGAACGCAAGGCTTACCTGCGCCAACGGCGTATCACTGCGGGTCACGCTAGACGCACCTTCAGCGCCAGTCGCGCTTTCTGAAGCGCTCGGCCCTTGAGAACCACCCATGACAGCGAAGCTTGCAGCTTGCTCAAGGTTTTTTTGTGCCGGAATGCTTTCCTGGGCTGGCTGGCCTGCTTGCACTGAAACGCGCTCTTGCACAGGAAGGATTTGTTTCGGCTCAGCCGATACCGCCCCTTCTTGAACGCCTGCATTTGCTTGTGGTGCACCTGCTTGGTTCGTGCCACCCTCTTGCGTGCTGTTTTTCTCACCCACCGGCGGTTGGCGAGCAGGCTCGTGAACCGCTGGCGCGCTGTCTGCGCCGACGGGCTTAAGCGGAATGGAAAGTTTCACAGTGCCGGCAGCATCCACCTGCGTCGGCGCAACCTCACTCACTGTGGGCACTCCGGATGCAGCCTCTCCTTCGGCCGAAAGGCTTTTGGCGGTTTCCAGCGCTTTTCCGATCACGCTGCCGCCGTGTCGATAAATCAGCAAGCCCACGCCCCCAACAAGCGCAAGAACGATCAGCAACACAACGCCTTGGCCAAGGTGCGCAAGCCAGCGTGAACGCCCTCGCACAGGCTCAACGACGGGCTGTGAGGCTGCTTTACTGGCCGAATGGATGCGATCGTAAGCTTCCACCAACTCATCTGCCGGAACGCCTAGCAATTTGGCATAGTTACGAATGTAGCCACGAGTAAAAGCGGGGCCAGGCAATAAGCGTGGATTATCAGCCTCAATGGCTTTGACCATGGACACCGAAAGATTCAGGCGCTTGGCCACGGTTTCAGGCGTGAGCGCCTGCTGAGTGCGCGCGCGCGCTAAACGCTGCCCTGGAGAGTTCGTCTGCGAACCCTCCACAACCGTCAGTTTTGGGCTTGGCACCGGAGTGGGTTTTGCTGCTGTCATGGTGTGGCCGTCTTTTCGTATTCGCGATATTCAGGGGATCCTGGAAAAAGTCTGCGCAGCGCTAATTCATAGCTGGCCAGCTTGTCTACATCACCTAGCTGCCGCTGCAAGCGAATTCCTACCCACAACTGCTTTGCACTGGGCTTCGCAATGGCCTCATGCTGCGTGAGATACTGCTTGGAAAGCGCATAGTTACCCTTCTCCAGATACAGTTCCGCCAAACCAAGCATACTATTTGGCAAGCGCGGAAAAAGTTGCAGCGCCTTCAGGTAGGCATGTTCTGCTTTGTCTTGCTCATTTAGTTGAATGTAGCAATTTCCAAGGCTCTCATATATCTGAAAGCGCCGGTCGTAACGATATTGGCGCGTCGCAACCTTTAGATATTTGACGGCTTCAGCGTAACGGCCCGCGTTATACAATAGCGTCGCATAGTTATTGTAGGCTGCCGAAAATTCTGCGTCGGAACGTATCGCGCGAAGAAAATGCTCCTCGGCTTTTTTGTTGTCTTCCTCCAGCAAATAAAACAGGCCGTAGGCGTTATTGAGCGCGGCGTCATCACTATTAATCTTGGCCGCTTTGTTCAACACTCGGCTGGCTTGCGTCATTTCACGATCTTGGATGTACGCCATGCCTAGCTGGACGTAGGCACGCAACGCTTTGCCTTCGTCGCGGTTTTTGGCCATTGGATCCGTGGTCGATTCAATGACGCAAGCGCTCAAGGTCAAAGCCAGTAGCAAAAAAAGTGTTAGACGTTTCATCAATGCTCACGCAGGTCATTGGTCGCCGTAGTTTGAACAACACTCGCTTTGGCAACCGTAGCAATTGAAGGGCGGCGTGATACTTCTACCGGGCTAATATCTTTTACGTTCAGGCGGCGCGATTCACGCTCGCTGATCTGTTGCGACCATTGCGCTTGGCGGCGCGTGCGATCTTGCACTTGGCCCACCAATTGCCCGCAAGCCGCGTCAATGTCATCGCCTCTTGTGGTGCGAATCGTCGTGACATAATCCGCTTTCAATAAAACTTCTTGAAACGCTTTGACGCGGTAGCCGTTCGGGCGCTTATAAGGCGCGTGCGGGAACGGGTTAAAGGGGATCAGATTGATTTTAGACGGCACGTCGCGCAAAAGTTCCACCAGCTCGGCTGCATGTGCGAAGGTGTCGTTAATGCCATCGAGCAGCACATACTCCATCGTCACGCGGCGGCCATCGTTATACTTATCAACATAATAACGGCAAGCCTTCAGTAACTCCGCGAGTGGATATTTGCGGTTGATCGGCATCAGCTCATCGCGCAGCGTATCGTTGGGCGCGTGTAAAGAAACGGCCAGCGATACGTCAATACGGTCAAACAGTTCGTACATTTTCGGAACAACACCCGAGGTGCTCAAAGTTACGCGCTTTCTGGCCACGCCGTAGCCAAGATCGTCTTTCATGATTTCCATCGCAGAAACCACATTATCAAGGTTCAATAACGGCTCACCCATGCCCATCATCACGACGTTGGTGATATTGCGATGCCCCTTGTTGTCGGGTACACCAAAAGAGCGATTCGCCACCCAAAGCTGGGCAATGATTTCCGCAGCAGTCAAATCGCGCTGAAAACCTTGTTTGCCGGTAGAGCAAAAACTGCAATCCAAAGAGCAGCCGACTTGGCTAGATACGCACAAGGTGCCGCGATTGCCGTCGGGAATAAATACGGTTTCTACCGCATTGCCGTTATCTAGGCGGATCACCCATTTGCGGGTGCCGTCTTTAGAGATATTCTCATACGAAATTGCAGGCGCCGGAATGACCGCAACGGCTTTGAGTTTCTCGCGCAGGTCACGGCTTACGTTGGTCATCTGATCGAAATCATCAACGCCAAAAAAGTGAATCCACTTCATTACCTGATGCGCGCGAAACGGCTTTTCGCCCAATGAGACAAAGAAGTCCTCCAGTTCCCGGCGCGTCATCCCGAGCAGATTCGCTTTTTCAGTGGCCACGGTCATGGGAGCTACCTCTCGATCGTACAGGCGGCTGCGAATGCAGGCGACTCGCAAAAAGTAGCGCCTGCCTTCAACAGCAAATTACAGAAGCTGCCGAGATAAAGCTGCGGTGATTCGCGCTCTATCACGGCATGATGTACCAAAATGCTTAGCGGGTGCGTGCGCACACTTCGGTTTCGCTAAAGAAATAGGCAATTTCACGCGCTGCAGAAGTGGTCGAGTCTGAGCCGTGAACTGCGTTCTCGTCAATGCTGCTTGCGAAGTCTGCGCGGATCGTGCCGGCGGCTGCTTTCTTTGGATCGGTCGCGCCCATCAGGTCACGGTGGCACAATACCGCGTTTTCGCCTTCCAAAACTTGTACAATCACGGGGCCTGAAGTCATGAACGCCACGAGGTCTTTGAAAAAACCGCGCTCACGGTGTTCTGCGTAAAAGCCTTCGGCTTGCGCTTGGCTTAAGTGCATCATACGTGCTGCTACGATTTTTAGGCCGCCTTTTTCAAACCGGCTGTAAATGTCGCCAATCGCATTTTTGGCTACTGCATCGGGTTTGATAATGGAAAGCGTGCGTTCGATCGCCATAAAGAGCTCCAGTGTGGGGTGGTTGGGCAGTTAAAAACAGATGAAACAAAAACTTACCCGCAGCTTTCTCAACTGAGCAAAGCCACGTTACGGCCCGCCAATACTAGGCAAACCGCGAAAGGCTGCGATTATACGCAGGATTGGCGTGGGGATGTAAGCCTGATCACGCCTTGTACCAGCAAGCTTGCGAGTGAAACGCCCTTATTTGAGTGAAACGCCCTTATTTGCGCAAACGCATCACACTTGAACGAATCGCCTGAAGCGCACCTTCTATATCGGACTGCGTGGTATAGCGCCCGATGGATACACGCAACGCACTTTGCGCCAATGCACGCGGCACGCCCAGCGCCTTGAGCACATAAGAAGGCTCCACGGTGGCCGAATTGCAGGCCGACCCGCTAGAGAGCGCCAGGGTTGCCAAACTGTTGAGCAGCGTCTCGCCATCTACCCCAGCAAAAGACAGGTTGGTAATCCCAGGAAAGCGCGGCCCGCTGCCATTCAAAAAACAGCCGTCCAGATCCGCCAAACCTTCCATCAGCGCAGCTTGCAGGCGCTCCAGATGCGCATAGTCTGCCGCCATTTGCTGTTTCGCCAAGCGCGCAGCGCAGCCAATCCCAACAATTTGATGCGTCGGCAAGGTGCCTGAACGCATGCCACGCTCATGGCCGCCACCGTGGATTTGCGCGGCGATTTTCACATAAGGGCTGCGGCGCACATAGAGCGCACCAATGCCTTTGGGACCATAAAACTTATGGCCAGAGATTGACAACAAATCCACGGGGAGGCGTTTTAGATCCACTGCAAGCTTACCCACCGATTGTGCGGCATCTACATGAAACGAAATTTGCTTTGCGCGCGCTTCTGCACCGATTGTGCCGATGTCGTTGATGGTGCCCAATTCGTTATTGACGTGCATTACGCTGATCAACACGGTTTCTGGCGTAATCGCCGCGCTAATTTTAGCGGGAGAGACTCGGCCATCGGGTTCAGGCGCAACATAGGTCACGCGAGCACCGAAAGTTTCCAGATGCTTGCAGCAATCCAGCACCGCTTTGTGCTCATATGCCGACGTCACTATATGGGCGCGGCTGTAATCAAGGCCGACGGCTGCTTCGACGCTGCCTTTGATCGCAAGATTGTCAGCTTCGGTCGCGCCCGACGTCCAGACGATTTCACGAGGGTCCGCACCAATCAGTTCGGCCAAATCGCGGCGCGCGTCTTCAACGGCAGATTCCGCTTGCCAGCCGGGGCCGTGCGAGCGGGATGCAGGGTTTGCAAAAACACCATCCAAGGTGAGGTAGCGCGCCATTTCCGCCGCAACTTCGGGTGCAGCGGGCGTGGTCGCCGCATAGTCCAGGTAGATCGGTTTCATCAAGGTAACTTGGCTTTGTGGAAGGTTAGTTCAGCGCATCCAGCGCTTGCGCGATGATCCGCCCTTCTGCCGATCGCTTTTCGCCGCGCTGATACGCGTCTTGCCGAGCGGAAATTTGCTGTATCTGCGAACGCGACACTAAGCTCTTTAAGCTGATACCACCAAGAAAACGGTGGATTTCAATCGAAAGCTCTTGCCAAAGATCGTGCGTAAGGCAGGTTTCGCCGTTTTGGCAATCGCCTAAGCCTTGGCAGCGCGTGGCATCTACCGATTCATCAACCGCATCAATGATTTCAGCAACGCAGATCGTGCTTCCATCGCGACTGAGCAAATAGCCACCACCCGGCCCACGCACGCTTTGCACCAGATCTTTGCGGCGCATCTTGGCGAACAGTTGTTCTAGATAAGAAATGGAGATTCCCTGTCGCTCGGAGATCTCGGCGAGGCTGACGGGGCCTTTGCCAGTGTGCAATGCTAAATCGAGCATCGCGGTCACTGCGTAACGGCCTTTAGTAGTTAAGCGCATAAGCACCTCTGCAACGCTGAAGTATACGATCGCGCGTACAGCGGCGAGATCGGTGCCATTCTGTTATACCCTACTTTTTGGGTCAAGTATTTCCGCCGTTTTGTGGCTCCAATACATCCAGTTCATTTTTAAGCTCCGGCATTTCTTCGCAAATGCTAATTCCGGCTTTTTGCATAGCAACGCAGATATCGTTGAGTTTTTCGTCAACCGCTTGCAGATGATCTAAAGCTGCGCGGATTGAGTTCGCAATCGGGTCTGGCATATCGGGCGTCATGCCGTAGGCGTCGAAGCCGATTTTTTCAGCCATTGCACGACGGCGCTGCTCGCGCTCGTCGCCATGCTCCTCCTCTCGGCGCACAATTCGCCCTGGAATCCCTACCACCGTCGCGCCGGGCGGTACGGGGCGGGTGACCACCGCATTGGAACCTACGCGTGCGCCTTCGCCCACGGAGATGGGGCCGAGGATTTTTGCACCCGCTCCGACAACTACGCCATTGCCGACGGTGGGATGGCGCTTTCCTTTGTTCCAACTGGTTCCACCGAGAGTTACACCGTGATAGAGCGTCACGTCGTCCCCGATCTCGGCGGTCTCACCGATCACCACCCCCATACCGTGATCAATGAAAAAACGTCGCCCGATCGTGGCACCGGGGTGAATTTCGATGCCAGTGATACCGCGAGCTACCATTGCCAACAACCGCGCGGAAAGCTTCCAACCGCGCAGCCACAAGCTGTGCGCCATACGATGAAAAATCATCGCATGCACGCCCGGATAGGTTAGAAAAACTTCTACGCTGGAGCGCGCGGCAGGATCACGCGCAAACACGGAACGGATATCTTCAGAAATCTGTTGGAACATAAGATGTTCATTCCTTATACAAGCATTGGCTGGCACCCGCCAACCCCTATCGGCCACGCCGCCTTTATTGGCCGCGCAGTTTCTTTTGCATCGCAGTCAGCACACCACGTAACACGTTTACTTCCATATGATCGGGCCGAATCCGGCCAAACATTCTACGCATTCTTGTCATCAGTTGGCCTGGGTTTTCGTGCTTCAGAAATTCAAGCGCAACGAGCGTTTCCTCAAGATGGCGAAAAAAGCGCTCCATTTCTTCACCGGTTGCGGGTGGGGCGTCCCATTCACGCAGCCCAAAGCTACCCGTGTCAAGCGCCGCTTCTTCGCCTTTCGGACGTTCAACGAGACTTTGGCGAAGCTGGTAACAAATCACTTGGATCGCCTGCGATACGTTCAACACACAATACTCATCGCTGCAGGGAATCGTAACGTGGTAGTGGCAAAGGCTGAGTTCTTCGTTCGTGAGGCCGTTGTCTTCTCGACCAAAAAGTACCGCGACTCGGCCTTCTACAGGCTCTTTCAGTACAAGATCGGCCATCACGGGCGGCGTGATCAGCGGCCAAGGAATCGTGCGCTTACGCGCCGATGCGCCAAACACCAAGCTACAGTCGGCTAATGCTTCTTCGAGCGTATCGAACTGACGTGCAGCCAGCAACAGGTCGGCCGCACCAGAGGCACGCGCAATGGCCTTGGCGGTGTCGGGCGAATCCTCTGGCGCAACTAGGCGCAAATCATGGATTCCCATGGTTTTCATGGCGCGTGCGGCCGAACCGAGGTTGCCGGAGTCGGTCGTGTGTACCATGACGATACTGATTCGGTCGAGATCATTCATTAGGCAAGCCACTGCAATACAAGAAAAAGAAACGAGCGAACGGATGCAAGCACCCACCACCAAGACAAGCGTTGTGCGGTTCATGCCGCTCAGGTCGCGAGATTATACTGCCTGAAGCGAAACTGTCTGGTAGAATCTCGCCTTTTCGTGGCACCCATGGCCGTGGCCAGACCTAAAAGGTAGATCTTTAACATGCATCCGATGCTCAACTCCGCCCTGTCCGTTGCGCGCACAGCCGGCGACCTACTCGTTCGTGCATTCGACAACGTCGATTCGCTCAAAGTCGAAACCAAAGGCGCTAACGACTACGTTACAAGCGTCGATCGCGGGTTGGAAGAAACCATTATCACCGGCTTGCAAAAGCGCTACCCAAAACATGGATTCTTGGCAGAGGAATCGGGCCGCATCGCAGGAACCGACGAGGGCCAAGATTATCTTTGGATCATCGACCCGTTGGACGGCACCACCAATTTCATCCACGGCATTCCGCAGTTTGCGATTTCCATCGCGCTTGAAGTCAAGGGGCAATTGGAAGTTGCCGTGGTGTATGATCCCGTCAAGAAAGAAGAATTTACCGCCACCCGCGGGCGCGGCGCATCGCTAAACGGCAAACGCATTCGCGTAAGCAATCGCCGCGGCTTACAGGGCGCATTACTGGGAACTGGGTTCCCGTTCCGGCCCGATCAGGCCAAATACGTCGAGCCCTATATCAACATCCTGAGAACGCTAACCCAAGAGACTGCCGGAATTCGTAGACCGGGTGCGGCTGCGCTAGACCTTGCATGGGTTGCCGCAGGCCGCTTTGACGGCTTCTGGGAGTTCGGGCTGCAAAGTTGGGACATGGCGGCGGGCATTCTACTGATACAAGAAGCCGGCGGCCTAGTAGGCGACCCGACCGGCGGTATGTCCCATATGGACACCGGCAATATCGTTTGCGGGCCGGCCAAGGTATTCAAAGCCTTGTTGCAAGTCACGCAGCCGGCGCTCGCTAAAAAATAGCAACGCATTTCGCAAAGTCGCTTGGCTGCTTTTCTCACGCTTGGCAGTATTTCTCAAAATCCGTGACGAACGCTAAGCACCAAGCTGCGCGCTTCTTCCGGAAAGCCGCCGGGCGTGTACATGGACGGTACGCGGTTATCGCGATTAAAAAGATTGCGCAGCGCCGCCTGCACTTCGGTATCTTCAAACGCCTGCCAGATCGCGATCAAATCGAAGCGATGATAGGGCGGAAGCTTTTTTGCTTCAACATCGGGGTTGGTTGACGCTGCCAACACATCATCGCGGCCTAAAAGGAGGCGGTGATCTAGGTAAAACCCAGTTCGCAGGTGGGCGGCTTCATATCCTAAGCGGGTATTCAAAATCCAAGTGGGAAATGCACCGTACTCAAGATGATCCGTCTGGTTACGGCTCTGAGTCCAAGAGGCGTCCAGCTCAACCCGCCATGGCGCAACCTGCCAGCGTAGTTGGGCTGCAACGCCGCTTGCGCGACTATTGCCAATGTTTTGGTTTTTGGTGCGCGGATCACCGTCAATCCTACCCGCAACAATCCCCCGCTCCCACCGCGACTGAAACACGCTGATCTGATAAAAGCTGGATGCGCCTTGGTGCAGCCATAGCAGCTCGTGATTCACCAGTGTTTCAGGCTTGAGGTTGGGATTACTTAAAATGCTACTGGCCGAACCATATAGCTGATAGGCCGTCGGCGCGCGAAAGGCTTCGCTGTAGATCAGTTTTAAGGTGTTTTCAGAATCCAGATGGTATAGCAGCGCAAAACGAGGCGAACGTTGACGGCCGAAGTCAGAATAGTCATCCAAACGCCCACCCCACACAAGATGCCAGTTACTGCCTGCCAAGCGACTATCTGCCTCTAGCGTTGCCGAATTAATCCCACCGGTACGGTTGCTGTACGTGTCTGGCAACCACATCATCAAACTGCCATCCGGATTTCGCAGGCTCTCATAGGTATCCCCCACCGAGGACAAATCGCGACCGAGTTCTACCGCCCACTCGGTTGCGAGTTCTGCAAACGTATCGCTCAACTGCACGCGAACGCCACGCCGATAAAGCTCACCCGCGGCGTTCTGCACCACTTCGACCGCGCCATTCTGCAAGCCAAGGTTGAGGTCGATTGAATTTTCAAGATCCCAGTGATACACCCAAAATCCGAGCTTACCCGTTTCTGAATAGCGGCGCTCCGCGCCAATCCTAACCATCTCTAACGTAGTAAATTCGGCGCCGTTGTCATTAAAGGGCGCTTGGCGAATACCCGCACCGGGAAAGCCGTGCGCATTGTACTGCAGTCGATACAGACTGAGCCGCAAGCTGCTTTGAGATGAAAGATCGCCGTTTAGATGGCTGACCAGAAAACTGCTGTCGTAACGATTGTTGAGGCGGTTATCCACATACTGATCAAGGACAGGCGAATACGAGCGATAGTCAAGGTGCTGACTCGGCTGCCCATCCGCGACGGCCGCGAGCGAGGAAGACCAGTGTTCTCCAAGCGCCACGCTGCCACGCACACCGGCTTCATAGTATCCATCGCTTCCCACACTCGCTGTCACGCGATTCTGCGCTGAACCCGATCCATTGAACGTATTGATCCCCAACACCCCATAAAAAGCATCGCTACCGTGCAGGGCCGAACCCGCGCCTTCACTGAGCTCCATAGAGGTGAGCGCAAATAGCGGCAGGTGGGGAAGATACAGAGTCGGCGCGCTAGCGCTGTAGTCCGCCATTGGAATTCCATCAATCAGGATGGCAACGCCGCGCAAAGAAGAGGTGTTGGAATAACCACGAATCGCGACGGCATCACCACCCGCCACGAGCGGAATCACTTGAGTTGAAGGCTGCTGCTTGATCACATCGAGCATATAGCGGCTGCCGTAGCGCCGCCAATCCGACTCGTCGATGGTAGACACCCAGCTTGCTGCATCCGCTTGCGTGCTGCCAGTGAGGGATGCCGTTGCAATCTGTACGTTGACAAGCTCATTGAGCGGAAGCTCCATGAGAGAAAGAACGCTACTCTCTGCGCTCCAAGCTACGCTTGCTGCGCTCCAAGCCACGCTCACGCCGACCATCGGCACAAATGCTGCCACAAAAATGTGGCGGAGCGCATGCTTCGCCCCAGCCCAATTCCAGCAGGGCTTTGAGATTTTTTTTATTGTCATAAACACTGGTACAACAGGAACATCGAAATCCAATGCTAGTAGTTCACTAGCCCCAATGCCCTCCGTTGCACAAACAATTTGCCTAACGCAAACCGGTTAAACCCACACTTACCGCCTGCGAGCGCATCCACAGCGGAATGCGCCCTTCAGACACGCGGTTACAGCATAGCGGCGTGCATCGCCTTGTTTCAATGAAAACCAAAAACCACCTGCAACACGCCCGCGATCAATCCCATGATGGCACCCATCGCGATCAAAATCCATTCATCCTCTTTAAACGCGGGGCGCAATAGATCTTGAAACTCTGCCGAGGTGAGGGTTTTCATACGCGAGGAGAAAATTTTCTGGATAATCGTCGCGCGATCTTTGTTAAAAGCAGGATCGGACAGTGGACGCATGGACAGATCGACCGCCTTATCCGTAATACTCTGCTTAAGCTCCAAAAATCCTTCGGCGCCTACGCTAAGTTGCAGTGCTGCCTTCACAACGCCGCCACTGATCAGAGGGTCGATGTGCTTTTTGATCAAATAGCGAGTACGGTTTGATTTACTGCCATTAAAAATTTGCCACATGATGTGCTTGATGGAAATCAGCTCTTGCGTCACCAGTTCGGAAAATTGATCTGCCACTTGCTCTTGGCGTTTTAGAAACACACCTTGGAAGGTAAAGGGGCCGATTTTTACTGGGTTCAATGGCCGGAATACCATGTTCAGTGCAACCCAGTTGGTCGCATAGCCAAGCACCGCACCGTAGGCAGGCAGTGAGGCATTTCGCCATTCTTCGGGGCAAGCAATCCATAACAGCATTTGTAAGGTGCCAAAAAACAGGCCCAGCCAGAAACTCACGTTGACGATAAAGTTAAATTCGTTCTGCCCAACTTCTTTGAACACACGCACCATTAGCGCCCGATCGGAATCAAGGCGGTTTACGACCATTTCTTTCAAATCCATCAGGTCGTCGATGTTTTCGTTCATGTCTTTTACCAGACCGTCCATAATGACTGGAATCTGGCGACGAACGCGAGTGTACACGCGCGCTTTGATGACAAGGGGCAGGTTTTCCCACAGCGTAGCATTGCGCTCTAGCATGATCTCGTCGGTATATTCTTCGACGCGATTGACCAAAACGCTGGACATGTGGTGCGCGATTTTCTCTGGCTCCATCTGCTGGAAAACTTCCTGCAGCGAGCCCAATTTGGTAATGGTTTTATCGACAACGATGGCGGCCATTTTTTTGGCCTTGCGCGGAATGATGCCCTGCCAGCCCAGCCATGGTTCTTTAATGCCCACAAACTTAATGGGATAAAGCGTCATCTGAATGGCGAGCCAAACGTGCGCCCATGTGACCACAGCGGCAACGATTGGAATGCTGACAAAACCCCAGAAATGCGGGCTATTGACTACCAAATCCCACTCTGCAACCAAGTATTCCATCACGTGCAACATGCTCCTTATGTATTGCGCTTGCGGGTTTTTTGCTTACGTTTTTTTGCGTTGCATCACGCTTACTGCTGAGTTAGGGCATCGCGAGTGATCGGACGGCTTGCGCAACCCAAGAGTGGTACGTTTGTACAACCAAAGCAGGGCAGGTGGCCATGATAGCCAAAAACCCTGCTTCAGCATACGTTCAAACTGCAACGACGCGTAACGGTTTGTCAACCAGCTACGCGGCTGCATGTTTTGAGCCTGTCTTTTTAGATATTTTTGATCGTGCCTTTCGGTAGGCTCGCGCTTACAGCGCTCTTTTGGAAGCGGATTTCGATATTATTTGCAACTTCCACCACGATGTAGTCATCAACCACTTTGGTGATCTTGCCGAGCATGCCGCCTGCAAGAAGCACTTCATCACCTTTGTTCAGATTGCCCAGCAGTTCTTTTTGCTCCTTGTTGCGCTTGCTTTGTGGGCGCCACAGCAAAAAGTAGAAAATGGCGACAAAGGCCAGCAAAGGCAGCAAGTTCATCAGCAAGCTTGGCTCACCCGCTACTGGCGCGCCTTCTGCCCACGCATCTGCGATAAAAAATCCCATATAATTCCCCTCTTACTGCTTTGTGGTAGTGAAATCGTCGTGATGAAAAATGCTTCGATTTGCGTGCTGCTAGGCAAACGCTAACGCCGGAACCAGCTCGCCACGCTTCTCATAGAAGTCTTCGACAAAGCGCACAAATGTACCTTGTTCAATAGCGCGACGCAAACCCGCCATAAGCAATTGGTAGTAGCGCAAATTGTGGATGGTATTGAGCTGGGATGCGAGCATTTCCCCGCAGCGATCCAAGTGATGCAAATAGCTGCGGCTAAAATTCTGGCAAGTATAGCAATCGCAAGCCGCATCCAAGGGGCCGGTGTCATGGCGATGCACCGCATTGCGAATCCGCACAACGCCCGTCGAGGTAAACAGGTGGCCATTGCGTGCATTGCGCGTTGGCATCACGCAATCAAACATATCAATCCCGCGCCGCACCGCTTCGACGATGTCTTCTGGGCGGCCCACTCCCATTAGGTAGCGCGGTGCATGCGCAGGCATTTGGTGCGGCAGGAAGTCCAAAATCCGGATCATGTCTTCCTTGGGCTCTCCTACCGACAAACCACCGATTGCGTAGCCATCGAAACCGATCTCAACCAACGCATCAAGGGAAATCTTACGCAGCGCCTCGTGCATTCCACCTTGCACAATGCCAAACAGGGCGTTGGGATTGTCGCCATGAGCCGTGCGACTGCGGCGCGCCCAGCGCAAGGAAAGCTCCATCGACTGGCGCGCCTGATCAACACTGGCGGGATAAGGCGTGCACTCATCAAAAATCATAACAATGTCTGAGCCTAATTCGCGCTGCACTTGCATGGAGATTTCTGGGCTCATAAAAATTTTGCTGCCATCAACAGGCGAGCGAAAGGTGACGCCCTCCTCCGTGATTTTGCGGGATTCGCCCAAGCTGAACACCTGAAAACCGCCGGAATCCGTCAGAATCGGGCGATTCCAGCCGATAAAATCGTGCAAATCGCCGTGCGCTTTCACCACTGACGTACCGGGCCGCAGCATCAGGTGAAAGGTGTTTCCCAGAATAATTTCCGCACCAATGCCCTCAATATCGCGCGGCAACATCCCTTTTACTGTTCCATAGGTGCCCACGGGCATAAATGCAGGCGTTTGCACGGCGCCACGCGCAAACTGCAGTTGTCCACGTCGAGCGCGGCCATCTGTAGACAGAAGGTCGAATTGCATGGGGAAGCTCCTTTGGCCGCGCCTAGACAATGAGCATGGCATCGCCATAGCTAAAAAAGTGGTAACGCTGCGCAATCGCGTGCGCATACGCCTGCAAGACAAATTCACGCCCCGCGAGCGCGCTAACCAGCATGATGAGGGTAGACTCGGGCAGGTGGAAGTTGGTAATCAACGCATCCACTACGCGAAACGAATAGCCCGGGTAGATAAAAATATCGGTATCGCCCTCATACGGGGCAATTTCGCCGTTGCGAGCCGCAGTTTCCAAGCTGCGAACGCTGGTCGTTCCCACGGCAATCACCCGCTTGCCTGCCGCTTTCGTGGCGCGCACCAAATCTACCGCCTCTGGGCTTACTTGCAGCCATTCACTGTGCATGTGGTGTTCGAGAATATTTTCGGCGCGCACTGGCTGGAAGGTTCCTGCGCCTACGTGCAGGGTGACATGGGCCATACGAACACCGCGTTCGCGCAGCCGCTCCAAAAATGCTTGGTCAAAATGCAGCCCTGCGGTTGGCGCAGCAACTGCACCCGGCACTTTGCTGTAGACGGTTTGATAGCGTTCGCGGTCGCGAGGCTCATCGGCGCGATCAATATAGGGCGGCAGCGGGATATGGCCTTCTTGCTCTAGCAGGTCGGTAAGTTCTGCGGGCCTTTTGTCGGGAGCGTTTGTTGCTGTTTCCAGCGCAAGCTCAAACAAGGCGTCGTGGCGTGCGATTACGCGCAACTGATAAGCACCCACCTGTATTGCGCTACCCGGCTTGGGCGATTTGCTGGCGCGCACGTGGGCAAGGCACTTGCGGGCGGAAAGCAGGCGCTCCACGAGAATTTCTACTTGGCCGCCGGTTTCTTTCTGGCCAAACAACCGAGCAGGAATCACACGGGTATTGTTGAACACCAGCAAATCACCCGGTTCCAGCCAATCCAGCAGATCGGGAAATTGGCGATCGTGCAGCGCATGCTGCTTGCGATCCACCACCAAAAGCCGGCTTCCGGTTCGCTCTTGTGCTGGATGTGAGGCAATCAGTTCTGCGGGAAGCTCAAAGTGAAAATCAGATCGTTGCATGATGTGGGGGCGAATCGCCTTGCGGGTATAACACGCTATCGTTGGGGTGTCTTGCGGGTGGCCGATTATACGGGGCCATGCCCTTTCCTGAAAGGCTTTCTCATAAGCGGCCTCCAAGATGCCTGCACAGGTTCGGGTAGAGCGCTCACTTAGTACAAGCGATTAGTAATTTTTCGTTCCGCTTAAAGCAGTTATTGACGCCATAATTCAGATTGTTATAATGCGTCGCTTACTAGCCTTGGCAAATTGAGGCTGGTGATCTGCCTGGGTGGCGAAATCGGTATACGCAGTGGATTCAAAATCCACCGGTGGTGACACCTTGAGAGTTCGAGTCTCTCCCCAGGCACCATATTAAAGCCCTAAGTTCTTAATGCTTGGGGCTTTTTTGTTTCAGGGGCCGTTTGGATACCCCCAAAATATCCCAAGGCGGTCGCAAACATGTCGCAGAATACTCCGTCACGCAAATCCTCCCGCAACAGTCCTCCTAAAAGCAATAGCCCTCCTAAAAGCAGAGCACCGAAATCCGGCGACGCGGATGTCTTGGCGAGTTCCAACCCGCGCGACTATCTCGACTGCCCGCCGGCCGGTTTGATTCGGAGGCTTGCGGCAACGGTTTATGATTTTCTGATTCTTGCGGCAATTTGGCTACTTGTCGGGTTTGTTTTTATGGCGGTGGTGCTAGGCGGCCAGCCCGCTGAAGATCCTACGATTTTGCGAGTCGGTTTATTCCCTTTACTGGTGCTGGCTACAATTGGATTCTATTCGTGGTTCTGGATGCACGGCGGCCAAACGCTGGGCATGAGGGCATGGAATATCAAGGTGGTTCATGCCCGCCTAGATGGCACGCCGCTGACGTTCACCCAGTGTTTCATGCGCTGTTTTATGGGCTTTTTTTCGTGGGCGATTTTCGGAATCGGGTATCTTTGGATATTCGCCGATCCTTCGCGCGATACCTGGCACGATCGGTTTTCAGGAACGCGGACGATGGTGGTGCCCAAAAACTGGGGCACGCTGAAGAATTAGATTTCAGTCTAGGCACGCCGTTATCAATCTGGAATGCCGCGCCAGCCCCTAAGGCAACAGCCAACCCGCTGCGCCAATCTCTGGGTATGCTCTCTCCAACGCCGTAACGCCTTCTCGAAAGCGTGACAGCCCTAAAGCGCGAAAGTTATACCATAACATAAATTTTCTGGTATAACTCAACCGCTCTTGCCCCCTTAAACCCGCCGCAACAGCTTAATCCCCACCCCCAAAAAGATCGCAATCGGCAAACCTGCGGCAATTAACGGTGGCACGTTATATACCACGCTGATATGGCCGAGCATATCCTGCGCATAGGTAAAAACCAGCCCAACAATAATGCCGGTGATGAGCCGCTGCCCCATCGTTACCGAACGCAGCGGGCCGAAGATAAATGAGATGGCGATGAACACCATTACGATGGTGGTGGCAGGCTGTAGCGTCTTTTTCCAAAAGGCGTAATAAAACTGGCCGGAGCTGATGCTTTGCTGATCGCGATAACGCGCAAACGTGTAGAGGTCAGTCAAGGAAAGCGCCGTGGGCTTTAGAACAACGAGCGACATCAGCTGCGGCGTGATCTGGCTGCGCCAAGTGGAGCTTTCCATCGTCGCATACTGGGTATGATCCTGATCAAATCGCGTTCTGCGTACATTCTCTAGGCGCCAGTGATCGCCTTCAAATACGCCGCGCTCTGCATATTCTGCTTCTAGCAAGCGCTGATCGCCGTCAAAAACGTAGCGCGCAAGGCCGTACACGACTCCATCGGTCTGAATTGCGTTGACGTGAAAAAACTCATCCCCTTCTCGATACCAAAAGCCGTTACGCGAGCTGATGGTATCGCTGCCGTCGATCCATAAAGTCCGTAAGCCTTGTGCATATTGTTCGGTTTTGGGTACGACATATTGACCCAACACCAAAGCACCGACGACAACGAGCAACACAGGCTTTACCGCAGACCAGACGATACGCATCACCGAAACGCCTGCGGCGCGTATCACGGTTAACTCGCTAGTATTCGCGAGCATTCCCAAACCAATCAAGCAGCCGATCAGGGTGGCAACTGGAACATAGTCATAAACGCGCCGTGGAATCGTCAACAGAATATATTGGAGAGCTTGCGGCATCTGATACTGGTTTTTCAGGTCTTCCAGCTCACCGATAAACGAAAAAACAACGTCAAGCCCGACGATCAGAAGTAGCATCCCGGCGACGCTAGTCAATACACTCACACCGATATAGCGATCCAGCAACCTCATGATGCAAGCAACTCCTGTTTGGGGGTGCGCAGAAACCGTAAGCGCCATTCCGACCATTTATGCATAAACACCGCAAGCAGGAAGAACGCGATATGGACGGCCCACAAACTTAGCTCTGGGTCCATCTTACCTTTGGCGATTTTGTTTTTTACCGCCAGCAGCAGCGAAAGATAAACAAGGTATAGCACGATGGAAGGCAGCAGCTTCATATAGCGCCCTTGGCGAGGATTTACCTTGCTTAAAATCACCGCAAGATAGGCAATGATCGGAACCAAAACGGGCAAGGCCATACGCCACTGCAGCTCTGCGCGTGCGGCAAGCGAACCCTCCAGCACGAGTTGGGCGTCTGACATCAGGGTATATTGGCCTTCGATTTCAAGCGGGCGCGGCGGGTCGAGCTTTAATTGGTAAACATCGAACGCGGTGCGATTAAACTTGGCCATGCCTGCAGAACCTTCAAAGCGGTAGCCTTCTTTCATGACAAGATAGCGCGCGCCGGTATCCTCATGGATTTGATAATCGCCTCGCTTGGCGCGGGTGATTTCAATTTTTTCAGGGTTTGCTTGGTTGTAGTTTACGATGAACAAGTTCTGCATTTCTTTATGCTTGCCGTCGATGTCTTCGATATAGGTAACGGTCATCGCGTTGCGGGTCGCGTGGAACTGGCCTGGGCTAAGTAGCTCCAGTGCAGATTTACGCTTTTGCTCATCCAGCATGGTTTGTGCTTTGGTATTGCAGAGCGGGCTTACATAATTGGCGATAAAACCTACAATCAAAGCGGTACAAAGCGCTGGCATGAGGGTGTGCTTAACGAGGGCGCCACGGCTCATCCCGCAAGCTTCAAGAACCACCATTTCGTTTTCGAGGTACATTCGCCCATAAGAGAGCAAAATCCCCAAAAATAGCCCTAGCGGTAAAATCAGTTCGAGAAAGCCGGGCAATTTGTATAGCATTACCCAAAAAATGAGTGCGCCGGTCAGCACGCCGTCTGCCGCCCCACCCAAGTATTTAATAAAGCGCCCACCCATCAGGATAAGCACCAGCACCCCCGTCACGGCAAGCGTAGTGACGAGCAGTTGGCGCGACAGATAGCGATAAATGATCATGGCAGCTTTGCCCTATACTGAATTACGTGAAGTCGCGCTGATTGGCATGCGGCATTATCCAACAATCGACTTGACCCGACAATCAACCTTACCGACCACAAGCCTTGTCTGACCGTCGGCCTTACCCTTTAATCCCCATATTGCAGGTATCACCATGGACTTCTCCGTTAAGCTGTCTTCCCCTGAAAGCCTTAAAACTGGCTGCCTTGTCGTGCCGGTCACCGAAGGTGGCAAACTTGGCGCTCTGGGCGCTCAGCTGGACGGCGCCTGTAACGGCGGGATCAAGGCATTGCTGGCTCTTGGCGACATCACCGGCAAAGCGGGCGATGCGGGCGTGTATGGAGCCCCTGAAGGCATGAAAGCGCAACGCTTGCTTCTTTTGGGCGTGGGCAATACCGAGGGGCTTGATGAAGCGGGAGCGCGCAAGGCGTTGCAAAAAGCCTATGCTACCGCAAAAACCACCAAAACCGCCGATCTTGCCTTTCTGCTGGAGGACTTCCCCTTGAAAGGTCTGGATCTGGCTTGGCTAGTACAGCGCGCTTGCGAGAGCGGTGCGGGCGCAACGTATGTGTTCAACGACTTTAAGGGAAAAGACAAGCAAACCACCATCGCGCTCGCCAAAACTCTTTTTGTCGTCTCCGAAAAACCGCTACAAAAGGCGCTGAACGAAGCCGCGCGCGTCGGCCAAGCGATCGCCAATGCCATGGATCGCGCCAAAACCCTTGGCAACCTGCCAGCAAACGTCTGCACGCCAACCTATATCGCTGAGGAAGCCCAGAAACTTGCAGACAGCCATGAGAAAATCCAGCTAACCGTGCTGGAAGAAAAGGACATGCGCAAACTCGGCATGAACTCCTTTTTGTCGGTGAGCGCAGGCAGCCATCAGCCCGCCAAGCTCGTCTTGCTGGAATACAAAGGCGGCAAGGCAGGTAGCGCACCGCATGTGCTGGTTGGTAAAGGAATCACCTTTGACACCGGCGGCATCAGCCTGAAGCCAGGCCCCGACATGGATCAGATGAAGTTCGACATGTGCGGCGCTGCCACGGTGTTTGCAACGATGCAGGCGGTGGCGGAACTCAACCTTCCTCTGAACGTAAGCGCTGCTCTGGCATGTGCCGAAAATATGCCCTCTGGCACCGCCACCCGCCCCGGCGATATCGTGACCACGCTTTCTGGGCAAACGGTAGAAATCCTCAATACCGACGCGGAAGGCCGCTTGGTATTGTGCGACACTCTCACCTATGTAGAACGCCTGAAACCAGCCTCGGTGATCGACGTGGCCACCCTGACCGGCGCATGCGTCATCGCGCTCGGCAATGAAGTCGCCGGCATGTGGAGCAACAACGATGCACTGGCCGATCGCTTGAAGGCTGCGGCACAAACCAGCCAAGACAAAATCTGGCAAATGCCGCTGTGGGATGAATACCAAAAAATGCTCGACAGTCCGTTTGCAGACATGGCGAACATCGGCGGGCGGGCCGCCGGTTCGAACACCGCGGCTGCGTTTTTGGCGCGGTTTACCAAGCAATACGAGTGGGCACACTTGGACATTGCCGGGATTGCATGGGTTTCCAGCGGGCCAGAAAAAGGTGCCAGTGGCCGCCCTGTTCCCCTGTTAACCCAATATTTGCTGGATCGTTGCAAGTAGTCGGAGCGTTTTATGGCTGGCCAGACCGAACAGGTGGATTTTTATATTCTGTCAGAGCAAGGCGGAGTGGAGCCCTTGACCTATGCGATGCGCCTGATTGACAAGGTGTATCACCTAGGGATGAGCCTGTTTACCCTACTGCCGAATGAAGAAGCCGCCGCTGGGTTTAGTGAGCGTCTCTGGGCGTATTCGCAAGAAAGCTTTCTCGCCCACGACTTGGGCAACGCGCAAACTGCCGCACGCCTTCGCGTAGACTGGAAGGCGCTCGCGCCTTCCGATACTGTGCAGTATGACGTATTGATCAATCTTGCTGGGCCGGTGCCTGAATTTCACACGCGTTTTCGGCGCGTAACGGAAATCGTACCCGGCGATACAAAAGCGCGCGAGCAGGTGCGCGAGAACTATCGCGCATACAAAGAGAAAGGCTATCCTATCAAAATTCACGAAATCGGCAGCACCTCGCAAAAGCGATAGCCGTTCGCTTTACCGAAGGCCACAGGAGCGTTCGCAGGCATGAGTTCTGACAAGCCACCCTCTAGCAATCCACCCTCCAACGTACCCTCCAGCAACTCGCCACTGGACAACAAGCAGCGCAACAAGATGCTGAATGAACTGAAATCACTAAGCGGGATTCTGGATAGCGAGGAAGAAAAGCCCGCATTCGACGATCTTCCCGTACTCAAAAGCTTCGTGGAAGACGTGCCTATTCTGAATGATCGTATCCAGCACGACCGCGACTTTCTGGACGACGATCCACTGGCGATTAGCGCATCCGTTCGCCAGCAACACCGCGCAGGTACTGGCGAGGAACCGCTAGAACCCAACTTTCACCTGGATCGCAATTCGGATCACGCCGAGCCTACAGGTGCAAGTTCACGCGCACGCAGCGAATACGAACGCTTTCGCGACCAGCACTTTCAGAGCGCCGCACGGCCCACCGAAAAATTCGCCACAAGCAAACGCCTGGACGCAGAAAAACCTCTCGACGCCGGTGAAGAGCTACGAAAGCTACTCAATGCTCCCAGCGTAGGCCGGCCGCGCTTTGACTTAGACCCCACCAGTCAGGAATACCAGAAGCTGCGCCAGAAAGCGTCGCTCGTAGTGAACGACATCATCCGCGCCAGCCTGCCGCGGCTGGAGGCGGAACTACGGATGAAGCTAGAAACTGAAGTAGACCGGATTTTGAAAGAGGGGCGTTAAGCCTCAACCTTCAGGAATCGCCCGCAACAATTCAAGCCCTCTCCCCGTGCTAACTTGCAACAGCGAGCCTGAGACGCGCACCCCAGTCGCATTCGATTGAGTGCGCGCGGAACCGATCAGCTGCGGGAGATTGGGCTTTTGCACATCAATGGCCTGCACACCCGCAAAATCATCCGCAATGTACGCAACCGCCCCTTGTACCGCCACAGCCGACGCAACCCCCGGCGTTTTGAGCGACCCGACAATCACCGGAGCGGACGGTGTGCGCACGTCCACAATCCATAAGCCACCAGTGAACTGATAAAAATCGTAGCCTGCAACATAGGCATAACCGCCACGGGCCGCCACTCCGTACACGGTGCTTGGCAGTGCAACCGCCGCCACCAGCGCCGGCGCGCTTGGCTTAGACACATCCACAACCTGCAAACTGCCATTGGCTTGGCCGCCTGCAATATAAGCATATCCGCCATCCACGGTGATGCTCGTAGCTCCACTCCCAATCCGCACTGAACCCAGCACTTGCGGGTTGGGAGGATTCGCGATATCCACCACCCGCAAGCGCGAGTCTAGCCCCACCATATACGCCAACGTGCCAGAAACCGTTACGCAGCAAACGCCCGCCGTGGATGAACTCGCCAGCTCTTGTACCAAGAGCGGGCTTTGCGGAGAAGTCACATCCACTACCTGCAACCCGGATTCTTGATTGGCAAGATAGGCGTAGCCATCTGCCGCATCCAATGCGTACACACGACCCGCAGGTGTGGGCGGTGCCGACCCTTTTATAATGGGATCGGCAGGGATGCTCGCGTCAATAACATGCACGCGGCCATCAAAACTGCTGACATAGGTATACGGCCCGACGACCGCCAGCGCAGAGCCATACGCATTGGGAATGGCAACCGCTCCCACCCGCGTGCGTGCAAGCGTCGGTGTATGATCGACAATTTGCAGCCCAGACTCTTGGGTGGCCAGATAAGTCAGATCGTGGCGCACAAACAGCCCCGAAGCTGTTCCAGAGGAACTTACCGCCCCCAAAACCACCGGCTCACGCGGGTTACTTGCATCAATCATCTGCAAACCACCGCTCGCCACAAACACCTGGGACCCAACAATCGTTACCGCTCTCGCATCCTCCGGCAACCCTACCGCACCAATAATTCGAGGGCTCTCTGGCAGGCGCACATCCACAATTTGCAGGCCCGCACTCCCCGCAGCCACAAACAAAAAGCCATTGGAATAGCTAAGCGCACGCGCCTCCCCCGGAATCGCCAACTGACTGTCACGAATCGGGCTGGCGGGAACGCTGATATCAATGATATCAAGACCCGCCTCCCCCATTGCGACATAAGCGCGCTCACCTGCGACCGCAATCGCCACCGCATCGCCCGTTGTGGTTAAGCTGCCGGCAAGAGTGGGCATGGCGGGCTTGGTCACATCAGCCACTTGCAGGCCACCCGCGCCATCCGCCACAAACGCGTAAGGAATCCCCCCCAAAGTCGCAAGCGCAACGCCTTGAGCGCGATCCGCAAGCGCTAATGAACCAGACGGGCTCGGCCCAGTGGGTTCATTGGCATTAATGACCTGTAAACCGTGAACGCCATCGGCAATGAAGGCATACGAAGCCTTGCCATTGGAAATGCTAACCGCAACATCCAAGGCGGTTCCTGGCGTGTCGCCCGTGCCCACAATTTTCGGGTTATAGGGATCGCTGATTTCGATCACCTGCAAACCAGCAACGCCATCGGCCACATAGGCATAATCATTCACCACGGAGACGGCCGACGCACGATCTTGGGTAAGCACACTACCGATTCTCTTTCCTGCGAGCCGCTGCACAGCACTCTGAATGCCGTTATTTCCCCCACCCACGCTCTTCAGGGTTTGCGAGAGCGCGGTAAATTCGCTTGGGCGTTTGAGCATCTCTGCCGCAGTGAGCGTACCATCGGGCCGCCAGCTCAGGATATCGTCGTAATCCAGCGCGCCAGAGCCGTTAATATCGCGTTTCAGCAAAGCATCTGCCGCTGTTTTGAGCTCGGTCTTGATTTCCGCATCGCTATAGCCCGCTGCGCGGTAGTAGGCCGAAAACTGATAGGCGTACTCTGTCGCCACGCTGACGTTCCAGCCGGGGCTTTTCAGGCGATCGCCGGAGATCAACGCATGTAACGGGCGAACGAGCGGGCATTTTTCGGTTTCCGGTACAGGGCACTGGACGCTGATGGAGTAGATTCGCGCGTCCTCAATCGTTGTGGGATACAGCGCAAAGCCAATATACCCGTCCGTGCCAACCGTTGCCCCCGTAGGAATATTTTTGCCGGCGCCTACCAAACTAACGCTCGCGCCCTCCAGCTTGATGGCGCTATCCAGCACGGTGTAACCGGTAATGCGTATACGATCATTCTCCGGTTCTTCATCGGCAGTGCTGCCACCACTTTTGCCACCACCACCGCCACAGCCTGTTGCCGTCATCGCCAATGCAACCGCCAACAGTCCCCAAAACGCTCTACGCATATTGATATCTCCACCAACAAAGCTTGTTGCGTCTACGGTTTGCAAAATGCATGCCTTTAGAAAAAATATCGCTCGCGAGCACATCAATGGCTGGATAGAGTGATCGCCTTGCGCCAAATCTGTTCAAACTGACCGGCCTCATAAGGGTATACTAGCGGGGATATTTTCATTCCTGACCGCTTTTTCATTCCGACCGCTGGACTTCAAACTGCCTCATGACCATGGAAAAAACCTTTAGCCCCGAAGAAATCGAAACCGCCACTTATCAGCACTGGGAACGCGAAGGATTTTTCAAGCCTTCCGGCCAAGGCCGCCCCTACTGCATCATGATTCCGCCGCCCAACGTGACCGGCAGCCTCCACATGGGCCACGGCTTTAACAATGCCATCATGGATACGCTGATCCGCTACCACCGCATGAAAGGCGAAAACACCCTCTGGCAAGTCGGTACCGACCACGCCGGCATTGCAACGCAAATGGTAGTAGAGCGCCAGCTCGCGGCCCAAGGGATTACCCGTCACGATTTAGGGCGTAGCGCGTTTCTCGACAAAATCTGGGAATGGAAAGAACAATCTGGCGGTACCATCACCCGCCAGATTCGCCGCTTAGGATCGTCTGTAGACTGGTCACGCGAGCGCTTTACCATGGACGCGGGCCTCTCCAACGCCGTTCAAGAGGTATTTGTACGCCTCTACGAAGACGGCTTGATCTATCGCGGCAAACGCCTCGTCAACTGGGACCCGCGCCTGCACACCGCAATCTCCGACCTCGAAGTATTGAGTGAAGAAGAACAAGGTTCCATGTGGCACTTCCGCTACCCGCTTAGCGACGGCAGCGGCCACTTAACCGTGGCAACCACCCGCCCCGAAACCATGCTGGGCGATACCGCCGTCGCGGTTCACCCAGAAGATGAGCGTTACGCACACCTGATCGGCAAAACCGTTCGCCTACCCGTAACCCACCGCGAAATTCCGGTTGTTGGCGATACCTACGTCGACAAAGACTTCGGCACCGGCTGCGTCAAAATCACGCCCGCACACGATTTCAACGACTACGAAGTAGGCAAACGCCACAACCTGCCGCTGATCAACGTATTGGATCGTAACGCCGCGATTCTGGCGGATTTTACCGTGCTCACCTTCGGCAGCTACGAACTTCTGCACGGCGAAAAATGTCCCGAAGGCTACGCTGGTCTCGACCGCTTTGTCGCCCGCAAAAAGATCGTCGAACAAGCCGAAACCGAAGGCTGGCTCGAAAAAATCGACCCGCACACGCTAAAAGTACCGCGCGGCGATCGCTCCAACGTCGTGATCGAACCGTGGCTCACAGACCAGTGGTATGTGCGCACCGAAGGTTTGGCCGGGCCTGCCATTCGCGCAGTAGAAGAAGGCCAAATCCAGTTTGTGCCCAAGCAGTACGAAAACATGTACTTCGCTTGGATGCGGAACCTCCAAGACTGGTGCATATCCCGCCAATTGTGGTGGGGCCACCGTGTTCCCGCATGGTACGACGAGCAAGGCAAAGTCTATGTTGGCCGCAGCGAGCAAGAAGTTCGCGCACACTATTCCATTCCTGAAGAAACCACTCTGCGCCAAGACGACGATGTACTCGACACTTGGTTCAGCTCCGCGCTTTGGACTTTCTCAACCTTGGGCTGGCCAGAAGCGACGCCAGAACTTCGCACCTTCCACCCAACCGAAGTGTTAGTCACCGGATTCGATATTATCTTTTTCTGGGTGGCACGCATGATCATGATGACCATGCACTTCATCAAGGACGAAAACGGCCAGCCTCAGGTGCCTTTTAAGACCGTCTATGTTCACGGGCTCGTGCGCGATTCGGAAGGCAAAAAGATGTCGAAATCCAAGGGCAATGTGCTCGACCCACTCGACATCATTGACGGAATCGACTTGGAAACCCTCGTCAGCAAACGTACCACGGGCCTGATGCAGCCCAAAGATGCGGAAAAAATCGAAAAACGCACCCGCAAGGAATTCCCGGAAGGCATTGCCTCTTACGGCACCGATGCCCTGCGTTTTACCTTTTTATCGCTCGCCTCCACCGGCCGCGATATTAAATTCGATATTGCGCGCCTCGAAGGTTATCGGCACTTCTGCAATAAAATCTGGAACGCAGCCCGCTATGTTCTGATGAACACCGAAGGTCAGGATTGCGGTTTGAACAGCGCAGACGTAGAGCTTTCCATCGTTGATCGCTGGATTCTCTCGCAGCTTGCCAGCGCGCAGCAGCAAGTCAGCAAGGCACTGGACGAATATCGTTTTGATCACGCATCGCAAGCGTTATACGATTTTGTCTGGAACGAATACTGCGACTGGTATCTGGAACTCTCCAAGACCGTACTCAATTCCGAATCCGCCAGCGACGCCGCCAAACGCGGCACACGCCGCACTTTGGTTCAGGTACTCGAAACCATTCTGCGTATGGCGCACCCGATGATTCCGTTTATTACTGAATCTATTTGGAAAAACATCGCGCCACTCGCAGGCAAACAGGGCGCGACCATCATGTTGCAACCGTGGCCCAAAGCCGACGAACAGCAAGTGGATGCCGAGGCAACTCAGGACGTGGAATGGCTCAAGCAGCTGATTCTTGCCGTTCGCCAGATTCGTGGTGAAATGAATATCTCGCCCGCCCGATTTGTTCCTGTGCTTCTACAAAAAGGCGATACGCGCGATCGGGAGCGCAGCGAACGCAATCTTGCCTTCCTGAAAACCCTCGCCAAAGTGGAAAGCCTGCAATGGCTGGAAGATCACATCGAGCCGCCGATGTCTGCAACGCAACTTGTTGGCACGCTGGAAGTGAGGATTCCAATGGCCGGTTTGATCGACAAGGACGCAGAGCTTGCTCGCCTTGGCAAAGAAATTGGCCGTTTGGAAGCCGACATCCAGCGCGGCGAAACCAAGCTAAACAACCCCGCATTCGCCGATAAAGCACCAGCGGCCGTAGTAGAAAAAGAACGCCAAAAGCTAGAAGATGCACGTGCCGCCATTCGTACCCTGCAAGAGCAGGCCGAGCGGATTCGCAGCATTTGATGGGCTAAAAAAGCAATGCCGATTTCCAAGCGCACCCTCCAGCGCTGGCTTGCGCAAGAAAAAAAGCACTGGTCCACTGCATTCGTAGTGGGCTTAGTGCTGATCTTCAGCCTGATGCCTGAAAGCGTGGTACAAGCGTTATCACTCACTCGTGAGGGCGTTCGTGCGGGCGAGTGGTGGCGCATTTGGACCAGCCAGATCGTACACTTGAACGGCTGGCACGCGCTGCTAAATGCTGCTGGATTCGGCATCGTAAGCCTAAGCTTTCGAAACGAAGTCTCTGCATGGCGAGAAATTACCGTGCTATTGATCAGCATGGCTTGTGTGGGCATGGGAATTTTCTGGTGGAACCCAGAAATCAGCTGGTATGTGGGCCTTTCAGGGGCCATCTACAGTGTGCTGGTACATCACCTGATTCTGGGATTCCGACAAACGCCGCTGATCTCCGGCGTTTTTCTGCTGTATGTGATCGCAAAAGTCAGCTACGAGCAGCTATTTGGTACGCAAGACAACCTCATGGAGCAGTTAATTGAGGGCAGAGTCGCCTACGATGCACATTTTTACGGTGCGATTACAGGCGCTCTACTGGGTGGGCTTGGGCTGGTTTTACGCCGCGCATCCAGAAGCTAAGCTTCATCACCAACACATAAAACAGCGGCACAAAAAAGATCGCCAAAAAGGTAGCTGCCAAGACCCCACCAATCACAGCGCTGCCAATGGCTTGCCGGCTCATTGCGCCTGCACCGCTACTAATCGCAAGGGGAAACACACCAAGCACAAACGCCATCGAGGTCATAATGATCGGGCGTAGCCGCAAACGCGCTGCATCAATGGCGGCAGAAAATAACTCTTTGCCCTGATCCACCTGCTCTTTGGCAAACTCCACGATCAAAATCGCGTTCTTGGCAGAAAGCCCAATGGTAGTAAGCAACCCGACCTGAAAATACACATCATTGCTCAAGCCCCGCGATAAGGCCATCAGCAACGCGCCAAAAACGCCGAGCGGAACAACCAGCATCACCGAGAACGGCACCGACCAGCTTTCGTAGAGGGCGGCAAGGCATAGAAACACGGTTAACAGGGAAATCGCCAGCAAAAACGGCGTTTGTGAGCCAGCAACACGTTCCTGATAGGACATTCCCGTCCATTCAAGGCCCACGCCATCGGGCATTTGCTGCACCAATGCCTCCATGACCGCCATCGCTTCGCCACTGCTCTGCCCTTCGGCGGCCTCACCCTGAATATTTACAGAAGGAATTCCATTAAACCGCTCCAGCCGTGGGGAGCCATAGTCCCAGCGTGTTGTAGTAAATGCAGAAAACGGTACCATCTGATTTTTATCGTTACGCACATACCATTTGTCAATATCTTCCGGCACCATCCGGAAAGGCGCATCCGCCTGGAGATACACTTTTTTCACGCGGTTACGATCAATAAAATCATTCACATAGGAACCGCCCCAAGCAGTGCCCAAGGTCTGATTCACGCTCGCAATACTTAGGCCGAGCGTTTTCACTTTTTCGTAATCAATATCAATCCTGAAGATCGGCACATCTTCCATTCCATTTGCGCGCACGTTCTGCAGACGCGCGTCGTGGTCTGCCAACTCAACCAGTTGGTTGCGAATTTCCATCAAACGATCGTGCCCGAGGCTATTGCGATCCTGCAAAATCATGTCAAAACCAGATGCAGTGCCCAATTGCGGAATTGGCGGAAGGTTAATTGGATTCACCTTGCCATCCTTAATTTTGGCAAAGGCTTTTTTTGCACGCGCAAGTATGGCATTGGCCGACTGCGAAGGGTCTTTGCGTTCGCTCCAGTCCTTCAGGCGCACAAAAGCAAGCCCCATATTTTGCCCTTGGCCTGCAAAGCTAAATCCTGCCACCTGAAAAATTGACATCACTGAGGGCTCTTTTTCATAGTGCTCGCGAACCTGCTGCAGCACTTTTACGGTACGAGAAATTGTGGCCCCCTGTGGCAATTGAACCAAATTGAGCACTACCCCCTGATCTTCTACGGGTAAAAATGAGGTGGGCATCCGCAAATAGAGTACTGCAAGCCCGCCTACCAGCACCGCATAGATCACCATCATCCGCAGCGGCCGATGAATGCTGAAATTCACGCTGCCCACATAGCCGTGGGTAACGCGGGTAAACCAACGATTAAACACACCGAAAAATCCACGCCGTTGCGATGCGTTTCCGACATCGCTCGCCTTCAACAAAGTTGCGCACAAGGCTGGCGTTAGAACAATCGCCACCAACACCGATAGGCCCATCGCCGTCACGATGGTAATCGAAAATTGCCGGTAAATTACGCCGGTGGAACCACCCAAAAATGCCATCGGCACAAATACCGCAGAAAGTACCAGACCAATCCCCACCAACGCGCTGGTAATCTGATCCATGGACTTGCGAGCGGCTTCTTTCGGCGAAAGCCCCTCCTCATCCATAATACGTTCCACGTTCTCCACCACAACAATCGCATCATCCACCAGCAAGCCGATGGCAAGCACCATCCCGAACATGGTTAAGGTGTTGATTGAAAAGCCCGCCGCCGCCATCACTCCGATCGTCCCCAGCAATACAACTGGAATGGCGATCGTTGGGATCAAGGTAGCGCGAAAATTACCCAGAAATAAAAACATCACCAAAAACACCAGCACAATCGCCTCTACCAGCGTTTTTAATACTTCACTAATGGAAATCTGCACAAAAGGTGTTGTGTCAAATGGGTATACCGCCTCGACACCATGCGGGAAAAATTTTTGCAGCTGCTCTATCTGAGCACGTATTGCCTTGGCCGTATCAAGCGCATTCGCACCAGTCGATAGCTGGATGGCAATTCCCGTTGCGGGCTTGCCGTTATAAAAGCTCTCTGCGTTATAGTTTTCACCACCCAATTCCACGCGTGCGACATCTTTAACCCGCACTTGAGAGCCATCGGGATTGACCTTGAGAAGGATATTCTTGAATTCCTCCACACTCTCCAAACGCGTTTGCGCAATAACAGTTGCATTCAGCTGCTGATGCTTCACCACCGGCAACGCACCGAGCTGGCCTGCGGCAAACTGGCTGTTCTGTTCACCCAAAGCCGCCTTCACATCCAAAGGTGTCAGGCCATAGGCATTGAGCTTATCCGCCTGCAACCAGATTCGCATGGCATATTGAGCCCCAAAAACTCGCAATTCTCCAACGCCGGGAGTTCGTGATAGCGGCTCTTTTACATAGCTGTTCGCGTAATCGGACAGGTCGTTGCGCGTCATGCTTCCGTCAGTGGATACCAAGCCGACGATCATAAAGAAAGACGACGACGCCTTGGTCACCATGATCCCCATTTGCTGCACCTCGGTAGGCAACAAAGGTTCCGCAAGCGAAAGCTTGTTTTGCACTTGCACCTGTGCAATATCAGGATTCGTGCCTGGCGCAAAGGTGAGGCTGATGTTGATATTGCCGGAGCTTGTACTTTGCGACGACATGTACAGCAGGCCGTCCAAACCTGTCATATTCTGTTCTATGATCTGGGTAACGCTATCCTCAATGTTTTTTGCAGACGCACCTGGATAATTCGCGGAAATCCGCACTTGTGGTGGAGCAATATCGGGATATTGCTGTACCGGCAGCTCTAACAGAGAAAGCGCACCCGCCAGCATAGTGAGAATTGCGAGCACCCAGGCAAAAATGGGACGATCAATAAAAAATCTAGCCATGATCGTTTCGCGCCCTAGTTCTGAGTGGATAGAGTCTGAGTGGGTAAAGTCTGAGTAGACAAAGTCTGAGTGGGCAAAGCGATTTGCCCTGCTTGATTTTCACTCGCTGCGTCTACAGGGATGACGGTATCGCCGTTACTGATTTTCTGGATGCCGCTCGTCACTACGCGCTCACCTTCCTTCAGGCCATCCAACACCAACCACTGATTGCCAACCGCTTGTGAAATCTTGATCACACGTCGCTCAACCTTGTCCTGATCCGTCACCACAAAGGTGGTAGTAACCCCATTGGGCTGGCGCACAACCGCAACTTCAGGAATCAGTAACGCGTGATCCAGGTGTCGTCCAGAAATCTGCGCCTGCACAAACATCCCCGGCAACAAAACGCCATCCAGATTAGCAAAACGTGCGCGCACAACCACACTCCCCGTACCGGGATCAACGCTTGCAGAAGTAAAGCTTTGCTTGCCCGTCTCGTGATAAATGCGCCCGCCAACCAACTCCAGCGTAACGTCTAAAGAGTGGGGCACATTCGTCTCTGAGGAAATCACTGGTCGCTGAATATCTACATAAATCGGCTCAAGCTGCCGAATCGTAGTCAACGCCACCGCTTGCTGCGCAGTGACCAGCGCGCCTTCCGTGAGCACGGAACGATCAATCACGCCGGAAATGGGTGCGCGAATCAAGGTGTAGTTCAGGTTTACCTGCGCAGCCATCACCGCAGCTTTTGCCATTCGCACCTGCGCGTCCGCTTGGCGCGCCTGTGCTTCGGCATCGTCCAGATCTTGCTCGCTCACTGCTTGGCTGCCAACGATTTTTCGATAACGCTTTACTTTCAGGCGGGCAATATCTGCATTTGCTTCGGCTACACTCTGCTGCGCTTGAGCACTGGCGAGCGCGGCTTCGTAGAGTGCAGAGTCAATTTGATAGAGCTTGTCACCTTCGCGAACCTTAGCGCCTTCCTCAAAATAGCGATGCAAAATCAGACCACTTACTTGTGGGCGAATCTCCGCAATGCGCGATGCCACAATACGGGCCGGCAGACGTTCCGTAAGCTCCAAGGGCTGGGTTTTAAGCAGAGTGGTTTCAACCGCTGGCGGCTGTTTTGCGCTAGGCGAGGGGCTTGATGACTTCGCTTCACCAGCACCGCAGCCACCAAGCGCGAGCACCACAAACAAAAGCGCGAGCACCACAAACAAAAGAGGCGCCATAAAAAGCGAACTTTGTTGCCGAAACTGCTGGCAACCCACCCGACAATTGTTCAATGCGACATCCTCATCTGATAGCGGCCACCAAAGTGTAACCAACAATACACTTGGTGCAAGCAATTCCCGCGGAAACCCGTTATCGCAGAATGCCACTTCGAAAAGCAGCCGATCGCCACCCGAACCCTAGACAGTTTTTTCCTTTTCCTTCCAGTGAGACGCCCCCAGAAAGGTCAGCTGCGTTTGCCGCACGATCCGCTGGCGAATGGTTTCGCGTTGGCTTGCCAGCGTCTGCGCAGTGTCCAGCCACTCGACAATTGCCATCGAAACGATCTGGATTACCAGCAAAGCCGCCGCCTCCAGCATTTCACGCGACAGATCCGGCAAAATCCGATAACGATTGATATCCAAGACCAACTCATTCGTAAAAAAGTTCAATTCACTACGAATCGCTTGCCGCACCGCCACCGAACCTCCAGTAAGTTCTTGCGTGAGAAACACAAAAATCCCTCGATTCGCATCCACCTGCTGCATAAAAAAATCCACCGAATGGCGAATCAATTGTTCAGGTTTCGCGGCATTGGCCTGACTTTCGCGCACCTCACGCATGAGCTGGCGAAGAATCATGCTTAGCTCATCCACCAACGCCAAACCCAAATCATCCATATCGCGAAAATGTCGATAGAAGGATGTCGGAACAACCCCTGTTTGGCGGGTGATCTCGCGGATACTTAAACTCGAAAAATGCTGCCCGCCCTCTACCAACTGTAAGGCCGCCAACATCAACGCCTGCCGAGTATGCACTTTTTTCTCAACGCGCCTCACAACCACCCCCAATACTGCAGCTTGCAGAAAGTACAATTGTACACAAAAACGCCCGCCTCTTGAGGTCTGATTGCGCAAGACGAACAAAAACTCTACAAGCTCCTAGGCGCGACCACACAAAGCAGGCTTTATAGTGTCCATATGAACACATCCGAAACAACCGTAACTCTATGTTTTTTATATACATAATTTTTGATTTACAAATCCATATACCTAGTTTGTTGACAAGCGATCACTCACAAGTGTACAACTGTACACATCAACAAGAGAGGGAAGTATGGAAACTCATTCAGGTTTACGCCACACAACTACACGCATCCGCCACTGGTTTCGAGACGCAGTGTTCACCGATCGCACAGCAAGTGACTACTTTGCGCCATTTTTCCAAGCGATTGATCCCGACTGGGTACCCGGCGGAACCGTCGCAACACTCGAACGGATTTACACCGAAACTGCGGATACCAAAACATTTATTCTGCGCCCCGAAAACGGCTGGAAAGGTTTTCAGGCCGGCCAGCACGTCAGCCTGTCGGTTCAGGTGAACGGGCGCTACTTGGTACGAACATTCACCATCGCGTCGACGCCCCATCGCTTTCGAACCACCGGAACCCTTGCGCTCACCGTAAAACGCAACCCAGATGGACGGCTTAGCAACTACTTGCACGATGAGATGCGTATCGGCGCGCGAGTAAACATTTCTCCTTCTGCAGGTGAATTTTTACTACCCGCCGATCTAGAACACACCCTGCTCTATCTGGTCGCAGGCTCCGGAATCACACCCGCGATGTCACACATTAGGCAGCTCGTCGAAGAAGGCTTCACCATGCCTGTCACCGTGCTCTATTACGCACGCAGCAAAGACGAGCATATTTTTTTACCCGAGCTGCGCGCGATTGCCAAAGCTTCGCCGCGCCTTCGCCTTCTCGTCGCCAACACGAGGGAAGCAGGCGGACGCGCATCTCTACAAGGGCGTATTTGTCTTTCCCACATGGAAAAGGCGCTCGAAAATCGCAAGCCAACGCAAATTTATATCTGCGGGCCGCGCGGATTTGAAGTCAACGCAAAATCAATGCTGGAATCCGTCGACCTCAACGAAATCGCTATCACAACGGAATCATTTGGTGGCTTGGCATTACCTGCGTCTAATAGGGAAAACCCAAGCAGCCATCCGTTACGCCTGCTGAATTCCTCCCAAATTCTGGATGCGAGCACTGGAAAAACCTTGCTGGAAACCGCAGAACAAGCCGGCCTGAATCCACCCTCCGGATGTCGGATGGGGATTTGCCACACCTGCAAATGCCGCAAAACCGAAGGGCGCGTTCGCAATCTTCTTACCGGCGAAATTTCCGATGCAGGCGAAGATATTATCCAGCTCTGCATCAGCGTTCCAGAAACCGAAATCACCCTAGATCTTTAATCATCGCAAAACAAGGACTCTGTTTTCAATGAATACGCCATCCAAAGAAGTACTGGACCAACTGGCACACGAATTTGATGCACTGCGCGACCAAATCCGCGCAGATCTTGGCGAACGCGACGCGAATTACATTCGCAAAGTAATTCGCCAACAGCGCACCATGGAAGTAATCGGCCGCGTACTCTTACAATTTAGCTTTACCCCTATCGGCCTGAGCGCCGGCGTTGCGGCTCTTAGCGTCGCAAAAATCATGGAAAATATGGAGCTTGGCCACAACATCATGCACGGCCAATACGACTGGATGAATGATACATGCATCCATTCCACCACATGGGAATGGGATACCGTATGCGACGCCGCCAGCTGGAAACGCACCCATAACTATGAGCATCACACATACACCAATATCGTCGGAAAAGACCGTGACTACGGATACGCATTACTGCGCCTATCGAACGACACGCCTTGGCACCCGATGTATCGAATTCAACTCGTTTACTACTTTCTGCTAAGTGTTTTATTTCAGTGGGGCGTAGGATTGCACGAGCTTGAATTTGAAAAAATTCGCCGTGGCGAAATTACCCTTAAAGACAAAAAACCATTCCTCAAGGAATTTTTCCGTAAAAGCGGCAAACAGGTTTTCAAAGACTATGTGCTATTCCCGCTATTAGCCGGGCCGTTCTTCCTAAAGGTATTGCTGGGCAATATGCTTGCAAACCTGACGCGCAACCTGTGGGCTTCGACGATTATTTTTTGTGGCCACTTTACCGAATCCGCAGAAACCTTCACCGAAGAAGAATGCGCCAACGAATCACGCGGCCACTGGTATTTCCGGCAACTACGCGGCTCCTCTAACTTTGAAGGTGGAAAACTGCTGCACATGATGAGCGGCCACCTTAGCTACCAAATCGAACACCACCTATTTCCAGACATTCCCGCTTGGCGCTACCCTGAAATGTCCGTAAAAGTTCGGGAAATCTGCGAAAGACACCAGCTACCCTACAACACAGGCGGTTTCTTTGATCAATACAAAACCGTACTGCGGCGGGTGCTGGCATTTTCCACCCCTCCCAAGCCCGAGGCACTTTTATCATGAACCACAAAATTCATTCTGAATCCGTACAACCACGCTCCACCGCTTCTCGTAGCGAGCACCTCTCGCAAAAAACGCCGAAGGACTACCAAGCATCGTTAGGCGCGTGGGCATACCCACGCGCCGAGCGCCGCAGCGATAACGACAAAAAAACCCACAAAGCAAACGCAACACCCGTCAAGAATAACAATTCTCTGCAAAATAAAAATAGCGGCGAAAGCGCGCAAAGCAGCAGCGCACACACCGCCTTGGTATACAGCAACCTCCTGAATTTAGGCATGGATCGCTTTATTACGCTCGTTGAAGACCTACATAAAATCTTCGATAATTTTTCCGCCAGCCGTGAGCAAAGCAATGACCAACCAGTCGGAGATGCCAAGGCATTGACAGCGCTGCGCCACCAGCGTATCAATCAGCGTTACCAGTTTCTAAGGGAAATCAATAACCGGCTCGGGCTCGCCATTGCGGAGCTTTTGGGTGCGTTAGAGCATCGTGGGAACATAAAATTTCTCACTCATAAAGACGAAGATTAGACGTTTAGGCATTTCCGCTTGCGGCAAAACCTTTACAATATGACTCGCAGAGCCAGAGCTCATAAGTGCTAGCTTGTAAACACTAGTTCGTAAACACTTGAGCTCTCACCGAAGCTGCAAAAGTAAAATGAAAACGGTCATTAAGGAGATGCCCATGGCGTTGTTAAGTCGCCTTGAAATGCTGAAAGATATGGTCCAAGAAGCGATCGACAAAGGCGCAACCAGCGTTGAAGAAGTCCACAAAGCAATTGCACGAATTCCCTTTGAGGTCGCTGCGCGGTCTGGCCTTTTAGAAGACGACTTGCAAAAAAAGCAGGACTTGGCGCTACAACCGATTGGTTATGTCTACGACAAAATCCGTGAAATCAATCGTTTGATTGGCGATATGGCGAGCGATGTTTTCGAAGCCATCGAAGATGCAAAGCATGTAGATAACGTTATCAAGGAAAAAGGACTAGACGCCAAACGTGAAGAGGTTGATGGCTCACGCTAACGTTGCCGCATGCTGCACCTGACCACCGCCGTTACTGTGCGCCACATAAAGCGCACTTTCGGCGGTTTCTAGCATATCCTTAAAATTACGCTTCGCAGAAGGCTTGCAAGTCGCGATACCGACGCTCAAAGAGAGTGTGATTTTACCAAAACCAAAATCGTAGTCCGCATCCCTGATTTTTGAGCGAAGTATATTGGCGAGCTGGCGCGCCCCTTGCGACCCTGTCTCAGGAAGCAGAACACCAAATACTTTGTCACCATAACGAACCACCACGTCCGCCGGGCGGCTAAACGTATCCTGCAACAGCTTGGCAACCACCTTTAAGCATTCCTCTTGTATAACGACACTGTACCGCTCACCAATCTCGTAAAAATCATCTAGCTCAATGACCATTAGGCTAAGCTCGCGCTGTTCGCGTAAGGCACGATCCCATTCCCGATGCAGTAACTCAAAGAAGTAGTTTTGATTGCGAAGTCCGGTCACCTCGTCCAATTGGCTGATAGATTCCAGCTTCCGTCTCAGTAGTGCAGCCACTTCCAACGCTTCGTGCAGCTCACGAGATTGCTCCTCGAGTTTTCGTGACATGCGCTTCTCTAGACCCTCCTCACGCTCTTGTGCCCGTTCCTGTAGCTGGTCGATGTGGACATGCAAGCCCTGAATCTCCTCCTCACGCATCAAGCGCAATCGGCGCTCTCGGTTCGAGCGATCCGCAAGCGCAACACCAAGCAGCAAAGATTGAATGGCAGCGCCAATCTCCATTCCGTAAATCCACTTGGAGGAATAATCAATATAACCGAGGGCTGACAGGCAGTACGGCACCGTAGCCGTCACCAACACCATGAGAGCCGCAACAAAAAAGCGCACGTCGCGCAAACCTTCCCGCAACAAAACAATGCCGCACCACAAGCAAAAACTCGCAGCAAACATAATCAGGTAATGGCTTATCTCAACCAAGAATGGGCTATCGACAAAAATCGCGAGTAGTGCGCATACTGCAATCGCAAATAGCTGGCAAAGCAGCACGATAAACAAGTTGTGGCGATGACGATGGATGCGCAAGAAGGAAATCACAAAAACCGAGCCAATTGCCACACTCCACAGCAACCCAAACAACATCGCCTTTTGCTGCCACCAAATTGCCTCCGGCCAGAGGTATTGATAGCCAAACCCCTGTTGTGCAGTAAAAACCAAGAGGATTGCCGGCGCAAACAGCGCGTAAAACAGATAACTAATATCTCGCACGAATGCAAACACAAGCAAATGGTATAACGCCATTCCCAGCTGGATGCCGCAAAGTATGCCAAAGAGCCAGGTTACATAGTGCGGCCCCTGTAAATAATCATCCGCCTGTGCGAAATACACAGGAAAAACCATAGAGTAAGGTGTTTCGATACGTAAGTAGAGCGTGGTGCTAGCTGCATTCTGCGCACTGATCTGAATTGGAAAAACAAAGTTTCGATGCTCAATCGGGCGGGCCGCAAACTCAAACCGATCCCCAGTTTGAAACACTTGATCCAACACGCCAGCGCGCACCACGAAAACATCCAGCGCGCGCAACAAGGGGAATTCTACAACCAGCAACCAATCATCAATATTAGATGCGCTTTGCACATCGACTCTCAGCCATACCGCTCCATCACGGAAACCAAGGCCGAGCGAACCGGCGCTCTTTGCCTGCCATGGCAGTATGTCCGGATTTGCAAGAATCGCTGAAATATTCAGGCTGTGGTCTGCATCAAGCAAATAGCGCAGCTGTACACTTGGAGGCTGCGCAAGCTCAGCGCGTGGCGTTGCCGCATGAGCCCCGGCACCAGCGAAACAAAGTACTGCCAAAAGAAGAAGGCTTGGCAGGCCCACGAAAACCAAACGTGAACAACAGCGCTTTACCTGACCGAGAGATTGCGGTACAACCAAACAAGGCACTCGCCCGCCACGCACCAACCAACAGCCCCTTGTTACGCAAAACTCGGCCCCGCACTGCCCGCCGTTTTTGCCAAGCCCCGCAAAAGCCATAAGCACACTCAAATGAAATCGCGAACCACCGACACCGCCAGCACTGAACCCACAACCTTGCGCACAGGCATCTATCGGCACTTCAAAGGAAACTACTACCAAGTCATCGGCGTCGCGCGGCACTGCGATACCGAGGAAGTTTATGCAGTATATCGCGCTTTATACGGAGAGCAGGAACTTTGGTTACGATCGCTGCGAGAGTTCGTGGATTATGTAGAACGCGACGGCGTGCTTACGTCGCGTTTTCAATGGGTTGCGCCGGATTGACTTAAGAGGCTTTGACTTAACAGGCTTTGACTCAAAAGGCTTTGAGTAAAGAAGCCCTGACGCAAGCTGCTACGCTACAAACTGCGTTAGGCACTAACGGTAGGCAACGGAATCGCCTCGTCGGGATCACTCACCATAACGCGCGCAGCAATTGCGGCCATTACGCTCTTACAGCGCTCTACGTCTTCATGAGTGCATTTTGTATTGGTCAGCAAATGAATGCTGGCACTCTCCATCGCCCAAATCAGCGCATAATAGACCTGCAAATCAAGGTGTACACCCACTTTTTCGACGTATTTATCGTTAAACAGGCGCACAAGATGATCAATGGTTTTTTCGCGATGCTGAGCGAGAGGCGAGTCTGAACGGCGTGCTTCTTCCGTCATCATTCGAACCAGCGGGCCAAGCGTAGTGTGATAGTCGAAATACAAGCCAACGCAGCGCACGACAAATACCGACACGCTATCAAGGTTCATCTCAGCACGGAAACGACCAATCAGCTGATTGGACGCGATCTCATAGATGCATTCCAGCACATCTACCTTGTTCTTGAAATATTTGTAAAAGGTACGGCGCGAAACATTTGCTGCTTCCAGCAAATCCTGCACAGTAGTATCTGCAATTCCTTTGCGCGCAAAGACACCAATGGAATAGAACAACACGTTTGCCTTCGCACTCTGGCCGGGCACTGGAAAGGCAGATGGCTCGCTGCCATCCAGTTCGCGCTCCGTTTCTTTTAGCAGGGCGGAAACAAACGCATTATCCTGCGGCTCATCCAAAGAACGCTGATTGACTGTATCTTGCTGATTTTCCATGATATCAAACACCCAAAAACTACTGCGATGGCCAGCTATACACTGAAACGCTGTTATTCTACAGAGGAACAACAGGTTATACAACGCGTTTAGCGCAGGTTTTAGGCGGCGCACTGCGGCGCGCCTTTTTCCGGTATATCTTCTTTTGGAGCGCTCGCTATTTTTCTACGAAAGCACGCTCAATCGTATAGTGTCCTTGATCACCTTGGCGTGCTTCGGTGAAGCCTTTTGCATCTAAAATCGCGCAAAAATCCTTTAGCATGCTCGGGCTTCCGCAGAGCATAAAGCGATCATTCTCAAGACTTACCGGCGGCAGCCCAACCCGCTTTTCCAGCTCACCACTCTCCAGCATATCGGTCAGACGACCCTGATTACGGAAAGGTTCGCGGGTAACGGTTGGGAAATAAATGAGTTTTTCACGAACTTGATCGCCGTAGTATTCGTTTTCCGGCAACTCTTTGGTGATGAGCTGTTCATACGCCAACTCAGAGCAGACGCGCACACCGTGTGTGACAATAACCTTGTCGTACTGCTCATACGTTTCAGGATCACGAATGATACTCATAAAAGGCGCAAGGCCCGTTCCTGTGCTCAACAGCCACAAGTTCCGGCCTGGAAGAAGGTTTTCGAGAATCAATGTCCCGGTCGGCTTTTTGCTCATCATGATCTCATCGCCCGGCTGAATCTTCTGCAAGCGTGAGGTGAGCGGGCCATCCTGTACCTTGATACTAAAATACTCCAAGGTTTCTTCATAGTGCGGGCTGGCGATACTATAAGCGCGCATCAAAGGGCGTCCGTCCACTTCAAGGCCGATCATGATGAACTGCCCACTCTTGAACCGGAACCCAGGATCGCGGGTGGTCGTAAAGCTGAACAGCGTGTCGTTCCAGTGGTGCACGCTCAGTACTTTTTCTTTCATCATGTTCGACATGGCTACTGTCTCCTCGCCTACTTCTTTTGTGCGCTTGTGGTGCGCTTGATCCTTTGTGGCATTTCTGCGGTCTTTCGCGCCCCAGATACACCCAGTATACCGACCCGATATTACCATCCGATTGACCGAGCGCAAGAGACTGCCCATTAAGGCATAGCCTCTTTACCGGTGTGGTTACTTCTGATGGCCGACGCAACGTTTTTTGTAGCGTCATATTGTCGCTTCGTGCGGCTTATAGCTTTGCGCGGTTGTAGCTCTTGAGCCGCTAAAGCAATCCGCCAAAACAATTCATCATGATCACAAACGCCGAGACCGCCACCAACCCCGTAAAAATACCAAACCCCAAGGCATGTCCGCCAGCCTCGCCACTTGTATTCCGCGTTTTATTTTCGCTACCGATGTTTGGAACAGCCATTTCTTCGGAGAGCGACTGCAGCAAAACTCTGCGGCGGTTACGATATTCTTCCTTGTTAAAACAGCCTTCTGCATAATTGCGCGCGAGCAACTGGAGCGCTTCCGTTGGAAGGTTTGGAGAGACTTCCTCTGAAGTGGACATTTTTGCCATGGATTAACTCGCCTTTATCACCACAACTGTCACGTTATCGCGCGCTCCTTGCACCAAGGCATCCTCCACCAATGCACTGGCAATCACGTCTGGATTGCTTTTCAAGAGATGCATCCGTATGCACTCTTCAGAAATCGCACCATACAAGCCATCGCTACATAGCAAAAAGCAGTCGCCCTCTCGTAAATCAAACAGGGTCATGTCCAGATAAAGCGTTTCCATTGCACCAATGGCGCGCGTAATCACATTGCGAAGTGCATGTCCTTTGGCTTGGTCTGGGCGCAGCAACCCACGCGCCACCATCTCGTTTACCTGGCTGTGGTCTTCCGTGATCTGCTTCAATTCAAAGCCGCGCAACCGGTAAAGGCGTGAATCGCCCGCCCAAATGCAAACTCCACGCGCCCCTCGCTTCACCACCGCAACAACCGTACTCCCCACAACGCGGCCGTTACACACGTCTCGCGAATACTGGCGTATGCGCTGATGCACTTCAAGCAGGCAATCTTCTACACAATCAACCGCATCTGCAACATCCATGGCAGAAAAACTAATTGAGCGCAGAGAATCCACAACCATCTGACTCGCCACCTCCCCCGCCTCGTGCCCACCCATGCCATCGGCCACAACCCAAAGCCCTTCTTGGCCGCGTTCAAGAAGGGCATCTTCATTGATCGTGCGAACCGCTCCAGCGTGGCTCATCGCACTGCTTTGCCATCGCAGTTCATCTACCAAGCAAGCACCTCATTCCTCAAATGAACCTCTCATTACGGTGCCATTTTGCATCGACGTCAACCTGCCCATACATTTCGCGCAGCTAGCCTGATGATTTGGCAGCACCCAGAGGTTAAATATAGCTGGTTTTTCCACCGAGAGTTTTCCACCGAGAGTTTTCCACCGAGAGGACAGATCATACGAGAAGCCTACTCATTAAACCTGACAAAGTGTCTGGAATCACCTAGGGTTATCATGTATACAGACTAGCCATGCCCAATCATTTTATAGCTTACCGGTTTCAGAACCGATCGACATCACAAGGCTTTTTCCTATGCCGCTTGTGCTACTACGCCCGCCTTTTTTCAGACGATCCAAGTCGATCGTTACATTTAATGGCGCAGCATCCTTTCATGGGATCGCATCCTTTGCGCTGATTGCTGCACTAATGGGCTGCCAACCACCACAAACTACCGAGGCGCAGCCGCGTGCAGTTCGCACGATGGTTGCAGGCGTCAGTGGCATTGACGCAGATTACCGACTCGCGGGAGAAATCAAAGCGCGCGTCGAATCCAGGCTCGCTTTTCAGGTTGGCGGACGCATCATTGAGCGCAAAGTGAATTTAGGCAGCCAAGTGCGGGCGGGAGATTTGATTGCTCGCATTGATATGCGCGACCTTGAGCTTGCGCTTTCCGCCGCACAGGCGCGCGTTGAGAGCGCTCGTGCCGACTATCGCCTTACGGAAACCGAACGTAAGCGCTTTGCAGAGCTACTTCGCCAAGAAGTAATTCCACAAAGCACGTTTGATGCGCGTGAAGCTGCGCTAGAAGCTGCGCGCTCGCGCCTGAACGAAGCCAGCGCACAACTCGATATGCAGCGCAACCAGAAACAATATGCCGACTTACGCGCCGATGCGGATGGCGTCATCATAGGAATCGACGCAGACGTTGGTGAGGTTGTTGCCGTTGGCCAGCCGATTGTTCGCCTCGCACAGCAGGGCAAGCTCGAAGTCGAGGTGGAGTTTCCAGAAGACAAACGCCTGCTCGCACAATCTTCCATTGCAACCGCCAGCTCGTGGGCACACCCAGAGCAATCCTACCCTGCACGTTTGCGCGAGCTCTCCGCTGCCGCCGATCCGGTGACTCGCACCTACTCTGCACGTTATCAAATTGAAGACCCAAGCGCGAAACTGCAGCTTGGCCAGACCGCTTTTCTTACTTTACGCCCGCCTGAACAAAAGGCCGTAATGCTCCCAACAACGGCGCTATTGGAAAAGCAGGGCAAGACTCAAGTGTGGATCTTTGAGCCGGTTAGCGGCAGCGTTCATCGCCAAGGAGTCGAAATTCTCGGCGTAAGCGGCAACCTTGTGCTCGTTTCTGGACTCACTCCCAAACAGGAAGTCGTAACGGCCGGCGTGCATGTTCTTGTAGACAACCAAAAGGTGGCGCGCCTAGGACCACCACCCCCAGAACCCAGCTCCTCCAATTTTTCATTAGAGCCGCCACCACGACAGCCTCTTCCACCCAACACTTCCCCCAGACCACAATAGGAAGCCAGGCATGTCGTCACCTACACGCTCCCTGACTTCTCGCCTAAATATCTCGCGCTGGGCGATCCAGCAGCCTGCGCTCACCCTGTACTTTTTTATCGCATTGCTACTCGCTGGCACGATTTCCTATTTTCAGCTAGGCCAAGACGAAGACCCGCCGTTCTCTTTCCGCAATATGGTGGTGCGCGCTTATTGGCCCGGTGCAACTGCCATGCAAATCACCGATCAAGTCACCGACAAGCTGGAAGCAAAGCTTCAGGAAATCACCCAGATCGACCGCATCAAGAGCTATTCCAAACCCGGTGAGACCACGCTAATTCTGCGTGTTCGGGATAACGCAGATCCTGCTGTCATTCCAGAAGTCTGGTATTCCGTCCGAAAAAAGATTGGCGATATGCGGAATACGCTGCCAAACGGCGTCCAGGGGCCCTTCTTTAACGACGAATTTGGCGATGTTTACGGTGTGATGTTCGCGCTGGAATCGGATGGTTTCAGCTACGCAGAATTAAAAGACTACGCCAAAGACATCCGGTTGGCGTTATTGCGCGTACCCGATGTTGCCAAGGTGGAATTATTCGGCTTGCAGGCAGAGCGCTTGTTTATCGAAATTTCCCAGCGCAAACTCGCACAGATGCGGATTGACATTTCGGAGGTTCTTGCTGCAATCAACGAGCAGAACGACATCCATCAAACTGGCATCCTACACACCCAAGGCGATAGCATTTTTGTACGCGTATCAGGGAAACTGGACGCGGCGAACGACCTTCGCCAACTGCCGTTACGCTTCAATGAGCGCACCTTCCGCCTCGGAGACATCGCCAATATCATACCCGGCTATCAAGACCCACCTGCGCCCAAAGTACGCTTCAACGGGCATGAAATTATTGCCTTGGGCGTTTCCATGGCCAAAGGCGGTGACATCATCGCTTGGGGGAAGCATCTCGACGAAACCGCGCATCAACTCCAGCAACAGCTACCGATTGGCATTGAGCTGCAAAAATTTCAGGATCAGCCCAGCGTTGTCTCCAAGTCCGTCAATGAATTTCTCAAGGTGCTCGCAGAAGCGCTCATTATTGTGTTACTGGTCTGCTTTGTTACCCTGGGCTTGCACACGCGCCCCCTGCGTCTCGACGTGCGTCCCGGCCTCGTGGTTGCGCTTGCCATCCCGTTAGTAATGGCAGTGACCTTTCTGGTGATGCAGCGCAATCACGTTTACCTACACAAGGTCTCGCTCGGCTCTCTGATTATTGCACTGGGTTTATTGGTAGACGATGCCATTATCGTCATTGAAATGACGGTGCGCAAACTAGAAGAAGGTTTCGATAAGCTAACAGCCAGCAGTTACGCTTTTGAAGTGACCGCAATGCCCATGCTCACTGGCACACTCATTACAGCAATGGGCTTTTTACCGATTGGCATTGCACAATCTGCCGTCGGCGAATACACATTTGCCATTTTTGCGGTAACCACCGCCGCACTTGTAATTTCTTGGTTTGTTTCCGTATATTTTGTGCCGTATTTGGGCTTTAAGCTGCTTAAAGCACGCCCATCACAAAACCATAAGAAAAACAATGATGAACAAAGCGCCGACGAACAAAACAACGGTGGACAAAGCAACGGTGAACACCACGAGTTATACCGCACACCATTTTACAAAGCCGTTCGCGCTACTGTAAGTACATGCCTGCAGTATCGCTGGCTTACTCTGTTCGTTACGCTATTTGCGCTGGGCCTTGGTATTTATGGAATGAAAATTGTTGATAAGCAATTTTTTCCGGATTCTACCCGCCCGGAAATTCTGGTTGATCTATGGCTTCCAGAAGGGTCTTCGTTTTTTGCGAGTGAAGACTTGGCAAAGCGTGCAGAGGAACGCCTTTTGCAAGAAACGGATATTCACTCACTGACCAGCTTTATTGGTTCTGGAGCGCCACGTTTTTATCTTTCACTCGATCAAACCTTAGAGCAAACCAATGCTGTCCAGCTTTTAATTATGCCCACCAGCCTTGAAGCGCGTGATCGGCTGCGGTTAAAACTAATCTCCCTGTTTTCACAAGAATTCCCTGAGGCACGGATGCGGGCAAAAATTCTCGCTAACGGCCCACCTGTGGCCTATCCAGTGCAGCTTCGAGTGATTGGTGACGATCCTGTCGTACTGCGCCCCATTACGGAACAGCTCAAAGCGGTGCTCTACGCAGATGCGGATACGATCAACATCAACGACAACTGGAACGAGTCGATCAAGACGCTCAAACTGGAAATGGATCAAGCGAAGGCTCGCGCGCTGGGGCTATCCTCCAAAGATGTCGCACTTGCATCCACGCTACTGCTTAACGGCCTTCCTATTGGCCAATATCTGGATGGCGATGAGCTCATCCCCATCATGCTGCGGCAACCTGAGAACGAACGCGACACCATGACCACGCTTGCGAGCTCTTACATTCGCGCAAAATCCGGCAAGGCCATTCCGACGAGCCAAGTTGTACAAGGGCATTTGGCGTGGGAGCCGGGTGTAGTCTGGCGTGAGAACCGTCAATATGCGATCACCGTGCAAGCAGACGCGCGGGATGGTGTACAAGGTGCAACACTTGCCACTCGGATGGAACAAGCCGTTCAACCCATTCGTGATGCCCTACCCGCAGGCTATCGAATCGAAACCGGCGGCACGCTGGAAGAGTCTGGTAAGAGCCAAGCCTCCATCAACGCAAACATGCCGCTGATGCTATTTATCATGTTTACTCTGCTGATGCTCCAACTTCGCAGCTTTTCGCGTAGTTTGCTGGTGTTTTTAACGGGGCCTTTGGGCATTATCGGCGCCTCGGCGGCTTTGCTGGCGCTGGATCGCCCCTTCGGGTTTGTGGCAATGCTCGGCGTCATCGCGCTCAACGGCATGATCATACGCAACTCGGTCATTCTGATCGACCAGATCGAGCAGGACATCGCCCACGGGGTGGATCGCTGGAATGCCATTATTGAGGCTGCAGTACGCCGCTTCCGCCCCATTATGCTCACGGCAGCGGCTGCCGTGCTCGCCATGATCCCGCTTACGCGCAGCATTTTCTGGGGGCCGATGGCCGTTGCCATCATGGGCGGATTGATTGTAGGAACGTTTCTTACGCTACTAAGTCTCCCAGCGCTTTATTCCATTTGGTTCAATGTGAAAAAGCCACTGGAAAGAGCCTAGAATCCGACTACTTTGTTATACCGTATCCGGGTATTTCTATGGTGGTTCTCTTATGCATTGTTCCCCTGCTCATCCAACACAGGCTCGCACCACACTCAAGCGTGTTGCTTGCGCGCTCACGCTCAGTGCTGGATTAGGCTTGTCCACGCACACGCTCGCCAGTGGTGGCGGCGGCGAAAAAGAAGCCAGTGGCGGCCCTGCAAAGGCCGTCTATGTCCAGATGGAACCCGCGTTCGTCACCAACTTTACCGACGATCGCATCCGCTATGTGCGCACCGAAATCACCATCAAAGTCGCTGACGACGCGACTCGCGCAGCCATTCGCAAATCCAATCCGGCAATCCGCCATCAGCTCATCATGCTGCTCAACAGCCAAACCGATGAAGATATGCGCTCCATTGAGGGCCGCACCCAACTGGCTACCGAGGCAACCACGGAAGTAATTGGCGTTTTGGAAGAACAGCACGAACCCGCTGCAGTAGACGAGGTACTGTTTACGTCCTTCGTAATTAACTGATCTCTATGCGATACTGACCCTCTTTCTCGGAAATCTGTATCGCATGCCCTCATCTCCCACAACCGGCGCAGCCCGCCGCCCCGCTCGCCCTTCCATGCTGGACGGGCCGATTGCGCCGATTTTGCTCCGCATGACGGGGCCAGTCGTGCTCGGCATCCTGCTGATCCTACTGTTCAATGTGGTAGACACTTGGTTTGTCGGGCTGCTCGGCACGCAAGAGCTGGCCGCAATCAGCTTTACCTTTCCGGTATGCTTTATCCTGATCAACATCGCCATGGCGATCGGAACAGCCACAACCTCTCTGACAGCAATGCGCCTAGGGCAAGGCGATGTTGTGCGCGCACGTCGCCTTAACCTTCATGCTTTAGGGCTATCGGTGGCGGTGATCGTGCCGCTTTCCACCCTCGGCATTCTTACGATTGGCCCACTCTTTAGTTTGCTTGGCGCTGGCCCCGAATTATTGCCGATGATCCGCGACTATATGGTGACCTGGTACGCCGGAGTGGTCTTTCTCGCCATTCCAATGACTGCACATGCTGCCATTCGCGCCACCGGCGACACCCGCACCCCGAGCATTGTCATGGGTATCGCGGGCTTGCTCAACGGTGTACTCGATCCGATTTTTATGTTCCATTTTGAAATGGGCATTCGCGGGGCGGCCCTAGCCACTTTAGTTTCGTGGCTATTTGCCAGTTGCGGCGCGCTGCGTGCGCTACTGCATATCGACTTTGTTTCCTTCCGACGCTGCAAAGAACAACCTTGGGCACAATCCCGCCGTGACCTATTGAAAATCGCTGCGCCCGCGGCCCTCACCAACCTTGCAGGCCCCCTCTCCTCGGCCATTCTCACTGCAATTGTCGCCACCCACGGAGCTCACGCGGTCGCTGCGTATGGCGTCGGAACACGGGTAGAAGCACTCGCGCTCGTAGTCATCATCGCGCTGACCTCGGCTGCCTCCCCCTTTATCGGGCAGAACTACGGCGCCGGAAATCATCAAAGAATCGCGCAAGGCCTGCGGGTCGTTTTTCAGCTTTGCCTTGCGTGGTCGGCCTTGGCCATAACGATTCTTGCCTTTACGGGTGACTCCATCGCACTGCTCTTTAGTAATGACAGCGAAATTCAAAAAGGGATTGTTCTCTACTTACAGATCGTTCCGGCGGGCTATTTTGGCCTCGGCTTTGTGATGATCATTTGCGCATCACTGAACGTACTTCGACGCGCGCTACTGGGCACCATCATCAGCGTGGGGCGGCTCTTTTTTCTCGCAATTCCCGTCGCGTGGCTGGGCGACCAACTGTACGGGCTCACCGGTTTATTCGTCGGCATCGTGCTTGCCAATCTCGTAAGTGGCGTTGTTGCTTTCCTATGGTTTCGCGCCAAGATTCACTCACGCACGCTCACGACCTTGCACCAAGATGCCTAAATTGTGCACAAAGAAGCCCGCAGGTGGCTCTACCGCTCCCGAAATTCCTTCGGCTAGCCATTTCCTGTAGCGCTAAACTACAGGTATCATGAACAATACCAACAGGTTATACGTTACCAGAACACTTCGTATACCAAGCACACCCACATTTCGTCAGCGCATGGACACACAATGAGCTCACCCAAGAAAACCATTCGGGGCACCCGCACATTTTTTTCCACCCTGTTCGATTTCTCCTTCGCCAACTTCATCACTGTGCAGATGTTTCCGGCGATTTACGGAATCATTCTTGCCTCCAGCCTCGTAGGCATCGGCTATCTGACCTTTGAAGCCTTCATGGAAACGCTTTGGAAAGGCGCTTTTTACCTGACTGTGGCTGGGCCGGTGGCATTTATTGCCATCGCGGTGATTACCCGTGCGCTGATGGAACTGTATATCGTGATCTTTCGCCTCGCCGCAAACGTAGACGAGCTCTACGCGCTCTCACAAAAGCTGACGGGCGTGGCAAACACCATGGACGGCGTGCGCGAAATCACCCGCAAACTACCGTTGTGGAATCTAGTAGGCAGCAAGACCGAAGAATCACGCTCATCCGACCCAAAACGGCCATCGGATAGCAAAGACGATAAAAAAGCGGCAGCGGCCCGCGAGGAACGCAAAGAAGCACGCGATAAAGTTACGAAAGAAAAGCCTGCCGAGAAGGAAAAGCCGCGTAAAGCCAGAGACGTAAACTGGCCTTATTGAAGCGCTATATTGAAACGCTATCGCAATCGGTGTGGCGGTGCGCCGGAATCCATGCGCACGCCACTGCAACACAAAATTAGCCGTGAAACACTTTTTGCTTGATACGGCCTGCAGGTTCGGCCAAGACTTGCGGTAGATGGGCTACATACTTATCGGTCAGCGCCTCTGCCTCATCCCGCAATTTAAGCGCGCGCGCCTTTTGTAGTTCAACGTGCAATTCAAGACGCGACTTCTCTCCTGCTAGACGGTCTTTTTGTGCCATCGCAAATGCTGCGAGATCATGCCGAGTCACCTTGCTGGTGATGCCGCGTGTGCGGAGTTGATAGCCGAGATTGTCTAGCTGCTGAAGCGCCAGATCGGTGAGTTTTTTTGCGTTCATTGGGATACCTTTGGGGTCGCGTTCGGAAGTACTGCGATCAAAAATGACGATCAAAACGGTCGACGCGAAGGGTAATCCCTTTTATTTGAACTGGCAACCTAAGCCGTGCGCAGCAAAGGACTGACTCGTCATTCAGCGCGGCGCGGCTTATATCCTTAGAAAAAGGCTAATTTTCTAACGCTTCGGCGCGAAATCAATCTCGCGTAGAAAACTTGCCATTTCTTTCAAATACCTACCTTGATCAAGGTGCAGCAAGTGGTTCCCCGGAAACCAGTGAATGCGCGGCCGCCCCCAGTGATCCCACAATAAGCGGGCGTGCTTGGGTGGCGCCAAACGATCGCCGGCGCCGCCGATAATCATCAGCCGCTCTTTGGGAATCTTGCTTGGATAGGTGAGAGGGCAATGCACTGCAAGCATATGCCGCCCATCCTGAACGCTCGCACCCGACATACGCATTCCCGCACGTATCACCGTGCCTGCGGGCTCCCATTGCAGCATCAAATCAAACACGCTCACCACGGGTACGTTGGGAATACTGAAATACAAACGCTCCTCCACTGCCGCCAACAATGCGGAAGTGTAGCCACCCAAACTGATCCCAGTCACACCCATTTTTTCCACGCCACGCGACTCCAGATAGTTCATAAAAATCCGAAAATCGTGCACCGAATGCGCCACCGTCTCGTTGATGTGCGACATTCCCCAAGAAAAATAACCGTGCCCTGAAAACGGCGAATATTTCCATTGCCTACGCCCGTGAAACGGTAAGGTATATAACAAAATGTCATACCCTTGCTTGTAAAACCACGGCAGCGCCAAAAATGCACGATTCAGCCAATAGGGATCCGCCATAAAGCCGTGAATTACGCAAATCGTGGGGCGCGGGCCGCGCTTGTGGTGCCAGTATTGCGCCCAAGCGATGCGGTTTTCTTTGTGCCGTAAATAGCGATCACGCAGCTTGAAATTTACCGGCTCGAACGGACTCTTGAAGGACAGCAGCTTGCACTCCCCTGCGGTCGGTGCAAAATGCAAAAAGCTCGGTTCCGCCTCACGGATTTTTACTTTGCTGGGCGGGTCTTGAAAGAACAGCCGAGAATCGCCCTGATTGGCAAACTCACGATACATGGGCTCTTCTAAATCTTTTCTGAGCTGGAAGGGATTTGCGCTCAAAGGCAGCGCGGTTGCCGAAACTAGCGAGGCGGCCGCGGTGCGCAAAGCAAGATCGGCATAGGCCGTGCCTTCCACCACGGCTTGGGTTTTACTGTCCAGCGCGAAATCGTCTGGGAACTTGTAAAAATTCGCTTCAAGATTATCCCACCACGGCTGCTCGGGCATGGTGCAGCGCGTTGCACTATAGGTTTCGTTCGCAACGCGGGAAATGATATCGCTAGCATTATCCATAAGACGCAACTCCTAGTCAGGCGCATAGATCTTTTCAGGATAGAGCAGTAAATTACTGGCGTCAGTAGCCAAACCGATCAAATACAAAGGAAAATCCGCCAATCACCTAGGTCAGTCCAAAAAGCATCCCCGGCAACACCAGCGTTACACGGAGAGCAAAACTGGGGCAATAAGCAGGATAGGGACGTCAAGCGGGATAGGGGCAAGAGCGATGCTGGAGCCGCTCCAGCAGCACCGCAACATCCATGCGGCGATCTTGGGTAAACTGGATATCCGAGAGCGTGACCACGCGCAAAAGCTGTAAGATCAAATCGTTAATCGCAGGCCAGCGACCCTCCATATCACAAGCCCCCAAGCGCTCACAGCTAGGCACCACTTCACAGCACTCAGTAATCGCGATTGGCCCCTCAATGGCGATGATGATCTCGGCCATGCTGATCAGGTTGGGCAGCCTCGATAGCTGATAACCACCCCGCGCCCCCCGTTCCGAGCGCACCAGATTCGCTGCCACCAACTGGCCCATCAGTTTACGTACCGTCGGTTGCGGCAAACGGGTAGTGTCCGCCAACAGCTCCATCCGCCACAATTGCGCGGGGCGGGTTGCCATGCAATTCATAAGAATCAAGGCATAGTCAGTCAGTTTTCCAATGCGTAACATAGCGTGCTTTTGAGCGCTCCATGTGAGAGGGGCTTTGAAAGAGAGGCTTGGCGTCTGCAAAGAATACCAATTTGGTATTGATTTTCAAGTCCGACTATTTTACTCTGCCATTCCAATGACTAGTCGTGCTCGTAACTCGTGCAGTCACGCCACGCGGCTATGCTTTAGTCCTTACTTGTCTGACGCCGGAGAGAGAGAACGTCATGGCGAACGCTTCAGAACCGATTGCCGATTTAATTGGCCGGGAATACGCCGCAGGTTTCGTTACCAACATCGAAAGTGAAACCATTCCACCCGGCCTCAACGAAGATGTCATTGCGACGATCTCCGCAAAGAAAAACGAACCCCAATGGATGCTAGACTGGCGTCTTGAAGCCTATCGGACATGGCGCGCCATGACGCCTCCAGAATGGGCGCACCTCAAGCATCCACCTGTTGATTTCGACGCCATTAGCTATTACTCCGCGCCAAAATCGCAAAAGAACCGCCCCAAAAGCCTCGACGAAGTTGATCCCGAACTGCTCGCCACCTACGAAAAGCTGGGCATACCATTGCACGAACGCGCCGCTCTCGCGGGTGTTGCCGTGGATGTGGTTTTTGACAGTGTATCCGTAGCCACCACCTTCCGCGAAGAACTTGGCAAAGTTGGCGTTATTTTTTGCCCGATCTCCGAAGCTATCCGTGAATATCCAGAGCTTGTAAAAGAGTATCTCGGCAGCGTGGTGCCAGTGCGCGACAACTTTTATGCGGCACTGAACTCCGCCGTTTTTAGCGATGGCTCCTTTGTGTACATTCCCAAAGGCGTACGTTGCCCGATGGAACTATCCACCTATTTTCGCATTAACGAGCAGAATACAGGGCAGTTCGAGCGCACCCTGATTATCTGCGACGACGACGCCTATGTAAGTTATCTCGAAGGCTGCACAGCGCCCAAGCGGGATGAAAACCAGCTGCACGCAGCCGTCGTTGAGCTGGTCGCGCGCAACAACGCGCAAATCAAGTACTCCACCGTTCAGAACTGGTATCCAGGCGACGAGAACGGCGATGGCGGGATTTATAATTTCGTGACTAAACGCGGATTATGCGCAGGCGTAAACTCCAAAATTTCTTGGACACAGGTAGAAACCGGGTCGGCAATTACTTGGAAATATCCGAGCGTCGTTCTGCGCGGCGACAATAGCGTGGGCGAGTTCTACTCGGTCGCGCTCACTCACCACTTCCAGCAAGCCGACACCGGCACCAAAATGATACACATGGGGAAAAACACCCGCAGCACCATCGTCTCCAAAGGGATTTCTGCTGGGCGCAGCCAGAACACTTATCGCGGACTTGTGCGCGTATCCCCCAATGCCGTGGGTGCGCGCAACTACACTCAGTGCGATTCCCTGCTCATTGGTGACAAATGCGGCGCTCACACCTTCCCCTATATTGAAAACCGCAACAGTGACAGCATCGTAGAACACGAAGCCACAACGTCCAAAGTGAGTGACGACCAGCTATTCCTTTGCCAGCAGCGCGGAATTGACGCGGAGAAAGCCGTGTCGATGATCGTAAACGGCTTCTGCAAAGAAGTTTTCCGTGAGCTGCCAATGGAATTTGCGGTCGAAGCCGGCAAACTGCTGGAAGTCAGCTTGGAAGGCGCCGTAGGCTAGGCGGAAATTCATTGTTATTTGGTGGCACAATTTTTAATTCGGATGCGCTCCGAAAAATCAAAAAATCCATGAGACTAGGTAGCATTACGCATGTTGACAATTAAAAATCTAACCGCACAGGTCGATGGAAAAAAGATTCTCAACGGTTTGAATCTTCAGGTAAAACCGGGCGAAGTCCACGCCATCATGGGGCCCAACGGCTCAGGAAAAAGCACACTCGCAAACGTATTGGCAGGGCGTGCGGGCTATGAAGTCACCGGCGGCGAAGCGCTGTTCGAAGGAAAAAACCTATTGGAACTCAGCCCCGACGTGCGCGCACGCGAAGGTTTATTTCTCGCCTTTCAATATCCCGTTGAAATTCCCGGTGTAACCAACCTGCAATTTCTCAAAGCGGCCGTAGATGCCATGCGCCACCATCGCGGACAAACCCCGTTGGACGCCAGCGCCTTTATGCGCCTTGCCCGCGAAAAGTGCAAAGGGCTCGCCTTAAACCCCGATTTCCTTAAGCGCGGCGTCAACGAAGGCTTTTCTGGGGGTGAGAAAAAACGCAACGAGATCCTGCAAATGGCGCTTCTAGAACCAAAACTCGCACTGCTGGATGAAACCGATAGCGGGCTCGATATTGATGCCCTGCAAATCGCTGCAGAAGGCGTAAACGCATTCCGAAGCCCCGAACGCGCCGTAGTACTGATCACCCACTATCAGCGCCTGCTCGACTACATTGTACCGGACTATGTGCACGTTCTCGCGCAAGGCCGCATCATCAAGAGCGGCACCCGTGAACTGGCGCTGGAGCTTGAAGACAAAGGCTACAGCTGGGTACTCGAAGAAGCAAAGGCAAGCTGATATGAGCGCACTGGCATCGGCAACATCCCGTTCTGAACATGCGCTCGCCCTGCAAAGGCTTGCACTGAATTGGCTGGAAACACAACCTCAATCGCAAATACCTGCTTTTCAGGCGCGGGAGCGAGCGGCTCGGGCGCACCTGCAAACCATGCGTTTTCCAGATCGCAAAACCGAGAACTGGAAATACACCGCCCTCAATACGCTCAACCAAAGCGAGCTTTGGCAGCCGATTGACGCGGCCCAACCAAAAGCACTCCCCCTTCCCAACGACGCCATTACACTGGACTGTGCGGCGCGCTTGGTATTGCGCGGAGGCAGCGTCCAACTGATTTCTAGCAGCTCCGGTGCACCCGTTTCTGCTGATATTCTTGAAGTACGCGCATTGGAAAGCCTGAATGCCGATGAGCAAGCTCGTTACCTCCCCAAGCTCGCCTTAGGCGAAACTTGGCAGACTCACCCTTTTGTACAGCTCTGCGAAGCCAACCTGCATAAAAGTTGGGTAGTCATTGTTAAATCAAGGCAAATCCTTGAAAAACCCATTGTGATCGAACAATGGTTCGATAGTGCAACCGCAACCACCAACGATTTACGCGTTCTTGTCGTCGTGGAAAGCGAAGCACAAGCCACTCTTGTACAGATTACGGACAGCAGCGAAAACGCCGCCGCAAGTCTACAAATGAGCCTGCTCCAAATTCATCTGCACGATAACGCGCAACTTCAGCACGTGCAACTGCAACTTGCCGATGAACAATGTCAACAGATCTGTACCACGCAAACCCAACTGGGCCGCGATGCGCGCTACCGCCACTACAACGTTCTGTTAGGCACCAACCTTTTACGCAACGACCTGCATCTACTTTTTAATGACAAAGGCGCAGAGGCCGAACTGTACGGTGCGTTTTTGAGTAAACACAACCAGCACGTCGATAACCACCTGAACCTTGAACATGTCAGCGGTTATTGCCAATCCACTACGCAATACAAAGGCTTAGTCACAGACCGCTCACGCGCGATTTTTAATGGTCGTATCCATATCCATCCACACGCCATCAAAACCGACGCGCAACTGAACAACAAAAATCTGCTGCTCTCGCGCGAAGCGGAAATTGACACCAAACCCGAACTAGAAATATACGCCGATGATGTAAAATGTGCCCATGGCGCCAGCATCGGCCAGCTTGATGATCGCTCGCTTTTTTACTTTGAGTCACGCGGCATTGATCGTTCTACCGCGGAAGCCATGCTAAGCTTTGGCTTCATCAATGAAATCATTGAAAAGCTGCCCATCCCAAGCTTGGTTGAAGCAAGTACCTCACGTCTAATGCGTTATTTTCGTGATGTGAAACAGCTGGGGGCCTTATGGCAAGAGTAGACACGAGTACCAGTATGGGCACAAACCTCTCCGCATCTGCACCCTTGGACGAATCTGAACTCAACGCGCTACGCGAACAGTTCCCGACGCTACAACAATCGGTCCACGGCAAGCCGCTGATTTATTTCGACAACGCCGCTACCACGCAAAAACCGCGTGCGGTGATTGATGCACTGCAACAGTACTATTGCAACGATAATTCAAACGTCCACCGTGGTGCACACCTGCTTGCCGATCGTGCCACACAAGGCTTTGAAGAAGCCCGCATCGCACTTGCCAAATATCTGAACGCAGAAGCCGCCGAACAAATCATCTGGACACGCGGCACCACGGAATCCATTAACTTGGTTGCCCAAACCTGGGGCCGAAGCCAACTATCCAAGGGCGATGAAATTCTCGTCTCCGCAATGGAACACCACGCCAACATCGTTCCATGGCAACTGCTTTGCGAAGCCACGGGCGCGCTACTCAAAGTCATTCCAGTTTCTGGCGACGGCGAATTGGATTTAGAAGTCTATGCGAACCTACTGACCCGCCGCCCGAAATTGGTCGCCATCACTCACGTATCCAACGCACTCGGCACCATCAACCCCGTAAAGCAGCTTACCGAACAAGCGCACGCCGCCGGTGCAACGGTGTTGATCGACGGCGCACAGGCCATGCCCCACTGGCAGGTAGACGTACAAGATATCGGCTGCGATTTTTACGCATTTTCTGGGCACAAAATGTTCGGGCCCACTGGCATCGGCGCACTCTACGGAAAGCGACGCTTACTTGAAGCCATGCCCCCATGGCACGGCGGCGGCGAAATGATTGCGCGCGTGAGCTTCGAAAAAACCACCTACAACGAACTGCCGTATAAATTTGAAGCCGGCACCCCCCACATTGCGGGCGTTATAGGGCTCGGTGCAGCGGTGCAATGGTTAAACGCGCAAAACCGTGAGGCGTTCTGCCGCCACGAAGATTCCCTTTTGGCCTATGCACACGCGCAAGCAGATGATTTCAAAGGCATCACTCGCATTGGCCGAGCACGCCATAAGGCTGGCGTACTCTCTTTTCTGCTCAATCAGAGCCATCCCCAAGACGTCGGCACGCTGCTGGATCAGCAAGGAATTGCCGTGCGTACCGGCCATCATTGCGCGATGCCCATCATGGACCAATACCGCATTCCCGGCACGGTACGCGCCTCGTTTGCGTTTTACAACACCCACCAAGAAGTGGATGCATTGTTTCGCGCACTTCACAAAGTAGTTAGTTTCTTATAATCAGCACGACTTTGACGGATTTTGTCTAAATGAGTGTACAAACTTTCGCCCCAAGCGTAGGGCTTAGCTTTACTCCGAACGCAATTGCCCACTTGCGCAAAATTCTACAATCGAACACCGCACAAGGCGTACGAGTCAGCGTAAAAATGAGCGGCTGTTCCGGCTACCGCTATGTGCTGGATTGTGCGGATCAACCAAAAGAGAACGATCTCAGCCTAGAAGTTGCCAGCGGGCTGATTGTATTCATCGACCCAGAAAGCCTACCTATGCTCGCAGGCACTGAGGTTGATTATGTCAGAGAGGGGCTTAACAGCTCGCTCCAGTTTCGCAACCCCAATGCGACCGGCGAATGCGGCTGTGGCGAAAGCTTTACCGTTAAATAACTTTTTACGGTTAAATATCTACGGCAGAACAGGTACCCGACCATGATGACGCTACAGAAAGAACAACGCATGGCGCTCGTGCAGCGCGACTGCCCCGCACGGCTGGTACCGTCAGGCGAGCCGATTACGATCGCACGTAACACCTTTGTTACGATCACCCAAGCCAAAGGCGGCACCTACACCGTCACCCACAAAGGCAATATGGCGCGCATCGACGGCACCGATGCCGATGCGCTTGGCCTTGAACCTGTGGAACTGCATTTCACCCCATTTGACGACAATCATTTTCACAAAGAACACGCTTGGGAAGCACTCTCTACGGTCTACGACCCAGAAATCCCCGTCAATATCGTCGAACTCGGCCTTGTCTACGACGTAGACTTTATTCCCGCCGCCGACCACAAAACCGATGTACTAGTCACCATGACGCTCACCTCCCCCACCTGCGGGATGGGGCAAGTGCTGACCGACGACGTGCGCTATCGTCTGCAAAAAGTCCCACATATTGGCAGCGTTGACGTCAACATTGTCTTTGACCCACCGTGGGATCGCGACCGCATCTCTGACGAAGCAAAACTGGAGCTCGGTTTACTATAAAAACCCAATGACAGCAAAACCAATGACAGTAAAAACCAATGGCTTTACGCTCACCTTGACACCATAGCCTGTTACACTGGCGCAATGCAGTAATGGAACAGGACGTATCAACATGGGCAATCCCTTTGGCAGTGAGATCACCAGCGATATTCTGTTAGACGACATCGGTTTTCTGGACGACTGGGAAACCCGCTACCGCTACATTATCGACTTGGGCAAACGTCTGCCCGAGATGAGCGAATCCCTTAAAATCCCAGAAACCCTGCTTGGCGGTTGCCAAAGCCAAGTCTGGATTGTGCCGCACTTTGAGAACGCCACCCGCACCCTCACCTTTGAGGTGGATAGCGACGCCTTTATTGTAAAGGGGCTGCTCGCAATGGTCATGGCCGCCTACAACCAGAAAACTCCTGAGCAAATCCTGCAATTCGACATTGAACATTACTTTGCCGAGACTGGGCTGCTCCGCCATTTAAGCCCCACGCGCGGCAACGGCCTAAAGTCCATGGTAAAGCGCATCCAAGGCGTCGCGAAAGAAAATAGCTAACCCACATTTAGCAAGCACAATCACGATCTATCACAACAACAAGTCGCAACCGGCACGTGGAGCCACTCTCATGTTTAACATGTTTAATAAAGCATTTTTTACACCTAAAAACACTTCATTAACGCTCGGCAACGCAAAGCCAAAAGCCCGCGCACGCGGCCTAACCTCCTCTTTTGGCATCAAAACCGCACTCGCAGCCTCTCTGCTCACCATCAGCTCCTTTGCGTTTGCCGCCGAGCTTACCGACGCAAACATCGCGCAATGGGTAAAAGCCACCAGCGCAGTAAAAGAATGGAGCAAGCAGAACGAAAACGCGGGTTTTATGCCCACCACACCCAATCCAGAAGTATTGGGTGACCCCACACACGCATTCTCTCTCGCCCTGCGCGACATCAAATCACAACCGCAATATGGCGCACTGGAAGGCGTGTTAAAAAGCAATGGCTACAGCAACCCAGATGAGTGGGCCGCCTTGGGAGATCAGGTAGTGCGTGCATGGATGGCAAACGAATTTGGCAGCCATAAAACAACCTCAGTCGCCGCGTTAGAAGCCTCGCTCGCAGAATTAAAAACCGCAAACCTGCCGCCCGCCATGCACGATAAAATGGAGCGCTCCATCAAGGTCGGTATTGCAACCTTCAAAATCGTCGAGAGCACGCCCGAAGCTGATAAAGCCGCGATTAAGCGCAACACCCAAGCGCTGGATCACCTGTTCAAATCAAAAAACTAACGCCAGATACTTCTGCCGCAAATCTGAAAGCATCATCTCCAGAAAACTAAAAGCAATCGACAGAAATACTTTTAAGCAGAAGCGTCGGATGAACATCACGCTTCTGCTTTTAGCGTCATTGTTTTAACAAATCGCAACGTCACGCCTCAGTGGTTTGCTCGCAAACGGCGCGTCCGAAGGCCCTTTGTATTGAATAACGCCATGTTGCGAACAAACGCCCACAGCGGGCTTTCATCCGGCCGTGGATTTTTGCCTGCGCCCATACGCTGCAATTGATGGGTGTACCATACCGTTTCCATCATCGCCGTCTCATCCAGCATCTTGATGCCAGTGGTACGTGGACGCACTCTGCTGACAAACGCCTCCCCTTTCAGGACACGTGCGCACAGGTCCGGCTCCACCACCAACGAACGCCCCAGCCCGACAATATCGGTCGCGCCGGAATGAACTGCGTCTGCCATTCCTTGCGCCGTTCGAAAACCGCCAGTCACCATTAAGGGGATGCTGACGCGCTTGCGAATCTGCTCTGCATAACGCAAAAAATAGGCTTCACGTTGGCGGGTACTTTCCTTTTCGTTTACGCCAGTCATTTCCGGAGCTTCGTAGGTGCCGCCCGAAATCTCCAGCAGGTCAAGGCCGCCATCCGCCAACATCTCGGCAACCACCATTGATTCTTCTTCAGTAAAACCACCCCGCTGAAAATCAGCCGAGTTCATTTTAATACCCACCGGAAATCCGGCGCCAACCTCTTGGCGAATTGCCCGCAAAATTTCGAGCGCAAACCGAGCGCGATTTTCTAAGGAGCCCCCCCAACGATCGGTGCGCTCATTGTGGCGCGGTGACAAAAACTGGCTCACCAGATAGCCGTGCGCACCATGAATCTGCACGCCGCCAAAGCCTGCTTCTTTCGCCAAACGTGCGGATCTTGCAAACCGCCCGATAATAACTTCAATCTCACCACCCGCAAGCTCACGCGGCGGATTAAAGAAGCCGCGAAGCTTGGGAGAAAGTGGCGTTGCCGATGGCGCTACAGGCTCGCGCGTCAACAAGCGCGGAGACTGCTTGCCAGGGTGATTCAACTGCATCCACAACTGCGTGCCGTACATGGAACCGCTCGCGGCCCATAATTTAAGCAGCGACATATCCCGCGCATCTTCTAGGGCAACATTGCCTGGTTCGCCGAGATGGTGTCGATCCACCATCACATTGCCCGTCACCACTAAGCCCACCCGCCCCTCCGCCCAGCGCCGGTACAAACGCGCGATTTCAGGCGTAACGCGGTTATCAAGGGTGCCCATACCCTCACTCATCGCAGACTTGCCAAAGCGATTTGGCAGCGCTACACCACAAGGAAGCTGCAAAGGGGAAGAAAGAGATGGGACGGTAGACATAACACGCTCCAAAAATCGCAACAAAGTTGCCGGTTGGTTGCAAAGAGGTTGGTTGCAAAGAAAGGAGCTTATCATCACAGAAAGCAGGCATCCTCACCAGCGCAGGAATGAAACACCGTGTTCACCACGCAAAAGTAATTCGTTCGCAACAAAGCAAGCCAGTCACCGCAAAAGCAGGCCATTTGCGAGACCGGCCGCCCCTTTAACAACTCCTCCAAGAAACGATACCCGCTAAAAAGAAAATAGGCTCTTGCGGGTCGCAGAAACCCACAAGAGCCTATCGTTCTGTTGGAAATAGCTTGTATTACTGAGCCGCTGCTGTTTTTCTTGGCCGACCTCGACCTCTCGCTACAAGAACCGAAGCGCTGGCTACTTTCACCTTATTTTTACTGCCTGCGGGTCTTCCACGCTTTCTTGGTGCGGCTGCTGTGGTGGTGGCTACCGACTTCGCTGCTACCTTAGCGGCTGCCTTTGCGGGCTTAGCCTTGGCCTTGACCTTGGTTTTGGCCGCTGCTTTTGGCTTGGTTTTAGAAGGTTTTGCCTTTGCCGCCACCTTCGCGGCCTTTTCTTTCGCTACCTTCGCAGCCGCCTTTTCTGCCGCTGCCGCCTTACGCGATTTTTCTAACGCTGACTTTAGTTTTTTCACCAGAGCGGCAGCTTCACTCGCAGCCTTCTTTGTTTCTCTGGCAGAAGCCGTAGCGCTCTTCAACTGCGCCTGCAAATCTGAGAGGCTGACCACGCTCGCGGCGTTAGTAGCTCCAGATTTTCCTTTGGCAGCTGATTTCGTTTTGGCCGTCGTCTTTTTTGAAGTCGCTGATTTAGGGCGAGCCATTTCACATGTTCCTCTGGTTGTAAACAAATTCGCGCGCCCACCAAACACTCAAGAAAAGCGCACTTAGAGGAAAGCATAACACAATATTGAAAATGCACGAGTCAAGGAAAAGAAAGTGCGAATTTCTCTTGATTTAAAAACGGGGCGTGACTCACCTCTCCTCACCAAAATTCCGCGTAAAGCCGTTTAAAACCTCCACGAACACTTACAATGACCGCTACATAAATCCTTATTAGTCCTAAAGAAAAGCATTACAATTGTGTGTAGCCAATTTTTACTACCCACCTTTTACGCATCAAAAACCTACGCGCCATAATTGCAAAAAGCCTTACAAATTTTTTCTGACGCACATCACATAATCGCTCACTATAGCGCCATAAGAGAAAACTACTGCAGCAGGAGTACACTCACTATGTCGGATCCTATTCCATCATCTACGGTCGTTCTGTTACGAGATACTCGGCGAGGAATCAAAGTACTTCTACTACGACGTAATTCCAAAATCGCCTATGGCGGCAGTTGGGTATTTCCAGGCGGACGAATTGACCCCGACGAAATTGCAAAAACAGACCACAACGCGCTACAAGCAGCAAAACTTGCTGCTGTACGTGAAACCCACGAAGAAGCAGGCATTACTTTGGAGCAAGAGAAACTGGTCTACTTCTCCCATTGGACGACGCCGGTGATTCGCCCCAAACGCTTTAGCACGTGGTTTTTTATGGCGCCTGTTAGCGAGAAGAAAGTCGAAATCGACGGTGGTGAAATCCACGATTTTGAATGGCATACGCCAGAGAGTGCTCTTCAGGCACAGAACCAAGGGTCAATCGAACTACCGCCGCCCACCTTTGTCACGCTCACGCAGCTATCCAGATTCGGCAGCACCACGCAAGCGCTCGAACATTTTGCAGCGCAACCGCCGCTAGAAATTCAGCCCATTGTGACACTGAACAACGAGGGCATTATCTATCTCTATAACGGCGACGGCGGCTACGCAAGCGCAAATCCCGAAGAACCCGGTCGTCGCCATCGTTTGCTTCAGCCAAAGCAAGGTGCATGGACGTATATTTGCGAACCCTAAACGGGTGATTTCCTTGAACGCAAAAGCACGCGAAAAATAAAAAGCGGGCAGTAAATACTGCCCGCTTTAGAGAGATCAAAATGCAAAAACCACGTTCAAATAACGCGGCTTACGCCGATCTATGCATCGTATGGGTGGCGCAATATAATCGTCTCGTTGCGATCTGGGCCGGTAGAGATAATATCGACGGGAGCACCCACCACTTGCTCTAAGGTTTTAATGTACGTGCGCGCATTGGCGGGCAGTTCACCCAGCTCACGCACACCATAAGTAGATTCTTTCCAGCCTGGCAACTCCTCATAAACTGGAACAATACCGTCATAATCCGCCGCGTCCAAGGGGAAGCTCTTGAGTTCACGACCCGAACAATCTTCGTAGCCGACACAAATGCGAACGGTATCCAAGCCGTCCAACACGTCTAGCTTGGTAATACACAAACCCGAAACCGAGTTTATTTGAATGGAGCGGCGAAGCGCTACCGCATCAAACCAACCGCAGCGGCGCGAGCGTCCAGTTGTGGTTCCAACTTCACGCCCCTTCACCGCCAAGTGCTCACCGATGTCGTCAAACAGCTCGGTCGGAAATGGGCCCGAGCCGACGCGAGTTGTATAAGCTTTGGTGATTCCCAAAACCTCATCCAGATAGCAAGGGCCAAAGCCGCTACCCGTTGCAGTCCCACCTGCGCTGGTGTTGGAGGAAGTCACGAACGGGTAAGTACCATGGTCAATATCCAAAAGCGTACCTTGTGCGCCTTCGAACATAATGTTTTTTCCTGCCTCGCGGTACTCATGCAGGATTGCGGTGACATCGGCTACCATCGGCTTGATCTGTTCCGACATTGCCATCACATCATCCAGCGTTTTATGAAAGTCGATAATATCGACGCGGTAATAATTCTTGAGAACAAAATTGTGATAATCCAATACTTCCCCAAGCTTTGAGGCCAAGCGTTCACGATGGAAAATATCCGCTAGACGCAACCCTCTACGAGCAACTTTATCCTCATAGGCGGGGCCGATGCCACGCCCGGTCGTACCGATTTTTGCGGCACCACGCGCCGCTTCACGCGCACGATCTAGCTCAACGTGATAAGGCAAAATCAGCGGACAAGCAGGGCTAATTCGCAACCGCTCCTGCACAGGCACACCACGTTCCTCTAACATTGCCATTTCTTTTAGCAATGCATCGGGTGCCAGTACAACGCCATTCCCAATCAGGCACTTGACGTTATCGCGCAAAATTCCCGAAGGAATCAAATGTAAAGCAGTACGCACCCCGTCAATCACCAGCGTATGGCCCGCGTTATGCCCCCCCTGAAAACGCGCAACACAGGCGGCACGATCTGTTAACAGATCAACGATTTTACCTTTTCCTTCGTCACCCCATTGAGTGCCGAGAATTACCACACTTTTACCCATGAGATTAGGCTCTCCACTAGAGAATGGTTCGAAAATTCATTAAAAATCAAGATGCAGGCACCACGCTCACGCGCGCGCCTATCAAGTAGCGTTATGAACGTGCTCCATCCACGAGCGCAACAATCCAACGGCCCTCGACACAAACCAATTCATACTGACAGCCCAATTCTTGCGCGGAGCATCCCAGCTCCGGTTGGGAGCCGTGATCGCTCGGCAAGCGCTGAATTACGATATTTCCCTCGCGACGCAACTGCTGAATCTGCGCCCATAGCGCAGCATTCTCGATGGCCATTTCGGGCGCCACAATGCGGCGCGGAATCGTGGCCTGCAGCGGGGACCACTTCACCAAACGCGCCAAATCCATACTAAAACCTGTAGCAGGCCGTGCACGGCCGTAGACCTCACCGATTTTGTCGTAGCGGCCACCGCTCGCTACCGCGTGCCCCACGCCTGGCATGTACGCGCTAAACACGGGGCCAGTGTGATAGTGATAGCCCCGCAATTCACCCAAGTCAAAATACAGCGTCACAGCGGGTGCGCGCTGGCGAACAAAAGCAGCAATCTGCGAAAGCTCATCAAGTGCGGCAAATACTGCCGCCGGAGCACCCGCCAGTGCCTCGCGCGCTTTCTGCAGCACGCTTCCATCCCCCGCCAATGCCGGCAGCACGCGGAAGCGTTGGCGCATGGCTTCCTCTTGCAGATGCTCCGTCAGAAATTCTTCAAGCTCTGGCACTGCCTTGCGCTGAAAAATCTCAAACAGCCGCCACTGCGCATCCGCGCCCAAGCCCGCCTGTTCCGCTAACGCGCGGTAAATCGCAACGTGCCCCAAATCGAGAAAAATTTCAGAAAGCTCGGCTTGGCTCAAGGTTTCCAGCATCAGCAGAATAATTTCGGTATCACTACCAATTCCGGAGTGCCCATAAAGCTCTGCGCCAATTTGTATCAGCGCGCGCGGCGCTGCCAAGGTAGACGGCTTTGCGTGCAAGACGTGCCCCGCATAACAGAGACGTGTTGCGCCCGTATTCGGCAGCGAGTGCGCGTCCATACGCGCAATTTGCGGCGTCATATCGGCACGAATCCCCATCTGCTTACCGGTGTACGCATCCGTGAGATGAAATGTTTTTTGAGCGAGATCGTTGCCTGCACCTGCAAGCAGCGAGTCGAGATATTCAACCAGCGAAGGAAAAACCTGCTGATATCCCCAAGACCGGAATAGATCTAGGAGTTTTCGCCGAAGCTGCTCTAAGCGCGCCGCTTCCGGCGGGAGCAGTTCTTCAATGCCATCGGGCAATAGCCAACGTTCTGCGGGGATCATCGGACACCTGATTTCCCAAGGAGTGCAAAAAAAAAGCCGGGGATGTGCCCGGCGTGACGCATTTTAACACGTTGCTCTCTGGAATGGGCATTGTTTTTTAGCCACGTGCGCTGAAGCACTGGCGGTTACGCTGACCCAAGAGTATTGGTATGCTAAACCTATGCTTCGTGCGTCGAGCTTCGAGCCCCTGCCCTCTGACCAAAACGGATTTTTATCGTAATGTCCTCTGACCCAAAAAACCATTCCAACCCGACCTTTGCGTGGGAACGCCCCGCCCCCTTTCTCATGAACGTTCAAGTAGATGCCCAGCACATTGACCGCCTCGGACACGCAAACAACACCTGCTATGTCCAGTGGATGCAAGAAATCAGTTGGCAGCACGTCGAAACGATCGGCATGGGCTGGGCAATACAAGAACAAGAGGGTTGCGCAATGGCCATCGTGCGCACCGAGATTGACTACATCGCCTCGGCCTATCGCGGCGATGCGTTAATCATGGGCACATGGATTACGGACAGTGATGCGCGTCTGCGCTCCTCACGAGCCTTTGAACTAATCCGAAAATCCGACCGCAAAACCCTTTTACGCGCGCAATGCCAGTATGTTTGCATTGATCTTAAAAAGGGGCGGCCCACAAAAATGCCGCAATCGTTTATTGAAGCTCATCAGCGCGCCATCGACACTTGGCGGAATGTCTCGCAGTTGTAAGCCAATCACCAGCCACGCGCTAAAAACTGCGGGCCAAACCCAAAAAGCAGAAACAAAAAACGCAGCCAAGCACGAAGGCCCGCTGCGTTTTTTAACGTCCCGAAAATAACTACTTGCCAGTAGAAGACTTCATGTATTTGAAAAAGTCGCTCTCAGGCTCCAACACCAACACATCCTTTCCACCTGCAAAAGACTGCATATAAGCGTTCAGGCTTCGATAGAAAGCATAAAACTCTTTGTCCGCAGAATATGCGTCTGCATATACTTTGGTGGCAGTTGCATCCCCTTCACCACGAATTTCCTGCGCTTTTTTGTACGCGTTCGCCATGATGATGGTGCGTTGGCGATCTGCGTCTGCACGAATCCCCTCACCTAACTCTGTGCCACGCGAACGGTGCTCCCGCGCTTCCCGATCACGCTCGGCGCGCATCCGGTTGTAGACGGACTCGACCACGCTGGGCGGCAGTTCAATGCTATTTACGCGCACATCTACGATTTCAATTCCCAGCTCTTCTTGTGCCTTTTGATTGAGGCTCTTGACCAGATCCACAACCAACTGATCACGTTCACCCGCAATGACTTCGTACACGGTGCGCTCACCGAATTTGTTGCGCAAGCCTTCGTTGATCCGAGGCGAAAGCAGACGACGGGCCTGTTCTGGAATACCACCTGTGGAGGTGTAGTAGAGCGACGGATTGGAAATTTTCCACATCACAAAGGAATCTACGATCAAACGCTTTTTCTCTTGCGTGAGGTACTCTTCCGGGCGCATATCAATGTGCAATACGCGTGCGTCGAATAAACGCGGTTCACGCACCATGGGGATGGTGAAATACAGGCCCGGCTCAAGATCGCCGTTAGTGATTTCACCAAAGCGCATCATGATGCCGCGCTCGTTTTCGTTCACAACTTTTACGAATAAGGGGCCAAACAGCAGCGTCAGGCCGCAGAGGACGAGAACAGCCAATATCTTAGGATTCATTAGCGCTGCTCCCAACGGCGGTTTTCAATGGCTTGGCGAAGGCGATCGGTAGGCAACATCCGATCTTGCGAATAGGTGTCGCTACTTGCAGCAGGGCGCTGCGCCGTTACCGGAAGTGCCGGCAAGGAATCTGCAACCTGCTTCTGGCTCGGTGCATTTGCACCGTTGAGCGGTAGATACAACACGTTATTCGTCTTATTCACATCCACAACCACTTTGCTGTTGCTGGAAAGCACCTGTTCCATGGCGTCGAGGTACATCCGTTCGCGGGTGATTTCAGGCGCTTTCACGTATTCAGAGCGCAGTGCAGTAAAGCGGTTGGCCTCACCTTCAGCGCGTGAAACGACTTCTGATTTATACGCGTTGGCTTCTTCCAGCTTACGTTGCGCCTGACCGCGGGCTTCAGGAACGATGCCGTTCGCGTAGGCTTGCGCTTCGTTTTGCAGACGGCTTTCGTCTTCTTTCGCCTTGATGACATCGTCGAAGGCCGCTTTTACTTCTTTAGGCGGATGCGCGTCTTCGATGTTGGCCTTGGTAACCAAGAGGCCCGTCGAATAACGGTCGAGCAGTTCTTGCAGGCGCACCGTTACTTCCTGCGCCATCACTTGGCGGCCTTCTGTAATGATCGAATCCATCTCAGTACCACCCACCACGTGGCGAAGGGCGCTCTCAGCTGCACGCATCAAGGCGTCTTCTGCGCTGCCGATTTTCAGGAAATACAATTTCGGATCGTGCACCTGATATTGAACGTTAAGCGCAATATCCACGAGGTTTTCATCTTCGGTGAGCATCGTCGCTTGCAGCGATACGTTGTTCTGCTTCATTACGTTGACTTTGAAAACTTTGTCGATAAGCGGCGGGTTCCAGTGCAAACCGGCACCTACGGTCGTATGGTATTTACCCAAGCGCAAAATAACGCCTTGCTCAGCCTGATCGAGCCGGTACACACCAAAAGCGGCCCAAACAAGCACCAGCAATAGCAGAATCGCAACCACGCCTGCTGCACCGCCCTTACCATCGCCACCAAGCAAGCCACCGAGGCGATTTTGCAGCTTTTGGATGAACTCATCGAGTTCCTGCTGCCCTGGGTCTTGCCGGTTGCGCCATGGGTCGTTGGGGTTGCGCCCGCCGCCCGGTTCATTCCACGCCATTCGAGTTCTCCACGTTTTCTTTCGTCAGCCTCAAGTGAGCGGTTCTTTGCCCACTTTCAACTGAAATGTTTACATCAGGATTTGCCTGACGGTTCAAAACCTTATCCTGAGGGATTCTGTTCAGGATTACAATTATCAGGGTGCGGATGACTCGGAAAAGTCGCTCTACTAACGATACGCCCTACTAACGATAGGCTCTACTAACGATAGGAGATGCTATTCGTACACAAGATCCTGCGCTGATATCCCTAGTTTCTTGAGGGTCTGCTCAAATTCTTTGCGCGCAATCCGAATCTGCAGGTGGCAACGCCCGGTGTCATCGACCTGCTCGTTCAATACGCCTTGTTGGCGGTACAGTGCTGCGCGCAGTTCACCCATGGCTGGCGACAGCCATAAGCCGGCTTCGACCATCTCTTTTCCTAAACGTTCACGCAATACATCTAGTAGCAACTGGATTCCAGCTCCGGTTTGCGCTGACAGCCACACCGCTTGCGAAACACCGTCGGCATCGCGCTCAACGCGGGGCGGAAATTCACCCATCAAATCTATTTTGTTGTACACCATCAGCGTGGGGATTTCGCCTGCGCCGGTTTCTTTCAGGACGGTATTCACTTGAAAGATGTTGTCGTCGCGCGCTTCAGAACAAGCGTCCACGACATGTAGCAATAGATCTGACTCGCGGCTCTCTTCTAACGTGGCACGGAAGGATTCGACCAACTTGTGCGGCAAGTGGCGGATAAATCCGACCGTATCGGCCAGCACAATGGGCCCTACATCGGGAATCGGGATGCGCCGCAGCGTAGGGTCGAGGGTTGCGAACAGCTGATCCGCAGCATAAACATCTGAACGCGTCATCGCATTGAACAGCGTGGACTTCCCAGCGTTGGTATAACCGACGAGCGACACCGTAGGCACCTCGTTACGCTGTCTGGAGCGGCGCGCTTGGCTGCGCTGCTTGCGCACCTGCTCCAAGCGCTTTTGAATAGTGCGAATGCGGTGCCCAATCAGACGACGATCGGTTTCAAGCTGGGTTTCGCCGGGGCCGCGCAGCCCGATGCCCCCACGCTGGCGCTCAAGGTGAGTCCAACCGCGAATCAGCCGCGTAGAGAGGTGTTCGAGTTGCGCCAGTTCAACTTGCAGTTTGCCTTCATGTGTGCGAGCGCGTTGGGCGAAGATATCCAGAATCAGGCCGGTACGATCCAGAACGCGGCACTGAAGAACTTTCTCAAGATTGCGCTCCTGAGAAGGCGAGAGGATATGGTTAAACATCACAAGGTCGGCACTTTCATCCGCCAAGGCTTGGCGAAGCTCTTCGACTTTGCCTGTGCCGATAAAATAGCGCGGATCTGGCTGAGCACGACTTGCGCGAACCCACGCGGCAATCGTTGCGCCGGCAGAGGTTGCGAGCATACCAAACTCGTCAACATCCTCGCGGATATGTTCCGCCGAAAAGTCAACGTGCACGAGGATTGCCCGCTCGCCACTTTTGGGGCGCTCAAATAGCTCCATAAGCGCTACCAAATAAATCGTTGCATCCAAACGAGCAACTGGGCGAACGCGCTACCAAAAGCCTGCGCAAGTGCTTGTTATTGAAGCCCACCCTTTGGTGGCCTTGCTTAACGCTTCGGGTAGCGGTCATATTGGGCTGGCGAATTGAATCGGTCTGGGTGAGATCAATCACCGCTGTCCATGCCACCATCACCACCGCCTTGGCCACGCGGATTGCGCGCGGGTACGACGGTAGAAATTGCGTGTTTATAGACCATCTGACTGACGGTGTTGCGCAGCAGAACCACGTACTGGTCGAAGGATTCGACCTGGCCTTGCAGCTTGATTCCATTGACCAAAAAGATAGATACAGGAATGCGTTCTTTACGAAGTGCGTTCAAGAAAGGGTCTTGTAAGCTGTGCCCTTTAGACATAAGAGTTCTCCTTTGTACAGCGCCCAATGCGGGCAAAAAAACCATAACCAAAAAAAATGACCAAAAGGTCTTCAACCAAAACGGCGAAACAAATGGCAAAGCGCCAATAAAATTTATCGTCGGCCTTTCTAGAATGGAGCACTACGAGATTATTTTCAAGAGTTCGACGGACAAATCCTTTTGCATGGGGTCTAGCCATTGCAGGCTGGGCCAGCTACGCAGCCAAGTAATCTGGCGCTTGGCAAGCTGACGGGTGGCGACGATGCCCTGTTCGATCATCTGGTCGCGGGTGGTAGTACCGTCTAGATATTCCCACATCTGGCGATAACCTACAGCGCGCATGGATGGGTGTTTTAGGGTGAGATCGCCGCGCGCTCGCAAGCCGAGCACCTCCTCCTCGAACCCATCCTCTAGCATTTGCCGAAAGCGGCGAGCAATTGCCTCATGCAGGCTGGAACGCTGCGGTGGGCAGAGGGCGACGGCAGTGATATTCCAAGGAATCGCACCGCTCTGAATCTCTGCATCTTTTTGCCGCTGATGCCATTCGCTCAATGGTACGCCGGTAATTTTATATACCTCCAGCGCACGCTGAAGCCGCTGCGGGTCGGTAGGATGGATACGATTGGCGGCAATGGGGTCTACGGCGGCCAGCAGAGCATGCACCTGTGGCCAGCCAGCGGTTTGGGCGATGGCCTCAATTTCGGCACGAACCTCGGGATTTGCGGGGGGTAAATCGGCCATCCCTTGTTGCAAGGCACGATAGTAAAGCATGGTTCCACCCACCAGCACTGGGGTTGCGCCAAATGCGTGAATCTCAGCCATTTCACGCAACGCGTCTTCACGAAACTCAGCAGCAGAGTAGGCTTCAGCAGGGTCGCGAATATCAACCAATCTGTGCGGAAAACGAGCGAGCGTAGCGGCATCGGGCTTGGCGGTACCGATGTCCATGCCTCGGTAGATCAGGGCGGAATCCACGCTGATCAGCTGGCAATTTCCATGCGCCGCGAGAGTGAGCGCCGCAGCGGTTTTGCCGGCGGCCGTGGGGCCCATCAGAAAGAGTGCGCGGGCGTGCTTTTCCGACATTTCGCAGTTTTCCCGGTGGTTGTACGTATTTTTTGGTAGCGATGATTTCGTGCTGATTTGGTATCGCCGGACAGGCGCTCGCCCATTGTACGTTAGATGCGGTGTGCGGCATATCCGCGATGATCGTCGTTCGGCAAAGATTGCGATAATGACTGAACCGATGTACGACAAAAAAAGTCGATGTCAAAAAAATCGATGGGAAAATGGTTATGATAGGAACGCGAGAATCATTCCGAACTCTTCCCGATTTATTTTGACCTGATCCCTATTTTTTCTTCACCCTTCCACAACTACCTCGTTAGCGGAGAAAACCATGCTGCTCTACGATGCCATCAGCCCCGCGCCGCGCTGTTTGCGCATGTTTATTCTGGAAAAGAACCTCACGATTCCTGCCCAAACGATCGACGTAATGACCGGTGAAAACCGGCAGGAAGGCTACCTCGCACTGAATCCTGCCGGACAAACGCCCGCACTGCGATGCGAGAACGGCCAAATCCTCAGCGAGGCAGTAGCAATTGCCGAATACCTGGAAGAACTCTACCCGCAGCCGAGCCTAATTGGTACAACAGCACAGGAACGCGCCGAAACGCGCATGTGGTGGCGCCGTGTAGAATTAAATATCACCGAATTTATCCACAATGCCTTCCACTATGCGGAGGGCTTGGCGCGCTTTGAAAACCGCATTCCGGTGCTCCCCGAAGCTGCCGAAGGGCTGAAACGTGTGGCGCAAGATCGCCTTACTTGGCTAGACCAAATGTTTGGCGAGGGGCCGTGGCTTTGTGGCGCGCGGTTCAGCGCTGCAGATATTTGGCTGTACGTATGGCTGGATTTCGGGCGCAGCGTGAACCAAGCATTTGACCCTACACTTCCCAAGATCGGCCCGTGGTTTGAGCGGATGGATGCACGCGCGAGCGCAGCCCAAAGCAAACTGCTAATGGCTACGCTCACAAACACACAAAAGTAGCGCGCCTAATCAAGTGCGCGCGACCAAGTGCGCACAACCACGTGCGCAAATTATTAGGGCACATTACTGGCGCTGAAACAAACGCTGCAATTCACTGCCCGGGTCTTCTGCGCGCATAAATGCCTCGCCCACCAGAAATGCGCTTACCTGATTACGTCGCATGAGTGCAACGTCTTCCGGCACCAAAATTCCGCTCTCGGTAACGACAATGCGATCTTTCGGAATGGCGCTCAGCAGACCAAGCGTGGTATCCAGCGTAACGTCGAAGGTGTGTAAATTGCGGTTGTTGATTCCAACAAGCGTGGTATTAAGCTTTAATGCACGTTCAAGCTCCTCACGATCGTGAACCTCCACCAATACATCCATGCCCAATGACTGTGCGCACTGCGAAAAATCACGAAGTTGCACATCATCCAAAGCCGCAACGATCAGCAAAATGCAGTCTGCGCCAATGGCGCGCGCTTCAACCACATGCCAAGTATCCACCAGAAAATCCTTGCGGATGACTGGCAAATCGCAGGCCGCGCGCGCTTCTTGCAAATAGCGCTCATCGCCCTGAAAAAAATCTTTGTCTGTGAGAACGCTCAAACACGCTGCACCCGCGCGCGCGTAGCTCTTGGCAATTTCTGCAGGCAGGAAATTTTCTCGGATCACGCCCTTGCTGGGGGATGCTTTCTTGATTTCCGCAATCACGGCTGATTCGCCGACATCCAGTTTTTGGCGAATTGCATTTACAAAGCCGCGTGGCTGATCAGCGCTTTTGGCGCGTTTTTGCAGTTCGGCCTCGCTCACATTCCGACGGCGTTCGGCAACTTCCTCTACCTTTCGAGCCAAGATTTTCTTCAGTACGGTTGGCGTGCTCATGCTGGCTCTCCTCTAAATTGGCTGGAAAACACCGCAAGCTCCTCCAGTTTTTCGAGCGCAAGGCGACTATCAATCGCATCTCGCGCACGATCAACGCCTTCCTTGAGGGTTGCAGTTAGATCGGCAGCGTAAACGGCAGCGCCTGCATTCAGTGCAATCATGTCTGCTGCTTTTTTTGCCGCATCAGTACTACGGCTGCCAAGTGCATTCCGCACCAATTCCAGTGATTCCTCGGCACCGTTTACGGTAAGCCCGATCAAGGTTTGGCTCTGAATGCCTACATCTTCCGGTTGCAGAGTATATTCGCGGATTTCACCGTCTTTTAGCTCGACGATTTGGGTGGGCGATGCGAGGCTGATTTCATCGAGGCCGTCGCGTGCGTGCACAACGAGAACGTGTTTGCTTCCCAAGCGCTGCAACACTTCTGCCATGGGCCTGCACAATTCGCGGCTGAATACGCCCATTAGCTGGTGCTGCACGCCAGCTGGATTGGTGATTGGCCCCAACATATTGAAAAGGGTACGCAAGCCCAAATCGCGTCGCGGCGCAGCGGCATAACGCATTGCAGGATGGTGTTGGGGTGCAAACATAAAGCCAACGCCAATGGTTTGAATACAGGCTGAAACCTGCTCCGGCGAGAGCTGCAAATAGATGCCTGCTTTCTCCAGCAAATCGGCACTTCCGCTTTTCCCTGAAACCGCACGATTGCCGTGCTTCGCTACTTTTCCGCCCGCTGCTGCGATGACAAATGCCGCCGCAGAGGAGACGTTAAAGATATTTGCGCCATCTCCGCCGGTGCCAACCACATCGACAACATGGTCAAGGCTTGGTAGCTCAACGCGGCTCACCAGCTCGCGCATGACCGTTGCGGCACCGACGATTTCGTCGATGCTCTCGCTTTTCATCCGCAAGCCCATTAAAAAGGCCCCGATCTGCGCTTCACTGCATTTGCCGGTCATGATTTCGCGCATCACGCTCTGCATTTCTTGCTGCGATAAATCCAGCTGGCTGACAATCCTCGCCAGTGCGCCTTTAATCTCCATTATCGTTTCCCTTGATTCGGTTGCTTGATGAAATTGGCGAGTAGGTCGTGGCCGTGATCGGTCATTATGGACTCAGGGTGAAACTGCACGCCTTCAATTCGATATTCTCGGTGCCGCAAGCCCATAATGTTTTCAATGCTGCCGTCGGGATTTTGTGTCCACGCGGTGACTTCCAAGCAATCAGGAAGCGTTTTACGCTCAACCACCAGCGAGTGATAGCGGGTGGCGTTAAAAGGATTGGTGAGCCCGTGAAAGACGCCTTGATCGGCGTGCCAAATGGGCGAAATCTTGCCGTGCATCACCTGCCCTGCTCTCACGACGTTACCACCAAACACCTGGCCGATCGCCTGATGGCCAAGACATACGCCCAATAGCGGAAGCTTTCCCGCAAAATGGCGGATAACCTGCATTGAAATCCCCGCCTCATTGGGCGTGCAAGGGCCGGGAGAAATCACGATCTTTTCAGGTTTTAGCTGCTCAAGCTGTTGCACCGTAATTTCATCGTTGCGAAACACCTGTACATCAGCGCCTAACTCACCAAGGTATTGAACAATGTTCCAAGTAAAGGAATCATAGTTATCTATCATCACCAGCATGGCTTTCTCTCCGAAATCAATTGGGCGCAGGCTTTAATCCACCCACCGCCATTGCCGCCGCACGAAAAATTGCGCGGGCCTTATTCTGGGTTTCCATCCACTCCAGCGCGGGCACCGAATCCGCCACCACGCCTGCCCCTGCCTGAATATGAAGCTTGCCATTTTTAAGCACCGCAGTGCGAATCGCAATGGCGGTATCCATATTGCCGTTCCACGCGATATAGCCCACGGCGCCGCCATAAATGCCGCGCTTCACCGGCTCTAAATCTTGAATAATTTCCATCGCCCGAATTTTCGGTGCGCCGCTCAAAGTGCCAGCCGGAAATACCGCCCGCAATACGTCAATCGCATCTTTGCCTTCGACCAGCCTACCTTCGACGTTAGAAACGATATGCATGACGTGAGAATAACGCTCAATCTGCATTTTCTCGGTCACCTTTACCTCACCCGGCGGCGAAATCCGGCCTACGTCGTTACGCCCAAGATCAATCAGCATCAGGTGCTCGGCAATCTCTTTCGGGTCTGCGAGTAGCTCCCGTTCCAGCGCTTTATCTTCCTCCTCTGTACGGCCACGGCGACGGGTTCCGGCAATGGGGCGAACAGTTACTGTTCCATGATCCAAGCGTGCGAGAATTTCCGGCGAGGAACCGACGATATGAAAATCCCCCATATTGTAAAAGTACATATAGGGCGAAGGATTAAGTGTGCGGAGCGCACGATAAAGCGCCATTGGGTCGTGATCGAATGGCAGCGTCATCCGCTGGGAAAGCACGACCTGCATAATGTCGCCAGCCAGTACATAGTCTTTGATCTGATGAATGGCTTTCTCAAACGCAGGCTGCTCAAAGCCGGAGCGGAAATCTGCTTCCGAAACCGAGCCGCCAGGCGGCAGCGCGGGCGGCTGTAAGGGCTCGTGCAAACGGGCTTCAATCGCATCCATACGCGCTAGGGCATCGGCATAGCCATTCGTATCTTTTGCGTCGGCGTGGCAGATAATAAACAGCGTGCCGCGCAGGCTATCAAACACCACCACGTCTTCCGAGAGCATCAGCAGAATATCGGGCGTGCCCAGTGGATCGCTTTTGGCGGGCCGATCCAGACGGGGTTCGATATAGCGCACAATATCATAGCCAAAATAGCCGACCAGCCCGCCGTGAAAACGCGGCAAATCCGGCAGCTCCGGCACGCGAAAACGCGCTTTGTAGGATTGCACGAATGCCAGCGGATCAGGCGCGCACACCTGTTCGAGAAGCTGGCCTTCACGGCGAATCTCTACGCAGCGATCTTCCACCGTCATCACCGTGCGGCAAGGCAAACCGATGATGGAATAGCGCCCCCATTTCTCGCCACCTTGTACCGATTCCAGCAGAAAAGAATGGGGCCGGTTAGCGAGTTTGAGGTAGGTGCTTAAGGGGGTTTCAAGATCAGCAAGCACTTCTCGCATCAGCGGAATGTGGGTAAAACCTTGCGCGGCAAGCGCGGAATATTCTTCAAGAGTCATCATCTGGGCATCCTAAGCGGGGCTTCTTGTGCATGCTTTCAGTCTGGCATGCAGGCCGAATGAGTCACGGCAATGCGCCGGTCACGGGTGCCATGTAAGTGGGCAACCTCGTGCACAGCAAGCGTCAGGTACAAAAATTTAATATACGCGATACGCGCAGCAGTCTCTGCGCAAACAGGAAAGATTAGCGCGGCGCGCGCCATCGTGCCGAGAAAGAGGCAATGGAAGGATGAGCAATGCGGCTCTGGGGAAGTGGCTGGCAAAACATGTCGGCGACTGTACAAGGCTCTTGGATAGATTGGCTTACCCTACACCAAAAATGGGTTTTGCGCTAGCAAAACGAGTGTTCACAAAACCATGCGCTACGTCACCGCAATACAACGGTACCAAGGTGCGACTTATGCTAGCCTTCACGGCTTCACTTAGACTTCACAGTTTCACTTAGGCTTAAGCCTCACCTACACTCAAAGCTCTAGCCTCCCGCCTCCACTTACTTTCAAGGATACGACGTGCGCCGCACTGTTTATAACACGCCGATACTCAAACAAATACTCACTGCCGTTTCTTGGGTGGGCCTAAAGCTGGCTGGATGGAAGCTGGAAGGGCAGCCGCCGGTTGAGAAAAAATATGTGCTGATTGCGGTGCCCCACACCAGCAACTGGGATTTTCCCATCACGCTTGCAATGGCGTTTCTCTTTAAGTTTGACATCTTCTGGATGGGCAAAGATAGCCTGTTCAAAGGTGCAGCCGGCCCGATCATGCGTTGGCTAGGCGGGATTTCGGTGGATCGCTCAAGCTCCAACAACCTTGTGCAGCAAACCATTGACGCCTTTGATCAACAGCAGGAGCTGGTCATCACCATCCCACCGGAAGGCACTCGTTCGCGCGTTGAAAAATGGAAAACCGGATTTTACTATATTGCTCTCGGTGCCAAGGTGCCAATTGCTTTGGGCTTTCTGGACTATAAGCGCAAGGTGGGCGGCTTTGGGCCAACGTTTTACCCTACCGGCAATGTTGAGGCGGATATTGCAGAAATTCGCAAATTCTATAAAGGCATCAGCGGGCGGAATGAGGATCAATGCCACACCGATTGAGTTTTTAATCCGACTCGGTTGGAAAAAGCCGGTTGCACACAACATGCGTCCGGCCTCTGTCCTCTCTGCCCCATAACGGCGCACAGCGTTTATCTCAAGCAGTTTTCGCCACTTACGCTAAGCGCTACGACACGCAGTAAGCGCTACGACAAGCGATTACGGTAATCTTCATAAGTAAACCGCCGCACGACCTGCAAGCCTTGCCCGTCTCGCCAAATGGCGATGGAAGGATGCGGAACGCCGTTGAAGGTCGTCGTTTTGACCATCGTGTAATGTATCATGTCTTCAAACACGATCGTATCGCCCACCTTCAGTGGCGCACCAAACGACCAATCACCGATAAAATCTCCGGAAAGACAGCTGTTGCCGCCAATGCGATAGGTTGGCAGATTTGCAACCGGTTCTTGGTGAGCGCCCCGAATGCGCGGTTTATAGGGCATTTCTAGACAATCCGGCATGTGTGCGGTAAAACTCACATCCAAAATCGCCGTTTTAATACCTTGGTTTTCGACGATATCTACGACTTGGGACACCAACACGCCGGTATCCCACGCAAACGCGCTACCGGGTTCGAGGATGATTTTCAGGCCCCATTTTTCGCGGAATGCCGTGAGTACGCGAATCAGGTGCGCGACATCGTAGCCTTTGCGCGTCATCAGATGGCCGCCGCCCATATTGAACCACTGGATTTGCGGCAGTAAGTGGCCAAATTTGCGTTCGATTTCGGCGAGGGCGTTTTCAAGATCGAAGGAATTGGATTCGCAGAGTGCGTGAAAGTGCAAGCCTTCAATACCTTCCGGCAATTGCTTGGGCAAATGATCTACTGCAATCCCCAATCGTGAGCCTGGCGCACAGGGGTTGTACAGGTCAGTGGCGACAACCGCAAATTCTGGGTTAATGCGCAAACCAAACGATATATGCCGGCCCGCCTGCTGTTCAAATTTCTTGACCAGCGGTTGAAAACGCTCAAATTGAGCAAGCGAATTGAAGGTGATGTGGCTGCTAAACTGGCAAATCTCGTCAAACTCGCGCTCTACATACGCGGGACTGTAGGTGTGTGCCAGCGTTTTCATTTCCTCAAAGGCGAGGCGCGCTTCGTGGGGGGAGCTGGCCGTTGCGCCGCGCACATATTCCCGCACTACGGGGAAAGCGCTCCACATGGCGAAGCCTTTGAAGGCCACGATGATTTCAACGCCGGCACTTTCTGCAACGGAACGTATCAGCTGCAGGTTCTGGCGCAGCAAGGCTTCATCAAGGACATAGCACGGCGATTCGACCTGATCAATTGCAATAGGCATGCGAACATCTACTCGGGTGAGGTCACAGAAAAAGCCGTCCCTGGCTTTGATACGATCAGAGTGTAAGATACGATCAGAGTATAACGGCCCAGCAGATCTAGACTTCGAGGTCTACGTCGTGCAGCTCAATCCACGGTAGACCGTGGCGATTGAGTTCCGCCATGAATGGGTCTGGGTTGAACTCTTCGACGTTATAGACGCCGGGGCGTTTCCATTTTCCTTGCAGATACATCATCGCCCCAATCATGCAGGGAACGCCGGTGGTGTAACTTACGCCCTGCGTGCCGGTTTCTTTGAAAGCAACTTCATGGCTGCAGTTGTTGTAGATGTAGTAAGTTTTTTCTTTGCCGTCTTTCAGGCCGCGAATCCGGCAGCCGATGGACGTCCAGCCGGTGTAGTTTTCGCCCAGATCACCTGGGTTTGGCAGCACGGCTTTCAGGAATTGGATGGGCACGATTTCTACACCGTTGTAGAGAACCGGGTCGATGCGCGCCATGCCGATGTTCTGGATTACGCGCAGGTGGGTTAGATATTCCTGCCCGAAGGTCATCCAGAAGCGCGCACGTTTCAGGGTTGGGAAGTTTTTTACCAGCGATTCAAGTTCTTCGTGGTAAATCACATAGGATTCTTTCGGGCCAATATCGGGGTAGGTCAGTGGCTTATGAATTTCGTGGGGTTCGGTTTCTACCCACTGGCCGTTTTCCCAATACTTACCACGCTGGGTAACTTCGCGGATATTGATTTCCGGGTTGAAGTTGGTGGCAAAGGCTTTACCGTGATCGCCCGCGTTGCAATCGACGATGTCTAGGTACTGAATTTCATCAAAGTGGTGCTTGGCCGCATGCGCGGTAAATACCGAGGTTACGCCTGGGTCGAAACCGCAGCCGAGAATGGCGGTAATGCCGGCTTTCTCGAAGCGTTCTTTGTATGCCCACTGCCAAGAGTACTCGAACTTGGCTTCGTCGATCGGCTCGTAGTTTGCGGTATCCAGATAGGATACGCGGCACTCCAAGCATGCGTCCATGATGGTTAGGTCTTGGTAAGGAAGCGCGACGTTCACAACCAAATCAGGTTGAAAGCGCTTGATGAGTGCGACGAGTTCCGGCACGTTATCCGCATCCACTTGCGCAGTCTGGATGCGATTGCCGCCTACTTGCGCAGCGATTGCATCGCACTTGCTCTTGGTGCGGCTCGCCAGCAGGATTTCCGTGAACACGTCGGGAAGCCCAGCCATCTTTACCGCCACGACGGTACCTACACCACCTGCGCCAATGATCAGTACTTTACCCATTTCTTGCTATTCCACCTTTATCTGATTGATTTCCCGCTGATTTCTGGCCAGCGGTTGATTTTGGCATGATCCGACTGGGCATTATACGATGAATGTTGTGGAAGTGTAAGTTAGGGAGTTAGGCATGCGGGGGCGGGGGCGGCGACGTGGCGGACTTTACGCGCTTTTAGGTAGCTTTAGAGGCGTTTAGACATCTTTAGATGCTGCATACGACGTGCTGTGCGCTGCCCCAAAAAAGTATGTCTTTTTTGGGGCAACGCTAGCAGGCGAACGCCTAGTGTGCCAAAGGCACAAATCCCGCGTCCTCAAAATAGTGGCCATAACTTCCCAATGCCTTTACCACCCGAACCGCTCCCGCCCGCAAGGCATCAAGTGGCGCGGATGAAGACATCTGCTCCGCCCCTGCAGTCAGCTCAGCAATGATCAAGTGTAACTGTGCATCCGCATCGGGAGGAAGCTGGCACTGCGCCACCATCCTTGCAACTTCCTGATTCACCAACGCGGCCAGCGCAGCGTATCCTTCCTTCGACAATCGGTTTTCATGAATTGCCGCCAGATCTGCGGCGAACGCCTTATGCAGCGCCCCCATTGCGGCCCGTAACGGGGCATCTGTTTGCCATTTTTTTCCGTGATTCAACTCAAGCACAGCATCCCCTGCATGATGGTGATGCGCGGGTTGTGCCGCATACCCTGGCAACCCTCCCAATAAAAACACCCCCACCAACGGCACGATCAAAAAGGCTTTGTGCAACCGCCCGTACCTATTGGTGATGGCGTTGGCTGCGGTGATGATGCGCTCTAAGCTGTAATAGGCATCCACGCGGTATTTCATAAAAAACCCCTACTTTTCTTCGTCATGGCTAAAAAATTGAATGCTACTGGCGATTAGCCCTTCACCAAGGCCGCTAGCCCTTGGTCGTAGTGATAGTCGGTAATGCTGCCGTCTTGAATGCGTTTTACCGCTTCATCAATGACAAAAAGCGGTACTAAAAACCATTCTTTGGGGGCCACAGGCTGGCCAAAACGGTCGTTAATGCTGATATCCAGCCGCGCATTGGCAAAGAGCTTATGAAACAGGTTTTCCATTTTTACACGATTGATGCCAGCAAGCTTATAAGTGGCCACCACTTCGACCTTGGCCAGCAAATAAGTGGCGTCGTGCTCGGCGCCTGCAATACGGGTTTCTACCTTGCCGCCTGTGACGCCGATTTTATGAATCACGTCGCGGTGCTCGGCCACATAAGGGTGCTCGGATAGGCTGCGCAGCACATAAATGGTGCCACTTTCGATGTCGCCCTCTTCGAATTCACCGCTAAATAGCGGGCCAAAGTCGGTATCGGTTATGCGTCGCCCTTTAGGGTTATCGCGCAGCCCAAATAAAGCCCGTTGCAACGAACGCAGCAACAAATTACTTTCGGTGCCGTTGGCATAAATCACACGCAGGCGAGCATCGCTCTCTTTGCCTGTTTTGATGGTTTCACCAACTTCAGCCACATAGGTCAGCTGCCCAGATAAGATAAAGAAATTACCTTGGGCAATACTGGCATCGCCTTCAAAGGGCAAGGATTTACGCAGCCCCGCTTTTAGCTCGCGTTCTACTTCTTCAAACAGTGGCTTAAATTGCTCAAAATCCTCACAGCGCGTTTGATCGGCTATCTCCTGCGCCGCGCGTTTTTCGGCGCTGGAGCGCACATGCTTGAGCGTTTGAATACTGCCCTCACCCAGCATTGCTTCCAGCTCATCGGCAAGCTCATCCAAGCTTGGTTCGGGCAATACCGCATCGCCTGAAAGCAAGCCTTGGCTGTCTAATGGCGCAAGCAATGCCTCGCACTCGGGCAAAGCGCGCAAACGCTCAAGGCGCACCGCGTACAGGCGCTCAAAAATATCGGCATCTGCATGCTCAGAAGGCAAGCGCCCATGCTGGGCAACAAAACGCTGAATATCTTCAAAGCCTGCAATCAGGCGCTCATCGCGGGCGCTGCGGCCTGTGGCTTTTTCAGGCGGGGCAAAGTCTTCCAGCTCAGAGGCTAATTCGTCTAAATCAATTTCACTCATAGCGCCCTTCCTTTTTAAAACGCATAAAGGCCGCCGCGCCCTCTGCCATGCGTCGCTCCCAAGGGTCGGATGCCGTAGCGCTAGGCAGGCGATTGCGCTCTTTTTTAAACTGCATAGCGCGCAGGGCCAGCTCTTTGGCTTCATCTGGAGCAAGCGCGGTGCGCTTAGCCGTAATGATCTCCGCCACCTGCTTTAGGCTGTCCTCGCTCATGGTTTTGGCCAAAATCGCGTAGGCCTCGCTAAAGGGGTTGATGCGGTCAATCAGGTCAATATCCAGCTCGCGCACATCCATAGCAAACTTGCGCACGCCTTGCAGCAAGGCGGTGTTCAGCCCTGGCTCATTGCCTGCGCTTTGGCCTGCTGTGCTCGCGCCCACGCCCACATCCAAGCCCACATCCAATAAGCCAAGCTGGCCTTTGGCTTGCTGAATGATATTAAGCGCCGCCACCGCGTGCTGGCGCACCGCTTCTTGATCATTGCTATCCAGCTCCGGGTATCGTTCTTGGATAATTTTGCCCATGCGCACTTGGGTGAGCTCCTCAGGCACTAAGTCTTCGTCAAACATACCGCGCTCGATGCTGCGTTTGTCCTGCACAAAGGCAGCGATTACCTCATTTAAATCTTCGCTGCAAATGCGCGCCGCCGCAGGTGTTTGTGGCGTGCTTAGGCCTTTGATCTCAATATGATACTGGCCGGTTTGCTCGTTGATGCCGACGTTGTTTTTGCCGGGTTGATAGCCAGCATCGCCATAGTCAAAGCCCTGCTGTGGGCCGCTGGTTTCGGTTTTGGGGGTAAATTCAAAACGCGGCGCTAATACCTGCTCCATTAAAAGGCTGGCGGCAATGGCCTTTAATGTGTCGTTAATGGCCTCGGTCACCGCGCTTTCGCTGGCGTCTGGCTCGGCGATTAAATTGGTAAAGCGCGCGCGGGTTTTACCCTTAGCGTCGCGCGTGGCGCGGCCAATAATCTGCACAATTTCGGTGAGGCTGGCGCGATAGCCTACGGTCAGGGCGTGCTCGCACCAAATCCAGTCAAAGCCTTCTTTGGCCATGCCCAACGCAATGATGATATCCACATGCTCGCGGTTGTGCTTGTGCGCGCTGTCTTTGAGAGCTGCGGCAACGCGGTCGCGCTTGGCGGGGTCGTCGTCCACCAAGTCTGCGATTTTAAGCAGCTTGCCGCTCGGTGTTTGCACCAGCTGAAAGCCCGTAACTGGGTCTGTGCCCTGCCAAGCGCCCAGCGACTCGATAATGTGCTCGACCTCGCGGATTTTATCTTTGCTGCTCTCGCGCGAGTTCACATTGGGGATATGAATAATGGTTTTTTCTGTGGGATTAAGCACCTTGAGCAAATCATCGCCGTACAGCCCGCTGTAAAAGAAATAGCCAATATCCAGCTGTTTTAAATGCTCGTAGCCGCTAAGTTGCTCGTAATAGGTGTAAGTCACGGTATGAAAACGCGCTTCGTCGGTAGGCGCTAATACTGCCTCGGCGTCGCCCCTAAAATAGCTGCCCGTCATCGCTACGATATGGCTTTTATCGCGTGCAATCAGCGCCCCCAGCTGTGCGCCGAGTTTATTATCTGGGTTGGCCGAAACATGGTGAAACTCATCCACCGCTATCAGGCAATTATCAAAAGCCTCCACGCCCAGCTCATCAAAGGCAAAACGAAAAGTCGCATGGGTGCACACCAAAGCACGCGCATCAGACTGTAAAAACTCGCCCAGCGCTTTTACCTTACCGCCGCTATTATCGGTGCCAGGGGCGTTGCACAGGTTCCAGCGTGGTAGCACCTGCCAATCCCAATAAAAGCCGTATTTTGTGAGTGGCTCGTCGTTAAAGCTGGCGCCGATGGATTTTTCGGGCACCAAAATAATGGCCTTTTTTACGCCTTGGTTATGCAGCTTATCCAGCGCGATAAACATCAAGGCGCGGCTTTTGCCAGAAGCAGGCGGCGATTTAATCAATAAATATTGCTCACCTCGGTGCTCGTAAGCGCGCTCTTGCATGGCGCGCATCCCCAACTCATTGGCCGTGGTGGACGCGCCGCTTTGGGCGTAAGTCATAGAGACCGATGGAATGGCACTTTGTTTAATGGTGGTATCGTTGTTCATGACTCGTCGTCCGTAATGGGTGTATCTGCATCATTGCCCATCAACTCCCGTTCGATCTGTTCAATGCTCGGCAAATCGGTCGCCAGTTCCGGTGGCAGGGATTCAATCAGCTTGTATTCCGCCACGCCAAGTGGTTGGGTGTTCTGGCGCAGAGCGTATTCGGCCACCACCTTGTTTTTGCTCTTGCACAGTAACAGGCCAATGGTCGGGTTATCCTGCGGATGGCGCACCTGCTCATCCACGGCTGTCAGGTAAAAGCTCAATTGGCCCAGATGCTCGGGCTTAAATTTGCCGCCCTTCAGTTCGATGACCACATAGCAGCGCAACTTGAGGTGATAGAACAGCAGGTCAATGAAAAACTCGTCGCCGCCTACATCCAGCAACACCTGCCGCCCGACGAAGGCGAAGCCCGCGCCCAGCTCCAGCAAAAATTCCGTCACGTGTTTGACCAGTGCATTCTCGATGGCGCGCTCACCCGCTTCGCGGCTCAAACCCAGAAAGTCGAAGCGATATGGGTCTTTCAGCGATTCACGCGCCAGATCGGACTGCGACTTGGGCAGGGTCAACTCGAAATTGGTGGCGGCTTTGCCGCTACGCTCCAGCAAGCGGGTTTCGATGTGGATGTTCAGCACGTTGCGCGACCAGCCGTGCGCAATGGCGCTTTCGGCATAGGCCAACCGCCGTTCGGGGTCTTTCAGTTGTGTCAGCAATACAAGGTTGTGGCCCCAAGGCAATTGTCCAACAGCCTGTTGGACAATTTGCTCATCCGGCCAAGCCGCTGCGAATGCCCGCATGTACATCAGGTTGGCGCGGGAAAAGCCCTTCATCTCCGGAAAGGCCGAGCGCAAATCCTGCGACAACCGTTCGATGACTTTCGCGCCCCAGCCCTGCGCGGCCTGCCGGGCCAGGATGTCGCAGCCAATCTGCCAGTACAGCAACACCAGTTCGCGATTGACCGCCAACGCTGCGCGCTGCTGGGCGTTGTGGATGCGCATTTTCAGCTCGGCCAGCCAATCGGTGTAACCCTCGGGTGGCAGGGTCAGCTTTACAGGCTGGTCGCTCATGATTTCTTCCCTCTTGGTGCAAGCCTTTTACCCAGTTCGGTAAGGCAATAACGCTGCAAGCGACTGTTAGGTTTTTCTGGCAAGGTCATTTCAATCAAACCTTCTTTCAATAAAGCGCGCACCTGTTTGTTGAGTTCGCCTGATACCGTCTTGTGCCCTAGTTTCCCGGCTAACTCAGCCTTACCTGACTCCATCTGGTTCAGTAGCATCATTATATTGCCTGCTAATTCTGACTCTGGCCGTGACTCTGGCCGTGACTCTGGCCGTGACTCTAACTTTGGCTCCGCAATATCGTTCGGATAGGAAAACTGGAAAATCGCCCAAAAATCAACGCCCGAAACCTGCCACTTTGGCTCAGGGCATTGATTGTCTGCAATAGCAACGCGCTCACGCTCACTAGCGCAAGAATCCATTCCGCTTTTAGCCAGCATCTCTATAATCAACCGCAATACGCCCGGCACCTCTTCAAAGTTCGCTTTGTACGTGTCGGCTTTCATTTCTGGCACCCAACAACCTTCTTCATGCCAGCCAATAAAAACTCGATCAAAACTTTCTATGCCCAATAATGCCTCATTACGCTTTATTGTCATGTTTAACGGTTCGCTCATTTTTTATTGGCCTTTGTAGCTGGCTTGGCGGTCATTTGGCTGTAAAGCGCGAAGAGTTTTTCCAGGCGTTCGCTGTCGTTTTTAAACAGGCGGCCGATGTAGATGCGCTCGATCGTCTCGTCGTTGCGCGCGTGGGCGGTGCGCAGGTTTTCGGGCATGGCACCCTGGGCGTAGAGCTCGGCGATGGTGGCGGGGAAATGCGCTTCACGGGCAAGCAGAATATCCTCGGCGCAGCGGGTAAGATCGCTTTTGTTTTTCTCGGTGAGCCTGGGCACGGGGAAGGTGTTCCAGCCCAAGGTGTTGGAGTAGCGGTAGCGCGTTTCTAGTTTTCCGCAGACGGTGGCAATCCAGACCAGATGCAGGCGGCTGGCAATTAGCGCCATGTTCCACAGGGGGGCGTCGTAGAGGGCGAAGGCGAGGTTGCTGACGACCGAATAATTATCAATCAGCCCAACGGGAAGATACTCACGCCCTTCCGACGACACGCCAGGAAGAATTAACGTGTGTTTCTCGCCATGATGCATTTCGCGAAACTGATGCGCCCGCGTCGCCATATTTCTTGTACTTGCGTCTTTGCTCTTGAGCCGCATTTCCCGAACGCCATCAATGCGTTCTCGAATGGAGGCTATCTGCAAAGCCTGCGACAACTTCTCATCGTAAATCCAGAGACATTTACGAACAACTCCGCGAATGAACTCAGCAGAGCCGTAGATTCGCCGAAAAAAGGTCTCCTCATCCTGTTTGCTCAGGCCGAGCGAGACCGCTTCACCCGCCGAGAACAATAGATTTCCTCCATCCACTGGCATGTTGCCGAAAGACATCTCGTGCAGCCCCGAAACACTTTTGCGCAGGCCCTCGACCACCAAGTTTTCGCCAACGGTCAGATAAGGTGTGATGTTTGTCGCCTCGCGCACGGTGGTTTCACCAGCTTGATCTAAGTCGTAAAGCTGGCGCTTCTTGGTTGCATCCGTGGAAAGGCCAACGATAGCGACTGTCACACCCGCATTATGTGCAGCTAGGTTTGCCCATTTAAAGCTAGTGTGAGCAAAGCGGATATGGGAACCAAGTTTGAAAATTTCTGGCCACAAGATCGGGACGATGCGACCTTGGCAGATGGAATTGGTACTTACGAAAGCTGAATCTGTTGGCGTGACTTGCGCGTAGGCGGCGGCTTTCATGAACCAGCCGCCAACATAATCAACTTGTTTAGCCGAAATTCCATAAGGTTCAAAGACCGAAGCCAAATCAGCTTTCTGCTCTCTAGTTTGTGTCTGGCTGCCCAAATAAGGTGGGTTACCGCAGATATAGGTCTCGCCGCCTTGGTTGTCAAAGTCGATCTCGCTTTGCTCTAGCGGTGTGGCAAAGAGGTCATCGGCCACAAGCTTCACGCCTGTGCCTGTGGGCGGGCAGACCGATAGCCAGTCAAGGCGCAGTGCGTTGCCGCAAGTGATCCAGTTTTCGTTCTTTAAGGGCAGAAATTCCAGTAGCGCCAGCCTTTGCCCACGGTACAGTTCGTCGCACTGGTACTGGGCGATGACTAAAGCTAGGCGCGCGATTTCAGCGGGGAAGTCGTTAATCTCTATGCCGCGAAAGTTGGTCAGCGGCAATACAGAGCGCGCGTCGGCCTCGCCCCTGCGCTGGTTGATCTCAAATTCGATTTTGCGCAGCTCTTTGTAGGCAATCACCAAGAAATTGCCGCTGCCGCAAGCTGGGTCAAACACGCGGATCTTGGCCAGGCGTTTTTTTAGGTTTAAAAGGGTGCGCGGGTTGTCGCCTGCCTCAGTAAGCTTTGCGCGCAGCTCATCTAAAAACAGTGGATTCAGCACCTTTAAGATATTGGGCACGCTGGTGTAGTGCATGCCCAGCGCGCCGCGCTCGCCCTCATCGGCCACCGCCTGAATCATGGAGCCGAAAATATCGGGGTTGATTTTGGTCCAGTCGAGGCTGCCCACATGCAGCAAATACGAGCGGGCGACTTTGCTAAAGCGCGGTACGGACAGATCGCCCGCCTCTTTTTCAGCAAAGAGCGCACCGTTGACATAGGGGAAGTCTTGCGCCCAGCGCGGCGTGTTGGTGCTGCTGCGGCTTGCCTGCGGGGTGTTCATCACGGCAAAAATGGCGGCGATCACCTCGGCGCTGTTGCTGGCATCGGCTGCGCTCATTTGCGCGATGGTGTCGGTAAAGCGGCCCTTGCCTATGAAAATATCGGTGTCTTCGGCAAAAAAACAAAAAATAAGCCGCGCCATAAAGTGGTTCATTTCATGGCGGCGCGAGGCTTCTCCCCAGCTGGGGTTGTCTTTGATTAGCTCTAAATACAGGCGGTTTAGGCGCGAGGTGGCGCGAATATCGAAGGCGTTGTCGCTGATTTGGCGCACCGTGCTGATGCCCGCCAAGGGCAGGAAAAAGCCAAAATGGTCGGGGAAATCAGCAAAATCGCAGGCGATGGTCTCGCCGCTATTTACGTCTTCGGCTTCAAAGCTCGCGCCGTCGGTGGCCAAAATAAACTTGGCCTTGGCGCGCACTGTGGCAGGGCTAGCTCGCAGAGCGTTTAAGCTCTCGCCTACCTTGCCCGCCTCGCATACCAGAAGGTGAATGTTGTTGGTTTGCAGCACACCGCCTAGGTCGGATTTATTGGTGGCGCCGTCTTTGAGGCGTTTGATGGTGGTGGTTTTGTTGCCAAAGGCTTCTAAAAAGGCAAAGGGGAACTCGGCGGCATCAAAGGGAGCGGCGGCCAAGTCGGTGATGGCTTGTTCAATTTCAACGGCGTTCATGGAAGCTCCTTGGGTGGCGCGGTTGATTGTCTGCGATCGCCTTCAGAGCGTCAAACGCGCAGCACCTAACCTGCTGCTGCCTCCGCCAACCGCTCCTGAATAAAATCCATGCGGTCTTGCCCGAAGAACATCTCCTCGCCTATAAACAGCGTCGGTGCGCCGAACACACCGCGCTGGACGGCTTCTTCTGTCAGCGCGATCAGTGCTTGCTTGGTGGCGGGCTGTTCCGTTGATGCAAAAATTTGGGCTGCATCCAAGCCCGCAGCGGTGAGTACGTCCGTCACTACGGCAAGGTCACCCATGTTTTGCTTATCGCGCCAGATTGCAAAGAAAACCGCTACGCAATAACGATCGAATTCGCACGCTTGCAGGGTCGCGCAAGCACCACGCATCAGTTGTAAAGTGTTGATGGGAAAATGGGGGTTCAAATGAAATTCAACCCCGTAGCGTTTTACGAAGCGCGGCAAATCATGCTTGAGCATATAGCCACCCTTCGCGGGCACGGTGATAGGCGAGGCGTTATGGGTGGCTTTGAAAACCGCGCCGAGCAGCATCGGTTTATAGTTCAGCTCAAACGGGTAGCGCTCTTTTAGCTGAAGCAGCCGCAACCATGCCAAATAGGATGCAGGGCTGCCAAAATCAAAATAAAAGTCGATGCTAAGCGGCATGATGCGAGGTTCCTGATTCTTGTTGCCGGTTGGTGAATTTTCTTGGGTTTTGGCAGGCGTGTTCGCGGTTATACAAAACCACTCCGCCCATAATGATCAAACACAAAGTCGGGATGCGATGCCTCAATCGGCTCTCCGTAGTTATAGCCGCCCCGCCTTGCAATAACGCGCATTCCGGCCGCAAGCGCCGCAAGTACATCGTTACGAGAATCGCCGACCATAAGCGTTTGGCTTACCGGAAGGTGAAGCTGTTCGGCAACATAAAGCAAAGGTGCGGGATGGGGCTTGCGCTCCGGCAGACAGTCTCCGCCTATGATCATGGCAAAATAAGAATGGATTCCCAGCAATTCCAGCAGTGGGTCGGCAAAGCCTTTGGGCTTATTGGTTACAACCGCAAGCTGCGCGCCCTCTGTGCGCCAGTCTTGAAGCGTCTCCACTACGCCATCGTAAAGCCGTGCATGTGTTCCGTTATAGTGGGAATACTCCTCGTTAAACAACTGCACCGCCTGCTGCAACAAGGCATCGCCCACTTGTGGATCGGCTGTGCTTTCTGATTCGCCATTCTCATTGGCTAGCGCGCGCCTCAACAGCATCGTTGCGCCGTTGCCCACCCACTTCCGTACATTCTCTTCACCAGCGGGCGCTCTCCCCATACGGCGCAGCATGGCATCTACTGCAAACGTTAAATCGGGGACGCTATCCACAAGCGTGCCATCCAGATCAAACAAAATGAGTGCCGGCCAGCGCCCCTGAAAGAGCGCGCGAATTGAATCGTAGCTCATCGTGCATTCGCCAAAGCAGCGCGCATTTGCGCAATGACCTGCTGATAATCCGGCGCGTTAAAAATCGCAGAACCAGCAACGAATGTATCCGCCCCTGCTGCGGCGATCTCGGCGATATTGCCTACGCCTACGCCACCATCTACTTCCAGACGAATCGGCAAGCCGCTCACATCAATCCTGGCGCGAACGGCGCGTAGCTTATCCAACGTGGACGGGATAAATTTTTGCCCGCCAAACCCTGGGTTTACCGACATCAGCAGCACCATATCGAGCTTGTCCATCACATAATCCAGATAGTGCAGCGGCGTTGCGGGGTTGAACACAAGGCCCGCCTTGCAACCACCATCGCGTATCATCTGCAAGCTGCGATCAATGTGCGTGCTGGCTTCAGGGTGAAAGGTAATGTAGGTGGCGCCCGCCTCGATAAAATCAGCAATCATACGATCGACTGGGCTCACCATAAGGTGCACGTCAATCGGCGCACTCACGCCATATTTACGCAGCGCTTTGCATACCATCGGGCCTATTGTGAGATTGGGCACATAGTGGTTGTCCATTACGTCAAAATGAACAATATCCGCACCCGCCGCCAGCACCGCATCCACCTCAGCCCCCAAACGTGCGAAATCGGCGGATAAAATGGAAGGTGCAATCAAAAATTCTGACATGAAAATGGCCTCATGAAGCGCCCGCAAACGCTTGCAGCTCGAAAAGTGAATGGGTTACAAAATTATACCAAGCATTTTGCGCGTAAAGTGTGTACTGCCTATACTTTGTTGGCAACAAGCAATCTCACTACTGCGAAACTCACTGTTTCTATACGGGGATGCAGATGAATTTGCGGCAGCATTCCGCACCTATTGCTCTCACCTTTGCAACCTTTCTTGGTTTGATTGCCGCACCTACGCTTGATAAGCTAGGCGGTTTGGCGTTTGGTCTTGCACTCGGCGCCTACTTGGCCGTGTTCGCATGGCTGGCGCACCGCTATTTTTCGATTGCCGAGCCGCCAGCAAAGCAACTTGCGGCGCCCAATTTTGCATCCGCCCCCTCCTTCTCGCCAGAGCCCTCCGCTGCCGAACTTAGCTACCAACAGCTGTTTGAACTCACGCAGGAAGGCATTTGGCTGGTGGACGAAAATGGCAACACCACAAAAACAAACTCAGCGATGGCGGCAATGCTCGGCTACAGCGTTGCTGAAATGCTAGGAAAGCATCTGACTCATTTTATGGACGAGCAAGGCCGTGCCGAGTTTGCGACGATGTTCGAGCGCCGCAAATCTGGAAACTCGGAGCAGCTGGAATATGATCTCATCAAGAAGACCGGCGAGCGCATCCACACGATGATACAAACTGCGCCAATTTACGGTGATCATGGCCAATTTCAAGGGGCAATTGCTGGGATCATCGACATCACTCAGCGCCGCCAAGCGGAACAACAGCTTGCTTGGCAGGCTAATTACGACTCACTGACAAGCTTGCCAAACCGCCGCTTTGCTTCCGAGTTGCTCGAAAAGGAAATCGCTAGGGCCAAACGTCGCCAGCACTGCGGCGCAGTCTTGTTTATTGATCTTGATCTGTTCAAAAACATTAACGATTCTCTCGGCCATCCGGTTGGCGACCAGCTATTGATTCAAGTGGGCGATCGCTTACAAAAACATTTGCGCACGCCCGATATTGTAGCCCGTTTAGGTGGCGATGAATTTATCGTTATTCTGCCAGAGCTTCATTCTGAAATTGCGCAAGCCAAAATTTCTGCGCAGCATGTTGCCAACAAATTACAGGCTGCCATTGGCCAAGAATTTCAAGTAAATCAGCACCCGCTCAATATGACCTGCAGCATTGGCATTGCCATTTTTCCGATTGAGCAGGAAACCATTCACGACATCATTCGGCAAGCCGACACTGCAATGTATCGCTCCAAGCGAGACGGCAGGAATCTTGTGCGCTTCTTCACTCAGGAATTGCAGCAGGAAGCGGAGCGTGTCATGGAACTTCAGCTTCTGTTGCCAAAGGCGATTGCAGACAACCAGTTCCAACTATTCTTCCAGCCTCAACTGAACCATCAGAACCAACTGGTAGGTGCAGAAGCCTTATTAAGGTGGTTCCATCCAGAAAAAGGCTCCATCTTGCCCTTTCACTTTATTCGCGCTGCCGAAGAATCCGGGCTTATCTTGGCGCTCGGAAATTGGGTGTTAGACGCTGCATGCAAGAACTTAAGATGTTGGCTGGATGCCGGCCTTCCAAGCGGGTTTGAACGTATCGCAATCAACATTAGCCCGCGCCAATTTATTGCAGACTCGTTCGTAGATCATCTCTGCAAGGTACTTGATGATGCCGCGATTACTCCCAATCTGATTGAGCTGGAAATCACCGAAGGCATGTTGCTGAACAACATTGACAGCAATATTGCCAAGATGCAGATTCTTCGCCGCAAGGGTTTTCATATTTCAATCGACGACTTTGGCACGGGCTATTCCTGCTTGAGCTACTTGAAAACCTTGCCCATTTCCAAACTCAAGATCGACCAGAGTTTCACCCACGATCTGTCATCCGATCATAACGACCGAGCGATTGTCCAGACGATCATTCTGATGGCAACGACACTTGAACTGGACGTTCTTGCAGAGGGTGTCGAAACGGTAGAGCAGCTTGAATTTCTAAAATCTCACGGTTGTCTGAAATATCAGGGTTTCTATTTTGGAAAACCCATCGAAGCCGAGGCTTTTACAGAAAAATGGATGCGCACATCGGCCAAGCCCCTCCACTCCTGAAAAATTACCTGCTGCATCCCAGTGGCGGCCTTCGCTGGCATTGGCGAGCTTTGCGCTACAGAAAGCGCTGGCAACCCTTCGTGCAGGCGGTTCACACGTGGATTTATGCATGGACTGAGGCACTCCCACGCTCACTTAACGCGCTAATTCTTGTTGGCCCTAGCGCAGGCTGGAGCTTGCCGCTTGCGGCGTTCAAACGGTTTGAGCAGGTGGTGATCTTTGAGCCGGATGCTGTCGCGAGAGCACTTCTTGGGGCCCGCATGCGCCCCGTTCGCGCGTATTCGGTTCGACTGCACTACGATCATCACGATCTGTTTGCCGCAGGTGGGCTGCAATATCTACACGCGACTTATCCCACCGCTGCAATCCTTTTTTGCAATGTATTAGGGCAACTCAACCTGATCGTTCCAGAGCACTCCAGTACGGCAGCAGCGGTTTGCAAGGGCATCGCGAGCACGCTCCAAGATCGGCACTGGGCGAGTTACCATGATTTGATTTCAACGACAACGCCTCCCCAAACAGGGCTTGCGCCTTGTAGCACAGCTCACGGCGTCTACTTTCCCACAAGGACGCCGTTAGAGCAGGTATTGATACGTTTCTGGACGCAATCTGAGATTGAGCTCTATGATCACGAAACCAATTCCTTGGGCAACGCCGATCCCTTTCAATGCGCCCTCTGGCAAATCACACCGGCGCGCTGGCATTTGGTTCAGTGGGTTTCACATTTGCCGGCCAGTCCAGCACCACGGTAGCGCTTGCTCCGGTTTTTCAATATGCGGATTTTTCACCTACACTTTGGTGTACGCCCTTTCTCAATGACCTAATCCGCCTAACGACCTGATCCTCCTAATCCGATGAAACCATGGTGGCCAACAGCCGTCTTTTTAAGTATAACGACGCTCATGTGGCCAGAATCACCTGCGTTCGGCGCCCCACAAGCGGCCGCCCCTGAAAAACAGGCTGCCCCTGAAAAAAATGCCCCGTCCAAAGGCCAGCAAGAACCCACGCCCCAAGCTTCCGCTGAAACGCCTTCTTCCACACCTGCCACGCCTAGCAATACCGAACCAACCGAGCCAGCCAATACCGACACCGCTCCGCCCGCTCCTATCCGCAATCCTCCCTTACGCCTTGAAATCCCGCGCAGCAAAGCGCTTGCCAAACAAATCAAACAATGGGAAGGCGCAGAAGGCGATGTTTTATGGCTGGGAGAAGAAAGCGATCCGTTTTTAGCGCTTTCCATCCCCAACTATGGCGGAGAAACGCAAGGGAGCGTGCTGATTTTGCCCGATCTAGGCCAAAATCCGGACTGGCCCGGCGTTTTGCGCAAACTGCGCACCCAGCTGCCCAAGCACGGCTGGACGACGTTATCAATTTCACTGCCCGACCTTGGCCCGATTATCCCCGATTTATTGCCACTGCCCCCTCCATCCATTCCAACTCCAACGGCTCCATCTCCTGTAGCGGCAGAAAACGCAGACCAACAGACGGAGAACCCCGAACCCGCTTCTGCACCAGAAAATGCAAGCGCTACGCCGGAGACAACCGATGGCAAAAAGGGTGCTGCGCAAAAAGAAACTGCGCAAAAGGATGCGGCTCCAAATCAAGCAGATGCAGCCCCTGAAAAAACCAAGACCGCGCCAGTAAAATCAGAAGCCGTCGAAGAGAAAGCCGAAGCTACAAAGGGAAGCCCTGAATCTGCACCCGAAAATCCCGAAGCCGCATCCGGCAACACCGACACATCAACCGCCCAACCTGCGCCACCGCCACGTCAGGATTTTCGCCAGAGCGGTTCGGAAATCGACCCGAAAATTTATCCTGAAGAAGTGGCTCGTCGTATCGAGATTGCAGCGGCCGCCCCCACCGACGGCGACGCCAACCCGAAACATATTGTGGTGATTGCCTTTGGAAAAAGTGCCGGGCTTGTAGCACACATCGCAAAAGACTTACCAATTCCAACGCTTGCAGGCATTGTGCTGATCAATCCAGAACCCTACCCCGACGCCAGCTTCGATTTTCCTCAGGACGTTGCGGCACTCAGTGCGCCCGTTTTAGACATCGTTCCGCAAATGCTTCCAGCTTCAAACCCATTATTGCGCAAACAGGCAATGGGCCGAGCACAGGCAAACCAAAATGCACCCGTAAAGCACTATGAAATGCGCGTCATTACTGGAGCCTCTCGTCACTTTGCCGGATACGAACCGTTTATTACCAAAGGGGTTCGCCAGTGGATGGCACAACAAACGCAGAACAGGCCGCAAATGCAGCAAATTCCGGCCGCGAAGCCCGTTCCTCAGAACGTTCCTCCTCCGCCGAGACCAACGCCACCCCCCGATCCACCTCCCACGACACAAAAATTACCCGCGCCGGATCTGAACGCTCCCATCGTCGCTCCTAGCGCTCCCCAAACGAAAGGCTAGAGCGCAGGGCTGCAGGCCATGCGAATTGATCGACTTGTTAGAGTAATTTGACAAAGCCACTCCAACACGCCAAAATCTTACCATTGTCTTACTTTGAGGTAGACTAATGGAGACAACAAAGTTATCTAGCAAGGGCCAAGTGATCATTCCGAAAGCGTTTAGGGTCTCACATAACTGGGACACCGGCCTTGAGCTGGTAGTCATAGATATGGGCGATGGTCTTTTGCTGCGTCCGAAAGGCCCATTCGAAGAAACTACTCTCGACCAAGTAGCCGGTTCCCTCAAATACACTGGCAAGGCTAAGTCTCAGGATGACATTGATTCCGCAATGAAGAAAGCAGCAAGGAGCGCATGGCGTGATCGCGGTTGATACCAATGTAATTATTCGATTGTTAACAAAAGATAACGACGCACAATATAGAGCTGCTCACAAACTTTTTTCAGCAGAAAATATCTTTATTGCCGATACTGTCATTCTTGAAGTTGAATGGGTTCTTCGATATGCATACGAGTTTGAGCCAGAGCAGATTTGCGCTGCATTCAGAAAATTATTTGGACTCAAAAACGTTCGTCTTGCAAATGCGCAAATCGTTGCACAAGCAATAGGGTGGCATGAATCCGGTTTAGATTTTGCTGACGCACTTCACCTAGCCGGAAGCCAACAACACACCACTCTAAAAACGTTTGACGATAAATTTATTAAACGAGCAAAAAACCTGACGCCTTGCACAGTTGAACAACCCTAACAGTAGATTGAACGCCGCCACTTTTCCATCCAATGAAACGCAAGGGAGTGGAATGCGCAAAAGGTAGGCATTGCTAGGGAAACATCTAGTAGTCGATCTTAGCAAGGCGTGATCCAATGTCCACCAGCGAACACACTCGATATGGCAAGAATTTTATTCTGCCTATTGCGAACTGTTCAAGCCAAATACGGACATTGGGGCTTACGCATGACGGCATCCACCATCACCAATACAGGGTAACCTTCCGGCAAGCAAGACTTGACAGTAGCATTCGCGTGATTTTCGATCTAATAGCAGTTTGGCCGCTACCCGTTCCTGTGAGCTAACGATCAACGTTATTTTTGCTCCATCCCGGTATCTTGCCACTATACTTTCCTTCTCGCCCCCGATGACTGAAAATTCGTGCAACTAGTCTGACACTGGGGCCCTTGTCGGGCGAGTAGAGGACTTTCACCTCCAAGTGAGTGCGCCCTGCCGGGCGCGCCCCCCCCAAAAAAAACGGCTGGATCATGAGCCAGCCGTTTTGCATTGCCTAATTTATTTTGATCTGCCCCTTATTGGAACTGATTTTTCGATTATTCACGATGGCTCTTCATTGTAGACTTCCACTGACAATTCTAGCGACAAATCAGCCAGGGCACGCATCTCCTCAACACCTAAACTAAAGCCTACAGTTCCATCAGCAAAAACCCCAACAAAAAGCTCTGTTTTTCCGCCCTCAGAAGTTAATAAACGAAAATACTCTTTATGGGATTCAAGAAGCACGAATATTTTTTTAATTCCATCAACAAAATCCCCCCCCTGCTTTTCCAGCAATGTGAAACTGCAATACGAATTTTTATACACGCCTTCGAGTGGGCGACCTTTTGGTGTTGCTCTTGGCGACCCAACCGAATAGGAAAATTTTGGCGTCATACCCATCGATTGAACTATCGAATGATGGGTATGGGTAGGATGTTTTATCCGAAGCGAAACGACAAATTCAGAAGGAGACATAAATATCCTTACGGCAAATAATCTGTGTAATGGCCATGGTTTTCACCAACCCCGCCTGGACCTCCAGTCCATACATTTCCGTCTTTATCAATTCCGGTCCACGTTTTAGGACCAGCTCCTACACCATCTTTAATTCCATGCACGTCATCCTTGTCCAAATCCCATTTTTTCTTTCCTTTATCGATGGGTAAGGTGCCTGTAGGGCAATTGTCAGGTCTGGACTCTGAACCATCATCTCCATCCTTGTGTAGCGTTCCATCTCCCAATGGGGACGGAATTAATAAACCTCCCAATATTCCTATAGCAGGCCCCAACCCGGTTAAACCTCCTGCTGCAGCACCTCCTTCTGCTGCTGAACCAAGCCAACCCCAACCAGGCCAAATAGCAGCTTCCAATCCCCTTGGATCAATATAATTGACTGGGTTCCCACCCACGTAGGCATAGGTATTGACGCCGCCACGCAGACCAATGGGATCACTCTGCACATAACGACCCAGCGTAGGGTCATAATCCCGCATCACGTTATACGCTAACCCCGTCTCCCCATCAAAATACTGCCCCGGAAACCGAATCGGTTGGCGTACTGTGTTAACCACTTCATCCGTCTCACCAAACGGCTTTCTAATGCCCTCCCACACCACCGTTTTATTCGAATCCGTCACCAGCGTTGGCGCGTTCAGATGGTCGGTATGAACGTAATAAATCTGCTCGGCTTGCGTGGTGTTAGCGCTCATCAAGCTTATGCCGCAGAGGACCAAGCACGCTGCACTGATAGAATTTTTACGGTCGAAAGCTTTTTTACCAAAACGAGTACGCAAGCCCAGCATAGCGGTTAAGAATGCCATAATCCAGAGGCCGAAGGCACCACCAAACGCAGCAGTTGCGCTGTTATTGTCGGTGCTGCTTTCTTCAGAGCTAGTTGTAACGCTCGCACTAAAGCTTTCCTTGGCTTTTTGCCCTTTGCTGGCGATCAGGGTGACCGTTGCGGTTTGGCCCGCGCTGATGGTGCCGAGGTTACAGGTGCTTGCATCTTCGGTACACGTGCCTTGGCTGGCCGTGTAGCTCACCAAGTTCACATCCGTTTCTGGGAAGGTGTTGGTGAGGACTACATTTTCAGCAGCGCTTCCCCCTAGGTTCCCGACGTTTACCTTGTACGTTACTTGATAACGGCCATCCGGCTGTTTCACGGAATTTCCGGTGGCGCCTTTCAAGGTAATCGCAAGGTCGGCTTTTGTGCCTGTGCCTGGATTAGTTGTCGTATCGGCATCCACCATGGCCAGTAATTTATCGCCAAGATACACGTAATCGCGGATCGCGCTGCCATCTTGATGATGTTCGGCCAATAGCTGATGGTTGGGGCCGTAGATAAACTGCGTGGTTTTTCCGTCAATCGTTTTGGAAATACGCTCGCCTAAGTGGTTGTAGCGATATTCTGCGACGATGGCGGGGCCGCTGAAGATTTTGGTGAGGCGGTTGGCATCGTTATAAACGTAGGTATAACTCTCATCTTGCGTGAGGTTTCCGGCCGCACTGTACTGGAAGTTACGGTTTTGGCCACCCTGCCCACTGGCGTTCACTTGCGTGAGGCGGTGGGTGTTGGCCGGATATTGGTAGCTTTCGGTAAAGTTTTGGCCGTCGCTTGCGTTGGTTTGCGCTTGCGATACGCGGTTGCCGGTGAGGTCGTACTGATACGCTAGGGTGCCGTACTGGCCTTGCGCGTGGCTCAAACGCCCGTTGGGATCGTAGCTGAACAGTTGGCTGCGAGCTGGGGTTTTCGCATCGGTCAGGTGATCCAGTTCGTTGGCGAGGTTAAAGCCGTATTGCAAACTGCGAACGTCTGTGCTGCCCGCACTGGTTTTAATGGCTTCGGGCTGGTAGTGGGTATCGTAGCTGAGGGTTTCCGTTAGGCCATTACCCCAAGTGAATCCAGTCACTGGGCCGAAGGGTTCGTAGCTAACGTTATTCGCAAGCGTCGTCCAGCTTGCCGTGGCGCTTGTGCGGCTGCGGAGTTGGCGGATACGGCCTTGGTTGTCGTAGCTATAGCTGAGTTCTCGTCCACTTGGGTAGGTGAGCGTAGTCAGCTGACCTGCTGCGTTATAGCTGTACGTGGTTTGGAAGGTTTTGCCTGCCTGTACCCGCACGTCATTCGTGATATTACCAAGCGCATCGTAGGCCCATTGGATTTTATCGCCGTTGGCAACGATTGCCGAGGTTAAGCGGCCTTTTCCTTTGTTGGCAATAGAACCATTTGCCGTTGGAAGGCTGGTTTCGTCGTATTTTAGGCTGACGTTGTCTTGCGCACTGGCCGGATATTGAATTTCGGTCAGGCGATTGAGGGCGTCATAGCTGTATTTTGTAACGCTGTTGCGGGCGTCGGTTTTCTGGATCAGGTTATCGGCAAGATCATAACGATATACTGTAGTGCCGCGATCTGGGCTAGTTTCCTGGATTTTGCGGCCAAAGCCATCGACTACCCATGCGGTGGTTAAGCCGTTGGGATCGGTGATCGAGACGAGCTGATCTTGCGCATTATATTCGTATTGGGTAGCGCCGGTGTCGCGCTCCGTTACACTGCGCAGGCGGTTAAGGCCGTCGAACGCGCGTGTGATGGTGCGTTGGTTGGCGTCGGTGGTGGTTTCCGGATTGCCGTTGGCGTCGTAACCGTAGGTTTCCAGCACTTGATCTTGCACACCAAAGCGCTTCCAGAGGCGGCCTAGGTCGTCGAATTCTTGATGGACGATTCGCCGTAAGCTGCCAGAGCTGGATTGCACGCGCTCCATGCGTCGATCACCGAGCGCGGTGAGCTCCCACGTGATACGCTCGTTATCATCAGTGCTGATTTCTTGCAGGCGATGGGCGTCGTCGTAGAGGTAGTTCAGCGCAACGCCGGTGGGCAAGATCGTTTTAGTGACTTGACCTGCTTTGTCGTATTCGTAGGTGGTGGTTACGTTGCCTTGGGGGGTAATGATGGTGCGGCTTTGCAGCCAGCCACGAGGGTGCCACGTAAATGCGCTTTCAACCCCGTTTTCATCGCGTATTCGCAGGGGCTGGCCTCGTCCATTGTGCTCAAGAATCGAATGCACCTGACCAAGTGCGTTACTACTGGAATTCAACCAGCCTTGCTCATTGTATTCCCGCACGGTGATGTCCTGCACATCTGTGCGCGGGCCATCGATCCGGATTTGTTTTACGCGGGTTTTTGCCTCGTCATACCACGTATAGGTGTAGCTCCAACTGCGCGTGGCGCCTGCGGTGGCATACGGTGTAGTGTGAGTGGTCGTGTCCAGCTCCGTACGGGTTTTTAGACGACCATTTTCCCATGTAAAACGAGTAGTCAGGCCCGGTTTACGGATTTCACGAGGAAGCCGGATGTCAACATACCAATCGGTTTCAATGCTGCGCTGCTCCTGCAAGCCGAGCGCCTCAGTGCGGCGAACTTCCAGACCTTGGGCGTTATAATCATAATCCGTTACCACTCCATTCCAATCGGTTACCCGATCCTTGAAACCATTGGTGTCGTAGGAATAGGCAGCGTTGGCGCCTCCACACGTAGCTGAGGGTGCTTTGGCAAGCGCCAACGTGCGGCGTGAGGAGCCAAATTGCTGGAAGCTGTGATCGGTTTGCTTACCCTCCGCGTTGGTGCTTGTGACATTCCAGACACCGCCGGTAGCGGTGTTGTAAAGCACATCCAGTCGATCTGCATTGAGCTTGATACCCGTACTTGTGTCTTCGGTATGAGAGCCGTGAACGCTCAGGTTTGCACGCCCTTGTGCGTCGTAGCCAAAGCTGGCGTAACGCGCGCCGTTTTCGTCGATGATACCGGTCAGGCGGTTGGCATGCCGCGCAATATTTTCCGGCGCCACCGCCATATAGGCTGGCTCGGCATAGCGATACTGCCGCGTGGGGTTGTCGTTTTGATTGTCTGGTGTAGTGTCTGGATAGCTCACCGATATCAAACGCTGCTGTTCAGGAGCAAATTCCTCGTATTGATAGCGATAGTATTGACCCGCAGGATCTACCACCTCACTGACTAGCTTCCACGCATTGTAATGAAATTCAAGAAACCGCCCAGAGGCATCGGTTACTCGGTATAGCAGGCCATTCTGATAGCTCAGCGTCAACCGTTCGCCGTGAAGATCTGTGATGCTTGTCAGCTGACCATCGACATCATAAGTCTCAATAGAATTATCGTTCAGAGTAAGCTGCCAGCCGGTTTGCTTTCCAGAGCTATCCGTGAGTGCAACGAGCTTTTCGACGTTGTGCGCATAGCCTTGCCAGCCACCGGAAATCTGCTTAAAACTGAGCATACCGCCAGAATGGCGCAATGCATAAGCAACGGTACTGACCCTTCCTTTCTGAATCCTACGGTCAAAGGTGCTGCGCCAACCTGTACCAAAGATACCAGAAGCCACGTTAGGGTTGCTGTTGTAATAACGTGAAAGCTGCAGGGAAGCATTTACACCGTTCCAATCGTGATCCTGATAATCGGTTTCGGTCTGAAGCTTGTGGCCCGTCGCTACGTTGATAGGGTTGCCCATAATACTGGAGCGCTGGCCAGCTGGGCCATCGCACTGATCTTCATCGAGGTTTCCGCAATATTCTGGAATATGAATATCAATGCCAGACGATCCCGAGCAGTAAAAATTATTCGAGCTTGCAGAAGAACTCGCCGCATTACTGGCGCAAGTCTTTGTGCCCGGAACTGCACCTCCATTTCTAAAACGCGTGGGGCACACATCTGACGAGGCGAGCGCTGGCTGCACACCAAGCAAGAGCATTGCGCCAACAAGCAGCGATCGCCTGAAACTAAAAGGCTGAGTCCGCGTGCGGCTTGATTGGCTGGAGGAGATTATTGAAGGCTGTGGGCTGTGGGCTGTGGGCTGTGGGCTGTGGGCTGTGGGCTGTGGGCTGTGGGCTGTGGGCTGTGGGCTGTGGGCTGTGGGCTGTGGGCTGTGGGGATCTTCACGTATTTCATCCTTGGATATTTATTATTTTTTACTTCCTGACGGTTGCTTTGCAAGACTACCGCCTAAATTAGAAGCCGCCTGTTACGGAATGTAATTATGGGAGCGGCATCTCGTTAGACTGTGCAATAGCGCGAATGGAGGTTAAGGGAAAACCAGCGTGAAACGACGGTTCTTCATTAGCAACCTCCCTGCTGACGCGAATTCGGTCGCCTTGGCAGCATGCGCCCATTGGCAAACCGAAAATGCGCTTCACTGGATCCTAGATGTCGTTTTTAACGAGAATCAACCCCGTGCGCGTAAAGATCATGCTGCAGAGAACATGGCGATGCTTCGACATATGACGCTCAACATGATTAGAAACGCCAAACATCAATTCAAACCCACAAGTTTAAAGGCCCTGCGCAAAAGAGCTGGCTGGGATGACGACTCACTTCAACGTATCTTACAGAACACTTTTTGAACATGGGACAGCCCTAGGCTAGCGTACAGCGCCCCTATTTAAGCTGATAACGCGCGACCACAGCGTCCAGTTCGGCAGCTACCTTTTTGAGCGCATCACTACTCCGAGTATTCGCGTGCGAAAGTTCTACTGTATCGGTCGCCAATTCGGAGATATGCAGAGTATTCGCACTGATTTCGCTCGCTACCTGTGACTGCTCTTCCGTAGCGGCAGAGTTTTGGATATTGCTTTGGTTAATATCGTCCACCAAGCCATCCAACTGGTCGATCACCTGCAAAGAGCTATCCGAAAGGCGCACGCAGTTTTCGCTAAGTTGAATACTCTCCGTCATGCTGCCGTGCACCGTTTCAGAGGCCCCCTGCAAAGATTCGATCATATCGCGAATTTCTGTTGTCGCATCTTGGGTACGCTGCGCAAGGCTGCGAACTTCATCAGCAACAACCGCAAAACCTCTGCCTTGTTCCCCTGCACGCGCCGCCTCAATTGCGGCGTTTAACGCTAACAAATTCGTTTGTTCGGCAATTCCGTTGATGGTGTCAATGATGGTGCCGATGCGCTTGCTATCATCGTGCAGCTTTAGAATGACCTGCTGCGAGTCACCCAGGCGATCCGCAAGCACCTGAATGGATTGTTTGGTTTCTTCTACTTGTTGCCGACCGGAACCGCTCACGTTCGTTGCTTTCGCAGTCTGCTCCGCAGTGTGATGCGTATTTCGTGATACCTCGTTGATACTGGCGGCCATTTCTTCAATGGCCGCCGAGAGCGTTTGGCTTTCCATCTGCTGTCGGTCGATCAGGCCTTCCGTCTTTACGCTAGAGTCGGCAACATCGCAGGCTTGCGTGTTCAATGTGCCCGATAGGGTCTGCACCTGCGCGAGCACGCGCGCCATTTCCTTGGAAAACTCGCTGATCGTCTTACCAATCTCACCTAACTCATCTTCACGTTTATTGGGGTTTTTCAGGGCGAGATTGCGGCTTTGCACCATCTGGTGTATCCAGTCGCGAATACTCTTTACGCTAAAATTCAGGTCAAACACGATCACTGAGGCAAGAACCAATCCGCCAGCATACAAAATCACGGTCACAATCGCCGCAACAGTCAACTGAGTGCGCGCTGCTTCGCTGCGTTCTTCGCTCAGTGCAACAATGGGCTGTTTCAGTTTCTCGCCAAACGTCTGCAGGCGCTCAATGCGCTCAGTTGCCAGCGCAAACCATTCTTTCAGCGGCGGCGTTTTTAAGCTTGGTTGCGCTGTGTCTAATTGCTCCAACAGGCTGCGACGAATCTCATCCACCTGCCCGAACACCGGTTCTGCTTCAAGATTGCGAACTGCCGCGAGCTGCTCTTGTGTCGCAAAGGTATCAAATTAATGACGCAACAATTGCAGCTGATCGTGAACTTCTCTTAAATGACGCGCCTGCGTTGCATCGCCAGAACCTTTGGCAATCAAATGAGAAACCAATGCCCGTTCTTGCCCAGCCGCCTCCGCCGCTTCGCTGATGATCAGCATACTGCGCGCTGCATCTAGCATATCGCGCTGCGAAATTTCATTCACCAATAACGCCATGGCATCAAGGCCAACCCGGTTTGCGCGGGAATAGTCCTGCAAGGTGGTAGAGGCATCCAAGGCATCCACGCGCCCACGCCATTGGTCGCGCTGTAATAACACCGGGTCCAAAAGTTCATGGATTCGGGTTTGTGTGTCTTTGGATAACTTCAGGCCGTTTCGATTGATCGCCTGGTTCCAACGCTCGATTCGCGCATCGGTTTCGCTGCGAGCTTCTTTGAGTTGGTCAGTAAGCTGCGCTCCCGCACTGCCAACAAAGCCCAAGCTCGTACCACGCTCACGCCCAAGCTGCAGGGTAATTCCTTCGAGCGTATTCTGGAGTTCGATCACCTGCGCGGTGAGGCGTGTTTCTGTGCGTTGGCTGGTCAGATCAATAAAATAATGATACGCGTAGAACACGCTTAGAAAAAACGGCCCCCACGCTAGCAGCATAATTTTACTGCGCAGGCTCATCCCTGACATTTTGCTGGCAAGTAGCTGCAACATACGAACTCCGGTCATTTATACGAAAAATTACCTAAAAGTTCAGTATAGACAGGGTTCTGGTGCGCGAGGTTGTGGAACAGATAATTTTAGAATGTATCTGTTTTGCAAGTAATTATGATTGTTCGACTTGGCGAACGCGCATGATTTCTTCGTACGCGGCCTGTATTGCTTGCGTTTTCTCGGTCGCAAGCGGCTTCATTTCTTCTGGAAGCCCTTTGGCTGCAAGCTTGTCAGGATGGTGCTTACTCATTTGCCGACGCCATGCGCGCTTCACATCAACGAGGCTTGCCGTGTTGCGGATTCCCAGTATCGCATACGCATCTTGTAACGCATCGCGTGTAGGCCCGGCGCCTTGGTAGCGGTCGCCTCGATCACCGCGATGGTGGCTCCAAGCATGGAAAGCGTCCGCTGCGCGCACCATGCGCTCTAACGATTCGCGCGAGACGTTTAGCGTCGCGGCGATATTTTGCAAGGTCGCCCATTCTCGTGGGTTCAGCTGACCATCCACCAACGCACCTTGCACCAACATTTCCATAAAAATGGCGGAAAGCGCGGAGCGCCTGCCACAGGCTTCGCGAAGGCGTTTGAGATCTGCAAAAACATCGTAATCCCAACCTTTGCCGCGCTCAAAAAGGTTCGCTGCCTCGTTGCGCTTTTCGGAATTCAGGCCCATGCGATCCATCACCGCCCGCGCCCACTCGATCTCGCCTGCAACCACGGTTCCATCGCACTTGGCTACGCGACCGAGGCAGACAAAGATGGCCTGAAAGAATGCCTGCTGAATCTTCTGATCAGGCTCGTGTGGCTGCCGGTGTGTTACAAAGTAGACCCCCTCGCTCAATTGCAGAATCCGGTCGAACTGCCGCCCCAGCCAAACGCCCACGCCCGCTCCGATCAAGCCAGGCGCGCCACCGCCCGCCATCGCAAACCCCAGAACCAAGCCCAACAGAGGCCCCAGCCAAATCATGTACGCTCCTAAAAAACCGCAATTGTAGTGATTGTGTAACAGAAGGCAGGGATTATGCCCCCATTCCCCAACAGATGCCACTGCCGCGAAATCGTGCAACGTAGCAACAAAGCAAGGCCGCAAGCCTTGATGCCTCACAAAAAACAAGAGATCAGGATTCAGCACCCGCCAGCACATTCGCCACCGCCAAGCGCTCAGGCGTGCCTACATCCAGCCACAAGCCATCATAGCGCTCACCGCTCACACGGCCCTCCGCCATTGCCGAGCGCAGCAGCGGTGCCAAGGGAAAAATGCCGGGCTGGCAATTTGCAAAAAGTGCCGGTGACAGCACCGAGATACCGCTATAAGTCAGCCGTTCACCACCGTCTGCACGAACAAGACCGCTGACATCCAAACCAAAATCGCCTTTTGGATGATGCTCAGGGTTGGGCACCATGATCAAGTGCGCAAGCGGCTGTCCTGCAAGATCTCTCAATGGCTCTGTAAGCGCTCCCGTTGTCGCCAAACGCCCTGCACCGGTGCCGCGAATACCCAAGCAGCCGGCAATGGGAATATCCGTCCAGACATCCCCATTGATGAGCAGGAAGGGCGCATCACCCAACAAAGGCAGCGCATTGAAAATCCCGCCACCGCTATCCAGGCGCTCCGGCTCCACGGTGAACTGAATCGACAAGCCCCAACGCCGCCCATCCCCCAGCGCATCCCGAATCTGCTCACCGAGATAAGAAGTGTTGATCACCACTTGCCGAACCCCAGCTTCCGCCAAACGACACAAATGATGCTCAATCAACGGCTTACCGGCAACAAGCAGCAGCGGCTTGGGGCAGGTTGCGGTGAGCGTGCCCATCCGTTCCCCTCGCCCTGCGGCAAGAATCATGGCTCTTATTGCGCCAGTGTGAGAAACACCCATCATGCTTGCGCGCACTCCAGAACGCCCATCCGGTGCAGATCCAGCGCCGCATTCGGATCCTTTGCAATCAGTGCCGGCACCACACGCTGCTGCAACCACGCATGAAACTCCGCCAGCGCAGGAATCATCGAACTCTCATGTAACAAATAAGCCAAGGTACGCGGAATATCGCCAAGATAACCCGCCTTGCCATCCCGATGAAACAGACGCGCAAAAATACCGATCGCCTTCAGATGCCGCTGTGCACCCATTGCATCCAGCCAACGCTGAAAAGTAGCGTTATCCGCAGACAACAAACCACGTTCACGCAACTGTTCAGCAAATTGCAGCGACCAGTGATATACCTGCTCCTGCGGCCAGTCGATATAACAGTCACGCAGCAGCGAAACCAAATCATAGGTAATCGGCCCATGCACTGCGTCCTGAAAATCAATGTGGCCCAAGCATCCGCCGTCTAGCACCATGATATTGCGAGAATGATAGTCCCGATGCACCGTTACGCGCGGCTGTTCCAGCGCTAGATTTTTCAGAATGTCAAACGCCTGCGACAAAAGCTCCGCTTCCTCTGCGGTAGGCGTTAGCTGTAAGTGAACTTTCAGAAACCAGTCTGGAAACAGCGCCATTTCGCGCAGTAAAAGGGCCTCATCATAAGGTGGTAACGCGGGTGAGAAGTGGCTGGCTTGCAGCGTCAGCAAATCTGCCATTGCCTTTCCATAGTAACGATCTACGTTATCGGCATTCAGCACCGCCCGCAGCAGGGTATCGCCAAAATCATCCAGCATCATGAAACCCGCTGTGGCATCGTAGGCGAGCACTGCCGGTACTTGCACCCCTTGAGCAAGCAAGGCGGCGCTGATTCGCACAAACGGCGCGCAATCTTCATGCGAGGGCGGAGCATCCACACCGATCACACTGCTGGCTTTCCCTTCAGAGAACCCGTTGGATGGCTGCGTTCCTGACCGCAGCTGTGCGCCGCTCCAGCGCAGACGAAAATAGCGGCGAAAACTGGCATCTCCTGAAACGCTAGTAAATTCAGCATCCTTTGCCACCGGCGGTATTTTTGCGGTTGCTCCCGCTGAATCGGCTGGCTCCAGCGATCCGACTTGTTGAAGCGACCCGGCTTGTTGAAGCGACCCGATTTGTTGAAGCAACCACTGATGAAGCTGCGACGCTCTTTCGTCCATTGGACTCATTCCCAGGCAAGTAGATGGTTTGTGAAGATAGATTTCTGACTTGAACCAGCTGCTTAGTGTATTATTTCCGGCTCACAGTTGCGAACCCATAGCGGTAATTTCCAGCTACTGCACACATTCCGACTACAAGATACGTTTCGGCTACAAGATACATTTCGACCATTGCATACATTTCGGCTCCTGCATATCAAAGGTGATTTCTTGCTGTTGAAGATGCTGCGCATTTCGATGCGGCCCCATGCATACCCTATCAAACGCCAGCATTCCCGTTTGCTGGCAATGGCCCTGCCGTTCGCAGCGGGCGGTTTTTTCGCAGCGCAAGCGGCGCACGCCCAGAAAAGCGGCCCCATTCTTCAGGGCCCGATCACCTCGGTAGACGCACCCGCTCCCTATCGCTACCTAGACTGGGTAAGCCTAGATGAGATCAACGCCCTGCCCGAAGATCAGCGCCCCAAGTATACCGGCGTGTGTCCCGGCTACTATCTGCCGCCCATCGTGACGCCACGCGAACCCGTCGAGGACGATACCCAGGCCAAAATTGAAGCCTCGGCCGACCACTACGAGATGGTCGGTGAGCACGACATTCACATGAAAGGCGGTGTTGTCGTCCAGCAAGGCCATCGAATGCTGGAAAGCGACGCGCTGGAGCTGAACACCGCGACGCGCCAGATCACGCTGAAAGATGACGTTCGCATCCGCCAGAACAACATGCTGCTCACCGGCCAGCGCGCAACGCTCGACATGAACAGCAAGGAACTGGTCGCCGAAGGTACGGAATATGTCATTCCCGGCAGCCACATTCGCGGCAGCGCAGAGCGTATTCACAATACCTCGCACGATGTGCTGGTGTTAGACAAAGCCACGTATACCACCTGCGAACCGCACGCAAATACCTGGTATTTTGAGGCCGACCGTCTGCGCCTGAACAACCCTTCCGGCTGGGGCACTGCCAAGAACATGGTGGTGCGGGTGAAAGATGTCCCCATCCTGTATCTGCCTTGGTTTATGTTCCCGATTGATGAACGCCGCCAGAGCGGTTTTTTATTCCCCTCGGTCGCCACCGGCAGTAGCAGCGGTTTTGAACTGGGTGTTCCTTATTACCTAAACCTTGCGCCCAACTACGACGCCACGATCACGCCGGTTTACATGAGCAAACGCGGCACTTTGCTCAACTCCGAATTTCGCTTCCTGACCCCTAAGAGCAGCGGGGAACTAGGCGGCGGCTATCTATACCGAGACGCGGAATACAGCGACGAACGGCGCTACTGGGGCTACATCCACCACCGCGCCAATTTTCAGAATGGCTGGTCGCTCAATACGGACTACAACAAAGTATCCGACCCCGACTATTTCTTTGATATGGACACGGGCCTGAACGCCAGCGCCCTGACCTATCTGATGCAATCCGAGCAGGTCAATTACCGCACGGATTACTGGAATTTTACGGGCCTTGTACAACAGTTTCAGACCCTCGACAAAAAAGTTCTGCCCACGAACCAGCCCTACAAGCGCTTGCCGCAGCTGCGTGCCGACGGGCGCGGCCGGATTAACGACAATGGCTTATTTTGGACGTGGAGCAGCGAGGCCGTACACTTTTTGGCGCCGCACACCAGCATCAGCCGCCCCGACGAGAGCTACCGCCTAACACTCAGTCCAGGCGTTAGCTATCGACAAGAGAGCGAATACGGCTATCTGCACCCGAGCCTGCGCCTCGTCAACACCCAATACGACATTGACGGTGGGCAGTTTCAGACGGAGGCCCGCCCCGAAATCAACACTTATATTGCATCGCTGGATAGCGGCCTGATTTTTGAACGCAATACAAGTCTGCTCGGCCACTCACAGGTACAAACGCTGGAACCGAGGGCTTTTCTGCTGTACGTACCGACAGACCGCGACCAAAATCAGATCCCGGTATTTGACACTGCCATTTATACCTTTAGTTACGATCAGTTGTTCCGCGAAAACCGCTTTTCGGGCGGGGATCGCTATGGCGACGCCAAAAAGCTTGCGCTCGGCGTTACCACACGCCTGATCAGCCGCACCAGTGGCAGCGAATGGCTGCGAATGAGCCTCGGCCAAGCATTGTACTTCGGCGACCGTTACGTGCAATTGGATGCCTTCACTCCACCCCAAGACACCCGCACATCCGCAATGGCGAGCCGTATCGTCTGGAATCCAAACCCAAGCCTGTTTTTTTACAACGACGTGGAATGGGACAGCGACCGCAACAACATCGACAACTTAAACTCTGGCGTTCAGATCAACCACAACAACGACTATCTATTCAACGTTAGCTATCTTTATCACGATCCGGGCGCACTGACCGCAAGCCCTGGCGACGAAAAACTAAAGCAATCGGAAGTCTCCTTCGTTACGCCGCTAAGCGCGCGCTGGAGCCTGCTGGGGCGCTGGGGTTATGACATCGAGCTCAACCGCTCTTTCGACAACATGGTCGGCTTGGAATACGATAGCTGCTGCTGGACGTTCCGCGTGGTCAACCGGCGGTTTCTGCAAGAAGACGAAACCGATTACACCAAAGTGGAACCCAAATGGGGCATTGAGCTCCAAGTAGAACTCAAAGGGCTTGCCGGTATTGGCCGCAAGGTAGAAAGCATGCTCGAAACTGGCATTTCCGGCTTTGAAGACCGCGAAGCGCAACGCAAATTCCGATTCTGACGAGAACCTCCATTTCATGAAAAATCTGCTGATTTACAGCGCGCTAGCCTTAAGCCCACTTCTTCCGCTGGCCGCAAGCACGGCCTATGCTGCCACCGCGCCCGTCGGGCAGAACGAGCAGCTGCTCGATCGCGTCGTCGCGGTTGTAGACGACGACATCATCCTGCAGAGCGAACTTCTCAATCGCACCCGCCAGATTCGCATCCAGATTGCGAAACGCGGCACCGAGGCACCAGATGAAGCCAAACTGCAAGCGCAAGTGCTCGAACGCATGATCACCGAAAGCGCCGAATTACAGCTGGCCGAAAAAATGGGTGTGCGCGTAGACGATAACGCCATCAACGAAGCGCTCGCCAATATCGCTCGACAAAATAATTTGAGCCTTGAGCAGTTTCAAAACGTAATCGAACACGAAGAAGGCATGACCTTTGCCAGCTACCGTGAACAGGTGCGCCGCGAAATGACCGCCCACCAACTTCAACAGCGCCGCGTGGCCAGCCGCATCAAGATCAGCGACCAAGACATCGACGCCTTCCTTGCGTCGGATCTCGGCAAAGAAAACCTTGCCCCTGACTACCACCTCGGCCACATTCTGATCGCAGTCCACGACGATAGTGACGCAGCGTCCATTGACCAGGCAAAAGCCATGGCCGATGAAGTCTATCGCCAACTGAAATCCGGTGCGGATTTTGCCGCCACCGCAGTTCGCTACTCCGGTGATGATAAAGCCCTCGAAGGCGGCGACCTCGGCTGGCGCAAAGCGGGCCAGCTCCCCACGCTGTTTGCCGATGTGGTGGTGAACATGCACCGTGGCGATATTTCCGCGCCTATCCGTAGCCCCAGCGGTTTTCATATCATCAAGATTCTGGAAACGCGCGGCGGCACCGAGATGCTCGTTCCGCAAGCGCAGGTGCGGCACATCCTCATCAAGCCGAACGAAATCCGTAGCGATGCCGATGCCCACGCGCTTGCAGAGGACATTCGTCGCCGCCTTCAGCAAAACAAAGGTGATTTTGCTGCGCTGGCAAAGACCTATTCCGACGACACCGGCAGCGCCCTCGAAGGCGGCTCGCTCGGTTGGGTAAATCCTGGCGTGATGGTGCCGGAGTTTGAGAAGGTCATGAACAGTGAAAAAATCGGCACGATCAGCCAGCCCTTCCGCACCCAGTTTGGTTGGCACATTCTGGAAGTGACCGAGCGCCGCAAGCAGGATATGACCAGCGAGTTCAAGCGCAATCGCGCCCGCCAAATGCTGTTTAAGCGCAAATTCGACGAAGATCTGGCCACGTGGCTGCGCGAAGTCCGGCAAGATGCGTACGTCGAGATCAAGCCCTGATGCGCATCGCCGTCACTCCGGGGGAACCGGCGGGCATCGGCCCTGACTTAATGATCATGGCCGCACAAGAAACGTGGCCCGACGGCATTGCGCTGGTCGCCATCGCAAACGCCGAAATGCTGGCACGTCGCGCTCAGCAGTTGGGGCTTGGCGTGCAGCTTGTCCCCGACGATGGCGGCGATACGCCTTTGCCCAAGGGCCAGTTACGGGTGATCGACCTTGCACTTCCCTGCCCCGAAATCCTCGGCACGCCGCAGCCTGCTCACGCCCATTATTTGCTCACTAGCTTGCGTATCGCTACCGAGGGCTGCCAGCACGGCCACTTTCAAGCGCTGGTGACCGGCCCGCTGCAAAAATCCAGCATCAACGATGCAGGCATCCACTTTAGCGGCCACACCGAGTATCTGGCCGAGCTCACCCACACCCCGCGCGTGGTGATGATGCTTGCCACGGAAGGCTTGCGCGTGGCGCTCGCGACCACGCATTTGCCGCTACGCCAAGTCGCAGATGCCATCCAACCGGCACTGCTGGAAGAAATCTGCCGTATCACCGACCGCGATCTGCGCGAGCGCTTTGGCCTTGCACAGCCACGCATCAAAGTGTGCGGCCTCAATCCACACGCCGGTGAAGGTGGCCACCTTGGGCGCGAAGAGCTCGACATCATCATCCCGACCTTGGCGCGGCTCAAGGCAAGCGGCCTAAACCTGCAGGGCCCCTACCCTGCAGATACGGTATTTACGCCGCACCATCTGGCCGATGCAGATGCCATCCTTGCGATGTACCACGATCAGGGTTTGCCAGTACTCAAACACTTAGGCTTTGGGCGCGCAGTCAATATCACGCTGGGGCTGCCCATTATCCGCACGTCGGTCGATCACGGCACTGCGCTGGATCTTGCCGGAACGGGCCAGATCGACAGTGGCAGTTTCCATACCGCAGTGCGCTACGCGGCCGAAATGGCGCGGCATTCTAATCAGCCGCAAGCACCCGCGACCGAACCACCCGCGCACTACAAACAGCGCGTTACGCATCCAAAAGGCCATTAATATGGGACGCAAACAGAGCTTTGGGCACGGGCACACCGTGAAAAAGCGCTTTGGGCAAAACTTTCTGCACGATCCGCACGTGATCGACAGCATTGTGGCGGCCGTAAATCCGCAAAAAAGCGACAACCTCGTCGAAATCGGCCCCGGCCAAGGCGCCTTGACCGGCGCGCTGTTGCCTTATCTTGACCAACTACAGGCCATTGAGCTAGACCGCGATTTAATCCCCTATTTGCTGGCAAGCTTTGCAACTACTGGCAAACTGCACATTCACCAAGCAGACGCGCTGCGCTTTGATTTTGGCACGCTGATCCATCCCGATAAAAAACTGCGCGTGGTGGGCAACCTGCCCTACAACATCTCAACGCCACTTCTGTTTCACCTGCTGGACTATGCCAGCGGTATTCAGGACATGCACTTTATGTTGCAAAAAGAAGTCGTGGACCGTATGGCTGCCGGCGCAAACGAGGAAGCCTACGGGCGGCTAGGCATCATGATCCAGTACCATTGCAACGTAGAAGCGCTGTTTGATGTTCCCCCGGAAGCCTTTAATCCCCCGCCCAAGGTGACCTCGGCCATCGTTCGGCTTACTCCTCGAAGCGCCCACGTCACCCCCGCGCTTGACGTAAAGCTATTGGGCACTCTCGTGACAGAAGCCTTTACTCAGCGCCGCAAGACCGTTCGCAATGCGCTCAAAAACCGGCTCTCGCCAGAAGACCTTGAAGCCTGCGGGATTGATTTAAAACTACGGCCGGAAAATCTCACGCTGAACGACTATGTTTCTTTAGCCAACTATCTATTCCAGCAAGCGCCTCGCCAAACCGATACGGTAGACCCGCCATGAGCGACGACCACGACATCCATATTGAAGTTCGCAGCGAGTACCTCGCCCAGCAATCCGCCCCCGATCACAGCCGCTACGCATTCGCTTACCACGTCCGCATCGAAAACCGTGGCAAACTCGGCGCCACCCTACTCAGCCGCCACTGGCTGATTACCGACGGTAATCACGAAACCCAAGAGGTGCGCGGCGACGGCGTGATTGGTGAGCAACCGCTGATTCCCGCAGGTCAACATTATGAATACTCCAGCGGTGCTATGCTTACCACACCCGTTGGCAGCATGACCGGCAGCTACCAAATGCGCGACGAGGCAGGCGAAAAATTCGACGCCCGCATTCCAATTTTTACCCTTGCACAACCTCGTCTCCTGAACTGAGCGTCGCTAGGACGGGGGAGCGCGGCGCTTCATTCATAAGGCAAAGCACAGTGGCAACTTACGCAATCGGCGATCTTCAAGGCTGTTTCGCCTCTTTTCAGGCACTTCTTGCGCGTATTGGTTTTGACGGCCAGCGCGACAAGCTCTGGCTCACGGGCGACTTGATTAACCGAGGGCCGGATTCACTGGCCACGCTGCGCTGGTGTCACGCGCATAACGCATCTTTAGTGACGGTGCTGGGCAACCACGACCTGCACTTTTTGGCGGTCGCCCTCGGTGCCAGCACCTATAAAGCCCGTAAAGATACCTTCGCCGACATTCTGGAAGCGCCCGACCGCGAGACTCTCGTGGACTGGCTGCGCAGGCGGCCTTTGATGCACGTCGAGTACCAGCACATTTTATGTCATGCCGGCATCGCGCCGATCTGGACAACGGAGCAGGCAAAATCTCTGGCGGAAGAAGTAGAACATGTACTTTCCGGCGATAATCCCGGCGTATTTCTCTCGCAGATGTACGGCAATCAACCGGCGGGCTGGAGTAACGACCTGCATGGAGCTGCGCGCTATCGTGTAATCACCAATTATTTCACGCGGATGCGGATTTGCGACCGTAGCGGTGCGCTTGATCTCGCCTACAAAAACGGCTTAACCGGCATTCCTGCGGGATTATTCCCTTGGTTTCAGCTTCCCGAACGCATCCCCTTGAAAGAGCGCATTCTCTTTGGCCACTGGGCAGCCATTGAGGGGAAAACCGGCCACGAGGATATTCTCGCATTGGATACCGGCTGCGTATGGGGCGCGACTCTCACCGCATTTTGTCTAGAGACAGGGGAGTGGTTTCATCAACCCAGTCTGGATGCCGGCAATTAATCTCCAAAAAAATACTCCTCCATTAAAGCCGCGCCGCCTATAAAAAAACCTTGGTTTTCCTGATTTTCTTGCACGAAAAACCCAATTAGGTTCTATAGTTAAACCAAGGGCTACGCGTCTCGGCTCGCACTCGGACCTGAACCATTTTCTGGCAACGTACTCAAACCAGAGAAAGGGGTCGCGTCCAACGCTCGTCAGCAGGGGGAATTCATGAGCATTTTCAGCCATTATCAGCGCCGTTACGAATCTACGCGCGATGAAGAATATTCCATTCAGGAATATCTAGCACTTTGCAAGCAGGACCCCACAACCTATGCCAGTGCTTCCGAACGGATGCTAATGGCCATTGGTCAGCCCGAACTTGTGGACACTTCAAACGATCCGCGCCTTTCGCGAATTTTTTCCAATAAAATCATCAAGCGCTATCCCGCCTTCGACGAATTTTATGGCATGGAAGAGTGCATCGAAAATATCGTTGCCTACTTTCGGCACGCCGCGCAAGGCTTGGAAGAACGCAAACAAATTCTCTATCTGCTCGGCCCCGTCGGCGGCGGAAAATCCAGCCTTGCGGAAAAGCTTAAGCACTTGATGGAACGCGTCCCCTTTTATGCCATCAAGGATTCCCCCGTCTTTGAATCACCTCTGAACCTATTCAACCCTACGGAAGACGCCGACATTCTTGAAGAAGAATACGGGATTCCCAAACGCTACCTGCGCGGCATCATGTCGCCTTGGGCGGTCAAACGCTTGCATGAATTCGGCGGCGACATCAGCCAATTCCGCGTCGTCAAAGTGTATCCTTCCATTTCCAATCAAGTTGCGATCGCCAAAACTGAACCGGGTGATGAAAACAACCAAGACATTTCCAGCCTCGTAGGGAAAGTCGATATTCGCAAGCTGGAAGAATTCGCCCAGAACGACCCTGATTGCTACGCATTTTCAGGCGGTTTGTGCCGCGCCAACCAAGGCTTGCTGGAATTTGTGGAAATGTTCAAAGCACCCATCAAGGTGCTACACCCACTGCTCACCGCCACTCAGGAGGGAAATTATAACGGCACTGAAGGTATGGGTGCGATTCCCTTCGACGGGATGATCCTCGCCCACTCGAACGAGTCTGAATGGCAGGCATTTCGCAACAACCGCAATAACGAAGCATTTATTGACCGGATTTACATTGTAAAGGTGCCCTACTGCCTGCGCGTCTCCGAAGAAATCCGAATTTACGACAAGCTTCTGTTCAACAGCTCGCTCTCGCAAGCGCACTGCGCACCCGATACGCTGCGAATGCTGGCGCAGTTCAGTATTCTCTCTCGCCTGAAAGAGCCTGAAAACTCCTCCGTTTACTCCAAAATGCGGGTATACGATGGCGAAAACCTGAAAGATACCGACCCCAAAGCAAAGTCCTACCAAGAATACCGTGATTCCGCCGGCGTAGACGAAGGCATGGAAGGGCTTTCCACGCGCTTTGCGTTCAAGATTCTCTCCAAGGTTTTTAACTACGATCACGTAGAAATTGCCGCAAACCCAGTGCACCTGCTTTATGTGCTAGAGCAAACGATTGAGCAAGAGCAATATCCAGCGGAAACCCAAGAGCGTTACCTGCGGTTTATCAAAGAATTTCTCGCGCCACGCTACGTGGAGTTTATCGGCAAAGAAATTCAGACTGCTTACCTCGAATCTTACTCCGAATATGGGCAGAACATTTTCGATCGTTATGTTCTGTATGCAGATTTCTGGATTCAGGATCAGGAGTACCGCGACCCAGACACCGGCGAAATTTTCAGCCGGCAGTCACTCAATGCAGAGCTGGAAAAAATCGAAAAACCCGCCGGAATTTCCAATCCGAAAGATTTTCGTAACGAAGTGGTCAACTTTGTGCTGCGCGCCCGCGCCAACAACAACGGCAAAAATCCGCAGTGGTATAGCTATGAGAAACTTCGCACTGTGATTGAGAAGAAGATGTTCTCCAACACCGAAGAACTCCTTCCCGTTATTTCTTTCAACCCGAAAGCCTCCAAAGAAGATCAGAAAAAACACCAGGATTTTGTTACTCGCATGGTCGAACGCGGTTATACCGAAAAGCAAGTGCGCCTACTTTGCGAATGGTATTTGCGCGTTCGCAAATCCCAGTGATTGCAGTCACCAGAACAGGTAGAGAACGGCCGTGTCGTATATCGTAGATCGACGCCTGAATGGAAAAAACAAAAGCGCTGTCAACCGCCAGCGCTTTGTCCATCGTTACCGCAAACACATTAAAAAGGCGGTTGCCGATGCGGTGACTCGTCGCTCAATTACCGATATCGAAACGGGCGAAACCGTTACCATCCCACGTGAAGATATTAACGAACCCTTCTTTCATCACGGTCGCGGTGGCCGCAAAGAAGGTGTACATCCCGGCAACAAGGAATTTGTGTCAGGGGACACGATTGATCGCCCCGAAGGTGGCGGCGGTAGCGGTGGCTCCGGCGGCAAGCCCAGCGACAGCGGCGAGGGAATGGATGATTTTGTTTTCCAGATCAACCAGAATGAATTTCTTGAATTTTTGTTTGAAGACCTCGCCCTACCCAACCTGATCAAGCGGCAGCTTGCCGGCGTTGAATCCTTCAAGTATGTACGCGCAGGCGTAGTAAACCAAGGCAACCCTGCCAAGATCAACATCATGCGCTCCATGCGCCAGGCAACCAGCCGACGGATCGCGCTGACGGGTGCTAGCCGCAAAAAGTTACGCGAATACAAAGAGGAGCGCGAAAAACTCCTCGCGACCGACAGCATTTTACGTGACCAAGCACGCTTAGCCTTTGTCGATAAAGAAATCGCCCGCCTTGAGCGCAGAATCGCCGGTATTCCTTTTGTCGATACCATCGACTTGCGCTACAACCTTCACGTGAAACAACCGAAGCCGACCTCACGCGCCGTTATGTTTTGCGTCATGGACGTATCGGGTTCTATGAACCAAGATATGAAAGACATGGCAAAGCGGTTTTTTATCCTGCTGTACCTTTTTCTGAAACGAAATTACGAAAAAATCGAAGTCGTGTTTATCCGCCATCATACCAGCGCAAAAGAGGTGGATGAGCAGGAATTTTTCTATTCTCGTGAAACCGGCGGCACGATTGTTTCCAGCGCACTCAAACTAATGGCGGAAGTCATTGAAGATCGCTACCCAATCGACGAATGGAATATCTACGGCGCACAAGCCTCCGACGGCGATAACTGGAATGATGACTCACCGCTTTGCCGAAAAATTCTGACCGAAGACATTTTGCCCTTCGTACAATATTACGCGTACATCGAGATCAATCCACGCCGCCACCAAGCGCTTTGGCGCGAATATGAGCTAATCAACGCCGAAATCGAACACTTTGCCATGCAGGAAATCGCGGAAGCTGGGGATATTTATCCCGTCTTTCGTGAATTGTTCCAGCGCAGACCAGCGACAAAATAAAGGGGGATGAGCCATGCACGAAGCCAACCAAGCATCTGCCGATGAATCATCCGAGGCTCCAATGCTCCACCCACCCGTGGTTCGGCAGCCTATTTCCACCGAATCGGAGTGGACTTTCGAGCTGATCGACGCTTACGATCGCGAAATTTCCCGTGTCGCAAAGCATTACCGTTTGGATACCTATCCAAACCAGATTGAAATCATTTCTGCGGAACAAATGCTGGATGCATATTCTTCTGTAGGCATGCCGGTAGGCTACCACCACTGGTCTTACGGCAAGCATTTCGTGGCGCAATCACAGCAGTATCATCGCGGGCAAATGGGATTGGCCTATGAGATCGTGATCAATTCCAACCCCTGCATCGCCTATTTAATGGAAGAAAATACCTTGCCGATGCAGGCGCTGGTGATTGCCCACGCCTGCTATGGGCATAATTCTTTTTTCAAGAACAACTACTTATTCCGCACTTGGACGGATGCAAGTTCCATCATTGATTATCTGGTATTTGCAAAAAATTATATCCAGCGTTGTGAAGAGCGCTACGGTGTAGACGAAGTCGAGGCGGTACTGGATTCTTGCCATGCGCTGATGAATTACGGCGTAGATCGCTACAAGCGCCCTGCGCCCATTTCTGCGGAAGAAGAAAATCGTCGCCAAAAAGAACGTGAAGAATACCTACAGCGCCAGATCAACGAACTTTGGCGAACCATCCCGCGTGCCGCCAGCAAAGGAACCGAAGATCAAGAGCTTCATTTTCCCAAGGAACCGCAAGAAAACCTGCTGTATTTTATCGAAAAGAACGCCCCTCTTTTGGAGCCTTGGCAGCGGGAAATCGTGCGCATTGTTCGCAAAGTCGCGCAATACTTTTACCCACAGCGCCAAACCCAGGTCATGAACGAAGGTTGGGCGACGTTCTGGCACTACACTTTGCTAAATCATCTCTACGATGAAGGCAAGCTAACCGATGGATTCATGCTGGAGTTTTTACAGAATCACTCTGCCGTAGTCTACCAACCGCCGTTTGACAGCAAATACTATTCCGGCATCAACCCCTATGCGCTCGGCTTTAACATGATGCGCGACATTCGCCGCATCTGCGAATCTCCCACCGAGGAAGACCGCCAGTGGTTTCCAGAAATCGCCGGAAGCAATTGGGTAGACACGCTGCACTTTGCGATGCAGAACTTCAAGGACGAGAGTTTTATTCAGCAGTTTCTCTCGCCCAAACTGATTCGTGAATTCAAGTTTTTTGCCATCTTGGATGACGATCTTGAAAATAAGCTGCACGTTACCGCAATACACAACGATCCAGGCTATCGCTATGTTCGAGAGCGGCTCTCGCAGCAGTACAATCTCTCGATGAATGAACCGAACATTCAGGCCTATAACGTAAATCTCCGTGGCGACCGCTCGCTGACCTTGCGCCATATTCGCCACAACCGCAGGCCACTCGAACCAAAAGACACCGAATCAGTTCTCAAACATTTGCGGCGCTTATGGAAATTTGATGTTCACCTCGAATCCATGCAAGACGATCGCATGATGGAAGCCTACCACTGCCGTGAAAATAGCATGGAGCACATCAGCTACGAGGAAAAGGCTTCTTAGTCGTTTAAGCGTTCACTTCCAACAAAAAGGTGACAGGTCCATCATTCACGAGCGCCACCTGCATATCCGCACCAAACCGGCCACTTGCCTGCACCAGTGGAAAAGTGGCCGCATAAGTGAGAGTGTGCTCATATAGCACGCGCGCAAGTTCTGGCGGGGCAGCACAACTAAAACTGGGTCGCAGTCCCTTTTCGGTGTCTGCGGCTAGCGTAAATTGCGACACCCACAAGATTCCACCGCCAACATCACTCACACTTTGATTCATTTTGCCGTGTGCATCGCTAAACATGCGATAGCGTACAATGCGCTGCACCATGCGCTCGGCAATTTCGCGGGTGTCATTTGGCTGCACGGCAAAGAGCACCAGCAAGCCGTGTTGTATTTCACCCACGATTTGGCCTTCAACGCGCACACTGGCGCTGGTTACGCGCTGTAAAAGTGCTCTCATAGGCAGAAACCTCGCAATCCAGAAGGCGCCGATTATAACGCGGCACGTCAAGGGATTCGTATCAGTGCTTGCAGTTTTACTCTACGAAAGGTAGCCTATTTATTATTCAGGTCGCGCAACCTTCGATGCGTGGCAATGCCGCCGCTTCTCAATGCCATGACCCTGCCCAGATGACGCTCTCCCAACCTGCATCCCAACACCTTGCCGCCGCGCTACAGAACGCATTGTTTACGCTCTACCAAACGCAAGCGCTTTGGGACATGCCGCTCAACAACAGCTTGCAGACAATCGCACAGGCCGTTTGTGAGGTTCTCAATGCAGATTTTGTAAGCCTTTGGCGATGTCCGCTTGATCTACAAAGTCTGGACTGCCAAGTTTTCATTTCTTCAGAGAAGCAAACATTTGATTTGCCAGCACACTTGTGTCGCGAGCAATTTCCGCACTATTTCCAAACCATCACGCAATGCCGCGCACTCAATGTGGCCGACGTATTGAAAGATACGCGCGTCAGCGAGTTGGTAAAACCTTGGTTTATTCCGACAGGGGTGCGCTCGCTTCTGGATGTTACTCTGCGCGAGTCTGGCCAGCTTTGCGGGATACTGAGGATTGAACAAAGAAATGCCACGCGCACTTGGAATGCAGACGAAATCACCTTCGCAAATTCTGTGGCGGATCTGATTTCTCAGATCAGCATGTTTCACCGCTTGCGGGAAAGCGACGAACGCAATCGAACCCTATTGGATTTAAGCCGAGACGCAATCGTCACTTGGCAAGACGGCCGGCACATTGATTGCAACCATACTGCAGAGGTTTTGTTCGGCGCCTCTCGCGCAGAGATTCTCAACAGCACGCCCTCTGAGCTTTCGGCGGCGGTTCAGCTAGATGGCCAAGCTTCAGAACCCGCAGCAAATAGCCACATTGAGGCAGCGCTGCGCGGCGAACCGCAATTCTTTCCATGGCTGCATCGGCGTAAAGATGGCCGAAATTTTGAAGCCGAAGTGAGCATCCGCCGAACGGAAACGAGCACAGGGTTCTGCCTACATGCAATAATCCGCGACGTTACAGCACGCAACCGATTGGATCGCGCAATTCGAATGATCGCGCAAATGGTATCTGTGCGCGGGGATTCCACGTTCTTTGAACAAATGGTTTCACATTTAACTCACAACTTTGACGTATGCTGCGCGCTAATCGCAAAAATTGATCCCCAAACCCCCACCCAAGCAACCACCGTAGCCGTCTGCATCAACGACACGATTGCCGCAAATTTCGAGCACACGCTCATAGGCTCTGCATTTGAGTACCTACTGCAAAATAACGGCTGCCTCGTTGAGAAAGATTTACAAAAGCGCTTTCCGAGCGATCCTCTACTTCACAATATCAACGCCCAAAGCATGCTGGGAATCCCCTTTCACAACAGCAGCGGCAAGGTAGCTGGTTTTATTGCAATACTTAACCATTTACCGATGGACGCCTGTGACCAGCACTTTGAAATTTTGGAGATCTTTGCAGCTCGCACCGGCTCTGAATTGGAACGGCTTGCTGTTCAGGAAAAATTGCAGTTTGCCGCTGATAACGACCCACTCACACGGCTACCCAATCGCCGCAAATTGCATGAAGTCGTGCGTAACGCGATTACTCGCTGGCAACCGGGAAGTGAACGCGGCCCGATCCTCATGCTGCTGGATCTGAATCGCTTCAAAGATGTGAACGACACCCTCGGCCATCACATTGGCGATCAGCTGCTCATTGAAGTCGGCCTGCGCCTGCAATCGGTGTTGGAAAACTACCACGCGCTTCTCAGCCGCCTCGGTGGGGATGAGTTTGCAATCCTCGCCGAACAAATTAAAGGGCTCGAAGATGCACACAAGCTCGCGGATGAAATCAGCGCCGTACTGAATCAGCCTTTCCACGTCGGCGAAATCATGCTCTCCCTTAGCGCAAGCCTCGGGATTGCCTTCTATCCACAACATGGCCGCGACAGCCACGCGCTTTTGCGCGGCGCAGACGTGGCCATGTACCACGCGAAGCAAAATCACGTAGGATTCGCCGTCTATCATCCCAGCCAAGACGCTCATACGCCGCGCCGCTTACGGCTGATGACCGACCTACGGCGCGCCATCCGTGAACGGCAAATCGTTTTACACTTCCAGCCAAAGCTCGACGTAGAATCAGGCCAGTGCATCGGCTGCGAAGCCTTAGCACGCTGGTTTCATCCCGATCTGGGGCTCATTCCACCGGCCGAATTTATACCGCTTGCCGAGATGAACGAGGTGATACACGAGCTGAGTCTGTACGTTACGGAAACTGCACTGGATCAGATCACCGAATGGGACAAACGTGGGCTGCATCTTTCGGTTGCGGTCAACTTATCGGCTCGCGACCTGCTCAACTTAAGCTTCACGGAGCGCCTTTGTGAGCTCATCGAAATTCGAGGCATCAGCTCAGAGCGTCTTGAAATCGAAATTACCGAAAGCGCACTGATACACGATCCAGAGCGTGTGCTCGACACACTGCATCGACTCTCTCAACATGGCGTTCGCTTTTCCATCGACGATTTTGGTACCGGATATTCTTCTCTCGCCTACCTGAAACGCCTGCCGATCAACGCACTCAAGATCGACGCGTCCTTCGTCCAAGACATGATGACCAACGAGCAGGACGAAATCATCGTAAAATCCATTATCAGCCTCGCTCATAATCTCGGGATGCAAGTCGTTGCAGAGGGCGCAGAAAACCGCGCCGTTGTCGAACGCCTTACCCAATTGCGCTGCGATATGGTACAAGGCTTCTACATAAGCTCGGCCCTCCCAACCGAGCAGTTGGAAAGCTGGCTACGCTGCCAACCGTGGGCCGGCACGCCCTGTCTAGGCGGTTGAACCAACGCAATAATAGTCGCAATGATAGTAGGCTGAGCCAAACCAAAAGTAGCCCGCTGAGCGAAACCAGATCGTCCCATTCATCAAACTGAGAGCCCAAGCTTATGCAAGTTGCCGACAACAAAGTGGTGAGTTTCCATTACACGCTCAAAGATCCCGACGGAAACGAAAAAGAAACCAGCCGCGACGATGAACCGCTCACCTATCTTCACGGCGCAGACAATATTGTACCCGGCCTTGAAAAAGCGCTGATCGGCAAAAGCGTAGGCGATCGCTTGGAAGTCGTTGTACCGCCTGCTGACGGCTACGGCGAGCACCGCGATGACCGCAAGATGCGGGTTTCCGTGAAGCATCTCGCTTGGGAAGGCAAGCTACGTGCGGGGATTCAGGCCTATCTGAACACCGAACACGGCCCGATTCCCGTTTCCGTAATCAAAGCCGGTAAATTCATGGTAGACATCGACACCAACCACCCGCTCGCGGGCGCAACGCTAGTGTTCGATGTCGAAATCACCGACATTCGCGAAGCCACCCCCGAAGAACTAGAGCACAAGCACGCCCACGGGCCGGGCGGCCATCACCACTGATCCGCTAGCCCCGCGCTTTTGCGGCAACGACATCGGTTCGCGCAGCGAGCACAAAATCGGTGCGGTGCAAGCCACGAATCTTGTGTGTCCACCAACGTACGGTTACTTTCCCCCACTCGGTCAATAGCGCCGGGTGGTGACCCACCTCCTCCGCCAGCGCACCCACTTGATTGGTAAAAGCCAGCGCATCGACAAAGTTGCGAAACGCGAACTCTCGCCGCAACTGCATCACACCCTCCACCACAATGGGCTGCCAGTCGGGAATCTGGTGCATCAACTCCGCCAGCTCCTGCTCACTGACCTTGGGCGCATCCGCCCGACAAGCCTCACATTTCTCTTCTGCTAAAGACATGATCGTAATCTCCTCATAAAAAATCACCCCACGGGGGGATGACACACCGTGTTTATTTGTTAAGATCGGGGGCCACCCCGAAAACAATCCTTTGGATATTCCGGTCAAAGCCACACGCAAAAAGGCACCCACCAACCTAAAAAGGCATAGTATGCAGAGCCTTACCTTACCCCCCGAATTTCTGTCTCGCCTTGATGGTTTACAACGCCCCTACGTCACGCTCATGATGGCAGTGATGGGCCGCGCAATGGAAGCCGCCAGCCAGATCGACCCAATTTTTCAAAGCGAAGTCGGCGCATTAGACAACGGCTTTCTCTTTGAAATGACCATCCAAAACGGCCCCGGCATGGTAATGCAAAAACAAGCCGATGGATCACTCAAGCACATCGGCAACCAATGCCCACGTAAACCTGATCTTAGCATCCGTTTTAAGCACATTACGCACGCATTTTTAGTGCTGAGCTTCCAGGAGAGTACCGCACGGGCTTTTGCCAACGATCGAATGGTCGTGGATGGCGATCTCTCTTACGCAATGAAAATGGTGCGCTGCCTGAACCGCCTGGAAGCGTTCATCCTGCCGAAACTTGTTGCCGAGCGCGCAGTCAAGCGCTACCCCAGCCTGCCGGTTCAAGAAAAGCTGCGCCACGGCATGCGGATTTATTCCCGCGTTGCCGCGAATTTATTAACGCGCTAATCGCTATCAACGAACCAATAGCGCCTATTGAACCAGTAGCGACAAACGAATTCGTAGTTACAAACCAAGGATCAGATCATGTCTAAGCCTTATTTTGAATTTTTCTGCCCCGTAAAAACGATCGCAGGGCACAAAGCACTAGAGCACATGCCCTTTGAACTGCAAGCATTAGGTTCATCACGCCCGCTGATCATTACCGACGTTGGCGTAAGAAAGGCAGGCTTATTAGAACAAGTGCTCCCTGTTTTCAAAGAAGCCGGCACTGAAATTGCCGATATTTACGATAACGTACCGCCAGATTCCTCCACGGACACCGTCACAGAAATTGCCGCACTGTACCGCAGCAAAAACGCCGACTCCATCATTGCCATCGGCGGCGGCTCCGTCATTGACACCAGCAAAGGCGTAAATATCTTAGTCTCCGAAGGTGGCGATGATATCCACAAATACTCCGGTGCTGGCGTTCTCACCCGCCCCTTAAAACCGCTATTTGTGGTTCCAACGACCGCCGGCACCGGCTCTGAAGTGACCGCAATTGCAGTGGTCTCCGACTGCAAAACGGGCGCCAAACTACCCTTTGCCTCACAGTTTTTGCTCCCCAATGCGGCCGTACTCGACCCACGCATGACGCTCACTTTGCCACCCGCCATCACCGCAGCAACGGCGATGGATGCGATGACACATGCAATGGAATCCTATATTTGCCTCGCCAAAAACCCCCTGAGCGATGCCTACGGCACACAGGCGATCCGCAAAATCAGCGAAAACATCCTGCACGTGATGGACAATCCACAAGACGCCAATGGGCGCCTGGAGCTTGCACTTGCCGCGACCATGGCAGGCATCGCATTCTCCAACTCCATGGTAGGTCTGGTACACGCGCTGGGCCACGCCTTGGGCGCAATATGCCACCTTCCACACGGCATCTGCATGAACATCTTCTTGCCGTATGTGCTTGAATACAACATGGAAACCAGCAGCGAACTGATCGGCGAGCTACTCCTGCCGCTGGCCGGCCCGGAAGTCTACGCATCAACGCCCAAGCCCATGCGCGCCGAACGCACGCTGCAACGTGTGCGTGCCCTGCGTGATGAACTGTACGAGCGCGTTAAACTCCCCCGCCGCCTCTCAGAGACGGGCAAAGTAACACGTGACCAGATCCCTCAGCTTGCAAAGCTTTCGCTAGATGAAGGCCCCGTTCTCTTTAACCCCAAAGAAATGGAGCTGGCTGAAGCCATTGCGCTGCTTGAGCGGGCTTGGTAAAGCTTCGATAGTGAATTGATTTCCCTTGCGTTTCCTGCGGCTCGCCCATCATGGCGGGCCGTACTCGCGTCTCTTGTTGCAACACGTTCAACGCCACCCGCCTGATCCGCACTACACCGCCGCCAAACTCGCCTACACTTGATCTAATGCCGCTTTTTGGCCAATCAATTCTGATGTAGTACGCGAGTCTTAGGGAATGCGGGTAGCGAACGTTCAGCCTTGTGCATTATGGTTTTTGCTAATGCTCCTATGCCCACCGCTATGGGCAAAACAGGCAACGCTCAATATTTACAATAGCGACCACTATGTGCTGACGGATTACCTCAGTTTCTATGAGGATACCAGCGCAAACTTGGATATTGATACCATCAGGTCTGCCGATTTCCAGGCGAATTTTTCCGATCTTCCCAATCGGTACCTGAGTTTTGGGGTTACTCGCTCCGCGCTATGGTTCAAGATCCAGCTTCATTACCCAACGGGTGCGCCCAACTTTGAAGCGCGCAAAACCTTGTTCTATGAAGTAGCCAAGCACCACCTAAGCGTCTCCGAGCTATACATCGTGCGTGCCAATGGTGAGATCGAAGCCATTCGTGCCGATGCGCGCACACCCTACACCCAAAGGCCCCTCGCCAACGCTCACAGTATATTTCCACTTACCCTGTCGCTAGGGGAAGAAGTCACGCTGTACCTTCACGTCCGTAACGATGCCGGCACCTATCTGCCTCAAAACCTGTGGACGCCATCGGGGCTTGCAAAAAGAGTCGCCAACGATGAGTTCATCTTCGGCGTGCTTTATGGTTCTATATTTATCATCCTGATCTATAACCTGCTTCTATTTTTAACGTCGAGAAACAAAAATTACCTTTATTACTTTTTGTTTGTAGGCTCCGCATTAATTTTCGAATTTATTGATCTTGGCCACGGCTTTGGCCTGTTCAAAGATCACCTTTTTTTCCTAGACAAACAATATATCTCATTTTTCTACTGGATACTCTGGATTTCCGGTGCCAACTACGTACAAAAATTCCTTGAGGTAAAAAAATACCATCCCGCACTGAACACCGGCATCAATGCGTTCCAGGTGCTTAATCTACTGTTTATTCCCATCGGCCTGTATTACAACTATCTATCGACGATGATGTACATCACCTATTTTGGTGCCGCCATGGTATTTGGCGTGCTCATCCTCGTTCTTTATATGCGTTACAAGGGCAGTAGAAATGCAGAATTTTTTGCCTACGCATGGAGCATCAACATGTTCGGCTTTTCAAGCTATGGGTTCGCCTCTGCTGGGTTGATTCCCCCTACCGCGTTAACCATGTTTTCGATGCCCTTTGGCACCATGATGGAAGCCGTAGTGCTTTCACTTGCACTTGCCGATTCCATCAAACGCGCCGAAAAAGATAACGTAGACGCGAACCAGCGCGCCGTACGCAACCTCGCACTCTACCGCTCCGTGTTTGACAATGCGGCCGAAGGCTTGTATCAAATGTCTTTGAGCGGACGCATTCTTAGCATCAACAGAGCATTTGCCACCATGCTCGGCTATGCAAACCCAGCGCTTGCAATGAAGCAAAGAAACGCCGTCAGCCTGCAAATTATTCCAGACCCGGAAAAAGCCCTCGAACTACTTCACCAGAATTCGAGCCTTTCTCGCCAACTCAACCTGATTGACAGCGAAAAAAACGCCCTCCCTGTACTACATGATTTCTCCTTAACTCGCGATACCGACGGCACACCTCTCCGCATCGAAGGCAGAGTGATCGACCTAAGCGAACGAAAGCGTCGCGAGCAAGTGCAAAAGGAGCGCTCCAAAGGGCGGAGAGAAAAAGAGCTTGCACGCAAAATCACACAGAACAAAAGTGAATTTCTTCGCAGCATGAACCACGAAATCCGCACACCGCTGCACTATGTGATCGGATTTAGTGAGTCGCTGCGAGAAAACATCCTCAGCCCGCAAGAAAAGCAATACGCCATTCGCTTGATCGCCGCCAACGCACAACACCTATTGGGCCTGATCAACAATATCCTTGATTACTCAAAAATTGATGCCAATCGCCTTGAGCTAGAAAAAGGCCGAATTAGCATCACATCCCTTGCAGCACACCCAAGTGAATGCTTGGCTCACCTTCCACCCGATAGCGATTTTCAATTTGATGCAAAACTCACATCCCCAGTACCCGCAGAAGTAGCGGGCGATCCTGGGCGTATTCAGCAAGTATTGATTTTGCTCTACCAATATATCCTCGCACATTCAGGGAAGCACAGAATTATGCTCAATATCGGCTGGAACCAAGACCACCAACTACTCCACCTGCAACTCGTTTTTAACGAAACAAAAGAAAGCCTTGAAGCATTGCAACACCTGCAAAAAGATCTCAGCTCTAAGCACTCCGCGCAAGTGCCTGAAGAAATTGGCTTGGCCATTGCCTTTCGCCTGATCCATTTAATGGGTGGGCAAGTCACCATAAAAGCCCAACAGTCTAGCCCTCTAGATCATCCATCCCAAGAGCCATCCACCCACATCATCAGCGACACAGTCCCAGAGCTACGCCAAGGGGTGCAGGAAATCTCCATCAGCCTTTCAATCCCTGCCGAAATGCAGGAAGCGAGTGGCTGGCTAAAGACGCTTAGCCAACTCAGTAATGCAAGTTCTAAAAACTCACCTGAAAATTCGTTATTGCAAGGGCACGTTCTTTTGGCGGAAGACAATCCAGTGAACCAAAAACTGGTGCGTCGCATCATCGAAAAAACGGGCGCAAAGGTAACCATCGCCAACAATGGGGTCGAGGCTCTTCAGCATGCAGAGTCAAAAAACTTTGAGCTCGTACTAATGGATATCAATATGCCGATGATGGATGGCATTGAAGCCACAAAGCGCCTTCGTGCTGCCGGCTATCAAGGATCCATCTTCGCACTCACAGCGGAATCGGGAAGCGAGGAAATCCGCCTCTGCAAGGAGGCTGGGTGCAACGGCTATCTGCAGAAGCCTCTGGAGCTGGCAAAGTTTAATCAGGTGCTGCGGAAAGCCCTAAGCATCTCTCCTCCCCTCCCTGAAACTAACGTCACCAGTCCCGAGCACGAGCCACCACCCTCATGAAACTGGCTTCCCACGCATCGCGACAATACGTTTGCGCCACACGATTTTTTGGAACACAGCACAGCGCATGGTTCAAAAACCTGCGGGCTTTCACTTTGCTAATTGTTTTTCTCTCGGCGAACCACGCGCTCGCAGATCTTCGGCACTCCTTCCAAGCAAAAAACGAAGAACCGCCTGTCGCCAACGACCTGCTCGTTGTAAACAACCAAGACAACTACCTCGTTACTCCAAAAATTACTCTCCTTACGGACGCCACAAACCAACTCACCATTGAAGAAATAGTAAAGCCAGAATATGCCGCATATTTTGTGAAGCCTGAAAAGGATTACCTAAGTTTCGGCTATTCCAATGCAACCTACTGGATCAAAATTCAAATCCGTTACGAACCCAGCAAAAAGCGACAACCAAACACAGAGTACTGGTATTTGGAGGTTGCGAAACCGCTGCTGCGCGTCGCAGAGCTCTACCGGCTCCACTCGGATGGTTCCATCTCCAGTCAGCAAGCGGATTTACGAAAACCCTATGCAGATCGCCCGCTAAAATTAGTAAATAGCGTTTTTCCGATCGTCACGCTACGCGACCAAACCTCGACATTTTTTCTAAAAGTAAATAACGATTCCGCCCTATATATCCCAATCAAGCTATGGAAACCTGAAAAATACGTCCACAAGGTGAGTTTCGAAGAAACTCTCTTTGGTGTGTTTTACGGTGGGATGCTCGTCCTGATCGCCTACAACCTTTTCCTGTTCTTTGCGGTGCAGGATCGCAGCTACCTGTACTACGTTTTTTACTTAGCCTCAGCACTTTATTTTGAAGTCATCGAACTTGCACACGGCACTCCCCTTTATCCTTGGGGCATGGAGTGGTTTAACAAAGAATACATACCTGTTGCGATTTGGTGTATCTGGTTGTCCTCCTTCACCTTTACCCGCAACTTCCTAGAACTGCCAAAGCGGCACCCGATCATTAACGCAATCCTCACGCCGGTTTTTATCTTCTCGCTCATTGCGACGGGCTTGTGTTTCTTGCTTCCTTATGAGCTAACCGTACAGGTGTCAGTAAATGTCTGCGGCTATCTAGTTTCTTCAATGCCGCTAATGGGCGCATGGAGCTGGTACAAAGGCAATAAAAACGCATCCTTTTTTACCATTGCTTGGTGCTTCAACTCACTGGGGTTTGGGCTGATGTCATCCGTTGCAACAGGGCGCGCACCACCCGAACCGTGGCTGATCGCATCCATGCCAACCGGCACACTGCTAGAAGCAGTGCTCCTCTCCTTCGCACTTGCGGAACGCATCAAACGCATCCAAAAGGGCGCGTTAACCGCAAATTACCGCGCGCTGGAGCACATGAAGCGCTATCGCTCAATTTTTGACAACGCGCCTGAAGGCATGTACCAACTCTCACCTACGGGCCGAATCATAGACGCAAACCGCAGCCTCGCGAAATTGCTGGGCTATTCTTCCGCGCAATCTTTTCTCTCCCATCAAGGGAAAAACGCATTTGATCGCCTAGGGGTTGCATTGAAAGATTGGCGCCGTGTCCTCAGTGGCGAGCCAATCGCGGGAGCCGTAAACTACCCATCACTCACGACCGGCAGCACTCGCTACGGGCTCCATAGCGCAAATCTGGTTCGAGACCTCTATGGCGACCCGCTCTATATCGAAGGCCGCATCATCGACATTACCGATCGCCACCAACTACAGCAGGCCGAAATTGACCTCGTTCGCGAGCGACGCGGAAAGCGCATTGCGAAAGCTGAAAATTTAGCAAAATCCGAATTTCTCAAACAAATGAGCTTTGAGATACGCACTGCACTCACACCGATTATCGGATTTAGCGAGGTACTGCGCTCTCCTCAACTCGCAGCGGAAAGCAAGGTCATCGCAGCCAATGAAATCATTGAAAACTCAAAATCACTCTTACAACTTGTCAACCACATCCTAGATTATTCCAAGATTGAAGCTGGGAAAATGTCGGTGGAATCCATCGACATAGATCTTTTCGATCTACTAGAAAAAGTTCACAGCGCAGTGCATCCAAGCGCTTGCAAAAAGCAGCTGCGGTTTACGATAGAACCCCTCTGGCCGCTCCCGCCGAGGATCATGAACGACCCCACGCGCATCGCTCAGATTTTGCTGATCTTATGCAACAACGCCATAAAACACACCGCAACTGGAGAAGTACGTCTAGAAATTGCGTGGGATACGCAGAAAAGCCATCTTCTATTTCGCGTGCACGACACCGGGGCGGGGTTAAGCCAAAGAGCGATTCGCTCCATCCTTTATACGGACAATCTCGGCGGTGCCGGAAAGCTACAACGCGGCGGCTTACCTATGGCCATAGTTCGCGCATTAAGCACACTTCTCGGCGGCAAACTCGCCATCGAAAGCACTCTTGGGCATGGCAGTACATTTACCATTCAGATGCGCTGCAAAACACCGCCACGAGAGGTCTGGATCCACGCGTGGCCTAGCGGAAATTTTTCCAGCAAGGCGGATCACAGCCGAACATCACCAAAGAATACAGAAGCTCTCTCGCAAGTAGCGGAGGAAACTCCGCGGCTAACAGGTAAAATTCTGCTCGCTGAAGATAACGTTGTGAATCAGGCATTGATCAGCCGGCTGATTCGCCGCACGGGTGCCGAAGTACATACCGTCGAAAATGGCCAACTAGCAATAAACGCCGCCAGTGCCGCACCCTACGACCTTATCCTCATGGATATCAACATGCCCGTGCTAAACGGCTTGGAAGCGACCGCCCAGTTACGCGCGCGGGGATACTCCAAACCGATTTATGCACTTACCGCAGAGCAAGGTGCAGAAGAACTACAGGCTGCACTCACCGCAGGGTGTAACGGCCACTTAGCCAAGCCAGTAGAGAAAGCGCTATTCTATCAGGTAATCAGCCACTGCCTCACTCCACAAGAGGCATCGCCATGAGCTGCACCGATTGCAACCTGAACAACCTGTACAGCCAGAACGCACTACTTCTGGCAATCATTCTGCTATTTCTCTGCACTTATTCCAACCCCACTCGCGCGGCTGCGCATGACGATGTACGGATTGCGGGAGCCGCCCAATACGACCTCACCCCCGCCGCCTACACGCTTAGAGATCCAGAGAGTAAACTAAGCTTTGAGGAAATCTCATCCAAGAAGATGCAAAGCGCTTTTCAATCACCCAACCCCAATGGCATCAACTTCGGACTCACCAACGATTCGGTCTGGGTTCGAGTAAAACTTTGGCATATTGACAAGAAGCATCAATATCCAGAACAAAAACAATGGCTGATTGACTTACGCCGCGCACTTCTTGATGAAGTAGATCTGTACATCGTACGAAATGGACGCGAAGTTGAGCATCTGCAGTCCGATTTGCGAATGCAATTCAGTGAGCGCCCTATTCGCAATGTGAACAGTGTTTTTCCACTTCTCACTGAGCGCGGGGAAAAGATAACACTCTATTTTCGTATAAAATCGAGAAGTGCCATCTATGTGCCGATCTATCTGCAAACGCCAGCAGAGTTTATACGAATGAACGTGCGGGAAAATTTCTTGGCGGGCCTGCTATTCGGCGCCCTGATCATTATGATTTTACACAACGTATTTCTTCTTTTGTCTACGAGAAATATTTCCTACTTCTTTTATATTGGCTATCTCGCACCCATCACCCTATTTGAGTTCATAGAAATTGGCCACGGAATTATTATTTTCGATTCCATGCCAAAACTACTCGACAAATCCAACAGCCCTACACTTATTTGGCTTGCCCTTCTAGGCGCATTGTCTTTCACCTCACGCTTTCTAGATTTGCGAACCGATTTCAAAAATATCCGAATCGTTTATGTCGCCCTTTATTGTTTCGTTGGTCTTTGCATCATTGTAAACTTTTACATACCCTATGATTCTGCACTAGTAAACACATCCTATCTTGTCAGCATCGGCAGCATGATTAACGTTGTTGTGCCGTTATACGTATGGTACCGACGTAAAGATTTTAATGCCGCACTGCTTGCAAGCTCTTTTTTGATCTGCAACGTGGGCTACATCATCTATGGCTCCTTAGCGAACGGTTTGCTTCCTGCAACTCAGTGGGCGCCCTATCTATTAACATTTTCTACTTTACTCCAAGCCACACTGCTTGCCTTTGCAATGGGAGAACGCATCAAGCAAGCGCAAAGCCTTACTCTCATATCAAAACAAAGCTCGCTTGCTCAACTAAAGGAGTTTCGGAACTTCTTTGAAAACTCCACAGAAGGAATTTACGAACTATCCCTCACCGGCGAACTCACCAGCGCAAACTCCTCTACAGCGCGCATTCTTGGCCTAAACTCCGTATCCGAACTACTAAAAAACAGCCGCTCCGCAACTAAAATATTATTCCCGGGAAATGGAAAGATTCGATCCGCGCTGACAAGCTTCCGCAATCCTCACCACGAGCTCACCATTTCTGGCAGTGACGGCAGTATGCGCCACGTTCTACACACCACGCGTCTGATACACGCGCCGAACGGTGAGCCTTCCCATATCGAAGGTACGCTCATTGATATTTCTGACCGTATTTTAAATATGGATGCCCAGCGCGACCGTATCCGAGAGCGCCATGAAAAGGAACAAGCACGGCTGTTAACTGCTGGAAAGACGATCTTCTTGAAAGATATGTCTTTCCGAATCCGCTCCTCACTTACCGGAGTAATGGGTTTTAGTGAAACGCTTCGAGGAAACACGCTTGACAGAAAAACCCGGCAGCTGGTTGTGCGCTCAGTGATTCACAACGCGCAATCTCTTCTCCAGCTTATCAACGATATTCTGGACCGCGCGAAAATCGAAGCGGGCAAGATGACCTTCGAAAAAATCAGAATCGACCTCGAACCCTTTTTACAGGAAATATTCTCACTCTGCTGGCCGCGTGCTGCAGAAGGGGGAATTCGGTTTGAAATCGCCTGCGAGCTTCCGCTGCCAGCTCACATTGTCGGAGACCCCTTACGCATCCGACAAGCACTTTCCTATCTTTGCCTGAACGCCATCCACTCCACAACTTTTGACCAGATTGCGTTCCACCTCCAATGGGACCATGGCTCACAGCGCCTAACTTTTCAGATTTTCGAACCAAATAACCCCCAAACATTTTCTGCACAAAGTGAAAGCTCGACAGCAGGCCAGCTCGACATCAATATTGCACTTCACTTGCTTAAGCTGCAAGGCGGGCACTTCTTGCTAGAAAAGAGCACAGAAGGCAGCCAGCGATTCAGCGGCAGCCTGCACGCGCGAACGGCAGGAGACAACGACTGGCTGCGCGAAATTCATTTTGTACCGTCCCCGCAAGCCAACCAACCGAACGAAGCTTGCGAACCTAAACCCAACACCCAGCAAAAATCTGCCTCTTTCACCGCAGCATCAAAAGAACCGCCCAAGCTACTAGGCGAGGTACTGCTAGCAGAAGACAACTCCGTCAACCAGAAGCTAATTTCCGGCTTAGTCGCCAAAACTGGCGCTACAATCACCGTAGTTGATAACGGAAAGCTCGCGCTAGAACAGGCGCTTAGCAAGACCTACGATCTGATTCTCATGGATATCAACATGCCACTCATGGACGGAATTAGCGCGACACGCGAAATCCGTGCGGCTAACAATCAAACTCCAATCTATGCACTCACCGCTGCTGACGGTGAGCAAGAATTGAAAGACGCAATCAGCGCAGGCTGCTGTGGTTACTTGAGCAAACCCGTTGATCTACCAGTATTTTATGCCACCATGTCGCGCCACCTAAAACGGGATGCTTACAGCGACCACAAAGATCCTCCCCAAATAATTTAGGCAATCACGCATTTGCCTAAAAATCATCTACGCTAAACAGATACCCCTGAACATTTCTAGTAGAATCAGGAACCAGAGATGGAAGAAGAAAAGGATCCAGTCGCCCAAGGCGAAAAAATTGCAGAATTGGTCGCGCTGGAAGAACGTGAGTTCAAACGGTTCCGCCAAGGCACCTATGCCGACATCTTATTTGTTCTTACTCCCTTTCTTGCCATCATCGTGCAACGAATGTGGGAAGGCGAAATCGACAAGCTGCTACTCGGAAAAGAACTCTCGCTCGCTGCTGCCATTTTTGCAGGGCTCAGCATTAGTAAATTTGTGCAAGGGCTGATTAGCCATAACGATTTCGGCGTGTACAAAGAACGGGTTCTATTCATGGTTGCCGTTACGCTGTTCCTAGTACTAACGCCCGCAGTGATTCTGACCATCAAACTCAGCGGCCCCGAGCCAGTTCCCGGCGTGATTGCCTACATTCAGCCTTTGCTACTGGTTGCATCCATCACCCTGTTTATCAGCACGATCAAGATCATCAAGGCCCCTGAAGAAGCCGAACCAATTCCAGGCAGCATTGAGGCAGAAGATGCCGAAAACGAGAGTAGCCCCTTCTCCGCCGATTCTCACCGCGGAGATCACAAAACCTACTCCTAGCGTACCTTTAGCACAATCGGCGTGGATACCGTGCCTCCAACACATCAATGCAGCAAGCGCCGCCTTTGGCGCGACAATAGGTGGGATGGCTGCCAGTGACCTCAATTGATATAGCGTGCCGGCTCGCTAAAAGAATCATTAGAGCGGCAAAGCAATACGCAAAGGCAGTAGTGCCCGCCAGCCTACTAACCATCGCATTTGCTTATCTATTCAGTGCATCGTCAAGTAGCCTTGCCGCCACACTAAGCGTCAATCTAAACAACACCCTCACCGCTCCAGCAACGGCCACGCCCCGCACCTCAACAGCGCCGATGCTGCAAACACTGGACTCTCCCAAACTGGAACACAGCGCAGAGAATGTCCCAGTTGAGATCCTATACAAAAATATCGAGGAATATCACCTCGATCGCGTAGCAGGCGTCCTAGAAGACAAATCTGGCACACTGACCATCGACGACATTCTTCAACCGCGAGTTCAATCGCAGTTTATTTTTAATTCCCAGAAGACCGACGCCCACAACTTTGGCATTACAAAATCCGCCTTCTGGATTTCCATCACCCTTGAATACCCAAGCTGGGCGAACACCGCACAAGAACGCGACTGGTATCTAGAGGTTGCGCGTGCTCAGCTACAGGAATGCGATCTTTATATTCCCAACGGTGAAGGCACATACCGGCATTTAACATCCGATCTGCGCACCCCTTACAGTCAGCGCCCCGTACACCATGCAAACAGCATCTTTCCAATTTCCACACATCTCGATGACAAAATAACGCTCTACCTGCGAATCAAAAGCGATAGCGCCTTGATCTTGCCGATCAACCTATGGACGCCAAAACGTTTTATCGAAAAAGTTGCAGACGAAGAAATTATCTATGGCACCTTTTTCGGTGGCATGCTGATTCTGATGCTGTACAATCTTTTTGTATATTTCTCCGTACGAGACGCAAGCTACCTGTATTTTGTTCTTTACTTGGCAGGGATTACGCTCATTGAGTACATTGAAATCGGCCACGGCCTCACTCTGTTCGAGGACAACCGTAGCTGGACCAAACACAGCTATCTCTCTGTCCTGATTTGGAGCACTTGGTGGATACTCATCCAGTTCACCCGCAACTTCCTTGAAACCGCACGCTATCACCGCCGTGTAGATCACTTTCTAAAGTTCTGGCAGTCCTTTATTTTAATGTATCTGGCAACGAGCTTTATCGTAGACGAAGACGTTGTTAGCAGATGGGTCAGCGGCTTTACGTTTTTCTCCGTACTGCTCCTACTTAGTGTAAGCTTTTACTGCTGGTCCAAGGAAAACGAAAATGCCGTGTACTTTTCCATTGGCTGGCTGCTCACGACCATTGGCGGCGCGTTGCAAACCTTGGCGCTGCTTAAGGTATTACCCTCTGCCCCCATTTATCTTGCCGCCACCCCCATCGGTATCCTTTCCGGCGCGGTGATGATTTCCTTTGCGCTCGCAGACCGCATCAAACGCATGCAAAAAGAAGCGTTGGAAGCGAATGAGCGCGCAGTACAAAACATGGCACGCTACCGCTCCACGTTTAACAACGCAATCGAAGGCATGTACCGGATGAGCATTGACGGCCGCATCGTCAGCGCCAACCCCGCCATGGCTCATCTATTAGGATACGATTCTGTAGACGCCCTCATCGCTGCCGGCAAAGAAGCCGTTACACGTTGTTTCCCGGGTGGCGATGGTCAGCTCCAACAGCTCGCCTTTGCTGGCAAACTTCAACTAGAGACATGCTACACCGGAAAAAACGGCAAAAGTATTTGGGTAGATCACTTTAGCCAAATGATCCGTGGCGCAAACGGCCTCCCTAGCCACATTGAAGGCTCCCTTACCGACATCACAGAACGTAAAGAACGTGAACGCGCTGAACAAGACCGAGAGATCGACAAACTGGAAAAAGAACTTGCCACGGCTTCCGCTACAGCAAAAGGCGATTTTCTTGCCAACATGAGCCACGAACTTCGCACCCCGCTCACCGCAATTATCGGCTACAGCGAATCGCTGAACGATCAAAGCCTCAGCGCCACGGATGAACAGCAAGCGGTCGATACGATCATCCGCAGCTCACATCACCTGCTCAATATCATTAATGACATTCTCGATTTCTCCAAAGTAGAAGCCTCGATCGTAGAAGTCGAAAACGTCCCGCTCAACCCCTACCTGCTTCTAAAAGACGTCTATTCCTACTTCACCCAGAAAGCGCGCAGCCAGAATCTTGCCTTTGAAGTGGTCTACCATTTTCCGCTTCCCAACCGAATTCACGCCGACCCTACGCGGCTGAAGCAAATTCTACTAAACCTCTGCAGCAACGCGCTGAAATTCACCAAAGAAGGCAGTGTTACGATCGACGTAGGCTGGGATGAGGAACGCAAATTAACTCGTTTCTCAGTCATCGACACCGGCGCAGGCCTTAGCGAAGAACAGATCGGCAAACTATTCCAATCCTATGCACAAGCAGAAGCCTCCACCGCGCGCCAGTTTGGCGGCACCGGGCTTGGCCTTGTCATCTCCAAGCAACTTGCCGAAAAAATGGGTGGCACGATCGAAGTCACCAGTGAACCAGGCAAAGGCAGCTGCTTTACCGTATACATCGGCGGCAACGTGCCCAACCGGCGCGAATGGATCGAAAACCAAGAAGAAGCCACCCGCGCCACAGAGTCCGTGGCATCCCAACAACAGATCCAGATCCCCAACCTCCAAGGCCACATCCTTTATGCAGACGATAGCCAGGACAGTCAGCGCCTCGTAGGACTCATACTACGCGACTGCGGCGTGCAGCTCACCACCGTGAATAACGGCGACGAAGTAGTAAAAGCCCTGCAAAAACAGACCTTCGACCTCATCCTGATGGATATTAAAATGCCCATCATGACTGGCATCGAAGCCACCAAGATATTAAGAAAACAAGGCTTCACGCTCCCCATCATCGCCCTCACTGCCAACGTAATCAAAGGTGATACGCTGGCTTATGAACAGGCAGGGTTTACCGCTGCGCTTGGCAAACCCATCGAAAGAGCCATTTTTTTTCAAACACTCGAAAAATACTTGGGCAAATAGCCGGCCATCACAAACCCCAAGCAATAACGGCAGCCCTAAGGCTGCCGTTAAGCAATCAAAAACACCTAAACCTATACGTGTTAAGTGCTCGTATCATTCACCTCCGTAGGCAGCACCTTACGCAACTCCAGCGGCGCCTCGTGCTTCTTGCGCAAGCGCAGATTGAGAAATTCAACGCCCAGCGAGAACGCCATCGCGAAATAAATATAAGCCTTCGGAATATGGAAGCCCAAACCTTCACCGGTCAAAGCCATACCGATCATGATCAAAAAGCTCAACGCCAGCATTTTTACTGTCGGATGAGCATCTACGAAATCACCAATCGGACGCGCCGCAACCATCATGATTCCAACCGAAAGCACAATCGCAATCACCATCACCGGAATATCGTCTGCAAGCCCCACTGCGGTAATGACCGAATCCAGACTAAACACAATATCAATCACCGCAATCTGCAGCAGCACCATCAAAAATCCGGCCTTCCGCACCGACATCTGCGATTCGCTAGCACCTTCCAAGCTCCCGTGAATCTCATGCGTCGCCTTGGCAATCAAAAACAACCCACCGCCGAGCAGAATCAGATCGCGCCCAGTCACCGCGTTCTCCCACAGCATAAAGAGCGGTGTAGTCAGGCGCATAATCCAGGCAAGCGACAGCAGAAGCGCAATCCGGCTAAACATTGCAAGCCCCAGCCCCAGCCTACGTGCGCGCTCACGCTGGTGTTCCGGCAGGCGGCCCACCAAAATGGAGATGAAAATAATATTGTCTACGCCCAGAACAATCTCAAGCAAGGTAAGCGTTCCGAGCGCCATCCACGCACTTGGATCAGCGATCCATTCAAACATACAGCAAACACCTCGGGTTAATTGAATTACGCGCACAGCAAAGCCAAACGCTGCACCATTTTAGCAAACGCAAAATTCAGCGGATATAGCGCCCGATGGCTGCGCGGTCACGCCTTGAAACTGCTATGATTCACCTACCTCACACCCCGCCAGCCGCGACCGACCCTAGCGTCTGGCGTCGCCACACCTTCCTCGCGCCCCGCACAAAATGATGAGCGCAAATCAGTGAGCACACACACCAGCAAGGGCCCTCGTCAACGAGAGCCCCATCAGCGAGAGAACACAATGGACGAAGCACTGCGTAAAGCCGCACTTGATTACCACGAATTCCCCGAACCCGGTAAAATCAGCGTAACGCCCACCAAAGCGATGGTGGACCAACGCGATCTTGCCTTGGCCTACTCGCCAGGCGTTGCCGCCCCCTGCCTTGAAATCCAGCGCGACCCGTCGCTCGCCGCACGCTACACCGCACGCGCCAACCTCGTCGCGGTCATCTCCAACGGCACCGCAGTGCTTGGCCTTGGCAACATTGGCCCACTGGCATCCAAACCCGTGATGGAAGGCAAAGGCATTCTGTTCAAAAAGTTTGCCGGCGTAGACGTGTTCGACATTGAGATCGACGAAAAGGATCCAGACAAGCTGGTCGATATTATCGCCTCCCTAGAGCCCACCTTTGGCGGCATCAACCTCGAAGACATCAAAGCACCCGAATGCTTCTACATTGAGAAGAAGCTTCGCGAGCGCATGAACATCCCCGTATTCCACGATGACCAACACGGCACCTCCATCATCGTCGGCTCAGGATTGCTCAACGCTCTAGAGCTCATCGGCAAACAAATCAGCGAAATCAAAATCGTCTGCTCAGGTGCCGGCGCAGCCGCCATCGCCTGCCTCGACATTCTGGTATCGCTCGGCGCCCACAAAGAAAATATCTTTGTGGCCGACTCCAAAGGCGTGTGCTACCAAGGCCGCGCAAACCTTGATGAATCCAAAGCAAAATACGCCCAAGACACCAGCGCCCGCACATTGGCCGACCTCATGCCCGGCACCGACATGTTTCTGGGCCTCTCCACCGGCGGCATCCTCAAAGCCGACATGATCACAGAGATGAAGCGCGACCCCATTATCTTCGCGCTCTCCAACCCCATCCCCGAAATCATGCCAGAAGAAGCCATCGCCGCCCGCCCCGACGCCATCATCGCGACGGGCCGCTCGGACTACCCAAACCAAGTCAACAACGCACTTTGCTTCCCCTACATCTTCCGCGGCGCACTGGATTCCGGCGCCACCACCGTCAACGAAGCCATGAAGCTTGCCTGCGTGCACGCCATTGCCCGCCTCGCCCACGTTGAGCAGTCCGAAATCACCAGCAATTACGGCAGCGTAAGCAGCACCTCACTTGCTCGTGACTACCTGATTCCCAAGCCGTTGGACCCGCGCCTGATCTTGGAGATCGCCCCGGCCGTTGCCAAAGCGGCCGCCGAATCCGGCGTCGCCACACGGCCGCTGGAAGACCTGGATGTCTACCGCCAAAAACTTTCCGAGTTCGTCTACAACTCCGCCTTCGTCATGAAGCCCATCTTCACCAAAGCAAAAAGCGAGCTCAAACGCATCGCCTACGCCGAAGGCGAAAACGAGCGCGTATTAAGAGCCGCACAAGTTCTGGTAGACGAACACATTGCACGCCCCGTGCTGATCGGCCGCCCTTCCGTGATCGAACAACGGATTGCCCGTCTTGGCCTGCGGATTCGCCCCGACATCGACTTTGAACTGGTCAATCAAGACAACGACCCACGCTTCAAAGAATGCTGGACCTACTACCACAAGCTACGCGAACGTCGCGGCATCTCCCCCGATCACGCCCAAAAAGAGGTGCGCCGGCGCGGCACGCTGATCGCCGCGCTGCTCGTACACTTTGGCTACGCCGACGGCATGATCTGCGGCACCTTCGCAAACTACGGCCTGCACCTACGCTATCTAAGTCGCGTCATTCCCCTTAAACCGGGGCTACGCAACTACGCGGCCATGAACCTGCTGCTACTCGACAAGCGCACCCTGTTCATCTGCGACACCTACATCAACCCAGACCCCAACGCCGAAGAAATTGCCGAAATCACCATGCAGGCCGCCGCAGCGGTACGCAACTTTGGCCTCACCCCCAAAGTCGCCCTACTCTCGCACTCTAGCTTCGGCACCGACGATCTGCCAAGCGCAGTCAAAATGCGTGACGCTCGCGAAATCCTAGAACGCATTGCGCCCGATCTCGAAGTCGAAGGCGAAATGCACGGCGACGCCGCCTTGGACGAAAAATTGCGCATGCAAGTATTCCCCAACTCGCGCCTCAAAGGTTCCGCCAACCTGCTGATCATGCCAACACTGGATGCCGCCAACATCGCCTTCAACCTGCTGAAAACCACCGGCAGCGACGGCGTAACCATCGGCCCGATCCTGCTCGGCGCAAGCAAACCGGCACACATCCTCACCCCATCGGCCACCGTAAGACGCATCGTCAACATGACCGCCCTTACCGCAGCCGAAGCGTTTGGAAATGTCGTAATTCCGTAAGGATTTCAGCGCTTTTTCATCCGTTTTTACTTCGACATCCCAGAGAAGGCCGCCTGCAACCAGGCGGCCTTTTTTTGCGCGCAAAAAATTATGAACACGAAAGCAAAGCTTGCCTGATGGATTTAGGGCAATTGCCAAAAACTCTTCTATGCTAAAAACATCCCTTCACATTCGACAGGATTGGTTATGCAGTTGCGACAAGTCCTAAAATACTCCGCCCCCCAGCTGAAACTGGCAATCCTCGCCAGCCTCGCTCTGTTTCCGGGGATCAGCACCGCGGCAGAACCCAGTCCCCCCTCATCGACGATGCCTTTTGTGCTCATCCTCTTACTACTCCCCATCGGCATGGCCATCGCCTATCAATTTGCCCAACGCCGCCAGCAAAAGAAAATTGACGCACTACAAGTAGAACTACGCAACAGCGAAGCGCGTCGCCATGAAATGGTTGCAAGAGACGAACTCAACGCCATCAAACAGCAAAGCAACGAGGAAATCGCAACACTACGCAACAGCTTAAGCGCAGAACAAACCAGCGCACGCGAGGCCCAACAAAGCCTGCAACACGAACTCCAGGCAACCCGCGAATCCTTGGAAAACCAGCTCTCCGACCTCAACGGGCGTCACAGCTTCACCCACCAGCAAATGGAACAACAGATTCGCCTGATCAGCACATCCGTACAAGAACTACTCGATATCACCGAAACGATCGAACGCTGGCACGAGGGCATGAACGACATCATGGCCCACAACAAAACCATGCAAAAACAAATCGGTGAATTCAAAAATATCGTAGGCCAGATCGGCATCCTATCGCTCAACGCGGCCATAGAAGCGGCACGCGCCGGTGAATACGGACGCGGCTTTGCCGTCGTAGCCGATGAAGTACGCAAACTCTCCATGCGCGCCCAAAACCTGAACGACGACTACCGCACCGCACTGGGCAAAAACGCCCTGATCGCCACCCTCGCCTTTCAAGACGTGCAGGCCGGCGGCAAGATGATCGTCACCGCCATCCATAACGTGCAGTCCCGCATCGGCACCCTGAACCAAACGCTAGAAAACGACGGATAGCCATGGCCATAGCGCATAACGACACCGCAGCCGCGCTAGAAAAAGTGCTTCTGCGTTCATTTGGACAAATGCTCAAACACAGCATCAGCAACGTGACTTGGAACGTGTCGGGAATCAAGCAACTAGCAGACCTCAACTACAGCCACTGCATCGTGCTGACGATCTCCTCTTTTAAGTTTCGCGCCATGACCCTGCTGCATCTAAACTTGGATCAACAGATAAAACAGCAGATCGCTACGGCATTGGGTTCTTCTACAGAAGATCTTCAAGAAAGCGCATACCTCGACTATCTGCTTGAAATGAGCAATAGTTTCTGCGGCAACCTAAAACGCATGTTCCAAGACACCTGCCCCCCCTTGGGCATGTCCACCCCCAACCTTCTCGACCGCTCCAGCCTCGTATTTGACGGCATCTTCAAGGTCTCCTACGAAACCCATTGCCGCGCGGTCGGTGACTACAGCGAACCCGCACTTTTTGCCGCCAGCGTCCTGATCAGCCTGCAAGACCCCAAAGATTTCCGCCTGCCACCGGCTCACGAAATTCAAATCGAAGATGAAGACGACGGCGCAGGCGAACTGGAAATGTTTTAAAAAACGATTACCTATAACTTTGTTCCCTTGAGCAGGCAATGCTCACAAAACGATCTACACTGTAGTCAGTGAGAATCCGCACACGATCAATCAATCAAGTAAGCAATCAAGCAATCCGCCACAAAAGTCATCACCCAAAGGAACACCATCATGGCCCAAATACTCGTCGTCGATGATAGCGCTGCGATCCGCAATGAAGTGAGCACCTTTCTGAAATCGAAAAACTTTGCAGTAGAAACTGCCGTAGATGGCAAAGACGGCCTCACCAAAATCAAAGCCGACAAAGAATTAAAATTGATCATCTCCGACGTCAACATGCCCAACATGGACGGCCTCACCATGGCCGAAAAAGTACGCAGTGAACTGGGCAATCAAAGCGTCAACATCATCATGCTCACCACCGAAAACGACCCCAACATGAAAAACCGCGGCAAAGCAGCCGGCGTAAAAGGTTGGATCGTAAAACCCTTCAACGGCACTGCGGCACTGGGTGCAATTCAGAAACTGGTTTCTGGCTAAGCCTTCCTGCAAAAACAGGTTTTCGTTCAAAAGCCCGCAGTTGCGGGCTTTTTAGTTGCTGCGCCCCGACATATCGGCGCTGCTACTTGGCTCAGCCACCGAGACGAGCGCCCGCCCATAATTCGTCTATGCTAAAAGCTAGTGCTTATATTTCTGACGCAATCGGACATATTGAAATGCTGAATCTGTCATTCAATCAAAAAGTAGGTTTGGGCTTCGCCATTATCTTGGTGCTACTCGCCATCTCCGGCGGCACATCGCTCTGGAACCTCAATGAAATCAACCGATCCAACACCCGCGTGCATGAAACAGCAGTACCCGTCGTTCGCGTTGCCAACCAAGTACAGATTCTTCTGCTAAAACTCGCCAACGTAAGTGCCCTCGGCTATAACGCCACCACAGAGGAAGCCATCAAACCCTATCGAGACGATTTCACCAGCGGCGCCAACAATTTCAGCAGCGTTTTCGCACACCTCGAAAGCCTCGTCGAACAAGACGCCGCCAAAGCAGCCTTGGTCAAGGATATCAAGTCCAATTACCAAACCTATAACGCCGCAGTAAACGCAATGTTTGACGCAAAAACGGCGCAACTGGAAGCCCGCAAAAAAGCAGACGACATCGCCGCTGAACTCATCGGCCTCTCAGATGACGTGGGCAATAGCTACATGGACATCGTCTACTACCAGGCGCCAGCAAAGAATAAAAAGGATATGGATGTAGCCGCAGGCCATGCCAACCAAGCAGACGCCTACCTGACCACTCTCGCGAAAACCATCGAAGAAATCAGCCGCACCAACGACCTCGCCCGCACCGAATCTGCCGTCGATGAAATGAACGATGCTCTCGCCTCCACAGTTCGCTCGCTCGACATGGTCGATCAGTACATGAGCCAATTCGATGAAGAACATCTTGTACAAAAGAGTCGGGATTTCATTGATGCGCTCCAGAAAAAAATCAACGAATCTCCAGGGCTCGCAAACTTCAAAAAAGATCAGCTCACCGAAATCGAAACCGCCAGCCAAAAATTGGGTGAAGCCAAACAAGCAGTAGGTCTTTCCGTAACGGATCTAGACAATTTGCTCACGTCTTCCGACACCACATTTAGTCAGCTGCAAAAAGCCCTCGCCGATAGTCTGGACTTGGGCTTCAAAGCCACCATCGGCATTACCATCGTGCTCCTGCTGCTCGCCACCCAGAACTTCATTTCCATGCGCAACGCAATCCGCAAGAAGATGATCGACCTGGCAAAACTCAACACCATCGGCAGCACTCTCGCCTCCGCACGTGATCAAACCACAGCACTGAACGAAGTATTGCAGTCACTCGCAGAAAAAATCGGAATCGAACAGGGCTCTGTCTACCTATTCAACAAACGCGACGAACTCAAAGCCCGCGCGTTCCTGCCACCCAAAGCCATCGAAAGCGACAAACCTGCCATCACCTTCACATTGGGAGAAGGCATCATTGGCCGCGCCGCCGAAAGCAAGAAAATCATCTTTGTTCCCAACACCCGTAACGACAAAAACTATATTTCTGGCGAAGGCGAAAAAGAGCGCGCACTCCTTTGCGTACCCTTGGTAGACAAAGACATATTAATCGGCGTCATGAATTTCTCCGGCGACATCAAAAAGGTAACCTTTGCCGATAGCGATTATGAATTTGCCTCCTCCGTAGCGCTATCACTCGTAACCACCATCAAAAACATTCGCATGGTAGAGGTAATCGAAGAACACAACCGCAACCTAGAGAAAAAGGTTGAAGAGCGCACCGCCGCGCTCAAACAGAAAAACGATGACATCGCCAACATGCTCTCCAACATGCACCAAGGGCTGTTTACCATCATTGAAGGCGGCCTGATACATCCAGAATACGCGTCGTACTTGGAAAAAATATTTGAAACGCCCAATATTGCCAACCGCAACTTTGTAGACCTGTTATTCCGCCACACCAACCTAAGCGAAGACGTTATAGATTCCGCCGTTACTGCAGTCGCATCCATCATCGGTGAAGACTCCATGATGTATGAATTCAACAGCCATCTTCTCGTCAAAGAACTCACCATCACCCTCAAACAGAAACCCGACAAGCTGCTCGAACTTGACTGGGACCCGATCATGGATGAAAACGATGCCGTCAGTAAGCTGATGGTCACCGTTCGCGACGTCACCGACCTGAAAGCGCTACAGGCCGAAGCAGAAGGTCAGAAACAAGAGCTAATGATGATCGGTGAAATCCTCGCAGTGGATAGTGATAAATTCAACGAATTTATCGACGGCTCCTACGACTTTGTCGACAAATGCCGCAGCATCATTGAAGAAACTGAACAGAAAGACAAAGAGCGCATTGCCGAGCTATTCCGTAACATCCATACCATCAAAGGCAACGCACGCACCTACGGCTTCCGCACCATCACCGAAACCGTCCACAAAATCGAAAATACCTACGACCAGCTGCGAAAAGACGAAGAAATGGAATGGCAGCCCGAACAGCTGCTCGCAGAACTGGATAGCGGTAAAGATGTGATCAGCAAATACGATACGATTTTCCGAGAAAAACTTGCCCGTATCGGCCGCTCCAAAGGTTCGCAATTGGATCGCTCACGAGTCGACGCCCTGATGCACGACATTACAACGCTCCCCAAAACGCCACTTGACGGGCAGTTTATCCACGTCATTCGGGAAGCCTACAACCTCCTTGCATCGACCGAAGCCAAAACCCTTGACGTGATCATTGCAGACGTGCGCGAAGCAGCCATTTCCGTAGCCAAAGAGATCGGCCGAGCAGAACCCAATATCGTCATCAACCACGGCGGTATTTTCATCCGTAACGAAGCCGATCGAGTACTCAACAACATCTTTATGCACCTCCTCCGCAACGCAGTAGACCACGGCATCGAAGACGCGCAAGAACGCCTCATGAAAGGAAAGCCCGAAGAAGGTTCCATCTGGATCAATGCCGCAATTAAAGACGGCCATGTTTCCATCTCCGTTATCGACAATGGTCGTGGACTCGCACTCGAAAAAATCTGGGATAGAGTTCGCAAACGCAATCAAATTCCCGAAGACACTCCTCGTCCCCCCGCCGCAGAGCTTGCGAATCATATTTTCAGCTCAGGCTTCTCCACACGTGGCGAAATCAGCACGGTCTCAGGGCGCGGCGTAGGCTTGGATGCAGTTCGGCAATTTTTGATTTCGGTAGGTGGAAATATCGAACTGCTTCTGGATCAAGGAGAAGAAACCGATCACTTCCGCGGCTTTCTCATGTTAATCACCCTGCCATCACAGTATTACGTTGCCCCACCAGCGCTTCTAAAAAAGGAAGCCTGATAGCTTGACAAGAAAAAAAGACAAGAAAACAAGACAAACAAAAAAAACGCCTGGCATGAAAATGCCAGGCGTTTTACGTCGTAACCAAACTTCAAAGCGACACTACACCATCAAAATCAATACCGATTGACGATGACACTGCGATCATGGTTATGCCAGCGATCGTTGTTGTAACGATTCCCATAGCCCCATTGTGGGCGATCCTGATAATGGCGATGTTGGCCCCAGCCATGACGATCCACATAAACCCGTGGTGGCGCATGGCGGTGGCCATGATGACGATCATAGTGGCGGTCGTACCGATGTTCACGATGGCGATCATATCGATCGTGACGATCTCTATGGCTATTGTGCGCAATCAGCGTTGCCGCGACCGCGCCTACTGCAACACCGGCAATGACTGCGCCTGGATTCTCAAGCGCAAGTGCTGGCCGTTGCGCCATAAATACTGAAGAGATCGCTACAACTGCCGCCAGCAACCACTTGCTCGAACGTGTTTTCATTGCATGCTCTCCTATTTACGTTTTTCAAACATTATCGCGTGAGCGTACCTTCAATCTAGTAGCTCCGCACTGAATCCGGTCTGAATGCAAAATCCGGGTTAAACCCCGAAAAATAACCGCCAAATTGCACCTTCAGACCACGTGCGTACCAAGTCACACACATATAGCACCGCATCCAATGGATTCATTATTTATTCACTCACTGTCTGTCAGCATGGAAACATTTCTCGTAACGTAAAGCTCGTAACGCAAGGCAAGCTCGTAACGCAAGACAAAGCAGGAGAACCGCCGTGAACGCCCTTAAAACCCTTTCAATCCAAATCGTTGCCATCGGCCTTCTTACTGCGGCTTCCGCCATGCACGCGAACGCCGAACCGGCCTCAACCGACGCTACCGCAACTCACTCCACCACAAATCACTCCACCACAGGCCAGCCCGCCACAACCCGCTATACGCTTTTCCACCAAGTGCCGCTAGCAACCTTGAATCAGGCTGCACAAACACCAAAAGCACTACAATCCCCCCAAGCAGCTCCTCGCGATGGCTATGGTGACGTTACCCTCTACGAAGCCGAGGTCAATCTTTTTGATGATTTTGACGGCGACGGCTACTACTCACGCTTTGAGGTGAGCTACGATGCCGACGACCTTAGCGGCGGAAATGGCCGCATGGCCTATACACGCGCCACGGTAACGAGCACAAACGGGGATCGCTACACACTGTTCACCAGCCAGGCATTTTTTATTGAACCAGGAAACACTCGTCGAGACACCCAGCACCAAGAAATCATCCTGCTCAACGACTTCCCTCGCGGTGACTACCGTCTCCAGATTGAACTATTCGACGCTGACAGCAGCCAGCTGCTCGACGAACTCAACAGCGACCATCGCGCCTCCTTATCCCTGGAAGGCCAGTACTATGACGATAGTCAGCACGACGACGGCGGTGGCAGCGGCGGTAGTCTAGCCTTACTAGGCGTTGCTGGGTTAGGCTTGCTTCTTTTGCGCAGCAACCGCGCAAAACCAGCAGCCCCCATCACGGATCTATGACAGCCCCAAGCCACTCCAAAACTCCCAACCAAGAACGGCAACGGCTCGATCGCTTTCTTAGCCAAAGCGGGCGGCTTAGCCGTTCTATGGCCCGTAAAGCCATCCTCGCAGGCGAAGTCACCATTAACGGCACCCTCTGCCGCGACGCCAGCACCAAGATCGGCCCAAACGACACCGTCCATCATCACCACGACATTGTTGTTGCGCCATCTCACCACTACCTCATGCTTCACAAGCCAGAGGGCGTAGTATGCGCCACGGAAGACGGCCGCCACCGCACCGTTATTGATTTGCTCGGCGAGCCGTGGCGCTCTGATCTGCACATTGCAGGCCGGTTGGATATCGACACTACGGGCCTTGTGCTGCTGACCAGCGACGGCGACTGGTCACACCGCGTTACCTCTCCGCGCCACAATAAAGCCAAACGCTATCATGTCACTACTGCAGACCCAATCGCCTCATCTTGGTGCGCATCGTTTGAGCAGGGGGTAATGTTAGACGGCGAAACCAAACTCACCCGCCCTGCACAGCTCGAAATTCTTGACGAGTTCCATGCCAACCTCTGCCTGCAAGAGGGCCGTTATCATCAGGTCAAGAGGATGTTTGCGGCGATGGGTACGCGCGTCGTAAAGCTTCACCGTTACGCCATTGGCGAACTGATTTTGGACAACACCCTCCCACTTGGCCACTATCGCGCACTCACAGACTGCGAAATCCAGCGCCTAGCAGATCACTCCGCATGACTCATCGCACAGAAGATCAGCCAGACCCCAGCGCTCCCCTGCTTCAACAAGCGCTGCAACAAGCAGAAAGGCCCACTCTTTGGATTATTGACGAACAAATTACCCAGCCATCGCTCTGGCTGCGCGGCCAAAAGCGAGTGCAAATCGTCAGCAATCGCTACGACAGCTTTTTTGAAGCGCAACGCGCTGGCTACGATGCGCGTTTTAGTGATCTTGCCCCGCAAGATCTGCACTCCCAAGACGCAACGCAGCCGTTTCGCAGTATTGTATACCGAATTTCCAAAGAGAAGGCATTTGTGCACCATGTCCTGCGCGCTGCGCGTGATGTCTTGCAGCACGCAGCTCGCGCAGCAGCACAATCCAGCACCGAATCACTCGGTCAGTTGTATTTGATTGGTGGCAAACAAGAAGGCATCAAAACCTACATCCGCAACGCCGAAGCCTGCATAGGGCCGCTCGTATATCAGCAAAACGGTAGCCACAGCACGCGGCTTGCAGTGCTGCAATATGATCAAAAGATCATTGGCGATTCCAGCGCGCCAGATGATCGCGATTATCACCGCTTACGCCTGATCGGCGAGGAAGACGGCCTGCAGTTTTATAGCAAGCCGGGGCAGTTTGGCTGGGAAAAAATAGATGCAGGCAGTCAGCTATTAGCGAGCTGTTTTCCACAACTTTTTCAGCAATCGCCAGGGCGTGTACTGGATCTCGGCTGTGGATACGGGTACTTAAGCCTGCAGGTATCTCGTTACCATCCAAGTCAGATCACCGCAACTGACAACAATTCCGCCGCGCTACTTAGCTGTCGTTTTAATTTTCAATTCCACCACATCCATTACGGCAACGTAATTGCGGATGACTGCGCTCGCCAAATTACCGGCCTCTTCGACACCGTGATTTGCAACCCGCCTTTTCACCAAGGCTTTGATACTCGCCGCGACATTACGACGCGCTTTATCGAGGCTGCACACTCACACCTTGATCGAAAAGGCCAAGCGTTATTTGTGGTAAACGCATTTATCCCGCTTGAACAGCGAGCCGCAGATTATTTTGAGCGAACCGAGCTAATCAATAGCAATCGCCAATTCAAAGTACTACGGCTCACAGGGCCTAAAAAACGAGGGTGATCACAAACAGAACGCCCTCGTTTTAGCCTTTAAGTAGCGTTCGGTTTTTCAGGCAGGTTTGCCGATTCTTACCTGAAAAACCGTTGGGCCTTGTTCAAGATAATCCCAAGTAAAACCACCTGGGTTTTGCGCCTGAAACTGATAATTTAATGGGCGTGGATCATGGTCATTGATCAGCAACAACGCCTCACCCGCGCCAAGCGAGTTAAATGTGTTAAAAATAAGCGGGTGGCGTTCACGGGGCGGAATGGTGCGAACATCAATGGTGGCCTTGAATACTTCTTGCTGACTGGTCATGGGTGTAGCTTCCTTAGGTTAAATATGCGTTTAGGACGTCACAAGCCGACTGCCTTACCGCAAATCGGCCACTCACAAAGCCGCGCTCGCCCCGTCTGCTTTACCGCTGCACGCTGCTTCAGCAGCCGGCCACACGACAGGCTATTTGGCAGAATCCATTTGCAGCAGAAAAGTTGGCGCCGGTTCAGCAGCCCTGAAAAGCCTTCACAAAAAGTTGCTTTCAAAAGATGTATAAACAATATATCTTTACTTTAACAAACCAAGAGCGCACTCGACAAGTCCCTAAATGAGAATCACCACATTTACAGATTACACCTTGCGCGTATTGATGTACCTTGCGCTCAAAGAGAAACCCAACGAACCCAGCGAATCCAGAGAGTCGGTAGCGCTTGCCACCATCCCCGAAATCGCAGCCGCCTACGGCATCTCCAGCAACCACCTGATGAAAGTGGTTCACCATCTGGCACGCACCGGCACCATTGAGTCCATTCGAGGAAAAGGCGGCGGCATCCGGCTTGCTGCAGCGCCCGATCAAATTCGTTTGGGGCAGGTCATTCGCGCCAGCGAAAGCAACGGGCCGATCGTTGAATGCCTAGGTGAAGAACCCGGAGTCTGCAAAATCGCGCCGGTATGCAGGTTGGCAAACATCCTTGGCACCGCCTTTGAAGCGCTCTACGCCAGCCTCGACCAGTACACGCTCGCAGACCTGACGCGCCAATCCAAACCCCTGCAAGGCTTGCTGTTCAGCACGTCTACTGCACCAACCACGAAACGAGGGAAATCATGAATCACCCGCAGACTGCAAGGAAATCCGGGCTGTTCCAAGCGCCTGTTCTGTTGGTGGGTTTTCGCCCATTCTTCACCTTGGCCATTATTTCCGGCGCACTGTTGCCGTTACTTTGGGCGCTGGTTTTTTCTGGCACCTTGCACTTGCCAGAATCAGGAATTTCCGCCACCCAGTGGCACGCACACGAGATGTTATTCGGCTTTGGCTGGGCGGTGCTGGGGGGCTTTTTGCTAACAGCCAGTAAAAACTGGGTAGGCATACGCGGGATGCATGGGTTCCCACTGTTGATTGCAGTGGTGCTGTGGTGTGCAGAGCGGGTTGGCGTGTTTTATTTTCCAGTTCCCAGTGAAAACGACAGCACGCTGAAGCTGTTAGGAAGCCTGATCGCGCCCAACCTTTTTCTGATCTGGGTGGCTGGCTATGTTGTCCAAACCCTCGTTCGCTATCATAAAAAAGATACTTTCAAAAAGGATAATTATTTTTTTATCATCGCGCTGCCGGCGTTTCTTGTTGCGAAATCACTCCTCCTCATTCCCAGCACCTATGCACACGGGTTTTCCATGTCCATCGGGCTGTTCTGTGTGGCTTTCGCGGTAATGTTTGAGCGCACCATGCCGCAGTTTCTCAAGAATTCTGCGAACATCATCCTGCCACGCAAGGGCTGGCTAGACACTGGGATCAAAGCTTCGGTGCTGCTTTCTGCGTTTGAGAGTTTCATGCCGACCCCGCTTGCAGTTCTCTTACCGAGTATTGCCTGCGTGCTGCTACTGGTGCGCTTTACGATCTGGTCACCCAATGTTGGCCTTCGCCGCTTTGATCTGGCGCTGATGTATATCGGTTATTTTGGCTTGGCCTTACATTTTGGCTGCGAAGCACTCCTCAACGCAGGCTGGATCGAGCCTTTCGGATCACTCTCGGTGCATATTTTTACTTTCCTGTGCATGGGCGTCATTATCCCGGGAATGCTGATTCGTATTTCCCACGGCCATACAGGGCGCAAAATATCGTTTGTAACGCTGGATAAAGTGGGCCTTTCCTGCATGGGAATTGGCGCATTTTTCCGGCTGGTAATGACACAAGTCTGGCCCGCACATTATTTCCTGTGGATTGATCTGTCAGCGCTTGGCTGGAGCCTGTGTTTTATTCTGGTCGGCTATCGTTTAATTCCCTTTTTGTGGCAGCCACGAGTAGATGGGCGTGAGCATTGATGGCTTCTTTTGTTTTTAATTGTGACCCTACGCAATAAAACAGGGGAAATCTAAATGCCTGAAGGGCCAGAAATTCGCCGCATCGCAGACCAGCTCAGCGCAGCGCTCCTTAACAAGCCGCTACATGAAGTCTGGTTTGCCTTCCCAAAGCTGCAAAGCTACAGTCCACAATTGCATAGGTCGCAAATCACCGGTATTGAAACGCGCGGCAAAGCGTTGCTCACGCATTTTTCGATCGGGCTGAGTCTCTACAGCCATAACCAATTGTACGGGCGCTGGATAATTTCCACTCCAGACGACCCAATTACTTCCACCCGCTCACCTCGGGTGCGAATTGCGGCAAATAACGTCACTGCAACCCTGTACAGCGCGTCAAACATTGAACTTTGGCCCACCAATGAAGTTCAATCCCACCCTTTTTTACAGCGAATCGGGCCTGATGTTTTGGACAAAGAATTCACCAGCGATCAGGTTGCACACCGCCTGCTTCAGCCCCACTTTGCGCGGCGTAATCTGGGTGCGCTTCTTCTGGATCAATCCTTCTTTGCGGGCCTTGGCAATTACTTGCGCGCTGAAATTCTCTGGCGGGCAGAATTGTCGCCGAGCAGTCGCCCACAGGATTTAACTCCCGAAAAAATTTCCAGCCTCGCCCATGCAATTCTCAACATTCCGCGCCTGTCCTACGCAACGCGTGGACTTGTCGCAGACAGTGCTCGTATTGCCCCAGATCCCTACCAAGACGGCAATTTTCACTTTGAAGTCTTTAAGCGAGAAGGGATGCTCTGCTCGCGTTGTGGAAGCGTTATTCAGAAGGCGACACATAACGCGCGGCCTCTTTTCTTTTGTGCGCATTGCCAATCAGATTCTTAAGCCTCTGCAGGCAAACGAGCCAATGAAAATTTACAAGCGCCCCGAAGTCGGCAAAAAATACGCTAAGTGCTTACACCAAGAATCGGCAAATCCTTACAGAAAAAACATCAACCACTATTCCTATTCGCCCTTCAAGAACTCGCACCCAGAAGCATCCTGACTATACTTTTTTTCTGTCTTGCCTTCCTGAAACAACCAAGGCACCTGCCTTCATGACTGAGTGGAACGCAGAGTTCTCGTAAGCAACATAAGGAATACCACATGAAATCCTCCATGGGAATCGCCGGCAAATTAAGCTTGGGATTCACAATCATCGGTATCTTGTTGATTGGCATCGCAACACTCGGCGTAACGCGGCTCGCCGAAATCAATGACAACAACGATGACTTCGGTTTGCGCTTGTGGCCAAACGCCGAGGATTCCGCGCAGGTTTTATTACACGGCGATACCATTTTTCTGGGCCTTAGCAACCTCTTGGATTTAGAGGCAAAATCAGATCGAGACCGAGTGGTAGACAACATTGAAGCTGCCAACAAGAGCATCACAGAGCACCTGGATACACTTGCAGCGCGAGTCACCAGCCAAGAAGGCAAAGCGCTCGCGCAGAAAATGGCGCAAGATCACGAGACCTTCCTAAAGCTCCAGAAACAAGCAATCAAACTGATCGAAAACAATGGGCGGGAAGCCACCATCGCATTTATGGAAAGCACCGTGAACCCGTTTGCAGCGGAGTACCGGAAGAACGTCACCGACCAGCTGAATCTTCAAGCGCACAGCATTGATAAGCTACTGAATGAAGCTACCGCCACCTATGCGCTTGCCCGCAACCTGATGATCGGCATCTCCACGATTGCTATTATCGCGGCTGTACTGATCGCCATCTACCTCACCCGCTCACTCATGCGCTCCATACACGAAGTACGCGCCGCAGCAGACATGATTGCATCCGCATCCGAGCAAGTTAGCATGACCGCCCAATCACTCTCCAGCGCAAGCACTGAACAGGCAGCAAGCCTCGAAGAAACCACGGCATCCATCGAACAGATGAGCGCGTCCATTGCCCAGAACACGGAAAACGCCAAGATCACGGAAGGCATCGCCACCCAAGCCTCGCAAGACAGCAACCAAGGCGGCTCCGCCGTTGCCAGCACCGTAGACGCAATGCGCATGATCGCAGGAAAAATTAGCATCATTGACGACATTGCCTATCAAACCAACCTCCTCGCCCTGAACGCCGCAATTGAAGCCGCCCGCGCAGGGGAACACGGCAAAGGCTTTGCGGTAGTCGCCGCCGAAGTGCGCAAACTCGCCGAACGCAGCCGCGTAGCCGCCCAAGAAATCGGAGAGCAGGCCAATGCCAGCGTTAACACCGCCGAAGGCGCCGGCAAACTCCTAGAAGCCATGGTGCCCGCCATTAGCAAAACCGCACAGCTCGTCCAAGAAATCTCCGCCGCATCACGAGAGCAAGCCTCCGGTGCCAGCCAGATCAACCAAGCCATGAGCGTATTCAACCAAGCGATCCAGCAAAACGCCTCCGGCTCCGAAGAACTCGCCTCCACCGCCGAAGAAATGACGACACAAGCAGAACAACTACAGCGCCTAATGGCAGAACTAAGCGGCGAGCAATTTCAAGCGCAACACCACCAACGCATCACCGCAAGGAACCACATGCACGCAGCCCCGCACACCCCACAGACCACCGCTCCAGCAGCAAGCAACTTTACCAGGTTCTAACAACGCGAAGGGTGCGAATCAATACTCGCAATTTTAGATTCCCCCACCCTTCACCCCCAAGCGCCGCGCCAGCTTGTGCAAATTGCTCGCATCCAAATCAAGCTGGCGCGCGGCCGCCGCCCAATTCCCCTCTGCAGCTACCAGCGCTTGGCGAATCGCTTGGCGCTGGCTCATCTCCACAACATCCCGCAAAGAAAGCCCAGCGAGCGCAAACGGCGCAATCCCCGCATGCGCGTTTTCGGTACGGCCACGATCACCGTAAGCGCCTCCCACATAGCCACCACCCACCTCACCCGCCGATGCGCCATCCCCCGCATCCAGATCCAGCACATCCGGCTCCAATGTCACAATCTCGCGTCGCTCCGCACCCCTGCTCACCGCCTTGAGCGCGGCGCGGCTCACCACATGTTCTAGTTCCCGAACATTGCCCGGCCAACCATAACGCAACAACATCCCCTCCGCTGCTGCGGAAAGGCGCAGGCTACGCAAACCTAAACGCGCGCGGTTTTCTTCCAGAAAACGGCCCGCCAGCAGCAGCACATCCCCCTTACGTTCGCGCAACGGCGGGATGGGAATCGGGTAGACCGACAAGCGATGGTACAAATCCGCACGAAACGTACCGTCGCGAACATGGTCGCGCAGGCTACGGTTCGTGGCCGCGATAATCCTCACGTTCACCTGGCGCGGCTTATCCGCCCCCAAACGCTGGATCTCGCCATTTTGCAGCGCACGCAAAAGCTTGGCCTGCACAGATAACGGCAACTCGCCCACCTCATCCAGAAAAAGCGTCCCCCCCTCCGCCGCCTCAAACCGCCCCGGGCGCTCACTTAGCGCCCCCGAAAACGCGCCTTTCACATGCCCAAACAACTCACTCTCCGCAAGCGACTCTGGCAGTGCCGCGCAATTCACGTGCACCAAAGGCTGTGCCGCCCTGCGCGAAAGCCGGTGCAAACGATGCGCGAACAATTCCTTGCCAACCCCTGTCTCCCCCAGCAACAACACCGGCAACTCCGAATCAGCCACCACCTCCAACTCATGCAAAAGTCGGGTGATCGCCTCACTTTGCCCCACAATCCGATGATCATCCCGCACTGCAGAGGGAATCGTCTGCGCCGCCCGCGCCACACCCAAAGCACGAATATCGTCCTCCAAACGCGTCACCCGAATGGACGCCTCCACCAAGCTCGCCAATTCCGCCAGCTCCGCCCGCGCCTTGATAGAAAACGTACCCACCTTTAACGCATCCAGCGTAATTACCCCCCAGCGCTCCGCCTCCACGTTTAGCGCCATCCCCATACAATCGTGAACAGGAAGCGGCTGATCCTCACGGCCTGCGATCAAACCATCGTAGGGGTCCGGCAAACTGCTGTCATGATTAAAAAAGGTAACGCCTTGCCGCTGGAGAATCGTTGCAAGGCGAGGATGGTTGCCGGTTTCAAAGCGGCGTCCCAGTGCATCACTGGTCAAACCATCTACCGCTACTGGGCGTAGATGCTCACCCTCCAATCGCAAAAGCGCGACAGCGCCACAAGAAAAATGCGCACGCAGGCGATTGGCTAGGCGCTGTAAACGCACCGCAGCTGGCAAATCAACGGCCAAATCCGCAATTAAGAGAGGGTAGATCGCAGGCGTCATGAGGAACCTTTCGCAAACCCGCTAACCCTTATAGGAAAATCTCATTAACCGATATAGGGAAAGCTAATCATGGGTACTAATTACCGTCAACGGTAAAAACAACCCACATCATACAGGGTAAAGTCTACCGCGTCACAGCTTACCTCAACAAATTCCCGCGTAAACACACTGTCATCACAAACTGGCACAGTTTTCGCTACATGCGGCGCGGAGAGTGACGAGCAAAGAGGTTGTTTGGATGGCGCTACCGGATTCCCCTGCCAAACGTTTAATGCAACGAAGCGGCAGAGATTGGAAAAAAGCCAGCAGCGCTGATTTGGTCAGCTACATTTTGGACCATTTCCACGCACTTCACCGCGAACAACTCCCGGCCCTGATCCAGCAGGCTCGGCGCGTCGAAATTGCTCACCCAGAGCACCCCGACTGCCCAACCGGGCTCGCCGAGCACCTCCATGCCCTGCATCAGGAACTGGAAAGCCACATGCGTAAGGAAGAAATGACGTTGTTTCCTTTAATCACGCAAGACCAACTCCGCTGCGCCGACGAAGCCATCCACGCAATCCGCGTAGAACACGGCGAACAGGTCGCAGCCATCCGCCAGATCGAGTCCCTCACCGAAGGCTTGGTGCTCCCAACCGATCGCTGCGCCACGTGGAGCGCACTGTATCACGGGTTACACGCCTTCCGTGAAGACCTCCTGATCCACATCCATTTGGAAAACAACGTGCTCTTTGAGCGCTTCACCGTGGATTATCGGCACTAAACCTAACAAAACCGACGTCACGCGACACCCAAGACAAGATTGCGGCTGATCGTTTCGCCCAAATTCCATAAAAACGAACGTTTGTCCAAAAAACACACAAACACAGAAAAAACACGCAACAGCGAAACGCAGCAAAAACCAGTTTTTACAACGTTACAACTGACCACAACATTGAGAGGATCGCCATGGGCCCTTACAAAAAGCACTGGTTCACGCTAATCGGCGTGTGCATAGTCATGTTTTCCCTATTGGGATATTTTGGCGCGGAGGTTTACCGCTCTGCGCCACCTATCCCCGAACAAGTCACCACCACCGACGGAAAAGTCCTGTTTGATCAGGAAAGCATCATTGACGGCCAAACCGCATGGCAATCCGTTGGCGGCATGCAACTCGGCTCCATCTGGGGCCACGGCGCATACCAAGCCCCCGACTGGACAGCCGACTGGCTGCACCGCGAACTCACCGCATGGCTTGAGCTTGGCGCACAAGCCCAATACGGCAAAGCCTTCGCCGAGCTTCCGGTAGGCGCACAGGGCGGCCTCCGCGCTGAACTGAAAGCCGAATACCGCAGCAATGACGTAGACGCGCAAGGCAAACTCACCGTCAGCGAGCGCCGCGCACAAGCGATGGCACAAACCGCTGCCTACTACGAAAAACTGTTCTCCAACGATCCAGAACTGCGCACCAGCCGTGCCAACTTCGCCATGAAGGAAAACACACTGCCCGACGCACAACGTCGCGCGCAAATGACGCAGTTCTTCTTCTGGACCGCATGGGCCGCCGCGACCGATCGCCCAGGCACCAACGTTACCTACACCAACAACTGGCCACATGAGCCACTGATCGACAACATTCCTAGCTCTGAAAACGTTGTATGGTCGATCATGAGCATCGTTGTGCTACTCGCTGGCGTAGGCTTCTTGGTCTGGGGCTGGTCGTTCCTACACAAACACGATGAAAGCGACCCGGCTGCCCCCGCGCGCGATCCGCTCACCACTTTTGCACTGACGCCTTCACAAAAAGCGCTAGGCAAATATCTGTTCTTGGTCGTAGCACTTTTCGTAGCACAGGTATTCATTGGCGGCTTCACCGCACACTACACAGTTGAAGGCCAAACCTTCTACGGCATTGACGTATCCCAGTGGTTCCCATATGCACTGATGCGCACTTGGCACATCCAAGCCGCGTTATTCTGGATTGCGACCGGCTTCCTTGCTGCGGGCCTGTTCCTTGCGCCGATCATTAACGGCGGCAAAGATCCCAAGTTCCAAAAACTCGGTGTAGATGTGCTGTTCTGGGCGCTCGTGTTCGTATGCGTAGGCTCCTTCGCAGGCAACTACTTCGCCATCGCACACATCATGCCGAAAGAGCTCAGCTTCATGTGGGGCCATCAAGGCTATGAATACGTTGACCTTGGCCGTGGCTGGCAAATCCTCAAGTGGGTTGGCATCTTGGTCTGGCTGGTATTGATGCTGCGCGGCGTAACGCCCGCGTTGTTCAGAAAATCAGGCGAAGACAAAAACCTGCTGGCTCTGCTCACTGCATCCGTTGGCGCCATCGGCCTGTTCTACGGTGCTGGCCTGTTCTACGGCGAGCGTTCACACTTGTCTGTAATGGAATACTGGCGTTGGTGGGTGGTTCACCTTTGGGTAGAAGGCTTCTTCGAAGTATTCGCAACCACTGCACTCGCCTTCATCTTCAGCAGCATGGGCCTTGTGTCTAAGCGCATGGCAACGAGTGCCAGCCTAGTTTCTGCATCCCTGTTCATGCTCGGCGGTATTCCCGGCACCTTCCACCACCTCTACTTTGCCGGTACCACCACGCCCGTTATGGCGGTAGGTGCAGCATTCAGCGCACTGGAAGTGATTCCGTTGATCGTGCTCGGTTATGAAGCATGGGAAAACTGGCGCCTCAAATCCCGCGCACCATGGATGGAAAATCTGAAATGGCCCCTCTACTGCTTCGTTGCAGTGGCCTTCTGGAACATGCTGGGCGCAGGCGTATTTGGCTTCATGATCAATCCGCCCATCTCCCTGTACTACATCCAAGGTCTGAACACCACTCCAGTACACGCACACGCAGCGTTGTTCGGTGTATACGGCTTCTTGGCGATTGGCTTCAGCATCCTTGTGCTGCGCTACATCCGCCCAGAATTCATATTCAACGACAAACTCATGAAGCTTGGCTTCTGGGGCCTAAACGCAGGCTTGGTACTCATGATCTCCACTAGCCTTCTGCCCATCGGCCTGATTCAGTTCAGCGCCAGCGTAAGCGAAGGTCTGTGGTACGCACGCAGTGAAGAATTTATGCAACAGCCACTCCTGCACAACCTGCGCTGGATTCGCACCTTTGGTGACGTTGTCTTCATCATCGGCGCTGTATCCGTAGCGTTACAAGTCGTACTTGGCTTGGCCGGCGTAAACCTAAGCGACGCCGCCAACGACGACGAAACTGCACCCCGCTCCAAAACCGAAGCCGCCTGATCTTTCGATCGGCAATGGCTTCAGGGAGCGAACTTATTCGCTCCCTGTTCTTCTCTGAAGGGACTGGCATTTGCCAGCTCCCTTTCTCATCAAGCTCGACAAGCTCCATGCTCATCGGCTTTCCCATGCGCCTCAATCAAGCCCATGCGCCTCAGCCCATGCGCCTCAATCAAACCAGCCTCTGCCAATATCAGGTATAATCGGCGATCTTCCATAGGCTGCTGCGGTTATCCCCATCATGACAAAACAGCGTTACCTCACCGGCATCACGACCACCGGCACCCCACACTTGGGTAACTACGTCGGCGCAATCCGCCCGGCAATCGAAGCTTCGCGCAACCCAGAAATCGAATCCTTCTACTTCCTCGCCGATTATCACGCGCTCATCAAATGCTTCGAGCCGGAAAAAATCCGTCAGAGTTCCCGCGAAATCGCCGCCACTTGGCTTGCACTCGGCTTAGACACCGATCACAGCACCTTCTACCGCCAATCAGACATTCCAGAAATCATGGAATTGACGTGGATGCTTACTTGCGTCACCGCCAAGGGCTTAATGAATCGCGCGCACGCCTACAAAGCCTCTGTCCAAGAAAACGAACAAAGCAGCGAAAACGACCCCGACAAAGGCATTACCATGGGGTTATTTAGCTACCCCATCCTGATGAGCGCCGACATTTTGATGTTCAACGCTCACAAAATCCCCGTGGGGCGCGACCAGATCCAACACATCGAAATGGCCCGCGACATCGGCCAGCGCTTCAACTACCTGTTTGGCGAACAATTCGTGCTACCAGAAGCCGCCGTCGATGATCAAGTTGCCGTGCTCGCAGGGCTAGACGGCCGAAAAATGAGCAAGAGCTACGGCAACACCATCCCGCTGTTCAGCAGCGAAAAAGAGTTAAAAAAACTCATCAACCGCATCAAAACCAACCTCAAAGAACCCGGCGAACCCAAAGAAACCTCCGAATCCGCCCTCTTTGAAATCTGGCAAGCCTTCGCAACCCCAGACCAAATCCAATACATGCGCGACGCCCACGCAAACGGCATCGCATGGGGCCAAGCGAAAAAGGAACTCTTTGAACTCATCAATGAACAGCTCACCGAACCGCGCAACCGCTACCAAGAACTGATGAACGATCTTGGTTATATTGATGAAGTGCTAAAGAAAGGCGCAGAAAAAGCCCGCGCAGAAGCAATCCCAAGGCTTGAAAAAGCCCGCGCCTCTATCGGAATCGCGCGTACCATCAGCCAAAGCTAGTCGCAGTAAAGCCCTACAGCGGAAACGTTACCGCCGAAACGAACCCGCATTGCAGTCAACCACCCAAGTTGACTGCAATGCCCGATCTAGCGATCTTGTGCACCCAAAACGATGAGCACAAATTCACACTAGAATCTAGCTCCGCAAAAAGGGCCTACATAAAAGAGCGTAAAAATCCCGCAGGATCATGTGCTCGCGCAATAGAGAACATCAATACATAACAAAACAACGCAACCACAAACCCAAGCGTCTTACCCATTTGAGTCTTGGCAAACCGCAGCGTTACCAAGCCAAAACCGATATACGCAAGCAGCAAACTCAATTTTGCCTCAAGCCAAGGAATTACAAACGGATTCCAGTGCAAAGCAAACAGCAAAAGTATCGCCGCAGTAAGCAAAGAGATATCAATCAACATGCTGACTTTGCGCACCGCCTTGATCGTGGGCCACTTGGCATCCATCAAAGCACCAATGCCCCGCGCAAGAAAAACACTCCCACTCAGCATTACAAACCCGACGTGAGCAGACTTGATCAACAGATAATGATCAATCAGCGCCATCCGTACACCTCCTTATTCTTCGCTGGCAAACTAAAAACGCAAATAAAACATCCCCTTTGCCAGCACAACGATCAACAGAACATGAATAAAAATGCTGATATGCAAACGATGCGAACGCTCTCCACTTAGCTTGCCCCGTTTTTTCCACAACATCGCCGTTATAAAATGGCCAAACACGCTGATCGCAAGCAGAATCTTGATTGAAAGCATCATGCCAAACGGATCCGACCAAGGGTTAGCCAGTGCGCTTCGATAATGCCACGCCATCGAAATGCCCGCGCCATACAGCGTAAGCAACACCCACGGCATGATGCGCACCGCACGATTCCCAATCGCCTGCTCCATACGTAAGCGAACCGCACGCGGCACCTCACCGCCTGCGGCCTCCAAAATAATCACCTCAAAAAACACCGTTCCCGCAAATGCGATCGCCGCCAACAGGTGAAGCGTTACCAGCCATCCGTAGTTCATCGCGCCAGCTCCATAAAGTAAGGCTCCGAAAAGTAAGGATCTATCAGGATGGTTTCACCGGATTAAACTGCTGCACCGCCACCTTTGGCATCGACGGGCCCGTCGGTGGCAAACGATCGGGGCGTGGACGAATCAGCCACGGAACAAAACGCCATAGGTAAACCGCAAACCCCAGCACCCAGCACAACGTGGCCAGATGCAAAAAATGCACCGAAAACGAAAAATGCATCAACGCTGCAAAACGCAAAAGCGCTGCACTGATCACCAAACCGTAGGCCACCACCATACTGGTATCGGTACGCAAGGGCCTCCCCAAATGCCCAAGCGCCGTGCGCGTAATCATGCCGATGATCAGCACCGAAAATCCGCCCACACCGATCACATGCACCGGCCACGCAGCACGCATATCCACACCCGAAATCTGTACCGCGGCCACCGCCAAGCCAAGCCCTAAAAAGAAATAGCCCACATAGAGAATCCACACAATCGGCACCTTGCGCGTCCCCCACGGCTGCCACATCGCAAACTGCCACAACGAAATCCCCGAAGCGACCAACAAAGCAGGCACCGCCAGCCAAATCCAGCCGAACACAAGTCCAAACAACCCAAGGCCACACGCCCCAAGCTGCCACTTACCTGTTTCGGTCAAGCTCGGCGGGTTAAATCCACTCCCCACCCCACGCGACGCAAAGAAAGGAATTACACGGCGCGCAATCAACAGCGCAATCATCGCCATACACAGCATGCCGTAGTAAAAGCGCATCGTAAGGGTCGCATAATCCCCGATCTGCACCGCCCATAAGAACCATGCGTCCGACAGGCCCAACCCCAACAACAGCAAGGGCACGCCATAGTTGCGCTTACTGCGCACCTTCAAAATCACGCGCCCAACGCTCGCAGCAGCAATCAGGTAAAACAGCACCTCCGCCACCGCAGCGAGCACAAAACCAAACGCCCAAGGCAGCAGAAAGCCAATCCTTGCCACAATCCAAAGCGCCACCGCAAGGCCCAAGAAACGCCCCTTTAAAGGCACAATGCCCGTCCAGTTCGCGCTCGCGGTCAGTAGAAACGCAGCAGCAATCGTGCCCACGAACGCCCACAGCATCTCGTGCATATGCCAGTACAAGCCCGGCAACTTACCCGCGAGCAGCTGTGGCACAAACACCCAGAGCGCCACCGAGAACAGCGCCCAAAAACTGCCGACCAAGTACAAAGGCCGAAAACCAAGCTCAAGAAATGCCGACCATTGCGGCATCATGCGTGGATCGTTTACGGGAATCGCTGATTGCGGCCCAGCCATGGCATACCCTCTGAAATATATTTACCCGATCAATCCTTAGGCGCGAAATCCGGATCCATCACCACAAACTGCCCGGTGCGCCGCTCATAGCCCAATAACATGCCGCGTTCCAGATCAAAATACCAGCCATGAAGCTTAAGCGTGCCCGCCTCCACCCGCTCTCGAATCCACGGGAACGTCATCAGGTTGCCCAAAGACACCACGATAGACGCAAGCTCGCAGGCATGTATCTGCTCCTCAAGCGGCATATCCTTGAACTCACTCCACACCCGCTGCCGCGCAGTCTCCGCAATCCCGATCCAACGCGCCAGATAGCCTGCAGAAGCGGCCCCTGTGTCATCGCGCATCAGTGCGGCAATGCCACCGCAGCGTGCATGCCCCAACACAATAATGCGCTCCACGTTCAGCACCGAGACGCCAAATTCCAAAGCCGCAGACACCCCTTGATTGGTAGGCCCGATTTCACGTGGAGGCACGAGATTTGCGACGTTGCGTATCACAAACATATCGCCCGGTGCGCAATCGGTAATGATGGCGGGATCAACACGCGAATCACAGCATGCGATCACCAAAGTGCTGGGCTTCTGCCCTTGACTGTTAAGGCGCTTGAATAGCGCGCTATCATCCACGAAGTATTTTTGGCGAAAACGCCCAAAACCTTCCAGAAACTTGTTCAGATCATCCATCGGGAGTCCTTGGGGCTATTCGAATACACGGCCCCAAGGATACCACTCAAAGCCCCGCTGCTCACGCCATCGGCCGGAGATTTTCCTCTATACGGTCCAGAAAACCGTACATATCGACCTCCTTTTCTTGTTCAGGCTGGATTGTTTTTCCTTTCAGATCCGCCGTCACATACCCTTGTGCGACCGTTTCAATCAGAGAGGTTTTCAAGTGGTGCGCATAGCAGCGCAGCATTTCATTGCTCTCCCGCAGCGCAAGCGTTTCCAGCGCATTGGCCACCGCGTAGAGCAACGCAGAGGCGTTAAACAGAACCACCTTGCCCTTCGACTCCTGATATTTGACATACAAGTCGTGCGCCGTGCCGTGCGGCGCCTCGTACAGCATTGTGCCGTCCTTACTTTCGATAATCGAACTGGCCGTGGCTAGGCTGCCGCCCAAAGCCGCAGAAATATCCGAGAAAACATCCCCATCCAAGTTCAGCGCAGGGTACAAACCATTGCGCGGCGGGTCCGTGATCATCTTCTTCAACTGGCTAGACGGGCGCATCACCATGAACGAGGGCACCTGCAAATTGAACTGCAGAATTTCTTGGCGCACCTCACGAATCACATCGCTAAAAACATCGTCATACTGCATATACTCGCGCTTAAGGCCAAAATAGATCTCCTTATCATTACGCGCCGCATCACGAAACACCTGCGTCACCCAATCTTTTATCGCCTCACGGTCGTTATGCATAAAGATAATGGGATCGCCTTTCTTTACCTCGCGAGCATGCATTTCCTCGCCGTCCAACATCACCTTAATGATGCCATCCTCACCGACAGGCATATTGAAACTGCCATACTGATCGCCACCCCCAGCGCTCATGCGCGAAATCGACACGCTAAACTGGCGCTCCGGAATCCCCCACTTTTTAAGGGCATTCACAAGCTTATACATCTTGCGCCCCGTCGTGTTCTCCGGAACCCCCCAAAGCGCTCGTTCCGGTGGAGTCGCCACAATGCGTGCAGCCTGCGCATCAATCAGCTCATAAAAATAACGCAACCCTGCCTTCTCAAAATCTGCTTGATAGGTATTTTTATAAACACCTTCAATTACATCACGCATCGTTCCTTCGTAACCTGAAATCACTGTATCTTTCAGGCCAAGATAGGCGTCGCGCTTTTCTTCTAAGGCGCGCCGAAAAAATTCATGTGCCCAGCTGCGCACCTTATAGATATCATTACTTGCCAGTAGCCAAGGATCGCCTTTCTTGATCTTGCGGCGATGCAGCTCCACGGGATTGCCGCTCGCTCCGACAAACATCACCTTGATAACGCCCGTTACTCGGGAAATTTCGTTATAGCTATCTTTGTTCCCACCGGTCTCCATCGTGAACACTTCAATATCCCGGCCCACCCATTGCGGCGCAAGGCGCTTGATATTGCGGAAAGGAATGTCTTCACGGGTGATATTGCCGCCTATTCCAGCACGAATTGCTCCATTTGGCGACTTGGTGGCAAGCGGGTGCAACTTACTTCCATCCACGTCTGGATTAGCAGCAAGCAGCGCCTCCAACTGAGCTTTATTCACCGTCATTCCTGCGTTCTTAAGCCCAACTCCGTGTGTTTTTAAGGCTGCAATCGCATCCTTCACAATCTGGCCATTGGTTCGAAGGCGATTCTCTGCGGAAAGATCCATTTCCAGAAGCGGCATATCAAGGCGTTTCCTGACAAACTGATCAAGAATGCGATCCAAGCAAACCTGCGCCATTTCATCGCCATGCAAAACGACCAAGGTGCTCTTTACCGCGATTTTTCCTGCTAAAGTCGATACTAGTGTTGATGCTGTTCCTGACATCGATTCCCCCTTAATTATCCGCTCAACGCTCCGCAGCCGCCCCCTTCAGTGCGCACGCGCTGCGGGCAAATTTGTCGCGCTTAATCCTAGCCAGAATCCCACACAATTACGAATCTGTGCGCGGTAGCCCAACCGAGGCGCTCATCTTACTCCTCCGAATACACTTCCCGATAGCACGCTTCGCTGCCATATGCCAGTACTGGCAGGGCCACCAAAAACAGCGGGGGAAAAGCCAAAGAAACCAGCACCACAACCACTACCAACCCGGCCCACCCGAACATCGCCACCGGATTGCGCAAAATTCCGCGCACACTGCAGCCAATTGCCAAGGGCAAAGACACCCGATCTTCGAACAATAGCGGCACAGAAAATGCGTTAACGCCAAAGATGATGAGACCGAGGGCCAACCACATTAACGACGCAAACACGCCAAAGGCGGGCAACGTATCCGTAAACCCGAACCTAGGCAAGAATCCTGGATCGACGCTTCCACCAAAATACAAACCATATAGAATTGCTGCGTCGGTAATCCAGATCAGCCAGAGAAACCCACTCAGAATTGCTAAAATCCACAGACTCGCGTGACCAAACCAAGCACGCACAGCGCTCGCCAAACTTGGCACCCCGCTCTCACGATGCGTCCGTGAAAGCTGATAGAACCCAGTTGCAGCAATTGGTCCGACCAATAAAAAACTCATTGCAAGCGGAAACAGCATAGGAAGCGCTTCGACATACCAGACAAACAACCCGCTGGTGAGCCCAAACACCGTGTAGATCGCCGCATAAACCGAACTCGCCAGAGGAAGCGAGCGGTAACACTTCCAACCCGCCATAAACCAGCGCCACGCAGAAAGCGGGTGAACTGTATGAGGGCTCAAGGGATGAAGTTCAAGCGAATTCTCGGGCATAGACACAAGCTCTTGTGGTATCGGTGTGGAGTAAAGGCCGCTCCGCACATCTCTCAGCCCGGCAGGCATAGCGTTTTATAACGCCTCCCCCAATAGCTAATTCAGAGAAAGAATTATAGCTAGATCACCAAGAGCTTCCACCCAAAAAGAACTACTTGCCTATACCTACGACTTTGGCACCCTTCGACTAGGCATCCTCGCCATGAAGCTGGTCAGACAATACGATGTCAATCTGACCTAGTCCACGCGCTGCAAAACGATGCACCAACCCAGGGGAATAACGCTTTATTTTCGCCGCCGCATCCTCCGACATTCCATTCGCTTTCAACAACCACCCTGTCGCGGTTTTCTCCAGCATAATAGGCGTCTTTTCGAAAGCGGAATTTTTCAGGAAAAGCACTGCTTGGCTGCCTACCTCTCCCGGCTTGATGTGCTCAGACATAAGCATTCGCTCTGCATATTTTTCGACAAGCGCAACGAACTGATTTTGGTCAAGCGTTGCAGAACTAAATTTCATATCCGCAACTGCGGTTAGGCTAGCCCCCCCTTGAACCACAACATTCAGTGACGCCTGCTCTTCGGAGCCAAACTTATCCAATTGAGTAGATTCTTCAGAATACCTTCCAATCTGCTCCGTGCGGGGCACAATGTGATTACCCACCAACTTTCCATTTCCCAGCTTCCTGTTGGCATCAACTTCTCCATCACATTCCGTGCCACGGTCGCCGGAAGCCCCCTCACCGAAATCGCCTTCTTCGTGGTTTTGTTTTTGTTCTTCTCCATTAGCGATGCTTTCCAACCGATGCTCGCAGGGTGCGGCATCCTCGCAGTCGGCACTTTCGGCACTTTCGCCATTCTCTAACTCACAAGCCTTGCCCATCCCATTAAAGAGCCCTTCAAATGCCGCCTTGTCACGCTCTTTGTCTGCCGACATCAACTTGCTTTGTGCTTGCGAAAGCGGCAGTTTCAATTCCTTCGTCGAACGAGTGGACGAAGCTCTATCTTCTTGAAATGAATGCTGCCGCAACCTTGCATCACGAATCACTGAATTATAAACATCCATATTTTTCTTACTCTCATTTACGGCCGCACAACCAGTTCTTCCAATTCACGATATTCCTTGCGCCGCTCCTCTTGCCGCAACTCTAACCGATAATGCGCTACCTGCATTTCAAGGGCTCGCAATCGTTTTTGCGCAACACGCAATGCTTCCTGTGCATTCAAAAGCATTTGCTCTGCTGCTGCAATTTCATTCTCTATTCCGACAGCTCTCTCCTGCTCCAACGTTAGCTGGATTTTTAGATTCTCAATCTGGTCTAGCTGCCATCGTTGGCCATACTCTCCTCTCGCCGGCACCATGACAGCCTCAACACGCAACCGCATTCTCGCATCAGAAATATCTCGCTGTAACCGGTGAGATTCTTCCAGTTTTACCTGCGCATCTCGAAGTGCCGCTTGACAATCCTTCACGTTTTTCAGATTTGCATCAATCCGCCTTTTTCGAAGCACTGTTAGTTTGGCAAGCTGATCGTGAGCATCACGAGCACTCACGACACCGCACGCTCAAGCAATTCCAGCGTTCTAGCATACGGCGTGACAACAGTTGAGTCCTGCTTTAGCAAGCCACCAATCATCGGAGCCGCTCTGATTGCATCATCTGCTTGACCATCCGTACCCTTCTTGTATTCTCCAACCTGCAACAAAAGCTCAACCTCCTTATACTTCGACATCAGGGCCCGCACTCGCGCAGCTTTTTGCCTGTGTTCCGGAGTTGTGACGTTATGCATCACACGGCTCGCACTAGCCAATACGTCAATTGCAGGGTAGTGCGCCGCGGCAGCAAGTTTTCGAGACAGCACGATATGGCCATCCAACAACGACCTTACTTCTTCCGTTACTGGATCCTCCCCGTCATGCTCATCTTCCGCGAGAACTGTATAAATTCCAGTGATATAACCTTTTTCGTTATTGCCGGCCCGCTCAAATAGCCTTGGAAGCTGCGAAAATACCGATGGAGTAAATCCCCTTCGAACAGGGGGTTCACCCAACGCTAAACCTATATCCCTTAATGCTCGCGCATAGCGTGTCACTGAGTCCATCATCAATAAAACACGCAACCCCTTATCACGAAAATACTCGGCGATCGCAGTTCCCACCAACGCTACGCGGCAACGCTCCAGCGCTGGTCGATCCGACGTAGACACCAGCACAACGCTTTTCGCGAGCCCTTCTGCCCCAAGACTCTCATCAATAAATTCCCGCACCTCACGGCCGCGCTCCCCGATCAATACCACGACATTCACATCAGACTCAGAGCCCCGCGCAAGCATTCCCAACAAAGTACTTTTGCCACCACCTGCCATCGCGAAAATACCTGCCCGCTGCCCAAGCCCAAGCGTTAGCATCGAATCGATTGCCTGTACGCCCGTGGAAAATGCCTTATCGACCGGAAGTCGCTTCATTGGATCGGGCGCAGCAGCGTAGATCGCTGCTCTGTGCGCACAATTCGGTGGCGGTTTGCCATCCAAGGGTAAGCCTTGAGAATCCAGAACTCGCCCCAATAGCTCCCGACCAACAGGCACAGTCGAGGCGCCCTCGATTACTTCAACCAGCATCGTGTTTGAAACACCTTCCATCGTGCCGAGGGGGTTCAAAAGCGTAATATGATGCTTGATGCCTACCGCCTCCGCGAGCAACTCATTTCCATTCGCTGGATCCCGCAACCTACAAATATCTCCGATCTTGGCCGGCACTCCTGTCACATGGATCAAGGTTCCCCACGCTTCAACCACCCGGCCAGTATAGACACGCGGCTCAATCCTGTTCAGAACGTCCAGCAATAATTCAGACATCTATTTACCCTTCTCGCGCTTCTTCAGACTGCGCCTTTAACGTTTGTTCGTAGAGCTGAATAATTTGTTCGAACCGGTCCTCTACTCCCGCAGAAATTGCCCCCAACTGGGATTCCACCCGAACCTTACAGATTGAAAGCCCGCGATCTGTGGCCGTTTCAATATGCCAAGTTCCAGGTGCAGATCGCTGCCACTGCTCAACAAAGTCACGTGCAACCTCCTCAACATCTGGATGAACTACCACACGAATCCATGACTTATCGTGAATGCTACGCATTACTTCTGTGATCAAGCCCGTCACAACCTTGTCAACGGGGAGCTGTGGCAAAATCCGTTTCAGCACCGCAAATACAAGCCTCGTAACTCGAGGTTCTGATAATTTCTGGAAAATTGCAGCCTCTTGCTGCGCAGCAAGCAGGGCCTCAGCAACCACAGCGCTAACGCGCCCCTTAGCGGCATCAACGCCTTCTCTATGTGCCTGCCTCCTAATTCTGTCTGCTTCCGCATGAGCCGATGAAAGCACCTGATTCGCCTTCTCGACAATATCTGCGGCGTCACACAAACTACCCACCGACGCTCGCGGAATACGCTTCACCGTTATACGCATGTCGTGGAGGCCTTTTTCACCCATTTCTGCAGGATTCTGCTCACTATACATATCTGGCCCTGAAAGAAATGCTATGCCCATTACCGCCCACCCAATTCCGCTTCACGCGCAATAAATTCGTTGAAAGATCGAGGAGACAAGCGAATACGGTATGAACCAGCCGTAGCCTGCTGTGACCAGCCTCTTGGATATGCAAGCTCAACTCGATAGCCGAATAGAGGGCCCAGCAACATTGCTTGCCCTTTCATCTCCAAATACCCAATCCTTCGAACCTCGAAAGAGAGCTCTGCATCGCTATAATCTCCAGACACTGCAGCAGATTCTCCAGCGTTCACATCAGTATCAGAAGTCGAAATTCGAATTAAATCTCGATGCAGTTTCTCTCCCAACACTCTACGCCACTGCATTACTTGCTCACGAGATACCGTGGCGCGTAGCTGCGCGCGGCAAACGAATCCTCCCAATTTAAGAAGAAATTCCTCGTCGCCACAGAGGTTTTCACGCCACCAATTTGTGGTTCGCAAGGAAGGTTCTGCGTCTCGAAATAAAACTATTGGCTGGCAAAAAAGCGGGTGTTCACTCAATCGACTCACCAACCACTGCCTACCAATCCTCGTTTCCTTTGCTCTCTCTAAAAGCTGGGAATCAATCTCCGGAACCCAGCTTTTTTCAAGGCTACAAAGAACCAATCCAACATACTCCTTTAGCAAGTCTGACACAGGGCACCTACTAAGACGCAGTTCTTAAAGTCGTTTTTCGACGTTGAAAAAAAACACTGGCGCCGATACCAATAAGGAGCGCCAAACAAAGTGCCACCCCCCCACCAAGCAGCAGAGTTTGATCCATAAAGAGCGACTGCTTGGGAATCACAACCGCTCGAGCTTCACGTGGGAAAAACTTCACCGTAACTCGATTGATATCACTAAGCCCCTCAATTCCATCTGTCGCTATTGCTTTGATGTCAGTTTCAAACTTTGATAGATCAAATCCTGGCTTTTCAATAATAACGACCGAAACAGATGCGGATTGCTGCTTCTTCTCAAGCGCTGCTCTCGCAGGTAGAGCCGCGTGCACCCTCGCAGAAGCCACACCATCAAGCTGCATGATGGTATTTGATAACTCTTGCGAAATTGCATACACATAGCGTGCATGCTCTTCAACCGGCGACGAAACAAAGCCTTCCTTCTTAAAAACATCTGCAATCGATGGCAAGGTTTGCCTTGGAAGGCCATGTTCGCTGAGCAGCGTCATTGATTCGGGGATGTATGCCTTTGGAACCAAAAGCCGCCACGCCTTACCGTCACTAGATAGCTTCTTTTCTGCTGGTATTCCAACGTTTATCAACAATGCCTGCATCTCGTTTACTTGGTGCTCTTCAAGCTCGGAATATAATTCCGAGCCTCCGCATGCAGATAACAGGAGAAAACAAACCACTAGCGCAACTTTTGACAGGTAACCAAACATTTTTCTACCTTTGAAACAACTATTACTGACGAGCTACTATTACTGACGAGCTACGACTGCGGACGAGCTACGATTGCTGAGGGGCTACGACTGCTGGCGGAAAAGTTGCTGCACGCCGTCGGATGTTTTGTTTGCAACAGTGGCCGTCATTTCGCTCTTAAACATGAAATGATGAGACTGCACCGTTAGATTCAGAACTTCTCCTGGCGTAAGGTCACGAAAATTCGTAGTCGCCTGCAATGCTTCCATACCTAGGCTCTCACCACTTTGGTTCAATGACTCCAAAGTTCGAAGCGCACCCTCAAAACCAAACCGGTCTACATGCATGCGCGCACTATCTAGCCCCGTTTGCGCAACGGTGTCCTTTGTCACAGTACTATTTACTTGTTCCGCTGCAAGTTGGCGCTGGCAGTCCTCAAAGCAGGCCACGTCAAATACGGATGTCGTGACTTGGGGTTTTGCTCCACCAACGACCGGTTCGCTCGCAACAACGTCAATTACTTTTACGGATGCTTTATCGAACATATCTTTAGATCCCTTAAAAATTTTTCGGCAAAAATAACGCTATTATTTTCTAGCCAATGTTTCCAGAGCTTGGCCAACGCTGTTAGTCGAAGTGGCAGCATTATTCGACATGAACTGCATTTTTAGGCTTTCTGCGGTTAGCAAGGTCATTGTTGAAGGGTTGTCTTGGCCGTCCGCGATTGCACTTGCAAGCCCTGTTACCTTTCCCGCCTGCGCGTCGAGCACTTTTCCCCACGCCTTAGACATCGCTTCGTACCAGCTTGCTGCGTCTCCCGACTGTACAGCGGTTGTTGCTACGGACTTCCCGTCAAAACTAGAGCTACTCGTTTGCCAATTATTAGCCGTTAACTTAGTCATTTTTATTGCTCCCTTTGGTGGTTTTATCACTATTAAATAAAGAATTCACGTCGACCATTCTGCTATCGCCGTCGCGAGTTTTTACAAACACAACCTTTTTGTCTAAAATACTTACGAGCTCCGTTCCTCCAGGCAATTTTGCACCTGGGTAATAAAGAGATCCATCACCAGAGACCAAATACGGGTCGCTTCCGTAAATTACCTGAACGTTTTTACTCGTACTCACGCCGTCATCTATCCCATAATCAACGTGCTCGGGCTTTTTCTGTGGAGATCGATTCACCACTCTGATTTTTTTGAGCCCAGCAAGATCTCGCATAGCACGCGACATCACCGCACGCGCCACGGCCTCTTCATCGGAAAAATATCCACTAACTTCAACAACGCCGTTTCTAACCGACTTCGTTTGAACACTAAACCCTGAAAGCCTCATTACTTCTCTAACGCTGCTTTCCAGCCATTTTTCCGACCCTTTTCCATTTTTCTCCTGTGCGCCACGAGAAATGCGGGCATCAAAAACTACTTCGTCATTTTTTACGAGAGAATCGTAAGAAACTGTGCTATTCCACGAAACCGCCATCCCATAAGCTGCAGCGCTTGACGCCAATAATGTTGTTACCAACCAAAGAAAGGGTCTACGTATATTCTTTTCAGGCACACGCTCATGATCAAGACCATAGACGCAGATACTTGCCTCCCCAACTTGCAAAACGCCCTTCGTCAGCCCAGATCGGCGCCCCCCGGCCAATACATCCTCACCACACCAAACTAATGGCCCATCAACCGCCTGAAGCTCAAAGGACGCAGAACCCACAACAAAACGACAATGGTGAGGTTTCACCCCAGAATCTAGAACGACAAGATCGCAATCTTCTGCAGTTCCAAGCAAAAACGACCTGCCCTTCTTAATCTCCTGTACTGCAGAACTATGAACACCTCCAGTAAATTCCAAAATGACCATCTCCGCATCCTTATCAACGGATCCCTTGCGGTTTGCCTTGTTATTCTTCACCGTAAATACCATTCCCTTAGCCCGTCGAAATTTAGTTTCCAATGCGATCACTTAAAACAGCAACACTCGAAATCAATGCCCACAACTTAGGCCGCTATTCATCGCGTTTCCGTCGACTCCATAAAATCACGCGCTGGCCCACCCGGAACGCTAGCCAACCCAATCCCATCCTCAAGCAAACGGGGCGTAATCAGAAATAGCCTTTCCGAATTTTGAACCACCTTCGCTTCACTTCTAAATAATGCTCCCAATAGTGGGATACTTCCTAGAAGAGGCACCTTTCTTACTTGAGTAATAGACTCGGTTCTCGAAAGACCACCCAGGAGAAGACTTGTTTCACCCTCAATAACTGCTTGCGTGCTCACCGCGTTTCTTGTGACCGATGGTGCGTTGTTGGTTGAGTGCTCATCAATCACCCCATCTTCTGCGGAAATGATCAACCGAATTTTCTTGGTCCCAACATCGTTAATAACGTGCGGCGTAACTCTCAAAACAGTTCCAGAAAAAACCTTGAATAGATCAACGTCGTAAGCCCCCTGAACCGGAACATAAACACTTCTACTGCTCTCCAAGACGGCCTCGAGGTCATTCAACGTAACCACCTTTGGGCGAGACGCCACCTTAACAACGCCTTCACGCTCCAAAAGATTCAGCCTTGCGACAAAGCGATTCCGATTGCCGATAATCGTGCCTGCCTGCATCCCAGCATTTTGTGCGAGCCCCGAAATTGCGTCACCCGCGAGAACCTCAAGGAAATTGTTCTTGGCATCCACCTCACCGGTCATTGCACTGGTTCTTCCGTTACTCCACCCCCAGTCAACCCCCTGTTCTCGAAGCTTGTCCGTGTTTACATCAATGATCGTCGCTTCTATCTCAATTACTGGAGATGGCACATCTAGATTTTTTACCAAGTTCTCATAGAGAGGCATTAGTTCCGGCTTATCACGAATGATGATCGCGTTGCGCTGAGGGTCTGCCACAATTCTCGAAATGCCTTCTTCACTCAGCAAGGTTGCTGGATGTCGCCCTACACCCGCTCCACCTTGCCCCTGTGCAAGCTTCCCAGAATCACTCTCAGAATAATTGCCGCGCCCCCCACCATTGCCGGCCCCCCCTCTGTAACCACTATAAGCATCTCCCTTATCTGTGCCTGAATTCGCTCTACGAACAGATTCACCTCCGGTCGGTAATGCGACGTCATTCAGTGCATAGAGCCTCTGAGATTCATTTCCACCTTGCACAAGGTCACGCAGAACAGTTGCCACACCTGGGATCGTCACCTGTCTGCCACCAACCACAAACGTGCGATCAGAAGCCCACGCATATCGAAGAGAAATAAAACGAAAATCTAGAGCGCCGCCATCCTTCTGAACAATTGCGCCAAGCAAGCTGTATATTTGTTCCGCATACAGGGGCGCACCCACCACTTCGACCAAGTTCGCGTTCGTGTCGATCTTTGTCCTATTTGTGTCGTCATCAAGAGAAAGCCTACGCAGCGCAGCATCAAACCCGTTCACGCGATCCGAAGGCAATGGATAGAATCTCCGTACGAGTTCGGTAGCGTGATACGCATGAACTACAGAGCCGTCATAAAACACCAAGAGCTGGTTGGAGCGTACGATACTATTGAAAACAGAGTCTGGGCTCCCCTCGCGGATGCCGTTTAATGTCCTCTTGTCAGATCTCAACCGGTCACTTAGCGACGCTCTAAATCCATTCTCGGCAAGAATCTCCTCTAGAAACTCTGGAAGAGGTTTACTGCTCAGCTCGTACCTCACGGCTTGCTGCGGCCGAAACGGAATTTCCCGTGCCGACGCAAAATCCTGCAGCATTCCGGTAACTGCAAGTACCAGCACAACGATCCCAACAACCCGATTACTACTCTTCACAATCATGTACCTGAATCTTTTAGTGGAAGACCTAAGACATCGCCTAAATGCTTACATGCCCAATCTTGTCAATTTTTACGTCGCCAGCGAGCTCATGATAAGAAAGCACGGGCAGTAGCGGAAAGTCAGTTTCAATTAGCCTTCTCAAAAAACGCCTTATCTCACCGGCACATAAAAGTGCCGTGGCACCCCAGTCATCGGCATGATCGTCTTTTAGCGCCTTAAGATCGTCAATCAACTTTTTATATACATCCGGATCTACCCCAAACCTCCCATGAGGTGAGTTTCTTAAGCCCTGATGAATCTTGTCTTCCAAATCGGGGTGAATAAGAACTGCCTTTAAATTTAGATCTCGATCGCAAAATCGGTCGGTGATCTGGAACCTCATTGCCGCACGCACCCCCTCAACTAGGAGGTCAATATCCTTTTCTCTAGAAGCTGCATCAATTATCGACTCGTACAAGCCTCTCAAATCCCGTATCGGAATTCCTTCATTCAGAAGCCTTCTCATCACCTCGGCGATTCTTTGAGGAGCACAATGACGTAACATTTCCTTTATTAAGTCAGGATAATCTTCATTAGATTCATTTATAATATCGGCGGTTTCCTGAATCCCGATGAATAGACCCAATCTCCGCAAAAATGCTTGTCTAACTTCACGATCCAACCTCTTATCCCTAGAATCCTTTCCTTCATCCGAGCGCAAAGCGCCCAACAATAATCGGTTAGCATGAGCCTCGAGGAAAAATTCATTTTCACCTAATCTAGGATCCAATTGCACCGCACAACTAGGGAGAGGAACACCGTATTCCTCTCGGATAGAATTTACTACCCTGTTTAGTCGCTCCTGTATCTCCAATAGCGGGACCATGGATGATACCTTTTTCCCAACATGGAAAATTACAGGCGATCTAGATGCCAGCGGCGGCGCATCCGTTGGAGCAAGGTCATCCAGCGTCGCCACACTCAATTGGCTAGCAGAGAAGCGCGTTCTCAACTTGAACAAGTCGTTCCCCCACGCACTCGCTCCAAGCATCGCTATTGCCATAAGGAGGAAAATGGGCCACGGGAATCCCGGAACCACCATAAGCAATAGGGACAGGAATCCGCCAATTACAATCACCTTTGGATAAGATGAAATCTGACCAGAAATGGCTTCACCAAGATTGCTACTTTTACTCTCGCTAGACGTTCTTGTAATGATTAGACCCGCAGCAATCGATGTAAGTAGAGCGGGGATCTGGGCTACCAAACCATCACCAACGGTAAGTACGCTGTAGGTGTGGAGCGCAGCCCCAACGTCCATTCCACGCTGCAAAACGCCAATCGTGAGACCACCAAGAATATTTACAATCAAGATGATGATCCCAGCGATCGAATCACCCTTAACGAATTTCATCGCACCATCTAGACTTCCGTGCAGCTGGCTCTCTAATTCCAGCATCTTCCTCTTTTGCTTTGCCTCATTCTTATCCAACAACCCAGAGCGCAAGTCTGAGTCAATCGAAAGCTGCTTTCCTGGCATAGCGTCAAGCGAAAAGCGCGCAGCTACCTCCGCAACCCTCTCCGACCCTTTCGCAATTACAATAAACTGAACAACCGTAATGATAAGAAAAACAACAATACCAACGACAACGTTTCCGCCGACGACCATATGCCCAAATGTTTTTATAATCTCGCCCGCATCAGCTTCAAGGAGAATCAGCCGCGTAATAGAAACCGACAACGCGAGCCTAAACAGGGTGCTGAGCATGATCACCGAAGGAAAGGACGAGAATGCCGTGACTGCTGGAATATAGATGGCCAGCAAAACAAGGCCCACACCAATCAACATATTTACTGCAACCAGCGTATCGACCACCCAAAGTGGCAATGGAAGTATCATCAGCGAAACAATTGAAACGATAATCATTGCGAGAACAATATCGCTATAGCTTCCTGACAGGAGCCCCCCTCTCTTCAGCACGCTCTTCCTTGACGACTCCTGCTCTGGGGCAGCAGACAAAATAGGCATTCGTTTTCCATCCCTTGGACGAGGCCCAACTGTTCAGGCCCCTAATTAGCAACTCGGTATCGAACATAGTCAGGAGACGCGCATATATTTTTGTTTTTCGATGTTAACTTTTCTTTTGTTTGTCTCTACGCAAATTCAAATAATAGAGAAAACGGAAATATAGAAGTTTCTATGGAAGAATTCTTTTACGAAATGCCTATACCTTGCGCAGCCCTTAACAAATTAGGCAACATTGTCTTCGCAAACAGTGCGTTCAATGCGCTATCACCTACTCCAAACCAATCCTCTATTCGAACTACGCTAGAATCTTATTTTGAGCTCCACACGCAGTTCACGGCCGACAGCTCAGAAGTAACTTATCTGGATTATTTCCCTACATATGGCCGGCACAAACATTCAAGAAAGCTATTCAAATTTCTAATTTGTGACCGCCGTCACGCCGCGGCAAGTGCAGACATTTTCTTCTGGATATTCGCCGTGGAAGCGGAAGTTGCGCAAACGCGTGACCATCTACAGCGGCTCGCCCACGAGCACCTGCTGGCAGCACTCCAAAGACAATCGGCTGGAGAGCTAACCACAATTCTCTCTCATGAATTAAACCAACCGCTTGGCACAATTATCAACGCGGTAGGAGTTGCACGAAAAAAACTAGCCGACCAAGTGAACACGCCAGATATCGTGACCAGGGCACTCCATCTCGCTCAAACCCAAGCGGAGCACGCTAGCGCTGTCGTCACACGAATGCGCGATTTTGTTTCATCTCGTCAATTTGTTCAGCAACCATGCTCGATTCGTGACATCATCCACCGGCATACCGAAATGCTTCGGTGGGATATCGAAGGCGCGAATGTAAATCTGAAAATTGAGCTCCAAGAGCTGCTTCCGGAAATCGCGATTGATCAAATACTCATTGGTCAAGTCCTTTCCAACTTGATCACAAATGCTCTTAGGGCGATGAAAAGTTCTGATTCTTTTGTGGGACAACTGACTATTCGTGCAGGCATCGATTTCGACGATCGGATAATCGTTCGAGTCATTGATAATGGCCACGGCATCTCTGCAGTGGATCAAGAAAAAATATTCAGCCCTTTTTTTACAACCCGATCAGAAGGCATGGGAATGGGGCTGTCAATCTGTCGGTCTATTCTTGAGCTCCACGCCGGCAGCCTCTATCTTGAGCATTCCGATAGCAACGGAAGCTCATTTTGTTTCACAATTCCAACGCACAGGGAGTGAGCTTTGACATGGAAGATGTTGATGTCCTTTTAATTGATGACAATTCCTCTTTTCGAGAATCAATAGCACTCTACCTAGAATGCGCCGGAATGCGGGTGCGCACCTTCGAAAGTGGCGAACATTTCATTGGATCTCTACGTGAGATATTTGTGGAACATTGTGGCGAACAACAAGTAAACCGGATATGCATTGTTACGGATATGCGAATGCCGAGGATGAACGGCTTAGAGCTAATGGATGTTCTCTATAGGCACCATATCAAAGCACCCGTAATCATGATTACCGGCCACGGAGACATACCGCTCACCGTGCAAGCGATGCAGAGAGGCGCCGCGAGTGTCCTCGAAAAGCCCTTTGAGCCAGAAGCTCTCGTTGCAACAATCTCTTCGGCAATTTCTTCACCTGGGGTTCTTCTGCGAAACCCAGATGAGGCGCGGGCAAAATTAGGCCGGCTAACTCCTAGAGAAGCGCAAATCATGAACCTAGTATGCATCGGCCACCTTAGCAAAACAATTGCCGACAAGCTTGGAATCAGCGTAAAGACCGTAGAAATGCACAGGGCAAACCTAACTGCAAAGCTCGGCATCCGAAGCGTACAGGAACTGGTACGACTCAATCTCGGGTACGAATAATTATGCAAAGACCATCAGGCATGCCGCCTTTCATTTACCAGCATCTACCTCGCTTTTCTCCGCTTGCACTACAACTAGATAAACTTTCCCATGCGCAGTCACGCGTCTGGAGGCGATTATTTTCTTTTCCTTGCGATTTTGAATTAGACATCTGCGATGAAACGGCACACTGCAACTTTCTGTTTACAAAGAGTGACCCGCTTAGCCGCACCGACGCTAACAAAGGCGCACCCGCAGCCCACGATTTTGCCTATCTACGGAACAATGAATTTCAGCTGTTTGTCCAAATGCTATCTTCACCGCACTCCGACAACAACGAAACCAAGCCGTGGTGGTGCTACGAGGGCGCGGCGCGATCTTTAGCGTGGTCTATTGATTACCAAGATACAATCTCTGTGCTTGAAAGTATATTTGGGTGCAGGTTTGCACCCGCCGAAGTCACCGCCTACTCATCCGCTCATGAAGCGGAGTTTCAAAATTGGCTGCATCTCACCTTTACAATCCGAGTAAACGGTCGCGCCCACCAGGGTAAAGTTATTTTACCCGACAAAACAGCAAATAAGCTCGCGAGCGCTGCCTCCATGCTAGGCAGAAGAAGTCAGTCTGCATTCCGCCACCTTAGCGTGGGTATCGGCTTCGAAACCTCAATGGGTAAGTTCGACGTAAGAGAATGCAATGAAATTAGACCCGGGGATGTATTGCTTACTTCGTTTCGCGGGCGTCAAGAGCTTAAATACCGCATTTGCGTTAATGGAATTACACAGGACTGGGAAGCGAGTTCGCACGAAAATGGGATTCGACTGGATACCATTTCCAAGTTTGACATGACAGGGAAAGCAAAAATGAAATTAGATCAAAACGGTTCATCAGGCCCATCAGAACTTGGGTTTATGCAGAAGAAAAAGCTCTCTTCCTTAAGTCAACTCCCCGTTGAGCTTTCTTTACAGGTAGGGCAACTACAAATAACGCTCGGCGAGCTGGAAAACCTACAGCCCGGCTATGTGTTTCCGATGTCATCACAAAACGATGAGCTAACGCTCACTGTACTTGTTAACCAACAACCTGCTGGGCTTGGTGAACTCGTATCTATTGGAAATCAACTTGGCGTTCGTATAACAGAATGGTTTCCCAATGGACTTTAACACCTTAAATCCTGGAACGATTATTGTGATCGTCGTTACGATCACAATGGCTCCTTTTGTTGCCGTTATGGTTACAGCGTTCACTAAGCTGGTCGTTGTGCTGAGTCTCCTCAGAAACTCCCTAGGGCTTCAACAAACTCCGCCTAACGTTGTGCTTAACGGCCTTGCAATTATTCTTTCGCTTTACGTAATGTATCCGGTGCTTCTTCAGACTCAGTCATTGATCACGTCACACTTAAAAGAAACTCCAGAAGCAAAGCTTACAGTCGATCGGCTAATTGAAATATTTGATGTTGGTAAGAAGCCACTCAAGGATTTTTTAATTCGGCATTCTAAAGAATCTGAACGGCATTTTTTCCTCGAAAGCGCCCGACAGCTTCTTCCAGAAGAGGATCGCAACAACATCCATGAAGACGATTTTCTTGTCATTGTTCCTGCATTTACCGTTAGCGAGCTTAGCGCTGCTTTTCAGATCGGGTTTTTACTTTTTCTTCCGTTTTTGATTATTGATTTGCTTGTTAGCAATCTGCTAATGGCCTTGGGTATTGCAATGCTCTCTCCAACTCAGGTTTCTTTGCCGTTCAAATTGCTCTTGTTTGTCTTTATTAGCGGGTGGACACAGCTAATACATGGGCTTGTGCTTACCTATAACTAACGATTGCTTTCATTGGCTTTCTGAACTACGGAACATTCAGGGACAGCACCCGCATGGACTATGCAGTAATACAGCTAACACAAGAGGCTTTATGGCTTCTCCTAATGCTCTCTGCGCCGATCATCCTAGGAGCCGCCGCTTCTGGGCTTGTTATCGCGTTTCTTCAAGCAGTCACACAGCTTCAAGAACAAACGCTTGGGTTTGCAGTGAAGCTAGTAGTTGTTTCTGCGCTCATTTTTTTAACCTCTGGCTTGGTCGGCGAAACGCTATTTCAATACGCCTCGCGGATTTTCACGAGCTTTCCAGCGCTGGTGGGGCCATGAACGAACTGTCCGTGTTTACTGACTTACATAGGCAGTTTATTGCGATTGCGCTGTCCCTTCCTCGTTTGGGTGCGGCGTTTCTAATCCTGCCGCTTTTTCAGCAAAGTACGGTACCCGCTACCGTTCGCAACAGCCTCATCGTTGCACTAGCAATCTCTGTTCTGCCTGCGGCGATTTCATCAACGAAAGCCGCAGATCTCATGCTCCTAGACTGGCCGATCATCGTGCTCAAAGAATGCCTGATCGGTGCCGTTATCGGCTTTCTCTTTGGCTCCGTTTTTTGGGCGCTAGGCGTTGCTGGCTCAATGATTGACATGCAGAGCGGCGGCAGTATGGCGAGCATCGTAGACCCGATCCAAGGGCATCAGACTGCCCTCATCGGGCAACTCTTTTCGCGGTTCGCCTCATGGCTGTTAATGGCGAGTGGTGGTTTCTTGGTGTTTATGGAGCTGGTCTTGTCAAGCTATCGCATTTGGCCAATTGCGGACGCGCTACCACAGCTCTCAATCGAGTCAAGCGACCTTTTCATCGCTGAATTTGGCTACATCTTAAAAACGGGGCTGATTCTTGCGGGCCCCGCAATTGTCGTGCTAATGGCGATTGATGCGGGCTTCGGTCTGATGAATCGCTTCGCACAGAACCTGAACCTGTTTAGCATTTCTTCTTCGGTAAAATATTTTGCGGGAATTGGCGTCACGTTTCTGGTATTGACGCTCTATACGGAGTTTGTGCTGAAAAAACTCGGTGAGAACATCAATATCATTCACGAGCTCCAAGCGCTATTTTAGCACGCCCCTCACGGGCTCACGGTGGGTATAGGCGCTTTTAGTGGTTAAAGGAGCATTTTAGCGCGCTTTTTGAAAGCCGCTCACTGCGAGCTATACACGCCTTTATTTTCAGAATAGCCACCTTTTGCTTGTGGTTTCGGCTTTTCTGGGAGATCCGGGTTTGCATCAAAGCGCTCACTGGTCAATGCTTGATAGCTCATCCAAAGCACGGATGCCAACCCCCAGATCAAACCAGCACATACGCCGGCGTCAACGATTCCGCGCCACGGCTGCTCAAGGTAGCGAACGAGCACAACAAGAACCACAACAATGCTGGTAATCGCAATTGCAGAAATCCGGCGGCGTGCGGGAGCGTGAATGTAGCCAATCACAAAAAGCGGAGATAGGAGCTTGTGTCGTAGTCGGCTCGCATTGTTATTAAGATGGCGAGCGCGCGCAGCAACCCGCGGCGAAAACCCTTTCTGAAAGCCTCGATAGCCCTCGGAATAGCCCATCACAACGATATTCACAACGAGCGCTGCCCAGTGGTACCAATGTAACTCGGTATCTGCGAGCTCTAAGACGTGGGGATAGAGACGATAGATCGCACTCCCAAGCAATGCGGATACTCCTAACACGCCCCACAAGGCAGCGACAAAGCGCATAACACAACTCCTCACGAGCTTATAGCCCCACAATGCCAGTCCCGCTGTCACATCGTGCTAAAACCGTCGCATCGTGCTAAATAAAGTTTCACTGGCAACCAGTTTACTTAATGATCCGGAACTTGCTGTTCGTTTATTGTAAACACCATATTTCCCCGTGTCGTCAGAGCAAACGGGGTACTTGACTTTAACGCAAACGCATTCTTGGCGAGAACTTAATCGCAAAAAGCTGCTATTAGACCGCGCATATTGAGAATTGCTCACCAACTCGGAATATTCGACCAAGAAAGGAGCAGCGAGCGCTTAAGACAGCTATGGGCTTAACTGGTACGTTGACCACGCAGAATCTTGCTGCTCGTATACAAAACGTTCGTGCAACCGCCCTTGACGGCCGAACCAAAATTCGTAGTAGTTCGGGATCAGGTGGTATCCGCCCCAGTAGTCGGGGCAGTCTATTTCGTGGTCTGTAAATTTCTGATCCAACTCCTGAACGCGCCCAGCCACCACGCTAGAGTCACTGATCTTGCGGCTTTGGCGTGATGCCCACGCGCCAATCTGACTCAATCTCGGCCTTGTCTTGAAATAGGCGGCGGATTCTTCGCGGGTGAGTTTTACAACTTTCCCTTCTACTCGAATCTGGCGCTCAAGCGTGGGCCAGAAAAAGAGTACCGATGCGTACGGATTTTCCGCCAAATGGTGCGCTTTTTTGCCTTCGTAGTTGGTATAGAAGGATAACCCACCCCGCACCATTCCTTTAAACAGAACAACCCGACTTGCCGGGCGACCGCGGGCATCAGCCGTAGAAAGCACCATTGCGTTAGCATCGGGGACTTTCATATCTTCTGCTTGGGTGAGCAGCTCTAGAAAAACTTGTTCAGGATCACGACTAAAATCGAACATCGTCTCGCTCCACGGTTTCGCATCCGACTGTGCCGGCCGCATCATACCGCAACGAGAGCCGATTGTGGCGACAGAATAGCGCTTTTGCTTGCACAAGAGCCGACAAGCGGCAGGGTTCGTCGGCGCTCGGCATCAGCGATACTCAGCGTCAGCGACTCGGCATCAATAGAGCACCAACTGCGCGTAACACCGACCACGTAGACAGCCGGCGAACGCGCCCCGAAGATCACTGCGTTCCCAGTCGCACCACACTCGACGCCGGCACATCGGTGCTTTCATCCTCAATGATTTGGCAAACTTCAGGCGACAAGCTGAGCACTAAGCGGAAAGGCGAGAAAATATTTTCAAAACTTGCGCCCTCAGGCAACACGACGCGGATGTCGCAGCCCATGGAGTTGAGGAATTTCTTTACCGCATCCATACCAACACCACGACCAGACACGTCAGTGAGTTGTTCCGCAGTGGAGACTCCCGAGAGAAACATGCTCTCTGCGACCATTTGCGGCTTCAAAGTCCCCGAAGATGAGGATAAGGCACCGCTCTGATTGAGCTTTTCGGCCAAACGAACAAGGTTTAAACCACGTCCGTCATCCGATATCTCGACCTCTACGCTGTGATCGGTTGTGGTGGAACGAATTGTGATGCTGCCACTCGCTGGTTTTCCTTTAGTGCTGCGTTCCAAAGGTGGCTCAATGCCGTGGTCAATTGAGTTTTTCAGCAGATGTGAAAAGGTGTTCACGATTGTGTCGGCGTGGGCCGAAAATATACGCGGGGTATCGCCTTCAAAGTGAACTTCAGGCGCAGGCTTACCGAGCTGTTTCGCCACTTCTGCTAGAGACGCAAGTTGAGAGGCCAGTATTTCCGGAAGTGGGCGCGTATCTAGCTGACGCAGCTTTTGCACAACGCGTCGCACTTCTGGAAACGCATACACGTTTTGTGGCAGCGCATCTACTTCACGCAGAAGCGAGCGCATTTCAGTGGGCTTAATGAGCACACCGTCAACTGGAGCTGTATCTCCTGAAGTGGCGAACGAGAGCTTGTCTCGCAACACATTTACGTAGCGAGCAAGAGCATCCCGCACCAAATTTAGCTCATCATGTAGCTGGTCTTGCGACCATGGAAAATCAAGCTCTTTCCGCAAACGATCGTAGGTGCTCTCGGCTTCGTGCACGACATCGGTAATATGGGTGAGCTGATAGGTACGAGCATTGCCTTTAATGGTGTGCATATTGGCAAAAAGCTCAGATACCACTGGCAAATCCTTGTCGCGAGTGCGACGTACAATCTCGCGGTTTTTATCAATGAGGGAGAAGGCGTTTTCTGCAAAGGAATTAAAGCGCTGCGGCGTAAGCTTGAGGATCTGCCCGACGATTTCCAGCTCAGTTTTTTGCTCTTCGGCTGCTGCCTGCATCGCGCGGATTTCAGTAACATCGCGAACTGTAACCATAATTTTGGTGATGACTTCGTCGGTCACGATTGCATCCCAATCAACTTCTAGGATTTTCTCCGAAGTTTCGCCTGCTTCATTGGCAAATTCAGCGGTAAATTCGCTAATTAACAAATGGCTATTGAATTCAAACATCATCTCGTCTGCGCCAAGAAGGCTTGTGACCGCTGCATTTACTTGATCACGCGTGTCCGCACCCAACTTTGCGCTACGGAACAACAAATCGGCGTAATTTTTTCCAGAGATCTGCTGTGTTTCAAAAATGTCCTCCAAGCACGCAGAGTACTCGCGGTGTATTGTTTCATCCTCCAGAATCGTGAACAAGCCGCTGTGCATATGCTGCATCATGCACATCAAGTCATTGGTTTTGATGCGCAGGTTTTCCATCAAGGCGTTAAAACTGGCTGCGAGTTTTCCAATTTCGTCTTTGGACGCCACTTCAATTTTTTCAGAAAAATCCGCGCTTCCGCTCGCAATCGTATCGTAAACGTAACCCCAACCACACCTTCCAACCTCTACCCATTACCGTAAGCTGACTTCTGATCTGATATCGTCTTTCAGGAGCCGCTAGTGAAACGCACTCATCGAACCCCAGAGCAATGGGCGAAGCTCTTCGCCACCTTTGAAAATAGCGGTACTAGCCAGAGCAACTTTGCAAAAACGGTCGGCGTCAACCCCGCCTATTTTTCCATAAAATACCGAGCGTCCAGAGCAAGCCAAGACACGCCAAACACCGCACCCTTTATCAGGGCGACGCAAAAAACACCTCAAGCTACTTCTCAGGATTTTTGGGTGCGGTACCGCAACACGGAACTAGGGCTTCCAATGTCGGTGAAACCGGAGTGGTTAGCATCGTTCGTAAAGGCGCTGGCCGAATGAAAATGTTTGTGGATCCCTCCGCCATCTATCTGCACAGGCATCCCGTTGATTTCAGAAAAAGCATCAACGGACTTTCGGTGATCGTTGATGAGCAAATGGCGATGTCGAGCCTGAGTGGTGCGCTCTTCGTATTTTGCAACAAGCAACGCGACAAACTCAAAGTGTTGTACTGGGACCAAACGGGATTCTGCTTGTGGTATAAGCGCTTGGAGAAGGACAGGTTTGTGTGGCCTAAGCGCTTTTCTGGATCGTCAATCGAACTCAGTGAACGCCAGTGGCAGTGGTTGCTAGAAGGATTCGATATTGAAAAAATAAAGGGCCATCAAGCCGTAAATTGCCGGGCAATTTGGTAGTCAAAACACACATAAAATGCTGTAAATTCAGTGAATTGCCGTGTGGAACCTGTTATAATTTCCACCTATGAAAACCACTGAAAACACCACACTTCCAGACGATGTTGAACGCCTAAAGGCGTTGGTTTTGGCGTTGCAGAATAAAAATTCCGCCTTGCAAAAAGAAGCCGCAAAGGAAGCTGCAGAAGCGAAACGCTTCGAAAAACTGTACTACGAAACATGGGAGAAGTGGCAGCTGGCTTTAAGAAGCCGCTTTGCTTCCAAAAGCGAAGCGTACGATGGGCAGGTGGATCTCTTTAACGAGATTGAGCAAACGCTGGAGCCCACCGTCGAAGAAATTGCGGAAGCCGACGCAGAAAAGGAAACCATCACCTACACCCGTAAAAAAGCTCGTGCACCGCGCATTGCCCCTGAGCTTCCCCGCGAAGATGTGCTGCACGATCTGGCCGATAAAGACAAAGTTTGCGGCTGCTGTGGCCATGATCTGCACCGCATGGGCGAAGAAGTCAGCGAAAAGCTCGAATTTATTCCCGCACACGTGAAAGTGCTACGTCACATCCGTCCCAAATACAGCTGCCGGCAGTGTGAACAGCAAGCCATTCGTACGGAGATCAAAATCGCGCCAGTACCAGCCAGCGTTTTACCCAAAAGCATCGCGTCTGCCAGTCTGCTTACACAAATCATTTGCGCCAAGTTTGTTTATGGTTTGCCGCTTTATCGCCAGGAAGCCCTGTTTAAGAGCTTTGGGATTGAAATTAACCGTCAAACCATGAGTCGATGGCTCATTAAAGTAAGCGAACAGCTCCGACCGCTTTACAAATACTTTCACCGAAGGCTGCTTGAACAGCCGGCGATCTGGTCGGACGATACCCGCATAAAAGTCATTGAGACCGACAATGCTCAATGCGCCATGTGGGTGTACGGATGTGGAATGGAAACGCCTTTGCCTGGTGGCGCGCCACCGATTGTGCTGTACGATTATCGAGACGGCCGAGCGGGCCGCTATATCACCGACTTTTTGCAGGGCTACAGCGGCCTTCTGCAAGTCGATGGCTATCAAGCGTACCAGCAAACCCACGCCACGTTAATTGGCTGCTGGGCACACGCGCGACGTAAATTCAAAGAAGCCAAAGACGTGCAACCCAAAGGCAAAACAGGGCGTGCAGATGTGGCGCTCAGCTTGATCCAAAAGCTCTATGCAATTGAGAAATCACTCCCAGAAAAAACCATCGAAGAACGCCTCGCAATTCGCCAGCAACAATCCGCACCGATCCTCCAGCAAATCAAAGAGTATCTGGAGAAAACCGCTTTCGAGGTGCCGCCCAAAACCGCCATCGGCCTTGCCGTGCACTACAGCTTAAACCAATGGAACAAACTCACCGCCTACTTGGGCTACGGCGAGACCAGTATCGACAACAACCGCGCGGAGCGCGCCATCAAACCCTTTGTGATCGGCCGCAAAAACTGGCTGTTCGCCAACACCCGCACCGGTGCCACTGCAAGCGCCATACTCTACAGTATCGTAGAAACCGCGAAAGCCAACGGCCTGAGACCTGAGCAATATCTACAAGCCTTGCTCGAACAACTGCCCACCACCCAAGCAGAAGAGATCGAACTGCTGACGCCGTGGAATATTACGTTGAGTTAGTAGGGGGCGGAAGGTGTGGTTGGGGTTACGTTTACATCGTATCAAGGGAGCTGGATACCTTATTGATGTTATTGATAATGATCCTAGCGATTGCATACACAGTGATCGCCATTATGAAGATACAAACTCCCCAGATGGCAAACCCTGAATTTAACATCAGCTGGGAGTTTGCATTGGCCTGGCTAATGCTGTCCGTAAACTTGGCATCTGCATATTTTATGTAAGCGGCCAGTAATTCTTTTGTTTTATCAAGAAGTTCCTGTTTATTTTGGCTGCGTGCAGCGATTTCGCTTAGATCAGCATCTTCCGAGATCATATCCTCGGTAATGCCAACGGTTGCCGCAAAATACTCGCCAAACGTTTTTTGCAGCGTATTGATTTGACCTGCGCTGCTGGGGTCCAAGATTGTAATTTCGTTAAATAGTTTATTGATTGAGTCGGCGGTGCTTTTCGCGTTGTCAATAAAATCTGCCTCTGCAATCATCACGGCAACGCCAAGCGACTCATCAATCCGCTCAAGATTGATATTCGCCAGCTTTGCTTTTTCGAGCACGGGAGAATATACATCATGTAGACTAGCTAACAGCTTACCGTTCTCCATGTTTACCCAGACGTTAAACCCAAGGTATCCACCAAAACCAAGGATACTGACGATCGCGATAAAATAGATTTTCCATTTGACAGAGAGATTTCTGAAAAAAACCACGGCAATGTCCCATCCAAAAAACGAAATAAAAACGGCGGGACAGCGCAAAGAGGCAGCAGAATCCCTGCTGTCAGTAAATACTAGGATTGGGGTTTCGTCCAACTAATGAGGCCGCTTTTTGACCCAGCGCACGAGAGCGCACCTAAAGAATGCGTATGGGCATTCTTTAGGTGTTAACCGGCTAAGTTCAGCGCTGACGCGCTTTTTTTTGGGGGGGGAGCCGCTTAGGGCGCGAACACTTGGGTTACGCCTGCGGGTGCATCTTCAAGGGGATAAATGGCTAGCCAGTGGACCGCATCGCCTGCTTGTGGGTAATACGTGAGGATCTGGCGAGCAGCATCCCACTCAAAGCGCGCTTTGTTTGGTGGATCTTGCGTGAGTACAGCAAACCCTTGCGAGTAGTGGCGCTTGGGAACGAAGATTTCGGTGCCACCTGTAACACCCACCTTGGGGCGGTATTGCAGCGTAAAGATTCGCGTTTCGGGGTGATAGGAGAAGCTCTCGGGCGCCCCCGCAATGGCGCGCGGGTAGGCGCGAACCAGTTGATTTACTTTTGGATTCTCGTTGCCGTCTTTGTCAATAAGGCCCCAGTCGCCTGGGTCGTTTGCCCACCAAGCCCAACTTGCACCCATTTGGTCGTACATGGCGGTGACATCGTTCAGGTACTGACTAAAGCCGACGGTGTTATCGGAGCCACCGAACTCACCTACGAGCAACGGAACCTTCTGACGATTCAGTTCCGCAACTCGGTTGCTGTTCCAGTCGCGCATCTGCTGTTTGTCCACAAGGTTATAGGGAATCCCTTCGTGCAATCCAAACGGATAGAAGTGTGGTGCATAAACTAAGCGTTTTTCACCTGTGCGATCACCGGTGAGCGCGTCGTCAATGACAGGGAGCTTAGACGGCATGCCGAAGTTGACTGCCAAGGATTGGGGCTCAAAAAACAACCACTTGTCCTGATCAATTTCACGCAATGCTGGAATCAAACGCCGATACATGCTCGCAAGCCAAGTCGGCTCAAAGGTGAACTTCGCTGCACGAACGAGATCACCCGCGTGCGGCTCGTTCATCAGGTCGTAACCGATCACCATTGGATCGTCTTTGAAGCGTTGCGCGACCTTTTGCCACGCTGCAATGTAATGATCTTGCAACCATGCGTACTCTTGATAACGCCAAAAGTTGACAAATGCGGCGATCACGGAAGGATCTACGTTTTTAACCCACCATGGCATCCCAGGAAAATCCATTGCGAAGATTTCCCAGCCGTTGGTAACGGTTGCCCAATCGGGCGCGCCATTTCCTCCCACTTTGTTGCTGTAAATGTCTTGGTGCATATCGAGCATCACGTAAGCGCCACGCGAGGTATACCAACGCACACGCTCTGCAACTGCGTCCAGATAGGCTTCGTCGTAGACGCCCTTTTGGGGCTCGATGCCGTCCCAGAAGATTAAGAGGCGCACGAAATTGAAACCCCACTCCGTTACTTCTTGATCAACATCCGCCTCGGTGATCCACGGCATATGCCCAGTTTCGGGTTCTTTTGCGGAGCTGCTGGAGTTGATGCCGTGCAGAATCAGCGCTCTACCTTGCGAATCGGTGATGTATTGGGTTTCGGCGGGTTTCTGCCAGCAGCCAGCAAGCAGTAAGGCGATCCCCAAAATGCCGAGAACGGCGCCAGAGGCCCTACGCTTTTGTGTGAGTTGTGCCGTTAAGAAATTCCATTTATTTTTTATATTCATCGGGCATACCGTAAATCTAAGTCTACCGTTGACAGGAAAGCACCCGTAAGAAAGGGGTGCTGCGTCGCATCAGGCAATACCGCACCATGGTGCCACAAGGCTACTGTACTATGACCTGATCTTAATAGACTCGTCAACCCGGACTAAAGAGACATTCAGTAGACGTTCAGTAAGCGCCCGTTACCGGACGCTTCGAAAGATCGATAGCTTCGAAAGATCGAATTTGAAATACCCAGCCGCGCCAACACTCAATTGGCCTGCGCGGGGGCGCTCAACAAGGTGGTGATATCTTGCTGAAACTCCGCCAAAAGACGCTCTTTCAACGAAGAATCGCACCGTTCCATCGCAAGCTCTAACCAAGGTAAGAAGTAGCGCTCTACTGCCCCCTCCAATAAAACGCGCTCGTTGCGGTTCCATGCGTGGGCGAGCAGCTCACAAGCCAAGGCAATGTGATCGGGCGGCAAGCTGGCCCCTTCTCTAGAAAGGCCAAGGTGGGCCGCTACCCGCATCCAATCTTCTCGGCACGCAGAGGCTTCTCTTTGTAAGAGGCTACTAAAGAGGAGCGGAACTTGAGGCTGCGGCATGCTGATCAAAAACGTGCTGTTGTAGGCTTTGCGGGTGTTTTCATCGAACGTGCCAGCAAGCCCTAGGTGGCTCCACGCAAGCGCGTGCTCGGTGGTTTCTGCGATGGGGCTAAACAACGTGGACCAATCCAATAGGCGTATAGCAGGCGACGTTAGCATTGGTTCAGGCATTCGCGTTCACCCAACCGGCGGATACGGATTTTAGGCCGGCGCGTTGCTGTTCGCTCCCTTGCCAGATAGCGAAGGCGCAGCGCTGGAAGCGCTCCAAGTTTTCCCACTTGGGGAAAAGCCACTGCAATGTGTAGTGGCCGCCGGCATACTGGCTTTTCACGCGCCAACCAGCAGGCACGTCTGCTCGCTGCGATGTTCCTAGGCCTTTGGAGTGGATGCGTTTTGGTTGCTCCCAATCCGCGCGCCACAAAACGCCGTCCACAGGTGCGTCTTCACTGCCCATCGTGATCCAGGCTGCATCCTCTTTGGTGGGAACCAAGATTGCCATCGCATCTGCAAAACGATCTGTGTAGCCTTTTACGACGTTGCTTGGGTTGGGGCATGCCCAGCGCGCATGGATTTCCCAGCTTCCGCTGGACCGCATTATTTCAATTTCCAAACTGGTGGTGGCGGGATGAACGACGTCCATATAGGCGTTACGAACGTAAACACTTGGCTGAGTGATCGTTGGGGCCGAAATTAATTGTAGAGTCTGCTTCATAATTAAATGACCTCCTTTTGGCCATCACCTAGCGCAAAGTTTTCATTCCAATCATATGCGATTAGAGTGTCCATCAATTCGCTTGCTTGGCCCTGCTTTTTAATCTCCCGCTGTTCCTTCAATACGTTTAATGCGTAACTAACGTTGGGGCCGAAAAGATACTCAAGATCGGCGAGCGGGATTCTATCTTCTCCGGTAGGATTTCCGTTTTCATCTAATTTTTCTGGGCTCATAGGCGGAACATAAAAGACGTTCGGGCCGGTGCCATACTCTTCGTGCAATGGAAGCGCGACTTTCCATTTGTGAACCAGCTTGTGGATCGGGCCGTTTTCATCATCCAAATAACCCACATAACGAATCCGCCCCGGGCACTGACGGGCACACGCAGTGGCGATTCCTTTTTCAATACGTGGGAAGCAGAAAAAGCATTTGGATGCCACTTGACGCATGGTGTCGAAATAGACCTTTTTATAAGGGCAGGCTTCAACGCAAAAGCGGTAGCCGTTGCAATGATCCTGGTTGACCACAACAATGCCGTCCTGCTCGCGTTTTTCGATTGCACCGCGTGGGCAGGCTTCTTTGCAGGCTGGATGGGTGCAGTGGTTGCATAGACGTGGCAGGTAAAAATAGTAGTTATCTTCGGGGTAATTGCCTTTGCCTTGGTCTTCGTCCCAGTTTGGCCCCCATTTTGGATCGCCTTCTGGTTTTAGCCACTGTTTTACCGCACCGTTGGAAGATGCATCGTTTGAAGGATTTCCTGCGCCATTTCCAGTACCTCGGAAAAAGGTCTTTTCGTGATTAAATTTCCATGCGCGGCCGTAATCGTTATCTAGATTTGGCACTCCACTACGCTTGATCTGCCCTTGGTCGGTACGGGAGCCTTTTTCCTGCCACTGCTTTGGAAACCCTTGGCCGGGATGCGTTTCGACATTATTCCAGTAGGCGTAATCGGTTCCGTGATCCTTATTCCACAAGGTTTTACAGGCAATTGTGCAAGTTTGGCAGCCTAGGCATTTGTTGAGATCCAACACCATGGCCACTTGGCGCTTAGGCTTTACGTCGGTATGAATGGGCTTACTCATGCGCTGGCCTCCTGTTCCTTCCACGGACGAATATCAATACGAGTATCCTGCACGGCGGTGCCTGGCTCCCATACGCCAAAGAGCCATGAGAGCTGTGAGTAATTCCCGACAAAGTGCATTGGCTTCATAAGGCCTGGAGTTAGCCACTTAAAGCTCTCGTGATTCGGAAACTGGTAGGGCTCCCACGCGTGGTAGTAATACGCGACTCCGGGACGAACCATTGCCGTTACTTTGATTCGCATGCGCACCGTTCCATAGTCATTGAATAGCTCCCCCCAATCACCATCTGCAAGATTTCTCTTTTTGGCATCTGATGGGTTCAGGTACATAAGCGGTTCACCACGCTGGAGGCGCAACATCATCGGGGTATCACGCCAGACGCTATGGATACTCCAACGCGCGTGGCAAGACACCATCATCAACGGGTAGTCGCCGCCCGCTTTCGGTGGAGCCTTGTGGCAAGGCATGGATTCTCCCGCCTCGATAAACCACGGATGGTCGATGTAGAACTGTTGCCGCCCTGTGCGGGTAGGCCAACGGTATTTATCTTTTACAAAGTGCTGGAGTGGCTGCAATATACCTTTCCCATTCCAATCTTCGTTATAGATCTGGCTCTGCATATCGGGGCTACCTGCAGATGTGTATTTTTTCGCGCCGACCTTTTTAAGCTCCTCTATCGTGAAACCTTTTGTAGGCGTGCTGTAATCAAGGATAATTTGCGCAACGCCCTCTGCATCCCCTACGCCATAGGTGCGCTGGTAGGTAAATTTATCTCCAAAGGTCCTAAAATCACGGACATGGCCACGACATCCTTCTACTGGCTGCAAGTCGCGGGCAAGAGCCACCTCCTGAATTTTGTCCGCAAGTAGGCAGCAGATATCCCATTCGTTTTTCGAGTCTCCAATGGGAGGCACTGCTGTGTCGCAATAATGCAAATAGGGAATGTATGCAACGGTGTACTTAAATCCTGGTTTTTCATAGTACCCGGCCGCTGGAAGAAGATAATCCGCGTGCATCCCCGTAAAAGTAAGCTTTGGGTTGATATCGACGATCAATTCCAGATTGGGCCACATTTCCTTGAGCATTCGTTGCGGCAAGTTGCTGCGCCGTAGCACGTTATTTCCACCCGTAAACCACGCTTTAATTTTGTGTTTATTCGGGACGGGCATCCAATCCTTGGACTGCGATTCCTGCACATACTCATCTAGGGTACGAGGATAATGCCCCTCTAATTCTCGATTGAGGTCTTCCTTAATTCCTTGGTGATTGTAGTTAATGCTTGCGCTATTGGTAGTGCAGAACTCGCCTTCACTTAGCCCCTTGATGGCAACCTCACGATAGAATTCCTGCATGGTTTTACGGCGCAAAGCCATATCAATACCGAAATTAAAAAGCCCGCCAGCGCCCACTACTTTATAGAGCACCTTGATCTGTTCAGAGAGACCCGGCTTATCAAGCATGCTTGCGTAGCTAAATCCTTCTAGGCCCACCCACCCTGTTGAATGGTAGCCTGCACCGCGCTTTCCAATCGCGCCGCGCAGGGAAAGGCATAAAATTTTCGCACGGTTCATTAAGTCCGAATGAAAAAATCGGTTCGCACCCCAGCTTGATAAAATCATGGGGCGCTCCGCATTCGCAAAACCTTTTGCAAATTGCGTGATGTGCGCTTTGGAAAGCTTGGTCACTTGCGCGGTATAATCCAATGTGTAGCGTTCGAGGGACTCTCGAATCAAAGACCCAACGGTTGTAACGTGAATCACGTTCCCATCTGCGCCCTGCACCTGAAAAATGCCTTCAATCGCCGGATCTACGTCTTTATCCAAATGCAAGCGGGTGTGGCGCAGCTCACCCTCACTTCCGGACGCCAGCTTCGGTTTTCCGGCATTTTGATCCCAATAATAAACAACGTCGGTACGGCCGGCCTTTTGCAAGTCTTGCTCGGTCAAAAAGCGCCCGTTATCGATCCTTACTAGCATCGGAAGATCAGTTTGCTCTTTCACGTAGGGAAGATCAATACGGTCATTTTCCCATATATAACGTGACACATACATGGCGAGCGCGGCATCTGTACCTGACTCGATTGGCATCCAGTGGTCGGCGTGAATTGCCGTTGCGCTATACTGTGGGTCGATCACGGTCAGCGTTGCGCCGTTATATTTTGCCTCAAACAAAAAGTGAGCATCGGGTATTTGAGTGACGGATGGATTCATCATCCACACAACCAAATAATCCGACAAAAACCACTCGTCGCTGCTCCCACCTACGTGTGGGAAGCCAAAGGTCATGGTAGCGGCAACATTTAGGTCACCGATTTCTGCCCAATCGTCGGCAAGGGAAGCACCAAGCATCGAGAAAAAGCGCGCACGTGCGGCGGTCGTTGGACCAAAATCGTGATGCGGGCCCATATCGTGAATAATATAATCCGTGCCGTATTTCTCTGAGATATCAACGATCTTTTCTGCGATTTCGCCAAGCGCCTGATCCCAGCTAATTTTCTCCCACTGACCGCTGCCGCGCTCACCAACGCGCTTCATTGGGGAATAAAGGCGGCTCGGCCCATACATTACCTCGGTATAGCACGCACCTTTCTGGCATCCGCGCGGATTAAAGTCCGGAATGCCTGGCTCAGAGGCTTCGTAGGTTGCAGTCTGCTCTTCGCGAACGACAACGCCATCCTTTACGTAAATATCCCATTCGCACGCGCTACGGCAGTTCAGCCATCCATGCGAGCTCTTTACGACGCGATCCCACGTCCAGCGCTCACGATAGAGGTCTTCCCAAGTTTTTAATGGGGCGGGCGTAGCAGCATCACTCGCTAATGCGGTTTTGAAATGCAGTGAGGGCAGCTCCACAGCAGCGGCTGCTGCAACCGTATAACCGCTCGCTTTTAGAAAACTTCGGCGGTCAAACTTTTGTTTCCAAAGAATACCCATCCCAGCCCCCAAGGTCATTTATACTGTTTTTCTAGACGTATCTCCGAGTAAAGCATGGCGTGACCAAGCAGTCTTGACTCAGATCAATACCAGCCGGTATTTGGATTCACCTACCCACTAAGCAATATCGGCGTCGCGCAGCGCATAAAAGGGCTAATTTGGCGAAATCCAGCTGCGCTCCGCCCGCCCCTGTGACCTATTAGTCACAAATACTGACGGGTATCATGTGCTACAAACTCAGGATGAAAAATGATTTCAACAGGCTGCACTGTCTTGGAAGGCAAACCGATGTCTGACTTAATCGAAACCGAATTACCTAACACTTGGCTTGGGCGCCCAACCACCGAGGTACGCACACGTATACTCTGTGCGGCGCAAATTATCTTTGCGCGCGACGGCTTTAGCGGTGCCGAGCAGGTAGCCATTGCAACCCTTGCGAAAGTCGGCAAAAGCACGCTTTATAAGGTCGCAAACGGAAAGCAGGCGCTATTTTTAACCGTGGTCAGCGAAAACCTAGAATATATGCGTTCGCTGGTTTTTGCGCGCCTGATCGGCACAGAACCACCGCTCGAACGCATTCAGCTTGCAGCGCGCGACGTGCTAACGCAAATGCAAAAAAATCGCGGCTTACTTAGGGTAATGGTTGTGGAGGCCGGAAACTTTGGCGGCGAAATCCAGCGCCGTTATCTTTCTACAATTGATGCAAGCATGCCGGTGATCGAATCACTCTTTAATCTGGTGCGAGAAGAAACCACTCTGCACAACACGCCTGCACGCGACGTTATAAACATGATTGTCAATATGATGATTGGCACCGCATATAGCTGGGCACTGACCGGCGAAGGGGATTTAGTAGAAGAAGGGATGCACTATATGCAAATTCTTGAGGGCTTATTTCAGCGGCGTTAGGCTTAGGTGGGAGGGGAAGCGGGGGCACTGTTTGTCCGACTTGCTTGCCGGAAGGTTAGAAAGAAAAGCGGCCGGATCATTTTCATGAACCAGCCGCCTTTAGGCGCTTCCTAAGTTATTTTGATCCAACCGTATTTTGCCGCTGTTTATTTTCTAAACTTTGGTGCAAAAGCCAAAATTATAACAATAGAAAAATACCCAACTAATTGAATAATTAGTGCTTTCGCAATAGAAATGCCTTTTCCAGGCTGATGGATCATTTCTTTAATCCAAAAGAATATTTCCTCTGGCCACAGCAAAAACCTACCAATCAGCAGCCAAAATTAGCCATTCCTTCCCGTTTCATTAAGATTTCCACCATACAAAAGCATAAGGTACCCTAACGCGAATGTAGACAACACCAATATCAGCCCCCACCCGAAATGTTTAGTGACGCTTGCCATTGTTTAGCATGTCCAAGTATGAGGTATTAACGATTGTGCCAAAACGTGCGTTATACCGTTGCATCACTATATCGTTATATGCATCTCGCAATTTATCCGCATAACTTTGGCAATTATTTTTCAGCAAATCGTAATTGCCGGAATCGATCATGTCTTGAGCCTCTCGCATAATCCCATCATCATAGTGTTGACCAAAACGCTCGTATAGATCTTTGTTATTAGGATATCCTAGATCTGCTCCAACATGGCCGTTCCCATCGTCGCCAAAGAATCCAACATTGTCTCCGCTACCGTCTTCGTAAAATCCGTGCTCATGGAATATTCCTATATTTGTTGATGACGGATTTCCAATCATTCCAGGTGTACCCTCTAGCGGCCTTATCCCAAATTGAAACAGCCCAAAGGGATCAACAAATGCAACTGGACTCCCCCCCAACATACCCATGCGTACTCACCCCACCCATCAACCCAATCGGATCAGATTGAATATACCTGCCAAGCGCAGGATCGTAGTCTCTGAAGTAGTTGTAACTTAACCCCGTCTCCCCATCAAAATACTGCCCCGGAAACCGAATCGGCTGGCGTACCGAGTTAACAACCTCCTCCGTCTCCCCAAACGGCTTTCTCACTCCTTCCCATACCACCGTTTTATTCGAATCCGTAACCAGCGTGGGCGTGTTCAAATGATCGGTGTGGACGTAGTAAATCTGATCCGCCGACGCATTTCCTGCGGCAAGCCCCAGCATCACGCCAACGGAGATCAGGGCTTTTCTCAGCAGATTTCCCGCTTGGACGTGTTTCCATGCCAGTATCAAGCCCAACAATCCACCCAACATACCAAGCTGTATTAACAGTGGCGCCTGTATCAGCCACGCAGCAGCAATCACAGGGAGAAGTAAGGTACGGGTAACGGCCTTCACGCCTTCCTTGTCTTGCATCCAGTTCGCTAGTGGCGGCGAGTATTGGTAGTAAGTCTCCACGAAGGCTTGGCCCGGCGCATTCGTCAGCAGATAATCGTCACGGAAGTTGCGCAGGATATGCAAATAATCATGCTCGTAACTATCAAACGCCGCCGTGGCAATAAAGCAACCAGCACCACTTTTCTGTACCTGGTTATTCCCCATGTTCGGGTCTTGCGTGGTGCTGGCAACGACAGCATTCACCGTTTTACTGATATCCACTTCCGGCGTGGCCGTAATCCGCACCTGTAGCGTGTTGCCGGCTGCATTTTGCACGCTACCCAAACTGCAATTGATTTGCAAATTGTTTTGAGTACAGCTTCCGTTCGAGATCATGTGCGTGTTGATAATCACGCCCTGCGGTATCGTATTGGTGAGCGTGACATTTTGCGCTGTATCCGGGCCGTTATTGGTGATGGTGACCGTGTAATCTACCGTCGCACCGTTTCGCGTGTGGGTCATGGAGACAGCCATGTCGGCGCTTGGCGTGGTTTGCGTAGGCGCCACATCAATCATCGCCAGCACTTTATCACCAAGATAAACATAATCGCGGATCGCACTGCCATCTTGATGATGTTCGGCCAGCAGTTGATGGTTGGCGCCGTAGATAAACTGCGTGGTTTTTCCGTCGGTGGTTTTGGAAATGCGTTCGCCTAGGTGGTTATAGCGATATTCGGCAATTACTGCTGGGCCATTGAGGATTTGGGTGAGACGATTCGCGGCGTTGTAGACGTAGGTATAGCGTTCATCCTTGGTGAGATTGCCGGCAGTGTGCTATAACTATTTCAATAAATGCACCGCAGAATACAGCCTGCGCACCTCCCATAGCCACAACTGGCGTAGATGCTAAAGTGACGACATGTGATACACCAATCCTCTCTAAGTCCAAGATTAGACGTGCGAAATAGTTTGGATCAGCCACCATAAGCCAAACATTCTCCAGAAAAATGCCTATCAAATGCCCCAGCAAAAAGTACAATAAAGCCCGGACAAAGAGCGATTTTTTATTAACCATTTTTACAAAGGCAGGCAGAGCAACCGTAATTATAAAAGCTTGAGCTCCGACAAATAACACTAAGTTTCTATCGTGAATATAATCGAATTTAGTTAACCATTGGTATATAAGAATTGTAGAAACAAGAACCGGAGCGGAGAGCCAGCAAAGGCTCTTCGCTTTATAACCTATCTTAGAACAATCAGTCATCGAACCGGTGTCGGCAATGACTGTATCATGGCCTCTCCAAACTGATTGGCTAAACCACCTGGAAATCGCGACCCCGTGATACCAGAAAACACTCCCGACTGCATCAGTATTGCGCTAATATAACTCGCACAAACTAAGCCAGACCCACCACCCCATCCTTCTGCAATTTCCTGTAGCCTTTTTTCATGTTCGACAGTAGTGTTTTTGCATATCACTTCGGTGGAGTCGCCATCCTTTCCTTTGTGGAAGTCAGCAAAATCTTTAATGTTCGCAGACGCTCCTTCAATTAAGTCACCCGTTCCACCTCCATGCTCTTTGTTGTAGCTCCCGGAAGGATCATACATCCATTGCTGGCCATACATTCCATTACTTGCCCAAAGAGCAGAGTGTGTTCCAAACCCCCAGCTTGTTCGTGTAATTAGAAGGCACGTTTCTAGCCCAAGCGGGTCAACATATAGCATTGGATTGCCTAACCCATACCCATACGTACTCACCCCACCCATCAACCCAATCGGATCACTCTGCACATACCGCCCCACCCGTGCATCATAATCCCGCATCAAGTTGTACGATAAACCCGTTTCCCCATCGAAATACTGCCCCGGAAACCGAATCGGCTGGCGTACGGTGTTAACAACCTCCTCCGTCTCCCCAAACGGCTTTCTTACCCCTTCCCAGACCACGGTTTTATTCGAATCCGTGACCAGTGTCGGCGTGTTCAAATGATCGGTGTGGACGTAGTAAATCTGCTCCGCTTGGCTGGTGTTAGCGCCCATCAGACTCAGGCCGCAGAGTAACAAGCACGCTGTGCTGATCGTGTTTTTACGGTTCAGAGCATGTTTAGCAAAACGTGTACGCAAGCCCAGCATAGCAGTGAGGAAGGCCATTATCCAGAGGCCAAAGGCGCCACCAAATGCAGCCGTTGCGCTGTTATTGTCGGTGTTGCTTTCTTCAGAGCTGGTTGTAACGCTCGCGCTGAAGTTTTCCTTGGCTTTTTGGCCTTTGCTGGCGATCAGGGTGACCGTTACGGTTTGGCCCACGTTGATGGTGCCGAGATCACAACTGCTGGCATCGTCAGCGCAGGTGCCTTGGCTGGTCGTGTAGCTCACCAAGTTCACATCCGTTGCTGGGAAGGTATTGGTGAGGAGTACATTTTCAGCAGCACTACCACCGGCGTTCTGGACGTTGACCTTGTACGTTACTTGATAACGGCCATCCGGCTGTTTCACGGAATTTCCGGTGGCGCCTTTCAAGGTAATCGCAAGATCGGCTTTTGTGCCAGTATCAGGGTTGGTGGTAGTATCCGCATCCACCATGGCCAGTAATTTATCGCCAAGATAAACATAATCACGAATCGGCGTGCCATCTTGATGATGTTCAGCCAGCAGTTGATGATTGGGGCCGTAGATAAACTGCGTGGTTTTTCCGTCGGCGGTTTTGGAAATGCGCTCTCCTAGGTGGTTATAGCGATATTCTGCAACGATAGCAGGGCCGCTAAAGATTTTGGTTAGGCGGTTGACATCGTTATAAACGTAGGTGTAACGCTCGTCCTGCGTAAGGTTACCGGCGGCGCTGTACTGGAAGTTCCGGTTCTGTCCGCCCAGCCCGCTTGCGCTGATTTGCGTTAGGCGGTGACTGGTGGCCGGGTATTGGTAGCTTTCGGTAAAGTTTTTGCCGTCGCTTGCGTTGGTTTGCGCTTGCGATACGCGGTTGCCGGTGAGGTCATACTGGTATACAAGGGTGCCGTATTGGCCTTGCGCTTGGTTTAAGCGCCCGTTGGGATCGTAGCTAAAGAGTTGGCTACGAGCTGGGGTTTTTGCATCGGTCAGGTGATCCAGTTCGTTGGCGAGGTTAAAGCCGTACTGCAAACTGCGAACGTCTGTGCTGCCTGAAGTGGTCTGGATGGAGGCTGGCTGGTAGTGGGCGTCGTAGCTGAGAGTTTCCGTTAGGCCATTGCCCCAAGTGAATCCGGTGAGGGGGCCGAAGGGTTCGTAGCTTAGGTTATTCGCGAGGGTCGTCCAGCTTTTACTACTGTTTTCGCGGCTGCGGATTTGGTGGATGCGTCCTTTATTATCGTAGCCATAGCTAAGCTCTCGCCCACTAGGATAGGTGATCTGGATAAGGTTTGCTGCCAAGTCGTATTGATAAGCGGTGGCATAAGTTTTGCCTGATTGCGTGCGAAGTTCACGAATAATTTGCCCTTGCGCATTGTATATCCAGTCGATGCTGTTTCCATTGGCCTCACTGATGCGGGTCAGCCGGCCACGTCCAAAATGGGTTTGGCTGGCAGTGATGGTGGCATCGTACTGATAAGTTACGTCGTCTTGCGCGCTAGACGGATAGTGGACGGAGGTTAAGCGATTAAATCCGTCGTAGCGGTGTTCCGTTACCACGCCACGCGCATCTACGGTTTTTGTCAGATGATCCGACAAATCGTAATAATACGTCGTGGTTCCGGTATCTGGGCTTTTTTGCTGGATTTTACGGCCGAAGCCATCGACCACATAGGTGGTGACGAGTCCTTTTTGATCGGTAACGCTGGCGAGCTGACCCTGCGCGTTGTAAGTGTATTCCACCACACCGGCTTCGCGGTCGGTGACGTGGGTTAGGCGGTTTAAGCCATCGAACGACTGGGTGAGTGGGCGTTGGTAGGCGTCGGTAATTGCAATGACGTTATCATTTTCATCGTACTGGTTTATGAGCGTCGCCTGACCATCAAGGCCCAGCACTTTCCAGAGGCGTCCGAGATCATCAAAGGCTTTTTGCTGCACGTAGCGGAGGGCGCCGTTCGCGGTGCGGGTGCGCTCGGCGGTGACGTTGCCGAAAGGGTCGAGTTCGTATTCGATCCGCTCACCTTGATGGATCACCGCCACCTTACGCTGCGCGGCATCGTATTCGTAGTTCAATACACGGTGATCGGGCAAACGAATTTCGGTGATCTGCCCGACGTTGTCATAACGATATTGCGCAACGGCATTTCCCTCAGGCATCACCAACGTGCGCGAGGCCAACCAGCCTCTTGGGGTGTAGGTGAGGCGGGTTTCTACGCCGTTTTCATCCATGATCTTCGTGGGACGACCACTCGCATCGTGCTCACTTACCTGCGTGGAGAACGTTATATCGCCTGACCTTCGCTCTACGCGGGTTAAAAAACCTTGGGCGTTAAAGTGTTGTACGCTCACCGCGCCGCTGGGCGATTCAAGCCTAACGGTGGCAGGTAGACGCTCAGCATCGTCGTGATAGGTATAGGTGTAGCTCCAAACGCGTGTTTGGCCTGCTGTGGAGTACGGCACGCTTTGAGTGGTCGTGTCGATTTCGGTAACGGAGGCAACGCGCCCGTGTTCATAGGTGTAGCGGCTGGTTTTTCCAGGCACTCTACGCTCACTGACGAGCATTGCGTAGCCTAGGGTATTATCGCCAAATTGCGCCCAGTCGGTTTCGGTAGTGCGGGTTTCAGCGGTCGGCGTGAGTGCTCCATTGGTTAGCCGCATCGCCTCACGGCGGCGAATTTCCCGGCCTTGGCTGTCGTAGGTGTAGTGCGTGGCGTAGCCGCGTCCATCTACAACATAGTCCCTGAAACCTGCGGAGTTGTAGTGGATCGTGCTATTGGATGCGCCGCAGTTCCCGGTGGGCTGGCCTTGAATGCGGCTCAGCCGGTAGGCAATTTTGGCTGCGCTGCCGGATCGCATAAACTCATAAATCGTCTCTTGGCCTGCCGCGTTTTGAACATGTACCTGATCGCCAACGTATTCAACGTCAATGCGCCCTGCACCGGCGGCGTGCGTTGAAAGAATGGCACGCCCAGCCTCGTTGTAGGCATACGTAGCAAAACGCTCACCGTTCTCGTCAGTAATTCCGGTAAGGTGGTTAGGAAAGCGGCTATCTTCGTAGTGATATTGCTTGAAGGGGTTATCTGTATCGTTGTTCGGGGTTTCATCCGGGTAAAATACTTTGGCTAAATTGCCTTGCGCGTCGTATTCATAACGAAAGGTCTGATTGCCCGGTGCGGTAATGCTTTGGATGTGGTTGCTGCCATCTGCATAATAGGTAAAATGCAGCTCATCGCCTACGTGATTACGGACTCTAGACACCCGCTTTTCGCTATCGTAACGGTAATCCTGATAGCCTCCCTGCGTGTCGCTTTCGGAGAGCAGACGTGAGGTATAGCGCAGATCTGCATCGAACTGCTGAATATCAAACTCAAAAAGTCGGGCGCTTCTATCGGGGAACTCCACAAGCCAGCCATCCTTGCTGCCTCCCCAGTTCATATTGGGTTGCAGATACAGGCGAATGGCCGTATCCGCTTTTGCAGGGCGAGGCTTTAAGGGCGAGGCGGCGTCAAAGTTAAAAACGGTGCGAACACCATTTTCATCAATATAAGTATAGGTCGCCCCTCTACTCACCACGTGTGGATTACCAACGCCACTCCACTTTTTGCCAAAGCCGGAATCTGGCGCAATGGCGCTGCTACTGTAGCTGCGCGTAATATTCAGCGGAAAACTTCCGCGCCCCTGAAAATCGGTTTCGGTGTGCTCTTTTGCGCCATTCGATAAATTAATCGGATTTCCTGATTTAGCCTCGCATGAATTATCCACGGCCGCTGCGCAGTGTTTCTCGCACCAGTTTTGCATATGGGGCTCGGTACAGTAGCTCAACGAACTAGGCCCTATTTGCGCCTTGCAGCGCGTCACGCAGTTGCTAAACCCATCTTCCGGCGCAGCGATAACTTTTTGGTAATTGCAGGTGCCTGCAAACGTTGCGCTTGGAAGACCGATGAGAAGGAAACTGAGCGAAATAAAATAGCGAGCAACGCGCTTTATAGGAACGCTAGAGGCTGAGGGCTGAGGGCTGAGGGCTGAGGGCTGAGGGCTGAGGGCTGAGGGCTGAGGGCTGAGGGCTGAGGGCTGAGGGCTGAGGGGATCTTCACGTGTTTCATCCTTGGGATATTTTTTATTTTTACTTCCTGACGATCGCTTAGGCAGGGTACATCGCTGGCAGATGGCCGTCCGTTACGAAATGTAATCTTGAGAAACGCATCTCATCAGGCACGCAAAGCCCCCACAAACCACCTACAACCCGCATCTATGCTACCATGCCGAACTCCCCCCATGAGGCCGCCCCTCCATGCAACGCAAACGCTTGCCCATCGGCATCCAGACCCTCCGCGAGATTCGCGAGGATCATTGTTATTACGTAGATAAAACCCCACTGGCGCTGCGCTTGGTTCAACAGGGAAAGTATTTTTTCCTCTCCCGCCCCCGACGCTTTGGCAAAAGCCTGTTTCTGGACACACTGAAAGAGCTATTTGAAGGCAACAAAGCCTTGTTCAAAGGCTTGTATGCCGAAAACCACTGGGATTGGGCGGTAAAGTATCCGGTGATTCGGATCAGTTTTGGCGGGGCGTCGCTGGCTTCGGTGGAGGATTTGGGGCGAAGCTTGCACACGCAGCTTACCTTGCTGGAACAAGCGCAGGGCTGGATCGCGCAGTTTCCGGATATTCGCAGCCGGTTTGTGTCGCTGATTCAGCGCTTGGTAGAAAGTACCGGTCAGCGCGTTGTGATCCTAGTGGATGAGTACGACAAACCTATTCTGGATCGAATCGAAGATCGCGAAATCGCCCTTGCCATGCGCGAAGCGCTCAAAGATCTTTATTCCGTAATAAAAGATAACGACGCGTACGTTCGCTTTGCATTTTTGACTGGGGTTTCAAAATTCAGCAAAGTGAGCTTGTTTTCAGGGCTGAACAATCTTCAAGACATCACGCTGGATGCTCGTTATAGCACGATTTGCGGCTACACCGATCAGGACGTGGATCGCGTTTTTGCACCGGAGCTTGAAGGCTTGGATCGCAGCGAAATTAAGCGCTGGTATAACGGCTACAACTGGTTGGGCGATTCCGTTTACAACCCATTTGATCTGCTTTTACTTTTTGATCATCGCACCTTCCGCCCGTGGTGGTTTGAAACCGGAACACCTACTTTTTTAGTTAAACTGCTCACTCAGCGCGGATTCTTCACGCCCGATCTCGCCAACCTGCAAACAGGTGAACAGCTGATTTCCAGTTTCGATGTTGATGCCATCAAAAGCGAAGCCTTATTGTTTCAGACGGGGTATTTAACAATACACGACGTCCAGCAACCCATTTTAGGCCATTGGGTCTACACGTTAGGCTACCCCAACCGAGAGGTAGAATCCAGCCTCAACGCAAGCCTCTTGGAAGGCTTAGGAGTGGATAGCAGCAAAGGCTTTGAAAACCGCATCAAGCTGATCACCCTGCTCCGCGAGCAGAACATTCCCGCCATGCGCGATCTATTCCACGCCTTTTTCGCCACCATTCCGCATGATTGGTACCGCAACAACCCCATCGCGCAATACGAAGGCTACTGGGCCAGCATTTTCTACAGCCACTTTGCCGCCTTGGGATTGGATATCAAGCTGGAAGATGCCACCAATCACGGCCGTATTGATATGACGGTATGCTTTGAAGGGCACGTTTATTTATTTGAATTCAAAGTAGTGGAGCTGGTGCCTGAAGGCAAAGCGTTACAGCAGCTTAGGGATCGCAATTACGCAGAGAAATATCGGAACGACGGGCCGGTGCATTTAATTGGGGTGGAGTTTAGTAAGGATACGAGAAATATTGTGGGCTTTGAGGTTGAAGAGCAGGTGGGCTAGCGGGAAGGAGTAGACAACGTTTTTCCTAACGATGGGCACACCTCACAACTAGCGTCCACAATCCGCCTTGTTTCCGTCTCGTTCGTAGATAAATCGCGCCAAAATTTGCCTATACCCGCGCCGCAAGTGATAAGATTGGCCAGACCGTACTCAAACGACCCATTCAAGACTCTACAGATCCCGCATGGCCAAACGGCTTTTTTCCAAAATCAAGAAACTGTTCTCCCCCAAACCGAGCAGCAAGCGCGGGCCAGAACTAGTCCCCGTCAGCCAACACGGGTTCCCTGCTAGCAAAGTGAGCCCTGGCGCACGCAGAGTGCTGGAAACCCTTACACAAAGCGGTTACAGCGCTTATCTTGTGGGCGGCAGCATTCGCGACGGCCTCCTAGGCATAAGCCCCAAAGATTTTGACGTTGCAACCAACGCCACCCCCGAGCAAATTCGCCAGCTTTTTCGTAGCTGCCGGCTGATCGGACAGCGCTTTCGGCTGGCTCACGTTCGCATGGGGCGGGAGATCATCGAAGTTGCCACCTTTCGCGGCCATCACCATCCAGATGACGATGACGACGAGAGCAACTCAGAAGAAGCCGGCAACCAAAAACCACGCCGCGCCTCGGTTTCTGATGAAGGGATGATCCTGCGCGATAACGTATTCGGCACGGAGCACGAAGATGCCATGCGCCGTGACTTTACCGCCAACGCGCTATTTTATCGCCTTTCTGATGGCGCGATCGTGGATCATGTCGGTGGCTTTGCGGATATTCAATCACGCAGGCTGCGCCTAATCGGCGATCCTGATACTCGCTTTCGAGAAGATCCTGTACGGATTTTACGAGCCATCCGCTTTGCCGCGAAGCTTGACTTCGCCATCGACGAGACGCTCGTAAAACCGATTCGAGACCTCGGCGGCTTGCTGGACCACGTTCCCGCCGCGCGTTTGTTTGAAGAAATCCAGAAAATGTTTCTCTCCGGATATGCTGCGCCCGTCTGGCAAAAGCTCCTGGAGTTCGGGCTTGCGCCGCAATTGTTCCCGCTATTGGTGAACCTTTCGGATGCAGATCATCAGATGATTCGCATCGCCATGCAAAACACGGACACCCGCATCGCGGAAGAAAAACCGGTCACCCCTGCTTTTCTGCTTGCCGTGCTGCTTTGGCCGTCGCTAAAGCGGGAGTGGGAGCGCCTCAAAGAGGACGAAGACTCTGCGGCTCCGCAATTTCAGCAAGCTGCCTATCGGGTAATTTCCGCGCAGAACCACCGTATCAGCATCCCCCGCAGGTTCCAACAGCCGATGCGGGAGATTTGGGATCTGCAACAGCGGCTGCCACGGCGGCAAGGCAAACGCGCGGATCAAGTGTTGGAACACCCAAGATTCCGCGCCGCCTATGACTTTTTGCTGCTGCGCGAACAAGCGGGTGAAGTTCCCTCGGGGCTTGCTGCTTGGTGGGAGCGCTACCAAGCGGCCGACGAATCCACTCGCCGCCAAATGATCAGCGAGCTAAATACCGGCGCGCCGCGTAAAAGCCGGCGCCGTAGACGTCGGCCACCGGCGAATGCTTCACTACCGCCCTCTGCACCCGCGTCGTGAATTTGCCTTCTCCCGTTACAGCCTACATTGGCCTCGGTAGCAACCTGCAAAACCCTGCTGCGCAGCTTGAATGCGCACTGCAAGCGCTCCGCAAGCAGCCGGGGATTCTCATGGTAAAAGCCTCGTCATTTTATCGCTCAAAAGCGGTGGGCCCAGGCGATCAGCCCGATTACGTAAACGCTGCAGTGCAGCTCGAAACCACACTCTCTCCCATTGGTCTCCTAGACGCTTTGCAGAGTATCGAAAATACTCAAGGCCGAGTGCGCGGTGAAATTCGCTGGGTCGCGCGGACGCTGGATCTTGATCTGTTGCTTTACGGCGATCAAACCATCCAGCATTCACGTCTGCAAGTGCCACATCCGCGTATGACAGAGCGCGCTTTTGTGCTAAAACCTCTGCTGGAACTCGCCCCCACACTACGCTTACCAGATGGGCAGGCACTAAAGCCTCACCTAGATGCCTGCGCGGGCGACGACGTTTCTCTCTTACCGAACGGGAGTACAGACACATGGCCGTAACTCTAAGCACGATCAACAAAATCAAGTCGCAGGGCGAGAAGTTCACCTGTCTCACCACTTATGATGCAACCTTTGCCAATCTTGTCAGCCGCGCAGGTGTTGAAATCATCCTTGTGGGCGACTCGCTTGGGATGGTGCTGCAGGGTCGAGAATCGACTGTGCCGGTCAGTGTAGAAGAGATGGCCTATCACACGGCCTGCGTGCGGCGCGGAAATCAGGGCGCGCTGATCATGTCAGACCTTCCTTTTATGAGTTATGCCACCGAAGCACAAGGGCTGGAGAGTGCGGCCGCGCTGATGCGCGCGGGTGCCCACATCGTAAAACTGGAAGGCGGCCAATGGCTTTGCCCGCTGGTTAAGAAGCTCGCGGATGGCGGGATTCCTGCCTGCGTTCACTTGGGCCTGACGCCACAATCCGTCAACAAATTCGGCGGCTACAAAGTACAGGGGCGCGACGCAGCAACCCGGCAACAGTTGATTGACGATTCACTCGCCGCAGAAGCTGCAGGCGCGGCAATTTTGCTCTATGAGTGCATCCCCAGCGATTTAATGTCCGAGATCATGAAAAAAGTCCACGCGCCCGTCATTGGTATTGGTGCGGGCGGCAGCACCGACGGGCAAGTGCTGGTATTGCACGATATGCTGGGAATCACCCCCGGCAAAACTGCAAAGTTTGTACGTAACTTTATGGTGGGCGGCGTTTCCATTGCCGGCGCCGTCGAAGCCTATGTGAAGGCGGTAAAAGATGGCTCCTTCCCAAGCACAGAGCACGAGTTCGAATAATGCAAACCGTTAACACTATCGCCGCAGTTCGTGAACGTATCCAATCCGAAACCCGCCAAGGCAAACGTATCGGCTTTGTTCCCACGATGGGCAACCTTCACGAAGGCCACGCGCACCTTGTACGAGAAGCTCGCAAATACTGCGATTTCGTGGTGGCCAGTGTGTTTGTAAACCCCACCCAGTTTGGTGCAGGCGAAGACTTCGACAGCTATCCGCGCACGCTAGAAGCCGACCAAGCGCGCCTGCAAGAAGCGGGCTGCGATCTTCTTTTTGCGCCCAATGTAGCCGAAATGTACCCCAATCAAAACAACGATTGGGTCAAGGTGCTGGTGAGCGACATTACCACAAGGCATTGTGGCGCGAGCCGCCCCGGGCATTTCGATGGTGTTGGGCTGGTGGTGTCGAAATTGTTCAACATCGTTCGGCCACACGTTGCGCTTTTTGGCAAAAAGGATTTTCAGCAACTCGCGGTGATACGCCGCATGGTCGAGGCTTTGTGCTTTGACATCGAAATTATCGGCGTGGATACCGTGCGTGAAGCGAGCGGCCTCGCGATGAGTTCCCGCAACGGCTATTTGACGCCGCAAGAACGAACGCAAGCAGTGTTGTTATACCAGACACTCTGCAAAGCACGGGATGCAATCCTTGACGGCAACACCGATTTTAACGGAATCACCGAGCAAGCCAATAGCGCGCTGCGCGACGGCGGTTTTATCCCAGACTATTTTACGGTTTGCCGCGCAGACAATCTTCAACCCGCAATGCCTGTAGATCGCTCTTTGGTGATTCTGGCGGCTGCCCGCTTGGGCAAGGCAAGGCTGATCGACAATATTGACTTTGTTTGCCGCTAGCCCCCCCGCCCTCGCTGGCTCCGAGAAATGCGCAGCTTTCGCTGTGCATTTTGCTCCAGCAAGTCATCTTGCCGCGCTTAGCGCTCGGAAAGCATAACCATTTATTATCTAAAAACATTTGGTTATGTAAACCTTTTGTTATTCTTGTGTATCATGGACTCACTGGTCTGCCGAGCCACTCCGCCAAGCGGGTGTGGTTGAGCGCGCAAAAGCCCTGCGTTGCGATCGGCATTTGACCGGCAAGTTTTCAAAAAACGTCGCACTAAAGCTCACAATAAAGAGAAGAAAACCGCCTAATAGTTAATGGGCGCCAGACAGGAGCGGGATATGCTGGAAATCAAGAACCACGCCGTTAAACCGGCTTTCGCAGAAGGGGCCAACATGTCGCTGGCCCAATACAAAGCCTGGTACCACGAATCCATCACCAACCCGGACAGCTTTTGGGATGCCCGCGCCAAAGAGTTTATCGACTGGCACCAACCTTGGAGCAAAGTAAGTGAGGTGGACTTCGCCAAGGGGCGCGCGCAGTGGTTTATCGGCGCAAAACTGAACGTAAGCTATAACTGCATCGACCGCCACTTAGCCAAGCGCGGTCAGCAAACCGCTATCATCTTTGAAGGCGATTCACCAGACGTTGAACGCAAAATCACTTATCAGCAACTTCATGACGAAGTCTGCCGTTTCGCCAACGTACTCAAAGCACGCGGCGTCAAAAAAGGCGATCGGGTGTGCATTTACATGCCGATGATTCCCGAAGCAGCTTTCGCTATGCTCGCCTGCACTCGGATCGGGGCGATTCACTCGGTGGTGTTTGGCGGCTTCTCGCCCGAAGCGGTCAAGGATCGGGTACTGGATTCTGAATGCGCAGTCGTCATTACTGCGGATGAAGGCTTGCGGGGCGGGCGAAAAATCCCCCTGAAGGCAAACGCCGATGCGGCCCTCGTTCACTGCCCGAACGTTCATACCTGCGTAGTTGTTCAACACACCAAGGGTGACGTTCAGTGGGTAGAAGGCCGTGACATCAAGTATCACGAAGTTGCCGCAACGATGCCCGCTACCTGCGAACCGGAATGGATGGATTCGGAAGACTCGCTGTTTATTCTCTACACATCGGGCTCTACCGGAAAGCCGAAAGGAGTTCTGCACACCACCGGCGGCTATCTGTTGTGCTGCGCAATGACACACAAGCACATCATCGACTATCGCGAAGGCGACGTGTACTGGTGCACCGCCGACGTGGGCTGGGTCACCGGCCATTCTTATATCGTATATGGGCCGCTGGCGAATGGTGCTATCACGCTGATGTTCGAGGGGATTCCTACCTATCCAGACGCTTCACGCTTCTGGAAGGTGATCGACAAACACAAGGTCAGTATTTTCTACACCGCGCCGACCGCACTACGCGCACTACAAGCCCAAGGCGATCAGTGGGTTACCAGCAGTTCGCGCGCGTCTCTACGGCTGCTTGGCTCTGTTGGCGAACCGATCAACCCGGAAGCCTGGGAGTGGTACTACCAAATTGTCGGCGAGAGCCGCTGCCCGATTATCGACACTTGGTGGCAAACCGAAACCGGTACGATCATGATCGCACCCATGCCCGGGGCGTTTACCCTGAAACCAGGTTCTGCAACCCTACCCTACTTTGGCGTGCAACCGGCGCTGGTTGACGCGGAAGGCCAGCGTCTAGAAGGCGCAACCTCTGGCAATCTCGTGATCACCGCCAGTTGGCCCAGCCAAATTCGCAGCGTATACGGCGACCACCAACGCTGTATCGACACCTATTACGCCATGTACAAGGGCTGTTACTTCACTGGCGATGGCGCCCGCCGCGATGAGGATGGCTATTACTGGGTAACCGGCCGCGTGGACGACGTGTTAAACGTATCTGGCCACCGCTTGGGCACCGCCGAAGTGGAAAGCGCCCTAGTGCTGCACAAAGATATTGCCGAGGCCGCCGTGGTGGGCTTTGCACACCCGATCAAGGGGCAAGGCATCTATGCCTACGTCACGCCGATGAGCGGCATTGAAGGCAACGAGAAGCTGCGCAAGGAGCTTTTGGAGATCGTTACGAAGGAAATTGGTGCGATCGCCAAACCAGACGTAATCCAGTTCAGTTTTGGTTTGCCCAAGACGCGTTCCGGCAAGATTATGCGCCGAATTCTTCGCAAAATTGCGTCGAACGAGGTGGATAATATCGGCGATACCACCACGCTCGCCGATCCCTCGGTGGTGACGGATTTGATCAATAATCGCACCACAATGTAGCCCAACGTAGGTGTCCCTAGGGGGCGCGATGCCTGCGCCCCTGGGGTTGCGTTTACGGTTCGGGTTACCGTTTAGGCAGTGCTTGGCTTTGTGGCGTAAGATGCTGATTTAAAAGCGTTTATTATCACACGAACAAGCAGCACTGGAATACAATGATTCTAGACGGATCGCTGCCCGATAGCGAAGATTGATCATTCATTTGCACTGGTTGTGAAGGGTTGAAGGAGGCTGAGCGCATAGTGCTTGAGGTCCCGCATGGCAAGGGCGAGAATTGATTCCATATTTCTTCAGGTGTAATTGCCTGAATTGTCGAAGTCCAAGTCCTTCCACAAATCAAAAAGCGCGCTGCTATAACTCTTTCTCCAGATCATCAAACGCCCCAATGGCGTCGGGAATTTGTGACGCCGGAGTTCATCCAGACGCGAGCGGTCTTGGAGGAAGGGAACCCCGTGTGTAATTCGGCTCTGAAAAAATTCTTCGTCTTCACAGCACATTTGCATGACGAATGCCCAATATTGCGCGTCCGTCAAAACATCGGGAAATGCACTGCGCATTTCAGTAGTGACAATCGTTTTGTCCGTTGGGAAAAAGGGTTTTTCCGACTGAAGAATATTTGCATAGCGCTTGAATACGTTATCAACCGCAGTGCGCACACGCATTGCCCCAAAGCGCGTGGTTTTCCAAGCAAAAAGATCTTCGCCTATCGCGTAGCACCCGCTATCGCACCACGGCGCAAGCACCGCACGACGTTTGGATTCATCGTTGTCGAAATACCTGTCCAACATTTCCTGCAAGGGGCCGGGCAGGGTGTTTAAATCCAGTAGCATATTCTTAAAGTTGTTCGTCTAATTGCATTATGGAGTTGAATTCAGTTGGGCAACGGCATTCGCTGCGGCCGCTTTGGTCGTATCAATACCTGAAGCAATGGATTCCCAAGTATGTGCGAGAGGTTGCTCAAGTTTCGACAGGCTATCTGCGAGCGATGATTTGGCTGCATCAAAGGCGCCGGTGATGCGTCCGGCCGCTTGTATGGCGTAACTCGTGCCCATGCCGACGGCAAAACCGGTGGCTGCCCCAATGGCCGTTCCTGCAACGGGAACGACCGATCCCACAGCTGCTCCCACCGCAGCGCCAGCGGTTCCCGAAGCAACGGCGACACCCGTATCAACAATCACGTTGGCAGTGGCGGTGGAAGCACTGATTTTACCGTTCGAAAAATCTTCTGCATTTTGCACGGTCGAAACCACCGATTCAATGGCTCCTCCCGCTATTCCACCGGCTTTCAGGGTACCGACTTTCGGCGTTAGCAAGTCGGTGGCTTTCGCCGCGCCAGCCCCTAATGCACCATTGGTAACCATGTTGCCGGCAAGCTGACTGACGTCGGTCTTTTCTCCTTTGGTATAAGCAACGCCTGCCTCAATGGCAGTGGCCGCGACACCTCCAGCAGCTCCATAGCGCATACCACTGGCCCTAGGATAGCCATCATCTGCGTCGGTCAGGCGAAATTTGATTTCCTCGCCAAGCGATTTGGGCACTTTGGGGCTTTCATGAGCACTGGCCAATTCTCCCGCCAGTTTTGCCAGTCGACCATTGGTTATTAGACGATCATTGACCGGCATCGGGTCTACAGCCGGTTGTTGGCGCTGGATACCGGGATTACCGTTCTTATCATAACTGCGTGCAGAGACGGCACTTAATTGATCCGTTGTCGCATTTCTTGGGACCACATTGATTTGATCCCCACCAACGGCGGCAGGCGCTTTCATCGCGCTCGCGCCAGCATCCTGAACGCCTTTTCCTACTTGTTGTGACAAGCCATAGGGATGCTCGCCCAACAGGATATGCAGCATATTCGGAGCGCTACCTCCTTTGGGTAGGGTGATGGCTCGTTCCGATAATCCCTGTTGGCGCAAACCTTCGCGGATATCGGAAATTCCTTTGAGCCCGCTTGCGTCTGGGGTAACGATAAGGTCAAGCTGCACAATGCTGCGGTTTTTCATGCCTTGATAAGCGTGTGATTCGCTGACTGATCCGGCTTCTGTCGGCGAAAAATAAAGCAAACGCGATTGCGCGTCGTTATATCGCCCTGGGCTGCCAAAGGTGTGATTCAGTACACCGGCTTCATGTGCAGTAGGTAACCCACGAAAGACTTCGCCACTGAAGCTTCCTTGCGGCGCGTTTCTGCCTGCTTCGTACGCTCTGTCCATTACGCGGTGAACCAGTGCATCACGCCCGACTGCGCCTGCAACCCCAGTCGCAGCCGCAAGATCAGGTTCGGATGCAGCTAGCAAAGTCGGAAGATTGATCTCCTGATTTTCCAACAACCAATCGGGATTGGGTAAATGTGGATTGGCCGCCTTCAGTTCATCGAAACTGACACCGACCAAGTGGGCAATGTCCGCGAGGGTATCACCACTTCGCGCATTTATTTTTTGCGGAGCATTCCCGTTGGCACCGCCTGTATCCCGTCCAAACAAAGTGCTGCTCATTCCGTTGATATTCTGTGTCGGATTCACTTTGGTGCTTCCCGTGGCATTCTTGAGCGATCTATTAAACGGCTGTCTTTCAGGGAATGCTATCGGGGAAAACCCTAGAGAGCGTCTTAGAGCGGGAACAGCGCCGCCTGATCCGGCGGCCCCTCGCTTCACTGACGCGGGGCAAAGGTAACGATTCCTTCAACGCTATTTGCTGGCGTGATCAGTGCCCGATACTTGCTGTTAGGGGCGAACATGGCGAAGGGCCCACTGGAATGGTCACGCCCCTGCTTCCTACGCCATCTATTGCTGCCGCACCTGTTGTGCCAAGCGCCAAGTGCCCGGTGTGCTACCCGTCCAGCGCCGCACTGCGCGGTTGAATACGCTGGGCTCGGCATAACCCAAGCTCTGGCCGATCTCTGCAAGGGAACGCTGCGTTTGCGCGAGGGCCTGCAGCGCAATCTCGCGCCGCGTATCATCGAGCAAGCCCGAAAAACTTAGCCCCTGCGCCTGCAGATGCCGCGCCAGCGTGCGCTCGGTCAGCCCCAGTGCTCGCGCTGCGTGGGCGCGCGTGGGCAGGTGAGCCTGCAACTGCCCAGCGATCCAAGTACGCAGCGCCGGCCCCAGTGCGGTGCGTGCAGACAGGGCCGTCAGGCGTTCGCGGGCGTGTTCATGGAGTACCTGCGCCAGTTGCGCGTCGGCCTGCGGCAGAGGCGCATCGAGCAGCTCGTTGCTCACTCGCACGCCGCTGAAGGCTTGTTCGAAGGCCACTGGGCAGCGGAACACTTCGCGGTAGCCCGCCAAAGGCCCCAGCCGCGCATGGTTGAATTGTACTGCTAACGGCCGTAGTGAGGTGCCCGTGATCCAGCGGGTGAATACCACCACGGCGGCGAGCACGGCCTCGATCTGGTGCGGGCTAAAGGCCAGTTCACCTTGGTTTGGGTGATAAATCACCCAACAGGAGCCCGCGCCGGTAATGGTCTGGAAACGGCCGCCGTCGCTGATCAGGCTCTGGCACTGCTGCACCAAGGCAAAGGCTTCGCGCAACGTTGGTGCCGATTGCAGCAAGAAGCTGACCACGTTGAAGCTGGCCGGCCCCACGCTCGCACCCACCTTCAAACCAAAGCCCGCATCCTGCGTGCACCGCACTGCGGCACACCACAACCGCGTGATGTAGTCGATGGGCCAGCGCTCGGCATTCAGCTCGTGGGCGGGAATGCCGGCCTGGGCCAGCAGGAATTCAAGCGCCACCCCCTGCCGTTGTGCGGCGGCCAGCACGGTGTTAACCCAACTGATGGAAGCACTGGCCTGCAAAGTCATGATTGTTGGCCTGCAAAGTCAATCAAAAGGCAACTTTAGCTGCTATCGTTGGTAAAAACAAATGTTGGCAAGAACAAGCGTTGGCAAAAGCAAACGTTGATCAAAGCAAGGCAAGGCAAGGCAAGGCGGCGCATGAGGTGATCTCGCGTCGATATTATCATTCTCTGGAGACAAACCGATGGCAGCGTTGCAGGCCGATACAGTGTTGCAGGCCGATACAGTAGTGGTAGGAGGTGGTCTGGCGGGCATCGTCACGGCCTTAGAGTTGCTGCGCGCTGGGCAGAGGGTCGTGCTGATTGACCGCGATACGCCCGAGCGCCTCGGCGGCTTGGCCTTGTGGGCCTTTGGGGGCATGGCCTTGGTGGGCACGCCATTGCAAGAGTCCATGGGCATTCCAGACACGCCTGAGCGAGCTCTGCGCGACTGGCTTCAGTTCGGCGAACTGGCCCTGCAAGATGAATGGCCGCTGCAATGGGCCCGCTACTACGTCGAGCATTCGCGCACCGAGGTATATGACTGGCTGAAGGCTGAAGGCATCAAGTTCATGCCAGCGGTGAACTGGGTGGAGCGCGGCCTGAACGGCGATGGCAACAGCCTACCGCGCTACCACGTGGTCTGGGGCACTTCGCGTGAGCTGGTACGCTGCCTTGTGGCGGCCTTGCACCAAGCCAACCACGATGGGCGCCTGACCCTGTTGCACCGCCACCAAGTGACGGCACTGGAACACACGGCCGGCAAGGTGAGCGGGGCCTGCGCCATCAACGAGGCGACTGGTGAGGCCGTGCGCTGCCTAGCGTCGGCCGTGGTATTGGCAATGGGCGGCATTAACGGCAGCCATGAGGAATGCCGAGCCAACTGGCCGAAAGACCGCCCCCAGCCGGCGACCCTGCTCAATGGCGCGCATCCGCTGTCCGATGGTCGGCTGCACCACTGGACTGCAGAGCAGTTGGACGCGCAGATCACCCATGCCGGCGAGATGTGGAACTACGCCGCCGGCTTTCCGCACCCCTACCCGCATTTCCCCGGCCACGGCTTGTCGACCATCCCTTGCAAATCGGCGTTGTGGCTCAATCACCGAGGTGAGCGCATCGGGCCGCAACCGCTGGTCACCGGGTTTGATACGCACTGGTTGTGCCAGCGCGTAGCCGAGCAGGAAAAGCCCTGGACTTGGCATCTGCTCAACTGGCGCATTGCCGCCAAGGAGTTCGCCATTTCCGGAGCCGAACACAACCCGCGCATTCGCGACAAGCAGTTTATCCGCTTCCTCAAGGAGACCCTGCTGGGCAACCACCGTTTGGTGCGCCAGATGCAAAACGAAAGCTCACACTTTATCGTTGACGACACCTTGGCTGGGCTGGCCGCCAAGATGAATGCGCTTACCGCCTCGCAAGACATCGACCCAGCCACACTACAGGCCACCGCCGATGCGTTCGACGCCAACTTCAGCAAAGGCCAGAGTCTACATAACGACGACCAGATTCGTCGCATCCTGCATGCGCGCCAATGGGGGCCAGATCGCCTGCGCACCTGCAAACCGGCACCCCTGCAGAAACCCAGTGCAGGCCCCTTTATCGCCATTCACATGCAGCTGATCACTCGCAAGAGTTTGGGCGGCCTGCAGACCGATCTGCACAGCCGCGTGTTAGATGCCCACCAGCAGCCGGTGCCGGGGCTTTACTGCGTCGGCGAGGCAGCCGGTTTCGGTGGCGGCGGTGCCAGCGGCAAGCGTTCGCTGGAAGGCACCTTCCTACCCGGCTGCATCATGACCGCACGCGCGGCCGCGCGCGCCATTACCCGTGCCGCACAGAACCGTTAAGGATTGTACCGGCCAGCGTGTGGTAGTGCTGGCCGATGAATACGACAAACCGGTTCTCGCGCCCCTACGGATCGGGGCGGATGCCGAAATACTCTTTTGCTTCGGGGCTCATGGCTTGGGCAGTCCAGCGCGGGTCCCAAACCAGGTTGATGTCAACGTTGCGGATGCCGTCCATATCTAACAGACGCTGGCGAACGCCGCCTTGTATCATGTCCGATGCAGGGCAGCCGGGCGTTGTCAGAGTCATGGTGATCAAAGCATTGTCATCGTTGATCTCTACTTCGTACACCAAGCCCAGATCGACGATGTTATAGCCTAACTCTGGGTCGAATACGTCTTTTAGCGCTTCCACCATTTCCTCTGGGCGTGGGCCGGATTCGGTCGCAGCGGTGGTAGCTGTCGCGGTATCAGCCGTAGGGATCGTGCTCATGCTGCGCCCTCGCCGCTTCCGCAAAGAATCAACACACGGTATTCGCCAGGGCCTTGCTTTTCAGTTTTATAACGGTGACCTCGGCTGTCTAGCTCGGGGAATAACAGCTGCGGTTCGCGGTCGTAAAAGCCTTCAAAAACTTCTCCCTCCTGCATTCCTGCAAGGGTTTCCAAGGTAATCACCAAGGGCTCTGGCGGCATCAGGCCACGGTTGTTGACAGAACGGCTGGGGGCGGGCCATTCACCCGCTGGAACTGTGCCGCTAGCATTCGGAACACTCGGGGCCGCAACCGGAGCACCTTCTGGTGAGAAAATCACTTCCCAATCTCCACCCTCCAGTGCGCTCGCTCTGTGTGAGAAGCCTTTTTTCTTCATTACTTCAAACAGCGGAACCGGTTTGAACGGAGCCAGCAGGCGAAGGCTCTGACCTTGCCCCAATTTGGCAACCGCTTGCATGATTTCTCCAAAGGGTTCGCCGCCGTTGGCGAGAATCGGGCGCACATCGAGAGTCTGGAGCGAGGCGTTCATTTCAGTTTCCTTGCGTAGTGTGGGGCGCTGCAGAGTGGGGAGCAGCGTGGGAAGAATGGGGGCTGGTTTGAGGTGCTACATGAGCGGCTACAGAACCCCCAGCAGGAAGGCTTGTCGTGGATTTCGCTGCTGCAGGGCTTAGAGGTGGTTTTATGCCGCTCGGCATCCCTGGAATCTTCATCGGGCTAGGCTTCAAATTGGGGTCAGGATGACGCGCCCGCCAGTGCTCGACCACAACCATCCCCGAACCGACCAACTGAAGCACTACCAATACCCGAAACACAACCGCCGTCACCGTCCGCGACGAATCATACGCCGCGATCGCCAAGGCAATAGCAGCGAGTGTGGATGCCGCAAAATACAAGACGAAGCCTGGCTTAGCGCGCGGCTCATTCACCAGATCCTGCACCCGTGGCACGGGCCCTCTGCCGAGTTTGGCGCCAAACACCTCAAGCCAAGTCAAAAATGGGATGATTTTGTAGAGCTGCCCCAAGCCCAAGCCTGTCAGCCCGCCAAACACTAGCAAATAGCCAATCGCAGGAGCCAAACGGCCTAGCTCGCCCAAAGCCAACGCAATCACACCCAACACGAGTGACAAGCTGATCAACAGCAAGGCGGCCGCAGCGGTGATACTGTTTAACTCAAGGTGCTGGCGTTTCCGGCTACGATAAAATTCAATGATATCCGCAAGGTAAGACGCCAAGCCGAGCGCAATCAAGAGACTCGCGGCGCCATCCAGTAGCCAAGGGTCAAAACCTACCCACAAGCTGATCACGCCGCCTACAACGTAGAGCGCAAGCCCCGCGACCGTGAGAATCAGCGCAGCGTGTGTGGTGAGCCTTGGCTCGTCGGGAGCCAGCATAAACATCGACAGCAGCCGATAGCTAACCCCCATCACCGTTAGCATAAACCAGCCGCCCAAGCCCGCTGCCATGTGCAGGCTCAACCCCCGCCCCAGCAGTACCTTCAGAAATTCGGGTGTGGATATGGGAAGCGAAAACACTAGTGCAAAACTGATGCCAAGCAAGGCCGTGAGGAACAAAAACACCAGCGCAAACACCACGAACTTTGCGTGCAAAGGCACCGGCCGAACCCGCCAGAGGGTGATCGCCAAATTGATCCCGCCCAGCGTGAACCCAATCAAAACCAGCGTTCCTCCCACTGGCAGGCATACCGCAAAATGACTCACCTGCCCCATCTCAAAAAAACCAACCAGCATGGCGAGCAGCCCACCGCCAATGCAGATCAGCCCATAAAGCGGAAGTTTCTGGCTATAAAGGGATGTATTAGCGATCACGGGAATGAACTGAAACAGCGCACCAAACATTAGCAGGCTCAGCCAGCCAATGGTAATGAGGTGTACGCCCATTAGGGTGCTCGGCGCTCGCAAAGCCGCCAGCGGATCGGCCACGCCGAACACCAACAACACCTCGGCCAGCAACAGTGCGGCAAGCGCGATGCCGAAATGCAGCATCGTCCATCGCGAAACCCCTGACGCAATCCGCATGACGCCTTCTCCCTGCAGAAAAAGATATATCAAAAATACATCTTAACTGGGGGTATTTTCAATGGGTTTTTTCAACAGGCGCTCACACCAAGTCACTCACCCGGAAGCAAAACGCCAGGGTTCATGATGCCGTGCGGATCAAGGCGCTGTTTGACGGCGCGCAAGCTCTCCGCCAGCAAGGGCGGACATTCCTTGGCGTAACCCGCCTTGTGCATACGGCCTACTGCGTGATGATGAGTGATGGTGCCGCCAAATTTACCCAATGCTTCACTGGCAGCATTTTTAATAGCGAGCCACTGTTCCAGCTCGCCACCACGTTTGGCCTTGCCGAGGAAGGTAAAGTACGGCGCCGGGCCATCTGGATAAACATGAGTGAACCGGCAACTGATCACCCCACCCCCGCAGACTTCGGTGAGAGCCGCCTGCACCGCCTGCGTAACGCCCTCATAGAGTGCGGGGAAGGCCTGCCATGTGCACGCAGTTTCAAAGGTATCTGCCAAAATCCCCGCTTGTATCATCGCATCTTGCAAATAGGGGCCGGAAAGGAACGAGGCGCGCCACTGTTCGCCACTATCATCTCCACGCTCACCCCCCTCCCCTTCACGCAGGCTTGGGCCTTTTGGACACACGCCGCCAAAATCGCGAGTAATCTCAAGGGCGCGAGCGAGGCCAGCTTCCATCGAATGATCGGCCGATTCGAACCCCAACACGAGTACGCTGGAACCATCCGCCGCGACCTGATTCAAAAACGCCTCTCGCATATCCAGCAAGCGGCAGTTGGCCGGAAATAGGCCCGATTGTGCGATCGCGCGCGTTGCTGCCACCGCTTGCCAGTAGTCCTTGAAATGCACGCTAGCACCCGCTCGAAAGCGCGGCCGTGGCCGCACGCGCATCCACGCGTCCAACACCACACCAAACGTGCCTTCGCTACCGCAAATCAGGCGATTGCCATCCGGTCCCGCACCCGAAGCCGGCAGGTGTGGCGTTTCCAGAAGACCTTGCGGCGTTAGCATCCTTACCGACTGGACGAGTTCATCAATATGGGTATACACGGTTGCAAAATGGCCACCTGCGCGGGTCACAATCCAACCACCTAGCGTCGAAAACTCGAACGACTGGGGAAAATGGCGGAGCGTAAGCCCATGCGTGGCAAGCTGTTTTTCCAGCGCAGGGCCAAAGATACCGGCCTGAATACGCGCCGTGAGAGACACCGAATCGACTTCAAGAAGCTGATCCAGGCGGCTTAGATCCATGGTGACTGCACCGCGTTGTCGCGCGCTCGGGCGAGCTTCGACACCACCGGTGACGCTGGAACCACCGCCAAACGGAATTACGGCCAGCTGTAGGCGATCGCACACGTCCAGCACTTGATGAACCTGCTCATCATTCGTCGGCTGCACGACAAAATCGGGCGCAATTGAATAATCGCCGTAAAAACCGCGCACGCGGTCGGTATAGGATTTGCCCCAGGTAAAACGGGCGCGGGTAAGAGGTGATGCATCTGCGAAAGCGGAGAGCGCTGCCGGAATTGGCGTGCGCGGCGTGGGAAGCTCTAGATCGGCGTCAGCAACGGGCATTGCCGACTGTAACTGCCCAAAAAACTGGCTGGCGCGCTTAACGGCGCCACTTAGCGCATCCAGTTGCCCTTCATACCCCCAACCCCAACGGCTACGTTGCATCGCGCATCCCCCAAGCTGATTGTGATGCGGACACCTTAGCAGGGTGCCCGCAGCGTGCTCAAGCGATGTTAGGCGAGAAATCCGCGTTAAGCGAGCGAGTTACGCCAGCCGTTTTCGGTATCCGCGCTAAAGTGTAATGCTAGCCATTAATCCCAACGATGCAGGAGTTAATCCCCTGAATGCTGCTTTGCCACGCGCTGACCATGTCATCACGATGCGGGCCATAGAAGGTATCGGAATATACATCGTACAACGCGTTATACATGCCACTAAAAATCCGGTTCGGCACCCCGATCAAATCATGATGCGCCGACATATCGCGCAGCGTAACCTTTGCAGTTTCAGGGTCTTCCGCATACTGCATCAGGTTCATCATGATTTCTTGCATCATGTAATCTTCCCACTGCGGATTTTCCTTGCGGTATTTATTTAGCTCTGGGAAGCGCTCATACATCAGGTTGAATACTTTTGGCGATGGATCGCCAAGCTTTTCAACGGCTTGTTCTAATGAGAGATTGATGAGATCCGTAAAGTTCATAACTACCTCCAGCGCGAGACGCGCAAATCAACGTTTTACTTTATATTCTGACTGCTTCAGTGACCACGTTTGCGGTGTAATACCCAGCTCACGCAAACGGAATTTCTGAACCTTGTTGTTCGGCGTATACGGTAGCGTCTCGACAAACTCCATGTATTGCGGGACGAAATAATACGGGGCGTTGTCGTTAATAAACTTCGCCATCGCCTCGTATGTCACTTTGGCGTCAGGTTTCAATACTACATTGATCTTAAGCTCTGATTCACTTTCTACCTCTTTAGAGGGAACCCCAAAAGCAGCGACATCTTTTACGTCGGGATGCTTACGCACCACCATCTCTACTTCCATCGTAGAAAGGTTGCGTCCTGCATAGCGCAGCGCATCGCGTTTACGATCGACAAACCAGTAAGCGCCATTGCCATCCAAACGTCCTAAATCGCCGGTGTGGTACCAGTCGCCCGTATAGGCAGACGCGGTTGCCGACTCATCATCAAAATAGCCGTTAAAAATAATATGCGGCTTTAAGCAGCGAATGCAGATTTCGCCCACCTCTCCCACCGGTACGGGCTGGTTATCGTCATCCAAGAGCGCAAGCTCCATATCATCCAGCGGTAAGCCTAAAGAGCTAAACGGCACCTTACCAATTGCGTTAGCAGTTGAGCCGATCACCATCGCCTCACTCTGGCCGTAACCCATAGGCAGTAATTCCACATCAAAGCGCTCGGAAAACGGCTTTAAGAGCGCCTCTGGCATCGGAATCATTTGCGCGATACGGAGTGGGTGATCTTTATCATTGGGCTGAGCGGGCGCATTCCAAAGGAAAATATGCATCGCACCCAACGTAAATGTCTGGGTTGCGCCAAAATGGCGTACGCGATCCCAAAAGGTTGTTACCGAGAAACGCTTTTCCAAAACGACGGGGATACCCTCGTAGAGCGCACGAAATACTGCGGTAATCCATGCACCGGAATTGTAGAGCGGCAGAACGTTGTAAATCACATCACCTTCGCGGGTTTTGTAATAGCTGCTAGATTCAACCGGCCGAACCCAGGCGTTATGACTTTGCAGTACACCCTTGGATTTGCCAGTCGTACCCGACGTCCATAATACCGCGCAGGTATCACCATAATGCATGTCGCTGTAATCCGGTACCAGCGGTGCATGGTCACGCAGCGCATCAAAAGTAATGGCGTCGGGTAGCGTAATATCACTCTCGGCACCAATCACTACGCGCCTCTCGTCTTTCAAGCTACTGGCAACATCCAGCACACGCTCTTGCAGTGCAGTTTCTGTAATCAGCACTTTGCTGCGGCTGCGTTCAAGGGTTTCCGCCAACCATGCGCCTTTGTAATCGGTGTTGATTGGCACCCAAACTGCACCGATCTTGTTCGCTGCCAAGGCAATCAGAACGATGTTGACGGCATCGTCCAAATAAAATGACACGCGATCCCCTTTACTCACACCCAAGGCTCGAAGGCCACTCGCAATGATATTGGCCTCTTGTTCAGCCTCGGCAAAGGTCAGGCGGCGCTCGTCTGTAATCAGGAACTCACCACTGCCATTCTGCTGCGCTTGCAGGGTCAGCATTTTGGGAAGCAAACGGTCTTTGATATCGCTGAGATCTAACTTGTTCACAAAAAGCTCTCCCCTATTTTTTATTTTCGGCGTAATGGCGTTTGCACTGGCGCTCGAATTATGCAACTCTTTTGCAATAATATAGCGATATAAAAAACTGCGGCAACACCTATCTAGCAAGAATACTTGCTGTATACGTCCATTTGAGGGATACGATTGCATCTCACCCCTCCAATGACCGCAGTTCACGCCTGTTAGCACCTACTTAAACGAACCATTGCCACGACCAGCGCACGCAGGAGATTCTCGTGACCAGCACATCAGCCACTCAATTAAACGATCTTCCCGGCACTCAGGTAAAAGAGCCCCTCTTGATTGGCAATCCCGAGGCGCTAGACTGGACGGCCCGCTACGACGTAGTCGTTGTAGGTCTTGGCGCTGCTGGCGTCGCAGCGGCAATTGAAGCGGCCGATCGCGGCAGCAAAGTCGCTTTTGTGGATTGCTTCAACGGTGGCGGCACAACCGCACGCAGTGGCAGCGTTATGTACGCAGGCGGAGGCACAGCCTTGCAGGAGCGATTGGGCGTAAAGGACGATCCAGACATCATGTTTCGCTACCTTCAGCATGAAGTAAAAGGTGCGGTTACGGATGCAACTCTGCGACGCTTTTGCGAGAACAGCCCAGAAAACTTTGCTTGGGCAGAGCGTAATGGCGTGTCGTACAGCGGCGCATTATTCGCAAAAAAAACCAGTTACCCAGTGCCCGGCTACAGCCTGTATTTTTCCGGCAACGAGCTGATTTATTCAGAAAGCGCAAAACCCGCACCACGCGGCCATCTTGCCGATGGCATCAAGAAATTCACCGCATTTGGGCCTGCTTTTATCGCCCCGCTGATTCGATCCGCCCTGAAAAAGGGTGTTTTTCCGCAAACGCAAGCGCGCGTTACGCGGCTAGTGTGCACTCATTCAGGGGAAGTCGTCGGCGTTGAGGCGCAGCAAATTCCTGCAAAAACCGCCGCCAATTATAAACACCGTTACTGGTCCACGCTCGCGGCTTACGCACAGATTTATTATCCGCCTGCTGCAAGATACTTTCGCGCCAAAATCGCGGCTCTTGAGCGTCGTTATGCAGTGACGGTACGTTTTCAGGCCCGCAGCGGTGTCGTGCTTGCGACGGGCGGTTTCATCCTGAACAAAGAACTCACCGAGAAGTATTTGCCGAAATATCGCCGCGCCATGCGCCTTGGCACGCCGGGCGATCTTGGCTCTGGCCTTGCCTTAGGTGTGAGCGCAGGCGGAATCGCCGAACGCCTGAGCACTGCAACTGCCTGGCGCTTTATCAATCCACCCGTGGATTGGCCCAAAGGCGCACTAGTAAACCTGCAAGGTAAGCGTTACATCAATGAAGCCATGTACGGCGCCACCATCGGCACCACCATGATGGAAGAAAACAATGGCGAAGCGGTTCTGATTCTCGACAAGCCGTTATTCGACGCCAGCGTTGCCAATCTAAACTTGCAAAACACCCGCCTAGTAACGCTGCTGCAGGCGAAGTCTGCCGTACGAATCGCAAAATCTGCCGATACGCTGGAAGCACTCGCAGCGAAATGCAAAATTGACCCACAAGGCTTGCGAGAAACCATCACTCAGTACAACGCCTCCGCAAACGGAAGCGCGCCCGATGCGTTTGGCAAGGCGCGTGAAGATATGGCCGCCATTGAGCAAGGGCCTTTTTACGCGCTAAACATGTCCGTGGGCAAAGGCGACATCACCTCGGTGATTACTTTGGGCGGGCTGCGCGTCTGCGAAGGTACCGGCGCCGTATTCAAGGCCGATGGCAGCGGCCTAGTTCCTGGCTTATATGCAGCGGGCCGTACCGCCATTGGAGTGGCATCCAATGCCTATATCAGCGGCCTGTCGATTGCTGATGGCGTGTTTTCTGGGCGCCGCGCCGGTGAGTTTGCCGCCAAACGCCGACAAGAAATCTATGCACAGGAAATTACCTCAACGGATGCGGCCGAGGGTAGCGACGGCGCAAGCAAATGCCCAGTGGCTCACGGCACCGACAATATGGCTCACACCGCTACCAATACGGGAAGCCCTGCTCACGACGCCGGCGCCGGCAAATGCCCCATAGACCATTCATCTGCCCAAAAAGCACCCGCAGAAGGCCAGGAAAAAATCGAACAATGAAAACCGCATTGATCACCGGCGCTGTAACCGGCATAGGCGAAGGCTTGGCCTGCAAACTATTGGACGAGGGCTGGCAGGTATTTGCAGGCTATCGCAGCGCATCTCCCGAACAGGCGCGCTGGTACGGAAAGCCAAACGCCATTCCCGTACAGTGCGACGTAACGCAAGAGGCACAAGTATTTGCAACGGTGGAGAAAATCCGCCAGCAAACAGGCGGCACACTAGACTTGCTAATCAATAACGCGGGATATGCGGGGAACTCTGGCGTAATCGAAGCCGCACAAATGGATGATTACCGACGCACTTTTGAGGTAAATTTCTGGGGGCCGCTACAGGTTGCACAAGCCTGCATCCCACTACTGAAAAAAGCGCGCGGGCGTATCATTAACACAACATCCGCGTCGGTATACCTGACCATCCCGATGGGCTCATCCTACCCAGTCGCAAAAACTGCGCTGAAATCCTTGAGCCTGCATTTGCGCATGGAAATGGCCCCTTTTGGCGTGCAAGTCACCTCTTTGGAGCCTGGTGGCGTTGAAACTCCAATGACTGCACTGGGTGAGGACGTAAGCGAAGCGCAGTGGAATAGCATTCCAGAATCTTTACGCAGCGAGTACCAGAAGCACTTTATTGATGGCGCAACGGCCGTAGGTGGTAGCTTCAAACTGTATGCGCCGGAAATCTTTGCGGATAAGGTGTACCGCCAAATCATTACCGCAAAAAAACTTGCCCCAAGTTATTTGATCGGCCCCGGCTCCGCGCCTTTGCCGTGGCTGCACCGCTTGCTGCCAGCACAAGTGGTGCAGAATATCTGGGGCAAGATGTTTGCTGCGAAACATCGGTAAACAGCCGCTTGGATCGGCCTAGTGGCGCTATTGAAGATACCTAGTGCCGCTGTTGAAGAGACCTAGTGCCGCTGTTGAAGAGACATGCTTTACCAACCAAGGCCATTAAAAAGCGCCTTACCAAAATCTCCCATTAGCGGGCTGCCAACTGCTCATAAACGGATTTCCCAACATTCCGGATGGTCCAGTTGGCGCCTTTTACGACGTTGTAGGCGTCATCTTTTGCCGTAAACATTTTTCCCTGATAGCGTACCGTGACCTGCAGACGGTCTCCACCCGACATCGCACCGGTTAGCAGGCGCATTGCCGCATGGCGCTGGCGGAAATCTGTAATCACTACTTCGGCCTTCACGCCGCTGGAAACCTTAACGCCCTCTTTAGCGGCGGCGTCGGCATAGGTTTGTTCAAGCAGTTCAATGACTTTAGGGTTGTGCGTACACTTACCGCAATCCCAGCGAATCGACAGCGCCGGCACGTCGCGGGCAACTGCGAATGCTGAGTTTGCAGCAGGAATCACGGAAACAGCGGTAATCAGAGAAAGCAAAATTCGACTGGATGTGCGCATGGCTGGTTTTCCATAAGAGAGTTGTGGATCAATCGTGAGAAAAGACCCAGCCTGCGCACATCTTTACAGCGTGGTTCTTTCTGACATTACGTCAAAAACGGAAATGATATGTTTGATCTGCCCAGCCATCCCTGCGGCCTGTTTTTGATAAGTATCGCCCCCGATCGCCAAAAATAGCTTGGTCATTGCTGACGTCCAGTAGATCATTTCCGCGAGTTTTTGCTTTTCGGCATCAGGCAGTGCGCTCAATTTGTATTTAGAGTTACCAATTGAATCATTGAAGCCTTGATAAACCGCATACTCTTGATCCTGCGTTGCGAGGTTACCCGTGCGCACGAGATATTCCGTAGAAACACCTACTGTAAATGCGCTGGCAAGATCGTGCGCAGGCAGTCTCGGGTTCGCGTCGACTGTTTTTTTCATCAACGCGCCGCCTTCTTCAAGAAGCAGTTTCTTATTCTCTTCCGTGGCGACGCCTGCCTTAGCAAGAGCTTCGACGATCTCATTCTGAATCTGGAGCGCTACGTCCGCCGAGTACTCGTATCCGCCCGGCGTGCTCACAACTTCAGCCTGCACAGAAGAGATCAGCGAGAATGCGCTTGAAGCATGATCGGCGTGAGAAATCAGTGCGGCTGGACCAAACAGGAGCGCCGCGAATAGGGTGGCCATTTTTAAGCGACGAGCGGAAAACCTTGACTGCATAACAGAGAATCCTTTCTATTGTGGAACCGATACAAGAATCACCCTCACCAACCAAAGTGCTTTCGCGCATCTAGGGGAGGTGAGGATAGGGACATACCAGTTCCACATGGTATCAGCACGTCACGAGGAAGGAAGCTCGTAGAACTACCTACCGTAGAACTACCGTATTGCGTTGGGAGTCTGTTTTATGGTTGAAAGCCACCGGATGGCATCTTCATTCCTGCGTATCACGAAGAAATTCTATTTCTACGACCCTCGGCACCTCTACGGGATCCGCATAAGCACTTGACGGGTTAGCAATCTGCGACATTGCATTCAAAACAAATGACAGCGAATGCTGAGGGTTGCCGATACAGTTGAATAAGGTCGGTGGCCCAAATACAAGCAGCAAAAAAACTGCTGTCATTTTGAAACTATGAAATTGCTGCTTGAATCGCATTGGTCAGCCCTCACAACAAGAAATACGTGGTCTTGCATGGTGTGTAATGGCGGGAATGCTAGCACTGCAAAGTAGAAAGGTATGTTAGTGCAACTACTTACGGGGCGGTTACTGTCACGAAAAACAAAAGCCCTCACAAGACGCATCTCGTGGGGGCTTTTAGGCAAACTCGCACAACCGAAAGAATCCTTCAAGGATGGATTGCGCGGAATCCGTTTTAGGCTTTTCTGGCAATGCCGACAAATTTCATTTTTGCCATGGCAACTTTTACAGTGCCTTCCATGTTGTTATTCTCATCTAGCTTGGCAGTGTAGGTGAGCGTAAGTTTCATGGGCTTGGTGGTTTTGCTTTTCCAAATCAGCGTTTCGCCATCCCAGCTACCTTCTTCGATTTCTTGGATGCCGTAGGTTTCGCTGTTCATTGTGCCGGTTACGACACTCCCTTCTGATTTCAGTGTGACGACGCTCTTTTGCTCACCGGTAGGTACTTTTACGGCAAAATCCCATACGCAGTCGATTGCATTGGCTACAGTGGACATGGTGCTTTTCTCCAGATTCTTGTTGTAATGCTCGGCCTTCCCGCAGGAACTTACCGCAGACGGATTGAATATACATGGGGGATCCGGGCTTGTCTCCCCGCAAAAATGTCGCTCTAGTTCATTTGGACGAGAAACGGCGTGTAGTAAGGGGTTCGCTGAAATTGCCACGTATCAGCAACTTGTTTGCGCTCGACAAAGCCCAGATTTTCCAGGTATCGAAGGTGCGCAAGCACTTCGCCTACGGCTAAAAAGTTTTGAAATACGTTGAGTTCGCGATCAAACAATTGGCGTGTGATTTGTTGCACGCTAAGAGGCGCTTCGATCAATGCAACAATTGCGTCGAGGCGCTCGTGATGATGGCGTATAATCGCCTCAATTCGGGCATGCAGGCCATAAAACGGGCGCTGGTGGGAAGGCAGCACAAGCACGCTGTCTGGCACTCGGTCACGCAGTTTTTGATGGCCATCAAACCAGTAAGCGAGCGGATCGTCGTCTGGATCGGTAGGCCCGACGTTCAGATTGGGCGTAATCTTTGGCAAAACCTGATCCCCAGCAAGCAATAGCTGTAGCGCTTCACAGTACAGCGACACGTGTTCTGGCGCATGGCCACGCGTGGTGATTACTTGCCAGCGGTGTTCGCCGATCTGGAGTGACATGCCATTACGCAGGCGGTGATACGCGGTAGGCGGATCGCTGACCATGTGGGTAAAATCATCGTGCGCGAACAGTTCTTTGCAGCTTGCCTCGCTCATTCCTGTGCGCGTAAAAAACTGCTGTGTCTCCCAGTAATCGGTGCGCAATTTCGGCTGACTATAGGTACGCATAAATAAATATTCACGCTCGCTCATAAAGAGTGGCGCTCGGTATTCGTCGCAAAGCCAGCCGGCAAGGCCGATATGATCTGGATGGTGGTGCGTTCCTATAATGCGCGTAATGCGTGGCGCGCCCTTATTTTGCTCACCGGCGACGATTTGTAAGATTGCCTGCCACTGTTCACGCGCCAACGCCGAATTCATGCCGGTATCGACGATGCACCAGGCATCGCCTTCCTGCAGGAGGTAGCAGTTAATATGATTCAGCGAAATCGGTAGCGGTGAACGCACCCATTTTACGCCGGGCACAATCTCCAGCACCTCGCTGGTGCCTGGAACTTGGTCGAAGGGGTAAGCGAGTGGCATCGTGATTTACATCCGCTTCGCGACTTCGCCGTACATGATTTCTGTGGTGCCACCGCCAATGGTCAGTACTCGTGCATCACGTGACATACGTTCGATGGTGCTTTCCATCATAAAGCCCATGCCACCATGCAATTGCACGCAGCCGTACATGACTTCGTTAGCAATTTCACAGGCATTGGCTTTGAGCATGGAGACTTCTTTAATGCAATCTACGCCTTGAGCGTCCAGCCATGCAACGTAATAGAGGTAGTTTTGGGCAAGCGCAATTTTGGTTTGCATACGCGCGAGGTTATCGCGTACGACATCCTTACTAAATAGCGGCGCACCGAAGGCTTGACGTTGCTTTACGTTATCCAAGGTAATTTCAATGGCTTTCTGCGCTTCGCCTACGCCCATCGCAGCCAGCATAATGCGTTCGTGCTGGAAATTTTTCATGACTGCGTAGAAGCCTTTGTTTTCTTCGCCAAGCAGGTTTTCGACGGGAACTCGTACGTTATCAAAGAATAACTCTGCGGTATCTGAGCTGCGCCAGCCGTGCTTTTTCAGCGAACGGCCAACGCTGAACCCCGGGGTGCCTTTCTCGACGATAAAGATCGAAATGCCTCGTGAGCCTTTTGCACCGGGATCGGTTTTTGCGGCGACAAAATAAAGATCGCCAAACACGCCGTTGGTAATGAAGATTTTACTTCCGTTAATCACCCAGTCGTTACCGTCTCGTACAGCTCGCGTTTTAATGCCTGCAACGTCGGAACCAGCGCCAGGTTCTGTTACGCAGATCGCGGTGATTTTTTTCCCAGAAACCACATCGGGCAGGTATTTCTGTTTTTGCGCTACGCTTCCAGCATTGGCTAAATGGGGGGATGCCATATTGGTGTGGACGAGTGCCGTAATCGTCACGCCCGCATAGGTGGAGCGCCCAAGCTCTTCTGCGAGGATGGTGGCAGCGCGCACGTCCATTCCGCTGCCGCCGTATTTTTCTTCGTGCATCAAGCCCAAATATCCAAGCTCACCCATTTTTCGCAAGAATTCGCGCGGTACGCTTCCGTCCTGTTCCCACGCATCACCGTTGGGAACTATTTCTGTTTCGACAAATTTGCGAATCTGGGCGCGTAAAATTGCGTGTTCTTCGGAAAAATACGGTGTCTTCATCGTCGTTTTCTACATTGATTGTCATCCGATGGATGGATGACGGATACATTGATTATGGGTCTTGTTTTTATTGAACTTTCTATTCTTCGGGAGCGATTTCGAGCAGTAGCGCGCCATCCTCCACCTTATCGCCTGCGCTGCAAAGAATTTGCTTAACGGTGCCTGTGCATGGACAAGGCATGTTGTGAATCAGCTTCATCGCCTCCATGACAATGGCGGTTTGGCCTTCTTCTACACGGTCGCCTTCTTGCACGAGAACATCGGTAATCAACCCGGGCATTCTGGCACGCAGTGTATTACCTGCGTTTTTGGCATCTGCACTACGACCGAGACAGCTGTCTTCAAGGCTGGCAAAGCGGTAGGTGCGGCGCAAGCGCGGCGAGCTAAGGGCTACCTGCCCTTCTTGGATCGCGAGCTCTAGAGAGCGGCGCGTGCCGTCGTATTCAACTTGCCAAGTGCTGCCGGATTCGGCATGGGGTGGGCGGTATAGGGTAAGCGCGAACTGTTCCAGCGCATTGGCTGCTTCGCCAATAGGCTCCACGTGATTCACATCGCTTTTATCTGCCGCGTTTTTTTCAGCAGCGAAGGCAACGTGGTACTGGCCGCTTTTTCCGGTGATAGCGATTTCTTGCAATTGATCGCCTCGCCGTAGCCAGATGCGCGAAACTGCGGGGGTGCCGGCCGGTTCAGTCAGGCGCCAATTGCCAAAGCGTTGCCAAGGGGTGTTGCTCATGGGCGTGTCGGCGCGATATTGCTGTTCCAACGCCCACGCTGCGGCGGCAATCGCGGTGTGCAACGCTTCGCCCCACGGTGCCCAACCTTGGGGAAACTGGTTGGCTATGTATTGGGTGCTCAATTCCTCGTGGAACGCAGGGCGCGTAAGGAGCGCGGTGAGAAATTCTTGGTTGGTTTTCAGGCCACCAATGGCATAGTTGTTCAAGCCGTGCAGCAAACGTTGGGCGGCGCGATTTCTGGTTTCGCCGAAAGCGATGACCTTTGCGAGCATGGAGTCGTAGAATGGTGTAATTTCGCTGCCGAGCGCAATTCCGCTATCAATGCGCAAGCCTTCCCCGCTGGGCTCGCGGTAGAGGTCAATGCGGCCAATTTCGGGGAGATATTGATTTGCGGGGTCTTCTGCATTCACGCGGGCTTCGATGGCGTGGCCATCTGCGCGCAAATCGGCTTGCGCAAAGCCTAGAGGCTCACCGTTGGCGACGCGGATTTGCCATTCGACCAAATCGAGGCCCGTCACTAGCTCGGTGGTAGGGTGCTCGACTTGCAGCCGAGTGTTCATTTCGAGAAAATAGGCGCGCTGGGCTTCGCTGTCGTAAATAAATTCAACGGTACCGGCGCCTTGATAATTGAGGTAACGTCCTAGGCGCGTGGCACAATCCCACAATTGCTGCCGAACCTCGGCAGGAAGTTGGCTGGCGGGTGCTTCTTCGATGACTTTCTGATAGTTCCGCTGGATGGAGCACTCCCGATCAAACAGGTGCACTACATTGCCGTGGCGATCCCCTAGCAGTTGCACTTCGATATGACGTGGGCGGGTAAGGTATTTTTCCAACAGAACGCGATCATCGCCAAACGAGTTCAGTGCTTCTTGCTTTGCCGTCGCAAGGGCGCTCGGAAACTCCGAGGATTGGCGAACAATCCGCATTCCCTTCCCACCGCCACCTGCGCTCGCTTTGATCAAGACGGGAAAACCAATTGCTTCCGCTTCGCGCTGCAGGTTTGTTGGGCTCTGATCTGCACCGTTATAGCCGGGGATGGTTGGAATTTCGAGTTGCTGCGCGATTTGTTTGGCTTCAATTTTTGAGCCCATCGCGGCAATGCTTTCAACACTTGGCCCGACAAAAGCGATGCCGCTTTCGTTGCAGAGCGTAATTAATTGGGTGCTTTCGGAGAGAAAACCGTAGCCTGGATGAATGGCATCGGCTTTCACCTTTTTTGCAGCATCTAGGATCGCCTGTGCGTTCAAATAGCTTTCGCTTGCAGGCGAGCCGCCTACATGACAGGCCAGATCCGCGAGCTGCACGTGCAGCGCACGACGATCAGCATCGGAAAAAATCGCGACGGATTCAATACCGAGGCGCTTGCAGGTGCGAATAATCCTGCAGGCAATCTCACCGCGATTGGCGATCAGTAGGCGTTTGATGGCGCGCATTATTGCCTCCAGCTCGGTGTGGTTTTATTGAAGAATGTATGGATGCCTTCTTGACCTTCTTCAGTTTCCCAAGTGTCTGCAAGAAGGTTGGCTGTGTAGGCTACGCAGGCGTCAGTGTCGTGGCTGTCTACGAATGCGATCAGCTTTTTGGTGGCGGCGATGGCGCCGGGGCCGCACTGTAGGCAGTAGCCGATTTCTTTTTCGACGGCGGCATCGAGCTCTGCGTCTGGAACGACTTCATCCACGAGCCCTACCTCACGCGCCTTTTTTGCGCTGAGCGGGCGGGCATTCAAAAAGGTGCGGCGGGCGTTGGCTTGGCCCATACGCGCCACGACGAAGGTAGAAATATTCGCTGGTGTCAAGCCTAAGCGTACTTCGGTAAGCGCAAATTTTGCTGATTCGGCAGCAATGGCAATATCACATACCGCCATCATGCCGGTTCCACCGCCGAACGCCTGGCCGTTGATACGCCCGATCAGCGGCTTACTTAGTTCGTTAAGCGTGCGCAGCATTGTAGCGAGGCGGGTACTATCAGCCACACGCTCTTCGCGGGTGGCTTCAAAAAGCCCCTGCATCCATTTTAGATCGCCACCCGCGCAAAACGATGCGCCTGCGCCGGTCAGCACCACCACCCGCACTTTGGGGTCTGCATCCAAAGCCCGCGCCGCCTCGGTTACTTCGCGGATTAGTTCATCGTTCATGGCGTTATGGCGGTCAGGGCGGTTAAGCAGCAGGGTAGCAACGCCGCGTGCATCGGTGCTGATCTGAATCGTGGTATAGGTCATTTGGGGCTCCGTCATCTTGAGGGTTGCGCGCAGCGAATCTGCACGCTCGCATTTGGGGCACAACTCGCGCTACATGCGATAAACGTAGCAACGCTCGTCTTGCGGTGGCAGCGTGGCCGCCATAGCAAGGCAGAGCCCGAGCACGTCGCGCGTCTGCTCGGGTTCGATGATGCCATCATCCCAAATTCGCGAGGTTGCATAGTACGCGCTGCTTTTCTCTGCGTACATGGCACGAGTTTCTCGATCCAACGCTGCGAGCGATTCTGGTGTCGGCTTCTTCGAGATGCTGGTGCGCGCAAGTTCCATAACGACGTTCGTGCCGATATCGGCGCTCATGGTGGCCACAACGGAGTTTGGCCATGCAAACATCAGATTCGGTTGAAAGCCACGGCCGCACATGCCGTAGTTTCCTGCCCCATAAGAACCACCAATAACGACGCTAAAGCGTGGCACTTTGGCGCATGACATGGCATATACTAGCTTCGCGCTGTGCTTGGAAATTCCGCCTTGCTCTGCTGCTTTGCCCACCATAAAGCCAGGGACGTTGTGCAAAAACAGTAACGGAATATTGCGTTGCTCGCAGAGAGAAATAAAGTGCGCGCCTTTGACAGACGCATCAGAAAAGAGTGGGCCGTTATTCCCTAAAATTCCGACGGGATAGCCTTGAATATGCGCCGTTCCACAGATGAGGCTGGTGCCCCACTGCGGCTTGAATTCCTGAAAATCGCTGGAATCTACCAAGCGTGCGATTACTTCGCGGATATCATAGGGCTGCGCAAAATCTTTGCTGACGATGCCCTTTAATTCGCTGATCGGATAGGCAGGTTCACGGGGCGGTTGCGTGCGCTGATAGCAGGTCGCTTTTCGGTTTAGCCCGGCCACGATGTCGCGCATCCGAGCAAGGGCTTCTTGTTCCGTTTCAGCAATGTAGTCAGAAACCCCGGATACGGTGGTGTGCATTTCTGCACCGCCGAGTTCTTCTGGGCTGATATCTTCGTTGATCGCAACCTTTACAATTGATGGGCCGCCTAGGTGGATCGTTGCGTTTCCGCGCACCATTACCACTTCGTCGGAAAGTGCGGGAATATAAGCGGCACCTGCTGTACTTACGCCAAACACTGCTGCGAGCTGGGGCAAGCCTTGCGCAGATAAATTGCACTGGCGGAAAAATATATTTCCAAAGTGGTCTTTATCAGGGAACACGCGATCCCATTCGTGCAGGTACGCGCCACCGCAGTCCACAAGGTAGATACAAGGGAGGCGGTGCTGTTCGGCGATCTCTTGTGCGCGAATGTGTTTTTTCACCGTTTCTGGGTAATAGGCGCCGCCTTTTACCGTTGAATCGTTTGCCACAATCATGCAGAACTGGCCGTGTACGATGCCAATGCCTGTCACAACGCCGGCACTGTGGACCCGTCCACCGTATTGCTCCCACGCAGCGAGTGTAGAGAGCTCTAAAAAGGGTGTGCAAGGGTCTACTAACAGGTCGATGCGTTCACGCGGTAGCAGCTTGCCACGTTTCCGGTGACGCTCAATCAGATGATCTCTGTCGCCTGAAACTACGCGCGCAATGCGTTGACGCAGCTCGGTCTGAAGCGCGCTGTGCCAAGCGTAGTTCTGCTGGTAGGTTTCGGTGTTCTTGGCCACCGTGGAGGCAATTTTACTCATGGAACGAAATACTCTTCTGCATACACTTGCAATCATGATCTGACAGATCCACCGTAGCGCACTCAACTGTAAAGCATCGCTGCCGGCAGATCCTCTTGAAAAACAACGTCACGGTTGCGGCGCCGTTATTTTCTGCGCCCCAAGCCTTCCCAGAACGGAGCACGAATCATTTTGCGGCTGATTTTTCCAACGGGTGTGCGCGGCAGTGATTCTGTGCCAATTTGAACGTGCGACGGCTTTTTATAGGAGCCGAGTTCCTGCGCACAAAGCTCAATCAACTCTTCGGCGGTCACGGCAGCTACGTCCTTCACCTTGACCATCACATAAGGTGCCTCTCCAAAGCGATCATGTGGAACACCAAACGCGACCACTTCAATCACTTGCGGGTGATTGGCGAGGACGTTTTCGATCTCCATAGGCCAGATGTTATAACCACCGGAAATAATCATGTCGTCTTTGCGATCGTACATGTACAGATAGCCATTTTCGTCGAGATAGCCCATATCGCTGGTGTGAACAAAACCACGAACGATGGCTTTCGCGCTGGATTCAGGGTCTTTCCAATAGCCGGGCATCTGGCCGGCCACGCGGATACAGATTTCGCCTTCCGTGCCGAATGGAAGCGCTTCTTTGGTGGCAGGGTCGCGAATTTCCACTTGGCAGAATGGGTGAACCTTGCCCAACGAACGCGTAGGATTTGAGCCAGGAACCTTACGCACCCAATCCGTTGCCATCGTGATCGTTGCAGGAACTGCTTCGGTTTGCCCATAAAGCTGGCAAATTGCATTCCCCCAAAGCGCGTGTGCTTTCAGCACCGTTGCTTCAGTGATGGGCGCTGCGCCGATCAGGATCACTTTTAACGCCGACCAATCGCGGCTTTCGACGTTGGGCACATGAAGAAGATCGAGCACCATCGTAGGCGCGACAAAAAGGTAGGCAACGCGCTCGCTCACCATCAAATCAACCACGGGTGCAGGTTGATATTTCTCTACGACCAAGTTAACTCCGCCACCTAACCATGTCGGTACGAACAGATACCCAGAGGCGTGGGAGATCGGTGCGATATGCATACACACGTCGCCCACCTGCAAAGCAGGCATCGGATAAAACCAGTTAAAACCGATATCCAGCCACGCTTGGTGGGTGAAGCTTACGCCTTTCGCTTTTCCGGTCGTTCCTCCGGTGTGACGGATGACATAGAGATCATCATCTTCAACGGGTGTATTCGGATCAACATTGGAGAAACTTGCCAACCAGTCCTCATATCCTGCGTTACGAATCACAATGTGCTCAAGGGATGGGACTTCTTGTATCATGCCTTCGAGTTGGTCTGCGTATTTCTCTGCAACGATAGCCACTTTGCAATCGGTGTGCGCCATCATGTGCTGATGACTAGCGCGAGCGTTACGCGCATAGAGTGGTACGCGAACCACGTTCGCAATCACTGCACCCAAAAAGAAATCAACCGCCTCAATGGTGTTGTCTTCTAACGACGCAACTCGATCTCCTGGCTTTAAGCCCAGCGAAATCAGCAGGTTCGCCATACGGATACCGCGTTCCCACGCTTCTCCGAAAGTCAGCCTTCGATCACCCGCAATGATGGCAGGATGGTTTTTATGATAAATCGCCGACTGGCGCATTTGGTCACGTACGTTCATGGGATTGGCCTCTCGTGCTTTTTGTTATTTGTGGTACGCCTAAATCCACTAATGATTTTTTATCGAAAACGGTGCTTAGATACTCAACTAGGTGAACGTAACGTCCAAGCCAAGCTCTTTGGCAATGATCATGGTTTGAATCTGGCTGGAACCGTCACCAATTCGGGTAATGCGAGTATCGCGCAAATAGCGCGAGATTGGGCAGTCATTCATAAAACCAAAACCACCGTGAACTTGCAGGGCAAGATCGGCAACTTCAGAGGACATTTCGCAGCAGTGATATTTGGCCATGGCTAATTCGAGAATGCTCGCCGTGCCTTGGTCGGCTTTCATCGCGGCTTGACGTGCCAATAGGCGCGAGGTTTCTACCTTCACCGCCATATCCGCAATCATTTTTTGCACGAGCTGCAAACCGCCAAGAGTACGGCCAAATGCTTGTCGATCTTTGGCATACGCAATGGAGTGATCTAAGCAAGCCTGTGACAAGCCCAACGCGCAAGCGGATAGAAAGCAGCGCGCTGATTGGTAGGTCTTGTGAACAATATAGCGGCCATCGCCTTCGTTTCCGACCATCATCTCATCACCAACCTTTGCGCCATCCAGATAAATTGGATGAGTGTCCGAGGAGCGCCAGCCAAGCTTATCGTAGGATTTACCGATCGTAACGCCTGGGGTGCCGGCTGGAACCAAAAACAAACTCATTTTGCTTTTTGGATCGGTCGGTGCGCTGGTCACTGCGCAGATCAGGTTATACGCGGTAATGTCTGCACCACTATTAGTAATAAAGGCTTTCTCGCCAGTGATTGACCACTGACCGTCGGTTTGTTTGGTGGCACGCGTGGTGAAGCCTGCAGTCCAAGAACCGGCTTGGGGTTCGGTACCTGCAATGGAACCGACTGCGCGACCGGCAACGATTTCCGGCAGGTATTTGGCCTTTTGCATATCGCTACCAAAGGTTTGCAGAGTCAGCCCAGTTGCAACGGCCACCATCACGGACAGTGCAAAGGTCTGATCTGCGCGCGCCAGCTCTTCGATGGCCAACGACATTTCCAACACGCCCAAACCAACGCCACCATGCTCTTCTTTAAACGGAATAGCACACACGCCAATTTCGCGATTCATACGCAGATAGAGTTCTGTGGGAAACTGCGCCTCTTTATCAAGGTCATAAGCGCGAGGGGCAAGTTCGGCCTGCGCCCACTCGCGTACGGTGTGTTGAAGATTTTTCTGGTCTTGGGTCAATTCGAACATTGCGGATCTGCCTGTATTTGTATTTTTACGCCGCGTTTATCTTTTTCTATCGCATAGCCTTAACGAGATTACCTTCTCGCAGGCTGCTCGTCTTGTCAATTTGAGCGAACCAACCTGCTTTTTAGGAAAGCCACCCCCTGCTATCGTCCACTTGGACTAGGACACTCCCCAAGTGCAGCTCTATCGTCAAAATGCCGATCCGACTCACACCAAGAACACGTCACGCAGGGTGTTTCGCCATGACCATTCTCTCGCCGATTAAGCACTTGCCTGCTTCTCAAACCAATGAGCCAACCGCAATGCTGGCGTGGGCCGTGGTGATTGCTCAAACCCTCGAACACGCGGGGATCGACAGCCAAAGCCTGTTTTTAGAGGCTGATATTCCGTGGAAACTCGCGGTGAACCCGTATATGAGAGTGCCCACGGTAAAGATGAATCATCTCTTTAAGCTCGCAGTTGAAGCCACCCAAAACCCTTGTTTTGGGCTGCAAATGGCGCAGCATATTCACCCTACTACATTCCACGCTTTAGGCTACTCACTGTTTGCAAGCGCAACTTTGCAAGACTATTGCGAGCGTTTGGTGCGTTTTTTCAAAATCGTAAGCGACAACTGCCGCCACTATATCGAAGAAGATCACGACAAAATCTGTTTACGCATCGAATTGCTAGTACCCAATCTCGCATGGGAAACCCAAGACGGCTGGACAGCAACCCTAGTTAAATTTATACGCTCTATTTACCGCCCGGATTTTAAACCACGAGAAATTCATCTATTGCGCCCAGCGCTGAGTGGCGAGAACGAAGAACAATTCACTCGGTATTTCCAGTGCCCCATACACTTCCAATCCGACCAGTGGTCACTTAGTTTCCGAAAAGAAGAAATGTATGCGCCTCTCCCCGGCGGCAGTCACGAGCTCGCGCTGATGAATGATCGCGTGGTCATGGACTATTTAGCCCAACTGGAGCGTTCCAACCTGACTCACATCGTGCGCTCTCATATTATTCAGCTGCTACCTTCGGGGCATTGCAGCAAAGAAGCCATCGCTGCACGGCTCGCAATGAGCTCTCGCACGCTCCAAAACAAGCTAGAGCTGCAAAATACAAGCTACCAAGATATTCTCGACCAGACGCGCCGTGATCTCGCCATCAATTATATGAATCACCGCCACATCAGAATCACGGAAGTGACTTATTTGCTTGGGTTTTCTGACACGGGCAATTTTTCGCGCGCGTTTCGCCGCTGGACTGGCAAGACGCCCAGCCAGTTCCGTGAGCCTGAAAAACCAGAGGGAACATAAATAATAATTTTGTAAAGCCCTCTTGATGTTTGGCCCCCAAAGGTATACGGTGTAAACCACGAAGGATGTATCCCACTAACCACTTTTGACGGTGGCGGGGCCAACCCTTTTTCGTAGCCCTTTTTCATGAAGAACGGTAGCAAGCGCTCCCAATAAGAAAACCCTGAAGGAGAACGATCATGACCGCCAAAGCAAAACTTCCACCTGCCCCAAAAGACCCCAAATACCGCCAAGCGCTTGGTCTTGGCATCGGCATCTGGGATTATATGGAAAAAAATCAGCGTGAATTAGGCGATACTTTCACGCTCACGCTACCAGGCCAAGGCCCCATGGTCTGGACCTCCAACCAAGATATGATCAAGGACATTCTCAAGCTGCAAGAAGAGCAAGTGGATGCATCGCTCGTGCAGCTTCCGATGGATCTTGGTGAGCACAATACGGTGTTCTTGAATGAAAAAGAACACCAAGATTCACGCAAAATCGTAATCCCCGCATTTAATACCACGCGCCTGCGCGCTCGTGCGCCCGCCATGCACGACATTGTTACCGAGCACATCAATTCGTGGAAGGTAGGCCAGAAGCTGAACGTTCCGCGCATGATCGGCGACATTACGCTAGACGTTATTTGCTATACCTTATTTAACCTGCGCCACGGCGAGCGCAAAGATCGCTACCAGTATCTTATGGGCAACTGGATGCTTGAAGCTACCAGCGATACGATGTTCACGTTTGGGGCTATTTTCGGCGCGAAAAATTTCCGCCAGTGGCTCAACAAAAAATATCTGGCGCGCGCAGATAAAAATCAAGGTGGCAACGGTAAGAAAGGAATCCTGCCTTGGAAGCGCGCCGTTGATCTAAAAGTCCAACTCGCAGATATGATTCGCGAAGACATTCGTGATATTCGCCGCCGCATGGACGAAAGCGAAACGCACCTCCTGTCAGTAATTGCGCGCGCAAAAGACGACAAAGGAAATCTACTGAGCGAAGAGCGCGTAATTTCGGAAACGATTGGCCTGTTGATTGGTGGCCATGAAACCAGCGCGGCGACTGCATCTTGGTTCGCAATCTGGCTACAGCAACGTCCAGACGTAAACGATAAAATTCGTCGCGAGGTACTCGAAAGCATCCAGAACGAAGGGAAATTCGACCCAGTAAAAGTATCTGAACTCCCCTACCTTACCGCATGCTTAAACGAGTCACAGCGCCTAACGCCTTCTGCGGTTGGCTTTATTCGCTGGTTGCGCCAAGACACCCAGTTGGGCAGCCACTTAATTCCAGCCGGTTCTTCGGTGCTGCCATGCATTTATCTCACCCATCGCGATCCCGCAATTTTCGGCCCTGACGTTCTGGAATATCGCCCAGAGCGCTGGATGGAAGGCAAAAAATACTTGCCCTCCGAATTCCTGCCCTTCGGTGGTGGCCGCCGTGCTTGCGTGGGTCTCAACCAAGCACGCCAGCAACTTCGCATTGCATTCGCAGAATTTGCGCGTCGCGTTGAGTTCACTTCCGAATACCAACACAGCAACAAAATGCCGCGCTCACGCATGATTGGCGGCCAGACGGAGCCTGAAAAAGGGGTTTGGCTAACGGTGAAGCAAATTCGCCCAGAAAGCTACGGCATGCCGGATACGGTGGGAGCCGCCGAAACCGCTACCGCTTAAGCGCACAACGCAAGAGCGGCCGAGAACAAAAGGGAGCGCAACAGCGCTCCCTTTTTGTGTGGCTCGTTTTCTTTTCATGGCACATTTTATTTATATAGCGCCCAGTTTGCAGGGCGCTTGTAGCGACACCCTACCTGCGCACATGGAAATCACCGTCTGAAAACAGAAAAGGCCACAAACGTGGCCTTTTCTGTTTATAGCGAACAATGGTATTAATAAGTCTGTTTGGCAATCGTTACAGCAAGGCCGTCCATATCGTCGCTTACCGTAATCTGGCAAGACAAACGGGAGTTGGGCTTATAGTAGTCGGTGCTCGTTACAAGCTGGTTTTCATCTTCGCTGCGGGCATTACATTCTGCCGGCCAAGTGCCTTCCAAATACACATGGCAGGTGGAGCAAGAGCACACGCCACCACAAATGGCCTCAATGTCGCTATAGCCGTTATCGCGCAACTCTTCCATTAGCGTATTGCCAGTGGTAGCGTTCAGTGTGGTTACGTTTCCGGCTAGGTCGGTAACTTGAATGTTTGGCATGTCCTACTCCTGTGAATTCAGGTTATGCGAATTCTTGTTTTACGAATTCAGGTTGTACGAATTCTTGCTTGACTCGAATTGCTTGTGGTTGAAAAACTGCTTGTATAAAGGGTTTTTTGAAAATTTTTATAAACACGATCGCCCAGATTCTACTGACGTACGCAGCGATTTGCACCTTTTTTCGGCAGTACATTTTTTGACGCACTTCCGATAATTGATAAGCCGCCCCCTGCACTTCATCGGGCCTGCGGCAAAAATTCATAGAGCCTGCGGCAAACTCGCCTGAGGAGCAAAAATAAAAATTTTCTCTTGCTCTTCCGGTATACACCGTATACTTTATAGGTAGAAATTGCAAGCACGAAAGCGGTAAAATTTCGATATTTTATGGCTGTCGGCACACGCCAATCATGGTCGAACAATCAATGGAGGGTACATCATGTCAACCAACCAACCAACTTGCATTATCATCGGCGCCAGCCACGCCGGATCGCAACTTGCCACCAGCTTACGCAAAGAGGGCTGGGAAGGGCGCATCGTGGTAATCGGTGATGAAGTGCACATGCCTTACCACCGCCCCCCACTTTCAAAAGCCCTGTTGATGGGTGAAAAAGAGCCCAACCAAATCGAGCTGATGAAAGCTACGGTTTATGAAAAAGCCAATGTGGAATTCATGCTCGGCGTGCATGTTAGCAGTGTTGACCGCACCAAAAAACAGATTACGCTAGATAACGGCGAGGTGTTGGCGTATGACAAGCTTGCACTCTGCACCGGCGCGCGTGTACGCCGCCTTGATATTCCAGGCAAAGATCTAAAAGGTGTATTTTACCTACGCACACTTGCCGATGCACAAGCAATTCAGGCTGCAGTAAAGCCAGGCGGCAAAGCGGTCATTGTTGGCGGTGGTTACATTGGTCTGGAAACCGCCGCATCTCTGCACAAACTGGGCATGAAGGTAACCGTGCTGGAGATGATGCACCGAATTCTGGAGCGCGTAACCGCACCCGAGCTTTCACTCTACTATAACGGCCTCCATAACCGCCACGGAGTCGAAATCCTTACGCAAGCACAAGCACTTGCGCTGGAAGGTACTGATCACGTAGAGCGCGTAGTGTGCAATCATGACCGCGTGCTGGACGCGGATCTTGTTGTCATCGGCATTGGCGTTATTCCCAACACCGAACTTGCCGAAGCCATCGGCCTTCCTGTAGACAACGGCGTGGTAGTGGATGAGTTCGCACAAACGGCAGACCCTGACATTGTTGCCGCCGGCGATTGCACCAACCACCCCAATGATTTACTCGGCTTTCGCCTTCGCTTGGAGTCTGTTCCGAACGCAATGGAGCAGGCAAAAACGGCTGCCGCCACGTTGTGCGGCGGAAAAAAAGGCCACCACTCGCTGCCTTGGTTCTGGTCAGATCAATACCATGCAAAACTTCAGATCGCCGGATTTAATCGAGGCTACGATCGCGTGGTTTTACGTGGCGAAACAGAGAAAGACCAGTTCGTTGCGTGGTATCTGAAAGGCGACGAGATCCTCGCCGCAGACTGTATTAACAGCGGCAAAGAATTCATGCTTGCCAAACGCATTATCGCAGAAAAAGTAAAAATCAGCGCCGAGCAACTGGCAGACCCAAGCGTCGATTTGGCGGCACTTCTGCCGGCACGCGCTTAGTTTCTACGCGTCTCGTTTCTACGCGCTTAGTTTTTACACGGCTAGTTTCCAGCAATAAAAAACCCCGCCTTTGAATACATCCAAAAGCGGGGTTTTTTATTAGTGTTTCTGTGAGAAAGAAAAACCTGACGGTGTTTCTTGCAGAACCTACTTTTTCACCATCGTTTCAATCACGGTGCGGTTATTCGGATATTGATGGATCACCGTAATGATATTGCTCCCCGGTTCATGCACCAGACTTGCTTGATGAGGGCTTGGGAAATTTACGCTGACTGTCGTATTCAAGTCGTCCAAGGTGCAGGATTTTGCGCAGCTAAACAGCGCGTCATTTTCCCAAAGGCCACCGATAATGGCTGCATTGTTCGCACCGCACTTGCCATTTTTGTGTACATTGACATCAAAGGTTCCTGCGGAAACGTGCCCTAAGATATTGAAGTTGTGGCTAAGCGATGCTGTCTTGCCCGGGCATTCTTCATTCACCAGCGTGCTAGACCATTTCGTATTCATAAGGTTAAGAACCGTTTCGCCACGATCCTTCCCGTAAGCATCCAGAAGTGCCATGCGGAAATTGGTAAGCGCGTCAATCGCTGCAGGCAGGCTCGGGCTATTCGTTGCAAGAGCAAGCACTTGATTCAACGAGGCTTGCACTTCAAAAGATTTCATCGCCTTGTCAAAATCCACCTTTAGATTTTTCGACGAGTAATGCGCATTTTCAGAAATCTGGATACCGTTTAGCAAGTTCACGTCACTATCAATGCTTTGCAAAAAGCGCAGCAGGTTGCCTAACGCATCCTTGTTTTTCGCACCGTCAACCAATGCACCAAGGGGGATTGATTCACCCGCGTCTGCTTTTCCAAGAAGAATATCGCCAATATAAAAGCTTACCGTATCGCCTTCACGATAAAGGAACTCGCCCTCCGGCGTCGTAAAGCCTTTGAACGTGACTTTGCCATCGGCACTCACCGAGATATAGCGAGCATTTTCAAGCTTCGTACCTGTCACCTGCCCTTCTAAAGCGTCTCCCGCGGCATAACTACTGAAGCTAACCCCAGCAAGCAGAGCACCCGCTACGGTGGATGCGATCAATTTGCGGGCTTTGAGGACATTGCAAACAACAGGCTGATTCAACATGGCGGTAACTCCAAGACAACAGAAACGAGGCGATAAACCAAGAAAACTTTCCGAAAGCAGCAGGGGGAAATGACGCTGAACACTCTCTCCAGACACCGTCTTCGCTGCAGGCTTGAGTACCAATATAGCGGCTTTCACCGGCTTGAAAAGGGCCTAAAATTGAATGGAATCACACATTTAGGCTGTTGGTTTGTTGGCGAAGCGGGCGCTTTTAGAGATCAATCAGTTAGTTTTGTGAGGTTAACTTTTCCTGCAATTCGTCAAAATTAAGACGCCATTATTTTTGTAACACGCAACGATTTTGACGATCGCACTTCCGTTCAAAACCCGCGAACACACGCGCAAAAGATTGTTAGGTGCATGGATTTGCCATATCCTTGCGCTATTACAGGAAACGCCTTCCCTACCCTTATTGGACTGCCCCACGCGCCCTATGGAATCGTTCAAGCCTGCGGATTACGTTAAGTGGTTTCGCAATACATCCCCCTATATCAATGCACATCGCAGCAAGACTTTTGTCATTGCGTTCCCAGGCGAGGCAATCAATCACCCCAATTTTCACAATCTCGTGCACGATTTTGCGCTTCTCGATAGCCTCGATATCAAGCTGGTGCTAGTGCACGGGGCGCGCCAACAGATCACCGAGCAGCTACAAAAGGCAGGGCGCAATTCTAATTTTGCCTTAGAGCGACGCATTACCGATCTTGCGGATATGGCAGCAGTGCAGGAAGCGGTCGGAAAACTTCGGATACAGATAGAAGCACTGTTGTCGATGGGTGCCACAAACTCTCCAATGCACCGTGCTGCGATTCAGGTGTGTAGCGGAAACTTTATTACCGCAAAGCCATTCGGCGTCCGCGATGGCGTGGATTTTCAAAGGACGGGCGAAGTGCGGCGAGTTCGCACCGAGGCCATTCGTGCCTTGTTGCAACACGACATCATTACTTTACTCTCGCCGGTCGGATATTCTCCCACGGGGGAAGCCTTCAATTTAATGTGGGAGGAAGTCGCCGAAGCTGCCAGCATTGCCTTGCAAGCGGATAAGCTTATTATTCTCACCGACGACGTTGGATTTCATAACGACGACGGTACGCTTTGTCGAGAAATGACGTCAGCGCAAGCCAAACAGCTGTTAGAGGACGGAACTCTTGATAGCGACCAACAGCGCCTAATCCATAGCGCGCTGCGGGCCGTTAGTGATGGCGTGAGCCGAGCGCATCTGATTAGCTACCAACAGGACGGCGCCCTCCTTCAGGAATTATTTACGCGGGACGGTAGCGGTACTTTGCTGACAGACTCATCCTTTGAACGTTTGCGTACTGCAACCATCGACGACGTAGGCGGAATTATTGAACTCATTGCGCCACTGGAGCGCGACGGTATTTTAGTACGCCGCTCACGCGAATTACTGGAAGCAGAAATCGGCCATTTTTGCGTGATTACAAGGGATAACAGCATCGTAGGTTGCGCTGCACTCTATCCTTATCCTGAAAACAATGTCGGAGAGCTCGCCTGTGTCGCCGTGCATCCAGATTATCGCCACGGGCTGCGCGGTGACGGTCTCCTTGATTTTGTGGAGCGCCAAGCATTGCGCTTAGGCATCAACCAGCTCTTTGTGCTGACCACACGAACCGCGCACTGGTTTCAAGAGCGCGGCTTTATCGAGAGCGAGGTGGAGGCTTTGCCGCAACCTAAACAATCGCTCTACAACTATCAGCGTAGATCGAAAGTGTTTGTGAAGTCGTTAATCTGATTGATGAGCATGCGCCCAAGCCGATCACAAAATACGCTTTTGAGTATATGTCAATCGGCCTGAGGCGCAGATGCATTCATCATGAAATCGGATCGCCGAAATTCAAGGCGCGGCGGAATCATCCACCGCTTCCGTCTTTTCCGCTTTCTTCTTACTTCCGCCTAAAAGTTTGTTGAGTTTATTGCTTAGTTTTTCTTCCAGCTTGCTTTCCACTTTTTCCCGAACCGCTTGCTTCGCTTCTTGTTCGCTAGCGCCCGGAATCCCCAGCTTCTCTGCAATTTTTTCAGTCGCCTTTTCAGTGAGGGCCTGTTTTCCCGCACGCTCCACAATGCTACCGATGGCCTTCATATCCGGCCTGCACCAGTCTTTTGCAGGGCTATCGAACGCGCCTTTGCAGTGCACTGGCCATTCTGTCCCCTTCAGATACTTGTGATCCTCTAACGACGAAAGCGTCAAGCCGAAGCGGTAATCCAAGCCTTTTCCGATCAAATCAACGTCTCCTGAAAGATTGATCCGCCCCGCATCCGACTTCACATTCACCGGCGGCGTGATTAAATGGCCATCCTTCAGGTTCATCGCGATTTTTAGGTCGTGCAACACGCTGTCTTTTTTCAATACCTTGGGAAGTTTTTCCTCATAGTTTGGTATCAAAGCCTGTGCTTGGCCGAATTTTTCTTTGAGAGCATCCACCAGCACGCCTTCCAGATTCATGCCGTGCAACGTGCCTTCCGCCATTCCCAGCTGAATCTGGCCGAGCGCACTACGCAAGAGGCTGTCCATATCGTTGCCATCGGCCTTCACGTCCAACTGTAGCGACGCACGCCCAGACAAAACGGGCGGATTCGTCCAGCGAGCAATGAGATTTCCAAGCTGCAAGCCCGTAGTAGAAAAATGCGCTTCCATCTGCGGTCGCTTGCCTTTCACATCCAACAGCGCGCTGCCTTTGGCCTGTCCTTCAAGCAGCTTGGCAGAAATGTTATCAAGGCCAATTCGCCCGCCTCCCGCTCGCACAACGACGGCGATTTGCTCCATTGCGATTTGCGATACCGTCAGCTTATCAAGGGTAAAATCGCCTTTGATATTCAGATTACGGAGTGTCTCTATCGGGAGCAACTCCTCTTGCGACGCACCAGCAGATGCAGATCCCGCAGCAGCTGTAGAATCAGTAGCAGCTGTAGCAGCTGTAGCAGCTGTAGCAGGCGCAGCCTCATTAGACGCATCACTCGGCGGCAAATAGCGATCTGCATCCAGTGCATCTAAATGCAATTTAAACTCAAGCGCCTGCTTGCTAAAATCACTCACCGCAACGCGCCCCCGCAAATGGCTCTCGTCGAGCGACACCTGCAAAGGCTCAATTACGACGTTATGGTCTGTACCTTTCAGCGTAAAGTTTGCGCCTACACGAGTGAGTGCTTTGCTATCCGCCGTGACTGGCGCCTTCATTCCCAAATTTGCTAGCAGTTTTTTCGGGTCAAACGATGCCAAGGCAAGCGTCCCCTCCCATTGCAGTGATTTGGTTAACCCAGTAACGCGAAAATCCCCACTCAAATTGGCGTTTTCAACCTCCACTTTCGCAAGCTGAAGGGAAGCAGTATCTTTGTCCAAATCTGCATTCAACCCACCACTCAATGCAAGGTGGAGTGTTTTTCCTAAAACTCCACTAACGTCGGTAGTAATCTGCAGATCTTGGGCGGAAAATTGCTTCAAGCTAGACCCTGCCAGCAGTTTGGCAGCCAACGCCAGCTGTACATCCAAGCCCTTTCCATCGCGAAGCCGCAGCTTTGCGCTCAACGGAAACGGCGTATCAAGCTGCACGTTTCGCAGCTCCAGACTTTGAAGGTCTACTTGATAATCTGCATCGGCAGATTGATCTTCATAGCGCACCGATGAATCCCGCAAAACAATGCGCCCAATTTGCAGCGGGGGCAGTGCGCTTGCCTCACCTGCCGTCTCTGAGGTTCCAGTAGATTTTGTTTCTGCAGCCGCAGCGCCCGGTTTTGTATTCCCTTCACTGCTTGCCGCATCGCCCGCAGAGCCTGCATCTAAAGCCCAATTATTGCGGCCATTTTTATCTGTCTGCAAATGCGCTTTCAGGCCGCTAATCTCAACACCGTCTACTTCAATCTGCTTTTGCAGAAGCGGCAGCACGCGCACCCCCACCACCAGAGAAGTCAGCTCGGCAACTTGCGGCGCACCCTCCTTCATGGCAACGTGAACATTGCCCGCTTGGAAGCCCAGTAACGGGTAAAAGCTCCAGCCTAATTTCCCCATTGTTAACACAACACCCGTTTGCGCCTGTACACGCTCACTGATTTCGGCACGATAGTCATTTGGATCGACCAGCACCAGCAAGGCCACGACCAACGCAACCGCAAGCAACAGCGCGCCGCTGATCCCTGCACCCATCCATACCCATAAACGCTTCAATTTCTGTCTCCTTCGCTAATCGCTTACAATTCGCGCCTTACTGCGCGCGATACGCTATTTGCCTTTCTGATTCGCTCTTTCCAGCGGGTTGCAAGGTTCGTTGGTTCAGGTAGCCAACTACACAAGCAGCGCACCCTCATGACGCAACAGCCATTCTTTTTTATCCAAGCCGCCACTGAATCCAACCATTGTTTGATTCGCGCCAATTACGCGGTGGCAGGGTACAATGATCGGAATTGGATTGCGGCCATTGGCAGCCCCTACCGCACGCACCGCTTTTGGATTCCCGATCGCCTCGGCAACATCGCGGTAGCAGCAGGTGTGTCCAAACGGTATCCGAGCCAGCGCGCGCCAAACCGATTGCTGAAATTCTGTTCCCGCAGCCGCCAGTGGAACGCTAAAACCACGCCGCTGGCCAGCAAAATATTCCGCCAGCTCTTGTTGGCATTGCTGCGTAATCGCATTGCTCCGCGCTTCCAAGACAGGTGAGGCGTCAAAATCAATGGAAGTTACCCCTACAGCCGACGCTTCAATTCGCAGCCAACCAATTGGCGTATCCAGTAAGCCCACAAAAGTTTCTGCGCTCATGCTCTCTTTCTATCCTTACTCAAACATCCACCCACAAAGGTCTTTACCGCTCAAAAAAGCGACTTACTCATCACGCCCGCATCCAAACGGTTACAGTTGCTTAACGTAATCGCATGAAACAATTTTGCCTGAAAATGGCATGATAGGCTTAAATGCCGGACGCGCCACTTGCGTGCGCAAATCCACCAGAACCCCATTTAGCCACACACGTTCCAAGCATACCAGCCTCATGACCCTTACCGAACTGCGTTACATCGTCACCTTGGCGCAAGAAAAACACTTCGGCAAAGCCGCCGAGCGCTGCCATGTTAGCCAACCCACCCTTTCGGTGGCGATTAAAAGGCTTGAAGAGGAACTAGACGTGCAGTTATTCGAACGTGGACGCTCAGAAGTACGGCTTACTCCCATTGGCGAACGAATCATCGTACAGGCTCGCAAAGTGCTCGAAGAGGCGGACGCAATCAAAGGGCTTGCCAACCAAGGCCGCGATCAGCTCAGCCTGCCCTTGAAAATCGGCGCAATCTTTACCGTAGGCCCTTATTTATTCCCGCACCTCATCTACGGCATCCGCCCTTTTGCACCGCAAATGCCGCTGATTCTCGAAGAAAACTACACCGCAGTGCTGCGCCAAAAACTCCGCCAAGGGGAACTGGACGTAATCATTATTTCGCTGCCATTTACCGAACCCGATACGGAAATCCGCGATCTCTACGACGAACCGTTCAATGTATTGATCCCCGCGCATCACCCCTTGGCGAAATTCGAGAGCATCTCACGCAAACAGCTAGAAAAAGAAAACGTGCTCTTACTCGGCGAAGGCCACTGCTTCCGTGAGCAAATCCTTGAAGCCTGCCCCGCGCTAGCCCACCCCTATCACGAAGGCGACGTACCACAACCACAAGGCACGTCTTTGGAAACCCTGCGCCACATGGTGGCATCCGGCCTCGGCCTCACCATCGTCCCCTCCTCCGCGAGCAGTTCGCGCATCTATGACCACGACACCTTAGTAGAGCGCCCTTTCTCTGGAAAAATGCCGGTGCGGCGGGTATCCATGGTGTGGCGTAAAAGTTTTACCCGCACCCAAGCCATTGACGCGCTCAGCCAAGCACTGACTCGCTGCGCCCTGAACGGAACTGCCAGCCTGTGACCCTAGCCGTACACGCTGACTCCGCGCTGCGAAGCCCCGTTCAATACCTGAAAGGCGTAGGGCCGACACTCGCCGTTCTACTGACACGACTGCACATTCATACTGTGCAGGATTTGCTATTTCATCTGCCTTTTCGCTACCAAGACCGTACTCAGCTAACCCCCATCGCAACGCTGGAAGGCAGCCAAGAAGCACTCATTCAGGGGGAAGTCCTTAGCTGCGATATTCACATGGGGCGGCGCCGCACCCTCGCCGTTCGAATCACCGACGGTAGCGGCACACTGCTGATCCGAATGTTTCACTTCTCAGCGACACAGCAAAAGCAGTTTGCAAAGGGACAATGGCTGCGCTGCTATGGCGAGGCGCGCGTCACCGCAAGCGGCCGAGAAATGGTGCACCCAGAATATCGCCTGATCGACGATCCCGAGCAACCGCTTACCGAATCCCTGACCCCGATCTACCCGCTCACCGAAGGCATCAGCCAAGCGCGCCTGCTAAAACTCACCGAAGAAGCACTTACGCGCTTAGACGCCCACCGCGAAGCCCTCGAACTCGTACCGGAAGCGCTATTTCAAGCACGCAAGCTACCCAGCCTTGCCGACGCCCTGCACTATGTTCACCGGCCACCGACCGACGCCAATGTATACCAACTGTTGAACGGTAGTCACCCCGCCCAGCAGCGCCTCGCCCTTGAAGAAATGCTCGCCCATCATCTCAGCTTGCGGAAGCTGCGCGCCACGATTCGCCACCATCCAGCACCACCAATGCCCGCATCGCGTGAGCTAATCAGAGGGTTATTACAACGCCTTCCCTTTGCACCCACAGGCGCACAAAATCGCGTATTTGCAGAGATCGAAGCCGATCTACAGCAACCTGCTCCAATGTTGCGGCTTGTGCAGGGCGACGTTGGTTCCGGCAAAACCCTCGTTGCCGCACTTGCCGCACTACAGGCCATTGAAGCCGGTTATCAGGTCGCACTGATGGCTCCCACCGAGATTTTGGCCGAGCAGCACTACCAGAATTTTTGTGAATGGTTTGAACCACTCGGCCTGCACACCCATTGGCTCACAGGCAAACTCAGTGCGCGCCAAAAGCGCCTCGTGCTGGAAGACACCCGTACTGGGCACACACACCTACTCGCCGGCACCCACGCGCTCTTTCAAGACGACGTGCATTATGCGCGTCTAGGCTTGGTCATCATCGACGAGCAACACCGCTTTGGCGTCCACCAACGCCTTGCCCTCAAGCAAAAAGGCGCAGTGAACGGCATCCTGCCGCATCAACTCATCATGACCGCCACCCCCATCCCGCGCACATTGGCGATGAGCGCCTATGCCGATCTGGACACTTCCATCATCGACGAACTCCCGCCCGGCCGAACCCCCATCACCACCGTAGCAGTAGACGCCAGTCGCCGCGACGAAATCATCCAGCGGGTCTACCAAAACTGCAAAACCGGCCGCCAAGCCTACTGGGTCTGCACCCTGATCGAAGAATCCGAAACCCTGCAATGCCAAGCTGCGGAAGATACCACCGAATACCTGCGCGCCGCCCTCCCCGACCTCCAAATCGGCCTGATACACGGGCGCATGAAAGCGCGAGAAAAATCACAAGTCATGGAAGCCTTCCAGCAGAACGCGATACAATTGCTGGTTGCAACCACCGTAATTGAAGTCGGCGTGAACGTGCCCAACGCATCCCTTATGATCATTGAAAATCCGGAACGCCTAGGGCTTGCCCAGCTACATCAGCTGCGCGGGCGCGTAGGTCGTGGCGCCGCGCAGAGCTTCTGCGTACTGCTCTATCAAAAACCCCTCTCACGCGCGGGCCGCGAACGTATTGAAATTATGCGCGAAAGCCACGATGGTTTTGTTATCGCCCAGCGCGATCTAGAGCTGCGTGGCCCCGGAGAAGTGCTCGGCACCCGCCAAACGGGGGATCTGAACTTCAAAGTGGCCGACTTGCTGCGCGATCAAGACTTGCTGGACGATTGCAAGGCGCTGGCCGACCATGTTTTGTCTCACCACCCTGACTGCGTGGATACAATCATCCAGCGCTGGCTTGCGCAAGGACTGGAGTACGGGAGCGTTTAGGCGATGGTAACCAATGGAATGATCAACGTTCCCGGCTACACCGTTCACCAACTGCTTGGCAAAGGCGGCATGGCGGCTGTGTACCTTGCCACCCAAGAATCGCTGAATCGCAAGGTCGCCATTAAAGTCCTGACGCAAAGCGAAGACCGCGCCTTTATTGATCGCTTTGTGAGCGAAGCCCGCATCATCGCCACACTCAACCACCCGCGCGTAATCACGGTTTACGACGTTGCCCAGCTCACCGACGGGCGCTATTACATCGCCATGGAATATCTACCCGGTGGCGACCTGACCCGCTACCGAGGCCAAGCCCTGCCGGTAGACCTTGCCCTCGAATTTATCAAGCAAATTGCCGAGGGCTTAAGTGCCGTACACCGCAACGGCATTATTCACCGTGACATCAAGCCTGGAAACATCCTATTTCGCGACGACGGCACGCTAGTGCTCACCGATTTTGGTATTGCGAAAGATAAATATCACGATCTCGACCTGACCCAAACCGGCATGACGCTGGGCAGCCCATCCTATTGCAGCCCAGAACAAACTTACTGCGAGCCGCTGGATGCGCGCACCGACATCTACAGCCTAGGCGTTATTTTGCTGGAGCTATTGTTGGGCTATAACCCCTACAAAGCGGCCAACTATACCCAAACCGTAATCAATCACACCCAAATGCCGATCCCAGCGCTGCCCGTAGATATCGCCGAGTGGCAGTGGCTGATCAATCGCATGCTTGCCAAAGCACCTGCCGATCGTTTTACCAATATCGACGAGTTATTGCAGGTACTCCCTGACGCCAAAACCCTTGCCGCGCTCTCGATCATCGACCCAACAGAGCCCTTTACGCCGTCCTTGTTAAGAACGCAAACCCAAAAGGGCCAGAAGAAAATTCGGCCACTCACAATCGTCGCTTGGCTTTTGGCTATTTGCATCGCATTGGGCGCTGCCGGAACGCTCGCATGGAAATGGAAGCAGCAATACGACCACCAGCAAAAAATCGCCCACCTGATCAGCGAGGCACGGCTCCGCATCGCTGAAGGAAAGCTGACATCGCCGGAAAAAAACAACGCCGAATATTTTTTTCACGCAGCATTGGCGTTAGACCCTGCAAACTCCGACGCCACCAACGGCCTCGCAATCATTAAAGCCCGCCAAATCGAAGAATTATTACGTACCGCCGAGGCGCGCCTCAACGAGCAGAAACTCACCCTGCCCGCCAACGACAACGCAGTGTATTTTTACCAGCAAGCGCTGATTCTAGACCCCGATAATGCCACGGCGAACGAAGGGCTAGCACGCGTTGTAGCCGCCTATATCGCCATGTCGCAGAAATCATGGGAGCGCGCAAGTTACGCAGAAGCGCGTGATCTTGCCAACAAAGGGCTTAGTATCGACCCAAGCAACCCCGTTCTAAGCGAGCTCCTAAAGCGGCCTATTCCCGTTCAACGCACAAACTCGGTAACACGGGTGGAGTCAATAAATGCTGCGCCACAGAAAAACGCCACACAACAGCGGCGCCCTGGAGGCAACCCGATCGAACGATTCTTTCAGCGGATTTTTCAGTAGTCGCCGCACATCACAACTTTGAAAACTGCGAGCTTGAAAACTGCGAGCACCCGCATGAATACAAGCGCTCGCAAATCCTCTTAAGCCTTACACGCAGCAATCTGCTCGCTATACGCCGCACGCGCATCTTTGTACAGATTAAACGGGAATTTTACGGGGATCCCTTCCAGCGCAGCCGCTAGCATTTCCAAATGCGCTTCAAAACCAGCACAGGCTTTGGCGGCGTCTTCACCGGCTGGGGTGCCGACGGTTAGCGTTAGCGCAGTGCCACTTGCATCGTCGCTCAGCGCCCATTGCAGCAATCGGATGGGTTCGGTGCCACTGCTCCAAGAATACGCGAGTTTCTGGTTCGCTTCGTATTCCACTACTTCGCTGTCAATTTTGATGCCGCTGTCTTCAAAGCTGATATTGGCGCGGCCACCTTTTTTGGCATCAATCGTGCCTGGCGCAAGCCATTGGGCGATACCGGCTGGTTCGACCAGCATTTTCCAAACGGCTTCACGGGTTTTTCCTTCGAAAACGCGGTGCAACGTGCCTTCAAAGCTACCGTCTTTATGGCAAGCAATTTTACCGATCTGACTCATGATGGTGCTGCTCTCAAAAAAGTGCGCAGAAGTGCGCACAGTTCTTTTCCTGCCCCGAACCGTCTTGCTGACCGAATTCGTATGTGACAGGCGTAACTTTCCCGGCTACATCTGGAACCATTCCAGATGCAGCGCCGCCATTACTGGACGGACTCGCCACGGGTAGGGCAGTTGCGGTTGCCAGCCGTTTAACGTGAGCGCATCGTTTTTCCAGCCGCAGACTGAATACAGGCGGCTGCTCGGATACCAGCGATCAGCAATCACCAATCGCGTACCGTAGCGTTTTGCCTTGTATTCGATCTGCGAACGAAACATCCCAAAGCCAATCGGGATAAAGGGGCGCCTCGCAGCGCCACCCCTCCCACACCACCGAGCATACGGATCACGTACCACGGCGGTGCCCTGAGTCACTTAGTGACATCCGCCCCTCTGCGGACGTTAGGCGTTCACTGGGTGGTCATTTACAACGCACCCCACGCCTGAACGGCTTCGGAGCGTCCTGACCAATCGCGCAACTCGGCGTCCATTGCCAGCATCTCTTTCATTATTCAGACACTACATCCTGCATCTACTGGCATCCAGCCCTCACTCAAGGAGCTGCGAGCAATATATGCACATCCTCCGGTCTATCCAAAGCACAATGCAACCAGAACCAAAATACTGTATGCGCATACACAAAAAATCAGATATCATCGACACATGAATAATCGTGTTTTCACATATTTGGGTGAACGGGCAACCGGTCTTAAGCCAGCGATGGTTAGACAGGCAATGTAGTGGACAAGTCCCTCTGACATTTTCATGCGGTTTCTCCCATAATAGCTTAATTAGGCTAAGATTTTCGTAATTTGCCCGTTACAATTTCGATACGTTTAGCCGATGGTTATTGTGGGAAACCGGAGAATGCTGGAGCAGCCATTTGATCGCAACAAACATGTATACAAAAACGATGTTTTTGTTGAGCTAGTGAAAGATGCAGTTAGATTCTTCAACGGGACGCCTGTACACCCTCTACCGCCTCCTCGGCCTTTTCAGGGAACCGGAGTGTACGCGCTGTATTACATAGGGCAGGACGGAATGTATAACCGGTATGGTGAGTTGAACAGGCTTGCGTACAATCACCCCATTTATGTTGGGAAAGCTGTTCCACGTGGCTGGCGCCAGGCTCGAGTGTCGGACAGCGCAACCACACAATCGAACGAGTTATTCAACAGACTGCGGGAGCACAGTCGCAATATTGCTGTAGGTGCACATCTCGAACTTGCAAATTTTAAATGCCGATTTGTTATTTTCGAGAGCGAAGGCTCTGACATGATTAGCACAATTGAAGCTGCCCTTATAAAGCTACATAAACCACTTTGGAATGTCGCTTTAGACGGATTTGGGAACCATACACCAGGCAATGGTCGGTTCCAGCAGGCCAAATCAGATTGGGATGTTGTGCATCCCGGTCGCGCATGGGCTGATAAGTGCACCGGGGTACACAATACTTTAGAGCTGGTTTTGCTGAATATAAAAAGACATTTGGATTCGATTGGATAAAAAATGAAATCACTCGAAATTTTTTCTGGCGCGGGCGGCTTAGCAAAAGGGCTCGAACTATCTGGATTTAAACATGCGGCATTCGTTGAATACAACAAACACGCATGCGCCTCACTAAGTGAAAACTTCGATAGAAAAAAGGTTTTTTTCGGCGATATTCAAGATTTTGATCTAACTGTCTTAGATAACATTGATGTTGTTGCCGGTGGACCACCTTGCCAACCCTTTTCATTGGGTGGCAAGCACCGTGCAGATGAAGACCACAGGGATATGTTTCCGTTTGCAATCAATGCAATCGAGCACCTCATGCCTAAAGCATTTGTATTCGAGAATGTAAAAGGATTGTTACGCAACAGTTTTGCTGATTACTTCGAATACATTATTCTTCGCCTAACTTTTCCCGGCTTTAAAGCAGGGAAAAATGATGATTGGCGCGATCACCTGATAAAACTTCGCAAAATTTCTTTGATGCCCTACGCTGGCGTTAGGTATGACGTTAAGTACGAGCTTATCAATGCTGCGGATTACGGCGTTCCTCAAGTTCGGGAGCGCGTAATAATTATTGGACTTCGGTCCGATTTGAATTTGAACTGGTCATTTCCAGAGCCAACGCATTCACAAGATAGGCTTCTTTGGGATATACATGTTTCCGGTGAATACTGGGAGCAACATCGTGTTTCCGCAAAGGAAAAGGCGATAGTCCTTGCGTCAACAGAAAAGATGGCAAACAGAATTTATTGCCGATATGGGTTGTTAGAGCCTGAGCATCTTCCATGGAAGACAATTCGAGATGCGGTATCGAATTTGCCACCACCAAAGACCAAACACTATTTGGAAGACCATGCTTTTAGAGATGGTGCTAGAACTTATGCTGGACATACTGGTAGCGAATACGACTGGCCGTCAAAGACAATCAAGGCTGGCGATCACGGTGTGCCCGGCGGTGAAAATATGATTCGCTTTCCTGATGACTCTGTTAGGTATCTTACGATTCTTGAGGCGAAACGACTTCAAACATTTCCTGATGACTTCGTAGTAAAGGGCGCTTGGGGCGAGGCCATGCGCCAGCTTGGCAATGCCGTTCCAGTAAAGTTAGCCAATATTATTGGCGATCATCTTTACACTCTACTATCTGCAAAAACCGCTCGAAAAGTGTTAAGACGGTAAATTCAGGCAAAATAAGATGGGAAAATGATAGATACTCCGAATCTATATTTCGGCCCCACACATTATGGTATTCATAATGTGTGGGGGGGGGCTCAAACCCGCTCATACCTTGTTTCCTTCTGGCATATTGTGGGGACAACACCCGAAATGTACGGGCAGTCACCAGCTAGCCTATATTGCCACACCTATAGGACAAGAGTTTCTTGCTCTTAATTGTTTCATAGCGACTCAATCGTAGTATCACGACTAAAGGCGCGCCTTAGCAAGATTTTAAGCCGTATTTTGACTGCTGATGCATCATTGGAGGATTGAGCATATCTGTCGAATTCGACAAAGTCAGGATCTAACGGACCACCACGCTCAGCCTCCATTCGACTAGCAATTCTTTCATTTTCAAAATTTACTAATATTTGCCGCTGAATATCAGCGGTCCAGTTTTGCTTATACGCTACACGAAACAAATGAAAATAAAGCACTACATTTCCTACTTGACGGAGGAGCTTGTCGCGATCAGCAAAAATAGCCGCCATGTTTGACAAAATTTCCATAGTCTCATTGAAAAAAGGTAGCGTGTCGTTTCTATCTGCTTTTTCTGCCCATTCCAAAACGTATGAATCAAGCGTGCGTTTTTTGGTTTCTAGTATTTTTCCCTTGTCGACAGACAGCAAGAATTTGGCAGCCAAATCGTAGTGACGATAGCGACTATTGCCGAATACTACTTTGTCGGTGAACAGCTGGGACGCGACGAGTAACTTGATAGCATTCGGAACGGGGCCACCTTTCGCGTTACGTTTCTCCGCTGCGCTTAAAGGAACAGCTTCGTTTAAACGTGAAAACATATCTTCGATTATTTCAATATCGTCAGTTTCGATACAAACAATAGTCAAGGGGTAACTATCAAGCGCATTCTTTAAGTCTGGATAATCTTTGCCAAGCTCGCTATAAGTCATTCCCCGAGCAACTAGGCTATTATCCCAGAGACATTCAAAGTCTTCTGCAAGAGCGAACCTTCCTTCTATAAAGTCCCAGATCGCTTCGAGTCGTTGCTTTCCGTCAATTACTGCATACTCACAAGAATTATTTTCGGTGATTTGCTTTATTGAAAACTTATGAAAATACATTTTGGGGACGTCGAAACCATTTAGAATGGTATCAATAAGTAATTGCTTTTTTTCATCTGTCCATATATCACTTGCCCGCTGATACTCTGGATCGGTTTTGATAACTCCTCGAATTCTGTATAACCGCCATGCACTGTTGTCGGGTTCGCTCATTCGACTTATTCGAAAAGGCCTTGCGCTCATGCCAACAGCTCCCTGGTTAATTTAGAAACCCGATCAAGGTCAGGAAAAAACGACAATTCCGTCAATCTCAACAATCTCAGCTCCTCCAGCAGATTGGGTCTTGCGTGTGCTGGAACAATCCAGCGCCATACGTGATTCTTGTCTCCGATTTCTTCTATGGGCTCAGATGCTCGATCAAAAATCGTAAAATTCCCAAGTTGAGCAGCAATGCGTCTTGAGTTTCGCGGGCCTGTGGCTGCAACAGCATTTTTTCCTTGCCCCCCGGCTTGGCGGTCAGGAAGGTATCCATCCAAAATTTCATCAGCATCAAACCCTGGGAGTTCATTCTCCAGTTTTCCGCGAAAACGTGCATGCCTATTTAGTTCCAAGGGTGCCAAACACCAAACTGCGCCATCTTTGTTTTCCGTTGAAGCGTCACCGTTCATCGCGAACCACATTGCGGTAAGGGGAGATTCCGTCCAGTCCAATAGGCGAGTTGGCACGCCATAATGTTGCATCAAAAATATCCATTCCCAATCGGTTTTGGGAGGTGGTTCCGTAAGATGAGGGACTGAAAGCTGTACAAAACGCTTAATAACCTCAGTTTCCTTAGCGAGATGAGCTTGATTTCGACCCAATCCGGGAACCAGTTTCCAGTCACGGTCCGCGTGGCCACGAAACCACAATATTTCGCGCGCAACTGTCTGCGCCCTTAGCGAGTTCACCAAGTCATTAATAGATGTGATTTCACGATCTTCATGTCGCACGTTTGCTGCCTTATTTGTGCAAGTTTACTCGCAATGTTTCAGTCACTGAACTGGCTACGGTCTCGTCTAGTCGAACAGGAACCCGAGCTGGCACTTGGTTGTAGTTCGCAGACCGTTGAAAATATATTGGTGAACAATAGCGCAAAACCTTTACGCTTGGCACTACCCCCCTCCCAGGGTAAGACAGTTAACGTTCCTCGCGTAGGCGCAGGATTTATAAAACACAAGCCAATTGCAGATGGAGGGCTTGATGGTCACGTGCCCATACGCCCCGCTTATGTCACACCTCATATCCGGTTTTTGTTCATCGCCCCGCGATTTTTCCTTGGCTTCCTTTAGACCTCACCTCGCGATGACGCCCTTGCTCTTTGGCTAACCTTCGGCTCTGCGAATACCTGGTATCGGGACTTTCACCCGACGAGTTAACTGCCATGCCTGGCGTTTGATCTAAGGGGCGATTTTGGCGAAGCCAAAGACGTCCCACTTGAGCGAGTTGTTAGAAGGCGGCCGTCACTTTTTATCTTTTGGTGGCGGAGGGGGAGTTACTTGTGTTGCAGATTGGCTAGGTTGTGAGGGCGCTTGTGGCTTAAGCTCATTGATTTCATTAAGACTCTTTTTAAGCACGGCAATCTCATTGAGGCTGTCCATACTTACGGTAAGTTCGACTGGTCTTTTCTTTTCCTCAGACACGGAGTTTCTCCCATTAACAAGTGAATTTATTGCGGCACTAACGCCGATAACTGCAGATAGAATGGCGGCTAGCCCAAACGAGTATGCCGCAATCTTATCTGCAAAAGCTAAACTAGGATCACTAACCTCTACACCCTGTATAGATTTTTTAAGGTGGTCCTTGTTTTTTCTGAAGATGTAAAGAACAGAAACAACACAAACAAGAAAGGACAAGATAGCGCAGATAGACATAACTGCCATTTCGACGGTTTTCAGGCCAACCGTAGATATGAATGTGATTATTAATGCAATTCCGCCAGATGACAGCGCCAAAAGAGATTTATCAAGCTCCAGTGATGTGGAAATCCAAGCCTCGACTGACGCTGCATAGTGGGCAATATCTTTCTGCCGCTCTACCTCCTTGGCTACCTCGCTCGCTTTTGTTTCTTCCTCTTCCATGCTTTTACCTACTGCAGTTACGCCTTCTAACGCAGAACTAAGGGGCAAACACAAGCGGCGCATATAATGCGAAGCATGCGCCGTTTGGGGCTTCCCAGCCGCGAAGCGGCGGCCTTGAGCGACTTGTTACCTGTTTTAAGTCTCGCACTATTTGACTCTTGAATAAGTTCTACCTTCAATAACACGCTCAACCTGAGAAACATTTTTTGCGCCGATACGCGTAAATATTTCTTCGGCAGAATATTCCTTGCTAAGCTCGCGTATCGCTCGTACTTGCTCAATAGACAATCTCCCATCACGGCCACAAATTTGGGCAATAGCCCAATCATTATCTCGCCACTTCTCTGTTACCCAGGGGGCAGGAAGCCCCTTTCTCGGATGCTCTTTGAGCCACTCACTAACAATTCTGTCTCGCTCATCTGGCATGGGGACAACAGATTGCTGAAGCAAGCCGTTCTCTCGCAGATAACGCAAACCAGATTTTCCTCCTGGGATCATGTTAAGGCGCCGCTGATCTTCCCAATGCCCTTCGACCAAAAATTCCTCGGTTGCATACAATTTTTCTAGATCGTCAGCTATACCCATTATCTTGTGATTAATATATGTGATTCGTCCCTTCTCTTTCTCTTCACGAAATTTCCGATGGAATAGTAAAGGACTGCCTTCGCTGATCGCTCGTTTATGCTCGGCCCATCGCTTTTGCCAGCTACGTGTTGTAACCCCAACATAGAAGAATCCGTCATTTGGGTACGAACTTCCATTTCCAAAAATATGCTGATAAAGCACGTACGATTTTTTAGGAAAATGCTTTGGCGATAACAAGAAATGTGCGGGTATAGAAAATAGCAAGCTTGGTTGTGTTATCTGACTTTCGTCTAAAGTTGTTTTTCCTTGCCTAGCTGCTTGAATAAACAACGGATCGGTCACAAAATCTATGGAAATAATCGGCTGAAGCGCAAGCTCCTCTTCCTCGAGGCTTTTTCCAGATTGATACTCAGTAGCCGACCCAACCGTTCGGTGGCCCACCTTTAATTTCTGGAAAGGCGCAACAAATCCTGGGACGTTTTCAAGGAATGTTAACTGGACAACAGGGATCATTTGCCCCAGTTTAACACGAAAGATGCCATTAGGGTTCTTCGCTACTCTGACCCATTCCGCACCGTAGGTCGATGTTCGTATTAAATTATTGAGCAGTGCTTCCACTTCGCGACGACGAGAAATCATTGGTTTTGGAGCCAAATGCTCCCACCATGACTTGTTTATTGTTATGTCGCTTCGCATCTACGAGAGACCTCAGTTGTAACAGCTAACGCAGAGCACACCGGCGGAGCGCTGCGGCGCCGCGGCGCCCGCGCACGCTTGCGTGCAAGTGTTGTGACTTGTTAGGGGCAGCTTTGCTTGCTTTGAGCTGCCACCCCGATGACGGCACATAATCAATTTTGGGTCAAGAAAGCCGATCTTGCGTATGCAAAAACCCACCTGACCAAACGCCTAATTTACGCTTGTACCACAGCTACTCAATTGAAGATACAAGCTGCCGCACAAATGAAAATAATTATTTTGACGTGGAACCCCAAAAGCAGAAACCTCGCGCCAAATTTCTACTCCGCAATGGCAGCAAAGAAAGACTGAAAAACCTTGGAAAAAACGACCGCGCGATAAGAAACGTTTGTTGCCTTGCCTGCTAGTAGCACGATGCATTTTTGCCCTAACAGTGTTTTCTATGAGCGCAATAAGACACTATCGCGCACCATTGTAAATACCAAAGTCTAGCTCCTTTCTGTTTTGAATCTGGCTTTTCTTTTCAAACCGCCCACGCCGCTTTAGATAGATCCGTGCGGCTCAATGGCGCGTAAATGTTGACGCACCGCCAGCATTGCACCCAGCAAGCCCAGCATAACGCCTACCGTAAACACGATTCCGCCTTCCGAGAGGGATAAACCTTGCAGAACAAAATCACTGCCGTAAAGCTGGGCTAGCTCACGCGCAGGCGTGCGCAGCCACGCGGTTAATGATTCCACCATTGCCAAAGCTAAGAACGCACCCGCAAAGCCGTACCAAAGCCCCGTATATAAAAATGGTCGCCGCACAAACGCATTGGTTCCACCCACCAACTTCACCACCACGATTTCATCACGCCGCCCCTCAATGGCCAAACGGATGGTATTACCGATCACCAGCAATACAGTTACCGCGAGTGCAAGCGCAAACGCTCCAACCAAGCGCTGCATCAAGGCGACCATCGCCTGCAAACGCTGAATCCATTCCGTGTCCAATTGCACGCTGTCCGATTGCGGCAGCGCACCTAGGGCATCTCGCAGCGCCTTCGCACCGTTAACGCTGACATCACGTGGCTGCACCACTAACACTGCGGGCAAAGGATTTTCATCCAAACCCTCCAGCACGTTGCTGAACCCAGACCACTTTTTGAATTCTGCAAGCGCTTGGCTGCGGCTGATCAATTCCGCCTGCATTACATCTTCCCGCTTCAAAAGCTGGTGATACAAGCGTTCAATATCGCTATCTTTAAGATCTTTTTTCAAAAATACAGAAACCTTGACCTGCTCATCCGTCCAACCGGCCGCCACCGTTTGGAGATTTTTCAATACAGAAAAAAGTCCCGTCGGCAGCGCGAGCGAAATCGCCAAAACCAACGTAGTCAGCAGTGACGAAAACGGCGTATCTGCCAGCCGTCGCAACGCATCTCGCGCCATCTCGCGGTGATGACGAAAATAATGCTCCGCCCTGCTTCGCAAAGATGCCTGCAGAACGCTCGCTCCCTGCCCACGCCCGCCTTGAGCGGCGGCGGTATTCAACGAACCCATTCAAACCTCTCCAGTCGTATGCGCGACGTCTAATTCATCCTCAAAATCATGATCACGCGCCTCTTCAAACCCCGATTCATATTCCGAAGTTTCCTGATAATCTTCGACAAGGCGCCCTTCGTGGAGCGTCAACAAACGATGGTCATAGCGCGAAATCAATCCAAGATCGTGCGTGGCAACCAATACCGTCACGCCCACCTGACTGAACTGATAAAACAGCCCCATAATTTCGGCAGAAAGCTCTGGGTCTAGGTTTCCGGTAGGCTCATCCGCCAGCAACACAGGCGGTTTATTCACTACCGCACGCGCAATTCCCACCCGCTGCTGTTCGCCGCCGGAAAGCTGAAGCGGTGAAAGCCGCTCTTTTCCTAACAGCCCTACTTTATCCAGCGCCGCACGCACACGGCGGTTGATGTCGTAAGTGGAATAACCGGCGATCACCAAAGGCAAGGCGACGTTATCAAACACCGAACGATCAAACAAAAGCTGATGATTCTGAAATACCATTCCCAATTTACGACGGTAGTAGGGAATCTCGCGATTTCGCAAGCGTCGCAACGAATCGCCCGCACAAAAAACCTCGCCGCTGCTGGGCCGCTCAATTACGGTAAGCAGTTTCAGCACCGTCGATTTTCCCGCGCCGGAATGCCCGGTGATAAAAGCAAATTCGCCGGTCTGCATTTCAAAATCAAGATTTGCAAGCGCTTCACGACCATTCTCGTAACGCTTGCTAACGGCATTGAACACAATCACGTTGCGCCTTCCCTTTTTATTGGCTCTGAACCGATTGCACATCAGAGCCTTGTATAATTTTTAGGTAACGTTATTTCAGCGCGCATTTATTCTTGTGCGAATAACGCTTTTACAAACTGCTGCGGCTCAAAGGGGCGTAGATCATCAATCGTCTCGCCCACACCAATTAAGCGAATTGGAATCCCTGTCTTTTCAGCAATCGCAAACACGATACCGCCCTTCGCAGTGCCATCCAGCTTGGTGAGCACGATGCCCGTCACCCCTACCGCCTCGTTAAACTGGGTGGCTTGGCTCAAGGCGTTTTGCCCGGTTCCTGCATCCAATACCAGCAATACTTCATGCGGCGCTTGCGGGTCAAGCTTTTGCATCACCCGCTTTACCTTCTTTAATTCTTCCATCAAATTACTTTTGGTGTGCAGTCGGCCCGCAGTATCCGCGATCAATACATCGACCTTCTTCGCGGTGGCGGATTGCAGCGCATCAAAAATCACCGAGGCGCTATCCGCCCCCGTATGCTGGGCCACCACTGCAATCTCATTACGCTGCCCCCACACCTGTAGCTGTTCGACCGCCGCGGCACGAAATGTATCCCCAGCTGCCAGCATCACCTGCTTGCCTTCGATTTGCAGGCGCTTGGCGAGTTTGCCGATGGTGGTCGTTTTGCCTACGCCGTTCACACCCACCATCAGAATAACGCGCGGCTTGCCTTCTGCGGTTTTCCCCAACTGCCAAGGTTCGGCGTGGCCGCTCAGCAGAGCTGCCAGCTCCTGCTGCAAGGCGTGGTACAGCGCATCAGAATCAACCAGCTCGCGACGGCTCACCTTCTGGGTCAGAGCGGTGACAATGCGCTGGGTGGCGGAAACGCCAACGTCGGCCATTAGCAACTGGGTTTCAATTTCTTCCAGCAAATCGGCATCAATGGCCTTTTTGCCCGCCAACAGAGATGCCATCGCCTCGGTAAAACCCGAACGCGTGCGACTTAGGCCGCGCTTGACCCGTGAGAAAAAGGATTCTTTCCCTAACACTTCAACCGGTGGGGGCACCGCCGGTACGGGTAGGATTTTGGCCGGATGTGCTTTTGATTCCGGTTCTACCAGCGCGTCTGCAGCGGCCTTGGCCGGCCTAGCGCTCGGAACCTCTAAGGCAACCTTCTGGACTGGCTCCACTTTGAGCGCCGCAGTAGACGCGAGGCTGGCATCAAAAAAGCGGAGAAAAACTTGCTGTTCGGTAAGTGGATCAGAAACCCGAACGATTCTTAGTAGCGCTTGCTTTTCGGGGGATGACGATTCAGGAAAAAACCGCCCAAACACACGTTGCTCATCAAAGGCCAAGGACATGCAAAACCCTTTCTAGTGAATAGCACCGCGCTTCGTGGGTCAAGTCTACGCCAATCAACGCAAATCCCCACAAACGCACAGATTCTGAAAACGACAAGAGCGCCATTCTAGCACAGACCTCCGTGCCACTGGCGCTCCCATCGCTGCTACTCACTGCGGCCGTTCACTCACCTCAAGCGCCAGACACCCCTAGGTTCGCAGAGCTGCGCTCCGTTGCAGCTTTGCCTTTACTTTTGCCTAGCGTTGCGGCTTTTACCGGCACATCGTCGTGGTGCGCACCGGTGTATTTTGCGGCCAGCGCCTCATCTGCCAACTGTTCCATGCTCATCTGCCGGGCGCGCTGGGCTTCTTCTTCGCTGTAGAGATTCACCAGAAACTCCGAGGGTGCACCCACGATGCGGGATAACACGTTACCGAACAAATCGCCGATCACCGGCGTATTGTGCAAGGTACGCACGCCATTCATAAAGCGAGCGAGCGGGCGTTTTGCAACATCGGGTTTGGCGGTCAACAGCTGCATGCGTTTGATCGCTTCACGCAGACGCTCACCCTGCGGATCGACGATTTCCATCGGTGCCAAAAACACTGCCATCATAAAAGGACGGGCATGGTAAAACATATTCCCCACATACCAACTCGCCCGCGCCCGATCCAGAATACTAGGGCTTGGCTCGGCACGCACTTTGGCCTGATAGGCGGCAGAGGCATAGTATTCCGTCATGTGATAATCCATCGCAACGTGGCGCGCCTCGTCACGATTGATCAGATCCATCACCTGATGACTCATATCGTCGTTCACAAAATCATTAAGCGAGCGCAACAGCGCAATATCCAGCATCAATTCGCCAGCGGTAATATAGGCGTTCGCGATTTCTGGCGAAACGTGGCGCACGGCATTCAAAAAGTGGGGGCGAAACTTCTGCAAATCCTTGCTCAGTTCATACGTTTTGTATTGATGAACGTTATAATGATTGGCAAGTTTTTCGGCAGCAATCGCGTGGCGCTCTTCGTCTACGACAAAACTTGCAAAGATTTCCCTTAAGATCGGCGTTTCTGCGCGGCGTTCTTGCTCTGCAAACAAGGCCCCCGCAAGGCGCTCAATGCCAGACATATCCGTAAAAAACTGCACGATCATGATTTCTTCTTCGCGCGATAGCGGACGGGGCTTTACGGTCCAGTCTAGATCTTCAATTTTCCACTGGCGGGTTCTGCACAGTTCAAGCATTTTGTCTAGATTTACCATGATTGCTGCCTCTTGTTTTATGGATACGCCCTAACCAATTTTGTACCGAAAACCTACCTATTTAGCAAGCAACTGCGGGCTTTTCCGAACAGTTGGGCGCTATCACACAAGAAGTAGCGGCGCACAAAGCACTGTAACGAACCGTAAATCCGAACCATTCAGATACAATTCTGTCAAACCGAACAGCCCGAACACGTAAAACATCGAAAAACACAGAGATAACACCTTGACCTGCCTCTCGCCTCGCCCCGCACAACGTTCCGCAGCGCTCCTGCTCACCTTCACCATCGGCATGAGCGCCCCGTATTCTTTTGCTGCAAATGCCTCCCCTACTGCAAGCACACTCGGCACCGTGGGCGCATCCACCGCCGCGAGCACACCGGCAGAACGCACCTTTGAGCACACGCTAGAGAACGGCCTGCGCATCATCGTGCGCGAAGATCACCGTGCGCCGGTGATGGTGTCGCAAATCTGGTATCGGGTAGGATCCAGCTACGAGCCCACCGGAAAAACCGGCATGTCACACGCGCTAGAGCACATGATGTTCAAAGGCACTCCAAAAGTGCCTACCGGTGAGTTTTCCCGCATCGTTGCAAGCTACGGCGGCGAGGAAAACGCCTTCACCAGTTATGACTACACCGGCTATTACCAAATGATGGGCGCCAATAACCTGCCCTTGTCATTTGAGCTCGAAGCCGATCGCATGGCCAACGCCCTGATGCCAGATGACGAATTTGCCAAAGAAATCGAAGTCATCAAAGAAGAGCGCCGTATGCGCACCGACGACAACCCCAACGCACTCGCATGGGAGCGTTTTCAGGCGGCAGCCTATCTCAGTTCCGGCTACCACCATCCCGTGATCGGTTGGCGCGCCGACCTCAACGACATGAGCGCCGAAGATGCCCGCCAGTGGTATAAGCGATGGTACGCGCCCAATAACGCAACGGTTGTCGTTGTGGGGGACGTCAAAGCAGACGACGTATTCGCACTCGCAAAACGCTATTTCGGGCCACTCGCCCGTAAAACCTTGCCGCCCGCACCGCGTAATCTTGAAGCGCCGCCACTGGGCGAGCGCCGCTTGAGAGTCGAAGCACCCGCACGAGTTCCGGCACTCTTTATCGGCTATAACGTCCCTGGCATTAACACCGCCTCCGATCCCGCAGACGTCTACGCACTTCGCATGGCCGCCGGCGTGCTGGATGGCGGCGTCAGTGCTCGCCTCGAAACCGAGCTGATTCGCGGGAGCAAAGTTGCGGCCAGCATTGGCACTAGCTATAACGGCTATTCACTGGGTGACGATCTGTTTTCGATTACCGGCATTCCCAGCCAAGGCATCAGCCACCAAGCGCTTGAGCAGGCGATCCAGACCGAAATCGACCGCTTGCAAAACACCCTCCCTACGGAAGACGAAATGCAGCGCGTGCGCGCACAAATTGTCTCCGGCCTTATCTACAAACAAGATTCCATTAGCGGCCAAGCCTACGAAATCGGCGCACTCGTCAGCATCGGCCGCGATTGGCGCGAAGGCGATCTGCAAGCGCAACAGCTTGCTGCTGTAACCCCAGAACAAGTGCAGGCTGCGGCCCGTAAATACCTTGTTGCCGCGCGACGCACCGTTGCCGAACTCATCCCCGCCGCTGCGCAAAAAGCACAGAGCCAAGAAGCACAAAAACAAGAAGCCCAGAAGGAAGCACACCCATGACCGCGCCCTCCTCCTCAGACAGAAATCAAAAGCGCGCGGACGACCGCAGGAAAATCATCCGATTATTGGCCTTTTTCACCTCCATTCTCACCCTGCTGGTGGTGCTTTATTCGCTAAAACCCACGCGCCAAGAAAGCCTAGCAACCGCCCATGCGGTGAACTCGGCCGCGCATTCTAACGCCCCCTCTCAAGCGACTGGCACCACCGATGCTGCCGCAGGCGCTACCAATGCTGCCGCAGGCAACTTGCCCACCCGCGAATTGCTCTCCTCCGAGCGCCTCATCCAAGAAGCCGCACCCCGCAAGCAAGACATTGATATTCAAAGCTGGAAAACACCCAAAGGCGCCAAGGTCATGTTTGTCGAAGCCGACGAAGTGCCGATGTTAGACGTGCGCCTTGTATTCAACGCCGGAGCCGCACGCGACGACAAGCTTCCCGGCCTTGCCGCAATCACCAACAGCCTCCTAGATGAAGGCACTCCCAGCGCCAACGTCGATGAAATCGCTCGCCAGCTAGAGAGCATCGGCGCTTCTATCGGCCTCGGCTCGTACCGCGACATGGCCATTATCTCGCTACGCACCCTCACGGATCCCGCCTACCTCGACAAAGCACTCGCACTGCTCTATGACGTAAGCGCCCACCCAAGCTTTCCGGCAGAATCACTTTCAAGAATCCGCCAGCAAATGCTGGTCGGCCTAGAAGCCGAAAAACAGCGCCCTGAAGCGACCCTAAATCGCGTCTTCTATAGCGTGTTATATGCGGGCCATCCCTATGGAATCCCGCCATCCGGCACGCCTGAAAGCCTGAAAGCCATTACCGCCAGCGATATCGCCGCTTTCCACTCTCGTTACTATGTTGCGTCCAACCTTGTGATCGCAATTACCGGCGCCATCGACCGCGAAAAAGCCAACCAGATTGCCAGCGCCATTGATAACGCCCTTCCTCAAGGCGAACCTGCTCCTGCCCTGCCAGTTCCCAAAGGCGCAACCGCATCCCAAGAAATCCGTCTACCCTTTGCCAGCAGCCAAACGCACATTGTCGTAGGTGGTTTAAGCGTCGATCGGCGCACTCCTGACTGGGCCGCGCTTTATGTCGGCAATGAAATTCTCGGCGGTGGCGGCTTCGCCTCCCGACTCAATCAAATTATCCGCCAAGACAACGGCCTCGCCTACAGCGTATACAGCAGCATCTCGCCCATGGCGCAAGCCGGCCCCTTCACCATGGGATTGCAAACCAGCAATGAGACCGCCGATCAAGCGCTGGCATTAGTGAACAGCACTTTCAAGAAATTCATTGCCGAAGGCCCTACCGAGCAAGAACTAGAAGCTACCAAGAAAAACATCTTGGGCGGCCTGCCTCTCTCCACGGCCAACAATCGAGCCATCGTTGATCAACTCGGCGCGATGGCGTTTTACGACCTACCCCTCGACTACCTAAAAACGCTGCCGGAAAAAATCGCCGCAGTCACCTTGGCCGACGTTCGCAACGCCTTCGCCAAAGACATTGCCTCTCACGCGCAGATCACGCTGATGGTCGGTGGCCGAGCGGTGCCAACTATTCCTGCAAGCCGCGCAGCGGCTCACAGTCACTCACAGGAACCCAAAGCCCCTTGAAGCCACACGAAAACCGCCAGAACGTGCCGCACAAATCGACCAAATCGACCAAATCGACCAAACCCCAAGGGCGCAACGGCGCTCATGGGGGGCGCGGTAGCGTGCGCATCATCAGCGGCGAATGGCGCGGCCGACGCTTACAGGTTCCCGACATCGACGGCCTACGCCCGACGCTAGATCGCCTGCGAGAGACTCTGTTCAACTGGCTGATGTTCGAGATCGAAGGCAAACGCTGCCTAGATGTATTTGCCGGCAGCGGCGCACTCGGCTTGGAAGCGCTTTCACGGCGTGCGCGAAGCGTAACGCTGATTGAGAAAAATCCACGCGCCATCACCACCATCAAAGCCTTTTTGCACGAGGTTGAAGACACCCACGCCAAAATTCTCGAAGGCGACGCACTGCGAATCCTCGCACGCCCACCCAGCGAACCGTTTGACGTGGTATTTCTCGACCCCCCCTTCCACCAAGACCTACTCGAAAAAGCGGTTCAGACTCTCGAAAAAAACGGCTGGCTGGCAGAGCGCGCTTGGATTTATCTTGAGCACGAACCTGCGCTCTCGCTTGACAGCCTCCCTAGCCACTGGCGACACTATCGCCAAATTCAGAACGCAGGTAAACGGATGCTGCTCTTGCGACGGGAGCCACCTTTACGACAGGAACCGCCTTCAGCAGAACAAGAAGCACTTTAATCACACCACGGTAATACAGGGATTTATATGCCGCCGAAATCACAAACCTTTAACGCAACTCCCCCAAAGAGCTTTGGCGCAATCATCGCCGGAGCCATCCTCTTGGCAATCATTGCCACCGTCATGGGGAGCTGGTTTACCGTCGACCAAGGTGAGCGCGGCGTTCACCTCCGCAACGGCAAAATCATCGGCACGGCCGAGCCCGGCTTAGGCTTCAAGCTGCCCTTTTTTGACTCCATCGCCAAAATTTCTACCCAAACCAACACCGTCAGCTACAGCGACCTGCAAGCCTACAGCCGTGACCAACAGCCCGCAAAACTGCGCGCCTCCGTCACCTTTAGCGTCCCTCCTGCCGAGGTTGAAGCTCTCTACTCAAACTTTCGCAGCATTGATGGCATGGTCGCCCGCCTGATCGACCGTCAGGTTCCCACCCAGATCGAAAACGTGTTTGGCCGCTACAACGCAATTTCCGTGGTTCAAGAGCGCTCCCGCTTTGTGGCAGAAACCACCGAAGCGATCCGCAAATCCACCCACGGCCCGGTAGAAATTCAGTCCGTCCAGATCGAAAACATTGATTTTAGCGATGCTTACGAACGCTCCGTAGAAGACCGTATGCGTGCCGAAGTCGAAGTGCAAACCCAACGTCAGAACCTTGAGAAAGAACGCGTCACCGCCGAGATTGCCGTGACCCGCGCAAATGCTGATGCCGATTCTCAGCTCGCCCGCGCCAAAGCAGAAGCGGAGGCCATCCGCATTCGCGGCGAAGCGGAAGCCTCCGCCATTCGCAGCCGCGCAGACGCGCTTGCCCAAAATCAGAATCTGGTTGAACTAACCAAAGCCGAACGCTGGGATGGCGCGCTTCCCAAAACCATGCTCCCCAATACAACCATCCCCTTCTTAGACGCAAAATCCAGCCGCTAAGCCTTCATGCGTTAACCACATCAACAGTCAATCACATCATGCTGGCAAGTTAACGAAACATCGGTTAACTTGCTAGCATCTGCCCCGTTTACCCACATCGCCGGCCACCTCGTTTGTAACCGTGGCGAAAACAAAGCTACCCCGAATGACAACAAAAAACGGTTGGACAATCGTCCCATTTGTTCAGCACAATAACGCTACGATAGTACTAAAATAAAAGCGATCCTCTGCCATGTCTCCGCAAACGCCTAAGCTCCCCGACCCCAACCGTCGCCTGCTTTTAAAAGCTGCCTCTCTTGCGCCACTCGCAACGCTCGCGCCACTCAGCGCCTGCAGCCCCATCGCAACACCACAAGGGGATCAAGCCGGAACCGAAGCACCGCAATGGCACAACTGGTCAGGATCGCAAGGGATTACACCTTCCAAGTTTGGCTATCCAAAGAACGAAACCGAGCTCCGCGAACTCCTCACCAGCACCGACCTGCCGGTACGCTGCTTTGGCGGCAGCCACTCGTTCAGCCCTCTGGTGCCCAATCAAGGGCTGATGATTTCCGTTGAACAAATGTCGGGCCTGATTCGCCACGACGCCGCTCTCCACACCGCCACTTTCGGCGCCGGCACGCGGCTTTCCAACGCCAGCCGACTCGCCTACGAAAACGGCCAGAGCTTTATCAACCAGCCCGATATCGACACCCAATCACTGGCAGGCGCGATCAGTACCGCCACCCACGGCACCGGCGAAAAACTCCCCAGCCTCTCCGCCTGCACCCAAGCCCTCCGCCTGATGACGCCAGACGGAACCGCGCACGTCATCGACGAATCCAACCCCGATTTACTCAACGCCGCACGCACATCACTTGGCTCATTCGGGGTAATCACCGAAATCACGTTCCAGAACGCAGCTGCCTACCGCTTGGAAGAAACCACGCGAGTGCGCGATATCCGGGAAGCCATGGACATCGTAGAACGCGAACGCCACCAACACCGCAGCATCGAAATGTTCGTATTCCCCTTTGGCAACCGCGCGATCATTAAAACGCTGGATTTTACCGACAAGCCCGACCTCAAGCTCATTCCCGAAGACGATAACGCAACCCTTGAGTGGGCCTCCAAGCTGTCGATGAACCACGCATGGCTGACCTCAACCATCCAACGCGCCTTGGGCTTTTTCGTGACCGAAGACGTTCGCCGCGGCCCTTCATCACAGCTATTCGCCACCCCGCGAACCGTACGCTTCAACGAAATGGAATACACCGTACCCGCGGAAAACGGCCTCGCAGTGCTGGAAGAAGCCGTCACCATGCTGAAAAAATCCGACGTCAACGTATTCTTCCCCATCGAATACCGCTACACCGCCGCCGAAGAAAGCTGGCTCTCGCCATTCTATCGGCGTGCAGGCGCATCCCTCTCCTTCCACCAGTATTACGAACAAGACTACCGCCCTGTATTCGATCTGGTGGAGCCGATGCTCAAGGCGCGTAACGGCCGCCCTCACTGGGGCAAACTCAACAACTTTACCACTGCCGACGCCCGCCGAGCCTACGAGCGCTTTGACGATTTTATCGCTCTTCAAAAACAGCTTGATCCCCAAGGCCGAATGTTGAACGATTACATGAAAAAACTGTTAGGGGGCGCATCATGAACCGTCGCACCTTTCTCTTAGGCGGCGTAGCTGCTGCCGTTGTCGGCGGAATCACCCTGCGCCCAAGCGACATCGGCGCGCCGTACGAACCCTATTTCGAAAGCCTGAACGGACAACTCAAGCAGTGGAAAATTGGCCGGCCATTGCTTTTGATTGACGCTGCCCGCATGCAGCAGAATACCGAAAAACTAATGGCCCATCTGCGCACGATTGGCAGGCACTATCGCATCGTAGCCAAGTCGTTACCGAGCTTGGGCCTCGTCCAGCAAATCATGGAATGGACCGGCTCCAAGCGCATCATGACGTTCCAGCAGCCCTTCATGAACGATCTTGCAGCCGCCGAACCGGATGTCGATTTACTACTCGGCAAACCGATGCCCATCGACGCCGCAGAGCGCTTCTACGCAAAACTTGAAGGCGCATTCAATCCCGATCTGCAACTGCAATGGCTGATCGACACCCCAGCCCGCCTCGAAGAATATCTCCAGCTCGCCAAGCGCCTAGAGCGCAGCATGCGCATCAGCATCGAGATCGACGTAGGCTTACACCGTGGTGGTATGACCGATCCTAGCCAACTCGACGAGCTGCTCACCACCATCCTTGCCAACCCCAGCCACCTGCAATTTGCGGGTTTTATGGGCTACGACGGCCACGTCGGCAAACTGCCGTCGATCCTTGAATCCACTGAAAAAAGCCTTGCAAACTCCATCGCTGAATACCGGCGTTATGTCGATTACCTAAAGGCCAAATGGCCAACCATCGCCGCACGCACTGATCTGACCTTCAACGGCGCCGGCAGTCCAACGGTCATGCTACACGGCACAGACACCCCTCTTACCGAACTCTCGGCAGGAAGCTGCTTAGTAAAACCGACCGATTTCGACACCCCCGCACTGGCATCATTCGAACCGGCGGCCTTTATTGCAACCCCCGTTCTCAAACAGTGGACAGGGCTCAAGCTACCCGGGCCGCTGCCCTTGGGCGCGCTCTGGCAAAAATGGGATGTAAATCGCTCGCAAACCTACTTCATCTACGGCGGCTACTGGAAAGCCAAGCCGGTTTCGCCTCGCGGGATTCGCGAAAATGCGCTATATGGTTTCTCTAGCAACCAAATGATGTACAACGGGTCTGCAACGACTGGCCTGCGTGTTGGCGATTATTTATTTTTCCGCCCTACACAAAGCGAGGCGGTATTGCTTCAATTCGGTAATCTGCTTGCGTTTCAGGGCGATCAGCAGCTCGCGTGGTGGGCGCCTTTTTCTCAAGTATTTGACCACTAAGCAGTTGCCGTAACGTCGTATTTCGTTCGTCAATAAATTCGTCGGTCAAGGTGGGTAAGGCTATGAGAGACACAGCAATTCGTAACCTGCGGCTCCTGTCGCTTCCCGCGCTCGTTGCATTCTCTGGCCCGCTTTGGGCGCAAGGATACATTCTTGACGAACTCTCGGTTCGCCGCTTAGGGGATGCGTTCTCTGGCGGTGCTGCCGAAGCACGCGATGCAAGCACCGCCTATTACAATCCCGCGGGCCTGGTTCGGCTCACCAAGCCAGAACTGGTTGGCGGCGTCGCAATGCTTAGCAATACCCTTCACTTCACCGGCGGCGCCACAATTGCCTCTCCTGGCATCAACGGTGGCGTTACAGCGGTTCCGGGGGAAGGCAACGTCACCCATCAAAGCAAAGACGTAGTTCCAAACTTTTACTACGCCATTCCCACGCCAAACAAAGGCGCGATTGGCATTGCCTTTAATGTACCGATGGCTTCCACCATCGACATGCCGAAAGACTCCGCAATTCGCTATCAAAACCAAGAATCCTCGCTAGTAGGAATGCGCTTAACCGTCAGCCTTGCACAATCACTCACCGATCAACTCAGCGTTGCCATGGGATTCGCCATTGAACGGCTCGACCTTGAAAACACTACCGCATTCGATAGCTATAGCATTTGCAGCATGCTGACCTTACCCAACTGCGGAACTCCTGGAGATGCCAGCCGCGACGGGCGCTCAAAACTGGAAGCAGACGATCTCAACTGGGGCTTTACCTTCGGCACACTTTACCAAATCGACGACAACACCCGCGTAGGCGCCTCCTACCGCAGCCGAATCCGCCACGATCTGGAAGGCGATGTTCACCTATCCGCCTACCCACAAGCCTCAGCGCACCGCCAGATACGCCTTGTCACCGATGCTCGATTAACCATGAGCAGCCCAGCAAGCGCGTCGCTCAGCGTGTTCCATGCGCTCACCCCACGTCTAAACGTGCAGGCCGACGCAACTTGGACGGAATGGAGCACCTTCGAAGCGCTAGACGTGCGCACCACACTCGGCATCAACCAGCGCCAGCCGCAACACTGGCACAACACTTGGCGGCTCGCCGTGGGCGGTGATTACGCGCTAACCGATCGTTTTACGGTACGGGCCGGCATAGACCGCGACCCAACCCCAATCCCGAAAGCCTACCGCACACTCAGCTTCCCAATGGAAACCTATATTGCTGGCTCTCTCGGCGCGAGCTACGCATTCTCAGAAGCATTGAGCGGCGACTTCGCCCTCCAGCGCACCCTGCCGTTTAAGTCCCAAACGCTGGATGGCAACCTTGTAGAACAGGGCGGCGAGAGTCGCGGCGAAAGCAAAGGCTCCACTTATTCCATCGGTGCAGGTTTGCGCTGGCGGTTATGATCCAGTCGCGGCAAGCCTGTCCTTCATGCTAGCTTTTTGATCTAACCTATATTTAACTATGCAAAGATGCCCTCTGTTTTAGAAGCTCAACGGTATCGAACGCACGGCTCAATTGCGACTCTTCAAATGAGCCACAACTGCCTTCGCACATCCACAATAACCACTGCTGAACAGATTTACACTCATCAATCGTCAATAAGGTCCATCGGTCTATAAAAAAATTATCCCACAAAGATGGATCTGCAGTTCTATCTAGCAATCCGATTATTGTGTCAATGACAATAAGATCCTTGTTGTCTTCTCTGATTGACGCGATAAGAATCTCCGGCAAACAAAAGCAGAACGCTTCCGGTGTCAGCCAATAAATACCATCGTAGTTTTCTTTAAGACCTTTGCAGGTAAAATCACTCGGAGTGTGAGAAAAAAAATACAGGGTGGCCTGTCTCTCGTCTTCCGAAATGTTTGAATTAGCAACAAAGGTTAAAGGGCGTTTCCTGTTTGAAAACGCCTGTCTTAGTAAATCAATTACATTCACTACATGCCGCCCCCCAGTGTCAGACTAGTTGCACGTAAGCGCCCTTATGCCTGAAAATGCGTAAACGTAACCCCAACCACACCTTCCGCCCCCTACTAACTCAACGTAATATTCCACGGCGTCAGCAGTTCGATCTCTTCTGCTTGGGTGGTGGGCAGTTGTTCGAGCAAGGCTTGTAGATATTGCTCAGGTCTCAGGCCGTTGGCTTTCGCGGTTTCTACGATACTGTAGAGTATGGCGCTTGCAGTGGCACCGGTGCGGGTGTTGGCGAACAGCCAGTTTTTGCGGCCGATCACAAAGGGTTTGATGGCGCGCTCCGCGCGGTTGTTGTCGATACTGGTCTCGCCGTAGCCCAAGTAGGCGGTGAGTTTGTTCCATTGGTTTAAGCTGTAGTGCACGGCAAGGCCGATGGCGGTTTTGGGCGGCACCTCGAAAGCGGTTTTCTCCAGATACTCTTTGATTTGCTGGAGGATCGGTGCGGATTGTTGCTGGCGAATTGCGAGGCGTTCTTCGATGGTTTTTTCTGGGAGTGATTTCTCAATTGCATAGAGCTTTTGGATCAAGCTGAGCGCCACATCTGCACGCCCTGTTTTGCCTTTGGGTTGCACGTCTTTGGCTTCTTTGAATTTACGTCGCGCGTGTGCCCAGCAGCCAATTAACGTGGCGTGGGTTTGCTGGTACGCTTGATAGCCATCGACTTGCAGAAGGCCGCTGTAGCCCTGCAAAAAGTCGGTGATATAGCGGCCCGCTCGGCCGTCTCGATAATCGTACAGCACAATCGGTGGCGCGCCACCAGGCAAAGGCGTTTCCATTCCACATCCGTACACCCACATGGCGCATTGAGCATTGTCGGTCTCAATGACTTTTATGCGGGTATCGTCCGACCAGATCGCCGGCTGTTCAAGCAGCCTTCGGTGAAAGTATTTGTAAAGCGGTCGGAGCTGTTCGCTTACTTTAATGAGCCATCGACTCATGGTTTGACGGTTAATTTCAATCCCAAAGCTCTTAAACAGGGCTTCCTGGCGATAAAGCGGCAAACCATAAACAAACTTGGCGCAAATGATTTGTGTAAGCAGACTGGCAGACGCGATGCTTTTGGGTAAAACGCTGGCTGGTACTGGCGCGATTTTGATCTCCGTACGAATGGCTTGCTGTTCACACTGCCGGCAGCTGTATTTGGGACGGATGTGACGTAGCACTTTCACGTGTGCGGGAATAAATTCGAGCTTTTCGCTGACTTCTTCGCCCATGCGGTGCAGATCATGGCCACAGCAGCCGCAAACTTTGTCTTTATCGGCCAGATCGTGCAGCACATCTTCGCGGGGAAGCTCAGGGGCAATGCGCGGTGCACGAGCTTTTTTACGGGTGTAGGTGATGGTTTCCTTTTCTGCGTCGGCTTCCGCAATTTCTTCGACGGTGGGCTCCAGCGTTTGCTCAATCTCGTTAAAGAGATCCACCTGCCCATCGTACGCTTCGCTTTTGGAAGCAAAGCGGCTTCTTAAAGCCAGCTGCCACTTCTCCCATGTTTCGTAGTACAGTTTTTCGAAGCGTTTCGCTTCTGCAGCTTCCTTTGCGGCTTCTTTTTGCAAGGCGGAATTTTTATTCTGCAACGCCAAAACCAACGCCTTTAGGCGTTCAACATCGTCTGGAAGTGTGGTGTTTTCAGTGGTTTTCATAGGTGGAAATTATAACAGGTTCCACACGGCAATTCACTGAATTTACAGCATTTTATGTGTGTTTTGACTACCAAATTGCCCGGCAATTTACGGCTTGATGGCCCTTTATTTTTTCAATATCGAATCCTTCTAGCAACCACTGCCACTGGCGTTCACTGAGTTCGATTGACGATCCAGAAAAGCGCTTAGGCCACACAAACCTGTCCTTCTCCAAGCGCTTATACCACAAGCAGAATCCCGTTTGGTCCCAGTACAACACTTTGAGTTTGTCGCGTTGCTTGTTGCAAAATACGAAGAGCGCACCACTCAGGCTCGACATCGCCATTTGCTCATCAACGATCACCGAAAGTCCGTTGATGCTTTTTCTGAAATCAACGGGATGCCTGTGCAGATAGATGGCGGAGGGATCCACAAACATTTTCATTCGGCCAGCGCCTTTACGAACGATGCTAACCACTCCGGTTTCACCGACATTGGAAGCCCTAGTTCCGTGTTGCGGTACCGCACCCAAAAATCCTGAGAAGTAGCTTGAGGTGTTTTTTGCGTCGCCCTGATAAAGGGTGCGGTGTTTGGCGTGTCTTGGCTTGCTCTGGACGCTCGGTATTTTATGGAAAAATAGGCGGGGTTGACGCCGACCGTTTTTGCAAAGTTGCTCTGGCTAGTACCGCTATTTTCAAAGGTGGCGAAGAGCTTCGCCCATTGCTCTGGGGTTCGATGAGTGCGTTTCACTAGCGGCTCCTGAAAGACGATATCAGATCAGAAGTCAGCTTACGGTAATGGGTAGAGGTTGGAAGGTGTGGTTGGGGTTACGTTTACGAAAATGCCGAATTGGGGAAAACTCCTCCCCAATTCAAAAAAACGGTAACTACTTGAACAATTACCGTCAACTGCCGGAAACTCTGCTTTGGTTTGAAATAATTGAGCGAGGCGCTTCAGGTTTTGCTGATTATTCAGGGATGCCTTAAAACAACGGCTAGCACACTTACGTGAACCAGCCGCTTTCACTACACGGATTTAACTATTTCCAAAAAAAATCCAACCAAAATCCAGATTAATAGTCCGATCGCCAGAAGGATATAATTCCATTCGCGAAAAGAGATAAAAATCAGCGCAACCGAAACAAATAAGAACAAACCCCAAAACAACATTGATGCAAATTCCATTGCCAGAGCCGTGTAATACACCCCTGGCAATGGGCCTAAAAAAACATTAAATGATACATTCACCCACCGCTCTAACGTAAAGTATCCTGACCTAAAACCTAACAATGAAATCAAAAAACTTGAGACCAACAACAATAAGATAACAACAGCAAACTTAATTGTTCTCGCATTCGTCACATTTTTTTCCGTTGTTAGTCAAACCTGAAGGATATGGGTACTGTTGATAATACCAACTGGGGTAAACATCAAAAAGTATATGCCAAAAGGTTAAGGGGTTAGATCCATAATTGTATGAATAGTTTTGCTCGGTATCTGGCCACACATTTGAATTGTTCGCGTATGATGCATCAGGAAGCAATTTTCCTTCAGAATCATAAGCACACTCATAACCAAGTGGATGCCTAAATTTATTCCCCCCATTCCAAGCCGAAGAGTCTTGTTTCCACTCTGAATTGATTTCTGATTTCTTACATGGGCACTGATTATTACTATTGCGATTTAAGTGCTGCGAGAGATCAGGAAAGTACCCGTTCACAAGAAGAAAGATAATCGGATCCAAGCCCAATACTACATCCCCACCGAATAAACCTTGAGGATCGATAGAGGTTATCGGATTTTGTTCGACATACCCGTAAAGGCTGGATCCTGCAGCAACTCCTAATGGGTCGGCTTGAACGTAACGCCCAGCCCTGGAGTCATAATCCCGCATCAAGTTATACGCTAAACCCGTCTCCCCATCAAAATACTGCCCCGGAAACCGAATCGGCTGGCGTACTGTAGCGACAACCTCCTCCGTCTCCCCAAACGGCTTTCTCACCCCTTCCCAGACCACGGTTTTATTCGAATCCGTGACCAGCGTCGGCGTGTTTAAATGATCGGTGTGGACGTAATAAATCTGCTCCGCTTGGCTGGTGTTAGCGCCCATCAGGCTCAGGCCGCAGAGTAACAAGCACGCTGTACTGATCGTGTTTTTACGGTTCAGAGAATGTTTAGAAAAACGCGTGCGCAAGCCCAGCATAGCAGTGAGGAAGGCCATTATCCAGAGACCAAAGGCACCACCAAATGCAGCCGTTGCGCTGTTATTATCGGTGTTGCTTTCTTCAGAGCTGGTTGTAACGCTCGCACTGACGTTTTCTTTGGCTTTTTGGCCTTTGCTGGCAATCTGGGCGACACATCCTCGTCTATTGGCACGATAGCCTATATTATCGCCTGTTTTTCGGAGGCATCTTTACAGCTCAAACAATTCAACAGCTTCAAAATCTCTCAGTTTTCTTGTTGCTTTATTGAATTCTATCGAAAAAAAATTGCCGTCAACCAGCCAAAATTCCGCACAAAACACCTCGCTGCCAACAGTAAACGCACATTTTTTTAGAATCGCCTCATTTTCGCAATCGAACTTTTTGGATCGCATTCGAGTTACTCGGCAATTTTTTATTCGGTAAAAGCATATTTCTTGGTCATCCCTATGCCTTTGGATGTAATTAATTTCTCTCATCTGGGCTAAAACAACGTCACGCACTGAATCATCTACGATACCAGAGAGGCTCACAAGAAGTGCTCGCTCAAATTTAGTGAAGCGAGCACTTGTGCCGCAAAGCAAATGGCCTAGAACAATCATCAGCCACAGCCGCAATTATCGTTTTTAATACCCTCGTATGCCGCCCCTCCTGTTAAGAGGCTCCCAGGCATCCAACCTGGGATTCTTAGCAAGATCTGAATCCATTCTGGATACATAGGGTTGTCAGCTTTCCAACCTTTTGGCGCGAACCTGTATCTATATGGGTCTGTTAGCGCATGTGTTACCGCTGACACCCAATTACCATTAAAAGGACCGTTTACAAACGCTCGGCCAAACGCATTATCTAACCAAGCTATATAATCTTTAGAAGACGGTCTAATAACTCTTGCAGGCAATGAGTGGGACCACTCATTGCCAACCCCCTTTAGAAAACTTTTGCCAGCCAAGCCACCACCCAACCCACCGAGCACCGCAGCAAGTGCCGTATCCCACGGATTCACGCATTGCCAGTTACCATCGTTGCCCCACAATTGCACACCCAGATCTACGCCTCCCCAGAAAAGTCCAGCAAGCAAGAACGGTACAAACTCGCCGGTCGGGTCAGTATTGTTAACCGGATTCTGATACCCATATCCATACGTACTAACCCCACCCGCCAACCCAATCGGATCACTCTGCACGTACCGCCCCACCCGTGCATCATAATCCCGCATCAAGTTGTAACTTGGCCCCGTCTCCCCATCAAAATACTGCCCCGGAAACCGAATCGGCTGGTGTTAGCGCCCATCAGGCTCAGGCCGCAGAGTAACAAGCACGCTGTGCTGATTGTGTTTTTACGGTTGAGAGCATGTTTGGCAAAACGTGCACGCAAGCCCAGCATAGCAGTGAGGAAGGCCATTATCCAGAGGCCGAAGGCACCACCAAATGCAGCCGTAGCGCTGTGCTTGGCGTAGCTCTGCAACCACCTCGCCTTCATCGCCGGATTCGACGCCTTGATCCAGAAGATCATCCAGCGCTGCCTCAACCTCGAGTTCGCCGGATGATTTACAGCGGGAATAACACAAAGCCCAGCACTTGGCTAGGCTTTGTGTTTACATGAGGCTAACTATTATTTTTCGTACTATGATTATTTGATTCTATTGATTCCATGAGTGCCGCTAGCTCCTCTTGGGCTCCATCGACTCCTTCATCGGCAGCTTGTTTAATCACGTTTAAACCAGAAACAAAGTCTTTAGATATTCCGTTTGAACCGTAAACCAAATCCAGTCCATAGTTCAGCTTAGCAACCGAATGACCATATTCCGCAGCCTTTTTAAACAATAAAGCCGCGAATTCAGCATTTTGGTTCACAAGATCGCCTGAATCGTAACAAACAGCCAGCGCGTACAATGCAGGTGGATATCCAAGCAGCGCAGACATTCTTAGCATCTCAACGCTTCGTTTTTCAAACTCTTCCGCTGATTCTTCGTTGGCTATACTAAATGTTGAACGAAGAAAAATAGCTTCCGGGTTGCACCGATCAACAAGGCGCTGCAACAAAGATTGCGCCTCTTTCAGGCATCCCTTATCAATTAATTGTCGTACATCATCGAATAATCCTTCATCATTTCTAACCATGTGGAATGATCCTATCTCCATTTGGGGCAGTGCAGCGGCATTGCACATGATGCGTTGATCGTGCCCCTAGCTTATCTTTCGCATCTTTCTCAGCGGCTCTTTTAGCTTCCGACAAAGTTGAGCCTACGCCATATCCCAACGCAGACTGCAGGCCGTCATTTGAATGGTTATCAGGGCAACGTCCATCTCTGTTGGCTCTACAAGTGCAGGTGTACATTCGTCTAACTCGATCAGGGTAAGGAACTGGCTGAGCTTTGACACTATCACTAGGAATTGTCATCAAAGCAGCGAGACTGAACCCTCCTAAAATCGCCGTTCCCCAAGAAATTCCACCAGCGGCGGCAGCCCCTCCTGCTGCAGTTCCACCACCACCTGCAAGAGCGGGCATGAAAAGCCACCAAAACTCACCAGTTGGATCGATACGTGTTACGGGATTTCCCCCAACATACCCATAAGTATTTATGCCACCCATCAACCCAATCGGATCACTCTGCACATACCGCCCCACCCGTGCATCATAATCCCGCATCAAGTTATACGCTAAGCCCGTCTCCCCATCAAAATACTGCCCCGGAAACCGAATCGGCTGGCGCACAGTATTTACAACCTCATCCGTCTCCCCAAACGGCTTTCTCACTCCTTCCCAGACCACGGTTTTATTCGAATCCGTGACCAGCGTCGGCGTGTTCAAATGATCGGTGTGGACGTAGTAAATCTGCTCCGCTTGGCTGGTGTTAGCGCCCATCAGGCTCAGGCCGCAGAGCAACAAGCACGCTGTGCTGATCGTGTTTTTACGGTTGAGAGCGCGCTTGGCAGTAAGGCTACGCAAGCCCAGCATAGCAGCGAGGAAGGCCATTATCCAGAGGCCGAAGGCACCACCAAATGCAGCCGTTGCGCTGTTATTATCGGTGTTGCTTTCTTCAGAGCTGGTTGTAACACTCGCACTGAAGTTTTCTTTGGCTTTTTGGCCTTTGCTGGCAATCAGGGTGACCGTTGCGGTTTGGCCCGCGCTGATGGTGCCGAGATCACAAGTGCTGGCGTCTTCGGTGCAGGTGCCTTGGCTGGCCGTGTAGCTCACCAAGTTCACATCTGTTGCAGGGAAGGTATTGGTGAGCACGACATTTTCAGCAGCGCTGCCACCGGCGTTCTGGACATTGACCTTGTACGTGACCTGATAACGACCATCCGGCTGTTTCACGGAATTTCCGGTGGCGCCTTTCAAGGTAATCGCAAGGTCGGCTTTTGTGCCTGTGTCTGGATTAGTTGTAGTATCGGCATCCACCATTGCCAGTAATTTATTTCCGAGGTAAACGTAATCACGAATTGCGCTGCCATCTTGATGATGCTCGGCCAGCAGTTGATGATTGGGGCCATAGATAAACTGCGTGGTTTTTCCGTCAATTGTTTTGGAAATACGCTCGCCCAAGTGGTTATAGCGATATTCGGCAATTAATGCTGGGCCGCTGAAGATTTTGGTGAGGCGGTTGGCATCGTTATAAACGTAGGTATAACGCTCATCTTGCGTGAGGTTTCCGGCGGCACTGTACTCAAAGCTCCGGTTTTGGCCGCCCTGCCCGCTTGCGCTGATTTGCGTGAGGCGATGAGTCTTGGCCGGATATTGGTAGCTTTCGGTAAAGTTTTGGCCGTCGCTTGCGTTGGTTTGCGCTTGCGATACGCGGTTGCCGGTCAGGTCGTACTGATACGCTAGCGTGCCGTACTGGCCTTGCGCTTGGCTCAAACGCCCGTTGGGATCGTAGCTAAAGAGTTGGCTGCGAGCTGGGGTTTTCGCATCGGTCAGGTGATCCAGTTCGTTGGCGAGGTTAAAGCCGTATTGCAGGTTGCGAACGTCTGTGCTGCCTGAACGGGTCTGGATGGTTTCCGGCTGGTAGTGGGTGTCGTAGCTGAGAGTTTCCGTTAGGCCATTACCCCAAGTAAATCCGGTAAGGGGGCCGAAGGGTTCGTAGCTTAGATTATTTGCGAGGGTCGTCCAGCTTGCCGTGCTGCTGGTGCGGCTGCGGAGTTGGTGGATACGGCCTTTATTGTCGTATCCATAGCTAAGCTCTCGTCCGCTGGGGTAGGTGAGCGTTGCAAGCTGGCCTGCGACGTTATACGTGTAGGTGGCTTGGAAGGTTTTGCCTGCCTGCACCCTCACGTCATTCGTGATATTACCAAGCGCATCGTAGGCCCATTGGATTTTATCGCCGTTGGCAACGATTGCTGAAGTTAAGCGGCCTTTTCCTTTGTTGGCAATGGAACCATTTGCCGTTGGAAGGCTGGTTTCGTCGTATTTTAGGCCGACGTTGTCTTGCGCACTGGCCGGATATTGAATTTCGGTCAGGCGATTGAGGGCGTCATAGCTGTATTTTGTAACGCTGTTGCGGGCGTCGGTTTTCTGGATCAGGTTATCGGCCAGATCGTAGCGATACACTGTAGTGCCGCGATCTGGGCTGGTTTCTTGGATTTTTCGGCCAAAGCCATCTACTACCCATGTGGTGGTTAAGCCGTTGGGATCGGTGATCGAGACAAGCTGATCTTGCGCGTTATATTCGTACTGGGTCGCACCGGTATCGCGCTCGGTTTGAGTGCGTAGGCGGTTGAGCCCATCGAAGGCGCGGAGAATGGGTTGCTGATAGGCATCGGTGATCCGAACGAGGTTGCCGTTTTCGTCGTATTGGTTGGTTTCAAGTACTTGATCCTGAACACCGAAGCTTTTCCAGAGCCGTCCCAGATCGTCAAATTCCTGATGGACGAGTCTGCGCAAGCTGCCGCTGCTGGAGAGGATGCGTTCGATACGATGGGCGCCTTGAGCGGTGAGCTCGTATTCAATACGCTCGTTATCTTGTGTGGAGATGGATTGCAGGCGATGCGCGGCATCGTACTGATAATTCAGTTGAGTGCCGGTGGGTAAAGTAACTTGCGTCACTTGCCCGACTAGGTCGTAAGCGTAGGTAGTGGTAACATTGCCTTGGGGCGTGACGACAGTGCGGCTTTTAAGCCAGCCGCGCGGGGTGTAGGCTAGCTGAGTCACGGTTCCATTAGGATCGACGATCGTTTTGGGGAGGCCCTCGGCAGAGAATTCGGTAACTTCATTCACCAGCGGCGCACCAGTACCGTTCTGCTGTTCAACCCGATAGATTCGGCCTGCTGGATTGACGTGTTGAACCGTGATGTCGTTTACATCCGTGCGCGGCCCATCGACCGTTACGGTGGCAACCTTCAGGTTGGCAGGCGCATCATGGTAGGTGTACGAATAACTCCACGTGCGGCTGAGTCCTTGCGTTGCATAGGGCGCACTGTGAGTGGTCGTGTCGATTTCGGTACGGCTTGCGAGCCTGCCAAGGCCGTTACCTTGAGTGTACGTAAAGCGTGTGGTTTTACTCGGTGCGCGGATTTCCTTGATGGTGCCGCCGGGATACCAGTCGGTTTCCGTTGTGCGCTGTTCGGGCTGGCCGAGCGCTTCGGTCCGGCGGATTTCCTGACCCTTGGCGTTATGATCAAGGTCGGTCACAAATCCGCGACCATCGGTAATTTTGTCCTGGAAGCCTTTTGCGTCGTAACTATAGGTGCTGTTGGTGGCACCGCAGTTGAGCGTAGCATCGCCGGTGACGGACTTGAGCTGGGCGTTAAACCCGCCTTCTGGGCCGCTGTAACCAAAGCGATATTCCGTTTCGAGCCCGTTGGCGTTTTTCAGGCGAACGACCCGATCCCCTAGGCTCAAGGGCGTATAGAGGGAGGTCGGCGAAAAAGTGCCGCTTCCATACCGGTATTCCAGCACCTCCATCCGATCAGCGCCCCCGGCATGCTCGGTGGAGACGGCAAGCCCTTGGCTGTTATAGGTAAAGGTCGCAAAGCGGTTACCGTTTTCATCCACAATTCCGGTCAGGGCCAAGGGAAACCGAGTGTCTTCGTAGAGGTATTCCTTGCAGCTGCTTTCTGCGCCGCTTGCGCCAGAAAAGCAGACCTTGGATAAAATGTCCACTTCCGTGACGACCGACGTCACCTTGTCTACTACCGACGCGATTTTGTATTCGTACGAGAAGGTTTTATCGCCCGGCGCGGTGATCGCTTGAATTTTTCCATCCGGATAGTAGGCAAATCCGAGAGCGTTACCAAAATCATCCGCAACGGAGGCCAGTTGACCTGTGGCGTTATAAACGTAGGTGTGTTTTCGAAAGGCTGCGTCTTCCTTCCACCAGAGTTTCGACTCGAATCGCTTGTTACTGTCGAGTTCGCTCTGTTTGAAATGATAATATTCTACTGAACCATCACTCAAGGAGAGTTCGTAAATATCACGCTCAGCGTCGTACTCCATGGCTGTCAACGCATTGCCGCTGCCACTTTGAGTGGGCTGGGTCGTGCCGTCTTCACCGCTCCAGACGTATTTCCAAGTTTCGCCGGTCGGCCGCTGTACAACGGCATAACGCTTGCCAGCATCTAGGTAGCTTACGATTTTAGCCTCGCCAAAGCCTGCCCATTTAGCGCCAAACTCGGGACTGATCTCGGAGGAGAGGCTGTTATAGCTGCGCCGGATCTCCAGCGGAAAATCGCCACCGGTGGAATAATCCACTTCTTGCTGCATCTTTGCGCCGGTGAGGATATCAATGGGGTTGCCTTTGGGGCACTGAGCGGTAGCGCCCGCGCACTCAGCAAGACAGTAGTTTTTACGCTCAGAGTGGGTGCACACAAAGCCATTGCTGGGAATGCCCGCATCGCAAATCTGGATACAAGCACTGATATCGATATCGCGATGAACCTTGGCGTTCGAGACGTTGCAGGCCGCATTCAAAAGGCCGGAATGGCCGAGAAGCAGTGCGGCAGACACGGCAAGGCTGAGGCGGCTAATTAAAAACCGTGGGCTGTGGGCTGTGGGCTGTGGGCTGTGGGCTGTGGCATTTTCACGTGTATCATCCTTGGGGCGTTTTTTATTTTTACTTCCTGACGTTAGCTTAGGCAGGGTACATCGCTGGCAGACGGCCGTCTGTTACGAAATGTAATCTTGAGAAGCGCATCCCATCAGGCGCGCAAAGCCCCCACAAACCACGAACAACCCACATCTATGCTACCATGCCGAACTCCCCCCACGAGGCCGCCCCTCCATGCAACGCAAACGCCTGCCTATCGGTATTCAGACCTTCGCCAAAATCCGCGAGGATGACGCCTGCTACTACGTAGACAAAACGCCATTGGCCTTACAGCTGATCGCCCAAGGCACGCACTTTTTCCTCTCCCGCCCGCGCCGCTTTGGTAAAAGCCTGTTTCTGGATACCCTAAAAGAGCTGTTTGAAGGCAACGAAGCCTTGTTCAAAGGCTTGTATGCCGAAAACCACTGGGATTGGGCGGTAAAGTATCCGGTGATTCGGATCAGTTTTGGGGGTGCATCGCTCTCTTCGGTAGAAGATTTAGGGCGAAGTCTGCATACGCAATTCACCTTGTTAGAACACGCGCAAGGCTGGAGCGCGCAATTTCCCGACATTCGCGGGCGTTTTGTATCACTGATTCAGCGGCTTGCCGAACAAACCGGCCAGCGGGTCGTGGTACTCGTAGACGAATACGACAAACCCATTCTGGATCGAATCGAAGACCGCGAAATCGCCCTCGGTATGCGCGAGGCGCTCAAGGATCTTTATTCGGTGATCAAAGACAACGATGCGTATATTCGCTTTGCGTTTCTGACTGGGGTTTCAAAATTCAGCAAAGTGAGCTTGTTTTCAGGACTGAATAACCTTCAAGACATCACGCTGGATGCTCGTTATAGCACGATTTGCGGTTATACTGATCAAGATGTAGATAGCGTTTTTGCAGCGGAGCTTGAAGGCTTGGATCGCAGCGAAATCAAGCGCTGGTATAACGGCTACAATTGGTTAGGCGAATCGGTTTACAATCCATTCGATTTACTTTTGCTGTTCGATCATCGCAGCTTCCGCCCTTGGTGGTTTGAAACTGGCACACCTAGTTTTTTAATTAAGCTGCTCGCTAAACGCCATCAATTTACCCCCGAACTTGGCAAATCCATCACCTCAGACGCCCTGCTTTCTACCTTTGACGTAGATAATATTCCCGTGGAAGCGCTGATGTTTCAAGCGGGTTATGTGACGATTGATCATGCTCGATTTATTCCTGGACGTATCATCATCACCTTGCGTTTCCCAAACATGGAAGTGAAATCAGCCCTGCATGACCGTTTACTGGGTGAGTTATGTGGTGGGCTGGCGATTATACAACCTCAAATCAGCCGACTATATGAGATATTATTGTCCAACAATATTCCCGCCATGCGCGATCTATTCCACGCCTTTTTCGCCACCATTCCGCACGATTGGTATCGAAATAGCCCCATCGCACAATATGAAGGCTACTGGGCCAGCATTTTCTACAGCCACTTCGCGGCACTTGGGCTGGACATTACCACGGAGGACGCTACCAACCACGGCCGTATTGATATGACTGTGCGCTTTGCAGGGCACGTCTATTTATTTGAATTCAAAGTGGTGGAACTTGTGCCTGAAGGCAAAGCGTTACAGCAGCTGAAGGATCGTAATTACGCCGAGAAATATCGGAACGATGGGCCGGTGCATTTGATTGGCGTGGAGTTTAGTAAGGATACGAGGAATATTGTGGGGTTTGATGTGGGGGTGGAGGAATAGGTGGTGTGTTCCCACGTGGATGTGGGAACACTTACCATCTTATCTTTTAGCTCTTTGCAAAATTTCAATTATCTTGTCGTGGCCACCTATTCTTGCGACATCCATTGGAGTCTGACCAAATTCATTTAAAATTCCTTGATCTGCACCCCGCAGCAATAACTTCTCAACCACACGGTGGTTCCCGCTCATTACAGCTTGATGCAATGGAGTATTCCCTAAATCGCCAAGCATATCGATAGCTGCTCCACCGTTCAATAGTGCATCAATGTCATCCACGTCACCGCTTCGAGCCACGATATGAAGGACAGAATCGTCTACTGCACCACGCTGATTCACATCACTCAGCTCACACCCCAAAAAATCTGGGTGAGAACCATACTTCTTTAAAAGTCTTGTTAACTCTAGATTTATGGGCATTTATTAGTACACCTACGGTGATGTTCTTCCTTCAAATTAATTAGCCTGTTGCGCCAAGACTGGATCTTTTCATTGTGACGTCCCGGTAACCACATGTTATCCCAATCTTCGTACAAGCTTATGCATTGCTCCGCATGATCTATCTGCCGAGATAGCGTAGCGCAATCATTGCCGCCCGCCGGAGGCGGAGTATCACAAAAGCTCTTAGCCCTCACGTAGTCAGATTGCCTTTTTTCATCCGATGCGGCGGAGTCATTGGGACTACCCAAGCGATCCATCAACGCCAGCCACGCAGAAAGGCACGAAGGTGTTGCCGCACAATACAGAAAGCCAACGCCAAGCCCAAAGCCCAATCCCGGCAACGCAATCGCCGCCTGACCATTCGGATCATAATACGCTACAGGATTTTGACCAGCATATCCGTAGAGGCTAGAGCCGCCAGCAAGCCCTATACCGTCCGCTTGAATATACCGCCCAACCCGCGCATCATAATCCCGCATCAGATTATACGATAACCCCGTCTCCCCATCAAAATACTGCCCCGGAAACCGAATCGGCTGGCGTACGGTATTGGTAATTTCCTCTATCTCACCAAACGGCTTTCTCACCCCTTCCCACACTACGGTTTTATTCGAATCCGTGACCAGCGTCGGCGTGTTTAAATGATCGGTGTGGACGTAGTAAATCTGCTCCGCTTGGCTGGTGTTAGCGCCCATCAGGCTCAGGCCGCAGAGTAACAAGCACGCTGTGCTGATCGTGTTTTTACGGTTGAGAGCACGTTTGGCAGTAAGGCGACGCAATCCCAGCATAGCAGTGAGGAAGGCCATTATCCATAGGCCGAAGGCACCACCAAATGCTGCAGTGGCGCTGTTATTATCGGTGTTGCTTTCTTCAGAGTTGGTTGTAACACTCGCGCTGAAGTTTTCTTTGGCTTTTTTCCCTTTGTTGGCAATCAGGGTGACCGTTGCGGTTTGGCCCGCACTGATGGTGCCGAGATCACAACTGCTTGCATCTTCGGTGCAGGTGCCTTGGCTGGCCGTGTAGCTCACCAAGTTCACATCGGTTGCTGGGAAGGTATTGGTGAGGAGTACATTTTCAGCAGCACTGCCGCCGGCGTTCTGGACGTTGACCGTGTACGTTACTTGATAACAGCCATCCGGCTGTTTCACAGAATTTCCGGTGGCGCCTTTCAAGGTAATTGCAAGGTCGGCTTTTGTGCCTGTGTCTGGATTAGTTGCAGTATCGGCATCGACCATTGCCAGTAACTTATTTCCGAGATAAACGTAATCGCGAATCGGTGTGCCATCTTGATGATGCTCGGCCAGCAGTTGATGATTGGGGCCGTAAACAAACTGTGTGGTTTTTCCGTCGGCGGTTTTGGAAATGCGTTCGCCTAGGTGGTTATAGCGATATTCGGCAATTACTGCCGGGCCGCTGAAGATTTTGGTGAGGCGATTCGCATCGTTATAAACGTAGGTATAACGCTCATCTTTCGTGAGGTTTCCGGCCGCACTGTACTGGAAGCTTCGATTTTGTCCGCCCTGCCCACTGGCGTTCACTTGAGTGAGGTGATGGGTGTTGGCCGGATATTGGTAGCTTTCGGTAAAGTTTTGGCCGTCGCTTGCGTTGGTTTGCGCTTGCGATACGCGGTTGCCGGTCAGGTCGTACTGATACGCTAGCGTGCCGTACTGGCCTTGCGCTTGGTTCAAACGCCCGTTGGGATCGTAGCTAAACAGTTGGCTGCGAGCTGGGGTTTTCGCATCGGTCAAATGATCCAGTTCATTGGCGAGGTTAAAGCCGTATTGCAGGTTGCGAACGTCTGTGCTACCTGAACGGATCTGGATGGTTTCCGGCTGGTAGTGGGTGTCGTAGCTGAGGGTTTCCGTTAGGCCATTTCCCCAGGTAAATCCGGTAAGGGGGCCGAAGGGTTCGTAGCTTAGGTTTTTCGCAAGAGTCGCCCAGCTTGCCGTGCTGCTGGTGCGGCTGCGGAGTTGGTGGATACGGCCTTTATTGTCGTAGCCATAGCTAAGCTCTCGTCCGCTGGGATAGGTGAGTGTAGTCAGCTGACCTGCTAGGTTATAGCTGTACGTGGTTTGGAAGGTCGCATTGGATTGGGTACGAATGTCGTGAGTCAAATTGCCGAGCGCATCATAGGCCCAGTAAATTTTATCACCATTGGCAATAGTTGCCGAAGTTAAACGCCCCTTGCCTTTATGCGTTATTGAACCGCTACTGGTTTGAGTGGTAGTTTCGTCGTAAATAAGGCTGACGTTATCCTGTGCGCTGCTCGGGTATTGAATGCCGGTGAGCCGGTTTTGTGCATCCCACGCGTATTGGGTAACGCTGTTTCTCGCATCGGTCACCTTAATTAAATTATCAGCCAAGTCATACTGATATACGGTTTTGCCGCGATCTGGGCTAGTTTCCTGGATTTTGCGGCCAAAGCCATCGACCACCCATGAAGTGGTTAAACCATTGGGGTCGGTGATCGAGACAAGCTGATTTTGGGCGTTATATTCGTATTGGGTAGCGCCGGTGTCGCGCTCCGTTACACTGCGCAGGCGGTTGAGCCCGTCGAAGGCGCGAAAGATAGGTTGCTGATAGGCATCGGTGATAAGAACGAGGTTGCCGTTTTCGTCGTATTGGTTGGTTTCAATCACCTGATCCTGAACGCCAAAGCTTTGCCAGAGCCGACCAAGATCGTCAAATTCCTGATGGACGATTCTACGCAAGCTGCCGCTGCTGGAGACAATGCGTTCTATGCGGTGGGCACCTTGAGCAGTAAGTTCGTATTCAATACGCTCGTTATCTTGGGTAGAAATGGCTTGTAGACGATGCGCGGCATCGTACTGATAATTCAGTTGAGTGCCAGTGGGTAAGGTAACTTGCGTCACCTGCCCGACTAGGTCGTAAGCGTAAGTGGTGGTAACATTGCCTTGGGGCGTGACGACAGTGCGGCTTTTAAGCCAGCCGCGCGGGGTGTAAGCCAGCTGCGTAACGGTACCGTTAGGATCCACGATGGTTTTGGGCAATCCTTCGGCGGTAAATTCGGTGATTTCAGTGGTCAGTACGGTATTGGCACTGAGCGCCTTTTCTACTCGATTAATGCGCCCTTGTGGGTCGATATACTGAACAGTCGTGTCATCTACATCCGTACGCGGCCCATCCACCGTAATGGTCGCAAGCTTTGTGTTCGTTGGGGTATCGTGAAATGTATAACGATAGGTCCAGGTGCGACTCTGTCCGTTTGTGCTGTAAGGCGTAGCGTGGCTTGTGGTGTCCAGTTCTGTTCGGCTGGCAAGCGGGCCGTCCGTACCCTTGTTGTAGATATAAACGAATTTTGTGGTTTTGCCGGGCTCCCTGATTTCCTTTACCAGCCCGCTTGGATACCAGTCGGTTTCGATCGTTTGGGTAGATTCAGTGGCAGCCAATGAGTTGCCCGATTTCTGCAAGGCTTCGGTGCGGCGGATTTCTTGACCTTTGGCGTTATGGTCGTAATCGGTAACAAAGCCGCGGCCGTCGGTGACCTGATCTTTGAAACCATTCGCATCGCAGGTAACTGTGCTGTTTGAGGCGATACAGCTTAGTGTGGCTTCCCCTTTTACCGAAATTATGCGCCTAGCAGCCGTAGCACCGGAACCTACCTGAGTAAATGTGTATTTGGTTTCCTTGCCGTTGGCGTTTAGCACCTGGGTGGTTGTAGCGCCATATTCCACGCGTGTAAGGTCGGCATCGCCCGCGTGCTTGGATAAAATAGCCTTGCCGTTGTTATCGTATTCGTACCACGCATAACGGTTGCCGTTCTCGTCGATAATGCCCGTTAGGTGGTGAGGGAATTGGGTATTCTCATAAAGATAGGTTTTAAAGGGACTATTGCTGGTATCCGGCGTCAGGCTTGGGTAATAAACATGCTGAAGGTTGCCGATTTCGTCGTAGTCATAGCGAAACACTCGGTTGCCTGGCATTGCCGTAATGGTTTCAATCTGGCCGGTACCCGCGTAATAGGTGTAGTTTAATTGATTGCCAAAATCATCGCGGACGGTTTCTACATTGCCGTTGGCGTCATAGGTAAAGCTGTGCGTCTGAAGATTACGATTCTGGCGCCACAGCAGCTTGCTCTCATACCGGTTTGTAGCAAGCAGCGCGTCGAGATTGAACTCATAAACCTCAGTATTGCCGTTATTGTACGCAAGCTCTATCACTTGCGGGATGCCATCCACGCTATAGTTGTAAATGGTCATGCTGAAATCAACGTCCCGCTTTATCGGAACCGTATTGCCGTTATCTGCTGAAAGATCATACGAAAAAGAAATGTAATCTCCACCCAGCCGCTGTAGCGTAAACGTGCGCTTTTCGTCGATGTTACCAGCTCTAGGCTTCCTGACGGCGACGATCTTGGCGTTGGACTGATCCTGCCACTTCACGCCAAAGTTGCCGTCGGGCATCTTCACCGCGCTGTTATAAAACCGCTCTATTTTTAGAGGGTGAATCCCTGTGCCCTGAAAATCGGTTTCCCGATGGACTTTTGATCCGTCCGCGATATTGATTGGGTTTCCCACCTCGGTGTCGGATGGGCAGGATTGGCGATCGGCGTCTGCGCAATATCTCGCACAGTAATTATCCAAGTGGAGGTTTGTGCAGTCCAAGTGGTTAGTGCCATCCGAACCATCCCAATGAGTTTCACCCTGACATATGCTGTAACAAGCTAGGTACGTGTCGCTTGGGCGTGCGCTCGTTTCGTAAACGCATCGACTGAAGGCTTGTTCGGCAAGAAATGACGTAAGACAGACAGAAAACAGCAAGCTACCTTTGGTTAGAACTTTCCAAGACAGTAGACGGTGGGCTGTGGGCTGTGGGCTGTGGGCTGTGGGCTGTGGGCTGTGGGCTGTGGGCTGTGGGCTGTGGGCTGTGGGCTGTGGCATTTTCACGTGTATCATCCTTGGGGTGTTTTTTATTTTTACTTCCTGACAGTTGCTTAGGCAGGGTACATCGCTGGCAGACGGCCGTCTGTTACGAAATGTAATCTTGAGAAGCGCACCTCATCAGCCGCGCAAAGCCCCCACAAACCACGAACACACCCCATCTATGCTACCATGCCGGGATCCCTTCACGAGGCCGCCCCGTCCATGCAACGCAAACGCCTGCCCATCGGCATCCAAACCCTGCGCGAGATTCGCGAGGATAATTGTTATTACGTAGATAAAACCCCACTGGCGCTGCGCTTGGTTCAACAGGGAAAGTATTTCTTTCTCTCCCGCCCGCGCCGCTTTGGCAAAAGCCTGTTTCTGGATACGCTAAAAGAGCTGTTCGAAGGCAACGAAGCCTTGTTCAAAGGCTTGTATGCCGAAAACCACTGGGATTGGGCGGTAAAGTATCCGGTAATTCGGATCAGTTTTGGGGGTGCATCGCTCGCTTCGGTAGAAGATTTAGGGCGAAGTCTGCATACGCAATTCACCTTGTTAGAACACGCGCAAGGCTGGAGCGCGCAATTTCCCGACATTCGCGGGCGTTTTGTATCACTGATTCAGCGGCTTGCCGAACAAACCGGCCAGCGGGTCGTGGTACTCGTAGACGAATACGACAAACCCATTCTCGACCGAATCGAAGACCGCGAAATCGCCCTCGGCATGCGCGAGGCGCTCAAAGATCTTTATTCGGTGATCAAAGACAACGATGCGTATATTCGCTTTGCCTTTCTGACTGGGGTTTCCAAATTCAGCAAAGTGAGCTTGTTTTCAGGACTGAATAACCTTCAAGACATCACGCTGGATGCTCGTTATAGCACAATTTGCGGCTATACCGATCAGGACGTGGATCGCGTTTTTGCAGCGGAGCTTGAAGGCTTGGATCGCAGCGAAATCAAGCGCTGGTATAACGGCTACAATTGGTTGGGCGATTCCGTTTACAATCCGTTCGATTTACTTTTACTTTTTGATCATCGCAGCTTCCGCCCATGGTGGTTTGAAACTGGAACGCCTAGTTTTTTAATTAAGCTGCTCGCTAAACGCCATCAATTCACCCCCGAACTTGGCAAATCCATCACGTCAGACGCTCTGCTTTCTACCTTTGACGTAGACAATATTCCCGTAGAAGCGCTGATGTTTCAGGCGGGTTATGTGACGATTGATCATGCTCGATTTATTCCTGGGCGTATCATCATCACCTTGCGTTTCCCAAACATGGAAGTGAAATCAGCCCTACATGACCGATTGCTGGGAGAACTATGTGGTGGGTTGGCGATTATACAACCTCAAATCAGCCGGCTGTACGAGATATTGCTGTCCAACAATATCCCCGCCATGCGCGATTTATTCCGCGCCTTTTTCGCGACCATTCCGCACGATTGGTACCGAAATAGCCCGATCGCACAATATGAAGGCTACTGGGCCAGCATTTTCTACAGCCACTTCGCCGCATTGGGATTGGATATCAAATTAGAAGACGCCACCAATCACGGCCGTATTGATATGACGGTATGCTTTGAAGGGCATGTGTATTTATTTGAATTCAAAGTGGTGGAGCTGGCGCCTGAAGGGCGCGCGTTACAGCAGCTTAGGGATCGTAATTACGCCGAGAAATATCGGAACGATGGGCCGGTGCATTTGATTGGGGTGGAGTTTAGTAAGGATACGCGGAATATTGTGGGATTTGAGGTTGAAGAGCAGGTGGGGTAGTGGGCTGGGAGGATGTCAACCTCTCTAAAGGCATGCGTTTTTCCTTGGGCACGATCTTTTTTAGCTAGATTTCTCAGCCCGCAAAACTCAGTCACGCGAAAACCGAAATTGCTTGCAGTCACCCAGCGTGCCGTTCGCATGGTAGGCCTGTTCAGCAAAACTGACCTGATCGCCCATAAATAACGCGGTGCTTGCACGAGTGCCGTACTGCGACGTACGAATAAAGCGGGGGGATAAAATCCGTTCCATCATCAGCCCCACGCCGGTATCGGGTAACTCCTCGTCCGGCGCGACGGTACCGTCTTGCAGCAAGGTAATCAGCCCAGCGGTTTGTTGCTCGGGTTGATGCAAAGGCAGCCGCTCGCTGATTGCAGCTTTGCCACCCGCCACTTTTGGCCAGGGCGTATCCAGCAAGGCATTGGATACACCATAGACTCCCGACGTTAAAATTCGAGGATCGCCGTCGCGATTGGAAACCCAAACCAACTTTTCCCCATCACTCAACAGCAAATTAAACCCCGCATAAGCACTGCCGATCACGTGCACCGAATCCGCGTAATTAACGGCAGAATCCTTCCCCGACAAAAAATCACTGACCAAGGTTCCACGCGAAAGCGAACCTTGGTACGCATTTGCGGGCTCACGCACATTGGTAAGCGCAGCAAATCGTCCACTACGGGTTACCCCCAGCCACGTGCCGCCCGCCTGCAAATCACGGCCCGCCAGTATTTGCGGCGCCTCCTCCCAGAATGCGGCCGGCTGGGTGGGGCGTGCGTAAAATTCATCACGATTCGCAGCAACGATCAGCGGGTAGTCCTTCTGCCGCTGCCACGCAAAAAGAATCAGACACATGATTTTCTCCCCCCACGGCCGATAATGAACGCTTTGGGCCTATTTCGCTTTCGTAGCTTTCTCGTCCACATTCAAAAACAGCGTAGAGGAAAGCGTTTCTCCTGCTTTGAGTTCTTTTAACTGCGAATTCAAAAGGTAGATGCGTTTATCACTTAGACCGGCCGTTTCTACCAACCATTCCTTAATGGCCGCAGCACGCTGACGCGCCAGTGAGTGCAGGCGTTTTTCACTGCCGCCTAATTTTTCAGAAACCGCCTTTTCCATCGCCAGCAAGCGCTGCTCTTTGGAGAGTGAGCGCCATTCTTCAGGCTCAGGCTGCGCTACACGCTGTTCATAGAGCTGCGTAAGCAATTCCGCACGCACCTTTGCAGGAACCTGAATATTGTCGGCGTTTGCTGGTGTCTTTTTGGTTTCGTCGTAAAGCTTTTGCAGATAAACTTTCTGAATCTCATCGGCAAGCACACGCTCCCCTAGCGCAAGAGTATCGACACTGGCTGCACTCGCGCCTTCCACTTCAAGCACAAGCTCGGAACGGTCTTTCAGGCCCGTTGCGACCACTTTCAGTTTTTCCGTGGCGGCCACATCCAAATCTGTACTACCTGCCGCAAACGCAATGCTATCCAGATTCTCGCTGCCGTCGCCTTTCGCCAAGCCACCAATCACGCTAAAGGGCGACGTAACGGCGCGTGCGATCAAATTCCGCAGCGTTTTCCAGAGCACTGGGCCAACGCTAAAGCTTGGGTTGTTGATGTCCCCTTGAATTGGCAGCTCAATCTTGATGTTACCTTTCGGGTCTTTCAACAAAGCGATGGCAAGACGAATCGGTAAGTCCATAGCGTCCGGGCTTTCTACCTTTTCACCCAGCTGCAAATCTTTCAGCACCACTTTATTTTCTGCAGTAAGCATGCCTTGTACGATTTTGTAATGCACGTCGAGATCAAGTCGGCCTTTGCGTAACCGATAGCCTGCAAACTTGCCCGAATACGGCGTCAGCGTGGTCAGCTCCATGCGATGAAACCCCGCCGTAATGTCTAGGCGCTCAGTAGGATCAAATGGCGTAAGCGAACCCTTGATGCTGACCGGCGCGTAACGATCGACCTTACCTTTGATGTCTACCAAGGCTGGCGTTTTGGTCGCGCTGTCCATCGTACTAACCTGTCCATCCAGCTGGCCGATGGCGGTAGAAAACGAAGGCGTAAGGCTCAAATCGGCAAAATTCGCGGAGCCATTTGAGATCTCCACCTTACCGACGCGAATATGGATCGGCAACGGCTGGCTCTTTTTCGCAGTACTCGCAGGTGGCTCAGTCTTTGTTTCAGCAGCTTTCGGCGCCGGCGGCTCCACCATTAAGTCGCGAATATTGGTGGTGCGATCGTCGTTAATGACAAAACGAGCATAGGGGTCTTGAAGCTTGACTCCATCGACCATCAAGCTCTCGCCGTGGTGATATTGAATGCCGGAAATACGCAATTGCTGCCACTTCAGCAAATCGCGCCGCTTGATCGTGTCGAGCGTATGCAAATTATCGACGGCAACGTCGCCACTCACCTCGAAGCGTAATGGCTCCAAAGAAGCTAGCTCTGCCTTTAACCCAGTTTCCAGCGCGCCGCTTCTTAGCTCAATACGAACAAACGGCGTGAGATAAGGTTGCAGCACGCTCAGATCAAGGTGCTGGGTATCCAGCTGAAGTTTCGCACTGATCGGATCGAGGTGAACGCTACCGGCAAGATGCAGCTTGCCTTGATCACCTATATTCGCCGCAAGATCCAGCGTAACGGCTTCTTTGAGGGTGCTATCGAAAGACTGTACGCCGAGCTGTAACGCTTCAATGCGAAGAGTCTGAAGCGGTTTGACAGACTGGTCGGTGAAGCTGATCGCTGTATTTTGCAATTTAAGATCGGGCACGACGATGTGCCAAGGTTTGGATTTCGTGTCTTCACTAGGGGGCGGAGTAGGTGCGCTCGCATTGGATGCAACGATCTCCGATGCTGCGCCCGTGGGCTCTGGCGCTGTGCTGCTGGGTTCTGGCGTTGTGCTGCTGGGCTCTGGCGCTGCGCCCGTGGGCTCCGACACCGCGCCGGCGGGCTCTGGTGCTGCATCAGCGGGCATCGTCGCTGTGGGTGTTGCGCCAGTTGGTTTGGTTTCTGCAGCCGCACCACTGATCGACGCAAGCAGGCGCTCCAGCTGCATTCGTCCATCAGATTCGCGCACGATCGGCGCGTTAACGCCGTCTAACCGCACAGAACCGACCACAATTTCTTGATTTGCTAAGTCTAAACTTACCTTATCAACTTCCAGCGCGTTAAACGCCAAAAGCGTAGCCCGCGCCGCGCTATTTTCTGCCGCTGCGTCTGCCTGTACCGCTGCATCTGCCGATGCGGTTTCTACTACTTGCAATGCATTCAGCTTAAGCCATGCGTTATCCAGATTTACTTGCAACCCTTTGGATGCATCCACCCGAAACTCAGTACCTACCGAAAGCGTGCCATCCGCCAGCGCAATTGGGAAGTGAGCCGGCGCATACGGCCAGAAAGTCGGCAGCACGCTATCCAGCAAATCAATCTTGCCATCTACCTGCATCGATGCGACCAACACCTTACCCGATGCGGCCAGCTTGCCGGCCTTGCCTGCATCCAGCTGGATCGACCATTGACCGCGCTCATCAGGCCGCGTGCTAAGCTGTTGTGCGCTGATCTGCAAATCATTCACCGCAAGTTGCGTAGCGGGCGTATGACGCTGATCCGTCCATTTTGCAGCAAGCTGCAGACGTGTTTCGTCGATACGAATCGGAAACAACCCAGCCTCTTCCTTGGCATCCGCCTCTGGGGTTTCTTCAGCGGGGTCTTTGGCGGGCAAATTGAGCATCTCAACTAGGTTGAGTTTGCCATCCTTTGCCATCTCTGCGCGCACTTCAGCTCCCTCTAAAACCACCTCAGAAAGATGCACGCTACGCGTCCACGCGCTATCCAACTGCAGATTTACCATCAGCCGCGAAATGCGGGCCAGCGGCTCGGCGGCATCCCCTATGACAAGCTCTTTCAGCGCCAATTCACCCGTAAAAGGGTTTAGCGACACGCTATCTAGATGAGCGGGAACCTTCAGGTAGTCTTTGGCAAAATGATTCGCCAACAAGCGAGCGGTTTGCGGAAGGACAACAAAGCCAATAAGCGCATAGACTACGAGCACAATCGCGGTAATTACGGCGATTTTTTTTATTCTTTTCAAAACGGCATCCTGACAATTTTTTTCTGCGCCTATGATAAAACAAAACGCCGGAGAGTAGACTCCCCGGCGTTCCAATTGTCATGAGACACTATGTTTTACTTAGACTTCAGACTTTAGCTTCAACGCTAGGTTTTAGCTTAGACGTTAAGACCAGTGCCAGAACAAGCTCAAGCCTCCAACATCGCGAGCTTGATTTTTTTCATTGCGTTCGCTTCAAGTTGACGAATCCGCTCTGCAGAGACGCTGTATTGCGCGGCCAAATCGTGCAACGTGGCCTTGTCGTCGTTAAACCAGCGCTGCTGCAGGATGTCGCGGCTACGCTCATCCAGCGAGTTCATGGCCAACTGCAGGCGATCGGTAGTGTTGTCCGTCCACTGCGCATCTTCCAGTTGGTGCGCGGGGTCCATCGAAGCGTCTTCTAGGTAGTATACCGGAGCTTGGCTCGCGCTCTCGTCGTCCGCATCTACCGGCGCATCGAAGGCCGTATCATGCGCGGCAAGGCGGCCTTCCATCTCGCGCACATCTTCTGGGCTTACGTTCAACTCGGTAGCAATCATGTTGACTTCGTCACCACTCAGTACGCCCAAGCGTCTTTTGTGCGAACGCAGGTTAAAGAACAGCTTACGCTGCGACTTCGTGGTGGCAATCTTTACGATCCGCCAGTTGCGCAGAATAAACTCATGGATTTCTGCCTTGATCCAGTGAACGGCAAACGAAACCAAGCGCACACCCATGGTAGGGTCGAAACGCTTGACCGCTTTCATCAAACCCACATTACCTTCTTGCACTAAATCAGAAAGCTGCAAGCCATAACCGTTGTAGCCACGCGCAACGTGCACCACAAAGCGCAGGTGCGCCAAAACCAGTTGCCGAGCGGCATCGACGTCTTCGTTGTAATAGTAGCGTTCAGCAAGAGCTCTCTCTTCATCAGCACTCAAAATCGCAACGCTGTTGACAGCAGAGAGGTAGCGGTTGAGGTCGGCGCCTGGCACAGCCACAAATGCAGGTGCGAGAGCTTTACTCATGATAGATAACCTCCGGGTGTTCGGTTTCGCGCCCTTGATCGCTTTTTGCGCATCTGGCGCATTACTCAAATAATAGCACGTTTAGCAGATTGCGGATTAGAGTGCTAATGATTCACTTGGTTCCAAAATCAATTAAAAGCAGACGGTTTGCTTCGGCAAACAAGTATCAAACCCTCAAATTGCGCCGCTTGTTCGAAATTTCGCCACTTGATCAGCGCTATAGCCAAGCGCCTGCAGGATTGAGACATTGTGCTCGCCAAGCTCCGGCCCGCGCCATTCCACCTTGCCCGGCGTTGCAGAAAGCTTCGGAACAATGCCCGGCGCTTGGAATTCCCGGCCATCCGGTAACTTAGAGCGCACAAACATTTCGCGGGCAAGAAATTGCGGATCGCGCATCATATCTTCGATCGAAAAAATCCGGCTGGCTGGCACCTCGGCCTGTTCCAGCGCCGCCAATACATCGCTCAACGGATGGCTGGCGACCCAACGATCAATAATGCCGTACAACTCGTCGCGGCGCAGGTCGCGGCCTGCGTTGTCAGAAAGCGTAGGATCATTCGCAAGGTCGTCACGCCCAATGATCCGCATAAAGCGCGCAAAGATCGCATCGCCATTTGCGCCAATCTGTACGTGGCGGCCATCTTGAGTGGTGTGAATGGAAGAAGGCGTAATACCGGGCATGATGTTGCCCGTGCGTTCGCGGATAAAACCGAACACGTCGAACTCGGGCACCATGCTTTCCATCATGGCAAAGACCCCTTCATAGAGTGCGACATCCACCATTTGGCCTTGGCCGCCGTTCACGTCACGGTGGCGCAGCGCCATCATCGCGCCGATTACACCCCAAAGCGCGGCAATGGAATCGCCGATGGAGATTCCGGTTCGTACTGGCGGACGATCTTCGTAGCCGGTAATGAAACGTAAGCCACCCATGGATTCGCCCACCGCGCCAAAGCCCGGCTGATCTTTCATGGGGCCGGTTTGGCCAAAACCAGACAGCCGCACCATTACAAGACGTGGGTTTAGCGCGTGTAGCGCATCCCAGCCTAGGCCCAACTTTTCGAGCACGCCGGGGCGAAAATTTTCGACCAGTACATCGGCTTCCGCGATGAGCTTGCGAAAGATTTCTTGTGCCTGTGGGTGTTTTAGGTTGAGGGTGAGGGATTTTTTGTTGCGCGATTGCACATACCACCAGAGGGACGTGCCTTCGTAGAGTTTGCGCCACTTGCGCAACGGGTCGCCGCCGTTGGGCGACTCGATTTTGATTACGTCGGCGCCAAACTCTGCCATCAAGCGGCTTGCGAAAGGCCCGGCGATCAACGTGCCGAGCTCGATCACTTTTAGGCCATCCAGCGGCTTGGCCGCTGGGTTCAAAGGCAAGGGGTTTACCAAGCGCTAGACTTCCTCGATGCCGACAATCAGCCACGGCTGATCTGGCTTGCTCAGGTCGCGCTCCAAGTGCCACACGTCAGTGATAGCATCTTCCACGCCTTCGGTTTGATCGCGATAGCGACCCGAAAAGCGTAGGCTGACTTCTGCAAGCGTGGCGTTCTGATCAGCGCGCACCAGTTCAGCATCTACGAACATCACCTCGGTGTGCTGCTCGCCTTTGAGGGTCGCGCGTTCTGCAGAAAGCGCATCAAACAGCTCAGGCGCCAGATATTCGCGCAGGGTTTCTAGATTGCCTTTGTTCCAAGCTTCTTGAATGGTGCGGTAGTGTTCGCGCGCGCCGGTTAGGAAGCTGTTCATATCAAAGCCCGCGGGCAGATTGAACGGAACCGAAGTTTCGTTCCCCCAACCCAAGGTATCGGTTGCCGCTGCCGCGCTTGGGCTAAAGGCTGGCGCACTGGCTGCCGCTGCACCTACTTTCTCGTCAGGGTTGCCCAAATCGAAGGTACGGCGCTCCTGCGGCGCATTTGCAGGTTCGGGAACGTCAAAACGCCCGCCACCGGCCCCCGCCATTGCGGGTGTTGCGCGCTGCTGTTGGCGACGACGCAAAAGTTTGAAGATTACAAAGCCAAGTAGCGCAAAAATCAGGATATCGAGGAACTGAAGCCCTTGGAAACCGTGCCCAAGCATTGCGCCCAGCAAACCACCTGCCAGCAAACCGCCCAGAAGGCCGGCCATCATGCCTTTTTTGCCCACGGACGCCGCAGCATTTGGCGCCGCTTGTTGCCGCTGCGCAAGATTTTGCTGTTGCGCTGCACCCTGCGAACCTTGCGTAGACGATGGGTTATTTGCCGGCGCACGAGGTGCAGTCTGGTAGGTTTTACCAAAGCTGCGGCTGCCGCCAAATTTGCGCGCTTCGGCCGGCGTGGTCGAAAACACTAAGGCCAGCGCAACTGCGAAAACTGCCAGAAAACGTATCATTTGCCGATAATTCCTCTTGAATTTAGTACAACGAATAGCGAGAACCGTGAGGTTAAACGACGCCAGCCTATCGAGTTTTGCGAACAATCGCAACACTCAAAACGACGCATTCAAAACGACACTCAAAACGAATCACAACACTCACGACTAAGAGCATCGCCCGAAAGGGTGCCTCGAACGAATCAGTGAGACACTCACAACCTAGCCAAGTTCCACGCGGTTACGGCCGCCGCCTTTTGCACGATAAAGCGCCTGATCCGCGCGATCGAAGACACTTTCAATGCTATCTCCTTCTTGAAACTGTGCGACACCGATCGACACGGTAACGACAACCCGCTGATTATGAAAGTTAAACGGGCAAACCTCGATATGTTGACGCACTTTTTCCATCGCTGTGCGGCCCGCATCCTGATCAGTATCAGGTAAGAGCGCAACAAATTCCTCGCCGCCGTAGCGCGCCACGAAGTCTTCGCTTCTTACGCAATCCTGGATCTCTCGCGCAACAAGCTTTAGCACTTTGTCACCACGCAGGTGGCCGAGCGTATCGTTGATGCGCTTAAAAAAGTCGATGTCGATCACCGCCATGGAAAGCGCGTGGCCTCGCCGCTTCCAGCGCGAAAACTCTCTGAGAATGTAGTCGTCATAGGCTTGTCGGTTGGGGAGCCCCGTTAGCGCATCCGTCATTGCTTTGGACTGTTGCTGTTCCAAGGCTTGCTTCAATTCGAGTGCCTCACGCTCCATGACATGCATCCGTTCAACGACGGTATGGATATGGCCAAGCATCGCTTCTTGGCGGCCAGTTTCTTTGGTGCGAAATTCGTCCATCACGCCAAGAATGTGCTTCATTACGGACTCAATTTCGTCGCGAATGGCCGGCATTCCTTTATCTACCTGAACACTGGTTTGCAGTTGTTGCAAGTTACTGCGCACATCGGCATCAAGCTGTTCGCGGCTCTCCTTTGCGGCTTCTTGGCCTGCTTTGCTTGCAGCCAGAAATTCCTGAATTTCTTGCAAACGCTCATGCAGCGTTCGCAAAAAAGCTTCGAACTCACGCTGACCATGATTCCTTAGCATGGAAAAAAGTTCACCCGCCTCCACCAACAGGTTGGGCAGGTGATCCCATGCGAATGTCTCCGCAAGATGTTCGATCAAACGCTCTTTGCGCGGCAGCAACTCCGCAGGAATATCCACTTGCTCCAAAAGCTGCAACAAGGCTCGACGAATACGCGCGCGAATTTCTTCTTGGTTCGAAACGAGGCGGCCATCGGCAACGGGCTCCTGCCCACCGTTGGTATGTGCCGCATGCAAAACTCCAGATTCAATGCCAATATCTACATCTTCTGAAGTCGGCGCTCGCGGTACTTCCGGCACCGCACTATCCTCATGTGGTTCGAGGCCCTGTGGTTCGAGGCCCTGTGATTCGAGGTGGTTTTCGGTAGGGCCCTCTTGCGCCTTCACCGCTTTCCCGCCTAACAGACGCTGAAAGAAGCCCGGCTGAACCGGCTCTCCGCTAGCGCTTAAGCGCTCCTGAAGGTGCGCCAAAACGGTATCCGTTAAGTGTGTATACGCTCGCCATAGCGATGGATGCTTAGACTTGTCGGCAAGCAACTCGGGGAACTCTTGGCGAAACTTGCGAAGCAGATTCTTACCCGTTCGAGAGAGAGGCAGCTGCTCATAACGCTCTACGTGTTCGGACAGCAGTTGCGCAATCTCGTCGCCGGCGTGCTTGCGCTGGTAATCAAGCGCTTTGACCGCGTTTTCGAGGCGAAAGATCAGCGGTTCCAACTCCAACACTTCGCCCTGTGCGCGCATCGCGGCACGCAACTCGGCCAGCTTTGCATCGAGCGCGTCATCCTGCCCATCGGCTGCAACGCTGACTCGCACAACCCCTTTGCGAAGCACTTCAATGCGCTTTTTTTCCAACTGCCGAGTGCGCTCAAGCTCATCAAGCAGGTCTAGGTATTTTACTTTCCAGTCGCCTTCTGGAGCAGACATGATCGTGAGAAACGCCAATCAACTATAGGTCTTCAGAGTATAGCCAGGTCTTCAGAGTATCGCTGTAGCTTTCTAAAATGCAGGCGGCGCACTTTACGGGTACCGCGCCACTCAAAGGCGCTCCTGCAGTTGCCCAACGATCGAGGCTGGAAGTTTGATTTCCATTGCGATTGGACGATGATCGGAGAGCGCAACATCCAGCACTTCGACACGCCGAATATGCAAGCTAGGGCTTACCAAGATATGGTCAATGCTGCGCTGCGGCTTCCAGCTTGGATAAGTGTGATGAGAGCCGTTGGCTTGAATCAAATGGGTTTCACGCAGGGGGGTGGCAAGAATTTGCTCACCGGAACAATTCAAATCCCCCATGACAATCACATGCTCCGCAATCCCAATCAAATCACGCAGATAAGCAAGCTGACGATTACGCGCACGCTCGCCCAAAGCAAGATGAAGGCAGACGACCACCAACGGGTTGGACAAATCCCCATAACGCGCCACAATGGCGCCGCGCCCTTTTAGGCCCGGAAGCTTATGATCCTGAATTTCATAGGGAATATAGCGCGAAAGTATGCCGTTGCTGTATTGGCCAAACCGTCCAAAATCACGATTCAGCTGCTGATACCAGTAATCAAACTGACCCTGTTCGGCAAAGTAGCGCACCTGATTGATAAAGCTGGAACGAATGCTGCCACCGTCCACCTCTTGCAGTGCAACGAAATCGTAGCCCGACAAAATACTGCCGATGCGATCCAAGCGACGCGCGCCTTTCGTGTCTGGAATCAGGTTACGCCAGCTCTTGGTCACGTAGTGGTGGGGGGAGCTGGTGCCAAGCCCTGCATGAATGTTGTAGCTCAGAAGGCGCAGAACGCTCGGATCATCCGCACCCGCAACCAGTGGCGGCATATTGTCGGCACGCCACGCTTCCGGCAATCCAACCGCACTGTTGGCCGTTTTTGCAGGGCGTAAACCTGTTGCATCGGACGCCCGCACCACCAACCGCTCGACAGCATCTCGAATGCCATAACTCATGCTGGAACCTCGCAAGCGCCGCCCGCCACAAAGCTGCTGTTGTCGGGATAAGTGTTGTCGGGATAAGTATAGTGCACTCCCACGAGCGCTCCCTGCCCGTGTTTGAGCGCACCTCAAAAACTCGCTACGCCGCAGGCTTCAGCGCCGCTTTTTCTTTTGCAATCAGGTAGTTGACCACCTGAATCAGGCGATCAGGCCCCTTTGCAGTCCCCATGTCCACAAAGTACTTGCCGTTGACAATAATGGCGGGAACCCCCGTCAACTTGTAGCTCATTGCAAGGTTGCGTGCTTTGTTCACGTTGGTGCGAATCGCAAAAGAGTTGTATTTCTCGTGGAACTCTTTTTCGCTCATCCCAAAGCGAGTGAAAAACTTGGCCAACTCATCTTCGGTTTTAAGAAACTGCTTTTTGACATGCATGGTATCAAATAGCGCTTCGGAGATTTCTTCGCCATTTCCAGTGCTTTCTGCAATGTAGAAAGCGTGCGCGTGCGGCTTCCAGCCATCATTGAGCGCAGGTGCGGTTCGGATAAAGGTGACACCTGCAGGCAGATTCTTTTGCCAAATCCGCAAGGTCGGCTCAAGCTCAAAGCAGTGCGGGCAACCAAACCAGAAAAACTCCCGCACCTCTACCGTAGAGGGGTTTTCCGTCGCACCCGGCTGATCCAGTACGCGATAATCCTCTCCAGCCTTGAAAGGCTCATCCGCCCAAGCGCTCGTCGCCATCCAGCAAAGCAAAAGAATGGGGAGGGTGCGCAGCAGTTTTGCGATTGAAAAATGCTTTGTAAAAAGAAAAGGTTTCATGACAAAAGTAGAGCTCCTAGGGGGGTGAGAACGCGATCGACGCAACCCTTTTGCGAGGGCAACATTCCCTTGGAGTCGGTTTCGCTGAAATAATTCCATTTTAACGTCGCAACGCAAATTAACAGCACAACGCAAAAAGGGCGGCGCAAGCCACCCTTCTTGATTCGTCAGCGCAGCGCTCGGCGATCAGTGTAGGCCGTTGATGTAGCTGGAGAGCGCTTTGATGTCGTTGTCAGACAGTCGGCCTGCCGTCGCACGCATCATCATGGTTTCGCCATCGTTGGTGCGGCGATCGCCAGTTTCATCTTCGCGGCCTGCTGCGCGGAAGGCTTTGAGTTGTTTTGCAATATAGGCTTCGTGCTGACCGGAAAGTGCGGGGAAGGCTGCACCTGGCATGCCGTGGCCGTTCGCACCGTGACAGCCTGCACATGCCGCAACCCCCGCTTCGGGTTTACCCGCGCGATAAAGCTCTTGGCCATGTTCGACTAGGTCTTTTTTCGCCTGCCCTACCTGCACTTTTTGAGCATGATAGTAAGCGGCGATATCAGCAATATCCTGCTCGCTGAGGTTTTCGGTCATGCCTGTCATTTCAGGAACCGAACGCGCGCCAGAGCGGATGTCATGCAGCTGCTTGGCAATATATGCCTCGCCTTGGCCTGCAAGCTTTGGAAAGTTTGGGATCATGCTGTTGCCGTCAGCACCGTGACAGGCACCGCACATCGCCGTTTTGCCCTGCCCTGCAGCAGCATCTCCAGCTGCGTGGGATGCGACAGACAGCCCAAGCCCCAGTGTTCCAGCAACAAGAAGGGTGGCCGCTTTGTTGATCAGTTTCATCGTACTATCCTGCCTTGTACCTATCGTTCTCTCTCTACGCACACGCCACAATAAAAGGCCGCTGAATCCCTTGATTTCAAGCGGAGGCTGCCAAAATTGCTCCTCGCGTTTGTCGAAATCCAGCTATTTATAGATGCGTGGTGCCCGTATGTCATTCCAGCTTGCAAACTGCCTACGAACCATGCGCTTTTCGCATAACCTTGCTGCCGCCTATGCCCATGCAAAGCGCCCGAAGTATATACCAATCGCTTTCATCCGGTTAGCAGGATTTGCAAAAACCCCTACTTTGGGTCACCATCGCGCGTGAAACGTCCCCTGCCTCTTTTAATTTAGCCACTCTTTTCGGGATCTCCATGGACGCCCAACAGCTCGACCGTCTTTTTCGGCATACTCAGTTTTTAACCAGTGCCGCAAAACTATCCCAATGCCCGCCAGATGAGGGTCGCGAGGTTGCCTTTGCGGGGCGATCAAACGCAGGAAAATCCAGCGCGATTAACCGTATCACTCAGCAGAGCAAGCTTGCGCGCACCAGCAAAACACCGGGGCGCACCCAACTGTTAAACTTTTTTAGCGTAGACGATCACAAACGCTTGGTCGACCTGCCCGGCTATGGCTATGCCGAAGTGCCGGAAGCGCTCAAGGTGGAGTGGCAGAGACATTTAACGGAATACCTGGAAAATCGGGTGAGCCTAGTCGGGGTGATCCTGATCATGGATGTGCGCCACCCCCTTAAGCCGTTCGACCAGATGATGCTGGACTGGGCCCGAGCCTATCAATTCCCACTCCATATCCTGCTGACCAAAGCTGACAAACTCTCCCGCAACGCAGGCCAGAAAAGCCTTGCTGAAGTCAAGCGCGCAATCAAATCCTATTCGGATGTTTCGGTTCAGCTATTTTCGACGCCGGAGAGCACGGGGCTGGTGGAGGCGCAGGGTGTGTTGGCGCGGTGGCTGGAGGCAAGCGGGGACGCGGCTGAGTAACTACTTTTCAATGCCCATTAAATCTTAATATGCCCCATAAACGGTTTGATTGTGTCCATCAAACCCTGTATTTTGATTTAATGGACACTTTAAGAGACAGCCATGGCACCAGACGCGCCAAGAGAAGCAGAGGAAATCATAGCCATTCTGGAGAAAAATCCAGAAGGATTGCCCACTAGCGAAATTTCAAAGTTGATAGGTTTTTCTAGCAGTTCCAAGACATTGCAGCGTCGTCTTTCCAGTCTGTCGGAGGCTGGGCTCATACTAAAAGTGGGCGAGAAAAAGGCCAGAAAGTATTACCCTTCCAAGCTGTCCCAAAAAGAAATTAAGGGACATTTAACGGACACTCCACACGAAATTTTTAGCCCAAAAAGTCAAAAGGCTCTTAAATTTTTGGACGCGCCTCTCCATGCTCGCGAAAAAATGTCCTATAACCGCGATTTTTTGGAAAGTTATGTCCCAAACAAAACTGCGTATGTCCCTGAAACGGTCAGAAAGCAGCTATACAAGGAAGGCAAGCGCTTCGACAAGGCGTTGGCAGCAGGCACTTACGCACGGCAAATTTGCCAGCGGCTGCTCATAGACCTGTCCTATAATTCCAGCCGCTTGGAAGGTAACACCTACTCGCGGCTCGATACCCAAAAGCTAGTCGAGGAAGGCATTACGGCAGAAGGCAAAGTCCACGAAGAGACTGTGATGATTATGAACCACAAGGAAGCCCTCTTGTTCCTAGTGGAAAACGCGCAAGATGTTGAACTAAACAGCCTGACCATTCGCAATCTGCACCATTTGCTTTCGCAGGATTTGCTGGCAAACCCGAGGGCTTGCGGAAATATTCGATCCATTGAAGTTGATATTGGACAATCGACCTACAAGCCGCTGAACAATCCTCATCAGCTCAAAGAGCTATTCGAGCTGATTTTATTCAAGGCACGAAAAATCGAAGACCCGTTCGAACAAAGCTTCTTTTTACTGGTGCATCTTTCCTATTTGCAGGCGTTTGAAGAAGTGAATAAACGCACCTCACGCCTGAGCTGCAATATCCCCTTTATCAAGGAAAATTTGTGCCCGCTTAGCTTTACCGATATATCGAGGGATGATTACACAGCGGCGTTGCTGACGGTGTACGAAAAAAACAACATCGAGCCCATGCTGGAACTTTTTGCTTGGGCATATCTTCGCTCCTGTGAGCAATATGGTGTTGTCAAAAAATCCCTAGGAGAAATTGACGCTTTCCGCATTCAGTACAGACAGCAACGAAAAGAGGTTATGGGACTGGTCGTCAGGAAAGGCTTGCACGGCAAGAAAGCAGAAGACCTGATTGAAGATTTCTGCCAACAGCACAATATAAAGGACACTGCAAAATTTACGGCCATGACGCTGGCCGATTTAAGTACACTTCATGCGGGCGCTATTATTGGTCTGGGCGTTACAGAAGCACAGCTCAATAAATGGCAGAAGGCAGAGTGAGCGGAGGAGTTAAGGAGTTTTCCAAACCCTTGTTTTCCAAAGCCTGATAAAAATGGCGCGCCCGAGACGATTCGAACGTCCGACCACCGCCTTCGGAGGGCGGTACTCTATCCAACTGAGCTACGGGCGCGGGGATGCAGCCAAAGCGACGTCTGACTGCAAAAGGGCCGCTAATTCTAACAGACTATGCGGGGAAATTGGCAAGTTTTTATCGTTTAAGCCACTGTTTTTACGCGACGATCTGGTCACGTAGCACATTTTTTCAATTCTCGCCAATGCCTGCAGGGATTGCGCTAGCGGGCCAAGCATGCACCTGTTACGGTTTGCTACCAAACAAATGAGCGGGTATCACTATGAAGTGGGATGTAAACAGAATTGATGCTTGGTTTCGAAACGCACTGGTTGCCGTATCGGCAATCCTTATGGCTTTGCAGTTTATTTTCGGTGACGACAATGCTTGGTTGCGGGGCTCGCTTATCTTAGCGATGGCAGGAGTTGTTGGCTATTTCACCAATTTGCTCGCGCTAAAAATGTTATTTCAGCCGAAGCAGGGGCGCATTTTGGGCTGGGAAGGATTGGTGCCCAAGAACAAGGCGCTCATCGCCGAACAGCTCGGTGAGAGTGTTCAAACGCAGCTGCTTTCGCCCGATATCATCATGGAGTACATCAACGAGCACCAGATGATCACGCGCGGCACCGAGCGCTTTGAATCGTGGCTCGATGCCCAGTTGCAGAACAGCACCACGCGAATTCGCATTAACGCACGCGTGATTTCGCTGCTGTATGAGCACGGGCCGGATTTGATGCACACTGCTTTCGACTTCTCGGAAGCACGCTTGAAAGCCATGGCTACCAACCCCGGAACGCTGAACCTTTACTGGCCCGAAATTCGCAGCCGCCTTGGCGTTTATCTGCAAAAAGAAGAAAACCGCCGCAAAGCCGCCGAACAGATCCGCAAAGGGCTGATGGAAACCTTGCCACGCCTTGCAGAACTATTGGATCAGGCAATCAACGACTACCTTTCACGCGGCAACACAATGAGTCGAGTGGGTCGCCAACTGAAACAAATTGCGTCGATCGACGAAAAAACCTTCCGCGAACTTCTGGAGGGGTTTGTGACGGGGGATGCAATGGAGTCGCAATTTATCGGTGTTGCCGACATCCTGATGCAAAACCTGCAGGCAAAAATTGAGGCGCCCGAAACGCAAACATTGCTGGAAGCGCGTATTGGCGAATGGTTCGACAAGGCCAGTTCACACGCTCGCGAGATTCTTCTTCCTCAGTGGATCGAATCGCTACGGATGTATCTTGCCAATCCGGCCAACTGGCAGGAGATTGATCGCTTTCTTCAGGATGCGCTTACCAAGGGCAAGGATAAGTTGCTCGAATACATCAACTCACCAGAAGGCCAGCAGACCATTCGAAACGGCCTTGAGCAACTGGTGAGCCGCCTCAATGTGAGCCACATGGTGCGCGATCAGGTGATGAAGCTCGATACCGATGAGCTGGAAAAAATGATTCTCGATAATACCGGCGGGAATCTGGTGGTGATACAAACGCTGGGTGGCGTGCTCGGGTTGTTTGTGGGCACGATTCAGGTGAACGTGTGGTTTGCGATTCCGGTGTTTGCGATTGTGGGCATCGTGGGCGTGCTTGGTTATTTTAATAGCCGAAAATATCGGCGCCAAAAATAGCACTCGCAGACCTCGCGAGTACGGGCACAGCTCCATCCCGTACTCGCGGAAGCTTCACGAACGAATCGCGTGAGCCACGCCTGCCGTCAGCCTGCTTGCCCCCTCTTTCGTGCTGTTGACCAAACGGCTAAACTCCAAATCTTCGACGAGGATATGTCGCAACCACCAATTATTCATAAAGGCCAGCATCTGCACGGCAAGCTTCTTCTCGTTACGCTTGATTTGCTCCATGAAGTGAGCCACGCGATCACGATAGGCATCGTGAAGCCGATCATGTGCATTCCAGTCTTGTAAGGGCACGCCTGCGTGGCGAGCAATTTCCCGCTCGGTTTCAAAATGGCTTTCAGCGTACCGATTAAATCCAAGCAGTAGCGGCCAGAGCCCCTCGATGGGTGCGTTCGTGCTCACCACTTTGTAGAGCTCATTCAGCATGCCAATGAGCTGTTGATGCTGGCTGTCCATGGGCGAAATGCCCACTTTGTACTCGTCTCGCCACTGAATAAACATCGCATCTCACCTACTGTTGCGAACCGCCCTGTCTTCAACGTGTTCTCTGCAATCTGCAATCTGCAATATGCGAATCTGCAAATCATCGCCACTCTAAATTGGACTGTGTTTCATAGGATACGTTCGGTCACTGTGCGCCCCGATTATTGTACCTGTCCACGCTCTGCCGCCTTATTAAACTGGGTAAGCTCACCCACAGAAAATACCTTGCTGATTTCCAGCAGAATCACTAGCCCTTTCTCCAGCTTGGCCATGCCAGCAATGAAATCAACTCGCACCGGTGCGCCAAATTCTGGCGCAGGCGCAATGTCTGCACGCGGGATATCAAGCACTTCGTTAACCGCATCCACCATAACGCCCATGACCAGCTGCCCGCGCTCCGTGGGAACTTCTACGATAATGATACTCGTGAACATGGACTCCTGCGTTTTCTCGCCGCCAAACCGAACCGAAAGATCAATGACAGGTACCACGGCACCACGCAAATTAATCACACCGCGCAAGGTGGCCGGCATCATCGGAATGGGCGTAATCGCCCCCACTCCGATGATTTCACGTACGGTAAGAATATCCAGTGCAAACACCTCTTTCCCCAATGTGAATGAAAGGCATTGGTGAGGTGAAGAATCAAAACCGGCCCTCAATGCGAGCGTTGCGCTGGAGTCGGGAGCATTGGTTTCAGCGTAAGCGCCTGCATAATTCGTCATGTCATTCATGCTCGTTGGGTTCGTGGGAGTGATAGATTCCATCGCGCTCATGTTCCACCTCCTAGAATCGTTCGAAGCCACTTTCTAAGGCCGCCGTAGCGGCTACCGCAACCCGCCGGCCGCCTGCTTTTCTGCGCGTGTTCAGCTGAATTCGCTTGCCTTTAGGATTTGCACCGCCGTTGGCGGAGCGGCGTGCTGCTTTCACAATCGGCGCGGCTTCTTCGAACTCGGCATCCACGTGGTCTTCAGCGACCTCTTCTGCGTCATACTCCAGTTCGTCTTCGATTTCCTGAACGGGGGCGGGGCGGGAGGCGCGCACTTTGAAAAAGCCGACCAAGGTTTGCAGGTGAGCGGCTTGCGCATTCACTTCTTCCGACGTCGCGGAGAGCTCTTCTGAGGCGGCGGCGTTCTGCTGGGTGGCCTCGCTGATATGTGTCATCGCAAGGTTGATCTGGCTGGAGCCGGCAGATTGTTCTTCGGATGCAGCACTGATTTCCTGTACCAAGCCCGCAGTCTGGCGAATGGAGGGAACAATACTTTCCAATAGATGCCCTGCATGTTCCGCGGTACTGACGCTGCTCCCCGCGAGTTCACCGATTTCGCGTGCTGCAAACTGGCTGCGTTCGGCAAGCTTACGCACTTCGGTCGCAACAACGGCGAACCCTTTGCCATGATCCCCAGCACGCGCGGCTTCAATGGCGGCGTTCAGAGCAAGCAGGTTGGTTTGGTAGGCAATGTCGTTGATGATGCCAATTTTGCCTGCGATGGCTTTCATGGCTTCGACGGTAGCCACAACTGCGCGCCCACCTTCGGCGGCTTCTTCTGCGGTTTTGCCTGCGAGGGCGTTCGTTGCGTTGGCGTTGGTGCTGTTCTGGGCGATAGAGGCAGACATTTCTTCGATGGACGCGGTGGTCTGTTCGAGGCTTGCAGCTTGTTCCGAGGAGCCTTGTGCAAGGGTTTGTAAAGTTGCACTGACTTCTTCTGCCGCAGAGGACAAAGCATTTGCTGCGCCACTTACATCAAGCATTACACGTGAGAGACGCTTGACCATCGCATCAATAGCGGCCAACAGGCTGGTGCGATCACCAGCGCGCAGCTCTGCGCGAACGGTAAGATCTCCTGCCGCGATTTTGCGTACGAATTCTGCCGCATAATCAGGTTCGCCACCGAGGGTGCGGGTAAGGTTGCGAGCAATCAGCAGGCTAATTGCAAAACCTAAGGCAATGGCAATCAGCGCAAGGGTTAGTACGATGACAAAGGCACTGTTCACGGTACTTCTTGCATCCTCACCTACTTTCAGCATCAGCTCTTCTTGGAATTTGACTAGGTCATCAATGCGCTGAAAATACTGCTCGCTCTTCTCGGCAAGCGCACCACTCAACAAGGCCCGCGCACCTTCTTCATCCCCTGCCTCTAAAAGCGAAAACACCTCGCCCTGTGCGCTACGAAATTCCACTAATGCGGCCTTCATGGCATCAAAGCGCTTTCTACCTTCAGGACTCTTGATGGTTGCATCCAATTTTTCCCAGTTTGCGTTAATCTGAGCTCGCAAATCATCCCGCTGTTTTTTGAGTGTTTCACGATCACGAGGGTTGTTCGCTAAAAGAATGTCCCGACCGATCTCGGCTGTAGTTCTTATCTTCAGAGCGCTATCTGTAAGCAGCGCAACTTTCGGAAAATAATCGGTTAAAACCGCATCTACGCCGCGTTCAATCGCACTGAGCCTTTGCAATGACAGTATGGCAATGATGGCAAGGAGCGCGATCACGCATCCAAACCCAAGGCCGAGCTTTTGGCTTACTTTCATATTTGCAAACATGGGGTATCTCCTACTGCGTTTACAAGAAATTAATTGGCTGCTATTAAAAATGGATAGAAAAATGGATAAAAAAGTGGATGATTAGTGGCGGGATAGCGCTGAATTTTGCATCGTCTGAGACATCAAATGGCTTGCCTGCCGAGAAGCATGTTCCACGAGCTGGGGCACGTCGAGCACCAAAGCAACATCGCCCGTTCCCAAAATGGTTGTGCCGGCAACGCCGGATAAATCCTCAAACAAGGGCCCTAAGGGTTTGATTACTGCCTGACATTCTCCGTGGAGTTCATCGACTTCAATCGCGGCCTGCTTGCCTCCAAATTTAACGATGACCACGCTGTGATGCTCTACAGGTTTCGCATCCGACATTGAAAACAAGGTGTTCAAGCGCACTACCGGCACCACCGCTCCGCGCAAGGTAAAGCAGTTGCGATTTTTTTCGAGGGGTGAAAGCTCCACACAAGCGTCCACGCTATCTAGCGGGAGAATAAATGTATTGTTGCCAACCCCTACCTGAAACCCATCAATAATAGCGAGGGTAAGCGGCAACGTGACCGTCATCGTAGTGCCGGCACCGGGAGCGCTTTCAATTTCTAGATTGCCGCGCAGTGCTTCGATCGCTGCACGCACCACATCCATGCCCACACCACGCCCTGAAACAGCGGTAACCTGGCTTGCGGTAGAAAATCCTGGGGCCATGATTAAACGCCAGATTTGCCGATCAGTAAGCTGAGAGCCCTCATGAATCAGGCCGCGCTCTAAGGCTTTCTCGCGAATTTTCTGGAGGTTCAAGCCTGCGCCATCATCTTTAATTTCAATCAGGATGCTGCCGGACTCATGGCGTGCTTTTAGCCAGATTTTACCAGTCTCGGATTTGCCTGCTGCGAGGCGCTGCTCCGGAGTTTCAATGCCGTGATCCAAAGAATTGCGCAGCAAGTGCATGAGTGGGTCGGCTATTTTCTCGACCATAGATTTATCTAATTCGGTATCCGCGCCTTCGATAATCAGCTCCACCTTTTTATTTAGCTCGCGCGATAAATCGCGCACTACGCGCGGAAAACGGTGGAATACCTCGCCAATCGGATTCATGCGCAAGCGCAGCGCGGTATCACGCACAGTTTCTACGAGGCGAAGTAGATGCGATACGGATTCGGCAAGCTCTGGATTATTCGATTTGATCGCCTTGAGATGCGCTGCGGCTCCGGCGATGACCATTTCACCGACTTCATCAATCAGCGTGTCCAAGCGCTCGGACGGAACTTTGACGGTTTGCAAATCTACAAGGCGGCGCTCTCCCCCATTTTTGGCTGAAGGGGCTGGCGGTACTACTGCCTGTACAGGCCGAGCTTCTTGCGTTTGAGTCTCAGCGGAAGGTGCTGCAACTGGCTGAGCGGGTTGCGTAGCAGGAAGAATTACAAAAACGTCGTCTTCTTCCAGAATAAGCTCTCCTGGAGCACCCGCTGGCGCGGATTTCGGAAGCACCACACTATATTCAAACAATTGTGCGGATAGCACCTCAACCGTATCACGCGGAGGTTCACTCCCCTCTAGCGCCGCAGCCACAAGCGCCGCCATGCAGGCTTGGCACTCCAGTAACAGGCTGATCAGATCGGGTGTGAGTTCGCTTACGCCTTTGCGGATCGCGTCCAAAACGTTTTCTACGGTGTGCGTAAAACCAACCACAAGATCAAAGCCAAACATCGCAGCCGACCCCTTGGTCGTATGCGCACAACGGAATAGAGCCTGGCTATCCTCTTCGGAAATTCCAGAGAATTCTGCTCGCAGTAGAATGTCTTCCATCTGGCGTAGCAGATCGCGGGTTTCATCGGCAAAAATTAGATAGGTTTCGGCTTTTGGCATGATCAGAGGATTCCGTAACAACACACCTTTTCATAGGGTGAAAGATAGTGGTTACGGTGTCAGTACGCGATCGACAAATCCCCGAATGAAAGGTAGGGGTTTCCCCCTACTGTGCTAACTGGAAAAGCTTATTCCATTATTTTGAAAGAGTTTTTTCTACTGCAATAATTTTAGCATCCGCATTTCGGTGGCCAGCGACGCGAGCATCGGAGCCGACTTCACTTCGAGCTTTTCAAAGATCCGCCGCCGATATTCCTCGACCGTTTTTTCGGAAATCCCCATCACACCGGCAATTTGCTTGCTGCGCAAGCCATCCGCGACCAGCAAAAAAACTTCACGCTCTCGTTGGGTGAGCTTCTTTAGCTGCTCATCGAGCGCCTGCTTCCGTGGTGCATCCTGCCCAGATTCGGCCGATTGCACCGATGCTGTGCTCGCCAGCATGGCTTGCACCAGATCAATCAACTTTTGTTCTCGAAATGGCTTCTGCAGAAAATCGACGGCGCCAAGCTTCATGGCAGATACAGCCATTTCAACATCACCATGCCCGGTCACAAACACGACCGGCAAACTGCTGCCCGATTCACGCAGGCGGCGCAATGCTTCCAAGCCCGACAAACCCGGCATGCGTACATCCATTACCGCACAGCGTGGTACGCTTGAATCCGCAAGCGCACCATTCAGTGCATCTGCTAAGTAGCGGTCAAGAAACGCGCTTGCGCTCGCAAACCCCTCTACTTCAAGGCCGACACTTTGGAGGCTCGCCACGACCGCTTCGCGTAGCGCATCATCGTCATCCACCACCACGACGGTTGCCATGTTTTATCTCCCCGATTTGCCAATACGCTGCGCTAAATTCAAATTATCCACCAGACGGCCGTGGCAGAGAAAAACTAAAAACAGCACCACCACCTCGCCTCTCACGCACCAGTAGTTTTCCACCATGACGTTGAAGAATCGTATTGCAAATGGAGAGCCCTAAGCCCAAACCGTCTTCGTAAGTCGTAAAAAACGCATCAAAGCGGTTCTGCTTAAGACGCTCCGGCAACTCCGCACCGCGGTTTGCAACCTGCACCCACAACCAACCGTTCTCCGCCACTCTCGCAGTCACCAGAATCGTGCGCAGGCGTGGTGCAATTTTTGCCACCATAATCGCTTTTGCAGCGTTGCGGATTAAATTAGAAAGCACCTGCTGAATCTGGATTCGATCGACCCATACGGGTGGAAGATCTTGGCTGATGCGTATCAACACGCGGCAACCCGCCGAATTGCCGTCGAACTGCAACCAATCTAGCATTTCTTCTATCAAGGCCCTGAGCGGCTGCAAACGCACTCCTTCGGTAGACGGGCGGGCAACTTTTCGCATTTGCCAAAGGATCTCGCCCGCGCGAATCGCCTGATCCTCAATTTTCCGCGCGGTACATGCCAGTTCTTCATCACCTTGCTGGGTGAGTTTTCGCAGCAGCATGCCAGAATAGCTCGATATGGCCGCCAGCGGCTGGTTAATTTCATGGCCAATTGCAGACATCATCTCACCTAAAGCCAACAACCGTCCCGCGTGGGCAATATGTTGATTTTGCTGCTCCAACGCATCCTGCTGACGCTTTAATTCGGTAACATCACGCATCACGCCCAAAATTCTTCGCGCACTTCGGTCAGGCGCATGGTCAATGGCGCAGCAGCGATAGCCAAGCCATACGGTCTCACCCTCCTCTTTATCTGACACCAAACCAATCTGCCCGACAATCTCTTCGCACTTTCCTTGAGCAAGATTTCTCAATTTATCTGCAAAGCGCGATCTTGCGAGCAAATCAAACGATTCCAAGTGCTCATCAAAGCTCACCCGCGCCATCTCCGCAGGTAACTTTAAGAGCGCAAGAAGCTTGGGCGACCGAAAAACGCTATCCGCTTCTACCGACCAATCCCACAATGCATCCCCCAAGCCTTCAATGGCCATACGCCAACGCAACTCGCTTTCGGCAAGGCGCTCTTCCGCATATTTGCGTTCGGTGCTATCGCGATGAACAAAAATAAAATAGGGCTCTCCATCAATCTCCACCTCTCGCGCAGAAAGTGATGTTGGCGTGCGATGCCCGTCCTTCGCGCAGAACTCAACCGCCAGATCATGAAGAGGAATGCCGTGTGCCATGATCAAAAGCATCGCACGCAATTGAGTGCGATATAGAAAAAAATCGGAATCAACCAAACGCTGTCCCTGCAGGTCAGCAGGCGCTACGCCAACAAGGTTCGCATAAACCGTATTGACTCTAAAAAAACGCGGCTCATTGCGATCCACACACAAGGCAACGGCATCAGGGAAGCAGTCAAGTACCGCAAACAGGGAAGCAAGTTTCGTATCGCTTTGCATTCAACACCTCTTGCCAGCACTCTCACGCAACGCTTTGCAGCTAAGGTTAGCTCCTTGCAATCCGCTGATAAAATTTTACATATTCCTCCACAATATGCGCCCGCGAAAACCCTTTGGCATAAATATCACTGCCACCTTCAATCAAATGGGTGCGCAGCTCTGGATTTTCCAATACGCGGCGAATCGCTTTCGCGAGTTCATCCGCATCATCCACCGGCGTAATCAAGCCACTCAAGCCATCGGTAATCGCCTCGCCCGGCCCCTGCGAGTTGGTTGCAACAATCGGGCAGTGATGCGCCCAAGATTCCATCACAATGGAGCCCAAACCTTCGTGGCGCGACGAGCACACAAACAAGTCGGCAGTCCTCATCAGTGCCGTTACATCTGTACGCCAGCCCAAAAACCGCACGCGATCATCCAACCCAAGCTTATTACAAAGTAATTTCAGGTGATGCTCTTCCGGCCCTGCCCCTGCAATCCACAACATTGCGTCTGGCACGTTCTGCAGCGCATGTAGCAGCACATCAAAGGCTTTATTCACGTGTAAACGCCCTGCGGTCAGAATTAAGGGGCGGTCGGTGGGCGTATCAAAGCTGTCGCGCGGGATTGGCTCAACAGGCGTTTCATCCGCAAAATTGGGAATATAGAATACCCGTTCTTTTGGCATTCCACCGCGTATCATGTGTTGGCAAATACCGTGACTGATTCCCACCCAATAATCCGCATGTCGGTAGGATTTCAAATCGTAATAATGGCCAAGGCGATTGACCAGTACATAACGGCCCTTACCGTTTGGCGTATTCAGGCTTGCGCGCCCCATCCACGTCATCACAATATCGGGGGAAAACTTCTTCAGGGCTTGCCGATACTGCCAATATCCCAGCCAATCAAATTTTCCGCCGAAGGCAAAGGACTCTGTTTCAACTCCTTGCTTGCGCAGGCTTTCGATACGATCCGGGTAGCCGCGCAGAAACGCCCGTTCTTTCAATTCAGGGCGTTCATTCAATCCAGCCACCAAGCGTACAAAAAAGTTCTCGGCACCGCCTTTTTCAGCACCAGCAAGCACTTGAGCGACACGAAGCGGAGCAGCTGACATTGTGAGAAAATCCTTATTGTAGAATTCGAACCACCTAGAAACAGGTGCCTTGTCTTTTAAGACTCTTTAACTTCAGAACTTGCGCCCGCACTTAAATCACCTTCATGAAAAAGCTGCCCGTGATAGCCAGGGAATTTATCCTGCCCCCGCTGACCGAGCAAAGTTTGTATCCGCTCGTGCAAATTCGCAATCTTGCGCTGCGCCTTTTGCTTGCGTGCCGACCGCGGCCAAAAGCGCAGCGGCACAATGCTAGGATTGCCGATGCCATCAATAATCACCAAACGCTGAATCAGGCCGCTTTCATCGCGCTGCGCAACGATATTGTGCAACAACAAATCGCGCGACGGTATCGCCAATTCGATCCAATCTTCCGCAAAGCGCTGCACGGCTTGCGCACTGTTCTCATCAAAGCCGTAATCCCAGAGATACTGCTTGAGGGTGTGGGAAATTTTTCCGGAAGCATCGCGGATCAATTCCGATGCAAGCCCGGCCCCCATGTCCGTTTCGACAAATCCATAACAGCGGCTAACATGCCGGTACATCACGTCACCGAAAAACTGCTCTAACTGTGCAACCTCGTTAAATTCTTGGCGGTTATCATCAAAGCTTGACAAGGGCCTTAAGTTTTTTGGAAACCCCTTTTTCCGGCGGCGATCTTCTAACGTAAAATCAGGGCGCTGCACCTTGATCACTCGTTGAGGATTACTCGGATCGACATAGCACAAACGATTCCCGCCACGAGCAAAAGGCGCGATCCCAGAAAGAAGAATACTCATTTCATCGAACCGTCTAAACGAATATCCCGCGCCCACACATAATCATGGCTAAACGGCATTTGCAGCGCCGCCTCAACGATGTATTGCGCGTACAAGCGTGAATTCATCTCTTGATGGAAAAACGTTCGCGCCGTTGCCGCCCACGCTTGCCGCTTAGCATCATCGTGGTGAAAATCACGAATACTCGCCAGCAAGTCCTCCATCGCACAAAAATAAACCACGCTCTCCGCCGGCATTAGCTCATCAAAATGCAGACCCGCATGGGTAAACTGCAAAATCCCGTTGCCCGCCAACTGCGCCATCCGCGCGGAAGAATACCAGTAGTGAATTTCTTGGCGATTAAAGTTCAGGCCCATTTTGGTTTGCGCGAGCGCACGATCATAATTCCGGCCCCATACCGGCTTTTCACCGAAGCTGCCGTAGGTCTTGAAAACCAACTCATTTGCGAGCTCGTCTTTCAGGAATTTTACGTTTTGCAGGCGCTCGGTAAAATCATCGCTATTCGAACAGAACAGCAAATCAATCGGCAAGTCGGTGCGCACCGAATTATCGAGATTTTCAATCGAAGCATCTACTGGGTTCGGCATGTGATAAACCCGCGCACGAATCCCCTCAAACATACGCAGCTCACGCCTGCCGGTAGACACAAACACCGCATCGGTCACTGCGGCGCGGTGCTTGATCCGCTCTACGTTGCTGGGCACGAATAGCGGATCATTATTGCAGTGCACGATCGCACAGTGCGGCATTTTTTTGCGAATCTGCAGCAATGTGTCATTGCTAATCATGTCGCAATGCCCAGCGATGACCAAATCCGGCTCGAACGCCTCTACGGTTTCCAGCAAGCGCTGATTGGCCTTTTTTACGCCCAGATCACGAATCCCCAGCGGCGCCTCGAACGCCGCTACATCACGATCGCTGAACCCTTGGGTAAAATGATCATTTTTAATCAGGCCAAAGGTGAGTTTTTGCGCCCAACTTACCCGCGTGGCCCCGTAACGGCGAAGCTGTTGGTAAGCAACATTCAATACTCTCATGCAGAATCCCATCGTGGCAAAAAAGGTAATCAATGGCTTGACGTTTTACTCGCATGCGCCGCCAAACACAGCGCGCAGTATAACAAAGGGGCTAGCCCACGGCCTGACAATTACGAGCAGGCATTCCTGCACATAAGCTCCTAGATAAGTATAGCCAGCAAGAGGCAGAACCCGTCAGTCATAGATTGCTAGGCACACACCTATCCGCACGCATCACGGGAGGGATATACTCAGTCTACCCCCAATTGCCCCCCCCGAACCGTCTCCTTTGTAAACCAATCGCGCAGGACTTTCTCACATGAACGCACCTCAGACCATTCCCGCCCTTGGCCAAACGCTCGACCACAACCCCGCCACCGGCGAAGAACTTGGCTCCGTCGCCAATACCGATCTGCGCCTCGTGCCAGACATGATCGCCCGCGCCCGTCGCGCCCAAGCCGCTTGGGCCACCACTAGCTTTAAGCAACGCGCGGCGGCCATCACCCAGATGCGGCGCTATTTGGTTAACCATGCGGAAGAACTCAGCACGCTCGTCAGCCAAAGCAACGGCAAAACCCGCATTGACGCCCTCGCTACCGAAGTCCTGCCTTGCACGCTTGCCTGCGACTGGTACGCAAACCACGCCGAAAAAGTCTTGGCTGATAAAAAGATCCCCATTGAAAGCCTACTGTTTTTTAACAAGCGCACCACCATCCAGCGCAAGCCCGTTGGCGTAGTCGGCATCATCAGCCCGTGGAACTACCCGCTCTCCATCCCCTTTGGCGAAATCGTAATGGGCCTGATGGCAGGCAACGCCATCGTCCTGAAAACTGCGGCTGCAACGCCCTTGGTAGGCGAAGCCATTGGCCGGATCGTGGCTGCAGGCAAGCTGCCAGAAGGCTTGTTCCAGCAACTCGTAGGCTCAGGCGGTGAGGTGTCTACGGCGATGCTTGAGAATGGCATCGACAAGATCTTTTTTACCGGCTCCGTCCCCGTGGGCAAACAGCTGATGGCCCAAGCCGCACAAACCCTGACGCCACTCTCCCTAGAACTCGGCGGCAACGATCCGATGATCGTGCTCGACGACGCCGATCTTGAGCGCGCCGCCAACGGTGCTGCATGGGCAGGCTACCAAAACGCGGGGCAATCCTGCGGCGGCGTGGAGCGCGTCTACGTACAGGCATCGGTCTACGACGAGTTTTTGCGTCTGCTTACCGAAAAGACCAACGCCCTGCGCCACGGTTCCGGCCAAAGTTTTGATGTGGATATGGGCGCAATGACAACGCGCAGCCAGCTTGCCACCGTGCGCAAGCACGTCGAAGACGCCGTTGCAAAAGGCGCGCGCATCGTAGCCCAATCCCGCCCTGTCGGTGAGCAAAGCAACGGCTTTTTCCACCCCGCAACCCTCATGACCGGCACCACCGATGAGATGCTGCTGATCAAAGAGGAGACCTTCGGCCCCGTCATTCCCGTCATGAAGTTCGAAACCGAAGAAGAAGCCATCGCACTCGCCAACCGCTCCGACCTTGCGCTCACCTCCTCCGTATGGACACGCAACCTCGCACGCGGCAAACGCATTGCGGCCCGGCTGGAATCTGGCGTCACCACCATCAACGATCACCTTTATACGCACGGCCTCTCGGAAATGCCGTGGGGCGGCTGGAAGCAATCTGGCCTTGGGCGCACTCACGGCCAAGAAGGGTTGTTCGAAATGACCCACGCCAAAGCCATCAACTGGGATCTTTTGCCGGCAAGCCGCAATCTTTGGTGGTATCCCTTTAACGAAGAAACCTACCAAGGCTTACTAAACGCACAACGCTTTATCTATGCAGACGAAATAAAAGAGCGCCTCACCAGTGCACTGAAGCTCTCACCCTTTATGGTCAAGAAAATGTTCACCCGCTGGAAGATCTAGCGCTCCTAAGCAACGCGCGGCCGAGGAAAACAGCGGCCGCGCTACCGCGCCCAATCGGTATCTCCAGTCAAGGTACGGAACCCACTTAAGGCCGCCTCCAACGTCGAAGACGGAGCGCTTCCATAAACGAGAAACACAGAGTAAGTAAACTCCGGCGAATCCGGCACCTTCTCCACTTCACCGCTTTCCAGCAGGCGCTCCACCGCGCGCGAACGAAAATACCCACTGCCACCCACCTGTAACAAATACTGCAAGGCGAGAGGGCCAAGGTTAAACGTCAGTGCTGCATGGCGCGGCTGGGGCATCGCCGTATCAAACTGATCCACAAAGCTCGCCCCCCAATCCACAAACAGAAACGGCTCCGGCTGCTTGCTGGAACGGACAAAAACAAGCTTTTCCTCAATCAAAAGCTCCACGTTTAAGCCCGCATAATAGCCGGGGCGATGCACCAGCACCGCATCCAAAGCATCCTCCTCCACTTGTTTGAGGAGGTGATTCGCATTGGAAACCTCTGTACGCAACGCAATGGCAGGATGATGGGCCCTCATCCACAGCAGCCATTGCAGCAACAACGGGTTCCACAAACTCGTCTCAGCGCCAATGCTAAGGCGCAAGGTATGGCCCAACGGAAGGCTCAACTCAGCCTTGGCCCGACTCCAAGTATTCACAAGCGCAGTCGCGTAACTCACAAAGCGCTCACCATCCGGCGTTAGGCGTGCACCGGTGCGCCCCCGCACAAAGAGCTGGCAATCCAGCACCTGCTCTAGCGTACGCACCCTCGCGGTGACCGTTGTCTGCGTCACATGCAAACGGTCGGCAGCCTGAACAAAACTACCGCTGTGCATAATCTCCAAAAAAGTGCGTGCAAGCTCGATATCCATAACGTCTAGCGGCTCCAATAACCTCAAAAAACCCAATAAAACCCGATAGCTGCGCGTGCGATGACGCAAAGCCAGTATGCGACAATACGAGGATTAAGCAAATTGTCATATCACCTCGCATGCACTTAGATCATTTTTAATGAACCATGCAATCACAAATTTTCATTATAGGAACGCACGCTCTACCCACTACGATAGCTGCTATACCCATAAGCGCACAAAATCCAAGCGTCCGCTGCACGTTGAAAACTCGTGATAAATTCTAGGCCTTGCTATTTTCCTGGATACTTTCAATACTCAACTCGTGCTGATGACGATTTTTGATCCGGCGTATTCCTCCCAAACATGTCCTCGAGGTGTGCCATGAATTTCTCTTCTGTTACCAAGATGCCCTTTTCAACCACTGCTGTCTGGCCCTCGCTAGATGCTGTAGACCCACGCGTTAAGCGTGCCTTTTGGGCCATCGTCGTGCCCATGTCATTGCTTCCACCGGTCATGGTGTACCTTGCGGGGGCACACCACGGCGAAGCCTTTCTCTCCGGCGCCAGCAGCAAAAGCTGGGGCTATATCGCCGCTATTTTCTTCGTATGTGAGCTACTCTCCGTTGGCCTGATGGGCTGGCTTGCCAAAGCAGTTGCAACCACTTGGAACGGCAAGGTAAGTTACGGCAACGCCTACCTGCTCGCTGCAATCAGCCCGATCCCCTTGTGGTTTTCGTCCTTAGGCTTGCTTGTACCAAGCCTTGCATTTAATGCGGCAGTATCTATGATTGCACTTGCAGTCTCTTGCGCGCTGGTATTCCAGGGTGTACGCAGTCTGTGCCATATCAAAGAGGAGTTAGAGGCGGCAGTCATTACCCAGATCGTGTTTGGTGCCGGTATGTTGGTATGGGGCGTGCTCCTGCTTCTGCTCGTCATCCTGCCTGGCTAATTTTGCCTTAAGCGGCCTCTCAATTACGCATTTTGATCCACCTTTGTTGATGCCGTATTGTGATTGCCATTAGCGCTGCCAAAATGCTTTTTGATCGGTTCTCAAAAGGAACCGCTGGGGCGCGATTGACAATCGCAACGCCGCTACTTCTCTCCGTTATTGCAAGTCTTCTTCTATTTCCCAGCCAAGGCGATCAGGCCGAAGCGCGTCTCGTCTGGATTGTGCTCTTGTGCGGCTCACTTATGAGCCTTTTACTCTGGATCACCCTGCGCTCGCACCAGCATTACCGCCGAGAGCTGGAAGCGCAGCACGCCGAACTTCAAAAAAGCCACGACGACTTTAGCGCCTTGATTGCGAGTATTCCCGGCACCGTTATCCGTTGCAAAACAGCGCCCAGTTGGCAGGTGCTTTATATGAACGGCGAACGCGACATCAGCACAGGTCAGCCGGTCAACCGATTTCTTTCCGGCGAATTAACCTACCGCGAACTTGTCCATCCAGACGACATGCCCCGAATTGATCGCGCTGTACGGCGAGCCAGCGCAGCAGATCATGCTTACGAACTGGAGTACCGCGTTCTGCATGTAGATGGCAACTGGCGCTGGGCTAGCCTGAACGGCCGATTCGAGTACGATGCACAAGGGCGCCCCGAACAGTTTGAAGGCGTTATTTTCGACACCACCGAACGGCACCTCGCACAGCAGGAGCTACGCGAACTTACCGAACATTTACCCGTTGCCATTTACCATTACCAGTTAAAGGAAGACGGCACTCCCCGCCTCATCTACATCAGCGACAACGTTGAGCGGATTATGGGCATTCCGGCTGCGGAAATGATTGCCTCCTCTGCCAACATCTACGATATCGTGCACCCAGAGGATCGCGAGGCCTTTATTGAGGCCGATCGCAAAACCTCGCAACATCTACTCAACTTCTCACAGCAAGTGCGCGTGATTCCACCAGACGGGCGCATCCGCTGGCTGCACGTAAAATCATCGCCTTATCGGCTCGCCGATGGCCAAGTCACCTACCACGGAATCATTGAGGACATCACCGCACACAAACAGACGGAAGAGCGCAGCCTGCAGAGCGAATCAACCCTTCGGCAGATTTTCGATACCTCGAACGCTGGCATTTTCCTCGTGAACAAGGAAGGCATCATCACGCTCGCCAATCGGCGCATGTCTGAACTATTTCACTGCCCCCACGAGCAGCTCATTGGTAGCAAATATGTTGCGCACATTCACCCCGATGACCGCGAGGCGGGGCAGCAAAAGATGCTGGATTTAATCGCCAGCGAAATAGACTCCGTGGACTTGGAGCGACTTTACTGGCGCGAAGATGGCAGCCAGTTTTGGGGCAACCTGTGTGGCCGTCGATTCAAGAATGCTGACGGCACAACCGCTGGGCTCCTTGGCCTGATCATGGACGTTACCGACCGTCATCAGGCAGAAGAAGAAATCCGCACACTTGCATTCTACGACCCCCTCACGCAGCTGCCCAACCGTCGTTTGCTCTTAGATCGCCTGCAACAGGGAATGACGGCAAGCGCGCGCAGCCAGCTTCATGGTGCGCTGATTTTTATTGATCTGGATAACTTCAAGTCACTCAACGACACCTTGGGTCATGACGTTGGCGATCAGCTTCTCGTCTCCGTTGCCCGCAGACTGCAAACCTGCGTGCGCGAAGGTGATACGGTCGCAAGGCTCGGCGGTGATGAATTTATTGTGATGCTCACGGAGATTCACGGGACGACCAACGACTCCATCAGCATCGCAGAAACGATTGGGCACAAAATTATCTCCGCGCTAAACAAGCCCTATTCCATCGGCACGCACGAACTTCGTAGCACACCAAGCCTCGGAATCGCGCTATTTTTAGGGCACGACACTAGTGTCGATGAAATGCTCAAGCGCGCAGACATGGCGATGTACCAGGCAAAAGCGGTCGGTCGTAACACCCTGCGTTTCTTTGACCCACAGATGCAAGCTCGCGTCAACGCCCGTGCGCACATGGAAGCAGAGCTCTACCGAGCCATCGAACAGCAAGAGTTCATGCTCTTTTATCAGCCACAGATTAACGCCACAGGCGATTGCACCGGCGTAGAAGCGCTATTGCGATGGCAACCGACCGCGCAGAGCATGATTTCCCCAGCGCAATTTATTCCGATCGCAGAAGAAACTGGGCAAATCATTGCAATCGGTGGCTGGGTTGTCCTAGAAGCCTGCCGCCAACAGGCAATCTGGCAGAAAAACCCAGAGACTCGGCATCTCAACGTTGCCATCAATATCAGCGCCAAGCAGTTTCAGCATTCAAGCTTCGTACACGACCTTCACGAGGCGATTCAACAAACGGGCGCAGATCCCAAGCACATCAAGCTGGAACTCACCGAGAGCATTCTCCTTGCAGATATTCGTGAAGCCACCCAAAAAATGGCGACGCTTGGCGGGCTGGGAATCAGCTTCTCAGTCGATGACTTTGGCACGGGATACTCGTCACTCTCCTATCTCAAGCTACTGCCCCTCCAGCAAATCAAGATTGACCAATCCTTTGTTCGCGATATCCTGAACGATCCAAACGACCGCGCAATTTGCCAAGCAATTATTGCGCTCGGCAAGGCACTTGGCTTAAGTGTAATTGCTGAAGGAGTCGAGAGCAGCCCGCAGTGGAAGATGCTGCTTTCTGACGGCTGCAGCGAGGCCCAAGGCTATTTATTTGCGATGCCTCTGCCAGCGAAAGAATTCACAACGTGGCTGAACACAAAGAATTTACACATGGCCCAGATCAGCGCGATTCACTATGACCGTTAGAGCTAGTGCAAGGAATCGTTAGCTGGTGCAAGGGATCGTTAGAGCTGGCGCAACGGTTCAAGCCGCCCGCAAGGCTGGGATAGTCAAAGAAGACCGGATTAGTCAAGAAACGCCGTAATATAAGGCGCAGCATCGTCCATCACCCGCATCGCTGATGCCCGCAACATCAGGCTCTCGTAATACGCAGACAGGCGCGTAAACCCTTTTAGACTCGCAAACTGGCTAGAATAGTGCAGAGCCGGAAGCGCGGCACAATCTGCCATCGAAAACTCAGCGCTCGCCAAATAGGGGTAACGCGCTAACTGATCGTCAATCATCCGGTACATGGTGCCCAGCTGTTGGCTCCAACGCTCAATATTGGCATGATTTTGCTGGCCGGCGGGTTTACGGCTTTCAAATAGCATATTAATCACCGGCGCCGACAAATACTGGTCGGAGAGGCGATCCCACAAACGCACGCTACGCGCCTGCTCGTAATCTTTCGGAATCAACGGGCGAGATGGTTCGACTTCATCCAGATACTCAATAATGATGCTTGATTCCGGAACCAACTGACGATGATCGGTAACCAACAGCGGCACCTTGCCGAGCGGAAAAATAGCTTTGTACTCTGCAACGTCGGCCTTGTCTGCCAGATTGACCAGTTTACCGACAAACGGTAGTTTTTTTTCGTATAAGGCAATCAGCACTTTCTGACTGTAAGGCGAGACATAGCTAAAATAGAGTTCCACAAGGCGCATCCTCGGGTTTAGGCCTGTATGCAAGATAGACGCCCTTATGCGAGACTGCCAGTAAATCCCCGCGGGTGAACATGATTTTTGCTATATTCTGCTGCTTATACAATATCCAAAACTAAAAAGAACTGCACGCTATGACCGATCCAAACGCAGCACCGATCCCAAAAGCGACCCCAAAAGCGACCCAAGTCGTCTGGCACCCGCATAACGTTAGCCATCTGCAACGCGCCGAACAAAAGCAGCAAAAACCCTGCGTTCTATGGTTTACCGGCCTTAGCGCGGCAGGCAAATCAACGCTCGCCAATGCGCTAGAAGCCTGCCTGTTTGCGCACGGCTACCATAGCTACTTACTGGATGGGGATAACGTCCGCCATGGGCTGAACAAAGATCTTGGCTTTTCCGACCAAGACCGCATCGAAAATATCCGCCGCATCGGTGAAGTCGCCAAGCTATTTGCGGACGCTGGCCTGATCGTGCTCACCGCGTTTATATCCCCCTTTCAGGCAGACCGCGACATGGTTCGCGCGTTACTACGCGACGATGAATTCGTCGAAATCCACGTAGCTGCAACGCTATCCGTTTGCGAACAGCGCGACCCAAAAGGCATGTACAAAAAAGCGCGGGAAGGCAAAATCCCGAGCTTTACCGGCATCAGCTCTCCTTACGAATCGCCCGAAAATCCAGAAATCAAACTGGACACAGGAGTTCTCTCCGTAGAAGCCTGCGTAGAAACCATTTTTAGCTATCTGACCAAGAACGGCTATCTCGCGAAGCCAAACCTCGCGACTTAAGAGCACCTCGCTACTTAGAAACACCAAAGCAATTTGCCAACAGCTGGTTCCAAGGCGCCTCTAAATCACCAACCGCTAAAAATTGCGGAACCAGCAAACCATCGTCCAAGCGATAACGGAGAGATTCAGCCATAGGTGCGGCGCGCGTGGGAGAAAACACATCTCCTCCAGCAGCGCGCAACACGGCATGGGCAGCGGCCGCATCCCACTCACACACCGGCGTCAGGCGTGGATAAAGATCTGCCGAACCTTCCGCTACGCGACAAAATTTGAGGGAACTGCCGACATTTTCAATCTGAACACTCTTAAATTGTGCCTGCAAACCGGCGAGCAGCGCATCCATAGACTCGACGCCGTGGCTACGTGATCCGAGTACCGTAATCGAATCACGACTCAGTTTACGTGGCGCAATCTCGACTCGTTCAATACGCCCTTGCCTTGCCGCATGACATTCCCGAAACGCGCCATAGGCCATAGCACCCGCCCACGTTGTATTTAACGCGGGCGCAACCACCACACCCAACACTGGCACACCTCCTTCCACAAGGGCGATATTGACGGTAAATTCATCGTTGCGCTTAATAAATTCCTTGGTACCATCCAAAGGGTCGATTAACCAAAAACGCGGCCACTGCTTGCGCTCGCTTAACGCCGGCAGCGGGCACTCCTCCGACACCAGAGGTACTGGCATCGGCAAATTCAATGCGCGCAAGCTCTCTACGATCACCCGATTGGAGCGCTCATCGGCAATGGTGAGTGGCGAATTATCGTCTTTATGCTGAACTTCAACTGCGCCGCTCGCATGATACACCTCCAATATCGCCTCCCCTGCGCGGCGCGCGATCTGAATCACCTCTTCTAACAACGATGGTGATGCAAGGCTGTCAATCGTGCCCATTTCAATTTTCCTCCAACATAACCAACCACTCAAAAATCACAGTGCCTGCTCTTCGCTCTCACGCTTTGCGCGTCGCTCGCGAATCAAATCGCGCACCATGTATAAAGCCGCCAAAGCGCGTGCCTCGGTAAAATCAGCCGCGCGAATCAAGCGATCCATATCCTCCAGAGGATGCTCTACCACCTCCAAAGGTTCTGGTTCATCTCCATCGAGCGGTGCGGGGTAAAGATCCTCCGCCAAAACCACATAGATCATGTGGCCCATATACCCGGGCGAGAGCGACAAGCGCTTTAGTTCTTTGAAACGCCGCGCACCAAACCCAACCTCTTCGCGCAGCTCTCGGCACGCACCATCAAACAGCGGCTCACCCAACTCCAAAGCACCTTTCGGCAAAGTTAACTGGTAATTATCCAAACCGCCTGAATACTCGCGAATGAGCAGCACCGTATCCTCATCCTTGAGCGCAACCACCATTACTGCCGGAATCCGTGGGCTGCGCAAACGTTCATAGACTCGCTCCACGCCGTTGCTGAAGCGTAAATGCAGCTGCTCCACCCCAAAAAACCGGCTTTGTGCCACTACCTCACGCTTCAAAATTTTGGGTTTTACGGGCATACTGTCTTGTCCTGTAGAGAATAAAGAGTCACCAAGTTTGCCATGATGGATCGCCTCGCCCTTGACTGGGAAAACAAGAACTGGGAAAACATTGATACCGTCCTTCTGGATATGGACGGCACTTTGCTCGACCTATCGTTCGACAACTATTTTTGGCTGCAATACCTGCCGGAGCAGTTTGCATCTGCACGGCATACTAGCATTGAAGACGCCAAAGCCCAATTAACCACGCGCTTTGGCCAACATCACGGCACCCTCAACTGGTACTGCGTCGATTTTTGGTCGAACGCACTGGACTTGGATATTCGCGCCCTAAAGCATTCAGTACGTGAACGGATTCAACCGCGGCCTCACGCAATTGATTTTTTGCGTGCCGTCAAAAACAGCGGGCGCACCAGTGTACTTTGCACCAATGCACATCGTGCAAGCCTTGATCTAAAACTCGCACAAACCGACATCGGCCAGTATTTCGACCTGCAAATCAGTTCTCACGACTTTGGCTATCCGAAAGAAGATCCGCATTTTTGGAACGCCCTGCGTGAGTATCTAGGCAGCCCGTCACAACACGTTCACTACGATACACAACGCACGTTACTGATTGATGACAACGCCACGGTATTACAAACCGCACACAATGCCGGCATCGGCTTCTTGCTGGGCGTGCTAAAACCCGATCTGCAACGCGAAGAAATGCACTACGCCCAATTTGCTGCGGTGGATGATTTCCGCCACATCTTTCCGCCGGAGCGCGGCTGAGATGGCGCGCCAGAAAATCCACACGAAGGCGGACGCCAAACGTGAAATTGCGGACGAAAACAGCCACGAAACCTCGGTACGCCTCGACAAATGGCTCTGGGCAGCGCGCTTTTACAAAACCCGTGGGCTTTCACAAGAGATGATCGAAGGCGGCAAAGTGCACTACGACGGCCACCGCGTAAAAGCCAGCAAAGAAGTACGCATTGGCGCTGAAATCACCTTAACTCAAGGTCTTGACCGGCGCACGGTAATCGTTCTTGCCCTGACGGACAAGCGCAGCAATGCTACCCTTGCGGCAACGCTCTACGAAGAAACCGCCGAGAGTATCGAAAAACGCACCGAACTTTCCCTACAGCGCAAACTGCTCGCAGAAAGCCAACCTCATTCCGTTGGCCGCCCCAGCAAAAAGCAGCGCCGCCAGATCATCCGATTTTCTCAAGCGCCATCCGACTAACCCAAGACACCGCAAGACGATCACCATGCAACCACCCACCTTTGCCGATACTGATACCTGCCAGCGCTTTCTGATTGAAGATAGTAACGTGCGTGGTGAAATCGTCTTGCTTGAACATAGCCTGCAAGCCGTATTTGCCAAATACGATTATCCCATCGAAATCCAGCAACTTTTAGGCGAGCTACTTGCGGCGGCGGTACTGCTCGCCTCCACCGTAAAGATCGACGGTTCACTGATCCTGCAAGCACGCGGCGGCGCCCCCATCGACCTTTTAATGGTCGAATGCGACAACGAACGCAACGTCCGCGCCCTTGCCCGTTGGAGCGGTAATACCAGTGGCCTTGGATTCAGCGAGCTGCTTGCCGGCTCACAACTCGTCATCACCCTCGACCCGCGCACCGGCGAACGCTACCAAGGCATTGTTCCGCTAGAGGGCAGAAATCTGTCTGAATCATTGGAATTTTATTTCCAACAATCCGAACAAATTGCCACACGCCTTTGGCTCGTTCAAGGCAGCGGCCGCGCGGCTGGAATGATTCTTCAACAACTGCCGTTCAACACGGAACAGCAACGTAGCCATGAACAAAACGAGGAAGACTGGCAGAGGCTGACCACGCTTGCACACACCATCACGCCAGACGAACAGCTCCACCTCCCGCCGCAAAGCCTGCTACAGCGCCTGTTCCACGAAGAAGACGTGCGCATCTTCCAGCCACACGAAATTCAATTCCACTGCTCGTGCTCACAGGCACGCGTAGGCGCTGCGCTCGCCAATCTAGGCCGAAGCACCTTAGAAGAAATTCTGGATGAGCGAGGCCAGATCAGCACCACCTGTGAATTTTGTAACCAGACGTATACCTTTGACAAAGTAGACATTGCGTTACTGCTCTCGCCACAAGCCAGCAAAGGGCCGGATCAGCCGCAATAATCCAATGAATCAAAGCAATTACGCGCTCCAATGAACGCCTCACTGCATCCTCTCACGCAGGATATTTCAAGCGATCCTGCGTGAGCCCCTCTACACAATCGCAACAACTCGCAACTTTTGCCCGTCGCCTTTCTTTGCAATTTTTGCGATAATCCCGCGCTATTCATCCGGCACCCACCCCAACGCGGCTTTGCGAGCACCCAAAGGCGCTTGCAATCACAGAAGAAATCACCCTTTTTTCTTGTGCAACAAGCCGCCCGGCTGCAGTTGTGGTAACTGTAGAAGCAACCCCGTTGCAAAACGTAGGTTAGCCAACGATGGACATTGTCCTGACGTCTGGCCCATCCGGTGCTACCAAAGGGACGCGATGAATGCGGTCGCACATCTGACGACCGCCCGCGATTACGAAACAACATCGGCCAAAAGCCGTGAGGAACTTGCAAACATGACACAAGCATCACCGAAAGTTTATATCGACCTGAGCACTGCTGTCCTTGTTGAAAAAGCCATTCGCCGCGGCGAAGGCCATCTCTCCGACACAGGCGCTTTCGTTGCAGAAACCGGCGCGCGCACCGGCCGTTCACCGATGGATCGTTTCATCGTCGATGAGCCAAGCTCCACCAACCACATCAAATGGGGTTCCGTGAACCGCCCCTTCCCCGCCGACAAGTTCGACGCACTGTGGAGCAAAGTGGAAGCCTTTGCCGCCGAAAGCGAAACCTTTGTGTCACACCTGCACGTTGGCGCAGATCCAGAATTCTATCAGCCGGTAAAAGTGACCACGCAAACCGCATGGCACAACCTGTTCGGCCGCACGCTCTTCATCCGCCCCGAGCGTTACAACCCGAAAAGCAAAGCAGAATGGCAAATTCTGCACGCGCCGAACTTTGTGTGCGTACCTGAACGCGACGGCACCAACAGCGAAGGCACCGTCATCCTGAACTTTGCACAACGCAAAGTCCTGATCGCCGGCATGCGCTATGCGGGCGAAATGAAAAAATCCATGTTCTCGGTACAGAACTACCTTCTGCCTGCCCAAGGCGTGCTTTCCATGCACTGCTCTGCCAACGTAGGCGAAAACGGCAACGTTGCGCTGTTCTTCGGCCTCTCTGGCACCGGCAAAACCACTCTTTCTGCAGATCCGAACCGCTACCTGATTGGTGACGATGAGCACGGCTGGGCCAAAGGCTCGGTGTTCAATATCGAAGGCGGCTGCTACGCCAAGTGCATCGACCTCTCCCAAGAGAACGAGCCCGTCATTTGGGACGCCATTCGTTTTGGCGCCGTTCTTGAAAACGTGGTGATCAACCCAGAAACCCGCACCGCAGACTACAAAGACGTCTCGCTGACCCAGAACACCCGCGCAGCCTACCCGCTGGAAAACATCGCCAAGCGTTGCGAAGCGAATCGTGCTGGCGAACCCAAGCACATCATCTTCCTGACCTGCGACCTGAACGGCGTGATTCCACCCGTATCACGCCTCAGCAAAGAAGCGGCAGCCTACCACTACCTCAGCGGCTACACCGCGCTGGTGGGTTCCACGGAAATGGGCCACGGCTCCGGCATCAAAACTACGTTCTCCACCGGTTTCGGCGCAGCCTTCCTGCCGCGTCCTGCCAAGGATTACGCAGAGCTTCTGATTCAGCGTATTGAAGAATTCGGCTCCAAGGTATTCCTTGTGAACACCGGCTGGACCGGTGGCGCCTACGGTACGGGCAAGCGCTTCTCCATCCCGACCACCCGCGCAGTTGTGAATGCAATTCTGAGCGGCGAGCTGGATGAAGTCGAAACCACTCACATCGACGGCCTGAACCTAGATGTACCGGTGCGCGTAACCGGCGTAGACGACAACCTTCTGGTTCCCGAAAAGAGCTGGGCAGACAAAGCCGCTTACGCAGCTCGCGTAAAAGAGCTTGCCGGCCAGTTCGCCAAGAACTTCGCGCAATACGAAGTTTCTGCTGACATCGTAAAAGCTGGCCCGCAACAAGGCTAAGCTTGCGCTAAAGCTCCCGCGAAAGCGGGAGCTTTTCTTATGCTAAAGCGAAAGAATGTCTTTACCGCCCACGCAGAAAAAGCTTATCCAGTTCCTTCAGACTTAACGACACCCATGTAGGGCGACCATGATTACACTGGCCGCTGCGCTCGGTGGCTTCCATATCGCGAAGCAATGCGTTCATTTCCATTAGGGAAAGCTGCCGATTTGCACGCACCGAGCCATGACAGGCCATGGTGCCAAGCAAGGCGTTGATGTGTTCCTCGATTCGCTGACTATTGCCATGAACCAGTAAATCACCAAGCACGTCGCGCACCAAGGATTCCACTCGGCATTCTGCCAAAAGCGCTGGAACATCACGCACCAAAAGGCTTTCTGGGCCGACCCGTTCAATTCGAAAACCGAGCCGCGTGAAGGTTTCCGGCATCTCATCAATCAGGTCGGCCTCACGTTGGCTCACCGCAAAGCCAATCGGCACCAATAGCGTTTGTGAACGCAGGCGATCTTCGGCCCAAGTTTGCTTCATACGCTCGTAGGTAATGCGTTCGTGCGCCGCGTGCATATCCACAACGATTAATCCATTCTGGTTTTGCGCAAGAATAAATACGCCGTGTAGCTGCGCCAATGCGAACCCGAGCGGTGGAATCTCTCCCTCGCGAACGCTGGGTGTCAGCGTGTTTTCTGGCGATTGTTCTGGCAACGGGTGTAGCGCTTGGTACCCCGCCATTGCGCGATAGCTATTTCCAGAATCACGCCTAGGTGCTTGCCAACTACCGCCAATTCCGATGGGTAAAACCGTTTGCTGCGGTGCAGCCTGATCCGGCAGAGCAGAAGGGTTGGGAACAAAACCGGAAGGAATATAAGCCGCTGATGAAGCGCCTAGCAGCATTCCAGAGTGATCCACATTCGCATTCGCATTCGCACCGAACGGAATCTCGCTTGCACTCAGCGGTGCCTGCCCTGCCATGCCTGATTGTGCCGCTGGCGTTGCCGAAGCAGGGGTAATTTCTGCGATGGCCCGATGCAGGCTACGGTATAAGAAATCGTGAACTTGGCGACTTTCGCGAAACCGAACTTCATGCTTTGTCGGGTGGACATTCACGTCTACCATACGCGGATCTAGCTCAAAAAACAGCACATACGCCGGATGCCGATCGTGGTAGAGCACATCGCGATACGCTTGACGCACGGCGTGATTGACCACTTTGTCGCGAATAACGCGGCCATTCACAAAAAAATACTGACAGTCCGCCTGCGCGCGGGAAAATGTGGGCAACCCCATCCAACCCCATAGTCGAAGATCACCAATCGCTACTTCAACGCGCACGGCATTCTCTACGAAAACACTCCCCAGCAGGCTCGCAATTCTACGATCCTGCTCCAGCTCACTTGTCGCCGGTTTGAGTTGGTGCAGGTTTCGACCGTTATGGCGCAAGCTAAACCCCGTCTCGAAGTGACTGAGTGCAAGTTTGCGGAAGACTTCTTCAAGATGGTTAAACTCAGTTTTTTCGGCACGCAGAAACTTGCGCCGCGCTGGGGTATTAAAAAACAAATCATGCACTTCAAGCGTTGTGCCACGCGGGTGCGCCGTTGCAGAAACCATTGCGGCCATATCCTGGCCTTCAGTTTCTACCCGCCAGCCGGTGCCGTTTTCATTATCGCTAGCACTTAGCTGCAAACGGGAAACAGACGCGATGGATGCAAGCGCCTCACCACGAAACCCAAGGGTAACGACGCCTTCAAGGTCTTCAATTTGATGGATTTTTGATGTGGCGTGGCGCGCAAGCGCAAGCGGCATCTCGTCCTTGGGAATTCCGCTGCCGTTATCCCGAACGCGGATGAGCTTTACGCCACCTTCTTCGACATCAATATCAATGCGGGTGGCACCTGCATCCAACGCGTTTTCCAACAATTCCTTGAGAACGGATGCAGGACGCTCCACCACCTCACCTGCTGCTATCTGGTTAGCAAGGCGAGGGGGGAGTAACTCAATTCGGCGCATAGGCGAGAGCAGAGCCGCCGCTGCCGTATTTCTGGGCGAGAATCGTGCCCGGTGGCGGATTCACCATAAAGTAGCCCATTACCCCGCGCGTGATTGCTTTGGACAGTTTGTCTTGGTGGCCAAGATTGCGAAGATGCGACTCTTCGGTGGGGTTGGAGATAAATCCGGTTTCCACCAGAATGGAGGGAAAATCTGCACTTTTTAATACCGCAAAGCCGGCCTTTTCAATATGGCGTTTGTGCAATACGGTGGTGCCGCCTAACTCATGTAAAACCTTACTGCCCACTTTGATGCTGTGCTCCATTGCGCCTTCGAGCGCTAGGTCAGCAATGACGGAGGCCACCGTTGCATCTTTATCGGTGAGCACTCCGCCCATCACATCTGCCTTGTTTTCACGGTCGGCGAGCATGGCGGCGAGCGAGCTGGTTGCGCCGTTACGGGAGAGCGCAAACACCGAGGCGCCACGCGCTTTGCGATTGTGTGCAGCGTCTGCGTGAATGGACACAAAGAGATCTGCCTTGATACGGTTGCGGGCAATATCGCGCCGCGATGCCAGCGGCACGAAATAATCGCCACTACGCACAAGGTGTGCCTTGATCCCTTCTTGGCGATTGAGCTCTGCCTGCAAGGTGCGGGCAATGGATAAGGTAATGTCTTTCTCGCGGATTCCAGAGGGGCCAATAGCGCCCGGATCTTGGCCACCATGGCCGGCGTCGATCGCCACGATTACTTCACGAACCTTTGCGTTACTGGGAGTGATACGCGGTGCAGAGCGATGCGCATTGACGTGCTTTGAGGGCGTCTGCGCAATCGCGCGGTTGTTGGGCGGTTGATTCTGAGACGGGCTGCGCTCCTGCGACGCGCTTACGTATGGCGCAGTCACTCTTCCTGCGGCTCCAGCGGCTCCTGCAACTCCTGCAACTCCTGTGGCTCCAGCGAGAGCCTCGTTTGGTTTTCCAACGGGCACTACGCTAGGCACTGCGGGGCGCGACGCAACGACCTGCCCAGCGCTACCGGCTTGGGAAATATCAATTACTAAACGCTGGCCAGAATTTCGATCCGGCGGCACCATGAAATTTTTTACTGAGGACGGTTGTTTTAGATCCAGCACGATCCGAAACGCGTTGTCCGATTGCACCGCACTGCGCAAACTTGTAACGGCCGTCTCACGTGGCGGAACCACGCGCCCCGCCCGATTGCGAGCATTTGGGAAGTCAATTACCACGCGATCTGGATTTTCCAAGGTGAAAACGCGGTAGGCTGCGGGGCCGCTTAGGTCAAACACGACGCGCGTATCGCTGGGCGAACCACCAATCCGAATGCTGGTGATCGACTGATCTGCCCAGCTTGGTGCACTGTTTGTTATAGCGCAAAAGGCAATTGCTACCCAAAGCAAAGCCAGCAGCACGGGCTTGATTTTTACATGCGTGGCGCGGGTCGCGCTTATGCTATTGAACCAATCATTCATGATAAAACCTGGATACTCTCGAATTGGGCGGCGCCGATTTGCTTTCGCAGCACGTGAAGCATGGAACTCGTGCGAAGGTTAAGACACTCCAGCAAGACTCGGCGACAACTATCGGATTTCTCAATTCTTAAGTGTATATCAGGTTTGGGCAAAACGCCCATTCCATTTTGCGGCCACTCAAGCAAGCAAATGCTGGTTGCGGTGAAATAATCGCGAATTCCCATCAACTCTAATTCGTCTGGATCGGAAATTCGATACAAATCAAAATGGTATACAGTCACGTCGCCAACGGAATAGGGCTCAACAACGGTATAGGTGGGGCTTTTCACGCTGCCGTCATGACCCAGACCACGCAAAATTCCTCTGCTGAGCGTCGTTTTTCCCGCACCCAAAGCACCGTCGAGGAATGCCACGAGGGGGGCCTGCAGGCTCACCGCAAGCCAACGCCCCAGCTGTTCCATTGCGGGCTCTCCACAAACCCGAATTTGCATTTTTTCAGGGGTAAAAGGGTCGCTCATGGCGCGGATTCGTCGCTTGATGATTCTGGCAAAATTGATGGTTCTGGCAAAGACGGTTCGGCTAAAACTGCTTCTGGCAAAATTTCTGCTGGCAAAGCCGGATCGACCGGAGGGTTTGCCAATGCGCGCAAAGGTTCGAACAGATCGGTCGCTAACAAACCGCGCTCGCCGTATTTGGCAGCAACCCGATCTGCTGCGGCGCCGTGCAGCCAAACGCCAATTCGTGCTGCATCCAATAAGCTCTTGCCCTGCGCCAACAACCCACCGATCAACCCTGAGAGGACATCTCCCATGCCGCCGGTGGCCATACCAGGATTACCAACGCTTGCAAGATGAGGCACGTCATGCTCTCCGCCTTCTCTCCCTAGAATCAGCGTTCCCGCTCCTTTCAACACGACAACTCCTTGGTACTTTTTGTGTAGTTTTTGCACCGCAGCAAAACGATCCTGCTGCACGGTGCTGGTTTCAGACCCCAGCAAACGTGCGGCCTCACCTGGGTGCGGCGTTAGCACCCAATGTTGCGCGTTAATCGCAAGCAAGGGCTGACGGGAAAAAAACTCTAGCCAAAACAAGCCATCTGCATCAATGACGATATGTTTGCCCGCCAACCGATCGGCACCATCCACCATCACTTGCTGAAAAAGCCCCTTACCCCACGCATTGCGTCCAAGCCCCGGCCCGATCACAAGGGTGGTTGCGCTTTTTACAAGGGCTTGCAGGCCCACTGCGTTCTCTGCGGAATGCACCATGATTTCGGGCCGTCGAGCAAGCAACGCGGGCGCGTGCTCCAGCCGTGTCGCCACCGTGGTAAGCCCCGCGCCCATGCGTGCAGCCGCCTCGGCAGCCATCAGCACTGCACCCCCCATTCCGTAATCGCCGCCAATCACAAGCACATGGCCAAAGTGCCCTTTATGGGCCGTGCGCGAACGTGGCGGCAATGCGGTATTCACCTGCGCCTGCGTGATCCATCGCGCAGTGGGCGGCTGCTGGCGACGAAACGGCTCTGGTAGGCTCAACCCGTCATAAAACAAGCCTGCGAACAACAGCTCACCCACAAAGGCACGCGCCTGCGCCAACACCAACCCGAGCTTGATACCGATAAATGTGAGGGTAACCGCGGCATGTACCGCATCCCCTAACGGCTCTCCAGCATCGGCGCTCAAGCCCGAAGGGATATCAATCGCCAGCACCGGAATACGGGTTTCGCGTATCGCCGTGATTGCACGCCGCGCATGGTCACGTAAACTGCCTTGCAAGCCCGTGCCCAATAGCGCATCTACAAGCACATCAGCAGCAGGAATAGCACCGCTAAACGGTTGAATTTCAACGCCCGCCTGTTGCGCAAGTTCCCATGCCGAGCGTGCGTCTCCATGCAATTTTTCAGGCTCACTCACGGCGATTACGGTCGTTTGCAACCCGGCTTCGTGCGCGAGCCGCGCCACTACATAACCATCGCCACCGTTATTACCGCTGCCACAAACTACCACGCAACGCTGCGCATGCGGCCAGCGCTCGCGCAACAATGCAAACGCAGCTTCGCCTGCACGTGTCATTAACGTTAAGCCTAGGACGCCACTGGCGATGGCGAGGCGATCAAGTTCGCGCACCTGCTCTGCTGTGTAAAGATCTAACGGCAGGTGTGCGCTGTAGTGAGTATTTGTGTCCATAAAAATCAGTGTCTTATAAAAAGGGCTCGCCAGTGTAGTGACAAATCCAATCTACACACAAGGGCATCTACCGCGCCGCTTCTACAAACAACTGTTGCCGATAATGTTTTAGCTCATTAATGGAATCTCGAATATCATCCAGCGCAAGGTGAGAACCTTTTTTGCTAATCCCCTGCAAGGCTTGCGGATGCCACCGCGCAGCCAGTTCTTTTAATGTACTCACATCCAGATTGCGGTAGTGAAAATACCCTTCAAGTGCGGGCATGTAGCGATACAAAAAGCGTCGATCCTGACAAATGCTGTTGCCGCAGATCGGTGAAGTGCGTGGGTCTACCCATTCTTTCAAAAATTCAATGGTTTGCGCTTCGGCTTGAGCATCGTTGACGGTGCTGGCGCGCACGCGAGCAGTAAGGCCGGATTTGCCATGTTGCGTTGTGCACCATTCGTCCATACCATTGAGAATCTCATCCGGTTGGTGGACTGCAAACACGGGGCCTTCCGCAAGGATTTCGAGATCTTTATTGGTGATAACAGTCGCGATTTCAATGATGCGATCCTGATCAGGATCTAGGCCCGTCATTTCGAGGTCAATCCAGATCAGATTGGTTTTACGGTCGGTCATTCCGGCATCCTATTTATTATTCCGCAGTGAGGGTATACGAAAGTGTAACCTCTTTAGTAGGTAACGGCGAATCATCCATGGCAAAACGACGTTTAAGCGAACAGCAGGTGCAGCGCATTCGCGCCTCACGCGATGCCAAAGTACAGCGCGCCACGCAAGCTGCGGGCGCATGTGAAGACGCTCCTTCGGGCGACGAAAAGATGGGGCTCGTCGTTGGACATTACGGTAGTTTCGTCGAGATTGAACCACTCCCCATCACGCAGCCGCGCTGCATTTATCCCTGCCATTTTCGCGCAAGCCTAGGAAGCCAGCTCACCGCAGGCGACCGGGTGGTGTATCGCAGTGGTACAAGCGGGCCGGGGGTGGTGGAAGCCATCATGGATCGCCACTCCCTCTTGGCGCGCCCCGACACGCGCGGCATGCTTCGGCCAGTCGCGGCCAACGTTGATTTTATCGTTCTGGTGATTGCCGCGAGCCCCACGCCTTCCACCGCTTTGATTGACCGCTATCTGGTGGCGGCTGAATTGCAGGGAATCGAGGTGCGTTTGCTCCTCAATAAGATCGACCTTGCCACACCTAACGAGCGTGCTGCACTACAAGAAATGCTTGCGGTGTATCCAACGATTGGCTACACCATCTTGGAATGCTCCGCACACACAGGCGAGGGTATGGCCGCACTGCAGCAAGCGCTTGAAGCATCCATTAGCATATTCGTTGGGCAATCCGGGGTCGGCAAATCATCGCTGGTGAACGCGCTGCTCCCTGATGCAAACGCGCGCGTCGGCGAAATTTCTAGCGCATCGCAGCTTGGGCGTCATACCACCACAAACTCGCGGTTATTTCACTTTCGTGCTGGTGGCAGCATCATTGATTCCCCAGGAATACGCGAATTTGGCCTCTGGCATTTGCAAGCCGATCAGATCGTTGAAGGCTTTCGCGAATTTTTGCCATTTCTTGGGCAATGCCGATTTAGCGATTGCCAGCATCGCAAAGAACCGGGCTGTGCGCTACGCGAGGCCATTGCGGAGGGAAAAATCAACCCTGCGCGCTTGGAAAGCTACTTCCGCCTGCGAGAAAAAACGCAAGCTCCGTAAATGCTGCACTTCTATAGGTGCAGCGCTTCTATAAGTGCAACGCTTCTATTAAGTCCAGCACCTCTAAAAGAATTCGCTATCTGGGCTTGTCGGCGCAGGCACCACAGTCCGATTCGCAGGCGGCTGTGCCGGCGCTACGGGCGGTTGAGCGTTCTGGCCGGCGGGCTCCGCACTTGGCTCGACAGGGCGCGGAGTTAGCCCCTCTGGAACTGCGGGAACAGCACTCGGCGGTGCCGCCAGCGTGCGCGCGGGTTCAACAGCCGGTATCGACGGAATGGCAGGTGCAGCCGATGGCACGGTTCCAGCAGGCGGGAAATCCGGATCGCGCGGCAACGAAGGCTTTGCTGGAGCACGAGCGTTTTCACCTACAGGTTTAGCGTTAGGTTTTGCGTTAGCTTCTGCTTGATTCCTACCGAAATTCGCAGGCGCACTTCCCGGGATCTCGGCTGCGGCATTAGGATCTGCCGGAGTCGCCGCTTCATTCTGCTGCGCGTCTTTTTCCTCCGGTGCAGGCATCCGAGTAGGTGGGGTGCGCATTGCAAGGATCGAGATTCGCCGATTAATGGGAGCGTCGGGATGTTTTTCATCGAACAAGATGCTATCTGCCAGACCGACCACACGCGCAATTTGTTCTTTTTTCATGCCTGCCTTTAGTAACGCTCGGCGCGCAGCATTGGCGCGATCAGAAGAGAGTTCCCAATTGGTGTAATTTTCAGATTCGGTAAAAGGCACCGCATCCGTATGCCCGGAAATGCTCAAGGGGTTATGAGTGCCTTCCAAGGTTTTCGCAATCGCTTTCAGGATGCTATTAAAATAAGGCTTGACGCTGGTTTTCCCCAGATCAAACATGGGGCGTTTATCCTTATCAACTACTTCTATTAGCAGGCCGTCTTCCGTGATTTTGATAATAATCTGATCTCGGAACGCGCCGATCGTTGGATCAGCTTCGATTTTTTCTTCCAACGCGCGCTTAAGCTCTTCAAATTCTTGCGTTTCGCGCTGCTCATGCATTTCTTGGAGCTGCTGCTCCTGCATTTGCTTTTCCGCCTGCTGCTTTTCAAGATCCGATTTTTCCTGAGACGGATTCGTCTGGATATTGTCGAGCGGCTGGATATTGCGATCCGGCATAACGTCCGGCTCCTGCGTCGGCGGGGCTGGAGAGCTGACACGCTCAATGGTGTCAGTATCACGCATTCCGCCACCGAGATTCACCACAAAGGGCGAGCCGCCCTCTGTATAGCCCGTCGGGTTCGAGAAATACATCGAGATTGCAAGCTTTTCTGCCTGTGTAGTAGATTCAATCAGCCAGAGCACCAAAAACAACGCCATCATGGCCGTTACGAAGTCGGCGAAGGCAACTTTCCACGCACCGCCATGCGCACCCGCCGCGTATTTTTTTACGCGCTTGATAACGATGGGTTTATTGGCGTCTGCTGTAGCCATGGCTTAGCGACCGCGCAATGCGGAATCCAGCTCGCTAAACGTAGGCCGCTCCCCGCCTGGCAACACCTTGCGGCCAAATTCCACGGCAAGCTGTGGCGGGATGCCATTTACCATCGCCAACATGCATACTTTTGCACACTCATAGATTTTCATACTTTCCTTTGCATCGTGCTCCATCGCATTGCTTAAAGGGGCAAGGAACCCATAAGCAAAAAGGATACCGAGAAATGTCCCGACTAACGCAGCACCTACGTGGTGTCCGAGTTCATCCGGAGGCCCACCCAACGAGCCCATGGTAATAACGATCCCAAGCACCGCAGCAACGATACCAAAGCCAGGCAAACCGTCTGCAACGCGGTTCACGGCATGCGCGGGCTCAGTGGCTTCGTGCATCGCCGTTTCAATTTCTTGATCCATCAGGCTCTCAAGTTCATTGGCGGAAAGATTGCCGCTCGCAATGATGCGCAGATAGTCGCAAATAAAATCCACCAACTTCGCATTACTGTTCACGTGATGGTAGCGCATAAAAATTTCCGAACCGGCCGGATTTTCAATATCTTCTTCTATCGAAATCAGCCCGCTTTTGCGTGCCTTGTTAAATACTTCGTACAGCAGGGAAAGCAATTCCATATAGCTATCTTTGTGCCAATGGAGCTTGCCTGAAAATACCGCGCCAAGGCCAGAACCCACGCCTTTGATGACCGGCATGCCATTCGCAATCAAAAACGCACCAAAGGCCGCGCCGCAGATAATGATCAACTCATAAGGTTGCCAAATAGCGCCCAGCTTTCCATGGGAAAGCACATAGCCACCAGCAACGGAACCGAGTACTACGATAATGCCTATGATTTTCAGCATGGTGTTCGCTCACGATTACCTAAAGCAATCGCACAATCCTTCTCTATTCATGAGCTACAGTTAAGTTCAGAACTGGTATTAAGTTAAGAATAGCTTTCACCATTACACAAACCCAAGTTAGCCCATTCATGTCCACACCGTTTGAACCCAAGGGACAGCGCGCCCTCGCAACGATCATCAGCCGCGCCGAGCTGAATCCGATGCCCGCCACGTGCAAAGCCGCGCGTGCTGCGGTAAGCGACGCCAATCTGACGGATGCAGAACTGACCACACGTCTGCTGGATGACCCTGCCATCGCTGCAAGCATCCTGCGCGAGGTAGCTCGCCAGCTTCGCAAAGCCAGCAAAATCACCTTGTCGGACATGGCGCATTGCCAAACGCTACTGGGCAATCACGCAATTGCCACGGTTGTGAAGATGCTCTCCCCACTGCCCGCAACCGCAGAACACCCCAACGAATGGCAATCACGAAGCGCGCTGGTGACAGGGCTATTTGCCGCCACCATGATCAGCGATTGGCAGCAAGCCCAACCGTTGATCCACTACGAACAGTGTTACTTAGCGGCGCTTTTAACGCGCCTTCCCGAATGGGTGCTATGGCGCGAAGCTCCCAAAGAAATGAAGATGATCACCACCCTAATCCATCGGTATGACATCACCCCCACTGAGGCCGAGCGTTTGGTGCTCGGCTGCACACTTAACGATCTAATGGTGGGGCTCGCTCATGACGGCAGGCTCTCTGACATTCTGATCAACGCATTAGATCATCAGCACCTCACCGACATGCGGCCACTTCTGCGTTGGGCCGCACGCACCAACAAACCGCACATTTCGCAGATCCGCTACCGCGACGAAAGCATGCACCGCCGCGAAGTTTCCGGCCCGATGCGGGTGTTACTGGCGAACGCCATTGCGGTTGAAGCACGCACCGACTGGTTTGGGAAAGGCATGCGGCGCTGCATCACATTACTCGCGGCATGGCTGGAAATCAGTGAAGACGCCGCATGGCGACGCATCTGCAACAGCGCACTGCAACTCGCCCGCCGTGTGCCCGACATTGCAACGGCCGCACTCGCAGCAGGCTTGCTTGCCGAACCATTGCCCGGCCCAGCTCGGCGCATCCCGCCCTCTCTGCGCGCAGAGGCTGTTCAGCGGCTCTATAACGACGAGCCGCTTCGGGCGCAAAGAATCCACAAACAGCCGCTCCATAGCGGCATGAGCCCACCAAGCCCTTTAAGTGCCCCCCAAATTGCCCGCACCGCGCATCCCGACCCAACCGCAAGCCAGCCTAGCTTTAGGAGCGCCGCCGCAGCCCAGCGCTTTGATTCTCTACTAGAACAACTAACGCGAATAGAACAACTAACTCGAACAGAAGAACTATCGCGAAATCCTTCGGACTTCAAGAGCGTTTCTGAAGCCCTCACAACAAGCCTTCATGTACTGCATGAGTGTTCCCAAATCGAACGCATCCTCTTTTTGGAATTCGACGCTGCACAAGGCCAATTCACCAGCAAACTCGCACTAGGATGCGAGCAGGCGCCCGCGCTCACTGGCTTACAATTCTTGATCGAACCGCCAAATCTGTTTACGCGCCTGATCAAACAGCCTGCACAAATTTGGGTGAGCCCAGAGCGCCAAAAATCTAGCGAGGGCTTCTTACCCAGCAAGGTGTACAACGCCACTCAAACCAACCGCTATTTCGCCAGCTCACTGTTTCGGGGAAAGCGCCCTCTCGGAGTCCTCTATGCCGACAACAGCAAGCGCCCACAGCCACTGACCGAGGCCGACTACGCGGTATTCCGCCGCTTAGTGAACGCATTGGGTACCTACCTCGCTCGTCCATAGCTTTCCGGTTACGAACCGTAGCAAGCGGTCACGAAGTTTCGTTCGCTTTTCAATGCGGGACGTTTACAATCGCGCTTTCGCATCCTGCTGCGCACTGCCATTGAGGAACCTATGGAACAGCAACCCCTAGACCGTTTGCGCGTACTGCCACAATACATCCTTCCGCATCATTTGCTCTCGCGCAGCGCCGGGCTGCTGGCGGAATGCCAGTGGCCGCTCGTGAAGGATGCCCTGATACGCTCGTTCACCTCGGCATTTCCGGTCAACATGAGCGAAGCGCAACAGGAAAACCCATTCGCCTACGCCTCTTTTAACGACTTTTTCACCCGCGCGTTAAAACCAGATGCCCGCCCCATTGCCGAAACCGGCATTGTCTGCCCAGCGGATGGCGCGATTAGCCAACTGGGAAAAATCGACGACGAATTGATCTTTCAAGCGAAAGGCCACAGCTACACCCTCACACAGCTACTCGGCGGCGACACACAACGCGCCGAGCCATTCCGAAACGGTGAATTTGCCACGGTTTATCTCAGCCCACGTGATTACCACCGCGTCCACATGCCCTACGCGGGCCGATTGACCGAAATGATCTATGTGCCAGGGAAACTGTTTTCTGTAAATCAACGTACGAGCGAGCATGTTCCTGCACTGTTCGCCCGCAACGAGCGGGTCGTCGCAATCTTTGAAACTGATCTTGGCCCCATGGCAGTGGTTTTAGTAGGTGCGATGATCGTTGCCAGCATCGAAACCGTATGGGCCGGTTTGGTCACACCTCCCAAGCGCAAGCTGCACCTGACTCGCTACACCGGAGAACACGCAAAAATCAGCTTGGCGCGTGGCGAAGAAATGGGGCGTTTCAAGCTAGGCTCGACTGCGATTATCCTATTTCCCAAAGGGCAAATACGCTGGGACGAATCCCTCCGCGCTGGAACCCCTGTGCGCATGGGACAAGCGTTTGCTAGCTGCATAGATGGCGCATAGCGCTTTTTGGCCGCATTTTGAACGCACTTCTCGAAAGCTTTTTTGAAAAACAAATAGGCTAGACTGACAATACCAGCATGGAGGCTGTAGGCTTGTTGCGAGCGCAGAGTATCTGACTTTAGGCATCGTCTCCGCACCAAACCTTCATGTCCCTGTAATCACGAGGTTCTCTCAATGAAGCTGTCTGTGGATATCGCAACCGACAACGCAAAACGCAAAGCGAATCGGCGTTTAAAATCATCACTTTGGGCGCTCACTGGTGCGCTCATTGTCGCGTCGTCCAGTGCTTGGAGCTTTGACAAAAGCCCACGCATTGTAAACGGCCGTGACGCGTCGCCAGGGCAATTTCCTTGGCAAGTTGCGCTACTACAAGGTGATGGCGCTCCGATCAACACCTTTTTTTGCGGCGGGAGCATCATCCACCCGCGCTGGATACTGACTGCTGCCCACTGCCGCCCCGATAGCGACGCTGCCATCGCAAGCGTCCACGTACTCGCAGGCACAAACTCACTCGCTCAAGCAGATAGCGGCCAGACCATTGCCATCAAACGCTGGATCAACCACCCAGAATACGTTACCGAAGGCTCCACAGCCGGCATTGTGTTTGACAACGACATTGCGCTAATCGAACTTGAGCGCGACATCGACATGGGGCTGTGCGGCGAAAAGTGCGCGGCCGCAAAACTCGCAACGCCTAGCAACGATGGTACGCTTTCAATGCCCGTGCAACTTTCCGGCTGGGGAGACACTTCAGAAACCGTATCCAGCACGCCCGCAAATCTACAGTGGGCCTCCCTACGCATCGTCGATTGCAGCGTATCCCCCTCCCTGATTCCCCCTGCGGAAATCAGCACCCACATGATGTGCGCGACCGTCCCAGGAAACAACACAGACGCATGTAGCGGCGACAGCGGCGGCCCCTTGGTGATGCCAAGTAGTTCAGGCGTCGGCTACGTACAGGTAGGTCTTGTCAGCTTCGGATACGGATGTGCAAACCAAGGCTACCCAGGCGTATATACCCGCGTCTCCCAATACGGCGATTGGCTCACACAAACAACCGGCGGCGCCTGCTGCAACAATGACGGTAGTGGTGGTGGGATCGTGGATGATGGCACAGGTGGAGACAATGGCACCGGTGGAGACAATGGTACCGGTGGAGACAATGGCACCGGCGGCGACAATGGCACCGGCGACGATGGTGGGCTCGAACAACCTAAAAAGCGCGGCAGCGGTGGTGGCGGCTCTCTTCCACTAGCAACACTTGTGGTCGCTGCACTCGCGGGTCTTGCGCGCAAAGGAACATTCTCGGGTTCCAACACACACCAAACCCATTAAGACTGTGTGTTTCCTGATCCAAGCGGCTTACAGTGCGCTCGGATCAGGCAAAAGCCAGCCCAGCAACGGAGGCAACCCTTGAAGCACCATCTTCTCGCTGAGAACCTACCCACATTTAGCGTGTTGCGAGCAATCGCGCTCTCCGGCGCAATCCTTCTTGCAGGAGGCTGCACCATGCTTTCCGCATCTACCCCCATGCCACTGGGCAACTGGCAGCTCGTAGAAGCCATTGCCGCACAAAACCAGACCACAATCCAAACGACCAAGGCAGCCTCCACGCAACTGACCGATCGCGCCCCTCACTTCACGCTCAATCTTGCCGAAAAAGGCCGCGCCAGCGGCACCGTTGCCTGCAATCGCTGGCACGGTCACACCATGATTAAAAACAACCGGCTGCTACTCCAAGGCGCCGCCAGCACCCGCGCACGCTGCATTATCGCAGACGAGGCATTGCAACAGATTGAGCGTAGCTGGCTCACACGCCTGCAATCCGGCAGCGAAATACAGACCACTCAAAAACAGCTCCGCCTACGTTTTGACGACGGCACCACTTGGGTTTTTGAGCGTAGAAATGAATCCCCCTAGCCAAGGGATTTGATATCACCATTCGCTTAAAACTCGCGCTCAAAATCTAAGCTCAAATTAAGCACAAATATTTTCGCCAATCTCCTATTGCATTTCGGGCGGTGCGTTATACTCAAGGCAAAAGCAGGGCGTGCCCCTGCAAAGGCGCCGAGAGCCACCGCCACGACATTCGTTCCGCGACTCCCTCGCCTGCTTCTCACTCCAAAAACAAAAATCCTACTTCTCAGGAATGCCAGGCTCGACATGGGCGTATTACTGCCACCTGTACCAATGCGCAAGCAAAAAACACTCCGAAAAACGCCCGCCTTCCAACGGCGAGCCCAAGCGGCATACCGCCCAATTCAGAGAATGCGCGGTGTATCTATATTCAAGATCAGTGTTGTAACGCTGATCGTTGGTGCCGCTGGCGTCGCCGGGATTTGGGGGTGGAACGAGGCGAAAACCTCTGCGTACCAATCAAAAGAGCTCTCCAATTACGCAAGCAGCTTAAGCTTCACGGTAGAACCCGGCCCAAGTGACAACATCCGTTACCCAGTAGAAGGCCCGTTCGACGAACGCTTAGGCTATGTGCGGCTTCCGCAGATGCTAGAGCGCCTGCAAGCCCGCGGTTATAGCATTCAATCACAAGCACGCTTTTCGCCGGAGCTTATGCGCTACACAACGCTTGGGCTGTTTCCACCTTTCCCTGAAAAAGACCGTGCAGGCTTAGACGCAAAGGACTGCAGAAACGAACAAATCTACAAATTTACCTATCCACGGCGCGGCTATCGCGATTTTAATGCCATCCCAGACCTAATCGCTCAGTCGCTGCTCTTTATCGAAAACCGTACCCTGCTGGATGAACGTTATCGGCGCCAAAATCCCGCCGTAGACTGGGGGCGATTTGGCAAAGCCGCTGCCTCCCAAGCGGCCAAACTGGTCGGCGCTCCTCACCAATCTATGGGTGGCAGCACCCTCGCAACCCAGATTGAAAAATATCGCCACTCACCCGATGGCGTTACCTCTGCACCTACCGACAAGATTTTGCAGATGGCTTCCGCCAGCGTTCGCGCTTACCAGCAAGGCCCTGACACCATGGCCGCGCGGCGCACGCTGGTGCTTTCTTATCTGAATACCGTACCGCTCTCTGCCGCGCCAGGCTACGGTGAAGTAAACGGCCTAGGGGATGGGCTCTACGTTTGGTTTGGAGCCGATTTTGATACGGTCAACCGCGTTCTCTCCTCTTATGAAACACCACCCGAAGGAATCGAAGTGCAAGCAACCGCGCTACGGGAAGTCATTGCGCTGATGATCGCACACCGTCGCCCCACCTGGTACCTAGCTCGCGGTCGTAGCGAACTGGAGCGTCTTACCGACAGCTATATCCGCATCATGGCAAAACAAGGCGCCATTTCGTGGACGCTACGCGAAGCAGCCCTCAAGCAACCGCTCACCTTTCGGAATTTCACCGAAAATCCCGCCACCGTACCCATGGAAACCAATAAAGGTGTCAACGTGGTGCGGCGGCGTCTAAACATGCTATTAAACATTCCCAATTACGATCTTGACCGGCTTGACCTAGCCGTTACGAGCACGCTTCAGCGCGAAACACAGGAACAGATCAGCGACTACCTCGCAAAACTCGCCAATCCTGACTTTGCCCGCGAAATGGGCCTCTTTGGTGAACGCCTTCTCAAAGAAAATCAGGCCGGCGACGTGCATTACAGTTTTGTATTATTCGAGCGCACACCGGATGGAAATCAGGTGCGCATCCAAACCGACAACACCGATCAGCCCTTCGATATCAACGAAAGCAGCAAACTTGAGCTCGGCTCTACCGCAAAACTGCGCGTACTTACAACCTACCTAGAAATCATTACCGAACTTCACGAAAAATATTCGGCACTCGCACCCGCAGAACTCACCAAAGCGCGTAACGACGCAAGTGATATCCTCAGTCAGTGGGTGCTTGGCTATCTAAGCGGCGCCAGCGATAAAAGTCTTCACGCAATCCTCGCTGCGGCAATGGAGCGCAGCTATTCAGCCAATCCGGGTGAGCGTTTCTTTACCGGTGGCGGGATGCATGTATTCAACAACTTTCGCCGCGAAGACAATGGCCGCATGCCAACCGTGCGCGAATCTCTGCAAGAATCCATCAACCTGCCGTTTGTTCGAATGCTGCGTGATATTGTGAAGCACATTATTGCAAACAATATTGATAACAACACCGAACTGCTCAAAAACGATAGCGATCCACGCCGCAAAGCCTACCTGACACGATTTGCGGATCGTGAAGGCATGGTGTTTCTCAATCGCTTCTGGAATAAATACAAAGGCAAGGACAGCACTGCCCGCATGGAAATTCTTCTGGATGGCATTCGCCGTTCTGCGCCGAAGCTGGCCGCCATACACCGCTATGTTTTCCCTAACGCCGACCTTGAGACGTTTTCAGTATTTTTGCGCACCCATCTACCGAACACCGAACTCAAAGATAAATACGTGGCAGACCTCTACGACCGCTACGGCCCCGGCAAATTCAACCTGCCCGATCAAGGCTATATTGCCCGTGTGCATCCACTCGAACTCTGGTTACTCGCCTATCTAGAGCAGCAACCCGAGATCAACTGGGGGCAAGCCGCTGAAGCCAGCGAAGACGAGCGCCAAGAAGTCTACGGCTGGCTATTCAAGACCCGCGCGAAAAACGCCCGCGACAGCCGTATCCGCACCATGCTGGAAGTTGAAGCCTTTATGGATCTTCACCAGCGCTGGGCACGTCTCGGCTACCCCTTCGGGCATTTAGTGCCCTCTTACGCAACCGCCCTTGGCAGCTCAGGCGACCGCCCCGCAGCTCTCGCTGAATTAATGGGGATCATCCTGAATGGCGGCAAGCGCTTCCCCACCGTGCGAATCCAAGACCTGCATTTTGGCGCCGGCACACCTTACGACACCGATCTAGCACGCAGCCGCCCCGTCGCCAGCGAACAAGTACTCAACCCAGAAGTGGCCGCCACCCTCAAGCAAGCGCTCAGTGAAGTAGTGAGCAAAGGCACCGCAAGGCGTCTTACCGGTGGCTACACATTGGCCGATGGCAGCACCCTCGTGATGGGCGGAAAAACTGGCACCGGCGACAACCGTCTCGTGACCGGCGGCCCCAGCGGGCGCCACGCGGGCACTGCGCTAAATCGCACCGCCACGTTCGTGTTCTACTTGGGCGACAACCATTTTGGCACCCTCACCGCCTTTGTTCCCGGCAAAGAAGCCGCTGCCTTCCGTTTCACCTCGGCGCTTCCGGTGCAGGCAATGAAAGGCATGGCACCAATCCTACTGCCTTATCTAGAACCCACAGGCTCAGGATTCTGCGGAACGCTCGCTCCCAGCGGCGCCTCAGAATCCACGCTCGCCATCAGGCACGATCCGCTGTAAAGCTGCAAACATCCGCAATTCGCGGTTTATCCAACAGCCACATCAACAAGCGATCCACCCCCAACGCCATTCCGGCGCTGGGGGGCAAGCCTGCCTGCAAAGCATCCAGCAACGCATCCGGCATCGGAACAGAAGCCGCATCTAAGCACTGGCGTTGCGCTAAATCTGCCTGAAAGCGCACGCGCTGCTCCTGCGCATCGGTCAGCTCGTCATAGCCATTGGCCAATTCCATGCCTCCCAGATAAAACTCGGCACGCGCCGCCACACGCTCGCCATCATCATCGTGCAGGCAGCGCGCTAAAGACGCTTGAGAAGGCGGGAACCCCCAAACGAACACCGGCCCATTCCCCAAATGAGGCTCTACAACCTCCGCCATCAGCAAATTAAGCCAGCCATCGCGATCCCATTCCTCCGGCGCCGACGGCACGCACTCGCGCGCAATCACGGAAAGCTGCAGATCGGATACCGTCAAAGGATCAACCCCCACCGCATCTAGAAAAGCCTTACGGTACGAAACCCGCTGAAAAGGCCCGCTCAACGGCCTGCCAAAAACCGCTGCCAATGCCACAATCAACGCTTCGGTTTCATCCATCAAATCTGCAAGAGAGAAGCCTGGCCGATACCACTCCAGCATTGAAAATTCGGGGTTATGCAAACGCCCAAACTCATCGGCACGGAACACTTTGCACAACTGAAAAATTGGCCCACTACCCGCCGCCAGCAGGCGCTTCATCGGAAATTCTGGGGAGGTTTGCAAATACCGGGTACACCCGCGCCATTGCAGCGACAGGCTAGTAAGAAAAGGATCGGTTGCAGTTGAGCTGCAAAGCAACGGCGTTTCGACTTCCAATACGCCACGCTCAGAAAAAAAATCGCGAATCCGCTGATTCAAATGCGCCCGCGCACGCAGCGCATCGAGGCTGGCACTTGGCCGCCAGCCTCGCGAATCTACGTCATCAGGCACGGCTAACGTAATCACCCGTGCGGGTATCCACCTTCAAGATGTCGCCCACCGAGATAAACAACGGCACCTTCACAACAGCTCCGCCAGCAAGCTTGGCGGGCTTACCACCGCCACTCGCGGTATCGCCTTTCACGCCCGGATCAGTTTCGACCACTTCCAGCGTTACAAAATTCGGTGGCGTAACGGCCAAGGGAACGCCATTCCACAGCGTCACCGTGCAGTTGTCCTGCTCTTTCAGCCACTTGGCGCTATCGCCCACCGCTGGAACTTCGGCGCCCAACTGCTCAAAGCTGGTCGGGTTCATAAAGTGGTAAAATTCGCCGTCGAAATACAAAAATTGCATTTCAACGTCTACAACGTCCGCACCTTCTAATGATTCGCCGGATTTGAAGGTTTTTTCCAGCACCCGCCCAGACTTCAGGTTACGCAGCTTAACGCGGTTAAACGCTTGGCCCTTGCCTGGTTTTACATACTCGTTTTCCATAATGGAGCAAGGGTCGCCATCCAGCATGACCTTGAGACCGCCCTTGAATTCATTGGTAGAATAGCTCGCCATAATCAGATTCCCACAGTTCCAGTAGTGCTTGTTCTACAATCAGCGCGCCACCAGCGAGGCGCACCCGCTGTTCAAGAACCCGCCGTTTGAGAAAAAGTTGCTCATGATAACCCGAACCGCAACATCTTCACACACCGAAGATTCAACTATCCTTCATCAAAAAGAGCAGTGCGTTCATCAAAAAGAGCAGGGCATCTATCCTCATGTGCGCGCCGAGGCTAGCTGGCAGCAACAGCTTTCGCAGCTGGTCAGCTCCGTTGACGAGCTTTGGCGGCTTCTTGATCTTCCGCAATCCTTGCTTGAAAGCGCCAGCGCTGCCGCTCGCGCATTTCCGCTGCGCGTTCCGCAGGCTTTTGTGGACAAAATCCAGAAAGGAAAGCTGGACGATCCCTTACTACGGCAAATCCTGCCGCAAGGCTTAGAGCTCACTCCCCCCCCCGATTTTGTAACCGACCCGCTGGCTGAACTGCACGCAAACCCGCACCGTGGTCTGCTGCACAAATACCAAAGCCGCGTGCTGATCATCGCGGGAAGCGCCTGCGCGATCAATTGCCGCTACTGCTTTAGACGCCACTTTCCCTACGAAGACAATCAACTCAGCCAAGCCCAGTTCGACGAGCTCATCCAACACTTGGAAACCCATCCCGAGGTGAACGAAGTAATTTTTAGCGGCGGCGATCCACTCATCAATAGCAATGCGCGCTTACAACGCTGGGTCGACGCCCTGCTACTTTTGCCGCAGTTAAAGCGAATACGCTTCCATACTCGCACCCCAGTAGTGGTTCCTGCACGCATTGACGAGGGGCTGCTCGCGCTGTTTCGCTCAATCGCTCAAAGTGGGCGGAACGCCATCCTAGTGGTTCACAGCAACCACCCAAGCGAACTCGATCACCACTTCGACACCGCGATGCGCAAACTGCGAGACGCACAGGTGACCCTGTTCAACCAAGCGGTGCTGCTGCGAGGCGTCAACGACCATGTCGACGCCCAAGCCGCGCTCTCCGAACGCTTGTTTGATGCCGGCGTCCTGCCCTACTACCTTCACCTGCTCGACCCTGTTGCCGGTGCCCACGACTTTTCCATTCACGATACCGAGGCTTTCGAACTCTACCGCCAGATGGCCGCACGCCTGCCCGGTTTCTTGCTGCCCCGCCTTGCTCGCGAGGTTCCAGGCGCACCTGCCAAACAAATTCTCGCGCCAAACTTATCTGAATAAGCGCTCAACGGCGCGTCGCAGCTCGCCACTGCATCGACAAGGCGCTCAAATCTTTCCGATTCAACAGGAAAACCGGTAAAACCTGAAGTGCCGTCTATACTCCAAGAACGGGGAAAAACGCGCGCGTACTACCCGCCTCATTTACCGCCAAGAATACAAGGTTCGGGCATGCCAGCAGCAGACGGTATTCCACTCAAAATTCCGCCACAAGATCTCGCCATCTTAAGTTTCGCGCAGCCGAACGCTAAGCGTGTGCGCGAATGGGTGAACAGCTTACCGCAGATGAATGTCGGCGAAACCTCAAAGCAGGTGTATGCCGCCGTTCAAGAGCTTACGCGCCTACGCACCGACTCCGAAACCCGCTTCCAGATGCTGGAGGCACTGCGCGGCCCAATCCACTTTATCTGTAACGCCCTCAGTAAGCACTTTCTGGATAAAGCCGTCGTACTGCCTCCACGCGAAGCAAAAATTGCCAACCTTGCGCAAGCGTTACAAAATCACCTCGCCACCGGCTACAAAGTCGTGGCCAGCCAGGTACTAGAACGTAGCCGTCAAGGCGACCGCGCCGCGCGCATGATGATCACGCGCGCCCTGCACCGCGCATTGACTGAAATGCTTCTCGTTATGCTGCGTAGCCACCAGCTCTATTTTCCGGCGCCTCCAGGATACTGGCGCGAAACGCACCAAATTTTTCTATTGGCCGAGTCACTCAACATCCTCGACCAAAATGTGGAAGACGATCAAGAGCAGCAGCTCTCTACCACAATCTACGATGCCTATCGGCGCAGCCTGCTAATGGCAACCGCCCGCCCGAATCAACTCCGCCAAACGCAACATGAACTCGTTCATCAGGCAACCGCAAGCTGGTTCCGCTACTGTGATGTCTTGCCGCTTCTTGAGAATAAGGGCCTTTACACCCTAAATCTCGACGCAGACACCCCCCCAGCCTATGCCGCGCTGCAAAAACTTTCCGATGAACGTCCGCTAAACCGCTGCTTTGATGCTTCACGCGTTTCCGACTTATTGCGCACCCAACTTCAGCTATCCACAGGGCAAACGCATCCAGAATCGGGCTTTACGCTGCCATCAGGGATGTTGCCAGATCTTATTCGCATTCTCATACAAGCGTGGGGCGTGTTGACCGAACGCGCTTTCACGAGAATTGAAGAAGCCGGTCAGATCCGGCTCTGCATTGGCCTTTCCGCAACGCACTATTTTGTTTCCGACCGTCAGGATTTCGCTCGTCAGATGCGTAACGTCCCCTCTGCGATGCTGCAGCTGGAAGAAAGCAATCGCTTCATGGCAGGCGGCCCGACTCACCGGCGCGACGTCATCGACGAAACCGATGTGTGGGGCCTGCAGCTTGATCGCCATGTCACCATGGGCAACAAGGCATCTTCGATTGAGGAACAGGTCCTCAAACACGATCAAAAGCAGCAAGAGTCCGTAGAATCGGACAAGTATCCCTCCTATAGCTGCGATATTATCAACACAAGCCCAGGCGGTTTCTGCGTTGGCTGGAAACAAGACATTCCGCCCCATGTAAAAACGGGTGAGATCATTGGCGTCAAAGAGCACGAAGATCAGCCTTGGAGCATCGGCGTTATTCGTTGGGTAAAACAATTTCGCAACGAAGGAGCGCGAATGGGCATTGAACTGCTAGCACCTCGGGCAGACGCCTGCGGCACGCAAGTAATTCAAAAGAAAGGTGGCGCCACCGAATTTATGCGCACTTTGATTCTGCCGGAACTTAGAGCAATCGGTCAGCCCGCAACACTGATCACACCCAATATTGCCTTTGCAGTAGGAAGCAAGATCAACCTCAATCAGAACAGCACCATCAGCAAAGCACAGCTGATCAAGCAAGTAGGCGCAACCGCAAGTTTTTGTCAATTTCAGTTTAAGCAGCTCAGCCTATCGGATACCGAAACGCCTTCGGGCCCAACTTCTGGAAGCTCAAAACCCGCAGCAAAAACAGGTAAAGAAGACGACTTTGATTCCATCTGGTCGAGCTTGTGAACTTAAACGGAACCGGACACAACTTGCACCAACCACGCAACTATGGCCATCAAATCAGAAACCACAAAAGTATTGATCTTGCACGAATCCAGGGATGACGCCGAACATCTTCTGAACCTTTTGCGTAACGCCGGGCGCGCAGCGCGAGGCCAGCTGATCGACAGCGAAGACAGCCTGACCAACGCGCTGAATACATCCCACTGGGATTTAATGCTGCTGCGACCAGAGACAGAGGAGCTTAGCGCCCAGCAGTGCATCGCGCTCGTTGCAAGACAGTCAAGAGATATTCCGGCAATCCTGCTCGCCAACAACAACGATAGCGACACAATTCTTGCCGGCCTCGAAGATGGTTTTCAGGACGTGGTACCCTCCTCAGAAGGCGAGCGCCTACTGCTCGTCATCCAGCGCGAACTCAAAAACCTAAAAGATCGTCGCCAGCGCCGCCAATTGGAAATCAGCCTTAAGGAAAGCGAAAAACGCTGCAGCGCGCTACTCGCAACCTCACGCGATGCCATCACCTACGTCACTGACGGCATGCACACTTACAGCAACCAAGCCTACCTAGACCTATTCGGCTACGAAGACCCAGAAGAACTCGAAGGTATACCTATTATGGACATGGTAGCAAGCGAATTCCATGAAGCCTTCAAGCAGTTTTTACGCGCCTATACTAGCGGGGAAAACAAAACCAACGAATTCAGTTGCCGAGGCGTCACCACAAATAACGACGAAATTGAGTGCAGCATGGTGTTTAGTTCCGCCACCTATGACGGCGAACCCTGCACCCAAATCATGATCCGCACCAATAAAGCCGATGCGGAACTACAAGAAAAACTGCGCGAAATCAGCAGTCAAGACTTAATTACCGGCCTTTATAATCGAAGCCACTTCCTCTCAGAGCTTGAGCAGTCCCTCGAATGGGCCATGGCCCAGAACAGAGTCGGAGCCCTTCTGTACATCCAGATTGATAATTTTACAGCCATCAAGAGCCAACCAGAAATTGGTGTTGGTGGTGCTGATATTGTCCTTAGCGACATTGCCAGCATACTTCGCAAAGAAATTCCTGACACAATCCTTGCGCGCTTCGACAGCGACATTTTCACCGCATTATTGCGCGATGTACTCCTAGAAAATGCATTAAAGATCGCCGAAAACATTCGCGCCAATATTGAGCACCATCTATCAGAGGTCAACGAACGTACCGTTCGGGTTACGGCAAGCATAGGCGTAACTGTAGTGTCGGAAGACGCCGGCAACGCTCACGAAATTTTAGGCCGCGCAGCAACCGCGTTAGAACGTGCTCATGAGCGCTCCGAACACGGCAATGCGATTGCGGTATTCGACCCCGCCCAAGAGCGCGGAGAAGGCGACATTGATAACGTTGAACGCCTCCAGCAGGCAATTGATCGAGGCATGTTCAAAACGCTGTTCCAGCCCGTAATCGATTTGCGCGGCGGCGGGGGCGAGCTCTACGAAGTTTTCGTTCGGATGGTCGATGAAGACGGCCGCGAAATCGCTCCAAACGAATTTCTCGGCGCTGCGCGCATCAACGAAATCGGCACGCACATCGACCGTTGGGTAATCTCCCAATCCATCAACACATTGGCATTCCACCGCGCAAAAGGTCACGAAACGCGGCTGATCATTAACGTAACCGCCGATTCATTACGAGATGAAACGCTAGCAAGCTGGCTTCAGGAAGAGTTAAATCGCGTAGCCCTTTCCAGTAGCGCACTGATCCTCCAATTCAGCGAAACCGACGTCACCACCTACCTCATCCAAGCGCGCAATTTTAGCCAGCAAATCAAAACACTCGGCTGCCAGCTCTCTATTTCGCGCTTTGGCTGTGCACTCAACCCAATGAACACGCTAAAACACGTTGAAATTGACTTCATTAAACTCGATGGAAGTTTTACCCGCGACATTGGCACCCCGGAGAACCGCGAGGCGCTCAAGGAGATCGTCAACGAAGCGCATGCGCTCGGCAAACTCACGATTGCCTCCTTCGTAGAAAGCGCAGGGGTTCTTTCCGCGCTCTGGCAAATCGGCGTCAACTACATCCAAGGCTACTATCTGCAAACTCCAAGCGAACAGATGAACTACGACTTCACCAGCGAATGATCCACATTCCACCAAAAATCACCTCATAGCACATCGCTAGCATCGAGCACATCGGTAGCATCCTCGGGAGGAGTGGTCTAAGATGGCCACTCCCTTGCACCCCGACCTCCGGCATCCCCACCCGTAGAATGACCACCCCGCAGCACATCCTCAAGCACACCTTTGGCTACGATCACTTTCGCGGCCAACAAGAAACCATCATCCAAACCCTGATCAACGGGCAAGATGCCCTCGTGCTGATGCCCACCGGCGGCGGCAAATCGCTCTGCTACCAAATCCCCGCACTGCTTCGGGCTGGCACCGGCATCGTGATATCGCCTCTGATCGCCCTCATGCAAGATCAAGTCGACGCGCTCACGCAACTAGGCATTCGCGCAAGCTTTCTCAACTCTAGCCTCAGCCGCGAACAGGTTTACGCCACCGAACGCGCACTGTTCAGCGGCGGCATTGATTTGCTCTACATCGCCCCCGAACGCCTTACGCAAGAACGCACCCTGCAGCTCCTCAAGCAAATTCCAATTTCCCTATTTGCGATTGATGAAGCTCACTGCGTATCGCAATGGGGCCATGATTTCCGTGCAGACTATCTGCAATTAAGCCTATTACACGAACATTTCCCGCAGATTCCGCGTGTCGCACTCACCGCCACCGCTGACTCCCGCACCCGCAACGAAATCATCCAGCGTCTGCAACTACAATCTGCACAGCAATTTACCAGCAGCTTCGATCGCCCCAATATCCAGTATCGCATCACCCCAAAAACCAGCCCGCGCAAGCAACTGCTGCATTTTTTGCGCACCGAACACCCCAGCGACTCCGGCATCGTCTACTGCCTCTCGCGCAGCAAGGTAGATGATACGGCCGCTTGGTTAAGCTCAGAAGGCTTTACCGCACTGCCCTACCACGCCGGTCAAACGCAAGAAATGCGCGCCCTGCACCAAAAGCGCTTTTTGGTAGAAGAAAACATCATCATCGTGGCAACCATCGCCTTCGGCATGGGAATCAACAAACCCGATGTGCGCTTTGTCGCCCACCTTGATCTGCCCAAAAGCCTAGAAGCCTATTATCAAGAGACTGGCCGCGCCGGCCGCGACGGCAAGCCCGCCACAGCATGGCTTGCCTACGGACTGCAAGACGTAATTAAACTCCGCCAAATGCTCGAAGGCTCACAAGGGAGCGAACAGCACAAACGGGTCGAGCGCCACAAACTAGACGCAATGCTCGGCCTCTGCGAAATCACATCCTGCCGTCGCCACGCCCTGCTCCACTATTTTGGAGAAACGCCAGCCGACCTCGATGGCACCACGGCCAGCAGTGATCAAACACCGACAAGCATCGGCAAGGCCCCACTGATCGCCGCGCACGCGCAGGGCTGCGGAAACTGCGACAACTGCCTCAACCCAGTGCGCACCTTCGATGCCACCATTCCCACCCAAAAGCTACTCTCCTGCATCTATCGAACCGGCCAGCGCTTCGGCAGCCAACACCTCGTGGATGTACTGCGCGGAGAAAGCACCGAAAAAATCAGCCAGTTTCGACACGAACAGCTCAGCACCTATGGCATAGGCAAAGAGCTAGACAAAACCCAATGGCTGTCAATTCTCCGCCAGCTCACCGCACGCGGCTACCTGAATGTAGACATGGAAGGCTTTGGCGCGCTCCAACTGACAGAACGCTGCCGCCCCGTACTACGCAGCGAAGAGCGCATCCTTCTGCGCGAAGAAATCCCGCAACCCAAAGCAAGCTCACGCCACAAACAAACAGGCAACAGCCTTGCCAAACGAGTGGCCGAAGCCAATATTGCAGAAGCCGATTTACCGCTATGGGAAGCCCTGCGCGGTTGCCGCCGCAAACTTGCCGAACAGCAAAAAGTACCGCCGTATGTAATATTCCACGACAGCACACTGCTCAACATGCTGGAACAACGCCCGCGCACTCTTACTGAAATGCGCGAGCTCAGCGGCGTAGGCGTCACCAAGCTTGAGCGTTATGGAGATGCGTTTTTGGAGGTGTTGCGGGAATACTGACTGGCAACCGCCCCATCATTCACACCGGCTCTTGAATAAACGCCTTCTTCACATTGCGATAGCGGTCTTTCTTGAGCTCTTTGATCATGTTTTTCATGGATTTCAGCGGGACATCCACCCCAAACATATTGGCAATCCAGCCTGGAATCTTGCCGCCTGCTTCCGCGTGGTTCTGATACACCACACGCACCTTGCCTGCACCTTGTGGCGTGAACGTCCAAGTGCCCTCAATCAAATTGACGCGCTCATAATCCTTCGATATCGGCACAATATTATCGCGCGAGTGAAAAGTCATCGTCACTTCGAGCGTCTGGGGATTCTGCTCAATCCAAGTCTCCACGATCGCATCGCGGTTTTTGGCAGGCCAAGGCACCTTGGTTTTCGTGTGGGTGATATAGCGCTGCTCATCACCACTCACCAAACTGTTTGCTTCCATGGAATCCATCCAATTCGGCATATACGATACGTCGCTATTCACCGCAACCAGCGCGGCCAGCGTTGCATCCAAAGTGGTTTCGAGTTTGTAATCGTCATAATTGGAACCCTGCACAGGCGACTGAAATACCTTGATTCCGCCGTCTTCCTTTACCAGTTTCCAAGTCCGTTGTGCGTTCTGCGCCGTCATCTGATACTCCTTATTGGGCGGCTACTGCTTGCCGCGTGTAGACAATCTGATTGGCCGCAACGCCGCTGCAGCCATCACTTCATTTTAGCAACTCGGCGAATTGTATTCAGCGAGCTGCTTCACTGTCATCGTCCAAACGAACAACGGAAAGCACCCGAAAACCAAATCCCGCTCACAAAAAAGGGTGGCCTAGCCACCCTTTTTCAAAACGAGACGATGCAAGCGGCTTAAGGACGCAACCTACACGAAAACGCCAGGCCACACGCCAATCACAAGAGTTGCCACCCCAAGAACGCCAATCAGAGCGCCCTCAATCGGAGCAAGCTTGACAACATCCACAGAGTCACCGCGTTGATACAGCATCAATGCCGCGCGCAGATAGAAGAACACGCCGATCGCGCTACCCATCACCGCAACCACCAGCAGCACCCACTCCGAGGCGTTCACGCCCGCCGCAAACACCGCAAACTTACCGATAAATCCCGCAGTAAGTGGAATCCCCGCCAACGAAATCAGGCTAAGCGCCAACACGAGCGCAAGAAACGGACTGCGCTGGTGCAAACCGCGTACCGCCTCAAAATCATCCCCTTTGGCATCGTCCTGAATATCTGCAAGCGCCGAAAGCACCGCAAACGCCGCCAACGTCGCAACGATATACGTCACCAGATAAATCCATACCGCCTCGGCACCCTGGCCCGGCACAGCGATCATCGCAATCAGCAAATAACCAAAATGCGCCACAGAAGAGTACGCTAGCAAACGCTTCAACGAATGCTGGCTGATCGCAAGCAAGTTGCCCACAACGATAGAAGCACCCGCCATAACGGTCAGAAGCGTCACAAACTGCTCATGCCGCCATACGGGCAGGCTTTCAAACAGCTTTACCAGAATCGCCGCAACCGCCACCTTTTTAGCCGTCGCCAAAAATGCAGACACCGGCATCGGCGAGCCTTGATACACGTCAGGCGTCCAAGTATGGAACGGTAGCCACGACAGCTTGAAGCCCAAACCCGCCAGCATCAACATGCCGCCCAACACCAGCAAAGAACTCTCTTGCGCACCACGCACAGCCCACTCGCCCAACAGCAAACTGCCAGTCTCGGCATACACCAGCGCCGCCCCGAAGGCAAGAAGCGCGGATGCCACACCAGAGAGCACCAGATACTTCAAACCGGCTTCCAAAGAGCGCCCGTTGCCCAGCGAAAATGCCGCGAGGCCGTAGAGCGGAATCGAGAGCAGTTCAAGACCGATAAACAAAGAAACGAAGTGTTGGCTCGCCACCAGCACCATGCCACCACACGCTGAGGTCAGTAGCAACAAATACCATTCCTCACGCAAGCCGCGCGCCGGCACGATGTAGCGATGCGAAATCCCCACACAAACCAGTGTGCAAAGCAAAATCAACGCCCAATAAAATTGCGTGGAAACGCTGACCACTAACAGCTCAGTCACTTCCACCGGCGCAGAATTTCCGGCTGGCAAAGAAGCCACAAGCGCGGCCACAATAAATACAAGACTAAAGAGCAACGTAAAGCCGTGGGAGCGATAGAACGCCAGAATCAGCATCAATAAAACAACCGCACCACTCAGCACAAGAATCGGCGCAATCGGCAGCAGGCTGGCAAAGGTAATCGTAGTCATAAATCCGTTATTCCCCGAGAGTGGAGGCGGTTGCCGTCACAGGCACCATGGACTGTTTTACCTGCGCGATGGCTCCGGCAGAACTATCCAGCAATGGCTGCGGAAACAGGCCAATTACAAGTAGCAACACCATCATCACCGCCAGCATGGATTGCTCACGGAAATTCGGCGCAGGCAGCGGCGCCTCGCTCGCAGAAGGCCCGTAAATCGTGCGATGCACCAACGCCAATGAGAAAACAATGCCAAGCACCATTCCCAAAGTCGAAATGGCCGTAATCACTGGCGCAACCTTAAACGCACCGAACAGCACCATAAACTCGCCAATAAAATTACCCAGCCCCGGCAGCCCCAAGGTTGCGCAGGTAAAAAACAAGATAATGGGCGGAAGCGTCGGCAAGCGCGACCACAAGCCTTCCATTTGGCGCATATCGAATGTGCCCAAACGTTCATACAACTGACCGGCCAACACAAACAGCGCCGCATTCGATAGCGCTGCCGCCACCATCATGACCACAACACCCTGCAGAGCAAGCTCATTGAATGCGTAGATTCCAATCAGAATAAAGCCCATGTGTGAAATGGAAATATAGGCGATCAAACGCTTGATATGCGTCTGGCCATACGCCAAGACGCCACCGTAAATGATCGTTACCACCCCGATCCACATCGCCACTTCCGCAAATTCGCGCGACGCTTCAGGAAACAGCGGCAAGCAGAAACGAATAATCCCGTAGGCAGAAGTCTTGATCAGCAAGCCGGTAATATCCACACTGGCCCCCGTAGGCGCGTGCGTATGAGCATCCGGCAACCAGCCATGAAACGGCACCGCTGGCAGCTTCACCACAAACGCCATAAAGAAGCCCAGCATCAAAAACCATGCAACCTCAGGAGCAAGTGACGTGCCTTTAAGTTGATCGTAATCAAACGTCAACACTTTGGTATTCTGAAAATGGAAAAACACTAAGCCCAACATGCCGAGCAGCATCAACAAACCGCTACCCTGCCCGTAAATAAACATCTTGATTGCCGCATTCGCCCGACCAATTCCGCTGACCGATTCCACCCCCCAAAGGGTAATCAGAAAGTACATCGGCACCAGCATGACTTCCCAGCAAACAAAGAAGAGGAACAAATCTACCGCAAGAAAAATTCCAACCACCGCCGCAAGCATCAACGACAGGTGCAAATGAAACAGGCCGACACTTTTCTGCACTTCATTCCAAGATGCCGCAACCGCAATCGCACCCAACAGCGCAGCGAGCAACACCATCAACCCAGAAAGCCCATCCATCGCTAAATGGAAGGTAATTCCCCAAGCCGGCACCCATTCACCCTGAAACTGCGCCCACCAGCCACTCTCTGGATAGACCGAGGGCCATTGGGATAGCGTTAGCACACCCACAAGCACCATCCCCGCCAGAGATACCCAGCGCGGCGCTTGGCGGTGAATACGCTCACTTGCCCAAGCCAAAAAGCCTGCGATTACGGGAATAAATAACAGCCACGGTAAGACCGAATTCGACAGTGTCGGGTCGCTCATCGTCATCATTGAGTCCGTCATCATAATTTCGACATCCTATAATCCGGCACCTGATCGCCACTCATTTTCTGCTCTCCTCTTAACACCCGATCACACCGCCGCAAGGATCAGCAGGGTCAGCACGAGCCCTACCGCGATGGACGCAGCATACGAGCGCACTTTGCCGTTTTCTGCAGTAGATGCCGCCCAGCCGACCACGCGCCCAAGGGTAGCGATACCGAGGCCGATGCGGTCGATCAAATCAAATGCCAACGCACGCGATACAAAATTAAAAGGCTTGGTGAATACTACGTCGTACAACTTATCGAAGCCCCAAGCCTCAAACCAAAGCGTTCGTAACGCCTTGCCTGCAGGGTTCGCCGCGGCACTCGCCGCCAATTTGCGCTCCCCCAAGAACAGGAACGCCGCAAGCCCCACCCCAATAATGGCCGTCGCCATCAAGAAAATTTCAAACGTTGTTTTCATGCCGTCTTTACCGTGCTCGGCCACCGCCGGCAATACGCCATCCAAGGGCTGGTGTATCCACGCACCCAGAAACGTCGAGAGCAGCACCAACACCACCAGCGGCAGCGCATACGCGACCCCTTTAGGCCTGTGCGCCTCAAACGTCGCCGGCCCATGAAACACGATAAAGATCATGCGGAAAGTATAAATGGACGTCATAAACGCACCGATACAGCCCATCACTAGCAATAGGTTCTGGCCACCCGCGAAGGTTTCCCAAAGAATTTCATCTTTGCTGTAAATGCCGACCGTGAGCGGCAATGCCGAAAGCGCAGCGCCACCAATCAGGAAACAGCCATACACCAAAGGTAGCTGCTTACGAAGGCCACCCATGCGGAAAATATTCTGCTCATGATGGCAAGCCAAAATTACCGCGCCCGACGACAGGAACAACAGCGCCTTGAAAAACGCGTGCGTCATCAGATGGAAAATCGCGGGTTGCCATGCGCCCACGCCCAGCGCAAGAAACATATAACCAATTTGGCTCATCGTTGAATACGCCAGCACCCGCTTGATATCGGTTTGCACCAGCGCGGAAAACCCTGCTAGCAACAGCGTAACAGCGCCCACAATTCCCACCAGCTCCAGCACGTCCGGCGCCATCAGATACAGCGGATGCATACGAGCAATCAAATAAACTCCAGCGGTCACCATGGTGGCCGCATGTATCAACGCAGAAACCGGCGTAGGGCCCGCCATTGCATCGGCCAACCAAGTTTGTAGCGGCAACTGCGCCGACTTACCTACCGCGCCGCCCAACAACAGCAGCGTGATCAGGGTGATCGTCATTGAGCCAGAGGTAAACAACTGCGGCGTTAGGCGTGCCAGCTCAGCAATATCCAAGGTGCCCGCAACGCGATAAAGCATGAACAAACCCAGCGCAAGGAACACGTCCCCGATGCGGGTCACGATAAATGCTTTCTGACCGGCTGCGCCATTGTCGCGGCCCTTGTAGTAGAAGCTGATGAGCAGGTACGAGCACAGCCCCACACCTTCCCAGCCGAGATACAGCAGCAATAAATTATCCGCTAGCACCAGCACTACCATGGCAGCCACGAACAAATTCATGTACGAGAAAAACCGGCCATAGCCCTCTTCGCCACGCATATACCACGTTGCAAACAAATGGATGAGCGCACTCACCCCAGTAACCACGCCCAGCATGGTAAGTGAAAGCCCATCCAGCGTGAACGCAATGCGCGGAGCAAAACCTTCTACATTAAACCAAGTCCACAACACCTGCGAGTAAGAACCACCCGGCTCCACCTGGGTTAAAAACTGGTAGCCCACCCACGCAGTAATAACGGCGGAAATGGCGACGCTACTCACGCCGATTACAGCAACGAGGTTTTCAGAGAAGCGATTGCGCGACAGCGCCAGAATCAGCCAGCCGATAAAGGGGAACAGTACGGTTAAATAGAGCAGATTCATCCGTGCATCTCGCTGGCTGCGTCAACATCCACAGAGCGGAAGCGACGGTAAAGTTGGAGAACGATGGCAAGTCCGATGCTGGCTTCGGCAGCGGCAAGCGTCAGGATCATAATGAACATGACCTGCCCATCCGCATGCCCCCAGCGACTACCGGCAAGCACAAATGCAAGCGCCGCCGCATTCATCATGACTTCAAGGCTCATCAGTAAAAACAGGATGTTGCGGCGTATCATCACACCCAACAGCCCAAGGCAAAACAAAATGCCCGCCAAAATCAGACCGTGTTCTAAAGGCAACCCATTCATTGGCCATCCCCCTCTTCCAGATCTTCACGACGGCCAAGGTGCAGGGCCACCACTAAAGCACCCAACAAAATCATGGATGCCAGCTCAACGGCGAGCAAATAAGGGCCAAACAACAAGATACCCACCTGCTTGGGCGAGACTTCCTGCCCTGCGATCGACGGTGCGCTGTCCCACAGAAAGCTCACCAACTGCACCAGCACCACCGCAGAGAGCACTGCCGGCAACACCCACGTTCTCGGCTGCAACCAGACGCGCTCCAGCAATTCAACTTCGCCGCCCAGATTCAACATCATGACCACAAAAACAAACAGCACCATAATTGCGCCAGCATAGACGATCATCTCTAACGCCGCGGCAAAGGGTGCGCCAACCGCAAAAAACACCATCGCCACCGCCAGTAGCGATACGATCATATAAAGCAAACCATGCACCGGATTGCGGCTAAAGAGCATGGCCACCGTCGCTATGATCGCAACCAACCCGCACGAGTAAAAAGCCAATTCCATAACGGCCCCCTTAAGGCATCAAGCTCTTGACGTCGATCGGTGCGGCTTCATTCTGCGCGGCACCTTTTGGTTTGCCCGCAATCGCCATACCTGCAACGCGATAAAAGTTATAGTCGGGGTTCTTGCCACCACCAGAGATCAGCAAATCTTCTTTCTCGTACACCAGATCTTGGCGACGAAATTCTGCCATTTCAAAATCAGGGGTTAGCTGAATCGCGGTGGTCGGGCAGGCTTCTTCACACATCCCGCAAAAAATACAGCGCGAAAAATTAATCCTGAAAAATTCAGGATACCAGCGGCCGTCGTCACGCTCCGCCTTCTGCAGAGAAATACATTGAGCAGGGCATGCCGCCGCGCACAGGTTACAAGCGACACAGCGCTCTTCGCCATCTGGGTCACGCGTTAGCACGATACGGCCACGGTAGCGCGGCGGTAAATATACCGGCTGCTCTGGGTAGCTGATGGTGTCGCGCTTGGCAAACGAATGCATGAACACCTCATACATGCTCACCAGCTGGCTCCAAGTACCCGTCAAAATAGAGATAAACAAATTGGGCTGTTGTTTCATTTTTTAACCTCCAGTGCCTAGGGCGGTCACATCAACACAACAGCGGCGGTAACGATTAGGTTAAGCAGCGATAGCGGAAGCATAAACTTCCAACCCGCAGCCATTACCTGATCGTATCGCGGACGCGGAAGCGAGGCCCGGACCAGAATAAACAGCGATACAAAGAAAAACACCTTGATAGCAAAGTACGGAAACGCCAACCAAGGCAGAACATCAATAAACGGGCCGTACCAACCACCACAAAACAATACCGTCAGAAGTGAAGAAACCAGCACCACGCCAATATATTCACCCACATAAAACATGCCCCACTTCAGGCCGGAATACTCGGTTTGGTAACCCGCCACCAATTCCTGTTCAGCTTCTGGAAGATCGAATGGAGTGCGGTGAGCTACCGCAAAACCGGCCGTAATAAACGTCAGAAAGCCAATGATTTGCGGGAAGATAAACCAGCCATCTTTCTGCGCCTCTACGATGTCCCGCAAGCTAAACGAGCCTGTAATGGCGACAATCCCCATCAGCGAGATGCCCATAAAAACTTCGTAGCTTAAGGTTTGCGCCGCCGCACGAATGCCGCCCAGTAACGAGTATTTGTTGTTGCTCGACCAGCCTGCAAACATGATTGCGTATACCGCAAGCCCCGCCATCGCAAAAAAGAATAGGATCCCGATATCAAGATCTACCACCCCCCATTCGGGAGTAATCGGAACAACCGCAAAAGAAATTAACAGTGCGCTCATCGCAATGGCCGGGGCGAGCCAGAAAATCAGCTTATCGACAAACGGAGGCGTCCAGTCTTCCTTGAAAAACATCTTCAACATATCCGCCACCAGCTGTAACACGCCCTGCCAGCCTACACGGTTTGGACCGTAACGATCTTGCCAGAGAGCAAGCATTCGACGTTCAATAAAAATTGTAATGGCCGAAAACGCGACCACGACAAGCAAAATCACCACTGACTTCAGAATCGCCAGCCCAACGGCCAGCAGCATATTGATGGTTTCGTCCGTCATGCTGCACCTCCAATCGTGCATACCACTTCGGTTTCAGCGAAAACCGGCAGGCCCGCCACACCCTGCGGCAGGGCAACCAAACCAGCAGGCAAGCCATTCAGGATCTTCACGGGAAGGGTCAGCGCGTGGCCTCCCACCGTGATCGAAAGCGTCGCACCCTCGCCAACTTTCAGAGCCGCTGCATGCGCTTCTGAAATTCCGATATACGGGGCCACCTGCACCGACTCCGTTACTTCCGCCCGTGCTGATAATTCTTCGCTGCCAAACAGGTGATAGCTTGGCACCACGCGCCATTGGTTTGAGGACGCGTGAAACGCATCGCAGGCCGCAAAATAATTGCCCGGCGCAGCTTCGGGTTTGAACAGCAGAATGCCAGGATCACCTTGGCGAAGCTTGCCGTTTACCTCATCCTGATATTTATTCCATGCTTGGGGAGAGTTCCAACCGGGCGACCATGCAAATGGAGTAAGCGAACCGGGCGCTTCGGTGCCAGAATAGCCTTCCATCGAAAAAGCAAACGGTGTATCGGGATCGCGCGCGGGCGCGGGTTCATGCACGTTGATATGCGCACGCTGTGCAGTGCGACCACTATAACGCTTGGGCGAACGGGCAAGCTTCAGGCCGGTGATTCGGAAACCACCTTCTGGCGCGGCATCGGAAATGCCTGCCAGCAATGGGAACGCATTTGCACAGGCAGCGGTTGCATCATCTAGGCTCCCCCACGTGGGCGCTTCGCCGTTTACGGCAGCGGCAATTCCGTGCAGCCATTTCCAGCTACTGCGGGTGAGGCAATTGGGATGATAGAACGCAGGGTCAAACACCTGATAGAACCGCTGCGCCCGCCCTTCCATACTTACCACGCTGCCAGATGCTTCTGCAAAGGTACCTGCCGGTAGAACTTGCGAGGCTTTCGCAGTGGTTTCGGTACGCTGGTGATCCACAACAATTACTTGCTTGCAGTTCTCAAACAGCTTATCAACCGCTACTTTTGGCGCACGTCGGTAGAGATTATTTTCAAGCACGATCGCAACATCAACCGGCTGCGCGGCTGCACGCGCAAGCGCATCATCCAACGAACCGGCATTCAGCATTCCAAGGCCGACGCTATTCACTTCAGGGAACGCAATGCTTAAACCAACCGCAGGGTTGTTTGTAAACAACGCGCGAGAGAGATTAGCCGCCGCATGAATGATCGCTTCATTCTGCAAACTGGTACCAGCAACAATGAGCGGCTTTTTCGCGCCACTCAGGGCGTCCGCGATGGTTTTTGCGAGTTCTGCTACTTCAGGGGCCAGATTTTCTACTGCAGGCGCATCGGCATTTAACAAATGCGCAACCGCAAACCCTAAGCGAGCAATGTCTTCTGGAGCTGCGTGATAGGTTTGCTCGGCAACATCATCCAAACGAGTCGCAGCGAGCGACGCAATAAAAATTGGGCTCTTTGCGCGCTGGCCGATATCAAGAATCGCAGCTGCCTGCCAATCGAATATCTTGCGTGCCGCAGCCATATCAATCGCTTTATTACGGCTCGCTTGTCGCAGCGCAAGCGCAACGCGTGGCGCCGTTTGCGTTACGTCTTCACCAAGCACAAGAACCGCATCGAAGGATTCGATTTCACGCAGGCTAGGTGTTTTGGCAGGGCCTTCACTCAAAATGGCGATCGCCTGCGCAATCAACGCATGTTCTTTTGCAGCAACACCGCTAAAGAAATTCTGTTCGCCTACCAAGGTACGCAGCGCAAAATTGCTTTCCAAACTAGCGCGCGACGAACCAATGCCAAGCACTCGCGCACCCGCCTTGATCGCAGCTGCCGCATGATCCACCGCTTCGTTAACGGTTTGTAGCGTCCAATCAGCGCTTACGCCTGTTTTGAGGTAGGGGCGGCGCAAACGATCTTTGCGATTCACGTATCCATAACCAAAGCGACCACGGTCGCAAAGGAAATAGTGGTTTACGCTGCCGTTATAGCGGTTTTCAATCCGCCGCAACTCACCATAACGCTCACCCGGAGATACGTTGCAACCGACGCTACACTGCTGGCACACGCTCGGCGCAAACTGCATATCCCATTTGCGGTTATAACGTGTGGAATGGGTTTGATCGGTAAACACGCCTGTCGGGCAGACTTCTACGAGGTTGCCAGAAAACTCACTCTCCAGCACACCGTCCTCGTTGCGGCCAAAATAGACGTTATCGTGGGCGCTGTAGACACCGAGATCGGTTCCGCCTGCATAATCTTTGTAGTACCGCACGCAGCGATAGCAGGCGATGCAGCGGTTCATTTCGTGATTGACAAAGGGGCCGAGATTTTGGTTCTGGTGAGTGCGCTTGGTAAAGCGATAGCGGCGTTTGCTGTGGCCCGTCATCACTACCACGTCTTGCAGGTGGCAAGCACCGCCTTCTTCGCAGACGGGGCAATCGTGCGGGTGATTGATCATCAACCACTCCACAACACCTTCGCGAAACGCACGCGCCTCTTCATCGCTGATGGAAATGATGGTGCCATCGCTTGCAGGCGTCATGCATGACATCACCAAGCGGCCACGCTTATCATCCGCGTTCGCATATTGCTTGACCGCGCATTGGCGGCAAGCCCCTACGCTCCCAAGCGCTGGGTGCCAGCAAAAATAAGGGATATCCAAACCCAAAGACAGACAAGCCTGCAGCAGGTTATCTGCACCATCGACTTCGTACTCTTTGCCATCTACATGTATCGTAGCCATGCGTGATCTACCTGAATGAGTTACCTGATTGCTGCGAATCTGCGGCGGCAATGCCCTTTTCAAATTCGGGCCGGAAAAATTTAAGCGCGCTTTGCAGAGGCTCCATCGCCCCCGGAGCAAGTGCACAGAAAGTTTTGCCGGGGCCTAAAAAGCGCGTCATCTGATCAAGTGTCTCCAGATCCCCCGCCTGACCTTGGCCGGCCTCGATGGACTGCAACAGTTTGACTGTCCACGGCAGGCCGTCACGGCAAGGCGTACACCAGCCGCAAGATTCGCGAGCAAAAAACTGCTCCAAGTTGCGTACAACCGAAACGATGTTGTGGCGATTATCGACCACCATGATGAGGCCCGTACCTAAACGGCTGCCATTTTTCATGATAGTGTCGTAGTCCATCGCCAAATCCAGATGCTCCGGCATCAGAAAATCAGTAGAAGCGCCGCCGGGCAGCCACGTGACCATTTCCAAGCCTTCCCGCATTCCGCCCGCATGGTTGTAAAGCAGTTCGCGACAAGTAATGCCAATCGGAAGCTCCCACAAGCCAGGGTGCTTTACGCGGCCAGAAACGCCATAAAGCTTGGTGCCAGCATCACCACTCAAACCTTGCGAGAGGCCCTTGAACCAATCGGCGCCGCGCAGCAGGATGGCAGGAACGTTGGAGACGGTCTCGACGTTATTGACAATCGTAGGGCGGCCCCAAAGCCCTGCAATCTGCGGAAAGGGTGGCTTGGAGCGCGGGTTTGCGCGACGCCCTTCCAGCGAATTGATCAGCGCCGTTTCTTCGCCGCAGATATAACGACCGGCGCCAGTGTGCACCATTAGATCGACGCCCCAGCCGCTGCCGAGGATATTCTCACCCAGATAGCCGGCTGCGTGTGCCTCCTGAATGGCGGCATTCAGGCGCTCGGCGGCTTCAATATATTCACCACGCAAAAAAATGTACGCGCGCTTGGCCTGTATTGCGTAGGCCGAAACGATCATGGATTCCACCAGCTGATGTGGGTTGGTTTCCATCAGCATGCGATCCTTGAAGGTTCCCGGCTCCATCTCATCGGCATTGCACACCATGTACTTTGCGCCAGCATCTGGCCCCATCGGGATCAACGACCATTTCACCCCCGTAGGGAAGCCGGCGCCGCCACGCCCACGCAGGCCGGATGCCTTAATCTCCGCCTGCACATCCGCAGGCTTCATCTCGGTCAGGGCCTTGCGAAGCGCCGCATAACCTTCCATTGCCTCGTAGGTTTTGATGTCGAGAATGGACTGGCCGTGGGTACTGTAACGCCAAGTAAGTGGATGCGTTTCGGGGCCGATATTGGTCAGCCCTCGATTTACTTCAGAACAGCTAAAAGCGGGTCGAGTCACGTTGGAGCTCATGCGTATTTCTCCAGTAGTGCGTCGAGTTGATCCACCGTCAGATTGAAATAGGTGTCGTCATTGATCATCAGCACGGGGCCACGATCGCACGCACCCAGACAGCAGGTAGGGATCAAGGTAAAACGGTTATCCGAGGTGGTCTGCCCAGGCTTAATCCCAAGACGTTGCTGTAGCGCAGCGTAAACCTCCTCAAACCCCGTCAGAAAGCAGCCGATGCTGTCACATACGGTGATCACATGGCGCCCCACTGGGCTACGATAAATGCGGTTATAGAAGGTTGCGACGCCTTCAACATCGCTATCGGGGATCTGCAAAATGAGTGCAATCTCACGAATCGCGTTATTGGGCACCCAACCGTGACGGCGCTGGATTACTTTTAGTGCATCAATGCTGGCAGCACGCGGATCATCATAGTGGTGAAGGCTGTGCTCAATCTCTGCACGGTCCTCTGCGGCCATTTCGTAAGGCGCGCCACGCTGCGTAAGAATAATCTTGTTCATATCCTGATTCGCTTCCGGTTAGCGGTCTACGTCCGCCATAACAAAGTCAATACTGGCAAGGTAGGCGATCATGTCGGCAATCATGCTGCCTCGAATTACCGAGGGTATCTGCTGCAGATGCGCGAAGCTCGGCGTGCGGATACGGGTGCGGTAGCTCATGGTGCTGCGATCGCTGAACAGGTAGTAGCTGTTAACGCCCTTGGTGGCTTCGATCATCTGTAACGCCTCTCCTTCTGGCATCACCGGCCCCCAAGTAACGCCCAAAAAGTGGGTGATCAGAGTTTCGATATCCTTGAGGGTGCGTTCTTTCGGCGGCGGACACGTCAGCGGATGATCTGCCTTGTACGGGCCCGCAGGCATGTTGTCGAGGCATTGGCGAATAATGCGCAAGCTCTGACGAATTTCTTCGATACGTACGAGGCAGCGATCGTAGGCGTCGCCATTGTCGCGAACTGGCACGTCGAACTCGAAGTTTTCGTAGCCGGAATAAGGCCGCACTTTGCGCAAATCCCACGCAAGCCCTGTTGCGCGCAGGCCCGGGCCGGTGGTGCCCCACGCCAGCGCCTCTTCCGTGTTGTATTGAGCAACACCGATCGTGCGCGAACGCAAAATGCCGTTCTTGAGGGCTGCTTTTTCATAGCTGGCAAGCCGCTTGGGCATCCAATCAAGAAAATCACGCACCAAACGATCCCAGCCATTGGGAAGATCGTGTGCCACACCACCGATGCGATACCAAGCAGGATGCATCCGAAAGCCGGTTACCGCTTCGATCACGTCATAGGCTTTCTGGCGATCGGTAAACATGTAGAAGATGGGCGTCATCGCGCCAACGTCGATGATGTAGGTGCCCAAAAATAGCAGGTGGCTGGAAATGCGGAAGAACTCCGCCATCATCACGCGGATGGTTTTGACGCGATCAGGCACCTCAATGCCGGCGAGTTTTTCTACCGCCAACACATAGGGCAAGTTGTTCATCACGCCGCCCAGATAATCAATCCGGTCGGTATAGGGAATATAACTGTGCCAAGACTGGCGCTCTGCCATTTTCTCAGCACCGCGATGGTGATAGCCAATTTCCGGCACGCAATCGAGGATTTCTTCACCATCAAGCTGCAGAACGATACGGAAAGCACCATGAGCGCTTGGGTGGTTGGGGCCGAGGTTGAGGAACATAAAATCCTCATCGGCACGACCGCGCTTCATGCCCCACTCTTCAGGCTTGAAATCCAACGCCTGCTCGGCTTCGTCTTGGCGCGCATCATTCAGCATGAAAGGATCAAATTCCGTCGCCCGCGCAGGATAGTCCTTGCGCAATGGATGGCCTTCCCAGTAACGCGGCAACAAGATCCGCTGCATATGCGGGTGGCCTTCGAATTTGATGCCAAACAGATCGAACACTTCGCGTTCGTACCAGTTGGCGTTTGGCCAGATACTGATAATGGTGGGCAGATTGAGGTCGCTTTCAGAGAGCGCAACTTTAATGCGAACATCGCTGTTGCGCTCAATCGAAACCAGATGATAGAAAACAGTGAAATCGGACTTCGGCTGCCCTTCACGATGTTGACGCAAGCGCTCGTCGATCGCGCTCAAATCCAGCAGCATCACATACGGTTTGGGCGCTTCACGCAGGAACTTGAGGACTGCCACGAGCTGGCTGCGCTCCACCCACAAGGTAGGCAGCCGGTCGCGGTTGGTTTGAAATACGAAAGCACCCTCGCCAAAGCGTTGGTACAGTTCACGCACAATCGCATGTTCCGTTCCCACAACTGAGGGCGCGCCGGTTGTCGCGTTAGCAGTATCAGCCATATTGGGTATCGCCATAAGACTCAAATAGGGAAAAGCCTGCGCGGCAGGCTATACGTCATCCGGGCTACGCAGATTCTTGACGGCAATCCGCTGTTCACGGCGCACTTCGCGCTGTGCAGGCATCTCTGCCTTATAGACGCCTTGATCGCCTACCACCCAAGACAACGGACGGCGCTCTTTGCCGATGGAATCTTGGAGTAGTTGCAGCGCTTGCAGAAAGGCTTCAGGGCGCGGTGGACAGCCGGGTACGTACACGTCTACCGGCAGGAATTTGTCGACTCCCTGCACAACGGAATAAATATCGTACATGCCACCAGAATTTGCACAGGCCCCCATTGAAATCACCCAGCGCGGCTCCAACATCTGCTCATACAAGCGCTGCACAACAGGCGCCATTTTGACGAAGCAGGTGCCGGCAACCACCATGAGGTCGGCCTGGCGAGGGGATGCACGCAGCACTTCAGAACCAAAGCGGGCAATGTCGTGCGGTGCGGTAAATGCGGTAGTAACTTCAACGTAACAGCAGGAGAGGCCAAAATTGTATGGCCAGATTGAGTTTTTGCGCCCCCAATTCACAACGCCATGCAGCATGTCTTCCAACCTGCCCATCATCACGTTGCGATTTACTTGATCCTCCAAAGGGTCAGAAACAATCTGTTTTTCTTCCACAGGGTAACGATCGTGCGGCCCATTTGGGTTCACACGGGTGAGCGTATATTTCATAGCAGCCCTCTCCAGAGCGGCGGTTTACTTTCCGGTGTGTTTGGCCTTGAAACGCCGACGCCCTTCAGGTGCCCACTCAAGAGCCCCCATGCGCCAGACGTATACCAAGCCCACCATGAGTACCGCGATAAATATTAAAGCTTCAAAAAAACCGACCCAGCCCGCCTCGCGGAGTGCCACTGCCCAAGCGTACAAAAACAGCGCCTCGACATCGAAAATGACAAACAGCATGGCGACCAAATAAAATTTTGTGGAGAGGCGCAAGCGTGCGCCGCCGACAGACCTTGCGCCGGCTTCGAAAGGATCGTTTTTAGCGCGGCCCCAACTACGGCCACCCAACCAAACGGGGATGAATAACATCGCGCAAACAATAAAAACGATGCCGCCAAGGAACACGCCGAAAGACCAATTTTGTGCGAGCGCTTCGAGAGAGTGCATGGGTATGTTCCTTACCTGAAATCGCAACGGAACCCAAGCTGCCCATCACCCCAGACGTCGTTTTCAGTGGAGTCGATGGCAGCTACCTTGGCTAAAACGCTGCGAATTATATACTTCTGAATGCAAATTGCACGCGGTAATGGGTTCGACCAATCGGTTTTTATGGTAGACACTAAAAGCATTTCAGGCAAACCCTTGACGCACTTGCGCTAAGGGGCAGATCCGGACAGTGTATATACCCCCACAGGATTAGCCATAACAACAACAGATTAGCCGCTACAAATCGGGCACGCGAGATCTTTGCGTATACGCAGTTGACGAAAATCACCGTGAAGCGCATCCCAAATCAGCAAGCGCCCCACATAGGCGCTCTCTAGGCCCGCAGCAAGCTTTAGGGATTCTGTGGCCTGCAAGCTTCCAATCACCCCCACCACCGGCGCCAGAACGCCATTTGTGGAGCAGCGCAAGTCATCTTGCCCAGATTCCTCGTACAGGCAGCGGTAGCACGGGCTATCGGGCTTGCGCGAATCAAAAACAGTGAGCTGACCTTCCATCCGAATCGCAGCGCCGGAAACCAGTGGCTTACGATGTCTCACCGCCAGCCGGTTCAGCAGGAAGCGAATGGCAAAGTGATCCGTACAATCCACGCAAATATCAGCACGCTGAAACAAGGCATTGCCCAAAGCCTCATCCAGCGGCTGCGGGAACGTTTCCACTGAAATCGTTGGGTTTAATGCCGCAAGCGTACGCGCCGCAGACTCCACCTTGAACTCACCCAGCCGATCCGAACCGTGAATGATCTGACGCTGCAAATTAGACAGCTCAACACGATCCAGATCCACCAACAGCAAGCGCCCCACGCCCGCCGCCGCGAGGTACATTGCCACAGGGCTTCCTAAGCCGCCCAAGCCAATGATAAGTACCGTGGATGCACGGATATTTTCTTGGCCAGCAACGTCGATTTGCGGCAGCATGATCTGGCGACTGTAGCGCAACAACTGCTCATCGTTCATTCTCACCTCGTCTACGGTCGCTCATGATGTAAAGTCAGATGAATCACCTCTCCAAACGGCGCTGGTAACGCGCACCTGACCACCATAATCGTGGTGAGTCTGTATGTCGTCGAACCCTGCTCCTAACAACAGGCGACCCACCGCTTGCGCTTGGTCGTAACCGTGTTCGAGCGCAAGCACACCCTCTGCACAAAGGTGCTGCGGCGCATGCTCTACGATCGTTTTTAAGTCTCCCAAACCGCCATGTTCCGCAACCAATGCACTGAGAGGCTCGTAAGACACGCCATCACCCCGCAAATGCGGATCATGCGGGTCAATGTAAGGCGGGTTCGAAACAATCAAATCAAATCGACGGCCTGTAAGCGCTGCAAGCCAATCCGATTCCAGTACTTCCAACGAAAGCCCTAGCTGCTGCGCATTCTCGGACGCAAGTGCCGCCGCCATCTCCACCCGATCGGTTGCCGTAACGTGCCAGTGCCGACGTTCGTGCTTGAGAGCAAGCGCAATGGCTCCCGTCCCTGTACCCAAATCCAAGACCGTGGTGCAGTTTTCGGGCGCCCTTGCCAGAGCAACTTCTACAAGACGCTCGGTATCAGGGCGCGGGATCAGCGTGCAGGGGGCTACTTTTAACGGCAGCGACCAAAACTCCTGACAGCCCAACAAATAGGCAACGGGCTCGCCTCGCAAACGGCGCTCCAACCAATCATCAAAGGCGCGGGCTTGGGCCGCATTGAGGCACTCACCATCATGAATGCGCAGCCAAGTTCGCCCCCGCTCCAACACTGCACACAGCAGCAGTTCAGCATCCAATTGCGGGGACAATGAGCTTGCCTGCAAGCGCTGAACGGCAGCTCTCAATACGTTTCTTATCTGTGTAGGGTTATCTCTCATCACGGCGCGCGCCAACAACAATAGACTAGGCAGATTCTGCCAGCGCAGCGAGTTGGTCTGCTTGGTATTCATTCATGAGAGACTGAACAACCTCGCTCAAATCGCCTTCCACGATTTCATTTAAGCGATAAAGAGTAAGATTGATGCGGTGATCGGTCAGCCGCCCCTGCGGGAAGTTATAGGTGCGAATACGTTCGGAACGATCACCACTACCCACCAGCTGGCGACGGGCTTCCGAGGTTTGTCGGGTTTGCGCGTCCTGCGCATTGCTCAAGAGGCGCGCACGCAGCAATGCCAAAGCTTTAGCGCGGTTTTTGTGCTGGGAACGCTCCTCTTGGCATTCCACCACTGTACCCGTAGGCAAATGAGTTAGACGTACTGCGGAATCCGTAGTGTTGACGTGCTGGCCGCCGGCGCCGGTAGAACGATACGTATCCATCTTGAGATCTTCTGGACGAATGTCGATATCGCCGATTTCGTCCGCCTCCGGCAATACCGCAACGGTGCAGGCAGAGGTGTGGATGCGCCCTTGCGCTTCAGTGACTGGGACGCGCTGCACTCGGTGCGCGCCGGATTCAAATTTCAGCTTTGAATACACGCTGTCGCCACTGACCCTACTGATGATCTCCTTGTAACCACCGTGTTCACCTTCGTGTTCGCTAATCACTTCAACACGCCAGCCACACGATTCGGCATAGCGGGAATACATGCGAAACAGATCTCCAGCAAAGATGGCAGCCTCATCACCTCCGGTACCTGCACGAATTTCCAAGTAGACGTTACGACCGTCGTTCGGATCTTTGGGTAGCATGAGTTTTTGTAGATCTAGCTCAAACTGGTCTCGCTGCGCTTGGCCTGTGCGCAGTTCTTCTGCGCCCATTTCACGCATTTCTGGATCGCTGTCTTCCATTAGCTGGCGCGCAAGCGTGATATCTGCCAGCACTTTGCGATAGTCAGCAAAGCAGGTAACGACCGGCTCAAGCTCGGCATACTCCTGCGAGAGCTTACGGAACTGGTTCTGATCGGAAATTACGCTACCCTCCGACAACAAGGCAGCAACTTCTTCGTGGCGCTCGGCAATGGATTCCAGCTTGCGCCTGAGGGAGTCTTTCATTAAGTAAGGTGCCTGCGATTTTATATACGTAGATAGCCGCTGAACGTCCCATGTAAACGGCCGTTAACGGCTTGGGCAAATCGTGCCACCGATGCTCAGCCGACAGGTTGCAAGGCGGCTATTCTACGAATTCAGCTGCCTGACGGCTAGCCATTCATGCGGCTATCATCATGTAGCTGCATCATGCAGCGTTCGAAACAGCGGCTGGGGTCAGTCTTTAAGGCGCTTGCAGGTGCGCGGATCGCCTACCAAACCAAATAAGTCGCGCGCCCATTCCAAACGGTCTACGCGACCTTCCTCTGCCGCCCTTTTCAGGGTGACGCTTGGATGGTGCATGATTTTGTTCACGAGCGCCTGACTCAATCTCTGCATGACTTCTTCAGCGTTTGCACCCTGCTGGATCAGTGCAACGGCTTTTTCGAGTTCAGCAGTACGTAGTTGTTCGACGTGAGTTCGATACTCTCGGATGGTGGTGGTTGCATCCAAGGCGCGCAGGCCATCCATAAACGAGGCTGTGCGCTGCAAAACGATCCCTTCCGCTTGTGTGGCGGCCGCTTCGCGCTGCTTGCGGTTTTCGTCAATGACCTGTTGGAGATCATCTACAGTATACAAATAGACGTCATCCAATTCGCCCACAGCTTCCTCTACGTCTCGCGGCACCGCAATATCCACCATAAACACGGGCTTGTGGCGGCGTACTCGCATAGCCTTCTCGACCATTCCCTTACCAATAATGGGCAAGGGGCTCGCCGTCGAGGTGATTACGATGTCTGTGTCGTTAAGCGCTGCGGGAATCTCCTCAAGGAGAATGGATCTGCCGTTGAAACGCTCAGCAAGCACGCTGGCTCGTTCCAAAGTGCGGTTGGCTACGACAATTTTTTGCACTCCCTGCTCATGCAAGTGGCGCGCAACAAGCTCCATGGTTTCGCCCGCACCGATCAGAAGCGCGGAGGATTTGCTCAAATCACTAAAGATATGGCGCGCAAGCGACACTGCCGCATACGCTACTGAAACCGGATTTGCGCCAATATCGGTATCCGTACGAACCTGCTTGGCAACCGAGAACGCTTGCTGAAACAACCGGCCCAGATTGGGGCCAAGCGTACGGGCATCACGCGCTTTTGCAAAGGCGTCTTTCAGCTGCCCCAAAACCTGAGGCTCGCCCAGCACCATGGAGTCCAAACCGCTTGCAACCCGCATGATGTGGCGCACAGCTTGGTCATCCCAAAACTGATAGGCAGCTCCTCTCAGTTTATCAACCGACAGCGCATGATAGCGCCCAAGCCAACCAAACAGTTCTTTAGGCGCGTCTTTGTCTTCGGCAACGCAATAGAGCTCCATACGGTTGCATGTGGACAAAATCGCCACTTCACGCAACGGCTGCAGCTCACATGCCTCGCGCAGCGCGTCTCCGAGGCGATCGGGCATAAACGCCACGCGCTCACGTACATCTACGGGTGCGGTACGATGATTGATGCCTAAAGCAAGAAACGTCATGACAAATGAATATCCAGCGCTTTACGGTACGGTCGTATCACCTGATCTTACCACTATCCTGATTTTACCACTATGAAGTAGAACCAAGTAGAGGCAATGCCCGCCAACTGCTGCATGTGGATGGCGCCGTGCAAGTATAACACGAGCTTATTGTCACGCTCAGTATCAAAGTGGTATCCGTTGTTTGATCCGTATCAGCTTAACACCCCACCCCAGACCCATGCGGATTCAATGAGCCGAAAAGATTTTGGAGCCGAAGGCTTCGACGATGATGGAAGGGTTTTTGTTTGTAAACATTGCGGTACCTATCTTTACAGAACACTTTCTTCGCGTGAAATTGAGGAAATAAATAAGGGAAGAAAGCGGGAAAGAGCTTGTAAGGAACGGAATACTAACTTAGGCGACTGGCTGAAGCACGGCTAGTCGCCCCGATTCCAGACGATTTCTGGCTGTTCTAGATAGGGTGTGGCTTTATTCGCAGAAAGTGAGTTCATCGTGATGTCTCGTATAGCGTCACGGCATTTGCTGCGCCGCGTGTTTCGCTCGCAAAATTTCCACGCCGCCGGCATCGCATGCTGCGCGTAGCTGTTCAATGGTCATGCTTTGCATGATTCACTCCTTTTATTTCGGGTATCCGGATTTCAGGGTTGAAACAGGGCTATAAACGCCCTGCCTCTATCCACGGATTGATGACGGATACACCGGCTGCTTCGAAAGGGGTGGTGTCGCGTGTCGCCACGATGAAGTCCCGCGAGGCCGCGATTGCGGCGATGTACCCATCAGGCGTTGGGAAGCCGCGCCCGCTAGTCTTGGCTATCACAGCCAGTTCAGCATAGTGCCGTGCTGCATCGGTGTCGAATGGCAGCACCCGATCCTTGAACAGCCCCGTTAGACCGTCAAGGGACTGCGCCAGCATGTTCTTGCGTTTGCCAGCCGGGAGCGCCGCGATGCCAAACAGCAGCTCAGCCAGCGTCACGCTAGACAGGTACAGCGTTTCGGCGACTTGATCGTTCAACCAAGCACGTACGGCTTTGTGCGGCTCAGGTTTCATCGCCTCGGAAACAACGTTGGTATCGAGGACGATCATTCAAACCTCAGCGGCTCGGCTGGTGTCTTGTCTCTCACCTGCTCAAAGACTTCGAAATCCTCGTTCGTTAGGCCGATCTTACGGCCTAATGCTGCCAAGGCTTCACCCAAGCGAACGCGTGTCTCTGGTTTGACTGCGGTTGCCAGAATCTCGCGAACCTCGGCCTCGGTGCTGCGCCCATGTTGGGCAGCCCGCACCCGTAACGCGCGGTGCACGTCGTCGGGCAGATTGCGCACTGTTAGCATTGCCATAGCATCACCTCATAAAAATGCATTCTACGCATTCATTTTGCTTTTTTGAATGCGTGTGCGCAAGGGGGGGGGCCACAAAAAACACCAAAATAGTCTATCTGCAATGCAAACCTCGCCATAGGTGCCGTCATTAAAGGTGACCGCAGCGCTCACATCCCGGTCACGAATCCTGCCGCATTGCGGACACGTCCATTCCCGAACAGCTTGCGGCAGGGTTTCGAGTTTGTATCCGGCACACGTCTTGCTGCTCGGATAGAACCGATCAGCCACTTGGGTGGCTAAAAATATGGTAGACACATTGCCAGCAAGCCCCTCTTGAATACGAGCGCCAAGCACGGTTTGAACAAACGCCCGCTTGACCCTCTCCTGCGCTAATCGCTTCGCTCAAGAGTGCTAGGAAGGGGAATGCGCGGGCGTTTGTTCAACGATTTTCTCGGGTGTGCCACAGCCGCAGCACGTAGATGATCGAATCAAGGATCTCGTAACGAACCTCGTACTCTCCAACCAAAATCCTCCTAACCTCGCGTAGCTCGAACTGAAACAGTTGCTCTCCAATACGCGAGTTGGTTAGCAGTATGGTCAGGGCCTGCACCGCCCGAGCCGCAGCGGGCTTGTTAGCCAGAGCCAGAAATTCATACAAGCGTGACAAATCAGAGAGCGCCTTGCTGGTCCATTTCAGCTCCATCAACGCAGCACCGGCCCCGGCAGTGGCTGGTCAGTACTGAGCCTGTCAGCCCAAGCTTGCACTTCTAGGTGATCAATCACTCGACCAGCATCCACATCTGCCAACGCCTCTTGGGTCAGGCGATCACGATCCTCTTCTTGGGCGATCCAAGCAGAAAGAGCCTGCTTCATGATCCAGCCCCGTGAACGTTCAAGGCGAGCGGCTATCTGGTCAACTTTGTCGGCCATAGGTAGTGGTATGTGTGCAGTCAGCACCTTGGTTGTTGCTTGTGCCCTATCGCTCTTCATCGATTGACTCCAAATCAGCATACCCCCCACCCCAGATCCATGCGGAATAAAAAATCCCCTTAGGATAGCAAGCATATCTAAACGAAAAGCACTACAATACCTTGCCGCCATCAATTGCACTCGACGCATACACCGCCTCGTCGCGAGGCCGCTAGGTTCCGACTTTGATGACCCTTTTCTGCCTGCCATCAGGCTTTCGCCGAGCTTCGCGCAACCGATCCATGAACACTTTACGTCAAGCGACCCTTAGCCTCCCGTTTGTGCTCATGATGAGCGGCTGCGCAACGGAACCAACGCAGCCGCCAGCAGCAGCCGCACAACCATCATCACAGCAAGCTGAAAACCATGCGGAAAGTAAAGTTGCCGAAACTCGGCCCTTTGATCCAGAAACGCTGTTTGAATTGCTGGTAGCAGAGTTTGCGGGCAAACGCGATCGCGCGGATCTTGCGCTTAGCACCTACCTGCAAACTGCGCACCGAACCCGCGACCCTGCGGTAGCGGAAAGAGCCACCTCCATTGCACGCTACCTCGGTGCAGATCAGCAAGCACTAGACGCAGCCCTGCTGTGGGCTAAAGTGGATCCCAATAATCCTGCCGCGCACGAAGCCGCAGCCACCCTGCTGATTCGCTTTAATCGCCTTGACCCTGCAATGGATCATATTGACGCGCTGTTGTCGCGAGGCATTGAACTGAACTTTGACTTTCTGCTAAACGCCACACGACATGCTGATCCGCAAACGCTCTCGCGAGTGGCAGGGCGCTTAAACGAGCTTGTGAGCAAGTACCCAGAAAATGCACAAATCTGGTTTACCCGTGGCCTCATTCGGCATGAGCAAGACAACACCCAAGGCTTGGACGACATCGATCGCGCCTTGGAGCTTGAGCCGACCTATGTCAACGCAATCATCGCAAAGGCACGACTGCTAGAAGAACGTGGCGGAACGAAAGCCGCGCGTAAAGCGCTTGCTCACGCAGTCAAGCAGCAACCCGACAGCAAACGCCTCGGTCTTTCTTACGCACGTCTGCTGCTGCGCCAAAAGCGCATCGACGACGCACAAAAAGAATTCAGCCGCTTGGTTGCACAATTCCCAGAAGATACCGACCTTGCTCTATCACTCGCACTGGTCGCATGGGAAAACGACGCCGAGGGCGTTGCCGAAACCCAACTCAAGAAACTTGTCGATACGGAACGTAGCAACGAGGCGCACACCTATCTGGGCAGAATCGCCGCCGCGCAACACCGCAACAGCGAAGCGGTTGAACAGTTCAGCCTTGTCAACGAAGGGCCACTATTCACCGCAGCTCGTATGCAAATGGCCGCACTGCTCGCATCCGACAAGCAGGTTGACGAAGCCTGCCAGACGCTCGCACGAGCGCGACAGCGCGCGCCGCAAGATAGTCTGCAGCTTTACATGATGGAGAGCGAAATTCTCTCGGCAGCAGGCCGCAAATCCGACGCGCTCAATGTGCTCGAACAAACCGCAGAGCAATATCCCGAGAATCTGAGCGTACTTTACGCAAAGGGGATGATGTATGGCGACATGGATCAATGGGAGCCAATGGAACAAACCATGCGCAAGATCCTCGCGCTTGACCCGAACAACGCGGACGCAATGAACGCATTAGGATATACGCTCGCCGATCGCAACATCCGCTTAGATGAAGCCTACCAATTGATCAGCAAGGCACTTAGCCTTACCCCCAACAACCCTGCAGTCTTGGATAGCATGGGATGGGTGAAGTTTCGGCGCGGCGACCTTACCGGCGCAGTGGAACTACTCCGAGCCGCCTACAAAGACTTTCCAGACCCTGAAGTTGCAGCACATTTGGGCGAAGCGCTCTGGGCCTCCGGCAATCAGAAAGATGCTGCACAGGTTTGGAACGATGCGCTCAAAAAATCACCCAACAACCCGCTAATTTTGAACGCAGTTGAACGCTCTAAAGCGTCGCAAGCCTTAACCCATTAAGGGCTTCCGGCATATGCTTCCAGCGATTTCAACCAAGCTTACCCCAGACATTGATCGACCGATCGTTGCAGCCAATTGAGCCGCCCAACCATGCGCAGTCACGCACTCACACCCGTTTTCACCGCCCTCCCTCTCCTACAAAGGCTTGCCCAGCGATGGCTTGCCTCTCGCCCACTACAAGGTCTGCTGATCGGGCTGATCTTTGCGCTTAGCGGCTGCCAAATCCTTCCAACACGACCAACGCCCGCACCAAGTGCTACCGAAACCAGCTGGAACGAACACTTGGTGGCGCTACACAAGCTGCAAGACTGGCGCATGCGCGGCAAAATCGGTTATGTGGGCGCGAAAGATTCCGGCAGCGCTTATATTGACTGGGTACAGTCGCGTGACTCCTTTCATATCACCCTGACGGGGCCACTAGGACAGGGCGCAACAATTATTGAGGGCAACGCCCAAGGCGCCCGCCTGCATTCCAATCGCGGCGAAACTTTTGTGGCGGAATCCCCAGAACAACTTTTGCTGGAACACACCGGCATCGAGCTACCCGTCAGCCAACTGTATCTATGGATTAAGGGGATGCCATCTGCGTCCAACCAAGAACGGCTGACCGTGAGCGACGAACATACATTACTGCGCCTACAACAGAATCAGTGGACGCTCACCTACTCCAATTATCAGCACCAGCTAGGCACCCTGCTTCCAACTCGCATCCGCCTACAAGGCCCAGAAATGCGGCTTACGCTGATCGCAAAAGAGTGGACGCACGCGCCAAACAGGAATCGGTAGCCAGAAAACTCGCTATGTCCTTCACCACCATCACTGTGCGCTCCCCCGCCAAACTCAACCTTTTTTTGCACATCACAGGCCAGCGGCCCGATGGCTACCACGACCTGCAAACGCTATTCCAGTTTATCGACCTGTGCGACACGCTCTCGTTTACTCCAAGGAACGATTCGCAGATTGTATTGGATTGCCCTGATTTAGGCGTCGCACCTCATGAAAACCTGATCTATCGCGCGGCGGAGCTGCTTCAGCAGGTGCCAACGCCCGATCATACGGCTCCGACGCGGCGAGGCGCTAGCATCCAAGTAGCAAAGTCTATCCCGGCAGGCGGCGGCTTAGGCGGCGGCTCCTCCAATGCTGCCACCACACTACTGGTTCTCAATCGGCTGTGGGGGCTTCACTTGGATGGTGATGCACTCATTCGGCTTGGCCTGTCCTTAGGTGCCGACGTACCGATCTTCATTCATGGGCGAGCTGCGCTGGCCGAAGGCGTTGGCGAACGCTTTGAGAACGTCATCCTTGAAGAACCGTGGTATGTGCTGGGAATTCCGCCTTGCCATGTTCCTACAGCGCGCTTGTTTCAGGAAAAAGATTTGACAAGAAACTCCGCCGCCATTACATTACGCGGCTTTCTGGGGGGCGAAGGCCACAACGATTTTGAGCCTATCACCAGAAAACTGTACCCAGAAGTCAACGCAGCCATGCTCGCTCTTGAGCGTTACTGCAAACCTAGAATGACGGGCACAGGAGCGTGTGTTTTTGGTAGTTTCCACTCTCAGCTCCTCGCGGAGCAGGCGTGGAAGGCATTAGAAGCAGAACGTTTGAAGTCGGGTTTTAAGAACACTCGCTGGATCATCGCTAAAGGCGCAAATTTTTCTCCTTTGCACGCTGATCTTTCAAACTTAGGCTGATATACTTGCCGCCGTTCCACACGTTAAAAATTGCGAGCAATTTCACTATAAACCGAACCGATTTTAAGGTATCCTTCGCACCCTGAAATCTGGCAGGTTTAACTCTCTGTTTGATGGGCTGTCGCCAAGCGGTAAGGCACTGGATTTTGATTCCAGCATTCCCAGGTTCGAATCCTGGCAGCCCAGCCATCTCTCCTGCAGTTTTCTTCGTATTACGCAACAGTTGAAAAACCACCTGAACAAGCCCGCGCGCATGTTCTGTTTTTCTTTTTTCAGAAATATTTGCTGCGCGATGCGATGGTAAGGCTCTCATGCCGCTCAAGAACCACACAAAGGTTCAAATCCGGCGAGCGTCTCGCAACAGCAACCTGTTTATGCAATTGAATTGACTAAAAAGGTATCAAGCCGTGTCGAATCTGATTGTCTTCAGCGGTAACGCCACTCCGGCGCTAGCCAAAAAAGTGGTCGAATACCTGCATATCCCCATGGGCAAGGCAGAGGTCGGCAAGTTTAGCGATGGTGAAGTCGCGATTGAAATTACCGAGAACGTGCGCGGCAGCGACGTTTTCATCGTGCAGTCCACTTGCGCTCCCACGAACGATAGCCTCGTTGAGCTGATCGTGATGGCGGATGCGCTGCGTCGCGCCTCTGCGGGCCGCATCACTGCGGTAATCCCCTACTTCGGATACGCTCGCCAAGATCGCCGCGTGCGTTCTGCTCGCGTCCCGATTACCGCAAAGGTCGTGGCAGACATGATCACCTCGGTCGGGATCGACCGCGTGTTGACCGTGGATCTGCACGCAGATCAGATTCAAGGCTTTTTTGATATCCCTGTCGATAACGTGTACGGCACACCGGTACTACTTGCAGACATCGAGAAATGCAATTACCCCAACGTGGTGATCGTCTCTCCCGACGTGGGTGGCGTTGTGCGCGCTCGCGCCGTCGCCAAGCAGCTAGAAGATACCGATCTTGCAATCATCGACAAGCGCCGCTCCAAAGCCAATGAATCGCAGGTCATGCACATCATTGGCGACGTCGAGGGTCGCACCTGCCTACTCGTAGACGACATGGTGGACACCGCAGGAACGCTCTGTAACGCCGCTGCTGCGCTCAAAGCGAACGGCGCCGCACGCGTGGTCGCCTACTGTACACACCCTGTTTTATCCGGCAAAGCCATTAGCAACATCACAGCTTCGCAACTGGATGAGCTTGTGGTAACGGACACGATTCCCTTGAGTGCCGCTGCGCAAGCTTGCGGGAAAATCCGTCCACTCACGCTGGCTCCGATGTTGGCCGAGTGCGTGCGCCGCATCAACAATGAAGAATCCCTGAGCGCTATGTTTGCGCTTAAATCTTTCTGATTTTTTTTTTTGAGCTTTTTGAGTCAAAAACCTTTTTGACTCGTAGCAAACTGCGCGTTCTGGTCGCAAGAACGCGCAGATATTCAACCCAAAGGAGCCCATCATGGCTGATTCATTTGTTCTTAATGCAAGCTTGCGTACTGACTTGGGGAAAGGTGCGAGCCGCCGCCTGCGTCGTGCCGGCACAGAAATCCCTGCAATCATTTATGGCGGCGATGCAGCACCTGCCACCATCACCGTTGTATACAAAGAGCTCGTCAAGGCGCTGGAAAACGAAGCGTTTTACTCGCACGTCTTAACGCTCAACTTAGACGGCAATGCGGTTCAGGTCGTATTGAAAGACCTGCAACGCCACCCTGCCAGAAACACGCCAACCCATGCTGACTTTATGCGCGTTGACGCAACTCGCAAGATCCAGATGGTCGTACCGCTACACTTCGTCAACGAAGACAAGTGCGTGGGCGTCAAAACCCAAGGTGGCGCAATTTCTCACCAACTGTCCGAAGTGCTGATCAGCTGCTTAGCAAAAGACCTGCCGGAATTCTTGGAAGTAGACGTTGCCGGCTTGGCTCTCGGCCACGCCATTCACCTTGCCGACATCAAACTACCGGCGGGCGTGAACATCGTTGAGCTATCGCTGGGCGCGGATCACAATCTACCTGTTGTTTCTGTTTACCTGCCACGTGGAAGCGCAGCGGGCGAAGAAGCAGCGGCTGCTGAATAATTTACGGAACAGCAATCTTGTCTGCTCCGATTCAGCTCATTGTTGGCCTGGGCAATCCAGGCCAACAATATGAACACACTCGCCATAACGCCGGCGCTTGGCTGGTAGAACGGCTTGCCTCTCAATTTCGAACCCCCCTTAAGCACGAAGCTCGTTTCAGCGGTGCAACGGCCCGTATTGATATCGACGGGCATGATGTGCGCTTACTCATTCCTTCAACGTTTATGAACCTCAGTGGGCAAGCAGTAGGCGCGCTTGCTAGTTTCTATCGAATTGCTCCCGACGCAATGGTCGTGGCGCACGACGAGCTAGATTTACCCCCAGGGATCATCAAGCTCAAAACAGGCGGCGGCCACGGCGGGCATAACGGTCTGCGTGATATTGTGGCGAAGCTTGGCAATAATAACGGTTTTCATCGGCTGCGGATTGGCATTGGCCATCCGGGCAGTAGCGATCGGGTTACAGGGCATGTGTTGAGCAAGGCCAGTAGCGCGGAGCAAAAATTGATAGACGCGGCGATCGACGAGGCGCTCGCGGTTTTTCCTTCGATTGCGGCTGGAGAGCTTGGCCGCGCAATGAATCGGTTAAATGCGTTCAAGGGCTAAGGCGCTCTTTTATGGCGCTACACCCGTGTCAACGCGGTATTTTCAACGCTTTTTTTGTGATGGATAAAAGCCATGGGTATCAAGTGCGGTATTGTCGGCCTGCCGAACGTAGGTAAATCAACGCTATTTAATGCGCTCACCAAAGCGGGAATTGCCGCTGAGAACTTTCCCTTTTGCACCATTGAACCCAATACTGGCATCGTACCGATTCCCGATGCACGCTTAGACGCGCTGGCCGCCATTGTGAAGCCGCAAAAGGTGCTGCCTACTACGATGGAGTTTGTAGACATCGCCGGCTTGGTAGCCGGTGCATCGAAAGGCGAGGGCCTTGGCAACCAGTTTTTGGCGAACATTCGCGAAACGGATGCCATCGCTCACGTAGTGCGCTGCTTTGATGACGATAACGTCATCCACGTGGCCGGAAAAATTGATCCGCTCGCAGATATTGAAACCATCAATACCGAACTTGCTCTGGCAGATATGGATTCGGTCGAAAAGAGTTTGCATCGCTTGTCGAAACTGGCAAAAGGCGGCGACAAAGAATCGCAGGCCCGCAAAGAGGTGCTGGAAAAAATCCTGCCGCTGCTGAACGAAGGCCGCCCCGCACGTGCTGCGTTATTGTCTGCAGAAGAACTAAAGTTAGTCAAAAGCCAAAACCTGCTGACGATCAAGCCGACAATGTATATCGCCAACGTCGAGGAAGACGGCTTTGAGAACAATCCTTTGCTCGACCGCGTGCGCGAATTTGCAGTTAACGAAGGCTCTATTGTTGTTCCGATCTGCGCGAAGATCGAGGCCGAAATTGCCGAGTTGGACGATGCAGATAAGGTAGAGTTTCTGGCGGATCTGGGAATGGAAGAACCGGGTTTGAACCGCGTGATACGTGCTGGCTATTCGCTACTGGGCTTGCAGACTTATTTTACTGCTGGCGTGAAGGAAGTGCGCGCCTGGACGGTTGCAGTGGGCGCGACGGCACCACAGGCTGCGGCAGTGATTCATACCGACTTTGAAAAAGGCTTTATTCGCGCTGAAGTAGTGGGCTATGAGGATTTTGTGGCCTTCAAGGGCGAGCAGGGTGCGAAAGACGCCGGAAAGTGGCGGCTGGAGGGCAAGGAATATATTGTTAAGGATGGGGATGTGATGCATTTTCGGTTTAATGTGTGACACTACAGTTCTCTTTCAAGCGGTTCAAGCTATCCAAGCAAGATAAGTCTAGCGGCCCAACCAAGCTGACGGATCGATGAAAAAGGCTTTTTTATACCCTTGTGTCGATCCGTCTGCAGCCCAAGGCACAGGAACCAGACGAACAATGGAATAGTGTAGATGAGGCGGCTTGCCTTTGGCATTGCCGCTGTCACCTACCGTGCCAATGGCCTGCCCCGGCCAAACCAGACGGAAAATGGACGTCTCGATCGTATTCAGATGCGCATAGTAATGAATGCGCCATTTGGGCCCCAGCGCCACCACCACATTTCCGCCCTTGGCAAGGTGGCCCGCGAATAGCACGATACCATCAGTGGCGCTCACCACGGGCCGTCCTAGGTGCGCAAAAATATCAATGCCTTTATGTACGCCAGACGTTCCCCAAGGTTCGAACCAGAACGAATTGGGATTCCAGTCATGCCTGGAAGCTTCGGCAACGGGAATCGTTATCCGCTCTGGCACAACAAAGCCGACAACGCACAGCACAGCAACCAGTATTGCGAGCTTCTTTAACATGACCACGCCGACCGTTGGGATATAACGCTGAACATCATACGGGAACGATTACCAGAATGTCGCCGAACCTGCAGAGTATTCAGATGAAAAAGACTGACTCGAACAAGGACTGACTCAAACAAGGATAGAGAGTGGCTCTGAATATAAATCAGCGCAGCGGGTTCCGTGATACCATGGCGCCCTTTTTGGTGACCAGGGTTCACATATGACAGAAGTCGCTGCAGAGTACCATGCCGGCCAGACCGTTGTTGCAGGCATGAAGCCCCATCCGTGGCGGCAGGCGCTTTACGATGAGCTGCACAGCCGGCCATCGCCAGTGATTCGCAGCGCCTGTAAGGTGCTGCACTTCTCTCTTCTGTTGCCGCAGAGCGAAGACGTGCTTACACCACTGACCCGTCTGTGCTCTCTCTTCGATCTGCCTCGGCCTGCCAACGCATCCTGTCTGTACCAGGATTTTGGCCCCTTTGAACTGCGCTTCGAACGGCACAGCGAATTTGCCAATTTCACCTTTATTTTTCCCGCTGAAATACCCGTCATGCTGGACGGCCTAGCCCTGTTGCCTAGGGGTTGGCTTGCTTCGTTGCCTGGGGAGCTGGTGGCCGCTACACAACTGGTTTTTGTGCAAGAAGAGCCGGACCGTAACCAGTGGCAGGAATGGTTTGAAGGGCAGCGGGTAGCTGGTGCCAGTGTGGCGGAACAAAAGGCGCGGGTGTGGACTGCATTCAAACTTCACTCTGATGGGTTCGGCCGCATGCTGGTCCACAACCAAGGGCTAAGCGCCTATCAAAGTGGACGTTTGGTACAGCGTCTGCTGGAACTGGAAACCTATCGCCTGATGTCGCTGCTGGCACTGCCCATGGCACGAAAAATTGGCCAAGACCTGCGCCAGATTGAAGACAAACTGGCGGCGCTGAACCAAAAGATTTCAGATATCGGCCAGGATGCCGATGAACGTGCACTGTTGCATGAAGTATCCGAACTAGCTGCGGATGTAGAACACCGGCGCTCGGCCACCAACTTCCGTTTTTCGGCGGCAGTGGCCTACCATGATCTGGTGAACGACCGCCTCAATCAAATCAGGGAAGAGCCGCTAGAAGGCATGCAAAGCCTGCGTGAATTTCTCCAACGCCGTCTGACGCCGGGCATCAAAACCGTCAGGGCCGTTCGCATCCGCCTCGAAGGTATTTCCAGCCGCATCGCCCATACCGCAAGCCTGCTGCAAACCCGGGTAGACCTGTCGATCCAGGAACAGAACCAGCATCTGCTATCGTCGATGAACCGCCGCAGCCAGCTGCAACTGCGCCTGCAACAAACCGTTGAAGGACTGTCCGTAGCGGCCATCAGCTACTATCTGGTTGGACTGCTGAATTATATTTTCAAGGCCATGAATCAGGTGGGGCTGAACGTAGATGCCAGCATCGCAAGCGGCATTGCAGCACCCTTGGTGGCGGCCATGGCGTACTTTGGCATATATCGCCTGAAAGCACGTATAACGCGCAGACTGGGGTAACGGCCGACCGCAATACAATCCGCTGGTGGCGCTCCATACCTTGCTGCTCAGCGCTGCTCAGATCGCCAAGCAGCGCCTGCGGCCAGCGCATCGGCCTCGCTGGGATAGGTTGTCGATGGGCCGCTGATGATGCAGGGCTTGGTTTCACCATCACCTTCGACCGTCCACAGCTCCCAGGTTCCGTCGTTTTTCCAGCTGGGGATGGCGGTATAGGGTTTGTCTTTCAGCGCAGCCAGCGCGGCATCCACTTCGGGGCGGATCTGTAACTCCCCCGAGTAGATATAAGGTGTCGCGCAGCGGGCATCAGACCGGCTCATGCTTTCGTGCTCCAGAAAAAATCCAGTAGTGTGCTTGCCTGCCGGTAAATACCGGGGTTGCGCGCTTCACTCGGGCCAGCGATGTTGAGAATAGCGACGGGGTGGCGAAGCAACCAGTCTTGCCATGCCGCCAACAGCCCTTCTGCAGGGGCATACACATCGCACAGTAGCAGCGGCTTGCCGAGCCCCGTCGCCAGATCGCGAGTGAGCAGGCTGCCACCTTCGATCCCGTCCCGGTAAATGATCAGCGTGGCATCAGCGTCCAGCACATTGCGTTTGGTGCGCTGGCGGTAGCCGCTAGATTCGGTCTCCATCAACTGGTAGCGAGCATCCAGTACGCCATCAGCGGCGCGTCGGCCTGCCGGGCACCAGCCGCCGTGCGCAATCTCTCGGGCAATCGCGAAATCCAGCGCTGCCCGGTCTACGCCGGTCTGACCGCCAGAGAGGATGCACTGAATGCTCACTTTTGCCCCCTATTTGACATGATCATTTATACAGCATCTCATCATTTGGTAGTAGCGACCCCTTGGTCGCGCTAAATTCCCTAGGTTCCTGACAATGCCTGCATTTAGCGGGTGCCACCGCCTTGACTAGCAAACGTAGCCTCCCTTCTGTCAACGCAACCCTCATTGTGCTGCAAAATTGCCCCACCCTTATGGGGTATAACCAATCCGCACCAAATGTTGCTACATTCTTGACATCAGTGAATGTCACATTGAAAACATCGCCAACCAACAAGCAGTGCAGGTGCATCATGGCAGATCAAAACGAAAAATCTAAAGGTGTGAAAGCGTCAAGACGCGGTTTCATGAAAGGGGCTGCCTTGGTTACTGGCGGCACGATCGTCGGCGTGGGCGCCGCTGCGGTTCCACTCTCTGGGGACAAAGTGCTGGAAATGCCCTACCCAGATGTGCCGGAAAATGCGGTCACGCTCCCCAATAACGGCAAAACCGTTGTGATCATCGGTGGCGGTTTGGCGGGCCTACAGGCTGGGGTAGAGCTGAGTGCACGCGGGTTTCGAGTGACAGTGCTTGAACGTTCGGGAACGCCCGGCGGTAAGTGTAAAGCATGGAGAGATAAAAAATTCGGCCCTGAGGATGATCCAGCCAAACGCGAACCTGGATTTCCTGGATATGTGCGCGAGCACGGGACACACGCGGTATGGGGATTTTATAACAACCTGCGCGAATTTATGGGGCGTTACGGTTGGCGGTTGATGGACATGCCCAAAGAGGGGCACATGTACAACTTCGTCGATAAAGATGGCGCGGTCAGTCATTTGACCAATAGCCGCATGGCCAACCCTTACGATAAGGCCGAGCTGTTGGCCGATGCGTTCAAAATGGGGCACTTGAGGCCAGAGGAACGCAAAGATTTTATCCGCCTCGCCATTAAGCTGATGACCTTCGATTATGCCGATCCCAAGCAGCGGGAATACATGGATTCCATGACGTTCGCAGAGTATTGCCAGAAGCTGGGTATTCCCGACCGGATTACCAACACTATCTGTAACGGCCTTCTGGAAATGGCGTACTTCGATAAAGTCCAAACCGCCTCTGCGGTAACTCTCGCCAATATTTTCCAGCTGATTGCCGGCTCTGGCGATGATATGAAAATCAATCTCTACGGCCATCCCGTAAGTGAAACCTTTTTACAACCAATGGTGGACTATATCCGCTCACACGGTGGCAAGGTACTCTATAACATTGATGTTCAGGGTTTTGAAAAAGAAGGCGACCTGATCGTTCGTGTAATTACCGGCGAAGTCCCCGATGAGCTCGGCAACGTGCGCCGCTGTGCGGTCTGCGGAAACCTTATTCTTGATGGCCAAGAGCGCGATGATGAATGCCCCTTCTGTGGTGCCAATATCGAAATGGCGCAGATGCTAACGCCTCAAGAGCGCGGCAAGCAGATTTTTGAGGCAGATTTCTTCGTATCTGCTGTAGACATTCCTGCAGCTAAGCAAATTGTGAACCAGAATATTTCTGTGCTTGGAGATAGCCCATACTTCCGCAATATTCTTGATCTCAAGACGCAATCTGTCTACGTCACCACGTTATGGTTCGATGGCAAGGGATTCTGGGAAGAGCATGTGAAAGATGAAACCGGCACGCGGCCTGGGATCTGCTTTTTCGCTACCGGATTTAAGTATCTTGGAATTACGATCAACCGTTCTGTGCGGATCAACTTCCCAGACCGAAAATTTACCATTTCTCCAGAGCTTGCGGATCGCGACTTAACGTTTATTGAAACGCAAATTGCAGACGCCCAGTCTGTTACAGGCAAGAGCACGCAAGAAATCGCTGACCTCTGCCACGAGGAGTTAAAGTCGGTAATTCCAAACCTGCCCCCCTATCGCGATGCCTATGTGAACCGCTGGCACCACTATAACGGCTATGGTGTAGGGATTGAAGCCAAGCGACCACCGATTCAATCTCCCATCGACAACTTGTTGTTCATTGGCGACATGGCCTTTGTTGCACATCCAGCGGTATTCATGGAAAAAACCAACGTAACCGCGAAAACTGCTACCAACATCCTCTTGGATAAATGCGGAATAACGGAGGGCAAGATCAAAATTTTGATGTCAGGGACACCGAGCGTGGCGGTTGACGCCCTCAAAGCGGTTACCAGCGTGTATATCTAAACTGACAATTGACAACTGGTAACTGGCAACCGACACAGCGCTATCCTTGAATAGCGCTGTGTATCCAAAACATCACGACGCCTTCCTCAACTCCTGCGCCGCCGCGACCAGATTCGCAAGCGCAGGAATCACCTCATCCCACTTACGGGTTTTCAGGCCGCAATCCGGGTTCACCCAAAGGCGTTCTGCGGGCACCTTCGATTCCGCGTTACGAATCCGCTGCACAATACTCTCTTGCGTGGGGATATTCGGGGAATGAATATCGTACACTCCAGGCCCAATTTCGTTGGGGTAACGAAAATGCTCGAACGCATCCAGCAATTCCATTCCTGAGCGAGAAGCTTCGATGGTAATCACGTCGGCATCCATCCGTGCAATCGCGGGGAGAATATCGTTAAACTCCGAATAGCACATATGGGTGTGAATCTGGGTTTCATCAGCAACACCGTTCGCGGTAATTCTAAACGCGTCCACGGCCCAATCCAGATAAGCTTGCCATTGTGATTTTCGTAGCGGCAAACCTTCCCGCAGCGCAGCTTCGTCAATCTGGATGATCTTTACGCCGGATTTTTCGAGATCCAATACTTCTTCACGAATGGCAAGCGCGAGTTGGCGACAGGTGTCCGCGCGTGGCTGATCGTCGCGTACGAACGACCAGTTCAGCATGGTTACGGGGCCGGTGAGCATTCCTTTTACTGGCTTTTTGGTAAGGGACTGCGCGTAGCCTATCCACTCCACGGTCATTGCTTTTGGACGTTGGATATCCCCAAATAAAATCGGTGGTTTGACGCAACGAGAGCCGTAACTTTGCACCCAGCCGAATTGACTGAATGCGTAGCCTTCGAGTTGTTCGCCAAAGTATTCCACCATGTCATTGCGTTCCGCTTCACCGTGCACCAATACATCTAGGCCAAGATGTTCTTGCTCACGAATGCCATAAGCAATTTCTGCATGCATGGCTTCACGGTAGCCCGCTTCATCCAGCTCTCCAGCCTTAAAGCGCGAACGTGCTTGGCGAATACCGCTGGTTTGCGGGAAAGAACCGATGGTTGTGGTGGGATATTTTGGCAGTTTCAAATAGGCAGACTGCACGGCCGCGCGATGTGTGTAACCGGATTTTCGCTCGCCGTAACTTGCATCCACTCGCGCGAGCGCTGCTTGCACATCTGGGTTATGAACGCGCTTGGAATTTTTACGCGAGACAATTGCTTTGCCGTTTTGTTCGAGAGCCTCTCGCACGCTCTCACGCCCGTGATTTAACGCACGCGCAAGCGTTTGTAGTTCCTCAAGTTTCTGTACTGCAAAAGCAAGCCACGATTTTACTTCGGGATCCAGCTTCTGCTCACTCGCCAAATCGACCGGAACATGCAACAACGAGCAGGAAGGCGCTAGCCACAAACGCTCGCCCAATTTTTTAGCGATCGGCTCTAACCAATCTAGGGTACGATTAAGATCGGTTTTCCAGACGTTGCGACCGTTGATTACACCCAAAGAAATCACTTTGAAAGACGGCACGAGATCTAGAAATGATTGCAGCTCATCCTTGCTGTTAATCGCATCAATGTGTAAGCCCGCTACCGGAAGGTTCGCTGCTAGCCAAGCATTTGCGCCCAAGCTGCCAAAATAGCTCGCCACCAGCAATTTAACTGGGCAAGCCTTTAATTGGTGATAAGCAACATCAAATGCGTGTTTCCAGCGTGCGTCCAACTCTGTCACCAAGATTGGCTCATCTATTTGCACCCATTCTATGCCCTCCTTTGCCAACACGTTGAGAAGCTCTGCATAAACGTCTAGTAAGCGTGGCAACAAATCCAAGCGATCGGATTCATCTTTGCTTTTTCCAATTGCAAGGTACGTTACTGGGCCAACAATGACAGGTTTTGCCCTTACACCCAAGCTTTGAGCCTCTCGAATTTGACCAAGCAAACGAGAAGCATCCAGCTTAAATTGCGTTTCTCTTTCAAACTCCGGCACGATGTAGTGATAATTCGTGTCAAACCATTTGGTCATCTCTCCGGCTGCCACACCACCGCAGCAGTGCACGTGCTCCTCAGCTTCGCTGTTAGAGCGGCCACGCGCTACGCGAAAATAATTATCCAGCGTATCGCCATGAAAACCGCGCACGCGCTCTGGGATATTTCCCAAGGTAAAACTTAGGTCTAGCACTTGATCGTAAAAAGAAAAATCGCCCACGGGCACCCAATCTAATTGATCCTGCGCTTGCCAATTTCTCTCGCGCAGCGTGGTGCCTATTTTCTGCAAATCTTCGCGCGATGATTTTCCATTCCAATACGCTTCAAGCGCAAATTTTAACTCCCGTTTCGCGCCAATGCGCGGGAATCCTAAATTGTGTGTGATCGCCATTTTTGTGATCCTTTCATTCGATTTTTGAAAAATGATTCTGCGTATGCCGTATGAATTGGTGGTCGTAAAAAGTTTCGGTAAGGTGCTGTTGTTGGATGGGGCCATCGGTTAAAAACAATGGTAGGGCGGCCAACGCATGACGTAAAATGGTCTTTTCTCACCATTCCATTAGTTTTACTCATGAGCAAGCATTAGGATAAGCACCCGTGCTAGATCGCAACCATCTAGAAATCCTTAGGGAAGTCAGCCGTTTAGGGTCGCTAACTGCCGCCGCAGAAGCGCTACACGTAACCCAGTCGGCGCTTAGCCATACCGTAAAGAAGATCGAGCAGACGCTAGGCACCCAGCTCTGGCTGCGAGAAGGTCGCAGTCTGCGCCCAACGCAAGCCGGCAATTACCTGCTAGGCGTAGCAAATCGAGTTTTGCCGCAATTTGAGCTGGCCGAGCAACGTCTACAACAATATGCTCGCGGCGAGCGTGGCACCCTGCGCATCGGCATGGAATGCCACCCCTGCTACCAGTGGCTTTTGAAAGTAGTGTCGCCGTATCTCAAACAATGGCCCGATGTAGATATCGACGTGCGCCAGCGGTTTCAGTTTGGCGGTATTGGTGCGCTGTTCGCGTATGAAATTGATCTGCTGGTAACGCCCGACCCGCTCTTACGCCCTGAGCTACATTTTGTGCCGGTATTTGATTATGAGCAGGTATTGGTGGTCGGGCTCGAACACCCCTTAGCGGGTGCGTTGTATATTGAGCCTGTCCAACTGATGGATGAGGTGCTGATTACCTATCCGGTAGAAACGGATCGACTGGATATCTTCAATCTGTTTCTTCGGCCTGCCGGAATAAGCCCGAAGCGCCACAAAGTGATTGAAACCACGGACATCCTGTTGCAAATGGTGGCCTGCGGGCGAGGCGTTACGGCGCTCCCCCGCTGGTTGATCACGGAATACGCTGACAAGGTTAGCGTAGTGCCCGTTCAGTTAGGAAAAACGGGCATGGCTAAACAGATTTTTCTGGGAATGCGCACCACTGACGAGTGCAACGACTATCTTCAAGGCTTCGTTGAGCTTGCGCAAACCATGAGCTAGTCCGCAAAACGCTTGACCATACATACACTGCGTTATGGAATTCGAATCAGAAATCTGCACAGCGCACCGTGCTGCTCTACCGACACACAGTCATAGCCTTTAGCGCGAGTATCTTCAGGAATCCCATGTAGCGATTGGGCGCAATCTGTGACCACTTCCAGAAGTTGGCCACTCTGCATTTTCGAGAGCGTTTCTAGCGTAGCGATGGCGTTATACGGGCAATGTTCGCCGCGTAAATCCAGAAACAAATCCGGCTTTTTCGAAATGCTAGCTGCGGGTTGCGTCATGTCTTAGCTCCTTTTTTCCAGAAAGCGTCGGCTATTCAGTTGTACTAACATCATCGCAATGGCGAGCCCTGCGAAGCTAATCAAAAGGCCCGTACCGGCGCCCAAAGAATCCAGCAAATTCACCTTGGGAAACGGCAAGGCCAGCAAGCCGCCGAGTTCATCCCAATAAATTGCCAAGAGCGTCCCACCCAGCACGTTACCAACGCCCACCACCCAGAAATGAACTTGTCCTTCCATCGCACGATACATCCAGCCGGTTTCGCAGCCACCTGCCAGCACGATCCCAATTCCGAACAAAAGCCCTCCAAGGATCGCGTTAGGCCCCATCCAGAAAATTTTTGCCGATGCGCCCAAACCGATTGCGCCGAATGTGCCCACGCACGCAAGCATCATGCCGATCAGAATGCCTTGCGCAATCTGAGTTCTTCCGGTGGTCCACAAATCACGTGCGGCGCTGGTAAAACAAATCTGCCCGCGCTCAATCAAAGCACCGAACACGATGCCGAACAGCGCCGCGAAGCCGAGCGTGAGAGAGCTTTCAAAACGCCACGCGGCAAACCCAAGGGCAAGCACAGCAACCGACACACCCCACTGGGCCTGGCGTTTGGCGCGCGCTGCCACCTTCTCGGGAAAATCAAACAGCCCGCTAGATTCCGTGGAGGTGCGCAGCGGGATGCGTAAAAACGGCAGCATGCAGAGCTTAACCCCAATCCATGCGCCGCCGACGGTTGCCAGCATAAAGGCCCAAGCGTGCAGCGAGAACATCGGGATTCCAGTAAAGAATGCGGCGAGGTTGCATCCCATCGCAAGGCGTGCACCGAACCCCGCGATTATGCCGCCAACCAGCCCCTGCACGAGCCGCCGCTTGTGGGTAGGCCAGCGCAGCTGTACGTTGTTGGCCCAAAGCGCAGTGCACAGCGCGCCGCCAAACATACCGATGATCATCACGCCATCAATGCGCGTAAGAGGCGAGCCCTGCAAGCCGATCAGCTTAAAGTAGCTCCACTCCTGCGGCTCAAAACCCAGCCACGCAGCAATGTGGCCGCCCCAGCGCGTAAACTCGCCGGTAACCGCCCAGAAGGTACCAGTAATCGCAAAATAGTAAGCGGAGGCGACACCCAATGCAGCCAAAACGGGAATAGGTGCCCAAAAGCGCACAAAATGGCGCTCGCGGAAGCTTGCGAGAGACATAAAAACTCCGATCGTGCGGAACCAAACGCCGCATCAGGATGGAAAGGCGGTGATTCTACACGCGAACGAGTAGAGCAAGAAAGCACGAATTGCCGATCAAAGGTGTATAGTAGATGCCTCTTTACAGGATCGGCTGGTTGCGGATTGGACGTTTGGCTGAGCGTTCCCAGCAAGTCAATCTCCTATCGAAGACTTTTCATCACAAGGAGTAGCGTCGTGAAAAAACATTGGAGTTCCCAAGACATTCCTGATCTTAACGGCAGAATCGCGGTGATTACCGGCGCGAACGGCGGTTTGGGCACAGCCTCGACGCGAGCACTCGCGCGCGCCGGCGCAACGGTCATCATGGCCTGCCGAAATACCGAAAAGGCTGCACAGGTCGCCGAGGCCATCCGCCAAGAAGTGGCACACGCCAAACTGGATGTGTTGGCGTTGGATCTAGCCCGTCTTGCATCCATCCACGCTTTTGCGGAACAGGTGAACAGACGCTATCCGCACGTGGATATCCTGCTCAATAACGCCGGCATTATCAATATGCCAGAACGTCGCACCGAAGATGGTTTCGAATCCATGGTGGGCGTTGATTTTCTCGGCCACTTTGCACTTACTGGCCAGCTATTAGAGAGCCTACGAAAAAGCCCAGCCGCAAGAGTGGTCGGTGTCGGTAGCGCGGGCTGGATGCATCAATTTGCACGCATTCGCTTACACGATCTTAATTGGGAAAAATCGACGTTCAATTCCATGATGGCGACCGGCCAAGCAAAGCTTGCTCTGCAGATCTTTTGCATTGAACTGGATCGGCGATTGCGCGCGCACAAAGAATCCACGATCAGTACGGTCGCTCACCCCGGCGTTGCAGACTCCAACGTATCACTCGCAAGCCTCCAATTTACACACGCGCCAATCCGCGAAAAATTGATTCATCTTGCCAATCGCTGGCTAGTGCAGAGTAGCGATCAAGGTGCCCTACCTCAGCTTTATGCAGCCACTGCGGATGGCGTAAAAGGGGGTGACTTTTATGGGCCAGGGGGTATTTTTGAATTATATGGTGCCCCCAAACCGGTAAAATCCGGCGCTAACGCCCGCAATGAGGACACTGGAAAGCAGCTTTGGGAACTTGCCGAGCAACTTACGGGTGTGCGCTATTTGTCTTAACCATGCTCGTTTCTTATTTCATTTTTTTGGAGCTCCTTTGTGGGCTCCACTACGAGGCTGAATATGACGTTCTCAAAAGAAATACTATCCGAGTGGTTGGTAGAGCAATGCCCAGACGGCATTATTTATTCCGATGCAAACGGCAAAGTTGCATTATGGAATAAAGCTGCGGAAAAGATTTTTGGCTTTACCGAAGTGCAAGCAATGGGACAAAGCCTCGACATTATCATTCCAGAAGAACTGCGTTCCGCACACTGGAAAGGTTTTGATGCCGCCATGCAAGCGGGCACGACCAAACACAAAGGTAAAGCATTGCCCACGAAAGGCTTGCGCGCTGACGGGAGCGTAATTTATGTCGAGCTTAGCTTTGCCGTGATTCTGGACAATCAAGGCAAGGCGATCGGTTCGCTTGCGCAAGCGCGAGATATTGACGAGACCTACCGAAAAGCGCGCGCAGACCGGAAGCGGCTGCGTGAATTAGAGGATAAGCTGAAAACCTAGCGTTATTGGAAATTTCCCGCCGCTGCTATTGCTCCGGCGGCTGGTATCTCCGAAAAATCACTCCCGAAGAATTACTCCATTGTTTCAATCGCTTCGGCGCTGGGCCTAACAACAAAATAAAGCCCTGCAATTCCCGCCAAGACCAGCCCTGCGGTTAGGAGCTCGGGCCAGCGCGCTTGGCTTAGCATGGCAATACAAACACCAGCGCCGAGCACGGGGATGATCGCCGGAACATCGAAGTGTTCGCCCTTGCCCGAATCCTGCCGTTTTACAATCACTAAAGCGATGTTCACGACTGTAAAGCAGCTAAGCAGTAATGCGCTGGTCGCACGCGCAAGAGTGGCAATATCGCCGCTCACGATCAGCATTACAAACACTACCCATACCGCAAGAATCGCAACGTGGGGTGTTCGATAACCCGCATGAATTTTAGAAAGCACTCTCGGCACAAGCCGCTGGCACGCCATCCCGTAGAGCAGGCGCGAGGCCATGATGTAGTTTAGGAGCGCGGTATTCGCGACAGCAAATAGCGCAATTAAGCTAAACGCCGCCAGCGGAAACCATGGCGCGGCAGCTCCCACAACATCCACGAGGGGCTGCTGCGAATCGGCGAGCGCGATGGGGCTCAACACAGAAACTGCCACAAGAGCGATCGTAAGATAAACCAGCGAGGCAAGAACGAGCGCCAGCAACAGCGCACGCGGGAGTGTTCGCTGTGGGTCTTTCACTTCCTCCGCTACGTTGAGCATGTCCTCGAAACCAATAAACGAATAAAATGTGAGAACCGCGCCGCTGAGTAGCAACATTATACTGATGTCGCCGCTTGGATTCGCAAGCGTTGTCGCGTCCAGATAATCCACGCTGCCAAGATAAGGAATGCCAACCACGATCACCAACAGCAAACCGCCAAGCTCAATCAACGTACAGAAGCCGTTGGCAATCAGCGCAGCTTTCATGCCGCGGAACACCAATCCTGCCAAAAATAAAGAAAAACCCAGCGCAATCAGAAGCGGTGGTAACACCGGAATCATTGCGCCTAAATACCCTGCAAACACGCGAGCAGCAGTCGCCATTGAGGTAACGCCGGAAGCGAGTACCGCAAACCCGACCACATAGGCCAGAAAGGGGGAACGGTACGCGCGTAACGTTATGTAGGAAGCACCGCCCGCTCGCGGAAAACGTGAGCCAAGGCTGGCGTAGGAAAGGCCCGTCAGGCCGGCAGCCAGCATACTGACCAAAAACCCAAGCCAAACGGCATTCCCCATTTCGCCGGCCGCTTTACCAATCAGCCCATAAATGCCCGCACCAAGAACGTCGCCCACGCCGAACAGCACTAAGGCAACAAAGCCAATGTTGCGATGAAGCTGAGGTTTTTCCGCAAATTCAGCGGCAGAGCCTGTATTGTTCAGTACCAGCGCTCCATTTCACGGCGGGCCTGTTCCGCACCGGCGGTATCACCCATATTTTGACGGGCAGTTGAGATTACCCGCCAAGCATCGGCGCGTTGATCGCGGCTACTAAAGGCGTCACGCCCGCCCAGTAGGCTAAGCGTTTTTTGTGCGAATTGGCTAGCCGCCGAGAAATTACCTTGCGCTAGCCGCACTTCCGCCGTTTCAAGGTAGAGCGAAGGCTCGGTAGGTGCGAGCCGCATGGCACGCTCTAGCAGTGCATCGGCTTCGGCCAATAAGCCCTGTTTGCGAGCGAGGCGGGCCTTGTCGAGTAGAGCTTTTGCTGCGGGAACTGCCGTCGCAATGACTGGCCTTGGTTGCGGCACCGGCGGCGATGGCAGGTATTCAGGTGCGCGGCCCGTACTCGGCGCTTGGCCATAGCCTGAAGGCTTCGTTGATGGCATCGGCGCAACGGGCCGCTGCTGCGTTGCAGGCACCGTTACGCGTGGTGCGCTTTCAGCAGGGGTACGCGATTCGATCGGTGCATAGGTGGCGCAAGCGCTTAGGCCGAGACTCATTCCCAGCGCGAGGCAGGCATTCTTGAACATTACGGTAACACGTCCTGATCTGGCTGATTTCTCTCGCAATCGACGCAACGCTACAAAATCCGGAGAGAGTGGATTCAGAAGAGCGTGCCCAAACAAAACAGAAATATACAGGATCAGCCGGTGCTTATCCACACCGCAAACCATGTAATAAGGGCTTAAATAGGGTGGGGATAGGCGAATAATACCAGCCAGTATTAGCAAAAAAAATAGCCGATGGCGCCACTTGAAGGCCCGAATAAGCCTACAGTACACTCATCGGCGAACATCGGACGTGGAGAAATGCAATGGGGATTATGGCAATCAAGAAAATAATGGCGTTAGGGGGCTTGGTGGTTTTGGCAGGGTGCGCAAGCTATCCTGATCTCTCGCCCGAGCTGGAGAAATTTAATCAACAAAAAAACTTGGGAAATTTGCAAAAGCAGCTTGATCAACTGCCTTTTTACGTCAATAAAACCCGAGCACAGCAACTTTCACAAATTTCTGCACCAATCGCGGGTAGCGCAGCCGCAATAGCGGCGAGCTCAGCGACGGTGGGTTCGGGTGCGGCGGCTTTTGCGCTCGACACAGTTTTTTATGGAAGCACTGAATTTCCTTTTGTAAAAGGCGAGATCGAATACCCAAAGGAGCTGGAACCAAAAGCACAGGATGTTATAAAAAAATGGGCCGATGTCGTGCCTATGAGAACCCACAGAGTCGATTTTTCCGGCCAGCGGAGAACGCTAAACTATGCCGGCAGGGATACCGAGGAGTGGGCAACCTGGAAGGCTCGACGAGATGAGATCGCTCGCGATATGGCGGCAGAAGGCGTGGCCTACTGGCCAGGCGTAAACATTTATTACGGCTGCTTGAACTCAACGCCAACACTGAACGGCAAGCCTGTTGAATTTCCTGAGCTTAAGGTTTGTGGTGAGGAGATTATGCAATCACAAGCCACTGCTACCGGCAATTAGAGTACTGGGAAGATATTAAAACTAAAAGGAGCGTTTTCAAGTATGAAGGCATGGAAATATCTGGCGGTTGTAGTTGCACTTTACCCCGTAAATTTAATGGCATCTGATTTTGGGTATTACTTCAAGTTTGGCACCGGAAAGGCCTCTGTTGAGCATCCACATTTTACCCGTAGCGTTACAGCCGGAGATGGATCTCAAACCACGGAGACCGGCATCGCAGAAAAAGTATCGAGTTCAACCCTTACCTACGGCGCGGGTGTGGAGCTGGGTCGTTCTTTTAGCGTAGAGCTTGGAAGAATAGATTCGGTGCGAATAAGAATTAATGGAAAAAAAGTAAAATCCCAAGGTGAGGTGGATTTCGATTATCTGCTTGCCAATACAACGTTCAACGTATCTGACCGTGTATCGCTAAAGCTGGGCGCAGGGGTATCTCGCTGGAAAACACAAGAGATGGCAGATGTCGGATCTTCCATTACTTACGAAAAGCGCACACCAGTGAGCGGCAACAGCCCGCTGGTTCGCTTGGGTGCGGACTACGCCACATTTTTAGGGAAAGCAATGTCGGGCAACCTTGGCCTCTATTATTATTATGGCTTCGATCAAGACTATCCTCATCAGGCCGCGCAACTGGAGTACTCCGTCTATTTTCGGTAGATAGAATGAGTGGCCTAGCCGATTCAACAGGCGAATCCAAGCTTGGTTCAGGGCGCCGATGTGTGGCGCCCTTCCTCGTTCAAGCTTGAAAAATGCAGCATCACGACCCACATTGGTGACCACTAGGTATCTATTGCAAGATCGGGCGTTGGTAGCTCAGGGCTTTCCACACGCAACCGAGCGCCAAGCGATGCGGTAAAGCGCACGACAAAGCCCAGCGTTACACCGAACAAGCCAAGATAGCCAATACCACCCAGCAAATAGGGCAAGGTTGGATCACCGCCTACGCGAACACTTGGCAGGTTAAAGGCCAACAGGCTGAAGGTGATCACCAATCCGAAAATACACATAAAACCTAACCAGATACCCGCTTCAAAACCTGTCAGTGGGCGGCGCCATCCAGTAGCTGCGGGCGTGGTGAGCGCTGGCGAGCGGTGCGCCCCCAACGTTGCGAGATCGTAAATCACGATGGCTGCCCCCGCAGCGAACAGGAAGCCGAACACCGGCAAGGTCATTTTGAATACACCCATCGCGGGTGACACGTCGCCACTGCTCCACTCCAGCCCCAGCACGCGCATGACATACGCCTGCACCATGCCACCGAAGGCAAAACTCAACGCCATCCCAAGCATCCCGGCAAATAGAAACCAGAAGCCCAGCTTACCAAGCCGCTGATCGAAATCCGGTGTATTCCGCATCGACGGAATGGCCCAGTACGCAGCGCCAATCCCCAGCATACCAAAGGTGCCAAATAACGCCAAATGTCCGTGCCCTGCAGTAATCCATGTACCGTGCGACCACGCGTTGGTCAGCGCAAAGGTCATCACAAACCCGAGAATCCCCGCGCCGACAAGCTCAAGCACGGTAGACCCCAGAATGAAATAAAACGCCGGCGCATTCGTAAGAGGCCGCTTGTTAGCATGCGCATCTAAATAAATATGCCAGAAGCAAAACACCAGCGGAACGGGCTCCAGCGCACTAAAGAACGAGCCCCAGAACTGCCAGAATTCCGGCGTGCCCACCCAGAAATAATGGTGGGCGTTACCGATCAACCCAGATAGCCAGACCAGCGAAATCCCCCAAAAAACGGCAAAACCTACGGCACGCACCGATGCTTTGAACATGAATACAATCAAAACGCCGATCAAACTAATATGAATGACTTCCCAGACGCCTTCCACCCAGTAATGAACCACATACCAGCGAAAATATTCCTGAAGATCAAGGCGGGAAACATAAAACAGGCCAAAAATCCAAACGAATACCAGCGCAGTGATGCCAATCCCCAAGCCCCAGTGAATTTCATTCCACTGCTTTACAGGCGGGAACGTACGCAAAACAATTGAAGCGAGGATAATAAACCCAACCAGAAGAACCAGACCAAACACTCGCCCTCCTTCCAAGAACTCCAAACCATTCTGCAACCACGGCTGCCCCATCCACCATCCAGCAATCCCTTTCATCGCAAGAAATTGCGTCGACAAGTTCCAGATCACAAGACCGATAATCGCGAAAAACAAAAATTTCGCCAGCGGCACCATGGCGATTTCCCGCTTTGCCAGTAGGGGAGCGGCAAAGAATGTACCGCCAATAAATCCGCATACGATCCATAGGATTCCAAGGGTGAGATGAGAGGCGCGAGCAACGTTGAAATTTAGGGTGCCCGCAAGAATGGTTGGATCGACTTGCTGTGCGGCCAACAATAAACCATACCCCACCTGCATACCGAACAACACCAGCATCAGCATAAAAAAGCGCAAGCTTAGGCGCTGCGTTTCATAGGTAATTTTCATGGCTATTTCCCCGCTTTAGACAGCGACACTAGGTAGGCCACCATCGCATCCAGTTCTTCTTGTTTGATTAAATCCTTGTAAGGGGGCATTACGCCCGCAGGATAACCTTTTACCACTTGGGCATCGGGGTTTCGAATGGATTCCGCAAGGTAGGCTTGATCTGCTTTCACGGTAGTTCCATCGGCCAGCGGCACACTGCTACCGAACAGATCACCCCACCCCGGCCCCACCTTTTGAGTGGTATCGGTTGCGTGGCAGGCGACACAGCCATAATCAGTAACCAGTTTTTCGCCCTGTTCAGCGGTTGCGCCACCACTCGCGCTTACTGGCTCAGGTGATGCGCTAACGCTGGCGTTAGCGGCGGCCACGAGGGACGTACCGTGCACTTTGGCGACGCGGGTTTCCAAACTTCCTGCCTGTATCGCCGGTGGCCAGCCTTCGTTGTTCATGGCGGCGGTGTATTTCAGAAAGGCGATCAGCTTGGCCACTTCGCCTTCACGAAACTGCAGATTGGGCATGTGTGATACCTTGCCTGCACGTCGGTCGAGGCGTTCAGCGGCACCGGGATATTTTTCTAGGTATTCCTCGAACGAGGTGACGCCGGAAAGCTTGAGTTGCTCGGGGCTGATCAGGTGGGTACGTACTGCTGCTGCGGTAGGAAAACTTCCAGCAGAAGGCAAGAACGCTTCCAACCATGCGGGGCCGGTGTGATTGTACTCTTTGGTAAGATCTGGCCCTAGATAGGCACCATTACCAACGATGGTGTGACATCCCATACAGTTGTAGGCCTGAAAAATGCGTTTTCCATCGTCTGCGGAATAGTCTTTATAACTAATCTGATCTGGCGTCACCTGTCCACGAGAGTCCAAGAAGGAAAATACAGAAAGAGTCAGAAAAATAGCTGCCATTAGCACCAGAACGGAAAGTGCGCCCCGGCGTCGCGGGGTTTCACAGCTTTTATCGCCTGTAGTACAACTCATTTCTGACCCCCCTGCTCATCGTTGGATTGATTCGCCGCCGCTTCTTCTCGTGCATGCAGAAAAAGTATGCGTAAGCTACCAATGAACACGTAGAAGACGTAAACGCCAAGCACGAAACCAATCACGAAATAGGCGTTCCAGAATGCACTGGATTCCGCGAAGTATTCGTTATCGCGCCAGAGGGGGAGTGATAAAAGAAATGCTGTTAACGTTGAAAAGAATGAGATCACGAGATCAGTAAGCCGCTGCATCGTACCATCCTCCTTGGAGAAAAGGGCTTAGAGATGGGTCTTACAACACGCTGATCTGAAAATACTGCTTAGATTTACTGCTCAGGTTAGCCTTGGCAGTATAAACCTAACTTTTTCGTCGGGTATACTAACCAAAAAGGGCGATAGCAATATACGTGCATCATAAATGCAAAAAGCAATTACCATGATGAGGTTATGGTAATTGCTTTTTCCTTAAAAAATAACGCGTTACGAAATCATGCATTCAATCAATTAAACCAATAAATCAATTATTTGATTTATATTGGTCATAAATTCCACACAATTTACTCCATTTTTTTTATTGCGCTCAGTCTTTCCGTAACGCCTCATATAAGTGGAGCGCATAATTTTTTAACCTCTCTTTGCTAACGCTGGCCACCAAACAACCGATTGAACCACCCTCCGCTTGGTCTCTCATCGTTTTTTCGTGCGCCACTGGCCTCTCCATTGCCAGGTCTGGTTCCGGTACTGTCGGCACCCGACCATTGATCGCGGAGCTCATCGAAAAGCCCGCAGGATTCGCGCACATCTGGCAGCGTATCCATGCGAGCGGGTAGGTATAACGCACCTTCGCAGTTCGATTCCGTCAGGCTGCCGTCTTTACTGCTGAAATAATCCCAACGTACATCATCGGGTTGAACGGGTTGCAAGGGATCAAGCATCACTTTTGAAAACATCTCAGCCCATGCAGAAAGAGCGCCACTGGATCCGGTAAGCGGCGTAGGCTTGTTCTCGTCATTCCCCATCCAAAGGATGCCCAAATAATTTCCGGAAAATCCGGCAAACCAACTATCACGCTGATCGTTCGAGGTGCCTGTTTTTCCGGCAAGATTCATTTCTGGAAAACGCTTTGCGTAGCCCGCTGCGGTTCCGCTGATAAACGTTTGTTGCATGGCGCGGGTGAGCAAATAAGTATCCGCACCCTTGAATCGCTGATCTACTTCAAGCGGATAACGCTGCAATGGCTTTCCTTCACTGGTAAGAACCGAGCGTATGCCACGTAGCGGAGTATAAAATCCCTGTGCTGCAATCGTCTGGTACAACTCTGCAACTTCGATTGGCGCAAGCTCCAGCACACCCAAGGAGAGCGCTGGAACTCGAGGAATTGGCTTACTAACCCCCAAACGCTCAAGCGTATCAGCAACGCTATCAATTCCTACATCCAGCGCAATTTTTGCAGTGGCGATGTTGTAGGATTTGGATAAGGCAGTAATCAAATTTACGCTGCCATGATCGCGGTGATCAAAATTAGAAGGCTGCCAGCTCTTTCCATTGCTTAGAGGAAGGCTAAAGGAAATATCTTCCACGTGCTGTGCCAACAAATAGCCTTTTTCAATTGCCGTCAGATAGACTGCTGGTTTTACCAAAGACCCGATGGGGCGCGCGATGTCTGTTGCGCGATTTAAGCCCTGAAATTTCGGATTTTTCCCCCCTAACAACGCAACCACTTCACCCGTTACAGCGCTCGTTACAACACCCGCGCCTTCGAGTTCTGGCGCACGCGGATAGCCTTTCTGAATTTCACCGAGACGCTTAGCGAGCGAGCGCTCTAGCTGTTCCTGTATCCAAGGGTCTAGCGTGGTAAAAATGCGCAGCCCCTCCGAGCGCAGATCCTCATCGTTATATTCTTTTTTCAGGTTGCGCTGCACAAAATGCATAAAGGCTGGGTAGCGATTGTCCTCATACATTGGTTTTGGGCTTACGCTGAGCGGGCGAGCCATTGCTTCTTTGGATTCTTCCGCGCTAATCACGCCCTGCTCTGCCATCAAAATCAATACCTGATTGCGGCGCGCAATGGCGCGCTCGGGGTTGCGGCGCGGGTCGTAGTAAGAGGGGCCGCGTATCGTGCCCACCAAAAAGGCCATCTGATCTAATCGCAATTCAGCGAGCGGCTGGCCAAAATAAAACAGGCTGGCCAAACCTACGCCGTGTATCGCACGCTTTCCTGCCTGCCCTAAATACACCTCGTTCAAATAGGCTTCAAGGATCTCATCTTTGGTTGCGTGACGCTCCAAAAGAAGTGCCATGACCGCTTCTGTGGCCTTGCGGCGCAAGGTGCGCTCGCTGGTAAGATAAAAGTTTTTTACGAGCTGCTGAGTAATCGTAGAACCGCCCTGCTGCACTCCCCGATTGCGGATATTATTGACTAACGCACGCATTACGCCGCGTGGAGACAAGCCAAAGTGGTCGTAAAAATCGTGATCTTCCGTTGCGATCAGTGCTTGCACTAGCTGCGGCGGCACCTGCGACAAAGATACGAGGATGCGATCTTCGTTCTGGGCAGGATAAATGCCACCGATCAAGCGCGGCTCGAATCGCAAAAGCCCAGTATCTCCCGCCGAAAGATCAACATTCTCAACGAGTTTTCCCGACAGACTCACGCTGGCACGTTGCGATGGCTCATTACCATCCCAAAAATCAAATCCGCGAGTTTGAACCACGAGCGTATTGCCCGACCAGCGATACTCTCCTGGATTGGGCGCACCGCTCGAAATTGCGTTATAACCTAAGCCGGCCAACTCCCACGTGATTTGATCACGCCCAAGTTGCTGCCCTGTATACAGCTCAAGCGGACGCGCAAACACCTTTGCCGGTACCGCCCAGCGCTTTCCCTCGAACTTTTTCACCACCGTCTGATCAAGCTGGATCAGCCAGAACGTCGCAAATACGATGACAGGCACCATCGCAAGCAGCAACCAAGTAATCCAGTCGCCTAGGGTGATGCGGCTGCGACCAGAAGAGGGGCCACGGCGCTTTTTGGCTGCGGTGCGTTGGGGGTGTCGGGAATTTGATCGGCTCACTTTATCTGCTTCCTGTTTCTGCGTGGCTTTCCTGGCGAGAGCGCTTGCGCTAGAGCGTGCTAGGCGCATTAGAGGGCGCAAAGGAGATCTAACTGTAAAGGTGAGGCATTATCACCTAAAATGGCCACACTTCGCACCCAGCATCCACTTCAGCCATCGTTTAAGGAGGCGCATTTCATGAAAAAGTACAACGTCTATGGGATCGGTAACGCATTGGTCGATATGGAGTTTCACGTAGACGATGCTTTTCTGGAAACCATGGCCATTGAGAAAGGCGTGATGACGCTGGTAAGTAGCGAACAGCAGCGCGCATTGTACCAAGCGTTACAACAATACCAAGGGACTCGTGCTGGTGGTGGCTCAGCTGCCAATACCATTATTGCGGTCAGCCATTTTGGCGGCCAGGCATTTTATTCATGCAAGGTTGCCAACGATGAGGCTGGTGATTTTTATGTGGCTGCATTGCAGGAGGCTGGCGTAGACACCAATTTGCATCGTGAACGCGAAGAAGGCGTTAGCGGAAAATGCATTGTGATGGTTACGCCCGATGCCGAACGCACGATGCATACCTGCCTTGAGATTTCCGAGCAGGTCTCGGTGCGCGACCTCAATCACGATGCACTTACCGCATCCGAGTTTGTCTATTTGGAAGGTTATCTAGTAACTTCTCCAAGCGCACGCGAAGCCGCCATCCGCTTGCGAGAGCGCGCTACCGCACAGGGCGTGCGCACTGCACTCACCTTTTCCGATCCCAACATGGTGCGTTTTTTCAAAGAGGGCCTGCAGGAAATGGCCGGTGCCGGTATTGATTTGCTATTTTGCAACGAGCAAGAAGCGCTCGGCTGGACTGGCGCCCATGATGTCCACACCGCGAGCGAAGCCTTGCGAGCCATTGCGAAAGAATTTGTCATTACTTTGGGCAAAAAAGGCGCGCTTGTGTACGATGGAACCCAGTCTCACGCCATCGCAGCTACGCCAGTGCGGGCGATTGATACCAACGGTGCAGGCGATATGTTTGCAGGCGCATACATGTATGCACTCACCCACGGCTTCAGCGCCCAAGAAGCAGGCCAGTTTGCCGTGCGCGCCTCAGGCCAGCTAGTCACCCACATCGGCCCGCGCCTACCCCCCGCTGGCTACAAATCATTGCTACCCGTCGTTGCAAGACCACTATAAAGCACAGCGACGAAGGCGCTGGCCAGAGGATCAATTATGTCCAATTTACTGTATTTACCGACCTCCTTTTCAGCAACCGCCGACGAGGTTTACTGCAGCCCGCCTTCGCAAAAGATTTTGCAGGATGCACATGCGCGCGGCATTAAAACCATCGTCAGCATGTGCGGCCCCTTGGAGCTGCGCGGCGAAAAAGAGCTGGTGAGCGCGCTAGGAATGCAGTTTCACAACTTTCCGATTGTTAGCCTTGCCGACCTGACCGAAACCATGGCGCGGGCCTTTGGCGAGCTGCTAAACGACACAGCGGCTCACCCCATGTTTATGCACTGTATCAGCGGCAACCGCGTGGGCGCCTTATTGGCGGTAAAAGCCTTTTATCTGGACAGCGCTGATATTGAGCAGGCCATCGCAGTCGGGCGCACTGCGGGGCTTACCGCGATGGAGATGGACGTGCGCCGTTGGCTCATGACACGCTAGCCGCCGCCCACATCAAGAAAGCGCACAATTCCGTGGCGCGCTTCTACGTCCGGACTAACGCCTCAGCACGCTGCACCGCCGGATCGGCATCGGCCCTGCTGTTCCCGTTCTAAACCACCAAGCTATCTCCTCACCAACGACTTGCCACAACACCGTAGGATGAGATGCGTCTGATGGGTGCAACCAGTCTGACACTGGGGGCACCCATCAGGATTGCATTTTGTGCTCATCTCAAGTTCGTGGAATAGTAACGCCAAAATAAAATTTGCGGCTGCGTTTATTTTGGAACCCACAAACTCCTAATATCGGAACATTCTACATATAAATTCGCTTTGCTAAACTCAATCTCATGAACAACAGCACCATCATCCCCTAAGCGAACTTCATCATACAGCCAATCACCATGAACAAATGAATCGGAATTTATTCTATATTTTTTGACATCAATATGAACAATCTCTATATAGCCATCATGATAAGCGCCAAGCAATGTTGTTTTTATATGTAACTGTCTAATTTCAGATCTATCTCCGATTGAATCTTCATAAATCGTAATCGATTCCACCCACGCATCATGCGGGCATCGGTGATCAAGAAAATTATAGTGCCATTCAGCTGATGCAAAATCGTAAGCTGAAGCAGGAAGTCTCCCACTAACCGACAACAAATATTCTTGGTAAGCCTCCCAACAATCACTTTGATTTCTAGATTTATTGCCAGCCTTGTCTTTTGGAAGAATAAACATTCAAATTCCTCATCTTTATTTGCTAGCCATTATGCGCAATATGGATCGCCGGGATAGCATGAACGAGAATGGATATAGCTTTGCAACAACATGTCAATTAGTGACATTACTCCCAACCCTCGAATCATGACCCCTCTCCCAAAATTAGGCCCCTTAATATTGGAGGTTCCTTTTGGTGGAAGCTGCCCCATGGCTCTTAATTGCTCTACAGCATACCCACGCACAGAGTTGCACACTTCTTTAGGAATATTCTCAGGTGGACCTTGATGGCCATGTTTGTTAATCCAGTCGCCATTTGGGCCATATACTCCCACCTCATTTCCCTTTGGGTCATAGACATGAATTTCAAACGATGAGCTCCCCTGATAAGGAAAAGTGTCTATCCTGCCGGTAAAATCCGAAGGTAACGTGATATCCTTAAGTCCTAAAGGATCAAACGAATTTACTGGATTACCACCCACATACCCATACGTACTCATCCCACCCATCAACCCAATGGGATCACTCTGCACATACCGCCCCACCCGTGCATCGTAATCGCGCATCAGATTATACGATAGCCCCGTCTCCCCATCAAAATACTGCCCCGGAAACCGTATCGGCTGGCGTACGGTATTGGTAATTTCCTCCGTTTCACCAAACGGTTTTCTAATGCCTTCCCATACCACCGTTTTATTCTGATCCGTCACCAGTGTCGGCGTGTTCAGATGGTCGGTGTGAACGTAATAAATCTGGTCGGCCGACGCGTTTCCTGCGGCAAGTCCCAGCATCACGCCAACGGAAATCAGGGCTTTTCTCAGCAGATTTCCCGCTTGGACGTGTTTCCATGCCAGTATCAAGCCCAACAATCCACCCAACATGCCAAGCTGCATTAACAGTGGCGCCTGTATCAGCCACGCAGCAGCAATCACAGGGAGAAGTAAGCTACGGGTAACGGCCTTCACGCCTTCCTTGTCTTGCATCCAGTTCGCTAGTGGCGGCGAGTATTGGTAGTAAGTCTCCACGAAGGCTTGGCCCGGCGCATTCGTCAGCAGATAATCGTCACGGAAGTTGCGCAGGATATGCAGATAATCATGCTCGTAACTACCAAACGCCGCCGTGGCAATAAAGCAACCGGCACCACTTTTCTGTACCTGGTTATTCCCCATGTTCGGGTCTTGCGTGGTGCTGGCAACGACGGCATTCACCGTTTTACTGATATCCACTTCCGGCGTGGCTGTAATCCGCACCTGTAGCGTGTTGACGGCTGCATTTTGCACGCTACCCAAACTGCAATTGATTTGCAAATTGTTTTGAGTACAGCTTCCGTTCGAGATCGTGTGCGTGTTGATAATCACGCCCTGCGGTATCGTATTGGTGAGTGTGACATTTTGCGCAGTATCCGGGCCGTTATTGGTGATAGTAACCGTGTAATCCACCGTCGCACCGTTTCGCGTGTGGGTCATGGAGACGGCCATGTCGGCGCTTGGCGTGGTTTGCGTAGGCGCCACATCAATCATCGCCAGCACTTTATCCTCTAGGTAAACGTAATCACGAATTGCGCTGCCATCTTGATGATGTTCGGCCAGCAACTGGTGATTGGTGCCATAGATAAACTGCGTGGTTTTTCCGTCGGTGGTTTTGGAAATCCGCTCGCCTAGGTGGTTATAGCGATATTCGGCAATTACCGCTGGGCCGCTCATGACTTGCGTGAGGCGGTTGGCATCGTTATAAACGTAGGTATAACGCTCGTCCTGCGTAAGATTACCGGCGGCGCTGTACTGGAAGTTCCGGTTTTGGCCACCCTGCCCACTGGCGTTCACTTGGGTGAGGCGGTGGGCGTTGGCCGGATATTGGTAGCTTTCGGTAAAGTTTTTGCCATCGCTTGCGTTGGTTTGCGCTTGCGATACGCGGTTGCCGGTCAGGTCGTACTGATACGCTAGCGTGCCGTATTGACCTTGCGCCTGGTTTAAGCGCCCGTTGGGATCGTAGCTAAACAGTTGGCTGCGAGCTGGGGTTTTCGCATCGGTCAGGTGATCCAGTTCGTTGGCGAGGTTGAAGCCGTACTGCAAACTGCGAACGTCGCTGCTGCCTGAACGGGTCTGGATGGTTTCCGACTGGTAGTGGGCGTCGTAGCTGAGGGTTTCTGTTAGACCGTTGCCCAAGGTAAATCCGGTAACCGGACCGAAGGGCTCATAGCTCAGGTTATTCGCGAGGGTCGTCCAGCTTTTGCTGCTGTTTTCTCGGCTGCGGAGTTGGCTGATGCGGCCTTTGTTATCGTAGCTATAGATGAGTTCTCGCCCACTTGGGTAGGTGAGCGTCGTCAGCTGGCCTGCTGTGTTATAGCTGTACGTGGTTTGGAAGGTCGCATTGGATTGGGTGCGAATGTCGTGAGTCAAATTGCCGAGCGGATCATAGGCCCAGTTAATTTTATCGCCATTAGCGATATTTGCAGAAGTTAAACGCCCCTTGCCTTTGTGAGTGATGGCTCCTTTCGCTGTTTGGACGGTGATTTCGTCATAAATAAGGCTGACGTTATCCTGTGCGCTGCTTGGGTATTGAATGCCGGTGAGCCGATTTTGTGCATCCCACGTGTATTGGGTCACGCTGTTTCTTGCATCGGTGACTTTAATTAAATTATCGGCAAGGTCGTACTGATATATGGTTTTGCCACGATCAGGGCTGGTTTCTTGCAGTTTACGGCCAAAGCCATCGACTACCCATGAGGTGGTTAAGCCGTTGGGGTCGGTCATCGCTACAAGCTGATCTTGCGCGTTATATTCATGCTGGGTCGCACCGGTATCACGCTCGGTTTGAGTACGTAGCCGGTTAAGGCCGTCGAAGGCGCGGAGAATATCTTGCTGATAGGCATCATGCTAAACTCGGGTCACGGGAAATTAGTCACTAATTGCCTCGATGCGCCGCGACTGTTTTTAGTTTATATGAATTAGGTTAGGCTTGCACAGGTTTGTTTTCAATTATTTTCTAACTCTTGTTTGTTCCTGTTGAAATATTCAAACCCGTCGCGCTCTAAAACTTTTCGGGCTTGTCCGATAGAACAGTGAACGTACACTTGTGTGCTCGTGAGGGATGCATGGCCTAAAAGCTGCTGTATCACGAGTAAATTTGCATCATCCGCTGTGCCAAGTCGCGTTCCGAGTGTATGCCGGAGCCGGTGCGCTCCGATTTTAATGTTTGTGGCTTTAGAAATCTGCCAAAAAAACGTGGTCACCATGTGGGGCTTTAGCTCCGTATGCTTCCAGCGCCGATTCCTAAGTAATGTACAATTAAAAACCTGCATTGTAGACGTTATTTTAGTGCCTAGGTTCTCAAATCTTTCTTTGAGCACCATCAGGTCATACGCTGTTGATGCCATCATCGGAATTCGCCATTCGAGCGTGTTTTTGCTGCCTGCTTGGGTGAGTAATATGGTCTTGCGCTCAAAGTCGAGATGACCCCATTTCAAGTTGACGAGCTGACGCCTCCGAATACCGGTTGACAACAAAAATCGGACTAAAATTGCCCAAAACCAACCGTCTCTGACCAGTTGGCCGCTCTCCAGTTGGCGCAACACACGTTGAATGTCGTCGTAGGCAACATGTTTTGGCTTTTGCAGGCGCTTGATTGGCTTCAGTTCCGCGATCGGGTTTGACGCTATGAGGCCGTTTTTTTCTGCGTGAGCAAAAATGATGCGTAGGTGGCGGGCGTACGTGTTGAAGCTGTTAACAGACACTTTACCCAATAATTGTTTGCGCCACAGCAAAAGCTCATCGGTTGTAATGTCTGACGCTGACTTTTTGGGGAGGGTTCGTTCTAGCACGCGAGCGGCCGTACGATAGCCTTGCGCTGTTATTTCATTGAAAACGTGCCGGTCAATGTAGTGCTGCGCAAGCTCCGTTAACGTCATTTATCCAATCAATCCATTTGATGGTGTTTGCTAAAATCGTATTATTGCCCCGCAACGCTGCTTTTTTTGGGCCAATTTCCCGTCTTTGCGTGTCGTTGCAATAGTGGATTTGGTGGTGGCACTGTGACATGTCCGAACAATAGACTCGTGTCGAACAAAAAACCGCTGACTTTTGATGTTCGATTTGCGCCGTTAATTGTATAGGTGTGTACGTTCATACCCGATGAGCTCCGGATATTCTGGCGTAGCTTTTCGAGTTTTTTCTGCACATGCTTAATTGCGTCGTCGATTGGAATTTCCGTCCCATTTTCGCGGTGGCGCAGGCCAAAAAAATCTATAAACTCCCGAAAAACCCGGGGCGATACGACCAGCACGCCTTCGGGGACGGTGTGGATAGGTGCGTCCTTTTGGTTGATCGGGATCGTGGCGGCACGCAGGCGCCGCGCCAGCCAATCCATGAATTTTTGCCCAATATCGTCGTCGATGTGACGTGGGCGAATGTCGTCAAAGCTGAGCGAGGCTTTGGCCCGCGTTCCAGCCGTTTCGGTGGCTGTAGAGGCCGTTTTTAGGTTGCTGGGCTGTGCTTGTTCAACGGGGGGTGTCGTAGTAATGGCGGGTGCAACTGGTGCAACTGGTAATGCTGATGGTAATAAAGGCTCTGGTGCAGTGGTTGTCGTTGTGTGAACCTCTGGTGCAGGTGTTTTTGGGGTGGTTTCGGTTTCGATCGCCGAATCAATATCCTCAATTGTGCCGGTGAACGGTGCGGGGCGACGACGGGATGGGATGAGTCGTGAAATCTCAAACTTGAGCATGGTTAAATTAAAATGAAACGATCCATTGGGGCCTGCGATGTGGGTATGCCAAATGGCTTTTCCGTTGGGTGCGGGCACGATAAAACCATGTTCCTGCAGGGTGTCGAAAATCCGGTTATTATCCGTGGGAATGTTTGTCATTCCTGACTGTTGCAGGTGCTCAATTAGTTTTTTTGCGACGGTTCCACACACCAACCAGATATAATGCTCATCACACCATCCATCCGCACCGTTGCTGTTGAGTTTGAGTTCGTTGTATTCGAGCATCTGCCGCAGGCCGATGATCAGGCGGTCGATCAGGGGAATGGTCGGGGCGCCGTGGAATCGAATCCTGTCCCCGCCGTTTTTCAGATTGCGAGCTACGCTGATGCCGTCTGATTTCTGGGCCAGCTCTCCAATGATGCCAGCTTCAAATGGGTCGCCGTATAGGTGGGCGCACACATTTGACAGGATTTCAGGGAATTTACTGAGCCATTCCATCCCCGTTTTTGGCACGAGGTGCAGATAGGCTGCGGCGATGCGAGTGTGGAGTTTATAGCTCGCGGACTCAAATTCGACGGTATAGCGTTTTCCAATCAGCGGTGCCAGCCGGGTATAGGGTGTGAGGTATTGGCCGTCACCAAGGCGAATGCGAGTCGTGGTGTTGAGTTTTCCGACGTCGTGCAGCAATACCGCCAGAAAAATTGCGTATGTCCAGATGTGCTCTTGTCGGGCGCTGGTGTCTGGGTCGGCACGTTGGGGCAGGATTAGCGGTTTCCGTAGCTGTAGCGCAATTTCTACCGATTCGAGTGTGTGGGCGGCAAGACCTCCAGGCCCGGCATGATGGTGCGCCATGGATGCGGGTGCGAGTTGGCATGCCTCTAAGAAGTGGTTGAGTACAGGCTGATACAGCGCATTCCAGTGCTCGGTCGGGAGTGCGACCAGTCTGCGTATGCTGCACAGGAGCGGTTCCAGTGCAATATGCTGCACCAGTTCATTGGCTGCGACGATCTGTAGCTCGTTGTTCGCATTTGGTGGGGGGCGTACTACCTCTACTGCCGGCACCGCTGGCGTGGCGGAACGCTGAAACCACCGCCTCATGGTGTGAGCGCAGTTTCAAAGCATTCGCAATAGTGGAAGATGATATCGGGGGGTGGATACTCCCACTCGGTTTGCGTGATTGTTTTGGTTCGCCCCGGATAAAAGCTCACCCATGGCGTTTCGAGGGGGTTCCAGTAGACAGGGGTTTTGTCGGGCGAGATGATGTAGCCCCGCCACGAAAACGCATCCAGCGTACTGATGATTTTGTAAATTTCACGAGCCGTGATGGGGGAGCGCATTTTCTGCAAATGCATCAACAACTGATAGGCTGGGTCGCATTGCTCTCCATCGCTCGGAAATCCGATGAAATTGCGGGTGATGTGCTGGATGAGCGGTAGGCAGTTCAGGGCTCCGAGGCGCTGGAGTTCGCTTTCAATCATTGTGGCATTCCAATAATGGTGCATATTTTAGTGGCCACTGTAGTGATGTGAGTATGATCTGTCGTTCAAATTGCTACATTGTAACGACAGATCAAAAAAATGGGCATCTTGTGTTGTGGGAATGATGCGCCACATTTTTGTATGCAAATGTATATGTGTGTTGCAGCGTCGGCCTGCCCTTTTCTTTACACCGTTTCCCCTTGCCGTCCTTTTTCCATTCTCAGCCTTTACCCCTTAAGCCCTTTTTCACCCCCCGCCGATTTAGGGGGGGGCCCTTTTTGGATTGGCGCCCTTACCCCTGTTCCCCTTTTTGCCGTTTTGGGTGTGCTGAAACGCTCGGTGTGTCTATTTGAGCAATTCGCGCGACGGGGATAAACGTGATGCGTACTGTGGCACCTAACCGACATGGAGGATGTTTTGTGCAGATTTTACGACCGCTGGGCGGCCTACTAGGTGGGGCTATTTTTATCACGAGCGTGACCGCCGCGCATGCTGACGATATTTCGGTGGGGTACGCCCTGATTTCGCCTACGGCGACGGCTGATCAGACTGATCTACTGTCGGTGGTGATACAGCACGATTTTCCGGCGCAAATTACGACGGTTGGAGATGCCATTCACCAACTGTTGGAACGATCGGGTTATAGGCTCGCGTTTGGTGCGGTTGCTGACCCAGATTTGCCCATTTTGTTGGACTTACCGCTGCCCATGGTACACCGAAAGCTGCATCAGATACGTCTGCGCACTGCATTACAGACACTAGCAGGCGAAGCGTGGGTGCTGGTCGAGGATCCCGTGAATCGGTTGATCAGCTTCGATCTGCGTGAGCGCCGACCGGCGCAACAACAGGCGGCGGAGGCGAAGGGCGTATGACGGCCGATGCAGAAAAAGCGCCTCAATTCGACCTTGGCTTGGATTTAGGGCCCGTTGACGACGATGCGCTGATACAAGAGGAGGCGGTTGCCGAACCGTCGCTATTGAGGCGTGCGGGGCGCTGGCTCGCCTATCTCGCGGTAGCGCTGGTTGCATTTGTCGTGGTGCTGGCGATGGTTTTACGATCGGCAACTACGCCAGAAAAAATCGAAAGCCGCGCGGCGGTCACCCACGAAGTGGAAGTGATGACGTCAGAATCCGACTTGGGTAAACGTGCCCCCCTTTCTTCCCTTTCAGCCTCCCCGCGTTTGGCGGCCAGCCCTTCAGCCCCAACCCCAGCTCAAATGCAAAAAACCACGACGGTGCCGCAGCCAACGTCGAGCGTTAGTGTTGCGGAGCTGTCCAGCTCAATCGCGGAGGTTCGCCAACAGATGGCCGACCTTGCATCAAGCATAAAAACACAGCACGACCGGCTTACCGTTATAAAAGACGAATTGGCTACGTTGCAAAACAAATCTCAAAAACAGTCCGAAACCACCGCCAATTTAGCGTCGGAGTTAGGCGAATTGCGTACCGCTGTAATCGACATCAACACCGAAAACGCACGTCAGGAGAGGATTCGCAACCAACAACGATTGGCGCAAGAAGCGAAACAAGCACAAGCGCGTATACGCGCGACACAACAGCAGAAAGTGCGTGCGGCCACGATCCAACCTCCTTTTGCCTACACCGGCGTTACGCAGTGGGGACGAGAGCGGTTGGCAAACGTGGTCTATGCCGCGCAAGCCTACGTCCTTGCAAAAGGCGAATCACTCGCTGGGTGGCGACTCATGGACATTAACGCGGATGGATTTGGAATTACCGTCGAAAATTCGGCAGGTGTGCAATCCACGCTGACAAAGGGACGTTGAGATGGCGCTACGAACGAAGGTGAGGAGTCGATTCGGGCTGCCAGTGCTAGGGTGTGGTTTTTTATTTGCTGGGGACTGCGCGTCGATGGTGCAACCAGCAACTCAGGTGCAGCCAGCAACTCACGTGCAAGCGCTGGAATGCGATGTACGGATGCGCGACTTGTCTGTAGCGTGGCAGGCGTCTGAATATGCTTGCCATGTGCCTGCCACGATTTTACCAGCGCGTATCCGCACTTTGTCGGATGGAGAGGGGCACAAGGATGCGTATTAATAAGAAGGGCCTCTGCCCCACGTCTTTGGCGGTGATGCTCTGTTGTTATGGTGCGTCAGGAGCATTTGCCAGCGACCTATCGCGCAGCGCGATGGTTCAGGCGCGCGCTGCTACGAGTGATTCCGTCGCGTTTTGGAGCAGTATTCCTGTAGAAACGGCGATGCAGGAATGGTCGCTGAGCGCGGATGAGTGGTCACGTTATTTAGCTCTGATGCAGGGGCGTGCACGCTACTACGCGGAGCGTATGCCGCCACCGATGGTGCTGGCGATGTATGCGAGGGATGAGGAGGAGCGTAATCGCTATGCGGAAGCGATGGTGCAGTTCGAGTACGACAAAGCGGGGCGCCTGCTGGCTGTTCAACGCGCGTACGAAACAGCGATGCAACGGATGCATCCTAATGAAAAAATAATCGACTTCGACCTATTGCGGGCGCGTGGCATTCGATTGCCAGGAGAGGCTGACCCAGTGTCCGCTGCTCTTGGCGATACAAGCGATGGTTCGCAGGCTGACCATACGCCGAAATTAGGTGATCAGATCGTTTTGTTTGCTGCGGCAGGCTGCGAGGATGCGTGCGGCAAAAAAATTCGAACGCTCGTAGAACGCTATCCATACGCACCGCTGGAGGTGTATTTCATCGGTGTGGATGGGCACCTACTAAAGCGCTGGTTGGATGCAGCGAAGCTAGATATGAATCAGCTAAAAAATGCCGGGGTTACCCTGTCACGCGATGAGGGACAGGCGACTCAGTACAACGCTGAACCGGGCACGACATTTGTCGTGCGCGGCGGTGGCCTCTACGAGATCGACGTGAAGTGAGCACTGCAAGCGGATTGAGACGCTTTATCGGGGCTCTATTGCTCACCGTCAGTGCCTATGCAGATGCGGGTGTGCCCGCAGCGTATCAGGCAGTCGCGAGCCAGTACGGTGTGCCGCCGGAGGTGCTGTATGCCATTGCACTGACCGAGTCTCGACATACCGTAAGCGGCCTCGTGCGGCCTTGGCCGTGGACGGCCAATGTGGAGGGAAAACCGTATTTTTTTGCGTCACGTACGGAGATGTCCGCCTTTCTCACTGGGTTGTTGCGGCGCGGTAATCGAAAATTTGATGTGGGCTTGATGCAAATTTCGTGGCGTCATCACGGCCATCGGTTTCGCAGTGTGGATGAGGCCATTGACCCGCTGACCAATCTGCAAGCTGGGGCCGCATATCTACGTTACCTGATCAAACGGCGAGGTGTTGAAAATGCGATCGGTATGTATCACACGGGTGAAGCGGGCCCAATGGATCGCCAACGCCATTACCGGAAACTTGTGTATGCCTCACTCGATCGCATCCGTTCTGGGAGAATTTAGATGAAAGCCAATTTTCAGCGTTATATGCAGGTGCTCGCGTGCGCAGCACTCGCTTTGGTTGCGGCACCGTCCGTACTGGCGGCACCGTCCGTGGTTTTTGATGCAGGGGCGGCATTTTCTGAGCCGATCACTCGGTATACGCATGTGTTAGATCCACAAAAGCGGTTTCAGGTCCCTGAGGATCCGGCGGCAAAGCAACGATTGCAGCAGCAATTGCTAGAACGGATTCGTGAGCACGGAGGGCAGATGATTCGCCTGCCGATCCGCACGCCCTCAATGAGCCCAGCACCGATCAAGACCCAAGATGCGTATTACACCAATTTGCTCATGCCGATTTTTGTCGTCGGGGCCGATCAACACTCGCTGCAATGGCTGCGAGCGTGGCGCGAAACCTTGACGCGCATCGGGGCCATGGGCTGGGTGGTGCAGGCGGATAGCGCCGAGGACATGCAGGCCATCGCAGAGGCAGGTGCGGGGCTGAAGATGCTAGCGCAGAGCGGTGAGGCGATTCCCAGAGTATTTGGTGTTTCATCGTACCCCGTACTGATCACCAGTCGTTCCATCGAACAATAAACGATTATAACGGAGGCTGTGGTGAGCTCACGAATTGAAGGGTTGTTGAGGCCGCCCATTGAATTTGCTTCAGCGATTGCATACAGCGCTGTTGCGGGTTTAATGATGGCTGCGCCTTATGAATTGATGATGACACCTACGGTGGCTGCGGCAACAGGAAGTGGCTTGCTCGCGCTCGCGGCGTTACGATTTCGGTCTGCGTGGCGAGTATTTAAATACCAAAAGGGCCTAAAAAAGCTGCCGCACTATTCGCTCGCATTCGATCAATTGCGCGTCAGCAAGGAGCGGTTGTTTATCGGCAAGGGATTTGAGTGGGAACCCAAACACACGCAGCGAATGCACGAATGCGAGCAGCCCGGTGCCGAGCGCTATATTAAACCCGGAAAATTCTACCAACTGGCGCGCTGGATTGATGGACGTGCGGAGTACAGTAACGTCATGAGGTCGGTGAGCCGTCTGACGCGGAGCTCGTCGCGCTGGAACCCCGTCGCGCCGATTGCGGATGTAGGAGGCTATCCCGCCATTCACGGCGTGGGCCTGCTAGAACGCGAACGTGATGTGTACATGAAACTGTCCGAGCGCGTAGGTCATTTGCTTGTGCTTGGAACGACCCGTGTCGGCAAAACCCGCTTTGCTGAAATGCTGATCGCGCAGGATATTGCACGGGGCGACGTAGTCATCGTCTTTGATCCGAAGGGCGACGCCGAGCTGATGAAACGGGTGTACCGAGAAGCGAAGCGTGCCGGTAGACTGGAGCAGCTTTATATCTTTCATCTGGGCTATCCGGAAGTTTCTGCACGTTACAATCCGGTAGGCCAGTTTACTAGGATCACGGAGGTGGCCTCACGCATTGCAGGCCAGATGCCGGGGGATGGTGCCTCACAAGCCTTCCGTGAGTTTGTCTGGCGCTACGTGAACGTCATTGCAGCGTGCCGTAACGCGCTCGGCGTGCGGCCGGGTATCGAGCAGATTAAATACGACGCCGAAAACCTCGAACCGCTCGTCGTTGAGTATTTGGAATTTTTGCTTGAACGTGAGTGCCGGTCGGGGCCGTTGTCGAATTGGAAAAAAACCATTGACGATTGGGCGGCGGCATTCGACGACGCTCAAGAAAAGGAGTTTCGCAAACCGCGACACATGGGCGACCGCAGCAGTCGTGCAATGGCGCTGTGCAAGTTTTACAAAGACCACAAAAATGATCATCGTTTGCACGATACCTGTGCGGAGTCGTTGATCACGACGTTTTTCTACGATACGGCAAAATTCAACATGCTCATTGCATCGCTGATGCCGCTCATGGAAAAGTTATGCACGGGCAAATGCGCGGAGCTGATTAGCCCTGATTATTTAGATGGCGACCGACACCGCCCTATATTTACATGGGCGGAAGTGATCCGCACTGGCGGCATCGTCTACGTGGGGCTGGACGCCTTGTCTGATCCGGAGGTGGCGGCGGCGGTAGGAAATTCAATGTTCGCGGATTTAACCTCGGGTTCTGGTCTGCTGTACAAACACGGTGCCGATCACGGTTTGCCGTTTTCCGTCGGCGGGCGGCGCGTCTATATCCATGCGGATGAATTTAACGAGCTGGTGGGCAAGGAGTTTATCCCGTTGTTGAACAAGGCGGGGGGTGCGGGTTATGGCGTGACGGCGTACACGCAGACATGGTCAGATGTGGTTGCCCGCTTGGGTAACGAAGCTCAAGCAGGGCAAGTGGCGGGAAACTTAAACTCGCTGGTGATGTTGCGCACGATCGAATACGCGACGATCGAAATGCTGACAAAGCGGCTGCGGCAGGTGGACGTGGCCCATGCGATGGATGTATCGGGCGCCTCTGATGTGAGCGACCCAGATGCGAATACGTCGTTCTCCTCACGAACAGAGCAGCGTGTGACGTCGCAGCGCGTGGAGCGTGTCCATCCAAACGACGTACTTCGGTTGCCCAAAGGCCAAGCGTTTGCGATGACAGATGGCGGCACGCTTTCAAAAATCCGGCTCCCATTACCTGACCCGGCAGATTTGGCCGATTTACCTCGTACCTTGCAAGATATGTCGGACGATATGGCGAAGCATTACCGCTCTGACAAAAATTGGTATCACTTTCAATCGTGCTTTGACGTACCGGGAGCGTTCAATGGCCTCAAATGAATCCGCAGGCGCACAAAGCGCTCCACAGCCGCTTCATTGGCAAATTGCATTTCTCCCTTTCGTCTTGCTTGGGTTGGCCATCGGCGCGTGTGTTTCGGCGATCATGATTGAATGGGCAGGGATGGCGCTGGGCGTCTGGGATTTACCGGGAGCTGGTCATGCTCGCGAAACGCTGGTGGGCGATATTCAATACCTGAACGCTGATTTTACGCGCTCAATTCTGGGTGTATCCCCCGTCGAGTTGGCCGTGATTGCAAGCCGTACGACGACCGAATGGATCGTGCTCAAAATCGAATCTCTTGGCGTGATGGAGATGATGCAGCAACTTGGCCAAGAAGGATCATCAGGCGTGTTTTCAAGCCTGTTCAAAAGTGTCGATACAGGGCTGTCCTCAATCTCAGCGAATGCGGCGGAGACAAGCGCCAGCTTGGCGGCGCCGAATCAACTGTATCACGGGCTGATGCAGTATTTTGATGCGGCAATTTACGCGGTACAGACGGTAGTGGTGAGGATTGTGGTTGCGATCCTGAGCTTGCCCGCCTATCTGCTGATTGGCCTCGTCTGTCTGTTGGATGGCATCGTTGCGCGGGATCTGCGCAGATTTACGGCTGCGAATGAGTCGTCTTTTGCGTATCACCGCTACAAGCCGTGGGTGGTGCGCTTTTTTGTTGTCAGTTGGTATGCCTATATCGCGTGGCCCACGTCCATTCACCCCAATGCCGTATTTGTTCCGAGTGCGCTTTTGTGTGGGTGGGCGACGTTTAATACCGCGAAATGGTTCAAAAAGTTTTTCTAATAATTGCTCCGGCATTGGATTTGAGCAATTCGCGGGTAATTCCAAACGCGATGCGGTTCAATGATGCCACTCATCCCATACAGCTGCGACGGGAGTACGCTGATGTTGTTCGCGCGCCATGATCATCCAAAGCACAAAAAACACAAAATTATTGTGCCAATCCTTTTAGGAAGCACGCTGGCGCTAGCGCTGGGTGTTGCGAGTGTGCAGGCGCAGCCTTACGCAAGCCCAGCGGCAGAGATGGAACGCGCCAAGCTTGCGGAAATTGTCTCTGCGCTGGATCAGTTGGTGGTTCAAGTGGATGACGCGAGTAAAACCGGCGCCAGTGGGCGCGTCCGTTTTAATTACGATGCGTTACGGCGAGATTTGCTGGGGCGACGTGCACTGATTCAGCGGTATGTGAATGGTGCGTGGGACGAGGCGCACGACCTGCCGCCGCTGGCAAAAACCTACCAGCGTTGACGTTTTTTTAAGGATTCGATCCATTCGATTATTTATTAAATGGGAGAAAAGCAATGGCGTGTAGTGCGGTAGCGGGCGAACCGATGTTGGCCGCGTTTCAAAAAGGCAGCGGCCTGTGCAGCGCGCAATTATCTGTATTCGTCACCGCAGCAACCTTCGTTCCGTGCGTGTTGCTGGCAACGTGGGTGGTAATTGCGGTTTACCAACGCTGGAGCCGTGATAAAGATGGGGGATTTGAGTACCTGTTGACCGGAGTGCTCGGCGCCTCATTCATCGGCGTGGCGGGCATATTTTTCCTCCGATAGTTTTTGTCCTTCGATCGTTTTTGGTTGCGTCCAAATTTTTATTCGTTCCACCACAACAAAACCACAGAGGTTTACCATGACAGACATCCTAACCAACACCCGCCGTCCGACGTTGCAACAGCTGCAACAGCAAGCCTATTCGGTAGGCCAAAAAGCGCTTCCTTTTGCTCGGTCAACCAGCACGCTCGCGCTCGGTGTGTTCATACTTTCGACGCTCGCATCGACCGATGTACTGGCCGAACTGCCCAAGACTGTTGATGAAGTGGTGCCCAATGGAGTAGGAGGCACTGATACCATGACCATGGGCGCCCGCATCATGCAGATCATTTTTCAGATCGTCGCGGCGGGATTGGGGATTTTGGCGGTGTTGATCCCGGCAGCCTCGATTATTAAATCGTACCGAAGCCGTAAGGGCAATGATAACGATGATTTTCACTCGACTGTCGTTGGTGGCCTTTTTGTGATGGTTTTTGGCCTCGGTCTTGCGCTTACCGGATGGACCTATTCTCAAGGATTAGCGGCTGCAATCATGCAGCTGGCCTGATCACGAAAAGGGAATTATCTGGATTATTTAAAGATGCCCGCCTTACACCTTGTCAACGAGCAGCCACCTGTGTTGCTCGGCCTATCCGAAGATGAGTTCATTCTCGTGTTGGTGGTTTCATTTATTAGCAGTGCGATCGGTTCTTGTCTCGCTTTTGAGCTTGTTTGGCACTGGTGGGCGGGCCTCATTTTTTTGCCGATCACGACGGTGTTCACCATGCGTTCTTTAGCGGCCTTGCTGTGCAAGAAAAAGCGCGGCAAGCCTCAAAATTACTATCCGCTGCTGTTAAAGCAGTGGATCGAAAAGACGTTTGGCGGGGGCGCATCGACCTACGTCGGGCCATGGTCAATCGTCCGGCGTAATCGTTTTTCTGGATTGAGTTAGCGGAGGCGACGATTTTAGCCATGGCAGCGTATCACGATTTAATCGACGAAAAAGACCGGATCATTCGCTACATCAGCCGCGTGTCGATCGGGCTGTTAATTGGGCTGGTGTTGGCCATTTTTGGCTGGATGCGTGCACAACACGAGATCACCGTGTATCAGCCCCCTGACATTCGACTGCACACGGTATCCAGTGCGGGGTATATCCCAGAAGAAACCGTGTACGCCTTCGTCCCGCTGATCATGCAGCAGCTGTATTTGTGGGACAACGGGGGCGATCAAGATTACGAAAACAACCGCTACCGAGTGCGCCAGTTTCTAACCGACAAATACCAACGGACGATTCTGGACGAAATCGAAACCGGAAAGCTGCGTGGAACTCTCAAAGGGTTGCAGCGCAGATTGCAGGTTCTGCCGTCCAGCGTGTACTCGGATTCCTCTGTAGAGGTTGTGGGAAACTACTGGCGCGTCTGGATCGACGTCAAAATCACCGACTCGATTAAAAACATGAAGGTGAATGATGGCGTGCACCGCTTGGCCGTGCGAGTGGTGCGTTATGACATTAACCGCGATGCGAATCCGTGGCAGTTGGCGATCGACGGGATTGAGCAAGACATACCGCTGGTATCGGCAAAAACGGTACCGCTGACGCCTGAAAAAAATTGATGATGGAACGACGAGGTACGCCACATGCGTTTGAATTTTCTGCGGGGCTGGATGCTCACTTTTTTAGTGGTGTTTGTAACGCCCGCAATAAGCCAAGAACAGGAACCGCAGGAAACATTAGTGTGGAATCGTGCGCCTCTCCGAATCGTCTTGCCCGTAAGTAGTGAGCGGCAAATTGATTTCCCAGCGGAGGTGGATGTATATCTGCTTGAATCACTGGCCAATACGTTGCACGTTACTGCAACGCCAGAAGGTTCGACGTTTTGGACAGCCTCAGACAAATTTGGCACCGAGCGAATGATGGTGACAGATAAAAGTGGACAAATGCAGTGGCTCGTGGACGTAAGCGCAGAACCCAATGCGCCGACCCACAGGCTAACCATTCGAGATTCGCGATTCACAGCCAAAGCTGAAACGCTGGCTGCGGTCGAGTCCTCCGAACAAGCCCCGTCGCAAATGCCGGGGAGCACCGGTGTCGTGCTGGATGAAGTGGATGTCGTGCGAGCCGTCGCACGCCAATTCTACGGCCCAACACGATTGGCTGAAATGCCCGCAGGGATCAGCCGTGTCGGCGCTAAAACAGGTGAGGTGCCCATTTATCGGGGAGCGCCCCTAACGACGGAAGTGCTGGGCGCGTGGCGGGCCATGTCCGATGGCAGCGATCTGTATGTCACCGCAATAAAAGTCAGCAACCGCGCATCGTATGAAATCCGGCCCGATCCTCGGCGAATCAGCGTTCGCATTCGGGCGATGGCGGCACAGCATTCGTGGCTGGCCCCTGCAGGAGAGGCCCCATACGACAGCACGCTCTGGTACCTCGTTAGCGATCGTCCGTTGCAGGAAACCACACTATGAACAAGTTCATCCCGATTATTCTATTGTGTGTGTGCGGGATCGTTGCCGTCATTGGCGTGTTATCCCTTCGCGGTGGCTCAGATGAGCCAAAGGTGAGCGCCACACAATCGCCTCCCCCGCTTCCCGACGGACATGTGGCCCGCCCTGATGCGATGGAAATTTCAGATGCCATTGCGTACAACACGCAGCTCCAAGGGGCGGCCGCCGAAGTGCAGTCCTTGCGCCGCAGTGTTCAGGAGTACGCGGCGACTACCGAGCAAAAAATTGCCGAGGCCACGCGCAAAACCGTCCAATATGAACTGCCTAAAATTGAACTTCGATTGCGCGAAGAATTGAGAAAAGAGGCGCAGGCACAACTCCCCAAAGAGCCGATTTTGCCGCCGACACAAACCAACCGAGTAGTGGACGCACCGGCGATTACACGGCCGACGCCTGCACCCACCACAAACAACACAGGGCGCTTGTTGGTAAATAGCAGCAGTGACATACCACCCGGTTTTGGATTTGATGGGGTGGATCTCAGCCGTGCACGGAACAACGCCAACGTACTCTTAAACATGCAACCACCCTCAGCAGGTGTCGCGCCGTCGGGAATGCCTGGGTACGTTAAAATCAGTGCATGGCGGCCTAACAGCCTCAGCAATCCATTGCCTACCGCCAATGGCGGCGCGGTACGCAATGCCGCGTTTCCGAATGCCACGAATAACGGAGATCGCGTACTGGATCGCACCGCAGATGCGACTGCACAGAAGAATGCGAAAAAACCTGAACCGCTACCGGTCTATACCATTGAAAACACTTCAACGCTGTTTTCAAACACCACGATGACCGCGCTGATGGGGGTGGTGCCCAACCGTAACAACGCGATTAAGAACATGATGCGGTTTAAGCTGATCACGGGCGCTGAAAACATCGCCTCCAACGGTCTGGTTTTGCCGGATGTAAAAAACATCGTATGGACAGGCTATGCGATTGGTAATCGTGAGATGGAATGCGTGCAGGCAACCGTCGATACCGTCACGTTCACGTTCCAAGACGGCACCATACGCACGGTCAGTGAAAAACAAGCGGGTGGTGCGGGCGGGCAGCTCTCGGAAGGTTTAGGGTATCTCTCCGATCGCTGGGGAAAACCCTGCATTAAAGGCACATTAATTTCCAATGCGACACAATACCTGCGCGACCGGATGATCGCGGCAGGTGCAGCCGCCACGGCGGCAGCGGCAGCAGCAGCGGAAACCACAACCCAGCGGGATGGTGTGGGTGGAGGTACCTCAACGGCTGTCACGGGGGATATGGGAAATTACATCGCTGGTCAGACAGGTACGGCAACACTCAATGAGCTGGCTGCCTATCTGCGCGATCGTATGGATCAAGCGGTAGACATCATTTACCTCGATGCTGGCAAAGACGTCACGATTCACGTTGAGAAGGAAATCACCATCGACTACGACCCAGCAGGCCGTAAGTTATCGCATATCGCCATGAGGTCATCGCAAGGCCCGACGGCAAGGATGCGTCTGGATTAACGGGCGCAGAAAATTACCTCAAGGAGAAGAAAATGGCGAATGTTTTAAAAACAAGCGCAGCACTCGCGGCGGCTTTGCTGTTAAGTGCTTGTGGTGCGCCGGGACAAGAGTTTGTGGGGAGCTGGCAATATGAGGACCTTCGGTACAGGAGTATAATTGAGATTCAGCGCACCGACGATCTGGTCTTCAATATTACCAAAAGTACGTACAGAATTCCGTTAAGCAGCATGGAAGCCGTGAGCTTGGATCCAACGGTCTCTAAAGGTATCTTGCGGTTGGAGAACGAAAGGCTTGTGGCGGTGGATCAGCCTATGGCGTTCATTACGTACGACAAGCCGACCGAAAGCATTAAAATCGGCGTTCTGGGCGTAACCTATGCGCGGGTTCCCTGACCGCATTCAAGCAGAACAGCAAAGCCGTGAATGCATGGTCCAAATATCAAAAATTATTTATAAAGGTGGAATGGTGATATGAAAACTTCGTTTGTTTTGTGCGTGTCATTCCTACTTTGCAGCGCGCCTATTTTGTCAGGTTGCCAAGACGACAAAAATGCCGTTCAAGGTACGCCGGAAATCAGCGATATAAACAACATTATGATTCAAGGAAAACGTTTCACCGCCCACGAATATATGAAAGCGTTTTGCGTGATACCCAAGGCAGACGAGGACAAGAACTGTGTTCTCGCTGCCGACAAGGCAAGCAGGGATATGAGCAAAATAGTGAAAGTGGAATGGTGATAGAAGCGATACAGTGGGCGCCCCAACAGCCGCAGCCGAAATAACAATTTTTACTGATACTTTCAATAAGCTTGACGCGACTCTCGGTGCATACGTTGCTGATGTGTCCGAAGCCGTTTTGACATCCTCGCCCTGCTTTAGCAGGGCGAGGATGTCAACGCACGTAGTCGCCTCTAGTCGCCAAAAGAAAATGCTCCGCGCCCGAATCTAACCAATTCGCGCGACTTCTTTTGCGGAACCGCGAACAATACCTGCCACAGTTCTTCTCTTCTACTGGCAGGAGCTTCCAACCATCATGCGGCCTTCCTCAATTTCAATCGCTTTCATGCTTGCCGCGAGCCTCGGCGCCTTAAGCGGCTGCGCCAACCAAGTACTGCCCGATACAGGCCCCGATATTCAAGAGGTCTACCAGCGCCACGTGGGCGGAATGAAGGGCGAACCCGCCCGCCCCTTAAGCGATGAAGAAAAAGAAGCGCGGCGGATGGAAAAGGAGAACGCAAAAACCGCCGACGGTGCCTTAGGCGCAAACCGTAATCAATATCGGCCAACGCTCGATGGCAGCGCGGATCTGGTGAACTATACCCGCGATGCGCATAACGAAATTGAGCAACTCTTTCCCGTATTGCCCAACCCGCAGATCGTCATGTACGTCTATCCACATTTTACGGCGCGGGGGCGGCCTGTGCCCGGCTATTCCACCGCTTTCAAGCTGTATGAGCGTGAAGAATATGCGATGCCCGGCGAGTGGATTGCCGACCATCCAAGCGCCTTGCCACCGCCTCCAGCGGCGGCCGCAACGCCCGCCAGTGGAAACCTTCAGATGCGAGGTAAGCGGAAATGATGCCGAGTGCGAACACGGTCAAAAAATCCGCCAAACCCGCCGCCAATTGGCTGCAACGCCTGTCAGGGCAACGTCCGTGGCGCGGTCGTGCGCCGTTGACCGAGAAAGACTACGCCAAACTTTGGGATGGCCCCAAACACGCCATTCCCGATTATTTGCCGTGGGTCGATTTTGACGATGAAAAGAAAGTATTTTTGCTTAACGACGGCGTAAGTGTTGGCGCCGTTTTTGAGTTGCGCCAAGTGAATGTTGAAGGGAAATCCTCGGAATTTATTGGCAAAGTGCAGCAGGCGCTCAAGCGGGCGCTGGCAGGCGTGCCGGAAGTCTACGAAGGCAACCCGTGGATTGTGCAAATCTACCTGCAAGACGAACCGATCGAATCGCTGGTGCAGGAGATGCAGCGTTACGCAAAGCCTGCGGCACGGGAAAGCCAGCACTCCAAAGAATGGTTCAACTTGTTGGAGGAGCATGTTCGCCAGATGTCACGCGAGCAGGGGATTTTTGAGGACGAACTGGCGGGGATCCGCTGGCGCGGCCTCACCCGACGGGTGCGCTTGGTGCTATATCGCTACACCGAGCGCGGCGAGTGGCTGACGGAAGATAATACGCTGAAACGCTCCAATCGCAGCCCCAGCCGTGAACTCAATCAAGCGGCCCGCGTGTTTACACGAGCGCTACAGGGTGCAGGCGTGGCTGTAAAGCGTCTGGAGGGCGCCGCATTTTTTGAGTGGATGGGGCCGTTTTGCTCACCTAACCCCGTACACGCCAAAGATGGTTATGAGTGGGTACGCAGTGTAAAACGCTATCCAGCACCGGGAAAGCGCACCGCCACCTACGATTTTGGGCAAGCGGTTTTTGCAGAAGAGCCGCGCACGGATGAGGACGGACGGTTTTGGTTTTGCGACCAGCCCACACGCTTTCTGTCGATCACCCCACTGGAAACGACACCCGATGTTGGCGTGATTACCGCCGAAATTAAAAATGCCAGCGGCAAAGAAGTCTCGTTGTGGGATGAGCTGCCGCGTGGCTCGCTATTCACGATGACCATCGTGATCGAATCGCAACTGCACATTAAACATCACCTCGAAGACATCATTCAGTCCGGTGGTCGTGCGACGCGAGAGGCGGAAATGGCCACCGACCAAGCCCAGCATGCGCTCAACTATTTGGCCGAAGGCAACCGAATTTACCGAGTGTACCCTGGCGTTTATTTACGGGGTGATACCGACGCTGCACTCGAAGATGCCATGTTAAACACCATGACCATCCTGTCGCAGGCGGGCCTGTCGGTCATTCCGCCCAAATGGGATTTAGCACCGATCGACGCTTTTTTGCGGGCGTTACCGATGGCCTATCACTACACCTACGACCGTGCCCGCCTCAAGCGCGCATGGCTGTGCGATGCCGATGACCTCACTGCACTCTTGCCGTTATATGGTCGCTCTACCGGCACTGGAAACCCCGGCTTTTTCTTCTTTAACCGTGTGGGTGAGCCGCTGTTGGTCGATCCTTTTAATAAGCGCGACCGCACGAAAACCGCTCACTTACTGCTGTTCGGGCCAACAGGTTCTGGTAAATCTGCGACGGCAAACTACCTGCTACAGCATATTGCGGCCATTCATGACCCACGACTGTTCATCATTGAGAAAGGCAACAGTTTTGGGCGTCTAGGCAAGCATTTTGCCGGCATGGGCAAAACCGTGAACCACATTCGCTTTACTCCCTCGCTCAACATATCGCTGCCGCCTTATGCAGAAACTTCGCGTGCGCTGGAGCAACTGGAATTTCAGGAGGAGATGCGAAAATCGCGTGAAAAAATGGCCGCCAATGGTGAGGTGGATGATGCGATTAGCTTTCAGGTAGACGCTGAAGCCATCGACGATGGAGAAGATGATGAGGACGATCAGCGCGATTTTCTTGGTGAGATGGTCAACCTCACCATTTTAATGGTCACCGGTGCCAGCAAGCGCGAAGAAGAGCATCTGTCGCAGGCAGATCGTGCGCTGTTAAAAGAATGCCTCATTGAAGGACTGCTGGCCAGCGCCCGACGCGGGGCGCCTCACGCATTGCCGCAAGACGTGGTTGATGTGATGAATGAGCGCCTGAAAATCCCCAGTACCGATGAGCATCAACGGCTGCGTTTACGCGACATGAGTACGGCGCTCGGCAAGTGGACGTCGGGTATTCATGGCCATTACTTCAACCGTTATGGAGAAAGTTGGCCAGAGGCGGATTGCACCATCGTGGATATGGGGATTCTTACCGGTAACAACAACGACGACATGCTAGCCGTCGCGCTGATTTCCCTGATCAACACGATCACAGGGCTGGGGGAGAAATACCAGCATGTGCAAGGGGCACGCGAAACCATCGTGTTAATCGACGAAGGCCACGTGATCACCAAAAACCCTGTACTCGCCAAACCCTTAGTGTTTGGCCTGAAAACATGGCGGAAGCTGGCGATTTGGTTGTGGCAAGCGACGCAAAACCTCGCCGACTACCCCGATGAGGCCGAGGTGATGCTCGCGTTGGCCGAGTGGTGGATCTGCCTCACGATGGAATCCGAGCAGGAAATCAAACAAATTGCGCGATTCAAACCACTGACAGAAGACGAGCGAGCCTTGCTAGTCAGCGCCCGAAAACAGGATGGCGCATTTACCGAAGGCGTAATTCTGGGCTCAAAAATCAAAGCGCTGTTCCGTGTCGTGATGCCCGCCTTGCCACTCGTGCTGTCCATGACCGACGTCGATCAGAAGAAAGCGATTGCTGAGCTGGCACGTAAGCACGGCATCTCTGAAATCGCCGCCGCCCACATGATGGCCAAGAAAATCATCCAAGCACGGGAGCAAGCATAACGTGGCTCGATCTATTCACCAGTCAAATCACCAGTCAAAATCAAAATACAAAAAATATGCGGGAATCCCACTGCTGCTGTTTGGGTTAAGCACGGTGACGCTCGCCGCCGACCGCATTGAAGTGACCTATTTTGGCAACGATCAATACCCACCCCAGCAAGTGGAGTGGGCAAAAGCGCAACCTGATCTGCAGGTCGTCATCGTAAACCTTGACGACCACCGCAATCTCGAAAACGAGCTCTCTAAAGATTTACCGAATAACGATCCCGAGAAGGCCATGGCGATTGCCCGTGAGCGTGTGCTGGCCGTAGAGCAAGCGCGTTGGGATACGCTCTTTTCTGGCCCGATTAAAGCCAAAGAATGGCAAGTGCAACGAATTCCGGCAGTGGTTTTTGGGCAGGGCAAGCAGGTCGTGTACGGCGTTACCGATTTGCAAAAGGCAGTTGGAGAATGGAGAGGAGTGCATCTCGATGCGGCACACCGTTAAACGATTGGCGCAAGCCGTACTTTGCGGTGTCGTGCTGTCAGGCAGTCAGGCCATGGTCGCCGCCCCCGTTTCACAAACGGTGCCCGTCAGTGGCGCAAATATCGTCGATCTGATTAAAGTCGGGCTCACCGGAATCTCCGGTGGGTGCCTGAACTATTGCATCACCGGTATTTGCGTCCACTACAACGGCCTCAAGGTCATCATCAGCCCGCGAATTGCGCATAACACCTCAGAATTTACCGTGTCCTCCTTTCGGGCGCAGGGCCAGCAGCCGTGGATCGAATGGAAGCGTGTGTTTGGCAATATACAGGCCAGTTTAGCCAACGGTATTTTCGGTACGCTGCTCGGCACAGGGCAGATTGGTGGATATGGCACCTACACCGAAGAGCACAAAGAAAACGACCGCCAATTGCCATTCAAAGAAGTCGATATTAACGGCCATCCGCTGGCGCTGCTGCCCATGCTATTGGGTTCAGGTGGGATGACCGCAGGTGGAGCCACCCAACCGCCTACAGAGGCTGACTTTACCGAAGCACAAACTGCGGCAGGCAGCATGGTAGATGCCTCAGATTTTGCCGCAATGTTCATGAACTCCGAAATCCTCGACGTATTTTCGTACATGAATACGATGAACCAAATCGGCACCATGGCGAGTGAAATGAGCGAGGTGATGGACTATCTGTCGTCCATGCAGGATCTGGCTTCGGGCATGGGGGGGAGTGGCAGTTACGACTTGCTCTGCGAGAGTACAGTAACGCCGTTCATTCCGTTCTATTTAAGCGCCATCGACACGCTGACGTGGCGCCTACCGTGGCCGGATGTACTGACTCATTCGGTGGACTTGGCGTATGGTATGACGCCTTTCTTGCCGAACCGTAAAGTGATCGGCACCCCTGATGCTATGCCGACACTCACCAACGGCGTGTGGGCAGGGCTTTATCCGCGCATTGGATTTGTTAACCAAGAACACGATGGCAAAGTGGGCGCGGTGGCGTCCCAGCGTGCCCTTGATCTTGTCTTGGCCGAGGACGGAAACGATCATTTTGGCCACGTCACACTTTTTAATCCCGGCTTTGCCAACCAGCGCGACTGGCACATCATCCCCTACGAATTTCATGCCAGCGGCGTGAAAGGCGGAGTGTGGCAGCAGGTGCATCCCATCCCCAAAGCGGAGTGCCGCCCCTCTCTGTACCGTGACCGAGAGCTCAGTGATACCGCAGAAGATCACAGCGCACCGGTCGTGCTGGGTGGCGACCAAAACTACATCTGGGCGTTTTGGCGGCGGTATGAGTGCTGCATGAATCGCAAAGGCGTATTTATTGGTGCAATCCCAACGCCCGATATTTGCCTGTTCTAGGTAACCTAAGGATTAAGAAATGGACATTCAACCCCGCCAACCCCGCTTTTCCAAACGCACCAAGAAAGCCCTGTTGCTGTTCAGCCTGATGCTCACCCCCTGCCTGCCGGTGACGCTCGGCCACGCCGAACCGCTGACCAAGTACGTGGATGATTTTTTCTACAAATTAAACGGTGGTCGGGCCATTCCGCGCGGCGCTGCTGGATATATCACCTATCGGGTGGGCGCTCGATTCACCGCAAATCCTGGCTACACCTGCGGCAAGTTCAAAATGGAAAACAATCTGAAGCAGGCATTTGAAAACATGAAGACGCAGCTATCGGGTTTGCCGGGCCAGATTTCCACGGCAGCCACGGAGATGGTAGCCGCCCTGCCCATGTACCTTGTAAAAACCTACGCACCCGACATTTACGGCATTTTAACGTGGAACCTCGATCAAGCCATCGAGCTGTTCCGCTTTGAGTACAAAACTTGCGAAATGCTGGAATCGGAAATGGCGAAAGCCGAGGGAGAGCACAACCCCTACAATACGGCCCTTCGCGCATCGGTCATGAACCAGTGGAAATACGGCGCCGAAAACAACCAGAGCATTAACCAGACCTCGCAAGAAATCAAAGAGAACCCCGGACGCAAAGGCTTTGATTTTCTGGGGAAAGGGCGCGGAACCAAGGAGAATCCGGTGCCGATCAAACACGATTTAATGGTGTTGGCGTACAACAACCGTATTGGCCGCACCAACGAACCCCTGAACGAATCTGCCCCGCCGGACGATCAAAAAAACCTCGCCTTGGTGCAGATATGGCCCACTCCCAAAGCCGCCGCCGATTGGGTGGTAGCCGCCACCGGCGAATTCTGGATTGTGGTAGATGACGAAAAACCGAAAAGCGCCCCCGGTGTGGGCATCCGCCCTGAAATCGACCTGCTGACCGATCGTTACGAGCAGGCCATTGTGAACGCCGTCAATCTGGATGATTTTCAAGAGCTCGACGAGTTGGGGCTTACCGTCCCTCCAAATCTGCGCATTTCCGACCGTGTGATCAGCGCCCTGCGCAACCTGCCCGACGACAAACGCGCCGTAGCCACCAGCCGCCTCGCATCAGACACCGCCGTCGCCATCGTGAAAAACAAGGCAGACCTTGCGACTACCCTGTTCCGATCTGCCGTACAAGATCCGGATGTAGCGACCTCGCAAATCTCCAGCATTGCCGCAAAGGTGTCTGACGACACCCGCAAATGGCTGAGCGAGGAGATGGAGGAAGTCGCCACCTCGATGCAAATGGCCCGCATTGGCTTGGGCACTACACCGCTCTTGATCATGGGCCAAAGCATGGTAGAGACGCTGAAAAAATCCACGCAGACGGGCAGCTCCCCCAAAAACAACAACCCCGCCATCCAAGGCGGCTACCCAGTAGCACCTGCACCTTAGGCGTTATAGACAACGGTTGTTATGTACATAAAAAACCTAACCATATTTACAACATTTGGGGAGTCACGCCATGTATGTAGGTAGCGCTGCCGAGCTGAACCTGATTGCCTTTGGGTGGATGCTATACGACAACCTGTGGGCGTTATTAGCCTTTGTGGGGCTGGTCATGGTACCGTTCACATGGACTCTGTTCATGGCGGTATTTGATGCCGTCAAAAAGCACGGTTTTTCCGGGCCAGATGCACCGATCACGGCCTTTTACTCGGTCTTTGCGTCCTTCATGGTGATGATGCTGGTGTATGTTGTTGCCTGCATCCCCATGGTGTCACTCAGCGTGGATAAATGGGAATACAGCCAAATCTGCACCGCCAACGGTGTAGAGCAGGTGGAAGGCCGCACGCTCCGAGGCGATGAAACGCTGGTCACCGCCGCAGGTCAGTTAATCAGCGGCTCACTTAAACCGGTCGATGCCAAAGTGCCGATTCTGTGGGATGTGATCCAACGCATCGGTGCAGGCATGAGCCGTGCGCTGAACTCCGGCGGCGCATGCCCGAATAATTCGACATATATGGATGGCGCCATGCGTAAGCTAAAGTTTGCAGGCGATCCGAGCTTGCAAGGGGAGCTTGCTCAATTCACCAAAGACTGCTTTTTACCTGCCCGCAGCCGCCTGATGAGTTCATTGGAAAGCGGCACACTTACCACCGTACCGACGCCGGCGGCAGCGGTCGATCGAGATCAGTACTATGCGGCGAAATATCGGGAATGGACGCAAAAGCCAAAAACGAACGATGAGGTATTTGATCGCAGCAATGACCCGAATTACATTGGCAGCCATTTTTATTTGAGCGTGCCGGGTCTGTATGCACCTGCACAACCGGGCCAGTACGACATACAGGGAGACACGCTGCGGGCCAGCAAACCCGTGGCAGGATGGTCTTACGATCCCGTGCGCGATTGCAGCCATAGTAACGACGCTGCTGGTGATTTCTGTACAAATCATGCTCGAAACGAGGACTTGAGAAAGAATCGAGCGTCGCCCACCTGTGATGAGTGGTGGAATGATTCTGAAATCGGCCTGAAGAGAAAATTGTTTGAGGCGGCAGATACTTCTGTATCTTTATATAACAACGGTCCCGTGGATCCTAACACCCTTCAAACCCCCACCACGCAGATCAGTGCAAGTGAGGCACTCAATAGCGCCATTACGCAAACCACTGGGGCGAGCAAATCGAAAGCGTGGCTAGAGGATAAAATTATTGCAACGGCGATGGTGAATGACTCAAACTCACTGAAAGCCATAGAAACTGCCACGAAGGATTTGACGGCATACGAAGGCCCCCCAATCAACGCTGAAAGTCCTCTTATTGTTAGGATAGGTGTAGGTTTTGCGGCTGTTGCTGCCATGGCGTTTTCGGCGGTGGCTGCTGAAGCAGCGACTGCAGCCGCTGCATCAGCAGCGGTGTCCATTGCTGGGAGTGCAGCAGAATTTTACGCATTCACCTACATGGTAAAGAGCGTTTATCCGATTGCGATTGCGTACATCGAAATGTTTTTTATTGCAATGCTACCGTTCATGATGGTCGCAAGCATGTACGATTTAGGCAGGCTGTTACAGTTTGCGTTAATCTTTTTAGCGATACAATTTTTGTCGCCGTGGCGTTATATCGTTGAGTACCTAGATGAGCGCTTGTTTAGCTTGATGTATCCAGACAACACGTTGTGGGGTACAGCTGCTACGCTGGTTGACAGGATATTGCTGGATGTTACAACGTCTGGAATGTATATCGTATTTCCAATAGTTCTTCTCTGGCTAATCACGCTTGCGGGTGCTGGCAGCACAAGCGGCATAATTGGAGCACTGAGCACAAATGGCGCTGCTACGATTATTAAAGGGGCCAGTAGTTCAACCAAGGCTCCAGCATCAAAAAAACCAAAAGCTAAAAAATAGCTTTAAATACCCGGAATGCAGAACCGATACTGGAATAAAGCGTTGTAAAGTAGGACGTGCGACATCGTGAGGTGTCGCCCTATCCTGATTAGCGGGCAACAGGAATACTCGACCATGGAAATACTTTTTGTTTTTTATCTGGGCTTCCTTGTAAAAGCGATCATTTCTGCATTAAGCGCCAAAGTACTAAACTATGACGCGACCACGGATGAGGACAACGATGAGGGCTCGAAACTCGGGGCTAATTTCTACTTAAACGAGTTTGAAGCGAGGTCACACTACGCAATGTTCAAAGTGGGCGACGATGACGATAGTGGCGGCCCCGGTTATTACATGTAATGAGTAGCATACCCACCTCTCAAGCACGTTTTGTGATTGAGCGCTGCCCCATTGCTTGATGGTAAAACGGCGAATGTCGATAAGATCAGCCTTGGCTTCTGGAGTTAGACGAAAATTAGGCATGATTAGTCGAATTACCCCGATTCCAAATCATCAAAATTTGAACATGGCTATAAACGCCCTGCCTCTATCCACGGATTGATGATGGCATGGGCCTCGCTGACGTCTTGGGCGGCAAGCTGTTGCATGTGCTGGTCGATTTTCGCGGCCAGTCGGCGAAAATCGTTCATGCTCATCAGTATCCCGCCTCTTTCTGGTGCCGAAATGCCAAGACATAGACCGCATCGACGGCCGGTTCGTGGCGGTACAGAGCTACATAGCCGGAATCTCCGAAGGCAATCACCAATTCGCGAAGCTCCGGTATTTCAGGGAACGGACGGCCAATGTCGGGGGTTGTTTCCAGCAGTAGGAATTGCCGCTCGATGGCCTGACCTGCTCGTCTGGCGGCATCCGGGGCCTTGACAGCGAGGAAGCGTCGGCATCGCTCCAAGCCTTCCGCCGCGCCTTCGGTGACGATTACCTGTGGCACTCAGGCACCGCCTTTTCGTCTTCGGTGCCCCAAGTGTTCAACCAGGTGCGCACTTCTTGGCCGGTCAGGTGCCGTCCGGTTTCCTGATAGGCCGTCCAAGAGGCTAAGGCTTCCTGTTTGAAGCTCTCGCGGGCTTCCTCGCGCTCGACGTATTGCTGGATAGCTTCGAGCATGATCCAATGTGGCGAGCGGCGGCGCTGGCCGGCGAGGTGTTGGACGCGGCCTTTCAGCACATCGTCAATCTTGAGTGATGTTGCCATTGCTGTTTTCCTATCACTTGGTATTACCGAGTGATAATTTAACCCTTTCCGTTCTGTCCGTCAAACGATCATTAGTCGGCCATGCCGGACACTGTCCGGCAATATGGTTGTTAATTTAGGCTATACCCTAACTTGACGTCAGATTAGGCCGCATTTGATGTCAAGATAGGGTTAAAAATCCAATTGATTGACACGCCCTACCAAACGTCTTAGATTCTATCCTGACATTTTGCGCTTAGGAGTTCATTTTGAAAGGTCATCGCATCGGCTATATCCGCGTCAGCAGCTTCGACCAGAATCCAGAGCGGCAATTGGAGGGCGCTTTGGTCGATCGTGTGTTTACCGACAAGGCATCCGGCAAAGACACCCATCGCCCCCAGCTCAATGCGCTTCAAGAATTTGTGCGCGAAGGGGATACGGTAGTCGTGCACAGCATGGATCGCCTTGCGCGCAACCTTGATGACCTGCGCCATCTTGTTCACGGTTTTACCCAACGTGGAATACGGGTTGAATTCGTCAAAGAGCACTTGGCCTTCACCGGTGAAGACTCGCCCATGGCGAATCTGATGCTTTCGGTCATGGGTGCTTTTGCCGAGTTTGAACGAGCGCTGATTCGGGAACGTCAGCGCGAGGGAATTGCGCTGGCCAAGCAACGTGGCGCCTATAAAGGAAGGAAAAAATCGCTGGATGCTGCGCAGGCCTCGACGCTTTTGCAGCGCTTGGCGAACGGTGAGCAAAAAACAGCACTGGCCCGCGAGTTTGGCATCAGTCGGGAGACGCTTTATCAGTATTTGAGGGTGGGTCAGGCTGAGAGGCCAACGAGAGGGATGCCAAGCAATAAAAGCGGTTATTCTAGCGGTTTGTTATAATCAGCAACGTACTTACGTTGAGGTACACGATATGGACGACATCTACAAAATTACCATTTTAGTTTGCATTTCAGTCTTTCTTAAGATTCTTTGGGATGACTGGCAGACCAAGAGATTCTTTGAGAAGCTGTCGGATGACGATCAGGATTTTTAGAACGCTGATTTAAGAAAAAAGCGCCACCGTAAAGGTCTGGCGCTTTTTTTGTGTCCGACGCAGGCCGAGAGGCCAATGCTCTTCAAGGCATTGAACTCCAAAGCCAATACCGATACGCTTACCCTGCAAACAGCGTTGCCCTGTCTGGCAACACCCTTTAAGCCACACCTGAACCTGTGATGTGGCTGGCCGCGTGGCTAGGTTCGTTTTTTGTTTTTAACCCCACTGGGAGAAATACTCTCCCAGTGGGGTGTGTTTCTCCCTTTTTTGTGTCAAACAAAAGGAGAAACACGTTGAAAGACCTTCATGAGCGCCTTCGTCTTAGCTGGCTGGAGCGCGCTGAATGCTATGTGGCGACCAAGGTAGACCAGTATGTCTTTCTTGACCGCGCCATAACGGCATTTGGCACGCTCCCAGCAGGACGATCGGTGTGGGATTATTTTCTTAATGGCAGCGTGAGCTTGCAAGTTCTTTGGATTTTTGCGGGTTGGGTTGCCTTAAAGCTTGCGTTTCTATGGAAGGTAAGCTTCTACAAGCATCGTTTGAAAGCGATTACGTTACGACTGGCCGATGAGAGGAATGCCAAGCAATAAAAGCAGTTGTTCTCGCAGTTTGTTATAATCAGTAATGTGCTTACGTTGAGGTGCACGATATGGATGACATATACAAAGTTACCATCATAGTTTGTATTGCAGGCTTTCTTAAGATCTTTTGGGATGACTGGCAGACCAAGAGATTCTTTGAAAAGTTGTCGGAAGACGACGAAGATTTTTAAGTTCTGATTTTTTTGTTTTTTAACCCCACTGAGAGAAATACTCTCCCTGTGGGGCTTCCGTTGATCAGAAAGCGCCACCGTAAAGGTCTGGCGCTTTTTTTGTGTCCGACGCAGGCCGAGAGGCCGATACTCTCCAAGGCATTGAACTCCAAAGCCAATACCGATACGCTTACCCTGCAAACAGCGTTGCCCTGTCTGGCAACACCCTTTAATTAAGCCACACCTGAACCTGTGATGTGGCTGGCCGCGCGGCCAGGTTCGTTTTTTTGTTTTTAACCCCACTGGGAGAAATACTCTCCCAGTGGGGTTGTGTTTCTCCCTTTTTTTGTGTCAAACAAAAGGAGAAACACGTTGAAAGACCTTCACAAGCGCCTCCGCCTTAGCTGGCTGGAGCGCGCTGAATGCTATGTGGCGACCAAGGTAGAGCAGTATGTCTTTCTTGATCGCGCCGTAACGCTATTTGGTGCTCTACCTGCTGGCTGCACAACTTGGGATTTTATCAGCGGCAATCGAAGTTGGCAGACGCTTTGGGTGTTTGTGGTTTTAGTTATTGGGAAGCTTTATTTGGTGAGCAGGGTTTGTTATTACAAACACTTAGCCAAGATAATTGCTTCACGGGTAGCCAACCATAAAGACGAGGCGAGGTGCCAAGACGCGCATTGAACTCCGGCTTCTTGATATACTCAACAATGCACTCACATTGAGATCACAGATATGGAAAACGTTTATCTCGCAACCATCATTTGCGTGGCAGTTCTTGCTTACGGTTTTTGGGATGACTGGCAGACCAAGAGATTCTTTGAAAATCTGTCGGAAGACGACCAAGATTTTTAATTCCTGATTTTTAGCTTTTTAACCCCACTGGGAGAAATACTCTCCCAGTGGGGATGTGTTTCTCCCGCATTTACTTTGATTCGAGGAGAAACACATGGGATGGCTTTTCGGCTGGAACTCTCGCAGCGAGATCATTGGCTATTTAGATCGAATCGGTGCAGATTTGGTCGATCATGAGGTACGCGCCACTCGGTATGTTGGCAACAACGTGTGGCAACTTATCAGAAACCCCGCTGGATGCTCATATATCAGTCTCACAATGATTGAAGCCTATCGACAGCGAGGAAAACCCACCCAATGGGGATATAAGTACCTAGATGAGACGGTTTATCCGTACCAATTGGATTGCCCGCTTTCCCTGCTTGATGAAGCAAGCGCACCTTTAAATGCGTATGCCGAGAAATGGCGGGCTGAGGTGCGGAAATTTCATGCCGACAACAAAGCTCGCCCAGCGTATCAGGCGGGTCAGTTTTGGCATTTTGCTGGAGAAACTTACAGGCTGATTCACCGCCACCCCTTGGGGGCGCGTGGATGGGTCGTGATGAACGCAAGGACAGAGACTATGCACCGTATGTCGTTTAGGCAGCTCAAACAAGCTGTGTCAGTGGCAAATGAGTAGTACGTTCTCGCTTTTTAGATCGCTGATTTAAGAAAAAAGCGCCACCGTAAAGGTTTGGCGCTTTTTTTGTGTCCGACGCAGGCCGAGAGGCCAACACTCTCCAAGGCATTGAACTCCAAAGCCAATACCGATACGCTTACTCTGCAAACAGCGTTGCCCTGTCTGGCAACACCCTTTAAGCCACACCTGAACCTGTGATGTGGCTGGCCGCGTGGCCAGGTTCGTTTTTCACTCAACTACACCCTTGCGGGATCACATCCCCGCATGGGCGGTGCTGTCTCGCAAGTTTCATCTCACTTTTTTAAGCAAGAGGAAACGCAGCATGACAGCAGAGCTTTTAATCCCCGCGACAGATGCGACACCGACCATGTCGCTTCACCAATTTATCAATGATTTTGGCAGCGATTTGCTACACGCCGTAGAGCGGGAACTGCCGCCGGTGTACGCCGGAGCGCGCCCCGAACATCGTGATCAGGTGCTCGACGCATTGAAGCGCAAACCGTTTGACGCCCAGCGTGAAGCGGTGCACGCCGCCACAGCGTTACTGGTCGATAAAGGCGAGCAGGCGTGTGTTTTGAACTGCGACATGGGTACGGGAAAAACGATGATGGCCATTTGTGCGGCGGCAATTCTGCACGCGGAGGGCTATCGTCGAATGCTGATACTTGCACCGCCACACCTTGTATACAAATGGAGGCGCGAGATTCTCGACACCGTACCCAATGCTGAAGTCTGGGTGCTCAATGGCCCGGATACTTTAGCCAAGCTATTGAAATTTCGCGAACTGCTGGGGGTTAACCCCAAAGGCCCGCAATTTTTCATTATGGGGCGTGTACGGATGCGGATGGGCTTTCACTGGCGCCCCGCGTTTGGTGTACGCAACCACTACTCGCTCGAAGCGGCGGATGGATGTGACAGCGACTCTCCCAAGGTGCGCCGTCGTACCACCTTTGCGTGTTGCCCCGATTGTGGGCAGGCGATTACGGGTGAAAACGACCGTCCCCTGCATCCTGACGAGCTGGCTCATGCGGATCGCCGTACAGCGTGTTCGCATTGTGGCGGCCGTTTGTGGACGCTGATGCGCCCATGTGCACAACGTCCTCGCCAAGAACTGGTGATGGATACGGTGCAGCAGCTCCCCACCATTGGCCCAAAAACGGCGCATCGACTGATGAACCTGTTTGGCGAGGATACCTTGGCGGATATGCTCTCCGACAACCTCTATGCCTTCATCAACCTGATGGATGACGAGGGAAATCTTGTATTTTCGGATCGCCAAGCGAAACGAATGGAGCGTGCATTGGCCAACATGGAGTTGAGTTTTGGTGACGGACACTACCAAGCCACGGAGTTTGTGAAACGCTATTTTCCGCGTAACACGTTCGACGTGCTGATCGTAGACGAAGGTCATGAATACAAATCGGGAAGTTCTGCACAAGGGATGGCAATGGCAGTTTTAGCCACCCAAGTGCGAAAAACCCTACTTTTAACGGGCACATTAATGGCGGGCTATGCTGACGACTTATTTTTTTTGCTATGGCGCATTATGACGCGCAGGATGCGGGAAGATGGTTATCAGTACAACAGTCGTGGCTCATTGGGTTCTGCGTCAATGGCGTGGATGCGTGAGCATGGTGTTCTCAAAGAGATTTACAAGGAGAAGGAAAGTAGCGATCTTCGCACCGCCAAAGGCAAACGCACCACAGTGCGAACGTCCAAAGCGCCGGGGTTTGGCCCCAAAGGGATTGCTCGCTACGTTTTACCGTACACTGTTTTTTTGAAGCTCAAGGACATTGGCCAAAAGGTATTGCCTACCTACGACGAGATTTTTCACGAAGTAGACATGACCCCGGCGATGACCCACGTTTACAGCAAAATGCAGGAGACACTTTCCGATCATTTGAAAAAAGCGCTGCGGGCGGGAGATAACACGCTGCTGGGCGTAGTGCTGAACGCACTATTGGCTTGGCCAGAATGTTGTTTTCGTCCGGAAAACATCACGCACCCACGTGATCGCCAGAAAACGCTGCATTTCAATGCGGCGCTGTTTGGCGAGTACGAACCCACCCCAAAAGAGCAGGCGCTGATCGACCTCTGTCGTGACGAGCATGCTCAGGGGCGTCGGGTGCTGATTTATACGGTTTACACCGGCACACGGGACACCACTACCCGCCTCAAAACACTGCTGGCCCGCGAGGGATTTAACGCAGCGGTGCTAAAGGCGACGGTGGCTACCGACAAACGCGAGGATTGGATTGTCGATCAGGTAGAGAGGGGCTGCGATGCCCTAATCACCAACCCAGAGCTGGTGAAGACCGGGCTGGATCTGCTGGATTTTCCGACCATTGTGTTTCTACAAACTGGATACAATGTGTATGTGCGACCTGAAGTTGCTTGAATGATTGTTTCAACTCTTGGAAAGGAGTGAGGAAACTTGGTGTTCCGCCACCAATAGCCTACCGATCCATGCATTGCTGGTAACGGCGGTGTGTGAAGCGATCGGGACAATGTAACCCGCCGAAAAGCGGCATCAGTTCCGTGAGGAGCAGGTGCTATCTGCGAGCATCAACGCGGATGGGGGCTAGGCTTGATGGTATGACCAACGGAAGTGAACTGCTGATAAACATCGTCATGTATGTGCGAGCCAAAGATGCTGACAGGCTCGGGCCAAAACGGCACGTGGTCGGTTGATCCTCTGTACGACTGGGATCACGCGGACAAAACGACCACCGGTGGATAAGGCAGGGTCTAACCCATCAGTGTCATTCAAGTGGAACAGGGTAAGCCCGTATCTTCGCCCCTCGGGGCAGGCGAACCGTAAGGAACGCTGTTGGAGGTGCGGGTAGAGGAAATGTGGAGAAAGCGAATGCCGGTCTGTAATGGGACGGACAGGGGTTGAGCCGCAAGGCGACATCACCCCACGCGAAAGCGGGCAGACTTCCACATTGGTCTTTCTTTACGAGATTGTTTGAAGAACCTTTATAGGAGAGAAAGCAAATGACTACGCAAGCTGTTTGCGCGGGTGCGCTCTCCGGCGACTCGGGTGGTTGGCACAGTATTGATTGGGCCGGCTGCCATCGGGAAGTCAGGAGGCTGCAAGCGCGCATCGTAAAGGCGACACAGGAAGGCCGCTGGGGCAAGGTGAAAGCCTTGCAATGGCTGCTGACCCACTCGTTTTCCGGCAAGGCAATGGCCGTGAGGCGAGTGACTGAAAACCAAGGCAAGAAGACTCCGGGCGTGGACAAGGTGGTATGGGACACCCCGGAGAAGAAGCTGTGTGCCATGGGCGACCTGAAGCGCAGGGGCTACCGCCCCAAACCGCTGAAGCGCGTCCACATCCCCAAGGCGAACGGAAAACTCCGGCCGCTCGGTATCCCGACGATGAAGGATCGGGCCATGCAGGCGCTTTACCTGCTGGGCTTGCTCCCCGTCTCGGAAACCACGGCGGACGGATGTTCCTACGGCTTCAGGCCGGAACGCTCCGTCGCCGATGCCATCGAACGGTGCTTCAACGCACTGGGACGGCGTGATGCAGCCGCATGGGTACTTGAGGCTGACATCAAGGGATGCTTCGACCACATCAGCCACGACTGGCTTCTGGGCAATGTGCCTATGGACAAGCGTGTGTTGGCAACGTGGTTGAAGTGCGGTTTCATGGAAAAGGCGGTTTGGTTTGCCACCGAAGCGGGAACACCGCAAGGCGGCATCATTTCACCCACGCTTGCGAACTTCGCTCTGGACGGTCTCGAACAGTTGTTGTCGAAGACCTTCTATCGGACGATGCGGCACGGCAAGATGGTGCATCCGAAGGTACACCTGATCCGGTATGCAGACGACTTCGTGATTACCGGCAGCTCGGAAGAGTTGCTGGTCAATGAGGTCAAGCCTTTGGTGGAGCGGTTCCTGGCCGAACGCGGACTCATGCTGTCTGCGGAGAAAACCAAGGTGACGCACATTGATGAAGGCTTCGATTTTCTGGGTCAGAACGTGCGCAAGTACGATGGGAAGCTGCTGATCAAGCCATCGGCGGCAAACTACTCGGCTTGTGTCGACAAGATTCGGACGATCATCAAATCGCACAAGACGGCCAAGCAGGCCACACTGATCAAGAAGCTGAACCCGGTCATCCATGGCTGGGCAAACTTCCATCGGCACGTGGTCGCCAAACGTCAATTCCAGCATCTGGACCGCGATATCTGGCGCGCACTCTGGCGGTGGGCCAAGCGTCGGCATCCGAACAAGAACCACACGTGGATTCGCGAGCGGTACTTCCACGTCATCGGAGGTCGCACCTGGGTGTTTGCATGCGAACGCGAAGAACGCACTGGCAACGAAAGGCGCTGGGTCGAGCTTCGTAGTGCGAGCGATACCAAGATCAAACGGCACACCGTCATCCGCTCGGATGCTAACCCGTTCGATCCAAAGTGGGAAACCTACTTCGAAGGCCGTATCGGTGCCAAGATGAAGGCCAACCTCGCGGGTCGTAAGCGGCTTCTGCATTTGTGGTTGGAACAGGACGGGAAGTGCCCCGTCTGCGGAGAGCCGCTCACAAAGGATAGTGGGTGGCACGTCCACCACATCGTCCGCCGTGTCGATGGGGGCTCCAACCAACGCGGCAATCTGGTGATGGTTCATCCGAACTGTCACAACCAGATCCACAGCCTTGGTCTTGAAGTTGTGAAACCGGCTCATGCAAATGGGCTTTGAAAGGCTTGAGCCGTATGAGGGGAAACTCTCACGTACGGTTCTTAGGGGAGGATGTGGCGGCAACGTCATGTCTTTACCCGACACGCTTCAGCAAGCGGCCCGTCGTTCATGGCGGATCGGTCAAACGGAAGCGGTCAGGGTGATCTTTTTAGGGTACCGCGAAACCGCTCAAATCCAGTGCCTAAAGCTGATGGCCGCAAAAATTGCCGTCAGCCAAAGCACCTCAGGGGATATGCCGGAATCGGGTTTGGATATTCTGAACCAAGAGGACGACTCCATTGAGATGGCGCTTGCCAAGCAATTGATTGGCGATTGACGTGATTTCGCGTGCACGCTGTTACCAACTTTAACTTTTTAACCCGCACAGCCCCCGAAAGGGGGCTTTTCTCTTTGGCGCTCTTGATGAGATTCCGCACTATTTTTTGAAAGCGATATTCCAAACTCCGTCAAAACGTTTTCTGAGCAAGGGTTCTGGGACGTGAGGTACAAAGGGTGAATATTTCTTCACAGATTCGTAAATCTGTTCTTTATCCTTGTTCTTGATCTCCTTCAGCAACAGCACGGCATCTTGGATGTCTTTATCATGGCGTGAGGCATGAACCTTGTGCGCCAGCAACTCTTCCCAAGTAGCGGCCTTCAGAGTTAGATACGGGTGCTGGAAGATGACCACATTGGACGTGGTTTCTAGGCCGAAGAAACTCACACTGTCATTGAACCACAGCGATTTTTCATCGGCGGCCAATCCCATTTCTTCACCGACTTGTTTGATCAGCCTGATCAGCAACTGCTTGTTAACGGGGTTCGCCGGAAAGATGGCATCGACATCCTGAGTCATGGCACGGGAACGGAAATGCATCAAACTGATGATGCCCCCACAACAGGTCAGTTCCAGCCGCTTATTCTCTTTTTGAAGCAGCTCACCCAAGCGATTCAGCGCCTTGGTCAACGTGTGAATACTGATCTGTTTGTCGGCACTGGAGTACTGATACATAAAATGTCCCTATACAAAAAACATGAAATCCCGGGGTGCGAAAATATTACGCTTGCTGAATATGGGCGATACAAGGTCGCCTTCGTAAAACTCCCGGTACTCCTCGGGAATAACCGAAAACTCCTTTTGAACCGGTGGTACACGCGGGCACCAATCCGGCGCGCTCACTGGATGCAATTTCGGTGGCTCCGACCAGACCGTGGCCATGCGCTCCAGAAAACAGGCTTTCAGGGCGTATTTCAGGGCATCTTTTTCGTGCGGATCCGGAACTTGTGCCAAGTCCCACCCCTTGCGCCAAAAGAGTTGTACGTCATCCATAAACGCCACGGTATCCTGTTTAATCGCTGAATCGCACATGCGATCCAGAACGCCTTCGGGTGTCAGGACATCCCGTTTCGGAAGAGTACCGACCTCCAAGGAGACATTTAATCCCAACTTAAGTGCCATATTGACTAAGGCGTCCACACGAAACTCTTTGGCCTTGCCTTTGAGCAATGCGCTTACGCGCGGTTGGGAAATGCCAAGCCGTTCGGCGGCCTCGGTTTGGGTCAAATGGTTTTGAACCAGAGTATCGCGCACGGCACGAGCCAGAGTCGCCCGGATCTTCAGATTCTCCGCGTGGATGGACTCATCATTTACGGCCTGCATTGAGATACCTCCTGCAAGTGTTCTATGCCAAGAAAGAAACGATACCACAACCGTTATAAAATATACATCTACTTTAATACTCGTTGTAACTTCGCTTCGTAGCCGCTCAAATTTTCTTTGCAGGCTGTAACGCCTCCAGCTTGCCCGTCAGCTTGGCCGCCTCGGTCAGCGCCTTTTCCGCCTTCGCCTGCGCTTCTTTGGTCGCTGCCCGCTCCTGCTCCAGCAAGGCGGCTAGGTCGGCGGCGGCTTCCAGCTTGGCAGCCAGCACGGCGGCCTGCTGTTCGGCGGTGGTGCGGCCCTGCTGCGCCTCGGCCAGTGCGGCGCGTAGGCGCTCAAGCTCGGCGGCCTGCTCGCTCACGCGCTCGGCCTGTGCCTCGATTTTGAGGCGGGCGGTTGCCACCTCCACGCGGGCGGCCTCTGCCGCCTGCTGTTCGCGCTCGATGCGCTGCTGCGCGTCGGCAAGATCGGCAGCCTGCTGGGCTGCCCTGCCTGCCAGCGTGTCGCGCTCAGTGGTGAGGACGGCCACCTGCTCAGCCAGCTCGTCGCGCTCCCCTTCCAGCACCTCGCCAGCGGCCCCAAGTTCAGCGGCTTCCGCCTGCGCTTGCTGGAGTTCTTGCTCTTTCTCTGCCCGCGCCTTCGCTGCGGCCTTCTCGATCTCGGCAGCAATCGCGGTTGTCAGCGCCTGCGGCAATTCCGGGGCTGCAACGGCAGCCACCGGACGAGCTTCACGCCACTGGACAAGATGCTTGTGGATCGTGTTTGGCGACCCGGTGCCGCCCAAACGCTCCCGGATCGCATTGATGGTGGGCTGTTGCCCGTCGCCCACGAGGGCGTCAGCGGCGGTGAAAACTTGATTCCGAGTGATGCCTTGACGTGCCATGATCCCTTCTCCTTTCGTATCGTATTTCGTATTTCGTATCAATACAATACAATACAATACAATACCATACGATAATACGATACAATTCGATACGCAAACGATTTTCGTAACGTACCGCTGCTCGATCTGCGCCCGCGCTGCACCAAGGTCGGCGGCTGCCCGCTCCAAGGCGGGAAGAGGAATCTGACGTTTCGGGTAGGTAAGAGGGGCTTTTCTTTATCGCGATGCGTCTCTTTATCGCTCGCTGCGCCTCTTGCAGCAATTCACACGACACCGGCCTTGCATTTCTTGCATCCTTGCCGCTGGCGACTTATGGAAGCAAACCGCATTCACGGTGTTATAGTGTGAATCCAAATGGAAACAATGACTTAGACGATCGTTCCAAGCGAATCGTGTGTCATTAAAGTTTGGTCGTCAAAAGCACACCCTACTTAATATGGAATGGAAAGAAAGCCTCTATGCTGCCAAAAAAATCAATAACGCCCAGACTAAGCTTACGAGCACTTGCATGTGGCTCGCTCGTTGCCGTTGCCACTATGACTTCTGGCTGCGGTACCCTACTTCCCAATGTGCCGGAATTCAAAGTCACCAACATGAAGGCGACGCCCGATGAGTTGTTGGCGCCCAGCTCTGACCCGATCGACCAAGGTAGCGTCAAACCGTTCACGCCAAGCTCCTTCTCACCCGTAGAGATCAGCACCCCCACCGAAGACCAAACCTTTGGCCTGACCTTTACCGAAAAGAAAGGCCCTTGGGCACAAACCCAGAACACCTCACAACTGCTGGCCAACGGTCGGCGCGTGATCGACCCGCAGGGGCCGATTTACACATGGTCGCCGCTCTCGGACACTGGATACATCACCTATCTTGTGCAGGAAACCCGTGTAGGCAAGGTGCAGGATGGCCTGACCCATTACGACCTAAAGCTGCTCGATGTGCGCACCGCAGGCAAAACGCCGGTTAAGATTGCGCGTTATGCCACGAATGGCGCCCGTCATCTCTGGAGTTTTGGGAAGGATGAACCGATTCAGGTGCAGCAGTTTTTTCTGACCTCGCGGGGCGTGGTAACGCTGCGGGAAGACAGTACCGTCGTGACCTATTTTGAAGCGGGCAAAGCGCCTTTTACCTCTGCGCTACCGGTCGGCTACAAGGTGGCTGATTTTGGGGTGGACACCGACATTGCCTATGGCAAACACCTGCGCATCCTGCAACATCGCGGCCCTCACAAGTTGTTCGGTGTGCTGCCGTCCTCACAGGAAGAGCTGTATGACGTTTCGTTCTGGAACGTAGAGCGAGGCGAAAAAACCGCTACCGCAAAAGACATCGTCGTCAACGTCACCAGCGAAACTTCGTTTCGTAATTATGTCGAAGGTAAAGCACAAATGGTTAACTCACCCAGTGGGCCGTTTGCGATTACGGTCGAGGACACGTTAAAAAAGACGATCGTTCGCAACCTTGCCACCCTCCAAAAAGTCACACTCGTGGAAACCTCGGTGAAACAGGGGCACGGCTTCAGTACAGGCTTTGAGACGCGGCGCGCGGGCGGCATGGGCGCCTACGGCAAAGTGTGGGTGAATTTCGCACCTGCAAACGGCGAACTATCCAACAAAAAAATCATTGATTTAGAAAGCTGGATGAAAAACCCATCCCCGACGTTATTGCGCCCTGCTACGTAACGAATGATGGTTGGATCCACGTGCTTGCACAAAGTTGTCCCCAGAATCTGTGGATAACTCTGTGTGAAGCGCGGTAGAAAGTCAGTCCTCACCTTTATTTATCCCTCTCCGCCATAATTGGGTGAAAAATGACCGTAAAGCAGAGTTTGAATGTTCAAAAGGCGGATGCAATGCAGACCGCAACCCATCAGACGCACCGAGCGGATACGGTTAGCTCAAAACCGCAGCCACCATACACCTGCAAATACTGTGGCGCGCCGAGCTGGCTGGAACCCTGCGACCAAACCCCACCGCCGGATTATTGCCACGAAAGCGACCACGGTGAGGAAGAATACGACTGGGATGGACGAAACGCTTAGGCAAGGCGCGAGAGGCTCGCGCCAACGGCTTAGGTTTACCTTAGTTCTTTGAGCAGCTCAGGGTGGCGATCCAGCAACTTGAGTAGCTTAATTAACGAAAGTGGCGGCTCGCTTACTCCATTCTCATAGCGAGAAAATGCGTTAATTCCCCCACCAAAAATTTTGGCCGCCTCGCTCTGGGCAAGGTTAAGCTTTTTACGCATCGACAAAATAAAGGCAGGATCACTATTGGACGTATTGATCTGCCGGTTAAATGCTTTTACCTCGCGCATGACTCGCTCATTTTCAGCCGCATCGGTGATGGATTCTCCACACCTGGCGCAAAAATCGCCTGTAACCGCCAAAATTACGGTGTCGTGGCCTTTGTAGCTGTATGGCAGGTCGCGAGTATCTTGGATGAACTTGGCGCCACCACAGGCAGGGCATTTCATGGGCTAGCTCCTTAGTATCAACGGCTTGCGGTTCGTCTTTTTACGCGAACACTAACTTTATTGGTGAGTTTTTGCAAATTGTGTGGGCGCTATTTTACAAAAAAAAACGCCACCTTCCGGCAGCGTTTTCTGTAGCAATCACCTGAAACCTGAAAGCTCAGGTCAAGGCGTCAAGGTAAGGGTGCGTGTTGTAATCAGCGCACTGATGCAGGCTTCCACATGGTCATCCCCAAGCTTTACGCCCAGCGCTCCCATGTTATACCCCTCAACATGCACGATCCATCCAAGCCCCGAAAATGCCTCAATCACGGGCTCGCGCCAGTGATCGAGCAGCGGTACATGACACGTCTCCATGATGAGCGGCCAAATATCCGGTTTCGCCTGTTGGCCGATCCGGTAAATGGCCCAAGCCTCACGGCTCACCCGATCCGGCTTATGTAGCAGTGTCGAAAACACAAAAAGCTGAATCAGATCCCCGAACACGCTCCGGCTTGCCCGTCCTTGCACTTTGTCCAGCTGCTTCACATCAGGAACGATCACGCGGTACGCGACGTCCTGATCTTTAGCAACAAACGCCCGTATCCCATCAGGATGGTCGGGCAGCGTGAGGCGCGCCAATAGTTCTGAGATTTGTGTATCCCGTCCCCACACCGACATAAACAGCAAATTACCGTCGGTATCGGTGAGCAGCCCATCGCAGTAGACATCGTTGTGACAATCTAAAATAAGCACGGTACACCTCCTACTGGATATGGATTACACGGCCAAAGTTTGGGCTCTCTGGCGTGAAATCCAGCGCTCGAATCATCGGAACAAAGCGATCCGTTGCAATGCGCGTGATCGAAAGATCGCCTGTGGATTCGTTAATCTCGGTTTCTTGCCGCATGCTTTTGGTTTTAAAGGTATCCCCCTTCACCAGCAGCACTTGGCCTGATTCGCTGCGAACGATCCCAGAGACTTGCCCCGCAGCCAACATCAACGCCAGATGCCAATCGGACAGCTTGCGTAACGGCTGACGGCGCGTTTCCGTTTGGGTTCGAAACAGCAAGGGAAACCGTGACCACAACACAGGGGATTGTTCAATCTCCTGTTCCAGTTGACGTACATCGACGCGCACCGAATAAAACCGCACATCCTCTTGCCCCTTGTGACTGTGACAGGCAGGCACGACATACGGCGCTCTGTTCCAGACTTCCGGAAGCTGGCAGTGCATTGAAAAGCCTTCCGTCCAGACGCCAGAATCGGTGTCGAAATACAGGTTGTTTTGCGCCTGCGTGAGTTTTTGGACAACGGCTTTTTCAGGTTCAGAGGCTCGCGCCCGCTTCACCCCAAAAATCACGGCTTGCCGAAACTGTTGTTCAGGCGCCGCATACACAGAAACCTCGCCAAAATGACGGGAAACTAGGCTAGCCAGCTCCGCATCGAGCACGTTATACGGCACGATCAAGACCAGCACGCCGCCCGCCTGTAACATCGGAAACGCTCGCCGACAAAACTCCTTCTCCAACCGCTTGCGTCCGCCTTTTTCCTTGCCGCCCGTGTAGGCATGCTCGAAATCGCTCAGCAAATCGCCATACGGCGGGTTTAGCCAGAGCAAACCAAAAGCGCGTAACTCCACCATGCAGTCGTTTAAGTCTGCGTGAATGCAGCGTGTGAGCAAACGCTTTGCGTGCCATGCACGCTCCTCGTTGTACTCCACCCCAAAGGAGCTTACTTGAGCGCCTTGCGCAAGCAGGTGCTGGTGCACCTCGGCCAGCGCTACACCCTCGCCACAACACGGATCAAGCACCCGCACGGGGCGATCCGATTGTGGTGCAAGTGCGCTCAGAATTCGGCTTAACGTGTCTTCATCCGTTGGAAAATAACCGTTCTTAATAAAATTTCTTGCGAGTCTTGGAAACATAAGGGCCATAACGTGCTCCGTGAAATAAAAGGCAAATAAAAAGCCCAAACGGAGCACCGCCCAAACGGGTGTGCTCTGTTTGGGCGATGGGTGAAAAAATTGCGTTATAAAATACAGACTTCTGCAACAGCCAATTGCGGCATCCCTTCGCGCTCCCAAGTCTGGGAGGATGCGCGGAACTTGTAGCCTTGCTGTTTCAGATACATACAGCGCTTGCGATGGTTTTCACCATCGGATCGCACCGTGGTTGGATCCAAGCGCACCCGATTTTCCAATGGCCAGAGCTCACCAAACAGCTCTGCAACCGGGTCGGTTGCGGGTGGTTTGGGTGGCGCGATCACGGGTACCGTACAGGGCGCTTTCATCTCAGTGTCTACAACCGGCGCTTTGGGCGTGGCTGCTTTCTCTGGGACGGCTTTCTGTAGGATAGGGGCCGCAGGCTTTTCCGGCGCGGGTGGCAAAATAGCAACCGCCTGTGCCGAGTGCGACTCCAAAGGGTCGATTTCCGTCAGGGCGATGCTGCTATCCAGCATTCCGGGCTCATCCGCACTGAAGAGATAATCCGTCACCTTGGCTCGAATTTCCACGATGAACGCGCCGGTGCGCGTCATGTAGCCGATCGGAAAAATCCGCTCGACGTTAAATCGCCCCGGATATTTTCCGGAATCGAACTGATCGAGGTGCGGATCCTTGATGTTAAGAATGCCGAACTCGCACTCAATTTTCCCAACAGAAAAGCTCCCGTGGGTGCCGTTGATGCGTTGAACAAGCAAAGTACCGTTAATCAGCATTGTGGTTTCTCCATGAAAAAAAGTGGAGACGACACAATGCCCCGATGGGAAATGTGTTATCTCCCATGTGGGTAAAGATTGAGTGTGGGTAAAGATTAAAATTAAAAAAGCACTACATCATGCCAAGACCGGCCATTGAGGCGACCGTTTCACCGACAACGAGATGATCCAGCACGCGCACATCGACGTACTTGAGCACCGTAATTAGGTGATTTGTGATCGCCTTGTCAGATGCGCTGGGTTCAGCTCTCCCCGAGGGATGGTTGTGGCAAAAAATCACTGCAACTGCGTTAATCTCTAACGCCTTTTGCATGATGGGACGCGCGTGAACATGGGAGGAGTCTACCGTCCCATGAAAATGCTTGACCATCTCAATCACGCAATGGCCCGCATCGAGATAGATCACGCCAAACACCTCATTGGGCTCAAGCCCCAGCCACGTTTTTGCTAAGCGTGTTGCGGCTGAAGGTGATTCAATTAAGGTCGGCTGTTGCTTAAAACGCCGCGTAAGCAGCAGGCAGGCTACATCCACGAGCACCGATTCTTGATGCTCACTCAGCGAATCTAGGTCAAGCACATCATTTGCCGCCGCCCAGATCAGCTCTTGGTTCATGGTGAGTGCGTTCATGGCGCCCCCCACATTGTTTCGAGGTTAAAAAAACGAGTCATTGTGTTTCTCCAGTGAGTGCCAGAGAAACACGCCCCCAATTGGGAGAGGTTCTCCCAGCAGGTGGTGGTTGATTAAAAAATAAACCCGATCACAAGGATCGCCCGCATTGCAGGTTTAGGTACGGGTTAAAGGGCCTGCAAGACAGTGCAGTGCTGTTAACCTCGCCACTATAGCGAGGTTCTCGTGAAACGGTCAACGTGGGGGCGGGACACGCGAGATCGCGGGGGATCCATGATGCCCAGTTTCAGTGGGTCGGAAGCGAGCAGTGATTCCGGAGTATCGCTACTCGGACGGCCAGATCCAAGTGGATTTTTGCCAGCAGCAATATCAAGGATACGACGATGACGGCAGGCAGCGGTTGCCAAGAATGGGTCAGGAGAAGGCTTGCGACCGCTACCGCTAGCAGCACTCGGCATACCCAGAGCCAACGAAGGTTTTTTCGTAGGGCCGTTTGTTGCGAATGGGAAGAGGGCTCGGCAATCATGTGCGGTTATGCTCCGTTTGCCACAACAGAGCCTGCACACGATACGCGTGCAGGACTGTTTAAGCGGATAACGATACGGCTATTCAGATTTTTCCTGCTCCAAAAGCAGTGCAAACGCTTTTTTTTCCGCCTTTTCAGCGAAATAGCAGTAAATAACAAGTACCCATCCTAAAAAGGAAAGGATGTACACAGTATCTATCATCGGTTGTCGAGCTCCAGATGGCATTTAGGGTTTTTAACGGTGAGCGGCACCCATTCCATCAGGGGCCAGATTCGATCTGGCCCGCCAAGAAATGGATCTCATTTTTGAGAAGCGCTACCCTGCCTGCAAAATGCAAATGAAAAGCGGCCAGAACCAAGATGGCAGGAATACTTGCCAAGACCGTGGATAATTCCCACGTTTGCCAGTCAGTCGCAAGCCTTGCCGCCAGTGCCCCCATCACGATACGAGTGTACCACACCCAGATTTGGGTTTTGGCGAGTGACGCCTGAAGCATCCCTAGCTTCTTTTGCGCGAAATTTAGATTAGTCATTATGTTCTCCATGAGCTGAAAATGCCCCATGGAAAACACCCCAAGGGGTGATTCCCTTGGGGCAGGATTGAAAGATTGAAAGGTTACGCCGGTATCCTGTCAGTGCATCGGCCATGGCTGCCAAGCTCATGTTCGACCACCGTAAAGAAGTCTCCATCGTTGGGCAGGAGCTCCTCAAGAAGGTCGCCAATTGAGCTAAGGCGCTCAACGACGGCTTCGACCTTAAGGAAAGTGGTATCTACATGCTCGTAATCGACGAGCATGATCCGCCACGAATTTCCGGCACCGATTTTCCGATACAGGCTTACAAACACGCTGATTGCGTTAGACATAGGGTTCTCCTAAATAAAAAAATGGGAGAAACCCTGCTACCCATCGGGGAGAAGTGTTCTCCCGGTGGGTGAAGTGATAAAGCAAACCCGATCCAAAGGATCGACCGCATTGCAGGTTTAAGTGCGGTGAAAAGGGACTGCAAGACAGTGCAGCGCTGTTTTCGTAATCGAAGATATACCGCTATCCATTTGGTTTCAAGGGGAGTTTTGTAGGTGCTTTCCGACTCCAACGCTTGCGAGCTGCGCCAGAGTTCCGTACTCTGATGGCCGTAAAACAGCACTGCACTGTCTTGCAGACCCGTTAGCTCGCACCTGAACCTTCAATGCGAGGCCCAGCGTAAGCGTGCGGCGGTTCATTTTTAGTCAACCACCCTGGAAGGGAGCACCTTCCGGGGATCTGCTCGCTTCCAGTTTTTTGTCAACGAAAAACAAGGAGGCGTAATGCCTGATTTAGAGCACAAACTGTGGGTCGAGTATCGCAGGAATCAACTGGTCATCAAAAACATCGAGCGAGTATTGCTCAGTCTGTCAGGAAGCAGCGTATATTTTTCTTTCTCAAAAGAGTGGGTTACGTCCTGTACCGATTGGCACGTCCAAGTGAGCATCATGTTTGGAGTGTTTTTGTTTTGGCTGCCCCTCGCATGGATCAAGGCCACGGCGACAGCACACCTTGAAAGCTTCGAGCGAAACAAGGCGGCATCGCCCCCAAATGCGGATGGCTAGAAGCCCATTTTTTGTGTACACTTTCTTTATCTCTACGGAGGACTTGCTATGGATCCTATTACTGCAATTATGCTTTCCGGCATGATCGTTGTTGGCGGTGGCCTTATTATCGCTTGGCGTCAAAACTGCATTCTTGAGAAGAAGTACGAGCAGTATTTGATTGAAAAGCGAGAGGCTGAGAAGCACGCGCAGCAACAACCTCGATAGCCAATCAGCATTGATCGACAAAAAAGGAGCTTCGGCTCCTTTTTTTATTTGTTTTCTTTGCCCGACAAAGTTAGCAAATCCGCATGGTGACATGGCACCCGAGCCACACTGGACTCGACGTGAGAACCTAGCCAAATCCGTAGCATAACGCTTGCGAGCTGCGCCAGAGTTCCGTACCCTGATGGCCGTAAAACAGCACTGCACTGTCTTGCAGACCCGTTAGCTCGCACCTGAACCTTCAATGCGAGGCCCCGCGCAAGCGTGCGGCGGTTCATTTTTTAGTCAACCACCCTGGAAGGGAGCACCTTCCGGGGATCTGCTCGCTTCCAGTTTTTTGTCAACGAAAAACAAGGAGGCGTAATGCCTGATTTAGAGCAAACACTGTGGGTCGAGTATCGCAGGAATCAACTGGTTATCAAAAACATCGAGCGAGTATTGCTCGGTTTTTGCACCACCAGCGGAGGTGCGTACCTGTACTTTTCTAAGGCGCTGGTGACGTCCTGTACAAGCCTGTACGCCCAACTGGGCGTCATGCTCGTAGGGTTTGCACTTTGGCTGCCCCTCGCATGGATCAAGGCCACGGCGACAGCACACCTTGAAAGCTTCGAGCGAAACAAGACTGCATTGCCCCCGAAAGCGGATGGCTAGATGCCCATTTTTTGTGTACACTTTATTTAAACTCTGCGGAGGGTTCTTTATGGATTTCTTTACTGCCTATTTGCTTACTGGAGTCATCACGATTGGTTGCGCTATTGTCATCGCGTGGCGTCAAAACTGCATTCTTGAGAAGAAATACGAGCAGTACTTGATTGAAAAACGCGAGGCTGAGAAGCACGCGCAGCAGCAATCTTGATAATCAATTAGCGTTGATCGACATAAAAGGAGCTTCGGCTCCTTTTATTATCTCTACGGAGGACTTGCGATGGATTTATTTACTGCCTATTTGATTGCAGGAACGACGACGATCGTTTGCGCTACTCTCTTTGCTTGGCGTCAACATTGCCTGCTCGAAAAAGAGTACGAGCAGTATTTGATTGAAAAACGCGAGGCTGAAAAGCACGCGCACCCGCAATCTTGATCAACAAAAAAGGAGCCTAGGCTCCTTTTTTTTGTGCTGTTTTTCGAGACTTGGCTTTTCGCGGTGCTGCGCGGCTGCTTGTGGGTATATCAGCGCTCGTTGGCCACGTAGTAAAAAACGACCCACTGGAAATCAGGCGCGGTGTGGCGGCCAGTGCAAATAGCAGCAGCCATGATTTTGTAATAGGCGCGATGAACACCGCCCAATCCTGTGCGTCAATGAAGCCGAATTTTCTCAGTAGCAGCGCCTCACAAATCAGTCGATCAAACTGTTGCAGCTTCCCAATCAAATCCTGTTCCAGCACAAACGGAGCGCTTAACACCATTGGCGGATAGTTTCCGATAGGCTCCGAGGGGAGTCTTACAGGCTGGATGGATGCGCCACTCAACAGCGTAATCTCGCCGGTGGCTTTACGAACCTGTGCCAGCTTCTCTTGGCTGCTTTGAAGCTGTGCGGCAATTTGCTCGACACGCTGTAGCATCTCGCGCTCACGCTTCGAGGTTGGGTCACTCTGGCGGCGACACAAGGCCTCATCGAATGCAACGAGGCAGGTAGGCTCGGCCCCCTTGCCTGACGACGGTATACGACACAGATGATTCGCCAAATGAGAGTGGAATTGAGGTGCCTGCTCCAGCCGCTTTTTGTCGCGATAGAAGCGTTCCTCAGCGGCCAATTCTTCGGGCGTCAGCAGGCGCCGTTTTACATTTTTTTTGGTCACGTGTGCGGCTTTTGGCGGGCTTGGGAGTGAACGGCGCGTGAGAGGTTTTCGAGTGGTGGTCATCACAAAAAATCCGGAAGGATGCCCGCCCCTGAAAGGGGCGGGGATGTTGCAAATGGCGCATAACGGATAGAGAGTGGTGCAGATTCTTTTTTCCGATCGTGATCTTAAACAGCGCCGGATCACCGATAGCCGTGCACGGTTTCCCGCACAAAAGGCCCGCGTATTTAACAATCGCCCACGGAAGCGATAAGTGGGTTCATTTCAGCGCAAACCGCTGGCAAATCCGTCAATCCCGAAAACGATTGGATCAGTGATCGTCTGGGCCAGTGACCGGATTTCAAGTTGGCGCAGCCGCCTGTGGTGGGCGGATTTGCCAGCGGTTCGTCTATGTTGGAATCCGTAAACAGCCATCCGAAGATCGCTGTTTACGGCAAACATAGAGAAATGTACACCTAGCGGCATAGATCAAGCCAGTCGCGGCGATGGCCTAATACCGAAGGCAATGAGCCCTCTTGAGAACAAGAGGCGCGATTGCAGGCTCAAGTCGCGCGAACTGGGTGGTCATACCACGTCAGATTGCACGACTATACCATATCAAGCGCGTTTCGCATCACGAACAAACAAGAGTCGTCCCTCTTGGCTACACCAAGTGCGAACGTATGTGCCCGTACAGTCAATTTCCCAGAGCTTCAGATCCAACTCTGGGTCATTTTTCAGCAGCACGATGCGTTCAGGACGCTCCGCTAAACGAACTCTCCACGACGGTACAGGCATTGCGTGCGCAGGTTCGGAAACCGTACCCACACTTGCTGCAGGGTACTCCTCTTGCTGCGCCAGTTCTTGTGGCGCTGGAGGTTGTCCCAGCGTTTCCACTGAAACATCCGATGAGCTGTGATCAATGACAAGTTTGCCATTGATCCAAGCTTTTCGAACTTGCAGCAGGCTGCCCTTGATGCAGGCCCCCCACTCGCCTTCACGCTTGCCACGCTTGTACTGAAACGCTTCGGCGCGCGTGTCGCCCGCCTTAAACTCAACGAAAATCTTTTGATTATCGTCGAAGGCAGCCTGAAGCGTTTTTACCGCTTCGATCGCCTTCGCACCTACGACCCGTAGATCGTAGAGCGAGCTTTCAGCACGCCCTTCGTCATTTTCGACGCCATATAAGGCGCCGATGGCCACGGCAAAGTAACCTTTGCCTTTGCCTGACGGTTTCACAAACCGCAAACGGTTAATGAAACCCACGCCGGTGGTGTGGAGGTTGTACGCTTTTGCTTCAAATTTGGACATGATGTTTCTCCAGAACGATGCCTGGAAAAACACATCCCCTGCGGAAGTGTTTTCCGCAGGCGGTAGGTAGGTTGAAATTGGGCCGTTGTTTTTTACAAAACAACTGAAGATCGCAGGCGCAAGTCTTCATAAAGGGTCGGCATAACGCCGTGTTTGTGCAAAATCAGGATAACCGCCCCTAAATTTTTGTCAATATCGAATCAACATAGCCAATATCGAATTAACAACAGGGCACATTGCACCAGTTGCACGCTGGCGAGCAGCTCTCCAAGGCGCTGTGGATTGCGCCAAGCTCACGGTCCGTTATCGGTACACCTACCACCTGCACGCCCGCGACACCGCAATCTAGCGCCTCTACGGCTTGCTGTTCGGTGCGAGCGAGAAACAGGATGGGTTGGTGCCGAGTTTCATGAGTGCGTTTTAGGCGTTCTAGTAGCAGGGTAGCATCCGCGAACGACTGATCTACCAAGCAACGCGATGGCTGTAGTGCAGTGGCCAGAAAAATTGCTTGTGATAGATCACTTGCGATGGACAGCAGCCAGTTGGCTTGCAGATAAAGGCGCAACGGTTGCAACACCTCCTCATCCCCCGCCAACAGTACATGGGGACGCATCCGTAGCCGGTACTCCCAACGCCAGTGTTGCGGTGCTCGTTTAGGCATTCGTGATTATCGGCATTGTCGTGATTACCGGCATTGGTGAATCGCTGTTTGTAGCAGCAGGTGGAAGGTTGCTTCATCTAGCGTTTTTTTTGCCAACTCAAAAAACACCCTACGTACCGAGTCGTCCGCCGAGTTGTCGCGCGGCTCAAAAAACTGATTGCGCTGGAAGATTTCATCACGCACCACGACCAAGCCTCGGTTGGCGGAGATTTGCAATTGTGCGGTGTTGGGTTCGATGTGTTCGATCCGAATGGAGAGCGGCGTAGAAAACAAATTTTGAGCGGGCTCGCTCATGCTTTGAGCTTTTGGGTAGATGAATACGGATTCGCCGGGGGCGCGCGAAAGATGCAATCGCCCGCGCTGCGGCATGGATAATGTTTTTTTGGCGGCAATCGTCATAATGATCCCTAAATGAATAGTGCGGACACATCAAAACATATCGCTACATCGTAGTCGCCACGATTGCCTAGATCGTTTCGTGTAGCAATTGCATGCGGCGGGTTTTTATATCATTTTTTCGAGAAATAAACTCCTCTGTCGAGCATATCATGGAATTGCTCAAATTAGAAATCCAATTGAGCGTCGCCCGCGCGGCTTCGATTTCAAATAACATGGCGACGAAAGGTGCAGGCAACGGAGCAAGGGCCTCTTGCGCCGTTGCATTGGATTCGTCAAACAAGGCCACCACCACCTGATTGCCAGACTCCGATGGCAGGCGCCATTGTAGCTGCGGCGCCTTGTTGCGCGTTTTCACCCGCCGCAAGTTGAATGGCCGAGGTTCGGCGAGCATGGTTTCCCATGCTCGTATCAGCGCCTTAAACTCACGCTCAATCTCAGCGGCCGTATTTTCCTGATCACGAAGCCATTGCTGAACAAAGGCATCTTTGCATCCCGGCACACTGCTTCCCTTATCCCTTAAAAGGCCCTTTAAAAGGTGGGTCTGACTTTGCAAAAAGGTCTGACTCCAATTTGAGGTCTGACTTTGAAAATGACATTCCGCCATTATGCGTGCGCCGCCTCAATGGCGCGCAGTGATTGCGCCACGATCGAATCGTCTGAGTTGTCTGTTGCTGCGCGGGATTCCCCAAACAAAAGGGACGTGCCGTTACCGTTGCTTGTGCGTGGGCCAAGCAGGGGCCTGCGAACACCAGCTAAAATATCAGCGGGCAATTCACCCAATTTCTCAACGGCCACTTTCGCGCGGTCATTATTGAGTGCGAAGTCGGCGCGCGTTGCGCCACTGGCTCTAAATAGCGCCAACTTAAATAGATGGCGCATTGGAGTGGCTGAGTTTGCGAGTACGCGCTGCCAGTCCTGCCCAGAGATCAGACCGAAATGCCGAGCCAACAGCGCCTTTTGAATTGCCGAATCAACGGCACCCAGCAACTGAATAGCAACGGCGGCATGTACCGCACGAAACGCGATAGGCACATCTATGGGGCGCGTGGATTGGTGCGCATCAATTCGGATGCCGCTGGTTTGCAAGCTTTCAACCAGCTCGTTTAGCAGCTCCGTTAAATCGCCGATTTGTTCGCGCGCTGCTTTAATTTGCTCCTCGATTAAAATCAGTTTTGCATCTGCGTAGGGATCGTCGGCTTGGGCGAACGTCCAAAGCGCCGATAAGTTATTAGCAAAGCTTGCAAAGCACTGGTCACGGAACGGACGATTAGGGTCTGGCGCTCTGCCGAAAAATAGCTGATGCGCAATGTTGGTGTGCAGCCGAATGGTGGCCTTGGGCACGATTGGGCCGGGCCGAGCTTTTTCATCGTTGGCGGTGCCAGCGCGCTTACGGATCGCCTCTGTGAGTTTCGAATCATGCTGTGCTTCGTATGACATGCGTGGCTTCCTATTAGGTAGGTTTGTATAACGGGCGAAGTGATTGTGTCCGTAGGCCGTGATGCAAGGCAATCTAATTGCCAAAAAATTGAGTGGATGCTTTTATGCTGTTGCCCGTAGCAACACTTCCGAGCTGTTGCCCGTAGCAACACTTCCGAGCTGTTGCCCGTAGCAACACTTCCGAGCTGTTGCCCGTAGCAACACTTCCGAGCTGTTGCCCGTAGCAACACTTCCGAGCTGTTGCCCGTAGCAACACTTCCACTGCTGTCAGTACAAACGAACTTTTTGTCGCAATTCAGCAAGGTTTTTCAGGGCAACTTCGCGGGTGTGTGGGTCGCGTTTTTCTGGTGTGGTGGGCTTAAACTCAACAGGAATAGCGGCGGGCTGCCTGATTTCTCGCAGGCCCCACGAGCTGGGCTGTAGGTCGCCAGAACGGTGTTTTTCGGCCAGTTTGGATAGGTATGCAACGCAGTTTGATAACGGTTTTGCCTCGCCTCGTTGGGCGGCGGTTAGGCGATCCGATAGGTAATTTAGCAGGAACTGAGCGCTCTCAAGGTTCATTTGAGGGGAGGTTAATATCGCTAAGGCGTGCTGCTTTTCCCGTTCTCTGAGCGCTTTCGGCCAGTTCAGTTGGTCGGCCCAATGGGGCGGCTGGAGTGGTTGGGGTGGTTGAAATTTTGGTGAGGGCGAGGACAATTTGTCCGTGCTGGAAAAATTGTCCTCGCGCGTATTGGTTTTATCCAGATCTGTATTCGTAGTAGTAGTATTTTTATATATATATTTATTATTTTTACTACTACTACAGGACAAATTGTCCCCGTAGGGAAATTTGTCCTGTGATGATAGGGAAATTTTCCCTGTGGATAAGTGGGTGATAGGGAAATTTGTCCGTGAGTTATCCACAGGGAAAATTTCCCTACGTTCAAAATTTGAGCGTTTTTGGTCTGATTGACTCCCAGGAAACGCAGCAAAAAAACTCCCTGAGCTGGTTTTTCGGGGAGTCTTTGCGAGTGCGTCGAGCCGTTTGGCTGCCTGTTCAATTTGAGTTGCGGGCTGGCTGGAGTCGTGGCCATAGGCGATGTCGGCTTCCAGCATGTCGAGCACCGACTGTCCCAGATCCTGCAATCGCTTGTGCTTGCTGCGCGCGCATTCGTTGATGAACTGAAGGTAGCCGGGGTCGAGTAGCTGAGTGTCAGCCAGTGACAGCGGTTCGTCATGCAGTGCCCACACGGTGCCCCGACCATGCACCATGGCACAGCGGGTGATCCAGCGGGTGGCACGCAATGCATGCAGATAACGACGAATGGTTTTTGTGTCTACGCTGCACTGTTCGGCGAGCTCACTCTGTTTGAGCAAAGAGGCAGGGCGTGCTGGATCGTGGATGCCTACCCGCATGACCTGCCACACGCAGCGCTCCTCTAGCCTCAGCGACTGGTCTAAAACCAGCAACCGAGGAATCGAGTCGTGTACGTTCCCGAGGTAAACCAAGCCAAACTGATCGTCACTGTGGCTGTTTTTTGATGATCCAGTCGGTAATGACTGGATCATTGAGTCAATGAACTGCTTAAGTGCGTGTCCGCGACTTGCTGGATTTGAGGCTTTTAGGTTTTTATTTTTCATTCGCCGCCGCTCGTTTCGTTATCCACGCTACTCGGTTACGTCGATGTCGATGAGGTAGTCATATTTTCGATAAGCTGCGTGCAAGCGGCGGATCGTGATTCCTGTAAGTTTTGCAACGTCAATCCAGCGCTCGATCAAGGGTGTTTTCCGTGTCGCCTGCCATGCCGCGTCTGCGGCTGCCCATTCTTCATCGGTGAGCGTGCGGGGGCGGCTGCCGGGTTGAGCCATGCCGGTTACAGTGGCGCGTAGGGTGACCTCGGCATAGGCAAGTCCGGTGAGCTTTGCTGTAAAATCGAAGTTCGCGCCATATCGAAGAAGTTCGTCGGCTTTTTTCACGTTTTCGGCGTGGTTTAGGTTGTGATTCAGCAATCGCTCAATCACGAGACTGTCGGCAACAAAACCGGCAATCGGCGCACGAAAGCTCCCTACGCGCTCAATGATATGGAAGGGTGCGGAGGCGAGCTTGTCTGCTAGCGGGGGAGAGATTCCCAGCGCATTGAGCAGTGCGAGATCGTGATCTTCGTAGGCTTTGATGATGGCGTGCAGGTAGGTACGGTTCAGCTGTGAAATCACCGCACAGGCTTTAACGCCACTCGGTTTTTGCTCTGGGCTTTTTTTGGGTTCTTCCCTTTCTGTATCGTCTATTTCACTCATTTGGTTTGCTCCTTGCGTGGTTTGAGTGTTTTGTTGCGTACTGCACTTTTTGTTGTTGTTCATTTTTTGCTCCGTGCTTGGGCTTGTTTGTACTTGTATGATGAATGCGAAAGTGATTACGAGTTGCACAGCCATTCGTGGTAACAGCGGACGGCATGCTCCAGTTCACGAAGTGGCGCATCTATCCACTGACAGGCGGGGTCGCTAAAGATCAGTGCGCTCCTGAGTTCCATCTCGAACACAACGGAGACGGATTCAAAGCTTGTGCTAATCACCTCGGTCATTGTGTTGGCCGGTTGCAGTTGGTCAGGATCTGCTGGATCATCGGCGTAAGGTGCCTCGATCGCCTTCCAGATGCGCCACCACACATAGTCAAACAGCTGCTCCCCAGTGATCGGATACGTGGGTGTGAACAGGGAGATTCGGAATCTAGTCCTGTCCGTTTCGGTATTTGTGATCAGGCTCAGAGGGTTGTTTGCGCTGTCTTTTTCTGGGTTGTTGTAACGGGCTGATGGAAACGCGGCGAAGAGGATGCTGCATGTCCACGAGGCGATGGCTTTTAGCGCTTGGAAATCGGGTTGCGAGTCGTATTCGCTGGGTTGCGCTTGGAAAAAATCAAAGTGGTCAAGGATGACGTGCTGTTGCTCTGGGCGGTTATCGTCAAAAAATTTGGCCAACGTCAGGTTGCATAACGCGCGACTGGCAGGAACGCGAAACGAATGCTGCTCCAGATTTTGCCCTCGGTCTGGGGCTTGCTCTTGCTGCGGTGCCGGTTCCGCATCGTTTTTTTGCTGCACTTTCTGGACGGTATTTTTTGCTGTGGCAGGTGCTTGCAGTGGTTCGGATTGGCGCAAGCCCTCCCGCATCTCGGATGAGATTGTGGCAGCCGCCCTCGGGCTGGGTTGTGCAGGCTCTGTAGGATGGGCAGGTTCTGTAGGGTGAATAGGCAATGGCGGTGGGCGACGAGCCTGTGCGGAAATTGCCGTAGGTGTAAGTGCTGCTAGATCTTCTGGGTGTGGCTGGCCCAACAGGACATCGGCCTCTGCGGTTAGGTGCAGTGGGTTAATTTTGAGGAGTGCGGCCATTTCACTTTCTAAATTGCTTTGCAGCGCCAGCATATCGAATGCTTCGGGGTGGTCACACTCGGCCAGCACCCCTTGCCAGAGAGCGGTGAAGGATGCGTCGTCGTCACTGTATTGGCCCCACAGGCTGCGGTAGGAGCGCTCTTGTTGGCGGATCTGCTCAACATTTCGCTTTGATAACCCACCCTCCAGTAATTGTGGGATGAACTGGTACAGCTCTACGCCGTAGCGGTAGCGCACAAGCCGGGATGGATCAACCGAAAACCCGTCGGCGTTAATCTTTTCGCACGCTTCGCGCATGCTGAGTTCGCGGCCTTCAATATCCTCATGCAACTGGTACAGCTCCATATAGAATTGAGCTGTCTCAATGAAGGACATTTGGCTGCGCTTGAGGTTTTCGATGCCGTGACCAACAAAAATATCCAGCTCATCACGGTATGGCTCGAATATGCACTCGATCTCGTAAAACCTCCGATCGCCCGTTTCTTGCCACAGCTCTTGTAGCGCTTGTAGTCGGGTGCCTGCCCCTTTTTTCAGTGTGTAGTGCTGCTCTCCGGGCCTCTGCGTAACGCATAGAGGCTGGTCAATGCCTCGATGGCGAATGCTCTCGCGGATCTCCTCGTAATCGGCGTTGCCGAATTTTCGGGGGTTGCGGTCGTAGCGGTGGATCTGGTCAAGGTGCAACAGCAGCATGGACGATCGCATCGACTGCTGATTAATCATGTCAGACAGAAAGGTCGCGCTGGGTGGCTCCCCCATGCGTTTGCGTATTCCATCGCGAAAGTTGGTAACCTTCTTGCTCATGCGTGGCTCCCCATTGCGATCATCCGAGTGATCAACTCATCCACCAAACGGCGATATTGCAGCGCTTGCTGTGAATTGGGGGCATGGTCTGTAACGGCCTTACTGCTGGCGTGAGACTCTGGGATTTTCACGCTCAGCGTAATTTGGGTGTCGAGCAGCAGCTTGCTGTAAATATGATGTAGCTCTGCCTCAATCTCTTTTTCGATGCGCGTTTTTTGCCCGTGCACCTTGTTGGCTACGATTCCAGCCACTTTGAGCGTGGGATTGTGGCGCTTTCGGGTGCGCTCGATGGACTGAATCAGGTCGCGCAGGCCGTCGAGCGCGAAAATATCCAGCTCGATCGGGACGAGAATGAAGTCGGCGGAAATAAGGGCGGCATTTAGGAGGTAGCCGAAATTCGGCGGACAGTCGATTACGATGTAGTCGTAATGGTCGCGTAGAGAGAGGAGTCGAGATTTAAAGTCAAAAACTACCTCGTACGTGCGTTCCGCCACGGCAGCAAGGTGGATATGGGTACCCAGCAGTGCAAGCGTATCGGTAACAACAAGTGGCGCAACGGTTTCGGAGGGGGAGTCACTGTACAGCGTAATCGTGTCGGATTCTGGTGCAATCCGATCAATCGTAAAGCATTTGGTGCAGTTGCCTTGAGGGTCATCGTCAATAAGGAGGACTTTGTTGGTTTCGCTCAAAATATGAGCAATGTTGATTGCGCTGGTGGTTTTTCCAACGCCGCCTTTTTGGTTGGCGATGGCGATGATCTTTGCCGACATGCAACTCTCCGTGATAAGAGGGATGTTTCATGTCGCTAGCGCCGTAGTTTTGCATGACCCAGCTCAACCGAGGCGAAAGCCGCCATGCCTTGGCCAGAACCATTTGCTACGGCAATAGTGGAGAACTGCGACAACCTTACAGGGAGGGTCAGGAGGACCAGCTGGGCGCCTTGGGTCTGGTCACCAACATTGTGGTACTGTGGAACACCTTGTATCTCGAAGCTACCATCAACTACCTGCGCGACCAGGGGATTGCGGTGCGCGACGAGGATATCGCACGTTTGTCACCCGTCATCCATGATCACTTGCATGTGATGGGGCGGTACCGGTTTACAGTCGATCCGAAGGTGGAAGCCGGGCAGATGCGCCCGATCCGGGAACGGGATGAAATGGATGAGTTGTTTTGAAGGGTTGTTTCAAGCGCGATCAAATGCCGTTCTAATGTGACGCAACTTATTGATATTAATTGCTTAAATTGTCCTTAACCAACTTTTCTGTAAGTTTGATCGCTATACCCCGAGTACCGCTCCGCACACTTGGATTCGATCCCGTCCCGCCTCGATCAGCCTCTTTGACAACCTTAACGCCGCTGCCTGCTCAGGCACCGTCAGGTCTGATACATATTTCTGACCTTTCTCTATATCACAGGATTGACATTTGGCTGGTCGACCAACTAGCCTAATGCTCACGCTCACTCATGACCGGAGAACCCAAATGGCCTTGGCAAATCGCAAGATCGGTTACGACGAAGTTGTAACGCGCGATCTCCACTTCCCGATGAACCTTGAGACGGTCGCCCGCCACTGGTTCAACAACGACCCCTGGAGCACGCACTGGATGAACGCCATTCTGGCTGCCGTGCCAGATGGCGAACGCTGGGTGATGAACTCGGCCCGCAGACAACTTGACAAACTGCGCGACCCGGAAGTGCGCAAAGCTGCGGGTGAGTTCATCCGCCAGGAGCGCATTCATGCCCGCGAGCATGACGAGATGAATGCCATATGCGTGCAGCAAGGCGTCCCCATGGACAAGGTCGAAGCCATCTTCAAGCTTATTCGCAAGGAACTCCAGCATCGCCTGAGCGATGACATGCAAAGCTCCATCGCTGCGGCGTTCGAGCATTTCACCGCCATCATTTCCTCGGTGCTGCTTGAGCACCCGGAACTTTTCGACGAAACGCACCCTGAATTACGGGCCATGCTGTACTGGCACTTCGTCGAGGAAACCGAGCACAAGAGCGTCAGCTACGATGTGTTCGTCGACGCCAGCGGCGGCGGTCTGCGCAGTTACCGGTTGCGTATCAGCGGCATGATGTTGGCCATCGCACTTGGCTTTCCGATCATGATCGGCAATCAGGCGTTCTTGCTGGCCAAAGACAAACAGCTCCTGAATCTACGTTCGGCGACATATATGCTCAAGGTGCTGTTCGTCAAGCCCGGCATTCTTTCCAAAGTACTGGCAGGTGTCTTCCCCTATTTCTCGCCCACTTTCCATCCCTGGGACGATGACAATCGGGAGATCATCAGGGTCTGGAAGCGCGCCTACGAGAAGACCGGCGACACCCACAAGGCATTCGAGGCTCTGCTCAAGCACCAGCGCGGCACCCGCACCAGTCGCCGTCTCCGTCCAGTTGCGCAACCCGCCTGAGGGGCTCCTATGAAAAAGCAACCTCTACCACCCTCCCGCAACGCCGCCGCTGTCGTCACCGGAGCCGGCAGCGGCATCGGCCGCAGCTTTGCCTATGAGCTGGCACGCCGTGGCGGCGCGGTAATCTGTGCTGACATCAATGAGGAGCGGGCCGAACAGGTCGCCGCATGCCTGAAGACCCTGGGCAGCAAGGCAATTGCCCGTCGCTGTGACGTCGGTGATGCAAAGCAGATGGAAGCACTCAGTGATGAGGCCGAGAAACTGCTCGGCCGTCCGGTGACACTGGTTATCAACAATGCAGGTGTGGGTCTCGGCGGGCCCATCGGCGAGGTGCCACTGGATGACTGGCACTGGTGCATGAACGTGAATCTTTGGGGCGTAATCCACGGCTGCCATTACTTCGCGCCGAAACTTCGGGATCTTGGCTATGGTGGCATCATCAATGTCGCTTCCGCCGCCGCTTTTGGTGCAGCGCCGGAAATGAGCACCTACAACGTCACCAAGGCCGGGGTGCTGGCGCTCTCGGAAACTCTGGCTGCTGAGCTTGCCGGAACCGGGGTTAAAGTCACTGCACTGTGCCCGACCGTGGTCCCCACCAACATCGTCAACGACGGCAAGCTACCGGAAAGGCGCCGCGAATTTGCGCGGTCCGCCATGACTCGCTTCGCCCTGACCACTGCCGACAAAGTTGCCCGACAAACACTTGATGCGCTGGATCGTGGTGAGCTTTACGTACTGCCACAAATCGATGGGCGCCTCGCCTGGCGTTTCAAGCGCCTGATGCCGCGCCTTTACGCCCGCACCGTCGGCGAGACCTATCGCCTGCTGGCCAACTGAATCCGGGAGACCCCCATGGCGTCACTTGCTGCAAAAATCATCAAGCCCCTGTTCCGCGCTATCATGAAGCGCGACATTCAGGACCCTGATCATCTGGTCCGTCATTTACGCAGGGTCATGAATGCCCCGCTGATACCCTCCCAAATACCCCGTGGCGTCAGCCTGCGCAATGGACGCGTGGCCGATGTTCCTGGTCAGTGGATGAGCACCGTCAATCCTGTGGCGACCGTGCTGTTCCTCCATGGAGGAGCGTTCGTCGGGGGTCGTCTCGATACCTATCACCATTTCTGCGGCACGCTGGCAAAAGCACTCAATGCCCGTGTTTTTCTCGCAGATTATCGACTGGCACCGGAACACCCTTTCCCGGCGGCAACCGATGATGCCTTTGCTGTATATAGCGCCTTGATTAAAGAATCCTTGCCACTGATGGTGGCTGGCGATTCCGCTGGAGGCAATCTGACTCTGGCGACGTTGCTGCGTGCCCGCGACGAGCAACAGCTCATGCCGGTGTGCGCAGTGGCCATTTCACCCGGCGCCGATGCAACCGGAAAGCTGATGTCCAGGGATGCGAATAATGGCAGCGACCCGATGCTGTCGCGGGTGATGATCGACGGCGCCACCAGGATATACCTGCAGGGCGCCGATCCGTTCCATCCCTACGCGTCCCCGACGCAGGGTGACTATCAGGGTCTGCCACCGTTGATGCTGACGGTAAGTGAAGAGGAATGCCTGCGCGATGATTCCTATGTCGTTGCAGAACAAGCTCGTCGTGCGAGTGTACCAGTCACTCTGCTATCACGACAGGACATGCCCCACGTCTGGCCAATTTTCCTGCTACTCCTACCTGAGGCCCGTCAGGATACACGCAAAATAGTCCGTTTCATGCAGTCCCATCTGAGCAGTCGACGGCATAACGAACTACCCAACCACAGCTCCCGATCCGATAACTTGCACGCATCACCGACCACCCAGGAGGCTGTTGCATGAACATGGCCGCTTTCACCGCCGATCAAACCCGGCGTCCTTCCGCTGTCCTTCCTGATCACGAAGTGATTATTGTCGGCGCCGGCATCTCCGGCATCGGTGCCGCCATCCAGCTCAAGGCGGACGGCGTCGACGACATCCTGATCCTCGAGCGTAGCAACGATGTCGGTGGCACCTGGCGCGACAATCGCTACCCCGGCATTGCCGTGGACATCACCTCGTTCACCTACTCTTTTTCGTTCGAGCAGAACGCGAACTGGTCCCGGGTATTCGCCCCGGGTAGCGAGCTGTATCAATACACCCGGCAGATATCGTCCAAGTACGGCATATACCGCCATATCCGCTTCGGCGTCGAAGTGGAACGGGCGCAATTCGACACTGAAAACAATCTCTGGGTAATCAGTCTGGCGAGTGGCGAAATATTGCGTGGCCGGCATCTGGTCTCCGCCTGCGGCGGGCTGATCTCCCCCAAGCTCCCTGACATCGAAGGTCTTGATGCCTTCGAGGGAGAAATTGTCCACACGGCCCGCTGGCCTGAAGACATGGACCTGACAGACAAACGCGTTGCCGTCATCGGCACCGGTGCCACTGCCGTGCAACTGGTGCCGGAGATCGCTCGTCAAGCGAAACAGCTTGATGTCTATCAACGCACCCCGATCTGGGTTCTGAAAAAGCCTGATCGGATATTGCCCGGATGGCTGAAAAGCCTGTTTCGTGCCTTACCCGCCCTGCAAGGTGGCGTTCGCAGCGTAACCGATCTGGCCAGCGAAACCCTGATGGTGCTGTCGGCGATCTATTATCGCCAGGCCCCCTGGATCGTGCGCGCCTGTGAGAAGGCCGCACTCGACAATATGCGAGATCAGCTCCCCGGCAGACAGGATCTCTGGGAAAAACTCAGCCCGGGCTATGGCTTTGGTTGCAAACGACCGACCTTCTCCAACGAGTACTTCACAACGTTCGCCCGCGATAATGTCGAACTGGTCACCACACCCATCCAGCGCATCACCCGACAGGGCATCACCACCAGCGACGGCAAGTCCAGGCGCATTGATGTACTGGTGCTCGCTACTGGCTATAAAACATTCGAAAAGGGCAACATCCCCTCGTTCGAACTAATCGGCAGCAATGGCGTTGATCTCGGCCAGTTCTGGCACGATAACCGCTATCAGGCCTACGAAGGCTTGACCATTCCCGGGTATCCGAACTTTTACATCATGCTCGGGCCCTATGCATTGATTGGCACCTCCTACTTCAAGATGGTGGAGGGAAATGCCATTCATATTTCACGCTGCATCCGCGAGGCCCTCCGGCGCAAGGCAACCCGGGTGGAAATCCGGCAGACCGTGCATGACCGCTACTTTCAGAACATTCAGAAACGGCAGCAGAACACCGTATTTCTGAACCACAACTGCGCACTCTCCAACAGCTATTACTTCGACCACCATGGCGACGCGCCCATGCTGCGCCCCTCGACCTCGGTGGAAATGCTGTGGCGAGCAAAGCATCTGTCGATGGACAATTACCTGTTTCTGAAGAGCAACGGCGCGAAACGCCGTTTCAGACCAGAGACTTCAAATCAGTACGAGGATCACTCAATGCTTTAGCGCAAACGCTCTTGCGGTGCTGCACCAACTGCTTGCCAACCATAAAGGCAACCGGCAGATTGACAGCATCAACAGCGATGACACTGCCCTCGCGGAGATAGAACACCGCAAATTCCTTATCCTCAGCGCTGCCGCGCAGCACGCGCTGATCACTATTTTGCGATAGCCCCACCATCTGCAGGCGAACGTCATACTGATTCGACCAGAACCACGGGGCGCTATCGTAAGGCTTCTCCTCGCCCATCAGAGTGGCCGCTGCAGTACGGGCCTGATCGACCGCGTTGGCGACAGACTCAAGCCGTTGCATTTTCTCGAAGAAAAGATTGCGGTGGCGGGTACAGTCGCCAATCGCCAGGATGTCAGGATCACCGGTGCGGGCAAACTCATCCACGACAATACCATCATCACAGGGCAGTCCGGCGGCCTCAGCCAGCGCGGTTTCCGGTATAACGCCAATGGAAACGAGCACAACATCAGCCGGCACAGTGCCGCCATCCGCCAACGTCACACCTGCCACACGACCTTGATCGCCCGCTTCGAAACCGGTTACCGCCGTGTTCAGACGTACGTCCACACCGGCGCCACGGTGTTTGGCGTAAAAGAACGCGGACATCTCCGGGCCTGTTACGCGCTGCATAAGACGATCAGCGGCTTCCAGCACCGTGACATTCACGCCTTTCTTGGTAGCGCTGGCTGCCACCTCAAGGCCGATATAACCGCCACCGACGATGACCAAACGCTTCCCCGGAACCAATTTCTCACGTAGAGCATCTGTGTCAGTTATGTCGTGTAGGTAATGAATGCCCTGCAAGTCAGACCCGGGTGCCCGCAAACGCCGGACGTGTGAACCCGTAGCCAGTACCAGTTGATCGTATTTCAACGTGCTCTGATCCGACAACCTGATAGTCTTGTTGTCCCGATCAATTTGTTCGACGCGCACGCCGAGCCGCAACTGCTGTCCTGCTTTTTCATACACCACGCGCGGCTTCAGGTACAGCGACGCCTGATCAACCTCTCCTGCCAGATAATTCTTGGACAGGGGAGGTCGCTGGTAGGGTGGATGGGGCTCTTCGCCTACCAGAACCACCTCATGCTGATATTTTTTCTGCAGCAAGATTGTCATGAGCGCACCCGCTGCGTGCCCGCCACCAACGATGACAGTGGTCTGCTTCTCACTTATTGTCATGCTCCCCCTCTCCACTGCTTCTGTAACTGAACTCGCCTCGGCACTACCGGGTTCCATAAATCAGCACTACGCCATTGATGTCGAGCGAGTTCGCGCCAGCCATTTATCAAACCGGGATCGTAGTCAAAGACCATAACACTCTGCGGACACCTGGCTTTCCCTGTTCCCGCAGAGTGTTTAATCAGGTCTTCTCTTCCACCAGAACTACTTCTGCTTTGGCGTCAGTTTAACCATCAGCTCAGAGTAGCCGCGCACGAAGTTCGACTGCACCCGAACTGGCTCGCCGACTACTTCGATGTCGTCAAAGCGCTTGAGCAGTTCTTCCCAGAGAATGCGCAGCTGCAATTCAGCCAGACGGTTTCCCATACAACGGTGAACGCCATAGCCAAACGACATATGATTTCGCGCGTCCTTACGATCGATAATGAATTGATCGGGGTTTTCGAATTTTCTCTCGTCCCGATTGCCCGAGGCGTACCACATCACCACACGATCACCTTTCCTGATGGTATTTCCATGCATCTCCACGTCCTGCGTGGCGACACGGCGCATATGCGCCAGCGGGGTTTGCCAGCGGATGATTTCCGAGACCATGTTCGGAATCAGCTCCGGGTTCGCCTTCAGTTTGGCGAATTCCTCGGGGAACTGATTCAAGGCCAGCACGCCGCCGCTCATGGAGTTGCGGGTGGTGTCATTGCCACCAACGATAAGCAGCGCCAGGTTCCCGATAAACTCCATCGGACGATTGATCAAATCCTTTGTATCTGCGCTGCTCTGCAGCATGCTGATCAAATCGAAACCAGGTTCTTCGCCAGCCGCGCGGCGTGCCTCCTTGTCGCGCCAAAGTCTGGAGAACGACCACGCCATATCTGCGGCGTCGTCAAACATGCCATCTTCATCGGTAAACTCACCGCCGGTTGCCGATGCTGCGCCGGACAATCTATCCGACCAGTCAACCAGCTTGTGACGTTCCTCATAAGGGAAGTCAAGCAACGTGGCCAGCATGCGCCCGGTCAGTTCCTTCGACACGGTCGGCACCCAATTGAAGGCTTCGCCCATAGGCAGACTGTCGAGCACGTCCCCGGCACGCGTGCGGATCAGCCCTTCCATTTCCTTCAAATTCTGCGGCGCGACCACACCCTGAACCGCCCGGCGCTGCACATCATGATTGGGCGGATCCATGGCGATAAACATTTCCACCGACAGCCCTTCCGGGGGATCGCCCAGCACGATTTGCGGCTCGGAGGAAAACAGCTCGTGGTTCTTGTCCACGAACAGAATGTCTTCATAGCGTGTCACCGACCAGAATGGTCCGAATAAACTGTTCTTTTGGTAGTGCACCGGTGCCTCATCACGGAGCCGCTTGAAGTAGGCACGCCACTGATCTTGCCGGTATAAAAAAGGATTGCTGAGATCGATGTCCTCAAGCGCCAGTGTGTTGACATCGGGCACAGACGCTTCGACGAAGTTGAGCGGGGGCCGCCGCGCGCCGATGATCTTCTTCTTTGCCTTCACCAACATTTTCAGCGCCTGGATTTGCAAGTGCATTGGCACCACTCTGGAGGTGGCGTTGATCATTTTGGCCTGAATTACATCAGTCGCGCTTGATTTCGTTGACATGGCGTCCTCCGTGCTTACATCTGGAATTCGGGCAAATGCACGGTCATGCCGTCCATCGCCTCGGTGGTTCGAACCTGACAGCCGAGACGCGAGGTTTGCGCCCGCTCCGGGGTCATGGACAGCATCTGCTCCTCAGCGTCGCCGATCGATCCGGTCTTGCCGAACCACTCATCCGCAACGATCATGTGGCAGGTGCCGCAGGCGCACTCCCCGCCACAATCACCGTCGATACCGGGAACGGCATTATCGACGGCAATCTGCATCAGCGTGGTTCCAGCCTCAAATTCTGTGACATGTTCGGTGTTGTCATGCTCAATAAAGGTAATCTTGCCCACTGCCTCTCTCCTGCGAGTAACTTACTGCATTGGATAGTGATTCGAAGCGAACACGGCGACGAGGTCATTTCTTGACACTGTGGGGGTCATTTAGAGACAATGTCACCGCATAGGAGCAATGGGCAAGCCGATGGCACAACAGGCAGATGGTTGGCAAAATCTTGAAGCTAGTATTCCGTCGAACTATTCGCGGATTATCGCCCGTGAGCTGGACCTGACAGTCAGACAGTTGCCCATTTTACTGCGTGGCACGGCTCTTGACGTCGAGCAGTTCCTGAGCGAGGACAGCCTGCTCACACCGGCCCAGCAGGTACGGGTCTTGCGCAACGCACTGGCGCTGTCCGGCCAGCCGGAATTCGGATTACGTCTGGGCAAACGCCTGACCCCGGCAACCCACGGTGCGATGGGATTTGCCGCCTCCAGCAGCCCGGACCTGCTCAGCGCATTACGGGCGATACACACCTTCCTGCCCACCCGCGCCAGCGTTATCCAGCTGCATTTGCAGCAGGTTGAAGAACATCTGGAGTGCAGGCTGGATTTTCAGGTGCCGCTGAACGCAGACCTCCAGCGCTGCGTGGCGGACACGATTGTCAAGGTGCTGCTCGAATTCGGCGAGTTCATTGTCGGCCGCCCCCTGTATGAGGCGGAAATAGGCTTTACCCATCCGGCACCCGAATACCATGCCCTCTATGCCGAGTATTTGTCCGGACGAATTCGCTTTGGCTGTGATCAGTTGACGCTCAAGCTACCGATGACGCTGTGCCAGGAACCGAACGCCTCCGCCAATCATGAAAACTACCGTCTTGCCCTGCAGCAGTGCGAAGCCATGCTAGCGCAACTTCCGACCCATAAACCGAACTACCAGACCCGGCTCAAGAAGATGATGCTGTCCCGACCACCCGGCACGCTCAGTGAAGAAGAAGCCGCAGCCTCCCTGTTCATGAACAAACGCACTCTGGCCCGCAAGCTCAAACAGGAGAACAGCAGTTTTCGACAAATTCGTGACGACATCCTGTCCCAGCAGGCGGCCAGCTACCTGTGCGACAGCAAACTGTCGATCGAGGACATCGCGGCGTTGATGCACTATCACGACAGCGCCAATTTCAGGCGTGCCTTCAAACGCTGGTTTGGCCATCCGCCCGAGCAGTACAGGCAGCGTGTCAGTTCGCGAGGGGCTATGCCGCCCAGGGCTTGAGGATGGTCTGAAAATTTGCCTGACAACAAGCGATCTCTGTTCTTGGCTAACATAGAATAGTTCTAGACTCCATCATCCATATCCAGCCCGACGAAATAGCAAAACATCAGGTCGTGGTCCTGTCTATCCATCGCTAGCGCACAATAGCTTCAACCGCAGTGTATTCATCTGGCATTTTTCCAGCGCAGTATGTTGCAGTGCCAGACTGCGCAATCCCTGCATCAGGACATAGGTAAATCCGGACAGATGCCTGCTTTTGCCATCAATTTGCGGTTGCTAGCCATGCCAACTACATAATCGATACTCGCTGCAAAATCACACCAGTTCAACAAGCGAGGCAGGAAGCAGTATTCGTCTACACTTTCCTAATCTGGCTTGTTGGCATTTGTCTCTTCAGCCCCCGGGGGGAATAAAAATGAAAAAGCGCTCTCGAGGCGGCACACAGCAGCAAACTGCAGAAAACACGCCTCTTATTGGTATGCTTTGGCTCAGGAACCCCTTGGACTGGCATCCCATTGACCGTCTTATTCTGCTTGCAAGCCTGGTTATGCTGGCGACTGTTGTGTTTAGCATTGCGCTTGCTGGCACCATAGCGCTGGCGCCGCAATACCTTGCACTGCCTGTCGCCTGGACGTTGCTCGGTCTGTACGGCCTGCATATCATCTTACTCGCCAGCTACATCTGGCTGGCATGGAAACGACGTCGCAGGGAAAACGACTGGCCCGCATTTGAAAACATTGTCATCGCCGGTTTCGTGATCAATATCATGCTGAGCAGCTATCTTACCGGCACGTATTTCACCCATGGGCTTCTGTTTTTTTTCGTTGGCGTCAACATCGCTTCGGCGTTGACCTGGGTAACAAAGATACTCGTCGCCTACTGGACCGTCTTGGTGACCCTAATCACATTCGCCACCATTGACTTTAGCGGCGCGTTTAAACATGCACCCTTGCTGTCCCGGTCCGTATATCAGCCTGACGGCTCACCGGTGATCGGGTGGTTGTTCATAGAAGTCACAGTCGCCGCTATTCATTACTCCGTCCTATACCTCTGCATGCTTGTCATCCGACGCTGGGCAGAAAGGGAAAACCTCTATCGTGAAATGTCCAACGTCGATGGCCTCACCCGTCTGATCAACCGCCGCTGCTTCATCGAACGGGCAAAAAATGAACTGGCACGAGCCAAGAGATTGTCCAGTAACACGCCGAAGTCCCTGGCTGCATAATGCTGGACCTAGACCACTTCAAGCACATCAACGACACTTGGGGTCACCACGCCGGCGATGCGGTATTGGTAGCAGCGTCGGAGATCATGATGGCCAACGCACGCCCGTACGATGAGGTGGGTCGCTATGGCGGGGAGGAGTTCGCTATTCTGCTCCCGGGCGTGACACTGAAAATCGCGGCCGGAATCGCCGAGCGACTGCGCAAGGCAATCAGCGACGCAGTGGTGGAAATCGATGGCAATCGTATCAGCATTTCCGCAAGCTTCGGCGTCGCCTGCTACCCGACCCACGCCATCTCCGACCTGAACGACTTGCTCAAAGCGGCCGATCAGGCCCTCTACGAGGCCAAACGAGGCGGCCGCAATCGCGTAATTTTGGCGAATACCACCGATCAGGACGGTGTCACCGGATAACTCACTGTGTTTCGGCGCAGCTACCTTCATGAAAGTCAGTGCTGGCCCTGCAGCATAGTCGGGGGGCGACCGGGGTAAGGTTTCAACCGGCAAAACGCCTCCAGGTTCGTCGCCCTCTACGGTGCCGGGGAGTTTCGACATGGCTAAGTATCAATACAACGGCTGCGGCGATATCTCTGAGCCTTTGGCGAAGTAAGAGGGCTATCCGCCGATGCCGTTTGCAAAACGGCCCGCAATGCAGTGTTCGTTACAAGAAAAATTTCGAGCGAATGGAAGCGCGAGGGCAAGTCGCTTCACGAGAAATGCCCTCTGCCAGCTCCCACATTCAAGGACCGTTCCCGCGCCTCTTGCTCCGCTACTCTCCGTTCTGCCCGAGCACCACCCCTGATCTCCTAACGCGACAAATATCCCGAATGCCCTATTGCCCAATATTACGTTTCACGTATTCCTGGTCATCATTCGTTTGTGCATCTTTCTCTTGACGTTGGTTGGCCAACCAAGTAAAAAACTCGTTCAAACAACCAAAAACAACCACAAGAAAAATAACACAAAAAAAAGGGGGTAATTGCATGGCATGCACAATTCACCGGTTGTTGCCGACCACCTACAGCCTGTTCCTGACAGCAGCAATAATTGGCACACAGCCCGACGATGCCTTTGCCGGCGCAGGCGACGGAGCATCCACCTATGGCCTTGGCCCGGTCAACGCCGGTTCCGCCCAGGCTTTCAGCGCCTTCGATCCCGGTGCCTGGGCGGTGTACTATAACCCCGCCGCCCTAGCCCGCACCCCGGAAGGTGAGCTGAGTATTGTGCTGCAATACGGCGACCAGGAACTGCGAGCAAAATCGCTGGGAGGGTCTGACCCGGTGACACGCGAGAATGACGTACTATCGGATACCAGTTCGGAGCTTGCATTGCTGGGCATCAAAGCCCGTATTGGCGGCGCATCGGACACAACCCGCCCGATGTACCTTGGAATAAACGTTGGCGTCGATGAATACATCTCCAACATTCTACCGTACCAGGCCAATACCGCAGAGCAAGGCCAATTCCTGCGCTACGAGTCCCAGCCGCTTTATCTGGCATTTGGTGGCGCTGTTCGTGATCTCGTTCGAGGGGTCGATGTCGGCTTTTCAGCACGCTTGACACTGGCGGCAAAGGCTCGTCTTGTAGCGGTCTCCGATCTCGCAGGCAATACCGATTCTGAGCAGATTTCGATGAAGGCAGAGCCTTCCCTGTCCCCCGCTGTGGGCCTTAACGTCCGCACTTCCGAGCTATTCTGTGGCCATTCACCTTGGCGTCCATCATCTTGTCTGCCGTTCGGACTCGATGGACTGGAGGTGGCACTATTCTGGCGCGACGAAACCAACTACGAGGTCAGTGTGGATGCCAACGTGGTTATCCCCGGCGTCGTCCCCGAACCGGGACTTGATCTGGCGCTTTCTACCATTGACTCGTACCAGCCGCCAGTGTTCGGCGGCAGCTTCCTGCTGCCTCTTGGGAAGCTCGAGCTTGTGGCCTCTGTCGAGCAACATCAGTGGTCCGAGCTGGAAAGTCAGTTTTCCGGGGACACCATTAGGGACCAGGCGGACTTGCGTTTCGATGACGTCGTCGTTTCCCGCGCTGGCGCCAGCTTCCGGTGGTCTGACCAGCTCAGGCTGTTTGGCGGGGTGGCGCTGGAGGATTCGCCATTGAAATCTTCCCGCTCACAAGACGTCAACTTCCTGGATGCCGACAAAATGGTGCTGGGCGTTGGTGGCGACTATCGCCTAAATAGTGCGCCCATCATTAATGCTCCCCTGGTGCTGTCGCTGGCCTATCAGTACCAGAAGCTCGACGAGCGCGATTTCGAGCTGACGTCCATCAACTCGTCTTCCGATCCGGCACCTTACGAAACAGTACGCGCCGACGGAGAGATTCACGTCTTCTCTTTATCCGCTTCCCTGAAGTTCTAAGCGGAGCTTCGACAGAGGCGACTAATAACAATAAGGAGAAAACCATCATGAAAACAATAACAAATCACCGAACAATATCCACGCTTCTTGCACTCTGGGTACTGCTGCCTGGTTTCCTCTTGCTGTCCGCATGTGGCGGCGACAAAGGCACCATCAACACTTCCTGGACAACGCCGGAGAGTCTTATTTTCGCCTACCCCTACCCGGGACAGCAGGAAGTGCCACCCAGCACCCAGATGGTGCTTCGTTTTTCGGCGCCCCTCAATGAAACCGTCATTGAGGAAATCGACGACAGATTGCAATTGGTGACTGTAGCGGGCGGCAACCCTGCCATGTTCGTCCACGAAACGGTGGATAACGGACGTGGCCTGCTGCTACGTCCTGTCGACGAACTCGTGCCGAATACTGAATACCAACTGCAGCTGAGCGAAGTGGGCCTAGACGGCATTGACACAGGCCCCTTCAACGACTTTCGCTTTCGCACTGCCGGTGCGCAGAAAGGCTTCGCGGGGGCAATTGGCGACGGCGACTTCAAACTGCTCGCCGCTACACCCCTGGATCAGCCCGCGCTGCTTACCGACATTGACGATGCGAGGCAGCCGAATGACATGAGCACCCTGAGAATGGCGTTCAATCGCGTACTTGATCCGGCTAGCGTCAACTATGGAAATCAGGTTCGTCTTGAAAATTCGCAGGGCAGCCTGATCGAGGCCACTCTGCTACTGCAGGGCCGCTATCTTGTGCTCGACCCAAGGGATGACCTCGAACCGACGGAACATACCTTGGTCCTGTCTGGTCTGCGCAGCCGGGAGGATGAGGAGCTCCCCCTCCTCGAACGTTCCTTCACACCAGTGGCCACACCACCGCGAGAAACGGTCGTTCTCAAGGTAGGCACGCTTGGTGAACAACAGCCGGGGCTTGCGTCAAGGCTCACCGGGCAACGCGTCAATGAGGTGCCGGTAGAAACTTTTGTGCTGGGTAACGAATCCTTTACCAGACTGGAGGGAGACTTGGCCGCGGACCTGGGTTTCGTGCCGGATTTTGCCAACGCGGCACCTCTGCGGGTGCCTGCAGGTTCAGTGCTACGCGGCAGCCCGGTGGCCGTCAATATTCTGGGTCAAGTCAACGCTGGTATCGAAACCGGTGAAGTGCTGATCACACTGCTCAGCGACGCAAACGGCTACCTGATCGCTAACCCGTTCAGTAAAGCAAAGGATGCTCCTCGCTATGCCTTGCTCAACATGGACGCAGCCATGACCGCAGAGGGCGGGATCGCCAACGCGGCACTGAGCCAGAACTTGCTGAATATTCAGGTAGTGGGCCTCGCGATAGTGGAGAATGGCGTACTGGTGATGGATGCCGCCAGCGTGGTCGAACCGGAGATTCTCGGTTTGGAGCGCGCCAGCGGCCTGCTGTCTTTCCGTCTGGAATCCTATGTCGATCAGCGCAACGCGCCGGTACCACCAGCCGATACGCGGCCGCTCGAGCTGCAGTCCTGGTCGCCCGGGGAAGACTTTCAACCCAATGCCCGCCCCGGGGACCCTGTTATTCTGAACTTCAATAAACCCCTGAATGCAGCTTCGGTATTCCTTGACGGCGCCATCGAGATGCGTGTCGACGGCACTCTGGTACCCAAGGAGCTCGCGCCCATGCGCCACGACGGCGCAACGGTGATCATCGACGGCAGTAACCTGCAGCACAACACTGATATCGAAATTGTCCTGACCAGCTTGCTGCGCGATACGCAGGGCAATCCATTGAGCCAGGATGAGACACTGGCACTTCGCTTTGAAGACCTGTCTCTTCCCGACGGCAGCGCCGCTAATCTGCGCTCGCCAGTCGCCGCCGTGTTTCCCGGCTTTTCCTGTGCGCTTACAGACGCACTGCTTACCGGGCCACGGCCTGATTGGCGCAACGGTCGCTGCGTGGGCGGCCAGAACAGCGACCCCCTGCTCCATGTGGATAGTCTGTACAAGGACTACCCGGTCAGAGTGACTTTCAACCGTAGCATAGATCCGGTGACGATCAACGACGGCACCTTCTTCGTTGAACGCCGCGACCTGGATAACAATTGGGTACCCGTGCCCGGCCGGCTGGATATCCTGCCCCAACGCGTTCAGTTTTTCCCAGATACCCCGTGGCGGATTGGTGACCTGTATCGTTACACATTAAGATCGGTGCCGAACGATGCCGATTGCGGCGTCAATGCCATTTGCTCGCCTGATGGCGCACCGCTGCAAACCCGGCAAATCTCGCGAAGCAGTGCATCGGCCCCTGCCCCGCGCGAGGGCGGTCCTGATATGGTGAATCACTTTGTCGCTGCCGACGAGGACGACCGCTATACATTAGTTGGGTTGCGCGTTCTACCAGTGGTGGATGTCAATGCCAATATGGTGTTTGATGAAGAAGAGCAAGGTGTCCTGGTCCTTCCGGACAACAGCATCGAAGCGCCACCCAATCATCTGCGGCTGGAACTGAAGGACTTCAGCGGCGTTATCACACAGGCCAATCTCGGCTGTGCAATCGGAGAGAGTTGCCCGGAAAAGCGCTTCGCCTTCCTCAGCAGCGGCGCTCTGGCGGCCGGCCCGCGCACCTTTGATCCCAATGTCCAGGTGAATCGGCGCCTGATCGACGGCAACCCGGCCACAGACAATTTCATGTCTGGAGCCATACGCGCCAACGTCTACCCAACCACCATCAGCACCACCAGCGTTTTTCTGCAGGCTCGGGCTCTGGCCATCATCACAATCGGTCTGGACACGGGCCCACTGGTGCTCAGGCTAATACCTCAAGGAGCTGATGAGCCCTTCATCACCGGGTTCATCTCCGACACGCCGGACGGCCCCTGGTTCAACGCCACCTTCGACATACTGGTGGACGCCCCTGAGTTGAAACCGGCACTGGGCCCTATTACGCTTGGTCACGATATTCGCAGCAAACGGGTGCGTAATGTGACTCTTGAGGGGCCACTGCGCTTTGTCGACGATGGCCGGTTGATCCTCAAGATCCGCAATCCTGATCCACTCCTGATTCCGGCCAGTATCAACTTGGCGGGTATCGGTCTTGCGAGTGTGCAATTGGAGGTTCCCTCCCTTGCTGCCGATCTGACGTTAACCTTTCTGCCTGTTAAGGACTTCTGAAGCGAAAGCCGACTCGCCGTTATGCCCCCGGGCATACGCCATTTGGCCCCGTTATGGGGTAATGCCAGTCAGTTAATCCCTGACTGGCATTTTCTTTTGTGACGGCGTCAGGCGACTTTTCAGAAGGGACTGTTTCATTTCGCGGCCCAGCTCCCGAAGGCCTCCTCGTGTCTGTTGTATCCGGCGTTCACACGCTGGATTTAAGGTGCACTTCCGGATAAAAAGACAAAAAGTAGAAGCCTGTACGGGCGGCCGCTAGAAACGCTTTGCCAGCTGGACTTCTTTAGACTATTATTTGGTTGGCCGACCAATCATAATTTGTTGTGCTCATACAGAATGGAGGTGGCCATGACATCCAGTTTCACCCCATCCACCGGTTCGTACGGGAAAAAGGATTCGTCGACTTCGTCAGCGAAACCGACACTTTTTGTCGGTGCCAATGGTATTGTGCTCCGGGCCAGTCAATACGGCGCGTTCACTGCCCCCATCGTACTGCTGCTTCACGGCGGAGGCCAAACACGCCATGCCTGGGCCGATACGGCGAATACTCTTGCCCGAGCGGGCTACTGCGCCATCACTCTGGATGCGCGGGGGCACGGCGAAAGCGATTGGTGTGCGCAAGGTGATTACAGCACCCAAAGCCTGGTCGCAGACCTTCACGCCGTCATTCACTCGCTGCCTATGGCACCAATCATCGTCGGTGCTTCCATGGGCGGCCTAACAGCCATGTTGGCACTTGGTGAGAATACCTCGCTGCACTGTTCCGCACTGGTGTTGGTCGACGTGGCGCCACGACTGGAGCAACAGGGCGTGCGCCGCATCATCGAATTCATGCGTCGCCATCAGGACGGCTTCGACAGTCTTGAACAGGTGCGCGATGCCGTCGCTGCCTACAACCCGCACCGCCCTCCTTCGAACGACCTGACAGGATTGCGCAAGAATCTGCGCCGGCGGGATGACGGCCGTCTTTACTGGCACTGGGATCCTGCCTTTCTGGACTACGCCCGCGTTCCCTCTGAAACCAGCGAAAGCCTGTTCGAGAAATCCAGTCTGGAGCGTGCAGCCCGAAAGCTTTCCATGCCAGTGCTACTGATTCGCGGATTCCAGAGCGACGTGCTCAGCGATCAAGGGGCTCGCGAGTTGCTCGACTTGGTTCCCCATGCGCACTATGTCGTGCTGAATCAGGCCGGCCATATGGTCGCCGGGGACAGAAACACAATCTTCACTGAGGCCGTGCTGGGCTTTCTGCAAAGGGCTGGAAAACACACTCGCAGCCACCATGCCTCATCGACTTTCGACCATGGAGTATTGACATGAAACATCGCCATCTGGATGTACTGATCATCGGCGCCGGCCTGTCCGGAATCGGTGCCGCCTGCCACCTGCAGAAGAAATGCCCGAACGTACGTTTCGCCATTATTGAGCGGCGCGAAAGAATTGGCGGAACCTGGGACCTGTTTCGCTACCCTGGGATTCGCTCGGACTCCGACATGTTCACGCTCGGCTATAGCTTTCGTCCCTGGACGCAAACCAAAATGCTTGCCGACGGCCCGTCTATTCGAACGTACATTGAAGACACCGCGCGCGACTATGACGTCAAACGACACATTCATTTCGGATTGAAAGTCATTTCGGAAGAATGGGATAGTAAAAATTGTCACTGGAACGTCACGGTTCTTAATGAAAAAACAAGCGAGATAGAAACCTTCCGTGCCGGCTTCGTATTCAATTGCACTGGATACTACAAATATGATGCCGGTTACACTCCCAACATTCCCGGCCTCGACAAATTCAAGGGCAAGCTGATTCATCCGCAACACTGGCCCGAAGACTATGATTACAGCGGCAAGTGCGTAGTGGTCATCGGCAGCGGCGCCACTGCCGTGACGCTGGTGCCGGCAATGACAGACAAGGCCGCCCATGTAGTAATGCTGCAACGTTCGCCGACCTACGTTGCAACCGTCCCCGAAGAAGATCTGATTTCCAAGAACTTGCGTCGTTTTCTGCCGGAAATGGTGGTCTACCGGATGGCCCGCGCACGTAACATCATGCTGCAACGCGCTGTTTACCGGCTGTCACTCAGCAAGCCGAAAGCAATACGCAGACTGTTGCTGGCCGCAACGCGCAGGCAACTCGGCCCGAATGTTGACATGCGCCACTTCCAGCCAACGTACAACCCTTGGGAAGAGCGGATGTGCGCGGTCCCGAAAGGAGACCTCTTCAAGGTTATCCGCGAAGGCAAGGCATCGGTGGTCACAGACCATATCGACACGATTACGGAAACAGGCATTAAGCTCAAGTCCGGCGACCATCTGGACGCGGATGTTCTGATTACCGCAACCGGTCTGGATCTTCAGTTGTTTGGCGGTGCTACGCTGCGTGTCGACGGTCGTGAAGTCAGTGTGGCCGACACCCTGTTGTACAAGGGACTGATGCTGGAAGGTGTGCCTAACATGGCGCTGGTGTTCGGCTATACCAATGCCTCCTGGACATTGAAAGCCGATATTGCCTGCGAATTTGTCTGCCGCTTACTCAACCATATGCGTGACATTGGTGCCACCCGGGTCACCCCCACTGATGAGGAGGGTTGCGGCACCGATATGAATTTCCTCAACCTGCGCTCCGGCTATGTTCAGCGAGCCAGCGACAGACTGCCACGCCAGGGAAGCAGGATACCCTGGCAGAATCTGGATGATTACCTGAGGGACCTCCCTGCCTTGCGCTATGGCAATCTCGAAGATGGTTATCTTCATTTCGAAGGCGAAAACCTCAGGGAAAAAAAGCAGGGAATACTCGGTGCGCTGCTCGGCGCCTGAACGACAGTTTTAACAAGAGGAAATATCATGAAAAATTTTTCCGGCAAAGTTGCTGCCATCACCGGGGCCGGATCGGGTATCGGTCAGGCCACCGCCATTGCCCTGGCAAAAAGCGGTTGCCATCTCTCCCTTTCAGACGTCAATGACAAGGGATTGGCGCAAACCCTGGACAAGCTCCAGCCCTATCGAGTGAAGGTAACGTTGCATCATGTTGATGTCGGTGATCGTGCTGCGGTTTATCAGTACGCTGAGGACACTGTCAAGGAACATGGCCAGGTGAACCTGATCATCAACAATGCCGGTGTTGGTCTCGGGGAAACGGTGGAGGCCATGAGCTATGAAAATTTTGAATGGCTCATGAATATCAACTTCTGGGGTGTGGTATATGGCACCAAGGCTTTTCTTCCGCACCTGAAGCAGTCCGGCGACGGTCATGTGGTCAACATCTCCAGCATATTCGGCATCATCGGTGTACCAACCCAGTCTGCCTACAATGCAGCGAAGTTCGCCGTCAGAGGCTTTACTGAATCGTTGCGCGAAGAACTCGATCTCGAAGGCGGCTGCGTCAGCGCCACCTGTGTCCATCCCGGCGGCGTCAAGACCAACATTGCCCGTAATAGCCGCATGGGTGAAATGGGCAGTATGAGCATGGGTGGTCAGGACGAGATTGCCGAAATGTTTGACCGCATCGCCATGTCTACCCCGGAACAGGCCGCAAAAGCAATCCTCGGGGGAGTGCAAAAGAACCAAAGGCGCGTGTTAATCGGCGCTGATGCGGTACTGATGGACACCACCCAGCGGCTGATGCCCACCGGGTATCAGCGTGCTCTTGAAACACTGTTTCGGATGAACAAAGGTCGCGGCGCAAAAGCGACCACTGTTTAACTTCTCATTTCGATTATGAACTAAGGAGTATCGCAATGACTACAGCCGCGAAAACCAGCAACAACCTCAACGGTGCCTCGGTGGGCATCCCGCCGCGTCACATCGATTTTAATTTCTCACAAAGCATCCCGAAGTACTTTTATGCCGGGAATGCCACGGCAACCACGTTCTTCGCCATGCTGTCAGGGTTTTTCCCGCCGGGTGAGCGTTACTTCATGGATTCGGTGCGCCACTTTCGAAATCGGGTTACCGACAAGGCGCAGCGTGCCGCCATTTCCGGATTTATGGGTCAGGAGGCCATCCACGGGCGCGAACATGATCGCCTGAACGAACTGCTTGCCGAGCGTGGCTTCGACATGCGCACGCCCGAGCGATTCGTTAAAATTGGCCTGAAAGTTCTGGAAATGCTCCCGCCGAGCACCAAGCTCGCAGCCACCACCTTCATGGAGCACTTTACCGCCCTGCTGGCAGAGCAGCTGCTTGAGGATAAGGATTTTCAGAGTCTGGCCGACCCTGAAATGATCAAGATATGGCAATGGCATGCGCTGGAGGAACTCGAGCACAAGTCTGTAGCCTACGACGTCTATGAACTAGTCGGGAACCGGTACAGTGAACGGGTCGCGGCTACTGCGGCCTCGCTTGTCGTGCTGCTGCCGATGCTCGGTGTCACATGGGCATGGATGCTGGCCCGCGATGGCAAGCTCGGCAGCATCAAAGACAATGCCAAAGGCCTGAACATGCTGTTTGGCCGCAACGGGTTTGTCTCGAAAATCTTGCCTCGGTTGCCGGAGTTCACTCAACGGCACTTTCACCCTGGCAACCATGACACACGCAACCTGGAGCAGACATGGCGTGAGCGGCTTTTTGCCGAAGGCGGTGACCTGTTCGACGTTTACAAGAACCGGGTGGCCTGACCTGTCGTGCAACCCGGGCTTTGCCGAATTGATCCTATATATTGATGTTTCTGGCACAGCCCGGCATCGCCAGCAGAGATAAATCTGCCGTCGTTTCATATTCTCGACCATCAAGGAATAACGCATGACTGAAACGCTGGTTGACTCACTTATACAGATGTTTCCCGAGGTTCCCTTCCAGAAATTGCTTGGCATCGAGATTGTCGAGGTGGTCACTGACCGGGCCGTTGTTTGCCTGCCATACCGTGGCGACTTGGCTGGTGGCGGCAACGCCTTCCATGGCGGCGCCATCAGCAGCCTGCTGGATCTGACCGGCGCTCTGGCGGCCTGGTCCGGCCATGATCCGAAGAACGGCATGAAGGCGGCCACCGTATCCATGACCGTGAATTACCTTGCTGCGGCGCTGGGCAAGGACATCATCGCTACCGCGAATGCGGTAAAACGGGGACGAGAGCTGATTTTCTCAGAAGTCTCGATCCGGGAGAAAGGCTCAGACAAGCTGATCGCCAACGGCTCAATGATCTATCGCATTACCTGATCACAGCAGTGGGTGGTTAGCGGATGCCGGCGGTTGACTCGAACCGCCGGCCATCTCTCAGGCATTATCCTCAAGCACACACATGGCGGCCTTCTCGCCGATCATCATGCACGGGGCGTTGGTATTGCCACTGATCAACAGCGGCATAACAGAAGCATCGGCAACGCGCAATCCCGATATTCCTCTGACCCGCAACCGGCTGTCCACGACTGCCAGCTCATCGTCGCCCATACGGCAGGTTCCCACTGGATGGTAGATGGACTCCGCACGCTGGCGTATATCCGCGTCGATCTGGTCATCAGTCACCACTTCCTTGGCAGGCAGGTCATCACCGCCAAAGATCGCAGCAAACGCCTCGGCATGAAACACCCTGCGCGCCAATTTCACACCCTCGCGTAATACCCGGATATCATCACTGTCTGAAAGATAACAGGGGTCAATCACGGGCGCGCTGCGCGGGTCACTATCGGACAAGCGGATGAATCCCCGGCTCTTTGGCCGCACCTGACACACATGGATGGTACATCCAAACCCCCCCGTCAGCTCCCTGCCATGATCACGCAGGAAAGTTGGCAGGAAATGCAGTTGAACGTCCGGGCGATCGCAGCCTCCGACATTGACAAAGGCCCCGGCCTCAGCCGCATTGCTGGCAAGGAATCCGCGTCGATAGCGAAAGTAGTCATAGAAGGCACGTATCAGCCGTGGCAGAAAGTATGGAGAGAAGCCAATGGCCTGACGGCTGCGATCGTGAATCGAAACCGTCATATCCAGATGATCCTGAAGGTTGCGGCCCACCTCCGGAAGATGGACATGGCAATCGACCCCGACGCTTTTCAAATGATCACGATCGCCGATACCGGAGAGCATCAGCAGTTGGGGTGAATTGATCGCGCCGCCGCAAAGAATCACTTCGCGATTAGCTGTCAGCACACGGGGCACCCCCTGCTGATCAATGTACTCCACTCCCCGAGCCCGGTCGCCACTAAGCACAACCCGGCTGACCAGCGCATCGGTCATGATGCAGAGGTTCTCCCGGCCCCGGGCGGGATCGAGAAACGCCCGCGCCGCACTCCAGCGCCGCCCTTGCTTCTGGGTTACCTGAAAACGACCAAATCCGCGCTGATTTTCACCATTGAAATCATCGTTACGCTGCTCACCAAGCTCCTGACCGGCACGTATGAAGATCTCGGTCAACGGGTTAGGGTCCTGCACTCGCGTAACATTCAGTGGCCCGCCCCGACCATGCCAGGCATCCGCCGGATACTGCTCGTTGTTTTCATGGGCAATGAATATCGGCCGCACAGACTGCCAGTCCCATCCTGTTGCCCCGGCATCTTTCCAGCTATCGTAATCCTGATGTTGCCCGCGGATGTACACCATGGCATTGATCGAGCTACTACCACCGAGGGTTTTCCCTCTTGGCCAGTAAAGTTGCCGGTCCCCCAGGGCTTTCTGGGGGGCCGTGTTATAGCCCCAGTTACGCTTGCCCTCTTTGATCAGCCCGATCAGACCGAACGGAACATTGACAAAGCCACTGTTATCATGGGGCCCCGCTTCAATCACGCAAACTGTATAACGGCCACCTTCACTGAGCCTGTTTGCCAATACACAGCCGGCCGAACCAGCTCCTACGATGATGAAATCAAACTCTTGATTATTCACCCGGATGCACCTCGTCAAGCTCGGCAAAGCGCTTTATGTGATATGCACGATCACCGTGGGTCAACGAGCAATGAGTGACCAGACGGAAGTAGTGACCGATATCAAGCTCTTCGGTAACACCAACCCCGCCATGAATCTGGATTGCCTGCTGCGCGATGCGTACCGCCTTATCCGAATAATAGGCTTTCGCAGCGGTACTGGCGCGCTCACGCCGACAGGCATCCTCGGATTCCGCCTTGACGGCCACCATCAGCAGCATTGACTCAAGCTGCTGGAGATCGATAAACATATCTACCAGGTAGTGCTGAATAATCTGAAAGCTACCGATAGCCACGCCGAACTGCTTTCGTGTCTTGGAGTATTCCAGAGTGCGCTGGTACAGGGCACCGGCGGCACCATACATGCGTGCACAGTCAAGAGCTTGCAGATAAGTCAGCAACATGCTCAGCGCCCGCTCGGCCTGTTTGCCACGGGCAAGTATCATCCCGTCAGTGATCTCGACCTCATCAAACAGCACGTTAGCAATACGGCCACCATCCAGCGCCCGATAACGAGTCGTCTCGCAAGCAGCAACAGGCACAGCAAGCACCAGCAGTTCGCCATCAGCAAGCGCGGTTGTCAGCAAGGTATCGGCAACACCGCCATCCGGAACAAAGTTTTTCTGACCGGACAGGCGTTTGCCATTAAGCTTCATGGAAGGCCTTAATACCTGATAACCGGCATGATAATCATATAGCGCACAGGCCAGCCTGGCCCTGCCGTCAATAACGTCGCTCAACATGGCCAGGGTCGCATCGGAGCCGATATATTCCAGCAACTTGCCAGGCGCTACCACCGTATCAACGTAGGGATCCAGACATAACGCGGCGCCCAGCTCACTGACAACCATCGCCACGTCAAGGAGCGTGCCATCGAAGCCGCCGCTGGATTCGGTAAATGGCAGACCAAACCAGCCCAGCTCCTGCATGGCCGACCAGCGTGACGCGTCAACATGGTTCTGTTGCTCAAGCTGCTGCCTGTAGATTTCAAAGCTGTAGTTATCTTTAAGATACCGGCGAGCGGTATCCGCGATAAGGGTGGTGTTTTCCGGGAGGTTAAATTCCATCGTCTCGCCTCAAAGACCAAGCAGCATTTTTGCCAGCACATTCTTCTGGATCTCGTTGGATCCACCGTAAATGGTGCAGGCCCTCAGAAAGTTGTAACGTCGGGTGGCGCGATTGAAAATATCGCTGCCAACCGTTTCCGGGTTATCCCAGGTTAACGACATCATGCCGCCCAGCTCCACCATGGCCTGTGATACTTTCTGTTGAAGCTCGGTGCCCTTGATTTTCAACCCGGAGGATTCCGGCCCGAAGGGCTTGCCCTCATCCGTCGCGGCAACAGTACGGAAGTTCGTGTATTCCAGCGCCATTAACTCGATTTCAAGTTCAGCAATACGTTGCCGCGCCTGGCTTTTATCCAGAAAGCCCGGCGCTTCGGCCACAGCTTTCTTCAGCCGTGATATCTCGTGATGACTGTCCGCCACCCCAGCGATGGTGGTGCGCTCATGCGTCAGCAGGAACTTGGCAATAGTCCAGCCCATGCCTTCCTGGCCCACAAGATTTTCCAGCGGCACCCGCACATCGGTGAAATAAACCTCGTTAAGGTGATGATGGCCATCAATCGAGTAGATCGGCCGGACCTCGATACCGGGGGTCTTCATATCGATCAACAGGAAAGAAATCCCTTTCTGCTGTTTGACCGTCGAGTCGGTTCTGACCAGACAGAACATCATGTCCGCCCAGTGGGCCTGGGTCGTCCAGATCTTCTGGCCATTCACCAGATAATGGTCGTCCCTGCGCTCGGCACGCGTCTTGAGTGACGCAAGATCCGATCCGGCATTGGGTTCGGAGTAACCCTGACACCAGAGCGTTCTACCGCTGACGATACCCGGCAACCAGCGATCCTTTTGCTCCTGCGAGCCAAAGGTATAAAGTACCGGCCCTACCATCGCCACCCCGAACGGGCTCGTGGGAGGCGCGCCCGCCATGGCTCGCTCAAGATCGAAAATATAACGTTGCGTAGCCGTCCAGCCCGGGCCGCCATACTGTTTCGGCCACGTCAGTGCCAGCCAGCCCCGCTCACCGAGCAAACGCTCCCACTTTTGCTGCAGTTCCTTGCCGGTCATCTCACCAACCGCCGAGCAGCGCTTGATATCATCCGGCACATTCGCCTGCATCCAGTCACGAATGGATTGCTGAAACTCCAGTTCTTCCTGAGTGAACTCCAGATTCACGGCTTATTACCTCTTGCAGGCCATCGGTTGCTGTTTTCAATTGTCATTCAGTTGACTCCCCGGTCTTTGTTTTCCCAATAAGGCTTTCTCAGTTCGTTCTTGAGAATCTTGCCCGCACCACTTACCGGTAGTGGCTCGCTCCGAAACTCGATGCTGCGCGGCAGCTTGTACCCGGCAATCAGTGCGCGGCAATGGGCCAAAAGCTCGCCTTCATTGAGGCCATGCCCTTCCTTGAGCACGACAATCGCATGAACCATCTCGCCCCACTCGTCGTGAGGAATCCCCACAACCGCGCATTCCCGCACTGAAGGATGGCTGTAGATGGCACCCTCTACCTCGACCGAGAAAATGTTCTCACCGCCGCTGATAATCATGTCCTTGGCGCGATCAACGATAAAGACAAACCCGTCCTCATCCATATAACCGAGATCACCGGTATGCAGCCAGCCGCTGCGCAACGTCTCGGCAGAGGCCTGCTCCATTCCCCAGTAGCCCAGCATCACGTTCGGGCCTCTGGCGCATATCTCACCGACTTCACCACGCGGTAGCTCGACATCATCCTTGTCCATAATGGCAACCTCAACCCCCAGCGCTGCTCTGCCAGCGCTGCGTAGCTTGGCCCCGCCCACAACATGAAACTCCGGCCCCAGCGCAGTAATAATCGGCGACGCCTCCGTCTGCCCGTACCCCTGGGCAAACAGAGCATCCGGCATTTGCTCCATGGCACTGACCAACACCGCTTCGGGCATTGGCGATGCCCCGTACAGCATTCGCTTGACACTGCTGACATCAAAATCCTTGATCTTGCCGGAAGAGACCAGCAGGTTGATCATGGTTGGCACGAGCAAAGTGTGGGTAATTTTTTCACGCTCCATGAACGACAGCACATCGGCCACATCGAAACGCGGCACAATACCGTGAGAACCACCAGCCAGGGTCACGGCAAAAGTACTCGCCATGTCGGCCAGATGAAACATCGGCGCTGCATGCATATAGATGGAGTCAGTTCCGTAGCCCATTTCCGGAACAACATTCAGGGCATTGAACACAAGATTATCGTGGCTCAGCATCACGCCCTTTGATCGTCCGGTCGTGCCGCCTGTATAGAACAGTCCGGCAAGCTGTGCGCCACCTTCGCTCCTGTCAGCCAGGGGTTTGTGCTGGTCGATCAGTGACTCATAGGCGACACACCCCTCCGGCAACTCACCTTCCCCCATGAACACCACATGACTGACGTTATGCAGCAACGGGCGCAGCACCGGGAGCATGGCACTGAATGCGTCATCCACGAACAGCACCGATGACCGGGAGTCATTCAGCGTATAAGCAATCTCCGGAGGTGCCAGCCGGATATTAATGGGATTAAGCGCCATCCCGGCCCACGGGATGGCATAGAAATATTCCAGATAGCGATCGCTATTGAGTGAAAGAATTGCCACACGATCCCCGTCAGCAACCTTCAATGATCGAACGCCGGCAGCCAGACGAGCCACCCGGTGCTCAAATTCACGCCAGCTTTGTTTCCTGTTCGCGTAGATTGTGGCCACACCGTTCGGGTTCAACTGGACCGCCCGACGCAGTGTCTGGGAAATAAACATATCAACCTCCTTGGTAACCTGAAGATGTCAATACATCAAACGTCCTCAGCGTGCGTAGATAAAACGCCCCGTCGAGACATGGCTCTTGTCCAGAAAGATATCGACAGAAACGACAATAAAGCGCCGGCCTGCACGCACGATCCGCGGCACAGCACGAATTGTTCCGGCAAAGGCCGGCCGCAGGTAATCAAACGTCAAGCTGGTACACAATGGCTGCTGCTGCATCCCGGGATCTTCCACCACATGCAAGGCGGCGACAATTTCACCAAAACTGGCAAGAATGCCGCCATGAAAAGTACGCAAAAGCGGATTGCCGATATGCTCTTCGCGGAAACACAACTGATAGCAGGTCGTGCCGTCATCTTCGCGACTGACTTTCAGACCAAGGAAATGCACATAGGGCGTGTCATCAAGAACTTGTTTCTGCAGTTCACTCAACCCGGCACAGCAGATTCCCAGTGGCTCGGTTCCGGATGCGCTCACTTATTCAGCTCCTTTCGTCACAGTCGCATCAAACGCCGGACCGAGTGTCCCGACAGCGAAAGATCCCGATACGGAAGCCAACAGCGAATCATCTGAACAAGCAACCGCCTTTCCCTTTACATAGGCGATATCACCCTGTACCGCGTAACATTCCACTTCGGCGCGTACAGCCTCACCTGGCGGGGCTTCCCTGATAAAATCCACACGCAGGTCAATCGTCGCAATCGGTCGCATATCTCCAAGGCGAGAAAATATGGCGAGACCACAATTGGTATCGAGCAAGGTCACCACAACACCACGATGCAGCCCGCCGTTACGATCAGATAGCGCCACGTTAGATGGCATCCTCATAACGGCGCGACCCTTGCCAATCTCGTCAATTTCAATTCCGAACGCGTTGAATAACGGATGAGCGGTACCGAAGAACGTTTTTGCCATGGTCAAGTAGCGGTTTGCGGCCTCAGACTGGGCTGTCATCTCCCCCCCTCATTAATACAAAAACCAATAGCCCGAACCACCAATCTGGCGGCCAACTGAAGCATGCACGCTAAACTTTACTTGTTACCTGATGAACATACTGCGACTCCAGCGTCCTGACATGACGAATAGCCCCCTCAATTTCACGAACCGGGAACACATCCGACTCCGACGCCATCTTGAGTAACGCTGCCAGGCCGGTCCAGGCCACCGCTGAACGCTGCATCATCTCTACCAGTTTCGCTGCCCGCACGGCGGGCAGCATCTCTCCGGCTTCACGAAGGAACTCGGCATACATTGTCCTGAAGCCACCACCGCCAGTACCACGTTTTTCGATCACCTGATAAGCAAAGCGCAACAACCAGCGCCAGTTGTCGTGCGCCTGCCACTCGGGCAACGCCGCGATCCAGGTATCCAGCGCGGCCAGGCCGCTATTCAGCCCGCCGTTTGCCAATGCCTTCGCATTATCCACAATGGCATCTCTCACACGGTCCGCATTGATTGCCAATGTCAACGATCGCGGGGCAAACATATTGCCGTAATGAATAAAGGGAGGGGAGGTTGAAAACCGTGCATCAGCAAGATTGGTTGCCGGCACGGGGATCAACCCGGGACGCTCGGTATCACTTACCAACACCTCGTCACGCGCTTCATCCCGCTGCCACGCAACAATCGCATGACCCGGAAAATGAGTGCTACTACCGAAATAAGGCAAGTGGTAAATGTCAGTGAGCAGCAAGGCGGGCACCCCGTCACCCAATGCCTGATACAGGTCTTTTGTTGCCGCATCCTTGTCCGGATGGCTTGACCACGCAAACGGCACATCCAGAGTGTGAAAGACTTTTTCTTCAAAGCCCATCGAGCGCACGTGAACGATGAACGGTGTGGCCGAGTCGGGAATCTCCACATAGGTGACACCCAACCCGGCGCCCAGACCGAAGCAGAATGCCTCGGTCATCCGGAGACCGTGAAACTCGAGAAGATCGCGTATCGCCGAACTACCGCAATGGACGCCTGGTCTGTGGCAGTGCTGGCTGACCGACTTGGCACTGCTGGAATCAGGCTTCGCTGCCTGGGTCTCCTGTATCAAGCCGCTTCCCCCAGACGCTCGGCGCCGTAAACAGCAGCAGAGGCCTGCATTGGGTCTCCGTGACGGCTATATTCGTCAAGCCAGGCAGCCACTTTCTCTGGCATTCCGGTATCCCACGGGTGAAACCCGGGGCGGAACCAGTCAAGAAATTCCGGCATCATGCGGACAAGAATGCCTCGACGACCATACAAACGATTCAAGCCGCGCAGCATCACACCGGGTTGGCGGGTCACACCATCCAGCTTCAACATGTTCCAGAATACTGGCGCCACTACCAGATGAATCATCAAGGTACCGACTATCAGAGCCGATATGCGCGTCACATAACCACCGCCTGCTGCGGTCTGATACAGATCGTAAGCCACCGCCTTGTGTTCCACTTCCTCCACGCCATGCCACAGAAACAAGGCACGCATTACCGGATCTGAATCCCGAAACATATCAGTCTCTTCCTTAAGCATGGCCTCACCCAGAGTCGCGGTGAAATGCTCAAAAGCGGCCGTCATGGCCAGCTGATACTTTTGCGGAAGATATTTCTGCGTGGTACGAATAAAGCGTCGCAGATTGGCCGTGATCTTATCGACATCAACGCCCTGCCCCGCCATCACCTGATTAAAGCTGTCATGCACTATGCCGTGCTGACCTTCCTGACGGATAAAATGACGAATATCGTCACGCAAACGCTGATCCGTTACCTGATCCTGGAAGTTACGAACCGACTGGATAAAAAATCGCTCACCCTCGGGGAAATGCACCGAGAGCGCGTCAAAAAAGCGGGTAAGAACCGGATCACCACCGTTCCAGTGGCGGGGAACAGACGCAACATCAAAAACAACCTTTCGAGGCTGGATAGGTGTCATATTCATATGATCTCTCCATGGAAGGATTCAGGTGCGGAAAGAGGCTCTTGCGGATGTGAGTCCCACACTATAATTGGCCAACCAACCAAATGTCAATCCCGCCAAATAAGTATCTGACCTTACGGCACCTGAGCAGGCCTCGCTCGCCGTCTCCCAGGCTGTGGCGGGTGTGACAGAGCCTGCCGAGCAGTTGCGCCGCGGTATCAATGCACACCTGCAAATACTGGTCAGTGGCTCAGATATGGTCTATGTGCTGTTGTTCGAGTGGCGTTCCCTGCGCGGCTCGGCGCGCAGGGAAATGATCAAGTTACGTGACCGCTACGAGTCGTTGTGGGCAGCGATGCTGAAACTACTGGCGGAACAGGGAGTGATTCGGAAGGATATGGATCTGGAGTTGCTGCGTCTTATCGGCCTTGGAGCGCTCAATTGGGTGGCGACCTGGTTTCGCGAGGAAGGTCGCTATTCGCTCGAGGATATCGGTGATTTCGTTTGGCGAATGATTCGCAGCGCGGTGCTTGAAGAACGCGAACAGCGAATTATCAGCTGATCCGCAGTGTTTCGAAGTTGCCGTTTTGCAACAGATGCGGTGGCAGAATGGGGAACATCCGGCAATTCAACGGTTTAGATAAATCAGCCAAGAAGGAGCGCTGTTCTCAGATGTATTTTTTAACACTGTTTGAAAACATGGTCTAAAACTTAAAGGGGTTCTAGGTACTTAGCCGCAAAATATACCACAGACCTGCTCCAGCCCAGACGTGGCAAGGCCTCCAGCTCGATTTCACTTTTCAAAAACAGTGTCGATCATGCCAATGATACGGCCCATCCAACCGACCATCGATGAACCTTCCAACCTTGTCTTTCGGGTTTTGTGCTAAATCAAATGACGGTATTCAGATAGGTGCGCAACGGTCTTGCTGAGCCCCTGCCGCAGCAGGTTCTCAAGGTATTCCTCGACTGTGTACTGTGGGTTCCTGTAGTGAGTCCTGTCTTCCTTGAAACAGGTCAGCACGAGGGGCGGCTTCAAGTCGATCAGATCCAGGATGAAGTCATCCGGATGCTGGGCAATGACCTTGTAAGGTTTCAGCGTTGTCTGTGGAAAGTCCTTCAGGTTGGCCGTAACGATGATTTCCGCATTGGCGCGCAATGCAGCCGCCAGCACATGACGATCATCCGGGTCCGGTAACTCCAGACCGTCAATCGCGGGTTCATAACCCGTGACCAGTGAATCCGGAACGGCTTCGATCATCATATCCCGCAGCCATTCCAGTTTTTTTCGGCTCAAATCCGGACGTTTGAGCAGTAGGTTCCGAATCCATTCTTCGTGAATGTCCAACGTCCAGCGGGCGCGAAACAGATCGGTTTGCGCCAGGAACATGAGCACACTGCGCAACGGCGCCGGGTACAGCACATTGGCGTCGTAGATGACCGTGAAGGTTGCCATTTATTCCATCAGGCCCATTTCTTGTGACAGTTGCGCCAACCGCGCCATGGTTTTTTTGCTCTCGGCCTTTTGCTGGGCTTTGTATTCCATCAGATCCTTGAAATAGATTTTGCGGCGATTGCCCGCCATGTGGAATGGCAGTTTGCCGGTATCCAGAACCTGGCTGATCAGATACGGCCGGGAGATATTCAGAAAATCCGCCGCTTGCTGTGTGGTCAGTTCCGCATGAATCGGAATGATGGAAATGGCATTGCCCAGCGCCATCTGGTTCAGAATATCCGCCAGCATGTGGATGGCCTTGATGGGCACCGTGATTTCCTGGTTGTCATCGATTAGTCGCAATTTGGCTTGGTCGCCCTGGCCTGTGCAGGCTGCCAGAATGCGTCCACTAGCCGCCGCCAGCTCGGCTTCCTGTTCACTGGGCATGTCGTAAAAATGGTTCTGTTGTGTCGCCATGGCGGACACCTCACGTTGCTGTGTGCTCATTACTTAATTATACTCTTCAGGCACTTATTCGCAATATTCGACCATGCACGAAACATTAGAAACAAAACGACACAGGAACGCCCTGTAACGTAACGCTCGAAAAATCAGCCACTTGGTAAACTCGCCCGCTTTCCGACCAACTGGGGAGTATGAAGATGGCGACGACCAACAAAGGCAAGCGACGGCAACTACTGACGGACGCCCAGTATGACGCGCTGTATGGGGTGCCCGCATTCAGCCCCGAGGAACAGGATCATTACTTTAGCCTCAATGACCTGGAGCAGGAGGCCTTTGACAGTTTTCGTGTCCCCGGCATCCAGGTCTATTTTGTCCTGCTACTGGGGTATACCCGCCACAGCAATGTGATGCGGGATATTGAATGGGATGCCTGCAAGGCCGACATCGCCTACATCCTGCAGCGGCATTGCCAGGGCAAAAAGGTTCGCAGGATTGCCCTGACGGCCAACCGCAAAAAGCGGCTCTATGACCGGGTACTGGACTTGTTGGGATTGAGTCCCTTCACGGACAAAGTGGAATCCAAGCTGCAAAAAGAAGCCATCCAGATCGCCGCCCGCCAGGCGGATCAACTGGCGATCTTTGATGAACTGATCGACTATCTGCAGCACCTGAATGCGGTGATTCCACCGCTATACAAGTTTCAGAAACTGATTTCACACGCCACCGACGTAGAAGCCAACCGCCTCACCACCCTGCTGCGGTGCCATCTTTCCCCAACACTCAACACCAAGCTGCAGCAATTGCTGGCCGCCACGGGACCACAGTCGCTGGCTAGTCTCAAAAAGCTGCCCAGGGATTTCAGCAAATCTGAGATCGGTCAGGAAATCAAGCTGTTCGAATGGGTACGGGATATTGCGGCGGATACTCAATCCGTGGTGGGCGCGCTGAATCTGTCGCAGGGGAATGTGGCCTATTACGCCTCCATGGTGGAGTATTACAGCATTACCCAATTGCGCGCCAAGACCTTCGAAACTGTCGCACTGTACCTGGTTTGCTACCTGCAATCCCGCCTCTGCCAGATTCAGAATACGCTGGTGGCGGCGTTCATTTTTCAGGTGCGCAAGCTGGCCGCCGAGGCCAAAGCCGCCAGCCGGGACAAGGTATTCGAAGCCCTGGCCTCCATCGAGGAAAAAGTGAAACAGGCCGGTCCTGTGCTACGGCTGTTCGTGGATGACAAGATTGCCGGTGACACGCCGTTCCAGAAAGTCCGCAAACGCGCTTACCAGTTGCTGGATGAGCAAGATATTCCGGTGGTCAGCGACTATCTGGTGGATCTCACCATCGACCAGCACCGCTTTGAATGGGAGTGCATCGATCAGCACAAAGCCAAAATCACCGGCTTGCTGCGCCGCCTGTTCCTGTGTCTGCGCTTTTCCCAGGATGAACCTGATAGCACGTTGCTGCGGCAGATCGAAAAGACCCAGGCCGACCTGCGGGATCACCGTCAGGTGGTCAGTTTCAGCAAGCACCTGATTGCACCCCGCTTGCGAGTGCATCTGTACCTGGATGAACACCACCCGCAATTAAATCCGCTCCGGGCCGAATGGCTGCTCTACCGAAAAATCAAGGACCAGCTGGAAAAACGTGCGCTGTTTGTTGAAGGCAGTCAGGCGTATGAATCCATCCGCATCGATTTGGTCAGCGATGAACAATGGCTGGATAAAGACCGCCTGATTCGGGAAGCCCGTCTGCCCGCACTGCAAATGCCGGTTGTAGTGGTCAAGTAAAACTGGACACCGGTTTAGGTTCATGCAGCGAGAAGCTCCATCGTCACCGGGGTTTTGTAGCCATTGTGGCTATGGAGTCGCACATAGTTGTAGTAATGATTCACGTAGCGCAATACATCTGCTTTTGCTTCGTGAAACGTTTGATAGCCGTATTTAGGGATCCATTCTGATTTCAAGCTTCTAAAAAAACGCTCGGTCGGTGCATTGTCCCAGCAGTTACCACGGCGGCTCATGCTTTGTTTGATATGATAACGCCACAGAGTTTGGCGGAATGCTAGGCTGCTGTAATGGCAGCCTTGATCCGAATGGAACATTACCCCTTGGGGTCTGCTACGTGCCTCAAAGGCCATGCGTAAGGCCTGTGCAGTTAATTGAGAGTCTGGGTTGCTTGACACTGCCCAGCCCACAACACGCCGTGCAAAAAGGTCCATCACCACCGCTAAATAAGCCCACTGTGTACCTGCCCAGATATACGTGACATCACCGCACCAGACACGGTTAGGCCGATCGACCTCAAAGGCACGGTCTAAATGATTGGGGGCAATGCGTGATTCCTCTGCTGCAACGGTATAGCGGTGTTTGCGAGTCTGCTTACTGGTAACCCCTGCTTCTTTCATCAGACTTCGCGCCATAAACCTTCCCACGTCAAATCCTCGCTCACGCAAATAGGCTGACACCGCGCGCGACCCCGCTGCACCACGGCTTTGTTCATGAAGGCAAACAACGTGCTCACGCAGCTGTTCACGTTTACGATCAACGCGACTACGCCGCGCTTTGCCGTCATAAAAACTACTGCGGTGAACATCAAAGGCGTGACACAGCTCACTCACGGAATACTGCTCACTTAATGCCTCAATCATCGTGATAGATTGAACGAGTCCGACATTAAGAGAGCTGTAGCCTTTTTTAGAATGTCTTTCTCCCGCTCAATCTTCCTAATTCTCGCCTCTAACTCCTGTATTCGCTGCTGATCAGGCGTCATAGCGCGGGATGTGGTGGGCGTCAGACCTTGCCGCTCGCCTTTTAACTGCTCTACCCAGCGGCGTACTGTCGTCCTGCCCACTCCGACCGCATCACAGGCCTCTTGTAAGCTGTAGTTCTGATCGAGCACTAAACACGCCGTCTCGTGCTTAAATTCAACGGAAAAAACTCTTTTGTTATTTGTCATCGAACACCTCAGTAGTAGGCAGTAGTTTACTATCTATATGAGTGTCCAGAATGATTAGACCACTACAGGTGGAGGTACTGTTGCAGCAAAAACGGGACGCGCTCAATGACAAACTGGCGCTGGTGTCCGACCGCATCAACAGCGGTGCCAACGAATCGGTGGTATTGAAGACCAAGGGCAGCCAGACCCGCTGGGTCATCAAGTACACCCACAAAAAGGAAGAAGTGAACAATCCCTTCTTTGCCCGCATGACCCAGACCCATATTGCGGATCTGCTGAACTATGTGAATCATCAAACCGGCTTTTTCCAGCAGTTCCGCCATGTACGGCCACGGGGCAAGGTGGAGGACAGCGACTTTACCGCGCTGGTGGCCTGCATCATCGCCAATGCCACCCGATTCGGGCACTACAAAATGGCGGAAATCTGTAATATCAAACTGGATAAACTGAATTCCATTCAGTCCAACCTGCTGCGCATGGAAACCCTGCAAGAAGCCAACGATGTGATCAGCAATGCCATCGCCCAGTTATCAATTTTTCAGCATTACGCGATCCAGCCCGACAAGATCCACGGCAGCTACGACGGCCAGAAATTCGAAAGCCGCCGCAATACGATCCGCACCCGCTTTTCCACCAAATACATCAAGACCGGCCCCGGCGTGTCGGGCGTGACACTGAACGTCCATCATGTTCCCGCCAATGCCCAGGTGATTGGCTTGAATGAGCACGAATCCCACTACGTGTTCGATCTGCTGCACAACAATACGTCCGACCTGCAGCCGGATGTTCTGTCCACCGATACCCACGGCGTCAACCGTTTCAATTTTGCCCTGTTGGATCTGGCGGGCTGGACCTTCGCCCCACGATATGCCCGCTTTGCTGATGTGGTGGATGATCTGTTTGAAACCAAGGACGTCCGAGGTAAATGGCAACTCAAGCTGCGCACCCCGATCAAACACGACCTGATCATCAAGGACTGGGATTTTATTCAGCGGGTGATGATTTCCTTGCACCGGCGCGAAACTTCGCAGGCCTCGATCGTGCGTAAATTGTCTGGTTCACCCCAGTCCCATCGCCAGTTCAAGGCCCTGGCAGAATACAATCGCCTGATCAAATGCCTGTATGTGCTGGACTACCTGGATGACGATCGGCTGCGCCACTATGTGCAGCGGGCCTTGAATCGGGGTGAAGCCTACCACCAGCTACAACGTCATATTGAGCAAGTGAACGGTGCCAAGTTCCGCGGCGAATCCGACCGCCAGATCGATGAGTGGTATGAATGTGCCCGCCTGGTGGCCAACGCCATGATTTATTTTAATTCGGTGATTCTGTCCAAACTGCTGCAAGCCTTCGAGCGCGATGGCCGCGCCGACTACGCGGATCTTTGCAAACGGGTGTCGCCGGTGGCCTGGGTCAATATCAATTTGAACGGCACGTATCTTTTTAATTTAGGCAGTGATGGACCGCTGGACATGGACGCCTTGATAGCGGGCGCCATCGACCGACTCTGAAAGCAGCGTTAAAAATTACTCTTCTTCGAGCAGGGGCAAATCACAATCATCGCAGCGAATATTCAATTCCGGCTTGCCCCACACCTTCAGGTGACAACCCTTACAGTAGTATTTGTGGCGGTTGGATTTGTTGAGGGGCCGGGTGGACGGAATGTGCTGAATGTTCTGAATAGCATCGTCCTCGGGAGGCTGGAATGGCAGGGATTCCAGAAAGGCTTGTTGCAGCTGGGCCAGGCTGAAGGGAAAGCGAGGGTCTTCTGGTTCTGCATCCGACTGGTTCAGGTTTTGTACGACCGGTCGGACGATCGACGCAACGGGCTTTGCCTCCGCCGCCGTTTTAGCCTGGGCTGAATAGACCGGTGTGGTGGGTGTCCGGCGCTCCACAGGGAACGCATCCACCCAATCCAGTTGCAGACCGGTGGCCATGATGCCCGCGCAGGCCTGCAAAAATGCGCCGTCCTCCAGAATATAATCTGACATGGTCTGGCCTACGATGTCCCCGCCTGGTTCGCCGGTGGTGGATGGCATCAGGCCGATGTCGATCATCTTGCGGGCCCATTCCGCGTTGTGATACCCCCGGCGACTAGGCTGACCACTGTGGGCCTGCCAGATATGGACCATCTCATGGCATAATGTCTGGAAAATCTCGATCAGCGGATAATGAGCGAAGTATTCGGGATTGATCGCCAGCTCATCGATATAGCGCTGTTCCGACCGATTGAACCAGCGCTTGAAAGACACATACCCCATCAGCCGTTTTTGGCGCTGAAAGGTGATTAGGCACGGTGGCAATACCCCCTCAAACAGGGTGCGATTGAAGTAATCGTACGCCTGCTGGAAGAAGTGGTAGGTTTCCGGAGTGGGTGTCTGGGTCATTGATCAATTTTTATCTGTTTTGTGCAATACAGAAAAATGCATTTTAGGTTATAAAAAATAGTATTTATATTTCTAAATGGAATTACACTTGTTATCGTATTGTACACTAATCCAAATCAGTGCCCCTTAGAAAACGTTGTATCCTGAAGTCCCTCTCCCGAACGCTCTTCTTTTGTAAACCCATACAATTTTCAATCCCCAGAATCCCTGGTGCATCGTGATGAATGTCTCAATGCCCAGAGACCTCATAGCTACAATAAGTGCCAACATTCCGTATAGATTCTGAACGCTTCGCTTCACATCACTTTCCAAATCAACATTGCCGCTTGGCGGCCACGGATATGCCTGCCGTGTTATCTGTACCAGGAACCATCTTTGGGGCAGGGTCTATCAAACGTACAGAAAAGTGGCGTAAGCGATTTTTAAGGAAGGAAAATCAATGAGGTGGAAAACTTTAGAGCAAATAACGCTAATTCATAAATTTACAGAATTGAATGCCAGGGTCGCCTTTGCCTTCTGCACGGTCAGCCCGATAGATAAAGGTGGATTTCAACGATCCCCTGAAAATCGGCATCGGTGAAATTTGTTCAGGGTACTTCAGCTTCAGCTGGAAGGAGACATTGGCGGCTAACTGACGCAGCGGGTACGGTTCAGCAATTGCGGACTTTCGAAAAGGGTATCTGGATTAGGACTTTCAACCTCTAAAAAGGCCCGTTGGGGATCTTTTAGGGAGGGCTCGATCAAGCGTTGATCAACCGTTACACTGTATGTATTTACAGTCTTATGGATTGATTCATGTCATCGGCCAGAGCAAACTCTGCTCTATCAGCTCGTGCAAACCCATTACCCCGAATTTTGTGCCCAACTCGACGCGCAGGGGCGCAGAGCATGAGCGCCTGGTTGCTTTCAGTTGCAAGCGAAGGGGAAATAGTCTATCGCACCCTGGCCACGCACTTGATCAGGAAAGCTGGGTTCAACAAGCACAGCGCACAAACCGGAGCCGTCACCCTGATTCAGCGCTTTGGCTCGGCTTTGAACCTGAATTTACACTTTCACATGCTGTTTCTCGACGGCGTTTATGCCGAGGATCAATACGGTGCCATGCGCTTTCACCGCGTCAAGGCTCCCACACGGGAAGAATTGGGTGCCTTGGTGCATCAACTCAGCCAGCGTGTCAGCCGGTATCTGGAAAAGAAAGGCTGGTTGCAACGAGATATGGAAAACACCTATCTGCTATTGGATGGTGATGATGATGCGCTGCTTCAATTTCAGGGATATTCCGTTACCTACAGGATTGCCTTCGGGCCACAGGCCGGGCGCAAGGTGCTCAGCCTGCAAAGTATTCCACCAGCACCTGCCAAAGAATCAGATCGGGTGGCCAAACAGGCGGGCTTTTCCCTCCATGCCGGTGTCATGGCCGACAGCCAGCAGAAAGAGTTGCGTGAACGGCTATGCCGCTATATTTCCCGGCCTGCGGTGTCGGAAAAGCGGTTGGCGCTCACGAGTCAAGGCAAGGTTCGCTATGAACTCAAAACTCCTTACCGTGATGGCACCACCCATGTGTTTTTTGAGCCTCTGGACTTCATTGCACGCCTGGCCGCCTTGGTTCCCAGGCCGCGGGTGAATCTGACGCGGTTCCACGGCCTTTTCGCACCCAACAACAAGCATCGCGCCTTGGTTACGCCGGGGAAGCGGGGTAAGGGAAGAAAGCCGACGGAAGTGGAGTGCACACAGGAAAAAACTATTGAGGAGCGCCGTAATGCGATGACCTGGATGCAGCGGCTCAAGCGTGTCTTCAACATTGATATCGAGCAATGTGAACACTGCGGTGGCCACGTCAAAGTCGTTGCATGCATCGAAGACCCTGCCGTGATCGAGAAGATCCTGCAACATCTGGCACTGAAAGAATCACCATCGCTGGCACGCGTCAATGATGCAAGAGGGCCACCGGATCAGTCGGTTCTGTTTCAGTGCTAAATCACTCATCGATTGGATGGCCAACGACTTGCTGAGGAAACACGGCAAGATGAGCCGTGCCTATCAGGTGCTTCTTTCCGGAGAATTGCTGAAAAAGCGGGCGCTGGTGGCTCCGCAATCCAATGGAAATGGCGGAAGTTTGGCGCCGCAAGGACAATTGAGCAGGTTGAGCTTCGATTAACTATGATAGGATTTCAGCGAAAAGGGGCTTTGTTCTTCCTATCCTTATCCTTTTAAGGAAGGCTATGTTTTACAGATTCTTGTCAAAATTAGCGACGCAAGAGCGACTAGAGGCATTTCCGGTGCCTCGCCCTGGCAGTGATAATAATGAGCGCTGGGGTGTGGGCTGGGCGCACTTCGAAGACAAATTCGAATCAGTGCCAGCAGAATTTAATCAGCCGGGCGTAAAGTTCTTTCGGGCGCCAAGCATAAAAAATCGTCCCGTCGGGGTTTGTATCCGTTTTCACCAAGGCAAGGAAAAGGAGGTGTTGCCTGATGTGTGGGGAGTGGCAGGAAAGCTCTTCATTTCAGAGCGGGTGAAATCAATTATTGAGTCAAATGACACCATGGCTCACGAATATTTTTCCGCGCAATTGATTGATTGGAAAGAAAGGCCTTTTGCCAAGGAGCAGCCGTATTACTGGTTTGTGCAACGGCGTTTTCTGACCATCACCCCCTCAAATCGTATTGCCGAAGCAGACGAACTCGGTTTCTATCCGGTGCCGTATGGCGAAGACTTTATCGCACGAGTCAAGGATTCACCCCGATTGCGAGAGCAGTTAGGGCAAGTTCCACTATGGCAACATTGTGCAGCAGACACAGAAAAACGCAGCATGAAAGAGCGATCAATTCTCTATCTCAGTCAAAGTCTGGTGGATGTCTTGCGGAGAGAGAAGATAACTGGAATAGATCTGTTCAGTGAAAAATACGGCAAGGGGGAGCAATCGTTATGCGCTGTTTAAAGAGTTGGGAGTTACTGCAGCCTTTAGCTCCAGGCATGGCGGATGGTGTGATTAGGATGCAGTTAGCGGGAGGGCATCCAAGTGCTTTATAGATTAGAGACGACTCATATGAGATTGCCGGCGGAAACTCATTTTTCACCTCAGCGGCCCATACCGTTTAAAATGGATCGCAGTCCTTCGACAATCGAATATCACGCATACTTTGAGGAAGTCACGCCAAACGGTTATGCCCATTGCAAGCTATATAAAGCTCCTATCTTACCAATGTGGCGTATGGATGTTCCTCTGAAGGTCACCCTTTGCGATTACGATATGATTGATATCTTGGTGTTGAATAACCAGATATACGCGTCCGATGTGGTAAAAAACATCATCGAAACACATGACCCCTTTGGTCACCAGTTCTGGCCAGTTGATGTTGTGGATGAAAGCGGCACGCCTGTAAGCACAACACAGTTCTACCATATGAATATGCGCCGGTACGTGACGATTGAGGATTTGGGGAAACCGTTGTTGGATGCGGACTATCGCGTAAACAAAGATATCGAAGGGAAGTACGTATCTTCGATCCAGCATGACGTGCTAGTTCGCGACTTTGTTGAGTCTTTGCCAATCTGGAGGCACTTTTTTCCTCGCTACACGATCGATATTCCGCTTTTTATAAACGAGCCTATGTTTAAGGCGCTGCAAGCGGGCGGAGTAACCGGTATCAAAGAGTTTACACAGTTTGATGGACAGTTGGGGGAGATGGTGGCTCATGTCTAACGTAAGTATTACAGGTAGCGGCACGAATTTAGGCAATCAGATGGTTGCTGCATCGGTCACGTATCCGGATGAGGTAGCGTTCAATAAGAATGCTTATGGTGAGGGCACAGCGGTACAGGCACACCACCTGATTCCCACGTCAGTAGCTAAAGATTATGAGAGCTTTTTTAAGGAAATTGCCAGTGGGTACAGTCTCTGGCTGATTAGGTTGTGTCGTCGAATGACTGTTTTCCGCTCGTGGATCAGGTAGACAAATCTATAGGTGAACTTCCGCTTCTCGCCCTTTGCTGCCGACCGGCATCGATGCTTCATCGAATGGAAAGCTTCTCAAGCAGTGCGTTTTTCACGTCCAGTTCTGTTTGTAGTTTGGCCAGGCTCAGCACCATCGCCATGTTTTTTTCGAGTTCAGTTTCAAGAGTGCTCGACAATGACTGAAGTCGAGAATCAAGCGCGTTCTTCTCTTCGGTCACAGCAAGGAGTTTTGTGTTGGTGTCACTGGCGAGATCCGCTTGCTTCGTTTTCTCAGAGAGGCTCTTTTCCAGTTGTTTCGCCTGTTTCCGGTGCTCACCCACTTCACCGACCAAGCTGGCATTGTCACGATTGAGCTGAGTGAGTTCGCTCTGTTTGACGATCAGGGTCTGATTAAGGTTGCGTATTTCAGCCTGTAACTGCTGGACCTGGGTGTCGTGGCGCAGTTGCTCCTGTTGACGTTGCTCCTGGGCGGAGGTGCGGAAGTGTTCCAATGCGTCCCGCGAATTCCGATGCTTTTCTTCCAATGATGCCAGGTGCTTCTGGTTTTCGTCGAGTTGTTGTTCCAGGCCCTTCACTTGCTGCTCAAAGCGCTCGGCCCGCAGTTCCGATTGGTGGAGGCGGGTCTTGGTTTCGTCGTGCACTGCGCTCTCGCGCTCCAGGCGACTCGCGAGGGCTGAGTTGTCGGCGCCCAGCTCTTTGAGCCGGGCCTGCGCGGCGCTGAGCTGTGCCACCAGCTGTGTTTTCTCGGTCTGCCAGGCATTGTTGGCTGCTTCCGCCCTTTGCAGGGCTTCATCACGCAGCTTGGCGGCCATGCGGGCAATCATGTCCTTCAAGGCGCTGGACAGTAAGGCTTCATCGCCCAGTTGGGTGGCGTCTTCGGCTTCCAACTCCTTCAGATAGCGGTGAATCGTGGTCTTTGAGCCGGTATTGCCCAGTTCAACCCGTACCGCGTCCACTGATGGATTGATACCCCGTGCCAGCAGCGTGTCCCGCGCCTGCTGCACATTGAACTTGTTCAAGCCCGCCCGCGCCATTCCGGCCTCCCATTTTAAGATAATATATTACATACTATGTAAATACATTCTATAGTGTTGAGGTAACGTGTACAGCATTCGAATAAACTATAGATCGGGTAATAAAGTGTTATCCTATCGGAGGCTGGTTTTTCGCGGTAAACTCGGGCTCAACCGTTACGAATCCCGGTTTTCCAGCGCCTGATCAGGAGGCCCCCATGCCGACCCGTGCCCAGTACATCGAGGCTGCCACGCGGGATAACACCCGTCGCAGCTATCGGGCCGCACTTCGGCATTACGAAGAAGAATGGGGCGGACTGTTGCCTGCAACCGCCGACAGCGTCAGCCGCTACCTGACCGATCACGCCGACACGCTGTCAGTCAATACACTCAAGCAGCGGCTGGCGGCGCTGGCCAAATGGCACAACGATCAAGGCTTTCCTGATCCCACCAAAGCACCGCTGGTAAAAACCATACTCAAGGGCATACGGCGCCTGCATCCCGCCGTTGAGAAACAGGCCAAACCCTTGCAACTGGAGCAACTGGAGATCGTCGATACGTGGCTGCGTCACCAGGCGGATAACTCCAATAGAGATGCGGCGATGCAGTTGCGGTGTATCCGAGATCGGGCGCTGCTGTTGCTGGGTTTCTGGCGGGGCTTTCGCAGCGATGAGCTATGTCGCCTGCGGGTGGAACACGTGACTCTCACTCCGGGCGAGGGATTGACGCTCTTTCTCCCCACCAGCAAGGGCGATCGGGACAATCAGGGGCGCACCTTTCGGGCACCAGCCTTACGAGCACTGTGCCCGGTGGAGGCCGTCAATACCTGGCTGACTCTGACCGGCAGAACGGAGGGGCCATTGTTTCCCCGCATCGATCGCTGGGGGCGTCTGTCCGAGACGCCCATGAATCCCGGCAGTATCAACAAGTGGCTGCGCGAGTTGTTTACCAAGGCTGGTCTGCCTGAGTCCGAGCGGTACAGCAGCCATTCGCTCCGACGCGGGTTTGCCGGGTGGGCCAATGCCAACCAATGGGATGTAAAGACCCTGATGCAATACGTGGGATGGAGTGATGTGCAGTCGGCCCTGCGTTATATCGACGGTGCCGATCCGTTTGCGGCCTTCCGTTCCCCCAGAACGGCCCTTGCGTCACCGCCTATAATAGATGTATAAACACATAAACACCTATTAAGTGGAGCAAATGCTATGGATACCGTACGTTGGAATCTGGCCGTGTCCGCCGACACCGACCAAGCGCTGCGGCTGTTCCTGGCCAGTCAGGGCGGCGGGCGCAAGGGCGATCTTTCGCGCTTCGTAGAGGAAGCGGTGCGTGCGCATATCCTGGAATTGACCGCGGAACAGGCCAAGGCCGCCAATGCCGAGGTCAATGAAGATGACTTGAGCGCCATGGTGGATGAAGCCTTGAATTGGGCGCGGCAACGCTGATGCGGGTCGTTCTGGACAGCAACATTCTTTTCAGTGCCCTGATCTCACCCCACAGCTACCCCCACACCATTTACTGCGCCTGGCGGGCAGCCCGTTTCGAGCTGGTGACGTCGCGCCACCAACTGGACGAGATTCGCCGAGCCAGTCGTTATCCGCGCCTGCAAGCGGTACTGCAACCGGCCAAAGTCGGCACCATGATCAACAACCTGCAACGGGCACTGCTTCTGGAAACCTTGACCCTGGACCAGGAATGCAGCGATCCCAATGATGCCTTCCTGCTGGCGATGGCCGTGCAGGGCGAAGCGGATTATCTGGTGACAGGCGACAAACGCGCTGGCCTCTTGCAGCGTGGCCATATCGAACGCACCCGCATTGTCATTCCCGCTGTGTTTTGTGAGGAAGTGCTGTAAGTGTCGTTCCCTCATCCACCCATCTTCGCATGGGGCGCTCTCCAAACTTCTCCTGCCACCAAACACTCGTAAGGCTGCACAAGTATGGTGGCAATCTACCAGACAGCCTACCCACGGCTGAAGCAGACATTTACCCAAAAGGATTTGGATGAGATCTATACCCCGACAGCAGCTGAGCTGCGCTTTGCATTACGGCACTGCAAACGGGGCAGCACTTCGTTTCTGGGTTTGCTGGTGCAACTGAAGATCGTGCAACGGCTGGGGCGCTTCGTCACCTTCGGCGATGTCCCTACGCCCATCATCCAGCACATCAAACAGTTGGTACGCAACCGCAGCTCGCTTGCAGACCTCAGTGCCTATTTCAGTTCAGGCGCAAAAGATCGGCATGTTCGTTTGATCCGTCAGCATTTGAAGCTGCGTCCCTATGACACCGATTCAACAAACGACAAAGTACTTCAATGGGCAACCAGCGCTGCCAAGACCAAGGAGGCGCTGGCAGACATCATCAATGTCGCGCTGGAATACCTGGTCAAAGAGCAATTTGAAATCCCACCCTTCAGTGTTCTGCAACGGCTCTGTCAAAGCGCACGGTCGCAGGTCAATAACACCTATTATGATCAATTGGTGGGGTATCTGAATGCCGAGGGGCGCGCCATCGTTAACCGTTTGCTCAACGCATCCGGCTCTGAACAATTCGGCTGGCGTGACCTCAAACAGGAAGCCAAACGGCCGACGCCACGCAACATCCAGGCTTATATTCGCTACCTGGAGTGGCTGTCCTCCCTGCAATCCATGCTGCCTACGGATCTGGGTCTGCCTCCGACCAAGCATCAGCAATACCTTAATGAGGCCAAGGCACTCGATCTGGCGGAAATGAAGCAACTCAAGGCCAACAAACGCACCGCGTTGGTGGTTGTGTTGATACGGCATCAATACGCCCAAACCCTCGACAGCGCTGCTGACATCGTCATCAAGACCTTGCGCAAAATGGAGCATTCGGCCGAAAAACGGCTGGAAGAATATCGGGCAGACCAACAGAAACAGATCGATCGCTTGATCTCGGTATTGTCGGGAACCGTCAAGGTCTACCTGGATAAACCAGAGTCCGTTGCCGCCTTCGATCCCATCCTGGGCAAAGAAGGCAAAAATATACTCGCGCTTTGCGAGCAGTATATGGCTTATGCGGGCAACAACTATTATCCGTTCATGGTGCCCCTATACAAAAAACAGCGACCAGCGTTATTTCGCGCGGTGGAAATTCTCAAGCTGGAAGCGGCTACCGAAGACACTGACGTCCTGAAGGCCTTCGAATTTATTTGCCTGTACAAACAACGCAGAACGGAAACGCTCCCAATCCAGGAAAATCCTGACGATCCCAATAGCAAAAACCTCCTCAATATCCGCTGGATTCGCGATAAGTGGTGGAAGCTGGTCACTGGCAAAGCCACCAAATCTGCCCAGATCACCCATGTGAACAAGCTGGCCTTTGAGCTCTGTGTATTTGACCGCATCGCAGAGGAACTGAGCACTGGCGATCTGTACATTCCTTACAGCGAAACCTTTGATGATTATCGGGAGCAGATGATCAGCTGGGAGCAATACGATACAGAGCTGCCAGGTTACTGCGAAGAGCTGGGACTGGTGAAGGGTAGCACCGAGTTCACCCAAGCGCTCAAGACGCAATTGACGGAGGCTTGTTACGCGGCTGATCGCAATTTTCCAGATGACGAACAGGTGCGCATTGAAAACGGCAAGCTGATCATTGGCAAGAGTAAAGCAGAAGAGGCTTCGCGGGAGATTGAGGCAATTTCAGAGTTGCTGCAGGATCGGTTGGAAAAGATCAATTTGCTGGATCTCATCATCAATGCGGAACGTTGGCTGTCGTTGCATAAGTTGTTTGGCCCCTTATCAGGCTTTGAATCCAGGGTGGATGATCCATTCCTGCGCTTTGTGCTGACGTTATTCTGTTATGGCACGAATATCGGACCCACTGAAACGGAACGCTCCGTTCGTGGAATCAGCCGCAAACAGGTAGCTTGGCTCAACCTCAAGCGAACCACCGTTGAGCGTCTGGATAAGGCCATATTCAAAGTCAGCAATGCGTACAAGAAATTTAATCTGATTGAGTGCTGGGGATCGGGGAACAGCGTATCGGCAGACGGCAAATTGTGGGATCTGTACGAGGATAATCTGCTGTCAGAATACCATCTACGATACGGCCGGTTTGGCGGCATTGCTTATTACCACGTGTCCGACACCTACATTGCGCTGTTCAGTCACTTCATTCCGTGCGGGGTATATGAGGCGATCTATATCCTGGATGGGTTGCTGAATGACGAGTCCGACTTTAAGCCGGACACGGTACATGGTGACACCCAAGCCCAATCAACACCTGTATTCGGGCTGGCATATTTGCTGGGCATCAAATTGATGCCGCGCATTCGTAACATCAAGGATTTGAATTTCTATAAACCGGATCGCAATATGGTGCTCCAGCACATTCAGTCCTTGTTTCATGAGCCGATTCAGTGGGACCGCATCGAGAAGTACTATCCCGACATGCTAAGGACGACAATGTCGATCAAGGCGGGCAAGATCACAGCCTCAACCATCCTGCGGCGTTTTGGCACCAAAAACCGGAAGAACAAACTGTATTTTGCATTCCGCGAGCTGGGCCGGGTGGTGAGGACGATGTTTCTGCTGGAGTACATCACCGATTTGGAACTACGCAAAACGATTCAGGCAGCTACCTGCAAAAGCGAGGAGTTCAACGAGTTTGCGCGTTGGTTGTTCTTCGCCAACAGCGGAAAGATCGCGTCCAATCTGAAGCACGAGCAGGGGAAGATCGTAAAGTTCAACCACCTGCTGGCCAACCTGGCCATTCTCTACAACGTTAACGCGATGACCACAGCGTTCAACGACCTACGTGCGGAAGGGCACGATATCAGGCGGGAGCACATGGCCAAGTTCTCGCCGTACCACACGGCACATCTGGGCCGGCTGGGTAGCTTTGAGTTGGATCTAAATAAGGAAGTGAAGCCGATGCGGGTTAAACTGGAAATTGAATAAAGCTAGCTATTTCATATAGTTAAGAGCGAAGTGGCTAAATCTAACACTTTTACCGGCCGGACCTCTTACAGGATTCAAATCGCTCCTGCTTGTGCTCACTGCCAGCCTGCTTGCGCATCCCGTCGAAGCGAACGCGGATGGGGAACGTTCGCTTAATGTTTCTGGGTTTGCCTCCTTTATTGCTGGCTATCGCACAAGCGACATCTATATCCAGAATTACGAAACCGACAACATCGACTACAGGCCGGATTCTCTGGTGGGTTTGCAGGTTTCGGGGCGGATTAACTCAAAAGCCACGGCAACCTGGCATTGATGACTGGAAAACAGTGGCCGATTGGGCCTATGTTCGCTACCAGCCACGTTCCGACTTTTATTGGCAGGTTGGGCGAATGCGGGTGCCGTTTTTTCTGTACTCAGAGAGCATCAACGTAGGCTATTCCTATCCTTGGATCTCTCCGCCCTTTGCCGTCTACCAGATTCCATTCTGGAGCGTGGACGGCATCAGCCTGAATCGGTCGCTCTCTTTTCATTCGGTGGACTTTGAGTTTCAGCTCTACGGCGGTGGTGCACGCACAGAATCCGTTGCGGGGGCGACGGCCGGCGTAGTAATGGAAAATGACAAGCAGTTTGGGGTGATCGCGCAGGCCACTTGGCAGAATTGGACTTCACGCATTGCGCTGCATCAAGCAAGTATCGGCTTTGATCTAGGCGGATTACGCTCTACGGGGAGCGATGCCGGTGAACAGTTGAACCGTCTGATCGCATCACTCGAAGCGGCCGGCTATCACCAAACCGCAAGGCAGTTGGAGACGGAGGATGATAAGTCGCACCTTGCAAATTTGGCCTTGCAGTACGATGACGGTAGGTTTCTTATGACCGCAGAGGGCTCGTTTTTTACAACGCACAACGAAACTCCGGTGAGCGACATTAAGAATTATTACCTTATGGCGGGCTATCGCGACGGCAACTTTCAGTACTTTTTGACGCATTCCCACTTTAATACATCCCCTCCCAAAATTTCCGGTGAGCTGCCTCCCGATTCACCGTTCTATGCGGCTGTAAGCGCAGTTACACGGGTGTTTCGACCTCAACCGACCCGCGCTTGGGCGGCAGGTGTACGCTGGGATTTTGCGGAAAAAATGGCGTACAAGTTCGAGGCTATTTATTTTCCCGATTTAAGGGCCGTTCACCCCATTGAAGTTCGGGATGACGATGTTCTCCTCGTGCGCATGGGCGTACAGACTATTTTTTGATGGGTGCGCTATGCGATCTCAACTTGCCAAAAAAAGCCTGCTCGCCTGGATACTTTTGAGGAGAGCACTGCCCTCCTCTCTTGCTGCGCTACTACTGAGCACCACGCCCGCTTATGCTGAATTTGTGGTGATTGTTCATAAAGATGCAGACGTTCGCAGCATGAGTAAAGACGAGGTTGCGCGCGTATTTATGATGAAAAGCAAAACTCTACCGAATGGGCGTGAGGTGGTTCCACTGTCACAATCTTCACGCGAACAATTTAACGATCGCTTCTTTGATCTAATCACGCAACGTTCGCGACTACAGCGCGATGCCTATTGGGCGCGGCTGATGTTTACCGGAAAAGGGCAACAGCCAAAATCTGTTGAGAGTGATGCGGCCATGCTTGCAGCGGTTGCGGCTCACCCCAAATACATCGGTTTTATTGATAGTAAAAGCCTTGATAATTCCGTCACGGTGGTATTTCGCATAGAATAGCGCTACCTGTCCCCGCCAACCCCCTTCCCTTCTATCCAAGGGTGCTGCGCGCCCCAGTGCTCTCGCACAGGCGCGCAAATCTGGCAAACTACCTCTTGGAGCCCCGAACGATGGAGCATAGCATTCCGCTCATTACTACCCTCGCTGTTGGCTTTGGTGTTGCATTGGTGCTTGGGATACTGGCGGAACGCATGCGGTTACCAGCGCTCGTTGGCTATTTGATCAGCGGCATCATTGTAGGCCCTGCAACCCCCATTTTTAATGCCGACATGGCCATTGCCTCCCAGCTCTCCGAAATTGGCATCATGCTGTTGATGTTTGGGGTTGGCCTGCACTTTTCGATCAGTGATCTCCTTTCGGTAAAACGTGTCGCTGTGCCGGGTGCAATGATACAGATGGGTGTCGTGACCCTGCTCGGCTTCTTGCTCTCGATGCATTGGGGTTGGAGCTTGGGCGGCCAGATTATCTTCGGCCTATCGATGGCCTGCGCCAGTACCGTAGTGTTGTTGAAAACCTTGGATGCTAGGCGCCAGCTAAAAAGCATGAATGGCCGCATCGCCGTAGGTTGGTTGGTGGTGCAAGACATGGTGTCTGTGCTCGTACTTGTGGTGATCCCACCGCTCGCCGGCGTATTGGGTGGGCCGGTAGCTGCGAATGCGAATGATGCGCCGCTCTGGATTACCCTGACCAAAACACTGCTACAGGTGGCTGCGTTTATTATCATCATGCTAGTAGGCGGGCGGCGTGTTTTACCGTGGCTGCTATGGCAAGTTGCTCGCACCGGCTCGCGGGAATTGTTTACCTTGGCGGTGATTGCAACTGCAATCGGCATCGCCTATGTGGCTTCTGTGCTTTTTAACGTGTCGTTTGCGTTAGGTGCCTTCTTTGCAGGCACGGTCATGCGTGAGTCGGAGTTCAGCCATCGCGCAGCGCAAGAGTCTCTCCCATTTCGGGATGCGTTTTCGGTGCTGTTCTTTGTTTCTGTGGGGATGCTGGTGGATCTCCAGGCGATTGCAGATGCACCTTGGCGTGTGTTTGGGGTGGTTTGCTGCGTCATTCTTGGAAACTCACTCACCGCGTTATCGCTCGTCCTTTTATTCCGCTATCCGTTAAATACGGCACTATCGGTAGCTGCAGGCTTGGGGCAGATCGGTGAGTTTTCGATTATTCTCGCAACGGTCGGCGTAGGGGCTGGCTTGCTGCCCAATGCCGGAATGAGCCTGCTTTTGGCGGGCGTTTTAATTTCCATTGCGCTGAACTCTTTTGTGTTTGCCGCGGTAGAACCCATTCGCCAATGGGCCTTGCAGCACTCCTCGCTCGCGCGCCGGCTGGAGCAGCGGGAAGATCCTTTCGCAGAACTACCGATGAGCACCGAGCGCAAGTACCTAGAAGGCCAAGTGGTGCTGGTGGGTTATGGCCGCGTCGGTCGCCGCATTGCGGAAGGCCTTGAGCAGCGCGGGATTCCCTATGTAGTGGCAGAACAAAACCGAGAGGCCGTTGAGGCGCTCCGAAATCGTGGCAAAGCAGCGGTGGCAGGCGATGCAATTGATCCGAACGTGCTGATTCAAGCGCACATCATGCGTGCAGCAATGCTGGTGATTGCGACACCTGATCCGATCAATGTGCGCAAAATGGTGGAGATTGCAAAAACGCTCAATCCCGACATTGAGGTAATCATTCGTACTCACAGCGAAGATGAGTCGGAGATGCTGAAGAAAGAAGGTTTTGGTAAGGTGTTTTTTGGCGAGGAAGAGCTCGCCAAAGGCATGACACACCACGTTCTACACCGGTTTGCGCCGGACGATGAGTGAATAACCTGGTTTGGCGGCAAGCTTCTCCAGCAAACCAGTTTTCACGTCCAGTTCTGTCTGCAATTTGGCCGCGTTCAGTTCCAAGGCTCTGGATCTCATTCTCTCCGCTTCGAGGGCTTGCGATAGCGATGACAGGCGCGCATCCAAGCGGTTCTTTTCCTTGGTCACGGCAGCCAATTTTTCTTGGTTTTCATTGGCCAATTCAACTTTCTTGGTTGGCTACTGAGCCAGACATCCGCTGACACGGATGCTGGGGTGCGCTTTCGTTTTTCCCGTGACCGAGCGCTATTGCTGCTGGGATTCTGGCGCGGCTTCCGCAGTGACGAGCTGTGTCGTTTGCGCATCGAGCATATGACGGTCCAGCCCGGAGAAGGGTTGACTCTGTACCTACCGACCAGCAAGGGGGATCGGGAAAACCGAGGGTGCACCTATCGCGCTCCAGCATTGCATCGACTGTGCCCAGTCGAAGCGATCGAGGCATGGCGCGCTCTGGATCAACGGCCCAATGGACCACTGTTTCCCGCGATTGACCGCTGGGGGGCGATTGCGGAGACGGCCATGAATCCCGGCAGCATCAACAAATGGTTGCGCCAGTTGCTGCACAAGGCCGGCATAGAAGCACCGGAACTCTACAGCAGTCACTCACTGCGCCGAGGCTTTGCTGGGTGGGCCAATGCCAATCAATGGGATGTGAAGTCTTTGATGCAATACGTAGGGTGGCGCGATGTGCAGTCGGCGCTGCGCTACATCGACGGGCCAAACGATTTTGCGGCGTTTCGTGCCCTCAAATAGCGAGGCGGTTGAGTTTTTCGCAATCGGCTGTGAGCATCCCTGCACGCGCATTCTGTAGCACTTGCATCACCGGTCTTAGTGGGTGTATAAGCGCATAAACACCATTTCAAAGAGCGCTATCGAATGAGTACCGTGCGTTGGAACCTGGCCATTTCGGCCGACACCGATCAAGCACTCCGTCTGTTTCTTGCCGCCCAAGGGGGCGGCCGCAAGGGCGACCTCTCGCGCTTTGTCGAGGAAGCCGTGCGCGCGCATATCCTGGAGTTGTCAGCGGTGCAGGCCAAGACTGCCAATGCCGAGATCAGCGCGATAGATTTAAGCGCCATGGTGAATGAAGCCTTGGCTTGGGCGCGGCAACGCTGATGCGGGTGGTCCTAGACAGCAACATCCTTTTCAGCGCCCTGATCTCCCCACACGGATTCCCCGATACCATTTACCGCGCCTGGCGGGCGGCTCGTTTTGAATTGGTAACGTCGCACCACCAACTAAATGAGATTCATCGTGCCAGCCGCTATCCGCGCTTGCAGGCAGTACTGCAACCCGCCAAGGTCGGCACCATGATCAACAACCTGCAACGAGCCATCGTGCTGGAGAAATTGACGTTGACGCATGAGTGCGCCGACCCCGATGATGCCTTTTTGCTCGCCATGGCCTTGCAGGGCGAGGCTGACTATCTGGTGACAGGCGACAAACGCGCTGGCCTGTTGCAACGCGGCCACATCGAGCGGACCCGAATCGTGATCCCTGCCGTATTTTGTGCCGATGTACTGTAAATGCCGGTCGATTTTCTCACACAGGCGCTTTCTATCTCAGCGACGATGACCGCCATATCTTGCAGGCACTGCGCGGGCATCACAATAGACTGGGTTACGCCCTTCAACTGACAACACTGCGCTTTCTGGGGACTTTTCCCGACGATTTCACCAGCGTTCCCTGCGTGGTGTAGCAAACCCTTTGCCGTCAGTTGGAAATACCTGACCCAAACTGTCTTGAGGCATATGCCGCTTCTCGGCTGCGCCAGTTGCTGCACAAGGCTGGCATAGAGGCACCGGAACTCTACAGCAGTCACTCACTGCGCCGAGGCTTTGCTGGGTGGGCCAATGCCAATCAATGGGATGTGAAGCCTTTGATGCAATACGTCGGGTGGCGCGATGTGCAATCGGCGCTGCGCTATATCGACGGGCCAAACGATTTTGCGGCGTTTCGCGCCCTCAAATAACGAGAGACAAGATCGCCTTGCCTAAAAGGTTCCCTCCCGCTTTTGCCGTAATACTTATTGTATTACATTTGATTGGATGGTAGAGTCATGATATCAACCGCATCAATGGTGGCTCCATGAGTACTCGCTCAGTAAGGCTCGACGACGAAGCCGAAGAGGCATTAGGCGACATAATATCTCGCACAGGCTTGTCAATTTCAGATGCCATTAAGCAAGGCCTCATTGAGTATCGAAAATTAGCTTTAGCGACAACAACACGAAAGCCTGCGGATTTTTTCAAAGACGCTGATCTTGGCGATGGCGGATATTCGATCGCTCCTGCCCGTGATTCAAAACAAGCCTTAAAAAGTAAGTTGGCGAGCAAGAGGCTGCGATGATCCTGATTGATACTGGGCCGTTAGTAGCGCTGTTTGATCCGAAAGACCAAGACCACTTGGCGTGTAGAAAAATTTTGGAAGAAATTGTCGAACCACTGTACACAACGGAAGCAGTTCTTACGGAAGTTTTACATATGCTAGCCCCCAACAGCAAGGGAGCGGATGCGCTCAAAGCGTTTTTCATGGGCGAATACGTAAGCCTTGTTGCGCTGAACAAAAAGGACGTTGAAAGAGCTTTCGTGCTAATGGACAAATATCGTGACTTGCCCATGGACTTTGCTGATGCGACCTTGATTGTTGTGGGTGAAAACCTGAAGACAGATAAGGTTTTCACGCTCGACTTTAACGATTTCAGAATCTACAAAATTCAGAACGGGCATCGGCAATATCCGCTTTCGCTCATTGGTCCGAAAATGGATTCTTGAATTAAACCGGATAGGGGAAAAATGCTGCACTACATTGATGCGCCAGCGTTTCGCGCCCTCAAATAGCCTGCCAGAGATAAAACGCAAAGAGGCAGCCAACTGGCTGCCTCTTTGTTACCACGTTATATTTTTTCGCCTAAAGCATTGCCGTTATGCAACTACTTTCAGGTTGGTGATGTATTCACCGTTGTTTCTGTACCAGCTATCCATCAGTTCTTTATCGTTCACATCCCATGGGTGGAAGCCTGGCTTGAAGTAACGGAAGAACTCAGGCAGCATCGCGGTGACCAAGCCAGTGGGGCCAACCAAGTACCACAAGCCTTTGACATTGTCGCCCACGTTCAGCAGCTTGCCATCTTTGGCGAGCATTTCAGCTTGAGCAAGCAGGGTCAGCGCAATTAGCATCGTCCATGCCGGTGCGAGCGTTACTACGCGGCCGAAGTAGCCACCGCCTACTTCATAATACAGATCGTACAGCACGCCTTTATGCTCAACTTCTTCTGCTGCGTGCCATGACCACAGCGCTTTTACTTCGGTGTCTACACCTTCAGTGTATTTCGGGTTGGCGAGGTATTGGTGGGCGAAGTTGGCGGTGAAGTGTTCTAGCGCCATAGAAACGGAAAGCTGGAGTTTTTTCGGCAGAACTTTTCTTACCCCACGCAGCCACATGCCAAACCAGTTTTCGTATTTGTGCATGTCAAAGCCGTGCTCGACCATCATATTGTTCAGGCGCTTGTGCTGATACGTATGATGCGCTTCTTGGCGAATGAATTCTTCTACCGTAGCTTTTAGTTCCGGATTGTTGATCTCGTCCTTGAAGTAGCGGCCGGTATCCATAAAGAACAATTCACCTTCAGGGAACGCGGTAGACATTGCGCTCCAGAAGAACGAAACGAAGGGACTATTGTTGTGCCAGTACTTGGAAGTATTCTTTTCGGAGAAGCCGAACTTCACCTTACGAAACGTGACCGGAATGGATTTTGAAATGGTTCTGGAGATATCGAATCCCATGATAATTCCCTCTCTACGACGAACGACTGTTGGGTTCTGGAGTGTTTCCGCAGTTCCAGACTATGAAAATCCAAGGGCTTAGCCTATGCCACTGCGCGTCAGTCTAGGGGACAGTTTGCGCCATTCTGACAAAAATCGAGTAGTTTTGGGAAAGGCGGCAAGTTGATCGCAACTTACGGGTATTTCACGGAAATTAGAGGTAGTTTTCTGGATATTGTAGGTATTGGAAACAGCGATTTTCTACCACAAAAAGGCAGTCTCCCCTACCCCACTCGGGCGGCGACGCGTTCTGTTTTGAGAGTTCTCGAAAAACGGGGATGGTATATTTCTGTTGGTGCGTGTGATTGGCCGATTGGCTAACTCACATCATGCTTCAAACCCTTTGCCAGAGCTTACTTGCCGGGTCGGCATTGGATTCGGTCGGGACGCCCCGCCTTTCTGGAGACCGAAGCGGGGATGGTATAACGCGTCTTCGGTGGAGCGCTAGATTCACGCAACACAAATACTAAGAAGCCCGAGGCAAAATTAATTACCTCGGGCTTCTTAGTATTTCTTCCATAACGGCAGAAAACTTGCCTGCAACAGCAGACACGCTTTTTGCCGCTCACCCTTAGTCGCGGCGGTACATCGTAATCACGCAAGCACCACCTAAGCCAAGGTTGTGCTGGAGCGCAATTCGGGCGTTATCGACTTGACGTTTGTCTGCCGTACCACGCAGCTGCCACACCAGCTCGGTGCATTGAGCAAGGCCCGTCGCGCCAAGAGGATGCCCTTTCGATAACAGCCCGCCTGAGGGGTTGGTCACGAATTTACCGCCATAGGTGTTATCGCCATCCCATATGAATTTCTCAGCACCGCCCTCAGGGCACAGGCCGAGCGCTTCATAGGTGAGCAGTTCGTTCGCGGTAAAGCAGTCGTGTAGTTCCACCACCTGAATATCTTCGGGGCCAATGCCGGCTTGTTCGTAGACTTGGCGAGCAGCATCTTTGGTCATGTCATAGCCGACCATCTTGATCATGCTCTGCTCGTCGAAGCTGGAGGCAAAATCGGTGGTCATTGCTTGCGCTGCGATGTACACAGGATTGCTAATGCCGTGTTTGCGGGCAAATTCGTCCGAACAAATGATTGCCGCGCCTGCGCCGCAGGTGGGTGGGCAGCACTGGAAGCGAGTCAGCGGATCGAATACTTCATCCGAAGCCAAGATTTCTTCCAGCGATAGTACTTGGCCGAACAAGGCGTAAGGATTGTTGCTGGCGTGTTTGCGTGCTTTGACGGCAATCTGGCCAAAGGTTTCACGCTTGGTGCCGTGATGCCAGCGGTATTCCCGCCCTGCCCCACCGAACATCTGTGCGGCAGGCGGCGCTTGTGTGAAGCCTTGCGCTTCAATCATCACTTGCGCGTGTTTGCCCATCGGTGGTTCGCGGTCGTTGAACTTCGCACCCAGCGCGCCCTTTTCCATTTTTTCAAAGCCAAGTGCCAATACACACTCCGCGAGCCCGCCTTCAATGGCCTGACGCGCAAGGTACAGGGCGCTGGAGCCGGTGGAGCAGTTGTTGTTGACGTTGACGACTGGAATCCCTGTAAGGCCCAGTTCGTACACGGCGCGTTGGCCGCAAGTGGAATCCCCATACACATAGCCAACATAGGCTTGCTGTACAGCGGAATACGGGATACCCGCGTCTTTGAGTGCGTTGAGCCCTGCATCGCGAGCCATTTCATAGTATTCGGGGCTGGAACCGGGTTTGGAGAATTTGGTCATCCCAACGCCGATCACATTAGCACGTCTTCCCATCGTTATATCCTCTGGTTAATGCGTAAATCAGTTTTCTGTAGAAGTTGCCGTATTCAAATTGCTGCATTCAGTGGACCTGCGAGGGGCCGTATTAAAAGCCCCTGCAGGTGCGCCCTATCGATTAGGCGAGCAAGCCGCTGAGCACCTCAAATTGATGAGCCGCCAAGACATCTCCATCCACACGCACTTTACCCTGTTGGAATAGGCTGCGTAGTTTGGCTTTGCCTTTCGCGAGCGCCTCAAGATCGCTATCTGCGAGGGTCATCGTGCTGCTGGCTTTGTCGCTTGCGCCTTCAGAGACCTTGGCGGGGCTCACTGAAAAGTCCACCGTCCAGTGGCGATCAAGATCACTGATTCGCAGGTTGAGCGGCTGCTTTAACGCTACACTCAAGCCGCTCTGGATTTTGGCTTCCAGTGCCGCAATTACCGATGGAGCAATGGCTTCACGCTTCTTGGATGCGCTTGCTGCGGCGGGTGCTGCTGCTTTTGCACCTGAGGCGAGCCTTGCAGCCATCTCTGCTTCTACGAGCTTGGGATCCATCTTTTGCAAGAAGGTCAGCTTGTTGGAGGCCATGATATTGCCGCTGATTTTCAGCTTGCCGCCGAAATACAATTTCTGCGGATCCACTGCACCGGTGCACATGTCGATGAAGTCTGATTCGCTTAGCTCCAGCGTTACGTCGGGCTTCTCGGTGCTGCCAGCGCTAACAGAACCGTTACCGCTCTTAAGGTCGATGACCCAACTGCTTTCCGGATCGCTGAACTTGAACTGGAACACGGTCTGTACCTTGTCGCCCAGCCCTTTTTCTTGCTGGAAGTACTTACCGATTCCGCCAAATACGTCACCTGCTGTGGGGGCTGCAGCGGCTGCCGGTGCGCTGGCTGCCGCCGCAGGTACTGCACCGCCGCCGGCTTCCACGCGTGCCTTAATCTCATCCACCACCAATTGCGGATCCATCTTCTGCAAGAAGGTCAGCTTGTTGGAGGCCATGATGTTGCCGCTGATTTTCAGCTTGCCGCCGAAATACAATTTCTGCGGATCCACTGCGCCGGTGCACATGTCGATGAAGTCTGATTCGCTTAGCTCTAGCGTTACGTCGGGCTTGTCTACCGTTCCACCTTTGACGGAGCCGTTGCCGCTCTTAAGATCAATTACCCAGCTGCTAGCCGGATCGGTGAAATGGAACTGGAAGATGGTGCCGACTTGATCACCAAGCCCAGCATTCTTCGCAAAGTGTTTGCCAATGGCGGCAAATACGTCGGCCGAAGTCGGATCGCTGGACGGAGCTGCAGCCGCCGCAGCAGCTGCAGGCGCAGTTGCGGCTTGTGCTTTCGGCGCGGCGGCGGGCTTGTCTTTTGGAATTTCCTTGTAGAGCTCAATTACCGCGTTTTTGATGACCAGCTCGTTGCGCTCTTTGACGTAGGTTTCGAAAATGATGCGGGTGTCGGATTCCTTCCACATTTTCGTTACCAGCGTATCACCTGGAAACACGCTCTTGGCAAAGCGCACTTTAATGCTCTTGAAGAAGCGTGAATCATTGTTGGAAAACGCTTTGATTACATGGCGACCGGCGTAACCGTAGGTGCAAAGGCCATGCAGGATGGGTCGATCAAAGCCAAACGCCTTGGCGAAAGCTGGGTCAGCATGGAGCGGGTTCCAGTCACCGGAGAGGCGATACAGCAGGGTTTGGTTGGCGTCGGTTTTCTCTTCGATCACCGCATCTGGTTCGCGTGCGGGCGGTACGTTTTCATCGACGCTCGGCCCACGATCGCCACCCCAACCGCCTGCGCCTTTTACGAAGGCAGTCATCTCGTTGTAGGCAATTTCTTCACCGCTTTCATCGGTGGAGCTGATTGCGAACGTTACGACGGCGTTCGGGGCTTTATCCCACGCATTTTTCAATTTGAAAGTGTGTTTCAGTTTGGCGTGCGGCGGCAAGGGGCGCTTGATTTCGGTGTACTGTTCGCCGTGCAGCAGACGCTCAAAGCCGAAGTTCATGCCGGGCAGCTGCAGCGTTCCTTTTTTGGCGGCGGAAAGCATGGCGTTCATCTGCGGCATTACACCGTAGGTAGGTAGTGCGGCGAAGTTTCCACCCAATTCATACACATATTTGAGTTCGCTCATGTCCAACGGATCATGTGCAGCGCCTACGCCAAGCGCGTACAGGGAAAGATCGCGCTCATCGTAACTGCTTTCCAGTTCCAGCACGGTTTTCGCCGCTAGGTCTAGATCGACGAACTCGTTACCGCCCAAAGATGGATTATTAACGCTGGTAATAATCGGCATCAGCGCATCGGTGGTGTTGGTTGGGTAGGTTCCATCCGTGAAATCGGTGATCTTGTCCCAACGACGTGCCACGTCATCAAGCGTGAACGGACGAGTGTTCGGGAAAACGTAGCCAGGGGTACGTTCCCAGCGAAGTTTGGCGATAAACCCTGCGCCGACCTCAAAGAGCCCCTTCGTTTCTTTGCACGCTTCGTTGCAGAGATAAGCAACCAACGGGCTTACCGCTTCCGGTTGGAGCAGTTCCAGCATAGAAGCGGGCATCACGGTTTCCGTCAGCCGCGACGCAGCTAAAGGTGCAATCGTGTTCACAAAAATGTTTTTGCCACGGCCCTCTTCGGCCAAGCAGTTCGCTAGGCCAAGAATGCCGAGCTTGGCGGCGCAATAGTTCGCTTGGCCAAAGTTGCCGTAGATGCCTGCGGCTGAAGTGGTCATCACAATCCGGCCATAGCCTTTTTCGCGCATGATCGGCCATGCGGCGTGAGAGACGCTCATGGTGCCATTCAGGTGAACGCGCATGATGAGATCCCAATCTTCGCGGGTCATTTTGTTGAAGCTTACATCGCGCAGAATGCCGGCGTTATTGATCACGATATCGACAGTACCGAACGCATCCAGCGCTGTTTTTACGATGGCCTCGCCATTTTCTACGGAATCGTAGTTGGCAACGGCTGTGCCACCTGCAGCGCGAATTTCTTCTACCACTTTATCTGCGGCTGCCGAGGATTTGCCCGCGCCGTGCGCCGATCCACCTAAATCGTTCACCACAACTTTGGCGCCGCGCGCCGCCAACATCAGTGCGTGCGAGCGCCCAAGGCCGTTCCCTGCACCGGTGACGATGGCCACTCGATTGTCAAAACGTAACTCACTCATCGTATTTCTCCGTACTGTCGATTCATGCGACTCAGTCATTTTTTGAAAAGCGATCGCTTTAGGAATCGTGATTTCGCCTAGAAAAGCGATCGCCTTATTCAAATTGAGATGTGGCGTTATGGATTAAATGGTTCTTGAGATCAGCTCCTTCATAATCTCGTTAGTGCCACCGTAGATACGGTTGGCGCGGGTGTCGATATAGGCGCGTGCGACAGGGTATTCCAACATGTAGCCATAGCCACCGTGGAGTTGTACGCACTCATCAACGACTTTGCTTAGCAGGTCAGAAACCCAGTATTTTGCAGATGCGGCGGCTTCTACTGAGAGCTTGCTCTGCAGTACCAGTTCTAGGCAGCGATCCACATATACGCGAGCAATCTGAATTTCAGCGCGCATTTCTGCAAGTTTGAAGCGGGTATTCTGAAAGGCGGAAATGGGCTTGCCGAAGGCTTTACGCTGTTTAACGTAATCAACGGTGTTGGCAAGTACCGCTTCTGCACCTGCGGCGCAGATAATGGCGATCATCATCCTTTCCCACGCGAGCTCCTTCATGAGCATGATGAAGCCCATGCCTTCCATGCCGAGCAGGTTGGTTTTCGGAACGCGCACGTTATCGAAGAACAATTCGCAGGTGTCCTGGCCGCGCATACCGACTTTCTTGAGTGGCTTACCTTTGGTAAATCCCGCACGGCTTGCTTCAACGACGATGAGCGAAATGTTTTGCGCCGCTTTCTCGCCGCTTCCGGTTTTTGCAACCACGACCACCACATCCGAAAGGTAGCCATTGGTGATAAAGATTTTGGAGCCGTTGATGACGTAATCGTCGCCATCTGCAATTGCCGTGGTGCGAACGGCTTGCAGGTCGGAGCCTGTGCCCGGTTCGGTCATTGCAATGGCCGCAACCGCTTCACCTGACGCCATTTTGGGGAGCCAGTGGCGCTTAAGAGCCTCGGAGCCAAAGTTGAAGATGTAGTTTGCAACGATGTCAGAGTGAAGCGCAAAGCCTGAGGCAGAATCGCCCGAACGCGCCTGCTCTTCCATCAGGATCGTGCTGTACAGGCGATCTACGCCCGAACCACCGTATTCTTCTGGCATGGTCGGGCAAAGCAGCCCAAGCTCCCCTGCTTTGTTCCAGAGGTTGCGGTCAATGTGCTGCTGCTCCTCCCAGCGATCCGCGAACGGCGTGATTTCCTCATCAAAGAACCGGCGAACCGTTTTGCGGAAGGTCTCGTGTTCTTCCGTAAAGAGCGTGCGCGGGATCATGGGGGCAACATAACCGGCTGAAGACGACATGAGGGATGTACTCCTTGTGGATTGCTAGCGATGGAATCGCTTGTGAAGAAACAGGTCAGCAGTTGCTTTCCTTGGGCTTGATGTTTAACTTACAATATGGACGTCCAACTTTGATAATTGATACCATGCAGTCACAACACCCGTCAAGCAGATTAGAAGTCTCTATTTCGTCAGGGATATTTGGAAAAGCGAACGATCAGGGCGGCAGTTTGGAATGAATACGGTACACTCCGCCAACTTTGCGCATCGGGCGCCCCTAAGATTGAAACAGCGAAGGTGATACATGACACAATCTCCGTCGAATCCAAAAGCCGAAGCCAAGCCTGAGCGCGCGCGTCGCACCCAAGAAGAGCGCAGCAAAGCCATGCGAAAGCGGCTGCTGGATGCAGCCATCGACTGCCTGCGAACGGAGGGGTATGCGGGAACAACGGTGAGTCGAATTATCGAGCGTGCAAAGGTATCAAGAGGTGCGCCAGTTCATCATTTCCCCTCGAAAGCGGCACTGATTGCGGCGGCGGCGCGGCGGCTTGCGCAGCGCATTTATTTACAGCTCGGCCGAGCCTTGCTCAACATTCCAGCCTCGGATGATCGTTTGCATGATCTGATAGACCTTTCGTGGCGAGAGGCCTTCAATCAGCCTGAGCATATCGCGCTTAATGAGCTTTTGAGGGCGAGCCAGCACGATCCGGAACTTGCGGAAATCATGCAGGAGCTTTGGACAGCCAGCTACCGCACCTTGGTAGGTGCGGCAGAGCACTATCTTGAACCACTTCGAGAGGGTGAGGACGTAGGACAGTACATGGTGCTTACACAGTGGCTATTACGCGGTATGGCACAGGACACCCATCTAGTAGAAAACCCAGCGCTTTACGACCATTTTTTGCGAACTTGGACGCGCATGCTGTCGTTACATTTGAAAGCGAAACCAGGCATCATGACACCACCACCCAAGCCGAAAATTTGGGAGCCGCCAGCGCAATAGGCGATCACACAGCGCACATCGCGCATCGCGCATCGCGCATCGCGCATCGCGCATCGCGCATCGCGCATCGCGCATCGCGCATCGCGCATCGCGCATCGCGCATCGCGCATGGTGAGTATGCGTTCACTCGCCCCCAGCCTCAACGCAAGCAAAAGGAAAGAGCCGAATTGATTGCGCAATCCAGCCCTTTTTGGTTCCTAATCGACTATTTCCCCTTGCTACTGGGCAAGCCTCCAAAAATATGCAATTTGACCAGCTTCATTAACTATCAAAAATGAAGCGGTGGTTTTGGAAATGCGTTCGTCTAGGTGGTTATAGCGATATTCTGCGACGATGGCAGGGCCGCTGAAGATTTTGGTGAGGCGGTTGGCATCGTTATAAACGTAGGTGTAACGCTCATCTTGCGTGAGGTTACCGGCGGCGCTGTACTGGAAGCTTCGATTTTGGCCGCCCTGCCCGCTGGCGTTCACTTGGGTGAGACGGTGTGTGTTGGCCGAATATTGGTAGCTTTCGGTAACACAAAAAGCCCTAAGGCTTTTTTCAGCGATAGGGCCTCTTTTGTTCTCTAATCTGTAGCTTAATGGATCAATCATCGGAGAAATAGTTATCAATGCCAAGAGGAATTCCGTAGCTGCCTATCTCCATCAGCAACTTCGGAGACAGCATGGGGCCACCATCAAAGCTGACCTGGAAGTGACCACACCACCAAATCCCATCAAACTGATCAGCAAGAGCTACAATCTCAGCTTTTCTGGGCCTTAGTATTCTAAGAAGAAATTCCAAACCATCTTCCAGACTTACCCACTGAGCTTGGAACCCCACTTCCCCTTGTCCGTTATATGCCCAATATGAACGCCGCTTTCGTGTAGCAATCTGGTTTTTCGATTGGCACATCGCATTGCTTGGCTGTAAATTCAATCGAGCTGAAATTTCAGATGATTCCAATTGGTCACCTGAAAATCGCAACTCTACTGTATATAAATGAGCAGCAGTCATGGTGTCACCACATTAGCTGGTATGGTTGGCCAAAAAGGCGGAAATAGTGATGGCGCCATTCGCAAGCATCGATAAATCACATAAGCGGTACCGCCGACAGTCACGATAGTCGCCGACTTCTCACACGCATCGTCACAAGTATTTGCTGGAGCCGGTGGAGGTGGGGGCGGCGGCCCGCCACAACCATTTTTTCCATCCGGTTTGCCGTATTCCTTCCACTGTGAATAAGCCTCAGTTAAATCTTCCCTTGATGCATCTGGATCACCCGGTTGTTTTACGCATTGATGAAACCAGAGCTGGAAATTTCTATCTTTAAACTCCCACCATTGACCGGTTTGTCCACCTTGTCTGGCATATCCAAGCGGATCAACAAATGCAACTGGATTCCCCCCAACATACCCATACGTACTAACCCCACCCATCAACCCAATCGGATCACTCTGCACATACCGCCCCACCCGTGCATCATAATCCCGCATCAAGTTGTACGATAAACCCGTTTCCCCATCGAAATACTGCCCCGGAAACCGAATCGGCTGGCGTACGGTGTTAACAACCTCCTCCGTCTCCCCAAACGGCTTTCTTACCCCTTCCCAGACCACGGTTTTATTCGAATCCGTGACCAGTGTCGGCGTGTTCAAATGATCGGTGTGGACGTAGTAAATCTGCTCCGCTTGGCTGGTGTTAGCGCCCATCAGACTCAGGCCGCAGAGTAACAAGCACGCTGTGCTGATCGTGTTTTTACGGTTCAGAGCATGTTTAGCAAAACGTGTACGCAAGCCCAGCATAGCAGTGAGGAAGGCCATTATCCAGAGGCCAAAGGCGCCACCAAATGCAGCCGTTGCGCTGTTATTGTCGGTGTTGCTTTCTTCAGAGCTGGTTGTAACGCTCGCGCTGAAGTTTTCCTTGGCTTTTTGGCCTTTGCTGGCGATCAGGGTGACCGTTACGGTTTGGCCCACGTTGATGGTGCCGAGATCACAACTGCTGGCATCGTCAGCGCAGGTGCCTTGGCTGGTCGTGTAGCTCACCAAGTTCACATCCGTTGCTGGGAAGGTATTGGTGAGGAGTACATTTTCAGCAGCACTACCACCGGCGTTCTGGACGTTGACCTTGTACGTTACTTGATAGCGGCCATCCGGCTGTTTCACGGAATTTCCAGTGGCGCCTTTTAAGGTAAGTGCAAGATCGGCTTTTGTGCCGGTGTCTGGATTGGTTGCCGTATCGGCATCCACCATGGCCAGTAATTTATCGCCAAGATAAACATAATCGCGAATCGGCGTGCCATCTTGATGATGTTCAGCCAGCAATTGGTTATTGGCGCCGTAGATAAACTGCATGGTTTTTCCGTCGGCGGTTTTGGAAATGCGTTCGCCTAGGTGGTTATAGCGATATTCGGCAATTACTGCTGGGCCGCTCATGACTTGCGTGAGGCGGTTGGCATCGCTATAAACGTAGGTATAACGCTCGTCTTGCGTGAGGTTACCGGCGGCGCTGTACTGGAAGTTCCGGTTCTGTCCGCCCTGCCCGCTTGTGCTCATTTGCGTGAGACGGTGACTGGTGGCGGGGTATTGGTAGCTTTCGGTAAAGTTTTGGCCGTCGCCTGCGTTGGTTTGCGCTTGCGATACACGGTTTCCGGTCAGGTCGTACTGATACGCTAGCGTGCCGTACTGGCCTTGCGCTTGGTTTAAGCGCCCGTTGGGATCGTAGCTAAAGAGTTGGCTACGAGCTGGGGTTTTCGCATCGGTCAGGTGATCCAGTTCGTTGGCGAGGTTAAAGCCGTACTGCAAACTGCGAACGTCTGTGCTGCCTGAACGGGTCTGAATGGAGGATGGCTGGTAGTGGGCGTCGTAGCTGAGGGTTTCCGTTAGGCCATTGCCCCAAGTGAATCCGGTAAGGGGGCCGAAGGGTTCGTAGCTTAGATTATTCGCAAGAGTCGTCCAGCTTTTACTGCTGTTTTCGCGGCTGCGGACTTGGTTGATACGGCCTTTATTGTCGTAGTCATAGCTAAGCTCTCGTCCGCTGGGGTAGGTGATCTGGACAAGGTTTGCCGCCAAGTCGTATTGATAAGCGGTGGCATAGGTTTTGCCTGATTGCGTGCGAAGTTCACGAATAATTTGCCCTTGCGCATTGTATATCCAGTCGATGCTGTTTCCATTGGCCTCACTGATGCGGGTCAGCCGGCCACGTCCAAAATGGGTTTGGTCGGCGGTGGAGGTGGCATCGTACTGATAAGTTACGTCGTCTTGCGCGCTAGACGGATAGTGGACGGACGTTAAGCGATTAAATCCGTCGTAGCGGTATTCCGTTACCACGCCACGCGCATCTACGGTTTTTGTCAGATGATCCGACAAGTCGTAATAATACGTCGTGGTTCCGGTATCTGGGCTTTTTTGCTGGATTTTACGGCCGAAGCCATCGACCACATAGGTGGTGACGAGTCCTTTTTGATCGGTAACGCTGGCGAGCTGACCCTGCGCGTTGTAAGTATATTCCACCACGCCGGCTTCGCGGTCGGTGACGCGGGTTAGGTGGTTTAAGCCATCGAACGACTGGGTGAGTGGGCGTTGGTAGGCGTCGATAATTGCAATGACGTTATCATTTTCATCGTACTGGTTTATGAGCGTCGACTGACCATCAAGGCCCAGCACTTTCCAGAGGCGTCCGAGATCATCAAAGGCTTTTTGCTGCACGTAGCGGATGGCGCCATTCGCTGTGCGGGTGCGCTCGGCGGTGACGTTGCCGAAAGGGTCGAGTTCGTATTCGATCCGCTCACCTTGATGGATCACCGCCACCTTACGCTGCGCGGCATCGTATTCGTAGTTCAATACGCGGTGATCGGGCAAGCGAATTTCGGTGATCTGCCCGACGTTGTCATAACGATATTGCGTAACGGCATTTCCCTCAGGCATCACCAACGTGCGCGAGGCCAACCAGCCTCTTGGGGTGTAGGTGAGGCGGGTTTCTACGCCGTTTTCATCCAAGATCTTCGTGGGGCGACCACTCGTATCGTGCTCACTTATCTGCGTGGAGAACGTTATATCGCCTGACCTTCGCTCTACGGCGGTTAAAAAACCTTGGGCGTTGAAGTGTTGTACGCTCACCGCGCCGCTGGGCAATTCAAGCCTAACGGTGGCAGGTAGACGCTCAGCAGCGTCGTGATAGGTATAGGTGTAGTTCCAAACGCGCGTTTGGCCTGCTGTGGAATACGGCGCACTTTGAGTAGTCGTGTCGGTTTCGGTAACGGAGGCAATGCGACCGTGTTCATAGGTGTAGCGGCTGGTTTTTCCAGGCACTCTACGCTCACTGACGAGCATTGCATAGCCTAGGGTATTATCGCCAAATTGCGCCCAGTCGGTTTCGGTGGTGCGGGTTTCAGCGGTCGGCGTGAGTGCTCCATTGGTTAGCCGCATCGCCTCACGGCGGCGAATTTCCCGGCCTTGGCTGTCGTAGGTGTAGTGCGTGGCGTAGCCGCGTCCGTCTACAACATAGTCCCTGAAACCTGCAGAGTTGTAGTGGATCGTGCTATTGGATGCACCGCAATTCCCGGTAGGCTGGCCTTGAATGCGGCTCAGTCGGTAGGCAATTTCGGCTGCGCTGCCGGATCGCATAAACTCATAAATCGTCTCTTGGCCTGCCGCGTTTTGAACATGTACCTGATCGCCAACGTATTCAACGTCAATGCGCCCTGCACCGGTGGCGTGCGTTGAAAGAATGGCACGCCCAGCCTCGTTGTAGGCATACGTAGCAAAACGCTCACCGTTCTCGTCGGTAATTCCGGTAAGGTGGTTAGGAAAGCGGCTATCTTCGTAGTGATATTGCTTGAAGGGGTTATCTGTATCGTTGTTCGGGGTTTCATCCGGATAAAATACTTTGGCTAAATTGCCTTGCGCGTCGTATTCATAACGGAAGGTCTGATTGCCCGGTGCGGTAATGCTTTGGATGTGGTTGCTGCCATCCGCATAATAGGTAAAATGCAGCTCATCGCCTACGTGATTACGGACTCTAGACACCCGCTTTTCGCTATCGTAACGGTAATCCTGATAGCCGCCCTGCGTGTCGCTTTCGGAGAGCAGACGTGAGGTATAGCGCAGATCTGCATCGAACTGCTGAATATCAAACTCAAAAAGTCGGGCGCTTCTATCGGGGAACTCCACAAGCCAGCCATCCTTGCTGCCTCCCCAGTTCATATTGGGTTGCAGATACAGGCGAATGACCGTATCCGCTTTTGCAGGGCGAGGTTTTAAGGGCGAGGTGGCGTCAAAGTTAAAAACGGTGCGAACACCATTTTCGTCAATATAAGTATAGGTGTCTCCACCGCCCGCCCCTCTACTCACCACGTGAGGATTGCCAACGCCACTCCACTTTTTACCAAAGCCGGAATCTGGCGCAATGGCGCTGCTACTGTAGCTGCGCGTAATATTCAGCGGAAAACTTCCGCGCCCCTGAAAATCGGTTTCGGTGTGCTCTTTTGCGCCATTCGATAAATTAATCGGATTTCCTGATTTAGCCTCGCATGAATTATCCACGGCCGCTGCGCAGTGTTTCTCGCACCAGTTTTGCATATGGGGCTCGGTACAGTAGCTCAACGAACTAGGCCCTATTTGCGCCTTGCAGCGCGTCACGCAGTTGCTAAGCCCATCTTCTGGCGCAGCGACAACGTTTTGGTAATTGCAGGTGCCTGCAAACGTTGCGCTTGGAAGGCCGATGAGAAGGAAACAGAGCGAAATGAAATAGCGAGTAACGCGTTTTATAGGAACGCTAGAGGCTGTGGGCTGTGGGCTGTGGGCTGTGGGCTGTGGGCTGTGGGCTGTGGGCTGTGGGCTGTGGGCTGTGGGGATCTTCACGTGTTTCATCCTTGGGATATTTTTTATTTTTACTTCCTGACGATCGCTTAGACAGGGTACATCGCTGGCAGATGGCCGTCCGTTACGAAATGTAATTACGTGTGCTATTTCTCATCAGGCACGCAAACCCAAGACTGTCCCATGTTCAAAAACTGTTCAAAGTGCGCGAACCGCCTTTGCGATCTGCTCGGCATCGGGTGGCAGGCTGCTGATAAAGAACCGCCGGTCCACACTGTTTTTTTCCGCCACTTTCCCGCGTCTCATCAATCATTGCGACCGAGCGCAGGCCCGCCCATTGGGCCTTCTGTTCCAGCCAGTCGATACGGTCGCTTGCAATGCAGTGGCGGGTTTCAATCCGGCCATGCCCCTTGTCAACTTCTTCCCAGCAATTCAGTTTCACTGGGGGTGGATGGCAGGTCTTCCTTCCCTGGCATTGGCGCTGTTGCACAGCGTCTTTCCATCAATGGCGACAACGCCACTCAAGAGCGGCTGCGAGATGGTTTTCACCCTATTTTTGCCCCAGCTGGACAACTTCTTTGATTTGCTCAACCTGAATGGGTGAGTGGCCGCTTAGCTCGTTCTGATCAGAGGGAGTGCTGGCCTCGAATACGACCTGCGCAAAGGCTAAGCCACAGATGACAAACGAGGACAGAATTGCCCAGCTTGCGGAGGATTCAGGGATCTGTTCGCCACGCCGCTTTGCTTTCACGATGCGCATCATCGCGTAGCCTAAAGTGCTCATCATCAACACCAGACAAAACAGTGTGAACTGCGTACTACTGTGCAACATAAGGTCTACCTCAAGTAAGGTGAGACTCCATTCCCCATCTTTAAAATTACATATGCCTAAGGCTCGCCAGCATCTAGCCCCAAGGTAAGCAAAGCGACCCCCAAGTTGTCGCTGATACCATGCTAAGGATAGACGGTTTTTTGCGCGTTTTCATATTTTGTCGCAGTGATTTTCTAGCCACAAATCGCTGGGCAAAAACATGCTATTCTTCAGGCAGATGATATAAGGAGATGCGCCCTGCTCGACTCCAACGAACCGCTCATTCGCGCAAAAAACATTCCGCCTAGCGTAGCCAAGGCGAGTCAGCCTGAAGCAAAAGATGCGCTCATCAAAAACGCTGCGCCCACCGCAATGCATGCTTCGGTACGCCGTGATTCTGCAGAGCAGTTGGATCCTGCGCGTGAAATTCGTGCCTTCCATCGTTTCCACTACCGCCTGACCGCGCTTTATGGCAGCGCTGTGATCGCCACTCTTTTGGTGATGGTCTATTTCTTTTACACGCTCTGGAATGCCGCCGAGATTAGCTCTTTGCAGCAACGCTTGAAGCTGCTCTCGCTTAACCTTGCAGAAAGCATTGACGCCAATGAAATCGCCAAATTTCCCTTGAACTATAAGGAGATGTCGCCAATTCATCAGCGCTTGGTTGAGCACTTCAAGGAGCTTGGACAGCGTGACGCAGACATTGACTCCATCTACATCCTGCGCCCATCGAACACCCCAACCCTCTTGTATTTTTTTGTGGACTATACGCGAGCGGGTCGCCACGCCAACCCCGGAATGAGTTACTCCGCCGAAGATACGCCGATGCTGCTCAAGGGTTTTTTGCGCCCAACCGTAGAAGATCGCCCTTACGAAGACGAGTATGGGATCACCCTCTCCGCCTACGCCCCCTTGCTTGATCATGAAGGACGGTCGATCGGCCTTGTGGGGGTTGATGTCCGTAGTGAAATGCTAGAAAGAATCCGCAGGCACCTGTTAGAAGTTTGCCTTGCCATTCTCCTTGGCGCCTTGCTTGTCATTGTTGTGGTTTCTATTTTTGTCGCGCGCAGCGTGCGCGAACCCCTTTCACGCCTGATCCGAGCGACGGGCGCCGTTGCAGAGGGTGATCTGGACGTGCGTGTACGAATGGATCGTCGCGATGAGTTCGGGCTTTTGGGCAGATACTTTGACCGCATGGCCGAAGAACTAAAAGAACGCCAACTCATGCGTGATTTGTTCGGGCGCTATATCAGCGAAGACGTTGCAAAATCCATGCTTTCCCACACCACCAACATTGAGTTGGGCGGTCAGGAGTCTGTCGTTACGGTGTTGTTTTCCGATCTCAAAAAATACACCACCATCAGCGAGCAGCTCACGCCTATGCAAATGGTTGCAATGATCAATCAGTACTTAGCGGCAATGAACGTGATCATCGACCGTTACGAAGGCTGTGTCATTGAATTTCTTGGCGACGGCATCTTGGCCGCTTTTGGCGTGCCGCAACCTCTCCCCAATCACGCTGAAATGGCTGTGCGCTGTGCGGTTGAAATGCGCGCAGCGCTCGAAGACCTGAACACCGAATGGCGCCGCCAGGGCCTCGCAGAGCGTTGGGAAAACATCGGAGTTCCGGAAATCGAATGCCGCATTGGCCTGCATACAGGCACCGTAGTGGCCGGTAACTTAGGCTCCCATACGCGTATGAAATACGCAGTCATCGGCGACACGGTCAACGTCGCCTCACGGCTAGAAGATCTGAATAAAACCTTTAATACAAGCATCCTGTTGAGCGAAGAAACCCGCTCCCGCCTGCCAGATGAACTGAGCGATCGCCTCTCCAAAATGGGGGTTACCGCACTGAAAGGCCGTCAACAAACGCTTGTATGTTACAGCATTTAGTGTGTTACAGCCGCTCGCGTGTGTTATAGCCTCTAGCGTGTGCTGTCGCCTCTCGCTAGCTCAAAGGATCGACCGTCTCACTCACCTCACGCATTGTGACTAGCTCCTCTGCGATCGTCGGATGAATCCCGATGGTGGCATCCAACTGTGCTTTGGTGGCGCCACAAACCATTGCGGCAGCAAAGCCCTGCATGATTTCACCCGCGTCGTCGCCGATGATGTGAATTCCCAGAACGACATCGCTGGCATCGTCCACCAGCATCTTTAGAAAAGTCTTCTCCTGCCGGTTCGCAAACACCTGCTGCATCGGCGTAAAACGGCTGCGATACACGCGGAATTTTCGTCCACGCACCATACAAGCCTGCTCGGTAAGACCCACACTCGCCACTTGTGGCTGTGAAAATACAGTGGATGCAACGCATCCGTACTGAATCGGTGCAGGCGCCTTTTTGCCAAAAAGGTAGTGCGCGACGTACATCCCCTCAGCCAGCGCGACCGGCGTTAGCTGCATGCGATGCAACACATCCCCCACAGCAAAGATATTCGGGGTGCTGGTGCGAAAATGTTCATCCACTGAAATTGCGCCACTGCCATCGGGCTCAATTTCCGCCGCACCCAGATTCAGTGAGGCCGAGTTCGGGGTGCGCCCAGTTGCATTGATCACGCAATCAGCCTCAATCGCCACGCCATGAACGCCCGCATCGGGTGCAAACGTTACCCGATAACCGCTTTCCGCCTTGTCAATGGAGGCAACCTGTGCGTGCGTCAGGATGCGAATACCGCGTGCTTGCAAAACCCCTTGAAGGTGCTCGCGCACCTCATCATCGAAGCCCCGCAGAACGGTTTCCCCCCGATAGAGAATGGTGACCTCTGAACCCGCCGCAGCGAGAATGCTCGCAAGCTCCACTGCGATATAGCCACCACCGATCACAATCGCTCGCGCCGGTTTGTTCTGCATGGCAAAGAAACCATCGGAAGTGATCGTGTGCTCGATGCCCGGCAAGTTCGGAATGCGTGAGTGCGCACCGGTCGCAATGACGATAAATTGCGCGGTAATCACGCGCCCATCCACTTCTACTTTGTGTTTTCCTGCAAGGCTTGCCTTTCCCCATAAGCGCGTAACGCCGGCACTATCTAGGATATTGTCGTAGACCCCACTCAGGCGATTGACCTCTTTATGGACGGCCGCCTGTAGATGCTCCCAACGGAGTGACGGCTCTTGAACCTCCCAGCCAAAGCCGCGGGCACGCGCAACCGAAGTGCTAAACGCGGAGCCAATTGCGTAGAGTTTTTTCGGCACGCAACCGACGTTAACGCAGGTTCCGCCCCAAAAGCGCGACTCAATACAGGCCACACGAACCCCCAAACGGGCTGCCATGCGCGCACAACGCACCCCGCCAGAACCACCGCCGATCACAATGAGATCAAAATCGTAGGTATGGGCGGGTGGATTGGATGCTTGTGCAGGTTGCTCGTTCATGCCTGACCTCGAAAGTCAAAATCAAGAAAATCAAAACCAATGGGGTTAAAAAAAAGCCTGGCGCGCATGGCCAGGCCCTTTAATTGCTCTCAACATCCGCCTTGGTCTTTTGGTACCACCGTTGGCCCGAATGCAAGGCACCAGCGTCCTTTATATCAGGGGTTCAGAATATCACGGGTTCAGAATGTCGATCTCTACGCGACGGTTTGCTGCTTTGCCCGCCTCGCTCTTGTTGTCAGCCACGGGATAGCGTGGGCCATAACCATACACCTGCATCCGCGCCCGCGCCACACCTTGTCCACTCAGGAAGGCAGCGACGGACTCTGCGCGCTGCTCAGAGAGTCGCTGATTGAGTTCTGCACCGCCGGTGCTATCGGTATGGCCAGAAACCTTGATGGCGGTATTGTTGAACTCTTTCAGGACGAGCGCAACTGATTCCAGCACTGGGTAAAACGACGGCATCAAGCCCGATTGGTTAGAGGGGAACGAGATTGCGCCGGGCATATTCAGCTTGATGCCTTCTGGTGTGCGGGTCACGCTTACGCCGGTATTGTTGAGCGTCTCACGCAGCTTGGCTTCTTGGCGGTCAAAGTAGACGCCTGTACCACCGCCCAAGGCAGCACCGATCGCCGCTCCTTTTGCACGATCCTTCTTGCTCGAAACGGCGGCACCCAGAACTGCGCCTACACCAGCGCCAATGGCTGCTTTGCTTACTTTGCTCTCTCCCGTATACGGATCCGTCGTACAGCCCGCAAGTAACAGCGAACCTACCAACATTGCAACGATTTGCTTTTTCATCCAATGACTCCTATCGGCAAAAATTACTCTTTCTAGAGTTTTCTAGAGATTTCTAGAGAAAACGTGTCGGCAAAAACAGGGTGTACCCATCCGCTCTCTTCGTGAAGGGGTGTCTATTCTGGCTTGTTTTATATGCAAAAAAAAGTCCCGCGAAACAAGAAACAAAAAAAGCGGGAATCTTCCCGCTTTTTGCTTGGCGCAAGCCTTTTTTACTTGCATACGCTAGTTGTCTTCGTCCTGCTTATCGCGGCGGTCGCCACCTTTCCGGCGGTCGAGATCTGTATTCAAGTAGGTTTCTACCACCGACACCTTTCTGCGATCCCGCCCTTTGCGTTCCTCCAGTGAATCCTCAATGGCATGTATGATCTGATCTGGGGTTTTGTTTTCGTTTTGCATGCTACCGTTCCTGATAACGTTACTACCGCTGTTGTGCTCCTGCAGCCAGCATTACGCCCAACACTATACAATTCTTCACAAACAACAGAAAGCCTTCACAAACAACAAAAAGCATTCCAAAGTAACCGCTCTTGAAAATGTAGCAAATCCTTTTCAAGTAACCAAAAGTATCTGTTGTTTCCTGCTTGCGCCGGATTTTCCAGCGTATCGCTGTAAAGCCATAAGCATGAACAGTGACCACTCTCGGAGTATAGTTTGGTTATTGCGCTCCGAAAGACGATTGAGCTATATCTCTTATACTAATTCAGAATAAGCAGCGCTAGCGTGACTGACCAGTTAAGCGTATACTCCCAAACACTTTAGCACGAAAGTACAACAATACGAAAGTACAACAATAACAAGCGCTGCAAATCCTCAAAAAATACCACCTTAGCTTGCAGCGAATTGTGGCTCGACGATGTTCAGAAAAATCGCGCGGGCAATCACTAGGTACACGATATGAACACTGCACTGATCACTGGAGCCTGCGGTTTTTTAGGGAACGCACTGGCGCACCGTTTGCTAGAAAAAGGATGGCAGGTTCACTTGCTGGATTTGCCCGATCATCCGCAGTGGTGCGCAACACCCAATAGCTCCAAAGCATTTCGCTTTGTGGGTGACATTCGCGATCGTCGGATCGTGGACATGGCAATACGCGGTTGCACCCATGTGTTCCATACGGCCGCACTTCTGAATTCAATTCAGCCCCGCGAAGTATTCTTTGATATCAACGTCAATGGCACTCGCAACATTTGCGAGGCCGCACTGTCTCACAAGGTTGAGCGTCTGTTCCACTTTGCAACTTCCGATGTGTTCGGGATTCCGGAATACGGCGAAACGATCAGCGAGACCACGCCCTATCGCCCGTGGGATGAGCCTTATGCCGATTCAAAAATTGAAGCGGCAAAGCTTGTGCGCGACGCCATTGCTACTTCGCGCCTACCCGCAACGATCGTGTATCCGGGCTGGATCTATGGGCCGGGCGATCGCAACTTCTTCCCTGCCGTCCTTCAAATGGTGCGAGAGCGGTGGGTGTTTACTTGGCACAAAGATTTCCCCTATGAGATTGATCTGATCCACATTGAAGATCTGCTCTCAGCGATTTCTTTGATGCTGGAGACGCCAGAGAGTGTGGGTGAAGATTATTTGATCCTCGATCCCAACACGCGCATCACCCCAGAGCGTTTTTTCAAAATGGCATCGCGGCAACTGGACGCGCCAATCACCGTCATTCAACTGCCCTACTGGTTGATGATGTTGATTGCCCGCCTCTCTCAAACCGCAGCGCAGCGCGGTTGGATTCAGAAGCCGCTCTTAAGTACGACAGACGTCAAGGCTTTTGGCAACGACTTCCACTTTACGATCCGCAAGGCAAGGCGCCAGCTTGGCTGGCAGCCTGCAACCCCTGCAGAGGACGGTATTCGCGAAGCGATCGAGTGGCAGATGGAAGAATTTGTCGAACAGATGCGCCATTCCTCAGGCTCAGCTCCAAGCGGCTCTGATAAACAGGCTGCCGCTGGCCATTCCCACGCGGACGCTAGCCTATAGCCGCACCGGTGGGCAACACTAGAACACAAGCACCAAGCGCCGTAAAATGGCGGCCCTAAATTGATCATTGACGATGCAGCTCCAGCGGCATCGTCAATGCGCGCAATCAAGAGGGTGCTTTTGTGTTGAAGGGTTTTGCGGTTCTGTTGGCGTTTCAGTGCGTTGGCTGGGGAATTAGCCAAGCATTTCATCTACCGGTGCCGGGGCCTGTGCTGGGCATGCTGCTTCTGCTGATCTACGCACTTGTGTTTACGCCATCAGATGACATTCAGGCGATTTGCACACAGTTGCTCAAGTATTTACCCCTGTTTATTCTGCCTGCGAGCGTTGGGATCATTGATTTTGGGCCGCTGCTGCGGGCGGAGTGGTTACCAGTGACTTTGGCACTCACCATAAGCTTGGTGATTTCGTTCTGGGTGACGCCGCTTCTGTTCCGCTTTTTTTCTCGAATCTTCGGGGCGTAAAAGTGATGAACCTGCTAATTTCGGTGATTCAGACCCCCACCTTTTCTCTCCTACTAACCGTTGCAGCCTTTGTGGCTGGGCAATGGTTTTATCTACGCGCAGGCAAGCCTGCGTGGGCACAGCCATTCGTTACAGCCTTTTTTTTGATTGTAATTGTGCTGCTTCTGCTGCCGCTGACCTACAGTCGCTATCAAGAAGGTACGGTGCTGCTACAACAGCTCTTGGGCACCTCCACAGTTGCGCTAGCCTTGCCGATTTATTTTCACGCCCGCCGTATTCGCCAATACTTTTTACCGCTGATCTGCACGCTGCTTGTGTCGAGTGCGCTGACGGTTGTCGTCGCGCTTCTTATCCTGAAGTTATTTCGCGTTGACTCCTCCGTGTTGATTTCGATGGCGACAAAATCCATTACCACTCCTATCGCAATTGCTGTATCAGAGCATATGGGGGGAAGTGGATCGTTAGCGGCGGCTTTTGTGATGATTACCGGCGTGCTCGGCGCAATCCTCGGCGCTCCACTCATGAAGATGACCGGCCACCACTCTGCAGCGGCTCAGGGCATTTCGTTCGGTGTGACGGCGCACGCGCTTGGCACGGTTCGGGCGTTGGAAGTAGATCAGGAGACGGGGGCGTTTTCCGCGCTTGCGATGGGGCTGAATGGGCTTTTCACAGCCTTATTGCTGCCTTGGGTGCTACCGCTATTTCTTTAGGCGATACTCTTTAGACGATGTTCTTTAGGCGATGCAAAAAACTACGCCTCAAAAGCCCAGAGCTACCGAGCCTTTGAGGCGTGTCTTGCTTATCGTCGTTCTTGAAGAGCGCCGTTGATCAGGGGTAGCTCTGGCGCTTCTCCTCTTCTTCCGTCTCGCCCATGTCGATTTGCCCTAAGCCCATTCGAATCCTGCGCTCACCCAGCAGGTAGAGGATGGGTGCAGCAATAAAGATTGAGGAACTGGTGCCAAGTACGATACCAAACAGCATCGGTAGCGCAAAACTGGAAACCGCAGCCCCACCGGCGATTCCCATTGGCAGCAAGCATAGGAAAGTCGTGACCGAGGTAAAGATGGTTCGCGTTAGCGTTGAGGTAATGCTTAGATCCATCAGCTCCTTGAGGTCGATGTTGCGCTGTCCTTTACGCAAGAATTCACGAATCCGGTCAAAAACCACCACCTTATCGTTGACCGAGTACCCGATCAGAGCAAGTAGTGCCGCAACTGCGCTGAGGTTGAACTCCACGCCGGTGAGCGCAAAGAACCCAAGCATCTTGGTCATGTCAAGCACCAAGGTCGCCAAAGCGGCAATTGCAAAGTGGAACTCGAATCGAATCCAAAGGTACACAAACATCCCACCACCCGCAAGCAATAGTGCGAGTACACTGGTGTCCGCGAACGAGCCACTGACCTTCGGCCCAACGATCTCAACGCGTGGGAACTCCGCATGTGGATCCTCTTTTAGCACAACCTCTTTGATTTGATCGACAACGCCACCGCTGGCAGCGTCTTCGCTAGAGACGAGCGGTGAACGCACCATAAAGGAACCGGGCGCACCAAACTCCTGAATTGCAATCTCCTTGAGCCCAGCCTGTTGAAACGCTGCACGCAGCTTTTCAACAGAGATTTGTGGGTTTGTGCGTAGCTCAATTACGTTCCCGCCCTGAAAGTCAATTCCTTTAGAAAGCCCTGGATAGAACATAAGTGCAATCGAGGCCGCGGACAAGACGGCGGAAAACGTAAGCCCTGCAACGCGCGCGTTCAGAAACTTAATGGGCTTGTCTGGTTGAATGCGCTCCAGCGGCAGAAGCCCCTTCATGGAGATGGAGGTGTGGTTGCCGCGCCGGACGCGCCATTCCATAAGCAAACGGGTGACCGAGATCGCCGTGAATAGCGATACAACAAGGCCAACCGCCATCGCCACGGCGAAGCCTTTGATGGGCCCAGAGCCGAACAGGAACAGCAGGCTTATTGCGATCAGGGTGGTCAGGTTAGAGTCGATAATGGTGGCATAGGCGCGATCAAAGCCGGCTGCAAGTGCATCTAGGGCGTTATGCGTTTTGTTGACTTCTTCGCGAATCCGCTCATTGATCAGGATGTTTGCATCCACCGCCATCCCGATACTAAGAATCAAACCGGCAATGCCAGGCAGGGTGAGCGTTGCGCCGAACGCGCTCAACACGCCGACCGAAAGCCCGATGTTGAGTGCGAGCGCGACGTCTGCAATCACGCCCCAACGGCCATACAGCGTCACTATGAAGATAAAGACGAGTGCCATGCCGAGCAGGCCAGTGGTCACGCCCATTTGGATCGCATCGCTGCCAAGATCAGGGCCTACGGTACGTTCTTCTATGACCTTCAAGGGCGCAGGTAACGCGCCGGCACGCAACAGCAACGCAAGATCTTTTGCTTCGGTAACGGTAAAGCCGCCGGTGATCTCACCAGAACCGCCGCCAATCACGCCACGAATCACGGGAGCCGTAATTACGCGGCCATCCAGCACCACCGCAAGCGCGCGCCCAATACTTTCTTTGGTGATTTTTGCAAAGCGCTTGGCGCCGATCGCATCCAAGTGAAAGTTCACCAAAGGTTCGCCGGTATTTTGGTTGTAGCCGAGGCGTGCATCCGCGAGGTGGGCGCCATCTAGCAAAGTGCGCTGCTCAAGGCGTACTGAATCGCCCTGTTGGCTGGGGAGCGTCATTGCGCCTCCTCTGCTGCGCTCACCCTCTTCGACAACGAGATGGAAGGTCAAACGTGCCGTTTTACCTAAAAGTTCGCGGATATGCGCAGGGTTGCTAACGCCGGGCAACTGCACAAGAATGCTGTCTGCACCCTGCCGTGTAATCGTTGGATCGACCACGCCGGTTTCGTCGAGGCGGCGACGGAGAACGTCAATGCTGCGTTCTGCCGCGTCTTGTTTCAGGCCGAGGATCATTTCCGGCGTTGGAACGAGGGCCATCGAGGTGCCCTGCTGCTCTACGGTAAACTGGATCACGCCATTTTGTTTCGCTTTGGAGCGCGCGATGCCTGCTGCTTTCTCGAAATCGCTGGCGTTTTTCAGCGTGATCTTCGCGGAATCTTGGGTTTTGGCCGGACGCAGGTGGGAAATCCCAGCCTTTCTGAGCTCCGAGGAGATCACTTCAGCGTTTTGGTACATTCGATCTGCCGAAAGTGCCGGCGTCTCGACTTCTAACAGGAGGTGAGAGCCGCCGCGCAGATCAAGGCCGAGTACGATTTTGTTTTGCGCAAGCCCTTCAGGGAGCTTGGAGGCCAGTTCGGGTGTGAGAAAGTTAGGTACCGCACTAAGCAGGCCAATCAGTATGACGATGCTGTAAATCCATATTCTTGCGCGAAACTGGCGCATGTTGTTGTTCTCCTCTGCGATGCGCGCATCAGATGGGCATCGCCGTTGTTGCCGAAAGTAATGCCTGCCCCTGGCGCGGGAAAAAGCCTGAACCGATCCGTCCTAAACCGATGGGCGATGATAATACCTATATTTTGAGCGCCTGAAAATCGGCTTGTTCGCGTAAGCACGTGACGAGACGTAGTTTTTAGGAAGAACCCTATAGGTGCACAGCACGATTGATCGTGTGCACTGCACTTTTTAGCAGGCTTTTGCATGATTGCCAGCGTATTCTAGAGTTATCGCTGCAATAATTTTTGATAATGATCATCATTCGCATTGGTTCCCAAGCTCTCGAACAGGTTGGGAACCAATGTCTGACAAGGGGGAGCGCGTACGCCTAAAATTTGCCCACTACGCGCACCTTATCGGTCACGGCGCCTACATCCACAAAGCCAATCGCACTTGTATTGCTCGCAACTGCCTCCACCACCTCAGCATCACTTGCCATTACCTTGGGGGGAACGCCTTTTCCGGTAAAGATGAGGCGCGACCAATAAGCCTTCATCTGCGCTTCGTCTTTCTTTATGATTTTAGAGACAAATTCCATCCTTGGCGCAGCACCTTCCGTTTGATCCAGCGCGACGATCTTACCTCCACCCGGAAATGTTTTGGTTTTGGCGAGATAGATTTTCTGCACGTCTTCCGTCGTAATGTTGCTTTGGTTCGCCAAATTTACGATGACAGCGATTTCAGCGTTCGCAAAGCTGGCAATCATCCACGCTGCACTCGCAACCGCGAATTTAGAAAAAATACTCTTCATGAATGAGCCCTCTTAGAAAATTACGCTGACGGCAGCCGCGATCGCACTTGGCTTGACGTTGTGCATATGATCGTTCGCCATCATATACTCGATCTTAAACGCTGCAGACGGGTGAAAATCATAGCGTAAGCCCAAGTTGTACGCATCCTCTTCATGAAGATCCGCATTGAACAGCCCTCTAAGTGTAGCGGATAGATAGTCGTGTGCATTCGCGAATGCGCCAGTTTGATCTTGGATCGAGTGAAGCGCGCCAGGAAGTTCGCCGACAAGCCGTTGATAACCCTTTTTGTTAAAATCTGATTCCGCATTTTCAATCGTGATATAGGGAGTGAATTTACCGATACGGAGGCCCGCACTCACGTATTGCCCCATATTCGGATTGCGCATAAAGCTGTCGTACAGGTTTAAGGTGGTTGCTTCTGCGATGACAAAGAATGGGCCTGGATCAATGATAAAGCCAACGCCGTAAAATTTGGCTTTATCCTCTTGAACATATACTTGTTTTTTCGCGCCAGGGCTAAAATGGAAATCAAACGGGGCCAATGACGCTTCGATTGGATTAAATACGTTGCTATCCAGAAATTCCTTGAAATCAATGCTTAGCGAAGAGTGAGCGTAAATCGCCCGCGCAGTAAACCAGTCGTGATTCATGCTCCAAGTGAGCAAGCCAAGGCGCGGCACTTTCCCTTTGATGGGTGCGCTCAGCATAGGTAGCGTAAGCTCGGTATCGCTGCGCCCAGTTAGAGCGGTTGCGCGAGACGTCCAGCCGCCTACGTCCGTTTGCCATTCCAACTTCACGCCGTTGGTTGCATCGAAGCCGCCGATTTCATAGGTGTTTACCGGTGGTTGAATAAAGTGGTAGCTGTAGCCAACGTCTAAGGTATCGGAGTAAATAAAATAGGGAATTCGGAAGCGCCCCACGCTCAACGTTAGTTCGGGTGTAAGATCGTAAGAGATATAGGCCCAAGTGAATTTAGCGTCATAGTCCGTTGCGCCTTTTGCGATGATCTGCGTAGTCGCACTAAGATCTCCTCCTAAATCCGCACGCGCCTGAAGTGCAAAAACGTTGTTGGACTGAAAGTTAATTTGGTCATCAAAACCGCGAAAAGGGAGGCGGTTTCCCATGAGGTCTTTGGGAAGTTCTTTATCATCCAATACTTGGCCGACTTCAAACGTGGCGAAACCATCAAACCGAAGATCAACTGCCTGAGCAGGAGATATTGACAGTGCAATTGCTGAACACGCAAACCCCGCACGAACTACATTATTTATCATTTTGTATTCCTATCCATGCTGCTAAGAATTTCGTAGCGCTATTTTCCACACAAAGTTTGTGGGACTTAATATGTCTAGTAGTACGCGAGGTGAATGTCCAATTTTTGGTGCATAAAAAAGCTGATTTACCACGTTAGAGATAGATCTCGTGCGCGAATATTTTTTAGGTTGAACACCTTCATTTCTTAAATAAAAAAAGGGGCGCATGAATGCGCCCCTTTTTCACCTTAAGTTCAGCAAAACTCAGTAACTAGATTGTGCCAATCACCCGCACTTTATCCGTTACAGCATCGGCTTCGATGAAGCCAATTGCGCTTGGGTTACCGATCACTGCTTCCAGTACCGCTTCATCGCTGTCCATGACTTTGGGTGGAACGCCCTTTCCGGTAAAGATCAGGCGCGACCAATAGGCTTTCATTTGCGCCTCATCCTTCTTAACCACTTTTGACACGAATTCCACCCTAGAGGTTGAGCCCTCCGTTTGATCCAGCGCCACGATCTTTCCGCCACCAGGGAAGGTTTTGGTTTTGGCGAGGTAAGTTTTTTGAACGTCCTCCATGGTGATCTTGTCTTTGTTGTTCACGTTCACAATGACGGCAATTTCTGCACTAGCAAAACTCGGCGCGATCATTAGCAGCGCCCCAATGGTGTAGCGACGCAATAAAGCAGCTTTAGCAGGCTCACGGCTAAATTTGGTATTCATCAAGGGGTTCTCCATTAGAATATTACGTCTACCGAAGCTGCAATCGCTTGGGGTGAGAGATCGTAGTTATGGTTTTTCGCAGTCATATATTCAAGCTTGAATGCTGCAGAGGGATGAAAGTCGTAGCGAACGCCAATGTTGTAGGCATTTTCTTCTTTTAAGCTGGACACAAAGACCTGCTTAAGCCCAGCACCGACGCCACTGTAAATGAGATCACCAACCAAGCTTCCGTACTGCGCTTGCAAACCCGCGTGATTTACCTCGGCCATCAAGCGCCGATATCCCTTCTCGTTATAGTCAGATTCTGCGCGCTCTATAGTGAAGTAAGGCGTGATTTTCCCAAGTCGAACCCCGGCATTGAGGTAGGTGCCGGTGCCTGGATTTTGCATAAAGCCGTTTTGAAGATCCAGTACGGTAGATTCAATCGTTACAAAGTAGGGGCCTGGGTCGTAGTTGAATGCAATTCCGTAGAATTCCGCTGCGTCGTTATCATAATAAGCACCGTGGCGGGCATCATTGCTAAAGTTGAGGCCCAGCGCAGGCAGCCCAATCCCCGTGAGGGTGCTATCCACCTCGTTCGAGATCCGATCAAACCCGATCGCATCCAGATAATCGCTTACACCTAAGCTAAGATTGGCGCGCGCATAAATACCGCGTACCGTAAAAGCATCGTAGTTCATGCTCCACGCAAGCAATCCCATACGTGAAACTTGGGCTTTTACAGGATCTGGAAGCTGACTAATTTTTAATGTGGTATCGGTTCTTCCGGCAAGCATGGTTACGCGTGAAACCCAATTGCCAACGTCGGTTTGCCATTCCGCCTTCAGGCCGCTGATGTTATCGAAGCCACCAATATCGTAAGTATTAAACGGTGGGCGAATAAACGGGTAAGAATAGCCTACGTCCAAGGATTCCGAATAATAGAAATAGGGAATCCTCATCTGCCCCGCGCTAATCGTCCATTCTGGCGTCAGCTCGTAAGAAAGATAGGCCCAACTGAACTTGGCATCGTAGTCATCCACGCCTTTGGCCATAATCTGCGCGGTCGCAGAGAGCCCTTCCCCCAAATCCGCGCGCGCCTGAATCGCAAACACGTTGTTCGACTGGAAATTGATTTGGTCATCAAACCCGCGAAAGGTCATCAGATTGCCTTGCGGATCGTGATTAAGCTCGTCATCATCCAGCATTTGACCCACGACAAACGTCGCAAATCCATCGAACCGCAGGTCAACTGCATGCGCGGGTGTAATGGCGAGCGCGAGCGCCGATAAGCCAAATCGGGTGGCTAGTTTTACATTCATTCAAAAGCTCCTAGTGGCGACCCGTGATCTTCTTTCAAGAACCACGACGTAACGTATCAAGTCATCAACCCTATAAGTACTAGTAGAGATTCGAGAGAATTCCAGAATTTACTGCCACAATACTTACAAAGCGTTAAGTGCTCAGAGGGTGCCGATCACCCGCACTTTATCCGTAACAGAATCCGCTTCTACAAAACCGATCGCATTTGGGTTGCTAATCACCGCTTCCAGTACCGCCGCATCGCTATCCAAGGTTTTTGGCGGAACGCCCTTACCGGTAAAGATCAGGCGCGACCAATAGGCTTTCATTTGCGCCTCATCTTTTTTTACAACCTTTGAAACAAATTCAACTCTAGAGGTCGAACCCTCCGCTTGGTCTAGCGCCACGATCTTACCGCCACCCGGAAAGGTTTTGGTTTTGGCAAGGTAAGTTTTTTGCACGTCGTCCATGGTGATCTTGTCTTTGTTGTTCAAGTTCACAATGACGGCAATTTCTGCGCTGGCAAAGCTGGGCGCAATCAATAGCAAGGCGCCGATGGCGTAACGACGCAATAAGCCTGCATTGGCAAGTTTGCGGCTAAGATCTGTATTCATAACTGCTTTCTCCATCAAAATATTACGTCTACCGAAGCCGCAATTGCTTGGGGTGAGAGATCTGTTTTGGTTTTGGATGTCATGTATTCAAGCTTCAACGCCGCTGCGGGATGGAAATCATAGCGAACACCCACGTTATAGGCATTTTCCTCTTTCAGGCTGGACGTAAAGAGCTGCTTCAAGCCACTGCTTACTTTGCTATAAACGATCGGCCCAAGCTGCGGGCCAAATTGCTGCGGTAGGTCAGCGGAGTCTACTTCTGCCATTAAGCGCCGATAACCATGCTCGTTGTAATCGGACTCTACGTGTTCCAAAGTAACGTAGGGTGTGAACTTCCCAATTCGAACCCCTGCGTTTAGATAAGTGCCTTCGCTAGGGTTTTGCATAAATCCATTCTTAAGATTCAGCGCTGTGGATTCGAGCGTTACGAAATACGAGCCGGGATCGTAGTTAAATGCAACGCCGTAGAACGATGCGGAATCGTTCTTAAAATAAGCGCCGTGTCGCGCATCATCGCTAAAATTAATGCCTACTGCGGAAATCGGCGCAAAGGCAACCGCATCTAGGTAATCATTTAGATCCATGCTGAGGTTTGCATGCGAGTAGATGGCACGTACCGTAAAGGCATCGTAGTTCATGCTCCATGCGAACAACCCCAAGCGAGACACTTGCCCTTTCACTGGATCCGGCAGTTGACTGATCTCCAGCGTGGTATCGGCTCTCCCAGCAAGCATGGTAACGCGTGACACCCAATTGCCAATATCCGTTTGCCACTCCGCTTTCAAGCCGCTGATATTGTCGAACCCACCAATATCGTAGGTGTTAAACGGCGGGCGAACAAATGGGTAGGAGTAGCCTACATCCAAGGTTTCCGAGTAAAAGAAATAGGGAATACGCATTTGCCCGGCGCTAATGGTCAGCTCCGGCGTTAGCTCATAAGAAAAATAGGCCCAGCTAAATTTAGCGTCGTAGTCGTCTGCGCCTTTGGCGGTGATCTGTGCCGTTGCAGTAAGGCCATCCCCCAAATCAGCGCGCGCCTGAACTGCAAAAACGTTGTTTGACTGGAAATTGATTTGATCATCGAATCCGCGATAGGGCATGAGATTGCCCTGCGCATCACTCGCTAGCTCGTCATCATCCAGCATTTGGCCGACCACAAACGTCGCAAATCCATCGAACCGTAATTCAACGGCGTGTGCAGGCGTGATGGCGAGCGCAAGCGCCGATAAGCCAAATCGGGTGACTGTCTTTACATTCATTCAAAGGCTCCTGGTAGCGACCAGTAAAATTAACTCGAAGAGCGCAAGCTGAATGGTAGTAAATCAAGGCCATTCCGTAGATCAATTGCGCTAGCCATAAGCCTCTTAAGTACTAGTATAGATTCAAAAGAATTCCAAATTCTGGCGCTATTTTTGCCGTTTTCACCCAAAATAGTTACGGCTTGATGATCTTCGGAACTTCCAGCAGCAGGCGGCCTGCATTCAATAATTGCTTACGAATCAAAGCCCAGTTTTCCTCGCGCTTTTTGACATCCATGCAGCGCGTAAAACGGACACGCTCGGCTTCCGCTTCATTTGCGAGGATGGCGGCCCAGAGCGTGTCGTCAACATTGTATTCCCTGCCCTCTGCCAAACTGACGGGGATGATGCTCTCCGGCTGAACATTCAGGTCAGTGGCGACTGCCGCGATTGCTTCGACGATATTGCGCGCCTTCTCGCTGCGTGGGTTGGCGAGATCAAAGGGTGGCTTCCATTCGCGGATGGGGCGAAGCTGGTCAATGTGTGTCATAACCATCAAAATGGGTGGGGGCCGACGCTGAGTTTGTTTCAGAAGCCACTGGCGAATTTTTGCGAGTAGCTGGCGTTCGTCTGATCGGTCTGGACGGTTGGCAGGAGTCACCCATAGAATCAGATCGGCGCTAAGTACGCAGGTTTTTAAGGCTCGCTCTGAAAGCTGTGGGTTATCGCAACCCGGGGTATCAAAAATCAGTGCCGCAGTGCCCCCTTCTCGCTCTAATTGATAAGGGATGATCTCATCCGTCGTCGATGGGAGCGTGTCGGTTGGTGCTTTCACTTCGCCGAACAGGGCGTTGATCAAGCTGGATTTTCCCGCATTATTGCGGCCCAATACCATGATGCGCAGCGGTTCGGGGGCGCTGATGAGCGCTTCAACACGCTGCGCCAGTTGGTGATCTTTCTTCGATGTAGCGGTAGTGGTGGTTGTAGGGTCTTCGTTACTGAGAAGCAAGCGGCCGCTGTAGAGCTCAATTGCGTAGTAACCCACCTTGCGCACATACTCTTGCAGCAACCAAAGCTGCACCCGTTCTGCGCCGTAGCCCATGATGCGATTGCCCATTTCTCTGCGGAATTCGCTAAAGAGCATCGAAGAAGGATCCAGTACTGCGCGCCCGACTCGGTAGACGGCTTCGAGTTTGCCCGCAAATTCTTGCCAGCGCTGCACGCGAACAATATCGCCCAAGGTAAGCTGATGACTTAGCGGAATATGTTCGCTAATTTCGATACGCATCTCGCGGCTGGCGCGTTCGATGATCATCAGCGCATTCGGAATAGTGAGTTCAAGCAGCGGGCTTTTGGTATTGGGATGATAAACCCGCGCCACGCTTTCCAGCGTATTGCGGCCAAGCAGCCAAAGCCGATCCACGTCACTCAAGGGCCATTCTGCAACCGTTACCGAATCCGCAAGCCCCGACACAACCTGCCAAGGAGCATTCGCTGCATTCGGCCAATTTGGGTTGGGCTGTGTGCTTTCCGAAATGGATTTGCCCGTTGCAGCCGCTTTGCGGGCGTCACGCTGCGTTATGAGCCAATGAAGCAAATAGCCTGTCCCCCCAAAGAGGAACAAACCAAAAAGCCAATACAGGAATGTATCGGTCTGCCAAAGCCACGCAATGCCCAACACGGGCAACACCAGAAATGGAATCACGGTAAGGATCAGTGCCACCAACCTTGTTCTGCCAAACCTTCGGATCAGCGGCGTCATAAACTTCCCTGTGGCTTTTCGGCCTCGTTGCGATGGTGAGGCGTATCTTCTTGCGGTTTCGCGTTATCCAAATGCATGGCAAGCCCTTTCTCGAAGGCGCTCGCATAAATCCCTTTTAAGGTTTCGCTTTCAACTGGAACACCGTCTTTCAAATTGCTCAAATAGAAAACGGCGGTTTTTCCTAGCGCAAATGTAAGTGCCGCGCTGCTGGATGCTCCCCACAGCGCACCCAGAGTTTGCCCCCAAGCGGGCACAAGCTTGATCACACTCCGCCCTGCCCAGCGCAATAGTAGTTCACCAAAAAAACCAGCGCCTAAAGCACCCAAAAATTCCGATGTAGTACGCTGCGTCCATGGCCTTTGGTAAATGGAGGCCAGTGTATGCAGCATCTTCATTTGCAGTGCCGGCAACAGCGCAAGATCGACTACCGGCAAGGCACCGATCCCTGCAGCTGCAATGCTGTAACCGACGATATGAGGGTGGGCGCTCGCCGCATACGTATCACGCACCCCTGAATCTGCGCGCAGCAGTTCGCGCAGCCCTAAAGAGGAGACGGCCTCAATCCCCTGCCACAAAGCTTCCAGCCCATAATCTTGTGGAGAATAGCCATCGTCGGGATGGGTAAAATCCACTGCAACGTGAAAAATTTGCCCCACCCCCGGTAGGTTTGTGAACCATTCTTGCTGGCGCAGCAAGCTTCTCTGCAAAGCGCTTGGAATTGCAGCGTTCTCAAAATCTCCGAAAGGATAAGGTTGTGGGTGTTCTGCATCCGGCGCATAGGCTTCATGCAAGCAGGAATGTACGACTAAAATCGGCCAGTCGGGATGACGCTTTCGAACAGCACCCAACACCTTGAGAATTTCCGACTGCTGCAAATCCATGGCTTTCATCACGGCGATCAACAGGTGCGACTGTGCTTCGCAGTATTGAATATCTTCGTCTGGGTTGTAATTGACTTCGCCAAGGCCGCGAGTATCCAAGAACCGGACGACCGGTGCTTCTGCAGGATAATCATAAAAGCTCGCGGTACGCGTACACGGGCGAAAGCCATTGCCGATTTCAGCGCTATCGCTTCCGGTCAGTGCTTTGATCAGCGAAGTTTTGCCTGATTGGGTTTTTCCAACCAGCCAGAGCACCGGTGGTGGCTGTTGCGTGGACGCAGCAAGCAGCGCTGCTTCAAGCCTTTTGTCATCCACTTTTGGTGCAAGCAGAGACTCACGCATTCGGTTCAAAAAGCTTGGTTTCTCTGATGGTTGCATGCGTCGATCCCTCTTTGGCTACAGCGACGGCTGCTCTACTGCGACAGCTACTCTACAGAGCACATTCTCTCAGATCAGATTGTCGCACGCCGTCACCCAATCGGGCTATTCAAATGCCGACGAGTTTGCGTGGCTTCTCGATTCCATAGCCCTGCACATAGTCAACCCCTAGGCTACGCAGCTTTTCTAGGGTGGTGTCGTCTTCGACAAATTCAGCAATGGTTTGCCGCCTCATCAGATGGCCTAGCTCGTTAATGCTTTTTACCATTGCGTAGTCCACTGGATCATCGGCCATTTGGCGCACGAATTGGCCATCAATCTTTACGTAGTCCACGGGCAAGGAGCGCAGATGGCCGTAAGAGGAAAATCCTGAGCCAAAGTCATCCAGCGAAAACTTGCAGTGAAACTGCTTCATTTGGGCGATAAAGTCTAAGGTTCGCTGCAAATTACGGATGGCCATCGTTTCGGTAATCTCGAAGCAGATGTTTTCACCGCGAACGCGATAACGCTGAAATTGGTCGAGCACATAATTGCAAAAACTTTCATCACAAAGCGATGCGCCGGATACGTTCACCGAGCACACACCAATCGCATGACGCTTACTAGCATTCGCCGCCAACCACTGAAATGCACGCGTAATCACCCAGCGATCAATCATTGGCATCAGGTTGTAGCGTTCTGCAACCGGGAGAAACTCCCCAGGAGAAATAATACTGCCATCATCCTCTAGCATTCGTATCAGCAGCTCATAGTGGCAGCCTTCTTTGCGCGCTTTACTAGAGAGTGGATTGATTTTCTGCGCGTACAGGATAAAGCGGTTGTTTTCTAAGGCTGCATGGATGCGCCCAAACCACATCAACCCCTTTTGGTGCAAAATCATTAGCGAATGGTGTTCGTCATACACTTGGCAGCGATTTCCACCGGCTTCTTTCGCGGTATAGATTGCGGCTTCCGCACGGGCAAGATAGTACTCGACGCTGCCCTGTTGGCAATCCAGCACAACAAGTGCAATGCTCGCGGTAAGCGGCAGAAAGCGATCATCCCAGCAAAATTGATGTTGGGTGAGGCGCTGGTTGATATGGGTCGCAATACGCTGAGCGGTTTCCAGATCGCAATCGCGCAGCAAGAGACCAAATTCATCCCCACCGAGCCGCGCCACGCAATCTTGGGCCCGGACGCTGTCTTTGATCAGGCCGGCCACCTCTTGGAGAAATGCGTCACCCGCTTCGCTCCCGAAGGTTTCGTTAATGACCTTGAAAAAATCAAGGTCCACCAGCAGCAACGCATTCGGCACTGGATTACTAACGGTGCGTGCAACAGTTTTTGACAAGCGCCGGTAAAACTCGCGGCGATTCAGCAATTGGGTGAGCGAATCGCGGGTATTCTGGCGGTGAATCTTGCGTCGTGAAGCGAGATTAAGCGCGCTTTCCCTGCGGAGAAGCGCCACCGCAAACTCAAGTGCGGTATTTGTAGCCCGGTTGGGCGGGCCGACCGTGAGTGAAGTTGACGAAGAACTGTAACCTGAAGAACTTGAGGAAATCTTCACTTGTTGGGTGGTGTCACCACAGAGCGTCAATTTATGAAAGTTGTGGCTACGCAACACCTCAAGCGTCGTGAGCACAAGATCCGGCATCGGAGGCACGCAATCATTGTTTTCGGCCAGGCGTCGCAAAGCCTGAAAATCGTCAACCGCGCAAACCTTCATGCCAAAAAGCCTCCACGGCCTTGATGTCATTTTTGTACTTGTCAGCTTTGAGTGTAGTAAATCCTTGCAAATCCGTCAGTAGTAAAGCTGCGATGGAAATAGAAAGAAAAAAGCCCCGCATTCTGAACTGACCCACGTCGGTTGGATGGTTGCCCAACTTTCGGGAGTCAATTCATTCTGCGGAGCTTTTTGGTCGTCCTGAAGAATGGCTCTTCTGAAACGTGGCTCTGATCGCTTAACTTGCGTAACTACGCAGCGAGCGATTGCTGATAAGCAAGGAACTCATCAATCTGTTCAAGATACTTACGGTTGTCGTGATCCCATGGGTGGAAATCTGGGCGGAAATAGTCGATGTAGTTCCGCAGCTGGATGCGAATCAATCCAATGTCGCCCATCGTAAATTTGTAGAACTTCTTCCAGCCATCGACATCCGTCAGCTTGCCTTCTTCACGCAGCACTTCAAGAAATACAGGAATTACCAAGCCCCAGAAGATCACCGTTGCCGCCGCCAGTCCAACCGCACGCAGCGCGTATGCACCTGGGCCGGTTCCGATTACGGTTTCCCACACATCATAGGCCACCGCTTTGTGCTCGGTTTCTTCGAGGGAGTGCCAACGCCACAGCGCAGCATAGTGAGGCTCTGCGCCCTCGGAGATACGTGGTTCGGAAAGTACGCTATCGGCCAGTAGTGCGGTGAAGTGTTCAAGCGCGATGGTACCCGCCAAGCCAATGGGCCTCGGTGCGTATTTGTTGATGCTGGTAAGAATTTTACCGACGAACTTTTCAAACTTGGGCGCAATCGAAGAAACCGCAAACAGCGCGTTGTTGTACTCAATGTGTTCACGGCTGTGCATTGCTTCTTGCCCAATGAAGGCAGTCACGGCTTTTTTGAGTTCAGGATCGGTGATCTGATCGCGATACGCGCGCACATTATCCATGAAAAAGCGCTCCCCCACAGGGAGTACAATGGAAAATGTATTTAGGAATGCGGTAAACACGGGGCCTGCCGTGTAATGCCAAGACCCGATCTGGTCGGCGGGAAGACCGAAGCGAACATCACGACGAACGGGAAGAACAGGCGCCTCTTGGTGTTTTCTGTTATCGCTCATGCTTGTCTCTCTTAACTGATGGTTGTGTCTGATGACTTCATTGCTCGGTTGGGTCAGGCACATGACCTGCTGACAGTTTCACAATATACCGACTTGGTAGTTCTGTCTGCCACTATTTAATGTAACAATAGCGACTGTTGAGGTGAATCAATGTACCCAAATGTAGACAGCCCCACTTCTAGGCCTTGCATTTCTTGATCTATGGCGTTTGTACGCCTGTATAATGGCGCGCAGCCCTAGCCCTTATATACCTCTTAATTTCCAACTGGAGCGACAAAATGAATCTCAAAGCACTTGAGGGAAAGCCCTTAGGCTACCGAGCCTCTACAAAAGAAGTGCTAGACGCTTTGCGCTTTGGGAGTGACGGCCTGTTGCCCGCCATCGCACAGCAATACGATACCGGAGAGGTATTGATGATGGCGTGGATGAACCGCGAAGCTCTAGAGGAGACCCTTGCCAATAAACAGGTTTGTTATTGGTCGCGTTCGCGGCAAAGACTGTGGCGTAAAGGCGAGGAAAGCCGCCAAGTGCAGCAGCTGGTCGAGCTACGAACAGACTGTGATGGCGATACTTTGTTGCTGCTGGTCGACCAAACCGGCCCTGCCTGCCACACCGGGCGGGCAAGCTGCTTCTATTGGAAGTTTGAGGAAGAGGACGTGGTGATGGATCGCGAGCCGATGGTGGATCCCGAGGAGCTTTACGGAGAACGCTAAGGCTAAGGCTAAGGCTAAGGCTAAGACGCGCTGTGCGACTGCAAGAACAAAAGCTCAAGCAGCGCACAGAATCAGGCATTGCCCGTCAATCGACGTGGTTTTCTGCCAGATAGAACCAAGTATCCAGCACAGAATCCGGATTCAGCGACACGCTATTGATGCCGATCTGCATCAACCACTTGGCAAGATCCGGGTGGTCAGAAGGCCCTTGGCCGCAGATGCCCACATATTTGCCTGCCTTGTTGCACGCATCAATGGCCATTTTGAGCAGCGTCTTCACTGCCGGATCGCGTTCGTCGAACAGGTGGGAGACGATGCCTGAGTCACGATCCAAGCCAAGCGTGAGCTGGGTTAAATCGTTGGAGCCGATCGAAAAGCCATCAAAGTGCTGGAGAAAATCATCGGCCAGCAACGCGTTGGTGGGCAGCTCGCACATCATGATGACACGCAGCCCCTTATCACCACGCTTCAAGCCATTTTCTTCCAGCAGTTGCACGACTTGCGCGGCTTCACCTACGGTTCTAACAAAGGGGATCATCAGTTCCACATTGTCCAGCGCCATTTCTTCACGCACCTTCTTGATCGCTCGGCATTCCAGCACAAAGCAATCACGGAAGCTGTCAGAAACATAGCGGGATGCGCCACGGAAGCCCAGCATCGGGTTTTCTTCTTCGGGTTCGTAGAGCTTGCCGCCAATCAGGTTCGCATACTCGTTCGATTTGAAGTCAGACATCCGTACAATGACGGGCTTGGGATAAAAAGCCGCCGCGAGCGTAGAAATTCCTTCTACCAGTTTTTCAACATAAAACTCGACTGGCCCAGCATACCCTGAAATACGGCGTTCAACGGCCTGCCGGATATCGCGCGGCAAGCTGTCGAAATTGAGTAGCGCCTTCGGGTGCACGCCAATCATCCGGTTGATAATAAACTCCAAACGCGCAAGCCCTACCCCTTCGTTCGGCAGCGCTTGGAAATCGAAGGCGCGGTCTGGATTGCCAACGTTCATCATCACCTTGAAGGGCAGCTTGGGCATGGATTCAATTGAATTAGTCTTGACGTTGAAGTCAAGCTCGCCCTCATAAACAAGCCCCGTATCGCCTTCGGCGCAAGACACGGTAACCGCTCGATCTTCAGCCAAAAGGTCGGTTGCATCGCCACAACCCACAACTGCCGGAATCCCCAGCTCACGCGCAATAATGGCCGCGTGGCAGGTGCGCCCGCCGCGATTGGTCACAATGGCCGAGGCACGCTTCATGATTGGCTCCCAATCAGGGTCCGTCATGTCGGTAACCAATACATCGCCCGGCTGCACCTTGTCCATTTCGCGCAGATTGTTGATGATCCGCACCTTTCCGCTGCCAATCTTGTGGCCGATCGAACGACCTTCTACGAGCACCTTACCTTTTTCATTCAGCAGGTAGCGCTCCATGGTGTTGCTCTGGCGGCTCTTCACCGTTTCAGGGCGCGCCTGAACAATGTAGAGCTTGCCGTCGTCGCCGTCTTTCGCCCACTCAACGTCTACCGGATGGCCGTAGTGCTTCTCAATGATGACACACTGGCGGGCCAGTGCTTCCACTTCGGCATCGGTCAGGCTGAACTGGCAGCGCTCGGCTTTGTCTACTTCTACCGTAGAAACCAGCTTGCCGCTTCCCTGAGCCGCGTAAATCATCTTGACTGCCTTGCTACCAAGGTTACGGCGCAAAATTGCGCTGCGACCATTCGCCAAGGTCTTTTTGTGTACATAAAACTCATCAGGGTTGACCTGACCTTGCACCACGGTTTCACCCAAGCCATAAGAGCTGGTGACGAATACCACATCACGGAACCCAGACTCGGTGTCCAGTGAAAACATCACGCCAGCGGCACCGGTTTCGCTGCGAACCATGCGTTGTACGCCGGTTGAGAGCGCCACCTGCTTGTGATCAAAGCCTTGGTGGACGCGATAAGCAATTGCGCGATCGTTAAAAAGGGAGGCAAACACCTCATGTGCCGCTTTAAGTACGGCATCCACGCCGCGCACGTTGAGGAAAGTTTCTTGTTGGCCAGCAAAGGATGCATCCGGCAAATCTTCCGCTGTTGCAGAGGAGCGCACCGCAACTGCGAGCCCCGCATTATTGCCCTGCAGCGTAGCGAATGCCTCACGGATCGCCTTGTCGAGCGGTGCCTGGAAAGGAGTTTCCAGAATCCACTGGCGGATCTGGCTGCCGGTTTCTGCGAGCGCGAGCACATTGCCGACGTCCAGCGCGTCGAGCGCCTTGTAAATACGCTCGTTCAGGCCGCTTTGCTCCAGAAACTCCCGGTAGGCGGATGCGGTCGTGGCGAAGCCGTCGGGAACAGTCACCCCAGCTCCATCCAAGTTACTTATCATTTCACCCAATGATGCGTTTTTTCCGCCCACGAGGTTTACGTCGGTTTTTTTAAGATCGCGAAACCAAACGACATAGTCTTTCAAGGTCGTTCTCCCTACCCTGCCAAGTTGAATGATGCTGCACTTTTGGTACATTTTAAGCACAGTCGCCTGGTTAACGACGATGCTCGACGGCTTGTTGTGTTCTAAAACGTCTCTTAGCGACAAATCGCCATTGCCGTCTCCACAAGCGGTATCACCTTGTGCTTGATGATTGCTTGCGGCTACAGGCCGCTAATTCTACTCTTGCGGCTACAGGCCGCTAATTCTACTAGAGGAGCCAACAAATTACTCGTTGAAAGTGCCCAGACAGGCTAAATTACTCCTATCCACTTTTTTGATGAGCGTTATCTCCATGAAACCAAAGCGCACGGCGTTTTTTGTCTCTGACCGCACCGGTATTACCTCCGAGACGCTTGGCCACAGTTTGCTGGCTCAATTTAGCAGTATAGACTTTGAACAGATCGCAATCCCTTTTGTTGATACCACCGAAAAAGCACACCGCGTGGTGGACCGCATCAACCTCGCCGCCGAAGCCGAAGAAGCGCGCCCCTTAGTGTTCGGTACGATTATAGACAAAAACATCCGTACGATTATTGGCGGTTGCGCCGGCTTTACCATCGACGTCTTCTCGACCTATCTTGAGCCGCTAGAACGCGAGCTTGGCATTCAATCGAGCTATTCCGTGGGAAAATCGCACGCAATTGTCGACAAAGAGAGCTACGATATCCGGATTGATGCGGTACATTTTGCCTTGGATAACGACGATGGTGCACGCACTCGCCACTACGACAAGGCCGATGTGATTTTGGTGGGCGTATCGCGTTCCGGAAAAACCCCAACCTGCCTCTATCTAGCGCTGCAATTTGGCATCTGCGCCGCCAATTATCCGCTGACCGAAGACGATCTGGACGATCTGGAATTGCCCGCAGCACTGAAGCCACACCGAAAAAAACTGTTTGGCCTGAGCATCGACCCGGAGCGACTGGCGGCGATACGCAACGAGCGCAAGCCCAATTCACGTTACTCATCCTACACGCAGTGTGTCGAAGAAGTGCGTCATGCGGAAGCTTTATATGCGCGATTTGGTATCAATTTCCTCAACAGTACCCACGCATCCATTGAGGAAATTTCCACGCGCATTCTCGAATCTGCCGGTCTTAAGCGCAAACTGGCCTAAGTCTATCCATCGAGCACTCTGAATTTTTCATGCTAAAACGTATTTTGCTGCCCCGAATTTCTGCAGTGGGGCCGCGTCTGCTACAAGCGTTCCCCGGTCAGCTTTTCGTGCACTTAAAAGGCGCCGGCTGGCGATCCTCCCTCTATGCCGTTGCGCCAACAAGGCAATTGGACCTTCACGCGAGCCGTTCTGAACAGCTCTGGGCCGATTGGCGCGCACAGTATCAGGCGTCGTGCAGCGAAACCGCCGAAGATTTGCAAAAAATTACCGTACATTCTTCCGCGTGCGGCGCAAATCAAACCACGCCGCTCCCCGGCTGGTTTGGTTTTCTGGGATATGGAGCAGGCAGAGCCTTGCCAACGCCAAAAGCACACGAACCCAAGACGAGTTTCCCGCTCGCCTCACTTGGCTTTTTTCCCTGCATTGTTTGCGAGCACCAAGATACGCTGGAAGTCATTTACCTAGCGCGTTACGAGGACATCGGGCATCACGTCATCAAGCAATTAAGTGCTTCTGCCCCCAATACTCCACTCGCTGAATTTTCCCTCGTATCTAATTTTCAGCCTGACATTGACTTCGCCGCCTACCAAGCGGGGTACCAGCAGGTGATTGATTACATTCATGCGGGGGACATCTACCAAGCCAATTACGCGCAACGTTTTAGCGCCTGTTTCCAAGGAAACCCTTGGCATGCCTTTGCCAAAATTCAAAGCGAGATGCAAAGCCCGTTTGGTGGATTCGTTGCGCATCCTGCCGGATCGGTTCTAAGTTTCTCGCCAGAACAATTCGTAGCCCTTAATGGACGCCAGATTGAAACGTCTCCCATCAAGGGCACTCGCCCTCGCCGCTCAAATCCGAGCGACGATATTGCAGAGCGTGAAGCGCTGCGCACAAGCACGAAAGATCAAGCCGAAAACCTGATGATTGTCGATTTACTTCGCAACGATTTATCGCGGGTTGCGACGCTTGGCAGCGTTCGCGTGCCAGAGCTCTTTGCGATTCATTCCTTTACGCACGTCCACCACATGATCAGCCGCATAACGGCAGAACTGCGTGAGGGCTTGAATGCAATCGATCTGCTCGAATCCTGTTTTCCTGGCGGATCCATTACCGGCGCACCCAAGAAACGCGCCTGTGAAGTAATACAAGAAGTCGAAGCCGCACCTCGCTCTGCGTATTGCGGAAGCCTGCTGCACATCGACATTCTAGGAAGAATGCAAAGCAACCTATTGATCCGCAGCCTAGTTGCCGAACAAAAAGTTGCCGAACAAAAAGTTGCCGAACAAAATCGCCTTTACTGTTGGGGCGGCGGTGGTATCGTGGCAGACTCAAACTGCCACGATGAATACGAGGAAACCCTGCACAAAGTCGGCCGGTTGATGCAGCTTTTTAGCGAAGATCGCGCACCGAAGCCTTAATAAATTCCTGTTTAAGCGCCTCGAAAGTATGCACCGAAGGAAACTGCGGAAACTCTTTGATCACATTCTCCGGTGCATGGAACAAAATTCCAGCATCTGCTTCTGAAAGCATGCTCGTATCGTTGTAGGAATCCCCTGCAGCGATCACGCGATAATTCAAGCTATGGAAGGCTTTTACACTCTGGCGCTTCGGATCTTTCTGGCGCAATTTGTAGTCCACAATACGCCCATCGTTCGCTACATCCAGTTTGTGGCACAGCAACATCGGCCAGCCAAACTGTTTCATGAAAGGCGCAGCGAATTCGTAGTAGGTATCCGAGAGAATGGCAAACTGGAAATTTTCTTTGAGCCAGCCGATAAATTCCAGAGCCCCCTCTAAGGGCTTCATGGTGGCGATCACTTCCTGAATTTCGTTCAGGCCCAGCTTGTGTTCATCCAATAACTTTAGACGGTGCTTCATGAGCACGTCATAGTCGGGAATGTCACGTGTGGTCAGCTTGAGTTCGGAGATCCCCGTTTTTTCGGCAAAACTAATCCAGATTTCAGGGATAAGAACGCCTTCTAGGTCCAGACACGCAATTTCCACAAATTTTCCCTCGTCGCAGATGAATGGGCGCGCAGCAAGTCGGTGTACGCGATAGATAAATGAGCGAAGGTGGACAAACACTGCCCACAAAGTGCGGCCACTCTAACGATCTTTGCGCTCCCTTGCAATGCCGCTCTTTGCGCTTCCGCGCAATGCTACAATGACTCTTTATCGCGCGCCAGTAAGGCCCTAGGAGGGCGCATGAAAATCATTATGGTCAAAAAACGTATGGCAAATGGCGAGTGGTGCAGCAAATGCGGAGAAATCGACGCATTGATGCAAAAGCACGATCACCACAAGCGCATTGATGAAGTACTCGTCGCCGAAGAAAACAACCCTCTAAGCCCCGGCACCCTCCTCGCAAGCCGCTTGCAGGTCAGCCAAGCGCCTTTTTTTGTGGTCGAGTTCGAAGATGGCCGCGAACAGGTCTATACGGTATATCTCAAGTTCGCCAAAGAAGTACTGAACTTGTCGGACGATGGCCTTAAACAACTTTTTTTGCACAGGAGCTAAACCGTTCGCACAACAGCAAAGCGGTTTACACCGCAAGCAGCTTAACAAGCAGACAGATCAATAAGTAGGCAGCTTGATGTGCGTAAACAGCTCGTCCAGCTCCGAACGGGTGTGCCGCTCCACCGCCTCATCCACCACATCTTTCGTAAGATGGGGCGCAAACAGTTCGATAAAGTCGTACATAAAACCGCGTAAAAAAGTACCCTTACGAAAGCCAATCTTGGTCACGCTTGGCGCAAAAAGGTGGGATGCATCCAACACAACAAGCCCCTCGTCATCATCGTTGCACGCCATACGCGCAACGATTCCAACTCCCAAACCCAGTCGCACATAGGTTTTGATTACGTCCGCATCTGCGGCAGTAAACACAACCTTGGGAGTCAGGCCCGCATTCATAAACGCATCGTCCAAGCGTGAGCGCCCAGTAAACCCAAAGGTGTAGGTAACAATCGGCTGGCGCGCAATGTCTTCCAGCGTGAGCTTTGACACCTGCGCAAGCGGATGGTCTTTGGGGACGATCACCGCGCGGTTCCAGATGTAGCACGGCATCATGATCAAATCCCCAAACAGCTCCAGCGCCTCCGTTGCAATGGCGAAGTCAACCGTACCGTCCGCCGCCATTTCGGAGATCTGTACCGGCGAGCCTTGGTGCATGTGCAGGGCCACTTCTGGAAAACGCCCGATAAAATCCTGGATGACCTTCGGCAACGCGTAGCGCGCTTGGGTGTGCGTAGTCGCAATGGATAGACTGCCCTTGGTTTCGTCAGAGAACTCTTGTGCAACCTGTTTGATGTTTTCGACTTTACGGAGGATTTCACCGGAGATACGGAGGATCTCCTCGCCCGCCGGCGTGACTCGCGTGAGGTGCTTGCCGCTGCGCGAGAATACTTCCACGCCCAACTCGTCTTCGAGCAAGCGAATTTGCTTGCTGATGCCCGGCTGTGAGGTGTAGAGGTTCTGAGCCGTGACCGATACGTTTAGATCGTGCCTTGCCACTTCCCAGATGTAGCGCAGTTGTTGAAGCTTCATCATCCACCTCATAGCCAAGAGCGATTGGGTATAAAAACACCGCAAAGTATTCCACGCGAGCATAGAACAGATGTGGATTTTTTTCCAATCGCACCGCGATCTGGCAAAGATTATTTAGCGTAACAACAAGGAATTGCACGCTAAAGCGTGATCTGCCCATAGGTGGAATACCCGCGCACGGAATGGGTGGGTACGAGGTAAACGGGAACCCGCGAGAGCTGCAGGACTTTATTCGCAACCGAGCCGATGGCTGTACCCCTGTCGTTGTTGCCCGCGTGCGTACCTAAAACAATTAGATCAACGTGCAGGCGCTCGGCTTCTTTGAGAATCACCTCGGCGGGCGAACCTTCCAACACTTGAACATCTGCAATCCATTCCTTGTCCTCTTGAAAATCAATAAGGTCGTCTTCAAAAGCACGCTTTACTTGGACGCGGATTGCAGCGCGAACAGATTCAATACCACCATGCTCTAACTCAGATTTGGCCATGTCGGGCACAAACGTCTTAAGCAGAGCGTCTGCAAACAGGCTGATGGGCTCGATTGCGTGCACCACGTAGACTTGCGCCTGATGGCAACGTGCCAGCTCACAAACGTGCTCCAGAAGAAACGGTCCGTAGAGCCCGAGATCGGTTGCATAGAGGATGGTTTTGAGCATGAGCTACCTTGTTTGATCCAGCTCTATAAAGGATAGCAAACAGCTCAAAAAACGCTCACCCGTATACAAAACGGAACGAATCGACAACAGGATTGTGAGCATCTAGTCTTTATATTGAAGATGCGCGGTCAAACTTTGATCTGATCTACAACTTCTCAAACTGGCATTTTTTGTTTGGCAAGTTGCAGTCTAGATTTACCTAACAACAATCAATTCCGCTGCTGCAACACAAAAGAGCAACTGTTATGCACCCTACACTTCGCCTCTTGACCTTTGTTAGCTTGGCCTTTCCTTTTGCTTCGCAGGCTGCAACCGTAGCCGACAGCTGGAACACACGCCCTGCGGCACTTGAGAACTCTGCGGCATTTGGCAATGTGCAAGGGGCACGCTCTGCAGTGGTGCCGCTGTTCAGCGTGAGCCTGAGTGGAAGCACGCAGAAGGTGAACACCAACAGTGTGGATGTGCAGGCGACGGTCTCCCGTTGGACCGTCCAACAGGGCTACACGCCAGCCTTTACGTCTCGTCAAGTAGACTTCACTCTCCAGCCCGGCCACAAAGAGCTGGTAAAACTCAAGCCCCTCAAAATTGCTCCCGAAGCCAGCGTACAATCGTTCGTCGGTAACATGGTGGTAGACGGCGCATTGACCGTTAATATGGTCAAGTGGTAGCCGGTTAACTGTGATAGTCGGTTAACGCACCTCTTGAAGTTCTTTCCAGCGCTGATTGTTCATGTTGTCGTCTAAGTTTGGGTTATACCCTGATTGATCGGTGCTGATGTATTCACCGTTATTGTTCATCCAATAGTGATTGGCGCCCGCGTCTACCTTGTATCCTTGGCCAGTGGAAGGATCCACCACATTGGTGCGCTCATAAATCTGATCAATCCTCTGCGCCTGCTGCCGATCACTTGCAGCATTCCGATCCTTCCAACCCTGCATAACTCATCGCGGCGACACTCATAGCGAGCAAAACGTGTTTTATAGACATTGTAATGATTCCCTTGTTTAGTCCTTAATGTTCGCGACTCCATGCGTCACATGGCCACTCGGCACTCCGTGTAATGCAGCCGAATTGCAGTGGCTCCACTGATCGTCAAAGAATATATCCGCACCGAACGCCCTCAGAAAAGCGCCTTTTTCTAGCCCACCCAAAAATAGCGATTCATCAATACGAATTTTCCAATCCCTTAACGTGCGAACCACACGCTCATGCGCAGGAGCCGAACGAGCTGTAACGAGTGCGGTGCGGATCGGGCACTGATCCAGCGGAAATTCCTGTTGCAGCGCATGCAAGGCTTGCAAGAACGGCTTGAACGGCCCGCTATGCATCGGCTGGTGTGCTGCAGCCTTCTCCTTACGCATAAAAGAATCCAAGCCTTCTTCCTGAAAAATACGCTCAGAATCGTCAGAAAAAAGCACCGCATCGCCATCAAAAGCAATCCGCAACTCAGTACCCGCGTTTGCGCTAGAGCCGTCTGGCAAAATCATGGCCGATGCAATATTCGCGGCGAGCGCGCGCCGCACATCCTCGCCATTGGTTGAAAGAAACAAATGCGCGCCAAACGCGCCTACATAAGGATAGGGGCTGCGTCCATTGCAAAAAGCTGCACGCGTGATCGGGAGGCGTGCGCGCTGAATGGAGTTGAAAATCCGCAAGCCGGTATCGGCCGAATTTCGCGAGAGCAGAATCACCTCAACACGTGCCTTTCCATCTGCCACGCTATTGATATGCAATAATTTTTCTACAAGCGGAAAAGCCTGCCCCGGCCCAAAGGGTTCATCCTCGTGCTTGATCTGATACTCGGCATAAGCACCAAGACCCTGCTCTTGAAAAATTCGATCCCCATCACCAAGATCAAAAAGAGCGCTCGAAGATACCGCAACGACAAGTTTTCCATCAAAGGTGACGGGCACTGAAAGGCTCCTGTTGAGAGGTAGAGAATATACGCCGCTGCGTTTACAATACCCGATTGGGTACTGTCTAGTTTAGTACTCATCATACATACTATTCGGTTACAGTACACTTCTGCGGTTACGATACAAGTCTATAGGGAGACTCAATGAGCGCGGGTAGAATTGATAACGTTAATGTCATCTCACAAGAAATTCTGATCACACCGGATCAGCTTCGCGAAGAGCTTCCACTTTCCGAGAAGGCTCGCGACGTTGTGCTGGGTGGCCGCCAAGCGGTCAACAATATATTGGACGGCACAGACCACCGGCTCTTCGTCGTTGTAGGCCCCTGCTCAATCCACGACGTAAAGGCCGCAAAGGAATATGGGCATCGGCTCGCCTCGCTTGCAGAAGAAGTCAAAGACGAAATTCTACTCATCATGCGCGTGTATTTTGAGAAGCCGCGCACCACGACCGGCTGGAAGGGCTTGATCAACGACCCCTACCTGAACGACACCTTCAAAATTCAGGACGGCCTGCATATTGCGAGGCGTCTGCTACTGGAACTCTCGGAAATGGGGCTTCCGTTGGCAACGGAAGCGCTGGACCCGATCTCTCCCCAGTACCTACACGATCTGATCAGCTGGTCTGCCATCGGTGCACGCACAACTGAATCTCAAACTCACCGCGAAATGGCCAGCGGCCTGTCCTCTGCGGTTGGCTTCAAGAATGGTACGGATGGCGGTTTAGAGGTTGCGGTAAACGCGCTGCAATCTGTGCAGAGCCCACACAATTTCCTCGGAATTAACCACGCGGGGCAAGTCGCCATCATCAACACGAGAGGCAATCACCACGCCCATATTGTATTACGGGGCGGCAGCGGTAAGCCAAACTACGACTCAGTCAGCGTTGCACTCGCAGAGAAAGCACTCGCGAAAGCAAAGGTGTCTGGCAAGATCATGATTGATTGCAGCCACGCAAACTCCAACAAAGACCCCGTCCTGCAGCCTTTGGTAATGGAAAATGTCACCAACCAGATACTGGAAGGCAACCACTCCATTGTAGGGCTGATGGTGGAGAGCCACCTGAATTGGGGTACACAGAAAATCCAACCCGATTTGAGTTCGCTCAAATATGGCGTTTCTGTTACGGATGCGTGCATCGACTGGGCGACAACCGAGAAATCATTACGCACAATGAGCCAACGCTTAAAAGAAATTTTGCCGAAACGCGTAGTGTCTTGAGCTGTAATGGCGCCTGTGGGCAGCTGATTTGTAGGGGCGGGTTCAAGCCCACCCCTACAAAGCGTCCGGCGGCAACTCGCGCCTATCAATAATAAGCATTTTCGCGATTGGAGTGATCGGTAACGTCTGTCACGCGCTTAAGCTCAGGCACGCGATCCAGCAACGTTTTTTCAACACCCTGCTTCAAGGTTACGTCGATCATGCCGCAGCCTTGGCAACTTCCACCAAATTTGAGAATGGCCACCGTGTCGTCGTCAATGAGCTGCTGAAGCTCAACGCTACCACCGTGAGAGGCGAGTTGCGGATTGATTTCAGAAAAGATAATGTGGTTGATACGCTCTTCTACACTGCTGTTTTCACCAATCTGCGGGACTTTTGATTTTGGGGCGCGAAAGGTAAGCTGGCCGCCCAAACGGTCTTTCGCGTAATCAATCACCGCGTCTTCAAGGTACGGCACGCTTGCCGCGTCGATATAGGCCACAAGGTTGCCATGCACGACCTTTTCATCGGTGGGTTCGCTTTCACCGGCGCCACAATACGCCATGCAGCACTCCGCGTAGGGCGTACCAGGCTTCTCCACAAAAATTCGAACGCCCATTCCATCGGTTTGTTGTTTGACAAGCAAGTCACGAAGGTATTCTTGAGCGGCAGATGTGATGGTAATGAGCGGTGCTGACTCGGACATCAGTTAAGTCTCTTAGGCAACAGTTAAGTCGATCGGGAGGGGGCTTTGCGTAGACGTTTTCGTAAAATACAAATCACGGGAGCACAAAAAGCCAATTTCAGGTGCAAAGTTTACCGGCTTGACGCCTAAAAACCAAGTAAAATGGTCAAGATCAGACCTTATTCCGCCGAGAGCATTCTATATCAAAATTTTTTGATATACTCCCATTTTTACCGTTGTGATGCTTCATTCACCAAACGGTTGTGCCCAAATCTTTCAAACACTTTCATTTTCAAACCAAAGCGCAAAAGGATTCATTCATCATGAACACCTCTCGGACTTCCGCGATTCATCAAGCCATTCAAGAGCGGATTCTAATCCTAGATGGTGCGATGGGCACGATGATACAGCAGCGCAAGCTCTCAGAAGCGGATTTTTGTGGAGAGCGCTTCCAAGCTCATCCGCATGATCTCAAAGGAAACAATGACTTACTATGCCTGACGCGCCCCGATGTGATCCGTCAGATACACCTTGATTATCTCGAAGCCGGCGCCGATATTCTTGAAACCAACACCTTCAACGCCCAGCGAATTTCTCAAGCAGACTATCACCTTGAAGAAATCGTTTACGAGCTGAACCGTGAGGGCGCCCGCCTTGCGCGCGAAGCGGCCGATGCCTACACCGCAAAAACGCCAGAAAAACCACGCTTTGTCGCTGGCGTTCTCGGCCCCACCAACCGCACGGCCTCCATGTCTCGTGACGTAAACGACCCTGCCGCCCGATCCGTAACCTTTGACGATCTTGTAGAGAACTACACCGAAGCCACCCACGGCCTGATGGACGGCGGCGCAGATATTATCCTGATCGAAACCATTTTCGACACGCTCAACGCAAAAGCCGCCGTTTTTGCGGTACGGCGAGTGTTTGCGGCGCGCGGCATCACCCTGCCGATCATGATTTCCGGAACCATCGTTGATCAAGCCGGGCGAACCCTCTCCGGCCAAACGGTCGAAGCCTTCTACAACTCCCTGCGCCACGCCAAACCGCTCAGCATGGGATTCAACTGCGCATTGGGCGCGGAACAGCTCCGCCCCTATGTAGATGAGCTCTCTACAAAAGCAGAATGTTTTGTAAGCGCTCACCCCAACGCCGGCCTCCCGAACGAATTTGGCGAATATGATCAAAGCGCCGAGCAAATGGCGGCGATCGTGCGTGATTTTGCAGCCAGCGGCTTTCTCAACATCGTTGGCGGTTGCTGTGGAACCACGCCCGAGCACATCCGCGCCATTGCCGAAGCCGTCGCCAGCTACCCGCCCCGCCCGCGCCCAGAGCTTCCCAAGGCAATGCGCCTAGCCGGTATGGAAGCCTTCAATATCGACGAGCACTCACTGTTCGTAAACGTCGGCGAACGCACCAACGTCACCGGCTCCGCACGCTTCCGCCGCCTGATCCGCGAAGAGAAGTACGAAGAAGCCCTAGAAGTCGCCCGCGAACAGGTTGAAAACGGCGCACAAGTCATCGACATCAATATGGACGAAGGCATGCTGGATTCCCAGGCGGCGATGATGCGCTTCCTGAACATGCTATCCATGGAAACCACTATTAGCCGCGTCCCGATCATGGTGGATTCTTCCCGCTGGGAAATCATCGAAGAAGGTCTCAAGCGCATCCAGGGAAAACCAATCGTCAATTCCATCAGCCTCAAAGAAGGCGAAGCAGAATTTATCGAACGAGCTCGCCTCTGCATGGAATACGGTGCCGCCGCAGTGGTGATGGCGTTCGATGAAACGGGGCAAGCCGATACGCTAGAGCGCAAACAGCAGATTACCAAACGCTCTTACGATTGCCTCGTGAGCATCGGCTTTCCACCGGAAGATATTATTTTTGACCCCAACGCATTTGCGATCGCAACGGGCATTGAAGAACATAATAATTACGGCGTCGATTTTATCAACGCCTGCGCCTATATCAAACAAAACCTACCCTACGCAAAATCGTCTGGCGGCATTAGCAACGTATCCTTCTCGTTTCGCGGCAACGAAACCGTGCGCGAAGCCATCCACGCAGTATTGCTCTATCATGCAATCAAAGCCGGTTTGACGATGGGCATCGTCAATGCGGGGCAGCTCGCAATCTACGAAGACATCCCCGCAGAACTCAAAGAGCGCGTCGAAGACGTAGTGCTCAATCGTCGGGAAGATGCCACAGATCGCATGTTAGAAATTGCAGAACAGTACCGTGGTGGCGGCACGCAAAAATCCAAAGAGGATTTAAGCTGGCGTGAGCTACCCGTTGAAAAGCGCTTGGAATACGCACTCGTCAAAGGAATCACCACTTACGCCGTCGAAGACACCGAGATTGCGCGCCAAAAAGCCAATCGCCCCATTGAAGTCATCGAAGGCCCACTGATGGACGCAATGAACGTCGTAGGCGATTTGTTCGGTTCCGGAAAAATGTTTCTACCGCAAGTGGTAAAAAGCGCTCGCGTAATGAAAACGGCCGTTGCACACCTCATTCCCTTTATTGAAGCCGAAAAAGGCGGCAACACCGAAAGCAAGGGAAAAATCCTGCTGGCAACCGTGAAAGGCGACGTTCACGACATCGGCAAGAACATCGTTGGCGTTGTGCTGCAATGCAATAACTACGAAGTAATTGATCTTGGCGTAATGGTACCCAGCGAAAAAATTCTGGAAACCGCGAAAAACGAAAAGGTTGACATGATCGGCCTGAGCGGCCTGATTACCCCCTCTCTGGATGAAATGGTACACGTCGCCAAAGAAATGCAGCGTACCGGCTCAGATCTACCGTTATTGATTGGCGGTGCAACCACATCCAAGGCACACACCGCAGTCAAGATTGAACCGCAATATAAGAACGAAGCCGTCGTATACGTCCCTGATGCATCTCGTGCCGTAGGCGTCGTAAGCCAGCTACTAAATCCCGAACTTCGTAACGCTTACATTGAGGCACGACGCGAAGAATACGCAACCATCCGCCAACGCAACGCAAACCGCAAAACGAACACACCCATGCCGTTTGAACAGGCACAGGCGATGGCACCAAAAATCGACTTCACCCACTTCAAACCTACGCGCCCCAGCTTTTTGGGTGTAAAGGTATTTGATCACTATCCATTGGAAGAAGTCGTCGAAAGAATCGACTGGGGCCCCTTCTTCAATGCTTGGGAGCTCACCGGAAAATACCCTGCCATTCTGAAAGATGAAGTCGTAGGGGAAGCCGCTTCACAGCTTTTTGCGGAAGCGCAAGTGATGCTCAAACGTATCATTGATGAGAAGTGGATCAACGCTCGCGCCGTTGTCGGCTTCTGGCGCGCGCATCGGAAACACGACACAAACGATATTGAACTATTTGACGAAAGCGGCGCACAGGTCGCCACGCTGCATCAGTTGCGCCAACAAGTCGATAAAGCCAAGCAGGGCATTTGCCGCAGCCTAGCCGATTTCGTGGCCGACAGTGAAAGCGGTATCGAAGACTACGTAGGTGGCTTTGCGGTGAACGCAGGCGACGCCGTTCAAGAACGAGTGAAACAGTATGAAGCCAAGAACGACGATTACAATGCCATCCTCCTCAAATCACTCGCCGACCGCCTCGCCGAGGCCATGGCAGAGCGCATGCACGAACGCGTTCGCAAAGAGTTTTGGGGCTATGTACACGATGAATCATTGAACAACGAAGAACTGATCAACGAAGCCTATCAAGGCATTCGACCAGCACCAGGCTACCCCGCCTGCCCCGATCACTCCGAGAAAGCAACGCTATTTCGTTTGCTCGATCCGCAAACTCGAATCGGCTTACAGCTTACCGATCACTTTGCGATGTTCCCAACGGCAGCGGTAAGCGGCTGGTATTTTGCACATCCTGAGTCGAAATATTTTAACGTCGGAAAAATTGGCAAAGACCAGGTAGAAGACTACGCTCGCCGCAAGCAAGTCACCCTAGAACAGGCTGAACGTTGGTTATCTCCAACACTTGCTTACGATCCAGACGAGAAATAGCAACCTGCTGATGAAAATTCTGGCGCATCTACGGTGCGCCAGAATTTGCTAGCGATGCTTGAAGAATTAAGGATAACGCGCGTCCCGACTGGCGTCGCGAAGCGCACGGCCAACCGCGTTTTTGATCATCGCGTCTAGGTGAAGCCCCAGTTTTTCTGCAAGACCGCGACGGATCTCATATTTGATTTCGAAAATATCCGCGTTCTTGCTCAAATCAAACAGGTAGTCATCACTGGTGCCCAGCTCGTCAATTAGCGCATTCGACAGCGCGCTGGAGCCGTACCAGTGCTCCCCCGTTGCCACACCATCAATGGCGAGTTGCGGACGATGCCGATGTACAAGCGCCTTGAAAAGCACCTGCGTGTCCTCCAGTTCTTCCTTGAATTTTGCGATGCCATCCGCCGTATTCTCGCCCATCATGGTAACGGTACGCTTAAATTCACCCGCAGTATAAACATCGTAGTCAATATCCAAGCGCTTTAGGACGCGATTAAAGTTGGGCAACTCCGCCACGACACCAATCGACCCCACAATTGCAAACGGCGCAGCAATAATTCGGTTGGCCACACAAGCCATCATATAGCCGCCGCTCGCAGCCACCTTATCTACGCAAACCGTGAGAGGAATGTTTCGCGTCTTCAGGCGTTCAAGCTGGGATGCTGCAAATCCGTACATATGCACTTGGCCGCCAGGGCTTTCCAGCCGCATAACGACTTCATCTTCTGGTGTAGCAAACGTCAGAATTGCAGTAATTTCCTGACGCAAGCTCTCAACACCCTCTGCCCGAACATCACCGTTAAAATCCAGCACATAAACACGCTTTCGAACTTGAGGAGTATCCGCTTTCTTTTCAGCCTTGGCCTTTTTCTTCTGTTCCTTTTCGTCCTTCTTTAGATCTTCTTTGGTTAAGATATTGCCTTTCAGGATCTCCTTCATGTCCTCAAGGTCATCATTGATAAAATTAATCGAAATCCGCCCCTTTGAAATATGCCTGTTGCGTGCGGAAAAAGAAGCAAGCGTGCCAAACAGCATCATAAACGCAACGACGACCGTAATGGTCTTTGCGAGAAACATCCCATATTCCGTAAAAAACTCGGTCACGCAAAAGTCCTGTAGTAATGATAAAAAATTGAAATTTCTATTTTGCAAGCACGATTCTATTTTGCAAGCACAAGAGTAGCACGCTCATTTACCGGCCGTACGTCCAGCCCATCTGGCGTCAGCAGCACGCTGAAAATTGCGCCATCGGCAAACGGAGCTGCAATGGTGGTGTGACGCTCAGGGTGCAGCCAGCGCAACACAGTCGCAATTGCGCGCAAATGTTTTGAGTTATCGAACAGTAAATCGGGTTCGCTCAATGGCCGAATCACGCGATCTTGAATGACTAAGCGCTCCGGATCATAAAAACGCGCTTGCAGCTCGTCCAGTCGAATACTGGTGCGCGCCCCCAACATAGCAGGTATGCCACTCCACCGAATCGCACTCAGGGTTAGCATCCATCGATCCCCTTCAATAGTGCGAATAATCTCCTCCCCACCTCCAGATGTGACTCGCATTTCATAATGCTGAGGCTTTTGCTCGGTTATGCTGATCACGGCTACCGGCAAGTTCGGATCTAGTGCGTGATATTGGGACGTGTTGTAGACAAGCAAGCCTAGAGCAACCGCAAGCGCAAGCAATATGATTCCAAGATTCCCCTGCACCCAACCACGAAACCAGTTTGGTTTTAATAGGTAACGCAGTCCAAAAAATAGCGCAAGTACCGCCAACAAAGCGGCAAACCCTGTAAACCAATCAATGCTCATTGACAATTACCACCTCTGTGGCGTGGATGGCACCCCTAGGTAATCACGGTAGCTGTCAATCAAGCGACGCGCGATGGACCCCTGCGGAGGGATAGGCGGCAGGGACGAGACATGGTACCAGCGGGCATCTGTAATTTCTTCTGGGTCAACGATTATTTCTCCTTCGGCGTACTGCGCCCAGAAACCCATCATCAGAGAATGCGGAAAGGGCCAAGGCTGGCTGCCACGGTATTGCAGATGGTCTACGAGTACACCCACCTCCTCCCAGACCTCACGTTGCACCGCCTGTTCGAGCGTTTCGCCCGGCTCTACAAATCCGGCAAGCGTGGAGTACATCGGGCGCGTGAACCGAGTACCTTGCGCTAACAACACCTCCTCCCCACGCGTTACCAACATGATGACGCATGGCGAAATACGCGGGTACTGCGCATAGCCGCAACGTGCGCAGACCTTTGCGAAATCTTGTGGATGATCCTGTACAGGGCTGCCGCAGCGACAGCAAAAACGGTAGGTATGTTCCCAATCGACAATTTGCTGCGCGCGCGACGCCATTGCAAACAGGTCTTCATCCTGCACTTCCATTGCAAAACGCCGGAGATCAACGGCGGCATACCCCGGCGGGAGAAGAACTTCCGCAGCAAGCTCGCCAGAAACACAGGAAATGCCCTGCCATAAACCAAGGAAATGCAGATGATCAGGCATCAATCCGTAATGCTGAAAACGTGCGGCTTGTACGATTGGACCATCAGGCCCCGTATTGACAACCAAGCGTCCTGACTGAAAAACAAAATAAAACGCATCCCCCGCATAGGCCGTGCCTTTTGCGCCAGCCAAGAAACGCCACCGTGATGGCGCATCAAAAGGTGATCTCATGCCGCCTTAACCGGAAACCCCAGCTCCTGCATACTTTCCTCCGCTACTTCCAGAATCCCATCCCCAATCGGCTTATTATCTTCTAGGCTTTCCAGATAATAATCAATGCTGGTGATTGCATCCGCCAAGGTTTCCATCGTGTGAGCGTCGGGTTTGGTGCGCTCATTCAGAAGCTTGCTGGATATAAAATCCTCGCACGCACGCATCACCTCTGCAGCTCTCTTCATTTGCAGAAAGATCAGACCACCCCAAACCGACGTGAGCGTAACCGGCACGTTGCTTAGGTGCATGCCGTCTCCCTCGGATTCCAAAAAAGAGGCAATTGCCCGTTTGGCAAGCGACAAGCCCGCGCGCGATTCCTCTACAACCACCTTACGAGCATCATCCAACAAAGACACAGAAATTCCGCGCGAACGCAGTTCGGTCATCTCGTCATCAGCACTGCTCAGAGCACCTTGGAGCCGAGGCAGCAACATCGCCACAGAGTTTTCGACATAAAGCAAGACATCCGCCACTGCCTGAAACTCCGCGCTTTCACCGTCAATACTGCTGTGATCCCAACTGGAAATCACAGAGAGCTTGGCAGCCAATGCCGCAGCCACCTCCTCCTGCCCTAACATTTTCAGGGTATTACTGATGCGCCCAAGCGCCTCCGCAATCCGAGAAAACCCGCCCTCGTCCTCTTGTCCACCGCGTGCGCCCAAATCAAGTTGCTCTTTGATAAAGGTGAGCTCTTCGCGCAGCGCATCCACGACAGCATGCATCACCGAACGGCCAGGCCCAAACATTACATCTCTTTGTGCCTGCAGGCGGTGGTCGGTAATACGATCCTTCGGAATTGCAAACGCACTCTGAATCTGATGCGCCACCGGGCCGGGCCGTGTCGCCAGCGCCGTCAAAAAGAGGCATTCCTTCAGCAGGGCCTGTGGCGGCTCCCCCATCAAAGCGGCTTCCCCCCCTGATAGCACAGAGCGGAATTGGCGGTCAATCGCCCCCAAAAGTGACTTGCGAACATTATTCACCGATAGCTGTTTGTCAGCGACAGATTCAAGCACGCCGCGCCCTAACCACCACAACCTCGCCATCGGGACGCTACCGGATAAGGCTTCGATCCGAGTCAATGCACGCAACATCATACGAGCATGCATATCCACACGATCGCCCTTAAACACCCCCAGCATTCCCACTTGATACAAATGTCGCAGGCGATGCCCCGTCTGCATAAGCTGTGCAGGATTAGCGGGTTCTCCACCCAATACAGGCGGCTGCACGACAGAAACCGGAACCTCAAAAAACATGCTCTCCGCAAGCAGCGGCTTACGCAACGTAGAACGCACCTCATTGATCACAGGAACCAACAATACCGGCAGAGAGTATTGCTGTAACTGCACATATTCGAGGTATTTACTCAACACCATCAGCGCGCCACTTAATATTCCGAGCGAATGATCACGCTCTTTGCTCTGGCCAACCAACAGCATATTGATAAGCTCAAGCATTTCCTCGCTGAGCATGGCTGCGCCGTGCAGCTCAATCAGCTTTAATACACCCTTGATCTGCACCAGCTCTTCAATGCAGGTACGCAGGCGATGTTCGTCTTCCGGCTCGTCCAGATACTGTTCAAGGCTGGTTTCGGCAAGCCGCAACGACTCGTCGAGTTGGTCCTTTACGATATTGAGCGATACCGTACCTTCAATCGTTAGCATCACGGAATCCTTGGAGATACAAGTCTGAACTTAGTATAGGCAAGGCATTCCTGATTTGCCTTGCTTTCGAAACCAGCGATGATCTGCGCGGCCTAGTTAGGCTCGCTGCTGGGGCTGTACTTACGATACACTGTGTTACCTGAAGAACGCTTATCAAGCAGTTGCACATATTGCTCGTGCGCCTCAATCTCCGCTTGGCTCGCTCGTATTACCTTGAGGGGCGCACGGTTGTCTGAAAAACGCTGAACCGTGGCAACAGAGGCGGCTCCGCTTTGCCCCTCATCACCAGAAGAAAAACTCAAAGCGGTCTGGCCGCCGGTCATCGCAAGGTAGACGTCCGCAAGAATCTGGGCGTCTAATAAAGCACCATGCAGCTCACGTTGCGAGTTATCAATCTCGTAACGCCGGCAAAGTGCATCTAGATTGTTTTTCTGGCCAGGATGCTTTTTACGCGCCATCAGTAGCGTGTCCAGTACGCTGCAATGCTCACCTACCGTGCCAAAACGCTTTAGCAGGTTAAACTCGTGGTTGATAAAGCCAACGTCAAACGCGGCATTATGTATCACCAGCTCAGCACCGTTAATAAACTCAAAGAACGCATCAGCGATTTCCGCAAACTTTGGCTTGTCAGCGAGAAACTCGTTGGTAATACCGTGCACCGCCATTGCGCCCGCATCTACCAAGCGTTCAGGGTTGATATATTGATGGTAGTGCCGCCCCGTATGGCGACGATCCACCAGTTCAACACAGCCAATCTCAATAATACGATGGCCTTCTGCAGGTTCAAGGCCGGTAGTCTCGGTGTCTAATACGATCTGTCTCAAAACGCGCATCCTTAGGGTCGGAGTATTGAATCGGTGCTGTTACCGCGTGCTGCAATCGCATCATTTGCAAGCTGGTCTGCTCTTTCATTTTCAGGATGTCCGGCATGTCCTTTCACCCAATCCCACTCAATTAGATGACGTTGAGTTTCCGCATCCAAGCTACGCCACAAATCATCGTTTTTTACAGGCTGGCCTGAAGCGGTTTTCCAAGACTTGCGCTTCCAGCCGTGTATCCATTCGGTAATGCCTTTGCGTAGATACTGCGAGTCCGTGGTGATGCGCACCTTGCAGGGCCTTTTTAATGCTTTTAGCGCCTCAATCGCTGCCATTAGCTCCATACGGTTGTTCGTGGTATGTTGCTCATAACCATTCAGGCTTTTCTCGTGGCGACCGGCTCGCAGCACTGCCCCCCAACCGCCAGGCCCAGGATTCCCCTTACAAGCCCCATCGGTAAAAATTTCAACGCTATCCATTAGTTCCGCTCATCCCTATCCTGCTGCTTATTGGCTATATTTCGCGATGCGGGCAGAGTTTTTAGCGGGATGGCAACAAGTGACGGTTTCACCGCTGGGATTGGGGGCCGCACTGGAGTGATTCGTGAAACTTGCTTGGTCGCCACCATGACATAAGACGCACCCACATGTCGCCACCAGCGCGTTCCGAAATATCCCATCCAGCGGTTAAACCCAACCCAACGATTCTCTCCTACAGGCAAGCCGAAATGCGTGGACTCATACCCTTCTACATGCAGATCCAGCACGCCCAACCAATCTGACACCCGATAAGGGCTTAAAAAGCTACCACACCAAGGCACCTCGGCAAGGTGACTTCTCATCATCCGCCAGATCCCCCATAGACTCCACGGATTAAAGCCTACAATCACAATTTTTCCGCCTGGAATCACCACGCGCGAAACTTCACGCAGAATTCGCTGTGGCTGTAGAGTAAAATCAAGGCAGTGGTGGAGGATCACAACATCTACGCTATCATTGGCAATCGCCAGCTCCTCTAGGCTCGACACCAAGATCGACAGCGGTGGGCGAGTTTCGCCAAAAGGCGGGTTGCACGCTGAGCTGGCATTTTCGGCGAACTGAGCGGCCGCCAAATCAGTGGATGCACACGCCTTCTCTACGACGTGTACCTGATGGCGGATCGAGCTACCTTTACACAAATTGCCGCGCGCCCCAACGCCGAGCTGAACGATGTGGTAGCCAAACATCTCCGCGACAACTTGCTCACAGAGCGATTCCTCAGCCGTTAGAAGTGATTGCCCAGCCGGCGTACGAAACCATTGAGCCACTTGCTCATAGACGTACCCACCACGCAAAGATTGTGGAGATTTGAACAGACGTGGCAATTTCATTGCGGCGTTCTCTCGTTAAAAGCCCCGTTAAAAACCCCGTTAAAATTCAGGTATTCTAATGATTTCCAAGCCCAATCAAGCCAAATCCCAACAGACGCACGAAACACCAGCACTTTCCGCGCCCAATCAGGCAAAACCGCTTTCGAGCTTTCAAATCAAAGCGCTACCCGCCTTTCAGGATAATTATGTCTGGTTGCTACACAACACGCAAAGCGCCGTTGTCGTGGATCCGGGTGATGCCGGCCCCGTGCTTTCCGCCTTGAATGCCAGCGCACTCTCGCTATCTGAAATCTGGATTACTCACCACCATGCAGACCACATTGGCGGTGTTGCGGAGTTACAGACAGCCTTCCCGTCAGTAATTATACGCACTCCTGCTGCCAGCACGCTCCCCGGAAATGCAATATCCCAACAAGATGGCGATGAATTCTCCCTGTTTGGCCAGCACACGGTGCAAGTATGGCATTTGCCAGGACACACAATCGACCATATTGTATATCTCCTAAAGGCGGCCGGTGAGCCCATTCACCTATTTTGTGGAGATACGCTGTTTGGCGCAGGCTGTGGAAGGCTATTCGGGGGCACCGCAAACCAACTTTATACCTCATTGCAGCGCATCAGCCAGCTACCCAGCGACACCAAGATTTACTGCGCTCACGAGTACACCCAGAGCAACCTTCGCTTTGCTCAAGCAGTGGAACCTGAAAATGGCGCACTACAGTCACGCATCCAAACGGTTACGGCCCAGCGCGCAAGAGGGGAAAAAACCGTCCCGCTATCTTTAGCGGAGGAGCTTGCAACGAACCCATTTTTAAGAATTAGCGTCCCAACGGTCACGACTTCAATTTTAAAGCATTTTATTATAAGTGTCACACAACCTACTGAATTATTTGCCTTTTTAAGAAAATGGAAAGACGCTTTCTAGCACTGGAAAATATCAAGAGAGCTGCTAAGGTTTGTTAGATTGGTGTAACTAGGCATTGCGGGGGGGCTCCGAGTTCCATAAGATGTGCTTCGAAATTGGCGAATAACGCCTTGTGCTGCTTGTCTTTCTAAGGCTGCTTTTGAGCGCAAGGAATAAACAAATATGAGGACAGGCTCATGGATAGATGCAAAACGCTGCTAGTGGCGGCGTGCCTGAGCACACAAATTGCTGGATGTGTGACTCAGGTAGTAGATCAGAACCAGGTCGAACCGCCACAACAAACTCTATTCTCCGCTACCAAAAACGTAAATTCTGACAAACTGCTCGCGACACTTGAAGGGGCCAAGCCGGGAGGAAAAACAAACAAAACAAGCAATTCAGGTGGCGTTAATGAGAGCGAAAACTCCATCGTTTACCAAAGATCAAAACAAAACGCTGAACTTACAATTACATCTGGAAAAACTGAACGCATAAAGGTTGCCGCAGAAAACGACATCGATTTCTGGAGCGACTTTCACAGCCAGATGAGCATTGTAGAAGGGCTGGAACCAGCAACCATTGCAGACCAAACGCGATGGCTAAAACGGCATCCAAACTACGTTCGTGCGCATCTGAAAAGTGGTAGCCAACTACTACCCTACATGCTGAGTGAAGCGCGGAAGCAGCGAATCCCAGCAGAGCTCACACTGATCCCCATCATTGAAAGCGGCTTTAATCCGTCTGCAGTAAGTGCTGCGGGCCCTACTGGGCTTTGGCAACTTACCGGCCCCACAGCGCGCCACTTGGGTGTTCGCACCAACGCTGCGTTCGATGGGCGCAAAGACATTATTGAATCTACACAAGCCGCGTTCCGCTACCTCTCTCAGCTGAACGGCCAATTTGATGGCAATTGGTTGCTTTCTGTTGCCGCATACAACTGCGGCCCTGCAGTCGTAGATGCTGCGCTTCGCGCAAGATACGGCAACAACCGTGCGGCTTGGCAAAACTTAGGTGTCGATGGCATTCAGAGCCTCCGCATCCCCGCACTCACCAAGCAATACGTTGCACGCTTGATGGCGATTTCACAGGTCGTTTTAGATGGCACGACCAGCGATCCACTGCCTGCAATTGACGCGAAATCAGGTTTTGAAGTCGTTGAGTTCCATTACTCCATGCCGCTGAACCGAATTGCCAGCGAAGCGGGTATCTCGGTGAATGAACTAGCGCCCTACAATGGCGGATTAAGGCACGCATCCACACACCCGAGCGCTCCGCAGCGTTTGCTCGTGGGCAAACAAGTAGCTTGGAAACTTGCTGCAGTTAACTGGAACGCCCGCCGCACCACCACCCCAGTTTATGCAGAGGGTTATGTGTACGGAGCAGACCATGTTGTGCGTTCTGGTGATACCCTAAGCGTGCTCGCGGCTCGCTACGGCACCAGCGTTCCACAACTTAAGAAAACCAACAACCTACGCTCCGACGTTTTACAGCTAGGCCAAGTGCTGCGCGTGCCTAACCTGAAATCCGCAGACGCCAACGATACGCGCACTGCGAAGCGCTAAATGCATTTAGCGAAGAGTGCATTTACGCCTTTGTGCGAGCCGCAGCATTGCTGGTAAGCACGAGATTTACCTGCTGCACGACACCACAAAAAGCCGAAAACTGCGAGTCCGAAATGGGCTCGCCTCCTTCCCCCGAATCCGCGTAAAAAACGCCAATCGGCTTACCGCTCACAATGATCGGTGCGACGAGGCAGTGCTTCGTTTTGGTAGCTTTCAAGATACTACCTGTAAGAAGGTAGGATTTTCCCGCCATGGCGCTCGATCCAATCCAAAGCGGCTGCGCACTACGAATTGAATGGGTAAACAGGTTCTCTTGCTGCATTGAAACGTCAAATACAGCATTAAAACTCAGATCACCCCCGCGTGTCGTTTTAGTTTTAAGCTGCTTTCGATCTGGACTGACCAATGAAAGCGCCACGCGTTTTAACAACAACCCATCACAAAAGCCATCCATCGCTACCCGAAAAAGCTCGTTGATATCCAGTTTTTTCGCTTGTTGGAAAGAGAGAATTTGCTGTTGCAACTGGAGTTGAAATGGCGAGTCCTCCAGATGAATTTCCTTAACTCGTGGGAGATAAATCGGGTTTGCTACAGTCGTCTTTGCATCTGGAATTAAATGTCTGACCACACCTGCACCATAAGAAGCCGCGAGTTTACGCGAAAGGTCTGCGGTAAAAATTGCCTTATCAGCGCAATCCTTATAAGGGAGCCGTCGAAAATCAGCAATTTTTCGCATAATCAGCTGCGTATCCGGATGATCCCAACCCTGTATCGCTTGAGTACAGAGCTCCTCGGCAAGAAGAATGGCTTGAACCGTTTGACGTGGGCTCTCTGGCTTCAAAATGGTTTCCGCGATCAAAGGACTTAAACCCCATCGTTTGACGATTGCTACGGTTACTTCATCAAAGCGGCATCCCAACACGTCCAGCGCCGCAGCATCAGGCGTTTGGCCCTGACGATCAATCAGCAGGTTTAGGCGATGGCTTACCTCGTCATCTCGCGACAGAAAAGCCATCTCCCCCAGATGGCGCAATAATGCTGAAATGAATGCTTCTTCCCGATCCGAGTGTCGCACCTCCTCTACCATCCAGCTCGCTTGCATCGCTGTATGATAACTTCGCGCGATAAGAAAAAGCAGATGCTGGGACGGCGAGTGCTCCAGAACACTGTCTAGGATCTTCATCGAAAGCATGGTATCGCGCACGGTCGAAAATCCCAGCCAGAAAATCGCGCGATTGATCGTCGCAATCTGACCTGAAACGTTACGATAATTTACGCTGTTGGACACTTGAAGAAGGCGGGAAGTAAGCGTGGGATCTCTTAGGACTTCACTGGTCAAGGATGACACGCGCGCGTCTTCCGATGCGGTAAGATCGGTCAGTTTGTGAACGCTGGCAGCAAGTGCAGGCAGCTGATCATCGCTTAGATAATCCACCCAATCTTCCACTGCCACACGAAACGTTTCCGCCATACTAACTGCGCCCTCCTGAACGAATAATCGACCACTAAATTCAATGGATATCCTAAGTATAGATGTGAAACAATACACTTGGGATATTGAATGAGAGCCCACCCTTGCCCGTATCACTCCATACGCTACTCCGCAGCGCCCTGCTGCTATTCGGGCTGCTCTCTTGCGCATCTGCTCTTGCGTTTACTCGGACAAACGCAATTGCGCTGTATGGCGAGCCTCACTACAAAGCGGGAGCGGCGTCCTTTGATTTTGCCGACCCAAATGCACGGGTTGGTGGAACTCTCACACTCCCCGCATTTGGTGCCTTTGATTCACTGAATGCTTACGCGGTAAAAGGCTTGAGCCTCAGCATGGCCGCCGATCAGAGAATCTGGAATCTCGACATGCTAAACGAGACGCTGATGGCCGGCAGCAGCGGCTATCTGCTGTCGCCAGATGAACCACAATCTGCCTACTGCCTTGTCTGCAACTATTTGGAGTTTGATGAGAGCTACCAATGGGTTACATTCGGAATTGATCCGCGCGCGCGCTTTCACGACGGATCTCCCATCACTGCACACGACGTGGTCGCAAGCTTCCGCCTTCTGACCCAAGATGGCGCGCATCCTCGCTACTTTGACATGTACCGCGACATTCTCCGCGTAGAGGCAACCTCGAACTATCGCGTTACCTTCTACGCAAAACCAGGCGCTGGGCGCCAGCTCTTGTTCAAACTCGGCGAGTTGCCAGTCATGTCAGCGGCCTTCTGGAAGGATCGCCCCTTTTCCGATTCGCTGCGTGTTCCACCGCTTCTCAGCGGCCCATATCGGGTGTGTCGCGTAGACTTTGGCCATCGCATTGAACTTTGCCGTGTTGAAAATTTCTGGTCTCGGAACAAGTTTTTCTATCGCCGGCAGTATAACTTTGAGCGAATCCGCTACGAGTTCTTTCGAGATCGCACAGTAGCATTTGAGTCGTTCAAGTCTGGTAAGCTATCTGCGTGGGTGGAATATGTTGCCAAAAACTGGGCCACGGGCTACAACTTTCCGGCACAAAGAAGCGGGCTGGTCATTAAAGAGACCATTCCGAATAGCTTACCGGCAAACTACCAGTTTTTTGCGTTAAACCTTAGGCGCGCACCGTTTAGCGATCTCAATTTTCGTAAAGCGCTTACGCTTGCCTTCGACTTTGAGTGGACCAACCGCTATTTATTCAACAGCGCGTATCGACGCAGCACAACCTATTTCCCCAATACCAATTACGGTGCTCGCGGCGCCCCCAGCCCCGCCGAACGGGATTTGCTGCTATCCGCAGGGGTTGAGCCCGACCATGAAATGTTGTCTACTCCATTTGAGCTGCCGAAAACGGATGGTTCCGGAAATCCACGCCCGCAACTTAAAATGGCGCTCGCCTTGTTGAAGGCTTCAGGTTACCACCTTAAAAACAGCCAGCTTTACACCCAAACAGGCAAAGCCGTCTGGATTGAGTTTCTGGTCGATCATCCATCCATGACACGAGTGGTTTTACCCTTCATCAGGAATTTAAAAAAAATAGGGATCGGAGCTACAGTAAGAACCGTGGATGAAGCACAATACAAAGCACGCATGGATCACTTTAACTATGACGTTACAGTAACCAGCTTCGCGCAGGCGCAAATCCCTTCCTACGAGCTTCGCTCTTACTTTCACAGTTCGCAAGCCAACACGCAGGGCTCTTACAACTATAGTGGCATCCGAAATCCTGTGCTGGATCACTTGCTTGAACGGCTTGCCGTGGCCCAGTCACTTGAAGAGATCCACACAATCACTGCGGCAATGGATCGAGTCTTGCTATGGAATTACTACACGGTACCTCAATGGTATCTTGGCAGTTTTCGTATCGCCCACTGGGCGCGACTGCAACGCCCCGCGACAACGCCACCTCTTAGCCTAGGCTTTCCAGGTTGGTGGATAGCACCGTAATCAACGCGCTTTTCGACGAGGAATCATGAAAACAATACTTACAAAGCTGACCGTCGCCCCTGTGTTTAAGCTTGTGCTAGCGCTTAGCTGCCTTGCGGTTTGGAGCAGCTACGCGTCACTTGCGCATGCGTCTCAAGCAGATCATGCCCCCTTGAAGTATTCTCAGTCAATGTTCGGTGACGCCCGTTACGGGAAAGATTTCAAGCACTTCGATTACGTCAATCCCAATGCACCAAAAGGCGGCAAGGTCGTTCTGGCAGCCAAGGGTAGCTTTAACTCCTTCAACTCTTTTACCGCGAAAGATGTAGCGCCGGATGAAATTAATCTTACCATCGGCACACTCACTACACGATCGGAGGATGAACCCTTTTCGCAGTATCCCTACATCGCAGAGAGCATCGAGGAAGTTGGCAACAACGCAGGTGTTATTTTTAATATCAACCCACAAGCAAAATTTGCCGACGGCAGCAAGATAACGGCTGCTGACGTAATCGCAAGCTTCGAATACCTGAGAACAAAGGGACGTCCATTCTTTGCCGCCTATTATCGCGACGTAGAGAAACTCAATGAACTCAATGAACGATCTGTTCAGATTACATTTAAGCACAGTGATAACCGCGAGCTACCGCTGATTCTAGGCCAGTTGCCGGTACTAAAAGCGAGTGATCTCAACAATGTTGGGGCGGGAAGCCATACAACACCATTTACCAGCAGCGGCCCCTATCGTGTAAAAGAATACAAAATGGGGCAACACATCGTTTATGAGCGCATTCCAGATTATTGGGCAGCAGAAATTCCCGCATTAAAAGGGCGTTTCAACATTGGCGAAATTCGTGTGGATTTTTATCGCGACGACGATGTAATTCTCGAAGCCTTCAAATCAGGGCGCGTAGACATCAATTTAGAGGCAAGCGCCAAACGTTGGGCGACCGCCTATACAGGCTCCAATTTTGACAAGCATGCCATCATTAAAACTGAAATTCCCAATCGCAACCCCACCGGTATGCAGGCGTTTGCGTTCAACACGCGCCGCGCAATCTTCTCAGACATTCGAGTCCGAAAGGCGCTGGAATACGCATACGATTTTGAGTGGGCCAACGCCAACCTTTTTTACAGCACCTACAAGCGTACTAACAGCTATTTTTCCAACTCCGATTGCGCCTCTGAAGGCCTTCCTAGCGGCGATGAGCTCGCACTGCTCACCCAATATAAATCGCGTTTACCAGCCTCGGTGTTTAATGAAGTTTTCACCCAACCCACAACGGACGGGAAGGGAAATATCCGCAAAAACCTGCGCATAGCGATGAAATTACTGAACGACGCCGGATGGAAAATTGAAAACCAAAAACTAGTCAACACGAAAACTGGCGAGCCTTTCGTATTTACACTCACGATCTACAGCCCAGACTTTCAGCGCGTCGCCCTCCCCTTTAAGGCGAACCTCGAAAAACTTGGCATCACCATGGACGTAAGGCTCATGGACATTAGCCAGTATATCCAAGCGATACGAAATTTCGATTTCGACATGATCATCAATAGCATTCCGCAATCACTGTCACCAGGAAATGAGCAACGCGACTACTGGAATTCAAAACTCGTAGATCAGCCTGGCAGCCAGAACCTGATGGGGGTTAAAGATCCCATTGTGGATGAATTGGTTGAGAAACTCATCAACGCCAGTTCACGCAAGGAACAAATCACCGCTTGTCGCGCGCTTGACCGCGTTTTGCTGCATGGACATTACGTAATTCCGCAATGGTATATCTCGGTGTTCCGGGTCGCTTATTGGAGCAAATTAACAATTCCTGAAAAGCTGCCCCTCTATGGCGACTTCAACATTAACAACTGGTGGATTCAACCGAAACCCTGATGATTCCAGCGTAGATCGCTTCGATGCTAGATAACCTATTTGCGACGCGGCAAGCTCGAAGCCCCGCGTTTCGTTGATTAATCGACATCTCATAGAATCAAAGGCTCATGTTTAATTATATCCTGCGTCGTTTATTGCTCATTGTGCCAACACTGTTTGGCATCATGGCGCTTAATTTCCTGATTATCCAGGCGGCCCCTGGCGGCCCAGTAGAACAAATGATCGCGAAGCTGGAAGGGATGGGCGGTGGCGCATCAGATCGCGTCGGAGGAAGCGCTCGCGCTGAAATCAGCACTAGCGGCTCAAGTTACCGCGGCAAGCAGGGGTTGGACCCTGAAATGATCGCAAAAATTGAGAAGATGTACGGTTTTGACAAGAGTGCGTGGCAACGCTTTAAGGAAATGACCATTGACTACGCAAGCTTCAATTTTGGGGAGTCGTTTTTTCGCTCCAAGAGTGTGACTGATCTCATCGCGGAAAAGATGCCAGTTTCGATCTCTATCGGCCTATGGACTACGCTAATTACCTATCTTATCTCCATTCCAATGGGCATTAAAAAAGCGGTTCGCCACGGTGAACCCTTTGATATCTGGACAAGCAGCGTCATCATCATCGGCTATGCAATTCCAAGCTTCCTGTTTGCGATGTTACTGATCGTGCTCTTTGCGGGCGGTAGCTACTGGACGTGGTTTCCGCTCAGGGGCTTGGTGTCACCGAATTTTGACGAGCTCTCCTTATTCGACAAAGCACTTGATTATGCTTGGCACCTAGTATTGCCAGTAACGTCGCTGGTAATTGGCGGCTTCGCCACCTTGACTATGCTAACCAAAAATTCCTTTTTGGATGAAATTGGCAAGCAATACGTCATCACTGCAAAAGCAAAGGGCCTCACGGAACGCCAAGTTCTATATCGACACGTGTTTCGTAACGCGATGCTCATTGTGATTTCCGGATTCCCCACGGCGCTATTAGGTATTTTGTTTACGGAAGCGTTTCTGATTGAGATTATTTTCTCTCTAGACGGCCTCGGCCTTCTTGGCTTCGAATCGGTTCTTACGCGGGATTATCCTGTAGTGTTTGGAACCCTGTTTATTTTCACACTCGTAACACTGATTATGAACATTGTCAGTGATGTGGTTTACACGCTGGTAGATCCAAGAATTGATTTTGAGGCGAGACACTGACCTATGCTTTCCAGAATATTGCCCAGTATGAGCCCCATCAATCAACGTCGTTGGAAGAAATTCAAGGCCAACCGACGTGGCTATTGGAGCTCGATTATCTTCTTGGTTTTATTGGCCTTGTGTTCCTCTGCCGAATTCATCGCGAATGATCGTCCACTCGTGATCAAATTTGACAACCGTTACTACTTCCCTGTTTTCCATCACTATGCAGAGACCGACTTTGGCGGCGAAATGGAAACGGAAGCGGATTACCGCGACCCCTACGTTGCAGAGCTCATCAGCGAGAAAGGCTGGATGCTCTTTCCGCCCGTACCGTTTCGCTATGACACCATAAACTATAACTTACCCTCCCCGGCTCCCACCCCACCAGACGCGACCAACTGGTTAGGCACAGATGATCAGGGGCGCGACGTGCTAGCTCGCGTGATTTATGGGTTTCGGGTAAGTGTTATTTTTGGCGTCGTGCTCGCAATTTTCAGCTCTGTAGTCGGTGTCAGTGCCGGAGCCTTGCAAGGATATTATGGCGGGCTGACCGACATTATCGCTCAAAGGCTCATCGAAATTTGGTCTTCCATGCCAAAGCTGTTTTTATTGATTATCCTCTCCTCTGTAATGGTGCCGACTTTTTGGTGGCTGATGCTAATTATGCTGCTTTTTAACTGGATGTCTCTCGTGAGCGTCGTGCGTGCGGAATTTCTACGGGGGCGTAATCTTGAGTATGTGAAAGCGGCAAAAGCGCTCGGAATGGGAGACGCTCGCATCATGTTTCGGCACATCCTCCCGAATGCGATGGTTGCCTCAATTACCTTTATGCCGTTCTTGCTAACCTCTTTTATTACCCAATTGACGGCGCTTGATTTTCTTGGCTTTGGGTTGCCGCCAGGATCAGCCTCCTTGGGGGAGCTGCTGTCCCAAGGAAAAAACAACTTGCAAGCACCCTGGCTGGGAATCTCGGCGTTTATGGTGCTGTCGCTGATGTTGAGCTTGCTCGTATTTATTGGCGAAGCCGTCCGTGACGCATTTGACCCAGGAAGCCGCTAGATGAACTCATCAATTAAAGGCTCCTCTCCAAAAGAACCCGCCGCAAACGCTCCGCTGCCCGTAGAGGCGCCACCCACTCATAACGCCACGATTGCTGATATGCGCCCTACCACGGATACCGCTCCACTCCTAAAAATAGATCAGCTTGTTGTCAGCTTTGACCAGAACGGTACGGTTGTTCCTGCGGTGCAAGGTGTCTCATTGCAAGTGAATCGAGGTGAAACGCTCGCGCTCGTCGGCGAAAGCGGCTCGGGGAAATCGGTAACCGCAAACACGATCTTGAGGCTGCTTCCTAAAAAGTCTAGCAGCATCCAAGGCTCAATTCAGTTCGAAGGAAAAGAGCTCACTGCTTATAGCGAGGTTGCGCTACAGATGATTCGAGGCGCATCCATCGCAATGATCTTCCAGGAGCCAATGACTGCACTAAACCCTTTGCATACGGTTGAGCGGCAAATCGGCGAAGTGTTAAACCTCAGGAAAACCGTTACTCCAAAGGAACGACGTAACAAGATCCGTGAGCTGCTCGCGCAGGTGGAAATACCCGAACCAGAAAAACGCCTCAAAAGCTATCCGCACCAACTCTCCGGCGGCCAAAGGCAACGGGTAATGATTGCCATGGCGATCGCCAATCAGCCCAAACTACTGATCGCCGATGAGCCCACCACCGCGCTCGACGTTACCATCCAGAAGCAGATCCTAGAACTGATTCGGAGACTGCAAAAGAACACCGGTATGGCAGTGCTTCTGATCACGCACGACCTTGGGGTTGTTCGCCATTTTTCGGATCGTGTGGCGGTCATGCGCCACGGAAAAATTGTTGAACACAATGAGACCCAAGCGCTGTTTACTCACCCCAAAGACGAATACACGCGGATGCTGCTCGACGCCGAACCCCATGGCGCACCTGCTCCAGTGCCAGAAAACGCCGAATTAGTCGCAATGACGAAGGACCTGCGTATCTGGTACCCCATTAAGAGAGGTCTGTTCCAGCAAACCGTAGGGCATGTGAAGGCCGTCGACGACATCTCTCTTACCCTACGTAAGGGCGAAACACTCGGAATCGTGGGTGAAAGCGGTTCAGGCAAAACCACTCTGGCTCAGGCAATTCTGCGCTTGATCAGCTCCGAGGGCGTAATCAATGTTCACAATGTACCAATTCACCGCATGAGCAGAAAACTGTTGCGCCCCTACAGGCGTATCATGCAAATCGTTTTTCAGGATCCATTTGCAAGCCTTAGCCCCAGAATGAGCGTCTCCCAGATCGTTGCAGAGGGATTGGAAATTCACCACCACCTATCCCGCAAGGAGAGAGAAGCGCGCGTCGCCGATACCCTGCGCGACGTTGGTCTACCGGAAGACTATAGCCACCGCTTTCCGCATGAACTCTCTGGCGGGCAGCGCCAGCGCGTTGCCATTGCGCGCGCACTGATCTTAAAGCCCGAAATTATCGTTCTTGATGAACCGACCTCTGCACTCGATCGCTCCATCCAAGCGCAGGTCATTGAATTGCTGCGAAATCTGCAGAAAAAATACGAACTAAGTTATCTTTTCATCAGCCACGATCTAAAAGTCGTGCGTGCGATGTCTCACCAAATATTGGTGATGAAAAACGGAAAAGTGGTGGAAACTGGTAACGCAGAGGATGTGTTCCAGAATCCGCAAACGGAATACACTCGCCAGTTACTTTCTGCCGCGTTTATTTCGGATTCCGTGTAAGGCAGCGCGCTTCCGTATTCGTGACGTTAAACCAAAGCTTGAGGCCCACAAAAAAGCCCCTTTCAATGGGGCTTTTTTGTGGGCGATGTTATTACTCTAGGCGCATAGATTCAGATAGACGCAAGATTCAGAGCATACGCTCAATTAAACCCCTCAGGCTCTTCCGCTTCGTTCTGGTTGCGTTTAATTACAGCCTTGGATTCAAGCGTACTCAAAAAGCCTTCCATATCCATAGAGCCATAACGCATCGCCAAACCATTCTGGAATGCGCGCTGCTCCGCCTCGGATTTGGCCTTCCCATCTCCTGAAACTACATTGCTTACGGAAATAAGCGCAATTTCACCGCTCGCGAGAGGGAGCGTTGTATTCGAATATTTGCCTGCAGCAGGCTTCGGTAATTCAAACGCCTTTTGCACAACCGCTTGCGGTGGCATCGTCGCATTTCTCGCCAATGCTGGGCTGTCCTGCCAAAAGAGCTTGGCAGACGCAAGCACGGCAACACGATCCTCACCCGCGTTGAGGCGCCCCAGCAACTCCTTTGCCTGCTCGGTGGCGAGCTCCTGCGCCTTGCTGGCAATCACCTGCTCCCGCACCTTATCTTTTACTTCGTCCAGCGACAGCTCACGAACGGGCTCATGCTGATCCATTCGTAATACAACCAAACTGCCGTCTTCTAGCTCAATCACGTCGCTATTGCGCTGCTCTTGCAGAATTTCGCTAGAAAAAGCCGCTTCCACAACCTTTGGATCAGCAAAGATGCCCGTGCCACCCTTGCGGGTAAGCCAGTCGGAAACTTCAGGCTTTTGATCGTACTGGGCAGAGATTTCCGAAAGATCATTTGATTCAAAGGCCATACGATCAATGTCATCAATAATAGTGCCGATATTGGATGCAATGCGCTCCTTGCGAATCTCCGCGATAATATGATCACGGCTCTTCTGCATATCCGGTAGTGGAGGCTCATCAACACCGATCAGTTTAATGATGTGATAACCAAATTCGGTTTTTACAACACCAGAAATATCGTTAGGAGCCTGCAAGGCGAACAAGGCATCTTCAAACTCCGGTGCATAGACGCCGCGCCCTGCATAGCCGAGGTCGCCGCCATTTTTGGCCGACTCAAAATCTTCGGATTGCGCTTTTGCGAGCTCTTCAAAATTTTTGCCTGCTTTTAGTTCGGCCAAAGCTTTCTCAGCAAGAGAGCGTGCTTCTGCGTCGCTGTGTTTGCTACCCGTTTCAAACAGGATATGCTCGGCATGGCGCCGCTCATTTCCTTCCGCGTCCTTGATCATCTCATCCAGTTTGTCTTGGATTTCGGCATCGCTGATGGGTTCATCATTCGCCGCAAATTGTTCTTGGCTCAGGTGGACATAGGATACTTTTACGCGCTCTTCGGATTGGTAGTCGTCTTGGTGAGCCTCGTAGTACTCGGTCAGATCAAAGTCGCTTGGATTGATGCCTGCGCGGAACTCCTCGGGCTTAATGTAAGCGACACCGATATCACGCACCTGCTTATCCAGCGACAGGATGCGTTCTACGTCTGCGGGTGTCGCAAATGCCGAACCACCCAAACCGCCCTGTATCTGCTCTGTTAGTAGGCTCGTGCTTACGTTATTCAGCAACCCCTTTGCGGTAATGCCAGCGCGTGACAGATAGCTATTCAGTAGCGGTTGAGAGAACTCACCGGCAGGCGTCTGGAACTGCGGAACGGCACGCACATAGGATTTTGCTGCTTCTTCCGGTACAGAAAAACCGTCCTTATCGGCAAAACCAATCAGGAGCTGCCGCTTAATCAATTCTTGTTCAACGGCAGGTCGAACCATTTCTGCCGTGATAAAAGACGGATCGACGCCTTTACCAAGCTGTTCCAGAATCTGAGTGCGGCGGTTTTCTACCGCTTGCTGAATTTCTGCATTGGAAATTTCGTGGTCATCCACGACCAGTGCAGCGCGATCCCGCCCTGAGGTGAAGATTCCTTCGATGCCTACAATCACGAACGGAACGCTGATGAGCACAAGAAGGCTTTTGCCCACCCAGCCCGTTAACATTGAACGAAAAGCGTCCATCTCAAATCTCCAAGTTCCAGATCAAGCCAGTTCAGTGCAATTAAAAAGTCAGTGCAATTAAAAAGAAAGCCCACAACCTCGCGGCGGTGGGCTTATCAGTATTGGCGGAGCGGACGGGACTCGAACCCGCGACCCCCGGCGTGACAGGCCGGTATTCTAACCGACTGAACTACCGCTCCGTTCGCAAGCGAAAATTAGCCGTTAACCGCATCCTTAAGCGCCTTTCCAGGCTTAAAGGATGGGATTTTTGCGGCTGGGATATCAATGGTTTCACCGGTTTGCGGGTTCCGTCCGCTACGCGCAGCTCTATCTTTAACAGAGAACGTGCCAAATCCTACGAGCGCTACTTGCTCATCTTTTTTGAGTGCATCAGTGACCGAGGTAATTACGGCATCAAGCGCACGGCTAGCCTGAGCCTTTGGAATATCGGCTGATGCGGCAATGGCATCAATCAGTTCGGACTTATTCACAAGACTCCCCTTTTTTTGCAATGTAATAAAGTGAATGATCTATAAAACAAAATGTTGAGCGGATTCAATTTAGCGGATTCGGCGCCAAACGCGCGGAATGGAGAATTGGCTGGTTCTTACCGGCCCGTAGCTTACGGTTGGCTTTTATACCAACAGGTTAAAATCGCTGTCAAGCAATGCGGAATTACTGGCATATAAATATTTTTTTGCAAGTTAAATACTGAGAAAAATCCGCGATATTTACGGCTTTTTATGAACTAAGGCAAGGATTTAAGCTTGCGCTTTGTAATGTTTTTCTAACGAAGTCTGGAGCAAACACCCACATAGCCCGCTTATCAAGAGTATGTGGATGCCTGCTCAGGCGTCGTCAGACGCATTTCTTCGAGATTCAGTGGCGACTAAAACGATCCTGCTCATCGTCTTCGGAATCCTGCACCCGTGCTGCCGGCTCGGCTACCGTCACTTCCTTACTCGGACTTGGCTCCGGCAATGGCGTAGGCGCATGCTGCAGCGCGAGCGCCAGTACTTCGTCGATCCATTTCACACAGTGAATCTTCAACGAGGACTTGATGTTTTCAGGAATTTCTTTTAGATCGCGGCGGTTTTCCTCTGGGATGATCACATTGGTGATGCCGCCACGATGCGCCGCGAGCAACTTTTCCTTGAGCCCGCCGATCGGCAAAACCTGACCCCGCAAGGTAATCTCACCGGTCATGGCAACATCGCTTTTGACTGGGATATTGGTCAATACTGACACGAGCGCGGTACACATCCCAATCCCTGCACTCGGCCCGTCCTTTGGCGTCGCGCCTTCAGGAACGTGGATATGAATGTCGTTCTTATCTAGCAGATCAACTTCGATTCCCATGTTTCGAGCGCGACTACGCACCACCGTAAAGGCTGCCTGTATCGACTCTTGCATGACCTCCCCGAGCTGCCCAGTTCGGATCTGGCGGCCTTTGCCAGGCACCATCGCAGCTTCAATCGTGAGCAGCTCACCACCTACGGAAGTCCACGCTAGCCCCGTTACCTGACCAATACGATCTTGATCTTCTTTCTGGCCAAAACTGAACTTGCGAACCCCCAAGTATTTTTCGATCAGTTCAGCACTGACCGTAGTTGCTACAGGCTTCTTGCCGTCTTTTTTTGCGTTTCCAAGCATTTGTTCTTTTACATATTTGCGGCAAATCTTCGAAATTTCCCGCTCAAGGTTACGAACACCTGCTTCTTTTGTGTAGTAACGCACGATATGACGGATCGCCTCGTCTGATACTTCGAGTTCCTTTTTGCCTAAACCGTTAAACTCCAACTGCTTAGGAAGAAGATACTGGCGTGCGATATTCACCTTTTCATCTTCGGTGTAGCCCGGTATTCGGATGACCTCCATGCGATCCAGCAAGGGCGCAGGGATGTTCATGGAATTTGAGGTGCAGATAAACATGACGTCGGAGAGATCATAATCCACCTCAAGATAGTGGTCATTGAAGGTAGAGTTTTGCTCTGGGTCCAACACCTCCAAGAGCGCGGAAGCCGGGTCACCGCGCATGTCAACACCCATTTTGTCGATCTCATCTAGCAGGAAAAGTGGGTTTTTGACGCCTGCTTTCGAAATTTTCTGCACGAGCTTGCCCGGCAGCGAGCCAATATAGGTGCGACGGTGGCCACGGATTTCAGCCTCATCACGAACCCCACCAAGCGCCATACGAACAAACTTGCGGTTGGTGGCCTTCGCAATGGACTGGCCAAGCGAGGTTTTGCCCACGCCCGGTGGCCCAACCAAGCACAACACGGGGCCACGCAGCTTTTTGACTCGGCTTTGCACCGCAAGGTATTCGAGAATGCGCTCTTTTACTTCATCCAAACCGTAGTGATCGCTATTCAGGATGGTTTCTGCGTGTTTCAGATCGTGATTGACCTTGCTTTTCTTTTTCCACGGCAGGTTTACCATCCAATCCAGATAACTGCGCACCACCGTTGCCTCGGCCGACATCGGCGACATCATCTTAAGCTTGTTCAGTTCGCTGCGCGCCTTGTCAGCCGCCTCTTTGTGCATTCCAGACGCTTCAATCTTTTTCTCAAAAGATTCAGTTTCGTTTACGCCGTTATCAAGATCACCGAGTTCCTTCTGGATCGCCTTCATTTGCTCATTGAGATAATACTCGCGCTGACTCTTCTCCATTTGCTTTTTGACGCGCCCACGGATGCGCTTCTCGACTTGCAGCAAGTCGATTTCACCTTCCATAAGAGTCATTAAGTGCTCAATTCGCGCGCGCAGCTCAAAAATTTCCAGGATGCGCTGTTTTTCCGGCAGTTTAAGAGCGAGGTGTGCGGAAATTGTGTCTGCCAAGCGACTTGGTTCCTCAATGCCAGAAACCGAAGTCAGGATTTCCGGTGGAACTTTTTTGCTGAGTTTGACGTATTGTTCAAACTGGGAAAGCAGCGAGCGCACAAGCCCTTCGGCGTCTCTTTCGGAGATCTGACCAGGCGGAATTTCCTCAATATCTGCGCTCAAAAAACCAGGAGAAGACTTAATCCGCTTGACTCGTGAGCGGCTATTCCCCTCGACCAGCACCTTGACCGTACCATCCGGCAGTTTTAATAGCTGGAGAATCGTCGCAACCGTACCGATGCGATGCAAGTCTTTCGCGGCAGGATCATCTTCGAGTGCGTTAAGCTGGGCAACCAAGAGAATTTGCTTGGTATCATGCATCGCAGCTTCAAGCGCCTTGATCGAGCGTTCGCGACCCACAAACAGCGGAATGACCATGTGGGGGTACACCACAACATCTCGCAGTGGGAGCAGTGGGATATCCACGTGTACTTGGTTTTCAGGTGAACTATTATCGTGCATGCTCCAACCTTCCTACGGGGATTTCAAAGGCCGCCTATTTCAAAGGCCACCTATTTCAAAGGCTACCTAGGGTAGATTGTGTCTTGGCGTATGTTTTCAAGGCGTTGTAAGATTGGCGCAACAAAAAAAGGGCCTCTGCGGCCCTTTTTGTTTGCCTGTCATTCAGGTGCAGCCTTGGGTGGTGCTTCTGCGCGTTCGTAGATCATCAGTGGTTCAGAATCGCCCTTTATCACCGCCTCATCTACGACTACTTTAGTAACGCCCTCTAGTGAAGGCGCATCGTACATCGTATCCAACAGAACATTTTCGAGAATAGAGCGCAACCCGCGTGCTCCGGTTTTCCGTTCCAGCGCCTTTTTGGCTACCGCATGCAAGGCATCCGTACGGAAATCCAGCTCAATGTCTTCCATCTCAAACAGCTTTTGATATTGCTTAGTAAGTGAGTTCCGTGGCTCAGTCAGAATTCTGACCAAGGCAGCCTCGTCAAGCTCTTCCAAGGTTGCAATGATCGGCAAACGTCCGACAAATTCGGGGATAAGCCCAAACTTTACCAAATCCTCAGGCTCTACTTCTTTGAGCGTATCACCGACGTTGATGTTGTCTTCCTTGCTCTTGACCGAAGCAACGAAGCCAATCCCGCTCTTGGTCGAGCGATTCTGGATTACCTTCTCCAAGCCCGCGAAAGCCCCACCACAGATGAACAGGATGTTCGTCGTATCGACCTGCAGAAACTCCTGCTGTGGGTGCTTGCGGCCACCTTGCGGCGGAACCGATGCGACGGTGCCTTCAATCAGCTTCAGCAGCGCTTGTTGCACACCCTCACCAGAAACATCACGGGTGATTGACGGGTTTTCAGACTTCCGCGAAATCTTGTCGATCTCGTCAATGTATACAATCCCGACCTGCGCCTTCTCTACATCATAATCGCACTTCTGCAACAATTTTTGGATGATGTTCTCGACATCCTCCCCAACATAGCCCGCCTCGGTGAGCGTCGTTGCGTCAGCGATGGTGAAAGGTACGTTAAGCAGGCGCGCCAAGGTTTCGGCAAGCAGAGTTTTGCCACTACCCGTGGGACCAATCAGGAGAATATTGCTCTTGGAAAGCTCTATATCGCCCTCGCCCCGGCCTTTGGCGCTCTTTGCGTTCCCCGACCGAATACGCTTGTAGTGGTTGTAAACCGCTACTGCGAGAATTTTTTTTGCACGATCTTGGCCAATGACATAATCATCAAGTATGGTTTTGATTTCTTTGGGGGACGGCAGACGGTCGCTCTTGTTGTCAGCGTTCTCCTCTTGGACCTCCTCCCTGATAATGTCATTGCATAAATCGACGCATTCATCACAGATGAACACGGATGGCCCTGCGATCAGCTTGCGAACCTCATGTTGACTCTTACCGCAAAAAGAGCAATAGAGCAGCTTGCCGCCGTCATCACCCTTTCCAGACCGATCTTCAGCCATTTCATACCTCTTCTGGGCTTTCTTTGAGTTAGGGAAATGACGGCGCCCCTTGGATTTTTCAAGGGGCGCACGGGATCTTTTTGCCCTATCCCACCAATTTCGCCAATACTGTACAGCAAAACACTCCCTGCAAGCGCGCTACGAGAGCACACCAGCGACTTCTTGACCTTGTTGCACTCTTAGAACAGTAGCACGTTTGTAGTTCTAGGGATCAAACTCTCTTTTCTAACACTTGGTCAACGAGCCCATATTCCTTCGCATCGAAGGCGCTCATAAAGTTATCACGATCCGTATCCCCTTCTACTTTTTCAATCGGTTGCCCGGAGTGCTTTGCCAGCATCTCGTTCAAGCGACGCTTCATCGTGATGATTTCCCGAGCGTGGATCTCAATGTCAGATGCTTGCCCCTGAAAGCCGCCCAAGGGCTGATGTATCATTACGCGCGAGTTAGGCAACGCATAGCGCTTGCCGGGCGCGCCTGCGGCTAACAAAAATGCGCCCATGCTGCACGCTTGGCCCACGCAAATGGTGCTTACATCTGCTTTGATAAACTGCATCGTATCGTAGATCGACATACCTGCCGTAACCGAGCCGCCGGGCGAGTTGATGTACAGATGGATGTCTTTATCGGGGTTTTCTGACTCAAGAAAAAGCAATTGCGCGACGATTAGGTTGGCCATGTGGTCTTCTACTTGACCAACCATGAAAATCAGGCGCTCTTTCAATAACCTAGAATAGATATCGAACGACCGCTCTCCTCTTGCCGTCTGCTCGATTACCATAGGAACGAGCGTGTTTTGAATAGGATTTTGAGAGCCGAGTTGGTCGTACCAGCGATTCATGCGAATTTCCTTAGATTAATTTTGCTGCGGTAAGAATACTAGGCGAGTTAGCCTAGCCTGAACATACCTGAAACGGGCGGGCAAGTTAATAGTTAATATAGGCTAAGGTATTCTGCTTGGCTGGAAAAATTAGGCGCTGCCAGAAAAAACCCTATAAATACATAACGCGGCTTATGCCGCGTTATGTATTTATAAAGGTTGTGCCTGTCAAACCAGCAAGAACGATCAGGCCTCGCTGGCCGTTTCTTCTTCCGCTTCTTCCGCGGCTGGTTCTATAGGTTTGATGGCGTCTTCGTAGCTGCAAACCTTCTCGCTCACCTGCGCAGTTTCAAGCAGTTTCTCGACGGCTTGATCTTCTAGTACCGCAGCTTCAAGCTGACGGCGCTGCTGATCGTTGCTGTTATACCAGTCAATGACTTCTTGAGGCTGCTCAAACGGCTCTGCAAGCTCTTCGATGGTCTTGCGAACGCGCTCGGCATCTACCGAAAGTTCGCTGGTTCGCATGAACTCACTCAGCAGCAACCCCAGTTTCACGCTGTGGGTAGCACGTTCGGTGAACAGTTCTGCGGGCAACATAGAAATGTCCAAGTTCGCTCCCTGGCCACCAAACTGTTGCAACATCTGCTTACGCATGCGGTCCGTTTCTTGGCTTACCAATGCCTTGGGAACTTCAAGTTCGTTGTGCTTGAGCAGCCCTTCGAACACTTGGTTTTTTACCTTGTTCTTGATGGCGTTTTTGAGCTCGCGCTCCATGTTCTTTCTGATTTCTGCACGGAAGGCATCCACGCCGCCTTCGGTGACACCAAAATGCTTGATGAACTCGTCGTCCACTTCCGCGAGCTGCTTTCTTTCAACCTTGTGAACTTTGACTGCAAATTGCGCGGCTTTCCCTTTCAGCTCCTCGGAATGATAGGCTTCTGGGAAGGTCACGTTGATAGTGCGGTCTTCGCCAGCACTTGCGCCGATCAGCGCATCTTCAAAGCCTGGAATCATGGACTTAGAACCAAGCACCAGTGCATGCCCTTCTGCAGCGCCGCCTTCGAACGCCACGCCGTCAATGCTGCCACTGAAATCAATCGTGATCTGGTCACCATCGGCAGCAGGTTCTTCGGTCTTCACAAAAATAGCGCGTTGCTGACGCAGCTTTTCCAGCATGGCGTCAATGTCGGCGTCGGCGATTTCAGAGACTGGCTTTTCTACCACGATGTTTTCCAGATTCTTGATCTGGATCTCTGGGTAGACTTCAAAGGTGGCTACATATTCTACGTCTTGGCCGGGCTCATCTTTGGTAAATTCGATGTGCGGATTGCCGGCAAGGTTCAGCTTTTCCTTTGTGATGGCTTGGTAGAACGAATTATTGATCACGTCACCCAAGATTTCTTCGCGGATGCTGCGCGCATAGCGGCGGCGCACTTCCTTCATGGGCACTTTGCCTGGGCGGAAACCGTCAATTCTAGCGCGGCTAGCCGTATCCTTGAGTTTTTTCTCGAATGCTACATCCACTTCGGCTGCAGGGACGCTAATGGTTACGCGACGCTCAAGTGTTGATACGCTTTCCACGGAAACTTGCATGATATCCTCTCTGAGATATTGCTCTGAATGTTGTGCGGAATCTGGCTGCAAATTCAGCTGCCCTTAAAAAACAAAAACCGATAATACCTGTTACGGCACCACCGGTTCACGTTTAACCTACGAACATGGGGTGAGCGATGGGAATCGAACCCACGACCACCGGAATCACAATCCGGGGCTCTACCGATTGAGCTACGCTCACCAGAAATCGGTCGAAATTCTACTCGCATTAAGCGTTTAGCACAAGTACGGCTTCACGCGTACCTGATTGCATGGCGCGCCCGGCAGGGCTCGAACCTGCAACCTACGGCTTAGAAGGCCGTTGCTCTATCCTGTTGAGCTACGGGCGCGTGGCAGGATGTAGACGCTTGCTGCTTTGTGCTCTGATTTACAACTGCAAACTTTTTGATCAACGCTTAATTCGCTTTATGACCAACTGAAAAAGTTGGTCGGGGTAGAGGGATTTGAACCCCCGACATCCTGCTCCCAAAACAGGCGCGCTACCAGACTGCGCTATACCCCGGTCATTACTCGTCATTGCGTCAGAGCGGGCGGATGATATACAGGGAAAAAGAGTTCGTCAATCCATGATTGCAAGTTTGTTGTAGGTTCTTGTTTTTGTAGTACGCGCGGCGATACCTAAATCCCAGCAATCGGAGATTTCATGGATGTTTTTTTGCCTTTAGCTTTTGCCCTTTGAAGGTGCTGGTGCCACAATAGCCAGCCTGTCCGCCAAGCTCGGCGGAGCCACTCTCTTAAGAATCACTTGATCTGGACGGTAACTACATGGCGGCATCCATCATTGACGGGGTGAAAATTGCGGCCCAGCTAAAGGACACTGTAAAAAAGCGCGTGGACGAGCGCGTTGCGTCCGGCATGAGGGCGCCCGGCTTGGCGGTGGTCTTGGTGGGCAGTGACCCCGCATCGCAGGTGTATGTGAACAAGAAGCGTCAAGCCTGCGAGCAAGTCGGCTTTGTGTCGCGCGCTTACGATTTGCCGGAAACCACGTCACAACAGCAGCTCAATGAAGTCATCAGTAGGTTGAATGATGATCCAGAAATTGACGGGATTTTGATTCAATTGCCCCTGCCCCGCCATCTGAACACCGGTGAGATCATCCAGTTTATACGGCCGGATAAAGACGTCGATGGCTTCCATCCGTTTAACATTGGGCGTTTGGCGCTGCGCGCGCCGCTGCTGCGCTCTTGTACGCCAAAAGGGATCATGCGGCTTTTGCAGTCTACGGGCGTGGAACTAAAAGGGCTGAATAGCGTAATTGTTGGCGCCTCAAACATTGTGGGTCGGCCAATGACGCTAGAGTTGTTGCTCGCGGGGGCAACCGTCACTACGACACACCGATTTACCAAAGACCTGCAAAGACACGTCAACGAGGCGGAGCTTCTCATCGTTGCCGCCGGAAAGCCTGGCCTGGTACCCGGCGAATGGGTGCGACCTGGCAGCATTGTGATTGATGTCGGCATCAATCGCTTGCCCTCTGGAAAGCTGGTGGGCGATGTTGAGTATGATATTGCGGCGGAGCGAGCCGCGTGGATTACGCCAGTTCCAGGTGGGGTTGGCCCAATGACGGTGGCAACGCTCTTGGAAAATACGCTGTTTGCCGCTGATAATTTCCACTCGGATAGCGCTTGCTAATCAATTGTTTTTTTCAGATCGGCTATTTTTATAGGCTGCTCTTAGTTCTTCCCCCACAACTCAGCGACTAGAGGTACTTTATGAGCATCGTGTTGGTTCTTTTGCAAACCACTATGGGCGACATCAAGCTGGAACTTTATCCGGACAAAGCGCCAGCCACCGTAGAGAACTTTGTTTCGTACGTAAAGGCTGGGCATTACGACAACACGATTTTTCACCGCGTAATCAGCAACTTTATGATACAGGGCGGTGGCTTTGATAAAGATATGAATCAAAAGTCCACCAAGGCGCCGGTCAAGAATGAGGCCAACAACGGCCTGAAGAACGATCTCGGCACGATCGCCATGGCGCGTACGAACGATCCGCATTCTGCGAGCGCACAGTTTTTTATTAACGTTACCGACAATGACTTTTTGAACTTTAAGTCTGAAACCAGCCAAGGCTGGGGCTATGCTGTATTTGGAAAGGTGGTTGATGGTATGGATGTCGTAAATAAAATCAAAGTCGTCGCAACCACCCGCGTTGGGCCTTACCAAGACGTTCCGCGTGAGCCGGTTTTGATCGAGCACGCGAGCATTATTGAGCAGTAAGGCAGTGCAATAGCAAGACCGCTGAAATCATTGCCATCCCTCTGCGGGCACAGTGCTTCGCAGAGTGGCGACACGGATGCACTTTGGAATCAGTGTATCCGCATTTTGATCCCGAGCCGCAATTGAGTGCTAACCCATTATTATGGATGCCATATTTATTTCTGACCTGCACCTACAAGACTCGCGGCCGGAGTTGACCGACGGGTTTGTGAGGTTTTGCGAAACATGGGGCCGTAAAACGCAACAGCTTTTCATCTTGGGTGACTTGTTCGAAGTGTGGATCGGGGATGATGTTGCGTCCAAAACCTCTACGGTCGTCCAGAACTCGCTGGCGCGTTTGGCGGGCGCAGGCGTGAAGCTGTGGTTTATTGCGGGTAACCGCGATTTCTTGCTTGGCAAAGAGTTCGCGCAGCCAGCGGGCCTGCATCTCTTGGCCGATGGCTGTATTGAAAAAATTGCTGGGAATCAGGTGTTGCTCTCGCACGGAGACGTTTATTGCACGGATGATGTCGAATACCAGAATTTTCGTAAGACCATGCGCGACCCGCGCTGGATTTGCGCTTTTCTGCAGCGCCCTGCAGCCGCACGCCAGCAAATGGCGGCAGCACTGCGTCAAGAGTCGAAGGCCAAAGGTAGCGAAAAAGCGATGTATCTAATGGACGTGAATCGCGCAGCCATTGATGCCGCGTTTGAGAAAGCGCAGACGCGATTGATGATACATGGCCACACGCACCGCCCCGCAATTCATACGCACAACGTGCGTGGGCAAACTTGTAAGCGTGTCGTTCTCGGTGATTGGGGGGAGCTGGGCTGGATGGCCACCATTGAGGGTGCATCCACACAGCTGCTCAAATTCCCGCTCTTAGCGCCGGAGCAGGTGAGCCGCTGTGAAACCTGAACTCGGTATCTTCTGATTCGATTAGCTCGCGCTCGCATTCACGAATTTCTGCGATTCGGGCGTGAAGGTCGGCTTCTGTGTCGGGAAAATACTGTGTGGCAAGCGCCAAGTAGTCTTCGAAGTGGCGCGATTCGGATTTCAGAAGGAAACGGTAGTATCTCGCTAATTCTTGCGTTTCGGGTTGAGTTTCGAGTAGCGGCGCGAGTGCTGCAAAGCGTTCGCAGGAGCGGGCTTCGATAAATGCGCCGATGATCAGGATGTCTACCAAACGGTAGGGTTCTTCGTTGCGTACCTGTTTTCTCAGGCTGCTGGCGTAACGCGATGAGGGAACGTGTTTGTACGGAATTCCCATATTCTCCATGTATTCGCACACTTGCTCAAAGTGCAGCAGCTCTTCACGAGCGAGCTGCGAGAGGTTTGTGAGGAGTTCTTTCCGTTCTACATAGCGGAAAAGTAGGTTGAGCGCAGTGGCTGCTGCCTTTTTTTCGCAGTTGGCGTGGTCGATCAGCAGGGTTTCGATGTCTTGGGTGGCGAATTGCAACCAAGATTGAGGGGTTTCACAGCCAAGAAAGGCTTTGATGGGGGCCAAAAGTTCTTGGCTCATGCGTTCAGGCTCCGCAGAGGATCTGTTGTGGGTTTTTGTGGGTCTGTTGTGGGAACGCCATGGGTCGCTTAGCGCGGAGATATTCATCGCTTGGTGGCTCCGACAAGATTGGCTATTCTAAGCGGTTTAAGACCCGCTTGGGCGCAAATAAGCATTTCGAAGGCACGATTGTGAACATTTCTGTGGATGATGTTGTAGTTTTTGCGTTGAAGTCTTTAGGTAAGCTACCTCTGCCAGTCGTTCGCAGGCTTGGCTTTGCAGTTGGATGGCTGTTTTCGCTGCTGCCTTCTACCGCAAAACGGGTTACGGCCATTAACGTAGCGCTCTGCTTTCCCGAGAAAAGTCCTGCGCATCAACGGTCATTGGTGCGGCGTAGCTTGATCGAAACGGTAGTCACGGGCTTCGAGATGGGGCCGATCTGGGCCGGTGATGCTCATAAAGCGTTGGCACGGATTACAGCCATCGAGGGCGATGAGCTGATACGCGAAGCGCAGGCACAAGGGCGTGGGGTGATAATTCTCGCGCCCCATTTGGGCAACTGGGAGATGATTAGTTACTACCTTTCGTCGCGCTATGAATTTGCGGCGATGTTTCAACCTGGAGAGCATCCCAAACTCAATGAGCTGATTCTGCAGGCCCGCGAGCAGCTGAGCGCAACCTTGGTTCCAACGGATAAGCGCGGTGTAATGGGACTGTTGCGGCGTTTGAAAAAAGGGGGAATGACGGGGATACTGCCCGATCAAAAACCCGAGCGGACAAGCGGTGTGCTTGCACCGTTCTTTGGCGTCCCTGCTCTCACTCAAACTCTAGGCCCGAAGCTTGCGAGCCAAACCAATGCGGTACTGATCGGCGGGGTTTGTTTTCGAGATTACACCTCTAACGGATACCGGTTGTTTTTTTTACCCGTCGATGCTGCTGCTTATGATGCAGACCTTGAGAAGGCTTGTGCTGCCATGAATCGCTCCATTGCGGAGTGGGTTTTGATGTGCCCCGAACAATACCAGTGGGAATACAAGCGCTTCGGCCGCCGCCCTGCCCCTTACCCTGACGTTTATCGGAAACGCTAGGCCAAATCGCCTGTCTCGCAGGCTTTCTCTTGGCGGCTGATTGACAGGCACGAGCCAGCATCCTCCATTTTGGGGTGGCTGAAACTATTTTGCGCCTTTGCTATAATCCCCGCGCCCAAAAGGCCTAGGCGGTATGGTGGCGATCTTTGCTTCAGCAGAGTAGCGCCAAATACACGCCTAACCCCTACTGAAAGTATTATGAGAGAGGAATGCAAAAGTGCTAGAAGCCTATCGCAAGCACGTTGATGAGCGCGCCGCGGCCGGTGTCCCACCGCAGCCACTGGATGACAAGCAGACTGCCGAGCTCGTGGAGTTGCTGAAAAGCCCACCTGCAGGCGAAGAACAGTTCCTGCTGGACTTGATTACGAATCGTGTGCCTGCTGGCGTTGACCCTGCGGCTTATGTAAAGGCAAGCTTCCTCGCAGCACTGGCCAAAGGCCAGGCCAAATCTCCTTTGATTGACGCCAAGCACGCCACGGAATTGCTTGGAACGATGCTGGGCGGCTATAACGTTCAGCCGCTGATAGATCTGCTCGACGACGCCGCGCTCGCTCCGATTGCCGCGAAGGCGCTCTCGCACACTCTGCTCATTTTCGATTCTTTCCATGATGTGCAAGAGAAGGCGCGCACCAACTCCCACGCCAAGCAGGTGTTGGAATCTTGGGCAAAGGCGGAATGGTTCCTCTCCCGCCCTGAAGTTCCGCAAAAGATTACGGTAACCGTGTTCAAGGTCACCGGCGAAACCAATACCGATGATCTCTCCCCTGCACAAGATGCGTGGAGCCGCCCAGACATCCCGCTGCACGCCAATGCCATGCTCAAGAACGCGCGTGACGGCATTCACCCCGATCAGCCCGGCAGTGTTGGCCCAATCAAGCAAATCGAAGCGCTAAAAGCCAAGGGCCATACCGTTGCTTATGTGGGTGATGTTGTAGGTACGGGTTCCTCACGTAAATCTGCAACCAACTCGGTGCTTTGGTTCACGGGTAATGATATCCCGAACATCCCCAACAAGCGGGACGGCGGGGTTTGTATCGGCAGCAAGATTGCGCCGATTTTCTTCAACACCATGGAAGATGCGGGTGCCCTGCCCTTTGAGGCGGATGTAAACCAGCTCAACATGGGCGATGTTGTAGACATTTTCCCCTATGAAGGCAAAATCTGCCGTCATGAAACCGGTGAAGTGTTGAGCACCTTCGCGCTCAAGAGCCAAGTGTTGCTGGATGAAGTGCGTGCAGGTGGGCGCATCAACCTGATCATCGGTCGTGGTTTGACTGGCAAGGCGCGTGAAGCGCTTGGCTTGGGTGAGCTGGGCCTGTTCCGTATGCCGGTACAGCCTGCTGACAACGGCAAAGGCTTCACGCTTGCGCAGAAAATGGTCGGCGTTGCTTGCGGCGTAAAAGGCATCAAGCCGGGTACCTACTGCGAACCCAAGATGACTACCGTCGGTTCACAAGATACCACGGGGCCGATGACGCGCGATGAGCTGAAAGATTTGGCGTGCCTAGGATTTTCTGCGGATTTGGTCATGCAGTCTTTCTGCCACACGGCCGCCTATCCGAAGCCTATCGACGTGCAAATGCACCATAGCCTGCCCGATTTCATTATGAATCGCGGTGGGGTTTCCTTGCGCCCGGGCGATGGCATCATTCATAGCTGGCTGAACCGGATGCTGCTTCCTGACACGGTGGGAACGGGCGGCGATTCGCATACGCGCTTCCCGATTGGGATTTCTTTCCCTGCGGGGTCTGGCTTGGTGGCGTTCGCTGCGGCTACAGGCGTAATGCCGTTGGATATGCCCGAATCTATATTGGTGCGCTTTAAGGGCAAAATGCAGCCCGGCATCACCCTGCGTGATCTGGTGCATGCGATCCCCTACTACGCAATCCAGAAGGGTTTGCTGACCGTTGAGAAGAAAGGCAAGAAAAATGCCTTCAATGGCCGGATTCTGGAGATCGAAGGTTTAGAAGATCTTACGGTTGAGCAGGCTTTTGAACTCTCGGACGCTTCTGCTGAACGCTCTGCTGCAGCGTGCTCGATCACGTTGAGCGAAACGTCGGTTAGCGAATACCTGCGTTCCAACATTACGCTATTGAAGTGGATGATCGCAAATGGCTACGGCGATGCGCGCACGATTTCCCGCCGTATCGAAGGCATGGAAAAATGGCTCGCAAACCCGTCGTTACTGCGCGCAGATAAAGATGCAGAATACGCGGAGATTATCGAGATCAATCTGGAAGACGTAAAAGAGCCAATCCTGTGCTGCCCGAACGATCCAGATGATGCGAAGCTGTTGTCACAGGTAGCTGGCGATAAGATTGATGAAGTCTTTATCGGTTCTTGCATGACCAACATCGGCCACTTCCGCGCTGCAGGCAAACTGTTAGAGCAGGTAGAAGGCGGTTCTTTGGCCACTCGTTTGTGGCTTGCGCCGCCAACCAAGATGGATGAGGCAGAGCTGAAAGAAGAAGGCTATTACAATATCTACGGCCGCGCCGGTGCACGCACCGAGATGCCAGGCTGCTCGCTTTGCATGGGCAACCAAGCACGCGTTGCGCCGAATTCTACAGTAGTTTCGACCTCCACGCGCAACTTCCCGAACCGCTTGGGCCAAGGCGCAAACGTCTATCTGTCATCGGCTGAATTGGCTTCTGTTGCTGCGGTATTGGGCAAGCTGCCAACGGTTGCTGAGTATATGGAATACGCCAAGCGCATTGATAGCATGGCCACGGATATCTACCGTTACATGAATTTCGATCGTATGGGAGAGTACCAGAAGCAGGCGGCGGGCGTGAAGATTCAGGTGGCACAGTCTAGCTGAGTTTGATTTGGTGGTAGGAAAAGCCCCAGTTTCTTTGAAACTGGGGCTTTTTGTTGCTTAACGCTCACAGTTTGGCGGCTCTGGGCGGGGCAATTCTATACGACCGTAATTTTATAGGACTATAATTTTATACCGCGTTTGAGTTCAGGCCGCGGCCCGTCAAGGCCATCACGCTCTAGCGAATGGTTACGCGTTCTCGCGCAAATTCTTAACCAACTCCATGAAATCACTTTCTCCGAGAATACGGATAGATAAACCCATAGAGATTAGCTCCTCTGCTTTTCTATGCTTCGCGCTTTTCTCATGGCCGGCGAGCTTACTGATGTCTTGATCACCAACCACAAGAATGGTGGTCTTTTTCGTTACCGATGGAACAACTTCACAGCCGACTGAGGCGGCGATATTTGCGGCTTCTTGACGGGACATTTCTAGTTGCCCAGTAAAAACCAAAATCTCTCCCGTCAGTTCTCCTTGTGGATTTCCTTCACGGCGAACGGAAGGCAACATACTGCTAGACCGGTTCGCTATTGGCTTCCCAACTTGGGTTAACCAGCCCACAATGTCAAGGCCGCGCTCCTCGCATGCACGAACCATGATGTTCGCTGATGCCTTGGCGTCCTCTAGTGCGTCATGGTGCTGAAACGTATAGCCAAGCATCTTGCTAACAGCAGAAAGACCATAACCTTTCTCCGCGCATACCTCCCACGCACGGCGCGCAACCTTAGCAGAGTCAAGCCACTGGCAACTCAACTCGGTAGCTCCGCTCTTTCGAAAAGCCTTGCTAATTGCCGCGCGATCAAAATGCGTATGGCAAACCACCACCCTACCTTCCAGCATTGAGCGCAGCACTTCAGATACTTCCGAAAATACTGGAGCGCCAATAACTGTGCCTTCCGTAATCCCGTGAACGGAAACGTTCATCCCGTCAAAGTAGTCCTCAGGATTTACGTAGGAACTCCATTCTCGAATTGGGGTGCCATTTGAGTATTCGACAAGGCCAATTTGACAAATAGATGCCATATTGGCATTTGCTGTTTCTACATCAATTGCAACGAAACTGATGTTTGCAGTGCCCGGCATTCATACCCTCCCATACTTACCGAGATCGTTCGTATAGGTGACTTTTACCCCCGTTCTTGAGCAAACCAATTGCACTTCGACGGAAGCGTCAATATTGAGATCTTCTCCTCGCAGCCCTTGCCACTGAGCAAGATAGAAATAGGCGCCGCACTTGTCTTCTCGCTTGATCGCTTTTTCTACTCCGCCCTTCCAATCAAGAATGGGCAACTCTCCGTTCTCAGCACATGCTGCCAATTCTGGCTGTTGCTGCCGGAGCGTTCTTCCCACTTCCCAGCACTTTATCAATCCTTGATCGTCAGCATTCCATTCCTCCGCCCATGAGAGACCCTTTCGAATTGGCTCAGATACGGATCTAAAAACCTTGTTATTCATATGCTCCGTCTCCTGAACGCATAACGTTTGAGTACAGGCCACGATCCGTCAGGGCCGTCGCGCCGCTACGAATGGTTAGCTGCGCGCGAATTCAGTGCTCTGTTGGTCTAGTACTGCATCGTGAAAGGCACTTTCATGAACGATAACTAATTGGTGGCCAGCCCTTCTTAATTCCACCGCCTTCTCAATCTTTCGTCCATAGCACGCATATGCCGAGCAGGGGTTTCCGTCGGCGCCGACGACCAAATAGTTGACCTTCTTGGAGATTCCACTTACAGCCTTTCCGCCAAGGCTAGTGATTAGTTCTTTAAATTCATCGCATGTGTATTCGCTCGATTTCCCTGTAAGGCAAAAGACGGCGTCAGCAAACGCTATATCTGGGCGTACAGCACAAAGGCCAACAATATTTGAGTCCTCTAGAAACGCAGGATTAACGATCGTCTTGTTATCAAGGATAGATACAAACTCGCCGAAAAAGCTCATCAGCATCTTGTGTTCATCGGGGTCTACCTTCTTATCTGCCAGAACACTGGTAACAAGGCTCTCAATTTCATCGTATGGCCAACACTTCTTAAGGTGCTCATGCTCCTGTAGCCACACAGATAAGCCTATTAGCTCATCAACGGATATTTCTTCATCCGCCGCTATCCCGGCAATCAAGGCGTGAAGCCTCTGCATATCGGCAGTGGCAGCATTGAAATATTCCGACGACGTTAAGCGTTTGCAGAGCCATAAGATGTTCGCGCACTCATCCTCTGTTAGAACACCGTCTGCAACGGCTTTCTCAACCACTGGAAATAGCTCATTGAATGGGTGCCGTCCAGAGTTGATTCGATGGTCATCTAGCCACGCTTGAAGTAAGTCGACCTCGCGGTCGTTGATCTTGCCATCAATGGCAATGCCCTCTACCAGACCCAGAAGGGAGTTTACCGCCTTCTCAAACTCAGCTTTTCCTGTGAACTTCCTATATGCGTCATGGCCGCTCATGTCTCTCTCCATTGCATAAAGCGGCTAATTACAAACTCAACCGCTTGAAAATCACTTCCGGCACACTCTTAATAATTAGCATAATAAACGACCAAAACCACGGCAGATAAACCACGTTGCGGCGTTTATCTACAGCTTTGGCGATGCCCTCTCCGATAATTTCTGGCTGGGCCCAGAGGGGGCCAGTTTTATCGAATTCATGTGTCATGGGCGTGTCTACAAATCCCGGCTTGATGGTGAGGACGCTAACCCCACAGGAAGACAGGCGGTTGCGCAAGCCTTGCAGGAAAATCCCGACCATGCCTTTGGCGGCGCCGTAGACGTAGTTGGATTTTCTGCCGCGATCGCCGGCTACTGAGGTAATTACCGCGATCGTACCGGTTTTACGGTGTTCGAAATAATTTGCTGCGTAGCCGCAAAGGTGAATGACGCTGAGCGCGTTGGTGCGGATCTCCTTTTGCGCAAGTTCGAGGTCTTGTTCGCAGTGCAGTTGATCGGGCAGTGTTCCGTAGGCAATCAAGATACCATCGAGGCCATCGAGTGCGGTTTTTGCTTGATCGAAAACTTCAGTGAGCTGGTCAAACTGATCTGCCGCGAAGGTGCCGGTCTCTACGCGAACTGCGCCGCGTGACTGTAGGTCTTGACGGACAATTTCGAGCTTGCGAGTGTCTCGTGCAGCAAGGTAGAAGCTGTAGCCACGTGTGGCCCACACGCGCACCGTTGCTTCTGCAATGGCTGAGGTGGCTCCGACGATTAACCATTTTTTCATGCGCTAGGCTCCATTACGCGTTGCCAGAAGCTGGATGTGATATTAGGGTCTTTGAATTCTTTGAAGCGCTCAGCATTTGGATAATACTGGCGGAAATGCGCAGGCTTCATGTGTGCATCTTTTGCTGGATAAATCGCGCCATTCGCTTGTACGACAATTTCGTCCAGTTGGTTGAACAGCGCGTGGGTTTTTTCACCTTGGAAAGGAAAATCCAGCGCTAAGGTTGCACCCGGACGCGGGAAAGACAGCATCCCTGGGGATGGCTTGTCGCCAAATACTTTCAATACGGCCAAGAAAGAGCCGCAGTTGGCAGCGGAAATCCGATCCAGAGTTTCACGGATTGCGTCGGCGCTGTTTTCAGCCGGTACGACGAACTGATATTGCAGAAATCCTTTCGGGCCATAAACGCGGTTCCAGTTTTTTACGCCGTCGAGGGGGTAAAAAAACGGGTCGTAGTGGACGATGGTTTGCTTGCTGCGTGTGCGCTGGCGATTGTAGTAAAGTGCGTTCATCAGCTTTAGGCTAAAGGCATTTACTAAGGAAACTGGCGGATCAATTGGAACTGTGAGCGGTAACGAGCGCCGTGAGGGTTTCTTGCGATTGCCGCTGGCGTGGTTTCCGCGCATAAAATGGCCGCGCCCGAGTTGCTCGCCACGTGCCAGGCAGTCGATCCAAGCAACGGTGTATTCGTAGTTGGCATCCGATTCTGCGGAGAGACTGAAGAACTCGTTTAGGTTGCTGTATTTGATCGTTTCAAGATCAATGGCGGAGTTCGCAATTTTCTTGAGCTGGATTTCCACCCAAACGATTACGCCGGTCAAGCCTAAGCCGCCGATGGTGGCGCTGAACATTTCGGGGTTTTCGGAGGGGCTGCATACCATGCGTGCGCCATCGGAGCGCAACAGTTCAAAGCTGCGCACATGGCAGCCGAAGGTACCGGCAACGTGGTGGTTTTTGCCGTGAACATCGTTCGCAACGGCACCGCCTACGCTGACAAATTTTGTGCCGGGCGTTACCGGAACGAACCAGCCTTGCGGTTCGACAACGTCGAGAATGTCTTTCAGAAGCACGCCGGCTTCGCAACGGAGCACGCCCGTTTCAGGATCAAAGGAAATAAAATGCTTAAGGTTGTGTGTCGAAACCACCATGCCATCGGCGTTCATGCAGCAATCGCCGTAGCTGCGCGCATTGCCTTGAGGCAGAAAGTTGGTATTTACTGGCAATTGATCATCCCGCCAAAGCAGGTCTACGCCTTTCTGGTTTTTGAAGGGGTAACGCCCCCATGAAACGTATTTATCGCTCATATTCCGCTAGCCACCACCATAAAGATTGCCACGAGAAACCCGCAAATCAGACTGGTTTTGTCTTTGATTGCAAACACAATTGGATCGTCGTTCATGTTACCACGATGCGCCACAATCCACACACGGCTTACCCAGTAAAGCATGATCAAACAGGTGGGCCACATGAGTTCCGGGCTTGGGTATAACGCGCGGATTTCTGGGCTGTTAATGTACAGTGCAAGAACGAGTACAGACAGGTAGCCTGCTGAGCCGCCGAGGGATGCAAGAAGTTCGAAATCATTGACGGCATAACCGCGCCCCAGTGCTTTCGTTGCGTTCTTCTCGCGCATCACCAGCAACTCTGTGTAGCGTTTGAGAATGGCGAGGCTCAAGAACAGGAAGGTCGAGAAAGCTAGTAGCCAGAACGAGAGGGGAACCGCAATTGCAGCGGCACCTGCGATAATGCGAATCGTATAAAGCAAGGCGAGCGTTACGACGTCGATCAACACTACTCGCTTCAACCAAAAGCTATAAGCGAAAGTGAGCGCATAATAGGCGGCGAGCACTAGCGCAAACTGTGCAGGCAAAAACAGGCAAAGAAAAATCGCCGCGAGCAGCAACAGCGGGATGGACACCATTCCGGTAAGAATCGGCAAGGTGCCTGCCGCAAACGGGCGCTTGCATTTTGTTGGGTGCTGACGGTCTTCTGCAAGATCCAGCATATCGTTAATTAAATAGACGGATGATGCGCACGCGGAAAACGCAAGGAAAGCCAAAATTCCTTGCAAAAAAAGCACAGGATTATCGAATTGATGGGCTGCGAACAAAGGCACAAAAATCAGCGCATTCTTGACCCACTGGTGAACGCGGAATGCTTTTAGAACGGGCTTTAGCTTTTTTGCATGACTGTCAAAATGCTGTTCGATTGGTGCGCTTTCATCGGCCAGTGAGCGGGTGGCGCGATCGCCTACAACGATTGCAGCAGCAGAAGCTTTCCAGATTGGAACATCAACCGCTTCGTTACCAGCATACACAAATTGCCGCTCACCAAAGGCTGCGACCAGTGCATCCCGTTTGTGAATTCCGGATAAATTCACATCGGGAGAACTTGCAAAAACGCCGTCAAACAGTTCAAGGTAGTCCGCAACTTGTTGTGCATATTTTTGGTGAGTTGCCGTAGCAAGATAGATTTTCCGGCCTTGCGCTTTTTGGGTATGAAGATAGGCCAGCAGCGGTTCGTTATAAGGCAAATGGCTCACGTCGATTTCAGAGCGCAATGCAATCTGCAGTTTTAACCACGCTTTACCTTTTAGCAGCCAGAACGGTGCCAACAACAAGGTGAACGGGTTATTGCGCACCATGGCCAAAAAGGATTCAAGCAGCATGTCGCTTTTGAGCAGCGTGCCGTCTAAATCGACGGCAAGAGGCAAGGTATTTTGACTCATGGGGACACCAATGTTTTGTTTGAGTCTGCAGAATAAGGATATAAGGTATTAAACGTCATTGCGATCAGGCCAACGAGAACCGCGAACCAGAGTGTAGCGAGGCGGCATACCAGTGTTGCGGCAAAGGCGGTCGATTTATCCACGCCTGAAGCGATTAATAACAAAGTCATGACAGCTTCAGTACCACCCAATCCGCCGGGCAAAAACGATATCGCGCCTGCAAGTACCGCAACTCCGTAAATGCTCACCGCCAGCCACAAATCAACATGTACGCCCATGGCTTCGAGAATGATGTAAAGGCCAATGCCCTCTGCACCCCACGCCAGAACGCCCAAGGTAAGACCACCCAGTAGCTGACGATTGCTCATTAGCATTACAGCGGAGCGCAGCATGATGATCATATGCTGGGAGATTTTTTGCAAACGCCCAAGGTGAGCGGCGACCTTTTCCCCCCAACTGAGTACTTTTGGCTCTCGTATGAGAAAAAGCGAAATCAGCGCAACGGCGGCAGTAGCTCCTGCAATCCACTCGTATTGTGGAAAATATATGCACGCAAGCACGGCCAATAAAGTAATTGCGATTAGGTCTAAGAGCCTTTCGACAAAAAGTGCGCTAATGCTGTCGTGATAGCTAACACCGTGATAGCGCAGGTAGATTGAACGTATCGCCTCCCCTGCCTTGCCCGGCGTCGTGGAAAGGGAAAAACCGGCAAGATAGTAGGACAGATGCCTACGTATGGAAAGGTTGTTATTTTGGTGCTGCGCGGAACCGTCGCGAGCAGCGCTTCTAAACGTGTCAATATAGGACGACCAACGCCAGAAACGGAGCGCGTAATTAAAGAGCGACAACCCAATGATGATAAACCATGCGCTGGCGCTCATGCGCGCTAAGGCTGCGCGAGTAGCGGTGAAATCGGTCAGCAACATTGCGAAAAAATAGAGCGCAATGGCGACCACGACCGATAGAATCAGGGGCTTCTGCCAATGTTTCATGCGTAACTGCCTGAAGGACTGCGATTTTATGCTTGTTTGAAGCGCTTGACGTTGTGCATAAAGCCATCAAAGGCGCGCTGAAGTGTATCACTCTGCAATTCGGCTGTCTTAAACTGCAACACGCCAGCGGGCTGAAACCCAGACTGGTATCGCAATCGGTGATATTCGTCACAAATCTCATTCAACATCTTGCTGTTTGCACACCTATTCTCGGCATAGGCAGCGCAGTAGGCAGAGACCGTTTCGCCGCTGTTTCTAGGCCGAAAATGGCGTTCTGCAGTGGAAAGTGCAGCCAGCAAAGCGGCATCCAAGCGATCTGGGCGCGGCCCTTGTTCCCGCCAGAGAACGTAAACGTACAGTAGAGCGCCGGCGACAATGGTACCTCCAAGCAGGACGGCGAGCCATGAAAGCACGGTAAATTGCCCGAACAGATTGGCAACCAACTGATCCCGCGCATTTTGCTGATAGCCCACCACGCGCACAATCCATTGATAATTGAGGTAATCCATAGAACGCCGAAGTTGGCTGACGATAGGCCAGTGATCAATGCGTGAAACGGAGAAGCGCTCACTGGAAAGGCTTGTGGTCAAGGCATCCATGCCGTACTCAATTCGCGTGGGGGAAATGGCGGCGGTTGGGTCAAAGCGCTGCCAGCCTAACTCCGCTGTGTAGTATTCGACCCATGCATGCGCATCGTACTGATGAATAATCCAGTAATTTGCCGACGCTTGATACTCGCCGCCTTGATAGCCACCGACGACTCTCGCAGGAATCCCTACCGAGCGTAGCATTACGGTTGTCGCGCTTGCATAGTGACTGCAATAGCCTGCTCGCGTGCGAAACAGAAAATCGTCGGTAGTGTCACCACTTAGGCGCGGCGGTTTTAGCGTATAGGAAAATTCATCTGCGTTAATCCAACTTCGAAGTGCGTCGACAAATTGAGCTGGATCGCGGTTCGCCTTTTGAAAAAGCCGCAACGCTTCTTTTCGGCTGCGAGGCGCCGCTTGTTCTGGTAAGCGTAGATTTTGGTCGAGTTCTGCGGCAGTCGCGGTGCTCTTTAGGAAGTCTTTTTGAGTGTCCGCCCAATAGAGCGTAGTTGCAATGACGGGATCGTGCGCCTGAAGCACATCACTATTGGATAGAGATGCGGGGATGCCGCCCCACTCCAGCACAGGCGAAAGAACCGGCAGATACTGCTGGAAGGATGGCTCCAGAAAGATTTTGTAGTGAATGAGCTCTGCGTGCTCACCTTCTGCCGCAGAACGCGTTTTAGAATCTGGCGCATCGGAGTGTTGGCGTCGGCCACGTATTCTGCTTGATTTGGGTGGATTCAACACTGACCAGCGCTGACCGTCGAACCCCTCCATTACTAGGCTACGCCAGTAGAGGTCTCGCATCTGGGGATGGTATAATCCAAAATCGGCGCGAAACGCTACTTTGCCGCTACTAAACAGGGCATCTAGGCTCTCCATATCGAGCTGATCCGATAAGCCTATGGTTTGCCCAGATTGAGTGGATGGAAGTTGCCAGAATGGCGGTAGGCGCGGGAAAAATAGAAACAGTAGAATCGTTACCGGAATCGACCATGCCATTAGCTTTACGCTGGCTTTGTACGCGGAAGCATTCACTACGGACGTTGAATTCTGGTGAAAGCTAATCAAAGTAGAGAGAATGCAAAAATAGCAAAAAATGACCCACACCGTTGCAAGCAAACTGGTGTCGTAGAGAAATTGCATTGGAATTACGAAAAAGGAAAGCAGCAGCATCACCATAGCATCGCGCCGATAATGCATTTCTAGCAGCTTGAGAAAGTATCCTACAAACAGAAAAGCAACGCCGCCATCCGGCGCCATCAAGGTTCCGTACTCACCCACCAGCAGCGGAATCGCAATCGCTGCAGCAAGTAGCTTTGCCCAAATTGAAGGAAAATCTGCGCGTTGCCAATGAATCAGCAGCCTATAAACCATACAAACCAGCGCAAATATACTCATCCATAACGGTAAGCGTGTGGCATGAGGAAAAAAACAGGCTGCCATGGTAACCAAGAGGCCCGCAAAGCTTGCACGCGGCATAACGAAATCAGGAACGCGCTTTGCTCTCATAGCCCACCGCCATAAAGGGCCAAAGCTTCGCGCACCTGATCAAGGTGGGAACCCCCAGAGCCCATCGGGATGGATACGCTTGGGCACTGCAATGCAAAAGGGATTTGCTGTTCGCAGAAATGTTCAGCCCACCAGAGCAACTGGCTCAAGCGCGCCTCAGTTCCAGGGCCGGGAACGCTTTCAAGGGTTAACACCCGTCGCGACGAGGATGTTGATTCAAGGAGCTTTGTGGTGAGCGCGCCGGTTTTGGCGAGCTGCTTCCAGTGGATATGCTTGAGCGGGTCGCCAGGTTGGTATTCTCGCAAGCCTGCGAATTCTTCTTGCTGCTGATTTTTGGCGAGATGCAAATGCCCCATTTCATCACCCGCCTGCGCAAGATACTCGGAGCGCTGCGGCTTTGGCCATGCGATTGCTGGTTGATCCAGCGAAATCCATGTCCACACTCGTAACAGCCCCAAAGGGTAACGACTTTCTAGCATCACCCGAGGCGGATAAGCACGGCCGCGCTTTAACAGCAAAAAAGGCACGACAATCGCCCGTGACTCACCTAGAGCAAGGTTAAAGTGATCTCGAAATTGCTCAAGTTCCAGCGTAATTCCATAACGACGTGGCTTGTGCGCGTGAACCAGCACAGTCACAAAACCAAGCTCGCCCACGTGGGCGTTTAGCGCGCGTTCGGAGCTCACCTCAAGGCCGGACAGATTCAGATAAGTGGCAATGATGCTCACCGTAAACAGCGAGGCCAGTAGAAAAGAGGTGCCGAGCAGTAAGCTGTTTTCGTAATTGATCCCGCCAATAAAGATCAGCAGCACCACAAAAAGAAAGGCGACGCCCTCTTTTGCCGGAAAAATAAAGGTGTTACGCTGAGTAAGCCGAACCTTTTTGAGCCTAGGCAGGCGATGATCCAGCCATTTTTGCCAGCGAGTTTGTATTTTTTTTCTGAACTGAATAGGCATGAGTTTACAGATGCCCAAGGACATCCGTGGCGGCGAGGATTTCGCGCGCCATCATACGACCCTCACGGTGGCCGCCTTGGTCGGATGCGCAAAATAAACGGTGCGAGACGACCGCCTGAAATACTGCCTGCACGTCGTCTGGTATCAGGTAATCACGCGCCTCTAAAAGCGCCCATGCCTGCGCCGCGCGCGTCAGTGCAATGGCACCACGCGGTGAGAGCCCAACCTCGATACGCTCGTGATGCCGGGTGGCTCGCACTAATTTTTGGATATAATCCAAAACCGCATCCGAAAGCTTGATTTCACCGACCGCCTGCTGCCATCGCAGTAGTTGTTCTGCGGAGGTTGCAGGCTTTAAGTCCGTAAGCAATTTGCGTTGATCTTCCCCTCTGAGTAACGCTCGCTCTATGGCTTGATCGGGATAGCCTAAACTAATGCACATCAGGAAACGATCCATCTGCGATTCTGGCAGTGGATAGGTGCCCATTTGCGTAAAAGGGTTCTGCGTGGCGATTACAAAAAACGGTACAGGTAAGCTGCGCGTTTCGCCTTCAACACTGACTTGGCGCTCCTCCATGGCTTCTAGCAATGCGCTCTGAGTTTTTGGAGTCGTGCGGTTGATCTCATCCGCCAGCAGAATTTGCGTAAAAATGGGGCCTTGCCGAAATTCAAAGCCTTGAAGATCTTGCCGATAAATACTAACACCCAAGACATCCGAAGGCAGCAGATCGCTCGTGAACTGCACGCGCTGGAAGCTTAAGCCAAGCGCACCTGCCAATGCGTGCGCCAAGGTGGTTTTGCCCATACCGGGCAAGTCCTCAATGAGCAGGTGTCCTCGTGCAATCAGGCAAGCAACGGCAAGTTTTACTTCATGCGGTTTGCCAAGCACGATCTGACCGACCTGCTGTAGCACCCGTTTGATTGCGTCTGCATGCACTACCCACCTCCCCTCGCCCTGCGTTTGCTATCTCAGAATAGCTACTTGAGAATAGCACATGGGCGTGGAAGGCTTTGGCGAACGATTGAAACTAGGCTGCTAGCCGCTAAGAGTTTCCAGCTAGCCGTCAATAGCTTCTAGGGCGTGTATCAGGTCGCGCTTGAGATCGTTAACGTTTTCAAGCCCAACGGCCATGCGAATCAGGTTGTCTTTGATGCCTGCACGCTGGCGTTCCTCTGGAGTGAGCCTGCCGTGGGTCGTCGTGGCAGGGTGAGTAAGCGTTGACTTCGTGTCACCAAGATTTGCGGTGATTGAAAAAATCTTGGTGCCGTTGATGAGCTTCCACGCCTGCTCTTTCCCTCCACGCACCTCAAAAGAGACGATGCCGCCATAACCATCCTGCTGGCTGCTGGCGAGTGCGTGTTGAGGGTGCGAAGCCAAGCCGGCGTAGTGAACGCGCTCGATCGCAGGCTGTTGCTCCAGCCACTCTGCGAGACGTTGCGCGCTGGTGCTGTGTGCTTGCATACGCAGGCTAAGGGTTTCCAAGCCTTTCAAAAAGACCCATGCGTTGAATGGGCTCATGGTTGGGCCAACGGTGCGGAGATAGCCATACACTTCTTCCAGATAGCGCGAAGGCCCCACCACCGCGCCGCCAATGCAGCGCCCCTGCCCGTCCAAAAATTTCGTGGCCGAGTGGATTACGATATCCGCCCCAAGCGCTAACGGGCGCTGCAAAGCGGGTGTGCAGAAACAGTTGTCCACAACCAGAATGGCGCCCGCCTCGTGCGCAATTTCGGCAATTGCACGAATATCGGCAATTTCCGCCAACGGATTTGACGGTGTTTCCAGAAACAGCAAACGGGTTTTGGGCGTAATTGCTTCACGCCACGCGGCAACGTCGGTTTGGGAGACAAAATTCGTCTGAATCCCAAACTTGCGCAGGTACTTTTCGAACAGGACGTTGGTAGTGCCAAAAATACTGTACGAAGAAAGAATTTCGTCGCCACTTTGCAGCAAACTCTGCATTACGGCCATGATTGCGCTCATGCCGGATGCCGTGGCTACACACTGTTCTGCGCCTTCCATTGCGGCAAGCCGTGTCTCAAATGCCGCTACGGTTGGGTTAGAGAAGCGCGAATAAATAAAGCCCGGCTCGGCTTTTGAAAAACGCGCCGCGGCCTGTTCTGCAGAATTAAAAACGAAGCTGGAGGTTGCAAAAATTGGTTCGGAGTGTTCCCCAAATTCTGTACGCACCTGACCTGTACGAATGGCGAGGGTCTCAATGGCCCAGTCATCCTGATGATTCCAATCGTTCATTGCATCCGCCTTCTGCTTCGCTTATTCCAGTGGAAAGGCCCGTTCTCTGGGCCTATTCCTCGTTGTAGAGGTCGATAATATCTTCATCCAGCTTGAGTTCTTCGGACTTTTTTTCTTTGGCACCCTCGCTGCGGCGGTTTTCGAGGCGCTTGAGGTAGGCTTCGTCAATGTCGCCGGTCGCGTATTTTCCGTCAAACACGGAGCAATCGAAGCGGGTGATTTCTGGATTTCCGCCGCGCGCACACGCAATCAAGTCGTCTAGGTCTTGGTAAATCAGGCGATCGGCGCCTATGATTTGCTGGACTTCTTCGTCGGTACGGCCAGAGGCGATTAGTTCGCTCGCCGCAGGCATGTCAATTCCATAGACGTTGGGATAACGCACTGCAGGAGAGGCGGAGGCAAAATAGACCTTCTTCGCGCCGGCTTCACGCGCCATCGTAATGATCTGGTTGCAGGTCGTGCCGCGAACAATGGAGTCGTCTACCAATAGCACGTTTTTGTTCGCAAATTCTAGCTCGATCGAGTTGAGCTTTTGGCGCACTGATTTTTTTCGCAGGCTTTGGCCTGGCATGATAAAGGTGCGGCCAATGTAGCGGTTCTTGATAAAACCTTCCCGATATTTAACGCCCAACAGGTTTGCTAGCTGTAATGCGGCGGTACGGCTGGTATCAGGAATGGGCATGATGACGTCGATATCGTGATCTGCCCAAGTGCGCTTGATTTTTTCTGCGAGCTTTTCGCCCATGCGCAACCGTGCTTTATAAACCGAGATGCCATCCATAATGGAATCAGGGCGTGCGAGATAGACGTATTCAAAAATACAGGGGCTGAAACTTACTTTGGCCGCACACAAACGGGTGTAGAGTTGACCATCACGGTTAATATACACGGCCTCGCCGGGCAGAACATCACGTATCAGCGTGAACCCCATCGACTGCAATGCAACGCTTTCCGACGCGATCATATATTCTACGCCGTTATCGGTTTCGCGCTCGCCGAAGCAGAGCGGCCGAATGCCGTGTGGATCGCGGAACCCTACGATCCCATAGCCGGTGATCATCGCGACTACAGCATAAGCACCCCGACAGCGCTTGTGGACTTGGGAAACTGCCGTAAAAATATCATCTTCGGTGGCGACCAGTTTACCGAGCCGCTGCAATTCGTGTGCGAAGGCGTTGAGAAGCACCTCGGAATCACTGTTGGTGTTGATATGGCGTAAATCTTCCTTGAAAAGATCTTCACCGATCTCCGCTGTATTGGTGAGGTTGCCGTTATGCGCAAGCGTTATGCCATAGGGGGAGTTCACGTAAAAGGGTTGTGCCTCTGCTGAGCTGGAGGTTCCTTCAGTAGGGTAGCGAACGTGGCCAATCCCCATGTTTCCGACCAGTCGGTGCATATGGCTTGCGCGGAATACATCGCGCACTAGGCCGTTGTCTTTGCGCAGAAATAGCTTTTTGTCATCGCAGGTCACGATGCCGGCGGCGTCTTGGCCGCGATGTTGCAACACGGTCAAGCAGTCATAAATGGCCTGGTTTACGTTGGATTTACCTACAATCCCAACAATTCCGCACATCGGTTCAACCTCAAGAAATAGATGACAAATACTGGCTTACGAGATTACATGCTCAAAAGCTTTATGATTTGCGGAAGTAAATTGATTCACTTCACGCCAAGCATCCGTGCCGAGTTGTGTGGCCCATGTTTCAAATTTCATCAGCTGTGGGATCAGCACGGATTCTTGCCACCATGCATCCTTAGGCATCTCGGTCATTCTGGCGAGCAGCCCAAGCGTTACAATTACGATCAATGCGCCGCGAGCAGCACCAAAAGCAAGGCCAAGCACTCGGTCTGCGAGCGTCAACCCTGCGGCTTTCAACAGCTCGCGGGATAGCTTTGCGATCAGGCCGCCAATAAAAAGGGTCGCAAAAAACAGTGCGCCATAGGCCGCTGGCATCCGCAACGAAGACGCGCTGATGTGCGGCTCCAGCAGCAGGGACAGTGGATGGCTAAACATTTTGGCAACGACAAAGGCGGCGATCCACGAGGCTAAAGAAAACGCCTCGGTCACGAAGCCACGACGCAAGCTCAAAAAAAGCGAAAAAGCAATGATGCCAAGAATGGTGTAATCAGCCGTTGTCATGTTCGAATGGACAGTGATTCAGAAATCAGGAGGGTCGGGTTGGCCAGCACTACATTGATGAGATCAAAAGCTAGGGCGCATATTCTATCAAAAAAACACCACAAATGCTCACGCATAATTTCGCCAATCCGCCTCAACCCGCCCCTTCTTGCCGCCCCTTCTTGCCACAATCAGCTTGCAAGCGATCGACTGAGCGGCAATCTAGGGTACGTAGCGAACGACAATCCCCTTCATACCCGTTTCCGTTGCGATGCGGCTACGGAGTTGATCTGCGCGCTCGCGACGAATTTCTGGGCCGACCAGTACTCGATAGATGCCAGGAGTTTGCGTACCTAGATAAGCACGAAAGCCCCGCGCAAGGAGCTGATCTACGTTTTTGGTGGCGTTCCCCCGATCCTTGAAGGAACCCACCTGAATCGTCCAAGCTTCGGCAACGTCTGGCGGAAGCGCTGGGGATGCGGGCGTATCCTTCGATGTGGGTGCGGGTGCGGGTGCAGGTGACGTTGACGCGGCGATGGCTGGCGTCGTTGCAGGCTTACCTGCAGTTTCGGTAGCGGATGGCGCTTCAGCAGCTGGCGTTACATTTGCCTGTGCGTCAGCAAGCGCATCGTCTTCTACCGCGGCGCGGGATTCGGATTCCGCCTGCTGCACAGCCTCTTTGGCTTGCCCGACGCGCGCGTGTACCTGCTCATCATTCCCAAGGTACAGTTCGAAACTGGGCTCTTCTGGTATCTGCGCAGGCTTACGTGAAATTACGCTAAGCCCCTCCCCTTCCATGAACATCGGAACAAGGACGGCAGCAGCAGCGAGCAATACGGCAGCGCCCAAGGTGCGTTGCAGGATCAGGGTTTTACGGTGATTTTCCATGGGCGAAGGATTCGGGCTGGTTTTTGGTAGTTTTGGATGAATTTCGGGTAATTTCGGAGATTTTCTAGTGAATTGGGAAAATTTTAAATCACCTAGAAAGGCCGCTAATGGTTTAGATAGACTTCTAAAATCGCCGACACGGTGTGGAATGAGCCAAACACCAGAATCGTGTCGTTTGGCTCCGCCAGCGAAAGTAAGGTTTCTAACCCGGCTGCAACAGAACTTGCTGCGGGAAGAATCTTTGCATGGTGCTTTTGTTCAGACGCAAGATTCATCAAACAGTTCACGAGCACGTGACCCTCTAAGCCGCGCGCGCCTTCCAAACTTACCGCTTGCCAAAGATCAACGGCCGGAAAGATTTCAGCGAGCGTGCCTTGGTGATCTTTATCGGACAACATGCCCACGAGCGCAAGTACTTTGCTGGATTGTAGTACCTTGCTGGATTGTGGCGCGACCTGCTCTTGAAGCCACCGCGCCAATGCCTTTGCCGCATGGGGGTTGTGGCCAACATCGACATACACATTGGGATTTTTCTGTAGCTGTTGGCGTCGTCCAGGAATCTGCAATTGCGCCAAAGCGGTAAACGCAAGCTCTGGATTTAGCGTCATCCAGCACCCAAGAGCGGCGAGTGCGCAGGCCATATTGCCCGCAAGCAACGCATTTCGGGGCACACACCAATGCTTGAGAGGATGGTCTTTTTGATTCTTGCTCTCCTCTGAGCATTCCTTTAAGGATCGGGTGTTGGAATCTAAAACCACCAAGGCGTCAAACTCATGGCCGATGCGAATCAGCGGCGTTTGCGTTTCTTCGCACAAGCTCGCAAGATTCGCGGGCGGCGCTGGATCGCCACATATCAGGGGCACTTTGTGGCGCCGGATCCCCGCCTTTTCAAAGCAGACCTGCTCGCGGGTATTACCAAGCCAGGCTTCGTGGTCCAAAGCGATGGAGGTGATCACCGTAACGCAGGGCGACATGATGTTGACCGCATCCAAGCGGCCACCCAATCCGACTTCGAGCACAACCAGATCCAAACTGGCACGCTGGAACAGCCAGAGAGCGGCAAGGGTGCCAAACTCAAAATAAGTAAGAGAAATCTCGCCACGAGCGCTTTCTACTGCGGCGAAGCTCTCCAGTAAGGCTTGATCCTCTACTTCGCGGCCGCAGATACGAACCCGCTCGTTATAACGGAGCAAATGCGGCGACATATAGGTGCCGACGCGCTTGCCGTGAGCGCTTGCAATCGCATCAATGGAGAGTACGGTGGAGCCTTTGCCGTTGGTGCCCGCCACGGTGATCGTTGGGGGAAACGCCGCTTTGTCGATCAGCCGCTCTGCCACTTGATCGACGCGCTCAAGCCCCATGTCAATCGCGCTAGGATGGAGTCTTTCAAGATAGGCGAGCCACTCCTCCAAGCTCGCAAAGGGCGGCTTGGAGGGGGTAGATGAGGACGAACCAAGTTCAGAGGGCGATTTGTTCATCCAGCGCTGGCCGCTGGCCTGTGAGTCAGCTTGGCAAGCAGGCTGTGTAGCTGGTCGCGCATTTGGTGGCGGTGAACGATTTTGTCTACGACACCGTGTTCCAACAAAAACTCGCTGCGCTGAAAGCCTTCGGGGAGTTTTTGGCGCACCGTTTGTTCAATGACGCGTGGGCCGGCAAAGCCGATCAGCGCATTGGGCTCGGCGAGGTTGACATCGCCCAACATGGCAAGGCTTGCAGATACACCACCGTATACGGGATCGGTCATGATCGAAATGTACGGAAGCCGCTTGGCTTTGAGCTTTTCGAGCGCTGCACTGGTTTTCGCCATCTGCATCAGAGAAAACAATGCCTCTTGCATACGCGCGCCGCCGCTGGCTGAGAAGCAGATAAAGGGAATGTTTTCATCAATGGCACGATCCACGCCGCGCACGAATTTTTCGCCCACGATGGACCCCATGGAGCCGCCCATGAAGTTGAATTCAAACGAGGCCACGACAAGCGGCAGAGCTTTTAGCTCACCACGAAACACCACCAGCGCATCTTTCTCGCCGGTGTCGCGTTGGGCACCCGCGAGGCGGTCTTTGTAGCGTTTGCTGTCTTTGAATTTCAGGCGGTCTTCAGGCTCTAGATGCGCGGCGATTTCCTCTTGGCGGGTTTCGTCGAGGGTGATGCCTATCCGCGCACGCGCATTGAGACGCATGTGGTGGTCGCATTTCGGGCAAACCTGCAAGAGTTTTTCAAGCTCTGGCCGATAAAGAAAAGCCCCGCATTTTGGGCACTTACGCCACAAGCCTTCTGGAATATTATTACTTTTTTCAGTATTGCGGCCTACACTTGGCAGGATTTTGTCTAGCCAGCTCATGCGTGTTGTGTACTCAGTTACAGTTTGTCCAATGCTTGCCTCAAATCCTTGAGAAAAGCGCTTATGGCAGGTGCGATCTTTTCGGGGCGCTCTTGATGAGCGGCCACAATATTGATCAAAGCGCTGCCTACCACCACGCCATCCGCGAGCGCGCCGACGTGGGTAGCAGTATTGGCGTCCTTGATACCAAAGCCGACGGCGACAGGCAAATCGGTAGTATTTCGAATTGTTTCCAGTTTCTCGCGCACTGAGTCAATATCGAGGTTGGCTGCGCCGGTTACGCCTTTGAGCGATACATAATATAAATAACCGCTCGCCTCTGCTGCGATCTTGGCCACACGCTGGGGTAAGGTGGTGGGCGCGATCAAAAAGATGGAGTCAATTTGTTCGCGCGCGAGCGCCGATTTGAGCGGCTCGGCCGCTTCGGGTGGCAGGTCTACCGTCAAGACACCATCGACGCCTGCGCTTGCTGCATCGGTAGCGAAAGCATCGTAACCATAGGCTTCTACGGGGTTCAGATAGCCCATGAGCACCACCGGAGTGGTCTGATTGGTTTGCCGAAACGTGCGCACGATGTCGAGAACTTGGTGCAAACCAACGTGATGTTCCAGCGCACGTTCGTTCGCGAGTTGGATAACGGGGCCATCAGCCATTGGGTCGGAAAACGGTACGCCCAGCTCAATGATGTCGGCACCGCCCTGCACCAGCGCATGCATGATTTCGGGGGTGTAGGCAGGCGCAGGGTCGCCCGCTGTAAAAAAGGGAATCAGCGCTTTGCGGCCTGTTGCGCGGAGTGAGGCCATAACTTGCGGAATGCGTGACATGAGAGAACCCTGCCTGCTTAAGTCAGTGAGATGCCGTCAATGCGGGCAATTGTATGGATGTCTTTGTCTCCGCGACCGGAGAGATTAACGATGATGTCTTTGCCTTTGCCGAGAGTTTTGGCCAGCTTACTGGCATAGGCTACGGCATGGCTGGATTCTAGCGCTGGCATGATCCCTTCGATGCGCGTGAGTTCGCGGAAAGCGTGGAGGGCTTCCTGATCGGTGATGGGCACATATTCAGCGCGGCCGCAGTCTTTTAGCCAAGAGTGTTCGGGGCCGACGCCGGGGTAATCCAAGCCGGCGGAGACGGAATGTGTGGGCAAAATCTGGCCGTCGGCATCCTGCATTAGATAGGTGCGGTTGCCGTGTAGTACGCCGGGCTTTCCAGCATTCAAGGGTGCCGCATGTTCGCCGGTTTCCAAGCCTCGGCCTGCGGCTTCAACACCGTACATCGCGACGCCCTTGTCGGCGAGAAAGGGGTGAAACAGGCCGATTGCATTGGAGCCGCCACCTACGCAGGCGACGAGAGCGTCTGGCAGGTGCCCAATTTGCTCCAAGCATTGTTGACGGGCTTCGCGGCCAATCACGCTCTGGAATTCACGCACTAACAGCGGATAGGGGTGCGGGCCAGCAACGGTGCCGATGATATAGAAGGTGGTGTCTACGTTGGTGACCCAATCGCGCATGGCTTCGTTCATGGCGTCTTTCAGCGTGCGGGTGCCAGAGGTCACGGCGCGTACTTTTGCACCGAGCAGTTTCATGCGGTAGACGTTGAGTGACTGGCGCTGGATGTCTTCTGCGCCCATGAAAATTTCGCACTCAAGGCCCAGTCGTGCCGCGATGGTGGCAGTGGCAACACCGTGCTGCCCAGCGCCGGTTTCGGCGATGAGGCGCTGTTTGCCGGTGTGTTTGGCGAGCAGCGCTTGGCCAATGGTGTTATTGATCTTGTGCGCGCCGGTGTGATTGAGGTCTTCGCGCTTCAGGTAGAGGTTTGCGCCGCCAGTCTCGCGCGTCCAGCGCTCGGCAAAATACAAAGGCGAGGGGCGGCCTACATAGTGGGCAAGATCGCGGTCAAAGGCAGCCTGAAAATCAGGGTCGCGCCAGAGCCGGGTAAAGATTTCCTCCAGCTCATCCAGCGCGGCCATCAGCGTTTCGCTGACGAAGCGGCCACCGTAGGGGCCGAAATTGCCGAAACTATCCGGTGTGTTCAGGAAATCTGCCTTTCTCGCCACGTTTGGCTCCTTGTATAAATGCTTCGATCAGACTGCGTTGTTTGATGCCCTTGGCTTGTTCGACGCCACCGCTCACGTCGACCGCCCAAGGGTGTGCGGCCGTGATGGCAGTTGTGACGTTTTGGGGGGTTAAGCCACCTGCGACGATGATGGGCTTGGAGAGTGCCTGCTGTGCCCTCTGCCACTCAAACGTGTGGCCCGTGCCGCCGTATCGTTGCGGGTCGTAGGCATCTAATAAGATACCACGAGCGTGCGGGTATTTGCGGATTTCTTTGTCGAGTTCCAGCGAATCAGCCATGCGAATGGCCTTGATCCAAGGGCGCGAAAACTGCTGGCAGAATTGGTCGGTTTCATCGCCGTGAAACTGTAGCAAATCCAGCGGGACGGCAGCCATTACCGTGTTCACCCATTCGCGGCTTGGGTTTACAAACAATCCGACGCTACACACGAATGGCGGTAGTTGGGCGATGATCGCAGCGGCTTGGGCGATTTCAATGTTGCGCGGGCTTGGTTCGTAGAACACAAAGCCTAGGGCATCGGCACCAAGTTCTGCTGCATCCAAGGCATCTTGCAGGCGGGTGATTCCGCAAATTTTCACGCGTGTGGTCATGGGTGATCTCAAGGCGCTTGTTGGTTCGATGGGTGACAGCTCGATGGATGACGGTTCGATGGCTGACAAGTCGTTGAATGGGACAGAGTTATTCTCCACCAAGTATCACTGGCGGAAGGCGGTGCACCTCGCGAGGCAGGCAAAATTCGTCTGGGTATTGGGCTTCCATAAAGTACAGCCCATAAGGCGGTGCGGTGACTCCACCACGTGAGCGATCGCGAAGCTCCAAGACTTCCTTCACCCAGCGGCTCGCTGCCTTTCCCGTACCTACGGCCATCAAGACGCCGGCAATATTACGCACCATGTGATGCAGATAAGCGTTGGCGTGTACGGAAATAAAGATCATCGCGCCGCGCCGTTCCACGCGAATCGAGTGAATGGTTTTGATGGGGGACTTCGCCTGGCAGCCTAAGGCCCGAAAAGAAGTGAAATCATGCGTACCGACAAGCGCTTGCGCGCCCTCCTCCATCTGCCGCTCGTCCAAAGGGCGATATTGCCACGTCATGTGGCGCATCCCCAAGGCGGGGCGAATCGGGTGATTGTAGATGACGTAACAATAACGCCGCGCATAGGCGCTGAAACGCGCATGGAAGTGTTCCGGAACTTCTTGCGACCAACGCACGGAAATGCTGTGTGGCAGTGCGGCATTCGCGCCGTGTATCCAAGCGCGTGGGGTTCGCATTGCATGGGTATCAAAATGAACCACCTGCCCGTAGCCGTGTACACCTGCATCGGTGCGCCCGCAGCAAATCACCGTAACGGGATGATCTGCCACTTGGGACAGCGCTGATTCGAGGATTTGCTGCACGGTGTTCGGTTCATGCCCCTGCCGCTGCCAACCGTGGTAGGGGCTTCCGTCGTATTCAATGCCAAGCGCAATTCGCATCGGAGTGTTTGAGTATCCCTAGAGCTGTTTCAAGGTGGAGGATTGAAGCATATCGGGGCAATCGAGTCGAGCGCATGTGCGGCGATTGACAACAGGTAGACATCGTCCAGACTTTTAAGAGCTCTCGGCTTTCAAGAGCTCTCGGCTTTCAAGAGCTCTCTAGACATTTAAGAACCCTGCAATCTTCAGGAGCGCTGCGCATGAACCTACAGAACCTTGCCCTGCGTTGGAAAATTGGCATCCCCGTGATGCTAGTGGCCGCGATGCTCGTAGTCATTGGGGTTTTGGGGTTTCAGTCTACCCACAAAGCGCTGGATGCGAGTGCGCGTGCCACCCACCGTTATCTTCCGGCAATCAGCCTGTTATTGAACGCGGATCGGGATCTCTACCAAGCTTTTGTTGCCGAACGCAGCCTGCTCGCCCCCCAGCTGGATGCAACCACAATCGCAGACTTACGCGCAAGCCACGCGGAGAACGCAGCCCAAGGGCTTGAGCGTGTTCAAAAATACCGCGATCTGAAGCCATCGGACAAAGCCGCCGCGCTGGTTGCGCGTTATTACAGCGCCCATGCGGAGTGGGCGAAATTATCGCAGCAGGTCGTCACCCTTGCGCAACAAAATCCCGATGAGGCCCTGCGGTTAAGCTTTGGCGAAGCATCCGAAGCATTCAACAAAATGCGTGACGTGATTGACCAGCTCGGTGAACTGGAAGACCAAGAGGCGCTGGACAGCGGCAAGCAAGCCATCGACACAGCAGAAACCAACAAGCTTCAGCTGATTGGCGGCGTAGTGGTTGCACTTCTGGTCTGCGTTTTCATCTTCCTCATGGTGCCGCTACTAATATTGAATCCCGTTGAAAAGTTGCTTCGCCGTATGAAAGAAATTGCCAGCGGTGGCGGCGATCTTCGCTTGCGCCTTGAGGTGAATTCCAGCGATGAAATCGGCACCTTAAGCACCTATTTCAACCGTTTTTTGGACATGCTTCAGCACCTGATGCACGACGTTGGAAATACCGCAACCGAAGTAAGAGAGGTGTCGTCTCAATTTGTCCAGCTCGTGGAACACAACAGCGAGTTGATTCAGCAACAGCATTCCTCGATTGATCAGGTCAGCACAGCAGCGACGGAAATGAATGCCGCCGTTGTGGAAGTTGCGCGTAACGCACATGAAGTTGCCGACGCCGTTCGTAACGCAGAAGATAAGGCGCAAGATGGCGCTCGCGTAGTCGATTCGACCATTCACCTGATCAACCAGTTGGCCCGCGAAGTGGAGTCCGCGTCCGACACTATTCAGACAGTGGAACAAGAGACTGGAAAAATAGGTGCCGTTCTGGAAGTGATCAAAGGCATTGCCGAACAGACGAATTTACTCGCTCTAAACGCTGCGATCGAGGCTGCACGTGCAGGCGAGCAAGGCCGAGGGTTTGCGGTAGTCGCAGATGAGGTGCGCGCACTGGCTGCCCGCACGCAGGAGTCCACGAAAGACATCCAAAGCATGATCGAGGGGCTACGCAGCGGCGTTGCGAAGGCGGTGCAGGCGATGCGCGCAGGCAGTATGAGGGCGCAGGATAGCGTTCAGCAGGCGGCGCAAGCCGATGTTGCGCTGGATGCCACAACACAGTCGGTGCACGTAATCATTGATCGAGCTACGCAGATTGCTTCCGCAACCGAAGAACAAAGCGCGGTAACGGAAGATATTGCGCGCAACATCACCGAAATCCGCAATTTCTCGGTAGAGGTCTCCGACGCCTCTAAAACTGGCGCGCAGACGGGAAAACGGCTGCTGGAGTTATCCGACACACTTGCCACTGCCGTGCAGCGTTTTAGCGTCTAAGACGACTTCAAGCTAATCAGCCGACACGGTGCGGTGCTTCGCCCATTGACGTAGCGCCGCAATTTTTTCCGCCATGACAACGCTAAGGGGTGCGGTGTTCACTACGCTCCGCAGCAGGTGTTCGGTGGTGAGCTGAGTAGGCTCTGCAGCACTGGAATAAAGCGCTGAAACCACCACCTGTTCGATCTCTGCCCCTGAAAATCCTTCGGTGGCAGTAGCGAGTGCGCCAAGATCAAACTCGGCAGCATTTTGGTTACGTTTCTTCAGGTGGATCGTTAAAATCTGTTCGCGCACACTCATGCTTGGAAGATCCACGAAAAAGATTTCGTCCAGCCTGCCTTTGCGTATCAGTTCTGGCGGTAAACGGCTGATATCGTTGGACGTGGCAACCACAAAAACTGCAGTCTTGCGCTCTGCCATCCAGGTCAGGAGTGTGCCAAGGACCCGCTTGCTGACGCCTTGATCGCTTTCTTCGCTTCCTACGCCCTTTTCTATCTCATCAATCCAGAGTACGCAGGGCGCCATCAGTTCTGCAAGGTTTAATGCTTCCCTTAAGTTGCGCTCGGTTTCGCCGACAAACTTGTTGTAAAGGGCGGCAAGATCTAGGCGTAACAACGGCAGCCCTAGGCTGCCTGCAGAAGCTTTGGCGGCGAGGCTCTTGCCGCTGCCCTGCACACCTAAAAGCAGGATTCCCTTCGGTGCGTCCGTGGTCATGGGGGCCGCATCTGTGCTCTGGCGCGGCTGAAAATGGCGCTTGCGTAAATTCAACCACTCTTTGAGCGAAGCAAGGCCCCCAACATCGGCGAAAGAGGCAGTATCGTATTCGTAGCTCAGCACCTCATCTAAACGCATCAGGGTGAATTTTGCGCGATTCACCTCAGCTAGGTCACTGCTGGTAATGGCTCCGTCGTTATGAATTGCGAGGCGGGCGAGACGGCGCGAGTCGGCAAAATTCAGCCCGCGCAAGTTGGCAACGAGTGCGTCTAGCGCAGCAGGGTCGGTACGCACCTTACGTGAGCTGTTCGCACGCGACCAAAGGCTGGCCTCTTCACGAACGAGGCGCAATAGCTCGGGTTCGGTGGGCAGCGCCAAGGACATCTGTGCGCCATAGCGCGATAGCTCCGGCGGCAATTGCAGCTGGTGGCTTAAAAAAAGAATTACGTGCGGAATTTGCTCGTACTGCTGGGCAATTTCTTTCAGCAGGCGGATCAGCTTAGGTTGATCTGGCATAAAGGGGTGAAAATCGCATAACGCCCAGATTGCAGGGGATTTCCCTGCTTTGATAAAGCGCAGTAGTTCCTCGGGTTCTTGCTGTTCGCGCTCGTTACCCCCTAAATCAGCATCAACGCGACGTATCCCCTCTGTGCATGACCACGCGTAAACGGGGCGCGCACGGCGCAACCCTACGCGTGCAACCAGTTGCAGCGCGCGGATTTCTTCGTGAGTCTCGATTACGATCAGCGGAATGCGAGAATCCAACATAATTTCAAGATCACGCAGGTCTTGCATTCGCTCTTGCCCGCACAGTCTGCGTTAGATTCGTTGCGCTGCCACGCGGCTCGCCTGCCGTTTAGTCTAGGTGGGCGAGCAACGCCTGCGCTTCCTTCTTCTGGTCGGCATTGCCAGTCTGCGCCACCTCATCAAGAATATCGCGAGCGCCATCACGATCGCCCATATCAAGATAGGCGCGCGCCAAATCCAGCTTGGTTGCGGCCTCATCTCCACCGGCGATAAAGTCGAGGTCTTCGTCGGTGAGGGCTGCGCCTGGGAAGCTTGCGCCCATTTCTGCCGCGACTTCAGGGGTCGCCACAAATTTGGACGGGCTTTCTGCTACTGGGGCGGGCTTGGCCGCTTCATTCGCAACAGGCGCGTCGAGCGAGAATTCTACGGGCTCATGCTCGTCTAGCGCGAGCTCATCGAACGCAAGCGCTTCGTGGGACGGCTCTTCTATAGAGAGCTCTTCAATCGAGAGTCCTTCAATAGAGGACGCCTCATGAGGCGGCTGTTCTTCGGAGGGAGCGAAATCAAGTTCGCCCAAACCAGCCGATTCTGCGCGCGGCTCGCTGGGGGCGTCAAAGTCGAGTTCGTTTGCGAGCAGTGCGGCGGAGCTTGAGTCAATGGTCGCTTCGCTTTCAAAATCCATCGCATGGCGCACGTCGCTTGATTCTGCTTCCTCGAAATCAAGAGATGGAATTTCAGCGACCTTCTCAGCCACAGGAGGTTCCGGCGCATCTTCAAGGTGGCCAAACTCTTTATCAAGATCCATTTCCAGATCAAAATCGAGAGAATGGTCGTCTTGCGCGGCCGCTTGCGGGCTCGCAACACCCGTTTTGGCGCTCTCTGAACGTGAAAGCTCGCCAGAACGTGAAAGCCCGCTGGGTTCAAAATCCAACGAGAAGTCCAGCCCGCTGGATTTTTCATCGCGGGCAGTGCTCGTAGCGGGTTCTACAAGATCTGAAGATTGGAAATCTAGGTCAGGGGCCTCAAATTCTAGATCATGGAGGTCGCCGTGATCAGTATGGTCGGTATCAAGGCCTTTTGCTGCCGGTTCTTGTGCTAGAGAAACAGCAGGAGGTACGGCAGGTGCAACGCTCGCGGCAGCCAACCCTAGGGACTGATACAGGCTATCCATGCGGGCGATGCTACCCGCTTTCCCGTTGCTGCGGATTGCAGCGGCGTGCTTCTCGAACAGGGCGAGATTCTTCGATTCCACCGCGATTTCTAGCAATTTCAGGCGAATATCGTCACGTGCAGGCTGTTTTTCAGCGGCGGCTTGCAGAAGATCCGTGGCCTGATTCAAACGCCCATAAGCAATATAGACTTCCGCCTCTTCCAGTACATCTTTCGCCGGCGGTGCTTCGCTTGGAGCCTCACTTTCAAGCGCAACAACTTCATCAAGCGCTTCGGGTTCTTCTGGGATCGCTGCGGGGGCCAGCTTGCGAGCAGTGTCTGGCAAGCGGAACGATTCAGCAAGAGTGTCGTCCATTTCTGCGAGGGCTTCCTCCTCCTTGCGGCGGCGCATGGCGATCACGCTAATGCCAATGATTCCAAGGCCGAGCGCGCCCATCAGGTAAACCCAATTTGAAAGGACTTCTTCTGCAAGCGTTGCGGGTTCTGCGCTCGCTTGCTGGGTTGCCGCGGGTTTATTTTCCTTGGCTACCGGCGTTGTTTCTGCGAGAGATGCCGTCTGTGAGGCTGATTCCGGCGTAACCAAGGCGGGCGATTCGACCTCACCAATGACAGGGTGGTCTGCCGGAATGTCATTCGTGCCCTCGCCTTTCGCTGGGGGCGCAAGGTTTTCGGTGGCTGCAGGTTCTGCCGTGGCAGATGCGTCAGGTTCAGCAGCTTTTGCGGGTTCGGATGGCGCGGATTCTGGTTCCACCGCCTCGACCTTGGCCGGTTCCACCAGAGAGGTGGCTGCATCGGTGGCTGCCTCAGGAGCGGGCGTGGTGACAGGTGTTTCAGGCGCTGTTGCGGTGGGCTCCTCCGCTGCGTTTGGCGTGGATGCGGCCTGATCTGATGGCTGTTTCGCGTGGCTTGTGTCCGGTGACTTGCTTTGGGCAAGCGCCTGAAGCTCTTCTACCTGCTTCTGCAGCGCAGCGAGCTGGTCATTTTTGAGCTGGATCAGCTGCTCTGAGGTTTTTGCCTGCTCTTGCAGATCGGAGATTCGCTGCTTCAGATCGGTGTTTTCGAGCCGTGCTTTGTCGGCATTCTCCTCGGCCAGCGCCAACTTGTCGCGCAAAACCCCGCCACCGCTCTCGGCTTTGGCGGTGCCACCCTGCGCACTCTCTTGGCTTGCAGCTTCTGTTCGTGCTGGAGCGAGCAGAGTGAGCTTGCCATCTTCGCCTTCCACTCGGGTCGGGACGACACCGCCGCCTTTTCCGGTCGTGTCTACAGGAGCCGCTTGTGCGCCGGATGCACCGCGATTACGCCACGCCTGATTCTGCTCCGTTACCCGCTGAATGGCATCTTTCGCACTAATGGTGAGAGCATCGCTCTCACTGGGCGCACGCAGCACTTGGCCTTTCTTGAGCAGGTTGATGTTGTTGTTAAGAAATGCATTCGGATTGAGCTGCTGAATCGCGAGCATGGTCTGCTGAATGGTCGCGCGTTCTGATGGGCGCAACTGTGTGGCAATTTCCCAAAGGCTGTCGGCAGGCCCAGTGGGGCCGTAGCCGCCCAATGCGCCGAAATTGGCCGGTGGCGCTTCTTGCGAGGATCGGCTCGGAGCGGGCGAAGATGCGCCACGCTGCCCAACGGCGGAGCTCGCAGGCGCCGCGCTTTGCGTCGGCGCGCGACTAGCAGTGGCCGGCTGAATTCGGGGGGCAGGCTGAGGACGGTAGGTGGGCGGATCGAGTAGAACGGAGTATTCACGCACCAAGCGGCCATCCGGCCAGTGCACATCAACCAAGAAATCCAGACCAGGTTCGGTAATGGCTTTTCGTGAGGTTACCTTGATAAAGGATCGCCCATTGGGGTTCACCTGCACCTGAAACCGCAAGTCATTTAGATAATGGAAGCGTTCAATCCCCCGCGCCTGAAATTCCGAACTCGCAGCAAGTGCGGCTAGAATCTCGTCGGCGCCGACTCCGCGCACTTGAACGAGCTCAATTTCGGCATTCAGAGGTTCGCTCAATGCAGAGTGAAGTTTGATACCGCCAAGCCCCAAAGCCTGAACAAGGCCGGGGATCATCACGCCGGCGCCTAATAATGCTGCAGCAAGTTTACGAACCATCGCTCAACCCTTTTCGTCCTGTTTGCACGGGTATCTTTCTGATGCTGTAAGGTTCTCTGGCACGTGATAGACATGCACGGGCGCTTGCGCCACAAAATGAGAAAGTTACCCCTAACAAGGATAGCTTTCTCTGTAGGCTTGTCAGCCAATTTTTGAAAATATGCGACTTCGCTTGCAGAATTTATCAAGAAAACGGGCGAATACCTTGCGATATCCGCCCGTTATTGTTGGGTTTTTTAAGCAAGCCGCGAACCCACAAAAACAGTGAGCGCTCGCTCCTTCCCAGACTTACAGCTCGCTTCTTCCCAGACTTATAGATAGTCTTTAATCAGCTCTTCTGCAATTTGTACGCTGTTGGTCGCAGCACCTTTGCGAACGTTATCGGCCACGACCCAGAGGTCGATACCGCGCGGGTGCGAAAGATCTTCGCGGATACGACCCACGTAAGTGTCGCCGTTGCCTGCCGCCTCGGTTACTGCAGTGGGGTAGCCGCCGGGCTTGCGCTCATCGAGCACCTTGACGCCTGGGGCCTTTTCAAGCAGTGCCCGCACTTCGTCTGCGGAGATTTTTTTCTTGGTTTCGATGTGTACGGCTTCAGAATGGCCGAAGAACACCGGAACGCGAACACAGGTCGGGTTGACCGTGATGTTTTCGTCACCCATGATCTTGTGGGTTTCCCACACCATTTTCATTTCTTCTTTGGTGTAGCCGTTTTCTTGGAACACGTCGATCTGCGGAATGCAGTTAAACGCAATCTGCTTGGGATAAACATTGGATTCGATCGGCTGGGCGTTGAGCAGGTTGCGCGTTTGCGCGGCCAGTTCTTCTATGGCTTTCTGGCCGGTGCCTGATACTGCCTGATAGGTGCAGACGTTGATGCGTTCAATGCCAACCGCATCGTGGATGGGCTTGAGCGCCACCAGCATCTGGATCGTTGAGCAATTTGGGTTCGCAATGATGCCGGTAGCTTTGTAGTCGGCGATTTTGGCAGCATTCACTTCAGGCACCACCAGTGGTATATCATCGTGGTAGCGGAAGTGTGAGGTGTTATCAATCACGATTGCCCCTGCCGCTGCTGCCTTCGGCGCAAACTCTGCCGAAACGCTGCCACCTGCCGAGAACAACGCAATCTTTACTTTCGAGAAATCAAAGGTGGCAAGGTCTTCAATGGTGTAATACTTGCCCTTGAATTCTACCTTTTTGCCAACCGAACGTGCGCTGGCAAGCGGATACAATTTACCCACCGGAAAGTTGCGCTCTTCCAGCACCTGAATCATGGTTTGCCCCACCGCGCCCGTGGCTCCGACAACGGCAACGTCAAACGTCTTGCTCATTCCTGATACTCCAAAGTAAAGATTACCATTTAGCTACATCCATGCAATTTCATCAACTGCCCTGAAGCGCGTTGATGACCGCATCTCCCATTTCACTCGTACCCACCTTGCGGGTGCCTTCGGTATAAATATCTCCGGTACGATACCCCTGATCCAGCACTTGGCTGACCGCCAGCTCAATTGCATCCGCTGCGTCTGCCGCATTCAACGAGTAGCGCAGCAACATCGCGGCCGACAAGATCGTCGCCAAGGGGTTTGCAAGGTTTTTGCCAGCGATATCGGGCGCCGAGCCGTGGCAGGGTTCGTACATTCCCTTGGCGTTTTCGTCTAGCGAGGCCGAGGGCAGCATTCCAATTGAGCCGGTCAGCATCGCAGCCTCATCCGACAAAATATCCCCGAACAAGTTTCCGGTTACGACCACATCGAACTGCTTGGGCGCTCGCACAAGTTGCATCGCTGCATTATCCACATACATATGAGACAAAGCTACCGCTGGGTAGTCTTTCCCCAGCTCCGTCATGACTTCACGCCACAATTCGGTGACTTCCATCACGTTTGCCTTGTCTACGGAGCAGAGTTTGCCGCCGCGCTTTTGAGCAAGATCAAAGGCGACTTTGCCGATCCGGCGGATTTCGGACTCGCGATAGACCGCCGTGTTGAAGCCTTCGCGCTCGCCATTTTCGAGCGTGCGCACGCCGCGCGGCTGGCCAAAGTAGATGTCTCCAGTCAGTTCGCGAACGATCAGAATATTCAAGCCCGATACTAATTCCGGCTTAAGGCTGGACGCGTGAACTAATTGTGGGTACAGAATTGCGGGGCGTAGGTTCGCAAAAAGGTTCAGCGTGGAGCGAATGCCCAACAAGCCGCGCTCTGGGCGTTGCGCCATCGGTAGTGGTTCCCATTTCGGGCCGCCTACTGCACCTAACAGGATTGCATCTGCTGCTTTTGCTTTGGCGAGGGTGTCCTCTGGGAGCGGATTTCCAGTTGCGTCAATCGCTGCGCCGCCGAGCAAGCCATGGGTAAAAGTGATGCCAAGCTGGAAGCGCTCGTTCACCAGCTCCAGAACGCGCTGTGCTTGCTGGATGATTTCAGGGCCGATGCCATCGCCTTCGAGGATAAGAATGGTTTTGCTCATACGAAAAATTCACTTTATGGAGTTGGAAGATAGAGAGAAACAAAAAAGAGCCCCTTTACAAAAGAGCTCTTTCCGCAACGCTGTTTTGGTTTAGCGAATCACATCAAACAGCCACGGAGTTTCTTGACGTTTGCGCAGTTCGTAGGCGCGAATGGCATCTGCATCCACCAAAGTGAGGCCGATGTCGTCCAAACCATTGAGTAGGCAATGCTTGCGGAAAGGATCGACCTCAAACGGATAACGATCGCCTTCAGGGGAAAGCACTACCTGTTCTTCGAGATTTACGGTAAGGGAATAGCCTTCATTGGCGTGAACGTGCTCGAACAGGGTATCAATAATTTTTTCGCTTAGCTGAATCGGCAAAATGCCGTTCTGGAAGCAATTATTGAAAAAGATATCGGCAAACGACGGTGCAATTACCGTACGGAAACCGTAATCCAATAACGCCCAAGGTGCATGCTCGCGACTGGAACCACACCCAAAGTTGCGGCGCGCGAGCAAAATGCTGGCACCTTTATAACGCGGTGCATTCAAGACAAACTCTGGGTTCAGTGGGCGCTTGCTGCAATCTTGCCCCGGCTGACCAATATCCAGATAACGCCATTCATCAAACAGGTTAGGGCCGAAGCCGCTACGCTTGATGGATTTCAGGAATTGTTTTGGGATGATCTGATCGGTATCGACGTTGGCGCGATCCATAGGTGCCACGATGCCGGATTCAACGGTGTATTTTTGCATAATCTAGCCTCTTTTCGTGGTACTCAAAAATCGCGAACGTCAACAAACTTACCGGCAATTGCCGCAGCCACCGCCATCGCGGGGCTCACCAGATGGGTGCGCCCACCGTGGCCTTGGCGACCTTCAAAGTTGCGGTTAGAGGTGGATGCACAGTGCTCGCCATCGCCCAAACGGTCGGCGTTCATGGCGAGGCACATGGAACAGCCCGGTTCGCGCCATTCAAACCCTGCCGCCAAAAAGAGCTTGTCGATGCCTTCCTTCTCGGCCTGCTGTTTTACGAGCCCAGAGCCAGGAACCACCATCGCTTGTTTGACTTTGGGGGATACGGATCTGCCTTTAATTACCGCAGCAGCCGCGCGCAAATCTTCGATGCGTGCGTTGGTGCAGGAACCGATAAATACGCGATCAGGAACGACGTCTGCCATCGTAATGCCAGGCTTCAGGCCCATGTATTTGTAGGCGCGGCGCATGCCATCGGCTTTGACTGGATCGGCTTCTTTTTCTGGATCCGGCAAAGCTTGGTCGATGGTGACGACCATTTCCGGTGAGGTGCCCCAGCTGACCATAGGCTTGATGTCGGCGCCGTCGATATTGACTTCGGTATCGAATACCGCGTCGGGGTCGCTCTTGAGGGTGCGCCAGTAGGCCACGGCGCGATCCCACATTTCGCCTTTGGGTGCGTAAGGGCGGCCCTTGAAGTATTCGATGGTTTTCTCATCCACCGCAACCATTCCACTGCGAGCACCGCCTTCGATGGCCATGTTGCAGACGGTCATACGGCCTTCGATGGAGAGGTTTTCGATGCCTTCACCACAAAATTCGATGGCATGGCCCGTTCCGCCAGCAGTACCAATCACACCGATAATGTGCAGAATGATGTCTTTGGCGGTCACTCCGGGTTTTACAGGGCCGTTGATGCGCACGGCCATGTTTTTCATCTTACGCTGAATCAGGCACTGGGTTGCGAGGACGTGCTCGACTTCCGAGGTGCCAATTCCGTGGGCAAGCGCACCAAAAGCACCGTGGGTTGCGGTATGGGAATCACCGCAAACGATGGTGGTGCCGGGCAGGGTCGCGCCCTGTTCGGGGCCGATCACGTGTACGATTCCTTGGCGAATATCCTTCATTTTGAATTCGAGGATGCCGTATTCGTCGCAGTTGTCGTCCAGCGTTTGCACCTGAATCCGCGAGATCGGGTCTTCAATGGGGCCCGTGCGGGGTGTGGTGGGTACGTTGTGGTCTGGCGTCGCGATATTGGCGTCGATGCGCCACGGTTTTCGACCCGCAAGGCGCAGGCCTTCGAAGGCTTGAGGGGTGGTCACTTCGTGGAGAAGATGGCGATCAATGTAGATCAAGGCGGTGCCATCATCGCGCTGCTTTACGATGTGCGATTCCCAGAGTTTGTCGTACAGGGTTTTCCCGGCCATGCCTGCGCTCCGTAGTCGGTTAAAGAATCAGTTGGTGAAAGAATCAAGCGCTCTCGCAAGCAAAACGCGGCAAGAGCTTTGATAGAACGGTATGATGCTAGCCTGCACATCACAATAAAACAATTTCATATTTGCTATGCACTGCATAACCAAAAGGAATGCGACAGATCTCAACCATCACGCCTTATGCGGCAGGAGCAAGCCAACAAGCGAGTCAACCACAGTTGACATAGCGTAAACCATGATTTACGCTATGCTCCATGTACGAAATCCTCAAGAGCAGCACCTTTGACAGCTGGCTTCGTGGCTTGAGCGACCGAGACGCCAAGGCGAGGGTTGAGGTTCGCATCAGACGCCTTTCCCTCGGGAATCCCGGCCAGTTCCGTTCGCTCAAGGGCGGCATCAACGAGCTCAAGATCGACTACGGCCCTGGCTACCGCGTCTACTACACATTCAAGGGCAAGACCTTGATTCTTCTGCTCTGTGGCGGAGATAAATCCTCTCAAAGCAAAGACATACGGCTCGCCTCTGAAATTGCCGCATCTTGGGAGACATGATCATGGCCAAGACCAAAGAGACCTTCACTCGCTACGACACCGCCGACTACCTTGAGACCGAAGAGGACATCGCAGCCTATCTTACCGCCTGCGCTAATGAGAACGACCCTGCTCTGTTCCTTGCGGCACTCGGCGATGTGGCTCGCGCGCGCAACATAACGCAACTCGCTGCCAAAACAGGCCTCACCCGCATGGGAATTTACAAGGCGCTTTCCGGTACTGGCAATCCAAGCTTTGCCACTGTCAGCAAGATTGCGCATGCTCTTGGTTTAAAGATCGCTGTAGCATGCTCCTAGATTCTGACACCCATGATGGGCGTACACAAAAGGCCCAGAAGACAGGTTTCCCTGCCAACTGGGCCTTACATTACCAAAAGCGAAGCTGCGGCTTAGCGCACCATCAATACCGGCACCAAGGAATGCGTGACCACGACATTCGCCTGACTACCCAATAGCAAACGGTTAAGTCCACGGCGGCCGTGAGTGGCCATGACAATCAGGTCGATCCCTTCCGATTTGGCCGCGTCAAGAATCGCATCTGCTGGATAGCGGTCGGGCTGGTAAAGCGGCTCGCAGGCCGCGCCCAACTCTGCCGCACGTTTGGTTGCATGCGCAAGAATCGCATCTGCAGAATCACGTGAGCGCTTGTTGTACTCCTCCATCAAAATCGACGAGCCACCCCACACCTGCCCTGCATCAATTGGCTGCCAAGGCTCCGTAGCGGTAAGCACAACGGCTTTAGCGCCGGTGGCTGCTGCCAGTCTCAAGCCGTGCTCCAAGCCCTTATTCGCAAGTTCAGAGCCATCGGTGGGAATCAGAATTTTCTGGTACATAGTGCCGCCTTATTCAGTAGAAAAAGCCAGTAAAAGTAATGAATAAACCCGTAAAAATCAGCGCCTTTACAATATCAATGATCCACCGCCGACGTCGCCCCGATGCCGGTTTGGCTGCGAACCTCCAGCGCATCAAAACCATCGCGCTCGTGCTGCGCCTCTGCGCTCTTATCGGTCACAGAGAAGAGCCAGATTACAAAGAACGCAAGCGGCACCGACACAATCGCGGGGTTTGGGAAGGGGGAAATCGGCGCTGCAAAACCAAACACATCCACCCAAACCGTGCTAGAGAGCACCACCCATGCGGTTGCAACCGTGAGCCCTGTATAGCCTCCAACCAAGGCGCCGCGTGTTGTACACCCTCTCCAGCTAATCGATAGCAACAATACCGGAAAGTTCGCACTCGCCGCCACCGCAAAGGCAAGGCCCACCATAAAGGCGACGTTTTGGTTTTCAAAAACGATGCCCAGCAAGATCGCCAAAATCCCAAGGGCAACCGTAGAAATCCGCGACACAATCAACTGCTGCTTGTCTGAATCACGCCCCCTAGCAAAAACGTTTGCATAAAGGTCATGAGCGATGGCGTGCGCGCCCGCTAGCGCCAAACCGGCAACGACTGCAACAATTGTAGCGAACGCAACCGCTGCCATAAAGCCGAGCAGAAGATTACCACCCACCGCATTCGCAAGGTGGACAGCCACCATATTTTGCCCGCCGATCAGGTCCTTAATAATATTGATCGGCTGGCCCGGTTCGGTGTGGAAAAATTCTGGATGCTTTGAAAGTAGAGCAACGGCACCAAAGCCAATCACGAAGACCAACAGGTAGAAATAGCCAATAAAGATGCTGGCGTATATCACCGATTTGCGTGCTTCCACCGCATTCGGAACGGTAAAAAACCGCATTAAAATATGCGGCAAGCCCGCCGTACCGAAGGCAAGCCCCAAGGCGAGCGAGAGTGCGTTGATCGGGTTTGCTTTGATCGCCTCTGCCGATGTCAAAATGGAGTCACCCGCAGGGTGAGTTTTTACCGCCTCTGCCAATAAAGCATCTGGGTTGAAACTGAAGGCGAGCATTACCAAAAACACCATCAAAGTCGCGCCAAAAAGCATCAAAACCGCTTTGATAATTTGTACCCAAGTGGTGGCCGTCATGCCGCCAAAACCGACATAAATCATCATCATGGTGCCAACAAGCACAACCGAAATTTTATAATCTAGGCCAAACAACAGCACAATCAATTTGCCGGCACCCACAACTTGCGCAATCAAATACAGAGCAATGACCAACAGCGAAGCGCTCGCCGCAAGTACGCGCATTTTGACCTGACCCAGCCGATACGCGGTAACGTCAGCAAAATTAAAGCGCCCTAGATTGCGCAGGCGTTCGGCAATTAAAAACATCACCACCGGCCAGCCAAACAAGAAGCCGATGGCATATATCATCCCGTAGAAGCCAGAAACATAGACCATGCCGGCAATGCCCAAAAACGACGCCGCCGAGAGATAATCCCCTGAAATAGCGAGACCATTCTGTAACCCCGTAATGCCACCGCCAGCCGTATAAAAATCGGATGCGGTTTTCGTACGCTTTGCGGCCCAGCCGGTAACGACAAAGGTAAGAACAATAAAAACCAGAAACATCACGATCGCAGAACTATTAGCGGTTCCGCCGGTTTCTGCCAACGCGGGCATTGAGGGTAAGAGCGCGGTGAGTAGGAACGGACTTGCAAAACGTGCCTTCATTTGACGTCCCTCACGATAATTTCGAGTAAGGGATCAAATTTTTTGCCAGAGAGATATACATAGCCCGCAATCAAAACCATTGCGCTGATGGCTACCAGCACTGCGACCACGATACCTACTGTGATGGTAGCGCCACTATAGAGCGGCGCTGCAAACACCTCGGAGCGAAACGCTAAGGTCAGAATAAACCCGAAGTAAATCACGCACATTACGAGAAAAAAACCAAGCCGCGCCCTACCTCTACGCCGCTTTAGCTCCTGATAGGCTGGGTGCGCCTGCACCCGTTTCACTAGGTCATCTGCCATGCCTTTGTCCTCTTATTATTTGAATGGATCGCATTGCGGGTCGTTCAGCAAGTGTCTGGGACTGCGGCACTTTAGTGTGAACTATATCACTGTATACAGCGGATTGCTGAACGTTTCTGAAGCATCTCTCGTTCGCATTTCTAGTACAGCGCTACTGGGTACCGGTACAATCCTTTGCAGCGAAACGCGTAATTCTCTACTGGTGCGATTGTGGGTAGCGGATTAACATTCGTGTGGCCACAGAGGGCAGTTTTGCTGCCGATCTGCACCCGCGCAACAAACACCCACAACAACGATACACACCACTTTCCTTTACTCCACACATGAGCACCCAAATGAGCCAGTTCGACCACGTTTCTGTCCTAAAAAAAGCAAACGTCTACTTTGATGGCAAATGCGTCAGCCATACGGTTGTGCTAGCCGACGGCACCCGCAAATCGGTGGGCGTGATCCTGCCGTCCACGCTGTTATTCAACACGGGGGCGCCGGAAATTATGGAATTATTGGAAGGCAAATGCCGCGTTCGCCAAAAGGGCGAAGATCAGTGGACGGAATGGCAAGGCGGGCAGTCCTTTAGCGTTCCGGGTAATTCCTCGTTTGATATCGAAACCCTAGAGACGCTGCATTACGTTTGCCATTTCGGCTGATATGGACGGTTTGAGCATGCATCAAGACCGCTGCGTGCTCTCCGTTATTATGTATGCTCTCCGTTACGAGTAGCGATCTCGCAGCCCAAGCACATAAGTACATTTTTTGAACTACTTTCAGCAAGATACGCCACACAAGGTAGAGGCGCGCTTTCCACCACCATTCCCACAGACTTATCCACAGGAATTGGGGACAACCCACTCACGCCCCTGTTCAATCGCGTTATGGAGGTAAAGCAGACCGTGGACATCCATGAACTACGCGCATTTGAGGCGGTTGCTCGGCTCGGCTCATTTTCAATCGCAGCAGAGTCGCTGCACATTACCCAACCGGCGATGAGTAAGCGCATCTCCACCCTTGAAGCGTCCCTTGGGCTTAAGCTTTTTGATCGCCTTGGGCGTAACGTGCAGCTTACGGAAGCCGGGCGAGCTTTGCTGCCGCGTAGCCGGCGTATTCTTGCTGAGGTGGAAGAATGTCGCCGCAGTCTGAGCAACCTGCAGGAGGTAGTTTCTGGCCGACTTTCGTTAGGCACCAGCCACCACGTTGGCCTGCACCGTCTACCGTCGATACTGAGGGCTTATGCGGCCACTTATCCCTTGGTGCAGCTCGATTTGCAGTTTATTGATTCGGAAGACGCTTTCGCGAAAATCATGCAGGGTGACTTGGAAATCGGAATTATCACGCTCCCCTCCAGCGCACCGGGCCGTTTTGCGATACAGCCAATCTGGCAAGACGAACTACGTTTTGTGGTAGGAAATGAACACGCCCTTGCAAACGTCGAGCAGGTCTCAATCGCTGAACTTGCCGCGCATAACGCGGTGCTTCCGGGGGAAAACACCTTCACGCGGCGCATCATCGAACGGCGCTTTCATGATGCAGGCGTATCTACCCACATCAGCCTGTCTACCAACTACCTTGAAACCATCCGAATGATGGTGAGCGTTGGCCTCGGATGGAGTGTACTACCCTCGACGATGATTAATGAGGAAGTCAAGGTGCTCTGCGTTGAGGGGCCAGCGCCCACACGACAGCTCGGCCTCGTCTACCACACAGATCACACCTTATCCAATGCCGCGCAGGCGATGATTGAAATGCTTGCCTTAGGTAAGCATTAGCCCCGCCGCGATCGTTACGCCAAGGATCACAATCACGAGCAAGATTCCGATCACCGCTGTATTATTCTTTGCGGGCGGCGCAGAAGCTTGCGTGGTGGCTGAACCTTTCTCTGCCCTTGGAGCGACCGCAGGCGGGGCATGAGTCACTCTTTGATTAGAAGCCGTTGGTTGATTAGAAGCCGTCGGCTGATTAGAAGCCATCGCCTGAGCAGACTGCGATGCTTGCGACACCGACTGATTTTGTTGGCTTGCTCCCTGAGTTGAGCTCGCCTGTGGCTTAGGGCTTGGTGCGGCCCGAAAGACAGTGGCCTCACCAAGCTCGTCGGGCTCATCCGTGCTTGCCTGCCCTTCTGCGCTGATGGGGCCTGCCACCAAAAATATATGGTCACCAAAGCTTAGCCGATCGCCCGGGCGCATCAGTTTCTCCACTACCCGCTCACTATTCACAAAACTGCCGTTCGCAGAATCAAGGTCCAGAAGGCGCAAACGATCGCCCTTTACGGATAATTCTGCGTGACGGCGCGAGAGATACTCGTCGTCGATACTGATCTCGCACTTTGTGGAGCGCCCCAGCGTGATGCTTCCGCGTACAGGGAATGTGCGCCCCTTTAATCCACCCGCAATTGCGGTAAGCGACCAGCCTGCTTGAGCGACTACGGGCGCTGCAGAGTGCGAAGGTGCATGGCCACGATCTTTGGGATCGGTGATTTCAAGCTCGACATTGCCCAAACGAATCACGTCGCCGGCACGCAGTTGAAAACGCTCCCGAATCCGCGTGCCGTTCACCCAAGTGCCGGTGGGTGATTTCAGATCATCCAGATAGAGATGATCCCCTTCCTTTTGAACCTCTGCGTGAACTTCGGCCACACTGGCATCATCCACAACGAGGTGATTACGGGGCCCCGAACCAAGCCGAAACACCGATTCCACCAGCCATACCGCAGGCTGCCTACGATCTTTGAACTGAATTTTCAGCATGGAATACAATCCCTTCACAACGGCTTGAATAGATTCACAATGATAGCGGGCTGAGAACGCTCTGGCACGACTATTTTTACTGCCACCAATAGCTCTTAGGTTCTATCGATCGCCGCACGAACAGCCCTACCGACCCACGACAACATCACGTGGCTGCGGATCGAAAAGCCAATAGGCAACGCCTAGCGCCAGAATCGAAGCGACTACGGCCATCCAGAACGGCCCCGCTAGATAACCTGCTTCCCACAGGATACCGGAACCCAGATTGCCTAACGCTCCCCCCCAAGCCGACAACGCACAAAACAAACCGTTTGCCAAATTTTGCCAAACAGGCTAGGATGAGGCCATGAGCACTATGAATATTTCCCTTCCCGATGCCCTGAAGTCCTTTGTGGACGATCAGGTCAACCAGCGCGGCTACGGCACCAGCAGCGAGTACGTGCGCGAGCTGATCCGCAAGGATCGGGATCATCAGCACCTGCGCGGTTTGCTGCTGGCTGGGGCTGCCTCCGCACCGACCGCACCCGTCGATGGCAACTACTTCGATGCGTTGCGGGCTCGTGTGCGGAATGCTCGGGGATGAAGTCCAAGCCGGTCGTCCCCCGATCGCTTGCCGAGCAGGACATTGACGAAGCACTGAACCACTACATCAGCGAAGAAGCCGAGCAGGCAGCGCTCGGCTTTGTTGATGCACTGGAGCAAGCCTACGCCCACATCAGCCGTCACCCCGGCACCGGCTCGCCACGCTATGCCCACGAACTCAATCTGCCCGGCCTGCGATCTTGGCAACTGACACGCTACCCGCACATCGTGTTCTACGTCGAGCGCCCTGACCACATCGATGTCTGGCGGGTGCTGCACGGCATGCGGGACATCCCCGAATGGTTGTGCGCTGATACAACGTTTGAACTCGCCAACGACAATACTGCAGGCCGGCCGAGCAGCTCGCCCACATCCGCCGAAGGACAGCCCTACCGACCCACGACAACATCACGCGGCTGCGGGTCGAAAAGCCAATAGGCAACGCCTAGCGCCAGAATCGAAGCCACCACGGCCATCCAGAACGGCCCCGCTAGATAACCTGCTTCCCACAGGATACCGGAACCCAGATTGCCTAACGCTCCCCCAACGCCGAAACTGATTGCGGTATAAAGCGCCTGCCCCTGCCCCGCAACCGCCGCAGGAAAGCGCTGATGCACAAACTGAATGGATACCGTGTGTATCACGCCAAAAGTCGCCGCGTGGCCAACCTGCACCAGCACCAGCCAAAAAAGCTGTTGTGGAAAAGCCGCGATCACGATCCAGCGCACAATACAAACCACCAAGCTAAACAACATTAAGGAACGCGCACTCCAGCGCCCAACGATGCGGCTCATGTAAAAAAATGCGAGGATCTCGGCCACCACCCCAATCGCCCAAATGCTCCCCGTTGCGCTGCGCGAAAAATCCAGGCTCTCTAGGTACAAAGTGAAAAAAGAATAGTACGCACCGTGCGCAATCTGAACCAATAAAGAACAAACAAAAAAGGCGATAACGACTGGCGATTGCAAATACTGCACAAAGGGCAGTCGCACCGACGCAGAATGCGCGATTTTTGGGTTCGGCGCAAAAAAGGATGCCAGAAGGAGCGCAATCATCAGCCCGACCACAATGGCCGGCAAGTGCTGTACCGAAATCCGATCGAAAAGAACCCCCAAGCCGACAACGCACAGAATAAAACTAACCGAACCCCATGCGCGCACCCGACTATAACGCGGCATATCGCCGCCTAAGGTGTGCAAGGTGATGGCTTCAAACTGCGGCTGTATGGCGTTCCAGAAAAAACTATAGAACAGCATTACCAATAGCAGCCACGCATAGTCCTGGCGGCTCCACACGCCTAAAAAACAAAGCGTGCACACGCCAATCGCAAGCTGCGTAATCAAGACGTGCTGGCCGCTTCGATCCGCAATCCACCCCCAAAGATTGGGGGCGCCCATTTTGGTGATCGACATCACGGCCAACACAACGCCGATCTGCAGGCCATCCAAGCCGCAATCTTTTAGGTAGAGCGCCCAAAAAGGTACCAACGCACCCGCTACTGCAAAATAGAAAAAATACAGTGAGGATAAGCGCAGGCTTGGGACAGGGGGCGCAACCATTGCCCCCTCGTTCAAGGGATTCTGCCCGAATCAATACCGCCGGGAATGATCGGCGTAACGGACGTGACATCACCATTCTGACCGCGATGACGCAAGGAATGATCCATCAATACCAGCGCCAGCATCGCCTCGGCAATGGGTGTCGCGCGCACACCAACGCACGGGTCATGGCGGCCGTTGGTCACGACCTCTGTCGGCGTGCCATCCAGCTGAATACTTTTTCCTGGGATGCGAATAGACGACGTGGGCTTCAGGGCAATATGAGCAACAATATCTTGCCCCGTCGAAATTCCGCCGACAATGCCGCCCGCATGGTTCGATAAAAAACCTTCTGGCGTTAATTCGTCGCGGTGTTCTTCACCACGTTGTTCCACACTTGCGAAGCCATCGCCAATCTCAACGCCTTTTACCGCATTGATACTCATCAGCGCATGAGCAATTTCCGCATCAAGGCGATCAAATACCGGCTCCCCTAACCCCGGAAATAGGCCGCTTGCAATCACCGTTACGCGAGCACCGGCAGAGCTGCCTTCGGCGCGCAAATGGCCAATCAGCGCTTCCATTTCTGGGACCACCGAGGCATCGGGGCAGAAAAACGGGTTATTCCTGACCTCATCCCAATCAAACGATTTCGCGCGAATCGAACCGATCTGGGAAACATAGCCGCGCACCCGAATTCCATAACGATGCTCCAGCCATTTCTTGGCAATGGCTCCCGCAGCCACCCGCATCGCAGTTTCGCGCGCCGAAGAACGACCGCCACCGCGATAATCGCGAATGCCATATTTCTGCTGATACGCATAATCCGCATGCGCAGGCCGAAAAGAATTGGCGATATTGCCGTAATCCTTGGATTTCTGATCCACGTTTTCAATCAGCAAACCAATCGGCGTGCCGGTCGTTTTTCCTTCAAAAACTCCGGATAAGATTTTCACTTGATCCGGCTCCTGCCGCTGCGTGGTATAACGCGAAGTGCCGGGGCGGCGGCGATCCAGATCCACCTGAATATCAGCCTCCGTCAGCGGTAATCCAGGCGGGCAACCATCCACGATACAGCCCAGCGCCAAGCCGTGGCTCTCTCCAAACGTGGTCACAGTGAACAGTTTGCCAAACGTATTTCCAGCCATAATCTCTTATCCGTAAAATTTACTGCACAAAAACGCTGATCGAAACATCGTTTCAGATGTGTCTTTAGTTTCAAACGTATCTTTATTTCGTTTCAAAAGTATCTTTAGAAACCCCAGGATCACTCCACAAAGTGGCGCTGGTAGTGGTCGATTTCCTCTTTGGTCAGGATAAACACGCCACCGTCACTATTTTCAAACTCAATCCAAGTAAAAGGCACATGTGGATAGGCTTGCTCCAACGCTTCCATACTGTTGCCAACTTCGATTACAGCAATTCCCTCTGGGTTCAGGTGCCGCGATAGTTCTGGCAAAATGCGCCGCACAATGTCCAAGCCATCGCCTCCCGCTTCTAAGCCAAGCTCCGGTTCATGGCGGTATTCGGTGGGCAACTCGGCCATATCACGCTCGTCCACATAGGGCGGATTGCTCACAATAATGTCGTAGGTGCGGCCATCCAAGGCTTCAAAAAGATCGGAGAAAATCAGGTTTACTTGGCTTTCCAAACCTAGGTTCTGCAAATTTTCCTCGGCAATATCCAGCGCGGCCTCGCTAATATCTACGCAATCTACAATCACATCCGGAAAATGATGCGCGCAAGCGATGCCAATGCAGCCGCTTCCTGTGCACAAATCCAGAATGCTCTCCACGCGCTCTGCTGCAATCCACGGTTCAAACTGCTTTTCAATTAACTCACCAATCGGCGAACGTGGAATCAATACGCGATCGTCCACCTTAAATTCCAAGCCCGCAAACCAAGCGCGCCCGATCAAATAGGCGGTGGGGATTCGTTCCACAATTCTTTTCTGCACAAGGGTAAGAATTTGCTCCTTCTCGCGATCCGTTACGCGGCATTCCTGCACCCGCGCATCTATATCCCAAGGCAAGTGCAGTGCATGCAGCACCAGCATGACCGCCTCATCCCAAAGATCGTCATAACCATGGCCCAGAAAAATGTTGTGTTCATAGCCGCTGCTCACAGTCCAGCGGATAAAATCCCGAATCGTATCCAGCTCGTCTTCCGCCCCCTTGATATCCAGTGGGGATGGCTTTGCGCCGTCTTTTTTTCCTGTCAGCTGCATAGTCGTTGCCCTAACATAGTCGTTGCCCTAGCATAGTCGTTGCCCTAGCATAGTCGTTGCCCTAGCATAGTCGTTGCCCTAGCATAGTCGTTGCTCTATTAGTGGAATTCGCTTGTGCTTTCTATTTTTGTTGTTTTGGAACAAACCACCGTTATGGGTACAACTCCACAATCTCAATGCCACCCCGTCCATTGCACCGAGATGCCGTGCTGTTCCCAACATTGACCTCATGCAAAATTTTGTCGGCGGGAATCGCGGCCTTCAATACATCCACTCCCGCACTGAGTGCCGATGCAGATTGCGAAAAAGCAGCGGGCGCATCGCGCACGTCGCAGGCATCCGCAATCACTGCCCAGTGCATCGTCCCTGACTGCTTGATTCCACCAATGGCCTGAGCAAGATCCAGCGTAAGCTTTCTCGTATCCGTGTTGCCTTTTCCATCGCGGAATACCTCAACTTGCCAACGTTGCGCCTGCACGGCATTTACGCCAGATGCCTTCGGCGTTACTGCCCCCGCCCATGGCTGATCCAAGACAATGTTTTGCTCTCCATAATAGCTTCGACCGTTCGCTCTTGCGCTACCGTAAAGAATCGTCACGACCTGCTTGCTCTGAGATAAATGCACGTAGGCAAACTGGCTGCGGTCATTTCCAAACAGCTGCGCAGCACGCATCACCTCTCCCGCCCATAGGCTGGATTGGCCGCACTCGCGCCCTGAACATTGAAATAGTAACGACGCATCTGGATGCGCACGCGTCCAGTTCGCAATTACCTCATTTTGAGAATCCCCAAGCGGAATGCGCGCATTGATTTGATAGACCGAGCGGCGCGCCATCCCGCTTACACGCCGACCTTGCTCCGGCACCATCCGCCCGCCAACATCCTGCTTCACGTAGCCAAGCGGCACCCACTGATCCACCATCTTGTTCTCGCCCGCATCCAGCAAGACCGCACCCGAAATGGGAGCCATTGCGGTCACTTCAGAGGGTGTTGTAGAGGGCGTGGCCGCATACCCGCAGCTTATGCCAAACATCAGCACAAAACCTACACCTGCTTGCCGTGTCGCCCTTTTACTATTTACGACACGCTTCTTACCACCGGCACATTTCTCGTCAGTCGTCATCATCGCTCTCAGGTCGGATCGCTTTAGACGTAATGATGCCACAACGTAGCAAAAAAACAGCCACTTGTGACTTTCAAGTCAAGAACTAAACTAGGAAGAACTTGCCCCAGCCAGTAGAATTGCGCCACTCCGAGCCCTACGGCCATCGCGCTCGCACCTGAATCTGCCCTTATTAACGAGCCGCTACAGCCAACTCGTTGCGTTCCACCCGCAGCTTCAAACTGTGCTACCAAACCGTGGCAACCAAACAGCAGCAACCAAGTTGTGGTCGCAAAACCATACGAGCGTCTATAAAATCAGTCGTTTAGATCAGCAACAGGAAACGATCACACCATGAAACTGTCACTTACCGAAGCCGATACACAACCCATTCTCAGCGCCCTTGCCGAAGCCAATCGGGCACACAATGCCGCCTACCCAGGCGACTCTGCAGACCGCCAGCAAGTACACACCGTGTATGGCGGCGCAAACCTGTTCAAAAATGGCTCACCGCAAAAACTTGGCCAGATCGCTCTGAAAACCCTACAAACCTACGCCCCCGACTTTTGCGCCTTGGCGCGCGTGCTGGGATTTGCCGGTAGTGATCTGCTTCCCGTAAGCCAAGTTGGTATCAACGCACTCGCCACCGCCTGCGCAGCCGACCCTCAAGGCATGAAGGAACGCAACCCCGCCGCTTGGCTCGCCTACACCGTCTACGAGCGCGTGGTGCACAAACTGCAAACCGAACCCGTCGAAGACAACCGCATCGACTTTGAAGACGGCTACGGCAACCGCCCCGATGCCGAAGAAGACGCCGACGCCGTGCGCACTGCCGAAGAAGTCGCCAAAGGCATGGAACAAGGCAGCTTGCCGCCGTTCATCGGAATCCGCATCAAAACCTTTACCGAAGAATGCCGGCGCCGCTCCATGCGCACTCTTGATCTGTTTTTGACGCGCCTTGCCGAACTTACCGGCGGAAAACTGCCGCAAAACTTTATCATCACCCTACCCAAAGTCACCCACCCCGAACAGGTAGAGGCGCTCGCCAAGCTACTCGACGTAATTGAGGCAAAAAACGGCTACGCGGCTGGCTCGCTCAAGCTCGAAATCATGATCGAAGCTACCCAAGCGATCATTGATCGTACCGGCGACAGCCAGATCCTTAAACTCGCTCGTGCCGCCAAAGGCCGGTGCCGTTCCGCAATCTTCGGCACCTACGACTACACCGCCACCTGCAACATCACTGCGGCCCACCAAACGCACACCCATCCCGCCTGCGATTTTGCCCGCCACGTTTTACAAGTATCGCTTGCCGGCACGGGCATCAACATCAGCGACGGCGCCACCACCGTCATGCCGATTGGCCCGCACAAACCGGGCGCAGACGGGCTTCTCAACCCGCAGCAACATGCCGAAAACATGCGCGCCGTACACTCCGCATGGAAACTCCACTACGACAACGTGCGCCACTCCCTGCGCCATGCGTACTACCAAGGTTGGGATCTAAACCCCGGCCAGTTGCCGATCCGTTATGCCGCCGTTTATGCCTATTTCCTTGAAGGCTTACCCGATGCAGCCAAGCGCTTAGAAGCCTTTGTTAACAAGGCAGCGCAAGCCACGCTGGTTGGCAACACCTTTGATGACGCCGCGACTGGGCAAGGTTTGCTCAACTTCTTCCTACGCGGCATCGCCTGCGGCGCGATCACCGAGCAAGAGGCCGCCGCAACCGGCATCACCATGGAAGAACTACGTGGGCGCTCGTTTGTACAGATCGTTAGCAACCGCACACACGGTTAACCACGGTCAATTTATCGCAGTCGGTTGATCAATAGCGGCGCATCGACAACGAGCGCCGCTCGCGAAACCTTAGGATCGCAACATCCCGCAATACGGCCCCGCAGAGAGGCGCGGCGCTCTTTGCATTACCCGGAGATCACAATGCAGAAGTCCATCGCTCAGGCTTACGCCCTGCTTTCAAATGCACAAATGGTGCTTAACGGCGCGCTTAACTGGCTCAAGCGCGAAAGCAGCGTTAACGGCAAAATCAACAGCGACAAGCTCGATGAAAAGCAGCTCGCCTGTTACGAAGTCGCCTTTTGCGAGGCCGAACTCACCGCCGCGCGCGTCTACCTCGACTACACGCGCAAACTCGCCGAAATACGTACTGCCAAGAACGATGGGCACTCCCTCGAAGAGCGTATTGCTCTGCAGTACGCCGCCGAAGCTCTCCACAATGCCCGCACTCGTTATGCCGCCCGTCCCGCCGACTTTGGCCTAGAACGCGAGATGCTACGCGCCGTTTTCTATTCCCCCGAAGTCGACGCCTTCGTAGACGCCTGGCTTGCGACCGACACCATGGCCGCCCTGGGCAAAACCATCCTAGAGCAGGAAGGCAATGTCGGCCACTACATGCTCGACGAAGAAAAAGAGATGATGCGCGCCAGCTTCCGCAACTTCGCTTCCACCGTCGTAATGCCGCTGGCCGAAAAAATCCACACCGAAGATCAAATCGTTCCTGACGCCATCCTCAAACCGCTCGTAGACCTAGGCTGCTTTGGCTTGTCCATCCCTATGCAATACGGCGGCATCCAGCCTGACGATCAAGAAGACAACCTCGGCATGATCGTCGTCACCGAGGAGCTCTCACGCGGCTCCCTCGCGGCCGCTGGCTCGCTGATCACCCGCCCTGAAATCATGTCACGCGCATTACTCAAAGGCGGCACCGAGGAACAAAAGCAATACTGGCTCCCCAAACTCGCCCAAGCACAACCCCTTTGTGCCGTGGCCGTAACCGAACCCAACTACGGCTCCGACGTCGCCCAAATGCGCCTGAAAGCCACGCGCACCGACGGCGGCTGGCATCTCAACGGCGAAAAAACCTGGTGTACCTTTGCTGGCAAAGCCGGCGTACTGCTGACCCTCGCCCGCACCAACCCAGATTTAAGCGTCGGCCATCGCGGTCTAACGATGTTTCTGGTCGAAAAGCCCAGCTCTGACGGCCATGAATTCAATCACACCCAGGCCACGGGCGGCACCGTTAGCGGCAAGGCAATCCCAACGATTGGCTATCGCGGGATGCACTCATTCACCGTATTCTTCGACAATTATTTCGTTCCCGATAGCCATGTGATTGGCGGCGAAGCCGGTGTTGGCCAAGGTTTCTACTTTACCATGGCCGGCTTTGCTGGTGGGCGGATCCAAACCGCAGCACGCGCAACGGGCGTGATGCAGGCCGCATTCGAGCGCGGAATTGCTTACGCACAAGAGCGCCAAGTATTCGGAAAACCCATTGCCGCCTATCCGCTCACGCTGGTCAAAATTGCTCGCATGGCCATGTTGCTCAGCGTTTCCCGCCAGTTCACCTACTACGTTGCGCGCCTGATGGATGAAGGCAAAGGCCATATGGAGGCAAGCTTGGTAAAACTCTATTCCTGCAAATCCTCCGAATGGCTGTGCCGTGAAGCCATGCAAATTCATGGCGGCATGGGCTACGCCGAAGAATCCGCAGTAAGCCGCTATTTTATTGACTCACGCGTACTTTCCATTTTCGAAGGCGCCGAAGAAACGCTGGCCCTCAAGGTCATCGCGCGCGCCCTCGTAGAAGCTGCGGAGTAATCAGATCATGACTTATCAATTTAACGCCCAACAAGAACTCGCTCCCAAACAGCCCGCCCACCTGAATCAGGTGCGCCATCCTCAGTACGGGCGTTATCTGGAAGAATACGTGCCAGGGCAGATCTTCGTTCACCCGCGCGGCTATACTTTTACGCAGGCACAGATCGACTCATTCTCGCGCACTTACATGCAGTGCAATCCGCTGTATCTTGATCTTGAGTATGCGCGTGCTCACGGCTTTCCTGCACTGCCGGCATCTCCGCAGCAGGTATTCAATGTCATACTTTCGCTCGGCGTACAAAATGATTCCGAAAAAGTCATCGCCAACCTCGGCTACTACGACGCACAATTTCTGCGCCCTGTATATGCGGGCGACACCCTACGCGCGATGACGATGGTGGTAGATCGCAAAGAACGTGGTGCAGATAAGCCCGGAATTGCGACCATTCGTACTTTGGGTATTAACCAGCACGATCAAGTAGTGCTGCAGTACGAGCGTAAATTGATGGTGGCCTATCGCGGCGATCGCCTGCCAACCGTACCGGTCGCAGAAGGTTCCGCTCCAGAATTTCCGTGGCAAAACGCCGCGCAAGTCGCCTTGCCAGAGGGCTTGGCAAGCGCATTGCGCCACGCACCCACCTCGGTTACCGGCTGGAATACCTACGCGCAGCACTTTGCGGTGGGCGATATCATCGTTCACAACAATGGTCGCACCATTAGCGACGAACACTTCGCACTCACCTATCAGGTGGGCAACACGCACCCGCTGCATTACGACAAAGTATTTAGCCAAAGCCTATCGGGGAAGATGAGCGGCAATCCCATTGTGTACGGCGGTTTGGTCTACGCATGGCTAGAGGGGCTTGCCAGCCGCGACCTTTCCGAGAACGCAGTGTGGGAATTAGGCTTTACCGAAGGCTATCACACCCAGCCTGCATTCGCTGGTGATACCGTTGCTTCACTCTCACGCATTCTTGCCGTAGAAGATGCACCGGCTGAACTCGCGCCGCTTGCGAGCGTTGTTACTTTGCAGTTTATCGGCGTTAAAAATATCACCAGCGCAGAAGCATTAGCGCGTTTCGGCACCGATTTATTTATCAAAGAAAACGATAAGAAAGAGCTTGGGAAAGAAAAAATTCCTGAAAAGATTTTCGAGATCGAACGCCGTCTGTTAATAAAAAAAGCTCGATAGCCCCCTCTATCGCACTCTCTATCGAAGATAGCCCTCTCTATCGAAAATTGAAATGCCCACGCGCACACCGGAGTACGTCAGCATGACCGAGAAAAAGACACATCTACTCTACGACAAATCGGGAAATCCAAGCCCAGACAAACCGTGGATTTTTCGCACCTATGCCGGCCATACCAACGTGCGCGCATCCAATGCACTGTATCGCTCCAACCTCACCAAAGGGCAAACCGGCCTTTCGATCGCCTTTGATTTGGCAACCCAATGTGGTTACAGCTCGGATGATCCGATTGCGCGTCCCGAAATCGGCAAAGTAGGGGTACCGATCAACACGCTGGACGATATGGCCATCCTGTTTGATCAGATCGCCATTGATGAAATCAATACCTCCATGACGATTAACGGCACCTCTATGTGGCTGTTCTCGCTATACGTCGCCCTTGCAGAAGAGCGCGGAATTGATATCAGCAAGCTACAGGGCACCACCCAAAATGACTTGATCAAGGAGTTCTTGGCACGCGGAACCTATGTATTCCCGCCTGAAGAATCCATCAAACTCATTGTCGATATGTACGAATACTGCCTTCCGAACGTGCCGAAGTGGAACCCTTCCAACATCTGCTCCTATCACCTGCAAGAAGCAGGAGCCACGCCGGTACAGGAACTCGCCTATTCTCTAGTAACCGCCATCACCATTTTGGACGCCATCCGCGCCCGCAACTGCTTTTCTGAAGAAGAATTCGAGCAGTGCGTAGGCCGCATCTCGTTCTTCGTGAATGCCGGCATGCGCTTTATCGAAGAAATGTGCAAAATGCGCGCCTTTACCGAGCTTTGGGACGAAATCTGCCAAGAACGCTACGGCGTGAAAAACCCTAAGTTCCGGCGTTTCCGCTACGGCGTGCAGGTCAACTCCCTTGGCCTGACCGAAGAACAGCCCGAAAACAACGCATGGCGCATTCTGATCGAAGCACTTGGCGTAACGCTTAGCCGAGATGCCCGCTGCCGCGCCTTGCAGCTCCCTGCATGGAACGAAGCCCTCTCCCTGCCCCGCCCTTGGGATCAGCAGTGGTCACTACGACTGCAACAAATCCTCGCCTACGAAACCGACCTGCTGGAATACCCCGACCTATTCGACGGCTCCCCCGTGGTTGCATCCAAAGTGCAGGAGCTCAAAACGCAAGCCAAAGACGAAATCCAGAAAATCCTCGACTCCGGCGGCGGCGTAGAAGCGATTAAAACCGGCTACATGAAATCGCGCCTCGTCATCTCTCAGGCCGACCGCATGTCGCGCATCAACAGCAACGAAACCATTGTCGTTGGCAAAAACCGCTGGCAGGGTGGTATTGAATCCCCGCTGGTGCGCGATAGCGATGGCGGCGTCTTCAAAGTAGATCCTGAATCCGCTGCTGAAACGCTCGCTGCGCTGAAAGCCACCCGCGCCAAACGCGACGAAGCCCATGCCCAAGCCTGCCTCGCGCGCCTGAAAACCGATGCTAAGGCCGGAAATAACCTGATGGCCGCCTCGATTGCCTGCGCCAAAGCTCGAATTTCCACCGGAGAATGGGCCAACACCCTGCGCGAAGTATTCGGCGAATACCGCGCTCCCACCGGCGTCGAGGGCCAAACCCTCGGCTTGGACAACGAACAACTGCGCGAAGTACGCGCAAAAGTCGAATCCTTTATCGAACAGTACGGCCACCGCCCCCGCATTGTCGTTGGCAAGCCGGGCTTGGACGGCCACTCCAACGGCGCGGAAATGATCTCGGTTGCCGCTCGCCACGCAGGGTTCGACGTTATCTATTTCGGAATCCGCCTAAGCGCCGAAGAAATTGTTCAATCCGCAGTAGAAGAAGATGCCGACGTAATCGGAATCTCTCTGCTTTCCGGTTCGCACAACGAAATCATTGACCAGCTCTTTGACACCTTGGAACAACACGGCGACCGCCACGCAATCCCAGTGGTACTCGGTGGCATCATTCCCAAACATGACTTTGAGCGCTTGGAAGCTGCGGGCATTAAAGCGATTTTCACGCCTAAGGACTTTGATTTGATGTCCGTGATGAATCGTATTATGGATGTCGTGCTCGCACAAAAAGCCGCCAGCAAAGGCTAAAGAAAGGTGTTGACTCACGAGGCGCTAACAACGCAAGCCCTCACTCCGCAGAGGCTTCAACAAATCAGCGATGCACGGCAGCATAAAAAGCTCGCCGTCGCAAAGCTGGTTTCACTGTTTGAAAACCGCTTGAAAGAGAGCGCCCAAGAGCGCCACGACATTATCTGCCACCTGCAAAACGAAGCGCCGCCGAGAGGCAGCATTATTGGCTTTACCGGAACACCCGGCGCTGGCAAATCAACGCTGATCGCCGAACTCTGCAAAACCCTGCTCGCGAAAGACACACAAGTTAGCGTTGCTGTTCTAGCGATCGACCCGTCCTCCCACATCAGTGGCGGCAGCATTCTGGGCGATCGCACCCGAATGCGCATCACCGAAAACGCCGAACGCCTGTATTTTCGCTCCCAAGCGTCCAACCTAGAGCTTGGCGGAATCACTCAGGCAACCTACCACGCCACTCGTATCCTGCGTTATTTTTACGATTTCATTTTTATCGAAACGGTAGGCATCGGCCAGAACGAAATTGATATTCAGCACATGGCCCACCACACCTTTTTAGTGATGCAACCACTCGCGGGCGATCAAATCCAGTTTATGAAATGCGGAATCATGGAGATTCCCGATAGCTTTGTGATCAACAAATGCGACGAAGACCGCCTCGCAAAGAGCAGCTACTACATGCTGCGCACGGCACTCAAACACGCCCGTTTGGTAGAAGCCAGTGCAACCGATGACGTAAAACAGGCGCATAAAGAGAACATCTTTATGATCAGCGCACTGAAACAAATCGGCTTAGAACCGCTGGCGGAAAAAATCCTCACACTCCGCGATCAAGGCAAGCACAGAAGCGACGACCGTTTCTATCTCAACAAATTGATTGCAAAACAGTATGGAGAATTCGGCCTGCAAATCATCGCACGCGTGGATGATCACGACGAAGCGCTACTGCCAACCTTCGAAGCCAAACAGCGGGCAGCAGAAGCGGCTGTGAGAGCGCAGATCAAGTTAGTTTAAAAGCAAACGACCCTAAATCGACATCTTGCACTACCCCCCCATGTCGACTTGGTTTTCACGTGACCTTCCGTAAGCACCGTTAAGTAAGCACCCTTAAACGATATCTTGCACTACCGACCAATGCGGTGACGGTGAGTGGGAAGATACTGGTTTAAGGGCGTTTACTGTGCGGCTAACCAGATTCACCACGCTCGTTGAAAGCAGAGAGTGAAAACTAGCCTGCCATGGGGGAACAAGCGGAGTCTTCATTATAAACTTCCACCGACAATTCTAGCGACAAACCAGATAGAACACGCATCTCTTCAACGCCCAAACCAAATCCTACAGTTCCATCGGCAAAAATCCCAACAAAAAGCTCCGCCTTTCCACCCTCACAAGTTAATAACCGAAAATATTCCTTATGGGGTTCAAGAAACACGAACATTTTTTTAATTCCATCAACAAAATAACCCTCCTGCTTTTCCAGCAAGGTAAAACTGCAATACGAATGTTTATACACACCTTCGAGTGGGCGACCTTTTGGAGTTGCTCTTGGCGATCCTACCGAATAGGAAAACTTCGGCACCATACCAATCGATTTAATTATCGAATGATGGGTATGTGTTGGGTGTTTTATACGAAGCGAAACGACAAATTCAGTAGGATGCATAAAAATCCTTACGGCAAATAGTCCGTATGATGACCATGATTCTCACCAACTCCGCCCGGACCTCCAGTCCACACATTTCCGTCTTTATCAATTCCAGTCCACGTTCTAGGGCCAGCTCCCACACCATCTTTAATTCCATGTACGTCATCCTTGTCCAAGCCCCATTGGTTCTTTGCTTTATCAATTGGCAATGTGCCTGTAGGACAATTGTCAGGCTTAGACTCTGAGCCATCATCTCCGTCTCTACGCAGTGTTCCATCACCTAACGGGGAGGGGTAAAGCATCCCCCCTAAAACACCAAGCGCCGGCCCAAATCCTGTTAACCCGCCTACGGCTGCACCTCCCTCTGTTGCACCACCAACCCAGCCAATCCAAGGAATTGCATCTAGTCCCAACGGATCAACATAATGCAAAGGACTCCCCCCAACATACCCATACGTACTCACCCCACCCATCAACCCAATAGGATCACTCTGCACATACCGCCCCACCCGTGCATCATAATCCCGCATCAAGTTGTAACTTAGCCCCGTCTCCCCATCAAAATACTGCCCCGGAAACCGAATCGGCTGGCGTACAGTATTGGTAATTTCCTCTATCTCACCAAACGGCTTCCTCACCCCTTCCCATACCACCGTTTTATTCTGATCCGTAACCAGCGTCGGCGTGTTTAAATGATCGGTGTGAACGTAATAAATCTGATCCGCCGACGCATTTCCTGCAGCAAGTCCCAGCATCACGCCAACGGAGATCAGGGCTTTTCTCAGCAGATTTCCCGCTTGGACGTGCTTCCATGCCAGTATCAAGCCCAACAATCCACCCAACACGCCAAGCTGCATTAACAGTGGCGCCTGTATCAGCCACGCAGCCGCAATCACAGGGAGAAGCAAGGTACGGGTAACGGCCTTCACGCCTTCCTTGTCTTGCATCCAGTTCGCTAGTGGCGGCGAGTATTGGTAGTACGTCTCCACGAAGGCTTGGCCCGGCGCATTCGTCAGCAGGTAATCGTCACGGAAGTTGCGCAGGATATGCAGATAATCATGCTCGTAACTACCAAACGCCGCCGTGGCAATAAAGCAACCGGCTCCACTTTTCTGTACCTGGTTATCCCCCATGTTCGGGTCTTGCGTAGTGCTGGCAACGACAGCATTCACCGTTTTACTGATATCCACTTCCGGCGTGGCCGTAATCCGCACCTGTAGCGTGTTGACGGCTGCCTTTTGCACGCTACCCAAATTGCAATTGAGTTGCAAATTGTTTTGAGTACAGCTTCCGTTCGAGATCGTGTGCGTGTTGATAATCACGCCCTGCGGTATCGTATTGGTGAGTGTGACATTCTGCGCTGTATCAGGGCCGTTATTGGTGAGGGTGACCGTGTAATCCACCGTCGCACCGTTTCGCGTGTGGGTCATGGAGACGGCCATGTCGGCGCTTGGCGTGGTTTGCATAGGCGCCACATCAATCATCGCCAGCACTTTATCCCCTAGGTAAACGTAATCACGAATTGCGCTGCCATCTTGATGATGCTCGGCCAGCAGTTGATGATTGGTGCCGTAGATAAACTGCGTGGTTTTTCCCTCGGCGGTTTTAGAAATGCGTTCGCCTAGGTGGTTATAGCGATATTCTGCGACGATAGCAGGGCCGCTTAAGATTTTGGTTAGGCGGTTGGCATCGTTATAAACGTAGGCATAACGGTCGTCTTGCGTGAGGTTACCGGCGGCGCTGTACTGGAAGCTTCGATTTTGTCCGCCCTGCCCGTTTGTGCTGATTTGCATGAGACGGTGACTGGTGGCCGGATATTGGTAGCTTTCGGTAAAGTTTTGGCCGTTTGTGGCGTTGGTTTGCGCTTGCAATACGCGGTTGCCGGTCAGGTCGTACTGATACGCTAGCGTGCCGTACTCGCCTTGCGCTTGGTTTAAGCGCCCGTTGGGATCGTAGCTAAACAGTTGGCTGCGAGCTGGGGTTTTCGCATCGGTCAGGTGAACCAGTTCGTTGGCGAGGTTAAAGCCGTATTGCAGGTTGCGAACGTCTGTGCTGCCTGAACGGGTCTGGATGGTTTCCGGCTGGTAGTGGGTGTCGTAGCGGAGAGTTTCCGTTAGGCCATTGCCCCAAGTAAATCCGGTAAGGGGGCCGAAGGGTTCGTAGCTTAGGTTATTCGCGAGGGTCGTCCAGCTTGCCGTGCTGCTGGTGCGGCTGCGGAGTTGGTGGATGCGTCCTTTAGAGTCGTAGCTATAGCTGAGCTCTCGTCCGCTGGGGTATGTGAGCGTTGCAAGCTGACCTGCTGCGTTAAACGTGTAGGTGGCTTGGAAGGTTTTGCCTGCCTGCACCCTCACGTCATTCGTGATATTACCAAGCGCATCGTAGGCCCATTGGATTTTATCGCCGTTGGCAACGATTGCTGAAGTTAAGCGGCCTTTTCCTTTGTTGGCAATAGAACCATTTGCCGTTGGAAGGCTGGTTTCGTCGTATTTTAGGCCGACGTTGTCTTGCGCACTGGCCGGATATTGAATTTCGGTCAGGCGATTGAGGGCGTCATAGCTGTATTTTGTAACGCTGTTGCGGGCGTCGGTTTTCTGGATCAGGTTATCGGCCAGATCATAACGATACACTGTAGTGCCGCGATCTGGGCTAGTTTCTTGGATTTTGCGGCCAAAACCATCTACTACCCATGCGGTGGTTAAACCGTTGGGATCGGTGAGCGCGACGAGCTGATCTTGGGCATTATATTCGTATTGGGTGGCGCCGGTATCGCGCTCCGTAACGCTGCGCAGGCGGTTGAGGCCGTCGAAGGCGCGGGTGATGGTGCGTTGGTTGGCGTCGTTGGTGGTTTCCTGATTTCCGTTTGCATCGTAACCGTAGGTTTCCAGCACTTGATCTTGCGCACCAAAGCGTTTCCAGAGGCGGCCTAGGTCGTCAAATTCTTGATGGACGATTCGCCGTAAGCTGCCAGAGCTGGATTGCACGCGCTCCATGCGTCGATCACCGAGCGCGGTGAGCTCCCACGTGATACGCTCGTTATCATCAGTGCTGATTTCTTGCAGGCGATGGGCGTCGTCGTAGAGGTAGTTCAGCGCAACGCCGGTGGGCAAGATCGTTTTAGTGACTTGACCTGCGTTGTCGTATTCGTAGCGGGTGGTTACGTTGCCTTGGGGGGTAATGATGGTGCGGCTTTGCAGCCAGCCACGAGGGTGCCACGTAAATGTGCTTTCAACCCCGTTTTCATCGCGTATTCGCAGGGGCTGGCCTCGTCCATTGTGCTCAAGAATCGAATGCACCTGACCCAGTGCATTACTACTGGAAATCAACCAGCCTTGCTCATTGTATTCCCGCACGGTGATGTCCTGCACATCTGTGCGCGGGCCATCCGTCCGGGTTTGTTTTACGCGGGTTTTTGCCTCGTCATACCATGTGTAGGTATAGCTCCAGCTGCGCGTGGTGCCCGCAGTGGCATACGGTGTAGCGTGGGTGGTCGTGTCCAACTCCGTCCTAGCTTTTAGACGGCCATTTTCCCATGTAAAACGAGTAGTCAGACCTGGTTTACGGATTTCGCGGGGAAGTCGGGTGTCGACGTACCAATCGGTTTCAATGCTGCGCTGCTCCTGCAAGCCAAGCGCCTCAGTGCGGCGAACTTCCAGACCTTGGGCGTTATAATCATAATCCGTTACCACTCCATTCCAATCGGTTACACGATCCTTGAAACCATTGGTGTCGTAGGAATAGGCAGCGTTGGCGCCTCCACACGTAGCGGAGGGGGCTTTGGCAAGCGCCAACGTGCGGCATGAGGAGCCAAATTGTTGGAAGCTGTGATCGGTTTGCTTACCCTCAGCGTTAGTGCTCGTGACATTCCAGACACCACCGGTAGAGGTGCTGTAAAGTACATCCAGTCGATCTGCATTGAGCTTGATCCCCGTACTTGCGTCTTCGGTGTGAGAGCCGTGAACACTCAAGTTAGCACGGCCTTGTGCGTCGTAGCCGAAGCTGGCATAACGTGCGCCGTTTTCGTCGATGATGCCGGTCAGGCGGTTGGCATACCGCGTAATATTTTCCGGCGCCACCGCCAGATAGGCAGGCTCGGCATAGCGATACTGTCGCGTGGGGTTGTCGTTTTGATTGTCCGGCGTAGTGTCTGGATAGTTCACCGAAATCAAACGCTGCTGTTCAGGAGCAAATTCCTCGTATTGATAGCGGTAGTATTGACCTGCAGGATCCACCACCTCACTAACCAAATTCCACGCATTGTAATGAAATTCAAGAAACCGCCCAGAGGCATCGGTTACTCGGTGTAGCAGGCCATTCTGATAGCTCAGCATCAACCGTTCGCCGTGAAGATCTGTGATGCTTGTCAGCTGACCATCGACATCATAAGTCTCAATAGAATTATCGTTCAGAGTAAGCTGCCAGCCGGTTTGCTTTCCAGAGCTATCCGTGAGTGCAACGAGCTTTTCGACGTTGTGCGCATAGCCTTGCCAGCCACCGGAAATCTGCTTAAAACTGAGCATACCGCCAGAATGGCGCAATGCATAAGCAACGGTACTGACCCTTCCTTTCTGAATCCTACGGTCAAAGGTGCTGCGCCAACCTGTACCAAAGATACCAGAAGCCACGTTAGGGTTGCTGTTGTAATAACGTGATAGCTGCAGGGAAGCATTTACACCGTTCCAATCGTGATCCTGATAATCGGTTTCGGTCTGAAGCTTGTGGCCCGTCGCTACGTTGATAGGGTTGCCCATAATACTGGAGCGCTGGCCAGCTGGGCCATCGCACTGATCTTCATCGAGGTTTCCGCAATATTCTGGAATATGAATATCAATGCCAGACGATCCCGAGCAGTAAAAATTATTCGAGCTTGCAGAAGAACTCGCCGCATTACTGGCGCAAGTCTTTGTGCCCGGAACTGCACCTCCATTTCTAAAACGCGTGGGGCACACATCTGACGAGGCGAGCGCTGGCTGCACACCAAGCATAAGTATTGCGCCAACAAGCAGCGATCGCCTGAAACTAAAAGGCTGAGTCCGCGTGCGACATGGTTTGCTGGGGGAGATTATTGAAGGCTGTGGGCTGTGGGCTGTGGGCTGTGGGCTGTGGGCTGTGGGCTGTGGGCTGTGGGCTGTGGGCTGTGGGCTGTGGGCTGTGGGCTGTGGGGATCTTCACGTATTTCATCCTTGGATATTTATTATATTTACTTCCTGACAGTTGCTTTGCCAGCGTACACTGCACCTGAACGCTCAACCGTTACAAAATGTAATTCCGCGAACCGCATCTCAATTACCACATAATGATTCCCAGCTGCTGAGCTGCCGTTGGTATGCCAATCTTCACAGCGAGCCGCAGGGATTCTTCACTGTACTCAGGGGAGCGTCATACGCCGATAGCGTCCGCATATCAATTCAAAAACCTAAGAATCTCACCGGCAACGCGACCCACGGTATCTTGTTCTAGGTGCAGATGATGATTTCCGGCCAGTGTAAGCACGCGCAGATCCTTTACCTTTTTGATCCGCTCTTTGTAGAAAGACTCGACTTTAAAAGCGCTGTCGGCCCCCAGTAAAAGTAATACAGGCATTTCCAATGCGCCTAAAAATGCATGTATGAAATCTTCGGGGAAACGCAGCGCTGACGTCGTGCGCAGGCGTGGGTCTGAACTCCACGTCATGCCACCTTCCACCGCCACCAAACCGCGCTCACACAGCAGACGCGCAGCATCTTCCGAAACCCGCCCAACAACGTTTATGCGTGCCGCAACCGCCTCACCATAACCCGGATATAAGGGCATTCTAGTTTGCGGAATCCGCTTTTGCTCTTGCACCGCGCGCAATAACGTCGGTACTGCGCTTTGTGCAGAATTGCTCTGCGAACCCAAGCCCTCGATCAGCACCAGCTCACGAACACGCTTATCCACTGCGGCAAGATAGGGGGAAAATCCGGCAGACATGGAATGTGCAACAATTACATACTCGCTCACGCCCATTAAATCGGCCACCGCCATCACATCATCGACGTTATCCACCAGATGATAGCGCACGCCAACCGGCCGGTGGTCTGATCGGCCGTGCCCCGCCAGATCAAGCGCTAATACCGAATAATCTTTCAGCAAGGGCGCTAAGCGTCGAAAGCTAGCGGCATTGTCCAGCCAGCCGTGCAGAGCAATAATGAGCGGCTTGCTGTGCTGCCCATAAAACTCACCACGAAGTTTTCCCCAAGGCAACCGAAACTCAACTTCGCAAAAGTCATTCACCGTTTTGACCTGCTGAACCCCGATTGGCGTTCAACTCGCCGAGGCACCGATTAATGATTGCCGCAGTACCGTCTACGTTCACCAGAGGAAACATGTGCTTCCCCTCCGTCGGCTCGATATTTAAATGATAATGACGAGCAAAGGGTTCAGCGTGCGTTTTAGTACAAACAATATCGCCAGTCGCATAGACCAACCACGCCGGCACTTGTAACGGCCCCTTAAAGCGGTTCAAATAAAGTGGCGTTGTATTAAAAATGGCGACTTCTGCATCCACATCAAAAGACAAGCCAATTTCATTCCCGATGGGCTGAATACCGTGCTCAATCCAAGCCGCAAAGGTGCGGGGATCAAACTGTGTATAGAAAGATTTACTTTCAAAATAACTACGAGCAGCTTCGAAATCCGGCCAACGGCGTTTTCTACGCTTGCTCAAGCGAGCCGGCGTAATGTCCTCAAATTTCCCGATAAGGCGCAGGAAACGCGCCAGCCAGACGCCCCTTGAATAAATCAGCGGCGGATCCAGCATCAGCAAACCGCTCACCAAATCGGGCCTGTGGTGCGCCAACTGAAAAGAAAGAATCGCACCGAGCGAATGCCCAACCAAGAATACCTTCTCTCCACCTGCGCGGCTCTCGACATACGCTTCGAGTTCACGTACAAGCGCAGTCCACTCCTTGGTGATCGGGTATTCAGGCCGGTGCCCTACCCTCGGAATTGCAAATGCATCGCCATCAATCTGCTCGATGAGCGGCTGATATACCGCCCCCGGAATGCCATTGGCATGCGCAATATGTACTTTCATTCCCTACGCGGATTCCCAAAGTACTTCGCCGCGGCGTTCGGCATAGTCTTCTAATTGGTGTTGATATTTTGCTTCTAACACGTTCCGCTTGATTTTAAGTGTCGGCGTTAGAATGCCATTCTCCGTAGTCCATTCACTCTGGCTGATCACAAGCGCAGCCAGCTTTTCGTGTGCGTCCAGTTTCGGATTCACTGCGGCGAGCAGTTCTTCTAGCGAGCTTGTAATCTCCTCTCGGCCACCGCCCTTAGCAAGAAGCGCGCGATCTGCGTCCGTAAGCATAACGATTGCAATCGGCTGCGGCAGCCCTGCGCCCACTACGCAGACTTGCTCAACGTGCGGATTTGCCAAAAGATGGTTTTCAATTGGGAAAGGCGCAACATATTTACCCTTCGACGTCTTGAAAATCTCTTTAACGCGGCCAGTAATTCTGAGCGCGCCATCGTCGTCGATCGAACCTACGTCGCCGGTGTGAATAAATCCGTTTCCATCCAAGGCTTCGGCGGTTTTTTCGGGATCTTTATAGTAGCCAACCATGGTGCACGGACTTTTTACGAGGATTTCGTTGTTTTCCCCTAGCCGCACCTCAACGCCTGGGTTGGGCTGCCCCACGTAGCCGATCCTGCTACGCCCGCGACGTGTCGCATGTGAATAGCCTAGGTTTTCTGTCATACCGTAGACTTCAAGGAGTTCAAGCCCCAAGGATTGATACCACTCCATTAAATCAGCAGAAATGGGTGCTGCGCCGCTCAATGCAAACCGGCAGTAATCCAAGCCTAAGCCTTGCAAAATTTTGCGGCCAAGGTACTTGTTGAGAAACGGAATCCGCATCAGCAGTTTGAATTTTTTCTCCGGAATTTTCTCGTACACACCAGAACGAAATTTTGCCCAAATGCGGGGCACTGCAAAAAAGATCGTCGGCCGGCAACGCTGCAAATCACGCGCAAAAGTTTCCAGCGACTCTGCAAAAAACAGATGCGTGCCCTGATAAAACTGCACGATTTCAAGCGCCATACGCTCAGCAACGTGAGAAAGCGGTAAATAACTCAGTACGCGATCGCGCGACGAAACTTCGTATAAGGTTGAGGCTTGGCCCGCGCCCGCTGCCATACTGCCAAAGGTGTGCATCACGCCCTTGGGGGTGCCGGTGGTGCCCGACGTGTAGATAATTGTGCCAAGCTCTTGGTGAGTGCGCGGTGGGTTTTCGGCAAGCGGCTCGTTCTGATCGCAGATGCGGTTCCAGGTATCGAAATCGTTTTTCGGGCTCAGTGGATAAGAGACGCACTTCATCGAAGCAGGGACGCCTTGCTTCATCGCGTCCCATGTATCCAGTTTGCCGACAAATAGAAGCTTGCTTCCTGAATGCTCTAGGATCTGTTGTACCGTTTCGGCATTGGACGTCGGGTAGATCGGTACCGAAACGCCGCCCGCCATCCAAATGGCTAAATCGCTCATGATCCAATGTGCGCAGTTTTTAGACAAGATCGCAACCCGATCCCCTTGTTCGATGCCTTGCGCCTTCAGGTAAGTTGCAACTTTTCGCGCTTGCGTCCCCACATCACTCCAAGTCAGATGCAGGGTGTCGCCCCCTCCCATTGGCTGGGTAAAGCAAATTTTATTGGGGTGGTTTTTCTCCCAAAAATAAAAGCGCTCAAGCGGTAAGGGCATTCCCGTATTAACCGGGGAGATCGCGATGGGCAAGACGTCTACAGCAGCGGACATGTTCAACTCCCTTGCATGTTCATGTATTGCAGCAAATTTATGCGGTATGAAAATCGAATATGAACGACTCACCAGTCAAAGGCAAGTGCTTTAGGCAAACGTAATCGCTTTCTTAGGCAATTTGGCGGAGAGCACTGCTTGGCTGGACGGAGACCACTGCTTGACTGGGCGGAGAGCACTACTTAACTGGGCGGAGAGAGCTACGGCGCAGCTTCAAACCATTCCAGCGTCGCAGTGCCGGCCCCTAGTTGATCGTATGACACGCAGGCGATATCGGCCGTAGACATTGCGATGCTTGCTTGTTGATGCCCGTAGACCAGCAAGGATACGAGTAGGCTTACGAGCGGGTTGTGCGAGACGATTAAAACGGGGCCCGGCCCACTCAGCGTTGCCAACCAGCTTAGAACCGTACGCGGGTCTTCATCGGGCGTGAGGCAGTCGCAGGTTTCGAACGGAATGTCTTGAGGAAGCGCGTCAATGACATTCAACGCAGTCTGACATGCGCGCACATAGGGGCTCGCAATGGCTTTGACAGGCGGCGCCGAAGCGAGAACACTCGCCATTGCCCGCGCTTGCGAGACGCCTTTTTCGGTAAGCTGGCGCTCAGCATCGGAGGCAGCATAGGATTCTGCCTGCCCGTGTCGCATCAGATAGACTTTCATACGTGTTCCTCAGGGCAGGCGTTCCATGGTGGTAAGAGCAGGTGATAAAGAGTATGCAGTAAAAAAACGGTAAGAGTGGGTGGCAAGCCGTTAGTTTGCACTCTCCTCGTCTTTCGGTGCGTTGGGCCATTCCATAAATGGATAGGGCTTTTGGTCGCTACCCCAAGTCACATAGGCGACTACCTGCTGCAGATAAACGGCAAGCTGGCGAGCAAAGCCTTTTAAGTCGGCCTGTGGAGCGCCGGAAAGCAATACTACTGCGAGTTGTATCAAAGCGATTGCTGCCACGACAAGCTCAGCAAAGCAAAATACGAAATAGAATACGAATGCATACGCAATGCGTAGCACAACCGGGTCGTTACGTTCGATCAAGGGCTGTTGCATCATCTTGGTTCTTCCTACGGTTAATCATGTATTGGACTCAACGCGCGCGTTTTAGTGCGCGCTCTTTGTTAATTCTTCGTGCTTGGCAGCACGCTCTTTGTTTAATTCTTCGTGCTTGGCAGCACGAATTCGACATCCGTATTTTGGGCGCCGAGCATGAGGCGTTTGATGATGTCGAAGACGTTGCCGTTTTCGAAGAGGATTTCGTAGAGGCCTTGTACTAGGGGCATGTAGATTTGGAGTTCGTCGGCTTTTTTCTTGACGATGGCGGTGGTGTTGACGCCCTCGGCGGTGCCGCCTAAGCCTGCTAAGATGGCGTCGAGTTTTTCGCCTTTGGCAAGGCCACGGCCAACGCGAAAGTTTCGGCTTAGCGGGGAGTGGCAGGTTACGATTAAATCACCCACGCCGCCAAGCCCTAAAAATGTAAGCGGGTTTGCGCCTAAACGCGCGCCAAAGCGGCTCATTTCTGCAAGGCTGCGGGTGATCAGCATACTCTTGGTGTTTTCCCCCATGCCAAGCGCGTCGGCCATGCCGGATGCGATGCCGTAGATATTTTTGAGCGCGCCGCAGAGTTCAATGCCGAACACGTCGATGTTTGCGTACACGCGAAAATATTTGCACGATAATAATTGCTGCACTGTTGTGCGAAGGTCTGCGTCTTCGCTGGCGATTACGCTGCTGGTGAGCATGCGGGTGGCGATTTCTTTGGCAAGATTAGGGCCGCTCAACACGCCCACACGCGCTTCCGGCAACTCCTCTGCAATTACCTGACTCATCATTTTGAATGAATCAGCTTCAATTCCTTTGGAGGTGCTTACATAAATCTGCTGCGGGTGCGACCAAGCACGACAATCCCGCGCAACCCCGCGCATGGCCTTGCTCGGTACCGCCAAGAATACGGCAAGGGCGCCTTTTACAGCTTCCTCTTGGGAATGCGTCGCAACGATCGCTGGGTTTAGCTTGTAGCCTGGCAGATATTTGCTGTTTTCGTGGCGCGAACTAACCTCTGCGACCGCGTCCTTGTCGCGCATCCAAAAACACACCTGATGGCCATTATCGGCGAGGATATTGGCAAGCGCAGTTCCGAAACTACCGCCGCCCAATACAGCAACCCGCTGGGTCGTCTGAGTCATTTGATGAGTCCATTATTCAGAGGGTATAAGCTTCATTCTAGCAAAAAGGCCGCTTCGGCGGCCTTTTTTTGCGTACCTCTTTTGCGAGAGAAATCAATGTCTAAGCATTCATTTCCACATTCACATCAGCGAAACAGCTCCAACAGCAATTTATTGATGCGGCTCACATAAAGCGCGGGATCTTCAAGATTGCTGCCTTCCGCAAGCGTTGCTTGATCAAAGAGAATCTGGGCGAGTTCGTCGAAACGATCCTGCTGAATCTCACCTTCAAGGCGCTCAACCAGTGGGTGGTTAACGTTGACTTCAAAAGTAGGTTTAGAGGCCGGCATCGTTTGCCCAGCGGCTTCCATGATCTGACGCATTTGCGGGCCGAGATCATAAGCGCCAGCAACCACGCACGCGGGAGAATCCGTGAGGCGGGTGGAAACCTTCACCTCAGTCACTTTGTCCACAAGCGCGGCCTTGAGGCGCTCCAGCAGGTCCTTGTGCGCCTTTTCCTGCTCCTCTTGCTTCTCTTTTTCTTGCGCATCATCCCCGCCAAGCTTGCTCAAATCGAGCTCGCCTTTGGTGATGCTTTGCAGGTGCTTGCCTTTGAAATCGCTCAGATAGCCGATCATCCATTCGTCGATGCGATCGTACATCACGAGCACTTCGACCTCTTTCTTGCGGAAAATCTCAAGGTGCGGACTATGAGCTGCGGCGTTGTAGTTTTCTGCAGTGATAAAGTAGATGTGTTCTTGGCCTTCCTTCATACGGCCGATGTAGTCATCTAACGATACGCTCTGCTCGCTGCCGTTACCTTTGGTAGACGCGAAACGGAACAGGCTTGCTACTTTTTCTTTGTTTGCATAATCCTCGGCAGGGCCTTCTTTCAGCACTTGACCGAAGCTTTTCCAGACTTCCTTGTAATCTTCAGGCTGGTTTTCTGCGATCTTCGAGAGCATATCCAGTGAGCGCTTGGTCAGCGCGTTTTTCATGTTCTCTACGAGCTTGCTGTTCTGGAGAATTTCACGGCTGACGTTCAGCGGCATGTCTGCCGAGTCTACCACGCCTTTGATAAAGCGCAGGTAAAGCGGTAAAAACTGCTCGGCATCGTCCATGATAAATACGCGCTGCACGTACAGCTTCAGGCCACGCGGCGTGTCGCGGTTGTACAAGTCAAACGGTGCGCGCTTGGGAACGTACAAAAGGCTGGTGTATTCCTGCTTGCCCTCTACACGATTGTGGCTCCAGCTCAGCGGGTCTTCAAAATCATGAGAAATATGCTTGTAGAATTCTTTGTAGTCTTCATCGGTAATTTCGCTGCGCGAGCGTGTCCACAAGGCCGTGGCTTTGTTGACCACTTCCTCTTCAACTGCAGGCGGCGTAGCGGCCTCGCCTTCTTTGCCTTCTTCTGGCTCCACTTCAGGCGCGTCTTTTTTCATGACGACGGGCAGTGAAATATGGTCGGAGTACTTGCGGATAATGCTGCGAATGCGCCAACTATCGGCAAATTCGGAATCTTCATCGCGCAAATGCAGGATTACCGTGGTGCCGCGATTTTCTTTGCTGATGGTTTCGACTTCGAACTCACCTTCACCTTCCGATACCCAACGCACCGCTTGATCTGCTGCAACGCCAGCCTTGCGGGTGAGAACCTCTACTTTCTTGGCGACCACAAACGCAGAATAAAAACCCACACCAAACTGGCCGATCAGCTGCGAGTCTTTGCGCTGATCGCCGCTCAGTTGTGAGAGAAATTCCGAGGTTCCGGATTTAGCGATAGTGCCGAGGTGCTGGATGACTTCTTCGCGAGTCATCCCGATGCCATTGTCGGCAATGGTGATCGTCTTGGCTTCAGGATCGGTATCAATCCAGATTTTTAGATCCCCGTCGCCCGCATAAATGTCTGCATCTGAGAGGGCTTGAAAGCGCAGTTTATCAGCAGCATCCGAGGCGTTGGAGATCAGCTCGCGCAGGAAGATTTCTTTATTGCTATACAGCGAGTGTATCATCAGGTGCAGAAGTTTCTTTACTTCTGTCTGAAAGCCCATCGTTTGTTTTTGTGTAGCTGCGGTCATCGTTACGGTTCCTCCACCGAAATAGGGTTAACGGATTGGAAATGGAGGCAAATTCGCCGACTTCAAGCCCTAGCGATCAAAAGCTCTATCGCAACAAAGAAATACCATGCCGGAACAACACACTAGCCGGTTCTGTACAAAAAAGCCTATTCCAACAGCATGTGGGCTCGCGCCGTTGCAATTGGCCGAGCACGTGACGTCTGCCAAGCATCTACGGAGACGTTAGCGATGCGCCGCCCAAGGCGCAAAATTCTGCACTCAGCGTAGGTGTCGCGGAAGTGGCCTGCACTCAGGTAGTCAATCGAAAGGTCAATGATGCGTGGAAAGCTTGCGTGCTCCCTTAGCATCATCACATGAACAATCGCTGCATGCTCCACAAAACCACCCAGCACACCGCCATGAATGGCAGGCAGCGTAGGATTGCCAATGTTACTTTCCTTGGCGGGTAGCTTGAACAGGATTTCCTCCCCCATCCGAACCACCTGAATCCCAAGCAAACGCGCATACGGAATTTTTTCTATGAACGGCTGAAAATCGCCTTTTTCATGGCACACCTTCAATACCGCTTCCCAACTCATCGCCGCGTCACTCATCATTCCACTCCCCGATCTTTGAGCACTTGCGGATCTGCCGCGGCCTGCGCATTGGGCTCGCTGTGCTGTGCTTCCTCCAAGCCCTGCGGCTTTGCGCCTTTCGGTGCGAGGTATCCACCTTTCATCCCCATGCGAATAAAAGTTGCTACGCAGTGCGCAATGGGCTTGTCTGGATGATCCTGATAGGCAACGCCACGCGCAAAAGCAACGCTTTTGGATAAGCGATATACATGCGTATAAGCGAAGATGTCACGGTGTGGCTCTGCTGGGCGCATATAGTCAATCCGCAGATCAATCGTTGGCGTGATGTCCATTTCAGGTGCAATCGCCGCAGCGACCGCCATACCACAGGATTCATCCAGCAGTGCGGTGATGGCGCCGCCGTGTATCACGCCCGTTGTTGGGTTTCCTACTAGGTCTTCCTTGTACGGCAGGCGCACCGTCACTCCATCGCGGCTCGCCTCCACCAACTGAAAGCCTAAGGCTTTACCATGGCGGATGTTATTCATAAATCGCGCTACCAACTGCTTATAGTCGATGCCATCGGGCGCGCTCGCCGTCTGTTCCATTGCTTGCCTCCTGAAGCGGTGGCAGAGCCTGCGTAGATGCGGCTGTGCCGAGAAGAAGGAGAGGACTCAAAAAAGGAGTTCGGTAAAACCGGGAAACTAAAACGCTGTACATGCGGTGCGTTACCAGCATAGCAAACGCGAGCGAAAATCGGAGAGTTTTATCAGCGGGAAGATAAAATGCGAATGTGGGTCGCTTGAGTGCACAAGCGAAAACGCGGAAAAGAATGGGATGCCAAATTGGCGGAGGGGGAGAGATTCGAACTCTCGGAGGACGTTAATCCTCGACGGTTTTCAAGACCGTTGCATTAAACCGCTCTGCCACCCCTCCGGATGGTCTTTGGTGTTGCTGCCCAGCATCAAAACGAAACATTTGCGTATGCGGGCGCAAGATTATAACCAGAGTCGTAGACGTTGGGAAGCCTTTCAGACCCCAAAATCCGCCTTAAAATTCCGTTGCTCATCAGGCTATTGGGTTCGCGGCTTAGAATTGCTATGCTACGGGCAAGTTTCTCGCCGGTTTACAGCAGGATTCCCACCTCCGATGATCTTTGCACTGAACGTCCTCGCACCGCCCTATGCCCGCCAAGGGGCGCTAACAGCACTACGATTTGCGCAGGCGGCAATACACTCCGGCCATCAGGTGAACCGAATCTTTTTTTCAGGGGATGGCGTACTCAATGGCAGCGCGCTTGGCATCCCTCCGCAAGATGAAATCAACCTCTACGCGCGTTGGCAGTTGCTTGCCGTAAACCATCAAGTTGAGCTGGTGCTGTGCATCTCAGCCTGCCTCAAACGCGGCATGGTGAACGAAAGCGAGCAAAGCCGTTATGGATTAAAGCACAATAATATCGCAGAGCATTTCATCGTTGCAGGATTGGGCCAGCTTGCAGAAAGTACCATCGTTGCAGATCGCATCCTTACTTTTGGTTAACATACCTTAGTTGGTTAACATGCCTCAATTGGTTAACATGCCGCAATGAAACGCATCCTAGTCATTATTCGAAGCGCTCCGTTTGACTCTACCTCCGCACGCGACGCGATTGAAAGCGCGCTCACCGCTGCCGTGTTCGGCCAAGCCGTGTCTGTATTGCTAATGGGGGACGGAGTCTACAGCGCGCTGCGTTCGCAAATGGTCAAAGGGTCTGGCTTCAAAGACACGGCCGCCATGCTACAGTCTTTGCCGCTCTATGAAGTCGAAAATATCCAGATTTGCAAAGAGAGCCTTTTTACGCGCGGCCTCGCAATCGCCGACTGCGTGATTGGCGCTCCCGCAAACTGCGCCGACATCAAGGCGCTGTTCAATGAGAACGAAGTAATTCTGACCTATTAACCCTGAATTCTGACCTGTTAATCTCATAACCGCCAACTTTGAACCGCTGATGAATCCAAACAATTCAACTCTCCACCTAGTTTCAGCCTCGCCCTTTGAAAGCCCTGCGCTGGCAGACTGCTTGCGCGTGCTGCAAGGGAAGGACAGCCTCCTGCTGATACAAAACGGGGTATGGGCCGCCCATCGAGAGCAGTCATGGCGGGCGCAGCTCCAGTTCAGTAGCGAGCATCATCGAATCTATGTCCTCGCAGAAGACGCAGCCCTTCGCGGCATCCATGTTCTACCGCCATTTGAATTGGTAGACTACGAAGGCATGGTCGCTTTGGCCTGTGAGCACGCGCGCTCGGCAAGTTGGTACTGATCAAGATATGCCAAGCAAAACCCCACTCCCCAGCGAAAACGCGGCCGATCCAAATTACAAAGCAGCGCCCCCACTCGACAAAGAAGGCTATCTAAAGAACCTTTCCGACTGGTCGCCCGAAGCCGCAACGTGGATTGCTGAAAAAGAGGGGATCACGCTCACTGACGCGCATTGGGAAGTCATCCAGCTGCTGCGCGCATTCTATAACGCCTTTGATCACGCCCCGAACAATCGCGTCCTAGTAAAGTATTGCGCACAGAACCTAGGCGCAGAGCGCGTATCTAGCGCATGGCTGATGCAGTTGTTCGGCGGCTCGCCCGCCAAGACCGCCGCGAAGCTGGCCGGATTGCCTCGGCCCACGCACTGCCTTTGACTGCCTTTCCTACACTTTGGCCGTTGCTACACCTTAAACTGTCGCGTTACTTCCGAAATTTTATCGGCGGCGTGTATTAGCTGCTCGGTCGCCTCAGCTACTTTGTTTGAACCATCTGCCGCCTGCTCGGAAGAGGCCCGAATATCCTTGACTGCGGCTTGAATGGTGGCTGAGGTTTTCTGCTGCTCTTCTGTAGCTGCGGCAATTTGAGCGTTCATCGCCGTAATGGTTGCGACTCGATCGCCGATCATGCTCAACGAGTCGCTTGCCTTGGCCGCATTTTCAACGCTTTCGCGCGCCCGCATTTGGCCTTGCACCATCACATCAGAAATAACGCCCGCAGTGCGCCGCAATTGCTCAATCACAACGTGGATTTCCTGGGTAGATTCTTGTGTGCGTGCGGCAAGATTGCGCACTTCATCTGCAACCACCGCAAAGCCGCGCCCTTGTTCACCCGCACGCGCCGCCTCAATCGCAGCGTTCAATGCAAGTAGGTTGGTTTGGCCGGCAATTCCCTGAATTACGTTCAAAATATTGCCGACGTTTTCGGTATCGGCTTCAAGCTGCCGAATGGTTCCCGTTGCTCGCTCAACATCCTCCGCTAAGACATTGATAACGGCCATTGTAGAGCTCACAACTTCCCTGCCCTTTTGCGCCTCGCCGTCTGCACCGGAGGCCGCATCCGCCGCTTGCGATGCGTTGAAGGCGTTATCTCCCAAACTGGCAAACATCCTGCCAATGGAATCTTCTGCGTTGCGTGTGGCCTCCAGTTGCGCCTGCGTTACTTTGAGGCTGTTTTGCGTCAGATAGCTCAACTTCCCAGAGACTCCCGTAAGCGGCAGCGTGTTATCCACTACTTCACGAATCGTGCCCTGCAATTTTTCGACGAATGAGTTAAACCAAAAGACCAGCGCACCAATCTCATCCTCAGTATTGCTCGGAATTCTGCGGGTAAGATCCCCTTCTCCTTGGGCAATATCTTTTAGCGAAGTCACAATGCGAGAGATGTTGCTAGTAATTGAATTCGCGATATAAAACGCAACGGCAAGTACCGCTGCAAAGGTAATGAGCGCTGTAACAACACCTCCAGCGACCGCTTCTTTGAGCGCTTGATCGGTCGCGTCGATTCGACTGACGAAGATCCGGTGGCTCTCATCCCGAAAAGCTTCCATCTCGTCTTTTAAGAGATTCAGCTCCTGAATCATTTCCTTGGTACGCTGAGAGAATTGGTCAGGAGCCAACGTGCCCTCAATCATGCCACGCGACACCGTTCCAGCAAGCTTGAAGTACTTTTCAAACTGAGTGCCCAGCGCCTGCGCTTCCTTTTTGCGACTTGGCTCCAAGCTCTGAATTTTTGCAAGGTTCTCACGGACACTGGACGCATGCTGATCGGCAACTTCAAGTAGATCCACCTCTCCCGAACTCACCGCTGAATTGAAAGCTTCGGTGATACGGTTGAGCGCGGCAACGGCAGCGCTCGCATTCTCCAGAATCGGAAAGTAAACCGCCTTCACTTCGTTCAGCCGTTCACTGGACGCGCTTGAAACCGCATAGTTATACGCCAATACCGCAACGAACCCTGCAATCCCAACCACAGGGATAATCAGAATCTTCAAACGGATTGATAGTTGCGACAGCCATGACATCGCGAAAGCCTCATCACTTGCGAGAAAAATAACTCCTCTAGCTTAATGATAGGATACTCACGCGAAATGCCAATTTGTGCCGCAGAAAAACTGCCCGCGCCCTTGGCATGGAGCCATTCACTCAATCCGCCCCATCCCCCAAACTCGGCTGAAACCACTGCAAACGCTCATGCAGGTTCACCACCTCGCCAATAATCGTGAGCGTTGGCGCCTTAATCTGGCGCTCCGCAACCATCGCGCTAATTGTAGCCAGCGTCCCGATCACCACCCGCTGATGGCGCGTAGTCCCTTGCTGCACCAAAGCAACCGGCGTATCTGCCGACATACCGTGTGCTTGCAGGCGTTCGCAAATGACCGGTAAACCCACCAATCCCATATAAAAAACAAGGGTTTGATGATCGCCCGCGAGTTTCGGCCAGTCTAAGTTAATCGTGCCATCCTTCAAATGGCCGGTAATAAAGCGCACCGACTGGGAATAATCGCGATGTGTTAACGGAATCCCGGCATAGCTCGCGCAGCCCGACGCGGCAGTTATGCCAGGCACCACCTGAAACGGCACTCCCTGATCTGCAAGCGTTTCGATTTCTTCACCACCGCGCCCAAAGATAAAGGGATCGCCGCCTTTCAGACGGCACACCCGCCGGCCTTGGCGAGCAAGATCCACCAACAGCTGATTGATGCCACTTTGCGGCAGCGTGTGATTGTCTCTCTCCTTGCCAACGTGGATGCGCTCGGCGTCGCGGCGCACCAGATCCAGCACCTCTGGGCTTACCAGACGATCGTACAGCACCACATCCGCCTGCTGCATCAGGCGTAGGGCGCGGAAGGTCAGCAGCTCAGGGTCGCCAGGCCCCGCCCCCACCAGATACACCTCACCCATTGGCGTAGAGCCCTGTTGGCGAGCATCTTGGCGCGCATCCAACGCCTGGCTCAGCGCACTTTCGGCCTGCCGCTCTTTTCCAGCAAACACCATTTCTGCAACGGGGCCAGACAGAATAGACTCCCAAAAACCGCGCCGTTGGTTTACATCTGGGAATAATTCCGCAACCCGCTTACGATAACGCCCAGCCAGATTTGCCAGACGTCCATAGCTCGCAGGAACCAGCGTTTCAATACGTGCTCTCAGCAGCCTCGCCAATACGGGAGATGCGCCACTGCTAGAAATTGCAACCATCACCGGATCACGGTCGATAATGGAGGGAAAAACAAAAGTGCAAAGCGCGGGCTGATCCACCACATTCACCAAAAGGCGCTGGCGCTTGGCAGCATCTGAAACGATCGCATTAAGCTGCACGTTATCCGTTGCAGCAACGACTAGCGCTACGCCGTCCAAATCGCCTTCTTCAAACTCTTTCAGACGAATCTCGCCGCCACTCTGTTCAACCACGTCACGAGCCGATGCGCAAACCTCCGGCGCAACCATGCGTATCCGCCCCCCTGCACGTGCAAGCAATGCAGCTTTCCGAGTCGCAATCGCACCCCCACCAACAACAAGGCAAGCACTCTCTTTAATGCTGGCAAATAGCGGCAAAAACTCCATGAACAACCCCTATCAAAAATACGCGTCTATGTTAAGGTGTGGGCCGTAAAACGGTAACGCCGCCCATATACGGGAGCAGCGCTTCGGGAACGAGTACCGAGCCATCCGCTTGCTGGTAATTTTCCAAAATTGCGACCAAGGTTCTTCCTACCGCCAAGCCACTTCCATTTAGCGTATGCACAAGTTCTGGCTTTTTGGAATTGTTGGGGCGATAGCGCGCCTGCAAACGTCGCGCCTGAAAGTCCTCAAAATTGCTGCAGGAAGAAATCTCGCGGTATTTCTGCTGGCCAGGTAGCCACACTTCAATATCGTAGGTTTTTGCCGAGGAAAAACCAATATCACCGCCGCACAATGTGATCACACGATAGGGCAGATTCAGTTTTTGCAAAATCGACTCTGCGTGCCCTGTCAATGCTTCCAAAGCAGCATAAGAATCTTCTGGGCGCACAATTTGAACGAGCTCGATCTTCTCAAACTGATGCTGACGTATCATGCCGCGCACGTCTTTCCCGTAAGCGCCCGCTTCGCTGCGAAAACAGGGCGTATGGCAGGCAAACTTTTTCGGCAGCTCATCTTCCGCCACAATTTCATCGCGCATTAAATTGGTAACGGGCACCTCAGCAGTCGGGATCAGATAAAACGCCTTTTCCCCCTCAAGCCGATACAACTCCTGACCAAACTTCGGCAGCTGCCCCGTACCTTTGAGCGAATCTTCGTTCACAACATAAGGTACATAGACTTCCTGATAGCCATTTTGCGAAGTATGCGTATCCAGCATGAACTGAATCAAGGCGCGATGCATCCGCGCTAACGCGCCATTCATCACCACAAAACGTGCGCCTGTTATTTTGGCAGCAACTTCAAAATCCAGTTCGCCTAGCGCTTCACCGATATCCACATGGTCACGTGGCTCAAAATCAAACTCGCGCGGCGCCCCCCAGCGACGCACCTCTACGTTATCTTCTTCGCTTGCGCCCTTCGGCACCGATTCATGAGGTAGATTCGGCAGGCCGTAATAAACATCCTGCAACCGCACCATCAGTTCTTTCAACTGGTTCTCACATTGACTCAACTGGTCACCGAGCGTATCCACTTCCGCTAATAGCACGCTTGTGTCCTGCCCTTGCGCCTTAGCTTTCCCGATGGCCTTAGAGCGCGCGTTACGCTCACTCTGCAACTGTTCCGTCTGCACCTGAAGGCCCTTACGTTGCTCTTCCAGCGAAGTCAGAAGCCCGGTATCCAGAGTCATGCCTCGCAATGCTAAGCGTTCCGCCACAAAATCCAACTGCCCGCGAATGATCTTAGGGTCCAACATATCCTTCAGTGCCTCATGATACGGCCTCTGCGGTGATCTTCACCTGCGTAAGCCTGTGTGCCAATTTGTCTGCTAAGCAGAATCTGGAAAAACCAAAAAATAAAATCTAATTAAAAATCTGCTTACCCAGCGCAGAGCCCGCCCAACAGCCGAGTACGCACAGCGCTACTGAAGCCAGAACATTAAGCGCCGCCACTGCAAATTTTCCATGCTCAAGCAGCTTAAACGTCTCAAACGAAAACGTCGAAAACGTAGTAAACGCCCCCATAAACCCCGTTAAAAACAAGATCCGAATTGGATCTTGCCACTGAATTTGGACCAGCGACCACGAATAAATCAACCCAAATGCAACGGATCCCAGCAGATTCACAGCGAGCGTCGCCCACGGAAAAATACTCTGCACGTGAAAATTAATCGCCATCGCCAAAGCCCAACGCCCAAGCGCGCCGAGCGCGCCGAGCGCGCCGCCCGTCGCCACCATCAAAGGAACCGCGAGTGGGTTCATGGCTGTTGCCCCTTACTACCGTCGATACTACGACCAGTGCTGCCATCCTTTCCGCGTACACCAGCTTGCTGCGAATAACGCTGCCACTCACTCTCCTGATCCAATACTTTCAGCCTCGCGAGCTTCTCGGCAATGCGGATTTCCAATCCACGTGGAACGGGCTTATACCATTCCTGCCCTACAAGCGCTTCCGGCAAATAGCACTCGCCGCTGGCATAGCCTTCAGGAAAATCGTGCGCGTAGCGATAGTCGTCCCCGTATCCTTGCGCTTTCATCAATTTTGTCGGCGCATTGCGAAGGTGAAACGGCACATCTAAGCTTCCCCCGCTGGCCACCACTGCTTTCACCTCTTTGAATGCACGATAAACGGCGTTACTCTTGGCCGCACTCGCCAAAAAAACAATCGCCTGCGCGATGGCCAACTCACCCTCAGGGCTGCCTAAGCGCTCCTGAACATCCCACGCATTCAAAGCCAGCGTCAAAGCGCGGGGGTCGGCGTTGCCAATGTCCTCACTGGCCATGCGAACCACGCGCCGCGCAATATACAGTGGGTCGCAACCACCGTCCAACATCCGCGCAAACCAATACAACGCACCATCGGGCGAGGAACCGCGCACCGCTTTATGCAAAGCAGAAATCTGATCGTAAAACTGATCGCCGTGCTTATCAAATCGCCGCCCACCCTCGCCAACGGCTTGGGACAGAATGGCCTCCGTGACCTGATCCGCGCCATCCGCTTCAGCGAGCGAAGTGGCAATTTCAAGCAGATTATAGGCGCGCCGCATATCGCCGTCCGCCGCGCGCGCAATGGTTTCCAGAATTGCATCCTCAGCACGAATCCCTGCACCCGCCAAGCCACGCGCATCCTGCATGGCAGAACGCAAACGTGCGGTAATTGCAGAGGCATCCAAGGGCTTTAGAACATACACGCGTGCACGCGAGAGCAAAGCCCCATTCAGCTCAAAGGATGGATTCTCGGTCGTCGCCCCCACAAAGATCACTGTACCGTCCTCGATGTGGGGCAAAAACGCATCTTGCTGTGACTTATTGAAACGATGCACCTCATCTACAAACAGCAAACACTGCCGGCCTTGTTGCCGATAATGGCGCGCCTCATCAATCGCTGCACGAATTTCCTTTACGCCACTCAATACCGCCGATAGCGTAATAAACTGCGCCTCGATATAGTTTGCCATCAGCATGGCGAGCGTTGTTTTTCCAACGCCCGGCGGCCCCCATAAAATCATGGAATGAGCCTGCCCTAGCTCTAACGCCTTGCGTAAGGAACCGTTTGCCCCCAACAAATGCTCTTGGCCCGCATATTCTTCGAGGGTAAGCGGGCGCATGCGCGCCGCCAAAGGCTGCCACGCGCGCGAGTTTGCATCAAAAAGATCGGACACGCGCTACATGTCCTCTATGACGTCAACGCCTTTGGGCGGTTTGAAAGCAAAGACTTTCGCGTCAATCGGCTTATTGAATGCCTTGGTTTCAAACTCAATGCGAGTCGTTTGGCCCAAATTATCGCGCAGAAACATATCGTGGATTTTTCCAGAACGGAAATGAACCCGCAGCAGCTCAAACAACGCACCTTTGTGTTTCGGGATCAAATCGTAGCGCACCTCGCCCGTCTCCTCGTACATCGAGGCACGAACCGTGAAAGACTCCGCCAACTTTTCCGGATCACCGCTCAAAAGAAGCGCTGGCGTATTGCCCACCTGTTTATCCAGCTTGCGCTTGGTAGCCTGCTCCAGATCCAGATCGTAAATCCAGAGCACCTCACCATCTGAAATAATCTGCTGCGGGTAGGGATCATTCGTGTCCCAACGAAACAGCCCCGGCCTTTGCACCCACATCGTGCCCGTCACTTCCTGCAAGACATGGTTCTGCGCATCACTCACCCACTGATGAAATGTGGCATTGAACGATTTCATCATGGAAAGATCGCGCACCAACCCCGTAACGCCCTGCTCGGAAGCAAGCTCCTTGGCAGCGGCAGGGGCCGCCACCACAAGAGGCAAACTCGTCGCCGAAAAGCACGCCACCAGCATCAGGACGCGTGAACAACGTACAAAATCCCCGGTCATCTTCATTGAACAACATCTCAGCTCAGTTTGAAGTGGCGCATTATAGCGCAGCTTTGTACACGAAACAGGCCGTTCAAAAACTCGGCAACACCCAGCATCAATCCATATGAACCGGCGGCGGCGCCAACACCTCGCGGCTCCCATTGCTCTGCATGGATGAAACCACGCCGGCCATCTCCATTGACTCAATCAGGCGCGCAGCACGGTTATAACCAATCTTCAACTTGCGCTGCACCGACGAGATACTGGCCTTCCGAGTCTCCGTCACAAAACGCAAAGCCTCATCGTACAGAGGGTCAGACTCAGGGTCGCCACCATCGGTTCCACCGCCTTCACCACCAAAACCGAAGCCATCGCTATCCGCGCCACCACCCTGCAAAATATCTTCGAGATAATCCGGCTCGCCGCGCAAACGCCAATCGCTGCAAACACGATGCACCTCGTCATCATCGACAAACGCACCGTGCACCCGCACCGGAATACCGCTTCCAGGCGGCAAGTACAGCATATCGCCGTTACCAAGTAACTGATCTGCGCCCCCCTGATCCAGAATCGTGCGGGAATCAATTTTTGATGAAACCTGAAAACCGATACGCGAAGGAATGTTCGCTTTGATCAAGCCGGTGATTACGTCCACAGAAGGCCGCTGCGTGGCAAGCAGCAAATGAATCCCAGCCGCACGCGCCTTCTGAGCAATCCGCGCAATCAGCTCCTCCACCTTTTTGCCAACAATCATCATCATGTCGGCAAACTCATCAATTACCACCACCACAAACGGCAGCGTCGATAAATCCGGCGCCTGATCGCCGTCGATGACCGGCTTAAAAAACGGATCGCTAATCGGCGTTCCAGCCTTCTCAGCATCCTTGATCTTACGGTTATACCCCGCAAGATTGCGCACACCCATCGCCGCCATCAGCCGATAACGGCGCTCCATTTCTCCCACACACCAGCGCAGCGCATTGGCGGCTTCCTTCATATCGGTAACCACCGGCGTCAGCAAATGCGGGATGCCGTCGTATACCGACAGCTCCAACATCTTCGGATCAATCATAATTAAGCGGAGCTCTGCCGGCGTTGATTTGAACAGCATGCTCAAAATCATCGCATTGAGCCCCACCGACTTCCCTGAACCCGTCGTACCAGCAACCAGCAAGTGCGGCATCTTGGCAAGATCTGCACACGTCGCGCGCCCAGAAATATCCTTTCCCAAAGCCAAGGTGAGGGGGGATGAATTGCGCACAAACTCATCCGCAGTAATGATTTCACTCAAGCGAATCATTTCTCGGTTTTCGTTCGGAATTTCGATCCCCACATACGTCTTGCCGGGAATCACCTCCACCACTCGCACGCTAATGACCGCCAAGGAACGCGCCAAATCCTTCGCCAAATTAGAAATTCGGCTTACCTTGATCCCAGGCGCAGGTTGAATCTCAAAACGCGTCACAACCGGCCCCGGCAACACATTTTCTACCGTGGCTTCAATCCCAAAATCCCGCAACTTCGACTCTAGCAGGCGCGACATCATTTCCAGCGCTTCAGCGGTATACCCCTTCTTTCGATTACCATCAACGCCATCGAGTAGCGAGGCAGAAGGCAATTCACCTTCCCCCGTACCTTTTACACCGTTAGCGAAGGGCTTTGGTTTGTTCGGTTTCGCGCGTACCGACGCAGGCTCCACAGCATCAGCCGCCTTTTTTCCGAGGAATTTTGCGGCAATAGAGCCAGCGTTTGCGGCAATCGACCCCGAAGACGCTCGCACTTCCCGCTCCGACGCGCCCTCCCCTGCCGCCTTCGAAAAGGTAATTTCAGGTTCGCGTCTCTCAAGCGCCCCACCGGCATTCACGCCAGCCGCCTTCTCGGCACCATCTTTGCGATTGCGTCGAATCAGCACCGGCTCACTCACGTTCAGACCGCCTCCACCCGCGCCCTGGCCAGCAAGCCCCTGCTTGCGTGCAATCGCTTCCGACCTTGCCGCAGCGCGCGCCGCAATTTTTTCCGCAGCAGCACTCTTCCACTTCGTAAACGGAACTACGACGCCGCGCGCCAACCACTGCGCAAGAGTAAGCCCTTTTGCGCCCGTTACATCCACCGCTCGTATCCACGAGACATCGGTAAAAATCGTAAGCCCTGTCAACATAAAAATAAGCAAAACCAGCGTAGTCCCCAACGGTCCGATCCGCTGCACACCATACTCGCCCAGCCAAATGCCCATCACCCCGCCCGCCGGATTTTTGCCGTCTGGAATCAGCTCCGGCAAACTTTCCAATGAGAGCGGCAAATGCAGGAACGCCAGCCCCGCAGCCCCAGCCATCGTCAAAACCAGCCCAAGGTTGCGGGTAAAAAAAAGCGGCCAAATACGCTTATGCGTCTCCTTGCGACGAAAAATCTTCCACGCACGAAACGCAATCAACACCGGCACCAAAAACGCCAAGATCCCGAACAGCGAGAACAAAACGTCTGCCAGCCAAGCACCTGCAGGCCCGCCCGCATTGTGCACCACTTGGTCGGTACGCCCCACCGTGGTCCAGCCAGGGTCGCCTTTTTGATACGTCACCAAAGACAGACCGACATACACCGCCAGAAAGAACAGCGACAGCAGCGCACCTTCGCGCGAGCCACGCAGCAGCAATTCTGACCAATGGGAAAATAACGCGTTGGGCGCCTTGGCCGGCACCTTCTCCTTTTTTACTCGGGTTGCTGCTTTCACTACAATAAACACCTGAATAATCGAAAAATAGAAATACCAAAAGCGCTCGGAGAACCACCTACGACTCATCCATTACTCCTTCCGAGCCCTCAAAAAAGAAAACTTTTTGCTTGAAAAACATGCGCTTGACCGTACAAACTGACATAACCCTCTTATCTTAACGCCAAGCCACTCTTTTTACAGTATAGCGGATCGTTCGCGCCACAAATGCATCGCCCCTACGCAGTGAAAACAAACGCGGTATACTGCCCGCATCGCTTCACACACACGCTTTACGAAAAACGCGCTTTACGGAAAACTCGCTTTACAAAAAAACAGTTCAAGCCGCTTTTTCAACACACAAAATTCACTTACCAAAGACGGTCAGACTTCTAGACATGAAACCAGTTCGCCACATCCCCCTAATCATTTTAGGATCCGGCCCTGCCGGCTACACTGCAGCCGTTTATGCTGCACGCGCCAACCTTAGCCCCGTCGTTATCACCGGCATCCAACCGGGCGGCCAACTTACCACCACCACCGAAGTAGACAACTGGCCGGGCGACGTGGAGGGCGTGCAAGGCCCTGAACTGATGGAGCGCATGCAAAAGCACGCAGAGCGCTTCAATACGGAAGTTATTTTTGATCATATCGGCAGCACCGACCTCAGCAAGCGCCCCTTTACCCTGCATGGCGACGCGGGTAGTTACACCTGCGACGCACTTATCATCGCCACCGGCGCAAGCGCAAAATACTTGGGCCTTCCTTCCGAAGAAGCCTTCATGGGCAAAGGCGTCAGCGCCTGCGCCACCTGCGATGGCTTTTTCTACCGCAACCAAAAAGTCGCCGTGATTGGCGGAGGCAATACCGCAGTAGAAGAAGCCCTCTATCTTGCCAACATCGCCGCAGAAGTCATCGTGGTACACCGCCGCGACGAATTTCGCAGTGAAAAAATCCTCCGTGACCGCCTGCTGGAAAAAGCCAAGAACGGCAACGTTACGCTGGTACTCAACCACACGCTAGAAGAAGTACTGGGCGACAACTCCGGCGTTACGGGGATCCGCGTACGCGACGTTCAGAGCGGCCAAACGCAAGACATCCCGCTGATGGGCGTATTCATTGCCATCGGCCACACCCCCAACACCGATATATTCAAAGGCCAGCTGGAAATGGAAAACGGCTACCTGCAAATCCGCACCGGCACCCGTGGCAACGCAACCGCCACCAGCATCGAAGGCGTATTCGCCGCCGGCGATGTTGCCGATCACATCTACCGCCAAGCCATCACCTCAGCCGGATTTGGCTGCATGGCAGCGCTAGACGCCGAGCGTTTTCTGGACGCACAAAAACCAAAAGGCCACTAAACCCACGCGTCTGCATGATACAACTACCGCTATTACACCCCGACGACTACTGGTTCCCAGCGCCCGACGATGCACTCCCCGACCCCGACGGATTGCTCGCTGCGGGCGGGGATCTATCCCAGATGCGCCTGTTACACGCGTACATGAGCGGGATTTTTCCGTGGTACCAGGCGCTGCAACCGATCCTGTGGTGGTCGCCCTCAGTGCGTGCGTTACTCTTGCCCGAAAACCTCCGCATCTCACGCAGCCTACGCAAAACCTTACGCAAAAACCACTTTACTATCACCGCCGACACCGCCTTTAGCGAGGTCATCCGGGCCTGCGCCGCACCGCGCAGCTATGCAGACGGCACCTGGATCACGCCGGAAATGCAAAAGGCCTACACGGCTCTGCACCAAGCCGGACACGCCCACTCGCTTGAAGTGTGGGCACAAGGCGAACTGGTCGGTGGACTCTACGGCGTGACCGTAGGCGGCTGCTATTTTGGCGAATCCATGTTTAGCCGCGAAACCGACAGCTCCAAAGTCGCGTTTGTCGCGTTGGTTCGCTATCTAAGCCTTCGCAACTTCGCACTCATCGACTGCCAGATGATGACCCCCCACCTCGAAAGCTTGGGCGCAACTCCGATTGCACGCTCGGTGTACCTGAAAAAGCTACAAAAAATCCTCCACGCGACGAGCCGAGACCCACACTTTGCGCCCAAACAATGGGTGTTTCACTGCACAGAAACAGCGCAACTCGAAGGCGGTACTGGTAATCCTTTAGATACTCACTAATAATTACGTATGGCCCCTTATCTTGACTTGTAAACGCCATGACAGATCTATCCGCCGTAAAATTTTTCGTAACACCGCAACACAAGTGTAGCTACTTGCCCCGACAGGACGCCGCTACCCTATTTGCTGACCCCAAAATTCCGATCGACCACGCACTCTACAGCGAGCTTTCCGAACTCGGCTTTCGCCGCAGCGGCAACTATCTCTACCGCCCCCACTGCCGCGCATGTGCTGCATGCATTCCCGTGCGCGTCCCGGTCGCAAGCTTCACTCCCACACGCAAACACCGCCGCATCTTTCGAAAAAACGAAGACCTCAAAGTAACCCGCGCCCCTGCAAGATTCGACTACGAATACTACGAGCTCTACGCCCGCTACATTGAAATTCGGCACAGCGACGGCGACATGTATCCACCCAGCCCCGAACAATTTTCATCATTCCTGCTCAGCCAGTGGGGAAACACCTTCTTTCTGGAATTCCGCAAAGACGGCAAACTCCTTGCAGTCGCAGTGTGCGACGAAATGCTCAACGGCCTATCCGCCGTCTACACCTTCTACGCCCCCGAAGAGCAAGACCGCAGCCTCGGCGTCTACTCCGTACTCTGGCAAATCGAAGAAGCCCGAAAAAAAGCGCTACCCGCTCTCTACCTCGGCTACTGGATCAAGGAATGCCAGAAAATGAGCTACAAAGCAGAATACCAACCGCTAGAAATCTATATCAACAACCGCTGGACCCGAATGAGCTGAACGCTAAAACAGCACCTCTGGCCAACAGCACCTCGGGCCAGTTTTTCTGAAAAGACCCTCGGTGAGCTCCCCCTTGGCGGCGAGCTACACCAAATCACCGATCAAAAGCACCATTTGCACAAGCATTCTTTGCAGAACGATGGGTTTTGATGCACAATTCAGCCCTGCTCAAATACACCCATTTTTTAGTGCTCTGAGAGGGCCTCCCGAATGTCAAAAGAAGACTCCATTGAGATGGATGGCACGGTAGTAGATACCCTGCCCAACACAACGTTTCGCGTTGAACTAGACAACGGACACGTGGTTACCGCCCATATCTCCGGAAAAATGCGCAAAAACTACATCCGCATTCTCACCGGCGACAAAGTAAAGGTTGAGATGACGCCTTACGACCTTACCAAAGGCCGCATTACCTTCCGCGTAAAGTGAACGCCGCCCGAGGCACAAGCCTCGTGGCAGCTTCACAGCATATCAACACGTCGCAACGGCCCCTATTCCGCTGGCTCCACGTCCATGACCAGCTCGTCTTGGTTCTCGTCCGCCTTCACGTGAACCGTTCCTCCATGATCAGCCAGCTCACCGAACAGAATTTTTTCTGCCAGCGGGCGCTTTAGCTTCTCTTGGATCAGGCGAGCCATTGGGCGAGCACCCATGTCTTTGTCGTAGCCTTTTTGGGCGAACCACAAGCGAGCAGTGTCGTCGAGATCAAGCATTACCTTCTTCTCGTCGAGTTGCGCCTGCAGCTCAGTGATAAACTTGTCTACCACACCCTTGATCACTTCCGTATCCAGCGCCTTGAACTGGATAATTGCATCCAGTCGGTTGCGAAACTCCGGCGTAAACAGTCGTTTCAGTGCCGACATCCCATCACTGGAATGATCCTGCGCGGTAAACCCGATCGACGATCTTGCAACCGTTTCAGCCCCCGCATTTGTAGTCATCACGATAATGACATTGCGAAAATCAGCTTTACGGCCGTTATTATCCGTCAAAGTGCCGTGGTCCATCACCTGCAACAACAGATTGAACACATCCGGATGTGCCTTCTCCACCTCATCCAACAGCAACACACAATGCGGTGACTTCGTGATCGCCTCCGTGAGCAACCCACCCTGATCGAAGCCCACATAACCGGGAGGCGCACCAATCAAGCGCGACACCGTATGGCGCTCCATATACTCCGACATATCAAAGCGTATCAGCTCCATCCCCATCGTTTTCGCCAACTGGCGCGTAACCTCTGTTTTTCCAACACCCGTCGGACCTGCAAACAGGAAGGAGCCAATCGGCTTATCGGGATGGCTTAAGCCTGCGCGCGACATCTTGATGGCGTTTGACAGCACACCAATCGCCTCATCTTGGCCAAAAACTGCCAGCCGCAAATCACGCTCCAGATTCCGCAGCATTTCCTTATCGTCAGACGACACCGTCTTGGGCGGAATCCGCGCAATTTTTGCCACGACAGCCTCAATGTCGGTCACCCCAATCACTTTTTTACGGCGGCTGGGCGCCAGCAGACGCTGATAAGCGCCCACCTCGTCGATCACGTCAATCGCCTTATCCGGCATATGGCGATCGTTGATATAGCGCGCAGACAGCTCTGCTGCCGCACGTAGCGCCCGATTGGAGTACTTGAGATCGTGGTGCTCCTCAAAGCGCGTCTTCAGGCCCTTGAGAATCTCGTAAGTCTCATCAATGGATGGCTCGGTCACATCAATTTTTTGGAACCGGCGCGCCAAAGCACGATCCTTCTCAAAAATCCCACGATACTCTTGGAACGTAGTTGAGCCGATGCACTTGATATCGCCAGACGCTAGCAGCGGTTTCAGCAGATTGGACGCATCCATCACCCCACCAGAGGCCGCCCCTGCGCCGATAATCGTGTGAATCTCGTCGATAAACAGAATTGAATTTTTCTGTTTTTTGAGCTCACCCAAAAGCGCCTTGAAACGTTTTTCGAAATCACCACGATATTTCGTGCCTGCTAGCAACGCACCCAAATCCAGCGAATAAACAACAGCGCCGGCGATGGCATCGGGAACCTCTTTATCAACAATTTTCTTGGCAAGCCCCTCTGCAATTGCGGTTTTGCCCACCCCGGGTTCACCCACTAGCAGCGGATTATTCTTGCGGCGGCGGCAAAGAATCTGCACCGTGCGCGTAATCTCCTCACCACGTCCTACCAGCGGGTCAATACGCCCTTGCAGAGCCTGCTCGTTCAGATTGGAAGCATAGGCGTCCAGCGGGCTGCGCCCTGGGCTCTCCGCTCCCTGCTCTTCGTCTTGGAGATCTTGCGAAGCCTCATGCCCACCCTGCTGAACGTGCGGGGAGCGCGATGCGTCATCCGAAACCTTGCTGATTCCGTGGGCGATATAATTCACAACGTCGATACGCGCAACGCTTTGCTTCTTCAGGAAGTAAACTGCTTGGCTTTCCTGCTCGCTAAAGATCGCCACCAGAACATTCGCGCCCGTGACTTCTTTTTTGCCAGAAGACTGAACGTGAAAAACTGCCCGTTGCAGCACCCGCTGAAACCCCAAGGTCGGCTGCGTCTCTCGATCTGGATCAGAGGCCGGTATCAGAGGCGTGGTCTCGTCTACAAAGTGATTCAGCTCCGTACGCAGCTCATCAATATTGGTACCGCACGCCCTGAGCACGCCCGACGCTGAATCATTGTCCAGCAAGGCAAGCAACAAATGCTCCACAGTCATGTATTCGTGGCGCTTGCTTCTGGCATCACGGAAAGCAAGATTAAGGGTGACTTCTAGATCTTTACTCAGCATTGTATGAATACCTGATAGACGCGCAAAACCTGGGATCAAACCCTTTCAATGCGACACATTAACGGATGCTGATTTTCCCTCGCGTATTTCATCACCTGCATTGCCTTGGTCTCGGCAACATCCTTGGTGAACACACCACAACTCGCCTGTCCCTTGGTGTGCACAATCAGCATGACCTGTGTCGCTGCTTCACGGTTCATTCCAAAGAACCGTTGCAGCACCTCAACAACAAACTCCATAGGAGTATAATCGTCATTCAGCATTAGCACCTGAAACATTGGTGGCGGAGCCACTTCTGCCGATGCTTCGCGGACTGCAAGGTCACCCTCAGCCTCGGTCACCGAAGGGCGATTTGCCATCATTTGTAATGGTAGTAGATGATCTGTACTTTTACTCATAACCAGAAATCATAAGACAGTAGATTTGGTGACTAGGATATATAAAACAACTCCACGCAAACAAGAAATGTAAGAAATTTCACAAAATCACTTGACAGTTTTCGCTCAATAGTTGAGAGTTAAAAAGTTACAAAAAATAACATTCGTCCCGACCTGATTCCAGCATTGCATCGTCTAGACGAACGCCAGGATTACCATCCCGACGCCGCCTGACCTCTTCGCCACAGAACAAAAATTTGCCACGCTTCCCAGCAGGCAGACTTAAATCGGTAGCGTAGAACAAACGATGCAACGTTTTGTGTATTGGGAAAGGATCACAATAATAACAATTGGTAGTGTACCCCGCAGCACATGTGGAGGTCACCGGAGAAGGTATTAGATATGGCAACCGGGAAGGTAAAGTGGTTCAACAACGCTAAAGGCTATGGCTTCATCAGACCCGACGGCGAAGGCGACGATTTATTTGTCCACTACTCCTATATTCACATGGATGGGTACAAGAGCCTCAAGGCAGGCCAGGTCGTCACCTATGAAATCCGCGAAGCCCCCAAAGGGTTACACGCCGTAAACATTGGCCTCGTTGAGCACGCACACGACGGTGAGGCAGCTTTTGATGGGCAGCAACATACTGCACCACAAACACACAAAGTTTCCGAGCCTATTTACGCATCCTGATCGCTTCAGCGAGCAGAAGCGTTAACCAATAACGCCCTTCGTGGGCGTTTTGGCGTTTACTGGATTTTAACGGGCGATCAAACTTCTCGCAGATCTTTGCATCAGAAGCCCTTGCATCAGGACCCCTTTCGTCAGAAGCCCTTGCATCAGAATCAAAAAGAGCGCCCAAAGGCGCTCTTTTTTAGTTCCAGCTAGCACACCCAACCATCATTCCATATGGCGGATCAGCGCGTCACCAAACTCGGAGCAACGTAACAGGGTTGCGTTGGGCATCAGGCGTTCAAAATCGTAGGTTACGGTTTTCGCTTCAATGGAGCCTTCCATACCACGAATAATCAAATCCGCCGCTTCCGTCCAACCCATGTGGCGCAGCATCATTTCCGCTGAAAGAATCAGAGAACCTGGGTTTACCTTGTCCTGCCCCGCATACTTGGGAGCGGTACCATGAGTCGCCTCGAACATCGCGACACTGCCGCCAATGTTCGCGCCAGGCGCAATGCCTATGCCGCCGACTTCAGCCGCCAATGCGTCTGAAATATAGTCGCCGTTTAGGTTCAGCGTTGCAATAATGCTGTACTCTTCAGGCCGCATCAGAATCTGCTGAAGGAACGCATCCGCGATTACGTCTTTAATAATGATGTCGCGCCCGGTTTTCGGGTTCTTCATCGTCATCCATGGGCCGCCATCAAGAAGTTCAGCACCGAAACGCTCTTGAGCAAGCTCATAGCCCCACTCTTTAAACGCACCCTCGGTGTATTTCATGATGTTGCCTTTGTGCACAAACGTTACGCTAGGCTCATCGTTGTCGATTGCATATTGAATCGCCTTGCGAACCAAACGCTGCGTTCCCTCTTTGGAAACCGGCTTGATACCGATACCGCAATGCTCGGTGAAACGGATTTTCTTAACGCCCATTTCTTCTTGCAGAAACTTGATGATCTTGATCGCTTCTGGGCTATCCGCTTTCCATTCAATTCCTGCGTAAATATCTTCAGAGTTTTCGCGGAAAATCACCATGTCCGTTTTGTGCGGGCTGGTAACAGGGCTTGGCACGCCTTTGAACCAGCGAACAGGCCGCTGGCAAACGTACAGATCCAGCTCTTGGCGCAACGCCACGTTCAACGAGCGAATTCCACCCCCCACAGGCGTCGTCAGCGGGCCTTTGATGCTAACGATGTATTCGCGCAGCACGTCCAACGTTTCTTCTGGCAGCCATACGTCCGGGCCGTATACCTTGGTCGCCTTCTCGCCGCAATACACTTCCATCCAGCTAATTGCGCGCTTGGTGCCGTAGGCCTTTTCGACGGCGGCGTTTACAACTTTCAGCATGACGGGAGTGATGTCCACGCCGATTCCGTCACCTTCAATAAAGGGGATGACAGGGTAGTTCGGGACATTCAGGGAAAGGTCCGCGTTTACAGTGATTTTGTCACCGTCCGCCGGCACCTTGATCTTTTGGTACCCCATGTCGGTATTTACTCCGTTGGTTGATTTGTGGGTGGGTTTTGGGGTGAAATTATATCTGATTCAGCCTTTTTCTGCTGTACTTTTTCGGCGTTACAGCATTCCTGCTTTGCAACAAAATACATTTTCATTGACCTGAAGAGCACTCAAAACATGGGCGTCCCAACAAATAAAAAAACCAATCAACAGCATCGCAAAAGCAAGCACACAGCTAGCACCAACGCGGCCACAAAAAACAGGCCCGATGACGGCACATCTACCACCATTCTGCTTTTCCATAAACCATTTGGGGTAATTTGCCAATTCAGCAGAGACGGAACACGTCCAACGCTTGCGAATTATATTTCACTGCCCGACATCTACGCCGCAGGCCGCCTAGACCAAGATTCTGAAGGTCTATTGGTTCTCACCAACGACGGCAAATTACAGCAGAGAATCACCCATCCAAAGCATAAGCTTGAAAAAACCTACCTCGCACAAGTGGAGGGCATTATTTCTGAAGAAGCACTCCACCAACTACGCACTGGCATTGCGCTAAAGGACGGAAAAACTCTGCCTGCGAAGGCACAGAGAATTGAACCGCCCAATTTTGCAGAGCGAATTCCACCCATCCGAGAACGAAAAAACATACCCACGAGCTGGCTTGAATTGCGAATCTGTGAAGGCCGCAACCGCCAAGTGCGACGAATGACAGCAGCTACTGGTTTTCCGACGCTGCGCCTCATTCGCACCCGTATTGGCGAATGGCAACTTGGAGAACTTCAGCCTGGCGAATGGTGCTTAACTCCTTCCTAACCATCACTTTTGCAAAAAAAGGATTTATAAGCGAGTAAGCAGCCTGCGAATTGGGCCGGCGTTGTTTTTTACCGAGCGCTTGATCATTTGCTCGCTAATGAGTCTGTCAATTGCATGAGCTACTTCTGCACGAACCTTTTCGAGCGTATCCGCATCGTTCTCTTGGCCTTGATAAACCGCGGTTTCGATTGCGTCACCCACCGCAAAATAGAATTTCTCTGGGCGAGGAAATCCAGTAATACCAATCCCGCGCGCCATCGGAAAAATAATGTCACCGCCGCGCAAAAAGCTGTCCTTGTCGAACAAACCGATTTTACCGAGCCACTTGCCAACGCTGGAATTCATTAAATCATTTGCATCCCACACTACATCTGCCACATCGTCAGGGCCAACTGCAGCGAAGGGAACAATCGGATAGCCATATTTAATCGCCATATGGACGAAACCAAATCTGCGTTTCCAAACCAACTGATATTTTTCACCCTTGCGCTTGGCAACTTCACGTGCGCCACCAGGGAACACCATAATATGGTCGCGCTGCTCCATTAAGCGGGCGCAATTGCTGCGCGTGCCTTCTACCGCGCCGATGCGATCTAATAACGTGCGCCAGACAGGTATTTCGTAGTGAGTATGATCCGCTAAGGTGCGTACAGAAATGCCCGTCTTTTGATAAATTTCGTCGATCAATAACGGCACATCCAAGACGCCATACAACGTATGATTGCCAACGATCAGAACGGGCTTTGCAGGATCGAGTTTGTCAATCCCGTCAAATTCTGGAGAGAAATAAAAGCGTAACGGCGCCACCATACGGCGAGACTGCGCTTTGGTGAGAGGCTGGAAGGAAAACGGTTTGTGCTCATACCCAAACATCGTGGCTCACCCCTCTCCCATCTAGACTAGAACAGCATCCATACAACTAAATTTCGGAAACCGCCCGCTGGCCTCTGCCGTGAACCCTCACGGAAGAGGCCAGAACGAGGCTACTCAAAAATTACCAGCCAGTAATTTCTTTGAGGGTCTTGCCAATTTCTGCAGGGTTGCGGCAAACCGCAACGCCAGCATCAGACAGTGCAGCAAACTTCTCGTCTGCAGTGCCTTTTCCGCCTGCAATGATGGCACCCGCGTGGCCCATACGCTTGCCGGGAGGTGCAGTAACGCCTGCAATGTAGCTTACCATTGGCTTCTTGACGTATTCCTTGATGAACGCCGCAGCTTCTTCCTCGGCAGAACCACCGATTTCGCCGACCATGATGATCGCTTCGGTTTGTGGGTCGTCTTGGAACAATTTGAGTGCGTCGATAAAGGTGGTACCTGGAATTGGGTCACCGCCGATGCCAATGCAGGTGCTCTGGCCAAAGCCGAGGACCGTCGTTTGCGCAACGCATTCATACGTCAACGTACCGGAACGCGACACGATGCCGACTTTGCCTGGCAGGTGAATATGGCCGGGCATGATGCCGATTTTGCACTCGCCTGGAGTGATAATTCCTGGGCAGTTCGGCCCGATCAGGCGCAAGCCTTTGGCCATCACATATTCTTTCACGTACAGCATATCCAGTGCAGGAATGCCTTCGGTAATGCACACGATCAACGGAACGCCCGCGTCTGCCGCTTCAAGGATCGAGTCTTTGCAGAACGCAGCGGGAACATAGATTACCGATGCGTCGGCACCCGTGGCTTCACGCGCTTCTGCTACGGTGTTAAATACAGGCAGGCCAATATGGTGGGTGCCACCTTTGCCTGGCGTTACTCCGCCAACCATTTTAGTGCCGTATTCCATTGCCTGCTGGCTGTGCATCGTGCCTTGTGAACCAGTCAGGCCCTGGCAGATTACCTTGGTGTCTTTATTAATCAATACGCTCATTGTTAAACTCCCGCTGCCGCTTTGACAACTTTCTCTGCAGCATCGTTAAATCCGCTGGCAGCGATAATATTCAGCCCACTATCGGCTAGTTTCTTGGCGCCAAGATCGGCGTTATTGCCTTCTAGACGAACCACAACCGGTACTTTTACGCCTACCTCCTGAACTGCGCCGATAATGCCGTCTGCAATCAGGTCACAACGCACGATTCCGCCAAAGATATTCACCAGCACAGCTTGCACGTTGCTGTCTGACAGAATGATCTTGAAAGCTTCCGTTACGCGCTCTTTGGTTGCACCACCGCCTACGTCGAGGAAGTTTGCTGGGCGGCCGCCCTTGAGCTTGATGATGTCCATGGTAGCCATCGCGAGGCCCGCACCATTCACCATGCAGCCAATGTTGCCTTCGAGCGCAACATAGTTCAGGCTCCACTGGGCTGCGATGCGCTCACGCTCATCTTCTTGCGTGGGGTCGTAGAGTGCTTCCATATCAGGATGGCGGAACAATGCGCTGCCATCCAACACAACTTTTGCGTCTAGGCAGTGCAGGTTGCCTTCTTTGGTAATTACCAAAGGATTGACTTCGATGATGGAGCAGTCTTTTTCTTCGAAAATCTTTGCCAGACCCATGAAGATATTCACGAACTGCTTCACTTGGTTGCTGTTCAGACCGAGCTGATAACCAAGCACGCGGCCTTGATATGGCTGTGCGCCTACAAGCGGATCAATGGCCACTTTGAGAATTTTTTCTGGCGTATCGTGGGCAACCTTCTCGATTTCTACGCCACCTTCGGTAGATGCCATAAACACAACGCGGCGGCTTCCGCGATCCAGTACTGCACCTAGGTAGAGCTCTTTTTCAATGTCGGTGCAAGTTTCAACCAGAATGGTGTTCACTGGCTGGCCGCGCTCGTCGGTTTGGTAAGTGACGAGGTTTGTGCCCAGCAATTTGCGCGCAAACGCACGAATTTCTTCTTTATCAGTGACAAGCTTGACGCCACCTGCCTTACCACGGCCGCCGGCATGCACCTGTGCTTTTACCACCCACTTGTCGCCACCAATTTCTTTGGCAGCAGCAACCGCCGCATCCACAGACTGCGCAGCGACTCCTTTAGAGACGGGCAAGCCGTACTGAGCAAATAGCTTTTTTGCTTGATATTCGTGTAAGTTCATTGTTTCACCGTTACTTTCTTGAACAGTGCCCGTAAAGACACCATGACACCACGCAATAGACTGGCTTGCGCTTGTTTGCGTAGATCTTCCACCACACGGCTTCTTCTGCCGCGCGAACTTTAAGCCTTTTGCATTCCTGCACTGCCGCTTTCTACGTCGCCGTTTTGCCGCACACCCCTTCAGCTGTGCGGCGACTCTGCTTTACTTGCGCTTCTTCTTGGCAGAATGAATCGCCTTGCCGTCCACGTCCAGCATGGCTTCGTGCAGTACTTCGGAAAGGCCAGGGTGCGCAAACACCATGAGCTGCAAATCCTCTACACTGCCGCAGAACTCAATTGCAATTACCGCCTGCATGATCAGTTCAGATGCTTGCGGGCCAATGATATGCACCCCAAGAATCCGGTCTGTACGCTTGTCGGCCACCACTTTCACAAAACCGGCGGTTTCGTTCGCGGCTACCGCTCGACCGTTGGCTGCGAATGAAAAACTGCCCGTTTTATACTCTTCGCCGCGCGCTTTCGCCTGCTCTTCGCTAAGTCCAACCCACGCAACTTCTGGGTGAGTATAAATAACTGAGGGAATGCAGTCGTAGTTAATATGGATAGTATGGCCAGCAATCATTTCTGCTACCATCACACCCTCTTCCGTGGCTTTATGCGCAAGCGCGGGGCCACGCACCAAGTCACCAATCGCGTAAACGCCCGGAACGTCGGTTCTGCACTGCCCGTTTACAAAGATAAAACCACGCTCATCCAGCGTTACACCGCTATCTACCGCTAGCAAACCTTCGGTATAAGGGCGGCGGCCCACCGCAACGATCAGCTTGTCTACGGTCAGCTTCTGCTCGCCGTTGGCATCGGTATAGGCGACCTCGACCTCATTTCCTTTTACGGTGCTGCCGGTCACACGCGCAGACAGTTTAATGTCCAGATTCTGCTTGGTCAGTTGCTTGAACGTCTCGCGAGACACCTGACGATCGACGATGGGCAGGAACGTATCCTGCGCTTCAAGCACCGTCACCTGGGCCCCTAAACGTGCCCAAACAGAGCCCAATTCCAAGCCGATGATCCCTGCACCAATAACGCCTAGGCGCTTCGGCACCTCGGTAAAATCCAGCGCGCCGGCATTATCCACCACCAAGCCATCGACGAGCGGAACAACGGGAATCTTGATGGGCGAAGAGCCGGACGCAAGAATCACATAGGTTGCTTCCAGCGTTTCGTTCTCGCCTTCGTGTGGAGAAAACTCTACGCGCTTTCCAGCCAACAATTTGCCTTCACCCTGAAGCCAGGTGATGCCGTTCATTTGTAGCAGCATCGCAACACCGTCGGTTTGCTTTTTAACGACTGTGTCTTTGCGCTCCACCATGGTTTTGACGTCAATTTTCACGTCGCCCGTGGTAATACCATGTACGGCCAGCGCCTCACGTGCTTCGTGATATTTCCAAGACGAATCCAATAACGCTTTTGATGGGATGCAGCCCACGTTAGCACAGGTACCGCCCAAGGCGGGCTTCCCATTTTTATTGATATATTTTTCGATGCACGCGACTTTCAAGCCCAACTGAGCGCATTTAATAGCCGCCGCATAGCCGCCGGGGCCGCCGCCAATCACTACCACATCAAATACTTTTGGCATTTCGGTTTCCTTTCTCGCTGCGCACACTCCAGCAGTGGAGGCACGTCTGGGTCGGAATACATAGCCTGCGCATATTAACGCCGGCTATGATGGTTTCGGTATCAGCCATTGGCAGCAGTGGGTTATTCACAATCAACACTCACTGCTGCCGTTAGCTGTAATGCGATGCGCTGATGCCTTTAAATCTCCAGCAACAGGCGGGTCGGATCTTCTACCAGATCCTTGATGGTCACGAGGAATTGTACTGCTTCCTTGCCATCAATCAGGCGGTGATCGTAGCTAAGCGCCAAGTACATCATCGGCAAAATCACGACCTGACCATTGACGGCCATCGGGCGATCCTGAATTTTGTGCATTCCGAGAATTGCGGTCTGCGGTGGGTTCAAGATAGGCGTTGAAAATAGCGAACCGAAAACTCCACCATTCGACAAGGTGAATGTGCCGCCCGTCATCTCCTCAAGAGATAGCTTGCCTTGGCGCGCCTTCTCACCATACTCGGCAATTTTGCCTTCCACCTCAGAAAAACCCATTTTATCGACATCACGCATCACCGGCACCACGAGGCCACGCTCGGAGGACACCGCCACCCCAACGTCGTAGTAACCGTGGTACACGATATCGTTACCATCAATGGATGCGTTTACTGAGGGGAAACGTTTGAGCGCCTCTACCGCAGCGCGCACAAATAAAGACATAAAACCTAAACGTACACCGTGCGCTTTTTCAAACGCATCTTTGTAGTTTTTGCGCATATCCATGATCGGCTTCATGTTGACTTCGTTGAAGGTGGTCAACATGGCAGCATTATGCTGCGCACTCACAAGGCGCTCTGCAATTCGAGCACGTAGGCGCGTCATAGGCACGCGCTTTTCTACGCGATCATCTGCTGCAAACGCGGCAACGCTGGCTGCGGGCGCAGCTGGTGCAGTTTGTGGAGCGCTAGGGGATACCGCCGATACCGATGTGGCTGCGGGGCTTGATGCCGCTGCCGTTTTGGTCTGGGAAGATGACAAATAGTTCAGGACATCTTCTTTCGTGATTCGGCCACCTTTACCCGTACCGGTCACTTTGTTTGCGTCGATTTTGTTATCTGCAATCAGCTTGCGAACCGCTGGCCCCCACGCGTCATCGACAGCCTCATCCGACGCGGCAGTTTGGGCCGCAGCTTGAGGTTGGTCTTGAGCACTCTCCGTATGCGTATGGCCTGCCCCCGTTTCAGAGAGTTTTCCAATCAACTCTTGGCTCAGTACGGTATCACCCGCTTGCTTGATAATCTTCGTGAGTACGCCATCGTGCGGCGCAACAATTTCCATCACCACTTTATCGGTTTCAATATCTACAAGTAGTTCGTCACGGCTTACGGTGTCGCCTACTTTTTTGTGCCACGTGGCCACGGTGCCATCAGCAACCGCTTCCGGAAATTGGGGTGCCTTGATTTCAATTTCAATAGCCATTTTAATACCTTAGCGTTATCTGTCGGGTCCAGGTGTGGAATAGTTTTCTGGTTCTGATCATTTTTGAATGGTGAATGCATCGGCCACGAGTTGGCGCTGTTCTTCAACATGCATCGACATATAGCCCGCCGCCGGTGCTGCAGACGGCTTGCGTCCGGCATAATTCAAATAAGGCTTATTGTCGTGCATTTGCGTTACCCGCCGCATGTGGTGCTGGCTGCAGTACCATGCGCCTTGGTTCAGCGGTTCTTCCTGACACCAAACCGCTGATTTCAACTCGGTAAACGGCTTGATTGCTGCAAATAGCTCCTCTTCAGGGAACGGATACAGCTGCTCGATACGGATCAAGGCAACATGGTGGGCTTCGGTTTCAGTTTTGTGCTCCAAGAGATCATAGTAGACCTTACCGCTACACAAAATTATGTGGGTAACTTGGCTCGGATCTGAAACCGTAGCATCACCCAATACCGTTTGGAACGCGCCTTCGCTGAGTTCCTCAACGCTGGATTTGCAGTGCTTGTGGCGCAACAAACTCTTCGGCGACATCACAATCAAGGGCTTGCGCAGCGGGCGAACCGCTTGCCGGCGGATCATGTGAAATACCTGTGCGGGTGTGCTTGGTACGCAAACCTGCATATTTTGCTCGGCACATAATTGCAGAAAACGCTCTAGACGTGCGGAGGAATGCTCAGGCCCTTGTCCTTCATAACCGTGCGGCAGCAACATCGTGAGCCCACACAAGCGTTGCCATTTATGCTCACCAGAAGAAATAAACTGATCAATTACCACCTGCGCACCATTCGCAAAATCGCCAAACTGCGCTTCCCAGATCACCAAACCCTTCGGAGAAGTGGTGGCATAGCCATATTCGAACGCCAGCACAGCTTCTTCTGAAAGCAGTGAATCGTAGATATCAAACGTCGTGGCATCGTTTTCAATCGCATTGCGAAGTGGGATGAAAACGCCGCGCTTCAGCTGATTGTGCATTACGGCATGACGATGCGAGAAGGTTCCGCGGCCGACATCCTGCCCAGTCAAGCGCACTGGATAGCCCTCCGCGAGCAGGGTTGCATACGCCATGGTTTCCGCAAAACCCCAATCGACCTGTAGAGCACCTACCGCCATGCGGCGACGATCCTCGACGATTTTCTCGACTTGACGCATGGCAGCAAAACCTTCTGGAACCTTCTCCATACGGTTGGCGATTTCTTGGATTTGTTTAAGAGCAACCCCTGTTTCAAAATAGGCGTTGTACTCATGGCCAAGATAAAGCGTCCAGTCCACAAATAGATTTTTGTTGGGCTCCTTGATCAAAGCAGCAACCACGTGACGCCCCTCGTCGAGAGCGCTGCGATATTCGTCCAACATGGTGTCTGCCTGTTCGAGCGTTAAAATGCCGGCTTCTACCAGTTTTTCGACGTACAGCGTACGCGATGATTTTTTACTACGAATCACCTTGTACATCATCGGCTGCGTAATTGCCGGCTCATCTGCCTCGTTATGGCCGCGAACGCGGTAGCAGATCAGGTCAATCACAACATCCCGCTTGAACTGCTGACGGAAGTCGATGGCCATTTGGGTAACGAACAACACCGCTTCTGGATCGTCGCCATTGACGTGAAAAATAGGCGCCTGCACCATTTTTGCAACGTCTGTGCAGTATTCCGTAGAACGCGCATCCTTGGGATTGCTGGTGGTAAAACCGATCTGGTTGTTCACAATAATGTGAACCGTACCCCCCGTGCGATAGCCGCGCGTTTGCGACATCTGCAACGTTTCCATCACCACGCCCTGACCGGCAAAAGCCGCATCACCGTGGATAATGATGGGCACAACTAAATCGCCAGTTTTGTCTTTGCGTCGATCTTGGCGCGCACGCACAGAACCCTCTACCACGGGGCTGACGATTTCCAAGTGCGAAGGGTTAAACGCAAGCGCAAGGTGTACTTCGCCACCCGGCGTCATAACGTTCGACGAAAACCCTTGGTGATATTTAACGTCGCCAGAGCCGTACTCGGCCATCTTCATCTTGCCTTCGAACTCGCTAAACAAGTCAGAAGGATTTTTACCGAGGGTATTCACGAGCACGTTCAGCCGCCCACGGTGGGCCATGCCTATGACGACTTCTTTGACGCCATAGCTACCTGCACGCTGAATGATCTCATCCACGCAGGGGATCAGGCTTTCACCGCCCTCCAAGCCAAAACGCTTGGTGCCGGGGTATTTGCTTGCCAAAACTTTTTCCAGCCCCTCAGCGGCAGTGAGGCGCTCCAGCAAATGGACTTTTACATCGCGGCTGTAGTTGGGCTGAGAACGCACACTCTCCATTCGCTGTTGAATCCAGCGCTTCTCGGAGGTATCAACAATGTGCATATATTCCGCACCGATGCTACCGCAATAAGTGCGATCCAGTGCTTCGACAATTTCCGAAAGCCGTGCTTCTTCTGTACCCAGGAACAAGCTGCCGGTATGAAATGTGGTATCGAGATCCGCTTCAGATAAGCCGTGATGCGCAAGTGCGAGATCCGGCACGTTGCGGCGCTTCATGAGGCCGAGCGGGTCGAGGTGAGCGCGCTGATGGCCACGAACGCGGAAGCCGGTGATCAACTGCATCACCTTCACTTGCTTTTTGTCGTGGTCGGAAGATACGCTGCCTACCGCAAGCGCCTGTGTGCGGCTACGATTCTTGGCAAGATAGAGAAAGTGTTCACGCACTGTGGAGTGCGGAATGTCGCTTTCGACTGAAGAAACGCGGGGGAGCTTGTCAAACTGGTTGCGCCACTCCTCCGAAACAGAATTCGGATTTTTTAGATACGACTCATACAGCTCTTCGACATAGGCAGCATTCGTCCCAGTAAGATGGGAAGTACTCCACTGCCGGTACATCACGCCGTCACCCATTGCAGATCACCGTGTTGGTTTGAACACTATCTGCAAAGTGCCAGGGCGCTGCCCCATAAACCAAAAACACGAGGAACAGGCGAAGGTATGCGCGTTGAGAAACCGCGACAAGCCGGTGATGCCCGTCTGCGCTTCCAGATAGCTCGGTTTTACCGAAAGGTTATACTCAATGGCGCGGGACAAGCCTTTTTGAGCCTTGCCCGCTCCTTCCAACATAAACGAAATGATGCCAGTAGAAGCGCATGCGCCGAATCCTGACATCAAGTGTAGCGCTTTTATGATCTACCACCCCTTTTTGTTGCGATTTCCCATGGGGTGACAAATTGCGCCGAATGGTATCGGTTTTTTGCCGCATTTACCAGCGATGAAAACACGTTCTGCCAAGGCATTCGTTACAAAAAAAGCCGCGTAAATCAAGCAACACCCTGTATCCCAACACCTCCGCCCTCCTTTGTCTCGTTATGCCTCCAATAAGGGTTACGACGTAGTGCCTCGACAAAGCAATTGCGCCTCATTATGTTGCACCTCATTAAAAAGCACCTCCTAAAAAAGCACCTCCTAAAAAAGCACCTCACACCAGCAGGCCCCTTTTGGCTCCACTCAGAGCTTTCTCTGCAGAGCATTCAAATCACTGTCAGCGGTTGAAACCTAAGAGCGAAGGCAGTAAAGTTTCGCCTAGCCTACGACAGGCTTTACGGTTGCATGACTTTGATCACTTAGACGCCCTCTTAGGCGCGTATCCGAACGACCGAATCCTTGAAATAATTTGACAAAGAATTGCCAAGTTATTAGCTTTGCGGGCGCTTGGTTGCCGCCTTGTAGACAGGTGGCACTTGGCCGACGTGTAGCGCCTAGTTGTGTTAGCCATGCCTTGCCGTGAATAGCTTTGTGCCGCGACTCGTGGCGATTTTGCGCCGCGCCGACGTGCCACGCTACCTCTCGCAGGCCATGACGGCGCAGTGATTTTTACGAGCTATCATTTTTTGATAAGTGATCCTTTTTTGATAATGATCCTTTTTTGATAAAAGTGATTAGTTTTGGCGAGACGGACCACACACGCGAGGCGCACGTTCGTCTCGGTATACTACTAAGCAGAAGACGCAAACGGACACACTCGGTGTGTACCATGCAGATTAGGAGAGCATTATGGCTGAGAAAAGCGCCCAATTGATTTTAGGCGACAAAACGTTGGATTTGCCTATTCTTTCGGGCAGCGTTGGCCCTGACGTGTTGGATATTGCGAAACTTAGCGCCGCAGGGATTTTCACCTACGACCCGGGCTTTGGCTCCACTGCGTCTTGTGAGTCCAAAATCACCTTTATCGACGGCGATAACGGCATTCTGCTACACCGCGGCTACCCAATTGAACAGTTGGCAGACCACTCCGACTATATGGAAACCTGCTACCTACTGCTGCGCGGCGAGCTACCGAATGCCAAGCAAAAAGAAGAGTTTGTTTCAACCGTTCGCGCTCACACCATGGTGAACGAGCAGTTGCGCCAATTCTTCCAAGGCTTCCGCCGTGATGCTCACCCGATGGCCGTCATGTGTGGCGTCGTGGGCGCGCTTTCCGCTTTCTACCACGACTCACTTTCGATTTCTGACGAGCGTCACCGCGAGATCGCTGCGTTCCGTCTGCTGTCGAAGATTCCGACTCTGGCTGCAATGTGCTACAAATATTCCATTGGCCAGCCGTTCATGCAGCCCAACAACGCACTGTCGTACAGCGAAAACTTCCTGCACATGATGTTCGCAACACCCTGCGAACCCTACAAGGTAAGCCCTGTACTGGCGCAGGCAATGGACAAGATCTTTATCCTTCACGCCGACCACGAGCAAAACGCATCGACTTCAACCGTACGCTTGGCAGGTTCTACCGGCGCAAACCCATTTGCGTGCATTGCCGCAGGCATCGCGGCACTCTGGGGGCCTGCACACGGCGGCGCCAACGAAGCCGTACTACGCATGCTCAACGAGATCGGCAGCGTTGCCAACGTACACAAGTTTGTAGATCGCGCAAAAGACAAGAACGATCCATTCCGCTTGATGGGCTTTGGCCATCGCGTATACAAAAATTTCGACCCGCGTGCGAAAGTGATGCGCCAAACCTGCCACGATGTGTTGCAGGAACTTGGCATCAACGACCCGCAACTTGAGCTTGCCATGAAGCTGGAAGAAATCGCCCTGAGCGACCCTTACTTCATCGAGAAGAAACTCTACCCGAACGTAGACTTCTACTCTGGCATTATCCTCAAAGCAATTGGCATCCCAACCACCATGTTCACGGTGATCTTTGCACTTGCCAGAACGGTAGGCTGGATCGCTCACTGGAACGAAATGATCAGCGGGTCGTACAGAATCGGTCGTCCACGCCAGCTGTATACCGGCCACACCAGCCGCGACTATGTTGCTATGGACAAGCGCTAGGCTTCGGCGGCTTCGGCTTCGCTCAGCCGGCGAGGGGTAATTCGCTTCGTCGGCTGAGCGCAGTCGAAGTCGGCGGGTGCAATTCGCTTAGGCTTCGGCTTCGCTCAGCCGACGGAAGGTTCCGGTTAGAATTCGCTTCGTCGGCTGAGCGAAGTCGAAGCCGGCGGGTGTGATTCGCTTCGGCTTCGCTCAGCCGGCGGAAGGTTCCGGTTAGAATTCGCTTCGTCGGCTGAGCGAAGTCGAAGCCGGCGGGTGCAATTCGCTTAGTCAGCAGACGCTTAAAAAGGGGCTTTTTGCCCCTTTTTTGCGTATTGCAATCAACACAATGGAGATCGCAATGAAGCTTTCATTTATCGGACTTGGCGTAATGGGCTTTCCAATGGCTGGGCACCTTGCAAACGCCGGCCACGACGTAACCGTGTACAACCGCACGGCCACAAAAGCGCAGAAATGGCTCAGCCAATATGCAGGCCAGCACGCAGCAACGCCAAGGTACGCAGCGAGCGGCGCAGATATCGTATTTACCTGCGTCGGCAACGATGCTGATCTGGACGCCGTAGTACGCGGGCCAGAGGGTATTTTGGAGGGCATCAAGACAGGTGGAATCATTGTCGATCATTCCACCGTCTCTGCAAAAATTGCACGTGAACTGAATCAGGCGGCAGGCGAAAAAGGCGCTTTTTTTATCGACGCACCCATTTCAGGTGGGCAGCAAGGTGCCGAAAAAGGCTGTTTAACCGTGATGTGCGGGGGTGATCCTAGCGCCTACGAACGTGCACGCCCGATCATCATGGCGTATGCCCGTGAGTGTCAGCGTTTGGGCGAATCCGGTAGCGGCCAACTTACCAAAATGGTCAACCAGATTTGCATCGCAGGGCTAATCCAAAGCCTTGCGGAAGCACTCAACTTCGCCAATCAAGCGGGCCTTGATGCGGCACAAGTGGTAGAGGTGATTTCCAAGGGCGCTGCTCAATCTTGGCAGATGGAAAATCGCCACAAAACCATGCTAGCGGGCGAATATGAGCATGGTTTCGCTGTGGACTGGATGCGAAAAGACCTTGGTATCTGTCTAGACGAGGCGCGGCGGAATGGTTCCTCGCTTCCGGTCGCGGCTTTGGTCGATCAGTTTTACGCGCAGATTCAGCAGGCGGGTGGCGGTAGGTTTGATACATCCAGCTTGCTGCTAAATCTCACAAAATAACGGCGGGCTTGGCTTCGGCTTCGCTCAGCCGGCGCGACTTCGCTCAGCCGGCGCGACTTCGCTCAGGCGGTTTGGTTTGGCTTGGCTCAGCCGGCGTGGCGTGGTTTGGCTTCGACTTCGCTCAGCCAGCGCGACTTCGCTCAGGCGGCGTGGCTTCGTTCAGCCGGCGTGTGCTAGGGGTCTTTTGGTGGGAAATCGTCGCAAAATCCGTCGATATCGTCCAAAGCGGTGACGGTTGAATCGTGTTTTGCAAGATAGTGTTCGGTAAAGTCATTGCGGCGCGCGGGGGTCTGCATCACTACCACTGCATCGGCCGTAATCCATTTGCCGCGGCTGCCAGAGTTTGGCAGGCGGCCCTCGACTTCGCCGGATTTTGGTGGCTCCTGCGCGGGCGAGAGGCCGCGACCATTGAAGGTTGGGTCGAAAGACTGGCGGGTGTTCATGAAGGGGATGTTGCTGTCAAACAGGTATTTTACGCGCAGATGGAGCACGTTGGCCTGCTGTATGGTGAGCCCTGATGCAGCACCAGCGGTTTCTGCATAGTAGGGCAAATTGTCGTTGGGGATGAAATCATCCCCTGTAGCCGCTTCCGTATTGGGGTAATCGTCAAACGCTGAATCACCGGGGCGCACGATGCAAAGGCGTACAATGCCATCGCCATAATCGGTAAATTCAGCATTGCGTGGATCGGAAGCCCTCATTCTTCTGAGCACCTCATCGCGCATCAGGTTTTGATCTACGCCAAAACCAAAATTAGGCGTGGTCGCGCCAATTCGGGCGGCCATGAGAGCTGCGTATTCCAGATTGGATTTCGCTTGTACTACAAGCGCCAGATGGAGAACACCCATACCGAGCATCAAGAGCACAGGTAGCACAATCAGGGATTCGACGATAGAAATCCCCGCCATTTTCTGGACTGAACGGGATGAGCCGTTAACTACGGTTATTCTTCTTGTTTTATGGGCTTTCATTTGCAATCAGGATGACGGTTTTGTCATCCCTGCCTCCGTGATTTTCGGCTTCTGAGGTGAGTACAAGGCATTTTTCAAATAACGATAAATCCGAGCGAAGCACCTCTGCGCGTATGCGTTCATCGGTTAAGGGGTCGCTGATACCATCGCTGACCAAAAGCAGATAACCTCGCTTCGGCACTTCAAAGCTTGCGACTTCGATGCGTATTTCTTTGCGAATTCCTACTGCATTGGTGATTTTGTTGCGGCTGACTGCATCGCCGTTGACGTGAGAGTGGTCAACAGATAGCTGGGTGATGCCGCTTTCGTCAATTCGGTAAGCGCGGCTATCCCCGACGTTAAATACTTCAAGGCGGCTCTCGGCAATCCAAGCAGCAACGACGGTTGATGCCATTCCCTGCTTTCCCTGTTCACGGGCTTGCGAATAGACCTTTTGGTTTGCTGATTCGATGGCATGGGCAATCCGTTCATGGGACACGGTACCCTGGCCGAGTGCCGCGAATTCGGCGATGACGCTTTGCGAGGCTTGTTTACCATCTGGCCCTCCGCCAACGCCATCTGCCACCACAAACAACGAGGATGCAGGGCTTAGAAAGAACGAATCTTCGTTCTCATCGGATTTGCTGCCTTTTTTGCTGTAGCCAAGCGCCTTGCGCATTGATTCTGCCTGCTGCCGTATTACTTCTGCGACTCGACATAGCGCTCAATCGCGCCGAGCAATACATTGAGCTCGGTGATATCGGCGTTCGGGTCTGTGGTTGCGATAAAGTACTGAAAGTGCGCCTCTGCCTGCTGCAAACGGATCGTAGCCAGATTGAACTGTGCTTTTGCGTTACGTGGATCAATTTTGATCGCACGCGCAAAGCTATCCGCAGCGCGGTCGTAATCTTCGGAGCGATAGTAAATCGTACCCAGTCGATACCACGCGTTCGCGTTCGATTCATCGTCTTTGAGCGCGGTTTCTAAAAGCGTTTGCGCATGCTGTAAATTGCCGTCTGAATAAGCATGCTCTGCTTGTTGAAGCATCGCGTTTAGATCCTGCGTGCCGCGTTCGGAATTTCCTCCGAGCGTGCTGCACGCACTGATCATTGCTACTACACAGACGACGAACGCTACACGCAAACTCTCACTCATCAGGAACCCCACTTGTCATACCATGCCAGTTTGGAAGAAGCTTTCGTATAATACTCGGTTCCGGGTGGCACGATGGTAAGTACTTCGTTCCAGAGTGCGCGGGCACGTGAGGTGTTTACATATTCGAGGCGCAAAGCTTGGCGATACAACTGTTGCGACTTTTGGTTCGCGCTATCAAGCGCGACGCGGGCGGCGACAGAATCGCCGTAGGAAAGCGCTTTCTGCCAGTAACGGTAGGCTTCTTGTGAGTTGCCCGTCTTCGCGGCGTTGTTGCCAAGTGTCGCCAAACGATCCGCTAGGCGGTTGCCGGCAGCGCGTCCAAGCGCACTGTTGCGGCCAGCAAAGCGGCTGCGCTCTGCGGAAAGAAAGCCGGAAAGTGCTTTGATCTCATCTTCCAGACGACCCTCTGCGCTTGCCTGTTTTGCAGAATTGTACTGATTAAAGAGAGAGAGATAACTATCGTAACGAGCTTTATAAGCGGGATCGCTAATTGCGCCAGACCGAATATTCTCGCCCATCTCTGCAACTAAGGCGTTCACATCTCCAGACAGATAACGGTTATCTAAAGTGGCGGCGTTCGGTGCGCTGCTGCGGCTCGCAGCAGTTACTGGGCGCTGAGCTGGCGCGCTCGGTGCCGTGGCTCTTTGCGAAGCGGAGCTGGTCGAAGCAGCCACTCGCGGCGCAGGTGGCGCTACTTTCGGCGCAGGCGTTGCTGCTTTCGGCGCAGGTGGCGCAACTTTGGGAGCCGCAGCGCTTGCGCCACCGAAGCTGAGCGCAATGGAGGGCGGTGGATCGTTGCTTGCGACTTGGTCTGCAGCGGCATAACCGTCACTCGAACTGCTATCGCTCGAACTGCCATCACTTACCGAACTGCCATCGTTTGCCGAACTGGCCGCTGATCCGCTTGTTGGCTCGCTGCCCGACGATGCCACGGTGCCCGCATCTGCTGCCTGCTGAGCTGCGGATGTGTTGGCTGCATTCGGTGGCTGTTGATTTTTCGTGGCGTTGGCTGCTGCGCCCGTATTTCCTTGGCTTGGATTTGGAACCGCAACTACACGCTGATCAAGCATGCCGTTCTGCATGGTCTGCATCACATAAAAGCCGCCGGCTACTGCTGCTACCAGCACTGCGGCTGTCAGTGCAAAGCGGGTGCCCTTTTGAGCGCTTCTAGGCTTTCCTGCTGCTTTCGCTTTGCCGCCCTTTTCAGTGCCGGTGGCTGTTTCGACGTCGGCTGCGCTACCGATACTTTCATCATTGGCAGACTGCGGAGTTTTGTTACGGTTGGTGGTGAATACCAGCGTGGTATCCCCCAACTTGATGGAATCGCCTTCTTCCAGAATTACGCGGGCCAATTTGTAGCCGTTGACTTTAATTCCGTTCAAACTATCAAGGTCGTTTACAACAAAGCGGCCGGACTGAAAAATGATTTCGGCGTGCTTACGCGAAATGCCTTTTCCGGTGAGCACCATATCGCATTCGGTACCGCGCCCCATTACGAAGGGGAAGGCGGAAATGGGCAGGTATTCGCCGTTGGCATCGAGCAGAAAGGCGCCTGAGCCGCCCTCGCCGTCTTCAATGAAAACCTCAGTCTTTTCGTTATCCCAGCCTTCCGTTACTGGTGTACGCTTGAGGTCGATGACCGGTGTCGCGTCGAATTTGAAGTTTTGATTTTCTTGTTTCATGAGTACATCCAGTATTCAAAAGCCGAGTATTAATAGCTCGTAATGTAAAAGTTTCTGTTGCGAAGCGCTGCGGTACGTTTGTGCATTGATTCGCAAATTTTCAAACCGACGCCTCGTCAAAGGACAGATGATCATCGGTTTTAAGTGCAAGTTTTTCGACCGCTCCCGCCGTAAGTTCCAGCACGCTCGCGGTGGAGCGTGGGCCTAATGCAAAACGAAAAGGCCGAACGTGTTCTCTAATGCCTACAATCTTGTGTTGCTTGTCCAGAAACACAATGTCGATCGTAAAACGCATAAACCAGGTGTGGACATCCGTGCAGGGCGTAATCAGCAAGGATTGACCAAAAGGCAGTTCGCGGCGCGGCAACAGGCCCAGCAAGCGCGTAAAAAATGAATCGGCGAAGCCCACTTGAACGGTGTGAGAAAGTGCGCTGCCTGATCTTTTTAGTGTTCTTGTTTTCATAGATCCGCCGCTATTTAAGGAGTTCCGCCATACCCTCTGGCAACATGCCGATGGCATAGAGCTTGACGATAATAATAAAGGTCAGCAGCATGAAAATAATCGGGAACAGGAACAGCATCATGGGGATCAGCATGCGAATCGGCGCTTTGTTGGCCGCGATTTCTGCTGCGGTAAAGCGCTCATTACGGCGCTGCTCTGCTTGAACCATCAGTACGCTTACGATCTCTCCACCGGTTTCTTCCACTTGGTTTACCGCAGCTACGAAATTGCTGATAGCCTCCAGATTCATACGATCGGCTAGAGTTAGCAGGGCTTCGCGGCGGGATTTACCTGCGCGGATTTCGCGTAGTACCTTGCTGAATTCGTCGCGGATTACACCATTGGGCATTGCTTCAATCGCATGACCGAGCGCAGCGGCGTAGTTCAAGCCAGCGCGCATGCCGAGCACCAGCAGATCGAGCATAAAGGGAAATTCCTTTAGGGTGATTCTGCGGCGGCGATTGATCTGGTCGGAAAGCCAGATATCGGGGTAGAAAAAGCCGACCAAAGCCAAGGGATAGAGCAAAAGTTTAAATTCCGCTTTCATATCCGGCATGGTCAATAACGACCATACGGTGATACCACCTGCCACCACGGCGCAGATGTATTTCATGGCCATGAATTCTTCGGGCAAAATTGCGTAGCGAAGGCCGCCGCTGCTTAGGCGGTTGGAAATACGCTCGCGCTTCGCCGGTTTGATCAGCTTGGAGAATTCTACCGCCAGCAATTTGATAAATGGCTTGAACAAGCGATAGATCAACGGCGTAGGATCACGCCACGATTCATCGCCCAACAAGCCAGTGGCCGCGCGTCGGTTGCGGATGATCACGGTCAGGCTGTAGGTCAGAAATGCCGCTGTGAGCGCACCGAGGAGTGCGGGCAGATAACTGAACAAGCCACTTTGTAGTGTGATTGAATCAAACATCGACATTCACTATCTTTTTGATAAACGTCATACCCAAGAATGCTGAGAACACCATCATACCGAGCCAGATCCAGCCCAGTTTGGTGTGGAACAGCATCTCCATTGCAGCGCGTTCCTGCTGAAAAAATACCAAGGCCACCACAATCGGCACTGCCAGAGCAAGCTTTCCTTGCGAGGAACCCATCGCGGTCATAGCTTTGATCTTACCTTCCACCTTTGAGGTCTCGCGCAGGGAATCGGCGAGGTTTTCAAAGGTGGCAGCGAGATTGCCGCCGACGCTGCGGTTGATGCGGATTGCAGAGTTCATCAGGACGACTTCGGGGCGATCAATGCGCTTCGCGAGGTCGCCGAAGGAGTCGTTCAAATCTGTGCCGATACGGTATTCCACAAGCACCTGTGCGAACTCTTGAGCGAGCGGCTCCGGCTGATTACGCACCACTTGTTGCAGGGATTTGACAAGATTCAGACCGGATTTCAGCGCCGTAGACATTGCAGCGAGAGCATCGGGCATTTGCTTTACGAACTTGTCTGAGCGGTTTTTTTTCATCTCCAGCAACACGTAGCGCGGTGCGAACATAATGAGCATGCCGCCAACCACCGCACTGAACGGGCTGACAAAAAAGAACAGCAATGGGCAAATCAGAATACCCAGCCCGATCGTAACGGCAAAAACCTGGCCTGGATCAATCAACATGAATACGTCGCGCAGACCTTGGTCTACCTGGGAATAAAACTGGCGACGATAAAGCGCAAAGCTAATGCGCGCGACGACAATCGCAACATAGCCAAGCCCCGCAAAGGCGAAGGTGGAAAGCAGAAAAATCAACAGGCGTGCATGCTCATCGGCAAACTGCTGCAAGCCTACCCAAGTTAATTCCATGATGCGGCCTCCGCAGAGAGTTCAATCTCTTTCGGCGTAAAAATGGACTGATCCAGCTTGATGCCCTGTTTTTGCGCTTCGCGGTAGAACATCGGAATGTAGCCTGTAGCGCTAAATTCGCCCAGCACACGACCGTCGGGGGCTATGCCTTTCTTTACGAACTCAAAAATCGGCTGCATTTTGATGGTATCCCCTTCGATTCCAGAGACTTCCATGATGTGGGTGATTTTACGTCTGCCATCCGATAAGCGGCTTTGCTGCACGATGATGTCTACTGCCGAGGCAATCTGTTCACGAATCGCCTTGGATGGCAGTTCTACGCCCGCCATTAACACCATGACTTCTAAACGCGCCAGAAAGTCACTAGGGGAGTTGGCGTGGCCTGTTGTAAGTGAGCCATCGTGACCGGTGTTCATTGCTTGCAGCATGTCGAGGGCTTCACCGCCACGACACTCCCCTACTACGATACGGTCTGGGCGCATACGCAGTGCGTTTACGACCAAGTCACGGATGGTAACGCGACCCTTGCCTTCGGCGTTCGCGGGGCGACTTTCCATGGAGACAACGTGAGTTTGGTTGAGGCGAAGTTCTGCGGCGTCTTCGATGGTAACGATGCGCTCGCTTGGGCCGATAAAGTTCGAGAGGATGTTAAGCGTAGTGGTTTTACCTGACCCTGTGCCGCCAGAAATAATGATGTTGCGGTGCTGTTCAACGCAAGTTTTCAGAAAACGCGCCATCTCGACGGAGATTGAATCGTAGTTGAATAAATCCTGCATAAACAGGCTTTTTTTGGCGAACTTTCGAATGGTAACCGTGGGGCCGTTCAGAGCGAGCGGCGGGATAATTGCGTTTACGCGCGAACCATCGGGCAAGCGCGCATCGACCATGGGCGAGCTTTCGTCGATCCGGCGACCTAGCGGGGCTACTACGCGGTCGATGACCGATAGCAAGGATGCGGTGCTGCTAAAACGGTGCTGGGAGAGAACCAGTTTGCCATTTTGCTCAATAAAAATCTGATCCGGCCCGTTCACCATAATTTCGGTAATGGAATCATCCTGCAGGAGCGGTTCGAGTGCGCCCAAACCCACCGCCTCTGCCACCACCTGGCGGCGTAGCTCGGCATGGGTAATCGACCCTGGAATTTCATCTTGCACTTGGCGGATGATCTCACGGGTGGCTTTATCAGCCTCGGTGCGCAACTCAGCAGCGGTCATCTGTTGAAGGTTACCGCGTTTACGCAAATCCAGATATTCCAAAATCATGGAGTGGATTTTGCGCTTCAGCTCTACCAATTCATCGGATTCAGAACGAACAAGGTCTGAGTCGTTACGCCTACTCCTGTCTTCACCGCCAAAAACGGCGCTTAGATCTTCAGGGATTTTCTGGACGACAATCGATAGATCGCCAATGTCGATCCGATCACCTACGCCAAGTTTGTGTGGTGCGCTTAAACGCGCCCCACGAAACCACGAACCATTGGTGCTGCCGCTATCCACATAAAAAGCCGCAAACTCCTCGATGCGGATATTGGCGTGCACGCGCGAGGCATGTGCTGAGGGCAGGATTACGTTGCAGGTATCTCCCTTACCCAGCACCACGGTGCCGCGCTCAAAGCTGTGCGAGGTGCGGTTGCCGTAGCTGTCTATAATCTCAAACTCAAGCACGATAGATCTCCTCTCAGTCCATGATGGAGAAGCGGCGTGCTTCTTTTTTGCCGTTTTGATCTAGCTTTTTGCTGTTAGCCAACAACTCTTTGTTTTGCTCGCTATCAGGGTCCACAAGGTACGGCGTTACGAAAATCATCAACTCAGTGGTGTTCTGGCGAAAATCGCGCGATTTGAAGAGCTCGCCCAAGATCGGGATGGAGCCTAGGCCGGGCATTTTGTCGATGGCTTTGCTGCTCTCTTCGGACAACATGCCAGAGATCGCCATAGTTTGACCGGATTGGACGTTCATCTCCATTTTGGTTTTGCGAGTAATGAAGCCTGGAATACCCAACACCTGAACGCTTGCGTCGACTTGGCTGACTTCTACGTTGATTGCTGTTTCGATAAAGCCATCTGGGTCAGCCTTGGGTGAAATTTTCAGGATGACGCCCACTTGCTTGAAGATGGTGTTGATCTGGTTGTCTTTGGTGACGGTGGGAATCGGGATCTCGCCACCGGCCAAGAAAGATGCTTCTGAGCCGGAACGGGTCACCAGTTTAGGCTGCGCCAGAACGTGCGCAACGCCATTGCTTTGCAAGAAATTGAGCTTAGAGCCAATGGATGTGCCGATGTAGCCGTTGCCAACCTTGATCGGGCTTCTGTTTTCAGTCATCAGAAAGCCAAACACGCTGGTATCTTTTTCGAAATTACCTGCGCCACGGAACTGGCCAAGCACGCCGTAAGCTGGGCCAGCGGTGGCGGAATCCCACTGCACGCCGAGTTTTTTCAGGTCTTGTTTGCGAACTTCTACCACGTGGACATCCAGCATCACCATGGCGGCCAATTTGACGTTAGGCAGCACAACGTTAAAGACCACCTTGCCTTCTTTTACTTCTTTTTTGAGCTTGGCTTTAAGATCGGCGATCACTGCAGCATCTTGTTCACGCAGGAGGCGGCCTTCAATTAGTACGATGCCATTGTCTTCGCGTGCGCTTACGCCTTCGATGTCAGCAAGGACCGTATTTGAAAGCTCAAGAACGCGCGTCCAAGTGTTGTCGATAATCTTGAGCAAGTAGCGTTTGGCCTTGCCATGTTCCGGCCAGATGCGCAAATCGGTAACGCCTGCCTTGAGGCCGGTGAGGAGGATTTCGTTGGCGCCTGCAGGTTGGGCGTTGGCGAGGTTTTCTTCACCGATGGAAACACGCACTACGTTAGGAAAAGGCAAAAGCGTGGTCTGGCCCTGTACGATGGATATTACGTCGTCATACCCCGGCGGTACCGGTTCGGCGGCGTTGGCGTGGGTGGCGCACCAGAAAAATGCGGTGATAAAAGCCAGCCAGATGCGTGTTACAGCGGTGATTTTCCCCATGGAACCATGATCCTTCTGTGTTTTTTCAATGTTCTTGTTATTCAGGATGGACAGCAGATTCGGCTTGTACACCATCCCTTGTGCAGCGTTATGCCTAGTGCAGCTTCTTGGCTCTGTACTGCTCGTTTTAAGAGCGGTTTCCTCCGCGAATCAGTTCGAACACGCCATTGGTTTTTACGGCAGGCTGTTTGATGGGTGGCGGTGGCAATACCGGCGCTACCTGACGGCTATCAAGCAAATTGTCGATGGTGGCGTAATCGTCAAATTCGGTAGATTTATCTTCTGGGCGGCGCAATACCATGGCTATATCGCCTACCGACTGGGAATGGATCAGTTTGGTGGCCTGCACTGGCGTTACGGCGAGCGTCACATCCGAAAACGTCTTCTGGAGCTTTTTGGGGTCTTTCAATTCGCGGGGAATGCCGTCGTTGAGCTCGGTGCCGGTGGCAATGACTTTTACACGCTGCAAAAAGGGCGCGGTGCGCGACACGGCACCATCTTTTAAGGTCAAGAACAGGTCTACGCGACTACCGGGGCGCAAGAACCCTGAAATAGTGTCTTCTTTGCCCACCGGAATGGTGATCGCGCGCTCACCTGGTTCGAGCAAGCTGACGATCCCCTCAATCTTGGTGCTGCTGACGTGCATCGGCAGAATGACTTCACCGTATTTTACTTTGTACTTGAGCTGACGACCTTCAAGCGTGGCGGCGAAATTGGCCGGCGTTACAGCTTCGCTAGGCACAAAGGTTTTAGGAATATCACGCACGACCGCATTTTTAAGAGTGACAACATCACCGATGTTCAGATCAGCCGAAGCAACCACCACTTGTATGGCCTCGCGCTGCTGATCAATTGCTTTGTTGCGCTGGGTGACTTCGGTTTTGATGTAGTTTTGGGTGAGAAACCAACCACCGATCCCCGCGGCGATTGCGCCTGCGAGAATCAACAAGGTTCCTTTGTTTTTTACTGTGGTCTTCATTGTTTGCCGCCTGATCAATATTGATTTTTATAATGGGTTCGCAAGCTTGGCTGTTCCGCGTGGTTTAGGGAGCCAGCACGCTGTCTGTAAAACTGACTTGCCGATCGTGTAGCGCCTTGCCTACCGATACGGTGCTCGGGTCATTGGGGTTGCCTGCCAGTGCAAAATAGAGAACCAAAGTGGCGAAGGCGACGACTACGGTGTATTCGATCATCGCGGTACCACGCTGGCGCAAGGTATGGGCGCTGTTTCGGGCTAGGCGGGGGCGGCAATGCGGTTTCAGGTTCATGGTTTTACTCACGATTTTTATGCTTTTTTTTACGTGTGCTTTTACATGTGTTTTTACGTGCAGCGCGAAGGCTCTTGCTGATTCGGCCTCGCCCTTATCGTTCTATTTGTGCGACTACTGTTTAATCCAGTGAACCAAAATGCGGCTCTGTTTACCATGCGTACCGGGTAAATCTTTTATGGAAATTTGTAACTGCCCCTGGATCGACTGGAACTGGAGATTGCAGCCCGTATCGGAGCAGGATTTGGCGATCTGCGTCCAGCCATCGTTTATAAGTTGCGCAGCATAATAGGAAACGTTAAAGCTTTGGCTGCGGTTGCTCAATAATGTGATGGAATCACTGAAAATCCCTAGGTCATTGCTCTCAATTCGGCTCATTACCGTGGTGCCGGGAGGTGACTTAATAGGCAGCTTGCGCGGTACGGGTTTGGCCATATCGGGGCGAGAAAGCGCAATTGAACCCGTAAACTGCTTGCCATCCCACTGATACTGCACCGTGGTGTAATACTCCGCGGTATGATGGGTTAGCATGCGTTTATTGCCAAGCGCCGTGCGCCCAAAGGTACCGTGGCCAAAGGTTTTCCAGAAATTTTCAAAGTGTTGGATCAGCTCGGCTTCGGTGCCGTTGAAATTAAACACTTTGATGGACATGGGCGTGCCATCTACGATCATCTGGCGGCCTACCCACGACCATTCGGAACCGGGCGGCGGCGGAATATCAGGGTAGGTGATTGTGAGCGGATCTTTTGCCGCGAAGGCGTGCGGTGCGAGCAAGCAGAGACACGCCAATAGCACAATGCTTAGCGTTTTGTATTGCGGCGCTTTTACTGCAAGCGTGTTCAAAAGAGTTTCTCGCGTGATCCGGTTAGCGTTTTTATTTAGGCGTTTATTCAGGCGTTTACTCAACAAAAGTGCCGAGCGCTGCGGGCAGCATCCGGCTTTGTTCTTTGGGGGTGGTGGTGAGCCCTTCGGGGTTCCACATGCCGGGTTTACAGGTAGCGCCGCCACCCGCATCATCTGTAGTTGCGCAAATTTCGGCTAACCCAAGCTGGCGAACATTCGTGCGGCGGCGTTCAACGTGCCCCAAAGGTGCGCCACCACGAGAGAGAGCCGCAACCATATTGTGCAAGTCTTGCTCGGTTCCTGGGACAAAGCCGTTGGATAGCATCGCGGCACTCGATTTTACGTGGTAGCGGGCCACGCCGGCGATTTCGTCTTCGGGCGGTGGTGCGTAGAGGGCTTCGCCTGGGTGATCTTCGAGGGCGTTATCGGGCAAGAGCTGCAATGCAGTGTGCTTACGCGGGTGGTTTAGCACGCGAACTTGATCATTGATGGGGATGCTCAAGCTGATTCCGGCAATGTGATTGTTGTCGAGCTGGGCGGCTTGGCCGATCGCGCTGGAGCCAGTACCCGGATGGCTATAGATCGGGTCTACTGGATCATAGCGGAAGGCGATGGTTTCTGGCCCGCCGACCAACCACTGGCGATCTTCAGTCGGTTGTTTATCGAAGAGATCGACGACGGTGCGCGTCATCAGGGTGGCGCTGAGAGTTTCGCGCAGGCGCTCTTCCATGGCGTCGTTGTCTAGCCCTTGGTACAACACCCCCTGCCACACCGCGAGGCGTGCGGTCTTGTTGGCGGTAATATCGGCCTGCATGATTTGGTAGAGGGTCACGGAGCCGATCAGCAGGATGCCCAGCATCACCGCGCCCAACAGGGTTTCGGTCATGGCTTGGCCGCGTTGCCTGCCTTGGCTACTGCGCGAAGGCCGAGGCTGTTTGTGGTGTAAGTTCATTGAGGGTTTGAACTGCAGTGTTTGCGATACGCTTTTTATGACTTGCTTCATGACCTGCGTCCCCTTGTCGCTTAAGGAACTGTAGACACTAGGCGTGCCTGCCAGAACGGGTTGAACAGATTGGGCTTTTCATCGGTGATGCCGTCGGACTTGAAGCCTACGGTGCAGGCCGCATCGGTGCAGGTGGGGCGCTGGTAGAACACGCGCGCTTGGCCAAAGGCCACCACTTGGCGCTCATTATCGCAAGCGGGGGTGTCGTTGAACATGGGCAGGTTGTCCATCCAGCTTGCGCTTTTGCTGCCGTCGTCGGTATGGCGGCCAATCTCGTCATTACAATTGCCGGTTTGCAGAAGCAAGGCGGTGATGGGCGGTATATCGGTGACCTTGTTGGGGTTCAAGATAGCGTAGCTCTGCACACCTTTATAGGATTTGCCAATCAGCTCACCACAGTATACCTTGTCGCGAAAGGCAGAGGGGTCGGTGGGGCTAGGATCGGTTGAGCACATGCCGGCATCGGACAGCAGCTGAATGACATCCTCATCCATGCGGTTGCCGGTGGCTTCAGCGCCGGCAGCAAAATCGGCCATCTCGGCGGCGTCGCCGCTGGCGCTGCCGCTAAATTTGAGCAGGAACGACCAGAAGCCGGTGGATTTGATGGTATCAGGGCCATTGGTTTGCCAGTTGAGCTGGTTGCGTGCGTTATCCCAGCTTGCGGCGCTGGTACCACGGCGCTCAACGCCTACGCTGTTCAGAAACACCTGGATGCGGTAGCGCTGGCGCAGCGGATCATTGGTGAGGCCATCGGCGCCCTTTTTGCCATCGAAGTGGTCGCGATCCATCACCCAGCCACGCGCTTCTGAGCCGTTCGCGGAGCGGTTGATCAACTCGGCCATCAGTCCACCATCGCTCACAGGAGTAGCGGCAGCGCCGACAGCCGTTGGAATGCTGCCACCGCCGTAGTAGCTGGCGCAATCGGTATCGAGGGCATTGAGTTGGCCGGGGTTTGCATAGGGCGTGACCGAGCCATTGCCCGCGCCGGGCGTGGCGAAGGCAATCAGGCTGCAAAAGGGGTTGGTTTTTGAGCTCTCAATCAAATCAAGCACGAGCGGCTGAGTATCTACACTTGCAGTGTCTTGCAGGGCAGTACGAGCTTCCTCGGTGTTGACTTCGATTGTTACGTCGGGAGAGTTTACATATTGCTCGGCCACGGTTTGCATCACCGGCGTAAGCATTGATTCACCACCAATCCCGGCGAGCGCTTTGTAATCGTCTACTTGATAGCCTTGATACAACTCATGGAGCGCGTTAATCGCGAGTACGTAGCCACCGGTGGCGGCACGTTGGGAATCGGTAAAATCTTGGAGGAGCGACTCGATCCCTACGAGGTTGAACACCCATTTTACAAAGGTGGTAAAAGCGGCGTTGCCAAAACTTATATCGTTGGCAATGGCGTTGGCGATCAAGTCCAGCTCGGTTTGATAGGCCATCATGTGGCCTACGGCGACCTCGTTGGCCACCATGGTGCGGTTGGTGAGCGCCATAAAGTTGAGCTCACGCGCAGCCATTTGGGCGCCGGAATAGGCGGTAGCATCGGCGGCGTTGACGAGGTTCATTTTATCGCGCACGGCGCGGTGGGAATTGAGCACCATAAACAGGGCGATGGAGGCCACCAGCACCAAGCCGATCACAAGCGGCATGGCTTGGCCTTTCGCGCGCTGCGCTTTGATGGGTTGTGCGCGCAACAACGGTGCAGAGTTTTGGGGTTTTACTGCGTTCATTTTTGCAGTCGCTTTGGTTGTTTTTATTTTTATCGTTACGTTTGGCATGCGCCAAGCCCTCTTGCCGAATCGTTGCAGATGGACTCTTTTATTGCACGATTATAGCCGGGCTCTCACACCCAAAGCTCTCGCCTAAATCACGTTTTTTTGCTGCGATGTTCTCGGCCCTAGGGTGGCTTTATGCAATAAAACCGAAAGAGATCGTAGCAAACCGAAAGACATCAAAGAACAAAAAAAGGCGTTGCGCCGAAATCGACGAACGCCTTTTTTGAGCATACTGTTTTGCAGCAGAATCTCTTGCTGCCTGCGCAAACCAAAAGGTTTACGCTAGGCGATCAAGTGATTAGTAGTCCTTCTGACGGCCTTGGAAGCTGTTCATGCCTGCAGAATTGGCTGCGTCCGTTACTGCCTCACCAGATACCGTCTGAGCGGCTGTATTAGTGGTGTCGCCATTAACACCCGAAAGCTCTTGGGTTGCAGAAGCAAGCTTGGTACGAGCGGTGTCACCGAACAGACCTACTGCAGCAATTGCAGCTACAACTACGAGTGCAACCAATACCAGGTACTCAGACATGCCTTGGCCGCGGATTCTTTTTGCGTTGGAAAGTTTCATTTTTTAGCCCCTTATAGGAAACGTTATTGTTTTGCTTTTGGTGTTTTTATTTCGCTTGGTTTTATTTTTTGAAGAATTTTTCGCTTTGCGCTTTCGCCTTCAAAACGTTTTCGCCTTCAAAATCAGACCGAAGCGTCAGCGTTGAAACTTGCTTAGAGAGTGTATCACCGCCTTGCGTGAATAATGCCACAGAGAAATCTCCAGTCAATGGGCGGTTACACAAGTCATACAAGGTTTATGACGCTCGTCTCACATAAGCACGGTTTGCGCGCACTTGGTCGAAATCGCTACAATATAGGCTTTACGCTTGCTGTGCAGGCTGAGCACGCATCTGCGTGGATGTAGATGCGCAAATTCAAATAAGGATGAAAGCTAGCCCCGATGAAAATAACGCAATGGCTGCGACAACGTATCAGCTCACCCAAAACGGTGGAGGCCGCGCAAGCGGAGCAAAAGCCTGCGGTGCCGGTGCAGGCAAACGCGGCTGCCAGCGCGTGGGCTGACGTTGCGCTGAGCAACGGCCACTACCGGCTAGAGCCGTTTACCGAGGGCGGCATTTGCGTGGTAATGAAGGGCATTCCGCTAGAAGCCGGCAAGCCGAAGCTTGCGGTTAAGCTGGTGCGCGAGCAGTGGTTGGATCATGCCGCAGTGCGGCGGCAGTTTTCCAACGAAAGCCAGATCGTGCGGGAGTTGCAGCACCCTTCCCTCCCCAAATTTTGCGGGCGCGGATTGATTGGCCAGCAGGCGTATTATGCCTATGAGTTTATCGAGGGGTTTCCGCTGATTCATCTTTCGCAGGAGCAGGGGCGGTTTCCGCCTTCGCTGGTGCGGCAGATGGCACCGAGTTTGGTGCGGCAATTGCTGGAGCAGTTGCACCATTTGCACAGTGGATTAAAGCCGGTGGTACACGGGGATATTAGCTCGGAAAATATTTTGATCGACCCGCGCCAGAAGCTTTATCTGGTGGATTTTGGCTGCGCACATTTTTTGCGACAGGCCAATAAAGAAAGCTACCAGTGGATTGCGAAGCCTTCGTTTATTTCCCCAGAGCAGGCGCGCGGCGAATCGTGGGATCAGCGCAGCGATCTGTATCAGGCGGGGATTTTGTTTTATGAGTTGCTGCTGGGGCGGCGTTGGAATGTCGGCCACAGTAAGCGCGATAAGGTGCTGTTTGCTGCTGCCACGCAGCGGCAGGCGGATGATTTTTTGTGCCCAGAGATCAGCCCAGCGATTAGCGCGATTGTGGCGAAGCTGCTAGACCCAGATCCAGATGGGCGGTTTTCTTCGGCGCAAGATGCATTGAAGGCGCTGGAGGGGGTTTGAGGGGGTGTGGGCGTGGGTGTGCTGGCACGGGATGCGTCGGTGTGGGTGGGCGCGGCGTGCCGTGGGATGTGTTGGTGGGTGTGGGTGGGCACGGCACGCCGTGCCCCTACGGGGGTGGATTCTAGGCACGGCGTGCCGCCGGATGTGTCGGTGCGATCGGATGTAGGGGCACGGCGTGCCGTGCCCGTACGGGGAGGGGTGGATTCTAGGGGCACGGCGTGCCGCCGGATGTGTCGGTGCGATCGAATGTAGGGGCACGGCACGCCGTGCCCCTACGGGGGTGTTTGGGGTGGGGCGGCAAAAAATCCGCCACGTGACGGTGGAATATCCGCCATGTGATGGTGGATTTTACACCTAAAAAGTGCTCCAATGGTCATAGCAAACTTGACCGGATGTGGCAATGCTCGACAGACAAATCCAAACCTTGATCCTTGAAGCGCTCGAAGATTCCCCTGTAGTGCTCATTAACGGCGCACGGCAAACAGGGAAAAGCACCCTCGCACAGCGGCTAAGCCCTGAAAGGCGCTACTTAACCTTAGACGACCCCGCTGTATTCGCTGCCGCAAAAAGCGATCCCTTTGGATTTATCGCAAACCAAACCGGAAAGATCTGTTTAGATGAAATTCAACGCGCCCCTGAGCTGTTCCTCGCAATTAAAGCAGAGGTAGACAAAAACCGCGTAGCAGGCCGGTTTTTGCTCACGGGGTCTACCAACGTACTGCTACTCCCGCAAATGGCGGATTCACTCGCAGGGCGCATGGAGATTATCGAATTATGGCCTTTGTCTCAAAGCGAGCTGCAAGGCAGAACCATTGATTTAATTACGCTTTTTTATGACGGAAATTTCCAAAACAGCTACCGCTTCGAACGCAATGAGTTCATCACAAGCCTTGTGAACGGCGGCTTTCCAGAAGTGCGAACACGCGCGAGCGACCGGCGTCGTGAAGCGTGGTTTGACAGTTATTTGCTTACGATTCTACAGCGTGACGTGCGCGATTTAGCCAATATTGATGGCCTCACCGAGTTACCTAAACTGATGCAGCTGCTTGCAGCGCGTAACGGAAGCTTGCTCAATATGGCGGAACTGTCTCGCAGCAGCGGTATCGCTCAAACCACGCTAAAGCGTTACCTTACGTTACTTGAAACCTTATTTCTCGTTCGACGTGTACCCGCATGGGCATCCAATTTAGGCACGCGCCTACAGAAATCCCCAAAACTTTTTTTATCTGATTACGGAATGGCCGCCCATCTCCAAGGCTTAGGTGCTGCCGCGATGCAAAATAAGCACGGCTTGCCAGGGGATTTGGTGGAAGGCTTCGTACATGCAGAATTAGCAAAACACCAAACGTGGTCAAGCTTGCGTACCCACTTGATGCACTACCGCACAACCACCGGCGTCGAGGTAGATTTTGTACTTGAAAATCGCCAACAAGCGTTGGTTGGCGTTGAAGTAAAAGCAGCGGCAACCGTTGTTGGAAAAGATTTCAACGGGCTACGCCATTTGCGCGATACGGCACCCAAGCAGTTTAAGCGCGGCATTTTGCTCTATACAGGGGAGCAAACGATCCAGTTCGATGAACAGTTAGTCGCTGTACCGATGGGGGTGTTTTTTTAGGATACATGGGCACGGCGTGCCGTGGGATGTGTTGGTGGGTGTGGGTGGGGTGGGATGCGTCGGTGCGATCGGATGTAGGGGCACGGCGTGCCGTGCCCACCCACACGGGGAATGGGTTATTCTTTGCGGGTGCCGCGGTCGAATTCGCAGGGCATGGAGCGGCCGGCGGCGGAGCAGGTGCCTCGGCCGTGCATGAGGTTGTTTTCAAAGCCGCCTACATACTGGCTGCCATCGGGCCATACAAAGGTGCCGCGACCTTGGCGGGCGTTGTTTTCGAAGCTGCCGGTGTATTTTTCGCCGGTGGGCCAGAGTAGTACGCCGATGCCGTTCATTTTGTCGGCTTTGAACTCGCCGTCGTAGACGCGGCCATCGGTAAATTGCATTTTTCCGCGCCCTTCACGCACGCCGTTTACGTACTGGCCGGTGTATTTTTCTTTGTTGGGCCAGGTGTACACACCGCGACCATCAGGGCGATCGTTACGGAATACGCCGGTATAGGTTTCGCCGTTGATTTTTTCGAGTGTGCCCATGCCTGAGCGCTGATCATCTTCGAAGCTGCCTTCGTAGACGGAGCCATCGGCGTAGGTCATCTTGCCACGGCCTTGCTGGACACCATCAACAAAATCCCCCTCATAGACCTCGTTATCGGCGTTGACGTAGCGGGCTTTGCCGGTGCGATGGTCGTGATCGAAGGTGCCTACATATTTGCGGCCATCGGGCCAGAGGTATTCACCTTGGCCATCTTTGAGATTGTCCTTGAAACTACCGCGATAAATGCGGCCATCGGGCCAGTCGTAGCGGCCCTCGCCTTGCTTGATGCCGTCTTTGAACTGGCCGCGATAAGAGGCGCCGCTTGGCCAGCGGTAGGTGCCTTCGCCGTTGAATTTGCCGGCGAGCCATTGGCCTTCGTAGGTTTGGCCTTGGGCGGTGGTGAATTTGCCAAAGCCTTGCATTAGATCGTCTTTCCAATCGCCTTGGTACCAATCACCGTTCGGCCATATGTAGGCGCCTTTGCCCTGCTTTTTGCCTTGGATGATGTCGCCGGCGAACTGGCTGCCGTCTTCAAGTTTGACGAGCGGTTTGTCGGTTACGGTGATTTTGGGTGGTTGGTAGCTAGGCTTTGCCTGCCCCACCTGCTGTTTTCCGCTACCTGAATCTGCATTCGTGGCGGCTGCGTTCTTGGCGTTCGGGTTCGCTTCTTTGGCGCCCGGCACCTGATCGCATCCCCCTAGGAGCATGGCAGCAGCAATGGATACAACGAGTATGCTTGCCTTCTTGTTCACCGCAAAACCTTCCATTGATTCTTATTGTGTTTTTACCGATTTGGAACGCAGGTACTTTCACATACCTGCGTGCGATTATACGGTAAGTTTACTGGTTTTGGCGTAGGCTAACCGTTTCAAATTGTATCATTGCCTTGATTTTGCAGCTCTTCGTGACCGTCGTCCCAGCCGGCTTCCCAACTGGCCACGAGCACTTCAAGATCGAAGGGGGAGCGTTTGGGGGCTCCCCTGAGTGCGGCTTTGTGGCCGATTTCGTAGGCTTCGTCGAGGCCGACGTGCCACTGCATTTTCTCGGACTCATCCTCGCTGTTGTGGGTGAAGGTTTTGTCGAGGGTGGCGGCAATGGATACAGGTTCTACCCATGCATCGGTGTTTGCACCGTTCGCGCCAGCGAGGACAAGCCCGTCATGGCCGACGTGAGCGCCCTGCCCTACGCCAAAGATGCGGCGGAAGAAGCCGTTGATGTCTTCGGTGATCTGGTAGAGAGATGGCACAAGAATGAGGCTAAGGGTGCTTGAGAACATGGTGCCAAAGCCGACGGACACCGCCATTGGGATCATAAACTGGGCTTGCAGGCTCTTTTCGGTGATCATCGGCAGTACGCCCACCATCGTGCTCGCAGATACGAGAAACACGGCACGGAAACGTTTGACGCCGGCGTTACGAATGGCTTGCGCGAGTGGCACACCGTCGCGCCTCGCATCGTTGATGTACTCGATCAATATGAGGTTATCGTTCACCACGACGCCGCTCACCGCGACCATGCCGACGAGCGACCAGATGGTGATTTCCATTCCGACGATTAAATGGCCGAGCATGGAGCCGATCAAACCAAAGGGAATGACGATCATCACCATGATGGGTTGCAGATAGGAGCGGAACTGGAAGGCCATGAGCACATACATGCCAACCAACGCCATGCCATAGGCTTGCCCCAAGAAGCTCATGAAGGCTTCACGATCTTTGAGTGCGCCGGCTACGCCCCAGTGCATTCCGGGGTAATCTTCGGAGAGGCGGTTGAGGAAGTCTCTTTTGAGCGGCGCCATGACTTTGGCAACGGAGGTGGCGTTATCATCCACCCTTGCGAACACGCGCACGACGCGCTGGCGCTGGTGGTGTTTGATTTCGGATGCGCCTTCGCCGTATTCAATATCTGCAATGGTGACCAGCGGTACGGAACGTCCGTTACTCATACGGATGTTCATATTTTCGAGGTTCCAGAGGGAGCCGCGTTCGTCGTCTGGATAGCGCAGAACCACCGTCACATCGCCGCCAGGGCGGGAAAAGCGCTGTACGTCAATGCCGTTATAGGCTTGGCGCACCTGATAGGCGACTTGATCCAGCGAGACGCCCATGTTTCGAGCCGTAGGCTTGAGTTGGATGACCAGTTCTTGCTTGCCCGACTGAAAGGAGTCGCGGATTTCATAGAGGCCGCCGAATTCGGCTAGACGAGATTTAAGTGCGTGGGACGCTTGGCGGAGGTCTTCGCTGCTGTTGGAGGACAGCTCAATGTCGATGACGCTGCCGGTGGCGGCCATGGAGGATACGAAGTCGAGGCTGGTCATATCGGGAACGTCGCCAACGGCTTTGCGCCATGCTGCGGTGATTTGCTCACCCGAGAAGGTGCGCTTTTCGCTGGCTTCAAATTCCAGTACGACGGTGCCCGCACCATCTGCCGCAAAGGATGTGTAAACACTGAGGATTTGCGGAGTGCCATCGGGGTTAAGATGGGTTTTCTGAATCTCAAGTGCGGCATCCGTGAGTTTTTTGATGCCTGCGTCGGAGACTTTGTGTGTTGTGTTATCGGCGAATTTGATGGTGGCGCTGGCTGTATCCCCCTCAATTTCGGAGAACATCATCACCTTGAGCCAGCCAAAGGCAATCAGCGAAAAGCCAAGAAGCAGCGCGCAGATGAAGCTGATCAAGACGGTATAACGCCAGCGCAGGCAGACTTCGAGGAAGGGGCGGTATTTGTATTCGAGCACATAATCGAAGGCGTCGGAGATGTTGCGCTGAATGGTGCCGAGAACCGGAATGGTGTCGTAGACGTCATCCTTGGCATGAGCAAGGTGTGAGGGCAGTATGCAAGAGGCTTCCAGCACCGAAATCGCTAAGGTGCAGACCACGACGATGGGGATGCCTGCCATGAGTTTGCCTTCCGGCCCAGGCAGCAGCATGAGCGGGATGAACGCGCAGCAGGTGGTGAGTACCGAAAACAGCATGGGGTAGAACAGCTCTTGGGTGCCATCAATCGCGGCATCCACCGAGGATTTGCCCATGCGCCGGTGCTGAAAGATGTTTTCCCCGATGACGATGGCCTCGTCCACCACGATCCCCAATACCAGAATGAAGGCAAACAGGGAGATCATGTTGTAGGAAATATCAAACAGGAGCATGAAGATGGTGGCCCCCAAGAAACAGGTGGGCACGGCCATGTTGATCCAAAAGGCCACTTCGGAGCGCAAAAACAGCAGGAGAATCAAGAATACCGCTGTGCCGCCCTGAAGGGCGTCGCTGGTCAGGAAGTCCATGCGGCTGTTGTAGTAGGCCGTTGTATCTTGCCAGACCGTGAGCTTGATCCCTTCCGGAATGTAGGAGGTTGGGTGGGCTACGTATTCGTGCAAGGCTTTGGAGATATCGACGATGCTCTGTTTGCCGACACGGTAGACGCCAAGCGCTACGGCGGGCTGGCCGTTGAATTCGGCGCGACCGCCTTCCTTGAAGCCGTCGTTGATTTTGGCAACGTCGCCTACGGTGATGCGGCCGCCGTCGGGCATGGCGCGTATGACGATGTCTTCAAGCTGTTCGGTATCGTAGATTTGCCCACGAACCTGTAAAGCAACGTCGCCTTGTGCGGTTTTTACGACGCCACCGGGGGCATCCATGGTGTTTTGCTTGATCGCTTGGGCGACTTCGGCAAAGGTCATGTTGTAGCGTTGGAGCGTGGATTCTGAGACTTCGACGGCGATCTGGTAGTCACGTGCGCCGGTAAGTTCTACAAGCGAGATATTGGGATCGGTGAGCAAATCGGTTTTGATTTGGGTTGCAAGCGTGCGCAGAGAGCTCTCGTCGGCGTTCCCCGATACCATCACATAGGCGACAAGGTTGCGGATGGATAGCTCTTGGATAACCGGTTTTTGCACATCCTGCGGAAAGCTACCGATGGCATCGACGCGCGCTTTGATATTGCTTAGGACGCTTTTAATGTCATAGCCCCAACCAATCTCCGCCGTAATCACCCCGTAGTGCTCAACGGCGCGCGAGGACACGGATTTTATGCCTTCGATGTCATAAATCGCGGCTTCAATGGGGTTGACGATGACTTTTTCGACGGTTTCGGGGGATGCGCCGGGATAGGCGACGGAAATGGCGATCTGATCGAGCGAGACGCTTGGGATGATCTCGCTGCGCATGTTGGAAACAGAGAAAAATCCGGCGACCATGATGAACATCATCAGCAGGTCGGCACCGATGCGGTTGCGGGCAAACCACTCTATGACGTTATTCACTGGAGCGCCTCCGACATGGCGCCAGGGGTAGAAACGGGAGCAATCACGATCGGTTTCGCCTGTGGCTGGCCAGCAGGCGCATGTTCAGGGTGTGCGACCGTTGAAGGCGCTGAATTGGCTGAGCCGCTCGTTGGCTGCCCGGCATTGAGTTGGGCTTCGGTGCTGCTGATCAAATCCGCCAAGGGCGACATGGCGCGGCCAGCGGGTGCCGCTGGCTGTGTGGTGGCGGTGGGCTGCGGGATAGCGGCTGGCTGTGTGGTAGCGGCAGGCTTCGCAGGTGCGGGTGCCGGAGCAGGTGCGGGCTTTAGGTTGGCTTGGTTAAGCAGTTCGATGGTTTGCTTGGCTTTGTCGAGCGCTGCTTTTTTTTCAAGGAGAGATGCGTTGTCCCACGCCTCTTTTGCTTTTGCAACACCTTGCTGAAGGGCTTCGGCGCCAAGTGGCTGTTTGGCGTTTGGTTTGGTTTCTTGCTCCGTTGGCCTGCGTTCGGAAACTTCGTCTGGTTTGGGCTGGAACATCGCACCGCTATTGCCAGTGTCAAGCAGGTTGCCCTCGCCGCCCTCACCTGCACCAGGATTCGGGACGGTGCTCGCACGCACTTTCATGCCGTCTACCGCAACGTCTAGCTGGCTGAGGACGACGTGGTCACCTGCTTGCAAGCCGCTTTTCACGTAGATGACATCCTTGCCTTTGTAGAGAATATCGACATTGTGGCGCTTGAGGCGGCTGTCAGAATCTACCGACCACACGACAGATCCACTCCGTAGAGCGCGGCGTGGCACAACATACAGTTGATCGAAGTAGCGGCCTTCAATGGTGGCTTCTACGAAGTTGCCTGCGGTGAGCGGTGGCCGGTCGGGTTGTTTGGGGTCGATCGCATACGGATCGGGAATTTCCGCGATCACGTAGAGCAGGCGATTGAACTCATCAACACCGCTCTCAGAGCGCACTACCTGGCCCTTCCAATGGAACTTGCGGCCACCGTAATCGCCGGTGAGGGTGACGCTGGGGCCTTCGGTGCCCTCAGAAAAGCGATAGGGGATGTTAACGAGGGCAAGCTGGTTGTCAGAGAGCGGGAGGCGAACTTCGGCGGAGTTTACGGCGTAGATCAAGCCCAGTTGGATGCCGGGGCGCAGGTATTGGCCGGGGTTCACGTTGCCGAGGCGCACGCGGCCATCAAAGGGCGCGTACATGGTGGTTTTCTTTTTCTGGAGGTTGATCGCTTCGAGCTCGGCGCGGGCGGCGTCGTATTGGGCCTTGGCTTGATCGTATTGGTACTGGAAGCGGCCCAGTTCGTTGGTGACGCCCTTGACTGCGCTACGAACGCGGCGCTCTGCCGTGGCCTGTTCAAGCAATTGAAGCGCTTGGGCGACGGTGGCATTGGCCTTTTTGAGGGTGACTTCGTACTCAATCGGATCGACCTTGATCAGCACTTCGCCTTTTTTGAAGAATCCGCCACGGGCAAAGTTTTCAGAGACGTAGGTGACGGGGCCGGAAACTTCGGACACCATCGGGATTTCCGTACCGGGGGTGACGGTTCCACGGGTGAACACCGGAATCCGGAGATTCTGCGGGTTCACCTCGGTGACGGTCACCAAGGGTTCCTTAATCACAATGGCGTGCCGTTCGGCCTTCGGGCGCGACAGGAAAAGTACTGCTACGACAGCCAGCGCTCCGATGACAATGCCAATCGGTAGCAGGATCTTCATAAACTTTTTCATGTTTTATTCTTCAGGTGCAGTCTGCCTCTAATGATAGATGACCTAGCAGCAAAGAGCGCGTTTTCCATGACGGTCTTTGTGGGGCTCAAAATCATTTCCGACAAGCTCGGCAGATGAAAGCAGCGTATGTCGGCGGTTTTCGCACGGGTGGCTATTCGCGCGGAATAGTATCGCAGATTTTCACAAAAACATATCTCGAATCGGACACACAACCAGGTGGTTATGTTCCGTGAAAAGTGTAAAAATTGAGCGCAAATCGTCGCGATCGGGGCGATATCGTCCAAAATTCAAGCCGTCTGCGTGCTGGCCAATTCAACAGGGAATGCGCTGAAAAGAGCTTGCTGCAGAAGCCGCGTTTGGCGAGCCGTTAACGCTCTAGGCTTCGCTCTAGGCGGTTGCGAACGCAACGGTTGCCGAAGCTTAGAATTCTGGAGAGCTTTCTGGACACCATGTTCATCAGCGCATCGGTGGCTTGATGAATGTAGAAATGGTCGCCCGAAAATAGCTGAATTTCGAAGGGGCCTTTGGTGACGTCCGCCCATTTTTCTAGTTCATCAATGCTCACGTGCTGATCGAGCACGCCACCAAGGGCGACAATCGGTATGTTGAGCGGTTCTGAGGGGTGGTAGTCCCACGTTTCAACGGCTTTGCAGTCGGCGCGCAAAATGGGGCTGATCAAATCCATAAGTTCGGGATTTTCGAGCGCTTCTTTGGGGGTGCCGTTCAGGCGTTCGATTTCGGAGCGGAATTCTTTTTCGGAAAGCTGGTGCAAGGGGCGGCGCTTGAGCGGGATCTGTGGCGCTTTGCGGGCCGAAACAAACAGGTAATCTGGGGTGGATTGGCCTTTGCTTTGTAGGCGACGAGCGAGTTCAAAGGCGACTTGCGCACCCATGCTATGGCCGAAAAAGGAGAAGTTTTTATCGAGATACGGAACAATGGCGGTTTCGAGGCCGTCCAAGAGAGTATTCAGGCTGGTGTAGGAGGCTTCTTTGAAGCGCGAACCGCGACCGGGAAGCTGGATGTTGCAGAGCTCGACGCCTTCTGGGAGATATTTGTACCACTCACGATATGCCGAGGCGTTGCCGCCGGCATAAGAAAAGCAGAACAAGCGCGCATTCGCAGTGCCATTTGGTTTTGGCACCTGAAACCACTTGTCTCTTGAGATATCGTTTAGCAGCCTTTGAGCACCCATGACTTCGTTCCGAACTTCTTTTTTGTTGTTGTACAGTCTTACTTATAGATCAATAAAGCGCCAGTTTTGTACAAAAAATAACAATTCTGACGGCTTTCTCCTAGAAACTCTTCCTTGCCTTGCCTTTCTCTGGCGCCTTTCCCTGCTTTGCCTTTGCTTGCCAGCGGGTTTGCTTTAGGGTCTGAGCAGGCTCGCCTTGCCGCTTGATCGGCTTCTTGCGAGTGGAGCCTTCAAACAATTTGCACATTAGTACCATATTGCGCACAAACAAAAGAGGAACCAATCCACGATTTCTAATCAACAAATGCACTCGTTGGCTTTTGTCGATGAATGGGGCTTCCAATGCTTATGCTAGTGACAAGAAGCTTATGGCAAAAAACTTATCGCAAAAAAAATTGTGACAAGAAACTTATAGGGGTGAATGTTAATCAGTCTTGCCTAAAGGGTCTGTAGGAGTTTGGTAATTGTGGGCGTTGGGTGGCACTCACAAACCTTGTCCGAAAGCGGTATTTACGGACGTGCACTTTGAGGGGGCTCGGCAGAATCGGCAGCGGTGGTTGGCGGTGGAGCGGGTACCGGCTCGCAGTCGGGAAGGTCAATGTCGGCGCGACGGATGTTTCGGTTGAGGAGGCCAATCACTACGAACACTAGGCTCACCAGCCCGAAAAGGCTCATCATCAATGCAGCGCCACGCCCCTGCCCTACTCCCCAGAATGGGCCCAGTAGCGCGGCCCATGCACCGTCGGCTTGCAGGTTTGGCTCAAAAACGTGGTCGGCAAGAAAACCGGCGGAGATAAATGCGAGGGGCTGGGCGGCCTTCATGATGGTGTTGCGAAGCGCAAATACGCGACCTTGGTATTGGGGGCTGGTTTTACGCTGCCAGAGGGTCTGGCTGGCGGCATTTGCCATAGGCAAAAAGGCCATGACCAAAAGAGAGGCAACGGAAATCACCTGCGCGGATCGACTGAGCGGGATCAGAATGAACGCGATCGAAAACACGATGCAAGGCAGTGCAATGCCAACCATCAGGCGCTTTGGGCCTTTGAACGCGACCATGAGGATACCGCCTACCAACAAACCTACTCCACCGGCGGTCTGGATGGCGCCAAGTTCAGTGCGGGTGCCAAAGCCAAGCACGACGGGCACGAACAGTACTTGAATGATTGAAACGCTAAACCAGATCAATGTGAACATCCACAGCCCGCCCATGAGGCCAGGCTTTTCGGAGAGGTAGAGATAGCCTTCGCGCAAATCGCCCAAGACGCTCTTGGACGCAATCTCCTCATGCCTTTGGGGAGTTGGGATCGGGCTGATCAAAAGCGTAAAAATCGCAATCACATAGGCGATTAAGGTGGCAAGCAGGATGTGCTCTAGGGTGAAATGATCCAGCGCGGCTCCACCAAGCAAGGGGCCTGCAAGCTGAACGACGCCGAACACAAGGCCCAGCAGGGCGTTGGCTTGGCTGAGGCGATCTTTGCCGACCATGCTGGAGATGGTGGAGCTAAAGCTGATTTGCAGGACGGCTGCACAGATGGCGCCAAAGGGAACTACGGCGACGATATTCCATACGGCGAGCGTTTTCGCGAACAGTAGCGCGGCGATGATGCCGAGAACGGTAGCGTTGCCAATTTGCGAGATGATTAGAGTGGATTTGCGCGGCCAGCGGTCGATGTAAACGCCAAGAATTGGGCCTAAAAAGATCCCAGGCAGGGTTGCGGCGACGGCGATCCAAGTGTAGTCGGCAACGTTGCCGGCTTTTTCGTAGGCCCAGATGCCGAGGGCGAAGTTGGTGACCGTGGCCCCGAGGAGTGCCGCACTTTGGCCCAGCAGGATAAAGGTAAAGAGCGGGAATCCACTTAGTTTCAATGACATGCGTTCTGGTATTCCGTGGCGTTCTGCGGTGGGTTTGGGCGGCGCAAGGCGGTGATTCTAGCGATTCCTTAAAGAGTTTGAATAGGGCTGGTTAACAGTTTAGATTAGCAGGCGATCTATTCACGAGACGATGGGCGGAGAAACGCTCGCGTTCGCTTGGTGAATGGCATTTACTTTATCAGCGCTCTGTTCACTCATTCTAAGAAGTGTTTTTTTGTCATGGCATTTTACCGTTTCCCCTCTCCAATTGAGCTGTCGTATATCGCGGAAGATACGCCTACCTTTAGTCCGTTTGTAAACCAGTATTGCGTTGAGGGGGTTGGCGATCTCTCGGTGGCCGATTTGCAGGCCGCTATGAACAAGGTGGCAGCGTCGATCCCTGAGCTGCGCTTGGTGATGCGAGGTTTTTTGAAATGGCGCTATTGGGACGACGCCGGCCCGCTTCCTCGCGTGTATTCGGTGGATGCGGCGGGGTGGGACGGCAAGAGCAGCGACGGTGCGCCGGTGTCGGGATCGCCGATGGATGTTCGTAAGGGGCCGCTGTTCGAAGCTGTGTTTTTGGAGGGAACGCCAAGGCGAATTCTGTTCCGCAGCCATCATGCCTGCACGGATGGAATGGGAATGCTTTACATTATGGAATGCATTTTTAAGGAGTTGCGCGGCGAGCCGTTCGTGCTGCCTTCCAGCCGAAAGACCGATTGGGATGTGGTTCTGCAGGAGGGGCATGTCGAAAAGCAGGTGAAACTGAATAACGCGAAACCTGTGTTCCGCAATCTGCAGGCGCCGACGGAGCTAGGCTATCACTGGAAGCGGATTCACTTTAAGGGTAGCGGTTCTGGTATTACCGGAAAGGTCATGAGCGTGCTGGCCGATATGGCGGATGCTGCGAGCCACGATCACGACGGGCGTTTTCTGATCCGTGTGCCTGCGGATTTACGACGTTATTTGCCAAAAGGCGAGTTCACGGCGGCAAACTGCACGTCTGCGCTTGATCTTGAGCCGGGTGAGGTGCGCGGCGCCAAGAAGATGCAGGCGCTGCTGATTCAGAGCATGCGAAACAAGCAGGATCTTGGGCTGATTAACGAGCGATTTAAGTGGGCGTTTTGGCTTCCACTCGCGTTGATGCGGCCTTCAGAAAAGGCGCGCTTGGCGAACCTTGCGCGCAATCGGTTTCTTTATTCCGTAACGGTCACTAACATGGGCGAGGTGCCTTTAGAGCGTTACAGTTGCCCGCGATTTGTGTGTAATAGCGCGTTCGGAATACCAATTCCTCTGAGGACGCCGATGACGGTTGCGTTTTTTCTTGACAAGGATGGCGTGTGGTTCAGCATCGGGATGCCCAGCGCTGTAGGCACGCGCGCGGACTTGGATCGGGTGGCCGATGAGATTGTGGCGCGGTTGGGGGCGATTTAGGGGTTATCTATATTTTAATAAAGCCCGCGAAATTCCCCCTCTTAGGCGAAGCCAAGAGGGGGAATTTCGCGGGCTTTGTTAAACGGTGACGTGGCTATCGGGAGCGTATTCTGGCTCGTAAGCGCCCTTAAATCCACATTTTCCCAGCGCAAGAAGCTACGCAGCAGGAAGCCCTCACCCTTTGCCTGCCCAACGGGTCAGGCCGTTGGACCGTTGCCAGAGAGCAACGGCTTAACCTAGTCAAATTACGAATCTGCGCCTGCTGAAGCGTGGACATCGAAAGGCCCTGGAATGTAAATCGTCTGGCCGATAACGGGGGCAGGAACCGCTTCGTAGCGATCCTTTTTCCAGTCGAAGTACTGCCAGTATTTTTTCTCTAGCGGCTCCTCGCCGAGCATGGTGATAGATACTTTTGTGACGCGGCCGTCGAAGGTGATTTCTTTAACGGTGACGGCCATGTTTGCATTCCGGTAGGTTTCACCGAGATGCGGTTCGTCTGCTGGGTTGGTAAGAAGACCATCGATCATGCGGATTGCATTTTGCTTACTAATCCCGGGGGCGATTTCGAGATCTTCCTGCAGCAAGGGCGAATCTTGATTTAGCACGAATCCCGCAGGGCTATGAAGTTCGAGAGTACGTTCGCAGGTGCGGGTCAGGTAGACCGCGCTCAAGCCGGGGGCGAGTACCTGCATGCGCTTGGGCAGTTCATCCCCCTCTGCATCCCAGAAATACGGCAGGTAGTACATCCGGGTCGCAGACTCGCCTGTAATGTACACCACAGAATGATCTTCTAGGTTGTTCGCCTTAGGTGCTGCCGTGTAGTTGGATGCAGATGCGCTTACCGTAGGTAACAAATGCATCTCCGTTACGCTCATGGCAATGATCGGCAAGACGAGGTGAAATGCCACCAGTGCGCCGCCAGTGACCCGTCTTGTGCGCGATGCGCCGCGACTCAGTAGGCGCGCAATAATGAGTGCCAGCACGAAGAAAAAGCCAATCGCAGCAAAGGTACCGGTTCTGGCGCCTGCGCTCAGTAGCGCGCACTGGGGTACTGCCGCGAAGATGGAACCGAGCACTAAAAATCGGGCTTCACGCGACTCCATCAGCAAATTGCGGATGATATACACGCCAAGCAAGGAAATTGCCCAACAGGATGCAACCAGCCACGGGCGCCATTGCACATCCACTGCTGTAATGAGCGCATCGAATCCGGTGGCGAGCGAGGTAACGATGGTCGGGAATACTTCCAAAATCTGGCTGAGCATGTCTCCTAGGTTGCGACCTGGGTCTAGATACAAGCCGATCCCCGATGCACCAAAACCAAGTTTGCTGTAAACCGCTCGCCATACCAGTACGATCACTACGAATGGCCAGAGCGCAACCAAGCCGCGCAACCAACCGCGCCTGTCCATCAGGAGTGCATACGCGCCCAAATAGCCGGCAATCGCAAGCCCTGCCTCAGCGGTGAGGAGTGCTGCACCGAAACAGGCAATGGATGCGTGCCAATAGCGGACCTGTTCATCTTCGCGCCAGCGTATGTAAAAGAGTAGGCAGAGTATGCCGAAGGCGGGCGACAGGTAGGCGTTGCGCGCGGCGAGCCAATTAAAGTTGAGTGACATGCTGTAGTCGAAAACTATCAGTGATGCAGCCAGCAGTGCGATCGGCCAATTGGGGGCTAAGCGTTGGTAGAGCATCAGCGCGGCAAAGGCAAAAAATACGAAATAGACCAAGCTGTGTACTTGCATCATGCTGCGATCGTTTGGCCAGAGCTTGTAGTCGATCCAGTGGGTGAGCGCTGCCAGCGGGCGAAAGGGTTGCATCATGCCGTCTTGCACGGTCCACCACGACATGTTGCCGTAGTCGCGCTGAGCTTGCAGGGAGCCACTTTGATCGCTGAAAAATTGGAAGGTATCGCGCAGGCGTTGGGCAAGGTTACGGTTGGGGTCGGCTTGGGTGAAGCCTTTTTCTGCAAGCTCGGCAGACCCTACTAGCGATACACGTTGAAGATAGTCGTCTGTTGAGAAGGCGCGGTCGTTAAAGGGATAATGGGTCAGGAGGACGAGGATGAAGAAGCCGAGCACTGCCGCAACGCGAGCACGAGGCGATTGCAGCCATTGCTTGCGTGGGGATGTGGCTTGATTTGTGTTTGAGGCGGTGCTCATCCTGCTCTCCGTTTTTTGCTTTTGGGTGTGGAGTACATATCTGGGTGAGTGTACTGGGTGATGAACGTGTAGCGGTGCCGCACCACCGATCTAGCACGATTGTATTGCGAATTATACCTTGCGATTTTTGAAGGTGATCACGCGGTTACAAGGACGATACAAAGAAGTGGCCGCTGGACGCTATTGCTGGTCTACCGTTCTGACGGTTTCAATCAGGTTTGCGAGCTGTATTGCGGTGGTGAATTTTTTTAGCACTCGGTCACGAGCGGCCTCGCCGAGCTGATTGCGCAGGGACTGATTCTGCAGTAGGTGCTCCATTTTGCCGGCCAAGGCTTGCGCATCGCCCGTAGGAAACAAAAAGCCGGTTACGCCGTTTTCAACTGTTTCGTTCAAGCCGATGAGGTCGGAGACAATGAGTGGCATGCCGGATGCCGCCATTTCTAATGAGGAACAGGTAAAGGAATCCCAGCCTATCGAGGCGATCAGGCCCGCGTAACAACCTTTCAGCAAGTATTTGATGTCGTTACGGTAGCCGCCGAAGGTGACGTGCTGCGCGGCTTCGCTGCCTTCGAGCATTTGCAGAAAGCGGGCTTCTTGGCCGTTGATGTTGCCGAGAATCAAGAGGTGGAAATCGCGCCGGTGTTGGTGTTCGATGAGATACTTGGCGGCTTCTATAAGAATCCGCACACCTTTGCGCTCTTCCATGTGGCCGGTAAAGATGAACACCTTTCTATCGCGCGGGATCTGGATGGTGTCGTATACGTAGTCTTTTTTGGCGGGTTCTGGGAAGTATTGGTCGGGGTCAATGCCAATATAGGTCACGCTGGTGTTGTGGGCAGCAATGCCACGCCCGTACACAGCGGTTTGCTGCATGCCTTTGGATTCAAAGATGTAGTGGTCCGGCCCGCTTCGGGAGAGGCACACCTCTACCCTTTTTGCGAGCAGTTTCAGGCCGGTGTTGAGGGAGCTCATCGGCGCTCCCCAGTAGGAGATGAATTTTCGGACGCCGCCAGCGCGCAAATAAGGGTACATCGGACGCCGTACTGGTTGATCGAACCCGAAAACGACATCAATTTGATTGGCTTGGATGTAGCCTTTTATACGCTCGCCGTCTTCCGGCTGGGTTGATGCGGGATCAAAAGCGATTACGTTGGTGAAGCTTTCGGGTAGAGATTTGGGGGCACCCGCGTTCAGATCGGAGTAAGAGAAGTGAATTTTTGAGTGGTCATTGCCTACTAGCGCTTCTGCCATTTTGAAAAATGCCGCTTCGAGTGTAGCGATGGCGTAACCCGTGTTGCTCGGGCAGTGTATCATCACCAATATGGCTTTCATCGGTTTTCGCTCTCTCTCAATCACTGGACTCGTTCCGTGTCTCAAGACACAAGAAACCCACGCCAGCCGACAACACAAAGGCTGCGGCATAGCGTGGGCGTTATGGTCTTGCGTGTTCTGGCTTTTGCTTACTATAGCGCTAGCGCTTTTGATGGTGCTAGCGCTTTAGATAGTGCTCCATCGCTTCCTTCAGGATGTTCAATCCCTGCAGCAGCTCTGCTTCTGGAATTACCAACGGCGGTATCATTTTGATGACTTGGCCAAAACGGCCGGCGTCTTCAATGATCAGGCCGTTCTGGAAGCAACGCTCTAGGATCAGGTTGGGCAGTTCGCGGTGGTTAAGGGCGCTGAGGTCGATGCCGCGTATCATACCAAGACCGCGTAACTGTATGCGAGTGTCTAAGCTTGCAATGTGCTGGTTGAGGAAGTCGGTGATCAGCTCGGCCTTGGCTTTTACCTGGCCTGCGACGTTTTCTTCTTCCCAAATTTCCAGTGCGCGTTTGCCGCCCACGAAGGCCATTTGGTTGCCACGGAAGGTGCCGTTGTGCTCGCCGGGGCCCCATTTGTCGAGCTCGGGCTTGAGCAGAACAACAGACAGCGGGATACCGTAGCCGGAAATGGATTTAGAAAGTGTAACAATATCGGGGACGATGCCCGCACGTTCGAAGGAGAAGAAGGTGCCGGTTCGGCCGCAGCCTACTTGGATGTCGTCTACGATCATGAGGATGTCGTGATCGTCGCAGAGTTTGCGGAGGCGTTGCAGCCATTCCACCGGCGCCACTACGATGCCGCCTTCGGCTTGGACGGTTTCGAGGACGATGGCGGCGGGTTTGCCTATGCCGGAGTTGGGATCGGTCAGGACGGTTTCGATGTACTGAATCGTGTCGAAGGTGCTCATGAAGCCGAATGGGTACGGCATAAAGGTCACGCCGCCAAGCTCCTGCCCTGCCCCGCCCCGGTTGTATTTGTTGCCGGTGGCGGCGAGCGCGCCGAGCGTCATGCCATGAAAGCCGCCTTGAAAGCTGAATACGCCGGTGCGCCCTTTGACTTTGCGCGCCAATTTGAGAGCGGCTTCGATGGCGTTGGTGCCGGTGGGTGCTGGGAACTGCAGGCGGTAGTCTAGACCGCGTGGTTGGAGGATTTTTTCCTGTAGGGCCTGAATAAATTCGCGCTTGGCGACGGTGTACATGTCGAGTGCGTGACTGACGTTGTCGCCGGCGATGTAGTCGATCAGGGCTGCCTTGATTTTGTCGTTGTTGTGGCCGTAGTTTAGAGCGCCGGCACCTGCGAAGAAGTCGATGTACTCTTTGCCTTCTTCGGTGATCAGTTTTGCGCCTTTGGCTTTGCTGAATACGACGGGAAAGGAACGGCAATAAGACCGAACTGCGGATTCGTAACGCTCGAAAATCTGGGTGTCCATCGGACGTAAAGCCTCGTTATTGTACTTTTGCTTGTGCGGATGCCTCTATAGATGCCTGCTTATCGTGGCACTATTGAGGTGCATAAGGGAATTATAGGTGCATAAAGGGAGATCGGCCCATGCTAAGCATAGGCTACTCGCAAGTTGGCGGTGCATTCTAGCAACTAGTGCACACTCTCGGCGAACGGCGCGGGCAATTGAGTGTTTTATCAGGTTGTGCTGTGATTGCAAGACTCCGTTCTGCCGCCACATCAATACGTCATACATGCTGCATTCAGCAGCCCCACCACCACTGAAACTCCACCCAGAAACACACCATGGGCCACGTGCCCCTGCGGGATGCCCTGCGCAATTTCGGGCATGAAACCCACCAACACCTTGTATAATCCGACTTGCACCACCAGCGCTACGCCCCCCCAGGCGAGCATGTCAAAAAAACTAGTGCTATGCGAAATGGCGCTCGCCAATGGCAGAGCAAAGCCTCCCAGTGCCCCCAGCAACGACAGGCTTGCCGCCGTGTTTCCGGCACGTATGAGACGCAGCTCTCGATAAGGTGTTACCCTCACGTAAATCGTTATGAATATCGCCAGCAACGAAATGCTGGCCAGAAAATAGATTAAAAAATTTGGCAAACTTTCCAGATAGCCCACTACGCTTCCCCTTTTAATTTATCCAAGAGCTTTTAATTTATCCAAGAGCTCAATCGATATAGTGTGGTACGAAACGGCTCGTATTACGGGTAATCAAGGTGGCGTCTTCACGAATACCGAGCCCTGCAGCTTCACCATTTATCACCCAGCCTCCCAGCACTGCATAGCGGTCATCGAAACGCGGCAAAGGCGCGAACGCCTGATAAATGTATCGGCCCTCGCCATAATGGCCGTCGGTTTCGAGCGCACGTATACCATCGTACACACTGATATTTTCGCCCTCACGTGAGTAGAGGGGTTTGCGCACATAAGCATTCCCCAGATCCGGTGAAAAACTCGCCGGCAGTAGGTTGGGGTGATCTGGGTAGCGTTGCCACAGCAGCGGCAAAATAGCCTTGCTGGAGAGCAGCAGCTTCCATGCCGGCTCTATAAAACGGATATTACTGGCAGGTAGAAATTCAGCGAACTCATCCTGACACAGCCATTCCCAAGGATAGAGTTTGAAACAATCCTGAATAGCATCACCGGCCTGGTCAACGAAACACCGACGCTCACGGTCATAGCCGATGGCTTCAATGGGTAAAAACTTTACGGGTACTCCCGCCTGATGCGCCACATCCATCAAGTAAAGAGTGTTGCCAATATCTTCGTCGTTGCCTTCCATTGCACAAAAGTGCAGGCCCGCTTGAGGCTGGAGGGAAGAAGCCCAGGATTTCCAGCCCGCTAGAAGCTTTTCGTGTACTGAATTGAATTGATCCGCATGAGGAAGCATGTCTTTCAACCAGAACCACTGCGCCACACTCGTTTCGATGAGCCCGGTGGGTGTGTCGGCGTTATATTCGAGCAGCTTTGGCTCGCCGTTACCACCCCATGAAAAATCGAAACGACCATACAGGCTGCGATCCCCCCTTTGCCATGACGCTCGAATGAGATCTGTAGCCAAGGGCGATAGCGCAAAGGGTTCAAAATAATCGTTGGCAACGATCCAGTCGACGGTGTCGAGGCAACGCTGGTGCAGCTCCTGAATCACTTCTTCAAGATGCTCGGCCTGAGCAAGACTGAAGTGATACGCAGCCGACTCATCCCAGTACTCGCCGCCTACGCTATGGAAATGAAAACCAATTTCTTCACACCGCTGCTGCCAATGTGGTCGCGGCGTGAAAGCCCTGCGCTGCATCAACCACCCCCACTGAAACGTGCACCTGAGCGACCAAAACCGCCGCGCTCCACTAGCTTGATGCTTTGCCTGAGCTCAGGGTGACGAGTAAGCGGGCGTGCATCATACTCATAAGTTGGCCCCCAATAACGCCCTCCTCCGCCCCCACCTACACTTCCTGAGGCACCACTTCCTGAGGCCGCGCGGCCTGCACTGTTACACTCTTCAGGGTTGTTGCTCCAATCCTGCAGACAGTCTTCCCGCGTGCGATACTCGTCACGATAGACCTCACTATGCGTGCCACTATACAGGGCAGCCCCACCAATCAGAGACAGAATAACGACCTTGGACTTCACTAAGCCTCCTTGCTCACGGATAAAAGCGGGCAAGATCTTATCACCCTGCCTTCTGCTGTCAATAAGGGCAGTTCCCTGTTAAAAAGCGACCGGTGTATTGCAGTATTTTCATGAAGCCCCCATTAAAAAAACCTTGCGATTCAGCCGCAGCGTATCGGCCCCCTATCCATAATGGTAAACGTATAAAGCACATTCCCTGATTTCCACAAGCTTGCAAAAAAGGCGTATCAAACTGCGCGGCAATCAATAGACAGTAATTTTTGCGCTCAGAGTGGGCAACAGATTGTGCTCGCAGACGCGCCTCGGCGCCGATCGGCAAACAATCACGCTTGTCGGCCCACCGCGAACGCTTAAATTGATATGTTTTCAACCGCATGATATTGTGTATAAAAAAGTAAACTATACACACAAAACCAGCTCATAAGAACCAATAGCCCATGAGAACTAATAGCCCATGAGAACCAATATAGTAATCGACGATGAACTGATGGCTACCGCCCTTAAAGCCAGCGGGCTACAGACCAAAAAAGAGGTTGTCGAACAAGGGCTTAAGCTATTGATACGGCTAAAATCGCAGCAAGCAATCAGGGGCTTGCGCGGCAAGGTAAAGTGGGAAGGCGACTTAGATGAGATGCGGGGTGGCAAGTGATACTGGTTGATACCAGTGTGTGGATTGACTACCTGAATGGGGTGCTCAGCCCGCAGACAGATCTACTCGACTCCGCGATCATAGAAGGCACCGTTGCCCTAGGAGATATCATTTTTCTTGAGATTCTTCAGGGAATTAAAAACGACAAAGAATTTGAAAAAACTAAGCGATCTCTAAGCACCCTTGAACAGCATCAGCTTCTCGGAACAGATTTGGTGAGCAAATGTGCAGAGAACTTTAGACTTCTAAGAAAGAAGGGGCTGACCATCAGAAAAACTACGGACGTAATTATCGCCACGTTTTGCATCGAAAACAATTTGCCGCTGCTCTTTGTTGATCGCGACTTTAAACCGTTCGTTACCCATCTTGATTTGAAGCCGGTTTATTTGAGAACGTGACATCGTTACGCTGCTTTAGCGGGTGCCGCAGGTTCATCGGCCGACACACCGCCAAACAGATCGAACTGATTGCTTATCTAACAGGAACCTTACTAGCAGTGCTCATCAGTATCTCTTACAAACTCCATGGAGAACGACTTTACCGTCAGCCACCTTCGCACTGATCATTGACAGCAACCGATGGCAATCCGCTCAACTGCAGCTCACCACCCAAAGCATCAATGACTCGCAGCACATTTTCCAATCGCAAGGTAGGGTTGCCCGCTTCAAGGTCAACAATGAAGCGCACACCCACCCCCGCCGCCAACGCCAACTGGGGTTGGGTCAGCCCGAGCTGCTTACGAGCGGCACGCAGTGCATGCCCAAGTTGTTGAGGTGATCGAATGGATGTCATAGCCTGCTCAATTTCCCGTTCGGGAAATTATCAGCCACAACCGGACTATGCGCAAACGATATTTACCGATCGGGAATTGGCTTTCTTTCTAATCGAACGTTTTTTGTCAAACTGTTGAACCGTTGCCAGAGAGCAACGGCTTAACCTGCTCAAGTTACGAATCAGCCCCTGCCGAAGCGTGGATATCGAATGGCCCTGGAATGTAAATCGTCTGGCCGATAACGGGGGCAGGAACCGCTTCGTAGCGATCCTTTTTCCAGTCGAAGTACTGCCAGTATTTTTTCTCTAGCGGCTCTTCGCCGAGCATGGTGATGGATACTTTTGTGACGCGGCCGTCGAAGGTGATTTCTTTAACGGTGACGGCCATGTTGGCGTTCTGAACGGTTTCGCCGAGATGTAGCGCCTCTGTTGGGCTCGTCACGAGACCATCCACCATGCGAAGTACGTTTTCTTTGCTAATGCTTGGCGCAACTTCTAAGTCTTGTTGCAATAACGGTGAGTCTTGATTGATCACAAACCCTGCGGGGCTCTTGAGTTCAAGGGTGCGCTCACCGGTTCGGGTCAGGTAGATAGCGCTCAGGCCGGGCGCAAGCACTTGCATCCTTTTGGGTAGCTCGTCACCTTTGGCATCCCAAAAATAGGGCAGATAATACATGTTAGTGGCAGATTCGCTGGTAATGTATACCACGGAATGTTTTTCAAGATCGTTGGCATCGGGCGCGGCGCTGTAATTGGACGCAGATGCGCTCACGGTAGGTAGCAACTGCATTTCGCTCACGCTCATGGCGATAACCGGAAGGACCAAGTGCAAGGCCACTAGCGCACCACCTGTTACACGCCTTGTGCGCGAGGATCCCTGCTGCAGCAGGCGAACGATGATGAGCGCCAGCACAAAGAAAAACCCAATAGCCGTAAAGGTGCCGGTTCTGGCGCCTCCACTCAACAAGGCGCATTGGGGAACTGCGGCGAACATTGAGCCAAGCACGAGAAAGCGAACTTCGCGGTGCTGTACCAGTAGATTACGGATGATATACATACCAAGCAGTACAACCACCCAGCAGAAAACGATCAACCACGGACGCCATTGAACGTCTACTGCGGTGATGAGCGCATCAAAACCGGTGGCGATCGAGGTTACGATGGTGGGGAATACCATAAGAATCCGCCCAAACATTTCACCCAGATCGCGGCCTGGATCGAGGTACAGGCCAATGCCTTCGGCACCAAAGCCTAACTTGCTGTAAACCGCTCGCCATACCAGTACGATCACGACGAATGGCCAGAGTGCAACCAAGCCGCGTGTCCAGCCGCGCTTGTCCATCAGGAGTGCGTAGGCGCCGAGGTACCCAGCAATCGCAAGCCCCGCCTCAGCGGTAAGGAGTGCTGCACCAAAACAGGCGATGGCAGCGTGCCAGTAGCGGACCTGTTCATCTTCGCGCCAGCGCATGTAAAAAAGCAGGCAAAGCATGCCAAAGGCGGGCGACAGGTAGGCGTTGCGCGCGGCGAGCCAGTTAAAATTGAGCGACATGCTGTAATCAAAAACGATGAACGAAGCCGCCAATAGTGCAACAGGGCCTTTGGGCGCTAAGCGTTGGTAGAGCATCAGCGCGGCAAAGGCAAAAAACACGAAATAGACCAAGCTGTGTACTTGCATCATGCTGCGATCGTTTGGCCAGAGCTTGTAGTCGATCCAGTGGGTGAGCGCAGCCAACGGGCGAAAGGGTTGCATCATGCCGTCTTGTACGGTCCACCATGACATGTTGCCGTAGTCGCGCTGGGCTTGCAGGGAGCCACTTTGATCGCTGAAAAATTGGAAGGTATCGCGCAGGCGTTGGGCAAGGTTGCGGTTGGGGTCGGCTTGGGTGAAGCCTTTTTCTGCAAGCTCGGCAGACCCTACTAGCGATACACGTTGAAGATAGTCGTCCGTTGAGAAGGTGCGATCGTTAAAGGGGTAATGAGTCAGGAGGACGAGGATGAAGAAGCCGAGCACTGCCGCAACGCGAGCACGAGGCGATTGCAGCCATTGCTTGCGTGGCGATGTGGCTTGATTTGTGTTTGAGGCGATGCTCATCCTGCTCTCCGTTTTTTGCTTTTGGATGTGGAGTACATATCTGGGTGAGTGTACTGGGTGATGAACGTGCAGCGGTGCCGCACCACCGATCTAGCACGATTGTATTGCGAATTATACCTTGCGATTTTTGAGGGTGATCACGCGGTTACAAGGACGATACAAAGAAGTGACCGCTGGACGCTGTTGCAGGTCTACCGTTCTGACGGTTTCGACGGTGATTGGTAAGCGCGTTGTCTACTTTTCTTGTTAGCTTGCCCTTAAATTTCAGGCACCCTGACATGTTCTTTAGGCGGGTTTAGCTGCACCTCCGCAGCAGGGCTCAAACTCCCCGCGCATTGGTCATTCCGAAACCAAGAAAGGCGTGACAAAAACGGTATCACGCCTTCCCCGAAGCTCTACGCACTACTTATAGACTAGGCGACACGCCGCCTTCTTCTCGACACTAATAGGCCAAAGCCCGCTAGTATCCCCCAAAAACCAATACTGCCACCACCAGCGGACACCTTGGCATCAAACTGCTTTTCGTCTAGTAGCTGTGCGTTCTGTGGTGTACTGCTTGAAACGTTCGCACTAACTACCGCGGCAACTTTAACATCCGCCACAACACCTGTGACTGCAACTTTAGAGCCTGACGAATTTGGGTTGACCGTACCGAAATCGCATAGGGCGACCTGCGCGCTTTCCATAGTGCAACGCTCACCAGACACGACAAAACTGTCTGGCTCTAAATTTTTACCCTCGTGAGTGATGCGTAGTTTCACGTCTTTTGCTGGGTAAGCGCCAAAATTTGAAACCGTCGCCGTAGCACGGAATCTTTTTGTGTCGCATTCGCCGATCTGCTCCGGCTTATCTTTGTTAAAGCATGTACGAACGAAAGATACGTGCACATCCGAAGTGTTCTTGGCATATGCCTTGCGAACCGACGAAACATCGCCAGCGGAAAACACTGTTGAACGGTTCAATAGCTGCGCGTACAGGTCGCCAATTGACCCACCTGCAAATCGATTAGCCAAACTCTGCACATTATTTTCTTTCTTTGGATCAGAATTAAAATCTATCGTTGTGTAATAGTAGCCGGTGCTTGGATCTATCTTTCCAATAAGCTCTTTTTTTAAGTTGTTCTGTAAGCTGTAATGCATGATCGAAAATGGATCATAGTCGCTTAAATAAAAGGAAGGTTTCGGTGCGCTTTCATTAGCCCATAGTGTCTGGGCGCTTCCGTTCGCTGTAGCGGATTTATATCTACAATCCGCGCTGTCGGGGTTACTTATTCTGTAATTACAAAAGTTCAACACAATGTTTGAATCTTTCCTAGTCTGCTCATGCTTAAAGCCAATTACGTGACCAATTTCATGCGTTATCGCCCCAGGGCATGACGCAGGAAGTGCAATTCTCGCAAAAGAATCAATTCCTGGGTATCCACTTGCATTCTCTGCGCCCCCATTCTTATTAACATGCTGCGACACAGCGCCACAGTCCGTCAAGTTGCTTTTGGGGCGCAGATCAATCGCCAAATACGTTGGATATTCTACTGTTTGCTCTTGAGAAATCGGGAATAAATTCAGGTATTTGCCATTATCGCCGACGTTATTCCAATCAGCTATTCTCTGCAAGACAATGGGGCGCATACGCGCCTCGTCTTCAGCGGATAGATCCTTATCTTTCGTAATAAGATAAGGTACGCTTCCCTCCGGCCATAAGATCTGCTTATTACGGTTCGCATCCATCGAAAGCGCGAACACGGAAGCACTTGCCATCACAGAAAATGGAACAATTATGGCTGCCGCAAGTTTGTTTGTTTGTTTGTTTTCATTAATTATTTCCCTATATTATAGTTGTTTTTCTCTATTGTCTGAACATTGAGACAAACACCTCCGATGTTCACGCGTATTTTTTCTACGCACCGGCATTATTACAAAATTGCCGTCGCATTTTCTAGGCGTTTCTTGCCAATAAATGCAAACTTCGTATCAAAAAACAAAAATAATGAGATGCGCGAAACGACCAACGCCATCGCTTCGCACAACTATTACCGCACTATCACCATATTTTCGCAATTTCATGGCCCAATGTTGCAGCGTTTACGCCTTGCATCATGCTCTCATGCCCACCTACGACCTGATAAAACACCATGTTATGCTCGGTATCCTGCCAGCTTTCTCCGGATTTTACCGGCAGTGGATTATCCATTGCGGTAAAATGCTGCACATGTGCCTGTGTTTCTATCTCAGCCAATTCCAGTGCTGACGCGAGGCGGTGGTTGTTGACAGCCACTTGATACAGCGCGCGGAATTGACTTTCCGGTACGTCGGCAGTGATTACGCCTGCTGCAACCGCCAAGCGGTAAACCTGGCGCAGCCAAGTATCGACGTTATCGCCTTGCTCCGTCTGTAGCGGTTGGCCTAATGCAGCGCCCAGTATTTCGGCATCATTTTTATAAGTGGCACGCAAATGGGCAGGGCTGAAGCTGTCCAGCATGATGACGCGGTGAACGGTTTCCCCCACCTGTTCCAGCCTGTGCGCGAGGGCAAGTGCAAATAAGCCGCCGAGGGATTGTCCGGCCAATTGGTACGGGCCGCTGGGCTGTATGCGCTGAATTTCAGCACGGTAGCTCTCCAGCATTTCATCCAGGGTGGCGGCCGGGGTTTGCCCTTCCAAACCATGTGCTCGCAGTCCATAGCAGCGGTAATGCGGGGCGAGTGCTTTTGCCAGATCACGATAAAGCAGTACATCCCCGCCCACCGGGTGAATGAAAAAGAGTGCGGGCTTATCGTCTGCGGTCGTGGCAAGGGGAATAAGCAGGCTTGTGCCCTGCTCTTCGTCAGCCTGTTCTTCAATCAAGCGCGCCAGTTTTTCAATATTCTGGGCGGATAGAAGCGCCGCCACTTGCAACTGCGTGCCGAGTTCTTTGTTAATACGGGCGACCAGGCGTACTGCAATCAGCGAGTGGCCGCCGAGTTCAAAGAAATCATCCTGTAACCCAACTTGCTCGACGGGTAAAAATGCGGCCCAGAGGGATGCGAGTTGAGCTTCCAGCTCGGTGCGCGGTGCCACGTATTCGGTCTCACCCAGCTGGATGCTCTCCGGCCGTGGCAACCCCTTCCGATCAATCTTGCCAGCAGGCGTTAGCGGCATGCGTTCCAGCAAGTTCAGCGAGGTGGGCACCATGTGTTCTGGCAGACGTTCGCGCAGGCCGGCTCGCAGGCTGGTGACGGACAGCTTTACGCCATCGTCGGCAGTGGCGTAGCCCACCAAGGTTGCTCCGCCCGGCAGGTCGTGGCGGACGATAACTGCCGCTTCGCGCACGCCTTCCTGTGCCGAAAGAACCGCCTCGATTTCGCCCAGTTCGATGCGGAAACCGCGTACTTTGACCTGATGGTCGATGCGGCCTAAACACTCTACCGTGCCGTCAGCCAGCCAGCGCCCAAGGTCGCCGGTGCGGTAGAGCGTATCCCCGCCTACGTTGAAAGGATTGGGCACGAAGGCGGCAGCGGTTTTTTCCTCATTGCGCCAGTAGCCTTCGCCGACACCGATACCGCCGATGCAGATTTCGCCCGCAATGCCGGGGGGCACGAGGCGGCTTTGAGCATCGAGGATAAATACGCCCAGATTCGCCAGCGGTTTGCCGATAGGGACGCTGGTGTAATGCGCAGGTAAGGGTGCACGGATGGTGGCCTGTATCACGTCATCAGCCGCTTCGGTGGGGCCGTAGGCGTTGACAACAGGAATGTTGGGATACAGTTGCAGCCAGTCGTTCACCAGATCCACTGGGACAGATTCGCCGGTGGCCATCATCCATTTAAGGCATGGCATGGCGCGCTCGCTTTCCGGCAGACTGCGGACGTGTTCCATCAGCAGTTGCAGGGCAACAGGGACGAGCTCTACCAAGTTGATCTTCTGCTCATTGACCAAACGGAACAGTTTGGGGGCGTTGGTAATGTCATCGAGGATGACGGTTTTGCCGCCGCAGGTGACTGCGCCAACGAACTGCCATACCGAGATGTCCGACGATGCCGGTGCGCTTTGCAGGAAATTGAAGGCGCCGTTGAAATGCAGGTCTTTGCGCTCGGCTTCAATATGGTTCATGGCACCGTCGTGGCGGATGATGGCACCTTTGGGCAGTCCGGTGGAACCAGAGGTGTATAGCATGTAAGCCCGGTCGCGGGGTGTGCTCGGGACGTTGGGGTTGTGATCCGGCTGGTTCGCGATATGCGGCCAGTCACGATCCAGACACAGGCGTTGGGCCTTACCTTCGCGGCCGACTTTATCCAGCAGGGTTTGCTGGGTGATCAGGACATCCACATCGGAGTTCTGGATCATGTAGTCGATGCGGTCTTGCGGATAACGGGCGTCCATGGGCACATAGGCCGCACCGGATTTCATAATGGCGAGAATGGCCATTAAAAAGTCGGCGGAGCGTTCGGCGCAAAGTCCAACCAGATGGTTACGCTGCACGCCTTGTTCGCGCAGGTAATGGGCCAGCTGGTTGGCACGGCGATTGAGTTCGGCATAACTGTAACTGACCAGATCATCGGCCACAGCAATGCAATCAGGATGCTGTTCAACTTGTTGTTCAAAGTGTTGATGGACACAAAGACTCAGATCGAACGGCGTTTCTGTATCGTTCCAGTCACGCAGTAACCGATTCTGTTCAACCGGATCATTCACCCAGCGCAATTGTTGCAGTGTGAGATCTTGCTGTTGGGCGGCGGCATCCAGAATCTGTTGGCTGAGGGATTCTATTCGTTCCAGCAAACCAAAATCCGCGAACAGGTGGCCGTGGTAGAACAGATTGAATTTCAGTTTGCCACCCACTTCGGTCACTACAAACTGGACGTTATTGGCGGGATCGCTGGGGGTACCTTCGGGATTGAAGGTTTCTCCCAAAAACTCGGTGTGCGCCAAGAACTGGTAGTAGTTGAACATAAAGCCTACGCGCCCGCGCGGCACTAAGGCTAACTGCTGGCCAATGGAAATCAATCGCTGATCTCGCGTCGCCTTCTGGAAGTCGCGTGCGTATTCGAACAATCCACCGACCGTTTGAACCGGAGTGAGCGCGGTCTGGTTGAGAATAAATGGCACTTCTTGAATGTAACATCCGAGTGAGTGCGTGTGCCCTTTTATCCGCCCACCCATGGTTTCTTGGATTACAAAATCAGCGTCTGGGCGGCAGTAAGCTTGTATCATCAGTGCGTACAGCGATTTTAGATACAAGGCTGGTGTGATGCCCTGTTTACGGCAGAATTGCCTGAGACGCTTTTGATGCATTTCATCCAACCAACGCTCGCGCGTAGTAAAGCGTGACTGTGCAGGCACCGGCATGGGAACCGTGAAGTCTAAGGGTTCGACATTAGCAAAACGCTCGCGCCAAAAAGCAAGGACGGGGGCGGTGTCCATCACACGCCGATCGTAGGCGACAAATTCATCAAAATTAGCGGCAAGCGGTTGGATGCTAGGCCATGCTTCGGTTTGCGGGCTTTTGCTTTGCTCAACATAGAGAGCAGTGATCTGTTCCCACAGACTGTTTAGCGCTGCACCGTCGAGTACTGCGTGGTGAACTGCTGTGAAAACAACGTAGTGCGTCTCGGAGCACTTCACTACACCGTAACGAATCAGCTCATCTTGCTGAAGATCGTAGGGCTGGTAGATTTGCTTATGAATGATCGCATCTACACGCGCCTCGCGAGCGACTTCATCAACAAACGGTTCTTTACTGAGATCAATGACCGTAAACGGCACCGTATGCGTACGACGCACGGCGAGATAGCCCATTTCATGCCATGGTTCAAGGCCAGCAACGAAGCGCACGCGCAGCATAGGCTGTTGGTTGCACAGCATTTGCACACAACGCTGCCACAAGGCAACATCAAGTGGTTTGTGAATGGAAATGTGCCAGCCGTGGCTGCTTTGCAGGGAGCCTGGGTTGATCTGACTATCCATGAACATGTCGTACTGCATGGCACTGAGGGGTAGCACCTGCTCTATTTCTTCTGGGTCGAGCTCGAGCGCACGAATTTGGGCAGCCCCCTGCTCCAGCGTTATTGCGTGCAGCGATGTCTCTACATCATCTAACAGCGATTCACAAAGTGTACAGAACTGGTTGGCAAGGCGCTGGATGGTCGTTACGTCGAACAGTGCGGTACCGTATTCGAATGATCCAGCGAGCTGATCGCCTGCTAAGTTTAGGTTGAGCGTTATGTCAAACTTGGCCGTACCGCTTACGCTGCCAAGCGGTTCAACGGAAATGTCGCCCACAGTGGTGCCACGGGTGATGGTTTGGCTCAAGGTATCTTGTGCGAGACTGCCCTGCTCCATCAGCTGGAAGGCCACCTGTACTAAGGGTGAATAAGACGGGTTGCGACGAATACCAAGTTCTTCGACGAGCATGTCGATGGGCACATCGCCATTGCTGAAGGCTTCGAGCACTGTGGTTCGCACGCGCTGAAGCGCCTCGGCAACCGTGGGGTTGTCGTCAAAGCGGGTGCGCAGTGCGAAGCTATGGATGAAGAAGCCGATAATGCGCTCTACTTCAGGCATATCGCGCCCTAAGCTCGGCACACCAATGACGATATCCGTTTTTCCGCTGTATTTGCTGAGCAGAAGTTTCCATGCCGCGAGGGTAAACATGAATGGCGTAAGCTGTTGAGCCACACAGAACGCACGCATCCGCTGAGTAAAGCCTTCATCAAAGCGGAACGACAGGCTGGCGCCTTCCGTAGACTGTTGAGCAGGGCGCGGCTTGTCGAACGGCAGCTCTAGCAGCACAGGCGCGCCGTCAAGTTTCTCACGCCAGTAGGTAAGCTGGCTCTCCATACGATCGCGGCTGAGCCAAGTACGCTGCCACTCGGCATAATCTGCGTACTGAATGCGCAATTCAGGTAAGGGGGAGACTTTGTTGAGAGAAAATACCGTGTACAACACCACCAGTTCTTGTATGAAAATCATAATCGACGCAGCGTCGGAAATGATGTGGTGCATGCAAAAGAGTAAGTAATATTCCTCGCCTTCGCTACGGGTAATAAGATTTACGCGCAGGAGGCTGCTGTCCCCAAGATCAATGGGGGTAAGCAGGTTGCGAACGGTGCGTTGGCTGAGCTGCTGATCAAACTCTGCGTCGCTGAGTGCGCTTAAGTCGTGGTGGCCGATAGACCAATCGACGCTCGCCTCAATGATCTGCCGTGCTTCACCATCGGCGTCGGTAGTGAAGTGGGTGCGCAGCGTTTCGTGGCGACGTATCAGTTCTTGCAGGGCTTTTTCCAACACGTCCACTCGCAGCTTGCCACGAATCTTAAGCGCAGCCGGCATGTTGTTGGCGGCGGTGCCAGGATTCATTTGCTCGAAAAACCACAGGCGCTGCTGGCCGTAGGAGAGCGCCGCAGTGCCGAACTGAGTGCGCGGCTTGATGGCAGGTTTGCCTGCCTGCCCTTGGTTTTGCTCCATCACCTGCGCTAATTCGGCAATCGTGGCGTGCACCATCAAATCACGAATCGCCAGCGGGGTTTTCAGCTTTCTGCGGATCTGCGAAACCAGTTTCGTTGCAAGTAATGACTGCCCGCCAAGTTCGAAGAAATTGTCGTGCAGACCGACACGCTCAACGTGCAGGATTTCTGCCCACAGTTCAGCAAGGGCCTTCTGCAGAGACGTTTCGGGTGCGGCGTATTCACGCTGTTCTTGGTTGTCCTCATCGGGCTTGGGCAAGGCTTTGCGATCGACCTTGCCATTGGGTGTTAGCGGCATCTCGTTGAGGAATACCCATACAGTGGGTACCATGTAATCCGGCAGCGTTTGGCTGAGGTGTGCGCGCAGATCGGCAGGCGTAACGCCGCCTTCTTGATGAGCACCTTCGTTTGCGACGACGTAACCCACCAGATATTTAACGCCTGCGGCGTCATCGTGATAGTGCACTATGCCTTCGCGAACTTCTGGCTTTTTATTCAGCACTGCTTCGATTTCGCCAAGTTCGATACGGAAGCCGCGAATTTTGATCTGATGATCCAAGCGGCCCAAGCACTCAAGATTGCCGTCTGGGAGGTAACGCACCAAGTCACCCGTTTGGTAAATACGGTCGCTTAACCCGTCATTGAAGGGGTTGGCGATAAAGCGTTCTTCGGTCAAATCAGGACGGTGCAGATAGCCGGCAGCAACGCCATGACCGCCGATAAACAGCTCACCGGGAACGCCCACGGGCACGGGTTGGTGGTGCTCGTCGAGCACATAAATGCTCGTATTCGCGATGGGGCGCCCTACGGAGACGTTTTTGGTTACATGATGGTTTAAGTGATAGACCGTTGACCATACGGTGGTTTCGGTAGGGCCGTAGACGTTGTATAGCGCTACGCCTAAATCAACCAAGCGGTTGGCGAGCGCAACCGGCATGGGTTCGCCGCCGCAAAGGACTTTGAAGCCTGCTGGGGGTTGCCAATGTTCTTGCACCAACATGTGCCACGTTGCAGGCGTTGCCTGCATGAAAGTCACGTGCTCTTTTTCGAGCAGTGCCACTAGCGCCTCTGCATCGCGGCCTTGTTCAGCGCTGGCGAGTACGATGCAGGCACCGTTTACCAGTGGCATAAACATTTCCAGACCGGAGATATCAAAGGACAACGAGGTGATGGCAATCGAGCGATCATCTGCACACATGCCAATGGATTCATTCATGCCATGAATAAAGTTGACGAAGGCATCCTTACCAATCACGACGCCTTTTGGATTTCCTGTGGAGCCAGAGGTGTAGATCACGTAGCCTGGGGCGCGGGGATCGAGCTCGACGGAAAGATTGGTTTCAGGTTGAGACTGCACAGCTTCGCGCAGGGTATCCAGCAACACATATCGCGTAGCTTCTAGCGGGATACGCTCGGCAACGGCCTGCTGCGACAGCACAAAGCGCGGTTTAGCGCTATTGACGACGTACTGGATTCGATCCAAGGGATAGTCAGGGTCGATAGGTACATACGCTGCACCGGCTTTGAGCACGGCAATCAGGGCGAGCACCATATCCAGCGAGCGATCGCATAACACGCCCACGAAGTCACCACTTTGCAGGCCGCTTTCTACAAGATAATGGCTGAGCTGGTTGGCGCGGGCATTGATCTCTGCGTAGGTGTAGCGGTCTTCCCCAAAGATAAGGGCGATACGCGCTGGGTTTTCCGCTGTCTGCTGTTCGATGGCACGGGTTACGGGTATATCACGTTCGTATTGCGATGCCGTCTGGTTCCAGCCCAAGAGGATTTGCTGGGCAATGCGTGGCGGCATGATGTCGATGCGATCGAGGCTGCAGGCGGGATCTTCCACGCTGCTATCCAGCAGGTGACAGAAGTGCGCAACCATTGCCTCAGCCGTTTCAGGCAGGAACAGGTCGGTGTTGTACTGGAATGAGGCTCCCAAGCCTTCAGACTCTTCCCATAGGGTGAGATAGAGGTCGTATTTGACGGCTTCGACACCCGCGTCAAAACGGCTGATTTCTATGTTGCCTGTAGTACCATTGCCTGTGGCGCCGGTATCCCCTAGGCCAAACTCCATCGGCGGGAGATTCTGGTAGGCGAGCATGACTTGAAATAAGGGTGATCGACTTAAATCACGGACGGTGGCTACCGCATCGACGATTTCCTCAAACGGCATTTCCTGATTGGAGAAGCCATCGAGTACGGTTTTTTGCACCTGCCTTAACAGCCCTCGGAAATCGAGACTGTTTTCCGGCTGGACACGGACGGCGAGCGTATTTACAAAGAAGCCAACAATATTTTCCAGTTCGGCGCGCTCACGGCCGGCAACGGGTGTACCAATCGCGAAGTCAGACTGGCCGCTGTAACGCTTAAGAAGCACAGCAAAGCCCGCAATCAATGCCATAAACAAGGAGGCATTTTCGCTCTGTGCAAAGCGTGTGAGCCTGCTGCGAGAGAGAGCTGAGATCGTAAAGCGCACGGTACCGCTGTTATAGGTTTGCAGCGGCGGACGGGTTTTATCGGTCGGCAAGTTGAGCGCAGGAACGCCTTGCAACTGTTTTTTCCAGTAGTCGTGCATTTGGCTCAAACGCGCATCGTCTACGCAGGCACGCTGCCAAAGGGTGAAATCAAGGTACTGTAGTCGCTGCGACGGCAGGCGGCACTCACCGAGGGCGTGAATTTGCACATAGGCGGTGGCGAGATCACGGATCAAAATCCCCATCGACCAGCCGTCAGTAACGATGTGATGAATAATGAGGGTAAATACCGCTTCATTCTCAGCAACACGGAACAGGCGCGCACGGAATAAAGGACCGCGATCCAGCTCAAAGGACGTCATCAATTCGATGGCGGCAAGCCGCATTAGCTCGGTTTCCGGCAATTTTTCGGCGCGGAGATCGGTGATGGTAAGCGGCCAATCCTGTTCAGGCAGAAGGCTTTGATAGCTCCCCTGCTCGTCTTCAAGAAAAACGGCACGCAATCCCTCGTGGCGATTAAACACTACGGACAAAGCCCTTTCCAACGCTGCCGTGTCGAGTTCACCACGAATGCGTATTGCGGAGGGCAAGTTATAGGCGGACGAACCCTGCTCGATCTGATCAAGCAGCCACAGGCGCTGTTGGGCAAAAGATAACGGCAAGCGCTGGCTGCGGTCGATGGGCAACAGTTCCGGTTCGCCTTCGATCCTTTGGCTGAGAGCAATTTTTTGCGCCAGTTCGGCAATTGTCGGCTGCATCATCAGATCGCGAATGGCAAGCTGAAAACCGAGCTTTTTGCGGATGCGGGCAACGACTTGCGTTGCGAGCAGGGAGTGGCCTCCGAGTTCAAAGAAGTTAGCGTGGATGCTGATCTCGTCAAGACGCAATACTTCACTCCAGATTCCTGCAAGAGCTGCTTCCAGTGCGTTTCGCGGGGCCACATAGTCCGCCTGCCCTTCTGTTTGCGGTTTGGGTAGCGCTTTGCGGTCCACCTTGCCGTTGGGCGTGAGGGGGAATTCTTCCAGTAGCAGAAGTTGTTCCGGCACCATATAGCTGGGCAAAAAGTCACGGCAGCGTTTTTGCAGGGCTTGACGATGGCTGTCGCTGGTGTCGGCGGTTTCTATCCAGCCGATCAGACGTTGTACCTTGTTGTCGTCGATCAGCACATCTACCAACGAATCTTTAATGCCTTCAGTCTGGTTGAGCACCGACTGGATTTCGCCGACTTCGATACGGTAGCCGCGCAGTTTAATTTGGTGATCGCGGCGTCCGTAGTATTCGATTACACCGTCGGGGCGATAGCGAACGCGGTCGCCAGTACGGTAGATGGTTTCGCCTGTTTTGTGGGGGTTGTTGATAAAGACTGCGCGGGTAAGTTCCGCTTGATTAAGATAACCGGGCCCTACGCCGTCGCCGCCAATGCAGAGTTCGCCAATTGCGCCGATGGGCAAGAGTTCTTGTTGCTCGCCAAGCACATAAAGCCGGACGTTATCGTTGGGGCGGCCGATGGGTAGTGCTGAGGCTTGCAGATCGCGGTCTGCGTCGATGACGTAGTAGGTGGCGATATCAGTGCATTCGGTAGGGCCGTAGGAGTTGACCAATTGGCAGCGGCTTTGTCGTAGCCAAGTAGCAAGGCGCGGCAAGTTGATCGGTTCACCGCCGAGAAACAGGCGACGCAGCTTACTCAGGGCGTTCCATTGCCATGGTTCGTCTTGCAACGGGTAGAATGCGCTGGGGGCGCAGTTGATCCAGGTGATGGCTTCGCGTTCGATCAGTTGGCCGATGGCGTGGGCGTCGTATTCCTGAAACGCTGGAATCACCAAGGTGGCGCCAGCGATTAAAGCGCCAAACAGGTTTTTCTGGGTGAGGTCGAAGCCGGTGGCGCTGAGCAGCAGGAGGTTGTCCTGCGGGTTCATACCGAATTGGCCGGTATACCAGTGCTGCAGGTTGATTTCACTGCGCTGATAGGCAGCGGTTCCTTTTGGCTGGCCGGTGGAACCGGAGGTGAAGATTACGTACAGCAGACGGTCGATGTGGTGCGGAATTGCGGGTGCAGCTTCCGGTTGTTGCTGGATTTGCGGGTATTCTTCATCCCAACGGATCCACTGTTTTTGCGCAGGCAAATTGTCAGTGAGATGGCTGCGGGTGATGCCCACCTGAATATCGGCGTTATCGAGGATGTAGCGAATCCGCTCTTCGGGATAGCTTGCGTCTAGCGGGACGTAGGCTGCACCGGCTTTGATAACGCCGAGAATTGCGGTCATCAAGTGCAGGTTGCGATCGAGCACGATGGCGACGCGATCATCTGGCTTTACGCCGTGGGCGATCAGATAATGCGCGGTCTGATTGGCGCGGGTTTGTAGTTCACGATAGCTGAGCTGTTGGTCGCCGCAGCGGATGGCGATGGCATCTGGGGTGCGTTCGGCGGTCTGGTCAATCCATTGCTGTACGCTGACATTGGCATCGTATTCGGTTTGGGTGAGGTTCCACTCGATCAGTTGCTGTTCGCGTTCGGCTTCGTTGAGGTATTCGTGCGAGTGGAGCGCAACATCGGGACTGTGCGCAAGGCGTTCGGTAAGGGCTGCGAAATGCCCACAAAGGCGTTCGATGGTGTCTGCGTGGAACAGGTCGGTGTTGTACTGGACTGCGCCACCCAAGCCTTCATTTTCATCCCACAGGGTGAGCGTTATATCGAATTTTGCGGTGTCGATACCGGGGTTAAAGGGTTCGATGCGGATATTGCCTACATCGGTGGAGGCGGCAATGCCATTCTGGTCGATGGGTAGGTTCTGATAGACCATCATCACTTGGAACAGCGGCGAACGGCTCATGTCTCTTGCTGGCGAGAGGACTTCGACGAGTTGTTCGAAGGGGATTTCCTGTTGGGAAAACCCGTCGAGCGCACGTTGCCGGGTTTCTTGCAGAAGGTTTCGGAAACTGCGCGTACTTTGCGGGTTCATGCGAATTGCGAGGGTGTTGACGAAAAATCCTACAATGGATTCCAATTCAGTTTGATCACGGCCTGCGACCGGCGTTCCGATGGCAAAATCATCCTGCCCAGAATAACGTTGCAACGTAGCGGCGAAAGCAGCCAACAGCGCCATAAAGAGCGATGCGTTTTCGCTTTGGGCAAGCTGGGTTAGTGCGCTGCGGGTCTGTTTGGGTATGTTGAAACGCGTACTGGCGCCGTTAAACGTCTGAACGGGTGGACGTGGTTTGTCGGTGGGTAGATTGAGTACGGGTACTTGATCCAGCGTGGCTTTCCAGTATCCCAGCATTGTGCTGATACGCTCTGCGCCCAAGCGGGTACGCTGCCAATGGGCAAAATCGAGGTACTGAAAAGGTTCTGGTAGCCACTGAATTCGGCCGTGAGTACTGTACTGGAAATACGCCTGTGCGAGTTCGCGAATCAGGATGCCCATAGACCAGCCATCGGTGACGATGTGGTGTATTACTAGGCTAAATACCACTTCCGGTTCGCTGTGTTGCCCTTGGGTTTGCGTTCCCAGATCAAAAAGATGGGCGCGGAATAGCGGGCCTTGGTCGAGCTCAAACGGGGTCATCAACTCAATTGCGGCACGACGCAGCAATTCAGTTTCGGGCTGGGTTTCACGGCTGAGATCTGTGCGGGAAAGCGGCCAGAACTGTTCTGGCATGATCTGCTGGTAAGGCCCCTGCTCGTCTTCGAGGAAAATTGCGCGTAGCCCTTCGTGGCGGTTGAAAATCGAGGATAACGCTTGCTCTAAAGCGCGTACATCTAGGGAGCCGTAAATACGAATTGCTGCGGGGACGTTATATGCGGTTGAACCGGGTTCAATCTGGTCCAGCAGCCATAAACGCTGTTGAGCGAAAGACAGCGGCAAACGCTGATTGCGGTTGATTACGACCAGATCAGGCTCGCCACTCCCTCCTTGCGCACGGGCCACATGGCGAGCGAGTTCGGCAACGGTAGGGTCGCCCATTAGATCGCGCAAGGCGAGCTGGATGTTGAAGGCGCTGCGGGTGCGTGAGACGATCTGGGTTGCGAGTAAGGAATGGCCGCCAAGTTCGAAGAAATTGTCTTCGACGCCGACACGATCTATCTTGAGGATGTCTTGCCAGATTTGTGCAATCCGCTGTTCGATTTCGTTGCGTGGCGCAACGTATACCGTGGCGCTGCTGGCCTGATCAGGTGCTGGAAGGGCTTTGCGATCGACTTTACCGTTCGGTGTCAGCGGCCATTTGGGCAGGCAAATGATCGCGTTGGGCACCATATATTCTGGCAGGCGAGCGCGCAAGCCGTTGCGCAGGCTGGCAGTATCGAGCGTCTCAGGTGCAACGATATAGGCAATCAGTTTTTCGTCGCGCACGATCACCAGACTGTCTGACACTTGGCTGTGTAGCGTTTCGGCAGTTTCTGAAAGTGCTTTTTCGATTTCGCCAAGTTCGATCCGCAGGCCGCGCACTTTTACCTGAAAATCTTTACGGCCGATGTATTCAATCTCACCGGAGGGAAGTTGGCGGCACAAGTCGCCGGTTCGGTACACTTTGCCAAGTGCGTTCGGATGATCAATAAAGGCGGCTTCGGTAAGGTCGGGCCGCCCCACATATCCATTCCCTACGCAGATGCCGCTAACGCAAAGCTCACCGATCAGGCCGGGGGCTACGTTGGCGAGGTTGTCGTCAAGGATGTGTAGCTCACAATTCGGTACCGGCAGGCCAATCGGAATCAGTGCGGTGTCGCTGTCCAGAGTTTCCAGAATATGATAAGCAACAACGTCAGTGCATTCGGTGGGGCCGTAGGAGTTGACAAGCTGTGCACGCGAGCTAGCGTGGCTGAGCCACGGATAGAGTAACGGTAAGCGTATGGGTTCTCCGCCTAGCACTACCCAGCGTAGGTGGCTTGCACCCGCATAAAATTGTGGTTCTGATACCAGTGGGTAGAACGCGCTGGGAGCGCAGTTGATCAGGGTAATTTGGTGCGTGTGGAGCGCATTGCGGATCAACGCATCGTCGTATTCGTCCATTTCGGGGAGTACGATTGTGCCGCCAACGAGCAATAGCGCGAACAGATTTTTTTGGGTTAAGTCGAAACCGAATGCGCTGATAATCAAAGTACGGTCTTGTGCGTCTAGCTTCAGCGCATCCAAATACCAGCGTTGCAGGTTGACTTCGCCACGGTGTTGTACGGATGCGCCCTTCGGCTGGCCGGTGGAGCCAGAGGTGTAAATTACATAAATCTCATCGCCCGCCGCAGGATGAACTGCGAGATTCTGGTTAGAGTCGGCGACTAATGTTTCAAGATCGGCATCAACGTCAAAGATTGCGATTTCGTCGTCACCCAATTTGGAGCGCTGGCAAGCTTCGGTGATCACGATGCTGGCACCGGAATCTTTGACAATGTACTGAATCCGTTCGCACGGGTAGCTCGCTTCTACGGGAACGTAGGCCGCCCCAGATTTTAGAGTGGCGAGAACCGCGACAAGCACCTCAACTCGCCTGCTGAGCAGAATGGCGACACGACTGCCCTTCCCTAGCCCTTTTGCGACGAGCGCATGTGCGAGTTGATTGGCCTTGGCATTTAGTTCCGCATAGGTCAGCGCCGTGCTGCCGTGGATGACAGCGGTGTGATCGGCGTGTTGTGCTGCGCTCTGCTCAAACCACGTTACGATGCTCGCGTGACTGGAAAGCGTAGCATGGACGTTATTTAGTTTGGCAATCTCGCTGCGCTCATCGGGCAGCACGTAATCGAATTCACCAATGGTCTTGGCTTTGCCATCAACGATTTGCTGGGAAAGCCACACGGCGCGCTCCAGAAAACGGTGGTCATCCAGGGCTGTGCGGTCTACCCAAAGCTGGAGCAGCCATTGTTCGGTAAGTTCTTTCAGGATGAACTGTGCAGTGTTTTCGACCCGCGGTGAGAGCAGGTCGGTTGTTAATGGCTGGCCTTGGCAGGTGTGCTTGGCGATAAAATTAAAGTAATTAAACTGGAAGCGAACTGGAGATGCTTCTGTGACCTGTAATTGTGCCAACGCGGAAAAGTTGCGGTAGTCGCGGCACTCTTTACGCCACGAGGAAAGTGCTTTATAGGCGGTAGCAAGTTCGGTGTCGTTTGCAAGCCAGTCTAAATCGACCAGATACGGCACAACTTGATAAAACACACCAAACGTGGTGTCTCGCGGATAACGCCGCGCGCCCTGAATTTCGTTAAAAGTAAAACTGCTGTCAGGGCGGCAATAATGCCGAACCAACGCCGCCATAATTACGCGGAAATAGTCCAGCGGATAGGTGGCGTTTTCTTTGCAGAAGCGTTCAATTTGTTGGCGGTGGTCACCGGGAATAATAAGTTCTGGAACCTCGAAATCTGCGCTACGGGGTGCACCGGGGATCGGCGAAAATGACAACGGCGAGCAGTCGCGCAGCCGACTTTTCCAGAATTGCAGTGTTTCAGGAAGGTCTACATTAGCGCGCCGATAGGCGACATACGAACCGAAGGCATCCGGCCAGCTCGGTGGCGGATTGCCTGCCGCGATTGCGTCATATGCTTCGGTAAATTGATCGGTAATGTACACAACCGAGGAGCCATCAGAAATAATATGGTGAAATTTTAATCCTAAAATGCAATGCGTTTCGCTTACCTGAAATAAGCGAAATGCAAACAACTCGGTACTGTGAATATCGTAGGCGCAATAGATCCATTTCTGCCCACGCTCGCGAATTTGCTCTAAGTTCCTACCGTCCGCTGCTTCTACGGAGAATGGCGTAGGCCGCTTTGCATCAACGATCTGATAAACGTTATCCGCCCACGCGAGTTCACACGAGGCAAAACGGGTGCGTAGCGTAGAATAATTTGCGACGATATGAGCAAGCGCTTTCTCTGCTATGACTTCATCTAATGCGAAGGGGATGTCGATCAAGGTACCGACGCTGTTCTGAATCGTATCGGGATGGATCACCGAATCCATGTACAAAAGCATCTGGGTATCGGTGATCGGTCGAATTTCTTCTGCCTGTGGCGCATTCAGAGACGCTCGCAGCTCGCTGTCGCTGACAAGGGACAGGTTACGCAGCAAGATTTCGGCGGATTCAGGGATGACGTCCATCACCTGCTCAAAATGACGCATCATTCGAGCAATGGTGCCCTCGACAAAAATATCGGCGTTATATTCGATGTAACCGCTCAGGGACTCGTCGTTACGGGTGAGGCTTACGATCATATCGAACTTGGATGCGGTTTCTTCGATGGTGATCCGTTCAACGCGAAGCTGGCCGAGTTCTTCCATTTTTCCGTAGAGTGCTTTTTCAAGCGCGTCGCCAGAAACGACACCAGAAAAATCCTGCAATTGGAATCCCACCTGCGCGACCGGCGGATAGGCGGGGTTACGCGCAATTTGAAGCTTGTCTACGATGCGCGCGAGGGGGACTTCCTGATGATCAAAGGCTTGCAGAATTTCCTGCTTAACGGCTGCGAGGTTTTCCAACAGGGATTTATTCACGTCCAGTGGGGAGCGCACAATCAAGGGGTCGATGAACAGGCCAATCAGTTCCTCCAGTTCTTTGTGGTTGCGCCCTGCCATTGGGATTCCTAAGCAAAAATCGCTTTGGCCGGAATAGCGGTACATCACAAATTTCCATGCAGCCATAAGGCCCATGAATAACGTAAGGTCTTGGCTGCGGCAAAATTGTGTAAACTTCTGGGCGGTTTCACTACTGAGCGTGAAGAAATACTTGCCGCCTTTATTTCCCTGCACCGGCGGGCGCGGAAAATCGGTCGGCAGAGCAAGGTGCCCAGGGATTCCGGCAAGGTGTTGCTGCCACCAATCGAGTTTGCGAACAAATTGATCGCTCGCCAGATATTGCTGCTGCCAACCGGCAAAATCCACGTATTGAACGGGTAAGGCGGGCAAAGGGATGGGCAGCTGTGCTGCTTCTTTCAGGTACGCGATAAATAATTCTTTTACGAACAAATTCAGCGACCAACCATCGGAAATAATGTGGTGCATGGCACCCAGTAACAGGGTGACTAGGGGTTGCCGATCCTCTGTCTGAACCTGTATGGCCTGCAAGTGAAATAACGGCCCACGTTCCAGATCGAAGGTAGACATTGCCTGCTGGGAAACCAGTGAGTGAACTAGCGCTTCGAGTGTCTCGGCACTTGCAACAGCCGTTTCAATACGGAAAGGGATTTCAGGCTTTGCCTCAATAACGGCTCTCGCCTCTCCCTCTGCATTCGCTACAAAATGCGTGCGCAGCACTTCGTGGCGCGCCATGACCGCTCCGATTGCTACACGGATGGCTTCAAGGTTTACTGGCCCGAAAATTTTGAACGCAACCGGCATCGTGTACGCGGCGGTGCCCGGCGTTAGCTGTTCAAAAAACCACAATCCCTGTTGATTATAGGAAAGCGGCAATGGCCCGCTACGATCCAGCGTCGGAAACGATGATCCGCCTGCCGGCTGGCCAGTGCCCCCTTGCAGGAAGGCGATGATGGCCTCTTTGTGGGTTTTTAGCTGTTCCTTTATGGCATCGGTCAGCGCACCGGCGGGCGCTTTGACCTTCAATTTCTCTCCATCTAGGTGAAGCTGAATTCCTGCTTCGCGCAGTTGACCAAGCAAATCAATAACCATCATTTTTCAATCATCCGAAAACGTTTACGCATCGCGGCGCAATCAGCACTCACGCATTTTTATGCTTTAGATTTCAATTTCTTCCATATCGTCGTCGGACGCATCTTGCGTGCCTTCCAAGCCTGCTGCAACGCTGCTATTACGCGCCCAGAGAGCGGTGTCTACATAGCGTGCCATCCCTTCGACGGTGGAAACTTCAAAGATATTTTTCAGGCTAAATTCAATGCCAAACGTATCTTTTACGCGCGCGACGACTTGGGTTGCCAGCAAAGAATGGCCTCCCACATCGAAAAACTCGTCGGTAACGCCGATACTGTCGGACTTGATCACTTGCTTCCAAATCGCAAGAATATCGGCTTCCATCGCGCTACGAGGCGCTACCAAGGTTCGCTGTTCAAGGGCCTCGCGGTAATCCGGCAAAGCAGCTCGATGCAGTTTGCCGTTGGGTGTGAGCGGGATTGAATCGACGATCACGATGGCAGCGGGCACCATGTACTCCGGCAAATGGACGCGTAAATCCGCCTTTAGCGCGGCCACTTCCGGCGGCTGTTTCAGATTTGCGGGCACGACGTAAGCTACCAGAACAGGTTCTGCGCCAGCGCTCTCGGCAATGACCGCAGCGTTGGATAGCTGCGGATGGCGGGCGAGGCGGGTCTGGATTTCCCCGGGTTCCACGCGATAACCGCGAATCTTGACCTGTTGATCCAAGCGGCCTAAGAATTCTACGCTGCCGTTCAACAGATAGCGGGCTTTGTCGCCGGTACGATAGATGCGATCACCAGCCACGCCGGAAAATGGGTTCGCGATATAACGACTTGCGTTCGCTGCGTCATTCGCGTTGTCGGTCGAGAGATAACCCTTGGTCAGATAGGGGGTGCGGATCCAGATTTCGCCGACTTCACCCATTTGACAGAGCTGGCCACCAGCTCCGACTACGAGCAGTTGAACACCGTCGATGCCCCTCCCTACTGGGATGGATGCGGATTCGAGCATGGCGCGAGTGACTTCGATATAGCCCATTGCCTGCGGGGTTTCAGTGGCGCCGTAGAAATTCAGCACGCGCATTTGCGGGTGGATGGCCAAGGTTTGACGGGCAATTTCGGGGCTGAGGCGATCGCCGCCAAATGCAACCAAACGGAGCGCCGGCAATTTTGGTTCCTCACTCGCCTGCAATAACAGCTGCATGAGACTGGGCGTAAGATGGGTAACGGAAATGGCCTGTTCCTGAAACCACGCCAGCATGCGCGCCGGTTCGAGCAGTTCCGCCTGGGTGGGAATCACCAAGGTTCCACCCACAAACAGCGGCGTTACAATGTCGCGAAGCAAGGGGTCGTGCGCAAGGCCGGAAAGCATGGAAATGCGTTCCTCCGGGCCCATGTTGCCGTGCTGGGCATGCCATTCAACGAAGTGGGCGACAGGGCCAAAGCAGCCTAAAATGCCTTTCGGCTCCCCTGTAGTGCCAGAGGTGAAGGCAATATATGCGTCTCGCTCTGCGTCGAACGCAGGAAATGCAGGGATAGACTCAAGCCGCTGTGCTTTCTCTGGAATTGTGAGCGCCCCGTAGCGAAGCTGCTCGAACTGCTTGGCCAACTCTGCCGGTATTGCATCGGCCTGCATGGTGAGCGCGAGAGCTGGTTTGGCGATTTCGACAATTTTTTGCAGGCGCTCAACCGGATATGCGGGGTCTAGCACTGTGAACTTCGCGCCGGCTTGAAGGATGGCGTAAATTGCTAACGGCAGGCGACGGCTGCGGCTTACGTAGACCGCTACAACATCCCCTTCACCAATACCGCGTTCTGCTAGCTGGGCCGCAAGCGCCTGCACCGATGCATAAAACTCACGATAGGTAAACGCACCAGTTGTGTCTTGAATGGCAAGCTTTTGCGGTAATTCCTCTGCAAACTGCTGCAAGCGCGCCAGCGGATTGAAACCACTGCGATATTCAAGTGTTTCTGTTGGGTCTACGGTGGCTTCGCTGAGTTTTTGTAAGGGAATTTCTAGGATTCGCATCGCCGGTTTTGCAAATGCGCGTAGCGTTGCCACCATTGCAGCGATGATGCTTTCTACCGATTCTTTGCGATATAGGTCTGGGTTGAATACCACCATCAGATCGGTGTGATTGGAAAACTCTTTTGCATAGATATTAATATCGTATTTTGCATGCGCCTCGTTATCCTGCAGCGCCAAGCTATCCACTTGAATGCCGGAAACTTCGGTGGGGTCTGGCAAATTTAACAGGTTGAAGAACACTTGGAACAACGGCGCACGGCTTGGGTCGCGCTTGGGCTTTAATACCTCAACAATTTTCTCAAATGGTAACGCTTGATGTGCATAAGCATCGAGCGCCGTAGTTTTTACTCGCGCAAGCAATGCCTCCAGCGTTGGATTGTCATCCAGCAGTACCGACATAATAACGGTGTTAATAAAGAATCCAACCAGCGCTTCTGTCTCGGCAAGATTGCGACCCGCAATGGGCGTTCCGACGTTAATGCCTTCCTGCCCAGAATAACGGTGCAGAGCAACGTAGAGAGCGCTCAACAGCACCATGAAGGGCGTGGCATTCTGCGTATTTGCCACTTGCTGCAGCGTTAGGTGAACATCTTCGGGCAAATGTACGGTAAAGGATTCCCCACGCGAACTGGCAATGGGTGGGCGCGGGTAATCGGTGGGAAGATCGAGCACCTGATATTCGTTGTCGAGCTTCTCTTTCCAGAATCGAACTTGCTTGTCGAGCTCATCGCCCTGCAACCACTGCCGTTGCCAATGTGCAAAATCCACATACTGGATCGGCAACGGCGGCAGTAACGCTGCGGTTTTTTCGCAGTAAGCTTTATAGAGTGTTGCGATTTCTGCGGTGATCAGGTTGAGCGACCAACCGTCAGAAACCATATGGTGAATCGCCCCGAGAATTGCGAAGTGTGCGGTACCATTGCTGTCACGGCCTAGACGCACTAATTCACCGCGTATGAGTAGATCATTGGCAATATCGAAACGCCCTTCGCAAGCTGCGCGGGCAAGTGCGGGGAGTTTTTTCGCATTTTCCGCGAACGATTCGTGAGTAAGATCCGTTTCGGTAAACCGCCAAGGGGCCGCGTTACGAATCCGAACGTAGGGCAGACCGCCTTCTTCGCAGAAATTACTCCGCAATACTTCGTGACGTTCAATGATGGTGGTGAAGGCCAAATTGAACGCCGTAACGTCCAAATCGCCCTCAATTTTCAGCGCGAATGGCATATTGTAGGCTGGGTTGCCTGGGTCGAGTTGGTCTAACAGCCACAACTGCTGCTGGGTAAAGGACAAGGGCAATTTGCCATCACGTGCGATCGGCTCTAAAGGTGGCATTCTGGCATCGCCCATACCTTCTTGCAGTTGTTCGATTGCCGCAACAAAGTCGTTGAACCGAGATTGCTCAAACAGCGTGCGAATTGGGATCGTAAGCCCCAGTTTTTTACGTAATTGAGAAATTACGCGAGTCGCAAGCAGGGAGTGTCCACCGAGATGGAAAAAGTCATCGTGGTCGCGAATCACGGGCTGGTTCAGCACTTCACTCCAGACCTTGCGAACGGTGATATGCAAAGCGCTTGTTGAGTATTCATTACTTGAATTTTCCGCGTCTATGCCGCCTTCGAGAAGCACATCACCGCGCTGGATGCTCTGGGCGGTTTCGGTGACGCAGCTGAGAATTAGCTGAAGCTCCCCGTTACAATGGCCCTGCACTCCCGTAGAAACCCAATCCCGATCGAATAGCGTCGTTGTTTTCATCGACGTATTTGCCTGCGCGCTGGCCGCAGGAATATAAATTTCGCCTACTTCATGGCGTGCGGCGGGGGAATCATCTTCCGCCAACAGAAGTACGGGTTGGCCGTCTGCAACCAATTGAGTGAGGTTTTCCAGCGCTGCTAACACGTAGGCGTGACGTTCGTCCAAACCATCCTGTTCCGCAAGTACGCCCGCTGGAATAAACGCCCAGCCAGTGCTCGCACGTTCTACCGACATCAGGGAATAAACCGATTGCGAAGGCGCATCGCACAAGGATTGCAGCATCTCGGTAAATTCACCGGCCAACTGCTCGATCGTCGTGGGTGCGAACAAATCACTGCGATATTCAAATTCGCCGCGCAGTTCGCCCTGCCATTCCAGCATACTGAGCGACAGTTCGAATTTGGCTTGTGATGCCTGCACTGCGAGCGGCTCTACCGAAATCCCCGGCAGCGAAATATCCTGCTCCATCGGCACGTTTTGCAATGCGAACATGGTTTGGAACAAGGGCGTGCGATACAGATCGCGCTGAGTGACAAGACTGTCGACCAAGCGTTCAAAGGGGCTATCCTGATGGGCATAGGCGCCGAGTGTTTGCGCTCGAATGGCCTGCAAAAACTCCAAGAAGGATTCACTGGGTTGCATTACGCCGCGTATCACTAGCGTATTTACAAAAAATCCGATCAGGCCCTCAACTGCTTCGTTATTACGGTTCGCAATTGGGGTGCCGACGCTAATATCACGCTGATTGCTATAACGCGCCAGCAGCACCATGTAAGCCGCTAACAGAATCATGTAGAGCGTTACACCTTCGCGCTGCGAGATTTGCAGCAACTTATGGTACACGCGCGCGGGCACGCCAAACGCCAAGCTGCCGCCCTGCTGCGACTTGCCCAAGCTTCGCGGAAAATCTATCGGCAAGCGGAGCGTAACGCCGCCGGAGAGGGTGCTGCGCCAATAGGCCAACTGTTTTTCCAGCTCTTGGTCTGTAAGCCAGCTTCTTTGCCATACGGCATAGTCGGCGTACTGAACCGGCAGCGGCGCAAGGCTAGGTGCCGCGCCGACTCGGTAGGCGTCGTACCCTTGGCTAAGTTCATGCACAAAAACACCGTTCGACCAACCGTCGCTTACGATGTGGTGCATATTGGAGATCATTACGACTTCATCAACGCTCCCTTGGATCAGGGTTACACGCATCAATGGGCCTTTCGCAAGATCAAAGCGATGGCCTAATTCGTTGGTAATACGGCGGCTAATTTCCGCACGACGCTCATCTTCTGCCCAAGCGCGGAGATCTATATAGATCGGATTCCATGTGCCCAACGCGGCAAATTGCATTGATGGATTTTCATCATTCTCGACGATGTGGGCACGCAGAATTTCATGACGATCTACAATGTGGCGCAAGGCTGCGCTGAAGGCTTCAAGATTGAGTTTTCCGCGCAACAGAAACGCACCTGGCATGTTATAGGCAGGCAGCCCCGGATCAAACTGATCCAGCATCCAGAGGCGCTGCTGCGCAAAGGATAGAGGCATCATCGCAGTGCGTGGTGCGGGTTGCAGCGGCGGAATATCCACGGCTAATTTTGCGCGCTCAACAGCAATCGCAAGATCGGCAACCGTTGCAGAACGAAATACTTCGCGCACCGAAATCTGCACGTTAAAGAGTTTGCGTAAACGCGATGCGATGCGCGTAGCAGTGATGGAGTTGCCGCCCAATTCGAATAGATTATCGAGAACGCCAATTTCTTGCTTACCCAGAAACTCCGTCCAAACTGCGGCAATTTCGCGCTCTGTCGCAGTTCGCGGGGCAATTTTCTCAACGGAAAGCGCACTGGCGCCGGTAGGTTCAGGCAGCGCCTTACGATCAATTTTACCGTTGGGGGTGAGTGGCCAACGTTCCAAAGCCACCAACGCGGCGGGTACCATGTATTCAGGCAGACGTGCACGCAAGGATTCGCGCCACGTATCTGGCGTTACGCCACCGCCGCTGAGCACGTAGCCAACCAGTTGTTCATCTCGAACAAGGACAAGGCTGTCGCTCACATTCGCGAGCGCCTTGAGGGCGGATTCGATTTCGCCAAGTTCGATCCGTAAGCCGCGCAATTTAATTTGGAAATCTTTACGGCCCAGATATTCAAGCGCACCATCCGGCAGGTAACGGCCGAGATCGCCAGTTTTATACAAACGACCTTCGCCGAATGGGTTTTTGAGGAAAACACTTTCATTCAATTCAGGCCGATTGAGATAACCGAAGCCCACGCCGACGCCCGTTACGGCGATTTCGCCAACAAGCCCCGGCGGGAGCTTCTGCAGGCGGTCGTTCACTACGTGCAACTGCATATTGGGAACGGGCTTGCCAATAGGGAACAGCGTTGTCGCCTGATCGACATTTTCGAGAATGTGATAGGCAACCACGTCGGTGCATTCTGTTGGGCCATAGCTATTGACGAGGCGCGCCTCGCTTGCCGGCGAAAAAAGCCATTCTGAAAGTGCCTGCAGGCGAATCGGTTCTCCACCTAACACTGCGTAACGAAGTGTAGAAAGGCGTGCGAACTGACGGGAACGATCGGCTTCTACGAGGGGGTAAAATGCGCTAGGCGCGCAGTTGATCCAAGTGGCCTTGTGCTGCTGAATGGCATCAAGGATGGCTTCATCATCGTAGAAATCCATTTCTGGGATGACAATTGCGCCACCCACCAATAACGGTGCATATAGGTTTTTCTGGGTGAGGTCGAAACCTACCGCCGAAATCAGTACGGGGCGATCATCCTCGGCAAATTTCAGGGATTGCAGATACCAGTGTTGCAAGTTGATTTCGCCAACATGCGCTACCGCCGCGCCTTTTGGAACCCCCGTGGAACCGGACGTATAAATCACGTAGATTTCTTGTTCACGGCAGGGATGCTCTGCGAGGTTTTCACGCTCAAATGCATCGAGCGACAAAGCATCTAGGCTAATCAGCGTAGAGGTGCTGCTGGGCAGTCGTTCCCGCAAAGACGAAACGGTCAAAAGCTGACGCGCGCCTGAGTCTTTGAGGATATGGTCGATGCGATCCAGTGGGTAGCCGGGGTCGATCGGAACGTAGGATGCACCGCTTTTAAGCACGGCCCACACGGCGGTAATCAGTTCAACGCCGCGATCTAGGCAAAGCGCAACGCGTGAGCCTTTGCCGGTTCCCAGCGTTTGCAAATAACGTGCAAGTTGGTTGGCGCGCTGGTTGAGCTGTTGGTAGCTGAGCGTGCGCTTTCCGTGCAGCACCGCTGGGCGGTCTGGGGTCGTCGCGACTTGATGCTCAAACCAGTCCACCACACTTGCATAGGGTGGCAGCGTCTGGTTGGTTTGGTTTTGAGTGGCAAGCCAATCACGTTCTTCGGGTAGCACGAAAGACAACTGCGATACCTGCTGTCTGCCCTCCACTACTTGCCGCACCAAAGATTCAAAGCGCGCCAAAAGATCCAGATCGTCGAACACGTCTACATCATAGCGCAGCTCCAGCGTTACGGCACCGCGCTCTTCACGAACGATCATCTGCACTCCCTTGTCCACTTTAGGCATGGACATTTGTGGGTGCAGGGTTTGCCCGTCCAAGAGTGTATTCTGGACAAAATTATAGTAGTTGAAGATAAAGCGCGCGCGCGCAATCGGAACGAGCACGCTCTGCGCTTCTAGCGAGAAACGGCGCTTGTGACGTGCAGCATCGCGGAGCTGCTGTAATTGGGAGAATACTTCTAATACGGAAGCATCTGCGGCCCAAGCGGATTTGCGAACGATTACGGGCGACTGTTGGTAAAAACAGCCGATTGCAGACTTTAGCGCTGCATCACGGTTGGCGTGGAACTCAAAGAACGCGAGGTCTTCTTCTGCACGGCAGTATTCGCGCACCAAAAGTGCGTAAATCCCCTTAAAGAACAGCGCCGGCGTCATATTGTTTTCGCTACACCAGTCGCGCACTGACTCCATGAGTTTCGGCGAAAGCACCAACTCCTCTCGGCGGTCATTGAACTGGCTCACAGGCATCGACTTAAACGCATGAACCGGCTTGCTAAAATCCAAAGGCTCAACGCCTGCAAGCACTCTTCTCCAGAAATCGCCAACTTCTGAGCGGTCACAATGCAGTGCATCTTGCTGGTTATAGCGAATAAACGCTTCTTCTGGTGCTGCACTATCGGAGTCGTGCCGATAGTCGCCGAGCACTGCGTTCATCAGCAAATAGGTTGACGCGCCATCCAGCAGAATATGATGGCACTGAATGGCGAAAACCATTTCACCCGACGTGAGTCGCACGAGGTGAAACGATGCAAGAGGCTTATGCAAAACGGGTTGGGGACGGTGCAAAAGTGCTTCAACGAAAGGCAGCCAAGGTTTCTCACTCGCATCGCTTTCGCCGCCATCAAAGTCGTGCAGATGGAGCGTTGGGGTAACTTCTGGCTCTACGGCAAGCCAATGCTCATCCGCCCCTACGAGATTGCTGGTAACAATCTGGGCGCGCATCCCTGCATGGCGATTGCAAACGCGATAAATCGCGCGCTCCAAGCGCGCCTTGTCTAAACCGCTCGGAACGTGGCAGTAAATCCCGTAATTATTCTGGTGAGTGCCTGCATGAACGAACTCGTCTAGCAACATCGCTCGTTGATTGCCATTCAGACGAACGATTACGCTATCTTGACTGATGCTCGCAATGTGCCTTTTGAGCGTTTCTCGCGAATAGAGGTCAAGCGACTCAATATCCGCATACTCGCCACTTGTGATCTGCGTTAGCAGAAACTCCAATTGCTCCGCAATCTGTGAAATTGTCGAAGCGTTAAATAAATCGACGTTATATTCTATGCTAAGGGAATACCCCTCTTCACTGCGCCCGACCGCCAAAAGCATGTCCATGCGGGCGGCAACGTGAGCAAGTTGCAGAGGCTCCACACGGATCGGCCCTTGTAACGCGGCGGCTGCGCTATCTACGTTAATTAGCTGAAAACCGACCTGCGCAACGGGCGGATAGCCGGGCTGGGCCTCGACTTCTAACGTGCTAAGTAAGTGATCGATAGGCACGTCTTGATTGCTAAATGCGCCCAATGCCATGGCGCGAACACGCGCAAAGTATTCATCTACCGACGGGTTTCCAGATTGATCGGCCCGCATCAACAGTAGGTTTACAAAAAAGCCGATAATGTCCTCAAATTCTCCACGCGAACGCCCTGCAATCGGCGAGCCGACGATTACATCGCGGGTGTGTGCATAGCGGCCAAGCAGCAGTTGCCATGCCCCCAGAAACAGCATAAAGGGCGTGAGTTCGTGTTGCTGACAAAAGCGATTGAGATCAGGAACCAGTCGCGCATCAAGGGTGTGCTGATGGACGGCACCGTGGTTACGCGGATTGGCCTGTCGAGGGCGGTCGGTCGGCAAAGCCAATACCGCAGGCGCATTGGAAAGAGTCTCATGCCAGTAGGAAAGCTGTTTTTTGAGGGCGTCGGAGGCCATCCAATCCTGCTGCCACGCGGCAAAATCGGCGTATTGAACGGTCAGTGGTGGCAAGGGATCTGGTTGGTTGGCGGCGAAGCTGATGTACAGCGCAACCAGCTCCTTAACCAATAGCTCCATTGACCAGCCGTCGGAGACGATGTGGTGCATGCCGACGATCAACACATGACGCTGCTCCGCCTGACGCAGTACCCGCACGCGAAACAGTGGGCCGGTGGCGAGATCAAAGGGGGTTAAAACCTCTTGATCGAGCGCCTCTCGGAGCGCGGTGGTTTGCGCCTCCTCGGAAAGCGCAGCAAGGTCGGTCACCGACCAACCCCAAGCGTCCGTGCCCGCTGGATCGACAATCTGGAAGGCATCGCCTTCTTTTTCAACAAAACGGGTACGTAGGCTCTCGTGGCGCGCAACGATCGCCGCGAAGGTTTTTTGCAGAAGATCGGTGCGAATCGGGCCGTGCAACTGCAACGCACTCGCCATATTGTAGGTGACATCACGCGGGGTCAACTGGGCCAACACCCACATGCGGCGCTGCCCAAACGACAGGGCGAGGTCTTTGCTGCGGTCGGCCTTCGGGATGGGCGCATCGGCTACTTTTTTGGCCTGCTTCAGGAAGTCGATGATCTCGGCTTTACGCTTGATCACTTCACTTTTCACTTCGCCTGTAAAGACGCCTTCAGGCGCACTAAAGCGAAGATTCTCGCCTTCCAACCACAGACGGATGTCTTTTTTGGCCAAGGTAGAGAGCAGCTCAACGATGTTCATCCAATAACCTTCTACTTCGAATCGAATAGTTTTTAATTGTAGTATTTCGGACCGCACTGCCAAGATTGTGGGCACACGGTGGATACAAGGCAAAGGCGCGAGTTTATCACAGTAGCACTAGCGGGTTCTGGGACGGCCTACAAAGAATCTAGGCCAAGTTCACAGAGTTTCAAAGAAAGCCGCCACCACGGCTCATTGCGAACCGTAGTGGGGTGGATTATCGCCGTTCTCACCGGTGAATTGCGAGCGCAGCGAGTAAGTTATCCGCGTGCAGCACTTTGTTAGATGCCCTTTTCATCGGTAGCTCACAGGTATTGTTTGGAATTAGTGAGGCATTTTCGCTTGGTCAGGGGGGCAGTAACGTAGTCTTCATCCAGAAAACGGATGAGTTCTTTCAGTTGTCTCTTATCTTCCGAGATAACCAGTTTGCCGTCGTCGTTGACGTTAATGCGGATAGTTAGTGACAACTGCGCCATCAAGCTCAGGTGGAACGATGCCAAATGCGCCGTTCCTTGCATCAATCCCCGAAAGGATAAAGTCGCCTTCTTTGACCTGGTACATATTCGACTTTATATCAGCGCCCGATTTTTCTTCACGCAGAACAACACCCTTGTGATAGAGCTTTACTGTGACAAGTTTGTACCTCGATTGCGGATCAAGGTGTATTGGCCTTTTAATTCGGTGAAGAAAATCCCCTATCAGAACAGGTTTACGCACTACACCCACCCCTTTCGTAACAGCACCAGCAAGCATTTATTGTTCATTGTGTTTCTCCTCCAATAAACGTCGCCCACGTTCTAGCTCGGCACTGAGTTCCTGCTCGGTGGGCAAGATGCGCTGGTATTTGGAGGCGAACAGTTGCTGGTTTTCATGCAGCACCGAGTAGCGCACGATGGTTTCATCTTTGTCTTCACAGAGGATGATGCCAATGGTGGGGTTGTCATCGCTGCCGCGTTTTAAATCATCAAACATGCGCACATACATATCCATCTGGCCAATGTCTTGGTGGCTAAGCTTGCCGGTTTTCAAATCAATAATGACAAAGCATTTGAGCAGGTAGTTGTAGAACACTAAGTCCAAATAAAAGTGGCTGGTTTCGGTGCTGATGCGCATTTGCCGCGCCACAAACGAAAAGCCGCGCCCTAGCTCCAGCAGAAAGTGTTGCAGCTCGTCGATAATGGCCTGTTCAAGCTGGGCTTCTTTGATGCGAGCTTGTTCTGGCAGTTGCAGAAACTCCAGCACATAGGGGTCTTTGATAAAGTCGCGTGTTTGCTCGCTGTTGGTTGATGGCTCGCTGGCTGGCGATAGCGGCTTTGCCTGTGACGATAGCAGGCGGCGGTAATCCTGGGTTTTGATGTTGCGCTCTAGTTGGCGCACGCTCCATTGCTCACTGGCGCAGGTTTGCAGGTAATAGTCGCGTGCTGCCGGGTCGCTTTCGCGCATAATGAGGCGGTTATGGCTCCAGCTCAATTTGCTACACAGCGTGTAGCAAATCTGTTGGTTAGGGTAGGTCAGGTAAAACTGGCGGAAGTTACGCAGGTTGGCGTAGGAAAAGCCCGCGCCAAACTCTTGAGCCAGCTCACCAGAGAGGGTTTCAAGGGTTCGTTTGCCATACTGGGCGCGGCTTTCGCCTTGTTGCTCTTCTAACACAATGCGCTGGCCGACAAGCCAGTAGGCTTCCACCATGGCGCTGTTAATGGCGCTGCGGGTTCGATTTCGGGCGTTTTCAAGAATGCGCCGAATATCGCTGTGCAATGTGCTTAGCTCGCTCACGCGCCCAATTCCTTACGCAGCTGCGCCAGCAATTCATCGCTTTTGGCAAAGGATTTGCCCAGCATGTTCAGTAGTTCTGCGCTGCTGTGTTGTTGTTCTTCCTCGGTGCGGTGCGGGTTTTTAATATCAAGGTTGTAGCCATTGACTTTGATGCTGTCGATATCCACCTGCCAGGCTTGATCACTTTCTTCACGCTTTACCCACCACTGTTTTAGCGTATCGAACTCGGCCAGTTGAATAGGCTTGGTTTTGGAATAGGCTTTGTAGCCTTCTGGCAGCTTATGCTCGTAATACCAGATGTTCTTAGTCGGCTCGCCTTTGGTGAAGAACAATAAATTGGTGGCCACCGAGGCGTAAGGCTGGAACACGGAATTGGGCAGGCGCACGATGGTGTGGAGGTTACAGTCTTCCAGCAGCTTTTGGCGGATACGTTGTTTTACGCCATCGCCGGTAAGCGAGCCATCGGGCAGCACAATGGCGGCGCGGCCACCGTCTTTCATCAGGTGCATCATTAAAATCAAAAACAAATCCGCTGATTCTTTGGTGCGATAGCTTTGCGGAAAGTTGTTTTCGTTGTTGTTCGATACCACACCACCAAACGGCGGATTGGCGATAATCACATCTACCCGATCTTTGCGGCTGTATTCGCTCAAGGGGCGTTGTAGGGAATCACCAAACTGGATACTGGGGGTAATGATGTCGTGCAAAATCAAATTGGTGTTGGCCAACATGTAAGGTAGGGGCTTGTATTCCCAGCCGCGCACATTGTGGCCAATAGCCTCGCGCTCGGCCACGCTGCTGGCGCTGGCTTTTAAATGCTCAATCACCGCGGTTATAAAGCCGCCCGTGCCACAGGCAGGGTCGAGCACAGTTTCGCCTTGTTTGGGTGCCACCATTTCAGTCATAAACTGGGTAATCGCACGCGGGGTGTAAAACTCGCCCAAGGTGCCAGCGCTTTGCAGCTCGCTTAAAAAAGTTTCGTAAATCTGGCCGAACAGGTGTAAGTCTTTACTGGAGTTAAAATCAATTTTGTTGAGCTTGTTGATCACTTGGCGCAGGTGAATGCCAGATTTCATGTAATTGTAGTTATTGGCAAACACCTCATGCACCAGCACGGCACGGCGGTTGCCAGTAGACAGGTCGATATTGGAGAGCGCAGGAAACAACTTGCGATCGACAAACTGCAAAAGCTCATCACCGGTCATGCCTTCATCATCGCCTGCCCACTCGACCCAGCGCAGCTCGGCTGGAATCGGCGAGCGGTAGCTGTCGTCTAACAGCTCTAATTCTTCGTCTTTATCGCTGAATATTTTTAGAAACAGCATCCAGCCTAATTGCAGAATGCGCAGCTCATCGCTGCCAGTACCTGTGTCTTGGCGCATGATATTACGCGCGGATTTTACGATGCCTGATACGTTGGTCATGTGGTGTTACTATTCTCTTCTCGATTTAAGCCACTTGATACAGGGCTTGTTCCAATTGGGTTAAGACTTGCAAGTACTGCGCCTTGCCGCCGAATAATTTAATGATTTCTGTCGGGGTGCCGAACTGATCAAAAGGGTTAACCTTAAGCACCTTGATGTCTTCGATGTTCTCGATGCCTTCGTCGGCGTATTTATCCAGCAGGGCTTCCAGCACTTTGCGCGCCTGCTCGCCGTATTGGGTGAAGACATCACGTTTTTTCACTTGCTTGGCGCGCTCGGCACGGGTCAGCGGCGGCTGGTCGAAGGCGGTGTGGCAGATCATATCGAAAATATCCATCTCTTTTCCGATGGCTTCTTTTAAGTTTTCTAGCACGATGCCTTGTTCGCTTAGCTCGTCGATGATGGCTTGTTTTTTTTCGGCACTATGCCATTTGCTGAGGAATGCATCCAATGATTGGTATTGCTCGCGCACTTTTTGGCGGGTGTAGTCCTTTAAGCTGCCGGTAATCAGCTTTCCGTTGCCATCCATATACTGGATTCGCTCGTTGAGGATGGCCACATTAACGCCGTTAACGTAGAACTTTGCGCGTGGCTCGCTGATAATCTCGCCGCCGCCGATAATTTCTGGTGGCTCGGTCGGTGGATCAAAAATAACGTCTTCACCGGTTTCATCGGTGATGGTTTCGCCTTCGGCAATTTCTTCTTCGGGTGTCTCAAAATCATCGCCCTCGCCCAGCGTTTTCACACGCACTGGCTCGCCGTCAAAATTTTTATCGGCAAATAAATCGGTGACGTTGCGAAAATCCAAAATGGTGAAGAATGTTTTGCCAAATTCTTCATTAATGCGGGTGCCGCGCCCGATGATTTGCTTAAATTCGGTCATCGAGCCGATATTGCTATCGAGCACAATCAGCTTACAGGTTTGCGCATCCACGCCTGTGGTCATTAATTTAGAGGTGGTAGCAATTACTGGGTAGCGCTCTTCAGGGTTGATAAAGTTATCCAGCTCGCGCTTGCCTTCGTCGTTATCACCTGTAATTTGCATCACATATTTTGGGTTTTGCGCCACCAGATCGCTGTTGGCGTTGGCCAGAGCTGCACGCATGCGATAGGCATGGTCGATATCCACACAAAACACGATGGTCTTGTCGAAGCGGTTGGATTTTTTCAAAAAAGCAGTGATTCTGTTGGCGACTTGTTCGGTGCGCTCGTCGATCACCAAGCTTCTATCGTAATCTTTGCGGTTATAAATGCGGTCATCCAGCAGTTGGCCGCTTTTGTCGGTTTTGCCAGCCTCGGGTCGCCAGCCTTCTAAATCCACATTCAGGCCAACACGCAGCACTTTGTAGGGGGCAAGAAAGCCGTCTTGTATGCCTTGCTTGAGCGAGTAGGTATAAATGGGGTCGCCGAAATATTCGCTGCTAGAAACGCTGTCGGTTTCCTTGGGTGTGGCAGTAAGGCCAACATGAGTGGCGGATTTAAAATAATCTAGAATTTCTCGCCAAGCACTGTCCTCTGAGGCGCTGCCACGGTGGCACTCGTCAATCACAATTAAATCAAAGAAATCTTGGCTAAATTCACGATAGGCATCTTTGTCTTCATCGTAGTTGGTCAGCCCCTGATACAGCGCTAAGTAAATTTCAAAAGATTTGTCGATTTTTTTCTGTTTGATGACCGTCATTTTGTCTTTGAAATGACGAAAATCGCCGCGCTGGGTTTGGTCGATCAGGGCGTTGCGGTCGGCCAAAAATAAAATGCGTTTTTTAGCGCCGGCCTTCCATAGGCGGTGGATAATCTGAAAGGCGGTGTAGGTTTTGCCGGTGCCAGTGGCCATGGTGAGCAAAATACGCTTCTGACCATTTGCAATGGCCTCGACCGTGCGGTTAATAGCAATTTGCTGGTAGTAGCGCGGGCTGCGGCTGCTGCCGTCGAAGAAATAATCTTGGGCACTGATGCGTACTGCCTCTGGCGTGGCAATACCTTTGTAGCGTTTGTATCTTTGCCAAAGCTGCTCTGGTGTAGGGAGTTCATGCAGTGCAAGTTCGCGCTCTACACTGCCGCTCTCAGCGGTGCGATCATGCTCAAAAAAACCGTCGCCGTTGCTGCTGAATACCGTAGGAATATCCAAAATAGTGGCGTAATCCAGCCCTTGCTGTATGCCTGCCATAACCGAATGCGTGTTGTCTTTGGCTTCGATAACCGCAACGGGGATATTCGGTTTGTAGTAAAGAATGTAATCTGCTCTTTTACGCTTGCCACGGGTGGTGAGGTTGCCCTTCACATAGATGCGGCCATCGGTGAAGCCAACTTCTTCGCGCACTTGTTTGTACAAGTCCCAACCGGCCTGTGCCAATGCAGGCGTGATGAACTGGCTACAAATGTCGCGTTCTGATAGCTCTTTTTTATTGGTCATCCGATGGCTGATCTCCATTGACTGGTTCGAGCTGGGTTGAGCATATATCAAGGACTTAGGAGGAGGCCGAGCCGCCTACAAAAAGCCTTCGTCGCGGCTCTCATCAGCGGGAACCGCCTCACCCTGCTCGGCATTGCGGGCCGCCCAGACCAAGGTGTCAAGGTAGGTAGCAATGTCGGCAACCGTGTGCATTTCAAACAGCGCCCGCAGCGGAATTTCCACTTGAAATTCTGCGCGGAATTTTGATACCGCACGCGCCGCTAAAAGCGAGTGGCCGCCGAGGTCGAAAAAGTCGTCAAATACGCCGACTTTTTCAATGCCGAGCACATCACGCCAGATGGCAGCAATGCGCTCTTCCGTCTCACTTCGTGGTGCGACGAACTCAACGGCCATTTGCGCATCCGGTGCTGGCAGCGCCTTGCGGTCGATCTTACCATTGGGGGTAAGAGGCCAGCTTGGGAGCGCAACCAACACGGCGGGGATCATATACTCGGGCAGATGGGCCCGCAGCGCCTGTCTGACGGCACGATCATCGAATGCAGCGGTAGACACAACATAAGACACCAAACGGTCGTCCAAAACGAGCGTCAAGCTATCCTGAATGCCCGTCTGCTTGCGCAATGCGGTTTCGATTTCGCCCAGCTCAATTCGTAAACCGCGAAGCTTGATCTGGAAATCGCGCCGCCCGATGTATTCCAGCTCGCCATCCGGCCAGCGCCGCACTAAATCGCCGGTTCTATACCAGCGAGACAGCGCTGCATCGCCTTCTGGCTGCCGCTGGATAAAGCTTTCCGCGGTGAGTTCATCACGGTTCAAATAGCCTGCACCGACGCCTTCACCGGCGATGTGTAGTTCACCCACGAGGCCCGCGGGCAATTCAGCTCCGGATTCGCTAAGCACCTGAAGGCGAGTGTTACAAACGGGAGAGCCGAGTGGAATCGTATCCCACGGTGGCGCATCCCGATTTGCAAGCGTATAGGCCGCCACTACGTCAGAGCATTCGGTGGGGCCGTAGGAGTTCATCAGTTTGCAGCGCGATTGCGGGTGTGCGAGCCACGCTTGCAGGCTGTTATAACGGATCGGTTCACCACCCAAAACCGCAAAACGCAGACTTGGGAATGGATAGCCGCTGTGGCTAGTTTTCTCGGCAACCGGATAAAAGGCGCTGGGCGCACAGTTGATGACGGTAATACCTTCACGATGTACGGTATCCGCCACTACATCCACATCGTACTGCTCCATTTCCGGCAGTACGATGCTCGCACCTACGGTGAGTGGTGCAAACAGGTTTTTCTGGGTGAGGTCAAAACCAATTGCGCTGACCAGCAGGAAGCGATCGTCTGCGGTGAGCGACAGCGCTTCGCGATACCATTGCAGCAGGTTGACTTCGCCGCGATGATAAACCGCTGCGCCTTTCGGCAAGCCAGTGGAGCCGGAGGTATAAATGATATAGATCAGATCATCAGGCGCCGGTCGTGTTTCCAGCGCGGCGACGCTATGTGCGCTCCAGGTTGCGCGTTGTGCGTCCAGCAGTAGGACTTGCTTATCGCCAACGGCAATGCCCTCCTCGCTCAAACGCTTCCACACGCATTCTTGGGTAATGAGCACCGGCGCTTGTGCATCATCGAGAATATAGGAAAGACGCTCGGAAGGATAATTCGCATCCATCGGCACATAAGCGGCGCCACTCTTGAGTACGCCCAGTACCGCAACCAACAGATCAATTCCACGATCCAAGCAGATACCAACACGCATTCCGCGGCCTACGCCGGACTGTACAAGATGGCGTGCAAGCTGGTTGCTGGATTGATCCAATGCCGAATACGTAATGGTTTTCTGGCCATGACGCACCGCAACTGCATTCGGTGCGGCAAACACCTGCGCCTGAATTTGATCAACCACGGTGCCATCAATTAGCGCAACGTGTGGACCACTCGCTTGGTCGCGCAACGCTTGCCGTTCATCGGGCAGCACAAAACTAAGCTGGTCCAGCCGGTCTGTACCATTCAGAAATTGCTCGCTTAAGTGCACCATGCGTTCGCAAAAACGCAAATCATCAAATTGTGAGCTCAGGTAAATCAATACCAGTTCGATCCAACCGTCTTGATCGTGCACCACAAATTGCAGAGGGCCATCCTGCACCTGCGGATAAGTATGCGTATGCAGCGGCGTGCCCCACAAACTGCTAGAAGCCATAAAATTGTAGTAGTTGAACATAAAGTTCAAACGCCCCTGCGGCAACCATTGACGCTGCGCCATCAGAGACAAGGGGCCGAGATCGCGCGAACGCTTGCGTTCACCGGCAACATACTCCACGAGCGCGCCAAAACTCTCCTGTGGAGAAAACAACGCGTTCGGGAAAACCACGGGCGTAACGTGAAAATAATTTCCGTATGTCTGGCGGTGTGCACCACTGCGACCACCCAAGACTTCGGAAATATAAAAATCTTCTTCGGCCCGGCAGTAGGTGTTGATCAGCAGGCCATAAATGGCTTTGAAATAATAGGCTGGGTGTACCCCTGATTTCTTGCACCATGCGCGAATTTGCTGCCAGTGCGCATCACTAAGACGCACCCGGCTCTCTACACGCGTGGGCATCGCAGCCGCTTCACGGCATTGTGGCGGCAAGGAGAAATCTACTGCCTCCAAACTGGGCGCTATCGACTTCCAATGCGCCAACGTCGCTTCGGTATCGGTTTCCAAGCGCGCTTGGGCGACGAACTCAGGAAAGATATACGGTATGGGTTTAGGCGTTTCACCGCGTGAGAGGGTTTCTGCAACGCGGAAGTGCTCGTTAAACAGCGTAAACATGCCCATCCCGTCGAGCAGGATATGGTTTCCGTGTACCGCCAACAGATAACGCCCACCATCAAGTTTGTAGACAATGGTTCCCACCAAATCATCATGGTGAATATCATAAGGGCGCCAAACCAATTCGCGCGTGAGCGCTTCGGCCTGTTCATCGCTGGTAGTTCGATCCGACCAATCCACCACGGTTACTTTGGCCTGCTTTTTACGAGCAATTTTTAGATACGCTACATCCAGATAGGGCTTATCGCTAGGCTGCAGAGATGCGCGCAAAATCGGTGTTTGGTCGATCACATACTGCGCGGCACTTAGCCAATGCGTTAGGTCGAACGGCCCCGGCGTAGTTACCCGCAAGCCCATACTGTTTTTCAGTGTAGCAGGCGCCAACAAGGTATCCAGATACATATCCCGCTGCATGGGCGAGAGTGGAGCAAGCTCATATTGCTGCTCATCCACGCTCAGCAAACCATAAAGCTCTTGGCGCTCAACAAGCGAAATACCATCCACTGACTGCTCTGGGTTTGCCACCATTTGCTCTAGAATGCGCGTGTAGTGCAGCATCATATTTTCGATGGTGCCGGCAACAAACAGATCGGTATTGTATTCGGCAACGCCGCTGTAGCATCCGTCTCGTGGTTCGAGAATCAGCGTAAGCTCGTACTTGGCGGTTTTATGTTCGCGTGGAACGCTGGTGATGGTGAGCCCTGCGCCTTCCGCCTGTAACGCTTCGTCTGGGGTATTTTGTAGCGCAAAACCGACTTGCGCGCCGGGTGCGTGCTCACCTCCACGCTCAAACTGAAGCGCATCTGCAAGCACGTCAAAAGGCATATCTTGGTGCGCATAAGCTCCGAGCGCCGCTTCACGCACGCGTTGCAAATAGTGGATCACGCTGGGATTGCTGTCCAATCGTGTACGAATCACCAAACCATTGATGAAAAAGCCAATCAATCCTTCGATCTCTGCGCGCGTTCGTCCCGCAATGGGGATTCCGACGGTAATGTCGTTCTGGCCCGTATAGCGGCTCAACAAAATCTGATAGGCGCCCATCAGCACCATAAACGAGGTCAGCCCCTGTTGCTCGCAAAGGCGATCAATTTTACCAGAAAGTTCTTTTGAAAGTGCGATTGGCGAATGCGCACCGTTAAACGTCTGCTGCTTGGGGCGTGGTTTGTCGGTGGGAAGGCGTAATACGTCCGGCGCACCGCGTAGCGCGCTCAACCAATATTGACGCAGCTTATCCAGCACGTCACCGCTTAACCACTGGCGCTGCCACACAGCGAAGTCGGAATATTGCAGCGCCAGATCGGACAACGGTGAGGGCTGCCCTCTCGAAAACGACTGATAGAGCGCCTGCACTTCGCGGATCAAAATTCCGATCGACCAGCCATCGGCGATGATATGGTGCATATTCATCAGCAAAACGTGCGCGGTGCTGGAGAGCTTGAGAATGCGCGTGCTGAACAGCAGGTCGGTTGCGAGCTGGAAGGTCTTGTTCGCGTCTTGGTCTACCCATTCCTTAAGTTTTTGGTTCAGTTCATCTTGTGGTAGGCGCGATAAATCTTCTAGCGGTGATTGCCACTCAAACGGCTCAACTACGTCGAGCTTGGGCATTCCATCTTCCACTAAAAAGCGGGTGCGGAGTGCTTCGTGACGACGCACGATTTCGGTAAATACGCGATCTAGCACCGCAACGTCCAACGGGCCTTCAATTCTAAAAGCGGAAGGCAGGTTGTATTCGCTAGAACCTTGGTTTAACTGATCAATAAACCAGAGACGATATTGTGCAAACGACAAAGTATCGCGATTCGGTGTCGCTAGCGCGTGCATTGGCGGCGCATCGTCCACCAATCCGGCGCTGGATGCGGTAGAAATATAACGCACCATCTGTTCAATGGTGGGCGCTTCGAAGATTGCCCGCACATGGATGTCGATTTTGAATTGCTGGCGAATCCGAGATACCACCTGCGTTGCCAACAAAGAGTGGCCGCCAATATCGAAAAAGTTGGCGGTTACGCTGATATTCTCGCGGCGCAACACCTGCTGCCAGATGTCGGCAAGCTGGCGTTCGCTGTCGTTACGGGGAGCGACAAAGGCCCCCTCTTCCAGCGCGTAAGACGCGGGCGATGGCAGTGCCTTTCGGTCGATCTTACCGTTGGGGGTAAGTGGCCATGCAACCAACGGAACGATCGCAGAAGGCACCATAAATTCCGGCAGGCGGCTCTTGAGTTGGTCGCGAAGTGCCTCACGGTCCACACTCCCGGCGCTGATCACATAGCTGACCAACTGCTCATCACGCACCAGCGTAAGTGCATCGCTAATACCAGCACTTGCTTTAAGTAGGCTATCCACTTCGCCTGGTTCAATCCGTAGGCCACGCAATTTCACCTGGAAGTCTTTGCGGCCTTTGTAGATCAGAGCACCGTCTTTTCGGTAATACACCAGGTCGCCGGTGCAATACCACTGGCCATCCTGATAGGGGCAAGCTTGGAATACTTCTTGATTGAGCGCATCGCGCTGATGATAGCCCGTACCTACGCCAATACCCGCGATTCGCAGCTCGCCAACTGTGCCTACCGGCATCCGACGGCCTAAGGTATCCGTTACATACAAGGAGGTGTTTGGTAACGCATTGCCTATCGGGAACGCAGATTCATCCTCCGTGCCAGGGCGAAAAGTCCACGCAGCTACCACGTCGGTACATTCGGTTGGCCCATAACTATTGATGAGGTTTGCATGTCCTGCAGACAACCACTCCGATAACGCAGAAAGGCGAATCGGTTCCCCCCCAAGCGCGACGTTGCGCAGTGCGGGAAATGGGTAGCCATCGCGCCGTTTGTCTTCCACGAGTGGATAAAATGCCGAAGGTGCGCCGTTCACCATCGAAATGCGATGCTGAGTCAACAACTCCGCAAGATGATCTGGATCGTAATGCTCCAACTCTGGAATCACCAACGCACCGCCACTTGCAAAGAGCGCAAACAGGTTTTTTTGGGTCAAGTCAAAACCGAAGGCACTCAACAGCAGACCTCGGTCGTGCTCACCCAACTGAAGCGTCTGGGTGTACCATGCCAGCAGATTAAGTTCACCGCTATGGCGAACGCCCGCACCCTTGGGAAGCCCAGTCGAGCCCGACGTGTACACCATGTACAGGCCGTCCTTAGGACGCAGCTCTACGTCTATCGGCGTAGTTGGGAAAGCACTCAGGTTTTCCGCCAAATCCAGCGCTAGAACGCTGCAGCCTTCCGGCAGCGTAACGCCCTGCTCTCTAACGCGCTCCAATACGCAGGACTCACTGAGCATCGCCGTTGCAGCGGAATCTTGAAGCAGAAATTGCAGGCGCTCTGGGGGATAATTCGCGTCCATCGGGACGTAAACAGCACCCGCTTTTACGGCTCCAAGAACCGCTACCGGCAACATTAAGCTGCGACCAAAGCACAAGCCAACGCGCTCACCCTTCTGTAAGCCCGCAACATCTACCAACCAATGCGCAATCTGGTTGCTGAGTGCATCCAGTTGTTTGTAGGTAAGGGTTTGCTTGCCGCGAATAACCGCAATATTTTCGGGTACACGATTGATTTGTTCTGCAATGAGCGCCGCTACGCTGCGTGCAGGCAAAGACTCAACAGGGCCTTGCCAGCAAGCAAGTTTGGCCGCCTCATCGGGCAGCAACCAGTTGAGTGAGCGCACGGTGATAGAATCTGCACCCTGTACCGATTTCGCCAGTTGCGAGTGCGCGTAGCGCATCCGGTCCAGCAGCCGCGCATCGGCAAATTCCCTACTGAAATACTGTAACGCAAGCACCACTTCGCCAGCATCCAAAAAGGCGCGTAACCGCACGCTCCCAGGGCTGGTAGCGCGCAGGCTCAAAATTGCTGGCAAAGGCTGTTCACCACCTGCCGCATCGAATGCCTGCGGTACCGCAAAAAACGGATCTACCTCAAAGCAAAAACGCAATACATCGCGGCCTAAATAATCGTCACGCAAGCCCTGTGAAATGTCCGTACGCGCCCGCTCTGCAATTGCAGCCTGATCTGTGAGGAGTTTTTCTGCAACCTTGGCCACCGTCCAATCTGCACACTGCGCCAGCGCAGGAAATACGGTAGGAAGCACCGCCATTTTTTGGCCGGAAAACAGCACAGCAAAATCGCCGGCCTCGTAATGGGAACCCTGCAGGGCGAGGCCGTAGAGCAACAAGAAATACTGATCGGTGCGCAAATGGTGGCGTGCACAGAGCGCAGCGATCTGATCGCGTTCTGTTAACGACGGCCGCCACTCACGGTGCTCTCGAACGCCTGCGTCACTTTGGCGAATGGCAAGCGGCTCAACGGATGCTAACTGTGCTTTCCAAAATGCGCGGGCTTCCGCGGTATCGGTGTTGGCACGTTGTGCAAGCACATAGGCTCGCCACTGATCTACCGCATTTCCCAGCACTTCCGAGGGCTGACCCGCACGTAGTGCTTGGTAGGCGGCCATGGTCGCAGCAAAATGCTCCGGCAAAAACGCACTGTCCATGACCGACTCGTGCGCACTAACCAGCGCAAGCTGCAGATTTTCGCTAACACGAATCAACTCATACTGAACGCCAACGCCCTGGCTTAGATCCCAGCGCCGCAACAAACGGGTTTCTAACCACGCTTGGCGCGTGTCCGGCTGCGACCACGCATTTTGGAAATCAGAATGATCACGCAGGTCTTCCGCTACAACAGAGAGGGTGTGCTTCGCTTTTATCGCTTGGTAGAGCGGCTCCATCCATGCGTAAGCACTTGGAAATAAAACGCTGCGAAGGCGCGGGTGCCCGTCACTTACTTGCTGCAAGGATTGCTGCCATAACAGCGGATCTAGAGTGCCCGGCAACTCCACCGCATAGCCTACGCTGTTGAGAACTGCTTCAGAAGATTTGAGTGCACCGCTGCTCACGTCTGTTTGTGCAGGAGAGAGTGGAAGCACCGCATCAAAGAGGTTCCCACCTACACCTAATAGGGCTGGCAGATTTTCATCCGGCCAAAGTGGAAGCACTCGTACGGGTGTGTCTAAGTGGCGCTCTAGGCCAGCCAGCAGCCATGCATACTGATCCGCAAATGCCTGCATTGTGGCGGCATCGAATAAATCGGTGTTGTATTCAATAATCCCTGAGATTTCGTTGCCCTTGTCCACCAGCATCAGCGTTAAATCTTGGCGCGACGCGATCAAATCAACCGGCATCGGCTCAATTTCCAAGCCGCCAATCACTTGGGCGCTAGCATCTTTGCTATTGATAAACGAAAATGCCACTTGTGCTAGCGGAGAAAAGGCTAAATTGCGGGGAACATTCAAAGAATCAACGATCGCTTCAAAGGGCAGATCTTGATGCGCCTGCGCTTGCAGAATCCGCTCGCGCGTTTGCGCTACAAAGTCTGCAAAGCTTGGGTTCTCACCCAACTGACCACGAACGACAAGCGTATTGACGAAAAATCCAATCAACGGCTCCAGTTCGCCGCGCGTGCGGCCAGCAACCGGCATGCCAACAAATAAATCGGTTTGCCCAGACCAGCGGGAAAATAGCACTTGGGATGCGGCGAACAGAAGAATATAGGGTGTAACGTCCAGCTTACGTGCCAGTGCGCGTAGACGCTCTGCCAAATCCTTGTCGATGGATACCGGCAAAGCAGCGCCGTGAGACGTTTGCAGCGCAGGGCGCGGGCGATCAAACGGGAGTTTTAATTGTTCGGGGCAATTCGCAAGCGTAGTACGCCAGTAATTGAGCTGGCGATCTAGATTTTCGCCCTGCAGCCAGCCGCGCTGCCAAACGGAAAAATCGCCGTACTGAATTTCCAGGGGTGGGAGTGGCGAGGGATTCCCTTGGCGAAACGCAGCATAAAGCAGCGCCATTTCACGCACAAAAACATCCATCGACCAACCGTCGGACGCGATATGGTGCATCACCACCACAAGACTGTGTAAGTGATCGTCAAGTCGGAAAAGCTGGGCGCGTATCATCGGGCCACGAGCAAGATCGAAAGGCGCACGAATCGCCACTTCCGCCAAGCGTTTGGCTTCGATACGCTGCCGCTCCGCGCTTAGATCACTCAGATCTACAAAAGGAATGTGCAACTCACCGGCTGGCAGAACTCGTTGGCGCGGCTCATCGGCAAGCGTTTCGTACACGGTGCGTAGCGCTTCATGGCGCTCAAGAATCGCGTTAAACGCCTGGTGTAATGCGCGTACATCCAGAATCCCTTTGAGGTAAAGCGCAGACGGAATGTGAAACGTGCTATTGCCCGGTGCGAGCTGCTCTACAAACCAGAGGCGCTGCTGTGCGAACGATAACGGCATTGCTTCGCTGCGATCGGTGCTAGGGATACGATCCTCGCTTCCTCCACCACCACGTCGTGTTTGCTTCAGAAACTCAATGACCTGCGCCTTGGCTGCCACCAACGCATCTTTTAATTCTGCCGTCAGGGCGCCTTTTGGAGCCTTGAACTTGAGCTGATCGTCTTCCAGCCAGAGCTTAATGCCTGCAGCCCCTAAGCGGGAAATCAGTTCAACTACCGTCATAGCGTGCCTTCCGTCATAGTGTGCCTTCCTCAAAATCTTCTTCATCTGTGTCGCTGTTTGCATCTGCATCGGGCGACCAGTTCAACGATTGAATAATCTCGGCCAATCCCGCAATGGTGGGGACTTCAAACAAAGTTCGCAGCGGCAGCTCGATTGCCAGCCGATCTTTGATGCGCGACGCCAACTTGGTAATTACCAGCGAGTGGCCGCCTAGCTCGAAGAAATCGTCATAGACACCCGCACGCTCTATTTCGAGTACTTCACACCAAATTTCGGTGAGAGCGACCTCGGTGTCGTTACGAGCGCCTACGAAATCCTGCGTGACAAACGCTTCTGGCGCGGGCTTTGGTAATGCCTTTTTATCGACCTTACCGTTCGGCGTTATGGGCACCGCATCCAAAAATACAAATGCAGAAGGCACCATAAAATCCGCCAAGCGCTGACGAACCCGTGCGCGCAATTCCACAACATTGGGAACTACGCCCTCGCGCATTTTAAGGTAGGCAACCAGTATTTTGGCTTTACCCGGTTCATCTTGACGCGCGAGAACGCACGCTTCTTGAACACCGGGCAGTTGCGCGATGACGTTTTCAATTTCGCCTGGCTCTATACGGAATCCGCGAATTTTAACCTGGTCATCCGCACGCCCAATGATCTCCAGCGCACCATCTTCCTGGAAGCGGCCTAGGTCACCCGTTTTGTACATGCGGGCCCCAGCTTCCTGGCTGAACGGATCAAGCAAGAAAGCGTCTTCGGTAAGATCGGGACGATTTAGATAGCCGTGGGCAAGCCCCGTGCCACCGACGTAGATTTCACCCGGAACGCCAATAGGCACTGGATTGCGGTCGTTATCCAGAAGATACAAGGTACTATTAGCGACTGGGTAGCCAATCGGAACCGTGGTAGCCCCCGGAAGCACCTCGGGGATGTCGTAGCCCGTAGAATAGGTGGAGTTTTCACACGGCCCATACATGTGCATCAAGTGTTGCGGGCGGCCTGGATGCGTCAGAATTGCGCGCACTTGCATCGGGTCGCTGGCTTCACCACCAAAGAACACATAGCGCGTGTTAGCAAACACATCCGGCACTTGGCGTGAAATCAAATTCATCAGCGCGGTGGTAACAAAAACGTGCTCGGGCTTTTCTTGCTGCAATACCTGCGCAAATTTTTCCGGCTGCAATACAGTGTCTTTGTCGATGCCTACAAGCGTTAGGCCGTTGAGTAAAGCTCCCCAGATTTCAAAGCTCGCCGCATCGAAGGACAAGCTGGCCGCATGAGTAAGCTTCTCGCCTGGGCTGTTTTCCCAATAATTGGTGTTGACCACCATGCGAGTAAGCCCTTTTTGCGGTAGCAAAACGCCTTTCGGACGCCCCGTTGAGCCAGAGGTGTAAATAACGCACGCGACAGAATCACCGCCACCTGGAGCGACGATGGTAGTTTGCACTTCGGGCATTCGCGCCAAACGCTCGGAAATTTCCTCCCAGACCACTACGCGGCTCTGACCGCTCGTTACTGCGAACTCAAAGCGTTTTGCAAACGCCTCAGCGGTAATAATTACCGGCGCTACGGTGTCTGTGACCATATACTGCATACGGTCCTCTGGGTAGGCTGGATCTAGCGGCACGTAGGCTGCACCGGCTTTGAGAATTCCCAAAATCCCCACAATCATTTCAATCGAGCGCTCAAAGCTGATCACAACCTTATCGCCTGCAGAAACACCGCAGGAAACCAGGTAGGCGGCCATCCGGTTTGCGCGTGACTGTAGCTGTGCGTAGCTTACGTGACGGCCATTCATTGACCATGCGTTGATGTTCGGATGGCGCGTTGCAACGGCATCGAACAGCTCGCCCAAGGTTTTATCCTCGGGGATATCACGTGCGGTACGGTTCCAGCTCTGCGTCATCAGCTCAACTTCAGCAGCGGTCACCATCGGCAGTTCACGGATGGGCGCTGCAGGTTGTCTGGAAACGCCCTCCATCAGCTGCGCGATATGCCCCAGCATGCGTTGAATGACCGGCTCCTCAAACTGGATGCTGTCATAAGAGAAACGCACAATGAGCGTGTCTTTGACCGGAATACCGATCAGCGTGAGCGGGAAGTTGGTTTGCTGGAACGCCTCCACATGACCTATCCGCAAGCTCGCCTGCGATTGCTCCAAAGTGTCGTCGATCGGGTAGTTTTCGAATACCAAAATGGATTCGAACATCGCCTGCTTGCCACCCACTTCGCTCCACTGTTGTACATCCACGAGCGAGGTGGATTCAAAGCGTTTCAGATCGACTTGCCCCGTCTGGATTTTCTGCAGCCATCCGATAAATGATTTTTCGGCCTCGACGGGCAAGCGCAGCGGCAGCGTGTTGATAAACAAGCCAACCATTTGCTCCACGCCGGGCAAATCGGCAGGCCGCCCCGACACGGTGGTACCGAAAACGATGTCATTCTCCCCACTATAACGCGAGAGCAGTACGGCCCAAACACCTTGCATAATATGGTTGAGCGTTAAGCGATGCTGCTTCGCGATTTCTTGCAGGCGTGCAAGCATGTTGCCGCCGAGAACAACCTCTTTCTCGCGATAACGATCTGCATGCTGGTCAAGGTGATCCAGCTTGTGGCGCACCACGGCAGCGCTATTTCGAACAGGAATCGGCGTAGGCGCTGTAAAGCCTTGCAGATAAGCACGCCAGAACGCTTCCGCTGCGTGGCGATCTTGGCGCGCCAGCCACGCAATAAAGGATTGGTAAGAAGGCGCTTTCGGCAGCTTTTGTTGCGTTCCAGCCGTCAGCGCGTCATAGGCTGCAAACAGTTCTCCAAAGACGATGGGCAACGACCATCCATCTAGCAAGATATGGTGAAAGCTCCACAAGAACTGATGCGTCTCGTCTCCGGTTTTGCTTTCCGTCGGCATCCGAATCCAGCTAAATCGCAATACACCCGGCTTGCGGAAATTAAAACCAAGATTGCGATCGTCTACCAAGTAGCGCTGCAACTTCTCCTGCGCTTCTTCTGCACTCAATCGACTCCAGTCATAACGTGAAATCTGAGGTTCGACGGTTTCATACACCACCTGCAAGGGTGTCTCTACTCCTTCCCACAAAAACCCAGTGCGCAAAATTGCATGGCGCTGGATGACTTGTTGCCACGCCGCAAACATGGCTTCCTCGTCTACTTTGCCGTGGAAAGGGACGTTGATCTGGTCAAAGTAAACCCACGAACCGGGTTCGTAGAGGGAATGGAACAGCATGCCTTCCTGCACCGCAGACAGCGGATACACGGCTTCAATGGGCAAACGTCCGGGGAACAAGCGATCAATGGCATCCTGCTTGAGTTTCGCCAAGGGGAAATCAGAAGGCGTAAACCCACCGTTATCCGCAGTCTGGCAGTGCCGGATCAATGCCCGCAATGCAGCCATATAACGGTCAGCGAAGGCTTTTACGGTTGCTTCGTCATGCAGCCCTGCACTGTAACGCCACGCCATCGTGAGCGTGTTATCAAGTACACGCCCGCTTACTTCGAACGCATAACTGCGCTCCCCTTTGGAGGAAATTTCTGCGCCCGGATGTTCTTGCGCGCGCCGAATTACGCCATCTTCCTGCTGCACTTGGTCAAGCTGGCCAAGGTAGTTAAAGGACAGCGCGGCCCGTGGGAGTTTCGCAAGTTCGCGGCGAGTTTCCTCGCTGGAGGAAAGATAGCGCAAGCAACCGAACCCAAAGCCTTTATTGGGAACCGCGTGCAGGGATTCTTTGGTTGCTTTGATCGCGAGGCCGATGGCTTCCGCGCCCAAGGAGGAACTCGCTTCGCTCTGTAACGACCAGTCGCTTACCGGCAACGCAACCGGATAAATGCTGGTGAACCAGCCAACGGTGCGGGAAATATCAATGTGGTCACCGAGATATTCACGTCCGTGGCCTTCCAGTTCGACGAGCAAGGTTTCATTCTGCCCGCGTGTATCGCCTTCTAACAGATCACTTAAGCTGCGCGCCAACGCAGTAAGTAATAGATCATTGATTTCTGTACGATAGGCGCCATGCGTTTCTGTCAGCAATGATCGCGTTTCGGCCGTAGTAAGCGAGGCTTCAAGTACGCGCACACTCTCCACTGTATTGGGCTCATTCCGGTCGGAGCTGAGCTTTGCATATTTTTGATGAGCAAGTGCCCGCCAATATTGAAGCTCATCATGCATCGCTTCGCTGTTGGCATAGGCGTATAACGCCATCGCCCACTGGCGAACCGAGGTTGCCTTCTGGCCAAGATCGGGGCGCTGCCCCGCAATGACCTGCGCAAGCGCGGTCTGCAAATCCTCTAACAGAACTCGCCACGAAAAAATATCAACGATTAAATGGTGAATCACCACCAGCATGCGTGCAGCCTGCTGATCGCCCAAATTGAAATAAACGATCTTCACCAGCGGCCCATTCAGCGACAGCCCCGCTTGCGCTTGGTTCGCAAGGGCTTCCAGGCGACCTGTAACGGCATCGTGCGAAAGGCCACTAAGATCTTCGACTTCAAAAACGCTGTTGAGGAAGGTTTCGATGTGCTCAAAATTGCGGAACCTCGCTTCCCAGCGTAGATCATCGCTTTGCGAAAACACCATACGCAGAGCGTCGTGTTGGTACAGCACTGCTTCCCATGCGTCTTTCAAAGACTGCAATGAGATTTCAGCGTCCACAGAAAGCATAACGGACTGGTTGAAGTGGTGCGCATCTGCGGGCAGACTTTCAAAGAACCAACGCTGTACGGGCAACAAACCAGAGTCACCGGACAACATCCCTTGCTCGGTTTGCACGTACTGCGAAAGTTCCGCAGCAGCCTCTGCAAGTTCGAAAATGGTCTGGAACTCAAAGATTTGTTTTGCGGTGATGTGCAGGCCCGCCCGCTTGGCGCGGCTGATGATCTGGATGCTGAGAATGGAATCCCCGCCCAGCTCAAAAAAGTTGTCGTGGATGCCGACCGTGTCGGCTTTGAGCACTTGTTGCCAGATTTCGGTAAGAATCTGCTCCTTCTCATTGCGTGCCCCAACAAATTCAGTATGCGGGATCGCCTCTGCAGTCGGTTCTGGGAGCGCACGCTTATTCACCTTACCGTTTTGGGTAAGTGGGAATTGCTCCATAATCACGAATGCCGACGGCACCATGTGCTTCGGCAGATGGCGTGCCGCTTCACGACGCAAGCCGGCAACGTCTAAACCATCGCACAACACATACGCGATCAGTTTTTTCTGGCTGGGGCCATCTTGTTTCACGACCACCACCGCCTCACGCACGCCATCCAAGCGTGTAAGCTGAGCCTCTACTTCGCCAAGCTCAATACGGAAACCACGAATTTTGACCTGATCATCGCTGCGGCCGAGGATCTCAATAAAACCATCTTCGGTATAACGCGCAAGGTCGCCGGTTTTGTAGAGGCGTGATTCTCCGCCGGCTACCAGTGGGTTCGGCACAAATGCAGCGGCCGTTTTTTCTGGATCGTTCAGGTAGCCGACCGCAAGGCCGTCTCCACCCACGTAGATTTCTCCGGCAACGCCTACCGGAACAGGCTGCAGGTATTTATCGAGAATATACGCTGTTGAACCGGAAATGCTGCGGCCAATGGGAACGGTTAGCGCGTTGTCTGCGACATCCTGAATTTCATACCAAGTTGAGTAGGTGGTATTTTCGGATGGGCCATAAACGTGCAGGAAATGTTCTGGCTTATAGTGCCTCGCAATTTTTCGCACCTGCTGCGGATCGCAAGCCTCACCGCCGAACAATAGATATTTCAAGTTCGGGAACAGCTGAGGTTGGTGAATCGCAAAGGCGTTGAACAAAGCCGTTGTGATAAAGACGCAGTTAACTTTGGTGCGGTCAACCTCGGCCGCAAATGCTTCTGGGGTGAGCAACTGTTCTTTCTGGAACACGACAAGGCTTGCACCGTTCAAGAAAGCACCCCAGATTTCCCAAGTTGCAGCGTCAAACGAGACGTTAGAAAGGTGCGCCATCCGGTCGTGGGGAGCCAACTGGAAGTAATTTGCACCCATCACAAGGCGAGTAATCGCGATGTGTGTGCAGACGACCCCCTTCGGTTTCCCAGTGGATCCGGAAGTATAAACCGCATAAGCAACGCGCTGAGGGTCACTGTTATGGCGCAACTTTAGGTCGCTTGAGGACTTTTCAAGGATTCGCTGCGAATCGGTATCCAGTAAAATTTCTCTGCTCGGCTTTTCGAGTGCTTGCATCGCCGGAAGAATTCGCTCGCGGTATTCTGTTCGCGTAATCACTACGGGTGCGCGCGTATCCGCAAGCATAAAGTTGATGCGTTCTTCTGGGTAGAATGGATCTACCGGCAGATAGGCACATCCCGCTTTCAGCGTTGCCAACATCGCCACTAACATATCGACCGAACGCTCAAGAGCGATCGCAACAAAGTCTTGATCTTCGACGCCTTGCTCGATGATATAACGCGCAAGGCGATTGGCGCGCGCATTGATCTCTTCGTAGGTGTAGCGGTAGTCACCATCTACCGCCGCAAGCGCATGGGGAGCGCGTAAAACGACTTCCTCGAATACATCATCGACGCATTTATTGCGCGGATATGCCGAATCTGCCGGATTCCACGCATGCAGCGCGTTATTACGCTCATCGTCCCGGAGAATCGGAATACGCAATACCGGCACATCGGGCTGTGCAAGCGCGCTCTTCAGGATTACTTCCAAATGATCAAGTATCCGTTGAACCGCGGGACGGTCAAACAAAGTTGCATCGTACGACAGCCGAACTTCCAGGCTTGCCCCCGGCATAACAATCAGCGTAAGCGGGTAATTGGTGTGTTCGATCGTCGCAATGTTGCCAACATCCAAAAGCTCATCTGCTTCATGAACGGCCTGCCCGATCGGATAGTTTTCGAAAACCAGAATGCTTTCAAACAGGCTTTGATCACCTGGGACTTCCGTGGTGCGATGAATATCCACCAAAGGCGTGGATTCAAAACGACGAATGTCCATGGCCTCTTCCTGCATCGCTTGCAAAAGGGGCACAACGCGAGTGTCGCTATTTAGGCGCAACCGCAACGGTAGCGTATTGATAAACAAGCCAACAATGTGTTCGACGCCAGCCAGTTCCGCAGGGCGACCGGAAACCGTAGTTCCAAACACTACGTCATTCTCACCGCTATACCGCGATAACAAAATCCCCCACGCGCCCTGTATCAGGGTGTTTAAGGTGACGTGATTTTCACGCGCGAACTGCTGTAGTCTGCCGGTAAATTCACTTGAGTAGTGAATGAGTTCGTCGGCGTAATCGTGTTTGATATCACTATTGGCAAGCGGCTTTTTACCCGCAAGCGGCGTGGGCGCCTGAAAGCCTTCCATATAGCGCTTCCAGAATTTCAGCGCGCCTTCTTTGTCCGAACGCTCCAACCAGCCGATAAAGTCTTCATAACGGCCCGCTGCCGGCAATTGAGGCGCTCGCCCCTTCGCCAGCGCGGTATAAATCATGAATACTTCACCGATCACCAGCGGCAGCGACCAGCCATCAAGTACGACGTGATGGAAGCTCCAGATCATCCTCGCCCTACGGCCCGGAAGATCAATCCACGACATCCGCGTAAGCCCCGGACGCTCCACCTCAAAGCCGCGCTGACGATCTCGCGTCATCCACGTGGATAGTTTACTTTCGACCTGTGACGGATCTGTATCGCGCCAGTCGAAGGTATTCATTTCTACGTTGATGTTGGTATGAACAACCTGCAAGGGGCGCGGCATATCCTGCCAATGAAACGCGCTACGCATAATCGGGTGACGGCGAATGACTTGCCCCCACGCTTCAAGCAATAGTTCGCGATTTGCGTCGCCCATCACCTCGACACTTAGCTGCTCGAAATATGCGGTAGAGCCATCCTCAAACATGCTGTGGAACAGCATCCCCTCTTGCATGGGGGACAACGGGTAAACCGCCTCGATACCTGCCGTGTGCCCAAATAGCCGGTCAATCGACAGCTGATCAAGTCCAGCAAGCGGGAAATCAGAGGGTGTGTAGCCAAAAGTATCAGGCGACAAACAATGTTCAATCAGCCGCTGAAGGTTGGCGATATAGGCATCGGCTAGCGCCTGTATCGTGCCCTCGCTAAACCGGTCTGCACTGTAAATCCAATCTACCTGCAGCGCACCCTCAACGATATGGCTATTAATGCTGAGTGTATGGGGCAACTCACTCTCTAAGGAGTGCTCATCACCACGCGAGGCAGTTGCAACGGCAAACCAAGGGCTGTTTTCGATGAGGCTGTCGAACTGACCGAGGTAGTTGAAGACGATTTCGGACTTAGGCCGAGCGGCGAACTCGCGGCGCAACGCATCACTTTGAGAAAACGATTTCAATCCCCCAAAACCAAAGCCGCGATTGGGCATGCTGTGCAAGCGCTGTTTGTTCGCCTTCAGATTCGAGGCCAAGCCTAGCGCAGAATCGTACGCGAGGCGCACTGGATAAATTGAGGTAAACCATCCAACGGTGCGACTCAAATCCACGCGATCGTTAAAAATCTCGCGCCCGTGACCTTCCATATCAATCAGAATATCGGTGCGTCCCGTCCAATCAGCAAGCGTTTTGGCTAATGCCGTCAGCAGCAGATCGTTAATTTCTGTGCGGTAAGCGCGATTCACTTCACGCAGCAAATGCGAGGTGCGTTCCGGTGCAAGGCGCGCACTGGTGACCTGTTGGTAGACAACATTGTTGCTGCCTTCAGGAAAATCAATTGGCAGATTGACTTCTGCACCGGCCAGTGTATTGCGCCAGTATTCCAGCTCGTTATCAAATTCGCCACTGCGGACGTGTTCAGCAAGCGCATCTGCCCATTGCTTGTACGAAGTCGTCTTTAAGCCCAGCGATACATCATCATGTTTTTGTACTGCCTGCAATGCGCGAATAAAATCATCGAGCAATACCCGCCATGAAACGCCGTCTATCACCAAATGGTGGATCACCAGCAACAATTTGCGGCCCGCTTTTGGCACACAAATCAGCCCAGCCGCCAATAAAGGCCCGCCCTGCAGGTCGAGGCTCGCCTGTAGGGAATTGCACTCACGTGTAATCGCATCGTCTGGGCGCTCGTTTTCGCGCACATTCAAATCAATTTGGCGCAAGGTAAAGTGCGCGTTACCATCGGGGTTCTCATCGTGAAACTGGCGAACATTGTGCCCGGATCGCTCAAAGCGAAGACGCAAGGCATCGTGCTGCAGGACAACTGCACAAAGTGCTTTTTTGATCTGCGCTTCCGTGAAGGCAAATTCTGGCTTCAAATCCAATAAAACAGACTGGTTCCAGTGCTGTTCCTGGGTAAATTCATGATCGAAGAACCACTGCTGAACCGGCGCCAGAATCACCTCGCCATGCACCAAGCCCTGCTCTGCAAGTACAGGTGCTTCAACGTCGCTGGCAACGACTGCCAGTTCGGCAATCGTTTGGTTTTCAAAAACCTGCTTGGTGGTGATATGAAGGCCAGCCACCTTCGCACGACTGGTAATCTGGATGCTAAGAATCGAATCTCCGCCCAGCTCAAAGAAGTTATCGTGAACACCGATGTCTTGAAGGTTCAACACTTGTTGCCAGATTTCAACCAGCACGCGCTCTTTTTCATCACGCGGCCCCACTTTCTGGGCGTGCGCATCTTCGAACGCAGGTTTCGGCAGCGCGCGCCGATCAAGCTTACCGTTAGCGGTTACCGGTAGGGATTCCAAAACGACAAACGCGGAGGGCACCATGTATTCGGGAAGCCTTTGTTTAAGCTCCGAACGTAACTCGTGGCTCGTAGGGATTTGACCGCGAACGGGCACAACATAGGCGACCAGCTTTTTAACGCCTGGGGTGTCTTCCCGCGCAATGACGGCCACTTGCTCAATTGTATTAATCGCAGCAATCGCTTGCTCGATTTCACCCAATTCAATCCGGAAACCGCGAATTTTTACCAACTGGTCGATACGGCCCAGATATTCAAGGTTGCCATCATCATAATAGCGAACCAAATCCCCGGTTTTATACATCACCGGATCACCGCCCGCGTCGAACGGGTTCGGCAAAAACACCTCGCGACTGAGCTCATCCCTGTTCAGATAACCATTCGCCACACCATCACCAGAGGTGTAGAGCTCACCCGGTACGCCCCTTGGTACAGGACGTCGGTTCGCGTCCAGAACGTAAACACGCGTATTTGCGATCGGCCGCCCAATGGGCACGGTATTGCGCACGTCACCGATGCTGCGCATTGGATAGCAGCAAGTAAAGGTCGTGTTTTCAGTGGGCCCGTAGCCATTAATCAAAACAAGGCCGGGAATCCCCGTCAGCGCTTTGCGTACAAGTGCTGGCGATAACACGTCACCACCCGCAAGGAGCTGCTTCAGGGTACGCAGCTCCTCTAGGTGAAATTGCACAAAAAAGTGGAATAACGCTGCGGTTAACCATGCGGCATTGGTGCCCGTATCGCGCATAAAAGCGCCCAAGCCTTCAGGATCGAGCTGCCCTGGGGGTGCAATTGCTACACTGCCACCATTCAGGAGCGGGCCCCACAGCTCAAGCGTTGCTGCGTCGAAAGAGATCGGCGCATATTGCAGGAACACCACATGCTCATCAAGCTGCATAAAATCGGTATTCAGCGCTAAACGCAAGATATTGCGATGCACCACCTCAATCCCTTTGGGCTTGCCGGTGGAACCTGAGGTGTACATCACATATGCAGGCGCAGTCGCGGAAACTTCCACTTCAGGACGTTTGCCCCAAACGCTGGACTCCTCTGTTTTGCTCCCGCAGAATGAGTCCAAAACAATGACTTGTGCATTTTCTACCGGCAAGCGATCGCGCAGGTGGGAATGGCTGATCAAAACGTTGACCGCTGCATCCTCCAGCATGTAGACCAAGCGATCCGTTGGGTAGGCTGGGTCTAACGGAACGTATGAAGCGCCAACTTTAATGATCCCTAGAACCGCAGCCACCAGCCCAGCACAGCGATCTGCACACAAGCCCACGCGATGGCCGGGTTTAACGCCTGCCAGCAGAAGCTCTTGCGCAATCGCGTTCGCGCGCGAATCCAGCTCACGATAGGTAAGATTAAATCCACTTTCCCGCACAGCAATACGATCTGCAAAACGATCGACTACCGATTCAAAAATCTTTCCAAGGCTCGCATCGCGTGGGTAGGGGCGCTTCGTGCTGTTCCAATCCACCAACAATTGTTTTTGCTCGATCGCGCTGAGCAATTCAATTTCGTCGACGGCAATTGAGGGATTTGCAGCCGCCTGCTTTAATACTTGAACCAAATGCGCCTGCATACGGCGAATCGTGGATTCCGAAAACAGCGTGGTGCGGTATTCCCAGCTTCCCTTGAGTTTGCCGCCCTCCTCCCGCATTGCGAGCGTTATATCAAATTTCGCGGTATAGGACTCTTCCGGCAGAACTTCCATCGAAAGTCCCGGAAGGTTTAGCGCTTGGGTGGAGGTTGCGTTCTGCAACACAAACATCACTTGAAATAGCGGCGTATGGCTCAATTCTCTTGGAATGCCCAACTCATCGACTAAGCGCTCGAACGGGATATCTTGATGATCGTATGCGCCCGTCAGGTTTTGCTGTACTTGCTTCAGCAGAGATGAAAAGCTCGGCTGTTCGGAGAGATCGCTGCGAATCGCCAAGGTATTTACGAAGCAGCCAATCAACTCCTCCAACTCTGGCCGCGTGCGGCCGGCAATCGGAGTGCCTACGCAGATATCATTCTGCCCGCTGTAGCGATACAACAACACTTGCATTGCAGAGAGCAGCGCCATAAAGAGCGTAACGCCTTGCTTGCGGGAAAGCTCCAGCACGGCTTGCGTGGTCACGGCGTCAATTTCAAAGAGGACGCTTGCGCCTTCATGCGTTAAAACAGGAGAGCGCGGAAAATCCGTTGGCAGTTCCAGAATCGGAACGCCCTCAAGACGGGTACGCCAGTAGCTTAACTGGCGATCCAAGCGTTCCCCAGCAAGCCATTCACGCTGCCATTGCGCATAGTCTGCATACTGAATTTTTAGGGGCGCCAGAGGCGAGGTTTGGTCACTTCGGAATGCGGAATAAAGCGTTGCTACTTCACGAATCAATACACCCATCGACCAGCCATCCGACACGATGTGGTGCATAGTGACAATTAAAACGTGGCGATCACGCGCCAAACGAATTAGGCGGGTGCGTAGCAGCGGGCCGTTGATCAGATCAAACGCGGTTTGAGAATCCCCACGAAAACGACGTGCGATCACCTCTTCCTGTTCGGCAACGGAGAGTGGCTCAAGGCTGATCGTCAGCAATTCCCAGCGCTGTAACGCGCCGATTACTTGGCGACCTTGGCCATCATCCGCAACAAACGTCGTACGAAGCGCTTCGTGCCGGTTGACAATTTCTTCAAACGCCATCCGAAGGGCTTCGACGTCGAGTTCGCCAGTAAGGCGCAGCGCAGCCGAAATGTTATAGGTGCTGCCTTCTCCGGATTCAAACTGATCTAGAAACCACAAGCGTTGCTGCGCATACGAAAGCGGCAAAGGGTGCTCGCCGCGCGGGTAGGCACGAACGCCTTCACGACGGGTCTGCGGGGCCTGCGCCTTTTTCTTTTGCAACTGTTTGAGAAGAGTCTCACGTTGTTCCGGTGAGAGGCTCGCCAATCTTTTCAATAACTGCTTGTCGTTCATGTAACGGGTAGCCTGTTTTTCTTGTTCTGATAGCACGGATTTCTAGGGTTCTGAAACGGCAAAAGCCCCCGTTTCCGGGGGCCTGTCGGGTTAGAGGTTTTTCAGATCCTCATCCGACATGCCTTCTATTTCAGCCAATAAATCAGCCATATCGCTATCATCACTGTTTTCCAGTTCTGCCTGCAAAAGCTGCAAGGCAAGGTTCTCAATGGTGGGTTCTTCGAAGAGTGAGCTTAGCGCAATGTCGATCTCAAAGCGTTCGCGAACGCGCGAAATCACTTGGGTTGCTAAGAGCGAGTGGCCGCCAATGTCAAAGAAGTTATCCTTGACGCTCAAAGTTTCAAGCTTCAGTACGTCTTTCCAGATTTCCACCAGTATTTCTTCGGTTTCATTACGCGGCGCTACGAACTCACGATCGCTTACGGCAACCCCTTCAGGAGCGGGTAAAGCACCTTTGTTGATCTTACCGTTGTGGTTCAGTGGCATTGCAGCAAGCAACACATACGCCGATGGCACCATATATTCCGGCAACTGCTTGCGCAGAGCGGCACGAAGCACCTGAGTATCCAGCGTTTCACCGGCAACCAGCCACGCAATCAAGCGCTTATCGCCCGGAACGTCCTCGCGCACCAACACTACGGACTCGGAAACGCCTGGATATTGGTTGATCGTTGCAACGATTTCGCCCAACTCAATACGATAGCCGCGAATCTTCACTTGATCATCCGCGCGCCCGAGGTATTCGAGCGTGCCATCTGGCAAAAAGCGCGCAAGATCGCCGGTACGGTACAAACGCTCGTACAAATGCCCTTTGCGCGCAAGGCGCGTTCCAAAAGGATTCTCAACAAAGCGATCGTCGGTAAGCTCTGGTCGATTCAAATAACCATGCGACAGGCCCTGGCCGCCCACGTACATCTCACCGGGCACACCCACTGGCACAAGCTGGCGATGCGTGTCTAGCACATACACATCAAGATCTGGAATCGGGCGGCCGATAAGGCTTGCGCGCTGTTCCATGTCTTCTGGCGTAATCCTGTGGTAGGTCACGTGAACGGTTGTCTCGGTAATCCCGTACATATTGATCAGCTGCGGCTGATCCAGCCCGTGACGGCCAATCCACGACTGTAGCGCTGGGAAGTCCAACGCCTCACCACCGAATACCACGTAGCGCAGCTTCAGGCGCTTGATGGCGGCAGGGTCGGCATTGTAAAGACGTTCATCCACACGAATCAACTGCGTAAATGCCGATGGCGTTTGGTTTAGCACTGTAACGCCTTCAGTGCAGAGCAACTCATAAAACTCATCAGGTGATTTTGCCAACTGTTGCGGCACAACCACTAATTTACCGCCAAAGTGCAACGCGCCCCAGATTTCCCAAACCGTAAAGTCAAACGCAAAGGAATGGAACAGCGTCCACACATCGCGCTCGTTAAACCCAAACCAAGGATCGGTCGCCGTAAACAAACGGATCACGTTGCTATGGGGGATCAATACACCCTTCGGTTTGCCGGTAGTACCGGACGTATAAATCACATAAGCGCGATCATCTGGCCCGGAAATACTCGCAGGATCATGATCCGGTTGCGCAGCAAGATCGTTCGCTAACGCTTCCAGTACGAGGCGTTCATAACGCCCAGCGGGGATGCGTTCCTCTACCGCTTGCTGCGTCACAAGCAGTTGTACGGCAGCGTCTTCCAGAATAAAGCGGATACGATCTTCCGGGTTGAAAGGATCGACCGGCACATACGCGCCACCGGCTTTCAATACGCCGAGAATCGCGACCAGCATATCTGGGCAGCGATCCATCGACACACCGACCAAAGCGTTTGCTTTCACGCCTCGTGCGCGCAATAGGTGAGCCAAGCGGTTGGCGCGTGCGTTGAGTTCGCGATAAGTAACGCTCTGATCTTCAAACCGGATCGCTACGCGCTCGGGTGTTCTTTGTACCTGTGCTTCGAAACGTTGGTGCAGTGTATCGGTAAAGGCGAATTCAGGCTCCTGATGATTCCATAACGTCAACTGACAGGCGCGCTCCGCTTCGGTGAGCATGGGCAAGCCAGCCAAGGTCTGCTGTGGATGTTCTACGGCAGCGCCCAGCAGCATTTCAAAATGGTTCACCAAGCGATGCACGGTCTCACGATCAAAGAGATCGGTATTGTATTCGATCATGCCCTCTAGACCGTTTGCGGTTTCGGTCAGGTTAAGCGTTAGATCGAACTTCGCCGTTTTTACTACAGAAGGCAGCAATTCCAGATCAAGGCCGGGAAGCGAGAGCTTCTGAACGTTGGATGCGTTCTGTAAAGTAAACATCACTTGGAACAGCGGTGAGTGGCTGCGATTGCGCGCAACGCCCAGCGCATCGACCAACCTTTCGAAAGGTAGATCCTGATGTGCGTAACCGTTCAGCGTGAGTTCTTGCACCTGCATCATTAGATCGACAAAGCTCATTTCGCCATCCAACTGAGCGCGCAGCGCCAAGCTGTTAACGAAACAGCCAATCAACTGCTCAAACTCCGGCCGCACGCGGTTGGCTACCGGCGTTCCAATGCAGATATCTTCTTGGCCAGAATAGCGGTAGAGCAAGGTGTAGAAACCTGCGAGCAGCGTCATGAACAGGGTCGCGCCCTGCGCATGTGCCAGTTGGTTCAAGCGCTGAGTAAGCGCCGCAGAAAACTTCACCGGCTCATAATCGCCGTTAAACGTCATCACTGCGGGGCGTTGGCGATCAGTCGGTAATTCTAATACGGGAACACCGGCAAGGTGCTGCTTCCAGTAGGCGATTTGGTGCGCTTCCACTGGGCCGGCCATCCACTCCCGCTGCCACTTCGCGTAGTCGGCATATTGTATCTCTAATGGCGGTAGTTGCGATGCGCGCCCTTGAACCAGAGAATCGTAGATCTCACCCACATCGCGTATCAGTACGTTCAATGACCAGCCATCGGAAATGATGTGGTGCATCGTCAACAGCAAAACGTGCTCGTCGGCGGCCGTGCGCAGCAAGCGCGTGCGCAGCAAGCGAATCCTGCGCGCTTTGTGAATCGGCCCCATGATCAAGTCGAAGGAGCGCGTCGCTTCATCCTGCGCCAAGCGAATAATCTCGGCTTCACGCTCATCATGATCCAGAGCGGAAATATCGCGCACATCCATAAACCATTCATGCGGCTCACGAATGACCTGAGTGGCGCTGCCATCATCAATCAGGAAGGAAGTACGCAGCGACTCGTGGCGTTCAATCAAAAACTGGAATGCTTTCCGCAGCAGCTTCACATCCATCGTGCCACCAATGCGCAGCGCAGCCGGCATGTTATAGGACGTGCTGATATTGAAATCGGAACTGCCGGTTTCCAATTGATTCAAGAACCACAAGCGCTGCTGCGCGAAGGATAGCGGCAGATCGCCGTCACGCGCAATCCGCTGAACCGGCGGCGGAGTCAGCTCGTTCACACGCTCACCCGCTTCCAGCGCGTGACACAAATCTTCAATTGTAGGCGAGGTGAAGAGCGCTTTTACCGGCACTTCGATTCCGAATTCATCACGAATCCGCGCAACGCACTGCGTTGCCAGCAACGAGTGCCCGCCCAACTCAAAGAAGTTACTCTTGACGCCAACTTTTTCTAAACCGAGCAAACTGGCCCAAATCCGCGCCATGCGCGCTTCGGTGTCGTTACGCGGCGCGATGTATTCGCCTGCATACAGCTCATCCAACGCAGGTGCTGGAAGTGCGGCGCGATCTACCTTACCGTTTGGGGTAAGCGGGAACGCGTCGAGCAGCACAAACGCAGAAGGCATCATGTATTCCGGTAGGCGCTCGCGAATCCGCAGGCGAATATCGGGCACAAGCGCATCACGTTCACGATGAGTGGCGACATAGGCAACCAACATTTTATCGCCCGCACGCTCTTCGCGCGTCATCACGAGGGCTTCACGTACGCCAGACACCTTGCCAATCACAGACTGAATTTCTCCGAGTTCGATGCGAAAACCACGCACCTTCACTTGGTGGTCGATCCTGCCAAGGTATTCAAGATTGCCGTTGCCCATATGACGAACAAGGTCGCCCGTGCGATACATCCGCGCATACAGCGCATCGTGACTAAATGGGTTGGACAGAAATTTTTCCGCCGTCATCTCTGGCTTGTTCAAATACCCTTGCGTAACGCCAGTGCCCGCCAAATACAGTTCACCAGCAATTCCAGGTGGCACCCACTGGCCATACGGATTGAGCAAATACGCTTTGGTATTGGAAATTGGCCGGCCGATGGTCGCTGGCTTTTGCGGCAGGCGCAGCGTATAGGTCGAATAAGTGGTGTCTTCCGAGGGGCCGTACAAATCGTACACACGATCGACACGGGTGGACGAATAGAGCGAATCTACCAAGCTCGCAGGCAACGCCTCCCCTGCAAGGTTGATAATGCGTACACCGTCTGGAATTTGATTGGCACGCAACAGAGTCGCAATTGCAGAGGGCACTGTATTGACCAAATGCACCTCGGCAACCGCAGCCAGCCCCGGCAATTCCAGAATGTTTTCGGCAACGATTAGCTTGCCGCCTACCGATAGCGTTACAAAAATTTCGTAGACGGAAAGGTCGAAACAAATCGAAGTGGAGAAAAGTACGCCGTGTAAATCTTGTGGCGAATAAACCGTATGTGCCCAATGCACCATCGCAGTTGCGTTGGCATGGCTGATCATTACGCCCTTTGGAAGCCCAGTAGAGCCGGAGGTATAAATAATATAGCCAAGCTGGGTTGCGGCCACTTCAACGTCAGGCGTGCTGACTTCAAAGCGCTCAAATGTGCTGCTGAGCGTATCGACGGCAAGCTTGCGAATCGCGCCGTTTCCATGGGAATCTGGAAGGCTTGCAAGCAAGGACGAGTGCGTCAGCACGATCGGCGCGCCGGTATCTTCGACCATGTAAGCAACGCGCTCTGCCGGATAGTTCGGATCAAGGGGCACATAAGCCGCACCCGCCTTGAGAATCGCCAGCATGCTGATCACAAGTTCGTTAGAGCGCGGCATGCAAACGCCAACAAAGCTTCCAACTCCTACGCCTTCACTGCGCAAGAAGTTGGCAATGCGGTTTGCTCGCTCGTTCACCTGTTGATAGGTCAGACGTTCGCGGCCAAACACCAATGCTTCGGCATCGGGAGTGCGTTGAACCTGGCGTTCAAACAGGCCGTGCAAAGTGTCGTTCAGCGGGAGCGTAAGCTCGGTGTTATTGTATTCGGTGTCGATCAGCTTTTTCTCGGCATCCGAAAGAATGCTGATTTGACCGACCGGCAATGCAGGATCCGCAATCACACGATCAAACAGAATCTTGAGGTGTTCAACAAAGCGCACCATGGTGGATTCATCGAACAGATCGGTGGAATACTCCAGATCGCCGTAAAGAACGCCGGATTGTTCGCTGAGTTCCAGCGTAATATCAAATTTGGCAGTGCCGGGCGCGGTGTGCAACTCTTCAACATTCACGCCAGCAAGGTTGAACTCCTCGTTAATCGTGGAGTTTTGCAACACGAACATCACCTGAAATACCGGCGAATAGCTCAAATCGCGCGCGATTCCAAGATTCTCGACGACGCGTTCAAAAGGCATATCCTGATTGGCGAAGGCTTCTTGCGTAGTCTTTCTAACGCGAGACATCAGCTCGGTGAAGCTTGGATTGCCGGAAAAATCGGTTCGCAGGCCAAGGGTGTTGACGAAAAAGCCAATCAGCTTTTCCAGTTCTGGCGTAGTACGGTTGGCAATCGGTGTACCCACGCAAATGTCAGCACTGTTGGTGTACAAGTGCAGCAATGTCTTAAAGCCTGAAAGCAGAGTCATGTACAAGGTTACACCCTGTGAACGACTTAGCTGCCGCAACTTCGCAGTGCGGTCCTTATCAATGGTGAAATAGTGGTTTGCACCTGCAAAGCTTTGCTCCGGCGGCCGAGGGCGATCGGTAGGAAAATCAAGCACAGGAACGCCGCTGAGTTTTTCCGTCCAGTAGTGCAATTGCTTGTCGAGCAAACCACTTTCAAACAAATGCTTCTGCCAATGTGCAAAATCCGCGTACTGGATCGGCAAATCAGGAAGCGCAAGTGGCGTGTCGTTGAGTTCGGCCTCGTATGCGCGCGAAATCTCGTCGGTAATGACTTTTAGCGAAAACCCGTCGGCTGCAATGTGGTGCATGGTAATAAGCAGCAGATTTTGCTCACCGGCGCGCGAATTTTCGTGGCCTTCCAATACCAGATCCGGTAGGCGCAATAATTGCGTGCGAATTACTGGACCTTTTTCAAGATTAAAAGGCTTGCGCGCCTCACGGTAAACGTGATCTTGAATCGCCTTACCCAAGGCAGGTTCTTTCAGGTAGGAAAGGTCGATCGTTTCAAATTTCCACGCGGAAGGTGGTTCGATTACCTGCCACGCATAGCCGTCCTTCTGAATGTAGCGGGTACGCAGCACCTCGTGACGGGTGACCATGGATTCAAAGGCTTTTTCGGCCGCCTGAATATCAAGTGCACCTTGAGTTTTTAGCGCAAAAGGCAGGTTGTAGGCAATGTTGTTCTCACGCAGCTTGTCCAAAAACCACATGCGTTTTTGAGAAAACGACAGCGGCATCCACGTCTCACGATCCACGCGCTCTAGCGGTGGCAATTGCGCCCTTCGCTCACCGCGCAAGGCGTTGGCGATGGTGCGTGCGAGCGCCACAAAATCTTCTGCTTCAAATAGCGCAGGAAGCTCTAGGTCGATTTCGAATTTATCGCGCAGCCGCGTGAAAAGTTGAGTGATCTGCAAAGAGTCGATGCCGAGCGCCATCAGGCTGCGGTCGTCTTTGATTTTTTCCAGCGACTCGCTGATCTCGCGTGCAATCATCGCCTTTAGATACAACACCAGCCGTGGCTCTTGTTCCTCTGCGGGCAATTGCAACCACTGCTGTTTCTCCAGCTTGAGCGCGTCTTCAATGGCGTTTTTGCTGGATTCGCTCTGCTCCTGCGGTGCGCTTACCGAAATTACTTCGAGCGCGTTTTCTAGAAACGCTTTGCGATTTGCGCCACGCTGGATTTTGCCCGACGAGGTTTTCAATATGCTGCCAGGGCGGATAAAGACGACGGTATGAACCTGTAATTCATGCGTTTCCGCCACTGCTTGGCGAACCGCTGCCGCCACCACTTCGGTATTCAGAGTCAGGCGGTACTTACGCTCAACTTCTTGCACCACAACGAGGCGCTCCTCGCCGTTGATTTCAACGGTAAACGCCGCGCCTGCGTCGCCGCGCAGCGCCACGTGGCTCTGCTGGACGGTGTACTCAATGTCTTGCGGATAGTGATTACGGCCGCGAATAATGATGACTTCTTTTTGGCGCCCTGTGATATAAAGCTCACCATCTAACATGCAGCCCAAATCGCCGGTACGCATGAAGGGGCCATCACCATCGGCGGTATAACCAGCAAAGGTTTCTTTAGTGGCCTCCTCGCGCTTCCAATAGCCCTGTGCAATGTGGGGCCCAGCGGCCCAGATCTCACCCACTTCTCCTGCGGGCAAAACCGCAAAAGTATTGGGGTCTACGATTGCAACGCGGCCATCGAGGGTTGATTTCCCGTTGGATACGAGGGTCAGCGTTTTTTCGCCCGCATCTGCATTCGCGAGCACTACGCGATTTTGCGACAAATCATCTGCCAGTACGCGCTTGAACAGGGGGCGCGTCTCTTTGCAGGCGCCAGCAACAAATAACGTTGCTTCTGCAAGGCCAAAAGTAGGCAAGAAAGAGCTGCGTTTGAAGCCGCATTCTGCAAAGGTATCGCAGAACAAATCAATGGTTTCTGGGCGCACCACTTCTGCGCCAGAAAGCGCAACGCGAAGTGTAGAAAGGTCTAACGTGGCCCGCTGCTCGGGCGTGATTTGCCGCGCACAGAGCTCGTAGGCAAAGTTTGGCGCGCAAATTCCGGTGCCTTTATAGTCGGACACCGCCTGCAACCAGCGAACCGGTTTCTGCAGGAACGAAGCAGGCGACATAAATACCGCTCTCGATCCAATGTATAACGGCTGCAAGGTAGTGCCAATCAACCCCATGTCGTGGAACAGCGGCAACCAGCTCACAACCAGATCGTTCTCTTGGCTTTCGAACGCCGTAGTGATCATCGCCTCGTTCGCCAGTAAGTTGCCATGGCTGACCATTACGCCTTTAGGATTGCCGGTGGAACCTGAGGTGTACTGCAAAAACGCAATCGTTGCGGCCGAAATTGCCGGTGCGCTCCACGTCGCCGCCGCCTCGTTCGAAATTTCATCCACGCAAGCCCACTGCAAATGAGAAAGCCCAGGGGTTTCTTCAAATATCGGTGCGGCAACGGTCATTACCTTGCTGGTGGTCATCACGATTGACGGTTCGCAGTCGTCAATAATGGATTGCAGACGGCCAAGGTTTTGATTTCGACGTGGCGGATAGGCAGGCACCGCCGCGATTCCTGCGTACAGGCATCCGAAAAAGCCCACGACGAACTCAAGGCTGGATGGAAACAGCATTAACGCCCGATCTCCGGCCGCACCCTTGGTTAGCAGGGTTGCCGCCACGGCACGCGCACGTGTCGCCAACTCACCGTAGGTAATGTCAACACCGGCTTCTTCGCCATCCGGTAAAAAGGTGTAGGCGAGCTTATCTGGATGCGCAGCGGCGCGAGCCTCTAGCAATCCAACCAGCGTATTCATTTGAGAGAGATCTACTGCATTCATCACAAGGCGTGACATAACTTCGCTTTCCTGCCGAGGGCTTTCTTGTTTTGTCTTTGCGTTATCAGTCCAGAATAGACGGGTTCGCAGAATGTACTCAAACTCCTACGAAACGGCTCTGAACGCTTCTAAATTAAGTGCTTCTAATCTAAGCATATCTTGCATGCGGCGCATGATTTACATGCTGCTGAACACACACTGCGCAAGAACACTGCTTTTGCCGCCTGTTTTGTGGACGATCATCCTTACAGCAACAAAAATGCTGCGCTACTTTAAGCAAAATCCCGCAATAATCCTAGTAGACACAACGTATCAGCCCCGTTCGGACAGCTGTTTTGTGACCAAGCACAAATTCCCACACCGGTACTATTTTGAGGATTCTTCCTATAATGAACCCTAACCAGATCACACTTGGGCCATAAGCTTTACGCGCAGAGAGGTGCGCAGCGACAAAATCCATGTAGAATGGCAAACCGCTCAAGCCAGACAAGTTTGAACCATCACGTTATCCACCCGATCGTTTTACTAAAAAAAGAAGCCGCTTATGAAGCTGTTACACCTGACGTTTTCTGCGCTATTTGTGACTGGAATCACACTCAGCCCTGTCGGGCACGCCGGCAATCTGCTGGAAACCTTCAAACTTGCTCAGCAAAACGACCCGCAGTGGTCCGCGAAAAAAGCCCATTTCTTATCCGACAAAGAGCGCGTAGAACAAGCAAAAGGAATGCTACGTCCAAGCGCAGCCTTGAGTGTTTCGTGGTCAAACATCAACACGGACGCACCTACGGGCGAGGTCGATCAAGCTCCAGGGTACGACTGCGCCATCGGCTTTGGTGCCGTTGGCAACCTTACTGGTAATAACCAAGTTTCTGGATCCGACTTGGCGTTGCTGCGGCGATGCGGTGATTTTGTCCAAGAAATTACCGACGCGTTGACGCTGCGCTCGGTATCGTATAACCGCATGAACTACACCCTACAAGCCAAGCAGCCTTTGTTCAGGCTTGATTACTGGTATCAAAATTCAGCCGCTTTATCGGCACTCAGCGCCGCGCAAGCCAATCTCGCCAGCGCACAGCAAGATTTAATCATGCGCAGCGCCGAAGGCTATTTTAACGTCCTCAAAACGCAGGAAGACCTGAAGCTTGCACGTTCCGAGCAAAAAACCCTTCAGATCGCGCTTTCTGAACTGAAAAATCGCTACAAAGTCGGATTGCTGCGCGACACCGATGTGTATGAAACCCAAGCCAGCTACGACCTAGCGACAGCCGCCGTCATTATCGCCCAATCGGAGCACGACAACGCCAAACAGCTGCTTGCCATGATGACCGGCGAGCAAGAAGTCATGGCCACGCCACTCCCCAGCGATATACCGATCGAGCCACCGAAACCTAATGCCGTAGGTGACTGGGAAGATTACGCCAGAAAGGGCAACCTCACCCTACTCGCCTCGCGTTTTGCCGTGAATGCGAACCGCCAAATGGTGACCGCCAAGCGCTCAGAACACGCTCCTACCGTTGATCTTGGCGCACAATACGCGCAAGACAAGCTATCCGGAGATCGCAGCACAGAAAGCAAGGCAACCACCGTAGGCGTGTCCATCAACATTCCGCTCTTTGCAGGTGGCATCACCAGTTCACAAGAGCGCCAAGCGCGCTTTAACCTGCAAGAAGCAGAGGACAACCAAGAACTTGCGCTACGTAACGCGCTCCGCGAAACGCGCCAATACCATACGCGAGTAAACGCAGACGTTGCCGCGGTGCAAGCCCGCAACAAAGCGATTCGCTCCGCAGCCAGCGCCTATCGCTCCATGAAACTCGGCTACGAGAACGGCGTTCGCACTGTGACCGACGTACTCGCAACCCAGCGCAAACTTTATCAGGCCCGTAAAGATCTTACGGAGTCCCGCTATCTTTATATCGTTGACACGCTGCGCCTGAAAAAGTCTGCAGGTATGCTTGCATCCGAAGACCTCGAAACCCTCAATAGCTGGCTCAATAGCAGTGGACCTCAAGCAGTGCAAGGTGAAGAACTCGGTGGCTTGACCATGGATGAGATCGACGGCATCAAGCTAAAAGCCGAAACCAAAGTATTTGGCGTAAAGCCGAAGCAATCGGAACACAAGAGTTTGTATGACGCTTACAAGGCGTGGAAATCGGAAGATGCCAAACCGAAAGATGGCAACTAACGCCATTTAGCGCCCGCCTCGCCGCGTAATCTTCCATAGATACGCGGCGATATTCATTTTGTGGCACACGCAACCGCACACGACCGCCCCGCCGTACAAAAGATAAATGCAAAACGGCGATCGTTACATGATCGCTACAAAACTGATAAGGAATGCTGCCCCTCGGTCATTGAACGCACAATTAGTTTCCGTAGAATGACCAAAACATTTGGTAAAAAGCATACTGCTTTCTCGAAGATCGTACTCGAACAACGCCGAAAGTAAGGGGAATCGCAGAAATTTGTGTCTAACCAGTCACAAATGTTCTCAAAAACATGCGACCCAATCACTGTTTACCTATTTTTTTAACCGTAGAATGAGCGGCCGCAACACGTGTGAATAAAGGGATGTTTTTTAGGCATTCACGCAGTGTAAGCGTACTAAACTGAAAAAAATTATTAATGTACAAAAAAGGGGGACCAGGCGCGCAGGACATACGGTCAGGCCATGCTTGGGCACAAAAGGAATGAAAAAGATGCGACTGCACCAACAAATGTTTCGTATGAAGGCTCTTCCCTATTTTGTAGGGATTGCCGGCGCCGCCCTTATGGCTTCGACCGCCCAAGCCCAGATTACCAATAACATTACCATTGGCAACGCCAAAGCGCTTGGCCTTGCACACGCCGTTACTGCGGATCCCCCAGGCGTTGACTCGATCCACTTTAACCCCGCCGGTTTGGCCAAAATCAAAGGGCGCGAGCGCCAACTGAAATTCCTCATGGCGCACATGCAGCTGGATGCAAAATTTGGCGCGCAAGAGGTGGATGATTTACGCAAAGCCTATAACGACTTAATTGACGCTCGTGGCGGCGCTGGTGATTCCTGTGCGGTTAACCCCGACCAATCCAAGTGCTTCCAGATGGATCCGGTTCAGAACACCAAGAGTTCCACCGCCGACGCAGCGCTGATTCTGCCCGGCATTGGGCTAACCAGCGTTCCTGCACTCGCAGTACCTTTTGGTGGTATTGCGATTGAAGACCCAGACTATGGCTGGACTTTCGCAACGGCATTCTATTCGCCGCAAGCCGTTGGTTATGAGCGCGAGAAAGACGATCCTGCGGCCTACAACGGTTATATGGTTTCGGTGTCACGCTTAACCTATTTTGCCCCTTCCATCGGTTTGCAGGTCAATGATGAACTGTCTGTGGGGGCCAGCATCGGGTTCTCTTGGCAGGGCATGGGAATCAAAACCAAATTCCGCGCCCCAGAGCAAACGTTACAGTTTCTTGCTGGCACCATGAGCGGGCTGGATCAAAGCATTCAAGACGTTTTGGATCTGAGCCTCATCGGGCCTTACGAAACCGTGGGCGATCTAGAGCTGGAACTCGATAATCCGCTCTCCCTGAGCTTCAACCTTGGAGCACTGTGGGAACCGGAAGACTGGCTTGCCTTTGGTTTTGCCTATACCAGCGAGAGCACGACCACTCTTGAAGGCGACTTCAAGATGATCAACTCCGACGAGTTCTTGGCAACCATGAACAGCCTGAAGCACACTCCGTTGCTCGGCGCAGCTTTAGGCTTATTGGGCGGCACTTCTCAAATCAACGCCCAAAAGATTGAAAAAGGCAGTGTAGAGCTGGATTACAAAGTCCCGCAAACGGTCAACTTCGGTACCTCTATCCGCATCGTACCGAAACTTAAGTTCAACATGGACCTCAAGTGGGTGGATTACAAAATCTGGAACTCTCTGGATTTCAAATTCGACCGCAACGTTGACTTCCTGAACTTGGCCTCTGTGATTGAAACCATTGCCGGCCAGAACGACTCTGACCCAGACGCGCTGCGTATTCCACGTGGTTACAAGTCCGTTTGGAGCTCGGCGTATGGGTTTGAATACCAATTTGACGACGCCATCGTGCTGCGTGCAGGCTACGAGCCCCGCGCAAGTTCCGTACCGAAAAACCGCGTCGATTTGTTGCTTCCCATCGCATCGGCCGACCTATATACCTTGGGTGCGGGCTATCAAATCGACAAATATAGTCGCGCAGATATCGGGATTGGCTACATGGTTTCCTCGTTCAAGGCAAGGGCTGGCCAGTCGGAAAACGCCAACAGCAATACTGCGGGTGACGTAGTATACAACCCCTACTCGCACATGAGCTTTAGCGCAAAAACCACGGCCATCCTGTTCGCGGCATCGCTTGAACAGCAGTTTTAAGCTAGAGATCAAGGCTGTTTGACAAAAAAAGGCGCGGTGTTTACCGCGCCTTTTTTGCTGTGCCCTTTTTTGTTCCCTTTTTTGTTGCGCGCTAAACAAAATACATCACGAGCCAATCAGAAATCAACGCGGGCTTTGGCTCCCCCTCAATTTCGACGGAAAATTCGAACGTTAGCAGCCACTGGCCTGGATTTTTCTCTACCGCGTCTTTCAGCTTGGCGGCCCCGCGCACGCGTGAATTTACTTTAACCGGCGCAAGAAAGCGGATTTTGTCAAAGCCATAATTCATACCCATTTTCAGGCCTGTCGGCATTACCCAGCCTGCCATGCTTTCCTGAAAAAACGGCAGCAGCGATAGGCTCAGAAACCCGTGTGCGATGGTGCCGCCGAATGGCGTTGCCTTGGATTTTTCAGGGTCTACGTGGATGTACTGATGATCGAGCGTGGTATCAGCAAATGCGTTGATGCGCGCCTGATCAATAGCAAACCATTCAGACGCGCCCATCGACTGACCAATAAACGAAGCTAGCTGAGCAGGTTCAACTGTTTTCAATGCATCATCCTCTTTTCATTTTGATTGAATATCAGATGATTACCACAAAACGAAGGTCTTAGAAAAGCTTCGCGAGCGCTCTTTCTACTACGCTCCATGGGACAAGAATGGGCTTTTTCGTGACGGTCACTGTGGCGATCTCGCCTTCAATCTCGTACCGAATATGAAAACCCTTGCCGCGCGCATAGCCTGACTGAGTGTTCCCTTCAAATTCCACATGATGACGAACCGCAAGTTCTTGTAATTTAGCAATAATTGTTTCAGCAGGCTCGGGCAGCTTGCCAGTGGCGGTGCGCGACATGAATATACCTCGGTAAATACACCCTTATGAAGGCCGCCATCATAGAAAAAGCCTAGCAACAAGGTCAATCCGCAAGATTCGCATTATTGAATTTCAGGCCAAATAAGCGCTCTGCGTTGGCTGTGGTGGCCGAAGCCAAATCTTCCAAGCTTACGTCTTTTCGTTCCGCGATGATTTTGGCCATCGCAAGCAAGTGCTCAGGGGTATTGGGCACATCGCGCGCGAAACTCGGCGGAATGTCCGGCGCGTCAGTTTCTAGGACAATGGCCGAAAGCGGCAGCGCTTTCAAAATGCTATGGAGCTTTTGTGCTCGATCGTAGGTCGCTCCACCACCAAAGCCGATCAAATAGCCTAAGTCGATCAAGCGTTCTGCTTGCGCGAGGCTCCCCGAAAACGCATGCACAATTCCGCCTCTCTGGAGCTTGGATTTTCGTAAATACTTGAGCAAAATATCGTGGGATTTGCGCGCGTGCAGCAAAACCGGAAGATTAAGATTTGCGGCAACTCCCAGCTGAGCTTCAAAAATTTCTTGCTGCGCATGTGGGTCGTGATGCTCTAAATAAAAATCCAAGCCGATTTCCCCCACGGCGATCGCGCCCTCCTCGACTAATTTTTCTTCTAAAGCAGCCACATGTGCGTTGCGATGTTTTTGCATATAGCAGGGGTGCAAGCCGTAGGCGCTGTACAGATCAGGGTGCATGGCAACAATTTCTGCCTGTTCCTGCCACTGCTCTTGATAAATCGCCGGCACAATATACGCACATACACCGTCGGTACGTGCCTTCGCAAGGCGCGAATCCAAGTCATTTCGTAAACTCGGATCGTCAAGATGACAATGGGTATCCACTAGCTTCACAATCAGCTCCGCTTGTTCAAATCGAGCGTTCTCAAGTCTCTGATGGCGCGGGCGGTGTCGTGGCCTGTGTCGCAATCAAGAGCTCTTGGCGCTGCATTTTATAAAGGGTGTTGTAGACTCCGTGTGCGGCGAGCAACTCGGTGTGCGTGCCCTTTTCGATCAGCTCGCCGTGATGCAACACGACGATTTGATCGGCTTCGGTGATGGTGGAAATCCGGTGCGCGATTGCAATCAGCGTCATTTTACCGCGCAGACCTAACAATGCGCGCTGCACAAGGCGTTCGGTTTCACTATCTACCGATGCGGTGGCTTCATCAAGAATTAAAATTTCTGGTTCACGCACCAAAGCACGCACCAGTGCGACTAACTGACGCTGCCCACTGGAAATATTTGCGCCGCGCTCGCTCAGCTCAGTATCTAGCCCCTGTGGAAGGGCCGCAAACGCGGCGCTTAATCCGTATTGCGCTAAGAGCGCCTGGACTTCTGGCTTTGTGCGCGCACCCAATTCACCGGCAAGCCTGCCAATGGTGATGTTGTCGTACACCGTGCCCGGAAATAGGAAGGCATCTTGGGGCACCAACCCAATGCGTGTACGCAAATCGATATGGCTAATTTCGCTTAAACGCATGCCACCCCATAGAATTTCACCGCGCTGCGGCGTGTAAAAGCGCAGCAAAAGCGACATCAGCGTACTTTTTCCACTCCCCGTATGGCCGACGATTCCGGTGAAACTTCCCGGCGGAATTTCCAGTGAAAGCGACCGAATGACGTCAGGGCCTTGATCTTGGTAGCGAAACCCCAGATTGCGGAACTCAATTCGATGGTTCGGCGGCGTCTTTGATCCGTCAAATTCAGGCGCTTCTGATGAATCCAGCAGGCGAAAAACGCGCTCGCCTGCAACGCTCGCTTGCTGCATGACACTTAGGCGTTGCGTTATCTCATTGATCGGCTCGATAAAGCGACCCAGATAGCTGATAAATGCGTAAATGATTCCAACTTCCACGCTTTCGACGAAAGAACGCTGGCCAAAATAAAAAACGAGTGCCGTCAGTGCCATACTATGCAACAGATCCACCAACGGCCGGAGCAACGCCGCATCCAATTTTAGATTGCGGTGCCGAACGCGAAAGTGTTCATTGGTCAATCGCGTGAAGCGCTGAATGAACTCCTTTTGCTGGCCAAATAGCTGCACAATCCGAACGCCCTGCAAAGATTCGGAGAGGTTGCTATTGATGTCGGAAAGCAAGGCGCGCGCTTTCTGATAGATCGGCGTGCTTAGGCGGCGATAGACCACCATAATCAATAGAACGAGAGGCAAAAACGCCAAGCAAAGCAGCATGATGTGCACGTCGAGCAAGGCCATTCCTACAAAGGCCCCGACCACTCGAAAACCATTTTGCACCCACGCACCCACGACATGTACAAAGAGTTCTTTGACAAACTCGGTGTCATTCGTGATACGGGAAATCATCGTGCCTGTGGGGGTGTCATCGTAGTATCGCGTCGGCAAACGCAACGCCCTTGCATAGACGCGTTCGCGCAGGCGCTGTATAACGTTTAGCGCCACATCATTCAGACGAATCGCCTGTTGATAACTACATAACGCGGCAACTACAAGGCACACGATATAAGTCGATAACATCAATGCAACTTGAGCACTCCAAAAATCACCCTTCACCAAGTGATCGTCGATGTAATAACGGATCAGCAGAGGGCCGGCCACGTCGCAAACCGTTGCGATCAGCAAGAGGATCAGTGCTGTAATCAAGAGTTGGCGCTCTGGCAATGCCAGCATCAGCAATCGTAGCAATGGGCGCTCACGCTTTGCTTCCGGCGTTTGGGTGTTTCGACGGACTTCTGAAACTTCACTCATCTGAACCACCCTCGATTACTGAACCACCCTCGATTGCTGAACCATCATCCAATGCGGCTTCCCACTGCTGATAACGCACCATCTGTGCGTACCAACCTTGTTGGGACATTAAAGCGGGGTGCGCACCTTGCGCAACAATGCTACCCCCCTCTAGCACTAAAATCTGGCTAGCGTGCTCCACCGCCGACATTCGATGTGACACGATCAACGTAGTTCGATCTTTTCGGAGCTGCTTGAAGCCCGCAAGAATTTTCGCTTCGGTACGGGCATCTACGGCGGAGAGCGCATCATCCAACAATAGAAAATCAGCATCTATCAGCAGTGCCCTAGCAATGGAAATTCGCTGCTTTTGACCGCCGGACAGCGTCATGCCACGCTCACCTACTTGGGTCTGATAGCCATCAGCAAGGCGCAAGATATCGTCATGAATGCAAGCCGCACGCGCTGCCTTCTCAACTTCTTCAAACGTGGCGTGGGGCTTACCCAAACGAATGTTGTCTTCAATCGTTGCCGAGAATAAAAAGGGATCCTGCGGAACCACGGCAATTTTCTGGCTTCGCGTCTGATCGGATAAGGTTTGAATGGGGGTGTCGCCCCAGCGAATTTCGCCTTCATGTAAGGGGTAAAGGCCCGCCACCAAAGAAACCAAGGTGCTTTTTCCAGAGCCTGTACGCCCAACAACGCCTAGAGTGCTGGCTGCTGGCAAAGTAAAGTGAACGTTCGTGAGCGCTGCACGTTCCTCATCGGGAAAACAGAAGCGCTCGATGGCAACGGTGAGCGGTTGCTGGGTATCAAGCTGCTCCTGCTGGCCAGGAAACTGTGCAGGAGATGCGTCAAAAATATCTTCCAAACGTCGATGCGCCGCCGAACCCCGCTCAACAATGTTAAGCATCCAACCATAGGCAAACATCGGCCAGATTAAGTGCCCCATGTACATGGTAAAGGTCGTCATCTTGCCAAGCGTCATGCTGCCTTCGTGGACAAACCAAGAACCCCCTGCCACGCAAAGTAAAAAAGAAAGCCCGATAGTAAAATAGATTGTGGGCTCGTATTTTGCGTCAATGGCCGCAACCACGGCGTTAGCGGCAGTGGTTGCACGAACCACCTCGGTAAATCGCTTGCCTTCGTGTGTTTCCAATCCTAATGCTCTTACCACGCGCACACCGGTTAATCCGTAGTGAACCTGGTCGTTGAGGCGGCTAAAATGGCGCTGTGCGTTCCCAAACGCCGCATGAAGTTGCTCTCCAAGCAACCACATCACCCACGACATCGCTGGCCACGGGATCAATACGATCAAGGCAAGCTTCCAGTTAAACCAAAAAAGAACGCCTAAAACGACCGCGCCAGTAATCAAACCGTCTACGAGGGTGAGAACGCCCTCCCCGGCTGCCATCTCTACCGCAGCTACGTCGTTAGTCGCCCGCGCCATCAAATCGCCCGTGCCGTAGCGTTGATGAAACCACGGATCCATAGAAACAAACTTTTGATATAGCCGCTGGCGCAGAATCGCACCTAACTGATAAGACGCGCCATAAAGCAATGCGCGCCACAAAAACCGAAGCACATAGACCACCAGCACCACGCTCACAATCGTGAGCACATAGCGAAGCAAAAGCGCCTGATTTAGCGTTTTATCAACCACGCTATCCACAAATTTTCCAACGACCCAAGCGGGCACCATTGAAAGGCAGGCTACTACGGCAAGCATGAGGATTGCCGCGCCGTAGCGACGCCACTGTGAGCGAAAATACCAGCTTAGTTTACTAAAAATTGCCAACTCAGCCTCCGAAGAAAACGATCAGGGTACGTGCAACGCGCGCCAGTAGAGCTATTATAAATGCTAGGAAACCCCTCATATAGAAAGGCGGAATAAGGCCATGGCTCTACGCATTGCAATCAACGGTTATGGCCGAATCGGCCGCAACGTCCTGCGCGCAATTTACGAATGCGGATACCGAAAAGAGATCGAGATTGTCGCAATCAACGACCTCGGAGATGTCAAAGTAAATGCCCACCTTACGCGCTTTGATTCGGTGCACGGCCCATTTTCGGGAAAGATCGACGAGCAATCCGATTCCTTGGTCGTAAATGGCGATCAAATCCGAGTGTTCGCGGAAAAAAGCCCTACGCAACTCCCTTGGAACGCACTCGGCGTCGACATGGTTTTCGAATGCTCCGGCAAGTTTACCAGCAAAGAAAAATGCCAAGCCCATTTTGACGCTGGCGCCAAAACGGTGCAGGTGTCAGCGCCCGCAACCCAAGCAGATGCAACCATCGTGTACGGAGTGAATCATAGCACTTTAACAGGCGCACACCGGCTGATTTCTACCGCCTCTTGCACAACCAATTGCTTGGCGCCGATGGCACATGCACTACACGCGAACGTGGGAATCATGCAGGGAATGATGACGACGATCCACGCTTTTACCAATGATCAAGTACTTTTGGATATGCATCACAAAGATCTGCGACGAGCGCGTTCGGCACATCTGTCGATGATCCCCACGAAAACCGGCGCCGCAGCGGCAGTCGGCTTGGTGCTTCCCGAACTATCGGGCCGATTGGATGGTATGGCAATTCGCGTGCCTACCGCAAACGTCTCGCTTGTAGACCTTGTGTTTACGTCGGCTCGCCCCACGACTAAGGACGAAATCAATGAAATCATGAAGAAGGCCGCCGACACAGACACCTACGGGATTCTGGAATACAACGCCTTGCCTTTGGTTTCGATTGATTTTAACCACCACGCGGCGAGCTGCATTTTTGACAGCACACAAACCCGCGCAGAAGGTACGCTGGTGAAAGCGATGGCATGGTACGACAACGAATGGGGATTTTCGCTGCGCATGCTGGATATTTGCCGCTATATGGGCCAGCAAGGTTTACTGTAATCAGTTACACTATTGGCGCTAGTTCCCACCAGGGATTCCTATTTCCCAACAAGGCTCGTTTATGCGCAGAACCAAAATTGTTGCCACCCTTGGCCCCGCTACCGATAAACCTGGCACATTAGAGGCAATTCTTGTCGCGGGCGTGAATGTGGTGCGCCTGAATTTTTCTCACGGTAAGGCGACGGATCATGTTCGCCGCGCCGAAGCGGTGCGTGAAATTTCCGCCAAGCGTGGGCTGAACGTGGCGGTGCTTGCGGATCTGCAAGGCCCGAAAATTCGCGTTGGGCGTTTCAAAGAAGGTGCAGTTGAACTTGTCGATGGGCGGCCTTTTATTCTTGATGCCGAGCAGGACAAGCAGTCTGGCGATGAACATAGCGTTGGGATTGACTATGAAAAATTGCCAGAGGACTGCCGCGTTGGTGACATTCTCTTGCTGGACGATGGCCGCATCGAGCTCACCGTAGATCGCATTGAAGGTGCACGCATTTTCACCACGGTACGCTTAGGGGGCACGTTAAGCAACAACAAGGGAATCAACCGTCAGGGTGGCGGGCTTTCGGCTCCGTGTCTCACCGATAAGGATAAGGAGGACATCAAAACGGTTGCCCAGATTCATGCAGATTTCGTTGCGGTATCCTTCCCCAAAACACCTGAAGATTTACACCAAGCGCGTGCGTTATTGAAGGAACTCAACAGCAGCGCGAACATCATCGCTAAGTTAGAACGTGCTGAAACCGTTTCCAATCAAGAGACGCTTGACGCAATGATCAAAGCATCTGACGGCGTCATGGTTGCACGCGGCGATTTGGGCGTTGAAATCGGTGACGCAGCCCTGATCGGCGTTCAGAAGATGATTATCAAGCGAGCACGACAGCTGAACCGCGTCGTGATCGTTGCTACGCAAATGATGGAGTCGATGATACACAGCCCAGTTCCCACGCGAGCGGAAGTGTTCGACGTTGCCAACGCGGTTCTGGACGCTACAGACGCGGTAATGCTTTCCGCAGAAACCGCTTCAGGCTCGAACCCGATCGACGTAATTCAAGCAATGTCTCGCGTTTGCCTCGGCGCGGAAAACCTCCCCATTACGCGCACTTCCCGTCATCGTATGGACGAGACGTTTTTCCACACGGATGAAGCGGTTGCAATGGCGACGATGTACACCGCAAACCATTTTCCGCAGGTAAAGGCCATCGTCTGCCTTACCGAGTCGGGCAATACGCCGCTGTTGATGTCGCGCATCCGTTCTGGCCTGCCGATTTACGCACTCTCGCGTAACGTTGCAACACAGCGGCGCACTGCTCTGTATCGCGGCGTTGAGGCACACTATTTCGATTACTTTATGTTGGCCGCTGACGATATCAAGCGCAAGGCAATTCAACTCCTGAAAAGCAAGGGTTGCCTACACGATGGCGATGTGATCATTATGACCAAAGGCTCTGTGATGGGCCTACACGGCGGCACAAATGCGCTGTTAATTTTGAAGGTTGGCGACGAAGTTTAGCCGCTCTACACTAACAAGGCCGTTATTCGAGGATAACGGTCTTGTTCCCATGCACGATGACGCGATCTTCGACGTGTGCGCGAAGGCCGCGAGACAGTACATTCATTTCAATATCTTTTCCCAGCCTGACCATATCATCGCGCGAATGGCGATGATTTACGCGGGCAACGTCTTGCTCGATGATCGGCCCCTGATCGAGGTTCTCGGTAACGTAGTGACAAGTTGCACCAATCAACTTCACCCCTCTTTCGTATGCTTGCTGATAGGGATTGGCGCCAATAAACGAAGGCAAGAAGCTGTGGTGGATGTTGATCACCTGGTTGGGCATTGCTTTGCAAAACCACGAGGGAAGAATCTGCATATAACGGGCAAGCACTACGGTGTCTGCGCGGTGTTGTTGCAGCAGACGCATCATTTCCTGATGGGCTTCTTCTTTGTTTTCACGGTCGATCGGCAAGTGGTAGAAAGGAATATCGTACCATTCCACCATTTTTCTTAGATTGTCGTGATTGGAAATCACGCAGGGAATGTTGCAATACAAATCCCCGCTGTGCCAACGGTGCAGAATATCCGCAAGACAGTGGGATGCATGGCTGGCAAGAATTCCTACCTGGTGTTTTTCCATGCTGTCGCTGACGTGCCATTTCATTCGGTATTCTTCGGCCAATGGGCGAAAAACGTCGCGAAACTGGCGCAGGCTTAGGCGAAGGGATTCTGCGCGGATTTCGTTGCGCATAAAAAACCAGCCTTCGTGGCTGTCAGAATGGTAGCTCGCCTCGGTGAGCCAACCGCCGTATTCTGCAACGATTTGGCTCACTCTCGCCACGATACCCACCTGATCTGGGCATGAAATCACGAGCCGATAGGTCTGTTCCACGAAAACTCCCCTGCTTCTATTTTAATTCTCGATTCTCGACTCTCGATTGCTCTCCTACTCATCGCAGTACAGGCCGATTTGCGTATGGAGGCAGTTCTCTATCGTCGATACAGATGCTATCACATACGTCTATTTCTGTCGTGGAACTGCCGCTCACCGAATTTGGCGGCGCCTTTTGTTTGTGAGTGGCACGCTTAACGGGGATGGTATAATATGCATTCACCGAACGCGAAACAAAGCGTATACAGAGGCGAAGCCACTGGCAGCCTCCCATTTTGCGGAGCGATCTGTTTCCGGTACACTTGCGTAGTCAGTCGTTGATCATAGGCGCTCGAAATAAGCGTTTACAATCGGCACTTGTATTCGACATTTGTATTGAATTTCGGTGATAAGGAAAACTGCCGCATGATTTCTGCATTAGCCAAAGGCGCGAGTTATCTGGAGCAAGGACGCAAACTAAACCAGCACCCCAGCATCCGCCCTTTTGTGTGGATACCGTTGATCTTTAATATGGTGCTGTTTGCTTTCGCGACTTACTACGCAATCACTTGGATTTATCAGGTGGTGATGGGCTTGAGTTTTCAGTACGACTTTGTGAGCTGGCTCGATTGGCTGGAGCCTATTGTTGCGGGCTTCGCGGGTTTTTTCGGCTGGATCTTGGTGGTTGCCGGCGCACTCTTGGTGCTATTTGTGGTGGGTTCCACCTTCACAATGGTCACGAATCTGCTGGCCAGCCCCTTTCTAGGCTTGCTTGCTGAAAAGGTAGAAGCACGCATCCATACGCCCTCTTTCGTTGAGCACACCATCGCGCAACTGCTCTGGCGCACACTTAAACGTGAGCTTCGCAAACTTTCTTATCTGTTAGTGCGGGTGTTTGGCCTTGGCATGATTACCTTGGTGTTGTGGTTTATCCCCGGCCTTAACATGATCAACCCAGTTCTCTGGTTTTTGTTTGGGTCTTGGGTGATGGCGATGCAGTATGTCGATATTGCGGCAGACAACAACGGAGTGCCCTTTCAGGAAACGCTCGCCCTGCTACGCGGTCGGCGCTCGGAAGCGATGGGGTTTGGCGGAGTGGTGATGCTGCTGGTTTCTGTGCCGGTGATCAATTGGTTTATCGTTCCGGTCGCGGTGGCGGGGGGCGTTGTGTTTTTTGTAACGCACTATTCGCCGGTTCCCCAAAACAGTGCCGTCAACGTAGAAACTAAGAAGGCGTAGCCTCATTGATCGCTTGATGCACGTTAGGTACCATGCCGAAATCCCCCCACGAGGCCGCCCTGTCCATGCAACGCAAACGCCTGCCCATCGGCATTCAAACCCTCCGCGAGATTCGCGAGGATAATTGTTATTACGTAGATAAAACCCCACTGGCGCTGCGCTTGGTTCAACAGGGAAAGTATTTCTTTCTCTCCCGCCCGCGCCGCTTCGGCAAAAGCCTGTTTCTGGATACGCTGAAAGAGCTGTTCGAAGGCAACGAAGCCTTGTTCAAAGGCTTGTACGCAGAAAACCACTGGGATTGGTCGGTAAAATATCCGGTGATTCGGATCAGCTTTGGCGGGGCGTCGCTGGCTTCGGTGGAGGATTTAGGGCGAAGTCTGGATGAGCAGCTTGGCACCCTCGAAGAAGGTTTTGGTTTACCCGCCGAATACCCCGACGCGCGCAGCCGCTTCAGGCGCCTGATCATACGCCTTGCTGAACGCACTGCTCAGCGAGTCGTGGTACTTGTGGATGAGTACGACAAGCCCATTCTAGACCGAATCGAAGACCGCGAAATCGCCCTCGGCATGCGCGAGGCGCTCAAGGATCTTTATTCGGTGATCAAAGACAACGATGCCTATATCCGCTTTGCGTTTTTGACCGGCGTTTCGAAATTCAGCAAAGTGAGCCTATTTTCAGGGCTGAATAACCTCGAAGACATTACCCTTAGCGCGGAATACAGCGCCATCTGCGGCTATACCGATCCGGATGTGGACACGGTTTTTGCAGCCGAACTTGAGGGGCTGGATCGTGAAGAAATTAAGCGCTGGTATAACGGCTACAACTGGCTGGGTGAATCCGTTTACAATCCGTTTGATTTGCTTCTGCTATTTCGTAATCGCACTTTCCGCCCGTGGTGGTTTGAAACCGGAACGCCTACTTTTTTGGTCAAACTGCTCACCCAGCGTGGTTTTTTCACGCCCGATCTCGCCAACCTGCAAACAGGCGAACAGCTGATTTCCAGTTTCGATGTCGATGCCATCAAAAGCGAAGCCTTATTGTTTCAGACCGGCTATTTAACGATACACGACGTCCAGCAACCCATTTTGGGCCACTGGGTCTACACGTTAGGCTATCCCAACCGAGAGGTAGAATCCAGCCTCAACGCAAGCATCTTGGAAGGCTTAGGGGTAGATAGCAGCAAAGGCTTTGAAAATCGCATCAAGCTGATCACCCTGCTGCGCCAACAAAGCATTCCCGCGATGCGCGATCTATTCCACACCTTTTTCGCCAGCATTCCGCACGATTGGTACCGAAACAGCCCGATTGCACAATACGAAGGCTACTGGGCCAGCATTTTCTACAGCCACTTCGCCGCCTTGGGATTGGACATCAAGCTGGAAGACGCCACCAATCACGGCCGCATTGATATGACGGTATGCTTTGAAGGGCATGTGTATTTATTTGAATTCAAAGTGGTGGAGCTTGTGCCTGAAGGCCGCGCGTTACAGCAGCTTAAAGACAAGCGTTACGCCGACAAATACCGCGCAGATGGGCCGGTGCATTTGATTGGGGTGGAGTTTAGTAAGGATACGAGGAATATTGTGGGATTTGAGGTTGAGGAGCAGGTGGGCTCCACGCTCTGACGCTTAAACGTCTGTTAGAATTTTCTGGCGCTGCTTGTCAAACTTAAAGTATCACTATAGTATCACTCTATGCGCACCGAGCTTGTCACTACCCTAAAACGTCAGACTACCGAAATCCTCGCTGATCTTGAGCGGGAGAAGCAGCCTATTCTAATTACCCAGCATGGACTCCCTAGCGCTTATCTTATTGATGTAGAAAGCTTTGAGCTTATGCAGCAACGCATGGATCTGCTTGAAGGCATTGCCCGTGGGGAGGTGGCGATTATCGAAGGAAGGGGTGTATCCCACGAGGATGCTAAGGCTCGAATGTCCCGATGGCTGAAATAGTTTGGTCGGAAACTGCGCTTTCTGATCTTGATGCGATCGCCGATTACATAGCACTCGATAAACCCTCTGCTGCCAAAGAACTCGTTCAGAGAGTCTTTGCTCATGTTGACCAGCTTCAGGATCAGCCGAAAAGTGGTAGCATTCCTCCAGAGTTGAAGAAGACCAAATATCGCCAAGTTGTTGAGCCGCCTTGCCGAGTTTTCTATCGGTATGATGGGCATTGTGTTTATATTCTTTACGTCATGCGTTCAGAACGTTTATTACGCAAACATATGCTTGCTAAGCGCGACAAATAAAAAAAATTCGAACAAGTCCGTAAGAAACTTCCCCGTCAACACTGCGGACTGATCTTTTTGCTTGGCAATGCCGGGCACTGGTTTTCCTGCAGGGGCTGATGGGAATTTATGCTACCATGCCGAAATCCCCCCCACGAGGCCGCCTTGTCCATGCAACGCAAACGCCTGCCCATCGGCATTCAGACCTTCGCCAAAATCCGCGAGGATGACGCCTGCTACTACGTAGACAAAACGCCGCTGGCGCTGCGGCTGATCGATCAGGGCACGCACTTTTTCCTCTCCCGCCCGCGTCGCTTCGGCAAAAGCCTGTTTTTAGACACGCTAAAAGAGCTGTTTGAAGGCAATGAAGCTTTGTTCAAAGGCTTGTACGCCGAAAAACACTGGGATTGGTCGGTAAAACATCCGGTGATTCGGATCAGCTTTGGCGGGGCGTCGCTGGCTTCGGTGGAGGATTTGCAGGCAAGCTTGCACATGCAACTGACGCTGCTGGAGCAAGCGCAGGGCTGGACGGCGCAGTTTACAGACAGCCGCGCACGCTTTGTGTCACTGATACAGCGCTTAGCAGAGCGCTTTGGCCAGCGAGTAGTCGTATTGGTGGATGAGTACGACAAACCCATTCTGGATCGAATCGAAGATCGCGAAATCGCCCTCGCCATGCGTGAGGCGCTCAAGGATCTTTATTCGGTGATCAAAGACAACGATGCCTATATCCGCTTTGCATTTTTGACTGGCGTTTCGAAATTCAGCAAAGTCAGCCTATTTTCAGGGCTGAATAATCTTGAAGACATCACCCTTAGCGCAGAATACAGCGCCATCTGCGGTTATACCGATCAGGATGTGGACAGTGTTTTTGCAGCCGAACTTGAGGGGCTGGATCGCGAAGAAATTAAGCGCTGGTATAACGGCTACAACTGGCTGGGTGAAGCCGTTTACAATCCCTTTGATTTACTTCTGCTATTTCGTAATCGCACCTTTCGCCCATGGTGGTTTGAAACCGGAACGCCTACTTTTTTGGTTAAACTGCTCACTCAGCGCGGTTTTTTCACGCCGGATCTCGCCAAGCTACAAACAGGTGAGCAACTGATTTCCAGTTTCGATGTCGATGCCATCAAAAGCGAAGCCTTATTGTTTCAGACCGGCTATTTAACGATACACGACGTTCAGCAACCCATTTTGGGCCATTGGGTCTACACGTTAGGCTATCCCAACCGAGAGGTAGAATCCAGCCTCAATGCAAGTCTGCTGGAAGGCTTAGGGGTGGATAGCAGCAAAGGCTTTGAAAATCGCATCAAGCTGATCACCCTGCTCCGCCAACAAAACCTCCCCGCCATGCGCGATCTATTCCACGCTTTTTTCGCCACCATTCCGCACGATTGGTACCGAAACAGCCCCATCGCGCAATACGAAGGCTACTGGGCCAGTATTTTCTACAGCCACTTCGCCGCCTTGGGATTGGATATCAAATTAGAAGACGCCACCAATCACGGCCGTATTGATATGACGGTATGCTTTGAAGGGCATGTGTATTTATTTGAATTCAAAGTGGTGGAACTGGTACCTGAAGGCAAAGCGTTACAGCAGCTCAAAGACAAGCGTTATGCCGACAAATACCGCGCAGATGGGCCGGTGCATTTGATTGGGGTGGAGTTTAGTAAGGATACGCGGAATATTGTGGGGTTTGAGGTTGAAGAGCAGGTGGGCTCCACGCTCTGACGCTTAAACGTCTGCTCTTATGCCTAAACGTCTGTTCTGACGCTTAAACGCCTTTAGGGTGGCCGGCTTTTTCGATCGCGGCTTTGGCTTCGGGCGGCATGTAGTTCTCGTCGTGTTTGGCGAGGACTTCGTTAGCGACTACGCGGCCATCTTCGGTAAGCATTCCCTTGACGACAATGCCTTTGCCCTCACGAAATAGGTCGGGCAGGATTCCATCGTAACTGACGGCTACAACGCTTTTATTGTCGCTGACATCAAAATGAATGGTGAGGCCGTCGCCACGCTTGAGGCTGCCATCAACGACCAATCCGCCTACGGAGATTCGCTGATTGGTGGGCACGGTTCCTGCGGCAATGTCGCCCGGCGTGACAAAGAGGTCAATGCTATGGCGCATGGCGTAGGCACCAAACCCAACCGCAACGGAAAGACCACACACGAGGCCGATGATGATCGTGAGGCGACGTTTGCGCTTAGGGTTCATAAGAATCTTGCTCCTGTAACTGCTGACGACGGAGTTTCTGGCGGATGGTGGCTTGCACTTTGCGCCCCTGATGAAGGATAACGCCTAAATTGGCCAGCACCACGATCAAGGTCAACGCATAAGCAGACCATACGTAAGGGCCGTGAGTTCCCATCGCTACAAAATCTGCGAACGAATCAAAGTACATTCTGCGTGCTCCTCATGTAAGGCTGGTCATCTAAGGCTTGAGCCATTTTTTAACCCATGCACTACGGTATTCACGCAGCAAGACTTCGTTGCGCGCCGAAAGCATCACGAGCACGGCAAACAGAAAATAAAATCCGACAATGCACGCCAGCAGCGGGTAGAGCATCTCCGGCGCCAGTGAGGATCCGGTAAGCCGGATGCTGGAGGGCTGATGCAATGTGTTCCACCAGTTGACCGAATAGCGAATGATTGGCAGATTGACGATGCCTACGATCGACAGCACCGCAGTTGCTCGCGCTGCCACGTCAGGGTGTTCGATTGCTGCACGCAATGCCATGACGCTCACGTAAAGAAAAAACAGGATGAGCATCGAAGTTAAGCGCGCGTCCCATTCCCACCACGTCCCCCAGGTTGGCCGCCCCCAGATTGCGCCGGTGACCAAGCAAAGGAAAGTGAAGGATGCACCAATAGGGGCGACTACCTTGGCGATGACATCGGCCATTTTCATGCGCCAGACGAGCGTGACGATACCAGCAAATGCCATGACCGCATATCCCATCATGGCGATCCCTGCAGCGGGCACGTGGATAAAAATGATGCGATAGCTATTGCCTTGATAGTAATCCGGCGGCGCAAACGCCAACCCCCAAATGAGCCCGGGAATTAGCACGAGCAAAACGCCCGCCCAACACCAAGGCAGCAGCTTGCCGGTCAGGTCATAAAAATACTTGGGCGATCCAAACCGATGAAAGGTGTTGTTGATCCATTGCCAAAGCGTTGCTGTTTTGGTTTCGGCCTGATTCACTCGTTGCTGCACGCCAAGGCGCTCCGTACAGGGGGTTACACTGGGCATTTTATCAAAGTTGGTGGATCTATGCCTTAACGCTAATCGCCAATCCCGCAGCGATCGCAAAGGGTGCGAGCGTTACGGCCAAGACCAGCATGGCGGCAAGATAGCCAATATGGCCAGCAACACTGCCGCCTAAGGTGGCAGTCTCGACGGCGCCCACCGCGAAGATCAGTACGGGAACATACAGGGGTAGCGCAATCAAGGCCACCAGCATGCTGCCGCGCCGCAATCCTACCGTAAGCGACGCGCCAATTGCACTGATCAGGCTCAGAATTGGCGTGCCCAGCGCGAGGCTTGCTAGTAAGATCCCAATGCCGCGCCCGTCCAAGTGGAGCATGACGGCAATTAAGGGCGCAAAGAGCAGCAGCGGGAGTGAGGCAACCAGCCAGTGGGCGAGTACTTTTGCGGTCACAAACACAAAGCTCGATTGGGGGCTAGAGAGCAGGATCTCCAACGTGCCATCGTCATAGTCTTGGCGAAACAGGCTGTCGGTGGCGAGCAAGGTAGACAGTAGTGCGGCGATCCAGAGAATGCCCGGCGCAGTTTTGGCGAGCAGCTTGCCATCTGGCCCGATTCCTAATGGAAATAGGCTAACTACCATAAAGAAAAAGAACACCGGATAGATCAAGTCGCTGCGCTGGCGCGACGCCAGCAGCAAGTCGCGGCGTAATAGAGCGCCAAAACCTTGTGAGAGCGGCGGCAGGGAGGCTGCTTCGAGGAGAGGCGGGAGGCTTGCGCGTTTGATCGTCATGCAGCAACGGCCTCCTGCCACTGCCATTCGCCACGTCTCCCCTGCCCTAACAGTAGCCGGTGATGTGGGCGCGCAAGACGCAAATCATGGTGCGTTACGACCAATGCCGCGCCTCCTCGCTGAATGTGATCCCCCAAAAGACCTTCGAGCGCAGCCACGCCCGCTTTATCAATTGCTGAAAATGGCTCATCCAGCACCCAAAGCGTAGCGGGTTCTAGAAACAGACGCGCGAGGGTGATGCGGCGCTTTTGGCCTGCGGAGAGTGTGTGAGCAGGCTGATGTTCGAAGCCTGAAAGCCCTACTGCATCGAGGCTAAAGGCGATGCGTGCATCCAGATCGTGCAGCGAGATTCCGCGTGCGGCAGCAATCCAGCGCAGGTTTTCGGTGGGAGTAAGGGGCAATTTGATCCCGCTATGATGCCCAAGCGCTAGGGTTTCGGCGTGGAAAGCAGTGGTGTCTTGGGCGAGCGAGTACCCGCGCCAGCGCACCTCGCCTTCAAAATACTGATTGAGCCCTGTGAGGCTACGCATCAAGGTGGTTTTACCAGCCCCGTTGGGACCTTCTACCTGAACCAACTCCCCGCTGTGCAGGGTAAAATCAAGGCGCGCAAAAAGCACCCGTTCGTCGCGCTCGCAATAGAGTTGGCTGGCTTGCAGTAGTGGGGCTTGCTGTAGTGGGGCTGGCACTCAGAGTCTCAATCGCGTTGGTCGGATTACGGTAGGCGACCGAGAATCTCAAGATCGCCTGCAAAAGCGGGCATTATAGCGGCAGATCGCGCTTGCATCATCCTTTGCAAAGGCTTGCAGCGACTCATCTATACTGGAGGCAGTCGCCAGTGATTTTACGAAAGCCTTTGCAGGAGGGCTGCTTGGAAATTTTTACACGTCCACCTTCTGCCAACATCGGCACGAACACTACGCCTGTATCGCAAAACACTGCTGCAAACCGCACGGCTCTGGTGGCTGAAGTGCTCAGCGCAAGCACCACCAAGGACGCCAGCCAGAAGCTGGTCGTAAAAGCCTACGTCGAATCTGTGCGAGCGCAAACCGCGCCGCCGGAACCTGCACCTGCCGAGGAGACGCGCACACAGGTGCCACCAAAGGCCGCCGCACCCGCGAATACGGCAACTGCATCTACCGTATCTACGAGCACCACATCTACGAGCACCGCGTCTACGAGCACCGTATCTACGAGCACCGTATCTACGAGCATCGCACCTGCAAGCGCAGCGCCTGAAGATAACGCGGTTCCAGAAGAATCGGCCCCTGAAAGCCCGCCCCCTAGCAGCGCCGCTACGGAAGAAGCCCGCGAGGATGCATCCGATGCGGAGGCGATAGATGCAAACCGGCGCCCCACGGCCACCGCGGAGGGGCAAACCAGCGCGGCAGCAACGAAAAACAGTAACGTAGAGCGTTATGTGGCGAGCTTACTGCTCAACGCAGTGCGCAGTGTTCCCGCGCAGATGAACGCGCAATCTCTAGAAGGCGCGACGCTGGAAAAAATCGCCCAAGGGCAAGTGGTACGCTTACAGGTGACGTTACCCTTACCGCTGCTGGAAGGCAGTACGCTCAGCCTAGAACTAGCAGCAAACTCCCCTCCCCGACTCTTGAATGTAGTGCCCTTGGAAGGATTACCATTGGCACTTCGCTCCAGCATTAGCGCTGCCCTAGCAGGGCAAGCTAGCCCCGAAGTGTTATTGCGTTCGCTACAAACGGTGCTGAATGATCCTGCACTGCTTGAAAAACTGCCACCGCGCGTCGCGCTCGCGGCACAACAACTTCTGTCTCGACTCGCTGATTTTACCGCGCTAAAACAACCGGGCGAATTTCTCCAACAAATCCAAAAAGGCGGGCTATTCTGGGAGTCCAGTTTGGCGAAGCTGATCCATTCGGCTCTGCAGTCGGCAAGCATTGGTGGATCTGAAAAGCATGCTCTCCCAAATGGTTCAACCGCTTCGGTGGCAGGAAAAACTCATTTGGGCGCATTGCTTACAGAACCGGAATCTACGCCACGGGCTGTAAATAGCGCTGGCGAAAAAGTTGCAGCCCTTGGAACCTTCGACTCTGACGAAAAAAGTGTCGCCTCGGAAAAAAATCCAAGCGCCGCTCAAGCTGGTGAACAAACGCCCGCGTCGGACACGAAGGGGCGCGTTATGCAGCAAGTTTTGCGTTTTTTACGCACGCAACTGCAATCCCCGCAAGCAGGCGATTCGCCCCACACACAAGTTGGCGACAACACTACAGAAAAGCATACCGCAGAAAAACATACTGTAGAAAAACACACTGGCTCGCCTTTGGAAAAACAAATTGGTGAGCAGATGCGTGAAGCGGCAAGTTCAGATTTCAAGGCAGGGCTTCTTAAGCTTCACCGTGAGCTGTCTCAGGCACGCGCTTCGATGTCGGAATCTTCTGGAGAGAAACTGGGTAAGGAGATTGGTGAGCTTGCAACGCAAGTGCAAACCAAGAGCACCGAGGCGAAAGGGAGCCTTGCTGAACTGGAGCGCGCAGGCAAAGCCGCAGCCTCATTGGCAGCAAGCTCGCTGAAAGAGGGCCCCTCTCTTATCTCACGTGCCGTTTCCCAATATCAACAGACGGCCCGCCTTGCAGGACAAGCGTTGCAAAACCCTACTGCAGGCGATGAACTAGATTTTCCCTCGGATTCTCTGGATTCTCTCGCATTGAATATCCCAGGCATGGGCTTACCCCTGCCCCATCTTGCACGAGGCCGCCAGATTTCCAAGAATGACCGAATGGAGGATATTCTCAGTTTATTGCTCAAGCGCACTCAACAAAGCATTGATCGCATTCATCTTCAGCAGCTGGCTAACGCAGGAGTTACGCCGCGCGAACAAGCACATGCCCCGGCCCAGATGAGTTTGAGCTTTGATCTGCCTATCCTGTTTGGCGGGCACCTTCACACGATTAACGCTAGGATTGAGGAGGATGAGGTCGCTTCGCGCGAAGACGCCAGCGTAACCAAAAAAGTACGCCAGTGGACGGTGTCGCTCGGTTTTGATCTAGAGGGGCTGGGGCCGATGTTTTGCCAACTACAGATGGTGAGCAACCGCGCGAGCCTTCAATTTTGGGCGGAGCAATCCACGACGCTTGCGCTCACACGCAGCAATATGGACTTTCTAACCCGCAGTTTGGGTGAAATGGGAGTGTCCTTGGATGAGACGCGCTGTCATGAGGGTATGCCGAAACAAACCCAAGTTCGATTTTCTCAGCAATTGGTGGATATCAGCACGTGAGCCGCGATCCAGAAGCAAAAAATTTGCCCGTCAAGGTGGCGCCATCCGAACGTGGAGATGCACCCGAAAAAGCGGTTGCACTTACTTACGATGGCAGCCGCGCGCCGTTTATCTCTGCATCGGGCGACAATGAACTTGCCGAGACGATTCTGCGGATTGCACGCGAGCACGGGGTGCCAATTTACGAGAACAAGGATTTAGTGAATATTCTCTCCCGCCTTGAGATTGGCGAGGAAATTCCAGAGCTGTTGTATCGCACGATCGCGGAGATTATTGCGTTTGTTTATATGCTGAAAGGAAAAACGCCGGAAGGGTTTAAGCATCAGCAAAAAGCCAAGCCCGCAGCCGAGGAACCACTTCTGCTTCAACGCAAATGACTTTCTGATTCACCTTTGAGTAGCGCGGCGAGGCGCGCCTCGTTACGAGTGGGTTCTTCTTCGATGATGGTCTTTTGGATGATGCGTTTTGCTTGACGGCTGTTGCGTTCGGCTGCGGCGATATTTTCTTGTTCTTCGATGTGCTTGTTAAGTTCTGCTAGCTGGCGCTCGGCGACGAGTAGCCGCTTACCAACGCCAACGATGCCTTTTGTGGTGCGTTGCAACTCTTCCTCTAGCGTCTTGATGCGAGCATCTAGTTTGATATCCAGAGCGGATATCCGTCGGTTAGCGCGCAGAATGCGATATCCAAGTACGCTTAAGACAATGATCAATACGATGGTCAACCCACAAAGTACAGCAACCGCAATGGCCAGCGACGTTAGCGTTAATTCAATCGCTGGCATTGCGTTAAAACCCTACCACGTCGTGTACTTGAGGAATTTCGATTAGTTTTTCAAGGTCAATGAGGATTAGCAGTTCATCGTTTTTATGACAAACGCCTTGAATAAATTTTGAGGATTCATCATTGCCGACATTGGGTGTGAGTTCGATCTCTGACTGGCGAAGATAGGTTACGTCGGCAACGCTATCTACCAGCATCCCAACGACCAAGCCTTGCGTTTCGACAATCATAATGCGGGTATTATTGGTCGTCTCAATATCGGGCAAGCCAAAACGCCTACGCGCATCGACAACCGTTACGACATTGCCGCGCAAGTTTATAATGCCTAGCACAAAATACTGCGCCCCAGGCACTGGAGTGATTTCGGTATAACGCAGGACTTCACGAATCTGCATTACGTTGATTCCGTAGATTTCACCGCCGAGCCGAAAGGTGCCCCATTGCAGGGTAATCTCATTTTTTTCATTACTTTTTGCACCGGCGGACGCATCGCGTGCGTTGTTGCCAGAGCCTGTATCGTCAAAGCGCGGCATGGTCACATCTCATCAATTTCTTGCCATTCTTCATCAGTGAGCAGTTTATCCAAATCTACCAGAATGATTAACTCACCACCTTTGTTGCAAACGCCTTGAATAAACTTCGAGCTCTCATCATTCCCGATGTTGGGCGTTGCGTCGATCTCACTTTGACGCAGATAAACAACCTCAGCAACCGCATCCACAAGAATTCCCACGACATGCGAGCCGGTTTCAATGATCACGATTCTGCTATTGTCGGTAATCTCTCCTTGTGGCAACCCAAACCGGCTGCGTGTATCCATTACGGTAACGACCCGCCCGCGCAGGTTAATAATTCCAAGGACATAGTAGGAAGCGCCAGGAACGGGTGCAATTTCGGTATAACGAAGCACCTCTTGTACCTGCATCACGTTGATGCCATAGGTTTCACCGGCAAGCTTGAATGTCACCCACTGAATTACTTGATCGGAACCGGTCGATTGCTGCGCTGGTTGCGCCATGACTGCTCTCTCCGTAAAAAAAGATCATACTCATCAAGCATAGACCAGCGCTACGCGCTTACCAGTAGGTTTGAAGTCGGAAAGAAAATAGAACCTTACGTAGCGGTAATTGGCTCGACGGCGGCAATCGTGGCGTGGAATCCTTTTGTATCAATCAGTGCGCAAAGCTGATCGCGAACGGTACCGGCCATCCATTGCCGCTTCCCGCGTTGGCTGCGCCAGGTGATGGTTTCGGGGTCGAGCGGGAGGGTGCGTTCTACCGCACTCACAGCTAGCCCCCAATCGAAGCCGTCCAGCGTAATTACAAAACGATAGCCTTTACGACAGCTCGCGGAATAGCGTTCAGGCATAATAAATCTCGCGGTATCAATGACTTTTAGGGTATTTTTCCCCTTTACTCGAAGCATCCCCAAGAACCAGTCGCTCTGTTCAGGAAGCTGATTCAACCTTCGGTTTAAGGGATGTATCAAACCCAGAGAGGTGAGCGGGACGGCGAGTTTCAAACCGGCAACCTCGAACATCAAAACGCTAAAGGGTGACTGCGCCCAGTCAGGGCGGCCGTTTGCTTGCACCACTGGCAAATCGGTAGAGATGACGCTTTCAACAGGTGTAAGCGTTTCGAGTGTTCCTATTTTCGTTGCAGTCGCTGGTTCAACCGTAGGGGCAACCAAAAGCGCTTCTGTTCCCTCCCGCAGCATTTCGTCTAGGTAATTGAGCAGCGCCTTCTCGGAAGTGTTAAGGCGGCGCGTTTTTGCCGGCGCAGGTCGCGCAATTTTCTGCAGATCCGTAGGTGCGGCGTTTTTCTGAGTCTGCATGACGGAAATCCTCACTGTAACGATCAATCTACAGAAGCCAATATACCTACAGAAGCAAACAAACCTACAGAAGCGTGGCTTCGCGCTGCTGTTCTGGCAAGGCGCTGCGATGGAGGTAATTCAAGAGTGAAGCGTATTGTTGTACGCCACGGCTGAGTGGGTCAAAAACATGGGGCGGAACTCCGGCTCTGCTCGCATCCCGTAAGCGTGTATCGACCGCAATTACGCCTGCCCAAAGATGCTGATCATAGGTGGTTCGCAGAATCCGTAAGGATTGGGTGGATGCATGAGTGCGGCGATCAAACAACGTAGGAACAATTAAGTACGGCACTTCTCGACGCTGCGATAATTTGACCATGGCAAGCGTGCGTAACATTCGCTCCAAGCCTTTGAGTGCAAGAAACTCCGTTTGCACCGGAATAATAATTCGTTCGCAAGCTGCAATCGAATTCACCAGTAAAACGCCGAGGATCGGTGGCGTATCTACCAGAATGTAATCATAATCACGTGCAAGAATCTGTGTGGTACGCTTGAGCACAAGCCCCATCCCACCCGCGCTTGCGGATTGACGCTCAAGCACCGCAAGCCCCGTAGATGCACCGATAAAATCAAGGCGCGGCTGGCCAGTACTCTGTATGAGCTGGCCGGGCAAATTGGCGGGAACCTCTCCTTTGTTCTGAAACAACAAAAAACTAGAAGGCTCTAGCTCATCGGGGTTCACATTAAAGTAGCTGGTGAGAGAACCGTGTGGGTCTAAATCAACGAGCAGTACCCGATGGCCCGCATGAGCAAGCAGACCGCCAAGTGTTACGGTGGTCGTAGTCTTGCCGACGCCGCCTTTTTGGTTGGCGATGGTCCAAACTCTCATTGCTGAACCTGCGAGGCACTGGCGCCAGACTGGGAGGCACTGGAGCCAGACTGAGAAGGTTGCGCACCAAAGAGCACGCGACCTTCTTCTAACGTCATGATCTTCAGCGGCGCTGGATTGGTGGATTGCATCGGCTCTACAGTACTGTCCGGCGTGGGGGTTTCACTGCGATCTGCGCGATCAATTTTGTAGTCGGTGCGATCTTTGGGTGCGCCATTTTGCTGCGCACTCGACGGCTCCTGAGGTGAAGCTTCCGCCTGATTCTTGCTTGTAGAAACGATAATGTTGATACGGCGATTCAGTGCTCGCCCCTCTGCGGTCGCGTTATCCCCAAGAGCACGCTGGTCAGCATAACCAATGGCCGCCAAGCGCGCGGGGTTGACGCCGCCCAGAACAAACAAGCGCACAACGGCTGCCGCGCGCGCCGCAGAAAGCTCCCAGTTCGAGGGGAATTGTTCGGTGCGAATCGGGACATTATCGGTAAACCCCTCTACCTGCACCGAATAATCCGCAGGCTTCAGGACCTCGCTAATTTTTCCCAGCAAACGGGCTGCGTCTGCCGACAAATTCGCACTTGCGCTCGCAAACAAAACATTGGATGGAATACTCACTTCAAGCCACTCACTGCGTTGCACCACTTTTACATCTGCATTTTGAATTTCCACCTGCAAACGGGATGCCATCTCCTCCGATAATTTGCTAAGCGCACTGGTCTGCTGATCTTGATGGTCACCTTGGCGAGCAGCACCGGGTTCTACATCATCAAACAAGCCTTCTACGCTGTATTTGTAATCCTCTTTACTCGGAAAATCTCCGGGCACCGGCAGCTCTACCGCAGTCTCAAAGTTGCCGCTTGTGGCGACTTTTTCCCCTATTGAAACTGGATTTATGGTGCGAGATGCGCTCTGGAATGCGTCCACAAGAGAATCGGACAAAACTCGATACTTTCCGTCATTCACGGAAGAGATGGAGTACATCACCACAAAAAATGCAAACAATAGCGTGATGAAATCCGCGTAAGAAATCACCCAACGCTCGTGGTTGACGGTTTCCTCTTCCAGTTCTCTTCTTCGCATTAACCAAGGGTCGCTCTTATCAAGACCGCCTTACTCAAAATCGCTCTAATCAAGATAGCCTTCTAGTTTCATCTCAATGGTGCGAGGATTCTCACCATCTGCTATGGCAAGCAAGCCCTCAATCATCATTTCACGCAGGCGCGTTTGCGTTTTTATGACCGCTTTTAATTTGGCAGCAAGCGGCAGAAAAAGCAGATTTGCAAGCCCTACGCCGTAGATCGTCGCAACAAATGCAGTGGCAATGCCCGCACCCAATTTACTTGGATCAGCAAGATTTCCCATGACATGTATCAGCCCCATGACTGCACCCAAAATGCCTATGGTCGGAGAATATCCCCCCATCGCTTCAAACACGCGTGCTGACTGTAAATCGCGCTCCTGCCTTGTAAATAATTCAACTTCCATCACGCTGCGAATCACCGGCGGATCAATCGCATCCACCAATAGCTGCAGGCCCTTTTTTGCAAATGGGTCTTTTTCGCGATCAACCATGGCTTCCAGCCCTAAAAGCCCTTCTTTTCTCGCGGTAAAGCTCCAACTGATGATTTTCTTGATATTTTCTTGCATGTGGCTCGACGGTGGTACAAATATCCAACTGGTGAGCCGAAAGGTATTCTGGAGAGTGCTCTTCGTCGTCTGGAGCATGGCCGCACCTAAAGTACCGCCTATGACAATGACTGCCGCCGGTGCGTTTAAAAGTCCTGAAACATGTCCACCTTCAAGTGCATTTCCACCAATCACAGCAGCAATTCCAACCACTAGCCCTACGATTGTCAAAATATCCATTTCGATTTATACATCCTTCAGGTAACGAGCAATATCATCAATCGAAAACACCGCAGAGGACAATCCGGCCGCCTCTACAGCTTGTGGCATCCCATAGACAACGCAGCTATCTTCATCTTGCGTCCAAATTGCTGCGCCCTCTTTTTTTAATAACTTGCAGCCTTCTCGCCCATCGGCCCCCATGCCTGTAAGGACGATGGCGAGCTTTCTGCCCTTTATATTCCGAGCTGCCGAACCAAAGGTTACGTCAACACAAGGCTTGTATTGAAATTTGTCGTTGCCATCCGAAACCGTAACGCCCGCACCGCGCTCGTCAATCAACATTTGTTTTCCACCCGGCGCAAGCAGAGCAAGCCCCGGCCGGAGAGAATCCCCGCTCACCGCCTCTTTCACTTGAATCTGGCACAAGCGGTTGAGCCGCTCCGCAAAAGCGGATGTAAAAGTCCCCGGCATATGTTGAACCAACAATATCGGGTAGGGAAAATTTGCGGGCAAAGCAACAAGCACTTTCTGAAGCGCAACAGGCCCGCCGGTAGAGGCACCGATCAGTACAATGCGAGGCCGATTTTTGCGGAGATCCTCTAACGCAGCAGTACCACTGCTGTGACCGCTTGAGCTGCTGCGGGCTGACACAGCCGCACCGGCTTGCGTAGGTGCAGGGCGCGCCAAAGGCGCGGGTGCACTCGTCGCCCTAGCTCCGGCAGTGCGTGGTGGCTCGCTGCGCACGGGGGCAACCGGCGATACTGGCGCAGCGGGCTTCGCGGCTGACCTTGGGCGTTTTACGAGCGCCATCACCTTTTCTTGAAGCATTGAAGCACTCATCCCTGGGTCTCCCGACATGGCTTCGAAACTTTTTGGCAGATAGTCAACGGCTCCTGCTTCTAGCGCATCCAGAGTAACCCTTGCGCCTTCGTAGGTGAGGGACGAAAACATCAGAATCGGCGTAGGCTTACGTGCCATGATTTCGCGCACCGCCATGATGCCATTCATTTGTGGCATCTCGTAATCCATCGTGATTACGTCTGGCGAAAGGGCAATGGCTTTCTCGACTGCATCTTTGCCGTTATCTGCAAAGCCAACAATTTTGATCTGCGAGTTTTTCTCCAGAATTTCTTTTATCCTTCGCCGAAAAAACGCTGAATCGTCGGCCACCAGCACACTGACAGTCATCCTTTATCCTCTGCATTGGTTTTCGGCAATCATACCTCCACGCGCACACGAATTAACGGCGCGCGTAAGTCTTGAGCATTCCAGGTACATCCAATATCAGTGCAATCCGGCCATCGCCAGTAATCGTTGCTCCCGCCATGCCAGGCGTGCCGTGAAGCATTTTTCCAAGCGGCTTTATGACCACTTCCTCTTGGCCGATTAGCTGATCTACGACGAAGCCCATTTTCTGATTGCCAACGGTCACGATCACGACATGACCATCTTCACGAGAATCACCATAATCATTCGGAACAAGCCAACGCTTCAGATGGAATAATGGAAGCGCCTTCTCGCGCACTACGACCACCTCCTGCCCGTCAACCACGTTGGTTCTTCTTAAATCCATGTGGAAAATTTCATTGACGCTTACCAAGGGAAGCGCAAATGCCTGCTGTCCCAACATCACCATCAGGGTTGGCATAATGGCAAGGGTAAGCGGCACTTTGATCGCAATACGGGTGCCAACACCCTTTTCTGATTGAACCTCAATCTGCCCGTTAAGCTGGGTAATCTTGGTTTTTACTACGTCCATTCCAACACCACGGCCAGACACGTCTGATATGGCGTCTTTTGTAGAGAATCCTGGATGGAAGATTAGATTAAAGCACTCGGTTACACTTAAACGCTCCGCGCTCTCCGTATCCATTAAGCCTTTCTCAACGGCCTTTCTACGCAGAACTTCTGCATCCATGCCGCCGCCATCATCGCTAATGGAAAGTACGATATGATCTCCTTCTTGTTGCGCAGACAGTACGACGTGGCCGGTTCGGACCTTACCTGCACTCTCGCGCACGTTCGGCATTTCAATGCCGTGATCAACCGCGTTTCGCACCAAGTGCACCAAGGGGTCTGCAAGTGCTTCTACGAGGTTTTTATCAAGATCCGTTTCCTCGCCGATTAACTCTAGGTTGATTTCTTTTTTCAGGTTGCGCGCCAAATCTCGAACTACTCGCGGGAAGCGCCCAAACACTTTTTTGATCGGCTGCATACGCGTCTTCATGACAGCGGTTTGCAGATCGCCCGTGACTACATCTAGGTTCGCAACCGCCTTCGCCATCGCTTCATCTGCGCTGCGCAAACCAAGCCGAACTAAACGATTGCGAACCAGCACCAACTCGCCAACCATATTCATGATGTCGTCAAGTCGTTTGGTGTCTACACGTACTGTTGTTTCTTGTGCATTGGGGTCTTTTGAAGCCGCACCTTTTTTGCCGGAATCATCGTCACCGTCATGCTGAGAGGCAGCACGTGCGGGCGCTTTTACAGGGCGGCTTGCCGGCTCGACTTTTACTTCATCAGCAGGAGGGGCCACTCGTTTAGCAGCAACACTGGAAGCAGCTACTGGTGCTGGTGCTGGCGCAGCTACCGCTGAAGCCGCAACAGGTGCGGTTACAACATCAGCCTCGTGGCTCGCCGTAGGCCCCTTACCCTTGCCGTGAAGATCATCCAGTAGTTTCTCGAACTCATCATCCGTAATCAGGCCATCAGCCGATACTGAAGAAGTTGAGGCTGCTGGAGCGGGTGCTACAGGGTCAGACGCGGCAGCCTTTGAGCCAGCATCTGGAATCCCACCATGCTTGCCCTTACCGTGCAATTCATCCAAGAGCGACTCAAATTCATCATCGGTAATTTCATCGCTTCCCCCTTTTGATGCCGCTGCAGGTTTCGCTGCCGCCGCTGGCGCAGATACGGCAGAGGGGCCACCGCCTTTGCCGTGCAACTCGTCCAGTAACGCTTCAAACTCATCGTCGGTAATTTCGTCAGAGCCGATTTCTGGGAGCGTCGCCTTAGGCGCGGAAGCTTGATCGTTTGGCGTAGGCTCATCGCCCAACGCACCTAATAGTTTTTCAAATTCATCATCCGACAGGTCCGCCCCAGCACTGGCTTCTGGCGTGGCTGGCCCAGCAGCTTGCGCTACCGGCTCGGGCGGCGCAGCAGGCACCTCTACTTTCGCAGGGGCGGCCGGTACAGGCGGGGCTGGGGGAGCCGTCGCAGCGGGCTCCTCAAGAAGGCGGTGCAAGGCAGCCATTAGTGCAGGGTCAGCAGCCTCTGGGTATTCACGTGCGTTGACCTGAGCGAACATGGCGTTCACCGTATCAAGCACCTGCAACACCACATCCATGAGATCAGCATCTACATCACGTTTGCCGTTACGCAACGCATCGAACACACTCTCCGCCGCATGACAAAGCTCTACTAAGGTGTCAAGCTGAAGAAATCCTGCGCCACCTTTTACGGTATGAAACCCGCGAAAGATTGCGTTCAAAAGGTTTTTATCGTCGGGCTTATTTTCCAGTTCAACAAGCTGTTCGGAGAGGACTTCGAGTATCTCGCCCGCTTCCACCAGAAAGTCCTGGAGAATTTCCTCATCAGCATCAAAGCTCATCCGGGCGCTCCGTTAAAATCCAAGGCTTGATAACAAGGCATCGACGTCGTCTTGGCCAGTCACAACATCATCGCGTTTTTCTGGGTTCATAATGGGGCCTTCAGCGCCCACAGGATTTTCTTTCGGCTTGGGATCAAATGGCGCGTGCTCAATGCCAGCAATCTGATCTACTGAGCCCGCCATTTTTACAAGTTGTACTAGGTTATCCTGCACTTCTTGCACGAGGGTGATCACCTTTTTGATCACCTGCCCAGTTAAATCCTGATAGTCCTGTGCAAGCAGAATATTCGATAAATTATCGTCAATCTGCGACGCCTCCTTGCTCGCTTGTTCTAAAAAAGATGTGACGGAGTGCGTTAAGACTCGAAATTCCTCCGGTTTCATCTCCCGCCGAATCAGGCGCTCCCACTCTGGTTTCAACTCGCGGGCACGATTTCCAACGGAGTTACTCAGTGGTATGGTTTCCTCCACCATATCCATGGTTCGGTTGGCAGCGCGCTCCGTCAAGGTAATGACGTAGTTCAGCCGCTCAGAGGCGTCTTCCATGCGCGACATTTCACCCAAGGTGCTCGCATCAAACCCCGAGTCTACATGAAAGTTTTGAATTGCCGTATGCAGGCTGCGCGTGAGCTTTCCCACTTCCTGAAAAAGGTACTGATCACGCGAGGTATGCAGGTTGCTGATGGTTTTCATCGCTTGGTGCGAATCACCACTCTCAAGCTGCACCAAAAGCGCTTTGGCTTGCTCTACCAAAGCGCCTTCAAACTGGGTTCCATCGGGTATACTCATGAAATGTTCGCTCGCTGCGCTATCCATCGAACCTAAGTTCTAAGCAACTCGTTCGAAAATCTTTTCTATTTTTTCTTTTAGCGCCTGAGCGGTAAATGGTTTGACCACATACCCGTTGACGCCGGCCTGCGCTGCCTCAATGATTTGTTCACGCTTCGCCTCTGCGGTAACCATTAATACCGGCAAGCTGCGCAACTTATCATCGGAACGAACGGCTTTCAGTAATTCAATGCCCGTCATACCCGGCATGTTCCAATCCGTTACCAAAAAGTCAAAATCCGAGGATCTCAGCAGCGGTAGCGCGGAATTCCCGTCATCTGCTTCGTGTGTATTGGTGTACCCAAGATCACGCAGCAGGTTTTTTATAATTCTTCTCATCGTCGAAAAGTCATCAACAATGAGTATCTTCATGTTCTTGTCCAAAGCAGCCTCCATTGAACTTTTCAATCATTGAACCAAACATGCTTGCTCAATCAAACCACGCCATGCATCCACAGCTACACGCGGATGCATACCCAGTTACGAACTAAGTCTAGTAGTAGAATCAGAGGTATCCAGTAGAATCGTAGTGCGCTTTACATAGTCAGTATAGGCGCTGATTTAGGGTATGAAAGGAAGATCGAAGGAAACGGCAGGCCGAAGTGAAAACTAGTTGCGGATGGCGCGCTTACAAAAGATAGAGCACTCTGCGCACCGATTTCAGCGCCAATCGCGAAGGCGTGCGCGCAGCCGATGGGTGGCTTGGCTATGAATCTGACAAACCCGTGATTCACTCACACCGAGCACTTCACCAATTTCTTTCAGGTTCAGCTCTTCATCGTAATAGAGTGATAAAACAAGCTGCTCGCGCTCAGGTAAGTCTTTGATTGCGTTTGCCATGCTCGTCAACATCATATCGCGTTGGAAGTGGCTCGCAGGATTATCATGCGCTTGCTGAAGGTCACCACGATCAATAATGGATTCCGGCGCGGTGAGTTCTTCCATGCTAAAAAGACGCGTCGCCATGCTGTCCTGTGCCATCGCATGATAGGCATCTAACGGCACACCCAACTCCTCGGCAACCTCACGGTCTGTCGCGTCGCGCTGAACGCGTGCCTCTACATTCCGAATTGCATCCTGAATCGCGCGCGCATTGCGATGCACCGAGCGAGGTGCCCACTCACCGCGGCGGATCTCGTCGATCATCGCACCACGAATACGAATTCCCGCATAGGTTTCAAAACTTGCGCCTTTGCCGGTGTCGTATTTTTGCAACGCATCAATCAGGCCAATCACACCCGCCTGAATCAAGTCATCCACAATCACATTGGACGGAAGCCTGCCTATCATATGGTGCGCAATACGACGAACCAGCGGAAGATGCTGCTCCACCAACGTATCTAACGATGCATGTGCTTGCTCGGTATACATAGGCCGTCTATTCGCCAAATTCATTTATCGCACGTGCGCTCCCTGCACAAGCCGATCAAGGAAAAATTCGAGATGTCCACGAGGCGTCGAGGCAAGCGGCCAACTATCTACCTTCGCCGCCAACGCCTTAAACGCTAGCGCCGCTTTCGATCGAGGATAAGCCTCCAACACAGCTTTCTGGCGCTGAACGGATTTACGAACGCTCTCATCGTATGGAATGCAGCCGGTGAATTGTAGCGCAACGTCCAGAAACCGATCCGTTACTTTCACGAGTTTCTGATAAATATCACGCCCCTCTTGCTGACTGCGCACCATATTCGCCAAGATATTGAAACGATACATCTCATGATCCCGATTGAGCAGTTTGATCAGCGCATAGGTATCCGTAATAGAGGTCGGCTCATCCGTAACCACAAAAAGCGACTCCTGTGCGGCTCTCACAAAGCTCACAACCATGTCCGAAATGCCCGCTGCGGTATCAATCAGCAACACATCAATATCGTCCGAAAGTTCACTAAACGCATGAATCAAGCCCGCATGTTCGCGCGGCCCCATACTGACAAGCTGTTGCGTTCCAGAGGATGCCGGAACCACCTTGATCCCGCACGGCCCCTCAACCAGCACGTCACGCAGAGAACATTGCCCGGAGAGTACGTGCGAGATATTACTCTTGGAAGAAATCCCCAACAAAATATCTAAGTTGGCGAGACCAAGGTCTGCATCCAAGAGCACGACACGACGCCCAAGCTCTGCAAGGCCGATCCCAAGATTGACGGTGACGTTGCTCTTTCCCACCCCGCCTTTTGCACCGGTAACGGCAATTACTTGTACAGGATGCATACTCATATCGCGTCTTGCTGCCCTTATCGGAAATACCATGCCTTAAAACAGCAGGTTCGTTAAACAAAGAGGCTCAAAACATACCCGCCACTGCAGGCTGGGTCATTTGATCACTGAACCACTCCGCCGTATCTTCATCTTCAAGCTCACTGCTACTTGCAAGATCCAAGGCTTGCCCAAGCAAATCAGACACTTTCGGACGCTCAATATCGTCAGGAATATTTTGCCCATCCGTAGTGTAGGCTACTGGAAGACGCGCTTCCACGACAACGCTCAGCGCCTCACCCAAGCTCGCACACTCATCCAGCTTGGTAAGGATGCAACCATCCAAACCCAAGGGCTGATAATCTTCAACCGCTTTTTCCAGAATGCGCTTTTGACTGGTAGATGCGAGTACCAGCAGGCGAGTAATCTGGCGCGGCAGACCACCGAGAATTTTCATCTGCTCTTCAAAATCCTGATCGCGATGACTCAGGCCCGCAGTGTCAATCAAGATCAGTTTTTTATTCTTGAGCTGCTCCAGCACAAGCGTAAGCGGATACTCTTCCGTCACAACGCGCATCGGCACGCGCAAAATTTTTCCCAAGGTTTTCAGCTGCTCGTGACCGGCAATACGGTAGCTATCAGTGGTTACCAAAGCAACCTCATCGACACCATGTTTCATCGCATAGGCTGCGGCAATTTTTGAAATCGACGTCGTTTTTCCGACGCCTGCCGGCCCCAACAGCGCAACGATCCCGCCACGCTCGCGAATATCGGGGGAGAAAATGCTTAACTCCTTATGAAGGCGCTGCAATACAACACGCATCCCTTCTCTGATGCTCGATGACGGCAATTGATTCACGAGCCGTCGGCAAATTGGCGCCGCAATTCCCATTCGATGTAGCTGCCGGTATGCCGCAGCCTCAATCGGATGGCGGTAAGAATAATCCGACCACGCAACGTGCGCAAAGCGCGTATCCAGAAGCGCACGCAGCTTATTGAGCTCGCTACGCATTTCGGAAAGTTCATGCGCTTGACTCGCTCCACCACGCCCAAAAGCATAATCAAGTTCTTGCGCTTCAACGGTGTCACGAAACTGACGACGCAGAGCAGTTTCGTGTTTCCGCTCCGCCGCCACCTTGCGAAGATCTAAGCGAGCGTCCTGCTCATGAGTAAATAATTCATCTCGCGCTGGGCTCTGATCTCTAGAAAAGCTCTGATCTCTAGAAAAGCTCTGTTCTCTAGAAACGCCCTGCTCCCGAGAAAAAGTCTGTTCTCTCGCAAGAATCTGTTCTTTCGCAATTTTTTGGCTGCGCGAAAATCGCTGGTCGGCAGACAGCGCTTCTTCTTGAAACGAGGAAGCTCCTCGCCCAGAAGCAACGTTCGTCCGTAGGGGCGTTTCCTGATGTGCACCGATCAACCTACCACCTTCACCCACGGCGGAGGCAAGCGACGATATTTCGGCGCTGGCAGGGTTCCTCGCAGGCGCTTTCGCCAACGGCTTTGCGCTACTTTTCGCTTCTTCGTAATCCGTAGCAGCACTGATCTCAACACCTTCTGGAATGCGCCGATTCGAAAGAATCACCGCATCGGCGCCAAGTTGATCGCGCACCAGTTTTAATGCTTGCCTCATGTCGGGAGCGACGAATTTTTTAATGCCCATTACGCCTCACCTTTCGTTCTGATCACTGCCCTACCGTAGAGACAATGGTGATCTGCTTATTTTCGGGAATCTCGTTATAGGCGAGCACGTTAAGGTGCGAAACGCTATAACGCAGAAACTTTGCAAGCATCGGTCTTATCCCGGCTGTCACTAACAGAATGGGGGATTGGCCCGCAATTTCTTGCTGCCGCACCGCCTCTGAAACCGACTGCTGAATATTTTGCGCAAGCCCTGGCTCCAATACCGCATCGGTCATAGATCCACCGGACTGCTGCGCTTGCTGTACAGATTGAAGCAATAACTGTTCCAATTCCGGCTGAAGCGTAACGACAGGAATCGCATCCAAGCTGCCTACAATATTTTGAACGATCATTCTGCACACCGAAACGCGCGCCGCCGCAGTCAAGACATCTGCATCCAAAGTGCGCGCGGCAGATTCCGACAATGCCTCTGCAATCGAACGAAGATCGCGAATCGGCACACTTTCCTGAAGCAAATTCTGTAAAACCTTGTGCAACTTGCTGATGGGTAACGGGTTGGGTACAAGGCTTTCAACCAGTTTTGGCGCATTTTTCTGGAGTTGATCGACCATTTTCTGAACCTCATCAAATCCAAGAAGCTCATGTCCATGCCGTATCATAATTTGATTCAGGTGCGTTGCGACAACAGTGCTCGCATCCACAACAGTATACCCCATCGTTTGTGCCTGATCTCGCTGCCCCCGCTCCACCCAAACGGCATCCAAACCAAACGCCGGATCTTTGGCGCTAATGCCAGAAACATTTCCAAAAACCTGCCCTGGATTGATGGCAAGCTCACGGTCCGGATGAATCTCCGCCTCATCAATCGCCACACCCATCAGCGTTATCCGGTAATTATTCGGCGCGAGCTCCAAGTTGTCTCGAATATGAACCGGTGGAACCAAAAAACCCAGGTCCTGCGACAGCTTTTTTCGCACCCCCTTGATTCGATTTAATAATTGCCCTCCCTGCGCTTTATCAACGAGAGGAATCAGGCGGTAGCCCACTTCCAACCCCACTACATCCACCGGCCGCACATCATCCCAACCAAGATCCCGCACCTCACTTTCATGTGCTGCTGCAGCCGCATCCAACTGCGCCTGCGAAGGCTGAACGGCCAGCTTCGTCGATTTTTTCTTGTTATTATGCAGCCACCACGCACCCGCTGCACAAAGCAATGCGAGCCCAACAAAAGCAACGTGCGGCATCCCAGGAACCGTACCCATCACAAAGAGAATCAGCGCGGAAACCCCTAACGCTTGGGGTGTACCAAACATCTGATCCATCACCTGTGTGCCAAGCTCGGTATCATCCGAAACGCGCGTAACAATCACCGCCGCAGCCGTAGAAAGCAGCAAGGAAGGTACTTGGGCAACCAAGCCATCACCAATGGTCAACAAGGCATAAATCTGTGCAGCCTCTCCAAATGCCAAATCGTGCTGGCCCATTCCAATCGCAAGCCCACCCGCAATATTCAGCACCATAATCAAAATGCCGGCCACAGCATCCCCACGAACAAATTTACTCGCACCATCCATCGCACCGTAGAAATCTGCTTCGCGAGTTACGTCTTTGCGGCGCTTTTTTGCTTCTTCTTGATCAATAAGCCCAGCGTTTAAATCCGCGTCCACCGCCATCTGTTTGCCCGGCATTGCATCCAAGGTAAAGCGCGCAGTTACCTCAGAGATACGCCCAGCACCCTTCGTAATTACCACAAAATTGATAATGACCAGAATGGTGAATACCACGACACCTACCGCATAATTCCCGCCGATTACGACCTCACCGAAGGCTGCGATCACCTTTCCTGCAGCATCTCCTCCTTCATGGCCATGAATCAAAACCACCCGCGTAGAGGCGACGTTCAGCGCCAGTCGGAGCAAAGTTGCGGTAAGCAAAACAACGGGAAAAATCTCGAAATCCAAGGGCCTACGCGAATATACAGAAACCAGCAATACCACAAGAGAGAGCGCGATATTAAACGTGAAAAACACGTCCAACAAAAATGGCGGGATTGGCAAGGTCATCATCGCAAGGATAATGAGCACAAAAATTGGCGCACCCAGCTTTGCGCTTTTGACTAAGGTTTTGGTCTGACCTTTCAGATCACCCATCGCGATTGCCATGCCAACTACCCTTTACAAAATGTCCCGAAATTTGACACTTCTTATTTGCAGGAAACCAAGCTGCAAAAAGCTTACCGTTTTGTATAGCAATCGGAGCAGTCGACCCACATGGGCGCAACATCAATTAGTTAGCGTCGAAGATTATTCGGCACATCCACATCTGGCATCGCGCCAGGATTCGGTCCCTGTCCCTTCTGATAGCGCTTGAGGTGATAGACATAGGCCAACACCTGCGCTACCGCCACATACAGCCCAGACGGAATTTCCTTAAATAATTTCGTGTGATAGAAGATTGAGCGTGCCAAAGGTGGCGCCGCCAAAATTACGACATTATTTGCAATAGCGACACGTTTAATCTGCTCTGCAATTAAATCCGCACCTTTCGCAACTAATTTCGGTGCACCACCCTTGGTGGGGTCATAGCGCAAAGCAACCGCAAAGTGAGTTGGGTTGGTAATCACCACATCCGCCTTAGGTACCTCCGCCATCATGCCAGCAAATGCCATTTCGCGCGCACGCTGGCGCTGCTTGGCTTTAATTTCTGGTTTGCCCTCACTGTCTTTATACTCGTCTTTCACCTCCTGCTTCGTCATACGCAATTGTTTACGAAACTGCCAGTTCTGATAGGGCACGTCGATCGCCGCAACAAGCGCTAGCGAGAGCGAGAGCCAAACAAATGCCCACGCCACCATCGAAATACTATGCAACATCGCTTGCTGAATAGGCTCATCGATCAAGCCTAGATACTCGGCAAACTGTGCTTTCACCACCAACCACGCAGTAAATCCCACCAACGATACTTTCATGATCGACTTGATCAGCTCGACCAAACTTTGCAGACTAAACATACGCTTAATGCCAGAAAGCGGATTCAGCTTCTCAAACTTAAACATCAAAGGGTGAGAAGATACATGCAATCCACCGCTCGCAACCGACGCAGCAATCGCCACGACCGCAAGCGTTGCAAACAAAGGGAGCAGCGATTTTCCCGCGGCATAAGCGGCCTGCAATAGCGCACGCATCATCGCGCTATCATCAAAAATTTTTTCTCGATCAAAGGTAAAGCCCATTTCAAAGGCAGTTACAAATGCACGATAGATTTGCTCCACGTACAGCAGCATGCCAATGCCACCAATAATGAGCATGGAAACCGCCACCAAATCGCGTGAACGCGGTGTCTGGCCTTTTTCGTAGGCCTGTTCTAGTTTTCGGGGGGTGGCGTCTTCGGTCTTTTCCTGGCCATCTTCATCAGCCATCTGCCTTCAACACCTCTAGCAAAAAGAGCATGGTTTCATCAAAGGTCCGCTCATAGAGCGGAAGAAGGCTCGGCAAGGTCACCCAAAGCACGATAACACCCGCCACCATGTTCATCGGAAACCCGACCGACATGATGTTAAGTTGTGGAGCTACACGGCTCATCACACCAAAAGAGAGGTTCGTCACTAATAACGCCGTTACCGCCGGCAAAGAAAGGAGCACCGCATTCTGGAACATCCAAACCGCATGCATGATCACCATGTAGTAGCCATCAGGCGCAATCCCAGACGTGCTCACCGGCAGATACTGAAAACTATCCACAATAAACCGAATCAGCGCCAAATGACCATTCAGCGTAAAAAATACAAGATTCACGGTCATCAAATAGATCTGGGAAATCACCGCGACGCTTAGGCCGTTGGTTGGATCCACCAACGAAGAAAACCCCAAGCCGTTCTGCATGGCAACCATCTGCCCGCCAACAATAAACAGCTGAAACAAAAGCTGAACCACAAAACCAAGCAACAATCCAATCAACAACTGCTGAATCACAATCAGCCAAGAATCCACCGAAAGCAACTCAACCGCCGGCATTTTACCTAGCAAGGGCGCCACGACAACGGTAACAGAGAGTGCAAGCACAATCCGAATTCGCTGCGGAACAGAGCGCGTGCCAATCAAAGGAATCGCAAGAAACAAAGCGCCGATCCGGCAAAACGGCCAGAAATATTCCGCAATCCATGTGCCAATCTGGGATTCGGTAATCTCCACTTCGTCTGCTCGCTACCCAATCAAGGAAGGAATCTCATGAATAATCTTCAGCGTAAAATCAATGAGTTCACTTGCCAGCCACCCTCCAAATATAATCAAGGTTCCAAACGTAACAACCAAACGCGGAAAAAAACTAAGCGTCTGCTCGTTAATCTGCGTAGCAGCCTGAAAAATAGAAACAATCAAACCCACAATAAGACTTGGCACCAAGATGACGGTGACCATTAACACGATCAGGAAGACAGCTTCTCTCATTAAATCCGCAATATTATCTGGAGACATCACTTTTACCCCACTGACGGTAAAACGGCTGCCTTGCCAAAACACAAAAAAGCCTTCAGGCGCTGCGATACACATGCGCGCCTTATCAGGCGCTAGAGGCCATAGCTCGCAGCTAACGAGCCGACCACCATGGCCCAGCCATCCACAAAAACAAACAGCATAATCTTGAATGGCAGCGAAATAATCATAGGCGACAACATCATCATCCCCATCGCCATCAACACGCTCGCCACCACCATATCAATGATCAGAAACGGGATAAAAAGCAAAAAGCCGATCTGAAACGCTGTTTTCAATTCACTCGTAATAAAAGCCGGAATAATAATTGTCAGAGGAACCTCATCCACTTCGTGATAACGGTCCTGCTCTCCCGCAAGCTCTATAAAAAGAGTTAAATCCGCTTCTCGAATTTGCGCCATCATAAACTTCCGCAATGGCCCCGAAGCCGCTTGAATTGCCTGCATCCCGTCGATCTTTTCTGCTTGGTAAGGCTCCACCGCCACACGATTGATCTCATCAAATACGGGGCGCATTACGAATAGTGTTAGAAAAAGAGCCAACCCCACAAGAATCTGGTTGGACGGGGCTTGCTGCAAACCAATCGCTTGGCGAAGTATAGAAAACACGATAATAATGCGCGTAAACGCCGTCATCATCAGAACGATCGCCGGCAACAGCGTAAGCACGGTCATGAAACCGAGCACTTGCAGGCTCACGCTCCACGACTCTGTGCCATCCGGGTTTGTCTTCAGGCTCAGCGCATCCACACTCCACGGGTCTGCGGCCGAACTTGAAGACGGCATGAGCCAAACCAGCAACGCAAACCCGAACAACAACAAGAAGCGCGCGGGCATAAATGAAGCTACAGAAAAAGTCGAAATAAAACCAATCTGACCAATGCCCGCTTTATTGCCCATGTGGCGAGCCATTCTGAAGCATCTTTTTAATTTTATCTGCAAACATTGCTTCGCCTTCTTCCGCCTTTTCTTCCTCCTCACTCTGATGCAGCATCGCAACAGAATGCTGCGTCACACCCAACAGCATCCGTTTTCCTTCAAGGCGTACGAGGCAAAGCTTTTCACGCGGGCCAAGCATCACGGTATCAATAATCTGCATCTGCGAATTAAATCCCGGCACCTGCATTCGCAACCGTTTTGCCAGCCACGCCAAGCCGATGATTACAGACAACACAACCAAGAGCCCCAACAGCATATTGCCAATCGGTGGCGTTTTTGCACGCGTCTCCGCTGGCTCCTGCGCCTTCAGCTTCTCTACAAGCGTCGGGCGGCTCGCATTTGTTTCCCTGGGCAGCGTCACACCCTCCGTTTGTGGCATTTCTTCAACGCGCACATGCTCTGCTGCAACCGGTTGAGTCATTGTCTGATTATCAATGGCCTGCAGCTCAAGAGCCTGTTTATCAACAACACCGTCATCAACAACAGGGCCATCAACTGCAGCAAAGAGCCATTGCGTGGCGAAAATTCCCAGAAAAATTGCGCAGATCCGCGGAGCGATTTTCATGCCATTATCCCAGCTTTTTAATCCGTTCCTGTGGGCTGATTACGTCAGTAAGGCGAATACCAAATTTCTCGTTGACTACAACAACTTCGCCGTGAGCGATCAGCGTGCCATTGACCATCACGTCCAACGGCTCCCCCGCGAGGCGGTCCAACTCAATCACCGAGCCTTGGTTAAGCTGCAGCAAGTTGCGAATGCTGATATTCGTGCTGCCAACCTCCATAGACAGCGTTACAGGAATATCCAAGATCACATCCAGATTTGGAGTTCCTGGCCCACCTCCAATCGCGGCAGCTCTCGCCTGCTGAGAAAAATCCTCTAACTCCGGGCTTGCCGCTTTTGCTTCATCATCCGCCTGCTCCTCAAGTGCTGCAGCCCAAGCATCGGCAAGATCGTCTTGGCTACCATTCTCATCGGCCATGTTTTGCTCCTGCGGCATTCTGTTCTTCTTCAAGCATCATCTGCTCCCTCAGGTACGACAAGCGCGAGCCTTTGTTACTGTCTGCTTCGGGCCGCTGTACCTTTTCAGCTATTTTTACCGCATATTTTTCACGTGAAGTGCCTAATTTTCCACGATAAGTGGGCACTTCATTCGCATAGATCATGACATGCTCCGGCATCTCCACTTGGAGCACATCCCCCGTTTTGAGCGCCGCCAGCTCGGACAATTTAATTTTTCGATCCAGTAACTTACATCGTAGATGCACGTTCGCGCCCATGATTTCCTCACGCAGCGACGACATCCAACGCTCATCCTGATTGCCCACATCCGATTGCACACCCGAATCCAACACCTCACGAAGTGGTTCAATCATCGAATAGGGCACCGTCAGCTGGAGATCACCGCCACCTCCATCTAGCTCAATATGAAATGTATTCACCACCACCACTTCACTCGGGCTCACGATATTCGCAAGAGCAGGATTCACCTCTGAACTTAGATATTCAAACTTTACCGGCAGCACCGCCTTCCAAGCTTCTTCCATATCCTTAAAAGCCTGTTTCAAAACCAGTTGCACTACACGGTTTTCGGTTGGCGTAAATTCCCGCCCCTCAATTTTGACGTGACGGCCATCACCACCGAAAAAATTGTCTACCAGCTTAAATACTAGCTTGGCATCCAAAATAAACAGCGCCGTGCCACGCAAAGGCTTGATGCGCACCATATTCAACGAAGTCGGCACATAGAGGCTATGTACATACTCACCAAACTTGATCACCTGAACGCCGCCAACCGCAACATCTGCCGAGCGCCGTAACAAGTTAAACATGCTAATACGGGTATAACGCGCAAAACGCTCGTTGATCATCTCAAGCGTTGGCATCCTTCCCCGAACGATACGATCCTGGGTGCTTAGATCGTAATTCTTGATACCATCGGCAGAATCATCTCCCGATGTTGAAACCGCGCCATCATCAACACCGTGTAACAGCGCATCAATCTCGTCCTGCGACAGAAGGTCTTGCATTGCCATGGATATATTCTCTTACTGCAAGACAAAATTGGTAAAATAAACCTGCTCAATCCCTTCCGTGCTCGAATCCTGCGCCTTCAGTACATTTTGAACCTCATCGAAAATCAGCTGGCGAATCGACTCCTTCCCCTCCAAGGTTCTTAGCCCATCAAAATCCTGCGCCTGCAATAACAGCATTATGTTATTGCGCAACAAGGGCTCATGCTCCTTAATCAAAGCTTGTACAGCAGGATCACGAAACAGAAAGGAAAGCGAAACCTGCATATAATGCTCGCGCCCCCTCCACTGATAGTTCACTAGAAAAGGCGTTGTAAAATCAAAATAACTCGCTTCACGCGGCTTCTGCTCTACAGGCGCTTCCGCCTTCGCAGCATCCGCACTTTCTCCACCACTTCCTTTTGACATCATAAAAACGGCCACGCCACTGCCTGCACCACCCACAATCAGCGCAACTGCAGCAACGATAATAATCATCATTTTATTGGATTTTGGCTTATCTCCCTCTGCCGCTCCTTCCTTCGCTTTTTTATCTGCTTTCTTCTCGGCCATAACACTGCAATCCCGGAAGACCCACGCCAAAGAACAGGCGTAGATCAGGTAGATGGTTCTCTATACTGGAAAAAGTGTAGCGCGTATAAAAAAAACTGCCTGTCACTTTTTTGGCGAATTGGCGTTATGCATAGAAGTCCACCGCCCCTTTTCTCGCAGACTTCTGCTTGGGAACAGCCACCTCATCCACGCCATCCTCACCGGTGCCCGCAAACCCACGATCTGAACCCTGATCTCGCGGCTGACGATCACCGGCCCCTCCCGAAGCCCCATCACGATCACTTACATTCACGCTACCAAGCCCCACCCCCGCATCGTTGAACATCTCCCGCAAACGCGGCAACGACATCTCCAGCGCATCACGGACATGCGCATGCGGCGTTGTGAACGTAATAGACGCCTGATCCTGATGGACACGAATCTTGACATCAATTGCACCCAGCTCCTTGGGATCCAAACGAATCTCTGCGCTATGCACTTTTTTGGTCGTCATCATCAAAATTCGTTCCGCAATTTCGCGCGCAAATCCGGGGCGATCCGGAGAGATCGGCAACCCATTGGCGACCGTAGCAGAGGTCGCCGCCCCACCTTGCAGGCTTGAACTTACGGCTGGAGTAATTCCCGCAGTAACCGTTTTTGGATCCGCCTGAGCGGTGTTTGACGCAAGCTCACCGGTGGGCTGTGACAGGCCCGCAACACCCTCAATACGCGCACGAACCGTATCCGCAGCGTTATTTTCAACGGAATCCAGACTCGGCTCGCTGCCAAAAGCTTTACCCAGTTCACGGAGCGCCTCCCGCGTCCCCGCAATCACATCCCCGCCCTTGCGCCCGACCGCCCCATCCCGTTTCGCAGCACCTTCCGACACCAAAGGAAGCATTTGCGGCCACCCTGTAGCTTTTGCAGCCGAACCGCTATCCACACTGCTCATACCAGGCTGCACCTGCGCAGCCGCGCGAGCTGCACGCGCCACGTCCTCCGCCGCGCTCGCACGCGCATCAGCGCTCCGTACAGACTTCAGTATCTCTGCGCCTTCCATCTCCGCATCGTCTGACGCTGCCTGCGTACCTTCCAAATTCACCGTGTTTTGCTTTCCATCCGCAGACAGCTTTTCGTCTGCCGACAGCTTTCCATCCGTAGACAGCGCTCCGTCTGCAAACAGCTTTCCATCTGCTGACAACCTTCCATCCGTAGACAGCTCTTTCCCCGTATTCAAGCCATCCGGTACGAGCAGAGTTCCTGACTCAGTTACCGAGCTCTGCTTAACATTCACGCTTGCGGCCACGGCCAAGCCGTCCTCCGCCGATCCATCCGCCGACAACATTTCTGGATTTAGCGCCGGCGCCCCAGCCCCTTTGGCGCTTCCGCCTTCTTCCGTCATGGATGCACCTTGCGTTTGAGCAAGTCGCTCCTGATCCGACAGGCCACCCAGAGATCCGGCAGCCCCAGCATTCTTCAGAGCCACATCCGTAGCTGTGGCCTCCGCCACCGACAAACCTTCCGGCACGCCGCCCTCCCCAATCACTTTCGTGCCTGCACCCTCCTTCCCACTTGCAAGAGGATCTGCGCCTTCACGATCACCTGACACCCCTTGCAAGACCCCACCTTGCATCGCAGGAGCCTCACCCACCACAGGCTGAGCCACCATTTGTGCGAGCTCTTCTTGTGTGAGCTCTTCCGGATCACCAGCAACCGTTTTCTTGGCCTGCAACCCATCTTTCCCACCGGCATCCGATGGCTTTGCAGCCTTCTTACCCACCTCTGGGCCAGTGGGCCCACCCGTCTTCTCCGCTGCTACCCCTTTTTCACGAGACTCATCCCCACGCGCTTCCTCCGCACGCAGGCGCGCCGCGTCATGCTGAGCACGCTGCCTTTCAGAAATAGAATGCCGATCGGAATCAGAACGATCCGAGCGAGATAGGTGCTTTTGTTCAGACGACGCCAACTCTTGGCGATCCCTACGTTGTGCATCGGCCCTTGCAGCGGCACGATCCGCCCGTTCCCTTTGGCTGACCGCTTTGTCACGAGCGTCTTTCTGACTTAGCTCTCGTTGGGCGGCGTCTCGTTGGGCGGCGGTTCGTTGAGCCGATTCCCTTTGATTTGCCGCCCTTTGACTCGCCACCCTTTGCGCCTCATCACGGCGAGCGGCTTGGGCAACCTGATCGAGCGCAGGCTTATCATTGCCGCTTGAGCGGCGCAAGTTGTCATTCGCAGGGGAAGAAGGCTCCTGTGCAGCACCCGACTTGGCAATCAACTGCCCGTCTAACAGACCTTGAAAACCGTTGCTGCTCCCGCCTCCAGAAGCCGCTCGCGCAAACGAACCCACATCCAGAAACCCAGCGCCAGACCGGCCGATCGAATCGCTAGGCGCACGGCTAGAAAAAGAGCGGTTCGAAACATTGTCATTCGCCACAATCAACACTCCTGCACGCTTAATGGCTAAAACACCATCACAAAACATGCAAGGAAAAGGCCAACCACAGCGAACCACCCTCTACATCACACCCCGCCCACGCGGCATCCCATCAAATCCCGATGCTATGCAGCAAATTCAGCACATTATCAATCACATTCGCCAAAACAGGGTGCTCCTGCTCATAAAGCACCACCTCTTGCTCCAAACGCTCCAAGAGCTCCTGCTCTGGGCGATCCAACTCACCGCTCATCATCAACTCCAGCTTCTCCGCAAGCGCCACCAACTCCTCACGCTGCTGATCATTAAGCGTAGAATCACGATCAAGTTCTTCTTTCAGCTGTTGCAGTTGCGCCTGAATTCGCTCATGCGACATGGACATCCCCTTTTGTTTTTGTCGTACCACTTCAGAAAAATAGATTCAAATCCGGTAGAATGCACTTCAGCCTACCGCAATACCCGGATTTTCCATAGTAATGAACACACCAGCAAGTACCAACGCATTGAACGCCGCCAGCCAATCGAGCACAACAGAACCCCGCACAACCAAGACCGTTGAACTGCTCTCCCCAGCAGGCAGCCTCAAGAGCATGCGCTTTGCCTTTGCCTACGGCGCTGACGCCGTCTACGCCGGCCAACCGCGCTACAGCCTGCGCGTGCGCAACAACGAATTCAATCATATCGAAAACATCGCCAGTGCCATCGAAGAAGCGCATTCCCAAGGCAAAAAATTCTACCTCGCCAGCAACGTCTCGCCCCACAACGACAAAATTCGCTCCTACCTGAAAGACATGGCCCCCATCGTCGCGATGAAACCCGACGCCCTCATCATGTCCGACCCGGGCCTAATCATGATGGTGCGCGAAACCTGGCCCAATCTGGAAATCCACCTTTCCGTACAAGCCAACGCCATCAACTGGCCCACCGTAAAATTCTGGCACCGCCAAGGGCTCTCCCGCGTCATCCTCTCGCGCGAACTCTCGCTGGAAGAAATCGGCGAAATCCGCGAACACGTTCCCGGCATGGAAATCGAAGTCTTCGTCCACGGCGCCCTCTGCATGGCCTACTCCGGCCGCTGCCTGCTCTCCGGCTACATGAACCACCGCGACCCCAACCAAGGCGCCTGCACCAACACCTGCCGCTGGAAATACCAAGCCCACGAAGCCCAAGAAACCGTAGACGGCGACATCATCGCACAGGCCCCCATCGAAACCGCCACACAGCAGTGGCAGCCTGAAACCCAAACCGGCCCCACCACCGAACCGCCCGTCAGCGAACGCATCTTCCTGCTGCAAGAAGAGGGCCGCCCCGGCGAATACATGCCCGCCTACGAAGACGAGCACGGCACCTACATCATGAACTCCAAAGATCTACGCGCCATCCAGCACGTCCAGAAGCTCGTGCAAATGGGCGTACACTCCCTCAAAATCGAAGGCCGCACCAAATCCCACTTCTACGTTGCCCGCACCGCGCAAATCTATCGCCAGGCCATTAACGACGCACTCCAAGGGCGCGAATTCAACATGGACCTCATGCTTGCCCTCGACGGCCTCGCCAACCGCGGCTACACCGAAGGCTTCTACCGCCGCCACGTACCCGAAGAATACCAAAACTACCAGCAAGGCACCTCCAGCAACGCCACCCAGCAATTCGTCGGTGAAGTCTCCGACTACGACGCCAGCACAGGGCTTGCCACCATCGTCGTAAAAAACCGCTTTGCCGTAGGCGACTCACTCGAACTCATGCGCCCAGAAGGCAACTACCGCTTCCAGCTTGAAGCCATGACCGACAAGAAAAAAGGCACCTCAATCCACGTCGCCCCCGGCGATGGCCACATTGTACAAATCCCCCTACCGGCACCGGTAAGCGGCGACTTTAATTTACTGATGCGTGATAAAATCGTCGGCTAACCCAGCCACGTATGATCGAACCATATTTATTCGAACCATAGTTAATCGAACCCTACCAAGCGCCCCATAAAAACAAGGAACCCGCCGCATGCCAACGATCGACCTAAGCCGCGTCACTGCGGCACAAATCATGACCCGCGACATCGTAACCGCGCAAGACGACTGGGACATCATCACTCTCGCAGAATTTTTGCTAGCGAACGGCATCTCCGGCGCACCCGTACTGGATGGCGACGGCCGCCCTTGCGGCGTAGTCTCCGTCACCGACATTGCGCGTTTCACGGTGGAAGGCGACCCAGCCGATGAGCACCGTTACGCTCACCACTACTACACCGACCGCCTGATGTTCGAAGAGTACGAAATCGACGAAGGCATCGACGTCCGCGAAGACGACGAAGCCCGCGTGGCCGACATCATGACCCCCTCGCTGTTCACCATCGAAGAATCCGCCAGCCTGGAAGAAGTCTCGCGCACCATGTCGGACAACCACATCCACCGCATCTTTGTAAGCCAAGACGGCCAAATCACCGGCCTAATCTCAGCGCTCGACGTTCTCGCCGCATTTGCCGGCAAACCACTCAAATAACGATCCATCCGCTAAAGTGAATCCCCTCCACAAGAGAGGATTCACCCATCATCCAAATTAGGCCGCGGGTCTTGGTGGATAATAATATCGGCCCCCTGAAACACCTTGCGCAAATCACGCTCCACCTGCACCGCGATCTTGTGCGAATCCCGCAAACGCATCTCGCCATCCATCTCCAGATGCATCTGTATCACCTTCACATGCCCACTCTGGCGGGTACGGATGCCATGCACCCCCATCACACCGTTACACCCCATCGCAATCCCCTGAATACGCTGCTCCACCTCAAAAGGCAGCTCACGATCCAGCAAATGATCAATCGACTCCAACGCAATTTTCACCGCACTATAGCCAATCATCAGCGCAATCCCCATCGCAAACACCGGGTCTAAAAATTCAAACCCCATCGCGGCAAGCCCCAACGCCAGAATCACCCCCGCATTGCTCACCAAATCCGATGCATAGTGCAAACGATCGGCCCGAATCGCCACCGACTGCGTATGTTTCACCACATGGGTCTGCCACATCAACAGCAACGCAGTCGCCACGATCGACACCCCCATCACACCAATGCTCACCCCAAGCTCATCCAAAGGCTGCGGATGCAGCAACCGATCCACCGCCTGCCACCCCAAAAATAGCGCTGAACCACCAATAAATAACGCCTGCCCAAGGCCCGCCAAAAACTCCGCCTTGCCATGCCCAAAGCGGTGATCATCATCCGCAGGCTGCATCGCATAACGCACCGCCAGCAAATTCAACAGCGAGGCAAGCGAATCCATCAGCGAATCCGCCAGCGACGCCAGCACACTCACAGACCCACCAAACCACCACGCAAACGCTTTGATCGCAATCAACAGCGTCGCCACCCCCATCGACGCATAGGTCGCAGAGCGTAACAGCCAGCGCCGCTGCTCCGCGCTAATCTCTGCCTCGCTCGCCTCTTTTATACCGCGCTCTTCTACCGGCACACACACCGCCTATTCGTCACCATCCAACACACCACCTATTCTAACCCCAAGTAGACGACGGCGCCCACGCAAGCCTATACTGGCCCGCGATCATAGCGTGCGCCGGGCGGCGTTCCCTATGCAAAACTTGGCAGCAGGTTCCATGAAAAGCGACGCAGTACGGGGCGCACTCTATCTTTTGATCGGCGAGTTCTTTCTTGCCCTGATGGTCGCACTGATCAAACTCCTCTCCCCCGACACCTCGCAAATCGCCATGGTGTTCTTCCGCAACCTGTTTGGCCTGCTCGCCCTCCTCCCTCTCATCGCCCACAAACGCATCGCCACCCTCAAAACGGAACGTTTCGGCATGCACTTCTTCCGCGCCTGCACCGGCGTTACCGGTATGTATCTGTATTTTTACGTAATTGGCCACATGCCCATGGCCGAAGCCGTGCTGGTACGGCTCTCCGTTGCCTTTATCCTGCCGATTCTCACCTGGCTCTGGCTGCGAGAACGCATCACCCTCCGCACCTTTCTCAGCATCCTTTTAGGCTTTGTTGGCGTCACCTTCATCCTGCGTCCCGGCACAGAAGCCTTCCAACCCATCGCACTGATCGGCCTGCTCGCCGCCGTATTTCAGGGGGAATCCGTCGTCGCCATTCGCAAAATGTCCCTCACCGAACCTGGGCATCGTATCGTCTTTTATTTCGGCCTCATCGCTACCGGCATCAGCGCCATTCCTTTTTTCCTGTTCACCCCCACCTACCCCTCAGGCGACACCCTTTACTACCTGATCGGTATCGGCATCACCGCAACCCTCGGCCAACTATTCATCACCGAGGCATACAAAATCGCAAACCCAGGTCAAATCGGCCTCTACACCTACTCCTGCGTCATCTACGCCGCTGCAATTGGCTGGTTATTTTGGGATGAAACGCTGCTCCTCAGTACCCTGATCGGCACCGCATTGATCATTACCGCAGGGCTGGTAAACCTAAAGCGCCCAACCACTAAATAAAGCGTCATTTGCCGCCCCTATAGCTATCCTGATAGTGGCTCTCTCGTGGTATTGACTCTCTCGCCGCCCGTTCCGGTTGGCTGCGCCAATGCAGCCCCATCAAATACAGGTAGTGTATGGCAGGGAATCAAGACCCGCCGCATTCGCAGTCCAACGCGAAAACGGCAAGGATCACCAAGACACCGTCGAAGCCGACAGGCGCTCGATCACAAAAGCACAATGACGATAATGGAGACAATCCATGAGCAGAAACGCAATGGGCTACGCCCTTGCAGTCATGAACAGTATTACCACTGCTGAATGGCTGGATCATCTCGGACTACGCAAACCGCTGGAAAAGCTCACCTATAACGGCGTCAAAAATGGCTTCAAAGCCATGAACACCGCCACCCGCCAATTCAAGCAGGTGACCCAGCGCAACGCCCCTGTACGCCCAGATGCCCCCGCCGGCAGCAAAGAATTATTCGACCTGAACCTCAGCAGCGAACAAGCCATGCTGCGTGACACCCTCGAAGCCTTTGCCCGCGACGTCATCCGTCCCGCCGCCCACGACGCCGACGCCAACGCCGCGCTTTCCGATGACCTGCTCGCCCAAGTCGCCGAACTTGGCCTGATGTTCTACGCCGTACCGGAAGCCTTCGGTGGCGCAGGCGACGAACGCTCCCCCGTCACCCAAATGATCATCGCGGAAAGCCTCGCCAAAGGCGACCTTGGCATCGCCGCCGCCATTCTCACCCCCATGGGCGTTGCCAACGCACTCACCCAATGGGGCAACGCAGCGCAGCAAGAACGTTACCTGCCTGCGTTCCTCGAAGAAAAGCCCCTGATCGCCACCATGGCCATCAACGAGCCCAAAGCGCTTTTCAACCCACTGCAGCTTAGCACCACCGCTACCCGCAACAGCAACGGCTACCTGCTTAACGGCGAGAAAAACCTCGTCCTTCTAGGCGAAAAAGCCGAACTGTTCTTAGTAGCCGCTCAACTCGAAGGCAAAGGCCCCAGCCTATTCCTCGTAGAGGCCAACGCCACAGGCATCAGCATTGCCAACGGCCCCGCCATGGGCCTAAAGCCCGCTGCCACCGTCTCGCTGAAATTCGAGAACGTGCAGCTTGAACCAAACGCACTGCTAGGCGATGAAAGCTTCAACTACCAAAACTTCCTCAACCTCTGCCGCCTCGGCTGGTGCTCCGCCGCACTCGGCACCGCAGCCGCCGCGTTGGAATACACCATTACCTACGCCAACGAGCGCGTAGCTTTTGGCGAACCCATCAGCCACCGCCAAAGCGTCGCCTTTATGGTCGCCAACATCGGCATTGAGCTGGATGGTATGCGCATGATGGTACAACGCGCCGTCGCTCGCGCCGAACGCGGCATGGACTTCCAGCGCGAAGCCTACCTTGCGCGTTTGTTCTGCGCCGACAAAGCCATGGAAATCGGCACCAACAGCGTACAGCTGCTCGGCGGCCACGGCTTTACCAAAGAGCATCCGGTTGAGCGCTGGTACCGCGACCTACGCGCCATCGCCCTCGTCGAAGGCAACCTGCACCTGTAGGCCACCCGCACCCGTAAGCGCGAACCGAATAAAATAGAGGATACACCATGTACCTAGAACTCCCGGGCAAATTAAAAGCCCTGCAAACCATGTCACGCCAGATGGCCAACGAAATGTTGCGCCCCATCTCCCGCAAATACGACCTTGCCGAGCACGCCTATCCTAAAGAGCTCGACACCATCGCCGCCATGCTCGACGGCATGAACGACGGCTCCGGTAACGCCATCGGCGCCGACTCCACCCGCAAAGAAAAAAGTTCCGACGGCTCGGTCAAAAACGGCGGCAACATGACCGCCGTTGTAGGCATCCAGGAAATGTGCTGGGGCGACGTAGGACTACTTTTGACCCTACCGCGCCAAGGTTTGGGTAACGCCGCCATTGCAGCCGTCGCCAACGACGAACAACGCGCCCGTTACGGCAACAAATGGGCCGCCATGGCCATCACCGAACCCGGCTTCGGCTCCGACTCAGCAGCCGTAAGCACCACTGCAAAACAAGACGGCGACTACTACGTCCTCAACGGCGAAAAAATCTTCGTAACCGCCGGCGAACGTGCCGACATCGTCGTCGTATGGGCCACCTTGGATAAATCGCTCGGCCGCGCTGCGATCAAATCCTTCGCCGTCGAAAAAGGCACCCCCGGCATGCAGGTCATGCGCCTTGAGAAAAAACTCGGCGTAAAAGCCTCCGACACCGCAGCCATCAACTTTACCGACTGCCGCGTCCACAAAAGCAACCTCCTAGGCAACCCTGAAATCGACGTCAAAAAAGGCTTTGGCGGCGTCATGGAAACCTTCGACAACACCCGTCCACTGGTAGCAGCCATGGCGGTAGGTTTGGCGAAAGCCTCTTTGGATCGCACCCGCGAATTGCTGGCTGAACACCTGCAACTCAGCTACGATCAACCCACCGCCACGCTCAGCCAGATTCAAGCCACGTTCTACCAAATGGAAGCCGAATGGGAAGCCGCTCGCCTGCTCACCATTCGCGCCGCATGGATGGCCGACAACGGCCAGCCCAATTCCAAAGAAGCCTCGGTCGCCAAAGCCAAAGCAGGCCGCACCTGCAACGCAATCACCCTTAAATGCGTTGAACTCTGCAGCAGCCTAGGCTACTCCGAAACCGAAATGCTAGAGAAATGGAGCCGCGACTCGAAGATCCTCGACATCTTCGAAGGCACCCAGCAAATCCAGCAGTTGATCGTAGCCCGCCGCCTGCTCGGAAAATCCTCCAGCGAGCTGAAATAAGCGCCGCCAAAACACACAGGGGCTGCAGCAAATGCGGCAGCCCCTGTGCCTCAAGCCGCAACAAGCTGCAAGCCGAACTGATTTCCCTCACGCCACACGCAGCGTGCAGTCACATCTCCCGTCTGGCTCGACCGAATCGCCACCACCCGCTGCGGATCTAGCAACGGCTCCCCGCGATAAGCAACACGAACCCCCGTCCGGCTAAAATCCAACAGTTCACAATCCGCCTCCCGCTCCCCAATCTGAATCCGGCTAGGCGCACCGTTACCGGCATAACGAATCCCCTTACGCTGCTCCTGCGCAGGCTGCACACCGCCCAGCTCGAATGGAAAATCAGGATTGATGGGCTTGTACTGCTGATGTGCAATCTGCTGATACACCGTTTCATGTACCCTCACATTCAACGGGCGGCTCTTTGGATCTGCCAGAGGCTCCCCAAACACCCGCCGATCCGTCGCCGCCACCGAACCCAGCATACGCGAACCAGCAGGCAGCGAATCATGCGGCTTGTTCGATGGATTGGGCTTACAAATCGCATTCAAATATTGATCATCAAAATCAAGCCCCTGACGAACCGCATTATCCACCATCCACTTCAAGGTCACGTCCGATAAACCAGAGCGCGCATAACCGCCGCCAATGTCAGAATGCGCACCCGCAAACCAGCACTGCTCCACCAGCTGCCCCTCCACAGGAACCCCCGTCCAGAGCGAAGGTACAAATGGCGCTCTGCGTTCGTCTAGCGCGAGCGCCTGATACGCATTTTTAACAATGTCACTGAGCGACGTATCGTAAAACTTCACCCAGTGTTGGGTGATTGCACTCGGCAAATAAAGCGGCGCACCCAGCGCACCCACCGTATCAAATACACCTACCATGCGAATCGCAGGGCGATGCTCCATGATATGAGAATAACGACCAAGCTCACGTTTTTCCGGCGGCGTTCGATAGTATTTATAAATGTTCCCAAGCTCCGCCAGCCGATCCTTCTTGATCAGGCCAATTAAATGCACCAAGCCCACCGCGGCCCGCACGGTATAGGCTCCGCGACTAAAGCCAAAAAAATAGACGTCATCGCCTTCCTCATAGTTGTGCACCAGAAAGCGGTAGGCATCAAGAACGTTCTGCTCCATCCCATAGCCAAAAATGCCGCCCATATAGCGATCCATCAGATCGCCAGTGCCGATCCCCTGATCGTAAAAAACCACTTGATGCCGGCCGTCATACGCACGAGGCAAAATACTACGCACCAACTTCACCACGTTCGTGGGCTTCTGATCCGGCGTATTCCAAGTGCCATCCGAACAAATCACAATGCGTTTGGGATCATTCTTGTTTACATTATTCATATTCGCGGCTCCACAGTGATTTCTATTTATTGTGAGATGCACGCAACGTACAAATAGCTCATTGCAGCATGAAGCACTTCCAACCTCAGGCACCTCCAAGTATAGCCATGAAATGTTCCCGCTTTTTCGACACCAACGCCAAATAAAGCTACCCTTTCCCATCAACACCTTACGAACACCACACGAGAAACCCGTGTCCGACCTCAAAGACCCAAGAGTACTATTCGCCGCCGAACGCACCCTGCTCGCCTGGAACCGCACCAGCTTATCCCTCATCGCCTTCGGCTTCGTAATTGAACGCGCCGGCCTACTGATGCAAGCACTCTCCCCCAAATCCATCCATCCCGGCCAACTCACCATCTCCTTCTGGTTAGGCTTAGGCTTCATCGTACTGGGCTCGCTTACCTCCGCATTTTCCGCCCGCCAGTACGCAGTCGTGCTGTCCACCCTCACCCCACACGAATTCCCGAAAGGCTACAACGCCCGTTGGGGCCTCGTCATAAACGGCGCCGTCGCCATCCTCGGCCTCCTACTGGTCGCTGCCCTCGGTATACTGCACACTAATTAGGGCAGCGCTACGCACCTTTTCCCCCCCGATATATTTTCACCCCGATATATTTCAGATATCCACCAGACAGGGCATTATGAACCTATCTACGATGGCTAAACGTTTCGCACTGGTTACCGCGATCTCCAAGCGATAAGCCCCGAAAACAGCAAACCCCAAAAACAACAAACCCCAAAAACAACAAACCCCAAAAACAACAAACCCCGAGAACAACAAATCCCGAGAGCCATAAAACGTCCTATGGAAACTTCACTCACCACGCTACGCGGCCTCGGCCAAATCATGTTTCAGCGTAACGCTGCAACCGGCCTGTTATTTTTAATCGGGATTGCAGCCAACTCACTCCTGATGGCACTCGCAGCACTTGCGGGCTCGATCGGTGGAGCCGAATACGCACGTTACCGGAAGTTCTCAAGCCAAGACATCAGCGACGGCCTCTACGGATTCAACGCCGCACTCGTCGCCATCGGCGCAGTATTTTTCTACCCAACCCCGTTCAGCGCGGTTCTGGTCGGCATCGGTGGCATCGTACTCTGCACCGAACTCATGCACATCATGCACAAACACGCGCTTAAGCCCTTTACCTTCCCCTTTATCGTCACACTATGGCTCGCCTTCGCCATTCTTCCCCAAGGCGAAACCCTCAGCGCAAACGACACCCGAATTTTTCTTGCTCCGCTAGACGGCTTCTTCCAAGGGTTCGGGCAAGTCATGTTTCAAGGGAACACCTTTACCGGCCTGCTATTTTTGGTCGCCATCCTCATCAGTTCCGTCCGCCACGCTTGGCTCGCGAGCCTTGCCGCCGCACTTGGCTATGTCGTCGCCGACGGATTCGGATTTTCATCCCAGGCAAGCGCCGGCCTCTACGGTTATAACGCCGTACTTACCGCCATCGCCGTATCCCTGTTTTCAACACGTACCTTGCACGCGATCACCGGAGCAGCCCTTTCCATTTTGATCACATGGCTGATGCTAAACGCCCATCTCCCCGCCCTCACCTTTCCGTTTGTCCTCGCAACGTGGCTGGTGGTAGGCTTCATTCAACTTCGCGAGAAGCAACTTCAGCACGAGACGCAGCTTCACCACGAGAAGCAACTGCACGAAAAACAAAAGGCACCACCAAACGAACCCACCCCCTGAGCATATTCCTCCCCCGCGCAAAGCCCTACGGCCCCCGCGCAAAGTCTACGGCCCCTGCGCAAAACCTACGGCCCCTGAGCGAAGCCGAAGGGGAGCGAAGTCGAAGGGGCAAACGGAGTCCAAAATGAACTGGTTACTACTCGGCATTGCCATCCTCAGCGAAGTCATCGCCACCTCTGCGCTAAAGTCCTCCGAAGGCTTCACCCGTTTATGGCCCTCCGTCATCGTAATTGCAGGCTATACCTCGGCGTTCTATTTTTTGTCCCTCACCCTGAAATCCATCCCCATAGGCATCGCTTATGCAGTCTGGTCAGGCGCAGGGGTCGCACTGATTGCAGTGATCGGGTGGGTCATGTTCGGGCAAAAACTGGATTTCGCCGCCGGCATCGGGATTGGACTGATTGTGGCCGGGGTAGTTGTACTCAACGTGTTTTCGGGTGCATCGTCGCATTCGTAAGGCACCAGTTCTTGCCCCGCATCACACCGCGCCACTTTCAACCTAGCCGCCAGCCCAACAGAAGCTTTATACTAATCAATTAGTATTTATATGCCTTTATCCACAAGGTCAGAGGGACTCTGCATGAAGCACCTAAACCCACTCGACAGCACCTTCCTGCACATGGACGCACTCCGCACCCCCATGCACGTCGGTTCCCTGATGACCTTCCATCTCCCCAAAAACGCACCGCCAGACTACGTGCGCAAACTCGTTGCCAAAATGCGCGAGAAACCCTTTATGCCCAAGCCTTTCGACTGCCAGCTCGCTCACGGTGGGCTTAGCAGCGTTGCCCCTGCATGGGTGCCCGCCAAAATCGACATGGACTACCACCTGCGCCACTCCGCCCTGCCGTTTCCGGGTGGAGAGCGCGAGCTTGGGATGCTGATCGAACGACTGCATTCCAACCCATTAGACATGACCCGCCCACTCTGGGAATGCCACCTTATAGAAGGGCTCGAAGGCAACCGCTTCGCGATGTACTTCAAAGCGCACCACTGCGCCATCGACGGCATGGGCGCCGTTCGCATGCTGCTCCAATGGCTCTCCAAAGACCCTACAGATATGCGCGGAATTGCCAGCATCGCCGCCGCACCAGAACCACAAATCAGCGATGATACAGCAACAGGCTCAGAGAAAGGTTCCAGCAAAAAAGGCCCCCACAAGAAAGGCGACCGCGCCAAAGCGAACTACAAACGCTCCCTGGTGGCACGCATCACCACCCCTTATAAAATCGCTCGCACCCAACTCCAGGCCGCCAGCGAACTCAGCAGCAAAATCAAAGAGATGCTACAAGGGGACGACAGCAGCATCAAACTAGCACTCTCAGTGCCCGCCAATTGCTTTAACGTACGCGTATCACGCCAACGCCGCCTCGCAACGCAAATTCTCGATCTGGATCGCATCCATGCCATCGCCTGCGCAACCAACACCAGCGTTAACGACGTCATGCTCGCCATCTGCGGCTCCACCATCCGGCGCTATCTGCTGGAACACAGCGAACTGCCCGACAAATCCCTTCTCGCCTCCATCCCACTCGCCTTTCGGCGCGAAGCCAGCGAAGGCGGCAACGCCGCTGCCGGATTTATCGCCCCACTCGGCACTCACCTGAACGACCCGATTGAGCGTTTGCAGCAAATACATCGCGTCACCTGCCGCGCAAAGCAAGACCTGCGCAGCCTGTCTGGCACCGCGCTCATGCAATTTGCTTTTATGGGATTAACGCCGCTAATGTTTGGCCAGCTCACCGGCACCTTGGCCAAGCTCCCCCCGTTTTTCAACCTCGTCATCTCCAACGTCAAGCTATCCAAAGAGCCACTCTACCTGATGGGCGCTGAACTCGAAGCCATCTACCCCGCGTCTTTCCTGATGGACGGCTACGCGCTCAATATCACCCTCGTCGGCTACAACAACAAGATCGCCGTCGGCATTCTCGGTTGCCGACAAGCCGCACCAAAGCTACAGCGAATGGCAATCTACACCCAAGACGCACTTACCGAACTGGAAAACGCCGTCACCGCCCAATGTGGAGCCATTACTCCGCAAGCCGAGGGCGCTCCCGCCTGATACACACGCAGTTTTCCTTGACGAAACCAGCAACTTAACGCATCCTTTGCGGCTTCGGCGAGGTGCCAGAGTGGCCGAATGGGGCGGTCTCGAAAACCGCTGTGTGGGCAACTGCACCGAGAGTTCGAATCTCTCCCTCGCCGCCACTCACTCCAGCAAACGGCTCGCCAGCTATGCAAATCCAGACTTTTGCAGATCTCCTTACTTCCGCACGTGAACAACCCGACGCCCAGCGCCTGCTGTTCGTATTCGCCGCATCCGAACTCCCAGAAGACGCCACGCCAGAACAGCGCAAACGCTTCGAACGCGGCTTAGGTGGCGCACTCGCCCCCCTCATGGAAGTAGACAAACTCGCCAGCGAGCTTGAGAGCTTTGAGCAGCTAGTTCAAGAATCCACAGAATTCGCCAAAGGCACCCCCGGAGAACACTGGTCCATTGTCTTTTGCGCCGCACTCGGTGGAAACGGCAGCATCCCACCACGCCACGAAGACGCCGACCAACCCCTGCGCAACATGACCGAATCCATCCGAATGGGCCGCATCACTCCCTACATCGTCTTTGATCGCATGGGCAACCTCGTTCATCTTGTTAAAAACCAGTCCATCTAGTGAAAAACTGAAACTCCTAAGATCCATCCCAATTTGATCCTCCAAAAACACATTGGAGTCTCCCAAAAAAAGAAAGGGGAAGCACCGATTAGGCGCTTCCCCTTTTTTGCTTGTCTAAAACCCGAAAAATCAGGCGACCGCGCGGCGGCCACCCGCAGCGTTGTTACCTTTCCGCAGCGAACTAAACTTCATCACCCCATCATTCAACGGGCTAAGCCGCAGTGCAGGCAGATCCAGCAGGTAGTTCATATAAACGCGCCACGGTGCCTTATTGCCTTGTTTTGGCATCATTTCCAGAGCGCGCTGGATATAGCCTGCGCTACCCGCCCCTGAATCTTCGGTTACGAAATACTCTGGTTTCACCGATGGATCGGTATTTACAGGCGCGCAGCGATCGTAGCCGTGTTTGTCCATATAATTGATCAAGCGGCAGATATATTCGCTGGAAATATCTGACTTCAGCGTCCAACTAGAGTTGGTATACCCAAAGATCATGCCCAGATTGGGAATGCCTTCAAACAGCGTACCGCGATAAGCCATACCTTTCGAAAGGTTTACCGCTTTGCCATTCTTGGAGAGCGTCATCCCGCCGATCAGCTGAATATTGAAGCCGGTGGCCGTGATGATGATGTCCGCTTCCAGCTCTTGGCCCGACTTGAGTTTGATGCCTTTTGCTGTAAAGCGATCAATATGATCCGTAACCACGCTCGCCTTGCCGCTACGCACAGCCTTGAACAAATCGCCATTCGGAACCGCGCACAGACGTTGATCCCAAGGATTGTAGTTCGGGGTAAAGTGTTTCATATCCACCTTGCTGCCGAGCTGGCGCTTTGCCATTCCCAACAGCGCACCACGCAACACCTTCGGTTGCGCTTTCGCAAGGCGGAACACACCCAATTGCAAAGCCACACCACGCGCGCGGCCTAGGCGATGCACCATCATGTCGGGCATCACCTTCCGCAGGGTGTCAGAAATGCGGTCACGCTCTGGAATATTCGCCATATAAGTCGGCGTACGCTGCAACATCGTAACGTGAGCCGCTTTATCGGTCATCGAAGGCAGCAAGGTTACAGCAGTCGCGCCAGAGCCGATAATCACGACCGTTTTGCCCGTATAATCAAGATCGTCCGGCCACTGCTGCGGGTGCACAACCGGGCCTTTGAAATCATCGCGCCCGGCAAAATCCGGGATATTGGGCTTTTCGTAGCTGTAATAACCTGCACAGCTCAAAAGAAAGTCGCAGGTAATCTGCTCCTGCTTGGGCGAACCATCCACCTGGCGCTCGGTGGTAACCGTCCAGGTTGCCGTGTCATCCGACCAATCGGCTTTCACCACCTTTACGCCGTAACGCACCTTTTTATCAATGCCGTTTTCGCTTGCCGTGTCGCGGATGTATTTCAGAATCGTAGCGCCATCGGCAATCACCTTACTATCGGTCCACGGCCGAAAGTTGTAGGCGTATGTATACATTTCAGAATCTGACCGTACCCCAGGATAGCGGTGAATATCCCACGTACCGCCGATGGCCTGGCGTGCCTCCAGGAGAGCAAACGTCTTGCTAGGGCATTGGTTCTGCAAATGCCACGCAGCACCGACCCCAGAGAGGCCCGCGCCGATAATCAGTACGTTCAGATGTTCCGCTGCCATAATGCACCTCAGTTGGTCAGATTTGACTAACCCCATATAAACATAGCCATCGCCTGATGGGAAAGTGAAAACGCGCCAATCGTTCGCAAATATGCGGCCTGATTTGACTAGCGGCAAGAAAACGCACCCGCAACGTCCACAAAAGCCCGCCAAAACCCGCACAAATTGCGACAAACCACAACAAAGAGTGGGAACCTAAAAACACTTCGAGTGGCACACATCCTTACCAATAATGGCTGAAGCACAAAGCACCGCACCTGCCCGATGCGGCCCGAAGCGTGATAAACTAGGCCCCTTAACGGCCGCATCATCTACCCACCGTACGCCCCGCCTTACCATGGCGCACCGCCCGTCAGCCGCCGAGTTCGAAGGATCTCCCCATCATGAGCGAACAACCCTCCCAACCACGCAAAATCAACCTGCGCCCGACCTCCGGCACCAAATTCATCAGCCCACAAGGCACGCCGGCAATCCGTGATGGTATCAAAGTCACCAATATCAGCGAAATCCCCGATGCGGAACGCAAACCTAAGTGGCTGCGCGTAAAAGCACCCTCCGGTGCCCGCTACCAAGAAATTGTGGAAATCGTTCAAAGCCACAAACTCTCCACCGTCTGCGCCGAATCCAAATGCCCCAACATCGCCGAATGCTGGGGCCGCGGCACCGCGACCCTCATGCTCATGGGCTCCGTCTGCACTCGCGCCTGCAAATTTTGCTCGGTCAGCACCGGCAACCCACAAGGCTGGCTCGACCCCATGGAACCGCACAATGTCGCCGATGCGGTAGCACTGATGGGCCTCAAATATGTGGTGCTCACCTCCGTAGACCGCGATGACCTCGCCGACGGCGGCGCCGCCCACTACGCCGCCTGCGTAAAAGCCATCCACCAACGCATGCCGCAAACCGCCGTAGAAGCGCTCACCCCCGATTTTCAAGGCCGCCACGAATGCGTTGCCACCGTACTGGATGCCGGGCTTGCAACCTACGCTCAAAACATGGAAACCGTCCGCCGCCTGACCCATCCCGTGCGAGACATCCGCGCAAGCTACGATCAGACATTAGACGTGCTGCGCTTCGCAAAAGAGTACGCGCCCCAAACCGTCACCAAAACCAGCCTGATGGTGGGGCTAGGCGAAACCGATGAAGAAATCGAAGAAACTCTACGCGACATCCGCGCCGCAAACGTCGATGTTGTCACCCTCGGGCAATACATGCGCCCCACCAAAAACCACCTGCCGGTCGCCCGCTTTGTAACCCCAGAACAATTCAAAGGCTACCGCGAACTTGCCCTAGCGATGGGATTTGTAGAAGCGGTCGCGGGCCCCTTTGTGCGCTCCAGCTATCGCGCAGAGCGCGTGCTGGAACACAATAACGTCGGGCTTAGTGAAGATGTTCTCGACGGTATTCGCGATTCCGCCGCTGCATCCTTGCGCTGCTAGGCTTGGCTTTTCTGCACTCCTGTCGCCAAAACAAGCGATCGCCTCTCCGCAGGCCGATCGCGTCGATCTTCGCGCTGACCGCCAGCGTTATTCTTCTAAACGGTTGCGAAACGCTTGGCTACTATGTTCAAGCAGCACAAGGCCAATGGGAGTTAATGTCCGCACGCCAGCCCATCCCCGCACTGATCGCGAACCCAGACACCCCCGAATCACTTCGCCACAAACTAGCGCTAGTGCAAGAAGCAAGAGCCTTTGCACAAACGGAGCTACAGTTAAAAGCCGACGAAAGCTACACCAGCTACGTCCAACTGGATCGACCTTATGTGGTATGGAACGTATTTGCCGCGCCCGAGTTTTCGATCCAAGCACAGCAGTGGTGCTTTCCCATTGCAGGATGCGTCGCCTACCGAGGCTATTTTCACAAAGCGGATGCTGCGCGTTACGCGCTCCAACTCAGCGAATCCGGCTTAGAAACCTGGGTCAGCGGAGTCAGCGCCTACAGTACGCTAGGCTGGTTCGACGACCCACTGCTCTCGTCCGTAATCCATCAATCCGATACCGAGCTAGCCGCGCTCATCTTTCACGAACTCGCCCACCAAACGCTTTACATCAGTGGCAAAAGCACAGCCAGCGATTCTAGCTTCAACAGCTCGACCTTCAACAGCTCTACTTTCAACAGCTCTACTTTCAACGAAAGCTACGCTACGGTAATCGAGCAGGAAGGAATTCGGCGCTGGCTGAAAGCACACGGCCAGCCGCAAGAATGGCCTCGCTACCTGCAAGGAAAAGCCCGCAATGAGCAATTTATCGCGCTGATTCTCGATTACCGAAAGCAGCTTGACACCCTCTATCGGCAAGACTTGCCAGATCTCGAAAAGCGCAGGCAAAAGAGCGTTCTGGCAGAAAATCTTCGCAACCACTACAAACACATCAAAGAATCCGAGTGGCAGGGATTTTCCGGCTACGACGCGTGGATGCAAGGCCCGCTGAATAACGCCCAGATCAGCACAATCGCCACCTACCACGAACTCGTCCCGGCACTCAATGAACTGCTGGACGAGTGTTCCGGCGAAATGGCCTGCTTCCACCGTAAAGCGCGTCGCTATGCGGAAAAAAACGGAAAGTGACTAGCGCGTCCACAAAACCGCCGAATCGACTGTGGCGTATCCACCGGCATTTGATATAGTTATTGTAATTCAACGAACCTGCCCCCCAAACAATACGCCGAATAACAACGAAATAAGGCAAGCAGAAAAATGTCGGAAAAGCTGGCACTAGTGGTAGACGACTCACGGATGGCGCGTGTAGTACTAAGTAAAATGCTTAGCGAACAGCATATTAGCGTTGATCAAGTCGAATCAGGGGAAGAAGCGCTCGGCTATCTTTGCGACCATCGTCCCGACATGATCTTTATGGATCACACCATGCCGGGCATGGACGGCTTTCAAACCCTGCGAGCCATCCGCAACGACCCGAAACACGCCCATATCCCCATCATGATGTACACCTCCAAAGAAGGCGAGGTATTCGTAAGCCAAGCACGCGCCCTCGGCGCCGCTGCCGTCATCCCCAAAAAGAAACTCCGCGCCGAACAACTCGTGCGCGTATTGGAAGGCCAAAACCTGCTACCCAAGCGCGCGACAGGCGCAGACTCAAGCACCTATCCGCCCATATCACCCGCGATTCCGCCAGAAAATAAAATCGTAGACCTACTTGAAGACGACCTTCACGAAGTCACCAAAGCCGTAGAGAACTCCATACGCCACCGCACCTCCGCAGACACCCCACTGCGCCGCATGCTCCACGAATACCGTGACCAACTCAGCCACGACCGCCGCGCAGACCTAAGCGACACAGCGCTTCGTATTGAAGAAAAGCTTCTCCATCTGGACGCAAGACTGGATCAGATGCAATCCGAGCAACTCGCCGAAACCAGCCATCCCCACTTGCGGAACCACTGGGTAGGCATCATTGCGCTCTCCTTGCTCGCAACATCCCTGTGGTTAGGCAGCCAGCTCGCCACCAAAAACAACCGTGAAGAAGCACGCAAAATCGCAATCGCACAAGAAACCACCAGCGCAACCAGCCAAAACGCACAAGCGCAAGAACGAATTACCGCGCTGGATCGTGAAAACCGCGAACTCGTCAGCCAACAGAAAAAAGTAAATACACAGCTCTATTCACTCCTTGGCACCACCCTCAGCCAGCAAACCGCATTTGCCTTCGGCACCCCCCCATTCAACAACCAACTGGCCGAACGGCTCGACGAAATTGCCGGCCAGCTTTATGTGCTCGGCTTCCGAGGCGCAATCATCTTGCGCAGCCATCTCGGCAAGTACTGCACCAAAACGCGCAGTAACGGTGAAACCAGCCTCGCCGACGCAAAAGCACTTGTCAGCAGTTGCGAAATCAATGAAATCAGCCGCACCACCGCCGATGAACGCGGTATGGCACAAACCAACGCCTTCCGCAGCACCGTATCGTCACTTTCTACCCGCGTCGGCGACCACATTAAAATCATTCTCGACACCGCCGGCACCGAAGAGAGCCTCCACCCCTACCCAGAACTCAGCGACGCACTCAAAGCAGGCGAATGGAACCAGATTGCCGATCAGAACCAACGTGTAGAGGTAAAGATCAATTCTTTCTAGGCACAACCCTCGCGGGCAGACACACACTTTGTGGATAAGCGCTCCCCCAAGAAAGGTTAGCAATCGCACCGACTCGCTAACCTAATCGGGCAATTGGCGAATACGGCTTTTAGCGGATAGACTCAATCAGCTCAGTCATCCCACCGCAGTATCGGAGAGCCTATTCCCATGATGGAGCCTTTGGCAGCGTTTTTTTTGGACGAAGACAGCCGTAGCCTAATCGAAGCCGTAACAGCATTCGCCGCCGCTGAAATAGCCACACGCTGGCCTCGCCCAGAAACGGCCATCCGCCAAGACGCCCTAGAAGCCATTCATCACGCAGCCCTAACGCAAGGGCTCATCGGCGAACAAGCCAGCGGATTCGGCCTGTGGAGCGAATGGCCCTCTCAAAAGCCGCCAGCGTTTACCATTGCAGCACTCACAGAACTCGCCCAACACAATACCGCCGTCGCACTGCATCTGCACCAAACTGCTCTTTTGCAAGCGCTCATTGCGCACGCACAGCAAAACCCACTCGACCAGCCACCACCACCTACGCAATGGTTGGAGCAGGCGACCTCTACCACGGCGCTTCACCCCTGCGGGGTTCACGGCTGGGGGCGTTCAGCGATTGCGCGCTGGTGTATCGACCAATATCAGGCCAACGATACGGCCCTCCTTACGGATAACTACACAAGCGAACTCCAGCACAGAAGTTTCTGGATTGCAAACCTTAGCGATAACGTCGGCCTTCCAGTATTTGACGGCAGCGGATTTCAGATCCACCTGCACCACTTAGCAGACTACAACGTCAAGAACACACCCTCACACGGGTTAGACGGCTTGCTGGCGTCCACGCTGACATCAAAACAAGGCAACAATCAAAACGTTGACAGCCGCCAAAGCACAAACGGCCATACCCACTGGCCAATTTCGCGCTCAACGTGGCAACAGCTTATGGCCGCCCATCTCTTGGGGCTCACCGCCATCGCACTGGGTTGCACGCAACGCGCAGCAAAACTGGCTCACAGTTACGCAACGCTGCGCGTACAGGGCGGTCGCACGATTGTTCTGCATGATGCAGTCGCTTTACTTTTAAGCGAAATAGACCTCGCGATCCATAGCACGACCCAGCAACTCACCTGGCTACAGATCAGCGCACAATTTCCACCATTGGCCAGTGCAATCACCATCAAGCATGCCTCGCTCAACGCGTTAAGCAAAGCAGCAAACGCCGCAATGCAAGTTCACGGCGGCAGCGGTTATATGCAAGATACCGGCGTAGAATGTGTGCTACGTGATATCAACTGCCTGCGCATCCTTGGCGGCACTCCAGATGAGCTAGCAATGATTCTGGCGACCTTGCGAAACCCAGACGCAGCACAGCCAGAACCCGAAAACACCAACGGTTCACTACCGGGATTCGTTGCCACCACAAGCCCACTGGCTCCACTTCAAGCCTTCAAAGATTCCTGGATATTGCGCCAGCTTGCCGCCTATGCTCCCCACCCCAAGAAGCCACTCATCGAGGGCGAGCTTCCACCCGTTCTCGCCAACTATCGCGCTTGGCTGCAAGAATTTACAGAGCGCGAATTTCGCCCCCACGCGCTTCAGCTCGATCAAGCACTGCGCGAACCACATGCGTCTTTTCCTGCCACTGACGATCCACACCGCGCCACCATTAGCGCACTGATCAGCCAAGCAGGGCGCACAGGTCTACTTTCTGACGCCTTACCCAAGCCACTAGGCTCCACGCCGCTGTTACGCTACCGATATTCACTGCCGTGGCTACAAGCCATCCGAACCGAAAACCTTTCCCGGGTAGACGGTGGATTAATGCTTGCCATAAGTGCCCACAACCTTGGCTTAGTGCCTGCGTTGTTTTCCGGCAACACGCACGTTTTACGCACCGTGATCCTACCAGCACTTCGCGCCTGCGAACGCGGCGAACCCGAACTGTTCGCCTTCGCCATCACCGAGCCCACGGCCGGCTCCGACGCCGAAGACGGTTACGGTGCGCTGCACAATAAACCTGGCCTCGTAGCCCACCCCAGCAACGGCGGATGGAAGCTGCGCGGCCGAAAAATCTTTATCAGTGGCGGCGATCGCGCGCGCTGGATCGTGGCCTTTGCAGCCTTGGCGGGCGAAGGATTCTCTTCGTGGACCGCCTTTCTGGTCGATGCCAACACGCCTGGCTTTGAGCGAGTTCGCAATGAGCTAAAAATGGGGATGAGAGCATCGGGCGCAACTGAGCTTGCCTTTGATGACTGTTTTGTTCCCGACGCCTTCGTTCTGGGCGGGCTTCGGCAAGGTTGGGCGCTGAATCGTGCAACGCTAAATTTCTCGCGGCTCCCCGTTGCAGGCATGGCCGTTGGGTTTGCGCAAAACGCCCTCGAAATCGCTACCGACTATGTTTGTAACACAGTTCTTGCAGGGCGCCCACTCATCACCTACCAGCACACACAGTTGCAACTTGCTGAGATTCAGGCGATTGTTACAAGCATTCGCGCAATGGTCTGGCAACTCGCAAAAGCTTGGACACCTTGGCAAGGCAAAGCATCAATGGCGAAATTTCACGTTACCGATCAAGCGCAGCGCGCAATCGAAATTGCCATGGAATTATGTGGGCCCAACAGTCTGCTTCAACCTCTCGGCCTTGAAAAAACCTTCCGCGACAACCGCCTTACCCGCATCTTCGAAGGCACCAACCAAATCAACCGTCTCGCGGTCATCGAAGATCAACAATCTGCGCTTTTAGCCAAAATCGCACAACAAGCTTCGCGCGTATCGCCCACGTAACGGTGGCGATACGCTTATGCAGCCTTACACGTACAAACCCGCGCTTCCGTTTTGAGGAAAAACCATGTCCCACAACAGCCCATTCTTCCAAGTACCAAGAAATACCGTTGCCACGAGCGAAGGTGACGTAGACCTACCCATCCTTTACTACGACACAACTGCCGTCTACGCATTCTTTCTTGTTGATAAAAACAAAGTGGAACGCCAACTTGCCGGAACCGGATTGATTCCATGCCTCTCAATTGGCAACAAGTCCATTGTCGGCATTGCTTGCTTCGAATACCGCGACACCACCGTGGGCGTTTATAACGAAGTCGGCGTCGCTGCAATGGTCAGCCGCTACCCACTGCCTAACGCCGTTCATGAATGGAAAGACATCCTTACCCATCTCAGCCATCCAGAGCTGCGTGATAGCGGCATGTATGTAATTGACCTACCTGTCACAACACCAAGAGCCAACGCCGCAGGGCGAGAAATCTGGGGGCTGCCAAAATTCGTAACTCCCATCCCCTTCAGCCTTTCTGGGCGTGCGTTTTCTTGCGCCGTAGAAGATCCAAACGGCGCGGGCGAAATCATGCGCCTCGAAGGGAAAATGGGAATTTCGGTACCTTCACCCGCACTCAGCCTCACACTGTTCTCTGTGCTAGAGGGCAAACCTTTGCGCACCCACGTAAACGCACGCGGAAAATCCGCTTTTGCGCTCGCAGGCAGCGTCACGCTGCGCATCGGCACAAGCAACCACCCCATGGCGGAGCGGCTGCGCGCCTTAGACCTAGACAATGCAAAACCGCTAGGCCTGCTATGGACAACAGAATTCCAATCTCGCTTGAACGGCGGCTGTGAAGTTTAGCCTCGAATTAGGTGAACACTGCGGCGCTCTTGGAATGCTTTGACCTCGTTCTCCAGCATCGCCCAGAGCGCATCCACATCCGTCGGTTCTGATGGCTTCTTGCGTTCGACGCTGCTTTCCTGCGTCGTATTGGCATAAAGCGTCTGCGCCTGCAGCATCCGCTTATATAAAGAGCAGCCCTTTTCCACGCTCCGGAATTCCGCAATAAAATCTACCGACATCTGAAACGCTTTTTCAAAACCATGATGATCAACCGAAAATGCCTTAAACACCGGCTTCTCGCCCTCGCTTTTTACGAGGCGAATTTTCATAGAGTCCGAAGGCTTGCGCCCTTCACGAAAGCGAACCTGGCGTTGCAATCCAATGATCCGACCATCTTCATGCAACACATGAAGCCCTTCCGTTTGCAGTCGCAGCAAATAAGCACGCTGGCGCTGCGCCAAGCTCTCATCTAATTCTTCAGCAATTTTTCGCGCCTTTTCCAAGTTGCTGCCAATCGGCACATAAAGTTGGTAGGCCTGATTTTTCCAAGTCCGACTCACGCGAAAACGTTTTGGGTTTGCAGGTGGGTGCAATGTAACGCCCATGGGATATATACTCCAATGACTTCTTTTTGCTAGCTGCATGTTGTTGGCTGGCAGGATGCTGGCTGATCTCTTATGCACTCACGGATGCAAAACCGCCACGTAGTCTCACCGTTAGAATCTAAGCGATCAGAGTTATCACTGGCTGCGAGAACCGCTCAGCCATTCATAACGATCCACTCGGTGTTGGCCCACTAAGGCGACAGAGCCCAGTGGCGGAAACATGCGATCACGCAAGAGGCGTTTTTTTATGAAAGGGATAACCCCCTATTTGAGAGGCAACCCCCTAAAAAAAAGCACACCAATACAAAATACGGCATTTAACGCAAACCTTGCGTCAGAGCCGTCCGAACAAATGTCAGAACAGCCCGAAAAATGCCTTTCGGTTTGCTGGCTCTTCTTTTTCGACTGGCACCTGTTTATGAAGTTCCGCCTGCAAACGAGAAATTTCAAGCTGGCGCTGCTCGGCTAATTGCTGCCAAGCACGAACATTATCGCCCTGTACGCCACGCTCACCTTTTAGCAGGGCTAGCTCCTGCCGCAAGCCTGCAATCTGCTGGCGAGCGCCGGATTCTGAGGCGGCGAGTTGCGCTTGAAGGTGGGCGAGCTGCTCTTGCTGCTGAGCTACACGCCGTTGCGCCTCATCCACTTGATTCTGAAAGGCGATGCGATCACTTTCAAAGCGCTGCTGAGCACCTTGCTGCTGCTCATCATTCGCCGTAGAACGAGCAGCGAGCGCTGCATTTTGCTCCGCCAGCGTCTTGTGCTCCGCTAACAACTGCTGGTGTTTGGCCTGAAGCTGTTCAAAATCCCCCTGAACCTGGGTTAGATGCTCCTGCGTCAGGTGGTAACGCGTTTCATAACTTGCAGTGTCGACACTGGTTTTCACCACCAATACCGCCAGCACAATGGCGGTACCAGCTAACAGATTGCCCCACGTCAGGATTCGCATCCAAGGCGACGCAGCCGAAGACGAAGGCCGCGCTGTAACGCCGGCTGGTGGCGAGCCGCCCCCACCCCCCATAGACGCACCGTCTACCACATCAATTACGGATTCCGATTTTGCCGAACGCCAAAGAGGAAGCTGATAAAGATGCCTAGCCGTATCTGCAAAAGAATGCGACATCTGGCGCAAAGCCTCACGCTCATGAACGATCACCTGCTTGAGCGCATCGGCGTTCTTACGGGCATCCGTCGCCACCTTATCCTGCATCAGCGAAACCACACTGGTAGCTAAACTCTGCTGCGATGCAGACAACCTACCTAGGATACCGTGTTTGCGAATCTGAGGATGCGCCAGAATCTCACTGACCGTACCACTCCCCTCGTTCGCCTGCCGCCGCAACAGTTGATCCACCAAGACATCCAAATCATCATGCGAGCGAGCTTCGATACTCGCACCCGCGCGCAATCCAGCCGTCCGAGAAGCGACCGGCGCAGTGGAAGACGAAACAACTACCAGTGATTTATCGCTCATAGGTCGGAAATCCAATAATTTTTTATAATAATACGATAAGGAGCGCCGCCAACTATATGACAAGCAAGCGCAGCACTCAATGATTCACCAAATTTCGACGATTCACGCGAACACTGAGGCCAGCGTTATTGCACCTGCGCTCACATCTTTGCACGAGTCCGTAAGGTGGGTTGCGCATGAGCAGGATCTTCCGGCCAAAAATGTTTTGGATAGCGACCGCGCATCTCCTTCGCCAGCTCACGATAGCTTCCCGCCCAAAAACCTACCAAATCTCGCGTAATTTGCACCGGCCGCTGCGCGGGCGAGAGCAGCTCTAACAAAAGCGCGTGCCCATTCGGTAAAATGGGATGACGGTCGAGCCCATAAAATGCTTGGACCCGCGCACTCAAAACAGGCCCGTTATCCGCCAGATAATCCAAAGATTGTTCAATTCCCACAGGAAGACGCCACACCGCTGGCGCAAAACGTTCAAGGCGCTGCTGATCGTCCCAGGTTAAATTGGATTTGAGCGCACTCAAAAGATCCACCCGCTCAAGCTCAGCAGCGCTATAGACACCTTCCAGCCAAGGTTCAAGCCAAACCTCTAGCGTAGCCAGCAGCGCCCCCTCTCCTAGATCAGGCCAATCATTCGGCGCCTGATTGTGCAGCCAGCGCACCCGCGCAAGCCATTGCACACTCGCCTCTCGCAAAGGTAGCACACCAGAAAAATCGTCCCGAATTGCCTGCAGCAAACACTCACGCGCTGCATGCGGCCAAGGCTTTGCTTGGGCACGACGCTGTAAAACAAGTGCGCCCAACTGCAATTGTTGCTCCACCTCCACCGCTTTACGAGTGGCGTTCCAGCGCGCAAGCGTTTGCCACGAAACCAGCGTCGGCAGCGCCGCTTCGACCATTGCCTGCGAAACCTCTAACGCCAAACGAATCACTGGCTCCGTCCCAGCGCCGTCACAATCCAGCACCACCAATAACGACCTTCCCGCCAGATGATCCCCCTGCAACAACTGCACCCCCCGACCGTTTGCCAGCAAATAACGTCGAGGCTGCCCTAAGCGCACCATTGCCACCCGCTCCGAAAACGTCCGAATCAATGCAAGCCCCAAAGCCTCAAGACACTCTTGCGAGGACAGCATGGCCAAATCATGCTCAGTCACGCGCAAGCGCCGCGCTAATTGCCGCACGCCCTGCTGAACGCGCTGCCAGACCCCAGCCTGCGTCAGCATCCCTTGCAGCGCCTTATCCCTTGGCTTTTGTGTGGAAACAATTTCTGCAGCATCGCGTCTTACAGAGCCCTTGCTCGAAAAATCCCAAAGCACAAGTCGTTCCGTCAAATCCGCTTGAAATACTCCACCAGAGCGCCCCGTAAGCGGATCACCTTCAGACAGGATCATCGCAACTAGCATGGCCGCATGCGCAGCTTTACCTTCGCGTTGCGTAAAAACCAGATGCGCTAAGCGTGGATGCAACCCCAAAAGAGAGAGCTTCCGCGCCAGCGCCGTTGCAACGCCACGCTGATCAAGCACGTCCAATACAACAAGCGCCATTTCGGCACGCTGTAGCGCGTTCTGCGGCGGGGTATCCAGCAGCATTAGCTCGCTGGGGTTCTGCACCCCCCATAACGCCAGCTCCAGACGAACGGGCAGCAAGTCGGCATGTGCGATTTCAGGATCGGCAAACGGCTTGAGCGTATCACTTTCATTCCATAGACGAACACACACACCTGGCGTTACGCGGCCCGCGCGCCCACGCCGCTGCTCAGCTGAGGCCGCCGAAACACGCTCGGTATGCAGTGCCGTCATACCACGCCGCTCATCATAAGCAGCAGTGCGCACCCAGCCACTATCTACCACCACACGAATCCCTTCGATGGTCACACTGGTTTCCGCAATATTGGTTGCCAAAACCACTTTGCGCATTCCCTCCGCTGGCGCCGCAATGGCTTGTTCTTGTGCGCTTGGCGGTAAGGATGCGTGGAGAGGACATACACTGACATCGTCCGTTACATCGAATTCCGCCAAACAATTTTTTACGCGCTGAATCTCACGATAGCCGGGCAGAAACACGAGTACGCTGCCGGACTCCTCCTGTAGCAACCGAAAAATAACGCTTGCGACATGCTTTTCAAACCACCCGCCAGCCGGCAGCGGTGCATAGCGTGTCACCACCGGATAACAGCGCCCTTGCGTGACCACTAAAGGACAGCCAAGCCACGCAGAAAGCGCCGATCCATCGAGAGTCGCTGACATGACTAGCACTCGCAACGGGTCATCCTCCGCACGCAACCCTCGCTGCGCGTCCAAAGCAAAAGCCAAGCCGAGATCAATATTGACGGATCGCTCATGAAATTCGTCAAAGATCACCACTGAAACTCCGTTCAGCTCAGGATCCTCCTGGATACGCCGCAAAAAGATGCCTTCCGTTACCACTTCAATACGAGTTTCTGCGCCAACTTTGCTATCATAACGCGTCCGATACCCCACCACCCCGCCCACACCTTGCCCGAAACGTGATGCGAGCGCACGCGCTGCTCCATAAACCGCAAGCCGGCGGGGCTGTATCAGCAGAATCCGACCTGTTCCAAGAATTTCTGCGTGTTCCAACAGTGCCGCAGGAACGACCGTCGTCTTACCTGCCCCCGGTGGAGCTTGGATCACCAAACGATCAACCTGTTCCAAATCGCGAAGAATCTGTGCTAACACAGCATGAATGGGGAGCAAAGCAGCGTTATTCAGATCCATATAATTTTTTGTACCTCTGGCTTGTAGATTCCTAATTCACGAGCCTCTGAAAAAACCCGAAATGATCGAAAACAAATGTAAACGACCGAGCCAGAAACGTAAAAATTAATCTCACATTCACTCACACTCATTTGAAATAGCACAAACAAGCGTTCCCAAGCTTCTCACAGCAAAGCACTTCCAAGCTGCCGTCAGAAGCCTAAATAAATTTGGGCAAAAATACCAAATTACCTCGCACGGTTGATTCGCAAACGGCTTAGCGAGTAAAGTTAACCATTGAACAAAAATGCAGCAATCACCCCGATTCTAGCGGTCACACATGGCGCATCTATGTATACTACTGAAGCCTGTCTCTCACAGGCGGGTCTGATTGCCCCTCCATTTCGTTCTTGCATGGGAAGCAAAAAAATCGTTGCACCGGTTCGCACATGGTAGTCGGACTGGCAGAAACTGGAAAATACGATGAAGAACCAAACTGAGCTTCACCCTTTTTTGATGTCCCCCGTGTTGCGCAGACCCAAAAGGCTGCTACAGAATCACGACAACATCCTCCATCTGCTTCAGATTGGCGTAAACGTTTGCGCGTCTACGTTCGTCATGTTTGCGCTTGCTTGGTATGAAGACGGCGAAATTCTAAATCATTACCGTTTGATGGCAGTCATCTCCGCGTTGCTGATCGTGCTGATCTATGAGTGGCGCGGCGTGTACCGGCGCTTTAACGGGCGCATCAACACCGCATTTCGCATCGCGCGCTCGTGGGGCATGGTAGTAGCGCTTACCTTGAGCGCAACATTCATTGCCAATCTAAACGATGAAATCTCGCGCAAAATCGTTGTCATCTGGGCAGGGCTCGCCTACGCTGCGCAGATTGCCGCCTATCAGGTCACCTATATGGTGATACACCGAATCAGCATGCATTATCGGCCTGCCATCCGCGCCGGCGTGTTAGGCTCACGCTGGCTTGCCGAACACTTGGTGGACAGCATCATACGCAACGCATGGATGCCAGACCGGATCGTTGGCGTCATTGACGACAACGCAGACGCACTTCAGGAATGGCATGCACAGCGCCAGCCCTATCTTGGCAAGTTTGAAGACCTACGCGAAATCATCACGCGTCACAACCTAAATCGAATCTATATAGCACTTCCCATCAGCTGCTCAGGGTTGATCGACAGCGTGTGCCAAGATATTTCCGACATTCCGGTTGACGTTGTATGGGTGCCTGACATTTTTGCAATGCGCTTGATTAACCACTCAGTTCGCGAGATCAACGGCCTCCCTCTCATTTCGCTTTCCGAAAGCCCGCTCGCCTCAGAAACCCAGGCCCTCCTCAAGGGTGCCATGGACAAGTTCTGCGCCCTCCTCGCATTAATACTACTAAGTCCACTCATGGTGACAATTGCAGCATTGGTCTGGAAATCGTCACCTGGCCCGATCCTATTCCGCCAGAAGCGCCACGGATGGGATGGGCGCGTAATTGAGGTCTGGAAGTTCCGCTCCATGCGAATGCATGATCAGAGTGAAGTAAAGCAAGCCACCCGCCACGACGACCGCATCACCCCCATCGGCCGCTTCATCCGCCGCACCAGCATCGACGAGCTACCGCAGCTCTTTAACGTGCTTCAGGGAAGCATGTCACTCGTTGGCCCGCGCCCGCACGCAATTGAACATAACGATATCTACACCTCCAAAATTCGCTCCTATATGCTCCGCCACCGTACAAAACCGGGCATGACGGGTTGGGCTCAAGTCAATGGCATGCGCGGCGAGACGGATACGATTGAAAAAATGCTGCGGCGGGTCGAACTCGACCTAGAGTACATCAACAAATGGTCGATCTGGCTTGACATCAAGATCATGATTAAGACTCCTTTCGCACTGCTTTCGCCCAACGCATATTAGTGAGAAAATCCCGCCACCTCAGGCAGGGGCCGCGCCAAGGACCTCACGGCGCGCCCTTGTCTATCCAAGTTTGGCAACTGTTATTTCTCAAGCTAACTGTTATTTCTCAAGCCAACTGTTATCTCTCAAGGTAGTACAGAGTTTTATGACAGCAAATAATCTAGAAAGCGCGCTCGCTTGCGACGGCATTTCTCAGTCAAACCCTCCAGAACAAACGTGGATTGCGGGCTGGCCTCACGTCAGGCTCAACCGCCGAGGCTATGCGGAGCTGATGGCCAGCGACTGCAACCAAGCACGCAGGGCAACTTCCCCAACCTTGCCTAAACTAGGCTTTTCGATGAACGGGCAAGCGCTTTCGCTTTGCGAAACCGACTTGGACTTTCGCCACGCGATGCAAGCGGCCGATTACTTGCAAGCCGACGGGCAATCCTTAGTGCTCGCCTCCCGCTTTCTTTGTCACAACCCGCTTCCGGAGCGAATCGCATCGACTGATTTTTTCCACGATGCCGCGTCCATCGCCCAAGAACAGGGGCTTAGCTTCTATTTTCTCGGTGCTACCGAGGACATGAACGAAAAAGCCGTCGCAGAAGTGCAACGCTGCTACCCGAACCTGCGCATCGCTGGGCGCCGAAACGGATATTTCAGTAGCAATCAAGAAGCCGAAATTTGCGCCGACATCGTTGCCGCTGGCACCGACGTCCTATGGATCGGTCTAGGAAAACCCAAAGAACAATTGTTCTGCATCCGCAACCAAGAAGCCTTGCGCGGCGTGTGCTGGGTAAAAACTTGCGGCGGCCTATTCGATTTTCTATCCGGCAAAAATAGCCGAGCACCAAGCTGGATGCAGGCTACTAGTCTAGAATGGCTTTATCGCTCCATTCTTGAGCCGAGGCGGTTGCTGTGGCGCTACGTCACAACCAACACGCACGTCGTTCTCATTCTAGTTCGGGAAAAGCTTCGGCAGCTGCGCAATCAATAGCCGGCGCCGAGATTCGATGTAGCTACTGCCGAGCAAAAGAATCGTTGCATCCACAGCATCGTCACAGAAAGACGTAGCCATCCACTCGAGATTAGGTCGGCGATTTGCCTACCAACGTTTTTTTGCCTTTTCATTTGTAGGACCCTGATCACATGGATCAACCCTTAGTCACCATCATCACTGGCTTTTATAACCGTGGCCATATTCTGGATCGCACGCTGCAATCCATGCTCAATCAAACCTACAAAAACCTTGAGATCATCGTATTCGACGATGCATCTCAAGACGACACAAAACAACGCCTCGAAAAATACCGCGCTCTAAATGATCCCCGGCTAACCATCATTGTCCACGAAAAAAACAAGGGATTTACCCCCGGCATGATTGATGCTATTGCCATGAGCAAGGGCAAATACATCGCCATACAAGGCTCGGGGGATGAGTCTGTATTGGATCGTATCGCCTTACAAGTAGACGCAATGGAAGCCGACCCAGGGCTTAGCGCAGTCGGCTGCTTTTACGAAAACATCATTGAAGATATCGGCCTGGTTCGTCTGCGCGAAATCGTAGCCGACGACTGTACGCTGGAGAGTCTATTAAACGGGAACGTCTTTTCACATAGCGAAGTCATGATGCGAAAAGACGCCTATTACGCAGCAGGTGGCTATCGAAAAGAATTCCGCTACGCCTTGGACTACGACCTTTGGCTGAGGTTAATTCAGCAAGGGCGTTTTTTCACCGTAAAAAAAATGCTCTATAAGCGCTATGTGCAATTCGATGGCGTATCTTACGACCCAATAAAGTTTCTTGCCCAAACGCGATACGGCACACTTACCAAGAGAATGGCGAAAGCATCTCCCGCCGAGCAAGAACGGATTCTTACCCAACTTCGAGAACAAGGCCTCGACAGCCTGATTTCCACATCGGAACCCGAGATCCAAAAGAAAATCATTCGCTCCGTTCTCCGATCTGCCGTTTGGGGCGACACCGAGGGTGCAGCCAACCTGACGAGCGCGATTGAAAACCTTACGCTTCGCAAAACTCTTAAGCTTCTCATTTCGGTCTATGCCTCCGCCTTAGGCAAACCGTTACGCCTGATTAGCTATCGTCTACTAGGCATCGACAAAAACTAAACCAGCAACCACTAGATCAGTCACAAGCAGATCAGAAGCAAGCAGAGCAACTCACAGATGATCAAGGACATTTTCGCAGTGCTCGTCAACCGCATTTTGGCGCGCGGCGGAAACCTCATCGTGCTTGCCTTGCTGGCCCGCTACCTCTCAACTGCGGATATGGGCGTTTATGGCCTTACCAGCATCACAAGTTACACGGTGATCTACTTTGCAAGCCTCGGCCTTCGCAATTCTTCGGCATTTTTTCTTGCGAAAGGCCTGTTCGATGAAGCACAGATCAAACAGGCGCTATTATTTTCTTGGCCCTTGATTGGCGCGCTTGCGTTTGCAAGCATGCTTCTGCTAACAAACTACAACCTTTCCGGGAGCCTCCCAACCGAGATCGTATTGCTTGCCTCGACCGCCGTTATTCCTATGGTGTTTGTCTATATCGGGCAGGGCATATTCCTCGCCAACAAAAATATTCGCGCCTTCAACCAATCCGAGCTGTTCTCGCGGTATTTCCTGCTCGGCGGCGTAGTGCTCGCAATTTTGCTTGAGAAAATCAGCCTCAGCATTGCACTATTGATCTTTGTTGCAAGCCAGTTCGCGGCCGTTTTTTATGTGTTTGCAAAAGCCTACTCCAACAAAGCGGTATTTCAGAACCTTGGGCTGCAGATGTTTTCTCCGCTTTTGCCAATGATCAAGCAGGGTGGATTATTTTCACTAACGCTCGCTTTCGCCACGATGAATTCGTCCGTTAGCGTCTATTTTTCAAACCTCGCTCTCGACGCAACCGCAACTGCCCTGATATTTGCGGCGCTAAAGCTGACTGAGCTGGTAAGCGAGGCGGCAACCTCTGCCAGCCTCGTCAGCTATTCCCACGGAATAGGCCAAACCAGCCGCAGACGCGCATTACACAACACGCTACAAGCCGCATGGGTGCTTTTCGTAGTAGTGCTTGTCGGTGCTATCGCATTAATTGTTTTGGCTGACCCCATTGTTCGTATCATCTATGGTGAAAAGTATCTCGATGCAGTGGCTATCCTGCCTTGGCTCGCTCTCGGTTTGCCTTTTCACTGTCACGCCCGCGTTGTGAACTCTGGGCTCTGTTCGCAAGGGGAAATCGGGTCCGGTGCGTTCATCCAAGGAATTTCGGTGCTTATCAATATAGGAATCTGCATCGGCGTAGCGACCAGCATGCAGAGCATCGTAATTGCCCTGATGATTTCGCGGGTGTTCTGTTTCTTTGCCTACTCGTGGTATCTCGCAAAGATGCTGAATGTAGGTTATATCCGCACGGTTTTTCCACGCCGCTCACAGTGGGTATTGATTCGCAACGCGCTCGCAGACAAGACCCAAAAAATTCGCAAAAAACTGCGCCTCACCTAAACGATTTTTCCGAGCGTTTCGAGCTTTTTTCTACTCACAATAAACAACGGAGAATCGCTCAGCGGCAATTTGTCTTGCCCTGCGGAGATAGAGAAGACCGCTCGACTCAAAGGATCCAGCAAAACAAACTCGCTGCGTCCCCCAGAACCCGCTAAGGTTGGAACTTTTTCACCCTGTTTCGGCAGCAACAAACGCGTCGATACCGAACCAAGCCCCCGAGCATCATCTATTTCGAAATCGCCTCTACGCCAATACGCGAAAATGTTAGGCAATCCATCGGGGGAGCGTGACTCGGCATCTACAAAGGAATAGCCTACAACGCCAGCAGCTGCGGCGGTGAACTCAACAAAATTTCGTTCCGAAGGAGCCGAGCCCTGCAATAGGCGCATCAGCGTATCAAAAACATCAAACGCTGGCTTAGGCGAATAGTCGCTTCCGCGGAGCAATCCCTTGAAGTTCGGGGAACCTTGCATGCGGCCTTTGCGGTCTCGCGCGATCAGGTCAACCAAATGAAAATAGGATGTAAGCTCCACCTGGCACCACGCTTCCATCACCATACGCCGAGCCAGCCATTTCGCCTGAATCTGTTCATTCCATACGTATTGGCTCAGCGCACCAGCGGTGCGCGCCTGGGATGGAGCACCGCTCTCCCCCTGCCATAAAGCAATTGGGCGCTTAAATTGGGCTAACATTTTCCGCATGGACTCCACCTTTTGCGGAAAATGGTCATCAGGAACGCGCGAGTAGAAGTGATAGGTCAGTACGTCCGCATGATCCGCAACGCCCGCATCCATAAATGTCTGCGTATACTTCATAGCGCGAGCCCCCGGGTTAATGCCACCGACAGCAAAGCGAATCGCCGGCGCTTTTGCACGCATCGCCTGCATTGTTGCAATTGCAAACTTCGCATAGTGCAAGGGGTTTGGCTCCGCATTTTTCCAGAATTGTGGGAGATAGGGTTCGTTCCAAATCTCAAAATGCCGAACACGGTCGCCATAACGCTGCGCAAGCAGCTCCACATAACGCAGCCAAGCGGCCATTGCCTCATCCGAATACCACGGCACCCAGCCGACTGCGCCGCGCCCAACCGCTTCCGGCATATAGATTGGGTTGCCATATCCAACATTGAGCCAAGGCTCAATGCCCATACCCAGAAGGGAATCAATGCAGTCATCTAGCCAACGGAAGTCGAACTGGCCTGCCGCCTTCTCGCATCTAGCCCAACCCGATTGAATCCGAGCATGCTTCACCGGCAAGTGCTCAAGAACAGGGAGTACGCGCTTGAAATCGAATAGCTCTCGATCCAGCGTCTCAAGGCCAATCGAGTAACCATTTAGCCGTGAGGCGGGCGGCGTAAGCCGCAAAGATCCATGAGCACCTGATTGAGCACCCGCGATACCGTGAGCTACGGCTTTTGCCGCCCACGGAGAGAACGCCAACACACCAAGCGAGCTCAATAGAAAGCGTCTACGTTCCACTAACATTCGTCCATTCAACGCTCAGCGCTCCTTGATACCACGACAAGAGATGCCACAACAAGATAACGCCGGGCGATCTGCCTTAAATACGCCCAGCAGCTGCACCCGAGCGCTGCCGCAGAATTTCCACTCGCTCGCGGTTTTCTTGATAGAACAATACAAAACTAAGGCCCATCAAAGTGGCCATTTTCCCACCATAAATCAAGCCGGTCAGGCTTGACATTACGCCGAGCAAAGTAACGTAAAAAGTGAACGATGGACGCCCAAGCTGAAAGCTCAGACGAAAACTCTGTACCAGCAAAAACAGCAGCACAGCAGACATCAATACGGTTCCGACCACGCCTGTCTCAAAAAGTGCCATAATCCATGCGTTATGTGCGTGTGGCGCCCGGTAACCGCCCCATGCAGAGTCGTAAATCGTATTATCAAAAGATGCAAAACCATGCCCACGAAGCAATGCTTCAGGCACCATGCTAAGCGTACGCTCCCATACGAACGTCCGCCCTGTAAGCGTGCCATCAGCCTCGCCCCGCGACATCATTTGCATAACCTCGTCCGAAAAAACTCCGAGCAATAAACAGGACAAGGCCAGCATGCCGATAAATGCCATACGCATCCCACCTTTTAGATGCAACACGCCAACGAGGCAAACACACAAGAAGGTATAGATCAACAGCGAGCGAGTCTGCGTCGCAAATAGCGTCACAACCGCCGCGAGCCCCAAGATAAAAATAAAAGGCAGCGACGGGCGCTGCTGTGCATCGGACATGCAAAGCCAGATCATGCAAGAAATCATTGCGACCGAGCACAAATAACCCAAGCGAAATTCATGCATCATCACGCCACACAAACGCCAGATCCCCTTCTTTTCGAGTGCGTAAGCCGGAGAAACGACCAAGGCAACCCAGCTCGCAATAAAAATAAGCAGAGACACCTTCGCAAAAATCAGGATCGTCTCGCGGGATGAGTAAGGCGCAGCTCCCATTGCGAGTAAAACGGTAATTCCCATGATGATCGCATGCATCAGGGTTTCCATCGACGAAGGCGCCCAAAGCGCAGATAGGCCACACCACGCCGCATAAGCAACTAGCGCGAGGGTAAACAGCCTGATTTTATAAAAACTACCGTGCAACACATTGCGAACCGCTAAAAGCAAAAGCGGCAAAGTAAGGGCAAAAAAGATTGGGTAGTTCATGCGCCGGTCTGCAACGCGTGCAAAATCCATTTCGATAGCGCATAGCCCTGCAACCAACAGGCTCAGATAGGCGATCCCTGCCGGCAAAAGCAACTTGCCGGGAGTACGGCCGCCTTCCAGCGTGAAAGGATATTGGGTGATCTGCATAATAAGAAGAATACCAGTCAAAAAATTCGGCCATAGTCGGCCATAGATAGCAGGCTGGGCAAGTTTACGAAAATTGAGGGCGTCTTAGCACAGCATTCATGGATCCTATTACAAAATTGCAACGATCGCACGACGGACACGAGAGGCCCACGCCGTTCGTGAGCGCCACCTGAACAACACTGAACCGCCTTTCATTAAACGCATTTGCGCGAAATTATAACCAATCTCGGCGAAGGAGCAGACAATAAACAAAACGTAACCGATGCACACTCGCACGCCGGATGCTCGCTCGTGTAAAATTGCGAACACTTGTCTTTACTGGTTCAGGTTCGCCTTGCCCGCTGAACGCTGCTTTTCCAGCTTGACAACTGCAACAATTTCCGCATTCCATCCGTTTCCGTTTTCAGTCAGGACGATATAGACCATGGCAGATAGCAGGTTTGCAATTTTTCTTCTGCTTGCTGGATTTTCAATTTCCGAAGCATCACACGCAGGCATTCTCCGCAAAACCGAACATGAGCTGTTTACCGATGCGCAAAGCGTTGATCTCGCGGGCGTCCGATTGTACCCGATGGTAGGAACTTCCGTTGGTTACAATAGCAACTTATACGCTTCCTCCAAAAACGAGCGCTATTCCGCACTAACACAAATACAGCCACAGCTATATCTGCGCGCAAATAGCGAACACAACCGCTTTGCAGTGAACTTAAAGGCGGATGACGTTCGCTACCTAGACTACCAAGACGAAAACTACACCAACCGCAGCATCGCGCTTGGATATGAAGGTGAAGCTGGGCTGCGCCATCACTTTGGTTTTCAGTTCGCAGATGCGCTCAAACACGCTGCGCGTGGAACGGGGATTACGGAAGCTTTTGACCCAGATTTCAACGTGCTGGTGGATGCACCTCTTGCGTTTGTGGATCGTACTGCAAACCTGACCTATCAATACGGTGCCAAAGGCGCAACCGGCCAGATCCGCACCCAGATTGCAACGCTGGATCGCACCTATGACAACTTCCGCTCCCTCACTCGCTATTATGATCGCTCCGAACTTGGCGGTGGCGGCGCATTCCTGTGGCACGCATTCTCGACTGCGTCAGTTGTATTCGAAGCTAGAACGAAACGTATCGAGTACGACCAGATCATCAAGGGTGGAACAAGTCTGGATAGCCGAGAAAACACCTTTTTGACCGGCTTGGAATGGGATGCCACCGAGCGTCTAAGCGGCGCGCTGAAGTTTGGACGCCGACACAAAGACTTCGATTCTTCAAAACTTAAGGATGCTTGGCGCAACACCGTGGAAATCGGCGCAGCGTTCAGCCCCAATTCACGCGCGACCTACGAAATTGACGCCGATAATGCGCCCCTTGAAACCACTGGTACTGGCTCGTTTATTGACGCCAAATCCCTGGCGGTATCATGGACTCACAAATGGCTTGAGCGCGTAGAGACTAGCGTTCAAGGAAGAATTCAAGAACTAGAGTACGCAGCAACGAGTCGAGCGGATCGTATGCAAAGCGTAGGTCTGGAAGCAGGTTATGAATTTCAGCGCTGGGTAACACTGCGCGCTGGAACACGCATGTATCGCAAATCCAGTGACGTCGCCCTGCTTGAATACAATCAGAACCTGTACTGGCTTTCGGCGAATTTCACGCTCTAACCCGCGCACAGCGGGCCTTTTCGAAATGGAGTATTCCAGATGATGTTGATGACTAATAACCCTGTGCGAAGCTTTGCTACACTGCTAAGACGCCCATTTTTTGCAATTTTCACTCTAGCGCTAACGCTCTGCACTGTGGTCTATTCAGCGCAAAGCCATGCGGCAAGCCCAGCCGAGCAATCCTATCGGCTCGGTGCCGGAGACGAAATCCAGATTCGGGTATTCGGCGAAGACGACATGCAGGTGCAGACTCGAATCGGCGAATCAGGCACGATCAATTATCCCTTCCTTGGCGAAATTAAGGTCAGCGGCCAGACTGCAACCGAACTTGAACGCACATTGGTCAACGGCTTAAAAGCAGGTTATCTGGTAGATCCAGTCGTATCGGTTACCATCGCTGCGTATCGCCCCTTCTTTGTGAACGGCGAAGTTCAAAAGCCTGGGGCAATTCCATTTCAGCCGGGCATCACGGTTCGCAAAGCGATCGCGATCTCTGGTGGTTTTACGGACCGCGCACGAAGGAGTAGCGTTGACGTGATCCGCGCAACCGATGCGAGCGGAGTTCCTGTAAAGCAGGGCCTCGATGACGTTTTACACCCGGGCGACATTGTTACTGTAAAAGCCAGTTTCTTTTGAAGTCTCTTTTTATCAAGGTTTTTGAAGTCTCTTTTTATCAAGGTTAAAGAAATGCAAACCCCAGTGGAAAAGATCGACATTGGCCAGTACTGGAATGTCGTGACGAGAAGAAAGTGGACCATTATCGGCATAACGCTGGGAGTGGGGCTACTTGCCGGTGCGCTTTTGTCCACCATCAGCCCGCAATACCGCGCAACAGCGACATTGTTGATCGAGTCGCAAGGGGAAAATGTTGTCGCAATACCAGACGTCTATGCGTTAGATACGCGCCGCCAGGAATACCTGCAAACGCAATTTGAAATTCTGAAATCGCGTCCACTTGCAGATAAAGTAATTGGTCGCCTTGAGCTCGACAAATCGGATGAGTTTTTGCCTTATCTCGAACCCTCTGCGCTTAAAACCACCATTCTCGGAATGCTTGGTACCAAGCTCGAAGCACAAACTCCGGAGCGTCGCGAAGCGGCTCTCGTAGCGCACTATGAGGATCAGCTCTCCATCACGCCAGTACGCGCCACCCAGCTGGTAAACGTCAGCTTCGAATCACACAGTCCAGAGCAGGCAGCTGCGGTTGCAAACGCACACGCTCAAGCCTATATCGAGTCATATCTTGAGACTCGCGGCCAAGCTTCGGGCGCAGCAGAAACATGGATGGGGGCACGGTTGCAGGAGTTGCGCGACACGGTGGATGCTTCCGAGAAAAAGCTACAAGCCTTTAAGGAACGTGAACACCTTGTAGACGTCAACGGCATCCAATCACTCTCTGCGCGTGAGTTGGATCAGTTAAGCGCAAAGCTTGTGGATGCGCGTAAAAACCTCGTCGATATTCAAAGTGCATACGCACAGGTAGAAAAAGTTCGCAACGCTCGCATTGACGACAAGCTCGCAATCCCAGTCATTAAAGCGGATCCGCTTGTACAGCAATTTCGCGGCAGTTATGCGCAGGCAAACCTAAAAGTTGCTGAGCTGAAAAACCGTTACGGGGAACTGCACCCCAAAATGAAGGCTGCGATCTCTGAACGGGATGCCGCACAAGCCATCTTGGCCAATCAAGTCAATAGCGTTATTGATAGCATCCAGAACCAGCACAAAATGCTGGTAGACCAAGCAAATAGCATCGCCTCTGCGGTAAATTCTGCAAAAACTGACGTACAATCGGTAAGCCGCAAAGAGTCCGAATACCGCGCGCTGATGAGTGAAGTAGAAACCAATCGTAACCTCTACGACGTTTTCCAGAAACGCTTGAGCGAAACCCGCGAAACTTCGGATCTTGCAACCCCGAATGCGCGCGTTGTTGAAGCGGCTTCTGTGCCAACGGTTCCTGCAAAGCCACGCAAACTGCTGTTCTTGGCTCTTGCCATGGCAGGCGCATTCATTCTTGCAATCATCTATGTAATTCTCATTGACATTATGAACAGCAAGATTCGCCATGCTGCAGATGTAGAGTCGCGCATTGGCTTGACGCTACTCGGCCTGATTCCAATGCTCACGAAAAAGAAAAGCAGCGCAGGCCGGATGCAGTATCAGCAAACGGGCATGCAAGAGTTCGATGAATCTATTCGTACAGTGCGGACTGGGGTAACCTTGAGCGCGCTGGATCAAGAGCATAAGGTGCTGCTCGTCGCATCCTCGCTGCCCAGTGAAGGAAAGACTACGGTTGCCAGCAACCTTGCGGCCGCATTTTCGCAGATTGAGCGGGTGCTGTTGATCGACTGCGACCTTCGCAAACCTGCCGTCGGCCCAGCCTTCGGGATTGAATCTAATCAGGTGGGCCTCACAGAGTTCGTTGCCGCAAGCACGCCAATCAAAGATTGTATTGTTCGTGATCAGGCGAGCAAGGTTGATATTCTGGTGGCTGGCAAGATCCCACCGAACCCACAGGAATTGATTAATTCGCGTCGTTTGCATGCACTGATCGAAAAGCTCCGCGAGAACTACGATCGCATTATTATCGACTGCCCGCCTGTATTGCCTGTGAGTGATGCACTGCTTATGGGTAAGCTCGCTGATGCGGTGATCTATGTAATTAAGGCAGAAAGTACAACCACGCAACAGGCCAGAAACGGGCTCTCCCAATTTGGACGGGCACGCATTCCTGTGATGGGTGTCGTACTCAACCAGATCAATCCAGATCGCCTCGCGTCTTACGGAGAGTACGGCGGCGGCTATAGCGTTGGTGGTTACGGCTACGTCAGCCAAAGCACGCGCTAGCCGTTTTTAACACTACAAACAAAAAGCCCTGAAGTTACATCTTCAGGGCTTTTTTATTATGCGGGCTTTTTTTATTACGCGACACTGTATTCGCGAATGAGAAATTACTCGTGTACTTCCAGCCGCTTTTCTACTGCGCTGGAAGATCCCTCCTGCACCACCTTTTCTCCTGACAACTGGTTCTGAGCATCGTAGCCTTGCCTTCCGCAAAGGTCGCTCTTTTTCAAAGAGCCAAATTCTCGGCCTAGGCGCTCATCCTCCTCCGGCGGCCCGATCTTCAAATTGCCTCCGTCAGGGAAATTGGTGATCTCCCCAATATAAAACCTATTTTCTGTCACGTAGAAATCAACTCGGGCAAACGCAAGGTTCGCACTTAGCCGAATCGCGGCCTCAATCATCGCATCGAGTTGTGCAGGGCGCTCCACCGGTGCCGTAAGTTCTGGCTTAATGTACTTGACCGGAATCCGTTTCCATTGCACATCGAAGATTGCGCGCCGGTGCCCAGAAAAACGGTCGGCATCTACAACGATCATGAAGGGTTTTCCGTGTGCAAGAAAAATCTTGAAGTCCCACGGTGGCCGATCCCCCTCGCCCTGAATGAACGCCTCAACCAAAACTCGCTTTGGCAAGCCCTTGTAGTACCATTCACGGCGGTAATAGTAGTAATCAACCGAGAGCCATTGATTGCACAGCGCGATTAACTCCCCGCGATCCAATTTGCTCGCATCTGGAACAATATAGTTAAACCCGCAACCATGGCTGCATTTCACTACATAGCGATTGGGTAAGCTTGAAAAATCAATTTCTAAAGGGCTCTCATAAATCCCCAGTAATTCAGGAAGATGCGCGCCATAACCACAAGATTCTATGTATGCGCGAGATGCGTATTTATCAGGAAACAGCTTTCTCAACGGATTGCGATCATACATTTGTAGCCACAACACTTTTTCAGAAAGTGTCGTTGGCTGTTTGAGGTTCGGCAGACGCCTGTGGGAAACCGCATATCTCAAAAGGTAAAACCATCGGTCAGGAATTAGCCGTTCGCTTAAACGCCCAACTAAGTGGGAAGCTCTAGGAAAGAGCATAAAACAGGCCCTTAAATAAATAGTAAGAATGCACGGATTACACAAACGCTTCCCTGGTCGGTGTAAGCCGCGCTGACGAGCGGCATTCTAAGCGAAATACCCGCTTAGGGCTGCTGTTATCTGTGTATTTTTATTTTGTTAACAACGGAACTCTCCACACAACGTTCCTCGCTTCGAGCTCCTAAAAGCCGAAGCAGTCCTCAGGTAATCCCATGATTGAGGCGGGGCTTGCTTTCACTAGCTCCACTAAACTACGGGTTCTTGGCAAAATTTGCTCAAAATAAAACTGTGCGGTGATCAGCTTTGCATCGTAGAAATAAGTATTGCCCGTCCCTTTCGCTAACTGCTCTGCAGCGACTTGAGCCATTCTTGCCCAAAGATAGGCAAGTACCACGTAGCCAGCATAGTCTAAATAATAAACCGCTACCGCTGCCGTGTAATTGGGGCCTTGCTTTCCAGCATCCAAAATGTGCTCAGAAATTTGCCGCCATTCTTTCAGATGTTGCTGTAGGCTGGCGACCATGCTAGCAAGGCGCTCAAACTTGTTTCCTAAACAGAACGCTTCTGCTTGATCAATGTAATCAAACACAAGTTTTCCGCGACTGCCGGCAAGTTTTCGGCCAATCAAATCGTTTGCTTGGATACCATTTGTACCCTCGTAGATCAGCGCAATACGAACGTCACGAACGATTTGCTCCATACCGTTTTCACAAATATAGCCGTGACCACCAAAAACTTGCACGCCGTAGTTAGCACATTCCAAACCACGATCAGTGAGAAATGCTTTGTTGATCGGAGTTAGCAGTGCAATCAGATCGGCTGCCTGCTTTTTAACATCTCCACTTGCATGGTCTTGGGTGTCCAGTGCTAAAGCGATGGAATAGGCAAGTGCGCGGCAGCCTTCTGACAGTGCCTTCTGCGTCATCAACATACGACGTACGTCAGGGTGCGCAATGATCGGATCGGCAGGCTTCTCTGGGCAAACAGGCTCGGTAGGCGCGCGCATTTGTAGGCGTTCACGCGCATAGGCGAGCGCGCCTTGAAAGGACAATTCTGCAGCACCTAGCCCTTCGATCCCAACGTCAAGGCGCGCGGCATTCATCATGGTGAACATTGCCGCAAGCCCACCGTTTGGTGAGCCGATCATCCAGCCCGTTGCGCCATCGAAATTAAGAACACAGGTGGGCGATGCTTTCAGCCCCATCTTTTTCTCAAGAGCGCCGCAAGAAACTGCGTTACGGCTACCTGGTTCATTTTTAGGCGTAGGCAAAAATTTTGGCACGATAAAAAGGCTGATTCCCTTCGGCCCCTTTGGCGCATCTGGTAGGCGCGCGAGAACTAAGTGAATGATATTGGTAGAGTAATCGTTCTCACCTTGCGTAATAAAAATTTTGGTGCCGGTAATGCGGTAGCTGCCATCGTTCTCCGGTTCTGCGCGCGTTTTCACCAAACCGACGTCGCTGCCCGCCTGAGGCTCAGTCAGGCACATTGTGCCCGTCCATTCTGCAGACACTAGTTTGGGTAAATAGGCTGCTTTTAGTTCATCACTCGCATGTGCTTCAATGGCTCGAATCGCACCGTGCGTAAGCGTCCCCGCAGCGCACCAAGCAACATTGGCGGTAAAGGCCATCTCGTGGAACAGGATCATTAAGCTGTGTGGCAAACCTTGGCCACCCCACTCTGTTGCACAAGACATCGCCGCCCAGCCGTTTTCTCGGTAAGCATTAAATGCCTCGGTGAATCCAGGTGGTGTCACCACTTTTCCATCCGTTAGGCGCGCCCCGATTTCGTCACCGCTATGACGAATAGGGTCCAGCTCCTGTTCGGTAAATTTCGCGCTTTCCGCGAGAATCGTGTCAATGAGCTCACGGTTGACGTCGGAGAAACCGAGGGATTGGTAGTGTTTTTCGGCGTCAAAGACTTCGTGAAGTACAAATTCGATATCGCGCAAGGGCGCTTTGTAGGTGGGCATAACCACTACTCCGTTAAAGTTGCTTAGGCCAGACAGTTGCTATAGACGAAAAAGGCGCTATAGACGAAAAAGGCGCTATAGACGAAAAAGTTGCTATAGACGAAAAAGTTGCTATGGGTGGAAAAGTTGCTAACCCGTCTCACGATGCTGCACAGATGGTTTAAGCGCTACCTCCTCTGCGTGCCTCGCAAACCCAACCCACAGGAAGCTCGGCGTTCACAATATCGTCCACTAACGATGGCTCCGCAAGATCCGTCTCGTTATAGTGATCAATCGCCGGATAGACAATATCTTCCTCCTTCGGATTGTGCAGCGCGAACAGGTCGAGCAATTGTTGGCACATTACTTTCACAGATTCCTCTAGCGGAGCGGCTTTGCTTGAAAACCGGCTGAGCGCCTGCAAAAGGTCCCAGATTTGCCCATGCTCATCCCTCATTACTGCGAGCGGCATACGTAGACGCGGGCTGTTGACCAGAGGAAACATGAGGTCTTCTTCAACATACAAATGCAGCACGAGTTGTTGAATTACCCTCGCTAACACCCATGCATCTCCGCGCCCGTCCATCAGCAGCGCAATCTGTTGATCCAGCTGACGATGCTGCTGCAATAGGATTTGTGCTGGAGTTGGCTGAATCAAATTTTCACCTGCTCTCACGTTGTGTCACTCTCACGTGCTATGGCTCTCATGTATAATGCGCGACCGGGTTGTCCCGCAGTTTACGACATGTCGCGACGCGGCGATGCTGTCGGCTGCCAATATTAAACGAGCACTCTGTCTATGCCCACACTGCGTCTACCGTCTTTTTTGGCAATTCGTTTCCTTTTATCTGCTTTGTTCGCACAGATTGCAATCTTCCCCCACTCAAGCGCACACGCGGCTTTTCCGCTGCCAAGCGCGCTCCAAGTGCAGCAGAAAATCGACAAGCTCCCCAAAAGCGGTTCTACAGAGGCAGACCAAGCAGCGATCAAGGCGACGCTTGATCAAACGCTTGTGTTCCTAAAGCAAGCGCAAGAGAATCAAGAACGCTTGACTGAGGTAAAAAAGAGGCTCAACCAAGCCCCACAGCGTATCCAAGAAATGCAGCAAGAACTCTTACGACTGCAAAAATCCAAAACCCTACCCATTCAAACCCAGTTCGAAAAAGCGGAAATTACCCAGCTAGAAGCCCAGCAAGAGCAGCGCCGCAACCAGTTGAGTGACTGGCAGAAACAGCTAAACGACACCAACATCGACATCATCAATGCGCAAACGCGGCCCGAGCGCGCCCAAGCGCAAATCAGCGCAAATCAAGCGCGAATGCAGCAGATCAGCCTAGAACTTAAAAGTAGTAAGGATTCATCGCGTCCGCTAAGTGCCGATCAACAGGAACAGCGCAGCGCAGAACAGGCCGCGTTAGATACCCAATCCGAATTTCTACGCACCGAACTCGCCGGCAACAGTCTCCTGCAAGACCTCGCAACCACCCGTCGCGACTTGCTTACGGAGCGGATTCGCCGCATCGAGCAAGAAAACGAAACGCTTCAGACACTCATCAACGAACGCCGCCGCGAACGCTCCGAGCAAACCATGGCCGAGCTGACGCGCACCGCACAAAATGCTGGCTCCGATAGCTTACTCGCCAAGGAAAGCGCCACCAACGTACAGCTCTCGGATTATTTGCTCAGCGCAACCAACCGCCTCAACGAACTTACTCAGCAAAACCTCCGCACGAAACAGCAGCTAGATAGCCTCGCTCAAGCCGAGCAAGCGCTCGACGAGCAGATTGACGTCCTCAAAGGCAGCCTATTGCTCGCTCGCATCCTTTACCAGCAGCAAGAAGCTCTCCCCCAACTGCAACCCAGCGAAGACCAGCCCTTAGCAGATGAAATCGGCGACACCCGTCTCTACCAATTCAAAATCAGCCAGGCACGTGACAAGCTCACCAACCCCGAAGCAGATGCCGAAGCCCTTCTCGCCAATCACCCCCAAGAAATGAGCGCCGAAACCCGTGCACCGCTGATTGACCTTCTAAAAACCCGCGCCACGCTCTACGATCAAATCAACCGCGAATTAAACGCCGTACTGAGCGAAGCCATCAACCTTCAGATCAATCAAAAGCAGCTGCAAGCCACCGCCAAAGCGATGCGCGAAACCTTGGACAAACAGCTATTCTGGATTCCAAGCAATAAACCGCTAGACCTTGACTGGCTGAAACAGGCACCACGTTATCTTCAGCACCAACTGGCAAGTTTGCCGTGGGCAACCTCGGTGCGAGAACTAAGTTATGGTCTTGGAAACCGGCCTTGGCTCTTTATTCCGCTGCTGCTATTGGTGGGCATACTGCTCTGGCGGCGCACTTGGATTGCAAATAAGCTTGCTGCACTTCACACGGCCATTGGGCGCGTCAAGCGCGACAGCCAGCTGCATACGCCGGTTGCCATTCTACTCAACATTCTTCTCGCTCTCCCTGTAACGCTGCTATTAGGGCTTGCGGGGCTCGCTCTACTTCTTGACGCACGCGGCCAAAACGTCGCGCTTGGCAGCGCTCTACTCGAAATGGCGCAAGCATGGCTTGTTTTCTACACCGTCTATCGAATCCTTGCGCCAAACGGTGTTGCTGAGCTGCACTTCCGCTGGCCGAAAGAAATCATTGCCTATCTTCACACCTATGTTCGCAGGCTGGGCTTTGTTGTTATTGCGCTAGTCGCGGTGGTAACTGTTGCCGAGCATCAGCCTTCAGAACTTGCCGAAGACGTGATCGGACTTGTCGTTGTGCTGAGTGGCTTTCTTCTCATGGCTTGGCTGCTTGCGCGCCTCTTGCTTTCTGGCCCACTTGCGGAGAATGCAACGATCTTGCGCAAAGCGATCAGCTTGTCCGTCGTGCTTTTACCGCTTGCACTGAGTGGCGCCATTGCTCTTGGGTATTACTATACCGCGCTCAAACTTACCGATCGCCTCATTGAGACGCTCTCTCTACTGTTGATCTGGATCGTCGTACAAGGAGCGGTTGAGCGCGGCCTCGCCGTTGCTGCACGCCGATTAGCTTGGCAAATTGCGCTAGCAAAACGTATCGCCAACAAAGAAAGCAGCGACGACGAGATTCCACTGGAAGAACCAAGAATCGACATCAACCGCGTCAACCAGCAGTCGTTACGGCTGATTCGCCTTGGCTTGAGCGCGTTATTGATCACCGCACTTTATTGGGTGTGGGCCGACTTGCTTACCGTATTTTCCTACCTCGACAATATCACCCTATACGAATACAGCAATGCAAGCGGCGACACCACAACGCTTGTGCCGCTGAGTCTATTGGATTTGCTTGGCAGCATCATCGTGATTGCAATCACGATCGTTTTGGCAGGCAACCTTCCCGGCTTGCTCGAAGTTACCGTGCTCTCGCGCATCAAACTTGGCCAAGGCAGCGCCTACGCGATCACCACGCTGCTCTCCTACATCATCATCGGCACGGGCGCCGCTACAACCCTCTCAACACTAGGGGTCAGTTGGGACAAACTACAGTGGCTTGTAGCCGCATTATCGGTAGGCATCGGCTTTGGCATGCAGGAAATCTTTGCGAATTTTATTTCCGGCTTGATCATTCTGTTTGAACGTCCGGTTCGCATCGGCGACGTAGTCACAATTGGTGATCTCTCCGGAAGGGTCAGCCGAATCCGTATCCGCGCAACCACGATCATTGATGCCAATCGCAAAGAAATCATCGTCCCCAACAAAACGTTTATCACGAGTCAGCTAATCAATTGGTCACTGACCGATACCGTTACCCGCGTAGTCATTCGCATTGGCCTCGCCTATGAAACCGATCTCCCACTCGCGCGTCGCATCATGTTAGAAGTCGCGCGCAGCAATCCAAGAGTGATGCCCGAGCCAGAACCCTCATTGTTTTTCCTAAATATCGGCGCAAGCACCTTTGATTTTGAAATGCGCGTACACGTTCGTGAACTGAACGACCGCGACGCGGTAGTGGACGAACTGTATTCCGCCATTGCCTCGCGATTTCGAGAAAACGGAATTGATATGGCCTTTGATCAACTGGATGTGATGATCAAAAACCTAGGCTCAAACCTCGCGCTAGGATTAACCCCTGCTGCCTCCACTCCAGCAGCCTCAAGCTCGGCAACAAAATAGCGGGGAACAAAAATGGCGGGAAACAAAAGAACGATAACGGCGGCACTACAGGTCAATTCGTAGGAGCACCCTCCGGGGTGCTGACATTTGCCGGCACACTTACCGGCAAATCCATCTTCGTAGGAACATCCACTTTGGGCCCTAAAAATCTGGGGGCTGTATTTAGAATTGTTACATCCAGAACAGCGAGAAATCTCGCAAAAACCTCTCGTGATCGCACCCGCCACCCAAACGTTTGAGGGTCTTTGGCAACAAACCCGATCGCGTCAATCTGATGCGCTTTTGCAATATAAAGCGCACGCTCAATTTGAAAGCGCTGCGACACTACCACAAAATGATCCAACCGAAACACCTCCCGCGCTCGCACAACGGAATCAAGTGTTCTGAAACCCGCAAAATCCATGGTGATCATGCCGGCGGGAATCCCCCGCGCGATCAAATCCTTACGCAGCTTTCTCGGCTCGTTATACTGCGGGGTCGCATTATCGCCACTCACGACAACGGCCTGTACTTTGCCTGCCCGATAAAGCTGATCTACCGCATCCACGCGCGCTTTATAGTAGGGATTGACCTTACCAGAAGGCAGCCGCCAAGATGTACCTAAAACCACCACGACAGAATGTTCTGGTACCTCACCGATCTGCGTTTTGATCGCGCTTTGAGTGCTTGCGCTCACCGAAAAATCGCACAGAAACAGCACAATACTCACAAAACCCGCGACGAAGCTACCCCAACGCGCAATCCGAAAGATTGAGGCAAGTTGGGCTTTTTTGAAATGGCGGGCAGCTCTACTCATCAATCCTCTGAGCAACTATTGCGGTACGAAATGATCCGAAACCAGCCCTGCTTTACGCAAGCGCAGAATCGCAACCATCATCAATTATACGGGTATGCTCCTGTTTTTGCTCGAACTCTCTAAACCGGCTTACATTCCCTTGCAAAAATACTCCAAGGGGTATACGATCGGAGCGTGCATCCCCACACGCTAGAAAAACAGAATTATGATCGAAATCGAAGAAGCCGCGCGCAACAATATGCTGAACCGTCTCGCCCGAGTGGAAGGGCAAATTCGCGGCCTGCAAAAACTGATCCGCGAGGGCAAGGATTGCGAATTGGTAATCCAGCAAATGTCGGCTTCACGCAAGGCGCTAGACAAAGCCTTTCAGGAGATGCTCGCCTGCATCATTGAGCAGAACATCCTCTGTGCGCACAATGGCTCTGAACCACAAACCTCCAGCATCAACCAAATCAAAACACTACTCACGAAATACTCGTAGCGACTCACGAAATACTCGCAACCTCCAGTGCCTCCAACCATAAAGCGACAAACCGGCGCAAACCTTCCGTTGCCTGTTTTCGACCCAAACCGGCCGCTTGATCGAACCAAACAGCAAGACTCACTTCGCCCTGCAACAGAGGCACAACGGCTCTCCACAAGGCTTGGTATTTTGCATTCAGCGGAATCTCGCAAAACGCTTCTATAACGTTGTTTATAGGCCGCAAATGCCACATCCGCATTAGCACCCCGAGCGCAGACTCTAGCGGCAAGCCTCCATCTGCAAAGCGCCGCATACGAGCGTGGTTTCGCACTCGCTCAGCATCCGACAGTGGTTCCACGCCACCTCCCCCTCCCGTAAGATAGAACGCAAAATCCGGCAGAAGGCCCGCTTTATGCTGGAAAACCGCTTCACGCTGCCACTGCAACTGCAATGTTTCAAGCTCCTTATGAACCTCGTTACTCAGCTCATCGCCCTCCCCCAAAGCTGCACCCACCAAGCAAGAAGGCAAACCACTCACAGATTCCCGCGAAGCCCCAATGCGCAACACCTTCAAGCCCTGCTTTTCCCAGAAACGATATACTTGTGGATCTAGCGCAAAACTACTCCCCCACCATTGAACCGAGCAGCGTGATAACACGCGCACCACCCCGCTAAGCAAACGAGAACCAAAACCCCGCCCCTGCAACTCTGGGGCTACCGTGATTCGCACCACACGAGCTGCTCGCCACGCCAATAGTTGCGGCGAATGAAGATGAAAAGCCGCGATCTGCGGCAGCAAATGCCCGCGTGGGCGGCGCTTTCCCGCAAGAATCTCACGACACAATCCAGCGTCTTGGAAGCCCCCCTCCATCGCCACCAGACAGACCCCCACAATCTGGTTTGAAATCAGAAGCGCCCACAGCTTTAGGTTCGGGCCATCCAATAAATCCCGCAAGTCCGAAGGGGTGGTACGATAATGCGCGCTCGCCAGCAGCTCAAATACCTGCGTTAAAATGAGTTCATCCGACGCCAACAATTGCTGCGGAATATGAACAACTCTTGCAGCCGACGCACTTGCCCCCACAAGCAAGTGATTCGGGAAACTACGGTCGATCCGCAAAAAAAACAGGCGAGACAACCAAGGCTCCAACGGATCGGAAGACGCCCAACGCATCGGCTGATCCAGATGAAAATGCCGCCACCCAGAAAAATGGCGACGCAGCCAAGGAAACAGCTTGATCGCCAATCCACGCCCTGTGCCTTCATACCCGTGCTGGGTGCTTGCAAGCACCACACGCGGAAACCGCTCTATCAAGGATTGCAGCGTGAATAACGGCAGCATTGCGGCTTCATCAATGAACAGCGCGTCATAACCAACAGGGGAGGCTGTCGCCACCAACTCCAACAATGCATCCGGCGCAAAAAATGCGGGCATCGGGCCGACAACGCCGATCCTGTGGGCCTCCTTCGCAGCCCAGTCGAAAACCTGTTGAGCCGCTTGCGGCAATGCTGCACAAACCGCTACCCGCAACCCGTAGCACCCCTGCCAGCGTGCGGCAAGCTGGCCAAGTAGCGCAGACTTTCCGCGCCCACGATCGGCGGTAATTACGATAGGCACCGGCGAACCTGACGCACTTTGCTCAATCGCGGTAAGCACCTCTTGCTGACGCGCCAGCGCAGCAGGCGTTACGTATGCATTGGCTACAAATGCGCTGGCTACAAACACATCGGCACGAACAGAATCGCTCAGCCCGCAGCCCAAGGGCAACTCGCAAATCTCACGATCAACGCTGGCCATTGGCCCGACAGTAACAGGTTGTCCTGCAGGTAACGCAAGCCGCATCACCATCGGCGCAAGTTGTAACGCTCGAACTAGACGAGAAAGAAAAAAATGAGAAGGCGAATCCGGCCCACCCTTAGCGGAATCCACTCCATAGGGCAACATCCGAAGATAATCAGGATCGTGCCAGCCCTCAAGCGTCTCAAGTGACGGCATCATCAACACCATCACTCCCCCACCCACAAGCGTTCCGGCAAGCGCGCAAAACGCATCAGGGTGAAAGCCCGCGTACACGTCAAAAACAATAAAATCCTGCTCAGAACCTAAAGTCTTCAATGCGCGCTCAAACGACAAGGCTTTGCCGCCCAACCAGTCTGGCATCCCTAAGTTCGCAGAACACACCCCAACCCACAACCGCCTACGAGACGCACAGGCTGGCCATAGGGCAGCAAGATGGCTCAACAGTACACCGCGCTCACCTTCGAGCACTAGCAGCCGGCGCTCGTGCTTTTGCGATGCTTCAAGAAACAAGCGTGTGAGAGTCTGGATAAGCAGAACGGTAAAAACTCAAAGTGCCGCGCGCAGATTCTCTGCAACTTTTGCCAACGCCTCCGCACCTGCGGATTCTGCTTGGCTAAAATCAAAATCATTGAGCGTATTGATCGGAAAAACATGCAGGTGAACGTGCGGTACTTCTAGACCAGCAATCGCCATGCCGACCCGCGCTGAGGGATAGGCCTTTTTTAGCGCCTTCGCCATTTTTTTCGAAACCAGCATTAAATGCGCGGCGAGTTCATCAGGCAAATCATCCCAATGATCAATCTCCGCACGCGGAATCACAAGCATATGACCAGGGCGCAACGGCTGAATGGTAAGGATCACAACGCAGGCGTCGTCCTTCCAGACAAAATTTCCCGGCAACTGCCCATCAATAATCTTGGTGAATATACTGGCCATCGCTTAACTCCTTTTTATTAGAAATGGCCCACGATTGTAAAGCGATTGCTTCTGTAAAGCGATTGCTTCTGTAAAGCTACTGCTTCAGCCGCGAAAGCACATCCTCACGCTCCTCAGTCTGGCTTAGCACCTCGCGCACTTTGTTAAATGCTTCTGCTGCCGTTTGGGGATGCGCACCATAAGAAATCAACTTGCCGTACTTCCAACCCGCAGCGCCTAACGCTTCCTTCTTGAAAGCAACGCCATTGTTACCACCCCCTCCAATCTCGTTCAAAGCCTGCTCAATCAAAACATAGGAAGGCTGTTCTTTGCTAAACCGGGTGAAATCGTCCGCATTTACTTCTTTGAATTGTCTTGGCACGGAACCCACTCCTTATCATCACTCATTGTCAATTGACGGCACACAGTCGTTTTTTAACGCACAGCCAGTTTTTAACGCACGACCAAGTCAATTCAGCGTAGCTCATTTTTTCCACCTCAGACAAACTTGCAATAGTCACTCACATACACGCTTGATAAAAGCGACGAGGTAAGGTATCCATACTCCCACTTGGCCCGTATTGACTTTAGTGACCGCCAGTTTTCTGCGCTATGCCAATGAAATCCGCCAGCGATCGTGCATTATGCCGCTACACTTCGTTATCCATTCTGTTGTGTTGTTATCCATATCTGTTGTGAGAGGGACCCCTACATGCCGCAATACAAAGCTCCGCTACGTGACATCGACTTCGTGCTCAACGACCTGCTGGATTACCAAGGGCACTATGCCAAGCTGCCCGGCGGCGCGGACGCAACGCCCGATGTAGTAGACGCAATCATCAAGGAATGCGCCAAATTTTGTGAAGAAGTGCTCGCCCCCCTAAACCAGACCGGCGATAGCGAAGGTGCCCATTGGAACGATGGCAAAGTCACCACGCCCAAGGGCTTCAAAGAAGCCTACGACCAATTCGTTGCCGGTGGCTGGCAGTCCCTCTCTCACCCAGTCGAATACGGCGGCCAAGGTCTACCCTTGTCCTTGAGCGTCGTAAAAGCCGAATTTGTAGGCACCGCCAACTGGTCGTGGGGCATGTACCCAGGCTTGGCCATCGGCGCCATGAACACAATTTTGCTGCACGGTACGGAACAGCAAAAACAAACCTACATTACCAAGCTCATCACGGGTGAATGGTCGGGCACCATGTGCTTGACAGAACCCCAGTGTGGCACCGACCTCGGCCAAGTCAAAACCCGCGCCGAGCCCAATGCAGACGGCTCCTACTCCATCACCGGCACCAAGATTTTCATCTCCGGCGGAGACCACGACCTCACCGACAACATCGTTCATATCGTCCTTGCGCGCCTTCCCGATGCACCTGCAGGCACGCGCGGCATCTCGCTATTTATCGTTCCCAAACACCGCCCCGATGCCGCCGGCAACACCGGCGAATTCAACAATGTGCACTGCGGCTCGATTGAGCACAAGATGGGCATCAAAGCCTCTGCAACCTGCGTGATGAACTTCGAAGGTGCCACTGGCTACCTGATTGGCCCCCCAAACAAGGGCCTGCAGTGCATGTTTACCTTCATGAACACCGCCCGCGTCGGCACATCTGTACAGGGGTTAGGCTGCTCCGAACTGGCGTACCAAGGTGCCCTCCCTTATGCAAAAGAGCGCCTTTCCATGCGCGCGCTGAGCGGCAAAACGGCGCCCGACAAAGTAGCCGACCCGCTGATCAGCCACGGTGACGTTCGCCGCATGCTGCTGACCCAAAAAGCCTTCGCAGAAGGCGGCCGTGCGATGATTTACTACGCCGCAAAAATCGCTGACTACATGATGGCCGGCGAAACCCAAGAAGATCGCGACGCCGCAGACGACCATCTTGGCTTCATGACCCCGATCCTTAAGGCATTCCTCACGGAAACAGGGTTGGAATCCGCCAACATCGGCATGCAAGTATACGGCGGTCACGGCTATATCAAAGAATGGGGCATGGAACAGATCGTGCGCGACGCGCGTATCTCTACTTTGTATGAAGGCACCACCGGCATTCAGGCACTCGACCTCTTGGGCCGGAAGATTCTTCTCCAGAAAGGCAAGTCGTTCCGCAAATTCAGCGCCGAAGCGCTGCTTTTCTGCAAAAACACTGGCCCGATCTCTGGCAACCCGCATAAAAAAGAAATGAGCAAGTTCATCTGGCCTCTGTTCCGTCATTTGACCGCATGGCAGCAATACACGCTGCGCCTTGCGCTGCGCGCTCGTAAAGATCGCGAAATTGTCAGCTGCGCGTCTGTCGATTATCTGATGTATGCGGGCTACATCGTCTCGGCCTATATGTGGGCAATGATGGCGCAAAAATCTTATGAAAAACTGGCTGCCGGCACCGATCAACCAGAATTCTACAAAGCCAAGATTCAGACGGCTGAATTCTACTTTGAGCGCATCCTGCCACGCACCAAGGCCCATGCAGAATCCATGATGGCCTCCAGCAAGACCCTGATGCAAATGGAAGTGGATCACTTCTCCTTCCTCTAAGCACCTGACGTCTTAGCAACGCTACACCCGTGCCCGCCTCACAAGACGCGGGCATTTTTCTTTTCTTCCACCCCCAGCCTTCCAAAAAGCACCCTCCCCCACGTTTAATACACGATGGTTTAATGGACGACAGCTTAATGCATCACTTTCGATGCGCCAGAACGATGAGAAACCGATGAGCGCGTGCACAACATTGGGGCACACTCACGAACAACGCCCGCCCCTGATTCCTGCAACCACCAGAATTTATTAATAACTAATTGTTTTTTAAGGAAAATCCAAATTGGCACAGGAATTGATAGCACGATGAGTAGATCCACTACTCACCCGCACTCAGGAACGTGCCTCTTATGAAAATACGCAACGCCGCCAGAACCGCAACCGCCAGCATGCTCATGCTGATCAGCACCCAAGCCTTGTCGTTAGAACTGGGCGCGGGTTTTGAAGGCAGCGCCACCATTAGCGCAGCGAGCAACTACGCTTGGCGCGGAATCAGCCAAACCAGCAATCGCCCCGCAATACAGGGCGGTCTCGACCTTACCCACGCATCTGGATTCTATGTGGGCACTTGGTTTTCCAACGTTGATTTCCCGCTTGCACCGCAAGCACACACTGAGCAAGACGTATACGCTGGCTATGGCTTTCAGGTCGGCAAGCTCGCATTCGACCTGAAATTCACGCAATACCTCTACGACAACGCAAGCGCGCTGAACTTTGGAGAATCACACGCACAAGCGAGCTACACCGCCGGGAAGCTCGGAACTTTCGCTGCGGGCCTGGATTATTCAAATGACACCCCTATCAATGACTCCGACAGCACCATCCATTACTACGGGACCTACAGCCAAACCTTGCCACAGGAATTGGCGCTCAGCGCAACAGTAGGTTCCTACGACTTCAAGGATGACGGCTGGGTGGGCGGCAAAGACTCTAAATACGCCTACTACAGCATTGGCGTTAGCAAGGAGCTTTACGGCGTAAACGTTGGCCTGACCTACACCGACACAAATATTGGAGAAAGCAGCTGCGAAGCCTTCGCCGGCGACAAAAGCTACTGCAACAGTATCCTCGTATCTGCAGCAAAAACTTTTAAATAACCCACGGAGAAATGCGATGAAAATGATCACAGCCATTATCAAACCCTTCAAGCTTGACGATGTTCGCGAATCGCTTTCCGACGTCGGCGTGGAAGGCCTCACCGTTACCGAAGTTAAGGGATTCGGTCGCCAGAAAGGCCACACCGAGCTCTACCGAGGCGCGGAATATGTCGTGGACTTCTTGCCGAAAGTCAAACTAGAAGTCGCGGTTGCAGACGAGCGCGCAGAAACCGTCATTGAAGCCATCTCCAAGGCGGCCAACACTGGAAAAATTGGTGACGGCAAAATTTTTGTCACCACGCTAGAGCAAGTCATTCGGATTCGCACAGGAGAAACCGGCAATGCGGCCGTATAAGCATCAAAGCAATCACCTAAACACAATCCAACTCTCTAACAGAACCAAATAGCGGCAAAAGAACCCACCTTTTTATTCTGGAGTTTACCGTGAAAAGACAATGGCTCGCTTTAGGAGCACTCGTTCCCACGCTGTCTCTACCCGCCTTCGCGGAAGAAGCTGCGACCGCTGCGGCTAGCACCGTAGCCCCAATCGCCGTAAAAGGCGACGATGCATTTTTAATGATGTCTGCAGCATTTGTAATTTTGATGTCGCTTCCTGGGCTTGCGCTGTTTTACGGCGGGCTGGTGCGCAAAAAAAACATGCTGTCTGTACTTATGCAAGTACTTACCATTTTTTCACTCATCACAGTTCTTTGGGTGATCTACGGTTACAGCTTGGCCTTTACCGAAGGGAATGCATTCATTGGTTCACTCTCAAAATTCTTCTTGCAAGGTGTAACACCGGACTCGCTTGCCGGCACTTGGAGCAAGGGGATTTTTATTCATGAATTTATCTATGTAGTTTTCCAGGGAGCCTTTGCCGCAATCACCGGTTGTTTGATTATCGGAGCCTTTGCCGAGCGAGTGAAATTCTCTGCCTTGCTGGTGTTTGTCGTGGTCTGGTTCACCTTCGCCTACCTGCCGATTGCACACATCGTTTGGTACTGGGATGGCCCCAATGGATACACCGACGCAGAGGCAGCCGCCGCCGCAACCGCAAAAGCAGGCTTTATGTTCCAAAAAGGTGCATTGGATTTTGCAGGCGGCACCGTTGTCCATATTAACGCGGCAATTGCAGGGCTGATCGGCGCCTATTTTGTTGGCAAACGGCGCGGTGTTGGCAGGGAAGCAATGCACCCCCACAGCCTAACGATGACCATGATCGGCGCATCACTGCTATGGTTTGGCTGGTTTGGTTTCAACGCCGGCTCTTCGCTAGAAGCAAATGGCGTTGCGGGCCTTGCCTTTATTAACACGTGGGTTGCCACCGCAGCTGCTGCACTGTCGTGGATGCTTGCTGAATGGGTGCTGAAATCACATCCCTCACTCTTAGGCGCAGCCTCGGGCGCCATCTCGGGCTTAGTGGCCATCACGCCCGCGTGTGGGTTCGTGGGGGTAGGTGGTGCACTAGCGATTGGTTTGACTGCTGGTCTTGTGTGCCTCTGGGGTGTAACAGGCTTAAAAAGACTGCTCGGTGCCGACGATGCGTTAGATGTATTCGGTGTGCATGGCGTTGGCGGCATTCTGGGTGCCCTTCTAACCGCTGTATTTGCTGCACCTTCCCTTGGCGGCACTGGCGTCTGGGATTATGTGAGCAACGGCGTAGCGCCTGAGTATTCCATTGCCTCGCAACTCTGGATACAAGCGCAAGGTATCCTCATAACCGTCGGGATCTGCGGCCTGGTCTCGGCAGCGGCATACAAACTCGTAGACCTAACCATTGGGTTGCGCGTGGACGACGAGCAAGAAGTTGTGGGCCTAGATCTAAGCTCACACGGGGAACGCGCTTACTATGATTAAAAAGGTTTGCTAAAATTAACCAACACATGGGGTGCCGCGAGCGCCCCCTACACACAACCTGAATCACCTGTTCCCCCACATCTCGCATCCTGAAACACGCCACCTCACGCCTGTTACCGAAAGCCCATTGTTTCCCCTTCACTGCGCCGATACTCTACGGTACTCATCCAGAACGCAACGCAGGACACGGCATCGCACTGCAGGCAAAACACCGCCTCCAACGCACCGCGACCGCTACGCTACCGTCACAATCGCTACGCTACCCTCAAAAACGCTACGCTACAATAAAAGCCACTACGACAAAATCATTGCGACAATACCAATACAAAACTACAGGGCAGTAAGGCATGGACATACTAAAAACAGGAAAGGACATCCGGCGACTGAACGAAATCGTCAACATTCTGATCAAATACGGCTTTGGAGATATGATCCGCCGAATCGGTTTGGCAGAGAGCATCGAAAAAGCAGGAAAGCTCGTTCGCTACCAGATTTCTGCCGATTTTATGTCCATGGAACCTCCAGAGCGTATGCGCCACGCCATGGAAGAAATGGGGCCAACGTTTATCAAGCTGGGGCAAATTCTCGCCACCCGCGTTGACCTATTCGCCCCCGACTGGATACGCGAGCTGGAAAAAATGCAGGACAGCAACACCGCCCTGCCCTTTAGCGTCATCCAAGCGCTGGTCGAAAACTCCATCGGAAAGCCCACCAGCGAAGCCTTTCACCACATCGACGAAAAACCACTGGGCACCGCGTCAATGGCTCAGGTACACCGTGCAGTAACTCTGAACGGCGAAGAAGTCGTCCTAAAAGTTCGCAAACCCAACATCCGCGAAAAGATCGAAGCCGACCTGCGCTTGCTGCACTACCTCGCCAGCATTGCGCAAAGTCAAAGCCAAGAACTGCGGCGCTATCGGCCGATTGAAATCGTCCGCGAATTTGAAAAGTCCCTGCTGCGCGAACTCGACTTCTCGATCGAATCCAAAAACGCCGAGCGCATTGCAGAAAGCCTCAAGCACATCCCCTACGTCAAAATCCCCAAGGTCTACTGGGAATGGACTGGCGAAGACATGAACGTGCAGGAATTCGTGCGCGGCATTTCTGCCAAAAACACCAAAGAGCTCGAAGCTGCTGGGCTGGATCGCCAACTGCTCGCCACACGCGGCGCAAAAATCGTCTGGCAGACCATGCTGGTGGATGGATTTTTCCACGCCGACCCACATCCGGGCAATTTTCTGATCTTACCGCGCAACCGTATCGCCATGCTCGACTTCGGCATGGTCGGCAAGTTAAGCGTTGGGCGCCGCGAACAGCTCATGAAACTCACCCGCAGCATCGTCCTGCAAGACACAACCGCAGTTGCCGCCGTGATGCTGGAATGGTCGGACGGTAACGCCGATTTCGACACCATTCATGGCGAAGCCGAAGACTTTATCTCACGCTACTACGGCGTTCCACTCTCCAAAATCAACATCCAGCAAGTCATTGCCGACGCCACCGACATCCTCCGCACTTTCAACATCACTCTCCCCTCTGACATTGCGATGTTCTCCAAGGCGTGCCTCACATTAGAAGGCTTTGGTCGGCTGCTAAACCCCAACTTTGACCTCATGAAAGAGGCAGAACCCCTCATCAAGCAGTGGGGCAAGGATTATTACAACCCGGTGACACTCGCCAAGCGTCTCACCACCCGCGCACTCAACATCGTCGATAAAATCTACGAAGAGCCCAAACCGCCTATCGTCACCCAAAAATCTGCGGGCAACGCCAATGGCCTAGATCGCCCCACCGTAGAGCGCTTGGTAAAGCACCACGAACTGCTCCGCTATCGCCAAACCAACGTATTTGCCTGCGGCTGCCTCGTTGTGGCCTTTGCTATGCTCTGCTTGGCCGAGAAAGGCCCGCAGTTACTCGGCTTTTCCGTGATTGGGCTACTAGGGTTTCTCGGTTCCGTCGGTGCTTTGTACTGGCAGCTATTCCTCATGTGGTGGAGCCATCGCAACGGGGAATAGCAAAACTTACCCAAAAAGCGCTACACTTTGTCTAGACCCACCATGACATCCTCATCTGTTGATGCCGGATCTACTCTTTCTGAACCGACGCAGACCCACTCTGCGCCGGTTCAGTTTTCATAAAAGCCGCTTCTGCGAACCCCGCGAACCACGCCCGTCTTCGCAAAAACCGCTTTTACAAAGCCGACGGCTCCCGCAGCCGCCTGATACCTAGCACAGCCTATTGGTACTCTGAAAAACGCTCATGAAACCATCAGTACGATCTCAATTGCTATTGGGGGGATTCGGTTTTTTGTTCGCCGTCATCGGTACGCAAGCCACCGCCGCCACCTCCGTCAAAAGCGTGCCCGACACGCTAGAACAGCGCCTCGCCGCCTGCGCCGAATGCCACGGCGAATCTGGCAGAGGCATCGCCGAACACCCCAAAGTACCACGTCTTGCCGGCAAGCCAGCAGGTTATCTCTACAAGCAACTGCAAGCCTTCAAAAACGGCCAAAGCCCCAACAGCGCAATGGCCTACGTTGTGCGTCAGCTCAGCCCTGAATACATGCAAACCATTGCGCGTTACTACGCAAGCCAGCAAGTGCCCTATACCGAGCAAAAGCTGCCGAAAATTACTGAACAAGAGTTAGCACGCGGTGAAGAACTCGCCAAACACGGTGACCCCGAACATGGTGTACCCGCCTGCCAACGCTGCCACGGCAATGCGCTTACCGGCGTAACTCCGATGATCCCCGGCATCATCAACCAACCCTACGATTACACCCACGCACAACTCGACCTTTGGCGCAGCAACACACGCTCCATCCAAAGCACCCACTGCATGTGGGTGGTCGCCACCCGCATGAAACAAAGTGACGTAAAAGCGGTATCGGCTTGGCTTGCCAGCCAAAAACCACCCGCAAATCCGCACCCGATCACCGTCAACGAATTATCCGAACCACTCCCCGAATGGTGCAGGCTCGAACACAGCGGGGTAGACACCCAATGAAAACCCTTGCCAACATCCTAGCAACAATCGTATTTTCTCTACCCTTCACAGCGCTCCAGACGGCACAGGCCGCTGAAAGCAACGAAAGCGCTCTGATCACCCAAGGAAAGTACCTCACCCAAATGGGCGATTGCGTCTCCTGCCACACTGCAACCGGCAGCAAACCCTTCGCAGGCGGCCGCGCCATCCCCACCCCCTTCGGTGCGGTCTACGCACCCAACATCACCCCCGACAAAGAAACCGGCATCGGTGACTGGCAGTTTGAGGAATTCTGGAACGCGCTGCACAACGGCACGGGCCGCGACGGAGAACTTCTCTACCCCGTATTCTCGTACACCTCCTTCACCAAAGCGACTCGGGAAGACGCGCAAGCAATTTTCGCTTACCTGCAATCGCTTCCGGCCATTCGCCAAGTCGATCGCAGCCCCAACCTCGATATGCCCTACAACATTCGGCCACTTCTGTACGCATGGCGATTCTTGTACTTTAACCCCGGTAGCTACCAGCCCAATGCCAGCAAAAGCGAATCTTGGAACCGAGGCGCCTACTTGGTGGAAGGCTTAGGCCACTGCAACGAATGCCACACCACCCGTAACGCCTTAGGCGCCATGAACCAAGAGAACCCACTCACGGGTGGCGAAATTCCCCTGCAAGGCTGGTATGCGCCAAACCTCAGCACACAAAAAGGTGGCGGCTTAGAAGGCTGGACGTCAAAAGACATCATCGACTTACTGAAAACCGGCATGTCAGAGCGCGGCGGAGCCTTTGGCCCAATGGCCGACGTTGTGCGCAATAGCACACAACATATGAACGATACCGATCTCGCCGCCGTTGCGGAGTACCTGCAATCCCTGCCCGCCCCCGCCGGAAAACCCGCCGCCAACACCCAGAAAGCCCCCGACTATGCGGCAGGTGAAAAACTCTATAGCAATCATTGTTCAAGCTGCCACAACGACGACGGCCAAGGCCACAAAGGGATCTATCCACCCTTGGGCGGCAACTCCTCCATCACCGACCCCACAGCCCTGAACGCGATACGCAGCGTACTGCTTGGCGGCTTTCCTCCCGCTACGCCGGGAAACCCGCAGCCATACTCCATGCCGCCCTTCGCTCATCAACTGAACGACCAGGAAATCGCTGCAGTAGTGAACTATATCCGCCAATCTTGGGGGAACCAAGCAAGCGCCATCAGCGCCAACGACGTCATGAAATCCCGATTTTTACCGACGGACTGAACGGCTGTAAATCCCTCCACATCCTCGTCAAAAGCGGGGCGAAAGCCCCGCCCGCTATACCAACGTAATTGCCCAAACTCAAAGATCACAAGCTGAATCAATAATCCAGAATCAAGGTAATGATTTCTTTGGCAATAAAACCAAAGATCCCAAGGCCCAGTGTTAAAAAAATAGCAAACGTGCCAAACTTGCCGGCTTTTGACTCCCGCGAAAGCTTGTACATAATGTAAAACATGTACAAAATCAGCCCCGATACGCACACATACAGGGAAATCGTCTCAAACAATTCAACATCCATCCGCTTGCCTCTTTTTTACGATCTACAACCTAGGTTTTTTGGCTGCAAAAAACACCATTATACCGGCGAAGCCGCCCTGTTTCCTTGACGAGAATCCTGCATGACGGAAACCAACCCGCCCAACACGTTCTCAACACTGCGCCTTAAACGAATCGCCATCGACACCTACCACGAAAACGTCGCCTACCTCCATCGCGAATGCGAGATCTACAAAGCGGAAGGCTTTCAGGCGCTCAGCAAAATCGAAGTCAGCAGCAACAGCCACCGTATTCTTGCGTCGCTCAACGTAGTGGATGATCGCAACATCGTCGCCCCGTGTGAGCTCGGCCTGTCCGAACAGAGCTTCGATCAACTCGGCCTAGCAGAAGGCACAGAAGTCAGCGTCGCTCACGCAGAACCGCCGCAATCCATGGAACACGTTCGCGCCAAGCTCTCGGGGGAACGCCTCTCGCAAGCGCAACTCAAAGCGATCGTTAGCGACATTGCAGAAAACCGCTACTCCAAACCCGAAATTGCCGCCTTTCTCGTTACCGTAGCCGAAGCCGGCCTAGATCGCGACGAGATCCTGTTTCTAACGCGCGCCATGGTGGAATCCGGCCATCGCCTGAACTGGCACGACCCCATTGTGGTAGACAAACACTGCATCGGCGGCATCCCCGGCAACCGCACCTCCATGATCGTCGTGCCTATTGTTGCTGCCTACGGGCTGCTCTGCCCCAAAACCTCCAGCCGCGCAATCACTTCCCCCGCCGGCACCGCCGACACCATGGAAGTATTCGCAGAAGTCGATCTCCCCCCCGAGCGCCTCCACGAAATCGTGCGCGAGGAAAAAGGCTGTCTTGCTTGGGGCGGCACTGCGCGCCTCGCCCCCGTTGACGACGTTCTAATCTCTGTAGAGCGCCCTCTCAACATCGACTCTCAAGCGCAGATGGTGGCCTCCATCCTCTCCAAAAAAGTCGCCTGCGGCTCCACCCATCTGCTGATCGACATCCCCACCGGCCCCACCGCCAAGGTGCGCTCCGCCCGTGAAGCCATCCAGCTTCGCAAACTATTTGAATACGTGGGCGAACGCATGGGCCTTCAGGTGCAAATCGTGATCACCGATGGCCGCCAGCCCATTGGCCGAGGCATCGGCCCCTTGCTCGAAGCACAAGATGTGATGCAGGTGCTACAGAACGCGCCCGATGCACCGCACGACCTGCGCGAAAAAAGCCTGCAACTCGCAGGCCGCATGATTGAATTCGACACCTACGTGCGCGGCGGCGAAGGCTACAGCATTGCCCGCGACATTCTGGATTCGGGGCGCGCACTCGAAAAAATGAACGCCCTCATCCACGCACAAGGCCCCCAATCTCGCAAATGGACACTGGGCGCACTCACCCACGAGCTCACCGCCAAACGCAGTGGCTACGTGGCGGGAATCGACAATCTCGCGCTTTCCAGAGCCGCCCGCCTCGCCGGTGCTCCCATGGACAAAGGCTCAGGCGTTTACGTAATGAAACGCATCGGAGATCCTGTACAAGCAGGCGAGCCGTTATTTAGAATCCACTCCCAGTTTCCAGCGGATATGCAATTTGCCATTCGCTGGCTCAACACCCACCCAGTCTACCGCATTACAGACCAACCCCCTGCCAGTTACTCTTGGCTTTAACGTCACTTGGCTTTAACATCACTTGGCTTTAACGTCACTTGGCTTTAACGTCACGCAGCTTTAGTCACACGGCTTTTGTAACATCGCTTTTGTCACATGGAGAGCAACGAATGCTCCTTTTGGGTTTTGAAGACTACCGAGCACCTGCACAAGCACTCGCCCAACTTCTTGAAGTAGAATACCGAGAAGTAGAGCTACACACCTTTCCCGATGGTGAAACGCGCGTCAAACTACCAACCCCACTGCCAGAGCACGTGATTTTTGCTCGCACACTGAACGACCCAAACGCAAAGCTGATACAACTCCTCATTGCCGCGCAGGCCGCGCGTCAAAATGGAGCCAAACAAATCACCCTGATCAGCCCCTATCTGTGCTATATGCGGCAAGACATCGCATTCACGGCAGGCGAAGCCATCAGCCAGAAAATCATTGGAAAACTGCTGGGCGAAACCTTTGATAGCGTCATCACGGTTGACCCACATCTACACAGAATTAGCAAACTCAGCGAAGCCATCCCCAACGCACAAGCCATCAGCATAAGCGCAGCAAACCTCATGGGCGTGGCGCTCGCAAAAGGCTTGCTTGGCCAAAACAGCCCGCGCCTATTGCTTGTTGGCCCCGACTCCGAATCTGAACAGTGGGTAAAACAAGTCGCAGCACCGGGGGAATATGAATATGTGATCGCCAGCAAAGTACGAAGAGGCGACCGCAACGTCACCATTACGCTGCCCAATTATGATTATCAAGGCAAACACGTATTGCTCGTCGATGACGTCATCAGCAGCGGCCACACCCTGATGCGCTGCGCCGAACAACTGCGCGAGCGTGGCTGCATCGCAGTCTCTGCGTTATGCACGCACCCATTACTGGCAACAGGCGCCGCCGAAGCGCTCGACTCTGTAGGAATTTCCCCGCTCATTAGTACCGATAGCATCTTGCACGCATCGAACCGCATCGCGCTCGCCCCCCTCTTGGCGAGCGCATTCAAACAACTCCTTTAAGGTACCCTAGCTACTGCTGCGCTTGTCCTCCATCCGGCGCACAAACTCCTGCATGATTTGCTCGTAGATTGTGTCGCCGAGAAACTTGTCTTCCACCCCTGAATCTACGTTCGGGTTGTCATTCACCTCAATGACCACGGCACGCTCGCCCGCCTGTTTCAGATCAACCCCGTACAGACTGTTGCCGATCAGCTTGGTTGCTTTCAAGGCAGCATCCAGCACAGGCTTCGGAACCTCGTAAGTGGGGAGCGTATCGTAGCCGCCTGCATCCACACGGCTCACGCCATGTTGGTAAATCTGCCAATGGTTTTTCACCATGTAATAACGGCATGCATACAGGGGCTTATTATTCAGAACCCCGATCCGCCAGTCGAATTCGGTGTACATAAACTCTTGCGCCAATAGCAGCGAAGACTTCTGAAACAGCACTTTCGACTGTTCGATCAACTCATTCTCATCACGCACCTTTACAACACCGCGCGAGAACGAACCATCGGGGATTTTAAGTACCAGCGGAAAGCCAAGGTCTTCAATGGCACGATGCATCCGTTCCTTATCGTGCTTGATCAGGATATGCGTTTTCGGCACGGGAACCCGGTTGGTTGTCAGCAAATCTGCAAGATAGACCTTATTGGTACAACGTAGGATCGAGGTTGGATCATCAATCACCACCATCCCTTCCGACTCGGCTTTTTTGGCAAATTTATAGGTGTGATGGTCGATGGACGTCGTCTCACGAATGAACAAGCCATCATATTCCGCTAAACGTATAAAATCGCGCTTATCGATCAGCTCTACATCGACACCTAAACCGCGCCCCGCTTTCACGAATTTCTTAAGTGCGCCGTTATCGCTTGGGGGAAGTTTTTCTTTTGGATTCACCAGAATCGCAAGGTCGTAACGGAACTTACGGCGCGCCTTTGGAGCCTTCCAGACCTTGCGACTGAAAATATCCAAAGCATCCGCAAACTGCGTTTGCTCCTCATCAGTAAGCGCCTTGGGAGATACCGGCTTTAAATCGACAATCTGCCAAGTTTTTCTCTTTTTAAGTTCAATCTCCAGAATCGGGCACGGTAAGCGCTCGAACACCGATTTTGCGAAATCTTCAAATTCTTTTTTGTCAGTCTCGCCAAAATAACTCTTGATAATGATCACTTCTTCATCATCTTTATGAGCCCGCGAGAGAGACTTATCAGCAAGATCGTCAAGGCCTTCCAGCTGTAAAACATACAGGGAGCGCCTGCCAAGGTCATTGAGCGTGCGCACCGAAGGCAAAACCCGCTGCCCGCGCGCCTCCGCCAGCAACGAACAGTAATAGCCCTTGCTCAGGTAGCGATAGCTGCGGCAAAGATTAATCACTTGGGTGCGCGCATGCCGGCTACCGTGGCCTTGCGTCAGATAATCTTCAAAAGTAATTACGTTATCACTGGGAAAATACGGACCCCAATCCTTGAGATCGTCAACAACAATATACAAACTCGCCATGTGGCTAGCACTTCCTGAAAAAATATCCGCGTAAAGAAAACGTTAGAGAGAACTGCTTGCAAGCGTGGCGCTCACCAGCAACAATTTACAGCCAACGGCAACGATCAACCAAGGCTTTGCAGACCAGCGCTGCAAAGTATTTGCAAGCAGAGTATTTGCAATATGCTAGCACCTACCCTAAACAACGCCAGCCTTCAGAGTTTCGCAGAGAACTATACGGACGCCCGCACGCGCTTTTTGACCATCTTACAGGCCTTGCCGACGGCGTATAATCATCGTGCCTTGCCTTGCATCGGTCAAGCCCCTAACGGCGAATCACTCTACACAGACACCGTATGGATTGGCCCTGCAGACGCAAGTTCCGTACTCGTTCTCATTTCGGCCACCCACGGCGTAGAAGGCTTTGCGGGTTCGGCCATCCAGATAGACCTCCTGCAGCGCCTGCAAGTGGGCAATCTCCCAAACAATTTCGCCATTCTGATCATACACGCACTCAATCCGTGGGGATTTGCTTGGCTGCGTCGCTGCGATCATGAAGGCATAGACCTGAATCGCAACTTTATCAATAGCTACGCGCCGCCGCCCTCCAATTCCGGCTACACCGAACTCGCCACCGCACTCATCCCAACAGATGGCGACTGGCAAAGCGCCAACCAACGGCTTTCCGAGTTTGCTGCGCAACACGGCCAGCGCGCTTACGAAATTGCCGTCAGTGGCGGCCAGTACAGCGACCCCGCAGGCATGTTTTTCGGCGGCTTACACGCCTCTCAAGCGCGCCACCACATCGAGGCGCTCATCGCCGAGCACCAGCTTTCAGAGCGTGCACTTGCCGTCATTGATCTGCACACTGGCTTAGGTCCCTTCGGTTACGGCGAGATCATCTGCGACCACCCGCACAACACGCGCGGTGCCGAAGTCGCCGCATTGTGGTATGGTGAGGCAGTTACCCTGCCAGATATAGGCTCCTCCAGCTCCGTACCCAAGAGTGGTCTGCTAGACTACGCTTGGCACGCCATCATGAACACCGCACCGAACGCACCTGCTGGCTGTTTTGTTACGCTGGAATTTGGCACCTACCCGGTAGACAATCTGTTTAACGTGTTGCGCCACGACCACGCCTTACACGCGCAACGCAACATTCGAAGCAACAACGATACCCCTGATTGGCAAGCGCGGGCGGCTCAGGCAAACACAGCCAACATGCGCCGTCACTTTTACCCTGGCACCCAAGCATGGCAGGCAATGGTGCTTTTTCAGGGGCGGCAGACGATTGATATGGCAATTCGAGGCCTTGTCCGTGAATAACGCTCTTCCTACTACGCCGGCAGCTTTTTCCGCCCCTCTCACAAGCGAGCTCTCCGTAGAGATACGCCGCGCAACGCTCAACGACGTCGGCGCTATGCTCGTCATTGAAAGAACCGTTTTTGAAACCGACCGAATGAGCCGGCGCAGTATGCGCCACCAAGTCGAATCCGAGACTAGCTGCTTTTTGGTCGCCACCGTAGGGGCCGACATCGCCGGCTACGCGATTTTTTTTATGCACCGAGGCACCAGCCTCGCACGTTTATATTCCATCGCAACCGCGCCCAGCTATCAAGGGCGCGGTATTGCTAAAAAACTGCTCGAACATGGCGAAGAAATTGCCACCGAAAACGGACGAATCTATATGCGCCTGGAAGTCCGCGAAGATAACGTCGCGGCAATTCGCCTTTACGAGAAAATGGGCTATCGGCAATTCGGCGAATACGAAGACTACTACGAAGACCACACCGATGCGCTCCGTTATGAGAAGCGCATTTTTCACTATGACGGCTCCCCTACACTGCGCCTCGTCCCATATTTTTCGCAAAATACCGGGTTCACTTGCGGATCTGCTGCACTCATGATGGCAATGAACTGCCTGTCGGAAAACTACAATCTTAACCCGCGCGAAGAACTGCAAATCTGGCGCGAAGCGACCACGATTTACATGACTTCCGGCCATGGCGGCTGCGGCCCCTACGGACTCGCGTTAGCGGCCAAGCGCCGAGGCTTTCGGCCTGTCATTTATGTAAACCAGGAAGGCCCACTCTTTTTAGACAGCGTTCGCACTGCCGATAAAAAAGCAGTGATGACGATGGTGCACGAAGACTTTTCCGACCAGACTAAAAAAGCGGGTATTGAGGTCCACAAAACCGATATTTCGCAAGATGAGCTGCGTGAGCATATTGCCAATGGTGGAGTACCCATCATTTTAATCAGCACCTATCGTATGTGGAAGAAAAAAGCTCCCCACTGGGTCGTGGTTACGGCGTTTGACCAGCGTTTTTTCTACATCAATGATCCTGAGCTCGACTTAGAGTCAGGCACCCTGCCGATCGACCTGCAATACCTGCCGATTTCAACGGCCGCATTTAGCAAAATCACCCACTTTGGCCAGAGCCGGTTAAGAACCGCCGTGATCATTTACAAGGACTAGCCGTTATGAGTCGCGCGGAAGACAATGATCTGGTATCGCGCAGGCTGCTCTGCGAAGCCGTCTGCCTTGGGGATCGTTTTGATTTCAAGGCACTGCATGAACACCTGATGGCAAATTACCGCTGCACGCTCTATCGTGATGTGCTCGGAATCGAACTACAATCAGGCCATTGCTTTGTTTTTCCCTACGGCGTCATTGTTCATTGGGACATTCCTGAAGACCTGAAAAAGCGTCTTCGCAATGAGTTTTTACCCTTCGTGAACCAAAGTACACAACCGCCCGCAACGGAAATCTACAGTTTCAGTGAAGGCTATTCACACTTTCGGATCACACGTGACCATATTGAAATTCCGTCGATTCAACCGATGCCGATGATTGCGATTTCGCACGCGCTGGCGCAGTCCATCAAGCTCGGCACCTTCGAAGAACAAGCGCTGCAAACCATTCGAGACACTGCACACATTCCGCGCGCACTAGCCGAAACTGGGCGCATTGAACTACCGCGCCGCGAAACTGCCAAAATTCGCGGCAAGCTGTTCCTCACCAAAAGCGACATCATCCTGAAATACGACCTATTAGACACGCCCGAATTCTTTTGGGAATACCCAGAACTCGACGCCACCTATCAGATCTTTGCCAACTACCTCGAAATTCGCAGCCGCACAAATGTGCTTTCACAGCGCCTTGAGACGATACGCGAATTATTCGAGATGCTGGCTGACGAACAAAAGCACAAACATTCATCCACACTCGAATGGATCATTATCTGGTTGATTGCCGTAGAAATTTTTATCTTTCTTTTTAACGATTTTGTTTTTGCACGACACTAATCTCGATCGCTATTCGAGCGGTCTCGTGAACCCTCTTTCGGCACATCTTTTGCGGCCTCTCGCGCCGCCTCTGCGTCAGGGAGACTCTTTTTAAGCGCCGCCTCAGTTCGCACTTTTTCGCGCACAATAAACTGCAAGCCAAGATCAAAAGCGCTATCGGCCAATTTCACTAACGAAGCGAACTCCTCGTCCGTCAGCGAGCGAGCTTGATCGCGCGAACGCATAATGTTTACAAAAGAACGCTCGCGCTCATACTGAAGCGGAATTCGCCCGATTCCCCAATCATGCAGAAACTGCCAAACATCTGGGTCGTAGGTTCGCACCATCCGAATTACAAACGGCAAAGGGTCATGGCGCGCAAGAATACTGGAAAGCCGTAAGATCAGTTCAAAGGAGAGCGTCGCAGTGCCTTGCTCCAAGGCGTCCATAATGGAGCGATCTTCAACATCCAGCGCGTCCGCCAGCTCGTTGCTCGTCAAACCTGCCAGCTCGCGTAACTCATGCAGGTAGTTTCCTGCCTCTTTTAGCAAGCGGCTCTGCTCGGGGCTCAAGACAGCCATTTGCTCCGCGCTAAGCACTACAACGCCCACCATGCGGAGCGGCCAGCGCCCCCACGTCACTACCTTGTCTCTTACAGTGCCTACAAGATCGGTGAGCTGGAGCAGTAAAGAGGAGTCTTCCTTGAACTTGGTTACGGTGCGAGCTGGACGAGATTTTTTTCCACGTTTCGGATTGATATTCAAAGCGAGCACCCGCTGCGAAGATGTGTCATGAAGAAACACGGTTGGGCGAGCAGGCCGGCGATCTAGCAAGCATCGCCCGCCAAGTGCAAACCATTTGGTTTCAGTGCTATGCAGTATAGCCGCACAGCCATCCTGCCTCCATACACAGCGTGTATCATCTTTAATCTTGCAGCGAGAGGAGTTGCTCCCTACCTCTACAGAGCAGCAACCCGTGAGAACGTTTCCAGATCCACCGAGAATGCTTGCTGAGTGTCAAAAAGCAAGCGACGAAGATCGCGTGAAACGTCGGGGTTCGGTACCAAACGGTGATTCACGATTCCCATGCCGAACTGAACGAAAAAGTTGTTCAACCCTTCAAACGTGGTATGTGTCTCCAAAGTAGCAAGCCCGCCCGTCGCCGGTTGGCGAAACTCCATTGAGGCCACCAGCCCACGCCCATCGTTACCTTCACAGAGAACCTGCAAAAATTCCTGCATGACAGATTCAATATTGGACGGCATGAATGCGTCGATAAAGCCCGTAGGAATCAGCCCCAGCGCACGGCCGGAGACTGTGACTTCCGGCATGGTTCGCAGCGAAGCGACCGTTTTGGCTCCACCCGTTTGCGGCGCAAAATCTAAGGACAATTTCAGGTTCCGCATATCCGTGATGACACCCAGAATGTCCATCCTCGATTCGCCCACCAGATCTAGGTGCCAAGGTTTAGCAAACATCCCCACCAGCGGTTCGCCAACCTCTTTGCCATTCTTTACCGGAACCAGATAGCCGTCTTTCACGTAGGCTTCAAAACGCCCCATCAGCTTTTCGGAGTCAATCGACAGGTGAAACACGTCACCCTGCTCACTTACCGCGCGAATATCGCTTTTGTTCAGGCTCGCAAATTCGGCCATATGTTTCGCAAGCGCAGGATAGCGCTTGCTCATGCGATTAGGATCAACCACAAAGGTAGCGTTCAGCTTTTTGTAGTCTGCACCGGCAACGTCCTCCATCACCACATCATCAAACTGGCCGATCGAGGCAAGTAAATCCCACTGCGCGGGGAATGCCGCCCAGAGCGGCGCAAGCACCTCGACGTCTTCCTTGCCCAAGCCGGCATTCATCGCTTGCACGCGCTCACGGTATTGCGACAGCTCCGATGCGGCCCGCCCTTCCGTAAAGGCTTTGTCGCCTTTGACGACGATTCGTAAGGTCTGCTCCACAGCGTTCGACACCGCCGGCCATGTAACCGACCCCATCCCCACCTGCACCTTGGAATCTACCAGATAAGTGGTGCGATCTCCCTTGTTCTCACGTGCTTTTACCTGAATGGCAAGCTGGCCAAAGTCGTTTGGAAAGCCCACGGAGGAAGTCGCCGCAGTGGGCGCACCCACGTCGAAATAGCCATCATTTACGAGCCCGTTGACCTTCAAATAGCGCCAATCTCCTTCCTTTTCAGGCAGCATTTCGTAGAACTTGCGTAGGTCAAAGCGCTCAAATGACGCCCAAAGATTGTCTACAAACTGGCTGGTTTGCTTATCCATGCGAGTGGATCGTAGCACCACGTTCTGTAGCGTATTAATCTCGCGAAGCGCGCTAACCGCACGTCGGCTATCGCCATCCCCCGCAAACGCGACCGGTGGCTGCCAACCGCGGAGAACGACCTGAGAAACCGGATCAGAAGAACCCGAAAGAGCGGCATCCGACGCTGTAGATTCTGAAGTGGAGGTACTCGCTGGCGTACTTTCGGTTGCGCTACGATCAGAAGAAACTGTCGATGGTGCAGAAGCTGCGGTCAAAGGATCAGAAGAAGCGGCCGAAGGGGTTGCGTGCGCAACACTGAAAGCACTGGTCAGTAGGGCAGCACAGATCGGCGCCAGAGTGGCGGCTCGCAGACTCGTCATAAATGTCGTCCTTTGCTTATTTTTATCGAGTGTTTTTAATTATTTTGTGAACAAGTAGTCCAAACCTGACTCACTGGTATCCCAGCACGCCGTTTTGCCCACTTTAGCCGCTTCGCTGGGAATACCTGTATTGTTTCAGTAACTCCATGTTTCTCAAACGTAACACTGCGAACGCGTTGGCAGCACTCGCGCACAAATCCTGCCGCGGATGTCTACTTACTCATTCGCTAACTCGATTCCCGCAAACTTTGCAGCCTCGGCCAGTAAAAACTAAAGCGTGCGCCTCCCATATCGCTCTCACCGACCTTCGCTTTACCTCCGTGCCAGAAAGCAATCCGCGCAACAATCGACAGTCCCAACCCATAACCTCCAGAAGTGCGCGTGCGGCTATCATCGAGGCGGGTGAAGGGTTGAAATACGCGCTGACGATCTTCCGGTGGAATTCCTGGGCCATCATCGTCCACATCGATTCGGAACAAATCGCCGATCACTTCGTAAGTGATTCGAACGTGGGAGTTTGCGTAGCGCATCGCGTTCCCCACAAAATTCTGCACAATCCGGTGAATATAACGCTCTTCTCCCTCTGCGAATCGCTTCTCGGCAGAAAGATCAGGGGCAACATAATCCACCGCGATGGGCTTTCCAAGTGCGCGACTTTCTTGCTCAATGCGTCTAAGCAGCGCGTCCAAATCAATCATCGTGAAATTCAGCACCGGAGTGCCCTCTTCCAGTTTGGAATAAGTAAGAATTTCGTCGATCAATTTATCCAACTGGTCAATATCGCGGTCGATATCTTCAAAATGCTTCTCACGCCGTTCAACGTTTTCCTCATCCACCATCATTTCAAGGCCAAAGCGGATTCGCGCAACGGGTGTACGCAGCTCGTGGGAAACTGCGCGGGTTAACTCCTTCTGCGCACTTAACAGGCGCTGGATATGCTCAGCCATACCGTTCAGCGTTACCGCAAGCTGGCCGATCGCGTCGCGGCGCCCGTCCGTTTCAACGCGCGCGCTTAAATCGCCGCCGCGCATTCGGAGTACGGTTTTTTCCAAGGTGCTTAATCGCAGCTCCAACGGTTTGACAAGCCCGTACGCTGCCAAGCCTACCGCAAGCAAACAAAACAGAACGATCACGACCAGCATTTCCAGCGGATACCAATTAAACATATCCTGCGGACCTAACACCAACACTTCGCCGGTCTTGGGTAAAAGCACCATGGACGTTACATAGGTACCGCTGCCTCTGCGCTGCGAAAACAACACAATCGGCTCGTGTTTGTTAAAAAGCTGATCGCGCTTATCAGGCTCCAACTCCAATAAATGTGGAGCGACACGTTTCACAGGAAAACCAAAGCGTGCATTCACAGCTTTCAGCATCGCATCCCACTGACTAGGCGCTTCGCTGGAAAGATAGTCCACCATTAATAACGCAAGCCCACGCGCCTGTGATTCCGTTATGTGCTCACCAACGCCATAGAGGTACTGGTCTGGAACGCCTGGAATCTGGGTCAGCACAATGGCCTTCTTTCTGCCATCCCCGCCACGCAGCACCATGCCACCCCGATCCAGTTTCTTTTTTTCTTCTGGGCGAAGCTTAAGAGTTTCTGCGGATCTTAGCCCCAGTTCCGTATCCATGCTACGCGCAATGCGCTCAAGATAAGCCACACGCTGATCGGGTGGCTGCCGCGCGACCATATCCGAAATCAGCGTCATGGGGCCGGCGGAAAGGCGGGTGCGATAAAATTCAATGCGAAAGTAGTTGGCAGTCTCAATGGACAGATAGGCTGCAAAGCCAATCAAACAGCAGGCCAGAATCATGCCCGCGTAGATTCTTACAAAAATACTGTTCAATCGCCAAGCGCTCCTGAAGGGATGCTTCTGAGGGCAATTTGAATCGCCAAGACAGCGATGGCAAGCGGCCTTGGCAAAGCCTTAGCTAATTTCTTTTACGAAAAGATAGCCTTTGCTGCGCACCGTTTTGATGCGCCTCGGATTCATGGGATCATCGCCGACTTTGGGGCGGATTCTGGACACGCGAACGTCAATAGAGCGATCTTGGCCATCATACTGAATGCCACGCAGACGCTCAAAAATCTCTTCGCGCGACAAAATCGTTCCTGCGTTCGAGGCCAACAGCCAAAGTAAGTCGTATTCTGCGCTCGTCAGGTCAACCGTTTCGCCTCGCAGCCAAACCTCACGCGCTCCGTTATCTATGATCAGATCACCAAACTCAAGGCGCGTCCCGTCATCACCTTTACCACGGCCAGCATCGTCGTTGTCTTGGCCGTCTGCACGCCGCAATAACGCGCGGATTCGCGCCAGCAGCACTCGCGGCTTTGCAGGCTTTGGAACATAGTCATCAGCACCCATTTCCAAACCCAACACCTGATCCACGTCGTCAGTACGCGCGGTAAGCATCAGGATCGGTTTTTTATAACGGTCGCGAACCGCTTTGCAAACCTCCAAACCGTCTGCGCCGGGCAACATAAGATCCAACACGACAATGTCTGGTTGTTTTTCTACAATGGCGCTAATCGCTGTGATGCCATCCCGAATGATTTCCACAGCCATCCCATTATTCAAAAGATAGTCTGCAGTAAGCTGTGCCAAGCGATCATCGTCTTCGACAATCATTACGCGGGCTTGGGTGTTTCCTATTCCATCTGTATGCATTGATTGCGCCTCACTCTACCCTATCCACGGATTGCATCACAATTTTACGGCCAATGTTATCTAACAGATAGATCACGTTGTAACGGCTATATTGCATAAAAGCCGGATCCTCTACTATTAAACAATAGCACAAGTCGAAGCTTACCGCCGTATCTCCCGCATACCTTGATACATGTTGTTTAGGTGGACGAACACGCGGCATAAAAACACATGATGCCCACTCGCTCAGACACTTCAAAAAAGTCTTGACTCCACCAATAGAATCCGTAATATACGCGGCTCTTGCGGGAATAGCTCAGTTGGTAGAGCACGACCTTGCCAAGGTCGGGGTCGCGAGTTCGAGTCTCGTTTCCCGCTCCATTCTTTATCATGCAATCGCATGACGCCAAATCAGTAGCCCACCAGTAGCCGGCAGTAGCTAATACAGTAGCCGGCGCAGCTAAAAAGTTGAAGGCGTGGCGCTCGAAAACAAACGCCAAGCGCCTATCAAACACCAAACATCAATCAAGCGCCTCGCGTAGCAACGCTAACAGATGCGCGGGCATTTCGTTGGCAAGCTGTAGCGCTGCTTGATGAGCTCTCGGGGTCATTTTCTCCCAAGTGCGGCGCACGATGCGCAGCCACTTCTCTTGGTCATAATCAGGGTTATCCTCAAAAAATTGGGCAAAATAGCGCTCAAGGAACACCATACAAGCCACATCCTCTAGCAATTGCGTATTGGCATCCTCCCGCAGTTTCCGCTTGGTAATGATCTGCTCCACCCGCTCACATTCTGATTGCGAATAGCCGCAGCTGGCCATCAACTCCGCTGCACGCCGACCGTGCATTACGCCACACGCTTGGCGCCACTGATAATAAGCCTTACGCCCCTCGCCGTAATCGCTGCGCGGCATTGTCCAGCGCTCAAGGTGCTGAGCGCGGCAGGCAATTTGCATTAACTCATCAGCATTGGGTTCTAAAGCTGCGAGCCAGCGCGTCATGTGCAGGCTATAGGCGTATTCGCGCGCAATGCTCTGCCCATTCACCACTTCAAAATTTGGATCTTGCTGATTTGCTTGGTCAATCGCGCTTAAAGCGCGCTCCAGCCGAACGCTTTTAGCCAATGGAACCTCGATCAATGTAGCGCACTCCCGTTCTCAGAAGCTTGATTGGGCGGAGTCTCAAGCAGCCCCGACTGCCGCACCTCGTCGATGATCTGCTGGGTAAACGCAAGATACCATTGCACCCACGCAACAAATGCAGGCTCAACCAAATTGAGAAAATGGGGCAGCGCATGGCTGATGACCAAACTGGGCATTTCTTCGTCTGGGCACTCTACATGCACTTTAATTTCCGCATATTCGCTATTGAGGACGTTCACAAACGCGCCCATCGGTAGGATTGCAGAGGGGCGCAGTTCAATTTGAGTCAGCAAAAGCAAGCTATTTGGGCTGGGCATGATCCGACATTCCATCGGGCCCTCACCAGGATCTAGTGCGCTCAAGTGGACTCCATCGCAGTGGCCACACTCATAGTTCTCAATTCGCGCTCGATCCAGCCAAGCACGAAGCTCCTTATTAGGTTGAGAAGTCATCGAAAAACCTCATCAAAAGTGGCCTCAGGGCCGCCATCATTCAGAAAACGCGCCGGAATATCAAGCGATAACTTCGAGCGGTGTCTACACTCGGCGATTCGTGCTCATCTTGTCGGCAGGTTCTCTTACGCGCTCTGGGGTTTTATGTTAGTTTGCCAACGAGTTACCGCCAAATCGGCACACACCTTTTGAGGACACATCATGTACGAAGACACTCATAGCAAGACCATCGGGTATCTGCTATGGATATTTGGCTTTATGGGGGCCCACCGCTTCTATTACGGCAAACAGATCACCGGCTGCATCTGGTTCTTTACGCTTGGCCTGCTCGGCGTGGGCTGGCTGATTGATTTATTTCTGATTCCTTCAATGGATCGAAAAGCAGATATTCGCTTTCGACCTGGGCGGTACGATTATTCTCTCTCTTGGATCCTATTAACGTTTCTTGGGATTTTCGGGGTTCACCGCTTCTACATGGGCAAGTGGCTCACGGGGCTTCTATACTTATGCACAGGCGGAGTTTTCCTGCTTGGCGTGCTGTATGACTACCTCACGCTCAACGAACAGATTTCTTACGAAAACTCGGCATATCGCAACCAACACGGCAATGCCTAATTACAGATAGATCGTAAATATGCTCGCAAAAACGATACTTCCCGCGCTTTTGCTTTTTACGCTACCACTGTTTGCACAGGCAAACTGCCTGCTTCGCGTTGGCTGGGAAGAATAGTATCCAATGTTTTATACCGAAAACGAGCATTTTACGGGCCCAGAATACGCGACTTTACAGCGCCTTGCGAAGCAGGCAGGCTGCCAATTGGAATTCGTTGAACGGCCGTGGGTTCGGGCGCTTCAAGAGCTGCACCAAGGCAAAATCGACATGCTCTATTCCGCGAGTCGATCACCAGACCGCGAAGCCTATGCACAGTTCTCCGAACCCTATCGCTTGGAAGAATTTGTGCTGGTAACGCGCCAAGGCGAATTCAATGAAGCGGAAATTGCCAACCTGACAAGCTGGCTGGACGGCGATCCGCGCCGCAGGTTCGGCGTCATTCGTGGCTACTATTACGGCGTGCTGAATAATGACGTATTGCGAGATTCCAAACGAGCCGCGCGCAGCATTGAAGTCCGCTGGGATGAGCAACTGCTCGCGCTATTATTGCATCGCCGGATCGACGGCTATCTGTTAGAGGCGCACGTCGCAGACAAACTCTCACGGCTCGCAAAAGTTCAACTCAACCACTTGCCCGACTTAAAAGCTGAATCGGTACGGCTGATGTTTTCGAAATCCGTAGATCAAACGACCGTTGAACGCTTCAACGCTGCAATCCTATCCGAACAAAAGCAACCCAAGGGGCAGGCATCGTCGCCGCTCAACGTGCAAACCGTCAACGCACAAGCCGGAAATTAAGTGCTCGTTTCGCTAAACCAGCGATCAAGTTCGCTCGTTAGTGCCGCAATCTGAATCGGTTTTCCGACCACGCCGACCATCCCTGCATCCAGAATGCGGCGTCGATCATCCTCCATAACGCTCGCAGTTAGCGCAAGGATTGGCGTGTTCCGATTCGGCCCATTTCCGGCGAGAATGGCGCGCGTTGCGTCCAAGCCGTCGATTACGGGCATTTCAATGTCCATCATAATCAAGTCGTACTTGCGGTTATTCGCGGCATCAATCGCTGCTTCGCCGTCAAATACGATGTCGGCATCAATTCCAATCCGTGCAAGAACCTTCTGCGCAACTCGCTGATTTACGACGTTATCCTCGGCCACCAACACGCGCTTTCCATAACAGCGCCCCGGCGATACCGGCTCTACCGGCGCGGCTTGCAAAGCGGCCACCGTCATAGGCAGAGTAACAATGAATGAGGCGCCCTTTCCTGCTCCGCTATCGACTTCAATCACTCCATCCATGAGATCCACAAGGCTTTTGCAAATCGTCAAGCCAAGGCCGGTGCTGCCAAAGTGTCGAGCAGAGGATGCGGCGTCCACGTCCCCTTCATCAAACAATTTGTCGATTCGGTCTTTCGGAATCACAATTCCCGTATCGTTGATTTCAACAATCACGTTAAATCGCTGCTCGTCGATCTGATCATGCCCCACTTCAACCGTTACACTTCCTTCGGGCGTAAATTTGACTGCATTCGCGACAAGATTCATAACGACCTGACGAATACGCACCGGATCGGCAAACATCGAGAGAGGCGTTCCCTCTTCTATCGTTAAGCAAACATTTACGCCACGCTCCTCTGCCTGAGGGATGCATAGATCGCAGGCTTCTTGGAGAATCTCGTTCAAATCAAAAGAACGTTTTTCCAAGGTCATCGTACCGGTTTCGATCTTGGAAAGATCCAGCAGGTCGTTAAGAACTGCCAACAGGGTATTTGCCGACCGGTTGATCAAGCCCACAAGATCCTTTTGTTCGGCATCCAGAGGCGTGTCTGCCAACAGTTGCGCACTCGCGATCACACCGTTCATGGGGGTGCGGATCTCATGGCTCATATTCGAAAGAAAACTCGCCTTTGCACGCGATGCAACTTCTGCTGATTCGCGCGCACGCAAAAGATCCTTATTGAGCCGCCTCACGTCATGCGCAAGCTGCATTTTATCAGCAAGTTCCAGCTCCAGCCGGTGCATGATATCGCTTTGCTGCGGTGCTTGCGTGCCACTGCGCGTTAGCAATTCCTCAAACACTTGCTCTGCTCTTTCACGATAGAGCGCGCCCATGTAGTTCTCGACTGCATCTAGATAGTGCATGATCCCAGTAAGGCCGCTCACAGCAAAATTGCTGGCGCTGCTATGCGTGAGGCCACTTTCTAGTAAAATAAAATCAATGGCATCCTGCGGGCAGGATGATTTCAGCACTTCAATGTGCGCCTTGACGAGCTCCGTCCAGATCGTATTGGGCATAGCAGCAGTCTTATAAGCTCTAATGTGTGGAATGCAGAAACGTGTGGGATGCAGAATTTTGCCGAGTTGTATTATAAGGTATAGCGAAAGATTCACCGACCGGCCAGTTGAACGCGCGGGCGGAGGCAAAAAGCATCATTCTCTGCATCGTTCTCCGCTCCGTTGCTTCCACCACGCTTAAGAGTACAGGCTTAAGACGACAAGATAGAGGCTCATTATGGCAGTAACCCCTCAGCCCGCCGCCACCCTCGTGGTTGTACGAGACACTGAATACGGGCCCGAAGTGCTCCTCCAGCAGCGCAGCAAAGATGCGCGGTTTGTGGGCGGGGCATGGGTGTTTCCAGGCGGGCGCGTTGATTCTGACGATCACCTGCCCGCATGGGAAGACCGCTGCGGAATCAGCGATCTTGAGGCGAGTGCGCGCCTTGGCATAAAGCATGGAGGGCTTGCCTATTGGGTAGCTGCAATTCGGGAGTGCTTTGAAGAAGCCGGCCTCATTGCGCTGCTGGATACGGAGCCACGCGCCGCCAACACCTTAAACGAGTGGCGGCACAAACTCACCCAAGGCCAACAGAGCTTTGCACAGCTTTGCGCGAACGAGTCGCTGTACCTAGACGCCCACGGCATCCAGTATCTAAGCCATTGGATTACGCCGGAACCGTTGCCGATGCGCTTTGACACCCGCTTTTTTATCACCCGCGCGCCCGTCGGCCAAACACCGCATCACGATATGTTTGAAGCGATTAATACCGAATGGATACGGCCGGAGCAGGCTCTAGAGCGCAATCGCGAGAAAAAGATGGTATTGATCCTCCCCACACTCATCACGCTACAACAAATGGTCGGCCACCCGACTTGTGAGATACTGATTGAGAAGATGACCTCACCTACCGAACGACAGGCGCGAGCAAAAAGGCGTCCACCCGGCTTACAATAAGATCAAACCACGTCAATCCAATACGACAACTCAACTTGCACGGATCTACAGCCCATGTCCAACCTAACGCCTGGAAAGCCTTGCCCGATTCGCCTTAGCGTGCGGCGTGTAGTGGCCCCCAACGCAAGCTTCATGACTGGGCCGGGCACCAACACTTATCTGATCGGCAACCATCAGCTTGCAGTCATCGACCCCGGTCCAGCGAACCCCGAACACACGGAAACGCTGATCCGCATCACCCAAACTCTCGGCGCAACCATCCGCTGGATTCTGTGCACCCACACCCATCCAGACCACTCGCCCGGTGCCGCGCTTTTGAAGCACCGAACCGGCGCTCGCCTGCTCGGCGCTTTGGCACCCGCGGGGCCTTCGCAGGATCACGAATTCGCACCCGACGAAGTCTGGGCCGAAGGCAGCCGATTGGACACTGACGAGTTTTCTCTCGTAGCCGTACACACGCCAGGGCATGCCTCTAACCACCTGTGTTTTTATCAGCCTGAAGAAAAACTGCTCTATACCGGCGACCACATCATGCAAGGCTCCACCGTAGTCATCGCACCACCCGATGGCAATATGAGCCACTACCTCCAGTCCTTGGAAAAGCTCAAGCCAATGGACATCGCGGCACTCGCTCCTGGCCACGGCGAAATCATCCAGAATCCGCTAGAAGTCATCGAAGGGCTGATCGAACACCGCCTGATGCGCGAAAATAAAACACTTGCCCGCTTGCAATCGCTCGGCCCCAGCACGCTAGAAACGCTAACGCCTGCCGTATACGACGAAGTACCCGCATGGCTTCACGGGCTTGCGCGCCTCTCTCTCACCGCACACTTGTATAAATTGCGCGACGAAGGCCGTGCCCTCTACCAAAATGAAGTGTGGTCTTTGCCTTGAATGATGGGCTCACTGTAGGAGTCACGCTGTGAAATCAGTATTCCTAGATCGCGCCAGTATGGGTGATGGCATCCACTTGGATCGCCTACGCGCTGCCGCACCCGCACTCACCGAATACGACTATACCGCGCCGGAACAAGTTGCCGAGCGCATTGCCGATCATGACATTGCCATCACCAACAAGTCACGGATTTGCGCCGAGACAATGGCACGCTGCAAACAGCTAAAGCTGATCGCAGTTACCGCCACTGGCCTCAACAATATCGACATGGAAGCCGCGCACCGCCACGGAATCCAAGTAGCAAACGTTCAGCACTATGCCACACCGAGCATCGTGCAACACACGTTTTCGCTGATGCTCGCCCTCACCACTCGCTTGGTGGACTATCACAACGACGTGCGTTCGGGCGAATGGGCACGCAGCAGCAACTTTTGCCTGTTGCATCACCCCATTCGGGAATTATCCGGCAAAACGCTCGGCATTGTTGGCCATGGCGACCTTGGCCAAGGCGTAGCCCGCGCCGCCAGTGCGTTCGGCATGCACGTAAAAATCGCCGCCCGCCCCGGCGCTCACTATTCTACGGATACCCCAGCGGTACTCGAATCAACAGACTCACAAGTAGAGCGCATCCCACTCATGCAGTTGCTTCCGCAGGTGGACGTACTTAGCCTTCATTGTCTCCTAAGCCCAGCAACCGAGCGCCTAATCGGTGCGCCACAACTGCGCCTCATGCGCCGCGATTCTCTCCTGATCAACACAGCGCGCGGCGGCCTGATCGACGAGCAAGCACTTGCCGACGCGCTGCGCGAGCGAAGAATCGGCGGTGCTGGCCTAGATGTATTAAGCGAGGAGCCGCCCACCCACCCTAACCCGCTCCTTAGCGGCGACCTTCCCAATCTGATCATCACGCCGCACTGCGCCTGGGGCAGTTGCGAGGCTCGCCAACGCCTGCTAGATCACACCGCAAACAATATCCGCGATTTTCTTGCGGGGCGATAGGCACACCAACACAGCGGCAAAACTCCGTGTGCTCACCTTGGTAGTAAGCGTTAGGCATATGCCTTGATCTATGCAAAAATGCGGCCTATGCTTTGGTATCTACCAAGGCGAGGGAATGATCATGAGCCAAGTAGCCAAACTATTCATCAACGGGCGCAGTCAGGCGGTGCGCTTGCCTGCCGCCTATCGCTTCGATACCAAGGAAGTTTTCATCCGCCAAGACCCGGAAACGGGGGATGTAATTTTGTCTCGCAGACCCGCAACTTGGGATGATTTTTTCTTCGCGCTCAAGGATGCCGACATACCCGTTGACTTTTTGAGCGAAAAGGAGCGCGTCCAAGGAGCTCAAAACCGCGCCCCTTTCGAGGGATGGGGCGAGTGAAACGATACATGCTCGATACCAACACGGTGAGTCATTTGATTAAGTCGCATCCGACGGTTGCTCGACATATAGTGGCCGTGCCAATGGCGTCTCTATGCATTTCTGCGATTACTGAGGGTGAGTTACTTTTTGGATTAGCAAAGCGGCCTGATGCAACGCGACTCCATATGGCTGTGCGGGAGTTCCTACGGCGCGTTGACGTGTTACCTTGGGATACTGCCGCTGCAACGCGTTATGGAACTGTGCGAGCCTATATGGAGGGGCAAGGCAAGGGACTTGCGCCGCTTGATCTGCTGATTACTACGCATGCGTTGAGTGCAGACGTGGTGCTGGTAACAAATGATCGCGCTTTTAATCAAGTAGTTGGCTTGCATCTCGAAGATTGGACGAATGAATCTCCGCCCAATTAGCGTTCAGACTGCTCCGGCTTCTGTTAACAAAGCCGCATGGTTACGGGGTTTGAGGCACCGTGATAGCTATTTTTGTGCCCAGCGCCCAGTGTGTCGCCGACTTCTGAACGGGCCGCGTCAGCGGTCATTTGCATGAAGCAGCGCAATCGGCATAAATTGCTCAGAACTCCCTCGCTCAATGCGACGAAGCTCGAACCGCCGAATATTCCGACGATCATGCCGCCTCTTGTGACAAATAGTCGCCGGAATAAGAAGGATACGATTGGAAATACCAGGATACCGTGACTATACAGATAAGTTTACTGAAAGTTTTTGTCTCTGATTGGTGAGAGCGGTTGGTTGCAAGCCGTGAACGCATTCTTTGCTCATTCGACACAGCGTACTGACAAATCAGACTGGCAATCGCTGGCAGAACATCTGACGTCGGTCGGTGATTTGGCTGCGACCTTCGCCAGCGATTTCGGCGCACATTCGTTGGCTCAAGCAGCGGGGTTGCTACATGACCTGGGTAAATACACGCGAGAGTTTCAGAGTCGTCTGGAGGGCGGGGCAAAGGTCGATCACGCCACATGGGGTGCTCACGTTGCGTTGGAGTTGTTCGGGCAGGCTGGAATATTGCTGGCATACGGCATCGCCGGTCACCACGCTGGGCTGGCCAATGGCAGAGGCGGTGAAGTGCGTACGGCCCTAGAGGATCGTCTGAAAACGACGCTGCCGGAATTGCTGCCGGACTGGCGTCGAGAGCTGGCGTTACCCGATAAGTCGGCGCTGTGGCCGATAGCCGACTTCAAGCCATGTCGCGAACGCGGCATGTTCCAGTTGTCAGTGCTGGTTCGCATGCTCTTCTCCTGTCTGGTCGATGCTGATTTTATCGATACCGATGAGTTCTATCGCCGCATCGACAATCGTCCACCGCGTCGCGCTGAATCATTGCCGAGTTTGGAACGATTGCGGGAGCGACTTGATGCGAAGCTTGCTGGTTTTAGTGCGGATACCGCAGTCAATCAACTTCGTGCAGACATTCTCGCGCATGTGCGTGAACAAGCTGCTCAACCACCGGGTTTGTTCTCGTTAACAGTGCCGACAGGCGGCGGCAAGACGCTGGCGTCACTTGCCTTCGCACTCGACCATGCCATCGCCCATGGATTGCGCCGCGTGATCTATGTGATTCCGTTTACCAGTATCGTCGAACAGAATGCGCAGGTATTTCGCGAAGCCTTTGGCGATCTCTTCGCGAGCGCGTGGATTGAAATCGGGATAGAGGGGCGCCTCGCAGCGCCACCCCTCCCACACCACCGGGCATACGGATCACGTACCACGGCGGTTCGTTGGTTGATTTATTTTATCCCCCTGCCAATTCCGGCAGCCCAATGCCTTTAAAGTACTTTCTCGGTAGTGCCTGCGTCAATGCGGGGCTGTTGCTCAAGCGCCACGGGCCGTGGGCCGACTTAGAGGTATTCCACGCCAGTTCCACGCTGACGCCATGGCGTCTGAGTTTACGATATCCACTTTGACCCCATTGCTTCCACAGATAGCACCGTAATTTCCTTCGTATCCATTTATCCACATCGCGCAGCGGGCTCAATACTTCAGCCAAGCCGAAGTATGCTTTCCAACCAAGCAGGTAAAAGGTCAGCTCTGCAATAATGGTTTCAAATGTGTGCCCACGCGTCCGTCGGGTGAGCACTCTCACCTTATCCCGAAGTCTGGATAATGACTTATCGCTCACTTTAATGCGTTGCGAGTGCGCGCTAAATGTAAATCCAAGGAAATTTCGTTTTGTCGGACGATCCACCGCGCTTTTCTGGTCGTTCACCCTGAGCCGAAGTGTCGTTTCAAGAAAGCGCCGGATACTTTTCATTACTCGTTCGCCTGCCGCCTTGCTTTTGACCATGATATTGCAGTCATCAGCATAGCGTGCGAATTTATGCCCTCTATGTTCCAATTCCCAATCTAGTTCGTCCAGTACGATATTGGCCAGAATCGGTGAGAGCGGGCCTCCTTGCGGCACCCCTTTCTCACTTCGTAACAATATCCCGTTTGCATTAATTCCCGCATGCAGGAATTTGTTGATCAATCGCAACAGGACTTTGTCTTCAACTCTGGTTTTCAGTCGCGCGATTAAACGATCGTGATTCACTTCATCGAAGAAGGATTTCAGATCGAGATCGACGACCCACTCGTACTTCTCGCGTTGTAACGTTTGCACGTATTTTACCGCTTGTTGTGCCGAGCGTGCTGGGCGAAAACCAAAACTGCTGGGGTGGAAGTGCGGCTCCCATAACGCTGAAAGTGCTTGCGCTATGATTTGCTGCACAAACCGGTCGATCACGGTCGGAATTCCAAGTGCGCGCTTAGTGCCGTCGCCTTTGGGTATTTCAACCCGTTTTACCGGTTTGGGTTGGTAGGTTCCATCGAGTAATGATTGTCGGAGCGTTGGCCAGTGATGCCGCAAGTGGCTTTCCAGATCTTCGACGGGCATGCCGTCTATTCCGGGAGCGCCTTTGTTGCGTACCACTTGGTTGAACGCGCGCTGAAGATTTTCCTTTTCTAGGGCGCGCTCCAAGAGTGATAAAGATAAATTGAGGTCTGATGTCATGAATTTTCCGGTTTGTGTTTCATCCCTTTTCAATTTCGGATGCCTTACCTAAACCCCGCCTTCCCACATCGCCTCACCATCGTTCGAGCCTTCCCTTAGACATGCACGGCTATTTTTTTCAACTAACCGAGTAATCACCGGTACTATTCTCTCTGCTGACTTCTACTTTGCGATCAAGTGAATCTCTTCACCCTCAGTTAGTCCGTTAACACAAAGCAGATCTCCCAGGGTAAGACAGTTAACGTTCCTCGCGTAGGCGCCGGATTTATAAAACACAAGCCAATTGCAGATGGAGGGCTTGATGGTCACGTGCCCATACGCCCCGCTCATGTCACACCTCATATCCGGTTTTTGTTCATCGCCCCGCGATTTTGCCGTGGGCTTCCTTTAGACCTCACCTCGCGATGACGCCCTTGCCCTTTGGCTAACCTTCGGCTCTGCGAATACCTGGTATCGGGACTTTCACCCGACGAGTTAACTGCCATGCCTGGCACACACGCAGAGCACACCGGCGGCGCGCAACGACGTCCGCGCACGCTTGCGTGCAAGTGTTGTGACTTGTTATCTAACTCATTGTTTTAGATTAAAAATTACCGATGTTGCCAGAATGATAGCATATACGCTATCATGTGCGCATGACCAATAAAATCGTTGTAGATACCAGCGTATTCATTAGCGCGCTCATTGGCCCCAAAGGGCCGTCGCGTGAGTTACTTCGTCGCTGTTTTAAAGGTGAATACTTACCTGTTATGGGTAATGCACTTTTCAATGAATATGAAGCCGTGCGTTCACGCGGTGAAATTATTAGCAAATGCAAGCTAGAACCCATAGAAATCGAGGAGCTAACTTGCTCGTTTTACAGCATATGCGAATGGATTTCCATTTTCTATTTGTGGCGCCCAAACCTTAAAGATGAAGGTGACAACCACGTCATAGAACTCGCCGTTGCAGCAAACGCTAGCGTGATTGCCACAAACAATATTTCCGATTTTTCCAACACTGAATTACATTTTCCGGGACTGGCTATACTCAAACCAGAACAAATTCTGGGAGGTAAATGACATGGGAACACTAACAATTCGTTTGCCAAACGACAAACATACTCGCCTCAGAGAGCTCGCACGGTGCAGGAACATCAGTGTAAACAAATTGATGGAAGAACTTTCAACAATTGCTCTTGTTGAATTCGATTCAGAAACTCATTTTCGTGCGCTTGCAGCTAAAGGCTCAAGGAAAAAAGGGCTTGAGTTGCTCGATAAACTCGATGACGTTGAGAGTTAGATAACAGCCTCTTCCGCGTCTGTATCTACTTGATTGGGATGTCGCGCTCTTCGCGAGCGCGCGGATTGAAACAATCGCGCCTTCAGCATGAGAACGCCTGCTAGATCACACAGCAAACAATATCCGCGATTTTCTCGCGGGGCGTTAGCTCGTTAAATTGTGTCCTTGACTCCGCAAATCAGTTACCATTCGTTGCCCAATATCGGCACAACCAATGTTTGAAACGAGCAGTAAGCGATGCATTGCGTCGCTGGGGGAGTAGGCATGTCAGAGAGCGATCAACGGAAGACGATCAAACGTATCAAGACCGGCGCATTCGAGCGCCGTTTTAGTGTGGCCAAAGCCGGTTTTGTTGCAGGGACTCGCCTTGTCGCACAATCTGCAGGCAACGTATTCACCGCGAAGGAGCACCGCGAAGCCAAACAAAAGGAAATCCTCGCCCGCCAAGCCCAGTACCTTGCTGACGAGATCGGCAAGTTGAAAGGCAGCATCGTCAAAATCGGCCAAATGATGGCCCTCTACGGCGAGCACTTCCTTCCCAAAGAAGTCACCGACGCTCTGCACACCCTCGAAGACGACACCACTGCCCTCGACTGGACAACCATCTACGAAACCATTGAAGACGAATTAGGCGAAGATCGCCTCGCTCAACTGGAAATCGACGAAAATCCCATCGGTTGCGCGTCCATTGGCCAAGTTCACCGCGCCACGATTCGCGCGACGGGTGAACAAATCTGCCTCAAAGTCCAATACCCCGGCGTTGCAGACGCCGTAGACAGCGACCTGAACGCAGTAGAAACCCTCTTACGGGTGCTGAAAATCATCCCCATCACCGACGAATTTCACACCTGGTACCAAGAAATTCGCGACATGATGCACCGCGAAGTTGATTACGGCCACGAGCTCGAAAAAACCGCACTCTTTCGCGAGCGCCTCAAGCATGATGATCGTTACATCGTGCCAAAGGTTTACCCTGAATTTTCCACCCCCCATATCTTGGCCACCGCCTACGAACCCGGCATCGGCGTAGATTCGGAAACTGCCCTGAACCTTTCCCAAGAGCGCCGTAACCTTATCTGCCGCGCGGCACTGGATCTCTGCTGGAGCGAAGTATTTCGCTGGGGCGAAATGCAGACCGACCCCAATTTCGGCAACTACTTCATCCGCTTGGGCGATGGCGAATCCGTTCCAGACCGCATGATTCTGCTCGACTTCGGTGCGGTGCGTGAATTCTCCGCCAGCACCATCGAACCGGGGCGCAAAATTGTACGAGCCGCGTTTGAGCACAACGAACCGCTGCTTTTTGAAGGGCTGGTGGAACTCGGCTTTCTGGAAGAATCCACGCCAATCGAGGTCAAACGTAGCCTCGCAAAAGTGGTGTTTTTGGCCATCGAACCCTTTAACGACAACGAAGCCAACCCGCCCCCCAGCTTCGTGCTGAACGAAAAAGGCGAATACCTCTGGGGCAAGAGCGATCTACCTGGACGTATCGCATTGAAGGCCACTGCGGGTGCCACCACCGGAGCCGCCAGCCGCACCTTCATCCTTCCCCCGCGTGAAGTGATGTTCCTAATACGCAAGATTATGGGCGCGTATACCTTCCTGTCGGTATTGAGTGCGGAGCTCAAGGGGCGAGAAATTCTTGAGCCGTATGTTTAGATCCTCGTACTATGTTTAGATCTTTCTACAAAGTGGCGTTCTTGCATCTAGGTTGACGCAAGAACGCCGGATATCAGAAAAAACCTCGGTTCAAGAACAATAAAACGAAAACCACTAAAAACGACCAAAAATAGGCACGCTCCATGCAAGCCAGCCAAAACGATCAGAACCTGCTTCGCGAAATCGGCCATATTGGCCTGCTCTTTACTGCGGTCGGCTCTATTATCGGATCAGGCTGGCTGTTTGGAGCCCTGAATGCTGCCCAAGCTGCCGGCCCAGCCTCCATTATCGCTTGGGCCATTGGCGCCATATTGATCATCTTGATTGGCCTCTGCTATGCGGAACTCGGTACCATGCTGCCGGTATCCGGTGGCGTGGTGCGGTTCCCACATTTTGCCTTTGGCTCTTTCGCCAGCTACACCCTTGGCTGGATCACTTGGCTGGCCGCTGCATCGGTTACATCCATTGAAGTGGTCGCCGCCCTCCAGTATGCCAACAACTATCTCCCTTGGCTGCAAAAACTGGACGCCGGCGGCAGCCCAGTACTTACCCTGCCCGGTTTTGTCGTGGCCATCTGCATGCTGGCGCTGTTCAGCCTCGTAAACGTGGTGGGCATCGGCCTATTTGCCAAGCTCAACAATGTGTTGGTGTGGTGGAAGCTGATTGTCGTCGTTATCGTAGTAATCGCGTTTTTTGCGGCCGCATTCAGCCCCGCACATTTTTTCCAAACCGTAGAAGGCGGGTTCTTACCCAACGGCTGGAGCGGCGTGTTTTCCTCGGTTGCGGGCGCTGGGATTATTTTTTCGTACCTTGGATTCCGCCAAGGCGTGGAGCTGGCTGGCGAGACCAAAAATCCGCAGCGAAGCGTGCCCTTCGCCATTATCGGATCCGTGGTGATCACCTTTCTGATTTACGTTGCCCTGCAAATTGCATTCATTGGAGCATTACCGCCAGAGGCTCTCGCCAACGGTTGGGCACATATCGGTGAAAGTTTTCAGGGGGTTCATGGCGATGTTGCCGCCACATTCGGGCCGCTGGCCGCTCTGGCGGGCATCCTTGGGCTTTCATGGCTGGCCATTCTGCTATACATCGACGCCTTCATATCCCCAGCCGATACTGGGCTGATTTTCGCAACCGTTACCGCTCGAATTTCCTACGCGATGGGCAAAAACACCAACGCGCCCGCTTCCCTCGCCAAAGTCAACCGGCGAGGCGTTCCGTGGGTAAGCGTGATCCTCACCTTCGTTGCGGGCACCGTATTTCTGCTCCCCTTTCCAGGCTGGCAGAAGCTGGTAGGGTTTGTGACTTCTGCAACCGTGCTCTCCTTCGGTTCCGGGCCGCTGGCTCTGCTCGCCATGCGTAAGCAATTGCCCGATCTGAAACGGCCTTTCCGGCTGCCCTATGCCACCTTCATCAGCTATCTTGCCTTTCTGTCGGCCAATTTGATCGTATATTGGTCAGGCTGGGATACCGTTTGGAAACTAATGCTGGCAACCAGCCTCGGCTATGGTGTGCTGATCTGGCACGAATGGTTCTACGGTGACAAAACCCCAAGTCTCGACCTTAAACACGGCAGCTGGGTAATCGCGTGGCTAGCAGGTCTCACCCTGATCAGCTACTTTGGTAGCTACCCTGACATTTCCGCGGAAGCGGGCAATATCGGCCTGCTCAACGGCATCACCTCTACCGCTGTAATGGCGGTATTTTCCGCTGCGATTCTCTGGATGGCAATTTGCCATCGGCTTCCAGATGAGCAAGCCCGCAGCCACCTATCGGCAAGTCAGTCGTAACGCCAGCCTTAGCCGCTGCGCTCCACGGACCAATAACGCTTGGATGGAAACACCGTGCATCTAAAAAGAAAAATGCGCCTAACCACAAGATGGAACCGCGTGGGCCAAATCACCGCCTTCGCGCTATTTTTCGGCTCCCTGATCAGCGCACCGATACAGGCGCAGGTGGATCACAACCCTGGATATGATCGCCCTGGGCTCGGCTTCACGCCGTCCGTTCTTCAGGCAGGGGATTTTATGCTGGAACAGGGCTTGCCGGACTTTAGCCGTGATAATGGAGTCTCGCTGTATAACGCGGGCACTCTACTGCGGCTCGGTGTTGGGCAATCGCTTGAGCTGCAACTGGGTACAGGCTGGAACCGGCTCGAAGGCGCCGGCCCTTCCACGGATGGCCGTTCCGATACTTCACTAGCGGTAAAATTCGCGCCTACCGCAGCAGGGGATGTCAGTTGGGGGGTGCTCGCCAGCATTGAGCTCACCGATGGGGCACAGGCTTTTCGTGCGGAGCGAGATCAATACCTGCTCGGAGCCAGCATCAACTGGCAGCGTAATGAGGATCATGCGCTAGGCATTTACATGGAGGCAAATCACGGCGACGCCAACAGCCAGCTACTTGCAATCAACGATGGCTGGACGCTCACTCCTGAACTGGGCATGTATATAGAACTCGCAGCCCAACATCTCGACGGTATCGGTCATGGCAGTATGGGCGGCGCTGGCTTAACTTGGGAAGTCACTCCGCGCGTGCAGCTGGACGCCAGCGTCCGCCATCGTTTAGGCGGCCACGCTGATTCTTGGCAAGGCGGCATCGGCGTGGCCGTTTATTTCGGAGACTGAAACCACGCCGCACCAGTGGGCGTTCCAATGCCGCAATCAATATCCACGGCTGGGCTCTGATCTTGGAAGCACCCAATTCAACCAGCACCAACCACACACGGCTGACAGCAGGCTGCCGGTCAGGATACCGAGCCGATCATTCAATGCAAAATGGCTGTCGCCCTGCACAAATGCGAGCGAGCTGATAAACAGGCTCATCGTGAAACCGATGCCGCAAAGAATCGAAACTCCGTACAACTCCCGCCAACGCACCCCCGTCGGCAGACGCACCAGCCCCGCCTTTACCGCCAGAAAACAGCCACCGAAGACCCCGATCTGGTTCCCAAGAAACAACGCCAGCACGATTCCCGCAGGCACCGGCTGTAACAGAGATGCAAACGAAAGCCCTGCCAGCGAAAGCCCCGTATTCGCAAAGGCGAACAACGGTAAGATTACAAACGATACCGGCCCATGCAGGTCGGACTGCAACCGGCCGAGGTTGTCACTGCCTAACTCACGCCCCGTTGCCGGGATAATCAGGCCAAGTACAACACCGGCCAGCGTGGCATGTACGCCCGACTTGAGCACCGCCGCCCACAACACAAGTCCCACCAGTATATAGGGCGAAATTCCCTTTACGCCGCGCAGGTTCATCGCCAAGAGAACGGCGATGGCGGCACCTGCAATCGCAAGCGATACGGTAGAAAGTTCTGCCGTATAAAACAGGGCGATGATGATGATCGCACCTAGATCATCCGCAATCGCGAGGGTGAGCAGGAAAATCTTCAGCGAAGCTGGAACCCGATTGCCCAGCAACGACAGCACCCCAAGCGCAAACGCAATATCCGTAGCTGAAGGAATGGCCCAACCACGCATCGCGGTTGGATCTCCGTGGTTGACCACGGTATAGATCAATGCAGGAACCGCCATACCACCGATGGCACCCACAATCGGCAAGGCGACCTTTGCAGGCGAAGACAGCTCCCCGTGCAGCACCTCGCGTTTAATCTCAATCCCCACGGCAAAGAAAAACACCGCCATCAAACCATCGTTAATCCAGAGCAGCAGCGGCTTGTGAATACTGAAACTGCCAATGACAACCGCCATCGGAGTGTCAAGAAGGGCTGCATAAAAGTGCGAGAGCGGGCTGTTGGCTGCGGCCAGCGCGAGCGCTGTCGCTAGAATCAGTAAGATACCGCTCGCGGATTCCTGCTGAAAAAATCGCTGAAGTGCAGAATGCATCCGGTTCCTCATGAAAGTGAAATTCGACGGTAGAATACATGAAATGATGGCTAGCCCCCATTCCGCGAACAGTCTATTCCGCGGCACAGTCAACGTTGCCCGTTAGACCTTGCGCACGGAAACGCCACCAGACACGCAAATCCTTTCTATACTTGGAAGAATCTCAGCGATTGCGCTCAACGCACCGAATCGCACGCTTCTCTTGAGGACTTCTGATGGATATTTCTAGGCTCAAAGATTACGAATACCTCCGCCATTTAACGCAAGACCAGATTATCGTCTTGCTGAGCAAGGCAGAACTCCTAAAGCTCAAGCCTGGCGACACACTGATTCAGGCGGGCGATGAGGATGACGAAGAGTTTTTTCTGCTGGCCGGCGAACTCGATTTCCACGAGGCCAACAAGCGTACCCCTATGCGAACTCTGCACGCCAGCTCGCCCGACGCATATCGCCCCCTCACGCGCGAGCGCCCGCGCCCCTACACGATTGCCGCGCATTCTCCCGCAGCCGTCCTAAAGGTCAAACTGGAGGATTTGAAAGCCCTGCTGCGCGAAGCACCCACAGATAGCTTCGAAGTCAAACGAGTGCTGCGCGAGGATCAACCCGAATCGCGCCAAGTGTTCTTTGATATCTACGAAGATCTACGCAACAACCGCTTAACACTGCCCAGTATCCCCGAAGTTGCGCTCAAGATTCGCAAACTAATCGACGCAGGCAACAGCGCTGCCACCATCGCAAAAGCCGTCACCGCAGATCCGGTCATCGCCGCCAAACTGTTGCGTGCTGCGAACAGCCCGCTATTTCGCGGCCTGCGCGAATTTACCACCTGCACGCAGGCCATCGTACGGATCGGCCTCAAAACTACAAAACAGCTCGTGATGACATTTACCGTCAAGGAACTGTTCCACGCAAAGCGCCCCAGCACCCGCAAGCACATGGCCGATTTGTGGAACCACAGCATCGAAATCGCCGCGATCTGCTATGTGCTCGCCAGCAAAACCCGCACCGTTGACCCGGAACAAGCCATGCTCGCAGGGCTGCTACACGACATCGGCGCCATCCCAATCTTAGCCTACGCTGAAAACTACCCACACCTGCAAGACTCCCCCGCTGCACTTGCCGAGGCAGTGCGCGAGTTTCGCGGCGAAGTCGGCGGTATCATCCTGCAGCGTTGGGGCTTTGATGAAGACATGATTAACGCAGCGCGCGAAGCCGAAAACTGGCAGCGCGACCACACTGGCGAAGCCGATCTCGCCGACTTCGTGATCGTAGCACAGTACTACCATCTACTCGTGCAAGGCCAAGGTGAAGCCCTTCCCGCGCTAAATGCCGTGCCCGCCATGCAACGCGTGCTACCCGGAGAACCAGACGCAGAGAAAAGCCTTGCGCTATTGCAGGAAGCTCACGAGCAAGTGGTCGAGGTGCGCCACATGCTTGCAGGCTAGCCGCAGCCCCTCTGCATGGCCCACACACTTCAAAATCGTGGCTTAACTCACTTCAGCGGAATGACAAAAGCGCCGTCGCTGACCGTTCTACCGTTTCCCGCCGCAAGATTGCCCGTTGGATAGCCGACAAACCGGAAGGTGCCCTTGATCACTTTGCCATCATCTTGCGTCACAACCAGCTCACCGGGCTGTGCCGCCGCCGTCCGATAAGAGGATGCTCCGTCTTTGGTGATCGACGCTTTGAAGTATTTGAGCGGGTAGACCCCAGGGCCGAGATACTCATCCACCATCAAAGTCACCGAAACGCCTTTGCTCTCCGCATAGATGCGCAAATCACCAATCTGCACGTTGTCTTTTTTCGCGTAAAATCCGGCGCTTTCATCCACCAACACGGCCGCACCCGACCAATCTTGCTTGAAAACAACGCGTGGATTGCCACTCGCGAGTACCGTCGCAGCAAGGCTGCTCGCAAGCGGCATCGGCACACCGTTCGCCACGGAAGTGCTTCGGACAATATCCGCCTTTAGCAGCGGGTTTGGCTCTTTTGTCGCCGGTACCGCCGCAGGCTTCGAACCTTCTCTCGCGCTAGATGCGTCTTTCAGCGCTTTAGCACCGTCCGCTGCCGCGATCCCCATCCCCTCAGACAGCACTCCGGTGAGCTTTCTGCCACCACTCTCAGCCTTCGCAATCGCCTTCGCGGCTGCTTTCTCATCGGCTTTGGAAACGACCGCCGGCGCCGGAGGCACTACAGGTTTATCAGACACGCTCACCGCCGCCTGTTCCACAGGCGCAGCGGGCGCAAGCACTTTCTCTACAGGCTTTTCTACAGGCTTTTCTACCGGCTTTGCCTTGGGTGCTTCTGGCGTCATGGCCTTGGCTACAGGAGCGACGACCGGCTCCACCCGCTTACCGTTACGATACTCACATTCGCTGGTCGCGCCTTTGGTCTTGCAGGTACCCTTGCCGTTCGGAGCAAGGTTTTGCAAGTTTCCGATAAACTGATCACCGTTTGAAAAGGTGACCGTCATTGGCGCAACCGGCGCATCGGCCCGCCAAGTTCCAGCAATGCTACCTACACTAGGACGAACAAGCGTTCCGCTACCATCACGCCGACCTGACTTCCATTGGCCTTCGTAGTGCTCACCATTCTTGCGCGTAAAAACGCCTGTTCCTTCTTGCTTACCGCCAATAAAGCTTCCCTCGTAGCGATCGCCGTTCGCAAATGTAAAAACGCCCTTACCGTGCATACGCCCAGCACTCCACCCACCTTCGTAGGTGTCGCCATTCGCAAAACGCATCCGCCCTTGGCCGTTTTGCTCATTATCTCGCCATTGGCCATTATAAACGCTGCCATCCGGATTGGTTTGACGCCCCTGCCCCTGCTTGCGACCGTCCACCCACTGCCCCTCGTAAACAGTACCATTACGATAGGTATACGTCCCCTGCCCGTGAAAGCGATTGAATGAATTTCGCTCCCCCACATAGTCCACCGCAGCGTGAGCGCGCACGGCATACGTCGCGCCACCGACCAAGAGGAAGCCTGAAATCAGCAGAAAACCAGCAGTAAAAACGCTAGGAAATCGCGAAACGCGTCGCAAGGTCTTAAAGGACATGAAAAAAACCACCACAGCGCCATACAAACCCGCACAGCGCTACTCTTGTGACAACCACTCGCACACAGCCACGCGCGAGCCCCATATACTTATTGTACACAGGATGTGCAATTCGTCACAGTACGACGCTCATTGGCAGCGCGACAAAGAGCGCTTTGGCTCTACATCACGAGCGCAAAAATTCGTGGAAAACCACCACGATCGTCATCAAAACAAGCAGCGCCAGCGGATAAAGGCTCGCGTGATCAAACAATCGCGCAGCCTCTCGGCCGACCTCTTTCGCTCCTAGGGCACCCGTACCTACCTGTGCTAGCCAAAGATCCCACGCAGGTTTTAACAGCAACCAAAACCCGATCACCAAGACCGCCGCCACAAAAGGGAAGCCCAGCGCCAGAGGTGACAGTACAGGCAAAAACAGGCTAAGGCTTACGGTTACGATCAATGCCGCTAGAATCACAAGCGCAGCACGCTGCGTTCCAAATACCAGAGGAATCGTTTTTGCGCCCACACGCCGATCCTCCTCCAAATCATTCCAATCCGCTGGAATGTTCTGGCCGCCAATCTCCCAACAAATCAGCCAAGCCAGAACCAAACCTAACAAGGGCAAGGATGGTGCAGGTACCACAACAAAAATCGCAGCAATCGGCCCCGCAGATTTCACCAACCCACCTACCACGGTACGCCACCAAGTTACGCGAAGCAGTTTGCAATAGAGAACTTCAAGAAGCGCTGCCGCAATCACAATCAAAACGATCGGCGGATTCAGCAACCATGCTCCCACTAGCGTGATCGCGTACCAAACCGCAAACCACACCATTCCGCTTCGCATACTTAACACACCCTGCGCAAGCGGGTAGCGCAAAGCCGAAGCTTCAACCGAATACCCTTGAGGCAATGCCGCGCCCGCAAACTTTTCGCGATCTACAGAGACTCCAACCAAATCATTCAAAGCGTAAATCGCTGTGTATCCGGCGACCGCAGTAACGAGAGAAAGCGCAAGAACCGATACGGTGGGAAAGCCACCCGCCCACAACAGCGCAACAAAACCCGGCATGGCAACATCTAGGATGCCGTGCGTAGAACGGGAAAGCGCAAGAAATTTTTTTAGCATTTTGGAGATCCCAGCAGAAATTTTATTCCCAAAAAAGTGCGGCGATCACTCAACCGACCCGCAACCTGCGCGCTATTTCTCGGCACCACGCTTCACGAAGCACGCCATGTAATTGATGTCCTCAACGCCCGCCTTTACCTTGAACCCCCGGGTGATCGGGTTGTATAGCAAGCTCGCAACACTCACAAAATCAAGGCCCGCTGCGTTTGCCCAGCCGTACAACTCTTGGGGGCGTATCAACTTTTGATATTGATGTGTCCCACGCGGCAAGAGGCCCAGCACATATTCGCCGATGATAATGGCAAACAGCCACGCCTTCGCAGAGCGATTGATGGTCGAAAAAAATAGCTTTCCACCTGGCTTTAATGCATGCGCACACGCGTGGATGGTGCTATTTGGATCAGGCACATGTTCAAGCATTTCCATACAGCAGATCGCGTCGTACATTTCTGGCTCCAAAACCGCGAGCTCTTCAATTCTTTGACAGCGATAATCAATGGAAAGCCCCTCACTTTTCGCGTGACGGCGCGCAATTTCAAGAGTAAGAGTCGACTGATCAATACCCGTAACTTCTGCGCCGGAACGAACCAATGCCTCTGTAAGAATTCCTCCGCCACAACCAACATCCAGCATCTTTGGTGATTCTATGGAGATGTTTTCAAAAATATAGGCCCTTCGCAGCGGGTTGATTACGTGCAAATTTCCCATTTTTCCACGCTCATCCCACCATAGATTTGCAATCCGGTCAAAGTGGGCGATTTCCTTAGGATCAACGTTGGCTGAATCTTGTACTTCAAATGCTTGGTTCATAGAAACCTTCAAAACATTGATGGAGCGATTTTATCGCAATGGCAATCTCTCCTTCGGAAACATCCTCAAGAAAGACACAATTGCCGATGCCCTTCGGAACAGGAACGTGCTGCCTTCCATTTCGGTGTATCATTCTCTCCTGCAAGGTGCGCCACGCAAGCGGTGCGTTTAACAGCGGAAGCTCAGGCTCAATTCCAAGCACCTTCACGAGTGAACAGATCCGCGCTAACTCTGCACCGGAGAGAAGACCACGCTCTTTCGCAAGAAAAACAGAGGCGAGAATATCCAGAAGAACCGCTTCGCCATGCAGCAACTTCAAAGGATATGCCGCTTCTAGCCCATAGCTAAACGTATGCCCAAAATCTACCCGCCGCGAGAGTTCACTTTCGAATAAATTTGGCTCTAATTCCTTGATCATCTCGGTAATTGCAGCAGTCAGAATTCCGCTCGCGGAAGCGTTCTGAAATGCCGCGTCCACACTCTCACGCCCAAAGCATTCCAAGCTACTGAACAACGGCTCACTACATACGATCGCCAGTTTAAGGATTTCGCAAATCCCATTCAGCAGATGGCGACGCGACTGGGTGGCAAGAAAGCGCCGATCCAACAGCACCGCAAGTGGAACCTCAAAATTTCCCACACGATTCTTATTCTGCTGAAAATTAATGCCCGTCTTGATTCCAACCGAAGCATCCACATACCCCATCAGCGTGGTCGGAATTTTAATATGCGGAACACCACGCCGATAGCATCCTGCAGCAAAACCCACGACATCGGTCAGAACTCCACCGCCAATCGCAATGATTGGGTCATCACGCCGATGAATCGGAAACTTATCCAGCTCAGCTAAAATCGCCTGCCAAGATTCCAACGTCTTGTGCTCTTCCCCCGCCACAAAAGGAACTATTTTTGCCTCAATTTTACGCGTCTCAAACCACGCCCCAATTCGTTCGTGGTGCATCTGGTAGACGTTAGAATCCACAACCACAAACCGCTTTGCCCCAACCACACGGCCGAACGAAAGCAAGGTATCGTTTTCAGGATGAAATAAATCGTATGAACTAAGGATATCGTAAGAGATTGGACGTTGCGCAGATACGCGCCACTGGCGAGCTTCCAAGCTAGCTACATTTGCTCTCAACGTACTACGATTCTCAAGAGTTCTCATAACACTTCCAACCAGCGCCCACGCTCGGCCAATACTTCCTTTGCAACCTGCTGGGCGAGCTCAACACTGTGATTCTCAAAATTACCACACTGTTCAATGCACGCATACGGAACACACCTCGCCTCCAGTATGCCCTCCAAAATAGCGGCAATCACCTCACAAACTCGCCCTGCCCGGCCTTCATTCAATAGCGTCAAATAAAATCCTGTCTGGCAACCCATAACGCCTATAGATAGAAAATTGTCAGGCAATAACCGCTGTGCTCCTTCAAGTAAAAAATGCTCAAGAGAATGCAGTTCCGTCGAACTTAGATAGCAGTTCGCATTAGGAGAACGCACTCGAAAATCTATGCAATAGACAACATCGCCAGCCGCACCTACGGTAGCAGATCTCAACTTCACGCTCGGAGTTTTCAGGCGTCGATGATCAAGCTCCCCTACCGTTCCGGAAGGCCAGCCTAGCGCAACGTCAAACCCCTTCATATCTCCCCCAGCACCTAAACTCAGCCTCACAAAAAAAGCCATCAAAAAACGATCAAAATCTATAACAATCTATAAAAACCTGGAAAGATGCGTGTGGCTATCAACCAAAGCCTTCTTCCACGAACCAACATGATGATAAAGCTCAACAGAGCCAAACCCCGAGAATCCATTTTCAGTCAAGGCACGAAAACTCGCAGAAAAATCCAAGCTCCCCTCTCCGGGAATTTCATGAAAATGGGCTACGCCAGTCAAGGTATTGGCTAGCAAACTATTCACTGGAGCAGGAATCACGCCAGACGTCGATTTGATCCCGCGCAGCCACGCAAGGATCGGCGCTGCCCGCTCCAGAACGTCATAGCTAAGGCGAGGAACAGAAATCGAATACGTGAAGATCTCATCATCCAAATGCGTACTTCCGGCAAAAAGCGCGGAATAATCTATGCAAACAAAGGGCCTCGAAACCCCGGAATGATTTAGAATCTCCCTTAGCCTTTGCGCGCGCGCAGGTGATGGAGTTTGATTACAAAAATAATAGGGCCGTTCACGGTCTACCAAGAGAAACTCGGCAGTATCTTGGAAATAGACCAGAGCGCTGGCAAAGTCCAGATCAATCTCCATGCCACTACAATCTTGCATCAGCTTCAAGTTATAGCCCACCCGCGCATCAGAAATATGCAAATACCTCGCGAAAGGTGCGGCTCGGCCCAAGGCAGAAATATAATCGAGCTCCGAGCAATACGCGTGGCAAATATCAATATGCAATCGAAACTTTGGGGAGCCCACAGCATCCATTAGCGCAAGCCCCTGCGCCAAGGTTTCGATATACATACCAGGCTCTGGCTCAATCAACAGCGTAATATCCTCATCGCTACGAATCTCCGCAAGACAATGGTGAATCCCTTCCACCAGCAATTCCATTGGATCTACACTCGGATTCGCCACATGATCATCACGCAAAAATCCGCTACCGAACGTCACAAGATTTACGTTGAGATGACGGGCAACCTGAATACCACGTCGAATCAGATCCCAACGGCGCTTTCTCCCCGCTAGGTCGAGCGTTAACAGAGAAGGCTCATGGGGTCTACTGGGTGTAAAAAAGTGGGACGCGGTTGCCACACAGGCCGGCTTAACGCGCAAAGCAGCAAGGTGATCACGGATCGCATCGAGATCCGCACAGGATAAATTATAGGGATTGAACTGCCGACGGTGGAACGAAATTTCAACTCCCTCGTAGCCCGCCCGATCCACCTCGCTGAGCGCCTCGTTAAACCCAAGATTCGTAAGCCCAAAGGTACTATAGCTGAGCTGAATTCTCCCCACCTTACACTCTCCCCACGATCTAAATGGCGGAGAAATAGTTGAGCATTTCTGGGTGTTTTTCAACAAAAAATCGCCGCAGAACCAAAGAGTCTCAACAATCTAGACAGAATAAGTAGACCGCAATTTCAACAAAAGTGCGTCACACCTAGTACGAACAAGCAACCTAGCAATCAAAAATAATCAAACCGGTAACCGCGAGTTTCCACAAACCAATGGCACTATATAAACAACCAAGAACCGCGAGTTCCGCACTGTATTTTACGTCGTTTTTGTATCTTACAAGCCATTGACATTAACCAATAGGCTCCCTACGATTCAGGCACTTTACAGAATGGAACTCCACTATGCAGTCCCTTTCCATGCGTGCACTCGTAGCAGACGACTTTATTGCGGTTGACGAAATCATCAGGCAACAAATTCAATCGAAAGTTGCGCTCGTACAAACCATTGGTGACTACATTATTTCAGCAGGCGGAAAGCGCTTGCGGCCATTATTGGTATTATTAGGCGGACGTGCCGTTGGTTATCACAAAGAAGATCTGCGCATATTAGCTGCCACGATTGAACTACTACATACAGCAACCCTGCTACATGATGATGTCGTAGATAAATCCGGCCTACGCAGAGGTCGTGCTACCGCAAATGCACAGTGGGGAAACGCTCCGAGCGTACTGGTCGGCGATTACCTCTATTCGCGTTCTTTCGAAATGATGGTCGGCCTTGGCAACATGCCCGTTATGAAAATCCTCTCCCAAGCTACACGCATCATGGCAGAAGGCGAAGCGCTGCAACTTTCACGCGTTCGAGACGTGAGCACCAGCGAAGAAACCTATATGCAGATCATTCGCAGCAAAACCTCCGTATTGCTTGAGGCATCCAGCCACAGCGCTGCGGTACTCGCTAGCGCTACCGATTACGAGCGCCATGCCCTGCGGGGATTCGGAGAACATCTTGGTATCGCCTTCCAACTGATTGATGACGTGCTTGATTTCCGCGGCGACAGCCAAGCACTTGGAAAAAACATCGGTGATGATCTCGCAGAAGGAAAACCCACACTGCCTCTCATTTTTACCATGCGCGAAGGAAATGCAGAAAGCGCAAAACTCATTCATAACGCGATCCTTGAGGGCGGAAGCCCCGACATCGAAGCCATTCGAAGCGCCGTAGAAACCGCAGGCGGGCTAGAATACACAGCAAACAAAGCGCACGAACATGCACTGCTTGCCTGCCACCACCTTGACGCACTGCCCGATTCGCCTTACCGCCAAGCCCTGCACGACTTAAGCCATTTTGCCGTTGCGCGCAGCCACTAATGCGGTAAATCGCGCATATTCAACATTCCATCTAGTGCAACACACGCAAACACACGCAACATGCTTGCAGTTTAGGGAAGCTTCACGGAAACTAGGCCTCCATCAATAAAAAGAGGGAGAACCTTATGAATGCTATCGTCGAGACCCGCAACGGTCGCCTGCAGGGTATCGCGCATGCAGACCACCTTGAGTTTCGAGGCATCCCCTACGCTCTCCCTCCGCTCGGCAGGCTGCGCCTTTCCGCACCACAACCCATTCCCGCATGGGAAGGCATCCTACGCGCCGACCGCTTCACAGACCCCTGTCCACAAGCGCTCAACCCACTACACGGCATCACCCGCACCAGCGAAGACTGCCTAAGCCTCAACATCTGGGCGCCACCACTCAACGGTCACAACAAACCCGTGATGGTCTGGATACACGGCGGCGGTTTCAGCTCTGGTGCAGGCAGCCAATTGATGTACCACGGCAAAGACCTTGCCCTACACGGCGATACCATTGTCATTACTCTCAACTACAGGCTTGGCGTTTTTGGATTTTTACACCTGGACCACCTGCTCTCTGGTACAGATAACGAGTTTCCGCCAGCCAGTAACGTTGGCCTTCGCGATATCGTTGTCGCATTAAAATGGGTACAGGAAAATATCGAAGCCTTTGGCGGAGACCCCTCACAAGTAACGTTATTCGGTGAATCCGCAGGTGCGATGGCCATCACCTGCCTATTAACCAGCCCTTACGCAAAAGGACTTTTCAAGCGCGCCATCCTCCAAAGTGGCGGTGCTGATTTCATTCTTACCCGCGACGAAGCCGACGAAATCGCCCGGCACTTTCTAAAGAGTGAGCCAATCGCACAGGTACTCGGCACAGCCAGCGGCAGCGCCGCACTTGCGCTGCTTCGCAACCTCAGCGTTGAAACGCTCCTAAAAGGCCAACAGGCCTGCCAGCTTCTCTACTACAACCGTGGCCCCTACCTCCAGCAGGTTATCCAGCGCGGAATGACTCTAATCCCCGTCATCGACGGCGATTTTTTACCACAAGCGCCACTCAAAGCCCTGCAGGAAGGCGTAGCGAAAGAAATCCCCTTGCTCATCAGCTGCACCCGCGACGAATGGAATTTATTTCTGCACGCCCCCGAAGCTGATGGAACGACCCTTGCGAAGCGGCGTTATGCCCACCTTGACAAATCTAGGCTGATTAGCCTCTGCGAACGTCGCCTACCCGGCCTCGGCGAACGCGCAGCGAATCTCTACGAAGAGATGGTGCCCCGTTGGATCGACACACCGACGGCGCTCGACATCTTCAGCGCATTCGAATCCGATCGACTGTTTCGCATCCCCAGCATCCGCATCGCCGAAGCGCAGGCGAATTTCCGCAAAGACGTCTACATGGCGCACTTCGATTTCGACGAAGGCCCCATGGGAGCCTGTCACGGCATCGACCTTCCCCTTGTTTTCGGTCACACCCAAACACCCATGGGCACCGCACTCATCGGCAACAATACCGCGAATCAACGCCTCAGCGAGCAGGTACAGGGCGCATGGATCGCCTTTGCGCGCTCCGGCAACCCAAGCTCCGACGCAATCGGCTGCTGGTCGCCTTGGCTCGCCGGCGCACCCAGCACCCTTATTTTTTCCCGCACAGCACACATGGGCAAAGATCCGGTGAGCCTCACCCGAAAACTCTGGGAAGGTATACTCTAACCGTGCAATTTGGCGAAATTTTGGATACCATCTTGCTACTAGGCAGTTCTTACCTTGCAGCAATTGCAAAGTATTTTTGATTCCAAAAGCGAGGACACATGGCAGGGCAAACGTTTCAGGTAGGACAACGGTGGGCCAACACAGCAGAAACCGAACTTGGCGTTGGCATCGTCACCCAGATTAACACCCGCACCGTGGCTGTATTCTTCCCAGAAGCTGAAACTTCGCGCCAATACGCCACACGTGGCGCCCCCCTTGTGCGCATTGAATACCAAGTCGGTGACTTGGTCGAAAGTCCCGATGGCCAAAAGCATCTAATCACGAGCGTTGAAGAACGCAACGGCTTATTTTTCTATCAAGTACAGAATGACGCCGGTGAAAGCAGCTCCTACGCAGAAACACAACTTAAAAGCAGCCGCCAGCACTCTGAACCACTAACGCGCCTGTTACAGGGTCAAAACGACAGCTATCAGAACTTCAGCTTACGCCTCGCAACTTGGGAAGCGCGTCACCATTATCAAAAGCTCGCAATTGCTGGCCTCATCGGCACACGCACCCAACTAATTCCACATCAATACAACATCGCACATACGGTAACGCAATCCCGCTATCCGCGCGTAATGCTCGCAGACGAAGTCGGCCTAGGCAAAACCATCGAAGCCGGCTTGATTGCACACCGCCTTCTGCTCAACGGCCAGATCCAGCGCATGCTGATTCTGGTACCCGAAAGCCTCACCCACCAATGGCTCGTTGAGATGCTACGGCGCTTCAACCTACGGGTGCGCCTACTCAACCCCGAGCAATGTGAAGCCATCTGCGAAAGCGAATCCACCGACAACCCCTTCAACGCCGAACAACTTGTACTCTGTTCGCTGGATTTTTTGCTTGAAAACCCAGAACGCCAAAAACAGGTGATGGAAACTCCGTGGGATCTCCTGATCATTGATGAAGCACACCACCTTGCTTGGCACCCCGATGGCGCCAGCGAAAAATACACCCTCGCCGAACAGCTTTCCACGCAAATCCCCGGCCTATTACTGCTGACCGCCACCCCCGAGAAAGAAGGTCACGCCAGCCACTTCGCACAGCTCCATTTAGTAGACCCGCAGCGTTACCACGACTTCGACGCCTTCGTCGCCGGCCAGCAACAATTTGGCAAAATTGCGGAGCTCACCGAAAAGCTATTTGACAGCCAGCTCCTTTCCGAAACAGAGCAAAAAAGCCTACGAAAGCTACTACCCGACGCCACCAGCCAAGACCTGATCGAACAGCTCATGGCGCCAGACAGCTCCGAAGACGACGCTCGCCTACAACGCTTATTGGTTCAGCGCCTCATCGACCGACACGGCACAGGCCGCGCCCTCTACCGCAACACCCGCGCCACCATCCCAGGGTTTCCAACACGCAAAGCCTTGCCAGAAATGCTGCCATGGCCCGATGAGTATCGGCGCATGCAGCGGCCTAACGACAACCTACCCACACTGCTCTACCCAGAAGATCGCTACGCCAGCGAAGAATGGCTTACGTTCGACCCGCGCGTACCGTGGCTCATCGAATTGCTCAAAAAACACCGCACCCAGAAATTCCTTGTGCTGTGCCACCATGCCGACACAGCCCTCGCGCTAGGCGAACACCTCAGCCTCCGCGCAGGCATTCGCGCCACCACCTTCCAGGAAGGGCTCACACTGATTGAGCGCGACCGCGCGGCAGCGTGGTTTGCCGATCTTGAGTGCGGTGCACAGGTGCTGATCTGCTCCGAAATCGGCAGCGAAGGCCGCAACTTTCAGTTCTGCCACCACCTGATCATGTTCGACCTTCCTGTACCTATCGACCTTCTGGAACAGCGCATCGGCCGCTTAGACCGGATCGGTCAGCAACACGACATCCAGATTCACATCCCTGTACTGGAAGGCAGCCCACAGGCACAGGTATTTCGCTGGTACCATGAAGGGTTCAACGCATTCCTGCTCAGCAAAGCCTCCCACACCGTGGTTTACGACGAATTCTGCGGCGACATCGCGCTCGCCATCCGTGACGAAACCGACATAAACCCGCTGATCGAAAAGACCCACGCGCGTGTCGCAGACCTCGACGAACAATTCCAGCGCGGCCGCAACCGCCTGCTGGCCTTCCACTCGAAAGGCGACCCAGAAGTTACCGAAGCCTTGCTAGACACCATCCGCGACGAAGACGAAAGCGCTCAGCTTGCACACTACATGGATTGCGTCTTCACGCAATTCGGCATCGAGGAAGAAGAACTCTCCGACCGCCACTTCATCCTACGGCCCGGCACCCATTTTGAAGAAAGCCAATTTGGCTTCCTCAACGAAGAAGGGCTCAGCGCAACCTACGATCGTGATACAGCGCTCGCACGCGATGACGTCGCGTTTTTTACGTGGGATCACCCCTTAGTGCAAGCAGCCCAAGATCTGATCATCACCAGCAGGCGCGGCAGCGCAAGTCTTGCGCTACTCAAAAACCGCCAGATCCGTGAAGGCACGCTCCTCATAGAGGCCATCTTTGTGCTCGAATGTGTAGCCCCCGTCGCCCTTCAACTGCACCGCTACCTGCCAGCAACTCCCATACGAATCCTGCTCGATCCGCAAAAGCGCGACCTCTCCGCAACCGTAAAAAGTGCGATGCTGGATAAGCAACTCAAAAACGTCAAAGGCGAAATCGCCGGACCACTCATCCAGCAAGTCAAAAGCGAACTCCAGCCGCTGCTAGACGATTGCCAAAAAATTGCAGAGCAACGTAGCCGAGCCATCATCGAAAGCACACTGAAAAACTTCAGCCAATCAACTTCTGAAGAAATCGAAAGGATGGAAGCACTACAACGCGAACAGGCTCCCATCAGCGACCGCGACATCCACGAACGCCGCGAGCTGCAAAGACAAGGGCTTGACTTACTCCGCGAACGCACACGCGTTCAGCTTGACGCGCTGCGCCTGATGATCACAATTAATTGAGCCTGAATTACGCCGCCAGCCGCACAAATCACCACAAAATGTTGAACTGGCGGAGCAGCCTCCAGTATCGGTAGAATGGCGGCCTTGCTCCTATCCACCCCGTTTGAACCAGACGATTCCATACTATCATGATGCCTTTTGCCAGACTGATTCCTCTCTGTCTGTTGTTAGCCATTGGCAACAGCTACGCTAACGACAACGCCGCAACCTCCAAAACTGCAAACACGCCCCCAAAGGCCGAAAGCGTCAGCTCGCTGCCACCATGCCACAACATCCTCGGCTGGGTGGAATTCGTAACGCTTCTTCCAGCCGATCACAAGCACGGCGTCATTGCCAAAGCCAAGCTAGACACCGGCGCGAAAACTTCATCGCTACAAGCAGACGACATCGAAATTTTCACTCGTGGTGGCAAAAAATGGGTGCGCTTCACCTACCACCGTCGTCGCGCCCGTGCAGAATTCGGCATGCCTGGCATCCCCCATCAAAAACACGTATTCGAAGCTCCCCTCAAGCGCATGGTTCGCATCAAACAACACACCGTTGATTTCGTTGAGCGCCCCGCAATCGACATGGAAATCCACATCGGCGGCAACACCTTCCTGACTGAATTTACCCTGACCGACCGCTCCGCCTTCAACTACCCTGTACTGTTGGGCAGGCGTTTTCTTGAAGCGACCCATACCGCCGTAGACGCCTCCCACATGCACATCAGCGGCTACCCAGCAGCTGATCAACCCTCATCCGACTCCCTCACCTCCAAGTCCGAGGCAAGGAAAGCTAAGTGAAAAACCTGCACATCAATATCGCGGCGCTTTTTCTAACCGCAATCGCGCTCACGCTTTGCTACTACAAAGTCAGCAAACTTGGTATGCCGCTCCTACCCACAGACAGTGCCGAAGTCTGGACGGTAGAAGCCAAAATCAGCTTCCGAGCCACCGGCGGCCCCGCCAAGGTACAGTTTTACATTCCTAGCAATCCCCCAGGATACGCCCTCCTGAACGAAGATTTTATTTCTTCCAACTATGGGCTTGCCACCGAACAGGATGAAGTCAACCGCAAAGCCCTCTGGGCGGTACGCCGCGCACAAGGGAAGCAGGTGCTGTACTACCGCGTAGAACTGGCCCCTTCTACTCGTTCAGCAGAACCGCGCATGATTCCACGCCCCACCTATCCGAAGGTGCCGGAATACGACGAGCCCGTTGGCGCAGCAGTTCGCGGCATCCTAGAAGACGCGCGCGCCCATTCTGCCGACATCACCTCATTCACCCAAGCATTGCTGCAAAAGATCAACTCACCCACCCCAGATGAAAACATCGCGATGCTCGCTAAAAACGCAAAAGACAGCGTTGAAGGCGTGCGTGAAATCGTGAACATTCTCGCGGGTGCTCGCATTCCAAGCCGCATCGTCTACGTTCTGCCTCTGCAAGACCGCATTCGCCACGGCCAGTTGGAACCTTGGATCGAAGTCTTTAACGATCAGGAATGGATTGCCTTTAATCCCCGCAACGGCCAACGCGGCTTCGACGAAAATGTATTAGTTTGGCGCGCTGGCGATTCCGCACTGGTTGAAGTGCAAGGTGGCAAACCACCGGAAGTAGAGTTTTCAATTGCACGCCACTCCCGCAACCAGGTCGCGCTCGCAACAGGCCTTGCCACCAAAGCCCGTTCACCACTCGTTGAATTTTCCCTCTTTGCTCTCCCTGTGCAGGCACAGAACGTCTACCGCGTCCTTCTAACCTTACCCTTAGGGGCATTGGTCGTGGTAGTGCTGCGGAACATCATCGGCCTGCGCACCTTCGGCACCTTCATGCCCATCTTGGTTGCACTTGCCTTCCGCGAAACCGAGCTGATGTGGGGCATTATCCTGTTTAGCACACTCGTCGCGGTCGGCCTGATGATACGGCTCTATCTGGAACGATTAAAGCTCTTGCTTGTTCCTCGTCTCGCTGCGGTTCTGACGATTGTCATCATTCTAATCGCGCTCTTCAGCATTCTGTCCGTTCGCCTCAATATTGAGCGAGGGCTATCCATTGCGCTGTTCCCCGTCGTCATCATGGCCATGACCATTGAGCGGATGTCCGTTATTTGGGAAGAGAGCGGCGCCAAAGATGCTATTCTGCGCGGCACTGGCAGCCTGTTTGCGGCAAGCATTGGCTACCTCGTGATGAATAACGCCTACCTTGTTCACTTGATCTTCGTATTCCCTGAACTGCTCTTGGTCGTACTCTCCGCCAACCTGATGCTGGGCCGTTACACCGGCTATCGCCTCACGGAACTGTGGCGCTTCCGAGCCATGATTCGGGAGAAAGAAAGCACATGATACGCATGCCCTGGACTGTCCTACGCGACAAAGGCATTTTGGGAATGAACCAGCGCAACGCGCAGTTCATTTCCAAATTCAATGAACGCAAGTTCTACCCCATCGTGGACGACAAGCGCACCACCAAACGCGAGGCGATCAAAGCCGGCATCCCTGTGCCAGAACTGTATGGAACGATCGAAACCGAGCACGATATTCCCAACCTCGAAAAAATCGTAGCGCAGCACGAAGACTTCGTGATCAAACCGGCCAACGGCTCCGGCGGAAACGGCATCGTGGTCATCACCGGGCGTGGGCACAACGGCTTCTACCGCAAGTCCAACGACACGCTGGTGTCGCCCGGCGAGCTACACCACCATATATCGAACATCCTCAGCGGCATGCACAGCTTGGGTGGTTCGGCAGACGCCTGCATCATCGAATACCGAGTAAAATTCGATCCTGTATTCGAACCGATCAGTTTTCGCGGCGTACCCGACATCCGCACAATCGTATTCCGCGGCTTTCCTGTCATGGCGATGATTCGCCTGCCAACCCGCGAATCCGACGGTCGAGCGAACCTGCATCAAGGTGCAGTAGGCGCGGGAATTGACCTTGAGAGCGGCATCACTCGGCGCGGCGTCTGGAAAAACCTGATCATTGACCATCACCCAGACACCGGCGTAGCCATCAAAGGGCACAGCATCCCACACTGGGATAAAATCCTGCTCCTCGCTTCTCGCTGCTATGAGATCGCAAAACTTGGCTATATGGGCGTCGATATCGTGCTGGATCGTGATTTTGGCCCGATGATGTTAGAGATTAACGCGCGCCCTGGGCTAAACATTCAAATGTCCAACCGCGAGGGCCTTGCTCCGATCCTAGAACAAATCGGTAACTCAGGCCCAATTCCCGATTCTGCCGAAGAGCGTGTTAGTATGGCGCTAGAATTTGTGCGTAAGCGCAAAATTGCCGAAGCTGCAGCAAGGCGCAGCTAAGCTTCTCTATCACCCTACTAGGACATGGCGCAGGATGAGCGAAAAAACGGAGAACCTAGAGCGCCGCAAGCGCATTCTGGAAGCAGCGCAAGATACATTCGCCACGGAAGGCTTTCGCAATGCCGAAGTAACCTCGATCGCACGGCGCGCAGGTGTTGGCAAAGCGACGATTTATAAACATTTCGAAAGCAAAGACCAGATCCTGCTCACCATCGTCGATGAAAACTTCAAGGCAATCCGCGATCTCGCCCTTCGCCACCTCATCGGTGCGGGCCATCCGTTAGAGCGCTTTGAGCGCACCTGCCTTGCCATTGGGGAATTTCTAACCGAGAACCGCGAGTTTTCCAAGGTACTGATCCGCGAAGCCGGCGAATTTATGCCCGAAATTCAGCGAATCCACCGCGCGATCGTCAAGCAGAACCTTCCCTTTGCCGACGCATTTTTCAATGCTCTCAAAGAAGAACATCTGCTCCCTGATTTACCCAATCAGCTCATGCTGGAGATGCTGATGAACCTCTCCATCGGCACGATCTACACTTGGACGCTAAGTGACGGCCAAGATCTGCGCAATGAAATCGTCCAACTCTTCACCTTATGGAGAACCAAGGCGAGCTCCTTTGGCTTCCAACCCGCCCAGCCCCCTGCCTAAACGCAAACACCGGCGCCACGCAAAAGCCTTTGCCATTCACTAAGCCCCGCAGCCCGCACAATCCTCCGCTATTCTGCGGGCGAATTACCGCACGCCCCCCCCTCCCGACGCACGCCAGCCCGCACACACTCCCGCTTGCGCGATACCTTATACACTTATTCACACCCCCACCCTTCAAGCCCAAACTTCCGGCGCAATAGCAATGAAAATATTTACTTTTTTATATCTCATTGATTTTTAAGACATTTTTTATTTGTGCGCAAAAACCAAACAATCAAAAGAGGGTGCTTCACTTACCGTTTTTCACCTATTTTCCGAAGGATATTCACAGAGTTATCCACAGCATTAGTGGATAACTCATTTGCTGGACAAATCAAAAATATCTACTAGCGCTCCGATTTGAGCACACGCATCGCCATCGGTGGCAAAGACTTCAAAAGCATCTTTCCGTAGCCCTTTTTTAGCGCTCGCGAATCCAACAGATAGACATCGCCGCGGTCTTGCTCAGTACGGATCAATCGTCCAATCATCTGTTTTAAGCGGATCGCCGTATCAGGAACGGAAATCTCAAAAAACGGCCGCCCGCCGCGTGCTTCCACCCATTCCGATAACGCCGCATCCACGGGCGCATCAGGAACCGAAAAAGGTAGCCGAGCAATGATGAGCGCATCGCAATAATCCCCCGGCAAATCCACCCCTTCGGCAAAACTTGCAAGCCCGAAAATCACGCTCAACTCTTTGGCATCAACGGCCTGCTGGTGCTTTTCGATCAACTTTTGCTTACTCTCTCTCCCCTGAACCAATACTCGCGCCGCAAAATTAACCGGCAGCAGCGAGTACACTTCCTCCATCTGTTTTCGCGAAGTGAATAACGCCAAAATTCCAGCGCGTTCTTGCTGATCCACCAGCGTGTCAACCACCAACATATTATGGCGCAAACTATCCTCCGGCCCAAACGGTGCGTCACTCACCCACAGCGTTGCAATCGAAGGATAATCAAAGGGGCTAGGCACCTCGCAATAATGCGCGTCCGCTCTCACCCCTGCCCGCTCCTGAAACCGAGCAAAACTGCCAAGCGCCGTCAACGTGGCACTCGCAATTACACCCGCAAAGCAACGATCCCACAGAGCAAATTTCAGCAACGGCCCTGGCAACATTGGGCTATTGCAAAGCTCGATATCCTGCTTACCGCCTGCGCCAATGACATCCAGCCAGCGCACCCAAGGCTTATTGATATCCGCCTCTCGCGACATTGCCGTCACTAACTCTTGTAACGCTTTGATTCGCGTGCTATCAGGCATCAACGCAGCAAACCATGCTTCCGCATCTCCTTTGGCAAGATCGCTGCGTTTCTCCTCCACACAATCCTGAACGAGCATCAACACGCCGCGATTCCAACGCACAAGAGGGTCTAGGGCTTTTCCCAATTGACGCCATATTTCATCAAGGCCAGACAAATCCTCATTCAACCCAAACCGATACTGAAAACGCGATCCCTCTGCGGCCAAATGAGGCGCCTTTTCTGCGAAAGGTTCAAGCGCCAAAAACAAATCATCAAGGCTTTGATGCAATTGCTGCGCAATCTCTGGAAATTCGGCGCACCAACGCTTTAAGCTCTCAGAGTCCAGCGCCTTGCTCGCCGCGCCCAACCAACGCGCACGCTCCTTTAGCCACTGCTGCGTGCCCCGGATTTGTACGGAACCTGCAAAATGAGCTAACGCTTTATCCGGAAGGTGATGGCCTTCATCAAAGATATAAATCGTCTTCTCCGGCGCAGATAACACAGTATTTCCACCGCGCACAAGATCTGCCAACACGAGATCATGATTTGCAATGACAACCTCGGTATCCTGCAATGCTTCTCGCGCCTTAAAAAACGCGCACTGTTGATAGAAGGCACATTTGCGAGCGGTACACCCATTAAATTCTGCGGCCACCTTACGCCAATCATCATCACGAATTGCGTCAGGCCAAGAATCTCGATCACCGTCCCACGTGTTCGTCTCTAGCGCATCATGAATCTGGCTAAAAAAACGCGCGCTTTCCGGCGTGCTCGGCAATTGCGAATACTCCTCCCACAAGGACATATTCTGAGAATTATCGCTAGTGTAAGAAAGCAGGCGATTCAAGCGCGCCAAACAAACATACCGCGCTCGCCCTTTCGCAATTCCAACCGTAAATTGTAAGCCCGTATGCTTTTGCAGCTCAGGGATGTCCTTATATAACAACTGTTCCTGCAGAGAAATCGTTGCAGTAGAAACCACCAGCGTTTTTCCAGACGCACGCGCCAATGGAATCGCTGCGATTAAGTAGGCAACCGTTTTGCCAGTCCCAGTACCTGCCTCGACCACGACTAAATGCGGCCCAGTCGAACGCCTTACGCCTTCCTCATCAACCTCAATTGCGCCAATCGTTTTCGCAATCTCAGCAATCATCAAACGCTGCCCCCAGCGCGCAGACAAGCCCCGCCCAGCCAAAAAACGCCGATACGCCGATTGTATGACTTCCTTTAACTCATCGTTTAACATCTTGATTTTTTCACTACCCTAATGCCACACATCCAAACGGACCCCCTATGCGCCAGCACCGGCAGCATAGGGCATGGAAACTCCACGCATTTTTCCTGCGTAACGTATCGTTTTGTGACGTTTCGCGTCGATTTGTCATAGATTACTTGCAGTGGAAAACACTCTTAGGTACCGTACGTCCACGCACAACATGACTCGAAAGTTCAGCGTTTTTCCGCAAATCGGCGCAAAAACGCTAGTACAACAATGCGATATCAGTCAGCAATGCTATATCAGATAACAATGCCGTATTAAACAGCAGCGCCGTACACAACAACAACACCGATCGTAACAGGGAGCCATTCATGACAGGTCGTCTGACCCGCCGCACAAAGTTATCCAGTGCCGTAGCCATAGCCGCAACCACCCTCCTCACCACCGGATGCAGCAGCCTGATCTACAAGGTCGTTGGGGATGGCACCATTACCTTCGGTAAGGATTACATGGTACCGTACCTGTTATCGACTGACGATACATCCATGGGTTGCGCCATGGGTGAAGCCATGACCCCACTGTTCATGTCTTTCGGCACCGTAACCACTCCGCCGGATGAGCTGTCTGTCCTGATCTATCTCGTTGACGGCACCTGCGCCACCCAGCGCGCCGAAGAAGCAAACCTCGAATACATCCGCATGAGCCGCGAGCACCGCATCGAAGCCGCGACCGACGCGCGCGTTCGCTCCAAGCGCTGGCACGCGATTGCAGCACAGCGCCAATATCTTGGCTATCAAGCACTTAGCCGCGCCATGGGCGAACCCGGTGGAAAATGCCCCAACTTCCGCAATGAAGATCAACAGATGATCTGGTTGCTCGGCTCCGCCGTTGGCCTGATGAGCGTACTGAGCGACGCACAATCCGGTGGCGTCGTTGGTGTGCCGATGGACATCGCGCCCAAGGCAGAGCGTGCTGCTGCGTGCCTGGATAATGCCGAAGGCAACGGCAAATGGTGGGGGCTGCCGATGGCAATTCGCAGCGCCATCTGGACCGTGGTACCTGGCATTACCCCCGCTGGGCAAGACCCATGGAAACGCCTAGACCAAGCCATGACCTTGGGTGAAAACCAAGGCGTACGCCTAGCCAGCGCATTAGTCGGCATCATCGCCTACAACAGCGACAACATTCCGCTAACCAAAGACGTGATCCGCCGCCAAGCCAACAGCATCAAAACCGTCGCTGCCAACCGTGAATACCGGATGGTCGATACGATGGCCACCGACATGCTGACACTCACATCTGATCGCCTATGGACGGAAGCCACTGGCGCTCGCACCCCGATTGGCTCCTTTGGCAAATTCTGGGACGATAAAACCGAAGTCAAACAGATCGACATCAAACTGGATGACCTCCTTTAACCGCCGAACCAAGCGCGCGAATCAAATTTAGGTGAAACACTAATTTTGATAACGCTTTAGCTTTTGATAAAACCTTAGCGGCGCACCTTGTTACGGTGCGCTGCTGGTGGATTATTTTTTCCAAAAACACGTAAATCAATACTACAAAAACACATTTCCTTCAACGCCGAAGATTAGGCGATTGGCACTACAGATCACGGATGGGTAGGCGCTGCGCCGGTTCGGTTTTTTTTACACTGCATACCTTTGGGACAAGGCTATGAAAAAAATACTAAAAAAACTTGTTGCACCTCTCGCAATCGGCGCTATGGCGGTTTCTATGCAAGCTGGCGCCGCAGATCTTCAAAAGCGCGTTTTCTGCGTTTTTGATTTGATTGGCAAAAGCGGCCCCGTTTATAGCGCAATGCAAGACTACCGCTTACAGGCGCTGAACTGGGGTGTAGACCTAGAACTTCGCCCCTACAGCGACGAGAAAATCGTTGCCGAAGAATTTAAAGCCGGCACCTGCGATATGGCAGCAATCACCGGCCTACGCGGGCGTGGTTTTAACCCATTCACCGGCACCCTCGACTCAATCGGTAGCATCCCTGATTACAGCATTCTTCACGCAGTCCTTGAAAAACTGGCGTCCCCCCAACTCGCGCCGCTAATGAAGAGCGGCGACTATGAAGTTGTGGGCATTGCGCCTGCGGGCGGCGCCTATCTGATGGTGAACGACCGCAACATCAACACGGTCAACGCACTTTCCGGCAAAAAAATCGCAGTTCTCGATTTTGACAAATCACAAGCGGTGATGGTCGAATCCATCGGCGCGTCTCCAGTGACCGCGACGATCGCAAACTTCGGCAGCATGTTTAACAACGGTGCAGTTGATGTAATTGGCGCTCCTGCCGTTGCGTTTCAACCACTTGAACTCTACAAAGGAATCGGCACCAAAGGCGGTGTAATTGATTACGCACTCGTCCAACTAACGCTGCAAGTGCTAATTCGCCCTTCAAAATTCCCAGAAGGATTTGGCCAAAAATCTCGTGAATATGTGTACAGCCAATACGATCGCAACATGGCAGAAATCACAAAAAGCACTGAGGCAATCAAGCCGGAATACTGGGTAAAAATTTCTGACAAAGACAAAATCGGCTACCAAGAGATGCTGCGCCAGTCGCGTTTGAAGCTTCGCGACGAAGGAATTTATGACGGTAAAATGCTTAAATTCCTGAGCCGCGTGCGCTGTGAGCTAGACGCATCCCTCACCGAGTGCACCGCGAAAGATCGCGAATAATCACGCGAAAATTTCGGCGATAACTTGTTGCTGTAAAATAAAAAGCGGGCTGATGCCCGCTTTTTATTTTTGGTTTGCAAGCAGTATACGCACTGTTACACGATTACTCACAAAACGCTTATGCGATCGCTGGCCTATCCCCCCCCCGCCCCTTATAATCATCGCGTAATTTTACCCAAGTTATCTACGAAGTATGTGGAAGGCCGGATCGGTACGCTGATTTACAAGCATTCACGTGGATACTAACAACAACCAAGGCTAGGCATTATGTTACCGAAACGCTCGTTGCGAGAATGGATATCTTCACTGCCGGTACTGACGATCATGCTGCTTGTCATGACCATCAGCATAAACGAGAAGGTGTACTCCCAGTTGTTGGTGCTTGGGGAGCACATGTTTGGCGACTACTACCTCCTGCGCGGCGATAATCCAAAGCCCAGCTGTGATGTAAACCAAAATATTGACGTCGCCTTAAAGGCCGAGGTTGAAAAGCAACGCGCCGCGCTCGCAAACGATGAATTCGGCGGCCTATTTGGTTCCGATGTCGATGAAGGTGCCATCCGTAAATCTCTGGAAGGCCAGATCGACTTGTGCAAACAAAAGCACAGCATGTATGAGCTGAACCAAGAGAAAGTGACGCCCGCAGTACGCGCCTTCCGTTTACTTGATTACGGAATGCTGGGCCTTGCCGGCTGGGGGCGCGACAACGCACAGGTAATTTTATTGGCGTTGATTTTTGTCTGCGTGCTTACGGCCACCTTTACCAATCACCACATCAGCCTGCGTGCACTTCACTACGCAATTGATTATCGGGTATCCGCAGGCTTCCAGTTCGCTGCAAACATCGCCCTCGCCTATTCCTCGTGGGGCTATCTTGAAGTTGGCTATGGGTCAGGCGTTGCAATTCTTAACGAGCACACGCGCTGGGGTTACCTGATCGTATTCAGCATCATGTCGCTCTTTACCTTGTCACGCGTATTCATCGTGCCAAAAGACGCTCCAAAGGGCGGCTCTTTCGGAAAAGCCATTCTCTCCGTACCCCTCTATGTCTTCCTAACACTCGGTTCGGCCAATTACTTCCTGCTGCTACACAGCAACACCCAAGGGCTCGTGCTGTATGTCGATAAAATGATGGATGTGGCAGACCTGTTCACCAAGATTGCGCTGTTCATCTGGGCTGGCTTGTTGCTCAAGCAAACCTATATTGGCGAACTTGTGTTCCGGATTTTCAAACCGTGGCAGATGCCTGCAGAGCTGCTGGCATGCTTTGCAATCTTCCTTATGGCCGTACCCACCGCTTATACGGGCGCATCAGGTGCGATCATCGTTGCCATGGGTGGCGTAATCTATACCGAATTACGTCGCGCTGGCGCTCGTCGCAACCTCGCATTAGCAGCTACGGCAATGACCGGAAGCCTCGGCGTGGTTCTGCGCCCCTGCCTACTTGTTTTAATCATCGCCGTGTTGAACAAAGAAGTCACGACTGACATATTGTTCACTTGGGGCACACGTGTGTTCCTGATGACTTCGGTGATCTTCTTGATTGTGGCGATTATCGCTCGTGAAGGCTCGCTGAAAGTGGCCCCTGCCCGCGATGCCTTGGTGCCCAGCCTGCGTGCATTTATCCCGCTGATTCCGTACGCGATTATCATTGTCACCACGGTTTATTTCTTCCGCTTGGTACTCAACGTACAGCTGGACGAGCACAGCGCTGCAACCATTATCCCTGTGGCCGTGTTTCTGATCGTGATCTACGAGAAATTAATCGGCAAACCGCATGAAAAGCTCACCGATGCACACCACGACGAAGATCGCCAGTTCACAGTAGAAGGCTCCGTGCGCCAAGCGACCACGGCAACTTCTGAGCTTATGGGTGGGTTGTTGATTCTGATTGCGCTATCCATGGCATTCAGCGGCGTAGTGGAAGAATCACACATTATTCAATCTGCTGCGGATCAGGGCGACCTTTTCCACAACATCTGGACTGCCACAACCGCGCTTATCGTCCTGCTTACCCTGATCGGAATGAGCGGCCTTGAACCCTTTGGCGCAGTAATTCTGGTGTCTGGCTCAGTCGCACAGGTGGCTTACAAGTTCGGCATTGATCCTGTTCACTTCTGGATGCTCGTATTGATTTCGTTTGAGATGGCATTCTTGGCGCCTGTTATCGGCTTGAACCACCTGCTTACGCGACATACGGTGGGTGAGAAGGAAACTGACATTGCAAGAGAAGAATCTCGTGACAAGAGTTTCTGGTACCGCAACGAACGCTACCTGTTCCCAATCACAGTCATGTTCATTTCCATGCTGCTCGTAGGGTATGGGCCAATCATCTACAAAGAGTTCATCCAATAAGTCAGCCTGACAAAAACGCGCCGCAAGGCGCGTTTTTGGCGCTTGCGCAGCCACTAGGGCCAGTGAAGGCCAGCTCCTCCAAATTGGAAACTTTCTCATTTTGGTGTTTTACTTGACTCAACGCTATTTTATTTGCTCCAAAGGCGCGACCGAGAAAACATCAGCATGGCAGAGAGTAGACAAAAAGTATCTGCACAAGATCTCCCAACACAGCAACAAGCGGACTCTATGAGCACACAGCAGAGCCAAGCGAATCAAGAACACACGGTTCAAGAGCTCGTTGAACTCCTAAACCTTGAGACGATTGAGCACAACCTGTTCCGCGGCCAGAACTGCGACATTGGGGGGCGTAGCGTTTTTGGGGGGCAAGTCATTGGACAAGCGCTCATTGCAGCGCTTAGAACGCTCGATGAAAACCGACTCACGCATTCGCTACACGCCTATTTTCTCCGCCCTGGAGATATGCGCGCCCCCATCGTCTACGAAGTAGCAAGAATTCGCGACGGCGGGAGCTTTACCACACGAAGTGTGATTGCTATCCAGCACGGCGAAGCCATTTTCTCAATGTCAGCCTCGTTTCATCGTGCCGAAAAAGGCTTAGAACACCAACTTTCGCAGATGCCGGATGTGCCTCCACCCGAAAACTTGGAATCCGAGCATCAGATTCGTTGCCGCATGGCCAACCGGATCGACGAACGCGTGCGGGCACTGTTCTTGCAACTTCGACCTATTGAAATTCGACCGATCGACCCCGTCGATCTTTTTAATCCTGAACCACGGGATCCGATCAAACAGCTTTGGTTTCGAGTACCGCAAACGCTTGGAGACAATCGTGGATTGCATCACGCGATTTTGGCTTACGCATCCGACTTTGCCCTACTGGGCACAGGGATGCTGCCACACGGTTTGTCTTTCGTAGACCCCAATGTTCACGCGGCAAGCATTGACCACGCGATTTGGTTCCACCAACCTTTTCGCGTAGACGAATGGCTGCTCTACGCAATGGAAAGCCCATGCGCGGGGCAAGCTCGCAGCTATAATCGCGCTCAAATTTTTACCCGCGACGGACGCCTAGTTGCATCCGTCTGTCAAGAAGGACTTATGCGTGCAAGAAGAAGGATCTAAGTTCACAGCACGCGCAGAAACGGAGTAGCAGCACCATGGCGGAACTAGGGAAAATCTCTATCTTTGCAGGGCTCAGCGACAGCGATCGACAAGTCATCGAGTCGCGCTGCATCACGCGCACCTATCCAAGAAATACATTGATCATCAACGAAGGTGATCAGGCGAATGCCATGTATATGATGGTGTCAGGCAAGGTGCGTGTTTATGTGAGTGACGGTGCCGGCAAGGAGTTTATTTTAAATTCTATGGGGCCAGGCGAATACTTCGGCGAACTTTCTCTCTTGGATGACGAGACACGTTCGGCGTCGGTGATCACCACCGAAAAATCGACTTTTTCGATTTTATACAAGGATGATTTTAGCAAGCTCATCTTGCAACATCCTGAAATCGCGCTCGCTTTGCTTCGCAGCTTTAGCGCCACGATTCGCCAGCTTACCGGAAACATCAAAACGATCGCACTACAAGATGTCTACGGCAGAATCCGAAAGACTCTATTATCTCTTGCGTTGGAAAAAGACGGCGTTTTTGTCATTGAGGAGCGTCTTACTCAACAGGATATTGCCAACCGCATCGGTTCATCACGAGAAATGGTTGCGCGCATCCTGAAAGAACTTGCCGTTGGTGGATACATTGAGATTGATAAAAAACATATCCGAATGCTGAAAAAATTGCCTGAAAGCTTTTAATTTCAGTAGCCCTTTTGACTAGCGCAGAGCTCTTCTGCGCATCAAACGTCTAGAAAATTCTCACCTAGAGCAGGAATCTTTTCTAGCATCTCTGGCTCAATTTCGCCGTTATTGTTCTGAAACCGGATCGGAGACGCGACAATAGTTAGCTCTCCGCCGGGGGAATCTACAGAGATTCGGCGCAAATTAGGATGTTCAGAGAGCTGTGAAACGCTATTGATTTCTCCAAAGGCAATGTCTGCATTCTGCAAGCGCTGGATAAGCTGCGCTCTCGGCATTTTTCCCAAACAACGCTGCACCTCAGAATCGACGTTATGGCGGTTACGCACGCGCGCTTCGTTGGTACTGTAATTTTCGTCAGTAACCCAATCTGGGCGCAGCAAGATATTTTCGCATAGGCTGCGCCACTCGCGCGCGTTCTGAATGGATAGCAGCACCTGCGCACCGTCAGAAGAGGCGAACACGCCATAAGGTGCGATTCCTGGATGCGCAAGCCCCACTCGTGAGGGCGCGCTTGCAGCATAATCGTGCAGCAATAGAGGCACTGTCATCCAGTCGGCCATCCCATCGAATAGCGAAACTTTTACCCCCTTTCCGATGCCCGTATGAGTTCTCTCATACAAGGCTTCTAGAACGCCAATCAGCGCATGCATTCCCGCGCCAACATCACAAACGGACACACCCACTCGGCCGGGAGCTTCTGGGCTGCCGGTAATACTGGCAAGGCCGGATTCAGCCTGCACTAACAAGTCATAGGCTTTGCGTTTTGCGCCTGCTGCGCCTTCGTCATCTTCACCATACCCAGAGATGTCGCAGGTAATCAAGCTTGGGTAGGATCGTCGAAGCGCAAGGCTATCAAACCCTGCCCTGCTTGCAGCGCCGGGCGCGAGGTTTTGAATAAAAATGTCAGCACCTGCAATTAAAGCATGCAGGCGCTTTGCATCCTCTGGCTTTTTAATATCCAGTACTAGCGATTGTTTGCCCGCGTTCAACCAAACAAAATACGAACTCTGCCCCGCCACTGCAGAGTCGTAGTAACGCGCAAAGTCGCCTTCAGGCCGCTCAATCTTGATTACAGTGGCCCCCATGCGGGCCAAGCGGCCCGACACGTAAGGAGCGGCAACCGCCTGCTCTAAGGCAACAACGGTAATCCCTTTCAGCGATTGACTCATTTAACTCGCCTCCCTACATGCGGGGCGGATGCAAGAACCCGAAAAATTGACCGGAAGAAAAAAAACATCAAAACGACGCTTGCTTAGGGATTGCTAACGACAGGGATCGCTAACGAAGCAGCAGGTACCGCTACCGTCGCACTCAGTGTCATCGCACCCTCTTTTGCTTGCTCTGTTGTTAAATACTGCAGTTTGCGTGGTTCTTTATTAGAATAACGCTGATCCTGATCTTCAAAAAAATCAGAAGCAGAATCGACCGATTGACTATAGCTTACCAAGCCGTAGGCTTCTGGGCCTTGCTCGGTAAATTCCAAGCCAAAGTGCCAGCTCGTGCCGAACCCGATCTGCCAACCTTTTACCTGATCCGCTTTTGAGAGATTTCCTGAGTTCGGCAAAATATCACTCGAGCTTGGCGAGACGCGCGGATACATAGTGTCTTGGTCGGTATCATTAATATAAGAATCTACAATATTAAACCCGCCTTCTGTATTCTGCGTGCCGCCCCAAGGGATGCAATTCCCTGCAAGCTCAGGCACCGCATTAGGCGGTACTGATTTAGACTGTTGAAGGCATTGTAAGCTACCAAATAAGGTCGAATTACCCGCCTGATAGTGGATGCCTACCGCATCAAGATCATTCAAGCCTTTTGCGAGCGCAAGCAGGGCTACGTCAGACGTGATATTGTCGCTATCAATCGCAGGCAGCCCAGAGGGTGTTTGTGCAGGGTTCGTTCTAGCGAACGGGACACCAAAGCGTATGGCTGGCTTGGTGTCTGCGGTATAATGCCCAATAAACGTCCTGAATACCGCCGGCCCTACGCCGCTATCCGTATTGAAAACTACCTTTCCAGGGGACGTAACCCATCGTTGCAAAGCATCGCAACCGGCTGCAACGGAACGAGGAGCTGATTCCAGCGCAACGTTCTGATTGCCAATCCGATCGCAACGTTCTAAAAGATCGCCCAACAGATCCTCTGCCAAAAATGCGCGATTGGAATAGAGGTTATCAATGATTTCCTTTGCATTAAATTTTTGGTCATCACCAGCAGGTGAAACCGTTGATCCACCGGGATCGTTTGAAGCCATCAACATCTTCAAGCCCATCCGGGTGCGCGCACTCACGCCTTTGGTAAGCTCGGTTAAATAGCCATACAGTGGCGAATACTGATCGGGGTTGGTAATAAAGGCTGGGCTGGAGCCGGTAAGGTCTGTTGGGTTGGTAGTCCAGAAGCTATTGTTTCCGTTCTGAACATAGGTGTCGTTCGTCATTTGTGGCATCCCCGCATAGGGAATGTTACCCCCTGGGCATCCTGACGCGCCGCTGCCCTCCAACCAATCATTTACGCCTCGATTTCCGTCCAGTACGGTAATTCCACGATCAAGCAATGCGAGTGCAACAGGGTTAGGCGCACTAAAAAGATTCTCCGGCTCGCGAGCGGTAATGCTTGTAAGATACTCAGATTGCGCGGTTGGGCTCAAATTGGGCACCGCTGTGCCGTCAATATAAAAGGCGTTCCCTTGGTCGTCTGCATATAGGGTATTTACCCAGAGTACGGAGCTACACGCGCCATTTGGGTCTTTATCAAACGCCTTTTTGAATTCCGCAAGGTTTTTTGATTTACCCATTTGCAGCCACTGATCCATCATCTGATCTGCGGTCGAAATATTGGCATCTCTATAGCTATACGCTGCGCTGGCTTTGGTGATGGATGCTCCTCCCCACGCTGGAAAGGCGCTATTGACCAAATTCAAATTGATCATTGGCCCGTATTCGGAATAATAAAACGATTTCTCCATGACCAAGGGTTCCGTGCCCCCCGCATCTACCTGAATACGAAAGCGTTTTTCGGTAATCTTTTTGCTAACGCCATCCTTCGTGTACGAAAGTGGATTTCCTGCATCGAGGCCCAATTCATACAGGGTAAAATGGTGGGCAGTCGATACCGTATGCGTCCACGCCAAATGCTGATTAAACCCAATCAGCGGCACTGCAACGCCCAACAATGCGGCACCGTTAACGTTGTATCCAACGGATGGAACATCAATTTGCATCTGGAATAAGCGACGGGCACCGGTATATGGAAAATGGGGGTTCGCAAGAAGCGCACCCTTGCCACTTTCCGTACGAGTGCCACCAATCCCCCAGCCATTGCTCCCCATATCTAAATTACGCATGTCGATATCAGGAAACCTGTTGCGGTCGAGCTCTGCCAGCATGTGCTCTTGCCGTGAAATTTTTGGAATACTCGCGCTTTCCTGCGACACAAATTTTGGCAGCGCAGATTGGGCGCTACCATCTGGGCTGGCAAAATACGTCGCCCCCGTCACAAACTGCATTCCGCTTGCGTATTGTGCAACCATCGAGTAAAAAGCGAAAACGTCTTCGGGCGAAACGGGTTTTACCCATGGTTTGCCTGCGCATTTGCCAAAACGGCCCGGCTTTTCTACGGCGGTGAGATTTTTAGTTTTTTCAAGATAATAGTCGTAACCCGCTGCAAATCCGGTTAATAAATCTTTGGATTCTTGTGTCAATCGAGAGAAATTTAGATGTGCAGTTTCTGCAATTCCAAGCGCCCGCAAGCTGAAATCAGAAATTACGTTAGCACCCGCAAAATACGGTGAAAGTGGCGCTTGTACGGATGGCCCAGGGCCGTAGTACTTCGCACGCTCCCCTCTTACACGAATAAACTGATCCGCTAAAATACAGGCGTTTGCCTCTGCCTGAACGTAGCCGGACGCAAAACCTGCATCCTTCAAAGTATCGGCAGTAATGTGAGGCACGCCTGCTTCCGTATATTTTACCGTGGCGCGAAAATTCATATTGGTTGTAGCAATTTCTCCATCTCCAGTATCTACGCTGGAGCGCGCATGATGGCTACCTTCGCCCCAGCAACCGGAAAGCATCAAGCTCGCAGCGAGCACAGATAGCGGAAACAACTTAGATAGTGGAAACAACTTATATTGATTTCGTTGGGTGATCAGCATTGATAAGTCCCCTCAATTGGCAATCCGGAACTGGGTCTAAAATAAATAGGTGAGCTGTACGCCTAGGGTGTTTGCCGAGTTTTTAAAATTGGCAAGATAGCTACCGTACTGATACTTATTTACTTCTGCCCATTTCTCTTGGATACGTGCATACGCAACGTCTACTGTAAGCTGCGAGCTTACCTTCCAACCTGCTCCGAGCGTGAAGCTATAACGATCACCGACAGGGATACGCACGCTGCGATCTGCATCGTTGGTAGGCGAAGGATCCGAGCCGAGCCCCGCACGCAACTGCAATGTTGGCTCAAGGTCATAGGAGACACCCACAGCGTAAGAATAGGTGTCCTTCCAGTTGAGAGATTCGCTGATTCGGCTAAACGGCCCAGCGTTTTGGTTGTTGACTTCTATACCGGAGAGCCGGCTCCAGCGCATCCACGTAGCACCTGTGTAGGCTCCCCACTGCTTCCAGCGGTAGGAGAACGACGTATCGATCGACTCTGGCATTGTAATGTCAAGTGTGCCTTTATATCGACCGGCTGCGCCTGGGATATTGGTCTTCACGCGAGTCCTGCCTTCTAAGCCGAATTTCAGCTTCGAGTGATAGGCAATCCCCCAATCAAGTCCGTCAACAATCGACACAAGCGCGCCAAGATTGTAGCCAAAGGAAGTGTCATCGCCTTTGATATCCAGCGAGGTTTCGCCGTTCAAAGGGACGTTTAAATACTGGTTCGGAATCGAATTGGTCAACACGCCTTCAATCCGGTTGAAGGTAATGCCAGCCCCCAATGAAAACTGCGGATTGATCTGAAAGCTCGTTGTAGGCTGCACACTCACCACACTCACTTCGTTATGCAAGCCATACGCTCGACCCGCATAGCCTTTCTCATACTCACCTTTGATACCAAACGGTGCATAGACGCCAATCCCTGCCGCCCATCGTGAATTGATTTTCTGGCTAAAGTAACCGAAGGGAACAAAGGTATTCGGCACCATGTCGCCGCGATTTGTGCCCGCTGTGCTACTTGCGACTTCACGAATTTTAGTTTTGGCCTGTATAAAACCAGTGCCGCCCGTGATTTGTGAGCCTTCAAGGCGAACCAATCCTGCAGGGTTGCTGTAGAGGGTGCTCGCATCTCTCGGAGTGCTCGCACGCCCCGCATAGTTGGTGCCTGCACCACTCACACTTTGCTCATTAATAGCGAGACCATTGGCAAACACGTTCGGGATAAAAATGCTGGTTCCCAAAGTCAAGCTTATGGCCAGTGGAGTTTTTTTCATTATTTTCTCCCGTTAATCTCTTGAGCTGCTTTTCTTTTGATCTGCTTTGCGTTCGGCCAATTTTTCTTTTCGATATACTGCCATGCAAAACCAAAACACCCAGAAAGTACTGCCAAACCTACCTCCGCCTAGGTTAGACTAAGAAGCATAACACCCCTTTCATGTGCTTGGGTGCATAAAAACACAGGATACGGACAAGCCTTGGCTTTCGCCCCGCTTTTTTCAGATCAACGCGCGCTCCGAAAGATTGCACTCCTCAGTGGCGCGTTTGCGCTGCTTGCGCTTCTTTTTCAGATGCTCGTAAGCCCGTGGTCGATCGTGCGCAACGCGCCATTGATCCATTCAAACGCGCAGGCACTTACTCCTTGGTTCGCGCTCGAATTCTTGCCGTCCATGGCACACGCAAAGCAGCTCCAAAGCGATCTCAGTATTATCCAGTCCTTTCGGAACGCACTCGCCAGCAACGTTCTTTTTTTGATTGGATACAGTCTGTTTCTATGGTCTAGCACATGCTTGCTAATGGGAAAAGGTATATTGCGTGCGATTGCGCTATTTTTTATCGTCGTTGCCGCAATCGCCAATGTAACGGAGAACTTTTTCCTGTTGCGCTTGCTGAATTATTTTGTTGAGCACCCCATCACCGCTCCGCGTGACCCCATCAACTTCGAGCATCTGCGGCTGGCCGTAGTGACAAAGTTTGGCGCTATTGCGATCTGGCATGTCCGAATCATGCGCCCGCTGTTAGCGCTGGGTGGGCGTTGGAAGCAAATCGCTCTGCTCATGCTCGCAAATATTTTTATTACAGGCGGCGGATTCTACGGAATACCGTACGGCATGGATTTTGCCTTTTACAGCGCACTACTTTGCTGGTTGCTGCTGGGGCACGCAATCATGACGCGGTCAAATGAACTCACGCAGAGTACGCCGAAAAAGTCGCGATAAACGTTCACTCTACGCGGCTTGCAAGCGAAGGCAGAATCACTTCTCCTTCTTGCGTATACCATTTTACTTCCCGGCCGGTTTGATAGAGTTGATCCGCCACTACCACCACACCGCCGCCAAAAGGAATGCAGACAAGATCGCTGACATCACGATACGCACGACTCCATTGACGATGGCTAGGCCAACCCTCGCGCTCTTCATGCACGGCAATTGCAGCCGGCAGCCAACCCAAAAAGTGGAGCAAACGGCTTTGTTCCACAAACTCAATCATCCGCGCCAAATGAATCGCCCCAGCGGAAACTCCAATGAATAGCGCTCCCCGGCGGTTTGCTGAAGATAAAGCGGAATGAACCTGTGGCTGCGAAAGATAACGCCACCCCTGCGCCACATCACCGCCTGCCAGCACATAAAAATCTGCGCTAGAATCAAGCCCCAGTTTCGCATCTCCATCGTCGCTACGGTGAAATTGCAGGGTCGCTCCCAGTGCGGAAAAAGCAGCTTTTGCGAGCAGGAAATAATCCTCTTCATCGCCATTGGCAGCCCCAAGATAAATACCGCACCGCCCGCGTAATTTGGCAAGAAGAAACGCCCGCAGTGTGCTGCTATTCTGGCTAGAAAAAAGTAACTGGCTATCGGCAAGCAACACAAGGCACATGATTCGCTACCCGATCAGCACCAGTGAACCCAGTTCGGTATCCCAAAGCGCACGCGGGTGGGTGGCGGGGCCACGCAACAAACCTTTGCTTCGCTCTCGCGGATAGCCCATGCAATGGGAGACGTAGGTAACACCATCTAGGGAAAATGCGCGGTTACGGTGCTGGTGGCCGTAAAGGTGCAGGATACTGCCGTAAGCACGAAGCTGCTCGTCAATCCGTGTGCTTCCAGCAACGTGTGAGAAGTTAAACGCAGGATGCGGATCGGAGGGATACGTGGTGCCCGGTGGCGGAACACGCCCCGAAGAAAACATCAATTCCTGACGCGGTAAAAAGTGGCTAAATGTGATCACGCGTTCAGCCATTGGCTGCTCTGCCACGGGTGGATTCTGGCTGAGAAAATAGTCGAGTGTGCTTTGAATTTCTGGCCAGCCGGTAAGGTGGAAATCCATCCACATCTCGTCCGTTTCGTCACGCTCACCCTTCGGTAAATAGAGCGTGCCGCCTGCATCTTTTTGGGTTTCATACCAAGAAAGTAGCGGAATCACCGTCACAGGCGAACGGCCGGCCACTTTGAACTCGCTTTGGGTGATGCCTTCGTTCTCACAGAGTTTACAGATCGCCGCCCATTTCGCAACGGAGTCCCTGCGGCCTGTACCCTTTACCCACATTTCGTGATTGCCCGGCACGTAGGCCACGCGCGCAAATTTTTTCCGGCACGTAGCCAGCGTGCGGCCCAGCAGATCGAGCTTGTCGCTTAGATCTCCTGCCACCAGCAGTGTATCAAACTGGAAATCCCAGTTGCTCCACTGGTCGATTGCGGCAACGTTTTCTGCATAATCAACGTGCAGATCCGAAATTCCCCAAATTCTTGTCAAACGTGCGCCTCATCTACATTCGTTAAAGCCCGAAAACCGGCTGTATAAGTTTACAATACGCTGAATTGCGTATATTTTTCAGTCCTACATCCCTTTACAGCGAGTTCTCCATGACTTCAACGAAAGCCAGCCAATCTGCTTCTGCATCCCAATCTGGCGGCCCCCGCTGCCACCCTGCGTTTGAGTGGGTTCGGACGGTGCCGATTGCGTCGCTGCACGTTGTGGCCAGCGAATATCGGCATCGCAAAACAGGTGCGGTTCATTACCACCTAGAAAGTGAAAACGACGAAAATGTGTTTCTTGTGGCACTACGTACCGTACCGGTAGATTCTACCGGCGTTGCCCATATTTTGGAGCACACAGCACTCTGCGGAAGCGAGAAATATCCTGTGCGCGATCCATTTTTCATGATGGTGCGGCGCTCACTCAATACCTTCATGAACGCATTCACCAGCAGCGACTGGACGGCTTACCCCTTCGCCAGCAAAAACCTCAAAGATTTCGATAACCTACTAGACGTTTATCTCGATGCGGTATTTTTCAGCCGCTTAGACCCATTGGATTTTGCCCAAGAAGGCCATCGTCTAGAGTTCGCAGAAGCAAGCAATCCAGAATCCGAGCTCGTCTATCGAGGCGTAGTATACAACGAGATGAAGGGCGCGATGAGCTCACCAACGAGCACCTTGTATCAAACCCTTACGCGGCATCTTTTTCCGACGGTGACTTATCATTTCAACAGCGGCGGTGATCCGGCAGAAATCCCTGACCTCACCTACGATCAGCTGAAAGCGTTCTATCAAACCCATTATCACCCGAGCAATTCGGTGTTTATGACTTTTGGAAACCAAAGCGCCGAAAGCCTTCAAGAACGCTTCGAAACGCGCGCATTACACCGCTTTGAGCGCTTAGATCGGGAAATTTCTGTGCCGCGCGAAAAGCGCTACGATGCACCTGTGCGAGTAGAAGAAGCCTACGCATGGGATCTTAGCGAGGGTGAAAGCACCGAGGATGCGCTCAAGCATCGCTGCCACATCGTTCTGGGTTGGTTGCTTGGCGAAAGCACCCACCTAAAATCCGCCCTTGAAGCACAATTGGTGAGCGAGGTGCTGCTTGAAAATAGCGCATCCCCCTTGCGTCTCATGCTAGAAACGTGTGGCTTGGGAGATGGGCCTTCACGCTTGTGCGGGTTGGAGGATAGCAATCGCGAAATTGCCTTCATGTGCGGATTAGAAGGCTCTTCCCGCGAAGATGCCGATACATTGGAGGCAAAGGTTCTCGAAGTCATCGAAAATGTCGCAAAAAATGGCGTGCCGCTCGAACGCTTGCAGGCGATCTTGCACCAACTGGAACTGCATCAACGGGAAATCGGTGGCGATCACTACCCTTATGGATTGCAGCTGATCCTGAATGGCCTCTCATCCGCCATCCATCGTGGCGACCCGCTTGCGCTACTCAACCTCGACCCCGTTCTAGAAGAACTCCGCAGCGCCATCCAAGATCCGGCCTATATCCGCAACCTTGTGCAACAATTGCTGGTGCAAAACCGCCATCGTGTGCGCATCACGCTTCGCCCCGACACGGAGCTGGAAGCAAGTCGTGATGCACGCCTGAAAACCGATCTCGCGCAAGTAAAAGCCGCGCTAACCGCTAAGCAGAGGCAGGAAATTGTGGATCGAGCAGAGGTTTTGCTCGCTCGCCAGCAAGAAACGCCCAACGCCGATCTGTTGCCAAAAGTGGGCCTAAGCGATGTGCCTAGCCACACTCCAATGCCGCAAGAAATCGTTGCCGAGAGCAATATCGGCACCATTACTCGCTATGATCAGGGCACGAACGGCCTTGTGTATCACCAGGTATTTTACCCGATGCCTGCGCTGAACGAAGACGATGCGCGCAGGCTCCCTCTGCTCACCATGTTGTTGGGCGATCTAGGGGCCGGCACGCAGAGCTATCTTGAATTGCAAGACCGCATCAGCGCGACCAGCGGCGGCGTGAGCGCTTTTACCGTGTTGCGCAGCTCCATCGACAACACCCAACAGGCCCACGGGCAGTTCGTATTCTCAAGCAAAGCACTTAAAGCCAACCAAGAAGCCATGGGCTCGCTGCTACACGACATCATCACCGGCACACGCTTTGATGAGCAAAGCCGGATTCGTGAATTGATCGCGCAGTACCGCTCCCGCATTGAGCAAAGCATCACCAATGGTGGCCACAGCTTAGCAATGGCCGCCGCCAGCAGTGGCCTGAACCCGATTGCTCGTTTGATTCATCTCTCCACTGGGCTTGCCGGCATCCGCCATATTCAACAGCTGGATCAGCAGCTTGATGACGAAAGTTCTCGCAGCGCCTTGTGTGAACAGCTCAAGGCACTTCTCGCTCACGTTGTGAGTGGTGCGCCGCAATTTCTCGTAGTAGGAGAAACAGACACCATCGCACAAGCCTATCCGCTGCTCGAAAAGCAGTGGCCGACGAAAGCCAGCGGCACAGACGAAAAACTCCAGCTGATGCCGATTAGCGAGCAAGTCCAGCAAGCATGGCTCACCAACAGCCAAGTGAGTTTCTGCGCGCGCGCCTACCCAACCGTGGCAGTCGATCACTCAGACGCCGCGCCGCTGGCAGTTTTGGGTGGGTTTCTGCGTAACGGCTTTTTGCACCGAGCCATTCGTGAAACCGGCGGTGCCTACGGCGGCGGCGCTGCACACGACGGAAATATCGGCGCGTTTCGCCTGTATTCCTACCGTGATCCTCGCCTAAGTGGAACCTTACAGGACTTTAACGCCGCGCTGGAGTGGCTACAAGCGAATGCGCACTCTTATCAAGCGTTAGAAGAAGCCATTCTCGGCGTGATTGGCAGCTTGGATAAGCCCGGCTCACCCGCAGGAGAGGCAAAATCCGCGTTTCAAAGCCGCTTATTCGGGCGTGATGACGCTTTCAAGGCACGATTTCGCGAACGAATCTTAGCGACGACCGTGGCCGACTTGCAGCGGGTCGGCAGTACCTACTTGCTGCCAGAGCGAGCGAGCACCGCGGTCGTTACCGCCAAGGCGATCTGGGAGTCCGAAAAGCAGGCCGACTTTGAAGTGTTCAACGTCTGACGCTCGCCAGCGGGTGTGTTTTTAACGGCACACCCGCAGGCCGTAGTGCTCGGCGAACCACACCGCGCGGTGTTGCATGGTGTGACGGGAACGCACCCACTCGCCACACCGCATTGCGCGAGGGCGGAGATCCTCCGCCAGCAATTGACGCACCTGCGAGGGCAGTTCTTCCAAGTTCGAAAAATGTGCGGGGCGAGCTTCGGGCCGCGGGAAGAGAATGTCCAACTCTTGCTGGTAACTTGTCAGCACCATGGCGTTCGTCGCGCAAATGTCCAGCACTCGCGGATTGACGGTTGACGATACCTGCATGTAGTCGAGGTTAAGGTTAAGTTGGGTGCTGCGATAGATTTCGGGGAGCTGATTTGGGCTCAGTACACCACCAAACCGTTCCGCCGGTACGATACTGGACGACACCCATCCATCGTCGCCAAACACATGAACGGGCAAGCCTTCCCGCACCAACAACTCAATCGCGGCCATGCGAAATAAACCCGTCACCGCCATCTTCCAAACATATTCCAAATAATACGCACGTGCAGGCACGGTCTGGGCGAGCCGTAAAATTGCACGCTCCAACCACGGCTCATCTTGGCGCATCATCTGATAGAGCTCAATTGCAGAGTCGCACCAGCGCCAGCGATTGCACAATACAGATTCACTATGCACACGGCTAATGGCTAGGTAATCCGGCACTACCGCACGCAAAATTGCCAGCTGTTGATTCACATGGTGCCAGCGGCTTTGGCCGACGAACGCGAGCGGCCGTACAAAGCCATCGGGCACTGGTTCAATAACGCAATAAGCGGTGCGCGCAGCAGGTGGCAACCACAAGGAACCTTGCGGCAACCCGCCAATTAACGCACCCGCAAATCCAAGTGCAGGCATGGGTTTCTGCTCTGCCACCTGATCCAGAACGCTTGCGATATTGGGAACATCCCACCACCAACTGACCCACCGATCTTGCGGCGATGGGCTCAACGGCATGGGTTCTTGCCATTGATCGGATTCTAGGAAACTGCGGTTGCGAAACACCGTCAAACTGCTGCCCCGCTGAATCAAATTCAAGGCGTGCAGCCGATCCTCTTGCCAAGTCAACGGTGTGGAGCCATCTTTTACATTCAGCAGCCGTGTGTTGTAGCCTAAGCGATGGAAACTCTCGGCTAAGTCCTTAAAAATCGCGCATTGTGGGCTTACGACGGTCACATCAAAAACGGGCGCACGCTCCGCTTTCCACTGTGCGCATTCCTTCAGGCGCGTCCAGATGCGATGCATTCCTTGCTGCATTTCCTTGAGAATCGCCTCATGAAGATAGAACGAGCCGCCTGTTGTGCAGTATGTCGGGTATTGATCGTTCAACAAATCCGAACGGAATTTGGCGAGCAAAAGGCGCCCATCCATCTGCTTCCAAAGGACGTGCTGCGCATCCCAAGGATGAAAACCCAAGCGCCCAGATTCAAGCGCTTGCGCCCAATCATGGCGAGAAAGCAAATAGCAAAGCAAGACTGCATCCGGTTCAAGGACTTCGAGGCGCACCCCCGGAACACTCAGCGCACCATCAATGCCTTCGCCAGTGCCCGCGCCCAGTAGCCACCAAACGTCATTGGGCGCCGCATTAATCGCAACATCGGCGACGATCGCGTCGATTTCCCCATGTAGCCGCAAGCGGGCAGATCCACGGCGTTCGATGTGCGTCCAAGGTGAGCGCGAACAGGATTCGGCCAGCCAGCCGATGAGTTCTGGCCGCACCACTTGCAGAGCTGCGAGGTTTTTCTGCCAGATTCGAGAGGCAGGAAGTGACAACGGCAGAAAGCCGGTCAACGCCTTCAAATCGTTCGTGCTCAAGCCTGTGGATGGCGCGGCCACTCCGCGTACGGGGAAATGATGCGCCACACCCAGCCTCAGATCACCAAAAAGCTTGGCTTGCAGGCTGAACTCCATCAGATTCTTGCCCTGCAAAATGCCGCCAATTCCGCTCAGCCACTGGCCAAGAATGGCGACATTGCCCATCACGAAGCCTGCACCCAAGGCGACTGCAGGTTCGACGCTCATCCGCTCCGCACGACCTGCCACGGGCGCACTGGCAACCACACGGCTCACTTGCAACTGTTCGTTGCTCACCGATGCCCTCAGGTTACGTACGCTGATCTCGGTAAGACCACCCCCCCCGAGCAAATCCACATCCGCATCACACCAAAGTTCGTAGAGAAGCGCATGCCAGTTGGGTGCGCTAAATTCAACGCCTGGCTCCAACCAACAGAACAACTCCGTGCCCAACTGCGGCAGAACTTGAGCAAGCCGATGGCCCAGACGATCACTCTGCCCCTGCACCAGCACAACGTCTACCGAAGGGCTCTCCTGCGCAACCAGCCAGCGAATCCCCGCATCGCTTTCAGGATGATCAGAGTGGGAAATCAGTGTGATTTTGGGTATTAGGCTCATCCGTAACTACCTTTCTTGGAGAAGCTGCTTTTTTCGAACCCCTTGCAAAAAGCTCCCATGCCGAAAGAGCCAGTTCAGAGAATGCGAAGCGAGAGGAGCGCCTTTGGCACACCCACTACTTATTATCGTTTGGGGCGCGGAATACTTGAGCTTTATTGGCGCAAAGAGAAGTTGCGGGGAAGCTTGCTTTTTTTAAGCAGCCAAGCTTCAAGCGCGCCGCGCTGCAGCATCGCTGGTAGGGCTGGGATAGGCAAGTTGACGATAGATGGTCTGAACGATCTGCGCGTCCGTCCCTGCTCGGTGCGCCTGGCGCTCGCCTTCCGCAAGAACTTGGGCGCGAGTGGCAGCCCAAGATTCCAGCTGGGCTTGGTTCAGCAGCACAAAGATGGATTCAAGACGAAATTTCTGCACCAGCTCTGCCTGCTCAAACAGCAGGGCAAGCCAAGGCCGATCGACCCCCCAGCCATCGGTATAAACGGTTTTACCGGCCAGCATGTGATTCAGCGCCATCGCCACCTTGCGAACGCCCATGCCTTCCCGTTGAAGTCGCTCCCGAGAAATGCCGTGCACCTGCTCGGCTTCCTCCTGCCAGTGCACCCACTCCAGCAGAGGCTTGATCAGCCATGCGTGCAAATCACCGTTGGGAAGTGCGATTCCAACCTCAATAGGATAGCTTCCACGCCCAAACCCCGACGCCTCAACGTCTAGCACGATAGGTAATTCAATAGCGGTAGACACGCGGAGCTCCATGAATCGGACGGCCGTGGCGGGAGCGCGGGCCTTTGAGGTGGTTCTTTATTCTGTTGTGCTCTCTAGCTCTTTATATAGCAAGATATTGCGCGCTGAATCAACACTTGGCTGAACGCTTTTCATGCTTTCGGAGAGTAGTTTTCCGGCTGGACTCGCCCGTGCGCATTGCGACGCATGGAATCATCCTCCGCAACTCTTGGAGCTCTGGGTTATCCACTGTTTCTGTGGATAACTTTGGGGATAGCATTTGGGCAAACCGCCCAAAACGGTGCAATTACAGGCCCAGCGCAATCAGCTCAAAAAATCGCCAAAAAAATCGACGTGCAATTTTGTTGACTTTTTCATCTACTTAGCGAGCACTCAGCCCACCTCGCATTCGCGCTGTCAAGAGTTTGACTACCTCGATTCAACTAGGCTGGGCTGTTGATAAGACGCACAATCACCTCTAAAAAAACACCTACCCCCGCTGTAACAGCACCTGCCCAACATAAGATCGCGCAAACTGAAATGCCGTGCGGCCGCTGCGTGTTCCTCGCTGCAGCGCCCAGCGCAATGCGGCGGCGCGGGTGCTATCCTCCCATCCAACATTCTGGCCGGCGCCAAGCTTTCCAACCCAATGCTTTGCAATCTGCAAATAAGGCTCCTGCGGCATGGGCTGGAACGACACCCAAAGCCCGAAACGGTCGGATAAAGAAATTTTTTCCTCCACCACCTCTCCAGGATGGAGTTCGCCACTTTCTGACACCTTATAGCTCGCGTTATCGCTGACAAATTCCGGCAACAGATGACGCCGGTTTGAGGTCGCGTACACCAGCACGTTCTCGCAACTTGCCGAGATCGCCCCGTCTAGAATGCTTTTAAGCGCCTTGTAGCCTTCATCGCGCGCGTCAAACGAGAGGTCATCGCAGAACAGCACGAAGCGGTAGGGCTGATCGCGCAAAAGCGCGGTAATGTCGGGCAGATCGCGCAAATCCTGCGGTTCTACCTGCACAAGGCGCAGCCCCTCCTCCGCAAACTGATTGAGCACCGCCTGCACCAGCGACGATTTCCCCGCCCCACGCGCGCCGGTCAGCAACGCATTGTTGGCCGGCAGACCGCGCACAAACTGCGAGGTATTACCCACAATCAGCCCCTTCTGGCGCTCAACCCCGATCACATCGGCCAAGGTAACCGGCACCGTTGCGGCAATCGGTTCCAAATGGCCCGAAAGCATCCGTCTGCGCCACCACGCCGCGTGCGTTTGCGCCCAGTCGATCGGCGCAGGAACCTCTGGAAGCACCTGATTTAAGCGCCGCAAGCAGGAATCTAGTTGTTGAATTGTGGAATCGGAAAGCCATGCGTTTTCAGTCATCATCAAGCCTTAAAAATACGGAGCAACTGCCGGTGCTGCTCAACAAGAAACTGCAGCACCCCAAAGCAAGAAACTGCAGCACCCCAAAGAAAGTTACGATTAGGCGCGCAAATTTCGGTCAAATGAGGACAATCCATACTGATTGTGCGGTTTTATCCTACACTGAAATAACCACATCAGGAGGAGCAGTATGTTCAGTAATACGCGAATCGGGGTTCGTTTGGCTTTGGGCTTTGGGTTTTGGAGCGGTTCTTTTGACTCTCGCCATCACCATCTACATCAGCATCCAGCGCATGGATCATATCAACGAGAAGCTGGAAGCAATTATCAGCGACAATCTGCCGCGCACGGCCGCCGCCAATGAAGTCATCAACGCCAATCACAACATTGCTCGCCAGATGCGCAATGCCTTGCTTACCAGCGATCCCTACAAACTCCGAGAAAGTCTGAACGATATCGGTACTCAACGCGATCTGATCGGCTCTCAATTCGAAAAACTCAGCACCCAAGGTGCCAACCCAGAAAACGACGCACTGCTCGCCAAAATGAGCGCCGCGCGCGCGGAGTTTATCCCCCTTCAGCGTAGCTTTGTCAACTTGGTTGAAGGTGGCCAGAAAGATCAAGCGATCACGCTAATGAACGACCAAGTGGGCCCCGTTCAACAAGCCTACCTGCAAGCCATTCGTAACCTGATCCTGTTCCAGTCCGAGCGGGCTACCGAAGCAGGGAAGACTGCACGCGCAACCTACCATTCCGCTCGCCAACTGGTCATCATCCTCGCCCTACTTGCAGCCGTGCTGGCAATCGCAATTGCCTTTGTCGTGACCCGTAGCATCACCCAACCCCTACAAAGCGCCGTAACGGTGGCAGACCAGTTAGCCGAGGGCGATTTGCACGCCGCTTCGAGCAGCCATCATCCCAAGCACGCCCATGGTCGTGATGAAACTTCTCTATTGCTCGCGTCGATGAGCCGTATGGTTCAACGTTTAAGCGGGATCATCGGCAACGTCAACACCACCTCCGATGCCCTCAACAATGCCGCTGGGCAAGTCTCCGCGACCGCACAACTACTCTCCCAAGCCTCCTCACAGCAGGCTGCAAGCGTAGAAGAAACCTCTGCCAGCCTCGAACAAATGGCGGCCTCCATCACCCAGAATGCCGAGAACGCACGCATCACCGAAACCATGGCGATCAGCGCCGCCGGTGAGGCCAGCAGCGGCGGCCAAGCGGTGATGGACACCGTTGCAGCCATGCGCGAAATCGCCAGTAAAATCAGCATCGTAGACGACATCGCCTACCAAACCAACCTGCTCGCCCTCAACGCGGCCATTGAAGCCGCACGCGCCGGCAACCACGGAAAAGGTTTTGCCGTTGTGGCAACCGAAGTCCGCAAACTCGCCGAACGCAGCCAAGTGGCCGCCCGCGAAATCAGTGAGTTAGCCTCGCGCAGCGTAGGCATGGCCGAAAAAGCCGGCAAACAGCTCGAAACCATGGTGCCCAACATCCGCAGAACCTCCGAGCTCGTCCAGGAAATCGCCGCCGGCTCCGACGAACAGTCCACCGGCGTCAACCAGATCAACAGCGCCGTACTCCAGCTCAACACTGCCACTCAGCAAAACGCCTCCGCCTCCGAACAACTCGCCGCAACCGCCGAGGAAATGGGCAACCAGTCTGCGCAACTTCGTGAGCTAATGGCGTTTTTTAAGCTTCGTGGCCAAGCAATCGCGCGTTAGCACATACGCCCTCTCCTCCAAACACGAAGGTGCCAAACGCTCAAAAGCAAGCCAGCAAGCTTTTGAAAGCGGGCTATGCTTTCTTTAACAAGCCAAACTCATCTGCGGGGGAAGCGGCGATGCTCGGCAATCTGCGAATTGGTACAAGGCTAATAATGGGGTTTGGCATTGTGATTCTGATCTTGGCGGGCATCGTCGGGAGCAGTGTTGAGCGTCTCACGATGCTGAAAAGCGAAGTCGACCTGATGGTGCAAGATCGCTTTCCCAAAACCGTCTGGATCAATGCAATTGCAGAATCGGATAACGTGATTGCATTTCGGATGCGCAACATGTTGATCGAAACCGATCCCGCCAAGATCCAGCAGGAACTGGACGCAATCGGCCCACAAATCGCCATTAGCGACACCATGTATGCGAACTTGGAAAAGACCATTCACATTGAAAAAGGCAAGCAACTTCTGGCGCAGATGAAGCACGCGCTGACTACTTTTATTCCCGTTCAGAAGCGCTTTATTGATCTTATCAAAGCCGGCGAACGCGAATCTGCCACAAGCTATATGACACAAGAAGTGCGCCCCATCCAAGCGGCTTATCTCAACGCCATTGCCGAACTGCGCGACTATCAATCCATACTGATGAACGAAGCGGGTAAGGATGCGCAGCGTGCTTACGACAGCGCTCTCAGCGTAATCCTCACCTTGGCTGGCCTCGCTGCGCTGGCTGCTCTCGCCATCGCACTGTGGGTAACACGCAGCATCACCCGCCCGCTCAGCACTGCGGTTGCAGTGACCCAAAGAATCGCCAGCGGCGACTTAACCGTAAAAATCGACTCCACCAGCCGAGACGAAACCGGCCAGCTCTTATCCTCTATGAGCGATATGACGGGAAAACTCAGCCAAATCATCGGCGAAGTGAACAGCGCATCGAGCGCCCTGAACAACGCCGCGCAGCAAATATCCAGCACAGCACAATCGCTCTCCCAGTCTTCCTCCGAACAAGCCTCTAGCCTAGAAGAAACCAGCGCAGCGATTGAAGAAGCATCGGCCTCCATTAGCCAAAACACTGAAAATGCCAAAGTGACCGACAGTATGGCCTCCACCGCTGCGGTCGAGGCACAAGACGGCGGCCGCGCCGTGCTAGAAACCGTGGCCGCCATGAATCAAATCGCAAACAAGATCGGCATTGTGGACGATATTGCCTACCAAACCAACCTGCTCGCCCTCAACGCCGCCATTGAAGCCGCCCGCGCCGGCGACCACGGAAAAGGCTTTGCGGTGGTCGCCGCTGAAGTGCGCAAACTCGCGGAACGAAGCCAAATTGCTGCCCGCGAGATCAGCGAACTCGCCAGCAACAGCGTTGGAACCGCCGAAAAAGCCGGGAAATTACTGGAAACCATGGTGCCTTCCATTCGCAAAACATCAGAACTTGTTCAGGAAATTGCGGCCGCATCAAAAGAACAGGCGGCAGGAGTCGGCCAAATCAACAGTGCGATGGCGCAACTAAGCTCCGCCACCCAGCAAAACGCCTCCGCATCAGAACAACTCGCCGCTACCGCCGAAGAAATGGGTGGCCAATCCGCACAACTCGCCTCGTTGATGACCTTTTTCACCATAGAAACCGCGCAGATCTCTTCCCGACACGCAACGGGGAGCCCACATGGCGCACCTCATCTTCAATCCGCACAATCTCACCAAACACAATCTCGCCAAACACAGCATCACCCCGCACAGCCTCGCTCAAACGGTCACACAAAGCCACTAAACGAACACAACTTTGAGCGATTCTGAACGAAATGCAGAAACGCAGCCTTTCTTACGATGAAAACAAGCTTCCATGATAAACGACACCCCTGGGCTTAAGGCGGCAGAATTCGCCAAATTTCAAAAGCTGATTTACGAAATTGCCGGAATCAGCATGCCAGATACCAAGCAGGTCCTGATGGTGGGTCGGCTTGGTCGTCGCCTGCGACATTACGGGCTCAATAGTTTTAGTGCTTACTATGATCTGATCACGTCCAAAGGCCAGGCAGAAGAACTGCAAATCATGGTCGAGCTGCTCACGACCAACGAAACCTATTTTTTCCGCGAGCCCAAGCATTTTGAATTCTTGGCCCACCAGATCGCCGTAAAACATCCGCCGGGCACCCCCTTAGAAATCTGGAGCGCGGCAAGCTCCACCGGCGAAGAAATCTACACCATTGCAATGGTGCTTGCCGATACCCTTGGCCTGCAAGCCAACTGGCGCGTGACGGGCACCGACATCAACCGCGCGGTGCTCGCAACCGCCGAGCGTGGGCTATACTGGCTAGATCGGACGCGCGGGCTCTCCATGGATTATCTGCGTAAATACTGCTTAAAAGGCGTGCGCGAAAACGAAGGTGGTTTTCTGATCATCCCAGAGCTGCGCCGTCATACGCGCTTTCTGCAGGTTAACCTAAACCAGCAGCTTCCCAACCTTGGAAAGTTCCACGCCATTTTTTTACGAAACGTCATGATTTACTTTGATAACGACACAAAAAAACAGGTAGTCGAGCGTTTGATTCAACAGCTTCATCCGGGTGGATATTTGATTATTGGCCATTCCGAGAGTCTTCACGGCATCACTAACGCCGTTAAAGCGGTACAGCCGACGATTTATCAGTGCGTCTAGGACTACATAGGCGTGTTGCAGCGCTTATTGTCATCAACCTTTGTAGTGAATGAAGCAGAGGCAAGTAATGCGTAAAATTCGGGTCATGATCATTGACGACTCTGCGGTTGTGCGACAGGTAATCCGCGAAACTTTGGAGCGGATGCCTGATATTGAAATCGTAGGAGTCGCTGCAGACCCGCTCTTTGCGTTGGAAAAAATGAAGAAGGACTGGCCCGACGTCATTACCCTTGATGTCGAAATGCCACGTATGGACGGCATTACATTTTTACGCAAAATCATGAGCGAACGCCCAACCCCCGTCATCATGTGCTCCTCGCTCACCGAAAAGGCCGCAGAAACCACCATGGAAGCGCTCGCTGCCGGCGCAGTAGCGGTAATCACCAAACCGAAACTCGGCGTAAAAGAATTTTTGCAAGAAGCCTCCGACGACATTGTTACCGCAGTACGCTCTGCCGCACGCTCTAACATGAGAAATATCCATCCATCCAGAGCCAGCGTCCACCGCACCGCCGCCACCTCGCCCGCCCTGTCTGCATCCCCTCCTCCTAAACTAACCGCCGACGCGATCCTCGCCTCACGTGCGGCCGGTGTGACCGCCATGTCTAAAACCACCGAAGGAGTGGTTGCCATTGGCACATCTACGGGCGGCACACAGGCGCTCGAAGTCGTATTGACGGCGCTACCGGGGGTTTGCCCCGGAATGGTGATCGTACAGCACATGCCAGAAAAGTTTACCGCCATGTTTGCAGAGCGCCTCAACAGCATCTGCAAAGTGGAAGTCAAAGAAGCGCAGCACGGCGATCGGGTGATCCCCGGCCGCGCTCTGATCGCACCCGGTGGGCGCCACATGATGCTTAGGCGCAGCGGTGCTCAATACATCGTTGAAGTCGTAGACGGGCCGCTGGTCAACCGGCATAAACCATCGGTGGACGTCCTTTTTCGATCGGTCGCGCAAGTTGCCGGGAAAAACGCCCTCGGCATCATCATGACCGGCATGGGCGACGACGGCGCGCGCGGCCTCAAAGAGATGCTAGACACCGGCGCCCGCACGATTGCGCAAGACGAAGCCAGTTGTGTTGTATTTGGTATGCCTAAAGAAGCCATCAAGCTCGGCGGCGCCAGCAGCATTATTCCGCTGGAGCAGATCGCAAGGGAGATCACCGGATTCCGTTAGGCAAAGGCAAAGGCAAAGACCAAGCCGTAACGCAACCGAGCCACCACTTCAATCACTGGGCAGCGCGACCACAATGGACAACGACGTGACCTTGGAGGCCAGAGGGCTGGAGCGGGCCGCGATTGAGCTGTTCCCAGGGGAATGGGCCATCGAAACCCAGCGCCCTATTTCTACACTCCTTGGTTCTTGCGTAGGCGTTTGCCTGTACGACCCTAAAGCCAAGATCGGCGGGCTCAATCACTTCATGCTGCCCAAGCCTACGCCGCGCAAGCTCGCCGCGCTTGGTGAAATGCTTTTCGGTGAGGATGCCATGAATGCTCTCACCAACGGCCTATTAAGCAAGGGTGCCGAGCGCAAGCGCCTCGTTGCCAAAGCCTTCGGCGGCGGCAATATGATGCCTGCGCTACATTTATCCATTGGCGACCAAAACGCCGCATTTGCAATTCGCTGGCTGGAAACCGCCAGAATCTCGCTGCTCGCATCCGATCTTGGCGGCCCTTGGGCGCGAAAAGTCGTCTTCAATCCCCTCAACGGCGATACATTTTGCCGCCGCATCAGTAATAGCGAATCCAGGTTGGCAGAGGTCCTAAAACGTCAAGAAGCCTATGAGAAGAAGCTGAAATAGGTAGATCCGTGGTCGTAATCGACCTCACAAGCGAGCGCCGTCGACACCACAAAACGAAGCCACAAAAAAAGCCCGACAGCAAAAACTGTCGGGCTTTCTGATTTAGCAATGTGGCGTCCCTTAGGGGATTCGAACCCCTGTCGTTGCCGTGAAAGGGCAATGTCCTAGGCCTCTAGACGAAAGGGACGCAGAGCGAACTGACGAATTTTTAGAAAATTCAGTCAACTACGCGGCTCCACCGAACAATTAGGCCAGCAGTGAAACCGGCGCAGATTCTATGGAGATTCCCGGATTACGTCAAGTACTAATACACAAACTAGCGGCACGACTGATCTCTGTCTAAACTCAAACGCATAGCCATTAGACGCCAAACCTCATCCCTACAACCGAATATCCTAAAGCCAAGCCTTGGCGCTTACGAGAACTAGGAACAAATCATGTCCACCGAGTTAATTGCTGCCTTTGTTGTGCTTGGCGCCGTTGTATTGGCAGGGATGTTCTACGTCAATCGCAACATGGAAAAAGAAAAAGCAAAAAAAGGCGCGATGATCGGCCAGCTCAGCGAAGTCTCGCACCGTCTACTACGCATCGTTGAAGCCGTCCCTGACGCCTACATCCACAAGGAATTTAAGCGAGTCATTCTAGGGGAGGTTCAGAAGCGCCTCGAAAAGCTGGTCGAGCTCGCCCCCACCCAAGACACCTACAAGAAAAAACTGGACAGCACTATCGCCATGCTTGCGGACTGCAACAACGCCGCTGCAGAGCCTAGCCCACCCACTTTCTCGACCCCGCAGGAAGGCAACGAGATTCGCGCCCTCCTCCAGGAACTTCTCAAGATCATCGACAGCTTTGAAGAATCCGGCATCATTCCAAACAACGCCGGCAACGCCTTCCGTGCTCACATTCACGACGCCTTCGCAGAAGCCACTGTGAGCCAACTCATCTTGATTGCCGAGCAAAATAAAGTCGCGCGCAAATGGAAACTCGCCGTGTACCACTATCAGAAAGCCTCCGGCGAGCTCACCAAGCGTAACCACAACGGCCGCTATGCCCAGCGCATCAGCCAGCTAAACGCACTGTGCGACGAGCTCAACCGCCTCGCTGACGAAGAGTCCGGAACCATACGAAAATCACCCGACGCATCGGAACTCACGAAAGGCGTGGACGATCTCAACAACGAAGATGACGCTTGGAAAAAGAAATACTTCTAGCCACGCTCGCTAAACGGATTCTGCCAGCAATGACTGTATTCTATTTTCAATGCTCGCTGGGCGATCCTTCGAAGCAAAGCGAGCCACCACCTCCCCCTTACGATTCACTAGGAACTTCGTAAAATTCCATTTGATCGCTTCGGTTCCCAAAAGCCCTGGAGCCGCCTTTTTTAGATGAGCAAACAGCGGATGAGCAGCCGCCCCGTTGACATCAATACGACCAAACATCGGAAAACTTACACCGTAATTTAGATCGCAAAAACTCGCAATCTGTTCACTCGTTCCCGGCTCTTGGTGTCCAAACTGATTGCAGGGAAAGCCAAGCACCACAAGCCCCTGCGCAGCGTACTTCTCCCAGAGCGCTTCCAACCCCTCGTACTGCGGCGTAAAACCGCACTTACTCGCCGTATTGACGATGAGCAGGACTTTGCCCTGATATTGCTCTAACGCTTGCTCGGCGCCCTTTAGATCCGTCGCAGAAAAATCAAACACTGTTTTCACTTGCCCACTCCTTTATGATGTTATTAGCTTTGATGCAACACTGTAATTTTTTGCAATCATTCAGCTACGAAAACTTACCCACAAAATCTGTGGATAACTCTGTTGGTAAATCCTGAAAACCTCTCTACACCCCCCCTTATTTCGCCCCACCCAACAAATTGATCATAAATTGATCAATTATTATTTGATCAATTTCATGCACTTAATACCCCTTAAGCGTTGCAATCACAATTTTCCCAGTTTTCAACAACTGTAGCGAAAGCGTTCACTTACTTTGTACGATTCTTCTACTTGCATTCTGCACAAACTGTGCTGACTACTGCACACTTTGTGTACCTTAAAGAACTTCTCCAGCTGCCTTGACTTTTGTTCACAACCGTGTGGGCTGGTTGGTAATACCCTGTTGATAACTTGTGCAGCTACCTAATTGATGTTGCCAAATTCCGCAAGCTTTTATTTACAAAAAGATACAGGCAGTTGAAAAACAGGCATTTAAGGACCCTGCTAACGCAATAAAAATCGCGATCTCGACTTTCCAACAAAAGCACCAGCAAAAGCAGAATACCGTTAGCGAAGATCCGGGATAAACCGAAGCGCGGCAGAATTAATGCAGTAGCGCAGGCCGCCTGGAGCGGGGCCGTCGGGGAACACGTGGCCTAAATGAGCATCACAGACATAACAGCGCACTTCCACGCGCCGCATACCGTGGCTACGGTCTTCAACTTCATGTAGCGTGCGCTCAGATTCTGGGTGCGTAAAGCTCGGCCAGCCGGTTCCCGAATCAAACTTGCTGTCGGATCGAAACAGCAGAGCATTACAGCAGGCACAATGGTAATTTCCTGCCTCATGGTGATCCCAGTAGCGCCCGCTAAACGTCGGCTCTGTGCCACCCAACCGGCACACCTGATACTCTTCCTGCGTCAGCGAATCTTTCCATTCTTCTAGGGTTTTACGGATTTGGTTGTCCATATTCGTGTCCTCAGCGAAATCATTAGCAAAAAGTGTTAGCCAATCCTAGGTGCAAAACACAGCGCGGGCTTACTGTCGCCCCTACGCCGCTCTTGCGTCAACTCCTACGCCGATAGAAATCAACTGTTCGCGAAGCGAATCATGAAAATCCACCCCGTCACAGCAATCTTCAGGTAAAATGCCGCGTTCTAAGCGATTGCTAACCGTTAACCGAAAGAAGTGGTACCTCATCATGAAGCCCGTAAAAAAATCAACCAAGCTCCACAACGTTTGTTACGACATTCGCGGGCCTGTGTTGGCACACGCGCGCAAATTGGAGGAGGACGGGCAAAGAGTCATCAAGCTAAACATCGGCAACCCCGCACCTTTTGACTTTGTACCACCCGATGAAATCGTACAGGATGTGATTGCCAACCTGCCGAATGCATCTGGCTATTGTGATTCCAAAGGGCTCTTTAGCGCACGCAAAGCAGTCATGCAGGATTGCCAAAAGAAAGGCATTGCTAACGTAGGGATCGACGAGATCTATCTGGGGAACGGCGCGAGCGAGCTGATCGTAATGTCGATGCAGGCACTCATTAACAATGGGGATGAAGTCCTCATTCCAATGCCTGACTATCCACTCTGGACGGCCGCAGTGAGCCTCGCTGGCGGAAAAGCCGTTCACTATCTATGCGACGAACAGGCCGAGTGGTATCCCGATTTAGAGGACATCCGCAACAAGGTCAACGAACGTACCAAGGCAATTGTGATTATCAACCCCAATAATCCCACTGGAACCGTCTATCCTCCAGAGATTCTTGAGGGCATGATCGAGATCGCTCGCCAGCACAATCTTGTCGTGTTTTCAGATGAAATTTACGACAAGATTCTCTACGACGATGCGCACCACGTTTCCACCGCATCGCTCGCAGACGATCTATTGTTCGTAACGCTCAACGGCCTCTCCAAAACCTACCGAGCCGCAGGCTACCGCTCTGGATGGATGATTCTTTCCGGCAATATCCGCGATGCACGCGACTATATAGAAGGCTTGGAGATGCTTTCCTCCATGCGTCTCTGTGCGAACGTACCGTCTCAATACGCCATTCAAACCGCACTCGGCGGATACCAGAGTATTTACGAACTCACCAAACCCGGCGGGCGCCTGCACCGCCAGCGCGATACCGCGTGGCGGCTGCTCAATGAAATTCCTGGGGTAAGCTGCGTGAAGCCACGCGCAGCGCTGTATATGTTCCCCAAACTGGATCCAAAGGTTTATCCGATCACTAACGATCAGGATTTCATTCTGGATCTGCTGGTGCAGGAAAAAGTTCTGGTCGTCCAAGGCAGCGGCTTTAACTGGCCAGCCCCCGATCACTTCCGCGTAGTGTTTCTACCGCGCGAAGAAGATCTGGTAGACGCAATCGGACGAATCGCACGCTTCCTAGAACGCTATCGCAACCAGCATCGCCAAGGCTAAACGTAACTCCGTTTGGATGGGGGCACGGCATGGGTGGGGCACGGACAGATAGGGCACGGCACGCCGTGCCCATATACGATTCAAATCAGGGTCAGGCCAATCGGCAGGGCCTCGCCAAACACTCGCTTGCTCTCGCCCTCATCCAGCTCCACCACTTCGCTGACCAAAGAAAGCCATAAGCTGGATGCTTTAGAGGCTTTTAGTTTTTCAAGCACCTGTTGGCGCAGGGCATCGTCAATATCGCGCACACGATCACCACTCATGCGCGACATCATGACCGCTGCAAACGCTGCGTTGGAATTTTTCTTCCAGTCTTCGCGCAGCAAAACCTGTAACCAAGCCTCGACGTTATGTTTAGGCACCACCGAATGAGCGCTTCCGTGGAAAGGCACGCGTGACGCCACGCGCCCTAAGGCCCACCAAGTCGTCGCACTCTCCGCGCTCTTGGCGAGCCTTGCCACAAACCATTCCGCTAGCTGAACCTTGCTCGCCACCGGCAAATGTTCCAAGCTTCCCGCCAAGCGCACCATATCTTCATAGCTGCGGGTTTTTACTTCCGTTTGAATCTTGCTGTTGCGAGAATGCGTTGGGTCGATATATTTGCTAATTGCAGCGAGAAGCTCCCCCTGCTGTTCACTCTTGAGACCACCCGCCGCACGTCGCCAGAACGTCCACCACTCCGCCCAGCTTTGATTTTCCTGCGGGAACTGCAGCCCCTGTTCAAATAACGGCCATACCTGTTCGATACGCCAATCATCCAGCGGGTAACCAAAACCGGGGCGCAGGCAAAACCCTGCAAGGTTGAACCAAACGCGCTCATGCGTCAGCGAGCGGCGGCGCTTTCCCACACCTTTTAGCAGTTCATCGAACAGCGCCCTCAACAGCGGTATATCCCAATCGTTACGCGAACGTAGGCGTTTCTCGATGTCCTCGCGCAAGCTCTTGACCCGTTTTGGATCAAACTGACGATCACTCTTAATAAATACGTCGGCAATTCGCGCAGCAGCATCTTCAAAACCTTGCGGCAAATCGGCAGTATTTACGCTGCGCGGCGCGCGGCGCACGCTGAATTCCAGAGCCCAGCGCCGCTGATCCGCGCCGGTATCGACGCAATCCACCCGCAACACGCCTGTTTCCGTCAGGGTAGAGGTAAGCCTGACTTCAACCGTTGGCTGAACGCCTCCCTGCACGTCAAGGCGTGCCATCAGGGGTGGCAGCTTCAGCAAAGTGGCGTTGCCGTTCGCCGCATCGTCTTCCGCTGAAATCACCTCACCCGGCAAAAATTGCCGATCACCGCTAAAGGAAGCCAGCGGAAACGCGACCGGCTGCCCCAGGCGCAGAACGAATCTGCGTTCCGGTAGCTCAATCTCACGTCCTTCTTCGCTGCCTTTTGGAAGCAGGCAGACCGCATGGCGCTGGCCATCGGCATCATCCACCAGCAGAAAGAAGCTGCGCGCCGAACCGCCGCCAATAATGCGCTCACCTTTCCGGCGGGTAATGCCGTAGGTAACGGCCCCTAAAGCGACCGCGTAATCCGGGTGAGCATTTTCCAGCAATCGAACCGGTTGCGACGACCAAGATTCCAACAGCTCGCCAAGCCGTTCGCGCAAAACCTTGGCCTGAAAAAAACCGCCGTTATAAATTACGCAATCAGCAATCGGCGCTGCGTCTGGCTGGATTTTATTACCCAAAGCCGCGCGGCAGGCTTTCTCGTGAGCGTGGAAGAACGCCGCCAGATGTCTCGAAATCGCTGGGTCTGCCACATATGGCAGGCCAAACTCGACCACGGCGCTACGACGGCGCTGCGGTAATTCGCTATAAGGCGTGATTGGCAAAAACCCATCAAGTGCAACTGCATTCACCTCGGCTCGGGTCAGCACCGCGCTGCGCGCCGCGCCAATCAGCTTGCGACCACCGCCCAGCAGCGTCACCGTTACCGATTCCGGGCCCTCCGAAGCCAGCAACTGTTCTTTAGCGTTACGGGTCTGTTGCAATAGCTGGCTGAGCGCCGCAACGGAAAGCTTGCGCGCATCACCGTTCAAACGTGTTTCTACCGTATGGGCGAGAGCAAGATCAAGATTATCCCCACCGAGCATCAGGTGATCACCCACAGCAATGCGGGTAAGTTTAAGCTCCCCTTGCTGCAGTTCAACGCGAATCAGGCTCAAGTCGGTTGTGCCGCCCCCGACATCAACGACCAACATCAGCCGCGCATCACCAAGCAACGCAGGTGCCTGTTCACGATGACGCAAGAACCAGTCATAGCAAACGGCTTGCGGTTCTTCGAGCAGGCGAATTTGAGTCAACCCAGAGAGATGCGCGGCTTCCAAGGTATAGGCGCGGGCGGCTTCATCAAAGGATGCCGGCACCGTCAAGATGATTTCTTGTTGCTCTAGAGGAGCCTCAGGGTGCGCCGCATTCCACGCGTTACGCACATGTGCAAGATAGCTGGCGCTCGCCACCACCGGCGATACTTTTGCGACATTTCTTCCGGATTGACCAACCCCACCTTCAGCGCTTTTGGGATCACCCGTTTGTGCTTCCTCCGCACCCCATGGCAAGATCGGCGCAGTACGATCTACCTGATCGTGAGAAAGCCAGCTCTTGGCACTAGCCACCAAGCGGCCTTCGACTTTGGCACCCATTTCCCGCCCGAATTCCCCACCAATATAAGGGACATCTTCTTCTGAAAGCGGCGGATTTGACCACGGCAGTGCAATATGTTCCGCACGAAATTCCTCCGCAATCGGGTGATAGCGAAACGAGGGCAGCACATTGCGCGCCGCCACTTGCCCTGCGGCCACGAGCTGCTCAATCGGAAAAATACGAACCGCATCCGGTGTAAGCGCAGCATCCAGCGACGCATATCCAACTACAGTATGCGTCGTGCCTAAATCAATGCCAACGATGTAGCGCTTTGCCATGACGGCCCTCGTCCAACGCTGGGTCAATACGACCACTCATGTTCAAAATCTGTAAAGACTAGCCTTCCCGGACGTTGAACTCCACCTTCCAACGCTGCTGCTCGTCGCGGCCAATCGCCTCCAGCGCCAGAGTGCCGAGTTCGGTCACGCGGGATGCCAAACGCACCGGCACCACAGTACCCAAACGCTCACCATCACCGTGCAAGATTGCCTGTATTTCGGGAAGTTCCTCCAACTCGTGCGGTTCCCAATCTTCCAGCAAGGTGCCGGGCAGGTCTTCCCGCCGCGTGGTGCTACCAAAAAAGCGGAAACGCACCGGCTCACCCAGTACAAGGCCAAATTCGTGGCTGGGAATCTCTGCGTGAGTGCCCTCTTCCATCCCAAACGGCGCAACACACAAGGCTTGCAAAGGAGGTTCCATGCCAGGAATCGCCGGCATCGCACTTTCGATTCCTACGTAGAAACTGGATGCAGTGCCGCCACGTATACGCACGCCACGACCGCGCCGAACGTAACCGTAGTAGGCCGCGCCTCTGGATACAGCAAGGTCAAGGTCGGCACCGGAAAGCAGGCGCGCTGGTTCTGCGCCCGCCTCTGTCAGCCAGCCATTGAGCACTTCCAACATGCGTGAGGAAAGTGCCTCCGCCTTAAATGCGCCACCGTTCAGCAATACGCAGGTAGGGCGGATAAAGTCGTCGCTGTGAGTATCGCCCAAGAAGCTTTCAGCAGCAGCCGCCTGTTTGCACAAAAACGCGGCAAGATGGCGGGTAACCGCAGCGTCTTGCGCATAGGGCAAGCCGATCTGGGTCAGTGCGGTGCGCGCGGCTTGGCGTGGGTGCTCAGTGATCGCGACCTGAGGAAAAAAGCCGTCCACAAGCGTGGTTTCTACTTCTTCGCGGGTGAGCTCAGTGCGCAGCGTTGCGCCCATCAATTTCGATCCACGACTGGGAACGACAATCGGAATACTTGCCACACTTGGGTCAGCAAACAGCGCTTCTTTTGCTTCCCGGCAGCCATGAGCGAGCCCCATAACCTGCCAGCTTTGCAGCGATTTACCTTCGGCCTCCAGCTTTTGCTTGAGCCGGTAAGCAAGCGCTAAATCCATATTGTCGCCGCCGAGCAGGATGTGATCACCCACCGCCACCCGATTCAACTGCAGGCTGCCGTCCTCTTCCGACACGGCGACAAGCGAGAGGTCGGTCGTGCCACCGCCCACGTCTACCACCAAAATCACATCGCCCACCTGCACCTGCTTGCGCCATTCCTCTCCCAAGCGCTGCACCCAGTGGTAGAGTGCTGCCTGTGGCTCTTCCAGCAGGGTGAGTTGGTGGATGCCGGCCAAATGCGCGGCTTCGATGGTGTAGTCGCGGGCCGATGGGTCGAAGGACGCCGGCACCGTTAGGGTGACCTGCTGCTGCGCGAGCGGCGCTTCTGGGTGCGCGGTATCCCAAGCATGGCGCAAATAGCTTAGGTACGCAGCCGATGCGCGTAGCGGTGAGATTTTTTCGACCTCCTCGGGGCTTTGCAAAGGCAACAGGGCGGCACGCCGATCGACACCTGCGTGGCTCAACCAAGATTTGGCGCTTGCGACTAGCCGAATCGGCGTTTTTGCACCCAACTGGCGCGCGAATGCGCCTGCGACGCTTTTGTGCTCCGACGGCCAAGGCAGGTTCAAATCTTCAGGCGCAAATTCCGACTCATGCACCTGATAGAGAAACGACGCCAGTTGATCCCGCTCCTCGACACTCCCAGGGCCGGTAAGCTGCGGGATTGACAGCACGTTTACCGCAGGGTGATCTTCGCCGGTGGTCGTATCGACCCAGGAAAGAATGGAGTTGGTAGTGCCTAGGTCGATGCCCACAACATAGGGGCTATGGGTGACGTTTGCGCTCGTCTTTTCAGCCGATGATGCGATTGCGGCATTTTCGTCTTGCACACTGTCCGTCATAGCTCCACCTCCGCAGGGGCAACGATGGAAAGCTTGCGGCCCTCGGTGGTTTTCGGCAGGCGGACTTCTTTTACCTGCCAGCCTCGGTGCACCAAAATACCGCTAAACGGCGGCTGGCCAACCACGTTTCCGGTCAGGCGAATGCTGCTTGCGTCGTAGCCTTCAGGGAGAGTAATACGGGTTTCTTCTTCCTCGCTGCGAATGGGTGCAAGCGTAAAGTAATCAGCGAGCACTTTCTGGCCGCCTTCATGGACGACGCGGGCAGCAGCGCCTACTTCGGCATCGCTATAAGCGTTGATGTCTTCGGAGAGAAAATCTAGGAGGCGTGCATCTTGCTGGAGAAGGCTCAATAGTTGCAGAGCCGATTCAGGTTCGGTGGATTTTAAGGCCGGCTGTGCTTTTGCGGCGGAGGGTGCTTTTACTTCAGGTGCAGTTTTTGCTCCGTCGGCATCTTTCGCAAGCGTACTCACGTTGGCGCGATCTTTTGGCGTCTCGCTGGCAATGCGGGGCTTACGAGCGGCAAGCAAAATCGCCGCTAGAATCGCAAGCAAGGCAACCCCTGCCAAGATCACATGGATCAAGTCTAGGGTCTGGGGAATCAGGTGTAAGTTCAGGTCCAGCTGCATGTGTTGCTCCCAGTGTACTTAGGGTAAGTCGCTGGAAGTGTATCATTTTCGGGTAAAAATCCCACTAGCTCAGATGCTTTAGGTTGTGCTGGTTCACTTGAAATATCGCTGTTCTTTGCGACACTGTCTATTGAACCGGCTTAGCCTCTGGAGCATTGACTAAACAGGGATCTGTTTTGGTCGCAATCCCAGCGGCTTTCAGCCGATGTATCCGCTTTGCTATGGCGATTTACCCTCAAGGAATACACCCAATGACAAAACCGGCCAAATTACTCTCTATCGCTGCATTGCCCCTTCTCTGCTGCGCAAACCTGTCTCATGCCGCACTGATCGAAGGGTTAAGTATAGGGGTGGAAGGCTCCACGCTAGGCATTGGCGGCAGCATAAACTTTCAAGCAAACGACTTCCTTTCCGCCGATCTTGCCTATCACCGCTACAGCACTGGCCAAGACAGCAGTACCGAGGACACCAAGTACAAGGGCGATATCGAGCTGGATAACTTCAGCGCAAAATTCAACCTTCACCCCTTTGCCGGTGGCTTCCATGTGGCATTGGGCGCCGTGATGGGTGACATCAACGTTACTGCGGTAGGTTCATCCAATGCGCAAGGCGAATTCAAATTCAACGACCATACCTACACCGCCGCCGATGTGGGTAAAGTCCACGGCAAAGTAGATCTAAAAGAGAGCATCTCCCCCTACCTTGGCATCGGCTACCGCTCGCAGTATCAGGGCTTGGGCTTTTTGATAGACCTCGGCGTACTCTCTGCTAAAACCAAAACCAGCCTGCGCGCCGATGGGCCTATCGCCGAAAACGAAACCTTCCAGACCGACCTTGCCAAAGAGCGCAAATCGCTGGAAGACGATGCAGCTGATTTTGACTGGTACCCTGTGGTAAGCATTGGATTGCACTATCGGTTTTAGGAGCGTAGCGGTTTAAAAGGCGTCGCGTTCTTAAAGGCGTCGCGGTTTTAAGAGCGTCGCGCTTCTAAAAGGCCAGTGTTTTTTAACGGCGGCATTTCTCCTGTATTAGGAGAGTTGTCGCCCGACTGTAACGCCATTGGTAGGGGAAAATCACGCGAAAGCACTGTCAGGCCTTGCTTACTGGAAGGTCACGAGTGATTGCATATTCGAAGTAATCGCTGTGGATGTTCGCGGCGGTCAAGCACGCTCAAGCCAATAGAAATCAAATTTGTTTATCTAAACTGCTTGTGCATCAGGGTATCATTCAGGAGGTGAGCGTGGAGTACCTTATCGCTATTGATTTTGAAACAACGGGACTTGAAGCATCATCCGCCGCAATCACTGAAATTGGCGCAGTAAAATTCAAGATAAGTGGCGAAATCGTTGATCAGTTTGAAATGTTCGCCTATCCAGGCACGCCAATTCCTGTGCGTATACAAGAGCTAACGGGCATAACCGATGAAATGGTAACAGGCTGTGAGCCGCCGCTTTTTGTTTGGAAAAAATTTTTAGACTGGGCGGATGGAGCTAATACCTTTATTGCCCACAACGCACCATTTGAAGCTCGCTTCGTGCGTGCATTATATGAAAAAGAAGGCGAAATGCCGAATATTTATTTTATAGATACACTACAAATAAGCAGAAACAGACTTCCTGAAGAAAGCAGCTATAGCTTAAAAAATCTTGTTAAATTCAAAGAAGGCGAGCCACACAGAGCGCTGGCAGACGCAAAGGCATGTTCAACCCTTTATTGCAGACTCGCTTCGACGTATCGTAACGGAAAAATTCCGGTAGGAACTTATAAAAAATCTATACGCGACTACAAGGACTATGATGAGCCAACAGGAAGTCAGCTAGCATATATAGAAGATCTCGGTGGTGACGTAAATTCTATCAAGACAAGGCAGGAAGCAAGCCGTTACATTGATGAGCTGAAGGCAGCAGGACAGAGTGCGCACTCAAAACAGAGAGAGATTCCCAACAACCATTTTCTTCAAAAAAATTTTCTCGATTACACGTTCCGAGATAAGGTGTTCATCGTAATTATTATCATTTTCGCACTCTGGTTGATAGTCCAATACAGCTAATTGAGGACACCCGGCTACCGTTTGTTGTTTAGGCTCGCTACACCAGCCATAGAGCATCGACTCGTGAAGACCCAGTGGGCCCATGGATACAGATCAAAAAACCCTCACAAGAGGAGTTAATTTCCCAACGCTTAAGCGGGTAATCGAAAAGCAATCTAATCTTTAAAGAACTGGCTCAAATAAGGTTGACGTGATCCGCACAAGCTCGGCTAAAAACTGGAATCTTGTCCAGTAAAAGCTAATCTTTAGGCAGACAAATCGATCAATAGACCGCATACCTAAATGCTAAGACCCAAGGGCACAATTAGTCATGCACGAAAACAATATCTTAAGCTTACGTGACGAAGCCAAAAGGCTACTCGAAAAAGAAATTGAACTCTTTGAAACTGTTCGAGATTCACCGGGGCTGCTAGAACGAACAACAGGCAAGCAAAAAAAAGCGCCTCGGCAAACACTTGACGAGCAATCCGTAAACTTTTACTTAGAAATGTTCCACGACGAAATAATAAAGCTCGACAAGCTTGATCTCATTCTAGCCGTCGTTGGAACCATGAAAGCAGGGAAATCAACGACAATCAATGCAATCGTCGGGATGGAAGTTTTGCCAAACCGTAACCGCCCGATGACCTCACTTCCAACATTGATTCGCCACACGCTCGGCACAACAATTCCAAAGCTAGTATTCAATCATGTTAAGCCAGTTAACGACCTTCTTGCCAAATTAAACAAAATAGCAAAGCCAGCCAACTCTGCATTTAAAGAACTCAAGGACGACAGTGAAACGCAGGCGCTCATTCAACGCATTGAAGATTTACAGTTTTTCTCCATTGAACACAATGGTAGCGAAGAAATCTTCAATTTTTTAAAAGACCTCAACGATCTTGTTCGCGTAGCTACATCCTTAGATGTTGAATTTCCATACGCTGAATATTCCAGCATAGATCAGCTTCCCGTGATTGAGGTGGAATTTACTCACCTTAAGGAAATGGGAAACTTACAGGGAAGCATAACGCTCCTCGACACTCCAGGGCCAAACGAAGCGGGGCAAGAAAAATTCAAAAATATGTTGACCGTACAGCTGCAAAAAGCTTCAGCTGTGCTTGCGATTCTTGATTACACCCAGCTTAAATCCGAAGCAGACAACGAGATTAGAGATCGATTAAAAGAACTTTCGGAAGTCACGGGTGACCGACTATACGCCCTCGTTAACAAATTTGACCAAAAGGATCGAAACAGCGATAACGCTCAACAAGTTAAGCAATATGTTTCCAAAAGTCTAATGGAAGGAGTGCTTAGCGACGACCGGATTTTCCCCGTATCTTCACGCCTCGGTTTTTTAGCAAGCACTGCTAAAAACGAAATGTTAGTTAATCAAGCACTACCATACTATAAAACCAACCCTTGGGTAGAAGATTTTGCGCAAGAAGTCTTTGGGCGTCGCTGGGAAACCAAAATAAATAATCAGGAAGATGTTGAAATTGCAATACAAGAGCTTTGGGACGATTCTCAATTTGGCGATCCGTTAAATCGAGTAATACGAGATTCATATAGCAAGGCAGCGATCCTAGCCGTACAATCAAGCACAGCAAAACTCATTGATGTTACTGAAAAGGCTCAAAATTTTATTGGAATATTATGCGACTCATTTTCACGCTCAGTTAACGAGTTGCAAACTGAGATTAAATCACTGCAAAACGATGTAGATCGAATCAAAACTATGGAAGATGAAACTATAAAGGATGTAAAAAACGCGCTTGTAAATGTACTAAAAAATGTTATAGAAACAAAAGACAAACATCAAAACAACATCGAGGCTACCCTAAACAAATACTTTAAAGAAGGAAAACTTGACGAAAAAACGCGTGCAGATCAAAAAAACACAAAAGAAAAAGAAGCGCAAACAAAAAGAAACATATTTAGTCCACTTTTTGGCAACGAAAGAGATGATCCAACTAGAGCAATCTGGGAAGAATCTTATGCAGACAAAAGATCTAAAACCATTACGTACACAGACGAAAGCTCCGCCACGGATATGAAAAGACGCATTGGCGTAGATATTGATTCAGTGTTTGAATCGATTAAAGATGAGCTACCTAAATCAATTAATGATGAGCTTGAAAAATTTAATAATCTCTTTGGAGAAACGATAAAAGCATCAAATTCACTTATCCAAGAAATTGTAGATCGCAATTCATCACAAGATAAAGATGTCGGTTTCAAACTTAGAATCCGGCCCCCAAGCACAAGCAGGTTAAAATTCAACGTTTCTGCTGCCAGCTTAATGAGAGAAGCGATAAATGAAAAAAGTCGATCGGTAACTCGTAGGCGCAGAAAAGATAGCGTATGGGGCGGTATTTGCAGATTTTTTAATACCGACGACTGGGGTTGGGAATCGTATGAATCTGAAGAAAAAATATACGTACTGGACATTCAAAAATTAAACAAGGAAATTTTAGAGAAAATGACGACTGTATTTGAAAAATTCGATGATGTTATCAATACCGATATAAAATCAGACATAGAATCCGTGACCGGAGAATTTTTCAATTATTTTCGTGGAAAAATTGAACAAATCCGTGAAGACAGAATTCGTGGCCTTAACGAGAGACAAAAATCAAAGGACGAGCAAGCAGATTTAATAAAAACGCTCAAAGAACTCGGCAAACCAATCCCTAAAGTGCTTTCAGACGCAAAAGAGCTTGAAGAAGATGTAAACAATTTTTTGAACGATACCGAAGCTAAGATTGCATGAACGGAAATGCTATTTCAATCAATGACCCGATAATCAAGAGCTTGTCTTCCTTACCTGAGAAATTCATTGTTGATTTAGCAAACAGTATTGACATCAATCGTGACCATGTCCGCACACAAACCACAAGAAACGGGAAATTTTGGAGCCGGCTTTTTGGTGGACTCACCGGCAGTGCATCGCGGCGCCAGTCAGAAATTAACGCAAATGTAACCGATGCACTCGAAGGAACGCTTCACTGGTTAGGTGAATTAAGCCGCGAGCTTGCTAGAAGCAACCTCGCGCTCGTAACCGTAAATGACCGCATCACTACAATTTCTGGCTACCTTGGCCAACTTGCTAATTATTCAGAAAAAACGCGAAATGCTTTACAGGCACTCGCTACCGAAATGAACGTGCGAGTAAGTCAAGCTGAACAAGTCATTTTACACGTGGAATTTAAGCAAGACGTGCGTCGAAATATCGATACTACATTCGCAAAATGGGAAGCTGGGCGCTTCGATCAACTCTCACCGTCCGGTCGCTGCACGGCTGCGCTCATGGATTTATATTGGGGCAACTTCGGTACATACATTCGCGATAGCCGGCACAACGATCGAAAGGAGTTCATACAGCTTGTAGTTGATAAATGCATTAGTCGCATGACGGCGGATTTAAACATCTCCGCTAGAACGCGCATTGAAACACACAACTGGACTGCACTCCCAACACGCTCAAGCCTCGACACTGATTTGTCACAAGCCTTGCTTTATCTTACTGACACCTATACACCCAACGATACCCCTTTCTTAGCAATCGCTACAGGGCGATGCGAAAATTCGCTAGATGTACCCAAAATTGCCCGAGCGGAACGCATCGCAGAGGCGCTATTTACAGAAATTTTTCCTTCGGAGTAAGTCCATGCAACCTGCTGACAAACTTGGCCTCGTGCTCTCGGGCGGAGGCGCTAAGGGCGCATACCACGTCGGCATGGTGCGCGCCCTCAACGAGCTTGGAAGCCACGTAAACGCAATCGCTGGAGCAAGTATCGGCGCATTAAACGGCTGCATATTGGCGAGCGCACCTAATTTTGAAGAAGGGCATCGTCGCCTTGAAACGCTCTGGAACACACTACAAGCACGGTCGCCAATTAAGACCAAAAAATCAAGCTATCTAAAAATACTAGCGGCAAGCGCGGCCATTCTAGCACCACAAGCTCGCATTTTAACTGTACTTTCTGCAATCGGTCAATTTTCAGAAGAAGACTCAATTTTATCAAATGAGCCACTGCTCGAATTACTTGAAGAATATTTCGATGTCGAGGCGTTACAGAGCGGCCTTCCACTTTACGTTTCAGTATTTCCGAGTTTTAGCGGAATAATCGACATTGTTGGTGACGTGCTTGCAGCGCTCGGCATAAGAGATACGCCGAACTCCGATTTTTTACACGTACAGTCGCTATCACCGAGCGACCAAAAGAAAGTGCTTATGGCTTCGGCAGCGCTTCCCGTCCTTTTCGAAGCACAAAAAGTTAATGGCCGCACCTATACTGATGGTGGGCAAGGTGGTTGGTCAAAATCCCAAGGGAACACCCCCATCCAGCCTCTCATTGACGCGGGCTGCACCAGAATTATCGTCAACCACTTGAGCGACGGTTCGCTTTGGAGTCGCCACGATTTTCCGACGGCAGCCATTATTGAAGTTAGGCCGCTAGAGCGCATTTCACGCAGTGAATGCCTATTCGGTGAAGCGAAGGATTTACTTGGATTTAATGGCGAGAAAATCCCATCATGGATTTCGCAAGGCTACGAAGATACGATACGCTGCGTTGGGCGTGTAAAAAATTCCATCGAAGCATACGGCGAAATCGAAAAATCAAAAGCTGCACTGAGCGAGAGCTTGAAGCACGGCGCCAAAGCCGATCTTCAACTTGAAGATCGAATGAAAAAATTAGATGGGTTTGAATGACCATCATTCCTGGAAAACGGTAGAGTAAGACCAGACATCCGTCAAGCTAGCCCCCTATATCAAGCATGACTAATGGCGCTTACTTTAAAGCGATGCAAACCCGTCTCGCACCGCCTCAACCACACGCTCGGCAATATCAGCATCGGCAAGCACGGAGTATTCTTTTTTAAGCTTGTTAGACACCTGCCAATTATTTTCCTTAATAGAACGAATAATACGGTTGGCATCCTGATCAGGCATTTCCAGCACGTCTTTAAGGTGTTGTTGAGCTTGTTGAAAGTTAATTAACATACGGGCTTCATCGGCCATTTCTGTATGTATAGTGTGGGCGACCACCTTAGCAATATACATCACGTGCTCGGTTAAATCGGGGTGGCGCCAAGCAAAGCTAGCATCTTCGTATTCATCAAATTCAAGATTACTGTGCGTGCCATCTTCGTAAACGGTGCTTTTGCCAAATCGGTAAGAAGCGGCGTATCGCTGCATAAAGGGTTTAGAAAACACTTCTAAAACGCGATCATAATTTGAGCGAAAGTCTAACGAGCTCATGATGGTGGCAGATATAGGCAAAATAACGCCGCTTGGAATGGCCTTATCGCGCAACAAAATATCGTTAATCAAAAAGCGATGTATGCGGCCATTGCCGTCACGCATAGGGTGAATGTAAACGAACGCAAATGCCAAAGCGGCCGCCCTAATCAAGGGGTCAGCGCCACGAGTTGTTTCTTCAAATAGCCGCAGCCCTTCCAGCATGTTAGGCAGGGCTGCATAGTGCGGTGCGATGTAATGAACAATCTCTGCGCTTAATGTAGCTTGCCCCACGAAAACGGGAGAGCGCCGCATGCCAAGCCCAAGCGCATTCGCGCCGAGAATGCCGGCCTGCAGTTGTTGCAGCCCTTCGTCGCTAAGCGGGCTTTCGATACGGCCACAATGTTTGGCAATCACCTGAGCAAAGCGTTGGATTCTATCGGTCTGGTTCGATTCTTTTTCAATCAGGAAGCTAGATCGTGACTCTTTAAGGGTAAGCCAGCTAGCCGTGCGCATTAAAACATCGGCACCAAATTGCTGGCTGAGTTTGTTGAGCTCTGCTTTCAAGTCAAAGGCAAGTGCTTCTTGCAACGCCGCTGTATAGCGAACAAGTGGACAAAAATCGGCGTTGCCCGGCAAGTTATTATTGATTTTCCAACGTTTTACTTTTTGTGGCTCTGTGCTAACAAGGTAGTGCTTTGCTGAAATCGCATCGCAATAGGCAGCGTTTTTTACATCAGGCACGTCTAAACGCTTGCCCGTTAGCCACTCATACAAAAAGCCTGCGCGGCGGGCATATTGCCCAAAAGGGGATTGATGGCACCAATCCGCTATGGGTTCTGGCCCAGCAGCGGCAAATAAACGCGCAAAAAATTCGAGGTGCATGGGCTCGTATTTAAGCCCAAACTCAAAGTGCCCTGCAAAATCATTGCTTGGCTGATAGCTAGGTTGGTAGCTGTTTTCGACGCGGCCATTTAGTGTTCGGCTGGAGTTTACGGCACCAATCACGGATTCCACAGATAAAGGCTGAACAAGCGCAATGCCATAGTGGTTTGCTAGGGCTTTCAAGCCTACTTGCATTAGATGAACCTCATGCTTTTAGAATGAAAACATTGTGATTATAGCTGTTTTTTATGAAAACATTAATAAAAATCTAATTTCAAATTAAAATGATTAAAATGGCGCATCAGAAAACATATAAACGGTAGCGGGTGCTAAGTTGGCAGTTGGTGAGTGGCTACTCAGTTTGTTAAAGTGGAGCAAAGCCGACATTGTACGTCGGTACCACCGTACAGCGAGATTCACCCATGCCGTCTATCTACCGTATCGCTCCCCTTATATTCTTTGGACTCCTGCTCAGCGCCTGCAAACAGCCGCTTGAGCGAGTCGAGCTATCACCGCCGGCATTTGATGCCGCAACCTTGGCCCAAATGCGATCGACTGAAGCCAGTAACATGGATGTCATCCTCGAAAACATCCACTTACAACCTAGTGCCAGCGCGAAGAACCAGACACAAGCGCTGCTGGCAAGCCCCTACCAGCCCAATAAAATTCTCTCTGCTGAAGCCTGCAAAGCAGACGTCAACTGCAATTACGCCCAGCAGCACTATTACATGAACCCGCCCCGCTTTCCGGCGCGTGCTGAAGTGTATGAATGGTGGACATCGCGTTCAACCCAAGCGGATCAAGCCGCCGTTTGCGGGCTACGTTTTGAGGATTCGAGCCAGACCCGCTACTCACTGAAAACCTTCCCCAACCGTGCGGCCCTAGAGGCGGAACCCGGCTATCTGCTCACCCATTTCCAGGACTGCGGCGCGTGCTCCACGTTACAGGACCTTGCTGTATACGGCGAGCTTGACCTTACCCGTATGGCAAAAACCTGCAGCAAGCGCATGGGGCTGGATGCCAAGCTCGCCTGCATGGAAGAAATTGGCTTTACACCCGCCTGTGCGGCCTCTTGGGCCTATAACGGCGACAAGACCGGGCAAACTTGTGCGCTGACTTGTGTCTCGGAATATGGTCTACTCCCCTTGCTGACCGGCACTGAAACCACGCCCCCCGTCAACGAGAACGGCGAGCTGAATGCCTGCCTGCTGTGCGATGAGCGCATGTCCGGCCCCGGCTTTCAATATTCGGCGGGACGCACCCGTCGCAACTCGGGGATCGTGTCTGAAATCGACCGGCCAGACGCTGAGATCTATCCTTTCGAGCATCATTATTTTACTTTTTAGGAGCATCACTGCATGAATGGCGCTCAAGCCCTGATGAAAACGCTAGTTGAAGCCGGTATTGAAGTGTGTTTTAGCAACCCCGGCACCAGCGAGATGCACTTCGTGGCGGCACTCGACGACGAGCCGAAAATGAAAGCCGTTCTTGCGCTCTTTGAAGGCGTCGCAACCGGCGCCGCCGACGGCTATGCCCGTATGGCAGATAAGCCCGCCGCTGTACTGTTGCACCTCGGCTGCGGTTTGGGTAACGGCCTCGCCAATCTGCACAACGCCCGCAAAGGCAAGGTGCCTGTCGTGAACATCGTAGGTGATCACGCCACTTACCATACGCAATATAACGCGCAGCTTCAGTCAGACATCGAAACCGTGGCGCGCAACGTATCCCCTAATTTTGTACGAACCTCCAAAACGACCGCTGAACTTTGCACCGACACGGTGGACGCCATCGTGGCCGCACGCGGCTTACCGGGCCAGGTAGCCACACTTATTCTGCCTGCCGACGTATCTTGGGGGGAAGGCGGCCAGCCCGCGCGCGTACCGCCCGCAACCCCCGCCCCCGTCGCCAGCGATGAAACCGTTGCCGAAATCGCCGCCGCCATTCGCTCCGGCAAAAAAGTCGCCTTACTGCTCGGCGGCCGCGCCCTGCGCGAACCCAGCTTGATGGCCGCCGCGAAAATCGCCGCACACAGCGGAGTTCGCCTGCTACACGAAACGTTCCCGACGCGCCACGAACGCGGTGCGGGCATGCCCTCGGTAGAAAAAATTGCTTACCTTGCAGAACTGGTCGGCATCCAGCTTGCCGATATCGAGCACCTCATTCTGCTCGACTGCAAAGCGCCCGTAAGCTTTTTTGCCTATCCCGGCAAAAAGAGCTACCTCGTACCCGAAACCTGCAAACTGCACACGCTGGCCAGCGAAACCGAAGACACCACCGCCAGCCTGCAAAAGCTGATCCGCGCCCTCGGCGCCGAAAACACGCTGCCTAAACCGCAAGTCGCAAAGCGCCCTGGCCGCCCCAAAGGCCGCCTGACCGCTGAAAAGGTCTGCAAAGCCGTAGGCCACCTGATGCCGGAAGGGACAATTCTGATCGACGAAGCCATCACCTCGGGGCTGATGTTGCCACTGATGACAGAAGGCTGCCCGCGTCACGATTACATTACGCTAACGGGCGGCGCAATCGGCCAAGGGCTGCCTAACGCCGTGGGTGCAGCGATTGCGTGCCCGCATCGCCCCGTAATTGCGTTAATTGGTGATGGTACGTCGATGTACACCATCCAATCCTTATGGACGATGGCACACGAACAGCTCAACGTCACCACGATCATTTTCAATAACGCATCGTATTCGGTGCTCAACATCGAGCTTGAACGCGTCGGCGCAGAAAAAATCGGTGAGAAAGCGCTTTCTCAGCTCGACTTGAATGGGCCAGTGATCAACTTCTCTTATCTGGCACAAGGAATGGGCGTTCACGGCGTTCGGGTACGCACTGCGGAAGAAATGTCTACCGCACTCGAAAATGCGCTGCAGCGCCCCGGCCCCCACCTGATTGAAGCGATGGTGCCGGAATCGCTCAATGGCGTAAAGCGCAAGGTATTGCCTTGGGTGTTGCGTTCGTTGCCGAACCTTCCGCTGCCGGTCACGCGTGCGCTCAAGAAGAAGATCGCGCCCTGATTCAAGCGCGTTGAACTAACAGCCCTTAGCGCTCACACGGGGATCTCAACATATCCGCAAATTCAGAAACCACAGTTAAGTCAATGGGTTGTGCAAAGCCCGGTACTTGAACTTGATCTTGGGTGATCTTCAGATCACCCTCGTCAATCATGTGCGCACCAAAATGGTATTCCACCTGAAAATCACCGCGTAGAGCCGCTTGGTCATAACGTGCAGCCTGTGCGATCGTATGTTGCTGCCGAGTTAGGAAGCGTGCAAATTCAGCCTCCCCATAACGGTTGCGCAATAGCCGAAGAACAAACTGCGGCGAGAGCACCACGCCTGTCGCGTTATTGCCGCCAAATCCCTTGCTATTGATAAACGCCACATCCAGCCCTTTCTCACCACATCCCAGATCCTCAGTGGGAATCAATAAATGCTCTTGATGAACATCCTCTGCCACCGCAGAAATCGTTTTAATGCCCGGAATGATCCCATAGCGAAAGCTTCCCAATGCTGACGCCAATTGATCACCACTTGCAGGGCCGAGCGAGTGCCCCAAATAAGCTTTTACCGCCGTTACTGGCCAGCGGGAAATTCCGAAACTGGCAGCCACCTGATTCAACAAGGCCGATTCGGTTACGCGGTTTGCCGGCGTGCTGGAACCATGCGCATGAACGAAGCTACGCTCTCGTATCCCTTCATCGCCTACCAAGGCACGCGCGGCTGCTACTGCGCGAACCAAGGTTAGGTAATTTCCAGCCCCCGGTGCTGAAATTGATTTTTTGTGGCCATCGGCATTCACAAAAACATCGCTCACCGCGCCATATACCTGCGCACCAAGCTGCATCGCAAGCGCATCGTCCATTAGAATGACGAATTGCGCAGATTCTGCAATCGTAAATCCGCAGTTCTCACCAAACGGGCGGCTGGATTTACGGTAGACTGGCTCAGCCACCTGATCTAATTTGCTCAGCCCAGCCTTACTTGCCAGCGCACTCATTGCGGCAAACCCCTCCATAACCTCAGGCGTAATCGGCGCTTCTGCGTTGCCGACAATGGCAACACGCGCACGCCCCGATTTAATTTCATCTACCGCCAAGCGCAAATTGTAAAGAAAAGTCGCGCAGGCGCCAGTCATCGCGCCCGTGGTTCCAACATGGCCGAGAATGTAGGCGTTAATAAAATCAGCAGGCATGCTATTTAAGCCGAGCGGCAGCTCTTTTGCGGTAACGCGGCCACCTTTCTGACGCGCCTGTATCATTCCGGTGTAGCCATGCTCATCCATCTGCCCAAGCATACTGCTTGCATACACCGCGATCTGATCAGGCTTTACGGCATTGCGTACTGTATGCCAAGGAATCCCTAGGGAATGCAGAGCATCTGACATACCGACAACCGTGAGCTGCAAACCACGCGGATGAAAACGCGCATCATACAAATCAGCTGGCTCAAATCCACTCGGCAACTGACCTGCAGATTTGATCGGAAAATCGCGTGTAGAAGGAATTTTTACATTCAGGTTGTCCACTAAGGTTACCTGAACATGAGTATCGGAATGATCTTTCACTTGCCATGCGGCGGGCACCGGTTCGGGGAGCTGCTTTTTGCTAACCAAAAACTGCGAGCTATGATCTGCCGTTGCCACCGTCAAACTCTGCTGCCAAGGGGTTTTATCCACATCGAAATAACGCGGCTCAACCTTGCGAACCAAGGTAGATTCCAGAATGGCCGCACCGAACTGCGCCTCAACCTCTGAAAGGCTCAGCGCGCGCCCCTGCAAATCCGTGAACCCCTCTGCCCTGCCTTGAATCAAGCCCGCCATCACACCCAGCCCTGCAATGGTTTGCTGGCGTGCCTCGCCTTCTAAAGACTCCAGTACCATACGGCGAAAGCCATGGTGAAAAGAGCTGCGCCCTGCTGCGTTGTAGCCGCCAAACCCTGTAATGACCGGAAGTTGTGCCATGAGCTTTTGCCTTATCTATATCCACATAAACTTTATGGCGGCTAGTGTATGCGGGATTTGACTTGCTTCTACGAGGCTTTTCGGCCATATAATATGGTTTTCGCGCCAAACCAAGAGCAACTTTGTGCAAAAACCAAACGTTCCCAACCTTTTGGGCCAGCGCCTCGGCGCAAGCTTTCTCTTGATTGAGCACATGCTGGCCACCAGCATCACCCTGCCAATCGAAATGATGCGAGCCGCAGAATCCGCGGCTCTGATACACGACCGCTCTGCAATTCGCCTCAATATCGCTGCGGTTGGGATGAGCCGCGAGCCAGTGCTTACTCAGTCAGGGTTCCGGCTTCAGCCCGATCTCACACTAAGCGACATTGCACACACCGACATGGTGATTCTGCCAGCACTTTGGCGCAATCCACGCCCGATCGTGCGCCGCAACCACGCACTCGTGGAATGGTTGCAATATCTGCACACGAAGGGTTGCATTCTGATTGCGGTAGGCACTGGCGCCTGTTTTCTGGCAGAGGCGGGTTTGCTGGATGGCAAAGCTGCCACTACGCATTGGCATTACTTCGATCAATTTGAGCGTGACTACCCCGCAGTACAGCTCAAGCGCCAGTATTTTATTACTCAGGCCAACAACCTGTATTGCGCAGCCAGCGTTAACGCGGTTGCAGACCTTACGGTGCATTTTATTCGCCGCACCTGGAACGCATCGGTGGCGAGTCACGTAGAGCGAAATTTTTCCCACGAAATTCGCCGCCCTTATGAGAGCACCAGCTATTTCGACCACAATTATTTTGATGACAAGCATCGCTATCATCCCGATGAGTCGATCGTACAGGCGCAAATTTGGTTACAGCAGCATTTGCAAGAAACCATTGGCTTATCCGAAGTCGCTAAAAAATTCGGAATGAGTGTACGCACTTTCCACCGGCGCTTTAAGGCCGCAACTGGGCTAGCTCCGCTGCATTATTTGCAGGAATTACGCGTGGACACCGCAAAGGATTTGCTGCAAACGAGCAATCTATCCATTGCGGAAATTGCTTGGCAGGTGGGTTATCAAGACCTCAGTTACTTCGCCCAGCTATTCCGCCGCCAGCTTGGCGTTACGCCTGGAGAATACCGAACTACAGTTCGGGCGAAACTGTTTGCGACGGAATAACCTTGTTCACTACAAAATGACGCTATTTGCGACCGAATAAAAACGCCCCAAACCCGCGATTTAAGATTCCTGCGATTGGTTAAATTTCAGGATGCATGCTCGGCAAATTACCGCGCCGGATTTCCCCTTTACCATTCCTTTTGCATGCAAAAATCCTTTTCCGCAGAACGAGCAGATACTGCTGGTTGCCACCTTCGCGGTGAGTGTAGCCGTAGTGGCGGTTTGATTCTTGGGCGATTTATTTGCCTTCTGCTGGGCGAGTTGGGAAATCGCAGCTTCGATTTCTTTATACACTTCCTGTTGGGAGACTTCGCCTGCATCCAGCTTCTGGAATTGCGCTAAAAAAATCTCGCGCTCCCGTTTTGAGAGTTGTTCCCAAAGAATTTTAGCTTTGCCGGTCAAAAATGGCAGATCGGTCATCTGAAAGCTTCTCTGAAATTAAGATTGAAAAGGATAGCCGCTGATTTGTGTCGTTAATAACATCGCCGGCATCGACGGATCATCGGCATCAGTAACAAGCTGAAGCTGAATGTTTGTGCCCTCCACACTCGCGGAAATCCCCTCCACCTTAAAAACTTGGCGAAGCGGCTGCTGCCATAACACGCGGCCATGTACCGAGGCGACACCCAGCACCACTCCAACACAATCTCCATCGTGGTAGCTATCCTCGGTATCTTCGGCGACTGCAGAAAATACAAAATCCCCGTTGGGCAGCGCTTGGCCGTCGGTAAATGCAAGTGGTACGCCTTTTACGCTGCCAAGCTCAAACGGGACGATCTGGTTTGCACTGACATCTATCGTAACCTCTGGCTCAAGCAAGGCGTTGAGGGTATGGTTAAGTGGCAATCGAATCAGTGCGTTCAGGCGACTTTTTTTATTGCCACGCTGCAGCAACATCAACTGATCGCCATTTACGAATGCGCCCTCGATATTAAGTTTACCGATGTAATTCTCTAACGCATTGTAAAGCCGGTTCAACTCAAAAATTTTCGGTTCGCCCTGCACGCGGCCGTTATCCTCCAGCACGCACAATGCTCCCGAATAACGGGCCGCTTTAGATCCAGACCCTAAAGCAAGCAAGGCACCGAACGGCCAGTTTGGCGCAGCCGGCAGCAACGTAAGCGCCTCCAAATCAGGCTTTTGCGCCTTACGTTCAGCAGGCCCATCTGGCAAGCGGCCGGGGAATAGCCGCAAAAGCGTGCCCGGCAAATCGCCTTCACGCGCAAACTGCCCTAAGTGCAACTCATCGTCTGCTACAACGTAGAAGTACTGCCGCAGGCAAACCAAACCACTGGCCGCACTTAAAAACAAGGGCCGCCCCGCCTCTGGGGGCGCTTGTAGCGTCAGAGACCGCTGTACCTGCACGTCAATCATGCGAAACCATGCTCCCTTTTCAAGTCCAATTTTGTGCCATCGCTCGGGCAATAGTTCAGGCAATAGTACGCCAACTTGCGTGCATTCGGCGATATAATGCGCGCAGCCCAACGCCGCCATATCGCGTTTCCCAAACTTCAAACCTGTCCGCGCGGTCAATCTGACCCGTGCAGCACGAGCTTATTCGCATGAACCCAAGCAGTACAGCCCCAGCGTCTACCCCCCTTAGCGCCGCCTACCGAGAGCGCTTTAACGGAATCGCGCGACTTTACGGCGAGAGCGTCCTGCAGCGCTTCCAAAAAAGCTGCGTATGTATTATTGGCATCGGCGGCGTTGGCTCGTGGGCGGCAGAGGCCCTTGCCCGTTCCGGCATCGGGCGCTTAGTGCTGATTGATATGGACGAAGTCTGCGTCACCAACACCAATCGCCAGCTTCATGCGCTAAACGGCAACTATGGCAAGCCCAAGATTGAGGCTATGCGCCAACGACTTCTTGCGATCAATCCAGAGATTCAGGTCGACGCTCGCCTTGATTTTCTTACGCCGAGCAACCTACTTGCGCACATCACGCCGGAAATTGACGTGATCATCGACGCAATCGACAGTATCAAACCGAAAACCGCGCTGATGAACTATTGCCGTCGCAACAAGCGCAAAGTCATCACCATTGGCGGCGCCGGCGGGCAAACCGATCCAACCCGCATCGCAGTCAGTGATTTAAGTACAACCGAACAAGACCCCTTGCTTGCAAAACTGCGCCGCGAGCTACGCACCCATTTTGGTTTTCCGCGAGTTGGCAAGGGCAAATTTGGAATCGAAGCCGTCTACTCTAACGAGCCGGTTCAATACCCAGTCGCTTGCACCATTGATGGCCAGCCGCAAGCCGTGAAACTGGATTGCAGCGGTGGTCTAGGCGCCAGTACCTGCGTAACCAGCACCTTTGGCATGGTGGCGGCATCACGTACACTGGCCATCCTCGCAAAACAAGCTGCGCGCTAGAACTGTTTTTTGGCGCTTCACGTGAAGTTCTGCACAAATCCGATACACTAAAACCTATCCCCTAAATTTTTCTCTAAAAAAAGTCATGCCGGAAAAACATCTGATTGGCTGGCGCGAATGGCTCTCTTTGCCCGACCTGAACATCCCTGCAATCAAGGCCAAGGTAGATACCGGTGCGCGCACCTCGGCGCTGCACGCCTCCGCAATTGAGCCTTATACCGACGAATTCGGCGCACGATGCATCCGTTTTTGCATGCATCCACAACAGCGTTCAACTACACCGGAAATCTGGTGCACTGCCAACGTTGCCGATCAGCGTATGGTGACGGATTCGGGCGGCCACAAAACCCTACGTTACGTGATTCGCACCTGTATCTCACTGCATGCTTGGCAATGGATGGCGGAATTGACGCTCACCGATCGCGACACCATGCGCTTCCGTATGTTGCTGGGCCGGCGCGCTCTGCATGATTTCTTTTTGGTAGATCCCTCCCAATCCTTTTTACTGGGCGGCAACAAGCAAGCGCCAGCGCCATTAAACACGGGAGAGCCTCTGTGAACCTACTTATTCTCTCGCGTAGCCCAGACTGCTATTCCACACGCCGTCTACACGAAGCCGCAGTTGCACGCGGCCACGAGGTGCGGGTGGTCGATACCCTTAAATGCTACATGGACATCACGGCATCCAAACCGCAGGTGCATTACGAGGGGGAGGTGCTCGCGAACATCAACGCCATTATTCCACGCATTGGTAGCAGCATTACTCACTACGGCATGGCAGTGATTCGCCAGTTTGAAACGATGGGAATCTACAGCCTCGTCGGTACGGTTGCGCTGGGCCGCAGCCGTGACAAGTTTCGTTGCCTGCAGCTCCTCGCCCGCCATAATGTAGGCTTACCGCGCACCAGTTTCGCGAACAATATCGACAACACCCGCGATTTAATCAAACTAGTAGGCGGCGCCCCCGTTGTAGTGAAACTATTAGAAGGTGCCCATGGGCGCGGCGTTGTTCTCGCGGAAACGCTTTCCGCAGCAGAAAGCGTGATTGACGCGTTTCGTGGGTTGCATGCAGATTTTCTGGTGCAGGAATTTATCCGAGAGGCGGAAGGGAGCGACATTCGCTGCTTTGTACTCGGCAAAAAAGTCGTCGCCGCCATGCAGCGCACCGCGCAAAGCGGTGAATTCCGCTCAAACCTGCACCGCGGCGGCACTGCATCGCTGGTGAAACTCACATCCGAAGAGCGCCAGATCGCAGTGCGTGCAGCTTCCACAATGGGGCTGCAAATTGCCGGAGTTGATATTCTGCGCTCCTCACGTGGGCCGTTAGTCATGGAGGTCAATTCATCCCCTGGGCTGGAAGGCATTGAAGGCATCACCGGAAAAGACATCGCAAGCCGCATCATCGAACACGTTGAAACCCAAGCCTCCCGCACCCCCATTTTCCCGCAAGGAACATAACATCACGGTACATAACTCAAAGCAATATCACCTAGGAGCGAATTGCATTCTCCCTCGCCTGAATTAGCAAGATGCTTGGGGAACGTGGCGAATGCGACTCGCCACTACGGATGGCCGGAAAGATGTGGCCCCATTTCCACCACCTTCCAACCATCGAGCTGGTGGGCGAAAACAAAATAGCGGCTGTCTATGCCGGTTTTGTCACTCCGCTGCAAAAAAGCCCACTCGTACTCGAAATGCACCTTTACCTGATCGTTAACGGGTGTTTCAAAACGCGACTTCAAAAATCGCAACACCGTAAACTTACCCGCCCACTCACCTTGCGTGTTGTAATAGCGCGCAGCTAGTTCACGTGCCGTTTCCTCACTCAGCACAGGATCCTTAGACGCTGCAACGGCATAGCTGCCGTGAAGAGAAAGCACTAGCAAAAAAGCAGCGCTGATAACCCGATAACTCCTAAGTAACATTGATCACACCCCTCCCACAAACAAGCACTTGATTGCACCATAAAAACAGCCATACAAAAACAATCACTTAAAAACTTCCACGATATATCAACACTCTTTGACTACGCCACGCATTCGTTCACAACTCCCCCACAAAACGTACTACGGTGTCCTCAATTAGCAGCTAGACTTGCTGTATATCGACCCTTACCTGATCCCTTTAAGAACGCCCCCGATGCCAGAACGTCGCTCCCATCTTCGGTTTCATTCTTTGCTCAGGGTTGCGCGGGTTCCTGCGTTCAAAAAACGGCAACAAACATTACTGCACTACATCCTTATTGCGCTTACCTTTGCTTTTCTTGCCTCTACTGCCTACGGCGACATCAAGGTCACCGATTGGCTCGCTGATGATGAGAACAGCATTCAAATCAACGCGTTATTAGCGAGCGGGGTACCAATGAATCCCGCCGAACATGCAACCGCATCCTTTGGGCGACACGAGGGAACGGTATGGATACGCGCGACCCTGCAACACTTGCGCACACAAGAGATTGATACACAAGGCACCGATTCGCAAAAACCGCTATTTCTGGAAATTTCTTATCCACACCTGAAAGACATCAAACTTTATTGGGCACAAAACAGTAAAATTATCCAGACGCGACACGGTGGCTATAGCCAAACTTCTTCCCGCGATTTGCCCTGCCAAGGCTTCTGCTTTCGCATTCCTCAAGTTCAAGAAGACCTTCCACTCACGCTCTACATCGCTGTCCAATCCAACTCACCGATCATTGTGCCGCTGCGAATTTTTGACGAAGCCACACTCCTACGCCATACGCGAATCAGCCATATCGTACTGGGAATTTTTTACGGCAGCTTCGTGGTGATGTTTTTCTACAACCTGTTTATTTATAGCTCCACACGCGCAAGAGAATATTTACTTTACGATCTGTATCTTATAACACTCTGCTTGTGGGTTGCATCTCACGACGGCACTTTGCGCGACCTAGTCCTACCGAACTTCTCCTGGAGTTACAGTTACCACTTTCACGTCCTTCTGACGTTACTTGGCGCAATTGCGGGCGGCTATTTTTCTAAGTCCTTTTTGGATACGCGCACACACGCACCTCGGCTCAACGCCTTATTTTCAGTGCTGCTCAGCTTTGGAATGATCTGCGTTTTGTGGGTATTGGCTGCCAAAAATGAATTCCCTACGGGAATCGCCAACCTACTCACCGTCGCCCTTTCCGCGACCGCAATTATTTCTGGCATCGTTGAGCTGCGGCGCGGTGTAAGCATGGCTCGCTACTTTTTGGTCGGGTGGATTTCAGTCGTTACCGGCAGCACACTTTGGGTACTCACCTTGAGCGGTATTCTGCCTTATATTCACGGCGCAATGCTTTATGTCCATATTGGCTGTCTGCTGGAAACCGTGCTGCTTTCGCTGGCTCTTGCAGATCGCATCAATCAACTGCAAGCCGAGCGTGCACGCCTGCAACAGCAAGCCAAAGCGCTCTTAGAGGACACAAATCGTAAACTCGCGCTCTCCAATCGTTTCAAAGATGAATTTCTTTCAACGATCAGCCACGAGCTGCGCACGCCGATGAACGGAATTATCGGTTCCAGCGAATTATTAAAGATGACCCATTTAGACGACGAGCAAAATAACTATCTGCACCAAATCGCTCGTTCCAGCCAAGGGATGATGCGGATGGTGGAAGACATTCTCGCCTACACGCAGCTCAATACAGATCGCCACTCGTTTGAACAAAAACCTGTCAATATTACCCGCTTGTTTGAGGAGTTATGCTCTCATTTTCGAGCGCGCTCACAGGCGCAAAGGCTCTCCTTCAGCAGCCACTTCAGCCCAGATCTGCCGCGTTTTGTGAGAGGAGATGCGGGAAAAATTGACATGATCCTCCGCCACCTTCTGGATAACGCGTGCAAGTTTACCGAGAACGGCGGAATTCGCTTCAGCGCAACCAAAATTGCGCCGCTCGCAAAAGATCCGCAAGGAGCCATTTGGATTCGATTTTCAATTTCCGACACCGGCCACGGGGTTCCAAAAGAATTACACGAATCGGTTTTTGAAATGTTCCGCCAAGTCGACGCAAGCATGACGCGCAAGCAAGGCGGGCTGGGAATTGGCCTCGCACTTTGCAAGCAGATTGTTGTGCGAATGAGGGGAAAACTGGAGTTCTTGTCCGACGTAAACCACGGAACAGATGTACACGTCTACCTGCCCTTTCAGCCAGTGACCGCGCAAGAACTCGAATCAATCCCCAGCATATTACCTAGCGCACTTTTCCAAACTTCGCACCCGCGCAATCCCATTCAAGAATCACATGCTTCACAAGAAAAACGCGCAAAACAAGGGGTAGAGCCTGCGTCGGAAAATGCTCACCAATCCGACGACTCCCTTACAAACAACGCGCTTGCTCCCCTATCCATAAACACATCCACACCAGCCGCTGCGGTCACAGAACAGCCTATAGAGGCTCCGCAAGCTCGCATCCTGATCGTCGAAGACAACCAAGTAAACTACTTGGTACTCGAAGGTATTCTAAGAAAACTTGGCCACATCCCCATTGCGGCCAATAACGGGAAAGAGGCGCTATCCATCCTGAAAGCCATTACCCCCGATTTAATTTTCATGGATCTGCAAATGCCGGTGATGGACGGCTTTGAAGCCACAGAAGCGATTCGCAAGCTACCGCCCCCTAAGGGCAATTTGCCGATCGTTGCGGTCACCGCCAACAGCGACGCCGACAATCGCGAGCGCTGCACAAAGTGCGGAATGAATGGCGTGATCGGCAAGCCCTTCACGCGAAAAGACATTAAAAACGCACTCGATCTATGGCTAGCTCCGGCTTCTGCAAATACAGATGAACTTAAGCCGGAACCTCCACCACAAAACGGGCCCCACCCTTAACGCTGTATTCCAGCCGGATGGTACCGCCAAGATCGTTGACTAGCTCTGCAACCATCGCAAGGCCAATCCCTTGTCCCGGCATACTGCTATCGAGCCTAGCGCCACGTTCAAACACCACACGTTTCTGCCACGCTGGGATGCCTTCGCCATCGTCTTCTACGATGATTCGAAAAAAACCACCCACATCGTTTTCGTTCTCAGAGAGCGTCACCCAGATATTGGGGCCGCCATATTTGTAGGCATTCTCAAGCAGGTTACCCGCGACCTCATATAGCGCCGCTTCCTCCCTTGGAAAGCGCACCGTACCCTCGGAAATAATTTCGCAGGATTTGCCTTTGTGCGCATAACCTTTGTGTAAAGCTGCCCGAATGCGGTCCAGCACGGGGCGGGCCGACACCCCCTTGCTCCAAAGCGCCGTTCCCTTATTGATCGCACGCCTTAGTTGCTGCTGAACGATCACATTCATCTGATGAGTTTGTTCATCCACAAGGGTACGCAGTTGAGAATCGTCCAGTTGGCTTGCGTTCTGCATGACGGCGAGCGGCGTTTTCAAGCTGTGAGCGAGATCCGCAAGGCTGTTTTTGTACTTTTCGCGTTGCTTACGTTCATAGGCCAGCAAGGTATTCAAATGATCCACCACCTGCTGTATTTCACGCGGATATTGGCCGGCGACCTGGTCTTCCTCCCCCGACTGCATACGCGCAAGCTGCGCTTTGAGCCGCTCCAGCGGTAGCAAACCCCAACGCGTAACCACATACACGATGAGGCAAAGCGCCACCGTCAACCCCAGCAGCCAATAACTCAGCGTGGAGCGAAAGGCGGCGATTGTGGCTCGATAATTCGCCTGCGACTCCATTACGACAAAGGTAAATTGGCGCGTGCGTGCGCGCGTTTCCCAAAAAGTGCCGAGCCCGTAGACGTAGTAATCTTCATCCCCCACTTCTACGGATGAGAAACGCGTACTTCCCTGCGGCAGCGGCTTGAGCGGCGGAGGGTCGATCAACAATGCAGAGGTAGACCGCCAGATCGGCTGGCCTTTTTCATCAATCACATAGCCATAGAGTGAAGAATCTGTGCGATTCAAACGGCTCTTTTCTAGCGCTTCGACGAGCTTTGCATTATCCACAAGCTTTGCGCTATCACCGCTGGCGCGCCCAGCCGCGTTTTCTGCAGAAGCCAACAGCGCATAGACATGCACTTGGAGCTGGCTAGCCGCAGATCGCTCTACGCTGGCACCAAAAGCGGCGTCCAGCACCCATGATGCGCCCAGAACAAAACACACCAACGTGACCATTTCTGCCAGCAACAGCCGGCTCAAAAGCGAACCACGCAGCCATTGAATCCGCTCCGAAAGAGGCGCTCGGCTCACAGGCTGGGGTTCATCCGGTAACCCATACCACGAACGGTCTCGATTGGCTTCCACTGGTTATCTGGGTCTAGCTTCTTGCGCAAGCGACCGATAAATACCTCGATTGTGTTGCTATCACGCTCGAAATCCTGCGCATAGATGTGCTCTGTGAGAACCGCTTTAGAGATCAGTTCCTCTGGATGCATCATCAGGTATTCCAACACGCGGTATTCGTAGCTAGTCAGATCCAAAGGCTCCTCGTGGAGGCGCACTTGCTTTTTGTTGGTGTCCAATTCGATAGGGCCCAAGCGAATCGAGCTTTGCGTAATCCCTGCAGCCCGCCGTACCAAGGCGTTTGCACGCGCTACGACTTCTTCCATCTGAAAAGGTTTGACAACGTAATCATCGGCGCCGATCTCAAGGCCCGCCACCTTGTCTTGCCAGCTGGAGCGCGCTGTCAAAACCATCACAGGAAAGATGCGATTGCTCTCACGCCAACGCCGGATCACGTCCATGCCATCAATCTGCGGTAGTCCAAGATCGACAATCGCGATGTCGTAATTGTATTCTGTACCGAAGTAGAGGCCTTCCTTACCATCGCTTGCCCGATCTACAGAATAACCTGCTCGACCTAATGCGACGGCCAGCTGCTCCTGCAAATGGGGTTCGTCCTCAACAATCAATGCGCGCATTGCAAACTCGTCCTTCCCTGCTGGGATTCCACTAACAATTTTACGGCCCGTTCTAGGTCTTGCGACCAATTCTACCTTTAGAAGTCGTGCAGGTAGAAGTCGTGCAGGATACCTTGTAAGCGCACGCCAATCTACTTTTGTGATTGTCCGCACAAATTATAACCTATTGCACATATCGCGATCGCTTTCGAGCGTCTCGGTTTGTTACAACTTCCCCCAAGGTCATGGCCGGGATTGCATTTACATCTTGCCAATTTGGAGGACAATCCGTGTCATCAAAACGTAGCCACACCCAAGGAGAGAACCTATGCCACAGATCAAGCAATTGCTTGCTAACAACCAGAAATGGGTAGACAGCATCAACGCAGAAGATCCCGAGTTTTTTCAGCGACTCGCTCGCCAGCAATATCCGGAATATCTGTGGATCGGCTGTTCAGACAGCCGCGTGCCCGCCAACCAGATCATCGGGCTGGCCCCTGGCGAGGTATTTGTGCACCGAAATGTTGCCAATCTGGTGATACAAACCGACTTTAACTGCATGAGCGTCATTGAATATGCGGTTGCCGTGCTGAAAGTTCGCCATGTCATCATCTGCGGTCACTACGGCTGTGGCGGGGTCACTGCGGCCATGGAAAACAGCGAACTAGGGCTGATCGGCAATTGGCTGCACACCATCAAAGATACCTACTCGCGCTACCAAAAGTCCATCAATGCGCTTGAAACGAAAGAAGAACGCATCAACCGTCTGTGCGAACTCAACGTCGCTGTTCAGGTACGCAATGTTGCCAGCTCGCACGTGGTTCAGAAGGCGTGGCACCAAGGGCAAGCGCTGCGCGTTCATGGCTGGGTCTACGGCCTGAAGGATGGCATCATCAAAGATCTGAAGATCTCGCGCTCGTCAATTGACGATCTAGAAGACGAATACAAAATTCTGCCCGACGCTTAAACCTCATTGGCACCGAAAACTGTTCACAGCGGCGAACCGAGATTTCTTTCAAGGCTCGCCGCGCCCTAGCCACCCGTCATATTCATAAAGCGTACGATGGAGACTTGTTCATCAACGTTAAAAATATGCCGCTCCGGTTTGTAGTACACCGCATTCCGGATGGTGTCGGCCAGTATTTGTGGTGTGGTTTCCGGGTCGCGAAGAAGTTTCTTCAAATCGATGGCGTTTTCATTACCAAGACAAAGCAACAGCTTTCCTTCTGCGGTCAGCCGCACGCGGTTGCAAGCGTGGCAAAAATTACAGCTGTGCGGAGAGATAAATCCAACGCGGGTCTGGGTGTCTGGAATTCTATAATAGCGCGCAGGGCCACCACTGTTTTCAAACGCAGCCTGTAAGCGGAAGCGCTCACGCAGGCGTGATCTCACTTCGTCGCTGCTCATAAAGCTTTCGCGGCGATCGTGATTGATGCCCTCTCCAAGCGGCATTTCCTCGATATAGGTGATATCAACGCCTTTGCTTACCGCGTATTCCGCAAGCGCAATGATCTCATCATCGTTGCGGCCTTTCATGATGACGGCGTTAAGCTTGGTTCCATCAAACCCTGCATCCACTGCTGCATCAATGCCGGCAAGCACTTGAGAGAGCTGGCCGGTACGCGTAATGGCATGAAATTTTTCAGGATTCAAGCTATCGAGGCTGATATTGATCCGCCCAAGGCCCGCCTCTTTCAGTGGTTTTGCAAGCTGGGCGAGTTGATTGCCATTGGTGGTAAGGGTGATTTCCTTTAAGCCTTCCAGTTCCGAAAGGCCGCGCACAAGGCTCACACAATCCTTACGCACCAGCGGTTCGCCGCCAGTCAGGCGGATTTTTGTGACGCCGAGCCCCACGAAAACGGCAGCGATTGTCTGCATCTCTTCCAAGCTCAAAACCTGCGAGCGCGGCAGGAATTGCATCTGTTCCGACATGCAGTATACGCATCGAAAATCGCAGCGGTCCGTAACCGACAGTCGCAAATAGGTGACTTTCCGCCCGAAGGCGTCGATCAGTGGCGTAGAGCTGTTCATTGGGCCTCGCTATTCGTAGTTCGAGTCGCGTCCAAACGCACTATTGCAATAGCGGTGAGCTGGCCGCTTTGATGTCTATCCCAGTGATAGTGGCGCTACCAGCGAGTAGTTGCAAGTATTGAGACAGACCTTGCCTGAATACGTTGTCTTCCAAGTAGCGCGCAACTCCTTCTTTGACGTGCTCATAGGGGAGCGGCTGGCCATCGACGCGATGATCAATCCAGACCACGTGATAGCCATAACGACTCTCAATGGGCGTCCCGTGTAGGCCCGTGGGTAACCCAAAAATTGCCGATTCAAATTCAGGAACTGTAGAACCTTTGCTTAGCTGCCCTAAACTTCCACCTTCTTCGCGTGAGGGGCAGGCAGAATATTCGTTCGCATACTCGGCAAATTGTTCAGGCGTCGCGCGCAGCCTTTCAATGATGCGTACCGCTTCTTCCTGTGCAAGATCGCGCGCATCCCAATCACCGGGCGCTGCTGCAAATAAAATATGGCGCGCTTCAATTAAATCGGGGGAACGGAAACGCGCTGGATTTTCTTCAAAAAAGCGTCGGCAATAGGACTCATCTGCCGTTGGCACCTCTATATTGCGAGATAGCAAAGTGTCGATGCATTCGGCCTCATCACCTTCCAGCCCCTGCAAGCTCGCTTGTTGCAGCAGGAGCTCACGGATCACAAGCGCAGTCGCCGCCTTCTCCCAAGCTTTCACCCGCTCTTCATCGGCGTATTCTGCCGCCATTTCCGCTTTGATTGCTGCCTCCGGGATTTCGACTCCGTTGACGGACACCAGCATGGCTTTTGCCGAGGGGTTAAATTGATTCACTGCCGACATATTTGGTTCTCCCGTCAGTACTCGTATTCGAACTCATGCGTTAAACGCATGAGTTCGTGCCTGATTGCAGATCAGGCACCGGTACAGACTCATGTTTAGACTTAAGCTTGTGGAACTTATGCTTACGTTGACACTTAGCCTTAGGTTGACGCCTAGGCTTGTGCAGATTTCTTGCGGACAATCTGGTAAGGACGCATCAGATACCAAATCGGCGCACTCACAACGTGCACGAGGCGGGTAAAGGGTGCGATCAAAATCAGCGTCAGCCCAAGAAAAACATGCAGCTTATAGATAATGTTAACACCCTCAATGCTCGCAACAGCCTTATCCATCTGGAAAGTAACGATGTACTGTGCCCAATTGGCAAGCATCACCATCACCGAGCCATCAAGATGCTGGGTAGAAATCAGTACGGTCAGCAAACCCAGAATCAGCTGCGCCAACAAAAGGAATAGAACGACGATATCTGACGTGGTGCTTGTAGCCCGCACACGCGGATCTTCCATACGACGACGCACCAGCATCACCAGCCCAACCAAGCACACAATGCCGAAAAAGCCGCCGGAAATCATCGCCAGCAACTGTTTGGCCTGAGTCGAAATAAAGTGATGGTAAATGGCTTCTGGCGTGAGCAAACCAACAACATGCCCCATCAAAATAAACAGCACGCCGACGTGAAACAGGTTGCTGGCAAGCCGCATCCCGTTGTTCGCCAGCATCTGGCTGGAGCCGGTTTTCCAGGTGTACTGGTCGCGATCAAAGCGCGCCCAACCTACGAAAAAACAAACTGCAACGGCAACATAGGGGTATAAGCCAAAGAAGAATGTATTCATTATTTGTTCCTCAAATTCCTTCGTTTACCCATTTGACGGACGAAACCTCGCGCACGGGTCGTTGTGGAGTCGGGCAACCGCCATTCACCGCATCGCCGCCAAAGCTCACCGCTTCCTCTTCCCAGATTTTATCCAAGGCTTCGGGAGTATCATCCGGTTGTTCCCTTGCAACGGTGTCGCGCAGTGGCGCAAGATCCGGCACTTCTGTGGCCCAGCCAAGCAGCGTATCAAATACCGCTTGGTAAGGGCTTTCACGCTTTTCGAGCCGCGCTTTTAGCAGGCTGAGAATCGGTGCAGCATCGCTGACCCATTCCGTTACTTCGTGAAAGGGGCGCTCCGACAAATACTCTAAAAACAGTGGGATATAATCGGGTAATTCACGCGCATTGATTTCAAAGCCGTTGCGCTGATAGACAGACATCAGATCTACCATCGCCTGCCCCCGTGCGCGGCTATCGCCGTGCACGTGTTCAAACAGGAGCAAAGAAACCGAGCGACCGCGATCAAACAGTGCCGAGTAATCCTCTTGTGCGTCGATCGAATCCCTGTCCACAATCGCATCCAGCAAACTCAACAACGCGGCTTTCCCTGCATCAGAAAAAGACTCCGCGCTCTGGATATGATCGCGCACCAGCTGCGCATTCTCCCAAAGCTCTTCACTTGGATAATCTAACAATCGGGAAAGAATTTTTAGTTCCAGCATGGCTACTGCTCCACGTTGACAACATTGATCATCGCGCGGTTGGTGCGTTTGCCACCAAACATGTTCAGCTCACTATTGCCATCGCTACATCCATTGCCAAAGCTGAAGCCGCAACCACCGCGCTCTGGAAACGCCGCTAACGCTTCTTCTCGGTGCGAAGTTGGAATTACAAAACGGTCTTCGTAGTTGGCAATTGCCAAATAGCGGTACATTTCCTCCACTTGCAGCTCGGTGAGGCCTACCTGTTGCAGCACTTCAAGGTCACGAACACCGTCAACGTTCTGGGCGCGTTTATAGGCACGCATGGCAAGCATACGTTCTAACGCTCGAACAATGGGGCGCTCATCTCCTGCGGTCAGCAAGTTGGCAAGGTACTTCACTGGAATACGCAGTGATTTCACATCGGGGATGCAGCCATCTGCGCTCACATGCCCTGCATCTGCTGCTTGCTGGATGGGGCTCAAGGGCGGCACATACCACACCATCGGAAGCGTGCGATATTCTGGATGAAGCGGCAGTGCCAATTTCCAGTCCACCGCCATTTTATAAACGGGGGATTTCTGCGCCGCATCAATCACGTTATCGGAAACGCCATCTTTTCTTGCCTGTTCAATGATTTTTGGATCAAAGGGGTCAAGAAAGATCTCCAGCTGCTTTTCATACAAATCGCCGGTATCCGGAGTGCTTGCAACTTCCTTGATGCGGTCCGCGTCATAAAGCAGCACACCGAGGTAGCGAATGCGCCCAACGCAGGTTTCCGAACATACGGTTGGCTGTCCCGCTTCGATTCTGGGATAGCAGAAGATGCATTTCTCGGATTTACCGGATTTCCAGTTGTAGTAAATCTTTTTGTACGGGCAGCCGGAAATACACATCCGCCATCCCCTGCACTTATCTTGGTCAATCAACACGATGCCATCTTCTTCGCGCTTATAAATCGCACCCGATGGGCACGAGGCGACACATGCTGGGTTCAAGCAGTGTTCGCACAGACGCGGCAAATACATCATGAAAGTGTTTTCGAATTGGCCGTAGATTTCCTTCTGGACGTTATCGAAGTTTTTATCCTTCGAACGCTTCGAAAATTCGCCGCCAAGAATCTCTTCCCAGTTCGGGCCCCATTCGATCTTTTCCATACGCTTGCCAGAAATCAGCGAGCGCGGCCGTGCAGTGGGTTGCGCCTTCGCTTCTGGAGCCGTGTGAAGATGTTGGTAATCGAAGGTGAACGGCTCGTAATAATCATCAATCGAAGGCAGATCTGGATTTGCGAAGATGTTGGCAAGTACTTTCAACTTGCCACCAATACGCGGACGAATGCTGCCATCGGAATTGCGAACCCAACCGCCTTTCCATTTATCCTGATTTTCCCATTCCTTCGGATAGCCGATACCTGGTTTGGTTTCTACGTTATTGAACCACGCATATTCCATACCTTCGCGGGACGTCCAGACGTTTTTACATGTAACTGAACATGTGTGGCAACCGATGCATTTATCGAGGTTCAGCACCATACCTACTTGTGAGCGGATCTTCATCGTTTGACTCCAATTATAGGGACTCAAGTGGGCGTGGCAGTTCATCACTGCGCGAACCGTCCAGCCAGTCGACTTTGTTCATCTTGCGGATAATCACGAACTCGTCGCGGTTTGAGCCAACAGTGCCGTAGTAGTTAAAGCCGTAGCTGAACTGCGCATAGCCGCCGATCATATGAGTGGGTTTCAATACCGCACGCGTTACCGAGTTGTGAATGCCTCCTCGGTGCCCCGTAATTTCAGAGCCGGGAGTGTTCACCGTTTTTTCCTGCGCGTGGTACATCATGACCATACCTTCAGGAACGCGCTGACTCACAACGGCACGCGCCGCGATCGCACCATTTGCGTTAAACACCTCAATCCAGTCGTTATCGACGATTCCGGCTTTCTTGGCGTCCACTTCACCGACCCAGACGATTGGGCCACCACGCGAGAGCGTGAGCATGATCAGGTTGTCGGTGTAGGTGCTATGAATGCCCCATTTTTGGTGTGGCGTAATCCAGTTCGCCACGATTTCCTTCTGGCCGTTTGGCTTTTTGCCCAGCATCGGCTTGACCGCTTTCAGGTTTACCGGTGGGCGATAGCTAACGAAGCCCTCACCAAACGCACGCATCCACTGGTGATCCAGATAGAATTGCTGACGCCCGGTTAGTGTACGCCATGGAATCAGCTCGTGAACGTTGGTGTAGCCTGCGTTATAGCTGACGTGCTCGTCTTCCAAGCCGCTCCAGGTGGGTGAGGAAATAATCTTGCGCGGTTGTGCAACAACATCACGGAAGCGAATTTTTTCTTCCTCTTTCGGCAAGGCAAGGTGCGTATGATCCAAACCTGTGGCTTGGCCCAACGCTTCCCACGCTTTTACCGCAACCTGGCCGTTCGTTTCCGGTGCAAGCGAGAGAATCACTTCAGCAGCATCAATATCGCTATCAATACGCGGCTGACCTTTGCTTACACCTTCTTCCGTAACGACATAGTTAAGCTCGCGAAGGAAATCGACTTCCTTTTGCGTATTCCAACTGATGCCCTTGCCGCCATTACCAAGCTTCTCCATCAAGGGGCCTAAAGATGTGAACTTTTTATAGGTGTTCACATAGTCCCGCTCAACGACGATCATCGACGGCATGGTTTTGCCGGGAATTGGATCAATCTCACCTTTTTTCCAATCTTTGGGATTGAAGGCTTGCGCAAGTTCCCCTGGGGTGTCGTGCAAGGTAGGTACAGTAACCAAGTCTTGCTCTACGCCCAAATGCCCTTCCGCAGTTTCGGAAAACTTTTTCGCAATCCCTTTGTAAATTTCCCAGTCGCTACGCGCTTCCCATGCAGGGTCAGTTGCGGCGGTGAGTGGGTGGATAAACGGATGCATGTCCGAGGTATTCAGGTCGTTCTTTTCGTACCACGTTGCGGTCGGCAAAACGATGTCGGAATACAAGCAGGTGGTGGACATCCGGAAATCGAGAGTAACGAGCAGATCAAGCTTGCCTCTTGCCGCATCGCGCCACTTGACTTCCATCGGCTTCACACCGCCCTCTTCCCCTAAATCCTTGCTTTGTACACCGTGTGTAGTGCCGAGCAGGTATTTGAGGAAGTACTCGTGCCCTTTGCCCGATGAGCCAAGCAAGTTGGAACGCCAGACGAACATGTTGCGCGGAAAGTTCACCGGGTTATCTGGATCTTCAGATGCAAAACCAAGCTCGCCCGATTTTAGCTGCTTAACCACATAGTCTTTTACGTCCATGCCCGCTGCTTTCGCATCGCGCGTAATCTGGAGCGGGTTGCGAGAAAGTTGTGGCGCGGAAGGCAGCCAGCCCATACGCTCAGCGCGCACGTTATAGTCCACCATGCTGCCTTTCCAGTCTTCTGGATTGGCAAGCGGTGAGAGGATTTCCTCCATACCCAATTTTTCGTGGCGCCACTGGCTGGTGTGCATGTAGAAGCACGAGGTTCCGTTCTGGTGACGTGGTGGGCGATTCCAGTCCAGCGCAAATGCAAGTGCCGTCCAGCCGGTTTGTGGGCGAAGTTTTTCTTGCCCAACGTAATGTGACCAACCACCGCCCGTCTGGCCAATACAGCCGCACATCATCAACATGTTGATGAGGCCACGGTAGTTCATGTCCATGTGGTACCAGTGGTTCATTGCAGCGCCCACGATGATCATGGAGCGGCCCTTGGTTTTATGGGCGTTTTCTGCAAATTCCCGCGCAACCTGTATTACGCGCTTGCGCGCAACGCCGGTGATTTTTTCTTGCCATGCGGGAGTAAATGGGATGTCATCATCGTAGGATTTGGCAACCCAATTGCCACCAAGGCCACGATCAATACTGTAGTTCGCCATCAGAAGATCGTAGACCGTCGCAACCAGTGCCGTCTTGCCATTGGCAAGTTGAAGCTCTCGTGTTGGGACATTGCGAACCAGAATATCTTCGTGCTTGGAAGCGGTGAAATATTCGTTCTCTACGCCGCCAAAGTATGGGAAGGCAACGCCGGCAACTTTATCGTGCTTTTCCAACAGCGACAAAGAAAGCTCGACTTCCTCCGCACTGGCCGCATTTCTTTGCTCCAGATTCCACTTGCCTTTTTCTCCCCAACGAAAGCCGATCGAGCCGGTCGGCGCGAAAATCTGTTGGGTGGCGCTGTCAATTGCCAAGGTCTTCCAATCGGGGTTGTTCTGCTCTCCCAATCCGTCAGCCAAGTCAGATGCGCGCAGGTAGTGAGCGGGCTCATAAGAGCCATCAGCACGTTCTTCCAGCACGACCAGATTGGGCATATCGGTATAACGGCGGCAGTAATCCACAAAATAAGCGCTGGGCTTATCAATATGGAATTCTTTCAAAATGACGTGCCCAAACGCCATCGCCAACGCTGCGTCGGTCCCTTGTTTTGGGTTTAACCAAAGGTCGGTCAGCTTGGCAACTTCAGAGTAATCTGGGGTAACGGATACGGTTTTCGTACCCTTATAGCGCACTTCCGTGAAGAAGTGGGCATCGGGGGTGCGCGTTTGCGGAACGTTCGAACCCCAAGCAATGATGTAGTTCGAGTTATACCAATCCGCAGATTCCGGCACGTCGGTCTGCTCCCCCCAAACCTGAGGAGAAGACGGAGGCAAATCGCAATACCAGTCGTAAAAGCTCAAGCAAGCGCCGCCGATCAACGACAAATAGCGCGAACCTGACGCATAGGAAACCATCGACATCGCAGGAATTGGCGAGAAGCCAAGAATACGATCAGGGCCGTACTGTTTTGCCGTGTAAACGTTAGCCGCAGCGATGATTTCATTTACTTCATTCCAACTCGAACGCACGAAACCACCCAAGCCTCTCACTTCTTTATAGGAGCGCGCTTTTTCGGGATTTTCTACAATGGCTTGCCACGCATCCACGGCGTTTTTTGTGCGTCGCTCTTCACGCCAGAGTTTTAGTAGGCGCTTGCGTACCATCGGATATTTCACCCGGTTGGCACTATAGAGGTACCAGGAAAAACTCGCACCGCGCGGGCAACCACGTGGCTCGTGGTTCGGCAGGTCAGGGCGAGTGCGCGGATAGTCAGTTTGCTGGGTTTCCCAAGTAACCAATCCGTTTTTCACATAGATCTTCCAACTGCATGAACCTGTGCAGTTTACTCCGTGTGTAGAACGAACGATCTTGTCGTGCTGCCAACGCTGACGATACGCGTTTTCCCATGCTCGTGATTCGTTGGATGTAACCCCATGCCCCTCAGCAAAGGTACCGGCGTTCTTTTTAAAGAACTGCAACCTATCTAGGAATTGACTCATTTCTCTCTCCAGTTCAAAAAACTCTGCGATGAAACTTGCACCCGCATGTATCAATTCAAAATCAACGATCTAAATCACGCTTGCCAAAACCTCAACCCTGCTTCGCGCTTTAAGCCTTAAAATTTATCCGCAAAAAAATGCCTATTTATTAGGACGCAAAGCGTAATCCTTGTTCCTCTAACCGAGCTTGATATGTATCAAGTCATGCTGTAGGCGAAATCACTACGCCTGTTATCTGTTATGTCATCCAAACACCGTAGGCGAAAAACGGGCACAAAAAAGGGCGCTCTCCAGCCCCCTCCTTGAGTCGTTAATATTTCAGTTTACGCCTCCGATTAATTCACCTATGGATTATGAATGTAGGCATTCTTGCGCAAATAGAACCACCAGTTCAACACTAGGCAGACAATATAGAATAGCGCAAATCCATACATTGCAACCTCCGGCGTTCCCCCTTTTACCTGCGCACCAATCACCACCGGCGCTATAAAGGAGCCATAACCTGCAACTGCCGACGTAAACCCTAATACCGGCCCGGCTTGCTCACGGCTGTAGATCACGCCGATCGTACGAAATGTTGAACCATTGCCTACGCCGGTTGCTGCAAAAATCAATATAAACAGAGCGATAAACGCTGGGAAATAGTGCTCTGGCGTAGGCGAAGAATAGGCGAGCATCATAATGTAGCCCGCAGCAACAGAGGCAACTACCATGATCGCAGCAATTACCTGCGTCACGACCGACCCGCCTACCTTATCGGAAATCCAGCCCCCCATAGGCCGCGTAATTGCTCCCACGAATGGCCCAATCCACGCAAACGTTAATGCGCTGGGGGCATTTGCGTAGGCAACGCGTGATACCACTCCATCCACTTCAACGCTGGTAAAGCCAAAAATAACGGTAATGGAAAGCGGCAAAGCCATTGAGAATCCAATGAACGAGCCAAAGGTCAAGATATAAAGGACCGTCATTGACCAAGTATGCTTGTCACGAAAAATCAGGAACTGACGCTGCATGCTTGCGCCGATATTCCACGGCATGGCGCGCAGCAGGAATAGCGTTGCTACGCACGTGAGCACAACCACTGCCCACATATTCAAAATGCCGAGGCCCGATGGCGCAGGCAGATACAGGTAGATTCCCACACCTGCAGTAAGAAAACCTGCAAGGTAGAGAATAATGACTTTCAATAAGGAAACCGAAGCGCTGTTCGCATCGGGAGACACGCTTAGAATGTTGTTCATTTTGAACCAAGCCAGTACGACCAGCGGAACTAAAATCAACAACCAAACAAACCCAGCGTTATGTATCCAAGTAGGTGTTCCCTTTTCAATTTTCCCAATCAGCGTTCCACTGTCTTGCAATAGATCATGCGGCAAGCCGGAAAACGCGCCGAAGATTCCCACGGTCATCACCGCAGGAATCAAAATCTGCGCGGTTGTTACGCCAAAATTTCCCAGCCCCGCATTCAGGCCAAGCGCCAAGCCTTGCTGGCTCTTTGGATAGAAAGAGCTGATATTACTCATCGAACAAGCGAAATTTCCCCCGCCAATTCCAGAGAGAAATGCGGCCAATTGAAACATCCACAGTGGTGTGGACTTATCCTGCAAAATAACGCCCGTAAGTACCGCCGGAAGAATCAGCAGTGCCGAAGTCATGAAGATCGTATTTCGCCCGCCCGCTAAGCGAATCATAAAAGAGGCGGGAATCCGAAGCGTTGCACCGGACAATCCGGCAATCGCAGTGAGCGTAAAGAGATCTGCTTGGGAGTACGGGAAGCCAACGTTGAGCATCTGTACGGTAATAATGCCCCACATCGACCAAATTGCGAACCCGCACAACAAGTTAGGGATCGAGATCCACAAATTTCGGTTTGCGATTTTCTTTCCTGTGCGTTCCCAGAATTCTGCGTCTTCTACATCCCAGTGTTGAATATCCGCAGTTGCTTTATGAGGAACAGCCGATTTTGGCCTTCCCGCTACGCTGCTCTGATCTTGCACACTTACCCCCTTCATTACCTATCCGAAATACATCGCCGCGGTTTATTGCGTTCAATTCGTTACGTTTTTTACTGCGGTTTCTTGCCCACATTCTTTGCGCCATTCCTTCGCTTTTGGGTTGCTTGAACGCTGGCGTTAAATTGAGGGTCTTGCGCCGCTTCTGGGAAATACTGCGCCTTCATAAGTTCAGGGTGCTGCTCCCTCTCAAGCTGCCGAATAGCATAGTGCATCCAGAGCAATGACGCGCTAACAATGAGAAACAGCAACATAAAGCAGCTAGTCCACACACCGACCAAATCGTTCAAGGCTCCAAACACAATCGGCAGGATAAAGCCGCCTAAGCCACCGATCATCCCCACAATGCCGCCCACCGCGCCGACATGGTTCGGATAATAGACAGGGATGTGTTTGAATACTGCCGCCTTCCCAAGTGACATGAAAAACCCAAGGATAAAAATCAACACGATAAAAGGAACCAAACCGATCGACAAGGTAAATGAAATATCGCTATGGATACCGTGCACGACGTAATCCGTAGCTGGGTAGGACAGCAGAAATGTACAGATTACCGATGCAATAAAGGTCCAGTACATGACGCGACGTGCGCCGTATTTATCGGAAAGAATTCCACCCACGATACGAAACACCGATGCGGGAATAGAATAGCAAGCAGCGATCAGCCCAGCCGTTGCGATGTCCAGCTGATAAGCCCCCGTAAGGTAACGCGGCAGCCACAATGCAAGCGCTACAAAGGCTCCGAACACGAAGAAGTAATACAGCGAAAAGCGCCACACCTGAATATTTTTAAGCGGCGCAAGCTGGCTCATGAAAGGCTCAGGCTTTGCCCCTGAGCGCCGGCGTTCTTGCATCTGCGGATCGTCTTCGGTTGTAAACCAGAACACCACAGCCATGGCCACCATCACCGCCGCCCAGATTTGCGCAACCGCGTGCCAGCCATAGGCAACCATCACAATCGGCGCAAAAATCTTTGTCACCGCTGAACCGATATTTCCCATTCCGAAAATACCGAGCGCGGTTCCCTGCTTCTCTTTGGAGTAAAACTTGCTGATGTAAGCCACGCCCACCGAAAAACCACCGCCCGCAATACCAACACCGAGGGCAGCCAGCAGATAGAGCGCGTAGGTATCCACAACCGTTAACAGGTAGGTGGAAGCGGCAGATGCGAGCATTACGCTCACCAGCATAATGCGTCCGCCGATCTGATCCGTCCAGATTCCGAGTACTAAGCGAATCAGCGAGCCGGTTAGAATCGGCATCGCGACCAACAAGCCAAACTGGGTTTCGTTCAAACCCAATTCTTCTTTGATTTTCACTCCGATGATCGCAAAAATCGTCCAGACAGCAAAACAGACGGTAAAACTGATGGTGCTAATGGTCAGCACCCGGGTGGAGTGGATCGCCGTAGTCATGAATCCTCCCTAGCGGCAATATCGGGAAATGGACGACGCGAACAGTATTCCTCCACAGGCTATGATTCGTTGACCACAGTCAAAGGCTTCTGTGTATTTATCTATCGAAAACTTTCATACTATTTCTAACAGGGTATGCCAAAAACGCACGCAACTCGGCCAAACCTGATCGCTTCTCAAGATTTGCGCTGATAGCTTCAAAAAGGCTGCCCGTTTTAAGGGGCGAGAATCAAAGCCTACGTATCTCTTGTGGGGTAAACGAAAGCGTTGACCTAATGCAAGAAGGTCATCCCGAAGGTGCGATAGTCTCGTACTAAATGGCAGCCAATGCTTGCTCCATTGGATTACGTGTTTGGATATTTCGGTTTTTACCTACACGTTTTTGGCTACAATAAGGATGAAGAACGGATCGCAAGAGGCCGTCACTTGCGCTCGCGCTTATCTCACGCTACTACGGGAAGCTGCAATCATGCGCTTTGACCTCAAGAGCCTACTGCTCAAAAATTCCTTGGTCGTTCGCGGCGGTTTTGCACTGGCTTCTATTTCGCTGATCGCATTATTGAATATGGTGCTATCGGTCTACGTGGCTCACCACACGCAAGGCGATGCTTCTGCGATCAACTCGGCGGGCATGTTGCGCATGCAAGGCTATCGCATCGGTTATCTGCTCGAACGCGCCGAAACCAGCCAAAAGCAGATCCAGCAGGAAATCGCCCAGATGGATGAGCGCTTCCAATGCCGTGAACTTGCATTCCTTTCTAGCGGCGAACGCGCAATACAGTCCATTCAGGCCCCCGCCCGCTTTGCCAAACTCCGTAGCGATTGGCGCGACAAGATTCGCCCAGTACTGGCCGACGCGAGCCTCTCACCGGATCAGCGCCGCGAGCTTTACGGCCAGCAGGTATTTGATTTCGTTGATACGGCCAACAAGCTGGTCGTTGACCTGCAGGAAAACACCGAAAATAAAATTCTAATGCAGCGTATCATCCAAGGGATCAGCATGGCGCTTACCGTCATTGTGGTACTTTGGGCGTTATACAGCTTCCAGACTAGGCTTGTGATCCCACTACAAAAACTCGGCGCGGCGGCACGCGAAGTCAGCCGTGGGCGGCGCTCCGTGCAAGTCGATATTGAACAGAACGATGAGCTTGGACGGCTTGCCTCGGCATTCAACCTGATGGCGGTTGAGATCACCAACCACTACAGTCAGCTCGAAAAGAAGGTGGAAGAGAAAACGACCGAGCTGCAGCGCAGCAACAAATCACTGGAGCTGGTCTACAAAATTACTAGCAAACTCAGCGAAGACCTGCACTCCAAAGAACACATCACTAGCATCATGCAGGAACTCGAAGCGGCAGCAGGTGTACCCCACGTTTCCATCTGTCTCAACGAAAACACCCGCGAACGCCCCTTCAACCCCATCTACAGCAGCGAAACCGAATCTCACGAAAGCTGCACAGAAACCAACTGCGACAATTGCATCCTCCACAGTATTCAGCAAGTCACCACCGGCTGGAATGTGACGGCCCCCTCCTTCCCGATTCGTCGCAATCAAGACAGCTTTGGCATTCTGTTCGTGGAACTCCATCCGCACCAAAAGCTTGAGCAGTGGCAAATCCAACTTTTTCAGACCGTTGCCGACCGGGTTTCAACTGCCTTCAGCCTCGCCAAACGCGCCGAGCAGGAAAGCCGTTTCATGCTTCTGGAAGAGCGCAACACCATTGCCCGCGAGCTGCATGACTCACTCGCGCAGTCGCTTTCCTACCTAAAATTCCAAATTGGCCGCCTCCAGCAACTGCAAAAAAAGCAGAAATCCCCCGAAGAGCAAGAAAAAGTCATCATTGAGATGAAAGACGCCGTAAACCACGCCTACGGCAACTTGCGCGAACTGCTCACGACCTTCCGCCTGAAGATCAACGAGCCCGGTTTGGAGCAAGCGCTACGCGGAACCGTCGCAGAGTTTTCACAACGAGGCGAGGTAGATATACAACTTGACTACGGGCTGCGCTATTATCGGCTTACACCCAATGAAGAGATTCACTTGCTACAAATCGTTCGGGAGAGTTTATCCAACGTGGTACGACATGCAAAGGCAAGCAAAGCGACGGTAGCCCTGCACGCGTCCAATGATGGTGACCTCACGCTAACGATCGACGATAACGGCGTCGGCTTGCAGCAATCCGCCAGCAAGCTGCATCATTATGGACTTGCCATTATGAATGAGCGCGCCCGCAACCTGGATGGAGAGATCAGTTATCAGCAATCACCGCTCGGTGGTGTACGTGTATTGATGAACTGCCAGCTTGATTTATATAAAACTTCTACTGCACAGGTAAGCACATGACAGACAAACACAGCGTACTGATCGTCGATGACCATCCACTGATGCGCAAAGGGTTACACCAGCTGATCGACATGGAAGAAGGCTTGGAATGCATCGGTGAAGCCGCCAGTGGTGACGAAGCCGTGCGCATGGCCGTAGCCAATGAACCCGACGTTGTGCTGCTCGACTTGAACATGCCCGGCATGAGTGGCGTAGATACCCTAAAAGCGCTGCGCACCGCTGAAGTATTCTCACGCATTATTGTTTTTACCGTGTCAGACGATCAAGACGACGTGATCACCGCCCTAAAAGCAGGCGCTGACGGCTATTTGCTAAAAGACACCGATCCCGATGACGTCATGGCTGCGATCCATCAGGTAGTTGCCGGCCAGCTAACCATTAGCGACCGTCTATCCCAAGTACTGGCATCCGCAATCAGCAAGCGCCGCGAAGCCGGCCCCAACATCGACACGCTCACCGAGCGCGAAAAGCAAATCCTGAAGGCAATCGCTGCGGGCTATAGCAACAAGATCATCGGCCGCAAACTCGATATTGCGGAAGGCACCGTAAAAGTCCATGTCAAGAAAGTGCTGAAAAAACTGGGGTTTCGCTCGCGAGTCGAGGCGGCAATTTGGGCCGTCGAACAAGGAATGCGGTAGTCACGCACTCCCAAGTGAGCGATCTATCGAAAAAAGCTACCCGTTTTGACAGATCGTATACTTCAATGAACAAGCAGTCAGTAACGCGGTTTCGGTGTGTAATATAAAACCCGCAACTACCTGCTTGTTTCATTGAGGACCACAACGATGACACTGAAAGGAAAAACCCTCTTCATCACCGGCGCAAGCCGTGGAATCGGCAAAGAAATCGCACTGCGCGCTGCGCGGGATGGTGCCAATATCGTAATCGCCGCAAAAACGACCGAACCGCACCCAAAGCTCGCCGGTACAATCTACACCGCTGCGGAAGAAATTGAAGCTGCCGGCGGCAAAGCACTTCCACTTGCGGTCGATATCCGTGAAGAAGCACAGGTAGATGACGCCATCGCCAAAGCAGTTGAGCATTTTGGCGGCATTGATATTTTGGTGAACAACGCCAGCGCCATCAATCTAGCCGGCACGCTTTCCTTGGACATGAAGCGTTTCGATTTGATGCACCAGATTAATTTTCGCGGCACTTTTCTCTGCTCCAAGAAAGCAATCCCGCACCTGAAGAAAGCGGCAAATCCGCACGTTTTGATGCTCTCCCCCCCTCTCTCCACCAATCCACGCTGGTTTGCACCGCATGTGGGTTACAGCATGGCCAAATTCGGCATGAGCTATTGCGTACTTGCAATGGCAGAAGAATTTCGCCGTGACGGAATCGCCTTCAACGCACTATGGCCACGCACCACCATCGCCACCGCCGCCATCCAGAATCATCTCGGCGGCGATGCCACAATGAAGCACTCCCGCAAACCCTCCATCATGGCCGACGCCGCATATCAGATCTTCAGCAAAAACAGCCGTGAATTCAGCGGTAATTTCTGCCTAGACGACACCGTGCTGCGCGAAGCAGGCGTAACCGATTTCAAACCCTACCAAGTGGATGAAAGCCTGCCGGAAAACCAATTGATTCCAGACTTCTTTATTGACTGATCGCGGGCGAGTATTACTAGCGCCTAGCCAATATTCGGCAACAAAAAAACCGCCTGACTCTACAAGACAGGCGGTTTTCAATGTCCTTCAGAACGCACGTTTGGATTATTCGTGAATCGCCGCCATCATGCGTTCCACCGAACGATCCGCAATCGCCTTCAAACGCTCGCGCGTCATTAGCTCAGTACCACCGTTAAACACCCAAGTCATGCGGCCATCAAAGGTTGCGGCTGAAGTGCTCAGATAGTTCAGCGCAGTGGTATTGGTACCAAAACCAAACTCCACCGCTTTTACCGGCCCATCCACATCAATCGTAACGCGCCCAAGGTTCGACACAGCCAGCCCTTCTGGATGCAAACGGCCAATGTACTCACCAAAGGCTTTGTAGTTGTGCAGGCCCAAACCATGCCCCAAACGAATTGCCTGGCGGTGCATTGCCGGGTGAAAGAATGGCATCGGCGTTGCGATGGAGTGCTGCAACTGCTCGTGGATCTTTCGAGTTAAAGGCCAAAACGGCGTGCTCGCGTCCATCGTGTGCAAACTGGTCGCTCCCGAACAGAACAAGCCGCAATCTTCACCTACCGGCGGTTCCAATCGGCAACGCACATCCAGCACCTGACTGCAGGCGGTACGCTGCAGCATCCCCGTAGGCGAATCTTCTGCAACCGTCAGCGAGAGTGCCGCGTTGAGCACACATTGCAACGTCGCGTTTTCTGCCTTGGTTTTCTGAAGTAACGCCTGCATCTGGGCTTTTTCGATAATACGTGGCTCCAGCATTACACCGGGAGCCGCTTTGAACTCAGGATCTTTGTAGCGCTGTAGCCCTGTTGGAAAGCCTACACCTTCCAAAAACTGCGCAACGCCTTTCAGAGTTTTCCAAGCCGTCTTCATCGACTCTTTGCCCGCCCAAGGCTCAAGCTTGGGAATGCGATTGCCGTAATAACCAACCGGTTGCAGCGCTTCCAGTTTTGCACTCATGCCACGATGCTGGCGTGCGAGCGATTGCAGAATGTCCCGCGCCAGAAAGATGGATGATTTGCCATCACTGACGGCATGGTGGAAATTCATGACCAAAGTGGAATCGGCGGGGCCATGTTTTAGCAGCAAGCAGCGCATCAGCGGCCCGTTAACCGTATCGACCGGTGCGTTTACGGCTTTTTCGAGTGTCGGCCACACTTGGTCGTGGCTGGCTTCCAGCACGTCCATCGCGATCTCGCCCACGCCAGAGCGGAACCAGGGGCGCCCTTTGGCGTCGCACTCAATCTTTACGCGCAACAGCGGGTGGCGTGCCTGTATCGCGTGCAGCGCCTTGCGCATATGCGCATGATCAATCTCGCCCTGCAAACGCACCACCGAACCAAAGTTCAGAGGCGACACTCGATCAAAACGCCAATACAGGTTCTCGGTCGCGCCAAGCGGCCGTTCAATGGCTGGTTCACTTTCGAACACGTAGGGTTCCTTGACATAAGCTGCGTACAACTCCCCCTCAGGGGTTATTGCAGAACTACCGTACTTCATGTTTTATCTATCCTTCCTGATACAAATCGGCCTTACGGCGTTTATCTGCTGTACCGGAATCGGTTTCAATCTTAGCCAAAAACGTTTTCGACAAACACCGTTTTTACGAGACTTCACTCGCAATTCCGGTTTCTGCGAAAATAAACTGGATAAAAAGAACCACTCCTGGGAACAGCCCCTACGTCCAACGTATTCTGTTACTCAACGATCGCGAACGAATCACACTGCAATACTACGTTTTGCCTCTTTACCCTCAACTCAAAAAGGACTCTTCCCAATGATGGATACCACCCCTTACGAACTCCTTGGCGGCGAAGCTGGGCTTCGCAAACTCACCCACACGTTCTACGACGTGATGGATCGACTGCCTGAAGCCAAAGAAGTACGAGACATGCACGACGGCAATCTCGACTCCATCAAGGAACGGCTGTTCGAGTACCTCAGCGGTTGGCTAGGCGGCCCGCAACTGTTCCGCGAACGCCACGGCAGCGTTTGCATCACATCGCAGCACAAGAAATTTTCCATCGGGCCGGCCGAACGTGACCAATGGCTGATGTGCATGGACGTCGCGCTGGATGAGGTAGGTGCGAGTGCCGAAACCAAAGCAATGTTGAAAGAACCCATCTACCGCCTTGCAGATTTTCTGCGTAGCGACAAACAGCGAGCGTAAAAAGGTTAACACCGTATACCAAAACGCGCTATAGTCTCTCTCCTGAAATGCGAAAAGCTACCTCGAAAGCGGCACAGCAGAGTTGGTTTCCACGGCGCAGTTCACAAAACCCCGCAACGCCTACTCAATTTGGATTAGGCGCTGCGCCCAGTGAAGCCCGTATGATCAAAGCGAGCCTGCGTACTTTACGGGTTGGCAACGCTTTCAGCGCCCGCAACGTCACCAGCAATGGCGTGATCACTTTTCCAATGACGCAGCTTCAAGCAGTGCAGCAAGAAAGCGGTACACGAGCAACCAAGCGGTAAAAAAGCAACAAAAACCGGCAAATACAACAAGCCGCAAAAATAAGCAACGGGAGAGACTCAACCATGTGGATCGGACGCATACTCGACGACAAAAAACACATCGATATGAAAGACTTCAACCCTCGCGCCATTGCCGATGCCGGCCGCAAGGTACTGGAGACCATGAAGGATCCGCAGCGCCGCGCAATCCTTGAAAACTTCATTGAACACGCAGAATCCGAGTGCACCGGGGAGTTCGATCGTCTGATCAAGAGCTGCTCCAGCCAAAGCCAAACCTACGCTGTATATGGCGCAGCCGAAGGCATCAAGGAAATCCAGCCGCAAACCGTAGAAGACATGAAGGGCTTCTACCACAGCATGCTAGAAAGCAACGTCTACCTGATCCACGGCGAAGTAGAAAAGCTGATCGTGGGTGATCACGCGCTTTACACCGAAATCATCCTGCACCAACTCTATCCGGGTGAAGTAATTCCCCTCGCGTTCGGCTTCGACTTTGGCGAAGAAGGCGAGGTTTACCAGCTCACCCAACGCGTTGCGACCGTATTCGCTTTCGACAGCGAAAACAAAGGCTGCGCAGAACATTCCTGGACCGATGGCCCTACCCTCCCCGAGTGGCTCCGCAAGGAAGATCCACGCACTGTGCCCGAAATCTTCTGGAACAACCCAGTTACGGGCGCACGCAAAAAACCGTTCTAACTCGTCAATCACACCCTCATAGTACGCACCCTTGGGTGCGATCCTGTAGTTGGTGCGCACCCAAGGGTGCGCACCAACTAGCTGCCGCCCTTGCGGCACTCGTACACAATTCCAACATTTTTGTATCGCCGCCCGCTTGCCAAGTTCCCCTCATTGGCACAAAATAACTTATAAGACTATAAATGTAATGGCAGTTACAAAACAGAACACAACGACAACCTCGCCACTACATCAAGCACGTTTGTACCACTATATGCTTGACTGGCCGTCCACTGACGACTTCTTTCGCACACAAATGCTTTGAAAGCAAACCCGATCCGCCAACTGGCTCATTCGGATTTGCTGGTAGGGACACAAAAAGGCACGGGATTTTGCCACAAGAAAGCATCGTGCGGGAAAGCACTCAATGCGCCGGTACTCTTGCTACACACCTAACCCGAAGTACAAAAACAACCAGGAAGAACACCATGATGTGGCAAACCGCCGTCAAACAGTGCTTGTTCATACTGCTTGCCCTAGGGCTTGCGGCATGTAAAAAGTACGACATTATCGACCCTGCGGCCGATACGCTTTTTACAGCGCCCCCTCCTCAGTACACGGTTGGCTATTCAGCCAAGCCAACCAAAGCGCCTAAAATGACGCTGAACGGCTTTGAAGTGCAAAGTCTGTTCGCGCTTGGCGACAAACAGGCCGTTGCCAACGGTGCCGACCTTGCCACCTTCCTCAAAGAAGGCATCAATATTTTCCAAGTCGACCCGCCACTTGGCCCGCAGCGTAAATTCGTTTACGACACCAAAGGCCCGGACATCGTGGTACTCGGCGCGACCTTGGATGGCAACAACATCAACATCAACGGGATTGCCGTAGATGAGAAGGGTGTGGTTTCCGGCTCGGTCAACAACCAAGCGATCAGCTTTGCGAACGATGGTTCTTTCAGCATCACGATTCCAAAAGCGGACACGTACACCTACAACACGGAAGACACCATCGGTCACACCAACACGGTGTACTACGCGGATCTGAACCAACAGTATGATCCTGCGCTAACCGTTCAGATTTCCCAAGAAGGCCTCAACGCCGCCACTAAGCTGATCGTTAACGTCCTGAACGAAACCGACCTCAACTCAGCGGTTGCCGGCACCGAACTCTACAACGGGACATCCAAAGGTCTGTTTGGTGAAACCTACGGCCCAGATGGCTACATCAAGAGCATCGAGCTCTCTGCTGAAAGCGTAGGGCTCGCACTGCAAAACGGGAGCAGCGCGCATTTTAGCGCTCACTTGAGCAGAATCCGCCTTGAGCTGACCCTACGTTCGCACAATGGTCTGCTGCCCCCAGTGATCATTCCACTTGGCGCAACCGTTGGCCCCGTTGACATCAGCGGCGACGTGATTCTGGGCGTTGAAAACGAAGCCCCAGTGATCAAACTCCAAAACCTCAATTACAACATGGGCGCGATTGTACTTGATGGCACCGATGTTCCTGTAATCCGTGAAATCAGCTCGGGCATTATTTCCGGCATCGCAAATGCGCTGGAAGGCGTAATCACTGGCGCACTGGAAAAAACCATCAGCGATAGCCTTGGCAAGATGCTGGGCGACATGCTGCTGGATGGCTACCTAGTTCGCATCCAGGATCATGCGGGTCGCAACTTCGATATCTCTGCTTCTATGAAGTTCAAGCAGCTGAGCACCACGACCAACGAGCTGACTGCATCCTTGGCGGGTAGCGTTCTGCCAGCGTCTCCGGATCTTGTGAACATTCCACAGCCTTACGCGGGCACCCTGTTCACCTTCGATCCGCTGCCACAAGCCGTACGCAACAGTGAACAGCTTGCGATTTCCATCAACAGCAACATGATCAACCAAGTGTTGGCTTCCGCACACTCCGTGGGCCTGACGCAAATGAACATCGTAGGCGACAGCTTGCAGCTTGGCCTGCCACGCGATGAAAGCTTCAACCCTGAAAACGTGAAGAGCCGCATCCTGATCAACATGGCTTCTCCAGCACGTGTACGCGTAACGGAAACAGACGGCAAAGCCGCGCCAAGCATCTCGGTCTATGGCCTTGAGATCTGGGGTCAGTCGATCAAGAAAGGCTCTACCGCCTTCACGACCGACGTTGCAGTTCGTGTGAACGCCGATGCGGGCATCCGCTTGGGCGTAGGCACTGCGGATTCGCTGGGCGTATCGCTGCGTGACATCCCGCAGTTCAAGATCACCGGCATCAAGCTTGGCAGCTCTGACTGGAGCGGCCCGGTCGCCAACGCAACCGTCAACGCCCTGATCAACACCAACATCGGCGCGGTCATGGAGCAACTGGCGAAGCCGATCGAGAAAATCAAACTGCCGTCGTTCGCTTGTATGCAAGTGGATAGCCTCAACATCACTGCCGTTGGCAATGAAAAAGATCACTTGAACCTTGCTATCAGCCTGAAGCAAATCAGCGATGATTGCGCAGACCTAATCAAGCGTCCACCTGAAGTTGCATACGGCCGTGGCGCTGGAATCGGCATGAGCTGCGATTCAAGCCAAGACTACGATGCAGGCCTCTGCTACCAGAAATGCCCAGCCGGCTATAACGGTGTCGGCCCGGTTTGCTGGAAAGTCGATGCGTCTTACGAACGCGGTGTTGGCACGGTTCCGACCCTGTGTGCCGCTGGCCAGGAAATGGATGCAGGCCTTTGCTATCCGAAGTGTTCTGCTGGCTACCACGGCGTAGGCCCTGTGTGCTGGTCTGACCTGCCAGAATCCTACGGTCGCGGCGTTGGCGTGATTCCGAACGTGTTCACCGGTGCATGCCCTGCGGGCAAAGGCGACAAGCAAGCGGGGCTATGCTACACCCCTTGCAACGCTGGCTACCATGGCGTAAGCCCTGTGTGCTGGTTGGATAATGCCTCCTACGGTCGCGGCGTTGGCGTATCGCCAAACGCATGCGACGCTGGCCAAGAGCTGGATGCGGGTCTCTGCTACACCACCTGCAACGCTGGCTACCATGGCGTAGGCCCGGTGTGCTGGACCAACTCCTCCATCTCGCAAACGCGTGGCGTAGGTACTGTTCCGGCCAACTGCCCAAGCGGTTGGGATAAGGATGGCGCACTCTGCTACCCAGGCTGTGACGCAGGCTTCACGGGTGTAGGCCCAGTCTGCTGGCCGGAAGGTCAAGAGCCACAAGCAGGAGCAGGTCAGTAATTGACTCTGCAACGCTAAGCAAGCTCGTAGCGCAAAGGATTGCCACCTTCGGGTGGTAATCCTTCAATAAAAAACGCCCCTGACATGTTGTGCCAGGGGCGTTTTTTATTGCGTTGCCAGCAAGTATCTGTGTTATTGGATCACGGCTAGCATAGCTGGCATCTCGAGCGGGCTCTCGGCAATATTCCACGCTTCCGGCGCCGCCTCTTTATAACCCCAGCTCGCCATCATAAAAGCGACCTTTGCAAAAAACGCCGCGTGGCCATCCTCATTTCGATCGCCAATGTAGAGCGTACTGCTCGCCTCCAGCTTGTGCAATTCCATCACCCGTACCAACAGCTCACCTTTATTGCGCGTGGCCGGTGCAAATTGGTCGAGCGAATATACCCCTTCAAAAAATTGATTCCAATCGAGCATGGCAACGATTTTTTCAGTCGGCACCCAGCGCTTGTTCGTGGCGATAAACAAACGCAAGGGCAAGGTTTTGAGCACCTGCAGCAATTCTGGTACGCCTTCAAACACCTGCGTTTCCCGATAGCCGTCAGCGTCGTAACGCTCCTTAAAAGCTGCAGCCAGACGATCCAGCAGCACCGGCTCCTCGCTACCGGCAAGCATTGCCAGTGTTGGCACGAGTGGCGGGCCGATCACCTCCGCATTCAACGGGCGCGCAAAGGGTACCTTGCAAGTCTCAAACGCTTGTGCAAAACCGGCAAGAATCGCCGGTGCCGAATCCACGAGGGTTCCGTCTAAATCAAAAATAAGGTTTTGTATCACGATGGGTAGATCCCCTTTCGGTCATTCACGCTCAAAACTCCCAATTGAGACGAAGGTAGTAGGCTGTGCCATTGTAGCCAAGCGGGCTGTATTCAGAATACTCAATGGGCTTGCCATCACCAGCACAAACCAGTTTCTCCAGTGCATCCTATTCCCCTCTGGCCACCTGGTTGCGACCTGATTCTTTGGCGCGATACAAGGCCCTGTCCGCCTTTTCCAGCATCTTATCCACTGCAGCCTGTGCAATCGGCACCTCGGAACATACTCCAAGGCTTACGGTGACCCCCAAACACATGCGGTCGCCTGTTTCAAAACTTTGAACTGCTACGCTCTGACGTACGCGCTCCGCAATGCCTGCGGTGGTTTCCAGATCCGCATTATCGCAAAGCAAAAGAAACTCCTCACCTCCCCAGCGAACTGCTAGGTCATAGCGACGAGCGCAGGATTGCAGGGTCTTGCCAAGGCCAATCAACACGGCATCCCCTACGTGATGACCGAAAGTATCGTTGATCTTTTTGAAATGATCGACATCGAGCAGAATCACGCCAATTTTCTCACCTGTACGCCTAGAACGCTCCACCATAACTTCCATGGTTTCCATCGCGTGCCTACGATTTGCGAGGCCAGTAAGGGCGTCGGTAGTTGCAAGCAAGCGAAGCTGCTCGTCTCTCTCCCTGATTTTTTCCAGCATGGCATTAAAGCCCAGATAAAGATCGCCAAACTCATCGCGGCGAGAGTTGGGCAGCGGCGTGTTGTGATCCTTGCTCTTGGCAACCGCCCGCATTGCATTTAACACTTCATAAATCGGGCGCGTAAAGGAATGCTGCAGGCGATACGCAAATGCCGCCAAAACCAGCAGAATAACCAATGCAGAACCCACCTGTAAGCCCGCAAAGTCGAGCATTTTCTTGTACATCGCATCGTTGTCAGAAATAATCGCCAGCACGCCAATACGCTTGCCTTCAAATTGAATTTTCTGAATCACAAAATGATAAGAAAATTCCATGCGCCCAATCCGGCCTCCTAGATCCCACCGCGGGCTCTCATGCTCATAATCCATCTTGAAGGAAGCTGCAATCGCCCTCATCTCTTCTGCACGTAAGGAATCACCACCTGCATATTCAGCCAACAACGTACCGTTTTCCTCTTCCACAAAGGCCAGTTGAATTGCAGGATTGGTTTTCAGGGATGCGAGGATGTTGCCTGCGCTTTGCGGGTCGTGAAACGCAAGTGCCGCACGCATGTTCTCACTCAGGATGCCGGCCACTTGATGCAATTCCTGCTGGGTTGCCTCTTTTTCGGCCATAAAGGTGGTGTAAAGCACAATGGTGACGGATCCCAGTAAGCCCATCGCCGTGCTAAAAATCAAGAGTACAATCAATTTGTTGCGGATTGAGAGTTTTTCAAACATCCGATCTTGCGTCCGCCATTTTGTACCCGCGATATCGCGATCACAGAGCCAATCTACGGCAATCTGACGATAGCTCCCACCCGTCTCCAAAAGGATAGACCAGATTTCTCCAGAACTAGAAAAACCACATCCGCCGCATCTATGGCGCTGACCATTCTGCTGGCAAAACCATCCGCATGCTTGCAAAACCATCCGTATAGTACCAAGCTATGGGCATCAATCCTCACTCTTAAGGAGAGCATCATGTTCCCCCTCATTACAACGCTGGTCGTTGCCATTTGTGCCGTCCCTCTCTGTATGGCCATCGGCTTTCTTGCATACTTCTCTGGTTTTCCAGTAGCAATGGCGGTCGGCCTAAGCGTTGTGCTGTTTGGCGTTTCTGCAAGCATGATTACCTTCGGTGTCGTATTGAAAAACACCGCGCCCAAAAGCCACTGACCGCTCGCCAACATTGACATCCGAAAAGCGCCCACAAAAAAAGCCGCTTCGCCATCACGGAGCGGCTTTTTTACAAGCAAAACGCGTTACAGCACTGCCACGATCGCAGCCACTACCTGATCCAAGTTGCCGCTATTCAGCGCTGCAACGCAAATCCGACCAGAATCCACACCGTACACACCAAACTCTTCGCGCAAACGCTTCATCTGGCTCGCGTTCAGGCCGGAATAGCTGAACATGCCTTTTTGGCGGGTGATAAAACTCATATCCTGTTTCACACCAGCAGCCTCCAAGCGCGATTGTAGAGCCTCGCGCATCGCTTTGATGCGTACGCGCATCTCGGCAAGCTCGTCTTCCCACATCTTACGCAATTCCGGTGTGCCCAATACCGTTGCTACAACCTGAGCGCCGTGCGTAGGCGGGTTACTGTAGTTGGTACGGATCACGATCTTTAGCTGGCTCAGCACCCGTGCAGCTTCGTCTTTTGACGCGCATACCGCGCTCAACGCACCGACCCGCTCGCCGTACAGCGAGAAGCTCTTGGAAAACGAACTCGCAACAAAAAAACTTACGCCCGCATCCACAAATTGCGCAATGGCCGCACCATCTTCGGCAATGCCCTCACCAAATCCTTGGTACGCCATATCCAAAAACGCCACCAACTCACGCGCTTTTACCGCTTCAGCCACCTGCTTCCACTGCTCAGGCGTGATGTCATAGCCCGTCGGATTATGGCAGCAAGCGTGCAGCACAAAAATCGTGCCCGGCGCGGCTTGATTGAGTGCATCCAGCATGCCAGCAAAATTAACGCCACGCTTCTCAGCATCGTAGTAGGGATAGGTAGAAACAGAGAAGCCCGCGTTGATAAACAGTGCGCGATGGTTTTCCCAGCTTGGGTCAGAAATTTGAACCTGTGCATTGGGATTCAAACGCTTGAGGAAGTCTGCGCCAATTTTCAGGCCACCGGTACCACCTACTGCCTGCACCGTCGCAACCCGCCCATCTGCCAGCACTTTCGCATCAGCTCCAAAGACTAGCGTTTGCACCGCTTTATCGTAAGCAGGAATCCCATCAATCGGCAAATAGCCGCGTGGTTTCGGGGTCGCGTGCAGCTGTGCTTCGGCCTGCTGAACGCAGCGTAGCAGCGGCAGTTTGCCATTATCGTCGTAGTACACGCCCACACCAAGATTGACCTTGGCGGGGTTCGTGTCGGCATTAAACTGCTCGTTCAGACCAAGAATGGGGTCACGTGGAGCCATCTCGACACGCGCGAATAACGATACCATGAAGCAAATCCTCTAAATGCAATGGGCGGAAAAAGGCCCTAAGGATACGCCCGACAGAGCAAGGTAGCAAACGCAAGCACAGGAACCGCCTCACAGCTCGGCAAGCACAACCAGCTCGCCTCCACAAACTCGCCTAATCCACGACAAAGGATCGAGCGATTCCGGAACGGTCTTTTGCCCCCAATTGCGAGCGGATCGCACCATAATTGCGGCAAAACAGCGAGAAATAGTCATCCAGCCGCTGCGCGGCAAAGGCATCGCCCGCAAATTTCAAGACTTCGACGCCAATTTCAGCAGTGCTCCACTGAAACTGATAGGTCGCATCGCGCATCAAATAGCGCGACGGCCGATCCGTTTCGATGCCCAGCACCGGCAGCGCAGCAAGGTAGCTGCTTTTGAACATCTTGCGCGCCTCCCGCCAGGTACCATCCAGCATCACAAACAGCGGAATCCGGCCCGACTGCACCTGCGCGAGCACCTGCGGCGCAAAGATACGGCGCTCCGGTTCTGCATAGGCGTGCGGGTACACCACAATCGGCGCATAGCGAGGATCTTCAAGCAATCGAATCAGCGCAGGATCTTCTACCGTACGCTGCCACAAAAACGCGTGATTATCAGGCACTACGTCGGCAATCAGACGCCCGGTATTGCTTGGTTTGAACACCTCCGAACCGTACAGCAAAAAGCAGAAGGCGCTGGAACAAGCGACGCGGGAACAGGCCGCAGCAGCTCGCCCCGCGCAAATACACTGCGGCACGGCCATCAGACAATGCGGGCAGCGCACGGCCCGACTGCCGCGCGCCTTGAAACTACGGGTGGCGCGCGCCAATGCCTGCTCGCGCACCTTGAGTACCGCATTGACGTGCAGAGACTCCTCCATAAGCGACTTAAACGGACGTGCGAATCAGATAATCAAACGCCGTTAGCGAGGCTTTTGCGCCCTCACCCATCGCAATAACGATCTGCTTATACGGCACAGTCGTACAGTCACCAGCGGCAAACACTCCCGGCACAGAAGTATGGCCACGATCATCGACTACAATCTCACCCCGATTGCTCAGTTCTACCGTACCCTTGAGCCAATCCGTGTTCGGCACAAGCCCGATCTGCACGAACACGCCGGCAAGATCCAAGCGATGCGATTCGCCCGTCGAGCGATCGGTATAGACCAAACCATCCATTTTCTGACCATCGCCAGTGACTTCCGTCGTTAGCGCGGAGAGGATGACTTTTACGTTCGGCATGCTATGCAGCTTTTTCTGTAACACCCCGTCTGCACGCAGCTTGTCGTCAAACTCAATTACGGTGACGTGCTCAACGATTCCTGCCAAGTCAATGGCTGCTTCGACGCCCGAATTTCCGCCGCCGATCACTGCAACGCTCTTGCCCTTAAATAGCGGGCCATCGCAGTGTGGACAATATGCAACGCCCTTGGTGCGGTACTCGGCTTCGCCAGGCACGTTCATATTGCGCCAACGAGCGCCCGTTGAAAGCACTACACTCTTGCTACGCAAAGTTGCGCCGCTTTCAAACTCAACGTGCACCAAGCCATCGCTTGACTCACTCGCAGGAATCAATTTGGTGGCAGTTTGTAAATTCATGATATCCACATTGTAATGGCGAACATGCGCTTCTAATGCCGCCGCCATTCTTGGCCCCTCGGTTTCCAATACCGAGATAAAGTTCTCAATCGACAGGGTATCCAACACTTGGCCGCCAAAACGTTCCGCCGCAACTCCGGTGCGAATACCTTTACGCGCAGCATACACTGCCGCCGCAGCACCGGCGGGGCCACCTCCCACGACCAGCACATCAAATGCTTCCTTTGCATCCATTTTGGCAGCATCGCGCGCAACCGCGCCCGTATCCAGCTTGGCAATAATTTCTTCCAGCGTTTTGCGCCCATTTGCAAACGGCTTGCCGTTTAGATACACCGCCGGAACGCCCATAATTTCAAGGGCGGCAACTTCCTCTTGGAACAAACCGCCATCCACCATGGTGTGGCGGATATTCGGGTTGAGGACGGCCATTACGTTGAGCGCTTGAACCACATCTGGGCAGTTCTGGCAGCTTAGGGAAATATAGGTTTCAAACCGAAACTCGCCTTCCAGCGACTTAATCTGTTCAACGATTTCGGGCTCAATTTTCGGTGGATGCCCACCGGCTTGCAGCAGTGCAAGGACCAGCGAGGTAAACTCATGCCCCATCGGAATTCCGGCAAAGCGGATGCCCATATTGGCACCCACGCGATTGACGCTGAACGACGGCTTACGCTCTTGGTCATCGCGCTGCTCACGCAGCGTTACTTTCTCCGACAGTTCGGCAATCTCGGTGAGCAGTTCCAGCATTTCACGGCTGCTGTCACGATCATCCAAGGATGCAACCAATTCAATCGGGTGCACCACATGTTCAAAATAGGTTTTCAACTGACCTTTAAGGGAAGCTTCAAGCATAGCGTTCTCCTGACTATCAAAAAATGGGCTACACAACGCTAAATTAGCGACACGAGATAAATTAATTACTCAAAAATTCGGCAAAGAAAACCCCGCCATCAGGCGGGGTTCTCAAACACCTGAACGTTAATCCACTTTCTTTGCAAATCACAAACGCGGCGGATCACAAACGTTTTGCGGATTAGATCTTGCCGACCAGTTCCAAAGAAGGTGCCAGCGTTTTCTCGCCTTCCTTCCACTTGGCAGGGCAAACCTGATCTGGGTGGGATGCAACATACTGAGCTGCTTTCAGCTTACGCAGCGTTTCCGTTACATCACGCGCAATGGCGTTATCGTGCACTTCCATCGTTTTGATCACGCCTTCCGGGTTGATCACGAACGTGCCGCGCAGCGCAAGACCTTCTTCCGCGATATGCACGTCAAACGCGTGAGTCAACTTGTGCGTTGGGTCGCCTACCAGCGGGAATTTCGCCTTGCCTACTGCAGGCGAAGTCTCATGCCACACTTTGTGGGAGAAATGGGTGTCCGTGGTAACGATATAAACTTCTGCATTCGCCTTCTGGAATTCCGCGTAATGCTCGGCAGCGTCTTCAACTTCCGTAGGGCAGTTAAAAGTAAATGCAGCCGGCATAAAGATAATGACAGACCACTTGCCCTTGAGGGACTGTTCAGTAACTTCGATGAATTTACCGTTGTGGAACGCATTTACTTTAAACGGTTGTACTTGGGTATTGATCAGTGACATGAGTGTCTCCTTGGTGGGGGTTCAACTGCCTTTATAGTGTGCTGGCATCCGTTTTTGGCGGCTATCAGCAAAGGATCGCTCGAACGGCTCTGCACTGCCTTTTTGACCAAGCCATGTTCGACGACTGAGAGAAGGATAACCTTTCAAACCGAATAAAGCTAATTGATTGATTCTTTCATGTTGATAGCCTGCGGCTATCAAAAATGAATGTAAACGTAACCCCAACCACACCTTCGGGAGTGTGCGGTCGGTGGATTTGCGATCGGAGTCGTGGGGCGCCATTGATTAAAGGAGACTGGCGTGGATTCTGACAAATTACATCAGGAAAACAAAGGGGCCACACAAAAATAACGTTGGCTATTAGCTTGCCGGAAAGAGTAGCGGACAAATTAGCGTTAGATCAAAAATCACTTGACAGCTACTGCCAAGTCTTGCTTGCCGGAAGGTTACTACTTATAATTGCTGCTAAAAATGGGGTAATTACAATACTAAGGTCAAGTTCTTTACCGTAACAGAAATCTCTATAACTTCCTAAGCTTGTCAATCTCTGCTACTAAAGCTTGTAAGCGTTTCACCTGTTGTGCTTTATCGGCCAGTGCAGCATGCAGACGCTCAAGTTCTGCGGCAAGTGACGCAGTCAAAGCTGCTTGCAACTGACTAGACAAAGAATCCAGTTGGTCGCAGACCAGCTGCACTGCTTTTTCTAACTGCTTGGCCAAGCTTTGTTGTAAATTCTCGACCGCTTCGGCCAAGCTTTCACGCAGTGCTGCTGCTTCGCTGCTATCACGCAGTTCACCGTAAAACTTAGACAAGGCTGCTTTGGCATCAGGTGCTTCGAGCTTAAGTTGCGGCCAGGGCAGACTGGCCAAGATAGTTTCGATAAGCGCACGCAAACCGCGTGGATCAAAATCCTCGCTGCGAGTATCAAGCACCACAAGTAACTCACGGCGTAGGCCGACAGAAAGGACGTCCGGCGCAATCAATTCATCAAACAAAGCAAGCAGTTTACTGCGTGAAGCCTCAAAATAGGTGCGTAGGTTTTCTAGCGCGTCAGACGCAGCTACATAGTGATAACTTACGGTTTCGTCATAGCGTTCTGTGTGGGACGTGCCCCATGAAAACGGGTTATACCACCGTGAGTCGCTTACTCGCACACTATGGGTGAGCGTTTCACTACCGGTACGTTCTTCTAGATTACGAGCACGCCCCGCCCCCTGCCGCAAATCATTTGAAATACGTCGAGCTTGAGCGCGAGCGGTATTTGCCTGATTTGTAATATAACCACTCAACGTATTAGCAATATTCTGCAAGCGCTTGTTTGCCTGAGTAGCGTGGGAATTTAAATCAGCAATTTCATGTGACTGCAAAAATGCTACACGCTCACTTGCTTGGTCATACAGATTGCCCAACAACCGAGTTGACGAACAATCTAGTTCTTTTTCTAAAGCGCTCCGCTGCTTATTCAAGATCGCTTCTTTATCATCCATCGCCTCGTCAAGCGCGGCTTGCAGCTCAACAAAGCCACCAATGCGCCGCCAGTCATCGGCATTAGGAGTTATCCCTTGCCAGGCGTCTTCCGCCAACTCTTCAAACTGTTGGTGTACGTGGCGCTGCCCATCGTTCCAACGCTCAGGTGGCAAACTCGCAAGCGCCTGGGCATAGGTACTAGCAAATAAAGGTGTGCCGATACTACGCAACAAATCCGCCACATCTGCAAACCCCTGCTTGCTTCGCTGCGCCGCAAGCTGCTCCATATTACGTCGAGCACGCTCACCTAAGCGCTTACGCAGATGAGTCTCACACTCGGCTAGGCTGTCACGATGAAAACCATCGTCTTGTATTGCCGAATCAAACTGCGCCGCCACCAACACTAAGCGCTTGACACCTTTACTTGGCAACTGTGCCGCCAACAATTGCTGATCGCTGTCATCAAGCAAGCGAGCCGAGGGTGAGAGAAAGAACACTACATCACACTGCGCCATATATGTACGCGTCTTATCGGTACGACTTACGACTGGGTCATTCATTCCTGGAGTATCGACAATCTCTATGCCAATCAATTGGGGTAAGGGTAGCCCCAGTTCACTACTCTCCACCAACGGAGTAAAGCGGCCTTCAGCTCCGACATATTCATTAATACGTCCTTGCAATTCATTAACGTTTTCTGCGTGCAATTTAACCTGACCTTGAGCCAGTTGCGCGGCAATACCCGCACCATGCACCTTTCTTGCTTGCTGTACTAACTCGCGCGCGGAACAAGCTGCAATATCTTGCGCGTCGCTATCGGCTAGTTTTTCTAACGCTGCCCAAGATTCAGGGGCATAAAAATAGGCCGTAAAGCAGGGCGTATCTGCATGGTGAATGCGCGTTAGATTAGCAGTCTTAGGCGTAGCGGCCTCTGGCAGTAACGGCATACCGTTAAACAGCAACTGATTCAAGAAACTGCTCTTACCTGCCTTGATTTGCCCCATCACGCCAATAGACAATGGAATCTGCTCTTGTGAAAGCCGCGCACACCGAACTTCGGCGTCGCGCTGCCACTCATCAAGTGCGGCAAAGGCTTCAGGAAAATCAGGCCGGTAGGAGGTAAGCGTATCGAAAGTAGTCAAATACATATTAATAATATCCACGTGTAAAATGACACCACTACGCTACTCATTTTAGTAGTTTAGGTACCACAACATTTTCTGTTTTTCCCTTACCCAAGATTTTTTATCGTTATCTTCCCACCTTCAAATATGCAATCCTTAGCAAGATATTTATAATCATCATCGTCTTCATCAGCCTCACAGCCATCTTCATAATGAAATATCTTCCCTTGAATAAATTGGCAGTTTTCTGCGATCGTTATAAAGGATCTTCTAGAATCGCCTACATAAACAGATGTATGGCGAAATGCACTATTCAACAACACCTTATCGACTACAGTTTCAAAAATATAAACAGCAATATCACCAGCTTCTTTGCTCAGAAGCTTACGAGACTCGCAAATGGCAAACTCACATTGTTTGATAAACTCCTCTGAAAAAAGGTTATTGGTATAAAACGCACCACCACGCGCGGCCAAACAACGCTCAAAATAGCAACTTACCATTTTCACATTAAGACTTTTCACCAAGCGTTCCTCATCAACTCCGCGCTTAGCGAGCTTATACAAGCTTTTCATATCAACCATATGGCAGACTGCACCACCATCGAGTTTCTCATGCCCACAATAATTAAAGCGGCTATCTGTCAGTCGTAATTTATTATCCTGAACCAAAATTGCTCGTGCATTTCGAGTAATAAACTTGCAATTGGTAATGGTTAACATGCGGCTTTGAGAATCTAGCGCTGTGTGTTTGGCTACCGGATCATAGTCACCGTACCAATTACATTGTTCCAGTGCGATACTGCCCCCTCCTCGGCACGTTAGAGAAGCATTAATTAACCAGCAGTCGGCAAGACTAATTTCCTGTTTCTTAACGAAGGTATTGAGGGTTGCACCGTTACGAAAAACTAGAATTGCGTCGTTGGCTTGCCAGGGAAAATCAACATCAAGATCGGCGTCTAGCAGCCACACCCCGCCTTGCAGTCCATTCTGGAGTGCAGCGGCAGTAATCGGCCGACTCAAACACGCCGGCCAAAGCGCCGCCAGATAATTGCTACTTTCATCATCACAAATATCAAGTATGCCAGCAGCATCCTGTGCACGCATTGCGAGCACCGTTTCGTCGAGGTGGAGGGAAGAAGCTAACTCACTTATAAGTCGAGTTGCATCATCATCCAAAGGACCATCAATGCGTAGCAGTACCAGCGCATCGCGTATAAAATGCTCAGCAAAACCGGCATCACGAATCAACCGCACAGCCTCAGCCAAAGTTTCGGATGCAAGCGCTCGCGCCTGTTCAAGTGCAACGCCACGAATATCATCCAACTCTAACGCATCAAACAACAATCGCAGCAGTCTCGTTTGCGGTTCAGAAAGGCTGGCTTGAACAGATAATACCGCAGCCAGCAAAAGAGCATAATGACTTCGCAAATGCTCACTTTCCGCAGCAGCTGCATGTTCAGGCAAAGGATTGCGGCGTAATTGCTTCTCACTCGTAGCGTTAACTAGCGTTTCGAGTAAGTTTAATCTGTTCCCTCGGATAGTGTTTGAAGAGGCAGCAAAAGCCGAGAACTCATTAAATTTACGCTGCACAGTGGAGATAAAAAATTCTTGGCTAGGAGCAGGCCCCTTTACGCGGTTCGTAACGACAAACGCCAAGCCGTCAGAAACCTTCTTAGCAAGGCCGCGAATTGATCGCTTTAAAACATTTTTATATACGCTCCCCTCTTCAGCTTGCAGGTCAGGCATTGTTGTACTGGTATCATATAATCCTTTCAAAAACTCAAACGGATCACGAATTAAACGACGCATCAACCCTGCAGACCGCTCTGTTACAACCCGCTTGCGTAAGTCGCGTAGCGCTAAGCGCATATCGGGCTCTTGACACCCTTCTTTTTCGCGCAACGAAACAAGCAAATCCAGTAATTTGCTATCTCCCGATTCCAATAGTTCAATTTCATGCGGTTCAGGCAGGGGAATGCCGACGGCATCACCCGCGCGCTTGAGCTCACCGAAGAAACGGCCACGCAACTCCTGTAAGCGTGTTTCTACCGTTTTAATCACCTCCAAGCGTTTATCAATGTGAAACTTAAGTTCGTCGGCATCGCGTAGGCAGTCACCTTCAGCCAAGGTAGCAATACGGTTAGTACGGTGCAATTGCCAATGGGCATCGCGAGCATCGCGTTCTATGCCGTGTTGATAGCGGGTAAATAAGGCCTTAAATCGATACGCAAAACGCTGCTGGCGTGGCGTTTGATTCCAAGTGCCTAGCTGGGCACGCAATGGCTCCAGCAGTTCACCTTGACGCGGACGCGCCGAAACGGGAAATACGCCAATCGCAGCAAGGTTGCGCGTGGCTAGCGTTTCTCTCATACGACGAATGACGTCAGCACGGTCATTTTCCGATAGTTGATCTGCGTGGCTGGCAACAACAATGCGTGGAATAGCGGGGTCGAGCTGAGCAAGAAAGCTAAGATCTTCTTCATTAAGGTTGCCCTGCTTGATCGACACAACCCAAACAATTGCATGGGCGCCACTCAACTGCGCGCGGGCAACATCAGCATCCGTACGGTCGCCCGCAATGGCTCGACCGCTATACCCCGGAGTGTCGATAAAAGCTAGATTTGCCCATGGAAAGTCACGGCGCGTAATGAAGGCGGCGCTCAAAGCGCGTGACACCTGACTGCCGTAAAGGTCACGCTCATCATGCGTGAGGCTCGCGAGCTCTTCGTCGGAGAGTGGAACACGCAAGTGATGGAGATTGAGCGCATGAATTGCATCGGTTTCACCAGCCAGCACATAGGCTGGCAGAGCCGTGGTCGGATCAACCTCAACCACCAGCAGCTTTTTGCCAATCAAGGCGTTAATGAGACTGGACTTACCCGCAGAAAATGGCCCACCAAAAGCAATAACTGTCTTGGCTGCTAAGCGCGGGTCTGCACAAAATTCACGGAAGCGAGTAAGTTCACGCGTAAACTCAAGGTAGATCTCTGCAAAGTCGTCTGGGCTGCCGAGCCGCGCAAGATCGAGAAGCTCACGATGAATCAGTTCATCAAGCCGAGCTACAGTATTTAGTGCGGGCTGTGTTTTATCTGCAACGGCCGTGGCCTGTAGCGCACGACAAAGCAAGCCATAGCGCGCCTGCAAGGTGTCGGGTTCAAGGTTGGGAATGTTCATTTTTTTGATCAAGCGGTGGGTTCTAGTTCAGCCAGCATTGCATTCAAAAGATCAAGGTCGACCTGTGCACGTTGACGCAGGGCTGCCGCTTCATCTTCGCCCTGCTGCAAAGCCTTAGCCAGAGTGGTCAGGGTTTTCTTAAATTCATCGCGCTCCACACTAACATTCTGGGCAACCTCTTTTTGTGCCTTCTGCACTTGAGCAGAGAGAACGGGGCGCAACTGAGCATCAATTTGTTGGACAACCTGATTCAGTGCTTCATGCACCTGCCCCCTTGCCAACTCCCGCTGGCGCGCCTCTTCAATTTGTCGGCGTTTCTGTTCACCCATGCCATCAAAGAGCGCGCCAAGTATCGGCAGGAGGTGTGAGATAATCATGACCACAGGGTTTGTAAATCTAACCAGCAGCGGCACGAGCCCAGTAGCGAGGTTTTTCCAAGGAAATTCACCGCTCTGCTTACCGGATGTTCCCGTTTGAGGGGCAAAACCAAAATTGAAATCAATGCGACTTGGCAAGGCGTCCTCTACGCGTTCAAGATAAGCCTGCATAGCTGGTTCAAATTCCTTTCGCAAAGATTCGCTAGCAATCAGACGAACCGTACCGAGGACATCATCACTAATGTTGAGCCCACGCAAGAGCTGTGAGGCAAGTGCCTCAACGCGTCCACCTAGAGCGTTTTCAACGCGCACATGTACAGTCTCTAGAATTGGACCGATTCGAGCTTGTAGCGCAGCAGTCTCTTTTTGCAAATGCGCATCGAATGCCAGAATTTTTTGTTCCAAATTATCAATGTCTGCCTGTAAACGAGCAGCATCACTGTTGTCTTGGTTCGCGAGTAGGCTTAGGTGTTGTGCAGTATGCTGTAGGTGCGAACGATAGGCTCCGACAATACGAGTTTCAAAAATCTCACCTGCCTGAGCTTGAAGAGTATCGAGCGCTGATTCGAGTTTAGCAGAGTCTTTTTTGCGCGATGAAGTCGTAGCAACCGCCAACGGCGAACGCCCCATCAATGCAGTAATATCAGCCACTAAACGTTCAACTACAGCCTGAACGTCGTCAGGCGTCTTCTTATCTGCTTTGGAAATAATTAGAACAATTGGCATTTTAGCAATAGCAAGTTCGCTCAAAGCAAAACGTAGGCTATCGCGCAGGCCGCCATCTTCAACATTAACAACGACGCAATACGCAAGGCTACGATGAGCGTAGTTGTCAATCACGCTTTCATGTGCCTCAATGCCCGAATCCCACCCCGGCAAATCTACCAGTACCAACTGTTGCCTCTTCGCCAACGCTGGGTTGGACAGGCGGGCTTCAACCCAACCAGCAGGCAGTAGCCGTTCCAAGCGATTATCCCGTAAATCCACTTCACTCAATACTAAACGCCGGCCATCTGGCATGCACCCCAAAAAAGTTCGCACGGGGCCATAATATAATTCAGCAGGGACTGCAGTTTCTGGCGTAATCGCCGTTGCTAACAGATTTTCACCCAACAAGGCATTGATTAAGCTAGATTTACCGCAACTAAATGAGCCAATTAACGGGACGCGGATCTCGAAATGTTCGATAAGCGGCGCAAGCTCTTCGATCCGGCTTGCATTAAGGTCGTGGCGCGCATGGATTTCGCGTACTGTTGAGAGTTGACGTTGCAGTGTAGCTTGGCGTGCGGTGAAGGCTGTCACAGGCGTTTCTCTTATTGGTCTAGTTGTCAGGTTATCTCATTTATTCCCATATTCTCGTCATCACAAAGCCGCCCTATTGGCCAGCACGCTTAGCAGCAACTTCAATGCACCCAACTTGGGTAAAGAAAATCGAAAACATAAAAGCTTTATATCGTCCTTCCAGCATTGTTGTTTAATTATTACGCGCATTTTTGGAAAGTCTAACGCAAAGATAAGCAGCACCGCGGGATACCCAGCTGGGAGAGGTAGCAATGAAGCAATTTAAGTAGAGGCTTATATAGAAAAGCGCAGAGCACACCGGCGGAGCACAGTTGCTTCAATTCCGAGTTTTGAGTTGTGGTTGTTGCTGCACTATGAAGACATTCAACATCCCATGCACCGCGACGAGGTAATGCGGCGATTGAAAATTTGTATCCCTAATTATAACAAAGGGGCTCGCGGAGCCTTCGCCACAACAAGCGGTCGGCTTGATATCGCTACGGCAAGGGCGAAAGTATTGGTGGCAAAAAGCAATGCCTATTCTGATCCTGAGCCATTTACTAGCATTGAAGAGCTTGTAACGCTGCTGACCACATTGCGCAAATGATTGGGACATCAATACCCCAGCGAGCCACTAGAAAACCCTCCTGCTCTCACCTCATCCTTTTTGCTCCTACAAGCCACACAACAAGGGGGCAAAGCGCCTGAATTACCTAGCAAACGGCAGTTCTTCACAAACTACAGTTCTTCACAAAAAACAGATTCGCGAGTTGTGGAAACCAGATTAGACTTGGTTGATTAACCAAAATACCGTGTCGCCTTGCCTAAGGTAGGCGGTCAAAGCAATCTCCTTCATTTCGTCCTTCGCGATACGAACCCATCACGGAAGTCCCGACATGCGATACTCCCAAGCGCCGTTCAAACTGGGTACAACCAAAAGCGTTTCCTTGCTGAGCGCAGCGTTGCTTCTGACCGGAACACTCACACTGGCAGGCTGCGGCGAGAAAACTGCAACCGAGCCTACAACAAAGGCCGCACTCACCATCACCACATCGGGAGTTGAGCGCAAGGTCATGGCGCGCACCATCGAAGCGCAAGGTCTGATCGCACCTTGGGAAGAAGCCATCCTGAGCGCTCGCGTCAGCGGCTATCCACTCATTGAAGTCAGCGCCAACGTGGGCGATCGCGTCCATCGTGGCCAGATCCTCGCACGCTTCGATACCCGCCTGGTCAAGGCAGAGCTAGCACAAGCCCGCGCCAGCCTCGCCCAATCGGAAGCACGCGCACGTCAATCAGGCGCCAATCTTGAGCGGCTACTACGCATGAAAGGCAAGGGTGCCGTCAGCGAGCAAGACCTCCAAGAAGCTCAAACACAAGCCGACATCGCACGTGCCCAAAGTGCACTCGTCAAAGCTCAGATCACCACCCTAGAAATCCGTTTGGCCGATTGCGAAGTACGCGCTGTAGACGACGGCGTGATCTCTGTCCGTAATGCACTGCTTGGGCAGGTCACTCCCATTGGCACCGAACTGTTTCGCCTGATCCGTCAAGACAAACTGGAATGGCACGCCATGCTGAACGGTAAGCAACTGCTACAGGTAGAGCCGGGCCAGCAGGTGATGATTATTCTGCAAAACGGCACCCGGTTCCCAGGCAAAGTACGCCAGCTTGCCCCCGCGCTCGACAACCTCAGCCGGCTTGGCGTTGCTTATGTGGACATCGAACCCAATCCCTCGGCGCGCGCAGGGATGTTTGCCGGCGGCTCAATTGCACTTGGTAAGCGCGAATCTATGGTGGTTCCTGCAGAAGCAGTCGTACTGCGCGACGGGCGCAGCACCGTATTTCGCTTAAGCGAGGATCAAAAAGTCACGCAAGTACCGGTACAGATTGGCCGCCGTGATGGTGATGTGATCGAAGTGATTGACGGCCTTTCCGAAGACGACCAAATCGCAGTTCGTGGCGCAGGCTTTTTGGTAGACGGCGACCAGATCCGCGTAGTGGATTCGGCCCCATCAGTGAGCATTAATGCTGCCCAGCTCACCCAGCAAGGGGCTCAGTAATGAATTTCGCTACCCTTTCAATCCGCAACCCCATCCCGTTTATCCTGCTATTTTTCTTTCTGACGTTCGGCGGCATCTGGGGTTTCAAGCACCTCAACATCCAGAATTTTCCCGATCTCGACCTGCCCATGATCACCGTGGTGCTATCGCAGCCCGGTGCCGCACCCACCCAGCTTGAAACCGAAGTCGCACGCCCCGTCGAAGACGCGATGGCCACGCTCGAAGGGATGCGCCACCTCTATACCAGCATCAACGATGGCCGTGTCTCCATCACCGCACAATTCGATCTTGAACGCCCTGTCAACGAAGCGTTACAAGACGTTAAAGACGCCGTCGATCGCTCACGCAACGACTTACCACCCGACGTCCTAGAACCGATCGTCAACAAGGTAAACACCGGTCCCGGCGGCACAATCCTCACCTATGCAGTGTCACATCCCAGCATGGATGAAGAAGCACTCTCCTGGTTCACCGACGACACCATCGCGCATGCAGCGCTATCCGTTCCCGGTGCCACCGGCTTTACCCGCATCGGCGGCGTTACCCGCGAAGTGCAGATCACCGTAGACCCTGTACAAATGAGCGCACTGGGCGTTACCGCCTCTGACATTTCGCGCGCACTCAAACGCGTCCAGCAAGATGCTTCCGGCGGGCGTGGCCAATTGGGTGGCGGCGAACAAGGCGTGCGCACCATCGCCACGGTAAAACGCGCCCAAGACCTCGAAAACCTTGCAATCCCCATGGCCGACGGCCGCTATCTACAGTTAAACCAAGTCGCAACCGTTCGCGACACCATCGCTGAACGCACGCAAATCGCTCTGATCGACGGCAAACCATCCGTCGGTTTTGAAATTTCGCGCACCAAAGGCTACGACGAAAAACAAATCGCCGACGGCATGAGTGCGGTCATCGCGCAACTTGAACAAGATCACCCCGGCCTGAAATTCGAACTGGTACGCTCAGTCGTAAAAGTCACCCTGCACCAGTATCGCGGCTCCATGCAAATGTTGCTGGAAGGCGCTGTGCTCGCGGTCATTGTAATCTGGTGGTTCCTGCGCGATTGGCGCGCAACGGTTTTAGGCGCCGTAGCGCTGCCGTTATCCATCATCCCCGCCTTTGGCGTAATGTACTTGTTCGACTTTTCACTCAATACCATCACCCTTCTCGGGCTTGCCGTGGTGGTCGGCATCCTTGTTGACGATGCCGTAGTCGAAGTCGAAAACATCTACCGACATATCAACGAAGGCAAACCCGTAAAAGAGGCCACGATTGAAGCGGTAAACGAAATTGCACTCGCAGTAATTGCAACCACTGCCGCCCTCGTTGCCGTATTTCTACCCACAGCACTGATGACCGGCATTTCAGGCATGGTGTTCAAGCAATTTGGCTGGACGGTAGTCGCCGCTGTAATCGCATCGTTAATGGTTGCCCGTCTGGTAACGCCCATGATGGCGGTCTGGATGCTAAAAGGCGGTTATCAAGAGCCCAAAGACGGCTGGGCGATGCGCTCCTACCTGAAAATCCTGCGCTGGTGCTTGGCACACCGCAAGACCACCGTTGCAGGCTGCGCGGCTTTCTTCTTTGGCACCTTATCGCTCGTCCCGTTGATGTCCACCTCATTCATGCCGCCGGAAGACTACGGCTTCGTCATCATCAACATGGAAATGCCGCCTGGCACCAACCTTGAAACCACAGCAGCCACCGCCGAAATGGTTCGTCACTCCCTCGATGGCATTCCGGGAATCGAAAGCATCTTCACCTCCGTCGGCAGCTTCCGCGCGAACCCCAACATGCCCAACGGCATGGGTGAGGTGCGAAAAGGCACGCTAAACATCGTCCTCACCGACCGTGACACCCGCCCCACCCAGCAAGAAATTGAAGCCATGATCCGGCCCCGCCTCGAAACCATTCCCGGCGCACGGCTCTCCATTGGCTACGGCAATCCGGGCGAAAAACTGCAGATCCTTCTGGTCAGCCAAAATCCCGAAGCGCTGAATTCCACCGCCGGCGAAGTCGAACGCGAACTGCGCGCACTCCCCTACTTTAGCGGCATTACTTCTACCGCCAGCCTTGAGCGTGCCGAAATCACCATTCGCCCGAACGATGCACTCTCTGCAGATCGCGGCGTAAGCACACAAGCCATCGGCGAAACCGTGCGCATCGCTCTGGCAGGTGATTTTGAACAGGCACTCTCCAAACTGAACCTAGACAACCGCCAACTGGATATCCGCGTACAGGTACCCGAAGAATTGCGCCACGATCTCAACGCCATCGGCAATCTGCGCGTTCCGGGCCGATCTGGGCTCGTCCCCCTCTCCAGCATCGCAGAGCTGTCCGTAGAAAGCGGGCCGAACCAAATCGACCGTTACAACCGCCAGCGTCAGGTTACCATCACCGTAGACCTCGGTGGCTATCCGCTCGGTGGCGCGGTGGAAATCCGCGACAGCCTTCCCTCCATTAAAAACATGCCCGCCAGCGTAAAGCTGATCGAATCCGGAGATGCAGAAATCCTGATCGAAATGATGAGCGGTTTTGCGATTGCACTGCTCACCGGCATTTTCCTCGTCTATGCAACGCTGGTTTTACTGTTCCGAGACTGGTTTCAGCCCGTCACAATCCTCTCGGCAATACCGATGTCCATCGGCGGCGCATTTATCGCCATGGTCACTCTTAATTATGACCTTGGGCTTGCGACTTTTATCGGCTTAATCATGCTCTTGGGTGTGGTCAGCAAAAACTCGATATTGCTGGTAGATTTCGCAGTAATGGCCGAGCGCGATCACGGCATGACGCCTATGGAAGCCGTGCTGGACGCTTGCCACAAGCGCGCACGCCCCATTGTGATGACCACCGTTGCGATGATTGCCGGCTTGCTGCCACTTGCGTTCGGCATTGGCGGCAAGTCTGCATTTCGCACTCCCATGGCGGTGGCGGTCATTGGCGGCCTAATCACCTCTACAGGCTTAAGCCTACTCGTAGTCCCCGTCGTCTATCTGTACATTGGTCGCCTAAAAAACTGGCTTGGTCGCAATAAAAGCGATCATCCAAGTGAAGACACCGTAGAAGGAAGCAGCCGCCCCGCAACACCCTTGGAGCAGGGAGCGCCCCATGGCGACACCCACCAAGCCTAAGCGCACCGCGATAAAAGGCCGTGCAATCAAGGCCACAAGCGGCGGCATCAGCGGGGGTACCGTAAATGAGGGTGCCGCCCCTTTTTGCGAGTCCGACAAAGTTGACCCCCGCCCCGTACGCGAGCGCATTATTGAGGCTGCGTTGGAGCTTGCTCAAACCGTGGGCGTGCAGGGAATGAGCCAAGCACGTGTAGCCGCCGCAGCGGGCGTTCGTCAAAGCCATTTGACTTATTATTATCCATCACGCGCAGACTTGATCAAAGCAACGGTGTACGCGATTCGCACCCAAATGCTCTCCGCAATCCAAACCGCCTTGCATGTATCGGACGTTGAAAACCCAAGCAACGAAAGCCCGCCATCCAACCGCTCTATTCCTGCCCAAAATTTTCAAGAACGCTTGCGGTCGTTCTGTCTACAAGAAGTTTGTGATCTGCCCAAAGCCCGCATGCTGCTCTCCATCATGGTGGTCGCAGAGGAAGAAAAGTCGCTGCACCCGTGGATTGATGAATTCCACGCTGAATCCATCAGCCAATGGCAAGCCATTTACCGAGCGCTCGGCATTCACGCCACTGACGACGACGTTATGCTGTTCCACAGCACCTTCGTAGGTGCCGCCCTGCTGGGCGCGCAAACAGGGTCTACGGCAGCATTACAGAGAGCGCGGCGCGTTACCGAACTCGCGCTCGACCGCTTGCTCAACCGGCAAATCGGCAATGAGGATCAGGCAGGCCGCGAAAACAAGCCAAGCAAAGATCAACAACAATCAGCCTCGCGCGCACCAGCGGCGCATCTAGGAGGGTAATGGCACCCTCCACAGCATGATGAAGGGACTCAAAATGTACACGAAACACGATGCAAGCTCCTATTACAGAGTTCAACAGGCCGCGTACAAAGCTCAACAGGCCGCGCTCCACGATCGTCCCATCAATCGCCCCATCAATCTCTGCGCCCCGAACAAAGCAAGCACCTGCGGCAGCCTGTATCTATGCGCACTCCCCGAACAACGCAACCAGCAACTACGCCGTTCTAGACACTACAAATTATTTGCCTTAGTTTTGGCACTACTCGCGATCTGCTGCACACCACTCGCGGCGCAGGCCAAAGACGCAGGCATTGAATGGGAAACTTTGAACGCTAGCGTAATCACCCTCTATCAACAGGGCCAATACAATCATGCCACCCTGTTTGCTCAGCGTGCGCTCGAAATTTCCGAACGCAACGCTGGGCGTGGGCACCCCGACACCGCCACCAGCCTGAACAATCTCGCAGCTCTTTACGATACCCTCGGCAACTACAAAAAGGCCGAGCCTCTCTATCGACGCGCCATCCAGATTCGAATCAACCACTTTGGGCGCAAGCACCCCCTTACCGCAGTGGGCGTAAACAACCTCGCGACCCTGCTCTATGAGCAAAAGAAATACAAACAGGCAGAACCGCTTTTCTTGAACGCGCTCAGCGTCCTCAAAGAAAAGCTCGGCGAAGATGATGCCAGCGTAATCACACTATTAGAAAATCTGTCCGATCTCTATCGCGCGACCAACCGCCCCTTGGAAGCGGAAAGCTTTGCGCTACACGCGACGGAAATGCGTAACCAAGGCGCTTCAAGCTAATCGTTTGCTTCAGGCGAATCGTTTGCTTCAGGCGAATCGTTTGCTTCAGGCGAATCGTTTGTTCAAGCTAATCGTTTGTTCAAGCGAATCGCTTACAGCTTTGGCAAAGTTTTTCCCATTGCAGCCCAAATCGCCGGAAGTGCCTCCGCCGCGCGTAGCGTGAGCTTGTAGTCTACCGCGTCCGAGACTTCCGTGACTCCGGGGTTAATCTCAACGGTTTTCGCCCCCCAATAGTGAGCATCCAGCACAGGCTGGGCGATGTAGGGAAACACGCTCGTTGTGCCGATACTAAAAATCAGATCGAACCCCAAGGAAAGTTGGGTTTGCAGCGCATCCAGCGCAAGCAGCGGCAGCGATTCGCCGAACAGCACCACCCCAGGCCGCATAATTCCGAAGCAGCGTGGGCAAATCGGCGGCGGGGAGATGCCCGCATAGCTGGGCACGATCTCACTGAAACGGCAGGATGTGCAGTGTAGCCGCGTCACATTACCGTGAATCTCAATCAACTGATTGCTGCCAGCACTGCGATGCAGGCCGTCAATATTTTGGGTGAGCACCCAGCTTTCAGGCTTGAAGCGCTCAAACTCAGAGATGATGCGGTGGCCGATATTATGGCCCGCGCCACGGCAGGCCGACTCTACCTGAATAAGATATTTCCAAGTCAGGAGCGGATCTTTCGCGAAGGTCGCGCCTGAGAGCGCCGTCTCAATGGAGACGTTATCTTCGGTGAGTATGTCGTTATACAGTCCACCAATCCCCCGATACGTAGGCAAACCGGAGTCTGCGGAAATTCCTGCACCCGTGATGAACAGAATCCTGCGAGCATTCTGCACAATCTCTGCGATCTCTTGAATTTCGGGCGCATTGATCAGGTGGCGCTCATGCTTACGCAACAAACGCCTTTTCAGTACTCGTTTACCAATCATGGGGCTTTACCGATCTTATGTTTAAAAGCAAATGCGCCCCTAGGCGATATCTGCGATTTTGAAATGCTTGCAATGGCATCTTCGCAAGGCGTCGTCTACATAGGCAGACGCCTTTTCTTGCGCAGATCCCTTGATGGATGAAGCCGGCGTCCAGATACACAGACTGATCTGAAGATTCTGTTCGCGTTCCTGGTTTTCGCGGAGCGCGCGTACGCTTCTCAGCAAGCCACGTGCGCGTGCCAAGCGGCGCTCCGCATCGCGAATGTCATCGCAGAACCAAAGCATCACAAACTTTCCGCCGCTAACGCGTGATGCTATTTCACCGGGATTCGTTAATGACGCCAATAGGGTTCTGGCCACGGCACGCAATAGATTATCGCCTGCCTGATGCCCATAGCGCTCATTCAGGTCCTTGAAGTCTTCAATGACTACAGGCACAAGGAACGCTCTTCCCTTCTCCTCACTCGATTCTTCACTCGTCTCCGCTGCACGTCTTGAAAGGTGATCCGCCGACAGATCGCGCTCAATCAATGCCTGCAGTATTTCCTCAAGCGCAATGCGGTTCGGCAGCTCCGTGAGTGAATCGCAAGCGAGCTGCTCCGCAAGGTCACGATTGGTCTGGCGCAGGCGCTCTAGTTCCCGCTGTGCCAAATGGTCTTTCAAAAAATAGCTGCGTTCGCGCCATTCCATACGCACACAAACCGCAAGCGATAGCACCGTGCCCAAAAACAGCATGGCCCCAGTCATTGCGCGTTCAAGCCCCGTCATGGAATCAAACAACAACACCGCGCTCGCAGTAAGAAACATAAACGCGCCGCAAAAAGCCGACAAGTGTAACGGCAAACGCAAATAGATAAACAAAAACACCTGTACAAAAAACAGCGTCCCGTAATAGACCTGTTTAGTTGGAGGCTGCGAAAGAAAGGCGAACGCGAGCACCACCAACGTGCATACAATACCGTTCAGCAAAATCAAGGAGCTCACCGACGATGAGCGCCGCTCTCGCGCCATATGGCGCACAGTGAGCAAAATACCGATAACGGCAATCACGCGCCCCCAGAACGGAATCGGGTGAACCTCAATGGCCCAAACCCATTCGAAAAACAATCCGCCCAACAGAAACAAGAGAGCCACACAAGCGGCAGAAAAAGTGGTCTGCAATCGCCAGCTCGCATACTCCTGCCGAAAAGCGTGCTCTAGCGAAGCAGGCTCAAAGCGCAGGTCGGGCCAGCGTTTTTGTCGCAGCGCGTGCAGCGCATTCTGATACAAGCTCTCGTTTTTATTATCCATGCGTGTGTCTCGTGCAAGGCTCGCCGCCATCATACCTTGCTAAACGGTGAAAGAATACCCGCCTCATTACAGGATTCAGCATCGCCAAAGCACTCTGCGCGGTTACGGCCCGATCGTTTGGCAAGGTACAGCCCCTCATCTGCCATGCGGCAAAGATCCCGCGTCTCGCTTTCTTCATTCGGGAGAATATCTGCCACACCGATACTGATCGTCACTACATCCGCTACCGTTGAGGTGGAGTGGGGAATCGCCAGAGCCTGAATTTCAGCACATACCACTTTTGCAAGGGCGTGCGCTTCAGAGGCTTCCAAGCCTGGTAACAACACTGCGAACTCCTCACCACCATAGCGAGCCACCACATCGCCAGGCCGATGGAATAAGGACTGCAAACGCTGTGCAACCTTACGAATGCACTGATCCCCTACTAAATGTCCGTAGGTATCGTTGTAGAGTTTGAAAAAATCAATATCACACATCAGGAAGGACAGGCGATACCCCATTCTGCGGGCGCGCCGCCACTCCTCGTCCATCGCATTGTCCAAAAACCGCCGGTTGTAAATTCCGGTGAGTGAATCCACCTCCGAAAGCACCTTTAAGCGTGTATTGGCCTCTGCCAGTTGGGCGTTGTTATGGGCAATCAGCACTTGCTGCAAAAACGATTTGCGCAGGGAAAACTCATACGCATAGGCGTTCGCGGAACAAAAGATTGCAACGCCTACGTCGAGCACCAAAAAATAGGCAAGCAGATCCGACCGAAAAAAAGCCGGCACCAAGACAATACAGGAGCCTGCGGAAAAGATCGCACCAGCAATCAACACCGCACGAAAACGCATTCGCGCAATCGTCAATCCACCCATCACCAGCGTCAGCAGGCTGGCGTGATAAACATAAGCGTGTTTCTCCTGTAGCTGGGCAATCATCCAAAGCGTCGTTAACGCGATGATTGAGATGCCGATTACTGCATACGTCTGATGGAAGCGCCGCACGCTCGCGCTATGGCCGGCAAAAAAAAGGCCCACCAGCAAGGGCAATCCCACGCAATAACGAATCAGCCAAACCGCGCCTACGTCGCCATTCAGCAAGATGTAGTCAAACCCGCCGTAGGCCGCGTACAGCCACAAAATTACGCTATGCAGCCCACGCGTGTAAGGCCAGTCACGAAGGGGCTCTGCTCACGCTGAAACTGGCGCTCTAGCTCCGCCACAAAGCGCAGCCGCAGCCGCCCTCCTACTGAGTCGGCCCACGCATCTCGCATTGCTCCTGTCCGTAGGAAGGCGACCATTTTTGCACCTCAGTGAAGGAGCGCGAACAGACGGCGTCGATACTGCGGCACCAGTGGATTTTCTTTGCCGAGCAGTTCAAGCGCAGTGATATAGGATTTCCGCGCGGCGTCATCCCGCAAAGCGCGATCACGGCGAACCACCTGCAATAGGCCATCCAGCCCCTGCTCGACTTCGCCACCCATCAAGCAATGCAGCGCAAAGAAGTATTGCGCTTCGGTACTGTCCGGCGAGCTTGCCAAGATCTGCTGTAAGGCTTCAGGTTCCGGGCCTTCATAGATCTCACGGATCAGAAACAGGCGAGCCTTGGCACGCGCTTTGACGGCCTCGTCTTTGATATTGTCCAGCGCGGTTTGGGCCTCATCCAAATGGCCCATATCCATCAGGACTTCTGCAAGGCTCACTTGATACTCAAGCTTCGCTGGCTGTTCTGCGATGGCTTCGCGGAGGATGGCAATGGCCTCATCGAAGGCTTCAGCTCGACGCGCCATATCAACTTGTGCTAACCACGGATCGCTCTCGGCATCAACCTCTGGTTCTTCGGGATTGCTTTCACCAAGCACCGCATCCAGCAATTTGCGGATCTCGCTCTCCGGTTGCACACCGGTAAGATCGCCTGCGAGCTGCCCATGAAACACCAGCTTCAAGGTAGGCAACGAGCGCACGCCAAGCTGCTGGCAAAATCCTTGGTGCTGGTCGGCATCCACGCGCGCCAAAAGAAAGCGGCCTCGGTATTCATTGGCAAGTTTGACAAGCACCGGCGCAAGCTGTTTGCAGGGCTGGCACCAACTTGCCCAGAAATCCAGCAAAACGGGAATCTGCATGGATTTTTGCAGCACGGACTCCATGTTTGCTTGAGTCACGTCAACAATATACGGGGCATCGGTCATGAGGAAGCATCCAAACGAAAAAGTGAAACCCCTAACATGGGGTTAAATTGTACCGATAGCAAGCCCTTATTTTGCAGCGCGTTTTGCCTGTAGCTGCGCCTGTAACTGCGCTTGCAGCTGCGCAATTTCTGTAGCGATAGAATCTAAGCGCTCCTCGGCATCTTCAATATCGCAACGATTTGGAATGCCTAAACGCCCGAGCGCCCCGCACACTCGCTCATCAAACGCTCGCTCGACTTTGCTCCATGATCCAGTCGCCCGCGCCCGCAGATCGTCCACACGATCACGCGCATTGTTGATTTGCTTATCAAAATAGCTGCGCGTGCGGGATTCGAGACGCTCACCATCTTGCACCAGCGCTTCAAACAATTTGCTGCCTTCCGCCTCCGCCTTTGCGTATGCGCCAAGGCCGGCAAGCCAAATCTGGTTTGCGGAATCACGCACCTTGTCTGCCAGTTGCCCCTCAGCAAGCGCAGCGAGTTTGTCGGTCACCTTCTCGGCCATCGTTTATCCCTCCTTCCGTTTCTGTCAGAATACCGCGAACCGCTAGAGGCGTCACCCTCTTGTCACAAATCATCGTTTTTTGTTGACCGTCGTTTTTGTAGGCGTAAGGAGCCGTACACCACATGACCTCTCTGCCCGTATTCCAGCCTCTCCCTACCCGACCCGGCGATATCAAGCGCTGGGGCAATGTAAAGGCGAGTGTCGGCAGCTTAGCCATGATCGAGGCGGCCAAAGCGCACGAAGGGCTGACCGTCGTGATTGCGCCCAGCTCCCAAGCTGCACTTCAGGCGGAGCTGGATGCAGTTTTTTTCAATGATGCAGGGCTTGAGGTGCTGCTTTTTCCCGACTGGGAAACGCTTCCTTATGACGTCTTTTCACCGCATGAGGCCATTATTTCACAGCGTTTGGCAACGCTTGCGCGTCTGCCTCAGTTGCATAAAGGCGTGTTGATTATCCCGCTCACCACGTTATTACACCGCCTACCGCCTACAAACTACCTTGCAGCACACAGTTTACACCTCGACATTGGGCAGACTTTTCAGATCGAAGCCATGAGGCAGCGGCTGCAAGAAACCGGTTATCGTTGCGTCAATACCGTTGAGGAGCACGGGGATTTCGCGGTACGTGGGGCCATTTTCGATATTTTCCCTATGGGTAGCCCGCTCCCCTACCGGATCGAGCTATTCGACGACGAAATCGACACGCTACGTACCTTCGACCCTGAAACACAGCGGTCGCTTGACAAAGTAGACAGCGTTCGCCTACTGCCAGCACGCGAATTTCCATTGGATGCTGCAGGTATTCGCCATTTTCGTGAGCAGTTCAAAGAACAATTCGACGCTGACACCCGCCACTGCGCATTATTTCAAGACGTGAGCGGGGGGATTGCCAGCGCTGGGATTGAGTATTATCTCCCGCTATTCTTCTCGCAGATGGCAACGCTATTTGACTATTTGCCGGAAAACACGCTGGTCATTCACCGCGAAACGCTGAACGCCAACGCAAACACGTTTCTTGCTGAGGCCAGTCATCGTTATGACGAGTTGGGGCATGATCTACGCCGCCCGATTCTTCCGCCCAACAAGATTTTTTTACCCCTTGAAGAACTCAATCAGCGCTTGGGCGATTTTCGCCGCTTAACGCTACATAGCGGCCCAGAAGAAGACAAACCTGGGCGCACCAACCTTCCTTGCCATACGCCGCCCGATCTTGCGATTCACAGCAAAGCCCAGCAGCCATTGAGCAAACTGGAAGCCCATCTGTTGCAATGCAAAGCGGACAAGCGCCAGGTTTTATTCTGCGTGGAAACTGCAGGTCGCAAAGAAACCCTGCTGGAATTGCTGCAGCGGATTCGCATCCAGCCACGCAGCGTTGAGACTTGGGATGATTTTCTGACTCAATCCGATGCAACCAGCATCACCATCGCCCCACTCTCGGAAGGCATGGAGCTGGATTCGCCGCTGATCTCGATCATTACAGAGCCACAGCTTTTCGGCGAGCACGTCATGCAGGTGCGGCGCCGCAAACGCAGCGACGATGGTTCTGGCGATCAGATCATCAAGAACCTGACCGAATTGAAAATCGGCGCGCCTGTCGTTCATATTGAGCACGGTGTAGGTCGCTACCACGGCTTGCAGACCTTGACCATTGACGGCCAGGCACAGGAATTTCTCACTCTTGAATATGCAGGTGGTTCAAAACTGTATGTGCCCGTGGCCAGCCTGCAACTGATCAGCCGCTACAGCGGTGCAGAAGATAGTTCCGCGCCACTACACCGCCTCGGTACAGAGCAGTGGGCGAAAGAAAAACGCAAAGCGCAAGAGCAAGTGCACGACGTTGCCGCTGAGCTGCTAAACATTTACGCGCGCCGCGCTGCAAAAGCAGGTTACGCCTTCAAGCTTGGCAAGGCCGACTATCAAGCCTTTGTGGATGGCTTCCGCTTTGAAGAAACGCCCGACCAAGAAAGTGCCATTCAGGCGGTGATGGCGGACATGACCTCACCACGCCCGATGGATCGCCTCGTTTGTGGAGACGTGGGATTCGGCAAGACGGAAGTGGCCATGCGTGCAGCGTTTATTGCGGTACAGTCTGGCAAACAGGTCGCCATTTTGGTACCCACCACGCTGCTCGCCCAACAGCACTATGAAACGCTGAAAGATCGTTTCAGCAATACGCCGGTGAACATCGAAGTATTATCACGGTTTCGCACCAGCAAAGAACAAACTCGCGCACTGGCTTTGTTGGAAGAAGGCCGCATCGACATCGTAGTGGGCACGCACAAGCTGCTGCAAGAGAACATCCGTTTCAAGGACCTCGGTCTGATCATCGTAGATGAAGAACACCGCTTTGGCGTGCGCCACAAAGAAAAGCTGAAGGCGATTCGCGCCGATGTCGATATGCTCACACTCACCGCCACGCCAATTCCGCGCACCTTGAATATGGCGTTATCCAGTATTCGTGATTTGTCCATTATTGCAACGCCTCCTGCCAAGCGTTTATCCATCAAAACGTTTGTACGGGAAGCTCGTGATTCGCTGATCAAAGAAGCAATCCTGCGTGAGTTGCTGCGCGGCGGCCAAGTGTATTATCTCCACAACGAGGTCAGCACTATCGAGAAAACCGCCCAGCATATCGAATCGCTTGTGCCCGAAGCGCGCGTCGCAATTGCTCACGGGCAGATGCGCGAACGCGAGCTGGAACGGGTAATGACGGATTTTTACCACAAGCGCTTCAATGTGCTTGTTTGTACCACCATCATTGAAACTGGGATCGACGTGCCTTCTGCCAACACGATTGTGATGGATCGTGCCGATAAGCTAGGGCTTGCCCAGTTGCACCAACTGCGCGGCCGCGTTGGGCGCTCTCACCACCAAGCCTACGCCTACCTGCTAACGCCCAATGCGAAAGCACTTTCTGACGATGCTCATAAGCGGCTGGAAGCCATCACCCTCGCCCACGATCTTGGCGCGGGCTTTACCCTTGCCAGCCACGATCTAGAAATTCGCGGCGCAGGAGAATTGCTGGGAGATGAGCAAAGCGGCCATATGCATGCCATTGGTTTTTCGCTCTATATGGAAATGCTGAATCGTGCGGTAAAAGCAATTAAACAAGGCAAAACACCCAATCTGGATCAACCGCTAGACTTGGATGCTGAAGTCAATTTGCGCATTCCTGCGCTGCTGCCGAGTGATTATCTGGCAGATGTTCACGCACGCTTGATTCTGTACAAACGTATTTCCGCTGCAGAAGATGACGCAGCGCTGGATGAACTGCGGGTAGAAATGATCGACCGCTTCGGGCCGCTCCCTGACGGCGCAAAAAACCTATTCGCAATCACTCGCTTGCAAAAGTTGGCCTCGGGGCTGGGCATTACTAAAATAGATGCGGGGCCGAAAGGTGGACGCTTGGAGTTTGGCCCACACCCGAAAGTAGATCCGCTTACCTTGGTAAAACTGGTGCAGTCTATGCCGCAAAAATTCAAACTGGAAGGCGCAGACAAGCTACGATTCATGTTAGAGAGTGAAACTGCACAGGAGCGAATTGAGTTGGTGCGCGAGCTGTTGGCGCGGATTTCACCCAAAGCTTCTGCACTGAAGCAGGCCGGCACCTGATCTGACATTTTTCAATCGAAAGCAGCACGTTATACAAGCTTTTATACAAAATATTTTTACTGCACAGGTGATTACAAGCGTATGCAAACATGTAAGCTCCGCCCTTTTTCGCTGATCGTGCTGCTGAGTTCCGCTGCATTTGCCATAACACAAGGGAGCATCGGCACTGCGTATGCCGCCAGCGAGATTCAGGTGAACGTGCTCGCTTTTGCACAGTCAGACCAGTCGATTTCCTTTGAAAGCTGGCGCGAAGTTGAACTAACCAAGCCGCAGGTGCCGCTGCGCCCCATTGATTTCGACGAAGGTTTCGAGCCTGGAATCAGCAATCTTGGCAGCACGCTTACCAGCCGCATGCACCAGATTGCGGCAAAAATGGAGCGCGCCGGTTACCGGATTCTGTTTCGGCAAAGTTGGACGCAAGCACTGACCACATCCGATCAAGCCCCTAGTATCATTTTGCGCGGCGGGCGTGAACTCCAAGAGGATGAGCACAAGCCTAGCGATCTTTCCGCCGCGCCAGTGCCGTCAAAAACAGACTATATGGAATCGTCCCGCATAAGCGGCGCCATGGATGAATCCAAGAATCCTGCGACTACTGAAGAATCTCTGGACGTAGAGAGACAGAGTGAGCTAGACGGTAACGTGCGCGTTTATGTGAATAACGACGCAACGATGCTGAGCGCTTATTTTTGGTTTCACCAACTGCCGATCACCCAGAAGCCCCTGATTTCCGTGATGGATGCACAAATCCGTGTGGAAGAAGGCAAATTATATTACTTGGACAACCCGCGTTTCGGGCTGATCGTAGAATTAGGCTCTGGTGTGGCGGCGGATCTGGATGCGCCGGAAGACTCTCCACAAGAAGATGAAAATGGCGAGCTGGAACACGAGGCTACGCAGGAAGAGGCTGGCGTACAGTAAACGGCCTTCCTATATTCAAAGGGTTTGAGGTCTTTTGGAAGGCTTGAAATGCCAATACGCCGCCGCTTACTTTTGGTATATGGCCAAACGGCGACGCAATCAATTCTGCATTTTTCAAGCGGAGGAATAACCGCTTTTTGGAATCACAACATCGGCCTTCAACGCATAGATTCCCGGCGCATTGCGCAGGTAGCCGCGATAATCCATCCCGTATCCAAAGATAAAGCAGTCAGGAATGGTCAGTGCGGTAAAGTTTGCATGAAATTCAGGAGCGGCCTTTCGCTCATGCTGCTTCTCAGCGAGTACCGCGGTTTGCACACTGGCCGCGCCTAGGCGCAAACACTCTGCAATCAACGCCTGAAGCGTAATGCCTTCATCGAGAATATCGTCAACCAGCAGCACATTGCGCCCGGAAAGGCCGGCGGGAACTGGAGTTTTCCAGACAAGCTCGCGCCCCGTCTGCTGATCGCCATAACGTGATACCTGAATGTATTCAACGGTAAGCGGGAACGGCAGGCGTATCATCAGCTCCGTTGCAAACACCATTCCGCCGGTCATCACCACGAGCACAACCGGATTTTCGTCGTGCAATTTTTCCGAAACCTTTTTCGCTAGGGCGTCCATCGCGCAGGTGATCTCCTGCCGATTCCACAAGCAATGAGCATTTTGCCAAACGTATTGAACTTCTTCGAGCAGAGGATTCATGGTGAAAAAGGTGCCATACTTGCGCGCGCCTCTTGCCAGCGGTCGGAGTTTTTCAATTCAGCCAGCGTAGGTGCCTTCTGGCCCCGCAGTGCTTGGATGCGCGCATTTGCAGGCCGCGGCTGGCGCTGTAGACTCTCCAACACTTCGAGCGCGGCACTACGCTGGTTGCATACCAACACCATATCACAGCCTGCATCCAGCGCCTGTTGGGCGCGCTCTGAAAAGCTGCCCGCCACCGCAGCGCCTTCCATCGCCAGATCGTCGCTGAAAATCGCCCCTTGAAATCTGAGCCGCTCACGCAACACAGTTTGCAGCCAGTAACGCGAGAAACCAGCGGGCTTCGCATCGACAGCGGAATAAATGACGTGTGCAGGCATCATGCCACCAAGTTGCTCCGCAAGCCGCACAAAGGGTTGCAAATCCGCGTTTTGCAACTCCGCCTCGGTGCGCTCATCTACGGGAATATCGGTGTGCGAATCCGCAGTTACCCAACCATGGCCAGGAAAATGCTTGCCGGTGGCCGCCATACCCGCCTCTGCCATCCCCGCAATCCACGCCTCTGCCAAGGCAAGCACCGCGCTTGGCTTTGAGTGAAACGCGCGGTTACCGATCACTTGGCTACGCGAATAATCCAGATCCAGTACCGGCGCAAAAGACAAATCAATGTCGAAAGCACGCAATTCAGCGGCCATCAGCCAACCCCATTCACGCGCGAGGTACAGGGCGTTTTCCGGGTTTTGATCGTACAAATCGCCTAACACGCGCACTGCGGGCAGACGGGTGAACCCCTTTTTGAAACGCTGCACGCGGCCGCCCTCTTGATCGACCGCCAGCAGTACGTCTCCCCGAACCGCTCGCACCCTTGCCACTAGCTCCGCGAGCTGGTGCGGGTCTTCATAATTGCGCGCGAATAAAATTACGCCACCAATTTCGGGAGCGCACAATAGGTCTGCATCAGCGGCTGTTAAGTCCAAACCGGGCAGATCAAGCATCAAAGGGCCGGACATCTAAAAAATTCCCCAAAATTATGCAGAGCGAATCGTTACAACTGTACCCACAGACACTTCATCAAACAGTTCCAAAATGTCGGCATTTCGCATACGAATACAACCGTGCGATAACGGCACGCCCATGGGTTCGGAGTCGGGTGTGCCATGAATATAGATATATCTCCGCTGAGAATCCACATTCCCCAAGCGGTTGTAGCCAATTTCACAGCCGCACAGCCAGAGGATACGGGTAAGAATCCAGTCGCGCTGCGGGTGTTGGCGAGCGAGCGCTTCAGAATACACCTCGCCGGTGGGCCTTCGCCCAACAAATACCGCATTCATCGGTTGCTGGGCACCGATCGCGGCACGGATTCGGTGGCGACCCAGCGGCGTTTTTCCTGAACCGTTCTGATTGCCCGCGCCGTTCCGCGCAGTGGATATGCGATAGATTTTGATTATGCTCCCCGCTTCGCAAAGCGCAAGGCTCTGGTCGGCAATGGAGATTTCGATCTGTCTGCGACTCATATCAGCGCCTCTTCGCCACTCCTCTTGCTGCTGAATGAACTGCTTTTTCGGGCGGTTCCAACTCAGCTTGCCAAAATACCCGCCGCAATAAACGGTATTAAGCGCTGCAGAGTATCGCGAAGCTCGACTGCCTGGCCAGTGTCTTTTTCGCGAATGGCACGCAGTGAATCATGGCTGGAAAAGGTAAAAACCACTGAACCTAGCGCGAAGTGCAGCCCCCAAAATAGGTCTTCCTCACTTCGGCCGTTAGAAGCGCGCTGTAAATGTGCGAAAAACCGACTGTTAATACGATGATAGCGCTCTTTGAAATAATTCTGCAGATGCCCTTGCGCCTGCGTATAGGCAAGCCCCAAAAGGCGCATAAAATTTACCGTACGAACAGGGTCATCGTGCGCATTCAAGATCGCATCTGCTAGGCGCGCTAACAATGTAGGCAACTGTACCGCTCTCCCCATACCATCGAAGGCATCCAGCTGGACATTCAAAGCCTCTGCAACGGGATCCATAAAGCGCACAAAAACTGCTTGTATCAACGCTTTTTTCGAGCCGAAATGGTAGTTAACTGCGGCTAGATTGACACCCGCCGCGCTGGTAATCGTGCGCAATGAGGTTTCGGCAAAGCCGCGTTCGGAAAACAGTATTTCTGCGGCATCAAGGATGCGCTCAACCGTGTCTTTCTGGGCCATCGTAGGCGCTCGTTCTTAGTATTACAGGTGTTTCAAACATACGTTTACGGAAAATCACTGTCAACGCCCTTGGGTGTTTTCGGCGGCATGACGACTGGCGCATGGCGGTTGGCAGCCCGACTAACTGCCGCCCAGACGAGACGTTTCCCATTGTGTTTTTCGGCGAGCTGTATATAATTTCAGTACAAACCACGCATGGACGAGTTATGGAAAAATTAACTGCACGGCAATCCGAGATTCTCAACTACATTCGAACGCACATCGGCGAAACCGGCTATCCACCTACGCGTATGGATATCGCACAAACATTTGGTTTTCGCTCGCCCAATGCTGCAGAAGAACATCTGCGCGCGCTTGCAAGAAAAGGCGCCATCCGCATGACCCCCAGCGCGTCGCGCGGCATTCAGCTCGTTGACGACGAAGCGCAAGCAGCTGGCGTTCCCATTATTGGCGAAGTCGCTGCTGGATTTCCGGTGCTCGCTGTGGAAAACATACGCGGCTACTGTGCCGTTCCCGCAGAACTGTTCACACCGCGCGCAGATTTTTTTCTGAGGGTGAAAGGGCTCAGCATGAAAGATGCGGGTATTTTGGATGGCGACCTGTTAGCCGTACATAAAACGCTAGAAGCAAGCAACGGCCAGATTGTGGTTGCAAGAATTGGCGACGAAGTCACGGTAAAGCGCCTTCAAAAGCGCAATAACGCCATTGTATTGCTCCCAGAGAATCCTGATTTCGCAGAGATCAAGATCCCCCCACACGATGAGTCGTTTGCCATTGAAGGAATCGCCGTCGGCGTACTACGCAATGGCGGGCTTTGATAGCGCGGGTAGACTCGACCGCTGATGCTGACCGGCGCTTCGGTATTTTCGGGTAGCCGATCTAACCGCAACTACTCTAGCGCCGGGAGTATCTAGCGCCGAGAGTTAAATCCACACATAGCGATTGCCGTTCGCAATTGGCGTGTCGAGTGTGCCTAGCCAATCGTTACGCCGATCAGTGCACGACTCTTGCCATGCTGAATTCAAAGTCGCCCTCGACGTCTTGCCAGTCTTCCAGCTCAATCACTTCTGCCTCATCCTCGTCTTGGTTCGGCTGATCGTTACGGGAATACATATGGCCAACGATTTGTACACCCGCACCAATCATCGCCTTGCCCAGATCCAACGACGCATCACCAAGCAAAACTTTGGCTTCGTTTGAGAATTGAATACGGACAAAGGGCTCGCCTTCTCCGTCCGTGCGTCTGAGCACAATTTCGCCACTTGGCAGCTCAATAATTTCCAGTCTTGAAGACGCCATTTTAACCTCGAAACCTCGTACGTTTCGTATTTCATGCAAATCAAGCAGTTATGCAAAACGCAAAAATACACTGCTTTTTATGTAGTTTTCTTGTCGTTCAGGGCACGGATAGTAGCACGCTTCCCATTAGCGCCACAAACGCCAATCCGGTGCATACCCTGTGGATGAATTGAGTTACGCGAGGGGGTTGATCTGTAAGTTGTTGCTCTGTTAAGCGATAGTTGACGCGGGCCTGTGGGTGAATTTTTTTTGCAACATTTGGTTTTTAGGTCTACCGATGGTTGACGAACGTGTGGGTGGGTTCGGTTCTGCTAGGCAGACTACGAACCCAACCCTACACGGCACTACTCTTTGGCGGGCACGGCACTACTCTTTGGCGGGCTTCTGTACCCACTTACCGTCTGCCCAGACCGCCGACCAGCCGGTGGCCTTGCCTTCACTTTCACTCATCACATACTGCTCACGAGATTTACGGCTGAAGCGTACAATCGCTGGGTTGCCTTTGTCATCCTTTACTGGGGCGGACAGGAGGTACTGGTACTTCTCGGGAATCTGCTCCGCCACTGTTTTCAGCTCCGCAATCGTCGGCGCGCGCGTTTCACGGTGCCGCGGAAACTGACTGGCCGCCAAAAACAGCCCCGATGCGCCATCGCGCAGCAGATAAAAATCATCGTGTTTCTGGCAGCGTAGGTGCTGCATCGGGATCGGCGACTCTCTAGGCGGCGCAACTTCTCCGTTACGAAGCAGCTTGCGGGTGTTACCACACTCCTCGTTGGTGCAGCCAAAGTATTTGCCAAAGCGCCCAGTTTTTAACTGCATGTCAGAACCACACTTGTCACACTCGACAATGGGGCCTTCATACCCTTTTAGCTTGAACTGCCCTTGCTCCACTTCATAGCCGGGACAATCCGGATTATTGCCGCAAACGTGCAACTTACGGTGCTCATCCACCAAATAGCTGTCCATCGCAGTAGCGCAGAGCTTGCAGCGGTGTTTCTTGCGAAGCGCTAACGCCTCCAGTTCTCCGCTTTCGTCTTCATCAGACTCTGGAGTAGCGCTAATGCCTTCTTCACCGGGAACAAGGTTCAGCGTGCCTTTGCAGCGTTCTTTGGGCGGCAGGTTGTAGCCAGAGCAACCAAGAAACACCCCTGTTGCGCCCGTGCGTATCATCATAGGCCGGCCACACTGCGGGCAGGGAATATCGGTTTCGACTGGCGTATTGCTGCGCATGCCGCCTTCCGTTAGTTCTGCATGTGCAAGCTGGCCGGAGAAGCGCGAGTAGAATTCGTCAAGTACGTTTTGCCAGTAAAGATTGCCTTGCGCGATTTCGTCGAGTTTCTCTTCCATGCGCGCCGTAAAGCCATAATCCATCAGGTTATCAAAGCTCTCGCTCAGGCGATCCGTTACGATGTCTCCCATCTTTTCTGCGTAAAAGCGCCGGCTCTCCACTCGCACGTAGCCACGTTCCTGAATCGTAGAAATAATGGATGCATAGGTAGAGGGTCGGCCAATTCCACGTTTTTCCAACTCGCGCACCAGCGAGGCTTCGGTAAAGCGCTGGGGTGGCTTCGTGAAGCGGCGTAAGGGGTCAAGTTTCTTGAGCGCAAGCACCTCACCCACGGCAACATCTGGGAGCTCGATATCTTCATCGCTGGTGCGCGTTCCGGGCATTCCCACCGCCAAGTGGCCATCAAACTTGAGGATGCGACCTTTGGCACGCAGCTCAAACTCGCCAGCCTTCACGGTCATCTGGGTGCTTAGGTATTCTGCCGGCGGCATCTGGCAGGCAACAAACCGCTTCCAGATCAATTCGTAAAGTTTCTGGGCTTCTTTTTCCAAGCCACTGACTTGATCCGCCATCAGGTGTACATCCGTGGGCCGGATCGCTTCGTGAGCTTCTTGTGCGCCCTCTTTACTTGCATAGGTATTGGGCGCATCCGGCAAATAACGTGCGCCGTAACGCCCCTCGATATATTCTCGGCACGCGCCTACCGCCTCAGCGCTCAAATTGGTGGAATCGGTACGCATGTAGGTGATGTAGCCCGCTTCGTAGAGGCGCTGGGCCAGCATCATGGTGCGTTTCACGCTAAACCCCAAGCGCGTGCTTGCGGCTTGTTGCAGTGTGGAGGTGATAAACGGCGCGGATGCTTTGCTGCGGGTAGGCTTATCTTCGCGGTTGGCAACGCGGTATTCAGCGTGCTGCAAAGCCTTCACTGCCGCCATCGCCTGTGCCTCGTCGGTGGGGCGAAATGCTTTGTCGCCTTCGCGGGCAACTTCAAGCCTCAGCGGCGTCTTTTTGGCGGTAAGAGTTTCTGCAAATAACTCCCAATACTCCTCTGGCAAAAACGCTCGAATTTCACGTTCTCGCTCGACCAGTAGGCGCACCGCCACCGACTGCACCCGCCCTGCCGATAAGCCACGGCCGATCTTGGCCCATAGTAACGGCGACACCATGTAGCCGACGACACGATCCAAGAAACGCCGCGCTTGCTGGGCATTCACGCGGTTTTCATTGACGCGACCGGGCGATGCAAACGCTTCTTGAATAGCGCTCTGGGTAATTTCGTTGAAGACAACGCGCTGAAAACGGCTGTCATCACCGCCAATCACCTCGCGCAAGTGCCAAGCAATTGCCTCCCCCTCACGATCAAGGTCGGTCGCGAGATAGATAGAATCGCAGTCTTTGGCGAGCTTACGCAGTTCATCCACAACCTTTTGCTTATCCGGCAGGACTTGATAAGTCGCCTTCCAGCCGTGTTCTGGATCGACTCCCATGCGTGCCACCAACGCTTCCCACGCGCGCGCCTTTTTCTGCTTCTCTTTTTCAGCAGCGCTCAATTGGCGTGTGGCAGCGGCCTTTTGGCTGCGCTGTTTGCTATCCGTCGCCGTTTCGCCACGCCCGCTTGTGGGTAGATCGCGCACATGCCCGACGCTGGACTTTACGATAAAGTTTTTGCCCAAGTATTTGTTGATGGTCTTGGCTTTGGCCGGAGACTCGACGATGACCAGTGATTTTTGCATGGCATCCTGTTTCTGATGTGTTTAAAGCTCATCAATCGGCAGTACCGCGAGCTCGCGATACTGGGAAAAGCGGGAATATATACGAATATCAGGGGGCAAGGTCAAGCACCCCACACGTTTGCGCCTACTTACAAACTTGCCCGTTAGCTGTATTAGCATTTAGGACAGCTCTGGCGGGTTCGTCAAAAAAAACTTTGCAAAATCTGCTGAAAATCATCCCATTGGTGCGCTTCAACGAGCCTTTACAAGCCCTTCTTCCAAATATTTTACCCGTATTTTCAGCAGCTTAACGGCAATCGCGCTGATTTTATGCCGAGTTCTTGAAGTTAAGCCTATGGGCGGGCGGAAATTCCGAGACTGCCGCCTATACTCTTTATCTTGAGCACTGTTTTATAACGTACAGCCACACATGTAACGCCATAAATCAAATTGGCAGGACGGAGAATTTTCTATGCAAACACGCACCTCTTTCAGAATCCGCGCGGCATTATTCTCCGCTAGCCTTACCTTGAGCACCCTCTGCCTACCCGCCTTCGGCGCTGCAGAACCCGCGGTGATGCTGCACGGTATCTTTGATGCCCATATGTCCTTACTACAGACGAGCGCAGCCTTTCAGGGCTATCAGGGCGCTGAGGGGGATCCCAAGCGTGGTGCCACACTGAACGCACAGTTGGCCAACACCCGCGCCACAATGGCAACCTTGGAGTCTGACTTGGCGGGTGCTGGAGTCGACACGGAACTGGCGGAAATAAGCGCTTCATGGAAGAGCGCACAGACCCAACTCGACGTTGCGATGCAGGCAATCGCGAGCACCGGATTTGCGGAATTTGCAGTAATGGATGCCTATCTGAAGGCAAGCGATCAATGTGAGGCGTTACTCGGCAAGCTCCAGTCGCGCATTGTGGAAAGCACGCGCTACCAGGTTACACCGATCGTCCAGCAATTGCGCTCAGAAGCGCTGTTATTACAACAAATGACCGCTGCCTATGTGGAACGTAGCAACTCGCAGTTCGGTTCAAGCTACCGCGCAGGTCAAGAGGAGCAGGAAACCATTGACGCCATGGCCGTGCGCTTTTCGCACGGTCTGGACAAGCTCCTAGAGGCCATTCCCGCTGGCAATCCCAACCGCCCGCAAATAGAGCGGGTACGCACCAACTGGGGCTTTATGAAGAAATCATTCATGAACTACACGGAAAATTCCGTACCGTTTCTAGTCAGCAAATTTAGCGGTGAAACCATTACATTGCTGAGCGAGCTTGCGCAAACGCTGGAAGGCAAAAAATAAGGTTTCTCGTAGAATCCTGCAGCGGGTTTCCAGCGTAAACCCGAAACACCAGCCTCCGCTATTGGTTCTCCGCAAGCAGGTCGGCCAGCCACTTGGCCACCTGCTCTACCATCGTAATATTGCTTTTTTCGGTCCAGGCTTCTTCGTTCCATACAATCGCTACAGAGCGCTGGCCAATTTCTAAGGCCATAAACCGTGCATCCTGCGTCTCCGCCCAGTGCGCCAGCAAGGTTTGTGCAACACCGTGTGGCGTAATGCCGTAGGGCTCTTCGTCCCAGACGAGCAGGCCAGACTTGTCGCGTCGCTGCCGCCACGCGGCCGCCTCGCTAGGGCCACGCGACTGATCGCTAGGAAACAGCCGATAGCGAACCCAACCGTCTTTTGGCCATTGGGGGTTTCGCAAGGCTAAGGCTGCGTAGATCGGATCTTTGTCCAAGTGAATTAGTTCAATCTGGAGATGATGGCTACGGGCAGCCAACCGCATCGCCGCAATACGTTGATCGCGCGGGCTGGGGCGCAACCAGTAAATCGGCCCTAACACCAGCGAAATTCCCACAATTAAAAGTACGTACATCATCAGCTTGCATCCAGAATTATGTGCAATACTTGCAGCGGCAACCGGCGCAAACTAACATCGCGGCAATTTAGCCGCGCGTGCTCAATCGCCAGCCACCAGCAGTTAGCCCCAAAGCGCCCCAGCAGTCAGCCCCAAGAAGGAGATCGTTATGGCATTGTACTCACATATTTTGCTCGCCGTAGATTTTCACGCAGAAACGCCGCTTATCGTCGAGCGCGCCCGTGCAATGCAGGAAGCCTACAAAACCAAACTAAGCTTGGTACACGTGATTGAACCCATCGGCATCGCCTATGGTGGCGAGTTCCCTCTCGACCTTGGCGATCTGCACCGCGAACTGGAAAAGCAAGGCCGCGAAAAGCTGGCAGAGCTCGGCCAACAACTCGGAGTTCCCGCAGAACAGCAGCTGCTTGAAGTGGGCATTACCGAGCGCGAAATTTTGCGTGTTGCCAAAGAGCAAGCGATTGACCTGATTGTCCTTGGCAGCCACGGCCGCCACGGCTTGGCCCTGCTGCTTGGGTCTACCGCGAATGCCGTTCTGCATCGTTCCCAGTGCGACGTGCTCGCCGTGCGCGTAGGCAAACAAAAAAGCGCGTAAGCAAGCACAGCAGCGAGGCGCATAAAGGCCCGAACGAGCAAGCTTAGCGCTTCTCGTTCGCATCAATCGCAGGCGTTACTTCTTGGTTCATGATCAGCGGTTTTAGCGCCTGCAACTGCTCTTCCAGCGAGCTTCCCAAGGTGGAAGATAGCTCAAAAAATTTACGCAACACCCGAATATTGGCGCCCTCGCCTTCGGCATCTTGCACACGCCGGCCGAGCGCCTCGTCGACGATTTTCAGATCCTGATTCAAGGTGACGAGCCCCAGCATATCCCAATCGGGACGATAGCCTTCGCGATAAAGAAAATACTGCCGCAACAGATAAAACGACACCGAGCGCATGGTGTAATCCTGCTGCGACGAAAACGGCAGGTGATAGCGCGCGTTAGGCTTTAAGCGAGACAAAATGGGGCAAGCACTACTGGCCATCACAACCCCCATCAGCGCACGCAAGCCTTCTTCTACCTCCGCTTCTTTGGAGTAGGTGCGCTCTGGAGTTACCACGGTAATGCGTGCTCGACGAGCCGCACCCACACGCTGAAAATCATGAATCACCGGCACCAAATCTACGGCTGCTGGGCAATGGCTGCTGCCTTTTACGTTCAGCGGGCAATTATCACACTGGCAATGCTCTAGTTTCGACCACGCTGGTAGCGCGCTTCGATCTTCGCTGAAATCATAGCGCCTGTCCAAATCCACCTGATAATGCAAGGTTTGGTCATCAAGCTCAAAGGTGTATTCGATTTTCATTGCGGCCGTTATAGCGTGATGCTATCCCCCTCTGCATGAATTTCTGCGTTAAGCGCTAGGCGTTCCTTCAGCACGCTTTGCAGTGCAATTTGCGCATGTTCTTCACCATGCACGAGGCACACGCGCACAGGCTTCTGAAAGTGCGACATCCACTCGACTAGCTGCGACTGCCCTGCGTGCGCTGAGAATCCACCCAAGGTATGAATCTTCGCGTTCACGACCACTTCTTGACCGAAGATTTTGACCCGTTCTGCGCCATCCACTAACAATCGCCCCAAAGTGCCTTGTGCTTGAAAGCCGACAAACACCACATGGCTTTCACGGCGCCAAAGATTGTATTTGAGGTGGTGTACAATACGCCCTCCATTACACATCCCACTCCCCGCAATCACAATGGATTCCCGCGGAAAGCGGTTGATCATCATGGATTCTTCTACGGTAGGCGTCGCCCGTAGCTGCGGCAACAGCTGCCGTGGTAAGAAGCGGCTTTTACCATTGGGGGATTTCTTTAATATGCGCTGGATGTCGTTTTGGTCCAACAAACTCATGTAGTCACGATAGACTTCGGTGACTTCAATCGCCATCGGGCTATCCAGAAAGATGTGCGGTTGACGCAGCCGACCCTCTTCGTTAAGCATTGCCAGATAGTACAAAAGTTCCTGCGCACGCCCAACGGCAAAGGCCGGAATCATGACATTGCCACCCTCTTTGCAGGCTTGGTTAAGCACCTCCGCCAGCTCATCTTTGGTCGCGCCGATTTGACGATGGTCACGATCCCCATAAGTACTTTCCAGCAGAACAAGATCCGCGTCTGTGAGCGTGTCCCAAGTGGGCATCAGCACGGAATCGGGGTTGCCGAGGTCGCCTGAAAATACAATTTTTTTTGGCTTCTCATCACCGCCCTCTTGGATGTTCAGCTCAACAATTGCAGACCCAAGGATATGGCCGGCATTGTGAAACTGAAACGTAATATCTTCACCAATGGACTCCTCGCGGTGATAGCCGACGCTTACACAGAGTCTGAGCGCTTTATTGACATCTTCCAGCCCGTAGCGTGGGTGAAGCAGCTTTTTACCCGCGCGCTGCAGGCGGCGGTTGTGGTTCTCAAGATCTCGCAAATACAAATTGGCCCCATCGCGTAGCATGATGGCCAGCAGACGTCGGGTTGCGTCGGTCGCATAGATCGGCCCATGAAAGCCCTCTTTGACCAGCTTCGGAAGCAGGCCCGAATGGTCCATATGTGCATGAGAAAGCACAACCGCGTCAATACTGCGCGGATCAAACGGAAACGGTTCATCGTTGCGGCGCTCGGCGGCATTACCCCCTTGGTGCATCCCGCATTCCATAAGAATGCGAGAATGGCGCGTTTCCAGCAAATAGCAGGAACCAGTCACCTCCTTGGCAGCACCATAAAACGTCAACTTAGCCATTCATTACTCCCAACTGCGTTTACGATATACTGACGCAATCTGGCAGCGTTCAGCACAAAAATTGGTTTATCCTAGCACTAAAAGCTATTCTTTCTAAAAGGCGGTCACTTGGAAAGTAGTACTTCACAAGTGGGCGCTTTTTTAGCAAAAAAACCTCTACTCTGCTTGGTTGTGCCGTAAGCATGCCTTCTATCTATCAGTATAGCCCTGTGATGTCGCTCAAATGGAGCCCGGCATGAACACTTCCTCAAGCCGCAAAGCCTACCAACGGACAATCAAACAGCTATCGGATCGCATCGTAGCCGTACAGGGGCCAATTCGCATTCTGGATGCTATCAATTGGCGTGACGACATTCGCAAGGAGTTCTTTGCACATGGCTGTCGAGAACTGCCAAAAATCGGCGCGGACTACTACGAACGGCGCGCACTCGGGTTCGACCCCGAAAAGACCCGCCTAGAACTTTACAGCATCGAGCGCGACATCACCCGCGAGTTGGGCCAACTCAACCCGCTGGCAAAAATGATGCGCCGCACCTGCAGTGAATTTCAAACCGTTGTACGGATGCTGGAAGCGCGTGGAACCCCGACCTTCTGCAACATCGCCCAAGAACTCTACGGCTCGCCTTCTGACGTATTCCACGCCGGTGACCCAACCATCGCCGAACTCGGCACCATGCTGGAATCCACGGTATCCAGCCTTTTGCAAGCCGGTGGAATGCAAGAAGAACCACGCAACCTAAGTGCAGCCCAATCGGTTGAAATCCTGCAACAGCGCATCCACAACGTATTCCCCGAAGAACAAGTGCGCGTCATCATCAGTGACGGCATCGCATCAGACGCCGCCGCCGGCAGCGATTACATCAAGCTCAATCAGGACTCATGGTTCAACCAACGTGATCTCGACATTCTCGAAGTACACGAGGGCTGGGTGCATCTGGGCACCACGCTCAATGGAGCCGCCCAACCTTACTGCACCTTTCTTAGCAAAGGCACGCCCGCCGCTACCGTGACACAAGAAGGCCTCGCGGTGCTTTCGGAGATCATCACGCTTCGATCTGGCCCCAAGCGCCTCTACAAGCTAGTGAACCGTATTCGCGCCATCACCCTAGCCGAGGATGGCGCAGATTTTCTGGATGTTTTTAATTACTTGCGCGAAAAAGGCATCGAGGCGGAAGATTGCTACGCCATCGTCAGCCGAATTTTTCGAGGCTCAACGCCTACGGGCAAACCCTTTGTAAAAGATATCTCCTACATCAAAGGGTTTGTATTGACCTACAACTTTATTCGCGTGGCGGTTGCGCGGGGAATGCTGGATCGGCTTCCGCTCTTGTTTGTAGGCAAAATCGTATTGGACGATGCCAAAATCATCTATGAACTCATGCAAGACGACATCATCGCCAAACCTAAATTTATCCCGCCAGTATTCTCGGACTTTAAAGGACTTGCCGCGTGGCTCAGTTTCGGCCGCTTTATCGGCTCGTTATCCTTTGAACAACTGGAAAAAGACTACAGCTTACTGTTCTAAAGTTTAAGACCTTGGCTTTAAGGTTTAAGGCGTTCGCGCGCACCGCATTGCGGCATCACCCCAGAAACTTTCGGGCTGTGCGCGCCAGGCCATTTCGTGCAACCATTGCAAGGAATCTCTATCCAAAGCTAGCATGCTCAACTCTTTGCTGGTCAGACCGCTCGGCCCTTCCTCCAAACAGCGAACACGAAGCTGCTGCAAACGCCCCTGCTTGATACCTGCCTTGTTGATTCGCACAGAAGCCTTATCTCGAACGGCAAGCGAGCCATGCACATAGTTCATGACCGGATCAACCACCGCCTGCACAAACGCCGAACGCGGCTGGCTTGAATCTGTGAAGGGCATTTTTTCTACCGTCTCAACAAGCGTATTGCCGTAGCGCTCCTCGGGTGTAATCAGCAAGCCCAACCGCTTTGCTCGGAGGCCAACCCCAGCGCGGCTCATGATCACCGATATTGGCGCCGCAAAAATGAGCGGAATCGCGACCGGCAGCGACCAGAGAAAAAACATCTCGTCCAGCCAGAACGCAAACCCCGCCCACGCCAAAGCCGATAAACTACCAATCCCCTGGGCTTTGAATGCAGCCCACCAACCGGTTTCCTGGGTGCGATTCTGACCTGCCCATGCCAGATTTACGTTCAGCAAGGCTTCAATCACATAGCGCGTGTGAGAGAGCATTCGTATCGGAGCCATTAAGATGGACGTTACGATTTCAAGCAAGATGCTGGCGAACAATCTGAAAAATCCACCAAACGCCTTTTGGCGCCACATGAACAGAATATCGAGAAACGCCAATAATTTCGGCAAAAACAATAAAATCCCTGTCGATACCGCTAGCATAATAGCCGTTTCCGGATGCCACTCTGGCCACGTTGGGAACAAGCTATGTTCGCTTGGAAAGTAGTTGATAGGCTGCAACACCAAACGCGCAACTTCAACGGTGGACAAACCTAGAAAAATCAGCCACAACGGAGAGGCGCAATAAGACATTACGCCATTCAAAAATGCCATTCTGTGCGCAAATCTCAGTTTCGGCTCAAACAGCAACAACCATAAATGTTGCAAATTGCCCTTTGCCCAGCGCTTATCGCGGGTAAGATCATCGACCAAGGTCGGCGGGGATTCCTCATAGGAGCCGCTCAGCGCAGGTTCAAGCCAGGTTTCATAGCCTGCACGCCCCATATAGGCCGCTTCGACAAAATCATGGCTTAGAATGGGGCCACCGAAAATTCCCGGCCCGCTCAATTGGCGCAAACCGCAGTGCCGCATAAACAACTGGGTTCGAATAATCGCGTTATGCCCCCAATAGGCGGCCTCCCCCAATTGCAAAGCGGCAAGCCCCACGGTAAAAAGCGGCCCATAGACTTGGCTTGCAAACTGTTGCACGCGCGCAAACAGCGATTTCCCATTGATCAAGGTTGGGCCGGTTTGCAAAATACCAACGCGCGGCTCTAATTCCATCAATCGCACCATATCAACCAAGGTGCGCCCATCCATCAAACTATCCGCATCCAGCACTACCGTATAGGTATAGTTGCGCCCCCAGCGGCGCAAAAAATCGGCGATATTTCCACTTTTATAGCGCATATTGAGCGATCTGCGACGATAAAATAATTTTCCTTCTGCGCCCAGTTCTTGGCAAAGTTTGTACCATGTCGCCTGTTCCGACAGCCAGATGTCTGGGTTCCGGCTATCCGAACAAATAAAGAAATCAAAGTGTTCAATCATTCCTGCTTCTTTTAGAGACAGATAAACGGCCCGCAATCCCCCTAAAGTACGCTCAACAGGTTCATGATAAATCGGCATAACGATCGCGGTACGTGCCATTGGCGCAAGATGAAGATTCTTGTGGTGACGCTTCCATAATGAAAGTGAATCGCCCCCCATCCGCCGCAGAAAGAATCCATAAATTGCAAACCAAAAACCAATGGAAATCCAAGTAAAAAGGAGCGCAAACAATGCGGCTAGCGCGATTTCAAGCGCGTCACCTCCGTGGTAAGGCAACACGGCAAGCGCATAATGAGTGCCGAGCGTAGCTTGCGACAACACTAATGCGGTAAGCAAAAAACGCCGGATCATGGCACGCATACGCCACGGGCGCCCCGCGTTAGGAAAGAGCGTGCCTCGGTCTGCTTCGGCCAAGCTCATAGCGCTCGGTTTCATACTGCTTTGTGTTATATCCATATCACTCTGCCCCATAGCCGATGCTGCCACGATGAATGGGAGGCGTTGCGTGAGGCAGGGTCAAGGGTGGCAATTGAAAACGCTGCGGCAATAGCTCCATAACATAACGATAAAGGTCAGGCGCACCACTCTCAAAAGCTTCAACCACCAGCCTTAAGGCAATGAGCTCTAACTCGCGATTTACAGGCATCCCTAATGCACACAAATAGGCAAGCACACGCCCCAAAGCTTGCTCGGCATCTGTTTTATTCATCTCTATTCATCCGCTGTTGAAGCGAATTGTCTCCTGCGTTTCTCATGATCGCTGTATTGGCTCCAGACTACTTTGCGTCTTCAATACTATTTTGGATCTTCAATACTTTGGATCTTCAATACTATTTTGGATCTTCAATATCGTTCTGTGGGGCCAGATGGTACGTCCATGTTTCGGTAAGCGTATCGCCGCCAAGCGTCAAATATGCCCGAACATCCAGCGGTTGGTCTTCAGCGGGTTTTGCCAGCATGGAAAGCCGCCAAGTTTTTTGCTGTGCGTTGTACTCAACGTAATGCTCGACAATCTCGCCTTGCGATTGAGCCGAAACCGATGCGGTCACTCCTGCGTCTTTGGGAACCCGCGCCAATCCGCCACCCACAAAATCCACGACGATGCGATACGCCCCCGCAACGCGCCCACCACCGCTTGCATTGCCGCTACCCACATGCGTGGCAACGGTATGCCCCAATGGTTCTTGCGGCAAGCCTGCGCTACCAAACGAGAGGGTATAACCAATCTGATAAGGCTGGCCAACGGCAGGCGGCTGGCGTGGCGTCCAAAATGCTACGACATTGTCATTGGTTTCATCTGCGGTAGGAAGCTGCACAAGAACAACGTCCCCAGGCCCCCAGTTATTCTCTGGGACAACCCAAGCGCTTGGCCGCTTGTGGTAGAGCGCTTCCAGATCGTTATAATGATCAAAGTGAGTGTCGCGCTGCAGAACGCCAAAACCACGCACATCTTGCGTATTAAAATAGTCGATACTAAGCACCGCAGGGTTGATCAACGGGCGCCAGAGCCACTCACCGCTCCCGCCATTGTGTATCAGCAGACCATCGGAATCATGCACCTCTCCACGCCACTGGCCACGCGGACGCGCGGAATTTTCCCCGTAATAATACATGCTCGTAAGTGGCGCAATGCCCAGCATTTTGATGTTTGTGCGCGGGAATAAGACGGCCTGCACTTTTACGCGAGTGCTTTCACCGGGCGTAATTTGAAACTGATATGCGCCGCTGAGTGCGGGGCCATCCAAGAGGCCGTAAAGCGTTACATCCTTCGCCATCGGTGCGGGTCGCACCAGCCAGAACTCGACAAAGGATGGAAACTGCTCGCCGCTCGGCAAGCCGGTATCTACGGCAATACCACGCGCCGAAAGCCCGAAGCCATTGGGCTTGCCAACTCCGCGAAAATAGCTTGCACCAGCAAACACTAAAAACTGATTTTGCGCGCTTGCGGAGCTGAACGGAAAGGTAAGCTTAAAACCCGCATAGCCCAGATCGGGTGGCAGCAGCTTTTGGAGTTCTTGGTCGGTAAGCGAAAAATGATCCTTCTCGAAGGCAATCGGTTTCACCTTTGTGCCGAGTACCTCATTGAGGCGCACCGCATGGGTGTAGAACAAACCTGGTGGCACCATCATGACTTGAAATCTGGATTTACGCTCGCGCCAAAGGCTTTTTTCCGGCTTAAAACGAATGTCCTGATACTGCGTGTAGGAAAGCTCCCGCATGAAATTCGGGATTTCATCCGGCGCCTGATAAGGCTGTTCTGCTAACACGCGTGCCTTCTCTACAACGTCTTTAAGGCCAAACACAGGGGCCGCTTTTGGCGTAGGCTTTTCTGCCTTTGCCTTTTCTTTTGCAGATGCAGGCGCCGCAGAATAAGCGCTTTCATGATTGGCCGCAGCTGCTTTTGGAGCTGTGGCTTCTTTTGAAGCAGCGGCTGCTTTTGGCGCCGTAGCCGCTTTTGGAGTTGCGGCCGCGCTCGCCGTTGCATTTGAAGGCTCGGCCTGCGCAGCGGGCGAAAGCCCTTTGACATTAGAATCCGAAGCAGCAGGCGCGGCCATGGATACGGAAGGACACGATACTGCCAATAACAGGCAAACGAGCAGTCTGTGCATGAGGGAATCTATTCCTGAAAAAAATTGGCACTTTACGTTGATAGGCATTGCACGCAATAGGCGCAACCCGCCGAAGAACCAGAGGATGGCTAAATTATCGCACAACGCCGCAAAACCGCAGTGATTACGGCAAGAAAAAAGCCCACACAAACCATACAACTAAGCTGGCCGCGATGATTCCAACCAAGCTTTACGGCTTGCAAGCGTGGGCGGCGTGTACTGATAGATCCAGGTTTCGCTAATCACCTGCCCTTTTACTCGCAAAAACAGCCTTAAGTTAATCGGCTCGGTGGTTTCATCGGTGAGCTTCAAATCAAACATCGCCCGCATCCCGCCAATCTCTCGCTGTGGGCGCGCCGATACAATCTCGATTTCACCGCGAGAGCTTGAAACTACCGCTTCCACCAAAGCGCCTTCACGTAGCATTGGAATCACGCCGCCCACAAAATCAACGGCGAAGCGCCAAGAGAAGTATTTCCGTGGCCGGCCGATGATGCCACCAATGCCGGTAAAGGTATTGACAACGCGCGCGCGCGAAGGAAGCGGGGCGGTTTCTTCCCCCCAATACAGGCGGTAGCTATACAGCAATTCCTGCCCGGGTTGCGGCGCTTCTGCGGGGTTCCAGAAAGTGACGATATTGTCAAAGGTTTCATCGACCGTGGGAATCTCTACCAACTGAACGGCGCCCTTGCCCCAACCTCGATTGGACAGCGGCTTTGGTTCAACCCAAAGATGCGGGCGCTTCTCGTAAAACACGCCGTCGTCCTGATAGTGGTCGAAATTCCGATCTCGCTGTTCCAAAGCAAATCCTTGCGGATTTTCGTCGAAATAAGAATTGACCCGTACACTCGTTGGGTTGGTAAGCGGGCGCCACAAATTCTCGCCGTTGCCAGAATACATCGCCAAACCATCGCTATCGTGTATCTCTGGCCGCCAGTCGTTGGCCATGCGCCGATCGTTCTCACCGGTTTGATACATGCTGGTAATCGGAGCGATTCCGAGCCGTTCGATGGGCTTGCGCGGGTAGAGTGCGGCATCAACATCCATCGTGAGCGTCGCACCGGGATGAATTTCAAAACGATACGCGCCGGTAATGCTGGGCGAATCCAGAAGCGCGTGTACGATTAGGGTTTCAATTCCCTTACGTGGGCGCTCTAACCACCACGCACGAAATACGGGAAACTCTTCCGGCCGCGACATGCCGCAGTCAATTGCAAGGCCACGTGCGGAAAGGCCGTACTGCTTTTCACCGCCGACGGCGCGAAAGTAGCTCGCTCCAAGGAAGGCCGCAACATCCGATACCCAGTCGGTATAAAACTGAACGCGAAAACCGGCGAACCCTAAATCATTCGGCAGGCTCCGAGGCCGAATTCCAGTGTTCTCATAAGTGAACATTTCCGGATCATAGAGAATTGGGCGCGCTTTGCCGTCAACCACTTCGTACATGTGTACTGGGTCCCGAAAACCGCGCCCTAGATGAAAGAATTGGATCTGGAAGGGTAAGTCTTCATCTGCCCATAACGCGTGCTCTGGCCTAAAACGGATCGCTTGATAGGAATCCCAATCCAGTGCAGCAAGCACGTCCGGTACTTCCCCAGTATGCGGTTGAAACGGCTGGCTGGCCAAAGTACGAGCCTCACCTTTGAGCCAGGCATAATCGAACGCATGCTCTTTGGCTTCATTGGAGCGTGAGCTTCCCAAAAATCCAGCTTGAGAAACAGCAGGCATGGCCGCGAGTAGAACCATTGATTTAACAAAGATACGGCGCTGCATATATTATCCGATTAAATTGTCGTTCATCAGTTGTTCAGCTAACAGTGCGTTAGCATTTGTATTACGTTTGTATTAATAAGAATCCGAAATCACGTTCGCGCACCAAACGCCGTTGTAGCAACGCCACTGTATTAACGTCACTGTATTAACGTCGTATTAAAGCGTGCGCTCACTCAAAATTCGCTGAGCCAGCGCATCGAAGCCACCGTCAAAATGGTGGCCGCCTTCCAGCTTTATGATTTTTATTTTAGTACGATCTAGGAGCGGACAGGCGGATTCATCGTCATCTTCGCCGTAAAAGCATACGGCTTTTACCTGTGCGAATTTGCTGATTTCAGGAGCGACGGCCAAGCCTTCACTTCGCCCAACCCAATTGCTTAAATGGAATTCGAAACTGGCTTCTTCTTCAATTCCCATCATCACAGCAAGCCCTACTTTTTCCCGAGTTTCAGGGCTTAGCCGATTGAGCAGAAACGGCAGGACATTCGCGCCCTGTGAATAACCGATCAGCATTACCTTTTCCGCACCCCATCGCGTTTGGTAGTACGAGAGGACACGTTCCGCATCTGCGGCCAAGCTCTCCGGCGTGCGAGGTGTCCAAAAATATCGCAAAGAATCCCAACCCACGACCGGCACTCCGCGCGCCACCAGCCCTTCGGCAATCCCTTTATCCAGACCTGCCCAGCCACCATCCCCAGAAATAAAAATTGCCATATAAGATGGGCGGCTGTTGCTCACTGGCATTGGCACCAATGGCAGATCCTCAAGCGAGGATGGCGCGCTCTGCGCGGTGCCGACCCCACGTTTTGCAAGCTGTTGATAGCCTTCCAGTAAACGTGCAGATTGCGTACCCGCCGACCGTTCACCGGCGCTTATTGCGAGCGGCATTTGTAGCTGCTGAAAATCTGCGGCGGATTGGCGCACACACGCATCCGCTGTAGCTGTATCCGTCAGCGAAATCCACGGCACGCGGAGCCTAGAAGTATTCAGAATGGTATGCGTTTTGGCGTTGGTTACGCCAGAAAACATAAGCCCTTCACCTGTGCAGATTGGTTTCTGTAGCGTGAGCTCCTTACAAAAGCCATCGGTAATCAAGCCGGAAAACGTATCCACTGGCGCTTGTGATGTAATCGCAAATGCGAGCGCGGCTCCTGAATGAACGCCCACAATCAACGGCTGATGATAGCTTGGCAGCTTAAAATAGGCCTGCAGGTACCGGCTCAAGTTATCAATATCACCATCCGGAAATTCACAGTCGCCATCGTCGGATGCCAAAACCTTAAAAAACTGCGTGCTATCCAGTGCAATCACCATACTCCCCGAATTCTGTAAGGCTTGGACGCTTTCGGTATCTTGCGCCTTCCAGCCGGCGGGATCTGAAATATAGATCGCGACGCTAGTGACGGTGCGTTCTGGCATGAATACCCTTACATTCTCAAATCGGCCATGAGAGAACGTTGCATCTGAGGCGCAAGCCAAGCGCACACCACCAAGGCCCACTATAATGATGAGTATAAGCCGCAAAAATGCCATCGACTGCATCGCGTTCGCCCGCCCTGTCACTTAAGCACCGCCTTACGTAAACCGCCGCTCACCAACGCAACAATATCAAGAGAAATACGAATTGCGTTTACCCCGCCATTTGCGGCCAAATAACGCGGCTCCCATTCCGGAGAGAACTTCTCTTTGAAACTGCGCAACCCCTGAAAATTATAGAAATTTTCGCCGCGCGAAAAAATTATGCGCGCAACGCGATGCCAAGTCGGTGCTAGCGGATGATCCTCCATCCCGGATAACGGCGCCATCCCTAACCCGAAGCGCTTAAATCCTTGCGTTTTCAGATGTAATATCACCTGAACAAACAGATATTCCATCGTATTTGGCGGCGCATCTGGCAAATAACGCATCAAATCAACGCTCGCCTCATCTTGTGCATTGGTTTCCAGCAACGACGCAAAACCAATCACACGCTCACCGTGGCGAATCAAAGCAACCGGCTGTTGTGCGAGATAGTCCTCAGAGAATGCACCCAGAGAAAATCCTTTTTCATTTAAGTGTAGTGAATGTAGCCATGCATCAGAAATTTCCCGCAATACAGGCAAGTATTCGCAGGTCTGCTCGGCGGGAATGATCTCCACTTTCAATCCCTGCCGCTCTGCACGGCTGCATCCGTGGCGAAGATTGGCGCGCTTTGGGCCCTGCAGCGAAAAATCGGAGAGGTTCACCCACCCATATTCACCCAGTTTATAGACCCGAAACCCCGCATCCAGATAACGCGGCAGCGTACTCGGTCGAACCTGATAAAACGCTGCGCGTACGCCACGTTGATCTGCAAATTCCCGAAACTTCCACACCAGCTCCCCGCACTCGGAGGCAAGCCCAACGGGGTCGAACAAGGCCACCAGCGAGTCGTTATGCACTCCAAACATGAGAAAGGACTTGCCGGACTCTGAAAAAATAAAATGTTTATCGCCCATCATTGCCAAACCGTTCTCCGCATTCGGCTGCGCTCTAACGATTTTGGCGGCATTTGCCATTTCTGCAACGCTTGGCCCTGCCAGAATCACTGGAGCTGGGCGTAACATTTGAGTGAGCGCAACGCTTGCTCCAATCAGCAAAAGGGCAAATGCTGCTCGCATGGAACGCGGCGCATTGCCGTCAAACTCAAACTGCCACCAAAGCTCCCGTGCGTAATCGACATCGCGATAGGCAAAAAACAGCATCCAGAGTGTAATCGCCAACACCATGGCAACCAAAAACCACCATTCAAACCCAAAGCGCTGGCGCAGCAAAGAAGATGCGCGCGTGAACTCGCGCCGTGACAGGATCAACATCCCTGCTAGGTAGGCAAGAATGCCCATCTCGATGAGCGATACGCCTTTGGGCAGAGACAAAATGAACGCCCCCACGGTGATCAACAGGGCTAGCCACCATGCCACGTCTAGCCGCAGCAAGATGCCTCTCACGACAAACAACAGCGCAAGGCCGGCAAGGCTGCTTGCCAAGTGCGCGGCCTCTACAAGCGGTAGTGGTATTGACAACTCCAGTAATGCCATCGCGCCATCGGACGCCGGCAGTGATCCCGAAATCAGCAACATAACGGCGACCGCCAATATGAACGCGGCAAGAAACATCGGCGAGAGGCGGCTCAACGCACGAACTGCCGGCGTTGCGGACACCTTGCGTAGCTCCATCCCAGAAAGAAGCATCACAGAAAGCGCCAGCGGCAGCAGGAAATAGATGCAGCGGTAAAGCACGAGCGCGGCTGCCAGCGTGTCACGCGGAACCGCATCGCCCACCCCGACAAGAAGTACCGCTTCAAACACTCCAAGGCCACCTGGCATATGGCTGATCACACCGGCTACCAGCGCAATTGCATAGCAGGCAAGAAAAGTGGGATAGCTGATGGACTCATGCGGAAGCAATGCCCAAAGAACGAGCGATGCTGCGACAATTTCGGCGCAGGAAACCAGAAGCTGAAACAGTGCCAGCCATCCACTCGGCAAAAGCAGGCGCAGGCAGCCCCGAATGAGTAGCTCCCGTTTCCAGAAGCAGGCCGCAACAATGGCCACCACGCCAGCAAGTACAAGAACCGCCAACCCGCGCAAACCACCCGTAGGAACGTGCAGCACGCCTGCAACCTGCGCGCCCCCAACCCATAACCCCAGCGCACCGATGGCCGCAAGCCCGAACCCAAACGCCACTGCGTTGAATGCAATCGCACGCAGAATGAGCGCCGGCTCCACTTTGGCTGCGGAATACACGCGCATCCGCACCGCACCACCGGTCAAGGGGCCGATCCCTACGTTGTTACCAAGTGCAAAGGCAATGAACGATGTGATTGCCACCTGAGGATAAGGCAGCTTTGCGCCTACATAGCGCAAGCTGGACGCATCATAGCCGGTAAGCGCAAGATAGCTTGCACAGGTGGCAAGCAATGCCAGCCACAATTGCTGCGCCGAGGTGCCCTGAACGCTTACAACAATGTCCGCGTAGGAAACCTCCTCCAGCAAATGATGAAAAGCGCCAAAAACCAGCGCCAAAACAATCGCAAAGGGAACAAGCATCCAAGCGCGGCGCCCTTTTTCCCAACCGAAGGTTTGCAAAACATGCGTGAGTTTCGCCATCGCGTTCACAAAGAAACACTAAATGATTTAGAGGATGAGGGGGAAAAAGAGAGCGAAGTGTACTCGCTTCCACGATCTGAGAGTATTAGGACCATAAAAAAAGTGGGGCCACAAAAAAAGCTCTTGTTCAAAACCCATACATATTTTGTGGCGTGTTGTATATACTGATCTATTAGGAACCACGATACAGGTGAGCCAGCCTTACCATGTCTGTTTTTAAGCTGGCCCTTTGGCTACTTTCCCAAACAATGATGCACTTGCAAGCGATGCGCAGTCGCTACGGCCAGCCCGTAGCCTTTTTCTGCCTGCGCAAACGCCATAATATGGGGCATTGGAAGGCGCTTTTTTGGGTCATTACGATTTTCTGTGGTGCCACGCTCTGGACACCACCTGCGCTTTCCGCCAGCGCCGGCGTGAACGTCGAACCAACCGCGCAAATCACCAAAATTACAGCCTCAAATCCGCCAAGCAATCAGCTATCCACGATTGAAGTTACGCGATCCACCGTAGCTCTTCCTTTTGGCAACCGATCGCAGTTTGCAGAAGACCCCACCGGCGGAATTAGTTTTAGCGACATCCTGAACAACTCGAATGTGCTGCAATGGAAAGCTGCACCTGACAACAGCCTGAACTTTGGTTATAGCCAATCAAGCTATTGGCTGCATAGCCGATTTCACAATTCTGAATCTACTGACCTCTATCGCCTGATCGAAGTCTCCTACGCGGTGCTGGATTACCTAAATATATTTATTGTGCCCGAAGGCGGTGAAATACAAAGCTATTCGCTGGGCGACAAATTGCCTTTTTCATCTCGGCCAATTCGGCACCACTATTTTATTGTGCCCATCAAATTTGAGACCCACGGCACAGTGGACGTTTATCTGCAAGTGACAACCGGTAGTTCCGTGCAGTTCCCCGTTACGCTCTGGAGCAGCCAGGCACTCCTAGAGGCGGATCGGCAAGAACTCTTGGGCATGGGAATTTACTACGGCGCAATGCTCATCATGGTGCTGTACAACCTTGTGCTTTATCTCTCCATCCGCGATCGCAAGTATCTGTATTACGTTTGTTATGTCGCCTGCCTCACCTTGTTTTTAGCCGCCATTAGCGGCCTCTCCTTTGAGTATTTATGGCCAAACGCAACTTGGTGGAACGATGTTGCCATCCTAGTGAGTTTTTCGGGCCTCATTTTTTTTGCAACACGTTTTACCCGCGACTTTCTGCAGCTCCGCGAAAGCCACCCACGCATCGGACGCGCGTTTACGTTCTTATCCAATCTGGGTTTGGTAACTTGCATAGGAGCATTCATTCTTAGCTACCACATTGCAATTATCAGCACGATCATTATTGCAGTCACCGGCATCTTTTTTATTTACACCACCAGCATATTACGCTGGCGAGAAGGCTATGCGCCTGCACGGATTTACTGTATTGCATGGTCTTTTTTGATGCTGGGCGGATTGGTACTTGCGCTGTACAAGTTTGGCGTAATGCCGCGCAGCCTGTTAACCGAAAACTCGGTGCAAATTGGTTCTGCACTGGAGGTTATGCTGCTGTCACTTGCGCTTGCGGATCAAATCAATCGCGAAAAGCACATGCGCGAGGCGGCGCAGCAACAAACCCTACGGGCGCAATCTGCTGCAATGGATTCGCTGAAGCAATATGAGATGCTTTACCAGAACGCGGCTCAGGGCCTCTTCACAGTAGATGCAGAAGGCCGATTCTTACGATTTAATGACAGTGTTCTCCAGATCCTTGCAGCGGATAAAAAGCAATTACTCGGATCTGCTGCGCGCAGCGGCATGAAGCTGCAGGATTTTTTCCCGAACGTATCTACCCGGGATCTAAAAAGTGGCAGAGTCTCCTTTGAGAATTGTGAGTTTGAAGGGCGGCGCGCCGACGGCAGCAGCGTGTGGTGCATGGTAACTTTGCGCACGCAGGTGAAACAGGACAGCGCCACAAGCAACCCCACTGACCTTCTTGAAACTGCATCCGCTGGCTCTGTTGATGCAAACAACGTTGGTGCAAACAACGTTAGTACAAACAACGCAGATGCAAACAAGGCTCAACCGGATAGCGTAAACTATGAAGGCTCGTTAATCGACGTTACAGAAGGCGTCGAAAAAGAAATTGCGCAGCGTGAACGGGAGGCAGCAGAGCAGGCAACACAAGCAAAAAGCGCATTTCTTGCCACCATGAGCCACGAAATTCGCACTCCCATGAACGGCGTGATCGGCATGACTGAACTTCTGCGCGAAACGCCATTGGATTTGCAACAGACCGGCTATGTCAATACCATCCACAATTCAGGGATGGCGCTAGTCAGTCTAATCAACGATATTCTGGATTATTCAAAAATCGAATCCGGCAAGCTGGAAGTCGAGTCGATCTCCTTGGATCTAATGGCTTTAATTGATGAATGCGCCGCAGTATTCGCACAACAAAGTATTTCCAAAAATCTCGGTTTGTATGTTGATATTGACCCGCAAATCAATGACCGAATCATTTCCGACCCTGCTCGCATCCGTCAGATTTTACTGAATTTTTTGAGCAACGCATTTAAATTTACCGAAACGGGGAGCGTGCGGATTCGCGCAGACTCGCTCGCCGATGGGAGAATCCGGATTGGCGTTCGCGACACCGGGATCGGTCTCTCCCAAGAGCAACAGGAAAAACTCTTTCAATCCTTCTCGCAGGCAGAAGTATCCACCACCCGCAAATACGGCGGCACGGGGCTTGGCCTTGCCATCTCGAAACGCCTCGCGGAACTGATGGGTGGGGAAGTCGGTGTCATCAGTGAGTCAGGGAAAGGCTCTGAATTCTGGTTTAGCGTTCAAAGTGCAAGCCCTGCAGGCGGCGCACAGAAGCTTCTGGGAGATCGCGCCCGCATTACCGAGGTGTTGGTGCTGGCTTGCCAAGATGCGTCGTTGGTGAGCGCATGTCAACGCCTCCCCGGCGCATGGTTCCGCCACCTGGTACATATGCCAGAAGTTGGAGAGGTGCGCGCCCTGCTGGAATCATCGTCATCCATGGATAAATCCTGCGTAATTCTGGATTTTGAAATGCTTCTCGCGCTAGAGTCCAGCGGCCTACCAAGACAGCATCCAAGCCAAGTATTCGCTTACTGCAACAGCGCGCAATTGAATATTGCCAATCAATATGTGGCTCGCCAACAACTGCTCGAAGCTCCTTTTTCGCCTATTCGACTGTGGCGAGCCATCTACGGCCTTGGCACAAGCAATACCCGTAAGACTGGCGCTGCAGGTGCAAAGAAAAACGCGCTCCTCAACATCAAACAAAAACGTTTCTTGATTGCCGAAGATAATGCGGTAAACCAACTGGTCATCAAAAGCATTCTGCAAAAACATGGTGCGCAGGTGAATTTTGCCAACGACGGCCAAGAGGCTTTCCAAGCCTACCGAAAAGAACACGCCAACATTGATATTCTATTGATGGATATCGAAATGCCGGTTATGGACGGCTACCGCGCCACGGAAGCAATTCGCGCATTTGAATCACAGCAAGGCTTACCTCGCAAACCCCTACTCGGTCTCTCTGCACACGCGATGCAGGAGTTTATCGCCGAGGCCGCACGCGCTGGTATGGACGGTTTTATTACCAAGCCTGTTACCTTGGATGCTCTCGCGCAAGCCCTGAGTGATCTGCCGATACTGCACCAGCAGGCGCATTGAACCGTTTTTTTTTGCTTCAGCGGTTATCTCCTGCTGCCCGCTAGATTTTGGTCGATTCGCCCAATATACTGTACATAATAACAGTATATGTAAATCTAAAGAGGGCGTTTCCCATGCCTAACTCACTCTCCCCCCTACTGGACCATCCTTCCATTTGGAGAGCCTCTCGCATCTTGAGCGGGCCAATGGGCCAAGTACAGCCGGAAGCCTGTATTCCCAGTGGATATGACCGTCTGGATCGAGAATTACCTGACGGCGGCTGGCCCAAACAGGGCATCGTAGAGCTACTGCTACCCCGCTGGGGGCTAGGGGAAATGTCTCTATTCACACCTGCACTTACACAACTCGGCCAGCAAAATCGCTGGCTGGCGTGGATCGCACCCCCGTGGATTCCCTATGCTCCTGCGCTTGAGCGCGCCGGAATCCCCACACAACATTTGCTACTCGTGCGCACACACAATTTGGCAGACACCTTATGGGCAATGGAACAATGCTTAAAGTCGGGGGCTTGCGCCATTGTGTTTGGCTGGCCGCAAAACTTACGCACAGCACAGATTCGGCGTCTGCATTTAGCAGGTCAGGACGGGCAGTGTTTGGGCGTATTGATGAGGGATCAACGTCACGCACAAAGCGCATCTCCTGCCCCGCTGCGCGTAGAAATCAAGGCACCCTCCCTTACCCAGCATGGCGGCCTGCACTGCAATTTGCGCCTGCTAAAACGCCGAGGCAACTGGGCCAGCGACTGGTTTTCGGTAGCGTTGAGCGCTCCTTTATTGCAAGATTAAAGATGCCACTTAATAATAGCGGCTGCGTTATGCTGGGTTTCATCCGAGCGGAATTTATTGCGCCAGTACGCGTATTCGATGCCAAATTTCAGTTTGTTTTTCAAACCCAGTAACGGGCCAAAATTGTAAGTAAGCTGCGGAGTAAAATTTAGTTCTGTATTATCGCCATTACGACCCGGCGTATAATCAAGAAAACCATCCATGATAAAATTGCCGTAGTGCCAGCCGCCAGAAAAAGACAGCTGATTATCATAGCGCTTTCCAAACACGTTATTATCTTGCGCACGATAAATCGACACGTTAAATAAATCCACGCCGGGAATATCCAAATCCGCGCCAAAGCCCGCTAAATAATTATCCTGGCTATAAGACTGCTTGGTAGCTCTCGTTGTGCTACTCCCAAACTCATAGGTAAAAGCAGCGTTGATGCGCTTGATAAATCCGCCCACTTCAATCAACTTGATATTGGGCGATAGCTCTCCATAAGTTTCACGGTAAGCCTCTTTGGCTGACTGAATCCGATCCACGAAAAAAAATAAGCTCCCCCAACTATGGCCAGAAGTGTGCTCCAAAGTAAGGACATGCGCCTCTCCTCTCCGCCCAGACGGAATCATCTCGTAATTCCCGCCGTACAGCACTGAAAAGCTATTATCCGACCAGAGCTGCTCCGCTGAAACTGTAAGGGGCAGGCAACATCCTAAAGCCAATAACGTGATATTTTTTTTCATAGTGGCAATGCTCCTAACAGTGCATTGCTAACGACACAAGTCGTCTGCTAAAAATCCTGCTTGGTTTAATCCTAGCCAGCCTTTTGAGGCTAACTAACCTTAAAAAATGAGACCAGTTGGCTAAGTTGCACAGCTTGTGCGCTCATCTCCTCCGCAGTTGCAGCAAGCTCCTCTGACGCGGCAGCATTTTGTTGCGTCACGCGGTTCATTTGTCCCATGGCATCCGTTACTTGGTTCAAGCCACCAGACTGTTCGTGCGAAGCTTCGGCAATTTTCTGCACAAGTTCCGAAGTATGTGCGATGGCAGGCACCATTTCTTTTAACAATTCGCCGGTGCGCTTTGCTAATGCAACGTTGGTACCTGCCACCTCGCTAATTTCCTGCGCGGCAATACGGCTGCGCTCGGCTAGCTTACGCACTTCCGCTGCCACCACGGCAAAGCCTTTTCCGTGAGTTCCGGCGCGCGCAGCTTCAATCGCGGCGTTCAGTGCGAGCAGGTTGGTTTGATAGGCAATTTCGTCAATGATCGCGATTTTCTCTGCAATGCTAATCATGGCTTCTACCGCTTGCGAGACTGCATTTCCGCCCTCGCGCGCTTGCGCCGCCGCTTGGGATGCGCTTTGACCTGTCGTTTGTGCATCTTTGGCATTTTCCGCTACAGAGGATGACATCTGCTGCACGGAGGAGGCAATCTCTTCTACACTTGCCGCCTGTTCCGTGGTCGCTTGGCTGACGCTTTGTGCCGTACTGGATACCTGCCCAGACGCATTGGTGAGTGTCTCGGAGGTGGAGAGAATATTGACGACTGTTTCGCTCAGATGGCCAAACGAGTCTCCCATCGCATGTAGCAACTGGCCGAATTCATCGCGGCGCTGATCCTGATTACGAAAACGCAAATCGCCGTTCGCCAACTGTTGCACCGCACCCGACACCACGCGCAAGGGACCCATAATGCTTTGAAACAGCAGCACTGAAAGCACAATCGCAAGCACAACGCCTAAAGTCGTCACAATTGCAATGGTGAAGGATGTGGAATCAAAATTGTCACGAGCTGCAGTTTGGCTCTCCAAAAGCATGGCTTCGAGCCGATCCTGAATCACATCCAGCTCATGACGCATGGCTTCAAACTGTTCTGCTGCGGTGCCCATGCTCAAGGCGAGTGATTGCGCGCGATCGGAGGCATCGGAGGACCCCGCCAGCCTCACTACCTGAGCCGTCGTCGCTTCCCATGTGTCTCGTCTTGCACGATACGCGTCCATGAGTCGGTCAATTTGCACGTCCTGAACAAGCCCATAGAACTTGTCCACCCGATCGCGTGCTTGCTGCACGTTCTCTGCGTGTTCGGCCAGCAAGGTTTTGAATGCATCACTGCCCGGCTCGGCAGACTGCAGGGTACGCTCTGCAACCAGCGCCTGCTGCAAATCACGATCAGCAGAATACAGATTGCTGGTAGCGGGAACGTAATGCTCAAAAATCGTTTCGGTCGTTTGGTACTGGTGGCCGAACGCCAAAAAGACAAACGCCAACAAACCAACGAAGGTCAAAGTAACGACTGCGAAGCCACCACCTAGGCGGTTGGCAACCGAGATATTTTGCAGCATAGCCGCCCTCCACTATACAAAACGTGCAGATACGTTGAGCGTAGACAATGCTATGTGCTTTTTCAAAGGCGTGGTTTTGAAAGTAGATGCTCGAAGGTGCTGCTTCTGAAAAAGTAACACCTTCTGAGAGAGATTTTTTCTCAAAGGTTGGGGGGCCAACTTACAAAATCTTGGTGCCAATTGCCCAAGCAATGGCGGCAATCACCGCGCTGCATGGGATTGTAAGAATCCACGCCCAAACGATGTTCCCCGCAATCCCCCAGCGTACCGCGTTAAAGCGGCGGGTAGCACCCACTCCGACAATTGCTCCGGTAATGGTGTGTGTGGTAGAAACGGGAATCCCGAAGCTTGTGGCAACAAACAGCATTACAGCACCACCGGTTTGCGCACAGAAACCACCTACGGGGCGTAACTTGGTGATCTTTTGCCCCATTAACTTGATGATTCGCCAACCGCCAAACGCGGTGCCTAAACCAATCATCATATAGCAGGAAACGATCACCCATGTCGGTGGTGCGTCGGTGCCGCTCATCCCTGCTGCAATCAGCAGCATCCAGATGATTCCGATGGTTTTTTGCGCATCGTTACCACCGTGCCCCAATGCGTAAGCAGATGCAGAAATCAGCTGCAAACGCCGCGACCAACGATCGACCTTGCGCGGTGCTGTGCGCCGAAACAACCATGCCACCAATAGCATTATCAAGCCGCCGAGCAGCATGCCGACCAAAGGTGACACAAAAATAAAGGCGATAATTTTAATCAGGCCATCTGCGATCAGCACGTCGGTAGTGCCGGCTTTAGCAACCGCTGCACCCACCAAACCACCGATCAAGGCGTGGGAAGACGAAGACGGAATCCCGTAATACCAAGTAATAATGTTCCATGCGATGGCACCAATCAGCGCACCAAATATCACATAGTGATCAATAATGGAGGGCTCCACGGTACCCTTCCCCACCATCGCTGCCACCTTGAGGTGGAAAACAAAGATCGCAATGAAGTTAAAAAACGTCGCCATCGCAACAGCTTGGTGCGGTTTGAGCACCCGCGTAGATACGACGGTGGCAATGGCGTTGGCGGCATCATGAAAGCCATTCATGAAATCAAAGGCGAGTGCCAGTACCACCAAAAAGATGATGACGCCTAGGCTGATCTGTACAGTTTCCATGGGCGCCTCAAGAGTTTTCCAGCACGATACCTTCGAGGATATTAGCGACGTTTTTGCAGATATCCGTCACGGTTTCCAGCAGTTCATAGGCCGCCTTCAACTTGATTAGCTCGCGCACGTCGGGCTCTTCTCTGAACAGGTGGGAAATCGCATCGCGCAGCACCTGATCTGCCTCGGACTCAAGCCGGGAAATTTCACGGCAGGTGGTAAGGATGGCAGGGCCATTGTCCATATCATTGAGCAGCAAAAGCGCTTTTTGCATCGCTCGCGATGCATCTAGGATGATGTCTGCAAAGCGCATCGCTTCTGGAATAGCGCGCCGAATGTCGTACAAAGCAACGGTGCCGGCAGCATCCTGCATGGTGTCGAGCACGTCGTCCATACGTGAAATCAAAAGGTGGATTTCGTCACGATCCAAGGGCGTGATGAAGGTGGAATGTAACAGGTTGATGGTTTCGTCGTTGATGTCGTCTGCTTTGGATTCGATCGCGTCGAGTTCAGCGGTTTTCTTGGCGACATCTTCATGCGAGTGGCCCAGCGCAGCTAGCAATTCCCTTAGAACTTCAGCCCCCTGAACGATCTCGGCAGCATGCTCGTTGAACAAATCGAAAAATCGGCCCTCGCGGGGCATGAAGCGAGCAAACATCATCAAATCCTGTCTGTCTTTCGGAAGGCGCAAGCTTACCACTCTCAAGGAGGAGTAACGATAGAAAAATACCTGCGTATTGATTCGGGGCTACATTGTGTTGACCTTGATCTACTGCCAATGATGACATACTGTATAAATAAACACTATACAGGGTTACTACTGTGCTTTGGATCTGCGTGCATTTTCCACAACTAGCGCTCGATGTATTCCACCCCGCCTCTGATATGCCCGTAGCCATTGAAACTCGGCGGCAAGTCTGGCTAGCGACAGAGACAGCACGGGCCAGTGGAGTTCGGTCAGGGATCAGCATCCCCAGCGCACTTGGGATGTGCCCCACTTTGCAGGTACGTCTTCGCGATCCAGCCTTGGAACAGCGTACCCTTGCGCGCACCGCTTTACTGGCATACCAGTTCACCCCACACATCACACAGGCAGAGCCCGACTGCGTGCTGCTAGAAGTTCAAAGTAGTTTGCGCCTCTTTGGCAGCTGCGAGGCATTGCTTGCCCAATTGCAACAGGTGCTCGCTGCTGAAGACCTTCACTACACCCTTGCCTGCTTTCCAACCGCTCGCGGCGCTATCGTCTTGGCGCGCAGCGCATTGGAATTGAACCAAGCAGGAATTTTTCCATTAGAGGCGTTGGATGGCTGCCCGCTAAGCGCAAGCGAATTGCCCGCAACTCAGATTGATCGCCTGCAAGGGATGGGGCTGGATCGCCTTGGTCAACTGTTTGCCCTGCCAAGCGCGGCTTTGGGCAAACGCTTGGGCCAAGGGAGCCTGCTATACCTTCAGCAACTACGCGGCTTACACCCGGATTTGCGACCCCACTACAGCCCGCCACCCAGCTTTGAAAGCGATCTCGAATTCGGCCACGAAGTTGAGCATCAAGAAGCCTTACTATTCCCACTCAAGCGTTTGCTGAATGCGCTAACGCTGTACCTGCATGCGCGCCAGCAAACGGCAACCTCGGTGCAATTACATTTGCGGCAGCGTGATGGCAGCCAAGAGATGCTACAGCTCACCCCTGCACAGGCGACGTTACGGGCAGAAATTTTGCTGGATTTATTTCGTTTACGGCTAGAGCGTTTTCAGATTCGGCAGCCCATCGTTGCCCTCAAGCTTGTGTGCGATGAGTTTCAGCCCTGGAAGCCGATCGTTACTGATCTGTTCGATACGCAAGCCGCTGCGCTTTGGTCACCACAAGCGCTGGTGGATCATTTGCAAGCGCGTTTGGGGAATGATTTCGTGAGCGGCCTTCGTCCACTGGAAGACTACCGACCCGAACGTAGCTGGCAGGTGACACCACCTGGACAACCCCATGAGATTGCCCGCACCCTATCCACTCGCCCCTTATGGCTACTGGCCACGCCACGAGCGCTCGCCTGTAAAAATGGCCTTCCTTGTGATCCTGCACCGTTAACGCTGCTGCAAGGGCCAGAGCGTATCGACAGCGGCTGGTGGGATCAAGCTCCGGTAAAGCGAGACTATTTTATCGCTCGCCACTCTGAAGGCATGTTGTATTGGATATTTCGCCCGCTTGCGAAAAATGAACTTGAACACACGCAGCCACAGTGGTTTTTGCATGGAGTATTCGGTTGAATACGATCCTACCTCACCGAAAACTCGGTGAGAACTGCCGTGCAGGTGAGCCTGATCGCCACACGCAGCCTGAATGTGCCAAAACGCAGTCTGAAGGTGCCAAAACGGAGGTTGAGTGCACCAAAGCAAGGGCTGCACTTGATTTCTGTTATGCAGAACTGTTTTGCTTGAGTAATTTTTCTTTCCTGAAAGGCGCATCGCATCCAGAAGAATTGGTGCGACAAGCCCACGCGCAATCCTACAGCGCCATCGCCCTTACCGATGAATGTTCACTCGCGGGCGTTGTACGTGCCCTTGTCGAAGCGGAAAAGTGCGGCATCAAGCTTATCATCGGCAGCTATTTTGTCTGCGAGGAAGGTTTGCGATATGTTGCATTAGCACCCAGCAAATTGGCCTACCATCAGCTATCTAGCTACATCAGCCACGCACGCCGCCGCAGCAAAAAAGGCCAATATGAAGCCCATACCAAAGACCTTGAACGCCATTTGCGTGACTGTTTACTCATTTGGCTTCCTGATCGTGCCTACGTTGAAAGCACTCAGGCAGATACGCAATATTTTCTACAAATTTCTCGCGAACGCCTTTGGATTGGCATTGAACAGGGATTTTGCGCGATTACTCCCGAACAATTCACATGGCGCATGTCCCTCGCTAACAGCCTTCATTTGCCCATTGTAGCAGTGGGCGGCGTCTTGACGCATAGCGCAAGCCGTCAACCAGTGCAGGATGTGCTTACCGCGATTCGCCTGAACACCACCGTCGATCAAGCAGGGTTTGAACTTCAATCCAACCGAGAGCGACACTTGCAGAGACTGGAAGAATTACAAAATAGGTTCCCAAAAGCCGCACTGCAAAATACCGTAGAAATCGCCAATCGCTGTTTATTTTCGCTGCGCGAATTGCGTTATGAATACCCTCATGAATCAGTGCCTTCAAATGTTAGCCCTACGCAATATCTGCGCGCCATCACCTATAGCGGCGCACGTCAACGCTGGCCGGAAGGGATTTTAGAAAAAGTACGGGCTCAGCTCGAAAAAGAGCTCCATATTATCGCCGAACTGCACTATGAATACTATTTTTTAACCGTTTACGATATTGTGCAATTTGCTCGAAGCCGCAGAATTCTTTGCCAAGGACGAGGCTCTGCAGCTAATTCTGCTGTTTGCTTTTGTTTATTTATTACTGAGGTAGACCCCGCAATCCATCACCTTCTTTTTGAGAGATTTATCTCAAAAGAGCGCAACGAGCCTCCTGATATAGACGTTGATTTTGAGCACGAGAGGCGCGAAGAAATCATCCAGTTTATCTATCAGAAATATGGCAGGCAACGTGCAGCGCTGACTGCGTCCGTAATTACTTGGCGCCTTAAAAGCGCGCTACGTGATGTAGCCAAAGCATTAGGCTTCGACGGTACGCTAATCGACCCACTAAATCGCTTACTCACATGGTGGGATCAGCCCGATCAACTGGCAGAGCAGCTTATGACCATTGGGCTTGACTACAACCAGCGCCGAGTGCGGCAGCTTATTTATTTGGTCAATATCTTATTGCGCTTTCCGAGGCATTTATCCCAGCATACCGGCGGATTTATTATTTCTGATGGGCACTTGGATCAGCTCGTGCCGATCGAAAATGCCAGTATGCCAGATCGCACGGTAGTTCAGTGGGATAAGGACGATATCGAAACGCTTGGTTTAATGAAAATCGATATTCTTGCCTTGGGCATGTTAAGCGCAATTCGGCGCTGTTTTGATTTGCTGGCGCCGATTCGTGGACGCCATTGGAGCATGGCTACCCTGCCCGCAGAAGACCCAGAGGTGTACCAAATGCTGCAACAGGCCGACAGCATCGGTGTGTTTCAGGTCGAGTCTCGTGCGCAAATGTCGATGCTGCCGCGCTTAAAACCCGCCTGCTTTTATGATCTCGTAATTCAGGTTGCGATTGTTCGGCCAGGCCCGATGCAGGGAAATATGGTGCACCCATTCCTGAAACGCCGCCAAGGGCTGGAGAGCGTCGAATATCCGGGAAAAGAAGTGGAAAGTGTATTAAAGCGCACCTTGGGCGTTCCTATTTTTCAGGAGCAGGTGATCGAACTCGCCATGCTCGCCGCAGGTTTTAGCGCAGGCGAAGCGGATCAACTGCGCCGCGCCATGGCGAGCTGGAAGAAAAAAGGCGAATTACAGCGCCATCAGGAAAAGCTGCATCATGGCTTAATGGCACGCGGATACATCACAGAATTTGCAGAGCGCATCATTGAACAGATCAATGGATTTGGCGAATACGGGTTTCCTGAATCGCACGCAGCAAGTTTTGCGCTACTGGTTTATGTCTCTGCTTGGCTGAAGTGCCATGAACCTGCCGCATTCTGTTGTGCGCTGCTGAACAGCCAGCCTATGGGGTTTTATTCCGCATCACAATTGGTTCAGGACGCTCGGCGGCACAACGTAGAAATTCGCACGGTAGATGTTATGTGCAGCCAGTGGGAGCACTCGCTTGAACCGCTCTCAGGCCGCCAACAGCCTGCGCTTCGCCTTGGCCTTTGCATGCTTAAGGATTTCTCAAGCATCGGCGGGCAATCGCTATTGCGCGCACGCAAGCAGCGCGCTTTCCAATCCATTGCAGATCTGAAACAACGCGCATTTCTAAACCAAAAGGATATGGACGCCCTGGCTCACGGTAACGCGCTGCTTACGTTAACAGGGAATCGTCATCAAGCCCGCTGGGAAAGCATGGCCTTGCACGCCCCCACCGCACTGGTAGACGCCAGTAACGAGAGCGACATAAGCGTGTTACTGCGGGCACCTACAGAGGCAAAAGACATGCTGGAAGATTATCGCAGCCTTGGGCTTACCTTAGGGCGCCACCCAATGGCGTTATTGCGCAACCACGCAGCGCTCAAAGTGTGCAAGCTCCAGAAGGAAGTCTGTTTGTTAAGCACACGCCGCTTTGTGCAGGTTGCGGGCATTGTCACCTGTCGGCAGCGACCTGGTACTGCAAAGGGCGTAATGTTTCTCACCCTAGAAGATGAAACTGGAAATCACAACATCGTAATCTGGCGTGACGTGGCAACAAGGTTTCGTGAGGCGATATTAAGAGGGCAGCTCTTAAAGATTAAAGGTGTTGTAGAAAAAAAAGACGACGTGACACACATTGTTGCAGGTGCAATCGAGGATCTTAGCGGGCTATTGGGGAAACTTTCTCTGGAATCCCGCAACTTTCATTAGAGATTCGTTAGGGATTGGCACCCCCCAAAAAAATCCGCAAAAAAAACCTGCAAGGGCACCTTTCAACCCCTGCAGGAAAACTGTAAAAATCTTACTGCAAGTAAAAATTTATCCGGTTTATGTAAAAATTATTCCTACTATTTTGTTTCCCGCTTACTTTTGCAGCCGCTTCGTGGTGCCGCTTGGTTTTCCGGTTATCTTTGCAGCATCTACGCGGCGCGCGCCACTGATACTCCACGCGGGGGTTCCCGCAACACGCACAACCTTGATCCCATCAATGGTGAGCTTATTCGCAAGCTCGCTCGCTTCAAGCAAATCAGGGGAGTTTCCTGCGACCCATGTTCTAAAAAGTGCTAGCGCAAAGGGCTGAAAAACCCTCGGGATTTTCCAGCCGGAAATAAATTTATGGGCGTCGGCAAGCGTGCAGGCGCGATCGACTTCTACTACCAGCAAGGTGCCGCCTGGCTTCAGCACGCGCACGCATTCCTGCAGCCCGCGCTGTGGATCGGGCCAGTGTTTGATGGAGGCGATGCTAATGACCGTGTCAAAGTGCGCATCTGGGTAAGGAATTTCGAGCGCACTCCCCTGCTTGACTTCCGCGCGCCCAGAAAAAGCATCCAAGCGTTTTCTGGCGCGAGCGACCTGCTCGTAGGATAAATCCACTCCGCTGAGCTGCAAAGAAGGATAACGCTTTGCCAACAGCGCAAGCACCTGCCCGCCGCCACAACCAAGGTCTAACAATTCCTTAGAGGATGCCAAGACATCACTCCAATCTTGTAACGCGCCTTCCAGCATCTGGACTACGGCAGGGGCAATAATTTTGTCGTAAGAAAACGACTCCAAAGAGGAATACGGACGCGTTACGCTTGTAAGAACTGATTTCACCATGCTTGCAGCCTCTATTCCGTTCTATATGGTCTTTGCTACCGAGTTCACAGAGGATAAAGAGGAAAAATGGGTTCTGGATAGCGCATTACACGTCAGCTTTATAGCATTTTACGACGATCAAGAAGTGATTTCAGCACGAAACGCGCTCGGGCTTTTATCAAACCAGCGCTTGAATGCGCGGCAAAAACTTCGACGATCCGCAAACCCTAGCTGCTCTGCAACGTCGTCGGTAGAGGTGCCTTTTTTTAGAAGCTCAGTTGCCACCAATCTCTTGGCCTGCTCTTGCAATTCAAAAAACGTCACCGATTCTGCCTGCAACCGCCGCTGTAAGGTGCGCTCGCTAACGTTGAAATGGGCGGCAGTTGCGGGCAAGGGAAGTGAAAGCAGACGGTGATGCTGATGAAATGCTTCAAGCAATTTTTCGGCCAGCGTATCCGCTTCAATCAAGGTGTTGGAAACTTCCACCAAGCGCGCTCTTGCCTTCGCGTTGAGCATGGGCAAGGCACCACGAAGCGGCAAATCTAGAAGCGATCTTGGCACAATAAAGCCATCAAAATCTGCGCCAAAATGAAGGGGGGATTTCAGGTAGTTACGATAGTCATCCACCGAATCCGGCTCGCTTTCCCTAAAATAGAATCCCTCGATAAAACCATCCTCCTGAAGCAGTGAAGCGAGCAGTTTTTGGCAAAATGTCATCACGCCTGACACCGCAAACCGGACAATCAGCGGGTCGAGTTGATCGTTAACGGCTGCATCCAGCACGCCAAGCCGCACTTCAATCCATTCTCCTACTTCTTTTACCTCAATGCAGAACTGTGGGCTAAACAGGCGCTGAATAAACCCAATATCGCAGCGCAAGTTACGCAAGCAATCCAGCGATCGCAAATAAGTGGTAACCGCAGGAAAAAAATCAAAATCAAAGACTTCGCCCACTAAAAAGGCAACGTCCGTGCGATCGGTGCAGTCGGTGATCCATTTGACTAAATCCGAAACTTGGTTGGCATCAATCAACCCTGCCTCTAGCGCCTCCAGATCGACGCTATCGACCCAGCGCTGCAAATAAGAGGGGTTTACCCCCAGCGAGACGCCTACCTGCACACAAACCGGTACAAGCGATGCAGAAATCCGGATCGCAGACCGATTCGAGCTTGTCGTTACGCTTCCGGTACTCATGCTGCTGACACCACTCATCTCGTACCTACTTATTCTTGTCTTCTGTTGTGAAGTAATTATCCAAAAGCGTAAATATCCACTAAGAGGGATAAGGCCGCAGGGTGGAACCAATAAAAAAAACAACCTACTGCTTTAGGTGTCGTGTTATGCAATTAAAACGTCATTTCGGGTGCTTTTCAAGTAAAGCGTTTACCGATAGCTTGAAACCATCAAGGTTATTTCTGCAATTCGCGGGTACTGCGGAAATACAATGAAAACAGTCAGGCTGAACAGGCCAATTTGAAACATACGGCCTCTTCAGAAGAGTACATTGCGACTGTTTTCTCTTGCTTGAAAAGCAATTGCGTTGCAAGTGACGCACAAATCCATAAGAGGGCTACCGTATGACGTCGCACCAAGCCATCCTCGATGACAAAAAGTCTAGGCCAAAAGTCGCTCGCAGAGCGCCGCCGGCACCAGGCTCCGACTTTAACGAAGTCGAAACCATTATCATGCAGCGCCGCAGCACCCGGCTTTATCGAAAAAAAGTCGTTGAAGAGCATCTCGTAAAGAGGATTCTTGAATCTGGCCGCTACGCACCCTCCGCCGGCAACTGCCAATCTTGGAAATTCGTTGTCGTGCAAGATCGCAAGCTCATTGATGAAATGGCAGATCACGTGGTTAGAATGGCGGATCTTGCCTCGCGCTTTACCAATCCTGCATATCCGGGCGCGCTGATTCCGCGCGCAGTTTCCAGGATCATGATGAAGGTGATGACGCAACTCTTTCATCCCACGGGCATCACCGGCTTAGGGCAAGTCGCACGTCGTGAACTGGGCGTATGGCACGGCGCATCTACCGTCATTTTTTTACTGGTAGATGAACGCGGCAGCGGTGATCCACATCTGGACGTTGGCATTGCCGGCACCAATATGGTGCTAACCGCACATAGTTTCGGGCTTTCTACTTGCTGGGTAAGTTTTGCGTCGCTCCTTGCTGTGCATCCAAAATATCGGAGGATGCTTGGCATTGCCTATCCGTACAAACTCGCCACAAGCATTGCAATCGGTTATCCAAAGGGAATTCCTGATGGTTTTGTTGAGCGCGAAACTCATGAGACTGTTTGGTATGGAAATGATGGCAATAAAACCGTCCACAAATAATCGTTGAACAGAGGTGCAGAATTATGTCCATTGTGACCGATATTAAAGACTGGCTTTCTTTCGAACACCTTTCAAAGAAGGATCTAAACACACTTCCAGAAATGGGCGTTGGCAATCCAAATCATATCCCAAACCCAAACGATCACACGCTCATGGCGCGCGTAGAGGTGGATAATGATGGCTGCAACGGCTGTGAACTCTGCGTAGAAGTCTGCCCTGGCAATGCCCTTGAGATGATCGACAAAAAGGCGGTTGCCATGATAAGCGATAGCGCATGCTGCATCGGCTGCGGTGCGTGTATCGCAATTTGTTTGCCTGACGTAATTAGCCTGACGCGATTTCAGCAGTACGATGGGCGTTATCGTTTTATTGGGCGCAGCGAGGCTGCGGAGCCCAGAAAGTTTTAAGCCTCCTCACACAGCACGCAAGCGAGTTCTTGCGTGCTTCTGGCGATACATACCGGGCGAGCGCCCAGTCCAGCGTCGGAATGCCCGATAAAAGCTCGTTGCATCGTTATAATTCAGCGAGTATGCAATGTCGTCAATCAGAAGATCGGAGTTGGCGAGATATTCCATTGCAAGCTCGGACTTCACTTCTTCTAAAAGATCCTTAAAACAGGTATCGAAGTCACTCAACCGCCGCCCGAGCGTACGAGGATGCATGTGCAGTCGATCCGCCACTTGGCTGAGCGACGGCAGAGGGTTTGGGTTTGATTTAATTAACTGCTTGATTCGATCTGGAAATGAGGTTTGCTCTGCCATCGACTCCAACGCCTTTTCGCACTGAGCTTGTGCCAGCCTTTGCGTTTGCGGATCATGCGCAGGTAGAGCGAGATCCAAGACAGAACGCGATACGATGATTTCATTTCGCTCGCAATCAAAGGTGGGCTTTAATCCAAATAAGGTTTGATAAATTGAAACATGGCTCGGTCTCGACCCTGTATAGCGCATTTCACAAGGAATTTCGGCGATTCCCAACACGTACCTCGAAACGCTGAGCAAGCCCGCAAAAACGCCCTCAATCATGAATTTTTCCATCTCGCCAGTACAAATATCGAAATCAAAGACAAAATGGACGTTCTCTCCGTGCGACTCTTCCACAATGGAGAGCATGGAAAATACGGTTCGGTAATAGCGAAGCGCAAGTGAGAAAGCATCGCGCGCAGAAGCACAGGTAAGCAACGCATAGCCCATGATGCCGTGGGTTGCGACCGACATATTCATCCCGTAGTAAACAGGAAAGGCGCTATCGTCCACCAATTCGCTAACGTTGCGAATCATTTGCAAAAACTGCTTTCCGTTGATCGAGGTGATCTCGCCTTCTAGCTGCTCTGCACGAATCCCAGTCTGCGCTAGTACGTTCTCGTCGCGAATTTCACGTGCACGCGTCAGACGTAGAATGAGAGCCGCATAATTGCTTGCGATGACGGTATCTTCTGGACGTTTCATGGCGAATGCACTCCTCAAAAACTAAATAGGCGTGTCGGCGTGCCGGTAATCACGAGCCGATTTACAAAAGTATACGTTTACCTTTCTAGGTGGTGACCTTTGAGTCCCTTTTCTTCGAGTCTACCTTTACATCCAGCGACGTCAATGTCACCTAGTGGGTAGACGTGTCGCGCAATGCCACTTAATTGTCGTTCCATGTCCTTTTTGACAAGACGCGTCTTTGCGATATTGGGGCATCGACCGTAGAGGGAATTTGCAATGAAAAGCTCTTTTTTGCCTGATTTTTCACTTAACCGTACACCTTTCTCATTACAAGCCTTTCTCGCACGCGGAGCACTGCGTTTTGTTGTAAACGAGGCACGTAACGAGGGAGTAACCAATGTTGCTCGATCGCTCGCTGCTACAGTAGCAGAACGCGACATGCGATTCCGGCCGGACCGCACGCTAGGCGAAGAGCTTGCCATTAAGGCGGAGCGTTACCACAGTAAGCCGTATATTCAATTTGAAGGGCAATCCTTCAGCTATGAGCTCATCAATGATCAAGCAGCTCGTATTGCTGGTTTTATGGAATCTAAGGGTTTCGGGGAGGATAAGGTAATCGGCATTTTGATGCCTAACGTCCCCACCTACCTCTCTATTTTCTTTGCCACCCAACGCGTAGGCGCAACCGTCGTACCGATCAATACCTCCCTCAAAGACGATGGGTTGGCGTATATCATCAATAACGCTGGGATTACGCAAATCTATACGGTGCCTTCTCTATTGGCCGAACTGGATCGCGTTCGCGACCGCCTTGATCAGCCTCTGCAAACGGTGGTCGCAAAGGAATTCAAGGACGAAACACTGCCCGAAGCAAGCAGCGATTCGATGCTGATCCCATTGACTACTGCTTTAAATCACAAACCGCAGGCTGCGCCACGTAAAAACATCAATCCAAAATCCGTAAGCATGTTGATGTACACCTCAGGAACCACCGGATATCCAAAGGGCGTGGTATACCGATACGGAACTTCACAGGCAAAAATGACGCGAATTCTTGCTCATATGCTCATTGCGGAAGACGATATTTACTATACCTGTCTGCCGCTGTTCCACGCGAACGCGCTGATTGTTACTAACTTATCCGTGCTCTATGCAGGCGCAACTCTGGCGCTCTCACGTAAGTTCAGCGCCAGCAAATTCTGGCAAGAAATTCGCGACTCGCGCGCCACTGCATTCAATACCTTGGGTACCATGATTGCGATTCTTATGAAGCAGCCTGAGCACCCGCTAGACGGCACGCACCATGTTCGCAGAGTCGTAAGCGCCGCTTGCCCAGCTGCGATCTGGGAAGCCTTCGAGAAGCGTTTTAACGTCAATCTGATTGAAAGTTTCGGCGCTGTAGATGGCGGCGGCATCGTGACGATGAACGTCGGCAATGCGCCGGTCGGCTCCATCGGCAAGCCACTCGGAAAAGTGAAATGGCGCTTGGTGGATGAACACGGAAATGACGTTCCGGCCGGCCAACCGGGAGAACTGATCCATTTTGCTGGTGGTAACGCCACTCGTGAGGTGGACTACTACAACAACGAAAAGGCCAGTGCCGAAAAGACTCGTGGTGGATGGGTACATAGCGGCGACCTCATGTGGCGCGACGAAAAGAATTTCCTCTATTTTGCCGGACGCAACAGCGACTCCATGCGCTGCGGCGGTGAAAACGTATCTGCTTTAGAAGTTGAATCTGCCGTAAACCGCTTTTCCAGCGTGTTAGAGAGCGCCGCATTCGGCGTTCCCTCTGAGCTCGCAGAGGAAGATGTAATGGTAGTGGTGCAACCACGCGAAGGCGATACGGTGAACCCAGAAGCACTGGCAGACTTTTTGAAGGACAAACTTCCGAAGCACGCACAACCTCGCTATATCCGCATTGTGAACGCGCTTCCTAAAACCGAAACCCACCGTGTAATCAAGCACCTACTGAAATCAGAAGGAATTACCAGCGATGCATGGAAAGCGCCAGAGCGCTCGCGCTGACCGGTAATCTTATCAAACGCGTTATGTAATCACAGACAAGACAACAAAGATGTAACCGAATAAATACCGTCGGCAGTACGCCACATTGATAGAGGTGATAATTCCATGCAAAGTATTGCGATCAACGAATGCCCTCCCCTTGCAGAGCCAACAGCAAAAATTGCTGAGCTTAGCTTTTTAGAACGCTACCCAGAACTTGCATTTTATTTACAAAAAGATCCTGCTCTTGGCCGCAAGATGGAAGCACACTATCGGCGCGTGGAACAATTCTGCCGTTACCACCTCGCTCCACATGTTTTGGATATTGACCTCAAACTGCGCGACGATCCGCACTACGTTCCACACGAGCTTCTGAAAAAAGCCTGCGATTACCGGCTATTTTCAATGATGTTTCCGGCCTCTGTGGGTGGGGCTGGAGAGCATGTAATTTCCGCCTTTATGACCTATGAGATGATTGCAAGCCATTGTGTGGGCGTCGCGAACCTTTTAGGCGTGAGCGGCCTTGCGTTGGCGTGTGTTCTGGCATCCTTTGATCCACGAGCGATTTCTAAGGTTGCACGCTTGATTGTGGATAATGAGAAGAAGGGAATTCCTACGTTTCTCTCTACCTGCGTTACCGAGCCAGGCGCGGGGTCTGACGCGGAGGATGCGGATGAATTTACTCACGCCCAACTGCGTACCACTGCAAAGCGCGTTCCAGGTGGATACCGCCTGAATGGCAACAAGGTATTCATTTCCAATGGCGCACTTGCGGCGTTGCATGTGGTGGTTGCTTATGATGCCGATGGTGCGCACCGCCCCGAAGATCTGCTGTTATTTCTGGTCGCTCGAGGCAGCGAAGGACTATCCGTACCACGTAACGAAAAGAAAATGGGCCAAAAAGTATGCCCTGCAAGCGAAGTGGTATTTGAGGACGTATTCGTTCCCGACGAGATGGTGTGCAGAACGGGTGACAAGGGTTCCTACTTCGCCTACACCGGAATCGCAAACGTGTTGGGGCTGACTCGCGCAGGTGTGGGTGCGTTTGCGACGGGCGTTACTGAAAATGCGTATCGCACCGCCCTCCAGTTTGTTCGTAGCAACGATTTTCTAGGCCAACCAATGGAACAGCAGCAGTGGGTTCGCATTGAGCTTGCAAACCTTGCACGCCGCGCACAAGTGGCTCGCGCAACGTATGTATCTGCTTTGCTGGCCGTTTGCGCGAAGGGGCTGGCCAACCCGATCACTCGCGTACCCGATTGGGGCGTCGCAAATTGGGCGCTAACGCAACCGGGAATCGCAAACGTTCGGGATTCCTTACTAGACTCCAGCATCGCTGAAAAACTTTTTAAGCGAATCGCTGCCACGCAAACCACCTCAGAGCGGGATACGGTAACCGCCTACGGCGACGTTGCCAAGGTAAGCTGCAGCGAACTTGCGATGGAAAATTGCCAACGCGCAATCAGTTTGATGGGCAAAGGCGGATTCCGACACGAAAACGGCGCAGAAAAGCTATTGCGCGATGTAAAACTTCTACAGATCTACGAAGGGACCAATCAGGTCAATATGCTGGATTTTGTGAAGCGTCGATTGCCTCGGCAATTCTCCAACGCCGACACGCTCGTATAAACATAACGCTTTTGTTTGAGGTGCATCATGGATATAGAAACACTGACCCTACTCGGGGATAGCGTGCGCAGCTGGTGTGAAGACAATGCGTCATTGCTTGGAAAGATGGAACACAAACAACCTAGCAATGAACTCCTGAACCAACTCTACGGTACGTTCAATTCGCTAGGTATCCTCTCTATCCTCGGCGAGCAGGAAACCCATCACGAAATTGAAGCCTTAGCAGAAGTTGCAACCCAGCTGGCCTACCACTCTCCCAGCATTGCGGTTATGGTCGTGCAACAGAATATGGCGGCTTGGCTATTCACAGAAGCCGGGAAGAGTGCTCCGGAGGGCTGGATTAGCCTGCCAGTGTATGACGCGGCAAGTGAGTGGCGATTTCAGATCAACCACCGTTACAATCAAGGCCAGCTTAGCTTAGATGGTAGGTGGTCAAGCCTGCCGCTACTCAATGTCGCTACACACGCACTATTGCCGATTGCCGCGAAAGAAGGCCGTGATTTCCAGTTGATTCTACTTCCTCTTACTCAAAACGAGCGCGGCTTGAGTGTCTCCGCACCCGCAGTAACGCTTGGGTTAAGGGCTTGTCCAACCGCTGACTTGCAATTCGCACAATACGACGTAAAGCAAGAACATATCCTGCTAAGCGGCGAGAAAGCACGTGCATGCACCGAGCTGCTCTGGTCTCATGCGGAAACCTGCATGATGGCCATTCGCGCAGGCATTGCAAAAGCGAGCTATCGTACCGCACGCGATTACGCCGCGCAGCGCTATCAGGGCGGCAAGATCATTATTGAGCATTCCCTGATTCGCAAGATGTTGGCGGATTTTTACCGCGAAACTTGTGCAATGGACGAGAGCTGGCGCATGATGGCTCAAGGCCTGCAAAGCGATCAGCCGCTTCGCCATGGCCAAGTGGGAGTTGCGCTAAAAAGCGGCGATTTGCTTCCGTGGCTTACGTCAGACGGTATTCAAATTCTTGGCGGCGTGGGCTATATGGAAGATTATATTCAAGAGCGGCGTTTCCGTGATGCCAAGCAGTGCGAATTTCTGCTCGGCCACCCTCATGCGCGTACGCTGAACCTATGGCATCACGAGTCGGAGTAATACCGGTGACCCTTCATTCGCTAGCGAGAAAGCCTCTGGAATCGGTTTTCAACGAAATTGGCGCAATTCCAGATCGTATCATGAATGCAGCCTTCGTTGCTGAACGCAAGCCGCGCGCAGTCACCCGCCAACAATGGCTGGAAGAACTGGCATTCTATGATCAGCCAGAATTTCGTAGCCATAAGCGGTTTTTTCAGCTACCGAATGAAGCACCCGCCTTCACCACACTTTCCTGCAAACCGTGGCATGAAGGCGAGGCACTCTTGATGTCCTACCCGAGCCGTTATCAAACGCGCAACCCTGCAGTTCAGCCGCGTCTTGAGCAGCACGAAGAAAACCGCACAGGCTATCTTTGGCTCTGGCGACATCCAAGTGCCGACACAAACGCTCCACAAAGACCATCTGCTCCGCAAAGACCATTAGTACTCTGCGTACATGGATTCCGCATGGGAAAGCCGGCACGCGCGAAGGCGATGTTCAAGGTCGAAAAACTGTTCAAGGCCGGAATGGATGTTGCGCTGTTTATCCAGCCGCACCATTGGCTACGCAGCAGCAGCCGCTATCGCCAGTACTTTTTCAATGCCGAAGACATCCCACTCACGATTGAAAACGTCGGGCAGCAAATTCACGACCTGCATTCCTGCGTTCTTGGCTTAAAGGCCCTTGGCTATGATCGCCTTGGCTTGATTGGGGGAAGCTTGGGTGGGCTTGCCGTTACTTTGTACGCGACGGTAAGTGAAATTCCCGATTTTATTTTTTCAGTGGTGCCTGCGATTCGCTTTGATACGCATCTTGACCCGCAGCGCGCAAAATTGCCATTTCAGGTGGACAACACGCTGCGTGAAAAAACCTTCCAAGCGCTGGATCTGATTGATCCTACTTTTTATTCCAGCAAAATGGACTTGAGTCGTTTTGCCGTCGTTTACCATCAGGGTGATCGCATCAATGCAGCAGAGGCAACGCGCGTCTGGGCTGAACGCTGGAAAGTACAAAATATAACGTCGTTACCAGGTGGTCATTGGTGGGTATTTGACGGACAAGCGCGCGGTCGGGCGTGGTATTCGTGGCTTACACAGCATGGTTATATGAAACCCTGAGCATATGAAGCCGTCAGCATATGAAAGTGAAAGCATATGCTGCCATGAGTAGTCGAGACGCAAAAAGGGGCAGCCAGATGGCCACCCCTTCTTACTCGCATCCTTGCGACGCATTCCTTTGCAGTAACGCTTATCCTTGTAGCAAATCTTATCCCCGCAACAATGCTTATCCCTGCAACAGCTGAAGCACTTGCTGTGGCAATCCATTGGCCTGTGAGAGCACCGAAATCCCCGCCTGCTGCAACACTTGGTTTTTAGATAGCGATGCAGTTTCGGCCGCAAAATCCGCATCCAAAATCCGCGAATTTGCGGCGGAGAGCGATTCTGAAACGCTAGAGAGGTTGCGGATCGTTGACTCAAAGCGGTTCTGAACCGCACCGAGCGCACCGCGCATTGAGTTGATTTGATCCAAGGCGCTATCTACCGACGTGATTAGCCGGTTTGCACCATCAATGGTGGTGATATCCGCAGAAGCAATCGTGCCAATCGCCTGCGTGTTATTTTCTGCACCGTCGGCGGCAAGGCCAGTAGCATCCAAGCCTAAGGCCTCATTCCCCGTTCCTGAAAAACTGAGCGTATCAGTACCGGTCACCGTGAGCCGTCCGGTCACACGAAGGTTATCGAAATTAGCGGTATTATCAAAGTGGTTGTTACCGGTTGTATTGTAACCGCCACCGAATAGATAGTTGTTGATCTCGCCGCTTCCAGTGGAAATCACAATATCGCGGCCATCCTCAGCGGTAAGCACCAGTTCGCCGTTGCGATCAATGGCCGCAGTAACCCCGGTAACATCACTCTTGGCGTTAATTGCACGCGTGAGAGACTGACTGGAATCATTCACCATAAACTCGGCCGGGCCGATATCTACTCCGTTGATCTTCAAATCGCCGTTCTTGAGAGTCCCTTGCCCAACGTTTGTGGGAATGTTTGCATCTGCTTGAGCACCTGCATAATCGCCGGCTTGAACATCACTGCCGCGAAAAACGGTCTTGGCCGATGCGTACACTCCTTGCATGGAAGCCTCACCGCCCTTACGGATGTCGTTAATACGTGCGGCAATGGTTTTCGCGAGGCCCGATCCATAGTAGCTATCATAGCGATCGGTAACCTGCGCAATATTTGCAGAAACCAGATTGCCACCATACGCAACATCGGCGATATTGACCGCCTTATTGGCATCTACAGAATCTAGACGCACGATGAAATCACTGATCGGGCCCGATCCGTCGGTTCCCTCCTGGATCCCTACCGTTCCTGCATCAGCGGTGGTATCCACAAATACTCGGTTGCCAGTTGACTGAACAATCCCGGGCTGACGCCCTAAAGAAGTCGATCGCGCATCCACGCCTTCTACCGACACTGTTTGATTGGCGTTCGCGCCGATCTGGAAGCTCACTTGCGTATTGGAGCCATCCAGCACTGGACGGTTGTTAAAGGTGGTAGTTTTTGCAATGCGGTCGATTTCCAGCACCAGCTGGGCAACTTCTTCTTGCAAAGACTTACGGTCGGATTCGCTGTTGGTATCATTCGCAGACTGGACGCCAAGGTCCCGCATCCGTTGCAGAGCAACCGATATTTCATCTAACGCACTTTCTGTCGTCTGCGCAAAGGAAATCCCGTCATTGGCATTTCGGATCGCAACGTTCAGGCCTCTGACCTGTGTCGTGAAGCGGTTAGAAATTGCCAATCCAGCGGCATCGTCTTTCGCGCTATTGATACGCAGACCAGAGGATAACCGCTGCAGCGATGTCGCAAGTGCTCCCTGAGATTTATTCAGGTTACGCTGAGCATTGATCGACGATATATTGGTGTTAATAATTTGCGGCATGTTACCTTCTCCTGTCTTCCCCTCAGTAATCGTCATTCACTGACGGGCTAGTGGTCTTGTTGCAATTGCGCCACTTATGGCGATTTCGATCTACTGAAACTTCTTCAACAAACTTCCTGATCCGAACAATTTCACCTTTACAACCGTAATAATGCAAACTGCTTGCCAAGTTTTGATCTATTCGAGAAAGCGAGATAATTTCCCCAAATAACCGCGATTGACTCAAATAAACTGGAATATATTGAGCGACTGGATTTTCACAAAACTCTGTTGTGCCGCTTGTAAGGCAACACTTTGCCGATTCATACGCGTAATGGCTTCCGCATAATCAAGATCCTCTACGAGAGACAAGGCTCCCTTCGCCTGCACAACAAGATTCTCATTAATATCCGCTTCGCTCTCGACCACGTTTACGCGAGTGCCCAACTGCGAACGAAAGCTGTCTGTGTGGGAAATTGCCTGATCTACGTTCTGTAACGCTCTGCCCACGTTATTTTTATAGTGCGCAAGCATCGCGTCTGATGAGTTGGCAAGCTGAAGGTCCCGAATCGCATCCGCAACGGTCTGGAAAACACTCTTCTTCAAAGAAGGCTGAATGGTAAACTTATCGCCCGCCACGGGCTGGCCTGCAATCGCGACACGAACCCCATTGAACTGAATATCTGCCCCGTTCACAAACTCAGGCGAGTCGGTGGCAATAACGGCAGGGGGTGCCGGCACAACTTGGCCGCCGGCAGAATCACTGATCGAATAGCGCGTAACACCACCGCCGTCGACAAATACGTCCACCGTATAGGTATCTGGCAGGTACTGCGCGACGTCATACACACTCGCTGGGCCAATCACGCCGCTACCATTATTAAGAGGATTCTGGCGAGTTTCAAAAGCTCCGTTCCCGGTCGGAACTTCCATAAAGAGCTCAGAACCGTTATCCGTTCCCTTCACCACCACCGATGAATTTACCTGTACCGTTAGGTTAGTCTGATCGCCACCATAGACATAATTTCCTCCCGCGTCGCGGGTGATCGGCATAGTGTTCGTTCTTGCACCGGAGAAAATGTATTTTCCATCCGCAGATTGCGTATTTGCAACGCTCACAAGCTCATCTAGCCTGCCCTGCATCTCTGTTGCTATGGTTTTCCGATCTTCGTAATTAAGAATCCCGTTTCCTGCCGTCACAAGGAGATCTCGTATACGGCCTAGAATATCGTTAACGCTGGTAAGAGAAGCTTCCTCCGATTTCAACATCGAAGCTGCAGAGCCGCTGTTCTTCGCATACTGTTCTGCCGCGTTGACCTGCTGCCGCAAATTGAGCGCGATACTTGTGCCTACAGGATCGTCAGACGGTTTTAATATCCGTGTTCCTTCTGAAATCTGCAGCTGGGTGTAAGACACACTGGAATACTGATCCAGCATGCTGTTAACGCCCTGGCTAAACGATTGGTTATTAGAAATACGCATGATTTACACCTATCACACCAAAATTTGCAGCAATCTTTACGCGAAATCGAGAGTGTGCGGCCAATGGTTTTCAATCAAAGACCCATGTAGCGCTGAAAGAATCAGACCACTCCGAGAATTGCATCAAAGAGCTGCTGCGATACCTGAATAATTTTTGAGGTCGCCATATACTGCTGCTGGAACTTAATCAAATCAGCCGCTTCCTCATCCATATTGACTGCCGAAACTGCATCACGCTGTGCTTGAGTTTGCCGCATGATGCTTTGAGACGCCTCTTGCCCAATGCCCGCATCACGTGTGCGAGTACCAACACCACTGACCAATTTTGCATAGGTTTCCTGATAAGAGGAAGTTCCGAGCACCGTTTTCGAGGTTCGTAGCGCACCAAGCAGGGCACTATTTCGGTTATCCGTAATTCCCCCGGCGTTATACTCAATGTTCAATATATCTCCAGTCACAGGGACGCCGTTATAAGAAACGTCATACCCGGAGTCGACAATCCCTGCGCCATCTAACAAAAGATTGGACTGGTTGGGAACGAAAGTTCCGCTGGCAATCGGAGCCGCCATATTGGTGGCGTCATACACGTCGTAAGTGGCGCCTGACGTGAATACAATCTGATAGGGAGGCTGCAGTGCCAACGTGGGAGGCACACCACGCGCACCCACAAATGCAGTGCCTGTAACGGGGTCATCTGTTTCGGTGACAATGACTTTTTCAACATAGCCACGGCCGGTATTTGCAGCAGGCCATGTCGTACGAACTGGGGATGCCGCAGCGATTTGCTCTACGTTATTCACCTTAACGCCGACTTGACTGGCGTAAGTTCGCGTGGGCGCCACCGTAAACATGTCACCGTCCTGCAACGTGCCACTCTCAATCGTAATCGTAAAGCCCTCACCAGCGAGCGCAAAAGACTCAGGCGGCACTCCCGTCGGCGTAAGTGAAGCAGCTAGCTGACCAGTCGCGTTATCGACAAGGTTGAGGTTAGTCCCATCAAACCTCATGGTATAATCGGTGGCCTTAATCTTTGTTGAATCATCAATTGTTACGGAAAACCCAGCATTTCCCGTATTTTTTACCCCAGTAGCAACCCGGGATGAGGTCATCCACGGCTCATTGATATTGGTAAAGAAATTGTTTCCAAGATTGCTATTCAAATCCATCCCCAGCTTATGCTGCTTATTGACCGTATCAGAGATCACCATAGACAATCGCCCCAGCTCATTAAATACGGGGTCGATTAATTCATCTCGTACTTTAAGCAGCCCGCCTAGGCGCCCACCACTAATTTGCGAAGAAATATCCGTAGTCAAATTTGCCGTGGTCAGCTTAACGCCAAGGTGATTATATCCTGTGACGTTATCATCGGCAGTGAGTTGAAAAGAATCTCCACCCAACACCAAGGGCTGCCCCGTACCGACCGACACATCGACTGTGTTATCAGGATTGTAGGAAACGCTAATTCCCACCAAGGTGGATAAATCTTTTAACGCCTGATCACGCTGATCGAGAAGATCGTTTGGCTGTGCCCCTACACCGTTCGTCGTCGCGACTTTTAGCGCAAGATTCAAACTTGCAAGCTCCGAGGCACGCTCCGTGATTTCGGAGGTAATCGTTTGCATTGCGGTATTGAGCGCTTGGTTCTGTTGATATAATTGTTCATAGACCGTATTAAACCGATTGGTGAGCGCATTCGCTTCACTAAGCATCACCTGCCGAATAGGGATCGACGCGGGATCATTATTCAAATCTTGCACCGAATTAAAAAACCCTTGCAACGTCGGCGTGATCGCCGTTGACTGATCGCCAAGCAGGGAGTCCACTCTTCCCGCAAAATCAAAGTAAGAATCGTAAGAATTAAAATTCTGAGTATCCCTGCGTAGCTGGTCTGTTAGAAAGGTATTGGTGATTCGTGAAATTCCATTCACGATTGCACCTTGGCCGATATACTTTCCACCCAGCTTGATTGGGTCAATCGCACTAATATCTACGCGCTGGCGACTATAGCCGTCCGTGCCTACGTTTACGATATTGTGGCTGGTGGTAGATAGCGCACTCTTACTGACCATCAAACCCGACAAGCCAATCTGTGTTATATCCGCCATATCTTTCTACCCATCAATACTTGACGTGCCTAGCCCTTCGGAATCCACGAAATTTCATCACTATTCACGAGTCTTGCAATTTTTTTGCCATACTCTGGATCCGTCGCATATCCCGCTTTCTGAAGATGGGCGCCCCACTGGGCAGCATCGCCAGAATGCTCCAGCGCGCCGGCATAACGTGGGTTGTTCTTGAGAAAATCCACATAATCATCAAATACATGATCTAGGCTGTTATAACTGCGGAACTCTGCGACCTCCCGAACGGCAACATTTTGCCGAAACTCCGTGGTTTGAACTTTTGCCCGCTCCCCTTTCCACGAACCGCCCGCCTTGATCCCAAAGAGATTCAAACTTTGATTTCCCTGTTTATCGCTCATTACGTGTTTGCCCCAACCCGTTTCGAGCGCCGCTTGCGCAACAATCGCGCGCGCGTCGATCCCAAGCTCTTTTGCTGCACGCTTGGCGTACGGCAAAATACTATTGATAAACGCGGTGGGGCTGGACGTATCTAACACACCACCTGAGGCATCTTCTCGCCGTGAGGAATCGGTGGTGTTGGCGCTTCTCATCGGTGGATGCTTTAGAAGCGAGAATGTTGGCGCATCGGAGATTGAGTAAGAATTCCCTTGAGGTCGCGCCTTGCGTACAACCGTGGATGGATGCGTCTTCGCATATTCTGGATCCAGCTGGCGTGCGATCTGTTCCGCTAAACCGAACTGCGAACTTCCTGCGATTTTATTGGAATATTCCTTATCCAACATATCGCGAAAAACACCGCCCTCCTGGCTCTCTAGCATATTGCCTTCCGCGAAAACCGCATCGGCCTGCCGCATGCTCTTCATGACCATGTCCATGAAGATGCTTTCCATCTGCTTCGCCGCTTTAAACAAAGCCTCGTGGCGCTGCTCAGACGAGCCGGAAGCGCCCGCTTCACGAAGCTGATTGAGACTGGATGCGTCCAGCACGGAAGAAGTTGAACTTGCGACCGTAGGATTGATCATGGCAACTGTCACTCATTTGGCAGAGGTTTCTCTATCCCCCTTACCTGAGCAATCCGTGTGCCATTCTCGATAACAGGCTGAATTCATTGGCGGCTTACGATTCGCGTTTGCAGCCAATACTCCCCGAGTCAAATCACGATCAGTTCTGCACGCAATGCGCCGGCTTGTTTGAGCGCTTCGAGGATCGCCATTAAATCGCCTGGAGCCACGCCGACACGATTGACTGCGCGTACGATATCATCCAAGGTCGTGCCCGCCTCAAACAAAAACATGCGGTTATTCTCTTGAGTTGCATCCACTTGGCTCTGCGGAGCAACCACCGTTGCACCGCCACCCAACGCATTAGGCTGAGAAACCTGCGTGTTCTCCGAGATCGTCACTGTCAAATTACCGTGGCTAATTGCCGCAGGAAATACCTTTACCGCGCTACCAATGACAATCGTACCGGTTCTTGAATTGATGATTACTTTTGCACTTGGCTCCCCTGGAGAAATTTCCAAGTTCTCCAGTACGGACAAAAACATCACTTTTTGCGACGGATCTGCTGGCGCGGCAACTTGAATGGAGGCACCGTCCAAGGATTTTGCTGTGCCCTGCCCCAACATCTGGTTAATGCTGTCTGTGATACGCCGGGCAGTCGTAAAGTCTGGATTTCTTAGGTTAAAAGTGAGCGTATTTCCGGTTTGAAATGGGTTTGGCGACGCAACCTCAACCGTCGCGCCACTTGGAATCCGCCCTGCGCTTGGAACGTTCACCGTAATTTTTGAGCCATCTGCGCCTTCTGCGCCAAAACCACCCACGACTAACTCCCCCTGTGCCACAGCATATACGCGGCCATCGGCTCCTTTGAGCGGCGTCATTAACAACGTTCCCCCCCGCAAACTAGTCGCGTTGCCTAAGGAAGAAACCGTAATGTCAATTTTCTGCCCAGGCTTTGCAAAAGCGGGAAGATTTGCGTTCACAGAAACTGCTGCGACGTTCTTTAATTTTGGTTCCAGATTCGGCGGCACGCTGATGCCAAACTGCGCCATCATATTTTTGAATGTCTGAACCGTAAAAGGTGTTTGGCTCGTCTTATCACCCGTCCCGTTTAATCCGACCACAAGCCCGTAACCGATCAGCTGGTTTTCCCGCACACCCTGAATATCGACAATATCCTTCAGGCGATCGGCATGAGCCATACCGCTCATTAGCAATACACAAACGATCGAAATAATGCGACGGTACGACATATCGTTTCTCTCCACAGCGGATCTTGAATCTCATTGAATTCCCAGCGGAATCTCTCTGCAAAGCGCTCCAATCCGCTCTAGAGCGGCCACATTTTGCTACTGAAAAACCTCGAAAGCCAGCCTTTCTGGTTCACATCCGCAAAGTCTCCAGTGGCTCCATAAGCAATGCGGGCGTCGGCGATTTTGCTCGATTGAACGGTATTATCCGGGTTGATATCGGCCGTCCTCACTAAGCCGTGAATTCGGATATATTCATCCCCTTCTGCAAGGGTAATCCACTTTTCACCGCGCACGTATAAAATTCCGTTAGGCATCACCTGCGTAACCGTTACAGTGATATTTCCCTGCAACTGATTGCTTTGATCAGATTTTGCCGCACCCTTGAATTTTCGCTTGCTATCAGTATCCGAGTTCAGGCTCAAATCGCTCTTGCTTAATCCAAGGGGTAAATTTGTTTTTGGCGTCAGCCCCAAAATTGAATTTACCTGCATATTATTGCTGTCATCCTTGCTCATATCTGTACCGCTCGTTTTTGATGAGCTGGTACGTTCCTGTAGCATTACCGTTAGGATGTCACCCACTCGCCTCGCACGCTGATCTTCGTAGAGGCTTACACCCATGCTATTTCCGTAGATCGAGCCGGTATTTGATATATCCGTTTGCGGAGCCTGCGGAAACACCGGCGCATAACGTGGATCATCTGGCTTCGGCATTTGTGAGGCGCAACCCGAAAGGATCGCAACGGCAAAAAATAGCGACACGAGGCCGAGCATATTCAATAGATCATTCATATCAATCACCTATTCAACATCGTTATAGCTGTTGCCCTACGTAACTAAGCATCTGATCAACGGTCGAAATCACTTTGGAATTCATCTCGTAAGCGCGTTGGGTTTCAATCATATTTACCAGCTCTTCCACCACATTGACGTTCGATGCTTCCAGCGCATTTTGTTGCAATGTACCAGTTCCATCGGTGCCAGGTTGAGCCTCTGTCGGAGCACCGCTGGCAACGGTTTCGCGATAAAGATTGGAGCCTACGGATTCAAGGCCCGCTGGATTCACAAAATCTGCGAGCTGGATATTACCAATTTCAATCTGCTGCTTGGTCTGCCCATCCACGGCGGTTACAGTACCGTCATTGCCGATCGTAACTGACTGAGATCCTTCTGGAACGTTGATCGCCGGCTCCAGCGAAAGCCCCTCAGCCGTCACCAGATCACCTTCCGCACTCAGCTGAAATGCGCCATCTCGCGTATAGGCAATCGCACCATCCGGCATCAGAACCTGGAAAAACCCACGCCCCATGATTGCAACATCCAGTGCTTGTCCAGTAGTTTGAATCGTGCCTTCTGTATGCTGCTTTTTCGTCGCAACGGTTTTTACCCCAGTACCGACCTGCAAACCGGACGGCAATTGCGTATCCTGCGATGACTGCCCGCCAGGCTGACGCTGCACCTGATAGAGGAGATCCTGAAATACCGCAATGTCACGCTTAAATCCCGTGGTTGAAACGTTTGCCAAGTTGTTCGAGATGGTGCTTAACCTCAAATCCTGTGCCGATAATCCCGATTTACTAATCCACAGTGCTGCATTCATTTGTCAATCTCCACTCACCAATACGCTCCAGCATCACGCTTGCAGAATGCGTGCCGCCACCTGATCGTTTTCTTTGTAGGTCGCCAACATCTTCACGTTCAATTCCATCAAGCGAGAACTCGTAATCACGGAAGTCAGCTCACTTACCGGGTTCACGTTGGACGATTCCAGCATTCCATTCGCCAACGCAACCTCTGCACTCGCCTCTGGCTCGCTGCCATCACGCATCCGAAAAAGGCCATCTTCCCCCTTCTCTAGCGCCTTAGGATCTGGATTCACAAGGCGAATCCGGTTCACTTCAACCATACCGAGCGCATCTTCCCCTAACGCCCGGACAGAGATGCTTCCATCCATGCCAACTTCAATTTTCTGATACTCTGGCAAAACGATTGGGCCATCATTCCCCATCACCGCAAGGCCAGATCCCGTCACCAGAGTGCCGTTTAAGTCGCGCTCCAAATCTCCCGCACGAGTAAATGCTTCCTTGCCCTCAGCATCCAGTACCGCAATCCACCCTTTTCCTCTTACCGCAACGTCAAGATTTCGTCCGGTGGTCATATAATTCCCGCCCCGCATATCCGTGCCTGGACGCTCCGTCTGCGCGTAAACCCTTGATGGATAATAAGAGCCAAATACCTGCATACTTCGATATTGCTGATAATCGGCCTTAAAACCCGTCGTCGACGCGTTCGCCAGATTATTGGCATGCGTATCCTGAGACAGCAGGGCCTCTCGCGCACCCGTCATTGATATATAAAGACCTTTATCCATTTCACCACCTCACCTGACTTCGGCTTTTACTGGCAATGCCTGTCAATCGTGATATGCAGCAAAATTTGGGCCATTATTGCGACCGATTTAGCAGATGCGCCCAAGAGCGGCTTCGTGTGTTTCGAACATTTTGTTCTGGTAGGCAGGGGCGTTTCGGACTTCGAATAGTGTGTTCACGTTTATTTGCGTTCGTTAGCCACGAGTAGCGGGAGAAGACTTCTCTTCGGGCAAGCGGTATCAATAGCTTAGCCGCGCCAATTGCACGCAACACTACGTTCGTGTACACTAATACCGTGCACATTTACTGCTAGGTGATCGCAATGAATAGAAACATTACCCTGAGCGCCGAAGAAAAGCTCATTCAACAAGCGAGAGAAAAAGCCAGCCGCGAGAAATCCACGCTTAATGAACAATTCCGCCAATGGCTCGAACGATACGTAAGTTCCGAGGCTAAAGCTATTGATTACAACACGCTAATGCAAAGACTTTCGTACGCCAATTCAAGCAAGCGATTCAGTAGAGACGAATTGAATGAGCGATAATAGCTATTTCCTAGACACAAACATACTTGTCTATTCGTTCGACAACAAGAATTTAAGAGAACGGGATATTGCGAGAAACCTTGTAAGTGACGCGCTCAATAATGGAAATGGTAGAATAAGCTATCAAGTAATTCAGGAATTTTTAAGCGTCTCAACCAGAAAATTTGAAACCCCATTATCTACGTCTGATGCGCAGATCTACCTTCGTACTGTATTAGAGCCACTTTGCGAGGTATATTCCTCGGCAACTCTTTTCCATCAAGCGCTTGAAATCGCAAACAGGTGGAGATATTCATTCTATGACTCTCTGATTATTGCAGCGGCAATATCAGCAGGCTGCAATATACTTTATTCAGAAGATATGCAGCACTCGCATAGCATTGGAAATCTCAAAGTGGTGAATCCTTTTCGAGAGCCCTAACGTTTGCAATAAGTGGTTGATTTGACGAAGCCAAAGACGGCAAGGACGTCTGAAATGTAGCGCTCGTTCGGCATTGTTCCAAATCGGTGGCGCGCTATTTACCAGTGGGGAATCGGTTTTCGTTTGGCTCCTGCGAAACAGCCAAGCTTAACGGCATGGATAGAGGCGCTTACACTACAACGCCGTATTTTCCGCAGTCGCCTGCTCCACATTCAGCAAGTGCAAATCACAGCGCTCCAACATATAAAGATAAACTGAATCGTAAGGATAACGCCGCTGGCAATCGTCCCACAGCATTCTTGCCCACGCCCACTCGCCTCGCCGAAAGCATTCCAGCGCAATGCGATGCGTGGGCAATGCTGTGAGCTTATCTTGTTGGTGTTGTTCTGAATCGGTATTGAATACTTCATACAGGCGCACTGGAGCTTGGCGGCCTCGCACTAATACATCACCCAACTCTCGCAGCAAGAACTGGGTATCCCCTGCGAGGCCAGCTTGGGTTTGTTCGGAGATAATGATTTTTACGCCAAATATCTTGGTTAATTCTTGCAAACGTGAAGCAAGGTTGACGTTATCACCAAGCACCGTAGAATCCATACGTTCATGCGAGCCTACGGTACTGATCACCACGTTTCCAGTATTGATACCAATCCCTACAGCGACTGCCTGATACCCTGAATTTTCACGGTATTGATTGTATTCAACAAGATCACATTGCATTTCGATCGCGGCTTTTACGGCATGTCGAGCGCTCTTGAAAGCTTCATCTCCTTCAAAAATCGCCATTGCGCCATCGCCAAGAAATTTGTCAATAAATCCTCGGTTTCTGTGGATTACGCCGTCAATTCGCGAAAAATACGAGTTCAGGAAATTCAGCAACTCCTGCGGGCTCATCGCTTCGGAAAGAGACGTGAAGCCTCGAATATCGGCAAACATCACCGAGATCACTTCATCCTCTGCTTTTCCAAGCTCTATATTTTCAATTCCGCGACGCGCAATTCTACTTAAAAACTGTTTTGGAACGAACTTCTCGAACATATTCGATAGCATCACCAGCTTGTCTGCATGTTCTAGCTGAAGATGAATCGCGGCTTCACGATCATGGCGCATTAAGTTGATTCGGTCTGCCAAGGCGAATGAGAACATCACCACCTGTATAACGGTGCCTAATTGGAAGCTATAGGCACCCACCCAAGAATTGTCGATCACACTGAAACTGTTCAACACCCACGCGAGCACCGCAACCAACACGCCAAGCCACGCCAATAAATAATAGCGCGCTGCCATATACCCATGCCCCAAGGCGATAGACGCAGCGCATAATACGACCCCCACGGAGAATACGTACTGAATTGAAAGGCACATCGCAATCACAGAATGGCTGGCAAAGATCACCACGGGGACCAGTGCAGTGCTGGTTCCAACTAGCACAACGAGCACCCTATGCAAACGCGGTGCATTGATCTTGGTTTGCAGAAAACAAATCGCAAAGGAAATAAGAAACAAATTCGCCAGGCTAGCAAAGATCAAATTGCTCTTATTATTCCAGTTCGGCGACTCTGGCCAGAGGTATTCAAGCCCTAGGCCCTTCAAAGAAACCGAAAAGCCAACCACGCAAATTAGATAGGCAACGTAATAGAGGTAGCTTACGTCGCGCACAATCAGAAAAATAAAGGCGTTATAAAATACCATTACGATCAGAATGCCATAAAATACGCCTTCCTGAAGATCGGCAGTGTGGCTTACCTCTGCATAGTACCCTGTAGACCACAATATTGTTGGCACCTGCAAGGTACCGTTGGTGCGCACACGAAAATACAGGGTTACGGGCTGCTTCGGTGGCAGCACGACAGGGAACATCATCGCGTGGTGTCGAAGGCTGCGCTCATCAAACGCTACCCGATCGCCCGATCGGTAATGGTGGTAATGCCACTTTGGGCTAGCGTGCCTCCCCTGCCCATCCGGAAGCCACGCATCTACCTCATCCAGTGAGCGCGCCAGCCCATCAAACTCCAAAAGCCAGTGGGTATCCGTCAAATCGCGACTCTCAACCGTTATTTTGAGCCAGTACGTCGAATCCACGTAGCCAAGCGACATCACCTTTTGCTGATTTTGCTGAAAATGCAGCACTTTGGAGCGCACTGAATGAAAATCCAGTGCTTGATTACGATCTTCCAAATAGAAAATGCTCAGCGCAAGATTATAACGCCCCACATCTTCTACGACATATTGAATACCGCCTTCTAAAGGGCTGATATTGGATCGAATCGGTTCAGGCGCTGCGCCGGCCGCCGCAGTCGCTACGAGCATGATAAAAAACAGCGCAGCGAAAAGAAACGCCTTAGGTAAGGCAGTTGCCGCGCTTGTAGCGCATTCCAGATCGCGCGTTTTGGCGTGCAGCCGCACCGATAACGCTGTCAGTAAAGCCGCGCTCACAGCCATCCATATCCCCCTCCGTTGCGAGCACTTCTACCTCAGTATAGACAAGCCATTGCCGTTCCCGACAATTTCGCCTTTAATGGGCAAGCGGCACACATCAATGGGAGAGAAAACATGGGTTTACACACCGTCACCACCACCGATCAGATTGGCGTTGGCCAGATGAAAGCGTTTACCGTCGAAGAAGAGAAAATTCTGCTGTACCACTTAAGCGACGGCTTTTTTGCGACGCAAAGTAGCTGCACCCACATGTTCGCCAATCTTGCCAAAGGCAAGCTGCTTGAGGATTGCAAAGTTCAATGCCCCCTGCATCGGGCGCGTTTTAACATCCGTACAGGAGAGGTGATTGACTGGGCCAACTTTCCACCGGGCATTCAGCTGCTAAACGTCGTGCGCGGGGAAAAGCCGCTAAAAACCTATAAGGTTGTGGTTGAGGGTAACGATGTGAAGGTGGAGATTTAACAAGACAACCACGAACAACGATCGCGCTGTAGCGCACGCAATCGCGTGCGCGCAGCGCGCACCTTGACTGCCCTACCCGACTACAGTAACCGCCCTAGCTTGCAACCATCGCGGCAATACATAAAATGCCAGATCAATTTCGCTCGCATTTTATCAAGGATGAATTTTCCCGATGAGCATTCGTACCTCATTTTTCCGCAGCATCAGCCTGCTATGCGCAGGGATTTTCAGCACTCTTGCGCTGAACGCCCACGCTGCCACTTTTGGACCGCTAGACTATTCCCTGCCCAAAAACTGGAGCGTTCAGCAACAAGACTCCGACCTGATCGGCTTCATCGCCATTCCTGCCGAAGACCCCCTATCCGCCTTTGCACTAAAAATCTCCTTTCCCAATCCCGCCAAAATCGAGGAGTCCATCAACAGCACCTCCTGGATCAGGGAATATGCGAAAGGCGACATAGACTCGTCGCTTGAAGCAAACGACGGTGTGTACCTCCACACCACTCCAAAAGGCTACACGGCCACCTACATTGACACCACATCCACTACAAGCAAATTTCCGAAACGGTATATCTCTTTTACCGACGGCAGGCGCGTTGCCCTCCTTGCGATCCATACCACCAAGAACGTGATTAACAAGGCAGCCCACACTGAGATTAATTCCTTTCTGGATGCGCTTCAATTCGACCAACCGCCGCTCACCTGTCCTGATGGCGGCCAACGAATTTGGGGAAAGTATAACTGGTCATACGCAAACGAAATCTCTTATGCATTCACTCATTACGAATTTTTGCCCAATGGACGCTTCATTCGCAAGTCTAGCTCTGGCACCAGCTACAGCACTTCTAGCAGTTCTTATTCCTACGCAAACGGCGGGGGTGTAGACGTCACCAGTATGAAAAACGCCGCGAATGAGGGTTGCTACCAGATCACCGATGGCCAAATCACCCTGAATTACCACAACAACAAAAGTGCTAGTTACAAGTACCGCTGGTCAGGCGGATCTGCAGATCGCCCGGATCGGATTTTTCTCGACGGCACAATGTACCACTAAAAAATATAGCGCACCCGCGATTCGGGGGTGCGCTATTGCTATTGCAACGACTCGCGGTGGTGGCGAGATCGCACTTAGTTCGCCGTTTGCAAATCGGCCAGCGCGATTGGCTTTTGCTCACGCCAGGTCTGGCGGCGATCTGCGCAACGCATCACGGCCGTAGAAAGCTTCACGATCCGAAGATCACCAAAGGGGGTTCCAACGCCGGTGTTCAGGGTCATGGCCATCGACAGTTTGCGTGAGGGGTCACACCACGCACCCGAACCACCAAAACCAAAATGCCCGAACGCGTGCGGCGCTTTCTGGCCAAGCGTAAAGACTTCGTGATAGCCTAGCCGCCATTTCATCGGGAAGTTCACGACGCGGTCACGGCCGTTCGTTTGCTGCTGGCTCATAATGCGAACCCGATCTTCCGACATCAGGCGCACGCCGCCAAATTCACCGCCATTGGCAAGCGCTGCGTACATTTTAGCGAGCGAGCGGGCGGTAAAGGCGCCGTTCGCTGCGGGGATGATGGCCTGCATGGATTCTTGCGAGTTGAAGTTGATTTCTTCCACAAAATCAGGCGCGAGCGCTTTGCGGAAATAAGAAAAATCCATTCCAATCAAGCGCGTCAAAAAGTGTAGCACTTGGCGGATGTACGGATTCATGTCTTTGTAGGCGCGAATCGCAGAGCCTAGATAGCCGTCGCGAGTAATCAAGTTGGCCAATCGGTGGAGTTCTTCGTTAGGAACACCAATAAACATGCCTTCTAGCTGGAGTGGGTCGCTCAACTCTTCTTTCATGACTTGCTGGAAGGGTTTTCCGGTGATCTTTTCAATCAACCCGCCAATGATGTGGCCATAGGTGAGTGCGTGGTAAGCGCTTTTCTCGCCTGGAGCATGGCTGGGTTTGGCTTCTTCGAGTAGGCGCAGGGCGGAATCCCAGTTCCAGAAATGTTCTTTGCTGAACCCGTAATCGGCGATGTTGTACAAGCCTGCTTGGTGGGAGAGTGCTTGCCGAATGGTGATATTTTTCTTGCCGTTCTGGCCGAAGGCGGGCCAGTGTTTGGCGATGGTGTCGTCGTAGTTGGCAAGACCGCGATCTACAAGGATGTGCAGCAGAGTTGACGTCACCCCTTTGGTGGTAGATGCTGAAAACACGATGGTATCCTGCTTCCAAGGATGCCCTTGCTGATCTTTGGTGCCACCCCACACGTCTACCACTTTTTCACCCTCGTGATAGATACATACTGAAGCACCACCAGGCGTGCGCCTTGGGATGATCTTGATAAGAGCTTCTGCCACCTGACCAAAATCCGGATGAAATTCGCCTTGCAATACCATGTTGCGCCCAACCCGTGTGTCTTATTAGTGTTATTTAACCTATAACATAATAGGTATCTTGGGCTATAATGTTATAGGTCGACTGGTGAGTCAATCGTTTTTCGATGCGCTTTGTTAAATTTTTAACCATAACCTAGGGGTCTGCATGTCCCATGCTGCAACCAGCACGTCGCATACGCGCAACGCAACAAAAGCTCGTACCCGTGCACGGATCGTAAATGCCGCGATTGAAACTTTGATCGAAGAAGGCTATGCGGGCATAAGCATGAACAAAGTCACCAAGCGAGCGGGCATTGCCCAGCCTAGCTTTTATGTACACTTTGAGACGATGGAGCAGCTATTTGAAGCGATGGCGAACGATCTCGCAGAGCGCTTTATCCATCCCTTACAACGCTCGTTAGAAACGGTGCTGCTGACCCTGCACCCAGAGGAGATTCGCGACGTTATTCACCGCCTTTTTATCGCCGGTTTTGATATCATCCGAGGGCAACAAGCGCTGTGTCGCATGGTCTGGGCTGAGAGAGATCAACCCAACTCGCCGCTGGGCGCCCACCTATCGCGCTTCTACAACGATAACAAGGTAGGCTGGGCACAGGTGTTTATGAACATCGGGATTGCTGGTAAAACACCCACCGAACAGGTGCGGCTGCGTTTGTTTATGGATGGGGTTTTTGCCCTGTTTGAATGTTATGCGAGCCAGTTCATTGCCGGCCACTATGAAGATGTAGAAGCGCCCGCCGAAGCGCTCACAGATTATGTGCTGTTCTATTGGCAAGATGATTTACCGCGACTCATTTCTACGCACCAAGCGACGGCGGCTTTTTCCAGCGACTCACCCACCGATTGAATCACGAGCCTCTTATTGCATGGCCAGCAGAATCGAGCAGCGAGAGAAAACCCGCACAGCGATCGTACAAGCAGCCTTGCACTTAAGTTCCGAAAAAGGCTTTCCGGCGCTGAGCCTGCGTGAAGTGACTCGTGAAGCGGGCGTGGCCCCCGCAACCTTTTATCGCTACTTTATCGACATGGAAGCGCTGGGCCTTGCGATTGTGGATGAAGTCGGATTGAGCCTGCGGCAGCTCATGCGAAAGGCGCGTCATCGGGTGCGCGTGGAAGGCAGCATTGTGAATACGTCAATTGAAACCTTCATGGATTTTATCGACAAGAACCCGCTGCTTTTCCAACTTTTAATGGGCGATCGTGCTGGTGGCCCGCGTTCTTTTCGCGCGGCGATCAAGAAAGAGAAACAACGTTTTGTGGATGAACTGGCCGACGATTTAAGCAAAGACCCGCCCACGCGCCATCAGCCGTTAGATCATATAACGGTAGTTGCTGAAATGATGGTCAATCTGGTGTTCGATGGCGGCATTGAAGCGCTAAGCCTTCCCAAAGAGGAACGTGCGCCGCTTGCCGAAAAACTGAAGCTCGAACTGCGGATCATCCTGACGGGGAGCCAAGTCATTACGGCCACTACGTCACGAGGGGCCGCAATGGCGCGTAAACTCGCAGATGCAACGCAGAAATAAAAAGTCTTGCGCTACGCTTGCTCAGGCTCGGGCTGGAACTCCGATACCACTGGCGCTTGTGTTGCATTCGCCGTAGCTTGCGGCTCGGCGCTTTTTTCTTGAACTTCCCTAGCGTCTAACACGTTGCAGAAATATTTTTCCATAACGGCGGCTGCGTTCATGGGCGCGCTCAAATAATGCCCCTGCACCCGTCGACAGCCGTGGGTTCGCAAGTACTCTAACTGCCCTGCTGTCTCGACACCTTCTGCGATAACGCTAAGATTCAAGCTCTTGCCAATGGCGATGACTGCATTGGTGAGGGCTTGTGTGCCGCCTTCCAGTTCGAGGTCGCGAACAAAATCTCGATCAATTTTCAGGGTATGCACCGGAAAGCGGCGCAGGTGATTTAGAGAGGAGTAGCCAACGCCAAAATCATCAATCGCAATGCGAATCCCCGCGTCGCTGAGGGTATCCAGAATCTTTTGTGAGCGCGCAACGTCTTCCATGATGGCGTGCTCGGTAATTTCCAGTTGAATGTAGCTGGGATCCATCTCGTGACGACGCAACAAAATCTGGAGATAGTCAGCAAAATTCGTGCGCTTGAACTGCGTGCTGGAAATGTTAATCGCAAGATATCCCGGATCAAAACCTTGTGATAGCCAGTCTTCTAGCGTGCCAAGCGCTTTTTCAAACACCCATTCACCGATCGGGTTGATCAGGTCGGTTTCTTCTGCAAGCGCGAGAAATTCTGCCGGCGTCTGTATACCAAATTGGGGGTGCTGCCAGCGCAGCAATACTTCCAAACCCGCCAGCGCACCGCTATCCGCTTCGCATTGGGGTTGGAAATACAACTCAAACTCGCTGTTATTCAGCGCCTTGCGCATGGCGTTTTCCATCACCAAGCGCTCCATGGCCTTCTCGTTCATGCTGTGATCGTAGAAGTGCCATGCGTTCTTGCCGGCTTTTTTTGCTGCGTACATGGCCATGTCGGCGTTACGCACCAGCTCGTCCGGCAGTTGGCCGTCTCTGGGAAACAGCGCAATTCCAATGCTGGTGGACGAGAACACATCGCGCCCTTCGATCATAAAGGCGGTTGCAAACTGCGCAAGGATGCGGGATGCGGTGATAATGGCGGTACTTTCGGCTTCCTCTGGGGTGTTGAGCCTCGTCAAGAGAATTGCAAACTCATCACCACCGACCCGCGCAACCAGATCGTTTTCGCGGATGCAGTAGAGCAAGCGACGGGCGACCGCTTTTAGCAGCTGATCTCCCGCACCGTGCCCCAAAGAATCGTTGATGGGTTTGAAGCGGTCGAGGTCTAAAAACAGCACCGCGAGAGACGTTCCGGTGCTTCCCGCGCTCGCAAGCGCCTGATCCAAGCGTTCAAAAAAAGAAACTCGGTTGGGAATTTCGGTCAGCGAGTCGTAGTAGGCCAAGCGGTAGATCCGCTGTTCACTTTGGCGGCGTTCGGCGGTGTCGAGCAGGATGCCAATATAGTGTGTGACTTGGCCGGCCAGATCCCGAATCGCCGTAACGCTCAGCGTTGCGGGGCGAACTCTGCCATGATTGCAGACAACGGTGGTGTCCATGCGCCAGCTTGATTCAGCATCGACGCCTTTACGCATGTTTTTGAAGATTCCGCTACTGAGGTGCTCTTCCCAGAGGCGGCTGCAGTGCTGGCCGATGATTTGCTCGGATTTGTATTGGGTAAGCGTGAGGAAGGCAGGGTTGGCCTTTTCGATGAAGCCTTCACGATCGGCGATGAACACGCCTTCGCTAATGGCATCGAATACGGCGTCTGCGAGCAACTGATCTTGGCTTGGACGGGCCGCTTTTTCAGGCACAGCTTGGCCCGCCTGAACCAAAAGACGAGCGGTCGAGGGTTTGCTGTCTACGTCCTTCATGATTACTACATCCTTTGTATACACTGCGCACGCATACACTACGCAAAGCGGCCACCAAATCGGCTATTATAAACCCATCTGGCGACTGTTTTTTCTACAATTTACATCCTGATAACATTCTTGCGAAGAAAAAACTTTCGGCTTGCGAAGAAAAAACTTTCTGCTTGCAAAGAAAAGCTTTCGGCTTGCAGAAAAAAGCTTTCGGCGTTCTGTTGATCGCTTGCAGCACAACCTATCTTTCCTGACTCAAAAGTTCTGAGGCTACCCTATCAAATGATGGATACCAACGTAATTACCCCAGAAGGCTATACGGAGCTGCAGCAGGAATTGGATGAACTTTGGTACAAGGAGCGTCCAAAAGTCACGAAACTGGTGCAATGGGCGGCAAGTTTGGGTGATCGTTCTGAGAATGCGGACTATCAGTACAACAAAAAACGCCTGCGGGAAATCGACCGGCGGGTGCGGTTTCTACGCGGTCGTTTGGGCAAGCTGCGCGTCGTCGAGTACAACTCTGTTCAAGAAGGCAAGGTTTATTTTGGCGCTTGGGTGGGATTGGTGGATGTAGATGATCAGCGCCTGTCTTTCCGAATCGTTGGGCCTGACGAGATTTATGGCAAAAAGAACTACGTGTCTGTAAACGCGCCCATTGTTCGGGCCTGCCTAGGCAAGAGCGAGGGGGATGAGATTACCGTTCGCACTCCGGAGGCGACCAAAGAGTGGGAAATTGAGAGCATCGAATACCGAAAGCCCTAAACACTCACCCATTCACTCATCTACCATTTCCCCGACTACCATTTCCCCGACTACCATTTCCCCGACTACCGCTACCCAACGCCTGTGCCCCTAGGCACGAAGTTGGTGTCGCCAACCGCTTGGATCTCCCATGTCTCAGCCAGCTATGCCTCAGGCACCGATGCCACAGCCACCGATGCCTTGCTCACCGCCCTTCCATTTGCACTTTCAGCGTTTGCGGAAGGAGGCGGCTGCCGTGCTCTCGCTGACCGGCCCCATCGTGATCTCGCAGCTTGCCCAAGCCGCGAATGGCTTTGCCGATACGGTGATGTCTGGCTGGGCGGGTGCAACCGATCTCGCGGCGATTGCCTTGGGTAGCTCGATCTGGATGCCGATTTTTTTGTTTATTGTCGGCACGCTCAATGCAACCTCGCCGATTGTGTCGCATCTGTTCGGCGCTGGGCGGACGAACGAAATCGGGCGGCATGTTCACCAAGCGGTGTGGGTGAGCATTCCGCTTGGATTGCTCGCTTTTTTTGCTCTCCGAAACGCCATGCCGCTTCTGGAGTTGCTTGAGGTTGAGGCGCCTCTGGCGGCAATGACGCAATCTTATCTGAATGGAATTTCGTGGGGGTTTCCTTGGTTTAGCGCATTTTTAGCGCTGCGCTTTTTTGCGGAGGGAATCGGCCAGCCGCGTGTCGTGATGTTTGTGAGCCTAATTGGGTTAGCATTCAACATAGCACTGAATTACATCCTAATTTTTGGGAAGTTTGGCTTTCCTAGAATGGGCGGCCCCGGTTGTGGCGTGGCGACTTCTGCTGCGCTGATGTTGATGGCATGTTTGATGCTGCTGTATTGCCTGTACATGGATCGAGATTTGCGCTACGGGGTGCGTGAGCGATTTTCTGCACCCAATGGCGCCATGATTGCGGAAATTCTTAAATTGGGCGTTCCCATTGGGTTGAGTATTTTCTTTGAAGTCAGTGTGTTCGCAGTAATTTCTCTGTTACTTGCAACTTTGGGTACAACGGTCATTGCGGGCCATCAAGTGGCTTTGAATGTATCTTCGCTGATTTTCATGGTGCCGTTGAGTGTTGCGCTTGCGATCGGGATTCGCTTGGGGCACTGCATCGGCGCGAAAGATCCGGTTGGTCTTGATCACGCGGCAGTGGCTGGCGTTGGTTTGGTGGTGATCGTGGCGCTTAGCAATGCGGCGATCATGTGGCTTGCGCGTGATTCCATTGCCGCGCTGTATACCAAAGATACCGCCATCTTAGCGCTTGCCAGCCAATTGCTTGTGTTGGCAGCAATTTTCCAATTTTCTGATGGGGTGCAGGTGGGCGCAAGCGGCGCTTTGCGGGGGCTGAAGGATACTCGTTATCCGATGGTGATTACGCTAATTTCTTATTGGGTGATTGCACTTGCAATTGGTTACAGTTTGGCGTTTGGTAAATTTGGTTTACCGGCACTCGGCGCGAAAGGATTTTGGTGGGGGCTTTTTGCGGGCCTAAGCTGCGCAGCGATTTTACTCAACTTACGATTATTTATTAAATTACGTGAAGTTCGCAGCCACTTAGTAACGGCGCGGGATTCAACCATGTCAAGCTGAGTTTTAGGTCACAAAACTGCATTTCCGGGCGTTTAAAACAGGCAAATAATCACCCACTTCTCAATGAGCCACTATACTGATAGCATGAACCTGTGACGAACACGCATCGCTCAAGTAGCACAAATTTTCGTTTTTTAAGCAAGCGATTGTTTCTACTAGAAAGATGGTAAAGCTCACTGTTGTGAGGGTAGTTCCATGAGATCCTATATGTCGAGCCCAACCCAGCATCAACAAAATGTCTACAACATTTTTACTGGCCGCCCTGTCACGGAACGCAAGCGTATTTTGCGTATTGCACCGGAGCTGGATGGCTTGGAAATGTTATATTCCAACGATTCTTCGCCGGATAAATTATTTAGTCTGAAGATCGCGCATTGGGCGCTGCTGGAAGATGGTGAAGTGGTAGGGATGGTGCCTTGGCTAAGCGATATTACGCCATGCACCGAAATTGATGATCCACTCAACGGCCGTTGGGAAGGGTATCGTGACCCGCGTTGTGAGGAAATTTTTTACACTGCGCCAGAACACAAGGTTGCAGAGTTAAAAGCCGCGCGTGAATTCTACCGTTATCGCAATTTTCGTGGCGAGGAATCCATTCAGGAGATTCCTGATACGATCGGCACGCATGCAGTTCTTACCGAAAACGGCTTTGCCTCTTTTATTTTAATTGAAGTGATGAGCTGGCGTTTGCTTGGCGATGGAACTGTTCAGGCCATGCTAGTAGACGAGCAAAAGGTTAGTTCTACGCCGGTGTTACCTGGAGACAAGTGCTTATATCCGGCGCAAGAGCATCCCGAATTTCGGTATTTTTTCCAGCACCGGATCGCAAACAAAATTAAAGAGCAAGACCCTGAGGCGATGGCGGCAATTTCAATGTTGATTGAAAGATGATAGCTTCGCTTTATTTAAGCAAACAAAAGGGCGGCCAGTGGCTGCCCTTTTGTTTTTTGTATCAGTACCACTGTTTTTTCATCAGTGCCGCTCTTTGTCTTTATGCACGAGGATGTCTAAATACCCCATTGCAAACGCTGATACCACGAACGTGATGTGGATTAGCAAGTACCACATGATTTTATCGTTCGAAATTTGAGGCGCGTTCATAAATATTTTTAGCAAGTGGATCGACGAAATCGCAACGATGGACGCCGCAACTTTGTTTTTCAGGGAATTTGCATCGAGCTTGCCCAGCCAGTTTAATTTTTCTTGCGTCTCGCTGACATCCAGTTTGGAGACGAAGTTTTCATAACCCGAAAACATCACCATCACGATCAAGCCGCCTACCAGCGCCATGTCAATCAGGGAAAGCGTTACTAATATTAGATCGGTTTCCGTCATCGAAAGAATGGCGGGAATCAGGTGCACTGCTTCCTGAAAAAATTTTACGCAGAGGGCTAGCAATAAGATGCTCAATCCAAGATAAATCGGCGCCATGATCCAGCGCGCTGAATACATCAGCTTTTCAAAGGTTTTTTCCAGCATAGAAAGGCTACTTCAGTTAGGATAATCGAGTTAGAAATAAGCGATTAGCTAAAAATCGCCCGAAAAAAGTTAGGAAGAACACGTATAACCAACGATCGTGCACGGAAAAAGCACACACAAAGACCTACGCGCTAAAACAGCGGCGGCTATTTTACGCATCCCGAAACAGGCCGTCACCCATTCTCTGAATGAGCTCGGCGGTCAATATATTCCATATACCCGCGCCCACGAACGCTGCGCTCCTTGAAGCTTCCCGAGAATTGATAAGAGGTCACAAAGCCGGCGCCTAAGCCATAGGTGTAAGGCGTGTCTACCGTGCAGTCCAGTTCAAGCAGGCGGTTTCCGCTGGCGTCTTTCACCTGCCAGGTGAGGCGCTGGGGCAGCGCCATGACATGGCCATCCGGCGTTGTGTGGCTGTGCTCAAGATACTCGACAACGTCCATCCGAACCGCTTTTGTATGTACTACGCTGGTGCCATCCACTTTTCGCACATAAAGGGCTTGCTGTATCACAAAATCACGGGGGCCTAATAGCCGCGTAAACAGAAGCTGCGTCTCTTCATCAAGGTTGATGATTTGGTAGGTGAAAAACTGGATCGGGATTTTTTTGGAAGGAGGCACCGGTTGCGAGGCAAGGCTGTATACGCCAACGCCTTTTGCATATTCAAAGGTGCATAATCCACGTATCGCACGCACTTCCGAGTTCTCTGCGGCCAGACCAATGCCTGTTTTTGCCGGGCGAATTTCTCCGTGATAGCGACACAACAGGCTCCAGTGCAGATAAAGCCCAGGGATGTGGGCGAAGTAGGAAACCGCCGACGTGGCTTCTAAGTGCAGCTCAATTTCAGTGCCATCCGAAAATTTCCTCAGCACGCGAAAGCGCGGGTACTGGCCGGAAATCTGCAATGCATTGCCAAACTCGACGTGGCTGCCTGCTTCGTTGAATAGGCATTCATTTTGGATGCTGTAGGAACGAAATTCGTCGGCACCCTGTTTTGCAGTGGTCGATAACAGGTAGGCGGTGTCGCGTGGCTGGGTCTTGATCAGATAGTCATTATCAAAAACCGTTGCGCCTGGAGTTCCTACGATGGAAAGCACGTTAAAAAAACGCTGCTCGTCACCAAGATCCGGCACCATGACACCGTAGTGAACCCAGCTTCGCTGACGGCCGGCGGGGGGTGGGGTTTTGGTCTTAGCGGGAAAGGGTGAGCCGTTGAGCTGGTGAGCACGGTTTATGAGCGTGGGCAAGAAGGCTTCGAGCCGTTCGAGAATGGGTGAGGTCTTATCCATAACTGCATCCCTAGCGTTAGTAATGTCTGGCGGCCCGAAAGCTTACCGTGTGCTACGGATACTAACACAGGCGTTCTCTTTGCATAGATCGCTACGCCACAGCCAACGTTGCGGGCCGAAGCGGCTGTACAATGAAGCGGCTGCACAATTTTTTCCAGAGGGATTTGCTGGCCGGTGTGACGGTGGGCATCATTGCGATTCCCTTTGGCACCGCAACCAAATAACAATGATTATCATTATTATTGAAGTGATTGATGTAAGCCAATAAGATGGAGCGGACCTCGCGCGAATGGTCATAATTTCACTTTAATGGAGAAACAAAAATGGAATGTAAGCAAGTCGTTATCACCGCAGTATCCGTCCTGTTGTCGGCACATGCCTTCGCTGTGGGTGCCACGCCTGACCAGGCTGCTCCCCAGGTAGTTAAGGCGGAAACGAGTAAAGTGGTGTCCTACCGCGGTTGTTATCTCCCTAGACTGCCCTCCATATGCAACTAAACCGCGCATAACCTCTTGATTGCAGAAAATGCCCGCTGCTCCTAACAAGGGGTGGCGGTGTCGAGGAAAATATGGAATCTATATTCACCCATCTTCAAACCACCGATGTACATATTCATGACGGAATCGTGCTAGTCGAGGGCAAGCCCTTGGGTGTCCTCTGTCCTTCATCTCTTGAAGGTTTCGGCAACGCCCGAAACGAGCGCATGATTTCCGGGCCGAAAGGTCTCAAGAAAGTCGACCTGGACAATGCTGTCGATATTGTTCAGGCATTGGTTGCCACCGGCTCGATACTTTTTGGCAGCGCCGAGGATATTGATGCGTGCAAAAAGCTGTTGCTGGCGCCGGAGACCAGTCGCACAGCATCGTATCTCTGCGCAATCGCCGAGAATTGTGGCGCGGTTTGTCAGGCCATGGAGAACATGCACAATGCCAGGGTACTGATTGTCGGTTGCGGCGGCATAGGCGCGCTGTCGGCTTTCAACTTTGCGGGCGCAGGTGTGAAGCACATCAAGCTGATCGACGACGATACCATTGAGCAAAGCAACATGAATAGACAGTTCTTCTGGAGAAGCGAAGATATCGGTCAAAAAAAGGTGGCGGTTCTGCGCAGGGAATTGCAGCGTCGATACCATGATCTCAGTATCGATGTGCTCGATCACAAAATAACTGACGACAGTATATGCGCCGCTGCGCAAGGATACGATCTCGTGCTCCTGACTGCGGATGAGCCCTTGGGCATTGGAGATGCCAGGCTGAAGCAGCTCGCCTCCACCGGCGCTATTCGCATGATCACATGTGGCTACTTCCACGCCAACTTGAGCGTAACTTATGTATGCGGACAGTCCAGCGAGACGTGGGAAGGTGACTATACCTGGAATCGTAATCCCTGGTTTATCGGTCCCAGCTTTGGTCCCAGCAATACTGAAATCGCTGGTTTTGCTGCTTCATTGTGTTTGCATGCACTCTGTTTTCCGGAATCGAAAAATTTCAACAGCCCCTTTGTTTCACACTGGAGTACGGACAATTTCCCGAGATCAGCCACGACGTATCCAAGAGGCGTTTCGCAATGAGTTGTATTTTCTGCGCCATCGTGGCCGGTCATCAGCCTTGCCACAAAATCTGGGAAGACGAAGCACACCTTGCCTTTCTGTCTATCTATCCGAATATAGAAGGTTTCAGTGTTGTCATTCCCAAGCGCCACCTCTCAAGCTATGTTTTCGATCACGATGATCAGAGCATTGCTGCCTTGCTGCTGGCCAGCAAGAAGGTGGCTACGGTTCTGGATCGCTACTTCTCCGATGTTGGCAGAACCGGCCTGATTTTCGAGGGTTATGGCGTCGATCATCTCCACAGCAAGCTCTTTCCCATGCACGGAACGGGAGGCGGTTCTGAATTCAGACCGATATCCTCCAGCGTCGATAAATATTTCACCCGATATGAAGGCTATATCTCGTCGCATGACTACAAGCGCGCAGACGATGCTGTACTAGCAGAGCTGGCGAGCCGGATCAGGGCGTCTTGCTGAGGCAGAGAGTTGCTCCCTGGTAACTACGTTTTCAGGTTCAGTGCGTTTCACCAAAACTGCACACCATCGGCTGCACCAGACGCCGGAATACGCCGGTATCCATCTTGATCACTTTAGTATAAGTGCCTGCGTTGAAGGCGATCCAGTTGTCGTTCATCAAGCCCCGCTCTATAAACACGCGCATGCTGTACGGCTCACCCAGTGGCGGCATGCCGCCTAGTTCGCAGTGCAGAAACCGATCGCAGAATTCGTATTCACTGGCAATGCGTAACTGTTGGGTGCCCATGATGGTTAGTAATGTCTGGCGGCCCGAAAGCTTACCGTGTGCGACGGATACTAACACAGGCGTTCTCTTTACATAGATCGCTACGGCACAGCCAAGGTTGCGGGCCGAAGCGGCTGCACAATAAAGCGGCTACACAATTTTAGAGGTAACAGACGCAGCCAGCGCTCATCTTGGCGCATACTATCGTATCGACCAGCCTTACTGCGGAGCTTTCCATGCCACACCGCGCCCATCTTTTTTCCCTGCGTACCGGACACGCGCTCCGAGAGAGCTGCATCAGCGAGCGCTACACGCTGCAACGTTTCCAGAGGGATTTGCTGGCCGGTGTGACGGTGGGCATCATTGCGATTCCCTTGGCGATGGCGCTGGCAATTGCCAGCGGGGTTGCGCCGTGGCACGGGTTGTATACGTCGATTATTGCAGGGTTTCTGATTGCACTTACCGGTGGCTCGCGGTTGAGCATTTCTGGGCCGACGGCAGCGTTTGTGGTGATCTTGTTTCCGGTGGCTCAGCAGTATGGCTTGGCAGGGCTGCTGGTGGCTTCTGTGCTCTCCGGGATTATTCTGGTGGCCATGGCGTTGCTGCGCTTGGGGCGGCTCATTGAATACATCCCAGAAGCTGTAACGCTCGGGTTCACTGCGGGGATTGCAGTGGTGATCGCCACCCTGCAATTGAAGGATTTTTTTGGCTTGGAAATCGCCACGCTACCTGAGCATTATCTATCCAAGGTGGCTGCACTATTGATGGCGCTGCCGAGTGTACATTGGCCGAGTGTGATCGTGGCTGCGGTTACTCTACTGGTGATGGTGCTTTGGCCGCGCCTGAAAACGCCGGTGCCGCCGCACCTTACTGCGGTTGTGGTGGGTACGCTGGTGGCGTGGCTTCTTCATCATGCGGGTTTTTCGGTGGACACCATCGGAAGTCGCTTTCATTACACGCTAGCCAACGGCGAGACGGGGAGCGGCATTCCACCTGTGCTGCCCTTTTTTGAATGGCCTTGGCGGCAGACAGGGCCAGATGGCACCGCGATGGTATGGAGCTGGCCGGTGCTGCAAAGCCTGCTTCCCGCTGCCTTTGCGATCGCGATGCTGGGGGCGATCGAATCTCTCCTTTGTGCGGTAGTTCTGGACAATATGACCGGCAAACGTCATAGCGCCAACAGTGAGCTGCTCGGCCAAGGGATCGGCAATATCGTAACGCCGTTCTTCGGCGGCATTACCGCGACGGCGGCGCTGGCGCGTTCGGCGGCAAATTTTCGGGCTGGGGCAGAATCTCCGATCGCAGGCATGATACATGCGCTGGTGGTGCTGCTAGGGCTTGCACTCCTCGCTCCGCTGCTCTCTTATCTGCCAATGCCGGCCATGGCGGCTCTCTTAGTGATGGTTGCGTGGAATATGAGTGAGGCGCCGAAGGCGGTACGGCTGGCGCGTACTGCGCCGCGTGGCGATGTGCTGGTGCTGCTCACTTGCTTTGCGCTTACGGTGCTGTTCGATATGGTGATTGCCATTACCGCAGGGATCATTCTTGCGGCCTTGCTGTTCATGAGGGAGATTGCGGCGATGACGCGGGTGGTGGAGATTACGAGTGGCGATCCGGCGCACCCGCACGATGCGCGCAACCCTGATACGCATGAGCTGGCTGTGCCTACCGGCTGGCGTTTGTTCAAGATCAATGGGCCATTGTTTTTTGCGGCGGCGGATCGGGTGTTCGGTGAGTTGTCCACTTTATGCAAGTCGGGCGGCGGCATCATTTTGCAACTGGAAGGCGTGACTATTCTGGACGCCGGTGGCTTGGCGGCGCTGAATAAGTTGATCGCAAAATGCGAGAAATCCGGCACGCGGATTTTTATTGCCGAGTTGCAGTTTCAACCTTTGAAAACCTTGGCTCGCGCTGGCGTAACGCCGATTGCGGGGGTATCGCAATTTTTCGCACACCTGGAGAATGCTGTGGAGACGGCGCGGGGGATATCGTTGCAAGATTTATAGGGTGGCTGGGTGGTTGGGGGCGACCTTGCTTGTATTTGGAAAGCGTTCTATTTCAGGTGCTTAACGTGCACTCACTTCGGCAGTAGGTAAGCAAAATCGCATTGCTGAACTGATCATGCATTTCCGTCTGGCACACATGCGCATACGAGCTACACTGAATATTCCTTTGCAATACGATGCAATCCTTGACCTATGGGGCGCTTTTCCATGGTGGATGCCGTTCAGTTTTCGTTTACGAGCCAGTCGCTTCCTCAATATAAGTTCATTGTAAATCGGTTTCAGGGTGATGAGGGATTATCGCAGCTATACCATTTCGAAATTGAGCTGAGGACCCGCAACACGGACATTGATCTAGACCAAGTATTGCAAGCTAGCTGGCAGCTCGCAATCACTACCCATGGTCAGAAGCGCTTGATCAATGGCATTGTTTCCGAATGCGAGATGTTGCGCCACGTCGAAGGGTTTGACCTCTACCGCGCTTGCCTTGTCCCACATATTTGGCAGTTGGGGCAGTACCATGCAAATGAAGTATATCTGGATAAAACAGTCCCCGATATTTTGCGTGCAGTGCTAGGTGAAGCCAATTTTAGCTCTATGGATTATGAGCTACATTTGAACGAGGGAAGTTATCGAAAATGGCCCTATCGCTGCCAGTACGATGAGACGCATCTGGATTTCATTAAACGCCTGATGGAGCGTGAAGGGATCTACTTCTGGTTTACTCAAAAGGCGGACGGCGAGAAGCTGATCATTGCGGACAGTCTGCAAACCCATGAAGATATGCCGTCGCCAAACGTGAAATATGATCCATCTAGCGGGCTGGAAGGCGAGCATTTCGAGAACAGCGTCCAATCGCTTGTTTGCCGCCAGAAGCGCCTACCTCAACTTCTTACATTACGCGATTATAATGACAACAAGCCTTCGGTCGATATTAAGGGCGAATGCAATGTGGATCCCAATGGCGTGGGTGAAATCAATCTATTCGGGCTGAACATCGAGTCTCCCAATGAAGGCGGCCGCCTTGCGGAAATTCATGCGGAGCAACTGCGCTGCACAAAGCGGATATTTTACGGAGAGAGTACAGTATCGCGGCTTTTGCCGGGCTTTTCAATGATGCTATCCGGCTACTTTAGGAAAGAGTTGAGTGATAAAAAATATTTAATCACGTCAATTTCTCATGCGGGCTCGGATCCAACGCTTTTTGCGCTCGGCTTAGCCAAAAGTGGCGATAGCGCGACGGTATATTCTAACAGTTTTACTGCGATTCCTGCCGACACCCAATACCGGCCAGAAATGCTGACGTCGCGCCCTCAAATCCACGGCAACCTGGACGCCATGATTGATGCGGAAGGGAATGGGTATTACGCAGAGCTAGATAACGAAGGCCGTTATAAAGTCATACTGCCCTTTGATCGACAACTACGTGATGAAGGGAAGGCATCCCATTGGATTCGAATGAGCCAGATTCTTGCGGGTGACGATGAGGGTGCGCATTTTCCGCTGCGCAAGGGCTCTCATGTGCTGCTGAGTTTTATCGGCGGCGACCCAGATCGGCCGATCATTACTGGCGCTATGCCCAATGCCTCTGCACCGAGTGTGGTTTCAGAAAATAATCAGACGCAAAGTCGAATCAAGACGCGGGCTGGAAATTTTATCGAGATCGAAGATCAGGATGAGAAGCGAAGGATTAAGTTGTTTTCGCCACACAAAAACACATACATGCACCTAGGCGCTCACAATGCGCCCGGGGATGGAATTATAAAAATTTCTGAGGGAATCAGTCGACAGGAGTTTGGCGGTGGATCTCAACACACCTTTGTCACAAGCTCCAAGCTTCGCGAATACCAGTCTAGCACAAGCAATGACCACAATCTGTTTAATGAGCAGGAGCTATTCAAGTTTCCAAAGCGCGGAGAGGACGGAAGTGGGTCTGGAACCATTCCCGAGAGCGACGAGATCAAGGGGCTTTATCACGTATTACGCCGTATTGGAGATTATCACCAGTGGACGGAGGGGAACGAATTTTACTACGGCGGCGGTAATGTTTTTAACTTCGGCGCGAACTACGAGGAAACGCATGCTAATGAGGATGGAATCGAAAAAGGCGAGGAGATTTTTACCGACTACGAGACGGCTCCAAAGGGTGCGAAGGGTTACGATCTAGAGAATACCCATATTTCGAAAGTATGGGGAAATCAGATTGAATATTCCAATGGGGATGTATATTCGTGGGGTGACGGGAATGAATATTCCTTTGGAGGAGGATACGCAGAAAGCCATGTCTACACGGAAAAGTATCTGGATCTAAACAAAAAGTGGTCGGATGAACACGACGTGTATGACCCTTCGGACAAAGCCGCAAAGACCATTTCCACCGCCGATGGAAAAGTTACGTTAACGATTGAAGACGCAGACATCGAAAAATCGTTTGGTGATTCTTATGAGTTCGAAATAGGCAACTCCATTGAGATCACCAAGGGAAATTCAGAAGAACACAAATATGGTGACAGCTATGAGTTTGTGCATGGCGGCCGGCATGAGGAGACCGTATTTGTAGGTACGACACGTGCATCCCATTCCGTTGAAAACGGTTCCGTTTCTGAAGAATGGACATATCATCCTACCACCGGCGCCTTTTTAGCATATAGCCGGTCAGACCAAGGTGGGTTATTGAATTTTGAGTACAACGCAGCGCCGTCGATGTCGATGACGATTGAAACGGCCACACCAAGGGTTGAAATCACCGCCGAGCTTGCAAAAATTGAAATCGCATCTGGCCTAAATGCGACCGCAATATCCGCCTATGCATCAGAAATTGAGCTGAATTTTGCCGGATTCAAACTTGAATCACTAGCCGCAGGAATTTTGATGGAAGTAAAATCTGCGGGGATTAACGCGGAAGGTACACATATAAATACTACGGCAGCTGACATTCAAAGCCAGATAACCACTGTCAAACAAAGCAACGCTGCAATCCACACGGCATCGGCTAAAATTCAGAACGCTGGGCTCAGCCTCGCCAGCGGCGTACTTTCGATTTTTTCATAACAATAATGCAAATTATCAAGTCACTACACGCGGGCTTGGTTTACCGCACATTTACTTATCAGGCGCGCCATATCCTATCCGTTGGTGCGCTATGGGGATTCAAGCTTTCGAGCGGTGATCCAGTTCTCGATATTGAAACTTGGCCTGCTATCATGAAGCGATTGCCGGGGGGGCATCCGCTGGACGCTGGAATGCCAAAAGCCTGCGGCGAGTTTCTTGTGGCGGGCAGTTTTTTTGCACCTCACGACACGCCTTGTACGGCGGGAAAGGTGTCTGCCGCAGTTGGCCCACTTGAAAAGCACTTGATCGTGCATGGCAATCGCTACTGGCGAAAATTGGGTGGCAGGGACTTGGGTGTTGTCGGGCCAGAAGCGCTCACGGAAATGCCGCTGATCTGGGAGAACGCATATGGCGGCAAAGACTATGCCGAAAATCCGGTAGGAAAAGGGCTCTCCGAAATCGAAATCGACGGCATAGCTACACACCCTTTGCCCAATGTGGAATATTCCAATTCGCTGACTACGAGCCTCGCATCCCGTCCGTTACCTGCATCCATGGGACCCGTGCCACTGGATCTTGAATCGCGCCGCCCGTTGGCAGGCACTTATGATGACGCGTACCTGCGAAGCCGGATGCCCGGATTTCCGGACGATTTGGATTTCCACTATTTCAACACGGCACAAAATGATCAGTGGCTTGAGGATGGACAATTCTGGGGCGGAACAGAGTCGTTTGAACTCCATTTTATGCACCCTGAAATTCCGCATCTGCGTGGCGAGCTACCGGGAATCGTGGGGCGGATATTTTTACGCAGGGAGGGGGGAGCTAGTCGGCCGAGCTCAGAAATGCCGATCGAAGAAATACCCACCCGCCTTGATACGGTTTGGCTATTTCCAGATGCCGATCTTGGAGTGTTGATACAACGCGGCACCTGCGAAATTAGTACGGATGACGGCACTGATATTGCCACCCTGATGCTCGCGCACGAGGGAATCAAGGACATACCCCGTTCATTGACACATTATCAATCGCAAATGCAGCTCCGCAGTGACCCCAAGGAGGGGTTTAAGTACATGCTCAATAGCGTGTCACTGATTCCTCTCGCCTGCACTTGCGGATTCCAAGACCTGCTCACTGCAAACGGTCTTCATCTTGAAAATTCCGGTTATCAAAATGCCCAGACGTTTTCTGCCAATCAGATCGCGAAATCCGAGCAGATCATTGCCGAGAATCACGCAAAGATCAAAGCGCAAGTTCATCAAGCTGGGCTAGACGAGAAAGCGCTTGATGCAAGGCTTGCCGCAATTCGAGAAGCTGAATCCTTAGAGGTGGAGCGACTCAAGGGCATGCTAGATAAAATTTCTCCGGGGCTATCGGAGGGAAAGCCAATAGATATCAGCACTCTTGACCTCAAAGCCGTTGACGCACTACACGCCGAAATTCAGCGAGAAGCCGACCTTAAGCGTGATGAAGCCATTGCTGCAGTGCGCCAACAATTGGAGAAACTAAAAGCCAGTGCGGTTGACCCCCGACAGGCCGCTGAAATCGCTGCCCTTGAACAACGCTTGGCCGAGACTGCACTGCCTCCGATCTTGGTTCGCCCGCCTTCCTTTGACGATATCGAACACAGCCAGGAAAAATTACGTGCTTTGGAGGCGCAAATTCACAGTGCAGGGCCCGCTGGGGTCGGCACTGAAGCGTTCACCAAAATCTGTAAACAGATTGAAGAGGCTAAGGCCAGCCTGCGCGAGACGCGGGCAAAAGTGCTCGATGGATATCGTATCGGCGCCCACCTTTTAGGCCCAGCCCGCTCACCACATGAAGGACAAGAACCGCAATTGCGTGAGGCGCTTGTTGCCGCCTTGAAATTGCGAGATCGCGCGACATGCGACGACGCATGCATGAGTTACCAAAACCATGATCTAGCTTTTGTTGACCTGAGCGGGCTGGATTTGCGCGGGATTGATTTTAGCGAGTGCTTACTGGAATACGTCGACTTTTCCGATGCGCTCCTAGATGGTGCCTGTTTTCACCGTGCCATTTTTGCGGGTGCTCGCTTTATTCGAACGCGGGCTCGGGGGGCGGATTTTTCAGGGTCGAATCTAGGCAATACCACGATAAAGGATACAGATTTCTCCGGAAGCCAGTTTAGCGCGGCACAACTGGGAAAGGCGAAGATTTTTAACACCTGCTTTAGTAAAGCGACCTTCGATGAAAACTCCGCCAGATTTTTAGAAACACGATTTGAAAATGTGGATTTTTCGGGAGCTATGCTTTCCAAACAGTTGTTTCTTGAGTTGACGATCTCGAATTGTCAATTTGATCAAGCAGTGCTGGATGAGAGCAGCTTTTTGATGTCAAACGTAGACGGATCACGGTTTTCCGGCAGCCACCTTCAGGCAGTAAATTTTATCAAGCTTTCAGCAGAACGCACGGTTTTTAGCGATGCTGTACTTACTGAAGTACGCTTTGTTGGGGAATGCAGTCTTCAGGGAGCGAATTTCGAACGTGCCACACTGAGTCGCGCAAACTTGAGAGACTGCAATTTGAAGCAAGTGCGTTTTTCTGGTGCGGTCGCCGATGGTTGCGACTGCTCTGGTAGCCAGTTGGAAGATTCCAATTGGGATCGCGCCAGCGCGGTTCACTCACAGTTCATGAAAGCCAATCTGGCCGGCGCTAGCTTACAAGGTGCTAACCTGTCAGGCGCTGCTTTTAGTAAGGCAATATTAACCAGCGCCAATTTTAGCGGCGCATGCTTGTACGAAGCAGGTTTTTTGAAAGCGACTCTCGGTAGCACTCAGTTCTCTGAAGCCATTCTGGATAAAACGCTCTTGCAAGACTGGCGGCCCACATGAGTTTACGCAACCGCGCCACTCTTGAGGCTCTGATCCGGGGTGAAGGTGAACAGCTTGGCGTGTTCAATACCGACCTCTCTGGCGCTGATTACAGCCACGCGTCTCTTTCTGGCGGCACGTTTAACAAGGTATGTCTTTTGAGTACAAACTTTTCCGGCGCAACAATTCGTGAATCGCAATTTATTGAGTGCGAATTCGGAGATTCCAATTTTTCGGGGGCAGACCTTTCGCTTTCAAGCTTTGTTAACTGTACTTTTCACGCCGCCAATTTTCGAGAAGCCATCCTGAGCCGTACAAATTTTGTCGATACAAAGCTCCAAAGCTCACTGTTTATTGGCGCAAAATTATTGAACACTAGCTTCATAAACGCCGTTCTAGCCGCCAGTAACTGGCAAGGCGTGTCGGGAAGTTATGCGAACTTCCTCAATTGCGATCTAACCGCCTCTCAATGGGACGATGCAGTTATCGAACGGCCAAATTTTATTGAGCCGCTGCTCGCACAGGTGGATTTTGGAAACGCCAGTTTTAATAAGCCGCTTTTTTTCAAAACAAACCTTGACCGCTACGATTTCACACAAACCCGCTTTGAGATGCCGCAATTTCAAAAAACCTCGCTTATCGGCTGCAATTTCAGAGGAATGATGCTAAATCAAGCTGGATTTTCGTATGCGGATTTGCAGGATGCTGATTTTACGGGCGCAAATCTAGAACAAGCGCTCCTATTATCGGCCAAAGTGATACACGGTCAATTTTCCGGAGGAAATCTCAATCAAGCAATTTTTAGCGGCGCAGACTTGAGCGACGCAAATTTCTCAAATGTGCAGATGGTGCAGGCACAAATGGTGGGAACGCGCTGCAATCGTAGCACTTTCGAATGTGCGAAATTGGACTACACGGACTTTTCCCATGCACATCTTTTCGATGCAGATTTCTCGCAAACCGCATTATTCCGAACTAACCTTCATTGCATAGAGGAAGAAGGTTGCCAGTGGAACGGCTCTTCCCGCTCTTTGGCCCTCGAAACTGATCCGCAAAGGAAAAAGGCGGAGGATTTCGGTAAGCAATTGAAGAAGCGTTAAATTTATGGCTGATGTCATCCACCCACTACCCGCTCGCCAATCGGCTGCTGCTTTTCACCATGCCAAAGTTCTTGGCGGAGACTCCGCTCATTTTATGCTGCAAGGCTCGCAAGGCGTTTTCGCCGCGCGCTGTGCGGTGAGTTGCCTTGTTGTTCCGGTTGCGGGGGATCAAGTGCTGGTTTCATCTTCGGATAATGTTCACTATATTTTGGCGGTGTTGACGCACGACGCAAGTGCAGCAGCAGAGCTGCGGCTGCCGCCAAAAACGCAGATAAAATGTAGCGAACATCTTGAAATCCAAGGAACACAGATTGGCATTCAAAGTGCTGATCTAAATCTCACAAGCGTACGCAGCCATTGGATCAGCGGCGCACTCAAGCTTTATGCCAATCGCTTGGACGCGCAGCATGAAGAAGTAAATTTTCGTGCTGGCACAGTGCAAAGCCTCATGCAACGAGTGGTGCAGCGGGCTGATACGGTGATGCGCTGGGTCGAAGGCGTGGAAACGGCCAATATCGGCCAGTGTATCAAGACGGTGCGGGAAGCATGGACCCTCCACGCAAAGCACGCAGTATTGACGGCTCGTAGCGATGTTCGCATCGACGGCGAACGAATTCACATGGGTTAAGGTGGGTAGTTGTTATGGTGTTTGCGAATACCCAAATGATGGGCATGAATCTCGCTTTTCCAGATGTGTGCCTAACGCCAATCCCGACCCCTGTAGGGCCGATTCCTACTCCCATCCCCTACCCCAATATTTCACTGCCGATGACGGCGATCCCCTCGCAGTTTAAGGTGCTGACCCTCGCAATGCCAAATCATAATCTCGCAACTGTAACGCCGATAAGTAACGGCGATAACGGCGGGCTTATGCTTAATCCGCTTTCCGCTTCTGTAATGGGGCCAACACGACACCTACTGGGTAGTTTCAAAGTTTTTTTCGGCGGGATGCCTGCAACCAAAATGCTTAGCCTTTCGGGCCAGAACGGTGTGTCTCCGGGCGCGTTTGGGGCGGCATTGGTGCCTTCACAGGTCAAGCTTATGGTTTTGTCTTGAGAATCATAAACCCTAAAAACTCTACGTCCTGATGGCCACAAAAATATCATTGGGAAATAGCCGGGAGTAAACCCCATGTTTTTTTATAACTGGCGAGAAATGGCTGCATGGATCGCAATTTTCGTGGTTGCATTGGCAATGATCGTGGTGGGCCTGCAAAGCAGTAACGGCGGTGTTGTGCGGATTGCCACCGGCCCCAAAGGCAGTGTTTCGCAACAAGCAGGCGATGCGTTAAAGCTGCTGCTGGAGCGACGGACGCCGTGGAAGATTGCATTAGTACCTGCAAATGGCTCGCTTCACGCACAGCGATTGCTTTTAGAAGGTAAGGCGGATCTTGCTTTTGTAGCGCCAGCAGCACTTGGAGCCTCGCAAAACTGGGTAGGCGTCGCGCCGATTGCCAGCCTGTACAGCTTTTTGCTGGTCGAACCCAAGGCTGACGAAACCGCGCTGCACAGCCTGAATCCAAGCACGATTGACCTAGCCAGTGGTGGAGCGGATTCTGCCGCACTGGGCTGGAGTATATTGGAAACCTTGGGGCTAGTCGGGCACGATCAATTGCGTTTGGACGAGCAGGCGCCCGCGAAAGACGCAAAGGCACGTCTAATTACCGACTTCTATACCGCACCAGAGTGGCCTGCACTGGTGCAGTCTGAACGGTATCGGCTGGCACCCCTTAGCGAAGCCGCCGCGCTGTCCATCCACGCGCCGTTGTGGGTTTCTGCAACGATCCCCGCAGGGGCGTTCAGTTTTGGCGCTCACCAGATGCCGCCCTCTGCAATCGTTACAGTCGCCACTCCGCTCATATTGGCGTCTCTGCCCGATCTCGCTCCGTCTATCGCAGCCGAGGTTGCGGCCGTCCTGCATGGCCACGAAGGTGTCGCGTTAACTGCGCGTTTTCAGGCCCAGAACAGTGAATCCGCATGGCAATTGATTGCCAAGCATGCTGCTATCGGTGGCGAAGACTTACCTGTGCGCGATTTGCTGCGGCAAGAAATTGCGTGGTGGTTACAGCATAAGGTGCTCATCCTGCTGATCATTGTCGCCATCGTGCTGGTGGTGGTTCAAGTGCGTAACCTGCGCGCCACACGCATTGCGCTCGCTGAACGGCGCGCGATTGAAGCGGTAGAATCCATGCTCAATCAAATTCTCCAGATTGAACAGCAGGCACGTACAGAAAACGATTTGCGCCAATTACGCCAGTGGCTTGATGAAGTCTTGCAGTTCAAGTTACAAGGCAGCCGTCAGATGCTGGGCAATGACCTCGCTCACGATCCGTTGCTAGGCACATTTCATCAGCAGTGCAATTACACAATTGCATTGCTTGATCAGAGACTCAAGGGCAAACAAAACCTAGTGGCTGTCGCATGAGGAGGGGTAAAAAAAGCACCAAGACGAGTGCCTCGCCACTAAGCTGCAAGTTGCTCGTTGTAGCAGTAATCGTGGCTAGCGCTGGCTGCTCGACGATTGGCGGTGCTAAATCTGGCCCAAGTTTTCTTGAGCGTGTGCCTTACGTAAGGGACATTCCCTATCTAAAGAAATCGCCACCGCCACTGCACACTTTCGCACTTCCTAAGGATGAGAAATATTTCGACCCAAGTTATCTAGGGTCGGTAGAAAAAGGTGAGGCCGCGTATAAACAGGGTAATTACATCACCGCATTACATGAATTTTACGGATTGGCGAATACCGGTGATCCATCCGCTCAATACGCGTTGGGGCTGATGTTCGCCTACGGCCAGGGCGTGCCAAGGGACGCTATGCAAGCACGTTATTGGCTGGAACGTGCCGCCACACGCGGCAATGCAGACGCACAATATCAATTTGCCAGTCTACTCTGGCAGGGAACGTGGCTAAAGCGGGATTCGCAAAACGCTCTGTATTGGTACAAAGCCGCTGCAAAACAGGATCATGCAGATGCGGCGTTTTTTCTTGCGCAATTATATCTCAAGGGCAGCAATGAAAAGGGGCTGCGTCATCCCATAAAAATGGATCAACCTCGGGCGCGCGACTGGATGGAGCTGGCAGCACGAAATGGCCACGTGGCCGCGATGCATAATCTCGCACTAATCTACCAGTTTGGCGCGGGCGTCCCCGTTAATCTGGCTCAGGCGCAATACTGGTTCAGCCAGGCGGCGCGTAAGGATGAGTCGGAAATTGCTTATGACTACGCACGCTTTCATCAAATTCAGGCGTCCCCTTGGTACGATCCCGAGCGAGCGCTTTATTGGTTAGAAATTGCAGCGCTCAATGGAAATCAAGACGCCAACCGCGAGTTGTTGGCGCAGCGAAAACTCGTGGAAACGGGGCGCAATTCGCTAGCGCTATTCGGCGCACCGCTGGCAACGCAAAAGCGAAGTGCCCTTCGCCGAATTCTACACCAACAGGGCGGCATCCCATTATCCGAACCCGATCAGCAGTGGTTTGATAGCTATGACGCACGCGGCATTTGGGCGATGGCCGACCGCCTCTTGGTTGGGTACGTTCTCGCCAGCGAAAAAGTGGCTGCGTTGCAATATCGCCTACCTAGCGCGGATTCTCCTGCCCTGCTTGCCAAAGTGCGGCAACGCTTACAGGCACGCCACGGTGAGCCAAATCGTGACGGCACACAAGTGCTGATCGACGGAATCTATAACGAGTGGCAGCTTGAAGATACTCGGATCGTGCTTTCCAAGGGGCCAGAACACAGCCTTTTTGTTAGCTATTATGTTGAACCGGCGTGGTCCGCAATGCTTTCTGAACAGCTCCGGCAGCGCAATGAAGCACCTGTCGGCAAGGCTCTGGTAGAGGTCTATTGAAAATATGTCTGATGATGCGGAAAAAAGCGAAATTACGGTTCGCGAATATAAAATCTACCCACTTACGGAAGCCATTATTATCGCTGTGACGATGTTTGCAGCCATCCTCTCGACCACTTATTTTATTTACCACCATGCAATCAGCGCCCAAAAGGGGGAAATACGCGAAGGCTTAGTGCGAACTGCTGCCGTACTTACTGCTTTTATTGACGGAGACATGCACAAAACTTTTACCACCCGATCCCAAGAAAAATCGGACGCATACAAGTCTGCCCTCCTACCCTTTGAAAAAACACTCGCCGCGGATCCCTCAATACGCTTCGTTTATACCGCTGTTTTAATTGATGGAAAAGTCCACTTTATTCTCGACCCAACTCCAGAAGGAGATGGTGATGGTGATGGCGTTGACGATAAAGCCCACATCATGGATGAATATCCAGAAGCCTCAAGCGAAATTATCGAGGCGTTGAAAGGACGTAAAATCGTCACGTCAAGTGAACCGTATAAGGATCGTTGGGGGTCTTTCGTTAGTGGCTATGTTCCAATTCATGATTCAAAAGGAAATTTTGTTGGTGTGCTCGGTATCGACATTGATTCAACCAACTATTTTGAACGCCTGGCCCCGATTAAGCGCGCTACCATAAGAGCAATGGTCACTGGCTTTTTCATCGCATTCCTGGTGGGTGCGATTGTGTGGTTTACACGTAATTTCTCACTAGTGATCACAAGCAATCGCAAACATTTGTTTAATGAATACATGCAACTCAAGCGGCTTCCAAAATAAGGGCTAAAACGTGCTTCCTTCAATATTACCCTCGGAAAAAATGCACCACTTTCTAGAAGCCAATCCTCGGCTTGAGACGCCATTTTTCCTCATAGACCTTGATCTGATTGAACAGCAATATCGCCTTCTTCGGGAAGCTCTTCCGTTCGCAGCCTGCTATTTTGCAATGAAGTCCAATTCATCTACTGCCGTGATTCAACGCCTCAATCAGCTCGGTTCACGTTTTGAGGCGGCGAGCATTTATGAAATTCGGCGCTGTCTCGCACTTGGCGTTCCTCCGCGTGACATTCACTTTGGCAATACCATCAAGAAGGACAGCCACATTCTTGAAGCCTATCGGCTCGGCGTGCACAGCTACGCATTTGATTCGTCGCAGGAACTTGAAAAAATTGCTCAGCTTGCGCCCGGCAGTAACGTAAGTTGTCGACTCGCAACCGATGGCAAAGGCGCAGTATGGGGCTTATGCCGCAAGTTTGGGCGCGATCCAGATGACGTGGTAGAGCTCATGAAATACGCCCATTCACTCGGCCTTCGGGCTTACGGAATTTCTTTTCATACCGGTTCTCAGCAGCGCAGCGCGGGCGCATGGCGGCGCACAATCGAGATTTGTGCCGACATTATTCAGCGCCTTAACCAGCAGCAAGTCTACCCGCGCTTGATTAACCTAGGCGGCGGGTTTCCTTCCTATCAATATGCCGGCGACGAAATGCAGCCACAGGGCGATATTTTTGAATACGGAAAAGTAATCAAGACGGCAGTGGATGAGCTTCTGCCTCAAGGTATTGATTGCGTGATGGAGCCTGGGCGATTCATTACCGCCGCTGCGGGCCTCGTGAAAGCCACCGTGATTTTAGTGCTCGATAAAGCGACCGACGGCGTGCCTACTAGGTGGGTGTATCTGGATGCAGGTCGGTTTAATGGCTTATATGAATCTGTCGATGTGGAGTACCCAATTATCACGAACCGCACCGATGGGACCGCCATACGTACTGTGCTTGCGGGGCCCACCTGTGACAGCGACGACGTCATGTACGACCGAGATCGTGCGGTGTTTCTTCCCGACACCCTTACACAGGGAGATAGCCTCATTTTTACCAACGCAGGGGCGTACAGCAAAAGCTACATGACGGTGGATTTCAACGGATTTCCACCCATGCAGGAATACGTTGTATAAGGAGTCCAACATGACTGATACGGCCCTATCCGCACCATTGGAAAACAACAACCGACAGCAGCGTTTGAGCGTCCTCCTAAATGTGATTGCAACATTTATCATCTCCATTTCCATGGGCATGTGTGCAATCATTTTTCCGGTTACGCTTGAACGAATTGGCCTTAACACCTCCACGATCGGCATCATCATGTCGCTGGAGACGATTGCATCTTTTATCCTCTCTCTGTTTTTGCCCGCCCTGCTTCGCACCCTCGGAATGCGGGCCGGCATGGTTTTATCTACGCTGCTGCGTGTACCGATGATTATTTTGTTGGGGTTTACCGATGACCTTTCACTTTGGGTGTTGGCCGTATTTGTTAACGGGGTAGGATGCTTTACGTTCCTCGTACTTCTACAAACATGGGTAAACAGCATCCCCTTCCGCCGCCACCGTGGGCTGATGGTCGCACTCTATAGCACTTCAATCTCTGTAGGCCTTGCCGTGGGCCCCATAGTACTCAGGTTCGCAGATGAGCTTTTGCCAACAATGCAGCCGTACATGAGTCTTGTTTTTTCAATGCTAAAAATCACAATCGCGGAAGGCGAAACGGTTTCACGACATTTTGAATTTGTTCTGGCAGCCTTGATCAGCCTGCTGGCCGTGGTTCCAATCTTGTTTGGGCTATTGCTTGTGCCCTCATTCAAGTTGTCTGGAAAAAGCCGGATTTTCAATACTATCATGAACGCGAAGGGGCCGATGTTTGCGGTCGCAATGGGTGGCGTTTCAATTTTTGGTGTAACCGCGTTTATCACACTTTATGGTTTGAAAAACAACCTTTCCGTTGAGGACGCATCACTCCTGCTTACCTTTTTCATGCTCGGTGGATTGGCCCTAGAAGCGCCAATTACGTGGATCTCTGATTTTTTTGACCGGCGCTATGTGATCGTCGTTTCTGCATTTCTTTGCATGGTATGTGCGGTTTACCTCCCAATTGCAATTTACGAACGCTACCAAGCGTGGGCATTGCTATTTGTCTGGGGTGGCGTAATTGGCGCGGTATACTCTACCGCACTTGCACTGCTAGGAGAGCGCTTTGAGGGGGACGAGTTAATTGAAGCCAACGCGGGCTATTCGATGATGGACGCGGCAGGTGGAACGGCCGGGATTTTATTAATTGGTTTCTTCATGGATGTATTCGGGCCGGACGGGCTTCCTTACGTCATCATGTTTTCAAGCATCCTGTATTTTTCTTTCGCTCTCACCCGATACCGCGTGGAATAGTCGATGCGATCTTCCTTTGCACTCAAGTTGGGCGTTGCAGTTACTCTCTTGACGATGGCGGTGGCCGCCATTGCGCTGTCCATATTTTACAGCTTTAGCCGCCAAGCCATTTTAGATGAGATGAGTGAGCGCCTGAAAGACCTTACACATACGGGCAGTTTTCTGTTTCAAGAGCAGGATCGCGTAATGATTGCTGAGTTGCGCCGCTTTGTTCTCGCACACACGCTCCCAAGAACGGCAGAGCTATTAAAAATCCCGGAAAACGAAACTCGTGAAGCGCTCCCCGCTGACCTCGAAAAAGAATACATGGAAAGCGCTGAGTATCAACACATCGTGCAGATACTACGCAGCATACAGCGGGGCAGTTCCGAGCGGGTAAAGCCGTTGCATCATTTGAAGCAGGATGTCGGAAATACTGCGTCTCCGCCCAATATTTTTTGGGCCTACCTAATGACATCCGTCCCAGAATCTCCCGATCATCGCATTGTCATGTTTCTGGGAGATTCGAACTATGAGCAAATCGACTACAACAACGATGGACATATTGAAGGTTACGAAGAAGGCAACCCAATCGGAAACCTCTACGCTGGTGATTACGATATCTTCGGGAAGCCCTACGACACCGGTGAAATCAGCGTATCACCCGGCTGGTACAGCGACAAGTGGGGCACATTCATGACGGCGGTAGTACCCATCAAGAATGCGCAAGATGAAGTGATTGCCACACTGGGATTAGACTACTTGGTTGTACGGCAGTCAGAGCGCCTTCACGAAATCCTGTTTATCTCTGTTCTCGTGTTTGGCGGGAGCGTATTGCTCGCAGTTTTGTTCAGTTTTTTCCTTGCCTATAGAATCAACAAACCTATTCGAATTCTTAGCCAAGGCGCGGAGCGAATTGGACGTCGTGATTTTAAGACTGTTATTAACGTCCGAAGCAACGACGAATTTGGATTTTTGGCTTGTACTCTAAATAGCATGACGGCAGAGATGCGTGCTTATCAAAGCGGTTTGGAAAAATTAGTCGATGAGCGCACCGCGGCACTTGCACACGCAAACAATGAAATCCATACACTGTACGAGTCGCTGCAACGAGAAAATGAGAGCCTTGGCGCCGAACTTGATCTCGCTCGCCGCTTACAGACAAACTTGCTGCCCGTTCCAGAGGACATTGCGCCCCTGCAAAAGCTGGAAATCGCCTTCAGCTCAGAGCCTGCTCCCCAGGTAGGCGGAGATTACCTAGACATCATTCCCAACACGCATGGCGGCGCTTACTTTGGCATTGGCGACGTGTCGGGGCATGGGCTTGAAACGGGATTATTCATGATGATGATGCGTACAGCCATTCGCAGCCTCATCACCTGCGGCACACTCGATTTAGTGAATACGCTCGTGCGTCTGAACGAGGTCGCCTACAATCAGGCGCGCCACTCTGGAACGCAACATTATATGACAGGCTCACTGCTCGAATATGATGGGGGATCCCAATACCGGCTCACCGGCCAGCATGAGGATGTCATTATCGTACGCAGCGAAAGGTCCGTCGAAATATTAGATACTGGAAGTCTTGGCGTTCCGATCGGAATTATCCATGATATTGCAAGTGCGGTAAGCCAACTCACGCTTCGACTTGCACCTGATCAATTATTATTGCTGTACACCAATGGACTCATAGACGCGCAGAATTTATCTGGCCAATCCTTCGGTATTGAACGCATTACCGAAATCGCCCGCGCTCACTTTGGCAAGTCTGCACACGAAGTACACCGAAAAATCCTCGAATCTCTAGCGGCATTTTCAGAAGGCGTACAGGCGCAGGATGACGTTAGCATTATTGTTATACGGCAGAAATCCTAACCTATCCAATAGTCTCCATTCGATAGCCCCTTCATCTACATACAGAATGTCATCTATATGGAATATAAAAACGAAACGATCCACATTCAATTTGATGATGCCGCAAACCGATTAAAATTTTCTGGACGTCTTCGGGCGCAGGATAATTCTGTTTTCTATGCAATCAACGAGCTATTGCAAAAGGTAAACGAACTCCATCGTTCTTCTCTGATTATTGACGTAAGATCCTTGGAGGATATCAACAGTTCTGGCTTAGGGATTCTATACAGATTTGCAGCATCCAAGAGAGATAACGGCAATTATTCTTTACATATAAAAGCCAATCAGAAGATTCTTTGGCAGGAAAAAAGGCTTACAAATCTGAAGACTTTTTTACCATCCACTGTGCTCAGTTTTAGTTAATTAAAATCACCAAACACTCTTACTTCTCCTAATTTGTTTTTTCCAATTCGATCGGCTATACCTAAACGACACGCTGTAGTTCGTCGTGAATCTCGCCCCGAAATCGCAGCCGTGTTCGGAATGGCCAAAGGCATTCACAATCTAATGCACGCTGGCCATTATCAGAAAACTTTCCAGCAGGTTTCAGGTCGATGGCAAAAAAGAACAGCGGTTCAGTTGCACCGAAAGAGCGTATCAATATTTCCTACAAACCGGCGACGGGAAACGCTAGAGAAACCGTCGAACTCCCTTTTAAATTAGTCGTTCTTGGTGACTTCACCAACAAACAGGACGACCGTACCGTCGAAGACCGCGCGCCCGTAGAAGTCAACAAGCACAACTTCGACGACGTGATGAAAGGGGCGAATCTCTCCCTGCAGTTTTCGGTAGACAATCACCTCAGCCAACAAGAAAACTCTGAAATTTCCGTAGACATTCCAGTGCAGTCGCTCAAGGATCTTGAACCCGACAGCCTGATGAAATTGATCCCAGAGCTTCGCCGAGTTCACGAGCTAAGAGAGTCGCTCATGGCGCTCAAAGGGCCGCTTGGGAACAGTCCACAAATGCGTAGAACCATCATGGCAATGATACAAGACAAAGAGCAGCGCGGTCGATTGATGCAAGAAATCGGGCTTCGCTAAAGGTTCAAACCGCCCGCTTTCAACGCACCATTTCCTCCGCACGATTTGATTGGCCGCATTTTGGAGTCACCCTCATGGTAAGTTTTTCCGGTCAGGTTTCTGAAACCGAAGTAATTGATTCGCCAATGCTCGACGAAATTCTCGAATTCACCCGTCTTCCTCGGCAAGATGACAGCTATCTGGTTGCACGTAACGGCGTTAAAGCGATGTTGGAAGAAGTCTTCCGCAAATCGGAAGACGACACTGTTCGTATCGACAAACTGTTTATTGATGAGCTCATCAACGAACTCGACCAAGTCATTAGCCGACAAATGGATGCCATACTGCATCATCCGGAATTTCAGCGTATTGAAGCCCCATGGCGCAGCATGAAATTCCTTGTTGATCGCACGGATTTTAGCGAGAACATTAAACTCGAATACATCAACGCAACCAAAGACGATTTACTTGCAGACTTCGAAGACGCCGCCGGCGTTGTAGATTCGGGCCTGTTTCGCCAACTCTACACCGAGGAATTCGGCCAGTTTGGCGGTGAACCAGTTGGCGCCATTATCGGCAACTTCGAATTTTCTCCCGGTTCTGAAGACATTAAGCTACTGGAATACTTGGCAAGCCTGAGCGCAATGACACATGCGCCATTTATCGCAGCCGCCGGCCCTGAATTCTTTGGCCTAGGTGACTACAGCGGCCTACCACAAATCAAGCAGCTTGAAGCCATTTTTGACGGCCCACAGTACATGAAATGGCGCGGCCTGCGCGAATCGGACGATGCCCGCAATATCGGCCTCGCAATGCCGCGCTTTATGCTACGTGGCACCTACGGAGATCAGATCGGCGTACGCTCCTTCAATTACCGTGAGAGCATTTCCGGAAAAACCGATTTTCTTTGGGGAAACGCAGCGTTTAGCTACGCTACTCGACTGACGGAAAGCTTTGCCAGCTATCGCTGGTGTCCAAACATCATCGGACCACAATCTGGCGGCGCAACCGTGGATATGCCAGTCCATATTTCGGAAGAAAATGGCCGCACCGATGTCAATGGCCCAGTGGAAATCACCATTTCTGACCGCAAGGAATACGAGTTGTCAGAACTTGGATTTATTCCCTTTACCATGCGCAAAGATTCGGATAGCGCGGTTTTCTTCTCATCCAACTCCATCCAAAAACCAAAACTATTCGGCAACGACGACGAAGGCAAGCAGGCGGAGCTGAACTATCGCCTCGGCACGCAAATGCCCTACCTGTTCATCGTCAACCGGCTCGCACACTACATCAAGGTATTGCAGCGCGAGAACCTTGGCAGTTGGAAAAGCCGTGGCGACATCGAAATGGAATTGAATAAGTGGATTCGCCAGTACGTTGCCGATCAGGAAAACCCCTCTGCATCCACACGCAGCCAGCGCCCATTACGCAAAGCAAACCTCAAGGTCAGCGAAGTGGACGGCGAAGCCGGCTGGTACCGGGTTGCGCTTGAAATCACGCCACATTTCAAATTCATGGGCGCCAATTTTACCCTCTCTCTGGCAAGCATGATCGAGCGGGCCTAACCCGCTGCCCAAGGACGGGCATGATAAACACGCAGGCATCACGTTAACTTTTCCTTAGAAGCGGCCAACCGCTGGAGTATTTGAGCAATGCCAACCGAGATTTATATGTCTATCAACGATCCAGACGCCTGCCTAACCGAAGGTGCCTGCTCCAAAGAAAGCATCGGTTCCTTTTTCAAGGCCGAGCACGATGAGGAAGCACTCATCCTCGCCTTTGAACACAAAGTCAGTGTGCCAATTAACAATCTCACAGGGCAGGTTACAGGCACACGCAAACATGAATATTTGCGCGTTACAAAATTCATTGACAAAAGCTCACCGCTATTGCTGAACACCGTCACCGCCCCCACGGAACTGGAAGTGGAATTTCAGTTTTTCCGCACTCCAGATGAAACGAGCGCAGGCGAGCCCGTACACTATTACACCGTAGCCCTCAAACGCGCCAAAATTGTCAGCATCGAATCCATTTCGCCCAACATCATGGACGTTGCAACCGAAGGCTACATGCCCTACGAAGTGGTCACCTTCACCTACGGGCAGATCCAGGCCGACCACGTTGTATGCGGCACCAATGCGATCGACGACTGGTCGGGTGAAGGCTCATAAACCGCAACACCGTGTTACCGCTCTTGCGCGCCGGAACCCTCTTTCCGGCGCACAATCCCGCACAGGCAAGGTTGCCATGAATCGCATTTCGCTACGACTTTTAACCCGCACAACCAGCGTTTGGGCAGCGCACTTCCTGCTGATCGTTACGCTAGCGGGGTGCAGCATGCTGCCATTTGGCAAACCCGCACCCGCTATCGACCCTGCGCTGGATGACGATCCGGCAGCATTTGCAGAATTCGAGCAGAATGCAGGAAACAGCTTGTGGGAGTGGAATGATACGCGCCAACGCTGGCATTACACCATTGAAAACACCACACCTCCTCGTTTGGCACAGGATGCATGGCCGCTCGACGAAGGGGCAATTCAATTACGCATTCTGGCCGCACCACAGTCGAATCTACATCGTGGACGCCCACACGCACTCATTGTGCGCGTTATTCAAATGAGTGATGCCAAACCTTTTCAGGTAAGGCGTGACAACCTCTTTGGACTAAAAGAAATGCTTACGGTGAATGATTTTGACAAAACCGCAGTACTTAGCGTGAACGATTACTCCATTCTGCCTGGCTCAGAGCAAATGCTCACGCTTGATCGCTTGGAGAACAGCCGTTATATCGGAATCGTTGCGGGATTTTTTGAACTGAACGGCCGCCAGTCTGCCCGCCTGATTGCCATTCCCCCCACCGATACGCGCTCCACCACGAAGCGCTGGATTCAACGATTAAGCTTTGGTTTTTTTGGCGCACCCGATGCGAGTTCGCTTCGAGCGGCTAGACTGAAAATACTGTTGCAAATCGGAACCGACAAAATCGACAGCCTACGAATTCGCGCTGACTAGGCATCACGTCAGGCTCATGTAAGGACAGAGGAACCACCGGAGTGAAACTCATCAGGCCCCTGCTTTGGCACCAAGGACTTTTCCTTCAGCCCCAGCATTTGCAGTATGCAGACCAATACCATCGGGATTTCGCTACGGCCCTAGTTGCCCACACGCGCCCACACCATTCCGGCCTGATCGAACTGGATATTGATCAGGATGCACTACGCTCCGGCGCGTTTCAGTGCAAACAGATTGAAGCCCTATTTCCGTGCGGCACATGGATTTGTTTTCCGGGAAACGCCATCTTGCCACCACGCAATTTTGAAACCTACTGGGTGGATCGCAAGCAAAATCTGACTGTATGGCTGGCATTGAAGCGGCTCCTCCCCGGTGATACCAACCTCACGGTTACAGGAAGCCGCCACGAATCGGCAAGTGCAAAAACTCGATACGTTACCAGCAATACCGGCACTGAATACCCTGACAACTTCCAGAATTCTGGCAGCGCTCAGGTGAAGCCAATCGACTATGTGCTTCAGTTTTGTTTTGGAAACGAACCTGAAGACCTAGAAGAATATATCTTCCTTCCGGTTGCTGAAATCACACAGGAAGGCAAAGAATATCGCATTAGCGAACACTTTATTCCCCCTTGTATTAATATCGGCGCATCACGTGCCATTACCAACACGCTGCTCACGCTAAAAAGCAATTTGATGGGGCGGGCTCGGCTGCTCGAAAGCTATAAATCATCCGGCGCGAACGACCGCACCGCCCTCAGCAACGCGGCATTGAACAACCACCTCGCGCTGCAAACGCTTGCCCGTTACATCCCACTGCTTGTCCATCTCGTAGAAGGCGAACGCATCCATCCCTTCGACGTATACGGCGTCCTGCGACAACTCGCGGGCGAACTCTCGGTTTTTTCCAACAAAATGGATGTCGGCATCGAAGCAGGCGATACCGACCTAAGCCTTCCTCCCTACGACCATCAACGCTTAGGCCACTGTTTTTACCGCGCACTCGATATCATCGGCCAAGTACTGGGCGAATTGACCATTGGCCCTGAACTGCTCGTTTCTCTAAAACGCGAAGAATCCGGAAAATTTGCAGGTGTCCTTACGCGCGAATTTTTCGAGCGCAAGCACAGCGTTTATCTACTCTTGCGTACCCGAGAAAACTTCAGCGACCTTGCCGCAAACTTTCTCAACCACGCCAAACTCGGCGCCACCGGCCAAGTGGACGTATACGCACGACGCTCGTTACCGGGTGTCCACTTGATGCATCTCCAGGGAAAGCCGATTGGCGTTACCGGCCAAGCCAATACGCAGTATTTCATGATCGAAAAAGAAGGCCACGAATGGGGCTACATTCAGGATGGCGGTCAGATCGGGCTGATCTGGAACAATGCGCCCCCAGACCTTGCCGTCGATATCGTACTTGTGCGCGGTTAAGCCGATGAACAAAACCGTTAGAGCGTTAACAAGCAGGATTGCATCATGTATCTGACCGATCGCTTTATTCCAGCCATCGCACATGTCATTGAAGCCCTTGGCACGACTTCCAATTCGAGCACCAATTCCAGCACTAATTCCAGCGCCAGTTCAAAGCCTAACGCCAATGTAGAAGAATTAGAGTACACGCAATTCCGAGCACAAACCCTGCAGCTGCTTGAAGATAACGCCCCACTTTTTACCAGCACCGATATTTGCGAAGAGGATTATCGTAACGCGCTCTTTGCGGTGGCTGCATTTATTGACGAACAAGTGATGAATGCCAACTGGCCCGAAAAAAAACGCTGGGCCTCGGAAACGCTGCAAAAGCGCTACTTTGACACCACACGCGGCGGCGTAGAATTTTTTACCCGCCTTGACGCACTCAACCCCTTCAACCCCACCGACCGGGAAATTCGTGAAGTCTATTACTACTGTCTCGCCCTCGGTTTTGCCGGCCAATACTACCAGCCTGGCGACAAATCACGCCTTGCAGAACTGATTGCCGCCAATGCAGAAATCCTCTGCGCTGATATAAAAGTTGACCACTTACTCGACGAACACAAGGCCACGCCCTTTACGCCACTGCCCAAACACACACCAGTGGTTTCTCTCACACCGTTTTATGTCGGGGTGCCAGTTTTGTGCGTCGTTGCGCTATTTTTATTCTTCCGTCACGGCATCTTGGCCGCAGTGAATGAGCTGCTGCTCGCCATCTGATCGACACCAATACCGAGGTCAAGGGCCGTGAAAACCTTTTTCAAAATACTCCTTGCTGTACTGATCTGGACACTCATCGCCGCCGTTTTGGTTGGCGGCGCGCTATTCTTCGACATTGCGATTGAATCCGCAGTCACCGTTCTCATCACGCTCATGGCGCTTTGGTATGGATTCAAAATACTACGCTGGGGCTATCGGCGTCACCAAGCACGCCAGCGCGTTGAACAACTGATTAACGTCGCACCGGATGAACGCGGCATCCGTACCAGCGTCTGGAGACTCTGGGGGCGGCGCAACGAGAAAGACGAACGTTTCCTAGAAATTCTGCGTTTTCTCCACTCCAGCAGCCTACGCCGACACGGCGACACCCGTTATGTACAACCATGGCACCTCCTTTTGGGTGAAAGCAGCGCCAACAAAACCGAAATGCTACAAGGGCTGCACATCCCCCGCCCCACCTTGGATAGCCCACTGCTGCATGGCGATGGCCAAGACGTAACGTGGTACCTGCACAACCGAGGCATTATCCTTGACACCCCGAATCCGTGGTCAGACCCCACCACAGAAGGCTCCAACGAGGATTGGCTGCGCCTCCTGATGCAACTCGAAAAACACCGCCAGCACATTCCCATCAACGGCCTGCTGATCGCGGTGTCGGTACAGACTCTGTTAAGCGCGGGTACCGACACTCTTGAGCGCATAGCCAACAAATATCGCCGTCTCATTGAAGACGTCGTACAAGTGCTGGGCGTCAATGTACCGATCCACCTAATCCTGACGCAAACCGAAGCGCTCCCCGGCTTCGACGCGTGGGTGTCTGCTCTACCGGCCCAACAAACCCGCGAAGCACTCGGCGCAACACGAGAAACCACGTCTCGCCATCACAGCAACGGAGCCCCTGAAGCGCCCGCAAAATTCGCAGGCAACTTAGTCAAACGCATCGCGCATCGCATACGCGAAATCAATCTACTTGCACTGCGTGATCAGCACGCCACAGCAGACACCTTACGCCTACCGTTACGCCTGCAGGCGCTAGAACGCCCGCTCTCGTGGTTCACCGCCAGCCTGTTCGAAAGCAATCAATACCAAGAAACTCCACAGCTCCGCAGCATCCATTTCAGCGCTCAAGCCGTCGTACCCGATGAAATCCTCACCGCCGACCCGATCTTGACTACCCGCGATCCCGCCCCCGCAGCGGCAACCAACAACGACCGCCAAACTCTGTTCCTCTGGCCACTGTTTACTCAGCTACTACCCGCCCAGCGTGACGAATTCACCTTTGTCCACGCAGCAAACGAAGCCAAGCGGCGGCGCCAACGCCAGCGCGCAATCGGCTGGTCGGCCGCCGTTGCCATTCTTACCACCGGCATCACCGGGCTCTACCTGCACGATCGCGCCTCATTGCGCGATGCCAGCAATGTGTACGCTCGTCAGCTCCTTCCACCTGCAGATCTGGATTCCCGCGTTGCCAACCTCATTGCATACAAGACGCTGATCGAACGCGTGGAAGCCCAGCGTTTTTTTCCCTGGCTGGCTCCGGGAGTTGAGCCAGCATTTGTTGCAAAAATGAAGGAAGACTTGGCAAACCGCGTCAATACGACCCTGATTCAGGAAATCGACAGCCTCTTTGAAGCCCGCCTCCAGCAAACCTTCTTCGCCGATTCCAGCCAAGATTTAGGACGCGTCGCCGAATACACCGGGCTGCTAGTACGCCGCATCAACCTTCTCAACGCGTGGGCAGAAGGCGCAAGCCCAACAGCACTCGCCAATCTGCCCCCCGCCTTTGACACCGAAAGCTTTGCAGCGCGCGATGCCGACAGCCTCGCCCCGATCAACACCCTCTACCTCCAAGCCCTGCAATGGGCTCGTGAGAGCCACCCCGATACCTATCAAAGTACTGCCAGCACCCAGCGCGCCACGCTGCAACAGCGCCTTGATAAAATCCTGATCCACGCCGGAAACGATTTCACTTGGCTAATCACATGGGCCAACCGTAACCCGAATCTTAAATCCTACCGAATCTCCCAATTCTGGAAATCCGGCAGCGGAAGCCTTCCAAACGACATCAGCGTCCCACGCGCCTATACCGCAGCCGGCAAAAACCGCATCGACGGCTTTATCGACGAACTCCGCCAAGCAGGAGTGAACCCCCAACGCCTAGACGAAGCCCTCCCGCATTTCCAGACCCACTACCGCGCCCAGTACCTAAAAGCCTGGGAGCAATTCGCGTTCAATTTTAGCGACGGCATCCAATCCCTGCGCACCCGCGAAGAATGGCTCGACGTCATCAACCAGCTCAACACCGGCCGCAACCCCTATTTCAACGCCCTCAACTTGCTAGATACCGAACTCGCTCCCTACCGCGACGACGCCGACATCCCCGACTGGGTCGCCTTGAGCAACTACTACCAAGACATGCGCGCCCTCGGCCCCTCCGACGGCACCAGCAACACCAAGCGCAATCGAATTCTCACCAACCTTGTGCTCAAAACCATCGGCAAAGCAGGCCCCTTAGGGCAAATGCTCTCCAAATCCGGTAAATCGACGCTAAAAACCAAAAACAAACTCGACAAAGCCTCTGGCGGCCCCTCCGCCGATGAACGCGCAGCGCAACTCGAACAGGCCGCAGAACAACTCAAAGCCTACCAAGACGCGCTCGGTGAATTTGTCTACAGCGCCGAAGTCCGTTCCAGCGCCTACACCGCCACCACCGCTCTATTCAACGAACCGGATAATCCAGCCGCCGGCGGCAGCCCCTACGCCAAAGCCTATGCCAGCATCCAGAAACTACAGGCCATTGCCGGCAAAGAAACCAACGCAAACGCCGCCTTCTGGCGCCTCTACAAAGCCCCACTCAACCTACTGCGCGGCTACATGCTGCAAGAAGCCTCTTGCCAACTCGACGATAGCTGGCGCAACAACGTCCTCGCCGAACTCGAAGGCGTTCCTGATTTCAAGCGTGACGACTACCTGCGCGGCGAAACCGGCATCTTGTGGAGCTTCCTAAGCGGCCCCGCCCAAGCATTCGCCCGCCAAGAATTAGGCCGTGGCTATACACTGAAGCGTGCCCAAGGCTCCACCCTCACGATCACCCCCGCATTTCTCGACTTCGCCACCCGCGCGAAAGCCGTTCGTAAAAATACCGGCATCGTAAACGTAGAAATCAACGCCTATCCCGCCAGCCTCAACCTCGACGCCCACACCGCCATCAGCAAATCCACACTCACCGTCATCTGCCCCGAAGGCAGCTACGAACTGCACAACTACAACTATCCCGCCTCTCGCAGCTTCCCGTGGACCACCGCGTGCACCAGCGTCAGCCTCGATATCCGCCTGAACTCACTGAACCTTAATAAAACCTGGACCGGCGCGACCGCATTCCCCGACTTTATCCATGCCTTCGGCGGCGGCCCCAAAGGCTTCACGCCCCGCGATTTTCCCGGCCAAGCACAGCAATTACGAGAACTCGGCGTGGATGAAATCCTGCTGCAATTCGACATCAGCGGCGCATCACAAGTGCTACAAAGCGTAGCGATCTCCCCGCTGAACATCCCGCAACACATCAGCTCCTGCTGGGCAATGCTCTAAAAGGCCCGCTCTATGAATGCAAGCGACTCCCAGGCCAGCTTCCAGTTTTCCTACGCACCCGAAGGCGGATCTGCAAACGAAATCCAGCTTCCCTTCCGCCTGCTCGTGCTCGGTGAATTTCTGCCCAGCCAAACCGAAGATGACTACCTGAACACCGCCCCTTCCGCCATCACCCGACGCAGCTTCGAGCAACAGATGGCCGCCCAACAAATCAGGCTACAGCTCCCCACCCACGAGCTCAACCTGAGCGACAGCACCCGCCAGTGGCTCCCCACCGGCCAGCCACTACCGCTGGAACTTCGCACATTGGAAGACTTCCACCCCGAAATTCTCACCCAGCGCCAGCCAAGCCTTGCCTACATCAAGGAACTGCTGACAAACCTGCAGACCGCACGACAGTCCACTGTAAACCCCACTGTAAACCCCACTGTAAACCCCACTGTAAACCCCACTGTAAACCCCACTGTAAACCCCACTGTAAACCCAAGCGCTAGCATCCGCCTCACACTCAATGCCGACGACCGCCAGCGCCTACAACTACCCGACGCCCCCGTGAGCGCTGACGTACTTGAACTCATCGTGACCGATGTTGCCGCAACCCTGAACGAATTGCTCAACGCCATCCTGCACCATCCCCGCTTTCAAAAACTGGAAGCCAGTTGGCGAAGCCTGCACCTGCTGACCCAAACCGCAGGTGATCACCCTGAAACCCAAATCAGCTTCCTACCCGCGCATCTCCCCAACCTACGCGAAGACCTCAGCCGCGCACCAACCCTCGCCGACAGTCACCTGTTCGACGTCCTCTATACACACGAATACGGCCAGTTTGGCGGAAAGCCCTACGGCGCGCTGATCGTTGATCATGCCTTCGACCTACACACCGATGACCTGCAACTACTGCGCCGCCTCGCTCAACTCGGCAGCATCGCACACGCACCGATCCTAACGCAGGTTGCGCCGACCTTCTTCGGCGTCAACGACTACGGCGAACTTGCCCAGCTCGACAGCCTCGCAAGCATCCCCAACGGCGATCGCTACATCCACTGGCGCGCACTCAAAGCCAGCCCAGAAGCCAACTACCTCGTGCTCACTTTGCCACGCATCCTGTTACGCGCACCGTGGAGCACTCGCACTGGCAACGTGCCCTCCCTATTGTTCGAAGAAGACATCGACAGCAGCACCCACGCATTGCTCTGGGGCAACGCAGCCTACGCACTCGGCACCTGCATGCTTCGCAGCTTTCAACAGTTTGGCATCTGCACCGACCTAACGGGAGAACACGGCGGCGCCGTCACCTGCCTCCCACCGCTGCCCCTGAAAAACACCCACAGCACCTTACTGCCCGTCGAAGTCATCCTTTCGGAAACCAAAGAAGCGGAACTGATACACCAAGGATTTACGCCGATCAGCATCGCCAAAGCGCAGGAAAAAATCCTGTTTCGAGCCGCCAATGCCATCCACTGGGGCCACCTGTCCAACCTGCAGAAGAGTGCATCCTCGCTGACCAATCAACACCGAGAAGCACAAACATCATCCGTCACCCTCGACCACCTTAGCTCACGGCTGCCCTACCTGTTCATCATCCTACGCATCGCCCACTACCTGAAAATGATCTGCCGCGACTTGATCGGCAGCAGCGCGAGCATGGCCGACATTGAGATCGAACTACAGCGCTGGCTGCGCCGCTACGTTGCCGAAGTCGAAAACCCAAGCCACGCAGTGCGCTCACGTCGCCCACTGAAAAAGGCCAGCCTCACCCTAAGCGCCGACCCAAACTACAACGGCTGGATGAACATCGCCCTCAGCATCACACCGCACATGAAATACATGGATCAAGATGTAACTTTGAATCTCGACATCAAGGCCACCCAACAACCGTGATGAACGCCTTCTACTGCGACTTCTACCGCGAGCGCCATCCCCCACAGCCCACTTATTCGCGAGGTACACCGACCGATGGAATGTTCCGCCTACCTTGAACTCACCGGCAGCGAACAAGGCACCCTTCTCGGCGACTGCCAAAAGCGCGGGCGAGAAAACCTGATCGAACTCCTCGAATTCCAGCACTGCGTCGAAATCATCCTCGGTAGCACCGGCCAACACGCCGGTACCGGAAAAGCCACCCATCGCCCCATCGAATTCACCAAAGAAATCGACCGCAGCACCCCCAAGCTGTACCAGGCCCTCTGCCAACGCGAGCGCTTGGATAGCGCCCACTTCCGATGGTATCGCTACACCAGCCAAGGTGCAGAAGATCTGTACTACAGCATTCGCCTCGAAAACGCCCGTATCCTCTGCATCCAACCCTGGACACCCAACCCACTTTCGCCCAAAGACGACCACCACCGCTACATGGAACGCATCCGTCTAGGCTACGAGCGCATCACTTGGAGCTGGGGCCCAGAAGGCAGCGTCGAATACGAAACCGATTGGTTCCAGCAAGCAGAATAGCAAGCCACCCAGATTCGTCAGAGGACACAGCCCCATGCAACGCCTGCTCGAACGCCTCACCCAGCCCCGCCAACGGCAGCCACTCTTATCCACTGCTACAAGCTTATCCACTGCGACAAGCTTATCTGCAACGACAAACGCTTTCAGCGCATCAACCGGCATACCATCTCGCTTTGGTACACACGACACGCCCGAACAAATCTCCATCCGCAACCACCTTCAGCGTCTCCTGAACACCCGGCGCGGCAGCGCACTGATCGACAGCGACTACGGAATGCCCACCCTCGCCACCGGCCCCGGTAACAACAGCCTAAGCGACCGAGAAGCCATCGCCCACGAGATTCAGCGCACCATCACGCGCTATGAAACGCGCCTCACCCATGTTCAGGTACGGGTTTTGTCGCCCGCATCCCCCAATTCCATCGGCCTGCTCTGCGAAATTCGTGGCCAATGGATACAACCGCTGCAAGCCTCTGCACGGCCAAGCGACTCCCCAATGGCACCCATTGAACTGCAAGGCAGCCTACTTAGCGATGGCACCTTCGACTTCACAAAAACCCCCTAATTGAACCCACGGACGCCACCATGTCTACCGATCTTACACAAAAAGACTACTACCGCCGCGAACTCGGCCACCTGCGCGAAACCGCCAGCCTGTTCGCCGAAGAAAACCCCGCCATCGCTGGAAACCTCCGCAACATCACCAGCGACCCCGATGTCGAGCGCCTCCTCGAAGGCTTTGCCTTCCTCACCGCCGGCATCCATCAGGAGCTCGATGACAACTATCCTCGACTTCTGCAAGCCCTCGCGCAAATCATCGCCCCGCAATACTTGCGCCCGCTGGCCTCTGCAACCCTGATCGAATTCACCCCACGCGCCAGCCTTCAGCAAACACTCACCATCCGCGCCGGCGTTCACATCGACGGTTCCACCACAAACGCACCTGCGGCCACAAACGCACCGGCTGCCGTAAACACACCGACTGCCGCCACCTGCCGCTACCGCACCACCTGCGCCACCACGGTTCACCCCCTAAAGATCAGCAACATCCAATTTCAAGAGCAAGAAACCCGCAGCAGCATAACCGCCGACGCACAACCCCACGTAAGCCTTACGGTGCGCTTCGAACTGCTCAACGGCAGCCTGCCAACACTCCAACTCTCCACCCTGCGCCTCCACCTTGGCGGCAACCAGACCGAAGCCAGCGACCTGCTCTATCTCCTGCTTGGGCACACCGAGCGCATTGAAATCCGCACATCCCCCCAAGACATCTACTACACCGCCACCCCCAGCATCCTGCATCACGGCGGATTCAGCGCCGAAGAATCGCTCTCCGGCCCGCGTCCCAACCAACTTCCCGCGTTCCAGCAGCTCCGCGAATATTTTCTGTTTCCAGAAAAATTCCTGTTTATCGACATCGACCTCAGCCAATGGAAAACCCGCCCAGAAACCGGCTATTTTGAGCTGATTCTGCGCTGCCGACGCCCAAGCTTTGAACTTCCCAAACTCAACCCCGACAGCCTGCTACTGCACATCACACCCGCCGTTAACCTATTCTCCCTTGAAGCCGCCCCCCTCGTCCTTGACCAGCGCGACACCGAATTACTCGTCGTTCCAGCGCGCGACACCAGCGGCCTAGGCACAAACGCCCATATTCACAGCGTTGATCGCGTTGAAGGCATCGTCCGTGGCCGCCCCGAGCGACGCCGTTTTCACGCCGTCTCCGGAACCAACCTTGAAGACCCACAGCTCGCTCGTTTTATCGTCCATCACCGCGAACATGCACTACGCAACCGTACCGAAACCTGGATCACCCTCGCCACTCCACCCGGCACGTTACTTCACGAGCGCGAAGTCCTCAAGATCAGCCTCACCTGTCACAACGGCGAAGCGGTCGAACACCTCCAGCGCGGCGACATCTGCCGCAACACCGGCGAAACGCCAGAACTCGTCACCCCACGCAACATCACCGTCCCCACCCGCAACCAACGCCCCATCCCCGAAGGCGACCTCTCGTGGCACCTATTGGCAGATCTCAACCTCAACTACGCCTCACTGACCGACCTCGATAGCCTCCGCGCCCTCCTGCGGCACTACCTCCCCCTGCACGGCCACGATGACACCCGCCTCACCAGCGCCCGCCGCCACGTAGAAGCAATCGAAAAACTCAGCGTCCACCCCACCCAAACCTTCTACCGCGACGCCTTTATCCGTGGTCTGCGCATCCGCCTCACTGTACGAGGCGACCACTTTTCCAGCGAGGGCGATAAATACCTCTTTGGCTGCCTGCTCGACCACCTGTTTGCATCGACCAGCACATTCAACACATTCACCACCCTTGAACTCGAAGACTTTCACAGTGGCGCCGTGATCTCATGGCCAACTCGCCTAGGCCACAAGCCCCTACTGTAAACACACATAACGGCAAACACGCTTAACAACAAACACACATAACAGCAAACGCACACCGCAACGCTACGCTACGACAAAAAGCACGATCACAAGCGCTGGCAAAAGCGCTGACAAAAGTCACCGACAGAGGCAACGCGCAAATGAATACGCCAGAAAAAAGCCTGACCCCCGCGCTCGAAGCCGCACTACTGCAACGCGGTGACACCTTCTCCTATCTGCAAGCATACCGGCTGCTGGCACAAGCCCTCAGCGAGCAAGGCAACAACCCCGAAACCGCTCTGCGCCTGCGCCCAGCACTCAGCCTTGCCCTACCCCGCGCAGCCATCCAGCAAATCAGCACCTACAGCGCCGAAAGCTCTGTCCACAAAAGCTCCGTCGAACAAAGCTCCGCAGAAGAACGCTCTGTAGAAGAAAGATCAGCAGAAAACGCGCGAGAAACCCCCTCCGAAAACAAATCGGACGAATACTCACAAAGCCAAGCTCACAACCCCAAAACCAGCCGCTACGAAATCCAAGCAAACTTTCTAGGTCTCTATGGTGCCAGCTCCCCACTCCCGAACTTTTACACGGAAGACCTGATAACCGGCGAACAAGAAGACCAGCTCCAAGCCCGCCAACTCCTCGACATCTTTCACCAACGCGCCTATCACCTCTACGCCGCTGCCCTGCAGAAATACCGCCCCATTTACGAACTCACCAGCCCCAAACAAAGCCACTTTCGCCAGTTACTTTGGGCATTAGTCGGTGCGCGAGAAGACACCGTACGGCGCGCCTTAAAACAGCCTGGCCTGATTCTGCAATATGCCGCGTGGTTCACCCGCCCACAGAAATCTGCCGCCGGCTTACACGCCATTCTTTCTGCTTGGCTCACCGATCTCAACGCCGATCAATACACGCCCATTGAAGTCATCCAGTGCGAACCTCAGCGCCTCAGCATCCCTACCGGCAACCTCTTGGCACTCGGTACTGGAAACACCGCCGGTTTTGGAAACGCGGCCGGCACCGGAAAAGCCCTCGGCATTGACACCGTACTGGGCACAAGCATCATAGACTACAGCGGCAAGCTCCTTGTGCGTCTAGGCCCCCTCTCCACCACGACCTACCGCCAACTGGTTCCAGAAGGCCACCCCTGCCACGAAGCGGGGGTGGGCCTACTCATCCGCACCTACATCGGCCCCAGCCTCAACTGCGATCTAGAATTTCTTGTGACCCCCACCCCAAGCACCCCAATCACCCTCCAACTCGGCGAACCCACTACCAACCCGCTTGGGCTCGGCAGCTGGCTGGGCGCCCCCGCAGATGCGACGCCGCAAACGCACTTTACTGCGCGCCTCCGATTGCAGTGATACAGGGCACGAACATCGTAGGATACAAGGCATAATTTACGCGCCAATAGACTATACTCGACTGTCGCAGTTACTTAAATCAGCGCCGCCGGAACCCATCATGACCAATAAAAATAACGCTGCCAATAACAACAAACTCACCACCGCCGTTGGCTGCCCCGTTGCCGACAACCAAAACACCATGACGGCGGGCGCACGCGGCCCCGTACTGATGCAAGATGTGTGGCTACTCGAAAAACTCGCCCACTTCGACCGCGAGGTCATTCCTGAGCGCCGCATGCACGCCAAGGGAAGCGGCGCCTACGGCACATTTACGGTAACACACGATATCAGCCGTTATACACGCGCCAAGATATTCTCACAAGTCGGCAAAAAAACGGATTTATTTGCACGCTTTACCACTGTTGCCGGTGAGCGCGGCGCCGCTGATGCAGAGCGTGATATACGTGGTTTTGCGGTCAAGTTCTATACCGAGGAAGGCAACTGGGACATGGTTGGCAACAACACACCCGTTTTCTTTCTACGCGACCCACTGAAATTCCCCGACCTCAACCACGCAGTCAAACGTGATCCGCGCACCAATATGCGCAGCGCTCAAAACAACTGGGATTTCTGGACGCTACTTCCTGAAGCCCTGCACCAAATCACCATCGTGATGTCGGATCGCGGCATTCCTGCAAGCTACCGCACCATGCATGGATTCGGCTCCCATACTTTTAGCTTTATCAATACGAACAACGAACGCTCTTGGGTCAAATTTCATTTCCACTGTCAGCAAGGCATCAAAAACCTCACGGATGCGGAGGCCGAAGCAATCATCGGCAAAGATCGCGAAAGCCACCAGAAAGATTTATACGAAGCCATTGAGCAAGGCAACTTTCCAAAGTGGACGCTCAAAGTGCAGATCATGCCCGAAAAGGACGCCTCCAAAGTTCCCTACAACCCCTTCGACTTAACCAAAGTCTGGCCCCACAAAGACTACCCACTGATCGAAGTCGGCGTAATGGAGCTAAACCGAAACCCTGAAAACTTCTTCGCAGAAGTCGAGCAATCTGCCTTCAACCCAGCAAGCATCGTACCTGGAATCGGCTTTTCACCCGACAAAATGCTACAGGCCCGCCTATTCTCCTACGGCGACGCGCAACGCTATCGGCTCGGCGTGAACCACCATCAAATTCCTGTCAACGCGCCACGCTGCCCAGTACACAGCTACCATCGTGACGGCAGCATGCGCGTCGATGGCAATTTCGGCAGCACCAAAGGCTATGAGCCTAACAGCCTAGGTGCATGGCAAGAACAGCCCGATTTCCGCGAACCGCCACTCTCCATCGAAGGCACAGCCGCCCACTGGAACCACCGTGAAGATTCCGATTACTACTCGCAACCAGGCGCTTTATTCCGACTAATGTCTCCCGAAAAACAGCAAACCCTGTTCGTCAACACCGCAGCAGCGATCGGTGGCGCATCCCGAGAAGTACAACTTCGCCACATCAGTAATTGCCTGAAAGCAGATCCAGCATACGGTGAAGGCGTTGCAAAGGCGCTGAAACTTTCAACCAGCGAAATTCCGCAGTAATATGACGGAGACCCTGTCCAGAAATAACGGACAGGGTCACCTCATTGAACCTAAAGCCAACTGGCCGATATAGTCAACTGGCCGACCGATCCATGAGGCGAATCACCCCTGATTTCAGCCAATCACGTACAAAGTTCTCACCCACTGGGCTTGGCGTTATTCCAATTTTATTTAAGCGCCTGCGCGCGGCATAATTGAACCGCAGCGCGCGTCGCCAGACCATGCTTTCCTCGGTATTGAAGATAATCGACATTGAAATCGACACGTCATTGGGGCCGTTTTTGACATGATGTCCCGCCATAAACGGAATATGGACGGCCTCACCTGGCGAAAAATGCCAATGGGTGCCGAGTTGATCCACCTCGGGCGACCAAGGCAGTTTTGTACGGTTGTACGTCGCGTAGGCTTCCATATTTTCAGTCGAAACAACACGCGGCTCCCATTGTGGATGCACGCATACCGTTTTACTGCCACGAAACTGCATGAGAAGCGTTGAATATCGGTCGATATGGAAAGGCGTCACACTATTGGGTGACGCGATAAAAAGATACAGCATGGGTTCCAACACCTGCCCTGCGATACCTTTTTTCTTTAGCGCACCAGCGACTTCCGAGAGCAAGGCTGCATAAAGATCTTTGAACGCCTCATCTACCTCCGGCTGGCTCACCATAATGTAAGAATCGCGTTCGCGGATTTGCTCAATTACCTCCGCAACGCTCATATCTTCCGGCCGCTTCTTGAAAGTCCCCTCAAAATCTGCCTCGACACTAAGCAGCCCTTTTGAGTACATCACTTGCTGCTTAGGCAAGGCCGGGATCACCTTTGAGAGGCTCTCCAACGATAATGCAGGATGATCCAGCAACCGATGACCAAACTTGAAGGACGCCTTATCTAGCAATTCTGGTTTTAATCCTGCATCAAAACACGCAGTCAATGGACACCTCCCAGATCGAATGAATAATCCGACTTTAATTGTAGTTAGCGAGATTTGTCCCTGCTGAAAATTGGTGTCGTCCCCCCAAAAAAGCCGCCAGAAGAATACAAAAACCACGCGGATTCCGCTGAACGTTGCAACAAGCTACAACGCCCTTCCCTCACCCCACCTTCTTGACCCAATACCAATAGATCTCGCCCTCCTGCACCTGCCGCAACAACTTATGCCCCAAGAAGTTACAAAACTTGGGAATATCCCGCGTGGTTGCAGGGTCGGTCGCAAGTACCACAATCACATCGCCAGCCGTCGCATCGCGCACCGCGTTATGCAACATCATTACTGGCTCTGGGCAATACAGGCCGCAAGTATCCAAACGGATTTCCTTGCCCTGCTGCCCCCCCACACCTTCATCAAAACTTTGCTCGAAACGCTCATTCGACACGCTGATCTCTCCAAAAATACACGGGTAAAAGCGCCAACAGCGCCACCGCAACCGCCAGCAGATAATGATTGAAATAGCCAAACTGATCAGCACTAAACCCCGACAATAAGTAGACCAGCCCAGACGCCCCAGCCAACAGGCTGGCTTGCAGCGTAAAGTCACTGCCCGCACAGGATTTTCGGCAAACATCCATCATGCCGGTATAGAGCGCCACCGTTGCCATACTGCCCACTACATGCTCAATCGACACCACAAACGCCGCTGCCCACCAACCCGCATGAACATGCGAGATCCACGCATAGCCCAGCATCGAAACCGCCTGCAGCCCACCTAGCCAAAGCAGCGCCCTGCGACAGCCAAGCACGACTACCGCGCGCCCTCCCAAGAGCGCACCCACGATCGACGCCACCATCCCAATCACACCCGAAATCACCCCGATCTCCTGCAGACTCAGCCCCACATCCACCAGCAACGGCCGCGCCATCCCCGAACCCAGCGAATCGCCTAGCTTAAAAACCGCAACGATCAAGAGCCACGCGCGAACGCCGGGCACGCGCAAAAATGAACGGAACACCGACCACAGACTAGGATGCCGCGCACCGCCAGCCACAGGCTCCGGCTGCAAGGCAGGTTCCCGAAACCACAGCAGCGGCAGCGTGGCCAATACGATCAACAGGGCCATTCCTAGGAACGCGTTACACCAACCCCACGTGCCCATCAGCAACAGCGTTGCGCCCCCACCCACGACCATGCCAACACGAAACCCGCTCACCTGAATACTGTTCCCATAACCACGCTCATGAGCGGCGAGCGTAGTTACCGCCAAGCCATCGGTAGCAATATCCTGCGTAGCGGCAGCAAAATTAACTAGCAGAAGTAAACCCACCAGCCACACAAGCTGCACTCCAGCAAGCGATTGCGGCTGTAGCAAAGCAATCATCACTAACAGCGCAACCACACAGGCTTGAAGCGGAAAAATCCACGACTTGCGATGCCCAATGCGGGCGTTACCATAACGATCCAGCACAGGCGCCCACAAGAATTTCAGGCTCCACGGGAACGCAAAAAAAGAAATGATGCTGATGGTTTTCAAATCCACGCCATAATCGCGCAGTATCGCCGGAAGTGCGTGGCTAAAAAAGCCAAACGGAATGCCCTGCGTGATATATAGGCAGGCCAACACCCCCATCTTGGCATAAAAAGCGCGCGACTCCTGCGAGCGAGCGAAGATCGACATGGCAGATCAGCCAGCGCTCGTTCGGCCTACGATGGCAGGGTCTACCGTAATCCAAACGGTAATTTCCTCGCGGTCGTGGTAAAGCTGGTGAGCACGCAACTCATAACGCAGCCCAGCAGCTTCCAGTACCTTCTCCAAGCCTTCCAGAATTTGCTGCACCTCTTGCCAGCGCCGCTTCATCGGCAATTTCAGGTTAAAAATCACCGTCTTACACCAACCGCGCACCAGCCAACGCTCCATCAGCGCCGCAACCCGTGCAGGCGTCTCCACCACATCACACACCATCCAGTCCACCGGCTGCTGGGGCTTGAAGGCGAATGCGTCTTCACGTAGATGCAACACTCTGCCCTCTTCCATTACTTGCGGCGCAAGTGGGCCGTTATCGACTGCAATCACTTTCACGCCACGCTGTATCAACTGCCACGTCCAGCCGCCCGGCGCCGCACCTAGGTCTACCGCCCGCTGGTTAGGGCGCGGCAAGGCATCAGAGCGACGCCCCAAAAGCACATGAAACGCCTCTTCCAACTTAAGCGTAGAGCGGCTGGGTGCAGCTTTGGGCATGCGCAAACGCGGATAGCCAAGCGGCCAAGGCGCACTATTCTCAATCGGCGCCGTACCCACCCAAGCTTCTGCGCCCGAAATCAGCAGTACATGGGCGCGCAGGGGCGAGACAGAGCGTAGCTGGCCAGATTTTTCCAAGCTGCGCCGCAAATGGCCTTCAAGGCCACGGGCAAGCTTGGACAAAGCCTTGCCCTCATTGGTATCCGGATATTCCACCCATACGTCGCTCACCGTAGCGCCGCCAAGCGCGGCGAGCAGAGGCGCCACACGATCCCCCACCGGCAAATCTTCAACATGGCCGCGTACCTCAAACCACTGGCGCGCAAACACCCAAAGAGAAAAATCAAAGTGCCGTACAAACTCACGCACACCGCTTGCATCCTCAGAACAAAACTGCAGCCAACCACTATCAGGTTTTGCGTTCACATAGCCCGAAAGCCCAGCGTTTTCAGCGTGATACATGGCTTCGGCAGCGCAATCGCGTTCAAAACCGGGGCGGGTGTAAAGCAAAATGGAAGGCATGGCAGATTCACAGAGTCAAATTCAACGATGGCTTGGCTTAAAAAAGGGCCTAGCTCAATAAAAAACAGCAACAAAAAAGGGAAGAAGTGAACCCCCTTCCCTTCCGGTTCCCGCTGGCGCGCCAGTATGCCACAAAACGAGCAAACACGACGCTACCCAACGCAGGCTTTATAATCAGCCCGCGGTAATGCCAAGAATCGCTTTTTGTAGATTACGTTGCGGCTCAGAAGGTTGAACCATCTGCATGGACATCAGTTTGCTCATGTCGCCTTCAACGCGAATCTGGCCGCTCATGAAACCTTCCATGCCCGCAGACTGATCGTTGTCGATGAACAGACGCTTGGCAAGTACCAACGGCAGCGTCAGCGTAGTCGGTGCGTTATCTTGATGACCACGCTCCAAGTTGCCAGCCACTAAGGACAGGTTACGATCGCCCCAATCACTGCCGGTTACGACAATGTTAATCACCAAATCTTGCAGGGCGGCAGGTGGTTGCAGATCTCCAGCGGCAGCCTTCAATTTTTCCACTTCTGCAAACCACTCATCTGACAAAAAGCTGAAACTCATAACCATCTCCTAATTTTGAAGTAATACCCCTCACCGAAGGCGAACAAACTACGTCCAACCAAGGCGGAATGATACAGCAATCATCCGAGGTGAAAAGCACCTTATAAAATAGTGTATTGAATGGCAATAGCCATTTTTTTCAGCAAACAGGTTTTTTCAGTCAAAGCGCTCCAAAAGCGTTGCCTTGGCCCCCCATTGGCAAAAATGCCGGAGTCCTTTCGGAAAGTTCATGCCTCCTGCTTTATAGCAATTTATACCCCGCTCGACATATAGCACTGACGTGCGTCAAGGCAGTTTCCCCGTCTTCCCCTACCATGCGTATGGTTTTTCGGGGCATCCACGCCTTCGAACCGGTAGCGAACACCCAGTTACGCCATATGAGAAACGGCTACCCAAAAAGTAGCTCAAAAAAACCACCCTGCAACCCTGTGGAACCTGAATCAATGAGCAACATTGACCTCCCCGTGCCGCAATACCACTACGATGTCGTGAAAAAACTCACGATCATGGCCGTAGTCTGGGGCATCGTTGGCATGTTCGTCGGCGTACTGATCGCCTCGCAACTGTATATGCCTGCCCTGAACTTCGACATCCCTTGGCTAACCTACAGCCGTTTGCGCCCGCTGCATACCAACGCGGTGATCTTCGCGTTTGGCGGTAACGCGCTCATCGCAACTTCGTTCTACGCAGTACAGCGCACTTGCCACACGGCGTTGTTCGCGCCGAAGCTAGCAAGTTTTGTGTTCTGGGGCTGGCAAGCCATCATCGTGGCCGCCGCGATCAGCCTGCCGCTAGGCTACACCAGCTCAAAAGAATACGCGGAACTTGAGTGGCCCATCGACATTGCCATCGCCGTCGTATGGATTGCATACGCAATTGTCTTTTTTGGCACGATTGCCCAGCGCAAGACCAAGCATATTTATGTTGCCAACTGGTTTTACGGTGGCTTCATACTTGCGGTTGCCTTGCTGCACATCGTCAACAGCGCAGCAATACCGGTTTCTGCCATGAAATCCTACTCCGCTTACGCAGGCGCGGTCGATGCAATGGTGCAGTGGTGGTACGGCCACAACGCGGTTGGTTTTTACCTGACCGCAGGCTTTCTGGGGATGATGTACTACTACATACCCAAGCGCGTAAACCGTCCGGTGTACTCCTACCGCCTGTCCATCGTTCACTTCTGGGCACTCATCTCGGTCTATATGTGGGCCGGCCCCCACCACCTTCACTACACTGCTCTGCCAGACTGGACACAAACCGTGGGCATGGTGTTCTCGCTGGTGCTGTTGGCCCCGTCTTGGGGCGGCATGATCAACGGTATTATGACGCTCTCCGGCGCATGGGAAAAACTGCGCGATGATCCCGTCGTACGCTTCATGATCGTGGCACTCTCGTTCTACGGCATGTCCACTTTTGAAGGGCCGATGATGGCCATCAAAACCGTCAATGCCCTCTCGCACTATACCGACTGGACTGTGGGCCACGTTCACGCAGGCGCACTGGGCTGGGTGGCGATGATCACCATCGGTTCGCTGTACTGCCTCGTGCCTTGGCTCTGGGACAAGCAGGAAATGTATTCCCTCAAACTCGTCAACCTGCACTTCTGGCTCGCCACCGTCGGCACCGTACTTTATATCGCCGCGATGTGGGTCGCTGGGATTAGCCAAGGGCTGATGTGGCGCGCAATTAACGACGACGGCACCCTCGCCTACACCTTCGTTGAAAGCCTGAAGGCCACCTACCCCTACTATCTGATCCGCGCGATCGGCGGCTTCCTGTTCTTTGCTGGCATGGTGGTGATGGCCTACAACGTCTTTAAGACCATCCACTCAAGCCCGGAAGCCAACCGTGCCGACACCCCTAACGCCGCAGCGCAGCTTGCCTAAAGGAGTACGAACACATGGCAAAGGCACATGAAATCGTTGAGAAAAACCTGCCCCTTTTGATCATTCTTACGGTGGTAGCGGTGAGTTTCGGTGGTTTGGCGGAAATCGTTCCGCTGATGTTCCAAACCCAAACCACGCAGCCTCTCGAAGGCATGAAACCGCTAGGCGCACTGGAGTTGGAAGGGCGTGACATTTACATTCGTGATGGATGCCACACCTGCCACTCGCAGATGATTCGCCCCTTCCGCTCTGAAACCGAGCGTTACGGACATTACTCGGTCGCTGGCGAATCCGTGTGGGAACATCCCTTCCTCTGGGGCTCCAAACGCACCGGGCCAGACCTTGCCCGTGTGGGTGGCCGTTATAGCGATGACTGGCATCGCATCCACCTGATCAACCCGCGCGATGTCGTGCCCGAATCCAATATGCCAGGTTTCCCGTGGCTGATGGAAAACACCCTCACCGGCGAGAGCACTGCAAACAAAATGGCCGCGCTCGCAACCTTGGGGGTGCCCTATACCCAGCAAGATCAGGATGGCGCTCGCGCTTTGGTGGAGGGTAAAACCGAGATGGAAGCCCTGATTGCCTACCTGCAACAGCTCGGCTCGGCGCTACCTGCTTCGGCGGGGAGAAAATAGCGATGGATACCGGCACATTGCAAGGCATCGGCACCGTACTCGCCTTTGCGGCATTTCTGGGAATCTGCTGGTGGGCCTACGGCAAAGATCGCAAAAAGGATTTTGACGAAGCCGCGCGGCTCGTGCTCGACGACGAGCCAGCCGCGAAAAAAACCGCGATCGGAAAAAGCGACAAGCCCGCCGCCGCAGCGAACACCCCCAACACCACAGGGTCTGGAGAACAATTGAAATGAGCAATTTCTGGAGCGGATGGATCATTACCATCGTCTTGATCAACTTGCTGGGGTGCCTCTGGCTGCTCTGGTGGAACCGTGAACAAGACGGCGACACCTCCGTCGGAAAGTCCATGGGGCACTCGTTTGACGGCATCGAAGAAATCAACAACCCAATGCCCAAATGGTGGCTCAATCTTTTCTACGGAACGATTATTTTCTCGTTTATCTACCTCGCGCTCTATCCGGGCATGGGCAGCTTCAAGGGGCTGTTGGGCTGGACTTCCGACGGCCAATGGCAGCTCGAAGTCGACAAAGCCGACCAGCGCTATGGTGCGATCTTTGCCGAATACGCCAAAGTACCGGTGGCCGATCTCGCCAAGGATGCAGAGGCAGTCGCAGTGGGCAAGCGCTTGTTTGGCAACAACTGCGCAGTTTGCCACGGCTCCGACGCGCGTGGCTCCAATGGTTTCCCCAATTTGACGGATGGCGACTGGATCTTTGGCGGTAGCCCCGAGAACATCATCGAAACCATTACCAAGGGCCGCACTTCCATTGGCATGCCTGCTTTCACCGCAGCTCCTTACCAGTTGGAGGATGCTAGCATTACGGATCTTACCGCCTATCTGCTCACGCTAAGCAACCGCAAAGCGAACGCGGGAGATGCGGGCAAGGGTGGCCAGCTCTTTGCGGAAAAAGGCTGCGCAGCCTGCCACGGCGGCGACGCAACCGGCATGCAGATGATGGGAGCCCCCAACCTGACCGACAACGTATGGCTCTACGGCGGCAGCGAACAGGCAATTCACACAACCATCGCCCACGGCCGCAAAGGGGTGATGCCTGCGTTTGAGGGAACCTTGGGAAGCGCCAAGATTCACGTAATCGCTAGCTACATCCTTAGTCTAAGTCAATAAACCCTTTCAGGTATGTTGTAGTATGGCGCCACCCTCTTTTGGGGTGGCGCTTTTTTATGCGCGCACTGTATACCGAAGCCGCGCTACGTTTATTGAGGTTTTCTGCATGAGTCGCTCAAACTCAACGCCCGACGCTCGCAAGATCCCGCTAAAGGATGCATCCCCCAAGGGGTTTAGCCAAACGGGTCAGGCGCTCTACCAAAAACGCGATAAAGTCTATGCGCGCCACATTACTGGCATCTTTCAAACCCTGCGTTGGATTACCGTCTGGGCAACTCTTGGCCTGTATTTTATTTTGCCTTGGATACAATGGAGCGGCCGCCAAGCAGTGCTATTCGATTTGCCGGAACGGAAATTTTATATTTTCGGCTTAACATTTTTCCCCCAAGATTTTCTGCTGTTGGCAGGGGTTTTAATGATTAGCGCCTTTGCGCTGTTCTTTTTTACCGTATTCGCCGGACGCGTCTGGTGCGGTTATGCCTGCCCACAAACGGTGTGGACCTCTGCCTTTATGTGGGTGGAACGCATCATCGAGGGGGATCGTAACGCCCGTATTAAGCTCGACAAACAGCCGCGCAACACCGCAAAAACCGCAAAGCGCAGCCTCAAATACACAATCTGGCTGCTGATGTCATTTATTACCGGCTTTACCTTTGTCGGTTATTTCACCCCGATTCGCGCGCTGGGTTTTGATATTGCCGCCTTTCAGCTGGACGTGTGGGGCGTATTCTGGTTAGCATTTTTCACGGTCATGACGTTTCTGAATGCCGGCTGGCTGCGCGAACAGGTGTGCATTTACATGTGCCCCTACGCGCGTTTTCAAAGCGTCATGTTCGATCGCGACACGCTGATCGTGACCTATGATGCCGCACGCGGAGAAGCGCGCGGCAAGCGCAAAAAAGCCGCCGACCCCAAAGCCTTAGACTTGGGAGACTGCGTAGACTGCCAACTGTGCGTTCAAGTCTGCCCAACCGGAATCGACATCCGCAATGGCCTGCAATACGAATGCATCGGCTGCGCTGCCTGCATCGACGCCTGCGACAGCATCATGGATCAGATGAACTACCCGCGCGGCCTGATCCGCTACTCCACCGAAAACCGCGTTGAAAAACAGCCCGCAAAAATCTTGCGGCCAAGGTTGATCGGCTATGGGCTGGTAACGCTGGTACTCCTTGCCGGATTTGGCTGGCGCCTAATCTCGCGGGTGCCTGTAGAACTCGATGTTTCGCGGGATCGCACCGCGCTCTATCGGGAAAATTTCGACGGCCAGATCGAAAACGTCTACACCCTGCACATCCAGAACAAAACCCAAGAAACTCACAGCTACACCCTAAGTTTTGGCGGCCTGAACGGCGCAACGCTCGACGCACCGAAAAACATCCGCGCACGCGCTGGCGAACAGGTTACAATCACTGCAACGGTCAGCGCCACGCCAGAAAGCATTCCAAGCCCGAATATTCGAGTGCAGCTTACCCTGCAGGCTTTGGACGACCCAGCCATATCAGTCACCCAAGAATCGCGCTTTCTAAGCCCACGACGCTAGCAGCGGTTCTGTACTCACTTACGTTTTGCCCAAGCGTCTGTATTGCAAATGAGGATTTTGTTGTGTCTCAAATGACGGATTCCAAACCGTGGCACCAGCAGTTCTGGCCGTGGTTTCTGATCTCGCTGCCCGCCACTGCGGTGATTGCAGGCTTGTATACTGTTTTTCTAGCGGTGCAGCAGCCGCCCGACATTGTTCGCGATAAAATTATCACCGACGGTAAATCGGTCAACATGTACCAAGAAGAACTCCAGCGCGCCAAAGCGCTCGGCGTTGCCTTCCAATACAATTTTGAAGCGAACGCCCGCCAACTCCGCCTGACTCCCATAAACGGGGTAGATGCGGAGCAAACGCCACTACTCAACGTAAGCCTTCAACACCCCACCTTAAAAGCGCGTGATATCGACGCCATCGCTGCACGGATGCCAGACGGCGGCTACGCACTGATGCTCGCCGAATCACCAAGCGGCCGCTATCGCATGCAAATCGGCACCCCCACCGGCGGTTGGCTGATCAACGGCGAAATTATCTTTAACGGCGAGTCCTTCGACGGCAAGGTACAGGCACTTTGAACGAACACTGCTTTCACTGCGGCCTTCCCTGCCCCAAAAACGCGCCTTGGCAGGTAAACATCGCAGGAATTGCCCGCCCCATGTGCTGCCCCGGCTGCCAGGCCGTCGCGCAGACCATTGTCGATATGGGCATGTCGAGCTACTACCAACACCGCGAACAGTGCGAGCCGGGCAGCATCCCCTCTGCGGATATGGTGCCCGCATTTCTGGGTGAACTCGATCGCTGGGACACTCCCGCCCTCGCGCAACAATACATCACCACGAACGATCACGGCGACTCCAGCACAACGCTCATCCTAAGCGGCATCACCTGCGCTGCCTGCGCTTGGCTAATCGAGAAAAAAGTTGCAACCGTAGACGGCGTAATGGACTTTCGCCTCAACATGGCGAGCCATCGTGCGGTGGTCGCATGGAATCCACAAACGCTGCCACTCTCCGCCATTATCCGCGCCATTGCAGAAGTGGGCTACAAAGCTGAACCTTACCAGCCGGAACGCAGCGAACAGGTTCGCAAGCAAGAAAACCGCACCGCGCTGATCCGCATTGGCGTCGCTGGATTGGGCGCAATGCAAGTCATGATGATGTCCGTCGGCCTATACGCCGGCAACGCCACCGGCATCGAGCCCGCCTACGAACTATTTTTGCGCTGGGTGTGTGCGCTAATTACTTTGCCGGTACTGTTCTACGCGGGCTACCCATTTTTGCACGGCGCATGGGTCGGGCTGAAAACCCGTCATCTCGGCATGGACACCCCAGTGTCCATCGCGCTGCTGCTGGCCTATTTTGCGAGCCTGTATTCCACCTGGGTCAACGGCCCAGAGGTCTATTTTGACTCGGTCGGCATGTTCGTGTTCTTTCTGCTCACCGGCCGCTATCTGGAAATGCGCGCCCGTCATCACGCCGCCACAACTTCCCTTGCCGGTGGCGGGCATCGCAGCCTGACCGCCCGCAAGCTGGACGATGCCGGAAACGTACATCTAATACCCGCCGACATGGTAGCCGTGGGCGACCGGATTCAGGTGCGCGCCGGCGAAACCATCCCCTGCGACGGCCTGATTCTGGAAGGTACTACGTCCATTAACGAGGCCATGCTCACCGGCGAATCCCTGCCAGTGCCCCGCCAACGTGGCGAAGGCGTGATCAGCGGCTCCATCAATATCGACCACCCCATCCAGATCGAAGTTACCCGCCCCGCACACGCCAGCACAATGAACACGTTGCGGCGCTTACTGGATCAGGCGCAAAGCGAAAAACCGGCCATGATCCTGCTGGCCGATCGCATTGCCGGCAAAGTCGTTGCCCGCGTACTCGTGGCGACGCTGGTCACCTATTTTGCGTGGCTGTACTATGCCCCCGAACACGCCTTCTGGACGGCATTATCCGTCTTGATCATCACCTGCCCTTGCGCCATCGGCTTGGCCGTTCCTACCGCACTCACCACCGCCACAACAGCACTGGCCGACCTTGGCTTTCTAATCACCCGTGGCCATACCTTGGAAGGGCTGGAAGGCGCGCAACACGTGGTATTCGATAAAACCGGCACGCTCACCAAAGGCCAGTTCAGCGTGGCGGCCATCAAGCCGCTCGAAGGCCACTCCAAGGAGGAGTGTCTCGCACTCGCACAGGCACTTGAATCGCACTCCGAACACCCGATTGCGCGCGCCTTCAGTCATCTTGGTGCAGCCATCTACGACGTTCAGGACATCAAGATCATTGCCAACCAAGGCGTACAGGGAAGCTACCAAGGGCAAAACTACCGAATTGGCACCGCCCAGTTTGTGTGCAATGGCTTTCGCAACGCGCACGCAAGCAACCCGCCCCTCACCCCACCCAGCGACGGTCACTGGCTCCTACTTGGCAACGAACAATCCGCGCTCTGCTGGTTTCAGGTAGCCGACGAGCTGCGCGAAGACGCCGCGGCACTGATTAGCGACCTGCACCAACGCGGTATTGAGGTTCACCTGCTGAGCGGCGACCACAGCAACCACGTACAACAGGTGGCGCAAACCCTTGGCATCCGCCATGTTCACGGCGGCCAAAGCCCGGCTGACAAGCTCGCTTTTGTTCAGCAGCTACAGACCACCGGCAAAGTATTGATGGTGGGCGACGGCCTGAACGATGCGCCGGTGCTCGCCGCCGCCAGCGTATCGGTGGCAATGGCATCGGGCAGCGACCTTGCCAAGGTATCCGCCGATGCGCTCATCCTCAATCAGCACTTAGCCACCCTTCAATATGCCCTGCAAGTGGCCGTGTTCAATCGCCGCATTATGCGCCAGAACATTGCGTGGGCAGTGGTATACAATACTCTCGCAGTGCCCTTTGCGGCCCTTGGATTCGTACCACCGTGGCTCGCCGCGATTGGCATGTCCACCAGTTCGCTTATCGTAGTGACGAACGCACTGCGCACTCGGCGTTATGCGCGCCGCCTCACCGCCTAGGCAGGCGTTCGCCACAGGAGGTTTTCGTGGAAGTCATTTTTTTTCTGGTGCCGGTAGGCATCGTCACCTTGCTGCTCGCCATTGCGCTATTTCGCTGGGCAGTTAAAAACGACCAGTTTGAAGACCTAGAGCGCGAAGGCCGTCGCATTCTTTTCGATGATGATCTGCCAGCGGCTAAGGCACCCGCAGCGTCCACCAAGCTCGGAACACCCGACGCCTCCGCCGAGAGCAAATCGGGCACCGCCGTCGAAACCCCAGCCATCCCAACTGCCACTCCCCCTGCCACGGACGCCCAAAATCATGGAAAACCAACTTAACCTACTCGCCGCGTTTTCCATTGGGTTTCTTGGCAGCCTGCATTGCATTGGCATGTGTGGCGGCATCAGCGCAGCCTTGGGTCAAGGGCTTGCACCTGCGGGCCAAGCACCGGCCATTCGAAACGACGCACTTCGGCGCTTGTTATATTCGATCCTCTATAGCAGCGGGCGCGTGGGCAGCTATATGGTCGCGGGCTTCCTTGTTGCAAGCGCGGGGGAAGGCTTCCGCCAACTCTTTGATGCTACAGGCCAATGGCTATTGCGCGGGCTCGCGGGCGTAATGATGGTATTGGTGGGCTTGTACCTTGCGCAATGGTGGCATGGACTGGTCTATATTGAACGCGCCGGCGGGCGTCTCTGGCGCGCAATTTCTCCGCTTACCCGCCGCTTCCTGCCAGTGCGAAACCCGTTCCAGGCGCTTGCCTTGGGGGCGTTGTGGGGCTGGCTACCTTGTGGTTTGGTCTACAGCGCACTGAGCTGGAGCGTTACCGCACCGTCGCCCCTTATGGGAGCGTTGGTGATGGGGCTGTTCGGCCTTGGAACCATGCCGGCCATGGTCGGCGTTGGGTTCTTTTCAAGCAACGTACAGCGCTTTTTGGGCAGGCCGTCGCTACGCTGGGTGGGTGGTTCACTGTTGATTCTGTTTGGTTTATGGACGCTCGCATCGCCGCTAATGGGGCATGGCGGTGCGCATTCACACGGCGCCACACATACCCAGGAGATGCAGCACGAACACGCAATGCAGCACGGCGCAATGCAGCACGACGCAATGCAGCACGACGCAATGCAGCACGACGCAATGCAGCACGACGCAATGCAGCACGACACAATGCAGCACGACACAATGCAGCACGACACAATGCAGCACGACACAATGCAGCACGACACGATGCACGAACACGCGATGCCGCACCAACCAATCACGCCCACTCCAGCGCCGTCAAATCGTGATTCAGATACAGAGCTTCACCAGCATCATCATTAACAGCGCGAACTAGCGACTCAAACAAGCTCTTTGGGATAGCCTTTTTGAGAAACTAGACTATACCTTCCTTAGTGAGGGGCTTGGCATAGGCAAAGCCCCACTCTTTCGCAGTGGCATTACTCGCAGGAAAGAAGCTGACGATATCCGCGCTCTTAAAACTTACGCTGGATATTCAACACCCCACAGCAGATGGAACGCCCTGTCATGACTGACATAAAAATCTTCCCTGCACGAGCGCTTGCACTGCCGCTCGCGATTCCTTTTGCACTTTCAACACTTGCAATTTCCACTAACACCCATGCAGCAGAGCTACGCTTTGATGGCTTTGCAACGTTCATGGTGGGCCAAGTATTGGACGATAAAGAGTTGGTGAGAGCGCCTGATGGCGGCGTTACGCCCTTTCGCGGTTTTGACGATCAAATCAACTATCAATCCAATAATGTCTTTGCATTACAAGCACGCGCGGATCTGGGCGATGGGCTTTCGGCAACGGCACAAATCATGGCAAAGGGCGTTGATGATTACGATGCAGAGTTTAACTGGGCGTATTTATCCTATGATCTCAATCCGGAGTGGACAGTCAGCGTTGGCCGCTTCCGAATACCGTTTTTTATGTATTCCGACTCGCTGGATGTCGGTTACAGCTATCACTTTGTAAAACCACCGTTTAACACCTACGACATCGGCGGATTTGATACCTTAAATGGCGTGAAACTAGAGTGGCAAACCGATATCGGCGTGTGGACTTCGCGGATGACGTTTCTAACGGGGCGAAGTGATACCAAGTTAAATATCGAGACTCAACTGGAGCCGGCAGATGGGCAAATCGCCAGAGCGGGGCTATTCGCGTGGAATATGAACTGGGACTGGCTCACGCTACGCGCCATTTACACGCGCGCCTCATTGAGCATGGACTTAAAAAACTTTTTGGACATCCAACTCGCAAGCATCCCGTTTAGCCCTAAAGCAATGGATGCCGTATACGTAGATAACGACAAAGCAGAATTCTACGGCGTTGGCTTGCAGTTTGATCCCGGCCCTTATTTTATCGTGGCAGAATCCACCGTATTAGACATTCGCGACAGTCTTTTGCAACGCCCCGGGCAGAGAAGCTATATCAGTGCCGGTGCACGCTTAGGCAAGTTCACACCATATTTTATCGTTGAACACGCCGAATCCGATTATAACGAGAAGAGCTTCAAACTACTCGCTAACGAAGCTACACAGGCCGCAATGGGCCAAATTCCCGGCCTTGACTATGGTACTGCCTTCGGCCTAGTGCGTTCGGAGCTAATGCCGCTCTTTACCGCAACGCTTAACGAGCAAGATGCGTGGAGCGTGGGCGTGCGCTGGGATTTTCACCCTTCCGCAGACCTTAAAATCGAATACATGACCACGAATGACAATACCAATCACGTCGATCCTGAGGCGATTGCGATCGCGGTCGATGTGATTTTTTGATCGACGCTTCCATAAGCCGCGAAACTATCGCGCCAAACACTAACTCCAGACAGGCGCTACAATTCCTAGAAATCACACTGGCAATGCCTGTACAGGTCGATTTGCAGGGTCTTGATGAGCTGCTGGAATCCAGATTTCGGATTCCACTGGAACCCTGCCGGCGGTTTCGGGAGGGCACACACGCCCAAGTGCTAGCCGCCAACGTGCTCTGGCGTGGAATGGTGCTGGCAAAAAATTTATTGCAGGCGGCGGGCATTCCCGTATTCGAGACGGGCTGTATCGCCGCAGCTATGCCGCTGAACGATGTCTCTAGGTGGAATTTTCGCATCGGGGTGGTGCATATTGCTCACATAGATCCGGAATGCTGGCGCATTGCCTGCGGCCAGTCCGTTTCGGTGATTGTGGAACTGCTTACTAAGGGCCTTCGCGAATCCACGCTGGAAACCTTGTTGGCCAATGTCCACCAGAGAATCGTAGGCGTCTTACGTGGCCGCGTAATTACCGGAAAATCTACGCTTGCGGTATTGCGGGAAGCCTACCACGCCGACATACCGTTTCTGCATTTGGGGGCTGGGGTGTACCAACTGGGATGGGGAAGCCAGAGCCGTCGCGTAGATCGCAGTAGCGTGGAAGGTGATTCCGCCATTGGCACACGATTGACGCAGAACAAAGCATGGACTGCACAGGTATTGCGAGACGCAGGTCTCCCTGCTCCTCACCATGTGGTGGCGAGCGACACAGATGCTGCGGTTCGTGCAGGTGAGCACATCGGCTGGCCGGTCGTGGTGAAGCCTATAGATGCCGATCGCGGTGAAGGCGTAAGCGTAGACATTAACGACGTCTCTGCACTGCGCAGCGCCTTTGAGCTTGCACAGAAAGCATCGCGCAGCCGGCTAGTGCTGGTAGAGCGTCAGGTGGCCGGCGTATGTCATCGTCTGTTCATTGCAGGTGGGCGGCTTTTATATGCGGTAAAACGTCTGCCAAAGCTTGTGATCGGGGATGGTGTACAGTCGGTGGCAGAACTGGTTCGCGCCGCTAACCACGAGCGCAGTCAGCGGCCACCTTGGTTACGCGACGAAGCCTGGCCGGACGATCACGAGGCGTTGGAAACGCTTCACAAGGTGGGCTGTAACTGGGACAGCGTTCCACAAGCCAGCCAACGGCTAGCGCTGCGAGCGATCGAGTCCACGGCGGCGGGCGGCTACGATGAAAATGTCTCTGAACACATCCATCCCGATAACCTCTCAGCTGCGGTGCGAGCCACGGTTTTGTTTGGCTTGGAGGTAGCCGGCGTAGACATGATTAGCACGGATATCAGCCGCTCATGGGTGGAAACCGGCGCCATAATAAATGAAGTAAACTACGCGCCACTGCTAGGTGGAGGTGAAATATCCCGCGCTCACCTTGGAGAATATCTTAGGCGCATCATGGGAAATAGCCGTGCACGGATTCCTGTTGAGGTATTTGTGGGTGCAGACGATGCGCTTGCTTTGGCAAAGACACGTTGGCGTACGCTGACCAAGGATGGCATACACTGTCACTTAAGTAACGGTCATGATGTTTATAACGCGCATGGTGAGGTGTTTTCACTAGCGACTCAAGGATTGCAAGCTCATTGCCTTGCGCTGCTGTTGGATCGGCAAGTGGATGCCCTTGTACTTGTGGTGCAAGATGATTTCTTGCTAGATGCCCCCCTGCCGGTAGACCGTGTTTCAGCGGTTACGGTGGCGGCCGATGCCGAGCGCCATCAAGAATTTAACGGCCGCTTGCTGCCATTGCTCTCTTATCTTAATACCTCTGTTGCTCACTTATCTTAACAGCGCCATGGAGGGCAAAGTATAGGAAGCACAAAGGCCCGTTTCTGTGAAATTCTAACATAAGAAGCGAGTGCGCGGCACGAAAATTCCGTGAAGCCGCGCACTCGCTTCGAGACCACTCAGTTTTCGCGTTAGCGCCTTGCAAGCCAATATCCCGCCGGAGGTCTAGTAACTCGCACTGATCCTCTCCGAAAGCTTGCTTTCTAGGCCGTTACGATCGACTGCGGTTGCAGCGAAGTAGTAGGTGCCTGCGGAGAGGTTGCTTACCGTATAACTCAAATCTGCTGCTGAAAGAGATGCGATCTTTGAGAGGCTACCCGTCGCGCTGGTTCCGAAGTAGATGTTGTAGCTCGCGATATCTTCTTTCGCAAGAGCGCTGCCATCATCGCGGGAGGTTGGCGCAGTCCAAGCCAGATTTGCTGCGTAAGATTTTGCTACCGCCATTACGCTCAACGTTACGGTATTTGACGTTACGGAAGAGCTGCCGTTGCTCACAACCACTTTGTACTGACCAGCATCCGAAAGCTTCGCGCTGTTCGTGCTAATGGAACTGCCCGTTGCACCTGGAATGGCTGCACCATTGAAGTACCATTGGTAGGCCAGAGTTCCGGATCCAGTCGCAGTAACGCTTACATTGAGTGCTGAGCCTTCGTTTACAACACTAGCGCTTGGCTGCTTGGTAATCGCAAGGCTATTTTGAGTCGCGATACTCACGACAAACGGCTCTGTAATTACGTAGCTATTCCGATCATAGACCTTGGCATGATAGGTGCCTGCTTTGCCTGTCGTCATCTTGCCAAGCGAAAGCGTGCTACCGGCAGCCGTCCAGATGCGTTTGCCGTTTTTATACCAGTTGTAATAAATCTTATTGCTGCTGGTCGCAACAATTTTGAAACTCGCCGATTCGCCAACGGAAAATTGAGCATCACTTGGCGTTGAGCTTACCACTAACGCTGCAGCATGAACGCTACCAGAAAACAACACGAAAACAAGGCTAAAAATCGAAAGCAGTCCTGCAACGAATGATGATCCCTGAACGCTGGAAAATGACTTCATACTGCCACCGTTAACTGCGAAGTGAATTACAAACCTACTGAGGACAAGTCTAGGAATGCCCAAAAAATCGGCTTGCGGGCTCCGTCACGCTTTGCAGCAGAAGCGGGGTCATACGGGTCTTTTTGTGCTCTGGTTTGCAATTCCTGCGGCCAAAACCGGCAAAAACAGCGCAAAAATGTGACTCGCATCCAACCCAAAGCGGAACCGCCTCGCACCCACTCCGCAATCCCAGATGCACACGCAGCCCTGACCGCCGCTTGCAGTAAGCTATTGTTCTCGCTAAGGATGTGCTACCCTCACTCCAGTTCCGGCTATTACGGTGATCGCTATGTCACTGATCAAAACTCACCCCGCGCTGCCCAGCCAAGGCTCCCTGGCTTCCACGTTCCCCTGGCGCCCCCTTGAGAGCATCCACCTTCTGGTAGATGGCGATTGCTTTTATCCGCGAATGCTGGAAGCCATTGGCAATGCTCGCGAAAGCATTTACCTCGAAATCTACTATGTGCAGCCGGGCCGCGTGGCAGATCAGTTCATTGAGGCGCTCGGCCAAGCGGTTCAGCGCGGCGTAAGCGTGCGTTTACTGCTGGATTCGATTGGCGCAAGGGAATTTTCGGCAGCGGATCACAAACACGTGAGCAATGCCGGAATACAGCTACGCCTCTACAATCCGCTAGCGCGCAAAAAATTCGCGATGAACCTCTCTCGCGACCACCGGAAAATTCTGATCATTGACAGAACGATCGCTTTCACCGGCGGGGCAGGAATCGCAGACGTATTCGATCTCTCTGCGAACCCCCAAAAAGCTTGGCACGATTTGATGATTGAGAGCCAAGGGCCGGTCGTCGCTGATTGGTGCGAACTCTTTGAGCAAGCGTGGATGTTTTATAACGGCATGCCTGATCTGCCTATCCCGACCCGAATTTCAAGTTATTTGCATATCAGCCGCTATTTTCGACCGTTAACGGGAGTGCCTTCGCAAACCCGAGTCAATTCCAGCAATGGCGTTGGCGACGAGCAGATCAAGGCGGATCTCGTCAAAAGAATTCGCGCAGCCAAACGCCGCGCATGGATCGCCACCGCCTATTTTTATCCCAGCAGAAAATTGCGCCGCGCGCTGATTCGTGCCGCAGGAAACGGAATTGACGTGCGCTTATTGCTACCTGGCCCGCGCACGGACCACCCAGCGGTTCGCTACGCCAGCAGGCGATATTATGGGCAATTGTTGCGCCACGGCGTAATGATCCTAGAATACCAGCCACGATTCATGCACATGAAAATCGCCCTCGCCGACGATTGGGTAAGTGTGGGCTCCTGTAATTTCGACCGCTGGAATTTACGCTGGAATCTCGAAGCCAACCAAGAAATACTGGATGTCGATTTCGCAGCACAGATTCGGGCATTATTCGAAGCCGACTTCAAAGACAGCGAAGCCTATTCCGCCGTAAACTGGGCGAGGCGGCGCTGGTGGACAAAATTTCAGGAACTCTTCTGGTTTCAGATTGGAAGGCTCATTGAATTTATGAGCCTGCATATCAAGCGGCGGCGCCCCTAATACACCCCTGTTTTATTCAAAGCGAACGCGCCCATTCTACCAAGCCCGCAGCATCGCCCTGCCAAAGAATCGGGCTATCGCGCTGGGTGATCTGGTAATCGTACATCGGATCATAATACTCGCTCAGCAAACAACGAATTCCTGGAACAAAACGCTCGGCATTGCCGCTATTTTCAAATTCAACAAGCCCCGCCTGCCACTCTGCGCGGATGCGATCGTGTCTTTCGCTACCTAAGCGCTTTTCGATGCGGGCGAGATTATCCAGCACAAAAGACGCAAAGCGCGGCGCAGCATCTGCCCCGTAGCAACGCTTAAACTGTTCGCGCTGCACCAAAATATAATCCCGAAGAACGCGCTGTTCACGCGCATCCTCATGCTCCTCCAATAATACACGAGGCGCACGCTTTATTGCCGCCTGCAAGTTAGGCGGCAAGGCAATCCGCCCAATCAAGCGGCTTTCATCCTCAATAAATAACGACACACCTGAGTGGTAATGTGCATGTTTGAGAAAATCAATGGCTACCGCGTTTTCAAAATCAATCTGCGCGGGCTGAGGATAAACGGTATTTCCAAACGTTGATCCTCGGTGATGGGCGCGTCCTTCCAGATCGAGATAATGCCTGAGCTGCAATAAAACATCAGTTTTACCGCTTCCCGTTCGGCCGGAAATGCAGATCAAAGACTGATGCTGGCAGGCGTGCTCCAGCGTTTCAATTAAAAAGCGCCGCATGGCTTTATAGCCACCTTTTATGCGCGGATAGATGATTCCCTGTTCTGCAAGCCAGCGCTGGGTTGTGCGCGACCTCAATCCGCCCCGAAAACAAAAAAGCGCACCTTGCGGGTATTTTTCAATGTAGGATTTCCACCCACAAATTCTTTGTGCCCGCACCTCAGACGTAGCCAACGCCAAGCCTAAATCAATGGCCGCATCCTGCCCAGCCTGCTTGTAACGGATACCAATCTGTTCACGCTGAGCGTTATCCAGCAAAGGCACATTGGTGGCCATCGGAAAACTACCCTGCTTAAATTCAATCGGCGCGCGCACATCCATCATTGGAACATCGTTGAGAAACAGAGATGAATAATCGGTCAATTCTGGCAATTCATTTAATTCATACATATCGGCAATAAATTTAATGTATTTTGTTTCGGCGGAAAGATCTTCTCACAAATACTCACTGCATGCATCGTCGTAACAAAGAAAAACTGCATGAATACAGTGGTTTTTATCAGTCCAACAGGCTATTCAAATCTCTCTACCACGACCATCTCGATCATTAAAACAAGAACAATCCCATTCATAAAGCAGAAGCACGGTGTTGCAGTTTCCAAAAAAACAGGACTATCCTTCCCACGTTTGCGGGAATTCCCGCTGTTCTTTGAATTATCCGCACATTAATTGAGGTTTCTCATGGCAGAACCCACCCTCCCCTCACCGTGGCCCGCCGTGGCGACCACGGCTCTACGCGTTGCTTTCGGCATTATCTGGGCCGTTGGCGCTGCGCTCACCTGGTCACCTGATTTTGCTACCCACTACGTTGGCTATTTACACAACGCATCCACCGGACAACCAGAGTGGAGCGGCTGGTGGTTTTCGTTATGGATTGCCTTGATCAGCCCCAATGCACTGCTATTTACTTGGTTAACCCGTCTTGCAACCACTGTAACAGCACTCGCACTACTGGTCGGGTTTGGCGGCAAAACGCTATACCTACTGGGCGCCTTGTTTAGCCTGTTGATCTGGAGTACCGCCGAAGGTTTTGGTGGGCCCTACACCGTGGGCGTTTCCAACATCGGCACTGCCATTACTTATGTATTGATTTTCTTCGCCTTAATCGGGCTGCATTATCGCACAGGTTTTGTCCCTTATAGCCTCGACTATCTGATCGAGCGACGCTGGCCAGCATGGCAACGCATTGCCGAGTGGAATGAGGCAACAACACCCCCCCCGCAACCCGAAACCCTGCCGCCCGGCATTCAGATCGGAGCGATTCTAGGCATTTTAGCCTTGTTGGTGCTCCTGATCGCGGGCCTTCCCAGCACCTTGAACGTAAAATCCGCAACCCCAGAAACCGCTGCTGCGGCGGTATCCCCACTCATGCTGGCAGCCAAAACACCGCTGGCCAGCGCACGCGACGCACGCCTGCCGCCTGTGCTTGAAGGCGAGCAAGTCGTAGTGGACGTAATCGCCGAAGACAAACAAATCGCCATTGCCAACGGCGTGGACTACCAAGCGTGGACGTTCGGTGGTGTCGTACCCGGCCCTGTGATCCACGTGCGCGAAGGCCAGACTGTAAAAGTTCGCTTTTCCAACAAAGGCACGATGCACCACTCGGTGGACTTTCACTCTGCCATCACCCCGCCCAGCCTCGACTATGTGGATATCATGCCAAATGAAATGCTGGAATTCTCGTTTGTAGCCAAAACGCCAGGCGCATTTGTCTACCACTGCGGCACACCACCGGTGTTATTGCACATGGGGAACGGCATGTACGGCGCCATCATTGTTGACCCCAAAGAAGGCTTGCCACCTGCAGACGAAAACTACGTCATCGTGCAAAGCGAATGGTATACCAAGCTCGCCAGCGGCAACGTAATGGCGCCCGACTACCAAAAAATGCTCGACATCCGCCCCGACGAAGTCGTGTTTAACGGTGTTGCCAAACAGTATGTGGACCACCCGCTTACCGTTACCGCCGGCAAGCGCATGCGCCTCTACTTTGTGAACGCCGGCCCAAGCATGTGGAGTGCATTCCACATTATCGGCGGCATGTTTGACCGTGTTTACCCCGACGCCAATCCTGCCCACTTCCAAAGCGGCGTATCCACTTATAGCGTTGGGCCAGGCGAAGGCGCAATCTTTGACGCCGTCCTAGAGGAACCGGGGCATTATCCATTTGTCGATCACTCTTTCGCGCATTTGATGCTTGGTGCTGTCGGCATCATCGACGTGAAACCTGCCGAGGGCATGACCGCCACACGCAAGCCCGTCATCACCAAGACTGCTCAGGCCACACCTGCTGCAGCCGAGCCCGCCCCCACAGGCCCATACAAATTTGACCCCGCCCGCGCCGAATCCGCCTACGCGGCAAACTGCGGCGCCTGCCACCAAGCCAACGGCCAGGGCATGGCCGGCGTATTCCCGCCCTTGGTCAACAACAAAGCAGTGCAGGATCCAAACCCCGCGAAACACATCTCGGTGATTCTGGACGGCTTGCAAGGCGAGGAAATCGACGGTACCGTGTACCAAAGCCCCATGCCTCCCTTCAAAGGTGCATTGAACGACACTCAGATCGCCGACATCATCAACCACGAACGCAGCTCTTGGGGCAACAAAGGCAAATTGGTCTCCCCAGAGGATGTAAAAGCGGCACGTTAACCACGTCGCTCGTCTGTACTTTACGGATGAGCGAGGTATTTATAACGGTTGCAATCCGTGGAGTCGCGCTTGGGTGGGGGCATGTACCTACACCCAACCGCCACCAACTTTGTTGCAACAGTATTCCAATGACCGACCCAATCCGCCTTACCCAATACAGCCACGGCGCAGGCTGCGGCTGTAAAATCTCTCCAAAAATTCTCGACACGATTCTTGCCGGAAGCGGCTCACAAACGCTAGACCCACGCCTATGGGTAGGCAACGCCAGCCGCGACGACGCAGCCGTCTATGCACTGGACGATGAGCGCGCCGTCGTTTCTACCACCGATTTTTTTATGCCAATTGTCGATGACCCCTTCGATTTCGGCAGAATTGCCGCCACCAATGCCATCAGCGACGTCTACGCCATGGGGGGAAGCCCTCTGCTCGCCATCGCCATCCTCGGCTGGCCCATCAACGTGCTCGCCCCTGAAATCGCCCGCGAAGTGATTCGAGGCGGCCGAAGCGTCTGCGAAGCTGCCGGAATCCCATTGGCAGGCGGCCACTCCATCGACACCCCAGAACCCATTTTTGGGCTGGCCGTCACCGGCGAAGTCCTCCGCTCTCAACTCAAGCGCAACGACACCGCACAGCAAGGTGACCGCCTATATCTAACCAAACCACTCGGCGTCGGCATTCTTACCACCGCCGAAAAAAAGGGTAAGCTCCAAGCGGCCCACACCCACCTTGCCCGCGACTGGATGTGCGTGTTGAATAAGCCCGGAGCCGCCTTTGCTAGGCTCCCCTGCGTGCACGCCATGACCGACGTTACCGGCTTTGGCTTGCTCGGGCACTTGATTGAAATGGCAGAAGGCAGCCGCTTAGCCGCACAACTAGATTTTGATGCCATCCCCCTGATGGACAGCGTAATCCACTATATAGAAGCCGGCTGTATACCGGGGGGCACCCAGCGGAATTTCGATAGCTACGGCCACAAATGCGGAACGCTCACCCCCCTGCAAAAAAACCTGCTCTGCGACCCGCAAACCAGCGGCGGCTTACTCATCGCAGTAGCCCCAAGCGGCGAGGCCGAATTTCTGGCCTGCGCCGAGCAGCAGGGTTTGTCACTCCAGCCCATTGGCACGCTGACAGAGCACACAGGTGCCTACGTCAACGTATCCTAAAAACCAACCCTTGCGCCTTACCCACTCTTACCTGCGGGAAATATCAATCTAAGATCACACTGGCCTATTGAAACATTGGCGCTACCTACGTTTGCAGGTAGGCTTGTGCTCTCACAACAACGATTCAACCCCCACGCCCAATAAAAAGATGACCGAAGGATGCGACTATGTCAGGTAGCTTAATGCAAGGCCCCCTACTGATCTCTGACCTGCTGACACACGCAGAAACCTTTCACTCTCATGGCGAGATTGTCAGTCGCACCGTAGAAGGCCCGATTCACCGCTATACCTACAAAGACGCCAGCCAACGCGCCAAGCAGCTTGCCAATCTATTGGAGAGCTTGGGCGTACAGCACGGCGATCGTGTTGCAAGCCTTGCCTGGAACGGCTATCGACACTACGAGCTTTATTTTGCGGTGTCGGGCATGGGTGCCATTATGCACACCATCAACCCACGCTTATTTCCAGAACAAATTGAATACATCCTGCAACACGCCGAAGATAAGCTGCTGTGCGTAGATTTAAGTTTCTTGCCCATCGTGCAAAGGCTTTTGCCGCAGTTGCCCCACTTAGAACGCATTATCGTGCTAACCGACGATGCACACATGCCCGCCGATGCTCAACAGACCCTAAGCAAAGGCAATCACCCCCCCATTTGCTACGAATCCGAGCTCGCCAAACACAACGCAGAATATGAGTGGCCGCGCTTTAGCGACGATGCAGGTGCGGTTTTATGCTACACCTCCGGCACCACCGGCAAGCCAAAAGGCGTATTGTATTCCCACCGCTCGCAAATCCTGCACGCATACGCCTCCGTACAGCCAGACGCCATGAACCTCTCCAGCCACAGCTGCGTGTTGCCGGTCGTTCCGATGTTCCACGTCAGCGCGTGGGGCGTCCCGTACAGCTGCACGCTGACGGGCGCCAAAATGGTATTTCCGGGAGCACGCATGGACGGCGCGGCGCTTGCCGAGCTAATTGAAGACGAAAAAGCCGATTTCCTTCTTGGCGTACCCACCGTTTGGCTAGGGCTGCTGGATTATCTGCGTCAAAACGACAAGAAACTTCACACCGTACAGCGCGTCGTAGTGGGCGGCTCAGCTGCGCCGTTAGCGATGATCAAAGAGTTTCAGGAAGTCCACGACGTATTTCTGATACACGCTTGGGGCATGACGGAAATGAGCCCGCTCGGCACACTCTGCACCCCCACCGCACGGCTCTTATCTCTACCGTTAGACCAGCGCTATCAATACCAGCGCAAACAAGGCCGCCCGGTATTTGGCGTCGCCTTAAAAATTGTCGATGCCAAAGGCGAAGCACTCCCACACGATGGCAGCACGTTTGGCAGATTGATGGTCAAAGGCCCGTGGGTAATCGAACGCTACTATCGCTCCGACGCCTCCGCGTTAGAAAATGGTTGGTTCGACACCGGCGACGTTGCCACCATTGACCCCGAAGGCTATATGCAAATTGTCGATCGCACCAAGGATGTCATAAAATCCGGTGGTGAATGGATCAGCTCCATCGAATTAGAAAACATCGCCGTCGGCCATCCCGACGTGCAAGAAGCCTGCGTAGTCGGCGTTCCCCATCCCAAATGGGACGAACGCCCACTGCTCTTGGTGATCGCCAAACCCAACCACCAACCTACTCGCGAAAGCCTGCTCCAGTATTTTGAAGGCAAAGTCGCGAAATGGTGGATTCCAGATGACGCGATCGTCGTAAAAGAACTACCCCATACCGCGACCGGTAAGCTGCTTAAAATCAGCGTACGCGAAACACACCAAAAACATTACCTATAAATCGGATGCGGGCCGCGCTCGAATCATCTCGCCGGCCCGCTGCAAGGACACCGCAATATGAAAGCTTTAAGCCCACTGGATCAGATTTTTCTTTGGCTCGAACGCCGCCAGCAACCCATGCACGTTGCCGGCCTGCAACTCTTTGAATTCCCCGAAGGTGCGGGCGAGCACTATGTATCAGAACTTGCCCAGTGGTTGCGCCAATTCAAAAAGCCCGCCGCGCCTTTTAACCAGCGATTGACGCGGCGCTTCGGACAGCCTTTCTGGACTGAAGACAAACAATTCGATCTTGAACACCATTTTCGCCATGAAGCCCTTCCCGCACCTGGGCGAATCCGCGAACTTTTAACGCTGGTTTCTTCGGAACACAGCAATTTAATGGATCGCGAGCGCCCGATGTGGGAATACCACCTGATCGAGGGCTTTCAGGATCGGCGTTTTGCCGTGTATTGCAAAATTCACCATTCCATGATGGACGGGATCTCGGCGATGCGCACAGGCACGCGCGCACTCACCACCAACCCCGACGAATACGACCTGCCACCGGTCTGGGCCCGCCATCATCACAAGACTCTCAGCAGCGCCAGTTTACCATTACCAAACCCGCTCGACATTGCTTCCTCGGTTGCCAAGCTCACCGCAGGGCTCAACAAGCAACTGTCCACCATCCCCACCGTTGCAAGAGAAATTTACAAAGCCGGCGAACGCGCCAAAACCGACCCGGATTTCATTTCCGTTTTCCAGGCACCGCATACCATCCTTAACGATAGCATCACCGGTTCCCGACGTTTTGCTGCGCAGTCTTTTTCAGTGGCACGCATTGCACGAATCGCCAAAGCATTTCACGCAACGTTGAACGATGTGGTACTGGCAATCTGCGGCAGCGCACTGCGAAATTACCTGATCATGCTGCGCAAACTACCCGATAAGCCCTTAATCGCAATGGTCCCAGTTTCACTGCGCAAGGATGAGAGCGCAGAGGGCAACCAAGTTGCCATGATTCTCGCCAATCTGGGCACCCATATTGCTGACCCCAGCGATCGTTTGCAAATGGTGAAGGCCTCTGTTCGCAATGCGAAGAAACGCTTCGCCGGTATGACCCCAGAGGAAATCACCAATTACACCGCGCTTACGCTCGCGCCTACCGGCTTGAATCTCATGACGGGCCTACGACCCGACTGGCTCGCCTTTAACGTAGTAATATCCAACGTACCCGGCCCCCGCGACACACTCTACTGGAACGGTGCGCGTTTGCTCGGCATGTACCCAGTATCCATCGCCCTCAACCATGTCGCACTGAATATCACCCTCACCAGCTACTGCGATCAGCTTGAATTCGGCCTAATCGCCTGCCGCAGAACCATGCCTTCCATGCAGCGAATGCTTACCTATATCGAAAACGGCCTGAACGAACTTGAAATCGCTGCCGACCTGCATAGCTGCACCGCAGAGGAATCTGAGGAGCGTCTAATTCATATTTGAAGCGCAGTAGAAGCACCTTTTTTCTAGACAGAAAAATCCACACCCAAAACCCCACAAACCGAAGTAGTGAGAGTTATGAGCGAAACCAACGCAATTCTAAGTTACTGGAACAAACTCTCCGGCGTCCCCGGCGGAAAGCGGATATTTTCCAAAGCCGTGCAATTCAAAGCACCCTATTTCCGCAGCGTAAACGCGCAGATTGAGGAGCTTCGCCCGAATTACGCGCGCCTCACCCTGAAAAAACGCCGCGCCGTCGAAAACCACATCGGCACCGTGCACGTCATCGCCATCTGCAACCTGCTGGAAATGGCCATGGGCACCGTTGCCGAAGTTTCGGTACCCAAGCACCTGCGCTGGATTCCCAAAGGCATGAGCGTTGACTACACCGCAAAAGCCGGCTCAGACATCACCGGCATCGCCGAAATCAACCCCGAAGACTGGAAGCCAGGCGATCTGAACGTGACCGTTACGGCGCTGGATGACCAAGGCACGCCGGTAGTAAAAGGCGTGATCAAACTTTGGATCAGCGAGAAAAAATCCAAGGATTGAACCTCCACCCATTTTCCCGTGATTTGTGCAAGCAAATCACGGCAGCCAAACATTGGAGCACCCGAATTGGCCAAGCTAAGCACAACACTTGCAAGCCTCAACTTCAAAGCCATGGCGATCAATATCGCCCTCTATGAGCGGCTTGATTTGCCTGTGCTTAGCACCGCAAGGCCGTTCTGGTTTTATCGCAAAGTATTTTTTAACGATCAAAGCGAAGCAGAGGTGCTTCAATCCCTACAAGGCAAAACCGTGATCGACGTAGGTTGCGGCCTGACACCGTTCACCGCAGACTCCATGTTTCAGGCTTGCCATCACCACCAGATCGACTTTTACGGCATCGACCCAAAGCTCGAACAAGGTTTTCAGTTTGGCATTCTGGACGCCGCCAAATCGTTTATGACAGGCGCCAAACACCGCCCCAAAGCAGAGATGCCGGGCCTTGAAAAAGCCATCGCCGCATGGGCTGATCAACTCCCCTTCGAGACTGGCAGCGTAGATACGATCCTATCAAGCTGGCTACTATTTATCTGGATCAAAGACCCTCACCTGCTTACAAAAATTTTTCGGGAATTCAGTCGCGTACTTGCGCCCGGCGGCAGCATTCGCCTCTACCCAACGCCCCATTGGGAACACTTACAGCGCCGCTACCCTGAAATGACCGCACACCTTAACGCCTGGCACAGGGTGCAGCAATTTGATTTCTCTTTGCACCCAGGAAGCATGTTTTTCTCTTTTATCACCCACCTGACCAAGCCCGAGAACTAAACCCTCATGAGCTACTCCACTCTTGATTACCGCGTCGACGAAGACGGCATTCTCACCCTCACACTCAACCGCCCCGAGCAGCTCAACTCCTTCACGCCCACCATGGCCGCCGAACTCGAACAAGCCTTTCGGCGCGCATCCGAAGAAGACGCCGTAAAAGCCATCGTCGTTACCGGCGCAGGGCGCGCCTTTTGTGCGGGGATGGATCTCTCCGCCCCCGGCAACGTATTCGGGCTCAACGAAGACCTGCGCCCCACCAATGCCGATATGCGGGAGCGTTTGGAAAGCCCTGAAATTCAAAACGGGATCCGCGACACCGGCGGCAAAGTAACGCTCGCCATTTACGATTGCAAAAAACCGATCATCGCCGCCATTAACGGCGCAGCTGTGGGCATCGGCGCAACGATGACGCTCGCGATGGACATCCGCCTTGCCTCCGAAAAAGCACGCATTGGCTTTGTATTCGGCAAAATCGGCGTAGTCCCAGAAGCCTGCTCCAGTTGGTTCCTGCCACGCATTGTCGGCATGCAACAGGCGCTGGAATGGGTCTACAGTGGCGACATCATCGACGCTCATGCAGCTCACCACGGGCGCCTAGTCAAAGGTGTATACCCCGCTGACGAACTGCTACCGGCTGCCTACGCACTCGCCCGCAAGTTCATACAGCATCGCTCCCCAGTGGCCATTGCCATCGCGCGCCAAATGTTCTATCGCAACAGCGCCTTGCCACACCCGCGTGAGGCCCATCGCGTAGAATCGCTCGGCATGTTCTACACAAGCTTGGAGGATGGTAAAGAGGGCGTTGCTTCTTTTCTGGAAAAACGCGACCCCAACTACGCGGGCAAAGCCAGCCAGATGCCCGCTTTTTACCCTTGGTGGCAGGATTGAAGAAGGATTTTTTCGGTCATTGCGAAAGCAAACTTTTATCGCAACGGCAAATTTCCAAAGCGTCGCCTACACTGAGTGGGTATCGACTGCCACCGCTCTGGAAATCCAATTTTTATGACCGAAAATGCCGAAATCGTCAGCAAAGTGCTGGTGCATGAAGAAAACGAAGAAATTCTCGCGCAGATCCGTAGCTTTTGCGACGTCAACAACCTGATCGGTATGCGGGTGCGCTCCGGCGATTTGGTGGAAGTCATCAAGGGAAGCATCAACCTCGGCGCAATTCTGCTGAACGGCGCCGAGCCGCAGGCAACCATCAAAATGGCGCACCAAATTCGCCGGCTGCGCCCAGAAGTGCCAATTTTTCTGCGCCTAGAAGAAGGCAGCTCGCTGGAACAATTGGGCCTTGATGCAGAACAGACCGAATCGCTGTTCGCAGGCCAATATCAGCTTAGCGACCTGAGCGGGCTGAAGAAACTCGTTAATTCTTTTGTGTTCAGCATGCACTACCCACCGTCAATGGTGCTTGGCATCCAAGAGATTTCCGACACCGCACTGCGTTCTACGTTTCGAGACTCCGTTGTAAATATCGGCCACCCTTTTATCGTGCGCGATAAAAGTATTTTTGGGGAATTACTGAGCCTGATGGAGCTGGAAAGTAGCTGGTGCCGTGGCTATATGATGCTGCAGGTCGACAAGCCGGGGCTGATCGATGCGATTCGCGACGGTCGCACGAGCCTACCGCCCGAAGAGGCGCGGATTCGCGGGATCGACAGCATGTTAAGCGAGATCACCAACCTGATTTGGGGCGGAATCAAGGGGCGCTTTTTCTCCGGTAGCGAACAGGCGTCTACACAGTACCGCACCCAAGTGCCGATCATCGTCAATCATGTCGACAAATACATTACTTTTGGCGTCAACCAGCCACAGCTATGCATTCGCTACACGGTCGAAGACAAAGATGACCATGATAGTTTTATTACGGTCTACCAACGCTTTATCTTCCACATGGCATGGTCGCCTGAGCAATACAAGGAATCCGAAAATGCAATGAACCAGATGCTCAACAGCGGCGACCTTGAGTTGTTTTAGCAACCGCAGGCGTTTGTGCGAAATACGCGCGGCCATGTTTCTTTTTTTTCGTTTCCGCTTTCTTTTCGTGCGAGTATCTCGCGCCTACGAGCACACGCAGAACAACGAGAGAGCAAGGTTTCTGCTGAAAAAAGGCTGAACGTTTGTTTTCTCATTTACATATTTTTGCGACATCATCAAGAACAGTTGTTCTCTTTTTTGAACCAGAGCACGCAAATTTGTTTCAAACCATTTCAAATGCGAACATTACCGCACTTCAGACGCTATCCTTAGCCTCATACCCGCGTATGCCTAGCTCAAGGCAAAAGAGGCTGAAGCATGTTTCTCAAACCGATTCCCTTCGTATCCTTGCTAGATCAACGGCATAGCTTGGCTTCTCTTGCGCAAACGCGCATCACCAACGCGTTGCCGCTACCGCGGGCCCGCCCCGAACGCAACAAACCACTGATTGCTTATGATGAAGTGGAAGCGCCCAGCCTCCCTTTGGTACGCAACTACCTTGAGTGGGTTCAAGCACCCGCAACCGGCTTGATCTTAACGGTTCCTGCGCACATGTTTTCACAGTGGAGCTTGCCACTGGCAATGAAACTCCTGCTCACACAAGCACGCCTCACCCAACTGGTGAACGTCGGCTGCGAGATCAAATCTTTTGCCGCCATCCGTCCGGGCGAAAAGCTTTATCTTTCTGCAGAGATCGTCAATGTTGAAGAAAACGAGCAGCGCAAAGCGCTCTCGGTGCATGTAGTAACGCGGAACCGCCGTAAGAAAATCGCGATTGATGCACTCCTACACTGCATCGTACCCAAGCAGGCGCTGCCGGATTCCAGCAAAGCTCGCATCGCCCCTGCCCGCCAGTGGGAAACTGCCGGTGCGTGGGCTGTGGATTCGCAAGATGGCCTGCGCTTTGCGCTGCTTACGGGCGATTTCAACCCGGTTCACTGGGCAAACTATGCCGCCCGCCACTCTCCCTTTGGCCAGAAAATTTTGCATGGATTTGCAAGCCTGTCGCTGAGCTGGGCTGCGCTCGAAGCGCGAGAAGGCGCCCGTCATAGCGTTCGGCAAATAAGCGCGCGGTTTGTGCGCCCCGTTCCGCTGCCTTCCTCCTCAATGTACGTTTACCGCAGCGCCGCTCGCCCCTCGGGTTCGCGCCGCTACGAGCTGAAGAACGGCGATGGCGGCCTGTTTTTATTCGGAGAATACAGTGGAGCCTAGGACAGGCACATTGGTCCACAAGCATAGGCCCACAAGCATGGGTCACAAGCATAGGCCCACCCCTGCAGAGGCGCGTTTTTGGAGTATACTCGGGCGCTAGGCCCTTCATTTATCGGGCCTAATTGTGCGGCTCTCATCCAAACGCCGCGCAATCTCATCGAAAGCAGAAAGGAGTCTCCATGCAAACACTGCTTGATTTGCTCAAAAATCGCCTCTCAACGCCCAAACTAGGCATGCCCGCCCCCTCCAGCGATCAGGTCAATGAAGCCATTGCCTGCGCACGCCGCGCGCCTGACCACGGAAAGTTACGGCCTTGGCGTTTTTTTGTTCTGCAAGACGAAGCCCTCACGCAGCTCGGCCAGGTTTTTGAACAGGCAGGCCGCGCCAAAAATCCTGAAATCAACGACACCGCTGCAGAGCGTCTGCGCAGCTTGCCGCTTCGTGCCCCCATGGTGATTGTGGTCGGATGCCACATTGCGACCGAAAGCAAGATCCCCGAATGGGAACAACTGATCGCGGCAGGTTGCGCAGTACATAACCTAGAGCTTGCCTTCCATGCGATGGGATTTTCGTGCATGTGGCGCACTGGTGACTTTACCTCCGACCCCTTGATCCAAGCCGCTTTTAAGCTGGATGCGCCCGATCGCATTGTGGGCTATCTCTACGTCGGCACGGCATTGGAAACCCCCAAACTCACCAATCCCGATACAAACCACTCAGTTTTTTGGGGAATGCCTTGATTCCCTGAAAAAAAAGCTATATCTTACGGCGCTCTTATCATTATGCGGCCCACCCCAAGAGTTCTCTTTGGCTGGCAACTGCAAGATAAGATGCGTCCCACGGTGAGGTGTCCGAGCGGTTGAAGGAGCACGCCTGGAAAGTGTGTGTACGTTAATAGCGTACCGAGGGTTCGAATCCCTCCCTCACCGCCACTATCATCATATAGATTCCCCTACGTAGATAGCGGCCGATCCTTTTGCTGGTCGGCACCTTCCTTGGCGCCCTTAGAGCGCTGCATTAGCATCACCTCCTAACCCATCTTTCTCCGCGCCCCCATCTTTCTCCGCGTCTCGCTGTGCTTACGGTTTTTTTTGCGCAAAGAGCTTACCGTTCGCTGCGCGAGCCGATTCTGCGACAAAAGCCCACTCACCCTGTCCAGCCGGTCACAACAATTACCGTGCACAGTTCACAACCACGCGCAACACTGATCGTTTTTTGATCTGATCGCAGCATGATTGCGCCCACAAGCGCTTATGAACCTATAAAACAACAGCGCATCGTTCCTACTTTTCTCAATTTCCTTTATCTCCGCCACTTGGCAGTCGAGCAGCCTTTTTCATCGCTCGGCAACACGGACTCCCAGTCACGGCTGACATCCCCACTCAACGATGGATTGTTTATAGAACGATGGATTGTTTCTAGATCGTTCGGATTTGTGGCCTGTTTACTACACAGAGCCCTGAGTCCCTTGAATTGTGTTAGGAGTTTTTTGTGCTTAGAACCGTTTTAGCAGCCACCATCGCCATCAGCATCAGTGGGTGCCTTCCGTCTGAGAACGACGGCAAAAATCAGCAAGCCGGCAACAACACCCAAACGCCCGGCGGCGACGTTGTTCCACCGATCGTGGGCGACACAATCCCCCCCAGCCAAGAGCCTGAAAACGGTGTTGATCCGTCCCCAGAACTGCCAGACCCCGAGCAGCCCCCTGCTGACAACAACATCAGCCCACGGCCACCCTCTGGCAACCTTGGAAACGGCGGTAACTCTGGAAACGGTGGCATTAGCCCACAACCTCCTACCAATGGTGGTGATGACCGACCACAACCGCCCGTCAATAACGGTGGCGGTGATACCAACACGCCTACACCACAGCCACCTGTAGATAACGGCAACGGCGACACCAGCACGCCTACACCACAACCACCCGTAGATAACGGCAACGGCGACACCAATACGCCAACCCCGCAGCCACCCGTCGATAACGGTGGCAGTGACACCAATACGCCAACCCCACAGCCCCCTGTAGATAACGGCAACGGTGAGTCCAGCACGCCAACCCCACCCTCAGCTACGGAAGAAACGCGCACCGTTACGGCAGACTTTGCGCTTGCGAATCTTGCCTACCAATACACTCTACCACGCCCAGAGAATCTTACCGGCACGGCGCAATTTGAAGCCATCCAGCTACCTGCATGGGCAACTCTTGATGCTGGCACCGGCATCATCAGCGGCACACCCAGCACCTCCGATATTCGTGCAGCCACTCCGTTTGAAGTCAAATTAACCCAAGGTAATCACCGCGTACTGTATAACGGTAGCATTGCGGTACGACACACCAGCGCAATACGCTCCAACAGTGGAATCGACTTCTACGATGCACCTTTTGACGGCCATAGCCGCGAATACCGCAACGATCTAACAGGTGCGCTAAAAGGCGAAGTCCAATTCGTTCAAACACATGCGGTTGCACCCAACGGTAATCTGCTGGTGAACACCGATGACCAAACCAAGAGTATTTACCGCCCACGTATCGTGGCTCATCGGGAAGCGCTGATTCTGTTTATTCCCGAAGCTGGCGTAGACCCAAGCACGGTGGATGTGCGCGTTCAAGCACCCGGAAAACCAGCAGCAACACTCATGATGGCGCACCCGAACGATCTACCGAAACCGGATCGTACCACGCAGCTCGTTTATTCCAAGCGTGCATGGTTTGTCATGTTGCCGTGGGATTCCATCGTCAATGGGCTTTCTTTGGAATTTATCGTCGACCAAGGCGTTAACAGCCAAAAAACAGGTGAATTGGCGGCCGATAAAATTGAAATTGATCGCGCAACACAGATTGTGTTTCAGAACCTGCGAATCGGCATGTTGACAGACCCCGCCCCCAAGAATGACGGTTATTTCACGCTACAAGACCCAGTGATGGCGGCCACAGACTACTTCCAGACGCTGCCCGTCGCCAAGCTAGTAATGGCGAGTTACAACGACGTGAAACTACGTCAGACCATCGTAAACAAAGGCGGTAAAGCGCGTGTTTACGATCTCGACAGCGCCGATGTGAACGATCATTTCAGCGATGGGACGGGCGACGTATATTCTGGCGACATGCGTGGAGACGTCGCAAAATCTCAGTTCAGCGTAGGCATCAACCTTGCGAACATCGGCATTTCTAGCTGGGATTTAACCCAGAACTACCCAAAATCCATCAAGATGATCACCAGCCATCACGCCCACGGTGAGTATTCCTGCACCGGCCAGAACGGATGCCCGGAAAGCGGCCATTGGCGGGTGGAGCATGGCTTGAGCGGCGGCAATGGTATCGGTACCATCATTTCCACGCAGGGCAATGAGGCGAGCCACGAATGGGGCCATGCTTACGGCTTGGGCCACTGGCCGGGTTCGGGTTTGACCACAGACTGCCGTTGGGCCGATCACAATCACATGACCGGCTGGGGATTCATCGGCCATCGCAACCGCCTGCGTTCAAGCGTATGGGGAATTGCGAACGGTGGTGAGACCATCGGTGCGTGCACCAATGGTTCGAAAACCTTTAACGCCGGCGACTTTATGTTCGCGCGTGACTCGATGTCTGGAGGCAACTATGGTACCTCTGCACTTTCACGCTATACCTTCTATACCAGTTTTTCGGCTCGCAACATCCAGCTGGACTTGGATAACTGGTATATCGCAGACACCGACTACACCAGCGGCTACAAGCAGTGGGACACTACCACAGGCCGTTACGAGGAAGTCACGGCGCCTACGCTGTCTGGCAAAAGCGCGCCAGTTGCAACCCAAGTCGGCGTACCCGTTGTTACGATTCTGGGTGGTTATGATCCGCTTGATAGCAAATATAACCCGGGCGAACGTCGCGCGGTAATCTACCCTGCAATGCACAGTAATTACGGTAATCTGTTCGATCTTCCCGCTCCCAACCTTGCGGATGAGAACGACCACTGCTGGGTACAGGTGGATAACGCCGAAAGTCAGCAGCGCCTAGTTGAAATCCAGACGGCACGCAACAAAGCCAACAGCATCAACCAGTTGCATTTTAATCTTGCAGCCGACTTCAAACCCACCAAAGCCACCCTACTGTGCCGCCGCGCGGGTGTTACGGAAACGCTGGCAAGCACAAACTTCGATCCGACCCGCCCCGAGCTGCCACCTTTGGCAATCGTTGGTGAGGAACATGGAATTGACCAGCTCAAAGCACGCGAGATGGCCGAGATCGAAGCGGGGCTGCAAGCACTAGCGCCTGACAACCTGTTCAATCTTTCAGGTGATTTGTCTACCAAACTTGCCAGTTACAGCGCTCAAGATCTGCAGCAAGGGCTAACCAGCAGTGGATGGCTCTATGCACAAAAGATCCTGAAGGCCAAAACCGTAGCAGGCCAAGTACAGCCGATCGCTGCATACGGTGATCGTCTCGCGCTAAGCGAAGCAGAAATCTACGCAAAAGTTCTCGCCCATCTGCAAGCGGGTGGGTTGCTTAGTGCGGACGCGATTGCGAGTGAAACCCCTTTCGCCCTACAAGGGGCTCCGATCTACAATGCAAATAGCACCGTATACGTAAGTACCGCTTTGAATAACCTCAACCGCCTGCCAGTGGAATCGAAGAACACCGGCTTCGCAGCATCTTATCAGTGGGTGATGGATGCCCAAGGCAAGCTGCACCCACAGAATGATCCGAGTCGCTGCCTCGCCACCCAAGGCGGTTCAGGCTCGGCCGTCATTCCGGTGGACTGCGACCCTGATGCAATCAACCAGCGCTGGACTTATAACGCCAGCAATCAAAGCTACAAGGCCGCCAATGGCCTGTGTTTAGACAACCATAGCACCCAGTACTTCGCAGAGCTCTATGGTTGCCACGGTGGTGGCAATCAGCGCTGGCAGGCGGTTCCTTCCGAAACCGCGTTGTGGCTGGCACTGCTGAACGGAGAGGATCTGCGTAAAGTACTCGCGCTGGCTCCCTAAGCTGCTCACACGCCCGACCCAAACAAAATGCGGCTCCTATGAGCCGCATTTTGTTGTGAAGAATATAGACACGACGACCGCCGTACCGATAGAAACCCCAGCAAGGTGGTTCGACAATTTGCCTATATCTGGATTTGTTAAATTCGGGAGGAATGCTGCGCTTTCCGGATGATCCTAAAGTTGATCAACATGGGCGAAGACTCTCTGAACGAGCTCCTTGGCAGTGGCAAAGTTAACACGAAGTTGATCCGGCTATGGCGATGCTCATGGTTGTACCCATGGATAAAGTCCCACACCCAGCTGCGCGCATCCTCCAAGCTGACAAACCCGCTGCCGGCAACTGGCTATGCTAGGTCTGCTTTCGAGCACTTTCCAGCGAGCGATTCCAGATAGCTCGGCACTTTTGCCTTGGGCGTTTTCTGCACCTTCGCAAGAATTTCATGCGGAATCACGCCAAGCCCCCAGATGCGTCGGATATCTGATTGTATGCAACACCAAAGATGGCTGGCCATTTCGGCGTCCACCATGGCCCGATGCGCCTTGCCGGAAGCAGGCACGCCCAAACGTGCAGCGACATTTGACAAACTGTAACTCGAAAAATCCGGATAGATACGGCGTGCAAGCAACAACGTACACGCAAATGGCTGCATATGTAAATCCTCGCAAAAGCTTGAACAAAACACCTCTACAGCCCGCATTTTTCGGCTCGATTCGAGATAAGTTTGAACAAAACTTTCGAGAAAAGATTGAACAAATTTCTGCTATCCCCAAAAAACGCCTAAGGCCCACGCACCACGTGGGTTCGACATAAGTTTGAACAAGTTTCTTACCGATCCCAGCTCACTATCTCTTCACGACCATGCGCTGAAATTCTATGCTCAAAACATGAGCAGACTACTAATTCGACCCCATCGGCAACCCGATGAGTGCATGGTCAGTTATCTCATCCGGGTCAGCGAGCAAAATGGCTTTCACCATATTGGCCATTTGCTCCAGCATGCCGGTCTACCGTGGAAAAACCTCCGGATACCAGCCCACCAGATAATCACTGGAGAGTATGACATAGCGCCTTACTTTTCCCAGCTGGGGCTCGATTATACCTATCCGAGAACAGCTGACACCTTCAAATCGTCCCAAGTGCCCCACTTTACCACCAAGATCTTCGTCAAAACCCCGAAAATCTGCCCCGAATGCCTCGAAGAGACGGGATATTCTTCCGACCTATGGAGCCGCATCACCTATACAGCCTGTATCAAGCACAAGCTGTTACTCGTCGATACTAGCCCAAAGACAGGGAAGAGGTTGAGCTGGTACCGCCACGCTCTCAATGAATTCGGTGAAAGCGACCAATTCCCACCGGTTAATTCGATACCGAAGGCCTCGCCTGCAACCTTAGCCTTCACCAGGGCAATGACTCATCTGATCGAGGGACGTAACCCACCAAAATCGACTCCGGCCGTGCTTAGGGGCCTGAACTTCGCTGAAGCCTTGTCTCTAATCCATTTCATTGCACACTACCAGTACAGGCTGTTCCACAAAACACTGTTCACACCGGCTAGTTTGGACAACCTGACTGTATCTCACCATTACACCCAGGCCTGGCAAGCCTTGAAACGCTGGCCTCTTGGTTTCCATCTGCTGCTTAGCCAGTACATTGATAACCCGATGAGCGAACATGGTCAGTCGGGTATCAACAAGCACTTCCGCGACATTCACGAAAAGCTGTATCGGCAGCGAGAGAACAAAGGTATTGCTCGCCTAAGAGCCGCGTTTGACCAATTCATCGAGATCAACTGGCCGAATGCAATTCAAACACATCGGCTGACCAGAATATCTTTGTCATCCGATGAGCGCCCGCTAATAACCCAAAAGGAGGCACAACACCTCCTTAATTGTCGAGAGCCCCGAATTCATAGCCTGATAGCCCAAGGCAAGATCACGCCTCACAGTTTTAAAGGCAAAGCCTACTTCAACAGAGAGGATGTCGGGGCTCTGGCCAGGCTGTACCAAGACAACTGGTCAATGGAACAAGCTGTCATCGAGACCGAACTTTCCCGCTACCAGCTTAAGCAATTACTTGATGCTGGCCTTGTTAAAGCGCTGCAAAAAGCTGACCGTGAAAACCGAGACTGGCTGATAAGCAGGGCGGACTGGGAAAAACAAATAATATACCTCAAAAAGCTTTCGTCGAACCACACTCAAACTGGCGTCTCACTTGGCGGCCTCCAAAAGCAGGGATTCTCGATTGTCCATATCTTTACTATGCTTAAAAAAAAAAATATAAGTTACAAATTTAACCCTTCGGACACAAAACCTATGAGCTTTAACCAGCTCTCCAACTTCAAGCTGAATAAGCTTAAACCGACAACAATTTCCCGCCGTTAATAAAAATCGGTTATTTTTTCATACAAATCATCCGATATCTAATTCTCATTATCGATCATCAGCGGATCTATACGAAATAGCAATCCACAATCATTACAACCTACAGCCTATTAATATCTACATCTCAAAATTCAACGCCATCGCTAGAAAATTTTTTATCCCATTTCACACACTTCATATAACGATCGCGCATACCGAAAAGCTCGCTGTTTAACGAAGCGTTCGTTTGTCACGAATACAAGCAACACCATGCTGATAACCGAAACAACTATTGCAACGATTCCTAGCGGACCAAACCCTCCAGCCGAACTCGTTTCGCTGTGAAGCCATAAGCCTGCCGATAAAAGTATAGCACTGACATTAATCAGGAGGGATATTATCGAAACGGCTATACCTATATATCTGATAGCAACCAAATTACGAGAAAAACCATATGCCACATTATCCCGGTATACCGCTGAGTATTTTTTAGTATCCCTAGTGTACTCTCTCAGAAAATTGGTTGTACTTCTTATTTTCTGTTGGAGGTCTGATTTATCATCCGAATCTAATAACAAATTAATATCAGGGATTTTTGAGTTCAGCCATTTAAAATATCGCTGCTTGGTATATCGATCCAGCTCATCACTTTCAGGCATAAGAAGCGTCGTTGTTGGAGCCCCTCCCCAACGCTCAAAATAGACCTTCTGAATGTCATTGCCCATGTTAGAAATTACCGCAGACAAGAAAGACATTACACCAAAACTTATAAGAAATGTCATAGCTCCGCCAAGAGCTGTGGTTGATTCAGGGCACCAAGCAATCGTTGTTAATACCAAAGGTAAGAAAATGAAAAAAGCTGGCATAAAACGGGCATGAATTGAATAATGATCAAAATGTTTATTTAGTTGTTCTAGCATGTTACTAAACGCGCACCAAGCGCCCTCCTGTGTAGGCCAGCATCACGATAGGAAAATCATAATTCTCTGTCAGTTCACCAAGAGTTCTCCTATCCAGAGGGCTTGGCGGTGTAGGTGTGGTGTGGCTATGCCAGGTTCCTAAAAATGTTATTTGACCATTTGTTCGTGAATGAATGTCCTGAAAAGCTTCTTTTAATCCCGTTACATTCAACCAAAATCGAGTAGATGTACCAACACTACCTAATGGTGCAGGCACTAAATGCGTGATATAAATGGTCTTTGACAAGTGACATACCTGACCTGCCAGGGCTCCACCCTGCTCACTTGATGTATCCGCATTTGCCAATGCCGCAATGTCCTGACTGATTTGGCCTAAGATTCGGATATTCCAGTCAAACGCTTTATCTTTTGGAATTACAATCGTTTTAGACATTAAAAAATGTCGCCATGACAACCCAATATCATCATCAACCAGACCAATTGTTAGCACTCCGTCATCGTTGACATCTTCTGTGCGGCTTACATATCGATCTAACCGGCTGGTCAATCCGGTTGTAATTAACGAAATATCCATATCGTTCATACGAGCTGTTACAGAACTGCAACCCCCACTAAATACCTGCCGGGATAGAGTATTAGCTCCATACATAGCCTTCTGTATTGAGTCATTTTCGACACAAAGCGTATTCAGATAAGCAGTCAGATCATCAATTCGGACTGAACGTTCTATTCCCTCGATTGCCATAACGCCCATCGCTGCATTCCCGTACAACAAGACATGTATCAAACGCCCGGGAAGGTATTCACACTGATGTGATAGCCAATGACGAACCCTCAGAGAGGCACTAGTGTCTATTATGTAGTCGGTAATTTTTGAAATCAGGTGATTGGTGTTATTCGAACTGTTGATTACATCGCCACTGATTGACTCGACATCAACATTCAATTTACGAATTTCAGCCTCTACCAGATTTGTTTTGCGAGCTCCGATACAACTGAAGCCGTCGGCTATTACTCCATGCCGGGCATTATTGTGACTACTGAAGTAGTCCTCATCCATCAACCTAAATTTGTAGCGACCGGTTTTAGCCAAATGTAGAGACAGCTTTGACCCTACGCTTCCACATCCGATCAGTGTTAAATGGATTACTTTATCAGATACCTTGCCCGCAACATCCTGTAAAAGAGCTGGCGTAGTCCTTTCAATTAGGAAAGGCGCGTACACCGTGGCATCATTCGGAAGATGTGATGTTGTCGTGTCAGCATAAAGAACCCGATATGGAAGTAATTCCCAGTAACTATCCGTACCAATGACCTTAAAAGGTCGCCGGACTGCGAAAATCACCAAAAATTCTTCGATAGGCCTTTTGTCTTTTCTTCTACATACTTCAGGGCTAGACACAGACAAAAGATATTTCGCTCTCGCCTCAAGGGCATCAAGTAAATTTAATCGCTTGGCAAGCTCCCTAAGCCCTTTGTAGTCTGAAACCGTTTCTGGCCAGTAGTCGCTGGTTACCTGACCTTTAGGTGTTTGTAGTACTAAAGCTGGACCATATCTCTGAGCTGATGATTTTAAGATAAAGGTTTGATTACTTTTAAAATCCGAGTTGGATGAACCAAGACTTGGTGTTGCAACCACGCCCAAGCCATAGTGATTCTCATCCCAGTAAAAATAGCGATATTCATAGAATCGAGCAGGTGTATTTTTTAAGTCTAGATCAGAACGGATAGCGTAAGTGTCCGTACTTATAATACCGGAGACGCTATCTCTTCGAACAGCTTCCCACCCTTGCACAGGGCAATGAAGCTCACCTGATGCAGCATGATCCAACCAATCGCCCATTGCCCTCAATATGGCCTCAAGCCCAGCGCTATGCAGCAAATCCTCCAGTGAAAGCTCCGCAATGCATGGCGGGACTCTATCACCGCTTTTAAAAGGATTGATATGCGGCAACGATGTAGGAAAATCCTGCCGCAAAGTTGGCCTGGGGGCGTCCAAGGGGTAGCTTGATGGAAAGATCCACTGGACCGGCTCGACGGACTTTACACCTACAGTTGTCACACCTGCCTTATGGAATTTTGTAGGCAATGTTACAGCCCACTGTACGTCAACAATCAGGTTATCTGGATCAGACCTGATCGCTTCGACCTGTACAACAGAAGGAAAATGTGCCAGCGTCTCAATTGCGCATTTTAGATTAGCCGGCACGATATCCTGAAAAGTATTATCAACCATGCCCAATAGCTTCACCTGATGCAGAAAACAATGCCGAGGTTGCCGTACTTCTCTTTGATGCGCCGCTATCCGAAGGCTTGGTTACTTTTTTATCCAGTTGAGGGCCTTCATTTGTGAGCTTGTAAGTTAAAACAGATGGCGCCTTACTCTTACCCTCAATGTTGTCAGCCAGGCAACAGAATTGGCCCTGATGCTCTTCTGCAATATCCATATATTCCAGCTTAGCGCCATAATTTGGCGGGTCATTCTTGTCGTTTTTTATGGGGTTGCTACTGGCAATGATAACAGCTCCGGTTCGTGCCTGACTCAAAGCCGAGCGTGCATCATCAGAAACCTGAGGGTTGTCTGAGTTTTTATAACTGTCATGGGACAGCGTATGCCAGGAGCAATGGTGAGGCGCCAACAACAAGTCATACTGTAATTGTGACTTCTTATTTTTATACTTTTCCCAGATAATTTCCCATGCCTCCACACTGGCATCCCCAGCCAATAAAACATAGTTGCTTGGCTCCTCGTAGCCATGACTAGCAATGCCCCACTGCAGAATGATGCTGGAGCGGTTCTTGTCGATTTCATCTGGGTCCTCAAACTCATCATCTGCCAAGGGCCCCAATACTACGGCCTGAAGCTCGTTGACATAGACCTCATTCAACGTTCTGATGGTATCGTCAATTTCATAAACGATGGGCATAATATCGTCGGTTTTGCCATCAATGTCTTTACCTATCAGGCGAATGCGGTCTCCTTCACCACCAATCGCTCCAGCCTCTCTATACAGCTTAACGCGCCGTTTCGCCTCGGTATTGAATGCCAAAGCATCGCTGCATAGACTGTGGTCTTTACTCTTTCGGCGAAATATGAGTGGAGAAGACCAGATTTCCCGAACGACTATCTTGCCTCGGTTTCCGTCTTTGGGCTTAACATAACCTGCCAAAGCCCCCTGGTGAAAATACGACTCAAAACCACGTATATGGTCTTCATCCGGGTGGGTTAGCACCATAACATCAACATAGGGCCTGCCGTCGCTATCCGCCTCCAAAATATCATATAACTCATTGATTACATTGCACTTGTCTTCATCGGAAGTACAGCCTTCTCGTATATGGATATCCACAAGGACATAGTGGAAACGGTCATTGGATGCAATTTTAATTAGGGTCATATCCCCATTCCCAACGGGGAAGTAATGTATTGTTGATTTTTTACTCACGGTTAATCTCGCTCTTGCTTAATATAGGGTTAAGGCGGCCAAAATCTGGCCTTAATGTTCTATACTCCCCGACTAAAAAAAGTGCCGATTTTTTTCGGCATTTCCTAGTTTTCATGAGTAATTGCTACTGGACGGCTAGAAACACGAATGACTATTGAAAACGATGAACATTATTCCACTGTCGAAATTGAAGACCTTCTCGCAGCTTTGCAGGAGGCTAGCATAGTGAAAATCTGCCGGGCCTATAACTTACTAGGCTGCGAAGCGAGGTCCGGATATGCAGCAGCAGATATTTTCGGCATGGTAGTTACTGAGTCACTGAGCGGCACTAGAGCCTGGCCTCGTGACGTTAATTTGGAAACATATTTCCATCAGCAAGGCCGGAGTATTATTGATAGAGAAGCGAAGAAGTATCAGCGGCATTCGTTGCTTGAATCCCATGATGAGCTATTAATAAGTCCCGAGATGCCATCTTCAGCCATTGCGCAGCTCTCTCACGGATCACCGGAATCCAATATTGAGCAACATCAGGCACTCAGTTTTTTAAGGGAATGGACCAATAAGGTGTTTGAATTATTTTCAGATGATGCACAGGCATTGTGTTACCTAAACCAGCTTCTGGCAGAAAAAACGAAAAAATCAGTGGTAATGGAAATCTGCAACCTAACCGAAACACTGTACAATAATGTTAGAAAGCGGATAAAGGATAAAGTGAGAAAGCGATTCCCTAAAGGCATTGCTTGGTGGGAGATTGAACAATGAACACGCTTTTTTTAAAACAGATCAATGAGCTAATCATAGAAGCAGATTTCGAGGACAATAACATTACGGCCTCGATTGGAGAAGAAGGTTTTCCTACCGCCGATGAGATTTTTCGAATAAAAGGCTTTGTATCAAAGTCTATAGATGAGAGCCGAAAACTGAGATTAGAACGTATTAAAGCGAGCTTTAATCAAAATCGTGAAAACAAATCCAAAAAAATGACTTCTGTTCAAGTTGGCCGATCTCTCCAGGAAATGCTTGGGGATATCGTTAAGGCTATGCAAAGCCCAGAACAAGTGCCAAACGGGTTACTTATCGCCTTCAGAGAGCAAAGTGCAAACCAAGCGGCCAGCGAAGAAGACATTAAAGAAATCTGGGAAAGCTTGTACCAATTGGGGTTAATCGATATTGATGGGAAACCGGAGGAATGAGGTTCAAACAAGAACCAGAGGATATTCTGAAGGGCCTCGGCATCTATCATGCTAACGATATTGATCTCGATTTGATAGCTTATTCTCTCAATGCGGAAGTCAAACGAAACGCTTTGTCGGACTGCGAAGGCCACATCATCGGTACTGACACGAACGCCATCATCACGATCAATTCTAATGCTCCAACAGAGAGGCAACGCTTTTCCCTGGGGCACGAACTTGGTCATTGGGTGAATGATCGAAACAAGAATCTTACTTACCGTTGCAATGTGAATGATATGCGCCAGCGATCTCCAGCGAAGGACAATTTTCGCCAGCAAAAGGAGGTTCGGGCCAATCAATTTTCTGCTCAGCTCATCATGCCAAAGCATATCATTGCCCCACAACTCAACTCGATGGCGGTTACGTTTGATAATGTTCGATTGATCGCGAACGATTTCAGAGTATCCAGAACAAGTGCTGCAATACGCATTGTCGAGCTATCACCTTATCCCTGCATGTTGATTTGCTGGAGCAAACAAGGAACCAGACGTTGGTTTGCACGTAGCCCATTAGTTCCGGATAACATTTGGCCCCATAGAACAATTCTTAACCCTCATATCAACTTTCAAGCCAGCAATGCAATAGAAGTTGATGCTGATATGTGGATTGACGATATTGCTGCTTCTGATTTCACCCTAATACAGAGCGTATTCTCAAACTCCTACGATATTTTTTCCTTATTATGGTGGAAAAACGAAGGCCAGCTCATAGCCCTCCAGAACGTTCATAGCTCAGAATAGTTTAAAGCGTTCCAAACCGTGCAAGCTAATTACTCGCCGATCATCCGCTGCATACTCTGCATCCACGCAGCTTTAAAGGCGGCGTCCCCAGCGAACAATTTGTAAAGCTCCAACTCATCTTTCCGCCTACGCAACATCACTTCCTTAAGCATTTTTTCGAATGCCAGCTCTCGATTATGTGGATCAGGATTATTCTGATATTTAGCCTCAAAATCCGGGTGCTGTTTGATGCTCTCGGCAATATTGATAAACTTAACTTTTTGCTCTTCAGGTGTTGCGCTCCAACCCTGGAACCAGCGTTCATTGAAAGTCCGGATAATGTCGTCCAAAGGATCGGTTTGCTTATCTACACCATGGGCACCACGAGGATTTGGATTCTGAGGGTCGAGCTCAGTATCTGCCTCATCCAGTTTGATAGTGTGATTCAGCTTGACCCTTTGCAGGCCATAGGAACTCAAATCAACGGATTCCAATAGTTCGTCGATAGTGTCCGCATCCGGGTCTGCCACCTTCAGCTTGGGTATGAGGAACTTCAGGAACCAGAATAGCTTTTCCCATGCAACAATTTCATAGGGCATGATGGATGCCATCTGCCCGTAGATTTTTACGTACTGCTTAGCCTTGATTTTGAAATCGACCTTTTCGTCGTCTTCCAACTCCAGCTCATGCTCGAAACGGGCAGCAGCCACATCAATGATGGGGCTTAATGTTTGCGCATCTTCGTTGTTAAAGTAACGCTTTACGAAGTCCTCTACCTCATACCACTCATACACACCCACGTCGTCCATTGCGTCCTTGAGTTCATGGAGCACGTTAATGTCCGTGGCACGAGACAGGGATGTCGCTGTATAGAAGGGGTCAAACGCGGTCTTCACATCATCAACTGAGTTGAAGAAATCCAGAATGAACAGGTCTTCAGTCTTTTTACCTAGTTTCGGTGCAGAGCGGTTCAGGCGAGAAAGAGTCTGAACACAAAGTACCGATGCCAGCTTTTTGTCCACATACATGGCGCACAGCTTGGGCTGATCAAATCCGGTGAGGTACTTATTGGCCACCACGAGCAAGCGGTATTCATCGGTATCGAACTTGTCCTTGGTATCAGATTCCGAAAACCCATTGATCTCCGCTTCCGTATATTCAATACCATCCACTTCTTTCGTTCCAGAAAAGGCTACCAAGGCTTTGAAGGGATTACCTTTGGCTTCCAGCAAGCGCGTAATAGCCTTGTGGTAACGAATGGCCGTTTCAATATTCTGCGTCACCACCATGCCTTTGGCTTTGCCCTTGAGCTTCTTGGCATTGACAACCTGCGGGATGAAGTGCTCCAGCATGATTTCAGCTTTGGTATCAATCGTCTGCTGGCTACGCTCTACATAGGTGCGCAGTTTCTTCTGCGCCTTTTTGGTATCGAATTCCGGGTTTTCCGCGATGGACTTTTCGATCTCGTAATAACTTTTATAGGTGGTGTAATTGGCGAGTACATCCAGAATAAAACCTTCCTCGATGGCCTGCTTCATGGAGTACAAGTGGAAGGGTGTGAATGTACCGTCTTCCTGCTTTTCACCAAACTTTTCCAGGGTGGTGTTCTTGGGCGTAGCTGTGAAAGCCAGGTAGGACGCATTGCCACGCATCTTGCGGGATTTCATGGCTTTGAGGATCTTGTCCTGATCGTCCTCTTCCTCGTCCTGCCCCATCACACGATTCATATTGTCGTGAGCAGTACCTGATTGTGAGCTGTGGGCTTCGTCAATGATCACTGCAAAGCGTTTATCACTGAGGTCTTCAATGCCATCTACAATAAACGGGAACTTCTGAATAGTAGTGATAATGATCTTTTTGCCGTTCTCCAGTGCGCTCTTCAGCTCAGAAGACTTATGGGCCGGAGCAACAATATTTTTAACCTCGGAGAATTCCTTGATGTTATCCCGCAGCTGTTTGTCCAACAGTCGGCGATCCGTCACGACGATAACCGAGTCAAACAGAGGCTGCTCGATGCTTCTCCCATTCGCAACTTGCTGTGAAGCCGGGTAGGTTTCGATAAGCTGGTAGGCCGCCCAGGTAATGGAATTGGATTTGCCGGAACCAGCAGAGTGCTGAATTAAATAGGTATGGCCAACACCCTGGTTAGACGCATGATCAACCAGCTTACGCACCACATCCAACTGATGGTAACGGGGGAAGAACAGTGTGCGCTTGGGCAGAGGATCTTTAGTGCTACCATCCAGCCTTACAAAGTGCTGGATGATGTTGGCAATGCTTTCCTTGGTAAACACCTCCTCCCATAGATACGCCGTCTTATGGCCATGCGGGTTGGGAGGATTGCCTTTCCCATGGTTGTGGCCCTTGTTAAACGGCAAAAAGTACGTCGCTTGCCCGGCCAGCTTAGTGGTCATGTACACCTCATCGGTGTCTACAGCCATATGCACCAAACAGCGCGCGAAGTTCAGTAACGGCTGGTTTACGTCGCGGTCTTCCCGGTACTGCTTCTGCCCGTGGTAGCGGGCGGTTTGGCCGGTCCAGGCGTTTTTCAACTCCATGGTCACCAGTGGGATGCCGTTCAGGAACAGCACCATGTCGATTTCCTGGAGCGGGTTGGCTAGGGAGTATCGTACCTGCCGGGTACAGCTGAAAATATTGGCCGCAAAGTTCTGCTTAACCTTTTCGCTACTGCTGGCCAGGGGAGCCGGATACATCAGATGGAAGTGGGCGTCGTCTACCGGCAGCCCCTTCTTGAGCAGGTGGAGAATCCCGTGCTTTTTCATCAGCCGGTCATAACGCTCCAGCAACTTGCGCTGCCAGTCCGATGGATTGTGCTTTTGCAGCTTGGTCAGCTCAGGCTTCTGGGTATGCTCCAGAAAGCGCCAGAACAGCTTTTCATCAAGCGCGTACTGGGCGTTAAAATCGGTGGGCAGGCCCAGCTTGAAGCGCTGATTGCCGACCAGATAGTCAGCAGGCGTCTCCTTGACCTGAGCATCTGACCCATCGGCAACGCCACCCGCTGCCTTGACGGCTTCTGAGGTGGTACCGGTTAAAGCCTGCTCAATCGCAGCCTCCAGCGCCTGTTCGTTGGTGTTGCTAACCATAAAACATCCTATCCATCTGTTTTTATTGGCTTTTATTACCAAAGCCATTGAAATTTAACGCACCAGCCCAGATTTTGATCTACACTAATTACAGTGATCTCATTGACAAAACAGGCCTAAATCACCAGAATTCACCGCGCTCACCTACTATTAAGTAGAAAGAGGTGACCGTATCGCCCGGTCCACAATAGGCGACCATTCCTCTATTTTTGCCTGCCACCTTAGAACCACCCACAGCCTGCCAATTTGGCATCGCCGCGACAATAATTGTTGAACCGCTTTTCAAAATCCCTGCGTTTGCCTTCATGGGAAATGTAAAAGCTCGTCACCAGAAACGAGTCCGATTTGCCCAATTTCTGCAGGATCACCACAAAGTCGGCTTCGTGCGCCCACAAGTAGAGGCGGATGTCCCGCTTTTGATTTGTCTCTTGATGGTAAAACAGCCTAACCGATTCGTGATCGTGATTGGTCAGGATCTGTTTAACCCATTCCAACCGGCTCGCCCTATCAAAGTCCGGATAGCGGCCCGTCACTCGCCATGTGCGCTTGCCGTTCTCCCACACCTGCTCTTTCTCATCCTTGGTGGTTAAATGCCAAAAGTCCAACTCTTTGTCGTCATCCTTGCGATGACTTCTCGGGTTGATGTAGATCTGGCTAGCGAGATAGGTCTTGGTGGCAACAAAGTCTCGGTGAAATATTTGGTAGAGCACATCAATAATTGATGTTGCCTCAATCTTCGACAAATCCAGCGGGTCACTGAGCATTAGACCTCCTGGGTTGAAAACGGAAGATATTGAACTGCTCCTCCCAGGGTGGCGTGGCGTAATCGAGCGAATACCCTAGCTTGGATTCCAGATACTCAACAAACTGCATTTTGATGGCGCTGGAATGTTCAATATCATCACGATTCCGATACGCGACCGCACCTATCAGCAAATCACACAGTTGAATTAGTTGAACTTCGTAGGACTGCACAATGGTAGCTACCGCACTTAACTGCCAGTAAGTGCGATTCTGCAAAACCTCACATAGCTTGCGTGTTTTCTCTGCACCCAGCGTATCCATATAATCCAGATAAATTCGGTAATCATTACCTTCCTTCAAAAAATCCCGAAGGGTGTAATAAAACATCTTGTAATAGAAGTCGCTATGCGAACCAGCGTTATATTGATGGTGATCGAGGATGTTCTTATTGAGCACAACGGTGGTTTTGAAATGCACTTCAGGGTCACCGATGATCATATCAATCAGATCACGATAGAGCGGCCATTGGTGCTTATTCAACTTGCTCCATTTCAACTCGGGCTTATAGTTGTGCTGATGGCGCAACCACTTCATATGCTTGTTCAGCTGTATGGCTTTATCAGCGCTGCAATGAATAGCACCCAACACCATAATATCGGCGCCATCATGTTCAAGATGGCAGCTTTCGTCGCAGAATATTTTATATACGGCCATCGTTAACCTACTCAAAATTCTGTTGCTTAAGTGCCTCGGCGGCTTTTTGCAGTGGCTTCTTCAACGCCTGTTCCAGCCTGCACATATGTTCCAGGTGCCAGGCAACCGATTCTTTCCAGGTGTCTTTATTAAAACCATCTGCCGCACAGGAATATTGAATACGACAGGATTTCTTCTCGTCCAGGCGCATCCATTCAAGCGCATCACCAAAACTTGTTTCGATGTCGTCTTTAAGACCAAGCAGAAAATCAAAGAGGAATTTATTTTCCTCTGTTGCACTACGACTGATCCAAAGCTCTACGCGCAACTCAGTTTTATTAAAAATCAAATTGTAGGGGCAGCCACTTAAGCCCGAACCCGCCGAAAGCCAGTGGTCTTTGCTGGGGCTGATGTTGTCATAAAGGTTGCACTGGCTTTTTTGAAAAGATTCCAAAGCCTTTTCCCAGTATTCACGGCGCACGGTGTGGCGGTTCTTCACCACCACTTCGGTGGTTTTTTCTTCCGCCTCTTTGGCATTGATACCAATCATCAACTCTTTGGCTTCCGGCGTGGGGATGATCTGATCGATGTTAATCAGCAGCTGCTCACCCAAAGCATAGGGCGTTACTTTAAAGCACTGAATACTGATACCCTGGCCCAAAAGCCACAAGGCCGTACTGGTGACTTCTTTGCGGAAGTTGGCTGCCACCAACATAATGCGCTGGCTGTTGCCAAGGTTGAGTTTGACTTCATCCAGATCGGGCGCATCAAGAAACTCGCAGATGCGGGCGGCAGCATCTGCTGGCTGGCCTGCCTGAGCGAGCGGTTCACCGGCTTCAATTGTCGGGCTTATATGGGAAAAGAAGCGGTGCAAATATTGGTGATAAATCTCGACAATCTGCCCCTTCGTTAAACTGGCGCAGTAAGAGGCATACTTCAGCGCCTGCCACACCACATCGCGGCCACTGTCATCCAGTTTGTTTTCGACAATCACCAGGTTGCCGTCTTTATCCAGTGCCAACAGGTCGAGGCGCTCGCGGGTATCGTCAAAGCCATCAAACTCTTTCTGGATAATCAGCAGCTCTTCACCCAGCGCATCGGGCTGATAAGCCAGCCACTCCTGCAAGTGCTTGCGCTCGGTAAAACCCAATTCGCTGAAGGTCTTGATTTTTACCGGGCTGATGCGATTGGTTTGATGATTGACGGTAAACATTGCCCTATGCCTCCACTGCGTCCTGCGAGTTACTGTCCAGACCCGCCATTTCAGGAGTGACTTTGATTTTACCGGTCACGGCACTGTTGATGAGGGTGGTTTTGTATTCCTTGAGCTTTTCGATTTGTGCTATTTGGTTACCTACTGCCGTATCCAACGAATCACATCTTCGGCTAAGGTCTGAAATAATCGCATTTTGCTCTAATTCTGGAGGTAATGGAAAAGACAAATTGCCAATAGCCACTGTTGATATGTTTGGCTACTGACCAGTGATGTCTATTTGCATTTCGAAATCATTGATAAAACCTTTTGTAAGTAAGACATAGTAAATCCAGTTCTTGCCGCACGTATCATTTGGCCTAAATACTGCATTCCTTTGGTTTAATAGGATCGGCTCGTCAGTATCAACTAATGCGGCCTTAATCCCTGTTGATATCACGGGGCGTGTTAGAGCAAACACCAAGTCATCTTTGTAAATTCGAAATTGATTGGCCTTATTCAGCCATAAAGCGTCTACGTAAGAGCTATCAGACCAATCCAAGCGCATGGTTTGAATATTGGAGATTTTCATTGCCCTTACGCCTTCCTGAATGAACGCATCGCTAGGAAAAGCATAACCATTGATTATTTTCCCAGCATGCTTGATTCGCTTCACTTCCCAATGCTTTGGAATCTTCCCAATCCAATCCACGCCGGAATCTTTCATGGGCACATTGGGATCAAGCCCCTGGGTGACGGCTTTTTGGATGAAGATTTGCTTGCGCTCTTTCAGCAGGGTTATCTGCTGCTCTTTGATGGCAATGGCTTCGTCGATTTGGGTGGTTTTTTTGTCGAGGAAGCGGGCGATTAAGGATTGCTCTGCGAACGGAGGAACCGCTATCGTAATTGTCCGCATTTCGTCATAACGTGTCGTCCATAGGTCCGCAACGATTCCTCGGCCAACTCGGTAATACTCCTCAATAAATGCATAGCTTTTTAACAAATGATGGCAGTACCCAGGATGAATTCCTTTGGGCTCTAAAACAATATTGATTAACGATACAGACCCGTCAAACGCAGACACACCGCTTGAACCCTTCCTATCGGAACGACTATTTATTACAAAATCACCAGTCTTAACCAATTTCCGATTGTCACCGTCTTTTGTCTTGGCCGCATTATCCAGCTGAGGAAGAATGCCGTTCTTTGTAACAGACAGAGGGGGGTAATCTGTATCAGAGACCTTGGTTCGGCGCTCTAAAAAATAACTACCCAATCTTGATAAAACCCAGCTTTCTGGAACATTCCCTAGCCATTCCGCGCCAGTATTTTTATACGCCTCATACCTCGGCAATCCAGCAATACTCGCCATAGCTATATCACCCCTGAACCTGCTCAATATCCACACCCAGAATCTGCGCGATCAAGCCCTCTGCCTTTTGTTCCAGGTTGATAATGTCTTTCGCAACATCTTCCAAAGAACGCAGCGGCTTATGGCGATAGAAGTATTTGTTAAAGCTGATCTCATAGCCGATTTTGACGGAATCAAGGTTGATCCAGGATTCCTCTACATGGGGCTTTACTTCATCCAGAAAGTACTGATGAATGCTTTGTGGTTCATCGTCCTTTAGCAAGGAAACTGATTCACTGTCACGCAGATCGGCGCTGGTTTCATAGGTAATGTATTCATTCTTCTTGTTGGTTGGATAAAACCCAAAATCCGGCAATTGCGCTTGGGTGCAGCCGTACCGTTCCAGCACTTCATCCAACTTATCGCCGCTGAGTTTTACCACTTTCTTGATCACTTTAGCGGCAGATTCATCGTACCAACTAACCGCATTCAGGATGGCGTTCTTTTCGGTGGCAGAGAGTTTGACCTTAAGCGCCTTCAGCCCGGCATCCACCTGATCTTTAAACAGATTGAAGTCATCGAATTCGTCTTTACCTATGGCAGCCATAAGCGCCTGTGCCGTCTCGTAAACCGCTTTTAGAGCTAGCCAGTGCTTCACATCCAGCAGCTTGGTTTTTGCCTTGGCGTTCAGGCTGATGTCGTTGTCTTCACACCAGGCAAGGATGTTTTTCTCGATGGATTTTAAGAAGCCCTTCTCGTAAAGCTTGTCGCCATATTCGGCATACAGGTGCTCCATCACTTCGCTTAACTGCTTGTCAAAACGTAAGCCTGCAATGCGCTCTGCTGTGAACTGGGCTTTGCGGCGGTCGGGGCGTTCGATGGTGACTTTGTAGTAGCCGAAATCTTCATTACGGAATACCTGGCTGGCGATGCCAATTGGGTCACCCATCCCTTCAGGCAAAGAGCCATCCAGTTCACGTTCAATGGCGGCGCAATCCAGGTAGGCGCGGGTAATCTGCTCGATATGCTCCGGCGCAAATTCGCAGTTCTTGTTGCCGAGGTTTTTGCGCAGCTTTCGATACAGCAGGCTGGCATCGATTAACTGCACCTTACCCTTGCGGGACTCAGGCTTGTTGTTATTAAGCAGCCAGATATAGGTGGTAATGCCGGTGTTGTAGAACAGGTTGTTGGGCAATTGCACAATGGCGTCGAGCATGTCGTTTTCGATAATGTAGCGGCGGATATTGCTCTCACCACCACCGGCATCGCCAGTAAACAGGCTGGAACCATTATGGACCGACGCAATACGGCTGCCGTTGGTGCCTGCGCCAGGGTCTTTCATTTTGCTGACCATTTCCATCAGGAACAGCAGCTGGCCATCGCTGGAGCGCGGTGTGGCATCACATTCCTCGATATTGCCCCAATAGTCTTTGAGTTTGACCTTAAAGCGCGGGTCAATCACGTCACTGCCGTCTTTGATGTATTTTTGCTCCGATGCCCAGCTTTTGCCGTAGGGCGGGTTGGAGAGCATAAAGTCAAAACGCAGGGAGGCGAATTCATCGGTGGACAGGGTGGAGCCGACCTTGATGTTCTCGGGGTTGTTGCCCTTGATCATCATGTCGGATTTACAGATGGCGTAGGTCTCGTCGTTGATTTCTTTGCCGTAGAGGTAGATATCGCGCTGACTTTTCGCGGATGGATCGGCAGGATACTTTTCTTCAATAAAATTTTGCGATTCGGTGAGCATTCCCCCACTGCCGCAAGCCGGGTCATACACGGTCAGCGTTAATGGAATGCTGTCTTTGATCGGATCGAACACCAGGTGGGTCATCAGCTCGATTACTTCACGCGGCGTGAAGTGTTCCCCGGCCTCTTCGTTGTTTTCTTCGTTGAATTTACGGATCAGTTCTTCAAACACATAACCCATGCCCAGATTTGAAAGCGCGGGTAATTTGTAGCCATCCGGGTCTTCGGCAGCCACAGGTGTCAGGTTGATTTTCGGGGAAATGAATTTTTCCACCACATCCAGCAGCACGTCTTTATTGGCCATGTGCTGGATTTTGCTTTTCAGCTCAAAGCGCTCGATGATTTCCTGCACGTTGGCACTGAAGCCATTGAGGTATTCATCAAAGTTGGCCAGCAGAATCTGGCGGTTATTAGTGGCGGTGTTGTGCAGGCTGGTGAGCGTCCATTTGGACACGTTGTAGAACACGTAGCCGGAGGCTTCTTTAAGCGGCTCTTCGTCCAGCTCGGTGGCTTGCATTTCTTCCTTCTGGTAGCGGACCTCTTCCAGTACGGCTTCTTTTGTTGGCTCCAGCAAGGTATCGAGGCGGCGCAATACCACCATCGGCAGGATAACGTCACGGTATTTGCCGCGCACGTACACGTCGCGCAGGCAATCGTCGGCGATGCTCCAGATAAATGAGACAAGTTTGTTGTGTACGCTGTGGTTCATTGTGTTTCCTGGGGTTTAATAATTGGGCTTAAATTGATTTAGTCATTTGGCTCAACCCGGCGGTTGCTCTGCTCTGCCGGGGGCCAGAATCAGGTTTTGCACACCGTATAGCGCCTGACTATTACGGAGCCATAACTGGTATTCGGGGCCTGTAAGCGTGTGGGCCGGTGAGCAGTCCACATGCCATTGCCGCAACAGGTACCCAGCAGTCGCCGCTCGAATCTCGACCTTCATTACGCCACCGTCCATACCGTAATCCAGCTCGATGGCTTCGTGATGCTGGATGCGGGGATGGGGTACCAGTTCCAGCTCGACAAAGCGGTTCCATTGGCGATCCTGGCTTTCGGTTTCCTGCTCGTCGATGGCGGAGGCTTCAACCACCGTGGCTTCTTTGATGCGGGTGAGCACAAAGTCACGGAATTCACCGCTCTTGCGGTCGAACCCGCGCACATGCCAGCGCAGGCCGTTATCCACCAGGGTGTGGGGCACGATTTCGCGCCGGGATTCACCGCTGGACAGGGATACATAGGTAATGGCCAGAGGCTTGACCTTGTGAATGGCTTCGGTCACTTTGGCAACGGTGGCCAGGCTGGGCTGGTTCAGATGGTACGGTGCTTCACAGGCCAATGGCGGCTTGAGCTTGCCGGTAAAGCCGTCGCCGTAGCCCTGACTGATGGTGGCCAGGGTGCGCACCACGTCGTAGTCGAACAGGGGCTTGAACAGGTCACCACGCAGGTGGGTTCTCAGCTTCTCGTCATAGCGGATATTGGCGGGTGCGAGTTCCCGGTATTGGGTGAAATCCTTGGTGGCTTGGGCGGGCGTGATACTGAAGCGATCCACCAGGTCGGCACGGTTGGCTTCCCCCTTGAATAGCAGGGTGAAGTCGATGTGGGCGATGCGATCGCGTTGGGCCTGAGTTAAATCCCGAAGCGTGCTATTCATGCTGCATGACCATGGACTGAACATGATACCTAATAGTTTTTATTAGGTATCATCCTATCACAGCATTTCTGGCTTGGGATACAAAAAATTGTCCTCTGGCTAGGCTGGCTGCTGCTGGCAAGCCTCCAGTGGCTTTTGGGCTGCTTTGGGTTGGATGCTTTTGTCCCCTGAGGGGAGCATTACCAACAACTCAGTGGTTAACCCGCAGGAGTAAACCGCCTGCCGCAGGGCTTTGTCGGTGGCCTCATCCAGACCTGCCAGCGAAGGGATATAGTCACGCAGACGGAGTTTTGGGGTGTTTCGCGGGGCCTGGTGTGCATCACAGATGAACATGAGCATGGGCTCGCTGGCGATCAGCTGCCGGGATGCCCATTCCAGGCTTGCTTCGGTGGCACCTTCCGCCCCGGCACCCGCAGCCCGGAATAGGTTGTTTGGCACCATGCGCTGCCAGAGCAAAAGGGCTGACAGCAAGCGCACATCGCTTTTCTGGAGACCTGATTGATCTGCGATCAGGCTGGTTATCCGGTCGAATCTGCTATCAGAGGAATGTTCAGCAGGAGGGATGCTGTTTATCCAACTCAGCGCGTTCATCGTATGCAGGCGGATTCCCAAATGAATCTCGTAGAACTGCTTCAAACGCCAACATAGCCACCGGAGTTCGTCGATGCATTTTTGCATGCTGGTATATGCCAACCAGGGGTCACTGGAATCCAGAAGATCGACTATGGGGTGCTGGGCCAGATCAACATCCACATGGTCGAATGTTTCGTTGGAATCTGGCTTGCTCAACGGCTGGTAGTGGATGTGGCAAAGCTGGTAATCATCCAGATACCAGTAAAACGGGATAGCCTTTTGCTCACTGAGGCAGGCGCTACAGGTTTTCAAAATGGGATTGACTTTGGCGAACGCTGGCCGGTCGAAGGATTTTGCCTCTACCTCTCGCTCAAGATAGTGGCTTAACAACCTGGCCTTGGTATCGGCGCTGTCTATTCCTCGACTACTGTACCCCGCCGCTTTGCACCACGCACGCAAATAGGTACACAGTGTAGCTATAGATGAGAAGCCATTTGCAGTGGCAAGCCTGACAAGGTGGTCATCGATCCGCTCCAGCGGGTGCTTAACTGGCCTGATCAGTAACTTTTGCTCAGTCGTCATCGGCTTCGATTAGTTCAAGCTTTTTGGTCAGTCGGTAGGTTTTGAATTCGGCACTCTGAAAGCTTTCCTTGTTGTGAGATTTTTGCTGCGTCCACTTGGATGAACTCACAATTTCCCTCAGCCGCAAATCCGTCACCGGCATGATAAAGACGTTGTTGTGATCCTTTATCCCCCTTGAACGAATCGCCTCCTGAAAGCAGACCAGATCAATTGGTTTTCCCGCCGCCTCAGCCAAACTGGCCGCTCGGATGATTTGCCCCCTGATAGCCCTGATAATTCCAGAGCTATACGCAAACAGCCGATAGGCTGTTTCACGCTCAAGAAGTGAAAAGTCATTCGCAAAATCATAGCCCGCTGAAAAAAGCTCAAGAAATTTTTCAAAATGGGAGAACCGACTGGAAACACTAAAGGTCTCCAGATAGTAACGATAGCCAACACGCGTATCGAGTTGATCATTTTCTTTTACGACGCCAAGGCACCAGGGCATGCCAACCATCGCCACCGGGACCTTCGAGTGATTCATAAGATCCTTGAACCAATCCGTTATGGAGGCCATTACCCCTGGCGATCGGTTCTGAATCACTGTTTGCATTTCATCCAGAATGATCAGCTCTACACCGCACTCACGACAGTATCTTTTTACTTCAGCAAAGCCTGCCTCCTTAGTTTTTATAGCTTTGCCACCCTGAGGATCACCTATTGCAGCAAGTATTTGCTGCGTGAAAGCCTTCGGTGTTTGGGGCGAACTCAACTGAACATACAACACGGGGATATGGGTATATTCCTCCAGTTCTCGGCGCGGATACTTCGCAGCATACCGTTTTACCAGCTCGGATTTACCAGAACCGGATTCTCCTGTAATAAGACAATTGGTATCGCCTTCTTCGACATAGTTAACCCGAAGGTCATCCAAGAGTTTGAAGATACGCTTAACATCGCCAGTGACCACAAAAGGCAACGCATTGTGACCTGCCATCACCAAACCTCCCAGTCATCCGTTAGTTCTTCAGCCTGTATATTCTGAATAACCACTGGGGCGGGATCATTTATATTGGTGATGGCAGAAAAACCCTCTACGCCCAGCGAGTGGATGCGAGCGGCTTTTTTCGCGGTCGCCTGTGATTTTTTCCGTACATTACGATCGTGCAAACTTTCCAGATCGCCAAACAGCTCAACCTTGGCTCTTTGGAGAATCACATTATCTTTGTAGCTTTTACGCGCAGTATTAATGCGTTTGCGGATGGCCTTGTGAGCATACATCGACAAGCCTTTTGCATACTTGTAGTTAACGCATGGCACCCGGATATAGACCCGGTTGAGCTCATCCCACACATAAATGTGACCAATATCGAACGGGCTATATTTGATCAACAGTTCGACAACCCCTTCTCGCCGGTAGATGTCTCGCAGAGGGTCTGAATTGTATTCAAGGTTTTCATACTGAATACCTGATCGCTGTAGCGTTCTCGTATCGGAACACATCAAGGCTGTCTCAATGCGTTTAGCATCATCCTCAACCACCGGGAACTCGCGAGCAGATTCATTCCAAAGATCAAGAGGAGATTTTTCGGCTTTGCCGTGTGGTTCAAGGTGATAGATATTCACAAGCCAGGTCAGGAATATCTTTTTGAACTCCGACAATGTGAGCTTAGCCTCGTTCTGAGCAATGTATTCGTCTGACCCGTTACCGACACCATTTGTCTTGCCTGGCAGAGAATCAATTAATCCTGTTCTCAGTGTAAGGAAGAAACGCTCTACAACACCTTTATAATTTGGGCTCCTGACTGGCGCATATTGAAGCACTGAGCCTACCTCACTGATCGCCATATCGAGATTGTCACCCCAGAACTCTGTGCCATTGTCGGCGACCAGCATTTCCATGACACCATGAGCAGGCCAATCGCCTTCGACGCCGTAAAATTCAAGCAGATCCTTTTTGGGTAATATGGCACTCCCGATAGCCATGGCAGCGGACGCATATGAAGGCTCTTCAAAAGAAATCTGAAAGCCCATGACCATACGAGAATAGTGATCTATCAAGAGCGTTAAGGTCGGGCGACCCAGCAGTGTTCTGGTTTCATCATGCAGAACATTGATATCCAGAGGGGTGTGGTCGGCCTCAACGCGCTCAAGAATACGACTTGTTTGAGGTGCTTCGCCGACATTCGCACATTCATAGCGCGCAGCATTTTTACCAATTCTTCCCTTAACATGCTCCTGGTAACTTCGCTTCTTAATATGGTAGTCCACAGTGCTGTAGGCTGGGATAGCCAACAGATCATCTGGATTGCTCAGATTGTGTTTTAGTACTTTCGCTTCCACCATCTGATGAATGCTGCTCACTAGCATCTGGCCATTTTTGAAATACAACTTCACCGATTGATCAATTATTTCACGAACTCTTGGATCAACCCTTATATCTCGGCGACCCTTTTTAGGATCATTTGGGTACAACCCTTTAATTCGGCAACCGGCATTGAAATACTTATTCAGCCAGTTATTTAACGTATTCCAGGCCGGTGGCGTATCATCGTCTATCTTTTCAGCTACCTTTTCGATTATTTTCTCAAGCTTCTTCTTCGATCTTTTTTGATTATCCGAATCAAGAAATTCTCGAACGTATGCATATCTGCGAGCGGTTTCCTTTTGATACTCCTCCGGCAAATCCTGAAATACGATTTCACCGTTATAGCGACCATCTGCCATGAACTGAAGCGCCTTGTTCTCCAGGCATTCTTCAAGCTCCGCCTCCGGTTTCACCAACACAGATTTATTATCGATATCGGCCAAGGTGACATTTGAACCGTTGATCCGCCTTATCATCCATATAGCATCCCGACCATCGAAATTTGCACAGAATGCAATGCCGGGCATCCATCTCGAAAGATTATGCATAGCGCACCTCTGCATCCAACGAGAGCTTAGCTACCGAGAGATTTGCCGTTATCTGCCCGTTGGCAATGAGCTTGTAAATGGTCTCCAAACGTATGCCCAGTGGATTTGCAATCAGGTCTTTCAACGTTCTTGGATGAGGAACGGCATTTTGAAGCAACGTAAGGGTGCCTGAGTTACTCGTTAATCTGTCACGATAGCGTTGCAACTTGCGGAGGTTTTGCAGAAGAGGATTTATGCGTATCTGAGGTTCATCGACACATAAAAAGTCATATCCGGCTTGCCGCATTTCAATCGCCGCTATTTCCAGCTTATGCAGATAGACCGTATCCAGAGAGCTGAAGTCCTTCTTGACCTCCACATAAGCCTTTCGACCGCCGCGAAAATGGACTTCAAAGTCTGGCGTGTACTCCCGATTCTTCAACAACGTGCTATTGACCATGAAGGTCTTGGGCTGAGGGAAGTACACCACGACGTTTGGATTCGCTTCCAAGTGAAAGCAATAGTCTTTCTCCAACATCGACTCCACCAACACCATTTGATATCTCCGATGGCAGGGCTCAACAAATGACTTGGTAGACGGAAACTTGAAGATGTTTTTAACAGCGGAAGCCTTGATCTTCCGAGCGGGTTTTCGGCGCATAAGAGTACCTCCCGGCATTGAGCAATAATGCCGAATCCGTGAATTTTGGACACAACCGCTCAATCCACTCTCGGCTCAAAGCTGGATCGCAGACACGAGCCAACCTCGACGGATGTCGATTCGCGGCAGTATTCGGGGCTTGCTCTTGACGGGACAGCAGGGAGGGGAGATACTTCTAGGCACCACACCGTAGGTATCACCTACACCTAAAGCCCGATAGCAAGCCATTGTTGTCGGGTTTTTTGTTTCTAAGTCATTGAATCACCTCAGCTTTATAGAAGCTCAGATCCTCGTAGCAGCCTGTTTTTCCTTCCTTTAAGCCAAGCTCTACGGCAATTTTGTGGCTCTCGCCACGCAACGCTTTCCGGTTCCCGTTCAGCACCTGATACACCAATGCCTGCGAATAGCCTCTCTCTTTGGCCCAGCCACTGATGCTGAGGCCGCGCTCGGCAAACTCCTGCTTGACCTCTTCGGGTGATTTCATGACTGAGACCTAACTCTTTACAGATACTAAAATGCAGATATTATACCCTTACAAACACATTTCAACACTTTTGAATCGATTATAACAACAAGGAACTAAGGATGGGATTAGATAGGCAGCGATTTGGTCAGGCCCTTATCTCCGAACGCAAGCGCCTGAATCTCCAAATTAATGATGTCGTCAAAGCGTGCGGCATAACCGCCGGCAGCCAATATTTGTATGAGCGTGGAAAGAGGGTTCCCAATGCAGACTATCTGGATAAGCTATTTGAGCTGGGATTTCGTCCGCATGTCTTACTGCCAAACGCCACGCTGGCAAATGATCAATGTGATATCCAACACCTTCGAGAAGCCTTTATCCAGACAGACCACGACTGTAGAGACAAGGAGGGGCGACTCCTGGATTTGGAGCATAGACTCAATCGGTTTTTGGATTTATTAACCGAAATTCAATCTCCCAGCAAACAAGCTGCACAGAAATGACCGTGTTCCGGCACCTTTTATCATTGATGCTCTTTGGTCGGCTCCGGTCCCTGATCAAGCTTCATGCTTCTTTCAAAGCGATTAACCAGATCACCTCGCAAGACGGCTACAATGATTTTGCAGCACGAACCAGCTTCAATGAATTTCAAAGGCATGAAGAAACACTACTGTACGGAACCATACTTTCTGCCGCCCAGCGAGAAAAACAGAATTTACTCTTCCAGAAGCTTCCCAATGACAGCTTGGTGCACCGATTGTTTGTTGGTCGGTACATACAAAAGGATGGTCAAGCTATCCGGCATTCGGTGCTTGAAACCGGTCTTTTTTTGTTTGGTTGCGTAGTGTTACTAACAGCCACCGTTGCCACTATTAGAATTGGACTGGATGTCGCGCTATTATCGGTACCAGTGGCAACAAAGCTCGGATTCATATTGACGCTGTTTGCGGTGCTTGGCGCTCCGATATACCACCTGATTGGCCGCTACCTGGCCCCTGCATATACCTATTTAAAATACTTTCATAAACTCTAGAGTCATTCGTGGATCGATCACTTCAAGCCGAACTTGTGGAAAGGCTTTTTTCTTCCCTCTCCGACATCATTCTAGTAGCACAAGATATCCGAGAGCTTGCATTAGAAGAGATGGATTCCTATCCAGTTTATGTGCCCACAATAGGCACATCTGAAGAAGAACATAGGTCAAGTGTTGCCCGGCTGGCAGCAATCGACAGCATGACCCAAATTTTCAGGGCAAACAGAGATGATAAAATCCTTACGGCTGGCATCCTGTGCACTTCAGATCAACTTGCCAGAAAATTCGAAGTTTTCAACAATGCAAAGAACACCTTCGTTCACTTAACCACAAAAGCCCAACGCATTTATGGTGTGTCGAATAGCTCCACACCAGGACGGTTTATATCAACATTGCTCCGCAATGAACTGAAGCAAGGGACACAAAGATCTTTGTTTGATCTCGCGACACGTGAACAGATTATTTACAACCAGATCGATCTCCAAGCATGCCGCTGCATGATTCGTGTTTTACCAAAAGACATGGACGTATTTAGCTGGACCTGGTCAAGCTCACACAAGCGGATAACCAAAGTCACACGGTCAGACGCCCTAAAACTGGCTAAAAATCTTACCGACGACGAAAAAGAATCTGCCCTCGAAGCCCTGGCGCTATGCTCTGACAATGAATTTGCAAAGGTTACTCCCCTGAAGGAGCAGCTCCGGGCAAACTATGCCTATTTTGAAGATGGCGTTCGAATACCGAAATCAACGCCCTTATCCGGTGTAGTCGTTTTGCCACAGAAAAACCTGCCACGACTGCAATGGCGACAGCCGCCATCTCAACGCGAGCATGTCGAACCCCGAATTCAACGCGAATCCAGCATACACGATGAACCTTTCATTGCTGAAATAGGCCTGCACCGCTATCGATAAATAGCCACCCGTTCAAGAAAGATCTGATTCGAAGACAAAATCGCAAAACAAATAGAATGGTGCATCGCTGTCAGAAAAATGGGATCTATAACCTTTAGGGTCTAAGATTATGATCGTTTTGCCCGCTGTATTTCTTCTGACATCAAGAAATGTCCGCAGTGCATAAGCCTCTTGGCTATGAGGGCTAATCTTGCTCAAGCCATCAATAAGCAAGAGGTCGCCATCAATGGATTCCAAAGCCAGATCAATTGCCGTCTCCGAATCCAAGGCCATAAACCGCACGTGGTCATACAGTTCGGTTCCAAGCTCCTGTAGTAATGCAAGAACCCGATGACGCTTTTCAGCTTCGACAACTAGCGCAACACAGCCGGAGTACAAGCCATCACACAATAGTTCGAGTATTCGCTCTAGCGAGATCAGGGTCATGGATTACCAAGGTTTGACATAGAGTTAATCAAATTCAGGGCGAGGCATAAGAACACCCTAGCTAAATGCTATGACCCGCAGTATGTCAAAGTATCCAAAAGTATTCTCTTGAAAAATAATTTATTGTGTGGTCATGAAATCTGAGTTCACTTCTTATCAGACAGATCGTCAGAACATCATCACAAGACAACAGATTTTGATCTTATATATTGCATGAGCCCATAAAAAAGCCCCAGCAAATCGAATTTGGCGGGGCTTTTGTTCAAACTTATGTGCTTATTTGTTCAAGCTTATGTCGAACTGTTCAACTTTATGTACTAATTTACAGCATAGCTGGTATCGCCAGCCTTCCCAGCTCCGCACACCAGAACTTGCTGTCGAACGACGCATTATGTGCCACCAACGGTACCTTGCCCACAAATCTGGCTGCCTCCATCATCACCTTTTCGGCTGGGGGTGCCTTGGCAATCATTGCGTTGGTAATACCAGTAAGCTGCACCACGTCTGGGGGAATACACCGACCGGAATTCATGAGACTCTGGAACCGGTCTACGAACACCCCGTCACGAACCAGAACGATGGCAATCTCTGTGGCACGATCCCCCATGTCAGGCGACAATCCGGTGGTTTCAAAGTCAAGAACGGCTACAGTTTCTTTCATGGAATGATCATTTCGGCAGGGTGTTTGGGCAATGACAGGGTTTGAACAGACATGATTGGACTGATCTGTTCGGCGTTTGTCAACTCTGTTCGGCGTTTGTCAACTTCGGCGCTTGTCAACAGAATGTAAGCAAGCCCTTTGCTGCGGGTGCGCACTATCGTTGATCTCCAGACTTTCGCGCCAATTGCCACACCATTGTTCCCAGCAGCGCCATGCCGGCGAGCAGGATACCCCACAACACATATTTGCGCAGGCTGGATTCAGCGGCTGCAGGTGTGGTTACGGAAGCGACCGCTCGCATCTCGTTCACCTCGTTCACAGCAACATTTGCTTGGTCGAGTTTGTTCAGTGTCGCCGCTCCCTGATATCCGGGGATCAGCGTTTCCAGCGGCAGATTCGCAGGGGCTGCATCTATATCGCCCATAACAAGCCTGTAAGGAGCGCTCCCGCGGGCGAGAAACACAAGCCCGCGTTCGCGCATCGCGACACGCAGCTCGGGTATTGCGCCACTCAGGCCGCTGCCGCGTTCATCCCACTGCAAGCAAAGTTGCTGCACAGGAAACGCAGGCAGCGCAATTTCGTTTTGCAGGGTTTCCTGCTGATCGACATTCACGCGCGATAGAACACCCCGCGCCAGAATTTGCCATGCGGGTTGGCGCTCGGTGTCAGTGCGGGAGCGCTGGCCGTGCAACACGGATTCGCGCCAGAGTGCGAAGTGGTGTCGATATTGTGTTGATCCAGAATAGGTGCGCGGATAAACGCGACCACTGATGGTGACGGGTGCAATTGTATTTTCGGGCAGCGGAGCGATGCGCAATCGTTCGAGCGGTAATGCCAAAGGCAAGACCCACACATAACTGTTGTCTTCTTGCAGTGCAGGCGCTGGCAATGGTGCCGACCATGTCATGGCAGCATCGTGATACCGAGTTGTACTGCTTGCCAGTACCGCTCCCGTTAACATCGGGGCATCGACAGGATCGCGCCAGATCAGCCGCAAATAACGCGCCGAACCACCGGCGAGCGAAACGGCATCCTGTTGCAACTGGCTGCCATCAAAATTCAGATTGACCCACTGGCCTTCGGGCCAAGCTTGCCAATGTCGCAGATCGGCGCTGGCCTCGATCGAAAAATACTGAAACCCTGCCGGCACTTGTTCGGCCTGCAGCTTCAGCCCTTGCAATCGCTCTTGGTGCGCGCCCAGATCCAGCAGCCAGCCACGCAGCTTGAGCGTATCCGTTGTCGATCCACTAGGCGTGTTGACTTCCACAATGCGACCTTGCGCATTCACATGGATGCGAAGATCGGACACGTTGGCGGATTTTTCTGGCAAATACAGAGGGAACAGGCGTGCTGAAATCTGCGTTTCAGCGTATGCGGCAGTGCTTTCGCTTTCGATCAAGCTGTACGGCAGCGACTCGCCCTCTGCGTTAACAACGCGCACATCACGCAAGTCTGCGTGAGCGGCGGCAAAGCGTACGGGCATGGGCAACGTCAGGCGATACCAGGGGCCCTTTCCACTGATGGTGATCGGAATTTCCCGTTGTGCGCCTTGGTTGGCTTTGCCGCCAGTATTATTATCCGCATCGCCAGCGGCGAAGGCCGACGTGCTACCGACAACGATGCTACCGACAACGATGCTGACCAGAACCATGCAGGCAGCAACGATCCAAGTGTGCGGCGCAGACCTGGGAATGTGTAAATGCCTCATTCGCATCATGCTCCTTCACGCGTGGCGTTGTCTTCGGGCGGCAATTTCTGGCGGGGAGGTAGCGGCGCGAAATAGCCGACAATCAACAGCAATACGCCAACACCCATGAACGACACGATGCGTTCGAGGCCACCCCGATTGCCCAGCTCGACAAAAAACAGTTTCGCCACCACGACAGCGATCAGGGCGCCGCCCACCAGCCACAGCTGACGTTGGCCAATGCGATGCCCTGCAATCATCAGGGTCAGCGCAATGGAGGTCCAGAGGATGGACAGGCTGGCCTGTACCAGCATGGACGCCAGTTGCGCGTCGAGTTGATAAGGAATGTCGGCCCAATGATGTGACGTGCGAAAAACACTGGCTGTCACCAGCATAAACAGCGACGCGCCCGCCACAGCTAGGATCGTTGCAGGTTGCGGCAAGCGAGGCAGCAGCGAAGGCACTTCCTTGCGCATCCATTCATAAACGCAGAACAATGTAAGCAACATCGCCAGTTCCAGAGGATTCAACAGCGGTATGAATGGAAGCGGTGCAGCATCGCCGCTGCTTTCCATATTGGCAATCCAGAACCAGAGCAGTAACAGGATCACGACGGGAATCGCTGCAATCACTCGGTACTCGCGTTCAAACGCGGTGACTGGCCACCCCCAAGGGCGAGCCGATGTCATCCACATCAAATACGCGCAGGGTATCAGCACCCACCCCAGCCAGCGCCAAGCGCTGCCGGGTTCGGCAAGTTGGGCAAAACAGAAATGAAGTTCAAGTGACAGCACCGCCAGCACCATCCAAGCACCCGTCACATGCGCGACACGTTGCCAGGATAGGCGCAATCGCGGTGCCAGCGTTTTCAGCAGCCAGAAGAGCAACGCAAATGCGAGTGTCCACGCCAGCCATCCCCACTGCGCCGCAGGATGGTAACTGGAATCTGCCTCTGCCAGCAGCGTGATTGCACCGATCGGCAAAATGCTCAGGCTGGCATGTGCCAACACACCCCATTGCGCACGGCGCGCCACCCACACCCATGCAGCGAGCGACACAGCGGCCACAAGCAGCGTGACATGCGTGCGAGCTTCAGGCTGCACAAAGCGTGCAACTTCAGCCAGAACGGTAAATGCCCACCACAAAGCAGACCCACCCAGCAACCACATGGATAATGTGCGCAATCGACGTGGTGCGAGCCAGTGCCGTGGGGCTGCAGCGGAGTCCATAGAGCGGGCTTCAGGATTTTGTACGATATCCGTATCGGGCGTTGCGCGCGCATAGGCAAGATGCAAACGCCATGCGCCCAGAAATGCCGCCAATGCCAACACCGCAGGCGCCCAGAATTCACCATGCAAAAGCGGTGTGAGCCCCAGCCATTGCGCCTGTGTAGAAGTTGCTCCCATCAAGCCGCCCCAGCCTGTAATAGCCGCGCCGGTGGAGTCGCCATCCGTTTGCATATGGGTGAGAAATACAACGCTTCCCAGCAATTGCACCGCAAATGCACAAAACAGGAAGGTTTTTGACTGCAATCGCAAGCCAAAGTGCAAGGTCACCAACCCGGCCAGACCCCATGCCATGGTCGTACCTTGGGCCAGCCAGAAAATCGGCGCGAGCAGATACAGAAAAGTGAGCCCAAGGCCGGCAAGCACAGGAAGAAAACGACGCTCCCACGGCGCAACGTGCAGCAAGGAACCGCGTGCAGCAGGATCAAGCGATGAATGTGCAGCGGCAGAATCCGCGGCCCACAACAACGATGCGCGGGACTTCAACAAGGCGTGCGTGAAAAGTAGTGCAGTTCCCAGCAACAAGCTGCCCAGAGGATCGGCATCGAGCATCGACATTTTGCCCGACTCGATAGAGCCAACAAAATTCCACGCAGCGCCCAGCTGCAAAAGCAATGCAAACAATCGCGCAACGGGACGTTGCTGGCGTTGGCCAAGCCAGTAAAGTCCAGCGCCTTCTACGGCCCAGACTGCCGCCGTCCAGTTGGCGTCTAGGGCTAACGGTATGGCCAGCGTGCCAAAAATCACCCCGAGTGCCAGACAGATATCAATGAGTAGTTGCGCGCGTGCTTGCAGGCGCTGCCTGAGTTTCAGGGCAAGGCCAAGGTAGAACAATCCCAGAGCCAATGCGCTGAAGGCCGCACCAAACTCAAAATGGGAGACAACGGCATATTGCAATCCAAATCCCACCAGTGGTGGGCCGAACATCAAGCTGGCATCGACATAGTCGGTCTGCTTTCTTGACCAGTGCAACAGCGCACGAAGGCCATCAGGTGCAGGAGTGGTATCCATGGCCATCAGCTTGCGACGGGTAAACAGCAGGCCGATGCCGACATACATCAGGAAGAACAGAATCAGGAATGGCTCGGTTGAAGCAAATGCGGCAGGTGTATAGGAGCGCAAGCCCCACGCAAAACCAATTCCAAATGTGCCGACAAACCCGATGATGTTGAGCACGCGCCAGGTTTTGTGCCAAGCAATCACCATCAGCGCGCTATTGAGCAAGGCGAAGTAGGAAAATAACGCGATGTGATTTCCACTGCCGGTGGATGTCAGGATGGGCGCCGCAAAGGCCCCCGCCACTGCCGCGCTGGCCAGGCCGACGGCGTTCTGCAACAAGGCCAGAGCAATCAACGCGGCGGTCAGCACAACCAACAGAACCAGCGCTAGGCTCGACGGCAGTAACGGGTGCAATCGAAACGCCGCAAAAACCGTGAGATACATGACGCCGATCCCTGCCCCTTGCATGATCAGCGCGTAATTTTCGTTACGCCGGCGCAGCATCCAGCCCAGAGCAATCATTGCTAGGCTGCCCAAGGCAACACCGACATAACGAAATTCGACGGGAACAACGAGATCCTTGGTGGCATATCGCAGCAGAAATGCCAAGCCGAGGAAGAGCAAAAGTACGCCGACACGCAGCACCACATTGCCGCCCAGCAGCCAAGACTTGGCAGCCGCAAACGCTTTGGCGATGGCAGAAGGCGGGCGTACAGGCTCGGGCGCGCGGGCGCGGGGTGGAATGGCTGGCGTTTCCGCCGCTGGCTGCGCCGGTTTGGCCGTGTTCAGATCGACCGCCAACTCCGCCACGGACGGGATGGCATTTTCGTATGCGACCGCTTCCTGCGCGGTATCCGCAGCTTCCTGCACGGTATCAACTGCTTCCTGCGCGGTATCAACGGCCTCCTGCACGGTATCAACCGTTTCAGTGACAGTAGACGCATTGCCTTCAAGCGCACGCAAGCGCTCAACGACGGCACCGGTGCCATTTTCGAAGCGAATTTCGAACGTCTTGAGCGCATCACTCAGCGCGGTGTTTTGAATCTGCAGATTCCGTATCGCGAATGTCTGGCCGATCGCAATACCGACCAGCATACCCAGAATGGATTCGCTGACGCCCCCCATCATCACGCCTGCGACCAACCCCAGCAGCATGAAAATCCATGTCATGAATATCTGTCCTTTATTGAAAATCGCACGGGTGGTTGTATACCGTCAGGCATGAGAAGCGCTCCGGCAAAATGCCTGACGGCATATTGAACATGGCGCACGAGTGACCGGCAAGCCCTAGGCCAGATTTTGGTATTTTTGATGATTGCCATGACCGGCATTCTCCGGTATTCCCCAAGAGAATTGTACGTTTTTTGAGCTGTCAGAATTTTCGTACGAACCAAGCTAGCGTCCTTCGTTTGCAGTGGACAGGGTAATTGGGCAACTCACGCCCCAGCTTCCTATGATAAAATTTCAGCAACAAGGGACTCTATGTTTTCTATACCCATGGATACTGGCAGAAGCGGCCAGATTCCGTTATCGGGTCAATTGCGACAATCTGCGCCGCGCACACGGAAACGGGTCAATAGTAAAAACAGTAGTGAGACAAGGACAATATCATGCAGGAAAGCCTAGCCAACACCTTGCTGGCAGCGCAGGTCGATTACGTTATCCGAGAACTTACCTCCTCTCGGTTGCAAACGGTAATGGAATCCCGACTTGACCAGACGCTTGAACTGGCCGCAACACTGCGGCTCAATGATGTCGTTTCATCCGACATGATCAAACAGGTCGCACGCCGTTATGCGTGCGAAGTGGAACTGAGCATGGCGGTTCCGGAAATCGCAGCAGCGGTGGGACGGGCCCTACATACCCATCCGGTGCATAAACGCACCACACTTGCCAACCTAATGCCGGATCGACATTTTCAGCAGATTACCGAAAAGGCACTGGAACTGCGCGAAGTGCGATCTGCATTTCTGGATGAATTACTCAACAACCCCAGTTACGCCGCATTGCTGGCCGACGGGTTGATGCAGGCATTGAAACAGCACGTTGCCGGCGGTACGGACATCGCCAGTATACCGGGGCTTCGCCGGTTGATGTCTTTCAGTCTGCAACGGGCCGGAAAACCCGTGCCGTCGTTGTCAGTACTGCTAGAGGAGACTATCCGAGATTTCATTGGCCAGAGTGTAAGCACCCTACTGCGCGAATCTGCACCGCTGCTAACGAAACTTGCAGAGAGTGAAGTGCTTCGAGAGACAATACTTGATGTATGGCAGCAACTTCGAAACCGGACCACGGACTCCTTTCTGAAATCGGTCAGCGCGCTAGATGTAGAGGAATTTTTTGTCATTCTGTATGACTACTGGCACAGCCTTCGGAAAACGGAAATCTATGGCGCTTTCATTGACACCGGAATTGACGCATTCTTCGCGAAATATGGCGCGGTTTCGCTGACAGATTTGCTTGAGGAGCTTGGTATCACCCGTGAACTGATGTTGGCTGATGCCATGCTTTTTGCGCCGCATGTAATTGGCGTATTGGAGCAGAATAACATGCTGGAAATCCTGTTGCGGCAGCAGCTCGCTGGTTTTTACGAATCAGGATGCGCTGAACGGGTGATTGCAAAGCACCTCGCAAACGCAGCTGGAATTCCAGACCTTCCGGAGGGCAAGCCCTGATGAGCCCTGTTGACGACATGCAAGGCTGAGGGCGCTCACAGGGCAGGGGTGCCCGTCGCTGACTATTATCCCTGAATTCCCCAACCCCGTCCTCCCGGACGGGGATAAATAGCAAGATTGCATAGCTGCCTTTTGTAAACGCTCCTATGTGCCAAGATAAATCGTTACAACGATTGATCGTAATTATCGTAAATTGATAATCGCATTTGTCACGGTGTTGGTGGTCTCGATTGACTTTGCATTCGCCTGAAAATTACGCTGCGCAGTAATCAGGCCCACCAGCTCCGTCGTTAGATCGACGTTTGACACCTCCAGTGCACCAGCACGAATCAACCCATAGCTGGAAGTGCCCGCCTCCCCTGCAAGCGCCTCTCCTGATGCAGAAGTCTCTTTCCACGACGTATTGCCGATCTGCGACAAACCTTGCGGGTTAGGAAACCGTGCCAGCGCAACCTTACCAACGGAAACTGTCTGCCCATTACTATAGGCTGCGCGTACAAGCCCGCTATCATCCACCTCGATCCCCGTCAAACGGCCAATCGAAAAACCGTCTTGCGTAAGAGTATTCAACGTAAAGGGCGATGCAAATTGTTTCGTTCCTGCTGTAATATCAAACTCGATTACTTGCAATGGATCTGGGCCATTCAGCCACCCAGTCAACGGCCCCGGCGCTGGAGGAACTGCAGCGTTCCCTCCCGCATCAACACCTAACCCAAGCGTTTGAAAGGTTGCGGGAACCATCGACCCAATATTCAAAGTACCGTCATTTCCAAACGAAAATCGAGCACTATTCAAGGGCGCTGCTGGCGTACCACCATCGTCTAGAGCAACGCGCTCTCCGTCAATCATCGTAAACATCTGCCAAGTGTTGGGCACTACCGACGTTGAGTCGCGAACATAATAGAGCGCTGCTACGTGCGCTTTCCCTAAAGAATCATACACGTTTACCGAGGTGGATGCGGTGTAGGTTTTTGCATCTCTCGGATCAAATAGTGCGGGGTCAAGTGCTGCCGCATCCGCCGGCAAATTAACGCCCATCGTAACGAGCTCTGTTGCCTTCGGCGTACCTGCTGCGTCGGGCAATTTCAGAGGAATCGTACTGCTCAGAGCCGTAGAGGTCACCGTGCCATCTTCATTCACCGGAAATACTTGGAGTAACTGATCGGATGAATTCACCACGTTTCCATCGGCATTTACGCCAAACGCACCGGCGCGTGTATAAATTCTCTCGGAGCTACCAATATTCGGAGACATTACAAAAAACCCCTCGCCGCTAACGCCAAAATCGAGAGTATTCTGCGTAAAATTCATATTCCCCTGATTAAATTGTTGAGATACCGCCTGCAACAAAACACCACTACCAATTGCGGTCTTTGTAGACCCAAAGGCTCCTGTCGCATAAATATCACCAAATTCGGCGCGCGATTTCTTGAAGCCCGTTGTGGCCACGTTTGCGATATTATTCGACGTCACCTCAAGGTCTGATTGCGCTGCTTTCAAACCACTAATTGCGATATTAAATGACATATCTAGTTTCCTCTGGAGTACTTCGAGTCGAGCTTAAAGAATCTGCTTAATTTCACTATTATCAATCGCCAATCCGTTCGTGAGATTGAGTTTCATTCCACCACTTTTATCCACAATACTGACGCTATTTACCCGTGCGGTCGTCGCTGTGAGTAACGCCGTGCGTTTGTTATCAACCAATCCCTCGATCAGCACCTTATATTTTCCTGGTGCAACCGTATTACCTGCCATATCCGTGCCATCCCAACCAAATGCGGTTTCGCTTGATGTGATATCGCCGATCGTCATCGAATTCACCACTGCGCCCTTCGAATCCTTAATCGTCATCACGGCATTTGAGGCAGCTTGGCCCGCATTAATTACACCTAGCGCCGCATTCTTACCATCAAAGGCGACTGAATCACCATCCACCAATACCTCACGGCCCACCAATGCCGTCGCTTGTAACGTCTGACTGGATCTATACATTGAGGTAATGTCCTTCACAGAATCATTCAGATTCGTGATTCCCTCAAGAGAGCTAAACTGGGCAAGCTGGGCCACAAATTCCGTACCATCTTGCGGATCCAATGGGTTCTGATGCTTCAATTGGGCCAGCATCAGCTGCATAAACATGTCCTTATCGGTCGCCGCTGCAGATTTTTGTGGCGACGCCTTGTTATCTAAACGCAAACTATCCAGATAGCTATTACCGCTTAGTGCTTCTGTAGTTGCCATCACATCAATCCTCATTTTGATCGGCGGCAATACGCGACCGACCTTTGCTGCCTATACAAAAATCCAAAGCTACACGCAGGGTATAGCGGCCTTTACCCAATCTTATTGCCCAAGATTAAGCACCGCCGAAAGCATTTGCTTCGCAGAATTCATAACGTCGGCATTGGTTTGAAATGAGCGCGACGCGCTAATCATATTGGTCATCTCCTCTACCACGTTCACATTGGGATATGCGACATAGCCCTTCTCATCCGCATAAGGGTGGTCAGGCTCATAACGTAGCTGTAGAGGTGCTTGGCTCTCCACAATTCCTACCACATCTACGCCTGCGTTCGCCTTTCCTGTAAGTGGATCGGTGGGGCGATTTCCAAGCGCAGCCGTGTACTGGGCCATAAAAACAGGATGTCTTGCGCGATAGGTTTTATCAACGCTGCTCGCCACGCTCTCGGCGTTGGCAATATTGGAGCTTGTCGTATTGAGGCGCACCGTTTGCGCACTCATGCCGCTGCCGGCAATATCAAACACACTCGATAAAGACATGATTATTCACCTCCCTTGAGTGCCATATTCAAGGATTTGATTTTTCCATTCAGAAAGGTAAGCGCTGCCTGAAATTCCTGCGTATTGCGTACAAACTCGGTACGCTCTTTTTGCATATCTACCGTATTTCCATCTACCGATGGCTGAGCTGCCAGCCGATATTTCAGGCCATCAATTGAATCAGGTACTAAGAGGCCCTGCACATGGCCACTTTGCGTCGTGACAGGAGACGGCGTGGCAGATGGATCCCCCAACATTCCGCCAAGTACATCCTTGAAATCAACATCACGAGCACGGAATCCCGGCGTATCACCATTTGCAAGGTTATTTGAAAGAATTTCGGCGCGCCGACCACGCAGCTCCATCGCCTGCGGAAACACGCCTAAAGCCTTATCCAGATTGATTGCCATACGCTCACCCTCCAAAATCGCCATCCTTGGCAGTCGGAACTCTGTCCATTCACGCGATTACATACAATGAACGTGCCAAACCGATAAACTCCGGTTCTACGGGATCCATCGCCGCAAAAACGCCAACCAAGGCGCCATCAAGGCAAAGGGCGGCAATTACAGCAGGAAGTTTTTTTCCGTAGCGGCAAATCCGTTGCCGACAAGTCAGGCTGTAAGAAGTGAGAAGTAAGAAGTAAGAAGTAAGAAGTAAGAAGTAAGAAGTAAGAAGTGAGAAGTGAGAAGTGAGAAGTGAGAAGTGAGAAGTGAGAAGTGAGAAACTACTTTTTTTGGTAAATCACGCCCGGCGTGTAATACCGCATCGAAAAATATTGCGACAACCCTTTTGGGGTTTCAGAACCACCCAGGAACAAATGCCCGTTGGGCTTCAGAACTCCGTGTATTTTTCGCAGAATCTCCGCCTGCAAATCTGTCGAGAAATAAATCAACACGTTGCGGCAAAACACCACATCAAAGCGGCCAAGGCTTGCCAGGCTATCCTTAAGATTCAATTGCCTATACTCAACACGTTGGCGAATTTCCGGCTTCACCTCCCACTGATTGTTGGGCAGCGCCTTAAAGTAGCGGCTTAAGCGATCTTGAGACAATCCCCGATTGATCGCGAGAGAATCGTAAACTCCCGAGCGCGCCTGTTCCAATACCCCCGCTGAAATATCCGTAGCAAGAATCGAAACATCACGCCTCACCAAAGGATTCTTTTTGCGATACTCATCAATGCACATCGATATTGTGTAAGGCTCCTGCCCCGTAGAAGAAGCCGCACACCAGATCCGGCCAACCACATCCGAAGACTGCATCAGCTCCGGCAATAAAGTAGACGAGAAATACTCAAAAGGATGCCGATCACGAAACCACAGCGTCTCGTTTGTCGTCATCGCATCAATCACAGTCTGTCGGAGCAGCTCATTCCCACGCCGCTCCACCAGTCGCACAAGATCGGCCAAAGACGAAATTTTCTGATCTGACAGAATCTTGCGCAACCGACTGTCAATCAAATAATTTTTATTCTCACCCAACAGAATGCCGCACGATTTTTCAAGAAACTGCCGAAAAATCGCATAATCCGCATCGTTAAAGCGCGACCTACTGCTGGCTTCGAAAGACATAATTGTCAGTAAATCCCTGTCATTAGTGTACGTCGTCAGAAATCAATGCTGTTGATGAGTAATTCCAAGCGCGTGATTCACACGTTCCTGCACCTTCTCCGACAGAACTTCCGGTTTGAATTTCGGCAGAAAATCATCCGCCCCGACCCGCTTAACCATCGCCTGATTGAACACGCCACTTAGCGATGTATGTAAAAGCACATGCAGCCCTGCCAAGCGCGAATCCTCACGAATTGACGCGGTAAGCGTATAACCATCCATTTCCGGCATCTCAATATCAGAAATCAGCATCACGTAACGCTTGCTGACATCCTCCCCGGCCGCGGCCAGCTCCTGCAAATGATCGAGCGCAGCGCGTCCATCATTTACCGTATGCACCTGCAAACCCAACTGTTCCACACAACGCCGAATCTGTTTGCGCGCAACACTGGAATCATCCGCCACCAATACCGCTAACTCGCCAAGATTCGCCGATTCGTGCGCTTCTGGCACCACGGCTCGAAACTCCTCTCGCATTGGCGAAACTTCCGAGAGAATTTTTTCGACGTCAATGATTTCGACAATTTTATTGTCGAGTTCCGTTACCGCCGTCAAATAGCTATTGCGGCCCGCGCCCCGTGGCGGCGGATGAATATTTTCCCAATTTAAATTTACAATGCGTTCAACTGCCTTAACCAAAAAACCCTGCACATTCATGTTGTATTCGGAGATGATCACAAAGCAGCTTTCAATATTCTCCAAGGGCGAGTTTCCCATCGCCAAATTCATATCCATTACGGAGATCGTCGCGCCGCGAATATGCGCAATGCCGCGCACCACAGGATGGCGCTTTGGCAATTCCGTGAGTTTCGGGCACTGCAAAACCTCGCGCACCTTGAACACGTTAATGCCGTAAATCTGGTTGCCTTCCAACCGAAACAACAATAGCTCCAGCCGATTCTGCCCCACCAGCTTTGTTCGCTGGTCGACGGTATCCAGAACTCCAGCCATACACTTGCTCCCACACGAAAAATCAATCGCCGCAATCGTGGCACTCTTAAAAAATATCCGCTTTTTTACGGCACGGCATTTGCTTACAACTTTGAGAGCGCCACTATTGAGCATAGGCGATATTGAACAAATGAACAGAATGCGAACAAAAAAATTGAATCACCCAAATCCTCATGCGCCACTCATCCTGCGCGGAGCACGACACGCTCGCCTGCTGGTTAGCGCACTAGCATTAGCATCCATTTTTTTGATCTCCGTTATTACACCCACCTTCGCAGAGGATGCACCCACCCCGACTCAACCCCTTACGCTCAGAGAACAAGTGAACCGCGCACTTTTGGCGTTCGTCGAGCAAGCGCAGAGCAAGGCAAAGGGCGTGAGAATCAAAGGCGAGTGGAACCCAATTGACCCCCGCCTACAGCTTCCCGTTTGCCCACAAACCCCGACAGTTCAGGCACTTAACGGCCGCAGCAGTGGGCGCCTCACGGTAAAAGTAGAATGCCAAACAAAAGGTTGGAGCTTTATGATGGCTGCAACGCTTCGCACCTATCAAAACGCCGTGATCGCAAAAATCCCCATCAGCCGCGGCCAGATTATTGACACCCAAGCGGTTGAACTACGCGAAACTGAAATTACCCCAAGCGCCAGCGGCTTTTATACTCGCATCTCTGACACAAAAGGCTTACTCGCAAAACGATCCATCGCAGCGAATCAAGTCTTGACACACACCATGCTGAAAAACCCTGACGTTATCCAGCGTGGGCAGGCCGTAATCATTGAAGCAGGAAACACGCAGTTTTCCATTCGTACCGCCGGCGTCGCACTCGCAAGCGGCGCCATCGGCGAGATCGTCCGCGTAAAGAACAGCACATCCGGCCGTACCGTCGAAGGCACCATTATTAGTGATAACACCATCAACATTCCCCTGTAATGATTCTTCCTTCGGAACTGCCCTCCACTCACCTGCACATCCTCCTGCAAATTGAACTACTCTAATGTAGAGCAACGTAGGCAGCACACGGGAGCCACGGAACCACGCAGCTTCGCGAAGAAGTATCCCCTCACAAAAAATCTCTATCTAAAAGGCACAAAAACCTCTAAAGTCAACGTAAAGCTTGCCGATAAAGAGGGTAAGGCAACAGTATTTGTTCCGGAACGAGGTATTCGTCCATGGAAATCAACAACTTTGGAAAAGGCGTCGATAGCAAAGACGTCGCAAGCAAAACCGGCAGGCCCGGATCTGCAAATCAAGCAGGCGCTCAAGCGGCGCAAGCAGCACGAACCAATGCTGCTGGGCAGGACGCGCTCACCAATGCGCGGCAAACCTCTGCCGCTCCTCGGCAAGACACCGTAATGCTCAGCAACGAGGCGCGCATTCTTAGCCGCGTACAAAGCCAGCAAGATAGTTCTGCTCCCGTCAACCGCGAAAAGATCGAAGCGCTAAAATCTTCTATCGCCAAGGGCACTTATCAGCCAAACCCGCAGCGCATTGCCGAGCGCATGCTGGATAGCGACAGCGCCTTATCCTTCTAGTCCCGTGTTGCGAAGACCTCGTCAACACGGTGCTTAACCTCGTTCTCTCCGCCGCGCTAGCTCGCTTTTATCACCCCCACCTCGCTCTTGCCACGCCCCCCCTGCTACAAACCCCACACTTCGCCCCCACTTTCAAGCAAAAACCACAAACGGCATAGAACTTGCTCCGCTAAAGCCATCATCGTTAAGAACCGCCAAGTGGAGACGAGTCATGGCTAATGTAACTCCCAAGGATGCACAGAAACTCAAATCCTTACTGCAACATCAAGTCAACGCCGCCAACGCGACATTAGAGCAACTAAAATACGAACGCGAAGCGCTTGAACAGCGGAATTTTGACGGCCTATCGCTACTACAAAAGACCAAGCATCAACACCTTTCGGAAGTCAACGATCTTGAAGTGGCTCGCCAATCGCTGATGCAAACACTGGAACTCGACCTTGGCCAAGAAGGTTTTGACACCTTCTGCGAACAACTTCCAAGCCCTTGGCGCTCCCCTTTCGCCCTTCTTTGGGACGAACGCAAAACCTTGCTCCAGCGCTGCCGTACCGCCAACGAAATCAATGGCCGGATTTTGAACCACACGCAGCAAGCAAGCGATCGCATCATGGCCCTATTTCGTGGCCAAGCGAACGCGCAATACGTTTACACTGCAAAAGGTGGGCGCGGTTACGTTCAAACCACCCGCCAACTCGCTGTTGCCTAAGCCAACGGTTGCCTAAACCAACCTTCCAACACCGCCAAGTCTGCTAAACTCAAAGAGGCTGCGAACACAACGTAGATGATGTTCACAGCCTCCACGTTACGGCAAAATTTCGTCACACAAGCAACCCTCTCTATTTATCAAGGCTTGGCGACCCACAGGACATGTTCGACAAATTGAAGCAATGGTTCACCGAAGAACTATTCACCAGCGGTGAGCGGCGCCCCACCAGTATCAAAAGCCTGAACCACGGAAAAATGGTGGCCGAATGGTTGAAACGCTACCAAGAGCAACACCAACTCATCCAGTTTGTCACCCGCGAGGCAGAAGAGGGAATTGAGCAATACCCCATACACGCCGGAATTTTTCAGATTGACCCAAGCACCAAAACATTTTCACTCGAAGAATTACACCCTGCCAGCGCATCCAAACTGCTTACCCCAGGGATGCCGTTATTTTTTACTGCAATCGTAGACGGCATCCGCCACAAATTTACCGCCCACTACCTACGAACCGATGAACTTCTGAACGGCACTGCGCACTGGTGCAACTTCCCGACCACCATTGAACAACTACAGCTACGCAACGCATATCGTGTCACCCTGCCAGAGAGCGTAATTCTTACCATCAGCCTCACCCACGCAACCAAACCCTTTTTTAGCGGCCTCGCTACAGACATCTCTGCCACTGGCGCAAGAATCCTAGTAGAAGGCCAAATCTATCCAGAACCTATTCAAGGCGATACCTATTCCGTATGCCGGCTACTAATGCCGCACGGCCAAGAGATTTTCTGCCAAGCGCAACTCATGCATTTTCACTACCTTCCAAGCCGTAAAGCCACCAGCCTCGGCATAATGTTTCTCGGCATGGAAAGCATGCACGAACGCAGCCTCAGTAAATTCTTAACCGACTTACAGCGCCGCGAAAAAGAGCTGCAGAGCGACAAAGATCGCTAACCCACCCCCAACAAAACGCCCTGATACGCCTACAACTTGGAATTGACTCAAAAGGCATGATGTTCTACAGTCCACCCTCCCCGCGCCCGTAGCTCAGCTGGATAGAGCGCACCCCTCCTAAGGGTGAGGCCACAGGTTCAAATCCTGTCGGGCGCACCAATAAAATCAAGGGGTTAGCGTTTTTTGGACTATGCCAAAAAATCTAGGGGCAACTTGGGGGCAACTCGTTATTGAGAAGTGTCGCACTTGTTTAACAAAGCCCGCGAAATTCCCCCTTTTGGCTTCGCCTAAGAGGAACTCGATGACATGGGCGTGGCCTCCGGTTTATGGATGACGGGATCAGTACCAAGGGAACGATGGGCAGGATGGTGGTCACGATCCCGTCAGCAGTGGCTCAGGCCAAGCGAAACGGATACTGGAGCGTACCAACGAAGGCCGCTTGGAAGCCAAGGCCAAGGGCATCAAGTTTGGTCGTAAGCCCACGGTGGACAAGGATAAAGTTAGCGTCCTGCACAGCCAGGGGATTGGAGCGACGGAGATCGCTAGGCAGTTGAAGATAGGCCGCTCGACGATCTATAAACTACTCGCATCACACTCAGCATAGAGCTAAACTTGTCCCTAAATACAGAGCTTCTTATGACCAGTGTTGGCGGGAGCGTGCCATGTTACAGAAGATTATGTGTGGCTATACCACACCGATTAGCAAGTTCAAGTCCAATCCCAGTGCGGCCCTTGCGGAAGCCCAGGGGGATGCTATTGCTGTGTCGTCCAACAATCAGATCCAGTTCTATGCCGTGCCTGCCGAGATGTTCGAAGAGATGATCAAGTTCGTCGAATTCGCCCAGCGGGGGACTACCGAGCTGAAAAGCATTCCGGCCAAGTTCACCGGCGAAGGCTTGGACATGGATAAAATCACCTCTGAAATAGCAAACAAGTTCAAGCAGGGAACTGCAGGAGATTACGAGGAATGGCCGTGAAAAGCATCCATATTCCAGCGAAGAAGGGGGCGCTTACTCAGAAAAAGGAATGAGAGGACAGACTCTTGGAGATTTGTGAATTCGAGGAACAGGAAACTTTGCCGTTCACCACCGGCAATTTTTTCTTGGCCGACAGCGAGATGCAAAAAGTCGCAGATCGCCTAGCGAAGAAGTTGACCAAGAAAAAAGGACGTCCCGAGTGGTAAGAATCTTCACGCACCGCGACTTGAAAGACACATTGGGCGAGCAAAAAACTAAAGCCTTGGTGGATGACTTCAGGGCGTACAAGGAAAGAAAGGGCCTGCCCATCACCTTCGGTCGGGATGTTCCCTACAAATTCACCCATAACCGCTCGTACCTAGAATTGCAGCATCTGCATTTTAAGGAAAAAGGGTTCCCGCTCAAATTGGTGCAATTTAAGCGGACCAGCGGTTATGTACTGGTTTACTGTCCAGGGTTCTTCGACCGCACCGCCTACTTGCTGATTGCGATCATCAAGCACTGGGATCACCTCAAGCCCAATGATGTCGCAGGAACGGACAGGGACACTGGTTTAATGGATGAGCTAGAAAAAATCGCTGAAGGCTTCCGAGAAAAGTTCTAACGATCTTTTAGCAGCGGTCGGCCAAATCGCGACTCAAGTTTGATAGCAAGCATCCAGCCGCGTTCGCGTGCGTTTTCGTTCCGTTGGACATGAACTCTCCCCCCACTAAACCGCTAACGCGGTTGTAGTGGGGGGTTTCGCGGGTCTTCGACCTCGACTTGGCGCGTTGCCGCGCCAGAGGCTTTGATCTCGCCGCCACGCCCGTCCCAGGCGTGTCCCTTTCGGGAATCACATGTGCGTCGATGAGTACCACCGCTGCACTGTTTTGATCGCGCGGCATGGTATGCCCGCAGTGCTGACATACATGGGTTCGCTCCGCCAAGGTCTTTGGCGTAAGCGCCCAGCAGGCACAACACCGCTGCGATGGCTTGAGTTGGCGCGTATTTGCCAAATGCAGTCGCGTACCAGCTTCTTCCGGTTTGTACGCAAGCATTTGGTGCGCCATGCCGAAACTGGCCGAGAGAATCTCCCGGTTGAGTCCGGCCTTTTGTCTAACCCGTTTACCGGGATTTTCTGCCGTTCCTTTCGCGCTGCCACTCATGTTCTTGGGCTTGAGTTCTTCGGTGGCGATCACCGCGCAGGTTTCGACAAGTTTTGTGGTTTGCTTGTGAATGAAATCCCGGCGCAAATTAGCGATACGTTCGTGTAATTGCCCAAGCTGTTTCGTTAGGCGCTTGTAGCGGCAGGAGCCTTTCTTTTTGCGGGCACGCTGCCGTTGCAGCTCGGCAAGCTTGGGTAGCTCCTTGCGCATGAAGCGCGGATTTTTTATCGTCGTACCATCCTCAAAGGTCGCCCAATCGGTGATGCCAAAATCGACGCCCCGCTGTTGATCGCCGCTGCGCTCGCGGGCGCATACTTCATCGGACACGCGCAAAGTCACCGAGGCAAACCACTGACCATTACGGCGGGTGATCGTCACGTCATTAGGCTGGAACTCGGCAAAGCGATGCTGGCCACGAGCGCGTATCATCATGGCGTTTTTGCCGCTACCCAACCGCAACGTCGCACCTCGACTGCCCTGTTGAAATAATTTCCAGCCTGCCGAGTCGGGGTAACTGAATCCAGAGAAGCGGGCGGCGGATTTGAAACGGGGAAAGCCGGGGGATTCTCCGCTCTTGACGCGGCGGAAGAACGCCTGCATGGCCAAGTCCAGCCGCCGCAGGGTCTGCTGTAGCGCGTGGCTACCCAGTTCGATGAACTCCGGGCGATAAGCCTTGATCTCAGGCAAGGCATTTTGCTGATCGTAGTAACTGATCGATTTCCCGACCTTGCGGTAAGCCTCGATACGCTCCTGAAGCCCGGCGTTATACAGCTCGCAGTGCAGGCGCGTCCATGCCTCCAGTGTTTTCTGCTGGCTAGTGTTGGGGTAGAGTTTGAAGGTGGCTTTGCGTCTTTGCATGGGTATAGAATAGCGAAAATATAGTTAAGGCGCGATCATGGGATTTGCGAAAAAAAACGCAAGGCGTCCTCGCGGACGCTGCCTGCTTGACCCCCTCCTGCGCTAATCTCTTCGCTCAAGAGCGCTAGGAAGGGGAATGCGCGGGCGTTTGTTCAAACCCCTAAGAGGGGGGAATTTCACGGGCTTTGTTAAATTAAACCCACCTCATCAAGGGCAATTCCCCGCCCGCCGAAAGCCCTGCTTCTCAGCCTCAGCAATCGAATGGAACAGCACCCGATTACTAGGCTTAATCAAGGAGTAACCAGGGCAATGGGTAAGGTGATACAGCTTGCTATTCTTATTCCCCAGCACTTCGCTTCTTTGATTTCCACTCAAAAAAGTAGCTAACGCAGAATCCGCTCCCAAAACCTTCGAGCGAGCGGGTGGCGGTGTAAGCGCTGCGGGCTGCTGATAAGCTGGTCTCTGCGATGCCCCGCCCTTCAATTCCGGCAGTGCAATCGTACCCGCATTCGCTACATACGGATTCGGCCAACCCATTTGCTGGCGAATTCGCCGATCACGATCCAACTCCCAGCGATCCACGGGATCTTTTACGGCCCACTCCCGTAGAACGCCAAGCTGTTCATCATCAATTGGGATTGAATAGCGTGACATCATATAGAACACGATCCGTGCAGCATCCCCTTTTACCACATCTCGCGGCTCAAAGCGTTGCGTCTCAAAATCCACACGGCTGCTACAACGGCCATATTGCACCGCATTCGGCCCAGCAACACCATACGGCAAATTTCCACGATCTCCATTCACCTCACCCACCACCGGCGTTAGATTGTGAAGATCCGCCTCCATCGCGCTGAATTTCGCATCGTGACCGCTACAGTTCGAGCGCCCACCTTTTTTCCAGCAGGCCATCGGTTGCCCAAACCAACTGGCGGGAACCACATGCTCCCATTCCACAAACCTTGCCCGCACAGGGCTTTTGCGCGGACGGTATCCGCAGCTCGCCGCATCAATGGGATCCCTGCCGCCCTTCTTCCAATCAATCCGGCAACCGCAATAAAAATCCTCAGGATGCGTCGAGTAAATACGCTCGGCAATCTGCTTCGCCTCCACAAAATCCTTTGGCGCTGCTTCCGCCCAGTGCGCCGGCGAAAACACCGCCAGCACCCCAAACCACAATCCAACTAAAAACCTAAACCGCGAGTGCGACCTAAACCGCAACCCCATCAAAATCCGAAATTTTCCTCGTATCACACTACCTTCCCTTTTCGTCCACCAACGCCATCCAGCCACCCAAAACAGCAGCCTAACGCCATTCCTGCAACCAAACCACCCACATGGGCGGCGTTAGCCACTCCACCTCCCATCAAGCCGTCCAGAACCCCCGTCATACAAACCACCAACCAAATCAGCATCATCCGCACAATCATTGGATTCATCGGTTCAGGGTAACGTGGTTGCAACTTCGCGTAAATCCACAAATACCCCAACAAACCATACACCACACCCGAAAGCCCCAGGAAATTCGGCCCACTCATCCAGAACTGGCTAAAATTTGACACCACATTAAAAACCACAAACAAAATCAGCAACCGCACCGAACCATGATGGCGCTCCACATTTCCACCAAGTTCCCACCACCACAATAAATTAAACGCAATATGCAAAGCCTGAAAATGCCACAAGCTCGGCGTTATCCAGCGCCACCACTCCCCCGAATTCACGATCGCAGAAAAATCAGCAAAAAAATGCAGCAAAAACCGCCACCCAAGCGGATCACCAAACTGCATCTCGAGAAAGATTACCACGCAAATCGCCAACACACTCAGCGTTACAACACCTCCCATACGCCGCAACGCAAAACCTCCACTCCGCCGACCTGCCGAACGCCCCAACAACGCGTAATCTACAGGCTCCGTACTTCCCACCGACCATGAAGCAGCAAGATAGCGCTCATCATTCGGATTGTCCCAAAACCGCTGAAACTCCTCCCGAAACGCAGCGCGATAGTGCTCATCCAGCAATAGCACCTGAACGCCGACATCCGTACCCACAATCCGATTACGAATCCCCAACGAAGTCAGATAATCTCCAAAAGCGTGCGCCGCACGCGGATGGGCAAACGACACAACGTCAAACGCAGCTGAACTGTTAATACACGGCTCCTAGGTAAAGCAGACACTTCACGATTGATTACAAAAACGGCACCCAAGCAGCACTGAAGCCCGACAAGCAACTCTTTATACTGCCATCAATTGGGGGAGGACGTAGGTAATGCCAAGGACGGCATCTTCATTCACGCCAAATTATCTTTTGGATCGCGCAAGGTTTTTGGATTCTGCAAGCAAAGCCAACACATCCGCTGCATGCGTCTTGGTTTTTACCTTATCCAAGACATGGGCGATTTTCCCATCCGCATCCACCACAAACGTCGTCCGCACAATCCCCATAAATTCACGCCCCATAAACTTCTTCAGCGCCCAAACGCCATACGCTTCTGCTATCGCATGATCCGGGTCGGAAAGCAGCGTAAAATTCAGCGCTTCCTTATCGTCAAACCGTTTTAGGCGCTCCGGCAAATCTGGGCTGATCGCAAGCACCTTTACACCCAACACACGCAACTCCGCCTCATGATCCCGAATCCCGCAAGCCTGAATCGTACAACCGGGCGTCATTGCTTTTGGATAAAAGTACACCACCACCGGCTTTCCCGCGCAATCCGCTAACGAAACCGTTGTGCCATTCTGATCCAGCAAAGAAAACGATGGCGCACGATCGCCCACCTTTAGCCCACTTAAAGCTTTTGACGCCATCTCTACCACCCCTTCTCAAAGTCTCATCAATCACGCCTGATCTTTAGAATGACGCAATTATCAGGTATCATTCCGCCGGATTTTCAAGATTTTATCAGGCAGGAGTCTATTTGGTGCAAGCCCAACCGTTTACGCACGAAGCAGCCGCCCCACAAAGCGCAGCCCCTTTCGAGGTGTTATTGGTCAACCTCGGCACGCCCACCGAACCGAGCCCGCCCGCAATCCGGCGCTACTTAAAAGCCTTTCTGCAAGATACTCGCGTGGTAAACACGTCGCGCTGGCTCTGGTGGCTCGTTCTCAACGGCTTCATCCTGCCATTTCGGCCCAAGCACGTTGCCAAACTTTATAAATCCATTTGGACAGATCAAGGCTCACCGCTGCTCGTCCACAGCCAAAGGCTGGCCGACCAACTCTCCCTTACACTCAGGCAACAACTTGGTCAAACGGTTCCAGTTCATCTCGCCATGACCTACGGAACCCCCGCCCTTGCGCCCGTCATTCAGAACATCGCAAAGGCACACTCCACACGCCCGCCTGCGTTGATCGTGTTACCTTTATTTCCGCAATACTCCGCCACCACCACCGGCGCAGCCTTTGATGCAATCGCACGCGAAATCGGCACAATTCCCAACCTGCCTACACTGCACTTTATCCGCAGCTACGCCGAGTTCGATCCCTATATCTGCGCCCTAGCGCACAGCATTCAATCCCACTGGGAAACCCACCCGCGCGGCGAAAAACTACTGTTCTCCTTTCATGGCATCCCCGCGAGCTACCAGCAAAAAGGCGACCCCTACCCAGAAGAATGCGCAGCAACCGCGCACCGCGTAGCCGAGAAACTCGGCCTCTCCAACAGCGACTATGCCCTTGCCTTTCAAAGTCGCTTCGGGCGACAAGAATGGGTAAAGCCGTATACCGACCACCTATTGGCCGAATGGGGGCAGCAAGGGATACGCAGCATTGACGTCATCTGCCCCGGATTCGCCGCTGACTGCCTCGAAACTCTTGAAGAAATCACGATACGCGGCACCGAACAGTTCCACACCAGCGGCGGCAAAACTCTTAACTACATCCCATGCTTGAACGATCAACCCACCCACGCCGAAGCGCTCGCGCAGCTCACCCTTCGCCATACCCCTCATTCATCCCCACATTTCAAGTCTTAAGTGCGGCGTTAAGCATAAATGCGGCTACGCTTACTCAAGGTAGCCTTGGCCGAATCAGCCTCGTCGCCCCTGAACGACGACTCGACCCTGAATGACTCGCCAGTACAACGCTTGATTCAAGCACGCGCCTAGCCGACGGCCACGGCGAGCACACACCGAATTAGCAGAACGCGCATGGAATTGAACGGATACACGCAGCTCGAAAAAATCGCCGAAGGCGGAATGGCCATCGTTTACCGTGCCATCCAGACCTCGCTAAACCGGCCTGTCGCCATCAAGATACTAAAATCCGCTCTGCAAAACGAAAAACACGCACAAGAGATGTTTGCCCGCGAAGCCCAGATCGTCGCGCAGCTCGACCACCCCAACATTATTCGCGTGATCGACCGAGGCACCACCGAAAACGCAAGCCCTTGGTTCGCGATGGACTACGTGGAAGGCACCACCCTCAGCCAAGCCATCAAAACAGGGCGTCTCGACACCGCACAGCGGCTCCGCATCTCCATCCAAGTTGCTAAAGCACTTGCCTATGCCCACCGCAACAACATCATTCACCGCGACATCAAACCAGGCAACATTCTGATCAGCAGCGACGGCAACGTGCGCGTAGTCGACTTTGGAATTGCCCTCATCAGCGAGAACACGGAGCTCGCCAATCACAATGCGCCGAACGAGGCCGGCCTTACCGTTGGCACTCCCAGCTACATGGCTCCAGAGCAGCGTCAAGGGGCAAGTCACGCCACCCCCGCGAGTGACGTCTATTCTCTGGGTGTAGTCATGCACCTGATGTCGACGGGCAGCTTGCCCAAACCGGACTCCCCTCCTCCTAACGAGATCAATCCATCCGTCCCAAAAGCGTTGAGCGAACTCATCCTACTCTGCATCGCCCAAGACCCCGCACAACGCCCCAGCGCCGAAGAACTCACTTCATTGCTCCTCCGCACCATCAAAGGGCGCCATCTCACCGAAAGAGAAATCAAAGACGCTCGCGCAACCTTCCCCGACCCAAAAGACCAGTTTCGGCTGCTCGACGTGCTTCGGGAAACACCGATGGGCGCCGTATTCCTCTTTGAGAACCGCGCTGATCGCAAACTGATTGTCGTTAAAAAGGTTGTTGGGGAAACTGGGTTCAAAGAGGCAAGCTGGATGGCCAAGCAACGCCACCCTCACCTTGTTCGCGTTTTGGGCGCCAGCCGCAACGAACGAATTTTTATCATCGTAATGGAGTGGCTAAGCGAGGGCAGCCTGCAAAATCGAATCGCCCAACCCATGGAACTCACACAGTTCCTCCCTTTGGCGATCCAACTGAGCGATGCGATGGCATTTGCACATAAAGAAGGCATCGTGCATGGCAACCTCCGCCCCAGTAACGTGCTCTTTCTAAAATCCCAACAAATTCGGATCAGTGATTTTGGCGTAATTCACGCGGAGCCTGATCGCGCCGAATCCGACAACACCAAGCCCTGCCCTTACTCACTGAAGGATGAGCCGCCAAGCGAAGCAGGCGACATTTTCAGCGCAGGAGTGCTCTTCTACCAAATGATCACCGGCGGCCCGCCACTTTGGCGTAAAGGCTTGCTAGCGCCCAAGAAAATTTTTCACGAACAGCCGCAAGCGCTGCAAACCCTTATAAAGAGTATGATTTTCAGAGAAATCGAAATCCGCACAATTCGATTCGACGAAGTTTTATCGCGCCTACGCGCTCTTAGTGCAGACATCAGTAACGCGCCCCCCCTACTGTAACCAAATCGTTTTGTGCTATCTTAAGCGCTGGCGCTGGCAATTTCAAAAGCCGATATCGTGTTTTCGCCAATAACAAGAAGGACTTGCACCCACGAGGTCATGGCAGGTACATATGATAGACTTTGAACTCACCGATCTTTTAATCGAACTCGACGAAATCCAGCGAGAGCGGATTTTTCACCTTGCACGCGGCCGTGAAGTTGCCGACTTGCTCAACTTCTACGAAATCCCATCTCATCTCTACGCGCTCAAGCAAGAGCCCGCCAACGGTCGCCCAGAAGAACAGCGTCGCCGCAAAATTGCCCTGTTCAACTTTGGGATGGTTACGGAAGAACTGAAGCCTCGCATGATTGAATGCCTGTTCATGATCGGGCATGCCCCCGACTTCATTGGCGAAGCGATGGGCGAAGATATCCGCGTTGTCGCTCAAACCCTCAGACGCGTTGTAGACGAAATGCGCGCTCAGCGGGCAACCGAGCTACGCAAAAACCCTCAGCGCTTCCGCTTGGTCGCAAGCTGAGCTTTCAGGGTCTTCTGGGTCAAGCGCTGGGTGTGAACCAACACCCAAGCGCAGAGCCCCGCAAAACGCAAAAGCAACCGCACAGAAAACAAAAACGCAGGACACAAAAAAGGGCGCACTAAGCGCCCTTTTTCGATGTCGCAGGAAACGAGTTCTTAGGCAAGAACAACGTTTGCAGCCTGCAAGCCTTTTTGGCCTTTTTCAACGTTGAAAGAAACGGGTTGACCTTCTTTCAGCGTTTTAAAACCTTCCGCCTGAATGGCGCGAAAATGTACGAAAACATCGGGGCCACCGTTGTCTTGCGTGATGAATCCAAAACCTTTTTCTTCGTTGAACCACTTAACGGTTCCAGTAGACTTCGACATAGCTTTACCTTAAAAATTATAAACAATGCGCGAGCCGCACCCGGTCGGGTTGCGCACCTGCACACGGGCACAATCTTGAATTGTTATTGCGGGTTTTGCAACGCTACAAAGCAAGAATTTGCACTTTTTTTTGAATAATTGCGGTTTGAGGCGAAAGACTCGAACAATTTTCGCGCAAACCCATCAAACTCACAAGAAAACCCTTGCCTGCCCCTGCAAGTTAAGCGCCCTCGCCAAGAGCGCGCCCCTCGTCAAACCGCGCACCGCAGCTCCTACGCTACGGCTCAAAGGCAGCGATCGCGGGCTTACGTTATGGTCTGACCGGCTGCGAGAGCGGCAGAAACTGCATGGCGCCACCATGCAGGAGGCCGACAAAGCACCTGCTACACGACAAAGACGGCTTGCCAATGAAGTACGCAGCCTTGCACTCAGCGTTCGTTCGCGCAATGGACAAGGCGGCGAAAAACGGCATGGAAGAGAAATTCACACACCACGACCTCAAGGCAAAGGGAATCCCTGACCACAAAGACCACCACGGCGGCCACAAATCCACACGGATGGCTGAGGTCTACATCAGAATCGAGAGCACGCGATGAATTACGCCGGAGAGTGCGTCTTTAGCCAGTCCTTCAGGGCTGCATCCATGCGCGTCTGCCAACCTGCACCCGTAGCACGAAAATGCTCCACCACATCAGGACTGAAGCGGATGGACACCGCCACTTTGCGGCTGGCCTTTTGCGGCCCCACGCGTGCGCCGTGCCGCCTTGCCCTCAGACTCAAGCGGCGTGGCCATGCTCGACCTCCACAGGCAATGCGCCTCTGGCCTTTGCATCCAGCATCACGATTTCCACTGCGGTACCATCTTCGGCATAGCTAATGTGCGTATACCAGCCCTGGGAGACTTCACGGGCGATGGGTTTATCCGAAAGGCGGATTACCAGGATGTCGTCATCTTCGTAATAAGTCGTTTTCATGGCTCAGCCCTTCAGTTCGAAGTGATGCATGATGGTTTTGACGACCACCATAGTTTCGAGAACCAGCACGGCACATAGCAGGTTATCGTTACGCTCGGAAAAGCTTTTGAAGGCCCACAAGTGGGTATCGTCTTTGTAGCGGGTGTCGCCTGTGTCAATGACGGCCAGCACTTCCGCCTCGCTGATGTTTCGCTCCGCCATGCGTAATTGCGCATGGCGAGTGAGCACAACAGGGCGGCTGAATCGTTGGCTGTACATGCAATTCTCCTGAGCAAGGTTTATTGTATGTACGCACTCAGGTTATCACAAGTATTTTGTCTATACGCTTGCATTCCTCAGTGCTTCGGCTCCCAGCGTCGAAACTCCAACGCCAACAGAGGACGTCCAAGATCCATCCACTTATGGCGCAACCTACCCAGTCGAGATGGCCAAGGCCATTGTTGATGCGCCCATCCTCGCTGCCGAGGCGGCCTCCAAATAGCTGGCGCGCATTCTGGCTCAACCTGAAGCCGCCTAGCGGTTAGATTGCAAAATAGTTTGTTCCTGCGGGTATAAAAAAAGGGCCTGCATTTCTGCAGACCCTTGATTTGTATGGCGCGCCCGGAAGGATTCGAACCTCCGACCGCATGGTTCGTAGCCATGTACTCTATCCAGCTGAGCTACGGGCGCGTGGGACGCAAATTATGTTGATTTTGAATAACCTTGTCAAGCGTTTTCGATCAACTTTCTTCGCGCTTTTCAATGACTTCCCAGTTCTCGAAACAGCTTAATTGCCAGCAGTTTCACCTGAGATTCCATTTCACTTGATCTGAACACCAAGCTTGCACCTGAGCACGATCACCATGAACACATGGGGTGAAATGGCGGAGAGGGAGGGATTCGAACCCTCGATACCCTTTTTGAGGATATACTCCCTTAGCAGGGGAGCGCCTTCGGCCTCTCGGCCACCTCTCCAGTCAATGAGCGCTGGATTCTACAGGGTTTTTACAACATTGCCTAGCCTAGTTTGAAAGAATTTTTCAATTCATCTCAACCACTTGAGGCTGCGCACCCAAAAAAGGTGAACACAAAAAAGCGCGGAGGATTTCCGCGCTTTTCTACTGAATCACTACGCTTTCAGTACTCTAAACATTACCGCTCGACCCGCGCGAAGTTTCTTTTTCGCGTTGAATCCGCTGATAAATTTCTTCACGGTGTACTGCAACTTCTTTCGGTGCGTTCACTCCGATACGAACTTGGTTGCCCTTAACTCCAAGCACCGTTACCGTTACATCGTCTCCAATCATCAGAGTTTCACCGACTCTACGCGTCAAAATAAGCATTTTCCATCTCCTAGAGACTGCTCCCGTCACTGTCCTGGCAACCATTTTTCGAGCGTGCCGGATACCTTTCAAGCCTCAAGAAGGCTTCAGACAAGTATTGTCTATTTGCGACAACTTTGCAGAAAAATTCTTTTCTTGCTGCAATAGCGCCTTACATGGAAAGGGTTGCGAGAAGAAGCAGCAGCAAAAAAACGTAGCAGGCTCAATACTTATCAAGCCTGCAATTTAAAGGATAGGCTCGCCGGCAAAAACAGGCCCGCCAAGCTTTCTGTCCTATGCCAAAAGCGCGCTGCAGAAGGGTTCGCACCCTGAACTGCGCAGGCAAAGGCTCCACAACACAAGGAACGCCTTCGCGATGCATGCGCGACTTTCGTTATTCAGCAGGCTTATCAAGGCCAAATCCGGTATGCAGCGCTTTTACCGCAAGCTCCAGATATTTCTCGTCAATCACAACAGAAATCTTGATCTCCGAAGTCGAGATCATCTGGATATTGATGCTCTCATCGGCCAGAATTTTGAACATACGGCTGGCGACGCCCGCATGGGAACGCATGCCGACCCCCACAAGAGAAACCTTTGCGATCCGCTCATTGGCAACCACTTCACGCGCACCAATGGATTTCGCAACCTGCTCCAGCACCGCTTGTGCTTTTTTGATCTCGTTGCAGTGAACGGTGAAGGTAAAATCCGTCGTCTTATCAAGGCCGATGTTCTGAACGATCATGTCCACTTCAATGTTGGCATCACCGATAGGGCCCAAGATTTTGTAGGCTGCGCCTGGAATATCCGGCACACCACGAAGAGTCAGCTTGCCTTCGTCCCGGTTGAACGCGATGCCGGAAATAATCGGTTGTTCCATGTTGTTGCCTTCTTCTAATGTGATGAGGGTGCCGTTGCCTTCACCAAAGCTGGAAAGCACGCGCAGTGGGACGTTGTACTTACCCGCAAATTCTACGGAGCGAATCTGCAGCACTTTAGAGCCTTGGCTCGCAAGCTCCAACATCTCTTCAAAGGTGATGGTTTCTAATCTACGCGCCGCAGGTACGACTCTCGGGTCGGTCGTGTACACACCATCCACGTCGGTATAGATTTGGCATTCATCTGCTTTAAGCGCTGCAGCAAGGGCCACGGCGGTCGTATCTGAGCCACCCCGGCCAAGCGTGGTGATATCACCTGCTTCATCAACGCCTTGAAATCCTGCAACTACTACTACGCGGCCTTTGCCAAGGTGGCCGCGAATCCGGTCTGCATCAATGGCTTGGATGCGCGCCTTGCCAAAGGCATCATCTGTCAAAATACGGACTTGGGCACCCGTAAACGAAATTGCGTCGTAGCCGTCCTTTAACAGCGCCATCGCCAAAAGTGCAATCGTCACCTGCTCACCCGTCGTTACCAGCACGTCAAGCTCGCGCGGCGGCGGAACTTCGTTCATTTCCTTTGCGAGCGCAATCAGGCGATTGGTTTCACCGCTCATCGCTGAAAGTACGACCACAACGTCGTGACCTTGATCACGGAATCTTTCTACCCGCTTTGCAACGTTGCGAATACGGTCCGGGTTAGCAACCGATGTGCCACCGTATTTCTGTACTATCAGTGCCATGGATATGCGACTGCCTGTGAGTAATGAGGGTTCTTTGTCGGTCGGTATTTAACAACAATCTACGCAAAATAGAAACCTAGCGCGTGAGTTCTGCCGCGTTTTTTGTGATGCCAGTGACGTTTTATTGCACACTCTAAGCATCACTCAGCCAAGGCGCGTGGCAAGCCAATCGCGAACCGACGCAATTGCCAGCCCAAGGTTCTCGGGTTGCGAGCCGCCAGCGGTCGCCATATCCGGCCGCCCACCGCCTTTGCCTCCCACTTGCGACGCCACATGGTTGACGAGATCACCTGCCTTTACTTTACTGCTAAGCGTTTTACTGACTCCCGCCACGAGGTTCACTTTGCCCTCTTGGCTTGCTCCCAAAACGACGATTGCATCCCCTAACTTATCGCGCAACTTATCGCACATTTCGCGAAGCGCTTTGGTATCTTGATTCTCCAGCACCGCAGCAAGAACTTTTACGCCCGCCAGTTCAAAACTCTGCGAGATTATTTCCTCCCCCGCACGGCTTGCACGCTGAGCACTCTGCTTTTCTAGCTCTTTTTCAAGCTGCCGTACGCGCTCCACCAGCGCCGTTACCTTGCCGACCACATTCTCATCGTTGCCTTTTACAGCGCTGGAAATTGCGACGAGCTGTTGATGGCGGTTCGTTATCAACGCCAAGGCGGCAGCACCCGTAACGGCTTCTATGCGGCGCACACCGGCTGCAACACCGCCTTCGGAGATCAATTGAAACAGGCCAATATCGCCTGTGCGGCGCGCGTGGGTGCCCCCGCACAACTCCACAGAAAAACAATCGGTGCCCATCGTTAGCACACGCACTTCGTCTTCATACTTTTCGCCAAATAACGCCATCGCTCCCTTCGCTCGCGCTTGGTCAATCGGCATGATTTCAGTGATAATTTCCGAATTTCCTCGCACCTGATCGTTCACGATGCGCTCAATCTGTTCAAGCTCTGCGGGAGATAGCGCACTTGGGTTAGAAAAGTCAAAGCGCAAACGCCCTGCCGTGACCATCGAGCCTTTCTGGTGGACGTGCTCGCCCAAGACCTGGCGAAGCGCCGCGTGCAGCAAATGGGTAGCCGAGTGGTTCAAACGAATCGCCTGACGCAGTTCGGCGTTCACTTCCGCCTCAACCACATCTCCTACAGAAATCTGCCCAGACACCAACACGCCGTGATGCAGGTGCGCACCGCCCTGTTTATGCGTATCGGCAACTTCGAAGCACGCTCCTGCTTTGCGAATCAAGCCAACATCTCCGACTTGGCCACCGGATTCTGCATAAAACGGAGTCTGATCCAACACCACAATCGCATCTTGGCCAGCACTTACGCTGGAAACCGGTTTGCCCTGAAAAAACAAGGCTTCGACTTTCGCTTGCCCACTGGTATCGGAGTAACCGCTAAACACCGTTTGGGTGCTGATATCCAAGGCATCATGATAATTGCCTGCAAACTGACTGCTCTTTTGCGAGCGCTCTTTCTGCGCAGCCATGCGCTGTTCAAAGCCGCCCATGTCCAAGCTTAGGTCGCGCTCGCGCGCTATATCGGCGGTCAAATCAGCCGGAAATCCATACGTATCATAAAGCTTGAAAACAAGATCGCCAGGAATCTCTGTTAGTTGGTGCGCGGTCAGCTCCTGTTCGAGAATTCTCAATCCCTGATCGAGCGTTCGCGCAAATTGCTCTTCCTCTTGCAAGATGGTTTTTTCGATTTGCGCCTGCAGTTTGCGTAGCTCTGGGTACGCATCCCCCATTTCTGCTGCCAACGCTGCCACCAGTTTGTAGAAAAACGGCTCTTGGGCACCCAGCTTGTTCCCATGGCGAATGGCCCGGCGCATGATGCGGCGCAACACATAGCCACGACCTTCATTGGAGGGCACAACGCCATCCGCAATCAAGAACGCACAGGCGCGGATATGATCAGCCACCACTCGCAAGGATTTGTCTTGCAGGTCTTTGGCGCCCGTTACCTTGGCGACCGCGTCCAGCAAATGGGCAAACAGATCAATTTCGTAGTTGGAATGGACATGCTGTAATACCGCCGCAATTCGCTCAAGCCCCATGCCGGTGTCAACCGACGGCTTGGGCAGTGGGTTCAGCGTACCGTCGGGGTGGCGATCAAACTGCATGAAAACGATGTTCCAGATCTCAATGTAGCGATCACCGTCCTCATCTTTACTGCCAGGGGGGCCGCCAAAAATTTCTTCACCGTGATCATAGAAAATTTCGGTGCAAGGCCCGCAAGGGCCGGTGTCACCCATTTGCCAGAAGTTATCAGAAGCATACGGGGCGCCCTTGTTGTCGCCAATCCGCACGACTCGATCCACCGGCACGCCCACTTGCTGCGTCCAGATGTCGTAGGCCTCATCATCTGTGGCATACACCGTCACCCAGAGCTTTTCTTTGGGTAGCTTAAGCCAACGCTCTCCGGTCAAAAACTCCCACGCAAAGCGGATGGCATCCGGTTTGAAGTAGTCGCCAAAACTGAAATTCCCCAGCATCTCAAAAAATGTGTGGTGGCGAGCGGTGTAACCGACATTCTCAAGATCATTATGCTTTCCACCTGCCCGCACGCAGCGCTGCGAAGTAGTCGCTCTACGATAATCGCGCGCATCACGCCCTAGAAAAACATCCTTAAATTGCACCATGCCCGCATTGGTAAACAGCAGCGTTGGGTCATTCCCAGGGATCAGGCTACTGCTCGGCACGATCTGGTGGCCATTGACTGCGAAATAGTCGAGAAAAGCTTTGCGGATCTCTGAGGTTTTCATAATCGCTCTGAGTTTATTGTGGCTATGGGCTTGACGCAGTTTTATTGCAGGCTGCGCGAGTCGGGTTTGGACGGCTTCAAGGGTGAGCACCTGCTGTCACAAGGCGATCATTCTGGGTGATCGCGGGATAAGCGGATCGCTCAAAAAAAAGCTGCCATAGTCTAGCATTTTCTGGCAATTACGGGCAGACCGATCCTTGCGACTCCCTAGGGTTTCACCGAATAGAATCTAAGCACTCTCGCGGAAATAATAGAAGGGTCAGGTCTTTTACCCCACCTTATTTTGTGCTCAGCACACGGAGCCCACCTCATGACCCAAATTCACAGCGGCCAGCATTCCTGCTTTTCTGCCACACAAGCGGCCTCTTATCACTCGCCTCAAGGGGCGAACTCCGCCAGCAAAGACCTAAGCCAAACCGCCCATCAGTGGCTTTCCCGCCATTCAACTGTAGGTGGGCGGATTGACGTAAGCACCCTTCTAAAACAATTGGGCACTCTTAATGCGAGCAAAGCACTCGTAGATGCCATTCACAAAGAAATGGGCGCAAGCGCTCATCCTTTGGATGTTGCCGAGTTCGATCGCGGCAGAGGAACGCTTCCGCCGACGGAATGGGATGCAGGGAGCCTGTTCAAATCTCAGTTTGGCGATATTGCCGCCGATAAGGAGCGCTTCCACAAAATGATGCGCGCCATCTTTAGCAGTCGGTATGACGCGGAGAAAGCAGAATCCATGCGTCTGCGCGCAGCGGCCGGTGACTATAGCTTCATGCCGTCGGTAAAATTTCTAGACAACGAAACCATCCAAGGTGGCGTGGCCGCATACAGTAAAGACGACAACGTCATCTATCTAAACTCGGCCTACCGCGACAATCCCGAAATGCTGGAATCCTATTTTGTCGAGGAAGCCGGCCATTTCCTCGATGAAGCGCTAAATCTGCTGGATACCGACGGCGATGAAGGCGAGCTTTTTCGCCGCGTAATGGCGGGCGAAGCTCTTTCACAAGCGGAAATTGATTCCATTCGCGGGGAAAACGACCACGGCACGCTGAAAATCGAGGGCCGCGATGTGGCCGTGGAATTCGGCAAACTCAACGCGCCCATTAAAGCCGCCAAAAAGCGCAAGAAGAAGGGGCTGCACGGCCTAAAGAAAGGCCTGAAAAAAATCCGTAAGCAAATCAAAAAAGACTTCAACAAAATCCGCGAGCCTATTAGAAAAGCGTGGCACAAAGTAAAAGACTATATCGCTACGCACTCGTGGGCGCAAAGCCTCATCCGCGCCGTTGCGCAATTTTACGGTGGCCCCATTGGGGCAATGGCCGCGGGCGCATTTATTGCGTATTGCCAAGGTGCAAAAGGTTGGGACATTCTGAAAGCAGGGGCAATCTCTGGCGCAATGTCGTACATGAGCGGCGGAATGGGCGGAGCGGCAAGCTCCAGCATCGGCGGTGTAGTTGCCAATGAAGTGAAAAACTATGCAATCAGCAAGGTAACCGAAAACATCGGCGATGAACGCCTGCGCGGCCTTGCCAACATGATGCTCACCAGCGCAGCTAGCGGCAATTTCATTGCGCAGCAGCTCATGGATCAGGGCAAACAGGCGGTGATCAATACGGCCAAGGCTGAAGCTGGAAAGTGGGTTGGCGAGAAACTCGGCGACAAAAACGCTCAGCTGTTGGTCAATGCATGGATCAACTCCGGCGGCAACATGGAAAGCCTCAAGAACGAGCTCATCAAAGGCGGAAAGGATGCCCTCATAAACAAGGCTGCCGAACACATCAGCGACCCTACCCTACGCAACATTGTTGCCCGCGTGACCCAGAATGCTGTCAACGGCACTGCATCGAACGACGAGCTCTACAGTGCAATCACTACCGAACTGCAGGAGCGCGTAAAAGAAGAGGCCCTGCAGCGTATCGACAACGAAATGCTGCAAAAACTCGCCTCCGCGTGGCTGACGGGGGGCGGCGATGTAAACGAGTTGCGCGACATCATCTCGTCTTACAAAGACAAACTCACCGACACGGGCAGCATTCAGAACGCGATCAACAGCATTCGTGGGGATAGTACGAGGGCGTTGGCCGCCAGCGTTGCGAATCAGGTCTTTGAATACGGCACCGAGGCACTTTCAGGAGATCGCCTGAAGGAGCTTGCCTCTCGCGAAGCCAATCGCGCACTTACCCATTGGGCGAACGGAGCGCTAGGAAAAGTGGAGAACCCACAACTGCGTTCGCTGCTCAGTGAATGGGCAAAGAGCGGTATGGATACGGAGGTTTTGGTGGCGGCTTGGGAGCGATTCCGCGAGCAGGCTTCAAAGATTGACCAAGAGGCGCTGCGTCGTTTGGCTGCCTAAGCATTCAGAACTAAGCGTACTAAGATTAAGCATTCTGGATTTTGCGAAGCGCAGGGCGAGTTTTAAGATTCGCTCTGCGTTTCGGCCGCTTTTATTTGTTCTCCAGTAAATCCCTTCGAGTAAAGAAAACGCTGCCGTTTTGCGCGCTCTTTTGCATCCACCACGGCGCGACTGCGATATTTTTTCTGGCATAAGGCGCGGGCAAGCTCATTCCAATCCAGCTCAGATTCGTCGAGAGCAATGCTGGCATCATTTGCGCCAATTCCTGCCTGTTGCAAATCTTGCTGTATCCATCGCGGGCCGTAGCCTTGGTGGGCGCGCTTGCGAATCAGTGATTCTGTAAAGCGCTTTTCGTTCAGATAACCAAGCGCCACCATGTCTTCAATCACTGCATCGACGTCTGCCGGTGCTTCAATTTGCTTCAGTAGCTTTTGGCGAAGGGTTTTGCGGGTGTGCTCTCGCTGCCCCAAGGATGCGAGCGCACACTGGCGAATGCGGGCTTTGTTTGAACTGTCAGATTCTGTTTCCATGCCTCGTTGTTCGCACCCTCTGGCTCTTAATCTAGACGCTCGACCTTGCGCGCGCGCCTAGACACGCTCGGCGCGGCAGCTGTTTCGGGCTGAACTATTTCAGACTTTGCTACCTGCTTTTTTACGGCGCTTTCCTTGGTGCGCACTGCTTTGGCGCTCGCTTGTTTTGGGATCGTTCCCTTTGCGCTGGCGACACTGGCGTTCTTTACGTTTGCGTCCTTTGCGATTACCTCATTTGCGACCGGTTCCTTTGCGACTGGTTCCTTCACAATCGACTTTTTCGCAATCGCCCCTTTCGTGCGGCCGCCACCCGCATTCGTGGTTTCGTGACTCCAGCTCTCTCCCTTTGGTGTCTCCATGTTTTGGCGCGCGGGCACAACAAGCTTGGTGCGTACAGACGGGAACGCCTGATGCTGCGATTCAGTGGTGACTTCATGCAAGGTCGGAGGCGTCGATGCGCGTTCGCCGGCTGCAACCAGCTCTTCAAAAATTTGCTGCGCGCGCTCACGCATCAGCTTACTCGCGCCTGCTCCGAGAATGCTAATTACGCCTGCGAGGCTGCTTTCGTCACCTGCGCCTTGGCCTGCCTGCATTAAGTGACGATACAATTCGATGCGTCCACTGTCCACGTGAGCCATCAACCCTAGGCCGGCGAGCCGCAACCTGCGCGAGTTATAAGCGATTCGGTTTGTGAGCGAGGTTTCATCCCGGACTCTTTCTTTTAGCGTTGCCATAGCAATCTCCTGCCCTTGATCAGCGTTGAAGTGGGCAAACAGGTTAAAAATTCTTTATGAATCAGGCCGCATGGTAACGCACGCCGCTCTAGATAGGAATGCTCCCCCTCTAGATAAGAATGCTCCGCCCTCTGAATAGAGAGCCTCCGACCTAGGAATTAGGAACCTCCCCCTGCGGCTGTCTATACTGAATTTCATGCGTTGCACAGATAGCAAGGGTATCACGATGGAGTTTATTGATTATCTTAAAATTTTCTCTCAAAACGATGGCTCGGATCTCTATCTCTCGACAGGCGCTCGACCTAGCGCGAAATACTACGGCAAACTTACGCCGATCGAACCAGAACCGATGGCGCCGCAACGGGTGAAAGAAATCGCGTGGTCGATCATGACGCCTGAACAAATCCATGAGTTTGAAGAAAAACTCGAAATGAATCTCGCGATCTCGGAGCCGGGAATTGGGCGCTTTCGCGTCAATATTTTCAAACAGCGCAATCAGGTGTCCATGGTGATCCGCGCGATCAAAACCGAAATCCCCGCTTGGCGCGATCTGGGTCTGCCAGAAATCCTGCCCAAACTCGTCATGCAAAAACGCGGCCTCGTGTTATTTGTAGGCGGAACCGGCTCAGGAAAGTCGACATCGCTTGCATCACTGATTGATTATCGTAACACAAACAGTGCAGGGCATATCATTACCATTGAAGATCCAGTGGAATTTGTGCATCGCCACAAACAGTCCATCGTCAATCAGCGTGAAGTGGGTGTTGATACTCTAAGCTATGAAGACGCGCTCAAAAATACTTTGCGCCAAGCGCCGGACGTGATTTTAATCGGCGAAATTCGTAGCGCAGAAACAATGGAGCACGCTCTCGCATTTGCGGAAACCGGCCACCTATGCATTTCGACTTTGCACGCAAATAACGCCAACCAAGCCTTAGATCGTATCGTAAACTTTTTTCCAGAGGAGCGGCATAAGCAGCTATTTCTGGATATGTCACTCAATATGCGCGGTATTATTTCCCAACGTCTTATCCCAACGATCGACGGCAAGCGCAGCGCAGCAATTGAAATCCTGCTAGGCACCCCTCGCGTTTGTGATCTGATTAAACAAGGTAAGGTAGATGAAATTAAGGAGGTTATGCTGAAGTCGGAAGCGCAAGGCATGCAGACGTTCGACACTGCGCTGTATCACCTCTATAAAGAGCGCAAAATTAGCTTTGAGGAAGCGATGAAAAACGCAGACTCCAAAAACAACCTGCGCCTACGCATCACGCTTGAAGAGAATCCATCTGCATTAAAAGGAGCGCCGCCCCCACAAGCAGCAGACGATTCAGACACAGAATTGGCAGAGGCACCGGCTACACCCAGCGCAGCGCGCCCTGCGCCCCGCCCAGCCGTAAGCGCTGCAACCGCTGCGCCGGCACCTACGGCGAAGGCCACAGGCTTGCAGTTGTCGCTAGAGCCAATCGCGGAACCGGAATCGGAATCCGAAAATCCAGGAATTGTATTCGGTAGGACGCCTCCGGCCAAACCGCGATAACCCGTTCACATTTTTTAACGAAATCCATACAAAACGTTTCAAAACTAGCGACGCTGCCCAGAATTTGGCTTATTTTTGAGCTGAACACGACTGTTTTTTGACCGACAACGCAATTTTCACGCGTTAGCAGTCAAGGCACATCAAGCTGTTTTGAGGGTTTTCGCATGCGTTCTCCTGTTTTGGCGCTTGCATGGATCGCTCTGTTTTCTTTGGCTAGTCATGCCGAATCTCAGTTGCCATCGGAACCGATTCCGCTTTGGCAATTTCAGTGGGCGATGAACAACAGCAACGTTCATCAAGGCGTCTGCGTGGACGTTCCCGCCGACGGGCTCTGCAATCGCGATACAATCGCTGCAGCAGAAGGCGTGGATATGGGCATGGGTGCGTTTTGGCGAAAATTCCCCAGCGGCCATTCCTCAGGAAACACCTCTGGCGATGAGGGCAACGCAGTTCGTGCGCCGATACTCATTGGCATGATTGATACTGGTATTGATTATCTGCACCCTGACCTAGAACATCACGTCTGGCTAAACCCGAGGGAGGCGCTCGGGCAGGATCTCGATCATAACGGCATAGATGATGGCTGTGAGGACGGTGTAGACGGTGACCAAAATGGCTATCTGGATGACTGCCACGGCATTAACGTATTAGTCAACGCGAATCTTGAGGATGGTTCATTAAACCCCGAGGCCGGTAATCCCATGGATTCAGATTTGGCCCATGGCACCAATATGGCGGGGCTGATGGTTGCCGACGCCGGTGATGGCAGCGGCATTCGCGGTATTGCGGGGGATGCCAACGTTCGGGTTGTGACGTGTAAAGCCGCACAATTGGAGCCAATCCTAGCGACGCTGCCCGGAACGCTTGCCCCCGCTCTAACGCAAGAACGTATGCGGCGTTGTGTTGATTATTTTATCGGTTTAAGAGAACGTGGCGAAAGGCTTGCAATTATTAACGCCTCGGGTGGGATGTCTGCGTCAGTGCACGTGAATCACCTACTGTTTTTGTCGGTAAAAGAAGAATACTTGTTAACACCTGAAATCTTTGAACCACTTCTAAACCAACTGAGCGAGCTGAACATTTTAGTAGTAGCTGCTGCGGGAAACCTCGCCTGGGATATGGATAGCAAGTTTTCGCAGAGAGCGTATTTTCCTGCGGCGTTTTCCGCGAATAATGTTTTATCAGTGGGTGCGATCAACGCACAAGGCGCTCTTTGGAGCGGCAGCACTTACGGACGCTATTCAGTAGATGTAAGCGCACCTGGGCATCAAATTCTGAGCACCGTACCGTCCGTTCGCACGGAGAGCAGCGAGCTTGAAGCCCGCTATACCGTGGCCAGCGGAACTTCGCCCGCCACTGCATTAGTGAGCGGCCTCGCCGCGTTGATTCTGGCTACGCCGGAATACGAGCACTTAAGCGCAGCTGAGCTCAGGCGTTTGATTATGGCAAGTGGAATGCCGCTCGATTCCCTTTCGGAAAAAACGCTCTCTGGCCGTGTAGCCAGAGTCGTTGACGACAACGGCACTGGCGCGTTGAGCTGTGCGAATCAAACCATTCAACGTCGGGTCTTTCCGCAAGCAAATAATATCCGTTTGCTCCCAGGGGATACGCTGCATGTTGAGGTAGAAAGTTTTCAATGCGAACACATTACTCAGGGCGAGGTGTTCCTTACGCGTGACGATGGTGAGACTCTTTTCTTGAATGACGCTGGTATCGCGGGCGATCGGGTTTCTGGGGATGGTATATTTAGCGGCGAATGGCTGGTTCCAGAAACCGCTGATGTTCAGGTGAAATGGTCGATGTCGCAGGGAAACGCCCTGCCTGAGGATGTACTTACGGTAACGACTGCGATCTTGGTAGACAACAAGAGCGCGAACACCAGCTCGAAAGGGATTTGGTTGCCGTCAATTCTGCGGGCGGGATACTGGGGAACAGGGTATGAAGTTGCCTATCCGTCTAACGTCGAACGTACGTTTTCTTGGGTAGCAGAAGCTCCACGTTCTGGGCATTATGAGCTCGTAATGCGCTGGCCAGACTTTTCGGGCTTTGCGAGCAATGCAAGCTTGAAATTCAAGACTGTAGATCAAGGAGTTGTACAGCTTACGCTTGACCAACGCGTGGGTGGCGAATGGGTCACATTGGGCGAGTATTTCTTCGAGGAAGGTGAGAATAAAATCACCATCAGCAATAAAGGTGCCGATGGCGCTGTGGTTGCGGATGCGATCCGACTCGTTTGGGTGTCTGAGTAGCCGCAAATACAGCAAAAACGGCGCAGGAGGCGACCCAAAACCATCTGGGCGCGCTATAAGCGCCCAACGATGGCTGCAGTGAAGTCCAAAAGATAAAATGTAAGCATACTTGCGCTAAGCCCTGCTGCGCTTACTTTTAGCAGATCCCAGCGCTTTTCCGCCACTTCGTCGAGGTGATAAAAAATCGGGAAGCTTGCAATAAAATACAGCGCGTAAATCGCTGATCCATAGGCAAGCATTGCATCCATGCGCGTATAGTGGAAGTTGGCCGCAATTAAGGGGTTCGCCATGGCGCGAGTTTCGATCCACGCCCATGCGTAACCAACCACAAAAACCACCGGAAAAAAAACGACGGTAAGGCTGGGGAACCCCGCCGAAAAAATTCTCCGCAACACCAGCACCGCAGTGGTGTGGTACGTCATAAAATAGGCGTGCGTATAAAAATACATGATCAATGGAACGGTTTGATCACCCTGCCCTACCAAGCTTGCATCCAAGGTGGTAGTGGCATTAGGAAAGTGATAGACCATTCCAAGCACATCAAAGAAATACTCGGAACCGAAATAGTTTCCAAAAAACCCAAAGATGCCAATATAAAGGTTGGCTTTGAACCAATAGCTTTCCCACCAATGGCCGCTTGGATTGTGCCCGCGCCGCAAGATTGCGGGCACAGCCAAGAGTGGTGCAGCTACTATTACTGCGTGCCCTAGAAGGGCATCGTTACTGAAGGTTTCCGTCCAGCCAGTGAACATCATCACGGCCATCAACGCCATCCAGATCGGCGAGTAGGCGAGAAAAAAGCGTTCTGCCCAAGCGCGGTCTGGATTTTGAGAAAACCAATGCGCCATTTTCGGAGCATCTTCCAGGGAGTGGGAAACCTTGACCGCGTAATGGGCGCGCGTTTCACTCATGGTCGGGCCTTCCTTATCGCCCAGTCGCGGCGATTTTGACCATTGCCATAAAATTTCGGGCTTTTGTCAGGGTATCTGGCTCGGGGCGTAAATAGCGGTGGCCAGGAAGTAATTTATTGTGAGCGTGGGTTTGGATTTTCTTCTTCACCGTAGGTGAAAGAGCACCATCGCCTGCCATTTCGAAAAATAGCGCTTTGGTATTGCCGAGATCAAAAAAATCCCGTTGCCAGCGCCATTGGAAGTTTCCGCCGTACTCAAACCACGAGCCACCGATACCTGCGACTTCATACACCGTTCCGTCTGCGCGCTTTGCGGGCGCGCGCTGTTTCCAGAAACCGATCACGGTGCCGCGCTTCTCGTCAATAATGATGTCGTGATACGGATATTCCCAATCTTCAAATCCTTTCATCTGGTAGCCGATGGCGAGGTCGATGATTTCTTGACGATTGTTCGCCATAAATTCTTGATTTGGCCCGATATTCCAGCCGTATTGCGCATCTTCGGTGTACATTGCACCCAAGTGCTTTGCCCAATCGCCTTCTTTCTCGGCATCACGGTTAGCTTGCAGCCAGCGCGTTACCATTTCTTCTAGTTCTTCGCGTGGAAAGGACGACATAACGTTTGGTCTCCAGTGATTGCGCTTGTTGTTAATTGATAGCGTTCGATTTAATTGTGATTGCGCTACATATACCGCGCTAGGATCTACTCTGTATTCTCGCATTGAGGATTTTCTTTGCGCACATCCTCATGAATACTAATTGCTTGATTAGGGCAATATTTTGCAGCATTCAATGCTTTCTGCAGCTGCTCAGAATCTAGATGTGCTTGAAGGATATGGTTGTATCCATTCTGATCGACGCGGAATAGTTCCGGTGCCTCACCCATACATATTGCGTGGCCTTGGCAGAGCTGGCGATCGACACGAACGCTAAAAGTTCGTATGCCTTGAACTTCGTTTTCCGGAGAAGCTGGTTTTGCATCGGGAACCGCTGTTACCGGGATCTTCGCGGATCTCGCATGCATCGGGCATTCCGCTGCGACAGGCTCCGCGCTCGCATGAGTGCCAAACTTCGACGCAAAAGAATTGGGCAAGCGCCGCTTATAGCGAACCATGCAGGGCGATTTTGGCTGTACGATCATTTCACCGTAATCGTCCACATAAGTATCTGGCCGGTTCACCAACTCGAAATCGTACTTACGAAGGAGGACTGAAAAAATCGCTTTGATCTGGAAAAGAGCAAAGGCATTCCCCGCACATTTATGCTTTCCACCGCCAAAGGGTTGCCACGCCATGAGGTTTTTATCAGCAGCGTGGTCGCCTTCATAACGGGTAGGGTCAAATACCTCTGGATTCGGAAATAGCTGACTCATGCGATGTGTCACTGGTGGAGATGCCCACACCATGTCGCCTGCTTCGATCCGATACCCCTTAAAGCGAATTGGCTCTACGACTTGCCGCATCAGTACAATGAGGGGCGGGTGCAGGCGGAGCACTTCTTTTAGCACGTTTTCCAGATGCGGTATTTCGCGTAGCGTTTGAAAACTTACCACTCCGTCAGAGCCAAAAAGCTGATCAAGCTCGTTTCGTACCTCACGTAAATGATGAGGATGCTTTAGCAGTTCTAATAACACCCACGCTGCGGTACCAGAACTGGTGTGGTGGCCCGCAAAAATCGCGGCAATCAAAATGCCGGTAATTTCATCCGTAGTGAGTTTGCTACCATCCTCATAGTGAGTGTCAATCAGTGATTGAAACATATCGTTCGGCTTGTGCGCTTGGGACTCGCGCTTTTTGACGATTTCACTAACCAGTTGATGGAGCCGAACACGCGCCCGATCACGCGCCCGGAACGCAGGGATTGGTAAATTTGGGAAGCTATAAGCCAGCGCGTTTACGCCTTTTTCAAGATCGTGATAAATAGAGGCGAATTCGTCGGTTAGTTCATAGCGAAACTCTCGTCCGAGCAGGCAATGGCTTGCGGTGTTGATGGTGAGGCGCTTCATTTCGGCGACCAAGTCAACCTCTCCCTGCTCGCCCCAGCGTTGCGCAAGATCTTCTACCTCTTGCACGATTTTGTCGGAGTGATGGCGCATGGCCTCGGCGCGCAAGGACGGCATCAGCATTTTTAGCTGCTGGTTTTTGCGCTCATTGGGAGCATCAAATACAATTCCTTCACCAAAAATCGGCGTCATTAACTTGTAGGCGGCCGACTGATCCAGCACGTCATCACTGGAACGGTAAAACAGGGTGCTGGCCGCGTCCCCCGTGAGCAGCACCATGCGCTGATTGAAAATGCGAAACTGGGCGATCTCCCCCAGCTCATCCGACACTCTTTTCATGAACTGGAAGGGATTGCGCGCAAACGGGAAGATATGCCCAAGCAATGGCACGCCGCCCTTGAGCTTGGGCGGCGCAAGCAAGTCAGGTTCCGGCGCTGGAAGTGGTTGCGCTGCGGTCATCGGCTGCCTCTCTTTTTTTTGTTTTACATATTTACATCTGGCGTAAAAAAAGTATTCTATTTTACATCGCTTGTAAATATGTAAAGGCAGAAAAATGACAGTAGCCCGAACAGTGACAAAAGCCAAGGCCCCCGCTGAGAAGCCAAAGGTGATGGACACACGAACGCGCATCATGGAAGCGGCCTTGGTGTGCGTACAGCGCTGGGGAATCGAGAAGGTTACCCTGAACGAAATCGCCCAAGAGGCCGGCGTGACCCGACCTACCGTCTACAGTCACTTTGGCAGCCGCGATGAAATCGTGCAGGTCGCCCTGATGCAATACGGGATGGTGTTCAGTGAAAAGCTGTTGCGTCACGTTTCGCGCTTCCCTACGGCACAGCAGCGTGTGGTAGAAACGATGGTGTTCGCTCTCAAACACCTTCCCAAGGAACCCGCACTCGCGCTACTTCAGGAAACGAGCCTTGGTGGTTTTTTTAATGCCTATGCGCTGTCGGTGCCTGCCAGCAACGCAATTCGCCGCGATCTGTTTCGCACCATTTTGGGGGATGCCAGCCCACCAGAAGACGAGCTAGATGAACTCACCGAAGTCGCGACCCGCTTTCTGCTTTCATTATTGACGATGCAAAGTAGTAAAAAACGCAGCGATCGAGAACTGCGCGGCTTTCTGGAGCGCAGGTTGATTCCTGCGCTGGGCCTGCATTTAGCAAACGAGCCCGCTCCATAAAGCAATTTTAAGCGACGGATCGAGTAGCATAAAAAACGATAAGTAAAACAATTACAAATAGAAAAACCAGAAAACTCATTCGGATATTGAGGTAACAAAAAGGTGCAAGCCGTTGAAGAATTTGATTTTATCGTGATCGGTGGCGGGTCTGCTGGCTGCATCGCAGCGGCGCGCATTGCTGACGCCAATCTCGGTAGCGTGCTGCTTGTGGAAGCAGGAGACGCTGCCGAAGAAAACCCGGAAACCCTTTTGGCCAGCGGATTTGCACAAGCGTTTGCGAACGAAAACACCCTGATCGACCGCCTTTCTATTCAACAACCCCGTTGTGCAAAACGCACACTCTACATGGGTTCTGGCACCGGCATGGGCGGCAGCGGCGCGGTAAACGGCATGGTATACACGCGGGGCGACCGCCGTGACTATGCGCAATGGCCGGAAGGCTGGCGATGGGAAAACGTCGCACCTTCCTTCGATGCGCTGGAACACACCCTAGGCGTTAGCACGCGTAACCCGAATGAATTCACCAACACCTGCCTCGATGCTGCCCTGCAATCCGGTTTTGAGCGAAAGGACGAGCTGAATGACGGCGAACTTTGCGGGCACATAGGCTACCAGCTAATGAATTATCATGGCGGCGACCGTCGCCACGCATATTCGGCGTTTATCAAGGGATTTCCCCGTGAAAACCTCACTGTGCTCACTCGTACGCGACTAGAACGTATCGAGTTTGATGAGAACATGACGGCCATCGCGGTTCACGTTCGCCAACGAAGCGCTATGCAGGAGATTGTGCGGCGCATCGGGCTGCGCAAGGAGATCATCCTGTGCGCTGGCGCGCTGGAAACGCCAAAATTGCTGATGCTTTCCGGTGTAGGCCCAAGCAACCAGCTACGTCATTTCGGAATCGAGCCACGCGCAGAGGTGCCGGCGGTGGGCCGCAATCTGCAAGATCATCCGAATGTCTGCATATTTTATCGCGGAAATAGCGAAACTCAGTCGTTCTACCCGCAGGTATATGGGTTTGAGCGCATGAACCCGGCGCTCGCGCTTGCTGATCAGCAGGCGGACACCTGCTTTGTATTCTACTCTGCTGCATCATCGCTTGCACCATCCATGCAGCGAATGTTGCCGGCGCTGATGCTTCCTGCCAGCCAGTACGGAAATCGGCGCTGGCACCGCTGGATTCGAAATACGGTAACCCTCGCCTTCCGGTTGCCCTTTTTGCAGCGGTTTGTGAATAAAGTTTATGGCATCGTGGTGATTTTAGGAAAACCGTCCTCACGCGGCGAGGTAACGCTTGCATCTGCAGATCCTGCACATGCACCACGTATCAACCCAGGGTATTTCTTGAATTCTGATGATCTAGACACGCTTACGAATGGCGTTATCAAGGCACAACAGATTGCCGGGCAACCTGCGCTCACCCGTTGGGGAAATCAAGGATTATCTCTGGCGGCTCGCAGCACGGACCGTGAGAAGATCAAGCAATGGATCAAGCAGTCAGCGATGACTACTTTCCACTATGCGGGCACCTGCAAGATGGGCACCCACCCATCCGATCCTGTGGACACTCAGCTTCGCCTAAAAGCAGCGCGCAACGTTCGTATCGCAGACGCATCGGTGATTCCGGAAATTCCGGTCGCGGCGATCAACGCCCCTTCAATGATGATCGGTTGGCGCGTTGCGGATTTTATCATTGAAGAAATCGAGCGAGCGCAATTAGTTCCAGCGCCAAACATCGCATCGGCTTCCGATAATTTACCTGCAGAGGCAAAGCCTAAGAACTCTCGAAAGGCTGCGTCCAAAGGGCGTGCAAAAAAAACAAAGCAAGCACGCTCTAGGCGCCCCGTTCCAACACTTTAAAACACCGATTAAGACACCGATTTGCCACGCTACGAGGATTCCATGAATACTGCAACGCCTCTCCGTTCGCACGCAAGCTCTCGCGCTGAAACGAGCACAATCGAGTGCTTTAACCCGGCCACGGGCGCTCCTCTTGGCAAGGTTTCGGCGTGCTCCGCAATTCAGGTACAGGAAGCGGTAGAACGCGCCAGAAACGCCCAACAAACATGGCGGAAAAGCAGTTTTCGGCAGCGGCGCGCGGTATTACAGCATATTCTGGATCACGTGCTTGAGCACGCCGATGAGCTTTGTGAACATATCGTCAAAGACTCCGGAAAAACCTACGAGAATGCGCTGCTTGGCGAAATCATGCCGATTTGCAACAAAATTCGCTGGTTGCAGAAGAACGGTGAAAAACACTTGCGCTCGGAAAAGATGCCTTCTGGTTTACTCATGCACAAACGAGCCCGCATTGAGTATATTCCTCTGGGAGTGGTCGCCTGTATCGTTCCTTGGAACTATCCCCTTCAGAACATTATCAGCTCTTTGATTGCTCCATTAATGGCGGGAAATGCGGTAATTGTAAAGGTTTCGGAAGTCGTCGCATGGTCTAGCCAGCGCTTCCAGGAGATTACGGATGAAGCGCTACGCAGAGAGGGATTTTCTACCGATACGGTGCAAATCATTAACGGTTACGGCGATACGGGTGCGGCTTTAGTACGCGCGGGCGTTCAAAAGATTTTATTTATTGGCTCGGCAGCAAATGGCAGAAGGATCATTGAGGGCAGCGCAGAACATCTAACTCCAGTGGTAATGGAGCTAGGGGGAAAAGATCCAATGATCGTCTGCGAAGATGCAGATGTGGAGAAGGCCGTACATTCGGTTCTTGGCGGCATTTACATCAACCTTGGGCAAAATTGCATTGCATCGGAGCGTCTGATCATCGTCGATTCAATGTACGATCGCATCATGGATTCCCTCTTGCCAAAAGTCAAAGCGCTCCGCCAGGGTGCGCCGGTGCGAGGCGGCCAAGTGGACGTAGGCGCTATCACCAGCCCACAACAAATCCGCATTATCGACACTCTTGTGCGCGATGCCGTAGAGAAAGGTGCAACGCTACTGGCAGGTGGCATACCTATCGAATCCAACGGCGGCAGCTTCTACCCACCCACCGTTTTGACGGGGATTACCGCTGAAATGCGTATCGCCCAAGAAGAAATCTTCGGGCCTGTATTGCTGGTATTCCGCGTGAAATCGGAAGCCGAGGCCGTTGCACTTGCGAACGACACCGCCTTCGGTCTGCACGCGTCAGTGATTACACAAGACCACGAAAAAGGCCGAAAAATTGCCGCGCAATTAGATGCGGGAGCGACCTGTATCAACGATTTCGGGCTTTGCTACCTGAATCAAGACCTACCCTTTGGTGGCGTTAAGCATTCTGGATTCGGCGTGATGAACGGGCGCGATGGGCTGCGTTCCTACACGACTGCGAAAGCCGTACTCGAAGACCGCTGGAAATTTTCTCCGCCGCCGGTGCTGTATCCCGTAAAGCCTATGGACTACGAAAAGTCACTCGCAGTCATCCGCTTGCTATTTGGCGCGGGCGCTCGTAACAAATTGCAGAGTTTGCTTACCTTGGTCAAGCTTTCCATGTTCAAGCTTTCCCTGTTCAAGACGGCCACATCAAAACTGTCCAAAACAAGACCATAAATTCAATCCGGAGCGAAGCGATGAGCTGGCAATTCTTTCTAATCCTTGGGCTGATATTGGCCTTTGATGCCATACTGATAAAAACTCTCTCTTGGGCAGCAGAAACGTCGAACCTTAAAAAATACCGGATTCGAACGCCGGAAACTTACCGCATTCCGAAAGAGAGAAAAAAGATCAATACCACCCTCAACGGGCTCCTTTCGCTCAGTTTTTTTGGCGCGGTATTTTATCATTTTGGTGATCTGATTATCGGTAATCACTCTGTAGGCGGTGTTACGATCTTCGGCGAAGTACTGGCTACGCTGTTGCTTTATGACTTTATGTATTATTTTCTGCACCGCGCAATGCACCATCCAAAAGCGATGAAATACGTGCACGGTGTGCACCATTTCGTGCGCTTCCCTACTTCGAACGAGAGCATCTACCTTCATCCCGTAGAAAATCTCGCGGGGCTAAGTCTACTGTGCATTGCAATGGCGATCATAGGGCCGATCAGCGCAGCATCCTTCCTTCTCGTATTTTTGCTGCATTCCTCGATCAACATCATTGTGCATTCCAATCTTGCACTTCCGCATCCAATCTTCAAGCTCTTTAATTTTTGGGCGCTCAAGCACGATTTGCATCATGGAAAAACCCTTAACCGCAACTACGCTTCGATCTTTCCCTTTTGGGATCAGATGTTTGGCACGGCGGCGTAACTCTTTATCAAAGCTCAACTCTTTACCAACGCTCAACTATTTGCCGCTGGCACAACATTAAATGTCGATCAGCAGGAAGTCACAATATGACGAAAGAAACACAAACCCATACAGCGACTAGCGATACATCTAACCACCAAGCATCCAAAAGAAAAGTACTCATTACCGGCGGGTGTGGATTTATCGGGCGTAACCTTGTCAACGGATTTGCCGATGCTGGCCACGATGTAACGGTGTTAGACCTCGGCGGAAAAGCGTTTCGCGACGATGTTCGTTTTGTAGATATGAACATCTGCGACAAAGCAGCGGTAATTTCCGTTTGCGAAGGCATGGATAGCATTATCCACAATGCCTCCCTCGTCCATACCAAACACAATAAAGAGGACGTGGTGTGGGAAGTAAATCTCGGCGGAACCCAAAACATCATTGCTGCCTGCAAACAGCACAAAATCCCTCGGCTCGTTTATATCAGCTCGGCAAGTGCCGTATACGAGGGGAAGGACATCGAAAATGGTGACGAGACCCTTCCCTATTCCTCCATCTCCCAAGCGCCCTATGCGGATAGTAAAATTCAGGCAGAAAAAGAGGTGCTTGCCTTTAGTGGGACCGGGGTTACCCAATGCTGTGCGATCCGCCCTCATGTCGTCTTTGGCCCTGAAGATAACCGCTTTATGCCAGCAATTCTGCAAAAGGCGCGTGAGGGAAAACTCAAACGCGCCATCGGCGACCGGGACAAGCTATCGGATTTCACCTATGTCTCAAACCTTGTTGATGCAGTTCTTCTCGCAGAGCAAAAGCTAGAAGAAGGCGCAGCCTCCTGCGGGCAGGCGTATTTCATTACCAACGGTGAGCCAATGGCGTTTTTCGACTTTGTCGAACGGATGCTGCTTGAGTTAGGCTATCCACCGATCTCCGGAAAAGTCCCTTATTGGCTCGCATATACGGCTGCCGCGATTGCAGAAGGCATTGATACCCTCAAAGGCGGCACGCTTAACGCAGAAAACGGTCTAACACGATTCGCTGTACGCTACATGGTCACGCACCATTATTACAGCATCGAGAAGGCACGCCGCGAGCTTGGCTGGGAGCCTAGAGTAGGTATCACCGAAGGCATCAAAGTCACCGTTGCTGCACTGAAAACCGATCCATCCATTCGGCAGCAAATTGCTGCTCTCACTGCCGCGTAAGGCGGAAAACACAACGCAACACAACCTAGGAGTCGTCATGTCTGAAGGAATCGTCATGTCAGAAGGAACAAAACCAGAAGGATCCAAGCCACGCATTGCGTACGTTACGGGAAGCACCGGATTTCTCGGCCTGAATATCGTAGAATGCTTGGTCGAGCAGGGCTGGCAAGTGTACGCCCTACGCCGTAAAAGCTCGAATACGCGCGACCTTGACCGTATGGCGGTAACGCAGGTAGAGGGCGATGTCACCGACATTGAATCGCTGCGCCGCACCATGCCAGACGGTTTGGACGCGGTGTTTCACGTGGCGGCTGACACCAGCATGTGGTCAAAGAAAAATGAGCGCCAAAACGAAATCAACATCAACGGCACCCGCAACGTGGTTGAGGTTGCTCTTGAGAAAAAAGTCGGGCGCTTTATCCACACATCGTCAGTAGGCGCGTTTGGCACCATCCCTGATCGCGAGATTAGCGAAAATACACCATCACAAGCCTTGCGCAGCCCAATCAATTACTACCGATCCAAATACTTCGCAGAAAAGGAGGTGTTCGCAGGAATCACTCGCGGATTAGACGCGGTCATCCTGAACCCCGCGCAGATCGTAGGCCCCTACGATTATAATTATACGCCGCTGATGTTCCGCACCATCAAAAGCGGCGGAATGCTGGCCGTACCCAAAGGTGGAAGCGTGCTCGGCCACGTAAGGGATTACGCGCGCGCTCACGTCACCGCGTACGAGAAAGGTCGAACCGGGGAGCGTTATTTACTTGGCGGCGTACATGCCTCGTTCCGCGAGGTTTTTGCAACCATCGGCAAAATCCTGAATTGCAAAACGCCCTCCCGTACCTTTCCTGCGTGGCTGATGACGCTGATTGCGATCGTTATGGATCGGATCTCTCAATACACGAATAAGGAGCCGATTCTGTGCACAGAGAAGGTGATTCTTATGAATACCGATATGCGCATCAGCTCTAAGAAAGCGGAGCAAGAACTTGGGTTTAGCACCTGCTCCCTAGAGGAAATGTTCCGCGATGCTTGGCAATGGATGCAGCAATCGGGGGTACGAAGCTAGCAGCTTCGACGCACGTTATCGGGTTGTGGCCAAACAGCCCGATAACGCAACGCTTAATCAACGAGGCGCCATACGAATCGCACCATCGAGCCGCACAACCTCACCGTTAAAAAATCCGTTTTCGATCATATTGGCTACAAGCAGAGCATATTCCGGCGGATTTCCCAAACGCTTGGGAAACTGCGTCGCTTCAATCAGCGGCAATTTGACTTTATCTGGCGCAGCGTTCATCAGTGGCGTATTGAAAATACCCGGCGCAATGGTGTTGATGCGAATCCCATAGCTCGCAAGGTCCCGCGCGATCGGCAGCGTCATCCCCACAATACCGCCTTTAGACGCACTATAGGCAACCTGCCCCATCTGACCATCAAATGCGGCCGCAGACGCGGTGTTCACGATCACGCCACGCTCACCATCTTCCGTAACCGGCTCGTTACGCGCCATAGCCTCTGCAGCCAAGCGCAAAACGTTAAAGGTTCCGATCAGGTTTACCTGCAGTACCTTGGTAAAATTGGCAAGACTGTGCGGGCCTTTGCTGCCATAGGTTTTTTCGGCGGGGCCGATGCCTGCGCAATTTACACATAGATGCAGCGCGCCAAACTTTTCAAGAGCGAGCGCAATGCCTGCCTGCACGGAATCTTCTTCGGCCACATTCACCTTCGCGAACGCGCAGTTTGCGCCGAGGGTTTTCGCAACGTCCTGCCCTTGGGCATCGTTCAGGTCAAAAATCACCACTTTTGCGCCGCGCTCCAGCAACAGCTCCACCGTTGCCCGTCCAAGCCCTGAAGCACCGCCGGTTACAATCGCCACTTTGTCTTTGATCTGCATTGTCTTCTCCTTTTATGAATGACTGAGAAGTCGCAGTATAACGGCTTCTTGTGGGCACATACACGATGCCGACACAATACGCGCGTCCAAAACACCTGTGATAGACTCAGCAGTTCCATGCCTCCGGCACCCGCACATCAGGATCAACCGACAGGAATCGCACATGAGCAGTGAACACATTCAAACCCAGGTAGACGGCAGCATCCTCCGAATTACTATTCACCGGCCCGAGAAAAAAAATGCGCTGACGGGCGCCATGTATACCGCGCTCACCGAAGCACTAAAATGGCTTGATGCGGATGACGCGCTGCGCGTGGGTTTTATTACCGGCACGGAAGATTGCTTCACCAGCGGCAACGACCTCGCTGATTTTTTAAGCACACCGCCCTCCTCACAAGACAGCCCCGTAATGCGCTTTCTGGCGCAACTCCCGCAACAGAAAAAGCCGCTCGTGGCCGCCGTCAACGGTGCTGCGGTGGGCGTTGGCACCACGCTGCTCCTGCACTGCGATCTCGTATACGCCGCGCCGCTGGCAAAATTCCAAATGCCCTTTACCAACCTTGGGCTATGCCCAGAGGCAGGTTCCAGCCTGCTGCTGCCGATGACGATGGGCTACCAGCGCGCTGCCGAGCTGCTCATGCTGGGTGAGCCGTTCACCGCAGCCCAAGCCCATGCCTATGGCCTCGTCAATCAAGTATTCGAGGGCGACTACCAAGCACAGGCCTTTGCCCGCGCACGCTCGCTTGCCGCCCAACCGCCGCAATCCATCCGCTTGACCAAAGCTCTACTAAAACGCACCCAGCACACCCTCTTAAGCGAAACCATGGCCGAGGAAGGCGCCAACTTTATCCGTATGCTTGGGGAACCAGCGGCACGAGAGGCCATGAGCGCGTTTATGCAAAAGCGCAAACCCGACTTCAGCAACTTGACCTGAAGCACTTTTGTATTCAACCAACGGTCGCACGTTGGTTGCGCAAGAACCATGCCCGCATCGAAAAAATAAGCTAACCTAAAAGGGAACGCCCGATTTAGAGCGGGCTCTCTTTTTGGCGAACACTCATTGATGAGTAAAAGGAAGTGGTTAGGCTTATGGGCAATACATCCACGCGAAAGCACTCCTTCGCGCGCAAACCGAAATCAATAGGCGACGAGCGCCACCCGTTTGCACTGCGACCGGCATTCCTCATTGTGGCAACCGCACTTTCCGCAACATTGAACGCCAGTCTTGCCCACGCTGACAGCTTCGACGACGCCGTTAACCACTACAAAAAGGGCTTTAGCGCCTGCCAGCAAGCCAGCAAAGAACTACAAGAAAATAAGGTCGATACTGCGAAAGCCAAGATCGCGGAATATCAACGTTATTTCCAGGAAGCCCAAGCCATCGACAAATCCATCGCCTACTCCACCGAACGCGACATGAAGGGCAACATTGAAATCTGCAAACGCATACAGATGGAAATCAGCAACCGAGAAGGTGAACCCATTCTGGAACGTGCGCTCACCCAATGCCACTCCGCAGAAAAGGCTTTAGAAGATGGCGACCCAGCAACCGCCGAAACCCATCTAAAAGAATTTCGCAGCCTTCGAGACGATGCGCTCGCGCGCTCCCCCGGCCTTACTCGCAGCTTTGCAAACAAAAGCCAAATCAGCAAATGCGATCGCCTAGAAGCAAAGGTTAAAAAAGCAGATAGCGAACAAAAAGCCGAACATGCCGCCACGGAAGCAGCAAAAACCGCAGCACTCCAATACACACAAGAGTGTGAGGGCGCGCTAAAGACCTTACAAACTGCGAACGCTGGGGATGCTGAAATCCGCAGCGCGAACCAACAGCTCGCGAAGGCCGCTGGATTCAAAAAATCAGCGAGCAACAACGCGGCAGCAACAAAGGTTTTTAGCAAGCAACCGAATCACCCTGACAAAGCCACAATTGAGAATCACTTAAAGAATGGCGACGCTTGTGTTGCAAATGCTCATAAGCAAGTGGCCGCGATCACAGCACGCATCGCAGAGGCCAAAAAAGCCGAGCAGGAAAAAATCGAGCGCGAAAAAGCAGAGCGCGCAGCGCTCGCTGCTGCAGCCGCAAAAGAAAAGGCCGAGAAGGAACAAGCTGAACGTGCCAAATTAGAAGCGGCAAAAAAGGCGAAGGAAAATGAGTTAAGAATCGCTGCTGAGAAAGCTGCTGCTGAGAAAGCCGCTGCAGACAAAGCGATTGCCGAAAAAAATGCGGCGGCCGTCGCTGCTGCAGCTTCCGCTGCTGCTACGGCAGCCAGCAAAGCGGTTCAAGTGACTGCAAACTCTCAACCAGCATCCACTGCACCTTCAACAAAATCAAGCGGTACAGGCAATTACCAAGCACTTACAGCCTCTGTTACCCTCAGTGGAATCCACCCCGATTTTCTACTCTTTTACGTGATTGACGGCAGCAGTGCCAGCAACTATCACGAGGCGATCTTCGATCGCAACGGCTTTGATAAACCCGTTTACGTAGTGCGCCCCAACGCGACGCTCTCCATTCGCAATAACGACAATGCTCTCCACCGCTTTAGTACCAACCTCCCCCACGAGGCCGCCAAGGGATCTGCACTTACCATTGGCACTTGGCAAAAAAAATCACTCAACGCCAGTTGGCCTGTAAATACTGCTGCCCAGCTAAAAAGCGCGAAAGCAACGATCGCAGGCACTTGGATCGTCACCTTGGATAGCGGCAACTTCCAAACCAAAACACTTACGAACGGCAGCGCAAATTTCAGTCTAGAAGGAAAGCAGATCACCCAAGGTGGCGTAATCATCCCTGGGCTTGCGCCAATCAAACTGCAAATTGATGCAAATGGCAACGCACGCAGTGACATCGTAGTGAACGGAAAAAAACTCGGCGAAATTACGATCGGCGGTCAGTAGCCGGTCGGCGCATATTCGCCATTACGCTACGATCTCGCCCACCGCGCTTGGCTTCGTAAAGTGCGCGGTCGGCCCGCAAATAAAGCGTATCAAAGCTGGTATCTTCCTGCGAAAGCATCGCGACCCCCAAACTTACGCTCACCTGCAGGCCCGAATCTTTCGGGCCGAGAAGTGCTTGCTTTACTAATACACGAATACGCTCAGCCAATGCGAAAGCAGAAACAATATCCGTATCCGGCAACAGCACACCAAATTCCTCGCCACCGGTACGTACCAAGGTATCCTCTCGTCGCAATGCTGCCAAGCAGACGTCTGCCAATCCGTGCAGCACCTCGTCTCCGGCACTGTGGCCATAGATATCGTTAATCTGCTTAAAGTGATCGATATCAAAAGTAATAAAGCTAAGCAGAGTGTTATGACGTCGGCTGCGGGCAAACTCACGCTGGGCATTCTCATAAAAACTTCGGCGATTGCCAACGCCAGTCAGGTGATCTGTCCGGCTTTGTCGCTCCAGTTCGATTCGAAGATCATGCAGCTCGGTAATGTCAGTGCTTACGCCAATCAGCTTGCGGCCGCCACGAACATCCATCCACGGAACCACTACAGACCAATAGAATCGCTCACCCTCATGCGCGCTTGGATAAATGTGCTCCCCAGTATAGCGCTCACCAGACACAATCGTTCGATCATCAATTTCACGAAATTGGGAGAGCTGTTCAGGCGGGACAAATTCTTCATCCATGTGCCCAGCTATATCCTGCTGTGAGTGGCCCAACACCGCTGCCATTTTTCGATTAGTATAAACAAAGCGATGCTCTGCATCTTTCATATAAACCAGCGCATCTACATTATCGAGCACTGTATCCAGCAAACTTTTTTGCTCACGCACCTGATCTTCAAGACGCTTTTTTTCGGAAATATCATACGAGATACCCAGCAGGCCCAAGATATTTCCGCTCGCATCACGCAATGGCTTCTTCACCGACCAATAATGGCGCATCTCGCCAGTCGCATGAATTAAGTTGCTTTCCTCTTGCTCAATCGTGATACCTTCCTCAATTACCTGTCGGTCAGCTTCGCGCAGCACGCCTTCTTCGCCAATATCCACAAAATGGCTAAAATCGTAGCCAATCAACGCCTCTAAAGGCTGACCAAGCAACTCACACACCAAACGATTCGCGTAGGTATAGCGCCCCTTAAGATCCGTGGTATAAACAAATGCACCCACTTCATCGAGAAGGAGCCGAAAAGGCACGGTAAGACTTACGTCCGGCGCGATCATAACTGAAAGTATCCTTGTTACTTCAAACTGGAAACCCTACTTCAACCTATAAAGGCAATGCCTTTTTCAACAGCCGCCGGGCCGCGCAAACACTTCCGTTCGCCTACCGCCATAAGTTGCTATACAATTTACCGAAGCGACTGCCAAAACCCAAAATGGCTGCCCACATCAACGCAGGCAAAAGGGTTCTATTAAGCATAGCGGAACCTTCGGAAGTTGTTACAAAACATCTGAGAATCCCAAGGTTTGTCTTTCCCACCGTGTTTTTCAGCCTATCTTTCTACGACAGCTGAGTTGTATAACAACGGCGATCTATGGCAACGTCTAATCCTCTAAAAGCAGATCTTCTCTTGGTGGCTGTCACCTTGCTCGCGGCATTCGGCTGGGTTTTTTCACGCGAAGCGCTGGCCGGAATGCCGCCCCTCCAATTTATCGGCACGCGCTTTCTGATTGCGGGCTTGGTGTTAGCTGGATTTGGCTGGCGCAGCCTCACCCATTTGCGCTTGCGGCACTGGTTCGCAGCGGCTCGCGTGGGCCTTCTGTTTGGCGTCGCCATTATGTTGTGGGTGCAAGGGCTTTTCCACGGCCCACACATCGGTGAAGGCGCATTTATCAGCAGTTTAAGTATGATTCTTGTGCCGGTAATGGCCACAATCTTCTTTCGTGAGCATCCCCAGCGGGAAGTATGGATCGCGATTCCGATTGCCATCGCAGGGCTTGCCTGCCTTTCCTTAAACCACGGCTTGCGCTTGTCGCTCGGGCAACTTTTTTATTTTTCCGCTGCACTGCTTTTTTCTGTGCAATTCAACCTCAACGCCATTACCGTCGCAAAGGTACCTGCACTCCCCCTCACGGCAATTCAACTGATCGTGGTCAGCTTGATTGCACTCCCAACTTCCCTCGCTTTAGAAGACTGGCCCGCGCAGCTCTCCACTTCAACCTGGGGCTGGCTTTTGGCGAGCGCGCTAATTGCGACTAGCCTGCGTTTTTTCTTGCTGACCTATGCCCAAGGGTTCGCATCGGCCAGCCATGCGGCACTCTTAATGATTCTGGAGCCCGTGTGGACCGCGCTGCTTGGCTTTCTATGGTATCGTGAGTCCATGACTTCTCTCCAATTTAGCGGCTGTTTGCTGATCTTTACCGCACTACTCATCACCCGCTGGCGCTCGCTGCGACACGCCTTGCGGCCTATCTAGAAGGAGAAATCAGCTAGAAGGAGAAATCAGCGCTTCTTCTTGGCCTTTTGACGTGCTTTTTGGCGACGTTGCTGGCGTGTTTCAGAACCATCCTCAAGGTAGTTCGCAAAGGCGTCACGCATAGCGTCTGCACGGCGCTCACGGCGCGCAAACACATGAGGCGATTTTGCGCTGTTGAAATCAATGACATTTTCTTCCGCCATAACCCACCCGATCACTCACTCGATGTAGTACATTGTGCAAAAAACGCTGACCATTGCAACTTGGCCACTGCTACTTGTCCATTACAACTTGGCCACTGCACCATTGTGCCCGATTCAGGATCGCCCGACCATGCGCACCCCCTCCTCCTCTGCCGCCACCCCCAGCACACTCTGCGCCATGCTTGCCCTTCAAGACCAGATGAACACCCGAGTCAACCCCCAGTGGCGCGAACAACACTATCCTTGGCACCGGGCCATCTGGACCGAGGCCGCAGAGCTCCTAGAGCACTACGGCTGGAAGTGGTGGAAAAAGCAAACGCCAGATCTTCTGCAAATCCAACTGGAACTGGTGGACATCTGGCACTTTGTCCTAAGCGAGCACCTAGAAAAGTATCCCAAAGGCGGCAATGCCGATCACTACACAGCGCTCGCGACCGCACTTGTAGAACAATGGAATGCGCCCGCTCCGGCCGCCCAAGACTTTCGTGAAACGGTAGAGGCAATGGTCTTGCAGGTCCTTAGTAAAAACACACTACCGCTGCCACTCTTCCGAGCGGCCATGCAGCAGGTAGACTTCTCCTTTGACAACCTATATCGCCAATATATCGGTAAAAATGTCTTGAATCTTTTCCGCCAAGAACACGGCTATCAGCAAGGCACGTACCAAAAGGAATGGCACGGCAAAGAAGACAATCTCCACCTTGCAGAAATTCTCGAACAAGCAATCGCAACGCCCGAGACGCTGCAAGCCGAAGTTTATGCGGCCCTTAAAGCCCGTTATCCTCGCTAAGGTGTTTGCGAAGAGGCATTGGGTGTTTGCGAAGAATGGGTGTTTGCGAAGAATGGGTGTTTGCGAAGAATAGGTGCTTACGAAGAAGCAGAAGAACTAGGCTTGTCTACAATAAACTTCAGCAGCACATTTGCAATGGCGGGCAGCAACCAGAGCGCGCCCACCATATTCCACGCAAACATAAAGGTAAGTAATTTACCCATATCTGCCTGAAATTTAATATCTGAAAAAATCCAAGTACCCACGCCTACCGATAAAGAAAACGCCGTGAATGCAACGGCCTTTCCGGTGAGGCAAAGAGTGCGGAAATACGCTTCTTCCAGCTCGATGCCTTCATCAAGATACTCACACATTTTTGAGAATATATAAATCCCATAATCCACGCCAATCCCAACACCCAGCGCAATCACGGGTAGGGTCGCAACCTTCACGCCCATACCAAAATGCACCATCAGCGCTTCGCACAAGATAGACGTTAGCACCAGCGGCGTTATGATACAGGTCACCCCGGCAACCGACCAATCAAAGGTCATCAAGCAAACCAGTATGACAATGGCGTACACAAACCACATCATGGTATTCGCTGCCGCACTGATGGTGTCGTTCGTTGCCGCTTCCACACCCGCATTGCCCGATGCCAAGACAAAACTCGCAATCGCCTTGTCATTATTTTGGTGCGCAAATCCTTCCACTGCAGAGGTCACTCGCTTTAGCGTTTCCGCTTTATGATCACTAAGAAAAATGATCACTGGCGCAAGGCTGCAATCCGTATTGATCAAACCTTCTGGCACCGTTTGCACCGAGCTATTCAAAACCTCCTCCACCGCAGGAAGCTCTTGCCACTTTAAATTCCCTTCATTGGTGCCCGTAATATAACGCTTTGCGACAGTGACGATGGACACTGTCGACTGCACACCCTCGACATTTTCCATAAACCACATAAACCGATCCATCGCCTCCATGGCGGGGTAGCGCGTGCAACCCTGCTCTGGAGTCTCGACCATGACCACCAGCACATCTGCGCTTACCGAATAATTCTCGGTAATAAACGCATCATCCAAGTTGTAACGTGAATCTGGGCGCAACTCTGGCGCCCCTGCATCCAAGTCTCCCGTTTTTAATTCTCTTGCCTCATACAGGCCCGCTACCAACATCACGGCTGCAATCCCAATGGAGAGCCACGCAATCTCGGGGCGCGCAAAGTGGGCAATGCGACGCCAAACGATCGAAGGCTTCCGTCTCCGTTCGCGCGCATGCTCAATCGCCTTATCGCTGATGCCCACATAGCTAAAAATCACCTTTACTAAAACCAGATTCGTAAACGTTACGATTAAAGTGCCGATCCCTGCAGCAACGGCAAGCTCCTGTATCACACGGATATCAATGATGTACAGCGTGAAAAAACCAATCGCATCGCCAACAAGCGCAGCCGCACCTGGCGCAAAAAGAGACCGGAACACAAGACGCCCGGCCATAAAATTGTCGTAACCATCTACCTTCTCGTCCGCAAAGCTATGCACAATCTGCACGCTATGACTCACGGCAATGGCAAAAATTAAAAACGGAACCAGCATGGAATAAGGATCAATCCCATACCCAAGCAGCGTTAAAATCCCCATCTGCCAGACCACCGCAACGATGGAAGTCCCAACGATAATAATTGCGCTGCGCAGACAACGAACGTCCAGCAGTAGAAAAATAAAGGTAAGCACTACACCAATCAGAAAGAATCCACCGACCTCCGCGGCGCCATCAATCATATCGCCAATTTTTTTCCCAAACCCAACGATATGAACACGAATCTCCGGCCCCTCAAACTGGCGACGAATTTTCTGCTCTAATGCATGCGAAAGCGCTTGATAGTCTAATTTTTCAGGGCTGTCTTCTGCTTGATCCAGCAGCGGGACATAAACAATGGACGATTTGAAATTATCCGCAACCAAGCGCCCCACCTGCCCAGAGCGCAAAACGTTCGCCTGAACCTGTCGCAAAGATTCCGCAGAACCGTCATAGTCCGGCGGAATGACTTCTCCGCCGATAAAGCCATCCTCGGTTACTTCGACCCAACGCACGTTGGACGTCCAGAGAGACTGAACCCCCGATTTGTTCACACCATCCAGGTAAAACACTTCGTCGGTGATTTTTTTCAGTACTTCAAGATAATCGGCATTGAAAATATCGCCATCCACACGCTCAACGGCGATTCGCAAGTCGTTGCCAAGACTGAGCTCATCCTTGTGTTCAAAGAGGTTTTCAATATAAGGGTGCGCCATCGGCACCATTTTCTCCAGACTGCTATCCAGAGTAACAAACAGTGCCTTCCAGCCCAAAAACAAGGTACAGAGAAAAATTAGCGCGATATAAATCGGCCGATGATTAAAGAAGACATCTTCACTTCGACGGACAAAGCCGTGTTTCTTCTTACTCATGCAGTCACTTCTGGTGCATAGGCACCGGCGTCCATTTTATTTCATCGCAGGCGATGCAAGGCGCACCCCAGCCTGACCCACCATCACAAGCCGTCCTTCCGCATTACGTTGAATCGCAGTGATCGACAGGCGATCCTTCATCTGCTGCATATCAAATGAATTTCCACCATCGCGGCTATACAAAATTACGCCGTTATTTCCCACCAAAACCACATTGCGGCCATCAAGAAACGTGCCCCCCATCAGAGAATTATCCGTAGGGCTATTCACCTGCACCCATGAATCCCCGCGATTCGTAGAGCGATAGATCTTTCCTTGTAAGCCAAAAACCATCACTTCATCACGTCCCGGCCCTACAAGCACACCAAATAACGATCCATCATAGGGGCTCTCTAAAGTCTGCCACGACTCTCCGCCATCCAAGGAGCGAAAAATCATGCCTTTCTCGCCAACGATATACAGCAGCTCTTTATCTTCCGTGGCCAACGCATTCAAATGCCACTGATCCTCATTATCCATGCGATCCGACCAGTCTTCCCAACTCTTTCCGCCATCCTGCGTGTGCAACAGAGCGCCATAGGCGCCCAGCGCAAACCCGTGATTCGCATCTTTAAACCAAACATCCAAGAGCGGAGCGCCTGCACGCGGATCACCGCCACCAAAGGCGTCATCTTCAGCACCCTCTTTGGCAGGAACATAGGGGTTGCCATACTGCACTTCCCAAGTCTTGCCCGCGTCTCCGCTATGCATAATCAAGCCTTCATGGCCTACCACAAAGAGGTTGTTCTGATCCGGCATCGCCACGCCCGTCAACATAATCGTGACGGGCGTAGGCGACTGCATCCAACTACGACCGTTATCCTTCGACAGGATGACATGCCCACGTTCGCCCACCGCAGCGAGAGATTCTCCCTGCACAGCAAGATCCAGCAACAAAGATTGCGTCACCTTAGACGAAATCATCGCAGGTCTAAGCACCAACTCATCTTTATGGTTCGTCTCAGCAACGCTGATATTCAGAAAAAAAGTCGAAAGCACCGCCAAAAATAGCGCGCACCGCGAGTACTTCAATCCTTTCCATCCACTCATTTTCATCATACCTGCACTCACCAAGATTGCCGTTTAGCGCGTACCGCGACGGCGCAGCGCCGCAGGCTGAAAATAGCTCGCCGGTTCAGGATCATTACGAAACTCCAGCGATACCTTTTCCTCATTACCAAGGAAAGAAACGTAGTAGCGTTTTGACGGAAGATCGTGATAAGCGTCCAGCGTGGTCCACAATACTGGCACCTGATAATACGTCATCAAAAAGGAAAGCGGCACGCGAAACAGCTTACCTTCCGCATTATAAAGATCCCCAGCAACCACCGACCAGCCATCTTCATCAATATAATAGGTGCGCTTGCTATAGATATGGCGCTGGCCAGCTTTTAAGGTGCCTTGAATGACCCAAACGCGATGCAATTCCCAGCGAGTCGCATCCGAAAGAACATGCCCTGGCTTCAACAGATCTTTATAACGATAGCTAGGAGACGCGAGTCGGTAATTGTTATAGGGGATATACATCTCCTTTTTTCCGATTAACTGCCAGTCATACTTATCAGGCGCGCCGTTAAACATATCCACGTCATCCGCCGTCATCAAACCATCGGCCGAAGAAACAGGCGTATCATAGGCAAGATTAGGTGCGCGACGAACTTTGCGCTGGCCGGCGTTATAGCCCCAAGCCTCACGCGGCTGAGCCACTTGGTCAATCGTGTCATGCAACAGCACGGCACCGCCCGCAAGGCGCGGCGGGCTCTTGGTCACCGAAATATAATTGAGCAAACGGTTGTCCAGCGTCGCAAAACTACCCTTGGGATGATAGTAAGCAAAATCCACCTCCTGACGCCCAATCACTTCCGAAAAAGCGCCGTTTGCTTGCACCGTCGCTTGCGCCGAATGCCGAATCACATAAACGCCTCGCCAGCGCGTCAGGTGGTTCCACAAAACCATCAAGGGATCAACCTTGCCATTCGCACCCTTGGGAATCGGAAAAGGCACTCCACCATACGCGTTCTCAATACCGTTCCCACTGTTAGCAAGATCCGCAGCAACCGCGTTTTTGGCCGTATTCTGATACACCCAATCCGGAGCTGCTGCGGTTCGTCGTGATGGATACACCGGCACAAAAAAGCTGCTGGGGTAAGCAGCCATCAGCGCCTGCACACCTAACGGAAGCTTGTCTTTATACTGGCTTAGATTTTGGGGGGTAATCGTAAAAAGCGTCTTATCCTCCACAAACGGATCCGGCAGATGCTTGCCCTTCTCGTAATTCCCCGGCGCCTTATCCGGCGTCAAGCCACCCGTCCACGCAGGAATACTGCCGTCGGCATTTCCTGCACGCTCCGCTCCCATCGGCGTAAGCTCTGTTTTGAGCTTAGCCGCCTCCCCTGCAGACACCTTCGCATTTACAACGCTAAACGGAGAAACTGTCAGAACTGCTGCCAGCGCAGCAGATAGAACCAATACCCTTGCCATTGCAACCTCACACACCACCGTCCGATCGGTTCACTGCTGGCACGCACCCAAAGCAACGTGCAAAAGCAGCGTCATCAAGACAAGTTAAGCAGAATCTCGCAAAAACGCTCGCAAGGGATTGAACAGATCACGCAACCTACGCAAAAATAAGCACACAATTACCTGCTAAGCCTCGCCAGCTGGCAGCAAACTCTTATTCACCTGCTCAAAAACATCGGCGGAAAGCGGCTGTGCAGCGACCTGCTCCAGCGCGTTACGCATAAGTTCCCCAAAAGGAGCCGCAAAACGCCGCCAGCGCGTTAAAGGGATCACCATGCGCGAGGCAATCTGCGGGTTGAGCGCATTGAGCGCAACCACCTGTTCAGCCAAAAATGCGTAGCCGCTGCCATCTTCCAAGTGGAAACCCGCAGGGTTCGCGTTCGCAAAAGTGCCGATCAACGCACGCACTTTGTTTGGATTGGTGATTTCAAAAGCAGGGTGGGCAAACAAGGCGCGCACCTCCTGCAGCGTCGACGCACGCGGATCGGTCGCCTGCACGCTAAACCACTGATCCACAACCAAGGCTTCATGCTGCCACTGCCGATAAAAGCGCTCTAACACACACCCGCGTTCAGGGTGCTGGCTCTGCACCACCGCGCGCAAGCCCGCCAATTGATCGGTCATGTGCGTTGCTGAATCAAATTGCGCAAGCGCAGCAGCATGCGCCGCTTCACTCTCAAGTGCGACCAGATAATACAAGCAGGTATTGCGGAGCGCTCGTCGCCCTGTTTCATGCTCGTTATATTGATATCCATCCGCAGAACGCAAGCCCTGATAAACTTGCCAAAACTCCGCCGAAAGCTGCTCTGCGAGCTGCTTACGCAACCATTCTCTTGCCGCATGAATACGTTGCGGGTGCGCAGCTTCGTACTGTTCCGCAATATAAGCCTCAGAGGGCAAATCAAGCATCCGCGCAACCATTGCCTTATCTAAAGACGGATTGAGCAACAATTGCCGAAAGCCTTCCAGCAACGCAGACTTTAGAAGCAACACATCACCGCGCTCCAAAGCCGCAATCAGACGCTGCAACTCATTCAGCGCAAGCTGTTGCGAGGCCGACCAGCGATTAAAGCCGTCGCAATCATGCAGCATCAACAATACAAGCTGCTGTTCGCTATACGTAATCTCCAGTTTTACCGGCGCCGAAAACCCGCGTAATAACGAGGCTACTGGGCGCTCCGGCACACGTTCGAACACAAACGTCTGGCGCGCCTCCCGCAGAGGCAGAACCGCATCCACTTCCCCACTAGCGACGCCATCCACAAACAGGGGAATCGCCTTTCCGTCTCCCCCGACAAGCCCCATCGCCACCGGAATGTGCAGAGGCAGTTTCGTTTCTGCTGATTGGCCTGGGGTGGCCAGCGTAAACTGGCTAAGCGTCAGCGTGTAACGCTTCGCATCGGGATCATATTCCTCTTGCACCCGAACACGCGGTGTACCCGCTTGCGAGTACCAGCGTCGAAACTGGCTAAAATCCACCTGGTTGGCATCTTCCATTGCCCGCACAAAATCATCACAAGTGACCGCTTGACCATCGTGGCGCGAAAAATACAGATCCGAGCCGGCCCGAAAACCTTTCGGGCCCAACAGATTCGCAATCATGCGAACAATCTCAGCACCCTTTTCGTAAATCGTCACCGTGTAAAAGTTATTGATTTCAATATAGCTCTCAGGCCGTATCGGATGCGCCATCGGCCCCGCATCTTCCGCAAACTGAACAGTACGAAGCAAATTCACCTGTTCAATACGGCGCACCGTAGCCGAACCGTGATCGGCAGAAAAACTCTGATCCCGAAAAACCGTAAAGCCTTCTTTCAAACTCAACTGGAACCAATCTCGGCACGTTACCCGATTGCCGCTCCAGTTATGAAAATACTCGTGCGCAATCACCGCCTCCACCCGCGCAAAACCCGCATCCGTCGTGGTTTCTGCCTTGGCGAGCACAGCGGACGTATTAAACACATTCAAGCCTTTATTTTCCATCGCCCCCATATTGAAGTGAGAAACGGCAACAATCATAAAAATATCAAGATCGTATTCCCGCCCGTAAACCTCCTCATCCCACTTCATCGCCTTCTTCAGCGACGACATCGCGTGATCTACCTTATCCAGATCATGAGGCTCAACAAAAATTTGCAGCTTCACCTTGCGACCAGAAACGGTGACAAAATGATCCTCCTTCACCGCAAGATCACCGGCAACCAAAGCAAACAAATAGCTCGGCTTGCGAAACGGATCTTCCCACACCACAAAATGACGGCCACCGTCCAGATCGCCGCGCTCAATCGGATTGCCGTTCGACAACAAAACCGGATAACGGCTTTTCTCAGCTTCAACCCGCGTCGTAAAACGCGCCATCACATCCGGCCGATCCAGATAATAGGTAATCTTACGAAAACCCTCCGGCTCACACTGCGTGCAATACATCCCACGGGAAAGATACAAGCCTTCCAACGAAGTATTGCGCGCCGGATAAATTCGATTGTGCAAAACCAGAGTAAAACGCTGCGGCACATTCTCAATCGTCAGCGATTCTTGCGCCAAGGAATACTGGCTTTCCGAGAGCAAAGCACCGTCCAACCGAATCGAAAGCAGCTCAATGTCCACCCCCTTTAACACCAGCGCTGCGCTGCTTGCAGACGGAAGATCAGGATTCGCATATAACGCAAGCGTGGCAATTACGTCGGTGTGGGATTCCTGCAGAGAAACATCCAGAAAAACGGTATCTACCAAAAACTCAGGTTTGCGGTAATCCGACAAATGAATCGCGTGCGGTGCTTGATTATCTCTCATGACAAATTCCGATAGCCTCTAGATCGAACAAAAGCAACCCACATGCTACTCCGACTGGCGCAAGGCTGCTACCTTAGCCAAATAGACTGGCAGTATAGCGTACCCCTGCCAGCCAAGCCCCGAAGGCGCTCTCCCTTATAAGAAAACACGAATGAACGCCGACCACTCTGCCCACACACATTGGCACTCCGCGCTACGCCTCGCCCCCTACCTACTCGCATTCGTATTGCTGATCGCCATCAGTCCAGCCTTTATGGCTGCACCCAGTTTCATCTGCGAAGACGGCACCGTCTACTTTGCGTATGCCCGCCAGCACAGTTTCTGGCAAACGCTAATCACGCCGCAGCTCGGCTATCTTTCTTTCTGGGCCAACCTCAGCGTTGCTGCCGCCAGCCTCGCACCATTGGAATATTCACCGAGCATCTGCTACGCCTTCAGCTTGCTTGCGCTCGCTATTCTTATCGGTGTGGGATGCAGCCAGTGGGGGCCATTGGCGCGGCCATCGTCACGCATCTTACTGATTTTACTAGTTTTTCTGATCCCGACTGGGCACGGAAAGTTATTCGCCAATTTTACCCACTTCTATTGGGCGATCACTGCCGCATTCATCATCGCCAGCAACCCTGATACGCGCCGGCAAAAAGGCATCGCAATTTTTCTACTAATCATTGCGGGGCTCAGCAGCCCATCGGCCTCATTTTTGCTGCCCGCTCTAGCATTTCGCCTATGGCTTCAGCCAAAGAGCCTGTTCACCCGCGCGATGCTCGCAAGCCTGGTAGCGATATTTATACTGCAAGCAGCGATCACAGGATTCGATCTTTCTGCGGAATATCCAGAGCACTATAAAGTCGGACGATTCCATAACGATTTAGCGAAGGTATTTATCGTATCGTTCTACGCAAAATTCCTCGCCTCACTGCTCGGCGGGATCGGATTTGCGCAGCAAATCGGTAGTCCCTTGGCACACCTTCTTCAGACAGAAGTAACCGGCATGATTGCCACGACCCTAGGGATTTTTCTTGCTCTTCTTCTGGGGTTTGGGATAGTAAGAAGCTGCAAGCGCCTTCTATGGCCAATTTCTCTCACAATGCTCGCACTGGCTTTTGGCGGCATTACGCTTGGCAATATAATGACGGGAATGAGCGGCGATCCAAGCCAGTTCACGCTCGGCGTTGGCGAACTGCGCTATTACTATGTGCCTGGCGTATTGCTCGGACTGTTTCTACACGAACTGTTTCTACACGAATTGTCTCTGCATCAGTTGCTTATGCACGCGAGCAATCGTCAGAGTGCCACAACGAACCGCCACACTCGGCTCGCTGCTAGGCTCCTCGTGCTTTGGCTTCTGGTATCTGGCGCCTTGCAATACGGCTTTCAATACCGAGCAAGTTATCAATGGATTGTGCATAGCCACCCGTGGTCGCAAGAACTGCAAAAATGGCAGAAAGACCCGCACTACCAGCCACGCCCATTCAGCAACTGCGGCAGAATCTCACTTTAATGACCACCAAATCTCTCGTCGCTAAAACAATCTAACCGTTAAAATAGTTCACCGCATTCTTTGCCGAAACGGGTTCAGAATCCTTCTTGGCACCATTTCCTGACGCACATTTCCCAGGAAGATAGCCAACTCGCTCCTCTTCAGGCAGATTTTTCTCCCCCCACGCAATTACTGCAGTCATGCAGTGCTCACGCTGGCTTTCCGTAACGAGGCGGCCGTCTGGCCAACGCCCCGTTTCAATGGCACGCAGCAAGTTTTGATAGGCTTCGGGAGTAATAGACGCAATCATTTCATCAAACTGCACGTTCAACCTCTCAAAATTAGGATAGGCAAGCCCGCATAGGCCCTAGATAAGGGAATCACTCAGTATACCATTACCGAGTGCCGAACGATTGTCCGAGTAAAGCCGTTCATTCCAAGAAACTCTCCCACATCAAGAGAAGCTCTCCCACATCAAGAGAAGCTCTCCCACATCAAGAGAAGCTCTCCCACATCAAGAGAAGCTCTTCCGCACCAAGAAGCCGGCCCCACCAAGCACTCAAGCGCCGACTTTCCAGTGTTGGGCATCGCCGATCGGCATCGGCCACGCGAGCGCATACCCCTGTGCGGCAATGCCCTTACGGCCACGTAGCGCAATCAGCTGATGGTCCGTCTCGATAAACATCGCCACCACAGAAGCCCCCAAGCCCGCCGCAAAGTGGGAAATTCCTTCGATAAAGGCGACTTCCCGCCGCTCCCTAGCGATACGCTCCGAAAAGACCCGAGAAAGCTTAAGCCGCGTAATCGGACAACGCTGCAAATACGTCAGCGCATGGGCGCCAAACCCATAGCCGTCTACCGTCACGCCAACCCCTAAGGCTCGCAACCCCTCAATCTGCTGATTTACCGTATCAAAATCTTTCAGCAGACTCGCTTCCCGAATCTCAAAATCCAGCTGCTCAGGCGTCAACAAGCTTGTTTTGATCGCCTCACCAATCACCGTGAGAAGCTCACGATCCACCAACTGTGAATGGCTCAGGTTAATAGAAACGCGCCGCCCCTCCTGCGGCAACAGTACCAAGTCCCGCGCTACCGCAGTCAGCGCCCAGCGTAACAACGCCCGCATCTGCCCAGACTGCTCCGCTATGGACAAAAACTCTACCGGCGCCAAAACGCCGCGATCCTCCGTCTGCCAGCGACAGAGCGCCTCCCAACTCACCACCTTCCCGCTCTCCATCGCAACCACCGGCTGGTAGTGCATAACGAGCTGGCCGGACTCAATCGCCCTTGAAAGCTGGGTCACTAACGCAACGGAATCACTTAAAGCACCGCCACCATCCTGCAGATCCGACGCCACGCCACTCACCGTTGTCGTAGACGATGCTTCCAGCTTATGCAAAAGCTCCGTCGTCACAAGATTGGTTTTTGCCATGAGATTATGACTGTATTCCAGCGCACTTAGCAGGCCGTTACAGTGCTGCGCAACCTCGCTAAGAGCATCCTTTCCCGGCAGCGCAATTCGGTTACTGTAATCCCGCTGGGAAAGAATGGTGCGAAGCTGATACAGCAAATGCGTCATTCGCGACCACAACGGGCGGTAAAACAGCAACCACACCATAATCGCCAACATCCCCGCCACCGCGACCACACTTACCCCCAAACGCGAAGACAATACCGATGTAGTCAAGGTTGACGAACTCACCAACACGCTAATCGGCGCACCAGAAAGCCCGGGCAAACTAATCTCCGCCATTCCCCAAGGAACAGCGACATCCTCCGGCATCCGCCAGCGCCAGTGCATTCCCAGATGCATATTGCCCGCCCAGCGGTCCAGTAAGCGCGTTACTACAAACCCCACGCCATACACCATTCCGTCCCGATGTTCGAACTCAAGCCAGAGCGGCTGCTGCTGCCAATAAATAACGCCAGCCCCATCGCCATCGCGCGCGCGCAGCTGATCTTGCAGCAGATCCAAAAGCACGCGGCCATTGTCATCTGCGGCAATCACACTTTTACGCTCGAAAACAACCCCGCGACTCACCTTGCCTTCAGCGCCCGACGGCTCCGCGCTCTTTGGCCAGCTTGCGCAAAAATCAATTTGCTCCGCCTGCTCACAATGCGACAGCCACTGCTCACGCTCCATCAAGCTTTCAAGCGTCAGCACTTGGGCAATCTGGGTTCTGGCATCATTGATCGCAAGCTTAATGGTATCTTCCAGCAAGCGCGCCGAGGTTTGCTCGGTTTTCTCAACCACCTCCCCCCAAAAAAGCCAAGAAAAGAGCAGCATTCCCGCCAGCAGCATAAACACCATCAGCACTGCAAGAACACGCCCCGATAATCCCATACTCGCCCTTCCCCTATCATTGATCCCAAAATCGCAACTGATCCCACACTCACGCAATCACGCACTCATACACTCGTACACTCATGCAAAGCACTGGCTTTTTTTATTGGTCTATATCACAAAGCGCTCAGTTCACTCGATGCCCCTACCGACACCATCCGTCCAACCTCTAACCCAGCAACACCTCGCTCCGTTCGGTAAGCCACCAAACGCCCACCGCGCACGGCACTATAGTCAAGGCACACGATATTGGGCGCAAATAACGAGAAGGCCCCACGGCGCCAATAATGGCCGACAAATAGCGGTTTTTCATGCTTAGAATAATAGGTTAGCAGAGATCGCTCCTGCTCGGGAAACGCCAAATCGCGCAGTTCAGGGGCAACACGATCAGGAACAAACAGCAAATCACCATAAGTAGTCGGGTGCGCTTCCCAGAAAATGGCTCGAAACCGACTACGCTCCACGCCATCACCACCACGGATGCTATACCCGTCGGGTAGCCGTAGATTCACACCCTTTAGCAAACGATCCAAAATTCGGTGCGCCTCGCCTTCACGGAATAACACCGACAGCAAAAATGCATCATCTGCAAGATTGCTCGACGGATTCAGTGAATTGAGACGCGCAATCATATTCTGATCCCAACAGGCATGCACCGCACGAAACTCCGGAAATTCCAAAGCCAAAGGCATTCCACGCAGCCACTCAATCGTATCGCGCCACTCCTCCTGATGATCACGAAACTGCTTTAACGTCTGCAATAGAGGGCGAATCGGCCTTGCGCGCAGCTTTCCGCCCAAAAAAGCATTCGCAGCAAAAAGCACCGCATTCACCTCGTGATTACCAAGTACTAGCCACGCATTGCCGGAATCCACCATCGCCCGCACCAAGCGAACCGTGTCAAAAATCCCTCGCCCACGATCGAGAATATCCCCCAGAAAAATCACTTTTCGACAAGGATGAGCATACACTCCATTTTCACACTGATAACCCATTTTCAACAGCAGACGCACCAGCATGTCATAGCAGCCGTGCACATCGCCAATTAAATCATAGCCTTCAATATCAGCCTCAACGGGTACCTTCACAAAACCTCACTCCAGCCAAGCTTAGAGCGGCATGCCTCGTAAAAATCATGTTGTATCGGATGCAACAGAGTGAGCTTATGGGCCATTTTTCGGATGCTGATCACATCACCCGGCAGAACGGTAATATCCCCCTGGCCATCGCAAGACACCAGCATACTGGAACAGCTCGACTCGCCTACCACCAGCTTAATCTCGCTGTTACCATCCACCACCAAAGGACGACTACTCAAAGTGTGCGGACACATCGGCACCAGCACAATCGCATCAATGCGCGGGTGCATAATCGGCCCGCCGCCAGAGAGAGCGTAAGCAGTAGAACCCGTAGGCGTCGAAACAATCAAGCCATCAGAACGCTGACGATAGACAAACTGGCCTTCGATAAACAACTCGAATTCCACCATTTTTACCGCGCCAGCAGAATGAAATACCACATCATTTAACGCAGAATTCTGGCCCACCGGACGCCCTGCGCGGCGAACATGCGCCTCCAGAAGAAAGCGCGATTCTCGAATATAATGGCCATCCAGCACATCTAAAATACGCGCTTCAATCTCGCTGGGCAAAATATCGGTAAGAAAACCCAGACGACCGCGATTGACCCCAAGCAAAGGTACGCGATGACGAGCAAAACTTCGCGCCGCACCTAAGAGAGAACCATCTCCGCCCACCACAATCACAAGATCGCACGCATCGCCCATCACCTCACGCGAGCCAATCTGATAGCCACTGCTGTGCGGCAACATGGCTGCCGTAGGAGCGCTCAACACCACCTCAAGGTTACGCGCTTCCAGCACATCAATTAGCAGCAGCAACGACTCCACTACTAACGCGCTATCTTCACGCCCAATCAGGCCAATCTTTTTGAATTCATCGGTCATCACATGCACCCATCATTCCGCACGATGGGCACAAGAACCTATCGGTAACGGATCAGCTGCGAAAGCTCACTACATTATCATGAGTATGGCGGCTTGTGCGCCGTTCGCAACGATTGGGCTCTCCTGAGATGCTACGTTTGCCTGAGACGCTACGTTTGCCGGAGACTGTACGCTTGCCTGAGACGCTAGGTTTGGCATTCGCGATGAGTTTAGGCATTAAACCTTCTCTAGCCACGGTTTCAGACTGGACTTTTCTTCTAGGCCGAACCCCGGCGCCTGACTCGGCGTTACCTGCCCATTCGCAATTCTGCACGCATCGGAATAGCCGCCAAACGGCTGGAACACGCAGGGATAGACCTCACAACCGCCAAGCCCTAATCCAACCACGATGTGCAGATTGATCAGGTGGCCGCCATGTGGCCAGGCCTGCCGACGATCAAAGCCGTGCTGCTCCATCAGAGCAATCATGCGTGCATAGTCAGTAAGCCCGTAGGAAAGCCCCGCATCCATCTGAAAAATATCCCGGCCCGCACGCTGGCCGCCATATCGGAGCAGGTTACGGACATCCTCGAAGGAAAACAGGTTCTCTCCCGTAGCAATCGGGCCGGCATAATGTTCTGCCAGCGACCGGTTCAAGGCGTAATCCAACGGATCGCCTGCTTCTTCAAACCAGCCAAGGGAGTACGGCGCAATTTCTTTTGCAAAGGCCAGCGCCCCGGGCAAGTCGAAACGGCCGTTGGCATCGACCAAAAGATTTTTTCCATCCCCTGCGATCTTCATGGCTGCGTCGATCCTTGCAAGATCCTCACGCAGCTGTGCCCCCCCGACTTTGATCTTGAAACGGTCAAACCCCATCGCCTGATAAGATTTCAGTTCTTCCGACAACGTTTTTCCCACACCCGGCGGATAATAATATCCACCAGCTGCATACACGGAGGCAGCACGCGTTGCTTCTGTACGACCGGCTCCTGTGCGAACCGTTTCTGTACGACCGGCTTCTATACAACCGGCTTCTATACAACCAAAATGTTCAGCAATCAGAACCCATGCCGGAACCTCACGGATTTTTGCGTTCAAGTCCCAGATGGCAAGTTCGACGGCCGCAACGGCCGAGGCGCGGTCACCGTGCCCGCCCGGCTTTTCATTTTGCATGGCACAGGCACGCACGGCAGAAGGATCGAAACCCTTGCCTTCACAATCCAGCAGGGATTTCTCAGTGGCAGCGAGGATGCGTGGCCGGATACGCTGCTCAATGATCCCCTGCTGGGCAAAGCGACCAATGGAGTTGAAGGCCCAGCCCACGAGCGGTCTGCCGTTGCGCCGAAGGTCGCTAACCACCGCCACCAGCGACACGTCATGTTCACTGAAGTTGACGACCGCATTGGAAATTTGCCCGGAGAGTGGTACGCGAAAATTTAGAATGTCTACGATTTTCATGGCGTGATCTGGCTTTCTCTGAACTGCACGAGCATGGTGAGGGTTTCATTGACGGGCGCACTCAGGCCCCGTGCTTTTGCCTTTCGGCATACCGCACCGTTGATGTAGTCGATTTCGGTTTTTCTGCCTGCCTCCAGATCAAGAAGCGTAGACGGTTTGGCGTTTGGCATTTTGCTCCCAAAAGCATGAACTTGGGCAACCGGATCATTCCCCTCTAGCGGAATACCTAACGCGATCGCAATTTGACTCGCCTCTGTCGCAGCCATACAGCCAAGCGCCCAGAGTTGCGGGTTTGCCATAGCTTCTCCTAGAGTAGCGCCGCTTAATGCACACGTTGCACTGAACGCCACATTACAGATCAGCTTGTTCCATTTCATCGCTTGAATGTCCTCACAGGCTTCTGCGGGAAACCCTGCATCTTTCCAGATGCGGGCAATCTCCGTTACGGCCTGTCGGTCTGCGCCTTGCCATGCACCGAAACGCACCGCCTGCATCCCGCTATGATGGCCGTGCCCAGGTTCAGGCCGGGATGCGCCAAACCCTTGGGCAATGCCGGAAATAATGCGATCCGAGGCAATATGCCGAGCCACATCGTCTTCGACACCGAGGCCATTCTGGAGAGTCAGCACATAGGTATGATTTCCCATCAAGGGAAGAATCTGACGCGCAGCTTCTTCGACTGCACCGGACTTCACAGCCAGCACGATCAAATCTGCCGAGGTATTCTCGGGTACGGTAGTCGAGGCCCGCAGCCGCACCCAGCGCTCCCCACTCGCGCCGGTGATATGCAGCCCTTTTTGCTGAATCGCTTCAACGTGACGCGCATTGCGGTCTATGGCCAGCACGTCATTTCCGGCGGCGGCAAGCAGGCCCGCATAGATCGACCCCATTGCGCCGCAACCCATTACGACAATTTTCATAATGTTCTCTCTACGTGGCAACAGCCGTCCGCTTAGAATCTGCGTTCAATCCAGCTCACGATCCGGTCTGCCTGCTCTGCGCGCATCCCCGGCAACAGAAAATAATGATCCGCATCCATTTCGTGGGATTCCTTGTCTTTGGAGCCAAGGGCTTCGGTAATTGCGCGGGCATCGCTTGGAAATACACCCGTATCACGGTTGCCGTTGATCACGAGCGTTGGAACGGTCACGTTAGGCAGGTGGCGGTTTGCCCGAGCCTGTGAATCTTCCAAGCTCCAGAGTGATAGCCATGTACGCAGGGTGCACGATCCTGCAATACCAAGAATGGAGCGATTGGCATGTTTGGGACGCCCCATGTAGCACATATTGGCTTCACGCGGAGTGGGTTCGAGGGTAGGATCCACCATGCGCGGATCGGCCCAAGTGCGGTTTACTGAAAAAAAACGGTCGTGAGATCCGGCTTCCTTAGCTTTGACCAACTCCGCCTTTACCCAGCTTGTAATGCGCTTATTGCGGGCGATCTGGGCGGCACGATAACGGGCAATGAAATCCGCGCTGTAGGGCGGCGTATTGTCGGGATGAAAGAGATCCAGGCTTGGTTCACTGGAGAACGGATCGTTTTCGTCGATCACCGAACCATCCATCCAGCTGGTAAGCACGTCAGGCCGCCCTAGGTGCGCCGCAACTGAAATATAGCCATCCGCCGCCGGCAGCTCTTCTACCCCTTTCGCCAACCTCATACCATCAAGTGGCACAAGGCTTGGCCGAACCGCCTGCGACTGGTAAGCCGCCATCAGCGAGCCCCCGCCAGAATTGCCCAGCAGGATGACCGTTTCAACCCCGGCTTCCTCACGAAGCCAGCGAACCCCAACCCCGATATCCACGAGGGCATGATCAAGAATGAAATAGGCGTCATTACCACGAAAGCGCGTGTTCCAGCCTAAAAAGCCCAAACCGCGCTCCGCCAACCACGTGGACATATAATGCTCGGAGAAGTCGATCTGGTAGTGCGTGGCAATCACCGCGATCTTGGGCTTTTTGCCCGCTGGCTGATAATAGACGCCTTGACAAGGATAGCCGCCGGCGCCAGCGCGCCCGAGGTTGGTGGATTCTTTGGATACGAAGGTTTTTGTAATCGTCATTGTGTGATTGCTCGATGTTATTGTCGTTTTTGAGGTGAAACCAGCACGGAAAATTCCCGGCCACTAGGCACTTTCTAGGCACTTTTTAGGTGCTTTCTAGCTACTTCCTAGCTCAGCCTTGCACGGCGCCTTTCGGTGAACGGTGCAGGTTACGCGCTCGACGCGCACCCTTGATCATCAGGATCGTCTTGCCAGTAGATCGCGTGATACCAAAGATCGGCAATGACCCGAATCACCGCCTCATCCTCGGCATCCTCCAGCAGGCCGTTGGTGGAATAGTGCTCATAGCAATACTGGTTAAGCAGCGAGACAATGGCGGTTGCAGCCATCACTGGGTGCATTCCCCTGCAATACCCCTCGCGCTGCGCGGACTGGATCATTGTGGTGATCAAATCCACCGCAGGCTGGCAGAGTTCGCGCCAGTATCGGGCAAAATCCTTGCTGATCATCGCAAGCTGAAACACACCAATCATCTCCGCCAAGGATTCACGGTAGGTAGTAACGTGCGCCCTCGCCTCCCGGTAAATCTGCTCACGGTGGGTCAGGCGTGGATCAAAAGCTTCATGGGCGCGGCGTCTGGCTTTATCACGAAAGCGCTCGGCCCAGCGTGCGAGCATGTGCTCTCTGGATTCGTAATAGTTGTAGAACGATGCAGCTGAGCGGCCACTCTCTGCCGCAATGTCTGCGACCGAGACGTTCAGAAAACCCTTTTCTGCGATCAATTTCCGTGCGGCAGCGTCAATGGCAGCGAGCGTCTCACGCCCACGGCGCGTTGGGCGCTCACTGGAAGGTGAGGTGCTCATGGGCGTACGGCTTCCGGCTTCTGCGCGTTTAGGGTAGCGAATGCTTCAGTCACGAGGACGTCGCTCCGCTGCAGTCCTGCCTTTATGGGTAGCATCCTCGGGAGTAAATTCGCGTAGCCAACAGGCAAATTCCAGCAAGATACCGTCTGGATCCTGGAAGTAAAACGAACGCACATACACGTCGTCATTCATTTCCAGCGCAACCTGCGTAGGCGAGTGATCATGGTTGACGATCGGCCCAACGCGAACCCCGTTCGCTTTGAGCTTGGCGCGATATTCAACAAACTTATCCGCCGGTACGTTGAAAGCAACATGGTTCAGGGACCCTACCGCCGTGAGCCAATCGCCATAGCCCGGCAAGGCAGCAGCCCGGCTTTTTCCGGGGATCCCATCGGGCGCTTCGGTAAACCAGAAAAAGGCCAATGAATCCCCGTTGCCAGCATCAAAAAAGAAGTGCTGGCCAAGGTCGTCTGGCAGATTGATCGTATTGATCAGCGGCATCCCCAAGACCTTCGTATAGAAGTCCACCGTACGTTGCATGTCGGAACAGACCAGCGCGACATGGTTGATTCCACGAAGTTCAAAGGTCTCGTTACGTTGTGTTGCCATCAGGATCTCCCACGCAGATTGCGCTTTTCTGGAACTGCACAAGCATTGATATTGTTCTTGTTTCGTCTACGCCGAGGTCGATTGTACCCCTTTTGTTATAAACCTGAATATGACGTCAGATTCAGATTTTGTAAACAATCGGGTCATACCAACAGGGCATTGCGGGGCTTGAACAGGGAGATCAGCTGCGAATCAGCTGCGAAAGCTCACCACATTATCGTGCACATGGCGGCTTGTGTGCCGTTCGCAACGATCCGATTCACCAGAAACAAAGCGGCTAGGCACATCCACGCGCGGAATCTTGCAACCACAGCTACGGTCGTGAGTAAGCGGCGCTTGGCAGGTAGGCGACTGATAGTGCGCCAGCCAACGCCGATAATGATCTTCGGTAACGAGACACTTATTGGCCGCAAAGGCCGTAGGATTTTCCATATACTCCGGCATATCCTTCAGCGCCACTGAAATATGCCCTGCCCCAGGATGGAAGGCAATAAAACTCAGCCCCAAGCTCTCCATACGCTCCAGGAACTTATCCGCGCCTTGATTCAAAAGGCGCAGCTTATCCTTACGCAGTTGACATAATTCCTCACGCAGTTGGCGTGCAACCTCATGGCGATGCATCAACTCCATATTGCGGAGCTCAATGTCTTCACGCAGCTTTGCGGTTTCTTCAGCGATTCGTTGTGTAAGCCACTCATCCGACTGCGCTTTTAATTGCTGCAACGCATCCTTGCCTTGCTGCTGCACCTGCTGCACTTCGATTTCCCGCGTGCGCGCCAAGGCCTCCAACTGCCTGCGCTGCGCTTCATTTTGTTCCCGAAGCGCCATATTCTGCGAATGCAACGACTCATGCTGCGCACGTAAGCGGGCAATTTCCAATTCTGCGGTTTGCGCCTCTTTTTGCGCGCTCAAACGCAGCTCCGCAAGTTTTTGCTCCGACTCAGTTTGCAGGGTATGAATGTGCAAACGCTGCGATTTCAATAACGACGCCAATCGGCTGCGATGTTCACCGGAAATTTCACCCGTCGAGGCTGCCAGCAACGCGGCACCATATAACGTAGGGTCAAAAGGTATCTCGCCCATCGGCTCCATCATTCCAGCAACCTGCGGCCATACCAGCCCCGCCCCTTGCCCGCCAACAAACATCTGCATACGCTCCCCCGGCACCGCAGAGTCCACAACTGGCAAATGCAGGCGATTCTCGCTAATCACCTCACGTAAATGTGAAAACGTGCTGTTCTGCGGCGACATATCCGGATCCCAGAGCATCTCCGTATACCAAGAAACGGGGCACTGGCTGCGGCACGCCAGTTTAATCGGCCCCGCCCCCAAATCCGGCCCCAACGATGCCGTTTCTGCCAAGTGACGCAGCGGGATATTCCAACTTTTATCTGCATTGCCTTGGCGATCAAAGCGAACTTCAAACAACACACAGTGCGTAATCTTCAGCCGCGCAGATACGTTCAGGTACGCAAGCTGTACCGACTCATCGGCAAAATCCACCAGACCCACCACGTTATCCAGCACCGCCTCAAATTCAGGGTAAGTCATCTCCTTGCAGACTTTTCCACCTGCAAAAAAGATAATGACTTCATGATTCGCTGTCTGCATATCCTGAAACATAAAACAAACCACTGTAAAATCGTGCGATTGGAAACGAGGAGCTACGCGCCCACAGGCTGACACTCCTACGGCATGATTACAGTGTAGGCCATCCCGTTCTAACCCCGCGTGACCCCCGTGGCAGAACCTCTGTGACCGAGCACAGGTATAATGGAAATTTCCCCCCTAAAACCAGGCGCACTGCAGTTATGAAAATCGGCGACATCACCGCCAATTACATTCACGAGCTTCTCACCATCGGTACGACGCTCGGCCTTGCGCCAAGCGCGCTTCTTTCCCAGATCGGCCTCTCTCCGAAAGCATTGCAGCAGGGAGACGAGCGGATTGATCTAGTTTACCTAATGCGATTAGGCTACACCATCATCCAGCAAACGGGACGCTACGATCTCGGCCTGCTGGGCGCTGCCAACACCCACGTCAGCCGCTTTGGCTATGCAGGGCTTGCTGCACTCACCGCCGTCAACCTTGGCGATGCGCTCCAAACGCTCGTAGATTTCGAGGGATTGTACTGTAGCTGCTACCGCGGCAGCTCAAAACTGCATGTGGACCCAGCCGGCGCGCAACTGCAGTTCTACTCCATTTCCCCCTACAACGATTACAACCGCTTTGTGGTCGATAGCATTCTGTTTACTTGGTTACGTTCCTTACGCGACCTAACCGCGCAAGACGATCTCGTGCGCAGCATTCACATTGAGTTTGCCGCTCCCCACTACCAAGTGAGCTATACCCACGCCACGCGAGCCAAAGTGCATTTTAGTCAGCCTGCTAACTTCCTACTACTGCGCGAAAACGCCCTGAGCACCCCCCTCCCAAGCGCAAATCCTTGGTTGCACCAAGAGTTGCTGCAGGAGTGCAAAAAGAAACTGGCACAAATCGCCCACGCCAACACATGGAACCACCGCGTACAGCGGGTACTCGGCACGATGTTACACGGCAAAGCGCCCACCATTGATGCAGTTGCCGAGCAACTTGGCATCCCTAGCTGGACTTTGCGCCGCAAGCTGAGCGACGAAAACGCCTCCTTTCAGGGGATCGTCGATAGCACACGGAAAGACGTCGCTTTAAGCTACCTGCGAAACACCGAACTCTCATTCGGCGAGGTTTCCTATTTGCTCGGCTTTTCGACCCCTGGAGCCTTTCAACGCGCGTTCAAGCGCTGGATGGATACAACGCCGGGAGATTACCGTCGCCTACAAGCGAGAAGAAACAAAGGCGCATTGCCGGAGTAGCCTGCGATTTGATAATGCACTCAAAGGCGGAAGGACAGTAGGACAGTAGGACAGTAGGACAGTAGGACAGTAGGACAGTAGGACAGTAGGACAGTAGGACAGTAGGACAGTAGGACAGTAGGACAGTAGGACAGTAGGACAGTAGGACAGTAGGACAGAAAAGCAAAACACCAAAAACAAAAAAGCCCGACATAAAAGTCAGGCTTTTGAAAAATGGCGGAGCGGACGGGACTCGAACCCGCGACCCCCGGCGTGACAGGCCGGTATTCTAACCGACTGAACTACCGCTCCGCGTATGATCTTTTACAAACGATCGTCTAAAAACGATCACAACAAACCAATCTAACAAACCATGCATCGGTACTTGCAAGGTAACTTGTAAAGAGTTGGTGGGTGATGACGGGATCGAACCGCCGACATTCTGCTTGTAAGGCAGACGCTCTCCCAGCTGAGCTAATCACCCCTTTCGCCGTGAAAGTGGCGCTATTTTACGTTTTATCAGAGCACTGTCAACCACTTTTGAGCAGAAATTTAAAAAACTTTCTAAAACTAAAAAACCAACAGAAACACACGCTTACCCGCAAGCCAAAAATCCACGAAGCCACCCAAGGCTTACGCGATTTCCTGCTCCACCTCGCCCAGCATCACGGCACCAAGCACGCTACGCGCTACGGTTTCTGCCTGCCCCTGCACCTGCCCGCCCTCTTGGGTGTCAACGCCATAGAGTGCCGCCATCATCGGTGAAAGCGAAAAATACTGGTGGGCCGAAGCAGTCACCAACATCACCAATTGATGGAACCCCATGGGCCGCACCCATTCTTTTTCCAAGGCTTCATCATAAAGTTCGCGGAACTGCGCAAGCGCAGGCTGAAGCCAGTGGGCCACCATCCAGTCAAGACGACCAGACGCTTGCGTCCCCTCGCGCATAATAAATTGGCCAAACTCTGGAATTCGCGCAACCTGCAACACATACAGCCGGATCACGCTCGCAAAACGCTGGCGCCGCTCCATCTCTGGCAAACGCTGCACCGCAATCTGGTATTCCTCCTGAAAACGCCCAAACAGGCGCGCGACGGTGGCTTTCCACAGCGCATCTTTGTTCTTGAAGTGATAATGGATGAGCGGCTGGGTAACACCAGCGACTTTCGCGATCTGGGTCGTGGACACCCCCTCAAAGCCGCGCATTGCAAACAGTTTTTCTGCCGCAATCAAGATACGGTCGCGCGCGTCAAGGTGAGACTCCGCCCGAACAGAGCCCTCGGATGCCACAGTTTGGTTGGGCGCATTCATGTTATAATCTCTTGAGATTTCAGTTCTTTTATTGTTTTTTTCCCTGCGTCTTATCTTTGTGCAGTCTGTCAATACAAGAGAACACTACGCTACACAAAACGCTAAGCGTCACCCGATAACAAAACACCCGTCCCAGAGTGATTGATATGGGTATTACCTTCGGCCTTCTTTCTCTGCTCTGCCCTGCTCTTGAGATAATGATTTCTTAACCTATACAGCCCTCTACTATATAGGACTCCACCCCACAGCAGCGCAAGCCCCTACCGATGCGCAAACCTTTCCGTTTACGCAAGCTTCACGATCTAAAGCTAGCGCGCAGCACAAAGCCCGTTTTTTATGCGAAAGAAACCGCTTTTAATCCTACCAGCTAAAAGCTCTGTTGCTCAAGAATTAGTTTTGCGCCTCGTGATGGACGAAACCTTATGCCTTCTTGAATTTCTTCTTCGCAAACGCTCACCGTTCATGCGCATTGCAAACGACTCAAATTGTCATTTATACGCTGCTGGATATGCGTCAAGGTGGCGGGGCGAATAGCAGCAGGCACTATTTGCTGGGCCAGCTGACTGAATTTTCGCGCTACTGCAGCAAAGCGATCCAACTGGTTCAGCACATCCTGTTCAGCCAACCCCGCTTCTTGCGTGCCCAAACGCAGCACGGATTGGCGGCTGATGGTGAGCGCCTCGCCCAAGACATCCATCTGATGGTATCCACCGGGTCCTTCACAAAAGGTAACGTCGTAAGCGGGGGCAATCTGCCAAGCGCCATTTTTTTGCATCACATAGGAAAAATTTTTGGGGTGATCATCACGATTATGAAAGATCACATTAAACAACGCGCGCTCGAAGGCAATGGCTTTTTGGCTAGCATCTTTCGTGCAAAGCATCGTCGCACGCAAAAAACTCCTGTAATCCAAGCTTCCCGGCACTCGATAATCTGCCCCTGTAAACGCGGCAAGCGTTTGAATAGGGATACGTAATCCTGCTTTGCGGTCAAAGCGCTTGCTAGCAAATGCTGCCAACCCCTGCGGCAGTGACAAGTATTGAGCCTCCGGAGTTTCGATACCGCATAGCTCTAAGCAATGCGAATACAGCCTTTCAACAGCACACACTTCTGCGTGCTCGTTTTGCGCAGGAAATTTAACCAGCCAAGCTTCGCTACCGGCCGTAGGCAGGGTACTAAAATGCTGGTTTTGTGGCTCTTGGTAAAGTAGCAATTTAGGCCGCGCCCCCTGGGGCGAACCGCCCAGCCGCAAGAGTCTGTCTAAAAATTCACCACCCTCACCGTTTAATACCTCCCGCACTTCTTGCGCCAAGCGCAACAACGAAACATCCTCTGCTGCGGGAAAAGCACCCAAAACCGGCTCGAATGTGAGTGCACCCATAGCGGTATCGCCGATATAGCTCAGCCGTGCCAAAGGGCTAATACGCGCAGGATCCAAACCTTGACGCTTAAATAGTCTGTCCATAAGCAACATGCCCCAGCCATCGGGAAGCGCATCGTAAATTGGGCCGGGTAGCTGTTGCTGATGCAAAGGAAAACCCTGCCTGAGCTTTGGCCCTGCCAGCGGTAAAACATACACCCCTAATTCAAGGTGCTTCTCAATCGCCGCCGTGCTGTATTCAAAACTGATTTGCGTGCGACCCGCACTTCCTTGCTTGGAAAACAGCGTGCCCCAATGCCAACGCTCACCCCAGCCTTCGTAGAAAACGCGCACTTGCTCAATCATCTTTGCGCTCCCGAATACGCTTGCGGCTCTTGGCCAACTCAAACCGTTTAATATCGGCGATGCTGTTTACCTGAGGCTCAAACAGTTTCCCCAACTCCTGCGCACATCCCAAAACCATTGCTACTTTAACAACCGTTTCAAAGCTCACATTGCGTCCAGCTTCCAAGTTAGAAACCGTGCTTAGGCCAACCCCAGCTCGGCGTCCAAGCTCAGCCTGAGTCCACTGCTGCGCAAGGCGCAGGTCACGCAAACGTCCGCATAAAAGTTGCACGATTTCAGTGGAAGTTGGGAAATATAAATCCATAATAACGATGATTACACGGCTTATTTAGAGATAATGCCATTATAACAGCTTTTACGGGCGCACCGGGCCAGCACAAAAGCAGGCCCATTTTAGGCTGTGATAGTCCCACCCACCACCAACAACATCGCCTGCTCCGTAATCGCATCAATTCCCATCGGCCCCTTCGGATTGTACCAATAGTGCGAAGCCCCCAGCGCCCCCGTCAACAAGCGCCTCAGCACAAACACATCCACGCCATCCGCAAGCAGCGCCTCCTCCTTAAGCTGCACCAATACGCGCAGCCAAATCGCCTCATACTTGGCCCGCAACCCAAGAATATACTGCTGGCTATCTGCACCCAGACAGCGCCACTCTGAGATCAATACCGCCATCGCCTCACTGGTATCACCAGTAATCGAAATCAGTTCGCAGCGAATCAGCGCACGCAGCTTCTCAACCGTACTTGCAGCCTCAGCCACCGCCTGCTCCATGCGTTCGGTATTGAATAGAATTACGTCGATCATCACCTCACGCAGGATGTCTTCCTTGGCTCGAAAGTGATGAAAAATCGAACCCGACTGAATGCCCACCTCCTGCGCCAAATCCCGCACGGTGGTGCGCTCATAGCCCTTTTCCCGAAACAGATGCGCCGCCGCCGACAGAATTCGCCCACGCGGTGAATCCTCAATCCCACTTACCAAGTGCTTATCCGCATTACGCATTCTCTGACTCCGCTGCTCGCCTACCCTATATTTTAGCGCAGCCTTCTTTGCAAACCAAGCGCTTGCTTGGTGGACGGGCCTATCACCGACAGACTGCATGCCTCTAACAAAGCCTAATACAAACGCAACAACTACACCGACCACGCAATGACATGCACTACATGAAGTGGCCGTGAGTCTTACGCACCGAAATCCAACCCGCCTCTGCTGTGCCAAGACGGTGCCAAAACGCATCAGCGGTCGACGGCAAGAACTGTGGGAAGGCAAGCCCCAACGAGATACGCTCACTAATTGGCTATTCCATCACCTTGATCTGATAGCGGGTATTTCTGCCGCCACTAGGCAATTTTTCAATGCAGCCTTTTTCTAACAAGTCGGCCAGATGACGTGTGGCTGTAGCCTTACTGACCTTGGCTAGCTTCTGATATTGGCTGGCGCTGATGCCCTGCAAAAAGCCGCTCTCGCCACCGTCTAGCAGCCGGTTCAACACCTTGATCTGCTCAGCACTTAGCGGCTTGCTGCCATTCTGTTGCCAGATCCAGTGAGCGGTCATCTGCTTGCTTAGTCCTTGTCGGTTACAAGACCACGTCAAATGAGCCGACAATAGTGGTGATTCGGCTCATTTAACGAGCCGATAATAGCGGTGATTCGGCTCACGACACAACCGGCGTTCCTCAGCGACGCAAGATTCCAATTCTCATGACACCACCTAAAACGTTTATGGCGGCCAGTGGTTTCTATCAAGACACACCACATTCCCCAGTCTCCATCCCCCAACCCGCTGCCCGCCTACGCTAAATTTTAGCGCAACCCTCTTTACAAACCAAGCGCTTGCTTGGTAGATTTATTACCAGCGTGACTGCATGCCTCTAACCTTGCCGAATCACCCGAGGAGTTCGCCATGACGACCACCGCTACAGCCGGCGCCTCACCGCGCACATCCACCCTCCGCATCGGCTGCGCCAGCGGCTTTTGGGGCGATACCGAGACAGCCGCCTTCCAGCTTGTCCGACATGCCAAACTTGACTACCTCGTCTTTGACTACCTTGCGGAAGTCACTCTTTCCATCATGGCCGGCGCCCGCCTAAAAAACCCAGAGGCCGGCTACGCGCCCGATTTTGTTACCAACGTAATGGCGCCGTTGCTGCCCGAAATCGCCGCTCAAGGCATCAAGGTCATCAGCAACGCCGGCGGCATCCACCCGCAAGCCTGTAAACGCGCACTGGAAGCACTTATCCAAAAGCAAGGGCTCTCCCTCAAGGTCGCCATCATTGAGGGCGATAATCTGCAAGCGGAACGCAAACGCTTGGACGCGCTCAATCTGCACGATCCAGACGGCGCCCCACTCCCTGCAAGCACCGTCACCATGAACGCCTATCTGGGCGCACCCGCCATCGTTGCTGCCTTGCAGGCCGGTGCCGACATCGTCATCACTGGGCGCATCGTTGACAGCGCACTAGTGCTTGCGCCACTGGTGTACGAATTCGGCTGGGGCTGGCAAGACTACGACAAGCTCGCCCAAGGCTCCCTCGCTGGCCATATCATTGAGTGTGGCACACAGTGCTGCGGCGGCAACTTTACCGACTGGGAGAGCGTTCCCGGCTACGAAAACATGGGCTTCCCCATCGTCGAGTGCGAAGCCGACGGAAGCTTTGTGGTAACCAAACCGGAAGGCACCGGCGGGCTGGTATCGCGCGCCACCGTAGGCGAGCAGCTCCTTTATGAAATTGGCGACCCCGCCGCATACCTTTTGCCCGACGTCGTATGCGATTTCACCCAGGTTCAACTCGAACAGGTCGGTGAAAATCGGGTGCGCGCGCACAACGCCAAAGGCAGGCCGCCCACCAGCACGTACAAAGTCAGCGCAACCTACCTAGACGGCTTTCGTTTGACCGGTATGTTTATGGTGGGCGGGATCGACGCCCCCCGCAAAGCCCTCCGCACCGGCGAAGCACTCATACGCAAAGCCCGCCAGCTATTTAGTGAACGCAGCCTCGGCGATATTACCGATCTCGCGCTGGACGTGCTCGGCACCGAAACCACCTACGGCCCCCACTCTCGCATCAAAAATCCTCGCGAAGTATTTTTACGCATCGCACTCAAGCACCCAAATCGCGCCGCACTGGAATTATTCAGCCGCGAAGTCGCCCAAGCCTCGACCGCAATGGTGCCCGGCATCACCGGCATGGCAGGCGGTCGCCCGAAGGCAACGCCGGTGATCCGGTTGTTCTCCACTTTGGTTCCCAAAACAGAACTTGCCCTCTCCATCCGCGTGGGCGAGCACACGGAGCCGGTAAAGCTACCCGTCACAAGCACTACGATTGACGCGGCCTCTTCAAACAACGATGAACCTACAGCGCATAGCGACCCAAGCCCAACAATCGAAGCATGCACGACCAGCGTGCCGCTAATTCAATTGGCATGGGCACGCTCCGGCGATAAGGGCAACCATAGCAACATCGGCGTTATGGCTCGCAAACCCGAATATCTGCCCTATATTCGCGCAGCGCTCACCACTCAAGCCGTTGCAGATTTTATGGCGCACACAATGGACGATGCGCACAGCGAAGCCAAACGTTGGGAGCTTCCGGGAATATCCGGTCTAAACTTCCTGCTCACCCACAGCTTAGGCGGCGGCGGGATCGCAAGCCTGCGAGTCGATCCACAAGGCAAAGCCTTTGCGCAACAACTGCTGGAATTTCCGGTTCCGATCAGCAAATCCATCGCAGATTCGCTTTAGCGCGCTGCTTCGCTTTTTTATTTCACTTTCAGAAGAACGACAACACGATTCAAGGAGAGCCCCATGCCCAAGTACAGATCCACACTTGCACCCGACTCATTCAAGGGTAAAAACATCGTCGTTACCGGCGGCGGTAGCGGCATCGGCCGATGCACCGCTCACGAACTTGCGTCACTCGGTGCACACGTTACGATCATTGGCCGCAAACAAGAAAAGCTCGACACAGTCGTCGCAGAGATCATCGAAGACGGCGGCAGCGCCGATGGCTATGCCTGCGATATCCGCGAAGAAGACAAAGTAAAAGCCACCGTTGCCGCCATCGTTGCCAAGCACGGCCAGATTCACGGCCTCGTGAATAACGCTGGTGGTCAGTACCCATCACCGCTCGTCATGATCACCCAGAAGGGCTTTGAAACCGTAATCCGCACAAATTTAGTGGGCGGATTCCTGATGGCCCGCGAAGTATTCTTCCAGTCCATGAACACGCGCGGCGGCGCCATCGTCAACATAACGGCAGACATGTGGAAAGGTATGCCCGGCATGGGCCACTCTGGGGCAGCCCGCGCCGGTATGGATAACTTCACCAAAACCGCCGCCGTTGAATGGGGCTGCTGCCGCGTGCGTGTCAATGCCGTCGCACCGGGCTGGATTGCCTCTTCCGGTATGGACACCTACGATCCAGGCACCCAAGAGCGCATCAAGCTGCTGAAAAACCACGTACCCATCGGACGCATGGGCAGCGAAGCTGAAGTCAGCTCCGTAATTTGCTTCCTGTTGAGCGATGGCGCTGCCTTCATCAGCGGTGAAACGGTGCGAGTAGACGGCGGCGCACCGCTGGAGAGCGGTTTCCTGCCGCTGGTTACCGGCAAACCCACCAAAATCTATAACGGCTTCCATCGCTACAAGGCACCCAAAGTGCTGGAAGACCAATTCAAGCCAGATCAGGAGTAAGTTCCATGCCGGTGATTGAAACCCAACTGGACGTGCATTCCAGCGAATTCCGCCAGAACGCAGCCACCATGCAAACCCTGATCAACGAATTTCGCGGCATCGAACACAAAGTCGTCGCCAAGGCAGAAGAAGCCCTGCCGAAATTTCGCAAGCGCAACCAGCTACTGCCACGTGAACGCATCGAACGCCTGCTCGATCCGGGCTCCCCCTATCTGGAACTGATGTCACTGGCCGGCTACAAAATGCACGATGACAAGGACGGCAGCGAAGCCGGCGGCGGCATCATCGCCGGTATCGGCTATGTACAGGGAGTACGCTGCCTTGTCTGCGCCAACAACAGCGCCATCAAGGGTGGTACCATTTCCCCCGCAGGGCTGTATAAAACCCTGCGCCTGCAGGAAATCGCACGCGACAACAAACTGCCCGGTATAACGCTCTCCGAAAGCGGCGGCGCCAACCTCAACTACGCCAGTGAAATCTTTGTCGAAGGCGCCCGCACCTTCGCCAATCAGGCGCGCGCCTCCGCCATGGGAATCCCGCAAATTACCGTAGTACACGGCAACGCAACCGCCGGCGGTGCCTACCAGCCTGGCCTTTCCGACTATGTCGTCGTCGTACGTAACCGCGCCAAAATGTTCCTTGCCGGCCCGCCACTATTACTGGCAGCCACCGGGGAAGTCGCCACCGACGAAGAACTGGGCGGCGCAGAACTGCACGCATCCATCGCGGGCACTGCAGAATACCTCGCCGAAACCGACGCCGACGGCATCCGTCTGGCGCGGGAAATCCTCGGCAAAATCCCGTGGAACGACCAACTTCAGTGGCCTGCCAAGAAAACCTTCAAAGCCCCCCGCTACGATGCCGAAGAGCTGCTTGGCATCGTCCCGAACGACGCCAAAAAACCCTACGACTGCCGCGAAATCATCGCCCGCATTGCCGACGATTCCGACTTTCTCGACTACAAAAACGAATACGACAACCAAACCGTCTGCGGCTGGCTCGCCATCGAAGGCCATTCACTCGGCTTTATCGGCAACAACGGCCCGATTACACCGCAAGGTGCCACCAAGGCCGCCCAGTTCATCCAGCTTTGCGACCAGAGCAATACGCCAATTCTATTCTGCCACAACACCACCGGATTCATGGTGGGTACCGATTCCGAACGCGGCGGCATTATCAAGCACGGCTCCAAAATGATACAGGCCGTTGCCAATACTCGCGTACCGAAATTCGCCATCGTCGTCGGCGGCTCCTACGGCGCGGGCAACTACGCCATGTGCGGCCGCGGCCTTGACCCACGCTTCATTTTTGCTTGGCCCAACAGCAAAACGGCAGTCATGGGTGGCGCACAGGCTGGCAAGGTATTGCGCATCGTTGCCGAACAAAAACAACGCAGCAAGGGCATCGAACCCGATCCGCGAGTACTCGACATGCTCGAACAAACCACCGCAATGAAACTCGACCAGTCCTCCACCGCACTCTACGGCACCGCCCATTTGTGGGACGACGGCCTGATCGACCCACGCGATACCCGCAAAGTACTTGCCTTCGTAATGGACATCAGCCGCGAAGCCGAACGCCGCAAACTCAGCAGCAACACCTTTGGCGTTGCACGCCTGTAAAACCCTAACTTTTGGCGTTGCACGCCTGTAACTCCCTAAATTCGTAAAGGTATTCCCATGAAATTCACCCAAGAGCACGAAGAACTACGCCGCACCGTTCGCAATTTTGTAGAAAAAGAAATTAACCCCCACGTCGAAGAATGGGAAGAAAACGGCCCCTTCCCCGCCCATGAGCTGTTCAAAAAAATGGGCGACCTTGGTCTGCTCGGCGTCACCAAGCCGGAAAAATACGGTGGCATGGGCCTCGATTATTCCTACGGTCTGGTCGTTGCCGAAGAACTTGGCGCCATCCGTTGCGGCGGCGTACCGCTGGCCATCGGCGTCCAGACCGACATGGCCACTCCTGCCCTCGCCCGCTTCGGCTCCGAAGCTCTTTGCAACGAATACCTTGTACCCGCCCTTAAAGGCGAATACGTCGCCAGCATCGCCGTCTCCGAACCCGCTGCCGGCTCGGACGTAGCGGCCATCAAAACCCGCGCCGAAAAAAAGGACGGCGACTATGTCATCAACGGCACAAAAATGTGGATCACCAACTCCACCCAAGCCGACTGGTTCTGTCTGCTCGCCAACACCTCGGAAGGCTCGAAGCATAAAAACAAGTCCATGATCATCGTACCGCGCGATGCCAAGGGAATTGAAGTCTCCAAGCCGCTCAACAAACTCGGCATGCGTTCCTCTGACACCGCACAGGTGTTTTTTGACAACGTCCACGTTCCGCAGCGCAACCTCGTCGGTATGGAAGGCGCCGGCTTCATGATGCAAATGATGCAATTCCAAGAGGAGCGCATGTGGGGCGCTGCCAACGCCTACGGCGGCATGAACGGCCTGATCCAAGAAACCATCGCCTACACCCGCCAGCGCGAAACCTTTGGCCAGCCCCTAATCAACAACCAAAGCATCCACTTCCGCTTCGCCGAACTGCAAACCGAAGTCGAAGCTCTGCGCGCCTTGATCTACCACACCTGCGAGCTGTACATCAGCAACGGCAACCCCACCAAAACCCTGCAGCTTGCCTCCATGTGCAAACTCAAAGCGGGGCGCTTGGTGCGCGAAATCTCCGACAGTTGCCTGCAATACTGGGGCGGTATGGGCTTCATGTGGGACAACGTCGCCGCCCGCAGCCTGCGCGATGGCCGCCTCGCCTCTATCGGCGGCGGTGCTGATGAGATCATGCTCGGCATCATCTGCAAAACCATGGACATCCTACCCGGCAAGGCAAAAGGCTAAGGAGGCCCACAATGGAAACGCACTACACAACACTCCTGACCGAACGCAAGGGCCCGGTGCTGCACATCACCCTTAACCGCCCAGAATCGCGTAACGCAATGTCGCTACAAATGGTCATCGACCTGCAAGCTCTGTTCACCGAAGTCGCAGACCGAACCGACATCCGCATTCTTGTGCTGCGCGGCGCCAACGGCCACTTCTGCGCCGGTGGCGACATCAAGGACATGGCCAGCGCACGCGGGCGGATTCCTGAAGGCGGTAACCCCATCTTCGATCTCAACCGCCATTTCGGCCGCATGATCACCCAAGCCGACCAGTGCCCACAGCTGCTCATTACCGTACTAGAAGGTGCGGTACTGGGCGGCGGCTTTGGCCTTGCCTGCGTCTCCGACGTAGCCATTGCCCACAAAGACGCTCAATTCGGCCTGCCCGAAACCAGCCTCGGCGTGATTCCCGCGCAAATTGCCCCCTTTGTCGTCCAGCGCATCGGTCTCACCCAAGCGCGCCGATTGGCGCTGCTAGGCAACCGCATCCACGGCGCAGAAGCCGTTCGCCTCGGCATTGCGCACACCTTGGCCGACAGCACCGAGGCGCTGGAAGCCGAATTGAGCAACGTGCTCACACAAGCGAAAAAATGCGCCCCCAACGCCAACCGCGTCACCAAAGCCCTGCTGCACCGCGTCGGCCACGAACCGCTTTCCGGCCTGCTGGATAGCGCCGCACAATCCTTTGCAGACGCCATACTCGGCGGCGAAGCCCAAGAAGGCACCATGGCCTTCGTACAAAAACGCCTGCCCCGCTGGGCGCAAGACGAATAACGATCACACCAAGGGGCCTGACATGAACACTACCCGCAAAGCATCCTTCACCAAAATACTGATCGCCAACCGGGGCGAAATCGCCTGCCGCGTGATTAAAACCGCACATCGCCTCGGCTACTCCACCGTCGCCGTCTACAGCGAAGCCGATGCCCAAGCCCGCCACGTAGAACTGGCCGACGAAGCCGTCTGCATCGGCCCCGCGCCGGTATCCGAAAGCTACCTGAACATCGACGCCATTATCGCCGCAGCCAAAGCCACCGGCGCCAACGCCGTTCACCCCGGCTACGGATTCTTGAGCGAAAACGCCACCTTCGCCGCCCGTTGCGACGCCGAAGACATCTGCTTTATCGGCCCCCCGATCGGCGCCATTGAACTGATGGGCTCCAAACGCGAATCCAAAATCGCCATGCTGGCCGCCAACGTCCCCTGCATTCCCGGCTACGAAGGCGACCACCAAGACGAATCCTTCCTCCTCAAAGAAGCCCAACGCATCTGCCTACCCCTGATGATCAAAGCCTCTGCCGGTGGAGGCGGCCGCGGCATGCGCCGTGTAGACCGCACCGAAGACATCCAGGAATCCCTGCAACGCGCCCGTTCAGAGGCCGAAAACGCCTTCGGCAGCGGCGAACTCATCCTCGAACGCGCCGTCGATTCCGCCCGTCACGTTGAAATACAGGTATTCGGCGACACCCACGGCAACTACGTCTTTCTCGGCGAACGCGATTGCTCCATGCAACGCCGCCACCAGAAAGTCGTCGAAGAAGCGCCCTCGCCCGCGGTAACGCCGGAAATCCGCCGCGCAATGGGTGCAGCAGCCGTAAAAGCCGCCCAAGCCTGCAAATACGTCGGCGCTGGCACCGTAGAATTTCTGCTCGATCAAAAAGGCGAATTTTACTTTCTGGAAATGAACACCCGCCTGCAAGTAGAACACCCCGTAACAGAGATGATCACCGGCGAAGATTTGGTCGAGTGGCAAATCCGCGTCGCGCGCGGCGAACGCCTGCCCAAACTGCAAGAGGAAATCACCCTCACCGGCCACGCCATCGAAGTACGCCTCTACGCAGAAGACCCCGCCAACCAGTTTCTCCCGCAAACCGGCGATGTACTCGTCTGGCAACCCGCCCCCGAAGACCTCGCCCGCAGCGACCACGGCCTCAAAGCCGGCGTTCCGATCAGTCGCTTCTACGACCCAATGCTGGCCAAAATCATCTGCCACGGCGACACCCGCGAAGACGCACTCCGCAAACTCGAACGCGCCCTGCGTCAAACCGTACTGATGGGGGTTACCCACAACAAGGGCTTCCTACTCGACTTGCTCGCCACACAGACCTTTCGAGATGGCGAGGCCACCACCAACTTCATCGCCCTCCATTACGGCAACGAAGGCTGGCACCGCACCGACCACCTTGAGGAAAGCCTCACCGTTGCCGCACTCGCACTCAACGAGCAGCCATTCCCTCATGCAGGCTCCACCGGCAATCTCGCTAGGTTCCCGCAGCGCACCGTGCTGCTACAAAGCGGCGAGACCGACTACTCCATAACATCAACCCTCACTGGCGAAAGCAACAATACTGGTGAACGCAACAATACCCGCGTCAGTATCACCACCAAAGAGGCGACGACCAAGGAGCAGACGACAAAGCAATTTTCTGCACAGCTACTCCGGCTGGATAACGACAAGCTTCACTACCGATGGGAAGGCGTGAACAAATCTGCACGCATCAAGCTTGTTGATGACCAAATCCACGTAGACCTCGGTCACGGCCCAAGGGTATTCGAAAACCACACCCACCGCCCGCCACAATCGCAAGACGGTGCCGGCTCCGGCATCCTGAAGGCGCCGATGGACGGTGCCGTCACCGCTGTCATGGTCACCGTAGGCGAAACTGTCAGCAAAGGCCAAACCTTGCTGGTCATTGAAGCCATGAAAATGGAGCACTTGGTACGGGCAGATCTGGATGGCGTTGTCGAAGAGATCATCGTCCAGAAAGGCCAGCAGGTGAAAGGCAAGCAGCGGCTTGGCAACTTAAAGGCAAACCCATAATTAAGGCAAACCTATAGTTAAGGCAAACCCACAGTTAAGGCAAACCTATAGTTACGGACACTTAGCGCCAAGGACGGCACAAAACCCGCCGGTCACGCACGCAAATCGGGACATATCCCTTGCACGCGCTAGCACTGGAAAGGTATGTTACGGCATCACTTGGGAAACACTGTTGCAGCACTGCAAATCCAATCGCAAGACCCAACAACAGCAAAACCAATGATCCAGCTACACTGACAAATCAGCCGCGCCAAACGAGCCACCCAGCCAAACCAAACTGCACGGATTGCGCGTATCATTGGAACCTTTTACCAATGCGCGCGGCGCAACACAAAACATCAAAGTAAAAATTCAGAGAGAGGGAGAGCCATGAGCAGTAGCGATGTGATTACTTGGGACATGATGCTAAAGAAGATGCCCGGCATTATGCGGTCCCTGCCACGCATCATCCGGGGGCTAAAAATCAGCAACATTAGCAATCCCAACCAACCCTGCGGCCTAGCCCTCACTTTTGAACAAGCCGCTCAGCGCAACCCACGCGGCAGCGCAATTCTCTACGAAAGCACCCGCTTTACCTACGACGAAGTCAACCAATGGGCCAACCGCTACGCCCACTACCTGTCCTCACGCGGCATCCGCAAGGGCGACACCGTTGCAATCTTCATTGAAAACCGCCCCGAACTGCTCGTCAGCGTCCTCGCTGTCGCCAAACTAGGCGCCGTCGGTGCCATGCTGAACGTCCAGCAGACCGGCAAAGTACTCATCCACAGCTTCAACCTCGTCAACCCCAAAGCTGCCATCGTTGGCGAAGAAGTCGCCGCCAGCCTCAACGAAGTGCGCGCCGACCTCAACGTTGCTGCCGATCAAGTGTACTGGCTGGCCGACCGCGACACCACCAAAGATCCAGGCCAGGCCCCGGAAGGCTATACCAACCTCAGCACCGAGTCCGCCAATAGCCCAACGCGCAACCACGAAGCCAGCCAGCGCATCTACCTGAACGACCCAGCGCTGTACATCTACACCTCCGGCACCACCGGCCTACCGAAAGCCGGCGTATTCAAACACGGCCGCTGGATGAAGGCCTACGGTGGCTTCGGCATCGTCGCCATGAACCTCGGCCCCACCGACGTCATGTATTGCACCCTGCCGCTCTACCACGCCACCGGCTTGTGCGTATGCTGGGGCTCCGCCATCGCCGGTGCCTCCGGCTTCGCCATTCGCCGCAAATTCAGCGCCAGCAATTTCTGGAAAGACGTACGCAAGTTCAACGCCACCGCAATTGGCTATGTAGGTGAACTCTGCCGTTATTTGCTCGACCAGCCTGCCCGCTCCGACGACGCCGACAACCCCTGCGTCAAAATGATCGGCAACGGCCTGCGCCCTAACGTCTGGATGCCCTTCAAACAGCGCTTCCATATCCAAGAAATTTTCGAACTCTATGCAGCCTCTGACGGCAACATCGGCTTCACCAACTTCTTCAACTTCGACAACACCGTCGGCATCTCGCCCATTCCTTGGGCCTTGGTGGAATACGATAAAGAACGCGAAGAACCCGTGCGCGGCACCGACGGCTTCATGAAAAAAGTCGCCAAAGGTGGACAGGGATTGCTCGTCGCCGAAATCAGCGATAAATCCCCACTAGACGGCTATACCGACCCGGAAAAAACCAAAAAAGTCATCCTCCGCGATGTCTTCAAGAAAGGCGACGCATGGTTTAACACCGGCGACATGCTGCGCGACATCGGCTTTGGCCACGTCCAGTTCGTGGATCGCTTGGGCGACACCTACCGCTGGCGCGGCGAGAACGTCTCCACCACTGAAATGGAAAACATCATCAGCGGCCATCCACAAATCAGCGAAGCAGTTTCCTACGGCGTTGAGATTCCCAACACCAACGGACGCGCAGGTATGGCGGCGATCACCCCCACCGTTCCCGTAGAAGCACTGGACTTTACCGATCTCTACCAGTTCTTCAAAGAACAAATGCCCGCCTATGCAATACCGCTATTCCTACGCATCAAATCCCAAATGGAAACCACCGGCACCTTCAAATACCAGAAGGCGCACCTGAAAGAGCAATCCTACGACATCGCCAAAACCCAAGGCGAGCCCGTATACGCTCTACTGCCCGGTAGCGATCAGTACGTCCCGGTGAACGATGAGATGGTCAACGACATCAACGAAGGCCGTTACCGCTACTAGCTCTGCACACAGCGAGCGCGCCCCGCAAGGCGCGCAACCGTCGCGCACAAAAAAGCCGACGAACCGTTTTAACACGGCTCGTCGGCTTCTCGAACTTATAGTACTTTCAAAACCACTAACCACTAACCACTAACCGCAAAATTTACGCGACCAACCTTCCCTCTCTCACCAAAGATTCAGCGAACTGGAAAAAGTATTCCATCTCTTGATCACCCATCGTCGGCGTTACCTTGCGAATCACCGTTTTCGCACCCGCCTTCACCGTATCGTTCGCAACCCATGCCATTTTTTCCATCAAGAACCCCATCTTCAAACTTGAAATAGGGATCTCCATATAATGCTTCAGCGAAACATTCACCAATTCACATAGCGCTTCACTGAAGGGCTCTGCTGCAGACCGCCCACCCTGTTCGCGACCTTTCGCAATCGACGATACCAGCGCCGTATGCAGATCGTTACTCAACGGAACCGCAACCCAGACCGAGCTATCTACATCGTCCGCCGGGCGTTGAATCAAACTTTCAATATGCGCAGAAATCGTTGCCAAATCCTCATTGCCAAGTTTGGTCACAATCTTTTTGATCGCAAAGTCCAACGTCTTATTGATTGCAGAGACGCCCCCCGTAACCACCTTCTTACCTGTCCCGTTCAGCCCGAACGACTCAACTGGGCGCAGGAAAAACGCATCCAGGCACTCCGTCAAAAACTGCGAAAGCAGCTCAACCAACAACGGCGCATGCGATACCGACGGCTGGCTTACCATGTTTTCTGCAAACTGCTTATGCAATCCGGCCAAGCGCTCCGATGCCTCAAAGACTGAAAAATACTGCACATCCGACATAACGATCCCTCTCTCACCTGAAATGGCTGCCCACTGCATCGCCACTTGCCCTGCATCATAAAAAATCACCCCCTTGTGTACCTTGGCAGAAACGCACGTCTCGTGGGCAGAATTACCAACAACCCCCAAAAGCCCAGCCGAAACAACGCGTAGGCGCGCAGCGTCAAAAACCTCTGACAGAGCAAATAATGATCAAAAAAGGCGTGCACTCCATCCATATTCACTAAGCCGGCGCGTAAAAAGAGATAGTTTTCCTGATAGGCGCAAAAAAATGAGTACTATACAGAACGTCCCTCTGGTTCTTTGGCAAAAAAGTGCTATAACTTTCTGAAACAATAAAAACACGGGGCATACAATCGATGTTACAAGGTTATGTACATCCTGATTTTGGACAAGTCGCCGAGATTCTGACCAATCAAATTCCCCGCAACCGCCCAGGCGGCGCAGCGCTTACCGTCTATCACAAAGGCCAGTGCGTCGTTGACATCTGGGGCGGCACCCGCAACCGCGAAGGCGACCCGTGGCAATCCGACACGCTTGCCATGTCCTTCTCAACCACCAAAGGCGTCGCCGCAACCCTCCTGCACATTCTGGTAGACGAAGGTCTCTTGGCGTACGACGCACCCGTCAGCAAGTACTGGCCTGAATTTGGCCAAAAAGCCAAACAAGAAATCACCGTCCGCCAATTGCTCTGCCACGAAGCAGGCTTGTACCACATCCGCGAAATGATCGACGACGCCGAACAAATGATGGATTGGAACTTCATGGTAGGCGCGATGGAATCCGCCCGTCCTATCCATACCCCAGGCGCAACCAACGGCTACCACGCCCTCACCTTTGGCTGGCTGATTGGAGAGCTGATACGCCGCGTTACCGGCAAAAATTTTTCGCAGGTGCTGGCCGAAAAAATCAGCTACCCGCTTGGGCTAGACGGCATGTTCGTAGGTCTGCCCGATCAGCAAATGGGCCGCCGCGCAGAGCTCGTCAATAGCGTCGGCAAAGGGCGCCCAGGCTTCAACGTAGACCGTAACGTGCAACGTGTAGTGCTCAAACTTGTAAGCCGCGGCCTGAAAACCGTCAACATCGACCTCGATCAGACCGTATCTGCACTTGTGCCCAAAGGCGCAATTTTCCTTGATTTCAACCACCGCGATTTTGCCGCATCCTGTATCCCTGCCATGAACGGCATGTTCACCTCACGCTCGCTCGCAAAACTCTATGCTGCAGTTGCCAACGGCGGCGAAATCGACGGCGCACGCATCATTTCACGCCGCTCCGTTCAGAACATGATGGAAATTCAAAACCGCGCCCTCGGCCAAGTAATTCCTGTACCCATGCACTGGCGCTTGGGATTTCATCGCGTCGTAGCCCTAGGGTCCAATACCTCCACCTGCTTTGGGCATTTCGGCTTTGGCGGCTCCGGCGCTTGGGCCGACCCCGTCCGCAACATCGCGGTAGGCATGACGCTCAACAGCGGCGTAGGAACCCCATTCGGCGACGCACGCATCTACCACCTCACCAGCGCGATTCTCAAATGCGCAGAGAAGCGCTACGTGATTCCCGAAGCGGAACAGGTACGTGGGATCGGCCCATTCTTCCCTCGCGACCGGCGCGCATACGGCAATGCCAAACAGCTATTCTCAGGAGTGCTCCCACGCCGCCGCAGGAACGATGCAACGATGGCGCAAAGCGGCAGCTAGAACGCTGCCCTAAAACTCAACCCAAAAGCGCCTACACTGAACCTTTTGTAACAGTAGTGAGCTAAAGTGCTGTTTTTAGGGTGTATATTCTAAAACCGCACGATAGTATCAAACCATGGAAAGGCAATCGCGCTTTACCATCAAGAAAAGCGTTGCGGCAACGCTCCAAAAAGCACGACGCGCAGTACGCTGATCTCGCAACTCGTCATCACATTCATTCGCACACCAAGAGGGACACCACATGAGCGAAATCGCCGACCGCCTGAAAGAGCAACTAGAACAAGGCAAGAGCGCACTGGAAAAGGTAGCGAGCGCTTCTAAGGGCCTTTACATCAAGGCAAAAGAAGAAGGCAACAAGCAGTTCAACGACCTCGTAGCCGCAGGCCAAACCCAAGATGCAGAAGCATTCTTGGAGCAACTCAAAAAGGATGTAGTCTCTCCTTTTGAAGACCTGAAAAACTCCCTTGAGCAAATCCGCAACGCGTCCTTCGGCCTTCTGGTCAAAGCACGCAACAACGGCGACAAAGCCTTCAACGAACTCGTTGAACTAGGTCAGAGCCAAAAAGCCAAAGAAACCGCTTAATCAGCGCAAGCCGTCTGACCCACACTCTCATTCAGAAGGCTTCTGGCTCGCTGCCCACTGGGCACAAAGTAGGTGATGCTAGCGCGAGCGGCATCGCCTTTTTTATGCTGCAATTTTGGCTCAAACACGAACACGAAGGAAAAAATCTGGATAGCTGGTGAATGGCCACTGCGAAAGCTCCTGCGCTGGTTTTCTGGAAGTTTCGCTATTCGGCAGCGAAAACGATAGCCCTACAGTTCCCCCCGATAGTCTCTTAATTTATCGAGTTCTGGCTGCGGCTCTGGCTCTGGATGTGTCTCTGGGGGAAACTTCCAAACGGCGGCTAAAACCATTTTTTGTAATAACAACAATTGAAATCCTTACTTTTTGTTACTACACTAAGTGCATGTAATGCTGGAATCAAAACATGATTAGCTACGATGAAAATAAACGCCTAATCAATCTTGAGAAACATGGCTTTGACTTTATCGGCGCGAGCAGTGTTTTTGAACACTTCCACATCACTTGGGCTGATAGCCGCGAGGCTTATGGTGAGGAACGTCACCAAACATTAGGTTTGTACGGCAATGTTGTGGTTGTGATGATGATTCACACACCACGCAATGAATGTGACCACATTATTTCTATTCGGAAGGCGACTAGATATGAACAAAAACTCTACTGGCAAGCCTACCCACACTGATTTGACCGATTGGGCTAGAGTCGCAGCCATGTCTGATGAAGATATTATTTGTGACGATGAAAACCCTGCCTTGACGGAAGACCGGCTGAAAGGTGCGGTGATGAAGATGGGGCGGCCTGTGTCGGATAACCCGAAAATCACCACCACTGTACGTTTTGATGCAGACGTTATTGCGTTTTTCAAAGCCTCTGGCAAAGGCTGGCAAACGCGCATGAATGCCGTACTGCGCGAATATGTGGCTTCACATTGAAGATTCACGCAGGCTCCAGCTGGTTGCCGGTAACCGTTGGCGTCTCAATACCTTGCCGCCCTTGCCCGCGCCGGCACAGTAGGCGTTGGTGCGGCAGGTGCACCACCTTCAGCCGGCACTGACGGAAACGCTGGGCTTGTGTTCTCGCGCACACCGAGCATAACGAGCAGCTGCTCACTGCTTAGCCGCGCTCCCTCCCCTCGATGTACGGGCTGCGGACATTTCGCGCGGCAATTTTGGCTCAAACACGAACACGAAGGAAAAAATCTGGATAGCTGGATAGCTGGATAGCTGGATAGCTGGATAGCTGGATAGCTGGATAGCTGGATAGCTGGATAGCTGGATAGCTGGATAGCTGGATAGCTGGATAGCTGGATAGCTGGAGGGGATCAGTTATATCAAAAACCAAAAAGCTTAATCGTTCTTGCAATTGGTCGGGACGGAAGGATTTGAACCTTCGACCCCCACAACCCCATTGTGGTGCGCTACCAGGCTGCGCTACGCCCCGTTCTGCAAGAAAAACTTGCCCCACAGCAAAGCTACTGCTGTAAGGTCGCGAAATAATACAGGATTCTTTAGAAATAGCAAAGGATAAATTGGCGCAAAGCGACCGCATCAGCCCCACGCCTTATTTCGCCCTAAAAGCAGGCGGGGCACCGCGCGAGCCGCGCATTTAAGCCCCTCGTAACACCGCCAACACATCTTCCAGTTCGCTCACCATCTGCACAATGATCTGTTGAGACATTGCCGCATCATCACGAGTCTCCTCGCTAACGAGCTTCTGGCGCGCACCGCCAATCGTATAGCCTTCATCGTACAACAAAGCACGAATTTGCCGGATCAGAATCACCTCTTGACGCTGGTAATAGCGCCGATTACCACGGCGCTTTACCGGCTTCAGTTGAGGAAACTCCTGCTCCCAATAGCGCAACACATGGGGCTTTACATCGCAAAGCTCACTAACTTCCCCAATCGTGAAGTAACGTTTGCCGGGAATTACCGGCAACTCGCTATTATTGCTTGGCTCCAGCATAGGCCTCTACTCGTTGTTTGAGTTTTTGACCGGGCCGGAACGTGACCACCCGTCTCGCCGTGATTGGAATCTCCTCTCCCGTTTTCGGGTTACGTCCTGGCCGTTCACGCTTATTGCGTAAATCAAAATTGCCGAAGCCAGACAGTTTCACATGCTCGTTCTGTTCTAAACACACTCGAATCTCATCAAAGAACAGCTCAACCATCTCCTTAGCCTCTCTTTTATTGAGGCCAAGTTCCTCAAACAGCCGTTCAGCCAAGTCAGCTTTGGTAAGCGCACCCATGTTCATTCCCTCAAAATTACGTTGAACTCTTTTTGCAAAGCACCAGTAATCTGGCTCATGACCGAGGCAACCTCATCGTCACGAAGCGTCCGCGCCGAATGCTGTAACACCACCCCAAAAGCTACACTCTTGCGTCCAGGCTCCATGCGGCCACCCTGAAAAACGTCAAAAAGCGTAAGCTGCGTTAACCATTCACCGGCAACTTCTCGGACAATTTTCAGTATAGACAGGGTTGGTGTATTTTCATCCACAATTACAGCAAGATCGCGCCGCACCCCCGGAAAGCGAGAAAGTTCGCGGAATTGCGGTAACTCGCGCTGCAGCGCAGGCACCTCCAACTCAAAAAGGAACACTGGCTTGGCAAAGCCTAGCTGGTTTTGCAACGACGGGTGCAGTGCGCCGAGCACGCCAATCCTTTGCCCTTCCCGCAAAATCGCCGCACGCTGGCCTGGGTGAAGCGCAGAATGTTCACACGGCTCAAACTCTACCGCCGACGCCGTCAATGACAAGAGCGCCTCAACATCCGCTTTCAGATCAAAAAAATCAGCCTGGCGATTCCGATCATTGGCCCACGCCTCCGCCTCTGCGGCTCCATAGATCAAACCGCCCAACATCACCGTCTGAACCAGCTCACCTGCGTTTTGACGAAAGATCAAACCACTTTCAAACAAGCGTAAGCGCGTCTGCTGGCGATTCAGATTGTACTCTGCCGTCTTTAGCAAACCCGCCCAAATACTGGTTCGCATATGCGACATATCCGCAGAAATCGGGTTCGATAGCACGCAAGCGTCCTCTCCGGGCGTAAGCGCGGCAACGTATTTGGCATCGACAAAGCTATAGGTGATCACTTCCTGATAACCGCGATCAATCAAGAGATGCTTTGCCCGCTCCAAAGAAACCACTCGTTCCGACTGCATTGGCGGCGCGAAAGGCAAAGACGGCACCCGCACGGGCAAGCGCTCATACCCCCAAATTCGCCCCAACTCCTCAATCAAATCTGCCTCAATACGAACATCAAAACGAAAGCTCGGCGGAACCACATGCCAGCCATCATCCAGCGCCGATACATCCATCCCGAGACGTTCCAGAATATCCTCAACAGTGGCATCTGGAATCTCCAACCCTAGCAAACGCGCAATCCGGCTGCGACGTAGCACAATCGGCTCAATATGCGGAAGCTGATCCGCCAAAACCGCCTCGGTAGTCGGCCCCGGCTGCCCACCTGTAATGGCCAGCAGAAGTTCGGTTGCGCGCTCCACTGCCCGCCGCTGAAGCTGGTAATCAACTCCACGCTCAAACCGGTGCGAGGCATCCGTATGCAAACCGTAACGTCGCGCCTTACCGGCAAGCATCACTTGGTCGAACCACGCGGACTCAAAGAAAATCGTGCGCGTCTTAGCAGAAACGCCGGATAACTCACCCCCCATAATCCCCGCCAAAGCGAGCGGGCGCTGCTCATCGACAATCAACAAATCATCTTCTGCCAAACGCAGCGTCTGCCCGTCCAACAGAACAATTTCCTCCCCCGCCTTAGCGTGGCGAACTTCGATCGCGCCCTGAAGCGTATCAAGGTCAAACGCATGCATCGGCTGGCCTAGCTCCAGCATCACCAAATTGGTCACATCGACCACTGGATCAATCGAACGCACACCCGCTCGCCGAAGCTTTTCCTTTAACCACAGCGGCGAGGGCACATTCACATTCACGCCTTCAACCACCCGCCCAACGTAGCGCGGGCAAGCCCGCCCCGCTTTCAGGCGAATCGGAAAGGTACGCGTCGTTGTCGCGCCGATTTCTACAATCTCAGGAATGGTCAGATTTGCACGATTAATGACGGAAATTTCGCGCGCAAGCCCCGCAACCCCAAGGCAGTCACCACGATTGGGCGTAAGATCCACATCCAAGGACACATCATCCAAGCGCATATAAGCTCGAATATCCTGCCCAATAGGTGCATCCGCCGGCAATTCAAAGAGCCCGTCGGCAGATTCTGCCAGGCCGAGTTCTGCAACTGAACACAACATGCCAAAGGACTCAACGCCGCGCAGCTTTGCGCGTTTAATCTTGATGTCACCCGGCAACTCCGCGCCCACACAAGCGCAAGGAACCCGTATCCCGGGCCGCGCATTCGCAGCACCGCAAACAATCTGTAACGGCTCCGCTGCGCCGATATTCACACGGCACACCTGCAATTTTTCAGCATCAGGGTGGCGCTCTGCCGCAACGATCTCACCCACGACCACCTGCGTAAACGCGCCAGCAACCGCCTCCACCGCATCTACTTCTAACCCTGCCATTGCCAGCTGGGAAACTAGGGTATTCGTATCAATTTGGGGATTTACCCACTCTCTCAGCCACGCCTCGCTTACTCGCATCGCTCATCTACCTTTGATCAGATCACTCTTCTAGCATGTCGTTGTTGCGGCTTGTACTCTTCTGATAGCGCCGCATAGCTTGCACAAGTACTGCACTTGGTGCGTTAGCGAAACTGTCTTAAAAACTTAAGGTCATTTTCGAAGAACAACCTCAGATCGTTTACCCCATAACGCAACATAGTCAGGCGCTCCACGCCCATACCAAAAGCAAAGCCGGTGAACTTTTCCGTGTCTACACCCGAAAACCGAAATACATCTGGGTGCACCATTCCACACCCTAACACCTCAAGCCAACCCGATTGCTTGCAGACGCGGCAACCGCCACCACCACAAATCACACACTGAATGTCCACCTCCGCAGAGGGTTCAGTAAATGGAAAATAAGAAGGGCGAAACCGTACCGCCAAATCCTGCTCAAAAAAATCCTTCAAAAATAGCGCCAGCACGCCTTTCAGATCGGCAAACGTGACGTTCTCATCAATCAACAAGCCTTCTACCTGATGAAACATCGGACTGTGCGTAACGTCCGAATCGCATCGATAGACGCGCCCTGGGCAGATAATCCGCAAGGGCGGCTCGCTAGTCTCCATAACGCGCACCTGCACAGGCGACGTATGTGTACGCAGCACCCTTCGCGCATCAAAATAAAACGTGTCGTGCATCGCCCTCGCTGGGTGATGCTGGGGAATATTGAGTGCTTCAAAATTGTGGTAGTCATCCTCAATTTCGGGCCCTTCTACCACACTAAATCCAGCCTTACGAAAAAATCCTTCAATTCGGCTCATGGTGACCGAAACAGGGTGGCTAGCCCCCACTTCGCTACGTCGCCCAGGCAGAGTTACGTCTACGCACTCCCCTGCGAGGCGCCGTTCCAAAGCCTGCTGCTCAAGCAGAGCCTTACGCAGGTTGAGTGCGTCTTGCACCTGAACTTTGGCTTGGTTAATCTCCGCACCCGCTTGTGGGCGCTCCTCGGCAGGCAACTTACCGAGCGCCTTCAACTGATCGGTAATCTCACCCTTCTTCCCTAGGTACTGAACGCGCACGTTATCTAGGTCAGGCTCGTTGTTTGCGGTTTCAATTTGCTTAAGCGCCTTTTCAACAATCGCTTGTAACTGTTCCATGAGACTCTCTTTCATCAAACCGTAGCTGCAATAAAAAAGGGGAAGAGCACGGCCCTTCCCCTTTTCGTATAATGCATTCAGCAATCGCAGGCGTACTGCTTAGAACACAGAAATTGCCTGTCGATTTCGCTTATCTGCCAAGGGCCGCTTTTGCTTTTTCGGCAAGTGCAGCAAAACCAACGGCATCGTGAACAGCAATATCTGCCAACACTTTGCGGTCAATTTCAATGGATGCTTTTTTCAAACCGTCAATCATTCTGCTGTAGGAAATGCCGTTAATACGGGCAGCCGCGTTGATACGCGCAATCCACAACTGACGAAATAGACGCTTTTTCTGGCGACGGTCGCGGTACGCATACTGGCCAGCCTTGGTAACCGCCTGCTTTGCTACGCGATACACGCGGCTGCGCGCACCGTAATAGCCTTTTGCAGCGGCCATTGTTTTCTTGTGACGTGCTCTAGCGATTACACCGCGTTTTACACGAGCCATAATGAACCTCCAAACTCTCGATTACGAGTATTCTGTACGTGAAAAGTAAACCCGGTGCTAAACGTAGGGCATCATGCGTTGAACCAAAGCAACATCCGAAGGATGTACCATGGACATTGGGCGCAACTGACGAATACGCTTAGGGGACTTCTTGGTCAGAATGTGACGTTTGAAGGCTTGTTTTCTTTTGAAACCATTTGCGGTCTTTCTGAAGCGCTTTGCAGCGCCGCGATTTGTCTTGATTTTCGGCATGATATGTCTCCGCATTGTGACAGCCAAAACGCGTAGCCCAGACAAGGCCACGCTATTCATAGATATAAGCAGCCTGCTTTATTCAAGCGATTGTGCCCTCAAGAAAACGGCTGCAAACACAACCGATCTGAGCGCGGCTACTTACGTTTTTTAGGCCCCATCACCATGACCATCTGCCTTCCTTCCATCTCGGGCTGTTGTTCTACCGCACCGAACTCTTCGAGATCTGCCTCAACTCGCCTGAGCAGCGTAATCGCAAGTTCTTGGTGGGTAACTTCCCGACCGCGGAAGCGCATCGTGATCTTGGCTTTGTCGCCATCGGAGAGGAACCTTTTCAGGTTGCGAAGTTTGACCTGGTAGTCCCCCTCATCAGTCACAGGCCGGAATTTGATTTCCTTTACCTGTATCTGTTTCTGCTTTTTCTTCGCTTCGTTCTTTTGTTTCTTTTCTTCAAAGATGTGTTTGCCATAATCCATGACGCGACACACCGGCGGAACCGCATCCGCTGCGATTTCGACTAGATCCAATTCAGCTTCGTAGGCGGCATCAAGAGCTTCATTGATTGTAACTACTCCAATCTGGGCGCCGTCGGCCCCGATTAGGCGTACATTGGGAACTGTGATTTCTTCGTTGATGCGATTCTTTCTGTTTGGAGCACCAACACCACGTCTTTCTCTCTTAATAACCAACCCTCCGGAGCAGGTTCAAATTTGACGATCACTGTAAAGCAGGAAGCTGCATTTAAAAAGTAGAGCCTAAGCGACAGCACTCCTATGGGAGCGCACTTTACCGCTTGCTTCAGTACCGTTCCTTTCTCAAGCCCAAGCGATACGCTTAGACCACGTTTTATCTAAATCAACAGGCTATCACCCGTTAAGCCATTCGCTGCTCCGCATCACGCCCACGCGCGAAACGAAACCAGCAAAGTCTAAGCAGACTTTGGCATTTTCTCAAGTGCTTACCGCTCTGAACACAAACAAAATCGCCGCGCTGCGACAAAACCATTGCTTTCTGCACAAAACCTACACGATTCGGACTAAGATTTAGCCAAAACAACCGCAAAACAAGTAACCACATCCATACAAACAAAAAGGGCACCGAACTCAACAAGCCGGTGCCCTTTCTTCAATTTGGTAGGCACAATTGGACTCGAACCAACGACCCCCACCATGTCAAGGTGGTGCTCTAACCAACTGAGCTATGTGCCTGCATTTACAGCCATGAACGGGAGCATATTTTAGCGACCACTACTTTTAGCGACCACTACGCCGATCACTAAAGCGTGCAGCCCCTACCGATTCAGGGCCGCAACATTATCATTACCTTTAGAATTCTTCAAGCGCTCAATTACGTTCCAAAGCAAAAACTATGCACGTCAGACCTGATAATAAGATCGATACCAATCCACAAAGTGCCTCACACCCTCCTCAATTGGAGTGCCGGGCTTGTAACCCACATCATTAATCAACGCATCCACGTTTGCATAGGTATCAGGCACATCGCCCAACTGTAACGGCAGCATCTCTTTGATCGCCTTTTTGCCTAAGCAATCTTCCAGCACTTCAATGTAACGCAACAGCTCCACTGGGCGATTGCTACCGATATTATAAAGGCGATAAGGGGCCTTACTGGTTGCCGGATCTGGAGAATCGCCAGACCAATCTGGGTCTGGTACCGCAACTTGATCCAACGTGCGCACTACGCCTTCGATAATATCGTCAATATATGTGAAATCACGTCGATGATGGCCGTGGTTAAACACCTGGATCGGCTTACCCGCCAATATCGACTTTGTAAACAAAAACAGCGCCATATCAGGGCGGCCCCAAGGCCCATATACGGTAAAGAAGCGCAATCCCGTCGTCGGCAGCTGGTACAAATGGCTGTAGGTATGCGCCATCAGCTCGTTCGCTTTCTTAGTAGCCGCATAAAAACTGACCGGATGATCTACGGTATCACTTACCGAAAACGGCATTTTGGTGTTGGCGCCATACACGGAACTGCTGGATGCAAATACAAGGTGCTCCACCTTATGATGCCGGCACCCTTCTAGAATATTGAGAAACCCCTGCAAATTGGCATCGAGATATGCTTGCGGGTTCTCAATGGAATAGCGCACGCCTGCCTGCGCAGCAAGATTCACTACCCGCTGAGGCTGGTACTTGCGGAAAACATCGTCCAAAGCTTTGCGGTCTTCAAGGCTAGCCTGCATAAAAGAAAAGCCCGCATGAGAACGCAGACGGTCAAGCCGTGCATGCTTTAAGCTCACATCATAATAGTCATTGATATTGTCATAGCCTATGACCTCATCTCCCCGCGCAAGCAAGCGATGGGCGAGTGTTGATCCAATAAATCCTGCGGCACCCGTCACTAATATTTTCATCTGGAAGTATTCGTCCTTTCTGTTTCTATTCCGTCAGCGATTGCTATCAGTATATGGTATTGCTCATCGCGCATGACACGCAATCTTGTCAGCCTTGTGCCAGCGAAAAATTCAAGGTCAATACCTACGTCACGAAATAAAGGTAGCATCTCGCAACCTTTTAATCTCGTCACGCAATTTTGCGGCCTGTTCAAACTCAAGATTTGCAGCATGCTTAAGCATTCGAGTCTCTAGCTCTTTAAGTACCGTAGAAGCCTTCCGTGGATTTGCGAGCTCGGCAAGATCGTACACGGGGGCCGCCTCAGCTACCTTTCTCAAACCGCGCCCACCTGCGGACGCCGGCGCACGATAAGCACCTTCCAGTATGTCATCGACTGGTTTTTGCACCGATCTTGGTGTAATGCCATGCACCTCATTAAAGAGTAGCTGCTTAGCGCGCCGCCGCTCGGTTTCATCTATCGCACGTCGCATGGACCCTGTCACGACGTCCGCGTAGAGAATTGCTTTACCATTGACGTTACGCGCTGCCCGGCCAATGGTCTGTATCAACGAACGCTCGGAGCGCAGAAAACCTTCTTTATCTGCATCCAACACTGCAACAAGCGAAACTTCTGGCATATCCAAACCTTCACGCAGCAAATTGATGCCCACCAACACATCAAACACCCCGAGGCGCAAATCGCGGATGATCTCCACCCGCTCAACAGTTCCAATATCAGAGTGCAAATAGCGCACTTTCACGTTTTGTTCGTTGAAAAATTCCGTGAGGTCTTCCGCCATGCGCTTGGTGAGCGTCGTTACCAGTACGCGCTCTCCAACCGCTACCCGCTCACGAATTCTCTCCAACAGATCGTCCACCTGATGCGATGCAGGGCGCACCTCGATGAGCGGATCTACCAAGCCCGTTGGCCGCACCACCTGCTCTACCACTTGCCCCTGATGCTCTGCCTCATACTGCGCTGGCGTAGCGGAAACAAAGATCATTTGAGGTGCCCGTGCTTCCCACTCGTCAAAACGCAAAGGCCGGTTATCCAACGCCGAAGGCAAGCGAAAACCATATTGCACGAGGGTTTCCTTACGCGAGCGATCTCCTCGATACATTGCACCGAGCTGCGGTAGCGTAACGTGCGATTCATCAATCACTAACAATGCGTTAGCAGGCAAATAGTCAAACAAACTTGCAGGCGGCTCACCTTGCGGCTTACCAGACAGGTGTCGCGAGTAATTTTCAATCCCATTGCAATAGCCTAGCTCCTGCATCATTTCAAGATCAAAGCGCGTACGTTCGCCAAGCCGCTGATGCTCAATCAGCTTACCTGCGCCACTCAGCTCATCCAAACGTAAACGTAGCTCCGCTTTGATAGCCTCCATCGCACCGAGCATGGTTTCGCGCGGCGTAACATAATGAGTCTTTGGAAACACAGTCGCACGCGGCACGCGACGCAGAATGGCGCCGGTGAGCGGGTCAAAAAAGCTCAGGTTCTCAATCTCATCATCAAACAGCTCGACCCGAATGGCTTCTGCATCCGACTCAGCAGGAAAGATATCAACAACATCCCCTCGCACCCGATAGGTTGCCCGCCGAAAATCCATTTCATTACGGGTATACTGCAGCTCCGCCAGCCTTCTCAATAAAGTACGCTGCTCCATCGCGTCACCACGATCTAGATGCAACACCATTTTTAGGTAAGTGGCCGGATCCCCCAAACCATAAATACAGGAAACCGTAGCCACGATAATTACGTCGGAGCGCTCCATCAGCGCTTTCGTCGCAGAGAGGCGCATTTGCTCAATGTGATCGTTTACCGAAGAATCTTTCTCAATATAAGTATCCGACGACGGTACATAAGCTTCAGGCTGATAATAGTCAAAGTAGGAGACAAAGTACTCCACCGCGTTATTAGGAAAAAACTCCTTAAATTCTCCATACAACTGCGCCGCAAGTGTTTTGTTATGTACCAAAACAAGGGTTGGGCGCTGCACCGCCTCAATCACATTCGCAATCGTGAACGTCTTCCCTGAACCGGTCACCCCCAATAAGGTCTGATGGGACAACCCGCTTTCAAGGCCGTCTACCAATTGACGAATCGCCTCCGGCTGGTCTCCCGCTGGCTTATAGGTAGATGAAATCTGAAAGCGATGCTTTTCAGTCGCAGACATTGGCCACACCCTTCTGGCTACACCCTTCTAAGTAGAAAGCGAAGCGCAGCTACAGGCGCCTCACCAGCCAGCATTGTACGCCTACCTCCGTTTATTTTGGGAACTCATGGTGCCATCACCGAGCCCAACCAAGGCCACCGATGCTGCCTTTCAAGTTACTGATTCGTTTTTAGAAAAACCCGCATAAAAAGTATTGACGCCCGCTTGATGCCTCTATAGAATCCGTGGCCACATCGTTACCGATCCTGGATAGCTCAGTCGGTAGAGCAAGCGGCTGTTAACCGCTTGGTCGCAGGTTCGAGTCCTGCTCCAGGAGCCATTTTGAAACAAAAAGCCGCGCTTGTCGCGGCTTTTTGCGTTTCTGCCTCCGTCTCCGCCACTCACTACCACGTTTGCAGCAAACCCAAGAACGCCATTGGTAACACGCTGTTTAACCAAACTTTCATATCATCCTCTCTAGCAAACGAGCCTCAGCTTCCACCTTGTTACACACAAGCTAGATACTTGCGGTTCCACAAAAGCCGTGGGCTAACGGGCGCTTAGTAAAGTTGTTTCAAGAAAATCTTGCAGCAAACAAAAAACTGTCTGCTAGACTAATTTTGCTAATTGCATAAACAGGCTTGCAGTAGCCGACCTGATATCAACAAGGATAACGGATCATGAAAAGAAACAAACTTGCACTTGCCATCATCGTTGCTGGGGCGGCTTCGATTACGCTTGTCGGCTGCAACGACGACTCCGACCGCCCAGCATCCTACCGCACCAATGTTGCCGTATTTGACGGACACGCGGTTGGCTGCACAGTTACCATAAACGGTGGGGAATTCACTGCCGAAGCAAACACTAACGTTGCGGGGCAGTACACGTTTAGAACGGTTGGCGAACGTATCCCAAGCGGCTCAGTCGTTACCGCAACGGGGTGTATTGACGCCGACACGCGTGCGCCTCTTCCCAGCTTTCTCGGCGTCACCCAAGGAAGCGGTGCAGTGGCTTCACCGTTCAGCACCCTCGCCGTTGCTGCAGCTCAAGCCGCAGGTGGCGACCCTGCGAACCTCTCCCAAGCAGCCATCGACGAAGCTGCCACCAGAATTGCTGAGCGTCTAGGCTTAGGTAAATACAACCCGATCAACCCGAAAAGCGCAAACTACGTCAGCAACGTTGGTAGCAGTGCTCAATCCCAAGCACTCATGACCACCGCAATGGCATTGAGCACGCTCATACTTGCAATCGAAAAATCGGGCAGCCCGAGCACTGCCAGCGCAGCAGTTAGCGCCATTACGCAAGCACTTCTCAATAGCGAGAACCCTGTAGACCTTAAAACTACCGCCGGCGTACAGGCTTTCTTAGCGAGCGCTGCAAGCGGCGCCAATAACGCCGTTGTTGGTGGAATTCTAAACACCACCTCTGGCGCCGTTGCTGAAAAAATTGCACAGATTGCCGCATCCCCCACACCCGGAGCCGCCGGCGCAATTGCCCAAAAGCTTGGCCAAGTACTTTCTGACCCTGAATCCACCATCGACGACGTTGGATCCACTCCTACCGAAAACCTACCTCCGATCAACGTAGGCACCACACCAAAGCCTGACGACGTTATCACCGGCGGCACGGGCAGCAGCAACTAAGCCACTCAGCTTGAAGCCTTCAGGAATCTGAAGGCTTCAAAGCTCTTGCGCACCCAAAAAATTATATTCTCACTACCCAGCCGAATCTTTTCTTGAATCCCCCCACCACGAGCGATCACCACCGCGCTTGCACTCCCACAATCTTGTGCTAACTTCATGCAATTGATTCTATTCACAAAATAGATGGTGAGCATGAAATTCGCACGCAGAGCAAAAAAGCTATCGCAGGCACTGATTGGCGGCACAGCAGCATACTATGGTGCATTTGCTCTAGGTGCCACAAACACCCCTTCGTTGCAGGGCTATACGGGAAGCTTGAACGTACCATCGGCATTTACCGAAGCGCAGGGTATTGCATCTCTACAATATTCTGATGCGTTCATCACCGCCCAAGATGCTCGCCACAATCATAGCGTTATCGCAAATTTTGGCGTACTGCCTTGGCTGGAGTTGGGCGGCCGCATTGCTTGGGATTACGTCCACCGTGACTGCTACGACCGGACTGGCTGTGGCGTGCGCGATATGTCTGGAAACCTGAAGCTACGAATCCCTTGGATTCCAGAGGATTGGTTTTCACTCGCAATTGGCGCACAGGATCTTGGAGGTGCAGCAAGCTACTTCGAAGCAAAATACTTAGTCGCGAGCAAGCAATTTCAATATGGGCGGATCGACCTAGGTGCCGGCAAGAGCGACCTACCCGATCGCTATCTAGATGGTGCATTTGGCTCGCTGGAACTTCAGCCGTGGGAATGGCTGGGCGTGATCGCAGAGTACGACGCGCACGATACAAATTTTGGGTTGCGGCTAAGCCTTCCCGAGTCAGCGCAAAGATGGGGAATTCAGTCATCGTTAAAAGTGCTTGCTCACTCGGATGGGGAATTCATTTCGGATAAGCGATTTTTTACCATCAGCATCGGAATCCCGCTCGGGCAAAGCCGCGATCATTATCCAAAGTCGCAACCTAAATCCGCGTATCATTCTCGGGCAGACGCCAGTGTTGCGAAGAAGCCCATAAATGGAGGCATCGTCACCAGTAACAAGCTGCCTACTCCTGCTTCTGGCAAAAACACGACGCAGCCAGTAGCCAGCGAACCACTTCGCCAAACGCATTCACCTACGAACCAAGCCACAACCATCGCCCCATTGGATAAAATCGCAAGCAGGCTGGAGGCCGCCAAGTTTGAAAATATCAAGGTAGGCGAAAAAGGCGACGCACTCTACGTCGCACTAGAAAACAATATTTATAACCGCAACGAGATCGACGCGATTGGCGTTGCGCTGAAGCTCATCACCGAAAATACTGCTCTTCAACACCAAAAAACTCATCTGCTATTACTCAACCAGCACATTGCAGTCCTCGAAGTCGTGGTAAAACCCGACAATTACCGCGAATTCCTAGCCGCAAGCAACACCGCCCCGCTCTATCTGGAAGCGTTATTCCCAGAATCTAACGTTATGCGCTCCATCCACTGGCAAGCAGAGCGCAGCTACGCATCCCCGTTACGGCCCGCAATAACGCTATCCCCCAGCATCGTGAGCGCTGTTGCAACCGAGCGAAATTTGTTTGATTACTCTGCATCCCTTCAAACTGACGTAACGCTCGGATTGTGGCCTGGTGCATTAATGGCCGCAACGTATAACACCCCGATTGACCAATCTGACGAGTTCGAGCGTTATCTACCCGATCACAACCGCGCCGGTTCTTTCTATGCAGATCGCCAGAGATCCGGCTTCAACGAATACGAACTGCAACAAACCATCAAAGTCACCAGCAGTCTGTATACGGCGTTTCACGCAGGAATTTATCTACACGACTACAAAGGATTCTTCAACCAGACGGCATGGCAGTCTCCAGAGGGATCGCACATGATTTCCGCGCGCGTCGGAAAATTCAACCTCAAAGAATCTAATCGCGGAGAACTGTACGAACAGAACGAAGACATGCAGGAACCAAGCTTTAATCTCGTTAGCTACCGCTACTTTGCCAGCTCCTACGATGTGGCGCTAGAAGGCACCTACGGCGAGTTCTTAGAGGGTGACAAAGGCTTCCGCCTAGACACCAAATTCTGGTTCGGCGACACGGCTATTTCGCTTGAATATAAAAACACTGATGCAGAATTTATCGGACTGCGTTGGACTCTACCACTCACACCTAGGCGTGATTATTTAAGCCCCTACGGACAAATCAAAGGTAGAGAAAACTGGAACTACGGCATCCAGACGCGCATCAATGAAAAAACCAACGACGTACACTTTGGTACCGCACAAATCCCAAGTGCCCGCCACGAACTTGAGCGCACCTATTTGAACAACGACCGCCTCTCTCCCGCCTACGTGAAAAACCACTGGCAGCGGTTGAGGGAAGCAGCGCAACGCTACTCAAAGTAACGAAAAGAGCGATACAGACGGGATTGTCTGTATCGCTCTTTTGCAACAGATTGGCTACATGCAGCGTATCGGCTACAGTCTCCCAATCCCATAGTAAGAAAACCCGTGACGACGCACGTCTTCTGGGTGGTAAACATTCCGCCCATCAAACAACACCGGTTGCTTAAGCCGCTCGCGTACATTTTCAAAATCCGGGCTGCGGAACAGGTTCCATTCGGTAAGCAGCGCAAGTGCATCAGCACCGTCCACGGCTTCCTCTGGCGATGCGCACAGAACGAGATCACTGCGCCCTTCATAAATACGCCGCGTCTCGTCCATCGCCTCTGGGTCGTAAGCCCGAACGCTAGCCCCTGCTTCCCATAACGCTTCCATTAGGTTGCGACTAGGTGCTTCGCGCATATCGTCTGTGTTTGGCTTAAACGATAGCCCCCACAATGCGATGACCTTCCCTTTCAGGTCATCGCCAAAGTGCGCCTTGATCTTTGCAAACATCACGTTCTTCTGATCTTCGTTGATCAGATCGGTAGCTTCCATCATACGCGGCACATAGCCAACGTTACGCGCAATCTTGGAGAGCGCCTTCACGTCTTTGGGAAAGCAAGAGCCGCCATAGCCGCACCCCGGATAGATAAATTGAAAACCAATACGCGGGTCTGAACCAATCCCTTGGCGCACAAACTCAATGTCCGCGCCCACACGTTCAGCGATGCTTGCAAGCTCATTCATGAAGCTGATTTTTGTCGCCAACATGGCGTTTGCCGCATACTTGGTCAGTTCTGCCGAGCGCGTATCCATCACCATAACTCGGTCGCGGTTACGGTTAAACGGCGCGTAGAGTGCCCCCATAAGTTCAGCAGCGCGCGAACTGGACGTACCAATAATGATACGATCCGGCTTCATAAAATCTGCGATGGCAGCGCCTTCTTTCAAAAACTCAGGGTTCGAAACCACATCCACTTCGACCGCGCTACCGCGCCGCTTTTGAGCGGCCGCGATTTCTGCCGCCACTTTATCAGCAGTGCCGACGGGCACCGTAGACTTGTCAACAACCACTTTATAGCCAGTGATGTTTTCCCCAATGGTACGAGCAACCGCCAGTACATATTGCAGGTCTGCCGAGCCATCTTCATCCGGCGGCGTACCTACTGCGATAAAAATGCATTCACCATGCTGCACCGCCGCCTTTGCGTCGGTCGTAAACTGAATATGACCGGATTTCGCATTTCTGGCGATCAGGCTATCTAGGCCGGGTTCGAAAATCGGAATCTCGCCTCGCTTAAGTGCGTCAATTTTGCGCGCATCGACATCGACACAAATGACATGATTGCCCATTTCAGCCAAACAAGCCCCGGTCACGAGCCCAACATAGCCACTTCCGAATATGGATACTCGCACTGATCATCACTCCTATCAAAAAGCTACAAGCAAAAAAAACGATTATGAATTCGGTATCAGAGAACCGCCAAACGGCTCTGCCGTACATACAGTCGAAGGCAAGCAAGCACTCGAAGGCAACCAAGCTAAATCAGGCGCGCAGAAGCGCCAGTAATTCCGCAGTCTTCTCTTCCATCAGTTGGCGATCCGCTCTTGCTTCAACGTTCAACCGAACGACGGGCTCGGTATTGGAACTGCGAAGATTAAAGCGCCAATCGCCAAAGTCCATCGACAGTCCATCAGTATGGTCCACCGATTGAGCATTCGGCAAATAATGGGTCTCGATGGCAGCAATCGTGCGGGCGGGATCTGCGAGCCGGCTGTTAATTTCGCCAGACGACGGAAAATCACTCATCATGTTCGCCACCAGCGCTGAGAGCGGTTTTGCCTTCTTGCAGACAAGCTCCAACACCAGCAACCATGGAATCATTCCGCTGTCGCAATAGTAAAAGTCGCGAAAATAGTGGTGTGCGCTCATTTCGCCGCCATAAACCGCATCCTCAGAGCGCATCCGCTCTTTGATAAATGCGTGCCCAGTCTTACTCATCACGGCCTTGCCTGCACCACGTTCAGCAATCGCTTGAGTGTTCCAGATCAAACGTGGGTCGTGGATAATGCTGGCGCCTGGGGTTTGTGCTAGGAAAGATTCGGCCAATAGGCCAACAACGTAATACCCTTCGATAAACCCGCCTTTTTCATCAAAAAGGAAGCAACGATCAAAGTCACCGTCCCAAGCGATACCAAAATCCGCGTGATGGGCAAGCACCGCATCGCGCGTTGGCGGGCGGTTTTCCTCAAGGATCGGATTCGGGATGCCGTTAGGGAAATTTCCATCCGGCTCATTAAATATTTTTACAAACTCAACCGGAACCTTGCGCGCCTGGAACACCGCCTCGATTCGATCTACCACATGCCCGGCAGCGCCATTTCCGGCATTAACCACAAGCTTGCAAGGCGTGATCGCGCTAAGGTCGATATAGCCAAGCAAATGCTCGACGTAAGCGTCCAATATATCAGCCTGAGAAAGCGATCCGCGCGGCACCTTCGCTTCGCCAAAAGCCGCCGCTTCCGCCAGCTGCTGAATTTCTTTAAGCCCTGAATCGCCAGAAATTGGCTTGGATGACTCCCGCACAAATTTCATACCGTTGTAGTCAATCGGGTTATGGCTGGCCGTAACCACAATGCCGCCCCCTACGCCTAAATGGGTTGTCGCAAAGTAAATTTCCTCCGTGCCGCACATGCCGATATCAATTACATCGACCCCCTCATCCCGCAGGCCATTTGCAACGGCGAGCTTCAGAGACGAACTTGTCAAACGCACATCGCCCCCCACCACAACCGAGCCCGGCTGAACGTGCTGCGCAAAGGCACGACCAATTCGATACGCGATGTCTTCATCAAGCTCAACGCCAAGCTTTCCGCGAATATCGTAAGCCTTAAAACAAGAAAGCGAACTCATGTGCATCCTCGCACGAATCAAAATGGGTGAATTTACAGCCAGCGGAATCTATCCAGCGGAATCTATATAGTCAAGAACAGGCGAAAACTCTAGCGGCCCACGCTGGCAAGAGGCCGAACCATGTCCAAGTGAGCAACACCCTTTAAATGCTCCTGCCACACGAGGTCTTCACTCTTGCTGACAGGAAGGAACCCCGTTGGTGCACGCCTCAATATTTCGCAGACACGCTCACAATCAAACACATGACACGCACGATCCAGTTCTGTCATCAGTGCCGCCACCTCAACCCATGCAAGGGATGCTTCGCGTGCTTTCAGAATGCGCGGGTGGTCGGTTATTTCTGAGTCGTGCCCAATGAGCAGTTCTTCATAAAGTTTTTCCCCTGGGCGCAATCCTGTGTACGCAATTTCAATGCCGCTTTCCATTGCTCCCTGGCGCACATCAAAAGCCACACCTTGCTGCCGAACGCGGTATCCCATTAGGTGCACCATGCGACGCGCTAAATCCGCAATTCGGACGGGCGCTCCCATATCCAGCAAAAATACTTCGCCTCCCAAGCCCATCGCACTTGCTTGGATTACCAGCTGCGCAGCTTCTGGAATCGACATAAAATAGCGCATAACGTCTGGGTGGGTAACTGTGACCGGCCCTCCGGAAAGGATCTGCTCTTGGAACAACGGCACCACCGAGCCTGATGAGCCTAACACGTTCCCAAACCGGACCATGCAAAACCGGGTTTTCTTCTGTCGAGAAGCAAGCCCCTGCAACACAAGCTCCGCCATCCTCTTGCTAGCACCCATTACGTTCGCGGGCCTAACAGCCTTATCCGTCGAAATCAAAACGAAGGTTTCAACGCCCGCACGTATTGCTGCTTCTGCTGAATACCACGTTCCAAAGACATTGTTACGCACACCCTCAACAATATTATGCTCCACCATCGGCACATGCTTGTAAGCTGCGGCGTGGTAGACGGTTTGCACACCAAAGGTTCGCATGATGACTTCAATACGATTTTCTTTCTGAACAGAGCACAACAAAGGCACAACGACAGATTCACCTGAAGCCGCGACCAGCGAAGGGTTCAGCTTCCGGAGTTCCTGATCAATATGATACAGCGCATATTCGGAGCTATCTACGATCACTAAACGAGCTGGTTTCTGGGTGATAATCTGCCGACACAGCTCTGAACCAATCGACCCACCAGCCCCCGTAACCATGACCACCTTGCCACGAATGCAGCGCTGCATGAGTAGCTGATCCGGCTGAATCTGGTCACGCCCCAGCAAATCCTCAACATCAACATCACGAAGATCTAAAATCCGCGCCCGTCCACTGATCACATCCGCCATAGAAGGAACCGTCTGAACACGCACCGAAAGCGACTCTAAAGTTTGGAGTATTTCGGCGCGCTCAGCACGTGAGAGATTCTCCATCACCAAGAAAATACGGCTGACTTCATGCTCTGCGATCAGCCACGGCAATTGCCCAACCGAATAAACATACAAACCATGAATAAAGGTCTTTTGCTTTTCAACCCGCGAATCAACCAATGCTACCGGCGTAAAAACAGACCCTTGATGCAAGGCTGAAACCAAGGAAATTCCACCTGGCCCTGCACCATAAATAATGACGCGTTCGTTCTGCTCGGTGAGCCCATGCACAAACCACAGCCGAAAAGCGCTCCGCGTTCCAGCCACGCCACCCATTCCCAGCAATGCAAAGATTACCGGCACTGAAGTCGGGCAATTGGTGCTAAGAAAATCTGCTGCCACATAGTGGACGATACCCGCCAAGGCCGCGCCAGCACAGATGACCACGCCACCACGCCAGCTTAAAAACCGAACGAGCGATTTATAAAGCCCCATCCGCCAATAAAGCAAAAGCGCCGCGGCAATGGGCAAAGCCCATAGCGCAAGATACTCGATCCCAGAACGAGGAAAGATTACTGTTTCGAGGCGCAACAGATAAGCACTTAATAGTGCTGCGAACAGCGTAAACACATCCGCAACACAGGCAATCGCCTGCTTGTAAGTGCGCGATAGCGCAATGATATTTTGCCGACTGATTGGCATGAAATACACAAACCCCTGTGCCTAGTAACCAAGCACCCAAAATCTAAAAGCAGATTTCCCGATCCTCGCCCAACGGCCAATTCTATCAGTGTAGAACGCCATCGCGTTTCAAGACACGAAAAATAGTCAGTATTAAGATCCAGAAATCAAAACGAAATGAACGCCGTAGCAAGTATTCATGATCCAGTTTGACTTTATCCTGAACAAGCAGTTCATCTCGGCCATTTACTTGTGCCCAACCAGTCAAGCCGGGCAATAACCTATGCACCCCTACTTGGGTACGCTGCTCAATCAGGTCATACTGGTTGAACAGCGCTGGCCGAGGCCCCACGAAACTCATATTTCCTATCAAAATGCTCCAGAGCTGAGGCAGCTCGTCCAAACTGGTTTTGCGTAGAAACCCACCGATTGGGCTCAACCAAACCGATGGATCCGCAAGCATATGTGTAGCAACTGCTGGGGTATCCGCACGCATGGTGCGAAACTTCGGCATCTGAAAGGGGCGGTTGTTAGCTCCAATACGCGTCGACCAGTAAATCGCAGCCCCCGAAGAAGTCAGCCTTACGCACCCCCCAATCACGATCATCAGCGGCAGCAAAAAAATCAGCAACAACCCCGCCCCTACTCGATCCAGCGCATATTTCGCAAACAAATAGCCGCCGAAAAGCGCCTTGCCGTTGAGAGAATCTAAGTGCTCATGAGGGTTAGAAGCCACATCCCGCCTGATAAAACACATAATAAAAGATTGCCAAATGCTCGTTGATTTTAATGTTTTCCGAACTACTTTAATAGTTGGGCTGTAACCGATGGGTTGCAAAGCGATTTGGATTTCCGTCCACCGCTCATATGACAACCTCACAACAAAAAGCGACTGGATTGCAAACCAATGCAAGCAATGACTGCACAGATTGCACTGCTCCTTATCACACCTGCAGTTTTTACCCTGATCGCGCTCCGCTTACTCATCCCCCTTGCTAGACGCATTGGCCTCGTCGACCACCCCGACCAGCGCAAACTACACCATGGTGCCCCACCGCTCGTAGGTGGTTTAGCAATCTTTGTCGGCTATAGCATCACTTGGGCAATGTACCTCAACGACTCCCATTCCTTGCTTGTCTTCACGCTATGCGCCACACTCGTGGTTGGGCTAGGCGCCTTTGACGACGCGCGTGGATTATCCGCAAAAAGACGCCTCATTGCACAAGCAATGATCGCGCTCCTGATCTGCATCGAAATCGGAAACAATCTAAGCAACTTAGGTGATCTGTTTGGCTTTGGTGCAATCTCCTTAGGAACTGGGATTGGGAGCCTTATCATCACAAACGTTGCAATCGTCGGCGGGATTAATGCATTCAATATGGTGGATGGTATTGACGGTCTCGCTGGCTCTTTAGCGCTCGTTAGCCTCTGCGCGCTGGCGATATTACTACTCCATTCGCAGGACACCAATGAGTTTGCACTCTCTGTGACACTTGCAATCTGCGTGCTCCCCTATCTTGCGGCAAACCTTGTGATCAAACCCTTCCATCTCAAGATTTTTATGGGAGATGCGGGCAGCACTCTCCTTGGCTTTTCAATTGCATGGCTGCTCATTCAAGGTTCGCAGGGTAACCAAACCTCCTTCCGCCCCGTTACTGCGTTATGGCTCATCGCAATCCCCTTGGTCGACATGATCACGGTAATGCTTTCTAGGATTCTCAAAGGCAAGTCGCCTTTCAGCGCCGACCGCATCCACTTACATCATCTATTGTTAGATGCAGGGTTCACACAACGCCAAACGCTTCGTAGAATTGTGCTGCTCGCATCCATTCTGGCAACGATCGGACTGGTAGGTGAAGCGCTAAACGCGCCTGAATCAGTAATGTTTGGCGGGTTCCTGATCTTTATGATTCCTTATATCGCCGGTGGCCGCAACTCAGTGGTCAAACACTACTTCTCAAAAAGGCTGGTGAGCGAACCTAGCTGCGCAGTCGTCAGTTGCTGTCAACCTTCAACTCACCCGATTCAAGCTGACGAATGATCGGTTCAATGCCTGTTTTGCTCATTTGATCAGCCACTGCCGTTTGGAAACTCGTCAGTACGCTAACCCCTTCTGCGATCACATCAAAAGCCATCCACTTGTTAGTTTTGTCATCCAAAAACAGACGATAGGAAATTGCATACTTTTTTCCGACCGTCAGGTCGGTGATTTCGCTATTCACCAAGGCAATTTTTCCATTGGGTGAAAGCTTCGTGCCCAACAGGCGAAGCGACCATTGCTTGTCTGCATCGTATCGCTCAACGAGCACTTTTGAAATGCGCGCCTTGAATGCTTCGGTGAACCTTGTCCGCTGATCCGGCGTGATATTACGCCAGTTCTTTCCGAGGATCTGTTTCGCCATCTTCTCAAAGGATACATAAGGCGCAACAATCTCGTCAGCAATATCAACCAAGCGTTGGGGGTTTGCCTTAATCGCAGCTTGCTCTTGCTTGAGCTTAGCCGTGGATGTGTCAAACAGCTCCGTGATCAGCTGATCGGGAGGAGTCGGTGTCGCAGCCGCCCAAACGCTATTGGCAAAGACAAGACTCGCAATCACGATATATAGCAACGACTGAATTGGCTTAAAAATCTCAAGACTTCGCATACAGCCTCCTTAATCGACATAGGAGCGCTATGGTACACCAAATTAACGCTGTGTATCCGGCTAACTATTGTGTTCCAACGATGGCGTTCCAACGATGGCGTTCCAACGATGGTTCTAATTCGTCTGCTAGATGTCTTCGAGCGCTTTTGGCTCCACGGCCTTCAAAACCGCGTCGAAAACATCAACATTGCGTGGGCGCGCAGCTACTCTACCCGAATCAAACCTCGAACGCGCTGGAGCGTTTTGTCTCCAATACCTTTGACCTCGGTGAGTTCATCTATCGACCGAAATGGCCCATAACGCTCTCGGTAGTCCACAATGGCCTGCGCTTTTACAGGACCAACTCCTTTAAGATAGCGAGAAATTGTCGCAGCATCTGCGCGATTGATATTGACGACCGCGCCAGGCGTAATATTGGGAGAGCGGTGCCTTGTCCGCTCTGCTGCAAAACCATCCGCAACAAGAACCCCGTTTGACAGCGCAATGAGCAACACCATGACTCGGAAAAAATTTTGCCTGAACACAACTCGCCCCCCGCGCGCATCTTTGCAACAAGACGCATACGGAACAAAAGCTACGCCCAAAAAGCACGCAAAATTGTTCAATCAATAAGATTTTGAGGCAAAGCCGCGCAGGAACCTCCTGCAAAACTACAGGCTTGAAAGCACCTCGCGCAAAACTTGCAAAGGATAGAGGGCGCGAGTAATCGGGCGGCCGATCACCAAATAGCTAGAGCCGAGACGAACAGCCTCCGCAGGAGTCGCAACTCGCTTCTGGTCATAACGCTCCTCTCCATCCAAGCGAATCCCCGGCGTAACCAACAGAAACTCTGGTTTACTCTGCTCACGCAGCAACGGCGCTTCGCGGGCGGAACATACCACGCCGTGCAAACCACAATCCTCCGCAAGCTTTGCCAGATAGCAAACCTGCGTTTCAATGCTGGTGTTGCCGCCAATCTCGCGAAACTCCTCCGCCTCCATAGAAGTCAGAACGGTAACGGCCGTCAACAAACTGCCGCTCCCCACTTGCTCCACCGCTTTTCGCGCTGCTTCGAGCATTTTTGCGCCACCAGAAGCATGCACATTTACCATCCAAACCCCCATATCCGCCGCCGATGCGCACGCTTTACCTACAGTATTGGGGATATCGTGGAACTTCAAATCAAGAAAGACCTGAAAATGACGATCGTGTAGCGCATGAATTACGGCTGGGCCTTCGCGGGTGTATAACTCCATTCCCACCTTTAGGCGGCACTGCTCGGGGTCAAGCTGGTCCACGAGCTCAAGAGTGTTATCAAGGTTCGGATAGTCCAGCGCGATAATAATAGGAGAACTCGTCATTTTAAGACCCTCTATCTCGGTTTGATCTCATATCATGCGCTCGCTATGCGAGTGCACATCAAAATTGGCAGGCCCACCCCCAAGCTCTGGCGATTGGCTATTCGCCGTCAAGCCCTTGGATAGGAGCAATGGTTCCCCAGCGGTGGCAGGCTGGACAACGCCAGTATAACGATCGACCTTCGTATCCACAGTGTTCACAGCGATAGAGACTGCGACGTTCAACCACCCGGCTCGTGAACTCTTTGAGCACCCTCAAGTGCTCAAACATGCTGGGCGCAATTTCCAGATCCGCAGAAGGCCCACGTGCATACTCACTTGAACTATTGCGATCAGCGCCTGAGGGCTGAGGCTCTCTGTACTCAAGCTCCCGGACCTGATAGTCGATCAGTACGTCCAGCACCTTTACTGACGGCCGCTTTTTTAGGTATTCCATTAGCACAAAAACAGCCGCTTTTACGCCCTCCAACCGCGCAACACTTTTCGATAAGGCGATAACCAGCGACGCGCTTGGGTGTACATCCAAGCACTCGAACAGGTACTTCAGGTATTCGCGGTCATTTCCTGTTACTTGATAGCAACGCTCAAGAGGTGCAAGTGCTTCTGTAAGATAACGGGGGTCTTGGCGGATGGACAGCTGGTACGCCTTGATCGCTGCCACCGAATTCCCTGATTTTTCTTCCAATCCCGCTTCAAGTAGCCTTGCGCGCACGCATTTCTTATCCAAGTCTAACGCCTTGCGCAGGCAACCGCGGGCCTCCGCCGTATCTCCCACTTTCTTGGCTTGCTCGGCAAGTTCGCAATAATAGTGTGCGATTGCAACCGAAAGCGCGTCATCTCCTTTGCTGCGAAGTGCGAGAGCCACGTCCACGGCAGATTGCCACTCTTTCTGCTGTTCAAAAATTCCGAGCAGTAGTGCCAAGCTTGTTTTTGTGTGGGCGCCATTCTCTTCTACCAACTCTTTTAGCAAACGCTCGGCGCGATCCAGCAAGCCTGCTTTCAAGTAGTCCCGCGCCAATTCTAAACGTACGCCGCTTTGCTGATCACGTCCGAGGCTTGGACGAGCGAGCAAATCCTGATGGGTGCGAATTGCACGCTCCACTTCGCCACGTTGGCGAAACAGGCTTCCCATCACTAGGTAGGTATCAACACTTTCGTTATTGACCTCTAGCGTTTTCAGAAGGACATCAACAGCCTCATCGCGCTTGTCGTTCAACAGCAGGTTAATCCCTTGAAAATACTCCCTAGAGATAGGCGCTGCGGGCGCGATACGCTCATTGCGACGCTCTAGTTTGCCCAAGAACCAGCCGATCACCAGCGCTACGAACAGCAGGCTATAAATGAGCAAATCAGAAGCCCCATCAGCGCCAAGGTCAAACATCAGCGCGCCTCATTTGCATGAGATCATGCTGCGTATGAACCCAGAATCTACTTACTGGCCGCATCACGCGTTCTCTCCAACTGCTTTTCAAGCCCCGCGACCTTCCGTCGCAAAGCGCGATTTTCCAGCTTTTGGATGGCCCAGTGCAGCGACAGCAATAGAATCCCTACGCCCAAGCCGATGAAAAATGCAAACGCCAGTGCGTTTCCAAGCCCCAGATCAAGCGGCTGCGCCGTAAACAAACTGTCAATCAATACAGACTGATCATTTTGAAATTTAAACACCCCAACCAGCAGGCCAAAAAAAGCAACCAGCACCCAAAACACGACGGTTTGCAACTTTGCCATTCGTCTTCCTTATCTCACATCCAAAACAGACCAAGCCCAAGGGCATCGCAGCCAAACCGGTTAGCGCAAAAACAAAAACGGCATGACAGTGCGCTATCATGCCGTTTTTTGCAAAGCCAACTCAAGCCCTTAGCTCAAGCTACTGCACTTCACATTACTCTGCAGCGCCGTCTTCCCCGAGGTTGACGCGCTCACGTAACTCCTTACCGGGTTTGAAATGCGGAACATACTTACCGGTCAGGTCTACGGATTCTCCCGTTTTAGGGTTACGCCCTGTACGCGCAGATCGGTAATGCAGTGAAAAGCTCCCAAATCCACGAATCTCAATTCGCCCGCCGGTCGCCAAAGTCTGCGACATGCCTTCGAGCAGAGTTTTAATCGCAAGCTCGACATCTTTCTGAGACAACTGAGGTTGTTTCGACGCTACTTTTTCAATCAATTCCGACTTAGTCAATTTCCGATCTCCTCAACACGTTACTACGCTCACCATGCAAGCACCCAAACCCTAGACTTCTACGAGTCTCAAGCTAACGCTCACATCGCCCCTACACGCAGCACGCCGCACACCGCTTAACCATGCCACTCTGAGTTAACTCTTTGAGATTGCTTAAAATAATAAGATAACCCATGCTTTAAGCATAGCAAATTTTCAGCAAGTGCAAGTCGGCTGGTGATTTTTTGTTCCAATCGCTGACAAAAACATCCGCAGGAACGATTGTTTCTGCCATTTCCGCCTTACTCCAGAATATGGCAGCCTCTCAAAAGGGCCGTAACCTGCTAACTTTACTAGGGCATTGAGGGCATACACATGATCGAGTGGACAGAAACCCAACAAATGATACGGCGAGCCGTTCGCCAGTTCATCGACGCAGAAATTGCGCCTCGCATTATGGAGCTAGAGCACTCCGACACCCCTCCCTATGATGTCCTAAGAAAAATGGTGAAAACCTTTGGCATGGACGTCATGGCTACTCAGCAATTTCAGAAGCAGATCGCAAAGGAACGCGCTCAGGCAGCTGGAACGGCAGAAAGTGAGCCAAAAGAGAAAAAGGAACTTTCGGCCAGCGAAAAAGCAGCGCGCATTGCCGCTAAAGCAGACCAAGAAGCAATGCGTATGCTTCCAATCATTGAGCTCTGCCGCTATTGTCCTGGCCTCGTTACCGCAATGGGTGTAAGCATAGGGCTTGCCGGTGGCGCAATTCAGTCTAAAGGTACACTCGAACAAAAAGAGCGCTGGGCTCTTCCACTACTAACGCTGGAAAAGATTGGCGCATGGGCCATCACTGAACCAAACTCGGGCTCGGATGCATTTGGCGGCATGAAATCACTTGCCCGCCGCACGTCAGACGGCCAATATGTGCTGAACGGCAACAAAACGTTTATTACGAATGGCCCTTACGCCGACACGATCATTTTCATCTGTAGGCTCGACGAACCAGACGTTCCCCCTCCTCAGCGCAAGGTACTGAGCTTTATTCTCGACAAAGGAATGCCAGGGCTCACCCAAAGCGCACCTTTTAAGAAAATGGGCATCCACTCCTCCCCTACGGGTGAGCTATTCCTCCAAGACGTCGTCGTCGGCAAGGATCGTCTGCTCGGCGGAAGCGAAGAAGGCTCAGGTCGATCCGGCGCGAAAGATACCTTCACGACAGAGCGATCTGGCGTTGCTGCGATGGCGTTAGGGATTATCGAGCGATGCCTAGAATTGAGTGTCAAGTACGCAAAAGAGCGTGTTCAGTTTGGCAGGCCCATCAGCGAATTCCAACTGATCCAGCTCAAGCTGGCAAAAATGGAAGTGGCGCGCGTCAATCTGCAAAATATGGTGTTTCGCCACATCGAGTTGCTGGCAAACGACAAGCGCCCGACACTCGCGGAAGCATCCGCAATGAAACTCTATGCAGCGCAAGCGGCCGTTGAGGTTGCTCTAGAGGCCGTGCAGATCCACGGCGGAAACGGCTATATGGTGGAGTACCACGTCGAACAACTGTTGCGGGATTCCAAAATCCTGCAAATCTACGGCGGCACCGACGAAATTCAGATTACCCACATTGCACGCGACCTCCTCACTCGCGAGGGCTGATCGCCTAGGCCGCATAACGGGCACAGGGACGTGCCCAGAAAGCTAATTTCCTGCCAACAGCTCCACGCGATACTGGCTTGGCGTTTTTCCTGTCCATTTTTTGAATGCGCGATGAAAGCTACTGGCTTCAGAAAATCCCATCAACAACGCGATTTCATCAATGGTCAATTCGGGTTTCGAGAGATAGAAGATTGATGCGTCTTGGCGGATGCTGTCTTTAATCTCTTGGTAGCTCGTGCTTTCTTCCTTCAGGCGCCGGCGAAGTGTTTGTGGCGTCATATTCAGCTTTTCGCAGATTACGCCAAATTCTGGGAAATGGTTGCCGAATTCCTTGCTAATAATGCCACGAATCCGCGCGTTCAACGTTGCACTTTGTATGTCACCATCCATCAGCTCCGCAAGCGATGAGCGCAGAAACTTCGAGAGCGAAAGGGGCGTCTGCACAAGCGGCATCGCCACATAACGCGTATCCAGCACAATTTCCGTTGCGCCCTGACCATACTTTACTGCGCAGGAAAACTGCCCCGCATACTGACCGTTATCCTGAATCGGAAAATCAAACGCAATTCTCTTGGGTACAATTGCCTGCCCTACCAACCATCCCAGAAAGCGTAGCGTTAGAAACACAACGGCTTCAACGATATTTTCTCGATAGGCAATCTGGCGCGCTGAAATCAGGCGCAGCACAACTTCGTTGTCTCGGCGCGTCATCTCACCATGTATTGCGAGATTAAAAAGTTCATAGAACTTTATCCCTCGGCGAATTGCTTTCTCCAGCGTGGCACAATTGATTACCGCGTGGGCCATCATGCTAAACGTACCAGGTCGAGACACGCGCCCTGCACCAAGGCCCATAAATTCGTCTTCCGTTTGATACATCACTGCCTGCATCAACTGGATGAATTTCTTTTTCTCAAGCCGAGCATCAGGCTGCTGCGTTAACGCCGGATCGATACCGCATTCTTCAAGCAGCGCTTCAGCACTCACGCCACTGCGCTTTGCGCCATCCAACAAAACCAGCACCTGCGCCATCGGGATTGAATCTCCAGCCACCCGGTACTCCTCGTTGTATCTGTTAATCAGTGCCGCAACCTCTACTCGACACCATCCGTATCGCTCTTCTATCATGTGCTTCTCGTCAAGAATACACCCTCTACTTAAGTGGGAGTGTTTCAGGCAAATCGCGTATCGCACTACTGTATTTGCGCGTTGATCATCGTGGCCTTGAGCTTTTATGTCAACAAAATTGGCAAATTGGGTCACAACCACTTCCAACATTCCGATTTAACCCAATATGCAGCCCAACCGCCTGCACGGAGCAGCCATGGATATTTACGATCGCCCCCACTTCGAAGAAGAACACAAGATTTTTCGGGAAAACTTTCGCAAGTTCTGCGAAGAAGAAATTGTGCCCCAGCAGCAGCAGTGGCTTAACGACGGCATGGTATCGCGCGAAATCTGGGAGCTTGCAGGTGAATTTGGCTTTCTCTGCCCCTTTGCAGACGAAGAATACGGCGGGATGGCGCTAAGAGACTTCCGCTTTTCGCAGATCATGACGGAAGAACTCGGACGCATCTGCGAATCAGGCTTTGCGCTCGGTCTGCACAACGACGTAATCGCCCCCTATATCGAAGCCTATGCGAACGCCGAACAAAAGGCACGCTGGCTACCCGACATCATATCCGGCAAGGCGATTCTTGCGATTGCAATGACCGAACCCAGCACCGGCAGCGATCTGCAAGCCATCAAAACGCGCCTAGAAGACAAGGGCAGCCACTACATCTTGAATGGCGCCAAGACATTCATCTCCAACGGAATCCTCTCCGATTTAGTGATCGTAGCGGCCAAGGCTCCGGAAGGAGTCACGCTTGTGGTCGTCGAACGCGGAATGGATGGCTTCAAACGTGGACGCCGCCTCGAAAAAATGGGCCTCAAATCGCAGGATACGGCCGAGCTATTCTTTGAAAACGTCACCATCCCGAAAGCCAACGTACTTGGTGCTCCAGGCCAAGGGTTCGTTTACCTGATGCAAAAACTAGCGCAAGAGCGTTTGGTGTGCGCCATTGGCGCCGTGGCCACCGCACAGTTTGCCTTCAGCGAAACCTTGAAATACGTTAAAGAGCGCACAGCCTTTGGAAAACCTATCGGCACCTTCCAAAACACTCGCTTTGGCCTCGCTGAAATGCGCACGGAAGTCACCATTGGCCAGAATTTCGTAGACACCTTAGTGATGAAACTCAACGCCGGCCAAATTAGTTCTGAAGAAGCCTGCATGGCGAAATGGTGGTGTACCGACATGGTAAACCGCGTCGTCGATAAAGGCGTGCAATTCCATGGTGGTTACGGCTACATGCTGGAATACCCAATTGCTCGCGCCTATGTGGATGCCCGCATCCAGCCGATCTTTGCTGGCACCAACGAAATCATGAAAGAGGTCATCGGGCGCGGTTTGGGTCTATCCTGATCACTATGAGCTTAGCGGGCACAGCGTGCTTTGCCCGCTAAGCTCAAGCATTACGTTGTATCCGCCTCTCATTACGCGCCTCGGATTTGCCATGAAAAACCAATTCGACAATCTGATTGATACCGGCGGTCAACCACGCTACGGCCTTTTTGACCAACCCGTAACAGAGGTCAACTACCGCGACTTTGCGTACAACAACGTAATGGATCAAGCTGCCTCGCGGCTAAAAAAACACTTCTCGTTTAAGCAATTTCAATTTATTGGCGTTTGCAGCGAACGATTTATTCTTGGTTGCGCACTCGTAGATATCAAATACCTCGGAAATGCCTTTGTCTACCTATACGACCGAGAACAACGGCAGCTCTATGAACACAGAATCCTGCTTCCGCTCGCCTTCAACACCCACCTTGGCACACAACCAGATCATGGAATCAGCGAAGCCAAACGCGGAAGCGCTAAAATTCGCATCACATCGCGCAGTGAACCGCGTGAAAAGTACGTGCAGATCCAGATCGGCAGTGAGTTCAGCGCAGACTTTACAGTCACCGAACCGGCGGGCTACCAACCGCTAGCGTTATCCACTCCCACAGGCTTTAACGGTTGGACTTACACTCAAAAAGCGGCTGGATTAAGAGCCTCTGGATGCTTCCAACTACGCGGGCAGCGGCACATTTTTGGTGAAAATAGCTACGGGAACTATGACTGGAGCTGCGGTTTTATGCGTAGGGAAACCGCTTGGAAATGGGCATCTCTCTCAGGAACGACCCGTGAAGGAGATACCGTTGGGGCAAACTTCGCCAACGGTGTCAACGAAACCGGCTTCACCGAAAATGCATTCTGGATCGACGGGCAGATGACAAAAGTGAACCAAATCCGGTTTACCCACTCACCTTCCCATCGAACCCTGGACTGGCAAATAAAGTCTGACGATGGCAAAGTGGATCTCACTTTCACACCTGAAGGCAAGCGTTGCGAAAAATTGGACGTTTTCATACTCGCAACCAACTTTACGCAGCTATTTGGCCGCTTTCACGGTACGTTATGTAACGACCAAGGAAAGACGTTCACTCTAAAAGGGACTACAGGCTTTTGTGAGGATCACTACGCCAAATGGTAATCCCAACGCAGACATTCACGGCCTCACCAAGCGCTCATCGGCACTAAAGACGCCATCTAACGCGCCCTTGCAGCTTCAGAGTATCGAATACAGCACGCCAGAAGCTCGAAAACCCCAGCAAACCAAGATTGTGAATAATATACTATGCTCATACACTGGTGCCTTTTTTAAGGCCTGTGTACAGTGGCGAATTGCGCCATGAAACACACCAACCAATAACGGCTACCGCGAGAACCGGCAAAACGCATTGCCAGCTTTGCACCGACACCAACGGAGATTGCACATGACCAAGCCCCCCTACCGTCACCTCCTGCTGCTTGCCGGCAGCATGTCACTCTTATGGAGCATTCCGGGGCATGCGCTCACAGACAGCGAACGCGACCAGAAGCTCCAAGAGAGCGAGGCGCGCATTCAAAAACTTGAAATGCAGTTAAAAAACAGCCAGAACGCTTGGCGAAAAACCGATCGCACACTAAAAGAATCTGTCTCTCGCCTAAAAATCAATGGCTTTGTTACCGCAGGTGTATCAAGGGCAACCGTTGACAAAGAAACCGGCAACTATCGCTGGAAATACCTCACCAAGATCACCGATGAATGGAACTGGAAATCGGATTCGGTTGCCGGCGTTCAATTTACTTACAACATTGACCCCAAGTGGGATGCAACGGTTCAAATCCTCTCACGTTTCGACGACGAATTTAGCAATGATACCAACTTGGGAGTCGAGTGGGCCTTCCTTGCCTATCGGCCGAACGACAAACTCGCAGCACGCTTTGGTCGCGTACGCACGCCGCTCTACATGTTTTCTGAATACCTCGACGTTGGCTTCGCTTACCCTTGGGTAAGGCCACCCGTTGAAATGTACCGCGTTCCCTTTACTTTTTATGACGGCGTCAGCGTGGACTACCTGCTGGAACTGGGCAGCTGGAACCTGTTAACCAATCTTGGGATCGGCTCTAGCGAACCTGGCGTTGTTCTTGATCTTCAGGCAAAAAACGTTGGCACACTTAATTTCAACCTAAACCGAGACGCTTGGACGCTGCGGACAAATTACACGCGCACCAAGATGGAATCCGACGACCCCAAAATTTCCACAGTACAGCAGGGCTTAGATCTACTCCATACGAACGGTTACACGAATCAGCGTTATGAAATGATCGGCAAAAACAACCTCGCTCAATACCTAAGCTATGGTGCGATGTACGATGACGGCACTTGGCAGGTGATTGGCGAAGTGGGCGAAATCCACTGGAAAGATTCCTTAGTGCTCGACGGTTGGTCCAACTACCTAAGCGTTGGCCGCCGCTTTGGTAATTTTTTACCCTACGCCGTTTATGCGCATGAATACACCCCCGCGAAAAACGATAAAAAGCGGCAAGCCGTTTCTGAAGCCGCGCTTGCCTACGGGGCAGACAATCCTGCACTCGCGGGCCTGATGCAAAAACTATCCAACCAAGTGCTTGCATTTACCGAAACTCAGAAATCCGTAACGCTGGGCGTGCGCTGGGACGTAAGCAGCCGCGTAGCGACAAAACTTGAAGTTTCTCGCGTATTTGGCTTTGACAAAAAAGGGAACCACATCGGCCGCTTTGACCCCATCGAAAACAATCAAACCGTCGATACGGAAGTAAATTACCCTCACACCGGCCTTAAGCCACAGTATGTAACGTCTCTTGTCGTCAACGCAGTGTTTTGAGCGTCGACAACCGTGAACACTAACGCGTTCCGATATACAGGCCAAAGAATTGAGAAGAAGCAAATGACACCACACATATTCAAGCGGCTCACAAACCCACTGAGAGCTTCGTTTCTGGCGCTGCCACTATTCTACGCCGGAGCGGGGCTTTTCAGTATGGTCGCACCCTCCATAGCACACGCAGAGATTGCAATTATCACACATCCCTCCGCAAGCCTTGACGCGGCAAGCAAAGAAGAAGTGGCACGCATCTATCTCGGCAAAAGCACCCAAATTCAGGGGACTAAACTGACTCCAATCGACCTGATAGAAGGCAACAAAACTCGCGACGCGTTCTATCTAAAAACAACCGGAAAGTCTCCGGCCCAGGTGAACAGCTATTGGTCGGCCCAGATATTTTCGGGCAAAGGTCAACCGCCTGAAACTGCGGTGGATGACATTGAGATGGTGCAAACCATCAGCAGCAATAGCGGCCAGATCGGCTACGTCGATGTAAGCGCCGTAAATGCATCGGTGAAAGTGATTCTTACAATCCCCTAGCATTCCCCCCCTTCAGCTCCACTACGTGAGCAGAGGTATGTCTTCTGAACGAAGATGATGCCCCGCTCCCTGAGCGGAGCCGAAGCCCCGCTCCCTGAGCGAAGCCGAAGCCCCGCTCCCTGAGCGAAGCCGAAGCCCCGCTCCCTGAGCGGAGCCGATGCCCCGCTCCCTGAGCGAAGCCGAAGGGAACAGCAATTTCCGGAATAATAGTAAAAAAAAGCCCGCGATGAGGCGGGCTAAGGGAATGCCCGATGAGGTCCGGGCGAGAAAATTCGAATCGGCACATTTCGATTCTTTTATCGTTGGCTTCTCGGCGGCTATTCGCTAAATATTCAGCGCCGCCCGCAGGTTGCCTTCAACATAATGTGAAGACTATCAAGTTTTTTTAGAATAAACATACTAAACAAACCGTTTCCTCCGAAATGAAACGCACAGCGCTCAAAATTGACTGCTGTAGTTAAGATTCAGCAGCAAACCTTGCGCTTTCGTTTCAACATCCATACCAGAGTACGGGTTGTAGATGAAGTTATGGGCGGTGTCCATGCTGTTCAGGTTGGTGCTACTCCCTGCAGGTATCTTGGCACGCGACAACACGTACCCGACCGACATCTCCCATATCGAATTGCGATCGGGGCGGTATTCAAAGCCCGTCCCAAACAAATAGGCTTCACCAAGCGGGAGCAACAAGTCATACTTGCTTGCACCAATGGATGATTTACGATCTTCGACACCAATGCGAAGCGCAAGCGGATCGCTGAACTGATACTCCACACCCAAGCTAAAGTTCCAGACACTGCGATAGTGCCTTGGGATCGTCAGGCTGTTCTGGGTCGCGTATTCTGGCTGCAATACGGACGCAATCCTCAAGAAATCCGTCTTGCGGTCAAACTCAAACACCAACCCATCCCATTTAGACCAATCCATCCAATGCGCATCGAAATTCACCTTCCAAACGGGCGTAAGCTTTACACTCACCCCGGTATTAAACTGCGCTGGAATATCCAGATTGATTTTGACCTTCCCCTCTTCATGAGCAAGCCCTTTGGGCAGACCTAAAAAATTCCATAGTGGGGCCACAGATGATTGCGAGCTGCTCAAGCGGCTGAACGGCTGCACCCAAACATCGCTATACTCCATACGATAATCGCCGGTCATGTGCGTATTGGATTCGCTCATATAACTCGCCCCCCAAGTAAACCAAGGGGTTGGCGACCATAAAACACCAAAACTGGTAGACCAAGTGTAGGGATCAGATACTTCCAGCGTTACCTCCGCAGCTTTTTGCAGCGGGCTAATGAGTGGGGTATTGGGATCACAAACATCTGCATCGACACCAAATATTCCGCTGCACGACAACGGCGCAGTCTGAATCTCTTCAAGCGCTCGATTGATCGCTCCCAACACAAGGTTCGGCACCCTCAAATCGGTATTGGCTCCGATGCCTTGCCACGACAGGCCCACCGAGAAGCCAAGGGACAACTCGTCATTGACTCGCCAACCAACAGAAGGTGTCAGATAGCTAAGGCGAACCACCGAAAGATATTTTCCCATATAGCGTGCAGGATCATCATCTTCGCGCTTATAGCCTGCCGCAAACGGTACATACACCGATGTCGCAAAGGTAAGCTTGGATTCTGGTGGGCGGTATGCAACCCCTCCAAGCGGAGCAACCACAAATGGCAGCGGCCATTCTTTCGCTTTGTCCATAAAGGGGAGTTTGACCACTGCCGTAGACGTAGAACTTTTTTGCCCAGGAATGTCATCTGGGCCGACACCCCAATAATCAATCTGCTCTTGCGCATCAGGGTGATAGGCACCAAACTGGGCGTCAAACTGAAAGGCTGCGCCTAAGAGTTTCACTTGTGACATTCGTCCATCCAAGCGCGCAAGCCCCGCCGGATTAAAGTGGATGGAATCAACGCCAGGCGGATCCGCCGTAACCGCATTTCCCAAAGCGAGCGCCTTCGCATTTCCAATGGTAAGATTCTCAACAAGCGCAGCATTTCCAACTTGGGGCGCGATAGCGCTGATCAAAACAGCACCTACCCCTACCACGCGTGGCGCCAGCGCACCTCGTACCAACCTCCCACTACCGTTTACACAAAAGCCAGGCAGACGACTCAAACGTCGAACGTATCCATTCATTGCTACTTCCCTCTGTTCTTGCTTTTTATTTTTTGTACGGACAAACGTATTACCCGCCACCGCAGTCTAAAACAGTACTTGTACTTGCGTCGATGCGTGTCCGCGCATTTCGCTGCAGAATTCTCGTTCAAGCCACAGACAATGCGCACCAAACGCCACAAAAACAACAAAATGGTCGGAAATGTGCGTATTTCCAAGCTTGAAATCTTGCCTTTTCGGCATAATAAAGCAATAAATAGCGGGCAAGCCTCGTCGTTGCCTATTAGAATACAGGTATACTGCCTGCCACTACGGTTGAGTCAATAATGCTGAACATATTGAGTTCTTTCGCCCGCAAGACGGCACTTGTGACCTTCTGCGCTCTGATCGCCAGCACCACTGCTTGGTCGCTCACCGGAATCAAAGTGAATGACCTCGGCCCTAACCGGCAGCAGGCTATTACCGCACTTATGGTAGTCAAGCGGCTGGAACAGCTGCACTACAATCACCAACGCCTTGACGACACTCTCTCTGCAACCATCTTAGATCGCTATCTCAACGATCTCGATCCAGCGCACAGCTACTTTCTTGCCTCTGATATCAAAGAGTTCGAAAAATATCGCTTTGAAATGGACGACGCGCTTGTCAACGGCAATTTAAGCCCTGCCTTCGCAATATTTAACCGTTATCAGCACCGCATGGTGGATCGCCTTGCCTATCTTGATGTATTGCTGAACCGCGAGTTCGACCAATGGCAATACACCACAAACGATACGGTTGAAGCGGATCGCAAACAGGCCCCATGGCCTGCCAATCAAAGCGAGTGGGATGATTTGTGGCGTAAGCGCCTCATGTACACCGCACTCAACATGAAGCTCACGGGCAAATCGCCAGCAAAGATCAAAAAAACCTTGGAAAGACGCTACAAATCTCAGCTGACTCGCGCGCTGCAAGTGAACAGCGACGACGCGTTCCAAATTTTTCTTAATTCGGTCACACAGACCTACGACCCGCATACCCAATACCTCTCCCAAAAGGTATCTGAAAACTTCAATATCAACATGAGCTTGCAGCTGGAAGGCATCGGCGCCGTGCTGCAAGCGGAAGATGAGTACACCAAAATACAAAGCCTCGTTACCGGCGGTCCTGCTGACCGCAGCAAACTCCTACACCCTGCGGATCGAATTGTCGGCGTCGCCCAAGAAGGCGATAAAGATGTCGTAGACGTCGTCGGCTGGCGCCTTGACGAGGTTGTAGAACGCATCCGTGGAAAAAAAGGCACTAAAGTCACCCTTCAAATCATTCCTGCTGGCAGCAGTAACGAGCACGAAACCAAGCTCGTCACGATCACGCGCGATCAAGTGAAACTAGAAGATCGAGCCGCACAATCCACCATTATTGAGACAAAGCACGACGGCAAAGCCTACAAAATTGGGGTCATCAACGTCCCCGCCTTCTATCTAGACTTTCAATGTACCCAACATGATGAAGCCAACTGCCGCTCAACAACGCGCGACGTTGCCGCACTAATCAACAAGCTGAAAAAGCAAAACATCGACGGATTGATCATTGATCTTCGCAACAACGGCGGCGGCGCCCTACAAGAAGCAAACTCGCTAGTAGGCTTGTTCATCGAACGCGGCCCTACAGTGCAAATCCGCAGCTCTGGCGGCAAGATTGACACCATGCTCGACACCGATCCGCGCGTCGCCTACACGGGACCGCTCGCAGTGGTCGTCAACCGCCTGAGCGCGTCTGCGTCAGAAATTTTCGCCGGCGCGATCCAAGATTATCGGCGCGGAGTTATCGTAGGGGAACGCACCTTTGGTAAGGGTACCGTTCAGTCCATGCAGCAATTGGATCAGGGCCAGCTCAAAATCACGCTGGCAAAGTTCTATCGCATCTCTGGCGACACCAACCAAAACAAAGGGGTCTCACCCGATATCGCAATGCCCAGCCTGCTTGACCACGAAGAGCTTGGCGAAAGCGCACTCTTCAATGCACTCCCAGCAGATACGATTCGCCCCGCACACTACGATAAAGATCGCGGGCTTGAAGCGGCCATCCCTTTGCTGCGGGAGAATGCTGAACAGCGAATTCGCGCAAATCCTGACTTTATGTATCTAAACGAGCAGGTAAAGCTACTTGATGAAGCGCGAGCAGCTAAGACAGTATCTTTGAACGAAAAGACCCGCGAAGCAGAACAGACCAAGCTTGATTCACAGCGCCTGAAACTTGAAAACGATCGCCGCAAAGGTAAACATGAAACGCCTTTCAAAACGGTTGCTGACATGAAAAAAGCGGCCGAGAAAGACGAGGCCGATGCCCTTACCGACCACGGCGCAATCAAAGTAGATTTTGTGCTTGATGAAGCCAGCAATATCGTGAGTGACGTAATCTCTTCCACTGCGTCAATGAACAGCCGGGTAGCATCTCACTAACGAGAAGCTTCCCACCAACGAGAGCCACCCACCATTGATGGGTGGCCTTTCACTAAGGAACTTGGCGAAATGAGCCAATTCATTCTGGATGAACGCCTCCAGCGCGATACGCTTGAGGTTGCCGAATCACCACTCTCGCTACTGCGAATGTTCAACGACTCTCGCTACTTTTGGCTCATCTTGATCCCCAAAATACACGGGGCTGTAGAGCTGCACACGCTTCCCCCCAGTGTGCGCGTTCAGCTAACCAATGAAACCATGCTGTGTAGCGAAGCCATCGCGAATCAACCAAATGTCTCCAAAATCAACACCGGTGCATTAGGGAATATAGTACGCCAGCTCCATGTGCATATCGTCGGACGAAACCCCACCGATCCCGCGTGGCCCGGCCCCGTTTGGGGGCATTCGCTTGCTGTGCCACTCTCTATTAGTGAGCATTCAGAACGCGTACAGATTTTGAAAAACTCCGTTCTCGGAGCTGACTTTTGCTTTGATCGCGCATAAGTTAAACTCCGATACCCCCATTGGTATAAGGTCTCTTCATGAAACTTAAATTGGCACTCAGCATCGCAACCCTATTGACACCGCTCGTGTCCGCCACAAGTTTTGCTGACACCCTCACCCTCAGCGAAACGCTAGAGCGCGCCAAGGCACACGACCCCCAATGGTCCGCCATTCAGCATGCTGACGAGGCAAACCGCGAGACGAGCAACATCACGCGTGCTGGGATCCTTCCAAAACTCAACGCTCAAGCAGCCGTTGCAAAAATTCGCAGCAATCCTGACGGTTTCCCGAGCTCCGACCGCACCAGCCGTACCTATGGGGCATCACTATCCCAGCCATTATTCAACCTCGAAGCTTGGCACACTTACAAAATCGGCCAAGCCACGCTGACAATGCTCGATGCCCAGTTAAAGGGATCAGAAGAAGAGTTTCTGCTGCGTGTTGCCACCACTTATTTCGAACTGTTGCGCGCCAAGGTTCAACTTGAAACCAGCCGCGCAGAAGAAAGCGCCATCTCACGCCAGCTGGAGCAAACCAAACAGCGCTTCAAGGTTGGCTTAGTCCCCAAAACCGATGTGCAGGAAGCACAGTCTGCATACGACCTTAGCGTTGCTGGGCGAATCGGCTCTGAAGCGGCTGTGCAAGTCGCGCAGCGCAACATCGCCACACTGACCCAAAGCAGTGTAGAAGGTGTGAAAGACCTGCAAACCAACCTGCCGATCGGCGCCCCCCAACCGTCCGACCAGAACGAATGGATCAAACGCGCGCTCGAAAACAATGCTGCACTCACTGCAGCACTTGGCGCAGAACAGGTAGCGTCCGAAACCTATAAAGCCAAGCGCGCTGGCCACGCTCCCACACTGAACCTCGCAGGCTCTTACGGCTACGCAAACGGCAACAAAAACAACGCTTCGGGCTTTGCGACTCCCGACTCGACGCAAACCCAGATTGGCCTTGAATTGACGGTACCGATCTACAACGGTGGCGCTGTCTCCGCGTTGCGCCGCCAAGCGCTAAGCCAGTACTACCAAGCCAAAGATCAAGTGGAGTTCAGCCGCCAAAGCGCTGACCTAAACGCAGCCAACCTATATTTGATGGTCACCACTCACGTTCAACGCGTCGAAGCCTACGCTCAATCTATACGCTCTGCGGAATCTGCTTTAGTGGCCACCCAAGCGGGCTATGATGCTGGCACTCGCACAGTAGTAGACGTACTGAATGCTCAAAGATCCGTCTACGCAGCGCGCAGCAACTATGCTAACGCTCGCTACGACTATGTGATTGACTCGCTGCGCTTAAAACAGGTAGCGGGCATACTGGGTTCGGCTGATCTTGTTGCGGTAAATGATTGGCTGGAAAAGTAATTTGCTCAAATCGGGCACAAAAAATGCGGCTTATGCCGCATTTTTTGTGCCCAGCTTTTGTGACTAGCTTTTATGACTGAGGGTTGTATCAGCCTTTGCGCGTGATGCGGCTGCCCACTTCTAGCAACTTCTGGTAGCCCGTTGGCAAAAAGCGCTGCATGCTGTCGATAACACGTGCATCTGTGCCAATCAGAACGCGGCGCTTGTTACGGCGAATACCGTTAATAATCGCTTCTGCTGCTTCGTCCGCAGTGGTTCTGGCGAGCTTCTCGAACTGATCGCCAATATCCTTGCCTGCAGTGAATTTATCAAACGATCCCAGCTTCCCGACGCGGCTGTTACGTGCAATACCCGTTTTGATGCCACCTGGATGAACACAGGTTGCGCTCACACCGCAGTTGTCAATTTCCAACTCTTCACGAAGACATTCGGTAAAACCACGCACTGCAAACTTGGCAGAGTTGTAGGCACTTTGGGTTGGTACAGCAATCAACCCAAATACGCTAGAGATGTTCACAACCTGCCCTTCTCCTGCGGCCTTCAGGTGCGGCAAGAATGCCTTGGTTCCGTACACCACGCCCCAGAAGTTGATATTCATAAGCCACTCGAAATTCTCATAGCTCATGTTTTCGATAGTTTCGCCCAGCGCTACACCCGCGTTGTTAATGATGATGTTGGCTTTGCCGTGATCAGCAATAACCTGCTCCGCATGTGCATATACCGCATCGCGGTTGGCAACATCCAGCTTTGCAGAAGTAACCTTGATGCCGGGGGTTTGTATCATCCCGACCGTTTCCTTTAAGCCCTTTTCGTTGATATCGGAAATCGCAAGGTGACAGCCCTTTTGCGCAAGTTGAAGGGCAAGAGAACGACCGATCCCTGAACCTGCACCGGTAATAACAGCAACCTTGTTTTCAAATGACTTGATCATGAATTTCACCTTGTTATGAGCCAATTCCCTACGCCTCAGTTTTTAGGCCGAGCGAAAGACCATTTATACACAATGTTTCCAGCAAGGCAATAGCAGATCACCAATTGAATACAAAAACAAAAGGGCCCGACTGGGCCCTTTTGTTACACTGCCACGAGCTGTCTACGCCAAGCGCCTACAGCCCGCGAAGTGTTTGCGTTTAATCACGGCCCATCTGTGCCTTGATCAAATCGCCGATCGTGCGTGGAGCAACTGCATCATCCTGAGAAAGCGTCTTCATAGCTTCTTTCTCATCTGCTGCGTCTTTCGCTTTTACCGACAGGTTAATTGCGCGGTTTTTACGATCAACAGCAATAATGCGAGCTTCGATCACATCCCCTTCTTTCAGCGCATTACGTGCATCTTCGATGCGGTCACGGCTGATTTCAGAGGCTTTGAGCACAGCTTCAACGCCATCGCGCAATTCAACAACTGCGCCCTTGGCATCGACTGACTTCACGGTGCCTTTTACGACTGCGCCTTTATCGTTGTCGTTCAGGTAAGCGGTGAACGGATCTTCAGAAAGCTGCTTGACGCCCAGCGAGATACGCTCGCGCTCTGGGTCTACAGACAGAATGACGGTGTCGATTTCGTCGCCTTTCTTATAGGCGCGAACCGCTTCTTCTCCTGGCAAATCCCAAGAAATGTCAGACAGGTGAACGAGGCCGTCAATGCCGCCATCCAAGCCAATGAAGATACCGAAATCAGTGATCGACTTGATCTTGCCGGAAATGCGATCGCCTTTGTTGAAGTGCGTTGCAAACTCTTCCCATGGGTTTGGCTTGCATTGCTTAACACCCAAGGAAATACGGCGGCGCTCTTCATCAATGTCGAGGATGACCACTTCGATTTCTTCGCCAATCGAAACGACTTTCGATGGGTGAATGTTCTTATTGGTCCAATCCATTTCGGAAACGTGCACGAGGCCTTCAACGCCTTCTTGCAGTTCAGCGAAGCAGCCGTAGTCGGTCAGGTTGGTAACACGCGCTTTTACGCGAGCACCTTCTGGATAACGCGCCTTGATTTCGACCCATGGATCGGAACCCAGTTGCTTCAGGCCGAGGGATACGCGGTTGCGATCGCGATCGAACTTGAGCACTTTCACCAGAATCTCGTCGCCTACTGCAACGATTTCGCTTGGGTGCTTGATGCGCTTCCAAGCCATGTCGGTAATGTGCAGCAAGCCGTCGATGCCGCCCAGATCTACGAACGCGCCGTAGTCGGTCAGGTTCTTAACGATACCTTTAACTTCCATACCTTCTTGCAGGTTGGAAAGCAGTGCTTCACGCTCGGCGCTGTTTTCAGCTTCCAGAACTGCGCGGCGGGAGACTACAACGTTATTGCGTTTGGCATCCAACTTGATAACTTTAAACTCAAGTTCCTTGCCTTCAAGGTGTGCGGTGTCACGGACGGGGCGAATATCGACGAGCGAGCCCGGCAAGAATGCGCGGACGGCATCGACGTCGACGGTAAATCCGCCTTTGACCTTGCCGTTGATGATGCCCTTGACGATCTGGCTTGCTTCGCAAGCAGCTTCCAAACGTCTCCAAGCCTCTGCGCGCTTCGCCTTTTCACGGGAGAGTCGGGTTTCACCATAGCCGTCTTCGATGGACTCAAGCGCAACTTCGATCTCGTCACCGACGTTCACTTCTCCATCAAACTGGTCGCGCGGAATAACGCCTTCAGACTTGAGGCCTGCATAAACCGTCACCCAATCGCTATCGACGGCAACGACGGTGCCGACCACGATGGAGCCTGGGTTCATGTTGGTTTGTTTCAGGGATTCTTCAAAAAGTTCGGCAAAACTTTCCATCATTTCAATTACCTAATTTGCTTTCAACGGGCTTGCGACCCGTCATCAGCCTATCCGCCATCAGTTCAGGACAGGGTCTGTGGTTGATAGCCGGCTTTGCGCGCTGATGGTCGTGTTGATGCGCAAACCGTCCCCTTACATGTAACAAAGGGCGCTCGTCGCACCCTCCTTTCCATCTAAGTCTTTAATGTGTTGGCTTTAACGATCTACTACAAGCTTACAAGCAAGAAGCTTCACTACAAGCTTACAAACAAGCTTCACGATAAGCCACGCGCTCTCGCCTCACTCATCACTCGTTGAAAAATCTCGTCAATACTTGCTTGAGTGCTATCTAGCAGTATGGCGTCTTCGGCGGGCTTGAGAGGCGCTACGGGACGATTCATATCTTGCTCGTCGCGCGCTTGGATCGAAATTAAAAGATCGCCTAAGTTAGCACCGAAGCCCTTCTCTTGCAACTGCAAATAGCGTCTACGCGCCCGTTCTTCTGCGCTGGCTGTCAGGTAAATTTTTAGCGGGGCGTTAGGGAACACAACCGTTCCCATATCTCGACCATCGGCAACAAGTCCAGGCGCCTCAAGGAATTCACGTTGGCGCTGTAGCAGCCCTTTTCGCACGGCGGGCAATGCCGCAACTTGCGAAGCTCCTCGCCCCATTTCATCTGTCCGAATCGCCCGAGTTACGTCTTGCCCCTCTAGCATCACCTTAGGCTCGCCACCGCTTTCATTAGCGACGAAACGCACATCCATCGTGCGCGTGAGTGCTTCAAGCGTCAATTCATCACTCCACTCCACGCCTCGATTTTGCGCAGAAAGCGCGACGAGCCGGTAGAGAGCGCCGCTGTCCAAAAAGTGCCAGCCAAGCGCATGGGCGACTTTTTGAGCGACAGTGCCTTTTCCTGAACCGCTTGGGCCGTCCAATGTGAGAACAGGGGTCGAGCTAGGGGGAAGCGTTGCTTGCATCAGAATGCCTATTGCTTATCTATCGGCGGTTTGTGTGTCTTTTCCTTGTAGCGGCTTGCTTGCACGCTGCTTGCACGCAAGCCCGCTTAGCCATGGCGCTCTACACTGAGACGGATCCCTGCGGCAGTCGCGAGCGATACAAATGTCGGAAAAGAGGTCATTACGTTGGCACAATCCTGAATCACAATCACGTCATTGGCGCGGAGCGCTGCGATCGTAAACGACATTGCAATACGATGGTCGCTGTGACTATAGACTTCACCGCCACCGATGATGCCTCCACGAATGATGATCCCATCCGGCGTAGGTTTGGCGTCAACACCCAGCGTATTCAAACCATCGGCCATCACCTGAATTCGGTCGCTCTCTTTTACACGCAGCTCTTCGGCGCCGGTAAGCACGGTTTCGCCTTGAGCGCAGGCCGCTGCGATAAAGAGGGCCGGAAACTCGTCGATCGCCAGAGGCACTTGATCTTCTGGAATGTGGATTCCTTTCAGCGCCGCATAGCACACGCGAATATCGGCAACGGGTTCACCGCCAACTTCTCGCTCATTCGAGAGCTCGATATTACCGCCCATTGCGCGCAGAATGTTGATCACGCCAATGCGCGTCGGGTTAATGCCAACGTGTTGCAGGGTAATGTCTGCGCCGGGGCAAATGCTTGCTGCAACCATAAAAAAGGCAGCAGACGAAATATCCGCGGGAACGTCAATTTGGGTTGCCTTAAGGCTCCCGCCTCCCGTAAGCGAGATCGTACTGCCTTCAGTTTTTACCGTATACCCAAAACCACGCAGCATGCGTTCCGTATGATCGCGCGTAGGTGCGGGTTCAGTCACCGAAGTTTCGCCTTCGGCGTACAGCCCGGCCAGAAGCACGCAAGACTTTACTTGGGCACTTGCCATCGGCATGTCGTAGTGAATTCCACGCAAACGCTGGCGCCCAGTGATCCGAATCGGCGGGGTGCCTGACGGTTCGGTTGCAATCACCGCCCCCATCTGCAGTAGTGGCTTTGCCACCCGCCCCATTGGACGATGCGACAATGACTCGTCTCCAGTCAATGTGGAATCAAATGCTTGCCCCGCCAGCAAACCACTCAAAAGGCGCATGGATGTGCCGCTATTCCCTAGATAAAGTGCGCCAGGTGCTGCGCGCAAGCCACGCAATCCAACGCCGAAAATACGAACGCGGCCTTCGTTCGGGCCTTCAATCACGACGCCCATGTCGCGGAAGGTTTGCAGGGTGGCAAGGCTGTCTTCACCTTCGAGAAAGCCGCTGACTTCCGTAATGCCATCCGCGAGCGCACCGAGCATAATAGAACGATGGGATATGGATTTATCGCCCGGCACGCGCAAGGTGCCGTTCATACTGCCGCCCGGCTGTACCGTATAGGTGACGTTATGTGCTTTCATGGAATGACTATAGGCCCTCTTAGCGAGCATTTTGGTAAAGTGATCTCTGGCAACTTTGGCGCGCGTCATGATGCCGAGTAGCGCCTGACTATCTTGCGCCTCGACCGCGCGGCGCATCGCCTCTAACCCTCGGCTGAAGTGATCGAGCGCACCCAGCACCGAGTCGCGGTTAGCAACAAAAATATCGTGCCACATGGTGGGGTCACTGGAAGCAATGCGGGTAAAATCCCGAAAACCACCCGCAGCGTAGCGAAAAATTTCCTGATTCTCGTTCTCTTTCGCGAGCGTGTCCACCAGCGAAAAAGCCAGTAGATGTGGTAGGTGGCTTGTGGCTGCAAGCACTCTATCGTGGTGATTGGCGTCCATCAGCAAAATTTCTGCGCCGGTGGCTCGCCAAGCTGCGCAGACCAAATCCAGCGCAGCGGCAGAAGTATTGCCATGCGGTGTCAGGATCACCTTGTGGTCTTGGTAAAGTTTCGCGTCAGCCGCTTCGACACCGCTTTTTTCTGCGCCCGCAATCGGGTGGCCGGGTACAAACCATTCCGGGACACGGCCAAAGATCTGCTGCACATCCTCAATTACGCTGCCTTTTACGCTTCCGGCATCGGTGACGATGGTTTTACCGTTGAGCGCGGGTTTCATGGCTTCCAGTAATGCGCGCGTGCTGCCAATCGGCGCGGCGAGCATCACCAGATCCACATCAGCGAGCGCGTCGACAATGCTGGTTTCGGCGCGGTCAATAATACCTAGCTCAAGCGCACGGGCCAGGGTGGTTGTGCGGCGACTGTAACCAACCACCTCGCCCACAACGCCAGCCGCTTTGAGCGCGCAAGCAAAAGAACCGCCAATCAAGCCGATGCCAACGATGAGGACACGCGGGATAAACAGGCGTTTCATTCCAGCACCATTATTTTGCGGTTGAGTCGGGCGAACGCGCGCCATCGTGAACGCTGCCTAATACGCGCGTGAGCGCTTCAAGAAAATATTGATTCTCGGCAAGAGTGCCGACGCTAATACGGAGCGCATCGCGCAATCCGTAGTTGGCAACAGGGCGAACGATGACACCTTCTCTTAGCAAGGCTTGATAAATCGGTTGTGCGGGCCGACCGAAATGTACGGTAATAAAGTTTCCTACTGAAGGAATATAATCAAGGCCAAGCGCACGCACGCCTTCCGCTAATAAAGCGAGGCCTTCGCGGTTGGTCTGAAAGCTGCGCTGCAGGTATTCATCATCAGAAAGCGCCGCCGTCGCCGCAATCAGGGCGAGGCTGTTAACGTTAAATGGCTGACGAACCCGGTTCAACGTATCTGCAATCGCTGGATCGCTCACCGCATAACCCACGCGCAGACCGGCCAAGCCGTATGCTTTCGAGAAGGTTCGCGTAACGATCAGGTTCCGGTGCGCATTCAAGAACTCAAAACCATTGGGGAACGCCGCCTCACCCACGTATTCGGTGTATGCCTCATCCAGTACCACAATGACGCGATCCGGCACTGCCGCGAGAAACGCAGACAGCGCTTGGCGATCGAACCATGTGCCGGTTGGGTTGTTCGGATTGGCAAGAAAGATTACCGAGGTACGCGGCGTGATGGCCGCCAGCATCGCGCTTAAATCGTGCCCATACTCTTTTGCCGGCACTGCGATACCGGTCGCGCCAACCGCTTGGGTGCTAATCGGATACACTGCGAATGCATATTCCGAGTAGATTGCTTCCCGGCCTTGCCCCAAAAAAGCTCTAGCGACGAGATCCAGCAGATCGTTGGAGCCGTTCCCCAAGGTAATTTGGTGAATATCTAAGGAAAAGCGTTCCGCCAATGCGCTCTTTAAAGCAAAGCCGTTTCCGTCCGGATAGAGCGTCAGATGTTTCAGCTCGCCTTCAATCGCGGCGAGCGACTTTGGGCTAGGGCCTAGCGGATTTTCATTACTGGCAAGTTTAACGATCTTGGTGAGGCCAAGTTCGCGCTGCAATTCTTCTATCGGTTTCCCCGGAATATAAGGGCTGAGCGATTGTACTTGTGGCATCGCCAGTGACAGAAAATCCTGATCCATTTGTAATGAAAGCCCCGTGTTTATTGGATATGACTAACGATTGCAATTAGAAATCTAGTTGGTGTAGCAACTAGAATCGAATTGCGCCGCTATTGGCTCGAAAAAACTACAACACCGCTTTAGGATAGGAGCCTAGGCGTTTTAAATACACGGCCTCCGAGCCTAGGTCATCCAGAATGCGAACAATTGCATCATCGGTCTCGTGGCCGTCAAAATCCATGAAAAACACATAGGCCCACGCGCCGTCGCGTGAAGGTCTCGTCTCAATTCTCGTAAGGCTGATGTTTTCACGACGAAAGGGAGTTAACAAGTTATAAAGCGCCCCCGGTTTATCGCGCGTGGAAACAATAATGGATGTTTTGTCATCACCTGAGGCAGCGACGGATTCTTGCCCCACAACAAGGAAGCGCGTGGTGTTATGTGGACTGTCTTCAATATTGCTCGCCAACTTTTCCAATCCGTAAAGTTCTGACGCCATATCTCCCGCGATTGCAGCTGCATGCCATTCATCGCGAAGGCGACGAGCTGCTTCAGCGTTGCTACTAACCGCGATCCGCTCCACGTTAGGATAATGGGAATCCAGCCACTTGCGGCATTGAGCCAAGGACTGCTGATGCGAATAAATGCGCGTGATGCCGCTGGTGCGCGTTGCTGGGCCGACCAAAAGATGATGGTGAATACGTAGTGCAACTTCTCCGCAAACCTTCACATTGGATTGCATGAAGCTATCTAAGGTATTGTTGACCATCCCTTCGGTGGAGTTTTCAACCGGAACGACGCCATAATGAGCGGCACCGGCCTCTACTTCACGAAACACTTCGTCGATCGTTGTTTGTGGAGCGAGGTGAACCGCGTGCCCGAAGTGTTTAAGCGTAGCAGCGTGGGTATAGGTGCCTTCCGGCCCAAGGTAAGCAATGCGCATGGGTTCTTCCAGCGCAAGACACGCGGACATCAGCTCACGAAACAGCCACGCGACGCTTTCGTCACCCAAGGGGCCTTGGTTACGCTCCTTTATACGCCGCAAAACCTGCGCCTCGCGTTCTGGACGGAAGAACACCGGCTTCTCGCCCTTTTCAAGTGCGTCTGTCTTGATCCGAGCAACCGCTTGGGCGAGCTTCGCACGCTGATTGACGAGCGCAAGCAGTTCGGTATCTAGTGTATCGATCTGCTGCCGGAGCGCTTTTAAGCCTTGCTCACCGCTGGGTTTGGCGGTATCGCCAGAGTGTTCTTCGGACATTGGAGCTTATCCTCGGCGTTTCTGGAAATCAGTCATGAAGTCAATCAAGGCATCCACTGCCGCCATTGGTACCGCGTTATAGATGGAGGCGCGCATTCCGCCTACGGAACGGTGTCCTTTCAGATTTAGCAGATGACGCTGTTCCGCTTCCTGCAGAAAACTCTTGTCAAGTGAGGCGTCTGCTAAGGTAAAGGGCACGTTCATGAGGGAGCGGTTCGCAACGGCGACGGGATTTTTATAAAATCCACTGTTGTCGATAAAACGATAAAGTTTTTCTGCCTTGGCGCGATTTAGCTTTTCAATTGCACCCAAACCGCCTTGGCGTTGTATCCACTGGAACACAAGCCCTGCCAAATACCATGCATAGGTTGGCGGAGTGTTGTACATCGAGCCGTTATCCGCATGCGTTTTATAGTCCAGCATGGTTGGCGTGGACGGGTGCGCATTGCCGAGCAGGTCTTCGCGCACGATGGCGACGGTAAGGCCAGCTGGCCCGATATTTTTTTGTGCACCCGCGTAGATCAGCCCGTACTGGTTTACGTCGATCGGACGCGAGAGGATGTTCGAAGACATGTCCACCACCAGCGGCACGCCTTCTGCGTCGGGCACGAAGTCGAACTCTACGCCGCCAATGGTTTCATTCGCAACGTAGTGAAGATAGGCTGCGTCTGGGTTGCGGCGCCAGCTTGAAACATCGGGCACGCCGGTAAAACGATTGACTTCATCGCTTGCAACTACGTTAACTGCACAATAACGCTGCGCTTCACTAATGGCGCGTTTGGACCACTGTCCGGTATTCACATAGTCGGCGTCTGTTTTACCGGCGAGGAGATTGAGCGGCACCATGGCAAATTGCAGGTGCGCCCCGCCACTTAAAAACAGCACCTTGTAATTGGCAGGAATTTGCAATAGCTCGCGCAGATCCTTTTCCGCCTGCTCAGCGATTGCCACAAATTCCGCGCTGCGGTGACTCATCTCCATAACGGAGAGACCGCGCCCTTGGTAGTCCAGCATTTCTGCGCTGGCTTGAGTAAGCACTTCTTCAGGAAGCGCCGCCGGGCCCGCACAAAAATTAAACGCTCTAGCCATTTTCTAACCCCTACCTGACTGTAACCGGCATACGCGATGACTGTTATTCCGCGTCGTTACCATCGAAAACATCATCGGATTCATCTGTATCGCCCGAGCCGTTATTGCCTGTTTTGTCTTGCTCTGCATCATCAATGCCTTCGACGCTTTCACCATTGAAGTCCGTTGCGCGCAGCTTTTTAGCGCCCGACGCCTTTGCTTCCTCAACTGCAGCGTCGCTGACTTCTTCGACTTGCTCAATGCCAACCAAGCGCTCGCCCTCATTCAGCCGAATCAAGGTGACGCCTTGGGTATCCCGCCCCATCAAGGAGACTTCGTCAGCACGAATTCGCACCATTGTGCCTTGATCGCTAATGAGCATGACCTCGTTGCCATCGTTCACTTGCACCGCGCCCATCAGCTTACCGTTGCGCTCGCTGGTACGGATCGCAATCATACCCTTTCCGCCGCGTCCTTTTGTAGGAAATTCCGAAACCAAGGTGCGCTTACCAAAGCCATTCTCACAAGCTGTAAGGATTTGCGCATCAGGGTCTGGCACGATCAGCGCAATGACCGCGGCATCTTCGGGCAAATTCATGCCGCGCACGCCACGCGCAGTACGCCCCATCGCGCGAACTTCATTTTCATCAAAACGCACCGCCTTGCCTTCTGAGCTTAGCAGCATGATGTCTTGGTGACCTTCTGTAATTGCGACGCCCACAAGCCGGTTGTTTTCTTCAAGTTCTAGCGCAATCAGACCTTGGCTGCGCGGGCGTGAAAATTCCTGCAGCGCAACTTTCTTGACGGTGCCGTTGCTGGTCGCCATAAACACGAAACGATCGCCGTCGTAGCCTCGTAACGGTAGGATCGCAGTGATCTTTTCATTCTCGCCAAGCGACAGCAGGTTCACGATCGGGCGCCCTTTGGCTTGGCGACCTGCTTGCGGAATCTGGTAAACTTTCAGCCAGAACACCTTGCCTGCACTGGTAAAGCAAAGGATTGTGTCGTGAGTGCTGACGACCAATAGATGCTCGATACAATCTTCTTCTTTGACCTGCGCCGCGGCCTTGCCTCGGCCGCCACGGTGTTGCGCTTGGTAGTGATCTAAAGGCTGGGTTTTCGCATAGCCATCGTTGGAGAGAGTGACAACAACTGTTTCTTCTGGAATCAAGTCTTCGTCGTTGATATCCAACTGCGAGGCAACAATCTCGGTTTTACGTGCATCTGCGAAGCCTTCGCGGATTGCGGTGAGCTCATCACGAATTACCTGCATCAAGCGCTCGCGGCTGGCGAGAATGGCCAGCAGCTCACGAATGATCTCAAGTTTTTCCTGATACTCTTGTATAAGTTTCTCGGTTTCCAAACCGGTCAAGCGGTGTAGACGCATTTCTAGAATCTCGCGCGCTTGCACGTCGGAGAGATAATAGAGACCATTGCGAAGACCATAGTGAGCGGGCAAACCCTCCGGGCGACAGGCGTGCGCCTCTCCCGCACGTTCCAACATGGCGATCACGTTGCCTGGCTGCCAGCCTTGCGCAAGCAGGCGTTCCTCTGCTTCAGCGCGGCTTGCAGAAGATTTGATCAGTTCAATGACTGGATCAATGTTCGCAAGTGCTACCGCCAAGCCTTCCAAGATATGAGCGCGCTCGCGCGCCTTACGCAATTCGTATACGGTTCTACGCGTTACCACTTCCTGACGGTGGCGAACAAATGCTTCAATCACACCGCGCAGATTCAACAAGCGTGGCTGACCATCTACGAGTGCCACCATGTTGATGCCGAACACGCTCTCCATCTGCGTTTGCGAGTAAAGATTGTTCAGCACAACATCGGCATTTTCGCCGCGCCGCACTTCAATCACGATACGGATATTTTTATCCGATTCGTCACGCAGCTCGGTAATACCCTCAATTAGCTTTTCTTTCACAAGCTCGGCAATGCGCTCAATCAGCCGCGCTTTGTTGAGCTGGTAAGGAATCTCCGTGACGATGATGGAATCTCGGCCGGTTTTTGCGTCGCGCTCCACCGTTGCACGCGCACGTATGCGGATACGCCCACGCCCTGTTCGATAGGCTTCGATAATGCCCGCACGCCCATTAATGATCCCGTAGGTGGGAAAATCGGGGCCTTGGATGTGCTTCATCAAGCCTTCGATGGTGATCTCGGAATCGTCCATAAAAGCAAAACACGCATCTATGACTTCGCCAAGATTGTGCGGCGGAATATTTGTCGCCATCCCTACCGCGATACCCGAACTGCCATTCACAAGCAGGTTGGGAACCTTTGTCGGCAATACCGACGGCATTTGTTCAGAGCCGTCGTAGTTCGGGACGAAATCAACGGTCTCTTTATCGAGATCGGCGAGCAGCTCATGGGCAATCTTGGCCATACGCACTTCCGTGTAGCGCATTGCCGCTGGGTTGTCTCCGTCGATGGAGCCAAAATTACCTTGCCCGTCTACCAACATGTAACGCAGCGAGAAATACTGCGCCATACGCACAATGGTGTCGTAGACAGCAGTGTCACCGTGTGGGTGGTATTTACCGATTACATCGCCGACGATGCGCGCCGATTTTTTGTATGGTTTATTCCAATGGTTACTAAGTTCGTTCATTGCGAACAGCACGCGCCGGTGCACCGGCTTCAAGCCGTCGCGCACGTCTGGCAAGGCGCGTCCAACGATTACGCTCATCGCGTAATCCAGGTAGGATTTCTTCAGTTCGTCTTCGATGTTGATAGGAAGAATTTCTTTTGCGAGCTCTGACATCGGATTCCTGTTTTCCCGGCCTGTTTTTTTGGGGCCTGCATTTTTAGGCCTACGTTTTCTTTGCCTGATAGATGCGACCGGTGCTGCGGCGCAGTCTCAAAGATATTGCTGCAATAAAAGGCGTAGATCCTATCACATTTCCAGCACGCAACCCTATGTCAAGTACAGGTTTTTTGGCCTCCTCCGCGAGGAAAGCCCAACCCCTTTGACAAAAGCCCCCTCCCCTTTGCTCGCAAACCCGCAGACCTAGTGTTATTCTCGTAAAAAATAAAAATCCCCCCAATTCTGCGGGTTTCGGAGCGATCTACCATGCGAAGCTTTCAAGCACCTGCCAATATGTTACAAAACCAAGTCATCATGATTACCGGAGCCGGTTCTGGGATCGGGCGTGCAGTGGCGCTTGCATGCGCACGACTAGGCGCAACCGTTGTGCTGATGGGGCGAACCATCGAAAAGCTTGAGGCGGTCTACGACGAGATTGAAGCCTGCGGCTACCCCAAGCCGGCAATTATCCCGCTCAACCTGTTAACCGCCACACATCTGGAATACGCGCAAATTGCCGATATCGTCGAGAAAGAACTTGGCCACCTGAATGCGCTGATACACTGCGCGGCACAGCTAGGTGAATTAACCATGCTGTCACAATATCCGATGGACACGTTTGCAAACGTCATCAAAGTCAATATGACGGCAAGCCTCGCACTAACGCAGGCGCTTTTGCCATTGCTTCAGGAAGCGCCATCTGGGCGAATTATTTTTACTACATCGTCTGTGGGCCGAAAAGGGCGAGCACATTGGGGTGCTTACGCAATTTCCAAGTTTGCAGTGGAAGGCTTAGTGCAAACGCTAGCCGATGAACTCGAAAATACGTCCTCCATCCGTGTGAACGCCATCAACCCTGGGGCAACACGAACCAATATGCGCGCGTCCGCCTACCCTGCGGAAGATCCGGCAAAAGTTTGCCCCCCTGAGAAAGTCGCGGAAACCTTTCTATATCTTCTCTCAGAGGACGCGCGCCACATGCATGGCCTCTCGATTGACGCCCAAGACTAAAAGAGGGGTTCGCCCACAAGCATTCGCCAAAAATGCGTCGGCACACACAAAAACTCAGGCTTGCCAAAAAATTGGCAACTTAAGACTGGATATTTCTTTGTAATGCAACATACTGAATACAATTTACTTTGTTAATCGCGCTCATGATGACTGACATGGATGATCTAATTGGCACAAACTTCGCAGATCAACACCTCGAACGATCCGCGCAATCCAAAAGCAACACGCGCAACAGCGATGCGGATCATCGGCAGCAAGCAGTTCCGAGCAAAGGGGTCGACACCATGGTCAGCGCAGCAACGGCAAAAATTCTTGACTTTGATATTCACAGTTTTGCAAGCATCCAACAGGTTTCCAGCAATCGCCAAAATTCAGGGCGCGCCCGCGCGCAAGCCTTGCATCGGCTTGGAGTGGTGCTACAAACCACGATCGAACTCCCAGAGATATTGCATCTGTTCTTTTTAGAAGCCGTTCGGGTGTTGCCGTTAGAGGGACTCGGTTTCGTACATGCGCCGAATAATCTCGAAATTACCGAGGGCAGCCTGCATGGGCACACCGTACACTTTCGCCTGCAAACTCGCGACGATTATCTCGGAGAGGTAAGTTTTTACCGGCAAAAAGAGCGCTTTTCCGAAAGCGAACTGTCGCTGCTTGAACCCCTGCTCGCGACGCTGGTATACCCGTTACGCAACGGTTTGCGCTACCAAGAGGTCGTCCGCTCGTCTCTTACCGACGCACTTACGGGCGCTGGCAACCGCTTTAGCCTAGACAATGTACTGCACCGCGAGACCGACTTGGCGAGCCGTTACAATCAGCCGCTTTCAGTGCTCATGCTGGATCTAGACTATTTTAAGCGAATCAACGACAGCTATGGCCACGCTGCGGGCGACTATGTGCTGAAGGCTGTAGCCAAAACGCTACGCGCGACCAGCCGTGGTGTAGACATGACTTTCCGTTACGGCGGTGAAGAATTCGTGGTTCTTCTCAACAAAACGCATTTGGAAGGCGCAACCGTAATTGCAGAACGCTTGCGCAATACGATTGCCAATCTATCTGTAATTCACGATGGCAAAGAAATTCCTGTCACGATCAGCGTTGGGGTTGCCGCGCTTCAAAAGCAGGAAACCACTCAGCAATTTATGGAACGAGCAGACAAGGCGCTCTACCGCGCAAAGAATAGTGGGCGCAACCGAGTTGCCGTAGCAGAATCAAAACCAGAACAAATGCTGGGACGGGCTGAGGCTTACGATCTATCGCACTCTGAATAAGCCTCACCTACTAAGTCCTATCAGCAGCAGGCCCAATCAACAGCAGGTTCAGTCAACAGCAGGCTTTTCTGAGCGATTGAGGCGAAGGGTGGGCTTGCCAGCCTGTAGCTTGCGCGAAACCGCCGGCGGTGCCTCGGCTGCGGGTCGCGATTTTCCCGAAGTTGCGCGGGCAACCTTTGACCTTGACTCAAAGGCCTTGATGTAAGCGTCATAGGCTTCGCGCAAAAGCCTTACCTGTTCAAGCGCAGTGATGCCTGCAGGAAATTTTGAAGGCTTGCCCTCACAATCATTCGATGTAGGATCCCCCTCAAACTGTACGCGAAAAGCCGTCGCTCTATGAGTGATCAATTGCGCGTCAAGATCAATGACCCAGCCGCCACAATCGCTGTCAATGGGATGCGCCATAGATCTCTACGCCTTTAGGTTTGGTCTTTGGAATACCATTTTCAATAGCGACGACGTCTCAAATATCCGCCTCGCTTCACATTTTCCATTACGGGAGGCGCTTCTTTTTCAGCACGCATTTTGGGGCGGCCATACAAGCCTGTACGCTTCCGTAAGCCGGCTCCGCAGAGCTGCGCCAGCTCGCTAATTTGATCTTCGCTCAATTCTTCCCAGCGCCCCGCTTTCAGGCCGCGCGGCAGAGTGACGCAACCGTAGCGAACGCGTATCAATCGGGAAACCTGTACACCTTGCGTCTCCCACATCCGCCGCACTTCACGACGGCGCCCTTCTTTGATGATCACGTGATACCACGCGTTCATGCCTTCGCCGCCAGAATGAAGGATCTCATCGAAATGCGCCGGCCCATCGAACAGCTGGACGCCAGTTCTAAGGTTGTGCAGCATTTCCGGCGTAACCTCGCCAAAAATTCGTGCCGCATATTCGCGCTCGATTTCTGAAGAGGGATGCATCAAGCGATTCGCTAAATCGCCATCTGTTGTAAACAATAGTAGGCCTTGGGTGTTTACATCAAGCCGCCCAACCGCTACCCAACGTTCATTATCCAGCCTAGGCAGGCGATCAAAAACAGTAGGCCGCCCTTCCGGATCGGTGCGAGTGCAGACCTCGCCTTCCGGCTTGTAGTAGATAATCATACGGCGGCTGTCCGAATCTTCGCCACTGTAATCCATAGAACGTCCATCTACGCGCAACACGTCGCCCCGTTCCACACGGTCGCCGACCTTTGCCTTTTTTCCATTGACACTGACCCGACCAGAAGCAATCCAGTCTTCCATGGAACGCCGCGAGCCGATGCCCGCACGCGCAAGAACCTTCTGAAGTTTTTCGCTCATAATACGACTACTACGTTTATTGTTGGCAAGCCATCTCGGCCATCCAGACGCACAAGAAAATGATTCACAAGAGACGTAATCACTACGCTCCCGCCTGACGCCTCACGACGCAGACTCTGCCCTAGGGGGTTTTCGCGCTTGGGTTCTAGCAGCTTGGCATTCTAACAGATTTGCCTGCCTCGCCACCTAAACATTTTAGCCGAATTGCCAGCCGAGGACACTCGGTATATACCTCATACCAAAGAATAACACGATCGCGAACAGGATGCCCAAGATTTGCACGGTTACGGCATTTATTCACATCGCGAAAACCCTAATCCTCCACTTCAACCGCAACCTCAAGAGGCAGCGAGGTCTGCACTTCGTCCTGCTGTCGGCGTAGGCGAGCATCAAGCTCTGCGCCAATTTTATCGAGGTCACGCACTTCGGCGAGGGTAGGAAGCTCAGCCAAGGAGCGCAGGTTAAAGTAGTCGAGAAAGGTGCGCGTGGTGCCATACATCGCTGGGCGCCCCGGCACTTCTCGGTGCCCTAAAACTTTGACCCATTCACGTTCAAGCAGAGTTTTGATGATTTGGCTGCTAACACTCACTCCGCGGATGTCTTCGATTTCACCGCGAGTGATCGGCTGTCGATAAGCAATCAGCGAGAGAGTTTCAAGAAGTGCTCGCGAATAGCGCTGCGGTTTTTCTTCCCAGAGGCGCGTAACCCACTCCCCCAATTCTGCGTCTGCCTGAAAGCGGTAGCCACTCGCCACCTCTTTCAAAAAGACCCCACGCCGCGAATACTCTTCGTGGAGTTCCGCGAGCAACTCGCGCAACACTTCATTGCTCGGGCGTTCATCTTCATAGAACAGCTCACCGATTGCCTCTAGGCTGAGAGGCCGTCCTGCCGAAAAAATCGCTGCTTCCATGATGCGCTTGAGGGTTTGTCGATTGGGAGTCATGTAGCGCCTTTCTTATTTTGAGAGACTTCTCTGGAATGCCTTTTTCTGAACCTGACAAAACTTGCACGCTAGCCTTGCACGCAATCGAGCGCGGGATCAAGTTCAAAGGCTTCTTCGGATAAGGATTCGGTGTCATCCACCAGATCCGTATCATCCGCTGAAGATTCGTTCTCATCTTGAGCGCGCGCCTTGCTTCGCACGTGAATTGGCCCGCGCATCTCGGTCTGCACCAGCTCTATGAGCTGTTCTTTTACCAGCTCAAGAATCGCAAGAAAGGTGACCACAACGCCAAGCCGCCCTTCCTCTACGGTAAAAAGGTTTTCAAACGCGATAAATCGCGCTCGCCCCAAGCGATCTAGCACCATAGTCATGCGTTCGCGCGTTGAGAGCTTTTCGCGCGAAACCTGATGGCTTTCGAACATGTCGGCGCGGTGCAGAACATCTTTCAGAGCAAGCAACACCTCGCGCAGATCGACCTCTGGAGGCGGCACGGCGCGTCGATAGTCGGGAGCTAACGCCACTGCTGGAAACGTATCGCGCCCTATTCGCGGCAGGGAATCAAGGTCTTCGGCGGCGCGTTTGAAGCGCTCGTATTCCTGCAGGCGCCGAATCAGTTCCGAGCGTGGGTCTTCTTCGTCCTCGTCAGCACTCTCGTTGCGCGGCAACAATGTTCTCGACTTGATCTCCCCCAACAGCGCCGCCATCACCAGATACTCTGCGGCAAGTTCGAGATTTAGAGATTTCATGATCTCGACGTACTGCATGTACTGAGCGGTAATCTCCGCAATGGGTATGTTCAGGATGTCAAGGTTCTGGCGCCGAATCAGATACAAAAGTAGATCCAGAGGGCCTTCAAACGCATCTAGAAACACTTCAAGCGCATCGGGTGGGATGTACAAATCTTGCGGCAGTTGCGTGACCGTTTCACCTTGCACCAAGGCAAGCGGCAATGCAGCTTGCGTGTGCGACTGGCTGAACTGTTCACGCAGCTGCGCAAGGCGTGGTACGGAGGAGTCGCTTTCTGGGGCCGACAGGTTGGGATCAGATATAACCAAGGCCGATTACCTCTCGCGCAATTACCTCTCGCGCATTTTTTGAATCGCTACTAGGCCCCTGATTATAGCGGCAAGTTTCGTCTATCGGAACGGTTCAAGACCCACCTTTTCAAGGCTACCTTTCCCTTCGCGAACCAAGACAGGAATGCTGTCAACCAAATCCACAACCGTCGTCGTGCTCGTCTCGCCCCAGCCGCCGTCAATCACGAGTTCAATACGTCGCGACAGAAGCTCCAAAATTTCTTCTGGGTCAACCAGAGGCTCAGATTCGTTCGGCATAATCAGGGTTGTCGTCATGAGCGGCTCCCCCAAGGCTTCAAGTAAAGCGAGGGCAATTTTATTATCTGGGATTCTCAGCCCTACGGTTTTGCGTTTAGGGTGCATCAAACGGCGCGGTACTTCGGCGGTGGCTGCAAGGATAAACGTATAAGGGCCAGGGGTGTTATTTTTAAGCAACCGAAACACCTGATTATCAACGCGCGCATACGTGGCAAGCTCGGAAAGGTTGTGGCAAGCGATCGTAAAGTTGTGCTTAGACCCAAGCTGACGAATCTGAACGATACGTTCAAGCGCGCTTTTATTGCCCACGGTACAACCAAAAGCATAAGCCGCATCCGTTGGGTACACAATGACACCACCGTCTCGCAAGATATTGACCGCCTGTTGAATCAAGCGCTTTTGCGGATTCTCAGAATGAACGTGGAAAATCTGTGTCATAAAAGTACTACCTACCAGCAAGCGAAGCCGCTGAAATACTGAAAGCAGACAGGCATTGTCTGCACCGAATGCTTTTATTCTAGGCCCTAAATGAACTTGTTGATAGGCAGCAGGGTGAGGACCGACGGGATTGTATCTGGCAGAGGCGGCAGCTTTCCAAGGCGGATCCACGGCGTAGACGCGCCATGAAAATCACTCGCAACCGATCCCGCAAGGCCATATTTCAAGCAAAGATTGGCCAGCATACTGCGCTGCAGGCTGTCTAGGTTCGTACTCACCACTTCAATCGCCTGCCCTCCGCTCTCGGCAAATGCTCGAATCAGGCTCTCCAATCGCCCACGGCTGACTTTGTAATAAAGAGGATGAGCCAATATGGCAACACCACCTGCCGCACGTATCCAAGCAATTGCCTCTGCAAGACTAGGCCATTCTGTCACGACAAATGCCGATTTTCCGATTCCAAGAAATTTCCGGAAAGCGGTAGCCTCATCTTTTACAGCTCCCAAGCTTACGAGTGCTCGCGCGATATGCGGCCGGCCTGGGCACCCGCCTAGGTCGGCTTGCTGCGGCTTTGCTTGCGCCGCATCCAAAGGCTCGGCAGGTTGGGCAGGCTCGGCAGGTTGGGCAAGGTGTAGGGAGAGCGCAAACACATCAGGAAGCCCCTGCTTTTGCAGCTTCTGACAAATGCGCTCAGCGCGCGCCAACCGCCTTGCATGCTGAGACGCCAGTTGCTCAAGCAATGCCGTGGCTAGTGCATCCACATGGATGCCCACAACATGAATTTCGTGTGCACCCCAGCGGCAGGAAATCTCAACCCCCGCCAGCGCACGGATTCCATTCGCTTGAGCGGCGATCTGCACTCGATGGACGCCCGCGACGGTATCATGGTCGGTGAGCGCGAACAGCTCGACACCTGCGGCTGCCATTGCCTGCGCGAGCCATTCTGGCGTTTGGCTGCCGTCTGAATACGTGGAGTGACAATGAAAATCAAAAATCATGAGCGACGCATCCAAACTTGATGAGTGTTTGCGCCGCTTAGCTCTGGCGCTACCAACGCGCCATCAGGGATGCCGGCACTTTGAAGTACAGGCGCGTATTGCGATCCTTCGCGGCCCCTTCTGCTTCAACTAGCGCAACCTCTGGTTCCGGCGCACCTTCTAGATAACGCTCCAAGTAGGCGAGAAAGCGCCCCCTCTGAGAAACATGCAAGGGGCTGGCGCTCTCATGATTTAGCATGGTGCTCGTAATCACGCCAACCCCCGACTGTTTGTCCACCTGCACGTCTAACACACGGAACTGCTGCGGCCAGTTTACCATTGAACCCGATTCAATTTCCCAATACCCATGCTCGGGGTCTTGGCCAGCACGCGGGCGGATGAGGTTAATATGATCGTGCGCCACAAGATGCGCAATTACGTTCGGGAAGCTATTGAGAGTTTTTACCAACAGAGCCCCGTTCATCACAATGCTTTCTGGGCGATGATGAGAGCTTACGATCACCATCTGACCCGCCTGCTGCGCTGCCTTCAGCTCCTTCTTCACCCACGCAATATCAGAAAGATCCAGCCAGCCCTCTGGCCCAATCCCCATTTTGGTGTCGATTGCAACATGTCGAATCAGGCCGCTCTCGCTAACAAATGCGTAATGCAACCGGCCATCCAGATTCCCGTGGCGCTCAATTACATGCTGCATTCCGTGCCCGTGCGGTAGCGTATTAGAGTTGAACATCTCATTCGCAATTTCTACAGGCGTCACAACGCGACGATCCGAGTCTGCCGGGATCTTGAATGTACCGGGCTTCAGCAAGTGCTCCAGAAAACCCTTTAGGCTAGGATCATAGCCGAGCCAGTTTGTACTTCCCGTGGCAATGGAATCAAACAGACCGCGCGTTCCGTTGCGAAGCTTTTTGCCGAACAAGTTCAGCGGTGCATCGGTAATTGGGAAGTTACCCAGCATCAAGCCATCGTGATTGCCCGCGACGTAATACCACGGAATATCCGCTTGTTCAGACAGGGTGGCATTGAGGCCGAGCGCCTGAAAGGAATCATAGGTATCGTTGGGTTCACCATCGGAAAAGCGCCCAGGAACAGGATCGTCGTCCTTGCCAGTATCGGGCTTGACGAGATTTCCATCTAGCACATCCATCCCTAGGCGCAGCTCGTTATATTGACTGATATCGGTAAAATCACCGGTAAAAATCGCCATTTCAATCGGCTTGTCTTGCTGCGACTCCCAGGCTCGCATCGTTCTGATCATATCGTCCAATTGATTAGGAATCGACGGGCTCGCAGGATAATAGGACGCTGGAATCAGAATTTTTAGCGGATTTACGTTCAGCGGGCTCTCATCATCACGCATCTGAAAATCGCTCATCACCACGAAGTGCTGAGCATTGAGCAAGCCGCTTGGAGCAGGTACGCCCGCCAGCAAATCATCACGCGCAACATAGGGCGCGCTTGGCCCAATCGCCGCTACACGCTGCTTGTAGGCATAGTAAAGGTCTTGAAGAGACCCCTCGGCGCCTTCCAGCACTAGCGGAGTGCTGGTCGCCTTGAAAATATATTCAAGAGGCGAGCTCCCCGTCCGCGCAGTGTCTTGCAGCAACAAGTCAAACACCTCCCGACTCTCGTTTTCAAAATCGGAAGGCACGGCTTTTGCGTTGGCCAACACCTGTGGATAGCGGAATGGTGTCAGGGCGCGAGACGCCTGCTTGCTCTGGGCTTGATAGATTCCAGGCAGAATATGTTCTGCGCTGTGGCGATAAGCGACCACATACTGGTCGGATACCAGCTCTGCCTGTAGCAAGGCTTCCGCATCACGACGAAAACTCGCGGCATCTTGGTGGAAGTTCAGCGTCTTACCGCGCGCAAGATCGCGAATTTCCCCAGTGATTAGCACGCCATTCATGGGTGCCATATCGTAGTCGAGCGTCAGCAAAAAGCGCGTTAAATTCTCTTCTGCTTGGGGGTCTCCTTGTGCAAGATCCGCGACACTGACTTTCGACTTCCCAGCAACCGATCCTAAGGTGATATCCCCCACGCGAAATGTGACCTGCTGCCCATCCACATAGCGATAGCGGCCATTTTCGTCGGTAATTGCGCGGAGTACGCCTGTTTCATAGTCTAAGCCCAGCATCCCCATAAAGGTGCCTGTATGGGTTTCAGACGGAGCCACTTCTTCTTGGCCACCCGTGGGAGGGGCATCATTCTGCGTATTACTTGCGGAGCCGGAAGAACCGCCCCCACAACCCGCCAAAAGCACCATTACAAGTGGCGGCAACAGACGGAGAGACTGAACGGGCTGTAAGTTTGTTTTCATAGCGAGCACTTCTTGTTTTCGTATTTGCTCGAATCCTAACAGAACGATCGTGCAAACAATGTTACAGTACGTAAACAACCCGCACTAGAATCAACTGCATTACGGCCTTGGCACGCTAAGCCCGTGCTATCCTAAGACTTTTTCCACCCCCCATTGTGGTCTATGATTCCCTTGGCAACCCCCTACATACGCCTCTAAGCATGCCCCACCTCGCAATACATGCCCACACCCAACACAAGTAGCTCTATTCGATGAAAGCACTCGTTGACCTTATCCCTGTTATCTGTTTTGTAGTCGCCTACACAGCGACGCACGATCTGTTTCTTGCCACCGGCGTCTTGATCGGTGTGACGGCTCTCCAGCTGGTGTTCGTATGGTTTACCCGCAAAAAAATTGAAAAACCCTTGCTATACACAGCACTTGCAGTATTTTTACTGGGAGGACTAACGGTTTTTTTCAAGGACGGCACCTTTATCAAATGGAAGCCCACCGTTATTTACTGGCTTTTTGCAGTGATTTTGGCGGGCAGCCACTTTATTGGAGAGAAGCCCATTGTTCGAAGGATGATGGAGAGTATGCTCGCACAGATGCCCGATACTAAATTTGAGATTCCTGCTCGGGCATGGACCCAGCTCGGCATCGCATGGTCGGCGTTTTTCGCGACGCTCGGCGGCATCAACCTATTTGTTGCATTTCATTTTTCAGAAGCCACTTGGGTAAACTTCAAATTATTTGGGCTTACCGGTATTTTGATGGTTTTTGTCTTCGCACAAATCCTATTCCTGCAGCGCTTTAGTACGCCTGATAGCAATAGCGACGAGCAAAAGGGAAAATAACAACCAAAGCTTGCGGATCCATTTTGAAATTTACGAATTATTTACCTGCCTGATAAGGATTTTTTATGTGGTACGCCATCATCGGAGAGGACAAACCAAACAGCCTTGACGCTCGGCAAGCGAGTCGCCCCGCACACCTAGAGCGACTCCATTTATTACAAGATCAAGGCCGCCTCCTGCTCGCGGGCCCCTTTCCTGCGATTGACAGCGACAATCCTGGCCCCGCCGGTTTTTCAGGTAGTCTGATCGTAGCCGAGTTCGAGAGTCTGGAGCAGGCAAACGCTTGGGCAATTGCCGATCCCTATCTCGCGGCAGGCGTTTACGCCAGCGTTTCAGTCAAACCCTTCAAAAAAGCTCTGCCTGCATGAAATCTCCGCAAAACCTTTTTTCCTGCGCAATACTGGCAATCAGCCTAGGCCTTTCGCAGGCCGCGCACGCCGACACGCAATACGTCAATGATATGTTGCGTGTCGATATGCGCGCCGGGCCAACCAATACGCATAAGATTATCGACTTCATTAAAAGCGGCACCCCCGTCAACGTCATCAGCCAATCACCAGACGGTGTTTGGTATCAAGTAGAAGCCAACGGCAAGCAAGGCTGGATACAGGCGCAGTATTTGACGCACGAACGGGTCGCACGCGATATGCTGGTCGATGCGCAAGCCGAAATCGAGAAAATCAAGAAACATAATGAAACCTTGCAAGATAGCCTTTCGGATACCCGCACGGAGCTGAAATCTCTAAAAGCAGCTCACAAGCAGCTTAACAGCGGAAGCGTACAGCTACAGCGCGAACTCGAAAATATCCAGCGAATTTCCAAAGAAGCTATCAGCACCGAAGCGGCTTTGCGCGATTTAAGCGAACGCAACCAAATGCTAGAAACCGAGCTGGAAAAACTAACCCAAGAAAACCAGCTGGTGAAAGCCCAAAATATGCGTGAAGGGATTCAATTTGGTATTCTCGCAATGCTGGCAGGCATCATCGCAACACTCGTAATACCTCGAATTACCGCGAGAAGACGTCGGGACGTTTGGTGAAGCGAACAAGTTGCGAACAAGTCCTACTTTGTTTGCAACTTGATTACTGCGTTCACAACTTGGTTGCTGTATGTCGCGCGTTATAGCGCCCTACGTTAATAGCGCTCTAGTTTAGAGGATCGCCCCGATTTTGCGCAGCGTTTGAATTTGCTCCGCACTAAACCCGTTTTTACTGAGCACCTCATCGGTATTCGCACCAATGCGAACCCCAATGTTTTTATACTGCGGTTGTGTTACCGAAAAACGTACGGGCGAGGCAATTTGACGCTGTGTTTTCCCATCCGCTGCGGGTACTTCAACCAAAAGCTCGCGCGCCCTGATTTGTGGATGCTCCGATGCTTCGAGAAAGCTAAGAACAGGCTCCGTACAGGAATCAATTGCCGCAAAAACCTCTGCCCACTCTGCATAGGTGCGGGTTTTCATGACGGAAGCAATATCCGCCTTTAATGCACGCTGAGTTTCTGGATTCAGCTGCAAGCCTTTGGGTGCCCACTCAGGATGCCCAATCGATTTGCAAAACTGCGCAAAAAACTGCGGTTCAATGCCCGCCACCGAAAAGAAACGGCCATCGCGAGTCTCATAGCAATCGTAGAACGAGCCGCCGTTTAACTGAGTTCCGTCCAAGCGAGGCTCATCCCCACTGATCAGCGCAGCAGGTGCCGTCAGCGCGTGCATAGAGAATGCGGCATCCGTCATACTGACATCAATCGCTTGGCCTTCCCCTGTCTTTTGCCGATGAATCACCGCCGCAAGGATTGACATTACCGCGTGATAAGAGCCTCCCGCCACATCCGCCACCTGTACGTTTATGGGTGCAGGTCCCGTAGCAGTGCGCCCGTTATAGGAGGTAATCCCAGCGATGCTCAGATAGTTGAGGTCATGGCCCGCGCGGTCACGATAAGGCCCCGTTTGGCCATAGCCAGTGATGGAGCAAAAAATAAGGCGAGGATTGATTGCGCGCAGCGCCTCGTATCCCACTCCCAAGCGATCCATTACTCCGGGCCGAAACTGTTCAACCACGATGTCATATTCCGCAACAAGCGCCTTAACAACCTCGGCACTCTCGGGTCGCTTCAAATCCAAGGCGAGTGACGACTTCGAGCGATTCAGATAGGCGTGCGCAGCAGAAACACCGTGCTGTTGGGGTGGCAGCATCCGGATCATATCGGGCCGTAACGGTGCTTCAATCTTCAGCACCTCCGCGCCCCAGTCTGCAAGAACCATCGTTCCAAAAGGGCCGGGGAGCAGTGTTGTAAAATCAAGAACCTTCAGAGAAGAAAGCGGGCCACTCATTCTGCAGTTACCTTTTTTTATGGGTTTCTTAAACTCTCAGGATAGCGAAGATCGACTCTAGCCCCAATGACGATTCCAGTCAAAATCCTTGGCAGATTCGCCACCTAGTCCACCGAACGCAACGTTACCGAACTACTACAATCAAGAAAGCTTTCACCGTATAAGCTGCCAATTAGTTCACACAACTGACGCTTCCCGCCCCAACCGAGCGCACGGCCGTTCCAATTCGCTTGTGATTTTTACCAGCCTCGCAAGTCATTTATGGACTTCTTAGACTTGTAGAGTTAGCATCCCTGTGACTTTTATCAGGAAGACCCCAAACCACCACAAAACAAGCCGAAACAAGGATGTTACGAGCATGAAGCTGCATACTCCCCCAAGACTCGTCGGAGCCCTCCCCGACCAAATCGCTCTCAACGAAATTTATCAAAAGATCCACTTCCGCCACTTCGGAAACGCATCCCACGCCCTCGTCGAATGGGGAATTCCGACAAGTACTGAAGTATTCCGTATCACGCATGCAAGCAGCCCGCGCCTGAACGATATCGAAAAAGCGCAGCTATTACTCTCATCTCGCATGATACAAAACCAACAGTGGCAAGCAGCCGCTCGAAAATTAAAACCGTTAGCCGATGCGGGCCACCCCGAAGCCATCCATCTTTTGGTTCAGGCATTAAAACGCACGCACGGGAATTATCAACAATACGCTACGCACTACGCAGAAAAGCGCGAATCCCTCAGCGTAACGCCGGCCTCGCACTACGACGAACAGCGCGACCGCATTGTAATACACACCTATCTTGCGCATCGCAGCGCACCACGCTTTGTGCTGGCCTATCTCCTGTATCACGAACTTGCAAAACGCACCTTCGGCCGCGCATCACAAGAGAATTCAGCATTTTTAACGCTTGAAAAGGATGCTCCACACCGAGCCAAAGCACAAGAATGGCTCCGCAAGCACGGTTTCCCGGTGTTTAACATAGAAACTGGCGCAGCCCCACAGGCAGTGGGCGAATAAGCGCTGGATCGCTGCAACAGGACGGTGCAGCCACCAACGCCAGACTACCGCCATACGCGCAGCTCTTAAACCCAAAAAAATAAAAACACCATTAAAACAACAATGACAATCAATTTACTGGCAAGCAACCCAACACAAGGACGTATCTCTCCATGAATGCCAAAGCAATAAATCAATATCGGAATCTTCGCGACTTTTCTGAAGAGCAGTGGAAACAACTGGACATCCACCTATTTATCGCCGCTAACTTTAATCGTTACTGCGGATTACTGTTAAAAAAGGTAGGCTGCCAGTACCTGCCTAGCGACGCGACCGAATCCCTGCTTGGGCTTTACTGCTCAGTCGCGTACAAACCCTTATTTAGCGCACACCAAAAGAATCTTGATGCCGTTGGCGAGCGCCGCAATCAGATTATGCTGGGCACACTCAAAATGATCAGCATGACGCGTATGGTAGATGCCCTAATACAAGAATACCCCGCATATATTCCCCTAGAACAGATCAACGAACAGCATGAATCGTCGGAACAGAACGACACATTACAGCAAGAAACAGACTTGAGTTTCTCTAGCTCCATGCTGAACTGCCATGCAGATGCAGACACTACGCCTGAGGAAAATGATCAGCACGAAACCGCGCAAGAACAACGCAAGTCCGTGATGGTCGAAGAAATGCGGCATCACTTAACAACCTCACAATACCAAACCCTTCGTTACTTGCTATGTGATCGTCTTGAAATCGGGCAAATTGCAGAAATCACTGGCACCAGCCTGACAAACGTCAGGATCATGCTTCAAAATATTCGCCGCCGCATGTTTGACATGCTGCCAGAATCCTCTGCTGCTGATTACGAAAGCTGCTTATATCGAAGATAAATCTGCGCGCACTCAACCACGCGCGCACTCATTAAAGGCAATCCCCACAAAAACAAAAAGCCGGCAATCCGGCTTTTTGTTTTGCTTAGCGCACCAAAGAAATAAGTGCACCAAAGAAATAAGTGCACCAAAGGAATAAGTACGCCAAGGGAAAGTTTGCATTGCTGCCTACGTTCCCTTAGGTTCCTTTAAGGTCTAGACTCTTTCAATTACGGTCGCAATCCCCTGCCCCATGCCGATACACATGGTCGCGAGGCCGAGAGTCGCGTCTTTGCCTTCCATAATGTTCAGCAGCGTGCCCGTAATACGTGCACCGGAGCAGCCTAGCGGATGGCCCAGCGCAATTGCGCCACCGTTAAGGTTGACTTTTTCTTCAACCTTATCAAGCAGTTTCAGGTCCTTCAGCACTGGCAAGCTTTGCGCGGCAAAAGCCTCGTTCAGCTCAACGATCTGGATGTCTTCAATCGACAGCCCTGCACGCTTGAGCGCCTTTTGCGTAGCCGGTACTGGGCCATATCCCATGATCGCAGCATCGCATCCGGCAACGGCCATGGAGCGGATTTTCGCCCTTGGCTTCAAGCCGTACGCCTTCGCACGTTCTGCGGACATAACCAGCATGGCAGAGGCGCCGTCGGACAGCGCCGAGGACGTTCCAGCCGTAACCGTTCCAGATTTCGGGTCAAAGACAGGCCTTAGGGATGCCAAGCCTTCGAGCGTGGCGTCTTGGCGAATCACCTCGTCGATTTCACAAAGCACGCGGAAGCCGTTTTCATCGTGCCCTTCGATGGGCGCAATTTCGTTCTTCCAGCGCCCTGCGAGCGTTGCTTCCCACGCTTTTTTATGGGAGCGCAGCGCAAATTCATCCTGCTGCTGGCGTGAAATCCCATGCATACGGCCCAGCATCTCCGCCGTCAAGCCCATCATGCCAGAAGCTTTCGCAGCATATTTGGAAACTTGAGGGGCAATGTCGATGCCGTGCATCATTCCAACGTGGCCCATGTGCTCCACACCACCGATCACGAACACATCGCCGTTGCCGGTCATGATGGACGTTGCCGCAGTGTGTAACGCTTGCATGGACGAGCCACACAAGCGGTTCACGGTTTGGCCGCCCACTGTACGCGGTAAGCCGGACATGAGAGTCGCAATACGCGCGATGTTCATGCCTTGCTCAAGCGTCTGGTTAACACATCCCCAGATGACATCTTCGGTATCATCGGTTTTCCAGTTTGCATTGCGCTTTTGCAGCGTGCGAATCAGGTGTGCGGATAGCTCCTCAGCGCGGACGTTGCGAAACATGCCGTTTTTAGATTTGCCCATCGGTGTACGGATAGCGTCAACGATGACCACATCTCTTGGGTTCAGACTCATGTTATCAATCTCCTCTGCTATCCACGATTAACCGTAAAAGGACTCGCCTTTAGCGGCTTTTTCGCGCAATTTTTCGGTGGGTTGGTACAGCGCGCCAAGTGCTTTGTACTTGTCGCAAGCTTCCACGAATTTCTGCACGCCAATAGCGTCGATATAACGCAAGGCACCGCCACGGAATGGTGGGAAACCAATGCCCATGATCAAGGCCATATCTGCCTCAGCCACAGTGCTTACGATGCCTTCTTCCACGCAACGGACAATCTCTAGGCACATCGGGATCATCAATCGGTCAATGATCTCTTGATCTTCAAAGTCGCGCGAGGCAGAAACCACTGGCTTGATGAGCTCATAGGTCGCTGGATCCGCTTCTTTTTTCGGCTTGCCCTTTGCATCCTTGGAGTACTTGTAGAAGCCTACGCCGTTCTTCTGGCCGTAACGCTTGTTCTCGTACATCACCTCAGACGCATCTTTGTAGTCGTACTGCATGCGTTCTGGGAAGCCTTCGGCCATCACTTTTGCAGCGTGTACACCGGTGTCGATCCCAACCACGTCCATCAGATACGCAGGGCCCATCGGCCAGCCGAATTTCTCCATGACTTTGTCAACTTTCTGGAAGTCTGCACCATCGCGCAGCAGCATCCCAAAGCCGCCAAAATAGGGGAAAAGCACGCGGTTCACCAAGAATCCTGGGCAATCGTTAACAACGATCGGTGTTTTGCCCATTTTCTTCGCGTAAGCAACCGTTGCAGCCACCGCTGCATCAGACGACTTTTCACCTCGAATCACTTCTACCAGCGGCATCATGTGAACTGGGTTAAAGAAGTGCATGCCCACGAAATTTTCCGGCCGCTTCAGCGCGGTTGCGAGGCGAGTGATGGAAATTGTGGACGTGTTCGACGCGAGGATTGTGTCTTCTTTGACTAGCGCTTCAGTCTCGGCGAGTACCGACTGTTTGATTTTTTCGTTTTCGACTACCGCTTCAACAACGATATCTACGTTACCGAAATCACCAAAGTTCAGCGTTGGGCGAATTGCGGAAAGCGTCTTACCCATATCGGCGGGCTTCATCTTTTTCTTCTCAACGCGTCGCGCGAGAAGTTTTGTAGCCTCAGCCATACCAAGATCAAGCGCTTCATCACGAATATCTTTCATGATGATCGGCGTGCCTTTGCTTGCCGACTGGAAGGCAATACCGCCACCCATAATTCCCGCGCCAAGTACAGCAGCTTGCTTCACAGGCTTCGATTGCTTTTCCCACTTGCCAGAGATTTTTTTGACTGCCTGATCGTTCAGGAATAAGCCAACCATCGCCGTTGCAACAGAAGTTTTGGCAACTTTTGCAAAACCTTTGGCTTCAACTTCCAGCGCTTGATCGCGCTTCATGGCTGCGTGTTGCTGCATTACTTGCACAGCAGCGACAGGCGCAGGGTAGTTGCGGCCAGCTTGCCCCATCACGGCAGCGGTGCAGGTCTGGAATGCCATCATGTTTTCCATAGGTGGCAGCTTGAGCGGATCAAGCTTTTCTTGGCGGCGCGCTTTGTAATCAAGCTTGCCGTCGATGCACTGCTTCACGAGCGCAACGGCCGCATCTTTCAGCAATTCAGGCGCAACAACCGCATCTACAACGCCATCCTTAATCGCTTTTTCAGGCTTATGTTGGCCGCCGGCAGCAATCCACTCGACAGCGTTATCAACGCCAATAATGCGAGACATGCGCACAGTTCCGCCAAAGCCTGGGAAGATTCCCAACTTCACTTCGGGCAGGCCCACCTGAGCTTTGGTTGACATAACCCGATAGTCGGTAGAAAGGCACATTTCCAAACCGCCACCAAGAGCGATGCCATTGATCGCTGTAACAGTGGGGAATGGAAGATCTTCAATCGCGCAAAAAACCTTGTTCGCTCTTAACGCCCACCCTGCCAACTCGGCTTCTGGCGCTTTGAACAAATCGGTGAACTCAGTGATATCAGCACCTACGATGAATACGTCTTTGGCGCTGGTAACAATCATACCTTTGATGGACTTATCTGCACCGAGCTTTTCGGCCGCAGCACCTAGATCATCCAAAGTCAATCGGTTGAATTTATTGACAGATTCGCCTTGCAAATCAAAACAAAGCTCTACGATGCCATCTTCCAGTGCTTTGACCGAGACAGCTTTTCCTTCATATATCATCCACGTTTCTCCCAGGTTGGGTTGACGATTCGTGACCAAACAGTTCTTTATCTGTCGTTCTCCCGTTCTACGCAGAGCCGCTACAGCACCAGACAATTTGGGTACTTGCGAACGATAGACGCTAGTGATCCCTGCGTAAAGGGCAGCCGCATACTGCGGTATCAGGTAGTTTTTAGCAAGAAATTTAGCGGGCACAACCGAGTGGCTGCGCAGTCATGCATAAAAACTGTTTGCTAGCGGTAGAAAAGCGCTTCGTTACAGATCAATGACTATTCTTGCATGATGATGGAGTAGTCAAAATCCAGAGACCGGCTTGGCGCGTGCATGATATTGCCTTGCAGCAACGGCGCGCCACTTTGGCTTGCACGATATAACGCTTGCGCAGATTCCAAGTGTCCAATCACCAACTGGCAACCCACTTCTTTGGCTATTTCAACGAGAAGCGCCAGATGCTCGCGCAAGCTTCCATCAAACCCGATGCGCTCTCCATAGCGGCGGTGCAGTTTCACGAAGGCAGGTTGGCAATAGTTTAAAAGATGAATCGACGCGTCATTTTGACCGAACTGGGAAATACAAACGTCCAGACCTCGCCCACGCATTTCCTCAACAAATACCTTGCCTTCTGCAGCGTGCGAGAAAAACAATTCTTCCTCAATTTCAAACGTGCATGCGCCAAGCGGTAGATCGGCTGCTTTTAGTACGCGGTCCATCCATGGCAAAAATTCTGCATCCAGCACAGATTCGCTGCTCACTTTGACAAATACCCCATAGGGGTTTGCCTTTTCGGATTGGCGCTTTAGCATCTTTAGTGTCTCGACAAGCACCCAACGATCTAAGTAGCGTACGAGGCCGGTTTCTCGTGCGCTTACTACAAAATCGCCGGATTCAACCACCCGTTCACCCTCTTGCATTCGCAGCAATATCTCGAAGTAATGTGCGCGGTCTGAATGGATACTGACAATGGGCTGAAACACCAAAAACATGCGCTTTTCCTGAATCGCAAACCGTATGCGGCGCGCCCAGTCTAAATCAGTCTTTGCTTCGCTTTTGAAGGTGCGGGCCACGGCATGCGGCGGCCTCACATCGTTTTCGGATGCCATATCCATGCGCAGGCCAAGCGCCGCCTCCCTAAAGGCACGCTCAAGCTCCGCTTGCATCACTGGAGCAACGCCAAGCCTGAGGGTAACACCTGCATCAAGGGGCATATTTGAAAGGACGTCACCAAACACCCGAGCAGAGCGTTCTCGCGAGGTCTGCATCACAATGACATAGTTCTGATCGCCAAGTGTGCCTAACCAATCGCCCCGATCAAGCCGCGCAAGCAGTGTGGCGGCTACCGCCTGTTTAATAAGGCGCCTATCTTCAATGCCTTCTAGCTGCAAGCGAGCCTCTAGCCCTTCCAAGCGTAGATAGTATGCCAAAAACAGCGCATTGGCCGGGCAGGAGCGAATATACGCCGCTGCACGCGGGAGCAGGCCTCGCAGCGTAAATATCCCAGTGTCTGGATCCAGTTCGCCGCGCTCCTCACTCAAAATGTTCTCATAGCGGCGCACCTGCAGGTTCTTATTCGCTCGCTCCATCGACGAGCGTTCCAAGCAAAGCTGCGGAACTGCGCGCAAAAAATAAGATGCCGAAGCGGGCAAATAATGAGGGCGAAACGGAATTGGATCGCCATCAAATACCCAAAATAGCGCCTTCCCAAAATAAGTGCCCAGCGCTTCGACGAATTCCGAGTATCGTTGAGCAATGCTATTGCTGATCACAACACCATCAAAGCTGCCGGATTCCATCAACGCCCACGCTTCTCCTGTATCCAGCGCAGCGCTAAGATGCACACCAAACTCCTGCCACGCATCACGCACCGGCGCCATCGAATCTGGGGCCCCTACCAAAAGGATGCGACTCGCTTCGCGTTGCAGTAACGCCCAAGCGTCAATATGGCGGGCAGCGTCTTGAAGCGCAGAAAGGCCATCAAATACTCTTGCAAAACCCAACGATGCCGCGAACATTTTTGCGCGTGGGCTTGCCTGATCCATCAATAAAAAGCAGTAGCAATCGCGCCCAACAAGACTGCGCCAATAGCGCAATTGATTTTGAATATCGGTGCCGTCTTCTCCATCAGAAAAAACGACCGCAAGCGCGATTGGCTGCTGACGATGAGACTCACGTTCGACATCTTTGCTGTCATTTACACGTATAACGTCCATGTTGCGCACCCGCCAATGAAGCATGCAACTGATCGCCATTTCGTCTTGAGGGTCTACGACAAGTACGCGTCTTGACTGAAGATCAAGCATGCTGGGCGGCGCTGCAATCACGCAATCGGGCGCGTGGGCGGGATCAACCCGATCCGATCTGCGATCTAAAAAGCTATGGCTATGCGGCATGTTCGTCCGAATTTATATTTATTAAAATTTCCGGGTCTATAAACTGCACGCTCCCAGCCACACACGAAACCTCAAGCTTTGTAGATTCAAAGCACGAACGGGGCCACCGACTTAAGCATGCCCACATTAAAGACACTTGGCACTCGCAGGATCTCACGCCCTCACGCTACTGAAACGAAACGGCGTCTTACCAAAACAAGCAGCATTGTGACGCCGATCGCACCCATTGCGCCACCAAATTTTTTGGTTACCGTGTTATTGCCAATTTTGGGGTCGTTTTGCTCACTGCTAGCCGTTGCAGAAAAATCGGCTTTCGAGCGAATTTTCGTAGACACCTCAAACGTTATAAATGTCTTAGAACCAACTGCTAAGGTGCCAAGCGAACAAGCAAGACCAGTGTCGTCACACCCCCCTTGGTCAGCGACGATGGAAATTGGTGCAAATCCCTCGGGAAACTGGTTTACCAGTACAACGCCTTTCGCATCATCGGGGCCATTGTTCATTATGCTTGCTTTGTAGCGTACAGTGCCTACCGTTTTATCCTCGGGATCTTCAACAAATTTACCGGTATCCCCGATCAGATTCAGGCTAATATCCGCACGCTGGGGCGGAACATATCCACTCTTGATCAGTTCGATGGCTTGTGCTGCGTCCACAATGCCCGTGCCACAGCCAACGCAGTAGCCTGTAACGGGGCGCGCACTCTCACTTAGCGCCATCGCGACTTCATCTGCACTTGCGTTCGGCTTGGCGGCCCATACAAGAGCTGCGGCGCCTGCTACATGCGGAGTTGCCATACTGGTTCCCTGCATAATTCCGTAGGTATCTGCGGCTGCGGCTTGGGTACCGGCATTCCATGTAGACAGAATTCCATTTGGGTCGTTTGCATAAGATTGGTTGCCGCCCGGCGCCATTACATTCACCGCTGCGCCGTAGTTGGAGTAATAGGCGCGCGCGCCGTTTCGGCCCACCGCGCCGACGGTGAATACGCCTGGACAGCTTGCCGGCGGATAGCGGTTCACGTTGCCGTTCTCGTTGCCCGCAGCAACCACGACGAGAGCGCCAGCCTCACGTGCAAGGCGAATTGCGTCTTGATAAGTTCGCCCACAATCTGCAGGAACCGCGCTGCCTAAGCTCATATTGATAATGCGCGCAGGGTGCGGATTTGTTGGCACCCCGTCCACTGGCACACCGGCCGCCCAAACAATGGCGTCTGCGATGTCAGAAAGGTAGCCACCGCACTTGCCCAGCACTCGCACCGGCAGCACTTTGGCAAGCGGCGCAACGCCTACCCCACCTTCATGGTTATCTGCGCGAGCTGCGATGGTGCCGGCAACGTGAGTGCCGTGCCAGCTGCTTGGGATGGCTTGTGGAGGGTCATCGTTGCCGCACTCACTTGCTGCCAGCCAATCGCCGGGGTCATTCGCATTGGCATCACGCCCATCGTTATCATTCGCTACCGCTGGGTCTGTAATGAAATCGTAGCCGGGCAAAAGGTTGCCAGCGATATCGGAATGAGGCCGTACACCTGTATCTAATACCGCAACCACGATTCCTGCTCCTTTGCTGCTATTCCAAGCATCGGGCAGCCGAATCCCTGCATCGGGCTCAAAATAGTGCCACTGTTGATTGTAGAGGGGGTCATTGGGGATGTATTTGGCGACCATGCGCAAATCAGGTTCGACATAGGCCACCTCATCCTGCTGCTGGAGCGTGCTTAACTCTACTTGTACGGCTAACAGCGATTTTCTTTGTGCAAGCTGAAGTACGACCGCACCATTTCGGAGCGTACGTAGGGGCTGGAAAGGTATTTGGGTGCGCGCTTGGATTTGACTTAGGCGCACGCGCCAATTTCGGCCATTTTGTGTTTTCGGGGATTGCCCGTTCTCTTGTGCAGATGCGGACTCATGCGTGCGGCCCGTGGCATTCGGCTCATCCTTTAGCTTGATGATTAGCCGATCGACCCATATTTTGCTGTGATTTGGGTCTGCAGAAGCAACGTTTGTAAAAAACAGAATTGATGCAGTGATCAGCGCGTAAGCCCCATACGGGAGCGAGTTTCGAACGAAACGGTCAAGCGACAACCACAGTCCGGAAGAGAACCAGTACATTCGACAAACTCCTTGTCCGAAAAACTCCATTTCGCCAGAGCGAAAGTTTCAGCTCGGACACTCGATTCATTATTAGTATTTTTGTTATTTCCGGTTCAGCAGCGCTAGGCATCGCTTTCTATTTTTTGCGATAGGCGAGAAGCGCCTTCTAATCCAAGAAGCACTTTCTAATCCAAGAGGCGCTTTCTAATCCAAGAAGCGTTCGCTCGTCCAGAAAGTTTTCGCTGCCACGAACTGGCTCGTTTGAATGTAATATGCTTTTCATCTAGTTTCAGTAGACGATTTGTAACTTTGCGTCTAGCTCAACATCCGCAACGCCTGTCAGCCCTCGCAACGCTTGCTGTAGTGCGGCTTGAGAGGTTGCGAATCCTTCCACGCGAACGAGCCAACCACCGGTCGCAAGGACTCGCTCGAAAGTAATTTTGCCCTCAAATTCCTGCTGCCAAATCGCCACAAGCTGGCTTCGCTCGTCGGGAGTATTCACCCGCAAGGAAACGTCGGGCGTTAGATACACAATATATCTACCGCTAAAAAGAGTCATAGCGCTGCACGCTGCAAGAAGCACCGCGATCAGCACAATACGTGCGGAGACTCGTGGAGAAGCACTCATCGCATCAACCGAATGCTGTCAAGGTCAAACCATCCGGAGTCAGGTGCCTTTTGAACAGCGATCCCCACAAATATGAGTTGTGAGAGATCCAGCGCACGTCCGTCGTCGGCTTTTAGGTGGTCAAATTCAACGCAAGTCGTATGCCAACGGGCTGGATTTGCATACACCTGCCGCCATGCTCCCTTTAAGCCAGGCTGCAAGGCATCGCCCAGAACAATTTTGAGTGACTGGCCATCCCGATCTGCTCGGCTATCAAAGCAGAGCTTGCGATAGCCGCGCCAATCAATTACTACGTTATAAAGATAGATCTCGGGATAGTCGCGATTCGCCCACGAAACACGCGCATAACGCCCACCAAAACGCGCAAGCTCTGGGTATTGGGTGGAGAGTTCTGCGAATCTTCCGTCCTTTTCTTCAGGGGTTAACTGGATGTTTCGATAAGGTTTCCAAAGAGCAAAATCCATCTCGGATTCAAAGTCTGCGAGGATAGGGAAGCGATGTTCAAACGCCTCTAACATCTGTATCTTCTTGATCAGCGGCAAGCTAAAAGCAATCATCATGGCAATCGCTGCCATGATCACCATGCGCTTGATCGCAGGAAGTGTCGCCCCTTGGAGAAAATTGGCGACCAAACCGATTGCAAGCCCTGCACTGCTCTTATACCAATCATCCAAACTCTGAAAACGCCCGAACCACGGTTGAATCAATTCGACTGCACCAAACAATGTGGCGCCCAGCACAAAAACAATCCCCGCACGGTGCCAAGAACGTTGCAGCAACGGCCCCAGCACCACTCCCAACAAGAGCCCCGACGGATAGTGAGCTGCGTTTGTAATGTCACCGACAAGATGCACTGAAAACAGGCGACCTACAGGGATCAGCGAACCGATCACGATCGCAATCGCAGCCAACAGAGGCGCAATAAGTGCCCGTTTTGAAACAAACTTCGCAAACATTCGAGAATCCACTTTCTATAATTGGCATTCTATATTGGCAGCGCCACGTTCACTGATGCGCCCTCACGGGCGGCCCAAAAACAAAGGGCCAAGGCTATTTTTTGCCACTACGACGGAAGCCGCTTATCATGCCAGCAATAAGGCGCCGCTAACACTCCCCATGAGCATCCAAGTAAATGAACACCCAAAACCCACTGATCGGCCTGAACCTTTACCGCGCGTTCGCCATCGTGCTTATGGTAGTTGCTCACGCATCTCGCTTGCAGACTAATTTGCGAGACATTCGTCAGAACTCTGAACTCGCAGGGTTCTGCGATCAGTTAGTGCTTTTTGTACTGCGCTTTGAACCCGCAATCTCGGCAATGTTCCTGTTCATTGCTGGGTTTAGTTTGGTGCTTTCGAATACGGCGCGAAGTGGAACCCAAGGCGCATGGCTGCATCACCAAGGCATTCGCGCATTGCAACTGTATGGCATCGCAATTCTATTCTTTATCGGGGATGAAGGGATGCAGTGGCCAGACGTTCTGGTTTCTCCGGGGATTCTCTCCGTAATCGCGGTAGCGTTGTTAGTAGGCGCGATTTGCATGATACAAAAACACGCGATGCTTGCACTGGGGAGTTGCACAGTCTTGGGCGTGCTTCTGACGCTTACACTTGAGCGCATGCAATCCCCCATTCCTGGGCTCTATGCCGGTGCAGGTGGCATGTTTCCGCTCGTAACGCTTACATGGCTTGGCGCGATGGTGGGGCTTGCGCGCCAACGTTGGCCTCAACACGGCTTGCAGGTGTGTCTAGCGATTAGTCTAGTGGTGGGCGGGCTGGCTCTTGTGAACCTATCCCCTTGGACTACGCACCCACTCTCAACGGTTCGCATTTATCCAGGCGAGCGAGCGACGGCGGTGCTGTATTCACTACAGGACGCATTTGGGCTCTATAACGGCCAAGCTCAGCTTCGGAGCATTGCTTACTGGAATCATGCAGCCATTTTTGTTCCGAGGTCATTACCATTTTTGATTTTGGCGTTAGCGGTGTTTCTTTACCTCTTTCGGGACACTCCAATCACGGGAGCGGAACAGTCTCTTAGACAGAAAAGCGCGCCAAATTTCAAGCAGAGAAAAAAACAACCGCTAAAGTCCAAAAAAACCAGCCTGCAAGAATCGACGCAACAAACGTTTGCAAAAACCAAATGCTTGGTACCTGCGATATCGTTATTCAACCGACTTGGTTCTCAAGCGCTTAATGTTTATATCCTTCACCTGACCTTGCTTGCGCCCTTCGCTTTGTTCGGAATGAACCCCACAACCGGATGGCAGACGCTGGCGCTTACGGTTTTCATCATTGGGTTTTCGCTTTGGCTTTTGCGGTTTGTTTCCATTGTCCCACCGAAAATAAACTGTCGCTGACTTCGGGAGTTTACTGAAGGTTTCCAGCCATTCCCAATGACTAATGCCAAGAGCGAATGGCGAGTTCAGTGAATTCGCTTTCTTTCAAACCAGCATTGATTTTCAAATCCATGGATACCAGTTCGGTTGCCTTGCCGGTCTGAAGATTTTTCATCACTACTCGTGCAGGGTTCCAGAACCGATGATCGTACTGACGGTAGTCGAATGCCTGCATGGTTTTCAGGGGTTTTCCGTCCTTGTCGAAATATTCTGCCTTGAACGGCCGATAGTGCGTGGTATCAATCCAGAGCCGAGTCTTGCTGTAGCTGGATTCAAGGTTGGCACTAGGATAACGATCAACCACATAACACTGAAGTTCGCCACAGGCTTCATCTGCCGCCCGTTCGAACCGATAGTCCTCCGGATTCTGGCTGGAGAGATCTTCGAATGTAAACTCGCTGCCACGGAAAGAGGAGCTGCGGCTGGCGCTGGTCACTCGCTTCATTCGCCGGGTGGAGGGCAGATAGATCCATTGCTCGTCACCCTCCCCTACCTTGTGGTTGGTCAGTAACGCGATGCCTTTTTCCCGCTGAGGCGAGGTGAAGATCGACAGGCTACTGGAATCACCTTTGTCGTTAACGCGCGCCTTGAGAAGCATTTCCCGTTCCGACTTGTTACCCTTCTCATCCACGAGAATCATGCGAACTTGGTGGGACATATCCTGAAACCCACTGGTATTTTCATGGGCTTTATCGATAATTTCGCGGCCATTCAGCGCTTCGGCATTCGTTGACATCAGGAACATCAAGCCGAACGCTATTAATATTTTTGGGAACATATTCCCCTCCTGTCAGAAATGGTAATAAATGTCGATCTGAATATTGCTGCCTCTCTCGATCAGATTCATCTTCTGGCTGTTATCCGATATGCGCAGAAGATCGAACAGAGTTTGCGGCACTGTTTCGGTTTTGATACCGTCCCAGTAACCCTGTTGCCGTAAATCATTTATGAATTGTACAATACGTGCGTAGTGTTTTTTATTAATCGTAACGCCTCCTATCATACCGAGCAGTTTATCGATGGATTCCGGTGATGCGGGATTTTCCTGCACCAGTTTTTCAAAGAATGGCATGAATCTATCTGGCGTGTAGCGATGATCATTGGCATAGAAATATTGTCCCGTTACGTTCAGGCTCCAGGACTGGCCAAAGCTGTTGCTCCAAAACACGGTTCCAAAGGCTTCGTTGTATTTCGTGTCTGCGATAACGCCAAGCACAAGATTGCTGTCTCGCTCATCGTTCAGCGCAAGCCGAGCGGCAATCCCGACATCATGATCGAGCAGCGTGCCGTAAATATGTTTGCGGCTGTCCCAGATTCCTTCGACATACCAGGTTAAATCAAGATCGGAATCGAACAGGGAGCCAAAAGTGTACTCAAAACCACCGGCTACGGATTTGAACGGCTCCAGCGATCCGGTTTGATAGGTGAATTCTGCGCGCATCAGAACATCGCCAATAACTTTCTGCATTTCCAGCGATGATTGATTCACTTTTTCATACACGGGAATCATGCGAGGATGGTTGAAGTCGTAATTGAAAATAAAATAGGGGTCACGAGTCACGCCATAGAAGTGCGACAGGGCAAATTCCGTATTCCACCGCGTTGTTTTCCAACGGCCTGCCAGATCCAAACGGCCAGTAGCGCCCCACTCATATTCTTCTTTGTCTGTATCTACCATGATGGGATAGCGCAAGCGGCCATCTTTGCCCGGATACCACGCAGACCGCAGCCCCTCTAGGGCGTACAGTTCGACAAGATCTTCACCTGCGTAAAATGAGAACGACATCATGGGCTGCCCCAGTTTGCGTTGATAGGGGAGCTCTGCTCTGTCTTTCTGGTTGATAAGATCGGTGATCTTGAATAGTTCATTGACGCCCCAGCTTACTTGGCCAATGCCAGCGCGAAACTGATAGGCATCGGTGCTGTGCAACCAGAGAAATTCACGCACATCGGCAAAATTACCTTCATCATCAACGCGTTCACCGCGCGCGAACAGAACGGCGGTGAGCTGATCCTGCGCGTTAAAGGTGTGGGAAAATTCCAACTGAGCCGCTACTGATGGATAGACCTGTTCTTCAACCTGTTCACCTGTCTGTGCATAATATCGCCCCTCACCATTGATCCAGCCCGCCCATTCCGCTGCAGGGCAATGTGCAGAATATGCCAGAACGGAAACCGATAATAATTGTGCGGCTGCATTTTTAAGGCGCCGGATCGACCGTAAGGATTTCATTTTATTGTTTTTAGCTTTTTCAGGCTGAAGACATAGCTGCTGCAATAGAGCAGCACGACGGTAAACACTGGCAATATGGTCAGAATCAGGTTGGGCGTGCCGGCCATCAGATGGACGCTGATCATGAAGCTCAGCGACAACCCGCTTACCAGCGCCACGCTAGCTGCCATACCGTAAATACTATGACCCAGGCGCACAAAAAGAACTTCCAGCAGGAAGCTGCCAATGGATGTGGTTATAAAACTCACGCCGCCTTGCGACAAACCTGACAGCCACGCCTGTTGCCCATGACTGTGATTCGCCCACCAAGCCCATGCAAACCAGGTGAACGCCGATGCCAGCGCAGACAGCAGGATGCGTGCCTGCGCTGAGTGGATGATGCGTCGAATTAAGGTTAACGCCATTGTCTTCCCCTCCATGCCATTAGGACCAGCATCAACAGGCCAAGCAGATCCAGCGCACCCGCACTGCCTTCTGTCACCTGTACGTTCGCAAGCGCACGATCCATCAGATCATTGACTTTGTCAGTCGGTATTTCACCATTACCGCCATCCACGGGGCTGCCGGGGATGATTTCTTTTTGATCGGATTCGACTTTCTGAACGGCAATGGCACAACGTTCCGGCAGCAATTGAAATAGCTCACATCGCCAGTCAACGGCTTTCTGGACGGCTTCCTTGCTGCCGCGATTGAAGTGCGTGAGGAAATCTTCCATATCGCCCTCATAGATGGTATCAACCAGTTGGCTGAAACTGCCGAAGGCGGTCGCGCCTCCCAGAAGATTGATCAGTTCGGGACTCATACTACCCAGCAGGCCCGTATCCAGCCCGAGTTCAGAAAGACGGCCTAGCACGTTGTTTCGATCCAATTCTGCATAGCGTTCAGGATCGAACAACTTGATCTGTTCCTTGATCTGTTCGGCCTGTTCATATCCATAGGGGCTCTGCACCAGCCCGAACCCATTTTCGAAATCCTCTAGCCCGTCACTGCCAAAACGTAATGTGGGTTCGGCTGCAATCACTTCTTTCAATAGGGGAAGATCTGCCAGCTCGGCAGTAGCGCGGGTGGCTGCATTGGTCATGCTGCCGTCACCCAGCGAATAGTGCATACCCAGTGCACGCACTTTTTGGCCTGGCGGTGGGTTGCGATAGTACTGCGCAAAATTATTACCATCTGCGATATCGACATAATGCTGCATCATGGCCAAAACAAAGGTCAGTTCGGCGCCGTTCGCATTCGGGGGAACGACGTGACTGGTGGCGTCATCCCAAAAAGCGGATTCGGAAAAAATATGCATGAGACTGCCAGCACCATTGACCAGATAGGCCCCTTTCAGATCGGGCGCCACGGCACCGACCGCCGTTCCAATCATGGCCCCGAGTGAAATGCCGTCGAACAAGGTACGGCTGCCATCCAGCAATGGTTTCTGTGGCAATACTGTTTCGGGGACATTGGCTACCGCTTGTGGCACAGCATCACGAACATGTTTGGCGACCACCGAGTGATCCACGGTCGCCTGCACAAACATGCCAAGCAACTGCATGATGGTCATGGGTGATTGCACGGCTGCTGCAATGTTTAATTCCTTCATGCCAAATTTTGATACGCGGGAGCCGTGATTCGGATGATCAATGGAAATACTCGCCATACCGACGCGATCACCTATGCGAAATCCTGTTTTGTTTGCTTCCTTGTAGCTTCCGAGGCCATGCCCCAAGATTGAAACCGGCACCGGGGCGGGTAAATCCCATTTGGGCAGCGCCAGAACAAAATCAACGCGTTCGCGATCCGGATCGGGTATACGTTTATAGGGAGGATAGACGCCACCATCTGCAGAGCGAAAATTGACAAGGGACAGCTCACCTTTCAGCGCTGCCAGTTCGTATTCCGGATCACCCAATGTATTTCGAGTGGAAAGGACCGTGACAATGCCGTCCTGCGCCAACGCGGTCTGAACCATGGTTTTCATGGGTGTGGTCACATCGCTTTCGCTTCGTACGGTAAACCAGGTGAGCGAAAGCACGCTCTCTCGCTCAATACCATTGCGTTCCAGCACAGCCAATGCATTTTTGTAGGCGTTATTGACGAAGAAACCGGCCGTTCCTTGCAGTACTTTTCGCATTCCTGCACTGGGTGAAAAAGTAGTAATTTCACCGGCAGCCAGATCAAATGGCTGTTTCAGCAATACCGCTATATATTTGTGCCCAAATTCAAAACGGCTGCGAGGCCAGCCAATAATGACCGGGCGTGCTGCACGAAAATCACGTTGCGGATTTGCTACCCGGCTCAGGGATACGACCATTGGTATCTGTTTATCAGATTCCATGTCGATGACCAGCAGGTAGCCTGCGCCATCGGCTGGGATATCTTGTCTGGGGAATGCGGGCAACTCGAACAGCACGGGGCCTAGGGCAGAAAATCCGTCACTTTTATTTAAGATCGCACTGGGTTTGAAATTGTCGGAATACTGTTCGCGCACGGTGGGAAACCGCTTTACAACACCGCCTACCTCACGATCGAGAATATCATCACTATAGTTGTAGGTGCCGTTGGTGTTGCGGAAAAGATCGCTTGGAAATGGCAAGGAACATGCTTTTTGTGCGACAGAATTGCATTGCGATGCCACGGATATGCCTGCCGCCATCACCGACGTCGAGGCTGTTATGCAAATAGCCGCTGCCAGCCAGCAGGCAAATGCTTGAATGAATCTATTGCGTGCGAATTTATTTTTTTTATTCATACCAATCCAAACCTCATCTACTGGATTTTATTAACCAACTTGCGACATCAGGGTGTTTGATAATGCCTTGATGATCCGCAGCGATGGATTGCAAAACGAACTGATTAGCGGCTTCGCCCCACCCAAGATCGGAGCGGCCGTGGATATGTTCCTCTGCTTTCATAAGTGTGACGCGATTGATATGCACGATATTTTCAGCTTTGTACTGAGATAGAAGCTGCAATCGTGCCGCGTAAGTCTCGCGCCACGCGAGCAATGATGCTTGCGAAACTTCAATACTGTTTTTATGTAGATATTGCTGCAACCAAGCAATTTTTGATGTCACATCAGGACACTGGTTGAATGTGGAAATTTCCGAAACTGGAAGGCCATATTCAACCGAGAACATTAACAACTGAAAACTAGGATCATACGTAATTGGATGTAGCCCTTCGGCAAAACCACTATCCAGCATGACCAATTTAGGCACCGGCATCGCTTGCTGTTGTAGCTGCGTCAGCATTTCATAGCCAAGCACACCACCCATGGACCATCCCACCAGCAAGGCACGTTCCATATCAATCCCTGATTGCTGCAACAGACGAACAAAGTGCCCCGCTGAATATTGCAGGCTATCTTCGGAATGATGCGTTAATGGCATTCCTAAAACGTGCAGGCGGGCATGAGTAAGTTGCCCCATTAGCTGCAAATATGCGCTGCAAAAACCCGATGCGGTAGGCAGAAACACAATGTCACGCGTGCTGGTTGATTCGGGATTTACACAATCCAGCCGGTATTTATGTGCACGCTGTAGGAAATCGCCAAGCCCTAACGAAAGTGTTTTGACCGAGGTATCGCGATGCCCGTCCAGCACGTTGGCCAGTTCGCGGATGGTGGGATACTGAAACAGATACGCCACCGTAAAAGCACCGCCAAATACATTGTTTACGCGGGCGATCATTTGTGTTGCATTGATGGAGTGTCCGCCGTATTCAAAAAATGAGCGGGTGACATCAGGAATGTGACGATTAAGAACGTTGTTCCAGATCGTCTGTAGCGTTTTCTCTGTCGGGCTTTTGGGGGGAACCGATTGCCATTGTTGATCGTCAGCCTGGCGTTTCAATGCGTCACGATCAATGATGTGGTTGCTTTCAATATTGGCATGACGTGGCAAGGATTGTTTCCAAGGTTGATGCTTTATATGCTCGGCATCAACCGAAGGACAGGGTTCAATGATCCAGTGGGTGACGTCAATTTTATTGTCTTTTTCTGTGTGCTCTGTGTGGATGGTGATTAAATCTCGGCAACCTGAGCTGAAATCCAGTGAACTTGCCATATCAGGCGCGTCAGGATCGATGCCAACATAGTAATTGCCTGGCTTCTGCATCAAAACCTGATCCAGCCAGAACAGATCGCGGGTTTTATCCAGTGCTAGCATGCCTTTGTTGCGCGCGAATTGAAGTTCTGCCGCACTGAACTGCGACGACATGCCGGTGTTTGTCCAGACACTCCAGTGCAGATTCCAGATTCGGAGCCCTGCCGTAGGTTGCTGTACGGAATTATGGTGCTGTACGGAATTATGGTGCTGTACGGAATTATGGTGCTGGGCTGAATTATGTTGCTGCGCTGTCTGCCAGCTTTGCAGCGCGTTGGACGCGCTGTAGGCCGCTGCGCGCTGACCGCCAAAGAAGGCATTCAGAGAGCTGTATTGCACGAGAATGGCGTCTTGGGCATGTTGCAACAGGTAGTCTGCCACGCAGCGTGCACCGTGCCATTTGGGTTGCAGCTGACGCTGCCAATGCGGGGCATCCATCGCTTCCAGCGCTGCCATTTCGAGATGGCCGGCAAGATGGAAGACACCATCCAGCTTTTGTGCATCCAATCTGGCCAGCCCGGAAGTAACGGCATGATGAATGCTTTCTACCGTCCATTCTGCAAGCATCTGGTAGTCAATATTGGGGTGACCCAGCTTGTGCTGTCGTTGCTGATACAGCATTGCGCGCTGTGTATTTTCAACTAGGGCGCTGCGCCCCAGCAAAATAACCTTGCAGTGTTTTTGGGTGATCAGGTATTGGCAAAGTGGTTCTGCAAGCCCCGCCATACCACCGGTAATGGCGTAGGTGCCGCCACGTTTGATGGCGTGATTTTCGAACCCAACAGAATTCACGGCTTGCAGTAGCGGCCTTGCACATTGGCTTTCTGCCACCCACAAGCACGACCGTTGGTATTGCCTTAACCATCGACCATTCGGCGGAATCTCCCGTGAACGCGAGATAACGCATCCGCTCAGATGATGTATTCCAGTTTCTTGGCGCAGCGTTTCCAGCAGCGGCTTCAGCAGTAACACGTCCGTTTGGGTGCTACCGATCACTGCCAAGGTAAAAGATGTATTAACGGCTTCGAACCCGTTCGGCAAGCGCTGCTTGAATAACGACATGCGCTGAGCGAGCCTGATCAGGGATTCTTCCTTACCGCTGTGGAATTCATCAATTTCATCCAGCAGGAACAGGGTACTGGCGCCAGCGTTATTATTTGGCGCAAGCATTTCACATGCAGCAGAAATGTCATAAAAATGGATATTGGCTCCATTTTTCTGCCAGCGCACAACCGTCTCGTTATTTTGCAGTTCGGGCACTGCGATAATATGCGGGGTTTCGTTTTGTTCCGTTGCATTCGATCGAACGGATTCGAACTTCAGCGAAAATAGTGTCGTACATAGCTCGCGGTTGTACTGGTGACGTTCACGATATTCATCCATCTGTTTTGAAAATGCGTGGTTTTCAAACTGCTTTTTGAATTGCCCCCGCTGGATTTTGCCACTGGTGGTTTTATGAAACTGTTCTGCCTCTACGGGGATGATGAACGCAGGCGTAATACCAAAGGTTTCTGTCAGCCGCGCGGCGATTTGGCGCTCAATCAAGGTCGCTTCCACGCGTTCATCTGGCACGTAGAACAACACCAGCGCATCACTGTTTGCACCGTCTTCCAGTGCTACGCCGGTAGCGGCCACAAAGGTCGGCCGAACACCCTCCAGAGTGGCTGCCTGTTCCAGTTCGAAACAGTAATAATTGGCTCCGTTCACAATGATCATTTCTTTTTCGCGACCCGTCAGGATCAGGCGGCGATTCCAGATGAATCCAAGATCGCCGGAATTGAACCATCCTTCGCCCACAAATGCTTCTGTGTTAGCATCGGGATTGTTCAGATACCCTGACGTAACCACGGGGCCGCGAATCTGCATGCGGCCTATGACGCCTTCTTTCACAAGATGATTGTGTTCATCTGTAATTCGAATTTCTGTTCCTGGCATCAGCGTGCCCAGATCTACGAAGCTGTGACTGGATCGGTGTGGTTCGTTGATGTCACACACGAGCGCGTCCTGCGATGGGTTGAAATGCACGGACAAACGCTGTGAGGATTGGTTGTTGTAGGTGATGCAGGTGCAGGATTCCGCCATGCCGAAGGCCGGCTGAAGGGCGTCTGGATGAAGCCCCAGTGGTGCACAGGCTGAATTGAAGCTCTGCACAACCGGCGCAAGCACCTGTTCACCCGCATTCATCAAGAACCGGATTGAGGACAAATCTATTGCCGGTACTATTGCCGCCGCGCTCAGTGTTTCTGCCACACGATGAAACGCAAAATTGGGTGCCCAGCTATGTGTCACGCGGAAATCGGACATGGCTTGCAGCCACCACAAGGGATCTGCCAATACAGATGCAGTGGTAAGCTGTATCTGCTGAATCCCAAGCACGCAATCCTTGACGTGTGTCGTCAGGATGGGCACGACGTGATCGAATGGAAGCCAGTTGAGATTAATATCCTCTGCACTGTAGGCATTGTGCATCGCAGAGGCGGCAATGTGATGCAGCACTCCGTGGTGTGTGATCTGAATGGCCTTGGGCGTGCCTGTACTGCCGGAAGTTAATTGCAGAAAGGCAACGGGATCATGGCCGGGTTCGGCTTCGTATCTGTTTTTTTCCTGCAGCAGAAAATCGGCATCAATTACGAGTTTTTGTTCACCCAACCATGCGCGAGTCGCGACAAGGCGATCGTGATCCGCCGCTATGGTTATGTTGGGGTAGTTATGGGCCACGTTATACAACTTGAGCGCAACGCCATGACGTCGCGTGTAGTGCTCCGGCGTTGCGACATTCAACGGTTTTAGACCTGCAAGCAGCGCACCCCACCATACGGCAAAAAAGCGCGAGTCGTACCGCATCTGCAATAGCAGGATTGAGCCTGGGCTTATGCCGGCCGCACGTAATGCAAACGCTACGCACCGTGCATCGTTCACCAGATCGGGATAGCGGTAATGGCTGATGTTGCGCTGGTTGTCGAGCAACACCAGTCCACGATGGGGGTATTGATGTGCCGTGCGTTCCAAGGCGGTGAAAAGATGGGTTGGCGTGTTCGGTGGCAGGGCAAGAGGCTCGCCTGTTACCCACGCATTGGGCCGTTGTTCGATGTCGATTTTGCGCGGTGTTGCACTGGCGCGAGAACGTTGCTGCCATGCGCTGATGTCGCTGGGCTCAACGCTGGGCACGATGGCGCGTTGATGCAATATGGCGACTTGATTTTGTGCCAATGAATGTAATTGGAGATCCTGCTGAACGCGCGCTCGATCAATCAAGGGCATTGCGCGCAAAATGCTTTCGTTCACGCTGCCATCGGCGTTGCGCGGCAAATTGGGTAGAACTGCAACGTCATCGGCACCCTCTGTTCCTTGCGCCAGTAGCCGCTGGAGTTTTAGCGGTAAGGCAGGCCCGGCATATTCGACAAACAATCGCCGCAGGATACGCCCATCGGCCAATTTTTGGGTGAGGATGTGATTGGGCCAAGCATGGAGGTCAGAGGGCAGTTTTTCATTCGGCTCTGATCTTGGTTTTGATTCTGGTTTTGGTTTTGATGCGCAAACGTCCGGGCTTAAACCCGGTTTTCCATCCACTGCTTGGATGCAGGCTGCAATCGTTCCATCCTTCATTTCCAGCATGGTTTGTGCGGCTGCCCGCAACCAGTTTGCAAACCTGACGATGGTTTCTTCTCGGTACAGGCTTTGCTGATACGTCCAGTTCAGTTCGAAACGGTGATCTGCATCCGTGATCGCCAACATGACGTCATAGGGTGCGCCACGGGGGCCTGACATTGGCAACACATCGCCAATCCAGCCATCCTGCGCCAGTAAGCTGGCATTTCCCTGATGCCAGACAAACATCAGTTGAAATAACGGTGTGCGGCTACTGTCACGAGGCGGATTGCAATCCCGTACCACCGCAGGAAACGGATATTCCTGATGCTCCATGGCAGATAGCAAGGTTTGTTTTACTTGACTGAATACTTGGGCGAGCGTCATAGATGACTGCAGATGTGCCCGTAATACAACTGGGTTAGCGAAATCCCCTACCACTTGATCCATGCCATTCTGTGAACGTCCCATGGTGGGTGTACCCAGCAAAAAATCACTGGCTCCACTGAATCTGTGCACCATGATCTGAAATGCTGACTGGATAAAGACGAAGGGTGTAATGCTGTTCTGCTTGCAAAACTGACGAATCGCAAAATAGCTATCGCGCTCCAAATCATTGCGCACAAGACGGGTTTTAAGCTGCAACAACGATGGCCGAGGAAAATCTGTCGGCAGCGTTACCGCGATGGGTGCGCCCTGCAGTGACCGCCGCCAGAATCTGCGCATGTCATTGCCGCGTTCGCTTTGCATCAGCAGTTTCTGCCATTCAACATGCTGGCTGTACTGGCTGTTCATGGGCTGAACCGACAGCACATCGCCATGGACGGCACGTTGATAAAATTCCTTGATGTCTTTTGCCACAATCAACAGCGCCCAGAGATCGGCACCCACATGATGAATCGTTGCAATCAACAGGTTTTTGCGCACAGCGTTATGCATGACATTCCGCACAATCTGTACGCGCAGGCAGGGTTGCTGCGAAAGTTCAAACGGGGCGTCTGCTTCTTGTGCCAGCCACGCATCAAGCCGAGCTTCATTCCAGTGGCTGCCATCAACGATTTTCAGCGGTATTGGCAAATGATCCCACACTTTTTGACGCGGGCCATCATTGGTGTCGTGAAAGGTGCTGCGCAACATGCGGTGACGGATCATGAGCGCATGAAATGCTTGCCGCATGGCGGCCTCGTTCAGTTCACCGTTCAATGTGCAGGCAAAAGCCGTGTTGTAAGCGGGGCTGGTTGGCGCAAAACGATACAACATCCAGATCGCACTCTGGGTATAAGCCAGCGGATATTCGTCCACGACTTTCGGTGCATTGATTTCTGCGGATTCCTGCAGCAGCCATGCGATAATCGCCGCCTTGTTCTGTTTGAGCAGGCCCATCAGTGCTGGCGTTGTCATGTCTTTGGGTGCTTTGAAGCGCAGCACGTCATTTTCCAGCCACAGCGATAAACCTTGGCTAAGATAGGGTTGCAACTGAATTTTGATCGGCTGTATGGATGTCATAATACCCCCTCGACGTGCAGCTCTTCATCCTGCGCTTGCTGGGCAACCTGACCCTGCTCGGCATTCCCCCCTGCCATCCAATTCGCCACATCGCGCAAACTCGCACCGCCCAGCAGACGCACAACGGGAAGCTCCATCTGCGTTACCTGCATGGCGCGATGTTTGAATTCCACCGCCAGCAAAGAGTCAATTCCCATGTCGATCAGCGGCTGCGTTTCGTCTACATCCTGCGGATCGAGCTGCAGAGCGCGAGCCAGTTGCAAACGTAGATATTCCAGCAAATGCACCACACGCTGTTGCGGTGAACAGGTAGAAAGCAGTTCCTTGAAGGCAAGATCTTCACGATTCAGTTCAACGGTGACAGCAGAGTTTCCTGTGTCATCGGCATCATTTACTGCAGTAAACATATTGCCCATTGGCAACATGCTCATGATCTGCTTGAAGCGGTTCCACTGAATATCCGCCATTACCAGCTGTGATTCTTCACTTCCCAGCAGACGGCCAAACGCCTGTATGCCGATATTTTTGTCCATCAGCAACAGACCGCGTCGGGTAGCCTGCTCTGCGGATTCGTCGCTCACCATGCCGGAATTCGCCCATGGCCCGCAATTTATGGCCAATGCAGGTTTTCCCGCCTGATGCCTGCGCTGGATGATGGCATCCACCACCTGATTTGCCGCGCAGTAATGGAAATTTCCGGCTGAACCCCACACGGATGCGATGGACGAAAAGGCGACGAAAAAATCCAGCGCATCGTCTGCAGTGCATTCGTCGAGCCATTGAATCCCCAGCACTTTATTCGCCATCAGATTTTCACAACGGACTGTGGTGATCTCTGCCAATGGCGCAAGTTCGAACTGGCCTGCCGCATGAATGATTCCACGCAATGGACGCTGTGACCGAAGTTCCTGCAAACAACCTTCAACCGCAGGTCGATCCGACAATTCCACTGCGCAAATGGCCACGTTTACCCCCTGCTGCTGCCAAAGGGAAATCTGTTCGCTTGCTTCGGCATTCGCTGTCCCAGAACGATTCAGCAGTACAAGATGGCGAGCGCCTTTATCCACCAGCCACTGGCAGACGCCAAGGCCGATCGAACCCGTACCGCCCGCCACGACATAAATCCCATCGCCCCTGATCGGAATCTTTTTGTGCGACAATTTTTCGGCCTGCACACGCTGCAATTGCGGAACATACAGGTGCTGCTGACGCACACTGATCAATGGCGCAGCGTTATCGTGCATGGCTACCTGCGCACAGATCCGAATACTGGTTTCATTCCAGCGATCAATGTCCATCAGGGTTTGCATTTTCTCTGCAAGTTCCAACGTCATGTTTTTTACAAAACCTGCCACCAGCGCCTGATCCTGGCGTACCCGCTCAGGCTGTTGCGCAACCACGCTGGCAGATTCCGTGATCACCCACAGTTTCGCGTGAACTTTTTGCAGTGTTTTCGCCAACGACAGCATTAAGGTTGTCAGCCCACGCATATTTGCGGTGACATCTTGAACAGGAATGCCATCTTGAACAGGAATGCCATCTTGAACAGGAATGCCATCTTGAACAGGAATGCCATCTTGAACAGGAATTCCAGCCGTACACAAAACCATGCGCACATTCTTCGATCCTGTCGCATTAACGACCTTCATCAATAACGGGCTGGCATCGCCATCCTCTGGAATCGTTTCTTGATTTTTATCAAACCGCCATGCGACGCCAACATCGGTTATCTGAAAATAACCAATGGTCATATTTTTCTGGATTACCTGCGGCAGCTGATGGGCAAAAGATTCTGCCTGTGGCTGCGTAGGAAACAGCAGAATCCAGTGGGCGTCATGGACATTTGCCTGCGCGGATTTTTCGAGATCGAATTTCTGCCATTGCAATCGGTAAAGCCAGTTTTTTGCCTTAACGGGTAATTGCTGCTGCTCCATACGGGCACGCAGAATTTTGTTCCAATAGCTTTTGCGCTGGAATGGATAGGTTGGCAACTGTACCGGGGGTATCTGTTTAACAGGCATGATTTCTGCCCAATTCAGATCTAGGCCGGCCACATAGAGATTTGCCAATGTGCGGGAAAGTCCATCCAAAGCGGCGGTTTCACGCGGCAAGCTGGCAACACACAGCACAGGCGACTGCCCTGAATTTTGCCTTTGTGCAAGCAATGTCTGTAATACGTCGATCCACTCTGTGCCCGGCCCAATTTCCAGCACGATGTCGCACTCGGAATCAAGCATCCTGTTTGCACATGCGGAAAACTGAACGGGCTTGCAGATCTGCTGCACCCAGTACTCCGCCGATGCCATATTCTTGCCGGCATGCTCTCCATCACGATTGGAATAAATGCGCATCCGTGGCGCATTAAAAGTGATATTCGCCAAGGCTGCCGTGAACGGTTCCTGCAGCGGTTCCAAGGCATCGGTATGAAAATCGGCCTGTGCTGAATCATGCATCAGGCGGGCGCGGGAACATATCAAATGACAAGCGTCGGCAAGACTGAACACGCCGGCAATGCAGGCGGCGGTTATTTCGCCTGTGCCATGCCCCGAAACGCAATCAGGTTTGATACCCCACTGCATCCAAGTTTTGGCCAAGGCATATTCCAGAGCAAACAGCGCGGGCTGATTGTATCGAGGTTGATCGAGCAAGCTGGGGTTTTCGCCCCACAAAATATCCTCAAGTGTAAAATCCAATTTTGGGTTGATTTGCTCAGCCGCCTGATCGAAATACTGACGAAACAAAGGAATATGCGAATAAAATGCCTTCCCCATTCCCGCAAACTGGGCGCCATGACCTGAAAACACATATCCAGTTTTGTATCGGATTTTTTGTCGAATGCCGGTCAGCGTATCGGCCAATGGGTCTGTATTGCCTGAGTTTTCCAGCAACCGCTTTAAATGATCCAGCGACTGCGGCAACAGGATTGAGCGATATTTAAAATGATCACGACCGGCTGCACAGGTGCGTGCCAATTGTTTTAGTGTGAAACCCGTATTGGCAGAAATATATTCCTTCAACATCGCCTGCCGCTGCTGAGCTGCCTGTGGCTGCCTAGCCGAGATCGGAATCAATAGTGGCATCCAATCGTTTGTATCCGCTTGCACAGAATCTGCCGAGTATTCTTCCACGATGACGTGCGCATTGGTTCCCGTAAAGGCAAAGGCACTGACACCTGCCCGCAACGGGCCGTCTGCCGATTTAAATGCGGTCCAGTCCGTGAGTGTATCCGTTACTTGGATCGCCATGCGGCTCCAGGGAATGTAGGGATTGGGCTGTTTGAAGTGGAGATGTGGCGGGATTAAACGATGGCGCAGTGACATAACCAGCTTGATCAGGCCAGCCATGCCCGAGGCCGCCTCACTGTGACCGATATTGGTTTTTGCAGAACCTACCAGCAAAGGATGGGTACGATTTTGTCCGGCGCAATAAACCGCGTTGAGCGCACCCAGCTCGATCGGATCACCCAGTGGCGTGCCCGTCCCGTGCGCTTCCACGTAGCTCACTTGGGATGGTTCAAGTTGTGCCTGCTTCAATGCAGCACGGATCACGTCTTCTTGGGCGGTTTCGTTGGGTGCAGTGAATCCTTGTGACTTTCCATCCTGATTGATGGCGCTGCCCTTGATCAGCGCAAGAATGTTATCACCCGCCGCCTCCGCATCAGATAAACGCTTCAGCATGACCACGCCACAGCCTTCGGACCGAACGTAACCATCGGCAGCGGCATCAAAGGTTTTGCATTTTCCATCCGGCGACAGCATGTGCGCCTTGGCGAAAACAATGGATATGGCTGGGTTCAATACCAGATGCACACCACCTGCCAGCGCGGTATCGCACTCCTGATTACGCAGGCTTTGGCAGGCATAATGCAGCGCCACCAGCGATGACGAACACGCGGTATCAATGCCAAGAGCTGGCCCTTTGAAATTGTACAAATATGAGATTCGGCCCGGCGCTGCACTGCCGGCATTACCAATTCCTTGCCAGGGCGTGAGCTGATCTGCGCTACCCAGCATGCTGCCCAGATGCGCATAATCCGATGATGCAAGGCCTGCGAACACCCCCGTGCGGCTGCCATTCAATTGCGACGGCGCGTAGCCCGCATCTTCCATGGCTTCGTGGCATATTTCCAACAGGATACGATGCTGAGGATCAATATCCTCCGCTTCGCGGGGCGATATGCCGAAGAATTCCGCATCGAACAGATCGGGCGGTTCGATAATACCCAACCCTTTTGTATAGATTTTTCCGGGTGCTTCTGGATTGGGATCGTACAGATCATCCATGTTCCAGCGTTCGTTATTTTCTTGCTGGATAATGCAATCCACACCATCGCGCAGATTTTTCCAGAACGCCTGTGGGTTAACGGACTGGCCGGGGTAGCGGCAGCCCATGCCAATGACGGCAATGGGCTCGTGGGCTGATTTTTCGTACACTGCCAGTTGTCGTTTGAGCGCCTTGATTTCCTTCACTGCACTCAACATCAGTTCCTGTGTCGACTTTCCACCGCTCATACTGTAATACCTTTATTTTTGTTATTGAGTCTGTGGTCAATCCCTGCTATCACCCAGTTCCGCCGCCAGCATGGCCGCCAGTTCATCCTGAGTCAGATCATCCAGTTGCTTGTCTTCATCCTGAATTTTTTCTTCCTGTTTCGGTTCAACCGTTTTCGTTTCTGCTGCGGCGATTTCATCGGGGAACAGATCCTGTATCAGGAAGGTGCTCAAACTCGCCACAGTGGGGTATTTGAACATCAGCGTTGCTGGTAACTGCTTGCCGATCAGCGCACACAGAATGTTGCGCAATTCCACCGCCATCAACGAATCCAACCCCAGTTCCTGCAGCGGCTGATTTGGATTGATGGAGTCGCTTTCATCCAACCCCATCACGCGCTTGATCTGTTCGCAGATCTTGTCGATCAACATGGAGGTGCGTTCGTCGATGGGTGCATCGGCCAAGGATGTGCGGAATTCATCTGCCATTTTTTGCAGATTCGCATCTAGGCCCACGCTGGCTTTTACATCAAGCTCAGACAAAAATGCAGGAATGCTGCCAGACAGGTTTGCCAGTGCTGCCCAGTCGATCAGCATCAAGCCGCGCTGAACTGGGTTGGTTTGCAACACCTGCGCGAACCAAGACAGGCCATCCGCCGGAGGAATCAAGTGCACACCGCTGGCTTCGGCGTTGGCTTCCACCTGGCTGTTGGCGGCCATGCCCACTTCGGCCCAAGGGCCCCAGTTCACGGCAATGGCAGGCAATCCTTTGGCGCGACGGTAAGCGGCAAGGCCATCCAGAAACGCATTCGATGCCGCATAGTTTGCCTGCCCAGGCGCACCCAACATGGATGACAGGGATGAAAACATGACAAACATTTCCAGCGGCAGGTGTTGCGTTTCCTCATGCAGATACCATGCGCCCGCCAGCTTTGGCCCCATGACTTTTCTGAAGCTGGCAACATCCTGATTGACCACAAACGCATCGGCCAGCACACCTGCAGCATGAAGGATGCCCGCCAACGGCAAACAATTTTTCTGCACGCTCTCAATCATTGCGCGCACCGATTCACGATCCGCCGTGTCCGCCTTCAGGGTAGTCACCTTCGCGCCCAATGCTTCAATCGCTGCGACGCCCGGCGCATCCAGCTCACGCACATCACGCCGTGCTGCCAGAATGATTTCACCTGCGCCCTGCTCTGCCATCCATTTTGAGAACAGCATGCCGAGCCCACCGCTGGCCCCCGTGATCAGATAGGAACGATCGCGTTTGACCGTGATGGCGGCGTCATCTGGATTGATCAGAATCTTGCCGATATGCTTGCCCTGCGCCATGTAGCGGAACGCTTCCATCGCTTCCTTGTGCTTGAAAACGGTATAGGGCAGCGGCTGATAATGGCCGGCTTCCACGTTCTCAACCACTTCGTCCATCAGCGATTTCAGTGCAAGCGGATTTTGCAGGGTGACAATCACCAGATCGAAGGCTTCATACGCAATATCATCACGGAACGCTTTTACCCGATCTTGAGTCCAGAGATCCGCCTTGCCGATTTCGATAAAACGCCCGCCCGGATTCAGCAGCGCCATACTGGTGGTGATGAAGTCGCCTGCCAGCGAGTTCAGTACAACATCCACCCCTGCACCACCGGTTACGCGGCGAATATCCTGCGCGAAATCCAGTGAGCGCGAATCAAATACGTGCTCAACGCCCAGCTTGCGTAGGTAATCACGTTTTTTCTCGCTCGCGGTAGCAAACACTTCTGCGCCGATATGCTTGGCAATATGAATCGCCGCCATTCCCACACCACCCGCGCCCGCATGTATCAATACACGCTCGCCTTTTTTCAGCTGTGCCAGATTTTTCAAACCATGCAGCGCGGTGCAGTACACCACAGGCAAGGTTGACGCTTCATTCAATGAGAGATTACGCGGCACACGGCAAATCAAGGCTTCTTCGGCAAAGGTCTGGGTGCTCATGCAAGATTCGGTGAGCGGAATCATGACCACGTCGCCCATTTTGTAACGGGTGACTTCCTTGCCCAGTTCGATGATTTCACCGATGCACTCGCCGCCTAATGGCCCTGCTTCGCCGGGGTACACATTGAGTACGCCCATGACATCGCGGAAATTCAGGCCCGCGCTCAGCACTTTCACCGTCACCTGGGTGGAGCCCAGTTCACGAGGCTTGAATGGCACGAATTTCAAATCTTCAAACGTGCCTTTCTTTTCGATGATCAGGCGATAGGGTGCCGGAGGAATCGGCATTCCTTGCGCGGCAATACCCGTACGCGCCAAACGTGCGACCCAACGGCTCCCGCGGCGCAATGCCACCTGCTTTTCCTTCGCGGGCAACTGCAGCTCGGTGATGATGGCGCGGGCAGTGCGCTCGTCGCTTTCCCCATCCACATCAATCAGAACCGCGGCATATTCCGGGTGCTCCATATCCAGCACTTTGCCGAATCCTGTCAGTGCAGTGTGCACTGGGTTCAAGCCCGTATCGCTGCGCTGGGCGGTCACTGCATTTCGCGTAACGCACCACAAACGTGGCGATGTTGATCCTGACAACAGCTGCAATGCTTTCAGCATGTTCAGGATCGGCGTAAACAGTTGAAGCTCCAGATCCATGATCTCGGCTTCTCTATGCAGCTCAGCCTCGGGCGCCACATACACAAGCCCACCCAGCTTGGCGATGCCACCCAGACTTTGAATCAGCGCCATCCACTGGCCGCCATCCTCTGGATTCAGCGTGGCTTTGCCATTTTCATGCGTATAACTACTTTTATGGGTATAACTGCAGCCAGCCTTGCACACAACCTGTACCGCATTGACGCGCCGTGATTGCAGTTCTGCACACAACGTAGCTGCCAATGAATTATTGTCGCCGATCACCAGCAGCGTATCCGGCAACGCCCTCAATTCCTGATCTGCCGGAATGTTGCCACTTTTCCAGTGGATTTCGTAATGGCTATCCTGTGCGTCCTTACGCAATGCGCGCAGCAGAGCCTCTTTCGGCGCACGCTTGCTGTGCAGGGTTTCCACGTCAATCAGAATATTGCCCTGATCGTCGTAGACTTGGATGGTATGCGAAAAACTTTCAGGTGCCGCACGCGGATCTTCCGGCGGATTCTTGATCTTCACATGGCACCACAACGTCGTGGTTGGCTTTTGGAAGAAGTGGAAATTTTCCAGCGCAAAAGGAATATAAATGGCATCCACGGTGGATGAATCGAATTCCTCATACATGGTCGCCAGTGCCGAACTCTGGAAGCAGGAATCCATCAACCCCGGATGAATCAGATACTTGCCCTGCTCCAGCGCCGATTCCGGCAAGCGCAACCGAGTCAGCGCCTCACCTGGACGTCGCCAAAATTCTGCAATCCAGCGGAACTGCGATCCGAGCTGATAACCCACCTTCCACATTTCGTCATAAAACATCTGGCCGCTAAAATGGTGGCTGGCGCGCGCCTGAATCTGTTCAATATCCTGCGCGGTCAACACCTGCTGCGTATCCGGGCCACTGCAGGGCGTAACGTTCATGCTGCAGTGCAATGTCCAGTCACGCTCAGCACCTTTTTCATCAGGCCGGCTGAATCCTTTTACTTCGTAATTTTCTGCGCCATCCTTTGTCGTTATTTTTTTGAAGCCATAATGCAGGCGGCGTTTTTTATCGCCTTCGATAATCAACGGCTCAGGGAACACGACATCATCCAGTTTTACTGGCTTGTCGCCAAAAGCATCACGGGCACAGAGCAGTGTATTGGCCAGATGAAATGCACCGGGTGCCACCACCACATCATACAGACGATGATCGTCGAGATTAAACGGATGACGGCCGCCGAATGCGTTCTCAAAGAAAACGTCATCGCTCATGGGTGACTGCAACATCATCAGCACATTGCCGGTATCATGACCGATGTTGCCACTACCACTAATCATGCCGTTATCGTTATCACCCAGCCAGTAACGCTTGCGATCAAACGCATAACATGGAACCGCCACCCGCTGCCGTGCATAAGGTGCATCGAAGTTCTTCCAGTGGATATCAACGCCGCGCGCATACAATTGCGCAACCGCCAGATTGAACTGACGCGATGCATCCTGCCGTGCGCGCAGGCTATGCACAAAAATATAGCCATCCTGACCTAGGGACTGCTGTGCTAGGCTGGTCAACGTTGCGCCGGGGCCAATCTCCAGACACAGATTGATTTTCAGCGTCGCCAGTTCTTTCAAGGCATTCACAAACAGCACGGTACGCCTGACGTGATCCACCCAATAGGCGGCCGTGGACATTTCGCCCTGATTGACGCAACCACTGACGGACGACACAAGGGTGTACATGGCAGGCTTGTAGGTGATGGATTCTGCCACCTTGCGGAAACTCTCCAGCATGGGCTGCATCATGCCGGAATGAAATGCATGCGATACCACCAGCAATCGCGCGTCCACATCGACTGCAGCAGCTTTCTGCAATACAACCTTGATCCCTTCGGCAGTTCCCGAAACCACATGATTACCGGGTGCATTGCAGGCGGCGATCTGTACACCGTCGATTCCGGTAATGATTTCTTCCACCTGCGCGAGTGGTGCCAGCACGGCGGCCATATCACCCCGTTCACACAGTTCCACCATCAACCTGCCACGGGCAACAATCAGCTTCATGGCATCTTCAAGGCTCATGATGCCGGCGACAACAGCCGCAGCATATTCACCCACGCTATGGCCCACCATGGCCGCCGGTTTCAACCCCAAATTCTGCCATTGGGATGCCAGCGCATATTCCAGTGCAAAAATCGCCGGCTGGGTGTAGCGAGTGTTGTCGATCAGTGACGATTGATCGCCCCACAGGATGGCCAACAGCGATTCTGCTGTTTCTGCCTCAAACAGTTTTTCACAGGCATCCAGTTTTTGTTTGAAGTCTGGGCTGGATTCATAGAGTTCTTTTGCCATGCCCGCATACTGGGAACCCTGCCCCGTGAACAACCATGCAACGCCGTTAACCGGCTTGCCTTCGCTTTTGAATACGCCGGCAGGCGTCAGCCCTTCACTCAGCTGCCTGAATTTATCAGCAGCCGTTGCGGCATCATTCGCCACTACGGCAGCGCGATATTCGAATTGAGCCCGCGCCGTGTTGGCCGTAAAAGCCACATCCGCGATGGCGGCAGGCTTTCCATTCAAAAGATCATCCTTCAGGAAATCAGCATAACGCCTGGCCATGGCTGCCAATGACGCTTCGGATTTTGCCGACAGTGTCAGTATATGGCTAGCACGTTCGGTGGCATTGATAACTTCCCGCCTTACCGGCGCTTCCTCCAGAACCATATGCACATTGGTGCCGCTAAAACCAAAAGAACTGATACCCACGCGACGCTTTTTGTCCCCGCCCTTCCACTCCATTTTTTCGGTGGGAATCAAAAACTTTGCGGCATCCACTGCAATATGAGGATTAAATTTTTTGAAATGAAGATGCTGTGGAATAACGCCATGCTGCAGAGACAAGGCAGCCTTCATGATACTGGAAACGCCGGCAGCAGATTCCAGGTGGCCTATATTGGTTTTCACCGAGCTGATGATTAGAGGGTTTTCTGCACTGCGATGGCCACAGTACACCGCCTCCAGCGATTGCACCTCGATTGGATCGCCCAGCGGAGTCGCTGTGCCGTGTGTTTCAACCCAGTCAATATCTTCTGCTTTCAGTCCTGCATTCGCCAGCGCAGCACGAATGACGGCCTGCTGCTGCGGGCCATTGGGCGCAGTCAGACTGCTGCTGCGGCCATCCTGATTCACGGCAGAGCCTCTGATCAGTGCGACAATGTTATCACCATCGCGCTCCGCATCTGCCAGACGCTTCAAAACCAGTATGCCCACGCCTTCACCACGCACATAACCATCGGCGCTTTCATCGAAGGTTTTGCAACGGCCTTCCTTCGACAGCATGTGGGCTTTCGATAGCGCCACAAAGGTTTCCGGCATGACCATCGTATTCACACCGCCGGCCAATGCAACCTCACACTCACCGTTACGCAAACTCTGACACGCAAGATGTGTAGCAACCGCCGATGAAGAACAGGCGGTATCCACGGTCATGCAAGGGCCTTGCAAACCGAGATTGAACGCAACTCGTCCGGCAATGACATTGAGTGCATTGCCGGTTGGAATGAACATAATGTCTTCTTCACGCGCACCTGTGGCACAAGCGCGGATGTATTCATTGGCGCCCACGCCCACAAATACACCGGTGCGCGTACCATTCATGGCCGCTGGTGAATATCCCGCGTTTTCCAGCGCTGTCCACGCATGCTCCAGCACCAGTCTTTGCTGTGGCTCCATGCTTTCCAGTTCGCGCGGCGCAATGCCAAACAGTTTGCCGTCGAAGGATTCAATATCATCCACCAAGCCCGCCGACAGGGTGTAGGTTTTGCCCGGCGCAGCCTCATTCTTGTCGATATACCGATCCAGATCCCAGCGCTGGCTTGGCGCATCATTGATACCACACTCACCGTTCGCCAACAGTTTCCAGAAATCACCAGGGCCATTGGGGGCCATCGGCATCTTGCAGCCGATACCGACAATTGCAATGGGCTCACCGTAAAATGCGTTACCACCCGTTGCCTCTACAACCGAATCCTCTTCACCGTACAGCGCAACACTGAAATGCTCGGCAATTTTATTGATGGTCGGATAATCGAAAATCAACGTAGCGCGCATGGCTTGTCCGGTATCGGCTTCCAGCTGCTTTTTGATCTCCAGCGCCATGATGGAATCAATACCAAGATCCATCAGCGGCATTTCAGAATCAACCGTTTCACCTTCGGCCTTGCCTACCACGCGACCGAGCAAACCTTGCAGATAACCGACAATTTTTTCTGCGCGTTCTGTGGGAACCAACGGATACAGAGATTTGAAGAACGCGGATTTCTCGCCCGTTACACCTGTAGTCGCAGACAAGGTACGACCCAGCGCACCGAAAAATGGATGTGCACGGCGCATCTCCATGATTTCACGGAAACGATCCCAGCGCACATCGGCCATAATTTGATGCGCTTTGCCGCATGTCCAGGATTTACTCAGCAATTCAATGCCCGATTGTGGATCAAAGGGGCGCAGGCCACGGCGCGCCGCTTCTTCTGCTGCGTCGCCTGTCGCCATGCCAGCACCGCCCCATGGCCCCCAGTTGAAGGCAGCCGCAGGCAATCCCAACGCCAACCGATAATCCACCAACCCATCCAGAAAATGATTGGCTGCCGCGTAATGCGCCATGCCACCAGAACCCCACACGGACGCAATGGACGAGAACATCACAAAAAAATCCAGCGGCAATGACAGCGAAGCCTGATGCAGATTCCAACCGCCCTGCACTTTCGACCGAGTGACATTGCGCCACTGATCCCGCTGCATGTCCTGCGCCAGCACAATGTCATTCACACCGGCACAATGCACGATGCCTTTCAGCGGGCACTCGCCATTCGCCAGACGTTGTATCAGGTTCGAAACCGCGCTGGCATCTGCAACATCCACATTGACCACGCGAATATTCACGCCATTTTTTTGTAACGCTTCAACTCTGTCGCGCGGTTCGCCCTGCAGGGACTGCAAGTCGCCACGCCGGCTCATTAGCACCAGATTCTTCGCACCCGATAATGCCAGCGCTTGCGCTACATACAGGCCAAGCCCACCCAAACCACCAGTCACCAGATAGGATGCCTTTCCATCCAGACTGGGCAACGTCGCCTGCGCCGGACGATCTGCTTGCAGTCGTTGCACCGATCGCACATTGCCTTCGTATTTCACGACATCTTCAATCGCCTGCCCAGCCAGCTCTGCAAGGATGGCAGCGGCCTGTTCGCCTGCAGTTCCACTCACATCCAGAATACCGCCCCACAGCTCCCCCGTTTCCAGTGCTAGGCCCTTCGCAAAGCCCAGCAATGGCCAAGCCGACAAGTTGATATTCGCTATACCATAAGCAGTGCCGTAGGCACCCTCACTCACCACCCACAACCGCACGGGATTGGTAGAATCGCCGCCCACTACCAACGCACGAACCGCTTCAAGCACTGGCTCGACAGCCGCATTGATCACACTCGGCAGAACACTCAAATCGCTCGGCATCACCGGCGCTGTCAGCAGCACTGGCAACACCTTGCCATTCGCTCTGGCTTTTTCCTGCAATGGCAACACGGCAGACTTGATTGCGTCGGCGTCACTCATCCCATCCAGCAACAGAATGTGGCTGAATTGTGCCTGTAATGCATCCATCCAATCCGGTTTGCTACCGATGACAACCAGATCTTCAAAGCTGAATAGTTTGCCTTCCCGATGTTGCTCATCCGTTGTCAGCGGCAATTCCTTCCACGCCGCTTCATACAACATGCGCGCGAAAGACATGCCTGACTGCTTGCTGTAATTGCCCAGACGGATTTCATCCACCCAGTAACTTTGTTTCTGGAAAGGGTACGTTGGCAAATTCAGGCGTACATATTTTTCGCCAAAAAACAGATTCTGCCACTGAATCGCAACGCCCACATTGTGCAGCCCGGCAATCACCGATGTCAGGTGCTCAGCTTCATTGACTTCACGATCCACGCTGTGCAAAAAACTCACCGGCGCAGCGGTCTCGATGCACTGGGGAGCCAGTTTGACTAGATTAGCGCCAGGGCCTATTTCTAGGCAGGCATTGATTTTCTGTGCGCCCATTTCCCGCGCTGCATCCAAGAACAACACGGCATCGCGCACATGTTCCACCCAGTATTCCACCCGCTTCACATCCTGCGTGGCTGTTTTTCCAGTCTTGCTTGAAACGAAACGAATGCGTGGCGCTTTCAAAACGATGAATTCTACTTCACGCTTGAACGCATCCAGCATCGGCTGCATCATCGGTGAGTGGAACGCATGAGAAACCTGCAAGGTTTTTGATTTAATCTTGTGATCGGCCAGCAGCGCGATCGCCTGCACAACCGTGTTTCTTTCCCCCGAAATTACACAGTTGCGCGGGCCATTTACCGCCGCAACATCAATCACGCTATCAATCGAGTCAATTACGTTGCGGGTTTCCGCTGCGCTGGCAAAGACAGCAGCCATGGAACCCTTTTCGCATAACGACGTCATTAATCGGCCGCGCGCGCAGATCAGGCGCACCGCATCCTCCACCGACATCACGCCGGCATACACAGCCGCCGCATACTCGCCAATACTGTGACCTGTGACGCAAGATGCTTGAACACCTAGAGATGTCCACAACTGGGTCAACGCATATTGCAGCGCAAAAATGGCTGGCTGGGTATACTGGGTTTCATCCAGCAAATGGGCGTTATCACCCCACAGAATGGACAGCAACGGAAGCTCAAGATACTGCGCCATCAATTGCGCAATGTGATCCATCGCATCATGAAATACTGGGAATTGTGCGTAGAGTGCCTGCCCCATTCCGGCAAACTGCGCTCCCTGACCCGTGAACATAAACGCCACTTTTGGCGTTGCAGTACCCACATCAGAAACCGTCACGCCATCAGCAGCACCCTGCCCCAGCAATGCCTGAATTTTTTCCGCAGCGTCAGTCGCTGACGATGCCAGAATGCTGGCGCGATTGCGAAAATGATGGCGGCCCGTCGCCGCCGTAAAACACAAATCCTCCCAACGGCCGCTCTGCAAGGCAGGCATTTGCAACGCCCTGGAATAAACATCCAGATATGCCTGCAACGCTTCTTTTGTTTTGGCAGAAATGGTCAGCAATTTTGGCGCAAAAGGTTTAACCGCCTGCCTATCATCCTGGACACCCGCTTCCAGAACACCCGCTTCCAAAACATTGGGAGCCTGCTCTACCAGAATGTGGCAGTTGGTGCCGCTAAAGCCGAACGAACTCAGCCCACCTACACGGTGCGGCGCAGTCCAGCGCTGCTGTTCCGCAGGCACATCAATGGCAATGGTTGACCAATCAATATAGGGATTCGGCTTTTGGAAATGCAGATGTTTTGGAATCACCTGATTTTTCACCGCCAGCACCAGCTTGATGAAACCGGCCACTCCGGCGGCCGCTTCCAAATGCCCCATATTGGTCTTGATAGAACCCACCATCAGCTTGCCTTCGCGGGGTTTTCCATCCTTCAGCTTGCCGTAAACCGTGTTCAACGCCGCCAATTCAATCGGATCACCCAGCGGCGTTCCCGTACCATGCGCTTCCACATAGGTTACATCCTGCGGCTGCAAGCGCGCATCCTCCAACGCAGCGCGCAATACTTTCTCCTGCGCCAGCTCATTGGGCGCAGTGATCCCCTGGCTCTTACCATCCTGATTCACCGCAGAACCCCGCACCACAGCAAGCACGTTATCGCCATCACGCACCGCATCACTCAGGCGTTTCAACACCACCACACCGCAACCTTCGCCGCGCACATAGCCATTGGCGCTTGCATCAAACGTCTTGCAGCGACCATCCGGCGACAGCATGCCAGCACGCGCAAAAATCATGGATGTAGTAGGCTCAAGCACCAGATTCACACCACCCGCCAGCGCCAAATCCGATTCACCTTTCCGCAAACTTTGCACGGCTAGGTGAATGGCTACAAGCGACGACGAGCAGGCCGTATCCACTGAAATACTCGGCCCCTGCAGCCCCAGCAAATAACTAATCCGCCCAGACGCAATCGAGTGGGCATTGCCCGTGCCATCGTACGGTGAAACATCTTCCGGGCCACAATATTTCGCCTGCATGTGCGAGTAGCCCATGTGGCAGATGCCGATATAGACCCCTGTCTTCGACCCCATCAGTGAATCCGGCGCAATCGCCGCATGTTCCAGTGCATCCCAAGTGGTTTCCAGCAGAAATCGTTGCTGCGGTTCCATCAATCGCGCTTCAACCGGCGCGATTCCAAAGAACTCTGCATCAAACAGATCCACATCCTCCACGAGGCCGTTTGCCTTGGTGTACAACTTACCCACTGCTTCCGGATTTGGATCGTACACCTGATCCGAACTCCAGCGCTGATCCACCATATCGGTAATCGCATCAGCGCCATTTTCCAGCAATTTCCACAACTCATCCGGATTGCTGACACCTCCCGGAAATCGACAACCCATACCAATAACGGCAATCGGTTCGATTTTCTCCTTTTCCAATCGCTTGATCGATTCTTTGGATTTTTTCAGTTCTTTCAGCGCCTGCTTCAACAGTAACGCGGTATCGTTATTATTATTTGACATGAGAACTCCAAACGTCTTGTATGCTCACTATTGAATGGATAGGCGCTGAAAGTACACTTAGGATCAGGCTATGCTTTTATTGAGAACTCCTTCCCCGTCAACATCACTGACATTTTCTGTTCCGTAGCCGTCATTGCGATTGGCATCTCGCTCTGACAGTTCCTTAGCAAAATGCTCGATCAATGCCTTCACGGTTGGATAACGCAAAAGTTCTATGGCCGGAATGGTGCGCTGAACCGCATTTTGTAACGAGTCAACCAATTCGATGGCCTCAATGGAATCCACGCCCAGCTCAGAAAATGTCACATTCAGATCAACATGGTGGGTTTCGATATTGAGTTTATTGCTAACCCAAGTTTGCATCTGGAGATAAAGCTCACTCTGCCAGTCGGTAAATTGCCGTAATCGCGAAGGTGCAGTATTTTCATTGCCCTTGGCGATATTTTGTGGTGCATTTTCCCAGTAATAGAGCGATGTGAGATTACCGCTTTCGTAAACTTTCTTAGCTGCGGTCCGCTGAATTTTTCCACTTGATGTTTTTGCCAGGCTCCCTTTGACAATAAACACTAGCGCCTTTGGTGAGATGCCATGACGGAAAGCGATCGCCTTCGCTGCCTGCAACGCCAGCTGTTGATATTCCGCAGGCTGAAATTGCGTACTACTCAACTCCTGCATCACCACAAGCGCTTCCTTACCATGATCCGATACCGCAAACGCTGCACCGCATCCCCTACGGAAAGCCGAATTACACGCTTGCAGGGTTTGTTCGATATCCTGCGGATAATGATTGCGGCCCGCGACAATGATCATTTCCTTGAGGCGGCCCGTTACAAACAGTTCACCTTCCCACAAAAAGCCTAGGTCGCCGGTTCGCATCCATGCCTTGTCTTCCTGCCCCTGAATATGCGCACGGAACACACTGTCGGAAAAACTCGGCTTATTCCAGTAACCCTGCGCAACCGATGGACTGTTCACCCAGATTTCGCCCACTTTCCCATCTACGCATTCCACATGCGTATTGGAATCAACGATCCGCACATCCGCCCCTGTCGCCACGACACCAGAACTGACCAATGGAGAAACCTCGCTAGACGCCCCTGATTCCAATGGCACAAATTCACCGCCCACCAGATGCACAAGCGATGCATCACGCACCAATGCACCACGAAACGCAGGCGAACCCGCCACAAACAGCGTCGCTTCCGCGAGGCCATAGCAGGGCAAAAATGCACGGGCATCGAATCCAGCCGCAGCGAATTTTTTCGCAAAAGAATGGAGCGCATCCACTTGGATCGGCTCGGCACCATTGAACGCCACCCCCCAAGAGGAAAGATCCAACTGTGCAACCTGCTCATCCGTTATCTTGCTGACACAATACTGATAGGAAAAATTAGGGCCGCCCGATACCATGGCGCCTGCGTCTGAAATAGCCTTGAGCCACAAAAACGGATTTTTCAGAAATGTGAGTGGCGACATGAGTGTCACTTGCGCACCGGCATACACCGGCGTCAGCACGCCACCGATCAGCCCCATGTCATGAAATGGGGGCAACCAAATAACAGTTTTATAGCCTTTCGAAATGGCATCAAAATCATTGCTGCCCTGCGAAAATGTCCAAACAATCTGCCTGAAATTTTCCAACAAATTGCGGTGGCTCACCATGACACCCTTAGGATGTCCGGTAGAACCTGACGTATATTGCAAAAAGGCCAAGCTGTCACTTGCCACATCTGCCGACGCAAACCCAGGCGCTTCCACCGCCGCTGACAGATCTGTCGGCACGCAGGAAATATTCAAACCATTCGACGGATTCGAAATCCAGGCATTAATCATCGGCCTAAGCGTGCTAGAGGATAGAATCGCAGCGGCATCGCAATCCACCACAATACGTTTAAGTCGATCAATATCGCGCGCCCCCATGGGCGGATAAGCCGGTACGGGAACAGAGCCCGCATACAGACAGCCAAAAAAGGCTTTAATATAATCCAGCCCCGGCGTGTACAGCAGCATCAGATTTTTTCTAGCAAGCCCTTCTTCCGTCAGATGGGCTGCGATATTGCGAGCCGCCCGATCCAAACCGGCAAACGTCAATGTTCCTTCCAGTGACCCAGTGTCACTCAGGAACGTCGTTAGTTCATTTTCACCATGACTGGCTGCACGCGCCATTGTCATTTCAACCAGATTTTTGAATTGCGGAAACCCGTCCATACAAACCTCCACCCAGTGTCTAATTCTCTATTTCAAGACTCAGGCATGCTGATTCAGCATAAATGGCGCGCGCAATACAGATGCTCACGGGCAAAAATCAGGTTCAACAATTCAAGCGAGCCCCGCGGCTCTATCAACATTTGTATTGTTATGCGTACTTTTATATTCTTGTAATCAGCACAATATTTGACCGTTTTGAGTATATCAATCCGATTAACTCGAATTCTTGTAAGAATTGAACAACTCCATTTCTGTTCGCAGGCAAATGGGAATTTTTTTTAGAACGCCATCACATCCTCGTCGGGTTCCTGTAGACTGATAGCGACGATGTTTCGCAAATATGCGATAAAAGCTTCAACGGGCTCATGAATAAAAAAGTGTCCGCCCGCCATCACGATAAACTCAAAACTTGAACGAGTTCTGCTTTCCCACGCCGCCAATTCGGTGGAACTCACCGAACAATCATCAGTCCCAGCGAAAACATATAGCGGCGAATCAATCCGACTCGAATCAGGTATCCGGATGATTTCGTTAAGAGATAGATCCGCACGAATAACAGGAAGATACAACGCCAGCATTTCAGGATCTTGCCGAATGGCAGCCGGCAACCCGCCAAACCGATCAAGCTCTACCAACAAGCGATCATCCGGCAATCCGGAAATAGCATGCGCAGCAGGAAGATGCGGTGCACGACGGGCACTGCTCACCACTGCTTGCGCGCGAATACCCGCCTCCTGCAACTGCAGCGCACAGGAAAATGCGGCCACCGCGCCAAAGCTGTGCCCATAGACAACAAACGGCTTTTCAGAAAACAGTTCGCGCTGCATCAACACCGGCTCCAACAATACTTCCACACTGGAAGCAAACGTCTGCCCATGCAACATTTCACGCCCAGGATAATTGACCGCCCACACTTCTACACCCGGCATCAACCTCGCCCATCGCCAATACATGGATGCACCCGCCCCTGCGCAGGGAAAACAGAACAATCGCGCCACTGCACGATCATTCGGAGCAAAACACACCAGCGATTTATTTTTTCCAAATAACATTGCACACCTCTACAAAGGATGATTAGACTCGCGTAAATATTACGATCAATTTAATAACAATATCGTTTCCGGCTGGAACTACCAACGACATATTACATCGCCTTCACATAAGCAAATAAAACCATGAATACAAAATTCAAATTTCTTTGCGCACTGTCACTGCTACTGCTGGCGATCGCCATTGTCCTCACGCCGAAAATTTTTAACATTCGCTACGTTAGCGACATCACAGCGTATTTCTCACAAGAAGACCCACGGCTGATCGCATTTAGAAAAGTGGAAGCAGACATGGGCACGCAGGACACACTATTAATCCTGCTACAAAGAAAGGACGAATCTTTTCTGAGCGATAGCGGCACACACATTTTGATGGACAGTGTGAGCAAGATCGAAAAAATTCCAGGTGTTTTGCGGGTGAACTCCCTACTGAGTAACGCCGTCAGCGAAAATGGCTCAGACATTTTGTCGGCATATCAGCAATTGAGCAAAACCGCCCACGCAAGCAATGCGCTGCTCGGACAACTGGCAGACGCTGCCACCCACAACCATGCCGCATTATCGAACGACCAGCGCATAACCGCCATTTATGTATATTTCACCAACACCGACGCGATCGACAGTAACTACGACGCGATCCAGTCCCTATTGGCAGAACTAAAATCGACACACTCACTGGAAGCCACTCATCTGCTAGGCTCCGTGGAAATCAGGCACGCACTCAATCAAGCCCTGCTGCATGACGGTCTTTATCTAATGCCGGTGGTCGTTTTGAGTGGCTTACTGCTTCTGTATTTTTTTCTGCGCTCTGCATGGCTGGTTTTTTCCGGCATCCTGTCGATTTTAGTTGCGCTCTGGATCACTGCAGGCATTGCAGGCACACTGGAATTCACGATCAACCAGACATCCGGCATGGCGTTTGCCATCGTCTTTATTGTCTCACTCGCAGACATCATTCATTTATTGATGAGTTATTCCCGCCACCCACTGGTGAATAACAGTAACGTAGACACCATGCTGGCCTCCATGCACGGCAATGTAATTGCACTGTTCCTCACCAGCATCACCATCGCCATCGGCTTTATCAGTCTGAGCGTCGGCAATTCGCCGGTTTTCACCACCTTCGGGTACATTGCGACCATCGGCGTGATCTGCTCATTCGCCACCGCCATTGCAATCACCCCCGTACTGGCGGTGTGTATTGCGCCGCCCAACAGTGCGCGCGATCCTGACATATTCCAGCGTCTGGTCAATCGAATATGGAAAGTGGCCCGCACCATGCGCGGCCCCCGCGCTTGGGCTTTTTATGGTGTGAGTTTTCTTCTATCGTGCGGCATGCTGCTGAGTGATTTTCACAATGATCCGCTGGACTATTTCGAAGCTGACTCCCCTATTCAGCAAGCAATCAACATATCAGAACAGCATTTCGACATGCATTATCCGGTGACAATCCAGATCGACAGCGGTAAAACCGATGGCATTTTAGATCCCGCCTTTGTCGCCATCTTGACCCACTTCCAGTCATGGCTGGACACGCGTCCGGAAGTGTCATACCAGAGCGGATATCTGGATCAACTACAGCTGCTAAAACTACGGCTTCACGAAAACAACCCCAAATGGGCCTCCGTACCGCAGCACAGCCATGAACTTGCCGACCTGTGGAATCTGTATGAAATGTCAGGCCCCAAGGCCACTCCACAAGCAATCGGCCTCAACGCCGAACTCTCCGCCGCCACGCTGATGGTGGGTGTACCCAAGCTACGCAGTCACGAACTGATCGTACTGGAGAAATCCATTCAGGAATGGTTTTCCCACAATGCGCCACAACTAAAGGTCAGCGTTACTGGACATTCCATACTGTTTGCCGTGCTGGGCTATGAAGTGACGCTGAGCATGTTCCTGAGCGGATTGACTTCGGGTCTGGTGATTTCGATTCTGCTGGGTATTTTTCTTGGCAGTTTCCGGCTCGGGCTTGTGGCGATGATCCCCAACACCTTTCCCGGTACGGTGGTTTTCGGCATCTGGGGCGCTACGATGCACACCATCGACATCGCAGCGGCGGGCACATTCAGTATCGGCCTCGGTATCGTGGTCGATGACACGGTACACATCCTGAGCCGCCACGTGCGCAACCGGCGCGCAGGGCTTTCGCCACTGGAAAGTCTGGAGATGGTATTGGAAGAAACTGGTTCCGCACTGGTGCTGACCACCGTCGTGCTGTCCTGCGGAATGGGTATTTTGATTTTCTCAATTTTCGGCCCCAACAAGACCATGGCCATCTTGATGGCTGCCAACATCCTGATTGCACTGGCATATGATTTTCTGATGATGCCACATCTGCTGGTAATACTGGATCGCTGGATTTACCCAGAACTGGCGAAAACAGAGTAAGCGTGCTTACGCGACGCCGGTGCTTCGAGCCACTGGGCGAGCTTCGCTCTTTCCGAGATCAAGCCGGCTTCTGCCGACCAATAAAACTCACCGCAATCACAACCATCAACATTCCAACCGCATGAACCCACGTAAATTCTTCCCCAAGAATAAAATACGCCAGCAAAATTGTGAGCATCGGACCAACGGTACCAACTAATGCAGCACGCGGTGCACCCAACAGCTTAATCCCCCAAGCCATCAAAAAAGTGGGCAAGACCGTACAAAATACTGCAATAATGGCGCTAATCACCAGCAATTCCACCTGCACATTGAGAGACGCAAGCGGCCTTGTCAGAAAAAAGTGAATAATAATCGCAACACATGCGACCGACATGGCATATACCGTAAATCGCATCGCCCCCATGCGCGGGATCATATAGCCGCTGCCAACCACATAAATTGCAAAAGTGACTGCGCACAAGAAAATAAGAACAACACCGAGCGGGCCTTGCGCACCAAGAATCGCTGCATCCTTCGCGTAAACAATCAAAACACCGATATAGGCGACAAGGAGCGCAGTCCACTCCACCCTGCCAATTTTTCGCTTGAATAGCACCATAGAGAGCAATAGGACGATGGTGGGGTACAAGTAGAGAATCAAGCGCTCTAAACCGGCGCTTATATACTGCAAACCCATCAAATCAAAAAGGCTGGCAAGGTAATACCCCGCAAAACCAAACGCAATCACATTGAAGTGATCCGCCCAGCGCAAAGGTGTTGGGAGTTTGGTTCGAAAAACGAAAATGCCGATAATAAGATAGAAAGGAAGCGCCATCCCCATACGCAAAGTCAAAAGAGTGACCGCATCAATCGGATATTGGTAAGCGAGTTTGACCAATACTGCTTTCGCAGAGAAGAAAAAGGTGCCGGCCAGCATATAGGCGAGGCCGCGATATTGGGTGGGGAGCTGGGGCAACATCAAGATAAGGTTCCTGCTGTGGGCAGACGACAAACAGCCCGGCCCGACGATTATAACGCATTTTGCCTAGAGGGAGATTCTGGTTTAAAGTGTTTCATCCCTCCCCCGAAAAGTCTAAGAGCGCTCAATGTCGGACACAACCGGTAAACAACCCTCTCAATTCAGGCTGTTAGGAGAACGCCGGTTTGCACCGTTCTTCTGGACCCAGTTCTGCGGCGCCTTCAATGACAACGTTTTTAAAAACGCCTTGTTACTATGGGCAACCTTCGGCGTAATCTCAACGCAGGTGGATATCCACGTGATCAACAACGTGGCTGCAGGGCTGTTTATATTGCCGTTTTTTTTGTTTTCTGCACTTGCGGGGCAGGTCGCGGACAAGCTTGAAAAAGGCGTGGTGATTCGCACGATCAAGCTCGCGGAGATTGCAATCATGGGGCTTGCCGTAGCGGGGTTTTATCTCGCGTCGCTCCCGCTGTTATTGCTTACCCTGTTCCTGATGGGAACACACTCCGCATTTTTTGGCCCCGTCAAATACTCCATCATCCCCCAGCACCTTAAAAAAGAGGAGCTGGTTGGCGGTAACGCCTTAGTGGAATCCGGCACCTTTGTAGCAATCCTTCTTGGTACTTTGCTCGCCGGCCTCCTAAGCAAGCTGAACGACAGTGCTTTTTATATTTCATGCGCCGTCATTGGCATTGCAATGCTTGGCTACTGGAATAGCCGACGCATACCGTTAGCACCGGCTGCTGACCGCACAATTCAGCTTAATTTCAACCCGTGGAAAGAAACTCTTGCCACGATGCGCTTTTCACGCCAGAACCGCGCCGTATTTTTGTCGATTCTGGGAATATCCTGGTTCTGGTTTCTCGGCGCAGCCTACCTGACGCAACTCCCTGCTTTTGTGAAAGAGGTATTGCAGGGTGACCAAACCGTTGTCACTCTACTGCTTGCCGTTTTTTCCATTGGGATTGCAGCAGGTTCGCTGCTCTGCGAAAAACTTTCTGACCACAAAATTGAGTTGGGGCTCGTTCCTTTTGGCTCCATCGGGCTCACATTATTTGGAATTGATTTATATTCACACAGCAATTTTCCTGCGCACGAGGTGATTAGTGTTGGCGGCTTTTTAGCACAGCCAGGCGGCTATCGCGTTATGCTGGATTTTATCGGAATCGGGATTTTCGGTGGCTTCTATATCGTTCCACTCTATGCAATGGTGCAGGCACGCTCTGCGCCAGAGAGTCGCTCCCGCATTATTGCATCGCTCAATATTTTTAATGCGGTTTTCATGGTGGTTTCTGCGATTGCAGGCGTACTACTACTCGGTGTTGCGAAACTGTCTATCTTGCAGTTTTTCCTAATCCTTGCGCTCATGAACGTTGTAGTTGCAGGGTATATTTATACGGTGATTCCAGAATTTACGATGCGCTTCTTGATCTGGATGATTACCCACACCATGTATCGCGTTACCCACAAGGATTTAGGCAATATTCCAGAAGAAGGTGCATGCGTGGTTGTCTGCAACCACGTCAGCTACATGGACGCATTATTGATTGCCGGCGCCTGCCGCCGGCCCATCCGCTTTGTGATGTTCAAGCCTATTTACGATTTACCAGTTCTCAATTTTATTTTCCGCACAGGAAAGGCGATTCCAATCCATTCTCGCCAATCCGACCCAGAAACGTACGAGCGCGCTTTTGCAAGCATTTCCCGAGAACTTCAGGATGGCGAGGTAGTTTGTATTTTTCCAGAAGGCAAACTAACCACCACAGGGGAAATTGACGAATTCAAGAACGGTGTAGAAAAGATTCTCGCTCAAAACCCCGTTCCCGTGGTTCCAATGGCGCTGCGCGGTCTATGGGGAAGCTTCTTTAGCCATAAAGACGGCAGCGCCCTTACCCGCATGCCGCGCCGCTTCTGGTCGCGCGTGCAAATTGTTGCCGGAGATGCCATTCCCGCTGAAAAAGCGCGCGCAACTTTCTTGCAGGAACAGGTTCAAGCGCTTCGTGGCGAAATGCGCTAAGCAAGCGTAGCAAGCGCGGGATACGGCCGCTAAAAAAGCCGATCCCGCTGAACCCACCTATTTTGGAACCACTTGCCCAGCTAGCTTTTCAACACCTGCATTGGCAAACCCAAGACAGAATCTCCCGTACTTCCGAAGTACATAATAATCGCAATAAAACCGGCGGAAATGGCGAGATACCAAAAGATAGATACCACAAGGGCATTACGATTGAGTGGTAACAGCACACTTAAGTGCCGCATTTTCCACTCAAGAAAAATTTCCATGCAACCCACGATCAGCAAAAACACCAGCAACGACAGGTGAAAATAGAAGCTGACGTATACGCCAAGCAAGGCACCCGCAATACACAACAGCAAGCCAAACACACTATTCACAGAAAAACACACGCTTTTAAGCACGTGGCCACCATCTAAAGGCACTACCGGCAAGAGATTAAACAAGTTCAATAAAGCATTAAATGCCGAAAGCCCTGCAAAGATCGCCTCCCCCGTCAACCAATAAATTACCAAAAACAATACGGATAACGCCAACCCAAAGGTCGGCCCCATCAGAGCAATGACTGCGCCTTGCCAACGAGTATTGATGCGCTCATCACTTAGTGCCAGCCCTCCTAGGAACGGAATTAAATACATACCTTTAGTTTTCATCCCAAAATATTGCATCGCGCGCAAATGCCCGTACTCATGCACCACTAGACACAAAATTAACGCAACTGCAAATTGAAACGAAAATAGCCACGAGTACGCAGCAAGGCTTGCACCCGCCAGCAACACCTTGATCGCCTTTGCGCTTTTCAGCAGTTTGAAGGCCAGTGTGAGCAAACCAAGGCGCCCTACACTGCGCTCTGCAGGAACCTCCACAGACGGCGTGGAACGCTGCAAAGCATCCAGATCTCGTACGCCTTCATCTACCGACTGATCGGCCACCAGCAAGCGATGCTCACAGCGGAACGGCTCCCACTGCAGAGCCAACACAAGCTCACAATCTACCTCTTGCGCATCCGCTTCGGCGGCGAAGCGGTGGGAAAACTCGCCTTCCGTCGGATAACCCGCTGCGCGCTCCGAGACCAGATCGCCCCCCCAAAAAACCCGCTGCCAACCGGCCATAGATGCTTCCACTCTTAGGGGCTTTCCGAGACATTCTGCTCTTACAACTTCCAAGGCTTTCTCTCCTTTACCGGTGGGATGGGCGCCACAAATGCCTGGGCGCAACCGTTCGCTGTGATGCGCGTGTGCGACGCTATTCTACAAAACTCGCAGTGTTTCAGCTATTTAATGGTTCAACGGCACGTGCTAACATTGGCCGCGACGATACCCACCCCTTTTTTTATCGGTACAAACCCCGTTATGAGCTCACGTATCCACGTTGCACTAGTTTTCGGTGGAAGATCGGCTGAACACGAAGTCTCCATCCGCTCTGCCCGAAACATCGCAGAGGCTCTGGACAAATCCCGCTTTATTCTCGAACTGCTCGGCGTTAGCAAACAGGGCGATTGGTTTTATTTTTCGCAGGCGAAGGATTTGTATGAATTCGACACCATCTGCTCAACGCAGCCACCCGCTTCCGGAAAGCCTGTACTCTTTGGCTCAAGGCAAGCACGCCCAATCATGACTACCGCTGACGATACGATCTCTGTAGACGTTGCTTTCCCAATTCTCCATGGGACTTATGGAGAAGATGGCTGCGTACAAGGGCTGTTCAAAATGCTTAACCTACCGTACGTTGGCTGTGATGTCATGAGTTCCGCGACTGGGATGGATAAAGACATCATGAAGCGTCTTTTTCTGCAAGCCGGTATCCCAACGGCAGACTACGTACTGGTAACGCGCACCGACACACCAGACTTTCCTCTGTATCGTGAAAAACTTGGCCTGCCGATGTTTATCAAACCGGCTAACGCGGGCTCCAGCATTGGCGTGCATAAAGTAAAAACCGAAGCAGAATTTGGCCCAGCGTTGGAAGACGCGCTACGCTACGACCGAAAAGTGATCATTGAGCGTTATATCCAAGGGCGCGAAATTGAGTGCAGCGTACTGGGCACCACGGATGCTCCCAAGGCATCGACCGCCGGCGAAGTCATCACTACCCACGACTTCTACTCCTACGAGGCCAAATACCTCGATGAGAACGGCGCACGCACCGAGATTCCCGCCAAAATTGATGCAGCCACACTCGCACGCATCCAAGCACTCGCAGAAAAAACCTTTACTGCAATGGGATGTTTTGGGATGGCACGGGTGGATTTCTTTTTGACAGAGAGCGGCGCGCTGTACGTAAACGAAATCAATACGTTACCCGGATTCACCAACATCAGCATGTATCCCAAAATGTGGGAGCATAGTGGCGTAACTTATACCGACTTGATTACACGCCTCATTGATCTCGCGATGCAGCGTCAACAAGAAGAAGCAACGATCGTTACGAATTTTAATTGAAAGACAAAGGGCGCTGCAGCAAAACCGCAGCGCCCTTCAATCAAGCGAGAAAACGAAGCGTAAGCAGCATTTCTGAAAGAAACTGAAAGAAAATTACTTTTTACCTTCTATTTCAGAACGGATCGAAGAAATTCCTTTTTTAATGGAATCCCACGCATTTTCAAGCGCATCTTTTACATCGCCCGCGACTTCTTCTGCTGCCTGCTCGGCATCACGAAAGCGATGGGCGAGCTGCTCGCGCTTTGCTTTCAGATCATCCACTCCCTCTTTCACCTTGTCGCTCACGGACTGCTGCAAATCCTTTGCGCGGGCTTCCAAGCGGTTGATCTCGTAGTCCAATTCATCCAACTGATCTTTGATTTTGCGAATGAATTCATTCTTAGCCATGACACACTCCTTCGGTTCAGGTATGCCGATTAAGCTGCAATCGGGCGAGCACCACATTGACACAGATCAGCCCCTAAGCGCTAGCCCTCTCAAGGGTAGGCTTTGAGCTAACCGAAAAATAAAGGCGCCAATTCAGGCACCTTATGAGAATCATTGGTTTCGGAACACAAAATATGAACGTTACGCTCGCTTGGCTTCGCGCCCCTCAATCATTCCCTCGGAAATATTGCAGAGTGCCTGAGTATCTTGAATTTCTACTTCTTTGCCCTCAACTAGCAACAGATCCTGCTTTTGCAGGCGCGTAAAGACCCGGCTTACCGTCTCTACCGCCAAACCAAGGAAGTTGCCGATGTCGTTACGCGACATCGCCAAACGGAAACGCGTCGACGATAAGCCTCTTGCGCCGTTTCGGGCGGCAATACTCAACAAAAGCGCCGCAATTCGCTCTTCGGCACTCTTTTTGCTCAGCAACATCAACAATTGTTGATCCGCCTGTATCTCTTTGCTCATCAACTGAAAAAAGTGTCGCTGTAGCGATGGAATCGCAACCGACAACTGCTCAAGCTTATCAAAGGGGATCTCGCAAACGGCGGCTGATTCGAGCGCCTTAGCGGAGTTGGTGTGAGTGTTTGAGCAAATGCCATCCACACCCAAGACTTCACCTGGCAGATAAAATCCGGTGACCTGTTCTTCGCCGTCTTCTGTGACTGAGTAGGTTTTAATTGTGCCGCTACGCACGGCAAAAATGGACCGAAACACGTCGCCTGCACGAAACAGGTGCTCGCCTTTACGCAAAGGCCGGCTACGACGAATGATGGAATCCAGCTGATCGAGTTCCTTCTCTTTGACCGCCACCGGCAGGCAAATCAGGCTTACGGAACAATCTTGGCATGAGACGCTTAGAGTGCGTGAAGGGATTCTACCTTGATCCTGGTCAGAAAGCATAAGCTTAACCCCGGTATATGACTGAATCTGTTCAAGTGGCGCAATGCTATCACGCACGTGGCGTAATTCCTAACCGTCTAGCCAGTCTAGGTGCATTATTTCATATTATCGAATGATATCGTGAACCTAATAGCACACCAAGCGGTTTGTCTGGTTCTCGCCTACAAAAGAGCCGCCTACAAAGGCGCCACCTACAAAAGAGCCGCCTACCAGCAAGTTCACGCCACACAAGCGATGTCGGCTTGAAATGCCTCGCGCTATAGGACTCGCGAGAGGCGTGTGCCGAGCTTTAGATGATCGGGCAGGTATGCATCAAACGCCATGCAGATTTTCCGGACGACCAGTTTGCCACGCGATGTCACATGGTAAAGCGCGCCATCTGATTCCAAGAGGCCATCACTCACAAACTGCTTGATCAGCAGTTGCTCCGCCGCAAAATAGGTTTCAAAGTCAATATTGTAGCGCTCTTTCAGCTCTTTTCGATCCACCTTGCTACGGCAAATAAGCGACATGATTACATCGCGACGTATCAAGTCGTCTCGCCCCAGCCGGATGCCGGCCGCTAACGGCAGATCGCCATCTCCCAGTACGCTTTGGTAGTCGCGTACAGAGCTTGTGTTTTGACAGTATAGATCACCAATCTGGCTCACCGCAGAGGCGCCAAGGCCCAGCAGATCGGCACTTCGGTGGGCAATATAGCCATGAAAGTTTCGCCGCAGCCGGCCTTCGGCATAGGCTACACCAAGCTCACTTTCCGGTTTTACAAAGCTGTCGGTTCCGATGCGCACATACCCCGCCGCCAGCATTTGGTTGGCGACGGCAGACAGCATGGAGATCCGTTCCTCCGGTGAGGGCAGCACGGCCTCATCCAACATGCCTTGCGCCTTATAACGGGCCGGCAAGTGTAAATAGGAAAAAAGTGAGATTTGATCAGGACTTAGCGCAATCGCTTTTGCCATGGTGTTGAGCATGGTTTGCAGGTTTTGATGCGGCAAGCCATAAATAAAATCCAGATTGACCGATCGAAACCGATAAGAGCGCGCCGCAGCGACAAGCTCCTCGACGCGGAATTCCGGCAAAACTCGGTTGATCCCCTGCTGAACCTCTCGATTAAAATCCTGCACGCCGAGGCTAATGTGATTAAACCCCAAGCCACGTAGCAGGCCCAAGCGCTCCACGCTCACCGAGCGCGGATCAATCTCAATAGATACGTCGGCACGGTCGCTGGCGAGGATATTGAAGTGACGCCCGAGGTGGTACATGAGCTCGGTAAGTTCAGAATCATCAAAGTAGGTAGGCGTGCCTCCCCCCCATTGCAGCTGAACAATGGGCCTTGTTTTACCCACCAAGGGGGCAACGAGGCGGATTTCTTTGATGAGATGATCCAAGTAGCTGCGCATTTTGTCGCGATCTTGGGTCACCACACGATCACATGCGCAGTAGTAGCATTGCGTCGGGCAGAACGGCAGATGAACATACAAAGCCAGCGCACGCCGATCCGCTGCACTTTTTTGTATCGCGTCGCGGTAGTCTGCAAACGTAAACTCTTCGTGAAGCTGCATGGTGGTGGGATAGGACGCATAGCGCGGCCCGGGCAGATCGTGCTCTTTCAGGAACGCGTCATCCCAGAGTGCCTGCCTCTTATTGTTTGTTGGCAAACCCTGCATCGGTAAACTGCCTTCTCGTGCCCGTAGAATGGAAACCACATTAAGCATGGGAGGATTACTCCTTATGAGCTTGGCATTCTGCTAAATACTGGGCGCACCGGCCTTGACGAGAATCAAAAGGGTGGCACGCAACACGCAAAATGAGACGCAAACGCAGGTACGTAGGTGCCGGATCTTCAGCCGGGCACACCGATGATCACTGCGGATGCGTTGAAGATCGCAGAAACGCCCCTCCCCTCCGCCAATCCAAGCGCTTCGCTGCTCTCATTGGTGATCACTGCGGCGATTGACATGCCTTCGGCGACTTCTACAGTAACATCAGTATTCACCGCACCAAGGAGCAGGCGTGTAACGGTTCCACGTAGTTGGTTGCGGGCGGAAAACCGCGTCGCTCCGTCGGGCGTTGCCAGCATCACCGAAGCGGAGGGGATCAGGGCAAACGCCTCGCTGCCGAGCGCAAGCCCGAGCTCTTCGGCGCTGTCGTGAGGAATGATGGCAACAATGCGCAAGCCAGAGCGAATTTCCAGCACAAGCTCATCGTTCACTGCACCTCGGACAATCTCGCGGATCGTGCCAAAAAGTAGATTGCGGGCGCTGGTCTTGATGCCCATTTTCCGCAGCAGCAGATAGTCATCGGCCAGCCGTTCCGCTTGGCTGGCGAGGTGTTCAATAAATTGGCGATGCTCCCTTTCGATGATGCGGAAGTTTTCTACCAGTTGCTCACCTCTGGGGGTGAGGCGAGTACCACCACCGCCCTTGCCGCCGGTCATGCGCACCACCAACGGCTCACCGGCCAGAGCATTCATGGATTCGATGGCATCCCAAGCTGCTTTGTAGCTCATTTTCATGGCCTTGGCCGCTTGCGTGATGGAACCACACTCAGCGATGCGCGCCAACAGCTCTACTCGCCCCGGCCCACCAAAGTTCTCGCCGCCAATGGTCATCCATACCGAGCCTTGCAGTTCAATGGGGTGGTGCGTGGGATTCATACGAAAGGCTCCTGTCGGTTTCGGTGGGGGAAGCATACCACTCGTACAGCCGCTAGGGTCCTGTCACCGAGCGATTGTCTAAAACAGAGAGAGGGCGGGAATACACCCACCCTCTCTCCACTACACGATCGGCTAGTGGCGGTATAACTTACCCGCTCACGCCGCTTGCAGACGAACCGGCTGAATGCAAATGCTACGGCCAGCGCCGTCGCTGGTGAGCCCAGTCAGGAGGCGGTGGCCGGGCATTCCGGGGCGGAACACCAGTGCATACAACAGCGCAAAAGACAGCGGCAAACCAATGAAATAGCTCAGGATATGCATTGCAGTGTTGGCTTCCGCCAGCCCTTGGGCGCGGGCAATGTTGTTCGCTACGCCAAGTATCTCACCCGTGTAAGCCACACATACCGCTGACACCGCGGCCGATCCGAAGCCCAGTACGAATACACCCGCAATGTATTTGAGTACCATCGACACATACGATAGTTCAGAGCCATTACGCCGAAACCAGCTGCATACCAGCAAAGCAAAGGGAGGGATCAGCCACAGGCCGTCGATATATAACGTAATTGCAACGCCAGAAGTAAGGAGCGTAACGAGCGAACTAAGCGCTCCCATAACCGTACCACCCGTACCAGCGCCTGCTGTCCACGCGGGGCTTCCGGGCAACATATCACGGTCATAGAGGAAGCGGTCGTAGCCGAGGCCATCCCAACCGTAGAGCAGAATGAAAAACATGCCGAAATAGCCGAGCAGCCAGTTCAGGTGAGCAAGGTAATGATGGCCTTTTTCCAGCAGTTTAAGCCCCACCCAGAAGCCGACGATGCCTTGGGTGATATTGGTAAGCCCAAACGCCAGAATCAGCCATTCCGACATGCTAGAAAAGTTCTCTGCTACCTGCATGGTTTCCCAACTGGGATGCCGAATCAGCAGCAGCATACCGGTCGGCGCCCAGAACAGGCTAAGAAACAACAGGGTTTTGACAAAAAATTCCGACTCAAAGGGCTTTTTTTCTGCGAGCAGCATCTTGCCACCGGCAACGGCGAGGCTCGCGCCCCAACCGTATGCCCAAAACACATCGACTTGCACCATGGGAATCACTCCTGAAAATTATCATTACGAAGGTGACGCGTTATTAACGGAAACCACTCAACGGCCTTTCTAAAAACAGTACGGTTTTTCAACACTCCCTTTTTCGTATATTGCCTTCATCTACTAGCTCGCAGAAAACCCCGCAGCCGCCAGCATAGCTTCGCGCTCCGGGCGTAATGCCTCGTTATAGCAATCCACAGGCTTGCCGCCCGCTCGTGCAATGCAGCCGTTACAAAAATCACATTGAGGCCCGCGCGTTCCTTCACGCAGATGCTTGACCATAAATGGATCTGCAATCATGGCGCGTGCAATGGAAATTACATCGGTATCCCCAGTGCGAATGGCGTTCTCCATCGCGCTTTCGCTATAAAATCCACCCACCGTAATCACCGGAATCTGTAACGCTGACTTGAACTGGCGCGCAAATTCAAGATTGAAGCCTTCCTTTGTCGGCCAGAGGCGATTGGCTACTGCGGTGAGCGGCTTGTTCGCAAGGCGCGCCGCGAATTTCATGCCGGACGACATAAACTGCCCGGCACCTTCCGCCATCTGGTCTTCAAAAAAGGTGTCAAAACGGCCACGTATCATCGGGAAACCAGACTCGTAGTGGCCGCAGCTAATTTCCAGCGCATCTAGCCCTTCTGCTTCCAGCACCTTGGCAACCCGCACAAGTTCGCCTGTAGTAAGGCCGTTACCGACCATCAACAAATCCGCGCCATTGATTTTGGCCAGTACCGGATAATCCGCACCTACCCGCGCCCGCACTGCACGCATCACTTCAAGCGGAAAACGCAAGCGATTCTCAAAGCTGCCGCCGTAAGCATCTTTGCGCCGATTGGTATGAGGGGTAAGAAACTCGCTGAGCAGATAGCCGTGGGCAAAATGCACCTGAACGCCGTCAAATCCCGCTTGTTTTGCGCGCCAGGCTGCGGAGGCGAATTCCTCTATGGTGCGCTGGATCTCGGTGATCGTCATTGCACGCGGCTTGGTGAACATCGCCTTATCGCGCACATCAGATGCAGAAAGCGCGTGTTCAACTCCAATGGCCTCGGGGTTCATCTGGCGGCCGCAGTGATTGATCTGCGCCACAATCAAGGAGCCATGCCGGTGTACCGTATCGACTAGGCGCGTAAGACCGGGTATTTTGTCATCCGCGTCAATTCCAGCGTTTCGGTAGGTGGGCTTTCCTGAAAACCCCACATACAGATTGCCCGTTATGATCAAGGGCGTTCCAGCCCAAGCAATCGGCTCATAGAAACGAATAAATTCATCCCCGACAAAACCGTCAGCGGTCGCACGAGTTTCTGAGGTGGCGGTTTTCCAAACCCGGCCTGGCACGTCCAGACTTCCAATGCGTATCGGTTTGAACAGCATGCGCTCGCTCATTGGTTTGCCCCCTTTGCTGATCTAGGCTGTGAAACCAGCGTGGACAAACGCTGCTCATACGGGGCGCGCGCTACGCGATCGAGGCGCGTCATGATGCGATCATCCTTGACCACTCTCCGAGCTGCATCTTCCAACCAGCGCGGCAGTACATTGAAATACCTAGAGACCGGACGCAGATAGCCTGGCGCAGAAACTTCCGGCAACTGGTATTGGATCGCATCCAACACGGCTTGCGCGACGTCTTCTGGAGTCACCGTGGGTACGCCATTCCCAGCGGCCGTACCGGTGGACAATTCAGTTGAGACTCGGGACGGCAGCACCACCGAAACATTCACTCCGGTGTTACGCAATTCACCGCGCAGCGCTTCGCTCATCCCACATACCGCAAATTTCGTACCGCAATACACGCTCGCACCGGGAATTGGAAAACGTCCGGCAAGTGAAGCGACGTTGACAATATGGCCGCTACCGCGTGCAATCATTTCTGGCAGCACGAGCTTCATACCGTGAATAACGCCGCGTAGATTAATGTCGATTTGGGCATCGGAAATGGCATCAGCCTCATCGACGAAAGGGCCCATGGGCATAATGCCCGCGTTATTGATCAACACGTCTACTGGCCCCAAGGCGCTGTGTGTAGATTCCAAAAAACGTGAGAACGATGCCTTGTCACGAACATCAAGCTCAGCGGAATAAGCGCCCACACGTGCGGCCGCTTGTGCAGCCAATTGGGCGTCGATATCGCCTATGCTGACGTGCGCACCTTGTGCACGTAGCGCTTGCGCAGTAGCAAGACCAATACCACGCGCGCCTCCGGTAATGGCTACTACCGCCCCTCGGATTGATTTTTTCGCCATGTTCTCCCCCTACGCTCATTTGGACATCGGTAACCGCTACCGATCAGTCTACATACGACACCGTATGTCAGATCACCAATAAATCTCACATACGGAAACGTATGTCAAATAAGAAATTGGCTAAACAAATGAACTATCCCTTAAGCGTTGGCGCTGGAATCCCATTGGTACAAAGGGGGATGTGCCTCACTGAATACTTGTCCGCGCAAACCTGCGCCAATCCGTTACCATGTAAGTATCTCCGTGAATGCCTACTCGACGTACACGCCTATCCCACTCAAACCGTTGTAGCCGTCTGCCCATGAGCAAGAAAAATTCCGCATCACGCCCCAAAAACCGTGAAGCTGCCAAGCAAGAAACCCACGAAGCGCTGATACGCGCGGCCACCGAGCTCTTTAAGGAACAGGGGCTCGATGTCAGCCTAGACGCAGTGTGCGCCCGCGCGGGCTATACGCGAGGCGCGTTCTATGTCCATTTCAAGGATCGCGACGCGCTGATCTCGGCGGTAATGGGGCAAATTGGCGATCAAGTGCTAGATATTCTGTTAGGCAAGGAAGATGAGCAGCAGGATTTGCTAGCGCTGGTGCCTGGATTTATTCAGGCGCTGCTTTCAGGCGATTACCCGCTATCACGCAAGGGCGGTCTGCCGCCACACCAGCTGCTAGACGCCTGTGCTCGCTCTGAAGATATCCGGATACAGTATGTGCAACTCATACAAAAAGGCGCTGCTCGCCTTGCTAACGCGCTTCGTGAAGGGCAAAAAAAGGGGTTGGTGCGTGCAAACCTTGCGCCCGAATCGACGGCGCTGGTCATCGTGTCGATGGTGATCGGCTTTCATACCATGTACGATCTGGCCGTACCGATGGATATGGGGGGCGAGGCACACGCTGTGCTGCAGCTACTGATACCTTCTAAAGCTACTGATGCCCCCTAAAGAGAGGGCATCTTGGCGAACACCGCAGCGCAGGCTGTTCGCATTGAAGCTCTGCGTCCGTTGCACATCGCCGTTACTGGTAACGACGATGGTCAAGGGCACACTCGTTTAGATCTTGGTTTAGATCTTGGTTTCGCCCACCTTGATCACATCAATACGCTGCAACCAGCGCACATGGCGTGGCCCCGTGCGGGTATCCTGAGTGGACACCATCGCAATGCGGCCCTCGGATTCCTCCAGCGGCAAGCCGCCCTTGGCATAAAACACCACAACGCCATCCCCGATCGGTGAATTAAATAGCTCATTCCAAGAAAATACCGCCTTGTAACCATCGCTCGCCGTCGCCACGATCACCATTTTCTTGACATCGTTGTGGGCCGGCGCCTTGATCTTTGCTTTCTCCAGAATATCACGTAGCCGCGTTCCGGTAATTCCGTCCAGCTTGCCGCGATCGGCGCCGGACTGGCAGATCAGCTGGACATCACCGATCTGCTGCACTGGAAACTTGCCAAGCGCAGCAACGTCGAGCACAAGCGGCGTTTCCACTAAGCCGGCAACGGTGATCGAAGTTGTCGCATATTTTGCGGCATCCTTTATGGATGGTTTTGTCGCTTCTGTTACCGATTTTCCAGCCTCGACGGCGGCAACGTGCATTCCTGGCGTAGATTGCGCTTGCGCAAAGCTGGCTTCGCTCATGGTCAGCGTTACAGTGCCTAGTGTCAGCATTGCGGCCGCAGATACAACCGCACTCCGCAGCACTCGGCCATGTCTTTTTTGGGAATATACTTTCTGGATGCTCATATTTTTAGCACTAACGATCATGATCAAGACTCCTCAAAACTGATGATTGGCATTTACAAACCAAGTGCGCCCCGGTGCAGGAAAGCCGTCGGCAAGTGAATAGTTTTTGTCGCTGGCATTGTTGATTCCAGCTTCTAGGGTCGAGGCACTTGCCAACGTCCATGCGGCCTTCAGGTTCAGCGTGGTGAACCCGCCCAAGCGATCGGTGTTGGAAACCCACCGGCTGCTGTTGTGTTCAGCCCAACCAATAAGCTCAACATTACCGCCTGACCTGACCGTCAGATCCGTCGTTACCTTATGACGGGGAATATCCGTAATCCGGCTGTCGGAATCACTGCGGTTTTCCATTTTCGTGAAGGTGTAGGTACCCCCTGCGTCCATCCACGAAGCCACCGCCTGGCGCACGCCAAACTCCACACCCTCGGCCCGCACCTTGCCGACGTTCTGCATCTGCGATTTGTCGCCGCTCACATTGGCCACGGTCTGGATCTTATCGGTGATGTCACTCAAAAACAGTGCAGCTTCCAGTGTCCCGCCGGCCCACGGACTGCCCTGATAGCCGATCTCATAGTTGATGGCCTTTTCTGCCGCCAGATCAGGGTTTTCGATGTAGCTACCCATGCGCTGTGAATAGCGATCCTTCAAGGTGGGCAAGCGGGATTTTTTCGCGATCGTTGCGTAAATTTGACCATTTTCCGAAACATCATGAAACAGGCCCGTTTGAAGATCGGTCGCCTTCTGGTCTTCCGGGGCTTCCCAGCTATTCGCAAGGTTGTAGACTTTCTCCGGGCGCAATTCATGGCGGGACACGCCCAGCGATACGGTGGTCGCATCAGTAACGCGGATACTGTCTTCAGCGGCCAGCGACACCAAGGTATCCTCAAAATCTGAATTCAGCAGATCGTTGCCGTCATATTCCTCGTGCTTGTCCTGCTTGTAATGCTGCACCAAGCGCAAGGTGTGGCGATCCAGCCGCGTGGATTCGAGTTCCACAGAGGCGCCGTGGGTTAGATCATCGTAGTTGCTCTTGCCGGTACTGACGCTGCCGGGGCCTCGGGTTTTCAGCTCGGTGTAGGTCGCATCGGTGAAACTGTGCACCGCATTGGCATATTTGTCCTGCCAGAGCCGAACCTTGAGCGTTTCCTTTCCGCCCAGCGCCGTACTGGAAATGAAGTACAGACTTTCCTTGTCCCAATACGGCCACTGCCAATAACGCGCACGCGCAGGTTCAGTAGAGGGTGGCTGTCCCTTCTCCCCTTCCTGACGGTAATAGCTCAGCGCATATTCATCGGTATCGTTGGGCACAAGGCCCAGTTTCAGCGAAAGCTTGCCATCCTGCCGGTACGAATTGTCGCGTTTGCCGCCATTCTCGGTTGCCGTTGGGTTGAAATCCGACGACATCGGATAGCCGTCATTCTCCAACCAGGAAACACCCGACTGCACATACCACAAACCTTGATTGCTACCCGCATTCACCGCCACCCGACGCTCCGCCGCCGAACCCACCCCAAGCGACGCATCGCCTTCAAACACACCCGTGGGCCTGCGTGAAATCAAGTTAATCGCACCACCCAGCGCGTTGGCACCAAAGGCCACCGACGAATACCCCTTCGCAACTTGAATGGCCGCAAGATCCGCCGTGGTAAAGCGGTTGAAATCCACATAGCCGTCATACGGCACATACACCGGAATACCATCAATGAACAACGGCACCTGCCGTGAATCAAAGCCACGCACCGCAATGGTCTTTTCGTTGCGGGAATTGGTGGAAAGCGTAACGCCTGAGAGCAGGTTCAGCGCATCGCCAACGTTATAGCGGTCATGTTTTTGCATATCCTCGCGGGTCACCACGGAAGCCACCTTGGCATCTCCCACCTCCCCCGCCTCAACGCGCCCACCATTCACCACCAGCGTACCCAGCATGAACGGTTCAGCCGCTGTGCCCTCTTCGGCATGCGCAGGCAAAATGCCCGTAGCCAGCGGAATCGCCGCCAGCAACAAACCACATTCAAGCCCCCAACTCCCAAGCCCCCCACGCCCACGCTCAAGTCCCCTACGCTCAAGGTGCGCGGGTTTTTCGCTCGTGCAGCAGAGCTCGGAATGGCGAATTCCAAGGATTCCAGAAACAGACTTCATACAGCAAACTCCCTATCGTAATAGCAACTTGTATATAACGGTTGACAAAAAAAATCCGCAGCGCAGCTCAAGGGGCCGTACCTATACGCCCCTGATGCCCATTTTCTTAAGAAAAAAAACGACGAGTTATGCGTAGCGCTGCAAGGGCATTCCCTCCCCTGCCAAGCCCGCAACGCGGCCTGCATCCATACGCACCACATGATCGCCGAACTGCTCCCGTTCTGCCGCATCGTGGGTAATCAGAATGACCGGGATATCCAGCTGCCGCTGCAAGCCATCCAGCTCGTCACGCATCGCCTGACGTAGATCTGGATCCAGCGCCGAGAACGGCTCATCCAGCAGCAAAGCTTGCGGGCGCGTCACCAGCGCACGCGCCAGCGCAGTTCGCTGGCGCTGGCCACCCGACAACTCTTCGGGGATTTGCAGGGCCACCTGACGCAAGCCCAACGCATCCAGCCAGTGCTCCACCTCCTTGTATGCCACCTGCGAATGCGGATTGAACCAGCCGCGCCGCAACCCGAAACTGATGTTTTGCCGCACATTTAGGTGCGGAAACAGGGCATAGTCCTGAAACACATAGCCAAGCCGTCGCGCTTGCACCGACAGATTGACCCCCTGCGCCGAATCGAACAGGGTCACACCATTCAGACGAATATACCCGTAATCCGGCGTCATAAGCCCAGCAATGGCCTTGAGCGTCAGGCTTTTACCCGACCCCGACGGACCATGAAGCACGATGCGCTTGCAGTCCGAATGGCTCGACACCTGCAAATCAAACCGGCGTTTGCCTGCCACCAAGGTTTTCCGGAAGTCGATATCAAGCTGCATGTCATTACCCTTGTTGTCGTTCCTGCCCGCGATGTACGGACACCGAATCCCGGCGCTTGCCCAGCCTCCCTGCCAGCATCAACACCACCACACACACCGCTGACGTAATCAGCACCAGCGTATTCGCCACATCATCACGCCCCGCCTGCACGGCCTCGTAAATGGCCACCGACAGGGTTTGCGTTTTGCCCGGAATACTACCGGCCACCATCAACGTTGCCCCAAACTCGCCCAGCGCACGCGCAAAGGCCAGCAAAACCCCGGCAAGAATCCCTCTCCAGGCCAGCGGCAGCGTCACACGAAAAAACACCGCCGCCTCGGAAAGCCCAAGCACCCGCGCCGCCTGCTCCAACTGACCATCCACCGACTCGATGGCCGCGCGCGCCGGTTTGAACACCAGCGGAAACGCCACTACCGAAGCCGCAATCACCGCACCCTGCCAAGTAAAAATCAGCTGGATGCCGAAATGTTCATACAGCCACGCCCCGATCGGGCCGCGCCGCCCCATCAACACCAGCAGGTAATATCCCAACACCGTAGGCGGCATCACCATCGGCAGGGTCAGCAGGGTATCCACCAAGTCGCGCCCCAGAAACCGGTAACGCGCCAGCAACAGACCCAAACCGATGCCCAACACCGTAACGATCAGGGTGGCGAGTCCGGCTACTTTCAGCGACAGCCCAAGCGCGGTCCATACTGCTTCCATCGCGGGCCAGCCCCCTCAGGGCTTCAGGAACCCGTGTTTTTCCAGAATGGCTTGGCCTTCCGGAGAAACCACGAAATCCACAAAACGTTTTGCCTCAGCGGCGTGTTCGCTGTCCTTCACAGTCGCAACCGGATAGCGGATAGGCATGTCCAGCGGCACCGAAAAGGCGACGTTCACCTTGTCCTTCATGACGGCAGCATCCGTGCCGTACACAAAGCCTGTTTCGACTTCACCGCGCGCCACATAATCCAGTGACTGGCGAACGTTCTGGGTAAAAATGGCCTTGGGCTGAACCTCGCCCCACAGCTTGGCCGTTTCCAGCGCATGACGGGTATAACGCCCAACCGGCACCGAATCCGGATTGCCAATTGCTACCCGCTTGATGGCGGGTTGCGTCAGATCCTTCAGGCTGGAGGGGCGTTGCTTGCTGTCCGCCGGAACGATCACCACCAGCGAATTACTGACGAAATCCTTGCGATCTGCTTTATTGATAAGGTTTTGCTTCTCTGCCTGATCCATGGTTTCTTGGTCTGCAGAAGCAAATACATCCACCGGCGCACCTTTGGCCATCTGCTGCAGCAAGGCGCCTGAGGCACCAAAATTGAGGGCTACTTTGGCATCCGGATACAGGGATTCATAACGATGAGCCACATCGGTAAAGGCATTGGTAAGGCTGGCCGCAGCGGATACGGTCAAATCACCGGCAAGGCTAGTGCTGGCTGCAGCCAGCAGAAACAAGGACAAGGCGGCCCGGGTACCGACAGCCTTCAGGCTGGCCGCACTTGTAGAAGCGGGTTTTGCGGAAACGGGTTTTGCGGAGCTGAAAGCCGGCATGAGGGAGATCCTTTTGTGACGTAGGACGCAATCGTAATATACGAACGCATATAACGCTATAGGATTCACCAAATGCCGGTTGATTCAGGTCAATGGCAAGCCACTGACCGTATAGACATCAGGCAGGTACAGCAAGGATTACATGGGACGCCTTGATGATGGCGGTGGCCTCCTGGCCCTTGGCAAGCCCCAAGCCCTGCACACTGTCATTGGTAATGATCGCCGTGACAAGCGTGCCGCCTTTCAGGCGGATACCGACTTCCGTATTGACCGCACCGGCGGTCACATGATCCACCACACCCGCCAACTGGTTGCGAGCGGACATTTTCATGTTGCCCGCTTGGGTGGCCACCATGACCCAAGGGGCCTTGATCAACGCAATGACTTCACGACCTGCAGCCAGCCCCAGAGACTGAGTGCTTTCGCTGGTAATTACCGCTACCAGCCGATCACCACCGGCGAGCTCGATTTCGATGGTATCGTTAACAGCCCCCTGCTTGATCTGAAGGACCTTGCCGTTCAACTGATTGCGCGCACTGGATTTCACTGGAGATCCCTCCCGGGATGGATAAATGGTTGAATGGGTAAACGTTAACAGGGCCGCCCGAGTAGCTCCGCAGCAAACCGCGACCACCAAGTTGGCCCAAAAGTACCAACCAATCCATGGTTGCGACGGAAGATACGCCCTGAAAGAGCGTTGATCAAGCGGTAAACCGCATCACCTCTCCGACGATCACCTCTCCGACGATCTGACAGCGACAGGGAAAGCCCGTCGTGCGAAAACCATCCTACCCGTTCAGGCTCACCTCGCCGGCCTAGGCATCCTCTAATTCAGGTTCCGAGCTCTTGCTGACCAACTCACTCGCCATCAGGCTCGTGCGAATCTGCTGCTCGATTTCCTGGGAGACTTCTACCTTTTCTTCTAAGAACTTTGCAGCATTCGCTTTGCCTTGACCGATCTTGTCGCCCTTATAAGCGTACCAAGCGCCCGATTTGTCGATCACACCACAAGCCACACCCAGATCAAGAATCTCGCCCTCTCGGTAAATGCCTTTTCCATAAAGGATCTGGAATTCAGTTTGTCGGAAAGGTGGTGCAACCTTGTTCTTGACTACTTTGACGCGCGTTTCGCTACCGGTCACTTCTTCGCCCTGCTTCACAGAGCCTGTCCGCCGGATATCGAGGCGCACCGACGCGTAAAATTTGAGCGCATTTCCACCCGTCGTAGTTTCGGGGTTTCCAAACATCACGCCAATCTTCATACGGATCTGGTTAATGAAGATCACAAGGCAATTGGCCTGCTTTACGTTGCCGGTAATTTTGCGCAGCGCCTGCGACATCAAACGCGCCTGCAGCCCGACGTGGCTATCCCCCATTTCCCCTTCAATCTCTGCACGCGGCACAAGCGCAGCGACCGAGTCTACAACGATTACGTCTACAGCATTGGAACGCACGAGCATGTCAGTGATTTCAAGCGCCTGCTCACCAGTATCAGGCTGGGACACCAATAAATCATCTACGTTTACGCCCAACTTATTGGCGTAGATCGGATCCAGTGCATGCTCAGCATCGACAAACGCACAGACCGCGCCCTGTTTTTGCGCCTGCGCAATCACGCTCAACGTAAGCGTCGTTTTACCAGAAGATTCAGGGCCGTAGATTTCGACGATCCGCCCCTTGGGAAGCCCGCCAATACCAAGCGCAATATCAAGCCCCAACGATCCCGTCGAGATGGCCGGAATCGCTTGTTGGAGTTGGTCGCCCATCCTCATGATGGAGCCTTTGCCAAACTGGCGTTCAATCTGGGCCAACGCAGCACCTAGAGCCTTGCGCTTGTTATCTTCCATCCGAAACCCCTCATAGCGGTAATTTTTTCTAGCGACACGAAGCATGTAGCCGAGGCAAGATTCAACCTCGACATTCATGTAATAATATACAGTATTAAAGGGTCACTACAAGCTTTTGTTGTAACCCATTGCCGCTGGAAATTGCACCCTCTTCAGCGAGCGGCAATTCGTGCGGCTCTGCCGCACCCTCTGGCATCACATCGCCCGCGCTTTTCTCAGTTACGCACGCATTTGCGTCCACATAGCCGCTCGGTTCCCCGCAATGTGGCTCAGTCCCGTTTTTCGGTTGAACCGATTCAACCGATTCAACCGATTCAACCGATTCAACCGATTCCGGCACCGCTGGCACCGCAGGCGCAGCCACAGTGTCTGCAGGAGCTAGCTCCGCAGCGCCAACCGAAGCCGCCGCAACAGGCGGCAGCAATGGCGGAAGCTCACGCGGCTTAGCTTTTTCTTGCGGGTTGTCGCGCCAGCTACGCACGCGGGCAATCAATCCCTGTAGTGCAAACAAGACAGCACTTGCGCGAATATCTTGGCGGTCGCCTTCAAAGCGCATGCAGACGGCGTCTATTTTTTGCCTTGCCCCCCAAGCGAACCATACCGTGCCGATCGGTTTTTCATCCGTACCGCCGCTAGGCCCAGCAATTCCACTAATTGCTACTGCGTAGCTGGCTTTGGAGCGCTTTAATGCGCCGCGCACCATCTCACAAACAACTTTTTCAGAGACCGCGCCATTGCGTTCCAGTGAAGAAGCTTTTACGCCGAGCAACTCCTTTTTTGCCTGATTCGAATAACTAATAAAGGCGCAATCAAACCACTCCGAGCAGCCGGGCACCTCGGTAATGGCCTCGGCCAACCAACCGCCTGTACAGGATTCTGCGGTAGCAACCAGTGCATGGGCGCCCTTTAGCGTATCTCCTAGAGAGTGCGCTAGCGTACTGATCATCTTTCGTTTCTGTTCTACCGTGAGCAAGGCGGAAAAACCCCATAGTGAAATCAATGTAACATTGTAGCCTGTGATCACTAAAACGATAAACCAAAGAATGATTTACCGTCTTTGACATCCTCCCCCAGCTAAAGCAGGGGGATTCCTACCGCTAGACGGCGATGCCCCGCCGCGAGAATGTTCCGCGCCGCGTTGATGTCGCGGTCGTGAGTGATACCGCACTCACACGTCCATTCTCTTATTCGCAAGCCTGCTCTACCTTTCGGACTGTTGGGGCCTATGCAGCCACAACACGAACAGACTTGGGTGGTATAAGCTTCGTTGACTTCTTCGAATACCACGCCTGCATGATTGCACTTGTATTCCAGCGTGGTTTTCAGCATTCCCCAGCCTGCATCCAAAACGGATTTAGCCATCTTGGTTTGGGTGAGCGGCTTGGGTTGCACGTTGCCAACGAAGATTGCCGCATTGGCATTGACCAACTGGCGACTAAATTGATGGATATCGTCTTTACGTTTGTTTTTAATCTTGGCGTGGATCGCTTTCACGCGGGCTTTCTTGTTGGCGCGTTGTGCAACGCCTAACGCGCCTTCTAAACGGCGGTAGTGCTTGCTTTCCAGTTTGGCACCGCAAGAGGCGGTCGCCGCGTCCTTCAGCCCCAAGTCGATACCGACTGCGCCAGTGCCTGCCGTGGGTTTGGCTTCTACTTTCACAACCACATTGAAATACCAGCGCCCGCGTGCATCTTCATTGAAGCTGGCCGTCCTGAATTTGTATTGTGCAAGGCCGTAGGAATCCCACACATTGAAGTAATGGCCCGCGTGATAGACCTGCCCGTTCTTCCATGTAGCGGCTCCGGTATTGACCGGAATCCAGCCCAGCGAACGCTTTGCACCGCCCGATTTGCGCCAGTTCAAGCGGGATTTTTTGAATTGCTTGCGGCGGGTGACGTATTCCTTGCCGATGCACTGCAAGGTATGACTATGAAGCCCTAATTCTTTGCCTGCGCCTTTGGTGTAAGGATGCAGATCGTATTCAGACAAGAATTGCCCACGCTCCCGGATCGCTCGTGACGATAGTTCGTTCACATAATTCCAGACAAAGTTCACCGACCGCGCCATTTGGTTGAGTAGCGGCGCGTGTTTGTCTTTAATGCGAACCTTGAGGGTCTTAGTGTTTGCCATGGTCTGTATTATACTTTGGCCTATGAGTGATACCAACGATATTAGGCAAGGGCGGCGCTTTATGGTCGCCCAGTTATTTTGCAGTGAGTTGTGGTGGAGCACCGACAGAGGTCATCCGGCAGTACATCGAACAGCCACAAACGCCGCACTAACCCCAAAAACAGGATTGCTACGCAATCCGCGCTATCCTTCCCCGCCCTGAAGAGGGTGTCGCAAAAGGGTTTCAGGCTGAGGGATTGTGTTCATGAGGATGCCTCCACCGGCATCCTTCTTTTCCAAACGCTGCTGGCTGTTACAAGGCGGAACACGTTCTGAACCTGATAAATTGCGCGCAAGAAGGCGAATAATATTGGCATGATCCGGTGTGATGCCACCGCAAACCCACACGCAGCCCAAGTCCAAGCGTGCCAAGCGTTCCAAAGCGCGTAGCGAATGCACCCCCTGCATGATTCCATGCAGGATCAATCCCATCATGCCGCGCGGTGCCCACGAAAATCTTGCGAGGATCACCCGTTACGAAATGACGTCCGCTTGGAGAACGATTTTACTGACAGTTACCCTTTTGCGACACCCTCTAAAGGACGGGGTTTGCCGCGCATCTGATCAAAGCAAGCGCTGACAGAAACCTCTTTGCGCTTTATCATACCGTTTTTTCGCAACAACCAGACTCGCCCAATACGCATGATTGAAGAAGAACTGCAAAAACACACGCCGGTAATGCAACAATACCTGCGAATGAAAGCCGAACATCCGCAAGCGCTTCTCTTTTATCGCATGGGAGATTTTTACGAGCTGTTCTTTCAGGACGCCATCACAGCCGCCAGCCTACTTGATATTACACTCACGCATCGCGGCCAATCCGCAGGTGAACCTATTCCGATGGCGGGCGTCCCCTACCATGCAGCGGAAGGGTATCTTGCGCGGTTGGTAAAACTTGGCGTTTCTGTGGCAGTTGCGGAGCAGATCGGCGAAGCCTCGGAAACAAAAGGGCCAATGGAGCGAAAAGTTGTACGCATTGTAACCCCTGGCACAGTGAGCGACGAGGCTCTTCTTGATGAAAGGCGCGACAACCTGCTATGCGCTGTATTTTCCCAAGAAGATCGTTTTGGCATCGCCGCACTCGACATTTCCAGCGGCCGGTTTAGTGTCAGCGAGGCGCAGGGTTTTGCGGCGCTAGATGCCGAACTTGGGCGCCTAGCACCAGCGGAGTTATTGATTCAAGAAGATTCTGCGATCGCCCAGCATCTACACGCCCGCAGAGGTCTACGCCCTCGCCCCGAGTGGCATTTTGAGCACGAATCCGCTCGCAGGCTTTTGATCAGTCAGCTTGGAACACATGACCTTCAAGGGTTTGGCTGCGAACACTTGAGCAAGGCAATTGCCGCTGCAGGGTGCCTTCTACAGTATGTGAAGGAAACCCAGCGTGCCGCCCTACCTCATATACGGGCGCTAACGGTCGAGAGCTTAGAAGACGCAGTGATCCTAGACGCCAGCACCCGCCGAAACCTTGAGCTTGTCGAGAATCTCTCCGGTGGAGAAATCCATACACTGGCGTGGGTAATGGATCGCGCCCGAACCGCCATGGGTTCCCGCTTGCTCCGGCGCTGGCTGAATCGCCCCTTACGCCATCGCAGCACGCTTATTGAAAGGCAAGGCGCCATTCACGCCCTGCTAAACGAATACGCATTCGAACGTATCCAAGAACCACTTCACTCCATTGGCGATATCGAACGCATCCTTACGCGCGTCGCCCTGCGATCGGCCCGCCCTCGCGACCTCACTCGACTGCGTGATGCTCTCGAACGCTTGCCAGAAGTGCAGACCATTCTCGCCAACATCGAATCCACGCGAATCCACCAGCTGGCACACACAATCGCCACTTTCCCAGCACTCACGGATGAACTCAAGCGCGCTCTGGTCGAAACCCCACCGCTGCTTGCACGCGAGGGCGGTGTTATCGCAACTGGATTTGACGACGAGCTAGACGAATTGCGCGCCATCAGCGAAAACGCCGGCGATTTTTTGGTAAAGCTCGAAGAAACAGAACGGCAACGAACTGGGCTAAGCACGCTTAAGATCGGCTACAACCGAATCCACGGTTACTACATCGAACTCAGCCGCAGCCAAGCAGAGCAAGCACCTACTGACTACACGCGCAGGCAAACACTTAAGAACGCAGAGCGCTATATCACCCCGCAGCTCAAGGCATTCGAGGACAAAGCTCTCAGCGCCCGAAGTCGCGCCCTGAACCGCGAAAAGCTGCTCTACGACACCCTACTGGAACGTATCGCAACGGAACTTGGAGCGCTACAGAATAGCGCCGCAGCAATTGCCGAGCTGGACGTTCTGGCTAACCTAGCGGAGCGCGCCGATGCGCTTGCCTTTACCTGCCCAGTATTGGATGACCGCCCTGGTATACATATTTCAAAAGGACGTCACCCAGTTGTAGAGCAAGTGTTAGACGGGCATTTTACACCTAACGATTTACAGCTAAATGATCAGCACCGCATGCTAATTATTACTGGCCCCAATATGGGCGGTAAATCGACGTTTATGCGCCAAACCGCATTAATGGCCGTTCTTGCGTATATCGGCAGTTTTGTACCCGCCGAGCAGATGACGGTCGGCCCGATTGATCGGATTTTTACGCGCATTGGTTCCTCTGATGATCTTGCCGGTGGGCGCTCTACGTTTATGGTGGAAATGACCGAAACTGCCAACATTCTCCACAATGCGACGCATCAAAGCCTTGTATTGATGGATGAAATCGGGCGCGGCACATCCACCTTCGATGGTCTTTCTCTAGCATGGTCGGCCGCTCATCATCTTGCTATACAGCAGCGAGCATTCACGCTGTTTGCGACGCACTATTTTGAACTTACATCGCTTCCAGAGCAGGCGCCCAGCGCCATCAACGTCCATTTGGCCGCATGCGAGCAAGGCGAGGACATTCTGTTTTTGCACCGCGTAGAAACCGGCCCCGCCAGCCAAAGTTACGGCCTCGCAGTCGCGAAACTTGCCGGCGTTCCGGCGCAAGTGATTGCGAATGCACGCAAAAAACTTCACCAGCTAGAAAACCCGAGTTCCGCCAAGCAGAAAAAGAATCCGGCAGCCGCTCCGCAACCACCGCTGCAGGCAGACATGTTCGCTGAACCAGCCCCACCGCACCCCGCAGTGGTTCTGCTTGAATCAATTCACCCAGACGAACTTACGCCACGCCAAGCGCTGGACTACCTGTATCAACTTAAACGTTTGAGTGGAGAGAATTTTTCGCCGAATACCAAACTATAGGTATTGAACTTTACCAATATACCGCCCTTTTTTGCGGTAACATGCCACAGTAGTATGATCGCGCGGGAAAAGTGTGTGCGCCGAGCTGTCGCAGGCAATGATCAAGCCCCACAGCAATTTCAGTAGTATATGTAGAGAGGATACTGATACATGACGTTCGTTGTTACCGAGAATTGCATCAAGTGCAAGTACACTGACTGCGTTGAAGTTTGCCCAGTAGATTGCTTCTACGAAGGCCCAAACTTTCTAGTCATCCACCCCGACGAGTGCATCGACTGCGCTCTATGCGAGCCAGAATGCCCTGCAGAGGCAATCTTCTCTGAAGATGAGGTGCCGGACGATCAACAACAGTTCATCCCGCTCAACGCAGAGCTTGCCGAAAAGTGGCCGAACATTACCGAGAAGAAGGATCCGCTGCCAGAAGCGAAAGAGTGGGACGGCAAGCCCGACAAGATGAAGTATTTGGAGAAATAAACTTCTTCGAGCGTTTCGTGTAACGAAAGCCGCATTGAGCGTTATTTGCGCTTATGCGGTTTTTTTGTTTGTACGGATTTTTTGTTTGCACGGCAATTGTCATCTGCAAAAGTGCACACCATTTTGCACTGTTTATTGCACTGTTCACGCCACACAAATGCAACGGGGTGGTAGCTTTCCACCCCGGCTAACCAAGTCCTTTCGGCAGGCCTTCAAATTCCCTGAAAGCCCCGCATCCTTGAGTTCATCCTAATCCTTAGAGCGTCCATTGCTTTCTCCCGGAGGTTCCTTGCCGCCATTGTTCGTCCCCTGCTCCGTTCACGGCGATACATCCTGTATGCGCCGGGCAGCCTTTGCCACGTCCATGTGGCTCCTGTCGTCCTTGTTTCTCCCTTTGTCCTTACCTTGGACTACGTTCGTCCTTGTAGCTTCCTTGCTCTAGCTTCCTTGCTCTAGCTTCCTTGCTCTAGCTTCCTTGCTCTAGCTTCCTTGCTCTAGCTTCCTTGCTCTAGCTTCCTTGCTCTAGCTTCCTTGCGTCTGTGGTAAATCCTTCACCAGCAGACTGGGTGGCTCGTCCGTTGCTTTCCTAGCGCCTTGGTGACCTAACTGCATCCTAACAGCAGGCCGCCTTCCTTGGCTCCAGTGCATCCGTTCAGTCCTTGATCGCATCATCCATTGACGCTGCCGCTCCTTGGCAGTTTTCGCTCCTTGAAAGTTGCTTTCTTCCCTGACCGAAATCCTTTTCGGTTCGCGCTGTCCGTTGCGCGATGAGTGATACTTTACCAAAAGTTGGCGCGTAGACAACATCCAGAAATACGCAACAAAACTTTACAATATATTTGATTGCACACTTTTATCAATAATTTCAACACGTTATAAAACAAGTCGCCGTATCACGCACCGCATTTTGGGAATTTTCCGACGCACCCTGTGAGACATTTCCTACACCGCCTTGAGCGATTGACGGCGTCAAAGCTGCTGACTTAACAAAGCGTTTACAATTCATCCAAGATCCAGCAAAACGCCGCCTCTCAATAATCGTAGCGCAACATCAACCGTAGCGTGGGAGCAAGCACGAGAACCATGAGTGAATAAAGCAGATTGGAGGCAAAGCAATAATCACCCCGCAGGTTTAACCAGCGCAAAAAAAGGGCTTGAACCCAATTAAACCCGATTCAAGCCCCGAACCTGTCAAAAAAGCGAATGTTTAGAACAGGCGTGATGCGCTACTGCAAACTTTTATTGCGCTGCGATCGCTTCTTTAACCTTGGGGCGCTCAGCAATGCGAGCACGGTAGGCAACGAGCGCGGGCCAGCGGCTCAAGTCAATCCCACAAGGTACCGTCCAGCCTAATACCGTGAACAAGTAGCCATCTGCTACCGTAAACTGCTTGCCTACCAACCACTCCGATTTTTCCAGACGCTTTGCAAGGTAATCAAAGCGCTGGCTCAGCTTATCAAGCACGATGGCTTTCCACTCAGCAGGCAAAGCGGGGTGAAATAATGGCGAAAAACCTTTGTGAACTTCGCTGGATACGAAGTTTAACGCTTCCTGTAAGTGCACGCGATCCAGGGTACCGTTCGGAGGCGCAATGTGGCTGTTTGGCGCAAGATCCGCGATGTATTGGACGATCGCAGGGCCCTCGGTAAGAATTTCTCCGCTATCAAGCTGTAAGGCCGGTACAAAGCCGTTTGGGTTGATATCAAGATAATTGCCGCCATTTGCCATTGCTTTGCTTCTTAGATCCACCTTAATCAACTCCACCTTGATGCCTGCTTCGTGCAGCGCAATCAATGGGGATAAAGAGCAGGCGCCGGGGGAGTAATAGAGTTTCATTTTTGATATCTCCAGTTCAATGTTGGGGTGGTGGTCATCCCACGCAAAACCGCATGGGCTGTTTACTACCTATTTCGCTTTCATCTACGGATGCTGGGAGCGAAATCCTATGGCGATGCGGTTCCACGCGTTAATCGTGGTAATCGCAAGGGTGAGAGCAACGCGCTCACGTTCAGAGAACTGCTGACAAAGTGCCTCATAAACGTCGTCTGAAGCATACTGTTCACTCACCAAGGTAAGCGATTCTGTCCATGCCAGCGCGGCACGTTCGCGCGGCGTATAAAGGCTGGATTCGCGCCATGCGTTGAGCAGATAGAGGCGCATTTCACTCTCTCCTGCCTTGCGGGCATCGGTGGTATGCATGTGCAGGCAGTAAGCGCAGCCGTTAATTTGCGATGCGCGTGTTTTTACCAGTTCGTAAAGGCTGTATTCCAAACCAGCGCCGGCGGCGGTTTTTTCCATTTCGAGCATTGCGCCCATCAGGTCAGGCGCTACTTTCCATGGGTCAAGTCTTGCTTGCATGGGATTCTCCTTACGGTATCAATTCTAGCGAGGTTGAACTGCAACGTTTGGCCGTTCGGATTGAGCGTAACTTCAGGCGGGAGCTGCTAACGAATTGTCTGCGTGCAAAAGCGCACTCACCGAAACTATTTTCGGCGGACCGCAGTGCAAACGTTTCGTCAGTAGCTGTCAATGTCAGACGATCTGGCAATCAATGGTTGATCACCTACAGCAACGAGCTGAATGGTCGAAGCTACGAGAATGAGAACGGGATGAATATACATCAGCAATCGCGCGACATTCAAACGGCCAATGTTCGATAATCCGCAACAGTATTTCCCGAAAAGATGATTTCTCTAAAGCGCGATTTTCGGAAATCGGTGATTTCCAAAACCGCGTTTTGTAGACGCGACGGTAGAGCGATGGCGCAGCAAAGAACGATGATGCGGCAACAGATGGTGCGGCAACAGATAGTGCGGCAAAGTTGTCGATTTAGCCACCGATATGGCAATCTATGCTTTTCGTAACAGCTAAGGCATAACCATGACAGAACATACGCTTAACGGTGTCGCACTTCCGGACGAACAAGGCTTTTTTGGTGAATACGGCGGGCAATTTATTCCGCCACACCTCAAGCAGGCGATGGATGACATCAACCAAGCCTATGAAGAAATCCGCCAGCAGCCAACGTTCCAACAGGAACTACAAGAGCTTTTCACCCACTACGTCGGCCGACCAAGCCCCATTTTTCACGCCAAGCGCCTGTCCGAGCAGCTCGGTGGCGCGCAGATTTTTCTGAAGCGCGAAGATTTGAACCACACCGGTGCCCACAAGATCAACCACTGTCTGGGTGAGGCACTGCTTGCGAAGTACATGAAGAAAAGCAAGGTGATCGCTGAAACCGGCGCAGGGCAACATGGCGTTGCACTGGCAACCGCCTGTGCCTTGGTTGGTATTCCTTGCGAGATTCATATGGGGCAGGTGGATATTGAAAAAGAGCATCCCAACGTTGTCAAAATGAAGATTCTTGGCGCTACCCTTGTGCCAGTTACACGCGGTACGGCGACACTGAAAGATGCTGTGGACAATGCCTTCGAAGAATACCTGAAGGATCCCACGAACTTCATTTATGCCATTGGTTCGGTGGTGGGCCCTCACCCCTTTCCAAAGATGGTGCGCGACTTTCAGTCCATTGTTGGAAAAGAGATCAAGCAGCAGTTTCAGGAGCGCTTCCACCAATTGCCGGATTATGTGGTGGCGTGTGTAGGCGGTGGGTCAAACGCGATTGGCGCTTTCACGGCGTTCTTGGCGGATGATTCCGTCAAACTGGTCGGCGTAGAACCGGCAGGTATGGGCTTGGAAACTGATAAGCACGCGGCCACCATGACAAAAGGCAAGCCAGGCCAAATCCACGGCATGGCTTGCTATGTCCTAGAAGATGACAAAGGTGAGCCACTGCCGGTACATTCGATTGCATCGGGCTTGGATTATCCGGGCGTTGGCCCCGAACACAGCTATCTGAAAGATTTGGGCAGGGTGCGTTATGAATCGGCAACCGATCAAGAATGCTTGGATGCGTTTATGCGCCTTTCCCGCATAGAAGGGATCATTCCCGCGCTAGAAAGTTCACACGCGGTCGCTTGGGCAATCCGAGAGGCGCCGCGCATGTCAAAAGACGCGCGAATCGTGGTAAATCTATCTGGTCGCGGCGACAAAGACGCAGATTATGTGGCGAATAAATTGGGGCTCTAGCCTTTTACTAGCGGCCTTTTATCGGGTGGCCTTCTACTAGCTGGCTTCTCGCTCTTTTTTTGCTAATAGCCTTTTACGCTGTAATCGACTTCGAAAGTAACTCCAGACACGCGCGAAACGCCAGACTCTACGCGCCCGTCGGGATAAAGGTCTAGCCAACGGTAGCCAGGGTTTTCGGTATCGACCGCAAAATCCACGCTATTGGGTTTGAACTGAACACAAGTCGAGGGCACGGACATCAACTTTACTTGATTCCTCATGGTTTCAAATACTTGGTGGACGTGCCCCCAAATCACTGCGCGCACCTGCTTTGAGCGGTCGATCTCTGCCCAGAATTCATCCGCATTCCCAACCATCTGCACATCCAGCCATGGGGAGCCGACTTTGACCGGCTGATGGTGCAGAGCGACCAGCAGGTGACGATCTTGTGCTTCCGCGAGGGCTGTTCGTAGAAACTCAAGCGCAGACGGCGAAAACCGCCCCGGTACTTTCCTCGGGATGCTGGAATCCAATAGCACGATGCGCCACGACGCTAGGTCGATCACGCAAGGACCTATGCGCTCTGCCGCTTCGCCTTTTTTCATCGCGTCGTAGAGGTCGTGATTGCCTTGCAGCCAATATACGGGGGCTTTGAAGCGCTGCATGTGGTCGTGAAAGCGCAAATAGCTCGCAACACTATGATCTTGCGATAGGTCGCCGGTGGCAAGAACAAGGTCGGGAGCGGATTGTTCCTGATCTACCAAATCCAGCACTTTGCAAAGGCTGTATTCAGTATTTAAGCCAAGCAGTTTTCCCTGCTCACTCGCGAACAGGTGGCTATCCGACAGTTGAAGGATTCGAAGTACTGCCGTGGCTCGTGGTTGTGAAGGCCGCTGCGCGGTGGGTGGTTGTTGTGGCACCAGTGCATTCCGTACCGGAACAAAGGGACTTTATTATGTATAAACCACAATTGCCGCGCTCGCCAGTCAAAAGCGCGGAAGATCCATTGCATAGCCGGCACGCAAACAGTGCTCCAACCATTCTCCAAGCAGGATGTTAAGCTGGGTTTTTTCATCTGGATGAAACATGCGCGGGTTTGGGTATAGGTAATTGCCGCGTATCCGCGGGGATTGTTGGCAAGAGAGCACTTCTGCCATGCGGGCATCATGGTAGAGCCGCACGGTGATCAGCGGGTTGGGCAACCAATCAGGGTAGTCGTATTGTTGCTCTAGGCGCAGCGTCGTCGTGTAGGGGCCTCGTTCCGTAACGTGAAGGCAAACCCGCGAGAGAGGGCGGCCTCTCACCGTTTCTACACCAAACTCCCAGTCACTGACTTCCCGCACGGCCGGCAATAGCTGTAAGAAGCGCAGATAATTGAGGTCGCAGTGTCTCATCAGCCCTTTTAGATCAGGGACATGGTGCTTTTTTTTAGAACTGGGTACTTCAGTGGTGTTCGCTCGCACACGCTGCCCTTCTTACTGCTGTTTACCAAGTTGGAGACCATCTCGCTTCCGAAGCCTCGTTCGAACGGTATCTTACTGCCACTTTTCCTGCAAGCGCTGCCAATTCATCTGCAGCCATTGCAGGGCGATAATGCTGGCCGCGTTCTGAATATAGTTTTCTTGCAAGTTTTTCCAAAGCTCTTCGCGGGAAAAAACGTGCACCCAAATGTCTTCGCCTTCGTCTTGATTGCCGTGAGCTCCGCCCATCTCGCGGGTATCTACGGCTCCGCAGTAAAGAAAAAGCTTCTCATTGCTGCCGCCAGGGCTTGGGTAGTATTCGCAAATGTACTCCAAATCCAAAAGCTCTGTGCCCGTCTCCTCATTTACCTCGCGATGAGCGGTCGCTTCTTTGCGATCACCCGCCTCAATAATGCCAGCCACTAGTTCAATCTGCCATGGGCCTTCGGGGGCATCCAATGCACCGATTCTGAATTGCTCCACCATTGCAACCGTGTCTTGGTAGGGGTCGTACAGCAACACCGCTACGGCAGGTGGTCGATCAAAACACTCCCGCTTGAGCTCACGCGTCCAGCCACCCTCGATCTTGCGGTGTTTAAGGCGATACTCGTGCACCTTAAAAAAACCATTGTGCACGGTCTGGGTCTTGATGATCTGGACGTCATCGCGCGTAAAGCTTGGGCCGTCGCTACTGGGCATGAAATTCTCGTCCGTTGAAGGGCTTGGGAAGAGCGGGTTACATTGCCCTCCCTACCCCCAACAGTGTAGATGATCTCACGCCTTTACGCTGCGGTATGACGACGCTTAAGCGCATAATACCCAACCGGCACGACGACCAGTGTGAGCAGGGTCGAAACCAGAATCCCAAAAATCAGCGAAATCGCTAAGCCATTGAAAATCGGATCCTCTAGGATAAAAAACGCGCCCAGCATTGCTGCAAGCCCCGTCAACGCAATCGGCTTGGCTCGCGTAGACGCAGCCTGCACAACCGCACGTTCAAGGCTCATACCAGTCGCAAGCTGAATATCCACAAAATCCACGAGCAAAATTGAGTTGCGCACAATAATCCCCGCAAGTGCAATCATCCCGATCATGGAAGTCGCGGTAAAATGTGCGCCCAACAATGCGTGGCCCGGCATTACCCCAATCAAAGTGAGAGGAATGGGCGCCATGATAATCAGGGGCACGCTATAGCTGCGAAAATGCGCGACTACCAATAGATATATAAAAATCAAGCCCACCCCATAAGCAGCCCCCATATCCCGAAACGTCTCGTAGGTAATTTGCCATTCACCATCCCATTTAAGATGGTAGCCGCGCCATGGATCATCAGGCTGACCAATAAAGTGCTCATGAAAACTCACGCCGTTTGGAATGGGTAAGGCGGCAATCGCAGCGCGCATTGCAAACATGCCATATAAGGGGCTATCCGTACTTCCTGCCATATCACCCATTACATAGGTGACCGGCAGCAAATCCTTGCGATAGCGAGTTTGTTCTCGGATCTCTTCATGAACGCTCACCAACGCCGAAAGCGGCACCAAGCGACCATCGTTTGCCTTTACGCCAAGTTTCAGGGCCTCGGTCAGTTGGGATTTTTTTTCTGCCGGAAGCGTGAGTTTTACAGGCACCTCATATTTGGCACCTTCCACAAATAACGGAGTCGAGGAAATGCCTGTTAACGCGAGAGTTAAGGTTCGCACAATGGGTTCTGTCGGCACGCCTAGCTGGATCGCCTTGTTGCGATCAACCACCACACGCTGTTGCGGTGCCAAATCTGTCATGGAGTCATCAACATCGACAATGTCAGCCGTCTGCTCAAACACTTCCCGCACTTGGCTTGCAAACTGCAGACGCCCAGCCTCATCGGGGCCATATATTTCGGCCACGAGTGGCGACATTACAGGCGGCCCTGGCGGCACTTCCACAACTTTCACACGCGCACCGAAACGCTTGCCCACCTCGACAAGCAGTGGGCGCAAGCTCGCCGCAATTTCGTGGCTCTGCTGGCTACGATGATGTTTATCCACTAAATTTACTTGGATATCTGCCTGTTCACTGTCAGCACGAAAATAGTATTGGCGTACGAGCCCGTTAAAATTGATCGGCGCAGCACTCCCAACATAGGCTTGATAATCCGTTACCTCTGGAACGGTTGCGACGATTTCAGCCAATGCGTGTACAACCGACGCCGTAGTCTCAAGTGGAGTTCCTGTGGGCATATCAATCACCACTTGAAATTCGCTCTTATTATCGAATGGCAGCATTTTAAGAACGACCGCTTTGATCACCCCCAAAGACGCTGCGCCAACGATGAGCAATACCATGGAAAAATACAAGAGATGCCTACGACCACGGCCTTTTTTTCCATCCAGAAACGGCTCAATCAGGTGCTTAAACACGGAGGGCAACATCCGATCCAACTTGCCTTGTACGTGGCTCTCTTGATTTCCATGCGCAGACTGCCGTCCCATGAAATGTACCATCATCCACGGCGTTACAATAAATGCAACCAAGAGAGAAAGCACCATTCCCATTGAGGCATTGATCGGAATTGGGCTCATATAGGGCCCCATCAAACCCGAAACAAAGGCCATCGGTAGAAGTGCCGCAATCACCGTAAACGTCGCCAGAATGGTAGGCCCGCCCACTTCATCCACTGCATGGGGAATCAGTGCACGCAGTGGCAGTTCGGGGTGCAAATGTCGATGTCGATGAATGTTTTCTACGACGACAATTGCGTCATCTACCAAGATGCCGATTGAGAAAATCAGCGCAAAAAGCGATACCCGATTGAGCGTAAAACCCCATGTCCAAGAAGCAAAAAGAGTAATGGCTAAGGTGAGGAGCACAGCGCCGCCCACCACAAACGCCTCTCTCCGCCCCAAGGCGATGAACACCAGCGCAATCACCGAAAAGGTTGCAAAGATCAGCTTTTGTATCAGCTTCATCGCCTTATCGTTGGCAGTCTCGCCGTAATTGCGGGTAATCGTGAGTTCAACGCCTTCAGGAATCAAGGTTCCTCGCAGACTCTCCACTCTTAATCGCAGGGCATCAGCCACTTGAACAGCGTTTTCTCCGGCCTTTTTTGTGATTGCCAAGGTCACAGCAGGAAATTCACCCGCCACCTGAATGCCATGTTGTTTAGCGGCTGGGCCTGTTCCCATCCAAACATATCGTGATGGCTGCATCGGGCCCTCGAATATTTTTGCAACCGAGGCGAGATAAACGGGTTTTCCATCAAATACACCAACCACCAAAGATTCTACGTCGCGGGCGTTACGCAGAAAATCACCGCTTTCGATGCGAAGCAGTGTGTTATCCACCACCAAATCCCCCGCAGGCATTGCCGCATTGGCTGCGCGCAAAGCCTCTGTAACCTCAAGCGCAGAAAGCTCGACTGCACGCAAACGATCGGGGTCTAGCTCAATTCGCAACTCGCGCCCCGGGCCACCAACGGTTTCGACGGTGCGAACCCCATGAACGCGCTGTAATTCCAACTCCATCGCGTGAGAAACGCGCTCAAGATCATAGCCAGCGCGCGTTGGATCAGGCGTCCAAAGCGTTAAACTCACGATGGGAACATCATCAATTCCCTTCGGCTTGATCACCGGCTGCCCAACACCCAACTCCGGCGCGAGCCAGTCATTGTGGCTATGCAGGGTATCATAGAGTCTCACTAGAGCATCATTGCGAGTAACGCCGACCTTAAACTGCACCGTGAGAACGGCAACACCCGCACGAGACACGGTGTAGACGTGATCAATGCCTTGCATCTGTGAAAAAACTTGCTCTGCAGGAATCCCAACCAGTGTCTCGACATCCCCAGCGTTAGCGCCAGGAAAAGGAATCACGACATTCGCCATCGTGACATCAATCTGCGGCTCCTCCTCTTTAGGCGTTACCACAACCGCCCAAACTCCCAACAGAATTGAAATAATTACGAGCAGCAGCGTGAGTGGAGACGCAAGAAAAAACTGCGCGATACGCCCTGAAATTCCTAGTTTTTCTGTAGTGTGCATGCCAACCTCTTAATGTGCATACTCGGTGGCAGCAACGGGGTTCAATGAAATCCGCTCCCCTGCCCTGATGCCCGCAAGAACCTCCCGCAAGCCATCCGGCTGAATCTCGCCTACGCGAATTTGGCGCAACCTCGGCTCATCTTTCTGATTCAGCACATAGACGGCGGTCAGCTCCGAACGCTGTAAAATCGCAGCTTGCGGAACCACCAATTTTCGTTCGACGCCCGTCACGAAGTGCACCTGAACAAATTGCCCAGGCATCCAATCACCCGAATTCTGCGGCAAATAAACGCGAACTTCGGTATCGTGGGTGCGTGGATCTGCAGCCGGCAGGATGACAATTCGACGCGCTTCCAGCCACGGCTTCCCGGGGGCCGTTTCTACCCATGCTTTATGGCTTGCGCGCACCTGATCAATAAACGCCTGCGGTACACGGCTAGTGGCGCGCAAGTCGTTGGGATCGAATCCTGTTGCGAGCGGCTTTCCAGGCACAGCCATTTCACCGACTTCAACGTGCAATTCAGACATTACGCCACCATAAGGTGCACTAATGGTGGCGTACTCTGCTGAAGTTTCTGCCTGCCCACGCGAAGCAAGCAGGGTTTTTAGCTGCGCTTGCGCTGCCTTAAAAGCAGCATCGGCTCGATCGTAATCCGCTTGGCTTACATACTTCTCCTTAAATAGATTATTCACCCGTTGGTATTGACGGCGTGTGTTATCCAGATTTACCCGTGCTTCATTGATGCGTGCATCCATGCCCTCCACTTCTTGCTCTGCCATTCGCGGATCAATCCGCATGATGACGGCATTGGCAGGCACTTGATCGCCGGGGCGATAATTGATTTCAAGCACGCGGCCCGCCACCTGAGCACTCACCGTGGACTGCCGCTCCGCCTCAATGACAGCTTCAGAGCCAAACGTTGCATCTAGGCTGCGATACTCAACCGTGGCGATTGCTTGGCTCTTGCCGCGTTCGAGCGGAGATTTTGCGTCAATGGGTATCACACCATTTTTCGCAACAACGGCTGCCTTATTATGCGCCGCTGTAAGCGTCGCCGAAGCATCATTACCACCATCGGGTGTACCCGCTTTTGCCAACGCAGCAATCGGTAAACTTGCGCCCAAAACAGTCGCAACTACCAAAGCGAATAACCAACGTACTGCGTAGCTCGTTTTTGGTTTCGATTTATTTTTCATTTTCCCTCCACAAGCACTTACTGTGCCGTTGATGGTATTTCCGTGTGGTACGGCCCGATCTGCAATCATGGTGTGCGGCAAGCCTCTTCTTTTTTAAGGCCAAGCTTGGCCAATAGCACCATCATCGGGCACCACCTCGTAAAAGCAGACTGCAACAGATTCAATCCAATAAACGCGGTAAAGGCAAGAAACCAAGGGCTTACATAGTGACCAAGCGCCACACTTAACACGATGAACACACCAGCAACCAATCGCAAACCTTCGTTAATCGTCATGGCTTTCTTCTCTCTGAAGTGAACGTAGATTAATTGCTTCACATACTATACCCCCTACCGTATAAAGCAAGTACAAAACACAACTCTCGCCCACAAAAAAAGAGGCACACGGCCTCTTTTTTTGATCTTTCAATTTCGCCTCCGCGAAGGCGCTTGTATTTACCTAGAAGCGCATCCCCAAACCGAGCATCGCAACGAACGGATCTAACTCTACGCTACCTTGGCTGACACCATTGACCTTCACATCGGTATCAATGTCCATCTTCCAAACCGCTGCATTCAGGAACAGGCGATCAGTAAGTTTGACGTCTACCCCTGCCTCAACCACGAGTCCCGTTGAGTCGGAGAGTTCTAGTTTGACCCCCAAATCGTTCTTGGTATGGAAGAAGGTCGTGTAGTTCACTCCCATTCCTACATAGGGCTTCACCACATCGCTCACTTCAGGGTGCCACTGCAAGCTAATGGTTGGCGGCAGATGGCGAGTTTCACCGATCTTGTTGCCGTGCTGTGAAATTGTGTGCTGGAACGGCGTTGCGCCCAGCACTTCCAGGCCAACTTGCGGGGTCAGCATATAGGTGAGGTTGATACCTGCTTGCACATCGTTGTTTACACTCAGGCCGCGCAGCTGGGTGTGATCGGCTTCGTGCGGCACCACGCTGATGGCGCCTGCACGCACTAACAAATCCCCCGCCTGGTGAGCAAACGTTAAGCCATTGGCCAACATGCATCCTACGCCCACGAATACGCATAATCCTTTTTTCATCTTTGCACCCTCTTTAGTTTCGACGCATCCAACTCTAAAGAGGTAAACCCACAAAACAATTGCGCCTAATCAATATTGCGCACCCAGCCTAAAACGATCGTTCCAAACCTTGGCATGGATCAGTTTTCCAACGAGATTTCCTCACAAATAGGCGTCACCCCTAAACAAATTCGCTGGTTCTTTCTGCACAATTCGTTTCAGGAGCTGAAATTGCGACATAAATGGTGGATAATGCGCCCACCGCGCGGAGCCACTCCCCAGCTCCCCAGTTTTTTGTACTTATTTTTCGTACCTATTTTTCTGACGTTTGCGTCTGAAGGAGCTCGCATCCTTGAAGTCTTCGCCTTGGCGTGCCGACATTCTCTTGGCATTGGTGGGCGTGTATGTCATCTGGGGCTCAACCTACTTGGCGATGCGCTTTGCAATCGAATCCATGCCGCCGCTGCTTATGGCCGGCGTTCGCTATATTTCGGCTGGGGCCTTAATGCTGGCTTTTCTACGCTGGCGCGGCCACGCATGGCCAAGTGGCCGGCAGTGGATCAACGGCGGCATCATCGGCGCGTTCCTTATGTTGGGCGGCAACGGGATGGTCGGCCTTGCGCTCGAACAAGGGGTCAGTTCTGGCATGTCGGCACTGGTCGTAGGGGTGGCACCTTTATTTGCGCTGGCATTCGCCAACATCTGGGGATCCCGTGCGCGTATTCGTGAATGGGTAGGAATGGTGATTGGCTTTGGCGGCTTGATTCTGCTCAACCTTGGCAACGAGCTATCGGCAAGCCCGCTAGGCGCAAGTTTGCTGGTTCTTGCGGCCCTAACGTGGGCCTTCGGCTCCATGTGGAGCCAGCATCTCAATATGCCGGCAGGCTTTATGGCGAGCGCCGTAGAAATGTTGTTAGGTGGCTTTGTCTTGCTCGCAGCGAGCGCTCTGCGCGGCGAAACAGTTACCGAAATGCCCACCGCCAAAGCGTGGTGGGCGCTCGGTTACTTGATTAGCTTTGGTGCGATTCTGGGGTTTAGCGCGTACGTTCACCTATTGCAAAACGTGCGACCCGCGATTGCTACCAGCTACGCCTACGTCAACCCTTTGGTCGCGGTAGGCTTGGGCGTTTGGTTAGCAGGAGAGCAGGTCGATCGCACTGCATTGTTTGCGATGGCGATTATTCTATCAGGCGTTGTGCTCGTGTATTGGCCAAGTCGTGAGCGCGCGCCCGACGTAAAGCAAGGCGCTGCCAATCCTGACGGCGCCTCGCAGCAAGCCAACTCCAACAGTTAACGCAAGCTATTGTTAATCGTTTCTAACGCCGAAGACCCAGGGCATAACTCCTTCTCTGTCAGGGTGCGAAGCGGGGTGCGCGTTGAGTTGATCGTCTCGTGTAGCTCGCGGCTGTCGCGCTCGACATACAAAAGCCCCGTCAGAACCTCTCCGCGCTCCCTTGATTCCGCCAGTGCATTCAGTGCGGATTGACGGTCTTCGGGGTTCCATTCTGTGCGCAGCTTATGCAGTTGGATCACGGAGCCATCATGCATCGTTACGCCGCGCGATTCGCCTTCGCCATACGCCGTAGTGATTTCTTCGGCCATGGGCACAAAATCTACCAGCGACGTAGTCTGCATATGCTGGCGCACATAATCGTAGGCTTTGGTAGAGCCCGGATTATTGTTAAAAGTAACGCAAGGTGACACCACATCAATTAACGCGAATCCTGAGTGGGATAGCGCCGCTTTGATCAATGGTACCAATTGTTCTTTATCGCCAGAAAAACTCCTCGCAACAAAGGTAGCCCCCAACTGCAAAGCGACGCTGGCAAGATCAATCGGTTCAAAGCGATTGACGGAACCTGCTTTGCTTCGCGAACCAACATCTGCGGTTGCAGAATCTTGGCCTTTGGTCAATCCATAGCAACCGTTATTCATCACCACATACATCATATTCAGGTTGCGGCGAACCACGTGCGCAAACTGCCCCATACCAATGGACGCACTATCACCATCTCCAGAAACGCCGATATAAATCATATCGCGATTGGCAAGATTGGCTCCCGTAGCCACCGAGGGCATCCGCCCATGCACGGAATTAAATCCATGCGAGTTGCTAAGAAAATAGGTCGGAGTCTTGGAGGAACAGCCGATTCCCGAAAGCTTGGCAACCTGATGAGGCGCGATCGAAAGCTCAAACACTGACTGCACAATCGCAGCTGATATCGAATCGTGCCCACATCCTGCACACAAGGTAGAAATCGCGCCTTCGTACTGCTGTTTGGTATACCCTAAGTCATTTTTTGGCAATTCCGGATGACGAAAACCGGGACGAAAATAGCTCATTAGCCCCTCTCCACCTTACCTTTGTGCAAATGTGTAACCTTCGTAGCTTTTGCCACAGGGCTCGTATCTTTTGCGGCAGCCCCTGCTGCAGATTGAGCAGAAACCGCACTCGCAATCAACCGTGCGGTAATGGGCATACCGTCATAATTAAGCACACGTACAAGTTTCGCTGGACTGCAATCCATCTCGTTAATGATCATGCTGCGAAATTGCGCATCACGGTTTTGCTCAATCACAAACACTCGGTCGTGACTCTCGATAAATTTATCCACGTCGGCATGAAAAGGAAATGCACGCACCTGCATTGCATCCACGTAAATCCCTTGTTCTGCCAATAAATCCAGCGCTTCCATCGTCGCCTGCGTCGTCGTACCGAAATACAAGAGCCCCGTGTTCGTCTGATGGGGCGCCGAATGAAGCTCGGGTGCAGGAACAAAAGTTTTTGCTGTATCCCACTTTCCTAACAACCGCTCCATATTCCGCACGTAAGCCGCGCCGTCTTCGGTGTAAATCGCATACTCATCGCGCGAAGTACCACGGGTAAAAAAGGAACCCTTGGTGGGGTGCGTTCCAGGATAGGTGCGATAAGGAATTGCATCACCATCCACGTCCAGATACCGCCCAAAGCGTTCCGACATCGCGTCAAGATCTTCAGCACTTAACACCTTGCCACGATCGTATCTTCGCGCATCGTCCCACTGTAACGGCGCAGACATGCCCTCGTTCATGCCCAAATCCAAATCACTCATAATGATAATGGGCGTTTGCAGGCGTTCGGCAAGATCGAACGCTTGCGCTGTCATATCAAAACATTCTTTCGGCGTAGACGGAAATAAAAGCACATGCTTGGAATCTCCATGGCCCGCATACCCCGCAGCCGTCAAGTCGGACTGCTGGGTGCGCGTTGGCATCCCGGTTGAGGGGCCGGCACGCTGAACGTCAATCAGCACCAAGGGAATTTCCGCAAAATAGGCCAAGCCGAGAAATTCCGTCATCAGCGAAATGCCGGGGCCAGAAGTTGCGGTAAAAGAGCGCGCACCATTCCAGTTTGCACCAATCACCATACCAATCGCCGCAAGCTCATCCTCTGCCTGCACAATTGCATAATTGCGCCGCCCCGTACCTGGGTCGATGCGCAGGCGCTCAGCAAAACGCTGAAAGCCTTCAACCACCGAAGTTGACGGCGTAATGGGATACCATGCGGCCACCGTCGCACCACCGTAGACCGCTCCCAAACCACAAGCCGTATTGCCATCCAGCAGAATTGCATCACCCACAAGGTCACGACGTTCTACTCGAATGGATAACGGACATTCATAGTGGGTTCTGGCGTACTGATGCCCCATCTCTAGCGCGTGCACGTTCGGTGCGATCAGCTTTTCTTTGCCTTCAAACTGATCCGAAATCAAATCTTTCAGAACACCAAACTCAATATCCAAAAGTGCCGCCAAAGCGCCAATGTAGATCACGTTCTTGAACAACTGGCGCTGACGAGGATCGGTATAAGTGCGTAAGCACATATCGGTTAACGGGATACCAATAAACTGCACATCGCTGCGCAAGAGGCGCGGGTCTAAAGGCTTGGTCGAATCATAAATAAAATAGCCGCCCGGCTCGACTTCTTGGGCATCGCGCACCATAGATTGCGGGTTTACCGACACCATAATATCCGTGCCACCGCGCCGTCCAAGATAGCCTTTCTCACTGACTCGAACTTCGTACCAAGTCGGCAGGCCCTGTATATTGGAAGGAAAAATATTTTTTGGAACAACCGGCACGCCCATACGAAACACCGCTTTTGCGAATAAATTATTCGCGCTCGCAGAGCCCGTACCGTTGACGTTTGCAAACTTGATAACAAAATCGTTAACTGCATTGATTCTTTGCATGCTTACTGCCCTGCATGAGTAACGGTATAGAGGAATTTCTGCATATCCCAAGCTGCGGTCGGGCAGCGTTCAGCACAGAGTCCACAGTGCAGGCAGACGTTTTCGTCCTTCACCATAATGCGGCCGGTCTGATTGGGCAAATCGCCAGAAACGTAGAGAGATTGAGTAAGATTGGCTGCGGGGATTCGCAGGTTTTGGCGCAGCGCTTCTTCTTCGTCATTTTCCAGAAAGTTAATACAATCAACTGGGCAGACGTCGACACAAGCATCACACTCAATGCAACGTTCTGCGGTAAATACCGTTTGCGCATCGCAATTCAAGCAGCGTAACGCCTCCCTAAGTGCCTCGGCATGTTCATAGCCAAGCTCTACCTCCAGAAGGCGGTCACTTAGCGCTGCTTCCACTTCGACTTGCGGGACGACGTAGCGCTCATCGTTGATCACAATATTGTCGTAAATCCATTCGTGGATGCCCATTTTTTGGCTCACGAGGCTAACGCCAGGTGAAGGCCGCACACGCACATCTTCGCCACTCAAAAACAAATGCATGGAAACAGCGGCCTGATGGGCTTGCGCGACCGCCGTGATGATATTTTTGGGGCCGAATGCGGCATCACCACCAAAAAACACCTTGGGCAACGAAGACTGCAGAGTAACTTCATCGAGGGCAGGCAAATCCCATTTATCAAACTCAATGCCAATATCACGCTCAATCCACGGGAACGAGTTTTCTTGCCCAATGGCAATCAATACATCATCGCATTCCAAGAGCACCGGCGGCTGGCCCGTAGAAACCAGCTTGCGTTTAGCACCGTCATAGATCGCGTGAACACGGTCAAAACGCATGCCCACCAATTTGCCACTCTCAATGACAAAATCAATGGGCACATGATTATCGAGGATGGGGATTCCTTCGTGCTGCGCGTCTTCCTTTTCCCATGGCGACGCTTTCATCTCTGCAAACGGACTGCGTACTACGACTTTGACGTCCGCACCGCCGAGCCGGCGAGCCGTACGGCAGCAGTCCATCGCGGTATTGCCGCCACCCAATACCAACACCCGACGGCCGATGGATTCAACGTGCCCGAACGCGACATTTGCCAGCCAGCTCAAGCCAACATGGATGTTAGCAGCGCCTTCCTCACGGCCCGGCAGATCTGGCAAGTCGCGCCCCTTAGGTGCACCAGTACCCACGAACACCGCGTCATACCCTTGCTCCAGTACGCCCTTTAAACTGGTAACGAGCGTATTGAAGTGCTTTTGCACACCCATATCGAGGATGTAATCGACTTCTTCGTTCAGCACCTCTTCCGGCAAACGAAATGAAGGAATCTCACAACGCATCATACCGCCAGCGGTACTGTGCTCGTCGAACAAATGCAGCTCGTGGCCACACAACGCGAGGTCGCGCGCAACCGTAAGCGACGCAGGGCCGCCCCCAATCAGCGCAACTTTCTTGCCTGTCGGAGCAACACTCACTTTTGGCAAGCGTTCCGCTACATCTGATTTATTGTCCGCAGCGACACGCTTTAAGCGACAAATCGCAACCGGCTGCTCCTCCACTCGCCCCCGTCGGCAAGCAGGCTCGCAAGGGCGATCGCAGGTACGCCCCAGTACGCCGGGAAAAACGTTCGCCACCCAATTGATCATATAGGCGTCTGTATAGCGCCCTTGCGCAATCAATCGGATGTATTCAGGCACCGGGGTGTGCGCCGGGCACGCATATTGGCAATCGACGACTTTATGGAAATAGTCGCCGTTCTGTATGTCGGTCGGTTTCAAAGGTAACTTCCAGAAAATGCTTGTGGAACCATCGCCCCTGACTACTGGGTCACGCATGGTAACCCAAAAAGGGATACCTTGAGAACCTGCAAGTCAGCTCTCCACCTACAAGCATCCACGACCAACCCTGATACAGCCATACCTACTTAAGGGTATACAAGGCGCTTATCCAATATATTCATGACATAGGACAAGAAACGGGTACCCACGCGTTCTGGCAACTTGATTACGCAAACCCTCTAAAACAACACGTTGAACCCCACGCCAAAACCGCTACCATCGACGGTTTTAGCCGACCGGCCACGCCCAGTGCTCGTATACTCGATGTCCGTGTAACGCAAATGCACGGTAAAATTGGGCATTACCGCTATTTCGGCGAGCGCCACCAAGCCGAGCTCATCTTCAAAATTCGCACTGATACGCTGGCCCCAATCTTGGCGAAACTCATATTCGACTACGGTATGGTAGGTCGCGCCAACACCAAAACGAAACTGGTTGCCAAACAGCACAATAGCGTCCCAAGGCAGCCTCTTAAATTCGGCCTTGCCATTATCCGCATCAATGGAATCATACAGATAGCTGACGCCTGTGCGCAGCGCAATTTCGTTAGGTACAAGTGGGAACTCAATTCCCAACCCCAACAGATAGCCACCTCCCGCCTCTATTTTTTCCGTTTCGTCGCGAGAATAAACTACCGCCAGATCGTCTCCGCCAAAATGCACCGCAGCAGAAAACACTGCGTGAGGTACGCTGTTGCCATAGAGTCGCCCCCCTTGCTGGGCCGGCGGTGCAGCAAGGGCGGCGGTGCTAGCAAACAACGTACTTGCAAGACAAACAACGAAAGCGCCTTTGCGCGTCGTATCAAAAAGCGATAAATCCGATCGTGCTGTGAATGCGCTCATGCGATTCTCCAAGGAAGGTGCGGTTTTTGGATTCTAAAAACACGGGCCAGACCAGCATGTTCAAACGCAACTTAACTCTAAATGAACTCAATCAACGCAAGCTCCCGCTTTGCATGAACGTGAGCAGGGCCGCCCCCTCACTCATCCGCTACGGCGGTTCCGCCTTTGCGCAAATCCATCGTCTGCCGCGACAAATTTGCGCCTGCTCGCATATGCGACACTTGCCAGCGAAGCGTAACGCCATTGCCATCACGGCTATCAGAAAGAATATTCAAATAAACATCATCACCGGGCATTACTTCAATAGGCGCCTCTAGTGGCATATAAAGCTGCTCCCAATGAGTAATCGGGTCTAACGGCCCGGTTGCGAGCGCGAGCTTCTGATCGAGGGCAGCTTTCCACCACGAGGCAAAACCGTACCAAGTGGCTTGATCTTTAATAATCCAGTGAGACTCACCGCGCCTCAAACTGTCATAACGGCTATTCAAGTCCACACTATCCCAGCGCTTGAACTCGGCAACTAAATCGGCCTGACCAAAACGCCGGACGTAGAGATTATTAAACGACATCGCCTTTGCAGGAGAAAAATCTAGGTCAAAGCCAATTTCATCCCACGTACAAAGCTCGTTATAGAATCGCTCGCTGCAAACAGGCGCAATCCATTGCTCCAGAGAAGACGGCAACATCACTCCACCCGGCCGCAAAAATCGCTGCGCATCACGCATGATCTCAAGGATATTTTCCTCGTAAGCGAAGTTGCCCAAGGTTTCCGAGACAACCACATCTACGGGCGGTAGCTCGAAAAGATCAAAGCTGGAACACTGAAACAGTGTGCAGTTTTTGATCCGGTTTTTTCGCATCAACCGATCACTCAGCCGAGCAAGCTCCTCGTTATGCTCCACCATGAACACATCTTTTGCGCCGAGACGTGCCGCCAGAAAGCTTAGAAAGCCCGTGCCAGACCCAATATCAAGTACTGTGGTACGCCCTTTGGTAATCACGCGCGACAAGGCATTTTGAAACGCTTTATTTCGCACATCGTCGGTGAGGATACTGCGCTGATATTCAATCCACATGGGCGGGCATACCGTTCGTTATAAAGTGATACCACAGCGCTATTATACCGCGTGGCGTGGTGTTTTCTGACTAAAACTGGCTCGGTTCCTCGGGTGGAATCTGCGGCTGCCGCGCGACCCTTGGCGTTGGCTCTGGCTCCGGCAGCGACTGGGGGCTGACTGCCCGCGTTTGCTGATTTACCTGATGGATTCGCGCGGCAGACGCCAAATCGCGCTGATTATTGATGCTCGCAAGCGTTTCCCTATCACGTAAAAAGCCGTGTAACTCTGCTTCAATCTGCCGCAAGGTATCGTCCGCTTTGTGCATTTCAAGGACGTGACGCGGATACTCAAGGTTACGCGCGCCGGATTCTGCAAATGTTACGCTGCGCACCTGCGTGGCAAGCACCCACGGCGTCATACTTGAGCGAACCACAGTATTTTCGGAACGTGTGCTGTCATAAATACTGGTACCCGTGCTCAAACGCGACTCTGAGTAGGTTCCTTCGCAGCGAAAATACACTAACAGAGAATCAAATTGCAGCTCCCCCCAGAAGAAATGGGTATAACGAATCAGCATAACGCCAAACATCCAGACCGTCAGCACGCGCAGCAGGCTTTCCGCAAAGGCGGCATATTGAGCAACTTGCGCACTCTTTCCGCCAAGCAAATGCGACAAATCACCGATTTTGGCATACAGCCAGAAGGCAGCCGCCACAACAAACAGGTTACCGACAACCGTAGCCGCCATACGAATCCAGCGAAATTCCGACGGTAGCTCAAGCTCATGCACCGCCGGCTGCGTCTCTTGTATCATCTCCCCGGAAAAATGCCCCTTATCTGCGCCACCTTCTTTAATTAAATTCGCATCGAAATCGCGATAGACGCGATTAGGCACCTCACGATAACGCCGATTGGCCATCACGATATTTTCGAAGTTAATAAATATTTCTTGTGGGTGAATGGATTCTTGCCAATTCGCACGCAGTTCTGAAACTTCAGTAATTGGCTTGACCTTTTGCATCCGAATAAAAAGCATCAGGCCGAAGAATGCACTCACAACCAGCGCCATTCCAATGATCAAGGCGATCAAGGGCCCGCCACTTACAGGCAGTTTCGGCAAAGCATAGATCTTGTAGTGGATCAGACTTAAAAGGATGGGAGCAGCGATGGCAACCGCAACCGCGATAACAATCCCCTTTAGGGAAGAAGCCTCTGTACGAATCTGCAAATTACGCGAAATTGGCGCTCGGCGATGATACCAGACACCGAACAGCAAAAGCGCAAGCACCAACCCCATCCAGTCCATCACTGGCGTGTTGTTGACCGAGGTCAGCCCCGTGCTGCCGGAAAACCATGCCAACCCATAGCACACCAAGAGCAGTAGCGTAGCCGCAATCCCACTTAACAGGCGCTGCGTCATATTGCGGTATAAATACGGCATGAACAACAGCGTCGGAAAGAGTGAGTGTATCAACCGCGCGAGCCAACCTTGCGGCTCGACGAACGTAAGGTTTTTACGCCCCTGCAACATCTGTCCAACCTGATCCGCCTGATAGGCAATGCCCGACTCTTGAACGTGCACCTCACTCTTTGCAACGTTTCTCGCGAGGCTAGTAGGCACACTACGCCCCACGAAGAAGCGAATCATCTGGAAAATACCCGTACCCAGTGCCGCCAACCCCGCAGCCAGCAACACCACGCCAACCAATAAGTGAAGCCACCCCTGCAGGCGATCCCCGTGATCCACGAGCGACTTCACCATAAGCAAGGAAAAAAGCCCTAAACCGCCAGTAAGCACTCCGCTTACCGCGCGCACAAACCCCTCAGCGCGAAACGGGTTGCGTATTCCAAGATCTAAAGACCCATATTCATAAGACATCCGCGAACTCCTGTATCCCGTTGTATTCAGAACTGTGGATTATATACTGGTGGCGGTGCGAATATCCGCGTCCTTTCACATAGTCGCAACACCCCAGCACCTTGGGGCTCCAATCATAGAAAGATTAATTCACGATTAAAATTCTGTCGAAACATTGAGTTATACCGTTCCAAGTCGCATCAGGAAACTTACCCGCGCTCCTCTGTCCAATACTGCACATACGCCAACATAGCGCGTGTGTAACCTTTACAAAGGATCCTTACACGAACCCGCCGGATCAGAAATTGGGTTTGCAACAAGCGATCTTCCACTACACCGTATGGAGAATATGCATGAAAACTTCGTCAATGCTACTCGCTGCTGGACTCGCTTCTTTGCTTTCCGCTGGATTCGTAAATGCAGAAACCAAAGCGGAAGCGCCTCAAGGCAGCCCACGCGCCATGATGATGAAAGCCAACTTCCCATTTGAGGAAATTGATACCGATAAAAACGGCACTCTTAGCGCGGCCGAAATTGCTGCTTTCCAAAAGTCGCACTTCGATGAAGCCGACTTGAACAAAGACGGCAGCATTGATGCCGCTGAATTTAAGGCCATGCACGAAAAACGCCGCGCCCAACGTGAAGAAGCCATGTTTAAGCGCATGGACAGCAACGGTGATGGCAAACTCAGCGCAGAAGAAATCTCCAAAGCGCGCCATATGCGTTTGGAAAACTGCGACAAGGATAAAAATGGCGCCATCACTAAAGAGGAGCTAGAAAACTGCCGCCCAATGAAACATGACCGAAAAGGCAACCATCACCATCACTAAACCACGCTAAAACGCACACCGCGTTCACCCCTTGGAGCCATAACGCCCCATGGGGTGGACGCGGCGAATCACTTAGTACGGCAATCGCTTAGTACGATATAAAGCGCACCAATTGACCATGCGCAATCGTCTCATTGAGTGGCACTACAGCAAGGCCATTCCCCCAGCAAGCTGAAAACAAAATGCCAGAACTTTGGTTGTGAAACGGCACGGCCCACCACTGGCCATCGCGTAATTCCGCCCGAGCACGCAAGTATTCTTGCCTTGGCGCCGCCTTTTCGTGTGAAAAATCTGCCGCTAGCCGGACTTCTATAGGCGCATGATCCAAACCGCCCTGTGCTTTCTGCAACCACGGGCGACATAAAATCAAAAACGTCACAAAAGCCGCAGCAGGATTCCCCGGCAAGGCCAAAAAGGGGGTATTGAGGACATGCCCATACGCAAACGGCTTGCCTGGCTTAATCGCCAACTTCCACAGCGTAAGGTCGCCAAGACGCTCAATGGCGGTCTTGACATGATCCTCCTCACCCACCGAAACGCCACCGCTAGACAGAATACAATCCGCTTTTTCAGCGGCCTCTCGCAGGGCAATTTCAGTCGCATCGAGGCGGTCTGGGACGATTCCCAAATCAATCACATCGACATTCAACTGCTGCAACAGAGCTGAAAGCGTATAACGGTTGGCATTATAAATCTGCCCTGCGTGCAAAGGCTGCCCAGGCTCCACCAACTCATCGCCAGTAGAGAGCACCGCAACCTTCAAGCGCCTAAGAACCGCTACACGCGCCACACCCATAGAGGCCAATAGGCCAATGTGCTGAGCGGCAAGCCGAGCGCCTTTCGCAATCACAACTTGGCCAGCCTGCACATCCTGACCGCGCCGGCGAATATCGTTTCCGACCGCGCGCGCGGGCACCTCGACGGAATCTCCGTGTAGCGTGCAAACTTCCTGCATCACCACAACATCGGCGCCCGCTGGCATTTCTGCGCCCGTAAAGATGCGCGCTGCGGTTCCCCGCTTCAGGGCTTGCGGCGCTTTCCCAGCGGGAATCCGCTGGCTAATCGGCAATCGCGCACCTTCATCGGGTACATCCTCGCGGCAATAGCAATAGCCATCCATCGCGCTATTATCCGCAGGCGGCACGTCAAGCGGCGCCAAAAAATCAGCCGCCAAAATACGCCCTAACGCGTCATTCAGGACAAGCACTTCGGTTTCTTCGATCGGCCGCACATCAGCCAGAATCTGCGATAACGCCAGCTCAACCGCAACTAGGGCCGTTTTTTTAGGTTCGGAATTCTGCGGGTTGCTCATCAGTCACGGGACTCGCATTTTTCTGCGTTCAGGCGACCAACTGTAATCAGGGCAACAAAATTGCAGGGTTTGTGAGTGGCATCCAGCTGGCTGCGGATAATCCCTTCCCATGCCGTAGCACATGCGTTATTTGAGCCGGGCATACAGAAAATCACGGTGTTATTTGCCATACCCGCAACCGCGCGCGATTGGATGGCAGAGGTGGTAATTTCGTTATAGGAAATGTTCCGGAACAACTCGCCGTAACCGTCAATTTCCTTATCAAACAATGGGCGAACCGCTTCCGGTGTGCTATCACGCGCAGAGAAGCCCGTACCACCGGTGATCAGTACAGCCTCGACTTCTGGGTCTGCAATCCAGTCGGACAGCACCGCACGAATCTGATAAATATCATCTCGCACCAATACCCGCTCAACCAATACGTGCCCTTCTTCCAACACTGCATCTTCTAACCATTGGCCAGACGTGTCTGTTTCTTCTGTTCGCGTATCAGAAACGGTCATTACAGCAACGTTTACTGGCAAAAACTCTTTGGCTGCACTCACGGTCAGGCCCTCGATTCGTTGGATTGAGCAGACAGCGACGGGGACGTCCCGCCTCTGCACGAAAATACCGCTATAGCAGGCGAAATACCATGCCAACGCGCAATCTTTTCACGATTTCCCGTAGAACTGAAGCATGCATTCACCACTAGCGCGCAATAGGGTCAGGGCGCACGCTATGCAGACGCTTCACTTCAATAACGCTGGGGATTTGCTGGATATGAGTCAATACATCCCCGAGTCGCGCCAGTCCGCCCACTTCCAAAGTCACTTGGATGGTAGCCGTATTCGTATGACGCTCAGAATGCGTGTTGACCCCTGTGACGTTGACATGAGCGTTGGCAAGCACGCTCGTCACATCGCGCAGCAAGCCTTGACGATCATTGCAAAGGATAACGATCTCTACTGGATAGACCTGATCTTGGCTTTCACTCCACACAACATCAATCAGGCGCTCGGGGTGTTGCTCCGCCAGGCGACCAAGCTCTTGGCAGCCTTGCGCATGCACGGTGATTCCGCGCCCTAGCGAGATATACCCAACCACAGAATCCCCCGGCACAGGCTTGCAGCAGCCTGCGATATGCGTCAGCAGATTGTCTATCCCGTCAATGGCGAGCGGGCTTGCCTTTTGATTGACGCGCGGACGCCGAACATCGAGCGGCAATAAAGCCTCTTGCTCAGGCTCACCTAAAGTATCTTGAATCGCGTTCAAAACTTGAGCGACGCGCACGTCACCCGCCCCCACCGCGGCATAAACGTCCTCAACGGTACGCAAATTCAGAGCCGGTGCAATTTGCGCCCACTCGACCTTGCGGATGTCCAAGCGATGAAACTCTCGCTCCAAAATCGCCTTACCATCCAGTATGTTTTGATCGCGATCTTGCAGCTTAAACCAGTGCAGAATCTTGGCGCGCGCCCGAGGCGTATGCACAAACCCCAAAGATGGGTTCAGCCAATCGCGGCTTGGGCCGCTGGTTGGCCCGCGTAAAATCTCAACCTGCTCGCCTGTTTTGAGGATATAAGTGAGCGGCACGATGCGCCCGTTCACTCGCGCCCCCCTGCAACCATGCCCAACTTCGGTATGAATGTGGTAGGCAAAATCCACCGGCGTTGCACCATGCGCAAGGTCTACCACATGGCCTTCAGGGGTAAACACATAGATGCGTTCTTCCACCATGTCTTGCGAAAACTGGGCTAATACGCTGCTAATTCCCGCATCACCCAATTCTTCCTGCCACTCCAGCACCTGACGCAGCCACGCGATCTTGCTTTCGTAAGACTGGTCGCTTTGGTTGTTTCCTTCTTTGTAGCGCCAGTGGGCACAAACGCCTAGCTCCGCTTCTTCATGCATGGAAAAGGTACGAATCTGAACTTCCAGCACCTTTCCTTCCGGGCCGAGCACCGCAGTGTGCAGGGAGCGATAGCCATTTTCTTTTGGAGTTGCAATGTAGTCATCAAATTCACGAGGGATATGCTGCCAAAGATTATGCGCAATCCCGAGCGCAGCGTAGCAATCGCGAATTTCCGGAACGAGCACCCGAACCGCACGAACGTCGTACACTTGGTAAAAGTCGATGCTCTTACGCTTCATTTTTCGCCAGATGCTGTAGATATGCTTCGCACGGCCTTTTACTTCCGCCTCAATGCCGATTTCTGCCAGCGCATCACGCAACGACGCAACTACACGGCGAATATATTCCTGACGGTCGATTCGCTTTTCATCCAGCAATTTTGCGATTCGCATATAGGCGTCGGGCTGCAGATAGCGAAAAGCTAAATCTTCAAGCTCCCATTTGATATGGCCAATGCCGAGACGATGCGCGAGAGGCGCGTAGATGTCGAACACCTCACGGGCAACACGTTGACGCTTTGCATCGGGCGCGTCCTTCACTGCGCGGATTGCACAGGTGCGTTCGGCCAGCTTGATTAAAGCGACGCGCACATCGTCAATCATAGCGATCAGCATCTTGCGCAGATTATCCAACTGATCCGACGATTGCCCCAGCACCACTTTCTTTTCGGGGTTGGTGGCCACACTGATGGCCGCCATGCGCAACACCCCTTCAATGAGCTTGGCAATCCCCGGCCCGGCGGTTTTGCGAACCGACTCTAGAGTGATCTGCCCCTCACGCACGGCTCGATAAATAACGGCAGCCTTAAGGCTGTCCGTATCCAGATGCAGATCCGCAAGAATTTCCGCCATTTCAAGGCCGGTCAGAAAGCTGGAAGCACCAGCAGCCCAAGCATACTCCGATGACGTAGCCGCCTTTTCCTCAAGGCTGGATGCAAGCTGGCAGAGCGCAATCAAGCCCTCTTCATCGTTGATTTCGACGCTATTACGCAAACGTCCAACCCACGCCTGCAGATCCACCTGCCCATTTGCAAGACGTGGCCTATCCTCACGTACCTTTACCATAAACCGACCATCAACCGCTCATTTCACCGGTTCAAATACCGCAATGGACTCCACATGAGTCGTATGTGGAAACATGTCCATAACCCCTGCCACAACCAAACGATAGCCCTGCCTTGCTAACTCGGCTGCATCCCGCGCAAGTGTAGCTGGGTCGCAGGACACATAGACAATTCTTTTAGGTTTGAATACCGTTATTTTCTGAACCAACTCCAGCGCGCCAGAACGCGGTGGATCAATCAAAATTTTGGCGAACCCATCATGCGCCCAAGCCTGATGCTCAAGCGGTTTGGTAAGATCCGCTCCATAAAACTCAACGTTTTGCAAACCATTATGAAGCGCGTTCTCACGCCCTCTCTGCACGAGCGCATCACTGCCCTCCACACCTACAACCACATCAGCACGTCTTGCCAGCGGAAGAGTGAAATTGCCGAGCCCACAAAACAGGTCGAGCACTCGCTCACTAGGCTCAGGCGCCAACAGCTCCACAGCACGCGACACCATCTTTTCGTTGATATAGGGGTTCACTTGCGTGAAATCCATCGGATGAAACTTCATCTCGATATTGAATTCCGGTAAACGGTAGCACAACCGCTCCTCCCCCGCACTCGGCCAGACGCGGTGAACCGTGTTTTCCCCACCCGGCTGGAAGTAACATTGAAAGCCATGCTGTTGGCAAAAACCAAGTAGCGCTTGCTGATCTGCCTCTGAAAGTGGATCCATATGGCGAAACAGCAGTGCGGTAGCATCATCCCCCTGCGCGACCTGCACCTGCGGAATCCGCCCCTTTGCATCCAGCGACCCCAGCAGTATTTTTAAGTCTTGGATCGCATGCCCAACTTCCGGCACGAGGGTTTCACATTGATTCAAATCGGCAATCAGGGAGCTACGCTTTTCTCGAAACCCTACCATCATGGTTTCCCGCTTGAGCACATACTTAGCACCCAAACGCGCGCGCCGTCGGTAGCCTAGCGCAGGGCCCGTCAGCGGTTCTAGCCATTGGCTGGGAACAAGCTTTCCGTTGCGCACAAAATGCGATTCCAAGATGCGTTGCTTGAATGCAATCTGGGCCTCTGGGCGCATATGCTGCAGGCTGCAGCCACCGCAGAGATTGGCATGCGGGCAAGGCGGCTCGACCCGATCAGGTGACGGCTCTAGCACTTCGACTACACGCCCTTCATCGCGCTTGCTCGAACAATAGGTGTACTGGAATCGCACTCGCTCGCCCGGCAGCGCGCCATCCACAAAAATAATCTTGCCATCCAAAGTTCCAATACCCCGCCCCTCATCCGAGAAGCGCTCAACCAGCAGCTCGACAGGTTGAGTTGGAAGCGGTCTCTTTTTCCGATGCCCCATAAATTAACCACACAAAATGACCACAAGTCATTCCAGAATACCCATTTGAGAGCGGGAGCTTGCCCATATCGGTGGCGTTTTTCAAGTGCAGACTCATCGCTTACAGCAAACAAGCAACCCGTAAGCGCGGTCAGGAAGCACTGCAATCAGGAACAGCCAATCAGCAGGAATAACGTGCACAGTTCCAAATTGGAAGGTCACCCCAAATTGGAAGGTCGCACTTATCGAAGAAAAATGGTGCTACAAAGCAATACGCAGCAACCACAAAAACAGTCGTGCACAAAAAAGCAGTCATGCACCACAAAAACCGTCATGCACTGTGAAAATAGAGTCGGGGGCAAATGGTAGCGTGCCCTACAAAGGGAAGATAGCGCGCTGCCATTTGCCAACGATCAATCCAATTACCTTTTTACTTTTTCACCTTACTAAAACGTTATTTTTGACTTTGCAGACTTTGCGCCTTCACGCCCCGCCTTATCGGTGGTGCTCATCGCAAAATAGTTGTTGCCTACGCCAAGATTGGATACCACGTAGCTTGTCTGGCTAGCAGATAATCCGCTCGCAATACGTGACATCGAAGCAGTGCTACTTGTCGCAAAGTAAATATTGTAGCCTGCGATATCCGTACTCGAAAGTTTCGAACCATCCTCACGCTTCGTAGGTTTAGACCACTTCAGCGTTGCTGAATAGTTTTTACCGCTAGAAAGCACGGATAGCTTCGCAGCGTTTGACATCGCGGACGAGGTGCCATTGCTTACGACAACCACATAAGTGCCTGCGTTCGCTTTTTGTACTCCGCTAACCTTTAGCGTGCTAGCCGTCGCCCCACTAATCGGCGCGTTATTAAAATACCAGCTGTATTTAAGCGTACCAGACCCGCTTGCTTTTACGCTAAACGTTGCACTAGCACCGCTATTCACGATTTGATTTGCAGGTTGCGTGGTGATCGCGACAGGGTCCTTGGATTTCCCTGACTGTACCGGCGCTTTTGACTGCACGGTCAGCGTTATGGTGTCAGACTTGATATTTTGGCTTCCGCTAATCACGCGCACATAATATTGACCAGCATCCGCTTTCGTCAGGCCTCCCTTCCAATAGTAATTTTGAGTTGCACCGCTAATCAGCTTGTAATTGTGGTACCACTTATAGGTTACTTTTTCAGAGGCTTTCGCCTTTACGCCTACCGTTAACTTTACATCCTCGCCCACTACTTGGGACCGATCTACCGGTTGGGTCGTAATACTTGCGGCATATCCGTTGGAATGAGCAAGAATCACCACTGGTAGCGCAACCAGCAAAGAAAGCCGATTTGCGTCGATCCGCGTTTGAGACTTCTTTGTATTATTCATCCTAAACACATTAAACATCTAAACACCCTTTTCTGTTTGTTTCAGCAAAGACCTCCCCCCAAAGCCCTCACAGAATTGTTGTTAACGAAACAAAAAAATGTAGCTGCTTTTTCGTCCCTTACAAGATATTACAAAAAACATGTGAAAAAATGTCTCTATTCCCCTTAGAAACATCACCCTTTTTACGCGCCGCAAGCCACAAATCACTTATTGATTTATAATTAGCGGTGTAGAATAACCCAAAAAATAACAGCCTTTACAGGCGGCCTATTGAAGCGGCACGGGAATATAACATCGTTTTCCTGTGACTTACTACCCTTTACATTCCTCAAACCTACGGTTAATGCACTGCAGTTAGATAGTTATAGAACACTAAATTAACTGCTGCTGATTTTTGTTGCGCCTTCACAACACAGAGAACGGTTCAGCAAGAACAATAGTCGCCCAAATAACGAGACGAGCATCACAAAATAATACAAAAAATGGCGGCCACGCCATCAATCCGCCACAAACATTCATCCACCATTCAGACTTCTATTTGTGCGGCTAGAAATATTTAATTCTCACGTCGCCAATCAAAATAGTGCGATGGAAGCTTACCCGCCAAACCAATCGTTGATTCCCACAGAGATCGACCATGCCGATGGGGATAAAAGAAACCTGCTCTTGCAGGCGAGAAGATCAGCATCCCTGCTGTGCGTCCAATCCGTCGGTCAGAGATAGAGAGTTTAAGGGTGCAAAATTTTTTCGGCGCGCAACTGTGCTGGCACACGCCGAACCTCACACCACCCCCCCCTAAATAGGTACACGCAACCTCGGGAGCGCGACACAAAAGACAAAGCTCAGAATGCGGGAGGCGCTACCGCAGATCGCAGCTTAGCCGCGCGACATTTTTTCCAAGCAACAAGAAAATCTGGAAAATGAGACGGTCGTATCCGCTCTAGTCACCCATTCCGCTCATCGCGTGCATTTCAAGAAAAAACGCCGGTGGAAAGATAGCGATCGCCGCGATCGCACACAATTGCGACGATCACGGCATTCTCCAGACTCGCCGACAAACGCAACGCACCCGCCACCGCGCCACCAGAAGACACCCCACAAAAAATCCCCTCTTGCGTTGCTAACTGGCGCATCGTGTAAATTGCCTCCTCTTGGCTCATGTCGAGCAATTGATCCACCAAAGACGGTTGGTAAATTTTGGGCAAATACGCCTCGGGCCAGCGCCGTATTCCCGGGATGCAACTACCCTCTGTAGGCTGCAAACCAACTACCTGCACCGCAGGATTTTGTTCTTTGAGGTAGCGAGAGCAGCCCATGATCGTGCCGGTAGTGCCCATGCAGCTCACAAAGTGGGTAATCCTGCCTTGTGTACCCGTCCAAATTTCGGGGCCGGTGGTTTCATAATGGGCGCGCGGGTTATCTGGGTTCGAAAATTGATCCAACACAATCCCCTTGCCATCAGCCTGCATCCGTAGCGCGAGATCCCGCGCACCCTCCATACCCGCAGTTTGATCCACCGTAATCAATTCTGCCCCATAGGCGCGCATGGACGCACTCCGCTCTTCGCTACCCGTTTCCGGCATGATCAGCACCATCTTATAGCCGCGCATAGCAGCAACCATAGCAAGCGCAATCCCTGTGTTTCCACTCGTAGCCTCAATCAAGGTGTCGCCTGGCGCAATCAGGCCCCGTTCTTCAGCCCGCTGTATCATGGAAAGTGCAGGTCGGTCTTTTACAGAGCCCGCTGGATTGTTCCCTTCCAGCTTGACCAGCAGTGTGTTCGTGCTGGCCCCCGGCAAGCGCCGTAGGCGCACGAGCGGCGTATGCCCTACGTATTCAATCAATCCGGAATAACTCATGGTGGGATTCCTCCTTTTGGGTGAATTGAGCTTGCATGAAAAAGAGGCGTCAACTGTACTGATTTCCGCCCGACAGGTACAGTATTGTACCGTCATATGCCAGCAACCCGAGGGTGCCCACATTGCCACGCAGTCTGAACCATAAGAATCTGCTTTGGAGCCTGCTTCCCAGCCTTGTTTTCTCGGTCGTCTTGGGGGGATATTTCTTTGGCTTGCGAATTGTCGACCTCAACTCCCAACTGGAAGACAATGCCACGGTGCTTGCACAAGCTTACGCACTCGCTGCCCACGAAGCACTTACTTCCCACGTCGTATCTTTCGATCAAGAGCGCAAGAGCGACGAAAAAGCTCATGCAACGACGGACGCATCACTCCCCGCAAAGCGAGGCAACTCACAACTACAAGCAATCTGCGACTATATTCTTGAACACCACAATGTTCGCGCCGTTGCAATTTTTGACGGCAATGGCCAGATGCTGGCACGCACAGGCCCATTTATGCTTTCGCTACCGTCAGAAGACGAGCAGCCGACGCCCAACCAGCCTTTGCTACGCTATACCAGTGACTCGCTACGTGTCGCGACCGCCATCGAAAATCCGCCGCGCAAAGGCGCTCCAACTTCACCAAGCCCGCTGACAAGTGGATGGCTAGAAATCGAAATCGAGCCTGCTTCTATTGTAATTGAAAAATACCGAACCGCACTGCTAATTCTACTTGGCATTTTTCTCGTGATCAGCCTCAACGCCTTCGTTGCGCTGCGTTTTTCTCGATACATTCATGATGTAATTGAGTATGCTCGTGAAGCAATTGCCAGAATGGTGAATGGTGATATCGAAACGGAAGTGCTGGTTACTAGGGATATCAATACGCGTGATCTTTTTAATAACCTTGAACTGCTTCGCAACACGATTCTACAAGGGCAAAAGGAGCTGCAACATCACGCCGACCAGACCACTGAAGATTTGAGAGAGACACTCGAAACTATCGAGATTCAGAACATCGAACTGGATCTCGCCCGAAAGGAAGCAGTAGAAGCAAGCAGGATTAAATCTGAATTTCTCGCCAATATAAGTCACGAAATTCGCACTCCTCTCAACGCTGTAATCGGTTTTACCACGCTGCTTCTTAAGTCAGACATCAAGACATTTCAGTATGACTACCTAGAAACCATCCTGAAGTCTTCTGAGGGGCTCTTGGCAATCATTAACGACGTTCTGGATTTCTCAAAAATTGAAGCCGGAAAGCTATCTCTTGAGAGCACGCCATTTAATTTTCAGAATCTAGTGGAAGATGTCCTTACCATGCTTGCGCCAATGGCGTACGAGAAGCATCTTGAACAGATCAGCCTGTATTATTCTGACGTCCCACAACAAATTATCGGCGATCCATTGCGCTTAAAACAGATACTCACCAACCTTGTAAACAATGCAATTAAATTCACATCACAAGGGGAAGTGGTTGTCAGGGTTATGCTGGAAGACTCAAGAAACCATTTGTGTGTGATTAAGGTAAGCGTAACTGATACTGGAATTGGGTTAACAAAGGAGCAGCAATCTGCGTTATTTCACGCGTTCCAGCAAGCGGACAATAGCGCTGCGCGCCGTCATAGTGGCACAGGTCTTGGGCTTGTAATTTCGAAACATCTTGTCGAACAAATGCGCGGGCAAATCGGCATTGAAAGCGAAATTGGCGCAGGCGCCACGTTCTGGTTTACCTTTCGTGCTGAAATCGTTGAGCACCAAGATAGTGCGCGCAGAGAAAAAAACTGGCTGCAACACGTTGCAATCTATGACAATAATTCTACTTTACGAATGGCACTCCGCAGTCAGCTTGAGTCTCTAGAAACGCGTGTTACGGAATTAAATGATCTCTCTAAAGTGTCCGCCTTTATTGAGAAAAACCCGCCTGACGTATTAATTATTGGAATTAATCCAGAACGCCCACAGTATCGCGATATTCTCCATATAATAAAAACAGCCCGCACTCAAACCCGCGCACTATTGCTAGGAAACCCCCACGATCGCCAGATTCTCCACGAGATGTGTAGCGAAACGGAGTTGCCCTTATTCATAAGTAAGCCAATCGCAAGCCAAAAACTATTCAACTGCCTGCATTCCCTGCGCACTTCAACGCCAGCGGCATTGCTAGCCACTCACCCCCATGAATACGCTCCGCCTTTCATTTTAGATCACACTCTTAGCGTTATTGTGGTGGATGATAATCAGGCAAATCTAAAGTTGCTCACAACACTTCTTGAAAGCCTTGGCATCACTGTAAGCCCTTGCGAAAGCGGAGAGCGGGCACTGACGCTGATGAATTCAATTCGCTACGATCTTGTATTCATGGATATCCAAATGCCCGTCATGGATGGGATTGAAACCACACACCGGATCCGCCAGATCGAAGACGCTGGCCGACACGTCCCCATTATTGCGGTAACCGCACACGCACTCGCGAGCGAAAAGCGCCATCTGCTTGATTCCGGGCTCGACGACTATGTGACAAAACCAATCAGCGAAGCTCAAATTCTTCATATCATAAAAAAATGGACTGGAGTCGATGTTAGCCAGATCAGCAAAGCTCGTCTCGTTGACCCACAGGAGCCCGTTGATCGACAAGAGCCCGTTGACCCACAAGCCCCCGCTGATTCACAAGAGTTGCTGCCGCTTCAGCGATTCAAGCGCGGAAGCGCTGTTGATATGGCGCTTGGAATTCAGCTCGCAAACGGAAAGGAGGCGCTCGCTGAAGAAATGTTTAGCATGCTAACCGCATCGCTAGCGCAGGAAGTGGTAGAGCTGAAGTCCTATTGGGAGAACAGGCAGTTTGAAGATCTTCTTGCTGCAGTACACAAGTTGCATGGAGCAACTCGCTACACGGGGGTTCCGTACCTCCAACAAGCTGCGCGCTTGGTGGAAGAAAAGCTAAAAACAAAAAGCTATTCGATCATCGAGCCGCTATTTCACCAGTTAATTGCAGAGATTCAACGAGTGCTTGCTTGGTCCGACACGCACAGCTCAGACATGCACAGCTCAGACATGCACAGCTCAGACACGCACAGCTCAGAAACGCGCAGCTCAGACATGAACAACACCGACTAGCTTTCCAATATGACGAATGCAAGCGCATAGTCTCTCTCATCTGAAAGGCTCAGGTGAAACCGTGCCGCATGTATCGCATCGGCCCTCGCTTGAGCAACTTCGTAGAGCCTAAGCTTTGGCGCACCTAGTGCATCATTAACCACTTCAATATGCTGCCAACTGACACCTTCACCAATCCCTGTTCCCAAGGCCTTGGCTGCTGCCTCCTTGGCAGCAAACCTTTTTGCGAGCCAAGCAGTTTTTGCTGTGACCGTCGAAAACTGCGCACATTCTTGAGGCGTCAACACCCGCCGCACAAAACGTTCGCCATGTTTCGCAAGCGTCGCCTCGATACGCGAAATTTCGGCAATGTCTGTACCGATGCCAACAATCACGCGCGCGCCTGCACCATTATGCGCTTCATTTCGCGCACAGCTTCTTTCAGGCCGGTAAACACCGCTCTCGCAACGATGCTATGGCCGATATTGAGTTCATTGATGCCTTTGATTGCTGCAATCGGTTCGACATTTTGATAATGGAGGCCATGCCCTGCATTGACAATCAGCCCGAGTGATCGCGCATATTGCACCGCTTCGACAATCTGGCCGTAAGCAGTTTTCGTTTCCTCTGCGGATAACGCGTCTGCATAGTGCCCGGTGTGTAACTCGATCACAGGCGCGCCAACATCAAACGCTGCCTGAATTTGGGCTTTGTCAGGAGCGATAAATAACGAGGCTTCGATTCCTGCGGCGCGAAGGCGCTCACACGCATGCCGAACGCGTTCCCGTTGTGAAACCACATCAAGCCCGCCCTCTGTAGTGCGCTCTTCGCGGCGTTCTGGCACAAGACAGCAGTGAGGCGGTTTTACACGCTCGGCAATTGCCAGCATTTCATCGGTAACGGCCATTTCTAGGTTCATGCGCGTTTGCAGCACATCCTTTAAAATCAACACATCGCGATCCTGGATGTGCCGGCGATCCTCACGCAAATGCACCGTTATACCGTCTGCTCCAGCCTCTTCAGCATCTAGCGCAGCCTGAACGGGATCGGGAAATCGCGTGCCGCGTGCCTGCCGTAAGGTGGCCACATGATCAACGTTGACACCCAGCAAAATTCGATGATGTAGACTCATATAAAAATGCTACCCCTCTTTAGAGATCTTTAACGAAGGTCGAAACAAACTCCGACTAACCAACGGCTTTGAACCGAGGTGAGGGGCAAGGGCTGTACGAAATAGCTGTTTTGCAGTTCGCAGCACGTCAAGCAAATCATATTCCTCTCGGCCCACCGCCATAAGAAGCCCCCCACTAAAACAAGGCTCCGCGCGGGGCTCGTTTCCGCTACGTCGAACAAAGCCTTCTTCGTGACGATAACAGTACCAACCACCTTCTACTAGCGCTTCCCCATTCGCGTCGTGGTCAAAGCGAATCTCGTAGCCAATCTCCGCCAACAATTTTCGCTCAAAAATTCGCAAGCAAGGTTCAATCGCGCCAGCGTAGAGCAAAGCCAAGCTTTCTTCGTAGGCATCAAAAAGGCGTGGATGAGCATCCTCTCGCTGTAGCAGCCGCACGAGGAGTTCGTTCAGATAAAAGCCGCTGATGAGCGCATTCCCAGACAGCCAGACCGACGCTGCGCGTGACTCTAACTGGCGGCCAGAACGTAATTCGTGGCGACCACCATAGCTAACCCACACGGGCTGAAAGGGTTGCAGCAAGCTAGATTTTGAGTGCCCACCACGGCGCACACCTCGGAACGCAATGCTTACACGCCCGCTCTCTCGGCAAAACACTTCAGCAAGCGCACTGGTCTCTTGCCAAGGTTTTGCCTGAAGTACATAAGCTGCATGAAAAACATCACTCTGAGCCATAACCAAGGCTACGCAAAGCGCGCTCATCGTCAGACCAGCCACTCTTTACCTTCACCCAAAGTTTCAGCATCACTTTCTCTTCCAGCATTTTTTCGAGGTCTAAGCGCGCCTCGGTACCCACCCGCTTCAAGCGCTCGCCGCCCTTGCCAATCACAATGGCTTTCTGGCCGGGACGCTCAACAAGAATACGAGCAGCAATGTGCCAACACGTATCCTTCCACTCGAATTGCTCAATTTCTACCGTCAGGTCGTAAGGAATTTCTTGGCCCAACTGGCGCATGATTTTTTCGCGTACAATTTCCGCTGCAATAAAGCGCTGAGAACGGTCTGTAATTTGTTCTGGGTCAAACAAAAATTCGCGCTCTGGCAGATGCTTTCCAACCTCTGATTCCAGTTCCGCGAGATTCTTTCCACGTAGTGCAGAAAGTGGAAAAATCGCTGCAAAATCGCGCTTCTGCCCAAGGCTTTCCAATACTGGCAACAAGCGTTTTTTGTCTTCGACCTGATCTACTTTATTCACAACCAAGATGACCGGCGCCGACACGCGCGCAAGCTTTGCCAACACCCATTCATCACCTTCCGTCCATTTCAGGCTATCGACTACAAAGAGCACGAGATCTACATCTTTGACGCTCTCCAACGCGGAACGATTCATAAACCGATTCAACGCCTTCTCGCCACCACGATGGATGCCTGGAGTGTCCACATAAATGGCTTGCACTGGCCCATCCGTCTTGATCCCAAGAATGCGATGTCGCGTAGTCTGCGGTTTGCGAGACGTGATGCTGATTTTTTGCCCGAGGATATGATTTAGTAACGTGGATTTACCCACGTTTGGGCGCCCAACGATCGCAATGAAACCGCATCGCGTTCCGCTAAGTGTTACGTCCGTATTTTCCGTCATAGAATTCTCTGTCAATTGGCCGCGCTTTTATATTTCACGGAGAGAGAAGCGAGTGCGAAACCAGCGGCCTGCTGTTCCGCCTGTCGCCGGCTGAGGCCGGAACCTGCAAAACGCTCTTCAACGCCGGTGATAGCGCATTCTATCTGGAACACCTGCTGGTGAGAGCTGCCGCTCACGGAAAGTATGCGATACTCTGGAAGGCCCATTTTAAGGTGCTGCAAAATCTCTTGTAAGCGCGTTTTATTATCCTTAACGGTATCGTTCAGGGTAAGCGCCTGAATGCGCGAGTCGAACCAGCGTAACACGACCTTACGTGCTTCGTTATAGCCCGATTCGCAAAAAATGGCGCCGATAATCGCTTCAACGGCATCTGCCAAGGTGGATTCTCGCCTTGCCCCACCGCTTTTGTGCTCGCCCGGCCCAAGAATTAGAAACTCCCCAAGGCCAAATTCGCCACCAATCTGCGCCAGAGTTTCCCCTCGAACCAATGACGCGCGCAAGCGGCTTAACTGCCCCTCCTTTCCCTGCGGAAATTTCGTGAACAGTTCGCCGCCAATGATCAGATTCAACACAGAATCGCCAAGAAACTCAAGGCGCTCGTTATTTGTCTGGCCGCTAACACTTCGATGCGTTAATGCCAGGTTCAACAAATTGAAGTCGTTAAAGGTATAACCAATACGAGAACACAACAAGGATGTCTGTTTCATCTTCCTTCGTTCTTGATTTGTAACTCATGATGAAAACGGATGGCAGCGTCGATATTGCCATACAAGGGTACTCGCCGCTCATAGGTAACGTTTAACCGTACGCCTGCATCGGATTTATCGACGACGACGTCTTCTTTCTTAAGCTCAACGCCGCTAATCTGCAACTTCTTATTCAGGGTATCGCGCAACTCCGTAGCGCTCATGGCACTCGTTCCCGATTCGTTCCCCATATTCTCAAGCGCCTTGGAAACCGCAAAATCATCGTAATACGGGCTCCAGAGCTTCATCATGGTTAACGCAAAGAAAATCAGCGCCAAAACGAGAACGATATTCCCCCAAGAGCTCTGCCCACGCTGACACTCCACCCAACCACCTCTAGCCGCCACGCGTTGACGAGGCAATTGCTTAGTTTTCCCGCACTTGATTTGCATCGCATTTCTCCAAAAGTGAAGCCTCACCAAAAGCAAAGCCTCTCCAGAGAAGCAAAGCCTTTCCAGATGAAGTAAAGCTTCTCCGCAAAGAAAATCAATCAGCGTCCAAGTCTTTGGTCAAGAGGCGATTGCGACTAAACGACGGCACCCATGAAGGCATGTGCATCCAGATGGCAAACGCCTTTCCAACGATCAGCTTGTCTGGCACATAGCCCCAAAAGCGACTATCGCGGCTATTGTCTCGGTTGTCGCCAAACACCAAATAACTATCGGCAGGGACATCCCACTCTTGCGGGGGTTGAAAGTTTCTATGCAGCTCTACTTGGGTCTCATGATGAAAGTTGCCCAAGGTTTCATTATAGATCGCCACACGCGGCTGCGAAGGCGGGAACTGTGCATCCAGACGCTGCTCGACAAGTTCGCCGTTAATATAGAGACGCTTGTCCTCATAGCGCACCTTGTCGCCAGGCACTCCCACTACGCGCTTGATAAAGTTGATGTTCGGGTTTTCTGGGTAGCGAAACACCAAAACGTCGCCGCGAGCAGGCTTGCCAATCTGCACGACTTCCGTACCAAGCACCGGCAAGCGCAGGCCATAAGCAAACTTGTTTACGAGAATGTAATCGCCAATTTCTAGGGTTGGCAGCATGGAGCCAGAAGGGATTTTGAAAGGTTCCACCAAAAACGAACGCAGAATCAAAACAACCGCCAACACCGGAAAGAACGCCTTGGGGTACTCAATCCACTCCGGCTCGCGCTTGAGGGTTTCCACCATTGCAGGCTCTACCTTATCGCCAGCCTGCTGCTGGTAACGAGCTGCTGCAGCGTTGCGGCGCGGCCCAAAATAGGCAAGATCCAGCAACGACACAAATCCCGTTACGCCCACCAGCACAACCAGCCAGAATGTAAAATCAATGTCCATGGAGAATCCTATTTATCTACCTTCAGCACTGCCAGAAACGCCTCTTGCGGCACTTCCACACGACCCAACTGCTTCATGCGCTTCTTGCCTTCCTTTTGTTTCTCAAGCAGTTTCTTCTTACGGCTCACGTCCCCACCATAACATTTGGCGATTACGTTCTTGCGCAGTGCCTTTACGGTTTGGCGAGCAATGATGTGGGCACCAATGGCGGCCTGAATGGCCACATCGAACATCTGACGGGGGATTAAATCTTTCATTTTTTCGATCAAGGCGCGGCCACGCCCATACGCATGATCGGAGTGGCAAATGATCGCAAGTGCATCTACCCGGTCACCATTGATCAAAACATCGACCTTCACCAATGAGCTGGTTTCAAAGCGCAAGAAACCATAATCCAAGGACGCATAGCCTCGGCTGCAGGACTTGAGCCGATCAAAAAAGTCCATCACGACTTCGCTCATGGGAATCTCATAGGTCATAGAAACCTGATTACCCAAGTACTGCATGGTTTTTTGAATCCCACGCTTTTCAACGCACAGCGTGATCACATTGCCCACATATTGCTGGGGCACCAAGATGTTAACATAGGCAATTGGTTCGCGGATTTCTTGATACTTGCCCGGCTCCGGCAGACGCGATGGGTTATCAACGCTGATCACCTCTCCAGTCTTGAGCAGCACTTCATAAACGACCGAAGGCGCAGAGGTGATCAAATCGAGATCATATTCCCGCTCCAACCGCTCCTGCACGATTTCCATGTGCAAGAGGCCAAGAAACCCGCAACGAAAGCCAAACCCCAAAGCATCCGAGGTTTCTGGCTCGAAAAAAAGCGCCGCGTCGTTCAGGCAGAGCTTGGACAATGCGTCACGAAACGCCTCATAGTCCTCGGAATTAACGGGGAACAAACCTGCATACACCTGCGGTTTCACCTTTTTGAAACCGGGTAGTGAATCAACGTTGGGCGTTTTTGCGTGTGTAATCGTATCGCCCACGGGCGCGCCAAAAATATCCTTGATCGCGGCACAGAGAAACCCCACCTCGCCCGCTTCCAAGATTCCCGTTTCTTTCCTTTTGGGGGTAAAAACGCCCACCATGTCAACCAAGTGTTCACGGCCGGTCGATTTCACCAGCAGTTTATCGCCTTTGCGCAAAGTACCGTTAAACACGCGCACCAAGGACACAACGCCAAGGTAATTATCAAACCAAGAGTCAATGATCAGGGCTTGCAGCGCTCCACTACGATCCCCTTTGGGTGCTGGAATTGTGTTGACTAGGCGCTGCAGGCACTCACTAACACCAAGGCCCGTCTTGGCGCTAACCTTGGCGGGATCATCTGCCTCAATGCCGATGATCTCTTCGATCTCGGCGCACACGCGTTCAGGTTCTGCCTGTGGAAGATCCATCTTGTTGAGTACGGGCATCACTTCCAGCCCTTGCTCAATTGCGGTATAGCAATTCGCGACCGACTGTGCTTCTACGCCCTGCCCTGCATCGACCACCAGCAAAGCGCCTTCACAGGCCGCCAAGGAGCGCGATACTTCATAAGAAAAATCGACGTGCCCAGGCGTGTCGATAAAATTGAGCTGGTAAGTCTCACCGTCAGGCGCGTGATACATTAAAGTCACACTATGGGCTTTGATCGTGATACCGCGCTCACGCTCAAGATCCATAGAATCCAGCACTTGCTCTTCCATCTCGCGATCGCTAAGCCCGCCACAGGTCTGTATAAAGCGATCGGCCAAGGTCGATTTACCGTGATCAATGTGCGCGATGATTGAAAAATTTCGAATATGCGTGATGTCTGTCACCGAAAACCGCCTGATGGATGTCGCGATAAGGGTGGGCTGTCAACCCAAAATGCTTCGTTGCCGGTGCGTTGTCTTTGCAGAGCCGCTGGCGAACAGCCGGCCATTCTACAGCATTTTGCTGCAGTTTCGCGCCCTGCTCTTGCAACTTGTTGCCGAAGGCCTCTACTGTGAGGCCTGCAGGGGGCGCACGGAAGAGGCTATATGCATCGCGGTTTCCATAGGAACCTCACCCACTACGGTAATCCGCCAATGCTGCCGTGGAGAGGCTGCCCGAAAGCTTACGGCAACGGTTGCACCGTGCTGGCGCGTTCCCTCCATGAGATCAGTATCCGCAATCGGTTCGACAAACAGCGTGAAAGTTGCGACCCCATCGCTATAGGCTTGCGTGTAACCCTGAGGTGCTGTGAGCGCTGCCGCATGTGACACGGCTTGAAAACCATCGGGCAACCAGCCAATTTGCCATTGCCCGCTTTGATCTGCGCCAGCAGAGGCCGACGCATCTCGCGCTTCCTGATTCGCAGTCAGAGAAGGAGAAGAGCCCGAAGAAATCGCAGCCTGCACCCGTCCTACTGGATCGAAATCTGCCAACGTCAGCTCAGGATTGATCTGAATATCTACAAATTCCAGCATATCCAGCGCCTGCCCGCTGGAATCAACAATGATCGACTTCAAGAGCAACGAGCTTGCCACATCGGCCCATACATGAAGCCCATAGCGATACCGATCGACGGGCAGCAAATCAATACGCTGCGCGAGCCGCCCAGCAACGCGCTCTCGCGGGCCCAGCGCAAGGCGGTACTGCTGCGTATTTAGAACGCTAGAAGCGGCACCAAAAGAGCGCCGCTCCATCGAAATTTTGTCCTGAACCGTGTATTCGCCCTGAACCGCGTAAGAGTCTTTGCGCGATCCACCCGTTTCAGGATCCACAGCCCCTTTGAGCTGCAATCGCACAACGTGATCGCCTCGACAGATCAATTCGGCAGGCTCACCCCCCAACTGCAATACGCGCTCCCACTCCTCGCCATTGACTTTTCCGCGCAGAATTTCCACGGTTGTGAGCTGATCACCGCTCAAATACATGGAACGCGCCTTGAATGACAGCGTTCGTGCTGCTTCACTCATCGCCTTTAGCCATTGCTCGGGAGCTCGCGGCTGCGCAAGAACAGGCTCCGACTTCTCAGTGACACTTGCGCCCGCAGTGCTCACGTCTGCGACTGCGGCGCCAACCTGTGACGGAAAACTCACCCACCCCAACCCAGACAGAGCCGTAACGGCGCAGACACGCAGAACGGCATCTGGCACAGTAAAGAAATGTCGCGACCGAACCAATCCGCCCATGCGGAACAGAACGCTCAACGTGCGGCCTCGGCAGATTTCAGCGTCACTACACGCACATAAGGCAACTGCCCCGCTTGGGTCGCAAACGCCGCATTACTGGAATGCGAAATCAAATAATGATTAAAACGCTCCTCATCCAGTACGCGACTGCGAGAACGTTCCATTGGCACAATGCTCCCCTGCTGCGTGCGCGCATATGCGTCGCCTTGGCGATTGATCACGTGATTACCATACTGAACGGGAATCGCACCTGCAGCCACTGGCATCGCGCCGCCAAGCGCAGAATACGACTGCGCAGGAATGTTTGCAGAAACAACATTCGCTTGCCCCATCATTGCGTCGGCGTCGTTTGCAGCGGTTGCTGCATCCGCCATATCGCCTGCACTGGCAACCGCAGAATTCGGCAGGCCGCCCGAACCACCCGTTACCTGCGCCTGCTGCCAGCCGATGACCACAATCGCGGCCACTGACGCGGCCACAGCGGTGCTCGCAAATGGCCGCCACCACGTTGCCGAGCCTAAACCAATACGCGAGCGGAACCGCGCTTTTTGACCTTGCGCTTCCAACTGTGCGCTCAAGTTTAGTGGCTCATCTTCCGCCAATACCGCACTAACCCGATCCGCCAAGCTGCAAGTCCGATCCAGAGTTGCGACCCGCAAGGCAGTGCCCGCAGGAAGATCCTTGCGGAGAACGGCACTCGCAAGCTGATAGCGCTGCCAGCGAGCGGCATACTCAGGTTGTTCGCTCACCGCGCGTAGCACCCGACGCACTTCAAGCTCGCTAACCTCACCGTCCATGAGGGCGGATAGTTCTTCAAAATTATTCTCTCTCATACGCCACACCTACATGTCGCTTAATGCCCGCGATCCGCCCAGATTCAACGATCACACAGAACTCAATCGTTGACCACCCACTGACGAATTTCGTTATCAATTACCTCACGCGCCCGAAAAATCCGCGAGCGTACCGTTCCAATTGGACAATCCATGACCTCTGCGATCTCCTCGTAGCTCAGACCATCGAATTCGCGCAAAGTTACAGCGGCACGCAAATCTTCTGGCAACTTATCCAAAGCGCGCTGCACAGCTTGTTCTAATTCGTCCCGGAACAGCTGATTTTCAGGGTTTGCGAGTTCGTGGAGCGCAATTCCGCCGTCGTGATACTCCGCATCTTCAATGGCAACGTCAGCGTCTGGCGGCCTTCTGCCACGCGCTACGATGAAATTTTTGGCCGTATTGACCGCAATCCGGAAAATCCAAGTATAAAAGGCGCTCTCACCACGAAAGCGATCTAGCGCACGATAAGCCTTCACAAAGGTTTCTTGGGCGATGTCCATAGCTTCATCGGGATCACGCACATAGCGGTTGATAACCGCAATGACACGATGCTGATACTTTCGTACCAGCAAGTCAAATGCTCGCTTGTCTCCACGCTGAACACGCTCGACCAGCAACTGATCAGCGTCTCGTTCAGTCATTCATTCACGCTCCCAATCTAACGGTTTGGACACAGCGCAGCCACTCTACCATGAGGTACAGATACGGCCTGAACTGCGTCTAGTTTCTTTCTGCAGTTTCTGCGAGCGCGTAGGATACCAAATTCGCTTCACGCATTAAAAAATCTGCTTAGAAAATTCCACCTTTACAGAAACGCTAGTTCGCCGATATGGTTAGCGCGTCTATTTTCAAGTTCATGGATGTTCTACAGATGCATTGGCTCGCGGCTCTACTTTTTCTCTGCTTTAACCTATTCATGGGGGCACTATTCTGCGCAATCAGCGGAGCCGTCGCTAGCGGATTCCTACTGATGATCCAAAAATATTTCGTCACTCAACGCCACTTGGATGATTCAAGCGAATGTAGCGACACGCTTCGTTTCAAGCCGCTCTGGTGGGCCAGCAGCTTGGTTTTCGCCGGAGGCTTACTACTTGGAGGGATACTTCGTTTTCTGCTCGGCGAACCATCCATCGTTACGAGCCTGATCGGAATTCCGATCTTTATCGCATTGTTTAGTCTGGTCTTGTATCGAAAATTCCCACTCCAGTTCGGCAATGATGGCTGGCACTGGCGAACGCCGCTGCTTGCCTTTGCGGCCATGCTTATCAGTGTGTTCAGCATTACCGCACTGCTTTGGCTGATACGCACCGGCATTACACTTCTCTAGATCCTTTCGCAACCACTACCTATAGCCCTTGCCTACAACAGACGCCCGTTGCCCATAACAGCCGCACTCATGTATGCCGAAAACAAAAAACCCGTCACTCGCCATTGGCGGGGACGGGTAAATTGCGGTCTGCTATACGCAAATCTCGTCAAATGCGGCTTTACAGAACGCCTTGTGCAAGCATCGCATCGGCCACTTTCACGAAACCGGCAATGTTCGCACCCGCGACATAGTCAATCACGCCGTCGGCTTTCGTGCCGTAATGTGCGCAGGCATGGTGAATGCTGATCATGATACTGTGAAGGCGTGCATCGACTTCGCTTGCAGTCCAGTGATGGCGAATGGAGTTCTGGCTCATCTCAAGGCCGCTACAGGCTACGCCACCGGCATTGGAGGCTTTGCCCGGCGCATAAAGGATTCCCGCTTTTTGCATCGCGTGAACCGCCCTTAGCGTAGAAGGCATGTTTGCGCCTTCTGCTACGCAGAAGCAACCATTGGCGATCAAAGCATTGGCATCTTCTTCGTCCAGTTCGTTCTGTGTTGCGCAAGGCAGCGCAATGTCGCAAGGATATTGCCACGGGCGCACGCCAGAGGTGAACTGGAGGCCGAATTGCTCAGCAAGCTCGCGAATACGCCCGCGCCTTTCGTTCTTGAGCTCCATCAGCGCTTTCCACTGCTCTTCGGTGAAGCCACCTGGGTTATAAACCGTACCTTCCGAATCCGAGAACGTAATGACTGTACCCCCCAGTTCCATTACTTTTTGAGCGGCGTACTGCGCCACGTTCCCCGAACCTGAAATGCTGCAACGCATGCCATCCAAAGTGCGGCCGCGAGATTTGAGCATTTCTTGTACGAAATAAATCAAACCATAGCCCGTCGCTTCTGGACGAATCAAGCTTCCACCGAAAGCCAATCCCTTGCCGGTAAAGGTACCTGTCACCTCGTTCGCAAGTTTGCGGTACATCCCGTACATATAGGCAACTTCTCGCCCACCTACGCCGATATCACCGGCAGGAACGTCGATATTGGGCCCGATGTGGCGGTAGAGTTCGGTCATGAGTGCTTGGCAAAAGCGCATGACTTCGTTATCGCTGCGACCCTTTGGATCAAAATCCGAGCCGCCCTTACCGCCACCCATAGGGAGCGTGGTAAGCGCGTTCTTGAAAACTTGCTCAAACGCGAGGAACTTCAGTACACCCAAGTTTACCGTTGGGTGAAAGCGCATGCCGCCTTTGTAGGGGCCGATCGCGCTGCTCATCTGAACGCGATAGCCGCGATTGACCTGCACTTTGCCCTGATCATCCACCCATGACACGCGAAACTGTACGATGCGCTCTGGCTCAAGAATACGCTCAAGCAGCCCGTCCTTTAAGTACTTCGGGTTTTCCTGCAAGAAGGGCCACAGGCTTTCGAGCACTTCTTCCACGGCCTGATGAAATTCAGGCTGATTGGGATCACGGCTGCGTACACATTCGAGCAATCGACTGACGGTGTTTGACATTGTTGGAAGGTCTTCAGGTTGGTGGATTTACAAAGCCCAGCGAAAGCTTTGCTCACGCTGCGGCAAACTTATTTATTAGGGGGTGGTTTTTTTACCACAAAACGCCCTCTTTTGGCGCGTGCTATCTCCAAAAGTTACGAACTTGTAACAAAAACCTCTTTGTTCGCACCAACTTCGGGCCTTAGTGCGCACCAAAACGCTTCAGAAGAGTGCTTTGATAGGAACTCATTATAAGCGGCTGTACGAGAATGGATTCATCATACTGCAGAATGTGCTATCTTTGGGCCTTCAATACGGCACGCCCCGCATCACGACGGCATGACCAGCATCGCGCTCAAATCGCCCGTAGACAATGCCTCGCGTACAAGCACAACTCTCTTGTGCGAGCGCGCCAAGCGGATCAGCGACCAAGATGCGATGCACCCAAACCACCCCAAATCCGCTCCAGCAAACTTGCGCCTTGCGCGTCAAAAGTACTCTTGAGCATCTAAAAATACTCTTGAGAATCTAAAATACTCTTGAGAATCTAAAATACTGCAGGATACAAAGAATGAGCAAAAGACCGGAAATCACCATCTCGACGCTGGACGCTGAACGGCTGGAAGATCTGCTGGCCTCGCTACCCAAAGCAACCTTTGTGGGGCACAAAGAGCTGGAAGCGGAGCTGGATCGCGCCAATGTCGTAGAACCTCACGAGGTGCCACCCACTGTGGTCACAATGAATTCCAAGGTCAAATTCAATGTGGAATCCTCAAGCGACGAGTTCGAGTTGACGCTTGTCTACCCAAAGGATATGGACGCCAGCGGCAAGACGATCTCCATTCTTTCTCCCGTGGGCAGCGCGCTTTTGGGGCTGTCTCAAGGTGACGAAATCGAATGGCCCAAGCCTGGCGGCGGGCTTCTCAAAGTGAAGGTAAAAGAAGTGGTTTCGCAGCCGGAACGTGAAGGTGTATTCCACCGCTAAGCGGTTCTGCGCAAACGCCCGCTGCACCGTAATTAGGGTGAGCGGGCGCAATCTCTAATTAGCAATGTCTATCGGCAACGATACGTAACAAGCCGACTCGCAACAGCTAGCGATGATGGCCGAGCGCTGCAACAGTCTTCGATACGTTCTCTGCACCCTCACGAATTTCTTCGATTACGGCGGCTGCCCGGTTAATCAGCTCGCTGCCCTCATGAGCCTGTTCGCTGACCCGCTGCATACGCTCCATCGCGGTTTGGGTAAGGTCTTGGTTGGCTTTGACCATTTCATCAATTTCGCCAGTAGACGTGTTGGTGCGGGAGGCAAGGTTGCGTACTTCATCGGCCACCACCGCAAAGCCTCGTCCGTGCTCACCCGCGCGTGCCGCCTCAATTGCAGCATTCAGGGCTAACAGGTTGGTTTGCTGGGCAATGCTGCTGATCGTGGTTACGATCGCTGAGATTTCTGCAGACTTGGCGTTGAGTTCACCTACCAAGCGTGCCGTATCTTCAATCTGGCTTGCGATGGTGTTTGATATTTGCACACTATCTTGAAGCAACTGGGCGCCGTTTGCGGCAATTTGGGCCGTTTCTTCAGAGGTCGTATTGGCGATTTCGGCGGCTTGCTGGGTCGCCTGCTCGGTTTCGATTCGCGCCGTAATATCACTGGCCAGCTTTACAATCTTTAGCACTCGCCCCTTTTCATCTACCACTGGGTTGTACGTGGCCTGCAGCCAGAGAATTCGCCCATCTTTTGCGCGACGCTCATAAATGCCAGAGGTAAACGAACCGTGTGCAAGTTCGCCCCAAAAGTTGGGGTGATCTCGGTAGAACTGCTCGGTGCAGAACGAGCGGTGATGCTTTCCTTGCACTTCCTCAAGGCGGTAGCCAAAAAACGCTAGGAAATTTTGATTCGCGGCAAGAATGGTTCCATCCGGAGAGAACTCAATCACCGCAAGCGAACGATCTAGCGCATCGAGAATCGCCCGCTGGTGCAGACGCTCTTCTGCGCTGCTGGTTACGTCGTGAGCGAGGAAGGCGATGCGAAAGACTTGGCCCTCATGCGTTAACGGCACGTAGGTGCCGCGCAACCATACCGTGTTAGATTGCTTGCCGCGCCTCGCGTAGCGCCCAAAACAAGGTTCACCACGCGCAAGCCTCGCAAAAAGCTGGCGAGTTTCGGCGCTTGCAGTATCTGGATCGCACAGAATTGCGTGCGATTTACCAAGCAGTTCGGCGCGGTCGCCGTACCCCATCGCCACTAAAAAACTCTGGTTTACGTCGACGATCACACCCTCAAGGTCGAACTCTACCACCGCATTACAGGCTTTTAGCGAAGCAATAATGCTCTTGGATCTTGCATACTTAGATTCGAGTTTTTTTAGCGCCTCGCGTTCGTGCGCACCAAAACCAAACATAGTTCCTCCGTAACCTAGACGTTTTCGTGATCTGGGCATCAGTTATCTAGAAAAGCATGCTACCTAGAAAAGCATAGCTCCTCCCGCCACAATCACACGGCAATTTGTACTAGACTAAAAGCTGGGTGGACGCTTTTGTACGCCAACGATCGTTCGGCGTGCAAACAAAGCAAGCCCGCATCGATGTCAGGCGTCACGTTCAAAAGACGAGCGCTAAAACTGACCAAAAGTCAGAGGTGTACGATGAAACAAATTCCGATTCCCGATCTTCCTGTCCATTGCGTAATCAACGCGCAAGGCACCTTGGCGCAAGCGATCAGCGCTAGCGTACCGGTTGATGAACTGTTACGCGCCTATCGCAACATGGTGCTCATCCGGCAATTTGATAAAAAAGCGGTGGCGCTACAGCGCACCGGCCAACTCGGCACTTATGCATCCAGTTTGGGGCAAGAAGCGATCTCGACCGCGATTGGCCTGAGCATGCGTGATCAAGACGTATTTGCGCCTTATTACCGCGATACGGCCGCTCAATATCTGCGCGGCGTTCCTCTGCACAAGCTGCTGGCCTACTGGGGAGGCGATGAAACTGGCAACCACTTTGGCGAGTTTGCTAGCCAAGATTTACCCAACTGCGTTCCCATTGCGACTCAATTAAGCCATGCTGCGGGCATTGCAACAGCAGTGAAGATTCGCGCAGAAAAACGTGCCGTAGTGGTCACTTGCGGTGATGGGGCAACCTCTCGTGGAGACTTTTACGAGAGTATCAACCTTGCCGGCGTGTGGCAGTTACCACTGGTGGTAGTGGTGAACAACAACCAATGGGCCATTTCGGTGCCGCGCCATTTGCAAACTGCAGCGCCCACCATTGCGCACAAAGCCTATGCGGCAGGCATCCCCTGCCAACGCGTGGATGGCAACGATGCCGCAGCGATGCTAGAGGTAATGCACGCAGCGCTGGAACGCGCCTATTGCGGCAAAGGTGCAACGCTGATCGAAGCCATCAGTTACCGCCTTTGTGATCACACCACTGCCGATGATGCGACACGTTATCGCAGTAGCGATGAACTCAATCACGCCTGGGAAAACGAGCCCATCAAGCGGCTGCAAACATGGTTACACCAGAATGGCCACTGGAACGAGGAAAAAGAGAAAGCACTATTTGCTGAATGTGCATCCATTATCGACGCTGAGGTAGATCGTTATCTCCAGCTCCCCAGTCAGATTCCGGAAGACTTTTTTGACTACCTGTTCGACGATGTACCGTGGGCGATGCAAGCACAACGCCAGCAGTTTATCGAAAGATTCCACCAGCGCGGAGGTGCTCAACATGGGCGTTAATGAATCCATTCGTGGCGCAACAGCGACGATCCCAAGCACCAGTCGCATCGTAACGCTGGTAGAAGCCGTCAATATGGCGCTGCATAACGCGATGGAAGCAGATCCAAACGTCGTGGTATTGGGCGAGGACGTCGGCACCAACGGCGGAGTGTTCCGCGCAACGGTCGGCCTGAAAGAGCGCTTTGGCGTAAAGCGGGTAATGGATACCCCGCTCGCGGAATGCATGATCGGCGGCATCAGTGTAGGTATGGCCACGCAAGGCTTGCGGCCGGTGGCGGAAATCCAGTTTATGGGTTTTGCGCTCTCTGCGCTGGAGCACATCATTTCGCACGCAGCGCGGATTCGCAACCGCACGCGTGGACGCTTAAGTTGCCCGTTAGTTCTGCGAATGCCTTTTGGTGCGGGAATCCATGCCCCTGAACATCACTCCGAAAGCTTGGAAGCACTGTTTGCTCATATTCCTGGCTTACGCGTTGTTGTACCCTCTTCCCCTGCGCGCGCTTATGGGCTGCTGCTTTCGGCCATTCAAGATCCTGATCCCGTGATTTTTCTTGAACCCACAAGAATCTATCGGCTGATTCGCCAAGAAGTGATGGACGATGGCCACGGTCTGCCTTTGGATACCTGTTTTACTTTGCAGCCCGGAACCGACGTTACTTTAGTCTCATGGGGGGCAATGGTGCATGAGACGCTGCAAGCCGCCAAATCACTTTCCAAGTTGGGAATCTCCGCCGAAGTTATCGACGTTGCGACACTTGCGCCTTTGGATATGGATACAATATTGCATTCCGTCCGCAAAACTGGGCGCTGCGTGATCGTCCATGAAGCCGCCCGCCACTGCGGCGTAGGTGCCGAGATTGCCGCCCGCCTTGCAGAAAAAGGGCTATTCTACTTAAAGGCACCGATTGAACGCGTGACGGGTTTTGACATTCCGGTACCCTACTCACGCAACGAAGGCGTGTACCTACCCTCCTCTGAAGATATCGTGCAAGCCTGTCAACGAACGATGGAATACTAACGGCCCATGAAATACTTCAAACTCCCAGACTTGGGAGAAGGCTTGCAAGAAGCGGAAATCGTCGAGTGGCATGTAAAGGCAGGGGATGCCGTCCACGCCGACCAGCTCATCGTATCGGTAGAGACGGCCAAGGCGATCGTGGAAGTCCCAACCCCCAAAGAGGGCGTGATCGCCGCGGTGTTTGGAAAGCCGGGCGATCTTGTCCATATTGGCGAACCACTCGTTGAGTATGTGGGCGAAGGCGACGATGAAGGCACCGTAGTTGGCAAGATGGAGCGGGCCGGCAAGGATTTGCATGAAGATCATTTTATTATCGGCTCTGCGCATGCAGAACAACACGGAACTTTATTAGCCACCCCCGCAATTCGGGCGTTAGCGAAGCGCTTGGGCGTAGAACTGAGTGAGGTCAACGGCACAGGTCGCCACGGCATGGTTACCAGTGATGACGTAGAAAAGGCCGCACGTATCCGCGAACACTTTGGTGATGCAACCCCATTACGGGGCGTACGCCGTTCTATGGCGAAGAACATGGCTCTGGCCCACGCTGAAGTCGCCAAAGTGTGCATCGTGGACGATGCTGATGTGCACACGTGGTTCGGCAGCGGAGAGGATTCCGCTACCCGCCAAGATCCAACGCTGCGGTTAATACGCGCAATTGGCGTTGCCTGTGAGAAAGAACCCAACGTCAACGCATGGTTCGACGGCAAATCCTTGTCGCTGCGCGTGATCGAAAAAGTAGACCTGGGAATCGCGGTCGATACGCCAGATGGCCTGTTTGTACCCGTACTACGAAACATCCGCCAACGCGCCGCCAACGAGCTTCGTGAAGGTTTGGATAAACTGCGCGCAGATGTTCAGGCACGCACCATTCCCCCTCAAGAAATGATGGGCGCAACCATCTCGCTCTCAAACTATGGCACGCTTGCAGGCCGTTACGCGGACCCCGTCGTGGTGCCACCAATGGTTGCCATCATAGGAGCAGGCAAAATTCGCCAGCAGGTCGTTGCACACCAAGGCCAAGTGACGATCCATCCGGTTATGCCGCTCTCTCTCAGTTTTGATCATCGCGCAATTACGGGCGGTGAAGCTGCACGCTTTCTACGTGCATTGATGGATGATATGCAGCTGGCAAACTAGCAGACAGCGATTTTTGCCCACTGCAGATTCCACGCTTGCCAAGTGTTCGCAAATAATGCAACGTAATGCGCTAGCCTATTACGGAATTTAAGCAGGTCGTCATGGCAGACAAACATATTTTTATCACCGGCGGTACTGGATTTATCGGCCAAGCGCTTTGTGCTTGGCTGCACGAGCGAGGCTATCGGGTTACGGTGCTCAGCCGTAAAAAAGAAGAACAGGTGCGCCAACTTTGCGGGCCGCAGGTACGGTCTATATCGAAGCTCAGCGAACTGCACCATATCGGCGCAATCGACGCCGTCGTCAACCTTGCCGGCGAAAGCATGCTAAGCGGGCGCTGGACCGAGCTACGCAAGACCGAACTCCGCATGAGCCGCATTTCGCTCACCCGCGAACTTTGCCATTACCTTGCAAAGCTGACCCACAAACCGTCCGTTCTAATCTCCGGCTCTGCCATCGGCTACTACGGAAACGCCGGCGCCGAAGAACTCACCGAGGAATCACCGCCTGGGATGGACTTCGCATCACAACTTTGCGCGGATTGGGAACATGCCGCACGCGAAGCCGAACTGCTGCGAATCCGCGTGTGTGCAATTCGTATTGGTATCGTGCTCTCACCAGAAGGCGGAATGCTTTCCAGAATCATCATGCCGTTTCGATTGGGACTTGGCGGAATCATCGGCGATGGTCGCCAGTGGATGTCGTGGATCGAACGCCATGACCTGTGCCGGCTGATCACCTTTTTGATTGAAACCCCGCGTGCCCAAGGGCCTGTCAATGCGGTTGCGCCTTATCCGGCGACCAATCGCGCATTCACCCATTTGTTGGCAGAAACCTTGCGGCGCCCCACGCTGCTGCCAATTCCAGCCAAGCTTTTAGCTTTGATTCTAGGTGAAGCCGCGTCGCTCGTGCTCGGCAGCCAGCACGTCATCCCCGAAAAGGCAATGGCGCTTGGTTTTCGCTTTCAGCACGAATCACTGGAAAGCGCTTTTTCGGCTTGGTACAGCTAGGCGGCTTAGCACAGCTAGTCGATTTGGTACAGCTAGTTTTTGCGAGGAACCTGTACTACCACGTCTTCGCAGGGATAGGTAACACAAGCCAGTACATAGCCGGCTTGTGCGTCCTGGATGGAAAGCGTATTCGGCTCATCCATAACGGTCGAACCGTGCACAACTTTCAGTTTGCAGGCATGACAATTCCCTAAGGTACAGTTATAGGGAACCGCAACTCCCGCAGCATTTGCCGTCTCAAGCAGGGTTTCGACCTGTTTTTGCTGGACGGTAACTTCTTTTCCGAGCAGGCTTGAATACTCAAACGTAATGCGCCGCGGCTGTAATTCCACGCCGTCGGTTACATGGCTGGCTGCGGAAAACAGCTCAAAATGAACGTGCGTTTCGGACACCCCACTCGCCGCAAGCGCATCCAGAAAACTCTTGGCGAGCGCAGCTTGGGTGGACACATAGTAGTGCGCGGGGCCGGCATCCCCCACCAACTCAAGTACAGCATCACCGGAAAGCCGCTGCGAATGATCGGAGACATCGCCCTCTTTGCGGGTATAGTGCCAATGGATTTTGAAAGACTCGTGGCGAAAATCCAGCACTTCCAGCGCGCGCTTGAACAGCACATTTTCAGGGGAGCGATTGGTGTACACCAGCGTAATATCCGCCAGCTCGTTTCGCCCAAGCAGTTCTTTGATCATGCTAAAAATCGGCACGATTCCAGAGCCTGCCGCCAGAAAAACGTAGCGCTGGCTCTCAGGCGCGTCCAACGGCAGCGTAAATTCACCCTGCGGGCTATCAATGACCACGCGCTCGCCCACTCGCAAACGCTCGGTTATATACGTAGAAACACGGCCATGCCAGACTTGCTTTACGGTAAAGGCTAGATAATTTTCATCGGGGCTTGAGGAAAACGACAGCACGCGCCGAAACCAAGTATTCCCTAGGGGGAAAGACGCGAGGGCGTGCTGCCCAGAGCGAAAATTCAGACGAAAACCATGCTCAAGCGCCACCTCAAAGGTGACTGCGGTTTCCGTTTCCTGAATCACCCGTACAACGCGCCCCGAATACCCCGAATCGCGGATCGACACATCGTTCTCATCTCCGCCAAACCGATTGAACCAACCCGCGGGGCGCACCCACCCTTTCAGGGTACGGCGTATTTGTCGCTGGTATCTTCTCGGAACTAGGGGGAACCAAATGTCCATGAGGCCGCTCATCCTACCGATCGCCGCTGATAACTTCTTGTTTAACAAAACCCTATTTAACCAGAAGTCCTACGCTTACGGGAGGATAATTTACCAAACCCATCAACAAAATTCAGATTCGGTTAATGTTCGCGCGTTTTGCAAAAACGCACATCCGGCCAACGCTCCATGGTGAGTTCAAGATTTACGCGCGTTGGGGCAAGATAGGTAAGATAGCCGCCGCCGTCGATGGCGAGGTTGTCGTAGGCCTTTTTCTTGAAGTCTTCCAGCATCTTGGCATCGTCGCAATACACCCAGCGCGCGGTGGAAACGCTAACCGCCTCATAGGCGCAATCGACTTTGTATTCATCCTTTAAGCGATAGGCAACGACGTCAAACTGGAGAACGCCCACGGCTCCCACAATGATATCGTTATTGCGCAGCGGCATGAAAACCTGCGTTGCCCCCTCCTCCGAAAGCTGGGTAACCCCCTTCTGCAGCTGCTTACTTTTGAGCGGATCGCGCAACTGTACACGCCGAAACAGCTCGGGCGCAAAATGAGGAATACCGGTAAAGTTTGTTTGCTCACCTTCGGTAAAGGTATCACCAATCTGGATGGTACCGTGGTTGTGCAAGCCAATAATGTCACCAGGCCAAGCTTCTTCCAAGTGCGCACGCTCGCCGGCAAGAAACGTCAGCGCGTCGGCAATTCGCACTTCTTTACCCAAGCGAACATGAAACATTTTCATGTTTTTCTGATATTGGCCGGAGCAGACTCGCAAAAACGCGATGCGGTCACGGTGCTTCGGATCCATATTTGCCTGAATCTTGAACACAAACCCCGTGAACTTTTCTTCTGCCGGCTGCACAGAACGCGCTTCCGTCGCACGAGGCTGCGGCGGCGGCGCCCATGCGGTCAATCCATCCAGCATGTGGTTGACGCCAAAGTTGCCAAGCGCGGTTCCAAAAAATACCGGCGATAGTTTTCCTTCAAGGAATTCCTCTTGATCAAATTCATGGCTCGCGCCTTTCACAAGCTCCAACTGGTCGCGCAGCTCTTGCGCCAAATCGCCCACAGCATCATCCAGCAAGGGATTGTCTAAGCCTTCAATCACGCGTTCTTCTTGAATGGTATGGCCCATGCCTGTGCGATACAGGTAGGTACGATCCGTATGAAGGTGATAGACCCCTTTGAAGTACTTACCCATACCAATCGGCCAAGTCACCGGCGCGCATTTGATGTTCAGAATTCGCTCGACTTCATCCAGCAAGTCAATCGGATCGCGAATGTCTCGGTCGAGTTTATTGATAAAGGTGATGATCGGTGTATCCCGCAGGCGACACACTTCCATTAGTTTAATCGTGCGCGGCTCCACACCCTTGGAGCCGTCGATCATCATGAGCGCCGAATCCACAGCAGTAAGCGTGCGATAGGTATCTTCCGAAAAGTCTTCGTGCCCGGGGGTATCGAGCAAATTCACGGTGCAATCATTGTAGGGAAACTGCATTACCGAAGTGGTAATCGAAATCCCCCTCTCCTTCTCCATTTCCATCCAGTCTGAAGTTGCATGGCGATCAGAGCCACGCCCTTTCACCGTACCCGCCTGCTGAATCTGGCCACCCCAAAGCAGCAACTTTTCGGTGATTGTCGTTTTGCCGGCATCGGGGTGCGAGATAATGGCAAAGGTGCGGCGCTTGGCGACTTCTTCCTGGAGATTCATGGGCAGGGCGTGACTCTTTATCGAATGGCGTGTTATCGAACAGCGTGTTATCGAACGGCGTGTTATCGAATGGCGTGGAAAACCGCGCGATTATACCCAAGAACCCACAGCCCGGCAGAGAAAACTTCCCCGCACGGATTTAGGCGCGGGGTGAGTTCAGTAATTTCTGATAAACCTCAAGATTGGCAGCAACCTGATGACCGAGCAGAAACTCCGGCTGCACTGTAATCGCCAAATGCTGGCCCGAAAGCGCAAGCACCTTTTCAGCAAAGCGCTCAATGTTGTCAGGTGGCACCAAGCCTTGAGGAAAGCAAACTCCCAGCGATTCCGTCGCGCCTCCACGATCAAACGCAACTACTTTCGCACCACACGCCAAGGCTTCGGTCAGGGTGCGGCCAAAGGGTTCAGGCTTGTTTGACATGTGGCAGACGATGTCGGCCAAGCGATAAAACTGCGCAATGTCTGAACGATGACCCACAAAAGTCACATCGTTCTCCAAGCCCAAAGCCGCCGCTTTCTGTTTTAACTCCTCAACATAATGGGCTTTTTCGGGATCTGCCCCACCGACCACAACACCGTGACAGTTCGAGCGTTGGCTTACCACTTTTACCATCATCTCAAGAAAAGCTTCTTGCCCTTTCCATCGCGTCAGGCGCCCCGGCATTAAAATAATGGTTTTTCCGGCAAGTTTTGGATATTGCCCATAGAGCTCGGCCAACCAGTTGGCATCGGGCGCACCTTGCGTAAAAATGGAGTCGTCCACGCCACGATGTATCAGCGTAATCTTCTCATTGGGGACGTGATAGTTCTCGACGATGTAGTCGTACACCACATGAGAAATCGCAATCATGTGCTCAGATTTTGCCATGATCGCACTGTAGGGGCTGACCGAATAGAGCCCGTGGAAGGTGCTCACCAGCCGTGGGCGTTGTTTTATCGGCATCTTGCGCCAGGCAAGCCAAACTATCCACGCGGGAATGCGCGAGCGTACATGCACGATGTCCGGCTGAAGCTCCGCCAGCAGGCGTCGCATCGGTCGCACCACCGCAAAGGAACGCAGGGATTTTCGATGGACGGCCATCTCAATATGGCGAGAGCCCTCTGCCTCCAGCCCCTTCACCATACGCCCCCCCGAGGAGACAACTACGGATTCATGGCCGCGTTTTACGAGCTCGCGCGCAAAGTCTACCGTACCACGCTCAACACCACCGCTATTGAGTGCGGGCAAGACCTGTAAAATTTTCATACTGATGAGAATTCCGGTTTTTCTGTTAAATCAAGGCGATACACCAAGGCATCTTCGCGCCCATCCACCGCTGGATAGTAATTTTTACGAACGCCCACCTGCTCGAATCCCATACCAGCATACAGAGCAATCGCCCCCAGATTGCTGCGGCGCACTTCGAGAAACGCGCACTCCGCATTGAGCCGAATGGATTCCTTAAACACCTGCCGCAGCAATTTGCTGGCCGCGCCTTTTCGGCGGGCGCTGGGCGCGCAGCAGATATTCAGAATGGTGCACTCTCCTACGGCGACAGAGGCCACCAGAAAAGCGATGATCTGGCCATTTTCAAGAAGCACGCGATTGAGGTAATCCCCCTCTAGGCAGCTTACAAACAGGGCTTCCGTCCACGGGTGGGCTGTAGAATCTTGCTCAATTTGCAAGACTTCCGATAAATCACGCGCCCGCATCTCACGGACCTGTCGGTTCGCTTCGACCACATTCCCTGCATCACCAAGGGTTGCCGATGCGCGCTCAAGCATCGCGCAGCCCAAGACTCATCGCACGCCCCGCGATGGCCGCCCACGCCTCTTTTTTCAATATATGCGAGCCCTGCAAGGCCGTCAGAGAAGGCAGCATCAAGAGTTGCTCACCCACATCGTGCGAATAAGCTGCCATCAGAGCGCTTCCCGCGAAACATACTTGCATCGGTACAGGGCTATTCTGCTGACGGTTCTGCAGAAGACTATCCACCGCATCACGAATCCCTTTGGGCGAACCCAAATGAAGCAAATTCGCGTTGGGAGGAAAACGAAAAATGGGTATCGACTGATAGCTTTCCGCTTTTTCACGACCCCAAAGTGCAAAACAGATTTCGCGCCACAAGCGAAATTCTGCCGCCGACAAAGAGGGTGCGCTAGGATCGCCTAACTCAATGATTGCACGCAGTTGGCGTGGCCACTCCACCACCATCAGCCCAACTCGCATTTGGATCGGCCGCACAGCGGGCTTTTTCAGTGGTGGCAGCGAGGCTTCTATCCTCTGGGATACGTCTATCCGCTGGGATACGTCTACCGCTGGGTGTTTTGTTTCAACAACAGGCGGCGACATCGCGACGTTTGGGCGCAAAATTTCCGCCGAGCGAACCGAAGGCGCATACGGCGCCTGACCGTCTATGACGGAGCTTTGCGTGTCCTCCGCAAGCGTACTCTCTCCACTATAGCTCTCCCCACTACCGCTGCTCTCCCCACTATCGTAGCGCTCCCAGGCCGGAACCTGCGACGGTGCAGCAAAAGGAATGCATCCACGGGGCGCATAGACCTGCACCCCGATCGCCACCAAATAACTCAACCGCTGCCGATTATCCAAACGACTGTACCATCCCCTAAACGCCAGTGCTTTGCGGATGTTCACGCACAACGTTTGAGGCGAGGTGATTCAAGGCGTCTAAATACGCCTTGGCGGATGCCGCAACGATGTCGATATCCGACCCTTGGCCGTTCACGACTCGGCCCGCTTTTTCCAGGCGAACGGTTACTTCACCTTGCGAATCCGTCCCTGAAGTGATGGCATTGACCGAAAACAACGCCAGCGATGCACCGCTCTCGGCAATCCTCTCAATCGCTCGAAAAGTCGCATCTACCGGCCCCGCACCTTGGCTTTCCGCGCTCCGCTCCTCGCCATCTACGCTCAAAACAATGCGAGCCACCGGAATCTCTCCGGTTTGCGAACCTACCGAGAGCGAAACCAATGCATAGCGGTCGCTACTGGCGGACTTCTTGGTATCACTGACCAGTGCGTGTAAATCTTCATCGAAAATTTCGTGTTTTTTATCCGCGAGTTCTTTGAAGCGCGAAAACGCTTCGTTAAGCTCCTGCTCGCTTTCAATACCGATGCCCAATTCATCAAGGCGACTGCGAAACGCACTGCGCCCAGAAAGCTTGCCTAACACCATGCGATTGGTGTTCCAACCTACATCTTCTGCACGCATGATTTCATAGGTTTCGCGGTGTTTAAGCACACCGTCTTGGTGAATCCCCGATTCGTGAGCAAAAGCGTTCGCGCCCACGATTGCCTTATTGGGTTGTACCGGAAAGCCGGTGATGCTCGAAACCAAGCGCGAAGCTGGCACAATCTCCGGTGTGTAAATGCGTGTTTCCACGTTGAAAAAATCGGCGCGCGTACGAACCGCCATCACGATTTCTTCTAGCGATGCGTTTCCCGCCCGTTCACCTAGCCCGTTGATCGTGCACTCCACTTGGCGTGCGCCGTTCACAACGGCCGCCAGCGAATTGGCAACCGCAAGACCTAGGTCGTTATGGCAGTGCACCGAGAAGATTGCCTTATCGGCATTCGGAATACGCTCACGCAACAAGCGAATCGTTTCGCCATATTGCTGCGGCATTGCGTAGCCTACGGTGTCGGGAATATTGATCGTGCGCGCACCTGCGCTAATGGCGGCTTCGATAATGCGGCACAAAAAATCCAGCTCGGAGCGGCCCGCATCCTCGCACGAGAACTCCACATCTTCGACGAGGTTGCGCGCATGTTTAATGGCTTTTACGGCATTTTCGACCACCTGATCCGGCTGCATGCGCAGTTTGTGCTTCATGTGGATCGGCGAGGTTGCAATAAAGGTATGAATCCGCGCGCTATTTGCGTTCTTTAGGGCCTCGGCTGCACGATCAATATCGCCGATCACTGCGCGCGACAAGCTGCACACTGTGCTGTCTTTGATGGTATCGGCAATCGCCTTCACCGACGCAAAGTCGCCCGGAGAGGAGACCGCGAAACCTGCCTCGATCACATCTACCCGCAAGCGTTCCAACGCTTTCGCAATCCGAAGCTTCTCCTCTTGTGTCATGGATGCGCCTGGACTCTGCTCCCCATCACGCAGGGTAGTGTCAAAAATAATCAGTTTTTCTTTTGAACTCATCGGAACGCTCCGTCAGGAAAGGCGTGTGCTGCTGCTCTATTAGGCTAATAGATGCCCTGTTAGGCAAACGGAAAAGCTATGATGCAAGCAATGAACTCCTAATTTTACCCGGTTAGCGAAAATAAAAAAGGGCAGAAGCCTTTCGGCTCTGCCCTTTTGCAAGAGATCGCTTGAATCTTTATCCGGCAGCCCACTCAGCGAAAGCCTAGCAAGCCGCTCGGATCAAGATTCGATTCGATCAAGGCTGTACGCTGGTCGTGAACTCGACCGTTGGGCAACCTTGTTCTTGCTTCATCAGCACAGTACGTGAGCAAACCTCTACCACGTGATCGCCGCCGAGCAGGTTGCTCAGCTCAATCTTGCCGCGTGGCTTCCAAACCGACCATGCGCCGTTATCTACGCGGAAGCGAGACTCCAGCTTGCCAAGGTCAGCGCTTGGATTGTTGCCTGAAATATCAATTTTCACTTTGCCGTTGGCGATGACGATGTCTGACTGTGTAACGCTTGCCGCTCTCGCTACTTTGGCGCCCGCCGCTGGTGCCGCAGAACCAGTCACCGTGTCGTTGCTCGTGCTATAAGCAAGCATGGTCTTCGGAGCCGGTGCCGCCGCAGTAGTTGAAAGCTTAACCAAGCTACCCGCCAGCGACAGATTGTTCTTACCTGCGCCAGAGATCCAGAACTCATCTGGGTGGATGCTATGACCCGCAATGCGTGGCAACGGTATCGCTTTGAGCTTGGCAGCAATCGCTGGCATGATCACAGGCATGAAGCGCTGCACTACGCCGTTCATAAAGCGTGGGGTCAACGGAATCAAGCCTTTGTACTCAGTGTCAAGGATGTCGATGAGCGGCAATTGCTCAAGACCGATCTGCAGGAAGCCATCGTCCGTTGCACCCAACTCAAAGGGAATTTCCAGATTAAGTTTCATGCTGAACACTTGCTTGTAGTCACTCCAGCCTACGCGCTTCATATCGAACGCGATCTTGAAGTCGTACCAGCCCAGAACACCATAGGCACCTTCGCGATCCAGCAGCTTGATAAAGGGCGCGCTTGCCGGCTCAATGCGCAAGCCGATCAAGTCGTTCACTTGAATGTCATCGCCTTCGCCTTGAACTACCGACACACCTTCAGGGTTCGTGCCCGCAGTATTGTCAGGGCGCAAGGTCATCGTCGTGATACCAGACTCATGAGCGGCAAACAGCGCTTGGTTGATCAGGTTGGCAGAAATTGCCGCACCAATGTCATAAGACTTGCCTTTCGGAGTTGTGCCACTGATGGTGGGCGTATCGCCTTCTGAATAGAGTGAACCCCACTGCGGTACCGCGCCCGCGAATGGCTCGGGTGCACGAACCGACGCACCAAGGTCAATCGTAAGGGAACGATCAAAGGTCTCAAGGTAGGTCGGCAACGCTTTGATGGTGAGTTTCTTTTGGTCTGGCGTAGTCATCGTGAGCTTGATCGGAATGTCACGAATAAAATCGGAAATTACCGGAACAAAAACATTGTCTACCGCGCCGGTAAAGATCGGCATCAGCACGTTACCGACTCCGCCAACAATCTCACCCAAACGATCTTCAAAACCGAGGAAGTTGGGAATGTAGTCGAGATCAAGGCGCTGGCCTACAAGTTTCGCTTTCGTGCCACGCAAATTTACGGAAAGATCTTTATTCGCGATCCCCAAAAGCACGCTGGTATCTACCACAATGCTCTTGAAGTACATCGTGCCACCCACGCTCCAAGGAATCTGCAGCGGCCAAATTCCGGAATGACCACCCAAGGTCATGCCGATCGACAGATTGGGAATATCAACGTGCGCCTGAATGCGATTGTCGTTCTGCACTTCAAGATCAATCACCGGCTTATCAAACGAAAGGTTTTTAACTTTCACGCTCACATCGAACAACCCAATGAAATTCATGTAGAGCAAAGGGTTGATGGACTTGGTTAATGCCTCAAAGTCAACGTTACCGAGTGCCTCTTCCAGAACGTCACCCAAAAAGCCAAGGCCCGTATTGCTCAAGCGTGCTGACATTGCAGGAACAAATTCCTGATCGTTACGCGCCAGCTGCATGCTCGTGCTATTTCCAAAACGGTCTGTGGTAACAAGCGTGTTAAAAGGCAAATTCTGAACGATGGTGCTAAAATTATTCTTTGCATCCAATGAAATGCTGGCGCCATCAATCGTCAAAGAGGCAACGCCGCCCACATCACTAAGATAGCCCGACACTGAGCCATCGCTGCGCTTCCCTTCGAGAATATGAACTGCAGGACCTTCGGTGTCGTAGTAAAAGGTGATTTCCTTTTTCACTACGCCTGTAGCAGCAACGCTAAATTGGTTGCGACCTGAAAAGATATAGTCTTGCAAAGTGGCGCCCGTAGCCGTTGCTCCGGTGGCTGTCACAGTAAACAGGGAGGTGACGTCATGCGTATTCAATACAATTTTTAAGCCAGCGGGAATGCTCCCTTTGACAAAAGTCACCTGAAACAATTCAGGTTGCGTTGGTGCGACGCTTTTATCCTGCGGCTGGTCGATTTTAATCTCACCGCATGCGGCAAGCCACAACACGGCAAAAATTAATACGAGCCGCTTCCCCATAGCAATCATTCTAATCTCCTGATCATGTTTTTTTTATGCAAAGGAGCGGTTAGACGTTTTTATTCCTTGTCTAAGCTTTGCCCGCTTGCTACTGCAAAGGTATCAAAGCTAGACGGGAGGGAATACGACGAAAGCGTATTTACGGGGATGTTTAATGTAGTTTTTTGTATCGAAGCACGATCGTACAAAAACTTATTTGGCACCGACGTGCTAGTAATTTTTGCAAAATCAAACCAAAGGCTGAGGCTTGGCGATACCATACCCCTGAGCATAATCTACACCCAACCGTTTTAGGCGTTTGCGAATTTCATTATTCTCAACAAACTCAGCAATGGTTTTTTTACCCATTACCTGCGCGATACGATTGATTGATTCCACCATTGCGAAGTCAATCTTATCGTCGACGATATCCACAACAAAAAGACCGTCAATTTTCAAATAATCCACAGGCAAGCTTTTTAGATAACCATAGGAAGAAAACCCACTACCAAAATCATCCAGCGAAAAGCTACAGCCAATTGCCTTGAGCTTCGTCATAAACTGAGAGGTAACGGCAAGGTTGGTTACTGCCATGGTTTCAGTGATTTCAAAGCAGATCAATTGCGGGGGGATATTCCACAAAGAAAATTGCTCCAGCACATAATTTTCAAACTCCTCGCCGCCAAGTGACGCGCCAGACAAATTTACGGCATACAAATGATTTGGCGTCGTTAATTCTGGGTGAGACGCCAAGAAGGAAAACAAGGTTTTAATGACCCAGCGGTCTATCGCCGGCATCAAATTGTACCTTTCCGCCGCTGGAAGGAACGCTCCCGGCGGCAGGATTCCGCCACCCGCATCTCGCATCCGAATCAAAACTTCACAGTGCCCCCAAATCTCTTCGCCGGTCATCGGATCGCCTACAACAGGAACAATGGCTTGCTGGTATAGGACGAAGAGATTTTGGTCAAGCGCCTCGTTGATGCGCCCTACCCACTGCATTTCACTTTGCGCAAGCAGAAGGTTCTTATCCCCTGGCTGATACTCGTGAATGCGATTGCGCCCGCCATCCTTTGCCGCATAGCAGGCGGAATCCGCAAGGCTCAACAGATCTGCGACAGAACGACTTCCTGAATTTATGGAAACAAGCCCGATGCTTACCCCTAGAACAAAAAATTTATCGTCCCAAACAAAGCGAAAATCCTGCACGACAGATTTTAATTTACTTGCAACCTTAAACGCATTTTGCCGATCGCAACGCTCCAGAAGCACACCAAATTCATCCCCACCCAAACGCGCCAACGTATCTCCGGAGCGCATCTGCTGCTGCAATTGCCAAGTAATTTGCCGCAGCAACTCATCTCCGGCAACATGCCCGCAGGAGTCATTCACCAATTTGAACTGGTCAAGATCCATATAGAGAAGCGCATGCTCCACCTTCTCACGGTGAGCCGTAAACAGCATGCGCTGCAGCCGAACTTCAAATTCGCGTCGATTCACTAGGCCCGTAAGCGGGTCATGATGCGCAAGATATTGCAATTGCTCTTCGCTTTTTTTACGTGAACTAATGTCTACCGTAAAGCCTTCAATCAGCGGCTCACCCGCAGAGCGCATCAATTTGGCTGAAAGTGACGCCCAAAACGGAGTACCATCACGGCGTCGCCCCTTCGCTTCGTAATTTAGCACTTGACCGCGCTTTAATACCTGCTCAATGAACTCACGATAGTGATCACGATCCAATACAGTTTGTTCTTCCACGCTCGGCAAATTCCGCACAAGCTCCTCTTCGGTCAGATAACCAAGCAACTGTGCCATTGAAGGATTAGCGCTGACAAACCTGCCTTCCACAGTGCACTGAAAAATACCCTCAATGGCGTTTTCGTAGAGCGATTTGAACATTTCAAGATTCTGAATCGCTTCCTGCTTGGCGAGCAATTTCTCGTGCCGATCAATATTAATTCGATCTGCAAGCGCCAACGAAAAAATTACGGCTTCCAAGCTGGACCCAAGCTGGATCGCATTATTCGAAAAAAACGTCGTCGGTACGACACCAAATTTGGAGAGTGCTACGACGACTGTACCAGCCAAAAAAAAGCACCATCCAGCAACATAATAACGCGCCATACTCACTTTATAAAAAAGCAGATGAACGCCGGCCCCTAGGCAAAAGGTAAGAACGGAGATTGAGAATACCATCGTCATGCGAATTGCATCCGCATAAGCAATCAAAGGCGAGCTTGCTGCCAGAATAATTCCGCCAACAGAAGTACCAATCATTAACTGTGAAAGTTTAGGAAAGTTATCTTTCAGCTGTAAAAATGAATTTGAAAAAAGGCAGATAAAAATCAGTACAAATATTATTAACAAGTTAAAGCTGGCTTCATTAAAAGCAATTTGCTCAGGCCAAAACCACTGGAAGGCAAAACCATCTAGGCTTACCTGAAAAAGAAGCAATGAAGTTGCATACAACACGTAGTAGAGGTATGCAACTTCTCGCACCGAAAGATAAATAAAGCAGTTATAAAAAATCATCACGGCAATTACGCCGTAATAAAGGCCCTTCAGAACCAAGACATGCTGCTCGTTCTGCATAAAATCGGTCGTGCGCCACAGCGTAAACGGAACCTCAACGGTTCCCTCGGTGCGCACACGCATCCAAACATCCACGCTGCGACTTTCAGAGTGCGGAACTGGGAAAAGGAAATGGCGGTGCGCAACTTCCCGAGATGAAAATGGCTCGTGATCTCCAGTTCGAACGTGTTGCAGCAACTGCCCCTCTGAAACAAACCAGATATCCACATGATCCAGCAGAGCGTATCCCACTTCTAGCAAGCGATCTTGCCCATCATTCAACCCGTCGATGCTTACATTAAACCAGATCGCGGAGTGGTTGTAGCCAAGATTGGGTACATCATGCTGAAAGGTTCTCCAACGCTGGGGCGGCTGCGCCATCACTTGATCCACAGTCAAACGATCCGTGCTGTCTTCAAGATAGCGAACCAACCGCCCTAAATTGATTCCACCGGGCTGCTGGGCATCCACACGATGGCCATCCAGCGCTTGGGCCATCGCCCGCTCAGGCACACCCAAGACACCGATCAAAGCGGCAAAAAAAAGCAGCGCACAAAAAGCCCCGCCGCGCAAAGGCGAGCGCCCACTGATTAGATTACTTGGCCCAAGCACCCTCGGGTTAAACGAGAAACACGGCATTGAAGCTCCACCGGCGTCGATGCGGCGGCCGGGTTCGATACAACTTTAGCTTAGTTCTCAAAGATCACAACAAACCAACGCCTTGGCGTATCGCAACACCTCGCGCGACTCGGATTGGTCAGGTTCCGTCAATTGAAAAATCGCTTCTCAACATAGGCAAGCGCAATCACGCTATCGTATAGTTGCAGCCGACACACCTACCATCCCCCAAGGAGAACACCGATGTCCGAGTTAAAAGAAAAGTTCGAAGCCACCGTAAAGATGATCCAAACTGCAGAAGGTGACTTTAAGCCCTCTAACGAGCTAAAACTGGAGATGTACGCACTGTTCAAGCAAGCGACGGAGGGGGACGTGAACGGAAAGAAACCTGGCCTCACGGACTTTATCGGCCGCATGAAGTACTCCGCCTGGGAGAACCTCAAGGGCACGTCAAAAGATAAGGCAATGCAGACTTATATCGACAAAGTTGAAACAATTATGAAGAAACTAAGCTAGACTTACTCCCCTATAAGCATGTATGCTAGCGGCAATTGTATCTGCTATGCGGTAAAACCTTGCCAAGTCGGCAAGTTCTTACAAGTTATCGCTGCGCAGCGCTGCTATCGTTTGCTGATGCTGCTATCGTTTATTGGCATAGCCAAATGCAGCGCATTGCAACACGTTTCGTTGGTAAGAGCGGGAGCCTCAGTCTTAATGAGAGTGGGACTAACAGGCCAGCAATCCGTTCAACTAGCTCCAGCCCGGTCTCCCGGGCTTTTTTTTGGCAAGCGCTTGGGCAGCTTTCGCCACAAAGAACTAATCCCCGACCGCAATCTCGTAGCCGCCGAATTTCCGCATATTGATCACGCCAGTATCAAAGATCAGGTATTGCCCTTTGATGCCCTCTAGCGTACCGCCCAAAGTAGCCGTTTTTTCGAAATCAAGAGTCGCAATCTTCTCTGGGTAGCGCAGTACGGGGTATTTGCAGGAGAACTCTGGCGCATCCTCATATCGCTCGGCAACACCATCCTCCTCCGGCAGCACGACGCTTGCCAGTACTTGCTCACACTGCGCCATCACTTCAGCTTTTGCAGCTTGGAGATCTAAGGGGGCACCATCGCCGCGCAACAAGGTGCGCCACTGGGTCTTATCCGGAATCTGTTGCGCCAACGCCACCTCTAGCAGCCCAGCAGCACGGCGGCTCTTTACCCGAAAAACCGGCAGCGCCTGCGTCGCGCCTTGATCGATCCAACGCGTAGGAATCTGCGTTTGCCGCGTGATCCCCACTTTAAGCCCGGAAGTATTGGCAAGGTAGACAATATGAGGTTGGAAACAGAACTGAAGCGCCCACTCCGGCTCCCGACACGTACCCTGCGCAAAGTGGCAAAGCTCAGGCTTCACAATGCAGATATCGCAACGCGCCAAGCGCTTAAAACAGGGAAAGCAATAGCCTTGGTTGAAGCTCTTGCTGGTCTTACGGCCACAGGCGACGCAAAAAATCCTGCCGGAGTACGCTAAATGCAGGGGCTTTCCAATTAGATCGTTGAGCGGGAGCGTCTGCTCGCCAAGCGGAAGCGCGTATTGTGCGACCCCCGCTGGCGATAGCGACGTTTGCATCTTGTTGAGAATGCCTTCCATCAATAGAAACCGCACACGACGCCTAGTGAATCAAACAGCACGCAAGCCCCTCCATATTGTGCCATTCAGACCATTACAGCTCGAACCGGCCGCTAACAAATATGCCGTCCAGCTCTTGATCTGATGCAAAGCCCACCGCCGCCGAGACCTGTGGAGCGAAGAAATAGCGCACAGCACCACGGATGCCGAGTTCGTTCTCGTCCCAAAAATCATTGGTGTTATAGGAGACATCACCTTCAAGATGCAAATTGGATTGCAGCTGATGCCTTAAGCCGGCACGTACCAAAAGCCCCGTGTCTCTGGCAGTTACTTTTTCGCGGTACCACAGTACCCGTCGAGTGGTATCAACTTCCATACGCACCGCTGATGCGCTCGCAAAAAAGTCTGTTGCTGGGCCAACTGGGGTGTTGATTTGCGCACCTACCGTGTAAATATCACCATCAAATGGGCCGTCAAAATCTACTCGATGATAGCTGCCAATCACGCTAAGGCCACGTTGCAACTGCGCAGAGCCCGCAACAAAAAACGCATCCCCGTTGTCAACCTCGCCGTATCCACCTTCGACGTACGTGTAATTGAACCCTGCAGCGCTTGCCGTGGCACTCGCCAACATAAACGCACCGGAAACCAGTAATTTTTTCACGCATCAGCCCTCTATCTAGGTCAGTCCTTTTTCTGGGAAGTCAGAGGATACCGATGCGCATTCACGCGGGCAAGCGCTGTAACAACAGGAAACATTTTTACCAGCCGGCCCCATCAACCGGCTGAATTTCGCCTTAATTTTTAACCCATCAGTTCCTACTGGATCACTAGGTAAAGCGCTGCGTTACCACGCTGTATCCGCAGCAATAACTGGCTATCACTGCGCTTTGCGGCATCTTGAAGCTCATCAAGGTTATGAACCTCTCGCCGGTTTGCGCCGATAATCACATCACCTTCGCGCAGACCGGAACGTGACGCAGGGCTCCCATATTCCAGCGCATCAACAACAACGCCTTTATCCCCTTTTGCATTTCTCAAGCTCGCGCCTTCAAGAAATTTGTGTATCTTGACCGACTGATTTTTCTTCGCACTCTGCTTTTCAACACCACCGATCTTCACTTCCAACACCTTCTGGCCTCCATCGCGAGCAAGCCCAACCTTCACGGTGTCGCCGATCTGCCTTAGGCCAATTTCATTGCGAAGCTGCCCCGCGGACGCCATCTTTTTACCGTCGATTTCAGTAACCACATCTCCGGCTTTGATCCCTGCCTTCTCCGCAGCAGAACCCGGCTGCACTTCAGAAACGAGCACGCCAGAATCGCTCTTGAGGTTGAACGCGTCGGCAAGCTCAGGCGTCAAATCCTGAATGATGATACCGAGCTGGCCTCGCCTTACCTCGCCATGCTTCAGGATCTGATCCACACTTACTTTTACCATATTGATGGGAATGGCAAAGCCAATCCCTACGTTTCCACCGGAAGGAGCGAGAATCGCTGTATTGATGCCGACCAGCTCGCCTTTCAGGTTTACCAAAGCACCACCGGAATTGCCTGGGTTAATCGACGCATCGGTCTGGATAAAATTCTCATATCCTTCAATGCCTAAACCTGTGCGCCCAAGCGCACTTACAACGCCCGTGGTGACGGTCTGACCAAGGCCAAAGGGGTTTCCAATCGCGACCACAAAATCACCTACTTCTAACCGATCTGAATCTGTAACACGAATTTCAGAAAGCTTGTCGGCATCCACATGCAGCACGGCAATATCCGCTTCTGGGTCAGTACCAACCACTTTTGCCGCAAAGGTTCGGCCGTCATTTAGAATGATCTTTACCTCATCAGCTCCGTCTACAACATGATTGTTCGTGATTACAGTACCGTTCTTGGCGTCAATAACCACCCCTGAACCTGCCGCTTGGGCTCGCCGTTGTTGCTGCCTCTGCTGCATTGGCGCATGTTCTGGGATATTAAAAAAACGGCGAAAAAATGGATCGTTCAGCAGAGGGTTGTCGGCTACAGAACGTGTTGTATAAGTGGCAATATTCACCACTGCAGGATTCACCTGTTTAAGCATCGGCGCGAGTGAAGGCACTGCGCCCTGCGCGTCTGGCTGGCTGCCAAAAAGCGGCAATGCCGCGTATGCCGAATTTACAAGCAAGGGCGTCGCCCCCAAAAGGCTTGCAGCCATCACCACCGCCGCACACTTTCTACGAACGATCAAAGCAGCTTTATGCTTGGATGTGGGACTTTGGGTCGATACGACATCGCGATTCGACATGAGCTAAGCTCCTTTCTACTAAGGAATTAAAATTGCCAAAATAACCGAAAGAATAGAAACAACCAAAACCGTGAGAACGACACGCATTTTGGAATTGCCGAAATTCGAGTGTGGTAATTCGCTAAAGTTCCGCAGCAAGGAAACGGGTAAAGAGTCAAACTTACGCCTATACTGCATAGGTCGATACAAAATTTGCGCACCACTTCTATGCACCACCTACCGCGGAAAGGGAGAGTTTTATCTCGTGACATCACTGCCTTACATTCTTCCTTGGCTGCTTCTATTGCTTGCAGCGGGTGGCGCATTTGCGCACAAAAAATTGGAGTTTCGCTCAAAGTGGTGGATCGTAAGCATTGCAGGGATCAGCAGTTTGTTTTTAATCTTCAACCTTTTGATCATGGCGGGGGCTTGGACGCAAAGCAAAGAAGTATCCAGCCTATCTCAGAAGATTAGCGACTTGGACGCATGGAAATATCGCTACATGGATGAAATCACTCTGGCCATTTCCCAGATTCGCCCGCTTAGCCAGCAAGACAATGCGATCATCGACAAAATCAAGGGGTGGGGCTGGCTACCCAGCCAACCGGCACTCCAGCAGCTCGACGCCGCCGATCAAGCGCGCAGCCGGATTCTTACCGGCTACTACCCTTCAGGCAACAATTTGTTCAAAGGCTTGCCTAAACTGGTCGATCAAAAATTAGTGGAACTCTCTTTGCGTCAAGCCGGATTTCAGAACGTCCCGTACCGGGCCGACGAAGAAGTCCCTGACGAGATTAACGTGCTTTACTTCGGGAGCAAGCTAGATGTGCGCGACATTAAACTTGCCGCACTCACGCTGATGCGCGCGGGGGTTGAACTAAAAGCAATCAAACCATTTCCGCAGGCATCTGACGGCAATCTGCAGGCGATTAAGGGCGAATACAGCAAAACAATGAACGCACGTCGCACGCTCACCACTGACAGCGTAGAAAAGGCCAACGTGTTCCGGTAAGCTGCAGCTGCAAGCGCCGATGGTCAACAAAAGCGTTGGCACTCCTATCGAAGCCGAAGCAAATATGACGCAAGGCTTACCCTGCCCCTCACCCCAAGGCCCCATTGCGTGAACCCAGCCCCGCCAGACGCCCTTCAAGACATTGAAATCTACGCAAAAACAAATTCGTTCGAAGCCATAGAAACGTGGCTCACCGGGCACTTTGGTACATTGGAGCCGATTCGAAACACCGCCAAAACCCGCACCTTTCTTGCCTCATGGCAAGGGCAAGCCGTTGAGATATTCCTTTGTCTAAATGCTGGAAAAACCGGCTACGCAAGCATCAGCTTTAGCGCAACCGGCATCCCATGGGATAACGATATCGAATGCGCTCGCGCAGCCTACCAAGCGCTCGCCACAACCATTCGTTGCAGTGAGAGCGCTTGGCAAGAAGGCGACGATCCTGATCGCTGGTATCAGATCAGCGGTGCTGGCGAGGAAGTCATACACTGGCCTAACCCAGACTGATGAGTGCGGGCGAGCACGTCATCCGCAGACATGGTCATGGCTTCAAAAATGTTGAGCACCTCACCGATTTGTTCGCGCGACATGTTTTTGAAGATTTGCTTGAGCAGGCCACGCGTTGCGGAGCGGGCCGTATCAATTGCCACGTCAGTCATCTTGCGCAAGATCGGGCCCAAGCCGATCAGTTGGAGCGGAGTTTCAAAAAATTCGGTAATGGAAATATCCGCCAGCTCTGAATACAAAGAGATCAATTTAGGAACGTCTGGCGCAGAAGTGGTTTGGTGAAGGGAGTAGTGGGCGGAAAAATGCGCGGTAACCCACTCTTCGGGCAAAGAGAACGCGATCCAAGCTGGAACCGACAGGTTTCCACGCGCGCGTAGCATTACGCGATCCATGTGCTGCGCGACCGCCAGCATCTGCTTCGGTTCCAATTTATTTACCACTCGGCCAAGCACAAATCCAACGGCCTTGCGAATCACGCCCACAGTGGTTTCAACCACCTTCAAACTGCCAGAAGAAAGCCCTGCTTTAACGCCAACATCTACAAAGTAGACCTGCATACACTCGTTGATGAAATCCTCCATCACCTTATACAACAACACCTGCGGCTCACTGCCGGGCTGCTTTGTGTACACAAAGCGCTGGATAAAGTCTTCTGCATTACGATGCAGGGTATCGCTCGCCTCAAACGCCATGTAATGGCCGACAATGGCGCTATCTATGCCATCCACCGTTTCTCCTGCAGCTCCACCATTCACAAAACCACCGTTTTTAGACATACGCCCAGCTCCTCCTACATCGCGTGAACAAAAAATCCTTTCGGACGGCTCAAGCAATATATTGCGGAACTTGCGAGTTCTATACAAGTGTTTTTACGATGAACCTACAAATAGCGCCAAATTCAATGGTAAGCCTGCGAAACAACCGCCTCACCATCCCTCGCCTTCATCAACCGCCTCGCATCTTGCGTAGAAAGGCTACGGGTAAAATCTGCCAAGCCGATTCCAAGCAAGGCTCGAAACCTCCATTCTGCTTTGGCCACATCCGCATAGTGCTGCAAGCGCACCGCTGGCGCGTTTGTATTTGTAAAGGAAGGTGCTACAAGCGATGCTCCGTCCGACTCAAGCTCATAGACTGCAACCAAAGCTTTCGCTAGCTCTCGCCGGTCACTCTCGGAGAGAGTTCGCTTCTGCGATGCCGCCAAAAGATCAAACTGAAGCACGAGCCAATCAGGAATCTGAATTTCGTTCGCAGCAAGCACGCCCCGCTCACCACCTACACCCACCGGCACGCGATTCGCCGCCAAAAAATCCTTAAAAACCTGTACAAGCAACGGTGGGTTTTGCGCAAACTCCCACGCATCGCCCGCCTGACCATCCACAGTCAGCGAAGCACGAAGCTTGTCAGGAGACAAAGCTTGCAGCAAATAGAGATGGAAAGCGATTGCAGTCGCAAGAAATGCCAACATTGCCAGCATGAAATTGCGCAAAACGGTCATTTACCTTCTCCAAAAAAGCACGAGAGTGTCCTGCAAAGAATGATTTTGCTAAGGACTGGTTGTTAAATAGCGGTTTGGGAATTACGGTAGATCCATCAGACTAAAAGTCTTATCGCGCTTACCTCACCGCTACCGGCGGGATGCATCAAGCGGATCGACACTTTAAATATAGATACAAACTGGTAATATTTGAAATCGGCCTGCAACTTTGTTTTAAGTCTCTGTAAATCCCGTACATTTGCGCAAACGTATACCCTCGCATGAACTACGTTATCGCTTACGCGAACCCTAGAGGCTCCCCAACCACAAACCGCATCGGAGACACCGTTACCCCATGACCGGCCCCGTTCAGGATTTCCGTACATGTATGCTCTGCGAAGCCATGTGTGGCATTGTCATCACACATGAGGAAGGGCGAATTTCTTCGATCAAAGGCGACACCGCCCACCCTCTCAGCCGTGGCTATATTTGCCCGAAGGCCACCGCACTACAGGACATCCACAACGACCCTGACCGGCTGCGTTTTCCGATCCTAAAAACCGCACAAGGGTGGGAGCGCATCAGTTGGGATAACGCCTTTAATGAGGTTGCCGGGCATATACGCAATTTGCAGGCGAAATACGGTTTCAATTCCATTGCAACCTATGCTGGCAACCCAACGGTGCACAGCCTTGGCACAATGCTCGGCTGGCCGATGCTGGTTGCTGCGTTGAAAACAGAAAACAACTACAGCGCAACCTCACTTGATCAGCTTGCTCACATGTTGGTCAGCCTAAAGCTCTACGGTAATCAACTTCTTTTGCCGGTTCCTGATATTGACCGCACCGACTTTCTACTGTGCGTTGGCGCAAACCCAATCGCTAGTAACGGCAGCCTGATGGGTGCTCCCGACTTCAAAAAGAAGGTTCAAGCGTTACGCAACCGTGGCGGAAAACTCGTGGTGATTGATCCGCGGCGAACAGAAACCGCTGCCATCGCGGATCAGCACCATTTTATTCAGCCGGGAACAGATGCGTTATTGCTCATGGCAATGATCAATACTTTGTTTCGCGAGCAGCTCGTAAGACTCGGAAAAACCGAAACTTTTTTACGTGGCGTTAACTTTCTGCGGAACTGCGTTGCGGAATTCACGCCTGCTCGGGTGGCTGACAGAACGGGGATTCCAGCCGAGGTGATTCATGAACTGGCGATCGCTTTTGCGGCTGCGCCGACGGCAGTTGTCTATGGTCGCGTAGGAACCTCCACACAGGCTTTCGGTACACTGGCGACATGGCTGATCAACGTCCTCAATATTCTAACCGGCCGGCTGGACACCGAAGGTGGGGTGATGTTCACCCGCCCTGCAGTCGATCTTGTCGGCCTTGCAATGCTAGCCGGGAAAACGGGTGACTTTGGGCTGCGACGCAGCCGTGTTCGCAAACTGCCGGCATTTAGCGGTGAGTTTCCCACCAGCACCTTGGCCGACGAGATTCTTACCGAAGGTGATGGCCAGATTCGGGCTCTTATTACTTGTGCCGGTAATCCCGTCTTATCCGCTCCAAACGGCACAAAGCTAGAACGCGCGCTCAAGGCCCTTGACTACATGGTGTGCATAGATTTCTACCTGAACGAAACCACCCAGCACGCCAATATCATCCTACCGCCAACCGGCCCCTTGGAGCGCAGCCACTACGACCTTGCGTTAAATCTGCTTGCTACTCACAACTATGCAAATTATTCCCCACCACTATACCAACCGCTGCCCGACTCTCGGCACGACTGGCAAATCATGTGGGAGCTTGTGCGCCGTATCGAAACCAAAGGGCCGTTAGGATGGGCCGCCGCACAAGCAAAACATCGCCTGCTCAGTACATTAAAACCAGAAGGCATCTTGGACCTTTTATTGCGCGCCGGCCCTTACGGCGTACAGCTACCTGGGCCACAAAAACTGCAAAAAGCGCTGGTCGATGCACTGTACAAGCGCCTGCCCGCGAACAGCCTCGCCCGCACCGCCCTCGATATCAGCGCCGTAAGCCGTTCCTTATCTCAAAGCGCAGGTGCGACAGGCGATCTCCCACAGGGGCTTTCTCTCGACGCTCTCCGGAAGGCCCCCCACGGCTTAGATCTTGGGCCGCTCCAACCGTGCCTGCCCGAACGCTTGGCAACCAGCGGCAAGCTCATTAACATCGCGCCGAAAACCTTCCTCAACGAAATATCAAAGCTACAGCAGGCGCTCAGAAAGCCTGCTACGCGCAGCGCAGACGTCTTTACGCTCATTGGCCGCCGGCAAATCCGCAGCAACAATTCGTGGATGCACAACTGCCATCGGCTCGTGAAAGGGCGCGAAGAATGCATCGCACTCATGCACCCAGACGACGCCAAACGCTTACTCATTCAAACAGGCGATACCATCGTAGTCAGCTCTCGAGTGGGCGAAATTCAGCTACCCGTACGTCTTACTACCGACATTTTGCCGCGCGTGATCAGCATTCCGCACGGTTGGGGCCACCATCGCAACGGCTCCCAACTGGAAGTCGCGCAAGCGCATCCCGGCGTGAGTATCAACGATATTACCGATGATCAGTACTTAGACACCCTCACTGGGGGAGCTGCGTTTAACGGCCAACAGGTGACTGTAAGCCCCCTTAGAGCCGGCGACAACATTGTTCGTATTAGCGATCGTCGGCTGGAGCTGGATGAAGGCCACTAATTGCAAAACCTAATTGCAAAACCTGCTTTTTATTGCAGATATGCTCTGATATACTCGCGCCACTTTGCGCTAGTGGTGAAATTGGTAGACACGCTGGATTTAGGTTCCAGTGCCGCGAGGCATGGGGGTTCGAGTCCCTCCTGGCGCACCATATCGTTCAATGATATCGTTTAATAAAAAAGGCTGCTTACGCAGCCTTTTTTGTGCCCATCCAAACCGGCCAATACCAAACTGTACTCTATGCAGGCCCTTCAATATCCGCAACAAGCCTGCTGCGCTCTTCTTTTGTCAACAACACCCAGAGGGGCGCCAATCGTTGCAGTGCGGGTGTCAGCATCGCACGCGCCGCATCCACGCGCCCCTCGCGCACCTGATCAAGCAACAAATCAATAGAAACCAAGGCATCCGTGCGCACCCCTACGCGATCGGGCGACGATATATTCCCAGCAAAAGAAGGCCCATCCTCCAAGCCCTGTGCATAGCGATCAACTTGAATCTGGCTGCGTGCCCTCTGCGGAACCAGCTCACTCTCCGCCTGCTTGAGCAGTACATCCGAGTCCGCTCGAACTCCCACAGGAACCGCCCTCCCCCCCACGGAGACGCTGATCAAAATTGCTTCCCCACGCAATCGCGCCTTAAATGATTCCACTGTGCGAACCACCCGCTCGGCAAGCTTGCGCGCTCCGTCAGCACTTGCCGTGGGCAGGCTCATCGCAAAACGCGCAAGACCAATTCGCCCAACCGCATCTTCTTGCCTGACTGTTTTTTCGAGTACTTTTCCAACCTGCTTTAGAACGCTATCAGCTCCTTGACGGCCAATTTTTAGAAACAGCTCATTAAAACTATCCACTTCTACGACGAGCAAGGTCAGATCTTCTTGGTGGCGCACGACAAAAGAAGCATCTTGGCTAAGGCGTTCAACAAACGCACGTCGATTCAGAAGACCGGTGAGCACATCGCGTGTTGAGATTTTTTGCAGCGTTTTTGTCGCACGATTGTGATTCGCATGCGCCATCGCGCGCGCTTTGAGGTCGGTGCTATTGAACGGCTTGGTAATAAAATCCGTTGCTCCCTGCTCCAGAGCAAGCTCCTTTGCCTGATCGTCGTTCTCTGCACCAGTAACCACGATCATAGGCAAATTGCGAATTCCGTCGTCTGGCGAAGTTCTTACCAGTTTGAGCAACTCATAGCCATTGACACGCGGCATATTCAGATCAGTGAACACCACTTGGATGCTATTGTCCTGCTGGATGATTTCCCAGCCTTGCGCGCCGTCCTCTGCTACCAGAATGTCGAAATCCGCCCCCAGCATTTTGAGCACAGATTTACGCATCACTTTTGAGTCATCCACCATCAGGATGCGCGCTTTGTTGGTTTCGCTATCCTCGCTAGCAACAAGTGCATCAGTAACAACGTCAGTCATAGGGAATTGGCTCTATCGCTAGGAATCTTTCACATTAGGAACCGTCAAATTCACTTTAGGAACCGTCAAAGCTCTTATCGAACTATAGCGGTTAGAAACCAACTGCGCCTATTTCTCTATTCTGCGAGAGGCGATTCTGCGAGAGGCGGGATTCCCCACCCCAACGGGGCACGAGGAAAACCAAACAACCACTAGCGCTGGTATAGCGCTTGGATGTCCCGATCCATTTGACTCAAACGCCCATTCACCTGCTGTCGTGATGCGTTGATAGAGCGAATATCAGCCTCCACGTCACCCATTCGACGGCTCAAATCACCATCCAGAGCAGGCTTGGCGAGGTTGCTCAGTTGCTTCGCTACCCGTGAATCCAGCTCTCTCTGCTGCCTCACCGCCGCCGCAAGATCTCCCGCCTGCTTTTCTTGGATGACTCTTATTTCGGCAAGCCGATCCTGTAAAGCGCCAAGTTTTTCTGCGCGCGCCGACTGTTCCTGAAGCTGCTGCTTAAGCGTCTTCAGTTCGGCATTCGCCTGCGTCAACAACGCACCCGACTCGGTGCGCTGGCGATCCAAGGTTTCGATTCGCTCTTGTTGCAACTTCATGCCCTTGATAAGTTGGTCAATATCCGTTCGGTTACGCTTATTTGATAAGTCCCAGAGCTTACGGACTTCGCTGTTCAAATGGTTAATCGCAACGCCGGTTTTATCATCGTTCACCGATAAGGATTTATCTTGCGAGCTGACCTTGGTTTCGAGGCTTCCCAGCATTTCCTGACTCGCGCGCGAGCTTTCCGCCATTGCCTGATTCAGCGTCTGCAACTGCAACCAAAGGTAGGAAATTGCTGCAAGCGACACCAACAAAAGAACCGCCAGCAACCACTGAAACCCGCGCCCGCCTTGTTCAGAACCATTGTTGTTCTTCCGGCTCGCCGGCCGCCGTTCTAGCAAATCATCGTTGCTCGGCCTCATGCTTAAATCTGACATCAATTTTGTCCCCAATGAAAACTACGCGACATCGCCAATCAAACAGAACGAGTCAATCAACCCCATCAGATGATGGTGCCCGCGAACCCCTGGCCGAAACGCCAAGATCGGCAAATAGTGCCCTTGCCCTTCCAATGACTCATAACGAACAGACTGTCCCGCTTCTAATGCGCGCTGATACATGCGTTGCGCAACCTTCACACTGATCAGCGTGTCCTGCGTCCCATGGATAAGAAGCATCGGCGGTTTGTCGCTACCCACACAATCAATCGGACACATAGGCGCATGCCATTGAGAGTGCTCCCGCGGCCCAAACACTGGCTGCATGACAGGATCTTTTTCTGGACGAAAGCTATACGGGCCAGACAAGCCGATAACGCCAGACGCAATCGGCGCATCCCAACCGAACGCCGCGGCAAACACTGGCGACAAGCCCACCAAGCTTGCAATATGCGCACCCGCAGAATGCCCTGCCAACACGAAGGGCTTATTCGGCCACCCTAGAGACGCCCCACGCTCATGCAAGAAAACACAGGCTTGCGCAATATCGTAGACAAACCCCGGAAACTGCACCTCGGGAAATAGCCGATACCCAACCACCGCAACCGCATAGCCACGCGCAGCCAAAGAACGCCCCAGATAGCGATACTCACGCTTATCGCCCGTACGCCAGCCTCCGCCATGAACAAACACTACAGACGCCATCGGCTCACAGCCTGTCGGGAAATACAAATCCATCTTCTGCTGCGGCAACCTACCGTAAGCGACGTCAAGGACATCGCGCGCGCCAGAAACCCCTACTCCCAGCGTCGCAAACATGGACTTGCGCGCAACATCCATTACCGGATTGGTTACAACAAATGACTCAATTTTTCTCTGCAGGTTAGACTCACTGGAACGTGACATTTTTTGACGGCCTATATTCTGGAGTTAAAAACAAAATACCGCTTGATCCTTTTCGGTACGGCAGGATTCCCTGCATGGATTCGCCCGACGCATGATCCAGCTGAATGCGGATCCCCGATTGCGGCAACCCGCTATCGCTGCGGCGAACCGAGGCATCGACAAGATACACCACCGACTGTAAGCGTCCACTTGTCGCAAGTGCAGAAATCTCTTTGCGCAACAAAGACAAGGCGGTGCGCGGGGATAGCGTTTCGCGATTTTCTCGCGCGCTTACCACTTTAATCTGGCCCTCTTGATATTGCACTGCGGCAAACGGATAAAAGCTACCGGTTTTTTCGATCTGTGCGCTCGCTAAGGGTAAGACCTGCCCTAACAAATTCTGCCACTGATGCTGCACCTCTACTGGCGTCGCACGCTTTCCACTCGCAGCCAAAGGCGCCACCATTGCTTCCATGCTGGGCTCCGGCGTAACCTCTTCGGACGCAGCAATTTGTGGCGCAGCAATTCCTACAACCACCGACAGCAAGCCACCTAAAAAAAAACTCCCGCACAAAAACCCCGATGTCGCCACTGAGTTTACCCTCGTTGATCACCTAAAAAAATATTGCACCTACGCACATTGACAGCAGAACGCTTTTGACTAGCTCCACAGAATGGTTGATACTCCAATCAGGCTAGTAACAAGCGCTCATCATGAATAAAAAGAACAACTTCCGCTTCAAACTTTCCACCAAGCTCTTCCTTGCAATCATGGGCGCATCACTGTGCATGGGTTTTATCCTCACCCTCGCGCAAATCTCCATTGACTACAACAACACGCGCACCCGCCTCACAGCGCTTGGCACAGAAGCCGTACAAACAATGCAACTCCCAATCGCCGAAGTGGCGAAGGCTCACGATATTGCAATGGCTCGGAGCATTTTGGAAGATCTGTTTCGCAAAACCTACTTAATCGAAATTTCCATCACAACCCAACGCGGCGAGACCCTTGCCCACCTGTCGCGCCCACGTTCAACCACCCGCTTCACATGGCTCTCCGATCTTGCCTTTGGCAAATTTCGCAGTTTTGAAATTCCGCTTCAGCATACAGAACAAGGAAAAACGATTCCCTTGGGTGCGCTCAGCCTCGTACTTGACACATCGGATAGCGGTGGCGATTTCATCGCTCGCACCTTCACCACTCTTTTTGCTGGCATGCTGCAGGCAACAGGCTTTGGGCTCATTCTCTATGCCATTATTCATGGCTTGATCACCCGCCCGCTTTCCCAGTTGATTCTTTCAATTGATGAGATCGACGCACGCCGGCTCGGTACACGCTCACTGCAAATTCCTCAAGGCCACCAAAACGACGAAATCGGCGTTTGGGTACGCAAATTTAACCAGATGCTTGAAGCGATCGGCGACTATAGCCGCTACCGTCGGCTCGCAGAGGCCAACGTTGAGCGCCTCAGCAACTACGATACTTTAACCGAGCTCCCCAATCGCAGCTTGTTCCTAAAGCGGCTGGATGCACTCAACCAACCCTTAACCAGTGATCACTACAGCGCCCTTTTCTATATTGGCCTAGACGACTTCAGCTCTGTAAACCTTCTGCACTCCTATCGTACAGGGGATCGCGTACTCACCACATTGGCCGACCGCCTGCGCAAATCTACCCCCGACCAAGCGCTTCTGATGCGCGCGGGTGGCGATCAATTCTGCATCGCCATTCGTGGAACCAGTGAACCCCAAGCACGCGAGCTTGCGCACGCTCTGTTAGCACTAGTGCAACAACCTTTTTCGGGAGAAAGCACACCGCTCACACTCTCTGCAACGGTTGGCGTTGCCTTTTTTCCACGCGATGCAAAAGCCCCCGAACTCCTTTTAAAGAAAGCCGAAGAAGCCATGCGGCTTGGAAAATCTGCCGGCGGAAACTCCATCCAGTTCTACAGCGAAATTGAAAACCATCGCCAAAAAGCCAGCAAACAACTAGAGAGAGATCTACTCACCGCCGTCGAAAGCAGTCAGTTAAGCCTCATGTTCCAGCCGCAGATTGATCTCGCAAGCGGGCAGATTGTGGGCGTCGAGGCTCTATTACGTTGGGATCACCCACAGCGCGGCCTTATTTCACCCGATGAATTCATCCTGCTGGCAGAGAGCAACCGCGCCGTGATCCCCATCGGGCACTGGGTATTGAAAAACGCCTGTAAAACCCTCGCGGAATGGCATAAAGCCGGCTATCCAGATCTAGGCATGTCCATTAACTTAAGCGCCATTCAGCTCCATCACCCCCCACTTGCCAGTGATCTTGCGCACATCATCACCGAGTACGGCCTACCGCCCGCATCGCTCACCTTTGAAATTACCGAATCCAGCGTCATGGAGAACATCGAACACGCAATCGACGTACTCAAAAACATTCGCAAACTGGGCGTACATCTGGCCATTGACGACTTTGGTACGGGCTATTCATCCCTAAGCTACCTGCGGCGCATGCCCATCGACGAAGTCAAACTAGATCGCAGTTTTTTCCTCGACCTCGACCGAGACACGCACGCTGACAGCGTCAAAATCATCGAAGCCGTGATACGCCTCGGGCACAGCCTCGGCTTAGAAATCGTCGCGGAAGGCACCGAAAGTGCAGCCCATGTCGAGCTATTGCAGCGCTGCGGCTGTGATCGCAGCCAAGGCTTCTACTACTCCGAACCCCTCGAAGCAGACAAATTCCTCGCACTTATGCACGGTGAACGCAAACTACGCGCACCGACGCCAAACCTATCGCCGAATCTCTCCGCACCGACGCTACACCATTCGTGACTGATTGCATCATTCGTGACTGGCAAGGCATATCACTTCTGACAACTTCCCGTTAGAATCACCGCACCTCATGCGAATGAGAACCGCATTCCATCTAACCCACCCACTGTGAGGCACACTCATCATGTCGAATGACCCTATTGTTATCCTGAACGGCGCACGCACCCCCATGGGCGGCTTCCAAGGCTCCCTCTCCTCTGTTACTGCCACCCAACTCGGTGCCATCGCAATCCGCGAAGCGATTCAGCGTGCAGGCCTTACGCCTGACGACATTCAAGAAGTAATCATGGGCTGCGTGCTCCCCGCTGGCCTCAAACAAGGCCCCGCACGGCAGGCAGCACTGGACGCCGGCATCCCAGCCAGCGCCGGAGCCACCACGATTAACAAACTATGCGGCTCCGGCATGAAAGCCACCATGTTAGCGCACGATCTCATCAAGGTCGGCACCAATGACATCATGGTCGCGGGCGGGATGGAGAGCATGAGCAACGCACCCTATGTACTCGAAAAGGCACGCAGCGGCTACCGCATGGGCCACGGTGAAATCAAAGATCACATGTTTCTAGACGGCCTTGAAGACGCCAAAACTGGCCGACTAATGGGTTCTTTCGCACAAGACACCGCCGATAAACACGGAATCAGCCGCGAAGCGATGGACGCATTCGCCATCGAATCGCTGCGCCGCGCTCAGAAAGCGGTGAGCGATGGAAGCTTTACCGCCGAAATCGTCCCAGTCACCGTAAAAACCCGCAAAGGCGAAGAAACCGTCTCCATTGACGAACAACCTGGCAACGCCAAACCGGAAAAAATCCCTACCCTCAAACCTGCCTTCAGGAAAGACGGCACCATCACCGCCGCCAACTCCAGCTCCATCTCCGACGGCGCGTCCGCCCTCGTGCTCACCCGTGAAAGCATTGCAAAAGCACGCAACCTCAAGCCCGTAGCCCGCATCATCGCGCACGCTACCCAATCACAGCACCCATCCGAATTCACGGAAGCCCCCGTAGGCTCCGTCACCCGCGTCCTCGAAAAAGCAGGCTGGAAAGCGGAAGACGTCGATCTCTGGGAAATCAACGAAGCCTTCGCAATCGTCTCCATGATCGCCATGCAGAAGCACAACATCCCCCACGATCGCGTCAACGTCCACGGCGGCGCCTGCGCCCTCGGCCATCCCATCGGCTCAACCGGCTCACGCATCGTTCTTAGCCTAATACACGCACTGCAAAAATACGGCAAGAAACGCGGCGTAGCCTCCCTCTGCATCGGCGGCGGCGAAGCCACTTCCATCGCACTCGAACTCATCTAATGAGCTAATCTAAATTGCAGGAAGCCCTGCAAAATGAGGAATGGGCGTAGCGCGTAAACGGAACTCCGATTACCCAAAGCGCCGCGCCCATCTCTCCTCTACAAAGCAGACTCATCGCAAGGACCGCCAGCTGTCGAGGAGTGACATTCGTGAGCCAACTTTTCGCGAGCCAACTTTCTGTGCCCCCGTTTTCCGTAGCCCCGCTTCCCGTAATCGTCGGATACGGCGGGATCAACGCCGCTGGGCGCAGTAGCTTTCACCACGCATTCAAACGCATCGTCTACGATGCGCTGGCACAAACCGAACAGTACACCGTTCTGCGCTCACTCTCACAACTGATGGGGCGCACAACCGCTTTTTCGGAGTCACGCCACTCTGAATCAGAAACCGCCAGCATCCTCCAGAACACACTGATTCGCACAATCCAACCCAGCTACTTCGACGCATCCAAGGTCTACAGCCAAACCTTCGCCGATCTCCTGCCAGGCAACCAGCCGCCCACTTGGGTCTTGGAAAAAACGCAACTTCCCACACCGATCCCGGCTCACTGGCGCGTCACTGAACTCAACCAACAGCAGGTGCTCGTCGCCGCCCACGGCCCCACCCGCGTGCTTTTCCCTAACACTCATGACGGAAGGGTCAACGCCGCAGGGCAACTCCCTAGCGGATTTGAACCCGGGAAAAAATACTCGTCTCGCGGCCACCCAAAAGGGCTGCAACTTGCCGTCTACGCCGCATCCGACGCTCTGCACTCCATTGGAATCCCGTGGGAGGAACTTCAGGCGCGAGTCGCACCAGATCAAATTTCAGTTTACGCATCCAGCGCAATGGGCCAACTCGATCACGAAAGCGCTGGCGCCATGCTACAAGCCGCCTTACGCGGCGAGCGCTGCTCCTCAAAAAACCTGCCCTTCGGTTTGGCAGAGATGCCCGCAGACTTTATTAACGCCTATGTGCTCGGCAACCTTGGCAACACCGGCGGCACCCTCGGCGCATGCGCAACCCTTCTCTACAATTTAGAAAAAGCCGTCTCCGACATCCGCAGCGGGCGCGCACAAATCGCAATTGCTGGAGCCGCTGAAGCACCCATCACCCCCGAAATTATCGAAGGCTACCGCGTAATGAGCGCGCTGGCCGAAGACTGCGACTTGCTAGAGCTAGACGGAATTCATGAAGGCGCTCCCGACCATCGCCGCGCCTGCCGCCCCTTCGCCCCCAACTGCGGCTTCACCCTTGGCGAATCTGCCCAATACTTTGTACTGATGTCTAGCGAGCTTGCACTTGCCACTGGCGCACGCATCCACGCAGCAGTCCCCGACGTATTCATCAACGCAGACGGCTATAAAAAATCCATCGCCTCCCCCGGAATCGGCAACTACCTCACCTTAGGCCGAGCCACCGCCCTCGCCGCAAAAATTCTCGGTGATCACGACTTGCGTCACCGTACACTGCTACACGCACACGGCACAGGCACCCCTCAAAACCGCACCAGTGAATCACACATCTTTGACCGTATTGCCACAGCGTTCGCAATCCCACGTTGGCGAATTGCCGCCACAAAATGCTACGTCGGCCACTCCCTCGGGCCTGCCGCCGGCGACCAAATCAGCTTTGCTCTCGGCAGCCTCGCCACCGGCATCGCCCCCGGCATCACAAGCGTTGAACAGTTCGCAGACGACGTACACCAAGACCGCATCGAACTCGCAAACACCCACCGCCAAGAAGCCCCAAACTTTTGGCGAGCGGCACTCATCAATTCAAAAGGCTTCGGCGGTAATAACGCCACAGCTCTACTGCTCTCCGCCGAAGCCACGCTCCAACTGCTTAAACAGAAACACGGGGGCGCAACCATTCACAGCTACCAAGCACGAACCGAGGCAATTCTTGAGCGGCAACAGCGATACGAAAACGCTCTGCTCCAAGGCCAAGATCGCACTCTCTATCAATTTGGCAGCCGCACGGTGGACCCAAGCCAGCTGGTCATACAGCGCGACCATATTCTCATCCCCGGCCAGCCTCTCCCCGTCCTGTTAGATCCCGACAACCCCTACGGAACCCTAGCGCAGCCGAACCTCCCCCATCCATGATCCCCAAAAGGCTTACACGCATTCACAAGTAACGCCAAGCCCTTAGCAAGTCACAGTTTTTAGGCAACTTCACCTATCCTAGTTGGCTCTATCTGTAGTACCCTGCACTCACGCACGCCATTTATTTGAGACCTTTCCAATGATAACCAAGCCACGCTCCGTTCTGGCCGGCGCTACACTATGTGCCACACTCAGCCTTGCCGCAACCACTCATGCCGACACACTTTTCGGCGTTCACACCGGCGCCCAATATTGGGCTAACGACATCAGTGGCCACGTAAACACGTCATCCGGCAGCCGCATCGACAGCGACCAAACGCTCGATCTGGACAGCGACAAAAGCTACAGCGCAGCATTCACGCTAACCCATGACGCACCCTTAATCCCGAACGCTCGCGTCACCTTCAACCAACTCAGCTTTGATGGCGAAACCACTCTCACGGATGACATTCGTTTTCACGGCCAGAACTTCGTCAAAGGCAGCAAGGTCACGAGCGAAATCGACCTGACTCACAACGATGTGACGCTTTTTTACCGCTGGATGGACAACCTCGTCACCATCGACGGCGGCATCAACCTTCGCCTTTTTGACGGCTCCATCGCACTTCAATCCGCAGCCATTGGCGAAGAAACGCTCGGCATCGACCAAGCCGTACCAATGCTATTTGCAAGCACCCGCATCAGCCTGCCCCTCACCGGCGTTTACGTCGGCGGCGACGCCTACTTCCTCAGCATTGAAAGCAACAAAATGACCGACCTCACCGCAAAAGTCGGCTATGAGATCGCTGGCGGCCTTGCAATCGAAGGCGGCTATCGCGTCCTGCGCCTGAAGCTTGACGATGTTAATGACATCTACAGCAACATCAAAGTAGATGGCGCATACGCATCCGTTAACTTCAGCTTTTAAATTTAGGGAACACACCATGCAGCCACGGAAACATCGTATTTGGCAGCTCGCCGCAGCAATCGCGCTCCCACTCGCACTTAGCCACTGCACCGCAGACGGTAAATTTAATACCGAGGCCGCCATTGGCATCGGCATGGGGGCACTTCAAGCAGGCACCCTGTCTGAAGACCAAGTTAAACAGGCCGCAAGCTTGTCTGCTCAAGAAATGGACAGCAAAAGCACGGTAGCGTCTGCCAACAGCCCCTACACCCAGCGCCTACAACGCCTGACCTCAGGTCTTGCCAGCGCTTCCGGCCTAAACCTAAACTTCAAAGTCTATGAAACGCGCGAACTCAACGCATTTGCGATGGCCGACGGCACCGTACGTGTCTATTCCGGCTTGATGGACGTTATGCCAGACGACCAGATCCTCGCCGTTATTGGCCACGAAATCGGCCACGTAAAGCTAAAACACAGCTACAAACAGCTGAAAGAAACCTTGCTCACTGACACAGCCTTCAAAGCGGTCGGCAGCGTGGGTGGAAACATCGGCGCACTCACACAAGGCGAGCTGGGCAAATTGGCCGAAAGCGCCATCAACGCACGCTTTTCTCAGAAAGACGAGCTTGAAGCGGATGCGTTCTCCGTCCGCACTCTCGCAAAAATGGGCAAAAACCCCATCGCAATGCGCAACGCCATCCTGACACTCAAGCAACACGTTGGCGATAACAGCAGCTTCCTCAGTTCCCACCCATCCAACGATGCCCGCATCGCCAACATCGACGAAGCCATTCGCAAGCTCGGAGCCGCCAAGTAATCCGCCCCTTGCCGCAGCAAATGCACCCGATGCAATCGAAAGAGCGCATCGGGCACTCCTCACGCCGCACGAGGTAACGCCATGAATGCACGCACACCAGACCCAACTTCACGCCGCACCACTCAAACCGGCGAAGTAATTGGCTTCGCTCTGGATGACGCCACGCATGCATGGCTAGGCATCCCCTATGCTGCACCCCCAGTCGGACCGTTACGCTGGCGCGCTCCGAAACCCGCAATACCGTGGAGCGCTGCCAAAGAATGCCTAGAATTTGGCGCGCCAAGCCTACAGCTAAAAAGCTTTATGACCGCATCTCCGCCCAACGAGTGGAATCAGCCGCTGGGCTCAGAGGACTGTCTAACCCTAAACATTTTCGCGCCGCAGCAACTTCCCGGCCGCAAACTACCCGTAATGCTCTGGATACATGGCGGCGGCAATTGCGGCGGCTCCAGCGCCATGTACCTGATGGCCGGCAACCTACCAGCACACCACGAAGTCATCGTCGTTTCTCTTAACTACCGGCTCGGCATTTTCGGTTGGTTCAACCACCCAAGCATCTTTGACGAAACCTGCAGCGCCGAAGATCGCTCCGGCAATTTCGGAACACTCGACTTAATCGCAGCCCTACGCTGGGTCAAAACCAACATTGCGGCATTCGGCGGCGACCCAAGCAACGTCACGATTTTCGGTGAATCCGCCGGCGGCCAGAACGTACTCAGCCTCTACGTTTCGCCTTTCGCAAAAGGCCTGTTTCACAAAGCCATCGCACAATCCTCCATCACCACAAGCTCCGCCCCCGAAGATGGCTACGCCCTTCGCGCCCCCGACGCAGCCAAAACACGCTCCGCCCCCCAACTGCGCGGCAACGCCATTGACATGCTACGCCGCCTGCTACGCATGGAAGGTCTGGCAGAAACCCGCAACGAAGCTCTCCAGCAAATCGACGCATTCACCCCCGAAGCACTCCGCCACTACCTCTACAAAAAAGATGCCGAACAAATCATTAGCGCATTCAAAGGCGGCGGTGCCGGCATTTATGTAACGCCACGCCTGTTTGAAGACGGCGTCGTACTACCCGACATCCCGTTATTGGACGCCTTTGCCGACCCTCGCTATAAAAGCGACATTCCACTGTTGATCGGCACAAACCGCGACGAAATGAAGCTATTCATGATGATGAATACCGACTACGTACGCTTCCAGTTTGGCAAAATCCCCATCATCCGCGACCGCCAACGCTATCAGCTCGATGCCGACTATTTTTCACGCATGTGGAAAGCCGTAGGTGCAGATGAACCACTGCAACGCCTCTACGCCCAAGGTAATCGCAAGCTTTTCTGCTACCGCTTCGACTGGGACGAAATCGCCCCCACGCCCATCATCCGGCCCGATATTCTTCTAGGTTGCACCCACGCCATGGACCTACCGTTCGTATTCCGAGACGTGCAATGCGATTTTAACCCCTTCCAAACTTTCACCAAACGCAACCGCGAAAGCCGCATCCAAACCGTTGTCGCAATGTCCACCTATTGGACCAACTTCGCCCACTATGGCGACCCTAACGGCAATCCTAAGCGTACAACCGCAACCCCAAACAGACTGCCCGAATGGCTCGCTTGGCAACCAGCAGAAGCAAAAAAAAGAACACGCAAAAAACTGCGCGCTAGTAACGTTCTCCAGCTCAAGGACGGCACCGAAAACATTTCGAATACCCTAGTAATCGACTCCAAAAACGAAGGCGGAATCCGCATGGAAACTACCGACGTTCGATTCTCCACACTCAAAGAATCACTACGAACCGACCCACGGCTCACCCACAGCGGATACGACCGCTGCCGCCTGTACGCACAAATGTTTTTAAGCGGCGGCATCGCACAGGGCATCGGCAGCATCGAAGAATACGAATCCCTCGGCGATCGCAACAGAGCCCCTGCGCCTGCCGCAACTTTCATTAGCCGATCGCTCTTCTAAAAAACGTCTAAAAAACTTCTAAAAAAACAATCTAACGAACACCCCGAACAACAAGGATCAAACTCATGACTTTCGCACTCTGGAGCATTCTCATTGCATGGCTTATCGCCATGATTTCCGGTACCTACGCAAAAGCCTCCAAAGATTTTGACAACAACAACCCCCGCGAATATTTCTCTCACCTCGAAGGAAAACGCGCGCGCGCAGTCGCAGCAATGGCCAACGGCTTCGAAGGTTTCCCATTGTTCGCATCCGCCGTCATTATTGCCCACATGATCAACGGCCCCCAAACCGCCGTCAACCTGCTAGCACTCGGCTACCTGATCAGCCGAATCGTATTCGCCGCGCTCTATATTGCCGGAAAAGGCACCCAACGCAGCGCCGTATGGATCATCGGATTCGCCTGCATCATTGGAATCTTTATCGCTGCAGCGTAACGAGAGCCCTCACGCAACCAGCATTTGCACGCTCAAGCAAAGCGGATCATATGAAACACAACGCAGGCGTTTCGGCGCCTGCTGTGCTAGTATCCGCACCTCCTACGCTTTATACTTCCATAAAATTCTAACGCGCTCACCCAACGGCAGGAGGCCGCCGACGTGCCCGTCAAGCCCTCGCAATCGCTATCCAAGGCCCCCCCTCAGTCTATTTCTAAAACCGGTCTCTATATTCGCAGACTCGTGCTACTCATCGGCATCGGCTGCGTGATCGCAGGCATTGCGCTATCGGTCAAACCCACCATCATTCGCCTTCAAAAAGCAAACAACCTATTTGCACCTGAAGAGATCGTTTACAACTTCACCCACATGCCGGAAATCTTCCGAACAAAAGAACTTCCAGCAGCCAGCCATCCGCATATTTTTCCGAATGGCCCCGCACTCACCCTCCCAGAGAGCTTTGAAGCTTTCGGAAAAACCATTAACACCCAAGAATGGCTGCAAGAAACCAAAACCACTGGGCTTTTAGTAGCACAAGACGGCCGCATCGTTTTTGAACAATACTACCTCGGCAACCAAGCAGATAACGCCCACATTTCGTGGTCACTCGCCAAAAGCTTCATCTCCGCACTGATCGGCATTGCAATTCAAGAAGGCAAAATTGAAAGCGTACACGACCCCGTCGATGAATATGCACCGCTACTAAAAGGCACCGGCTACGAAGGCGTAAGCCTGAAAAACGTTCTACAGATGTCTTCAGGCATTCGCTTTAACGAAGACTATGATGACCCCAACTCCGACATCGTCCAGCTTGCACGCAGAGCAGCCCTCTTCGATTCTTTTAATGACTACGCAAAACAACTCGTCAACGAAAAAGAGCCCGGCACCTACCGCCGCTATACAAGCTTCGATACGCAAGTGCTCGCAATGGTTCTGCAAGGCGCCACCGGAGAATCCGTTACCGACTATATGTCGAAGAAGCTCTGGCAGCCCTTCGGCGCAGAACACAGCGCATGGTGGATCGTAGACGCAAGCGGAATGGAAATGGGATTCGGAGGGCTAAATGCCACCCTACGGGATTTTGCCAAGCTCGGCCAACTCTACCTCGACCACGGCATGCTAAACGGGAAGCCTATCGTGCCCGATGCATGGATCAGCGCCTCTCTTAGCATGGACAGCGCCCACCTGCTCCCCGGGCTCAACGGCAGCGCCGACAGCAGCATCGGATACGGCTACCAATGGTGGATTCCCGATTCCCCCCAACGCGACTATTTCGCCCAAGGCATATACAGCCAATACATCTTCGTATCACCCATGACCAACACCGTCATCGTCAAGACTTCCGCCGACCCTAACTACGGCAGCGACGAATCTAAGCGCACCGTACAACATGTCGAAATGTTCCGCGCCATTGCAACCGCCGCACGAAAACTACCGCTGGCAAATTAACGCATCCGTTGATTCGCCACGAGGCAAGACGCTCCAGTACAGCAATTGGAGCTCCACACAAGCGGTCGCCTAGGTGACCGCTCGCAGCCATCGGCATGCGGTGCTACAATGGCGCGGGTTTGACACAGCCAACTGCATTGCAAGGAATTTCACTGCCGCCATGAGCACCCATCATCACGACGTATTGATCATCGGCAGTGGAGCCGCAGGCCTCACCACAGCACTTAAACTCCCCCGCCATCTGAACATTTGCGTGATGAGCAAAGGCAGCCTCACTGCGGCGAACACATTCTACGCACAGGGCGGAGTCGCTGCCGTCATGGACGCCACTGATTCCATGGAATCACACGTTCAAGACACCCTGATCGCAGGCGGCGGCCTATGCCACGAAGATGCAGTACGCTTCACTGTTGAAAGCGGCCCGCAAGCCATTCGTTGGCTGCAAGAACTCGGCGTACGTTTCAGCACCGAGGAAGACGCCAGCGGCCAACCAGAAATCCACCTCACCAAAGAAGGCGGCCATAGCCATCGTCGCGTTGTCCACGTCGCAGACGCAACCGGCCTCGCCATCTCCGAAGCCCTCATTGAAAACACCCGCAAATGCAGCAACATCACACTGCTCGAATCGCGCGTTGCCATTGATCTCATCACAAACAAAAAACTCGGCGCCCAAGCCAACCGAGTCTGGGGCGCCTACGTACTCAATCTAAAAACCGGCCACGTCGAAACCCACACCGCCCCCTTCGTAATGCTCGGAACCGGCGGCGCAAGCAAAGCCTACCTCTACACCAGCAACCCCGACGTTGCGACTGGTGACGGCATCGCGATGGCATGGCGCGCAGGCTGCCGCGTCGCAAACATGGAATTCAACCAATTCCACCCCACCTGCCTCTACCATCCAAACTCACGCTCCTTCCTAATCACCGAAGCAGTCCGAGGCGAAGGCGGCATCCTAAAGCTACCCAACGGCGAACGCTTCATGCATCGCTTCGACAAACGCGCAGAACTCGCCCCGCGCGACATCGTTGCCCGTGCGATCGACCACGAAATCAAACGCCTTGGCGTAGACTGCTTATACCTCGACATCAGCCACAAGCCAGCCGATTTTATTAAAACACACTTCCCCACCGTCTATGAAAAGTGCCTAAGCATCGGCATCGACATTACCCGCGACGCCATCCCCGTCGTTCCGGCCGCCCACTATACCTGCGGTGGCGTAATGACAGACCTCAAGGGCAGAACTGACTTAGAAGGTCTCTATGCCGCCGGAGAAACCGCATTTACTGGCCTACACGGCGCCAACCGAATGGCCAGCAACTCCCTCCTTGAATGCCTCGCGTTTGCAACCGCCGCCGCCAAAGACATCGCCGCAAAAATCGATAACGCACCCAAAGTGCCACAAATTCCCAACTGGGACGAGAGCCAAGTCACCGACTCCGACGAAGACGTCGTCATCTCCCACAACTGGAGCGAACTACGCCACTTCATGTGGGACTACGTCGGCATCGTACGTACCAACAAGCGCCTAGAGCGCGCCAAACATCGCATTGATTTATTACAAAGAGAAATCCAAGAATACTACGGCAACTACCGCGTATCCAACGACTTACTTGAGCTTCGCAACCTTGCCGTCATCGCCGACCTGATCATTCGCTGCGCCATGCTACGCAAAGAAAGCAGAGGGCTGCACTTCACTCTCGACTACCCAGATCTTCAACCGCAAATCCAAGATTCCATTCTTACACCCGCAGCCGAATTACGCGCCTAAGGTAGAACCACCGCCACTTGCTAGCAGCGGCGCTACATTTTCATATTTCGTGCTTTCGCAAGCTTATTGTGATGCGCTTGGATATGCCACATCAGCTTCCGCCAAGGTTCAGGCTCCAAGCGCCAACGAATCAAGAATACTCGGCGCTTACGTTTCTTAGAATCACGTAAGCAAAGCGCAATCCATACCCCACTAATGCGCGTGTCCTCAGCCAACCAATAGGGCCCACTAATCTCACCCGAGCGCTCCACCCACCACCAACACAAACCTTGGCGACACAACGCCATCGGATCCTGCTGATGCCTCCGCAAAGCAAATACAGCTTCTAGCGTAAAAGCGCCCGCCATGAGAGACGCAACACCGACCAAATCCATCCACCAAAAAATCGGAACCATTGCAACCGCAACAACAAGCAGCGCGCAAATCAGCGGTAAATCAGAACGTATTGGCAAAACATCGTCAAAATTAGCATCCTGCAGACTCGCACTAAAACCACCCCGAACTGTTTCCACAATACGGGGCACACTTTCCGCGACGTCCTCTCTAACCTCAAGCTCTCTAACGTCAAGCCCTCTAACCTCAAGCTCTCCAACTTCTACCAACGTTTTCGTGCTTGCACCCGCCTCCTGCAACGGCTTAATCCTTACACCCACACGATCCTTCCTTTGAGAGCGAGCTCTCAAAATATCTCCAAAACAAACTACTTCTCGAAAAATCAGCCGCCGTAGATCCAACACGAGTATGCGGCCAATGAATCAACAAGTGCGACCAACGCCGCGCCTCAACTTGAACTGGCGCAGCGATCCATAATCAGCCTCACCATATTACGCAACACCTCATCCTCAGGTTCAGAGCGCAACGTAAACCACTCAAACAAATCGACATCCTGCTCCTTCAAAAGCAACACAAACGCGCGCTTCTGCTCCAAAGTCAAATCCGCAAAATAGCGATCGAAAAAAGGCAACAGCAAATACTCTGCTTCCTTAATCCCCCTGCGACAATCCCAACGAATGCGCCCCGGATTAAACTCACCCGAATCCATCTACCATCCCCCCAAAAAAATATCCACACAACAGTCCACCATTCCATCGCTAAACGCGCGATAATTCGAGGCAATTATAACGAGCCAACTCATACATGTAACCCAAACCGACAAGATCGGCACCCCAACCCACACGAAGCAGTTTGCCCATGCAAATCTGTTTGTTGCCGATGGAAACAAATGCCCCCCATGAACAATGCAGATACCACACTACACACCCTAAGCCCGTGGCTACCAAGCATCCGCGCCGACCGCTCCAGCCCATCGGAAGGCACTACCCCACCCCTTTATCTCGCCCTCGGCGAGCACTGGGAGTTCTTGCGAATCAGCGGCCCCGATGCCGCAAGCTTTTTACAAGGCCAAGTAACCTGCGACATACGCGAAATCGCCAATGGCCACCTCCGACTCGGCGCTCACTGCACCGCCAAGGGGCGCATACAGGCGAGCTTTTTGGGGTTTCTAGACAGAACTAGCACCCCAGCAGAAACCTCAAAACCCGAGGCCCCCAAAACCGAACCCAAAGAAGCATCCGAGGCAAACCCCACCTCAACAACCAGTTTTGTCATGCTTCTTCCCCCCGGTATGACTGCACCAACCCAGCAAGCGCTGGCCAAATACGCCATGTTCGCAAAGGTCGAACTCAGCGATGCAAGCGACGCATTTCAAGCACTCATGATCGGTGGTCGCGACGCAAAAAGCTGGTGTGAACGCGTAAACTTACCTGTACAAGAAACGCCTTATGGACTTACGCAATCGTCACAGAGCGATAAAATCAGCCTTCTAGATGCAGACCTTCCACTGTGGCTGATCATCACCACACCCAAACGCTCCAAAGAACTGCAATCACAATGGCCAACAACCGCACTCGCTAGCGGCCTAGAAGGCTGGCAACGCTGCCTGTCGGAGCTAGGCCAAGCACACATCCACCCAAACACCCAAGACAAATTCATTCCCCAAGAGCTCAACTACGATCAGCTCAACGCCATCAACTTCAAAAAAGGCTGCTATAAAGGGCAAGAAATCATTGCCCGCCTGCACTTCAAGGGGACACCAAAATATCGTACCTACCGCTTTCAGTGGCAATCCAAGGTTTCTCCCATGATCGGCGAAGCAGTTAAAGACCTCCACGGTGAAACCATCGGCTACATCGTCCACATCGCACGAACCGGCGAAGCCAACTACGATGTTTTACTCGTCACAAAGCAAACCGCCCTCAACAGCTCGACCTTACAAACACTTAGCGGAGACACCCCTGCAACCCTGACTCCACACCCGCTTCCCAACCAAGTAACCTCCCTAGATTCGACGGAATAATCGAAAACAACTGCAGCAGCCATGCAGAACCCCACCTCTATGCTATAACTAGAAGGGCATGCAAGCAGACTGGGAATCACCGCAAAGAGTACAAGCCACATGGCCGGAATAGAAGAAGCCGTATTCAAACAGCTGATTGATTTGATACAAAACGACAAACTAATCCTTCCGACGCTTCCGGAAATTGCACTGCGCGCACGCGAAATCGCAGAAAGCCCAGATTCATCGTCAGGTGATATCGCAAAAGCGATCAACAACGACCCGGCTATGTCCGCTCGAATCATCAAAGTAGCAAACAGCCCGCTGATGCGCGGCCCTCGCGAAATCACCGATATTCAAATGGCGATTTCACGCTTAGGGCTGACCTGCATTTGCAACCTAATCACAGGGCTCGCAATGGAACAGATGTTCCAAGCCACCTCGGACGTGGTCGACAAAGCCATGCGAAAATCTTGGTCACACGCAACCGAAGTCGCCGGCATCGCCCACGTACTATGCCGCCATTACGCGCCGCACCTAAAGCCCGACCAAGCCCTGCTTGCAGGAATGATACATGAAATCGGCATTCTCCCCATTCTTACCTACGCCGAAGAATCCAGCCTCAACATCGACCCAATCACGCTAGAAAAGCTTGCGGAGAAGATCCACCCCTTTGTCGGTACGAAAATCCTAGAAAAATGGGGCTTTCCTAGTGAACTCGTCATCGTCCCACGCTATTACCTAAAATTCGACCGCGGAAACGAATCAGGAAAAGCAGACTACACCGACCTAGTCATGGTCGCAAACCTTCAGTCCTACCTCAACACCGACCATCCTTACACACGAATGGATTGGAAAAAAATTCCTGCATTTGCACGCATAGGCATAGAAATCGGCTCCCCAGAGCAAAGCGAAGACCTTGGTGAAGCCCTCTCAGGTGCAACCATGATGCTAAAATAAGCCGTTTGTACACGCTAACGCAATCGACGCAACCTCTCTTCCAGCACACCCTTCCGCAAATACAGGACGCCCTTTCAACCGTAACCCAAGCCAAGGAAAGTCATGGCAAAAATGAACGGCAAAAGCCTCTACGCACCGCAATACTGGCCAGCATGGTTAGGCGTTGCAATTTTCTGGCTCATAGGCCAACTTCCGTGGAACTCACTTCTCGCAATCGGTCGCATCCTCGGCCATGGTGCTTGGTATTTAGCAAAGCGCCGAAGCCACATTGCAAAAACAAACATACGCCTATGCTTCCCTGGCTTATCTTCAAAGCAACAGAATAAGCTTGCTCGCGATTCCATTATCAGCGCTGGAGAAGCCATCGTAGAAACCGCCGGCACATACTTTAACCACAGAGTAGATCTAAGAAAGCGCCTAGAAATAATCGGCGAACACCATTTGAAAGACGCACAAGCACAAGGCAGTGGGATCATCCTGTTAGGAATGCACTTCAATAGTATCGACATCGCTAGCCGGCTATTAGGACAAGTGCTTGATTTTAACGCGGTCTACCGACCCAACAACCACCCAGTAATTGACTGGGCCATCTGCAAAGGAAGAGGCCACAACATCCACAACATCCCTAGAGAAGACATGCGCCAAATGGTGCGTAAATTAAGAAAAGGGGAAATCGTCTGGTATGCCCCAGACCAAGATTATGGGCGCGAACACGCAGTCTATGTGCCATTTTTTGGTCAGACAGCCGCCACCCTTACCACGACAAGCAGGTTGGCCCAAATGGGAAAAGCTGTCGTAATCCCATGCGCACATTACCGCTTCCCTAAAGGCCGCTACCAGATCGTGTTCGGCCCCCCACTATCGCCTTTTCCAAGCGGGGATGAGCTTGCTGACACAATACTCATTAATAAAACAATTGAGAGCTATATTCTCCCTCAACCTGAACAGTATCTGTGGGTGCACCGGCGTTTCAAACACCAGCCAACCGGTAGAGGCCCCTATTAGCGGATCCGCCCCTCAAAGCATCTCAAGCACGACAAACAAACTACCAGACTGGCTCGCGTACTGCGCAATTCCGAAACAGCAGGGCGAATAGTGCAACACGCCTTCAAGGGCGTCGTCCTTCTAAGTTTCGAGAGCACTTGTGTCCCGAGAAATCGTCCAGCCCGAGACTGCTTGTGAGAAATTTCATGTTTCCGCGTTGCCCGCGCGTTTTTCAAGAACCTCGGCGCATAAAAAAACGCCCCAGTCCAAGAGACTGAGGCGTTTTCAATAAGGACCTGACAATGTCCTACTCTCACATGGGGAGACCCCACACTACCATCGGCGATGCAGCGTTTCACTTCTGAGTTCGGGATGGGATCAGGTGGGGCCACTGCTCTATATTCGTCAGGCAAACGGTTGGGTGTATTGCGTCTCCCGAAGGAAACGTCTACACCCGAATTCGGTAAGATGAGAAGATCGAGTCGATCAAGCGCCTTGTTCTAAAGGCAATTTCGTAGCAGGCCTGAATGCACATAACCTCGCTTAGGGTTATATGGTCAAGCCTCACGGGCAATTAGTATCAGTTAGCTCAACGCCTCACAGCGCTTACACACCTGACCTATCAACCTCATGGTCTATAAGGGCCCTTCAGGAGGCTTAAAGCCTCAGGGAGATCTCATCTTGAGGGAGGCTTCCCGCTTAGATGCTTTCAGCGGTTATCCCGTCCGAACATAGCTACCGGGCAATGCCACTGGCGTGACAACCCGAACACCAGAGGTTCGTCCACTCCGGTCCTCTCGTACTAGGAGCAGCTCCTCTCAAATCTCCAACGCCCACGGCAGATAGGGACCGAACTGTCTCACGACGTTCTAAACCCAGCTCGCGTACCTCTTTAAATGGCGAACAGCCATACCCTTGGGACCGACTACAGCCCCAGGATGAGATGAGCCGACATCGAGGTGCCAAACACCGCCGTCGATATGAACTCTTGGGCGGTATCAGCCTGTTATCCCCGGAGTACCTTTTATCCGTTGAGCGATGGCCCTTCCATTCAGAACCACCGGATCACTAAGACCTACTTTCGTACCTGCTCGACTTGTGGGTCTCGCAGTTAAGCGCGCTTTTGCCTTTACACTCTGTGCGCGATGTCCGACCGCGCTGAGCGCACCTTCGTGCTCCTCCGTTACTCTTTGGGAGGAGACCGCCCCAGTCAAACTACCCACCACACAATGTCCCTAACCCAGATCATGGGCCAAGGTTAGAACCCCAAACATACCAGGGTGGTATTTCAAGGTTGGCTCCACCAGAACTGGCGTCCCGGCTTCAAAGCCTCCCACCTATCCTACACAGACAGGTTCAGAGTTCAATGTGAAGCTATAGTAAAGGTTCACGGGGTCTTTCCGTCTTGCCGCGGGTACGCTGCATCTTCACAGCGATTTCAATTTCACTGAGTCTCGGGTGGAGACAGCGCCGCCATCGTTACGCCATTCGTGCAGGTCGGAACTTACCCGACAAGGAATTTCGCTACCTTAGGACCGTTATAGTTACGGCCGCCGTTTACCGGGGCTTCGATCAAGAGCTTCGCTTACGCTGACCCCATCAATTAACCTTCCGGCACCGGGCAGGCGTCACACCCTATACGTCCACTTTCGTGTTTGCAGAGTGCTATGTTTTTAATAAACAGTCGCAGCGGCCAGTTTACTGAGACTCCCACAGGCTTACATTGTAAAAATTTCACCCGCAAGAGCGCACCTTCTCCCGAAGTTACGGTGCCATTTTGCCTAGTTCCTTCACCCGAGTTCTCTCAAGCGCCTTGGTATCTTCTACCTGACCACCTGTGTCGGTTTTGGGTACGGTCAGCTACTGCCTGAAGCTTAGAAGATATTTCCTGGAAGCGTGGCGTCAGTGACTTCCAACCTCAAAGAGGTCGTGGTCTCGTGTCTCGGCATTAAGGACCCGGATTTGCCTAAGCCCTCTGCCTACCTACTTTCCCCGGGACAACCATCGCCCGGTACACCTAGCCTTCTCCGTCTCTCCATCGCAGCAATAGCCGGTATCGGAATATTAACCGATTTCCCATCAACTACACCTTTCGGTCTCGCCTTAGGGGCCGACTTACCCTGCGCCGATTAGCGTTGCGCAGGAAACCTTGGTCTTTCGGCGAACGGGTTTTTCACCCGTTTTATCGTTACTCATGTCAGCATTCGCACTTCTGATACCTCCAGCATGCTTCTCAACACACCTTCAACGGCTTACAGAACGCTCCTCTACCACTCATACATCGTATGAATCCGCAGCTTCGGTATCCGGTTTGAGCCCCGCCATATCTTCCGCGCAGGCCGACTCGACTAGTGAGCTATTACGCTTTCTTTAAAGGATGGCTGCTTCTAAGCCAACCTCCTAGCTGTCTATGCCTTCCCACATCGTTTACCACTTAACCGGAATTTTGGGACCTTAGCTGGCGGTCTGGGTTGTTTCCCTCTTGACGACGAACGTTAGCACCCGCCGTCTGTCTCCCATGCTCGCATTTCTCGGTATTCGGAGTTTGCATCGGGTTGGTAGCCCTTGACAGGCCCCTAGCCGAAACAGTGCTCTACCCCCGAGAATGATACATGAGGCGCTACCTAAATAGCTTTCGAGGAGAACCAGCTATCTCCGAGCTTGATTAGCCTTTCACTCCTACCCACAAGTCATCCGCTACCTTTTCAACGGGAGTCGGTTCGGGCCTCCAGTAAGTGTTACCTCACCTTCACCCTGCTCATGGGTAGATCGCTCGGTTTCGGGTCTACTTCCAGCGACTAGTCGCCCTTTTAAGACTCGCTTTCGCTACGGCTCCCCTAGTCGGTTAACCTCGCCACTGAAAGTAACTCGCTGACCCATTATACAAAAGGTACGCAGTCACCCCACAAGGGGGCTCCTACTGCTTGTACGCATACGGTTTCAGGTTCTATTTCACTCCCCTCTCCGGGGTTCTTTTCGCCTTTCCCTCACGGTACTGGTTCACTATCGGTCAGTCAGGAGTATTTAGCCTTGGAGGATGGTCCCCCCATCTTCAATCAGCCTTTCACGTGGGCCGACCTACTCGTTTTCATTCTACCTACATTTTCGTGTACGGGATTTTCACCCTCTGTGATCGCACTTTCCAGAGCGTTCCACTAACTTAGGTAAAACTTAAGGGCTGCTCCCCTTTCGCTCGCCGCTACTCAGGGAATCTCGGTTGATTTCTTTTCCTCCGGGTACTTAGATGTTTCAGTTCCCCGGGTTTGCTTCACATACCTATGTATTCAGCATGTGATACCTGGCTCACACCAGGTGGGTTCCCCCATTCGGACATCTTCGGGTCATCGCCTGTGTACCGGCTTACCGAAGCTTTTCGCAGGTTACCACGTCCTTCATCGCCTCTGACTGCCAAGGCATCCGCCGTATGCGCTTAGTCGCTTGACCATATAACCCTAAAAAAGGGCATGTCTTCGCAAACTTGCTATCTCTATCGCCTTTGTTCAGATCCAAGATCGCTTGATCTTTAACTCTTTACTCTTGCAATCCCCTACATCCTTTCGAATGCAATGATTGCAAGCTCTTCTCATTATCCTACCTGTTAAAGAACACTCACAGGGGCTTCCTGTGGTTCCAGCTAAAAAACTAGAAACAAACTCTCTTTCTTAACGCCGTTTCTTCAAAATCTCTTTCTCAAAAAAACATCGAAAGCTTGGTTCTATTTTCTAACCCTTTTACCTTACACCTTTTGCCTTTACACTTCCTTCCGATACACTTCCTTCCAAACCCCCAATCTGGTGGAGCCAAGGAGGATCGAACTCCTGACCTCCTGCGTGCAAAGCAGGCGCTCTCCCAGCTGAGCTATGGCCCCATTCTCCAAAACACTGGTGGGTCTGGGCCGACTTGAACGGCCGACCTCACCCTTATCAGGGGTGCGCTCTAACCAGCTGAGCTACAGACCCAATGCCTTACAACCTGAGTCTCAGCCCAAGCTGACAATTCGTTTTAACAGTAATGAGTGTGAGTACTTGCGCTTTCAGGCTTTATTTAAGGAGGTGATCCAGCCGCAGGTTCCCCTACGGCTACCTTGTTACGACTTCACCCCAGTCATCGGCCACACCGTGGACGGCGCCCCCCTTTCGGTTAGACTACCGGCTTCTGGTGCAACAGACTCCCATGGTGTGACGGGCGGTGTGTACAAGGCCCGGGAACGTATTCACCGCAGCATGCTGATCTGCGATTACTAGCGATTCCGACTTCATGCAGTCGAGTTGCAGACTGCAATCCGGACTACGACCGGCTTTAAGGGATTGGCTAAACCTCGCGGTCTCGCAGCCCTCTGTACCGACCATTGTAGTACGTGTGTAGCCCAGGCCGTAAGGGCCATGATGACTTGACGTCATCCCCGCCTTCCTCCGGTTTGTCACCGGCAGTCTCCTTAGAGTTCCCACCTTTACGTGCTGGCAACTAAGGATAAGGGTTGCGCTCGTTACGGGACTTAACCCAACATCTCACGACACGAGCTGACGACAGCCATGCAGCACCTGTCTCATGGTTCCCGAAGGCACTCCCGCATCTCTGCAAGATCCCATGGATGTCAAGGCCTGGTAAGGTTTTTCGCGTTGCGTCGAATTAAACCACATACTCCACCGCTTGTGCGGGCCCCCGTCAATTCATTTGAGTTTTAACCTTGCGGCCGTACTCCCCAGGCGGAGAACTTATCGCGTTAGCTGCGCCACTAAATCCTCAAGGAATCCAACGGCTAGTTCTCATCGTTTACAGCGTGGACTACCAGGGTATCTAATCCTGTTTGATCCCCACGCTTTCGCTCCTCAGCGTCAGTATTAAGCCAGGTGGCCGCCTTCGCCACTGATGTTCCTTCCGATCTCTACGCATTTCACCGCTACACCGGAAATTCCACCACCCTCTCTCATACTCTAGCCATGCAGTCTGGTATGCAAGTCCCAGGTTAAGCCCGGGGATTTCACATCCCACGTACATGACCGCCTACGTGCGCTTTACGCCCAGTAATTCCGATTAACGCTCGCACCCTCCGTATTACCGCGGCTGCTGGCACGGAGTTTGCCGGTGCTTATTCTGCGGGTAACGTCAAAAGTATCCGATATTCACGAATACCCGTTCCTCCCCGCTTAAAGTGCTTTACAACCCGAAGGCCTTCTTCACACACGCGGCATGGCTGGATCAGGCTTTCGCCCATTGTCCAATATTCCCCACTGCTGCCTCCCGTAGGAGTCTGGGCCGTGTCTCAGTCCCAGTGTGGCTGATCATCCTCTCAGACCAGCTACGGATCGTCGCCTTGGTAGGCCCTTACCCCACCAACTAGCTAATCCGACGCAGGCTCCTCTTGTAGCGTGAGGCCTTACGGTCCCCCACTTTACCCCTCAGGGATTATGCGGTATTACCCCAAATTTCTCTGGACTATCCCCCACTACAAGGCAGATTCCTGCGCTATCCTCACCCGTCCGCCGCTCGTCAGCACCCGAAGGCCTGTTACCGCTCGACTTGCATGTGTTAGGCCTGCCGCCAGCGTTCAATCTGAGCCATGATCAAACTCTTCAGTTCAATCTCTTTCGTCTTGCGACTTGGCTCGTACTCAGATCTCTTTTCGAGGTCTTTGTACTTGCCGATATATCTCTATACCTTCAGCACAAATACCCACACGCATTACTGTCAATTCGAATTGTTAAAGAACTTTTTCGCTCAGCCTGTGTTCAGGCTTGCTGCTTGGGAGCCGCGCATTCTACGCTGTTTGGCTACCTTGTCAACCGTTTTTTTCAACCCGGTTCACGCTTCCTTCACTTCCCACTCTCTTCAGAGAGTCTCGCTTCGGAGTGGTGCGCATCTTAAAGGTTTTTGAAAAACTGTCAACGACTTATTTCGGGAAATTTTAAGTTTCCGCGAGACCGCCCTTCAATTGCTTAACTTCAACTACCTAACAAAGACGCGAGCAAACTTCTTCTTGCCAGCCTGAAGGATATAGGGCCCTCCGACTGGGAGAACTTCGGAAACATCGGAGACTACTCGCCCACCCACACGTAAAGCAGACTGCTGAACAAAGGATCGCGCCTGAGTGGTAGTGGAAACGAGCGCCGCTGCTTTTGCGGCATTAACGACTGGCACGCCGGCACCATCGGGCGCAACCAGCTCGATCTCAGGCATATCCTCCGGCGCATCCCCCCAATCAAAGCGGTTGCCGGCCCCTCGCTTTGCCGCCTGCGCAGCGCTTTCACCGTGAAAACGAGCAATAATCTCTTCGGCGAGCAATTGCTTGAACGCTTGCGGGCTTGAACCACTATCAACTTGGCGGCGAAAGTCCGCAATCTCCTCAACCGTGCGAAAACTTAGCAGCTCAAAATAGCGCCACATCAAGCTGTCGGGAACAGACAGAAGCTTAGTGTACATTTCGCCGGGCGCATCATTAATCCCCACATAGTTCCCCAAAGATTTGGACATCTTCTGAACACCATCCAAACCTTCCAACAACGGCACCATGATCACAGTCTGGGGCGCTTGACCCGAAGCCTTTTGGAGCTCTCGCCCCATTAGCAAATTAAAGCGCTGATCGGTGCCTCCCATCTCAACATCCGCCTCAAGCGCAACCGAATCATAGCCCTGTATCAACGGGTAGAGGAACTCATGAATGGCAATCGGCTGCTCTGCTTTATACCGCTTGCTAAAATCGTCACGTTCGAGCATACGAGCAACCGTTTGGTTCGACGCTAGACGTATCAAGCCCGCCGCCCCCAACTTCTCGAGCCATGCCGAATTGAAAACGACCTTGGTTTTTTCTCGATCCAGTATCTTGAATATCTGATCCTCATAGGTCTTTGCGTTTGCCATTACCTGCTCAACGCTCAATGGTGGCCTAGTTTGGTTCTTACCAGAAGGGTCACCAATCATTCCTGTGAAATCGCCAATCAAGAAATAGATTTCATGACCAAGATCCTGGAAGACTTTTAGCTTATTGATTAATACGGTGTGCCCCAAATGAAGATCGGGCGCAGTAGGATCGAACCCCGCCTTGATCTTCAATGGCCGCCCTTGGCGCAACTTTTCGATCAACTCGGCCTCTAACAGGATCTCAAAAACGCCACGCTTAATTAAGCTCAAAGCCTTATCAAGGTCGGCACTCTGTACTTGCACTTGCTTCCACTCCAATCATGCGACTCAGTAAACAAAACGCAAAGATTCTAGCATTTTTAATACCTACAACCAAAAAGGGCCACGCTAAATTTTGGTTTTTTCTCGCAAAATCGATGGTCGAGGTGTTAGGATGCCCTACATTTTCTTGAATACACTGCTATTGTTTAAAAAATAGCTGAGCCAACTCCAATACTTGCATCTGGATTTGAATGTCAAAATGACAATCTATTCGTCAAACACTCAAGCCGATTCGAGCGGGCGATATCCGCGACGTCACATCATCTTAGCTGGGCTGGTAGGACTGCTAATCGGGTTCGCGCTAGCACTAGCTCCCAAATCCGACGCTACGGTAAAGCGAGTTGTGCTTGATTTACCTACGCCCGTCGCCGCCGTTGAAGACGATGCCCTGAATGCCAGCGCATCCATTTCTGAAGCAATCAGCGCTCCCGGGGCGCGCAATGAAGCGCCGTCCAAGGCGGATTCTTCTATTTCGAACGCAGCTGCGGGCACCCAACCAAACACTAGGGCACTCAATGTGCGGTCGGGTGACTCTCTTTCGACTTTGCTTGCACGCGCCGAGCTGATGGCCAAAGATCAAGACGCAATTCTCGCTGCAACAGCCGCACTGAAGAAGCGGATTCCGCATCTCCAGCCCGGCCAAACGCTACACATTCAAGAAGATCATGAGAATCAATTGACGTTTCTCTCCCTAGATCTGACCAAGACCGACTCCCTCATCGCGGCTCGGGACACCAGCGGGCAGCTATCTGTATCGCTGGAGAAGAAGGAACCTGTTCCGTTTACAACCTACACGCAAGGAACCGTCCGTTCTTCATTTTTTCAGGCAGCTCAGGCTGCTGGGCTAAGTCATTCGAGCGCACTCCAACTCACACGCATCTTCGATTTCGATATTGATTTCTCGCAGGACATCCATAAAGGCGATTCATTCAAAGTAGTTTATGAGGAGCTTTACGTTGATGGGCAGAAGCTTAGAGACGGGGCGATTCTCGCTGCGGAATTCACTACCAAGGGGAAAGAGTACACGGCGGTTCGCTTTAAACGACCAGATGGAAGCATTGACTACTATTCCAAAGAAGGAACCACGCTCAGAAAGGCGTTTATCCGCGCACCGATCGACTACGCAAGAATCAGCTCCCACTTTGATCTATCGAGGCTGCACCCCGTATTGCATTCTTTACGCGCACACAAGGGCACGGACTATGCGGCAACTCGCGGCACACCGATCAAGGCTACAGGAGACGGGGTCGTCAAGTTTTCGGGCAGAAAAGGCGGCTATGGGAACGTGGTAATCCTCGATCACGGGCGCGGTTACGAAACGCTCTATGCCCACATGCAAAATTTTGCCAAGGGCATGAAAACCGGAACAAAAATCAAACAGGGACAGGTAATTGGGTATGTTGGCAGCACCGGCCTTGCAACTGGGCCTCACCTTCATTATGAGTTCTATGTAAATGGCCAAGTAAAAAACCCAGTTACAGTAAAGCTTCCAGGTTCACTGCCAATTGCTCAAACGGAGCGTGCAGCTTTCGTTCGCCAAGCAAGCAAGATTACCCAACAGATGAATACCTTTGCGAGCGCTTTTGAGGCGTCACACAAAGCTTCTCAATTGGCCTTCGCTGACAAGAAGGATTTGTAGTGAGTAGGAAGCTTGTAGCGAAAAAAGAACTGCAAGCCACCCCTTTACAAGTTGGCTCAAAGCGACGTTTACACCGCAATGTCAGCTATCCAACGACCAGAGAACCCCGTCGCCGATCAGACTTGCTTGGCAAGCGCCTTAGGCTTATAGCAGCTGAAGCTTTGCAAAATTTGCACTCAAAAGCACCCAAGCTTGGTTCGAAAATCGCTTAGATCGAAAATGATGAACCGCAGCCGCACGTCGAATCAGCGTTGGGATTATGAACAACAAAGCGCGCGCCCTGAATCCCTTCGGTGTAATCAATCTCTGATCCAGCGAGATACTGCGCACTCATCGGGTCTACCAGCAAAACGACACCCTCTTTAGCGATCACGGTGTCATCTTCTTTTATAGCTTCATCGAACGAAAAGCCGTAAGAGAATCCAGCGCAACCGCCGCCCGTGATGTAAACACGAAGCTTTAGGTTGTCGTTACCCTCTTCGTCTTTCAGGCTTTTTACTTTGCGTGCCGCGCTATCGCTGAATTTTAAGATGCTATCTTCCCAATCGGATGCGCTACTAATCGCTTGCATGTTAAACACCGAAATATAAGCTTCGTTACTATTGGGCGTGGCCCGTTCGGGGTATTATTTGAAATCCTAGTGCTTTGATCAAGCTTTATTTGTCTGCGTGTCTTGCGTGTACCGCGTATTGCGGCGGTCTGCATGCCATGACCGCCAACCCCACGATAAAACGAAGGTGATTGTTTGATGTTATGGGTAAAAGGTTTCCACGTAATTGCGATGGTCTGCTGGTTTGCAGGGCTTTTCTATCTGCCTCGCCTGTTTGTATACCATGCGATGGCAGAATCCGAAGGAGACACGAAAGGGGTTGAGCGCTTCCAAACCATGGAGCGCAAGTTGTATTTAGGGATTATGGTGCCGTCCATGCTTGCGACCGTGTTGCTCGGATTTTGGATGCTGATGGTTGGCTGGAACGCATACTACGCAAAAGCACACTGGATGCACATCAAGCTGTTACTCGTGTTCGTGTTGGTAGGTTATCACTACACTTGCGGCCGCTATGTGTTGAAATTCTCTGAAGGAAAGAATGTGCGATCCCACAAGTTTTATCGCGTATTCAATGAGCTCCCAGTTTTCTTGCTCATTGCGATCGTTCTGCTGGTGATCTTAAAACAGCCCTAATTCTTCTCTAGGGATTCGTTTATCGGCGAGTCTTTCCTGGGTGGGTGGATGCATTACCCCGTTTGGCCTATGGCAAGCATTCAGGAGCGAGCGGGCGCTTGCAAAGCGCAGGCTTACGAATGTACGATCGTACCAACAAGAATAACCAACGACGTATACTTTATATGAATACTCCACGGATTGGCCCGCTTGCACTTATCCTCTTTTCGTCATTTTCCCTCGGAAATACCCTCTGTTTCGCGGGGAATGACATCCATATCGACCAAAGACATATCGACTTCAAGGATGGAAATTCTGCGCTCACCATTTCGGAACCCACTTTCCGAGATGGCGCAGGGCGTGAGGTTCATTTTCGAGGGTGGAACGTTTCGGGCTCCGTGAAGCTTGCGTCGAGAGGTTTCAAACCGTTTGCTAGCACTGAGGATGCGCGCCGATCTTTTGAATCCATGAAGCGCCACACTGGAGCCAACTTGGTTCGTTTTACGGTTTCGTGGGAAGGCAACAACCCCCGCCCCGGCGAGATTGACTATGGCTATGCGGCGGCGATCACCGAGCAGATTCGCGAGGCGGTTCGCCAGCAGATTTACGTTTTTATTGATTTTCATACGGATCTGTATTCGCGGTACCTATTTCAGCAAAATTCGCCCCACACTGGTAACGGGGCGCCACAGTGGATCATTGACGGCGGAAGTTATCCAAAAAGCAACTGCGGGCCTTTTTGCTTTGCGTGGAGCCAGAACATTATTACCAACCCTGCAGTACGGCTCGGATATCGGAATTTTTTCGATAATGCGCCCGTAAAAACCGATGTCGGCGAAACTCGGGTACAGGATGCGTTTCTCTGGCAAATGGGCAAGCTACTTGAGTATATAAAAGCAGAACTTAGCGCTGAAGAATTCCAGTGGGTAGTGGGCGTTCAGCCGTTCAACGAACCTATCTATGGGCGGGGCCATAATAACCGCGCGTCCGAGTTCGATAACGAGAAGCTATGGCCATTTTATAAGCGATCTCGCGCGGTGGCGGATCAGACAGGCTGGGGCGAAAAGTGGATTTTTGCGGAACCGATGGTGTTTTGGGATACCAATGTTGGCTTCTTTACGCCCGCAACTGGGGGGCATTACTTGAAGGAGAAGGTGGGCAAGGGATTTGTTTTTGCGCCTCACTTCTATGATGCCGCGCGCATGGGGGTTAGTAACCTCGGAAAAGTCCAGAATGGGGAATATTTCCAGAACCTTGACCGCGTTCGGGAGGAAGGACGGTTTCTGGGGATTCCGACGGTGTTGGGTGAGTTTGGGATGTGGCTGAAAGACCAGAAAGGTGGAGCACGCGACCATGCCCGGATTGTAAATGCGACCTACCAAGCGATGGAAGCCAGCGATTCGCAGCATTCGTTTAAGGATCGTCGCCCCGATTTTTATACCGCAACAGTTTCCGGCACCCAGTGGCATTGGGACATCAACAAAGACAATCACTTTGAATACCAAAACGGTAACCCCAAGAAACTAATGACCAAGGGCGATGGCTGGAATGGGGAAGACTTTTCCGTGATCCGTGGTGATGAATTGGTTGTGGACGCGCGTGGGGTTCAACGCGCTTACCCGCGTGCCGTAGACGGAAATACCGTGAGTTTCTATTTTAATGCGCTGCCGGTGGATGGCGCAGGTAAGACGTTGGAGTGGGCGGAAATTCGTACAGGAGGGGAAAGCTTTTTAGGGGATCGCCGGTTCGCTTTACTGGTCTGGCAGGGCGGCGGCAGCGCGGACACTGAACTGTTTTTACCCACCGATTTTTTGCCTGAATCAACGAGCCTCATCACCGAACGGTACGTTTATTCGAATTTAGGGTCGGCGAAAGATCATGCGCTCGCGGATGTTCGATATGTGCCGGAATTCAATCGTGGGCTTACGGGGTATCGCCTTCTAATCTCGGGGGATGGTGCGGTTTCGAAAAAAGCGCTGCATTTTGCTTTGGTGGTGAATGACTCACTCTATGACGATGCTGCGCTTCGGGCCCTGCAGTCTTCGCTGGTTGAACAAATCAATCACCACGAACACCCTGTATTTCTGCGCGGCCGCATGGCGGGGTTGAACTATCCTAGCGAAGCTCCAAACGAAAATCCGCACCCAGTCGCTCTCTCTGCATCCGAAGAGCACTTTTTACTGTTTCGGTGGATTTCATTGCAGTGGAAAGCGTCTGGTGACGTGACCGTGTTTCAGAAGGGCAAACCGATTCTCTCTGCCGGCCGAGAAGGAAGCAGTACGGTTTTATCTTTGCTTGGCGCAAAAGACACGTTTTCAGTGTGTGAACAAGCAGATACAAGTCGGTGTTCACGAACGCTGACGTTTGACTGAACCCACTGCACGTGCAGTTCTCGCTTCGCGCTTGAATACCGGCGCTTGCGATAGGCGGTTTCTTGCGGAACGGCCTATCGCGGCGCTGTATCAACAATGGCGGTGCTCTTTTTTCAAGATCGCGTGTTTTTTTGTTCAAGACCGCCCAGCAGCGCCTAGACGTTCGCTGAAAAATCCGATCATCTGTTCGTAAGCGTCGCGGGTTGGATGCCCGGGTTGATCCACAAAATCAATGGTTAGGACGCTGTGCGCAATCGCTCTTATGTCGTGCTTTTTATAAAGAGACGCATCAATTTCGATACGCCTGAAGTTTTCACCAAAATGCTTTGTCATCGTGTCAAAGCGCGATTTTGGGCAAAGGGGATCGTTTTCAAAGCGTAGGCCCAATACAGGAACATCCGCTTCCCTTGAACGTGCGGCCGCTTCGCGCACAACTTTTTCGGGCATGCCGAGGCTACAGCGCGCTTCGTGGCCAAGGATTCCATCAAGATTCGCGGGTTGGCTCATTACGGGAGCGGCAACGGCTTCGTCGATCATGAGGGCAAGGACGAAACCGCCAGTCAAACACATACCGATTGCGCCGACAGGCCCGTCTGTTTCGGTTTTCATTTTGCGGCAAAGCGCGCGTAGCCACTCGGTAATCGGGCTTCTGCGCCGATTAGCCAAGAGGTGAAACTCTTGGTTAATACAAAGTTTTCCAAGGTTTTTGAGTGGCTCGGCTGGGACGTTCAAATCGCCGAACAGCCAAGGTAGGTAGACTGTATAGCCGTCCGCATGCAAACGCTCTGCGAGGGCGACGGTTTCGGGTGTAATCCCGGGGAGTTCTTGGACGATTAGTACGCCGGGCTTGCTTCCATCGCCTTTTTTGTAAACGCTGTGCTGATGGCCTTCGTAGCTAAATTCGAACGGCTCAAATCCAGGTAAGGTTTGCGAGGCTGACATGATGTGTTCCTTCCATGCTTCTGATCAGTGATTTTTTCGGCGGTTCTTTTGTATTGTATTTTGCGCTGTAGAATGGCGCTGGGTTATGAGCGGTTGCAGTTGAGCTGCGTGTTAGCAAGCACGCTTTAATGATCAGTCTTGATCTCCGCCATAAATCATCATGACGGGGAAGCTGACCTGAATGGCGCCGCTACGCTTAAACTCCAGCGTTAAGGGGATTGTTTCCCCCTCTTTTAAGGGCGTATTGAGATCCATTAGCATGACGTGATAGCCGTCGGGACTGAAATCAAAGCGCGTGGCGCCACCAATCAGGATGCCATCAACTCGCTGCATGGTTTTTGCGAATCCCGTATCCAATGTATTGTGGAGTTCGGTGCTGCGGGCGCGTGGCGTGCTTGCACCGATCAAAATATCGTCAGCAAGGCTTGGATTCTCAACGGTGAAGTAGACGGCGCTATTGCGCGAAGTCGCCGGCACCCAACGCACCCAACCATCGGTTTTGACGACTACTGATGCAGGCGGTAAATCGGGCTTGCGATTGGCAGGAACCGTCACACAACCCGTTAGAATGGCGACTACTATGAGGGCAAAAAATCCTGAGAACAGGGGTTTCATTTATTTTCCTCGTTAAAAATCTCATCGAAGGAGCTTGCCACAGAAGCTCGAAAAAGTGCTTTTGTCGGTTGAAAAAAGCATCGCCCGCTGAAGAAAGCAAAGGCCACACGGGCTATGGGGTGCAGAGCGATTGTACAGGGAGTATAATCGCGGCCCTTGCCGTTTTCATGCCTTGTTATCCTATCTGGTTATGAGGCTTTTGTGTTTGAGTATCAGTACCATGGCGAAAAAACTGTTTATCGAAACTCACGGTTGCCAAATGAACGAGTACGATTCCGCACGCATGGCGGATCTACTCGGCAGCACCGAGGATTATGAGCGCACCGACGACCCGGCTGAGGCGGATGTGATTTTGCTGAACACCTGTTCTGTGCGCGAAAAGGCGCAGGAAAAGGTGTTCCACCAGCTGGGCCGCTGGAGAAAATTGAAAGAGGTCAATCCCGCGCTTGTGATTGGCGTGGGCGGTTGCGTAGCGAGCCAGGAAGGCTCGGCGATCTTAAAACGGGCGCCGCATGTGGATATGGTGTTCGGGCCACAAACTTTGCACCGGATTCCTGAGATGATGGGTGCGGTCAAGATGTACCACAAACCCGTGGTGGATGTGAGCTTTCCCGAAATCGAGAAGTTCGACAAGTTACCCGATCCCAGCGTTGAGGGGCCAAAGGCGTTTATTTCGGTGATGGAAGGCTGTTCGAAGTACTGCTCTTTCTGCGTGGTGCCTTATACACGCGGTGAGGAAGTGAGCCGCCACTTTGAAGATGTTATGCGCGAAGTGCGCCATCTCGAAACCTTGGGCGTGCGCGAAGTCAACCTGCTGGGCCAAAACGTCAACGCGTATCGCGGCGAAAATGAGCATGGCGAAATTGTGGACTTGGCTGAGCTCATTGAGCACATTGCCGCTTTGCCAGGAATTGGCAGAATTCGCTACACCACTTCACACCCGATGGAGTGCTCGGATGCGTTAGTGGATGCGTATCGCCGGATTCCTAAACTGGTGAGCCACTTGCATCTGCCCGCACAAAGCGGCTCAGACAGGATTCTTGCTGCAATGAAGCGCAATCATACCCGAGCCGACTATCTTGCATGGATCACCAAGCTTAAAGAGGCGCGACCTGATTTGTGCGTTTCTTCCGACTTCATTATTGGTTTCCCAGGCGAAACTGAGGACGATTTCAACGATACGCTGCAGTTGATTGAAGAAGTCGGCTACGACACCTCTTTCAGCTTCGTTTACAGCCCGCGCCCTGGCACTCCGGCAGCAGATCTCCCTGACGATATGCCGGATGAGGAGAAAAAGCGCAGACTCGCGCTGCTCCAGCACCGGATCATTCAGAACGCCCTATCCATTTCTCGCCGGATGGTGGGGACGGTACAAACCATTCTGGTGGATGGTTACTCAAAAAAAGACCCTGGCCAACTTCAGGGGCGCACGGAGAACAATCGCGTCGTCAATTTTCGCCATGATGATGACGGTCTAATCGGGAAGTTTGTAAAGATCGGCATTGAGGAAGCGCTCCCAAATTCACTACGCGGGCTTTACGTTGGGATGGCGGAATAGCGTGAGGGGATTCCCCTGCAGTTCGCAGTCGTATATGCTAGAACCGTGTTTCTTTGCATGAGGTTCTACGGTTTACTTTGAGCGCAGCAATCCCCCCCCCTAGTGTTGTTCAGGATTTATACCTTGAGCCTTACGATTCCCGCAGGCTCGCCAAGCTCTGTGGCACATTAAATTCCCACTTGAAGCAAATTGAAGCGCGGCTTTCCGTTGCGATTCATAATCGTGGCAATCACTTCCAGTTGATCGGTAGCGCGCCTGCGGTCGAGCACGCGGTCGGCGTGCTGAAATCGCTTTACCCCGCTACGATTGGCCGGAGTGAAATCGCGCCCGAAACCGTTCACCTCCATTTACGTGAGTCCTTAATGCGGGAAGATACCGTTGATATTTCGTCTGTAGATGAACCTCTATCTGAAGGTACACGCGCCAGAACTCACGCACCCGATTCTTCCGAGCAGGATACAGAGTCTAGCGAGCTGGCAATCCATACGCGCAAAGGCAGCATTAGGCCGCGCGGGGAGCACCAGAAGGAATACGTCCGAAATATCTTTCGCTATGACATTAACTTTGGGATCGGCCCTGCGGGTACCGGAAAGACCTATCTTGCGGTCGCATGCGCGGTAGACGCACTCGAACAGGAGCAGGTAAAGCGGATTTTACTGGTGCGGCCGGCAGTCGAGGCGGGCGAAAAGCTGGGTTTCTTGCCTGGCGACTTATCCGAAAAAATCAACCCCTATCTGCGCCCACTCTACGATGCGCTTTACGAGATGATGGGATTCGAGCGAGTTGCCAAGCTGCTGGAGCGCCAAGTCATTGAGGTTTGCCCGCTTGCGTATATGCGAGGGCGAACACTCAACAATGCGTTCATTATTATGGATGAGAGCCAGAATACGACACGTGAGCAAATGAAGATGTTTCTCACGCGTATCGGCTTTGGTAGCAAGGCGGTGATCACCGGCGACTACACGCAGATTGACCTGCCACGAGGAACGCAATCGGGCCTGCTTCACGCGATGGATGTGTTGCAGGGAATCAAAGGGATTGGATTTACCCAGTTTTCTTCGCGGGACGTAGTGCGCCACACGCTTGTGCAAAAAATTGTGGAAGCCTACGACGCCTTCGAGCAAAACGATAAATCCGACCGGCCTCATCGGGGCCTTGCAGCCTCCCCACACGATGCAAAGAAGGATGAAACCTGATGGGGACGCTCGATTTTGTGCTGCAGAACGAGGATGAAATTGAAGGCGTGCCGAGCGAGGCGGACTGTTTGCGCTGGGCGCAGGCGGCATTCGATGCAGTTACCCAAAAAAGCCCCCTAAATCCTGCAGACAATCCGATTCCTTGGGAGCTTACACTTCGCGTTGTTCTGCCCACAGAGAGCCGCGAGCTCAATCGCGAGTATCGCGGCAAAGATGCTCCTACCAATGTTCTCTCTTTTCCTTTTGAGGCTCCGCCGGGGATTTCAATTCCCATTCTTGGCGATCTTGCGATTTGCGCTGAGATCGTTGAGCAAGAAGCGCGGGAGCAAGGCAAAGCCAGTAATGCCCACTGGGCACACATGGTCATTCACGGCACTTTACACCTGCTTGGGTTTGACCATATTCACGACGACGAAGCCGATGCAATGGAAGCGCTGGAAATCAGTCTGCTCGCTGGCTTCGATATTACTGATCCATACGGAGACGCTAAACACTCATGAACGACGACAGTCGGAGCGGCTCGCCTGGACGCGGTTTTTTGGAGAAAATCGCAAACTTCCTTTCAGGTGAGCCACAAGATAAGAGCGAGCTGTTAGAAATGCTGCATTCTGCGCAGGAAAACGGCTTGATCGACCCCGAGGCAACGAACATCATCCACGGCGCAATGCAGGTTTCCGAGATGCAGGTGTGGGAGATCATGATCCCCCGCAGCCAAGCAACCAGCATTGACGTGAATTCTACGGTGGATGTTTATCTTCCGCTCATTGTGGAATCGGCACATAGCCGCTACCCCGTGTACGAAGAATCCGAGGACCAGATCATCGGAATGTTGCTTGCGAAAGATTTGCTTTACCTTGCATCGAAAGACCAACTAGGTAAGGTGCCGCTCAAAGAGCTGCTCCGTCCCGCCGTATTTGTCCCTGAAAGCAAGCGCCTGAACGTTTTGCTGCGTGAATTCAAGCACTCTCACACCCACATGGCCATCGTGATCAACGAATACGGCGCAATGGCGGGTCTGGTCACAATTGAGGACATTCTCGAACAGATCGTCGGCGAAATTGCAGACGAACACGACTTCGAAGATGATCACTTGATCAAGCCATCCAACGGGCGCGAATACACGGTAAAAGCGATGACCCCAATTGAGGATTTCAACGACTACTTTCATACAAGTTTTGATCCTGAAGACTTCGACACGATCGGCGGCATTGTTTCCAGCCAATTTGGCAGGCTGCCCAAGCGTAATGAGTCTATCCAGATTGGCCATCTGCTGTTCAAGGTGTTGAATGCCGATCAGCGCACCATTCGCCTTCTTCAAGTGACGCAATTGGACTGAGCTCGCGCTACAATAGCGCTGGCTTGCATTTTGAAAGTTGAGTTGCATTTTGAAAAGAGTTGGCTTGATGTCTATATCGCCATCTCACTCAAAATCTCTGTGCAAAAGGATCGGGAGCCAGCGGGCTCCCCTTTTTATTCCAAAATTTCGCGCTTGCGATTTACAGGTTTTAGTAGTTCCAAATGGATAACGCCTTCCCTCACGTAACCTCATCGCGCATTTCTCATCTTCGCAACGGCTGGACTGGACATGTGCTGGCTTTGCTAGCGGGTGCCGCGTTTCCCGCGGGGCTTGCACCGTTGGATTGGTGGTGGGTGATCGTGCTGTCTGCCGCTGGTCTTTTATGGTTGCTGAAAGACCTTTCGCCCAAACAGGCAGCGGCCCGCGCTTGGTGGTATGGATTCGGGTTTTGGGGCACTGGCGTCTCTTGGGTATACGTTAGCATTCATTATTTTGGCGGCACCAACTTACCGCTATCGGTACTCTTGACGGGTGCCTTTATCGGTTTCCTTGCGCTGTTTCATGCGCTGCAAGGGTATTTGTTTAGTGCGCTCAAGCTGCAGCGTTTTCAGGTGGTTGGATTTCCGGCTCTTTGGGTGTTAATGGAGTGGATGCGCACTTGGTTCTTAAGCGGGTTTCCTTGGTTGTTTGCGGGCTATGGTTTTATTGATACGCCGTTGAGAACACTCGCACCGATTAGCGGCGTTATGGCGCTTAGTTTTATTGCCGTGTTGATTGCCGCCATGCTCGTGGAATTTCTGCGCTTGCGTGGTGGATATCGACTACTTCCAGTGCTTGTAGTTGTCGCGATCTATGGTGGCGCCTTGAGCCTGCAAAAGTACTCATGGACTTACCCTGACCTTAAAGATCCTCTCAAGGTTTCCATTGTCCAAGGCAATATCGCACAGCAGCTGAAATGGGACCCTGAGCAGCGCGACAACATTATTCACACCTACACATCCATGACGATTCCACTGTGGGGCGAAACCGACTTGGTTATCTGGCCGGAAGCAGCGATCCCCGTGTTCTTTTCCGATGCGCTTCCGCTGATTGAATATATGGATTTACAGGCGAAAGAAAACGGCGCCGCGTTCATCGCGGGCGTTCCCTTTTGGGAGCCAAGCAGTACGAGTGGCCGCATTATTTTCCATAATTCGGTTTTTTCTGCCGGCCAAGGCAGCGGAATTTACCACAAGCAAAAACTGGTTCCTTTCGGGGAGTATGTTCCGCTTGAAAACTGGATCCGTGGCGCAATTCCGTTTTTTGATCTTCCTATGTCCAGCTTCACCGCCGGCAGCAGCAACCAGCAACCACTTAAGGCAAAGGGCTTTTTACTTGCACCCTATATCTGCTACGAGATCGTCTACCCAGAACTCGTAAGGACGCTTGGCATTCGGTCAGACGTGTTGCTTACGATCAGTAATGACGCTTGGTTTGGGCATTCTCTGGGCCCTTTACAGCACTTTGAAATGGCCCGAATGCGTGCACTAGAAATGGGGCGTTATCTTATTCGCTCGACGAATACGGGAATTTCTGCCATCGTGGATCACCACGGAAAGGTAGTAAGCCGCCTACCGAGCTTTGAACCCGGCGTATTAACCGGAGAAGTCTATCGAACCGTAGGAACAACGCCCTATGCTCGTTGGGGAGATTGGCCGCTTCTTACCATGTGTGCTGCCTTGTTTTTGCTTGCAGGCGCTTTTGGTTGGGTTAGCAAGCCAAAACGTGCGCAGACTAGGCTAGACTCGTAGGTGCCGCTCTCATCATTCGTTAGCCAAGAGCTTGACCATGCCTAATTTACCGCTACTTACCGCACCCAAAATTTTGCTATTCGACTGGCACGGCACGCTCGTGGATACGCAAGACGCAATGACGGCTGCAATGGACGAGATGCTCAACCAGCTTGAGGATCTCGGGCTCGTAGATCGGCTGATCCCAGAAACGAAATGCCGAAATCGGGACGATATCAAACTTGTAAGATACATCCGAATTTTCCGGCGCCTGCATCCAAAAATCCTGATGGAGCGCAGAAGCAGTCGCACCGAAATTTTTAACGCAATTTTTGGGCACGATAGCGAAGCAAAAATCCTTGCTCACCGCGCTTACAACCGCTGTTATCGCAACCACTACGGCAAAGTCAAACCGTACCAAGAAGGCGTGCGCGAATACCTTGCCGCGCTAAAACGTCTCGAAATTAAGATCGGCGTAGCAACCAACCGCAGCCGCGAATTTTTGAACCATGAGTTAAACATCGTGGATGACGGTTCTTGGCCGCGGTTAATTGACTTTACCACTTGCGCTGACGACGTCACTCTCTACAAGCCTGACCCTCAGATTATCCGTTATGCGCTTGCCAACGTAGATACTTTTCCACGCCTAGACACCTGGTATATTGGTGATAGCTATCTGGATATGGTGACCGCAAAAAATGCTGGCGTAACCGGCGTTTTTTACAACAACACTGGACGTGATCATCAAGAAATACTTGAGGCGTTTGTAGATAACTCGCAGAACGCACCCGACGTGATCATTGACAGTTTTGATGAAATCATGGATCTGATGGAGCGCGTTCAAGAGCACGATATTTTGGCTTTTCCAAAGATTGTCTCCAAAGTGCGCCCCCTGCCCTTTCCTCCACCCACGCCACCGCCACAGCATATTGAGCCGAGCTGGCACCCATCCGTTGCAAAGCTTACGCCACCGAAACTGATCCTGTTCGACTGGCATGCGACGCTTGTGGATACGCTAGACGCGATGTATCACGCGGTAGATGATATGCTGCCGGAGCTGAATAAACTGGGCTTGCTGGATCAAATGGTAGACCCATCTGAAAGCAAAACGCCAGAAGATGCACGCCTAGTCAAATACGTGCAGAGCTATGCGCAACTCCATCCCAAGGTGCGCGCAGATCGTAAAATTTCGAGAACCGATATTTTTGAAGTGCTCTTTGGCAACAACCAAGAAGTAAAACAGCTCGCCCACAAAGTCTTTAACCACCACTACCGCAATCACTACGGCACCGTACTGCCGTTCGAGCCACGCGTGGGGCGCGTTCTGCTAGGGCTTAGGATGCTCAATCTTAAACTCGGAATCATCACAAACCGCGACCGCGAGTTTTTCGAGAACGAGGTAAAGGCGGTAGACGAAGGCACTTGGGACGGATTATTCGACGTGATGGTGTGCGGCGATGATACCGAGTTACGCAAACCACACCCTGACCAATTGATACGCGCAGCACGCTTACTGGATTATAAACCTACTCCCGATGTTTGGTATGTTGGGGATAGCACAACCGACGTGATCGCCTCCCGTCGTGCCGGAATTACAAGCGTATTTTTTAACGGCGCGCAGTGGGATCAAGCTTGGCTCAACAAAATCTTTCCGGGCGACCAGCGTTTTCCTCACAAACCGCACGTCATCGTGAACGATTTTTCAGAATTCTGGGCGCTGGTATTAGCCTGCTTAAACCCTCCTCGCCATTAACGCGCTAGCCGATACACCTCGCCTGCGGTAACATTAGCGCCTTTCGCACCGCCTAAGAGAGCGCTACCGTGATGGACGAAACCTACCACCCCGAACAGGTGGAAGCTGCTGCCCAACAATATTGGGAAGACCACCAGACATTTCTTGCCCGTGAGATTCCCGGAAAAGAGAAATTCTACTGCCTTTCGATGTTTCCCTATCCGAGTGGCCGCCTACACATGGGGCACGTGCGCAATTACACGATTGGCGACGTAATGTCTCACTTCCAGCGCATGCAAGGTAAAAGCGTATTGCAGCCTATGGGCTGGGATGCTTTCGGGTTGCCCGCCGAAAACGCCGCAATCAAGAACAACGTAGCCCCCGCAAAGTGGACTTACGAAAACATCGACTACATGCGCAAGCAGCTTAAGCGCTTGGGCTTCAGCTATGACTGGAGCCGCGAGCTCGCCACCTGCAACCCCAAATACTATCGCTGGGAGCAATGGTTTTTCACTAAGCTATTTGAAAAAGGCTTGGTCTACAAAAAATCATCCATGGTCAATTGGGACCCGGTGGATCAGACTGTACTCGCGAACGAGCAAGTCGTCGACGGCAAAGGCTGGCGTTCCGGCGCCACCGTAGAACGCCGCGAAATCCCACAGTGGTTTCTGAAAATCACCGCTTACGCCGAAGAATTGCTGACCGACCTCGACAAGTTAGAGGGCTGGCCTGAGCAAGTCAAAACCATGCAGCGCAACTGGATCGGCCGCTCAGAAGGCGTGGAACTCGACTTCGCCACGGAAGAAGGCGCAGCTTTGCGAGTATTTACTACCCGCCCCGACACCCTAATGGGCGTAACCTATGTAGCCATCGCCGCGCAGCACGCCATTGCAAAAGCCGCCGCCGAAGAAAATCCAGCCATTGCTGACTTTCTCCGCGAATGCAATGCTACCAAGACGGCCGAAGCAGATATGGCCACGATGGAGAAAAAAGGAATCTTCACCGGCCGCCACGCGATTCACCCGCTTTCCGGCAAGAAAGTGCCGATCTGGATTGCCAACTTCGTACTCATGGAATATGGCCAAGGCGCTGTCATGGCAGTTCCCGGACACGATCAGCGCGACTACGAATTCGCCTGCAAACACCAGCTGCCCATCCAGCAAGTCATTGCCCCGCTCAATGATGAGCCGATCGACTTAGGCAAAGAAGCCTTCGTCAGCAAAGGCCAACTCATTAATTCTGGCGAATTTGACGGGTTAAATTTTGACCAAGCTTTTCAAGCCATCGCCAAGCGCTTGGTGGATGAGAAAAAAGGCGCGATTACCATCAACTATCGGCTGCGTGACTGGGGTGTATCTCGGCAACGCTACTGGGGATGCCCAATTCCCATCATCAACTGCGCAAGCTGCGGTGCCGTTGCCGTACCCGAAAAAGACTTACCCGTTGTCTTGCCAGAAGACGTCGAGTTTGATGGCGTAGGCTCACCCATCAAAAAAATGCCTTCTTTCTACCAAACCACCTGCCCCAAATGTGGCGGCACCGCCGAACGCGAAACCGACACATTTGATACGTTCATGGAGTCGTCTTGGTATTTCGCACGCTTTTCCTGTCGCGACCAATCACAGTCCATGCTGGATGCGCGCAGCGATTACTGGCTGTCAGTCGATCAGTACATTGGTGGAATTGAGCACGCGATTCTGCACCTTCTTTACGCACGCTTCTTCCACAAGCTGATGCGTGACCAAGGATTGACCCAAAGCCATGAGCCCTTCACTCGCCTCCTCACCCAAGGGATGGTGCTGAAGGACGGCGCAAAGATGTCCAAATCCAAGGGCAATACCGTCGACCCGCAAGCGCTCATCGACCAGTATGGTGCCGATACCGTACGCCTATTTACCATGTTCGCAGCTCCCCCAGAACAGTCGCTTGAGTGGTCAGACAGTGGCGTTGAAGGGGCAAGCAAGTTTCTGCGCAGGCTCTGGCGCTTGGTCCACGCAAAAGCCCTCGCAGGGAGGCCCGCTGCGCTCGACACAAGCGCCCTCACTAGCAATGAGCAAGACCTGCGCCGCAAAACCCACGAAACACTCCAAAAAGTCTATGACGATTTCGCAAGACGCTTTACCTACAACACCGCGATTGCTGCAGTCATGGAACTCCTCAATGCGGTCAGCCGGTTCGAGGACACCAGCCCACAAAGTGGCGCGATCGTTCATGAAGCGTTAGAAAGCATCGTAATCATGTTGGCGCCGATCACCCCCCATATTTGTCATACACTCTGGCAACACCTTGGGCACTCCGAGGCTCTCGCCTATACCGCATGGCCTGCGGTGGATCCGACCGCGCTTGCGCGCGCCGAAGTAGAGCTTGTGGTGCAAGTGAACGGCAAAGTACGTGGAAAAATCCATCTCCCGATCGAAGCCGACCAAGCCACAGCGGAAAATACTGCATTGCAAAATGAGAATGTAATCCGCTTTATCGAAGGTAAACCGGTGCGCAAGATCATTGTTGTACCGGGCAAGCTGGTGAACATTGTGGTATGAACCTAACAGCATCCGAACCAAGGCCCCCCAAGTGGGGCCAAACCACACGCCGCCTTAACCATCACTCGTTTTGGTATGGCATCTTGATCGCGCTCACAATCATGAGCCTAAGTGGCTGCGGCTTTCAGCTTCGCGGCGAAAGCAAGCTGCACACATCATTTTCGCAACTTGCGGTCAAAGGGCGCGATGGCCAGGTATTTCGGCAAATCCTGATCGAAAAACTGGAAAAATCCGGCGTTACCCTAAGCGACAGTGCAGAATGGACCATCCATTTGCTCGGCGAAGATTCAGAAAAGCGGGTTTCCGCCTACAGCACACGGGCCAAAAGCGCCGGCTTTGAGCTTAGGCGCGTCGTTACCTTCAAGGTAATCGGCCCCGGCCAAAAAAGCGATCAAATCGAGCCAACCACCTTCTCCAGTCGCCGCCACCTATTGTTCCGCGAAGACCAGATCATCGGCAAGCTCGGTGAGGAAGATCTACTCTGGCAAGAAATGAACCAAGAACTTGCCGATCGCATCATCTATAAACTGGAAGCAATCCAAACCCAACCCGCCAACACCGGCAAACCCTTGTGAATCTGCGTACCGACCAGATTAAGCCGCACTTCGAGCGACAGGGGCCACAAGCACTTTACATTGTGAGCGGCGAAGAGCCGCTGCTAATGCAAGAAGCTTGCGACGCCATTCGAGCATCGGCGCGCGCCTCCGGCTACCTTGAGCGAGAAGTGTACGCATCCGATGCCCACATTAGCTGGCCCGCCATCTTCGAGGCCGCCAACAGCCTGTCTCTCTTTGGCGAGCGAAAGCTGATTGAGCTCCGCTTAGACAAAGTAAAATTCGATGACAGTGCAAAAAAAATCCTGAGCAGCTACCTCGAACGCCCCAACCCCGACACTCTGCTGTTAATGATCCTGCCCAAGCTGGAAAAGGCCTTCTCTACCACAAAATGGTTTCAATCGATTGAGCAAAAAGCCATCGTAATCCAAGTTTGGCCATTGGAAACAAAAGACTTACCGCGCTGGATTGACACCCGCATACGTCAAGCCGGAATGCAAGCCAGCCGCGAAGCCATCGCGCTGTTGGCAGAGCGCGTCGAAGGAAACCTACTGGCGGCCGCACAAGAAATTGAAAAGCTGCGCCTACTTAACGGCGCCGGTCACTTGGACGCCGCAGCCATTGAAAGCACAGTATCCGACCATGCACGCTACAACCTTTTTGACCTTGTCGACCAAAGCCTCGAAGGGAACGCAGAAACCGCGTTAAAAATGCTTCACTTCTGCCGAGCAAGCGGTGAAGAACCGCTTATTCTGCTATGGGCCTTCGTGAAAGAGCTGCGCGCTCTCTATGCTATGCTTGAACAACAGCAAAGAGGCACTCCGCCCGCAAAGCTCCTTCAAGACTTTCGAATTTGGAACAAGCGCAAGCCGACGATTGAAAAAGCCTTAAACAAGCAGAGTTTGCTGCGCGTGGAGACAGCCTTATCCATTTCCTCCCAAATTGACCGCGCGGCAAAGGGGCAGGCAGCGGGCAATGCGTGGCAGGGCCTTACTGCTTTAATCATGGTTCTGGCAGGCCACCCCCTAACCAGCCCCGAAATTCCCGGATAGCGATTACAATTATTATGAAGATTCCGCCAGTCACGCCGCCCATTACGCGCGCCCGCGATGATGACCAGAAGCTCGCACGAAAACAAACCTTAATGGACGCAGGTTGGCATTTATTCGTTAAAACCGGAAAAATGCCGTCTGTTTCACAAGTGGTGCACGCGGCAGGGCTCGCAAAAGGCACTTTCTATATTTACTTTAAAACCAAAGAAGATCTCTTTCTTGAGCTCATGTCGAACGCGCTAGGCGAGTTCTTTCAGGAATTAAACGATTCCCTATCCAATAAGGATCTGGAATTGAAGAATTACGTGGATCTCTTCGTTCGAAAATTCCACAGGGAGCACATGGTGATTAAGCTGGGCGCATTCCTCGCCGGCGTACTCGAAGAAAAACGCGAAGAAGAATCGGTCCGGAATTTTCGAGTAACACTTGTGCAACAATTGCAGAACGCCGCACACCACTTGCACGAACGCTTCCCTGCAATTGAAGAAAAGAAAGCTGTGCGGCTGCTCCTACGCAGCTACGCGATACTCCTTGGGGTCGCCCAATTGATTCCTTCAACGCCCATCCTACCTTCTAGAATTGAAGAAGAGCCCGGTTTGGAAGCTCTCGCCCTTGATTTCGCCGAGGAATCCAAAGCAATTCTGAGAGCGTTGCTAGCAAGCACCGTTCTATTTCCAGCAGAAACGTAGCATCAAACAGAGCCGCATCAAATTGATGCGCTATCAAACAGGGCGCTATCAAACAGAAAAGTCGCCAAGCAGACGCAAGAAAGGCGCCTCGGGCGCCTTTCCTTTTATCTCGATTTACCTTGCAATTACTCGGCGTCCAGCGCGGAAGCATTCGCGGCCAGCGCTGTGTTTGCAGGCTCGCTTACATAGGCAAAGCTCGCACCTTGGTATGAATCCAGAGAGAGCGCCATCATGTTCTGCATGGTTTTCACTGGCATCTGATAGGTATACATGTTCTTCATCCAGTTCGGAACGCGCTCCAAGCCAGGATCAACCTCCGCTTGGTACGTAACGTGGATATTCCCGTTGCCAACAGGCAGCAGGCGCCACTCGGCTTTATAAGCTGCCTGTCTTTGGCGGCCTTTCGATTCGTTCAGATATCCGGGTTCAGACATTACGGTCTGCACCATTTCGTAAGTAGACGGGTCTTGGCGCCACTTCGTGTAAAGGATATTGTCTTGGTCTTTGGCGGGCCACGGTGCATCAATCACCGTATAATAGAGGTCTTCACCGTCTTTCATCTGCTGTAGTTTTTCGACGGACATTACCTTGTCCATCCACTTGGGCAGATTAGTTTGATCGTTCAGAAGCGCAACAACTGAAGAGAGGTTGCCTTTGATGGTTGCCGTCGCCTTCCAAGACTTCACTTGGCCTTGGCTAGCGTTAGAGGTGTATAGCTTAATGCCGTCCTGATCTAGTGCGAGATTCCAGTTATCTGCCATTGCAGCATTCGCAGCCAACGCAGAACCCAAAAATACACACGCCCAGCGGGCCGCGACTTTAATAGCCGGCATATCCCTTACCTCCACCTATTGTTATTTTGCGATTTGTTATGTTTTTTATTCTTGGTGAACGCCGTCCACTCCGAGACTGCGAGAGCTTGGTTACAGGCAACGGCTACGGTTTTCACTCAGACTACGCGTTTCACTCGCGCTAAGTGCTTCACCCGTAACGCCCCTTCAACTTCGCTACGCGTAACTTACCAAGTTTTTTTATGTATACGCAACAGTATGTCATACCCCTTCGGGAATACAAGCACTCACAAAGCGAAGCCGGTCACACTTTCATATTAGGTACGTCCACACGGACTATCGAAGCCCCAAAAAATAGTCTAACCCATTGATCTACCCGAAAATTCTTCAAAAAAGCAAACAAAAAAGGGGCTTTCGCCCCTTTTGTTGTCTTTTTGTAACGGATCAATCGTTACGCTTTCGCACCAGCATCTGCTTTTGCTTCTTTGATGCTCAACTTCACACGACCGCGGTTGTCGATATCCAAGACTTTCACTTGGACTTCCTGCCCTTCCTGCAAATAATCCGTTACTTTGGCGACACGCTCCTCCGCAATTTGCGAGATATGCACAAGTCCATCCTGACCCGGCATAAAGGTTACAAACGCACCAAAATCAACGATGCGCGCAACTTTACCGGTATAGATCTGGCCAATTTCCGGTTCTGTCGTAATTGCCAATACCCGCGCCAGCGCCGCATCTGCTGAGCCGCCATTCTCACCGTAAATCCGCACGACGCCAGTATCTTCGATATCAATCGTTGCGGAGGTTTCTTCACAAATCTGGCGGATGGTAGCGCCACCTTTACCGATTACATCGCGAATTTTATCGGGATCAATCTTGGTCGTAAGGTATACGGGCGCATCGCGAGAAAGCGCGGGGCGCGACGCTTCGATGACTTTTGCCATTTCGCCAAGGATATGGAGGCGACCATCGCGCGCCTGATTAAGCGCCACTTCCATGATTTCTTCGGTGATGCCATCAATCTTGATGTCCATTTGCAGCGCCGTCACGCCTTTTGCGGTACCAGCGACTTTGAAATCCATATCACCAAGATGATCTTCATCTCCGAGGATGTCGGTGAGCACTGCAAATCGATCGCCCTCCTTCACCAAGCCCATTGCGATGCCTGCAACGGGCGCCTTCAGTGGTACACCCGCATCCATTAAGGCAAGGCTGCTTCCGCAAACGGAAGCCATGGAAGACGAGCCGTTGGATTCCGTGATCTCAGATACCACGCGAATTGCGTAGGGGAATGCAGAGTTTTCCGGCAACACCGCCTGAATACCACGGCGCGCAAGACGACCATGGCCGATCTCACGGCGCTTCGGCCCAAGTTGGCCGCCTGTCTCCCCAACGCAGAACGGAGGGAAGTTGTAGTGCAGCATGAACGGCTCGGAGCGCGCTCCTTCTAGGTAATCCACAGTTTGAGAGTCACGCATACTTCCAAGCGTTGCGGTCACAATCGCTTGCGTTTCACCGCGTGTAAACAAGGCAGATCCGTGCGTTCTGGCAAGGTTGCCTACTTCGATCGAAATCGGGCGAACCGTCTTGTTGTCGCGGCCGTCAATCCGCGGATGCGCAGAAAGAATGTTGTCGCGCACAACGTAGTATTCCAAGTCACCCAGCAAGCGGCTAACTTCTTCTTTGGTGATTTCCGATTGTCCTTCAACCGCCAAATCACTTACCGCTTGCGCCTTAATTGCACCCACTTGCTCATAGCGTGCTTGCTTTTCGGTGATGGTATAGGCTTGGCGTAGCTGCGCCTCGTACCCATCACGAATCCGCGCTTTAAGCCCAACGTTTTCCTCTTCCGCCTGCCACTCCCAACGTGGCGTGCCAACCTCTTTAGCGAATGCGTTGATCGCTTCAATGGCAACCTGCATTTCTTGGTGGCCGTAGAGCACCGCACCAAGCATTTGATCTTCGGTGAGCTCCTTAGCTTCCGACTCCACCATCAGAACCGCTTGATCCGTCCCTGCCACGACGAGATCCAGAGAGGATTTTTCTAACGCTGCGTAGCAAGGGTTCAGCACATAAGACCCATCAACAAAGCCTACTCGCGCAGCGCCAATAGGGCCGTTAAAAGGGATACCAGAAATTGCTAGCGCAGCAGATGCACCCACGAGTGCGGCAATATCCGGATCAGTTTTCTTATCCGTTGATAAAACGGTCGCAATAATCTGTACCTCATTGCGAAAGCCTTCCGGAAACAGCGGCCGTAGTGGGCGGTCAATCAAGCGGCTAGTAAGGGTTTCTTTTTCAGAGGGCTTGCCTTCGCGCTTAAAATAACCACCGGGAATGCGCCCAGATGCATAGGTCTTTTCTTGGTAATTCACCGTTAAAGGGAAAAAGTCTTTGCTTGGATCTGCTTTCTTCTTTCCAACGACAGTGACCAACACCGCCACTTGAGCGGTGGACACGAGGACCGCACCTGTCGCTTGGCGCGCAATTTTGCCGGTTTCGAGCGTGTAGGTTTGGTCACCAAACCGAAATTCTTTCTTAACCACATTAAACATTAGTTATCTTCCATTCAGCACCTCGGCTTCTTCTTTGCGAGGCGTCTACGTTTGTTGTAAAGGTATGTCAATGCCGCAAAAAACAAACGGCACTTATCTTGCGACAAGTGCCGTTGCTGCCAGAAATACGTGCACTTAACCGCACAGTTGCCCTGGTCGATTCTTCCTTGTTGGCGATAAGTATCACCAAAATCAGCGGCGAATACCCAGCTTTTGAATCAAAGAAGTGTAGCGGCTGCTATCTACGCGCTTCAGATAATCAAGCAGCTTGCGGCGCTGGTTAACCATACGGATCAAGCCGCGGCGCGAGTGATGGTCTTTCGGGTGCGACTCGAAGTGAGGTTGTAGGTAGTTGATCTGAGCAGTCAACAATGCGACCTGCACCTCTGGCGAGCCGGTATCACCCGCTGCACGTTGATTTTCCTGTACGATTTTTGCTTTCTGTTCTGCAGACAATGACATGATATTTCTCCAAATATGCTTCCATCTTTCGATGATGCCCCACCGCGCATATTTACAGTGGCGTTTCATCGTTCTTCATCTTCGTTGCTACGAAGTCTTCACTAGGCGCCGGGGTGCAATTCGACCATCGTCGATTACTTCCCCAATGCCTATAAACTCACCTCCAACACCCAACAGCCGTACCCAGCCGTCAGCAGGTGCCTGAGGAATTCTAACCGCTTGACCTGTTTTCAGGTAGTAGGCGGTGTTTTCCGTTAAGGTAAGCGCAGGCCAATCAGAAACGCTGGAATCTGTTGGTTTTAGCAGCTTATCTACCACCACATGCCCGCCCTGCTCCAACTGCGCGGAAATTTCGTCAAACGAATGAGCATCTTCCAAGGTGTAGGGGCCAGCGGCGGTTCTACGCAACTGAACGACGTGGGCATAACTATCCAGCGCAAGCCCAATGTCTTCGACCAGCGTACGAATATAAGTTCCTTTGCTGCAACGCACCGAGAGCGACAATTCATCCCCCCCAAAATGCACAAGTTCCAGCGAATAAATCTGAACCGTTCGCGCTTCCCTCGGAACTTCAATCCCTTGGCGTGCCAGCTTATAAAGTGGCTGCCCTTGGTGCTTAAGCGCCGAATACATCGACGGAACTTGGGAAACAGGCCCACGAAAACGCGGCAAAACATCCAGAATACGCTCTAGCGTAACCCCGTCCGTTGGACGACGATCTACAATTTCGCCTTCGGAATCGCCCGTTGCCGTTTGGACACCAAGCTTCGCGGTGACTTCATAAGCTTTATCCGCATCCAGCAGGTATTGCGAAAACTTGGTCGCTTCGCCAAAGCAGATAGGTAGAACGCCCGTCGCGAGAGGATCCAAAGCGCCCGTATGACCCGCCTTTTCGGCACCGTAAATTCTTTTCAAACGCTGAAGCGCAGCATTTGACGTCATTCCGTCCGGTTTGTCCAGCACAAGAATACCATCAAGCGCTCTACCGCGAGATTTTCGCCGGTTACTCATCCCGCAACTCCTCTTTACTCCCGAGATGATCATCGTGGCTGCTTTGGCCATTTTGCCGACTTTCGTCCTCACGAATCGCTTTCGTAATCAAAGAGGAAATGTGCGGCCCTGTCACGATCACCTGATCGAAGTGAAAACGCAGACGCGGTATGACGCGCAGTTTTATATTCTTCGCGAGCATCGAGCGCAAAAAACCACTTGCATGCTCCAGAACCGCAAGCGCTTGCTTGACCTCTTCCGCTTTTTCAAGCGTCATAAAAGAGACGTAAACGTCTGCAAACGATAAATCGCGCGCAACCTTTACACCCGATACAGTGACCATCCCCACACGCGGGTCGCTAATCTCGCGCTGCAGCAGCACTGCGAGTTCGCGTTGAATTTGATCCGCAATTCGATCTGTACGTTTATATCCACGAGGACTGTGTCGCACGCTATTCGCCTCAATTCTTAGATGGTTCTAGCCACTTTAGTGACTTGGAACACTTCAATCTTGTCACCCGGGCGAACATCGTTATAGCTCTTCACCGCGATGCCGCACTCGATGCCATGCGCAACTTCATTGACGTCGTCCTTGAAGCGCCGCAACGATTCCAGCTCTCCCTCAAAAACCACGATATCGTTACGCAGAACGCGAATTGGACGGTTACGATAGACGGTACCTTCAATGACTTTACAGCCGGCTACTGCACCAAATTTCGAGGAACGGAACACATCGCGCACCTCAGCAATGCCGACAATCTGTTCGCGCATTTCTGGGGAGAGCTTACCGCTCATCGCCTTTTTGACATCCTCAATGATGTTGTAGATCACGCTGTAGTAGCGGAGGTCGATACCTTCCTCTTGACAGATTTTTTTCGCCGATGCATCGGCACGGACGTTAAAACCGACCAAGACGGCACTGGAAGTCAGCGCCAAGTTGACATCTGATTCGTTGATTGCGCCAACACCACCCGACACGATCTGCACTTTCACTTCGGCAGTAGATAAATCTGATAGAGCGGTTGTCAGTGCTTCGAGAGTACCGCGCACATCGGTCTTAAGAACAATGTTGACCGTTGGCATTTCATTGTGCGCCAAGTTTTCAAACAGATTTTCCAGTTTGGAAGCCTGTTGTCTCGCCAAGCGCGATTCGCGCACGCGTTTGTGTCGGAAATCGGCAACTTCACGCGCCTTGCGCTCGTCTGGCACGACCAAGAATTCCTCACCTGCATCCGGCGCGCCCGCAAGACCAAGCACCGCAACAGGGATCGAGGGGCCAGCAGACTCGATGGTTCGGCCGCTTTCATCAATCAGCGCACGAACGCGCCCATAGTGCTCGCCCGCCAGCAACATATCGCCACGGCGCAACTCTCCGGACTGAACCAGTACGTTGGCCATAACGCCACGTCCGCGATCTACGCTGCTCTCAATGACAACACCGCGTGCTGGGCCGGTCGGCGCAGCTTTCAGCTCAAGCAACTCGGCTTGGATCAAAATGCTTTCTAGTAAATCGTCAATTCCCAAGCCAGTACGTGCAGAGACTTTCACAAACTGGACGTCGCCACCATCTTCTTCAGCGTAAAGCCCTTTTACGGACAACTCGCTCTTTATGCGGAGCGGATTGACGTCCTGTTTGTCCATCTTAGTGATCGCAACGACGATCGGTACGCCTGCAGCGCGCGCATGATCAATCGCCTCTGCGGTTTGCGGCATTACGCCATCGTCCGCTGCCACAACCAATACGACAATATCGGTGGCTTTCGCACCACGTGCACGCATTGCAGTGAACGCTGCGTGCCCAGGCGTGTCAAGAAACGTAACCGTGCCGCGAGGCGTGGTTACGTGATACGCACCAATGTGCTGGGTAATACCACCAGCTTCCCCTGCCGCGACGCGGGTGCGACGCAGATAGTCCAAAAGGGACGTTTTACCGTGATCGACGTGGCCCATAATGGTGACCACCGGTGCACGCGGAGCGAGATCGCCGCTAGCTTCTTGCGCAACAGATGCAACCAAAGAGTCTTCAATTGCGTCATGCTTGATTGTTTTCGGTTTATGGCCAAGTTCTTCGACGACAAGAATTGCGGTTTCCTGATCGAGCACTTGGTTAATGGTCGCCATAATGCCCATCTTAAACAGGGCTTTCACAACCTCGGCGCCCTTCATCGACATCCCTTGAGCGAGGTCGCCCACGGTAATCGTTTCTGGGATGCCCACTTCGCGCACTACAGGGCCGGTGGGCACCTGAAAACCGTGCTCGCCTGACATGCTGGAAACCAGTTCGCGTTGAACAAGTTTGCGTTCGGGTTGGGATTTACTCGATTTTTTGCGATTACTGCCACGACGACGGCGCGATTGTTTCTCTTCCTCGTCGAAGCTGTCTTCGTACGCGCGACGAACAATCAGATCGCTAGAATCCAAAAGCTCCTCTGCGCTGGGGGAATCGCTGCGTCGGCTTTCAAGCTGCTCGGCGATACGCTTCGCATCTTCCATCGTCTTGCGCTTCAGTTCTTCCTCCGCTTTGCGGCGATTCTCTTCACGCTTTTTCTGCTCTTCTGCGCTGCGACGATCTTCTTCAGCGCTCTTTTCTTTGCGTTTCTGCTCTACTGGGCCTGCTTCGGCTGGCTTCGGTTTTTGTCCTTTCGAGGGCTTGGGCGCTTCTGCAGGTGCGGAGGTTTCTAGAGCTTGGGCCTTCGCAACTGCTAGCCTGCGCTCCTCTTCCTCTTTGCGTGCCTGCTCTTCTGCAGCCCGCTCCTGTTCGAGCTGGACAACCGCCTGCGCTTCCAACTCTTCTGCTTCCACTACGTCTTCCGCCGCCAGCAATTCTTCTTGCTGAGCCGCAAGCTCCTGCGCAGACAGATCGCCGTCTGCCAAACTTCTTTTCACATAGGTGCGTTTTTTTCGCACTTCTACGCTCACGGTCTTATTTTTGCCTTGAGAGTTCGCAACCTTAAGCTGGCTAACACTCTTGCGCTTTAGAGTTATTTTTTGCGGTTCTGAACCGCTCTCGCCATGCGCGCGCTTTAGATGCGTTAGCAATTGCTGCTTTTCAACATCACTCACCGCCTGATCGACTTTATTATGGGAAAGCCCAGCGTCTTTCATCTGCTGCAGCAGGGTTTCCACTGGAATTCCTACAACTTCAGCAAGTTGTGCTACGGTAACGTCTGGCATATGCGACTCTCACTCCCGACAGGCGTTCATCATGTCGACGCCTTCGTCTATTGCAATGTTCTGATGAGCGGTTCCATATCAGCACCTAGAGAGCTATTCGGGATCCGAGGCATACGTCTTCCGTATCACTCTATACCGCGTAATCGTGCTCCGTTGTGGCCGTCTAGACTGGAACTGTCCTGCTCAATAGTTTAAAGGAGCGAAACACTTATCATGTTTGGGGTTGTGTTCGCTCACTATGATTAAATTTGCCTTCTACTCTGTGTGACCAGTTTCGCTGATGTTGAATTCGCTTTTGCTGTCCTTTGTTCCTATCGCTAATTAAAGCTGCTCGCTAATTAAAGCCGCTCACTAATCCAAGCCGCTCGCTGGTTAAAGCCGCTCATTGAAACCACGGCGCACGAGCGGTCATGATCAAAGCTGCTGCTTTCTCTGCGTCCAAGTTTTCGATATCCAGAAGATCGTCTACGGCCTGTTCCGCCAAATCTTCCATCGTGCAAATTCCCTTCTTGGCAAGCGCGAGGGCAAGCTCTTTATCCATCCCTTCCATACTAAGAAGGTCATCTGCTGGGCTGCCGCCTTGGTTTTGTTCTTCGTCCACTAACGCGCGCGTTAGCAGTGCGTTCTTGGCACGACTGCGTAATTCATCTACCAAATCTTCGTCAAAGCCTTCAATGGACAGCATCTCTTCCTTCGGAACATAAGCGACTTCTTCTACGCTCGCAAAGCCCTCGTCTACCAGCACCTGTGCAAGCTCTTCATCAACGCCAAGCTCATCCATAAACACTTTCAGGTAGCTCTCAGACTCCTGACGCTGCTTCGCTTCGGCGTCCTTAACGGTCATGACATTTAACTCCCACCCGGAGAGCTCACTCGCCAAACGGATATTTTGACCGCCACGGCCAATCGCAAGCGCTAACTGTTCTTCTTCTACAGCAATATCCATCGAGTGGCTTTCTTCATCCACCACAATCGACACCACTTCAGCGGGAGACATTGCATTGATCACAAACTGTGCGGGGTTATCGTCCCACAACACAATGTCGATGCGCTCACCGCCGAGTTCATTGGATACTGCCTGCACGCGCGAACCGCGCATTCCCACGCACGCTCCTACGGGGTCAATGCGCTGGTCGTTCGTTTTAACCGCAATTTTGGCACGCGAGCCTGGGTCACGTGCGGCCGCCTTAATTTCGATAATATCTTCGCCAATCTCTGGCACTTCGATCTTGAAAAGCTCAATCAACATTTCTGGCCGCGCGCGGCTTACATACAACTGCGCGCCACGGTTTTCTTTGTTGATGCTAAAAAGAACGCCTCTGACACGGTCGTTCACCCGCAGCGTCTCGCGGCCGATCAAGTCTTCTCTAGGTAGCAAAGCTTCTGCGTTGCCGCCAAGATCAAGAATTACGTTATCGCGCGTAACTTTTTTAACAACACCATTCACAAGGTGGCCAATCTTATCACTGAACGCATCCGCAATCTGTGCGCGCTCGGCTTCACGCACCTTCTGAACAATTACTTGCTTGGCAGTTTGCGCTGCAATCCGTCCAAAATCGATAGACGGTATCTTTTCTTCGTAGATATCACCAATCTTATACTTCGTGTCGTGATCATGCGCCTCATCCAGCGTCATGTGCCGGCCAGGAAACTCAAAGTCCTCATCTAGGACAACGGTCCAGCGGCGCCACGTGTCGTAGGCACCGGTAGTGCGGTTGATACTAACACGGACATCTGCGTCTTCGTTAGGGAATCGCTTTTTTGTTGCTGTGGCAAGTGCAGTTTCTACAGCCTCAAAAATCACGTCACGCGGAACGCCTTTTTCGTTGGAGACGGTCTCTACCACCAGCAAGATTTCTTTGCTCATTTCAATGCCTCATGTCTCAACCCGCGCAGCGTGTCACGCGAGTCAGAATTATTCAAAATTTGGAACGAGGTTCGCTTTGTCAATTTGGGAAGTAGCAACCACCAGCGGCGCGCCATCCACCTCGAAACTGCAACGATCTTCGGATACCGCCAATAATTTGCCTACAAAATTGCGCTTACCATCCACGGCCATCTTTAGGCGCACTTTGATCTCGCAATGAATGTACCTTCCCAGCTGTTCAGCGCCAAACAGCGGCCTATCCATACCAGGAGAAGAAACCTCGAGGTGGTACTCCCCAGAAACGGGATCCTCAACATCTAGAACCGCGCTGACTTGATGGCTCACGCGCTCGCAGTCGTCAATGGTTACACCATTTTCAGAATCTATAAACAGACGTAGAACGGAATGCTTTCCCTGCGGAAAAAATTCAAGCCCCCACAATTCCATTCCCGCCGCCTGCACCGCAGGCGTTAGCATTACCTTCAGATTTTCCAGCTTGCTAGAAACCACCATTTTTCACACCAAAGCTTTCACACTAAAGCCATTTGCACACTAAAGCTATCGGCATCCAAAAAAGCAGCGCACAAAAACCAAGGCGCGCACGGCCAACCGATAGAAACAAAAAATGGGCATAAAGCCCATCCTAGTCCGTGCAAATGGTTTGCACGCAACGCAGCGCACTACACCTCCGCACAGCTCGCGTCTTGCTCGCCATCGACCATTAACGGCCCCAATGTCGCGCAGCACACTTTTTACAGCTAACAAAAAGCCCCTTAAAAGGGGCTTTTTTAATGTGGTAGCGGGGGCTGGATTTGAACCAACGACCTTCGGGTTATGAGCCCGACGAGCTACCAGGCTGCTCCACCCCGCATCAACTCGATGCATAATTTATTGATTTAGAAGCACTTTGTCAAGCCCTTTATCAACAAACTCTGTCTTAGTTACCAAACAATCCGGCCTAAGGAAAGCTTGGTGCCGAAGGCCGGACTCGAACCGGCACGACCCAAAGGTCACTACCCCCTCAAAGTAGCGTGTCTACCAATTTCACCACTTCGGCAAAGAAGGCGCACATAGTACCGACTCAACCAAGCAATTACCAGCACTTATGCAAACTTTTTTCATATCAGAAAACAACAGAAATATTACTGAGCAACCTTGCTGCTCTCTGGCGCTGCGTCAGCATTCGGCGGGACCGCGCTTTCTGCCGGCACAGAAGCGTTTGGCGTGGCTTCCGCAGGAACCTCCGCTGCCTGTGACGGTTCAGCAACGCTCGAAGGTGCGGCAGTAGTCGCAGCAGAAGTCGCTGGCACTTCTGTGGATGCATCATCGTTTTTTACACGAGGAACATCTGTTTCTATGGGAGCGGGCTTCGATTCCGTTGCGGGAGCGCTGAAATCCACGCTGCCACGGCTCGCGGAATGATTGTGCGCAAACCAGCCTAGCGCGAGACAGCACACAAAGAAAACCGCCGCCAGAACTGCTGTCGAGTGGGTGAGAAAATTTCCGGAACCTGCACTGCCAAAGACAGTATTGGATGCGCCCGAGCCAAACGACGCCCCCATGTCAGCGCCCTTCCCCTGTTGGATCAGGATCAATCCGTTGATGATCAGCGCAACAACGATTAACAGAATCAAAACTGCTGTTTCTAACATTTCAGGTATTCCCAGTATTTATTTAGCCGCTTGGCAAATCGCCAAAAACTCTTCTGAGTCCAAGGACGCACCACCAATCAATCCACCATCGATATCTTCACACGCAAAAAGCTCCGCTGCGTTGCTCGCCTTTACGCTGCCGCCATAAAGAATTTGAATCTGCCCTGCAACCTCACGCGATGACGCCGCGAGCATTTGGCGCAAAAACGCGTGAACTTCTTGTGCTTGTGCAGGTGTAGCAGTCACTCCCGTACCGATCGCCCAAACCGGCTCGTAAGCCAGCACGCAGCGCGAAAGAGCATCCATTCCGACCTCTTCGATTACGGCCTTCAGCTGGCGCCGCACAACATCAAAGGTCGCGCCGCTCTCGCGCTCTGCTAGGGTTTCTCCGACACAAACAATGGGTACCAACCCCGCATTCAGCGCCTGCCGCACCTTTTTTGCGACAACGTCATCTTGATCACCAAAAAGAGCACGCCGCTCCGAGTGGCCAAGAATCACATACCTCACACCGAAAGCTGCAAGCATCCCTGCCGAGACTTCGCCGGTATAGGCGCCAGATTCATGGGCGGCAGCGTTCTGAGCACCTATTGTGACGGCTGTTCCTGCAAGCACGGTGAGCGCTTGGGGGATGAAGATGCTGGCAGGGCAGACTGCTACATCGGCTCGCGCAGTCAGTTCGCCGCTCAGTGCGTGCCTTTGCAGTGCGCTGAGCAGAGCACTCACCGTTACGGGCGTGCCGTTCATTTTCCAGTTACCGACCACCAACGGCCGCGGCTCTGGGTGTTTTTGCTGGGAAACGCGTACCAATGCCCATCCTCCTCGAAAAGAAGGCACGAATGTTAGCCGAGAACGGCCTCAACAAACAAGCAAATCCCCAGAAGTAGTCCACACAATGAACAGACTCACACGTATGTTTTGCGTAAGCCGGAAATCTACTCTCTCAAACGACTTGGCAGCAAGCCTCTACCACACGCAGCGACGCTACCCTACAGCAACCACGCTACGAACCGTGTCAGAAATCTGCTGCGCGAATTGCTGCACCTCAACAGCGTCCTCCCCTTCGACCATCACGCGAATCACGGGTTCTGTACCGGATGGACGCAACAATACACGGCCACGACTGCCCAAGCGTTTTTCTACATCTGCCACCGCCGCACAAACGCTCGGTTCATTCGCTATATCACGCTTTTCGGGCAAGCGTACATTGATCATGGTTTGTGGCATTTTAGTCATACCGCGCTTCAGTAAAGCAAGTGGTTTTCCGGTGCCGATTACAACCGCTAGAACCTGCAGTGCAGAAATAATTCCATCGCCCGTTGTGGTTTTATCCAAGCAAACAAGGTGACCTGAAGATTCGCCGCCAAGCAGCCAATTGCGTTGGCTCAACTGCTCCATCACGTAGCGATCCCCGACTTTTGCCCGAACAAATGGCACATCCAATCTGACTAAGGCTTTCTCTAGGCCGAAATTGCTCATCAGAGTGCCGACAACCCCACCACCAAGCTCACCCCTCACACTTCTACCGTACGTAATGATATAGAGGAGCTCGTCACCATCTACGACTTCACCATCATGATCGACCATAACGACGCGATCGCCATCTCCATCAAAGGCAATTCCAAGATCCGCCTTATGTTCTAAGACTGCCTGCTGCAAGGTTTTGGGTGAGGTTGACCCACATTTTTCGTTGATATTCAGACCGTTGGGCTTTACTCCAAGCGTAACTATCTCAGCGCCAAGTTCTTCAAACACGGAGGGGGCCACATGGTAGGTTGCACCGTTGGCGCAATCGAGCACGATCTTCAAGCCTTTCAAGGTGAGTTCGCGCGGCATGGTGCTTTTGCAGAACTCGATGTAACGACCGCGAGCGTCTTCGAGTTTGCGCGTTTTACCGATTTCCTCTGAGGCGACTACGGTCATTTCTGCATCAAGCATGCGTTCGATTGCATGCTCGATATTGTCATCAAGCTTTTTGCCTTCACTGGAAAAAAACTTGATGCCGTTGTCTTGGTGTGGATTGTGTGAGGCGGAAATTACGATGCCAGCCGCCGCCCGAAAGGTACGTGTGAGGTAGGCGATCCCTGGCGTAGGCATGGGGCCTAGCAACACAACATCGACACCGGCTGCGGAAAGCCCCGCCTCTAGCGTAGATTCAAACATATAGCCACTGACGCGGGTATCCTTGCCGATCAAAATTTTGGGGCGCGTATGCTGGCCAGTAAATACTTTGCCCGCAGCCCAACCCAGTTTAAGCATAAAGTCTGGTGTAATAGGAAACTGGCCTACCGCGCCACGAATTCCGTCAGTGCCAAAATAACGTTTGGACATCGCTCGTATCCCTTAATTGCTGAAAATAAAAAAGTGTCACTGGGCTGGTCGCAAAACGTAATCCAGCACTTTTAGCGCGTCCACTGTCGCAGCCACGTCATGAACTCTTAAAATGCTTACTCCCCGCTCCGCCGCCAGCACAGCAGCCGCAAGGCTACCCGACAGGCGTTGATCAATAGGGCGGTTTACTACGGCTCCGATCATGGACTTCCGAGAGAGCCCAGCAAGCACCGCAAAACGCTGCTGCGTAAGCTGTACAAGCTCACGTAGCAAAGCGTAATTATGTGCCAGATCTTTGCCAAAGCCAAAACCCGGATCTAACACTAGCTGCGTTGCCGGCACGCCAAGTTGTTCAAAGCGGCTTGCCCTTGAAATCAGAAAAGCGCGTACTTCTTGCACGACGTTTTGATAATGAGGCGCGGTTTGCATATTGGCAGGTTCGCCCTGCATATGCATGATGCAAAGCGCGACACCATGCCGTTGCGCGGCATCTAGGGCCGCAGCTTCGGCATCGGGCCGCTGAAAGGCTCGAATGTCATTGAGCATACCCGCACCCAGCCTAACCGCCTCGCACATCAATACCGGATTGCTGGTGTCTACGGAACAAACGGTATCAAAGCGGGCCGTAATCGCTTCCAGCACGGGAAGGACGCGATCCAGTTCTTGTTGACTGCTAACCGTTGCTGCTCCAGGGCGGGTTGATTCACCGCCGATATCAATAATCGCTGCGCCTTGTTGAACCATCGCATCAGCGTGGTCAAGAGCGTCTTGCCAACGGAAATGGTGGCCACCATCGGAAAAAGAATCAGGGGTTACGTTGAGAATGCCCATCACTTGCGGGCGAGAAAGCCCTAACACCCGCTTGCCACAGCGAAGGCTTTTTGAATCGTGATTCATCCAAGGAACTCTGTGGTTTTACAAGGAACCAAAATGCAGCGAGCCGGAACTGCAATTGCTTGCGGTTCCGGCTTTGAGCGCTAGGCGATCAGTTTCCTAGCGAGAACGGCTACGCCTAAGAAACGGAGATTTTCCGAGAAAACTGCATTAGTGTGATCCGGCAGGGCCACCAATTACGCCATCGCCACCATCTTCTTTTGCAGACGTTCTCTCGCCTTCTTCCGGCTCTCCGCTATTACCACCGGCTCCACCTTTTGGAGTATCCCAGTCTTTGGGCGGGCTTGGCTTTTTGCCCTCCATGATTTCGCTGATCTGGCTGGAATCAATGGTCTCATAGAGCATGAGCGCATCCGCCATGAGGTGTAGCTTATCCATGTTGTCTTTGAGCATCTGCTCGGCGCGCTGATAGCAGCTGTCAATGATACTTTTGACCTCGTCGTCGATCAATTTGGCGGTATCTGGAGAAAGAACGTTGCTCTTGGTGTACTGCTTGCCAAGGAACACCTCCCCCTCTTCCTCCTCGTACATCAGAGGCCCCATTTTCTCGGACAGCCCCCATTTGGTAACCATGTTGCGAGCAAGCTGCGTAGCGCGCTGAATGTCGTTCGATGCGCCAGTGGTTACGCCTTCAAAGCCAAGAATCAGCCCTTCAGCGATACGGCCACCAAACAGGCTGCAAATCATGCTTTCAAGAGAGCGCTTGCTGTAGCTGTGACGATCTACTTCCGGCAAAAACATCGTGACACCTAAGGCACGACCACGAGGGATTACGCTAACTTTGTATACTGGGTCATGTTCTGGTACGAGCCGCCCAACAATTGCGTGCCCAGCTTCGTGATACGCGGTGTTGCGCTTTTCTTTTTCCGACATGACCATGCTTTTGCGTTCGGCTCCCATCAAGATCTTGTCTTTGGCAAGCTCAAACTCGGCCATCGCGACAAACCGCTTGTTGGCGCGCGCAGCGAACAGCGCAGCTTCGTTCACAAGGTTGGCAAGATCTGCACCGGAAAATCCTGGAGTTCCACGCGCGATCAAGCTTGGATCAACGTCGTCCGCCAGCGGAACCTTGCGCATATGGACTCTTAGAATTTGCTCGCGGCCACGAATATCAGGGGGTGGTACAACGACCTGACGATCAAACCGACCCGGACGCAAGAGCGCAGTATCCAGTACGTCTGGGCGGTTGGTGGCAGCGATCACGATGATGCCGTCATTGGGCTCAAAGCCGTCCATTTCTACAAGCAACTGGTTGAGGGTTTGCTCACGCTCGTCATGACCGCCACCCAAACCAGCCCCGCGGGAACGACCTACCGCGTCAATTTCATCAATGAAGACGATGCAAGGGGATTGTTTTTTGGCCTGTTCGAACATGTCACGTACGCGAGATGCACCGACGCCGACAAACATTTCCACAAAATCGGAGCCTGAAATGTGGAAAAACGGGACTTTGGCTTCGCCAGCAATGGCTTTGGCGAGCAAGGTTTTACCTGTGCCGGGGGAGCCAACCATCAGGACACCACGCGGGATCTTGCCACCCAAGCGCTGAAACTTGCTGGGATCACGCAGGAATTCTACGATTTCTTTGACTTCCTCTTTGGCTTCATCGCAACCGGCAACGTCAGCGAACGTCGTCTTGATTTGATCCTCACTCAACAAGCGCGCGCGACTCTTGCCGAAGGTCATTGGGCCGCCGCGTCCGCCGCCGCCCCCTTGCATTTGGCGCATGAAGAACATGAATACTGCGACAATCAACAGAATTGGAAGCGTCGCCATTAATAGCTGCGCCCAAATGCTCTGCTTCTCTGGCTCGCGCACGTCTACGTTGACTCCACCTTGCAAAAGGCGCGGAATCAGGTCGAAGTCAGCGACTGCAGGAAGAACTGTGCGGAAGGTTTCACCGGAGGTGCGCTCACCGATCACGGTCTGCCCTTGCATGGTAACGCGCCGAACGTTATGCGCGTCCACGTCGTGCACGAATTGAGTGTAACTGACGTTATTCGGTGCTGTGTGAGTGCTGAAATTGGTGAACACCATTAACAGAACTACCGCAATGATAATCCACAAGACCAGATTTTTTGCCATGTCATTCAAGGGGACGCCCTCTTTGATTACGCGTGCAACGGAACCCTTTCACGCTGCACATCCTACTATCCACGGATAACCTTACTATAGAACCGGCTGCTGCCGCTACCAGAGACGTGCCTAACCCATGTAATCCTTTGCTAACCAATACGTTTCAGCGGACCGCGAACGGGACGCATCAGGTTTGCGGGTCTGGAGCTGGCGAAAATGGGTGTGCATGTCTTTTCGCAGCGAGTCAAAGCCTTCTCCCTGAAACACTTTCACCAGAAGGCTTCCACCCGGTTTTAGTACCCGTGTTGCCATATCTAGCGCAAGCTCAACCAAGTACATCGCACGTGGTTGGTCGACGGCACGGTTTCCACTCATATTTGGGGCCATGTCGGAAATTACAAGGTCGATTCCACGATTTCCTGTCATTTGCAGCAGTTTTGCAAACACTTCTTCCTCGCAAAAATCCCCTTGTAGAAAATCTACGCCGTATAGTGGATCCATTTCTAAGCGATCCGAAGCAATCACATGCCCAGCATCCCCTACATAGCGAGCCGCAACTTGGCTCCAGCCACCTGGAGCAGCGCCCAAATCCAAAACGGTCATTCCCTGCTTTAGTATTCGGTCTTTTTCCTGAATTTCCAGCAACTTATAAGCGGCGCGGGAGCGATACCCGTCTTGCTGCGCTTTTTTTACATAGGGGTCGTCGAAATGTTCGCGCAGCCAACGGCTGCTACTTTTTGATCGTGACATCAGGACTACTCAAGGTCTACGGTAAATTTTGATAGCCATTGTGCCTAAGCTCGCTACAATATGCTCGCGCTGAAGACACCCTTCTGCGCCCCATTGATCATTGATAAAGACTTTTCCGAGGCACCAGTTTTACCATGCGTTTTGATCAGGAACAAAAAAAGCATTTTCGCAGGATCGGGCACCAACTGAAACCTGTATTGACCATTGGCGATAACGGGGTTGGCGAAACGCATCTGGTGGAGCTGGAACGCGCATTGGAAGACCATGAGCTAATCAAGGTCAAAATCAATCTTGCAATTCCAGAAGATCGCCAGCAAATGCTCGCCGATCTGTGCGCCACGAGCGGAGCAACATCGGTGCAACTGGTTGGGAAGGTGGCACTTTTGTATCGCGCAGCCAAAAAACCAAATCCTAAACTTTCTAACCTTCTTCGCCACTCCGGCTTCTAAACCTGCCCTCGCCCTGCCCTCACGGTGAAAGGCTGCTTCAGTGATTCTGCAATTGCGTTCCTTGCTGCTTCTCGTGCAAGTCTTCGCGAGGTCTGAATGAGTTTCCCTTGAGCTTGGAGGGGCTTTCTTTAAAGAAAAGCACTTCGAGCCTTAGGGTAAACGCGAGCGTGAGGTCGAAGTTGCGTTCGCGCGGGAAGCGTATTTCAGGTACCAAATCGAGGCTTAACCAGTCTTTGTATAACAGGCTGCGATGGGTGACGGCAAAATAACCCAAGTCGACGTACTGGTGGCGGAAACTATGGCCGTTCACGCCCAGCGTGAAGTCGAGCAGACTGCGCTCATCTAGATATTTAGTGACCGAATAGGCCGTGCCCGCATCTAGCACATCTTCATCTTGCTCCCACTTCAGCTCGGTGCCCCAGCGATTGGCGAGATCGGGGCGGTAGAACTTTTCAAATCGCCCAATCAAGTCCCAAAAATAGCCTTTGGAGTGAAAGTAGCCGATCTGCTGACGCACTGCTAAATTCCAATCGTTATCAAATTCCCAACGGCGGCGCAGGTTGTGGCGCACAAAAGGATCGGGCGGTATGCCGCCATGGATGCCTGCATCGAAGCTTGAGCGCCAGTTTTTGAAATCTTCGGCCATGATGCGCACTGCAGCAGAAAGGTTATCTCTACGCAGGTCGCGCCGGAAGTTCGCGTCGCTTACGCCGCTGATGTTGGCATTGGTATTCAGAGTATTCTGATCTTCGGTATCGTTTTCGAAGATCAGGTGATAACGCTTACGGGTAGTGGGCAGGTCGAGTCGGAATTTGAGGCCGGAGCCGTTAACGAGGCCATCGCCCTCCAACCAAGTTTCGGCAAGGCGAAGACGTGCGTAGCTTTGGTTGGTTTCGTCGATTCCATCCTGCCCACCTAAATAGCGGTCGATACCAAGCCCCATGCGCCAGAGGCGTTCCGACCAACTTTCGCGAGTTTCAACGAGGTTGTCGAACTGTTTTTGCAAATAGGTCTCGTCGTCTGGATCGGGTTCCAGAATGTCAATGCCGGTTTCGCCGCCACTCTCATCCGACCCATCCAAGCTTGGCAGATCACCTGTTTGACCTTCGCGCATACGATCTACAGGGGGCGCGAGATTGGGAACGATCAACGATGGCTCTGCACTAGAGACGACTTCGGCCTGAAGCGGGGATGCACCTGTCAGCAGCACAATTGCGTAAAAAAGGCGTGAAGAAAATGCGCGCAAGATTTCTTTGCTCACTTGCAAGACGGGGGGTGTAAAGACATGAGTCTTGTCGTTATTGTTCGCAACCACAATGCAGTGGCCCCAAGCTAAAAATACGCCTGACCCTTTGGTTCAGCCAGTGAATTTAAGATCATTTTTTCGCGCAAGACAACCTCGCTCCAAACCAGCGGTTCCTCTAGTGCCCAGACTGGTCTGCTTCGCCTACTTTGCGCTTTAGTAGTTCCTCGCTGTCGCGATCTCTTACACCTAGCAAGTACAAGATGCCATCGAGACCCAAAGTAGAAATTGACTGTTTGGCGGTTCGCTTTACGAGTGGCTTTGCGCGGAACGCAATCCCAAGGCCGGCAATACCCAGCATCGGCAAATCATTTGCGCCGTCGCCCACGGCGATTACTTGCTCCAGTTCTAGCCCTTCTTTTGCGGCAATTTCGCGCAGCAATGCAGCTTTGCGTTGGCCGTCGACAACTTGTCCGACCACTTCTCCTGTGACTTTGCCATTATCTACCGCGAGTTCGTTTGCATAGACATAATCTATGCCAAGGCGTTTACGGAGAATCTCACCAAAGTAAGTGAAGCCACCCGAGAGGATGGCCGTTTTGTAGCCTAGGACTTTGAGGGTGCGGATCAGCTGTTCTGCACCTTCGGTAATCGGCAGACGATCGGCAATTTGGCTCAATACAGATACGTCCAAGCCTTTGAGCAGGGCGACGCGGCGTTTGAAGCTCTCGGTAAAATCGAGTTCGCCGCGCATGGCGCGCTCTGTGATGGCTGCGACCTGTTCACCGACGCCGGCCGCTTTGGCGAGTTCGTCAATCACTTCGGCTTCGATCAGCGTGGAATCCATGTCGAACGCCACGAGGCGACGGTTACGCCGGAAGGCGTTGTCGCGCTGGAACGCTACGTCTACATCGTATTGGCTTGAGATTTCCATCAAGCGGCTGCGCAGGTGATCTAGATCGTGGGGCTCACCGCGCACAGCGAACTCTACGCAAGCCTTTTGGTCGGATCGTTCATCATGCAGCGATGCACGCCCGGAAAGTCGGTTCATGTTGTCGATATTGAGGCCATGTTCGGCGATTGCACCTGTAATTGCGGCAATCTGGCCTGCAGTAATCTTACGCGCGAGCAGGGTGATGATGTAGAGGTTGCGGCTCTGGGTTTTTACCCATTCCTCATACTCGTCGCTCTCAATGATGGAAAAGCGCACCATCATGCCGAGCGCATGACCACAGAACAGCACGTCTTTTAGCATCGGTGACGATTCAGAGTTGGGCGGCACATCGACAACCATACCGAGGGTAAGCGTGTCATGGACGACGGCCTGACCAATATCAAGGATATTGCCGTTGTAACGGGACAATATCTCAACGACGCTGGCGGTAATACCTGGCTTGTCTGGGCCAGAAACGTTGATCAGGATGATTTCGCGCACAACGGTTCCTCAATGTAGGGTTTCTGCTGCGTATTCTACACGGCCACACACGTCTTAGGGCGGCTTTCGTTGCACGCTCGCTACTTGAAAAAATGCAGAATAGACCTATCTATTGAATGATCACGTCTTCTTTTGAGTATCTCGCCATGCCTGCACTGCACGTTGTTTGCCCAAACTGTCATGCCCGCAACCGCGTACCCGCAGATCGCTTAAAGGATAAGCCGCGCTGCGGCGTATGCAAGCAAACGGTATTTACGGGGCATCCTGCCGAGCTGGACGATACTTCTTTCGCCGCGCACGCTGAAGGTAGCGACATTCCTGTGGTAGTGGACTTTTGGGCGGGATGGTGCGGGCCTTGCCGAGCTTTTGCGCCAACATTTTCCGCTGCTGCTGCCCAACTCGAACCAAAGCTGCGCTTTGCCAAAGTGAATGTGGACGAGGCGCAGCAGACCGCTGCGCGGTTTAACATTCGATCTATTCCGACGCTTGCGATATTTCGTGACGGTAAAGAGATTGGGCGGCAAGCGGGAGCACTTTCGCCGCAACAATTGATGGCGTGGCTCGCGCAGTTCTACTGATTTCCCCGCTTCTTGTCGCTCTCGGTTTACAATGGGGGTGACTTTACCGCCGCTGCGGATACGCAATCGCCGTAGCTCGGCGCTATTTATCTCAAACCTATCTCAAACGCATAAGGATTCAGCATGACCGACTTAAACAGCCGCTATGGTCTTAGCGCTGCGCACAGCGAAGTGGTAGAGGCTTGCCAAACGATTTCGCCCTGCAGTGTACTCGATATGGGGTGTTCGAACGGGCGCAATGCGCTGTATTTAAGCCAGCAAGGATTTGAGGTTACGGCGGTAGACGCAAACGCGGGCGCTCTGAATATGCTGCGCTCTATCATTGATCAGGAAAACCTGAACAATATCGCGCCGGTGGTTTACGATATTAACGAAGCGAGCATTCAGGGGGATTATGGTTTTATTGCTTGTACGGTTACCTTGATGTTTCTGCGCCCGGATCGCATGAATGCCATCATTGCCGACATGCAGGAGCACACGTTGCCGGGCGGCTACAATCTGATTGTTTGCGCAATGGATACCGCCGCTTATCCCTGCCCTGTCAATTTTCCATTTACCCTCAAAGAGGGACAGCTTCGTGATTTTTATCAGGGCTGGGAGTTCGTTAAATACAATGAGGATTTGGGCACGATGCACAGCGGTGTTCGTTTGCAATTTGCAACGATGCTCGCACGCAAGCCATTATAAGTAAAAGCAATTTCACGCCCTTCCCTCTCAGACCTGTGCCAGCGCTTCTGCATGGAAGCGCAAATGCGACTCAATGAACGTTGAAATAAAATAGTAGCTGTGATCGTAGCCGGCGCGCCGATTGAGGGTGAGCGGAATGCGCTTTTCTTGGCAGATTTTTTCTAGGCGGTCGGGCATGAGTTGCACGTCTAGAAAGGAGTCTGCCATCCCTTGATCAACGAGCAAGGGCTTTGAATAGCCGCGATCTTCCAGCAAGGCAACCGCGTCGTATTTGCGCCACGCATTGCGATCCTGACCGATGTAAGCACCTAGCGCTTTTTGGCCCCACGGACAATCTGACGGTGCACAAATCGGTGCAAACGCGGAAGCCGAACGGTATTGTTCGGGGTGTTTGATTGCCAGTGTGAGCGCTCCATGCCCTCCCATGGAATGCCCACTGATGCTTTGGCGGGAAAAGTCCAGTGGCTTAAAGTCCTTCAGTAAAGAAGGGAGCGCTTGCTGGATCGCCGATGGCAATTCCTGCTGGATATAATCGGCCATTTGATAATGGCGATCATAAGGGGCCTGGGTGGCGTTGACATAAAAGCCTGCGCCTTGGCCAAAATCCCAAGCACCATCTTCTGCATCGGGCACCTCGGCTCCACGAGGGCTGGTGTCCGGCGCAATGATGGCAAGGCCGAGCTCTGCGGCAATTCGCTGCGCGCCAGCCTTGGTGGTAAAATTCTGATCGTTACAGGTAAGCCCCGACAGCCACCAAACTACGGGCACGCTTTGATCAACGGCCTGCGGCGGGAGAAATATCGCAAGTGTCATATCGCAATGGCAGCTTGACGATGCATGGCGAAGGCGAAGTTGGCGGCCTTCAAAAATTCGGGATTGCTCAATCAATTCCACTGAATCACCTCATGTAAGCACTAAAATCCGCGCAGCAACCAGTACAAAAGTCAGCACAAAAGTCAGTACAAAATGACGGAGCGAATGGCTTTTCCGTCGTGCATAAGGTCGAAGGCTTCGTTGATACGGTCCAGTGGCATTGTATAAGTAATAAATTCGTCGATTTTGATCTCGCCGCGCATATAACGCTCTACATAATCGGGCAACTGGGTGCGGCCTTTTACGCCACCGAACGCGCTTCCGCGCCATACGCGACCTGTTACGAGCTGGAACGGGCGAGTGCTGATCTCTTGACCGGCACCGGCTACGCCAATGATGACAGACTCTCCCCAGCCTTTGTGGCAGCATTCCAGTGCGGAGCGCATCACATGGACATTACCAATACACTCGAACGAGTAATCTACGCCGCCATCGGTCAGGTCTACAATCATTTCTTGAATCGGCTGACTGTAATTCTTCGGGTTGATGCAGTCGGTTGCGCCTAGCAGGCGTGCCATTTCGAATTTTTCTTCGTTGATATCCACCGCGATAATTCGGCTGGCTTTCGCGATCACCGCGCCTTGAATCACGGAAAGGCCGATGCCTCCCATGCCAAATACGGCAACGGTTGCGCCCGGCTCTACTTTTGCTGTGTTCAGTACGGCACCGATACCCGTCGTTATACCGCAGCCGAGCAGACAGACCTTGTCCAGTGGTGCGGCTTTATTAATTTTGGCGACGGAGATTTCTGGCAGTACGGTGTATTCGGAAAAGGTAGAGGTTCCCATGTAGTGGTAAATTGGCTTGCCGTTCTGACTAAAACGCGTGGTGCCATCTGGCATCAGACCTTTTCCTTGCGTGCTGCGGATCGCTTGGCATAGGTTGGTTTTTCCGGACAGGCAAAACTTACACTTTCTGCACTCTGGCGTGTAGAGCGGGATTACGTGGTCGCCTACCGCAACACTGGTGACGCCCGCGCCCACTTCGACCACGACTCCCGCGCCTTCGTGGCCCATGATGCAGGGAAATACGCCTTCTGGGTCCGCGCCGCTGAGGGTGAAGGCATCGGTGTGGCACACGCCCGTGGCCACGAGTTTCACCATGACCTCGCCTGCACGGGGGCCTTGTAGATCAACTTCTTCAATGCTCAAAGGTTTGCCTGATTGCCAAGCGACAGCGGCGCGAGTTTTCATGAGATTAGGGCCTTTTTGTTGTCGGTACGTTGATTGGTTGAATTCGGCGCAGGATTATCTCGGCTTGAGGGCCAGCCGGTCGACACTCTGGAAGCCGCGTGGCAGCTTGTTTCCGCGCCTGCCCCGCTCGCCCAAATAGTGCTGCAAATCGGAAAACTTCATTGTAAGCTGGCGCTTTCCTGAGCATATCAGCAATTGGTCAGCTTCTGTCATTAGTAATACGTCAACCAAGTATTCTTCACGCGCTTTTGCTTTTGCGGAGGGGATCCCCATCATTTGGTTGCCTTTTCCGCGTGCAAGTTCGGGCAGCTCTTTTAGAGGGAAAACGAGCAAACGTCCATCGTTTGCTACTGCTGCAACATATTCACGATCAATATCGCTTACCTTGCGGGGCGCTAACACTTTTGCATTTTCAGGAACGCTCAACAACGCTTTGCCTGCCTTGTTGCGGGTTTCTGCATCCGAGAGTTTCATCACAAAACCATAGCCCGCATCAGAGGCAAGCAAATAGCGGTCGTGATCAGCTCCCATCAATAAGGCTTCAAAACTGGCGCCTGGGGGCGGCGTCAGCTTGCCGATGAGAGGTTCTCCTTGGCCACGTGCGCTCGGTAAGCCATGCGCCGGCAGGGTATAACTGCGGCCGGTGGAATCAATAAAGATAACCGTTTGGTTGCTTTTTCCTTGCGCAATGCCCAATAGTGCATCACCGGTTTTGTAGCTGAGCCCGGCTGCGTCAATGTCGTGGCCTTTGGCTGCGCGAACCCAGCCTTTTTGCGAGAGAATCACCGTAACGGGTTCTGCACCTACCAGTTCGGTTTCGTCCATCGCACGCGCTTCTTCGCGTTCGATGAGTGGCGATCGGCGGGCATCACCGTAACGCTCAATATCAGCTTCGAGTTCTTTGACGATTTTGTTTTTAAGTTTTTGCGCCGAACCAAGGACAGATTCGAGATCTTTGCGCTCTTTTTCAAGTTCCGCTTGCTCGCCGCGAATTTTCATCTCTTCCAATTTGGCGAGATGGCGCAGTTTGAGCTCTAAAATTGCTTCCGCCTGAATATCGCTGATTCCAAAGCGCTCCATCAGACGTGGTTTGGGGTCGTCTTCGGTGCGAATGATGTGTATCACTTCATCAATATTCAGAAAGGCGATCAACAAGCCTTCCAGTTTGTGCAAGCGTTCCAGTACTTTATCGAGTCGCCACTGGAGACGTCGGCGCACAGTGGTGATGCGAAATTCCAGCCATTCGCTGAGAATATCGTAAAGGCCGCGAACACGAGGCCGACCATCGAGGCCAATCATATTCATGTTCACGCGGTAATTGCGCTCAAGATCGGTGGTCGCGAATAAATGGCCCATGAGGGCTTCTACATCGACGCGATTGGAGCGGGGGATAATCACGAGCCGAGTAGGGTTTTCGTGATCGGACTCATCGCGCAAGTCTTGCACCATGGGCAGTTTCTTGGCGTTCATCTGTTGGGCAATTTGCTCAAGAATGCGAGCACCGGACACCTGATGCGGCAGGGCTGTGATGACGATGTCGCTGCCTTCCCGGGTATAAACAGCACGCATTTTAATAGAGCCACGGCCAGTAGCATACATGCGAATCAGTTCATGGCGCGGGGTAATGATTTCCGCCTCGGTTGGAAAATCAGGGCCCGGTACGTCTTCGCACAGGTCGTCTAACGAGCAGCCTGGGTCTTTCAGCAGGCGAATGCAGGCGCGGGTCACTTCGCCAAGGTTGTGAGGGGGAATGTCGGTGGCCATGCCAACGGCAATTCCCGTGGCGCCGTTGAGTAGTACGTTGGGCAGGCGTGCAGGGAGCAATACAGGTTCTTCAAGCGTACCGTCGAAGTTCGGCTGCCAATCTACAGTGCCCTGCCCCAACTCGCTTAGAAGTACTTCTGCATAGGGCGAGAGCCTGGATTCTGTGTAGCGCATCGCGGCGAAGGATTTGGGGTCGTCAGGAGAGCCCCAGTTGCCTTGCCCGTCCACTAAGGTATAGCGGTAGGAAAAGGGCTGCGCCATCAATACCATTGCTTCATAGCAAGCGGAATCACCGTGAGGATGGTATTTACCTAATACATCGCCTACGGTGCGCGCGGATTTTTTATGTTTGGCGCTATTTTTTAACCCCAATTCGGACATCGCGTAAACGATGCGCCGCTGCACGGGCTTGAGGCCATCGCCGATATGGGGTAACGCGCGATCCAGGATGACGTACATGGAGTAGTCTAGATAAGCGCGTTCTGTATAGGTTTTCAGGGCAAGGCGTTCTACGCCGTCTTCATTGATTTCAATCTGGTCAGTCATGGAAGGAGATAGGTTTTTTTATGATGTGAAATTAGTTCAAATAACAAAGCACGCCACAAAACGAAATCAGTTTCGTAGCGCGCTTTTGCAATCAGGTTCTTTTATAAGGAAGGCGGAGTGAATCCACCGATGACCTTGGCAAGCAACGACGCGAATTTGATCGTGGTTTTGTCTTGATAAGGCGCTCCGACGATTTGGATATTGCATGGCAGGCCGCTGTCTGTGATGCCAACGGGAGCACTGGTGGCCGGAAGCCCCATCAGCGTTGCCGGTGAAATCCACATCAATAAATCCGCGTAATTGCGGCGCGCGCCATTTATTTCGATTTTTCGCAGCGGAAGCTCGCGTTCCTGATTGTGCGGTATCGCGGTAGTGAGCGCTGGCGGCATCAGAATAACATCGTACTGCTCGAAAACGCGTTTGAATTTTTCTCGGAGCCGATTTCTGCGCTCGTCAAACCGGAGCCAATCGGCGTGGCTCTGGCCTGCACCGGCAAGAAACTGGTCGAAGTGGCGCGGTGCATCGAGGTGCTGACCCAAACGGTGCAGCAAAGGTGCAGCCAATCCCATCAGACGGCGCTCGAATTTCTTGCGCGACACGCCCATCACACTGCCTAGCAGATTCAAATAGGTTGGGTAGAGTTGATCTAAATCCATGCCCAGAGGGTTCGACTTGTCGACGCTTACGCCGCTTTCGCGCAAGGCTCGTTCAAGCTTTCCATACTGGGCAACGAGATTTGTATCCAACGGGCAGGCGGCATCGTCAACCCAGAGCAACACGCGGAAATCCTGGAGTTTTTTCTGCTTGGCAGCTGGCAATTTGAGGTTCCAGCCCGGCTGCACAAGGGGCACATCGCCTGCGATAACGTCCATTGCAAGCTGCAAATCTTCGGCGCTGCGGGCAAGCGGCCCACCGACGACCAGATCGCCCTCGCCCATGGTGCCGGGCGGGCCGGGAATATGGCCGCGCAATGAGACGATGCCGTGTGTGGGTTTGTGGCCGTATACGCCGCAAAAATGTGCGGGGATGCGAATCGAACCACCAATATCACTGCCAAGCTCAAGGGCGGTAAAACCGGCGGCTAAAGCGGCGGCGGCACCACCGGAGGAGCCGCCAGGAGTACGCTTCACGTCCCACGGGTTACGGGTGGTGCCGTAGATTTTATTGAAGCTCTGCAGGTCAGACGCAAACACCGGGACGTTGGTTTTACCGAACACGATGGCGCCGGCACTTTCCAGTGCATTTACCGCTACCGCAGGCTTTTTGGGGCGGTAATCACGGAAAATTCCAGCGCCTGCAGTACAAGGCATTCCGGGCACTTCCCAAGTATCTTTGATGGTCATCGGCAGACCGTGCAAGGGGCCGAGGCTCTCTCCTCGGTTGCGGGCAGCATCGGCCTCATCTGCGCGTTGGCGGGCGGCCACATAGTCGGTAGCGACGACGGCATTCAGGGCAGGGTTCAAACGCTCTACGCGCGCAATGCAGTGCTCCAGAAGATCACGGCTGGAAACTTCACCTTTCTGGATTGCCTGTAGTTGTTGCTTCGCGGTCTGATATTCCCAGTCTGTAGCCATGCCTTGTCTCCTTGGTGCCGCCACGCAGCGCGAGCGGGTGGATATTGTCTATATCTAGATTGGTTTGCGCTTGGATCGGTAGCCTGTGCAACCCACGGCCGAGAGCACTCTAAGCGCGACAGGAAACCGATTGTATATCATATTGGTGAGCTACGGTGGCGGCTCTCTCAAACGAAACGCCACAAGAAAGCACCGCCAAAGCAGCGCGCTCGGCGCAATTGAGCAGTTATATCGCTCGTTAGGAACTCCGCTAGGTTTGAGCGAGGCCTGAATTTTTCCAAAGCCATCAGCCTGCGGAAAATAAACTTGCGCGACTCTGCGCCTTTTCGCGCTCGTGATCTGCATCCTCATCTTGCATGCTTTTGGAAAGCGCGGGGATCACTTCATCTTTATATCGCTGATAACGGGGATGCTCTAAGCCATAATGAAGCAGGTTGGCGGCGATGGTGATATCAACATAATCAGGCCCCGGCTGCTGGGTTTCACGCATTATATTTTCGTGAAACCTTGCCACGACAATCACCTCTTCAGGCATACGCCATTCGTTCAATAGCAGCGCGCCAACCACTGGGTGCATCATCTGCTCCAACTTTACGCGCTCGCGCGCCGTGAGCTCTACTCGCTTGGCCAGAAACTCTTGCAGCGGCAAACGCCCCACATCGTGTAACAATCCGGCCAGCGCAGCCTGCTCCGCATCCAAGTGTCGGTGGCCACTGGCTAGGCTATGGCATAATGAACTTACCGCAATGCTGTTTTCCACAAATTCGCGCAATGTCGCCTTATCTGTACCTGTTTGCAAGCTTTGCAGAATGACCAACTGGGTGACTAACGAGCGGATTAGGCTGATCCCCAAACACGACAAGGCTTGCTTTAGTGTGGTGACTTTGCGGGATCGCAACAAGGCAGAGCTGTTCGCCACCTTGATCAAACGTGCCGTAATGCCTGCATCTTTCGCAATTTCTTGCTCTAATTCGACGAAAGAACACTGCGCATCACTCGTGAGCTGACGCACCTTGATGGCGGTTTCTGGCAGAGAAGGCAAGGCAAGCCGATTCGCTTTGATGTCCTCTTCCAACTGCTTTAGGAGTTGCACGGCTTTTTCTTTCACTGCACCCTCGATCTTTCGTAGGCCCGCGCCGCTTCTCTTTTGTCGAGACTCTCTCGTGAAAAACAAAAGGGGTGGGTTCACAAACGCCGGTGCTTTAAGCGTAAGCCAGTTTCCCCAAATTTGCTGGCGCTTGTTTTACGGGGAGTGATCCTGTATAGTGCGCCGCTTGTCTGATACATCCATCCCCTTGACCATTTTGGTGTCATTTTCGATGGCTTGTTCTGACAACGTCATCGTCCCGACCTCTCGCTCCATTGCGGTTGTTTTGGCATTACAGCTTATCGCTGCAGCATCCTTGAGGTGTGGTCAGCGCTTTTTTGGCATGCCCTCGCCGCGTTTACAAGGAAATACCGGAGCTTTGCACCGACAGGCCACTCGTTCTGCGTGAAATACAGCAAACAGCGAGTGAGATTGCCTGAGTCGTTGTGCCTGCAACTTTCGGTTGGCGCCGATGCATTAAAATTCGCGTAGTTCGATGCGCCGCATCCCTCTCGCGTTCCTGTGACGCCTTTGTCAGTACGACTCGCCTCGCTTTTGCTCGGCGGTGGTCGCAATGTGGACGAATTCGTCATACATGCTGTAACTCAAGCGCATTATGCGCACATTATCAGGATATACATGAACTTTTCCGATCTCGGTTTAAACACTCGCCTCGTCTCCACCCTTCAAGCCCTTGGATACGAGCAGGCTACCCCTGTTCAGCAGTTGGCGATCCCCGCCGCACTGCAAGGTGGCGATTTACTGGCCTCATCCCACACTGGCAGCGGCAAAACAGCTGCCTTCCTGCTGCCTTGCCTGCAGCGCATGATTGATGACCCCAAACCCAAAAGTGGCGCTGCTCGCATGCTGGTGCTGACGCCCACGCGAGAACTGGCCCTGCAAATTGAAAAGGCCGCACGCAACTATGGCCGCGAAGTGCGGCGCTTAAACACCGCCTGCTTGGTTGGCGGCAGCTCATACTTTATGCAGCTGAAGGATTTGGGGCGCCAGCCTGAGATTCTGATCGCAACGCCTGGACGCTTGCTAGACCATATTGAGCGCGGCCGTGTTGACCTGAGCCAGATCGAGACGCTGGTACTGGATGAAGCCGACCGGATGCTAGACATGGGCTTCAGCGACGATATTGAAGCCATCGTTGCCGAAACCAACCCAGAGCGCCAAACCATGCTGTTCTCGGCAACGATGGAAGGTGTGGTCGGCGCACTGGCGAGAAAACTGACGCGCGATCCACAGCGCATCGAAATCGAGAAGAAGCCGGAGCAACAAGCCAAGATCGAGCAGAAGCTGATGATGGCGGACGATCTTGCCCACAAGAACCGCCTGCTGGGCGCGCTGCTGCGCGACGAAAGCCTCAATCAAGCGGTGGTGTTCACCGCCACCAAGCGTGCAGCGGAAGATCTTTCCAACACGCTACGCGACGAGGGTTTTTCTGTCGAAGCGCTACACGGTGACATGCACCAGAAGCTTCGCAACCGCACTTTGACCAAGCTGCGCCAAGGCCGAATCGGCATTTTGGTAGCCACCGATGTTGCTGCGCGCGGCATCGACGTTGTCGGTATCAGCCATGTCATCAACTACGATCCGCCGCGCCAAGTGGAAGACTATGTACACCGCATTGGCCGCACCGGCCGCGCAGGTCGTACTGGTACTGCGGTTACGCTTGCTGAGTTCAAAGAACGCCGCATTATCCGCGACATTGAGCGCTTTACCGGCCAACCGATTGAAGTGACCGTAATTCCCGGCATGGAGCCTACCCGCCGCGAAGAACGTCCACGCAAGGAAGGGCCTAAGCGCAAATACGGCAAAGGCTACGGCGCAAGCAACGGTTCGGGCAATGCTCGTCCGAAGAGCGGTGGATACCGCAGCCAACGTGATTCTTCAGACGGCAGAAGCCGTGGTGGGGATGATCGTGCTGAAGGCCGCCGTTTTGGCGAAGGCCCACGCTTTAGCGAGCGCCCGCGTGCAACGGAAGGCCGTCACCATGAAGGACAGCGCAGCTATGAAGGCCAGCGCAGCAACGAAGGCCAGCGCAGCCACGAAGGCCAGCGCGCAACAGAAGGTCGCCGTCATGAAGGCCAGCGCTTTGGGGACAATCAACATCGCCCTAGTCGCCACGGTGCGGGCGAGCAGCGTCGTCACTTTTCCGAAGGCAACCGTGATGGCAACCGCCCACCGCGCCGCCAATCGGGATTTAGCCACTAAGCGCTAGCAGCACTAGCCGAGCCTAAACGCCGCGTTCAATTCTCGTTGAGCGCGGCGTTTTTAGTTTCAGGCGGGCGTTTGCAAGGATTCTGCTCGCTCGAAGCGTTCCGCCCAAGCAGGAGCGCCCTGCCCATTCAGTTGCTCTGCGGCATCAACAAGATCGAGCAAGCGCTGGAGTTGGGCCGTAGAGGATCGCAGGCTATCAGACCAACGAAAGCCTACGATTCGCCGCCCAGTCAGACTATCTGGAAAACCAATATCCACACCTGGCGCAAGCAGGTGACGATAATCAACCGTAATTTCTGCACCTTGCGGTAAGTCCTGTGCGGCGAAAATAAATCCCAGGTGCCACAAGCCGGTTGCCTCGAACGCGTGATTTACATAGCACTCATCGGGCCAGTCGGGCGACACCGTGCAGTGCTCTTCGAACCAGCGAATCGAACTATCAAGATGATGTGCGTTCGACTCGTCTAGCAGATCCCCCAAGGTGACGGTGCCCTGAATTTTGGACGGTGCAACCAGCACCTTTCCAGCCGCGACGGGCCTGCTTAGGAATAGGCCCTTGCCGGCCATTGGGATTAAGGATGTGTCAACCGTGTACGGCACGCAGATCATGCAAGCTCCTGGGGTTTCGCTGGCTGCAACATAAGGACTTTCCTGAAGATAGATGGGTGGTTCACAAAGACTAGCGACAGAAATGCACGGCTGCAATTACAGTTGATCCTTATTGTAATTTCTTTGAGAGGCGGCCGATCAAGCCACACCCCCCCCAATTTGTCCCAACTCGTCCCAGCTTGCCTCTTTCTGTTTTTCTTTTAAGTTTTATTTAATCCACATCCATTATTCTTTTAAGCGTGGGAACCGAAAGGCGGGTTGCCACGGCTCCCCAGCCTCCCCTAAACGCCGCCCTCATCAAGGAGATTCACCATGAACACATTCTCAAAACTACTGCTGGTTTCAGGCTTTTTAGCAATCCCCGCCGCTGCACTTGCAAGCGACGTTACACCTGGAGAAATCGAAAAGCTGCGCGCTGCTGGCACAATCAAATCTTTTGATGTGCTGGATGGCATCGCCACCGGCCTGCACGCTGGCTCCACGGTGAAAGATGCCGACCTTGATCTCGAAAAAGGCCGCTATGTGTACCAAGTAGAGCTGCGTGATGCGCAAGGTGTAGAGCATGAAATTGACATCGACGCATCTACCGGTGAAGTGCTCACGAACCGCGTTGATAACGACTAAGCTAGGGTTTTTGCGCACGAACCAGTGCGAGCGCAATCGCTTCTGCTACGCGGATGCCATCCACCGCTGCCGACAAGATCCCGCCCGCGTACCCAGCGCCTTCACCCGCTGGGTACAACCCCCGCACGTTCAAACTCTGGCAATCCTCTCCACGCGGAATCCGCAAGGGAGAGGACGTGCGAGTTTCAACACCCGTCAGCAACGCGTCGGGCATTGAGAAGCCGTGAATCTGGCGATGAAATGCCGGCAGCGCCTCACGAATGGCGGTAATTGCATATTCTGGCAATGCCGTAGCGAGATCCGTAAGGTGCACGCCTGGGCGGTAGGAAGGCTGCACCTCTCCAAAGCGTGTAGAGGCTCGCCCCGCAAGAAAATCTTCTACGCGCTGGCCGGGCGCATCGTAGTTGCTGCCGCCGAGCACGTAGGCGCGTGATTCCAGTTCGCGCTGGAAAGCAATTCCCGCTAATGGGCCGCCAGGATAATCTTGTGGAGTAACGCCCACTACAATTCCTGCGTTCGCATTGCGCTCGTTACGGGAATACTGACTCATTCCATTGGTAACCACACGTTCGGGCTCAGAAGTTGCGGCAACGACGGTTCCGCCTGGGCACATGCAAAAGCTGTAGACGCTGCGCCCATTCGCGGCATGGTGGACGAGCTTATAATCGGCCGCCCCCAACTGTGGATGACCGGCAAAGCGGCCAAAGCGCGCCTTGTCGATGACCGACTGCGGATGCTCAATACGGAAGCCGATCGAAAATGGTTTTGCTTCCATCTGCACACCACGTTCATGCAGCATCGCAAAGGTGTCGCGAGCGCTATGGCCCAGCGCAAGCGCGATATGATCTGCGCGGATCTGCTCACCACTCGCTAAAGTCAACCCGCGCACACACCCCCGCTCGATTTGCAAATCCGTCACACGCTGTTGAAAACGGATTTCTCCGCCCAACCGCTCAATACTGGCGCGTAGGTTTTCGACCATTGTGACCAAGCGAAAGGTGCCGATGTGCGGGCGGCCTACATAAAGGATTTCTTCAGGCGCACCGGCCGCGACAAACTCGGTCATAACCTTGCGGCCATAAAACTTTGAGTCTTTGATCTGGCTATAGAGTTTGCCGTCGGAAAACGTTCCCGCACCACCTTCACCAAACTGGACGTTAGACTCCGGGTCTAATACGCGTTTGCGCCATAACCCCCACGTATCGCGCGTTCGCTCACGGACTTTTTTGCCGCGCTCTAGCACCAAAGGGCGCAGCCCCATTTGCGCGAGAATCAGCGCAGCAAACAAGCCGCAAGGCCCAAAGCCAACGACTACGGGCCGGTGCTCAACCTTGGGCGGTGCGTCGATTACAAACTGATAGCGCATGTCAGGCGTTATCTTGACGTGCGGATCGGCTGTATAACGCGCAAGCACAGCGGCCTCATCTTTGAGGCGAACATCTAGGATGTAGCTCCACATCAGAGTCGATTTGCGGCGCGCATCATGGCTGCGCTTGAACACGCTGACTTCTAGGAGGTCTTCTGCGGGGATTTCAAGGCGGGCTGCGAGAGCTGCGGGGAGTTCTTCGGGCGGGTGGTCGATGGGTAGACGCAGTTCAGAAATTCGTAGCATGGGGTTCGCTCAACAAGCCTGAAGCTCGCGGTCTGCACCACGCAAGACATGCCGCTTCAGGGGCTTGGGCATTATAAGTGTCAGCGGCCTACGACGCTAGGGTTGGGCTTGGCGTTTGGGTTAAACCTGAAAACGCAGCGGGGCACGGCTCATATCAACGCCCCTTTCAAATCAATCCTTCACTTCGAACCGCAGAAAATCGGTAAGCCGCCGTGATTCATTCACTTCATCATGAGGCACTAGCAGATACTTCCAAGGCTTGCCGCCGACGCTTTCCGTGTAATCGGAAGCATGTTTGCACCACTGCACGGCCGCGGCGGCTTTGGCCTGAACCTCTTGCGTATTGATATCGCCACGCGCCTTGGTTTCCACCATGAAGATCGTCGAATCGGTTTCTGCCACGAAGTCGGGGATGTATTCCGGCTGCTCGGTGCCCAGTTTGTAGAAGATCTGAAACTGACCTTTGGCCGGCTTGAACCACTTGCTGGCATCACGCTCCAGAATGATGGCAAAGCGCCGCTCGGTATCTGAATCAAACTTTTGCAAGGGGTACAGGCACCTAGTAAAACCGCCGAACAGCATCGCCTTAATGCGCGATACTTCATCTACGGTTTCACGGTAGTGGCGTGGCGCTTGGCCTGCTGTGGCGGTGTAATTGCAGGCTTTCAGCTCGGTAAAACCGCGACTGACCTGCACTTCAAACTCGGTTGCGTCTTCGAAAAAGTGCGCCATCATCTGCGCGTGAATTTCTTTGGCAATCAGGCGACGATCGCGACCCAACACGCTGAGCGCTTCGTCTTCTGAAAGGTAGCTGTGCAGGTGTTCCACCATTTGCCCGGCCAACGCGTAAAGCAGGTCGGCTTGGGTGAAATAGTCGATGTCGTCGAAATCCACTAGCGCGTGGACGATGTAATCCTCAGGGCGTTGCTCCCGCAGGCCGATTTCGGCAGCCAACGTGTCTTGCGCGTTGGTGTGCAGGTTGTGGATCACGATTTCGCGCTCACCGGGCTGGAGGTGAAGCGCGTTTACATCCAGCTGAAACGGGTGGAAGCCGGTGGTGACTTTACCCTTGGGCACCACAGCAATACGTGGGATGTCGATGGTTTGCTGCACTATGATTTCGGTCGTCTTCGCCACAATTTCTGATAAAGACATGGCAGACGAATCCAATGCAGGCGTACCCTCATCCACGCCCGCCAACAAGTCGCTTTGCAGCGGCTTCAACCGCTCGGCCACCTCCGCCAGAATGTCCTTCTGCACTTCGGGTTTCAGCAGCGCACGGCTGGTCGGCACTCGGTCGCGCTTGGCCTCGTATTGAGCGATAACATTCATCACCACGCGTGCCGCCTGTTTTTCGGTCTCAGTGGTGAAAGCCGGCGCTGACGCAGGCGCTGATGCACCTTCTCCAATAGCGGCTGCCGAGGCCGGATCGACCGTTGGGGTATCTGCCAACCCTAGCTGTGTTGCCACGCGAGAGACAACCTGCACGCTCACTTTGTTATCGTCGGCAGATGGTGCATCGAGGATGAGTTGTTGCAGGCGAATGGGCGAATCGCCCCGGTTGGCCTCGTTGATGATTTCCTGAAACTTGTCGTGGGCGACGATGTTCAGCCGATCCACTGCGGCTACGCCGGTGCGCTTGCCATAGGGCAGGCGCAGGCCGCGACCGATGCTCTGCTCAATCAGGGTTCGGGCGTTGGCCGCGCGCAATGGCACGATGGTGTAGAGGTTGGTTACGTCCCAGCCTTCTTTGAGCATGTTGACGTGAATCACGATCTCGGTGGGCTCGTCCACGCTCTCCACGGCGAGGAGGCGCGTGATCATCTCCTCTTCCTTCGCCCCCGTCTGGCTGGAATCAACCTGAATGGCCTTGCCTTTATAACGCCCCTCGTAGAAGGCCTCCGATTCCACCAGCGCCAGCAAACTCGCTGCGTGTGTGGTATCGCGTGCAATCACCAGCATGAAGGGCTTAACCGGTTTAACGCCGTTTTCGCGGGCGTAGGTGAGCAGTTCCACCTTGGTGGTTTCGTGCAAGCGCACGCCGTCTTCCAGTTTGATCTTTTCCACGTCTTCCGGCGTGTGTGCCGAAGCCGAAAAGTTGCGCTGGGTCACCACAGCTGGCTCCTTGACGAAGCCATCGCCCATTGCGCGCGCGAGTGGGTAGTCCATCACTACATTCTTGAACGGTATTGGCCCCTTACTGGATTCCACAAAAGGCGTCGCCGTCACCTCCAGGCCAAACAGAGGTTTGAGTTCGTTGATGGCCCGCATTCCGGCTTGCGCCCGATAGCGGTGCGATTCGTCCATCAACAGCACCAGATCGGGCAGGTTGGCCAGATGGTTAAAGTAGCTGTCACCCAGCACCTCGCGCATACGTTTGATACGCGGCTCCTTGCCACCGCGCACTTCGGAATTGATCTTGGAGATGTTGAAGATGTTGATACGGACATCGGGGGCAAAGCCCAGCGGTTGATCGTCCACCGCTGCACCGGTCTGATCGTAGTTGTCGCCGGTGATGATCAAGGGCGGCTGTTGCGCGAACTCGGCGATGCCCTTGAACACGTACTTGGGCGTGTTGCGGGTGAAATCAGCAATCAGCTTGTTGTAGATGGTCAGGTTGGGCGCGAGTACGAAGAAATTGTTGATTCCGTGCGCCAGATGCAGGTAGGCAATGAACGCCCCCATCAGCCGCGTTTTGCCCACACCCGTGGCCAGCGCGAAGCACAGCGAGGGAAACTCGCGCTCGAAGTCTTCCAGCGTAGGGAATTGCGCCTTCAGCGTGGACAGGATGGCGGCTACGTCACGCCCATCGTGCTCCAGCATCTCTGACGCCTCATCCAGCGCCTGTTTTCAGTTTGGCCAGTGATTCGGCCTGCGGCGGGCGCAGCGATAAACGCCCGGTGATGTGGTTTTGTACACGGGCGCTCATTTGTCTCCAAGCTCGTTGTTTTTGTTATTTTTGTTTTCTAGTTCCAGCAGCAAGCGATCGAAATCACTCTGAAACAGGCGGTCTTGCACGATGCGGTATTTCTCGAACTCGGCCTCGGCGTGGGCGCGAGCAATCTCGGCGGTGACTTTCCCCGCATCCTGCAACACGTTGCGATCAACCATTTCCAGAAAACGATTCAGCCGCACTTCCCAATCCTGCATGGTCATGGGCATTTTGTTCTGCGCCATGAGCTCGGCCATATCCAAATAGGCGTTCACCAAGCGCGATAGCTGCATCAGCTCATCTTCAGTGAGGTAATTCTTGGCAACGACCACATCAAATTTCTGAATTTTCCCGTGTGGTGCATCCTTCCAGGTGGCCAGCCCCATGTTGGCTCTTTCCGCATCGGCGCGCGCAACGATCACCTCGGCTGCCGTCTGCCCATGAATGGCCCAACGCAGCTTGTTCTGCACTGTGGCGAAGAACCGTTTGGTGGCCTGAGCTGTTACATCGTAATCAATGGCAGTGGCGTAAATGTCGGTGATCTTCTGGTAGAACTTGCGCTCCGAAAGGCGTATCTCGCGGACGCGCTGAAGCTGCTCCTCGAAATATTGATCTGTCAGGATAGAGCCGCCTTGCTTCAAGCGCTCCACATCCATTGTCCAACCTTTGATGGCGAATTCTTCGACGATGCCCGTCGCCCACTTGCGAAACTGCACCGCCCGCTCAGAATTGACCTTGTAACCCACGGCGATGATGGCCGCGAGGTTGTAGTGTTTGGTGTCGTAGTTTTTGCCATCGGCGGCAGTTATCCGAAAATTTCGGATAACTGCGCTTTCTTGCAACTCGCTGTCGGCAAAGACTTTTTTTAGATGATAGTTGATGGTTCGCACATCTACATCGTAAAGCGTCGCCATCATTTTCTGCGTCAGCCAGACGTTCTCATCGGCATACACCGCTTCTACGCCGCCCGCGCCACTGGCCGCCACAAAGGTCAAGTATTCTGCTGCCGAGGAGCGGACGATGGAGATTTCCTGTTTCTTCTTGGCCATTAGGCCTCCTCCCCGTCGCCATTCTTGAATGCCCCCAACTCGCTTTCCAGTTCCTCCACCGTCGGCAAGTTGCTTGCCAAGGTTTCTGGCAGCGCACGCACCAGTTCGTATTCCGCTACGCCAATCGGTTTTTCGATGCCGGATAGCGCATATTCGACAATCAACTGGCTCTTGGTCTTACATAGCAACAGGCCAATGGTTGGATTATCGTCGGGCGCTTTGACCTGCCTATCCACGGCCGTCAGGTAAAAGTTGAGTTGCCAAGCGTGTTCAGGCTTGAATTCGGTAGCCTTCAGTTCCACCACCACATAGCATTTGAGCCGCGTGTGGTAGAACAGTAAATCAATAAAAAATTCGCTGCCGTCCACTTCCAGCCGGTATTGGCGACCCATAAAGGCAAAGCCGCTGCCCAACTCCAGCAGAAACCGGGTGATATGCCGCACCAGCGCGTTTTCAATTTCGCGCTCGTGGGCATCGTCACCCAAACCCAGAAAATCGAACAGGTAGGGATCTTTATTCATAGCCAGCACTGCCCGGCTGCGGGCGGTCTGTACGCGGTTTTTGATGCCGGCCAGCCAGGCGGCGTAGTCGGCGGGAATGGCGGCGGGTGTTTTGCTCATGCCTCACCCTCGATATCACCAAACAGATCCGGCATGAGTGGGGCTTTTTTTGTTTTCTTCGAGGCAGGCGGCACGGCGGGTGCTTGCGGCTCAGGCGCCGCCATCGGCAAGTTGGCCACATTCAGGCTGTAGTCGTCATGCCCCCATTCACAGCGGGCCAGCACCATCTTGGGAATTTTCTTCAGCGTCAGATTCGGCCAGCGTTCCGCTGCCTACGCCGCCGTCACGCCACGGAAGGCCGAACAGCACACCAGCAGGCTTTGCGTGCTGCCGACTTCATCGGAGAGTGCCTGCAATTGCTCGGCGGAGAGGTTTTGCGTAGTCACAAAAATAAAATCTGCCTCGCTGGAATGGCCATGCTGCCACCAGCACGTTTCTGACGGGGCATAGCTGAAACCTTCCAGCTTGCACAGGGCTTCGGCCAGTTGTGCGGGGTTGTATTCGGGGTTGATGACGGGGTTGCCCCAGCGGTCGTTGATGATCAGCGATGGCGCAAGACTGTAGTAACGGAAACCGCCGCCACCTTGCCAGTTCACGGCTTTGGAGATGCCGCCTGGGTCTTCGCCGTCGATGACTTTTTGCAGGCGCGGGATGATGTGGGTGTGGCAGTGCTCGCCCAGTTCGACCATGATCCAGCGGCGACCCATCTTGTGGGCGACGGCGCCGGTGGTGCCGGAACCGGCGAAGGAGTCGAGGACGAGGTCGTTGGGGTTGGTGCAAGATTCGAGTACCGTCTGAATTAATCCTTCAGGCTTTGGGAAAGCAAATTTATTCTCTTGACCGAACAGCGCAACGCTCTCGTTCGTTCCGTGCTGTGTGTAATGCCCGCTGATGATGCTAGTAGGTTTTCTGCCTCGTTCTTCACCGGATGTGTCGCGCAAATATTGCTTGTAGGACACAGACGTCTTATCACCCTTCGTCGTGAATACGAGTTCGTTATTCTCTAAAGCGCGCTTGACTCGTTCTTGCGACCATTGCCACTGTTTCTCTGGCCAAATTTCACGCCCATCACTGAAACATATGGGGTATCTAAGGTTTGGGCGCTCATCCATGCTAGTGGTAGCTAAGGGCTGCAAGCGATACGGCCCACGTTCCGCGAATTTTTCATCAGTGAATTTGTAGTATTTCTTGGCTGCCTCGGGGTCAGGCGGCAACCACATATCAGGCAGTCGTGAGATATCCTTTGCATAACAGAGCATATGTTCGTGAAAGCCAACAAACCAACGTGCTTTTGAACCGCCACCATAACTTTTTTGCCAAACAAAATTGGTCAGGAAGTTCGCCCGCCCAAAAATCTCATCACACAACACCTTCAAATAATGCGCTTCATTGTCATCAATCGTGATCCACAGCGAACCATCATCCGACAACAAACGCCGAATAATCTCCAGCCGATCCCGCATCAGCCCCAGCCAGATCGAATGCTCCAAGCCATCGTCGTAATGGGTAAAGGCACTGCCGGTGTTATAGGGCGGATCGATAAACACACACTTCACCTTGCCGGTGAATTCCTGCTCCAGCGCTTTCAGCGCCAGCAAGTTATCGCCAAAGATCAGCCGGTTATCGAAGATATCGTTGTCCGTCACCCGCTGTTTGGCGTGATAGGACTTCTCCGCATCTTCCAGCAGGATGCGCGGCTCCAGCTTGGGGCGCTTCTCCTTGCCGATCCAGGTGAGTTCTAGTTTTTGTTTTTTGGTCATTCCTTCAATTCCTGTTGCTGCGCCAGTTGCTGCATTATGCGTTCTCGCTCGCGCTCCAGTTCGCGTTTAAGCTCTGCTTCACTGGGCAGATAGGGCATGTATTTGGCGGCGAATAATTGTTGTTGGTCGGCCAGCACAGAGTACTTCACCACGGCTTCACTCTTTTCGCTGCACAGTAGCAGGCCAATGGTGGGATTATCGTCTGCGCTTTTAATGCGCTCATCATACAGACGCACATAGGTGTCCATCTGGCCAACATCCTGATGCTTGAGTTTGCCCAACTTCAAATCCACCAGCAGAAAGCATTTGAGCTTGAAGTTGTAGAACACGAGGTCGATGTAGAAATCCTCATCGTCGAAGCGGATGCGCTGTTGGCGTTCGACGAAGGCGAAACCCTTGCCCAGTTCCAGCAGGAACTGTTGCAGATTGTCGATAATGCTCTGCTCCAGCGTGCTTTCTCGGTAGGTTTTGTCTTGCAGGTTGAGGAAATCCAAGATGTAAGGGTCGCGCAGGAAGTCCTTGGCGGTTTCGGCTAATGTTGTGGTTTTTTCGCGGGCTTCGGCTTCAACGACGGCCTTTTCCTTACTGCTCAACAAGCGCTCGTAGTACAGCACGCCGATTTGGCGATCCAGCGCGCGACTGCTCCAGTTCTGGCTAATGGCTTCTTGCATATACCAATCGCGAGCGGTGGGGTTTTCAACGCGCAGCAGGGTGCGGTAGTGCGTCCAGCCCAATTCGAGACGCACTGCGTCTCGAATTGGAAAGGCCAAGTGGAAACGGCGCATGTTGCGCAGGTTGGTGACATCAAAGCCTTTGCCCAACAGGGTGGTGAGCCGTGCGGACAGCACAGCGAGTTGCTGCTGGCCGTAGGCGGCGCGGGCGCTGCCTTGTTGCTCATGCTCAACAATTAAACGGCCAATTTCCCAATAGCTGGCGACCATCGCGCTATTGACACTCTGACGCACATGGCTGCGGGCCTGCTGGATGACGCTGGCGATCTGCCCGGCCAGCGTTTCCAGTGCATCGGTTTGCGTCACAGAGGGTTGCTTCATCTCAACTCCCTATTCAATGGTAGACAACGCTTGTTCATCTACATACCGCTCTAACTCGACTCAAATTTTGCTTTTACTCATCAACTGAGTTCCAACTTTTCCTTAGCAAACATCTAAGGAAAGGAAAACGGCTTTCCCTTACATTAAAAATAACTTAAGGTAACGATCGAACACGTACATGCGAAAGCGTTCGGCTCACATCAATTCCTACGCAAGGGCATCCAGTTGCACTAACCACCTTGAAAAATGTGGGCACTGCCGCCGTATCGCGTCTAAACCAATATCGCACGCAATAAGTGGTCCATGCACCGTTTTTTGATAGTTCGGCATAGCAGACAAAATGCGTTTAGAAGGCGCCGTCTGCGGGCTATCGTTAATATCTTCTGGTTTTGTGCTCTCGCAAAGCTCATAAATTGGTTTTAAGACACGATCATTATCCGTCCAAACTTCAAACGCCTTTAAATCTGCGAATAACAGTGCCTCAAATTCATGCAACTGAATATAAGGAATAAAATTATTCTGCTGAATGTCCGCTACAAGCGCATTTTCGATTAATTGTGCCTTTTCTAAACCACTGTGCAACTGTGTATACGCTTGTGAATTTTTTCCGGGGAAATCAGCAGGTAAGCCGTAAAGGTCAAACATGGTGCTGATAATGACGTTGCGATCTTGTTTGCACAATCGCACAATTTGCGGGCGCACCTTAGCGTAACTGGCGATACCACCCTTATGGCCTGCACTTGTGCGTACAACAATTGCCGTAATAAACACTTGCCTCTGTGCATAATAAGGCGCCAATAGCTCTCTTACGAAAGATTCTTCCGTTTGACCTTCCACCAAAATATGCACCCGCTTCATCGAACCGGCCTCCCACCCAGCAGGTTTTTTTTCCACAACTCCCCTAAACTGTACTCCTCCAGCCACTCGGCCAGTACGCTTGTATCCAAGCGTCGAAGTACAGACGCGGAACCCATTTTATCGACAACAATTAAATCTTCCGCATCAAATTCATTGACCAACTCAACCGACTGGGTGGAAACAATCAGCTGATGCTGCTGGGAAGCCGATTTAATCAACGCCCCTAAAACCGTAATCGCGAACGGATGAAGCCCTAATTCTGGCTCATCAATAAGCACCGACGCTGGCATAAACTCGGCAGGCTGAAGCAATACCGTAGCAAGGCAAATAAAGCGCAAACTACCGTCTGACAATGCGCTGGCTGTAAACGGAATATCGTGGCCGAATTCCGTCCACTCCAACTGAATTTTCTCTGAGTTGCTCGTGGTTGGGCGCAAGTGAAAATCGCCAAAAAATGGCGCGATAAGTTTAATGGTTTTAACAATACGCTGATAGTGTTCGTAATGATTATTCTTCAGACGATACAAAAACGCAGCCAAATTACGCCCATCTTCGCGTAAATATTCGTTATCGTTAATACCATGTATCTGCTTAACGGCTGCACTTCGACTCGTATCGTGAAAATGATAGACACGCCAAGAGCGCATAGGCGGAATGACATAGTCGTACACATTGCTGGAGCTTTTCTTTCGACTAAAATAGGTTTCAAAATGGCCCGACTGAATTTGAGATTCTCCCGTCCGATTCCACCACAAAGATTCTTTGGCAAACATTATGCGGTTATCTTGTGTGGGCTGAAGCTTAAATTGGTAGCCATTGTTGCCAAAATATAATTCAGCAGCGATTTCCTCTGTGTGTTTACGCCCAAAATGCAGCAACGTATCGGGGCCGCCCATTTCGCTCACGGAAAACTGAAGCTGTTCGCTAAGAATGCGCTGAATCAAGCGAAAAAAACCGATAAGATTTGATTTTCCCGCACCGTTCGCACCAATAAGCACATTGATACGGCCAAGCTGAATATCGCACTCGGCAATGGACTTATAACCGTGCAAAACTAGCCGTGTTATCTGATCTGAATCTGTTACGTTTTTCATTATAGAATTCGCTGCAAGCTATTCATTTTCATCTCAACTCCCATTCCACCGTAAACAATTCCTGCTCCTCCACCCGCTGCGCCAATTGCGCTTCCAGCTTCTCGATTAAATCATTGCGCTGCGCTTCGATTTCATCTTGCCGATTGAACAACGCTCGGCGTAGCCTGCTGCGTTTGCCTTCCAGTTCGCGTTGTTTCTTCTGCCATGACAGCTTTTCTTCTAAAGTCGGAGAGGTGGCGGCAGTGCGACGTATTTCTTTAATTTCACGGTCAATATCTTTAATTTCCTGCTCCAGCCCCAGCTTCAAGTCATCCGCCCACGCATCAAGTTTTTGCACTTCCTTTTCAAAATAGCCGAGGTTGCGCTGGTTGATGTCGCGCAGCCGTGCCTGTTTGCGGGATTCTACATCCGCCAACAATGCGGGGTCTGCGGCATTGGGCCGATCCGGTGCTTGCGTGGCGGCAGGCAGGCGGAGCAATTTTTCCGGGTCATCCTCGGCAAGCGTGGTGCCGTCGAACGTGGTAGCGGCCACCAGCAAGTGTTGCTCTTGACTGCCCAACGCATCCACCGAGATCAGCTTCAACGTAAGCCATCCGCCTTGGCCACGATAAGGCTCCAAGGTGCTGATCCGGCTGCCGTAGCCATCATAATCAAACATCAGTTTCGCTGCGGCTAAGGGGCGGTCTTTGGCTTGGCCAAGCGCCCACACGGCCAAGGGGTGGCCGATCCGATACCGATGCGCGTTGCCCGTTCGACGGGGCAATTCATAACGCCCAAGCTCAATGCCGGAAAGATCATCCTTCGCGCTCGCGCTGGGTAAACGAAGCAAGTTGAAGCCTTCATCATCAAACGTGGCGTAAGGTTCCAACTCGGCACGGCTGAGGTCCAGTAGCATACGCTCGTATTTGCTGCGGGCGTTGCGGCTGTCCTCAGCGCACCGGCTTAAATCCAGCCTCAGCTTTTCTTGGACTTCTTCGTCGAAGTTTTCCAACAGAATCTGGCGCGTTTTAACCATCGCCTCGTTAATTTCGCCCGATAAATCTTGCTGAAGCTGTTCAAAGCTGGCTTTGATTTCTTTTGGGTCACGGCAATGTTGGTAGATATTGGCAATGCGGCGTTCAAAGTCCACCCCGGAACCAATCGCGCCCAGCACTTCATCACTGGCGCCAAATACACCGTCGAACAGTTGGAATTTCTGCTCCAATAGCTCATAGACACGGGCATCGGCTTCGTTGCTACGATCAACAAAATTGACCACCACCACGTCGTACTTTTGCCCGTAGCGGTGGCAGCGCCCGATGCGCTGTTCGATGCGCTGCGGGTTCCACGGCAGATCATAGTTGATGACCAATGAGCAGAACTGGAGGTTGATACCTTCCGCACCCGCCTCCGTCGCGATCATGACTGTGCCGCGTTCCTTGAAATGCTCGACCAGTGCGGCGCGTGTATCGGCGGTCTTGGAGCCGGTGACGTAGTCAGTGCCTGCGTGGCGCTTGAGCCAATCCTTGTAGATGACCTGTGCGCGCGCATCACTGTTGGTGCCGTTGAACAGGACAATACCGTCGCCATAAGGCGTATTCTCCAGAAGTCCAAGCAAATACTCCTGTGTGCGGCGGGACTCGGTGAAAATGATGGCCTTTTTGGCTGCTCCCAGCCGATCCATCTCGGCAAAAGCACGATCCAGTGCCGTGAGCAGCGCCTGACCTTTGGCGTTGTCGCGAATGTTGGACGCCAGCTGTTTGAAGTGTTTGAGCTCATCAATCTCCTGCGCGATGGCATCGCGTTCATCACGATGGCGCACAGCGGCCTCCGCGTCTGGGTCGCACCATTCTTCGGCCCCGCGTTCATCCAGATCGGCATCCAGCGACTCATAGTCCTGATCAAGCGCTTCGGTAAGATCGGCCACCTCAGGCACTTCATCCAGCACACCTTGCAGGCGTTTGGCCATGGTATCCAGCGCACCGGCAATCGCGTGCGTACTGGAGGCAAGCAGTTTCCATAGCACCAGAGAAATTAACTGCCGCTGCCCCGCTGGCAATGCCTTGAGGTTAGGGCGACGCAAATAATCAGCGACCAATGCAGAAAGTTGTTTTTCTTCATCAGAAGGCGTGAATTCCTGCACGATGGCCTTGCGCGCCGTGTAAGAAACATACGGCTGAACCTGTTTACGCAGCGTGCGTTTGCAGACGGCGGCCAGACGTTCGCGCAATGCACCGAAGGCTTGGTCGCGGCCATTGACTTTAGACTGGGCGGTGAACTGGGCGCGAAAGCTGTCAACATCCCCAAACACTCGGTCGTCGATCATACAGACGAGGCCGTAAAGCTCCAGCAAGGAGTTCTGCAACGGCGTTGCGGTTAACAACACTTTAGCGTGGACACATTCTAACGCCTCTTTTAGCGTTTTTGCGATGACATTGCCGGTCTTGTAGACATTGCGTAAGCGGTGCGCTTCGTCGAGCACAACAAGATCCCATTCAATGCCTTGAATATCAGCGGCCTTGGTTTTGGCAAATTGGTAGGAGCAGATGACTGGGCGGGCGTTTTGATCAAAAGGTCGGGCCTGCCCTTGTTTACGCAGTGCGTTGTAGCTTTTCGCTTCAAGAATCAGGCTTTGCAAATTGAACTTGTCCTGTAGCTCTTGATGCCACTGCTTCCGCAAGTTCGCCGGGACAATAATCAGAATACGCCGACGGCGTTCAGCCCAACGCTGGGCGATCACCAGACCGGCTTCGATGGTCTTACCCAAGCCCACTTCATCGGCAAGGATTACACCACGAGAGAGCGGGTTCTGACAGGCAAACAGGGCGGCTTCGACTTGGTGCGGGTTCAGGTCTACTTGCGAATCCACCAAGGTCGAGGCCAGCGATTCGACTGACCCACCCGCTGCGCGGCGCGTGAGCAACCAAGCAATGTGTTGGCTTTGATGCGGCGTTAAAGTCTGTTGCGTCATCAACGGCGATCCTCCCCTTGTCCTGTTCCGCTCATGACGGCGCCTTTTTTATTTACAGAGGGTAATTGTATACAGAGATTGATTGCAATTAGCCGAATCGGTCAATTCTGTCATAAAGCAGGGATATCAGCTACTTGCTGCAAATAGATGAGGCAACGCGTGGTAGCGCCAGCGGCGAAACGAGCGAAATGAGCTTTTCGTCTACGCAGGCCGATAAGCCCACATAGCCGCATCAGACAACCCACATTTTCAAAACGTACAAGTTTTACCTGCCGGCCTGAAGTACAGTTAATTTGCGCGCGCAATTCGCTTCATGAGAACTCGATCGGATGGAACTCCCGTAATAAAAGCATCACTCAATAAAAACAATGCGATCTACAGAATAACGAGGCAAGTATCATGCGCAAAAAAATCAACGCGTACCTTCTTGGAGCGGCACTGCTCTTAGGATCTCCTTTTGCTACCGAAAATGCAGAAGCCGCTTCTACTTATGCGAAAACACGCTACCCCATCGTGATGGTGGGTGGGTTTATGGCATTTGATAGCATCTTAGGAATCGAATATTTTTACGGAGTCAGCGATGACTTACGAAAGAATGGCGCCACCGTTTACGATTCCAACGTCAGTAAATTTCAAACCAGCGAATTTCGCGGTGAAGAGCTGATACGCCAAATTGAAGATTATCTCGCAGTAACCGGCGCAGAAAAAGTAAACCTGATTGCCCACAGCCAAGGCGCACCCACCGCGCGTTACGTGGCGGCGGTGCGACCTGATTTAATCGCATCGGTTACCTCGGTTCACGGCATGAATCGCGGCACGCCCGTTGCAACATTTTTCGGCAAAGTTGCACCTCCTGGAAGCATGGTAGGCTACGCGTTAGAGGGAATTGCCAAAGGATTTGGCTACATTTTTACCCTCATTACCGGCGGCCCAAACGCGGGCGAGCAATCGGCCCAAGCAATTATCGTCGGTGCAGACCCTGAAGATGCCAAACGTTTTAACGCACTCTATCCCGCAGGCGTGCCGAAAACCGAATGCGGCAAGCGCGGGGATGCAAAAGTCAACGGCGTGAGTTACTGGTCTTGGGGCGGCATAGGCGGCTATACGGGCCCGATCACCAACCCAATGGACCCAATGGACACCTTGCTTATTAACTTTACCAGCATGTTGTTGCCCAAATACATCAAACACGATGGCGTTGTGCCACTTTGCGGCCAGTATCTTGGCACACCAATTCGGCACAATTATCGGCACAACCACATTGATGCAATGCGGCATTTGTTTGGGATGACGGGATTTGCGGTAGACCCCAAAACTCTTTATCGCACCCATGCGAACCGTTTGAAAAAAGCCGGCCTGTAGTACCTGTAGTGTCAGTAGTGCCAATGAACCCAAAGCGACACTCGGCGACCCAATACCAATAATAACCATCACCTCTCCGCAACACCGCCTGCCGCTTGCGTTTGCAAGGGGCGCGGTGAAGGAAGTATGCAATGCGCATCAAAACAATTTTCTTCTGCCTGATTGCGACGATCCCTGTGCTTGCTTTCGTTCTTCACAGCACTCACCATTCTCGAACCAATCGCGACCTATCCGCCCATCAGCCCACGCTACCTAACGCGAGCGCCCCTCCATCTACGGCGTACACACATGCTCCCCCATCAAGCCGGAAAACCAAAGAAGCGGCAAATCAGCCTCTTTTGAATGCCGCAGGCGTTCGCGCCGAGCTTCACAAAACCTCCCTTGCAGAAACCGACATCCCTCCACTACCGCTCGTGGATTCTAACGGCAACCTCCCCCCACAACGCGCGTTACGAGATTTATTTGATTATTTTCTTGCCCTCGACGGCGAGAGCGACCCATCCACCATTCAAAATCTTACTCAAAGCTGGGTTGTTGCGAACCTGCCTGAGCATGCTGCCGCGCAAGCGATACAAATGCTCAATGACTACCAAAATTTGAACGAACGCCTGAAAACCGTCGCCGAAAACTTTCAGGGAGATCGCCTTGAAGACAAGCTCCAGCAAATTGCGGATACGCGCAAGGAAGTACTTGGTGAAGATGCTGCAAACGCCTTTTTTGGCGAAGACGAAGCCTACGATCGCTACTCTCTTGCGCAGTTGGAAGAACGCCGCACGCACAGCGGTGCCGTTCCGGCAGAAGATCAGGAACTCCTCCTCGCCAACCTTCCACCTGAATTGCAGACAAGGCAACGTGAACGAATCCAACAGCAATCACTGATCGAAACTACACAACGCATGGAAAAAAACGGCGCATCGGGCGCAGCAATCTATCAGTATCAGATGCTACACGGAACGCCAGAGGTGGCAGACCGCTATCAAGCGCTTACAGAACGGCGCAACGCATGGAATGGCAAACTTGATCACTACATTCAACAGCGCGACGAAATTACCAAGCAAGCATTCTCTGACGAAGAAAAGCAGCGGCGCATTGAGCAATTGCGAGTGACGTCTTTCACCCCTACGGAACAACTGCGCGTGAATGCGCTCGAAGCAATGGAAAAACGCTAAGTGAGTACAAACATTCGCAATTTGCGCTATATTCAGTCATAGGCATAATGACTGTGAATGTAGCTTTACGCTACATATCTCTGGAACGAGGCATGCAAGAAACAGAACGCGCTTCTCTGCTGTACCTGTGGAACCTGCGAACGCTCTACATCGGGCCCCTGTTTGAAGAATCCGCGAACATCCTACCTGCAGCCTCGTCGCTGGTAATTGCCCTCGACGAGGACATGCTTATTCGCGTGCGCACTCACGCACAACCGATCCGCACCCGCGTAGCCCTGATCCCCGCAGGCGTAGCTTTTTCGGCGGAAGCACGCAACCGCGACGTTGCAAGCCTCTACTTGGATCCTGTGGGGAGCGACCTCGCGCGTTTGCGCCCCCGAATGACGCACCAGATCGGCGATATTTGGTATGACTGCGATCAGAGCGCCGCCCTGATTCAGATGATGCGCACAATCCACGCTTCACCACCACCGCCTGCACAGCTGGCGTTACAAATTGAAGAGCAGATTTTTCCACCCATTGCGGCGGGAAGCACTCCTCACCCTGTTGACCCGCGAATCTGGCAGGTCATTGATCACGTCAAAACCCACCCGCTCGACAACACCAGCAGCGAGGTGCTCGCCGCTCACGCGGGCATGACCGATGCGCAGTTGCGCAAGTCGTTCAAGCAGGCCACTGGCATTCCCCTCCGGCGCTATCGCCGCTGGCATCGCCTGTTTATCACTGCGAGTCTGATGGCCTGTGGCAAAACCCTTACGGAAGCCGCTCTCACTGCGGGTTTTTCAGATTCCTCTCACTTCTCGCACGCGTTTCGGGAAATGACCGGCGTAAAGCCTTCTACCATGCTGCGCCGCAAAGAAAACCTGCGGATATTTACCAGCTCCTCCTAAGGTTCCACGCAGCACCCACCTGCTTCACGCGGCAATGCCGCATCGCTCGCTATTTTTTCCAAGACCTAAGCACGATCAGGTACACTGCTCGCCACGCGCATTTCCCATGGACTTTGCCGCAACCCTCCCCCGCGCCGAGAATGGAGCTCCGCTATGAACGATCGTGTAAAAATCCGCACAGAGAACGACATTGCCTACGTCACCCTTACCCGTACCGACAAGCACAACGGCATGGATCTGCCGATGCTCAAAGAAGTGATTGCAGCACAAAAAACCGTCCGGAAAATGAAAGGAATCCGTGCGGTAATCCTGCACGGCGAAGGGCCGTCTTTTTGCGCGGGTCTAGACATAAAAAGCGTGATGGGGGAACCACTCAAGGCGTTTGCCAGCTATTTGCAGCTCTGGTGGCCGATGCGAAACGATTTTCAAACGTGGAGCATGGGCTGGCGCGAACTTCCGGTGCCGGTGATTGCCGTGGTACACGGAAATGCCTTTGGCGCAGGGCTACAACTAGCGCTCGGCGCGGATATCCGCATTTGCACACCCGACGCACAACTGTCGATGATGGAAGCCAAGTGGGGGCTGGTGCCAGATATGGGTGGAGTTGCATTGATGCGTGAGCTGATGCGAATCGACCTTGCCAAAGAGCTCACCCTTACAGGCCGCGTCATGACTGGCATTCAGGCGCACGAACTTGGGCTCGTTACCCATGTTTGCAAAGACCCCATGGCTCGCGCTCAGGAACTAATCGGCGAAATCAGCACACGCTCACCCGACAGCGTCGGTGCGGGCAAGTTTCTGCTGCAAGAAGCGTGGCGGGCGATTGATGGCGCGGCGCTACGGGCAGAGCGCCTTTGGCAGAGGCGCGTCATCACGACAAAGAACCAGCGCATTTCGGTGCAACGCAACCAGAAGAAGGAAGATATTCCGTTCAGTGAACGAAAAATCTAAAATCTTTTCCCGTCTGAACCTCAAGTGCTTTTACCATCGAAAGCACTTCCTACAAGAACAAGCGAAAAGCTATACGAAAGAGCTACACGAGGAACAATTTATGGGCAGCGTGCTCAATCTGGATGCACTACGGAACTCTCAGGTCAAAAACGATCCATTCCCCTACTTTACCCTTGACCATGCAATCAAGGAGCAAGACGTTTTAGAAATCATCCGGGATTTTCCAAAGATTACCGACGGCGGCAGCTTTAATCTGGCGGATGTAAACATCCGCCCCAATTTTGATCGCCTGCTTAAATCCGTTGATACGCCAGAATTTCGCCGTATTCTGACCGACAAGTTTGGCGTGAATGTGATGCATCTACCGATGATGATCACTCTACGCGGCTATTCTCGCCAAAAGGACGGGAAGATCCACACCGACTCAAAAACCAAAGTGCTCACCATTCTGATCTACATGAACGAAAGCTGGGAGCATGCAACGGGCCGGCTTCGAGTGCTTCGTGATGGGAAGGACATTCACAACTATGCCGAAGAAATCTCTGCGGGCCCTGGCCAATTGATTGCCTTCAAGGTTACCGACAACGGCTGGCACGGCTACATCCCCTACGAAGGCCAGCGGCAGTCCATCCAGATCAATTTCCTTACCGGAGAAGGCGCAAGCAGCAAGCACAAATTCTTCCACGGCCTTAGCGCAAAACTGAAAGCGTTACGGCGTGGGAGGCAGAAATCTAATCCGCCAGCTTCTCGTGATACAGCGCCCCACGATACAATGTAACGCGGCGAAATTCGCAAGACTCATCCAAGTCGGGCATCGTAAACGATTCTGCAGTCATAACTTTTGAAAAACCGGGGCGGCTGAAATCTCGAATACGTGAATCGGCCACCCAAACATCTCTACCCAATCTCAGTAAGTGATCCAGTAGCGGCAAATTTGCCCGATCGTAGAGAACGTCTGCGGCCAGCACCACGTCGAAGGTTTCTTGTAGTGCAAAAACATCATGACTGGTGCGGCAAATTGCCTCCTGTGCGTTGGCTTGTGCGTTCAGCAAGCTTGCGTCGATCGCGTCCTGATCAATGTCGCAAAATACCACCTCTGCAGCGCCCGCCTTGGCCGCTGCAATTCCGGCGACTCCAGAGCCTGCGCCAAAATCCAGCACCTTTTTTCCAGCCACCAAAGATTGATTGTGCAGCAAGTAGGCCGCCAAACGCTGGCCACTCGCCCAGCAAAACGCCCAATACGCGGGATAGGCTTGGATTCTGGCAATTTCATCGCTGGAAAAGCTGCGCTGCATGAGCGCAGGGTCGAGCAGCCAGAGGCCAATTTCGGGGCACTGGGGCAGTTTCTGCCAAGCAAGGCTCGCATCGCTTAGCATCTGATGCAGCCTGCTGTTCAGGTGCTGGAGCTGCGTGCTTGCGGGCGTAGGGTCTTGAGCCAATGGGAGTTCGCTGTGATTCGGTTGCATGCGAGGCGGAAATTCCTGACAAAAGCGGTCTGCGGGGCTCGGTGGGCTGCGGCTTACGTTTTGCGCAAGCGGCCCAGCTATTTTACGGCAATGCAAAGCCTACCTGCCAATGCACTGCTACTCTTCTAAAAGAAGAACCCGCCCGAATTGGCGGTAATTCTCTGACGCTTACTGACCTCATTCTTTTTACAAGGTTTTTGCTGATGCGTAGTCTTCTCGTCTCCTCACTGATCTTTGCTCCGCTCGTGAACGTCCTCGCCGCGAACGCTCAGGCCCATGAATTTAGCACTACGGTTGGGGTGGTCAGCGATTACCTCTCGAATGGAATCAGCCAATCCAAAAAGCACCCAACACTACAGGCATCTCTCGACTACGAACATGAGCGCTTTTCTGCTGAAATTTGGACTTCGGACGTGGACTTCGAAGTGGATGATAACGGCAGAGAGGCGGATTCCGAAGTTGATTATTACATTGGCTACAATCTCCCACTGTCCGATAATTTCAGCCTCGACTTCACTGCCGCTTGGTATCAATATCCCGGCGTAGACAGCAGCGTACAGGCAGATTATGGAGATATCTCCGTCGGGCTTACCGCGTGGGAAAACAGCGAAATCAAAGTCTCCTATTCCGATAACTATTGGGGCGGTTCGGGTAAGTCGTGGACGTACCATGTGGCGCAACAATGGCCGCTTTCAGACTCTCTAGCCCTCAATGCACAAGTGAACATGCTGCACAACCAAACCTCCGATTATTGGTATGGCGACAAACAATACGTCCACTACCAGATTGGCGTGCAGAAAACACTGCGCGAATTTGACCTTGAACTCGCTTGGAGTGACACGGATGTGCAGTCCAAGGATGATCCCGAAAAAACCGCCAAGGGCGTTTTTTGGGTCAGTGTGAGCAGGACATTTTCACTCTGAACCGTGATGCCTGCATCTAACGAATGCCCCCGCCAACAGAGCTAGCGTTTGCTCACCGTCGAGAGCGCTAGCCACACTCGATCAACAATTGCGCGCAACATTTGCCAACAAACACTTGATAAATCAGAGAGTCATTGTCTACAATCCATTCCGAACCACAACATCTTGTGGTGAGAAAAGCAAAACACTCCAAGATATGGATATAGCTGTTCATAAGCACGGAATAAGCTGTGGATAAACTGGGATAGCCTGTAGACAAGATTTCGCTGTGGATAAATCAAGCTCTCAAGCCCGAATCACCCCGTACGCTACGCAGCCCGCTGGCAACTGACACACACTACAACCCAAAAGTGTAAGAAGAACCAGAAAAAGTGGAAGAAGGCCTAGCCATGCAGAACACCGCCGCACCTTAACGCAGCCAAGCCGCGCAAGCATTTCGCCGCGCGCCCGATTCGCGAAACGAACCCACAAAAGCCGCCCCGCAGCAAGCTGAAAAAACCAGCCACTTGCGGAACGGACGCACTTTGCCTGTAATTCAGATACGAGAGATTTTCCATCCATGACTACTGCAGCCGCTTCAGCAAAAGAGTCCAAAACCCAAGCACACCCGGCGATAGAGAGCCACCGAGATCGCACCGTGGAAATTCCGTTTCAGCCTGCGTCAGAAGAAATCTGGGCGCAGAAATATCGTTTACAGACCAGCGATGGCGAAGCAGTCGACCAAACCATGGACGACACTTGGCGGCGCATTGCCCGTGCACTCTGCGAAGTGGAAAAAGGCAAAAAGAAGCAGGAAGAATGGTTTGAGAATTTTTTCTGGGCGCTAAAAAACGGCGCAATTCCCGCTGGGCGGATTATTTCCAATGCCGGCGCGCAGGCTTATAAATCGGATACCTCCACGATTAACTGCACGGTATCCGGCACCATTCACGATACCATGAACGATATTCTTGCCAAGAATTTCGAGGCAGGATTAACGCTCAAGGCAGGCTGCGGCATTGGCTATGAATTTTCTACGCTGCGGCCACGCGGCGCATACGTTTCAGGCGCGGGCGCAAAAACCTCCGGGCCGCTGTCGTTTATGGATATTTTTGATCGCACCTGCTTTACGGTTTCATCTGCAGGCGGACGGCGCGGCGCTCAAATGGCCACGTTCGATGTTTCGCATCCTGACGTGCTGGATTTCATTCGCGTCAAGCGCGAAAACGGCCGCCTACGCCAGTTCAATTTAAGCTTACTGGTCAGCGAAAAATTCATTGATGCAGTGCGCAACGATCAGCAATGGGCGCTGGTTTTTCCAATCAAAACCAACAGCCCAGATGCCCAAAAGCTCAATCTACAAGACCCAGAGCAGGTCGAGTGGCGTGAGTGGCCGAGCAACGATGGCTACATCACGAACGATTGCGGCGAAGTCGCCTGCCGCGTGTACCGTAAAGTTGCGGCGCGTAAAATCTGGCACGTGATCATGTCGTCCACATACGACTTTGCCGAGCCCGGATTTATTCTGATCGACAAAGTCAATCAGATGAACAATAACTGGTTCTGCGAAAATATCCGCGCCACCAACCCTTGTGGCGAGCAGCCCCTTCCCCCTTACGGCTCCTGCTTGTTAGGCTCCATCAACCTGACACGCTTTATCAGCAATCCGTTTAGCGTGGATGCACAGTTTGACTGGGAAAAATTCCGCCGCATGGTGTCGGTCTTCAGCCGCCTCCTCGACAACGTCGTGGAAGTAAATGGCCTCCCGCTAAACCACCAAGCGCACGAAATTCAGTATAAGCGCCGCCACGGCATGGGTTTTCTGGGGCTTGGCTCCGCGATGACGATGCTGCGGATCAAATACGGCAGCAAGGAGTCCGTTGAATTTACCGAGCAAATCGCCCGCGAAATGGCGATGACTGGCTGGAAAACCGCGCTAGAGCTGGCCAAAGAAAAAGGCCCAGCACCGATTATGGAAGACGAATTCGAAGTAACGCCTTCCATGCTGTCCAAACGCCCTGAGATGGTGGCCGATGGCTATCGGGTGGGGGATAAAATCAAAGGGAAAGTGCTACACGCGAAATACAGCCGTTATATGCAGCGCATTGCCGAGCAAGACCCGGCCCTTGTTGATGAGCTTGCCAAAGTAGGAGCACGCTATACGCACCATTCTTCCATCGCGCCTACCGGCACGATTTCGCTCTCGATTGGCAACAATGCGAGCAACGGGATTGAGCCCACTTTTGCACACCACTACATTCGCAACGTGATTAAGGAAGGGAAAAAATCCAAAGAGAAAATGGACGTATTTTCTTTCGAACTGCTCGCCTATCGCGCGTTGGTTAATCCGAAAGCGATGCCCTTCTCCGAAAACCCAGCAGAAAAACTGCCCGATTACTTTACCTCTACCGATGACGTGAGCCCGGAGCAGCATGTGGATATTCAGGCAGCTGCGCAGAAATGGGTGGATTCTTCCATTTCCAAAACCATCAACGTGCCTACCGATATTTCCTATGATCGCTTTAAGGATATTTATCTTTACGCTTATGACAGCGGTTTGAAAGGTTGCACAACGTTCCGCTTCAATCCGGAAGCGTTCCAAGGCGTACTGGTCAAAGAGAAGGACATCGAAAACACCACTTACCGCTTCCTGCTCGAAGACGGCAGCACGCTGGAAGTGAAGGGCAACGAAGAAATTCGCTACGACGGTGAGGTGCACACCGCCGCGAACCTGTATGATGCACTCAAAGAAGGCTACTACGGAAAACTCTGATTCTGGGATATGATTGCCATGAAAGAAATTAAGCAGAAAATCATCGGCTACGAAGTAGTGAAAGCCATTGAAGCCAGCCAACCTGAAAGCGCCGCCGGTAGCGTTCCCAGCAACGTCGTGCATATGCACGAAAACGTTGAGCGCCCGGAAATCTTATTGGGTTCTACCTACAAGATCAAAACACCGCTCTCGGATCATGCGCTCTACATTACGATCAACGATATCGTATTGAATGAAGGTACTGAGTACGAACAGCGCCGCCCTTTCGAGATTTTTATTAACTCGAAAAACATGGAAAACTTCCAGTGGGTGTTGGCGCTTACGCGGGTAATCTCGGCGGTATTTCGCAAGGGCGGCGACGCGACCTTCTTGGTTGAAGAAATGAAAGCTGTGTTCGATCCCAAAGGCGGCTACTTCAAGAAGGGCGGGAAGTTCATGCCCTCGCTGGTCGCGGAAATTGGAGACGTGCTGGAAAACCATATGAAGTTTATCGGCATGATCAAAACTGCGCCCGATGAGCATCAGCGCGCCTTCATTGAGAAGAAAAAGCAGGAGTTGGGCCTAAAAAAGTCTGAACCGGGGTCTGAGGGTGCAGTTTCAGCCCAAAGCGCCCCGGCGCCTGTCGCAGAAGACGCATCTTCCTCTTTCCCGCCGGGGGCGTCTTTGTGTCTGAAATGCCACACAAAGGCTGTAATTTATATGGACAACTGCATGACCTGTTTGAATTGCGGTGATTCTAAATGCGGCTAAAGGCTCCAAGCGCAATTGAGCGCGCCTGATTAGACCACCGCATTTAAGGGAATGGATGCGAAAGCGCGCGGCAAAATCACCGCGCGCTTTTTGTTTTTAGGTTTCCCACCCAGCAAGCGCTTCGCTACACAACGCACGCGGCTATTTTGTTTACCGATTAGACAGAAAGCCGTTCATCAGCCACACTTTCGAAGTATTCTATGACAACAATGTTCTTGTCCTACCGCCTACCGACTGTGTTAGCACGTTGAAAAACGCCATGCCAAATATGGACTTACCCATTATGCTCGTTGACGATGCCCGCTTTTCGGGCGCCGTGATCGGGCGTGCACTTCAATCTGCTGGCTATAAGGATGTGCGCACCACTAACAGCGCCAAAAACGCCATCGCCCAACTGGAGCAACGCCCCGTCAGCGTATTGATCGCCGATTGGCTGATGCCGGAAATGGACGGGCTAGAGCTTGCTGAGCGAGTTCGCCAGCAAGATGAGGCAACCAACCACTTTACCTACATCATCCTTTTGACCGCAAAAGAAGGGCACAAAGCCCTAGTACACGCCTTTGATCATGGCGTGGATGACTTCATCAATAAGTCTGCCATGAACGAACAGCTGCTGCCTCGCATCTACGCAGCGGATCGCCTTGCCTCCATGCAAAACCGCCTGCTGCGGGAAAACCAACTGCTGATCGAGGCAAACCAGCACCTTAAAAAAATCAGCTTGGTGGATCTGCTTACTGGGCTTGGCAATCTGAATTACACGACCGATCGCCTAGAGGCCACCCTCACCCAAGCCGATTCACGCGGCGGTGCCGCATGCTATCTGGTGATCCGAATCGACAATTATTCCTCGCTGAAAGAGCGCTTTGATCGAACCGTATTGCGCGAAACCGTTGTCGCCATCGCGCGAAGATTGCGCCAGCTTGTGCGACCGCTGGATCACGTGTCGCGCATTGGCATCAATGAATTTGCGATCATCACGCATCAGCCAGACATCAGCCAAGCCAACAGTTCCACCTATCGGCGTATTTACGATGCGCTGAACGTGAAGGCAGTGAAAACTTCTGCGGGCTTTATCTCTATAAAAGCGGCGATGTGCATGATTGCCGCGAACCAAGAAACCGGCTTTCCCACACCACAGCGCATCATGTCGGCAACGCGCAGCCAACTGGAGGCGGCTCGTAGCACTGGGCGCTTATTGGTCATCAAATGGAAAGCAACCCCGCCAACCCCCAACGAAGCCGCAATCTGCGGTGATGCGCCGGAGGATGACGAATAAGGTGGAATGGCACGTTGTGGGCGTGGGCGCAATCGGCGGGCTCTTTGCCTGCCGGATGCAGGCGGCTGGAATCAAGGTGTTTGCCTGCCCCTCGCCGCCACGTCCAACGCAAGCGCCACATGCAGCCAATGCGACTGTCCCTCTCGTGCTTGAGGAGCCGACACTGAGCGACCCTAGCAGCGGGACAAACAAAACCGAATTTACGATACCGCTCGATAGCAGCCGCCCCATCCAACGCCTTTTGTTGACGACCAAAGCCCAGCAAAGCCTCGCCGCAATGGATGCGATCCAAAAGCGCCTGCAGCCCGACTCCATCGTCGTGGTTCTGCAAAACGGCATGGGAATCCACGAGCTGCTCCGGCAGCACTACCCCAGCCTAAAAATTGTCGCGGGCTCAACGACGGAAGGCGCGAATCGAATCACACACGAACACATTCGCCACGCGGGTGTGGGCACTACTTGGTTAGGCGCTTGGGACACCACGGATCAAGCCGCTCTGGATACCGTTTTCGATGAGTGGCGAGAATTAGCGATCCACCTCGAAAAAGATCCCGCAATCCGCCAGCGGCTTTGGGAAAAACTTGCAATCAACTGCGCGATCAACCCGCTTACGGCACTGCTTGACTGCCCAAATGGTGAACTTCTTTCACACGAAATCTGCCGCCAAATCATGCGTGATGCAAGCGCAGAAGTCGCCATGCTCATGCAGCATGCTGGCCTCAATAGCACTCCCGACGCCTTATACCAAACTGCGTTGAGCGTTGCCGAACGCACGCAGGCCAATATCTCCTCAATGCTGCAAGATCGCCGCGCAAAGCGGGAAACAGAAATTCAGTATATCAATGGCTACGCGGCAAGATACGCACAGCAACACGGTCTGCAAGCACCGATCAATCGCTGGCTGTGCGAGCAGGTACAGGCGGAAAGGGCCTACACATTTACGAGCCTCGCCATTTTCGTTAAGGAAAACCGCGCCAAAACAAGGTAAAATCGGCAGTGTTTTCGACACACGCACGCCTGATCAGGAGATACAGAAATGGGACATCGGCTCTCGAAAATCTACACTCGTACTGGCGACAAAGGTACCACCGGCCTTGGCGATGGTTCACGAGTTGAAAAAGATGATCTGCGCGTAGAAGCCTACGGCACAGTGGATGAGCTGAACAGCACGATCGGTGTATTGCTTGCCGAGCCATTGCCCGCTCCCCTACCCGATTGGCTCTCGGAAATTCAGCACGATTTATTTGATCTGGGCGGCGAGCTCTGTATTCCTGGCTATAAGACCATTACCGATGACTACATTACCCGCCTTGAAAAATGGCTGGATGAAATCAACGAGCCGCTGCCGATGCTCAAAGAATTTATTTTGCCGGGCGGCAGCCGCGGCGCAGCTCAATGCCACGTCGCGCGCACGATTTGTCGGCGTGCAGAGCGCCGCGTCTATAGCTTTGCAAAGCACGACGGCAGCACCGATAGCGGCCCGATGCGCTATCTCAACCGGCTCTCGGATTTTTTGTTCGTTGCCGCGCGGGTCATTGCGCGCGCCGACCATGGCCAAGAAGTATTGTGGGATCGCAAACGTTTTGAAAAACCCGCAGCGCCTTAACAGACTAAATACGCAAAACGATACGCCAAAGGTGCAATAAATCTACAGGCAGAACCACGCATTCATGATACAGCTTATCCTCGGTGGCGCACGCTCCGGAAAAAGCCGCTTTGCCGAGCAGCTCGCCGAAAATCGCGGGCTGCCTGTCACCTATATCGCCACCGCAACCGCAGGCGATCAGGAGATGGCGCAGCGAATCGCACACCATCAGCACCAGCGCCCACCCTCATGGCAATTGGTGGAGGAACCCATTGCGCTGGCCGACGCTCTTTGCGCGCACGCATCCGCGCATCGAGTGCTGCTGGTGGATTGCCTGACACTTTGGATTACGAATGCGCTTTTTCATCCTGAACCCACATGTTGGCAAAGGGAACGTCAAGCGCTACTCGATACTCTGGCAAAACTTCCCGGTGAAATTCTGCTGGTGAGCAATGAGGTGGGCCAAGGGATCGTACCACTTGGCGAACAAACGCGGCGTTACGTCGATGAAGCCGGCTGGCTGCATCAGGAAATCGCGCAGCTCGCAGATCGAGCATGGTTTGTCGTAGCGGGGCTTCCACAGTCGCTCAAATAACGTCAGGCACTCAAATAACGTCAGTCGCTCAAGTAACGTCAGGCACCCAAATAACGTCAATCTCTTAAATCACTGCAATCTCTTAAATTACTGTAAATAAGGATGTCCCGTGAGTACAAGCTATTGGTGGCAAGAGGCTGCCCCCAATCCCAATCCAATCGCCTTGATTCGCGCACGCCAGCGGCAAAATCAGTTAACCAAACCGCAAGGATCACTGGGCCGTCTCGAAGCCATTGCCGTTCGCCTTGCCGCCCTACAAGACACGGAAACGCCACACATCGACAAGGTCGCAATTAGCGTTTTTGCCGGTGATCATGGTGTGGTGGAGGAAGGAGTCTCAGCCTTCCCGCAAGCCGTTACTACCGAAATGATGAAAAACTTTGTTGCCGGCGGCGCCGCAATCAGTGTTCTTGCACGCCACCTAAATGCAACGTTACGCGTAGTAAACGTCGGCGGCCTGGCAGAAGCAGGCAGTTTGCCGGGCGTGGTCGATCGCGTCGTTCGCCATGGCACCGCGAATTTTTGCAAAGAGCCTGCGATGAGCACCGAAGACTTTATTCACGCGATGGCTGCTGGGCAGGCCGAAGCAAAGGTCGCGATTGAACAAGGAGCCGATCTCGTCATCGGCGGTGAAATGGGCATTGGCAACACCACCAGCGCAACGGCCCTTTTAAGCCACTGGCTTGACCTAGCGCCATCGCTAATCGCTGGCCCAGGCACTGGGCTTGATGCGGCTGGCGTGAGCCACAAAGCGCAGATCGTAGAACGCGCAATCCAGCTGCACGCGGAGCAGATCCGCTACCCAGAAACGCTGCTACAGCATCTCGGCGGCATCGAGATCGTGGCGCTTGCGGGCTACTACATCGCGGCGGCTCAAGGCGGCAAGGCGATCCTCGTGGATGGATTTATTTGCACTGCAGCGGCCCTTCTCGCAATCGCCATGAATACCAGCGTTTCTGCGTGGATGTTCTTTAGCCACACATCGGCCGAGCCCGGTTATAAAGTGGTAAAAAACTATTTACCCTCGCCACCAATTCTCGACCTCCAAATGCGGCTTGGCGAAGGCAGTGGCGCCGCCGTCTGCGTCCCATTATTAAAAATGGCCTGCGCACTGCACAACGAAATGGCCACCTTTGAACAAGCGCAAGTATCGAATCAGGAAGGCACACAATAGCTTATGCACCCGAACGACGCTCCTGACAACACCCTCACCCTCGACATTATCCGACACGGTGAACCAGAAGGCGGTGTGATGTACCGTGGCAGCAAAGACGATCCACTCTCCGAAGCCGGCTGGCAGCAGCTCCACAAAGCAATTGCAGCAGCACGCGCAGAAGGCCAGCGTTGGGACAAGATCATCAGCTCTCCCATGAAACGCTGCCGCGCTTTTGCGGAAGATCTGGGGAAAGAGCTCGCGCTTTCTGTGGAAGTGGTGAACGATCTACGCGAAATGCATTTCGGTGATATCGAAGGCATGCGCCCTGCAGATGCTTGGGCCGCACACCGTGAACTGCTCGCAGCAATCTGGCAAGACCCAGAAAATAATGCGCCGCCAAATGGTGAAACCTTTCGTGAATTTAGTCAGCGCGTTCGTAGTGCTTTATTTAATGCAATTGAAACACATGACAACACGCGCCTGCTAATCGTCGCACACGGTGGAGTCATTCGCGCCTCTCTGCGAATTTTTTTGCAGATGCAGGCGGCCGATACATTCCGTGTGGATGTTCCTTACGCATGCATGACACGCTTCCGAGTCTTTAAGCATAAGGATCGTAACCCCGACATTGCCCTGAGTTTTATTAACGGATATCGCGGCGCATGAAACCCGAAGGCTTTTGGGCCGCATTAGGATTTCTAACCCGCCTGCCCATTCCGGAAACTCCTTATAACAGCGCTACTACGCGGCGATCTTTGGCGTGGTATCCCTTGGTCGGGCTGATCATCGGTGCATGCGTGAGTGTGGTCTTTGCAATTGCACAGGTGCTTTTTCCAAACACGCAATGGCTTGTAGGGGCACTCACACTCGCCGCGTGGGTGGCCATCACAGGCGCACTGCACCTCGACGGGCTGGCAGACACCCTTGATGCATGGCTGGGCGGCCTTGGCGATCGCAAACGTAGCCTCGAAATCATGAAAGACCCGCACGTGGGCGCCAACGCTGTGGTCTGGATGTGTATTTACCTGATGCTAAAAGCAGCAAGCATTGCAGCGCTGGCGGAGAATGGCATCGCACTTGCCGCGTTATTGCTGGCCCCCGCATGGGCTAGGCTTTCGGTACCCTGGCTATTTTACACAACTCCGTATGTACGGGCCAAAGGCTTAGGTAGTGGAATGAACAAGGCGCTTTCCCTAGAAGCCTGTTTAGGATTGACACTTGTTGTCCTCTTGAGTTCTGTGGTTCTGCTAACGATATTGCCGACATCTGGATTCTTTTTTGCAACAACGCCTGCGCTTGCGCTCTTTTCTTCTGGTGCGCGCATCTTTTTAGTTGGCGGCATACTTTTCGCGTTATTTCTGCTGGCTCGACAATGGATGCTTGCTCGCTTGGGCGGCACGACAGGGGATACGGCTGGCGCATTGATCGAACTTTGTGAGCTTACATTTTTACTTGCATTTCTGGCCCTCTCATGACGACCAAAAAACCTAACGGCTCCAGCGAAATTATTCCTATCCGTGATTTTTCGTCGGCTTCACAAATGGAGCCCTCCGTAGACAGCTCCTCTCTAGACAGCTCCTCTCTAGACAATAGCCTGCTAGCGGATTTTGCCGGCGCACTCAATCCCTACCAGCTCGACCAACCAGACTGGTTCGCACAAAAACTGGATGGGCTTTTAGAGATTCAGGTAAAACCCGCGTATTGCTATGTTCGCTTTGAGCGCCCTCTGGATTGCTTGAGCAGTGCCGTTATGAATGGCGGCAGCGCTCGCGCGGCGGGTTGGCTAAATTTACGCGTAAATGCCCATACTCCTGCAGTATCATTACCACTCCCACGCCCTGAGCTTACACTGCAAAAAGCCTGCAATATTCTCTCATTGCAGGAGCCTATTGTGGGCATGATGACCGCCGCTTCAATGAAATCTTTTCGGATGCGCTACAGCAAACATAACGGCATTTTTGTTTGCGCAATCGCCACTACTGGCGTTGCCAACGCAAGGCGCGCAGGCGACACCGCAGACATTTCAACGCTAAACGCCTGTCAGCGCGACGAAACTCCACTACCCGCCGGCACAATCAATATTGCGGTATTTACGAACGCCCACCTAACAGGCGCCGCAAAAGTTGAGGCACTTCAAATCATTACGGAAGCGAAAGCGCTCGCCTGTATTGACAGCAACCTCTTAAGCGCCGTGTCCAATCAGCCCGCCAGCGGCACGGGAACCGATGCAAGCGCTGTTTTCAGTTGCGCCGAAGGCTTTGTAATCGACTACTGCGGCAAGCATGTCATCATGGGCGAATTGATCGGCACACTCGTTTACGACGTTGTGCGGGACGGGATAAAAACTTGCACGGCTAGTTCGGATTAGCACCTTTATGTCATTGCTTAGCTCAATCTTTGCGTTATTCCTTGCGCTGCTACTCGACCATCGCTTTGGCGAAGTGCCACGCTGGCACCCACTGGCGGGATTTGGAAAACTCGCATCTGCGCTGGAGAAAAGTCTCAACCACGGCGCCCCAAAAAAGCAGTTCTGGCTTGGAATCTTCGCGTGGAGCCTTCTTGTCGGCGTACCAACGCTGCTGACTTTTGGAATCTCTTATGGGGTTCAGCAAATGTCCCCTGTAGCGAGTTCGGCCTATTGGCACATTCCGTTTGACGCTATCATTCTCTATTTTTGCATAGGCTATCGCAGCCTGTGCGACCATACTACGCCAATTGCCAAAGCCTTGGAGCAAGCCCAGCAAACTTCTGAATCTCACGCAATTGAACAGGCACGCAACCTAACCGGGCGCATCGTCAGCCGCGATACCCACGCAATGACCGAGGTGCAGTGTTCGCGCGCTGCAATTGAATCATTATTAGAGAACGGCAACGATGCACTGTTTGCAACCCTGTTCTGGTACCTTTTGCTCGGGCCTGCGGGCGCAATTCTTCACCGGCTTGCAAATACTTTAGATGCGATGTGGGGCTACCATAACAATCGGTTTGAGTTCTTTGGAAAGGGAGCCGCGCGGATCGACGATGTGCTTGCCTATATTCCGGCGCGGCTTACGGCGCTCTCGTATGCGCTAACGGGAAAGCCCATACCGGCGCTACGCTGCTGGGCACAGCACGCATCACGGCTCGCCAGCCCCAACGGTGGGCCGTGCATGAGCGCTGGCGCCGGCAGCTTAGGAATTTCGTTAGGTGGCCCTTGCCGCTATCATGGTCAGCTGATGATGAAGCCTTTTTTCGGCACCGGCCCCGCCCCGGCTGCGGCTGATATTTTTCGAGCGCAACAATTATTGCGGCGTTCTCTGCTGCTTTGGCTTGCGGTATTAGGAGCAAGCGCAGGCTGGGTTCTCTGGAATACCATGGTGACACCATGAACGCACCCCAAAGCTCCCTGCTCCACGGTGGGCGTTTGCGTGCGGCTGCAGCGCACTATCAAATTCCATTGGAGAACTGGTTAGACTTATCCACCGCGATCAACGCAAACCCATGGCCGGTACCGGAAAATCTACCCGCCGCGATCTGGCAACGGCTTCCGGAAACCGAGGATGGTTTAGAAATCGCTGCGCGCGCCTACTATGGAAAACCCAACGTTCTGCCCATTCCGGGTAGCCAAGCCGCCATTGAATTACTCCCGCGATTGTTGGCAGCCAAACGAGCTTGGGTGCCCGCCGTTGGCTATCAGGAGCACGCCTTCTGCTGGCAAAAACTGGGCTACCCATTAACACGTTATCACACGCTACCCAGCCCCATGCTTTTGCAAAGTGACGATGTCGTAGTATTGATCAATCCCAACAACCCTACCGGTAGTGCTTACGCACCCGAGCAAATATACTCGCTCGCACTCACGTTGGAGCGGATCGGTGGTTGGCTGATTGTGGATGAGGCGTTTATGGACAGCACCCCCGCGCATAGCGTTCTTATGCTTCCGAACTGTAACGCTCTTATTGTGTTAAGGTCGTTTGGAAAATTTTTTGGTTTAGCGGGGCTACGGCTTGGCTTTTGCGTAGCCAAGCCCGCACTGCTTGATTCGCTCAATGCAGAACTTGGCCCGTGGGCAGTCAACCACCCTGCACGCTGGATCGCAAAGCAAGCGTTACAAGATTACGACTGGCATGCAGAAACTCGAATCCAGCTTCGTAACCACTGTGAACAGACGGTAAACGCCTTACGCTACCTATTGTCTCACGCTTGGCCTGAAATCAGCGTCGTCGGAATTCATCCTTTATTTATTACGCTAAAGGCAAGCGACGATAGCGACCAAATACTCTACGAACAGCTGGCTAAGCAGGCGATTTTAGTGCGGCATTTTCCAGAAGAAAAACTGCTACGCCTTGGAATCCCTGCAAATTCGGCCCAGCTTGAGCGCTTGATAAACGCCTGCCGTTGATCGCTTTTCATGAATACTTGCCGCTGATATGCCCGCTGCTGGTGGGATACCTGCACCTCAATCTCGTTGAAGGTGCAGGCTGTGCTTTATCGCGCGTTTACACCGCGCAACCGCCGTTAAGGCGCGACTGGAATTGAGTAGTGCCCAGCAATGCTACAGGTTTGGCGTTATCCAGACCCAGTTCGCGCAGACGCTGCGCCATCGGGTGCGAGCTGTCGCCAACCTGCAGGCGGACGCTACCAGGTGCGGCCAGCCAAGATTTGCCGCGCGCATTGACGATGGTGCGTAACATGTGCCCTTGATGCCGCGAAAACAGGGTGAGACTGAACGGCATGGCCGGCACCGATAGCCCCATCTGTCCATCTAGGCACATGATCGGTGAGCCTCCGTTCGGATCGTCCACCTGGCAGGTGAAATCCCGCCCGTCGAGCCGGAACGGAATCGGCGTCACAAACTTGGGAAGCCCCCAGATTTCGCGACCGGCAGCATTCGCTTTCGGTGTGGTAACGGGCAGATCGAGCACATACATGCCATGCTGCCGAACCTCCGGCCGGGAAATAGTGCGCAGCATATCAGGCCAGCCCCCCAGCGTTAGCGATTCACCATGCCGGGCAGTGGCAGCCGCAATGCCCACCTCGTTGTACACGCCTACGGTCGTATTGCGATATTCGTAGCAGGCAACGGCCACCAGTGAACGCTGGCCAACGCGCAGCGCCGACACCAGCCCAGTGCCCGCAAGCAAACGATCGACATTGGCTGTGTTGACAAGAAAGAACGCATAGACCGCCGTGGCATCGTAATAGAGAATGGGCAGATCGACATCGCCCTCGCTGGTCGAAACACCGGTACGTGGCACCTGAAAAAATGGCGTATTCATATCTTACCTCGTGAGATAACGTGCATACTGCAGTACGCTTGTGGATGATTGCTAGAACGCGAGTCACCGGGATCGAGCCGGCGGATTCTGTCGAGGAATTCACGCTGCTGATCCTCGATCACCGATAAACGGTTGATCTGGTTGGTGCCTTCGAAAATGCGCGTCAGCCGGTTGTCGCGGAAGATTTTTTCGAGGCCCATCGCGTGCGTCAGCCCCATCTCGCCACAAAGATCCATGGCTCGCTCGATCACCTGCTGAGCCTGATCGGTGGCCTGAAACTTGGCGATAGACGCCTTGGCCTGCCATGGTGTCCAAGCACGCGCGTACTCCCAGACCAGCGCTCGAATGCTCGCAGTAGCGGCCTGCAAATCGGCAATGCCCAACTGCATGTGCTGGTAGTGAATGAGTGGCCGCCCGCCCAGCATTTGCCGGCAGGCATGATCGGTGGCAATATCGGTGGCGGCCTGTGCGAACCCCACCGCCATACTGGCCACGGGCAAGCGCGAGAAATTTAGGGTGGCGCGACTCAACGCCCAACCATTGCGCAAACCACCCAACACTCGCGCATCCGGTACAAAGCAATCGCAGAATTCTAGCTCGGTGGCCGCTGACGCCCGCATCCCCATCTTGTGCTCGTTACGCACACGAACGAAACCCGGCTGCAGGGTATCGACCAGAAACGCTGTCCATGACGGATAGCCCTCACCCGCCAGCGCGGCGAGAACGACCACCCAGCGTGCGCGGTCACCACCGCTGATAAATACCTTCCGCCCACGCAAGCGCCAGCCACCTGGCGCGGGATGCGCGACCAGTTCCGGCTTGTTGTGTGCTGCAACATGGCCTTCCTCCGCATCGGAACCTGCGCCCGGCTCGGTAATAGCAAAGGCAAACAACTGTGGCTCGCCTTGCTCGCAGGCCCTGAATGCCGGCAACACCACCTGTTTAATCACCTGCCAATTGCCGGAAAACAAGATCGGGGCCAACCCTAGATTGTGCGCGCTGAGCAGCAGCATGAGGCCACCATCGGCACGCGCCAGTTCCTCTGTGCGAAGCGACTGTTGCCAGACCAACGAGTGCCGGTAGCGGGCCCACGGCGTGCAACCCAGCGGCCAAGGCAGCAAATCGGAAAGCAAGCCGGCCCGCCCAGCTTCGCACAATGCCGTATCAATCGCGGCCGGCTGCGGCACCGAATGCGCGCATTCGCTGAACTGCTGATCCAGCGTCAATGCATGTGGGCGCAGGTGGCGATCGGAAAAATCGCGCAGTTTTTCGCGGTAGGCAGCTGACGCTGCAGGTAAGTCGTTAGTATCGCGCTGCCAGAAAGTTTGTGGCACATAGGAGGACAGTATGCGCAGTAACGGCAGCTGGCGAAACACCTGCAGCGGTGCTAGCAGGCTGTCCGGGGATACAAAGCCGGGCAGCGCATCGGCAGCGATCGCCACATCAGGTTGTGCCGCTGAGGGAACGCGTTCTGTAGCCAGCATCAAGCCAAGCTCTGCTGGGGAGCCTCCCAGTACGCGTAGGCAATTGACATCCCGCAACAGGTTTTCGATACCGGTATCGCGCATGTATCCCACACCACCGTGAATTTGCATGGCTGCATTGACCGCCCGGCACAGCAGGGGGCAAGCATTCGTGCTTGGTGGCAAGCGCCGTGGCCAGCGCAGGAAACTCCATTGGCTGACAAGCACCCTCCAGTTGCAGCCTTGTCGCCAACATGGCACCCTCCATGTCGCTCACCAGCGCAGCAACCGCATCGTGCTTGATGATGTGTCGAGCGCCTTGCACGCGCAGCTGAGCATACTCAATCGCACGTTGTTCGGCGCTACGGGCAAGCCCCAGTGCAATGGCAGCCAGACCGAGCAGATGCGCCGTTATCAATGCCACGTGGGTGTGACGATCCAGAGGGATGCGCCAGTGCTCTGCACCGCAAGTCTTTCCGCACAAACCATCGAGCCCATGCAGCGACGGATGGCGGCCGTTTGCCGGTGTATCCAACGACACGAGTGCCAGATAAAACTGCTGATTGTCGAATACCGGCACCAGCGCAACGTCGGTCGCAGGCGCCACCCATAGCAGGCGTTTTTGCGCTGGATGTGCAGGTGTTGCAGCATAATTGTCAGCCAGCACCTGAACATCATCGTGAGTGGCCTGTTCGTGCAACCAACGCACCAGCGCACTACGCCCCCAGCCCTGTGCGCCCGTCAATACGAGTTCTGTTACGGTGGATATTGTGGCTGAAGTTGTTCGCGCAGCCTGCGCCAGCGCAAGCTGATGCAGATGTAGCGCTGCGCTGGCATTGCAACGCGCAAGACAACTGAGCGCGGCGAGCGTCAAGCGCGGTGCTGCATTGCGGGTCAGTTCGGCCCAGAGCCCGTAACCATCGCTGGAGGCATCCAGTAAACCGTGCTGATGTGCTGCTTCCTGTATGGCTTTCAGCGCATCAGGCGCTATTGCGATTTCAGGCCGTTGCCAGCGCGTGGCAATTTCGGCATCAGCAAAGTTTTCAATGGTTTCCAGTAAAGCGGCGATATCGTCATCTGTACAAATATTCGCGTTAATAACGTTCATATCAGGCCTCACTGCGGCAATTTGCTGGGTTACATTGCTGCAGTCTAAACAGTTCACTTGCCATCCACCTTGCGAATGCAGGACAATCAATTGAGATTTTAGGTCATTCCGGCAATATAACCCGAAAGCATTATGAAGCCTCTCCTGCCGCCATCTCCAACGAATGATCCGGAGAACAGTAATCTGTACTACCCCGTTACCGTCGTGGAGCGACCAGCGCGCCATTTCATCGCACGGGGCATGGATGCGTCACCATTGCTTACGGGTACCGGCCTTACCGTTGCGGATCTGGACGTGGAGGAAGGTCACGTGGCGAGCTGGCAGGAATTTGCCTTCGTCCGCAACCTGTTGCGAATGTGCGGCGATCCGCTGGTGAGCCTAGAGGCAGGAAGTTGCTACCGCCTAGGGTGTTTTGGCGTCATGGGCCTAGGTGTTGCCACCGCCAACACCTTGTGGGAAGGACTGGTTTTTCTGTTCAATCACCTTGCACTTTCGTTCACCCAGTTTCAGGTCGAGGTGCGAACTCCGGACAGCGACTGGATACACATCGGGTTCAAGCCACTCACGCCACTAGGTGATTTACAGGCCTATTTTTTGCAGCGCGACATTGCATGCACGGTGGGCATGGTACGCGATCTGGCTGCTTCGCAGCGCATTGATACCGTTATGCGTCTACATACGCAGCGGCAGGATCGAATCTGGCGCGACGCGGTGCAGCGCACACTGAAAATGGACATACACGCCAATCGCGAGAGCGACGGGGACGAAATTCGCCTCTATCGGCCGGCGTTAGCGCTGCCACTGGCACTGGCGAATCCCCTGCAACATCGGGTACTGCAGCAGCAGTGTTTCGCCATGTTGCACCAACGGCGACTACGCTATCGTCAGTGTCAGACTAGGGTCTGGCAGTTACTGGCCGCCCAGCATGCTCTGCCTAGTATGGAAACGGTGGCTCGTGAACTCGCCGTTTCGCCGCGCACGCCGCGACGCAAATTGGCAGAGGAAGGCACGCATTTTCAGGCACTGCTGGATCAATTCCGGCAGAGTCAGGCTCGCCAACTGTTGCTCACCAGTAGTGAACCCGTGGAGCAATTGGCGGCGCGGCTGGGGTACAGCGAAGCATCAACGTTTGTACATGCGTTCAAACGTTGGACGGGCAAAACACCGGGGCAGTTCCGGCGCAGAGAACGATAGTTGGGGCATAAGCACAAGATGGCGATTTAGGGGCGCTCACCTCATGCCTGCCAATAACATACCCCAAAAAAGCCCCAAAAAAAGCCCCGTAAAATACGGGGCTCTACTCACCTCAATCGCTTACACTCGCACAGAATCACTGCGGAACCACTTCCTCTAGCGTCGAGGTAAACGCGATCTCCGACGGACTACGCAGCAAATCAACTTGCCCAAGCTTGGTATTGTTGGTGGTATCTAAGACCTCCACACGCGGCGAAACGGCATCACCAATCCCCACCCAAAGGGAATTATCCGGCGCTTTTTTCAGCGTCGAAATCATAAGCCCAGTCAGCCCTGCAACGGGCTCTGTAACCACTTCGCCGGTTTCAGGGTTGAATTGATACAGCCCTTCATTCTGCCACCCTACATAGCCTTTGAAATAGCCAAGCGTCGGCGAAATGATCGCGATACCGGAAGTTTGCCCAAGCGCATCCGCACCCTCAGCGCTATCGTCACGAATGATGCGGGTGGAATAATTGCTGACATTCACGCCCTGAATGCCGCCAGTGCGTTCCAGCGGCGCGTAATTGCCGATACCGGAAACATAAAGGGTATCCCCTACTACGTCGATACTTGTAGGGTTTTTAATTTCCAGCTTAATCCCTTTTACGTTTTCAGGATTATCATTCGGATCGGTGTCAATTTCGGTATTGGTGTTAATATCAAACACTGCGATGTAGGGGTCGCCTGGCGCCCAACCAGCGGTCTTATCAAGGCGCTGCATCACAACAAACAGTTTTTCGCCCACAATCACACCGGCAACTGCTTCGGGGGAACCATCGGCATCGTTGTAGCTACTCAGATTCAGTTCGCCGATTTTGAACGCACTCTCCTCACTCTGCAATACAGATGGATTGATAATCCATGCAGTGTCGCCTTCATAACGAATCAGGTAGGCTTTTTCGGCGTTTACGAATGCCAAATCGTAGGGGTTACGCGTCGTGGTTTCGGTGCTGGCTTTGGTGCTGAACTGCCACACGGGCAATTGGGGTGCGGTAATATCGTAGCGTGTCAGCGTGTCGATGTTGTAGCGGCCAATCCGATAAAAACTCCCCTCAAACGCATCGACACCATAATCGGATTGATCCACGATGTTATAGCCACGAATCGCATCGAACGGCGCCTTGGTCGCCGCAATCGAGATGTCGCTAGAAGAATAGTCTGCAGCAGTAGAGGCGATAATGGCCTTGTACACTACGGTTTTAGGCGGCTCTGGCTGTGGCTGCTCCGGCTGAGGCTGTTCTGTAGTTTTTTTGTGGTCGCTACTGTCACCACAAGCTGCGAGCGATAACGCTGCAAACATTACGGAAACACTTAGCAATTTACGTTGAAACATGCGATTTCTCCTAGAAGCCATTTTGCAATTAAAACTGAACTACATTTTCAACAACGGGCGTTAAAACTCCACACCCACTTTCACGAAATAACTCCTGCCCGGTGCAGGGAAACGGTGGTAATCCTGATACTGCTCATCCAACAGATTGCGCGCCTCGAAGCCAACCTGAAACGCCTCCCACCGATAGCGCAAGCTGTAGTCCAATAAGCGTTTATCGGGAATCGCTACAGATTCACCCGATGCATAGAATCCACCTTCTTCTACACTGTAATCAATTCGATTCTCCAAGTACTCATAACGGTGAATCAAACTTACGCTATTCGCCTTTTTATAGATATTGGGAAGCTGCTTTCCGCCTTCCAGCGCACGTTGAGTGCGATCGCGCGAGTCTTGCAGGGTGGAGCGCAAACCAATCTCAAATCCTGCCAACAGCGACTGCGTCCACTGCATTTCAATCCCCTGTATTTCTGCGCTGGCGATATTTGAATAACGCCCTACGCCGCGAGAATCAAAATTGATTACCAGCGCATCATCGAGGTTGCGGTGAAATCCGACGATAGACGCAGTGGTTCCCGCTGCCTGATATTCCACGCCGAAATCTGTAGCCAGCGCCTTCTCTGGCAATAGCGTTGGCCGACCCACAATATAACCACGATCCCCCATTAGCTCATACAGCGAAGGCATACGCACGTTCCGCGCAAGATTCGCCTTCACTGCCCATTGAGCGTTGAGCAGGTGGCGAACACCTAAGCTTCCACTTGTGTAAGTATCGCTGCGCTCAATATCACTCTGGCCGCTGATCGAAGATAAGTTTCCTTTATCTTCAATACGGAGCAGCGACACGGAAGGCGCAACCAGCCAATTGCCGCGCCGATTTTGCCATTCCTCTTGGATTCCCAAACTGACTCCGTTACGCCTCCAATCGGGTGAGCCTTCGTTACGGAGCAGATTGGACTGGCGGTAAGTTTCTTGTTTGCCATCGAGAGACGTCGTGATTCGGTGCGCGCCAAACTGCCAGCTCGCAGTTGGATTTACACCTACGGTGTCGGTGGTGGAATGGCTCCAACTGGTGCCTAAGCCGATATTGCCTTGGCGATCGTCGTATTCCTGCTGATTCCGAGCATAATAGGTACGCAAAGCCCACGCCGCTCCGCTATTTTCTTGGCGAAAATAGCGTGCCTGCCACTGCTGGCTTTCGGTATTTAAAGACGAGCGGCTATCGGGGGAATTATTAATAGAAGGCAATCCCATCTCTTTATGATTGCCAAGAACCATAAATTGCAAGCCGCTATTTGCGGAGAGTTCATATTCGTATTTCACAAGCCCGTTGATCTGATCAAACTGCGCGTTATGGCGTTCTTCGGTGCGATCGTCCTGCTTGTTAAATTCCGTATTATTATTGTTGAGAAATTCAAAATCATTCTCTGCAGAAAGCGATTCCGCTGTGAACAAAAAGGAATGTGCGCCAACAGCCCGACTCAAATGAATTCCCGCATTTTCTGCCCCAAAAGAACCTGCACCGAGCTGGAGGTCATTCTGCCCATCTTGCTGCTTGCGGGTGCGAATATTAACAGCCCCCGCGAGGTTCGGAAAACCGAGTTGCACCGGCGTAATATCCGGATAGATTTCTACCGATGAAATACCATTGAGCAGAAATTGGCTCAAATCCACGCCCCCACCCGCAGCGGCGTTCAACAGCAAGCCATCCAAATAAACGTTCACCTGCTGGCTATTGGAACCGCGCAAAAAAATTTCTGACGTGCTGCCCAAGCCACCACGACTGCGCAACTGAACGCCAGGCTGTTGGCTCACAACATCTGCCACGCTCCCCGCCACGGTATTGAATTGTGCTCGCGGCACGATACGAGAGAATCCAGTGTGTGCTTCTGGCTGGGGCTCATCAATGGGTTGAATGGATCGCAGACCACGCGTTACAGTCACAGCGGGCGCAATTTGGCTTGCGGCGGGATCATCAGACGCTCCCTGTATCGGCGCATCCTCCGCCAAGGCGTACGTTGAAAAGGCCATCGCAAGCAGCGGTAACATCTTGCTGTTGGCCCAGACGCTCGGCGCGACGCCAAGAAAATTGCGCTTTTTGCCAATAAAAAGCGCGCGGCCGCCAAACGATATGCAGCCAAACAAACGAAGAGTTCTGTGAATGAAGATTTGCATGATGTGCCGCTACAGCCTATTGCAATCCGAAGAAAACAAGATCACTGATCTGGATGAATCAATGGCCACTACTCAACGGAACGCAGCAATAAGCTTCGGCGAGGGATCGCCATGTCGTCAGTCGCACGATGCAACCGCATAACGAACCCCAACAGGTGCTCTGAAGCTGACCAGCCCTCCGCTGTACCCAAAGAATCAGGCCGGTCTCCGGGCTTCACAACCTCAGCGCAAGCAGCGGAATTTTCATACACGCCTGTGCCGGCCCAAGGCGCCTTCCCACACAGTCTGTGCAGTGGCCACTTGCCTTGGGTATGGTTGTTTACCGTTGCGGGGGCAGCACTGGCATCTCACCAGTTTCCCGTTTCACTTGCGCTCACGCCCGCCATGCAGGCTCGGTAAGACGTGTAAGCCACAAGCACCTGAATCTGTGCCTTCCCAACATGAGGAAGGCCCGCAGAGTCTAGGGGGAATCGCGCTATGCGTCAATCCTGCGGCTCTTGACCCCTGCTGCTCTTGGTTGCTGCTGGCTGGTTTCCGCCGAGAATATGCGTACTTCGAGAGTATGCGTACTTCGAGAGTATGCGTACTTCGAGAGTATGCGTGCCTACTGAAACCACATGTACGGCAAAACAGAGCACGCAGCATCTATGCTACTATCCCAGATTCACGCGCGCACGAGGCTGCCTCTGCTCTGGCACGCAAATGCTACGCAAACGCCTCCCCCACCTACCGCCCCCCAAAGCCCATGCACGAAAAAGCCTTCGACATCATCAAACTTCTCGCAGATGGCAAGATTCATTCCGGCACCGAACTCGGGGATGCTCTCAACGTCTCGCGCGCCGCTGTTTGGAAGCAAATCAGCCGAATTACGGAAGAAACCGGCGTCGTCATCCGCAGCGTGCCGGGGCAAGGCTATCAGTTAGAGGAGCCATTTGAACTGCTGGACGCCGAAGCACTCGCCACTCAAGCGCAAGCCGTTGACTCTCTGCGCGGGCAGCTTCAAATACACGTATTGCAAGAAGCAACCTCCACCAACGATGTCGCCCTGCTCGCCGCACAAAATGGCGCGCCATCCTATTCTGTCTGGCTCACCGAACACCAGACCGCAGGCCGGGGGCGGCGCGGCAAGCAGTGGCTTTCCCCCATGCTCGGAAATATCTACGGTTCGCTACTGGTCAAATTGAAAGGCGGCATGCGTTCGCTCGAAGGCTTAAGCCTGGTTGTCGGCATCGCAATTGCGCGCGCAATTGAACGCTTTGGCATTCGAGATCTGCGCCTGAAATGGCCCAATGACATTTGGTGTCGTGAGCAAAAACTGGGTGGGATTTTAGTAGAAATTTCCGGTGACCCGCTCGGCCAATGCGACGTGGTGATTGGGTTCGGGATCAACCTTTCGCTAAGCGCCGAATTGAAAAGCGCCGTGGCACAAAATATCACCTCCATCAACGCAGAGTTAGCAAATGCAGGAATCACTCAAACCATTTCCCGCAACGCCCTACTCATCGCCATTCTAGACGAACTCGCCATCGCACTCCGCCAGCATAAGGAATATGGTTTCCCCAATTTCCTGCCCGCGTGGGAAAAACACGATGCGCTGCGCGGTCGTGAAGTGATGATTTCCAGCGTTGGAGAAAATACCAGCGGCATTTGTCGCGGCGTATCCAATCGCGGTGCGTTATTGCTGGAAGTGAATGGGGAAATTCAGGAAATACACGCAGGCGAGGCATCGGTTCGCCCACAAGCCCATTAAAACACTGCGTATCCTCACAAACGACATTCAAAGAAACGCTAAAAAACCGTATGCACTCTCTTTCAGGCGCAACAGAAACTCCAAACAATCACCACGACGGGATTTTAGCGCTCGACGTGGGAAATACATTTACCAAATGGTTTTTTTATTCCCACCCTCTGGCGCCAGCTTGCGAAGAAAAAGGCATTGAATGCCAAAGCAGAGGGCAGTTTCTTAGCGCAAAACTAGACACCGAAACACTCCTGCTCCTGCAAAGTGAGCTTCAAGGAAAATCAATACAGCAAGTACTGATTGCATCCGTTCGAGCGCTGAATGCTCTCCCCAAACTGCGCGAAGCGCTCGCCTTGCGCGGAATTTTACTCACCCCGATCACAACCGAATCTCAGCGAAACGGCCTTAAAAACTCTTACGCCGATCATACTCGCCTTGGCGTGGATCGCTGGCTGGCCATGCTCGGCATCTGGGCACGCTGTCACCGTGCATTTTGTGTCGTCGACGCCGGCACCGCACTGACCATCGACTTTGTGGATGAAAATGGCCAGCACCTCGGTGGCTACATTATACCGGGGATACGCACCATGCTTGCATCCTTGAATATGGCCACCGAGCTCATTGGCGAGCTGGCCTGTTCAGCGGGCTCTGAAGCAGAGCTAAGGCCCGGCACATCCACCCGTGAGGCGGTTCAGCATGGCGCTTTGCTGTCGTTGGTGGGCGCGGTGGAGCATGCAATTCAGCAGGCGCCTGCGATTCATCAAACCGAAATGATTTCGGTGATCGGCGGCGGAGATGCAAAGCTTCTTCAGCGTTTTCTAGGCTCCCATTGGCAGTTACGGGAAACCCTTGTGGCCGATGGCTTGATCCAGTACGCACGCGTTTAGCGCTGCCACATCATTTTGTCTTTGTATAGGTCGGCTTCCTCGCTTACCGCCAATTAAGTTTCGTTTAAGTCCAAGGCCCTAGACTCTTCTGCAAAGACGCGCTTTCCGCTGCGCCATCAGGAGCCCCGCCATGCAATCCACTCATCCCCTGCGCACAAGCGCTGCCGCATTCCTGCTCGCGATTACCGCTGCGGGCTGCGCACCCACAAGTTCAGCCGACACGGTAAAGATACAGGCTCAACTCAACAATTATCGCGGCGACGGTGCCTACCTCGCTGTCTATCTGACCGACAATAACGGCGCATATAAGCAAACACTCTGGATCTCTGGCAAAAAGCCTAAATACTATAAACACCTTGCCGATTGGGCTCGTGGCAGTGGCCAGCAGCGCAGCGAATACGATGGCTTGAGCGGAGCCAGCACCACGAGTGGGAGCACCCTAAAAATCAACGCCGATATCGCCCCCGCACTTGTAGATAGCGGATATCAGATCCGCGTGGATTCTGCCGTGGAAGATCAGCGTGATTACCGTGCCGAAATCATTGTGCCACTGACGCGTGAAGGTGCAGGCAAGCCCATTGCCGGTAAGGGTTATGTTCAATCACTGACATACCAATTCTAGCCGGCCCTTGCTCGCGCCTGTTTACAGTCTGCCTGAAACCCGTTTTCGCTTTACGCATTGGAGTACAACGCAATGCTTCGCCAAATTCACTCACTGCCTGGCTGGATGGCCGCGCTATTCGTCACGCTGCTCGCAGTGACGGGTGCAATGTTGTCGCTGCACCCGCTGCAGGCACATCTGCAGTCCGTTCAACTTGCTCAAGGCCAAGCAACCGTAGCGGAGCTGGCCGAGCTGGCCAAGCAGCGCTATCCCGGCGTTGAGGAAATCAAGCGCAGCGCCGATGGCATTGTGTCTGTGTATTTTTCAGAGAACAACCAAGTCCAACGGGTGCAAATCAATCCGCTTACAGGCGCAGAAATTCCAGAAGTTCATCCGTCGGAACTTTTTCGTTGGAGCAAAAATATGCACCGAACGCTGCTGATGGCGGATACCGGGCGCATCGTGATCGGTATTAGCGCCTTGTGCACGTTCATTCTAAGCATCAGTGGCGCATTGCTCGTGGCCAAGCGCGCTGGCGGCTGGCGCCATTTTTTTCACAAGGCACAAGGCACGCAATCGCAAAGGCTACACGTGGTGGTCGGTCGGGCAGCGCTGTTGGGATTATTGCTTTCATCCAGCACTGGGCTCTACCTTTCTGCAGGTAGTTTGGGGCTGATTTCAGAGGCCAGCGAAGCAGATCCTGCTTTTCCCGACCATTTTAACGATAACACAGACAATAAGGCGCATGCTACCGTTCCGCTCGGCCGTTTTGCAGCGCTTCAATCTACTGATTTACGCGACCTGCGCTCATTGGTATTTCCATCTGCCAACTCGGCGAACGAGCCCTATTTTCTGATGAGCAATCAAGGCGCGGGATATGTGGATGCTTCTACTGGAGAAATGCTGACTTTTGAAGCACATAATACGGCACGAAAAATCTATGAGTGGATATATGCGCTTCACACCGGCGAGGGTCTTTGGTGGCTAGCACTGGTGCTGGGCATCAGCGCTTTGAGCGTTCCAGCACTCGCGATCACCGGCGTTACGCTGTGGTGGAAGCGGCGGAAATTGCGCTCAGAAATTACCGACAATTCAGCCCCAGAGAATGCCGAAACACTGATCCTCGTCGGTAGCGAAACCGGTACAACCTGGAAATTCGCCAATGCCCTACACCGCTCCCTTAGACGAGCAGGGCAGCGTGTTCATACTGCCCCACTAGATCAACTGGAGCAGAATTATCCGAGCGCCCGCCACCTGCTGATCCTTACCGCAACTTATGGAGAAGGCAGCGCACCGGCCTCCGCTCAAAGTTTTCTCTCCAAACTTCGCGAACATACGGGCCTACAGTCTTTACGTTATGCGGTGCTTGGCTTTGGGGATCGGCAATTCCCCAAATTTTGCCAGTATGCATACGAGGTGGATGCGGCGCTTCAGGAAAAGGGCTTGCAAAAACTCTGCCCGATCACAACCGCCGATCGTCAGTCTGTGCAAGAATTTGCTCGCTGGGGACAGGCACTTACGAAAGCAATGCCGCTGGACTTTACCCTAGAGCCGGTGGAAGATCACCGAAAAACCGACACCTTTACGCTGATCGAGCGCATCGACTACGACGATCTCACCGATGCACCGTCCTGCGTATTGCGCTTCCAGGCAAGTGCGCTTCAGCAAAAGAAAGGAGGGCGGCGCCTCCCTACACTCCCTCACTTTGAAGCGGGTGATCTGGTTGCGATCCTACCGCCAGAAACCTCCATTCCACGCTTTTATTCACTCGCCTCATCCGCATCGGATGGCTTTTTGGAAATCTGCGTGCGCCGCCAAAAAAATGGCCTCTGCTCCCGCTTTTTGCATACACTCAAGGTGGGCGATACAATAAAGGCATTTATTCAACCAAACCCGCATTTCCGGCCTGAAGCGGGCGAATCTCCGGTAATCCTGATTGGCGCAGGCGCAGGAATCGGCCCGCTCGCAGGATTTATCCGACATAACGTACACCGTCGGCCGATGCATTTATACTGGGGTGGGCGCACACAACAATCCGGCTTCCTGTATCAGGAGGAGCTAAACCGCTATCTCAAAGATCACCGTCTCAGCGAATTAAATACCGCATTTTCCCGCGAAAACGAGCCTTCTTATGTGCAAGATCGAATCCGCGCCAACGGCGATGCATTACGTGATCTATTCAGCAAAGGCGCCCAAGTGTTGGTTTGCGGTGGGCGCGACATGGCACGAGGCGTGCAGGAAGCCTTGGATGCGGTGATTGCACCGCTGGCGATGGACACGCAAACCCTCATCACACAAGGCAGGTACCGCGAGGACGTGTATTGAGCGGTGGGGGCCTATGCTAAGATCACTCCTGAGTGATCTTAGCATCCACGCATTTTAGAAACGATTCCAGAAACAAATCTGGAAAAGACTTTAGAAAGGGCCGCACACCATGCACAACCGCCAAGCAGAAATCGCTCAAGCACTCCAAGTCGTCCCGCCCTTTGCAAACCAAACGGCAATGGACGCAGAAATCGAGCGTCGCATCCGCTTTATCGCAGAAACCTTAAAAAATAGTGGCCTAAAAACCCTCGTGCTCGGCATTAGCGGCGGCGTAGACTCTACGTTAGCGGGGCGGCTCGCCCAGCTTGCAGTGGAACGCCTGCGCGCAGAAACCAAGGATCATCACTACCGCTTTATCGCGGTGCGCCTCCCCTATCAAACCCAAAAAGACGAAGCCGACGCCCAAGCTGCGCTGCGCTTTATTGCCGCCGATGAAGAAACCACGGTCAACATCGCCGCAGCGGTGCAAGGCCTATGCGCAGAAATTCCACGCATCGCTGAACTAGCACCCGCCAAGGCAGACTTCGTGCGCGGCAACGTCAAAGCGCGAGTTCGTATGGTGGCTCAATTTACCATCGCAAACGCAACGGCGGGCCTCGTAATTGGCACCGATCACGCAGCAGAAGCCGTCATGGGCTTTTTTACCAAATTTGGCGACGGCGCTTGCGACCTTGCCCCGCTCACCGGTTTAGTGAAAGGGCAGGTTCGCGCCATCGCATACCACTTAGGCGCTCCAGAAGCGGTTGCTTACAAGATCCCTACCGCCGATCTTGAGGAGCTCAACCCCTTAAAGCCCGACGAAGACGCCTACGGAGTTACCTACGAAGAGATCGACGCCTTCTTGCACCAACAGCCGATAAGCGACGCCGCCTACGAGCGCATCACCCGCACTTACGACAGCAGCACACACAAACGCGCACTGCCCATTGCACCGTAGTTTTTTACTGTCAGCTTTGTCCTTAAAAGCTTTGTCCCCAAAAGCTTTTCCTTAAAAGCTTTGCCCTCAAAGGGTGCGCACGCACCCTTTTAGAGCGTTGCCAATGCAATTTGGCGCATCCGGCCGCGCATTTTGCACAGAGATATACGCGCCAGAAATACCATTCAACCCTGCAAACTCCAGAATTGCCCTACCGATCGTCGCTTTCACACGCATGGCACAGGTTTTGCCGCAATGTACTTATTTGCCGCAAATCATCAAGCCTCTGGAGCGCCCTATGCAGCCTATTCCTACCCCTCTCGCCTTCACCAAAATGCACGGCCTTGGCAACGATTTTATGGTGCTAGACGCTACGCGTGCGCCCATTCACCTCGATAGCGAACAAATTCGCCGCTTGGCTGACCGTCATTTTGGAGTGGGTTTTGATCAGCTGCTCGTCGTAGAATCCGCCACCAACCCAGAAGTCGATTTTAATTACCGAATTTTTAATGCCGACGGCGGTGAAGTAGAGCAATGCGGAAACGGCGCGCGCTGCTTCGCCCGATTTGTGCACGAGAAGGGACTCACGCAAAAAAACCCCGTTCGCGTATCCACCAAAGCCGGCATTATCCAGTTAAATCTGCAAGGCGATTTCGTGCAGGTAGACATGGGCGTACCGAAAACCTCCCCCAAGGAAATTCCCTTTTCCGCCGCTACGGACGAGATCTTCCACTTTCTTAAAGTGGGTGATCAGACGCTGACAATTTCAGTCGTCAACATGGGGAACCCCCACGCAGTTCTACAAGTTTCCAACGTCGAAACTGCACCCGTCGCACAGATCGGCCCAATGATTGAATCGCACCCCAGCTTTCCCGCCCGCGTAAACGTAGGCTTTATGGAAGTCGTATCACGAAACCACATAAAACTGCGTGTTTTTGAACGCGGCGCCGGTGAAACCCTCGCCTGCGGAACCGGCGCCTGCGCGGCCGCCGTTGCGGGAATTCGCGCCGGGCTTTTAGATAGCCCTGTAAAAGTTGAACTCGCCGGCGGTGAATTACAGATTCAGTGGGCAGGAATCGCCACCTCTGTCATCATGGAAGGCCCAGCCACTAAGGTTTACGAAGGATTCTGGGGCTAGCAGGCTCCATCTGCCTGCTATAGATCCGCAAGCGAAAAATCAGCCGCCACCAATACTTTTCCCGGCTGATAAAATTCAAGGAAGGCATCAACTAAACACTGGGTTCGCGGCGCGAGCCCAGTTTGGAATCTACGCAGCACTTCCGCATGGATACTCTGTTTGAATGCCTGCAAATCAAAGGGGCCACCAAGCAAGTTATCGCAACTCACACGATAGCGAAACCCTGCAGATTTTGCCAAAATCCATTCGATTGCCTGCGGCTGAACTTCCAAAGTTTCAAAAGCCTGCTGCTGCTCTGCATCACGGCCATCCGGTGCATACCAATAGCCAAAATCGACTTGCTTGCGCCGTGCAGGGCCGGCGATACACCAGTGGGCAATTTCGTGTAGCGCACTGGCAAAATAGCCGTGCGCAAAACCGATACGAGCGTGCGCGTGCCCCTCATGGCCCGCCGGAAGGTAAATTGGCTCATCCCCTACCCGCACTAAAACCGTATTTTCGGATTCAAGAAACAGGTGATTAAAGAGAGCCATCAGTGCATCAACATTTTCATCGTTGGCAGGTATGCGTGGCTCGGACACTGGAAAACCAGACAGCGGTTTAGGTAACTGCAAATTCATAGAACACTAAAACTCTTTTAAGCTTGCCGCCAGCTGCGCCAAAGCGAGCTCTAAAACACGTTTTTGAGTGCCAATATTCAGGCGCATAAAGCCTTCGCCGCCCATACCGAAGCTAATACCTTCGTTCAAACCGAGGCGTGCTTTTTCTATAAAAAAGGCACTTAAGTCTGGGTCGGAAAGCGAAAGCGCGCGGCAATCCAGCCAAATCAGGCAGCTCGCCTGCGGCAAATGGCAACGCAAAATCGGGTGCACCTGCTGAAACTCCGCAACCAACTGCCGGTTCGCACCAAGATAGGCACGTAAAGCCTCCAGCCACGCATCCCCCTCACGATAAGCCGCTTCAAAGGCCACAAGCGCAAACGGATTGTACGGGTTTACACGCTGGCGCTGAAAATACTTTTGTATCGCATTGGAATCCCCACGATGCGCAACGACCAAGGCAGACAGATTAAGCGCCGGAATATTAAAGGTTTTACTCGGCGATAGCGCAGTAATCAGGCGCAATTCTGGCGGCGCCAGCGTTGCTAGCGGAAGATGCTTCTCTCCCAGATAGGTCAGGTCACAGTGAATATCGTCGCTTACCACCACCAAACGATGGCGCAACGCAAGATCAATCAGCGCCTTAAGTTCATCTGCACGCCAGACCCGCCCCACTGGATTGTGAGGGCTGCACAACAGCAGCATCCGTGCATTTGCCGCTTCACGCTCCAAATGCTCAAAATCCAGCGTATAGCCGCGTTCCGTCTCCCGCAGCGGGCTTTGAATCAACTCTCGCCCAGTTTGCTGCACTGCGCCCAAAAAAGGCGGGTACACCGGCGTAGGCACAAGTACGCCCTCCCCCGGCTGGGTAAGCGCTTGAACGCAGGCAAATAGCGAAGGCACAACCCCAGGAGCGAGCATGACTTGTGCAGGGTCTAACGCCCATTGATGACGGCGCGCAAACCAACCGCAAAGCTGCTCGTACAGCGTATCCGCCGGGAACGTATACCCAAATACTGGATGCTCAAGGCGCTGCGCAAGAGCCTTGCGTACACAGGCGGGTGCCGCAAAATCCATATCGGCCACCCACAAAGGCATTACATCGGCGCGCCCAAACCGTTGTTCACGTTGATCGAACTTTTCGCAGTCCGTGTGATTGCGGTCGATCACAGTATCAAAGCTGATTTCCGCAAATTTAGGCATCACAAAACACTCACTTTACGCGTTATCAGAAAGCCGTTCCCACACCGTCATTTCTGACAGGCTATGCTGAAATTTATGGCTGGTTTCACGAATCACAAAAGGCACCTGCACAGGCTCGGCTAGCAGGCGAAAATGCGCGCCCAAGCGATCTTTCAGGCCATCCAGTGTGGTGTAGCTCTCGCCATCTTTTTTATACCCACCAATCCAAGCGCTACGGGGGGTATGTTCTTCCAGCCAAGTATAGGGCGAGGCAATCATAAGCAATCCGCCGGGCACTATACGCTTATGAACCTCCGTTAAAAATCGTGACGGTTCGTAGAGCCGGTCAATCAAATTCGCCGCAAAAATCAAATCATAATCGGTCAGGAGCGGTTTGAGGTTACAAGCATCTCCCTGAATAAACAGCGGCGCTTTCACATGATCCAAACCTAATTCAACGAGCGAGCGTGTTTTATAGAGCTGCAATTCACCCTCATCGCACAAGGCGTAGCGCAGCACACCTTCCCGAGCGAGCTGAACCCCGAGATTGATAAAGCGCGCAGAAAAATCTACGCCAGTTACATCATCAAAATAACGCGCAAGTTCAAAGCTTGCGCGGCCCGTAGCGCAGCCAAGATCGAGCGCTTTACGGGTTGGCCTTCCTTGCAAGAAAGGCTTTAAATGTTCAACCAGTGCCGTCGGGAAATTCTGCACACCGAAATACTGATCGCCATAGTGAAATTCCGCATATTCCGACATCAGCTGATCCGTCTCATAGTGAGAAGACGGCGCATCTAGATTGGCGTTACTTGAAATATAGCGAAATCCTGCGTGCTGGAAGAAATGGCGACGAAACGCATAGCGCGACGAAAGCTGCGCCTCATTTCCGCAAGATACCCACGAACCTCCCAGCATCAAATTGTGCTGGCCATCGAAGGTGGGCATGGTGAAGTCATCATAGTAGGGATGCACCTCAAAGCCTTCAAACGGGTAAATTGGCGTCTCGCTCCATTGCCATACGTTGCCGACGATATCGAAAAATTCACCGTGAGCAAAACGATCCACCGGGCAGGAAGACGCGCCATAATCCCGATGAAGGTTTGCAGGCCAGCGCCCTGTTTCCGGATCGTTTGCAGGCAGCCCGCTTTGTTTGTGCAGTAAATTCCATTCATCTTCCGTAGGAAGGCGAATCGGCAAGCCGGTTTCCGACGCTTTCCAATTGCAGAAGGCCTTGGCTTCCAGATAATTCACTTCTACCGGCCAATTCCACGGCATTGGAATTTCTTCGGTCATCAGGCGCAAATGCCAGCCTTGTGGTTTTTTACGCCAAAATTCAGGCTGCATGCGTTTGGTAAAGTTCAGCCATTTCTTGCCTTCTTCCGTCCAGAAATGCTGATTACGATAGCCACCTGCTTCCACAAAAACCAGAAACTCGCCATTGCTTACCAGATATTGGCTTGCGCTAAAAGGCTCCACATTTGCTGAATGGGTACCGTACTCGTTGTCCCAACCATAAATGGGGGACTGGCGATCTTTGCCTAGGGTGATTGCACCGCCTGCAACCGGAATTAGCTGGTTTTCTGGTGCATTGCCACTGCTCTGCCACGGCTCCCAACCAGACAATGCCTGTACATATTTAAGTTGGTGCTGTCGAATCAGTACCGAGGACGTTTCCAGATGAATACGTTCATGCTCAATCCCCATGATGATCGACCACCAAGGGTGCTGCCAAGTAATGGGTGCTGTAAGTGGCGCATAATCAATAATATCCAATACGGTCTCACGCAGACGCGCTCGATAGGTACGCACTTCGTCTACGCTCGGCCAATCGTAGTGGCGATCGTCGAGGTCATCCCAGCTCATTTCATCCACGCCAACGGCGAAAATCGACTCCAAGCGCTCATCGAGGCGGCTATCTACTAGGCGCGCCAATAGCATTTTATTGATAAAAAAAGTGGCGGTATGGCCAAAATAGAAGATTAGCGGGTGGCGAAGGCTGATCGGTTTTACAAAGAAAGCCTCCTCGCACGTCAAACAGTCAAACAGGCGGGTGTAGGCATCGAAACTGGTTGTGAAGTAATCGCGCAAAACTTGGCGCTGTTGGTCAGAGCTCGGATAATCTAGGCGCGGCGTGCGTCGGAACAACGGGGCGGAATTGGTTTGGCTTTCACGGCAAACGCCCTCTTTGGCTAGACCCTCTTTAACTGCACCCTCTTTGGCTACGCCCTCTGCTTCCTGTGTCATGTAAAACACTCCATCGCGGTTGGCGGGTGTGCGCGATTGCTGTGCACATCCTGATTTGCTAACGATCTGTATGTGCTCCCCATTGTGCACGATCGTAACTCCAACCGAAAGGCAAAAAAAACGCCGCTTTTTAGGGCGGCGCTTCTTTTACTACGAACGGTACTACTAACCGCAAGTAACGCTTAAGGTCAATTTTGCGGCCAGCACACTGGGCCTACGCCATTGTAACCTGCCTCACACTGCGGGTAGCACAGCAGGCCATCTTTATCCCAACCGTTTTCACAGGTATTGGGGATGGTGCCGACACCGCGACCATAGGAAAGCGCACTGTCGGTCCAGCAGACAGGGCCTACACCGTGATAACCCGCGCTGCACTTCGGATAGCAGAGGCCCGCATCCAATTGCTCACCTGCTGCACAGGTTTTTGGAATCGTGCCTACACCACGGCCATACGAGGGAGTATCCAGCCAGCAGACCGGGCCTACACCATGGTAACCTGCGTTGCAGTACTTGTAGCACAGGCCGGCATTGTTCTCCTTACCTGCAGGGCATGCACCCGTGAAGATATTGGACGGAATCGTGCCTACACCACGGCCATAAGAACCTGGCATATCGTTCCAGCAAACTGGGCCAACGCCATGGAAGCCTGCGTTGCACTTCGGATAGCAAAGGCCGGCATCCATTTCCTCACCCGCTGCGCACAGGTGCGGGATCGTGCCTACACCACGGCCGTAAGACGCTTCCTGCTTCCAGCAAACTGGGCCAACGCCGTTGTAGCCAGCATCGCACGCGTTATAGCAAAGGCCTGCGTCATACTCTTTTTGACTACCGCAGCTCATCGGCACACCTACGCCACGGCCATACGCCATTTTGGGCGGCAGAGCGACCGGATTGTCGCACTCATCGGACACTTTTGAGAGCGTTCCGGCAAGGTTCAGGTGGCCTTTTTCGGCGCCAACGGCGGTGATATTGATGCTGCTAAATGCCATGCAAGCAAATGCAGGCAGTTTGATCTTTTCGATCGGCTTGGCAATCGTCAACATTACGCCACCCAAGCTGGACGTGATCAGGGAGTTAGCGGCAGCGTTCACAACCGGACCGCTCCACGCACCATTGCCCAACTTCACGCCAGTAATCTTGAACTGCGGGCTGTTACGCAGTGCCACGCCAAGGGAGTTGGCATCACCAAGGCCCAAGGTCAGGCCGACTTCCGCATTCACACGAACCGCAACGTCGTTCGTGTAGGTGCTTGAGCCGTTCTTTTTGGATTGGCCGTGGATTTCAAGGCCATACACGCTCAACAATGGTGAGGCTTTACCGTCAACTTCGCTGATCTGAATCCGCGCAGGAGCCGCCATATTTACGAGAATGCGCATATTTCCTTGGCCAAACATATCATCGCGCGGCAGACCCAACTGGAATTCATCGCCAACGATGTTCATCTGGGTAAGGCCGACTGCATGCGCAGACGCCAATACCTGGTTGATCATGTTGGAGTTGATGGAGGCTGCAAAGTCTTCGCTACCCACGCTCGCTGCCGGCATCGTATCGAAAGTAAACAAGGTACCGGCATACGGCTGAGCAATATTGGCGGTGTCCGGATTGATCGGCAACACGCTTCCCGACGTAGAAACCGTCAGGGTATTGGTGGTCGTGCTCAAGCTCTTGATACGGATCGCAGCAGCCATATCAAAGTTGCGACCGACGTGATCTTGAATACGCAGCGTGTAGCTGTCTTGCACCAATTGCTTGATCAGCTTTGGCACTTCGTCGCTAATGATGCCTTCGAGCAGATTGGAAATCGGCCCTTCCATCAAATTGGCGATGCCAGAAACTACGCCAGAGATAATTTCGTTCAGGCCGGGCACGTTGAAGTTATCAATGGCAATGTTGCCGATCTGATAGCTAAGGTTGCTGATGCTCACCGTCGGCGCGTCATCTTGCACACCCAACGCAAGGTCTCCACCAATATCCAACGGGCCTACGGTTGCGCCAACGTTGATGATGGTGGGTGGCAGCAGCCCATTGTGCAAACGCAGCGTAAGGGCGATATGAACATTGGTCAGACGGCCATCAAAGCTCGCTGCCGAACCGTTCTGAAGATCGAGATCGAAACGCTCTGCGGAGAGCTCCACTTGGCGAACAAAACCATCTGCACCGTAGGTTTCCCCAAACAGGCCCTTCCATGTGCTGTCATACAGCATCGTGCCTGCAATCATCGGGTTGAGATCGGCGCCGTTCAACGCATTTACGATCTGTTTGGTCGCAAAATCCAAACCACGCTGGGTAATTTCTACAGATACCGCAGGATTATATTGCTGGTTGAGATCTGCGTAGTGAACCGTGTTGGTGTGGTCAATGGTGTCTTTGGTTTGATAGGTGTAGACATTCGCTTTTGGAATCGTAACTTGGAAAGCACCATCATTATCAAAGCTGATGGCTTGGCCGTTGACGGTACCAGAAGCAACACCCTTTTCATCTACAGCGATACCGTTGATGGTGATGTTGCTACCGTTAATGGTCGAGCCCAGCACCACGATATCGGGGCCTTTGGTGTCGTAAATAAATTTAACCTGTGGGCCAAGCGGCGGGCTTACCTGAAAGATGTTGTAGCCTTCTTTGAGGAAGGTTGCGAGATCAGCCCCTTGGGCGATTGCTTGCTTGTCGCCGAGCACAAAGAATTTCTGAACTTCATAGCCGTTCAGCGTCATTTTGGGCGCGGTTGCAGGTTTAGCACCGTAGCTTACGGTGTATTGCGGAGGAGGCGTGGTAAACAAGGCATTCGCCGTTGGATCGACGATGGTATATTGCTTACACGCCGCTAGCCCTAAGGCCAGCAGGACAAACAAGCATTGCTTGAAGGTGCGCTGCCACATCATTTTTGGGTTTCCTGTTCTTTTTATGGTGTGCTTTTTGTTTTATAAACGCGAGCATCAGCAAAGCAGCACGTCAAACGAAAGAAGAACCGCCTGCCAATACTGCAATGCTACACTGGAACAGAAGTACAAAAAATAGCGCCAAGACAGCAATTGTGTTGCGTTTTTGTAACGCCTAAATGTAATCTGAATCGCGAGCCATCCACCGGGATCCCCCATGCTCGCAGATTGAAACTTTACGCGACATCTATTGGCGGCAGGCACGAAGGGTGGAGTCAAGGGCGGGCACGAGGAGTGGAATCAATGGCGAGGGCAAATCAAAATGTCGCTTTTACCGGAAGCAAAGGCCGTTTTGGATTTCTGGTTCATGGAATCTGAAGCGAAACAATGGTTTTTCAAAGACGCAGCCTTTGACCAGCGAATTCGCGAACGCTTTCTTGAGCAATTGAAGCAGGCGGCTGCCGCAGAACTCTATCCGTGGCGCACTACGGCAGAAGGCCGTTTGGCAGAAATCATTGTGCTAGACCAGTTCTCTCGCAACGTCTACCGCGATTCGCCGCAAGCCTTTTCTCAGGATTCAATAGCACTGGTGCTCGCCCAAGAAGCAGTAGAGGCTAACGCGCTGGCTCAGCTGAACGCAAGTCAGCGCAGCTTTCTGCTAATGCCTTACATGCATAGCGAATCACGCGCCATTCATCAGGTGGCCGAGGCGTTATTCAAGGCACACACCCCTGCCAATAATTATGATTATGAGCTTCGCCACAAGGAAATCATTGATCGTTTTGGCCGCTACCCACATCGCAACGAGGTGCTTGGGCGTACATCCAGTGAAGAAGAAATTGCGTTTCTGAAGCAACCGGGATCAAGTTTTTAATAGCATAACGCGCCACATCAGCTTGTAACGTTTAATTATGCTGTAGTGAGCACATTGCGAGCATTCGTATTTTCGAACAGGAAATTCGCGACGCAGAAAACGCCATCGTTCAAGCAAAATATCAACTGGCGACGGTAATGGCCGAAAAAAACAATTATTACGCCACAACTAGGCGCTTGCTGAAACCATTGGTACCAGAGAACAGCAGGCGGTCGCCGCCCTGAATAAAAACAACGAAGCGCCGACTTGGACGACGCTCTGCAAGAAATTAACGCAGATATAAGCGGCGAGCGACTCGACGAGCGTCTGAAACGCGCAGGCATCAAAACCGGCAAACATGACGCAGGCGCAGTACTGGAGCGGCTCCGCAAGGGTCATGAGATAATTGCCTGCGAGCGTTAAGCGCAAGGCGTGCGCAAAACATGTTGGGTTATTCCAACGGGGACGCGCTTTTTGGGGGTGCGCTTTTTGGGGGCGGAAAGAGTGTGCGGCGTGTCGCGGCCATGCCGTCGTCGCTGCGGTAGAAGCGTTCGGACAGGCGTACCCAGACCCGGTGTAGTAGCAGAATGGCGGCAGCCACCGCTGCCAGCAGAGGCCAGTCGTTGCCGGTTTTCGCGGCCAGATAATGGTGGGCGACGGCCACAGGCACCAGCAGGTAGTTTAGCCGGTGCAGGCGACGCCACCAGTGGCGCATATACCGGATGACGATTTTGGGTGAGGTGATGGCCAGCAGCAGGGTAAGTATCCAGGCGGTCAGTCCCAGCATCAGATAAGGCTTTTCGTTGATTTCTTCCTGCCAGTACTCCCATTCCCACTGCACTTCGAAATGCAGGTAGATCAGTAGGTGCAGGCTGGCGTAGAAAAATCCGTACAGCCCCAGTTGGCGTCGGCAGCGAATCAGGAAGTTCCAGTCTGCCAAGCGCTTGCCGTCGCGTAACTGCAGTCGGGCGCAGAGGTAACGCAGCCAGCGGCGCAGAGGCGTGATGGCGAGAGTCAACAGCAGAAAGATCAGCGCGCTGTGGCCTAGGCGATGGCTGAGGGTCTGGAACGGGTTGATGCCGAGGTTGTTCTGTTGCAGACGCCAGAGCAGATCAAGTGCCGGCAGCAGCGATATGAAGAACAGCGCGATCCGCAGTCGGGCTTCATATCGGTTCAGCAAAGCGGTCAGCGTGGTGGCCATGACAGTTCAGAAATCCTTGGCCAGATCCATTCCCGCGTACAGGTGGGCTACTTCTGTGCTGTATCCATTGAATGGCAACGTAGGGCGTTTGCGCAGCTCGCCGATGCGTGCTTCCCGTTTCTGGCTCCAGCGCGGGTGCGGCACATCCGGATTCACATTGGCGTAAAAGCCGTATTCGGACGGGTTTTGCTGCTGCCAGCTGGTGCTGGGCTGATCGCGGGTGAGTTCGATGCGGGTGATGGCCTTGATGCTTTTGAAGGCGTATTTCCATGGCACCAGCAAGCGCAGCGGCTCGCCGCTCTGTTTGGGTAGCGGATCACCGTACAGACCGGTGGCAAGCAGGGTGAGAGGATGCAGGGCTTCGTCTAGCCGAAGCCCTTCAATATAGGGCCAAGGGAGTACTGGGCGACGCTGGTTCACCATTTCTTCGGGCCTCAGGGTGCCGGTAAAGCGCACAAAGCGAGCCGTCGCCTTGGGGCGAACTTTTGCCAGCAGCGCCTGTAGTGGCACGCCTTCCCAAGGCAGCACCATCGACCAGCCTTCCACGCAGCGCAGGCGATAGGTGCGCTGCACGGTGCCGAGGGCGAGGATGTCCGGCAGATTCAGGGTGACAGGTTGTTCCACTTCGCCGTCGATGCGCACCTGCCAGGAATCGGTGGTGAAATCCTGCGCCAGTACCGCCACCGCTTCCTTGTTGGTGGAAAATTCGTAGTAGTTGTTGTAGTTCAAAGCGCTGGCAGCGGGGGTGATGGAGTCATCCGCTTCATCCTGCTCGTGCGCTTCCTGCTCGCCCAAGGCTGGGAACGCAAACGGACACAGCCCCAGTGCCACCAGTCGCTGAATGACCTGGCGACGATTGCGGTAGAGTGAACGCGGGGTGGTCTCTAGGTCGTCAGTCACGGATGCTTTTCAGATAAAGGATCACGGATTCAATTTCCACCTTGTTGAGTTGATTGCCCCAAGGTGGCATTTGCGGCGACCGACCCACGCCTTCACCGCCTTTGCTGATGATTTGCATCAGGTAATCGTCGGGTAGGCGGCTGGCCGTGAGATCAGCCGGCGGTGGATTCTTGATGACTTTGGCCATACGGCCGTTGCCTTCGCCGTGGGGGCCATGACAAAGCACGCAGCGAGTGGTGAAAATGTCTTGCCCCACGTTGCGTGACACAGCGTTCTGGCTACGCAGCGCCGCCAGCATGGCGGCTGCTTTTTGCGGTTCTTGGCGCAGGAACAGTACAAAATCCACCACAGATTCGGTTTGAGTCCAGGTGAGATCGTTGCCCATGGGCGGCATCAGGTTCGACACCTTGCCTTGGGTGCCGCCGTATACCACGATATCATGAACACTCGTCCGGTCGACGGGCTGGCGCGGCTTCATCAGGTTGGTGCTGGGGTACTGCTTGAGCTTGAGCGGCAGCCGGCCATCTCCCATGCCTTCGTTGCCGTGGCACAGGGTGCAGCGTTGCTGGAAAACTTCGGCTCCGATGTCGAGGTTGGGCGTTGGGTTTTCGTTGTTTGCAGTTGCGCAGAATGCCGAACTGCACAGTGCGCCCAACAGCAGTAACACAGGCCATCTGCAGGGCCTGTTTTCGCTTTTCCTGACAGGCATAACGCCTCCTTTCCAGGTCATTTTACTGTCCGGATCATTTCACCGTGATGGTCATCTGCATGTTGGGGTGAATCGCGCATTCCACCTGCACTTCACCGGCCTGCTCGAATTTCACCTCTTTCGATTCGCCTTTCGGGTAGGAGCCCAGATCAAACATGGCGGCGTCGCTCAGGCTGAACACGTTGTGAAAGAACGGGTCGTTGTTGGTGAATTTGACCGTGTCGCCCACCTTGATGTCGAGTGCCTTGGCGGTGAATTCCTTGTTCTGCTGGCCGACTTCAAACGTTTCACTCAATGCGTGCCCTGATGCGACGAGCAGGGTGACGGCGAAAAGAACATGGATTTTCATGGCAGGGTCCTCAGTGTGGTAGAACCGGCAGAACAAACGCCGGATGATCGCTGGTCAATGCGCGCATGAAGGCCACCAGATCGGCTTTTTCGTTGCTGCTCAAGGTCAGGCTTTTTAGGTTAGGCGCTAGATTGGTTTTTACCTCACCGCCCTGGACGTAATGATCGACGACCTGTTCCAGTGTGCTGGCAGAGCCATCATGAAAATAGGGCGCTGTCAGTGTGATGTCACGCAGGGTGGGTGTCTTGAACGCGCCTTTCATCAGCTTGAGCGGTTTTTCCGCGAAGCGGCCCACATCCGGTGTAGCGCCGCCAAAGGAAGCCAGACCGATATTGTGGAAACCGTTGTCGGTGAAATTCGGCGCTGAATGGCATACGGCGCAATTGCCTTTGTCCGGATTGACGAACAGCTTAAAGCCGTTGACCTGTTGCGCTGTCATCGCATTTTTGTCGCCCTTGATCCAGCGATCAAACTGGGAATCGTTGCTCAACACGGTGCGCTCAAAACTGGCAATGGCCTTGGCGATGGTGACTTCGCTGATGGCTTCACCTGGATATGCCTTGTTGAAACTGGCACTGTAATCTGGGGTTTTCTGCAGGAAATCGAGCAGCTTGGGAATGTTCATGTTCATTTCCTGATTGGACATCATCGGCCCCATGGCCTGATCTTCCAGTGATTTTTTGCGCCCATCCCACATTTGCAGCGTGTTGTATGCCGTATTGATGACTGTGGGCGAGGCGCGGCCCAGCACCATGCTTTTTGAACCCTTGGCGGTGGGCAAACCGTCCGACCAGCCAAATAACGGGTTGTGGCAGGTGGCGCAGGACATATTACTGTCGCCGCTCAGACGTGGATCGAAAAACAACTGTTTGCCCAGCGCGATGCGATCCGCATTCAGTGCGTTGTCTGCCGGCACAGGCACCGCCGGCAGCAGCCAGTGTTGCAGCGATGCATCACCAGCAGAGAACGTGTGATCCTTGTATTCCACGGCAACTGCAAAGGGGCTGGCCAGTAGCAGCGATACCAGCAGGCTGACACCTGTGTGGCGATGGTGATGATTGATCATTTTCATACGCTTCAATCTCCATTCCAGACGTTGCGAGTGAATTGCGGATCAGCGGAAATGGCTGACCAGTTGGTTGAGTTTTTGCGAGGTGGTACGCAGATGGCAGGACAAAGCATCCAGATGCCGCACTTCTTCCTGCGTCTGGTGGGCGATGGCCCCCAGTTGCTGCATGAAGTCGTTGATGGCGTCGATGACATGCTTCTGTTCTTGGTTGAGCCGGCTAACGGCCTCCATCTGCTGTTGAGTGCTGTCGGCAGAGGTGCTGGCGGAAAGGGTGCTGCGTCCGGTGTCTTCGATGCTGGCGATGTTGTCTGCCACTAGTCGCGCGGCTTTTTCTTGGGCCGACACGGATTCTTCTACGGCCCTCGACATGGACTGGGCCAAGGTGGAAATTTCTGCGACTGCCTCACCTGAACGCTGGGCCAGCGAACGCACTTCATCGGCCACCACGGCAAAACCACGTCCCTGCTCGCCGGCGCGGGCGGCTTCGATGGCAGCGTTGAGGGCCAGCAGATTGGTCTGCTCGGAGATTGCGCGGATGGTCTGGGTGATGCTGGTAATGGTGTCGGCGGAACGGGATAGCTCTTGCGCCCGTTGCAGTGCGTGTTGCATGTCCTGATGAAAGGTTCCGAACCGGGTCAGGGTTGCGTTGATGTTGTAACTGGCCATTTTGCAGGCTTGGGAGGTGGCGGCGGCTTCCTGCTCGCTGTCTTGGGTGCGTGTCATCACCTGATCGGCCATGTCCAGCAGTTGCTGCAACTGTTTCAGCATGTTATTCACCGTGCCGGTCAGCGCCTGGGCCTGGCCAGCACTGTACTGGGCAGCCTGCACCACCTTGTCGGCATCCGACGCCAAGCCGCTAGCCTCATCCCGGATGCTGGACACGATGCCTTGGGTAGAACCGGTGGCGTCCTGCAGGGCCTGAATGGTAACACCCAGCTCGTCGTTGCCCTGCTGCTGCAGGTCAAGGCTGAGATTGCCAGCGGCAAATGCCTTCATGGCCCGGCGGACATCTTCCAGCGAGCGCAGCAGCAGGCGTACAAGCACGACACCCATGCCTGCGGAAATCAGCACGCAGACGATCAGCAGAATGATCAACGTAGAAATAACCTGCTGGCTGACCTGTTCATTGGCATTGGCCAGCTCTGTGAGCGCCGCCTGTTCGTTCTGACACGATGCGCTGGGCCTGCGCCACGAGATCATCGAAGGTGGCTTGCATGGCCTCCACTTCCGTGAGCGCATCCGTATCCAGATTTTTCTTGGCGGCACCCAGCACGCGCATCTGCCGCTGCTTAATGTCCTGCAACAGGGTGCTGAGTTTGGCAACCTGAGTGTTTTCCGGCAAGGCCGTCTGCAATCGCTGCACGCTTTCATCCACCTGCGACGCGGCCTTGATGGTGGCGATGGCATGGGTGCGGATCGCAGCGGGAGTATCGGCCGCAATCAGCGCCTGCAGCGAGCGATCCACATTCAGAATGGACACCAGCACACTGCTCGCGCTGCTCTGGTGCTCCTGGGATTGCGCCAGTTCTGCGCGCAGTGTCTGGGTAGTGGAATGCAGGTTGGCGGCACCGATACCACCAACAATGATGGCGGCCAGAATCGGCAGAATCACCACAAAACCGAGTTTGTACTTCCAAGAAACGGATTGCAGGAACGTCATGAAACTCAGCCCGAAATGAATGCGCAAAAATATAGGGAATTGCTCCCACCACGAAGCACAGCGCATCATCCCGAGAGTCTGAATCCAATACACCGGGATGAACAGTGCGGATACAATCAAGTCTAGTACAGAGGCGGGAAAAGCAAGGGCTGGCGGGGCGGGTCACTTCACAGCGAGCCAGCAAGAATCCGCAGGGCGCCCACTGTCATCTTTCCGCGCGTGCTAAGCAACAACAATAATAATATCTGGCGCGAAAGGGCTGAATTCTGACGTCGAAGGGCATATTGGGCAGTTCATGCGCGGATTTAATATGTTAGGATTTCGGCGAAAAGGCGCTTTAAAACTCCATGCCTCATCAGCTCCCCATACCTCCACAAGACCCCGGACGTCTGGGTTATATCCCCGGCACAGGCACCACCGGCTGGCGACGCTGGATGCCCGGCCTTCACATGCTGGCAACGTACCAGCGCGGCTGGCTATCCCAAGACATCACTGCTGGGCTGGTACTCACCGCCATGCTGGTGCCAGTGGGCATTGCCTACGCGGAAGCATCCGGCGTGCCGGGCATTTACGGCCTGTACGCCACCATCATTCCCTTGCTGGCCTACGCCCTGTTCGGCCCTAGCCGCATACTGGTACTGGGGCCGGATTCTGCGCTGGTAGCGTTGATTCTGGCGGTGGTATTTCCACTTTCCCAGGGCGATCCTGCCAAGGCAGTGATTCTGGCGAGCGCGATGGCGGTGGTTTCTGGATTGGTCTGTATCGGTGCCGGCCTGCTGCGGCTGGGTTTTGTGACTGAACTTCTATCCAAACCCATTCGCTATGGCTACATGAATGGAATCGCCTTTACAGTGCTGATCAGCCAGCTACCCAAGGTGTTCGATTTTTCCATCGATGCCGATGGCGCCATCAACACCATTCTGCAAATCAGCATCAACATTCTGCAGCAGCAATTCAACACTGCTTCGCTGCTGATCGGCGCAGGCACGATTGCCATTATTATTGCACTGAAACGTTTCCCCCGCGTGCCCAGTGTATTGATTGCAGTCACTGCCGTCACTGCAATTACCGCCATTTTCAATCTGGATACAACAGCAGGCGTAAAAGTGCTCGGCAGCCTTCCCCAGGGATTGCCTTCGTTCGTACTTCCCTGGATCACGCAGAAAGAACTGCAATCCGTGATCATCGGCGGTCTCGCGGTGGCGCTGGTTTCGTTCGCGGATACCAGCGTGCTGTCGCGCACCTATGCCGCAAAGACCCGCAGCTATGTGAATCCCAATCAGGAAATGATCGGCCTAGGTGCCGCCAATCTGGCTGCAGGATTTTTTCAGGGTTTTCCCATCTCTAGCAGCTCATCGCGCACCCCCGTAGCCGAAGCCGCCGGTGCCAAAACCCAAATCACCGGCGTGGTGGGCGCACTGGTCGTGGCGCTGCTGCTGGTACTGGCACCCGATCTGCTACAATACCTGCCCACCAGCGCACTGGCTGCCGTGGTGATTGCCTCCGCCATCAGTCTGTTTGAATTTCGTGATCTGAAACGCATCTACCGCATTCAGAACTGGGAATTCTGGCTATCCATGGGATGCTTCACGGGCGTGGTGGTGCTGGGTGCCATTCCCGGTATCGGCCTAGCCATTGTCATTGCCATAATTGAATTCCTGTGGGATGGCTGGCGTCCGCACTCCGCGATTCTGGGGCGCGCCGATGGAGTACGCGGTTTTCACGACATCAAACGCTATCCCCATGCGCACCTTGTGCCGGGGCTGGTGCTGTTTCGCTGGGATGCGCCGCTGTTTTTTGCCAATGCCGAACTGTTTCAGGATTCTATTTTGAAAGCCGTAGCGGAATCCCCCACGCCCGTGCGCTGGGTCGTGGTAACAGCCGAGCCGGTCACCAGCGTGGATGTAACCTCCGCAGATATGCTGGCGGAATTATTGGACATCCTGCGAAGTACCGGCATCGAGTTGCACTTTGCCGAAATGAAGGACCCAGTGAAAGACAAGATAAAAAAATTCGAATTGATCGACGTACTAGGGCAAAACGTTTTTCATCCCACCATAGAAAGCGCCGTGGAAGATTATGTGCTGAAATCGGGTGTGAAGTGGAAACATTACTGAACAATTTCCCAACCCTTTCCGGAAAGCTCATGCACCCCCTGCTCACCCTTGAAGTCCACGATCTACTGCGCGCAACCACCGGCAGTGCGGAGTGTTCCCTGGATCTGGGCAGAACCATTGTCCGCGTCGATGCCAGTACTGATCACTGGCACTTTGCCGGTCAGGAATATCCGTACATAACCAAATGCAAGGACCGCACGATCTACTATTGGGATGGCGAATCTTTCGAGCCAGTCTCCCGTTATCGTGGGTCGCTAATCAAGCTGGTGCCCACCGAATGGGGTGCGCCCACGTTCGAAATCGACGGCATCAAGATGCTACCGAGCGCACAGCTTTCCCCCTATGAAGATGCGCGCCGCAAGGTGGAACTAATCCAGCCTGCGGGCAAAACCATTCTGGATACCTGTGCGGGCCTCGGCTATTTCGCTTCTTGGTGTTTGCAGGGCAATGCCCGCCAGATCACGTCGTTTGAAAAAAATCCCGATGTAATCTGGATACGCAGCCACAATCCTTGGTCGCCGCAGGCAGAGGAACGTTACCAGCTCATCAATGGCGACAGCTCTCAGGAAATTCACTCACTGCCGGATGCGTCATTCGATGCCATCCTGCACGATCCGCCGCGCTTTGGCATCGCGGGCGAACTGTATTCCCAAGCGTTCTATCATCAATTGGCCCGCGTACTGAAGCGCAAGGGCCGACTGTTCCACTATACTGGTACGCCGAACAAGCTCACCACCGGGCGCGATGTACCCAACGAAGTCGCCAAGCGGCTGCGGGAAGCGGGTTTTAGCACCGAGATCATCGGCGACGGCGTGCTGGCCATCAAGAAATGACCATGCCCGCCGACAGGTGGCGCGCATCAGCATGTCTCCGCCATAGGGGAATCTGGACGCACATGTCGCACCTGCCTGTTACTGCGTAGAGCCATGTTGGAGTAGAGCTATGTTGGAGTGTTGATTTTATCAGGATGGGATATGCCGCCATAGCGTTGCACTGCTGCGCGCATGTCTAGGCTTTGCTGCAATTCGTACCCGCCTGCGTTTTGTTTACACTCGCAATCAAGGTGCTCAAGGTAGGACTCAATATTGATATCATCGTCGTTCAAAAGCTGTTGCAAGCGAGCGAAGGCGTCTGCGCGTGGTGCTGGATGCACTTCATTACCGCCACCGGCCAGTACATGTTGCACAACCAGTAATTTTGCAAGCGCGTCGGGTAACGCATACTTGCTCCGATATGCTGGCTTTGATGACTGATAGCGCGATGCCAATTGTTCATAGAGGGCAGCCGCTTCCTTCGTCTGGCCATTACTGAACAGTGCCCATGCCCGTATATCAAGCATCTGCGTGTACCAGTAATCCGAATGCTCAGTATCTGGAATCGGATAGCGGTCGAACGCGGACAGAACGTCAGCATATCGCTGCTGATTCGACAGGGCGGCGCTGTATTCCTTCAGTGTCATCCACTGCACGTTTTGCTCTTCGTAGCCTGAATTTTCGAGGGCTTGTAGTGCACGTTCAAACAAGGCATCAGCTTGGCTGGCGTTGCCTTGATGCAAGTGAATGCGTGCGAGTTTCAGCAACAGACTATTGGAATCGCTGGGCAATGCGTTGTCATCATTTTGCTGTAATTGCAGGGCTTGGGCGTACAGTGCCAGCGCCATATCCGGTTGCTCTTGTGCGTCGGTCATATCACCTTTCATTTCCAGTGCGCGTGCCTTCTGGATCAGGGTGCCGGATTCGACGGGAAGTTTGTCCAGCAATATCAGTGCCTGTTCAAGGTGCTCTACGGCTTGGGATGCTGCTGTTTCGGTGTGGGTTGATTCAGCTTCTATGCGGATGCTGGCCAGATCAATCAATAAACGCACCATAGCCGGAGATTCTGCAAGTCCTGCGTCAGTCAGCAGCGTGCGAGCCTGCCTGAAGTAATGCTCAGAAATGTCAGATTCCCCGATCCAGTAATGGTAGCTGCCTGCCTGCAGCAGAATGTCTGCCCGCTCTTCATGGGTGCGGGCTTTTGCGAGTCGTTTGTCCCAGTCGGGTGTTTCAATATTGGCTGCGGGAACGAAGCGGTGAATCAGCTCCGGCATTTCCCACATCACCAGAGCAGGCGTTCCGATCAGTGTAACCAAGTATATTGACAGACCAAACAGAGACTCCCGTACTGATGGGGATGGAATCGTCAGATGCTGTAGTAGATTGCGCGCACTCTGCAAGCGTTGGGCAAATTTCCACGGGAGCTTCAGATCGTACATGGCAGTATAGAGTGCGGGCAGGCTGCGATTGTCGGCAGGAAGGCTTGGCTTGGATTGGCGCAAGTGCCGCAGAATGCGGGCCTCCCGCGTCTGTTGGAGTAACGTAAATGCGAACAGAAATCCCAGCGCGGCCAGTACCGCTGATTTCATCCACCAAGCCAATGCAAAAAATCCAGCCACGCTGACAGCCCAGAACGCAACTTGCAAGCGGGGCCAGCGCTGCATTAGCAGCATCTGCAACAGATGCCCACCATCCAGCGGATGAATGGGCAGCAGATTCAGGTAATTCAGTACCAGCAGTAGCATGGTTGCCTGCATCCAGAAATCAGATTGTCCGGCGGCACCTGTGTACCAGAGCGTACCTGCCAATATCAGGCCGGGGACGGGCCCCGCCAGATCAATCAGCGCTCGTTTCCACGCGGGGCAATGGGAGTGGCGTCCCATGGCTACGGCACCCAGAAATGGAATAAACAAAACCTGTAGATCACGAAAACCGAACAGCGCCATGAGCAGAAGATGCCCCAACTCATGTACCAGCAGCACACCGATCAAGATAGCAACGGTAGTGAAATCAATCTGCATGCCAAAACTGATTCCGAATGCCAGCAGTGAAACCAGCAGTAGCCCTAATCGGCTGGCCACGCCAGAGTGTGCGCCACGGGTCATGGCGTCGTAACGCTCGTGCGCAAGCACATCAGCGGCGGGATTGGGTGGCCCACTCTGGTTTTGCAGCATCTGCTGCGTCATGGCGCGTACTTTGGGAGCAGCCACTTGCTGGCGCCGTAGCATACGCCAGGCACCTTTCCATGTGACGCGATAGCGGCCATCGCCTGAGTCAACCATCTCGCCTTGCTGCACCTGCAGTTGCAGGTAGTCGTTCAGGCCATTGTTGGACAGCTCGCAGAAACGCGCGACATCCATCGCGCAGGGTGCTTCCAACTGTTGCGTCATGCGCTGGCAATGCAGTTCCCAGTGCGCGGTCAGTGATGGTAGATAGCCATCCATCAGATCCCATTGCTTCGGGCTGTCACCAAGAAAGTGTTGGATACCATTGATGGTGTGCAGCAGCTTGCCGCTGTCATACAGCGTGAGAAAATCCAGTTGGGTCGGCTGATAATGCTCGGGCTGTGGGTGCGGTGCGATCTGGGCATAGGCACAATATCGCGGATGAATCCAGACTTGGACATGGAGGATGCTGGCATCCTGCCGGGTGGGTTCCTGTGCCTGAATCCAGAAGGCCGGTTCGAATCCCTGCGCCTTCAGGCCGTTGCCTGCCGATTCTGCAAGTTGGCGTTCTGCATCGGTGGCGGCCATTTCTGCTGCAGGCGCATAAGCAGGACCAGTGCGCCAGCGCACGCGACGCAACTGAAGCAAAGCGCTGCCATAGATCAGCGCCAATACCATGGCCAGAAAAATAAGCAGACTTGAGCCAAGGCCGATAAGAGTAGACATGATGGCAATCCTTGTCAGGTGACTGGACGGCAGTATACTTGGAGGAATCTGGGGCCAGTATAGTCATCCATGATGTAAATTTTTTGGTAGACAGCCCCCCTGAACACACTGAATAACGAGGGAATCACATCTGGGCATAGCCAAGAGACTGCCCCCCCCTTATTGAACTCGTGCCGCCAGCAGAGCAACAGCCCTCTCCATTTCGCCTGAATTCAATCGGTGGTTGCACGCCTGTAAAAAATCAGCACAATCCGCATCATAGGCGATGGACAGTGAAGCAATACTCGCAAGCGCCTGATCACTGGCCGAATCGCCAATCATGGCAGTCGTTTCAAATGTGGCCCCAAATCTTTCCTGCAAAGCTTTGCCCGCAATTTGCTTGGCATTATCTAGCACCTGCACCTCCACGGTGCCGACAAAAATTCCGCGACCGTCGATATCAAGCCGGTTTGCCCGAATATCGGTAATGGAAAATAACGCTTGCGCTCGCTCTGCCAACTGATAAGGGCCAGAACTTACAATCGCTGTTGCAATCCCGTGGCGATGGAGAAAATCAAACACGATCTGAATACCGGGCACTAACTTGCGTTGCCGGATCATCTCCCTGAATGACTGTGCTGACTGACCTCGCCATAGCTTGCTCGCGGTAATTTCGCTCAACCGTAGATAGTCTTTAGACGCTAACCCCTTCCATATACAAGGCGCGGCGCGTCTACTCACTCTTCCATTTGCTCCACCAAAACGCGACGTCGATGCAGCGCACCATTCATGCGATCCGTCTGCCGCCGCCATTCTTGGGCAACCGCATCTCCGAGGCTGGTGGGATCCTGCTGCAACAACGCAATCTGAATGCGGTTTTGCAGGTTCTCGAAAGCTGCTTTCCGCGCATCAATATCCTGCTGACTAGGAAATTCAGAGATTGCAGCTTCCACATTATCAGCCAAGGTTTGCAAGGTGTTCGACGCAGAGGCCGCACCAGAAGATTGGCGTGCTACGATCACTGACAGCAGTGTATGCGCGCCCTGCAGATAGTTTATTTCCAGCGCCAGCAATCGTCCGTCAACCGCCTGTTGTTGATCACGTTGGGATTGCGTGGCGCGGCTCGCATCATACTTCCATGAAACTGCGGTGATAAGAACAAAAACGAGGGTGGCGGCACTCAGAACCAACAAATGCCTCATGACAAATTCACCCGCACGGCCGCCGCCGTCTCATCTTGGGCGTCAAAAAAACCTTGCATTGCAAAGCGGCCCGCCCACGCAACCAGTAACGATGGGATTGTAGTACGTAAAATTTCGTAGCGATTTACACATTGGTTATAGGCACTACGACGCTCAGCAATACGATTTTCCGTATCAATCAATGACTGCTGTAATTGCGTGAATTGAGTGTCTGCCTTCAATTGCGGATACCGTTCTACCAATGCCAACAATCCGCTTAAGCGCTGGGCATCTTCGTGGCCTGCGCGGTTCGCTTCCACCACACTCATCGGCCCCGCACTGCGTGCACGAGTCGTCTGCTGCAAAACCGTTGCTTCGTGTTGGGCATATGCTTTCACCACATTGACCAGATTACCAATAAGATCATGGCGGCGCTGCAACTCCACCTCCACATGCGCCCACGCCTGCTCGCAGGTTTTAAGCAACGCCACCAACTGGTTGTACGCTAGCAGGTACCAAAGATAAAACCCGAGCCATGCCAACAACGATACCGCCGTGAAAATCATCATCACCAGCTCCTCGACGCGCCCCCGCCACCGCTGCTACCACCACCGCCACCACCACCGCCGCCACTACTGCTTCCACCACCCCCTCCACTGGAAGAATTGCTACTGGAAAGCTCTGGCGTTCTGCGCTCCTTCGTGGACCGATGGTTGCAGGCTTGACAATGTGCATCCACGCGTTCTTTGCCGCTGCGATAGGTAGTCGCTTCCACCAGTGTAGTAACATCCTCCTTGAGCGTCAGGGCATGACATTCTGGGCATTCTCCATAAGATGTTACGAAGGCTACGTGCGACTCAATATCGTGGTGCAGACAGGCGGGGCACTGCCAAACGTCATAATTAATACTGCCTAACTGTTCCTCAATCCGTTGCGTCTTGCTCAGACGACTGTCGTCCTCCTCCTCCGATAACAGCACCATTGGGCCACCGCATTTGGCGCACTTGTGCGGCCCATAACGCTGAAACTGACGGCGGTTCATCCAGATAGAAGCCAACAGAACCAGTGCAGCGACAGAAGTCGGAAAGATCGGCAGCAATTCAAAACCACCCATCGCTACAAACGCGGCAAATGCTAAGCCGACCGTCAGCAGCGCCAAGCCGCCAATGGTGTACATGAGAATCGCAGGATAGCGACGTTTGCGACGCGCCAGCCAACCGGTCGCAACCATCAACACCGACACACCTCCGGCCAACCACAAGGTAGAGTTAAAATCGCCACGTTGAGTGCGTACATACCAAGGCGTCGAACCCGGAACGCCGCGCGCTGCATCTGGGTAGCGCTGCAGGATGCGGATGATCTCGTCAGCGCCCGCCACGATCCCTCCCGCCATGTCACCCTCCTTGAAGCGCGGCACCACTTGCGTATCAAGAATTTCTCCCGCCAGCGCATCAGTGAACAATGGCTCAAGGCCATAACCAACTTCAATGCGAGTGCGCCGATCGTTGGGCGCAATCATGAACAGGATACCGTTGTTGGTATTCGCTTTGCCGAGCCCAAGATGGTTGAACAATGCGGTAGCGACATTATCAATGTCGTGCCCCTTCAGACTGGGTAGGATATAGACCATCACCTCTGCACTTGTCGTTGCTTCGACAGCCCTGAGCTTGGCTTCCAGCCGGTCGCGGCTAGCCGCTGGCAGTACATTGGCTTCATCATACACCCACAAGTGCTTCACGATCTGCGTTGCGGCTGTCTGGCTAGGGGCAGCCGGTGGGGGCACATTCGTATCAGCTCGTCCTAAGCAGGGGGCGCTCAACAAAAACAACAGACTCAACACCCTCAACACCCTCAACAAAAGATCGGGGGGGCACAGCCAACGAGGCGGTGAACGCTGTTCGACCCGCAGCAGGCGCACGGTGCATGCAGTACGGACAAGACTGGAAAGTGACATGGGGCTTCCTTGCGGTAAAAGGGGCAGTGCGCGGTATTCTACACGACAACCGCACACCAAAAAGCCCCGGCAACGCCGAGGCTTTTTGGAAGAGCCGACCAATCTCAGGCCAATTTTTTACGCACCAACCTCAAGCCCAGCAAGCCCATTGACAGCAAAACGAGGCTGCCCGGCTCTGGTACACTTGTCTGTGCGGAACTATCGTACCGCATATCGACCTGACCGATCACATAATCACCCAAGTTGCTGCCAAAACCATCGAATGAAATGGTGTTGACTCCATCTAAAAGCAAACCGCTCACATCAAAGCTAAGGTTTTCTGGCCCCGGAGAGATATACCCACGGTCAGCTGTAAGAGATCCCAACAAGATTGAATTGAAGAATACAGACACATCAACGTTGGGACTATTCCAAAGCCCGTATGTAATATCAAGAAAGGATGCCAAGGTGTTGTCGGGCGAAACAGCATTCAGCAAAACGTCATAAGATCCAGCATTATCAATGACGTTGTAACCCAGATCACCGCTGCTTACCGTTACGGGCACAGCGTTTGCTAAAGAAGAAAAACAAGAAATTCCGAACACAAGCGACGCGATTTTATTCTTATTCATAGATGTTTCTCTGTAGTGTTGAAATGCGCCCAAGATAAAGCAAACAACACGCCAAAAGATATCTATTTAATTTTTAAGAGAAAAAACTCCTTTGATAGCTATCAACTGCAAAGAATATCGACACCTGATTTACGTAAGAATGGAATCCCCGAACAGTAGTGCGACTACGCATATCCTTCACAAGCCTTCGCAATGTACCATTGCGATCCCACAAGAGCAGGCAAATTGCTCCCACCTGCATTTCCCTCACATTTATCGGTTCAAGGATGGCCCATGCTCTCCGTCTCTCGCTCCCTAGCGTTAGTTGGTGCCCTGCAAGGTATAGTGCTCTGGTTTCTATGGCATGCCGCAAAAACACCTCATTGGCCACACACTACGCCCCTGCTTATGGGCGCCCTGCTGTGGGCTTCACTGGCAGTGCCCGTCGCAATTTACTTCTCGGAGAATTCCGGCCTTGATCACCAGCGCCGTATGCGACTTGTACTGGGAGTTGGGGTGCTCTACCTGTGCCTCGGCACTTACGCGGGCTGGCTGGGAGAGCCTATGCATAAAACGGAAGGACAACGCCAGCTCTCTGGAACATATGGCAGTTTTACCCATGTATTCACCGCAGTAGTGCTCGGTTTTATTCTCGTTCCGTTGATCGCAGGGCGTGAAAACGGCCGCTGGCATTACCCCAAATTGTTTCAGCTGGCATGGCGCAATGCGCTACTCAGCGCCAGCGTGCTAGCCATTACTGGAACGTTCTGGGCAGCACTCTTTGCTGGTGCCATGCTGATGAAAAGTTTAGGGCTCCACTTTATTCTTGAGCTGATCCAAAAACCTCTATTCATCTTCCCCGTCACCAGCTTCGTAGTAGGCGTCGCTTTTGCCCAAGGTCATGCGCGGGCAGAGTTGCTTGTCAATATGCGACAATACTGGCTGGCCCTCAACGCTTGGCTGCTACCGTTGTTGCTCGGTTTTGGCGTAATGTGGATCGTGGCACTGCCTTTCACCGGCCTCGACGCCTTGTTCGATACGCGTTCTGCGGCATTTATCCTGCTCTGGTTTGCAGCACTGGCCATACTTTTTATCAATTGCGCTTGGCAAGACGGCCAGCACACGCCTCCCTATCCACGCTGGCTGGCCTTAGGTATTCGCTACGCGTGGGTCACTTTGCCTGTTGTGACTTTGGTGGCTGGCTGGGCATTGTGGCTGCGCATACAGCAATACGGCCTAACCGAAGAACGTATTTGGGCGGCATTCATTTGGCTGCTCGCAGCAGGATATTCACTGGGTTACGCTATTTCGCTGCTACCCGCATTGCAGCGACGCACGATGCCAAACAGCAACCCAAACGTGTGGATGGGCAGCTTGGCTGGCACCAACGTTCTCATGGGGTTCGTCATGCTTGTGTGCCTAGGCTTGCTGGCCAGCCCAGTAGCCGATCCACGCCGCCTTGCGGTTAACAATCAGGTGGCGCGCCTCGCCAGCGGCCGGATCGCACCAGCAGACTTTGATTACGCCTACCTGCGCTGGCGGGCCGATCGCTGGGGCGTGCTCGCCTTGCAACATCTGGCTAGTGAAGAACCACACGGCACCAACATCGCCAGCCGAGCACGGCAATTACTGGAGCAAACCGACCGCTATGGGAGCTCGACGCAAGAACAAGAAAAGGCACTGTTATCGCGCGCAGATGCGCGGCTACGCATCCGTCAATTACAAGCAGATGGTACCAACGATATCATTCCTGACGACCTGATCGACGCGCTGCGCGAAAGCAGCAGCAAAAACGAGAGCAGTTGCCTGCTACCACAATATACCTGCGCAATCTGGATGCAGGATTTCAACGACGATGGCCAGCAAGACGCACTGGTGATTACGGCCTATTCAACACACACCCAAAATAACTCCAAAGCCAGCCTGTTTGCACGACAAGACAATGTCTGGCAGTTTGTGATTGAAGTTGATGCCCTCGCCTCTTTCCTGCAATGGGAAGACAGCATCCGTCTCGGGCGCATTCGCTTAGTTCGGCCGGAGTGGAAACAGGTTGAGCTCAATTAATTGTCAACGTAAAGGTGAGCGAAGGGTGCCGTCACACAGCGCCCCTCGCGCAACAAGCGACCCTACATCATGCTACGCAGCACGTAATGCAAAATGCCGCTGTTTTTGTAGTAGGCAATTTCTGCTTCGGTATCAAGACGGGAGATTGCCTTGAGTTCCTTAGTGCCCTTGGGCCCATGGAAAACCACACGGATGATCTGGCCGGGCTTCAGGTTGCTGCCAAGCTCCGGTACATCTACCGTTTCCTCGCCCGTTAGCCCCAGCGTTTTACGCGTTTCGCCTTCTGGAAACTGCAAAGGCAACACGCCCATACCCACAAGGTTGGAACGATGGATGCGTTCGAAACTCTCGGCAAGCACCACGCGGATTCCTTGCAGAATCGTGCCTTTTGCCGCCCAGTCGCGGCTGGAGCCGGTGCCGTATTCCTTGCCCGCGATCACTACACTGGGAACGCCTTCCTGCAAATAGCGCATGGCAACGCCGTAAAGAGGGTGCACTACATTTTCAGGGTAATGGCGGCTAAACCCACCCTCCACTTCTGGTGTCATTTCGTTGCGGATGCGGATATTCGCAAAGGTTCCGCGCATCATCACTTCGTGGTTACCGCGCCGCGCACCGTAGGAATTAAAGTCCTTCGGCACAATGCCGTGCCCTTGCAGATAATGCCCAGCTGGGGAATCTGCCTTGATATTGCTGGCAGGTGAAATATGGTCGGTGGTAATGGAATCGCCGAACAGCGCAAGAATCCTTGCGCCCTTGATCGGATCAACGCTTGGTAACGTCTTGGTTAAGCCGTCAAAGAACGGTGCGCGGCGAATATAGGTGGAATGCTGATCCCAGTCGTAGGTTTGAGAATCCTTCACTGGCAGTGAACGCCACGCCTCATCACCCGAAAACACGTCTGCGTATTCCTTGCGGAAGCTCTCGCTGGTAACGCTCACCATCGCGGCCTGAATCTCTTTGCTGCTCGGCCAGATGTCTTTCAGGTAGACGGGGCCATCCGTACCCTGCCCTAACGGCTCGGTCGTAATATCCTTATTCATTGTGCCCAACAACGCATAAGCAACAACGAGTGGTGGCGATGCCAACCAGTTGGTGCGCGAATTGGGATGAATGCGACCTTCAAAATTACGGTTGCCAGAGAGCACCGAACCTACGGTTAAATCTCCCTTGATAACAGCGTTTTCTACCGCCTCGGGCAATGGGCCGGAATTTCCGATACAGGTTGTGCAGCCGTAGCCAACCAAGTGATAACCCAAGGCATCCATGTAAGTTTGCAGCCCCGTGGCCTTCAGATAGTCCGTTACAACCTTTGAGCCGGGTGCTAATGAGGTTTTTACCCACGGCTTACGCTTTAAGCCTTTTTCAACGGCTTTTTTGGCAAGCAAACCTGCCGCTAGCATAACGCTCGGATTAGAGGTATTGGTGCAACTCGTAATCGCAGCAATGATTACATCACCACTGCTGATCTCACAAGATTGACCATCTACAACAATGGATTGTGCGGGCTGCTGATCCTTGCCTTGCTCCTTGAGGATCTTTAACATCGTGGTTTTGATGTCAGAAAGAGCCACCCGATCCTGCGGGCGTTTCGGCCCGGCAAGGCTTGGAACTACCGTTCCCAGATCAAGTTCGAGCACCTTGGTATAATTTGCGACTTTGGCCGGATCGTGCCACAAACCTTGGGCTTTGGCGTATTGCTCCACTAACTCAATCGTTTCTTCTTCGCGTCCGGTGAGACGCATATATTCCAGCGTGCGCTCATCCACCGGGAAGAAACCGCAAGTTGCGCCGTATTCGGGCGACATATTTCCCAAGGTGGCGCGGTCGGCAACGGCAAGGTCTTTGATGCCTTCGCCAAAATACTCAACAAACTTGCCGACCACTTTTTCTTTGCGCAACAGCTCGGTTACAGTCAAAACTAGGTCGGTTGCGGTAACGCCCTCTTTCAGCTTTCCTGAGAAACGCAGGCCGATCACTTCTGGAATCAACATGGAGATCGGCTGGCCAAGCATGGCCGCCTCCGCCTCAATGCCGCCAACCCCCCATCCCAACACACCCAAACCGTTAATCATGGTGGTGTGGCTGTCGGTGCCCACAAGAGTATCAGGATATGCCCACGTTTTTCCGTCAGCGTCCGTGTCTTGCCAAACGGTTTTGCCAAGATATTCAAGGTTTACTTGATGGCAAATTCCTGTGCCAGGCGGCACTACGCGGAAATTCTTAAATGCTTTTTGGCCCCAGCGCAAAAATTGATAACGCTCTCGGTTGCGTTGGTACTCAATTGCGACGTTTTCCGAAAATGCAGTTGGCGTACCAAATTTATCCACCATTACCGAGTGGTCGATGACAAGGTCTACCGGAACATGCGGATTGATCCGTGAAGGATCCCCCCCCGCCGCCGCAATCGCATCCCGCATCGTCGCCAAATCTACAACGGCAGGAACGCCGGTAAAATCCTGCATCAGAACACGCGCAGGCTGATAACCAATTTCGTGGGTGGAGTGGCGGGTTTTATTCCATTCTGCCATTGCTTCGATATCTGCCCGCTTGGTATGCAGATCATCTTCGTGGCGCAGCAGGTTTTCGAGAAGCACCTTGAGGGAAAATGGCAGCTGGTTGATTTCACTACCTAATTGTTTGGCAACCTCAGCAAGCGAGTAGTAATGAAAGGTTTTTCCGCCAGCGGTAAGTGTTTTCACGCAGTTAAAGCTATTTTTGCTTTTTTTTAACACGGTAGCCTCCTATTTTGGCCCTTTGGGGCCGCTTATTCTCGGCATTCTTTATTCAACACCGAAACCATGCGCGATGGGCTAATAATAGTACGCCCTTACAAACAGATTGGCTAATTTCAACGATTAGAAAGACTGATAGATTGCATAGCGTTTTTTGATTGAAAGGTGCCACGAGAGTATGCCACTCCGATGGTAAGCGCTGTGAATCTTCGCCCATATGGAGCTGGTTCCTTTTGAAGAGGCGCTCTACGTTATTACGAATTGCCTTCATGATAAAATTAAAATCCTGCACTTGTAACGTAACGGCTTTTGTCTATGGCAAAAGATACCAGCGCAGAATATTCAAGCGGATGCAGAGCCTGCGGAGGGCGTACTCCCCGCATCAAGGTTCGACGATTCAATTGTGACCCGATTGCGACCGTTGTGCTTGGAGCTGTACAGGGCCTGGTCAGCTGCCGCGATGAAGTGTTCGATATCATGGTGGCGTTCAGGAGTGCGGGTAGCAACGCCCAAGCTGACTGTGATCGTCACATTCTGATTGTTGACGCAAAATTCGATGTCATGGACTCGGCGGCGGATGGTTTCGGCCACCTGGACTGCACCAGCTTGATCGGTGCTGGGCAGCAGTACGCAAAATTCTTCGCCGCCGTAGCGGGCCACGATATCGGTTTCCCGCCGTACTGTCGAATTAATGGTGGTACCCACGATGCGCAGGCAATCGTCACCCACCAAATGACCGTACTTGTCGTTAAATTGCTTGAAGTGATCAATGTCAATCAACAGCAGGGACAGCGGCAGTTTTTCTCTTCTGGCGCTGGCAAATTCCCGTGCGAGGAACTGATCCAGATAGCGCCGGTTGCGAATACCCGTGAGACCGTCGGTATAGCTTTGTTCCTCCAACTGTTTGTTGGCGATCTCCAGTTCGTGGGTGCGCTCTTTGACTCGGTGCTCCAAGGTTTCGTTGGCAGCACGCTGAATTTCTATCGCTTTGTCTTGGGCTTTACGAGCATCCCGTTCATGCTCCAGCGCTTTTTCCTGGGCTTTGCGCGCATTTTTTTCCTGCTGCAAGGCTTCGGCCTGAGCCAGTCGGGCAATGCGCTCGTTTTCCAGTGCATGCCGTTGCGCTTCGTAACGTTTGCGTTTTTCTGTGTTGAGACGGTCTGCCAGTGCAAACGATAACAGAATCACCTCCAGTGCCGAGCCCAATTGAAGGGCATATTCCGTGATGAAAATGCGTGGCAATACATCGAATTTGTTAAGCGCCAGAACGATGCCGCCGATCTGCAGCGAATACCAGGCTAGGCAGTAGTATTTGGCAGAGGTATCACCCTGCAACCAGCGAACCATACCGGTGATCAACCCCACAATGGTACCGAATACGGCCCAGATGATGACCACCCGTATCATGATGCTGTAGGGCGCAAACAGGGTGGCTGCCATGACGATAAAACTGATGATGACGATTACGGTGAACAGGTGATTGACGCGTGGGAGGGTGGTAGAAAGGCGCAAGAATTTGAGGGTGAACAATGCCGAAAACAAAATGACGCCAGAGAGGAAAAACGGGATGCTTTGGTCATTCCACCAGATGCTCTCCGGCCAGAGATACTGATACGAAACACCGTTGAGGCTGGCAAGAAACAGCGCCATGCAGCTCACATAGAGCACATAATAGAGGTAGCTGGCTTCGCGTACTGCCAGATACAAAAACAGGTTGTACAGCACCATCACGATCATCGTGCCGTAGAAAATGCCCAAACCGAGCATGCCGGCTTGCGATGCGGACAGTAGCGTGCTGTCACGCCACAGGGTCATGGGCACTTGCATCGAACTGGTGGTGCGTACACGCAGATACACATCCAGCAGATCACTGGGTTGCAGCTGTAGCGGCGCTACAAAATTGCGATGATCCACAGGCCGGTCATGGAACGGGCGTTTGTCGCCCATACTCAGGCTACGTACTTCGCCGTTGCTGTGCTGCAAATACACGTCCAAATAATCCAACACAGGGTAGCCGATTTCCAGTTGCTTGCGAATGATCTGGTTGGAGGTGTTCTTGATGCGAAAATGAAGCCAGTGGGTGGTCTTGGAATAGCCGAAATTGATATTTTCAACTTGCTGCACATTCGGTTGCCATTGAAACGTACTGCCGGCGCTCTGGATGTCATCCAGTGTCAACTGATTGCTACTATCCTCGCCAAATTCGAGCTGACTGGCAGGATTGATCCGGTCACTGTTTTCATCGAGCTCTATGGGATTGACTTGGGCATACAGCAACGGACTGCATGTCAGTACTGCCAGTAGCAACACGAAGTGAATCAGCGATATAGGTGTCATTCTTGCGATCTGCACGCACACTCTCTCATGATACTGGAATACGGAATTGAAGAACCTTCAGGAGTAAGTTTAGACGGCTTGTATCGAACCGTGCTGCCAAACCATCGTCCATGCGCACTAGAGTTGCCGTGCCCCCTGTCAAAATGATACAAACCAATGACATACGCCCACCCATTTGGTGCCAAACGCCTACTGACCGAGGTTCGTTATGTCGGGAATGTTGACTGTGGATCTGTACCACCTGCGCCGCCGTTTATTAAAAGGCTCCATCACGCAAGGACTGCAGGGCTACGCCAAAGTACGCGCACTGCTGCCAGAACAGCGTGTCTCTCAATCCACCCACCGCGCACCGCCCACCCATCCCACAACACCAGAAGATTTTCGCCCGCTGGAAACCGGTTGTTTCCAGAATCCCTACGCTTTTTACCGCATGCTGCGCGATGAATATCCCGTCTATCGCCTCCGCAACGGCATTTACTGCATCTCGCGCTACGACGACATCCAGACAGTAAGCCGCGACACCAACACCTTTTCATCCGAACACCAAGGCGTAATCGCCAACCTCAAGCCCGGTCAGGATTTATTGCAGCAAGTGCGTCGCTTCGAAAAAATGACAGCACTCGGCATCATTCCCGCCGACGTACTGGCCACCTCCGATCCGCCCCAGCACACCGTCGAGCGCAAAATCGGCCACACCAGCCTGAACGCGCATTTTGTCAAAAGCCTTGAACCCGAAGTGGAAAAACTCAGCACTAATATGCTGGCTCCGCTCCTCGACGCAGGCGAAATGGAATTCATGCAAGCATTCGGCTGGCGACTACCCATGGTGCTGATCATTCGCCTGCTGGGATTGCCTGAACAGGATTTTACGAAAATCAAAAAATGGTGCGTCGATACACTGAACTCACAGAATGGCATTCAGACATCCGCAGAATTAGCCCAAAGCTATGTATCCGCCATCAACTTTCTGGATTACTGCTGGACGCAATACCTGAAGGTCAAAACAAATCCTGGCAACAACCTGATGGGCATACTGGCAAAATCTGCTGACGATGCTGCCACACCCTTTGATGACAAAAAAGCGGTCAGCGCGATTTTTCAACTGCTCATCGCCGGCAGCGACTCCTCCGCCACCACCATGGGCAACGCCCTGAAACTACTGATCGAACGCCTCGATCTGCAAGAAAAAATGCGCGCAGACCCCGCACTGGTCAACGACTTCATCGAAGAAGTATTCCGGCTCGAATCCGCCTTCCAGGGTCATTTTCGCTGGGTGACGAAAGACACCGCATTGCATGGCGTACAACTCCCGCGAGGCAGCCGTATTTTTCTGATGTGGGCTGCCGGCAATCGTGATGAACGCTTCTTTGAAAATCCCGATGAATTAATTCTGGGCCGTAAAAATGGCAAAAAACACCTCACCTTCGGCCACGGCCTGCATGCCTGTCTGGGACGTGAACTGGCGCGCATGGAAATCCGCATCGTACTGCAGCAATTTCTCACCCACACCCGCAACCTGCACATCACGGGCGAAACCCCTTTTGTCGCCTCCATGTTTGCACGCACACTGGTGACATTACCCATCCGGTTTGAACGGGCTACAAAGCCCGCTGCCCTCGGTTAGACTTTCCCCTGTATGCAGTCCGAATGGAGCCGCTCCATGCACAACACCCTTCCGTTACTCCCCACCCCCAAAAACGTTATCTTCGACTGACACGGCAGAAATCGCGTGCAAACCTGACGTGGTTCCACGGCATTTTTGTCTCATGCATCGAAGCCCCAAAGCAAGCGAAAAGATTCTACAACCTCTGGCGCTGAAGGAAACAAGGAGCCTCACCCGATGGAATCCTCCCCCTATATCACCGTCGACTGGAAATCGGCTGGCGAAGAGTTTCTGCCGCTTTTTCCCTATTACTATCAAAATCTGCTATGCCTTCATTGCGATAGCTTCAAGCAATTGGTTGATCATCTGGCCAATGTATCCGTGGATCAGTGTTTGGAACCCTTCGCAACCTACCTTGCTCATTTCGACATCGATCTTTGGAACCTCGACAGCGGTGGAGACCACCACGATCTCACGCTGATTTCCAGCGCGAAGCGAGATCAAGCAGCCGATGATTTAGCAGAAAGTTACGATGGTGACAAAGACATCCTCGCCTGCCTCGAGCTCGTGCGCATTATTCCCAATAACGACGCACAGGTATTGCAACTGCTATCCGATACGGGCAAACGCAAATCCCAAAAATCAGCCAAGGGTAAAAAGAAAAAAGCCTTCGAGTGGATCACTGACACTTACGATCTCGGCGATCATCTCTATGTGTCACGCTATAATTATTTCGACGGATTTGTGGAACACTGGGATGAACCCGAACCTGATACCGCAGCCTTTCCCATTCTGCTTGACTTTAATCAATGGGTGCCAGGCGAAATCAAGCCCCTTGAGCACGTTCAAGCACTGAATGCGCACCCCTTGTCAGCAACACGCTTGCGTCTAGCGCACAAGCAAGAAGATCGCTTGTTTTGGAAACAAGTAACGCGCACTGTCAATCACCGTGATTATTTTAAATTCAAACTGCAACGGGGAGATCAATGGCTGGACTGGGGTGACCGCGAAATCGAATTTCAGGATATTTACGCACCTACGTGCACCTTCGGCGATACCGTCTTTCAAGTCAGCAATAACACGCTTTACAGAATCACGGAGAAACGCTCAGACATCATTTACGAATCCAGCACGCCGTTAGTGATTTGCAAACTGGATGCAGGACAACTCTTAATATTGCAGCAAGAAACGCTCGCACTCCTCCTCTTTGACGACAGCACTAACACCGTTGAAGCCCTAGATCTCACCCTACCACAAGCCCCGTACGACAACGAACAACTCACCTACCTCGGCCACAGTGAAATACTGGTGTTTTTTCGCGACACCTGCCGCCACTCTGAGCGGCCAGAGTACAGCGAATCCTTTATGAAAGCGGGACTTTTGAATTTAAACACACGCGAATGGAAATACGCTGCACTGAACGGAATGGAATCCGTGCAAAAATTTGATGCCCGTATTTTAAAGGACCAACCCCACGATTACGTCATGCTGCGCAGTTTCGACGGTAATTTGGAAGTCAGCAAGGGGCACGGCGATTGGTGGATCTGGAATCACCTCACCAATGCACTCGGCGTTAGCATGCGTATCTGGTTCTGGAATCAGCGCACCAGCGAAGTCATCAAGATTGATTCAAAGCAAATGCCACGTCTGGAACCCAGCGTGGTGTACTCAAAAGGCTTGGATCGCTACCTGTTTTTTATCGGAACGGAGTGCGCCCTGATGAACGACATTGAAAAAGTCGCGAAATTTGCAGGCATAGAAAAACTCAAATGGACGCCTTCCGGATGACGGCTCCGCAAGGCGCGCAACGGGGCTCCGACGATAGAAGAACTCTATGCACTCGTTCACCAAATCAGCCATCACGTTACCCGGTTTCTGGAAAACCGCTACATTGCCCGGCCTACGGTGTAGGAAAAGCTAAACCACCACGCCAATTGGCTCACCGACGACTTGCTGGTAACGTGGCAGAATGAGATGCGTCCATTGGGTACCTCTGTTAAGAAAATCGCCGAAACCCTAAGCAACTAAGCCTCAAAAGTCGAAACGAAGGGGCCGGATTTTACCGTCGAAAGGGCAATTGAACAGTTCATGCCTCTCATCTATTTCCAGATGCCTTGCTCAGCGGCACAGGCGCTTTGCTGAAATGGATCTTGGAAGTAGAAGTACCAGTTATTGATACCTCCATTTGGACCAAGCCCCAAGCGACCTTCGCACGCATTCACCCAGTTACTGGGGCATTCGGGAACGATGCTGCACCCCTCCAGATCTTTACAATTATCACGAAACGTTTGAATATCGCCCATGCTCCATGAGGGTGGATACTGAGTGGTGCTCACACAATGTGAGGCATTACCTCCTGCTGTAAATAGCATCGATGTAGCGCCAACGATAACACCATGGGCTGTATCGTCCTTGGGCTCTACGGTAATGGCGTAACGGGTACTGCCGGTAACGCCCGCGCCGTCATCGAAACTGACCTGCAGGTTCGTGACTCCGGGAGAATCAGCAATGAACATAAGTCTGTTCAGAGCTCCCGCACCATCCAGTTTTTTCCAAGTAATTCCGGCGTCGCTTGAGGCACTGGCGATCCGTGTCGAACCATCGGCAAAACGAAGGCGTACGGTTAAATACCCCACATCCAGCTGCTCGCCGGTTTTCAGCATAAATGCGGGATTGACCGGCTCCATAGAGAGAATCGCAGGATTGGGTTGCTGTATCGTCTTGACGATACTCTGCTTTGCCTGACTAACAGATGTTTCCAGACCTATGACTATGGTGTAGTCACCAAATTCGGGAGTCGCCAGCGTCAGTGGTGTACCGCTAAACAGGATAGAATCAATCGGTATTTCGCCATAACGATGCTCTATTCTTCCAATTGCCTGAATGCGGCATCCACCGACAGGTGGTACTGTATTGACACTCAGAGTTAATTGACCTGGTTGAGATGAAGCAAGCTGACCTTGCAAGACTTCGACTTTTGCACAGTCTGCCTCTGGAACAATAAGTTTTTGTTCTGTACTGATGATGGCCTCAGGGAGCGGCTGATCATCTGGCAATGGGTTCAGATGAATATGTGTATCGGCTTCTGGTGGCAAAGAGAGTTGTATGGATACCGGATGAGTGTCTTCCTGCACTATGGTCAGCGTGCCTTTCTTATTGGAGGGAATTTTGACAGTGCCATCACGACTCTCGCCAACCACCACAGTGCAGGCATGACTGCAATCAGTATCAACAGAACCCGTATCATCGGTATTCGATGTGAAGAAATAGGTAAAAACCTTGCCGCCAACGTATCCCGTCAACGTACCGACGGCAATGACGGGCAGGAGGCTGACTCCCGTTGCACCGGCTGCCAGTGCGCCAAAGGTGCTTACCAAAGCACCACCGACAGCACTTCCGCCTACAATGATTTGTTCTCCGGCTTGCTTTCGCGCTTCACGAAGCAGTGCGCTACGATATTCCTGCTCATCAATGTGCCCGTTGTTAAAATCGCCATCCAGTTTTTCACGAGTCTTTCGGGCTTTTTCCAGACTGTCTCGAATCTGTTTTGCGGTTGATAAACCAATACCGTGATCTGTGCCCGGCACTAAGCTGAGAATGTCGTCTCCGACACCCCGTGCGTTGCGGTAGTTCGTTGAATGTGCGGAACTTTTATGTGTCGGTTGCGCTGATAATGTGCCGGGCTGTATGTTCTGAAATGAAGATGATGCATTCGCGGCTTCTGTCAGTGCGTTGGCGTATTGATCCAATGCATCCAGCCAATTGTTATGCGCGGTTTGCAAGGATGCAATCTCACGCGGAGATTGAGGACCAAGCAGTTGCTGATAGGTTTCGGAAAGATGATCCGCACTTGCCTGAAATTGAAGCACCGATAGTCGGTAAGCCTTCGCCTGGCTTCGGATCGCTTGAGAATTCTCTCCATCAGGGGGTGTAGAAGGACCACTTCCCCCACCACCATTGTTGCCACCGCCACCGCCACATCCAGAAAGTATCGCGATCATTAGTCCTGTCAGAAACCTATGCTGAAAGCTGATTCGATTTGTCATGCGAATTCTCTAGGTTAAGTGAAAACCAAGGCCTAATTTTACCATAGACGCCCCTCCCTCCATGTCAAGCCATTCACCTCTGCTTTACAACGAACGAGGGCTTTACAACGAACGAGGTAAAAAATAGCAGGGCAGGTTATTCCCCAGAGCGAAAACGCCCAGTAAACGCAAAAATGCTGCCCCCACATAACAGAACATCGTCTGATGGATGCGTTTTGAAATGCCAGACGCGCCTGGCGTCTGATGATCAGCAGCGCGTGGTTAGCAATGCTGGCGCGGCAATTGCTGATATCGTTGTAGTAACTGTGAATTGTGCGCTTGTTCAACTCTGGGACATCGGGTACGTTGTGAGCGCTGGCCGTCACCAGCGCCGCCGCTTTAACAATGACTGTTATGCCAAGGATCGTCATGGACGCTGCCCGTCGACCGATAAAATCCCGCTCCAATCAACTCATTCAAAGCGCTGCAGGCTGGCTGGCCAGCAGAGGCATTACACCCAATAGTATTTCTGTAGCAAGCATCGTATTCGCCGCCATCGGTAGTGCGGGCCTGGTCTGGTTATCACCCGTCGCAGGAGCGTTGCTGTGTGCTTTTGGTGTGCAATTAAGACTGCTGTGCAACGTAATTGACGGCATTGTTGCCGTTGAACATGGCAAAAAGTCAGCGGTCGGTGCGCTCTACAACGAGTTGCCAGACAGATTTGCCGATACGTTTTTTATCGTTGCCTTGGGGGCAGCCGTTGGCCAAACAGAGTGGGGTTGGTGCGCGGCGTTGCTGGCGATGGCAACGGCTTACATTCGTGTATTTGGCGGTGCACTGGGATTGCGTCAGGATTTTCGTGGGCCTATGGCAAAACAGCATCGCATGGCTGTATTGACGATTGCCTGCGTGTTGGCAATGATTGAGTTCACGCTGTGGCAATCCCGTGTAAGCCTGACCGTGGCGTTATGGATTATTCTGGCGGGCAGTTTCATCACATGTATTACACGCCTGCGTGCCATCACCGACCAATTGCAATCCCAGACTGCAGGAGAAGAATCCGCATGATTTCCACTGTGCTTATTTCGGTGGTGCGATTTCTGGTAGGAGCATATCCTCGCTGGCAAGGCTGTCAACCAGCGGCCACGCAACGTATTTATTTTGCCAACCATACCAGTCATGTCGATACACTGGCTTTGTTCTCGGCGATTCCCGATGAATTTCGGCGCACTACGCGCGTGGTAGCGGCACGGGATTATTGGTGTGGGTCTCCAGTGAAGCAATATGTCGCAGAAAAAGGATTTAATGCAGTGTTCATTGATCGTAAGCGTGAAGATAAAACCTGCGATCCACTGCTACCGTTATGCGAAGTATTGGCGAAAGGAGAGTCGCTGATCATTTTCCCAGAAGGCACACGCGGGCAAGACGATAAACCGGGGCCATTCAAAGGTGGCTTATTTCACTTGGCATCACGATTTCCCAAGGTGGAGCTGGTACCGGTGTATCTTGATAATTTGAATCGCATCATGCCCAAAGGCACTAAATTTCCGGTACCACTGATTTGCACGGTGCATTTTGGCGAACCGATGCAACGTGATGACGACGAAACCAAAGAGCAGTTCCTAGAGCGCGCGCGGCAGGCAGTGGAGAAAATGGCATGAGTGCGGATCAAAATTTTCAAATGCTGTTGTCGGGCGTGGTGGGTTTGTTGATTGTTGCCAGTTTGATTGGCTGGATTCTCGGCAAGCGCGTTAAAACAGATGAAACCAGATCTGTGGTAGCGAATTTACAAGCAAGAGTGAATTCTTGGTGGTTGATGGTTGCTTTTTTGGCCGCTGCGTTTTGGTTGGGGCAGGTTACGACACTGGTTTTGTTTGGATTTTTATCGTTTGCAGCCTTGCGCGAATTTATAACGCTGACCCCAACGAAGCCCAGCGATCACACAGCTCTATTTGTCGCGTTTTTTATTATTATTCCTTCCCAGTATTTATTGATAGGTATTGATTGGTACGGCTTGTTTTCAATTTTTATTCCCGTGTATGCATTTTTGTGCTTGCCTGTACTGACAGCCCGCACAGAGGTGGTAGATCAGTTTCTGGAACGGGTCGCCAAAATTCAATGGGGCGTGATGATTGCAGTGTTCTGTATCAGCCATGCACCAGCATTATTGATGCTTGATATTCCGGGTTATGAGAATCAGAATTTTCTTTTATTGTTCTTCCTGCTGTTGGTCGTGCAGATGAGCGATGTATTGCAGTATGTTTGCGGAAAATTGTTTGGCAAGACCAAGATTGCACCGGTAGTTAGCCCGTCAAAAACGGTAGAGGGATTTGTTGGCGGCGGTTTGTTGGCGACGTTACTTGGAACCTGCATGTACTGGATTACGCCATTTAATCCTTGGCAGGCGACGTTGATATCGCTCGCGATCGTATTGATGGGGTTCTTTGGCGGGTTGACCTTGTCAGCTGTGAAACGTAGTTTGGGTGCCAAAGATTGGGGCGTGATGATACAAGGACATGGCGGGGTGTTGGACCGGATGGATTCGGTGTGTTTTGCCGCGCCGATTTTCTTTCATATCACGCGTTATTTCTTTGCGTAATTGAGGTTTAGACAAAAGTGACTGTCCCGCTAACTACACCCCAGACCAATTCCTATGAAACCGCCCACGACATTCACGTCGCAAGGCAGTCAAGCACTCGCGAGATGCACTTCATTAGGAGGCCAAATGGGCAACGCTGAAGCGGTCATCCTTCCCAGAAGTTCGTTCTCTTGATTACGGTGTTGCTACTTCTTTCAGCACTAGCAAGTCCTCGCTAACTTTTCCGTTGTTGTAAATCACGTTAAACGATTCAATGCCTACTACCTTGTAGTAAGCCATTGGCAGCAAATTTCCGCTTACGTATTCGCGACCTTCGGATTTATTCACAACAAACAACAAGGGGCGATCGCCAGACCAAGTGCCGTAAGCTGCTTGGGAAGCCTGTGAACCAATCACTTCCCAATGCTGGTCATACATGTCGGGCTTGATGAGAAATTTCTGCAACTCTTTCACGGTGTAACGACCGCGACGCAAATCTTCCATTGAATCCACCACGCCATAGGTGATGCCTTCAAAACCAAGTTTCTTGCCAATACTTTGTTCTTTCAGTAGTTCATCTTGCTTGGCAATACTGCCGAACTCAGAAATTTTACGTTCGGCCAGATTAGTGGGTTTTGTGCGCTTTTTGAGATCGTTGTAGGCTGTCATCATGGTCGCATCGCAGTGCCGTATCATCTCCTGGTAGGTCATATCGGCGAAAATTGCCTTGTCCTCTTTTGCAGAAATCGGCGGCATTTCCTTTTCGCTTTTGGGTTTGTAACCCATTAAGGCGACTTCTTTCTCGAGGCCATCACGTTGGCTGAAATATTTCTCTACCGACGTTGCAATCTGGTCACTATACATTTGCCCGCGGCTGATGCGCCCCACCGAATTGGTGCACCACACCAATGCACGCTTGCCTTTGGTCAGCATGGCCGGGCTAGGTTGAGAGGGGTCGACGGTTGCGTTCAAACCGCCCTCTTCAGCAACACTTACACTGGATAGGGCGATAGTCGCTACAATGAATGCCAGTTTGTTTTTCATGATTAACCTCCTGTTAAATGAAACCATACGCGCTCCATGCTTAACACTCTTCGCAAACCAACCCTTATCGCGAAATGCGTGCTTGAACTTTTTATGAAATAGGTCGCTTAGCTCACACATAGAGCGGGCGTGATTATAAATGGATATTTAATGCTGTTCATTACCTTACGTTAATGAGGCAGCCGAATTTAGATGTGAATTTTGCATCTTTTGGGGCTTACATTGGTCGCCGCAGGGTTCCCACCGCCCCCCGCACAAACCCGTACGTGCAGAATTACCGCATACGGCTCCTGCCTTGAGTTTTGACGTCAAAGCGGCCACTGGAAGGCGGGTGGCCGCTGCAACGCGCGAAGGATTTTCCTGACCAGCGGCACTAAAAACAACCATCACATCTGTAGGCTTGTGAGGTGTAATTTAAATCGCGCCAAAGTTGAAGGCGATACCGTTAATTCAGCGGCAGGGGAGAAGCGTTCACCCACGGGCGAACGCTGCGCACAGAACGCGAAAACAACCGCTAGAGCAGCAAGCGCCGAATATCTCCAAGCGTTTGGGACAAGTGCGTGATAAAGCGCGCGGCTTCCGCGCCATCAATCACGCGATGGTCATACGACAGCGAGAGTGGCAACATTAGGCGTGGCTTGAATTTCTTGCCATTCCACTGCGGTTTCTCTGCCATTTTTGATACGCCCAAAATGGATACTTCCGGCCAGTTTACGATGGGCGTAAAAGCTGTTCCGCCAATTCCGCCGAGCGAAGAAATTGAAAAACACCCCCCCTGCATGTCTGCAGGCTGCAGCTTTTTATCACGAGCTTTTGCGCTGATTTCCTGCATTTCTTGGGCGATTTCCAAAAGGCTTTTCTGGTCGGCATTTCGAATTACCGGCACTACGAGGCCATTGGGCGTATCTACCGCAATGCCGATGTGGTAATACTTTTTCAGAATCAGCGTGTTGCCATCTTTCGAAAGCGAGCTATTAAAGCGCGGGAACTGTTTAAGCGATTTCACAACTGCCTTTACCAAAAAGGCCAATATAGTAAGCCGGGTTCCGCTTGCCTTGAGTGCTGCCGCCTCAACCTTGCGGAAGGCTTCCAAGTCCGTAATATCCGCCTCATCAAACTGCGTAACGTGGGGAATATGTACCCACGCACGATGAAGGTAAGTGGCGCTCAGCCGGTTAATGCGGGAGAGTTCCTGCGTTTCGGTATCGCCAAACGCGCTAAAGTCGATTTCCGGCAATTCTGGGAGGCCCGAACCACGAACCTCGCTCGCTGCAACAACCGAGGCGCTTAAGCGTTGTTTCACCCATGCGTGTACATCTTCCTTGAGAATACGGTTGCGTGGGCCCGTGCCAAGCACCAAACCTAGGTCGGCGCCGAGTTCACGCGCTAAACGGCGCACCGCAGGGCCCGCGTGAACCTCACGCGAGGGTTTCACGATCGCAGCCTCTTGCGTTGATCTCTGGGCAGGCTCGGCGTGCAGAGTCACAGGCGTTGGGCTTTCTTGTGAAGGAACCACTTGCGCACTTGCAGGAGCCACCGAAGGCACTTCTTGCGCTACATCGGCGCCCACCGATTCGGTAACGATCAATGTGAGAATCACACTTCCTGTGCTGACCGAATCCCCCACCTTCACCTTAAGCGTTTCTACAACCCCTGCTTCAGGTGACGGAATTTCCATGGTGGCCTTATCAGATTCCAGCACGATAAGTGTGCCATCTTTCTCGACTCGATCTCCCTGCTTTACAGACACTTCGATAATATCGACTGCGTCCTTTGTGCCAATATCTGGGAGCTTGATTTCCTTGCTGATGGTTTGCGTTTTGGATGCGGATGCGGGCGTAGATGCGGGCGCAGTCGCTTTCGTAGCAGGCGTTGCTGCAGGCTTCTCAGAGTCCACCTTCGCTGCCGGTTTTTCGGGCGGCGCCGAGGATGTCGCGGCACTGGTTTCCATCACAAGGACGACATCGCCGGTCTTGATGGAATCACCCACTTTCACCTTCAACTCTTTTACGACGCCGGCTTCAGGTGAGGGGATTTCCATGGTCGCTTTGTCGGATTCCAAAACGATCAGGGTACCGTCTTTCTCAACGGAATCCCCTACTTTCACCGTTACTTCAATGATATCTACGGCATCTTTAGTGCCGATATCTGGCAAATGTATTTCTTGATTGCTCACGGGCGTTCTCCATTCAGGTTCTAAAGATCGTTAGGCATGTACCGGAAAAGTCTTTTCCGGATCTATGCCAAAACGCCTGATGGCATCTGCAACCCTGCTGCGGCCCAGGACCCCCTTATCCGCAAGCGCATTGAGCGCTGCAACGGTGATGTAGTAACGATCGACTTCAAAAAACTGTCGCAGTTTACGGCGTGAATCACTGCGCCCATAACCGTCTGTGCCTAACGTAGTGTAATGGTTGCGAATATAAGGCCGCACCTGATCGGCATAAGTGCGAATATAATCGGTCGCCGCTACCACGGGCGATTTTCTGCCACGCAGCATGCGTGTTGCATATGGAATGCGGGGTTCTTCATCTGGATGGAGCATATTCCAGCGCTCGGCCTCCATCCCTTCTCGGCGCAGCTCGTTGAAGCTGGTCACGCTCCATACATCGGCAGAAACCTTGTACACATCCCACAGAATTTCTTGCGCGGCTTCTACTTCTCGCAAAATCGTTCCGCCGCCCAGCAACTGGACGCGGGCTTTGCTGCTTGGATCGCTGCCTTCGCGCAACAAATACATGCCCTTGATAATGCCCTCCTCTGCGCCTTGCGGCATCGCACCGTGCGCATAGTTTTCATTCATCAAGGTGATGTAGTAGAAAATATTTTCTTTTTTCGCGTACATACGACGCAGGCCGTCATGAAAGATCACTGCCAGTTCATACGCATATGCTGGATCGTAGGATACGCAGTTTGGAATCACCGACATCAATACAAGACTGTGACCATCCTGATGTTGCAAACCTTCGCCATCCAGCGTGGTACGGCCTGCCGTGCAGCCTAAAATAAAACCATGCGCCTGCGCATCACCTGCGGCATACATTAAATCACCAACGCGCTGGTAGCCGAACATGGAGTAATACATGTAAAACGGCACCATGACTTGGTGATTGACCGAGTAGGAAGTTGCCGCCGCAATCCATGCCGACATTGCCCCTGCCTCGTTAATGCCTTCTTCAAGAATCCGGCCTTTTTTATCTTCACGATAATAGAGAACCTGCCCAGAATCTTCCGGTTTATAAAGCTGCCCTACTGCGGAATAAATCCCAATCTGCCGAAATAACGCATCCAGCCCAAAGGTACGCGCTTCGTCGGGAACAATTGGCACAACGCGATCACCAATGCCCTTTTGCTTGAGCAATACGGTGAGCATACGCATAAATGCCATCGTAGTAGACATTTCACGCCCGCCGCTACTTTCGAGGAACGAGCCAAACATGCCCAATTCAGGAACTTCTAACGCCTCAAAATCAGTACGTCGGCTCGGCAGATGCCCACCCAGCTCGTTGCGACGCGCCTGCATGTAGCGCAGTTCTTTGCTGTCCGATGCTGGCAAATAAAAGGGCAGTTTCTTTAGTTCATCATCTTCAAAGCTCATCCCGAAACGATCACGGAACGCTTTCAAGCTTTCAAGATCAAGCACTTTCATCTGGTGCGTTTTATTTTGCGCCTCACCTGTGCCGGTACCGTAGCCCTTCACCGTTTTCGCTAAAATCACCGTCGGCTGCCCTTTGTGAGCATGTGCAGCCGCATACGCAGCATAGACTTTGTGCGGATCGTGGCCACCGCGATTCAGATGGTAAATATCTTCATCGCTCATGCCCTCGACCATTTTTGCGGTTTCAGGATATTTTCCAAAAAAGTGCTCGCGGGTGTACGCACCACCATGCATTTTATAGGCTTGGTATTCGCCATCTACGCATTCTTCCATACGCTTGCGAAGCGCGCCAAACTCATCACGGACGATCAGCGGGTCCCACTTACTGCCCCACACGACTTTAATGACGTTCCAGCCCGCACCGCGAAATACGCTTTCCAGTTCCTGAATAATTTTTCCGTTACCGCGAACCGGGCCATCCAAGCGCTGAAGATTGCAGTTGATCACAAAAATCAGATTATCAAGTTTTTCGCGCCCAGCCATCGAAATGCAGCCTAGGCTCTCCGGCTCGTCGGTTTCGCCATCGCCCAGAAACGCCCACACTTTACGATCATCGACGGGAAGAATTTCGCGCGCCTGCAGGTATTTCATAAAATAAGCTTGGTAAATCGCCTGTATGGGCCCAAGCCCCATGGATACGGTCGGAAATTGCCAGAAATTCGGCATCAGCCACGGGTGCGGATACGAGGACAAGCCTTTACCATCCACCTCACGGCGGAAGTTATCCAGCTGATCTTCGGTAATTCTGCCTTCTAAGAAGGCGCGCGCATAAATTCCAGGCGCACAGTGCCCCTGAAAAAACACCAAATCGCCAGGAAACTCTTCCTTTGCGCCGCGAAAAAAATGGTTAAAACCAACATCGTACAGCGTTGCCGAAGACGCGAAACTCGCAATATGCCCACCAAGATGATCATCATCCCCCGAATTTGCGCGCATCACCATCGCCATCGCATTCCAACGAATCAGCGAGCGAATGCGACGCTCCATGTAAGAATCCCCCGGCATAATCGGCTCTTGCTCTACCGGAATGGTGTTTAGATAGGGGGTATTCAGGTTGCTGATGGGAAAGCCATCGAGGTGTGCGCGTTCGTAAAGGCGGGAGAGCAAATAACGTGCGCGATCAGGGCCTTCACTGTCAAATACGGACTGTAGCGCGTCCAGCCATTCCTGCGTTTCGGTGGGATCGGGGTCGTTGTAGAAGCGGTTTTGCGCCATGATGAAATCATACTCCTGAAGGGTTTAGGTAAACGCTTTTTGGGCGCCCACCTGACGGGCCTTGTTCCGGATGTGAACAAAACTTCCTTATACTGCAATGCAGGACTCGGTCTAAGCTCGCTGCGCGGAGATTTTGCAAATCCGCATGCAGCCGCGCCATTATATCGACCACTCAGTCACGCACAAAAGGAGAATACGTCTATCACACTGGGGATTTGCAACAATCTACTACATTTGAGCTAGCCACAAAATTAAATTAGGCGAGCAATCAAACGCGCGTCACTTAACCGCCGAATGCCTTTCGCTTATGCGGAAAGATCTACTTATGCGGAAAGATCTACCCGGCAAGCGGGAAAGACACGCTGCCAATCCGTTGAAGGCAATCGTCTTCCAGTATAGTGCCTCCCAGCCACGCTGCAGGCCCGCACTAAAGAAACGGCAGGGGGATCGTAAGCCGCGCAATCGTGAAGAGCGCTAGCACCAGCAACCACCCCATCAGCAGAATCCTACGAAGGCGTAGCACGCGCTCAGCCCGCTGCGCTCCTTCCGATGCGATCGCCTCTGGAGTTTCAGGCCACTCATGGAAATTCAAAACAACGCGTGCTGCCATCCGTAACACCATGTCGGCCTCACGATCGCTGGCGCGAAAACGCCGAAACGCAATCGCCATGCCCTTGACATTAAAGGAGAGAATGCTCAAGGTAAACACAAGAACCCGCGCCGCAAAGCCATCCAACACCTGCAGAAACTCAAACGCTACGCGCCGCCAAACCCGCACCAGTTCGCCATTTTTCTCGCGGAAGCGGTTTCGGGCAGCAACGCGGCTCAGCACATAACACATCAATCCCGAAGAACCAAAAAGTACGTACCAGAAGATCGGCGAAAACAAGCCCTGATTGGTGCGAACAAGAAAGCGTATCAGGGTTTGATTGACAATTTCGGTCGGCTGAACCAAACGGCCATAACCCCAGTACTTTTTGCCTTCCAGCCTTACCGCCTCCCAATCTTGGCTATGCCAGCGCTTTACCGTTTCGCGCAAGCGGTTCTCGACCAAACGATAGTCCAGCGCAGAACACAAGAGCAGCACAGCAACCGCCACTTCCAACCCGCGCGCAATGTGGCCCGGCAGTGGAACATCGGTAAGCCACGCAAGCACCCCCATCGGCACAAGATAAGCGATGAACTGCATCCCCACCGGCCAGCGACGCGCGCGCAGTACGCGCTCAAACCAAACCAGATAAAGCCGCAACCAGCGCCGTTCACGAATTACGGCAGGCACCCAACGCTGTGTGGCAAGAAACAGCGCAATCAGAATCGCAAGCAAGGTCATAGGGAGAACAGGGGACTCATTAACGAAGAGTACGGGCAGCACAAGCGCTCTACGGATGAAACTCGAACATGGACGTAGAACGCAGTCGGCAAATTTAGCCGCCTACTATAGAGGAGAACCACGCGCATTTTCTAGCGGCAATCACCAAAGCCAGATCAGGCAAACACTCAAAACCACGCCCGCTGCCGCCCACCCACCTGCTCAGGTTACGATTAAACGCAGATAACGTGGCCAATCAAACCCTGGCCCGGGGTCCGTTTTTCGCTCTGGCGCAATCGTAGAATGGGCCGCAATCCGCGCGGGCGTGAGCTTGGGGTGGGCTTGCATCAGCACTTTGGTAATCGCCGCAAGCGCTGCGTACTGGTGTTCAGTATACTCATCCGTGTCGGTGCCTTCCAACTCGATCCCAATGGAGTAGTCGTTACAGTTTTCACGGCCTTCAAAGCATGACTTCCCTGCGTGCCAAGCACGCTGGTCGAAGTCCACAAATTGCACTACCTCACCATCGCGGCGTATCAACAGGTGTGCAGACACTTGCAGATCGGCAATGGTTTCAAAGTATGGGTGCTCGGTCGCGTCGAGCTGATTCATAAAAAATCGCTCAATCGCATCACCGGAGTACTGCGCGGGCGGCAGGCTGATGCAATGTATCACGAGAAGCGAGATTTCGTGCGGCTCAGGGCGTGCGTTAAAATTGGGGGACGACACCTGCCGCGCAGATGTTAAACGCCCGTTCTGCACGGCAAAGGTGGGTGGGCTTGTGCTCATGGATGCCTCATCAAGAGAAGGACAATCCTAGCATAGCAGGTGGTAGACACAGTACGCGCGTTAGCAAGGGCTGTGGGGCATGGAGGCTACAACCTACAGCCTACAACCCCGACTGCAAATCCCCCCCACGCACCTTCCGCAAATTACCGATCACCGACTGTAGCGCCCGATCAGGCGCGCTCGGTTCATCCCCGCAGATGCGGGGAACGCGAAAGCATGTTTGAGCGGGGAGTAATCAATTGCGGTTCATCCCCGCAGATGCGGGGAACGCATGAAAACCAACAAAATGAGCCAGCTAGAACTCGGTTCATCCCCGCAGATGCGGGGAACGCTGCTTTCTAAGTTTGGGCTTTCCTTAATAATTCGGTTCATCCCCGCAGATGCGGGGAACGCTCCGTTACCCCATCAGTTTATGCCGCGCAGCACGGTTCATCCCCGCAGATGCGGGGAACGCTTTTGCTGCCGCTGGTTTATTTTTGCTAAAATCGGTTCATCCCCGCAGATGCGGGGAACGCGCAAAGCGCCAAGGAGGGCGCAGTCGGTAACGCGGTTCATCCCCGCAGATGCGGGGAACGCGAGAGACACCGCCTGACGCGCATCTGGTTGAGCGGTTCATCCCCGCAGATGCGGGGAACGCTGCAAGACAGAATATCCAGCACTCTTGTAGCGCGGTTCATCCCCGCAGATGCGGGGAACGCGAAATGCTACCGGATATTTTGCTCCCCCGTCACGGTTCATCCCCGCAGATGCGGGGAACGCCGCTAACCCGACCTGCTATCTCTCTCCTAGAGCGGTTCATCCCCGCAGATGCGGGGAACGCATTACCGCGCAAGCGTTTAGACGTAGTGCCTCCGGTTCATCCCCGCAGATGCGGGGAACGCTCATTTTTTGGATGTTGGCAAGCAGGTTTTCGCGGTTCATCCCCGCAGATGCGGGGAACGCTCTTGACTGCTCATGGGTTGAAATTTTCCGGGCGGTTCATCCCCGCAGATGCGGGGAACGCGCGTTTTTTTCGTTTTTTTTTACATTAAAACGCGGTTCATCCCCGCAGATGCGGGGAACGCTTTTGCCCAAAATTTGACCACAATAGGATAGGCGGTTCATCCCCGCAGATGCGGGGAACGCTTACACATTTAACCCCAAAATAAATTAAATACCGGTTCATCCCCGCAGATGCGGGGAACGCTCTCGATTGCAAAACAAACGCTCAACAACCAGCGGTTCATCCCCGCAGATGCGGGGAACGCGAGTTTTTTTGCCGTTTTTCGACGCTGAAACGGGGTTCATCCCCGCAGATGCGGGGAACGCTTTTTTGCGGCTTGCAGCAAAGCAGGCACCCGCGGTTCATCCCCGCAGATGCGGGGAACGCCACTAGAAGAGCAAGCGGCACAAAAACCCATGCGGTTCATCCCCGCAGATGCGGGGAACGCTCTTACTGCACATCATTGATCTACCGAAAGAAATCACACAAGCAAAAGCCTACCAAGTATAGCAGACGTTAAAGAAGGGCAACCAAGCGTTTAAAGAACTCATTTTTCTGCTGGTAAAAAAGACACTAACCGCAACCCGTCAAACTCTACGGGCACACGCCTGTTATCCCCCAACGTCTGGAAATCAAAGCCCGATTCAGTGTTGGTTGCCCACGCCATTACAACATTTCCTCCCTCACGCAGCAGATCACATTGCTCCCAGATCATTTCGCGCACCCGCCTCGAAACGTCACCCACATATACTCCGGCCCTTACCTCCAACAACCAGATGGCTAAGCGACCACGCAGACGCGCCGGCACGCTTTCGGTAACGACCACAATCATACTCATTTGGTGCGATGCCCTTCATTGCCGAGGTTTTCAGGATTCGGTATCGCCGGAGGAACCGATTCTGCTGGCAGGGAGGGCGGGCTAACCTCGCCTGCAGCGAGCACATCCTCAATAGTAGGAATGATTTTTTCCAGAATGTTGCTGGTGCGAAACAAATCACGACAGGCAAGGCGAACCTGCCGATCAGGATTGGCCGGATTTTTTGACGCAATACGAAACGCCAGCGGAACAACCGTGTCAAACTTGAAAAGATCAGCAATGTCGTAAACAAACGACAACGGCTTGCCTGTGTGAATAAACCCAACCGCCGGTGCGTATCCGGCAGCAAGCACAGCGGCCTCGGTAATTCCATAAAGGCACGACGTAGCGGCCGACAAACACTGGTTGGCTACATCCCCTTTCTGCCAGTCGGACACATCATAGTTTCGGCCACTCCAATTGACACCATACTGCCGCGCAAGTAGTTTATACGTCTCACGAACGCGTGCGCCTTCGATACCACGCAACTGCTCTACACTACGCCGCTGCGGTGCAGGTTCTTGGAAGCGGAATTCGTACATCTTTCGCACCACCTTCAAGCGCAGATCGTCATCAAGGGCCAGTTTCGCCTGATACAACAACCGATCTGCCCTTGCACCACCTGGTTGGCCTGATGCGTAAAGCCGCACCCCTGCCTCGCCCACCCATACCAGCAAAGTGCCCACCGTACTGGCCAATTTGACCGCTGCGTGCGACACCCTTGTTCCTGGCTCCAGCATTATGCAGGCGACAGAACCCACCGGAATATGTGTACGAACACCGCTTTTATCGATGACTACAAAAGCACCATCAAGCACGTCGATCTGGCCATACTCGATAAAGATCATGGAAATTCTGTCTTTCATGGGCAGAGGCTTGAGTGGAGGTGGTGGCGTTGAGTTCCCTAACACGGATAGATCTCACTTGTCCTGTAGCGATAAAACAGGTCTACTTTTTTCAACCAGTACGCGCATCTGGCGGATTGCGAGTTCATTCAATTTGACCAGTCGTTCGGATTGCGGCATTTTCTGCTCGATAAAATGCGCATTCATTGATTCCAGATTCGCCAGACAAACCAGTTGATGCACATTGGCGTGATCGCGAATATTGCCCTTCAGTTCTGGATTCGCATCTCGCCATTGCCTAGCCGTCACGCCAAACAGTGCCACATTCAGCAGATCCGCTTCGCTGGCATAGACAAAGCTGATCTGTTGCGGCGTTAACGTATCCGGAATCAGGTTTTCCTTGATGGCATCGGTGTGGATCAGGTAGTTGACCTTGGCCAAGTTGCGCCGTATGTCCCAGCCCAGTTGCTGGAATTCCTGCTCTTTGAGGCGCTGGAATTCCTTGATCAGATATAGTTTGAATTCAACCGATATCCAGCTGGCAAACTCGAAGGCAATGTCTTTTTGCGCATAGGTGCCGCCGTAGCGGCCTGCCTTGGAAATCAGCCCAATAGCGCCCGTTTGGTCGATCCATTGCTTGGGGGTAAGAGTGAAGCTGTTCAGGCCGGCTTGCTTTCTAAACTCATCGAATTCGATGACATTAAAATCGGGGTTGTTGAGCTGCTCCCAAATACCCAGAAATTCGATGGTATTTCGGTTGCGTAACCAATTGCCTATGATCTGTCCGGTACGATCAGGATTCTTGAAGCGGGCAATATCGGTAATACAGATGTATTCGAGGCCATCCTTGGCGTAGGTGGCAATTTCCTGCTCAAGAACCTGTAGTTTGGGTTTCATTCCTGCGTTTTCCTTCCCTGTGACATCTAATTTAGGCATCAGCCAATCCGCTTAACCAACAACAAACCACAACCAAACCCCTTGCTATGGCCAACACCATCGAGCAACGCACATCTCAGACGATCTGGTTCTGCTACCTGCGCCACTCCCTGATAATCCAAAGTTGAAAACTGGATACTGTTGCCCTTGCGTGTAAGTCGGTGCTGACGATATCCGTCCTGCATCAAACTTTCTTCACGAACCACCATCCCCAGTGTTTCAGCACGCTCCACCAACCAATTCCTGCCTGCTTCCTCCAGCACGCTGGCCATCCTGTCTTTCTGATCCAACGGGATACCGCGTTTGGCATTCATCAATACGTCATGACGGCGGGCGCGACCACCCTCACGGCGGAGGCTAACCGTTGGATTTGCCCGAAGCTCAAAGCGCAACCATTCGCCTTTTTCTAGTATTGGCGCATAAGGTTTACTTTGAATCTGGAACAGACTGGAATCCGGCTGCGGTGGCCTAGCAGACACCACATAATAGGAACGCTCGTCGTCCAGCCGGCGAAATACAAAGTCTCTTTTGGCGCCGTCACCTGGAAACAGCTTCCAGATCAGCGCATGATCCCGATAAGGTTCGCCATGCCGCGCCAAGTCGCGCAACCAATCATTCTGGCGTGGGCTGGCCAACAAACGGACGCATGAAAAATAATGGCTCATGGGCGATCTCCCTCATCTAGGGCCACCCATTCGCGGCGCGGTGAAAACTGCCAGCGGGGTCGAGATAAAGGTTGATCGTGTCGCCATGCGTCGAAGCTGGGCTGCATGCCCGCTTGCATACCGTCTTCCCAGTAATAGCGCGTTTGCCCAGAACGAAATGCCTGGCGATCACCTCTGGTTGGCCATGCCTGTTTTGGCTGACGCCGATCAAGCAGCCCCAGCAACGATGGCCATTCAACACCATCCAATGCCACCCGCAACGATGGTGCGGAAATCACTTGCGGCAACAAAGGCAAAGCCAACGGGCAGGATTTGCGACCGAGGTATAACGCAAAGTGCGGGCGGCGCAGTGCTTCAGCCAAACTTATCAAATTCACGGGAGCTCCCGGCATCGCTTCCACTGCCACCAATGCCAGACTGTCGCAGCGATATTCGCGAGTCGACAGAATGGTATCAATCTTGTCTGCCGCCAATTCCTGACGACGCGAGCGAAACTGGAACTTACGTGGCGGCACTCCCGTTTGTACAGTGTGATAGTCACGCAGCGGGGAGCCGACACATTCCAGCTTGATGCCAAAGCGGTAACCCTGGATCAGCGCCTGCTGACCAGCATCGTCATGCCGCTCGATTCCCAGCGCGGCACCCAAAAGCCCCAGAAGAGCCGAGCGGGAAGGATGCACTGCCGAGTGCCGCGACTCGCCCACCGCAATCTCACCCCAACTGGCCAGAGGGCCATAGAGGCGCAGTAGCAGATAGTCGGTCATAACTTACTCCACTGCGACAAATTCAAGCATGGCTTTGAGCGAGCCTTCGCCTGCGAGCGTGTTGAACTGGTTGCGCTTGTCTGCGCAGTCGCCATAAACCTTGTCCATGTTGTCACGCACCCGCTCCAGAACTTCGATCGCCTCTGCAGCATAATCTTCGCCACTCACCGGTTTGACGAAGGCCAATGAGAGTGAGCGCGGCTGCTGTGCGCCCTTTTCCGCCAGCGCATAATGCGCATAGGCGCGGCTCGCATAGCTGTTCTGCTTGCCTGTCGGGCCGACTTTCACTGCCGCTTCAGTTAGCGCACGCAACGCCTTCTGAGTCAGGGCTTCGTTGCCTCCCAGGTTCTTCTTCAGCAAATCCCGGTCGATGCATATGTATTGGTAGAAAACGGCGGCGGCGAAGCCGGATTCACCGATATGCGCTGCACCAGGCTCATTTTGATTAAGATCATCAACCGCGGTGAAGTAGTCATCTTCAATGGCTGATGCATGTACGCCTATGGCATGGGCTACTTGAACCGCTGCTTCACCATTGTATTCAGGCTTGGATGCCAGCATTCTTCCAAACATCGCAATATCAACAGCGGTTTGCTTCTGTAATAATGAATCCAACTCCTCGTCACTTGGACCGCGCTTTTCGCGCGCCAGCGTTCCCACCAGCGCATCGAGCACAGTGCGCTCGTCTGGTGCGACATGCACGAGCTGTTCAATTTCAAGTGGGTTGTCTTTCTTTATTGCTCCATATACTTTGGCAATCTGCCCTGCCCATTCACGGGCCTGTTTCTCGCTGGCACCCGCTGTGAGCAATCCGTCAAACGCGTCAACACCCAACCGCTTTGTACGAGTACCGATAGCTCCTTCAAGCTGCTGCTGAAACAATTCAGAAGTACGCCATGCACGTTTGAGGCTTTGCGACGACACTCGCAGGCGTTCTACGCCACCCAACCTAGCCGTTTTTGGATTCCCCAAATCATCACGATTCAAATTCGCAGGCGGATAAGACGTCAAAAGGTGCAGCTGAACAAATCGAGTCATTTGGAAATCTCCTTGTTAGATTCAGGTTCTTGGGAAGCAGCATGCTCCCGCGCATTCAGATAAAAGTCATAAGCCCAATGGAATTTGACGCCATCACTCGCGCGCGATGCGGAACGGTTCAGATCAATCAGCCAGCTCAACAGATCATCCGCTAAGCGCGCAATATCGACCTTGCCATCCGCCATCTTCACGGCCCTTCGCCATTGAATATAAAGATCATCCATCTTCTGGGCACGCTGCATAATTTTGAAGCGCAGATCACTCATCTTCGGCCGCTCATTACCAGAAGCATGCCCTAAATGCCATGCCAGCGTTTTTCCATCACGAAGATCATCTTTGGCGCCAACCAGAACGCCTGCCATCAACGCTACCAGCTCGTAGGTTTTTGGATTACCCGGAAAAACACTGTTTTCTCCGTTCAATGAAATCAGCTTTTCTGCCAACAACAACGTTGCTTCATGGGACAGTAGTTCATTTGCATTTTTGCAGCGACGTAACTGTGCTCGCTCGCCGCGCCCCATGGCCAGAAGTTCCTTTGGCAGATGCTGATCGTCCTCTACTCTGGGCTGCAACGCACGCCACCAATCACGCACCCAGCGTTGCTGGGCATCGTTAAGCTTGGGTTTTCTCGGCCTCATGCCTGCTCCTTATGATATTGATTGACTATTTTCCACAGCGGCTTCACTGACTTTCCGCTATTGAGATCCTTGGCCAGGTCGGCTCGCGCCTTAACGACACGTTGCAGGTCCATATCTTCAACCGGGCCGCTCAAGACCCAATGATCGAAGAGTTCCAACACTTGTCTGCGTGTATCCAGTAACCAGCTGCGATAGACGAGGGCCAAATCCGCTTCCCTTTCAAAATCCAGCGCGCTCAGCTCATTCAGCACCCGATAAAACGTTACTTCGGAGCCCTGCCAAAAACTTTGCTGCACTGCGGGTTCTGCACCCACATCGCCAGGGCGGCGGAACCAAGCCGCTTTCACCTGCTTGTGCAGAACCGTCGCCATATCATTGGCTGAGTCCAATATTTGTTTGACGCTTTTGGTAAACGCACGCTGAATATCGGCTGGGATGGCGTGTACGGGCAGAGTGCTGTCGTACCAGCAGAGGGCTTTCATGTTCGACATGTCATAACCGAAGCACCACAGGCGTACGGCTGGCTTGTTTAACTTGGCCGTGAAGTGCGCCACTACTTTAGCCGCGTCCGGCTGATGATCGTCGTTGCCCAGTACCAGTCCCAGCCAATCTCGATACCCCCGCCCGGCCTGTCGCCCCTTAATGGAGATCGGAGGCTTTTTTCCGTTCGAATCAAGACAGTAAGGTGTCAACGGATGTGTCCATGCGCCGGTATAGTTGGTGCCACCATGGCGGGTGTAATAGTGCCTAAACAGACGCACATCACTGGCACCACACAACGAACAATCCCCGTGATGTGCAGTGGAAATATCCAGTCGTATCCGTCGCGGCATACTCCAGTATGCTTGCAGGGGGTGCACCGATTCCGGCGGGGTTTCCTGCCCACCCTTGTCATCACTTGTGCGCGTTGCGGCCAACCATGGCAAGACATCGCTTGGCGTCTTGATTGGAGGTTGATCGAGAACATCTTGTGGCAAAACATTGAGCCAGAGTTTTTGCCAAAGCGTGGCATTTTCACCCACCGGCAATAATAGTGAGGTGAGTGGCCCGCCGCCGCGCAAAGAAGTGCGAACGCCACGCCCACCAGACGGCGCATTCAGTTGTAGTGTCAGCAATGCCTGCGCGCAGCAGCTTTCACACAGCCCATGATTCTGTATCGGCTTGTTGAAATACAGATTGCTGGCAGAACCGGCATCAATCAATAACTCCAGTACGGGCAGCTGATTGACCTCTTGCGGCAGCGCCAAATCCTGCATAAAGGCAGGGCCATCGCTCTCCAGATGAAACGCATCCTGCCAGGTTGCAAACGCAGCAGACAGAATTTCGGTATCTGGCGGATTGGCGAATCGCTCACGCCATTCATCCAGATCCTCTGGGGCGTAGGCTGTTTGCAGCAATCCAATCAGAAATTGATAGAGGGCGCCCCGAAAATCCGGCCGTGCGGATCGGATGTCGCGCCACTGTGCCCCCCCCAAACCTATCGGAGAGATACACTCTTTTTCCCCCTCAAAAGAAACACAGCACAACCAACGATCCGAAACAAGATTCATATTTAGTCCCTGTCAATACTTATGGTGACGCGAATTCGCATGACGGTCACAAGCTGCCTGTCGAAGAGCACAACTACCGCAACCCACCTGCTCCAGCGTAAAATCAGAGAAACGTTAAAACACTCCCTAAATGCGTTATCATTTACCCGCCGCCTTATTCCCCACCCAAGAGGGGATAAACCGGTTTGGTCGCTGTTTTTTAGCTGTTTTTTAGCTATTCCCCGCCCTTGCGGGGCTTGTGGGCATGGATGCCCGCCAAATCACCAGCCAAGCCCATCTTTTTTGCAGTAACTCATCTCTGTCACCCGCCCCCGACCATCCAGAACCTTCGCCACCCAACGTTCGCCGTCTTTCACCAGCGGCAACACAAAAGCAGGCTCTTCCAAGAGCCGATAACGACTACGCAGGTTTTGCAAGTGGCCTGCGAATCGCTGCAGCCACTCCGGCGCCAATGACTGTATACGCCTAGCATCAACACGCACTGAAGACTGCTCCCACTGATACGCACCTTGATCGCACAACGGATGCAGCTCGTCATTTCTGAATAGCGCCAAATACAAGGTCTGCGTCTCGTCACCCAGACGAGTTGGCGCCACATGATCCTCATACCAGCGGCCACTGCTATCAATGCAGTAGCCCTTATCCAATCGAAGGGCGTTGAAATTTGCTTGGCTTTGCTTGGCCAGGTCTTTCCCTAACTGCATCTGAGTGGCTTTTTGCAGGTTATCGGGCACAGCCTCGACATCCCGCCCATAAACAGCCTCGACCAACTCACGCACCGCACCCGCCTGCCCCTGCTCGCCAGGACTAATGATGCAACCTGCATTCATCAAAGCCCGCGCACCTCGCCAGAGCTTGCCCGCATCGGGGTAGACATAACACGCCTTGGGGAACAACGATGAATACCAGTCTGCCTGCGGATCATCGACAGCTTCAGGCATCAGCAAATAGAGCAAAGGCGCATCACGCTGCTCGACACCATCATCCTTTACAGGATCGCCATTGCGCTGGCGTGCATGCCGTTGCAGTCGGCCTGCCCGCTGTATTACCAAGTCGATAGGCGCCAGATCGGAAATCATCAGATCCACATCGAAATCCAGACTCTGCTCAAGAACCTGAGTCCCAATCAACACCATGCCAGCGCGATCTTTTCCCTGTGAATACTTGCCAAAGCGTGAAAGCAGTTGCCCTTCAATGTCCAGCCGATCACCCATCGCGTAGCGGCTATGGAACAGCGTCAAATTGGCCTCAGGGACACTATCACTCAATAGTCGATGTGCGCTTCTGGCATCATCTACCGTATTGCGAATCCAGCAGACACAACGGCCAATCCTTGCTTGTTCCACAATCAACGCTACTGCATCCTCTTCACAATGCACGGCTCGCACTTCCACGCGACGCTGAACCTGTTTGCGTGTTGCGCATGCATGAGGGCATACATTTTTGCCTGCTCGCACGGCAAGTGGATAGCGCGAATCAGCAAGAAATGAATCGTGATTGACACCCAAACCAAGCCGGAATGCTGCAAGCAGATCATCACGCTCAGCCAAGGGTAACGTAGCCGAAAGCAGGATCGCACTGCCACCCTGCCGAGCATGAGCTGTCAACAGAACTTTCAACAGACTCATCATATAAGGGTCATAGGCGTGCACTTCGTCCACCAGAAGCACTTTGCCCGACAACCCCAGCAGACGAAGTGACTGATGACGGGCTGGCAATACCGCCAACAACGCCTGATCCAGCGTGCCCACTCCTACCTCGGCAAGCAGCGCCTTCTTACGATTGTCTGCCAACCACACGTTGCATTGCACGCTGGCCGAGGCTTCGGTTGGCTGGTAACAGATGTCGTCTACTTGTTCCTGCAGCACACTCTCTCGAAAGCCATCCACCAGCATGCGTGCACCATGCGCCAGAATTAGGGAAGGATGCGCCTCCACATCGTAAAGGCAACGGTAAACCGTGCCCACACGCTGATACATCTGGTTGGCCGTGGCCATGCTTGGAAGCGCGAAGTAAAGGCCATGCGCCCGCACTGCCTGCATCAGTCTCTGGGTCAGAATCAGTGCTGCTTCGGTTTTACCTGCACCGGTAACATCTTCCAGCAAAAATAGCTGTGGCCCATTCTCAAGTTCGACCGTTGCGGCATACTGCTGCAAGGGCGTCGGCTCACGGAGATATTCAAATAGTTCGAAGGGGTTTTTCCACGACCTCGACTGCTTCCATTGCAGCCCTGACGAGGATATCGCAAGCACTGCATTCTGTTGAGCCTGCTGCCAATAATCTCGCAATGCCAAACGGCTACTACTGTAGGGAAAAAATGCTTGGTTGGAACCCAGCCAGTCTGCCAGAACTGATATGCCCGCTAGACGCCAAGCATGCTTTCTCAGAACAATTAATTGATTCTTTGTTGGTGCTGGTAATTTTTCTGTAAGCAGCCGGTCTGCAACCTCCGCCACAAAATCACGCGCCGCTATTCGATCTTGCTTCAGAAAATAGTCGCCTGCATCCAAAGCAATCAAACCACCACAACCCACTTCTTCAGGCGGCTTCCCATGATGACCAACGACGCTTCTGATCCAAACCGACCAGAATTCATGGCCTAGATCCGGAAGGCATTGCCCGTGAAAATTCTCAGAAATATCCTGCTTCCAAAGCAACCATCCCAACGTATCATGGCGGCGATCATATCGCTTACTTTCATCTGCCTGCACAAGATCAGGCGAAAGCTCCCGCACTAGCCCCTGAAACGCGCGAGAAAATTTCCCCAGATCATGTAGCGCCAGAAAAAAAACAAATAGCGATTCAACCAAAGATTGTTCCCACCCAAGCTCTTTCGCCAATTGCTGAATCGAAAAATTCGGCATCGCTAAAAGAGCCTGACCACAAGCGGCAACATCTAGAGAGTGATAAGGCAAAAGGTGGAATCGTTCCCCACCCACACACTGCGGAGACGCCTTTCCCCAGTAGCAGTAAAATTGTTTATTCAATTCCATATGCGCTCATCCCAATATGACGGCTTTGCCTGAAATTGTTTTATCTAACCACAATTCTAGCTACAGCCAAACATACAGATTAGCGCCATAAGCATAGCGGCTCACATCCCCTACAACCCCGACTGCAAATCCCCCCCACGCACCTTCCGCAAATTACCGATCACTGACTGTAGCGCCCGATCAAAGAGCAGCGAATCATCCAGAACCACCATGCGGCAACTAGCAAGCTCATGCGCCACTTCCAAGGTCGAAACGTCGCGCACTTTCATCCCCGATCGGTTCACGAACACCATGCGATCCGATACTTTAATTCGAGCTGCCAACTTGCAGCGAATTTTTTCGCCTTCGGCATCTACATACTCAACCCACGCGCCCTGCCCCAACTGGCTGGCGCGCTGCCAGTGCTCATCGTCTTCCGCCATTGCGGGCAGATCTAGATCTTTTGCGGTGGAGCTTTTTACCTCCGTGCGCATCCGCACAAAATTTGCAGCCTGATCAATCCGGTGAATTTGCGGAGCGGCATAACGAGCGCTGCGATTCGGTAATTCCGCAGCCGTATTGCTCGCTACTACGGTATCTGTATCAGCAGCCGTACCAATAACGCCCACCGTGGCGGCCCCGTCACCCTCAGCCTCATCAAGCTGACGGGCAAGCGCTGCCGCCGTATCTCGGTCGATAACGTCTGAATCCGCGTCTACCGACTGGCCGAGCGTGGGGCTTGCTTCTTCCACCTTTAAGTAGCAAGGGGTTTCGCCGCGCAATATCTGCTGCTGTACCTCGTTCAGGCGCCCCATCAGCTCGTTTGCAGTCACCGCGTTGTAGGAGATGCTTTCAAAACCTTCACGCAAGCGCTGTTGCAGCACGGGCAGACCGCTTTGCAAAGCGCTTAATTCTGCGGCACTATGCGCAGGCGTTACGCTCTGAATTAACAGATCAATCGTTTGCACCGCCGCCAACCATTCACGGCTGCGCTGGCCTTGCTTAACAAAAATTCGGAACAGAACGCTCGACCAAACATCCTCAACCAAAGGCCCAAAAACTTCCGGCAGCTTGCGGCCCGCAAGTTTATCGTTCAACACGGTAACAACTGCGATATTCGCCTGTTCGGTAAGGGCACGCCCTTCTTCTGCCGAACGAGTGCGCTGCTCCATCAATTGCGAACGGCGCGACTCATTTGCCATGAAACCTTCAAATTCAAGCAACAACGGATCGAAGATCGTAGCGTCCTCTTGGAAAGTATCGAGAATTTTCTGAACCGTTTCCTGAATTTTCGCAAACACTGCATCGCGGGTAAGATCATCCGCCTGATCTGGCAAACCAATTCCGGCACGTGCAAGCGCGTTCAACAGGCGACGCGCTGGGTGCAAGCTTGAGCTAAAAAAGCTCGCATCCTGCACTGCAACTTTTACTAACGGAATCTGCAATCGGCCCACGAGCGCCTTTACGCGCAGGGGCAGGTTCTCGTCATCCAGAATAAAATCAAACAGCATCCCCACAAGGCCGATCACATCTGTATCGCGCTGGGTAAGCCGCTCAGGGCCATGCGCCGCCTGGCGGCGATCCAGCGCATTCAAGAGGGCACCGCGCAAATGTTGTGAGGAAAGCGAGGAGAGAAGCATTTCCCCTTGGACAACGTCCGTTCCTGCAGGAAGCATTCGCTGCACATCGGAAAGCATATTCAACAACTGATGGTTATTCATTTCTCGCGCATAGCTTAGCGCGGAACCAATGGGCGCCGGAGCAAAGCCCCCCAGTTGCGGCTGCTGGGTTTGCCGCACAGAAGCGAGCAATGCCTGCAAATACGCATTCATATCTGCTGCTGGCATATCACCTGTCCCAAAACCTCCTGCACGATGGGCAGGGTCTACGCTCTGTACAGGCACGCCAGCTTGCGGTGCTGCAGACGTGTTTCGCGCCGCACGCGCCTGCGAGTGCGAACTCGGAAGATCCGGCAAAATGCCGAGGTCAATCAGGGTTTGGTTGCCCTCATCCAACACACGCCCTAACGCTTCAAGCACATATTTTTCAAATAACTTGTAGAGGATTAAAGTTGCCTTGATATCGCAATTCAGATCTTTGATCGCTTTACGAAAGGCGTCCCCTAACTGACGTGGATCTACAGGATTATTGCGCTCAGACACCTGCACAGTCACCACCACGGCACTCATCCGCCGAGCAAACGCAGCCAATGCGTCCGCATGGCGAGCGCGAGCGCGATTCACCATTGATTCCACGGCGACGGTCTGTTCAAGATCATCGTTCTCGACGAGCGCCAAAGAATCCAGCGAAGTCATCGCAATGCGATCGTTATTGAGTTGGCTATCGGGATTCGGCAAGCAATTAAATTGTGCTTCCACGCCGCCCAGAAACCGCTGTTCAATTCGCTTACGCTGCAAACGCAAATCGCGCATCACGTCAAAAAACACGTTGCGCTCTAAATCGCTCTTAACTTTTTCCGCAAAATCAAAGAACAGGTCGTCTGCATTATCGAACAAAGCGGCAATCAGCGTTGCCAAACCGTCCAACATCACCGGCTTTGCTTTCGCAACGGGCATTGGCAGCAACGCACCACCCGCATTCTCCGCAGCGCCGACTGCTCGCATCTGGGTGCCACCGACGCATCTTAATTCTGGCTTGATACTCATGGCGCACGAACCTCACTACTTGTGCGTTTCGAGCAATCGTCGCAGCGCATCACCACCTTGACCAATTGCTACTCCAGATCATGGACCGGAGCGTTCTGCATCCTGCAGTTTGGGCCACTATGACAAACTTTGTCAGTTCTTGCTCAAAAACGCGATTCCATGCGCTCAGTATATGGACACTATTTAACCATTAAAGCACGACTTGCTCGTTGTGAGAACAATTTCACAGTTTATTTGGCGCATTTTCACCACTTTCGCGTCGATTTATTGTCATTTTATTGCCACTGGCCAACGGTCACCGAAACACACTAAATAAGCGATTGATTCCAATGAAGTTAAGGTTTGCAAGCAAGAAACGCCTTGATTGCCCGAAACGTCGCGCTTGCAGACACCCACCCAAACAGATTACCCTGAAAGATGGAACTAGACCGTATAGTCGTGAATTGGCGCATTTCGTGACCGCATTTGCGAGGAACTGCGCCCAACCAAGGTGCCGACCTAACAATTACAAGAGGTGCTCCCATGCTGACTACGATCGCGATTACCGATTACATCGAATACTCCGGCGCCTCCGTAATGCCGGAAACTCCCTTAGACGATGCCGTCAACCAGCTACTCGCCAGCAAACTGGACGGAATCCCCGTGGTGAACGCCCAAGGCCAAATGGTAGGCTTTCTCTCCGAACAGGATTGCATCACCAGCATGCTGAACGCGAGTTATTACTGCGATACCCGCACTCAAGTGAGCGAGGTCATGGTCCAACAGCCGACCGTGGTGGTCGTGAACGCCCGCGATACGGTCGTAGAAGTTGCCGAGAAAATGATTCGCAACCGGCACCATGTTTATCCCGTAATGGGCGGCGACGGAAAGCTTGTCGGCGTGATCTCGCGCACCGACATTCTGCGCGCGCTTCAGGCACATTTGAGCGTGTGTTCTTTGCCGACACACGCGCAACACTCAGCACACACCCACTGATCGAGCAGTACGTTCAACCGTATGCTCAACAGCGCACTTCGCAGGCAGGCCCGAGCACACCGTGCTCAGGCCCGCAGGTGCGCCACCTCGGATCTCTCGCGCAAACCCATGCGCCTGCACTGCCGCACAGCGTCAAAAGTTCTAGCGTCGCTTGCCAACCCGCTTAGGCTCTCGATTTGTTACAATCAGTCGTTTATGACAGCTCCCTGTTTGCGGCCGCCGCACGGCACCGCCATCTCATCTCACAAGGCACGCTTATGAACCCCAACACTTACTTACAATCCGACATTCCACGCACCGTCGCTTGGGCGCTGGAAGAAGACATTCGCGATGGCGACATCACTGCGCGCCTAATTGCCGAAAACACCCGCGCCCGTGCGACACTGATCACACGAGAAGACGCCGTAATTTGTGGGGTAGAATGGGTCAACGAAGTATTCAAACAACTTAGCGATGGCAGCAAATCAAAAGATTCCCAAATCACCATCACATGGCACGTCAAAGACGGCGACAAAGTCAGCGGCGACACACTCCTCGCAGAATTTGAAGGCCCCGCACGCCTGCTGTTAAGCGGCGAACGCACCGCGCTCAACTTTTTACAAACCCTCTCCGCCACCGCCACGGTGTGCAGGCGTTATGCCGACATGGTAGAAGGCACCGGCGTTAAATTACTGGACACCCGCAAAACCCTGCCCGGCCTTCGCACCGCGCAAAAATACGCGGTTACCTGCGGCGGCTGCTACAACCACCGCATCGGCTTATACGATGCGTTTCTTATCAAAGAAAACCATATCATGGCCTGCGGCGGTATCGCTCAGGCGATCCGCGCGGCGCACGCCCAAGCGCCTGGAAAACCAGTGGAAATCGAAGTAGAAAACCTCGACGAAGTACAGCAAGCCCTCGACGCGGGCGCCGATATCATTATGCTGGACGACATGTCGATTGAGGATTCCGGCAAAGCAGTGCGGCTGAACAACCATCGCGCACGTCTGGAAATCTCCGGCGGAGTAAGTGCCGATCGGCTACGCGCACTCGCCGAAACTGGCGTAGATTTTATTTCCATCGGCGGGCTAACCAAACACATCCAGGCAGTTGATCTATCAATGCGTGTACGTGCCTAACGATGCGCGTATGCGCCTAACGATGCGCGTACGTGCCTAACGATGTATTCTTGGCGATACATTCCCGAAGATACGCGGCCGTGTGACAGTTAAAGCGAAACTAACGCACCACACGAGCCGCGCAAAATCACCCAGGGTAGCAAACCCCCGTCATTTTCTCCGATAGCGCCCAAAAATCAGCTGCTAATTGTAAGTCTTTAGCGCGCCCGCGAGTTTTTGCCGGCGCAGGTTCGCCAAACATCTCATAGCGACGTGGCCCCCAATAACTTCCACCTTGCACGCCAGCAGCCGTTGCAGCATAGAGGCTCGGCAGAGCACCGCTCGCCGCACTCTGGCTGATCAGCGGAAAAAATTTCACGCCAATGCGCGCAAGCAAGCCTGAACCCGACCACTCGTTCGCCAGATTGGTGCCCGAAATTCCTGGGTGGCAGGCAATGGAGAGCGTCTCTGCATGAGCGGCACGAAGGCGGCGCTCCAGCTCCAACGCAAAAATAAGGTTGGCGAACTTGGAAACGCCATAAGCACCGTGCTTGGTATAATTGCGAGCCTGCTCAATATCATCCAACGCAAGATAGCCGCTGCGATGAGCAAGGCTGCTGACCGTAACGATTCGCGAACCAACCACATTTACCATTGAAGGCAGCAGCAATAACGTCCACGTAAAGTGGCCAAAATGATTGGTCCCGAGATGGCGTTCGAAACCGTCTTCCGTGCGCCCTTCCTCCAGCCACATGACGCCGGCATTATTGATCAGCAGATCAATCACCGGATAGCGCTGGCGAAGCTCGCTCGCCGCTTCTTTTACGCTGCTCTGGCTGGCTAAATCCAAGCGCACAAACTCAAGCTTGGCGTTAGGAACGCTCTGCCTAATTTCGCGCATTGCATCGTCGGCCTTGGCAGCATTCCGGCACGCTAGAATAACCGTTGCGCCTTTCTTTGCCAGCACCTGCGCGGTTTCAAGCCCTAAACCGCTGTTTGCGCCCGTAACGACCGCAATGCGTCCAGTCTGATCGGGGATAGAGGAAGTGTTCCAACTCATAAAAACTCCTTTTAGAACGCAATTGCCACGGATGATCTTGGTCTAACGCGGATCTTCGCTCACTGCCGCAAAAAGCGCATTGACTTCAACGCAATTCTCGCCATTTTCTTGCGTCACGATGGTGATCGTGGCTTTTGCCTTTCCTTGGCTGCGAAACTGTTCAACCAGCGCCGCCCTCGCCTCCTCCGACAGCGACGCGGTGGCGCGCAACGTGCCTTTTACGGGGCGTCGATAATTAATTTCACCCTTCACAATCCAAACGCTCGGCAAAAACCCGGCATCCATCAACGTCAGGTGCATCAGCGCCCAACCCGCCATACTGCCAAGGCAATACAAGCTGCCACCAAACGCCGTGCCGTGAGTATTCAGGTTCGGCGCCAGCGGCGCTTCTACGGTAACGATGCCGGGCTGCCAATCGGTAATATCCAACTGCATGTGATTGACCAGCGGGACGCCCTCGCGGAGTTTGCGCGCGGCGAACCGGCGCAACTCCTCTCGATTCATCGTACCCATCGAGCTTGAACCTGTCATTACAGCAGGCCCGCCAGCGCGCGATCGGTTGCGGTGCGCGTGCGTCGTAGCACTTCTGCTGGGTCTTCTTCTACGACACGTTCATCCGGCGTCACCTTAAAGAGCGGCTGGCCTTGTTTAACGATCGTGCCGTCGATATTTTCCATCAGCAATTTGTCGATTGTGCATGCAAACGGCGCGTAGATTTTGTTGAACATTTTCATGACTTCAACAATGTAAATCGCCTGCCCCGCCTCGATGTGGTCGCCTTCTTGGATAAATGCCGGCAAGCCCGGCGCTTCGCGCCCGTAGAACATACCGCCACACACTGCGACCAACTCGTCCGCTTTTGTGGCAGGGGGTGGCACCAGCACCTTGAGCATCTCGTCTTGCAATTTTTTATCCCGCAGACGCTCAGGGATGGTGATGGTCAGATCGGCATTCACTTTAATTTCGTAAAAACCAACTTCGTGAGCGATGCGAACCAGTACAGTCAGTAATTCTAGCCCTGCCTGATAGCCCGCATGTGCGGCTTGTGCGCCACTCCATAGGGCTTCGGTTAAGCCCTCAGGTACGGTGTTATCTGCAAGGCGTGCTTGTTGCGTTTCCCAACTTCCTCCGCCAAGGTGTTTTTGCAGGTCTGCGTAGAACGCAACCGCCGATTGCAGCACATCGCTGTCGTGCTTCCAGATGCAGGCTGCCGCTGGTAGATCCTCGCGGTAATCCATATTGAGATAGTGGTAAGTATCGTCGAGCACCGCAATGGGGTTTTTCGTCCACACAACGGTGTCGCCGTCGAAGCGAACGCTGGATTTGTTCACGCTCAGCCAGCCACTTAGCTGGTGCGGTTCTTCCAGCAGCATTTCAATGGGGCGCAACAGCAGAGTGTTCTTGCGATCCAAAACGCTATCAATCGCCTTCAGCGCAGCGGGCAATTCGTCGCTGCCAGCAAACGCCTGATTGGCACGCTTGCGGTAAGCCGCCTTGATCTGGGCATAGGCATATTCGATATCAAGGCGATTGGTTGCCTGCTTGAGCAAGCCGATCTGCGTCAAATACGGCATTGCAAAGCCGGTGGTGGCTTTTGCATGAACATGTTCCGCCAACAGCCAGTGAACCAAGCCATAGTGAAAATCCAAGTTCGTGCAAAGATTTTCGCCCACAAAGCGCGTGCGGCGCAGCACTTCCGCCATACGCTCATAGCTTGCGCGACGGTTGTTGCCTACCGAAAGAATCAGCGCCACGTTGCTGTCATAGGCACCCGCAAGGTGGTATTTGATGAACTGCCCAGTATCTGGGTTTTTCAGGGAAATTCCCTGATCATCGCGAATTTCCCCTTCGATGGCGTCCGACCAATAATTGATGATACCGCCCGCGTGCGGCTTCAAAGCGCGGTTGGTGGCGTTCAAGCGCACTTCGACCGATGCACGTTCGCGGGGAATACGGGTGGGCTTAGGCAACTGCTTACCGAACTTCGCCAACAGCGTCATGGCTTCAACGAGCGAATCCACGTCGAAGTAATCTTCTGGATTCTTCGGATTGGCAAAGCGCAGGGTGTAGCACAGTTCAGAAACGCGGTGTTCTACCTGAATCCGCGTATTCATTTCCATGAAAAAGTGGGTATCACGATCGACGATGCACTCAAAGGTAGATACCGAATCCAAGCCTACGGCCACGCCAAAGCGCTCGGATTCTTCTTCCATGCGGATCAGGATTTCAAGGTCGGATTGCAGCGCTTTTTCTTCTGCGGCCTTGCCGGAAGCTTTTGCACTGGCGATTGCATCTGCCAACATCTCGCGCGTTTGCGAGATTTCCAGCAGTTTTTGTTCGTGCATCTGCACCGAGCAATCACGTGCGCCAAGCGTCATACACCATTCGCCGTTACCGATCACCTGAATTTCCTGGTGGCGGGTCACTTCGATATTCAGCTCAATCAGAACGTTTTTATTGTCGCCAACGCCCGTAGTTTTTACTTCGCTTAGAATTTCGCGGAATAATTCTGGGCCTTTGGTGCTCGCCTGTTTGATCTGCTCCTCAAGGCTGCCGTTATAGCTCGAAGGTGCAGCCAGAATACGCTGGCCTTTTCCGCCACCACCACCGATGGCTTTCAGGCGCATACGGTTGTTCGGGTATTTATGGAAAATTTCCTGCAGTCGGATTTCCAGCTCTTTGGCAATTTCCGCAATGCTGATCAAATCCATCGAACGCTTGTAGGATGCGTTCAGGACTTCGTCGGCAACATGCTCAAGCGTAAGTTTGCCGTCAAACAGGCTCTCTGCAAGGCCGAGCTTATGCGCGTTTGCAAGGGTTTTGAGCGCAGCAAGATCCGATGCTTTGCGCAACAGCGTAAGCGCGGTGAGGTTATCAATTCCGGGAGTAACGGTAACGTTCACCTGTAGCGCGGTGCGCTTGGCTTCATCCTTCGCGCCAGCATCACGAACGGTGCGCGAGCAGGGGCCGATAAAGGTAAGGCCAGCGTTTTCCAGTGCACTCACCAGCGCTTCATCTTCCGCCATAAAGCCATAGCCGGCGAATACGCTGTCGTAGCGGTTTTCTTTTGCAATCGCAATGATCTGGTTAATACGCTGGGTGCGCTCTTCTTTGTCTACACCGGTGTAATCAGGAACGCGGTGAACGTGTTCTGGACGGGTGAGCTGACGCAGTTCCGGCGCTAGCGCGCTGTTGTAGGTGATGGAGTCTTTTTCAGAGAGCAGGATGCCATACTCGTGAATCCCCATTTCTTCCCAAACATCCATGACTTCCTTGCGGATCGGGCCACGGCAAATAATCAGCGGGCGCAGATCTTCGCAATTAAACTGCTTTACCCATTCAGATTCCCCCACTTGGCGGCGGCGATTTTTGTGAATGAGTGGGTTGTTCGCGTAAAAATTTCTAGGAGCTTGTTTCACAAACCTTGTCCTTGGGCGGCTCGCAACCGCCGTTTCATTTTTATCTTGCCAGCGCATTTCTTGTGACTGTTGGAGGTTCGCGTTTATCAACAGCGCTACGAAATATCATCAACAGCAGTACAAGAAAAACGGCTGAAACAGTATCTTTTCCAAGCAAACCCACGCTTAGTGGAATTCGCGCTGCACGGCTTGCATCGGCCCTGGCGTATAAGTACGCAGCAAAAATTGCATGTTGTCGGCCAAAATATTCCGCAAATCGTAAGGCATCACCAGTTGCGAGATCGAACCCAAGCTCAGCGCCTCTTTCGGGTTCATCAGCTCACGCTCGTAGCGCTGCGAAAATTCTTGATCTTTTTGCTTCAACCATGCATCTGCTTCTGCCTGCGCTTGAGTTTTTGCATCGGATTCTGCAACCCCCTGCGCTTTCAATTCCGCTACGCGCTCTGCAATGCGTGATTTAGCGGCTGCACGCACCTTGCGAAGTTCATCTTTATAAACAAACTCTTTGCCCGCAGGCCCCATTACCGCAAGGCGAGTGGTGGGGAGCGCAAGCACCACGTCTGCCCCCGTCGCGTAGCTATTAAACGCCGCATAAGCACCACCGAAAGCGTTACGAACGATCAACAGAATGCGCGGCGTGCGCAGGTCGATAATGGAATCCAATAACGCCCGCCCTGCCTGCACGATTCCGCGCCGCTCCTGATCGGTGCCTGGCAAAAAGCCGGTGGTGTCTTCGATAAACACCATGGGAATGTTGTATACGTTGCAAAACCGGATAAAGCGCGCATTCTTGAACGACGCATCGATATCAATCTGGCCAGACGCAACCGCCGAATTATTCGCACAGAAACCAACCACGTGGCCTGCAAGACGGCCAAACGCGCAGATGGTGTTTTGAGCACGGTCAGGTTGAAATTCGGTAAAGTCGCCGTGGTCGCAAACTTGCTGAATCAGAATGCGAATATCCACCGGCGTATTAAACCCCGTCGGTGAGTTAAAGGCTTTTTTCAGCAAAATATCGGCATCCCATGTTTTGCGCGTCACCGGATCGGAGGTCGTCTGGAAAGGCGCCATCACGCGGTTATTGTCGGGAATATAGCGCAGCAATTCGCGTACCTTGCGAAGCGCGGCGATCTCGTCTTCCACCACAAAGTCTGCCACACCGGACTGACCGTGTACGCCGGGCCCACCCAGCTCATCCGCAGTAACGTCTTCACCCAGTACCGACTTCACAACGCCGGGGCCGGTCAAACCGAAAAAGGTATCTCTTGGCTGGATAACAAAACTGCCTTGGCGCGGCAAATAGGCTCCGCCGCCCGCGTTGTAGCCAAACATGCACATAATGGAAGGTACAACACCGCTGATGCGACGCAGTGCGGTAAAGGCTTCTGCGTAGCCGTCCAAGCCACCCACCCCAGCCGGTACATAAGCGCCTGCTGAATCATTAAGCCCCACAAGTGGAATCCCACGCTCGCCAGCCAGCTTGATCAGATTCGCGAGCTTACGACCGTTGGTGGCATCCATCGAACCGGCACGAACGGTAAAGTCGTGGCCATACAGCGCAACATCACGGCCTTCGATGTTTACAATGGCCGTCACCATCGACGCGCCGTCGAGGTTCTTACCCCAGTTCTGGTACAGCACGATTGGATCTTTATCGGACAAGGTCTGAATACGTTCCCAAACCGTCATCCGTTTTTTGGAGTGCTGACGCTCAATGGCGACGACGCCGGCAGCAGTGTGCGGGCGCTGCATAAGATCCCAGCCTTCCCGCAATGCGCCTTCGTAAATCCCCGGCACTCGGGTGATTTCACCCGGAATTTTGAATTCAATCCGCTCGGGCTCATGAAAGGGATTCTCCAGCGTGGGTATTACTTTTTTATTCGTCGCCATCACTTGCAACCGTCTGTAGATGTAGATCGTGGATGAAAGCAGAACCTAGAATGCCTAGGCCAGCCGCTCTTATGGGGAAGCCAACGCCGCTTGCGGAAAATCTGACCTCCCCCCAGAATGGCGGCCATTATCACACAGTCGCCCGCCAATTTCAGCAGGATAGCCGAGCACCTCTTTATGAACCTTCTGATCTTTCAAGGCCAAGATGCTCAATTTCATGCGGCAGATCACAATTCAGGTGACTTAATAGTCACAGGAAGGCAGCTGCGCCACCTGCAAGAAATACACGGCGCAAGCCTAGGCACCCAAGTACGCGTCGGGCTCCTTAACGGCAACCAAGGCATCGCCACGATACAGGAATGGGAAGCCGATCACGCAAAACTTACGTTTACGCTAACCTCCCCACCACCGCCATCCCTGCCCGCAACGCTTCTACTCGCACTACCCCGCCCCAAAATGCTCAAACGAATCCTGCAAACTGTCGCGGCCATGGGGGTAAAATCGGTCTATCTGATCAACACGTATCGCGTCGAGAAAAGTTACTGGCAATCCCCCTTTTTATTGCCGGAAGCCATCTTTCAAGAGCTGCTATTAGGGCTTGAACAAGGCGTGGATACGCAACTTCCCCAAGTGCAGCTCCGAACGCGCTTCAAGCCATTTGTGGAAGACGAACTCCCTGCCCTTCTGCAAGGAAAGCTTGGCCTCGTCGCCCATCCCACAGGGGAGGCGCACGACATCCGTGCTCTAGGGGAACAAGCATCCGTACTTGCAATCGGCCCTGAAGGCGGCTTTATCCCCTATGAAATCGAAAAACTACAGGCGGCAGGCTTTCGAAGCCTTTCCCTCGGCCCGCGAATTTTGCGCGTAGAAACCGCAATTCCCGTTCTCCTGACGCGATTGTACGGCTAGCCTGCGATACAGTTACGATCGCCTGCGATACAGTTACGATAGTGAGCTATAGTGAATAGCACCCCTCTTTTGAAAGCAGCACAGGTATTTTGAAATGGCCGAATTCAAGGAAATCCAAGCCACAGCGGAGAGCCTGAAACGCCAAGCACTCAAGGCTGTCAATAAGCTACGCACCGAACTTGCAACCGAGAACAGCAACCTTCCTGAAGTGCTCCGCATTCACGGCGAATCCGCAATTTATGGAAAATTGATGCAGGAAATGCTCGACCCAATTCTCGAAATCTTAGAGAACCACCCAGAGGAATCCGCGAAACAGCAGGTACACGAACACTTATCCGAGTGGACAGAGTTCTTGACCGGCATGAAGCCTTGGGTGCCAAATTCCACGGACTTGATGGGCAATATGATACATGTCATCCGCGCCACCGCGATTGCAGACCTGATTGAGGCGTTTAAGTAATCGCGTTATCACCCCTCTGTACAAAACCTCAAGCCAACAAAATTGAGCCCAATAAAAAAGCGCCTCGCTATCAAAGCAAAGGCGCCTTAGGCTTACGCGCAAGTAACGGCAAAGCGCAGATCAAAAGCGAGTAAACGCCGATTCATCCACCCCAGCATTCGCCGCCCTCTTCATGCCGCCACTACCGCCGTTAGCCGCCGGTTTCGGTGCCGCTCGCGCAGCGCTTTGTGCTGCAACTTGACCCAACTGAAAGTACGAAACCAGCTGCTGCAATTCCAGCGCTTGTGCGCTCATCTCCTCCGCGGTGGATGAGAGTTGCTCCGATGCAGAGGCGGTCATCTGGGTGGTTTGCGAGAGCTGCGCCACCGCCGAACTAATCTGGGTAAGCCCCGAAGTCTGCTCGCTTGATGCCGCAGAAATCTCCTGCACCAAATCCGCCGTCTTGTTAATGGACGGCAGCAACTCATCTAGGCGATGGCCCGCTTGCTCCGCCAAGGCAACGCTATTGGTCGCAACCGTACCAATCTCCCGCGCAGCAACTTGAGAGCGCTCGGCTAACTTACGCACCTCAGCAGCCACGACGGCAAAGCCTTTGCCGTGATCCCCTGCGCGCGCAGCTTCGATCGCAGCGTTCAGGGCGAGCAGATTGGTTTGATAAGCAATATCGTCGATGATGGAAATTTTGCTGGCAATCTCCTGCATCGCAAGCACCGTCTGCTTGACCGCATCACCACCTTCGCGCGCGTCGCTAGAAGATTTTGTCGCGATCGTATCGGTGACTTTGGCATTGTCGGCATTCTGCGCGACAGTAGAAGAAATCTCTTCCACCGATGCCGAAGTCTCCTCGATATTCGAAGCCTGCTCCGAGGCATTTTGCGAGAGCGCCTGTGCGGAAGAGGAAATCTGCTCGGAGGCCGATGCCAAACTGTCCGAAGAACCGCGCACATCGGTCATCACCGAGCGCAGCTTTTCGGCCATCGCCCGCATCATGGCAAGCACGCTGGTGGTATCGCCGCTGCGGGTCTGTACATCTACCGTTAAATCACCATTGGCAATCCGCTGAACCACTTCCGCAGCATAAGACGGCTCGCCGCCGATCTGGCGCACCACCATGCGCGACACCAGAACACCCAAGCCAAGTGAAAGCAGGATACCAATCACAATCAGGGCCGTCATGATGCGGCCAATGTCCTGTACAACGCCATCAGCCTCGACATTGGCTTCTTTGGCAATCTGATCGTTTAGCTCGGCAATTTTCACGTGCAGCTCATGCAGCTTGTCAAAGGTTGGTTTCACTTCATTCGCGAGTACGGCTTGCGCCTCGTCGATCCGCCTTTGCTCTATCAGGCGAATAAATTTTTCTATCGAGGCAAGATAGGTTGGCGTCAATTGATCACTCTGTTCGACAAACGAGCGTTCCACATCGGTTAAAGTGGTACCGACGTAATGGCGCCAAGACTCGGCAATTTTCGTATTTCGAACGGTTATACGTGATTTGGCATCATTGATCGCGGCGTCATCTTTCGCATTGATCAACTCATACAGAACTCGAAAATTATCCGCTGAGTCACTGCGAACATTACCCAAGTCACGAATTGGCAGCAGCCGATCTTTGTAAACAGCGTCCATCATCCCGTTGACACGGGAAATATTGATACTACCAACGATCCCCACAGCGCCCGCCACCATTGCGACCACCAAAAACGCCAAAATCAACTGCGTGCCGAGTTTGAGGCTCTTAAACCATTGCATATTCTGACCTATCGTCGCCTTTTGAGCGTGTGTGGCAGGCACCCTCAAACAAGGTTCGCTGCAAAACCATCCACACACATGCACCACCATGCGTACTTCGTTAACGGCTCTCCCAGATTTGGCGTGTCAGTTCTTCACGCCCGCACCATCAGAATCAGTATAGGCGGGCATTCAGCTTGCAAATGCCTTTGCAACCAATTTTAGCCGCGTGCAACCTCACCACCTACGCAGTACGATACTGGCTTAACCCACTTTGTAACGCATCCGCCGTGCTGCCCAACTCCGCCGCGCTTTGATGAATTGCATTCACATCTCGCTTGGTATGCTCAAAAGCATCCCGCATACCGCTCAACCGCGACGCCATTTCTGCCACCGCCGATTGGATCGACTGGCTGCTCCCTAACGAAAGATCAACACCACGCTGCACGCGATCCATCTGCCCGACCACACCATTGAGCACCTGCAACGCACCATCGGCATCGCCGGCCAAACGCTGCGAGCGCTCGGCGCTGGTGTTCATCCGCTGAGCAATCTGCCGAATCGCATTGATTACCTTATCAATCACCTCGTGCGTTTCGGAAAGCACTCCTTGCGTTTGGCCTGCAAGCCGGCGCACCTCGTCCGCAACCACCGCAAACCCTCGGCCAGACTCACCGGCGCGCGCAGCTTCGATGGCCGCATTGAGTGCAAGCAAATTAGTTTGTTCCGAAATTCCGGCAATCATCTGCAGCACCTCGCCAATTTGAGCCGCATCTTTGCTCAATTGCTCAAGATCAGCCGCCAATTCAACGCTAGACGACGCGCTACCGTGAACATCACTGATCAGCTGTTGTAGCTCTTGGTGAGAGCGAGAGAGATCGTCCCCCGCCTTTTGCAAACTATCGCGCACAGAACTCGCCTGATGAGCCGAATCCCGCGCCGATGATTCGATTGCCTGCCCGTGACTGTCCACATCGGCAAGCTCGGATGCCGCCTGCCCCATTTGCTGAGTAATATCGCCTGCGCGCTTGCGGAACGTATCCGCAAGCTGCCGATTGCTATTGGCCATACTCAAAGCACCGGAAAGCGTTTGCCGCAAACTTTGCAGCAGCCCAGCCAAACGCCGCCCCATTTGCCCAAGTTCATCGCCCGTACGTAAATCAATTTCACGGGTAAGATCACGCGTATCTGCCACTTGGTTGATTTGCCGAGTCAGCCGATTGACGGCGTTCGCAAATAAACGAGCTGCAAACCATGAAAGTACAAACCCGATTCCCAAGGTTACCAACCCGATGAGCAACAGGCTGATCAGGCTCGAACGCATCTCGGCATAAAGCGTATCCAGTTTTACATCGACACCCACCACATACGGGTGGCCCGCCTTGGTGTGCGCAGGCATAAAAATCGCGCGGAAACTGCCAAACTTATCGGTATACTCGTCAAACTGGCTCTTGCCGGTGCGGTTGGCTTCGAGCACCTTAGGGCTGACATCATCATAAAGCTCCAAGTGCTTTGCATAATTGCTCGTTTTAATGTCCTCCTCTCCCGCTCCATCGGACAAAAAATGCACCTCACCTTTGCTGTTTACGATCATGGTGTAGGTGTATTCCAGCTCCACATCGCTCGCATATCCGCCCAGATTGCGCAACATCGCAAGGTACTCCGCATCAGATACGCCATCCGCGGTACGAGCACGCTCAAGGTAATCATCCCCCAAAAGACGTGGCACGGCGTGCGCCGCAGCAATCAAACGGCTGTCCATCTGATTGCGGATGTCCTGGATTTTGACGTACTGGGCATAGCCGACAAAGCTTGCCACAGTGATGCAGTTGATCAAGGTAAACGCCAACAACAGCTTGGCCTGCAAGCCAAGCGTGTGAATACGCTGATTCGACATAACAGTACCCACCCACAAGAAATCTACTTCGTGCACCATCAATAAAGGCACGCAATTTCTTAAGCGTAGTGGATAAAAAATGCTGCCACCGAAAAGCTTGGAGTGATTTACATTTGGCAGCTTTGGATTGGACGAAGACTCGGCGCTGGATGCGGTGACGCATGGCACAATCGACGACGCGGTCGAGGCGGTGCTAGAGAGCCGTAGCCTTTTTTAGGGTTTCTTTCTTCCGCTCAATTTTTTCCGATAACCATTGCCCGATCAGTGGTACACCAGCGCCTCCCCGCCAAGGCCGGCACTATAGATGTGTGCAAACACGGCCCCCGCCTTGATATTGATTTCGTCCGGATCATAGGCACTGGCTGGCAGGTGGGCGTACAAGTGCTTGATGATCTCTGCCTTCATTTGCGCCTGCACGGTCGCCATGCTACGCAAGCGTTCCAGTGTAAAACGCTGATCGGCCAATTTGCCCAGCAAGTCCTTGGCGACTTTCTTGATCGCCTCACGATCACCCTTGGTGAGTGAATCTTTCTGAAGCAAATCAAATACCGCCAGTTCAGTTTCGTTATCAAGCCCTTCGCGCAGGTAGCGCCGTCCTTCCACATCCAGACTGTCGATCATCGCGTAGAGCTTGCCCATTACGATCTCGATCTCTGTCGCATCCTTGTCCTTGTTGTACTCTTGGACGATTTCCTGATAGCGCTCATAGAGGTCCACGCGGGTGGGGTTCTTCGCCACCATCGCAGCCAAGCGCTTCTCGATCTTCTCCATCAAATTCATCGCCACGATATTCTTGAAGGGTGATTTCTCAAATTCGGCACGCAGGCGAGAAAAGTCGATATTGGAAAGATCATACCGGGGTGTAGGTTCTCTGACTGGCGAATCGTCAGTTGCTACCGCCACATCCACCACGTCGTACAAATCCTGCAGCAAGCGGCTGACATCGGGTGATACACGCGCATCCTGCATCTTGTTGTAGATGGCGGTGACTGCACTCTCCACCGCATCAAAACCGAAGAGACCCGGGTGCGGAAACAGGCCGCGATGGCGCGCCTGCACATCCTCAACGATCACCTGATAAGTCTTGCGACGCTCGTCGCTTTCGCAGAGCAGGTTCACCGCCGTTAAGATCTGTTGCTGCTTGTCGAAACCTTTGGCATTGACCAGTTCTGCAACATCAAACCCCAGATCCATCAGGAACTCGGTGGCGGTCTTGAGGCTATCGACATACTCCGCGAGAGCTTCTGCATCATCACGCACTGTATCCTGTTCGCCCTCTCCTTTACCCGTGCCTGCACGATCACCTTGGGCAAAAGTGGCCAGTGCCCGGCGCAGGCTTTTGATCATGCCGTTGTAGTCAATGATCAACCCATGTTTCTTGCCACCACCAACCCGATTGACGCGGGCGATGGCCTGCATCAGGGTGTGGCCCTGCATCGGCTTGTCCAGATACAGGGTGGCCAAGCTTTTTACATCAAAGCCGGTCAGCCACATCGCGCACACAATCGCAATGCGGAACGGGTTGTCAGCCTTCTTGAATTCTTTTTCCAGGTCGCGTTTGACCATTTTTTCGCGGTGCGGGGTGATGTCCAGCGGCTCATCGCGGAAATTCTTCCACTTGGCAAACTCCGCCACTTCGCCCTGCTCTTGTGACACCACCACACAGCACTCGGTGGCGCGCATCCACTCCACCTGCTCCCGTCGCTGCTTGAGCAGGCTGGTCGGTGCTTTGCCTTTGGCGGCAAACAGGGCTTCTTCCTCCGCCACGGCAGTTTCCAGCTGAGCGGTTTTCTCCTGCCACTTGGCCATGATCAGATCGTGCATCTTCACGCAGGTGATCTTGTCCAGGCACACCATCAAGGCTTTGCCGCCGCCGTTTTCAACCACGCGCCAGCGCTGGTGAAAGTGGTCAACAAAATCTTGCGCCACCTTGTCCAGTCGCGTCGGCGAAGTCAGGATGGGGTAGTCCCGCGCCAATTCTCGGTAAAGTTTGTCTTCTTTCTCGTCGCTCCACGGATCATCCAGTGTGGCCGCCTGCTTGGCCGCTTCGATGTGCTGCGTGATGCGTTCGCTCACCTTGGGGTCGATGATCTTCAGCTTTTCGCCCGCGTTCTCGTAGAACAAGGGCAGCGTCGCGCCGTCGGCCACTGCACGCTGAAAGTCGTAGATTGAGACATAGTCACCGAACACCTCACGGGTGAGTTGTTTTTCGCCCGCATCGATCAACGGGGTGCCCGTGAAGCCGAGAAACTTCGCGCGAGGCAGCCCTTTGCGCATATTCAACGCCAGCCGCCCATATTGCGTCCGGTGCGCCTCGTCGCTGATCACGATGATGTCGTCACGCTCGGAATAGGCTTCTGTGACGCGCTCGCGGTATTTCTGTATCAGGCCGAACACATAGCGGCGGTTCTGGTCACGCAGCATCGAGCGCAGTGCAGCGCCATTCTTGGCCTGATCGGTCTTGCTATTAGCGCGCCCGCAGTTGGTATAGGTCGATGCGATCTGATCGTCCAGCTCGGTGCGGTCGGTAATGACCACGAACGACCACGCTGCCGATAGCCTGCGATGGATTTTTTCGGTCAAAAACACCATTGAGTACGACTTGCCCGAACCCTGGGTATGCCAGAACACGCCCAACTGCCCGGCGGCCACTTCGGCCTGTACCTTAGGGTCGGCGGAGGTCAAACGATCGATCACGCGATTCACCCCGAGATACTGGTGGTTGCGCGGCACAATCTTGTTCGTACTGCCCTCAGAGGCATCAAACAGGATGAAGTTCTCGACGATATCCAGCAGGCGCTGCTTGTGCAGCATACCCTGCAAGAGTATCGGCAACAGGGGCTGATCCTTGCCGGGTTCCGGATCATCCTCATCGAGCCGCTTCCAGCGATAGAAATGCTCCTTGCTGGAGGTGAGCGAGCCATACTGCGCGTCGTGGCCGTTGGAAATAATCACCAGCGCGTTCCAGTGAAACAGATGCGGGATGGTGTCCAAGTAATCGGCGTAATTTTTCTTGTAAGCGCTGTCGATATGCACCTCAAAGCGCTTAAGTTCGATGAACACCAGCGGCAAGCCATTGACGAAACCGATCACATCGGGGCGGCGCAGATGCAGCCTGCCGCGCACCCACAACTCGCGCACTGCCAGATAGCGGTTGTTCTTGGGTTCATCGAAGTCAATCAAGCGCAAGCGTTTATCGACCAGCCGCCCGGCCCCGTCGCGGTATTTCACCGGCACGCCATCGCGCAGCAGCTGGTACTTTTCTTGGTTTTGCGCAATCAGCGATTTGGTGATGTCATCCTGCACCACCAGCGCCAAGGCATCCTGATAGGCCGCATCGGGCAGGCCCGGATTCAAGCGCTTGAGTGCGGCCAGCACATCGCGGGTGAGCACCACTTCGGCATCTGACGCACGGCCCAGCAGGCTATCTGGCCCCCACCCACCTTGGGCAGCTTCGTCCTGCACAAACACACTCTCCCAGCCAAGCTGCTGCTCCAGCAGTTCGGCGGTGGGCGCTTGAATCAACAGGTCTTCGGAATAGTCTTTTTTGGCCATGTGTCAGGTTCCAGTCAGGGCTTGCCAGCGGTTTCCAGCTCCGCTTCCAGGCGCTCGATGCTCGGTAGCTGGTCACGCAGCGTCTCAGGCAAGGTGTGCGATAGCTCGTAGCTGGCCAGGCCCAGCGGCTTGTGTATATCCGACAGCGCGTATTCGGCCACCAGTTTGTCTTTGCCTTTGCACAGCAGCAGGCCAATGGTGGGCGCGTCCTGCGCGCCGCGCAGTTGCTCATCGACAGCCTTGATGTAAAAGTTGAGTTTGCCGGCAAACTCGGGCTCGAAATCCACCGTCTTCAGCTCCACCACCACATAGCAATGCAGGCGTGCGTGGTAGAAAAGCAGGTCAATGAAAAACTCGCGCTCGCCTACCTGCAGCGGCACTTGGCGGCCCATATAGGCAAAGCCCGCGCCTAACTCCAGCAGAAATTGCGTGATGTGCTCGGTGAGTGCCGTCTCCAGCTCGCGCTCGGTGTGCTCGGGGGTCAGGCTCAAAAAATCGAAAATGTAGGGATCTTTGAGCACTTGCGCTGCCAAGTCGGACTGCGGCGCGGGTAGCGTCTGGGCAAAGTTGTTCAACGCCTGCCCCTGGCGCTGCCACAGGCCGCTTTCAATCTGATGCGTCAGCACCGCGCGGCTCCAGCCGTGGTGCTGGGTTTGTTGCACGTAGAACAGCGCCTGAGCAGGGTCGGGGCATTTGCTGATGATGGCCAGGTTGTGCCCCCAAGGGATGGCGGTTAATTGGGCAACAGCCTGTTGCCCAATTACGCTGGGCTGCCAAAACGCGTGCCATTGGCGAATATATTTGAGATTACGCAGTGAAAACCCTTTGACCTGCGGAAACTCACGCATCAAATCCTGGCTCAACTGCGCCAGAAAGCCGCTGCCCCACTGCGCCTGCGCCTGCTGCGCCGCAATGTCTGCCCCCAACGCCCAGTAAAACTGCAGCAGCTCGGTATTCACCGCCACCGCTGCTTTGAGCTGCACCTGCCGGAAGCGGGTTTTCAGTGCCGTGAGCCACTGGGCGTAGGCGGGATCGTTGGCGCTGGGCAAGGTGGTCATGCCGTGGCCTCCTCAGGTAGGCGGATGTTGGAGACGTCGAGTTGGCCGGACATAAGTTTGGGGAGGAGGAGGTCGCGGGCTTTCGTCAGCTCTCTGTTCTGAGCTGTCAAGTTCAGTACCGCGTCCATCATTGGGTCGGCCTGCGCAGCAAATGCCACGGAGGTTGTGTCGTCAGGCACCAACATCAAATGGTTGTCCAATGCCGAACGACGGATGTGCTGCATGGTTGCCCCGACAGCATGGCCTATGAGCTCTGGAATTGCCGCTTCGACGGCGAATCGTACCAATCGTTTGTGCAGCTCATTGCGTGGGATCACCTTGAACAGGTGTTGATTAAGCAACGCTGGCCCTTCACCCCATTCGTTAACTAGTAACGTTGCCGACCACGAAAAAAGCACATCCCCAGTAGTGATGTGGTTTCGCTGTGGAACAATGTGCCCGAGGTTGTAGGGTGTCTTGCTCGTGATGCCGCTTCGAAGCTCGGGAATCTTTACAACAGGCAGACCAGCTTCGCCTAAATGCTCGGGCTTGAAAGCAAATCCATTAACGAAATCAGCCACGCTAGTCATCGACCTCTTACACCACCCCTCCGGCACCCCATCCTTCACCGCTACCGATTCATGGCCCGGAAAGCGCAGGTGCACAAACCACTCGCGGTAGAGGCGGCGGGCGGCGTCTTCGAGCAAGGCGATGCGGCGCTGGTTGGTGGCGATCAGGTCGTCGTAGGCGGAGAGCACTTCAGCAACTTTGCGTTGCACTTCAACCGGTGGACAAGCAATCCCAAACGACAGTAATTTTTCCTGGCTCAAATTGTCTTGGGTGGCACCCTGGGACACCATCTGCAGCTCACGCTGAATGATGTCGAAGTAATACTTTACGAAGCGAGGATCTGCCTTTTCCTCGTCAGCGATGAATCCAATGATGCTGTCAGGAAAGCAGGCTTCATATCCGAGAAGAGCGGTGTCAGCGATGTTGGCCGCAATCGTGATGCAAAGCGTGTCTTTCGGCCATAGGCGGCTTTGGGCCAGTCCAGCTTCACTATAGGTCGCGGTGTGATCAGAAATCCGGAAATTGGCATGCTTCACGTCGCCAGTCTGAATGAATGGGTATGAGCCACCATACAGCGAAGGATCGTTGCGCGGCCGATGTCGAGAACGGCCACGGGACACATAACCAAGCTGATCCAAGGGCAGTTTCGGCCAACTCATCTCACCAACTCCTCAAAGTTGCTGGCAATCCGCCCCGCCAACTCCACCGCCTTATCATTTAGCTCGGCCAGCTCCTCGTGAATCGCACGCAGCTTGTCGGCGAAGTCGTCCTCGTCGTCCTCCACCGCAGCCGCCACGCCCACGTAGCGCCCCGGCGTGAGCGAGTAATCACTAGCGGCGATGTCCTCGATGCTGACGGCCTTGCATAGGCCGGCCACATCCTCAAACAAAGCCTGCGGAAAGCGGCTGTGCAGCCAATGCACCTGATGGATGAAATAGGCGGCTTGCTTGAGCGCGTCGAGCGCCGCGTCGCGCACCGTCGGGGCTTCGTTTTTCTTGGCATCAGCAGCCAGCAGAGCGTGCTTGGCCTCCCGGGCGGCTTTGCCGTCGAAGGCTTTGCTTTGGCGGGCGCGTAGCTGTTTCTCCGCCGTGTCCAAGAGTTTTAGCCAGCGTTTGTGGCGGGCTTCGAGCAGCTTGCTGGTGGCTTTGAGCTGCGGGCCTAAGGCATCAAGCGCGGCTTGCAGCGTCACTTGGGTGGCGTGGGCTTCGACAGGCTCAGCCCGAACGACCTCAATAGCGGCGTGAGCTGCTGTGCAGGCGCTGAGCAAGGCGGCGATGGCGTCCGCCGTGGCTGTGTCGGTTTGGGCAGTGGTTAGCTCGGCCTTGAAAGCATCAAGCTGGGCTTGGGCGATTCGCGCATCTTCGGCTTGGTCGGCATTCAACTCAGCCAGCGTGGCTTGATTGGCAAACGCTTGCAGCGGCGCAGCCAAGGTCTGCACGGCAGCGGTATCCGCTTCAATACGGGCGGGAATGGCGGCCAGCCAATCATCTACCTGCCGCTGATAGCGGGCCACCAGGGCGATGAATTTCTCGCGCTCGCCCCGGTGCAGCCAAACAATGGCGTTGAGGTTAGCCAGCTGCTCATCGGTAAACACATGCGAGCGCGCCGACACCACGGTATAGACGTTGCGCGCGTCGATCATCAGTACTTGGTTTTGCAGGTCTTGCGGCTTGCCTTTATCGAAAAACCATAGGGTGCAGGGCAGGCTGCGGGTGTAGAAAAACTTGTTGCCGATGGCCATCATCACATCGACATGGCCGGTTTTGACCAGTTGCTCGCGGATGTCGCGGTCTTTGTTACCGGCGTCCGAGGCGCTGGAGGCCATAACGAAACCGGCGCGGCCCGTGTCGTTTAGGTAGGCGTAGAAGTACTGAACCCAAAGGCTGTTGGCGTTGCTGATAGCCCCGGTTTTGGCATTGGTACCGGGCAGGCCGAAGGGTAAGCGCCCGCCGTTTGCTACGGCATCCACCTGCGCCTCCACCTTTTTGGTGTCCACCCCGTCCACGTTGAAGGGCGGGTTGGCCATGACGAAATCGCACTGGCCGATTAGGTGTTCGGCTTGGTCGTAGAAGGTATTGCCCTGGCGGATGTTGGAGGCGTCCAGCCCATGCACCACCAGGTTCATGCGCGCCAGTTTGGTGTTGGTATCGCTTTTTTCCTGGCCGTGGAAGGTGACGGAGTCATTGACCACTTGGTGGCGCACGTCTTCGATGAAGTGGCCGGTCTGCACGAACATGCCCGCCGAGCCGCAGGCCGGATCGAGCACTAGGCCGTGGCCTGGTTCGATAACACCCACGATCATGCGCACCAGCGAGGGTGGTGTGAAGAACTCGCCGCCTTCCTGCGCGCCACTCATGGCGAACTTATTAAGAAAGTATTCGTAAATGCGCCCGAACACATCGCCGGTGGCGGCTTTGATGGCGGGGCGGTCGAAAATCTTGACCAGATCGGCCAAAAGGTCCGGTTCGAAGGCGGCATAGCCACGCGGCAATGCGCCAGAGAGCACCGGATATTCAGCCTCCACTGCGTCCATGGCGGCGTCGATGATCTCGCCCACCTTGGCGCCTTGCGGCAGGCTGGCGATGCGGTCGAAGCGCGCCGCTTCCGGCAAGTAAATGGCGGCTTTGCCTTGAAAACCGAGCTTGATCAGCTCCTCGCGCTGGGCGGCGGGCACCTGCGGCGGAATATCGGCTTCGATCTCAGGTAGATAAGCCTTGAAGCGGTTATCCGCATGGCGCAGGAAGATCAGGCCCAGCACCGGCATAGAGTATTCGGCGGCGGTGAGCTTGGAGTTGGCGCGCAGCTGGTCGGCGGCTTCCCACAGTTCGTTTTCAAGTTGTTGCACGTTCATGCGTTGTTCTCATTGTTCTGTTCAGCGGGTGCGCTGCTGTCTTCATCCGCACCCCCGGCACGCACCCATTCGTCCACCTCGGAGTGTAGTGGTCTAATAATTCTGGACACTCTTATAGGTAGTAAACTACTGCCTCCTACTGAGGTGTTCAATGGCAAAGAACAAAAGAGTTTTTTCCGTTGAATTCAAGCGCGAGACTGCGCGTTTAGTGCTCGATCAGCAGCGGATACAAGAACTAGGTGCACGAATCCGAAAAATTGAGCGGGAGAAAGGAATCCTAAAAATGGCTACGGCTCTCTTAATGTCAGTGGTTCTCACTGGATGTAAGCGGGTCGAGGCCGAGCAAAAATCTCAATCATGACAATGACATACGACGTTCCGTGCCGTTCCGTAGAACTCCCGAGAAAGTCGAAGTGGAGCGGGTGATGGGAATCGAACCCACGCTAGCAGCTTGGGAAGCTGCAGTTCTACCATTGAACTACACCCGCAGATTGACAGTGCCCGCCCACTTCCGTCAAACGGATCTGCGTCAAACGGGCTGGCATCGAAGGACGAAAAAGGCAGCGTAAGGAGTGCCACCTCTAGCAGTATCAGCTAGCAGTATCAGCAAGATACCGGCGCACAGTATATCAGAATCCGTGCCGATATTGACAAGCCCCTAAGTGGCTTTCTTGCCATCAAACTACCTCTATAACCGCAAATGACCGCAAAAAAATAGCCCCAGCCGAAACTGGGGCTTACGAGCATAATAGGTCGGCCATCCTAGCCACAACCGTCGAATGAAGCGCTCGCTAAAAATCAAAATCCCTCGTCAAGCAAAGCTGCGGATCACAACTCAGCATCAAATCAGGCCTTTCTCTTTTTTGAACTTCTCAACGGCCTCAAACAAAGACTTTGGCTCATCTGCATGTCTCATGCTCACCTGCTGCTGAACCGGCTGCGGATATTCTTGGCCAACAAACTGCGGCATCTGGCTGGTAACTACTTGAGTTCCAAAGATATTTGCAAAAGACAGTACGGTGGCGATAACTAATAGTTCCATGGGGAACCTCCCTAACTTACTAAATTCACCCAACTCAGTCAGGTGATGCCTAGGTCAGCGAGCGGCGCGTATTTTTGCGAACTGGATCACTCATGACCGATGGTCATAAATATAAGTGACCGTCAGTCATGCGTCAACCGCTATTCAACCAGAACCCCAACTTTCTGCGACCGCAAAGTCACAAAATCGTTAGGGCCGGTTATTCACCCGGATGGCTTTACACGCGCGCACAAAAAAGCCGAGACGTTTCCGGCTCGGCTTTTTTGTTCATTCAAATGACTACGAGAAGAATACTACACTCGCGCTTTCCGCCGCAGATCAATCCTTGCCGCGGCGACGCTCATGCTCTTTCAGATGCTTCTTACGCAGGCGGATCGACTTGGGCGTGACTTCTACCAGCTCGTCCTTGTCGATAAAATCAAGCGCCTGCTCCAGCGAGAAGCGGATCGGTGGCGTCAGCAGGATGTTTTCATCGCTGCCAGAAGCGCGGAAGTTAGTCAGCTGCTTACCCTTGGTCGGGTTCACGACAAGATCATTGTCGCGGCTATGGATGCCGATAATCTGCCCTTCGTAAACTTCTACGTTCGGGTCTACGAACAAACGGCCACGCTCTTGCAGGTTGAACAGCGCATACCCCAGAACCTTACCAGTAATCATCGACACCAGCACACCGTTCTGGCGTTTGACCACTTCACCTTCTTTGATTTCACCGTAGTGTGAGAACGTGGAGTTCATGATGCCCGTACCGGAAGTCAACGTCATAAATTCCGAGCGGAAACCGATCAACCCGCGGGAGGGTGCGATAAATTCCATGCGCACGCGGCCCTTGCCATCTGGCGCCATGTCCACAAGCTCGGCTTTACGCATACCGAGTTTTTCCATGATGGAGCCCTGATCTTCGGACTCAACGTCGATCACCACGTTCTCATAGGGCTCTTTCTTGACGCCGTTTTCTTCCTTGATGATTACTTCTGGTGAACCTACGGCGAGCTCAAAACCTTCGCGGCGCATGTTCTCAATCAGTACCGAGAGGTGCAATTCGCCACGACCGGATACCCGGAACTTCTCTGGAGTTTCGGTATCTTCAACGCGCAGGGCGACGTTGTGTAGCAGCTCTTTCTCAAGGCGGTCGCGGATATTGCGCGAGGTCACGAACTTGCCCTCTTTGCCCGCGAAGGGTGAGGTATTCACGTTGAACATCATGCTCACCGTCGGCTCATCTACGCTCAGTGCAGGCAGTGCTTCAACGTTGTTTACGTCGCAAACCGTGTCGGAAATTTTCAGATCCGAGATACCAGAGATACAGACGATATCGCCTGCTTCAGCATCTTCTGAATCCACTCGCTCCAAGCCCAAAAAGCCCATGATGCCGGCGATCTTGCCGTTACGCACAGCGCCTTCGCGGTTGATGACTTTTACGGGAGTGCCGGGTTTGACATGGCCACGCTTAATACGCCCGATCCCGATTACGCCTACGTAAGAGTTGTAGTCGAGCGAGGAAATCTGCATTTGGAACGGCGCACTAATATCCACATCAGGGCAGCGCACTTTTTCTACGATGGTTTCAAAAAGTGGCGTCATGTCTGGCGCAAGCTTGTCGGCAGAGAGACCTGCAATACCATTCAGGCCAGACGCATAAATAATCGGGAAATCTAACTGCTCATCGGTCGCACCTAGGCGATCAAAGAGATCAAATACTTGGTCGATCACCCAATCAGGCCGCGCACCGGGGCGATCGACCTTGTTGATGACCACAATCGGGTTAAGGCCTTGAGCAAAAGCCTTCTGGGTAACGAATCTTGTTTGCGGCATCGGGCCTTCAACAGCATCTACCAACAGGAGAACTGAATCAACCATCGACAACACACGCTCCACTTCGCCGCCGAAATCAGCGTGCCCTGGGGTGTCTACGATGTTGATACGGTAATCGCGCCACTTGATCGAGGTGTTCTTGGCAAGAATGGTAATGCCACGTTCTTTTTCAATATCGCCCGAATCCATTACACGCTCAACGTTCCCACCGCGCTGGTCGAGGGTGCCGGATTGTTGCAGAAGTTTGTCAACTAGGGTGGTTTTTCCATGGTCAACGTGGGCAATGATTGCGATGTTACGAATGTTCTCGATCACGGGTCGGCCTGCTTTGGTGATGCTTGGTGGGATGAAACGCTGCGGAGTATACACGATACCTAGCCTCGGATTTTACGTGCTCGAAAAAAAACCGTGGGATTCATACCTCACATCATTCGATAAATATTCCTATTCATGTATAATTCGCCCCCCGAGATATTGGCACGTCTGCAAACACCCGCCAAATTCCACACAGGCTCGTCGCCACGCAAGCACTTGATACACATGACATGCTTGATGCATAAGCGAGCGACACACGCACGCCGCTGGCAAAAATCCGTAAGCCGCCGCAGGCAGGAGATCATCGTTTTATGGGCATCCAACGCAAGGCGATTGCCTTGGTATCCGGCGGCCTTGATTCCATGTTGGCCGTGCGCGCCATGCAAGAACAAGGCATCCATGTCGAAGGCGTCAACTTCTTCACCGGCTTTTGCGTCGAAGGCCATACCCACGCCATCCGCAAACAGGATCAAGAAAAGCAGAAGCGCAACAACGCGCTCTGGGTTGCCGAACGCCTCGGCATCAAATTGCATATCGAAGACATCTCCGAAGAATACAAAGACGTAGTGCTCAACCCACGCTACGGCTACGGCGCTCACATGAATCCTTGCTTGGATTGCAAGATTTTTATGGTCGGCAAGGCCAACGCCATGCTGAACCGTGCGCGCGAACTGGTGGCCGATGGCGGTTTTGACTTTATCATCACCGGCGAAGTGATCGGCCAGCGCCCGAAATCCCAGCGCAAAGACACCATGCCCCTCATCGCCCGCGAATCCGGCGCCGAAGACCGCATCGTGCGGCCACTCTGCGGCAAAAACCTGCCCGCCACCCTCCCCGAGCGCGAAGGCTGGATTCAGCGCGAACTGATGTACGATTTCAGTGGCCGCAATCGCAAGCCACAGATCGCACTCGCCGAAAAATGGGGCCTAGATGACTACGCCCAACCCGCCGGCGGCTGCTGCTTCCTAACCGATGAATCCTACTCACGCAAGCTGGGCGATTTGTGGCAGGCACGCGGCCACCGCGAATACGAACTCGACGACATCATGCTATTAAAAGTAGGCCGCCACATTCGCCCCGCGCCGAACTACAAGCTGATCGTGAGCCGTGAAGAAGGCGAAAACAATTTCATGGAAGGCTACCGCAAGCAGTTCCACACCTTGCGCCCCATTAGCCACGGCGGCCCACTAACGCTTGTAGATGGCACACCGACCGACGACGACCTGCTATTCGCCGCCCGCGTCGCTGCGCGCTTTAGCCAAGGCAAACATGCCGACACCATGACCTTTCAGATCGAACCCAAAGGCGGCACGGCGTTTGTAGTGTCTATCGTACCTATTCGCCCCGAAGACTTTGATCCGAAGTGGCACATCTAAGCTTCCAGCGTATTGTCCAAACAGCGGAACCCACCCATGAGTGAAACCCACCAATACGACGCGCGCGGCCTACTCTGCCCACTACCGGTAATTCGAGTACAGAGCCTAGTAAAAAAACTCCCTGAAGGAGACATTGTAGAGGTAGTGGGAACCGACCCAGGCATCCTGCACGACATCCCCGCGTGGTGCCGCGTTCACGGCCACACCGTTTTGAGCACAGAGCAGCGTGGAAAGGACTATTATGTAACCCTCAAGGTGGGGGAAAAGAGCTAGTTCTACTTGGTATATTCGTATTTTTCGAGACGCTCAACGTCTCAGCACTTCTCAGCCTCCTTGCAATGGCCTATATTGCGCGCATTCAGCCTACGATCAACCTTATTTTTACCACGCGGAGCTAGCATTTCCATGTCGTCAAACACCCAATCGCTGATCAAGGAACACAACGCCCGCTGGGTTGATCTACGTTTCACCGACACCATGGGCAAGGAGCAGCACGTCACCTTTCCTTCCCATGCAATGGATGCCGAAGCGTTCGAAGAAGGCAAAATGTTTGACGGCTCATCCGTTCAAGGCTGGAAAGGTATCGAAGCCTCCGACATGCTGCTTATGCCGGATGACAGCACCGCCGTGATGGATCCGTTCACCGATGAACCCACGCTAATCGTGCGCTGCGACGTGTTGGAACCCGCCACCATGTTGGGCTATGGCCGCGACCCGCGCTCCATCGCCCGCCGCGCAGAAGAATATCTAAAGTCTACTGGTATTGCAGACACCGCCTATTTCGGCCCAGAACCCGAATTTTTCGTGTTCGACTCGGTACAGTGGAAAAATGAAATGCAGGGCGCAAGCTACCAGATCCACTCCGAAGAAGGTGCATGGGTCACCAACGAAGATTTCGAGCGCAACAACACCGGCCACCGCCCGCGCGTAAAAGGCGGCTACTTTCCCGTACCGCCGGTAGATTCACTGCACGACCTGCGCGCCGCCATGTGCGCCGCCATGGAATCCATGGGCCTCAGCATCGAAGTTCACCACCACGAAGTCGCCAATGCTGGCCAGTGCGAAATCGGCGTGCCCTTTAATACCTTGGTCAAAAAGGCCGACGAAGTACAGATTCTAAAGTACTGCGTGCACAACGTGGCCCATTCCTACGGGAAAACGGCAACCTTTATGCCTAAGCCGATCGTGGGCGACAACGGATCGGGAATGCACGTTCACCAGTCGCTCATGAAAGACGGCAAAAACCTGTTCGCAGGCGACGGCTACGCCGGCCTTTCGGACATGGCGCTATTTTATATCGGCGGTTTGATCAAACACGCCAAGGCGTTGAATGCCATCACCAACCCCACCACCAACTCCTACAAGCGTTTAGTTCCGGGTTTTGAAGCACCCGTCATGCTCGCCTACTCCGCCAGCAACCGCTCCGCATCCATTCGCATCCCATGGGTCAAAAACCCCAAAGGGCGCCGCGTAGAATGCCGCTACCCCGACCCTGCATCCAACCCTTACCTGTGCTTCTCCGCGCTGCTGATGGCGGGTTTGGATGGCATCCGCAACCGGATTCACCCGGGCGATGCAATGGACAAAAACCTGTACGACCTTCCGCCGGAAGAGTCCCGCAAAGTACCGCGCGTAGCCCATAGCCTTGATCAGGCGATCAATTCGCTGGTCACCGACGGGCAATTCCTGCTGGAAGGCGGTGTATTCACCGAAGATATGCTGGCCGCTTTCGCCGAATGCAAAATGGCCGAAGTCACTCGCCTACGCCAAGCCGTGCATCCGATTGAATTCGATATGTACTATAGTCTGTAAAAAGCATAGGTTTGTAAAAAGCATAGATTTGTAAAAAACATAGCGTTTGTAAGAGAAGGCGGTCTGTAGCGGCAGGCCGTCTACTTATAAGGAAGTTTCAGCAGTAGAATACCGATTCCACGACTTACATCGACGACTTACAAAGGTGATTTGCCATGCAACACGGCTGCTACCAGCGTTCAAGGCCAACACGCACGCTACACGTAAGTAGTCTGATTGCACTGCTCCCGTTTTTGGCCCTCAGCACCGCCACTGCAGACACCAAAACCGTTTATAAATACACCAACGCCGAAGGCGTAGTGGTATTTAGCGATAGCCCCGTACCCGGCGCCCAAGCAATGGAGATCAATCTCCCTGCATCGCTCGGCACCGTCAGCCCGAAAGCCCCGAGCACCAATACCACACCTGAAGCCAAGAAAGCACCTGCCTACCATCGCATCGGGATCACCACCCCCAGCCAAGACGCGACCTACAGCAACGATGTCGAAACCATCGTAATCAGCGGCTTCAGCGAACCCTCACTCAGGCCGGGCAACTTGTACCGTTTCATCGTCAACGGCCAAGCAAGCGCCCCACAGCCGATATCGCATTACACCCTATTCAACAGCGATCGGGGCGAATACACCGTTTCAATCGAAATCGTGGACCGCAACCTGCAAACACTGATTCGCTCAGAGCCCGTGCGCTTTTTTGTGAAACGCCATTCGGTTCTACTGCAAAACCAGCATAAACCGGCACCCACGAGGCGCTAGGTCAACGGTAGCAAGTGGCTCACTAGCAGCAATGTCGCACCGAAGGCTCGGGAGCCGCTAGCCGAGGAAACAATCATGAGCACACCTAAAACAGCACTTGAACACTGGCAATCACTCAGGCCAACGCTCCAGGAAAAACTCGATGCCTGCGACTCAGTAATCGACGCAGCGGTTGCTAACGCCGTAGAGACCTTTGAAGATCGACTCAAAAAAATAAGTGATCCTCTGGCCGCTATCGTTCGACAGTGCCTCGAATCCGTCGAGTTGAACGCACGACTCGCAAAATCTCAGCGAACTTTTCTCGTGAACCAACTCCAGATTGTGGATGCTGCGGTAGCAAAAGCAAATGCACAATTCGAGAAAACCAGAGCAAGATCAGATTCAACGGAACCATTCGCGGGAAGTGAGTTAGCAATCGTCGGCCCGTTAATGGCGAGCACATCCAAAATGGTACTTGATGTGCTGTGCCTCTCTTGGCTTCTGTGTACATTTCTTGGTCACAAGGAGGCCAATGCTTTTGCAAATGGCGCGATGCGCGAGTTTATCGGAGCCTTGGGCGACCCAGGGGCCGGTATTCTTACCTTGCTGCAACGACTCTATGCAGTAGCCACCCGCACACTTCGAAAGGACCAAGATGCAGCAGAGCTACTCCAAAGCCTAGGCGATTTCTCTGAGCTGATGGAAAAGTGGCGTCAGGTTGCGGGGCATATGGGCGACGACATGGAGTTCGCGGCTGCGCTTAAGAAAGCAGTTGGCTAATACCACCAAGGCGGGAATTGGCACCCTCAGACGTAAGCCTTGCTTTTCTGTCTGCGACAAATCGCCTTCATTTTTACGCGCCAAAGGACGCATCTGTTCAGCATCCTGCAGTTTTCCCCACAGGATGATCCGAAACCTTGATCAGCGATTAGCGCTTGTTATTCGCATCCAGTTAGCATTCAATGCCGTCCAAAAGTCCCGTCAACCACCAACTAAGCTTCCCCATGCCCCTGCACATCGTCCTTTACCAACCGGAAATTCCACCCAACACCGGCAACATCATTCGCCTGTGCGCAAATTCAGGCGCCCAACTTCACCTGATCAAGCCCTTGGGCTTTGTGCTGGATGACAAGCGCCTGCGGCGTGCAGGGCTGGATTATCACGAATGGGCTCGTGTGCAGATCCACGAATCCTTTACTGAATTTCTGGAGAACGGAAAGGTTGGACGCTGCTTCGCGGTGAGTACAAAAGGCGCGGTTGGCTACCACACGCCCCACTATCAAGACGGCGACGCGCTGATTCTGGGGCCAGAAACGCGGGGATTACCGGAGGAAATACGCAAACACCCGCGCGTAAGCGCTTGCATTCGGATTCCGATGATGGAAAACAGCCGCAGCCTGAATCTTTCCAATGCTGCGGCCATCATGCTGTACGAAGCGTGGCGCCAACTGAACTTCGATGGCGCCCACTAGCAGGCTCTTTGATCAGTTAGCAGGCTCTTTGATCAGTGAGCCGCGCCGTTTTGTTGCTCTTCTTGCTGGCGGCGCAGGCTTTCGATAAACGCCGCTTCAAAATTGATCGGCTGAAGCAAGAATTGCGGGAAGGTACCGCGAGTCACCAGATCGGTAATCGCTTCACGCGCATAAGGGAACAGAGCATTCGGCGCAACGCCTTTCAGCAGGTGTTGCATTTGTAGTGGTTCAAAGCCACTGACCGTAAACAAACCGGCTTGCTGTACCTCGGCAATAAAAGCGGTCTTGTCTTGATTTTTGACCGTAACCGTCACTTTCATCAGAACTTCAAAAGTGTCGCCTTCCACTTGGGTAGCGCCGCTGTTCACTTCAAGGTTTACTTCAGGTTTCCACTCTTGACGGAAGATTTCCGGAGCGTTGGGAGATTCAAAAGACACGTCCTTCGTATAAACACGCTGTATCTGAAACTGGCCTTGTACTTCTTCTTGCTCATCGCTCATGGGTTTTTTACCTTAGGTTGATTTTCGTTGGTTTTGCTAAAGATCAGGGGGGGGGACAGTTAAAGAGGCAAAAGCTAAGGAGCCACAGCCAATAGCGGGTCCAATTCACCCGCACGTTCCAACGCGACTAGATCATCGCAACCACCTACATGCTGCGTATTGATCCAGATTTGCGGCACGGTGTGGCGCCCGCTTTTCTCAATCATTTCCTCGCGTAGTTCCGGCCTGCCATTGATGTCAATTTCCTCAAAAGCAACACCCTTATCCTTCAGTAGCTTGCGGGCGCGTATACAGTACGGGCACCAAGGCTTGGTGTAGATCAACACATGCGCGAGTGGGCGCGACGCATTTTCTGCCATTTTGCTTGCCTCTTTGAGTAAACCGAAACTCGGAAAGCGATTGCTTTTCAAAAGCTTATGCTTTTTTGATCAGCGGAAGACGATCCGCCGTCCAAGTGGTGATGCCGCCGCCGAGCCTGCGCACATCCGAAAAACCGGCCTTGCTCAACAAACGCCCTGCCGCACCTGCATGCTGGCCCATTTTGCAAACCAGAATCACCGGCTTATTTTTGAACGCCTCTAGCTCATTGAGCTTTTCTGGCAACTGGGCATAAGGGATATTGCGGGAATCGGTAATATGCCCTTCTCTAAAGTCTTTGCTCTCGCGCACATCCACGACGATCGCACCTGCTGAATTCATCAGATTGACCAACTGCTGTGGCGATACCGATTTACCAGAGCGCCGGTTTTCCAGCGTCAGCAGCAGGGTAATCAATAAAAGGAAAGAACCCACCAAAAGCGGGTGGTTCATGACAAATTCAAAAAAACGATCCATACGGTGAACCCGGTAACTACGACGTGAACAATAAGGCGCAACAGTATAACCAGCTTATAGCACAACGGTATACTTCTCTGCAGCCTGATATGCGAATGATACGTTTTCAGGTAAGATATAGCACCGATTTTCGGCCCGCTTATCCCGGATAGCCAAGATTCATCCTGGATTTCTAGCAGTAGAGTTAGCCAGTAGTTTTGCGAGGATTCGACCATCATGCCCCAGTCAACCGGAAACCAGAGCGCTGTAAACCCATCCAACGCTCTCGACAAAACCTCAGCACGCAAACCCCACGTACTGATCATTCTGGATGGTTTTGGCTACCGCGAAGAAACCGACTTCAACGCCGTAGCGAACGCTCGCAAACCTACTTGGGACAAACTCTGGAGCACGCGCCCTCACACCCTGATTTCCGGTTCCGGCATGGATGTAGGGCTCCCCGATGGCCAAATGGGCAATTCTGAAGTGGGCCATATGAACCTCGGTGCGGGCCGCGTGGTATATCAGGATTTTACCCGCATCACCAAGGCCATCCGCGACGGCGACTTTTTTAACAATCCAGTGCTTTGCAATGCCGTCGATGCGGCAGTGAACAAAGGCACCGCAGTACATATTATGGGGCTGCTCTCCCCAGGCGGCGTCCACAGCCACGAAGATCACATCGTTGCCATGGTCGAACTCGCGGCACAGCGTGGCGCAAAGCAAGTCTACGTGCATGCGTTTCTGGACGGCCGCGACACGCCGCCCAAATCCGCCGCTCCCTCCATCGCCAAGCTCGACGACTGTCTGCACAAAGCGGGCGTTGGCCGCATCGCCAGCGTTTCGGGCCGCTATTTTGGAATGGATCGGGATAACCGCTGGGATCGCGTTTCTGCCGCCTACCACCTAATCACCTTGGGCGAAGCCGATTACGTAAGCACGACCGCAGCCGAGGCGCTCGCGGCAGCTTATGAACGCGGCGAAACAGATGAGTTTGTGAAACCGACCCGCATCGTTGGCGCCAACGAGACTCCTGCATATGTGCAGGATCAAGACGCACTGATCTTTATGAACTTTCGCGCCGATCGCGCCCGCCAGATCAGCCGCAGCTTTTTGATCGACGACTTTAGTGGCTTTGAACGCAAAGCTCGCCGGAAGCTCGCCGATTTCGTCATGCTAACCGAATACGCAGCCGACATTCCCGCACACTGCGCCTACCCGCCATTCGCGCTGACCAACACGCTGGGGGAATATCTTGCAAGCATGGGCAAAACCCAGCTTCGCACGGCGGAAACTGAAAAATACGCGCACGTCACCTTTTTCTTTAGCGGCGGACGTGAAGCGTTATACGAAGGCGAAGAGCGCAAGCTAATCCCCTCCCCCCAAGTCGCCACCTACGATCTGCAACCGGAGATGAGTGCACCTGCACTGACGGACGCAATGGTCGACGCCATCTTGAGCGGGCGTTATGATGTGATCGTCTGCAACTACGCAAACGGCGACATGGTGGGGCATACTGGCGTTTATGAAGCGGCAATCAAAGCGGTAGAAACTTTGGATACCTGCCTTGGTCGTATTGTAGACGCGCTTGAAAAAGTCGGCGGCGAATGCTTGATTACCGCCGATCACGGCAACTGCGAGCAGATGCTGGATACCGTCAACCATCAGCCGCATACTGCGCACACGACAGACCTTGTGCCATTGATCTATGTTGGCAAGAAAGCCCTGCAACTGCAGGCAGAAGGTGGCGTGCTCTCCGATATTGCGCCTACACTACTGAAATTGATGGATCTTCCCCAACCTCCAGAAATGACAGGCAAAGCCTTATTCTGATTGTGCCCCGCTACGGAATCTCATGAGCAAAAATGCGAACAAGCAACACAGGGCAGCCCGATTGATGGGCTGCCTGCTCGCCCTGTCCGTACTGCCGTGCTCGCAGGTTTTTGCCGCCGGCCAAGCCGCCACCCAAAAGCAAATTCAGGAAGTTCGCGAACAAATCCAATCGCTCAACCAGTCCATCCAAACCGACCAGAATAAAAAGGCTGGGGAGCAAAAGGCGATTGGCGCCATTGACCGCGAAATTGCCAGCACCAGCAGCCGCATTCGCAAACTGCAATCCGAGATTAAAGCAAGCAACCAGCAGCTAAAAACTTTAGAAGCTCGGCAAGAAAAGACGCGAACTGAAATCAGCGAGCAGCGCAAAGCAATCATTGAACTGGTCGATCAGAGCTTTCGTAACGGCCCGCAGCAGCCGCTCAAACTCGTACTCAACCAGCAAGATCCCGCTTCCATCACCCGCCTCATGGAATATCAGCGTTACAGCCACGAAGCCCGTCAAGAAAAACTGGAACGCTTCCGCAGCTCACTGGACGAGTTGCACCAAATTCATGACAGCACCGAGGCAGAAGTAAGCCGTTTGGCCGACCTGAAACGGCAAGTTGACCGCCAGCAAGCGCAGCTCGTAGATAAGAAAAAAAGCCGCACGCAGGCCGTCGCCTCGCTCAACAAAAAGCTCACCGAGCAAGGTGGCCAATTAAAAACCCTCAAAGCCAACCAAGCGAATCTAGAGTCGGTGCTGAAGCGCATCGAAGCGGCGATTGCGCGTGAACGCGAGCGCGCCGCCGCCGCGAACCGCAATCAAGACCTAGGCCCAAGCACTGTATTGAAACGCCGGGGCAATCTTCCATGGCCCGTAGATGGGCGCATACTCAAACGCTTTGGCAGCCAGCGCGAAGGCGATTTACGCTATGAAGGCGTCGTACTGAATGCAGGTGAAGGCAGCGCTGTGCGCAGTGTACACAACGGCCGCGTGGTTTTTGCCGATTGGCTGCGCGGCTACGGCATGCTCACCATTGTCGATCACGGCAACGGTTTTTTGAGCTTGTACGGAAATAATCAGAGCCTTGTACACCAGCCTGGCGATATGATTAGCGCAGGCGAGGTGCTGGCCTACAGTGGCAGCAGCGGGCAAAATCTTGAGGGCGTGTATTTTGAGTTACGCAAAACCGGCCGCCCGGTAAACCCTGAAGAATGGTGTTCTCGACGTTAGGCGTTTCAATGAGCCGAGCGGTTCAATACGCAAGGCTAGGCTATCAAATTCTCCGCAGGAGCTTCTTTGTGATTTCCAATCGACCCTCACACCTCGGCCACATCCGCCACAGCCACCGTGGAACGCGCTCTTGGCATGTGATGGCAAGCGCCGTTGCTCTTGCTAGTTCCGGCCTGTTTTTGGGGGCAAACGCATGGAGCGCCCAACCTGCACCCACACCCGCTCCAGAGAAGCCAAGCTCAAGCTTAGAGTCGCCCAAGCCTGTGCTTCCCTTAAATGAGCTGCGCACGTTTGCAGACGTTTTTGACCGCATCAAGCAAGCCTACGTGGAAGAAGTCGACGACAAAACCCTGCTCAACAACGCGATCAAGGGAATGCTTAGCGAACTAGACCCACACTCTGCCTACCTTGAGCCGCAAGATTTCGAGGATCTACAAATCAACACCAGCGGTGAATTCGGCGGCATCGGGATTGAAGTAGGCATGGAGGATGGCTTCGTCAAGGTAATCTCTCCGATTGACGACACTCCTGCGGCAAAAGCAGGCGTGCAGGCAGGCGACCTGATCATCAAACTGGACGACACTCCGGTAAAGGGATTGAGCCTTACCGAAGCTGTCAACCTGATGCGTGGAAAACCTGGCAGCAACATAAAACTAACGATCATTCGAAGCGGCATTCCTGAACCGCTTGAAATTAACGTCAAGCGTGCAGTAATCCAAGTGCAAAGCGTTCGCAAAAAAATGCTCGAACCGGGCTATGCGTATGTGCGGCTGGCGCAATTTCAGATGCATTCAGGCGCAGACGTGCGCAAAGCAATTGAAAAACTGCAGGCAGACTACAAGGAAAGCTCTGGAAAAACCCAGCTTTCAGGGCTCATTCTTGACCTTCGCAACAACCCGGGTGGCGTTCTGCAAGCCGCGGTTGAAGTATGCGATCTCTTTTTGGATTCTGGCCTGATCGTTTATACCAAAGGCCGCTTGCCCGATTCTGACATGCAGTTTTCTGCGACACCGGGCGATATGGTGCGTAACGTACCAATCATTGTTTTGGTGAACGGCGGCTCGGCCTCTGCTTCGGAAATCGTAGCGGGCGCACTACAAGACCAAAAGCGCGCAGTCATCGTCGGCACAACCACGTTTGGCAAGGGCTCTGTGCAAACCGTCCTACCGCTGAGCGAAGATCGCGCTCTGAAACTTACTACCGCACGTTATTACACCCCCAACGGCCGTTCCATTCAGGCGCAAGGGATTGTTCCCGATATTTCCGTGGAACGCGCAGAACTCACTCGCGCTGCAAACGACGACTTTGGTGTACGCGAGGCAGATTTAACGCGCCACTTAGAGAACCCAAGCAGCAAGGACAAAAAGGACAAGGGGAAAAAAGACGGCACGAGCGAAACGAAGCCTACCACTCAGAACGTACCGCTTGAACAGCAAGACTACCAGCTCTACGAAGCGCTTAACCTGCTGAAAGCGATGAACGTAATAAGCCAACGCCAAGCGCGCTAGCTTTAACGAGCGCTCGCCGTGCTGACAGCCACTTGCCAGCACGGCAAACCAAACCACTAATATCGAGCGGTTTAGCTTGGCATCGAGCGGTTTAGCTTTTACGAACCTCTATACCGCGCTCCGCCATATAACGCTTTGCATCACCAATGGTGTACTCGCCGAAGTGGAAAATACTGGCTGCGAGTACCGCATCTGCGTGGCCTTCCAAGATCCCATCCACCAGATGCTGCAAATTACCAACGCCGCCGGAAGCAATCACCGGAACACTTACCGCATCGCTCACGGCGCGCACCAATGGCAGGTCAAAACCGTTCTTAGTGCCATCACGATCCATACTGGTAAGCAGGATCTCGCCGGCACCCAAGGCGACCATTTTGCGCGCCCATTCAACGGCCTCAAGGCCCGTAGGCTTTCGGCCACCGTGAGTGAAAATTTCCCAGCGCGCGGGTTCACCATCGGCTGATACGCGCTTGGCGTCAATCGCGACCACAATGCACTGCGAACCAAACTTTGCGGCGGCTTCACCCACAAATTCGGGCGTAAATACTGCGGCGGAATTGATGCTGACTTTATCGGCCCCTGCGTTTAGCAAAGTGCGAATATCTTCCAATTTGCGGATTCCACCACCGACGGTGAGCGGTATGAATACTTGCTTGGCCATGCGTTCTACGGTTTGCACCATGGTGTCACGGCCTTGATGAGTGGCGGTGATGTCGAGGAAGGTAATTTCATCGGCACCCTGTTCATCATAGCGGCGGGCAATTTCTACGGGATCACCAGCGTCTCGAATATCTACGAACTTGACACCTTTTACAACCCGACCGTTATCAACGTCGAGGCAAGGGATGATGCGTTTCGCAAGGCCCATGATTGGCTCCTGTGAATGAGTTCAAAAGGCTAGGCTTGCGAGTGCGCTAACCGGTGCGAGGCTTTGAGGCTACTGCGAGGCTTTGTGTTTAGCCGTTCGCGTCTAGCCATTGCTGGGCTTCACGCAGATCTAAGCTGCCTTCGTAAATGGCACGGCCTGTGATCGCCCCCAGAATACCGACGCTAGCTTGCGCAGCAAGCGCCTGGATATCGGCCATATTGGTGATGCCGCCGGAAGCGATGATCGGAATACGCACGGCTTTTGCCAAGCTTGCAGTGGCTTCGACGTTCACGCCCTGCATCATACCGTCGCGGCTGATGTCGGTGTAAACGATAGATTCTACGCCATCCTCTTCAAAGCGGCGGGCAACTTCATCGGCGCGTAGGGTGGAAACTTCCGCCCAGCCATCAGTAGCCACCATGCCGTCTTTAGCGTCGATACCAACGATGATATGGCCGGGAAATGCCTTGCATGCAGTGGCAACAAAGCCGGGTTCTTTTACAGCCTTGGTGCCCAAAATCGCATAGCGAACGCCAGCCTTCAGATAGGCTTCGATGGTTTCCAAGGAGCGGATACCGCCACCGATCTGAATGGGGAGTTTGGGGGCACGCTGGGCGATTGCATTGACGATTGCCGCGTTAACGGGTTTGCCTTCAAAAGCGCCGTCAAGATCGACCAAATGCAAACGGCGGGCGCCTTCGTTGATCCAACGTAGAGCAACTTCGACAGGATCGTCGGAAAAGACTGTGCTGTCTTCCATGCGACCTTGGCGCAAGCGCACGCACTTGCCTTCTTTTAAATCAATGGCTGGAATTACCAGCATGGAAATACTCCTTTAGCTTTGGCCATACCAGGCCATGAAATTAACTTTGGCCATTCCAAGCCATAAAATTACCAAGCAGAGCTAAACCAGATTTCTGGCTCTTTTCGGGGTGAAATTGCACTGCAAAAATATTATCGCGGGCGACGACTGCTGAAAAGTCTACCCCATAACGACAGCGCCCTGCTTCTAGGGCGTTAATTTCTTTACGAAGCTCGACATAATAACTATGCACAAAATAGAAGCGTGAATTGTTTTCAATGCCTCGCCATAGGGGGTGCTGGCGCGTTTGCTCTACTTCACTCCAGCCCATGTGCGGCACTTTGAGGCGGTTGCCCGATTCATCGTGCAGAGATTCTCCGAAGAAGCGCACTCGCCCTGGAAATAAACCAAGGCAATCCACGCCACCGTTCTCCTCGCTGCGTTCCATCAAGCTCTGCAAACCTACGCAAATCGCAAGAAACGGCTTGGTTGCGCTCACTTCTTTGACGAGGCTATCCAGCCCTAAACGGCGAATCTCACCCATGCAGTCGCGTATCGCGCCTACGCCAGGAAAAACAATGCGATCTGCCCGCCGAATTACATCGGGGTCTGCGCTAACGAGCACCTTGCAGTTCGGCGCAACCAGCTCCAGCGCCTTTGCGGCCGAGTGCAGATTACCCATGCCATAGTCAATGACTGCAACCGTGGTGGGCATAAAAGGGTTTCCTCGTGGATTTTAGAAAAAAGTATCAAAGAACGCCTTTCGTGGACGGCATAACGCCCGCCATGCGGTCGTCGTGCTCAATCGCCATACGCAAAGCGCGCCCAAATGCCTTGAAGATCGTCTCGGCCTGATGGTGCGCGTTACGCCCACGCAGATTATCAATATGCAGAGTCATCATGGCGTGATTGACCAAGCCTTGGAAAAACTCGCCAAACAGGTCTACGTCAAAGTCGCCAATACGGGCGCGGGTGTACTCCACGTGCATTTGCAGACCGGGCCGGCCAGAAAGGTCTAGCACGACGCGGGAAAGCGCCTCATCCAGCGGCACATAGGCGTGACCATAGCGACGCAGGCCCTTTTTGTCGCCCCAGGCTTTGGCAAGTGCCTGCCCGAGAGTGATTCCGATGTCTTCAACCGTGTGGTGGGCATCAATGTGTAAATCGCCGTTGGCTTGAACGTCAAGATCCACCATGCCGTGGCGGGCAATTTGGTCCATCATATGGTCTAGGAACGGTACGCCGGTCTTGAATACGCCTTTGCCAGTACCATCCAGGTTTACGGTTACGCTGATTTGCGTTTCGAGGGTGTTGCGCTCCACGCGAGCAATACGATCGGCCATGTAAACCATCTACCTACAAAAGTTGGGATGGGCGATTATACCCTACTCAAGCAAGAGACTGCATGTCTGGATGCAGCCAGTGGTTGAGTAGCTCTTGGAGCTTCTCGCGGCGGATTGGTTTGGTGGTGTAATCATCCATGCCAGCGGCGAGGCATTTGTCGCGGTCGCCTTCCATCGCGTTGGCGGTAACTGCAATGATTGGCAGGTATTTTCCCTTCGGCAGAGCCTTGATCTGGCGAGTGGCTTCATAGCCGTCCATTACTGGCATTTGGCAATCCATCAGGATGAGGCCATAGTCTTTTTCGAGCACTGCATCCAGCGCTTCTTGACCGTTTTCGGCGGTGTCTGCCTCATAGCCTAGCTTGCGCAGAAAGCCGCACGCCACTTTGCGGTTCACCTCGTTATCGTCCACCACCAAGAGACGCTTGCTTGGGGTTTGCGACGCGATCAACTGGGCGGTTTTTTCGGTTTCACGTCGTCCTGCCAGCATTACATCTGCCAGCGCCCCGTCAGAGAACGGCACATAGATATGGGGCAGCGGCCGCTGGCCGTGTTTTTCTGCGGGAAGGCGCAACTGCACGATTCGCAGGCGCGGATGCGATTGCATATAGGGCGCCATTTTTTCCCAGAAACGCTCGGACATTTCTTGCGCGATGAAGATCCAGTGATAATCGCGAGCGTTCAGAATCTCGTCCAGATGGCGCAGCACGCGCGATTCTTTGGGTTCCCAATGGAAGCCAAGTTCCCAGTGCTGGGCAGCAAGCTGCATCACGATCTGGGTTGCCGGAAGGTCACCGATCAATAAGACCGCTGCTCCCGCATGCTCCCTTTGAAAGCGCAACCGCTGCTGCACCCGCGGGGACTCTTGACCGCCGATCACATCCACCGGCAGCTCAAAATAAAACGAGGAACCTAGGCCCTTGATCGACTTCACGCCGATTCTGCCGTTCATGGCTTCGAGAATACGCTGCGCCAACACCAGACCTAAGCCTGAACCACCGTGGCGGCGGGTGCTGGAACTATCTCCCAGCACGAAGGCTTGGAATAGCTGCTGCTGTTCTTGCGCGCCGATCCCTACGCCGGTGTCTTTGACCTCAACATAGAGGCGGTTGCCTGGGAGCATCTCGGCCCACAAAAGCACGGAGCCGTGCTGGGTAAATTTGACGGCATTGGAAAGCAGGTTGGCAAGAATCCGCCTCACTTTAACCGCATCGCAGACCACCAATTCTGGCAGGTTAGACTCCAGAACCAAGCCCACATCCAATCCACGCTTATAGGCATCGGCCGCAACCATGGTAAGCGCCGCGTTGAGCAATTCGTGGATATTGGTTCGCTCGTAGTGAAACTGCATTTCCCCCGCTTCAATGCGGTTGAAATCCATCACGTCATCCACCAGCGACAGAAGATTGCGACCGCTCTGCCATGCAACTTGTAGCGTGTCTTTTTGTTCGTCGTTCAGGCCATTGTTTTCGCGCAGCAAGTCCAACATACCGAGCAAGCCGTTCATCGGAGTGCGAATTTCGTGGCTGACGATTGCAAGGAAACGAGATTTGTTTTCGGCGGTGCTAACGGCCAGATCGCGCGCTTTCTGCACTTCTTCTTTGGCGCGATAAACGTCGGTAATATCGACCATTACGCCACGCAAACCTACTACGCGAATGCCGCTAATAACGACGGAGATAAACGCCTTGAACCAAACCCAGTTGCCGTTTTGATGACGCGCCTGAAACTGGACAAAGGTGTCTTGTGCGTTGGTAATCGCATGGCTGAAGGCTTGCGAAAGCGCCTTGTGGTAATCGGGGTGCACCCATTCACGCCAGTGCAAAAGCCACTCGGAAACCTTTTCTTCGGAGGCGTCATCGTTGGTGATCCCAAGAACGCTCTCTACTTTGCCGCTCACCAGCAGCATTCGAATCGGGCTGATTTGTGCTTCCCAAACGATGCAGTCAATAGAGTCGAGCACTGCTTGGTAGCGTTCTTTGGCGTTACTAATCTCATCCATCGAAACTTTCAAGTGGTGGCGCATATCATCAAGCACGCGCCCCAAGTCGCCAATTTCATCTGCCGAAACAACATCTAGCCGCGCATCCAAATTACCGGGAGACAGGGTCTTGGCCCATTCGGAGAGCCTCTGAATCGGGGCGCTGATATGGCGGGCGAAGGTCCACGCCACTAAAAACAAAATCACGACCGCAATGCACCCGACCCAGATGGCACGCTCGCGCACAAAGTCCAGCCCTGCGAGCGCCTCGTTTGCGTCGCGCACAAGAACCAAACTCCAGCCCATATTGCTTAAGGTGCTGAATTGGGTGCTTGGCATGCTAACGACAAGCCACTCTTTGCCACTCCGTTTGATATAGCGGTAGCCTGGGCGAGAAAGCATTTGGGAGAGCAAGGACGGCATTTCTGCAACCCACCAGCGTTTACCAAAAACGCGCAGGCTGTCAGCTTCCATTGCGCTGCCATCGTCTTCTGCGAGGATAAAATCAGGTGCCGCGATGATATAGCCTTCACGATCCATTAACAGCGCGTAGGCGGAAGGGGTCTGACCGACGTTTACGGTGGAATCCGCAACGTTGATGGCGCTAACCAAATGGAGCAGCTCTGCCCAATCAAAGCTTGCTGCTACCGCACCAATGACCTCGCCATTGCCAAACTTTTTGAATATGGGCATGACGATTTTAATGCCATAGCCACCCAATACGGGATCTAGGCGAAGATGGCCAATCGCGGGCGCACGATTGCGCATGACCTGATGAAACCAATCGGTTCCAGCAACTGAGACTCCCTTCAGATCGGAATCACCCGCGGCAATGACTTGTCCACTCGCATTGACTGCAACCAGCGTACTAAACACGCCGTAGGCGTTTTGATAGTCTTCCAGCATGGTGCCGATGTGATTATTGGGATCACCAGTGGCAACCTCTTGCATGACATCCAAGCGCGACCAAGAGGTAACGTTTTCACGAGTAAAGGAGAAGGTGCGGTCAATCTGGGCCAGCGCCTGACTTGAGGTGCTTAGGAGTTTGTCGCCCGTTTGATTGATAAAGGTTTCGCTGACGCGCTGCCACGCGATCACGCCAAAAATCCCTACTGGCGTCAATGCAACAGCAAGCATCACCAGCAGTAATTTTTTTTGAATGGTCGGGGTAAGGCATCGCCGCCAAAACGCCCCTTTCATTTTTTGCTACCCGGCACCATCATGCCCAAGCTCCACTAGGTCAAGTTAGCAAATATGCCAACAAAAGTGCTGTCATGCCAAGAGAACACGCAATGACTACACAAACATTGCTTATTATGATCAGTATTTTATTGTATTAGACTGCACGCGGACATCAACATGGAGTATAGATGAATCGACCAAGAGTCACGAAAGCTGCTCAAAATTTACCGGATTATCGTACCATTTTCTATACGCCACCTCACACTACCGACAAACCATCCCTCCAACGATTCGATCAACTACTCCTAGAATGGTATGACCACCATGGGCGCAAAGAGCTTCCTTGGCAAGTAGAAAGATCACCCTATCGCACTTGGGTTTCGGAGATCATGTGCCAACAGACGCGCGTCGGCACTGTCATCCCCTATTTTGAGCGCTTTATGGCGCACTTTCCTAGCCTTTCGGCGCTTGCACAGGCGCCGATAGATGAGGTTCTCGGCCTCTGGACAGGGCTTGGCTACTATGCGCGTGCACGCAACCTGCACAAAACCGCGCAGATTGTGCAAGATTGCCAACACGGTGAATTTCCCAAGACGATAGATTCGCTGATGCAGCTTCCGGGGATTGGGCGCTCTACGGCAGGCGCAATTCTTGCCAGCAGCCTGTCGATTCGCGCGCCGATTCTGGATGGCAACGTAAAGCGTGTGCTTGCTCGCGTTCATCGGGTGGCGGGCTGGCCCAGCAGCCCTGCAACGGAAAAGGTGCTCTGGGCACTGGCGGAACAATACACTCCCTACCAGCGCATTCCCGACTACACGCAGGCCATCATGGATCTAGGCGCGATGGTGTGTACACCCAGCAAACCGGATTGCGCGGCCTGCCCGCTTACCACGCTCTGCGAAGCTTTTCAGCATTCCGAGCAAGCGCAATATCCGCAGCCGAAGCCAAACAAGGCGCTGCCGGAGCGAGCCGTGCGGCTCATCATCGCGATGCACGAAGGCACGGTATGGTTAGCGCGGCGGCCTCCGCTGGGGGTTTGGGGCGGGCTTTGGAGTTTTCCTGAGCTTTCGATGGACGTGCCACTCACGAACGGCCTTTTAGAAATGGGCATCCATTGCCGCGAAAACCCAGTGGAGTTGCCGAGTTTTCGGCATACGTTTTCGCATTTTCATCTGCAGATTACGCCAACAATTGTTGAGGTGGAGAGCGCGGTGGGGACAATGGCCAACGTGGTGGCCGAAGCGGCCAGTGCGTGGTATAAACCGGCCGACGCAATGAAGCTGGGATTGCCTGCGCCAGTACTAAAGCTTCTTCAAGAGCTGGACGCAGGCCGTTGAAAGCCAGAAACCATCAAACAGAGAGGCCAACCATGAGCCGGCAGGTTTTTTGTCGCAAGTACAAGCAAGACTTGGAGGGCCTTCCACGCCCGCCCTACCCCGGCCCACGCGGGCAGATGATCTTTGAACAGGTGTCTAAGCAAGCATGGAACGAATGGCTCAAGCATCAAACCCGTTTGATCAATGAGAAGCGCCTAAACCTGATGCAGGCGGAAACTCAGGCTTATCTTGCTGGGGAGCTTGAGAAATTCCTCGATGGCGCCAATTTTGACCAAGCAGAAGGATTTGTTCCACCAAAATCTTAACTTGGGTATTGACTCCTTGTTTCTCTAAAGGTTTAATAGCGCCTCTTTCGGCCAGATAGCTCAGTCGGTAGAGCAGAGGACTGAAAATCCTCGTGTCGGCAGTTCGATTCTGCCTCTGGCCACCATATAAATCAGACACTTAAGCCGCTTTCGATCGAAGCGGCTTTTTTGTTTGGGGAATCTGTAGGCAATCTGTAGGCAAAATTCATAAATGCGTGGGCCGTTTGCCGCCTGTGGTGGGTCGGCAATTCGATTCTGGCGGTGTTGACGATTCAATGGCGGGTGTCCGTGAATTTGGAGAAACCCCCCTCGCTGGATATGTTTTCAATCAGCCTTGCACTGATCAAAAACGACCACCCCCTAAATCCGTCATTTTGGGCCATGACGGAAGTTTAAACCGGGCGCGGGGAGGCCAAACGACTAAGCAAAGTTTGTTAGGGAAAGCATCCCCCCCCTTACCTTGTCCTTACCGTGCTGGGGGCGTGACGGCACATACCCTTCAGAGCCTCCAGAATGGCCTGCACGCCGCTTTAACGGTGTTGGCGCTACGGCGATAGCGCTAAGCATCTAGGCGGCTTGCAGTGTCGGTGATGGCGTGATTGTGTTCGACGTGATTGTGTTCGACGTGATTGTGTTCGACGTGATTGTGTTCGACGTGACGGTGCTACGGTGCTGGCGTGTCGGTGTTGACGCTTGGCGCTAGGGTGTATTGTTGTATGTAGCGTACAACAACATACAACGCGGGGTGTGCTCTGTTCTATTGTGGTGACTTACCACATTAAGGGGTGTGCTCAGTTTTGATGATACCCCTTAGCCGGTCTGGGGCTGTTTAGTTGGGTGATTGTGTCGGCGTGATAGCGACGGTGTGACGTGAACGTGCTCGACGTGAAAGTGTTCACAGTCGCCTATGCGGTGATCGCGATATGGGTATGGCCAAATTTGGCCATACCCCCGTTCACAGTCGCCTATGCGGTGATCGCTCATAAAGTGGTAACTCACCGCAATCACGTCGAACGTGATTGTGTCCGACGTGATCGCTACGTTAGCCGTGCTGGGGGGTGTGGTGATAGTGGTGGTGGTGGTGGTATTTCCTATACATATATGATTTTATAAACCAAGTTATAAAAACCTCTTTAGGTATAAACAACGCCACCGACGCCACTATCACCACACTTCCACCCCCAACGCGCTTAAAAACAGCTTAATGCTCACCCCAACATAGCCATCAATTCCGCATCGAGTTCAAAGTTCCCCTCTACGCAATACTCTAAACGGTCGCGCCTTTTCCGTTTCCGCAGGCGCAAACCGTTTACGATACGGTCGGTACGGTACCCCAACCATCGCCCTAAGGCGTGCGCCGTCAATTTTGTACGCATCGCCCCCTCCAAGGTTTCGCGTAGCTCAGGCTCAGAATCAAAAGCATCATTGATCTTCGTGAAAAGCTCTCGCGCGGAAACCCACGTCCCCTCGCCCATGCGCGCCTTTATACCTTCTAGCACAATGCTCAGCTCTTCCTTTTCGGGGTCGTTGCCTATCGCTTCTCTTATTGCGCCTGCTGGGTCTTGGTAGTCACGCGGTAACCGTTCGGCAATCCACGCGCAAGGCTGCCTAACCAGAGCGTCCCATTGCTCAAAACTAGCAGTGCTTTCGTTGGGGACTGCGCCGCCAGCCTTGTACACATCGCTCTGTTGATACCCACGAATAAGGGTAAGAGCTGCCCGTACCAGCGTTTGCCGTGTTCCTATCACCTCACGCAAAGGACTAAAATCAAACTTGCGCCCTGCGGGGTTGTCTGTTTGAGCGTCAAGGCGGCACTTCAGTACACGTCGCGGCATATCCCCAGATAAGGCAAGATTGTTGCCCGTCAAAAGGAACAGCGTGCGGTTAGGGAATTTTGCCGTTTCGCTTTTGCCTAGTATGCGGTCGCTGTACTCTGGCGACGTTAGAAAAGAGGCTACGGCTGCACTGTCAAAATGCCCTAGCACGTTGTCCCATACAACCACCAACTCACCCCGCGTCAATATAGCGGTGAGTCTCTTACGGGTTTCTTCGTCGGCAACGCCTGCCGTGTGAGGGTAGACGGAAGGCATAGCGCCTGTCGCCAAAGCACCTATGCATTGGGCAAGCAGGGTCTTTCCTGAACCCTGTACAGGCGCATCCAAGCCGCCAGCGGGTGCGGTATCCAGTACAGGTCGAACAACGGCGGTGAGCAACAAGGCAAGCAATACGCTACGGTCAAGCTTGTCGGCAAACGCAAAGCCCCGAAAGGGACGCATCAGCACGTTTAGCGCTCTCAACGCTTCCTGTTCGTCAACGGTCGCTAATACGGGTAGCGGGTCTGTCGGCGTATCTAGGTATAGTTGCGTTCCTTCATCATAGCCTAGGCTCTCTAGCACCCTACCATCCCCAGTAATAACGGGAGCCGTAATCACTGCCTTTAATGGTTTAAGGCGGCGGCGTTCTTGCATTGCTAACAAGTGGTTTACCACTTGTTGCGGCGGGTTTATATTCACTTCGTACATGCCCCCTCTGGGCGCCTTATTCCATTTCCAATACTGCACCGCGCCCCCTAGATAAAAGTTAAGGCCATGCTGGTTTAGGTGGCACACTTTGCCGTCGCTTACCTCAACAAGCTCTGTGCCCATATCGAATACATCAGGTAACCGGCGCAAGCGCTCGAGTGTTTCTTGTGTTGTTCCATGATCCGCCCCTTGCTTGTGCTCAATACGGGAGACTTGCTGAACCAACCTGAAATTGCGGCCACCGTGCGCGAAGCTGTATAGGTTCTGGTACCTACCTATCAGGTATAGCTTCCCAACCACCTTGTGCCCGTTATATTCAGGTTCTAGCGGGTCAAGTGTTAGCTTGTCGTGGTACGAGGCGGGTCTGTCCATGACCTCACCCACGCTCACTCGCTCACCGTCGGCAAGCGTGATGATAAAGTCACCTGCCAATGTGTGATGGTCGCATGCTCTGACAATGACGTTTCGAGCTTCATCTAGCGCCTTGTCGAGCTTCTCTCCTTCTAACGTATTCCCGTGCTTTTTCGTTACAAGATCCCGAGCGCTCTCTTCGATATATCGCTGGCGGGTGCTGGCAATGTCAGCCTGCACAACCTTACGCGCGTGATCTTCGCGGGTCTTTAGCTCGACCTTCTCACGGGGGGTCAAGTCAGGTAATGCGGTGAGTGTGTCGAGAAGGTCGCCGTCGTGCGCGTCCGGTATTCCACGTTCTTGCTTTAAGGGCGGTGAGCAATGCGCACCTGCTGCGAAGTCTAGACGGGTAGGCTGCCATACGCTTGCATCAATAACGCTTCGCTTCAAGGCGCTACCAGCTCTGCTTACGGCGTAATAACCGTGCCCTGCCAACCATAGACGGTTAAACAGTACCTCACCTGCGCGAAGAATATCGCTGGCGTTTTTTACCATGATGTAAACGCGCTGCCCTTTTATTCCCGTTAACTGCTCCTGCGTTTCGGCATTGGTTATCAGGCTACTGCTACTGCACCACCACACATAAGCGGTTTGTTCGAGCGGAATAAACTCGTTCAAGCGCGCCAGCAATTGCGCCTTGCTCAACGGTTGCTGGCCTTCCTGCGGGTCATAGTCCAGCAATAACACGCCAGCACCTTCGGGCCACTTAAAGTTAGCGTTAGTGCGCGTGATCGCGTCTGACGGGCTTTCTAGCTCTTCGTGTCGCTTAATGCTTAGTAACTTGCTCTGGTAGGGCGCACCATCGCAAGGGCCGTAGTCTTTTGGGACACCATACGTTAACGCTTGGCTAGGGGCTAACTCCTGTAGTTGACGTGCAAACTCTGAAACACTCGCCGCTTTTCGAACTTCTATAACGCCAGAACTAAGGTTCGCTACGGTACTCTTAGTTAGCTTTCCATCCACGCCTAGCCTGTAGGTTTTTGTAAGGGTTTTTGGTTGGCTGGCGGATATGCACGAATACGTAACCTCACCAAAGCCTGTACAATGGCTCTGTACGGCTTGCTGTACTTCGCCCTGTATCGTTTCGATGGCGGTCGGGGCGTGCCCCTTCTCTCTCACTTTCATGCTTGCGCCTCCCCTTTATTTCTTTTCCGTGCGGCAAGCTTCGCCTGTTTTTTGCGCTGTTTCGCCTCTGCTCTTCGCAATTGCCGCGCTGTGGGTGGGGCGTAACGGCATCCGTGCGTTCTATGCTGGTAATTGATGTCGGTAAGATCTTGTCGCCATGCGGGGACTGGGCAGTCTAATTTCATGCGTGCGCCCCTCCAGCCAATACGCGCTTTATATCAGCAACGCGCCACGCCAAACGGCCACTTACGCGGATAGGTCGAATAGGGCCGTTCTCTTTGCATGCCCAGATATGCAAGGTTTGCATTTTGCGGTTTAGGTGATGTGCCGCCTCCCTTGTAGGTAGGCTGCTGCGGGTCTCTTGCTCCAACGGAACAAAAGCGGGTGATGTGTTGGTGTGCTGTGTCATGGTTCTAGCCCCCTGTTTGTAATTGACGGGGCTAGATTGGGTTTTGTTGCTCAAAGAGTCAGTGCAACTGCACTACGAAAAAGTGCAATTGCACTAGCTGGCTACTTTTTTCTGGCTTCCGTTAGTGCTTTATTAGCGTTACTTAAAAAGCTTTTTATTGTGCGCTCACTCAAGCCGTATATTTTATTTTCACCAATAATATCGGCAATAAATCTCTCTTGATTCCGGTTTTTTTCGCCCTCTAGATAAAGCTCTAAGGCTCTGCCGATAAGCAACAATGCACTATTTTTAATAGAGTCATTCTGTTGTTTTTCGGAAAGGCTGCCGTTTATTTTGGCGACCAAACATTCAATATCAGCGGGCTTAAAGTGTGCCAACAATATCTGCGCTATATCAACGCCATCTACATAGTTCCCGCAGGCATGATCAAAATCAAAATGTATTTCGTTGGTGCCGCTGTACTCGCCATAGGTTAAAAACTCGGGGGTATCTTTTTCGAAAGTAACCTTCGGGGGTGGGCCGTATGAACCGATAAGCCAATATGCGGGTATTTCATATTTGCGCACCAAATCCACTAAATCTTGTGGGGTGGCCTCTGTTTCCATTAAGGCACTAAATAGGGTCAATGCTTCGCGCCATTCTAGAAAATCTTTTGCAAGTAATAGCTTTTTTTTGCTCATGCTTAATCGTCCTATGGCGTCACTACGCGCAACGCGCCGGGCTGTTGCTCTGCGTCAAAATGGATGCCGGCCTGTTCCAGAATCCACGCCTCAAAACGGTCTGCGTGTACTCGCAATAAATCCAGCGGTCGAACGCGGTAATGTTTTTCAGCGGTAGCGCTTGGCTTGTGTCCTTGAATCTGTGCCACCACGCCAGCGGGCAACTCCAGCCACTCCGACAAGCTGCCGTGCGACCTGCGCAAGCCGTGTAAGCTCAAGCCGTCAATTCCAGCAACGCGGGCAACGTCCCCCATACGGTGCCGGGGTGAATGAATGGGCTGGTTCAGGGTGTCGCTGGAAAAAACCCATTCACTCCTACGCGGTAGCCCGGCTAGCAGGTGGTGAACGTAGGGTGTTAGGGGTATGGTGCGGGTGCCGTCTTCCCCCCCTTTGGATTCGTCCTTGTCGCGGATGGTGAGACTTTTCCAGCGGGTGTTAATGTCGCTCCATTTGAGCGCCAACAATTCGCCCGGTCGCGCTCCAGTCAAAAGCATGCACTGGATGTATGCGGCAATAACAGGGCTTGCCAGCCCTTGTGCCGCCTTAAAAAATGCCGGTAGCTGCTCCTTCAGCACAACGTCGCGCTTTGGCTTTGCCTTGCCCAGCGCTTGGCGGGCTGCGGGGGTTGTTGGATTGTCTGGTAAAAGGCTCTTGTATGCCTCTTGGTTGGCGCACCAGTTTAGGAACGCCTTTAACAGCCTGTACCCTAGCCGAGCTTGGGTCGGTCGATGTAGTCCCTCTTGTTCGGCCCAGCCCTCGACAATCTCGGGGGTCAGATCCACCAACCGCATGTTTGCGAAAAAATACAGCGGGCCGGATGATGTGGGCTTGCCTGCCTTGGTGGTTCCCGGCTCCCTGATTTGATTCTCGTGGTCGCGCTTGTGGTGCTCTCCCCAGTACGGTGAACGCTTGGCAATGTATGCCTGCCAGACTTGGGCGACTGTAACGGCCTCGGCTTCCTGTTGCGCCTTGGCCGCTGCGCGCGCGGCCTGCTGCAAGCGCCTCTGCTCTCTGGGGTCTATCCCTGTATCGACCAACATCTTAAGGCGACTAGCTTCTGTGCGAGCGTCCCCCAGCCGCCATGCTTTAACGTCCCCTATTGTCACGCGCACTGTTTTACCGTCCAGTCGTGACTCAAAGACAAACGTCTTGCGGCCACCTTTGACCACCCTAACGGCCAATGCTGGCGCCTGTGTGTCCCAAAGGAAAGCCTGCCCCTTATCGGCCGGGCACTCCATCGCATCAATACGGCCAGCGGTCAGGCTAATTCGATTTGTTTGCTGCGCCATACCTTCTCCAAAATCTGTAGGCAATCTGTAGGCAATCTGTAGGCAAATCGGGCAAAATACAGTCCATTTCAATCAATGCTAAATCTGTGGATAAGTCGCTGTAGCCCTTGATTTTGCTGGATTGTATCAATTACAACCAAGCATGGTAAAGTACAAAAAATTGGACTGAAAATCCTCGTGTCGGCAGTTCGATTCTGCCTCTGGCCACCATGATTCTAAAAACCAACCGCTCTCGGTTGGTTTTTTTTTGCCTGTTGTCCCAGTGTTGGCGCGGATTCCGGCGACGATCTCGCGAGCGCCCCCCCCGCCAACTCCTGCGCTTTCACGCTCACCGACGCATCTCTGCTCTCTGTTTTTTCTGGTGGTCTCGCGAGCGGTCTTGAGGCCACTCCCTTTGCTGGCACGGGTTTGCGGTCGGTCGGTTGTGCTTGGCGACTCCTGTAGCGGCGGCTGTGGTGGTCAAATAAAACTGGACACCGGTTTAGGTTCATGCAGCGAGAAGCTCCATCGTCACCGGGGTTTTGTAACCATTGTGGCTATGGAGTCGCACATGGTTGTAGTAATGATTCACGTAGCGCAATACGCCAATCACACTCTGCGGGCAAACCACAAACACGCCCATTTGCACCCATTTAGAGGGCCTGCCGATTGGCCTCATCCTGAATGGCGCGACACTGTTCGATGATGTCGGCGAAGCTCGGCTGATTCAGCGCCAGCAAACCATCTTCCAGCATGGCAGCGTAGTCGTTTTCCAGTGCCGTCAACGATTCACCCGTCGGGATGAGTTGCAACTGACCGCTGGTGGCGGCGAAGTAATCGATCTTGTTGTCGGCCGCATCTTTTTCGACGAAAAACATCGATTTGTGTTCTGCAACGGCACGGGCCAGCGCCCGATCAGCGCAGGCCGCAGCAAAATGCGGCGTTTTTGCGATGGCGGCCAAGTCATACCAGTGACGGGAATAGCGCTCGCCGCGCAGCCGTCCCTGCAGGCAATATACGTGCGATGCCGTGGCCTTTTCCCAGAAGGTGCGCTCTGCCGCCATCACCAAGGGCTGTGCGACAGGGAAAGTGACGCCGTCGATTTCCGGCGCAATGTCGCAAGCCACGGGCTGAACATGGTGCGGCTCGCCCGTGGCGCGGGCACCAAACTCCAACTGGATCGTCGGCGCTGAATAGCCGGTTCCCGTTTTGACAGCTGGATACGACAGGGTCAGTCTGTCCCGATCTTTGCCTGCCAGCGTCAGGCTCGCGTCCAGCCCTGCTTTCGTCAGTGCCGCCACGATGACCGGCCTGACCGTCGCCTCGATCCAGTCGGGCAGACGATGGCGCACCGCGCTGCTGATCTTTTTCTCCTGGCTGGCAGAATCGGGAATGGGGTTGCCTTGCTTCAACAGGTCGGCGGCCAGTTCGCGGATGTCATAGGTGAGATCCACGTCCTCGGAGAACCGGTCGATGACGCGATAGACCTTGGACAACGAGGTGCCGCCCTTGAAAGTGAGCTTGCTGGCCAAGTCGGATTCGTAAATGGCCGACAGCACCCAGACCACCCAGATGTCTTTTTCAAGCAAGTGCGCAGGCCGCCCGGTGCGAGCGGCAGCAAACTCCAGAGCTTCGACTTGATCTTCCCGGCTGAGTGAAAACCAAGACTCAGCCATGTGCCCCAATCTCATTTTGCAGGGCCTCGCTGACCACTTTGGCCATCCAGCTAGGCAATGCGGCCCGAGCACTACGCACGGCCTCCCATTCGGACTCGGGCAGTTTGGGGCGCAGTTGCTCCAGCGCCGCCGGTGCGGCCTCCGGCCCCAACCATGACAACGCACGGATCACCTTGCCTGCGGGACGCTTGCCCAACAGCAATTGCCAGCGGTTAGCGTGCTTGAGCTCCACGCAACGGCTGCCGAGATGCAGGATGCGGGATGCACCAGAGGTGAGAAAAACCTCGCGGGTCGGAACCTGCGTGGTCAGGCCCAGCGCGTTGGCTTCGGCTGCGCCATTGGCCACCACCGTTTCACCGCTGGTGGCCTCGATGGCCTGCACCACGGATTCTGTGGACGGCGGGCGGGAACCAAACCGGCCCTGATGGGGTGCGACATAGGAACCACGGCTCACGCGCAGCAGCTTCCCCTCCTGAGCCAGTCGGGACAGGGTTTTGTCGATGGCTGCCCGCGAACCTAGGTGCAGGAACTCCTTGGGCGACAACAGCCCTCCCTCGGGCATGGCCCGGGCGGCAGACAAGATGTTCTCGGCAAGATGGCTCATGGTCATGGCTCCTTTGTCAGAAGTATAAATCAGTATCTGACAAACCGCAATTTGCGGCAAGCGGCCATAGCCAGTGGGCACAGAGGCGCTTTCATGACGTGGGGACGCAGCCAAAAGTCGTCACGGGCGCGCCCAAATCGTCGAATCCACGCACTCAAGGCTAAGGCGTTACTATCTGGGTGGGGAAAACGGACGCGGGTTCGGTTCCGTGTTCCACCACCATATTGAAGTGCTTGGATATTCTCCGGGCCCTTTTTCTTTGCGCGAATCCCCGCGTCACGCGGGGTTCTGGCCATCTGTGCTGCGGGTGGCCACCTGCCGAAACACTCCAAATCAACCGCTTTCTCGGCCAGAGCCGCCTCTATTCTCTGTTTGGCCTGCGGGTAGGCGCAGATGGTGCCACTGTAAAATTAACAACTTACGCGCGGCGGTTCATCGTCAACCAAGGCCACCGGTCAGGCATCAAACCCTGCTACCTCATCACGTTGCGCCATGTAGCGGTCAAGCAAAACTGGACACCGGTTTAGGCTCATGCAGCGGGAAGCTCCATCATTTTCCATCGCAGCCTGAGTCAGCAGATTGGGTGTTTTCTGGTTCACGACATCACTCTGTGGCAACAGCAAACGACCGCAGCCACGGATCGAGGTGGGCGATATCGAAGGTGCCCGACTCGAACATCTGCATCATCTCCGTATAAATCTGCATCGGGGCGCGCTGCAAGCGCCAGCCATTGATGCGAAGGAACACGTCGGCCGCCGCAAAGGCGATGCGCTTGTTTCCGTCCACAAACGGGTGGTTGATTGCTAGGCTTTCCAGCAAGGCAGCCGCCTCAGCCACGACGTCATCGTAGTAGCCGGTCTGCGGGCGGAACAGGGCCGCCTCCAGCGCTCCCGGATCACGCAAGCCCGACGCGCCGCCGTAACGCTGCATTAGCACCGTGTGCATGCCGAGCACATCGGCCACGGTCAGGAAATCGTGCGCCACGGTTTACTTGGCCAGTTCGCGGTAGAGGCTGTCGAACTCATCCAGACTGGATGCGAAAGAAGCCATCACGTGGCGGCGGGGGCGCTCTTTTTGCTGCCGGTCGATGTAGTCGCGCAGGGCGTCATCGAGTACCGCTTGGAACTGGCGGCCTTGGCTTTCTGCGATCTGGCGTAACGCCGCCAGCACATCGGGCGCGGCTTGGGAGGAAAATTTTTTGCGTGCAGCAGTCGTCATGGCCATTTCCATCATGATTCATCTTGATGTTTCATGATAGAGCAAGACAGGAAGGTTTGCTACCACGTTTAGTCAAAGGCATTGTGCGGGTCGAGCCTGCAGGTTTGGTGCGACACCGACGAGTAACGCCCCTACACAACGCCCCTACACAACGCCCCTACACATTGGGAGCTGAACTGGCGTCGGAAGGCAAACGACGTACTCATCGTTGTTTCTTCCCTGTCTTTTCAGACGCTTGCTGAGCGAGTCTGGAATAATCGAGCTCGATGAAACGTCAGGTAGGGCGTGTGTAGCGCATCCATCCAGCGCAACTTCATCCCGGGCACGATCCCTAAAGGACGCAAGTCGATGCCTGCTAGTGCGGGTGCGGTAATTAGCACCCCTTGCTCGTCAAAGCTAATCAAAAATCGGTCAAACAGCGCATCTAAATTGGCGCTGAGCAAAAAGCCGTTGAATACATCCAAGCGCTCGGCGTCGGTCGCGCACTCGGCCCAAGGCTTGGCATGGCTGGCACGCAGCACCTCCGGTATGGCTACGCCCGTCACGGCGCAGGCGCCGCCCCAGTAGTCCAGCATGGCACTGCGAAATTTGTCTTGGCCTACACGTTGGCGAACCATGCGTTCGGTTTCGGTTCCGGTAATACCTGCGGTCTGTTGTGATAAAACCGCCAATTCTGCGGCCACTGCCTGCTGGTAATCATTCGCGGCCTGACTAGGCAGTGCCCGCGAAAGGCTGGCCGTGCGGCGCAGTAATGCGGCTAGATCCGCCTCGGTGATGGGCAGAAACGCATCCACAGTGCACCAAGCGGGAAAGCTGCGCTGCAATTCCGGCAGCAAGGACGATGAGGCCGTTTGGAAACGCACCTGATATACGCCGCCTTCCAAACCGACCAATGCGCGATTGGCATGGCGCGCTGAGGCCAAGGTCACACCGCCGGTATCCGAGGCCACAACATGCTCAAAACCATTGTCGTTGCCGGTTTTTTCGATGAGAGCGCGTTGTAGTAGGTTCATGTTTGCTCTTTCCTACTTGCCAACATGGTTAAGCAGCCAGCGTTGAGCTTTGCCGGACAACCGATAGCGTTGTGTCGGGCTGCGCGGGGCATCGGGTTGAGTGCGTTCGATCCAATTGTTTTCCAACGCCGGATTGAGGTAGTTGTTCCGAAACGTGGCGCGGTGCGAAAGACCTAGGGCCTGCATCAGTTCGTTGCTTTTCAGCTCGCCATTCCCTATCACGCGGATCAATGCACCTACTTGATCGGTTACTTGATCGGTTGCTTGGTCGGTTGCTTGGTCGGTTGGCTGTCCGGTGGCCACGGCCTCGCCCAAGGCGTCGCGCAACGCGCTTAACATAAACAAGATAAACGGGGTGGAATCCGCCTGCTTGTCGGCTATCGCCAGCACACGGTAATACGCCTCTTGCCGTGCGTGAACTACCGTCTCGACCGGCAGGTAAGCCAGCAGTGGGCGCCAATGCCGCAGGATCAATGTTTGCCACAACCGCCCCATTCGCCCGTTACCATCGGCAAACGGATGAATGAATTCAAACTCGTAATGAAAGATGCAACTGGCCACCAAGGGATGTTCTTGGGTGTTTTTCAGCCATTTGAGTAAATCTGTCATCAATTTAGGGACACGATTAGCAGGAGGTGCCATATGTACCAGCTGTTCACCACGGAAGATACCGACACCACCTGAACGATAGCAGCCAGTTTCATCCACCAGTCCGCGCATCAGCAAATCATGAGCGGCCAGCAGGTCTTTTTCGGCGCTGATATCCCAACCCGCCATCGCCTCGTAAGCGGCAAAGGCATTGCGAACTTCCTGAATCTCACGGGGGTGCCCCAAGACATGCTTGCCTTCGATAACAGCGGTCACCTGTTCAACAGAGAGCGTGTTGTTCTCGATCGCTAGCGAGGCTTGAATGGTGCGGATGCGGCTTGCTCGGCGCAGATGCGGAGTCAGGCGCTGCTCGGCCAGCAAGGTATAGCGACCGATGATCTCGACAATCAGACTCACTATTGCTGGCGTGATGGTGTAAGGCGGCTGATAACTCATGTCAGTATCCCGGCTTCTAAAGCGTCCCACGCCTCCAGCACCAACCTTTGCGTACGATACTCGCCGTGTTCTTTTTGTTCTTTGTTTTTGAGCACGCGGAAGGTTTCTGAGGGGTAATCTTCGCCCATGATGTCGGCGGGGTCGAGGATATAGCGCAGTTCATCGCGGCTGAGGCCGTAAAGCTTGGCGTAGTAGGCGTCGAGTTCGGCGCGCAAGGTGGCGCGGCGGGTTTCTTCCCAGGGGAAGGGATTGCCGTCAAAGCCTAGGTCTTGTGCCCAGGGTTTGAGGTCGTGGGCGGTGTAGGTCAGCTCCAGTACGCGCGGGACGATGAAGGCGAGGTCGGCTTCGGTGTAGTGGTCGGGGGGCAGATTCACGATCTGCTTTTTCATGTGATATTTAAGATGAGTGCCACCAATTTTCTGCCTAGCCACATAGTCGTGAACTAGCGAACATTGGTCAGCCAGAAGGCAAGCGATCTTCGCACCATGCTCGGGATTCGGGAACATCAGCAGCAAGGTATCGCCAGTTCCCACCCTCGGCACCACGCTGGCAATCACGGTGCGCTCGTCGGTAGCTCGGCAAATATCCCGCCAGCCCATAAGCCAGCCGCGTTGCCAGCCTTTGCTGTGCAGGCGCTGTTCCACATCTGCCTTGCTTACCCAGTAGCGCGGGGTGGCAGTGAAATCTGGGTCGGCTTTTTCAGGCAGCGTGGCATCGCGGCTCCCTTCGACTTCGCTCAGGGCGCGGTTGGTGGTGTAGGTGGCCCAGCGGTGGTCGAACTGGTGAATCATTTTGGCTTCGTAGAGCGGCAGTGCTTCGGTGGTGGGGGCGTCTTTGAAACGATAGCTATCGGTATTCATCATGAACATAAGCATGAACTGAAGCTGCCAAGGGTTTTTCTCTTCACCCTCCTCTGTGCGCTCTTGCCACAAAACAGGCGTGTGGCGATAAATCTTCTTGGTGAGTTCTGCATCTGCATTGCTGCGAAATACTGGGCAAGTGCGCGTGTTGGGATTCAGCAAACCAAAATCGTCTGGCGTGAGGCTAAAGCGGCGGCGCGGGTCGGCGAGTTGCTCCACGCGTGTGGCAAAGCAGACGAACTGCGCCGCCGCTGCCGCGCCCAGCGTGAGCAGGCAGAACTTCATACGGCTATCCACAGCGGCAAACAGCTTGTCGCGGTTTTCGATGTCGTAAAGACTAATCAAATTGCCATTGGCAATCCGGTTAAATAAGTGCTGAGAAAATGAGTCTGTGGCTATGCCGGTGGGCACGATCAAGCCTGAGCGCCCTTCACGGCCTCGCAAATCCAGAAAAAGCTCAGTAAACAGATATGCCAGATTAAGCCGGCCAAACCCAGACGTTGGAAACCGGCCACTGGCATGAATGAAGTTTTGCGCTGCTTCCGTGCGCCTAACTGCCTGCCAATATTCCGCATGGAGCCTTGGGTTCGTCTCCGCAAGCTCAGCAATCATCTTGTCTCGCGCCGCCATATGTTTAGCATTTGCAACTTCTGGCTGCCGCGTTGCAAAAAACTCCTGTGGATCTAACTGCAGCATTTCCCAAGGCGGGTTGCCCAGAACGCAGTCAAAACCGCCGCTGGCAAATACTTGGGCAAAGGCCAGCGGCCAGTGCAGCACGCGCGCCTCACGGCAGGCGGCTTGGGCGGCGCTGAGCGCGCCTTGCTGCGCGGCTGGCAGGGTATCACCCAGCAAGGTGAGGTAAAGCGTGGCGCTCGTGGAGATGTGGGCTTGGGTGGCTGTGGTTTTGGGCAGCAGGTAGGCACCGAGCAGTAAATCGGCCGCCAGCGCCAGACGGCTGGTGTTGGCTTGCTCTAAAAAGGCACGATAGGCGACTTCTTTGGCGGCAATTTGTTGAGTGGTGTTTTCAGGCAGAGCTTCCAAGCGTTGCAGTTCGGTCAGCTGGGTTTCATCGTGTAGCTTGAAGCTAAATTGTGGGTTATTGCGTTTTTTCTCTAGGTCTTTGAGCGCGGCGGTGTTGGCTTTGCCAAGCTGCTTGCACACCTCTTTATCGTCGCCTGAAAGGGCTTTGAAAGCGTCTTTGGCAATGCCCAGTTCCAGTGTTTTGAGGTCGGTGAGGCCCAGCAGCGCATCGCCTACTTGCAGGTGGTGGTCGAGAAAACCCAACGGGCGGCCTTCTTCAAAGCCTTCTAGCCAGAGTGCGGTGCGCGCCAGCTCAACGGCCATGGGGTTGCGGTCTACGCCAAAAATGCAGGTGGCGATGACTTCACGCAGGGCGTGGCGGAAGTCTTGTTCGCTTTGTTCGCCATTTTCGCTACTGGCTGCGCGTAATTGCGCGAGCTTTTCCGCCAGACGGCGCGCGGCGGCCAGCAGGAAGTGGCCGCTGCCGCAGGCGGGGTCAATCACGCGTATGGCCAGCAGCGCCTCGACGGGCGATTCAGGCTGGGCGGCAAGGCGCTGTTCGATCACGGGGTCAAGCGCGGATTTGATCAGCTCTTGCACCAGTGAGTCGGGCGTGTAGTAGCTGCCGCTTAATTTACGGGCGTTGCCCGCCGTGCTGCCCTCGCTGGTGAGGCCGACAAAGCCAAACTTGCGTGCGGGCAGGTCGATCTCGGGCACCAGTTCCAGCAGGCTCTCATAGACGCTGCCTAGCTCTTCTGCGCCCATGTTGCGGTAGTCCACGGGGGCCAATACACCCTTGTGGGATGCCCAGCGCAGTTGTTGCATGGCAGCCAAAAGGTGGGCGTTGCTTAGGCTGGCGGCGTCCAATGCTGGGCACTGGCTTTGTGCAAAGAGGCCGCCCAAGGCAGGCAGGGCCAAGCGCGGCTCACCCTGGCTCAAGCCTTTGAAAACAATGCGTAGGGCTTGCCAGTGGTCGTCATAGCGGTTGCGGGCGCGGCGCTTTAAACACAGATCGCGCAGGCGGCCAAGCGCATAACCTTCAGCATAGGCGCGGCGGGCGGCTTGGGCTTCTTTGCTATCGCCCTGCCCTTGTGAACGGGGGTGTAGCAAGCCGCGCTCTTCCACGCTGAAGACAAAGATCAGGCGATAGATAAGCCGCAGCAGTTGTTGAAAGTAGGCGTCTTTGCTCAGTGCGCCGTTGTGCAGTTGTGCGCGCAATGCGTCGTTGGCGGGGTGCTGGAGAAAGCCTTCACCCAGAATCAGCAAGGCATCGGTGACGCCCAAGCGCAGGCCGTCGCGCACGCGGGTGCCCTCTTCTTGGCCTGCGGCACGCCATTTTTCCCAAATGCATTCTTCTGGCTTGCCAGCGGCGCGGCTGGCGTGCAGCAGGCGCCAGACGTTGGCGAACTCGGCATAGCGCTGGCCGCCGAGTAAATCGGCTAGATCAATTTCCACAAAGCTCGGGCGGGTCAGCGTGGCGGCATCACGCAAGAGGCGCAGAGTCTTGCCATTGCAGGCGATGCCCCAGAGGTGATCAGCACTGGCGTTGAGCAGCTCTTGCATCAGCATGAAGGCGGATTTTTTGCGGGTACCTGAGCCTGCGATGGCAAACTGTGCATCAGGTTCATGTAGGGCGATTGTGTGGGGTGCCACCACCACAGGTGTGTTGCCTGCTAGCAGGTTCACTGGATAGCAGCGCTCGCCCAGCTGAATACCGGGGCAGCTTTGCACAGTAGCGTAGCCAAAGGCATCGCGCAGCAGTTCTTGCACGAAATTCTGGGTGAGTGCAGCGGCATCGACATCGACGCGTTCAAGCTGGGCAGCAAACTGCTTCCACTGCGCGCAGGCAATTTGGAAGGCGCGGCTGTAGTCGTCTTTGAGCTTGAGGCCCTTTGGGGTGCCGTAGTCGGCTTCAGTTTGCCACTGGGCGCTGCCGAGTGCGGCCTTTTCCAGTTGATCCGGCAGGAACAAGCCGCCTTCTAGCGTGAGGGTGGGCAGGTTCAGCGCGGCTTGGGTTTTGCGGAGTTTTTTCATGTTATTGCTTGTCCTCGCCGATCACTTCCCAGTAGCCGCCTTTGGTGGGGCCAACGTGTCGCAACTTGCCCTGCTTCTTCAACTGCTCTATGTGGTAGCGAACGCCCTTTTCCGTGATGCCGACTCTTTGGGCAAGGTCTTTGGCGGTGCTGGCCGGCTCTAATTGCAGGTGGAGCAAGATTTTTCGTGCGGTTGAAAGCCCAGCCAGCGTATCTGGTGATACGACGTCTGTGTCCGTTTCTCTGCTAGTTTCTGGGCTTTCTATACTAGTTTCTGGATTTTCTCTACTAGTTTCTCTGCCAGTTTCTATGCCCGCCTTCGCACCGACCTCTGTCATAGCATCCAGTGCCGATGGCCGCATAAAGCGGGTGATGAACAGGCCGCCAATTTCGATGAAGCTGGCATCGGGCGCATTTTCCAGTATCAGCGGTACGCCTCGCCCCCAAGCTTCAACCAAGTGAATGCGGCGCAGCAGTTCGGCAAGAGATTTTTTAAGTTCGACGGCTTCGCTTTCCGCTAGCACAAGGGGATTTGTCATCAGAGGCTATCCGGCAAAAGTACATACACGCCCATTACATCCACAGGCAGGCAAGCGCTCACGCTGTATTGCCCCACGTCACGGGCGGCTTGGCGCACGCGCTGGTGGTCGGCCAGTAGGGTTTGGGCGCGTTGTTCGGCGAGCGTTTGTAGTTGTATCTGGTGATTTTTCAGAAAATCCAGTGCGGTATGAATTTCACGCTGCATCAGGTCAAGCGGCAGGTTGCCGCTGGGTGTGCATTCCAGCAGTTTTGCGACGGTATCATCCTGCAACCATTGCGGATGGCTGCGCCCAACGACGGCCAGTGCGACAGTTTCTTCGGCCATCATCTGGAAAGGCTGGCGGCGGCGTACATAGCCCAGTTGATGGCGCAGGCGCAGCAGGTAAATAGTGGTGACCACTTCGACGGCGTCGGTGAGGGTGGCGGCGCAGCGGGCGGCGATTGCCTGCTCGCCAGACAGGCTGGTTTCGAGCAGATGTTCTGCCAATGTGCTAACCAATGGGTGACTGCGATGCAGTTCGTTGAAATTCAGCTGTAGCGGTTTGCTGATGCCTTCATCGGCCAGCCGCAGGCGCAGCGCTTCGGGCAAATGCTGCGGCAGGAAACGGAAATTCTGCTTGCGGGTAGGCTCCAATGGCGCATTGAGGCGAACGCAGGCGCTTTGCACAAAACGCTGCACTTCGGCCTGAGTGCCCAGTGCTTCTTGTTGTTTTTGCCATTCTGGCAGCACTTCATCTGGGCGAATACGGCGTTGGGCAAATACGGTGCGGTTGGCACGGGCGCTCTCCAGCGCGTCTTGCCATTGGGCTTGCAGTGGCGCGAGGATGTGTTCCGCTTCACCGAAATCAAAACTGGTTTGAATGGGGGAGCGCGTATCGCCACGTTTCATCAGGGCGGCTTTCACCAGCGCTTGATTGATGCGGGCTTCGTCTTCGGGCATGGGCACGAGTACGCCCAGCTCTTTCTGGATGGCTTCGCCTTTGCGCAAAATCACGTTCAGCACAAAACCATCGACAGGGTTGTCTTGGCCGTAAAGCATGGTGCAGCGCACCTCTGCTGCCTGCTGGCCAAAGCGGTCAACACGGCCTTCGCGCTGCTCGTGACGGGTGGGGTTCCAGGCTAGGTCATAATGTATTACGGCGGTAAACAGGTGTTGTAGGTTAATGCCCTCAGACAGGCAATCGGTGGCCACCAAAATGCGCGTGTCGCCCTCTTCCATAGCTTCAACGCGCTCACGCCGCTCTTCTGGGGTATATTCGCCAGTGATGGATTCAATGGTGGCTTTGGGAAGGGCTTTGCGTAGGTGATCAGCTACATAGTGCGCCGTGGCGATGTAGCGACAGAACACCACTGGGTGGTAGCCGTCTTTCACCAGTGTCCCGATATGCTGGATCAGAGCCGCTAATTTGGGATCACCCGCTTTGCCGGAAAGGCGCTCAGCCTCTTGGATCAGGCTTTGCAGGCGGCTAGCCTCTTCTAGTTGGGCTGGGGGCTCTAGGTCGTTGCTGTCTAGGTCATCGGGTTCACCGTCGTGCAGGCGCCCGTCGGTAAGCAGATCATCTGCTTCAAGACTGCCCTCCAGCCGCGTGGTGAGCGCTTTGACGGCTGCGGCGGGTGAGGATGCGACGCAACGCAACAAGGCGAGCGTGGCGTACCAGATCAGGCGACCACGACCTTCGTCTTCGCGTTCGATGGCTTCCGCTAATTCGCGGCAATAGCTTTGTACCGAATCGAAAAAAGCCCCCCAATCGCCACTTAATTGGTAAGTCACTTCAGTTTTCATGCGGCGCGGAAAGCCCCGACCATCGCCGGTTTCTGCCTGCCATTCGGCAATGTCTTTGCGACGACGCTGGACGAAATGCCGTGCGAGTTCTTGGCGCAGTGGGTCGCTGGCGGAGGTTCTGTTTTGCAGGGCGGCAAAGCGCGGGTCGAGCAAGGACAGCAGGTTATAAAACGCGGCTTCATCACCCGAGTGCGGGGTAGCGGTGAGCAGGATCAGGTGGCGCTCGTCGTCCTTTACCAACCGCTGCAACAGCTCGAAGCGCAGTTGCTTGCCCGCACCACTGCTGGCGCAGGTATGGGCTTCATCCACAATCACGCATTCTGGTGCAATCGCCAGAAAGTGCTCGCGGTGGCGTTCGCTTTTGATGTAATCAAGGCTTACCACCACAACAGGGTAGTGGTCGAACAGGGTGACGCCATGGGGAATATCGCGTTCGATACGCGCAGCCGACGCCGAGGTCAGCGCCACCGCCTGCAAGTTAAAACGGGTCTCCAGCTCGCTTTGCCATTGCTCAACCAAGTGGGGAGGACACAGCACGGCGAGGCGAGCAATCTCGCCACGATCCATCAATTCGCGGACAATCAACCCAGCTTCGATGGTTTTACCGATACCGACATCATCGGCGATCAAGAGGCGCACCGTGGTCAGGCGCAATGCCATCAACAAGGGCACCAACTGGTAGCCCCGTGGTTCCACGGCGATATTGCCAAACGAACGGAATGGCCCGCCGCCCGCTCGCAATTTGAGGCGCAGCGCGTCTCGCAGCAGCAGTGCGGCGGCGTGGTTGCCCAGCCGTTCGGGCTGTGGCCAAGGAAAGGTCGCAGGCTCAACCGGTTCCAGCTCCAGCTCAGGAATCAGTGCAATGCTATCATCATCTGCACCACCCAACGGACGCAGGCGTAGCCAGTCGCGCTGGGATTCACTTTGCACTACCCACTCGCGCCCACGAGCGCGAACCAGGTTGCCGGGGAGAAAGTCATGTTCAAGCGGGGTCATTGTTTATTCTCAACTCTTTATTCTTCTCTTGAGCCGAACACATCGGCATGGGCTGCGAACTGCGCTTGCCATTGCGATGGATCGGAAAAACACAGGACTTGCCAGCCTTTGTCAGTCAGCAGGGTCGCTGTCTCGGCGTCGATCGCATCCAGAAATACTAAGGCGCGGGCCGATTTGTATTGGCCAGCAGCCGTTGCCGCGCCTTGATTAACAAGCACTTGCGTGGCATCGGGTTGGCGCAGGCCTGCTTTTGCTACCGCATCAAGCCATTGCTTTAGTCGATCATCCTGCTGCCTATCCTCCTGCCTTGGCGGTGGTGATACTTGCTTCGGTTTCACTTCTGCATTGGCCAGAGCCACCAGCACCTTGAGCGCATCGACATTGCGACGGTTGATGTTTTCATGATCGGGCTGGTTAAAGTAAGACAGCAGGCATTGATAGCAACCTGCTTCACAAATTCGATTACCCAGCGCGTTGGTTTGTTCTAATGCAGCCAAGTCTTCCAGCTTCCAAGAACCTTGCGGAGCGTTGTGGTGCAGCAGCTTGAGTGCGTTGCTAGCAACCTGCGCCAAACTGGCGGGGTCACTCGCAATGCGGGTAAGCACACCGGCACCCCCTTCTGCTGCTTCGTAAAACATCAGAGCACGGCGCTCGTCTACCTTGGGCAACGGCTCGGCAACCAGCTCTGACTCTTCAATCTGGAAGGTTATCTCGATACCGCGCTTGAGAGCTGCTTGCAAGGTTGCCATGGCTTCAAGTGATAAAGCATGCACTGGCGCTAGGATAAGCAGGTTGCGGTGATCCTCGACGAAGGGAACGATGCGCTGGTTAGGCACTTTGTCCATGAGTGTATCGTCTTGGCCGTTATCATCACCTGCATCTGGGGCATCCTGCTTGCTCCAAGTGCCTGTGATGGGGTTGATGTAAAAGCCAAGCTGCTCTTTGTCTTTACGCCTACGCCAGCCACGGTTGATGCGCCACAAACGCGCGGCGGGGGCGTAGGTCAACTCGGCCAAAACCTCATTGCCCTGCTTGACCTCAGCTTTGCGCTGCTGGATGACGCCGTCTGGGCCTGGCAAGAAGCGGTAAGTGGTTTGCAGCTCAAACCCTTGGCGCTGTCGGTCTTCGTCGTTGATGGAAATACGCTCTACTGCAACTGTTTCTACCGTTTCAACGCGATAGAGCTCACGCACCCAGTCGCGCTCGGTTAAAAGCGCATCGCAGTTCTCGCAGCAATTAACCAAAGGTTGTGCACCACTGGGCTCATCCGTAAGACTTTTTTCACCCATATGGCCATAACCGCACTGACTGCAAACCAGCGAGGAGATGGTAGCAAGCTGGCTGTTGCCAGAAATATGATCTGCATTGCCGACATTAAGCTTGGCACGCACCACGCGATACGTACGGCCTTGGTGGTAGATCAGGCTGCGCGGGCCAAATTCAGAAAGCGCCAAAAAACGCGGGCGGCTGACCATGCTGCCCTCGTCGTCTTTTCCGTTGGCTGTGGCCCCGCCACGTGCGGGAATCCAAGCCATGAGCGGTAAACGCGGAAAGTTATAGCCCGGCAAAAAGCCCTGGCTGGCCAGATAGCGATAGGTGTAAAAGTCGTTATTTTGACTATTGCCCGTTTTCAGTAGCACAGCATATTGCCGAGCTGCATCGCCGTAACGACGCTGCGCATTCTGGCGTTCAGCGTGCGATGCGGTATGGCTTTTGACGAGCTGATCAGCCATGTTCATCTGCGTACGCGTGGCATCGAATAAGACACGCCAACGTTCGAGCGCGTCTGAGAACGCTTGGGGCGCCCGTTCAATCACCTTTTGGACATAGTCAGGCTTGAACCAATCACTGCCAGCCAGTTCCTCTTGGAGCTGAGCGATGACACGTGCTGCACTGTCTTGGGCGCGCTGAGTAACCGCTGGATCATGCAGCGCATCTTGGTAGGACTTGATTAACGGCTTATTTGGCTGGTCAAGATCCAGCATGGGGGCAATGCTGACATCGAGCGCGATATGAGCATTAGCCAGCCAGACCGCTTGCAGATGGCTTTCCACCAGATCGCGGTTAGCCAAATCTAGGGTTGGCGCACGCACAATGCCATGCACCATTTCGTTGGCGTGATGGAAAAACCACTGATCGTGCGGGCTAAGCGAAGCACAATAGGTAATTACCAAGGCTTGCTGGCCCGAGCGCCCCGCTCGACCGCTGCGCTGTGCGTAATTGGCAGGTGTAGGCGGAACGTTGCGCAGGTACACAGTATTGAGCGCAGATATGTCGACACCCAACTCCATGGTGGGCGAGCAGAACATGACGGGCAGACGCTCCAACGGGGCTTCGTGCGAGGGGTTTTCGGCCCAGTCCTTTCTATCTTTGTCGGTGTAACGGAAGCGCTGTTCCAGCAGCTGACGCCTTCCCGCATCAACTTGGGCGGTGTGTTCCTGCGCCTCAAAATCAAAGAGTGGATGGCTTGGCTTGCGCAACAGGTCGGCGATATTCACATAGAGCGCACGGAAGAACTGATTGGCGCGCGGATCGTCGTCCGCAAGCGTAGCGTCTGGCAAACACCAATCCAAGGCAGCCGCATTCAGCCGCCAGCCCACTAATTGTTGGTCAATCGAATGCTTCTGAACATAGCCATAGAATGATGCGGCTTGTAAAAGTGCCTCAACCAAATCCACCCATTCTGGGTCTTTCCAGCTTGCAACCTGTCCGGCAAAAGCGGTTTCTTTCCAAAAGGGGGCCGTTTTAATCTCGCGCAGCAACCTTGAGCGCGGGCCACCTGTAACAAGATCGGTTCTAGGCTTGCCTTTGTATTCAGGCCGCTTGCTCAGAATTAGATATTTGGCCGTTTCTAGCTGCTCGTCAGGCGCAATCGCCCAGCGCTCATTCAAGCGCTGAAATGCGATAGTTCGCGCCTTGTCTTGTTCTACAGGGTCGAGATAGCGCGTTTCAAGGCAAAGTCCTCGGCGCATTGAGTCAAAAATAAGCCGGCATAACTTTTCCCGATTCGCTTCGTTCAATTTCGCTAAGGTGCTATTTTTGCTGAATGCAGTGGTGTCGGCACAAAACTCATCCAGGCTGCGGTAATTAATTGTCAGCAAGCCCAGTTGATCTAGGTTCGGGTTGTTGAATCGCCAACCTCGGCGCAGGTCACGCAACAGGCGGTAACCAATGATATAGCGCAAGGTGCGCTGCGCTTCTTGCCGTGCCAGCCCCATGAGTTTGGGGGTGCGCAGGTATTCGACCAAGGTGGCTTCATCCAGCCGATCAAAGCCGAGCGCCTTGAACACAGCATCGGGTAACTGTTCTTCGCTCAACTCCCCGTCATTGTTTTGCAAAGCGCCAATGAGCCCCGCTCGCAATGTCAGCAAAAAAACGAAGTCGTTAAAGTGCCCAGCCTGTAGCGCAGCATCTTGGCGGTTGTCGGTAAAGCCAAGTAATTTGCGCGGGTCGGGTTGACCGCTGGCCGGTTCCGTATTGTTAAAAAGTTGGCGCAGTGCGCTCAGCGTCAAAATCGTGGTAGCTGAAGATCGGCCTTCTCCTGAAAGGCTGGCCAAGCGGTTAATGTCTTTGCCGTGTGCCTCATGCAACTGACCGCAACTCAGGCAAAAGCGGAATTTTCCGGGGATGTACCAGAATGGTTCACCATGCCTTTCGCGGCCTTGTGCATCTACGCTGACGCTATAGGGTACGGCCTTTTTATAGTTCGGTTTAATTTTGGGTTGTGCCCGACTGAGATCCAGCCACGTTTCTGGCAAGTCTTCAATGTCTCCGCGATAGGGAATATTTGAGGTTGCAGGGCATAGAAAGCCGTAATAGACCTCTTCGTTGCCATCTGCGGTAATGTCATCAATTTCTCGCGGGGTGTAGGTTGCGGGCGTTTGCTTTGATTGCCAAACCGGCAAATATTCTTGCCCACAGTCGCGGCAAAAGTGCACTGGATAGAGCTGAACACCTTCATCTTGGCGACCCGGAGCAAAACGCTGCGCATCCAGCGTGATATGACGGCGTCCTTGCGCTTCAAGCGTGGCGAGCACCTTGCCGGGGCCACTAATAAATTGGTGCAACTTAAAGGCAAAGGGCGGCCGCCCTTGTGGCGTCCTGATTTCATGTGCTGCCACCAGAAACCGCTGCAGAGCCTGTCGTGCGGTATTAACTTCACATCCTGCGTCTTTGGCCAGTTTTTCGCTGGCCGCTTGGATGGTCATAGGCTTTGCACGGCGTGGCGGCTCGCCTGGTTCAAGGCTGAGGTCAGGCAGTTCAATACCAAGGTTCAGCTCAACCCAGATTGAGAGCGGGTCAACTCGAAACGCATCAAAATCTGCCCATACGAATTGAGTCCGCGCGACGGCACCCGCCAGCTGAGCTTGTACGGCGGCGACCTCTTTCAGCGGGCCGGTCACACGCTCTAGAGTTTCGCCAATAATGTCTTGCTCAGTGATACTTGCGCCAAAAAGCTTGCTGGACACCTCAGCGACGGTTTTCTTTCGATCAGCCAAGCTTCCCGTGCTCGACATGGTGGCTGACGTCCCAATGCAAACAAGTTCGTTGGCCTGCAGGCGCTCGCGCAAACGACGCACCAGCAACGCGACATCCGCACCTTGACGGCCACGGTAGGTGTGTAGCTCGTCGAGAACCAAAAACTCCAGACCGTGGCAATGGTTTACTACGCGGCGATCCACCTCATCAAAACGCGTGAGAATCAGCTCTAGCATCATAAAGTTGGTGAGCAGGATGTCGGGCGGGTTGTCTGCGATCCTGTCACGCTCAGCCTTTGACTCTTGCCCGGTATACCGTGCTACCGTGAAAGGTTGTTGCTCCGCCGGGTAGCCATAAAGAAATTTGTCGAGTTCTTCGAGCTGGCTGTTTGCCAGAGCATTCATCGGATAAATGACGATGGCGCGAGTTCGTGCAGTTTGTTCTTGATCTTTTGCCTTCAAGATTCGGTCAATGATGGGAATGAAGAAAGACAACGATTTACCGGAACCGGTGCCTGTAGTAACCACATAGCTCTGCTTTCTTCGCTCCTTGTCCAGCACTTCCACCTGATGTGCGTAAAGGTGCAGCGGCTGAGGGTGCCCCTCTGTTTTCCCCACCTGGAAGATGTCTGCACAAGCGCCGTGCAAAACGCCTTCCGCGACCAACTGCTGTACCGTCCCCTTACGCTGGTAGTTGGGGTTGATTTGGACGAGAGGCTCCGGCCAATAGCGCCCATCGGCGTATTGCCGCTCGACTTCATCCCTGATGTCCGGTGCAGCTATTCGGGAAAAACTGCGTGAAAATGAGCTGTACTCGCTGACGAGCTGATCACGGAAGTCAAATACGTTGTTCATTTTTTTATATCCCTCCCTTGGGAGCGCGGTGGCCGCTCGAGCCGTCCACGCGTAAGCGCAGCCGCTCGCGCCTAGCGTGGTTCAGGCTCTCAACACGCGTGGGCTAGGTCACCAATTATCCTAGGCGTGCGACCAAAAGGCGGTGATTGGTTTTATATTTATCCATCGCAAGGCGGTTTTGTATCATCTAGCCGCTGGCATTATGCGTGACAACCTAGCCTCCAACAACACGAACCTGTCACGCCACTGGCGAGCAGTCCGATTCCACCGTCTGGATTAAAACGGCGCCGGCAAAGGCAGCAGCGGTGTGCCAAATAACGCTCTACCACAGCCACTTATCACAATCTCATACCGGAACCGCGGTATCATTGAGCGTGTCAAACCAACACTCATCCCCCAACTACCGGCTCTCCTATGCGCATTCACATTTTCCAGCACGTCGCCTTCGAAGGCGCCGGCTTTATCGCCCAGCACCTCGAAAAAAATCACAGCCTGCACTACTGCCCACTTTTTTCAGGGTGCGCCCTTCCCCGCTTGGAAGACGTAGACGCATTGGTGATCATGGGGGGGCCGATGAGCGTAAACGACACCGAACAATACCCTTGGCTTCAGGATGAGCAGGACTTTGTCCGCCGCTTCGCAGCCACCGGAAAGCCCATGCTCGGCATTTGCCTTGGCGCACAGACGATTGCCAAGGCGCTCGGCGGCAGTGTTTTTCAAGGGAAAGAGAAGGAAATTGGCTGGTGGCCAATCCTCAATAGCACCCAAAGCGAAGACCTCTTCCAGTTTCCCAAAGAAGTGCGCGTATTTCACTGGCATGGCGAGACCTTTCACCTTCCGCCCAATGCTCTTCGGCTGGCAAGCAGCGCCGTTTGTGAAAACCAAGCATTCCAGATCGGTAGGCGCATCATTGGCTTGCAGTTTCACCTCGAAACCACCCCAGAAAGTGCTTTAGACTTGATCGAAAATTGCCGCCACGAGCTGGTTCCATCGCGCTTCATTCAGAGCGAAGCGGAACTATTGAACGCTCCGGCGGCAAGTTATCAGGCGCTAAACGCTCTAATGGCAGAAGTTTTGGCGTATTTACTGAATTGAGCGCCACTTACCGCAAATGTTCGTGCCAACACGGTTCACCGAAAGGAATTCCGCTGATATACTTCGCTGGTCATTGGGGAGTAGCCGATCTTCGCACTGAAGATGCTTACGTCAACACACTTGGCCCACAGGCCATGGCGTAAGCGGTTCACACGCTTGGCAAGACCTTTGACCACAACGCCTCCGTATTAAGGCTGGGGATGCGTCGTGGTCAATTGTGTCTAATCCAGCCTGAGAATCGTTATGGAAGCCCTTCTCGTCTCCACCGGTGTCATCACGCTCGCAGAAATTGGCGACAAAACACAGCTACTCGCCTTCATCCTCGCGGCACGCTTCAAAAAGCCGGTGCCGATCATTCTTGGCATTCTCGCCGCAACCATCGTCAACCACGGCCTCGCCGGTGCACTTGGCGCATGGATTACCACTGCCATCAGCCCCGAAGTGTTGCGTTGGGTTTTGGGCCTCTCTTTTATCGGGATGGCGATTTGGACGATGATCCCCGACAAAATCGAAGAAGATGAAACCAATATCGCCACAAAATTCGGCGTATTCGGCGCAACGCTCATCACTTTCTTTCTTGCTGAAATGGGCGATAAAACGCAAATCGCAACCGTGGCAATGGCCGCACACTACGCCGCTCCCTTACTGGTGGTGATCGGAACAACGCTTGGAATGCTGATTGCCGACGTCCCCGCCGTGTTTGTAGGCGACAAACTCGCGAGCAGGATCCCCATGAAGCTGGTGCATTCGCTCGCCGCAGCAATCTTCGCACTTTTAGGGCTTGCTACCTTGTTCGGCATTGGCGCAAGGTTCGGTTTCTGAACCCACCCCGCAAGGGCAACCCTTGTGGTTGCCCGCCATTAAGCGGCCTTCGCCCGCCCCAGCCGATAGACGCCGGCCGCAATAAACGCCCAATACCCTGCCAGCAGCAACAGCAGCATCAACGCCGGATGTGAGCGATAGCCCGTCAGTGCCGCAACAATTCCACCTACGCGCGTCGCATCATCCAGAATCATCGAAGAATCCCACAGCGGATCCACCAGCGCCGGCAGCCAACCCAGGCCAATCATCCTCTCCACGCTGTTGACGATCATTGCACTTGCCAGCAACAGCAGCAGGAATTCGGTGAATCGGAAAAAGTGCTGCCAAGAAAACACCTTCCCACCCAACTGCAACAACTGGAATGTGCCCAGCGCCAAGGCAAACCCAAGCGCAGCAGCAGCAACGAAATACCACCACTGCAAGCCCGCCTGCCCAAGGCCCATTCCATACAGAAACACCACCGTTTCGCTGCCCTCACGGGTAATCGCGATCATCACCAACAGCGCCATTCCCCACCAGCGCGCAGATTCCGCGTGGCGGCCAAGCCCCTGCTCCAGTTCTCGCTTTAGGGTGCGGCCATGCTTGCGCATCCAGAACACCATCTGCACAATCAGCGCGGCCGCCACCAGCATCATACCGATCTGGAAATAATCCTCGCGCTCGCCTTCCAGCCAATCTGAAAACCACAGCAATACCGCGCCGAGCGACAGTGCGGCAAGAACGCCACCGGCCACCCCCAGCCACAGGTATTTCCGGCCTTCTGCAAACTGGGGATTTTTGCCAAGCCATGCGAACAGGATGCCGACAACCAGCAACGCTTCTATGCTCTCGCGCCAAACAATGAATACTACTTGCCCGAGCATTTTCGCTCTCCGCTTCTATGATTAACCCAACCTAAGACCAACCCAACCTGCTACCAGACAAAAAACAACAGCGCCCAACTTCCAGCGGGCAGAGCCAGCGCAGCCACAACCCACGGCAACGCGAAGACTCGCCGCGTGATACTGACGTTATGCCGATCGAACGTCTGCCAAGCAATCCACAGGCTCCACAATACCGCCAGCGACAACAACGCAATGCGCGCGTCGGCAACCCCGTGCAATACGATGCCATCCTGCCGCAATTGGTTCAGCGTCAGCATGGAAAGCCCCAGAAACACCGAAATTCCACCCATCGGCGTAAGCGCCAGCGCCAGCCGCCAGAACGCAACCGCGCCACCGGCGATCCGTTGCGCCACCACCAGAAACAGCGACTGCCCAAGCCCCATGAACAGCGCCGTGGCCATGATGTATAGCGTTATGGAAATGCCATCCAGCCAGCTGAACGCATCATTGACTTCTGGATAATGAGTCAGCACCCACCATGGCGCATCGGCATTGAACAACCAAGTAGCATCCAGCTTGATCGTAAGGCTGGCCAGCCACATATTAAGCTTGACGTAGTACGGGCTGGCACTCCATTGAAATGCACCGGTCGCCACGCCCAAAACACCAAAAAGCAGTGTGATCGACTCCCAGTTCATGCCCTTGCCGCTTTTCAGCGACACTACACCTTCGGTAAAGGAGCGCGGCTCCAGAGTGACTGCATCACGATGGCCACTGCAACGGCCGCAGGAATGGCAAGCACCGGAACCCGCCTGATGCTTGACGTCCAGCAACGGCGGGCAATCCACCGCAGGCTCACGCTGAGCGCGATTCCATGCCGCCTCACTGACAGCGAAATGCACGGGAGCCACACGCGCAAGCAGGGCAAATACCCCGTTGGCAGGGCAAAGATAACGGCACCAGACGCGAACGCCACGCCCATACAGAAAACCGATTACGACCGCAGCAATCGTCGAACCGCCCAAAATCAGCAGCACCGGCTTGGGATATTCATAAATACTGGTGAGTTGCCCAATCAGCGTAGTCAGCGCGAACGACACAAACGGCCACCCGCCCCAGCGCAACCAGCGCGGAATCGTCAGCCCCAAGCCTCTGCGGCTTGCGTACTCCGATAGCGCACCCTCTGGGCAAAACACCCCGCACCACACCCGCCCCATGAGCATCATGGATAGCATCACGAATGGCCACCAAATCCCCCAGAAGGCAAATTGGGCAAAGCGGGTCAAATCATTCCAGAGATGCACATCCTCATCGGGCAGCGGCAAAAATGCAGGCGCCACCACAAGGAAGGCATACACGACTACCACCATCCACTGCACACCCAGAATGATGCGCCGGTGTCGCGCCATACCATTTCCCAGAATGCGCAACCACTTGCGGGCGACGCTCTCCGGCGGATAAGGGCTAGAAATGTCTTTTACCGGGATCATAGCTTTTGCGGGGAGCGATGTATTTTGCATGTACTTCAGCCGTGCGGATTATTCCGCCTTCAGGATGCCATTCGCCGTATCCATGTGGAATTCGCCAAAAAACGGATACTCACCTGGTTTTAGCGGCGCAATGATGACGTTACGCTTGACGCCTTCCGCCAGCACCGTTTCCTTACGCAGCTGGGTGCTTTCGAATTCTTCGGGGCCAGGCCCTTCATTGATTACCACCAAGCGGATACGTTTGCCCGCCGGTACCGTTACGACTTCGGGATAAAAGCGCCCATCTTTGATGCGCAATTCGCGCTCGACCACGCCATCGTCCGCATACGCATGTCCACCCACCATCAAACAGGACAACAGGGCCAGCATCCGAATACGCATCTTCTGAAAACTCCCATCACTTCAATGACAAAACAGCGAACCCCAGCGCAAAATCATCGCGTCGGGGCTGGCCATTGATCCACAGTCTACTGCGCAAGCGTAAGCCCACTCAGTAGTCGAATTGTACGCGAACACCAGCCGCAGTAAACCCGTTCGCATCTGCATCCCCACCCGGCTGGCGGATATGCTGCACGGACGGCGTGAGCGCAAACTGCTTGTTGAAGGTATAGCGATAATACAGCTCAAACACCTGCTCGCTGCCAGACGCTGCATAGCCGTAATCTGCTTCGCCATCGGCATCTACGTCCAAGGTTTCCGACAAATCTGCAAACTCGTCAGACACCTTCATCGCACCAGCCGCAAAACCAAGCGCATCCGCTCCACGGTTCCAGTAGCTACCGCCAAACTCGACGCCAGCCGTCACCGCCTGATCAAAGCGTACATCCCCTTTTAGCTGTTGGCCCAAGCGTGCAAATACGCGAGTATAATCATGCACTTGCTGATCTAGTGATACGCCCACCCCCGCATGGCGCGCAAATTCGTCGTTTAGGTCAGTACCCCGGCCATTCTCCCAGCCATAAATCCGGTAATGCCCCACCGATCCCTGAAACAAACGCATTTCCGTTTCAAGCTGCAGGATGACAAACGGCGATTGCAGTGAATCGGAATAGCTCGCGCCATCTCCCGAACCAAACACCCCCATCGACACCCCCCACGATTCCGGCGCAGCCCGCTCGTTCACGTAGGCAAGCCGCAACCCTGGGGTGAAACCAAACTCATCCACACCCACATCTCCACCCACATCCAATAGCGGATTATGGACAAAGGCTTGGTTCATGTAGCGAGTGGTTTCATCATCCGCAATTTCGTTGCCATCGAAAAACGCAAACGGGTCCATTTTACCGAAGTTAAACTCCAGCCGGTGCTTCGATGCATCGGGCTTGCCACCCAGCGGCAACGGCAGCTTTACTCCATACCACGCTTGCGCCAGCAACACGGTGGAATCCGAAGCTTCAGTATCCGGCCGTTGGAAGGTGGTGGCGTTCGTGGACGAAAACGCCGTCCCCAAGGTGCCAAGCCCCTCACCCTGACCGATACGGAACTGACCGTACAATTCGGCGGTGGAGCCATTGCCGAGCGATTCCATCGGCACCGTAACTTCAACATCCGCACGGTAGTTCAGCTCGCCATCCCGATCCGCTTCACCGCCCGATACGCTTTGCATAACGGTCGTGAGGCCAGCCCCCACGGTGATTCCTTCTAGGCTATCTCCCAATCCAGCCGCCTTTTTCTGCCGGTTGGCTTGCGATTCCACCGCCTTCAAACGTGCCGCCACCTCCGGCTCGCTATCCGAAATATACGGGTCCTCCAATGCTTTTTCGACATCCGACTGGGATCGCTCCAGCTGTTCGATGCGTTTGGACATTTCCTGCACCTGCGCTTTGAGGGTGTTCACCTCCCCCTCCGAAGGCGTTGCAGCAACTACCGGCGATCCTGCCATTAGCAATAATCCGCCCGCCAGCGCCGCCCATCCATATTGCGTGCTAGCCATGTTTAGTAGCCTCCTTTCTTACCAATACCGGAGTAGATGAAATCCCACTCCACGGAGAACGGTTTGAACCACGGGCGCACGCCCGTCAAACGGTCGGTGTGGCGGCCAAAGTGATGCCCACCCTCATGATCCATGGGTGAATAAATGGTGTATTTGACGTGGTACTCGCCCGGTCCAAACAGCTTGACGTTATCGCCATAGTGTGGCCCATCGCTCGCCACCATTGGCATAAACTCGCCGCTTACCTTGTCGTTGCTGCCCTTCTTGCTAACCTCGAACGCGACTTTGAGATAAGGAATCCACTCGCCTTCCGCAAAGCCGTTGGGGTTTATGTCCAAGGCGCGGATATCCGCTTCCATGTGCACATCACTCTGGTCGGCTGGCTTCATCATGCCTTCCGGCTCCATGCGGATCGGCTGTAAATACACCGCCGCGATTTCCATACCAAAACGCTGTTCGGGGGTGCCAATCGGGTACTCGAGAGCTTGAGCCCATCCGGACAGGGTAAGTAATGCCAGTGCCGCCGCTGTCAATGCCAGACGCATGTAATTCTCCGTTTCGTTAGCCAAAGGTGCAAATGAGTATCCATCTCATTTAGATTATTCCCATGAAAGTCGCTTCGCAATCACCCTCTGGGGGAATTCAGGGAGTTTTTTTGCGCTAAATCATTATTTTCGCCAAAGTTGCATGACCCAAAAGTCAGACCTAGATCACATTTCTTGCCGTACATCTTGTAAGCACGGTATCGTTATTGTAAAAGTGAGACGATCGTACTTGCATATTCAACCCAAGCAACAAACAATGCCTGTATGCTCCAGTAAAATGACGCTAAGTCGGCGCTGAATCACTCGCACATCGAGCTCACAGAACAGCGGAATAACAACAATGACAACACAAAACCACCGCTTACACGCATTGGATGCTCTACGCGGGCACATGATGCTACTCGGGATCGTGCTACATGCGGGCCTTTGCTATGGCACAGGTGACGTCGGGCCGATTTGGGTTTTTCGGGACAGCCAAGAAGCCCCCGCAATTGGCACGCTGGTGGGCCTGATTGGGCTATTTCGCATGCCCGTCTTTTTTATTGTTTCCGGATTCTTTTTTCAGATGCTTCTAGAGCGCAAGGGCAGCCTGCCCACGGCGAAGGACCGCCTGAGCCGCATCGTGCCGCCATTTTTGCTATTTTTACCGATCACCATCGCTCTCTCCTCCGCCGCCACTTGGTGGGCCATTGAAAACCTAGGCGTGGATGCGAACATCATGGCGGATGGCGCATGGTTTCAGCCACATCACCTGTGGTTTCTCTATTATCTATCGTTTTACTATGTGTTGATTTTAGCCGTGCACCGCCTGCTTACATTTACGCGCCTATCGTTTCATTGGCTCGCAAAAATCCCCTTTACCGCAGGTGCACTGCTGTTTGGCGGGCTATTGGGTGGATTGACACAAATGCTTGCCCCTTTCGTGATGGAGCCGATGCTAGATTTCACGCTCCAAATCCGCCAGTTCTTCTACTTTCTTCTGTTTTTTATTTGCGGGCAGTGGATTTACCTGAAAAAACATACACTCCACGAACTTCCGCAAAAAGTATGGTGGTTGCTGCTAATGGTCATCGTGCTGGCGGGTTCAGGAGCTGCGTCCATCTCCTTCCACGATCGCGATTTGGAAACAATAAGCTTCCTGGAAACCGCCGCACTCGGTTCCGCGATGTTCTCGCTGTGCTTTTTGTTTTTCGCGGCCTATCTGCGCTGGGGGAGCAAGGCCAGCCCAATGAGTTTTTACATCTCCAAATCATCCTATTGGGTTTATCTCGTCCACCTGCCGCTCGTCATGGGCGTATTCATTCTGCTGAACGGCTTCGATCTCTCTCCCTACATCAAATTCACCCTGAACGTGATTATCACTACGGCCTTGTGCATGCTTAGCTATCGCTATTTCGTCCATAACAAGTGGATGAGCCGGTTTCTGGAAGGGCGCGCTTGGGGTGAGGTGCTGCCCCGTACGCACACCACAGCGCAGCAAAAGCACATCGGTGAAAGCGGCCATCGAAAAGCGGGGGTGGATTCTTACTAGCGAGACGCGACTGCTGAACCACTAGCGATTCCTGTATTGAGGATCCAACGCTCTTTCTTCTGCAGGCCGCGGTTTCTCGGGCCTCCATTGCCAGCGACCAATATTCCACCAGTGAAAGTTGTCGGAAGCAACCGCCTGACGCTATAATCGCGCCCGTTTTCAGCCAACGGCAGGGTGGCGATAGTCGCCGGCGGCGAGCCTAATGCGCCCTCTCCCCGCCCTTCCTTTTTCTCTCTTGCCTGAAACCAGTTCAGCTAAGTTAAGTCACGATTAAGCCGCAAGGCTGAGACTACCACGCACAAGTTACTTAAGAATCACGGGGCAGCGATGGCACCCTCCGTTCAGGGATTGACGAACCGACCTATGGCTTTACATGCTTTTTTTTGCAAACCAAGGGAGTGCTAATGCGCAACTATTCCGCCGCCCCCCAAGAAATCGTAGCCAGCCTTTGGCGTAACCGAGAGCTCATCAAGGCATCAGCCAAGCGCGAAGTCCTTGGGCGCTATCGCGGCTCTGCGCTCGGCCTGCTTTGGTCGTTTTTTAACCCGCTTTTCATGCTGATCGTCTACACATTTGTGTTTAGCGTGGTATTCAAGGCGCGATGGAACGTACAGAGCGACTCCAAGACCGAGTTTGCTTTGGTGCTCTTTGCTGGCTTGATGATGTTCAACCTTTTTTCTGAGTGCATCAGCCGCGCCCCGGGGCTCATTCTTTCAAATCCCAACTATGTAAAAAAAGTAGTCTTCCCCCTGGAAATCCTTCCTGCAATCGCACTGCTATCTGCGTCATTCCATCTGCTGATTAGCCTAGGGGTCTGGCTGCTCGCCTACGCTGTCTTTTTCGGTCTACCGCACATCACCGCACTTTTTCTACCCCTAGTCATCCTGCCGTTTCTGCTGTTCATCATGGGCTTAAGCTGGATTCTTGCGTCGCTAGGGGTCTTTTTGCGCGACGTTTCGCAGTTTATCGGCACGATTATTACCGTGCTCATGTTTATGGCTCCAATTTTCTACCCAATCACCGCTCTGCCGGAAGAATTCCGACACTGGCTTTACCTCAATCCGATCACACCGCTCGTAGAGCAAACCCGCGACGTGCTCTACTGGGGCCACCCCCCCGACTTTTACATGCTAGCGATCTACACCCTGCTCGCTGCTGGTATTGCTTGGCTTGGCTTTGCGTGGTTTCAAAAGACAAGAAAGGGGTTTGCTGATGTCCTCTGAAATTGCGATCGCCGTCAACGGCGTTTCGAAGCGCTACGAAATCTACGCCCAACCCAGGGACCGGCTGCTTCAATTCCTCTCGTTTGGCAAGCGAAAGTATTACCGGGAATTTTGGGCACTACGTGATATTTCCTTTACAGTTCAGAAAGGCGAAACCATTGGGATTCTGGGGCGCAATGGCAGCGGAAAAAGCACGCTGCTACAGATCATTGCAGGCACACTTTCACCAACAGCAGGCGAAGTCAGCACGCAAGGCGTCATGGCCGCTTTATTAGAATTGGGTTCCGGCTTCAATCCTGATTTTACTGGGCGAGAGAACATCTACCTCAACGGTTCGATCCTTGGGCTTTCACGCGCCGAGATGGAGGCTCGCTTCGATGAAATTGCAGCATTTGCTGATATTGGTGAGCATCTAGACCAACCCATCAAAACCTATTCCAGCGGTATGGCAGTACGGCTTGCATTCGCGGTGCAGGCGTGCGTGTCCCCCCAAGTTCTGATTGTCGATGAAGCACTCTCTGTGGGCGACGAGAAATTTCAGCGCAAATGCTTCGACCATATCGAGCGCTTGCGAGAAGGAGGCTGCTCGATCCTTCTCGTGACCCACTCCACCGCCACTGTAGAAAAATTCTGTCAACGCGGCGTGCTTCTCCATAAAGGCGCAGTTCACGGCATCGGCCCTGCCAAAGAAATTGTCGATCAATACCACGCGCTGCTTTATTCTGACGAGAGCACCTACCTTCGCTACATCGCAAAAACAGCCCCGCAGGGAGCGCCGACAAGCACCAGCACAGCGCACGCAGCGTCGCAAAACGCGCCCAGCCAAAGTTCAACACACATCAATACTGCACCTCCAGAAGGCGCGCGCGCCGTCATTAGCCATTGGCAGGTACTCGACACCACAGGCCAGCCTTGTGAACAATATCGCACCGGCGATCATACACAAATCAGCTACACCGTGAGCATCTTGGGCGAGGTGCGCGAGTTACAGGCTGGGATCCTCATCCGCACCCTAGAAGGCGTCAGCGTCTTTGGCACAAGTACGCTCTATTCCGAACAAAACGTTACAGGGCTTACCATAAACGATCAGGTACAATTCGACTTTGATCTTCGGCTAAATCTGTGTGAAGGCACGTATTTCGTGACGCTAGCCATTGCGGAAGCGATTTCCCACGGCGACATGAGTTATCTCGACCGAAAAACGGACGTAATCGTTATTAAGGTGTACCAACCGCGAACCAAAGCAAGCGGTATTGCAATGCTGGATGCCGCCATTACGACTCATATTTCAAGCCGTGCTGCGCAAGCTTCAAACGCAGGACACGAGACTCGTGATGCTTGGGTGCCCGACCAACCATGAAAAAATCTCTACTGATCGTCGTCGAACAATTCGTCACCGGCGGACTGGAAACCCACATCCGCACTGAGGCCACCGCGTTAATGGCCGCAGGCTGGGAAGTGCATCTTGCAACTGGGCAGCATTGCAACCACAACATGCTGCCAAGTGGTTTGGCCAGCGTTCATACCGGCCTTTCGCTTCAACCGGAAGCCGACACAACCGGACTCTTGGATGCGGCTCAGAGCCTGCGTGAAATTGTCCGCGAGCATGCCATCAGTCACCTGCATATCCACCCTTTTTCCTGCATTATTCCCGCCATTATGGCCGCCGAGCAGGAAGGCATCGCTTATGCGCTCACACTGCACGGCCCCAGCTCCTTTTCAGGTTACGGGCCCTTCTACGAGTTTTTACTACGCAACGTAGTGCTGCCAAACTGCGGACTCACCACCGTGGTTTCACCCGAACTCATGGCACTGGCCTCACCCTGTGCTGCGCCCAATACGCTCGTTTACCTACCCAACGCCGTCGCGTTTGGGGATGAACTGATAGATGAGGCATCACCTAGAAGCACTCGGTCACCTTCCACCTCTGATCCATGTTCGCAAGCTGCGTCGCGCTGGTTGCTTATTTCCCGCCTAGACGCCCAAAAAGCACCTGGCCTCCGAGAGTTCATCCAAAAAGCCGCAACAGCTGGGATCGCTAACATCACCGTGGTGGGCGATGGGCCCGCAGCCGCCTCATTGCAAGAATGGGTGCAACAAGAAGCGCAGGCAGGCAGGCTTCCTTCTAGCAGCACTGTGTACTTTGCAGGTGCCAAAAGCCGCATCACCGAAGATATAAATGCACATACAGGCATCGCCGGCATGGGACGCGTTGTACTGGAAGGCATCGCCCACCACAAACCGGTAATGTTGGTCGGCTACGATGGAGTTAAAGGGCTGCTGGACGAGTCGTTTCTTTCTCAAGCGGCGAACACAAATTTTTCTGGACGAGGCTTACCAACGCTCAGGCAAACGCAGTTTGAGCAGGCACTCGCCAACGTTGCGCAACTGGACACCAAAGCCATCTACCTACTTGCCAAGCGCCAGTTCGATCAGGCCGACGTTGTAAAGCGCTTTGAAAAAAAGCTCACCACGATTCCCAAAACCAAACCCAGCCTCATGGCAAGGTTCCATGCACTACTCGCAAGCCACACCATCACCGACACAACACCTTGGCTGCATTCCGCCGCAGTGATTGATTTGCTTGGAAGCCTGCTGGCTTCGCCGCAAGCCCACGACCCCGCACGATCCGCTGCCTATCTTATCTTTAGGCAAAAGCTCATCACTGACAACGCCGTTGCACGTTCCAGCGATATGGAAACGTGCCTACGCCAGCTTGATCAGCAGCTTGGGCATCAGGAACAACAAATTAAAACTCTGATCTCGTGCCAAAAACGTCTCCAAGAGCAACAAACCGCCGAAATCCAGCAGCTCCAGCAGCAGCTAGCAGAACGAGACCAGCAGCTAGTTGAACGAGACCAGCGGTTAGCAAAATGCCTGTCACAAATCGACGCGCTACATGCTTCCACCTCTTGGCGAATAACGACACCGTTACGGTTAGCAAAGCTTACACTGTCCGGCACCACACCGCCCCTTACGCTACTGCGCGCACAGCAATATCAACTGCTAAAAGCGCTCTACTGGAAGCTGCCGGCATGGCTGCGATCACGGCTGAACGGCTACCGGCACAACTACGTTGCGCAACACTTGAAAAACGTCGCTAGCACAGCCCAATACAAGCCTGAGCAGAGCGCCAACGTTGCGCGGCAAGCACTTACGGCGCAGCCTGAATGGATACACCGCACCCATAAATCTAAACAGATCGCAATCGTCCCCTGCGCGTTCGAGTTTGATGACCTAGTGAACCAGCGCCCGATCAACGCGGCCAAGCACTACGCAAATAATGGCTACCTGGTGCTTTACATTGCCTGGCAATGGTCGCCCTCAGAAGTGCTCACGAAAGGGCGCGGCGAGGTCGCAAGCAATATCTTTCAGATTCCGATGTACGAATTTTTTGCCCAGTTGAACCAACTGGAATTTTCCGGCAGACGTGCTCACTACCTGATCACCCTTCCCTCGCAGGCGTTTCTCGATGTAATCAGCACGCTAAGGCGCCAAGCCGTAACGGTCTACTACGACATCATGGACGAATGGGAAGAATTCCAGCGAGTAGGCCAGGCGCCTTGGTACGAGAAGGCGCTAGAACGTCGCCTGATTTTAGAAGCCGACATCGTGACCGCAGTTTCGCCAGCCCTTGCACAAAAATTTGCGGCCCTCCGTCGCGACATCCATGTGATCGGCAATGGCTACACCGCCGACGTTCTGGGCCTTGAGCATCGCAACATCGCGCGCAAGCCAGCGCCCGCACAAAAAAGCACTCAAGAAGCCGGCTCCTGCGCAGCTACCTCGAACGCTTGTGAGGCCGCAGTGATTGGCTATTTTGGCCATCTGACCGATGCATGGTTCGACTGGAAATCCGTTTTTCAGCTCGCTTCCTCGCTGCCAGATACCACCTTCGAAATCATCGGTTATGGGCAACCGGATTGGGTGGATGAAAAGGCAAAGCATTTCAGTAATGTCCACCTGCTCGGCAAAGTACTTCCCGCAAAGCTCCATGAATACGTGGCCCGCTGGTCGGTGGGACTGATTCCTTTTATTCACAGCGCGCTTGCAGAAGCCGTCGATCCAATCAAGATCTATGAGTACCTGTACTTCGGCCTGCCCGTCGTCGTCACTGGCATACCACATTTAAGCACCGTACCCCGCACGTTCTATGCGACGCCAGAAACGCTGCTCGATATGACCCGTAACGCAATGTCCGATAGCACCACGCAAGCAGAAGTGGACACCTTCCTAGCGCGTACCACCTGGCAAGCTCGTTTTGATACGCTGATCCAGCTTGACGCATCACAACGCGGAATCGGAGCACTTTATGAACACTAGCGTGTGCTTCGTCTACCCGTGGGCCACGTTTGGCGGGTGCGAACGCATCCTCCTTAATCGGGTAATGGCGTTCAAGGAGCACCTACCCGACCTTCGGGTGGACTTTCTTTTTCTAAGTGATGGTGGTGGCCTTAAAGATTTTCAGGCGGCACTAAAAGCCTACCAGCTCACCGAGGTTGCGCGCACCGTAACCGCACTGGACGGAAGCTACGATCTTGTTTCGCTGATCGACTGCCCGCAATTTTTGGATGAAATAGCAGGGAGACAGCAAAAATACATTGTAGAATGCCACACGGCCTACACCAACAACCGCAAATATCTCGCCCAGCTCCGCACGAGCGAGACAATTATCGTTACCCCTTCCCAGCATTTTAGCGCACAGATTCGCAGGGAATTTTCGCTTTCTGGCGAGCGCGTTCGGGAATTGCGTAACTTTGTGCCCTGGGATCTCCCTTCGGCAACACAGTTCCAGAGGATTCAGCTTCCAGAATGGGGGGCTCGCCCAATTCTATTTTTTGGGCGTATGGACCACTTAAAAGACCCCATCGCATTACTCGATGCGTTCTGCCTCCTGAACAAACAGCATCGCGATGAATACCTGTTATTGCTGTGCGGCCCGCAGACCACCGAAATCGACATCAGTCAGGCACTGAGCGCACGAAAGCTGCTGGATTCAACCGTGGTATTGCCCCCGATACCATTTCCTTCTGCACAGGCACTGCTGCAGGCGGTCGCTAATCGTGGCGGCCTGTTCGTATCGCCTTCACAAGGTGAATCGTTCGGGCTCTCGGCCGCAGAAGCCATATGCACTCCCCTGCCCGTGGTGTTATCCGACATCGAAGCACATCAAGCACTGGTAGCACCTTATCAGGCCCAATTTACGTATCCACAAGGAAACCCAAAGGCGCTTGCGGAACGGATTCATCACCTCGCACGCCACCAAGAAGCCTCCCACGCGGCACTGCTTACGCTCAGGCAGCAATTTTCTGCCGAGTCGTTCATGTACGACTGGCAAAGCTTGCTCAAACATCTGGAAACATAGCGCTTGAAAAAAATACTCTGCGTAATCGGCACACGCCCCGAAGCCATCAAAATGGCCCCAGTAATCTTGGCACTCAAAAAAGAGCCTTGGGCCAACGTGCGCGTACTCGCAACGGCGCAACATCGTGGCATGCTGGATCAAGTGAACCGCTTTTTCGGGATTGAGCCCGACATCGACCTGAACATCATGCGCCCCAACCAGACGCTCTCTGAGCTCACCGCACGCCTACTGCTCGAACTAGATGGCGTACTCCGCGCTGAAAAGCCCGATGCAGTGCTGGTCCAGGGTGACACAACCACCGTAATGACCGTTGCGCTCGCGTGTTTCTATCTGCAAATTCCGATCGGCCACGTCGAAGCGGGCCTTCGCACGTGGGATATGCAGAACCCATTTCCAGAAGAAGCCAACCGCGTAATCGCCGGAAAACTGGCTCTCTGGCATTTCGCGCCCACCGAAGGCTCCCGCCAGAACCTGCTCAAAGATGGAATTCCGGACGACAAAATCAAGGTTACAGGAAACACCGTCATTGATGCATTGATGATGACTGCCGCGCAAGACCTAGAGCTAGGTATCCCCCTTGATTCCGAGCGCCGTCTTGTATTGGTCACCTCACACCGTCGGGAAAATTTCGGCGAACCCTTCCGTAACGTCTGCCGTGCGCTTTGCAAACTGGCTGAAAGCAATCCAGACGTCCAATTTCTCTATCCAGTCCATCCAAACCCAAACGTGAAGGATGTGGCCTACTCATTTTTATCCCATCTTCCCAACTTCACGCTCTGCGAACCCTTGGACTACGCGCCATTCATTGCAGCAATGAAGCGCGCCTATATCATCCTCACCGACTCTGGCGGCGTGCAAGAAGAAGCGCCGGCGCTCGGAAAACCGGTGCTTGTGCTTCGAGATGAGACGGAGCGCCCAGAAGCAGTAGATTGCGGCGTGGTAAAATTAGTCGGCCCAAATTACGACGCCATTCTGCGCGAAGCACAACAACTACTGGACGATGAAGCTGCCTACAAAGCCATGGCACGCGGAGTCTCTCCCTACGGCGACGGACAGGCGGCCGAACGTATCACCCGAGCCTTAAAAGAGCACTTCAGCTAATGCAACTGGTTTACCTGTCTCCGGTTCCTTGGGAAAGCTTTGCGCAACGCCCACACAAATTTGTCGAATGGTTTCACGCCCGCACGCAGGGGCGTGTGCTCTGGGTAGACCCCTACCCAACCCGCTTGCCGATATTGAGCGATCTGCGGCGCAGAAAAATGCATTCTACTGCACCCGCCACCCCCCAAACTCCAGACTGGCTCACCCTTTTGAAGCCAGGCGGCCTACCGATCGAGCCGCTGCCATTTTCATACTGGATTAATCGCTTCGCATGGCAGCGGGTAAGCGCAGAAATCCAAAAGTTCGCCCAAACTGCCCCCAGCTTCCTTGCCATCGGCAAGCCATCACTGCTCGCAATCTCGCTTCTCGAACAGCCCCACTGGCAAGGCTCGCTTTACGATGCGATGGATGATTTTCCCGCATTTTACGGCGGAATTTCACGCTTCGCCATGGCTAGCCGTGAGCGCCGCATCGTGCGTTCGGTAAGCACTCTTTGGGCCTCTAGCACAGCTCTTAAAAATCGCTGGGGCAATCTACGCGACGATATTCAACTCGTTCGCAATGGCTTAGATGGCCAAGTATTGCCCGAACCTTCCACAACAAAGCCACTCTCTCCTAAGCATATTTTCGGCTATGTTGGCACCATCGCCTCATGGTTCGACTGGGATTGGGTGAACGCCTTAGCCAAAGCACGTCCGAATGATACTCTGCGCCTAATCGGGCCGGTGTATGCGCCTGCTCCTTATAAGCTGGCCGGCAATATCGAAATTCTGCCCGCATGCAACCATCAGTCTGCCCTGAAAGCCATGCAGGAATTTAGCGTAGGGCTGATTCCGTTCCAAAAAAACAGCTTGACTGCCTCGGTAGACCCCATCAAATACTACGAATATCGCGCCTTGAACCTTCCCGTAATCTCCTCGGATTTTGGCGAAATGAGTTTGAGAAAAGATGCACCCGGCGTATTTGTGTCCAAAGGCGCAGGCGACATCTCTAGCAAGGCGGCTGCAGCGCTTGAGTTTATTGGTACGCCCCACGAAACCACTCACTTTATTGATCGTCACTCGTGGAACGCCCGCTTTGACGCCGCCCGCTTTATCACGATCAGTGCCTAAGCTTTATCATGATCAGTGCCTAAGGATGCCAGATAAGCCGTAAGCCGCTGGACAGTCTCGCCACTTTCTCGGACAATCAGGCACCCCTCCCTGAAACACCATCTATAAAATAATTTCAAAGAGATAACATGGCACAATACATTTACACCATGAATCGGGTGAGCAAAGTTGTTCCCCCGAAGCGCGAAATCCTTAAAGATATCTCCCTATCCTTTTTTCCCGGCGCAAAAATCGGTCTTCTAGGTCTGAACGGTGCGGGCAAATCCACCCTTTTGCGCATCATGGCGGGCGTTGATCAAGAATTCCAAGGTGAAGCCCGCCCACAAGCCGGAATCAAAATCGGCTATCTGCCCCAAGAACCGCAGCTCGATGCATCCAAAGACGTGCGCGGTAACGTCGAAGACGGCGTGCGCGAAGTCAAAGACGTTCTCAATCGCTTTGACGAAATCAGCATGAAGTTCGGCGAAGAAATGTCCGACGACGACATGAACAAACTTCTCGAAGAACAAGCCGAGCTGCAAAACAAGATCGACGCCTGCAACGGCTGGGACATCGACCGCACCCTCGAAATCGCCGCCGACGCCCTGCGCCTGCCGCCGTGGGATGCCGACGTTAGCAAACTTTCCGGCGGGGAACGCCGCCGCGTTGCTCTCTGCCGCTTGCTGCTGTCCAATCCCGACATGCTGCTACTCGACGAACCCACCAACCACCTCGACGCAGACTCCGTCGCGTGGCTAGAACGCTTCCTCCACGACTTCCCCGGCACCGTTGTTGCCATTACCCACGATCGTTACTTTCTCGACAACGTAGCCGAATGGATTCTGGAACTCGACCGTGGCCACGGCATCCCTTGGAAAGGCAACTATTCCAGTTGGCTCGAACAAAAAGATGCTCGCCTCGCTCAAGAACAGAACAAAGAAGCCTCACGTCAACGCGCCATCAAAGCCGAGCTGGAGTGGGTGCGGCAGAATCCGAAAGGCCGCCAGGCCAAGAGCAAAGCCCGCCTCAACCGCTTTGAAGAACTCAATAGCTCGGACTTCATTAAACGCAATGAAACTATGGAGCTGTACATCCCCGTCGGCCAACGCCTAGGGGATCAGGTCGTTGAGTTCAAGGACGTAACCAAGACGTTTGGCGACCGCGTGCTGTACGACAATCTGTCTTTTGTGGTGCCGAAAGGCGCAATCGTCGGCATTGTAGGGCCGAACGGTGCGGGTAAAACCACGCTATTTCGCCTGATCACCGGCGAACACAAACCTGACAGCGGTGAAATTTTGATCGGAAACACCGTCGACCTCTCCTACGTTGATCAATCCCGCGATGCGCTGGATGGCAATAAAACCGTCTGGGAAGAAGTCTCCGAAGGGCTGGACATCATGAAGGTCGGTTCCTTTGAAATGCCCTCCCGCGCTTATATTGGCCGCTTCAACTTTAAGGGCAGCGACCAGCAAAAGCGAGTGGGCGAACTCTCAGGCGGCGAACGCAACCGTTTGCATTTAGCCAAACTGCTCAAGAAAGGCGGCAACCTCCTCCTGCTTGACGAGCCTACCAACGATCTTGATATTGAAACCTTGCGCGCCCTTGAAGAAGCGCTGCTCGCTTATGCTGGCTGTGCGATGGTAATCTCGCACGATCGCTGGTTCCTCGACCGGATCGCCACCCACATCATCGACTTCGAAGGTGAAGAAGGCGTGGAATTCTTTGAAGGCAACTTCACCGAATACGCCGCCTATAAGAAGAAGAAATACGGCGAAGAAGCCCTGCAACCCAAACGTTTGAAATACAAGAAAATCGTAGGCTAACGCCCAAAAAACGCGCCGACTCACAGAAAACTGGAGTCGGCGCGTTTTTTATTCACCGATAATTTCTTCAGACGACTCAATCAATCTGGCAATTCAGCCTCTTTCAAAGAAGCCCCTGCTTTATCTTTTTCTGAAAGAATCGGATCGCCCTCGTACATCCAGTTCACACCAAGATCGCGGTCATCCCAAACGATGCAACGCTCATGCTGCGGCGCGTAATAATCCGTCGTTTTATACAGAAAATCCGCACTCTCACTCAAAACGACAAAACCGTGCGCAAAGCCGGGCGGAATCCACATTTCTTTCTGGTTTTCCTCGGATAATTCGACCCCCACCCAGCGCCCGAAACTCGGCGAACTGCGGCGCACATCTACGGCAACATCCCATACGCTGCCACGCACGACACGCACCAATTTCCCCTGCGGCTGCTGCACCTGATAGTGAAGGCCACGCAACACCCCACGCCCCGAGCGGCTGTGGTTATCTTGGACAAAATCGACCGTCAAACCAGTCAGCTCACGAAAGCGGGCAGCGTTATAACTTTCATAAAAGAACCCCCGCGAATCGCCAAAAACGCGCGGCTCCAAGATCAATACTTCAGGCAACCCACTTTCCACAACATTCATGATTCTGTGTCCTTCACACTGGCCTGTATTCTGAAAGTTTTATTCGGCGCTTTGTCGGATACGCATACTCACCTCATTGAACTCGGCGCGCCACAAAGCTTGGCAATCAGACATATCCTTGCGGGTTCTGTTCCTGCCAACGCCAAGCATCTTCACACATTGCGTTAATATCCCGCTCCGCCTTCCATCCCAAAAACGAGGCCGCAAAATGTGGATCTGCGTAACAAGAGGCCACATCTCCTGGGCGCCGCTCGCAAAGTTGATAAGCCACTTTCCGGCCTGAAGCACGTTCAAATGCCCTCACGACATCCAACACGCTGTACCCAACCCCCGTGCCAAGATTCACCTCGAAACAGCTTGGTGCCTTGAGCTTGTCGAGTGCCTTTACGTGGCCCAAGGCGAGATCGACCACATGGATATAGTCGCGCACCCCAGTACCGTCCGGTGTCGGGTAATCACTGCCCCATACGCTCAGGCGCTCGCGTCTACCAATCGCCACCTGCGCCACATAAGGCATTAAATTGTTCGGGATGCCCTGCGGATCTTCGCCGATTGTGCCGCTTTTATGCGCTCCAACAGGGTTAAAGTAACGCAAAATGCCAATTCTCCAATCTGGTTCCGCACGGAATAGATCGCGGAGAATTTCTTCGATCATGAGCTTAGAGCGGCCGTAGGGGTTGGTTGCCGACAGCGGGTGGCTTTCCACCAGCGGGAGCTGTTGAGGCTCTCCATACACGGTGGCTGAAGAGCTAAATACCAAGGTTTTTACGCCGCAACTCCCCATAGCACGCAATAGGCAGAGCGTTCCCTGCACATTATTGTCGTAGTAGCGCAGCGGTTGCTCTACCGATTCGCCTACAGCCTTGAGCCCCGCAAAATGGATCACCGAGGTGCAGTTATGCTCGCGGATCGTTTTAGCGACTTGAGCTTCATCACGAATATCACCCTCCACCAAAGTGACCGACTTTCCAGCGATTTTTTGGACTCGCACAATGGATTCTGGATGGCTGTTCGAAAAGTTGTCTAGCACAACCACCTGATGGCCAGCACCCAGCAGCTCAACACAGGTATGGGAGCCAATATATCCAGCCCCTCCCGTTACTAACACAGACATGATTCATCCTTAATCAAGTTCAACAAATATTGGCCGTAGCCGTTCTTCGCCAAAGGTGCCGCTAAGCGCGCGATATCCTCAGCAGTAATATATCCCTGATAAAAAGCAATCTCTTCAGGGCACGCGACCTTCAGCCCTTGGCGGTTTTCAATGGTTTCGATGTAGTTCGTCGCCTGTATCATGCTTTCATGAGTGCCGGTATCCAGCCAGGCATAACCACGCCCCATGATTTCGACATTCAGCTTGCCACGTTCTAGGTAGACTCGGTTTACATCGGTAATTTCCAGCTCACCGCGAGCCGAGGGCTTCAGGTCAGCCGCAATCTCAATGACATCGTTATCGTAAAAATACAGACCGGTAACCGCGTAGTTGCTTTTCGGTTTCTTGGGCTTTTCTTCAAGTGAAGTCGCCTTGCCTTGCGCATCGAATGACACCACGCCATAACGTTCTGGGTCACTGACATGATAGGCAAAAACCGTCGCACCGTTGTCTTGTGCACTGGCATGTTCCAGCTGCTTTTGTAAGTCATGGCCATAGAAAATATTGTCGCCCAACACTAACGCCGAGTGATCACGGCCAACAAAATCTTTACCGATGCGAAACGCCTGCGCCAAGCCTTCTGGGTTTGGCTGTACCGCATAGCTAAAATTCATCCCCCAGTCGCTGCCATCGCCAAGCAAATGCTCGAAACGAGAAATATCCCAAGGCGTGGAAATCACCAGAATATCGCGCAAACCTGCCAGCATTAGAGTCGCGAGCGGATAATAAATCATGGGTTTGTCATAAATCGGTAACAATTGCTTGCTGACTGATTTAGTTAGCGGGTACAAGCGCGTTCCCGAGCCTCCCGCCAAAATGATTCCCTTTCGGGTGGGCGCTTTACCGACGGAGTCTTCCCCGCGCTTTTTGGCACGGGCTTTAGTTCTAGAAACGGCATCAATCATTGGCTAAGGGGCTCCAGCGTCTCACGAAGCATGCGCGCTACGCCGACCTTCCAGTCGGGAAGCGTTAATTGAAATGTGTTCGTTAGTTTCTGTGTACAAAGGCGAGAATTTAACGGCCGTTGTGCGGGCTTCGGGTACTCGGAGCTTGCAATTGGAGTGACTGCATCATCTGAAAGCTGCAGCGTTTCTCCCAGTTCACGGGCAACTGAAAATACCTCTCGCGCATAATCAAACCACGACGTTGAACCACTTGCGACCAAATGGTAGAGCCCTTGCTTTTGCGGATCTAGCAGCGCTTGATAAATGGCCTGTGCGGTAACGTCAGCAATCAGTTCTGCTCCCGTCGGCGCACCAACCTGATCAGAAACTACAGAGAGCGCGTTACGTGTACGTGCCAGCCCTAGCATCGTTTTGGCAAAATTATTCCCGCGCGCCGCATACACCCAACTGGTTCTGAAAATCAGATGACGGCAGCCGCTCGCCATAATCGCCTGATCGCCCGCGAGCTTGCTCTTGCCATAGAGGTTCAGCGGCGCGGGTGCATCCGACTCTTGCCAGAAACGCTCACCGCTGCCTTCATACACATAGTCGGTAGAGTAATGAACGAGCAAGGCGCCCAAACGCTGCGCTTCTTCTGCCATTACGCTGGGCGCTTCTGCGTTGATGCGATATGCAAGATCGGGTTCGCTCTCGGCGCGATCTACGGCCGTATGCGCGGCGGCGTTCACAATCACGTCGGGAGCCACACGTTGTAGCGTAGCGCGCAGCCCTTCTAGATTGCTCAAATCACCGCATAGGTTCGCCTCATTCTGGCCCAGCGCAATCACTTCACCTAGTGGGGCAAGGCTGCGCTGCAGCTCCCACCCTACCTGCCCGTTTTTACCGAAAATCAATAGTTTCATGCAGGGCGGCCCTCGTAATTTTGGGCAACCCAGTCTCGATAACTGCCGGATTGTACGTTTGCCACCCACTGCGGATGATCTAAATACCATTGCACCGTTTTACGAATGCCGGTCGCAAAGGTTTCCGCAGGCCGCCAGTGCAGCTCGCGCTCAATTTTGCGAGCGTCGATTGCGTAACGGCGATCATGGCCGGGGCGATCGGGGACATGAGTAATCTGCATCCGATAGTGCACGCCATCCTCACGAGGGCGAAGCTCGTCTAGCAAGGCACAAACCTCCGTCACAATATCCAGATTGGCTTTTTCGTTCCAACCACCCACATTATAGGTCTCACCACACACTCCCGCCTCCAGCACACGACGAATGGCTGCACAATGGTCTTTCACATACAGCCAATCCCGAATCTGTTGGCCATCGCCATAAACAGGTAGCGGCTTACCGGATAACGCATTTACGATCACGAGCGGTATGAGCTTTTCTGGAAAATGATAGGGGCCGTAGTTATTGGAACAATTGGTCGTCAATACAGGTAAGCCATAAGTGTGATGGTATGCACGCACCAAATGATCCGAAGATGCCTTGCTCGCAGAATAGGGGCTATTCGGCTCATACGAATGGCTCTCCGTGAAGGCTGGCGCGGTTTTCTCCAACGAGCCGTAGACCTCATCGGTAGACACATGCAGAAAACGGAAACGAACCTTGCCATCCGCTGGCAGCTGGCCCCACCAAGAGCGCACCGCTTCCAAGAGCCGGAAAGTGCCAACGATATTGGTTTGAATAAACGCTTCCGGGCCATGAATAGAACGATCCACATGGCTTTCGGCGGCAAAATTGAGCACCGCGCGCGGCTGATGTTCTCGCATTAGAGATTCGACCAGCGCCGTATCACCAATATCACCCTGCACGAAAATGTGTCTTGGGTTGCCCTCAAGCTCGGCAAGGTTCTCAAGATTGCCCGCATAGGTCAGCTTATCAAGGTTCACGACGGGCTCTGAACACGTCGCCAGCCAGTCCAGCACGAAGTTCGAACCAATAAAACCGGCTCCTCCGGTCACCAATATCGTCATTCCGACCGCCTGCCCCGTGTGTGTGTTGGTTTCTCTTTAGATTTCAACGCTAAATCGCCGCAAATTATAGCCAACATGTCTGCTTTTTGTAGCCTTCCATTGCCAAGCGTTCCCGTTTCCAAGCAAAACTGAGATAATTCGCGCCTTCTATTGTTTGTACCCTTGGAATCACAGCCCAATCCGTGAAAACTCCAGCAGCGACTACATCAACGGCTACATCAACCACTGCCGCACCTACACAAGCAGGCTCCCCGCTGTTGTCGGTGATTATTGTAAACTACAACGCTGGGCGTTTACTCTCCGAGTGCGTGCAGTCTGTCCAAGCAAGCCTCTTTGTCACCAACGACTCGTCAGTAGGCAAATCATCCGCAGACAAATCACCTGCAGCGCACACCGTGGAGTGCATCGTAGTAGACAACGCATCCGCCGACCAAAGCCTTGCGCTGCTCGCAGATCTTCCGCTTGTGGAGCACAGACCACCTCCGGTCATAATCCGCAACGATGCGAATCTCGGCTTTGCAGCAGCGTGCAATGTTGGCATCCACGCAGCCACTGGCAAATACCTGCTATTTCTGAATCCCGACAGCGTTGTAGAACCAAACACGCTGCAATCGCTGATTACCAGCCTAGAGAGTGCATCCGATATTGGCATGGTCGGCGGGCTTTTGCTCAACCCAGACGGCAGCGAACAAGGCGGTGGCCGCCGAGCGATTCCAACCCCTTGGCGCTCTTTTGTGCGCGCCTTTGGCCTTAGTCGATTTGCCAAGCGCTGGCCAGAGCTGTTTTTTGACTTTCACCTGCATCAACAAGCGCTCCCCACCCAAGCCGTGAACGTCGAAGCGATTTCCGGCGCATGCATGTTGGTGCGCAGAGAAGCACTCGCGCAAGTAGGTTTATGGGATGAACAATATTTCTTGCACTGCGAAGATCTCGACTGGTGTATGCGATTCCGGCAGGCAGGTTGGCAGATTCTCTTTGTGCCGAACGCGCTCATTACGCATCAACAAGGCAGCTGCTCTCGATCCCGCCCGATCTTTGTGGAATGGCACAAACACAAAGGCATGCTGCGATTTTACCGCAAATTCTTTCAAAAAGAGTATCCCGGCGCTTTGATGTGGATCGTGGTGGTCGGCGTCTGGATGCGCTTCGCCGCAGCCGCAAGCTACCACATCGGCAAACGCACGCTTGCAAAGGCCAAGAACTCGCGCAAGAGCCAAGATCTCGCATGAATAACGCGAACCCACCGATAACGCTCGGAATGCTGGGCGCGAGTAGTTTTGTAGGGCAGGCCCTACTGCAATTATTGCAGAGCAACCAAAGCAACCCCCTGCTGGCTCCGCCGCAGAATTTTAAGATCATTGCTTTTTCACGAAAAGCAGAGCGTGAGCCGACCAGAAGCACACCCACTTGTGGCGCAGAAATCCATTGGATGCCACTGCACACAATGCCTACGCTCGCACCGCGCAGCATCGAAAACTGGATCGTAGTTTCGCCCATCTGGACACTCGCAGAGCACGCCGCGCAAATGCAGCGTTTGGGCGCGAAGCGCATTGTGGCGCTCTCCTCGACCAGCGTAATCACCAAAGTACAATCCGCTTCGCAAGCAGAACAAACCAAAATGCATCTAATGCTAGAAGCCGAACAAAGGTTTCTGGATTGGGGAAAAACATCGGGCATTCAAACGCACATTCTGCGGCCAACTCTGATCTACGGAAACGCTGCCGATCAGAACCTTACCGAAATTGCGCGCCTGATCCAGCGTTTTGGAATCTTCCCCCTGCTAGGAAAGGCAAACGGAGCTCGCCAACCGATTCACGTCGAAGATGTAGCGCAAGCCTGCCTTCTCTGCTTTCAGCAAGCTCTCCAGCACCCAGAGCAGCTCACGAAAGCAATCTATACGCTCTCCGGCAGAGACGTGCTCTGCTACAAAGAAATGGTCGCGCAGATATTTACAGCACTAAAAAGGCCCGCGCGATTCCTGCCGCTACCACTGCCCGTCTTTTACACCCTAGTGCGTTTAATGAACTTCATCCCGCGCTATCGAGACTGGACGCCCTCCATGGCCGAGCGTATGAACAAAGACATGGCCTTCAGCCACAAAGACGCGCGCCACGACTTTGGTTTTCAGCCGCGCGGCTTTCAGCTCACCGCCAAAGATCTGCCCATGCCCTAGCGGGCGCAATTATCCAAAAACGACCTTCGTTATCCAAAAACCACCATCGTTACCCAAAAACCACCATCGTCTGGTGGCTCAACGCCGCAGCAACCCCGTCTGGCCGCCAAATGGTCACCTGCTGGCTCGTGTACCCATCCCTTGCAGCGCGCATCTCGGTATCTAGGCGCCAGTTTTCCAAAGGCACCGCGTCTAGTTGCGTGTCTAAGAACTCCACCATCCAAGTGAGCGTGCTCCCCGCTACAGGGCGGCTCATTGCAGAAAGCGCAAGCGGTGGCATAAAATCCGCAATCGCCAATAGGTGGTATTCGCTGCACGCGGCAGCGGAATCTAACATACTTACACGCACCACCGTTTCGCTAGAGAGCTTGCCGCTCAGCGGAAACCGACCTTTCAACCAGTCCGCCCGAAAGTGCTCCAAAAAGGCAGGCGTGAGCCCCGGAATATAGGGGAATGTCTTGGCGCGAGAATCATCCACGAGAGGCTGCTCAATAATGCGCTCCACCACGCTCTCGCGCGCATCGCCGAAAACGCCGATCACCACACCTAAGGTCTGATCACCTTCGTACAGACGAGCCTCGATATGGCGAGTGTTCTTGCCTGCACGCAACACCGACGCACGAACCGTGAGCTTGCCCGCTTGCGGGGGTGCCATAAACGTCGCTTGCAAGGTGCGCAATGGCATCAGCTCACAAACCGTTCGCATCGCAGCCAACGCAACGACCGCCTGCAAACCTCCAAACACGCTGCGCCCTTGCATCCAGTTGCTAGGAACATCAAGCGAAGCGTGGCCGGGGGATAGCTCAAGCGCGTTAAGTAAATCGGAAAACTGCATTGGGTAAAGACTCCACAAAAAATGCCAACAACATTCACGAGTTCGCAAACATATCCGCCAGAATCTAACCCGAATGGCTAAAATTCGCCAACGCGAAACAGTGTGTCTCATACACAGCGCTATCCCCTTCGACTTCGCTCAGGGGCGGCCGACTTCGCTCGGGGGGCGGCAAAGCCATCCTATCGTTCAGGCAAACGCACTACCTCCAGAAGGCTACTTCCAGAAGGCTCGAATCCCAGCAACACCCTGCGCGCCATTTTTTCGCGCAACGATCACGTCTGCGTTTCCTAAACTGCCCAGCGCGTAAATCGGCACCTTGGAAGGCTTTATCCATTCCGAGGCGCGAACCCAACCTAAGGGTTCGACGTCAGGATGTGACGCTGTCGCCTGTATCGGAGAGAGCAAGGCAAACGTGACATTCCTCTCCTCGGCAAGACGTAACGCCTCAGGTGAGTGACACGATGCCGAAACACACCCGTCATACTCATCTTGGTATTCACGCAGCGCCGCCTCGCTCAGATGAAGGCCAACGCCCTCTGGCAAACCAGCATCGCCTTTCTTTAACATTTGCTTTAATACTTCGGGTGGTGGATTCAGCGACAGGGGCACCTCAAATTCAGCGCAAAGTTCCGCAACACCGGCGGCCAATTCAGTGAAATCCTGAGCAGAAAGTTTGTTGCTTCGCAGAATGACCCAGCCCACACCCGCTTCCAGCGACGCGTCCAAGTGGGAATAAAAGGATTCTGCTGGAAATTCTGCAGGCTCAGGGGTAATCAAAATCGTGGAAGGCAATTGTGCCGCCACCACAATGGGCTGGTTCGCAGGAGGGAATTCATAATCCTCCAAAGCATCCTGCGCCACCCACTCCACGCGTTGCCGCTCTCGGCCCGAAGGCTGGCCCGAAAACGCAACCACCTCCCAAACATCGAGAAACACGGTCTTTTCTGGATGAGCACCCTCTTGCGGATAGCGGTGCTGCACCTGAATCAGCGGCCGCGTAACGACGGGCGTAATTCCGAGTTCCTCACGCAGTTCACGCGCAAGCGCTTGTTCCGCGCCCTCACCTGCCTCTACTTTCCCACCTGGAAACTCCCACTTGCCTCCCTGATGCAAGTGAGCAGGTCGCTGCGCCAGCAGAATTCTGCCATCGCGCCCTCGAATTACTGCTGCTACCACATGTACCGGCGTCGTCATATAGGCCCCTTAGCCAACCACTAAAAGCGTCTTGCATCCCGCGTTAGGATCGGTAGTCCGCATTGATTTTCACATAGTCGTAAGAAAAATCCGTTGTCCATACTGCGCAAGACGCATCGCCTCGCCCCAGCACCAAACGAATCGTAAAGCTGTCATTTGCTAATACACCTGCACCCAAAGCCTCGCGGTAGCTTTTTGCCAGCCCGCCGCGCTCCGCAACAAGCACGTGATCAAGATAAAGAAACACTTTCTCGACATCTAGGTTCTCAACCTGTGCACGGCCAACCGCCGCAAGAATACGTCCCCAGTTTGGATCACTTGCAAACAAAGCGGTTTTTACTAACGGTGAATGCGCCACGGTAAACGCAATTTCCCTGGCTTCAGCCTCGCTCACTGCACCATCTACCTGAATCGTGACAAATTTCGTCGCGCCTTCACCATCCTTAACGATCGCTTGCGCAAGCTCCACAAGCGCCAGTGTTAACATCTCACGAAACGCCGCAAAATCTTCGCAGCCTTCGCTGATCGTTACCCCAGATTGCCCAGTTGCGATGACAATGCATGAATCATTCGTCGAAGTATCACCGTCCACAGTGGCACGATTGAACGACAGCTCTACCGCATCGCGCACTAATTTCTGCAACAGACCCGCATCAATCGCAACGTCCGTAGCAAGGTAGGAAAGCATCGTTGCCATATTAGGGCGAATCATGCCAGCACCCTTCACAATCCCAGTGATCGTAACGGTCTGCCCCTGAAAACAACGTTGCAACGACACACCCTTAGGGCGCGTGTCGGTGGTCATGATACCAAACGCAGCCTCCTCCCAGCCATTTTCATCCAGTGCATCCAAACAGGCTGGCAGGCCCTTAACAATACGATCAACGGGCATCGCCTCACCGATCACGCCGGTCGAAAATGGAAATATCTGCTCAACAGGAACCTCTGTCTGCTTGGCAAGTGCACTGCAAATCGCCAGGCAATCATCTAAACCGGGCGCGCCCCGACCGGCATTGGCGTAGCCCGTGTTCGTAACGAGATAGATTGGCAATTGTTCGCTAGCACTCCGCAAATGATTTCTACACACCTGAACAGGTGCCGCACAAAACACATTCAAGGTAAACGCACCTGCAATGGTGGATCCAGGCGCAGCGCGCATTACCACCAAATCCCGCCGATCCGGTTTGCGAATCTGGGCGCGCGTAACGCCAAGGCTAAACCCTTTAACAGGATGCATCACTGGAAATTGATCAGGCCCAACTGCCATTCGAAACTCCTAGAAAATTTTCAATATCATTTTTTCGCATCTGCAATTGTTTAACACGAAGAAGGGGCCGTGACGGCCCCTTCTTCTATTACCCAAAGAGTGCCCAACCAAAAAGTAAGGCGATCTACCGGAAAACCCTATAACGCTCTCACTACCTACTCGGCTTGGCCATGACAATGTTTATACTTTTTGCCAGATCCGCATGGGCACGGCTCATTGCGGCCCACCTTGTTGCCAATCCGCCGCACGGGTTCATGAGAAGCGGCATCTGATTCGTTAGTCTCCTCTGGCAGCCCAGACGTAACTTCACGCTGCAATTCCTGCTCGCGCTCCGCCGCTTCTCGGCGCTGGCGCTCCAGTGCATCAACTTCTTCCTGTTTGCGAAGCTCGACGGTAGAAAGCATTTTGGTCGCTTCCGTCTTCATGTTGGTCAAAAAAACTTCGAACATCATGAACGCTTCGCGCTTGTACTCCTGCTTCGGATTCTTTTGTGCATATCCGCGCAAATGAATTCCTTGGCGCAAAAAGTCCATATTGGCAAGATGCTCCTTCCAGAGCCGATCCAGCGTCATTAGCATAATATGCTTCTCTAGCTGCCGCATGATTTGCGGATCACCCACCGAAGCCTCTTTGCGATCATAAGCTCCCTGCACTTCTTCCAGAACACGGGAACGGATTTCGTGATCCCCCATTTTCTGGTCTTCTTCCATCCACTGAAGAATGGGGAGGCTTAACCTATAATCACCCTCAAGTGCTCGCTCAAGCCCCTTAATATCCCATTGTTCGGGAATGGATTGTGGGGGAATAAAGCTTGTGACGAGATCATTTACCACATCTGCGCGAATATCCCGAATCATCTCGGAGATATCATCCTGCGCCAATAGCTCGCTACGCTGGTCATACACTGCACGGCGCTGCTCATTTGCAACGTCATCGTATTCCAACAGCGACTTACGAATATCGAAGTTGCGACCTTCTACCTTGCGTTGCGCGTTTTCGATGGAGCGCGTTACCCAGCGATGCTCGATCGCCTCACCGCGCTTCATGCCTAACGATTGCATTAAGCCTTTCACACGGTCTGACGCAAAAATCCGCATCAGGTTGTCTTCGAGAGAGAGGTAAAAGCGCGAACTACCTGCATCCCCCTGACGACCAGCGCGACCGCGTAGCTGGTTGTCGATACGGCGCGATTCATGACGCTCAGTACCGATAATGTGAAGGCCACCCGCGTCCAACACCTGTTGGTGACGCACCTCCCAAGCTTCGCGCGCTGCCGCCTCTTGCTCAGGCGTTACATCTTTCATGCTCGCAAGCTCTGCCTGCCAGTTGCCACCCAGCAAAATGTCGGTACCGCGACCGGCCATGTTGGTTGCAATGGTAATTGAGCCCGGCCGCCCCGCTTGGGCAATAATTTCTGCTTCTTGCTGGTGAAATTTCGCGTTTAGCACTTTATGAGGAATTTTTTCTTTCTTCAAAACGCCAGAAAGCAGTTCCGATGTTTCAATCGAAGCCGTGCCAACCAACACAGGGCGGCCGAGTTCGATTTGCTCGCGAATGTCATCAACGATGGCTTCGTACTTTTCTTCAGAGGTCATAAAAACCAAGTCTTCGGAATCAATACGCGCCATAGGCCTATTGGTCGGAATGACTACGACATCTAAACCGTAAATCTGACGGAATTCGAATGCTTCCGTATCTGCCGTGCCGGTCATACCAGAGAGCTTTTCGTAGAGACGAAAATAGTTCTGGAACGTTGTCGAGGCCAGCGTTTGGTTTTCGTTCTGGATTTTTACGCCTTCTTTGGCTTCCACTGCTTGGTGTATCCCTTCGGACCAGCGGCGCCCTGGCATCGTTCGGCCCGTATGCTCGTCAACAATGATGATTTCGCCATTCTGAACAATGTATTCAACATCCTTGTGGAACAGCACATGCGCTTTCAGCGCTGCGTGAACGTGGTGCAAGATGCTCAAATTGGTCGCTGCATAAAGGGAGTCTCCCTCGACCAAAATCTTGTTATCCGTAAGCAATCTCTCAATATACTCATGTCCGGATTCCGTCAGCTCGACCTGGCGGGCTTTTTCATCCACCAGATAATGGCCATCAGAACCGTCCTCTTCTTTGGCTGCCTTTAGATACGGGATCAGCAAATTGATCTTCCGATACAGCTCGGAATTATCTTCAGTAGGGCCAGAAATAATCAGCGGGGTACGGGCTTCGTCGATGAGGATAGAGTCCACTTCGTCGACAATCGCGAAATGCAGGGGCCCTTGCGCTTTATCTTCAAGGCTAAACGCCATGTTGTCGCGCAGGTAATCGAAGCCAAACTCGTTGTTTGTACCGTAGGTGATGTCTGCTGAGTACTGACTGTGCTTCTCGGACTGATCTTGGCGTGGATAGATAACGCCCACGGACATCCCTAAGAAATTATAGAGCGGCGCCATCCAAGCAGCGTCGCGCTTGGCGAGATAGTCGTTCACGGTGACGATATGTACGCCTCTGCCGGTAAGCGCATTGAGATAGGCAGCAAGCGTCGATGTAAGGGTTTTCCCTTCACCTGTACGCATCTCTGCGATTTTCCCTTCATGCAGTGACATTCCACCGACCATTTGTACGTCGAAATGCCTCATTCCCATCACACGCTTACTGGTCTCGCGAACGACAGCAAACGCCTCGGGTAGCAATCCATCCAGCGTTTCGCCTTTCTCTAAGCGTGCGCGAAACTCTACTGTCTTCGCAGCGAGCTGTTCATCCGTAAGTGACTCATACTCCGGCTCCAGTGCGTTGATGCGCTCTACAACCTTGCGCATCCTTTTGATCTCACGATCATTTTTGCTGCCGATAACCTTGCGAAAGACAGTTCCTAACATAACAACCTACTTTTACGGAGACACATGAAAAGTACTTGAACATCCTGATCAAGCACCATGACTCGGCATGGGAACGCAGCATTTTACTCCCAAACACCTGTCAGCATAAGGACTTTCCTTGCCTTTTGCTGAACAGAAGTGCAGCATGGATACCACACTAGAGAGTCGAAACCAAGCCGCCCTTACTGAAATCTAATCATTTCTAAACAAACCACGATCGCCAACCACTTCCTCAGCTCGCTCACCCTCACAACCATTGATTGGCAAACCGCTCACAACGTATAAAAATGCAGCGCGACACGAAGACACTACCCCTTAAAGAAATCCTGACACGTTTAGCGCCAGTGAAATCCATTCGCCGAGCCACTCACCAGCACAAGCGGCTCGATCAGCTGCTAAAAGCGGTGCTTCCATCGCTCCTGAGCAACTACTGTGAAGCCGGCGCACTTTCAGAACAGACTTTCACGATCCGCGCCTATTCACCCGCAATTGCAACCCACCTACGACTGAGTACACCAAAGCTGATTGAAAAGCTGCGCCGCTATCCAGAACTTTCATCCCTTCAAGAAATTACTATTCAGATAGCAGCACCGCCAGTAGAAGAGACGATGCCTACACGCTCCCACCCAGTGCGCCCAAATCGGGTAAGCGAAGGAAATTGCAACCTGATTGAGAACACAGCAAACGAGGTAAGTTCACCAGAACTTCGTGACGCCCTGCAGCGCCTCGCCACCACACTACGCAGCAAACGCAGCAAAAACCCACGCACCTAGCAGCTTCCAGAAAAACGCTTTTTGGGATCAAACCGCTTTCGCTTTGGCGTATCGCAAGACCTAGCGACAAGGCAAGATCTGCCTACATGGCAAGATCTACCTACATGGCAAGATCTACCTACATGGCAAGATCTACCGACATGGCAAGATCTACCGACATGGCAAGATCTACCGACATGGCAAGATCTACCGACAAGGATAGATGCAATATTGGTATTCGCTAAAAAAACTTAGAAAAACAAAGCCCTCGACGCTGCGAGGGCTTTGTTTGTTTTGATACAACCACGGGCGGGGCGCTAGTGGCTACACGCCGTCGATGGCCAAAGAGGGTTGCGCGTACGCAATGGGCGCTTCGACTTTGTTATCGAAGCTCACGATTTCCCAAGCATCCTGCTGGGCGAGCAGCGCGCGCACCAGTTGGTTGTTGAGGCCATGGCCCGATTTGTAGCCTTCAAAATGACCGATAATTCCGTGGCCGGCAAGATATACGTCACCAATTGCGTCCAGAATCTTATGGCGCACGAACTCATCTTCATAACGCAGCCCATCGTCGTTGAGGATTTTGAAATCATCAATGACAATCGCGTTTTCAATGCTACCGCCCTGCGCCAGGTTCTTGGAGCGCAGATATTCGATGTCTCGCAAGAAGCCGAAAGTTCTGGCGCGGCTTACTTCGCGCACAAACGACGTGCTCGAAAAATCTACCACGGCCGTCTGGCTGTACTTACGAATCACCGGATGATCGAAATCAATCGTAAAGCTGACTTTGAAGCCGTTATACGGGGAAAAAGACGCCGTTTTGTCGCCATCTTTTACCGTAACTTTACGCTTGATCCGAATGAATTTTTTCGCAGCTGCCTGTTCTTCAATCCCTGCGGATTGAATCAAGAACACGAACGGCCCTGCACTCCCATCCATAATCGGCACTTCTGGCGAGCTAAGCTCAATGTACGCATTGTCTACGCCCAAGCCCGCTAGCGCGGCCATCAGGTGTTCAATGGTCGAAACCTTGACGCCATTGTTTTCGATGGTAGTGGAAAGAGTTGTTTCGGTCACGCGCAACGCCTGCGCGGGAATTTCAACCGCTGGGCTTACGTCAGTGCGCAAAAATACGATGCCAGTGTCTACAGGCGCCGGCCGCAGCGTCAGGTACACTTTATCGCCGGAATGAAGACCAACGCCAGTCGCCTTAATGCTGTTTCGCAGCGTGCGCTGATGAATCATTTGTTTTTTCATCTAGCTATACATCCCTTGGTATGTATGAACGGCGTGAAGTCTATCAAACTTCACGCCTGCAACCAAACGCTGGTTACAACAATGTGTATATGTTACACCTCTGTAACCTCGCGCGCAAAGGGTGCATCAGTCCGCTTGCCGGCGCAAAAACGTTGGAATATCAAGGTATTCACCGCCCGCCTTCTTGATTTCCTCATCAAAAGCGGGGCGCCGAACGGGCGCTGAAACACGCTGTTCCGCGCGCCGCTGCGGACGATCGCTAACGATCTCTGCACCGCGCGCATCGCCGCTAAAGCGTTGAAAATTCACTGCGCGAGGGCCGCTACCCACCTGAGCCTGCACCGCTTCGACGGGGCGCGCACCTTGATCTGGGCGCCCCAAACCGGTGGCCACGACGGTTACACGCAACTCGTCACCCATCGTCGGATCAATAACGGTACCCACCACAACGGTTGCATTTTCTGAGGCAAATGCTTCGATTGTGTCGCCAACTTCGGAGAATTCACCCAGGGCCATGGTTTCGCTCGCGGTAATATTCACAAGAATTCCGCGCGCACCATGCAGATTTACATCGTCCAACAAGGGGCTGCGAATTGCTTTCTCTGCGGCTTCACGCGCGCGGTTCTCACCGCTGGCAGCGCCAGTGCCCATCATGGCCATACCCATTTCGGACATCACGGTGCGAACGTCTGCAAAGTCCACGTTAATCATACCTGGACGGATAATCAGATCTGCAATGCCCTGAACTGCGCCCAGCAACACATCGTTTGCCGCCTTGAACGCCTCCAATAAGCTGGTTTTTGCACCCAGAACGTCCAAAAGCTTCTCGTTGGGAATCGTGATCAATGAGTCAACATACTGACTCAGTTCTTTGATGCCTTGGTCTGCAATTTGAGCGCGCTTCCGCCCTTCAAACGGAAATGGCTTAGTAACCACCGCAACCGTCAGGATGCCCATCTCGCGAGCCACCTGCGCTACGACCGGCGCACCACCCGTACCTGTACCGCCACCCATACCCGCCGTGATGAACACCATATCGGCACCGTCCAGCACTTCTTCGATGCGCTCACGATCTTCAATAGCCGCTTGGCGGCCGACTTCTGGGTTTGCGCCCGCACCAAGCCCTTTTGTGACATGACCACCGAGCTGCAACACCGTTTTTGCGTGCATGTTTTTCAGAGCTTGGGCGTCTGTATTCGCACAAATAAAATCTACGCCCTCAACACTGGAGGTTAACATATGCTCAACGGCGTTACCGCCACCACCACCCACGCCAACTACTTTGATTACCGCTGTTTGTGCAACATTTTCGACGAGTTCAAACATGTTATTTTTCTCCACTGCCGCCGGTCTTAATGCCAGTTGAAACTGGAATGTCTTGGATTATATAAATGAACGATTTTATAAATTGCCTTTAACCCACGACTTCATCTTTTCAAATAAGCCGCCGCGCTGCAGTTCCGTGCGCTGTTTTTTATTATTGCTACCGGATTCCAACTGCTTCTTTCCATAAAGAAGCAAACCTACTGCTGTCGAATAAATCGGGTTTCTGATCTGCTCCGACATTCCCGTCACACCCTGCGGGCTTGCCAACCGAACCGGCATGTGGAAAATTTCCTCTGCCAACTCCACCGCGCCTTCCATTTTTGATGAACCGCCAGTGAGCACGATACCTGCAGCCACAACATCCTCAAAGCCACTGCGACGAAGCTCGGTCTGCACCATGGTAAACAGCTCGTCATAGCGCGGCTCAACGACTTCCGCGAGCGCCTGCCGCGAAAGCTGCCGCGCGGGGCGATCGCCCACGCTCGGCACTTTAATAATTTCATCTGGGCGAGCTAGCTGCGCAAGCGCGCAAGCATACTTAATTTTGATTTCGTTAGCGTGCTCGGTCGGAGTGCGGAGCGCCATGGCAATATCGCTCGTGACTTGGTCTCCTGCAATTGGAATCACTGCTGTATGGCGGATCGCTCCTTGCGTAAACACTGCAATATCCGTCGTACCGCCCCCTACATCAACCAAACACACACCCAGTTCGCGCTCATCTTCTGTTAAAACTGCGTAACTTGAGGCGAGCTGTTCCAACACCATATTTTCAACATGCAGCCCGCAGCGCTGAATGCAACGCTCAATATTCATGGCCGCGTTTGCGGCACAATTTACTAAATGCACCCGAGCTTCCAAGCGAACGCCTGACATCCCCATCGGCTCTTTAATACCATCCTGAGAATCAATCACATATTCCTGCGGCAATATATGCAGCACTTTTTGGTCTTCAGGCGTTGCGACGGCTTGAGCTGCTTCAATGACTCTTTCAAGATCTGCCGGGCTGACTTCGCGATCACGAATGGCAACGATGCCATAGCTGTTCTGGCTCTTGATATGACTGCCGGCAATGCCTACCGACACCGAATGTATCTGCACGCCCGCCATCAGCTCGGCTTCTTCGATTGCACGCTGGATGGAGTAGACCGTACTTTCGATGTCGATCACTACGCCCTTTTTCAGGCCACGCGAAGGCGCCGACCCCAAGCCAATGATTTCGATATTCCCAAGCTCGTTCATCACCCCAACAATCGCAACTACTTTTGCGGTGCCAATATCAAGGCCGACAATCATTTTTTCGCTAGGTGGGCGCGCAGTGCTGCGATTCCGCTCTTGCGGCATCACTTTGGTCGCCTCATTTGTTCCCACCATGTTACGCAGCGCTTGGGTTATCATCTTTCTTCTTCCATTTTACAGCCAAACCGTTGTCATATCGTAAATCTGCACGCACAAGCAAGGCGCGCTCGGATTCCGGAATCTTTTTATAGAATTTGATGAAGCGGGCCATCTTTTGGTCCCAATCCTTTTCATCCACCACTAGTTCCATGCCGTCGCTAAGCAAAACTCGCCATGAATAGCGCTCTGCCATAATCACTTCACTAATGGTCAGCGAGAGCGGCGCGAGCATTTCGCTCAATTTTTGATAACGCGACCAAACCACAGGTATATCACGCTCCACGCCGCGCAGCTTGGGCAGATCGGGCAAATCGTGCACTTCACCTTGGTCAAATAGCGATAAATCGCTGCCTAATAGCCTGTGATCATCCCAGTGTGCAACGGGGGTTCGCTCGTCAATTTTGACGACCAAGATATCCGGCCATTCTTTCCTCAAGAATGCCTTTTCTACCCAAGGCATCGCCTGCACATCTGCGCGCACCTGCGCCAGATCCAGCTGAAAAAAATTCTCGAACAACGCAGGCTTCAATAGTGCTTTTAGGTGATCTGGCTGAATATGTACAAAATCGCCATACACCTTCACCGTGCGAATCGGATATTCCTCGCCAACCTGCTGCAACGCATCATACCCTTTTAATCCGCCCAAAAGCGCTGCACCAGTGACCGCTACCGTTATGCTAGTCATTTTTATCCAGCGCCATAACGGTGCAGGTGTCTTTACCGTTTCCTGATCGGGGGGAAGCTGACGCGTTGCTTGCGGACGCACCCGATATTTCTCGCGCTGACGCAACCGACGCCCTTTCTCTTGCGGCGCAGACGGTCTCTTTCCGTAAATCGGAGAGACATCATAAGCGTGATGCTTCGGGTACACAACTTACACCCTCTGTAATTAAACTGTGACAGTCTTCAACTCCAAACCAGCTTAGAATTGCGACAATCTCTAGTATCCAAACTTGCTGTATTCAATTCACGTCAAAACGCGTTTGCCTACGGATCTCAAAATGCCCTAAACCAACACTTCTTATCCAACTGTCTTAATTTTATCCAATGCCTGCGTGGATGCCAGTTTTATTCGCGCAGAATATGGATTTTTTGTCTCTTTTTGCAATTATTTTTTCATTTTTTTTGCTGGTTCGCTTTCGACAACAAGTCGAAGCGTTTTATCCACAAAATCCTGCGATATTTTTCGGGTATAGCATCTACCCATCTCTTATTATCATTTAGCCAGCGAGCCCAAATGATCCCCCTCAGCTGCCAATCTCTTTGAACTGTGATTTTGCAAGCTGCAGCGAAATCGCACCAACATTTCCAGCGCCCTGCGTGAGGACCACATCACCATTCAGCAAGTGCTTTTCAAGTACGCTTGGCAATACACTTGGTTCTTCGATAAAGATTGGTTCTACTGCCCCACGCATCCGAATGCTGCGGCAGAGGCTACGGCTATCGGCTCCGGCAATTGGCTCCTCACCGGCAGAATACACTTCCATCAGCAAGAGAACATCTACATCCGAAAGCACTTGAACAAAGTCTTCGTAAAGGTCGCGCGTGCGCGAATAACGATGCGGCTGATAGATCATCACCAAACGGCGGCTAGGCCAACTCTGCCGTACTGCCGCAATCGTTGCTGCGACTTCGCGGGGGTGGTGACCATAGTCATCGACCAAGGTCACGGTACCACCCATGATTGGGATTTCTCCTTGAATCTGGAATCGGCGCCCTACCCCTTGGAATTTTTCCAGCGCACGCGCAATCGCGTCACCCGCAATATTTTCGTCGCTCGCTACTGCAATTGCAGCGAGAGAGTTCAACACATTGTGCCGGCCGGGAATGTTTAACGTTATCGAGAGAGATTCGGCGTCTCGGCGCAACACTCGATAGGTGGACTGTAAGCCTACATTCTGGATGTCAACTGCCTGAATATCTGCCTCGTGATCAATTCCATAAGTGACGACTGGTCGGGAAATCTGCGGTAGTATTTCACGGATGGTCGGATCATCCACACACAATACCGCAAGCCCATAAAACGGCAGGTTATGCAGGAACCGCAAAAAAGTCTCTTTCAATCGGTTGAAGTCACCGTTGTAGGTACTCATGTGGTCGAAGTCGATATTCGTTACCACGGAAACCATCGGCTGTAGGTGCAAAAAGGATGCGTCGCTTTCGTCTGCTTCGGCAACCAAAAATCGCCCTGTGCCAAGCTTTGCGTTTGTACCTGCGCTATTGAGGCGGCCGCCAATGACGAAGGTGGGGTCAGAACCACCTTCCGCAAGAATGGACGCAATTAAACTAGTGGTGGTCGTTTTTCCGTGCGTGCCGGCAACGGCAATGCCGTAGCGATAGCGCATTAATTCGCCGAGCATCTCTGCTCGCGGTACAACGGGAATGCGCCGCTCACGTGCAGCATCGAGCTCGGGATTTGCAGAATCTATCGCTGTGGAAACTACGATCACATCTGTGCCATCGACATTTTTTGCCGCATGGCCAATGTGTATGACGGCACCCTGCGCTTTAAGCCGCTCGGTATTCGCACTTACTTTCTGATCGCTTCCTGAGATCAAATAGCCCTGATTAAGAAGTACCTCTGCAATGCCACACATGCCTGCACCACCGATCCCGACAAAATGAATGCGGCGAATTCTGCGCATTTCAGGTATTTCGATGGTTCGCGAACGTCGCTTTGATTCAGCCACGAAGGGCCTCCTTACAAGCGTCAATCAATTCTTGCGTGGCTTCGGGCTTGGCAAGCTTGCGGGAAGCAATCGCCATCGTCTTCAGAGCGGCGCGAGAAGAAAAATGCTTGGTGATGAGTTCTGCCAGCAGTGCTGGCGTAAGGACGTTTTGTTGCGCCAAGTGAGCGGCATGGCCGTTCACGAGAAATTCTGCGTTCTTGGTTTGGTGATCGTCTACGGCAAAGGGATAGGGGATTAGCAAAGCACCTATGCCTACTGCGGCGATTTCGCTTACAGTCAGAGCCCCTGAACGACAGATCACGAAATCCGCCCAAGCGTAGCGCTCGGCCATATCGTTAATAAACGGTACTACCGTTGCCTGAACGCCGGCCTCACGATAAAGCATTTCCGTCGCTTCGGCGTTATGTTGACCGGCTTGGTGAAAAATTTCGAAATCCTGATGGGCAAGCAAGGGGAAGGCCCTCGGAAGAAGCTGGTTCAGAGCGACAGCGCCCTGACTCCCGCCAACCACCAGCAGCCGAATCGGGCCCGTTCGTCCCTGCCAGCGTAGTTCTGGATCCGCGATTGCCGCAATTTCAGCACGTACAGGATTTCCGGTGGTTACTGCGCGGACATTCTCGGAAAATGCATTAGGAAAAGCCTGAAACGTGCGCGAGGAGATCTTGCTTAGCATACGATTCGTAAACCCAGGAATCGCATTTTGTTCATGAATAAACAAAGGAGTTCCCGCCAAACGAGCTGCAACCCCTCCAGGCCCCGTTACAAAGCCTCCCAATCCAAGGACAAAATCAGGCCGAAACTTCCGCAGAATCCCCATGACACTTAAAACTGCGCGCAAAATTTTGAAAGGCGCTTTCAGTAACCGCACAACACCCTGCCCGCGAACTCCTGCAACGTCGAGATAGTGAATTGCAATTCCTGCCTCGGGAACGACGCGCGATTCAATTCCAGCCCGTGTTCCTAACCACTGAACCGTAGCTCCCTGCTTTTCCAAATAGCGAGCTGCAGCCAGCGCGGGAAACACATGGCCACCCGTACCACCGGCCATAATCAGAACGCGTGCAATCCCAGCTTTCCCGATTTCTTCCATCGGCTTTTTATCAGCGACCATTTTTCTTTTCCATCCCGCTCAGCTTGCGCCGAACTGCAGGGTCTGTTGTCAACAGATTGCGCATTTCGTAGTCCACGCGTAACAAAAGTGCTACTAAGATTCCGCTTACAATCAGACTGCTACCACCATAGCTGATCAAAGGTAGCGTTAGGCCTTTGGTTGGCAACATTCCGCTGACCACACCGATATTGATGCATGACTGCAATCCCAGCATGATGCTAATCCCATAAGCGAGGTATGCGCTAAAGGTCTGCCCCATGCGCTCGGCCCTGCGTCCAATGAACATGCCACTCAACACTAACGCTAGAAATGCCAAAATTACTACCGTGCAACCTACGAGCCCGAATTCCTCCGCGAGAATGGCAAACACAAAATCTGTGTGGGCCTCGGGTAGATAGAAAAGCTTCTGAACACTATTTCCAAGCCCCACGCCAAAGATTTCACCGCGCCCAAACGCAATCAAACTTTGCACAAGCTGATAGCCGTCGTCGGTAGCGCGATCCCATGGATTTACATAGGCCAGCATGCGCTTCATCCGATATTCCGAAGAAAAAATCATTAACGCCGCCATGCCGCCGCTGCCGGCCAGCACAAGCGCAAACTGCAGAAAGCGAACGCCTGCTAAAAAAAGCAGAACAAACACGGTGCCCATAATTACGACCACTGCACCAAAATCCGGTTCGGCCAGCAGCAGCATGACCATCAAAGAGAGCACAGCTACCGGCTTTATGAATCCGACAAACGTGGTTCTAACTTCGTCGTTACGACGAACCAGATAGCCTGCGACGTAACACAGCACGCCGATTTTCGCGATTTCGGAAACCTGTACCGAGATAATACCAAGCGGAATCCAGCGCGTGCTCCCATTGACGGTGCGCCCAATTCCCGGCAACAGGACTAGCACAAGCAGCACATAAGAGAAAACCAGCAGTACGCCACCATAGCGCTGCCAAGTTTCCATTCGGATCTGAAAAAATAGGGCGCCAAAAAGCGTAGCGAGGCCGAGGTAAGAGAGATGGCGTAATACAAAGTAGAATTCGGTACCGTACGTACGCAACGCAACGTCCATAGAAGCGGAAGATACGATCACAAACCCCGTCGAGGCAAGAAACAGGGTCGCCAGTAAAACAATCCGCATATAGCCGGGCGAAACAGGCTGCCGCTCCGGATTTAGGATCGTCTCAAGCGTCATGAAAGTGCCCTCGCCAAATCCGCAAACTGATTCCCCCGATCTTCGTAGTTCTTAAACATATCCAAACTTGCGCATGCGGGCGAGAGCAACACAGCATCCCCTGCAAGGGCAAGCTCTGCCGCAGCGCCGACTGCATCTTGCAAGCTAGAAACTCGCTTGATCGTGCAATGAGGCGCAAGCACCCTCTCCATTTTCGCTGCATCTTGGCCTAATAAAACTGCGGCTTTCACGTACTTCTCAACCGGTTTTTGCAGTTCAACAAAATCCGCGCCCTTTCCATCGCCGCCCGCAACCAGCACAATTTTTCCAGAAATTTCACTTCCAATTCCGTCAATAGCTGCGACGGTCGCGCCTACGTTTGTGCCTTTGGAATCGTTATACCACTGCACGCCATCCCGCTCACGAATCCACTCGCAACGGTGAGCGAGCCCGCGAAATTCTCGTAGTGTATTCAGCATGTGCTGCATTTCTAAGCCTGCCGCGCTACCAATTGCGAGTGCTGCTAGCGCGTTTGCCTGATTATGGCGGCCTTTGATTCTTAGCTCGCTAACCGGCATCAACGCTTCATTGGCAACACCCAGCCAAGATGCGCTTTCATTCAACTGCAAACCAAACGTGCGAGCGGATGGAGAACGGGTGGTAAAACGCCAATCATGTTCGGTAAACATCGGGTGAGGCAAGGTTGCAGAATCGTCAGCATTTGCAACGGTATGGCGCGCGTTGCGATAAATCCGATGCTTCGCTGCGGTGTATTCCTTCATAGAAGGATAACGATCAAGGTGATCGGGTGAGATATTCAGGATGGTGGCAACGTGTGCACGCAGGGAATAAGTAGTTTCCAACTGGAAGCTGGAGAGTTCCAAAACACAGAACTCCGCAGATTGAGCTTCTTGCAAAACATCCAGAACCGGCACGCCGATATTTCCGCCGACTACGACGGAGCGCCCAGAACCTTTGACCATTTCCCCCATTAGCGTAGTCACGGTGCTTTTCGCATTTGAGCCGGTAATCGCCAAGATCGGTGTTTTTACTTCCCGGCAAAACAATTCAATATCACCGACCACGGGGATGCCGCGCGCTACTGCTTTTTGCAGGGGCGCGGTCGCTGTAGAGATCCCTGGGCTGACAATAATTTCTTCTGCACCGCAAAGCAAATCTTCGTCCAGCCCACCGAGCGACAGGCGCACATCCGGAAACTGATCCAATACCTGATCCAGTCCAGGCGGCTCATCACGAGTGTCCATGACGCACACTCGCTCCCCCGCGGCATGAAGGGAGCGAATACAAGACAACCCTGTTTTTCCAAGGCCAACCACGATTCTCATTACGTTCGATCACCTCAGTTTGAGGGTGGCAAGCCCAAGCAGGACCAGCACAACCGTAATTATCCAAAAGCGCACGATCACTTTTGGCTCCGCCCAGCCTTTCAGTTCAAAGTGATGATGGATAGGTGCCATCCGGAAAATTCGCCGCCCAGTCAATTTGAACGACGCAACCTGCAGAATGACTGAGACGGTTTCCATCACAAACACGCCGCCCATAATAAAAAGCACAATTTCTTGACGAGTAATGACGGCAAGAGCACCAAGGGTTCCACCCAAGGCAAGCGCTCCCACATCCCCCATGAATACCTGCGCGGGATAGGTGTTAAACCATAAAAACCCCAAGCCTGCACCAAATAACGCGCCGCATAACACAATCAGCTCACCGGTTCCGGCGATATAAGGAAATTGCAGGTAACTTGCAAACTTCACATTTCCGGTCACATACGCGAACACGCCCAATGCTGCGCCCACAAGAATGGTGGGCAAAATCGCCAAACCATCCAAACCGTCGGTAAGGTTTACCGCATTGGATGTACCAACAATGACAAAGTACGCGAGCGCAATGTATAAAACCCCGATCTCAACCTGCACATTCTTGAAGAAGGGAAGCAGAAGCTGGGTTTCTGACGGCGAGCTCGCACTCGCATACAGATAAATTGCCGCAACAATCCCCACCAGCGATTGCCAAAAATATTTCCACCTTGCAGGCAAGCCACGCGAATTTTTTTGCACCACTTTGCGGTAGTCATCCACCCAACCTACCGCGCCAAAAGACAGCGTGATTATCAGCACAACCCACACATACCGATTGGAAAGATCAGACCAAAGCAAGGTTGCAATCGCAATCGCTACCAGAATCAGAGCGCCACCCATCGTTGGCGTGCCTGATTTGCTCAAGTGCGACTTAGGGCCATCATCGCGAACGGCTTGCCCAATTTGGTGCAAGCTTAAGCTGCGAATCATTTTCGGGCCGAGCCAAAGCGCGATTCCTAGCGCCGTGAGTACACCCAAGATCGCGCGCAGCGTGAGATACTGAAACACGTTAAAGAACGTAAAATGTTGTCCAAGCAGTTGCGCCAGCCACACCAGCATCAGTGATTTTCCTCGTGCAGAAGCCGTTTTTGGGCTTCATCAAATACTTTTTCCATCGCTGCGCTACGCGATCCCTTCACGAGCACCACGCCTTCCGGCATGGATTCAATAAGCTGTTTTGCAATGGCTTCGGGGCCATCGCCTACAAACAATTGACCATCGTTGGTTACGGAACGGTAACCACGCGCGTAATCACCGGCGTCGTCTCTGGAAATAAACAGCCGGCGAATTCCTGCGCGCGCTGCATATGCACCGATATCGGCATGCAACTTTGCACTCTGTTCGCCTAACTCCCCCATTCTCCCCAGAATCAGCACTTTTGGCTCATCCAAGCGTGCAAGCGCATCAATAGCAGCACGCATGGAACTAGGATTCGCGTTATAAGTGTCATCAATCCAGTGCCAACGCCCTAGCGATTTCGGAAACATCCGTCCCTTAAATGGTTGGAGCTTATTTAGTCCGTCACGAATCGACGTGAGCGACGCGCCTGCGGCACGCGCTGCCGCAGCGGCGGCCAGTGCATTGGCAATTTGATGTTTGCCGATCAAGTTCAGAGACAATTGAATGAGTTCACCATTGATGCTTACTTCAATGCGCGGCCGCCCCACCGGATCTAGCGACCAGCTTTTCGCAAAGCAGTTCGCACGAGTGTTCTCAATTGAAAAGGTGAGCACGTTCCTTGACGCATTCAGCGTCAAAAAATCCTGAGAATAATCGTCATCCAAATTGACAACTGCAACGCCTTTAGGAACTAGACCTGTGTAAATCTCCGACTTTGCTTTCGCAATATTATTCCGACTCCCAAACCCTTCAAGGTGCGCCTCGCCGACGTTGGTAATTAACGCTGCATCGGGGCGAACAAGGCCAACGGTGTACGCAATCTCGCCAACGTGATTTGCACCCAGTTCAATCACCGCAAACTGATAGGAGTCATCTAAGCGAAGCAAAGTCAACGGCACACCAATGTCGTTATTCAAATTGCCGCTCGTTGCCAAAACGCGACCTTCTTCGCTAAAAATCGCTGCCAGCATCTCTTTTACCGATGTCTTCCCGCTGCTGCCCGTAACGGCAACAACACGCGGATGAAACCGATCGCGAAACATTCCTGCCCAAGCACCTAAGGCAAGACGAGTATCTTCTACCTTAATCTGCGGAAGATCTACATCCACCCAACGACTCACAACAGCGCCGCAGGCACCCGCAACTTTTGCCTGCTGCAAAAAATCGTGCGCATCGAATTTCTCACCCACCAAAGCAAAAAACACATCCATGCTTTTCAGCGCGCGCGTATCGGTAGACACCCCAGCAAACGGCAAATCTTCGCCGCGAAGCTCCCCACCCAAGCGCTCCGCCAAAGAAGCCAACGTACATTCCTGCTGATTACGCTCACTCACACTGCCGCACCCCTTAGGTAGCGAATCAGATAATTGGGCACGCTGCAAAAGCGCTGCCGCCGCAACCTCATGATCAGAAAAATGGGACCGAACTCCGCGCACTTCTTGATAATCTTCGTGCCCTTTGCCCGCAATCAGAATCACATCTTCAGGCGCGGCCAAAAAAATTGCGTCACGAATAGCCTCGCCCCGATCGGTAACGAGGCGCACCTGATCTGTCGCCTCCATGCCACCGCGAATTTCCGCGATGATCACATCCGGAACCTCGCTACGCGGGTTATCGCTAGTTACCACAACCCGATCCGCTGACGATGCTGCAATCTTTCCCATCAGCGGCCGTTTACCTTTATCGCGATCCCCACCGCAACCGAACACGCACCAAAGCTTTCCAGTTGTGCAATGATGGCGAAGCGCATTCAGAGCTTGCTGCAATGCGTCAGGCGTATGCGCATAATCAATCACCACGGCCGGAAGTTGCGCTCCGCTCGTATGCGGTAAACAATCCATACGCCCCTTTACCGGCGCAATTTCCTTAAGCGCATCCACTACCAACGATGCGGAAAAGCCTTCCGAAACCAGCGCAGCCAAGACCGCCAGAATATTGGCAACGTTAAATTCACCCATTAAGCGCGTATCGAAAGAATACACTTCGTCCTTCACCCGAATATCGAGAGACATCCCTCGCGGGTGATACAAGCAACGAACCAAAGCTACATCCACATTTGCATCAGCCCGCAGCGAAAACCAAACAATTTTCACGCCATGCTCTGCAACTGCCGCCATCTTCGCAACACCCGCATCATCTGCGTTCAGCACAAGATTTCGTAACCCATGCCACGACGCCAGCTTGGCTTTGGCTTCCCAATACGCTTGCATGGTTTGATGGTAATCCAGATGATCGCGGGTAATATTGGTAAAAACCGCCGTCGAGATTTCCACACAACCCAAACGCCCCTGATCCAAACCGTGAGACGATGCCTCCATTGCAACAAAGCGAGCACCATCCTCACGGCACGCTGCAAGGATCTCATGCAACTGGATTGCATCCGGCGTAGTATTAGCCAATGGAATCAAGTGATCCGGATGGCCGTATCCGAGCGTGCCGATGGTCTTTGCAGATTCACCGAGGCGCATAAGCAAGCGAACCAACAGATGAGAAACCGTGGTTTTCCCATTCGTACCGGTAACCGCAATGACACGCATCTGCTTGGAAGGCTCATCGTAGAAACGGCTTGCGATATCGCCCAGCTCACTCCTTAAATCATCGCGCCAAATTACGTTTCCATGAGCATTTACCACCTGCTCCGCAGAAACACCTACGCGATCCGCAAGTACAGCACTTGCGCCACGCTTCAGTGCATCCTTAATATAATCACGGCCATCTACGTGATGCCCCTTTAGCGCAACAAATAAATCGCCGTGCTGCACCTTCCGGCTATCTTGCTGCAAGCCGGAAACCATCACATCTGCGAATTCAGCCTCCACAGCAAGCAAATCACCCAAGCGCTTTTCTCTTGATCGTGCGCTCATGATTTTCCATTTCCTTTGGGTACGATATTGGCCCATTCCTGTACCGGCAAATCTGGTGGGACATTTTTAATCCGCAGCATTCCGGCCATAATTCGGGAGAATACGGGGCCGGCAACTTGGCCACCGTAATATTCTTTCCCTTTTGGATCATCAATCATGATCACAAGCGCCAAACGCGGATCCTCAGCGGGCGCCACACCGGCAAACAAGCCGAGATAACGGCGCGCCTCATACTTCCCACCTGCCGCTTTATGCACAGTCCCCGTCTTGCCGCCAACGCGATACCCATCGACTGCCGCACGCTGGGCAGTGCCTTCTTTAGAAACGACCGTTTCCATCATTTTGATAACGTTCTCTGCGACTCCTTCCGAAAACACGCGCTCACCTTTCACATCCCCCGAAGTCTTGACAATCGAAAGAGGGCGCTTGATCCCGTGAGCACCGAGAATGGCGTATGCACGTGCGAGTTGAGCTGCCGTAACCGATACTCCATAGCCATACGACATCGTGGCAGTTTCAAGCTCACCCCAGCGTTCCTTTCCATAGGACGGGCGCAATGGCAGCACGCCCGATACTTCACCTTGAATGCCAACCCCAGTCTTCTCTCCAAACCCCACTCGATGCAGCATCGTCGGCAAGGTGCCATCCTTTAGCGAAAGCGCAACTTTTGTTGCACCAACGTTGCTCGATTTTGTGATCATATGGGTGAGATCAATCAGGCCATAATTATGCGTATCGCGAATTGTTTTTCTGCCAATTCGCAGAGCGCCTGGCGTCGTATCAATTAAAGAAGAAGGCTTCCAACGACCGCTCTCAAGCCCTGCAGCCGCCGTAAACACTTTCATCGTTGAACCCGGCTCAAATACATCCGTAATCGCTCGATTCCGAAACCCGTCCTGATCTTTCGGTTTGCGATTATTCGGGTTGAATGAGGGCTGATTCGCCATCGCCACGATTTCGCCCGTCCGTACATCCACCGCAACTGCTACACCTGCCGTTGCTTGGTAAGCATGAACAGCCGCCAGTAGTTCACGATAAGCAATGTACTGCGCTCGCAAATCAATGCTTAACATAACGTCACGGCCAGGCTTTGCATTCTCAATCAAACCGATATCTTTAACGATTCGACCTTTAAGATCCTTAATCACGCGTTTCTTACCGGGCTCGCCGCGCAAAGTATCTTCGAATGCTAACTCGATCCCTTCCTGCCCTTGATCATCGATGTTATTAAAACCTACGATGTGCGAGGTCACTTCACCCGCAGGATAAAAGCGGCGGTACTCAGAAAGGCCATACACACCGCTAATATCCATATTCAAAACAGCCGCCGCCTTTACGGGATTCATATGCCGCTTTAAATACATAAACTGCTTGTCTTTCATTGCCGTCAGATGCTTTGAAAGCGAGGAAGACTTTTCGCCTAGCGCTTTTGCCAGCTCTGGCCAACGATCGCGTTCATCCCACAACTGCTTCGGGTTCGCCCAGATGGTCGTAACCGGCGTGCTGACAGCTAAGGGCTCCCCATTACGATCCTGTATCATGCCCCGATAAGCCGGAATCGTCGCAGTGCGCACCACTCGCTTTGCACCTTCATCCTGCAAAAAATCCCGATTCCACAACTGCAAATAAGCGATGCGAAAAAAAACCGATGTCGACAGAGTGCACAGCAGCAGCGCAGCAACATAAAATCGCCAACGATAATCCCGCACCTTTTGCTTTTTTTCGGTTATTTTCACAGATCAATCATCACAGTTTGTTCGGGTGAAGGTACTGACATTTTCAGATCTTTTCTCGCCAACTGCTCAACACGGCTAAATGCACCCAAAGTGCTTTGTTCCAAAAGAAGCTGGCCCCATTCATCCTGAAAGGCATTACGCTGCTCATGCAACTGCTGAAACTCCGTTACTAACTGCCTCGTCATAAAACTGCTATAAATGACTCCCAGCGCTGAACATACAACCAACAACGCCGGCACTACCAAGAGATAAAGAATTTCACGTCCTACAGAAACCGGGCGAAAAACACTCATGCAATTTTCTCAACCACGCGAAGTGTGGCGCTACGCGAGCGCACATTCACCGCCACCTCGTCGTCACTAGGGCGCACTTTTTTTGCAACGTGTCTGAGACGAATGCCGAGCGCAGCGCCCGTTACAGGCAAACCACGTGGCAGCTGTTCACCTTTTACATGCTTCTCAAAAAACTGCTTCACGATACGATCCTCCAGCGAATGGAAACTAATCACTGCGATCCGCCCACCCACTTTGACCAATTCCAACGATGCAGCAAGCCCCACTTCCAAATCCTGCAACTCCCGATTCACCCAAATTCGAACCGCCTGAAAACTACGGGTAGCGGGATGCTTATGTTTTTCTCGAACCGGCACCGCTTTGTAAATCAGATCAGCAAGCTGCTTTGTGGTGCAGAGTGGAGACATCTCCCGTTGTGCAACAATCGCTCTCGCAATCCGGCCAGCGAACCGCTCCTCACCCAACTCACGAAGAACCCACTCAATTTGTTTCGCATCCTCATGATTTAGCCAATCTGCTGCCGACTCACCTGCGTCGTTATTCATGCGCATATCCAGCGGGCCATCATTCATAAAGCTAAATCCGCGTGAAGCATCATCGAGCTGCGGGCTGGAAACACCAAGATCCAGCAACACCCCAGAAACCGTTCCCTGCAAACCCGCAAGCTCTGGTCGCGTACCAATTTCTGCGAAAGAACCGTGCACAATGGAAAAACGAGCATCTTCAGCCGCAAGCTGCAAGCCCACCGCGATCGCCTCTGGGTCTTTATCGAATCCAACTAGGCGCGCATCTGCACTCAAGCGAGCCAACAAAGCCCGCGCATGGCCACCGCGACCAAAAGTACCATCCACATAAATACCGGCAGTATCCGTCAGGAGATTCTCGATGACTTCCTGCAACAACACAGGTCGATGCGACACTTCAAGCATGCTTCGCTCTCTAAACACATTTCGTATCAATCAAAGCGACCTTTGGATCAGAGCGAGAGGTTTTGCATCATCTCAGGCAAACCCTCATCGGCTTGAGACTCCTCATCCAGCCACTCATCCCGCTTCGCGTTCCACGCATCTTCAGACCAAATTTCGAATTTCTTACCCTGCCCCACCAGCAAAATGCGCTTATCCAAGCCCGCATACTCACGCAGCACCTGCGGAATCATGATGCGCCCAGCCGAATCAAGCTCAACTTCAGACGCATGGCCAATCAAGAGCCTCTGAACGCGGCGCGCTGCCTTGTTAAAACTTGGCAGAGCCTCAATTTTGCGTTCAATTTCCTGCCAGTCTGGAAGCGGGTAAAGCAACAGGCACTTTTCTTCGGTATCAATCGTCGCGATCATGCCGCCGCTGCAGCGCTCAACCACGGCATCACGGTAGCGCGTCGGCAAAGCCATGCGCCCCTTCGGATCCATGTTGATCGACGTAAGACCTCTGAACACGTTTCGCCCGTTCTCTGTTATTCAGCTACTGGGCGCTTTCACCACTTACGCCCTATTATCGCCCAAGAAACTCCACTTTTCACCACTTCACTCCACTTTCTGACACTATAGGGAGCGCTCACAAGAGTTGTCAAGAAACGGCCAAAACGGACGCAAAGGATAACCACTTAAAAAACAATGAGTTATGATAGCACGATTAAAAAACGCGCAGCCTAGCAGCGAGGAATCTAGGGTGATATCAAGGAGATACAGACGTAAGCATCCAAACCACATGAACAATCAGATTTTTTAGCAATAAGCACCCCAAGCGTTAGATGCTGCACCAGAACAAGACAAAAAACGAAAGATACGCACTCGCGCAGATTGGCGAGCGGACATGCAGGTACGGCACAACTTCGCCCAAACCATGACACAAGAGGAAGCAGCCGCCGAACCCAAAAGAAAGGAAGTTGGAATCAACGCAAATAAGGAAAAAAAGGTGGAAAGTCAGCCTATAAGCCGGGTTCTGTCGAGGACAGCCATTCCTCTAGGCGTACCGTCACCAGCACGCTCAAGCGACCTACCCGGATCCAGCGCGGGCCGCGCCAGTGGATCCCTATTTGGTCTTGCTCCGAGTGGGGTTTTCCATCGCCGTGACCTGTTACCAAGCACGCGGTGCGCTCTTACCGCACCATTTCACCCTTACCGGCCCTTGCGGGCTTAGGCGGTATACTTTCTGTTGCACTTTCCGTCGGCTCACGCCGCCCAGGCGTTACCTGGCACTCTGCCCTATGGAGCCCGGACTTTCCTCCCCCTCATGACAAGGCGGCGGCTGTCCAGCTAACTTTCCGGCGTGTAGGTTAAAGTCTTGATCGTCAGCAAGCAAGCCACTCACCCATTTTGTCATCCATTTATCTTGCAAAAGCCTTCACGCGCCGCTATTTCGATCCACCCAGCGCTGATATAGCGCCTTTTTATCCACTGCATATAGATCTGCAACCAGCGCGCACGCCTGCTTAGGCGGTAAATACCGATTTACCGTTCGCAGCGCCTGATCAAGGTCTACAAGCCCCGCAGCCGCGCCTAACGCCTCATCAACGCCATCCCGAGCGGGCTTTTCATAACCACCCATCACAATCACAAACTCGCCGCGCTGCATCGCAGGCTCCATCAGCAACCGCTTGATTTCACTAAGAGTGCCATCCACGATGCGCTCGTGCAACTTGGTAAGCTCCTTCGCAATACATGCCCTACGCTGCCCACCAAAGACCGCCTCTGCATCCTCAAAAAAATCCGCCACTCGGCGGGGTGATTCGTAAAAGATCAGCGTTTCCGGACGTCTCACATACTCCTCAAACAATGTCTTACGCGCTTGTGAACGCGCTGGAGCAAAACCAACAAAGAGAAACCGATCGGACGGCAAGCCAGAACTGGAAAGCGCCACAATCGCCGCACAAGCACCCGGTATCGGCACCACGCGGAACCCTGCCGCACGCACAGCACGTACCACCCGAAAGCCAGGATCACTAATCAACGGCGTGCCAGCATCCGAGATCAACGCAATGGAGCGCCCCTCCGCCAGAGCCGCGCAAACCACCACAATGCGCGCCTCCTCATTGTGGTCATGCAGCGACAACATCGGCTTGCGGATACCAAAGTGCGACAACAAATACTGGCTATGTCGAGTATCCTCTGCCGCAACGAGATCAACCTGTTTTAGCACCTCAATCGCGCGGATAGTGCTATCATCCAAGTTACCGATCGGTGTCGCCACGACAAACAACTGCCCGCTCTTTGTGTACTGTGTGTCTGTTGCCTCTTGGCCATCTTTTTCGACAACTGCATCATTTTCAGCCAGCGCGTCTTTGTTTGGAACCTCTTGCACCCCTCTCCTCCTCCTAATGAATACCCCATGAGAAAACCTGCTAACTCGGCCAGCCATATCCGCTTTATCTCTCGCCTATTTTGGTGCCTGCTGCTGCCCGCTTTCCTGTTAAACGGTTGCGCATCACACCCCCACGATGGCGCCTCAAAGCGATCACTGCAAGAGCCCATGTCTGCCGCAGCACAAACCGCTGCCGACGCACGCAAGCTCACTTCTCCCGAGCGCGAACTACAGCTAATCGCTGCAATACACCTATACCTGCAAGACAACGACGTTAACAGCGCACAAAATCTGCTCAAGGAAATCTCCCTCGCAAATCTGCCCGCAAGCACGCGCGCGGAAGCCGGCATCGCAAGCGCCGAAATCTCCGCGCGCAAAGGTCGCCACCAAGCGGTGCTCTCCATCCTCTCCAACAAGCGCTACGGAATCGGCTCGCACCTTTTGGAACTGCCCGTTTCCTCACAAAACCGAGTCGGCATTCTACGCGCAGAAGCCTTCGAAAATCTCGGCGACTACTTGACCGCAGCAAACGAGCGGATTTTTGTTGGGCCTATGCTACCGACTGCAGCGCACGCCGCCAACAACGACCAGATCTGGGCTGACCTCGCACAATACCCACCCGAAACCCTCACCAAACTCGCCCAAGAAACGCGTTCGCCCGACACCGCCGGCTGGCTCTCACTGATCTCAATTTACAAACAGCACCAAGACGATATCGACGAACAAATCACCGCGCTGCAAAATTGGACAAAGCGCCACCCGAGCCACCCTGCCAGCCTCTCCGAACCTCGCGCCCTGACTCAGCTAAAACAGCTCGCCGCGCGCCAACCCCGCCAAGTTGCACTATTACTACCCCGCAGCGGCCCATGGCAAGCGGTAGCCGAGGCGATTGAGCGCGGCTTTATGACTGCATACTTTCAAGCGCTCAAAACAAGAAAAAACAAAACTACCGCCACTGAAATCAAAATCTACGACGAAGCCAGCGGCGACGACTTCGACGCAGCCTACCAGCAAGCCGTCTCCGATGGCGCAGACATGATCGTCGGGCCTCTCAGCAAAGAAAATGTCCGCCGCCTCTACCAACGCGGCGACCAGCTCCCAGTACCGACACTCACGCTCAACACGAGCGATCTGCTGCTGAAAGCTCCGAACCAGCTATATCAATTCGGCCTATCTCCCGAAGATGATGCACGCTCCGTTGCGCTATTTGCAGCGGCCAAAGGATACCAAAACGCCGCCATTCTTTTACAGGATAGCGGCGAGTGGGGCTTGCGAATCCAGCGCGCCTTCACTCAGCAGTGGGAAGAACTGGGCAAAACGGTACTCGACACCGCCCAATTCAAACAGGTAACGGAGATTGAAAGCGCCGTCACCACACTTCTCAAGCCCGAAGGAAGCCTGCAACGCGCAAGGCAGCTTGCCGAAGCCACACAAGAAACCTTCATCAGTGAACCCACGCCACGCACCGATCTCGACTTCGTATTTCTGATCACCCCCGGCGCCCAGGCCCAACAAGTCAAACCGTGGTTCAACTTCCTCCATGCCACCCAGCTTCCCCTCTTGGGCGGCTCCTACCTCTACTCTGGGATCGACAACCGTGAAGCCAACCAGAACCTCAACGGCATCACATTTTGCGACATTCCTTGGGTATTAGGCTCTCCATCCCCCACACGCCGCATCTTCAGCCAGAACTGGCCACAAGCCAATCCTCGCATGACCCGCTTGAATGCACTCGGCGTAGACGCCTTCCGACTCGCAACCCGTCTACAGGTAATGAGCGAGTTACCAGACACCCGTCTATTTGGGGCAACCGGCGTCATCCAATTGAACGCAAACGGCCAAATCACTCGCAAACTCAACTGGGCTCGCTTTGAAGGAGGTCAGGCAATCCCACTCAACGATCTACCATTATCGCAGCACCCAGCACCCCCCAACGCGCAGCTATTGTCACAAGCCCCTTAAACCAAGCGGAAAGCCAACGAAAACCTTCTCACCACGCATGGACGCACCGCTTGTCAACACCAACAGCCCCAGCTAGACGCACATCAGTCAAGCGCAGCCCCAAACAAGCGGCAGGGCACCACGCCGAAGTACTCGCCTACCGCTATCTCAAGGCGCATGGCTTGAGCTTCATCCGAGCCAACTACTCCTGCAAAAGCGGCGAAATCGACCTAATCATGGCACACGGCGACACCGTTGTGTTTGTAGAAGTCAAAGCACGAACAAACTCCACCCACGGCAGCGCGATCGAAACGATCACTCCAAGCAAACAGCGCAGGCTCACGCGCGCCGCCCAACATTTCATCCAACGCCACGACCCAAGGCTTCAACACGCGTATCGGTTTGACGTGGTTGCAATTCAGGGCAGCCCAAACGACAACCCCGAAATCCAATGGATCGTTTCCGCCTTTTGAGAACGATAGCGCCGTTAGAGCTTCCACAATCGACCCAAACTTGCGATTGCGAAACAGCGGGTGAGATGTTCGCTAAGGTGCACGAGGAGCTTCAATCCAAGGCACCCCCAAAGCACCCTCATGCACGGGAAGCACCAAGAATGGGTGATTCTTAAGTTGATTATACGCATCATAACTCAGCGAAAGCTTGAGCCCACCCGCCTTACCAACAAAAGGCGCAAGCTTGACGTTATAACAAGTCGAACGGTTCCGCTTGCCGCACCGGGTCGTGTAATACTGAACTACCTGTACCGATTCATAGCGAACCCGGCTATGGTCAAATTCAATATTATAATCACGCAACTCGGTCGCAGCTGTCAGCACACTCCCGAACGAACCCACCAGCAAAATTTCCATCAGCACCAGATGAGTTCGCGAGGTACGCCCCAACCAAATGACACACCACAGGATCAGCGCGGCTGTCATGATACCGCCCAACATCAACGCCATTTTCAACAGTGCAAGCGACTCCAGCTGTACTGGAAATTTTAGCAATAGCACGCGCACCGATTGAATTACACCGTTAACCAGCAGTGCAGAACTGACGCCTAATAACACTAGCGCTTTGGGAATAAAGTAATCCTGGCCTCTTTCGTTTACCTCGGACGTGGCAAGTAACGCATCATGCACTTTCACAAGTACTGGCAAAACCTCCTTCGCCAGAGCCTCAATATCGCCAACGTCAAAATCTTCATCCGTTTTGCACTGCACCCACAGGCGTCGTTGCTGACACCACAATTTACATACGACACCCAACTTGAAACGATTTGGTTCGAACAGATTTTCCAACACCGCTGGCAAATCTGGCTGGCCTTTCAGCAAAGCACCCAAGCGAGGATTATCGGAAACGATGTACACCTTTTCATCGAAGTGCAGATGATTCAACTGCTGCTCTTGAGACAGGCCTAATCTCTTGAATATACGGTCAACAAAAGTCTCCTGCTTCAAACAGAATTCCAATGCGGTATTACAAGTCAACCCAATCAACACCCCCTTTGTGCGATTCTTGGATTTAAGCAGCGCAGATTCATAGACTTGGCCAAGCAACTGCCGTTGAGTGCCCTTCCAGCGGTTAGCCGCTCGCCAGCGTACAAAAAACAGGGCGAAGCCGGTAAGGCTTACAATTCCAAGCAAAAACCACATAGAAAGACCCGTCCCCTTTTTTCAGCGAAACCCTTCACACAGAACCACCTACAACCAAGCCCCCTCGAACGCATTGGCTTGATATGATTGCAATTCAGAGAAAACCAGACGACAATCCCGAAAGCTTTTGGATTATTTCCATTTTCTTGATCATTCACACAAAAGCACGGAAATAACAAACGCACGGAAAAAATTTACCGTTGCAAAGGGGTTTCTCCTTGATCAGACACACCAATGAATATTGTTGAACGAGTTCTTGCTCAATTCGATGCAGGCATCGAAAATCTTACCCAAACACGAGACGCACTGGCCGTCTCGGTGGCAATGGCCTCCGAAACGCTTGTGAACACCCTACTGAATAACGGCAAGATTCTGTGCTGTGGCAACGGTGCTGGTGCAGGCATCGTACAACACTTTGCGGCCTGCATGCTAAACCGGTATGAGCGCGAGCGGCCCGCACTTCCCGTGATTGCCCTCTCGGCCGACACCACCACGATCACAGCCATTGCCTGCGATTTTGGTTACAGCGAGATATTCTCCAAGCAAATACGGGCGCTAGGGCACGCGGGAGATACCTTACTGGTGATCTCTGCCAGCGGGCAAACCGGCAACATCGTCCAAGCCGTACAGGCAGCTCATGACCGCGAAATGAACGTTATTGCGCTCACCGGCGGCGACGGCGGAGACATCACACGCCTCCTGCTGGACGACGACGTTGAACTTCGAGTGCCTTCAGAAACCTTGGCTGCAATCCAAGAAATGCATTTATTTGCAATTCACCTTCTTTGCGACCTCATCGACAATCAACTTTTCGGGATGGCTGACTGATGAACGATCAAAACAAAAAAGCGCTCTCACCCGCAAGCATTTTTACCCGTACAGCGACGATTCTAGCCCTATCGGCAAGCATAAGCGGCTGCGCCCAGCTGATGGCGAGCTGGTCAGGCCCAGGCGTCACGGATGAAGACCCCGGCACACGCACCGTCGGCATGGTGGTAGAAGACACCAACATTGAAACCAAAGTAAGCGGCAACCTACTGAAAGTAGATCCGCGCTTTCGCGAAAATCCCATTCAAGTTACGAGCTATAACGGAATCGTTCTCCTTACGGGCAGAGTGCCCGACCAAGAAACCTCCGACCGAGCTGCCAGCATCGCCAAACGAATGCGTGGCGTTCGTGGCGTGCACAACATGCTGGAAGTCGCACCTCCCATTCGTTGGCAAAACGAAACCAACGACAACTGGATTCTAAGCAAAGTCAAAGCAGTACTGTACTCAACACTCGACTTCCCCGCATCGCGCGTAAAAGTAGTGACCGAGAACGGCACCGTCTACCTCATGGGCTTAGTGACAGAGTCGGAAGGAGAAGACACCGTCAACCTGATACGCAACGTAAAAGGCATCCAGCGCATCGTAAAGATTTTCGAATATATTCCGCAGCGGCCTCAGTCTGCCGCCGCAGAAACCTATCCCGGGACGATTTAGCGATTGCTATTTTACAACCTTCAGACTGGGGCGTTTTTTAGCGCCCTTTCCACCCTTTGTCGGAGTATCGGAAGGCGGAACATCAGATCCGTGAGGCGCTTCAGTATGCGCAACAGGAGCTAATACACCGTGCGGTTTATCATCCATCTTTGCAGGAACCGCACTAGGCTCGACTCCTTCTGACGACATTTCATTTTCGTCAAAAAACATGCCGCGCCCATTTTCCTTTGCATAGATCGCGAGCACCGCGCTAATCGGCAAATAGAGCGTGCGCGCAACACCACCAAAACGCGCGGAAAACTCCACCCGATCATTATCCATCACCAACCCGCGAATAGCAGAAGGCGCAAGATTTAAAATAATCCGGCCATCTCTGACATGCTCCGTCGGTACTTGCACAGATGGAAGCATGGCGTTGACCAATAAATATGGCGTGAACTGATTGTCGAGAATCCATTCATAGATAGCTCGAACAAAATAAGGACGCATAGACGTCACAGCAGGCTCCTGATGAACTGGCGGAGTGTTCTGTGGCAACCGCATTTGATCACGACAAAAACACCCGACTCAGCGTAGCGATACTAGGCTTGGATGGAAAAAACCGCATCAACTCTTTCGGTTACAGCACTATTCAGGGTAACAAAAAAGGCAGCGGTTCGCTGCCTTTTTTGCGCATCACTCAACACTGCTTACCGTTTTGGTAAGCCGCACTGATCAATGAACGTCTTTCCAGTATTCTCGATTCAGGAAATACACCGGAATCCCAAGGATGATGATAAAGCCCAACACCCAGAAACCTAGACGCTCACGCTCAGCGCGGATGGGCTCTGCCATGTAGACCATAAAATTGGTCAAGTCAGCCATCTGCGATTTGAACTCTTCCTTGCTTACCGACGCTTCCAAGTGCTGCAACACATGCGGCATCCCCACATCGGGGAACACATGGTTATTGAACTTGAACGGCCGCTTCTCGTCCGCGTAGAACCCAGTGAGATAACCATAGACCCAATCCGCGCCTCTCACGCGTGCTGCAAGAGACAAGTCAGGAGGCGCAGTGCCAAACCACTTTTTCGCAAGATCGTGAGGCATAGCGGCAAGCATTGGATCGCCAATCTTGTCCGTCGTGAACACGAGATTCTTCAAAGCTACGTCATGGGGGATACCAAGGTCATCTGCCATACGCTCATAGCGCACGTATTTGGCCGAGTGGCAGCCCATGCAATTATTGACGAACAACTGCACACCGCGCTGCAGGGATACTTTGTCATCCAGATTAATCGGCGCCGGCTCTAACTTCAATTCAGCGCTAATAGCAAACGCAACCACCGGCAGCAGCAAGAGCGCCGCCATCAATGCAATCAACTTTTTCATTAGTGGCTCATCCTTACGCGTTCTGGTTCAGGCTTGGTTTTCTCAATTGAGGTGAAAACCGGCATCAAGAAGAAATAACCAAAATAAATCACCGTACAGATCTGGCCAAGATCACGATACTGGAGGAATGGCAAGAACTCGACGTGCAAGTCTGGGGATTTCACACCACAAATGCCCAACAGAATAAACGACACGACAAACAACGCCAGCGCCACTTTGCTCATCCAGCCCTTGTAGCGAATAGACTTAACCGGGCTACGATCCAGCCAAGGCAGCACAAAAAGCACCGCGATCGCGCCACCCATTGCAATTACGCCGCCCAACTTGTTGGGAATGGCGCGCAGAATTGCGTAGAACGGCGTGTAGTACCACACTGGCGCAATATGGGCAGGGGTTTTCAGGTTATTTGCTGGCTCGAAGTTGGGCTTCTCAAGGAAGTAGCCACCACCGTCTGGGAAGAAGAAAATAATCAGACAGAAAACAAACAGGAATACGACTACGCCGACCAAGTCATGGATGCTGTAGTAGGGGTGGAAGGGAATGCCGTCAAGCGGAATACCGTTCGCATCTTTCTTCTTCTTAATTTCGATTCCATCTGGGTTGTTTGAACCCACTTCGTGCAACGCAATGATGTGCAGTACAACCAGAGCCAGCAAAACGATCGGAATGGCGCATACATGCAGCGCAAAGAAGCGGTTCAACGTAATCCCTGAAAGCAGGAAGTCGCCACGAATCCACTCCATCAACGGATCACCGATCACAGGAATCGCACCAAACAGCGAAATGATTACCTGAGCGCCCCAGTATGACATTTGGCCCCAAGGCAGCAGATAGCCCATGAAGCCTTCTGCCATCAGTGCAAGATAGATGGTCATACCGAAAATCCAGACAAGTTCACGCGGCTTACGGTACGAGCCGTACATCATGCCACGGAACATGTGGAGATAAACCACCACAAAGAACGCGGAAGCGCCCGTGGAATGCATGTAGCGAAGCAACCAGCCCCACTCCACGTCGCGCATAATGTATTCAACCGAGTCGAACGCACCTTCAGCAGATGGGTTATAAGACATCGTCAACCAAATACCAGTGGCGAGCTGGTTGACCAGCACCAACATGGCAAGCGAACCAAAAAAGTACCAGAAGTTGAAGTTCTTCGGAGCATAGTATTTGCTCATATGATCTTCGAACATCTTGGTGGCGGGGAATCTGGCGTCCACCCACCCCATTAGATTCTGCAACATGCTCATTATGCGGCCGCTCCGTCTTCGCCAATTTTAATCACATTGTCGCTCATGAAATAGAACGGCGGAATTTGTAAGTTGGTTGGCGCGGGTACGCTTTTGAACACGCGACCGGCTAAATCAAACTTGGAACCATGGCAGGGGCAGAAGAACCCGCCCTTCCAATCCGCCCCCAAATCCGCAGGCGCCACATCAGGCCGATATAAAGGTGAACAGCCTAAATGAGTACAGATACCGATAATCACCGCAATTTCAGGATGCTCTTTGCGCGAGCGGGTTTCGTTTTCCGCGTACGCTGGCTGCTGGCTAGTTTCCTGCGATTCAGGATCACGCAAAGCACCTTCGGCCGCAATTGCTTTCAATGAGGCCATCGCTTCCGGCGTTCTTCGCAGAATCCAAATCGGGCGACCGCGCCATTCAACGATCATGCGCTGGCCCATTTCCAACTTGCTAATGTCTGCAACGACCGGAGCCCCCGCAGACTTTGCTTTTGCGCTTGGCCACCAAGACTGAACAAACGGAACCGCCGCCCCCACGGCACCCGCAGCCCCTACAACCGAGGTTGCGCCCACCAAAAAAAGGCGGCGCCCCTGGTTTACGCCTTCTGTACTCATTTAACTTCACTCCCCATGAATTGTTGGGAAACTCTTCACACCTTGTGAAAGGCGCTTTAAGCCCGTACCCGCCAAAATAACGCGGCAAATAGTAATTAAAATGCGCTACGGTGACAAGGCAGAATAGCAGGCCAACCCCCTTCAGGTCAGAAACAATCTCCGCGTAACCAGCACACAGCAAAACGCCCAGCAAAAGCTGGGCGTTCTGAAGTGTAGTACGTATTCGTACAATCGTCGCTTTAGCGCTTCGAGTACTGCGGGCGTCTACGCGCTTTGCGAAGGCCCACTTTCTTACGTTCAACGGCACGCGCATCACGCGTCACGAATCCAGCGCGACGCAGCGGAAGGCGCAGCGTTTCATCGTATTCAATCAAAGCGCGAGCGATCCCGTGACGAATCGCGCCAGCTTGACCGCTGATACCACCACCGGAAACCGTTACTAACACATCGAACTTGTCACCAAGCTCAACGAGTTGCAGCGGCTGGCGAACTACCATGCGAGCGGTTTCGCGGCCGAAATACTGGTCGATTGCACGACCGTTAATATTGATATTGCCTGTACCGGGACGCAAAAATACGCGGGCTGAAGAAGTCTTGCGGCGGCCGGTTCCGTAATTGTTTTCCACGATGCTATTTACCTGATTTGAAAATGATCACCTGTTTTGAAACGCTATCCTTAAAAAGGACGAATAGCGGCCTTGCAGAATTAGAGCTCCAGCACTTTTGGCTGCTGTGCAGCATGCGGATGCTCAGAGCCCGCATATACTTTCAGCTTGCGGAACATTTCACGGCCTAGCACATTATGCGGCAGCATGCCCTTTACGGCGCGCTCAATTACTTGCTCCGGCTTTTTCTGGATCAGTTTGTCAAAAGAAATGCTTTTGAGGCCACCCGGATACAGCGTGTGATGGAAATACACTTTGCCTTCACGTTTTTTGCCGGTGACATCCACCTTTTCAGCGTTGATCACGATAATGAAATCGCCAGTATCAACGTGTGGAGTGTAAATGGGTTTATGTTTGCCGCGCAGACGCAGCGCGATTTCGGTCGCAATACGACCCAAGGTTTTGCCAGCAGCGTCTACAACGTACCAATCTCTTTGTACGGTTGCGGGTTTGGCGCTTACAGTAGTTTTCATTACATTGCCCTGGAACTGATCGAGGCTCTCTGTACTATTCAAAGAGCGAAAATACTACCCAACCCACTGATCTTTGACAAGCAGCTCATCAAAACGGCAAGCCGATCGCCATCAACCCAAGTGGTTAATAAAGGTTAGAAAAGCCTCGCGGGCAGCATTGCGCTCCTGCATCGGAAGCGAACAACGCCCTAAAGACTCACCAACGGTTCATCTAGATGATCTGGCGGGGCACAAATTATGCAGCAAAAAAGCGCACAAGTCTAGCCACTCTGCCGGCTTTTTGCGCCCCACACCGACGCCGCTTTAAGGGCGGTGTTCGCGCCCTAAATACTCTTGCGACTGCATCTCCAGCAGGCGGCTACGCGTGCGCGCAAACTCAAACTGAAGGCGACCGCTTTCATACAGGCTTTCAATCGGCGCCTCGGCTGAAAGTATGAGCTTTACGTTTCGATCGTAGAACTCATCGACCATATTGATGAACCTTCGCGCCTGATCATCCCCCCCAGCCCTCATGATCGGGACAAGGCTCACCAACACCGCAGGGTAGCGACAGGCGATTTCGATATAGTCATACTGACTACGCGGGCCGTCACAAAGAGCATCAAAATCGCACCAAAGAATACCATCTGCCACGATGCGAGCGGCAATCGGGCGGCCATTGATCTCAATATTGCAATATTGTTGCCGCGAATGCCCCTGCGCCAAGCGATCAAAGCAGGCCAGCATACACTGATCCGTATCCGCACTGAGTGGCGTATGAAAAACGGCTGCTTGCGTCAAAGACCTTAAGCGGTAATCAACCCCGCTATCCACATTCACCACTTCGGTATGCCGCTTTAGCTGCTCAATGGCGGGAATAAAGCGGGAGCGCTGCAAACCATCTTTATAAAGTTCGTCTGGAACGATGTTGGAGGTTGCGACCAAAGTAACGCCCAAGCCAAACAACTTCTCAAACAATCCGCCAAGAATCATTGCATCGGTAATGTCGGTGACAAAAAACTCATCAAAACAGATGACTTCGGCCTCGGCAGCCAGCTTTTGCGCGACTTTTTCGAGCGGATTTTTTTCGCCCTGCAACAGTTTCAATTCACTATGCACGCGGCGCATAAAGCGATGAAAATGAACGCGCATCTTTCTGGCAAAAGGCAAGGTTTCGTAAAACGTATCCACAAGATAGGTTTTACCGCGACCCACCCCTCCCCAGAAATACACCCCTTTTACCGGAACGCGCTCTACTTTGCCGCGCAGCCTCTCCCAACGAGTTGGCGCCGGTTGGTTGCGACGCATCAATAGATCGTCGTACAAGCGCTGCAAATGTTTAACAGCGCCCTCTTGAGCAGGATCATACCGGAATCCGGGTTTTTGAAGATCCTGCCGATAATGTTCCAATGGTCCCATACTACAGGCCTACAACTTTCTTACTAGGTATTCTTTGCTTTTGAGCGGCGAAATGTAGCGCAAGAGACGGAGGATTGTCTATGCCATATCCTGTTCCACCCACTCCTTCAGCTCCTGTAGCCGTCCATGGAAAAAGTGGGTGGCCTCGGACATCTTGCGCAGCTTTTTATCGGTTTCAACGCGTTCAAACCAGCCAAAAACGCCGACAGGCGCCACCACTTCATCTGCATCCCCCATGATTACCGTGAGTGGGCAGGAAAACCTGTGAATCGGATCAAAGCCCGCATAATGTACGGGAGGTGCAACCAACAATAGGCGCTTAACCCCTAGGTTTGCAGCGTCCAGCAATGGCATCGCGCTCGCTGAAACCCAAGCACCAAAGGAAAAACCTGCGATATAAAGCGCGCCTCGCGGATAGAGCGCGCGCGCCCAACGAACGACCGCCAGCAGATCAAGCGCTTCGCCGCGCCCCTCGTCAAACTCCCCTTGCGAACGACCTACGCCGCGAAAATTAAACCGGACGGCAACGTGCCCCGCATCGCGGTGGGCGCGCGCGATGGTATGGACAACTTTGTTGGTCATGCTTCCGCCCATCAGAGGATGAGGATGGCAAATCACTGCTAACGCAGCCGCCTCCCCCTCTTTTGGTTGCATCACAATAGCGTCGATTGCGCCCGCTGGCCCTTCAATCAACGCTCTCGCTTCCCCGCTTGCAGAAGTTGCGCTCCCAGGGATCAAACTCATAAAAAGCTCTCTTTGGTAGAAAAATGTTACAGTTGGCTAATGGTTTTTTCGGAGGTAGTGCGTTCTCGCCGCGATATTCCAAAAGTAAGCCGGTATACTATCAATCAATAGAAGCTGCCAAATCAATCAATAGAAGCTGCCAAATCAATCAATAGAAGCTGCCAAATCAAACAATAGAAGTTGCCAAATGATTGAAAGCGCATCGAGATCCGCCGGATTCACGCCAAAATTACGGTTTATACAGGATCAACAATCGTTTATACCGGAACAATAGTCGTTTATACAGGAACAACAAAAGGAGCATAAGCATGCTGGAAGTGGTCTTGTTTTTAATAGGCGTCGCCGTTGGCGCGGGCAGCTGCTTTGCCGTGATGCGCCGTGGCCGCAACGGGAATCCCATCGAACAACAGCTGCGTGATCTGCAAGAAGAATTTACGGCTTATCGCGAAAACGTAAACCAGCACTTTAACCATACTGCCGAGCTTGTGAACAATCTCACGGCAAACTATGTAAAAGTGCAGAAACATTTAGAAAGTGCGTCTGTTTCTTTTGCAGAGCCACCCAAGAGTTTCAAATTGGAAACAAGCACGTCGCTTGCTGCACCGGCGCAGCAATTTATTGCAATCGAAACACGCGAGCCACCGTCAAGAGACGCCTCGTTCGAGGATGAGCACGTACAGCCGCCGTTAGATTATGCACCCAAAAAAGGTTCGCGGGACAAAGGAACCCTAGCAGAAGATTTTGGCCTCGGTCATACGCAGAAATAATTCTTCGCCAACCCATCCCGCCATCAAAGTCCCCGCATACGCCATCGTTATGTGGGCATGGGCTTGAATCCAGAAGCACCTCCCCAATATTACATAACAAGCAAGAGTCACTTTGAACGTGCTCTTGCAGTAAACCTCGTGGCCCAATCATTAAGCCCTGCAGAGGGGCACTGCGAAGCGGCCAACACGGTGTCGGTTTTGTTACTTAATATCGGAGAAACCCATGAGTATTGCTTCTATGAATCCTTGGCAGGTATTGGATCAACTGCAGAACGAGGCGCTACGTTATTACGACAACAGCGCGCGTCGCTGGCACCCGGCAGTGGATATTGTCGATACAGAAGTCGGCTACCAGTTGCTGCTTGATTTACCGGGAATTGACGCCAACGACATCACGATTGATGTTGAAAAAGGCGTACTGCGAATTCAAGGGCAACGCCAGCGTAACGCTGAAGATCAGGCGAAATTACGTTACAAAGAACGCGCTTTTGGGCAATTTAATCGTAGCTTCAAATTACCGGAAGACGCGGATCATTCCGCAGTTAGTGCGCACTACGAAAAGGGCGTACTGACGGTTGATATTGCGCGTAAAGCAACGGCTGCACCACGCAAAATTTCAATTGATGTGCGCGGCGGATGAAACTAAAACAGCATCGACTGCCGTATCGGTAAAAGCGAAAAGCCCATCGGAAAGCAGGATTCATTCTGCATTCCGATGGGCCGTTTCTGAATCAACGATTACTTCGCACTGTGGCCGGTAAGTTTAATTTCAACTTTCTCATCGTCCGCGAGCCCCGCGTAGTATTCGCGAAGCACTTCGAGCACTTCGGGGCGCGAAAAGTTCGGAACAACTTCTTGGTTTTCTGACAGAGCTTTTCTGAGTTTGGTGCCGGATACTAGCACGCGATCTTCCGCATCGTGCGGGCAGGTGCGCGTGGAGGCCATCGTGCCACATTTATTGCACCAGAAGGTCCAGTCGATTTTCAGCGGTTTCGTGATTAGCGCATCGGGCTTGATTTGGTCAAAAATATGGTGAGCATCAAAGGGACCGTAAAAATCACCTACACCGGCGTGGTCACGCCCGACGATCAAATGGGTGCAGCCATAGTTTTGACGGAAAAGTGCGTGCAATAGCGCTTCACGCGGGCCTGCGTAACGCATATCAAGCGGGTAACCGGATTGGACGACGGTGTTTTTGACAAAATACTTATCAATCAGGGTGCCAATCGCTTTTTGACGCACTTCTGCTGGAATGTCGCCCGGTTTTAATTTGCCCAGCAGGGAGTGAACCATTACACCGTCGCAGATTTCGATGGCGATTTTGGCCAGATACTCGTGGGAACGGTGCATGGGGTTGCGCGTCTGGAATGCGGCGACGGTTTTCCAGCCTTTGGATTCAAACAGGGCGCGGGTTTCGGTGGGGGTCTTGTAGATACCCGCATATTTTGTTGGAAATTCGCCTTGCGAAAATACCTTTACAGGGCCGGCAAGGTTGATATCGCCTTGGGCCATGACCATTTTTACGCCGGGGTGTTCATCGCTTGTAGTCTTGAATACGCTCTGGCATTCATGCGCTTTGTCGATTCCGTATTTTTCGGTGACAAGCATGCTGCCCATCAATTCGCCGGTTTCGCCATCGACCAGTGCGATTTCACTGCCGAGCGCGATTTTGTCGGCTTCTTGTTGGCTGACGGATTTGGTGATGGGAATTGGCCAGAACACGCCATTTGCCAAGGTCATGCGGTCGCACACGCCCTGCCAGTCTGCTTTGCCCATGAAGCCGTCCAATGGGGTGAAGCCGCCGATTCCGAGCATGATCAAATCGCCGGTTTCGCGTGAGGACAGGTTGATTTGTGGAAGGCTCTTGGCGTGCGCCTGCGCTTGTTCTAGCGCGCCGCCTTCCAGCAAAAGAATCTTGAGGGTATCGCTACCGTGCGGTTTGACGAGTGATGACATAAACGCTCCTACTCCTGAGAAAAAACCAGCTCCGAAAAGAGACTAGCTCTGAAATGGTTCTATATAGATGCTGCCGTTTGCGCGGGACGGCGCATTATAGCGCTTTGTGCAAAAGGCTTCAGACAGGATTTGGAATATCAATATACTCGTGTCGAATATGGAATTTCTCGGCAAGGTAATTGCCGATCGCCTGAACGCCATAGCGTTCGGTCGCGTGGTGGCCTGCCGCAAAGAAGTGGATGCCCGCTTCTCGGGCAATGTGTACGGTCTGTTCGGATGCCTCTCCGGTAATAAATGCGTCTACGCCGGCATCCAAGGCAAGATCAATATAGTTCTGTGCGCCACCCGTACACCATGCAACTCGCCGAATCAGCTTGTCTGTGCCCGCAATGTGTAACGGTTTGCGCTTGAGTCGCTGCTCGATGATTCGAGCAAAGTCTTGCCCTTTTATCGGTGATGCAAGGCGCCCCACATTGCCGACGGAACGCTCATTGCGCGGCTCTAGGCCGCCTTCGACTTGAACGCCGAGCCGCTTTGCAAGCTGGGCGTTATTCCCCAGTTCGGGGTGCGCATCTAAGGGTAAGTGGTAGGCGAATAGATTGATCTGGGATTCCATCAAAAGACGGATTCGCTCGTACTTCATGCCGGTAAGACAGGGATTTTCATTGCGCCAGAAATAACCGTGGTGAACCAAAATCGCATCGGCGCCCTTTTCACGCGCAGCGAGGATAAGATCGCGGCATGCGGTTACGCCAGTTACAATTTTTTCAATCTCGTCACGGCCCTCGACCTGCAATCCGTTGGGGCAATAGTCTTTGAACTGCTCGGGTTCTAATAACCTCCGTAACTCGCCTTCCAGCTCTGCGCGTTGTACCATGTCGCCTCTCGTGTACTTGTATGTCGGGCACGAACGATCTTATACCGCAAACGAGTGGGCTATGAACACTTTTGTACGCTTTTTACTTCCCTCTGTGGGTGTTGGCCTGCTCGTTGCGGCGCTGATTATCGGCTTAATGAAAATCGGTGTTATTGATTCGGGCGGAATCGTTATTTTTGAGAACGCCAAACCAACGAGCGATACATCTTATGCACCCAGAGTGTCGTTCGCCGATGCGGTGGAACGTGCACAACCGGCGGTGGTGAACATTTACACCAGCAAAATCATTACCCGCAGCGCTCACCCTCTCTACGATGACCCGATTTTTCGACGCTTCTTTGGCTTAAACCAAGCCCCCCAACGCCGCCGAATGCAATCCAGCCTCGGCTCGGGCGTGATTATGAGCGAAGCCGGCTATGTCCTTACAAATAATCATGTAATTGAAGGCGCAGATGAAATCCGCGTTGCGCTGCACGATGGCCGCGAGCTCCTTGCGTCCGTAGTGGGTACTGATCCTGAAACCGATCTTGCGGTGCTCTCCATCGAATCGCGTGATCTACCGTCGATTACGATGGCATCCAGCCGCGAGGTACGCGTGGGAGACGTGGTGTTGGCAATCGGAAATCCGTTCGGCGTGGGGCAAACAGTTACCGAAGGAATTGTCAGCGCGTTAGGGCGAAACCAGAGCAATATCAGCAACTTTGTCGACTTTATCCAGACCGATGCGGCCATCAACCCAGGAAACTCTGGCGGTGCGCTCGTCAACGCTCACGGGGATCTCATCGGAATCAATACGGCCATCTACTCACAGACCGGTGCATCGAACGGAATTGGATTTGCGATTCCAATTGATTTGGCGAAAACGATTTTAATGGCCATTGTAAAAGATGGGCAGGTGGTGCGCGGTTGGTTAGGTATTGAACCGCAAATCATGACCGCCGCACTCGCGGAGCTAATGCACGTTGAATTCACTCCGGGGCTGTTAGTGGCCGGTGTATTTCGTGATGGCCCGGCGTTTCGGGCGGGAGTCAGGCCCGGCGATATTATTACTCAAATCAATGGCACCGAAGTGACCGCGCCGCGCACTGCCATGAATATGATCAGCAGCTTAAAACCGGGTGAGCATGTGAAGCTGCAGGCGCAGCGCAGTAATCAGACGGTTCAGTTTTCTGCAACCGTAGAGGCTCGCCCCGATCCAAACTAGACCATAGACGGTTTAGTCTATCAAGGATTTTTCCAACGCTGCGAGCATTTGCTGGTTCTCTTGTGGCGTGCCCACGGTGATACGCAAGCAATCTTTCAGCAATGGGTGCGCGCCATCTAGGCATTTAATCAGCACGCCGCTCTTTTTAAGCGCCTCAAACACGGCACGCGCCTCGCCCGCCGGGGCCCGAACCAACACGAAATTCGCCTCGCTCGGCCAGACGCGCTCCAAAGGAAGTACGCGCAAAGCTTGAATCAGATCAGTTCTGGCCGCGCGCAAACGGGCGGTTTGTTCGCGGAAGGTATCGTAATGATCTAGCAAAAATGCCGCAGATGCCTGGGTAAGCACGTTGATATTATATGGCAATCGCAGCTTATCAATTTCGCGAATCCACTCGGGAGCGCCTGCTAGGATACCTAGGCGCAAGCCTGCAAGCCCCACCTTTGAGAGCGTACGCATAATCAGAACGTTCGGGTGGCGATCCAGCAAGGGCAACGCATCGGAGTCAGTAAAGGCGAGATAGGCTTCATCAACAACCACGAGGCCTGGCGTTACCGCAATAATTTCTTCGACGATTGTGGCGTCAAAGAGATTGCCGGTGGGATTATTGGGTTGCGCCAAAAAGACCAGTGCGGGCTGGTGAGTTTTAATTGCAGCCAAAAGGGTTTCACGATCCAGCGCAAAATCCTCGGTTAGAGCTACGCCGTGATATTGCAGCCCTAGAAATTGCGCGATCATTTTGTACATGACAAAACTTGGCTCAACGCTAAGTACGCTCGCGCCGGGTTTTGCGAGTGCCATGGCAACCAGCTGGATTAGCTCATCAGAGCCGTTACCGAGCAGCAGCTCGTACTGGCTCGAAAGGCCCATCATTTTTCGCAGACCTGCTTTGACCGTAGGTGCCGCTGGATTCGGATAACGGTTGATCTGTACAGACTCTAGCACTTGCAACCATTGTGCGCGCAAAGCGTCCGGCAGCGCCCACGGATTCTCCATGGCATCGAGCTTGAGGAGCCTTCCGGTTTCGGGGACGTGATAAGCAGATAACGCCATCACTTCAGGGCGCACTAAGTCTTTTACCCAATCCTTAACCGTCTTCATTGCGTCTTGTACCTAGCCATTAATCAAAATGCTGTAAACAGAAAAAACTCGTAGGCGCGGCGGCAGCTATACGTCTTTCAGACGCATTTCTGCAGAGCGAGCATGTGCCGTCAGTTGTTCGCCGCGCGCCAGAACGGACGCGATTCTCCCAAGTTTTTGACCGCCCTGCGCGGAACACGCAATCAACGAGCTGCGTTTCTGAAAATCATACACGCCAAGCGGAGACGAGAAACGCGCAGTGCCGGAAGTAGGGAGTACGTGGTTGGGGCCCGCACAATAATCACCAATCGCTTCTGGCGTATAACGCCCCATGAAAATGGCACCCGCATGGCGAATCGAGGGAAGCAATGCTTCTGGATCAGCAATGGACAATTCTAAATGTTCGGGCGCGATGCGATTGATCAACTCGATGACTTCTTCTTGGCTGTGCGCCTGAATCAGCGCCCCGCGCCCTTCCAGTGAAATACGGGCAATTGACTCGCGCTCCAACGAAGGCAACAGGCGCTCCATGGCTGCATGGACTTCATCTAGAAAACTCGCATCGCTACTGATCAAAATGGCCTGCGCCTGCTCATCGTGCTCTGCCTGAGAAAATAAATCCATGGCAATCCAATCTGCTTGGGTTTTGCCATCGCAAACGACTAGGATCTCGCTGGGGCCGGCAATCATGTCGATGCCTACCTGGCCGAACACCATGCGCTTGGCGGTCGCGACGTAGATATTCCCCGGCCCAACAATTTTATCGACCTGCGGTACGCTGTCAGTGCCGTAGGCCAATGCCGCAACCGCCTGTGCACCGCCGACGGTCACGACTCGATCCACGCCGGCAATTGCCGCCGCCGCCAGCACCATGGCATTTTTCTCGCCATCGGGGGTTGGTACCACCATGATGATTTCGCGCACGCCGGCCACTTTTGCGGGAATGGCGTTCATGAGCACGGAGGATGGGTAAGAGGCTTTTCCGCCGGGCACGTAGATACCGACGCGATCCAGTGGCGTAATTTGCTGGCCGAGCACGTTGCCATCCGAATCCGTATAACGCCAGGACTGCGCTTTCTGATGTTCGTGGTATTCCCGCACTCGTGCGGCCGCAGCTTCCAGCGCTTCACGCTCTTGGCGAGGAAGTTGTTCGACGTAAGGGCGCAAATCTGACGGCATTAGCGTCAAATCTTCCACACGATCAGCGCTGACACGATCATAGCGGCGGGTGTATTCCAAAAGCGCGGCGTCGCCACGCTTACGAACATCCTTCACAATCTCGCTGACAGCGGCCTGCACGCGATCGTCGGAAACGCTTTCCCAGTCGAGCAATGCGGAGAGTTTGGCATTAAAGTCTGCTTGGCGAGTATCCAAGCGAGCAATGTTCAGCATTGGTTCTGCTTTGGAATTCATGCGGCCCCCTTACGTCGAGCTGCGACGGCTTCACCAAGCTGGTCGATCAGCGGTCGGATGATGCTGTGTTTCATTTTCATCGAAGCTTTGTTCACCACAAGGCGCGAGGTGACGTGGCCGATCAACTCGATCGGCTCAAGGCCATTCGCACGCAGGGTGTTGCCTGTATCTACAACGTCGACGATGCGATGCGCCAAGCCAACCAAGGGTGCGAGTTCCATAGAGCCATACAGTTTTACCAGCTCGACCTGTTCGCCTTTCGCTGCGTAATAATCACGGGTGATGTTCAAAAATTTGGTGGCAACCTTAAGCCGCCCCCGCACTTCGGGCGGGTTTACGGGCGCCGCAACCATCAGCTTGCAACGGGCGATCTCTAGGTCGAGCAATTCGTACAAACCCTGTGCGCCGTGTTCCATGAGCACATCTTTGCCGGCAACACCGATATCGGCGGCGCCGTGTTCGACAAAGGTGGGCACATCAGAGGCGCGAATAATCACGATCTGGACGTTTGGGTGAGAGGTGTCAAAGATCAGCTTGCGGCTGCGCTCTGGGTCTTCTAACAAGCGGATGCCCGCTGCGTCTAATAGGGGCATGGTGTCTTTCAGGATGCGCCCTTTGGAGAGCGCGAGTGTCAGTTTTTCACTCATGGGACTGGGTTCAGCTGCCTCGTTTTGAGGGGATTCTGTGGATTTTTGCACCTAGAGACTGAAGTTTTTCTTCGATACATTCGTAGCCACGATCAATGTGGTAAATGCGATCCACCAAGGTTTCGCCTTTGGCAACCAGCGCAGCAATCACTAAGCTCGCCGATGCGCGCAGGTCGGTGGCCATGACCGGCGCGGCGGTCAGCGACTCTACGCCGCGCACAACGGCGGTGTTGCCTTCGACGTGGATATCTGCGCCCATGCGTGCGAGTTCCGAGACGTGCATGAAGCGATTTTCAAAGATCGTCTCGGTAATGGTCGAGGTGCCTTCCGCGATGGTGTTGAGCGCCATGAACTGCGCCTGCATATCGGTAGGGAAACCAGGGTGCGGCATGGTGCGAATATTCACCGCTCGCGGGCGGCGATTGCGCATATCAATTTCAATCCAGTCTGCACCCGTGGAGATGTTCGCGCCGGCTTCTTCTAACTTGATCAAAGTGGTATCGAGCATGCGTGGGTCGGTATTGCGACATTTTACGAGGCCCGAGGTAATCGCTCCAGCGACTAGGAAAGTGCCGGTTTCGATACGATCAGCAATGACCGTGTGTTCGCACGATTGTAGGCGCTCTACCCCTTCGATGACGAGCGTATCGCTGCCGGCGCCTTGGACGTTTCCGCCCATTGCGTTGATGAAATTAGCGAGGTCTACGATTTCGGGCTCACGCGCTGCGTTCTCGATGATGGTTCGCCCATTTGCCAGCGACGCCGCCATCATCAGGTTTTCGGTGCCGGTGACGGTGACCGTATCCAGCATCAGGTGCGCGCCTTTGAGGCGGCCCTTTACCGTCGCATGGATATAGCCGTTGGCAACGTTGATATTAGCCCCCATGGCTTCAAGCCCTTTGAGGTGCAAATCGACCGGCCTGCTGCCAATCGCACAACCGCCGGGTAGCGAGACGATGGCCTCACCAAAGCGTGCGACGAGTGGGCCAAGCACCAGTATGGACGCGCGCATGGTTTTGACGAGTTCATACGGCGCTGTGCAATCTTTGAGGCCGCGCGGGTCGACTTCAAGCACCATGTGATCATCGACAACGACGTCGACGCCCATTTGCCCAAGCAGTTCAATCATGGTGGTCACATCGTGAAGATGCGGGATATTGCTGACCTTCGCCTTTCCGTCTACCAGCAAGGTGCCTGCCAGAATCGGAAGCGATGAGTTCTTGGAACCGGAAATACGCACCTCGCCGGAGAGCGCGTTTCCACCGGAAATCAGTAGCTTATCCATCAAGATAAATCCTGGTCGATGATTGAATGACCTGTTTGGGGCTTGGAACCGAGATCCTTGCCGCGATCAGAGAAAACCAAATTTTTTCTTTTGCGCCCACTCATCGGGGGTGAGAGTTTGCATGGATACCGCGTGCAGTTCACCGGAAGCAAGCAAATCATTGAGTTGCTGGTAGACCATCTGTTGCTTCTGCACAACGCGCTTGCCCGCAAATGCATCGGAAACCACTACGACCTGCGCTTTGTTACCCATCAGGTCAACGTGTACTTCTGCGTCGGGGAAACCTGTTTGCAGGCGTGATTTGATCAGATTTTCATCCATTTTCAATGTACCGGAGTAGTCCAAACAGGGAGTGATAATGAGATACCGCTTGCAGGGCCGAAGCAGCTCGTTGGATCGAAACGAGGTGAGAAGTTCGGGCAATACAAGACCGAGATGGCGCATGATAGCTGATTTTGGCGCTGCGCGGCAGTACCAAGAAATGCAACGGCCGATTGCACCGACCATACGCGCACAACCTGCATGTCCACTAGCGACGATTACAGGCCACCGGCGTTAGGGGCCGCCAGCCGTGTGCCGCACCCTATGGCGCCGCTTGCACAACCGCCTGATCCAAGAGCTTATCCAAACCGCTAACGCGCGCAACATCGAGCAGATTTTGTGGAAGGTGGTTGAAAGACAGGCTTTTTCCGCGTTTCTGCGCGGCTCGCAGCCAGCACAGCAGGACAGAGATGGCCACTGAAGTGGCGCTGGTCATCCCTGAAAGATCTACACCGACGGATTGCGCGCTACTTTCCAGCAAACGCTCACCCTGCTCGCGAATTTCAACGGCATTGGCGTACTTAATATCCCCACGCAATGTCCACGCGGAATCCGACAGCTTCTCAAGCGCAGCCTTCACGGTTTAGGATCCTCGGTGACTTTGTTGAACAGAAACTTGCCTACCAGATCTTCAAGCACTAGGGCGGAGTTGGTCACTTGGAACACATCGCCCTCTTTCATCACCTCGTCTTCTGCGCCTTCAACGATGCCGATGTATTTCTCGCCGAGCAAGCCGGAGGTCAGAATGGATGCGGTGGCATCGGTCGAGATATTGCTGACACTTTTATTGATGTCCATCTCCACCACGGCGGTGAAATTTTTATCGTCAAAATAGATCCGGCTGACGCGCCCAATGGCGACGCCCGCCATGGTGACCTTAGCGCGCACCGTCAGGCCGCCGATATTCTCAAAGTGGCCGCTTAGACGATAAGTGGCCTCACGCGAGTCCATCGCAAGGCCACTCACTCTGAGCGCAAGAAATACCAGCGCCGCAAATCCCGCGACCATAAAGGCGCCTACCATTATTTCCAGATTACGCATACGCATGTCTACAGGTCTCCGAACATGACGGCGGTGAGGATGAAATCTAAGCCAAGAACGGCTAGAGATGAAAAAACTACGGTGCGCGTCGTCGCGCGGCTGATGCCTTCCGACGTTGGAATACAGTCATAGCCCTGAAAAACAGCGATCCAAGTGACAACTGCGCCAAAAGCGAAGCTCTTGATAACGCCGTTCACGACATCCTCGCCCCACTCCACCGAATTTTGCATATTGGCCCAAAAGGAACCATCGTAAACGCCCAGCCATTTAACGCCAACCAGATAAGCCCCGATCACGCCAACCGCAGAAAAAATCACGGCTAATGTGGGCATACAAATAAACCCGGCCCAGAAACGCGGCGCAATAATACGCCGTAGCGGATCGACGCCGATCATCTCAAAGCTCGCCAACTGCTCGGTAGCCTTCATCAGGCCAATCTCTGCGGTGAGCGCTGAACCTGCACGCCCCGCGAACAAAAGCGCCGCGACCACCGGCCCCAACTCGCGCAACAGGCTAAGCGCAACCAATTGCCCAAGCGCTTCCTCGCTGCCGAATTGCGTGAGGATGTGATAGCCCTGCAAGGCCAACACCATCCCGATAAATACACCCGAAACGACAATAATGACGAGCGATAGCACGCCGATGGAATAGATCTGTTTCACCAGCAGCGGCGTGCCACTGCGCGGGTTTGGCAGCGCCCACAGAGCGTTGAACAGGAAGATCCCCGCCGCGCCGATGGTGCGCAGCGTGCCAAGGCCATCCGCCCCGATCCTTCGTAGCCACTCGATCATCGTGCACCTCTCGCCAAAATATCTTCCGCAAGCGGATTGGCCGGAAAGTGGAATGGAACGGGACCATCCGGCAATCCGCGTATAAACTGACGCACACGCGGCAAATCCGAATCCATGATTTCATCGCGTGAACCATGACCAATCACGATACCGTCGGCAATCACGTAGATATAGTCAGCGATACGTGCCGTTTCCTGCACATCGTGTGATACCACAATGCTGGTATGGCCCAAGGCGCTGCTGAGCAGCCGCACCAGCTCAACAACAACGCCCATTGCAATAGGATCTTGGCCGGCAAACGGCTCGTCATACATAACAAGGTCAGGGTCGAGCGCGATCGCACGCGCAAGCGCTGCACGCCGCGCCATGCCGCCGGAAAGCTCGCTCGGCATCAAGTCACGCGCACCGCGCAGACCAACGGCCTGTAGCTTCATCAACACCAGGTCACGAATCATGTCTTCCGGCAGCTGCGTGTGGACACGCAGCGGGAAGGCGACGTTTTCGTATACAGAAAGATCGGTAAACAGTGCGCCGCTCTGAAACAGCATGCCCATGCGACTGCGGGTATCGAACAGCTCCTTACGGTTCAGTTTGAAAATATCGCGCCCCTCCACAAGCACCTGCCCCGTATCGGGCCGGAGCTGCCCACCGATCAGACGCAACAGCGTGGTTTTTCCGGTGCCGCTAGGGCCCATAATGGCAGTGATTTTTCCGCGCGGGATGGAGATATCAACGCCCTTAAAAATGGGGCGCGTCCCTCGGTAGAAGGACATCCCCTTGACTTCAATGAAGTTGTCGCTGGCTATCATAGACAAATTGCACCCATTCGGCGGATTCAACTCATAAGAACGTCGCACTATAGCACCGCCTACAAATCAGCGGGCAACTTCTGCCAAAAAGACGCAAAAAAACCCTTTCCGGCATCGGGTTTTAGGCAAACATTCACAACCAAAATGCAGCTCTTGCTTGCATGCCACCCCGCCTGTCGATAGAGTTTGCAGCATCCCAGCATGGCTTAGGTCTTGTGACCTTTCCACTTATCTACGAGAGATCGCCCGTGAACGCTTCACACGATTTTATTGGCTCTGCGCATCGCGTTATTGATATCGAAGTTCAAGCAACCGAGGCGCTGCGGCCACGCATCGACGCATCCTTTGTGCGGGCCTGCCAACTGATCCTTGCCTGCAAAGGGCGCGTCATTGTGACTGGCATGGGCAAATCCGGACACATTGGCAGCAAGATTGCTGCGACGCTTTCCAGTACCGGCACGCCGGCTTTCTTCGTGCATCCTGGCGAGGCTCGCCACGGCGACTTAGGCACCATCACCGGCGAAGACCTTGTAATCGCAATCTCCAACTCGGGCAACACGGAAGAGGTTGTGTCGATCCTGCCCGTCATCAAGCGCAAAGGCTCTCTGCTGATCACACTGACCGGCAACCCGCACTCCACGCTCGCCACCCAAGCGGATGTAAACTTAGACGTAAGCGTTGCTCAAGAAGCCTGCCCGCTGGGGCTTGCGCCGACGGCAAGCACCACGGTCACCCTCGTCATGGGTGACGCGCTGGCAGTTGCCCTCCTTGAGGCGCGCGGGTTTACCGCAAATGACTTCGCGCTCTCACATCCGGGCGGCGCGCTCGGGCGCAAGTTGCTGTTACTGGTGGAAAACGTGATGCAAACTGGCGACCGCATTCCGACGGTAACGGCCGACATCTCCATCAGCAAAGCGCTTTTGGAAATCAGCAGCAAAGGATTGGGGATGACTGGGATTGTAGACGACCAAGGGATTCTCATCGGTGTCTACACCGACGGGGACTTGCGCCGTACCTTGGATCAGGGCCTAGACATTCATAAGACTCTATTGCGCGAGGTGATGTCGACAAAATGCAAAGTAACCCACCCCAAGGTTCTGGCGGTCGAAGCGCTCGCTATTATGGAAAAATCCAAGATCAACGGGCTGATGGTTGTTGACGATGACCGCCGCCCCGTTGGAGCGCTCAACATGCATGACCTGCTTCGCGCTGGCGTAATGTAAACAACCGACATGGACGCTCGAAATCTTTTTTGGTCGATTCTCTTGCTCGCGGTGTTATCGTCGCTGGGCATCAACGGGTATTTGTCGTGGAAAACCGCCCCTCCCGCGAACACCGCGCAAGCAGATTCCCTGCCCGACATTATTCTTGACCGCATCAATCAAATGAATTTTGACGATCAGGGCGACAAGCACTATCAATTGCTTGCCGAAACAGCAACTCACTTCACCAAGCAAGAAGTGACCGAGTTTCAGGGACCCAATCTTGTGTTTTTCGACAAGGACGAGCGCTCTTGGAACGCGACATCAAACACCGGCATCACGCGAGACGCGGGCGAGACTCTGCACCTTAATGGCGACGTTGTGATTCGCAAGCTCGACGACAAAGCTCAGCCGGTGGAGCTTCGCACACAGTCCATGCACGTCTCCCCTAAAGCGGAAACTGCGGAAACTGACGACGAGGTAGACATTACTCAGGGCGGCCATCACACTCACGCCAAAGGATTGCGCGTTGAGATGCAGACCGGTAAGCTCACTCTGCAAAGCAAGGTGATCAGCCGGTACAGCCCACCGTCTTCTTAGCGAATCTTGTCGTAATTAAGGCATGAACCGTAGTGCCTGATTTATAATGCATACCACTACGCAGCCTCCAGCCTCGAACAGAACGTGCCGATGCCATATCCTTTTTCTAAACAGATTCACCCGTTCCTGCTAACTCGCAGGCTCACTGCACTTTGCGCTTGGTGTTTGTGCCTTGGTTTTACATTGTACGGCGACACTGCACTTGCTCTGGAGAGCGACCGGCAGCAGCCTATCGAAATCATCGCAGACCAAGCTGAACTCGACGAAGGCCAAGGCGTTGCCCACTACACCGGCAAGGTCGTACTGACCCAAGGTTCGTTGATTATCAACGCAGATGATCTCTATATCCGCGCAGATAACAACAAGCAGGTGCAGCAAGTCACCGCAAAAGGGAGCCCTGCGGTTTTCACCCAAACGCCCGAACCTGATCAGCCGCCAGTAACCGCAAAAGCAAAAACGATTGATTATTACGTCAGCGACGAAAAACTCATTTTGCAGCTCGACGCGATCGTTGTGCAAAATGAAAGCACATTTCAAGGCACTCGCATCCAATACGATATTCGCACCCGCCGCATGCAGGCGACGGGCGGAGATGCAAAGAATGCAGTAAAAGGCGGCAACCAGCGCGTAAAAATGGTGCTCCCACCTAGCCAGCCAGACGATAAGCAAGGCAAATCCAAGGCACCCAAAAGCGGTGCCAAGCCATGAGCCGACTTTGCGCGATGCATCTGGCAAAGAGCTACAAAGGACGGCGCGTAGTCGAGGACGTTTCGCTCGCGATTGATAGCGGCCAGATCGTGGGCCTGCTCGGCCCCAACGGTGCAGGAAAAACCACCTGCTTTTATATGATTGTCGGGATCGTGCCGCAAGACAAAGGCCATATCTTGATTGACGATCAGGATATTACCTATCTCCCAATGCACGGGCGCGCCAGCCGTGGGATTGGCTATCTTCCCCAAGAAGCCTCGATCTTTCGCAAGCTTACAGTACGCGAAAATCTGCTGGCGATTTTAGAAACCCGTAAATCCCTGAGCCGCTCACAGCGAATCAGCAAAATGGAAGAGCTGCTGGATGAATTTCACGTAGGCCACATTGCCAACTCGCTTGGAATGGCCCTCTCCGGCGGCGAACGGCGGCGCGTTGAAATCGCTCGCGCACTTGCCGCTGACCCGCAATTCATTCTGCTGGATGAACCTTTTGCCGGTGTGGATCCGATTTCCGTAAACGATATCAAGGAAATCATACGCCACCTAAAACAGCGCGGCATTGGTGTTTTAATTACTGACCACAACGTTCGTGAAACCTTGGATATCTGCGAGAAAGCCTACATCGTAAGCGAGGGCCACATTCTTGCCGAAGGCCCTCCCGAAAAAGTCATTGCGAACCCCCAAGTGCGCGAAGTGTACCTAGGCAAACAATTTCAGCTTTGAAATCTACTCTCAGCAAAAGCTACCTTCACTAAAAGCTACCTTCAGTAAAAGCGACCCGCGGTTTCGGGCAATCCAGCGTCAGGAATTTCACGGCAAAGCGGCTCGTATGCACGCTTCGCCATGCGCCAACTGATCACCCTATCAAGCCGTCTCTCGCCTATACTGAGATAGGCGTGAAAATTGCCTTCAATACATTCCGCATCTACAATAACAACACGCCTACGTGAACTGAGGGTTGGCTTGCCACGCTGCGCAAACAATTGATTTTCGGTGGTTTTAGCCCTAAAAGAAGGGCTGGTGCATTTTCCTATTCCAGAGAGCCGTCGTATCCGTATCAATGAAACCCAGCCTACAGCTTAAAATCGGTCAACACCTGACCATGACCCCTCAACTGCAGCAGGCCATCCGCTTGCTGCAGCTCTCATCACTGGATCTTCAGCAGGAAGTGCAGGAAGCACTGGACGCCAACCCGCTTTTGGAAATGGACGAAGCCCGCAACGATGACGGCATCGAAACCAATCAATCTCTCAGCGACGACGCACCCTATAGCACTGACGACCGCAGCTCGCTGACCGACAGCCATTCGTCGCTAGAGCGCAATGAGTCTATCAACAGCCAAAGCGAACTGGACAGCGGCCCACTGTCCACGCGCAGCGAAGAAACAGCAGTAGACTTTACCGATACCACAATGCCCGACGAACTCCCCGTGGACACCCACTGGGACGATGTTTTCGACGGTGCGCTCAGCTCTGCGGGAAGCAGCGCGGCAGACGATGATGACTACAATCTCGATGCCCGTAACTCACAACCTGAATCGCTGCAAGACACGCTGATGTGGCAGCTCAACCTGACCCCAATGTCGCCACTGGATCAGGTCATCGCCATTTCCATTATTGAAGCCATTGACGAGCGCGGCTACCTTCGCCAAACCGTAGAAGAAATACGCGATGGCATTCTCCAGCAGCAAGATGTGGTGACCGATATCATTGCCTTGCAACATCAAGAGCTGCTAGAAATCGGGATAGACCCTGCCAGCCTTACTGTAGAGGGTGAGGCTGCGATTACGCTGGAGGAAGTGTTGGCCGTTCTACACCGCATTCAGCAATTCGACCCGCCGGGTGTGGGCGCGCGCGACCTTAAGGAATGTCTGTTGATACAGCTCAACCAGCTGGCGCCTGACACCCCCTTTCTTGCCAACGCAAAAGAGGTAGTCGCCAAGTATCTCGACGCCTTGGCATCACGGGATTTCGCCCTTCTGCTTCGTAAAACCAAGCTTTCCGAGTTCGGCCTGAAAGAAGTCATCAAACTGATTCGCACGCTAAAACCGCATCCCGGTGCTGGTGTGGGTGATGACAATACCGAATATGTGATCCCTGACGTTATCGTTCGCAAATTCAACGGGCGCTGGCAAGTGGAACTCAACCCGGAAGCAACCCCACGGCTACGCATTAACGGCCAGTACGCAGGGCTGGTGCAGCGCGGCAATTCTTCGGACGACAACACCTTTTTGCGCAATCACCTGCAGGAAGCGCGATGGTTTATCAAAAGCCTGTTGAGCCGCAACGAGACGCTGCTCAAGGTGGCCAGCAAAATTGTCGAGTACCAGATTGAATTTTTCGAAGAAGGTGAGGAATTCATGAAGCCACTTGTGCTGCACGATATCGCCGAGGCCGTCGGCATGCACGAATCGACGATTTCTCGCGTGACCACGCAAAAATTTATGCACACTCCGCGCGGAGTGTTTGAACTAAAATACTTCTTTTCCAGTCATGTAAATACGCAGTCTGGCGGTGAAGCCTCATCTACCGCAATCCGAGCCATCATCAAAAAACTCATTGCCGAGGAGAACCCGCGAAAACCTCTGAGTGACAGCAAAATCACGGAAATGCTCGCCGAACGTGATATCGTAGTGGCAAGAAGAACCATTGCAAAATACCGTGAGGCACTGGCAATTCCACCGTCCAACGAACGCAAACGTTTAGTATAGGTTTTCTGCACATCGCTTTTACACACCACCGAGCACGCACAAGCGCGCTTGGTAAAACCACCGAGAAAAGGAGTGACCCATGCAAATCGCTATCAGCGGACATCATGTCGAACTGACTGACTCACTAAAGGATTACACTTCTGAAAAACTGTCAAAGTTGTATCGTCAGGTGGATGACATCCTCAGCATCCAGGTAGTACTGACGGTGGAAAAATCCGTACAGAAAGCAGAGGCTACCGTCCGCATGAAAGGGGCTGATTATTTTGCAAACGCCGAATCAGAAGACATGTATACGGCAATCGACCTGCTCTCCGACAAACTGAGCCGCCAAGTAGTGAAACACAAAGAGAAACTCACTGCCCGCCATCAGGGGATGGGGCGCTAAACGGATTCTGAACTCGGAATTCATCGCAGCAAATAGAGAATGCCGAGCGCCAAAAGCACTCGGCATTCTCATTTTCTGCTAGCCTGTTCCTCTATTGGCTATTTTCGTTACAATCTGGAGAAACCACACCAAGCTTGCATCTACCCGCTTGGATTTCACAAAGAGGCTCCAACCATGCAGCCGGATAACGGAACACACCCCGAACCAGCGTCACATAAAAATAAAAACAAAAACATCGTTATCATCAGCGGCCGCTCTGGTTCAGGAAAAAGTACTGCGCTGCACGTACTAGAGGATGTGGGCTATTACTGCGTTGACAATCTCCCGGTGCGTCTGATGTCTGGTCTGATCAAAGAGTTGGCAGAACGCAAGAGTGCTCCGGTTCGAAAAATCGCTATTGGCATTGACGCACGCAATTCCCTAGAACAGTTAGAAGCATTTCCCACCAGTATCGAAGCGCTACGCGCGCAAGACACTGACATCAAAATCATGTATCTGGATGCCGACGACAACACCCTACTGCAGCGCTTTAGCGAAACTCGGCGCAAACATCCTGTCTCCACTCGCTCGCTATCGCTTTCCGAAGCCATTGAACGGGAAAGCGTTTTGCTAAAGCCAGTGGCATTTCTTGCAGACATCAACATCGACACCAGTCGCATGACTCTCCACTCGCTCCGCGATCTTGTGAAGAAGCAAGTAGGCACCGACGACGACTATATGACCGTGGTCATCCTTTCGTTTGGCTTCAAACATGGGATTCCCAGCGATGCGGACTTTATTTTTGACGTGCGCTGCCTCACCAATCCGCATTGGGTGCCAGGACTGAGAGTCCAAACAGGGCTGGATGAGGGGGTGCAGACTTTTTTAAGTGCAGACAAAGATGTAAACCGCATGTTTGACGATATTCGCGTTTTTCTGGAACATTGGCTGCCACAATTTAGCGCCAGTAATCGCTCATATATGACGATTGCCATTGGCTGTACGGGCGGCCAACATCGTTCAGTGTATATGGTGGAGCGCCTCAAAGATCACTTTGAGACAAACAACTTCCACATACTGGCCCGCCACCGAGATTTATAACGTCTATCGAGACTCAAGCATCCACAGAGACTCCAGCATTAAGGCGCCTTGCATGACGACACAGGGAAAAACCCAAATCACTATCATCAACAAGCTCGGGCTGCACGCCCGCGCTGCATCAAAGCTCGTAGCAATGGCCAACCGCTACGAAAGCCGGATCATTCTTTTCAAAGGCGCGCAACAGGCAGACGCCAAAAACATCATGGCGGTCTTGCTCTTGGCCGCAAGCAAGAACACCACTCTGGAGATCACCGCCGACGGTCGTGACTGGGAAAAAGCGCTCGAAGAGATTACAGCCCTGATCAACAACCGCTTTGGCGAAGCTGAATAGCTCGTCTACACTTGGCGCTCTCGCAGCATTTCTTTGCATCTCGCGCTTTCAGATTTTCAAGAATGGCGCCGCCAGACTTTTAAAAACAGCGCCGCAAAAATCCACGCAGCGTCAATGGGTTAAACCCGTCGCATTATTTTTAGAAATCTGATAGATTTACAGACCTGCATCAATGCAATTCTTTTGCATCTGATCCACGCCCCACACATGATTAACCGCAGCACTTGGTCAACCTGAGAGAGAGGAACCTACCATGTCTTTTGAACTGCCCGCCCTGCCCTACGCAAAAAATGCGCTGGCGCCCCATATTTCCGAAGAAACCTTAGAGTTTCACTATGGTAAGCACCACAATGCCTACGTTACCAACCTAAACAACTTGGTAAAAGGCACCGAGTTTGAAGGCAAGAGCCTAGAAGAAGTTGTTCGCAAATCCAGCGGCGGCATTTTTAACAACGCTGCACAGGTTTGGAACCACACGTTCTACTGGAACAGCCTGAGTCCCAAAGGTGGCGGCGCGGCAACAGGTGCAGTTGCAGAGGGCATCAACAAGGCGTTTGGCTCGTTTGACAAGTTCAAAGAAGAATTTAGCAAATCCGCCGCCGGCAATTTCGGCTCTGGCTGGACTTGGCTGGTGAAAAAAGCAGACGGCAGCCTTGCCATCGTCAACACCAGCAACGCTGCCACGCCAATCACCGAAGCAGGCGTGACCCCACTGATTACTGTAGACGTATGGGAACACGCTTACTACATCGACTACCGCAACCTGCGCCCGAAATACCTCGAAGCTTTCTGGGCACTGGTAAACTGGGATTTTGCAAACGCGAACCTCGCCAAGTAATTGCCTTACCTGCCAGCGTATCAACGAATCCAGTTTGCTTACGCTTGGCTCAAACCCGCGCAGGAGCCGATTTCAGCTTGCGCGGGTCAAAAATCCTCAGCGTGACCCGCAAGACGCGTAACAGCGTGTATCCCCTACCTAAGACCCTGCCGTTTTGTGACAACAATCACACTACAATTCGGTACGCGAGACAAACAGACAGCGTGTATCCCCCGCCCTAAAATACTCCCATCGAAAGCGCAAACGTATTCACAAGGACGCACGGACGCACTCAGTGAAACTGACAGGGATGTTCGCAGGACGCGGCTTTAAGATACGGAGCGATTTTCAGTTGGGTTTTGAATTCATGATGTGCCGACATCTGATTGTTTTTTTGTAGATTGCTTTTGTAGACGATTGTTTTTTGTAGACGTTTTTTTTGGTGGATGGTTTTTTAGTACTCTGTACTTTCTATACGGCGAACGATCAATGCGTTCGCCGTTTTTTTTGCGTTGTGAAAAACGGGTGCGGGATCGTTCAATGCGGGTTGAGGCATGGGCACGGCACGCCCCTCGGATCGTTCAATGCGGGTTGAGGCATGGGCACGGCGCGCCGTGCCCCTACGGGGATGGGGGTATGGAATAATTGGATTTGACGCTGGGAGGGATCTCCCCTATAAAGCAGGAAAACTGCTTGAAGAGGATTTTCTCCGAAATGTCTCGCAAAAGGTCTCCACAAGACGACAACTACTGGGCTGACACGCCACTCACCGATCCGAGCACCGACAACGATCACAGCGAATCGCTATCGTCATATCACCCCGACTACGATGGCCCTAGCAAATCATTACTGAAGCGCCAAAGCGCGCATATGCAGGAGCTGGGTGAAAAGCTCTCCAAGCTGGATGCGAGCCATTGGGATAGGCTTCCACTCTCCGATAGCCTGCGCGCTGCGCTGGTTGAGGCACAGCGCATCAGCAGCCACGAGGGCCTGCGGCGGCACCGCCAGTACATCGGTAAACTCATGCGCAACGAGGCGATTGAGCCCATCGAAGCCTATTTCAAGACGCTTGAAGATCACCGCGAACTGAATACTCGTGCGTTCCACGAGCTCGAAAACCTGCGCGAGCGCCTGATCACAGGGGATCATCACGTCATCGGCGAGGTAATTGCAAAATATCCGGGAGTGGACAGCCCGCAACTTCGCCAACTGGTGCGGAACGCCAAGAAAGAACACGAGCGCAATACGAGCGATACGCATTCAGGGAAAGTCGGTGTTGAGCACTCTCGCAAGCTGTTCCGTTATTTGCGCGACTTAGAGGAAGCGCAAGCAGGTGCCGCTGGCTAGCGCTTAGGCGCTACCGTAAAGCGTTTATGAGAGAGCAGCGGCATTTTGCGGCGCAATTCTGCAATCTGATCAAGGTCGATCTCGGCACAAGCAATTCCGGGTTCATGCTCCAGCATTGCAAGCACCTCCCCCCACGGCGAAATCACGCAGGAATGCCCCCACGTCTGGCGCGGCGGTTTAGCAGGGTCTTGCTGTGGGTGTTCTCCGGTTTGATTCGCACCAATCACAAAACATTGGTTCTCTATCGCACGTGCGCGTAATAACGGCAGCCAGTGCGCTTCACCCGTTACATAGGTAAATGCCGAAGGCACGGTGATAATGCTCGCACCAAGCTGCGCAAGGTGTGTAAACAGCTCGGGGAAACGCAGGTCGTAGCAAATGGTGAGCCCAAGGCGGTAGCCGTTCAAATCCGCGACTACTGCGATTTCTCCGGGTTCGATCGCGCTGGATTCACTGTATGCGCCTTGGGAATCAGCCACCTGCACATCGAACAAATGCAGCTTGTCGTACGCGGCAACGCAAAGCCCTTCGGGGGAATAAACGCTGCAGCGGGTTCGGACTCGCCGACCGTGCACAAGCGCTTCAGGCTCAGCGTTGGCCACATTGTTCAGGCGCGTTCTAAACGGTAGCGTGCCCGCCACCAGCCACACCTGATAACGCTTTGACCAGGCTTTTAGCGTTTGCGAAAAGCGCTGGCTTTCTCGCTCCTCCTCGCCGGCATCGAAAAGCGCAGCAGCGGAAAACACCGCGAAGTTTTCAGGCAAAACCAAAAGCTTTGCGCCGGCGGCGGCAGCCTTTGAAATCCAGTGCTCCGCCTGCGCAAGATTGGCTTCGATATCAAGCCCTGAATTCATTTGAATTGCGGCAACCATCAGTTTCATTTCGCATCCTCCAAATGGCGGCGAGCCTAATAAAAAGATGAGGCAACAAGGGGGAACCCTACGGAAGTGGAATACGTAGCGCTGTTTTTGGATTATTAAATTCCCCTGTAACGTCGTACGTGAGGGTGGTTAGCTTGTCTAGCTGGGACGACAACACTTTATCAAGCACAAATGCTGTCGCGGCTCCAGGCAAACCGCCAACGACAGCCGCAGGAAGTATCAAATTGCGCGTTACGGGCAGGGTTACATCCCACTGCATCGCCAATTGATCTTGCGCCAAGTCTAGGTTTCCATTCAATTTCATCTTTACCGTAGGGCTATCAATCTTGAGCCGGCTCACTTGGATTTGTTGGTTCGCTAAAGCAAAACGCCCAGTAATCTTATCAAATGGCATTTCGCTATCGCTCAAATCCTTAAAGCGCAACTGGAGCCGACTTAGCCACGTCTGAAAATTGAGAAGCCCCAAATATCGGCCGGTGGTGCTATTGCCAACCTTCAGGAAGTGGCCGTCCATAAGACGAGCCTTAAACTGCCCCTGTGCAAGCGCCATGCTGAATTGCCAAGGCGCACCCGGCCATTGCAAATCGGCTTCCAGACTCGCCGTTTTGCTATCAAGCGCGGGCGTGTAACCCCAAGCCCGAGATACATCGGCAATATCGCCCGCCTCGCCTTTGCCTTGAAACGCCGTCAGGCTTCCGTTGGCACCCTTCTCCCAGCGCAAAGCACCCACAAAATCCGCTTGGTTAAGATGAAAGTTCGCATTCTCGGCAAGCAAACCTTTGGGCGTTGCTCGCATTGGAATCCACCAGCTCCCCATTTCGCGATCCGACACAATGAGTCGATCAATCCTTAAATCCATTTCAGGAAGCAGGCGCGGATCAATACTTGGAATGGAAGAATCATTCGCGCCGGTATCAGGGGCACTTCTGGCATTCTTACCTGCAATCGCTACATCTGGAGCCTCTGCATCGAAAATTACCGTATCCTGCGCCGCCGGAATTTTTAGCAGCTGTAAGGTGGCGGAAACCGGCACTCCTCGACTGCGTGCACTTGGTGTGTTCAAAAAGCTTTTCGGTAAAGAAACCTGACCACGAAGGTGATCACCGGCAAGCACCAAAAGCGCGGCATCGTTGGCGGTATTTACGTCGATTTGGAGCGGGCCGAACTCTCGGTCTGCGAGTGGTAGGCTCGCAATCGTAAGGGAAGTGTCACCCAATTCTCCCAGCCAACGGAGCTTGTTGCCGCTGAATGCGCTTGTGGTTGGGTCATTCTTGGCGCTTGCTGTGCCGCCGAGACGCTTCAAATAAGGGGCCCACTCCTCCCACGCAAATCGGGTTAGCCATCCCTGAACGGCCCAAGGAGAGAGTTTGGCAAATCTTGGTTTTGCGCCGCCGAGGGCAAATGCGCCTCGTATCGCTTGGCCGTTTTTGGTCTGCCAAATGGCATCCACTAACTCATCATAGGTGATCCGCGTGCTAGCGTCGTAGGGCATTGATTGTGGGTGGGAATCGTGGGGATCGTGGGCATACCAATGCCGCTCTACGGTGAACAACCGCTGTGATCCCGCCTTTTTTCCAAACGGGGCAGGAAGATCTATCGCAACGCCATTGAGTTGGCTCGTTACGGAAAGCGAGTTTTGATTGGCGCTGCCATACGGCGCGATTTTAAGTTTCATATCATAAAGCAATGCGCCGCTCGCAAGCGCAAGCTGCGGTACGCTTAGCCATGTCTGCAATGATTGCGTGGTCGCATCGCCCTGAAGGTCAAGCTGGAGCCAACGCCCGCTGCTATCAGTAGCGTGGTAGAGTTTGCCTTTCGCATTGCCACCCAGAAGGCTTCCCTGCAGCCCCTCGGTACGAATGCCTTTTTGCAGGTCGTAAAGAAATCTCGCCTGTAGATTTTTCGCTTCAAGACGCTGAGCGGGCCAATGAAGCTCCGAGTTTCCTAATTGGATATCAGCGAGGCCCTGCAAAACGGGGTGCATTATCAGTGGCGTAGAGAGCTGGAAACCCACCTGCAAAGGCCCCTGCAAAGACAAATCCGAAAGCGCATCGCCTACTGTATTGCCGAGCGGAGATTCGCGCAATAGGCGTAGACCGGCTGCAGCATCGCCTTGGCCACGCACATTGACGGAAAGATTAAAATGGTCGTCCTGATGCTGGGTCTGCACCTGCGCTTGCTGAATGGCGATGCCGAAGTAATTTGCGCGATCGACCTTGGCATCGACAATTCCGTTTTCAACAATCACATCCCCATAAAGATCGGTGACGGGTTCCACCCAGTCTGGCAGAAAGCGTAAGCGACCCGCTTCCACCTGAAAGCCAAGCAATACTGTCCACGCATCGTGATACTCGTGATGACCGAGCGGGCCATTAAATACCAGATCGCCACGATGTAAATTGCCGCCCTGAATCGCGCTATCCAGCCAGCCAATCAGACCACCATGCAACACACCTGCCGGCAGATAACGCGAGGCATGAGCGCCGTTTACATCGCGCAAGGTGGATTGCAGTGCCAATACGGGCGGCTCTGCCGGTTTTGCTGCGTTTTGCGAAGGCTTTGGCAATGAAAGGCTCAAGCGCGTTACGGTATCACCGCTTTCAGTGATCAGGTGTAAGGGGGAGCTGCGTAGAACGATGGCATCGCTACGCCAGTCAATGCCGAGGCTTCCTTGTGCGCTCTGAATCGGAATCGGATCGCGAAAAACCGCAGGGTAATCTAACACCAAATCACGCTCATCGAGCTGCACCCACGCTTGCTGAGCCTCAACTCGAAACGCTGCGCCAATGTTTTCAAGCCCAGGAATAAAATGTAGCGGTGACTGGCGATACTCACTCAATTGCCCACTCGCTTGTTGTAACGTCCAGCCTTCAGGCTGGTAGTGAACTTTCAGATCAAAATCGCGCAAACGTCCCGAAGGTTGCAGCGTTAGCAGCGCCTTACGCCACGCCGCACGCTGAGGAACCCAACTGGCAAGCGCATCAAAACGGGTGTCAAAAGAAATGTCGGCGATGCGTAGCGCATAATTCCAGCCTTTGGCATGGCCACCTGCAACTGCTTGATCTTCAGCAACCTGAAGTTGAATGCCGCCGGGTTGCCAGTAATGGTCGTCGAGCTGCCATACAAGCTTCGGCGCGTCGAGTTGCCAGGATTTTTTCTCGGAACTAGGGCCGTCGTTATTTTCCGAAACGCGATTCGCCTTGACGATTTCCTGCCAGCGCAGAACACCCGAAAATTGATCCGCCAGCCTACGCTCGATGCCGTTTCGAATGGAGCTAATGTCATTCCAATCAAAACGCAGTGTAGACGACGCAAGCCTGCCGTTGGCTAGCCGCAACCATACTTCTGTATGCCCTTCCCCCCCACGCAGCCGAGCGGGAAGTTTGCTTGCGATTGCGACCGGCAGCCAATCGCTTAACGCATCGTGCTGAAGGTTTAGATAAATTACGCTGTCGCTTGGTTCTGACGCGATAAGTTCTGCGGCAACCGAGCCGCGTTCGGTCGGTTGCGAAAGAATATCCTCCGCTTGGAAACGGCCATGAATTCTTCCATGCACTTCAGAGCGTGCACGTAGCCGAAAATCTCCTTCCAGCAATGCCTGATCACCGTTCCACGTAAGACGAAGCAGCGAAACATCGGCCTCTGCGCGCGTTTCTAGCAAACCATCAACGATCACGTGTGTGCGGTGCACCAATACAGTGGGCAGCGCCTGCACCCAAGAGTGCTCGCGTAAAGAATGATCGCGCGCATTCTTCGCATCTTGACCTGTATCCACAATAGGCTGCCCTAGCAGGCAAAATGACGAACCACAGGACGCAACATGGAGATTGGCACCGCGTGTATGAATCCGAAAGCGAAGCTTGCCACTTCGTAACGATGCGCCTAAAGAAACGCGGATGCTGAGCCGCTTGATCGTAATGGGTGATACCTTGGGTCGCTCTACATTCGCTGCCCCTAGATTCGCCGGCACTGGATTCGCTGGTACAGGGCGCGTCAGCACCACGTTAGAGAAGCGCAATTCGGGCGACATTCGCAGCCACTTGCCACTCACGTTCTCGAAACGCACATCAAGGCCGGTCTGTTCGGACAGCCGCTTTTCTAAGGCGGGATGAAAATACTCAATTCCACCCACCAGCTCCCGCCCTACGCCGACCACCACAGCGATCAGCACGAACAGGCAAGCAAGCCACCACGCCAGATGGCGTGCCAACCGGTGCAAGAGGCTTGCCGTGCGTTGGTAAATGTTCGTCACGCGTGGGTAGATGGATGGAGTCACGGGGCTTGCTCAAACCAGCACTACATCAAAATGCTCGGGCGAATAAAAGCTTTCTACCTGAAAGCGAATCGTGCGGCCAATGAACTGCTCAAGGTCTGCAACGTTGGCAGACTCTTCATCAACCAAACGATCTACCACGGCCTGCGATGCGATGACCAAAAAACTTTCTGCTTCATAGGCGCGGGACTGGCGGAGAATTTCGCGGAAAATCTCGTAACACAGCGTTTCGGCAGTTTTGACGGTGCCGCGCCCTTGACAGGTAGGGCAGGGTTCGCATAACACGCGCTCTAAGCTTTCACGGGTGCGCTTGCGGGTCATTTCGACCAAACCCAACTCGGAAACTTGGGTAATTTTGGTTTTGGCGTGGTCACGCTCCAGCATTTTTTCAAAAATTCGCAAGACCTGATGCTGGTGATCGACTTCTTCCATGTCGATAAAATCAATAATAATGATTCCGCCCAGATTGCGTAAGCGTAGTTGGCGCGCAATCGCTTGGGCTGCTTCGAGGTTGGTCTTGAAAATAGTTTCTTCGAGGTTCCGATGGCCAACGAACGCACCGGTATTTACGTCGATCGTGGTCATGGCTTCGGTCTGGTCGATGATCAGGTAGCCACCAGACTTTAATTGCACTTGGCGGCCCAACGCCTTTTGGATCTCGTTTTCTACGCCGTACAAATCGAAAATGGGGCGTTCGCCCGGATAGTGTTCGATCAGAGATTCAACGTGCGGCATGAAATCACGGGTAAACTCCAGCGCCCGCACATGAGTTTCGCGGGAGTCGATACGGATTTTATCAACCGTGGGGCAAACCTCATCGCGCAAAATCCGCAACGACAAGGGCAAGTCGCTATGCACTATGCTTACCGGCGTTGCCATATGGATACGCGCACGAATGGAGCGCCATAGGCGGCAGAGAAATTCAACATCGTGGCGCAGAGAGTCTTCATCCGCACCTTCGGCGGCGGTGCGCAGGATAAAGCCTTTTTTATCCACATCCTCGACGCCTTCGAGAACGTGCTCCATCGTTGAACGCAAACGCTCTCGCTCCTCCTCCTGCTCAATCCTTTGCGAGACGCCAATATGGTCGGTGTGCGGCATGTAGACCAGATAGCGCGAAGGGATCGACAAATAGGTAGTCAGGCGCGCGCCTTTGGTGCCGATCATATCCTTGGTGACTTGCACCACGATACTATGGCCTTCATACACCAGCTCGCCAATATTGCCGACGGCCTCCCCGCCTTCGGAATTTTCCGGCCGATCTTTGACCCAGATATCCTTTGCGTGCAGAAACGCAGCACGTTCCAAGCCGATGTCTACAAATGCCGCCTGCATTCCCGGCAACACGCGCACCACTTTGCCTTTGAAAATGCTGCCCACTAAGCCGCGTTTTACGCTGCGCTCGACAAAAATCTCTTGCACCACGCCGTTTTCAACAATCGCGGCGCGGGTTTCCATGGGGGTTACATTGATGAGGATTTCTTCATTCATCGTGAGGGCTGCCAGATAGGGACTCTATACAGTTTGAGCAATTCGGCAGTTTCTGCCAGCGGCAAGCCCATGATACCGGAATAGCTGCCCTGAATGGATTTTACAAACACCGCCGCCAAGCCTTGAATGCCGTAGCCACCCGCCTTATCGGACGGTTCACCGCTGCGCCAGTAGGCGCGCATCTCGGCACGAGCCAGGCGCCGAAACACCACGAGCGAGCTGGACAAGCGCGTTTCTACACTGTTTTCCGTCGCAATAGACACTGCAGTCAATACGGTGTGCGCACCGTCACTCAAACGCACCAGCATTCCACATGCATCGGCTTCGCTGATCGGCTTGCCCAGTATCTGGCCACTCACCACCACGGTCGTATCCGCACCGAGTACCGGCCGACAAGGTTTGCCCTCGGCGAGCGCACGCTGAAGCCCCGCCTGCGCTTTGCTCGCAGCGAGACGGCAAACGTAGGCTTCGGGGCTTTCCCCAGCAAAATGCTGTTCGTCTACTCCGGCAGAGAGAACCGCAAAACGCACACCAATCTGCCCCAGCAGTTCGCCACGGCGTGGCGAGGCAGAGGCAAGGTAGAGATCCGCCACGTCGGGCGCGGCAGCGACAAGAGAAGGCATAAAAGCACTCGGTAGAAAGCCTTGGGCCGCGCTATTCTACCAGACTGCGCTGACGAGATTGCCCCAGAAGCAAGACGAGTGCCGGCCAGATTGCGGCGGAGGAGAGAGAGGAGAGCCAGTAAGACATATCCCAAGCAGCCTGCGAGATGGCACGCTCAATCACGACATGTATCAGTTGATACACACCAACGAGCACCAGCACTGCGATCATCTGCTGCCACACCAAAAACACCCGCATCCGCAGGTGTAGCGCATAGGTAAAAAATGCCACAAAGCTAAGCGCAAGCGCATTTTGGCCCAGCACGCCGCCTTCCAGATCATCGAGCAGTAAACCCACGCACCACGCGGTAAAAATGCCGACACTGTGCGGCATCATCATCACCCAGTAGATCAACAACAGCGGTACCCACGCGGGGCGCCACATCATGTAAGTAGGTGGCAAAGGAACCACGGTGAGTACCATGCCAAAAAACAGCGTTACATAGATCAGGCCGAGATTATTTTTTTCCATCGGTGCCCTCCGCTGCATCGGGCACACTCGCCGCTGGATCGCTGATAGGCGGCCGTTCGGGTTTGGCTTTCGGATCTTGAAACACCAAAAGCACGTGGCGGCTACGATCTAAATGCGCCATCGGACGAGCCTCCACAACTGCGAAGGGCTGACCGGGATCGTGCCGAACGCTCGTCACAACCCCTACCGGATACCCCTTGGGGAAACGCCCACCTAGGCCCGACGTTACCAATAAATCGCCCTCTAAAATATCCGCAGTGTCGGGAACGTGAAGCAGCTTTAACTTGTCTAGCTCGCCCGAGCCCACTGCCACCGCACGCACGCCGTTACGGTTTACATACACCGGCACACCATGGGATACGTCCGTAATCAAAAGCAGCCGGCTGGTGAAGGGGCCGGTTTGCACAAGCTGCCCCATCACGCCCTCAGCATCGAGAACGGTTTGCCCAACGTAAGCCTTTTGCTCGGTGCCCTTGTTGATGATGACCTCATGGCGAAAGGGGTCGGGATCGACCGAGATAATTTCGGCAACCGAGATACGCTCCTCGGACAAGTTATATGCGCCCAGCAACTCCTTTAGCTGCGAGTTTTCGGCAACGGTGGAGGCAAGCTTTTGTACGCGCCGTTTCAGCAACATCACTTCGGTGCGCAGCGATCTGTTTTCCGCCTTGATCTCGCGGGAACGCTGGAAACCGCTTGCAGACCACTCTGACATCTGCATCGGCAGATCGGCCACCCAATGCACGGGCGCGGTCAAGGTTGAGAGCACAAAATGGGCCGGCCGCAGCGAATCTGTAAGATGATCCGCTGCGATCACCGCAAGAGAGATCAACAGACTAAACGCTAGGCGATTTCGGGCTGCAGAATCACGGGCAAAAATCGGCTTCACTGATTCCTCATCCGCATCATCGGTTCTTATTCTGTCGTGAAGAGATCAAAACCCTTGCGATCCATCAACTCCATTGCTTTCCCACCGCCACGCGCAACGCAGGTGAGCGGATCTTCGGCCACGATCACCGGCAATCCGGTTTCTTCTGCCAAGAGGCGGTCTAGATCCCGCAGCAGCGCTCCCCCGCCGGTCAGCACCAAGCCGCGTTCGGCGATATCGGAGGCAAGTTCAGGCGGTGATTGTTCCAGCGCGCTACGCACCGCGCTTACAATCTGCGAGAGCGGTTCTTGCAGGGCTTCGAGAATCTCATTGCTGTTCAGCGTAAAGCTACGTGGCACGCCTTCGGCGAGGTTGCGGCCGCGCACGTCGATTTCCATCATTTCTTCGCCGGGGTAGGCGCAGCCGATTTCATTCTTGATGCGCTCTGCCGTGGCTTCTCCGATCAGGCTGCCGTAGTTGCGGCGCACATAGGTGATGATGGCTTCATCGAATTTATCGCCGCCCATTCGTACCGAGTCGGAATACACGACACCGTTCAGCGAGATGATGGCGATTTCGGTAGTGCCGCCGCCGATATCTACAACCATCGAGCCGCTGGCTTCTTCAACCGGCAGGCCCGCACCAATGGCTGCGGCCATGGGTTCTTCGATCAGGTAGACCTCGCGCGCACCTGCGCCCAGCGCGGATTCCTTGATGGCCTTTTTCTCGACTTGGGTCGATTGGCACGGCACGCACACCAGCACACGGGGGCTGGGGCTTAGGCCGATAAAGCTGTGTTCATGCACTTTGTGGATAAATGCCTGCAACATCTTTTCCGTGACTTGAAAATCGGCGATTACCCCGTCTTTCATGGGCCGAATGGCGGTGATGTTGCCTGGCGTGCGGCCCAGCATGCGTTTTGCTTCCAGCCCCACGGCGGCTACGGATTTTTGGCCTTGGTGGTTACGGATCGCTACCACCGAAGGTTCATTCAGTACAATACCCCGACCTTTTACATAAATAAGGGTGTTGGCTGTTCCGAGGTCGATCGAAAGATCGGTCGAAAACAGTCCTCTCAGGCGTTTTAACATAGAATTATAGAAACCGAATCGTTGTGATGTTCGCTGCAAGCAGGCGGGTCTGGCAACCGCTGAAACTCAAAGTCGACCCTATTTTTGGCGACGTTTGGTTGTTTTGCCACCAAAGTCGCGGAGAATCGCGTTCAACCGTGCATTTTTGATGCACCATTTGATGCGCGAAGTGGTCGCAAAAATTGAGCTCAGTTTAGGTACGCACTCTAGGGTACGTCGCAAATGTAGCAAGTGGAAAGTTGTTCGGCAAGACAATCGCTTACATAGAATACAATTTGCGTCTAAGGACACCAAGACACATGCGCGATCACACCGCTGCCATCACAAACACGCCTTCGCTACCGCAAACTAGCACCTAAGGCACTAAATTCGCTACTATTGTATCCATCGCACCTCTTGCACCCCATTGTCTCTGCAATTTTTGGAGTTCGATTACCCCATGTCACCCGCGCAAACCTCAACGCTCACCCCCGAACAGGTACGCAAAATCGCTCACTTGGCACGGCTGGGTATCTCCGACGATCAACTTGGCGAATACGCCCAGCGCCTTGGCGGCGTGCTAGACCTCGTCGCAAAGCTGCAAGATGCTCCAGTAGGCGACCTAGCGCCGATGGCGCACCCGCTGGATGCTACTCAGCGCCTACGCGCCGATGCCGTCACCGAGACCAACCAGCGCAAAGCCTTGCAAAACGTCGCACCTGAAACCGAGGATGGGCTTTATTTGGTGCCTAAGGTGATTGAGTAATTGCCTTTGAGCGCACGCTACGGATCGTCACGAGGAATCATCAGGCAGTGATGGACGCTTTTCTTGAGCAGCCTCCCCCAACAGCCTCACGTTCTACTCTTTTATTTATCCAGCCACTTTATTTATCCAGCCATGTCGCAAGGATTGATACATATGCATAAGCAAACGCTCGCCGAGCTTTCCCGCGCCTTGAGCAGCGGAGCCATCTCCAGCGTAGCGCTGACCGAGCACTTTCTGGCTCGCATCCAAAAATACGACCCCTTGCTCAACAGCCTGATCACCACCACCGCAGAGCAGGCGTTATCGCAAGCCAAAATGGCCGACGAACGTCGCAAACAGGGTAAGGCGACAGCGCTTACCGGCATTCCGATCGTGCATAAAGATCTGTTCTGTACGCAAGGCGTGCGTACCAGCTGCGCATCCAAAATGCTGGATAACTTTATCTCGCCCTATGAGTCTACCGTTACTCAAAAGCTTGCCGATGCCGGCATGGTGATGTTGGGTAAGACCAATATGGACGAGTTCGCCATGGGCTCCACCAGCGAAACCAGTTTTTACGGCCCCACCAAAAACCCTTGGGACCTTGAGCACGTTCCGGGTGGATCCTCTGGCGGTTCTGCAGCGGCGGTTGCGGCTCGCCTTGCCCCCATTGCAACGGGGAGCGACACCGGCGGCTCCATACGCCAACCCGCCAGCCTGTGCGGGATTACCGGATTAAAACCGACCTATGGCCGAATTTCTCGCTTTGGCATGATCGCCTTTGCCAGCAGCCTCGATCAAGGTGGCCCGATGGCACAAACCGCAGAAGACGCCGCGCTATTGCTTGAAGGCATGGCGGGTTTTGATCCAAAGGACTCCACCAGCGCCGACCTGCCGGTGCCGCGTTACAGCGACACGCTTAATCATGATTTGAAGGGCTTACGCATCGGGCTGCCTCGCGAGTTTTTTGCAGAAGGCTTGGATGCCGGCGTGGCCAGCCTGATTCAGGCTGCTGTAAAAGAGCTGGAAAAACTCGGTGCAAGCGTAAAGGAAGTTACCCTCCCCTCTACATCGCTTGCGGTGCCTGCGTATTATGTAATCGCGCCTGCGGAGGCATCCTCCAACCTTTCACGCTTTGACGGCGTGCGCTTTGGCTACCGCTGCGCGCAGCCAAAAGATCTAGAAGATCTCTACAAGCGTTCACGCGGGGAAGGCTTTGGCGCCGAGGTCAAACGCCGCATCATGATCGGCACCTATGCACTCTCGGCAGGTTATTACGACGCGTATTATCTGCAGGCACAAAAAGTTCGCCGCTTAATCCGCCAAGACTACGATAACGCCTTCCATGAGGTGGATGTATTGATTGGCCCCACCACCCCCAGCACCGGCTTTCGTCTAGGTGAGAGCGCACGCGACCCGCTGGCGATGTATTTATCGGATATTTACACCATCGGCGTAAACCTTGCTGGGCTCCCCGCAATGAGCCTGCCGGCTGGCTTTATTAACGGCCTACCTGTGGGTTTGCAACTGATCGGCCCGCACTTTAGCGAAGCAAAACTGCTGAATATCGGCCACCAATACCAGACAGTTACCGACTGGCACCGCCAACAACCTGCGCAGTTCGCCTGATTAGAAAAGAGGATTACAGATGGAATGGGAAACAGTAATCGGCTTGGAAGTGCATGTACAGCTTTCCACCCGCTCTAAAATCTTTTCGGGCAGCGACACCACCTTTGGCGCCGAGCCCAACACACAGGCCAGCCTGATTGATCTGGGGATGCCGGGCACGTTGCCTGTGCTGAACGCCGAAGCAATTACCAAAGCGGTGCGCTTTGGCTTGGGAATTCAAGCCGAAATCGGCCACACTTCGGTATTTGATCGCAAGAATTATTTTTACCCTGATTTGCCCAAGGGCTATCAGATCAGCCAGTTTAGCCGCCCGATCGTAGGCAAGGGCTCACTGGAAATCAGCCTTGAAGATGGCCGCAAAAAAACCATAGGGATCACCCGCGCCCATCTTGAAGAAGATGCAGGCAAATCCCTTCACGAAGATTTTCGCGGCATGACCGGCATTGATTTGAACCGCGCCGGTACTCCCCTACTGGAAATTGTTTCCGAGCCGGAAATACGCAGCGCCGAAGAAGCCGTTGCCTATCTAAAGACGCTGCATTCGATTATCCGTTACTTGGATATTTCCGATGGCAACATGGCAGAAGGCTCGATGCGCTGCGACGTAAATATCTCGTTACGCCCGCGCGGTCAGGAAGCCTTTGGCACGCGCGCAGAAATCAAGAACGTAAACTCCTTCCGCTTTGTTGAAAAAGCCATCCAGCACGAAATGGAGCGCCAGGCCGATTTGCTTGAAAGCGGCGGCAAGGTGGTACAGGAAACCCGTTTGTACGATGCCAATAAAAACGAAACCCGCTCCATGCGCAGCAAAGAGGAAGCCAACGATTACCGTTATTTCCCCGACCCCGATTTGCTGCCCGTGGTGCTGACTTCTGAGTTTATCGAACAAGTGCGCGCAACCCTCCCTGAACTTCCCACCCAGAAGATTCAGCGCTTTCAGGCGGAATATGGCCTTTCGGAATACGACGCACGCATACTGGCCGCGAGCCGCGATCTTGCCGATTACTTCGAATCTGTTACGGAACACTCCGGCGCCGGCCCAAAGGTATCCGCCAACTGGGTAAGCGGCGATCTGCTGGGCGCGCTGAACAAAGCCGACCTAGACATCAAACAAAGCCCAATATCGGCGTTACAACTGGCAGCGTTGCTCAAGCGTATCCACGACAACACGATCTCAGGGAAAATCGCCAAGCAGATTTTTGAAATCCTCTGGGCAGAAGGCGGCGAAGTAGATGCGATCATTGAAGCGAAGGGGCTGAAACAAGAAACCGATACAGGCGCTATCGAAGCCATCGTGGATCAGATCATCCAAGGCAACCCGGATCAGGTGGCGCAGTACCTAGCGGCAGATGAGAATAAGCGCAAAAAGCTGATTGGCTTTTTTGTTGGGCAGATTATGAAGGCATCGAAGGGGAAGGCAAATCCGCAGATTGTGAACGATTTGCTGGGGGCGAAGCTGGGGGGGTAGGATCGGCTTTGACTTGGCTCGGCCAGCGCAAGGCCATGGTCGAGCCCATATTTGCCCATCTGCGATGCCAGCAAAAATTCCTATTGCTGCGCCAGTTGCTGCATTATGCGTTCTCGCTCGCGCTCCAGTTCGCGTTTAAGTTCTGCTTCACTGGGCAGATAGGGCATGTATTTGGCGGCGAATAATTGTTGTTGATCGGTCAGCACAGAGTATTTCACCACTGCTTCACTCTTTTCGCTGCACAGTAGCAGGCCAATGGTGGGATTATCGTCTGCACTTTTAATGCGCTCATCATACAGACGCACATAGGTGTCCATCTGGCCAACATCCTGATGCTTGAGTTTGCCGAACTTCAAATCCACCAGCAGAAAGCATTGTAAAGTAAACGTAACCCCAACCACACCTTCCAACCTCTACCCATTACCGTAAGCTGACTTCTGATCTGATATCGTCTTTCAGGAGCCGCTAGTGAAACGCACTCATCGAACCCCAGAGCAATGGGCGAAGCTCTTCGCCACCTTTGAAAATAGCGGTACTAGCCAGAGCAACTTTGCAAAAACGGTCGGCGTCAACCCCGCCTATTTTTCCATAAAATACCGAGCGTCCAGAGCAAGCCAAGACACGCCAAACACCGCACCCTTTATCAGGGCGACGCAAAAAACACCTCAAGCTACTTCTCAGGATTTTTGGGTGCGGTACCGCAACACGGAACTAGGGCTTCCAATGTCGGTGAAACCGGAGTGGTTAGCATCGTTCGTAAAGGCGCTGGCCGAATGAAAATGTTTGTGGATCCCTCCGCCATCTATCTGCACAGGCATCCCGTTGATTTCAGAAAAAGCATCAACGGACTTTCGGTGATCGTTGATGAGCAAATGGCGATGTCGAGCCTGAGTGGTGCGCTCTTCGTATTTTGCAACAAGCAACGCGACAAACTCAAAGTGTTGTACTGGGACCAAACGGGATTCTGCTTGTGGTATAAGCGCTTGGAGAAGGACAGGTTTGTGTGGCCTAAGCGCTTTTCTGGATCGTCAATCGAACTCAGTGAACGCCAGTGGCAGTGGTTGCTAGAAGGATTCGATATTGAAAAAATAAAGGGCCATCAAGCCGTAAATTGCCGGGCAATTTGGTAGTCAAAACACACATAAAATGCTGTAAATTCAGTGAATTGCCGTGTGGAACCTGTTATAATTTCCACCTATGAAAACCACTGAAAACACCACACTTCCAGACGATGTTGAACGCCTAAAGGCGTTGGTTTTGGCGTTGCAGAATAAAAATTCCGCCTTGCAAAAAGAAGCCGCAAAGGAAGCTGCAGAAGCGAAACGCTTCGAAAAACTGTACTACGAAACATGGGAGAAGTGGCAGCTGGCTTTAAGAAGCCGCTTTGCTTCCAAAAGCGAAGCGTACGATGGGCAGGTGGATCTCTTTAACGAGATTGAGCAAACGCTGGAGCCCACCGTCGAAGAAATTGCGGAAGCCGACGCAGAAAAGGAAACCATCACCTACACCCGTAAAAAAGCTCGTGCACCGCGCATTGCCCCTGAGCTTCCCCGCGAAGATGTGCTGCACGATCTGGCCGATAAAGACAAAGTTTGCGGCTGCTGTGGCCATGATCTGCACCGCATGGGCGAAGAAGTCAGCGAAAAGCTCGAATTTATTCCCGCACACGTGAAAGTGCTACGTCACATCCGTCCCAAATACAGCTGCCGGCAGTGTGAACAGCAAGCCATTCGTACGGAGATCAAAATCGCGCCAGTACCAGCCAGCGTTTTACCCAAAAGCATCGCGTCTGCCAGTCTGCTTACACAAATCATTTGCGCCAAGTTTGTTTATGGTTTGCCGCTTTATCGCCAGGAAGCCCTGTTTAAGAGCTTTGGGATTGAAATTAACCGTCAAACCATGAGTCGATGGCTCATTAAAGTAAGCGAACAGCTCCGACCGCTTTACAAATACTTTCACCGAAGGCTGCTTGAACAGCCGGCGATCTGGTCGGACGATACCCGCATAAAAGTCATTGAGACCGACAATGCTCAATGCGCCATGTGGGTGTACGGATGTGGAATGGAAACGCCTTTGCCTGGTGGCGCGCCACCGATTGTGCTGTACGATTATCGAGACGGCCGAGCGGGCCGCTATATCACCGACTTTTTGCAGGGCTACAGCGGCCTTCTGCAAGTCGATGGCTATCAAGCGTACCAGCAAACCCACGCCACGTTAATTGGCTGCTGGGCACACGCGCGACGTAAATTCAAAGAAGCCAAAGACGTGCAACCCAAAGGCAAAACAGGGCGTGCAGATGTGGCGCTCAGCTTGATCCAAAAGCTCTATGCAATTGAGAAATCACTCCCAGAAAAAACCATCGAAGAACGCCTCGCAATTCGCCAGCAACAATCCGCACCGATCCTCCAGCAAATCAAAGAGTATCTGGAGAAAACCGCTTTCGAGGTGCCGCCCAAAACCGCCATCGGCCTTGCCGTGCACTACAGCTTAAACCAATGGAACAAACTCACCGCCTACTTGGGCTACGGCGAGACCAGTATCGACAACAACCGCGCGGAGCGCGCCATCAAACCCTTTGTGATCGGCCGCAAAAACTGGCTGTTCGCCAACACCCGCACCGGTGCCACTGCAAGCGCCATACTCTACAGTATCGTAGAAACCGCGAAAGCCAACGGCCTGAGACCTGAGCAATATCTACAAGCCTTGCTCGAACAACTGCCCACCACCCAAGCAGAAGAGATCGAACTGCTGACGCCGTGGAATATTACGTTGAGTTAGTAGGGGGCGGAAGGTGTGGTTGGGGTTACGTTTACACTACAACTATGTGCGACTCCATAGCCACAATGGCTACAAAACCCCGGTGACGATGGAGCTTCTCGCTGCATGAACCTAAACCGGTGTCCAGTTTTACTTGACCACTACATCAGCAATCCGATCAACCATGGGAGCTAAGCGACTCAACCAACAGTGATGCGTGTTCACGTACGCATGCCCATTGATCGCCAGCTGTTCCTTCATCGCGTCGTTATCCCAAATTCGGCTGATCGCTTCGGCATATTCTTTGGGCGTGTCCGCCACCAGCAGGTCGCGCTCGGGCTGCGCCTCAAACCCCTCCAGCCCAATGGACGACGTTACGACCGGCAGTCCCAGCGCCATGTATTCCAGAACCTTGTTTTGAACACCAGCACCCAGTCGGACTGGGCAGACCCCCAAACGCGCGTCTTCAACCGCTTCCGCCACGCCATCCACCGCTCCCGTTACTTCGACGTTCGGGAACGCACGCAACCTCTCTGCGTCGCCGTCGCTAATGCGGCCAACCACCCTAAACGTCGCGCGCACTCGTTGCGTCACCAAAGGCATCACGTCTCGGGCGAAATACAGGCACGCATCCATGTTTTGCACACTGGCCATGTTGCCGATGTAGACGATCACAGGTTGACTGTCGTGCCGCTCACGAAACGGCAAATGCTCTAAAGCCACACCGTTGGAACAAACCATCACCTTGTCGTGCTGTGCGCCTACGAGGTGGACCTTGTCGGTTTCCGACACCAGCACCGTCAGATCGAAGGCATCCACAATCCTCCGCTCGTAAGCCAGTAGACGCCTTGACTCCAGGCGGTAAATCTGAGCTTTCAGCCCCCCCGCGTTCTTGAGCTGCCGCACCCGCTCGTAGTTGAGGGAAATGGCATCTGTCATCTCCAGAATGCGGGGTTTGTCAGACTCCTTTACGTACTCGGCACAGCGAATCAGGTGCGACAGCACGCCGTCGTGCTCAGGCATGAGACGGTCTACCGCCTTGGCGAAGTCCGAGCTTCGGTAGTAGGCCACCTGAAGCGGGGTTGTCGAGCCCAATGCCAGCAAGGTGTTCAGATACGAACGGCTGCGGCTCAGGAACACGCGTTCCACCCGGTCAAACACGCCATCCGCCGGCAGGGGCATGGTCATCTCGGCGTCCGTTTCACACAGGCTCAGCAGCGTGAGCGAGAACCGCTCAGAAAGCGCTTTGCAGACCTGGTAGATGCGCAGTCGGTCACCACCGACCACTGGGTACGGGAACCGGGGTGTCAGGATCAGCAGGCGCTTCTTTTGTTGGCTCATGCCATCCCCTTCCAGAATGCCGCCATCTGTTGCGACACGGCCGTCTCCGAGAATCCACGCGCCCGCTCGACAGCGGCCAGCGAACGTGCCGCACGTTCAGGTGTGTCTTCCCACGCAAGGCACAGCTTGTGCGCCATGTCCTCGGTTGACCGAGGATCAAACATCAGGCCACAGTCCCCCACCACCTCTGGCATGGAAGTTGTGTTGCTGCATGCCACGGGCGTGCCACTTGCCATGGCCTCCAGTAAGGGAATGCCAAACCCTTCGAACAGCGAGGCAAAAACAAACACCCTGGCTTCGCGGTAGTGCTGGCGCAGTTCTTCAACCGAGACATAGCCGAGCAACTGCACCCGATCAGCAACGCCCAATGTGCTGGCCAGCCGCATGAAAGCGGCGTGGTAGGCCGGTTTGACGCCGGCTATCTTCAAATGAGCCTCGGGTCCGAGGGCTGGCACGGCTGCCGCAAAGCCCTGCAGAAGGCCGCGCACGTTCTTGCTCGGCGGCTCGCCCGCCACGGTGAACAGATAGGGCTTGCGGTGCTGCAAAGGCAGCGGTGGCTCGAACCAGTTGTCCGCAATCGCATTCGGGATGACATACACATCGTCCTCGGCCAGTCCAAGCCGATGGACGAGCTCGCCCTTGGTGAAGTGTGAAACCGTCAGGATCGTGTCGGCACGGCGAGCAAAAGCCGGAACAACCTGCCGCCGGTACAGGCGGCCAAGCGTCTGATACGCCGAAATGGACGGTGGCAGGACTGACCAAGGCTGCAGATAGATCAGGTCGTGAATCACCGCAATCACCCGCGTTGAACCGACATCGGTCAGCGGTCCCGAGTTGTACGGGCAGAGCAGGAAATCCAGCCGCTCGCTGCGGCAAAGGCGCGGCAGCTCCACCTGTTCCCACCACGGGAAAAACCCCCTACCGCGGCTCACGCAAGGCCAATCCGTGGTCGAAAGGCCCCTGGGCGCAAGAGCTACCACCTCGTTGCTAACGGGCGCAACCAGTTGCCGGGCAAAGCGGCCCATGCCCCGGTAGTTGCCCACCATCCACTTGATGTCCACACCCAGCTTCACGACATCAATCCCTTCTTGCGTGCGGCCTGATCAATCACGCTCAGTAGCCTGTCTGTCATCGTATCCACCGTGAAGCGCTCACGCACGGTTTGTCGGGCACGCTGCCCCAGCTTTGCTCGCCATGCCGGGTCGGCTTGCAGGCGTCGCACGGCAGCGCTGACCGATTCAAGGTCTCGCGCAGGCAGAAGCAAACCATCTTGTTCATGGGTGATCGCCTCCGGAACACCCCCCACCCGGGTGCCCACCACCGGCAGGCCATGCGCCATGGCTTCCAGCACGGCGTAGGGGAAGGCCTCGAAAGCAGACAACATGAGTAAGGCGTCCGCTTGCAGGTAGCACGGCGACGGATCCTCCAGGAAGCCTGTCCAGCGCACACGCTTCGCCACGCCATGCTCAACGGCCCACTGCTCGAGCGCAGACCGCTCGGGGCCATCGCCCACCACGACCAAGTGCACATCGGGCATCTGGGCGAGCAACTGCAGGGCCAGCCGCTGATTCTTGTTCTCGTTGACCGCACCGACCATCAGCAGGGTGAATGGCCGGTCGGCTGCCGGGCTGTCAGGTAGCTCGGGCAGTGGCACACCGTTGTGGATAGTGTGGATCTTTCCCGGGGCGTAACGGTCGGGCAAAGCGTTGTCGCAGACCCTCACCACGACATCCATGCGTGTCAGCAGCAGGCTCAAAAGCAGCTTCCGAACCCATTGTTTGACCGGGTGCCCTTGGGCGTCCTGAACGTGGCTGTGCTGCACATATACCCGTACCGCAGCAGCTCTGGGACGACATGCATGCAAGTACAGAGCCCGGTTGCCATTAAGTATTTCAACTTGGATGTTGGTGGCTCCATTTACCTTTGCAGACTCGTGCAACTCAGTGAGCCTTAGGGGGCCGCCAGAAAAAAAACAGTTTATGTCGCGTTGCTCAAGTGCGGTACACAACGTTTCGATATACCTTTCTTGGCCGCCAAAGACGTTGGAGTAGTTGATGATATGCACGCAAACAGACATCTCATTCATATTGACTGAAGATCGAAATCACGAGCGGCATATAAATTTCTAATGGGCTTGTTGTGGGCGTATGGCTATTCCGGTGCGAAATTGCGCAAGAAGCGTCGGGGCGAGAGTTGATTGCATATGTTTTCATTCTTGGGTTCGCGCCGGCTGTATTTTGTGTAATAGAAGTTGCTTCGCGGCTTTGGAAGCGGGTATTTCAATATGTTTCCAAGCAAGAAATGATGCCGCAACAGAAAATAAAGCAAATGTGAAAATTAATGCTGAGCCTTCAAATTGGATGTTTGATAGGTGAGCAATTTTCCACAGGAAAGGCAGTGAAAGCATATGAATCAGGTATAGAGAGTAAGAGGAGTCTCCAAGTCCTATGAAAACTCGATTGAACCTGATATTGGACATCATGAGAAATCCGCACATGATCAATGCGGCCGGTAGTCCCCATGTAATTCCTCTCAATGCGTGCGGTCCGCCAAGATCTTTTAACAAAAATGCCGCAAGGAATCCAGTTGCTGACAGCAATGCCCCTGAAATTGGCGCTTTGGGCATCTTTGGGTAGAAGTGTGCTAGGGCAATGCCGAAGGTAAACTCTAAATTAAGCGTGTTGGTCAATGTCCACAAAAGTCTATTTTCGTGTGGCGGGAGTATCAATCCGATAGTCACCATAATTGCAAAATACCCAGACAGGAGTGCAAGGGCATAGGATCGAACTTTTATGAGACTGGCAAATGCTAAGTAAAAATACATCTCAAAGCATAGCGTCCACCCAACCCCCAAAAGGGGGAGGTAGTCGCCCGATGGAGAGTTGTGAGGGATGAATAGAATTGACTTCAGAAAGTGCCAGAGCTCAAATCGCATTGTGCTGAAGAGGCCGGGTGCTAAAATCAACATGATGGCCAAAATTGAAGTCACGATCCAATACATGGGCGCAACTCTTGCGATTCTATTTGCTAGAAAAATTCGCCCACTGGTCGCATCACGTGTGGTATGAAACATGATGAAGCCACTGAGTACAAAAAAAATATCGACACCGAAGGCACCAATACCACTACCCAGGAAATCTGTGAACCAGTTTTCGTGCCCATATTTCTCAGCGAAATCTTTTGAATGGTGAAAAACCACCAGAAGTGCAGCTATGGCTCTTAAGGCCTGAAGGGAGTCAATTTTTGTTGCTGGGGTGACAATTATTTGGCTTGATTGCATGAGTTTTGTCGGCAAATATTCTAATTTCGGGTAATTCTTGGGTTTTCTGTCGCCAAGAAACAGTTGTCAATCTTCCTTTTATATATTCTTATAAAGGCGGCCATTGTTAATAGCATGGGGGCTGCTGATCCGAGGATGAAGGTTTCATCCATTCTGTAGAATGCGAGTGGTAATCTCATTAGGAAATAGCAAGTAAATCCGATCCAGAATATGTTTGTTGATAATCGAAGTAGATGCCTGACGAAAAGGCCGATCCCGCCAAACATAAGCGCTACGCCTGGAAGACCTCCGTATAGATAGCTCGCTGCAAACAGTGTTATTCCAACTCCCCAAGGGTAGTCGTTTGCCGGCATGTTCAATACATTCTCAATGTACCATGAGCTTGAGTTGTATGCGATTGGCTTTGTGAATGGCCATATGATTTCGGGTATGAGTATTAGTCCGCCATTGAAGAACGGCATAAGATATTCATGATGCCCTTTTGCGGCGGAAATGGCTGCAACAGCGTTTAGCGCGATCAATGCGTCACCACCGAGGCTTTCTAGGTTTGATGTGGATGCTATTGCCGCAAACGACGCTATAAGCGCAAGACCTAGAGAGCTGTTTATAGCTTTCAGTTCATTTTTTCGGAGGGGCGCTTTTTTGCGCCTCCGGAAGTAGGCAATAAGAAAAATTAGTATTGTGTAATCTAGAATCGACAGTCGGCTGCTATCTTCTGCGAAAATGTTGTTTAGGGTGATCTGCGCTAAATAAATTGTGGATAAACCTAGTGCCAGTATTAATTTTTTGCTGCTTATAGCGATGAGTGATCCAAAAATTACTGCAGTTAGTACTGGGGACATCGCAAGGTGTGCTGCCATTGCGACTTGTGGTGTGATTTTTAGTCTTGCGGCAACGTAGATTGCTGTTGATATCGATATGCTAATCAAGAATAAACTGACGAGTGGTTTTGACTTTGTTGTTATTTTTGGGGGTTCTTGTCTATTCGGTCGGACATTACTTGCCAAGGAAAATGTGAGAATTCCGAGGTAGGCGCAAGAAAAGAAAATGCTGTGTTGGCTGCCGTTTATGATGAACAGATAAATTAGGTTGCCCGCAAGATATAGAGATGCTGGTGCCAGATAGAAGTATGGATTTATCGGGTCGAATGTAAATCTGATAACTACAAGAAATATTAAGCCTATTGCATATATTGCGAATGTGTTGTTTGATTCCGGTAATATCAGTGTTGCAATAAGGAGTGTCAAAGTGGCAATGTCTGTCAACTTTGAAGGTGTCTTCGCGTTCATTTTGCGTACTTTAGGAATGCACTTGCCATCTCGCACTCAGACGGAGGGGTGGAGGGGCTCTTTCCCTTTAGTCCAGAACAGGCTGATATGAGTTTCTGAAGATCAAATTTTTTTACATCCGTGTATGGCTTTACAAGATGTGAAGCATCAGATTGCAGTTCTACCCCTGCGGCGACTGATGTGGAAGTAAAGTACCCATTTCCGAAAAGCAAACATTCATTTACCACCATCCCCCATGGCTCGTCCTCCGAAAGCAGAATCAAAGCGTCTGCTGCCACGTAAAGCTGGGAAAGCCGAGCCGGCTCGGCATAGCCGCAGAAGGTGATGGCTTGAAACTCGTGACGTGCTGCAGCGCTACGCATGGCTCCTTCCAGTGGGCCGGTACCGGCAATCAGCAGATGAACGGGCTGCTCCGGTGCCACTTGCGCGAGCAACTCAACGGTTTCCACCACACGCTTACGCGAAATGAGTTGCCCCACGTAGATGAAGCAGAACGCATCCGGTGCCACGCCCAGTTCTGCACGCAATGCGTCTCGCTGCGGCTCCCATAACGCCCGCTGCTGAAGAAAGTAGTCGTTGTCCACTGCGTTGAGCACGATATGGATCTTTTCTGCTGGGACGCCGTTCTGCAGCAGAAAGTCTTTAGCCATACCGCAGGAGGCGATCAGTTGATGGGCACCTCGGTACATCCAGCGCCGAATGCGTGCGACCAAACCTTTGGAGACTTGTGACGATGTGGTGATTTCGTTCCAAACCACATAGCGTATGCCGTAGACCCGGCAGGCCAAAGCAGCCAGGAAGGAAGTCCAGGACGCGTCACCAATCACCAGGGTGTCAGGCCGGTGGCGCAAGAGTTCCCAGAAGATGCCGATGCGAAAGTGGAGGATGCGCATGGCATCGGTGCCGCGCCTGAGATTGAGGGTGAACCCAGGCAGGACGTTGACGCTGTAGCCAGCCTCCTTCTCCACCTGCCACTGCCGGTCCACCTCGCGCTCCACACAGGTGAGCACGCGCAACGACTGAACTGTGGGGTCTGCCGCGAGTGCCTTGAAGAATGGCACGCGGTATGGCGCGACCATGTTGGTCAGGATGGACAGCTTGGTCTTAGCCATGGCTCACCCGCCACACTTGAAAGTACAACCACGCTTTTTTCAAGATGTTCAGCAGACTGGTGTGCCGGACAATGGCCGCGAAGTGGCGATCCAGAAAGAGTTTGTAGCCCAGCTTGGCGCGCGGCGATAGCCCGATGGACTCGCCGCCATGGCGGTGGTAGATCGTCAGCACTTCGGGCACCACTTCGCAGCGGAAGCCTTTCAAAAAAATGCGTGTCCACATGTCCCAATCTTGGCAGCTGGGCAATGCCTCGTCGAACAGGCCGGCTTGTTCGATGGCGGGTTTGCGCACCATGACCGATGCGGACATGATGAAGTTGGTCGACAGAATGGCGCGCCGCGCATCGCCTCGAACATAGTGCTTGCTGGTGTATGAGGCTTGATCACCGAAGCCTTGCGCTTGCGTCCAGGTGTAGATCAGTCCCACCGACTGTGGCGCCTTTTCAGCGACCAACCGTTGTTTGGCCAGCTTCTCTGGAAGCCACTCGTCGTCGTCATCGACCAACGCAATCCATTCACCTTTGGCCAGCCGAATACCTGTGTTGCGTGCGTGGGGCGCACCGGAGTTGACCGCTAGACCATGGAAACGCAAGCCTGGCAGCCGAGGCTTGAACCGGTCAATACAAATGTGGTACGCCTGATCCATCCCAGAGGCGTCATCAACCACGATGACTTCCGAAGGCTGCAGGGTTTGCTGGCAAATCGACTCCAGCAGGCGGGCCAGAAGATCGGGCCGCTTGTAAGTGGGGATCACAACGCTGATCAAAACGAAGCTCCGATATTGGCAGGCTTGGTTGAATTCTTGTGCTGGGCATACAGGGTTACCAGCAACAGTGCCATGAAGCAATACGCGATGCCCGATCCGATGGCGCAACCGAGCATTCCGGCCGAATAGGACCCGACCGCATAGAGCACGCTTGCCACGACGGCTGAGGGCACAAATACCCGGAGCATGACCCTTTGAGGAGCCGACTTCATGAGGAGATAGGTACTCAGTGGGCGCGTCAAGTTCAATGCCAGAAGGCCGCCATTGATAATCAAACCGAGATAGTAGAAATCCAAGGTCCGCGATTCATCCTTGACCCCGAAAAAAGGTGCCAGCCACCAGCCAAGGATGGCAAAGAATGCGAATTGCAGAATGGAAAACCCAGCATTGCTGAGCAAGAGTTTTTTGAACCTGTCTTCACTTTGTGTGCCTGAGTTGGCCAGTACCACCGGAACGAAGGACTGGAAAAACATCGGAATAACGAAGAAGAGGTTGGCAATCTTGGATATCACTGTGTAAAGCGCGATATCCTCCGTTGGTGCATTCAATGCGCTCAGGTAGAGCACATTGGCGTTGTATATGTAGAACGTCAGAATGCCGCTGAAGTGGGACCAGAGCGAGAAGCCTGTACTGGCGACCCAGACGCGTTCGGTTGATGTCCGAATGCTGACAGGTGACAACCTGAACTGGTTGTTCAACTGAAAGAGCCAAGCCGCTGCGACAACCAGACTCCAGGCGAAGTAGATGCCGAAGTAAGTTCCCAATGAGCCCGATTTGAACAACCAGAGGCATGCGCCACACAGTGCAACTTTGCTGACCATCTCAAACTTTGCAACGCGCTTTTGCTGCAAGTCCATCCGCATGTAAATGCGCGCTATTTCAGCCAGTTGAATTTGCTGGGTAATGGCGGAGAAGATGATGGCATAAACGAACCAGTGCTCACTGCCGAGGGCGCTCACGACAAGAGCCGCCAGCAGTGCGTGAATCAACAGCTTCAGCGCGGAAAACTGGATGAAAGCCGAAAGGTATTCAGGGAGTGCGCCATCAGTGGCCCATTTTTTTTGATTCCTTAACAGTGCCGTTTCAGGGGCGAAGAAAACCAGATTGAAGAAAAAAATGGAGGCGGTTGCAAGTCCGAATTTAGCGATGTCAGCTTCAGGCAGACTGTTCAGTACCACCCAGAGAATGGCAAAATCGAATACTCGCGATCCGATGGATTCAATGGCGGAAAAGCCAAGTGCAGATTTCAGCAGACTCATTCGATGCTGTAGGTGTAGTTCCAGCCGACCTGATCGCCCTTGTCGTACTCGACGTTCAACAACTTATGTGCATGCCACTGGGCAGAGCCTGTGGATGATTTGATCGGGTTTGAGTGGTTGGGTGTGAGGCTGGGTTGTATGCGACACCTAGGGCCGTGATGGTCGTTTTGAAAATCCGCCCAAGGACACAGGTATAGCTCCGAAAAATGAAGGCGATCCTTGAAAATGATGGTGTCGTTTACAATGATCAAATTTTCTTCAAGTGTGAACGTGCGCTGGTAGCTTAGGCTAGGACTATTTCCGATAAAACCTTCTTCAGTTTCGCTGTATTTGAGTTGCTCGATGAAATGGAACAGCCGGTCTTTACGGGTGGCATCTCTGAAAATGTTCCGCCAATAAATGTTGATGCGACGGCGCGGTAGATTGAAAATTCGCTGGCGCCACGGCCAAGTCGATGCCAGAAACCCGTAGGGTAGTGGGAGTGATTTGATGCTGGAGCCCGGAAGGGATTCTTCACCTCCATAGCGAGGAGTAAGTTCCTCGCCACGCCAGTGCAGGTATGGGAGTGGCTGCTCATCTGCAGTATGGCCCATGCCCGAAAGCGGGACAGCCCAGATCACGTCTGTGCCATTGGTCAATTGACGGCGCTGTATGCCACTCATGATAATTTGCTGGCTTTCAATAGGCAGTAAGCGAGAAACGGCTGGTAGTCGAATAGGGTGTTGTAGCCATACCAGCCGCCCGGAGGCTCTGCAGAGAACTTTGCATTGGGAACCTCGGCCTCTCTGTGTCTCAGTACTAACGGAAAGGAGCCGTCCGGTCTTTGGAAATTCAGAACTCGCGTGTTGACTGCATTAAGCTTGTTCTCGTCAATTGGACGAAGTTTTGTGTGGCAATACTCAAGAGAGTAAATCAAGGCGCCATAACCAAATATCTGCTCTTGTCCACGTCCAAGGTACAGCGATGTTCCATCGCTCAGAATTTGCTGCAAGGAGAATTCAATCCCTTTGAGAAACCAATTTTTTAGCCACGGATTTTGTGGTGTTATTTCAATCAGCTCGGCAAGAATGAAGAGGCAAAACGCATGATACTGGAGGGAGCGTGTCTGGAATTCATCTAGTATCAGACCAGATGACTGCTGGAATATTTTTGAAGCTATGAATAGCTTGAGGTGGTCTGCAGCGTTGTAGCGCCCGCAAAGCCTCTTGTTTAATGTTCGGAGAAGGTACCAGTTGAACATCCGGGTGCCTTTCTCTCGATAGTCATTAAGACGGTCTGGTAGTTGTACCGTTCCTGATGTCTTAGCTGCCTGGAGAGCGTAAACGACAAACTCCCACGAGTAGTTTGGGCTTGATTTGTCTTGCTGTACGAGATGGTTTAATGATTTTTGGGTCAACGAAGTGTTACCACCGTCCGATCCGTGAAGCGAGGCTAAGTAGGTGAATGCATATCCCCAGCTTGGTTCTTCAGGATAGCCCGTGTCAGGGTGCATCAGCCCATCGAGGTGCTGCAATAGGCGTTCACCAGACTGCTGGTAGCAGATTTTTCGTGAATTAGTCATTGATTAGTTTAATTTTTGTGCCAATGAATACCTGATGGTTGCTGCTTAACAGTGACTCGCCGACCGCCATGAATGGAAAATTTGGATTTTTTGTCTCTCGAATACGGAATAGTTTTTTCTTAATCGTGTTTGGAATGATTTTTTGGAATGGGGCAGGCCCCTCAAACCTTGGGTAGCAGCACCTCACAATGAGGTTTGCGGTCTCCTGTTTGACGATCAAGCGATGATGGACAATCCATCGCTTCATCCCATTGGGTTCGATGGATTCATCTCGTACATAGAACACTCTTTCAAACAGTTGGTGGCCTGTTGTGTTCGTGTCAGAGAAGTGAAGAAAGCCCTTGTTACCAATTGGGACAGTGGCGCTGTTGACTGCGTGCTGATGGTATATATTTCTGCAGCGATGCTCGATTTTTTCGCTCGCAATGCTTGCCGCTCTGTCATTGCTCAGGACGACAAAGCGCGAAACGAAATCAAATAAATTTGAGTCTTGTTGCGCGACAAATTTCGTGCTACGGGTGAATTCTTGTGCTGCAATGGTGATCGAGTCGTTGATCTTCAGCTGTGCACCGGTGATGCGTCCCTCATACTCGATAGTTTGCGTCGGTAAGTTTGCGTCAAATGAATCAATTCCGGATTTTGAAGCGGAAAAAAAACCGCTCGCATTGCCAAACTCCGCATCCAGACGAAGCAGCTTGCACTGAAGCAATTCTTGTAAACAAGTGCGATTAATTGGGTTCATTAACCTTCAGCGTCGTCCATAGTTGTCTTCAAACCGGACGATGTCGTCCTCGCCCAAGTAGCTGCCGGACTGCACCTCGATAATTTCTAGAGGCGGAACATGTCAACCTTATTTGAGCCAGTTCTTTAAGAATTAGATCGCATTTCGATTACCTGCTTTAGCGTTGGGAAATTCACCCCTCTTGCGAGGGTTTCCTGATCCGCATCCATGGGGATGGGGTTGATAAAAACCGCAGGTGGAAGCCGCACCGTTGGGCGCCCTTTGGTGAAGCGCTCCGGATGCTTTGCGTAGGCATAATCAAGCGTAGCCCGCCGAGTTTGCGAGAGCGCCAAATACTCTCCAGTAAACACTTGCAGCGGCGTAAAGCCTTCTAAAGCGCTATGATGGTGTTGGGTGTTATACCAATTCACATAATCTTCGCACCAGCGCATGGCCTGGTCAAAGCCATTGAATTTTCTAGGATAGTCGGGCTGGTATTTCAAAGTTTTAAACTGACTTTCACTAAAGGCGTTATCGTTGCTTACCCTCGATCGGCTGTGACTTGCTGTAATTACCAGCTCGCCGAGCAGATCAAGGTAGCAATGCGCCGTCATGGGCGCCCCACGATCCTGATGTAAAGTCAGTGTGTCCGGTATGATGGCATAGCGCTCATGCGCTTCTGTGATCAGCTGGCTTGCGGGGGCGCTGCTTTTTTACGAGAGAGCTTTACGAGAAAGCATCCAAGCTACGATATGACGGCTAAACAGATCCATCACTACGTATAACGACAGGTATTCGCCGCGCTTTTGTGTGCCAAGTTTGGTAATGTCCCAGCACCACACTTGGTTGGGTGCCGCCGCACCTAGGCGTGGTGTTATTTGCTGGCTCGGAGGCCGTTGGTTACGGCGTTCGCCATTCCTCTGATCCTCACGCAATATTCGGTGCATCGTACTGATTGAGCAGAGGTATTCACCCTGCTCCAACAGATGATAATACACCTGTGTGGGTGGCTGGTTCGCGTATTCGTCTCTTACAAGGGTATCCTTGATCTTCTGTCGTTCCGTAACGCTTAATGCACGAGGCTGCTGATTTGCTTTGTGTTTTCGTCGATACGGGCTTGGAGGGCCGCAGAACTGGTAACGCTTACGCGCAGCTCTCACGCTATTGCGGCACAAACCCAACACATCACACGCGTTGCGTTCTGAGACCTCTTCAGGAATCAACTCGGTGGCAACTAAGCTTGCGATTCGTCCCCTTCGAGGCTGTCCAGTAGCGCCAAAGCTTTTTTTTGGAGCAATAGGCAGCTGTCTTTAACCGTGATCTGGCGGCGAAGTCGTTGATTTTCTTTCTCTAACTGTTCAATCCGCTTTTGTTCAGGCGTCTTTTTGGCGCTTGGGCCGGGCGCCGACTTCGCAAGCCCTGCCACGCCCTGTTCGGCAAACTCGCGTCGCCATTGGGCAACCTGATTGGAGTAGAGGCTCTCACGCCGTAGCAGGGCACCTAGCTCACCATGCTTGCACGCATCGGCTTGCTGAAGGATTTTAAGCTTGTATTCAGCACTGAATACCCTGCGCGTGCGCTTTTCTAGGCGCGGATCCGGCACGACTTTGGTATCAAACGCTGTCTAGGTTTTGGCATGGTCATCTCCTAAACGCCCTGAGATATAGATTATCTCAAATATTGGTGGTGCAGGCTTAGGTTGACACACAGGGGTTTGGCTTACCCCATAGCGCCAAGCAATCACCATCTCCTTAGCAGCACCCGCCAGCTTACCCACAAAAACAAACAGGCTTACCCAGAGGAATCCTACGGCAATCTGACGGTGTTGTGAAGTCGGGTTTTCAAAATGTTCTCGGGCACGCGTGAACAGCAAGGTAAACCTTTTTTCCAAGCCACTACTCACGCTCACCCCCTCCCCTCAACGCCTCCAAATCCCTCACCATTTCCTCATACTCCAACTTTTTCCGCCGAACAAATACCTCGGTCATACGTATACGCTCAGCAATACCGCTGGGCGTTAACACATAGCGATAGGCGGCTTTGTTGTTGCTGTTAATAAAGCGCTCCGCCTTGATATAGCCTTTTTCGATCAAGCCTTGCAGGATATGGTTGGTTTTTCCGATGCTCACACCTAACGCTTCGGCAAGGCGGCGCTGGCTGGTTTTTACCGGGGCGTGCTTAAGGGCGTTAAGTTCGGTTTCGTTCATTGGAGAGGGGATGTTGCGATGCAGCGCGATTTCCCACGCTACCGCCCTGCTTCGGGCCGTTTTTTTTAAGCGGCAAAGCATTTTTATGGATGCAGGGCGGTTTGTTCATATCATGAACTAACCAGCAGATTAGTCGGGAAAATCGGGATTGCAAGGAGAGATCAGATTTTTTGTTAGGACTTTGAGGGTGAGATGGGTATTTGATTACAATTGCAATAGTGGGCGCAAATTACTGGTGGAATGTTCGCTGGGTTAAGCGCCCCTGCGGGGGCACCGCATCTCTTAGGTTTGCGCCCAATGGTTGAGTGTCACCACCCCCGTGGTATCAACGCATGCCTAGCACTTTCTTTAGCTTCAGTATAATCTTACCAAATGATGATCGAACCGGAATGGGGGGCTATTATGACCGCAACAGTGACTTTATCCAGCAAGTTTCAGATCTCTGTTCCTAAATCAGTTCGCGAAGAACAGCGCTGGGAAGCCGGTCAGGAGTTTGTTTTTATCCCGAAAGGCAAAGGCGTTTTGATAATGCCTGTCCCTGAATTGGAACAATTGGCGGGTATCGCCAAGGGAGCGCGTACAGACGACTACCGCGACCGTGAGGATCGCTATTGATGCCAGTTGCCGCTTGCGTGGTGGATACCTCAGTCTGGATTGAGTGGTTGGTGGGTAGCGAGTTTATTCACTTGTGACGCTCACTTCAAAGGCTTGCCTAACGTCACGCATTTTCAAAAAACATCTTGCTCATAATCCAAGCTGTTTTCTTGCGTAGACGGTGCTATGACAAAGAATACACGGGCACGGCACGGCGTGCCGTGCCCATTGTTCATTTGGCACCGGATAATCCACACAGCACCGCCCCCCCTACACCAACGCCGCCACCGGCAGTTCTATCGCCTGCACGCTTTGCAGCAGGCGAATCAGTACAATCACACGATCCTCCGCCTTTTTGCATTGGAATACAGCGTTCAGGCCTGCAAAGGGACCTTTTTTTACCTCCACCGACTGCCCTTTCGTAAACCGGCACTGCGCCTGCTCGGTTTCACAGCGGGCGCGCAACTGGCTAATCAGCAGTTCCGACACCGGCAGGGCTTTGCCACCGAAACATACGAGGCTGCGCACGCCATAGGTAGATCGAATGGTACACCAGCTTTGCTGAGCGGCGATTTCGACAAACAGATAACCGGGAAAGAGCGCTTCATCCTTCATACAGAGTTTACCGGCGATGAGTTTTTCCACCTGATGTATCGGTTGGTAGCAACCGTAGCCCTGCCGCAGCAGATTGGTGGCAGCAAGGGTTTCTTGGTGCGGGCGGGTTTGCATTAAATACCATGCCATGCCTATTCCCCTTTATTGTTTTTTTCGACCGCATTTTTGAATGCACTTCTCGCTAACACCGTAAACAGCGCCAAAAACATCGCCGCAAACACGGAGACTACCACAATCAACGCCCGCTTCGGCTTCGCCTTTAATTCCGGCACCACCGGCGGATCAATCACCTGAAACACATAGCCATCCCGCACCGAGGCCAGCATTACGGTTTTTTTCTGCTCCTCGATCATCTGATATAACACCGCCTGAATCTGCGTAAGCGGCGTGGTTTCGATTTCGCGGGTAAGGTACTCAATACTGCGTTTCGCCTCGTCCACGTCCTTGCTGCGCAAATATTCATTTACATCTTTAATCAGCGCTTGCGCCCACTTTTGGGAATATTCAGGCGAGTACGAATCTACCGACAACGTTACGATCATGGATTTTTTGTCTTGACTTACGGTAAGCACCTTGCGGAATTGTTCAATTACTTCCAGATCGCTCGGCACCTGCTGTTTCGGCGGTTTTACCTCTCGAACCCACTGCTGTTGTTGGATGTCGTAAATTTCTGGATCGATTAGCCACTCTTTTTTCTCTTGATCCCAGCCCTCCGCCGCAATCACCGGCACGCGCAGCTGATGGCGCTCGATAAACGTTGCAAGAAAGGCGCGGGATTTTAGCGTTTCAATCGCAACGGTCGCTTTATCTACCCCGCTGCCACCTCCGAGGCTGATTCCTGCAAGGTTTGCCAAACCGCCAAACTGCCCAGCCAAGCCCGCCAGCCCTCCTCCCTTGGAGTCTGCAATGGGCGATAGCACCGCCTCCGATCGGTAAACATTGGGCATTTGCAGGCTTATCAATACTGCCAACGCCGCCGCCAGCACGCCCGCCCCCAAGATCCAATATTTTGCTGGCCAGAGGGTATTAAAAAGATCCAGCAGACTAATTTCATCATCATAGCCGTCGCTCATCGGCGCCTGTGGCGGTACTGGGCGGGTGGACTGGTTTACCACGGAAGTCTCCATCAGAACACACCCACTGTTTTGAGCGCCGCAGCGGTAGTAGATAACTGGAACAGAATCTGGCTGGTATTAAGCCAATATTGCATATTGCTCACCGACTCAACGTCATAGGGAACTACAACCGTATCACCGGCACCCAACTCACCCTTCAAAGAGAATACGCCTTTTTTAACCGCCCTGACTTGGCCATTCGCGGCAATTACGTACACATGCTTCTCATCCGACTTCGACGTAAAACCTCCGCTGATATTGATATAATCCTGCACATCCAAGCCCTGTTTATACAAATGCGAAGTTGGGAATTGCACCTCGCCAATCACGGAAACTTCTTGAGGTTTGATCGGTAAAACCAGCCGATCTCCGCTTTGCAGAGTAACGTCACTATTCGGCTTTTTGTTGAGGATTGCAGCAACATCAATCACCAAGCGCCCACTCGCCTGCGCGGTAGATAAATCCGCCAAGAGCGAGGAGCCAATTCGTTCCACATCGCCAGAAGTAGCTTTGCTCTTTGCTGCTTCGAGTTTCATTTTTGCGACATCTGCTTCCAATTTTTTCTGGAACTTCGCTAACTGCTGCTCTTCACGCCGCCGCAAATTCTCGCGCAGGAAAATCGTCGAGTTAGGATCCGCATACTTGGTAAGCCCACCTGCCCGCGCAATCAACATGCCGACGGTGTCCCCCCGAAAAATTGGGTAGCGCCCCGGAAAATTCACCTCACCATCAATTTCGGCATACTCCCGCTCATTCCAACCGGGAATGCGCTTGATGTACAGTTGATCATGCGCGGCAAGTAAAATGTGCGCACTTGCACCACCTGAGGGGATTTCCCCCGAAAAACTCACTGGAATCCGCTGGGTTTTCTGATACTCGTTTGCATCCACCAGAGCACGGGTGATTTCTGCTTCAACACCATACGCGCTCTCCAACATGCCGCCGGCAGCGGTGACCAGATCTTGTGGAGTCATACCCTCGGTAAGAGGGTATTCCCCCGGCACCCGCACGTTACCAGATACCGATACAATTTGAGCTGGTTTATTGCCATCGGCTTGGCTTTGGAGTACGCCTAGCAACGGTTTTATCATCGCTTCCCGAGCTTCTCCCGCACGCGGAAATACCAAAATCTCGTCCTCCGCGCGCAACACCAAATCTGCGCGCGAACCCGGTGCACGCAGCGCATCCCCTAGGTGCAGACGCTCAACCACAATGGTTCTTGCAGGCAAAACGCGCCGCTTGATCAACGCATACTCCAGATCCGGATCGGCCTGCAAATCATAAAAACCGCGAATCGCCTCTGTAACGCGCATACCAGGGTGCCACGCCACACCACCAGGCCGATTAACATATCCCGAGACTTGCACGATGCCTTTTAGATCATCCAGCACCGGCTGCACATCAATTACATCACCATCGCGTACTAATAACGTCTGCCCTTTGCGTGCGTTTAAATCTACCTCCAGCAGCGTATGCTCACTTTTGGCATTGATCCGATCAACGCGTGTCGCCGTTGGGTAGGCCGTCGGTAATAAGCCTCCTGCAAGTTTGACAAGGTCGGCCATATTCGCAGCGCCCTTTACCTCGTAAATTGCCGGCCTGCGCACCTCGCCACCAATTCCCACCCTTTTTCCTGCGGGTGGCACAAACACCACATCTCCCGGCTGCAACCGGGTATCATGCTGGGTATCGCCTTTTAACAGCAGATCATAGAGATCCAACGTGCTGATCAGCTGCCCCCGCCGCTTCAACTGAATGTTACGTAGCGAACCGATTTCGGAAATACCACCCCCAGCAAGCAATGCATGCGTGATGCTGGACATTGAGCTGATTACATAGGTGCCCGGATTCACAACCTCCCCTAGCACCAGCACTTGCATGGAACGCAGTGCTCCCATGGTAACGCTTCCGTTCACCCCGATCATCTTCTCGGAAACAGCGCTCAGAATCTGTGCGCGCACTTCTTCAAAACGCAGGCCGGCAACTGTAATGGGCCCAAGTTCAGGAAACTGGATAGCACCATCACGATCGACAACCATTTCCTGATTAGTGTTGGTTTTTCCATAAAGCTGCACTACCAAAGTGTCCCCAGGGCCCAACACGTAATCCAAGGGAACAGGCATATTTGCGAGCGGCGCAAAGGTTAACGTGCTCCCCGAAAACAGGTCATAGCCGAAAGGCTGTAACGATGCAAGATTGTCGGGGGAGCAGTTGCGCTTATCCGAAATTTGAGAGTCATCGTCAGCTGTATCAATTGGCTGTTCGAGCACATCCATAGACGCCGCACTCGACCTGCCCGCTTCTCCGCCAAGAACGTTGCCAGTACGTGTAGTTCGCAACATCGGCGCACCCCATAATCCGTGCGGCTCGCAAGAAACGTAGCTGACCTTGCGAACCCCAAAGCGGGTGCTTTGTCCGCTTTGGGGTGGCGCTGGAGGGACACGCAGCGTGGTTGCTTGGCTTGGAGCGGCGGCTCCGCTTGCACTAGGCGTATTCACCCCACTGACAGCATCCGTTTCGCCAATTGGGCCTGACGCCTGGCCTACGCCTGCCAGGCTATCCAGATCGATCCCGTATTGCTTCGCCAAAGCGCGCTGCTGCTCCAGAGGAAGCTTTCTAAACTGTTCAATCTGTGCAGGGCTTGGCGTGATCGCCCTGCTTTGGCCTGCTCCAGCAAGAAAGCATACCGCAAGCGCCCCACAAAGAATGGCGCGAAAAAAGGTGCTGGCCGTCGGCTGTGATTTCGACACAAGCAAGTCGCCACGCGCAAAGAGTGCAAAAGGCGCGAAATTCGCAGGAAAAGTTTTAATCATGCGTCCGTCTAACGGTATCAGTGAGGAACCCAGACTAGTAGGACTTTGGCCTACCGCTTGGCGTCAACCGCGATACGACGTGCGGGACTACGCGAGTATTGTATAGAAATTGTTATTTATCAAATCACTGGCGTAAAAAAATCGAACTCGCGTGGCAGCATTTCTGGCGCCAAACGGGTTCGATTATATGTGGATTCGAGCGCAGCCCCTTAGAAGCCTACACTCACAAAGGCATCAAGCAGCGCTTAGAACCCCTGTCCGATACAGAAAATCGCCGAATTTCTCATCTTCTAAACGATTTTTCGCGTAATTTGCAATCATCGGCTCCAGCGCCGCCAGAATTTCCGGCTCCGTAGCGTTCTCCAGATACACGGTATTGAGGCGTTCACCCGTAAAATTACCGCCAAGATTCAAGCTGTAGCGACCAATCGCACGCCCCGTTAGCGCAATTTCCGCCAAGAAGGGCCGTGAGCAGCCATTCGGGCAGCCGGAAATCCGCAAAGTGATCGGCGCATCCAAAATGCCATTACGATCCAGAATCGCTTCCAACTTCAGGAGCAGATCAGGCAAATAACGCTCAGACTCGGCCATCGCCAATCCGCAGGTAGGCAAGGCGACGCAGGCCATGGAATTCTTGCGAATCCCAGAAGCACCACGATAGCCATCCAGCCCGTGTTTAGCGACCAGCGCATCAATCTGGGCGCGATCTTCAGGAGCCACGCGCGCAATGATCACGTTTTGGTTGGTGGTCACGCGAAATTCACCTTTATGAACTCCGGCAATCTCGCGCAGACCCAGCAACACGTCGTCTACTACGCGGCCCGCTTCGATATAGAGGGTCAGATGCCACAAGCCGTCTTCGCCTTCTACCCAACCGTAACGGTCGCCGTTATGGTCGAATTTGAACGCGCGCGGTGCTTCCAGCGCATGCCCAAGGCGGCTATTCAGTTCTTCTTTGAACCGATCCAAGCCCATATGATCAATCGTGTACTTCATACGCGCTTGGCTACGCTCGCTGCGGTCGCCAAAATCGCGCTGAATGCCTGCGATGGTTTCGCAAACGTGGTTGACTTCATCAGGCCGGATAAATCCGATCACGGTGGCTGCCCGTGGATAGGTTTTTGCGTCGCCATAGGTTTTGCCCATGCCACCGCCGACCGCTACGGTATAGCCTTCCAGCTTGCCATTTTCGATAATGGCAATCAGGCCGATGTCGTTTGCGAAGGCATCTACATCGTTCACGGGCGGTACGGAAATCGCGATCTTGAATTTACGCGGCAGATAAGTGTCGCCGTAAAACGGTTCCTGATTTTCGGTGGTCGAGACTTTTTTCTCATCCAACCACACTTCATAATACGCGCGGGTTTTAGGCTTCATATAGGCAGAAACGTCCAACGCCTGCTGCCACACCGTGCGATGCACTTCCGACAGGTGCGGATTGGTTGCACACAGCACGTTACGGTTTACGTCACCACACGCAGCAATGGAATCAATCATCACCGCGTTCATCGCCTGCATCGCGGGCTTGAGCTTGCGCTTGACGATGCCGTGGATCTGAAACGTCTGGCGAGTAGTGAGCTTGAGCGTACCGCGCCCAAACTTCTGCGCGATCTCATCCAGCGCGAGCCACTGGCTTGGCGTTACAACACCACCTGGCAGGCGAGTACGAATAAAATACTGAAAAGCTGGCTCCAGTTTTTGCTTGCGGCGCTCTTCGCGTAAATCGCGATCATCCTGCTCATAGCAGCCGTGGAATTTGATCACCCGCGTATCCATGTGGCTGATGGAGCCCGTTACTGGATCCTGCAAACATTCTGCTAGCGTGCCACGCAGGTAGTCGCTGTCCTTTTTCAATACTTCTACAGAACTAGGTTTACCCGTCATCTCTACAATGTCCTTCCAATTCCACTCTTGAGGCATTTCGCCCTTCGAGGATCGTTCATCGCTCGAAGGGCATTCACCCATCATCAATAATTGCTTAATTTATCCGGTTGTGAGGATCAATACACGTCCCGGCTATAGCGGCCCTCTTTCTGCGCCTCGGCAAACCAGGCATTCGCAAACTCATCCCCTTTACCAGAGTGCTGTGCGATGGCTTTCAGTAACGCCGCTTTTACGTCCTTTTCCATGTCAGTGCTGCCGCAAACATAAAAGTGTGCGCCATTTTGCAGCCATGCGTACAGTTCTGCACCTTGTTTTTCGATCAAATGCTGAACGTAGATTTTTTCTTGCTGATCGCGTGAGAAAGCAAGGTCAATGCGATTCAGATGCTTTTTCTTGAGCGCATCCTGCCATTCGGTTTGATAGAGGAACTGGGTGTCAAAGTGCTGCGCGCCAAAGAACAGCCAGTTGCGGCCGGCGGCACCCGATTCAATTCGCTCCTGCAAGAAGGCGCGGAACGGCGCAACGCCTGTACCAGGCCCTACCATGATGACATCACGGTCAGCATTTTTGGGCAGGCGGAAATGGCGGTTCTCCTCGATGTAAATCGGCAACTGACCATCCGCAGGCAACTCCGCGAGGAAGCCGGAAGCGGCACCCAAGTGAGCTTCACCGTGGGCGTCGTAGGCCACTTTGGCAACCGTCAAATGTACTTCATCTTCTGCAACCGTCTGGCTGGAAGAGATCGAATACAGCCTCGGTGTAAGTGGCCGCAATGACGTGATCAACGTTTCCGCTGTCCAGTTGGCTGGGAAACGCTTGAGAAGATCAATCAACTGGTGCGTACCCAGGAAGGCAGCCAACGCATCACGAGCGCCTTCAGCCAGCGCCGCTTGCAGGTCGGCTTGATCCACACCTGCATTCACCCGGCTAGAGTGCTCTACCAAGAAAGCGCGAGTCAAACGGGTCAGTTCCAACTTCTCACTGAACCACTGGCGCAATGTAAAGGTTTCGCCTTTGTGGGTGAACGTTTGATCGCCACTCACACCCAACGTTGCGAGAACATTATCAACCAAGCTCGGCGGATTGAAATGCCACACACCCAAAGAATCACCCGGCTGATAGTGCAAGCCGGAGCCTTCCAGCGAGAGTTCCAGATGGAAAATATGCTTATCCGTACCGCGCGCGGTGATGCGCTGGTTCTCAAGCACCTGTGCGCTGAATGGCTTGTCGCGATTCCAGGCCGATGCGCTCGGGTGGAGCGGAATCACATTGGCGTTTTGCTGCGGAGCAGCGACACTGCCTGCAGGTGCAAGCGCAGTGCGGGCCAGATTGAGCGTATCCACCCACCACGGCTCGGCAACGGTTTCGATATCCAGATCGCAATCGCCACGGTTGTGAATGCGCTTGGCGCCCAAGGCAGCAAGACGCTCATCAATTTTCCGACCTACGCCACAAAAATCAGGGTAGCTGGAATCGCCCAGCGCCAGCACTGCATATTGCAGGGTATCGAGCTTAGGCGCCTTTTTGCCGTGCAGAAATTCAAAAAATTCGCGGGCGCTATCGGGGGGCTCGCCGTCGCCTTGGGTGCTGATCACCACAAACAGATGGGTTTCTGACTTCAGCTTGCGAACTGCATAGTCGGCAACATCGACCAGTTGAACGCTCAACCCAGCGGCCTCGCTCTCAGCGGCAAAACGTTGGGCAAGGCGTTTGGCGTTGCCGGTTTGGCTGCCGTACAAAATCGTCAGCGTAGATTTGGCAACCGGCGCGGCGGCGACAGTAGCAGCCGCGGCTTCTTGCGGTTTGACTGCAAGTGATACCCGCCGTTGAGCCATGGCAAGCCCAGCGAGGTACCCCGAAGTCCATAGCAGGCTGGGTTGCTCCATTTCGCTAATGAGTGTTTCGAGCAGTGAAGTTTGCTGTTCGGATAACAGAAAGGGGGATTTGGTAGTCATGCTCATCTCACGTGTATCAAGTTGTGGGGAGCATAGTAGGCAGGAATCGTTATACTTAAAAATATTTATTCGCGATTTGGATATGCCAATTGGTTGTAAGGGTGATTTTCACGTGCTCAACTTCAAACCAACAATGCCCGAAACAATCAACGCAACGCTCACCAGCCTGCCTGCATTGGTCGGTTCCTGAAACAAAATAATCCCCAGAATCACCGTGCCTACCGCGCCTACGCCCACCCACACCGCATAGGCGGTGCCTACTGGCAAACTTTTCATGGCGATGCCGAGCAGCCATAGCCCGATGATCATGCTCACCACCGTCCAGACCGTAGGCCACAAACGGGTGAAGCCCTCCGTGTATTTCAGGCCAATCGCCCAACCCACTTCAAAGAGCCCAGCAATCAGCAGGATGAACCACGCCACTACAAAACCTCCCGAAACAAAAAAACACGCCGCGAGCGCACCATTCCCAGCACGTTCACGACGCGTTATGCGTAAATCGCCCTATGGCGCTCGCGGCCTAGTAGCGGCTCAGAACGACGCTAGGCTTCTCGGCCCCGCAGAGCTCGTTGAGCGTGAGCAGGCCAGCTTTGCCGACATTGTACACGTCCAGGCTCGCGCAATGACCACCTTGCGAGGATAGCAGTTCGATCAGTAGCGGTTTGGTCTGCGAGATTACCTCTACCCGGATCGGCTCCTTGACGTACCTGCTCTCCTTGCCTGCAGCGGAGATAAACTCGTGTCGCACCGTCTTTTTGGTTTGGTAAGGGACGCCGACGACGCCATCAAAAATCAGCAATCCGGTAACATCTCCACTCAAGCCCTGCAAACTGATTTGCATGGAGCCATCTGCAAACTGGCGGATGTTTTTATAGTCGATGCGGGCGGTATCGTTGGACAGCGTTTGATAGTGGTACGCGAGCGCGCCTTCGGGCGTAACGCGCAAGAAGTGTGCGGAATCCTTGCGTAACGCAACGGCGCTGTAATTGGAATGGTCGCCATAGAGCAGCACGCTGCCATCCGGCCCCACCCGCTGGCCGCGAATCCATTTGTAGGTTTCGTTTTTGTACGTCCATACCGGCGTGCCGTCAAAGTTGACCGTATAGAGGGTGAGATTGGCATCGTTATATAACACCGGACGCCCTAGCGAATCCCCAATCAGTTTCTGACCGGCAGGGACGGCGAACTGGCCTAACACATTCAGCGTCGCATCGAGCGTAACAACCTGCGCCACGCCTGCAGCCTGCCCCTGCACCATCAACGACTGCTGTGCGAACACCGCATCTATAGTGTCAAGCATCGGGGTCTCTACCAGCGTGAAACTGCCAGCCGCAAGATCCCAGAGCATCAACCAAGGGTGTGTGCCCCCCTCCTCACCGGTGCGCGTGCCATAAAGGGCGATCTTGCCGTTCAAAACCGGCTTCGCGTTCGCGAGCGCCCAAGTGGACGCACCAACTGGCAGCTGAGCGGCATCCAACGGGCCAGCGGTGCCGAGATTAGCGTCGATCAGTACGCTATCCCCAAGCGTTGCACCACGCACGAGCAGCCGGCCTTTATCAAGGTCCAGCGTGGGTGCGGTGTTGGTGATGGTGGCTGCAATGTCTTGAACGCCCAGTGCGACCCCTTTGTCGCCGTATTTGGCCACGTGCAGAACGCCGCCGTCCATATAGACGTGCGCGGCGTTGCCATCACGATCCAGCAATACCTGGTTGAAGTTTTTAGGGACTAGCTCGGTCGTTACCCGCCACTTCAGCAGCATTACGCAGCCACCAAGTGCGGCGGCAAGAGCGCCTGCAGCGAGAGCAAACCCAAGCTTTTTGGTGCGCCCAGAGAGTTCAAAACGGGGCGAGGGTTCCAAGCAGGTTTTGTCAGTGCTTTTAGTCATTTTAATTATCCCAAGCGTGCAAGATCCATTGAACGCGCATTGCGAGCGCGCCATACATAAAAAAATCGGCGAGAAAATTGTCGAAAAAACAGGCGCCCGTCGTCCATTTTTTGGTGCAAAAATCCATTTTGGTACAAAAGTACGCCTAGATGCAAGCCTATCATGACCGAGCGGTTTTTGTGCGCACACAAACGGCGAAAGCGTGAAAACCGTGAAATAGAGTCACAAAAAAACCGGGCCATTGGGCCCGGTTTTTTGTTTAGCGAGAGCGCTACAGCTGCGTTTACACGCCGCGATCGAACAGCATGGTGCGAATGTGGCCAATCGCACGTGCAGGGTTCAGACCTTTGGGGCAAACGTGGGTGCAGTTCATGATGCCACGGCAGCGGAACAGGCTGAACGGATCGTCCAGCGCGGCCAATCGCTCTGCGGTGTGGGTATCGCGGCTATCCGACAGGAAGCGGTAAGCCTGCAGGAGCGCTGCAGGGCCGAGAAACTTGTCGGGGTTCCACCAGAACGACGGGCAGCCGCTGGAGCAGCAGGCGCACAGGATGCACTCATAGAGTTCATCGAGTTTTTCGCGCTGTTCGGGCGTTTGCAGACGCTCGATTGCGGGCGCTGGCTGGTCATTTTGCAGCCATGGCTTCACTTTCTCGTACTGTGTGTAGAACTGGTTCATGTCTACTACGAGGTCGCGGATCACCGGCAGGCCAGGCAGCGGATGGATGACCAGTTTGTTGTCGCGGATCGCTTGAGAAATCGGCGTGATGCAAGCCAAGCCATTCTTGCCGGCCATGTTCATACCGTCGGAACCGCACACGCCTTCGCGGCAGGAGCGGCGATAGGCAAGTGAAGTGTCCTGCTCTTTGATCAGGTTCAGGACGTCCAGCACCATCATGTCTTTGCCGTTGATTTCAACGGTAAAGTCTTGCAGGTAGGGAGCCTGATCCTTTTCCGGGTTGTAGCGATATACGCTGACTTTGAGAGTTTTGCCAAGAAACATGGAAGTTACCCTTAATACGTGCGTTTTTTGGGTTCAAACGTAGGAACGGTTTTCGGTGCGAAGTTGACCGCCCGTTTGGATACGCGTTTTTCCCCAGGAAAGTACATGGAGTGGCACAACCAGTTCTTGTCGTCGCGCTCCTCGTAATCTTCGCGGGCGTGGGCGCCGCGTGATTCTTTGCGCTCGTCGGCGGCAATCGCTGTGGCTTCCGCCACTTCAAACAGGTTTTGCAGTTCCAGCGCTTCAATGCGATCGGTATTGAATGCTTGGCTCTTATCGGTAATGGCGACGTTTTCGACGCGATCACGCAGGTCCGCCAGCACTTTGATGCCTTTTTCCATGAATTCGCCGGTGCGGAATACGCCAAAGTAGTTCTGCATGCACTGCTGCAGCTCTTTACGCAGTTTGGCAACAGGCTCGCCCTTGGTGCGGGTGTTCAGGCTATTCAAGCGCGAGAACGATGCATCTAGGTCGCTTTGACTCGCTGGGCGATGCTCAATGCCTTCCTTGAGAGCATGCTCAAGGTGCAAACCGGCTGCGCGGCCGAACACGACGAGGTCGAGCAGCGAGTTACCGCCCAAGCGGTTTGCGCCATGTACGGATACGCAAGCGACTTCGCCTACGGCAAACAGACCGTCGATGATTCTGTCGTTGCCGTTTGCGTCCTGCGCAATGGCTTGGCCGTGGATGTTGGTCGGGACGCCGCCCATCATATAGTGGCAGGTAGGCACGACTGGGATCGGCGCGGTAACGGGATCGACATGCGCGAAAGTTTTGGAGAGCTCACAAATCCCTGGCAAACGCTTGTGCAGTACTTCTTCGCCCAAATGGTCGAGTTTGAGCATTACGTGATCTTTTTCAGGGCCGCAACCGTTGCCAGCGAGGATCTCTTTGACCATTGCGCGTGCAACGACGTCGCGGCTGGCAAGGTCTTTCGCGTTGGGCGCATAGCGTTCCATGAAGCGCTCGCCTTGGGCGTTGATCAGGTAGCCGCCTTCACCACGGCAGCCTTCAGTGACGAGCACGCCCGCGCCGGCGATACCGGTGGGGTGGAATTGCCACATTTCGATATCCTGCACAGGGAAGCCTGCGCGCAGCGCCATGCCGATCCCATCACCCGTATTGATCAAGGCGTTGGTGGTAGAGGAGAAGATGCGGCCAGCGCCGCCGGTGGCGAGGACGGTGGCTTGCGATTGGATGAATACGGTTTCGCCGGTTTCGATGTTGATGGCGATCACGCCCACAACGGCACCGTCTTGGTTTTTTACCAGATCAACCGCATACCACTCAATCAAGAAGGTGGTTTTGTTCTTCAGGTTGTTCTGGTACAGGGTGTGCAGCAGCGCGTGGCCGGTACGGTCAGCGGCGGCACAGGTACGAGCCGCTTGCGTGGGGTTGTCTGGGCCCTTGGACTGGCCACCAAAGGGGCGTTGATAAATCCGGCCCGCTTCGGTGCGTGAGAATGGCAAACCCATGTGTTCAAGCTCAAACACTGCTTCTGGGCCTACGGAACACATGTATTCGATTGCGTCTTGGTCACCGATGTAGTCGGAGCCTTTGACGGTGTCGTACATGTGCCAGCGCCAGTCATCGTTTGGATCGTTGGAGGCGATTGCGCAGGTAATCCCACCCTGAGCCGATACGGTGTGCGAACGCGTCGGGAACACCTTGGTGATGCAGGCGGTTCTGTAGCCGGATTGCGAAAGTTGCAGTGCAGCGCGCATGCCGGCGCCGCCGCCACCAATGATGATGGCGTCATAAGTCATTGTACGAATGCTAGTCATAAATTAAAAACCCCAGATAACCTGTACGCCCCACACAAACACCACGAAGTTCAAAATGCCGCACACCACCTGTGCGCCAAAGCGCAGGGCAGTCCCTTTCGGGCCGAGCAGCCGGGTCGTGAGGTAATCGGTGGTGATGGTCCACATGCCTACCCATGCGTGCACGGCGATCGAAATCAGAGCCAGCAAGCTGAAGATACGCATCCAAGTTTGCGAGAACAGCGCATGCCACGCCGCGTAGTCGGGCGTTGCGCCAAAAAACAGGTAGCCCATCAAAAACAAGCTATACGCAGCGATTACTACCGCTGAAACGCGCTGTGCCATCCAGTCGTACAGACCGGAGCGCGCAAAGTTGGTGATATTGATTACCATACCCAAATCCCCGCAATCAGAATCAAAACGCCCGATACGATGAAGACGATCTTGGAACCTTTGCGGCCCCCTTGAAGCGTTTCTCCGATATCAATATCCATAAGCATATGGCGCACGCCAGCCGCCAAGTGATAGAGCAATGCAGAGAGCAAGCCCCAAGTGATCAGCTTGACAAAAAAGTTGTCCAGCACGCCCTTGACTTGCTCGAAGCCCTGTTCGGAAGCCAGCGACACATCAAGCGCCCATAGCATCAGGATGAGTCCGCCGAACAGAATCACACCGGAAATGCGGTGCAAAATGGAGGTGTAAGCAGTTATGGGAAGCTTGATGGTCCTGAGGTCCAGGTGTACAGGTCTTTGGTTGTTCACGGTCATCATCACGCAGAATGCCCAGCAAGAAGCCAGGTCGGTTATTGGGAAGTGCTCAAGCGGCGGCCGCTTTGCCAAGAAGGAGGGGTGTGCCACATTGTCTGAATCAGGCAAGCGCCTCTGACTTCACCTTTGGCGGGCATGTATTCGCCTTTGGCGGGGCAAGTATAGTGGGTTGGGCACGCAATAACAACGCAATGAGGCGCTCTTATAGAGCTAGCAGGCAAGAAACGCAGCTAGGGCTCGATTTTTTCACAGTCAAGACGTTTTTACAAATGCAATTTTCTTTCAAATAGGAATTTTTTACAAATGCGTATCATTTTCAACTGTTACCAATTTGCAAATGCCGCCTAAGCGGCGCTAAACGCGAAGCACTTGAATTTTGACTCGCACCAAACCAACGCGCGGATTGGCAATATGTCGAAAGGCGGTGGTAGACAAGTCAATCACACGACCTCGAATATAAGGGCCGCGATCGTTGATGACAACAACAACGCTTTTGCCGCTGGCCAAATTGGTCACTTTTACGCGCGTTCCAAAAGGCAAGGTTCGGTGCGCAGCGGTGTAGCCACGCGCAAGGGCGTTTTTGTGCGCACTTGAACTGAACTTTGCCCGTACGATCGCCCTACCCTGCCGCGATTTGCCGAACCCCGTATTACCACGATAGTGAGAGGCTTTGCCGATTTCCGTATGGGAATAGTGATGCCGCTGTGCGGCTTGCACATCGGTTACTGGCAGCAATATGCACAGAGTGAGAACCAGAAAAGCGGCAATCCACAAACGTCGCAACATTTTTATCTCCCTGAAAAACCCTCCATCCTGCAAGTGACGCTACTGGGATCTTTTAGAATCCGCAAACAGGAAACATGTATACCAAAAAACGTATCCGCACCTAATCTCGTACCTATGCCTCCACAGTGCTAGAATTATCTGTTTTAGCTTTTATATAGCCTTGATGATGCCTTTGCGGCCTTCCACCAGAATTCGCTACACCCTTGGCACCCACGACGGCTGGCCTCTTCGCCTGTGGCTGAGCCTCAAGGGCGCCGCGGGGGATGCACCTTTGCAGCCGTTCGCGCCTAGTTGGGCGTGGCTTCAGGCACAGCGTAGCGCGCTCTCCGCTGCTGACTGGCGGATTCTGCGCCTGCTGCGCGAGCTTGATGCCGGCTGGGAAACGCGCGCTCAACTGGATCTAAAGCCCAGCCATCTGGTTGAGTTGCTGCCGGCGCTCGCGCAGAGCCATCGCTGCTTCTGGCAAGGAGCCTCGCCGCATACGCCCTTTTGTCTCGGCGCATCAAGACCCGCACAATTGCACTGGAAGCCATTGGAGAATGGCCAGCAGCGTTTGGAAATCAGCATTCCTGGGGTGGAATGCTTTCCCGGGCCGGAAGCTTTTTATATTGACATTCACCTTTGGGAGATCGGCCAAGCAGACTGTGGCGCAACCCCAGAGGCATTGCGCTGGGTGGAACGTGGCGTGGTGGTCAATCCAGGGGAATTTGAACTTTTTTTGCAGCGCCACGGTGAGGCACTGCAGCGCGCCCGATTGCCTTTGCCGACCGATTTTCCGACCCGGCTATGGCACAACCCGCCGACCCCCTGTCTGCTGTTTTACAGTATTCGCACTCATCTGATTGCCCGCCAAAGCTATCGCAGGCCAGCGCTCATTGACGCAATACGCGCCAGCTTTACCTATCTTGGGCCGATGGGGCGCGTGGAATTTCTGGCAGAGCATCACGCAGCTTATCAATATCGTTATTTTGCCGGCGTTCTTCATAAAATCGAGCGTGACCTGAGCGAAGAACAGCGCTGGCTTGCCATGCTCGAACAGTCTTTGCTTTCACTCTCGCCTTTGGAAGCCATTTATCAAGGCGCGCAATTTACCGATGGGGTTTTGCCGGGAGATTTGTGTGTGCGGAGTGCGCGAGAATGGCAACAATTGCTGCTGACTCAGGCGCCGATATGGCGCGAGCAGGGCTGGCATATCAGCATCGCAAATGCGTTTCGGCATCATTTTGTGGCGTCTGAGCGCTGGCGGGTTCATCTTGAGAAGGATCACCAAGGGCGCTTTGCGCTCGGCTTAAGTGCCGAGATCGAGGGCGAAAAACAGGTGTTACTGCCAACACTTCTTCAAACGCTTGCCGCAACGCCAGAGCTTGCGGACATAGATTTCCGGGACGATGCGGAGCTCGGCGCGGGAAGCCGTGGCGAGGATCACATTCTGGGGCTGAATGATGGAAGACGCGTCGTAATTCCTGCGGATTTGCTTGCCCTGCTATTGCAGCACCTACCGGAATTATTCGATCAGCCGCGCCTCGACAAACAAGGGTGCTTGACTCTTCCTGCCAGTCAGGCCGGACGTTTAGCGTTACTTGCCGAGTCTTTCCAGCGTTATTGGCACGATCCGCAGCAGCTTGGCGCTACACTCCCACAAACACTGGAGCGTGAGGCATTTTCGGCCAACGCTTGGGAAGGCTTGAATGCACATTTGCGGGATTATCAGCTTCAAGGGGTGGCGTGGCTACGCTCGCTTGCGAATCGCCAACTGGGAGGGATTCTTGCGGATGACATGGGGCTTGGAAAGACGCTGCAAATGCTGGCGTTTTTGCTTCATGAGAAAAACGTGGGCCACCTGCAGCAGCCAGCGCTAGTGGTAGCTCCCACCAGCGTGCTACAAAACTGGGCACGCGAAGCGCAGAAATTCACGCCAACCCTGCGCTGCTTCGTGGTGCACGGTGGCGACAGAATGGCGCAGATTTCTTCACACGCGCAGACGGATTTGTTTATTACTTCCTATGCGCTTAGCTTGCGCGACTTTACTTTTTGGCAGTCGATCCCGCTCAGCTATCTGGTACTGGATGAAGCGCATATGATCAAGAATTCCAGCACCAAAGTGGCGAAGGCGCTTCGCCAACTGGAGAGCGATCACAAATTCTGCATGACAGGAACTCCGCTGGAGAACCACCTTGGCGAACTTTGGTCGCTGTTTGAATTCATGATGCCAGGCAGTCTTGGCTCAGAGGCGCGTTTTAAGCGGGTTTATCGAATTCCGATTGAGAAACATCACAACGAAACGCGGGCGGTGGGTTTGTTGCAGCGTATTCAGCCGCACATTCTACGCCGGAAAAAATCCGAGGTTGCCAAGGAATTACCGTCTAAAACTGAGGTGCTGATCCCCATCACCATGACTGAACCTCAGCGTGAATTTTATGACGCCCTGCATGCGCTCACGCAACGCGAAATCACCGATCTGTTGCTCGCAGATGGCCATGAAACGACGCGCATTTCCATTCTGGACGCTCTGCTGCGCCTGCGGCAATTGTGCTGCGACCCGCGCCTCTTACCGCTTGAAGACGCAAAATCACTTCCCTCGGCAAAGCTGGATCATCTGCTAGTAATGCTCGAAGAGTTGGTCGAGGAAGGCCGGCGGATTTTGGTTTTCTCGCAGTTTACTTCGATGCTGGCGCTAATCCGCGAAGCTTTGCAGCAGAGAAAAATCCCACACTTATTGCTTACCGGCGCAACTCAAAACCGCCAAGCGCTAGTAGAACGCTTCCAAGCAGAAAATGAACCGATCTTTTTAATTAGCCTGAAGGCGGGCGGGGTCGGCCTGAATCTAACCGCTGCCGATACGGTGATACATTTTGATCCGTGGTGGAACCCAGCCGCAGAGGAACAGGCCACCGATCGCGCGTACCGAATCGGCCAAGACAAACCGGTCTTTGTCTATAAGCTGATTTGCGAGGGGACAATAGAAGAAAAAATCGTGCTGCTGCAGGAACGCAAACGCGCCCTGCAAGATGCCATCACCGGGGCGGCAGAGCTATTACCTGCGGCCCCGTTGAGTGATGAGGATCTGGTGTTTTTGCTTTCTCAAACTGTGACTCAAACGGGTGCAGGAACTACTACGCAACCGTCTGAGGCTCGCTAAGCCAAGCGCACTATGCTGCTTGGCGACGACGCATACGCTGCAGCGCAACACCTGCACCTGCCGTCATGAACAGAGCGGCCAGTTCCCACAAGCCGAAGCTACCACCACCGCCTTTGTGAGCGCGGGAAGCCGCCTCGCCAGGGGTACAGCGGTTCATTGTGCCTTTGTAGGTGGTCGTGCCGCCGTTATCATTGACGTCTACTTCTACGTTATGCTTTTTGCAATCGGTTGCAGCCGTGTGGTAGGTCAACATGAACTCATTGGACAAGCGCGCCCAAATGCGCTCGTAAACCGCAGAGAATTGGCTGGAATCTTCGCTGGTGTAGTAGGCACCGCCGCTGTTCGTGGCAAGCTCTTGCAGCTTGTTGACGTTGATATTGTCGCCATAACCAATCGGGAACACTGCGGTTCCTGCTTGATAAAGCTGGTTGTGCAGATCTGCAAGCGGTAACGCGGAGCCTACGTCATCGCCGTCTGATAGGACGATGATTGAGCAGACCAGTTTTGGATTGCAGTTCGAAACTTCGATCGCTTTACTGATGGCATCATACAGTTTGGAATAGCCGCGTTGCGGCGGAATAGAGTCAATCGCGGCATTGAGTGTATCGTGATTTGAGGTTAACCCCGCCCCCATCACTTCTACGCGATCATTAAACTTGATCACGGCGGCTTTGTCTTTTGGCTGCATCAGACTAACAAAACCCTTAGCGGCTTCTTCCATGCGCTTGAGGGCGGTTTCGTTGTTGCGCACGCTGGGGCTGTAGTCCATCACAAACACCGTTACGAACGGCAGTGATGAGTTCGGCTCTGCAGAAACGAGGGTTTGCGAGGAGCCATCTTCACGCAGCTGGAAATCGCTGATATCAAGACCGCTATTGTTCTGGGTCGGCACAAACACCTGCACCGGATTCGCATTGCCAACAATACGCAAACCTTCTGGGCTAACGGCAGCCTGCGCAAGTGGCGCGGAAACCATGAACGCAGAGGCGACCAGTGCTGCGCTAGCAGCCCCTAGCATACGCCCACCAAAAGCTCGCGAGAACAAACTGCGCGCACTTACGCGCACATCCTGATGCTGTGTCATTTTAACCTCTTCCAATTGGCTTATTATCGCTGATTGATTCAACGCGCAGATTGCGGAGAACGGACATAAAAGCGCCTACAGGAGATTGCCCGAAGTAACTATCTCGACCACCTGTAGAAGCTGGAAGCGCCGATTGTAAGGGATTTGAGGGCAATCTTCGAACACTATTTGTTCGATCAGGGGGTTCGCATGAGAAAAATAATGCTCAAAATTCAGTCTGTATACAGGGGCACGCCCGAGCGCCCCACCTGAACGGCTCCATCCGCTCAGGGCAACAACACGAGGCTGGCCACTGCCGCCAGCAGCGCTGCCAGCCCACCAAAGCCAATCATCATCCAACGGCGAGCGTCGGCCTGCTGGCTGCGAAGTGCGTCCATTTGTTCCTGCAACTCATTGTTGCGCTTGGCAAGCGCAACAGATTCCTCGCTCACTCGACGATTGAGCGCATCTTGGACGTCCAATTGCTGCTGGGCCACTCGATCAATGGTGGCTTTGACAAGGTGTTTGACATCGGATACGCCTCCACTGACCGATTGCAACTGCGTTTGCAGGCTATCAACGTCTTGGCGGCTCGGAAGATCCTCAGGCAAACTCTCCTCAAGGCGCTGCTGGCGTCCTGCAGTGCCCTCCAACTGGGCACTCAAATGTTGAATACGTGCAGCCCCCTTCTCAAGATGGCCCGCCATCTCGTCAATACGGCGCATACACTCGGCAAGCTCCGACTGTAAGGGCCCAAGATCTACTGGAGCTGGAGTGATTACCGGCGCGGCGGGTGATGCAGACTGTAGCACAGGGATTTCCTCGCCTTTTGCTATGGCTTGAATGTAAGCAAGCAACTGAGCGAGTTCGCGCTCACTGAGTGGGCAGGCTTGCCGTTCCCCTAGCGCCTGTATCATTGGCACAATCGCAGCACGCGCCTTGGCAACCATTTCGATCAGACTTGGACTTACGGAAAGCGATCCATCCAAAGCACGATTCAACGCTTGCTCAACTTGCCAAGCGACTTCAGCGACTTGAAGCGCTTTGGCCATTCGGCCCGAGCCTTTTAGTGTGTGAAAGGCTCTGCGAATGTCGGTCAGCAGCGTACGATTCGAACTGTCCTCCTTCCAAGCAGGCACATCTGTCGCTAATGTTTCCAGTACTTCAGTGGCTTCTTCCACAAAAATATCAACGATTTCCTCATCAATATCCTGCGGCGCATTCTGGGGAGCAGTAGACATGGATAAACCCTGTTCAACGTAATCTAAGTCAGTCTAGACCATGTTTACGAGCGATGTAGCAACTCAAAACAGCATCATTTAATCACACTAAACGCCCTTACAGATCAATCAAAGGCTTAGCTCTCATTTCTCACCAAAACAGGCTACAATCTACTGTAAGCCACTAGAAGCAAGCACTCGGAAGCTAGCTGCCACAACGAAAACTTACGCAATTTTTAATCAATACCTCAATGAATCTGCCCCCATGCTGAGCTACCAACACATCTACCACGCTGGCAACTTTGCGGACGTACACAAGCATTCCGCGCTTTGTCTTGTGCTTGAACACCTGACTCAAAAGCCGAAGCCATTTGCCTATATAGATACCCACGCTGGGCGCGGCTTTTACGATTTACAGAGTAGCGAAGCGCAGAAAACCGACGAGGCCAAAGGGGGTATCTGGGGGGTTGATCAAGACACGGCACCCGCTGAGGTGCGCCGCTATTTCGAAAACATCGCTAGCTGCAACCCGAAAGGCGGGCGGCGTTTTTATCCCGGCTCCCCCAAGGTCGCTCTTCTCAACAGCCGTGAACAAGATCGCGTGATTCTCATTGAAAAGCATCCACAGGAGTTTCAGGCGCTCTCCGAAAATTTTGAGCGTGAGCCACGCGCCATCCTGCATCGCCGTGATGCGCTGGAAGGTTTAGTGGCACTTGTGCCGCCGGATGAGCGCCGAGGAATGGTTCTCATCGACCCAAGCTATGAAATCAAAAGCGAATACGCGGACATCGCCAACGCAGTCGAAAAAGCTTACCACCGCTGGCCCACTGGCATGTACATGATCTGGTACCCGCTGCTGCCGGTTGCGGGCCATCAGCGCCTGCTAAAAGCGCTCAAACAATCGGGAATCACTCGCATCCTGATTAGCGAGATCGCGCTGCATGCTCCACAGGGGCTTTCTGGTATGTACGGTTCCGGTATTGCGCTGATCAACCCTCCGTGGCAACTGGAACAGGGCTTGGCGCGCTTAGGGCAATGGATCGTCAACAGCCTTTCCGATGCGAGCGAACGTCGCGCACGAGTGGAATGGCTGGTACCGGAAGCAAAAAAAGAAGGCGATCGAGAGAGAAACCAAGGCTAAGACATTCCCCCTCAGCATCCAAAGCAACGACAAACAAGGGTAGGTCGCAAATGCCACCTACCCTTCGTTTACCGCACGCTTTGTTTACGGCTCGTTTTAGCCGAAAATTATTTGCGAATCCCTTCCACCGAAATAAAGACATGTGCGACTTGTGCAGCGGGGCCTAGGTCTAAATCAATTCCAAAGTCTTTCAGGCGAATATCGGTCGTTGCTTCAAATCCTTGGCGGTAGCCACCCCAAGGGTCTTTTCCACCGCCGATATAGGTAACGGCCAAGGTTACTGGCTTGGTAACACCTTTTATGGTCATGTTGCCCGTTACGTTTGCCGTTTTATCGCCGGTCTTTTCAACTTTGGTGCTTACAAACGTGGCCTTTGGGAATTTTGCAACGTTAAATACGTCTTTGGCGCGCAGGTGTTTGTCGCGCTCTGCGTAATTGGTGTTAACGCTATTGGTGTCGATATCCACGCTCACGCTGCTTTTATCTGGCGCATCCTGATCGAGCGTAAAATTACCGGTGAAATTATCGAAGGTGCCGAGCACCCAACTAAAACCAAGGTGGCTGATTTTGAATTGGACGAAGGCGTGTTTGTTTTGCGTGTCCATCACATATTGTTCAGGCGCTGCCTGAACTACGCTGGTCACGGAAAGCAGTGGCAGGCGAAGAAGCGCAGCAGCCGCAATACGTTTTGCAAAAGACATTGAGGACATAAGGGTTCTCCGGTGGTTTGAATAACTACACTTAAATGACTACGCTTAAATAACTACGTTACGTTTTGAAATTGCGTTTTGAACACTAGCCGCCGGGACGCAGCATTCGCACCAACGTCGCATCGCGCGCAATAAAATGATGAAATAATGCGGCGCCTGCATGGCCAAGTGCAATTGCGCCGATTGCATAACCACACCAGCGATGAATAAAGCCGGTGGCGTCCACGGCATCGGCATCGAACGTTGCAAGTGCGGGTATACTAACCTCCCCCCACAAAACGATGCCCTGCCCCTCTGCTGTGGTAATGATATAGCCCGTAACGACCATGACTACCAGCAAAACGCGCAAGCTGTGGTGCGCAGCATGCGCTGCTAAAAGTTGCCACGCCGGCGCTGGTATCAACGCTGGGCTGCGATTCACCAATAACGACAGCAAACGTACCAAGGTGAGTAGAGCAATCGCAACACCCGCTAATTTATGCCACTGCGGCAGGGTGTGATAGAGCGTGTCGTAGTAGCTGAGCGTTACCATGTAAATACCGGTGGCCAGCAGAAAAATCACAAGTACCGCGCTGAGCCAATGCACGCCAATTGCGACAAGGCCGTAGCTATTTGGAGAATTGCGCCAAAGGTTTGACATGAAGTGCTTGCCCTCTTTATCGACTTGTAAATGGCATAAGACAGGCTTAACCAAGATACTCGCCTACGAAAAGGCGCTTCCACTGCGCCAACAAAGACAGGCAATTTAGCAGAGCGCCTACCCAAATGGTACTACTGCTCTGCTTTTCACATAGAAACGCATTGTTGTTCAGTTTGCAACGAACTTTTTTAGATCGCGGAAAACATCTTCTCTTTGCTAAAAATAAAAGCCCATACCGAGTTGCACACCCTGCTCGTGGAATACTTGGCCTTGCTCGTGTGTGGCGCGCAGAAAAAGCATCGAATGCGCGCTAATGCCGCGACTAAGAGATGCACTCACACGTCCGTACGCGTCACGATCGCCGTCGAGCGGTTGGTATACCCATGCTTCCAACTGCGCCTGCCAGTGCCTACTGCGGGCAATAATTCCGGGGTTCCAAACGGCGAGCGGCGCCTGATTGTTGCGAAACACTGCATCTACCTGAACTTCAGCACCAAAAAGCTGATACATTGCAAAGTTACGGCCACCCCATGCGGGGCCAATAAGCAGGTTTGCATACAGAGGATTGACCCAATCTCCGGGTTCATCCTTTTTTTTCCGCTGCGCTGCTTGTTTTTTCAGCTGCGTTGCTTGCTGCGCTTTCACGTCTTCCGGCTCCCAATACAAGCCTGTAATGCCTGCAGAAAAACGCCAAGACCAAGGCGCATAATCCTTGCCGTGCGGCTTGATGGAAGTAAGAGAAAAAGCCGTAAAATCGGTTAGCTGGGCGGAACGCCCGTCAATTTGCCGTGCTGCAACTTCGAGCGCACTAATCGCTGCTAAGGGCCCGCCACTGGGTGCATCAAGAAAGTCGTGATAGCTCGCCCGTATTCGTGCAGAAAAAATTGGATTACCCTCATAAGCACCGCCAGCAACAATCACTCTCGCGCTGTAATGGCCGACTTTTCCCGGCTCTAAAGGCTTTTTGATGGGCTGGCCCTGCGCAAGCCTTTGGGTAAGCTCCGAGGGGCGGTAGTCTGCGCGTGTCACCATACCAGCGGCGATAACGGTTTCTATGGTGTCTAAAGGGGCAGCGTAGAGAGCGTATTTGCGATGCAGGTTTAGGCCCGGCCGAGCAACATCCAGAAAATTCAGCATGCGGTAGGCGCAGTTTTCCAGAAAGAAACTGTACTCAAAATCGGTGCCACGCAATTCCCAAGCGTGCCGAACGAGTTGATCGGTTTCTTCTTGGTTCAAATTGAGTTGGTATTCCCAGATATCACGGGATTCAGTTTGCAGATAGTCCTGCAATTTTTTCCCGTAGGGCGTCATGGTAAAAATGCCGTCGAGCGGGCCGGTCAACCAATTTTTCAGCAAATCGCTCTGCTTCATTCCAGGCGCGAGTCTCGCCGCGAAATTCAGTGTGTAGTCGTCAGCGCTGTAATCCTCGGTCAGCTCACTTTCCCCAGCGGGTACGCGTTTGAAATGCAAAAAGCTATGGCCGAACAGGGTGGATACGTCGTCCATATTGGGCTCGGGGAAGATCATGCTCACCGAACGAGCCGCAATGCGGTGTTGAAAAGCCGAGAAGCCGGGGCACTCTTGGACTTCTGCTGCGGCGAGTGGCGAGCTTGGCAAGCTTCTGAGCCATGCAAAACGTGCGGGAAAGCGGCACTGCGGGTGTTCATTCCCTTGCGGCTGTGGTTTTGCCATTTCTTCAAGGCTGGCAAGGAGCTCGGTTTGCGGCGAACGCTGCCCTTGCGGGGAAAGAAAAAACTTGGGGTCTTGGGTGTCGCTGCGATAGCTTTTTCCTTCCCTTTGGAAATAGAGCAGCCCAAGCCATGCGTCGCTTTCTGCCCATTGGTCTACGAACGCTTCAGGGGGGCGATCTACGCGGCTTGATGGTGGCGTTTCTGCGTGGCTCCACCCAATCGGGTAGACCACCAAAAATCCAAGAAAAAGAGCCACGTAGCGCACCGTTGACGCAAGCTCGAACCTCCGCACATTTCCACTCCCGCAATCCACACTTACGAAGCAATATCGCTCAGTATAGGTGTGAGTATTTTAGGTTGCGAATAAGTACAAGTGTACGACTTCAACCAACCAGCCTACTCACGTCACAAAAACACACCACGCTGCCCACAACAATCCCTAAAACATAAACAGGTGTTATATCCTACAGAAAGACCCATCGTCAGGAACCCAAGGACGCTCTTATGCACCCCACCCCCGCCTACCGCATTGGCTGGCATTCCAAGCAAATCGAAATTCGCGCTCAAGGCTATGCAATGCACGGCTACGGGAATCCCAACCATGTAGCTTATGGCGAGCAAGACCCACTCTATGCACGCGCACTTTATATAGAGGACGAGGCCGGCGGCGGCTTGTGGTTTTGCTGCTTGGATTTGGGATATGTGACCCATGCAATGCGTGAAGGCGTATGTGCTGCGTTGCGCAGCCAACAGGCCGACTTTGATGAAGCCCGCCTCGTACTCACCTGCACTCACACCCATTCCGGGCCCGGCGGATGCACGCACGACGTTCTGTACAATTTGGTCACGCCCGGTTTTCAGCCTGCACATCTCGATGCAGTCGTTTCGGCAAGCGTTGTCGCGTTAAAGCAAGCTCAGGCAAGCGCTGCACCGGCTGGACTTACACTTCACCAAGAAAAAATCGACGAACACATTGATGTGGCCTGGAACCGCTCTATCGAAGCCTATAACCGCAACCCCGACGTACAAGCGCAGACGGTTGCCCACACCCATCGTGCACTCGACCGCAACATGAGCGTGTTGGCAATTCGTCAAGGGGATCAGGTCAGCGCCCTACTTTCGCTATTTGGCGTTCACGCAACCTGCCTTACTAACCGCCTGCATCGTCATAACGGTGACAATAAGGGGTACGCATCACTTCACGCGGAAGCAGAGCTACGTGAGAAAGGCAGCGTTACACCCGTCGCTATTTTTGCTCAAGGCACCGCTGGCGACGTATCCCCTCACGATCAGCGCCTCGGGATTACTCGCGCTTACGCGCGCCGCCAAGCGCGCAAAGGTGAAGCCGAATACGCCTATGCTCGGCATAATGGCGAGATTCAAAGTCGTTTCGCTTTGGCGATGACGCACAATCAGACGACACTACCGATAAACGGAAAGATCGACGCAATACTTAGCTATGTTGATTTTACCTGCCAGCATGCTGATCCTGCCTACGCAAATGGCAATTCCGACGCATGGACGAGCGAACCCTGCCACGGCGTTGCTTTTTTTGCAGGCACTCCAGTAGATGGGCGAGGAATGCCGTGGCCTTTGGTGCAAGGCGCAAAACTGATCGCACGCATCGTAAAAAAATTACGTTTAGGCCGCTTAAACCAGCTAGAAAGCAGCGAGCGTGACTATCTCGCGCGAATTTACGCAGCGCAAGGTCCGAAAGATATTTTAATGGAAAGTGGTTCACGCAAGCGCGTTCTGGGGCGAGAATTCAGCCAGCTACCAGTCCCCGGAATCGTTGATCCCCTAGTGGCAGAACTCAAGCGCGAAACCAATGCCGGCGCAGTCCAACACAGTCAAATGATCCCCACCGTTTTACCACTGCAAATCGTCACGATTGGGCCACTCGCCATTGTTTGCTGCCCCGGTGAATTCACTACGGTGGCCGGAAAACGAATCCACGATACCGTGCAATCAATCCTGTCAAAGCGCAGCGAAGCCATCCAAAAAGTCTTGATCTGCACCTATTGCAACGAATATATGGGCTACGTGACCACATTCGAAGAATACCAGCAACAAAACTACGAAGGCGGCCACACGGTATTCGGGCAATGGACACAGGCCGTATTCCAGACGCTATTTGCGCAGCTTGCAGCACAGCTCAATCGCCCAGAGAACGAGCGAACGCACGACCGCAGTACACGCCCACTGCCCGCGCCGCCCGAAGAACTCGCCAAACGCAGCAACCAAGCCGCTCGCCCTTATAAAAAATAGACCGTTCGTAACCCGCAAGATCCGTCAGGAGAACCATCATGCAGGCTGATTTTTGGCACGAAAAATGGCAAAAACAAGAAATCGGTTTTCACAAAACCGAAATCAATCCATTACTGCAGAAATACTGGTCTGCTTTAGATATTGCTACACCTGCGCACATACTCGTTCCCTTGTGTGGAAAAACTCTGGATATTGTTTGGCTACGTCAGCAGGGCTACCAAGTTACGGGGATTGAACTGAGCGAAATTGCTCTCGATGCACTCGCACATGAGCTTAACACCCAACTCGGCCTTGCCATGGTCAAGCAACGTAACGACGACCCTGCGAACGGATACTATCGCTTGGACTATCAAGGTGAAGGCGTTCATTTGATTGGCGGAGACTTCTTTTCTACCACTGCAGAAGAAATTGGACCGGTCTCAGCAGTCTACGACCGCGCTGCGCTGGTCGCCTTACCTAAGGAATTGCGCTCGCCCTATACTCAACATCTTCGCAAGATCAGTAACGACGCGGCTCAGCTGCTTATCACGCTTGACTACGAGCAAGCGCAAATGGCCGGCCCACCCTTCGCAATCAATGAGGCCGAAGTGTTTGAGCACTACACGAAAACCTTTGAGTGCAAACGCCTTCATCGCGAGGAGTTAATTCACGAAGAACCGCGTTTTCAAGCGCTCGGCCTGCAATCTTTCCGGCAGCAGGTTTATCTACTATCACCAAGAGCGCGAGTCACTAGGTCATGATTCGGTTGCTACACACTGCCGACTGGCAAATGGGCCGTCAGTACGGGCGTTTCGAACCGGAAGACGCCGCCGCGCTCAGCGAAGCGCGATTCAGTGCAATTGAGCGAATCGCCGCGCTTGCAAACGAGTTGCAGGTCGATGCAGTTCTGGTGGCAGGCGACGTATTCGATCTGCAGACCCTCACCGATCGCACCCTACGGCGCACATTCAACGCAACCCAAGGTTTCACTGGCCCTTGGATCATGATTCCAGGCAATCACGACGCTGCACTCGCAGAAAATATCTGGAGTCGAGCCAAGCATATCGGAGCGATTCCAGAGAATGTGCACACTCTACTGTTACCTGAAGTACGGGAATTTCCGGAAATCGGAATTGCTATTTTACCCGCACCACTCACCCAGCGACATACGCACACTGATCTTACCGAGTGGTTTGACTACGCAATCACCTCGCCCGCATTGCTACGAATCGGCCTGGCTCACGGCAGCGTGCAAGGCATTCTTGCCGCCGAAATCGACTCGGCCAACCCGATTGCGCCCGATCGCGCACAACGCGCTCGCCTTGACTATCTGGCCTTGGGCGATTGGCACGGTATGAAATCCATCAACGAACGTACTTGGTATAGCGGCACCCCAGAACAAGAGCGCTTTAAGGATAACGGTGCAGGCCAGGCGTTACTCGTTGAGTTTAGCGATGAGCGCGTGGCAGCCCCTAAGATCACCCCTTACCCCGTTGGTCAATATCAGTGGCAACAGTGGGAATCACAGCTTTCCGTAGGCAGCGACCTCGATTTATTATTAGAGCGCCTAAAGAGCATCACCAAAAACACCGTCCTCTCCATTAAATTGAGCGGCCAGATCAGCCTTGAAGACTACAAACGCCTACAGGAAGCGACCGATAGCGCACACGCAAACTGCCGTAGTCTGCAACTCAATCAAGAACAACTTCATCTCGTACCCAGCGAAAGCGATCTTGCCGACCTGCACGTCGACGGCTACCTGAACGAGGTGCTCGCTGAATTAAAGGCAATGCAAGAAACCAATCGCCCCAACGGTTCTCAATCGCCGAGCACACTGCCAAATGCCGTGCAACCGGCAGACTCACAGGTCGCAGGAGACGCGCTCGTATTGCTCACAAATGCGATCATTGAGCTAGGTTCCATTGAAAAAGGTTCCAATCAAGCTCGCTCTAAGGGAAACGGAGGGCGCTCATGAAATTGCTTTCCCTTCGTATTGAACAATTTCGCCAATTTCGTACACCCATCGAAATCAGCGGCCTCAACGCTGGGATCAATCTTTTTGTCGGCCCGAACGAATCCGGCAAGAGCACCCTTGCAAATGCGATTCGTGCTGCCTTTTTTGAACGTCACAAATCCAATACCGTGGAAGATTTTCGCCCATGGGGCGACAGCTCTGCCAGCCCCACCGTAGAATTATCCTTTGAATGGAACCACGAACGCTGGCACCTGCAAAAACGCTTTCTCAAAACCAAGCGCTGCGATCTTGCTGTAAACCAAGCCACCTACAGCGGCGATGAAGCCGAAGAAAAACTCGCCGCCCTGCTCGGCTTTCAACTACCGACACGCGGCAGCAGCAAAACTGAACACTGGGGTATTCCTGGCCTACTCTGGATCGAACAAGGAAGCGGCCAAGAAGTCCACACCGCAGTTCGCAACGCATCCAATCACTTAAAGTCCGCGCTAGGAGACGCACTCGGCGAAATTGCCAGCAGCAGTGGCGACGCGCTTCTACAGCGCTTTGAAAAGGAACGCGCAACGCTACTCACCACCACAGGCCGCCCTACGAAAGAATACCTAGCCGCCATTGAAGAACGCGACCGTATAGTGGCAGAACTCGCTGTGCTTGATGACAAGATCACCCTCTGGCATGAACAGGTCGATCGTCTCAACGAACTGAATCAGCAACGCCGCGAAGACGCCGAACGCCCGTGGGAAACACTGCGCAAACAGGCCAACGAAATTCAACTCCAACTGAATAAAGTAGAAAACCTGCGCCACACCCTGCAAAGGGAACAAAAGGAACTGGAAGCCAACCTCGCCCGCGAACAAACCTGCAGCCAACAGCTTACGCAAATTGAAGAGCGGCGAAATTCACTAAGCCAGCGTGAAAAGGCCAGAGATCAAGCAACTCTAAAGCTCCTCCAATTGCGAGAAAACCTGCCCGTCATAACCCAGCAATTGAAGAACACGCAGCGCGACTACTATAACGCCAAACTTACGTTACAGAACGCTCGCCAAGCCGAGCAACAAGCTCAACTGGCCAACGAACTTGCGATTCTGAAACGCCAATCAGAAGAAACTCGAAACGCCCTCAATGAATCGCACAGCCTTCACTCCGAACTTTTTAACAAAAGAACTCAGTATTCGCAGATAAAAATTAACGCGGAATCCGTCAAAAAACTACGTGTGCTCTACCAAAATCGGCGCGAAATCGAAATCACGCAAAAATCCATTGCTACGCGAATCCGTTACAGCCTCAATCCTGGAAAAGCCATCGCCATCGGCAATGAAATCTTGCACGACCAAGGCGAGCGACACGTATCCGCTGCCACCGAACTCACAATCGAAGGCATTGGCCGAATTAGCATCGAACCCGGCGGCAAAGATCTTGCCGAGCAAAACCGGCAACTCGCAGTTTTGCAGGAGGAAATCCAGAACCTGCAAACCCGCTTGCAAACCACATCACTCGAAGAAGCAGAACATCGCGCGGATCAATCCCGCGCACTGGAAAACGAAATCCGTCTGCAGGAGACATTGCTGCGCAAACTCGCGCCTCAAGGCATTGAAGCACTCCAACAGCACCATCAATCGCTTGAGCAACAAACGCAGGCGCTCTCCACACGAATCACAGAACTCTCAAACGCCAAAGGAGATGCCTCTACTTCGGAAGCGTCTGGTGACCACTCTCCCCCCATGATCGGCGTTTCAGAGGCAGAATCCTATTTTGAAAGCGCCAACAACCAGCTAAAAGCCGCAGAACAGACCGACACTCAATTTTCCCAGCAAATCGGGCTTGCCCAACAAGCGATGGAAGCCGCACAGCAAGAATGGCAACGCCTGCACAACGATCTCCACTCTGCGGCAAAAATGCAGGAAGAGCAAAATTTACAACAACGCGTGATTGAACTTCGAACCGCACGACGCACCTTGGAAGCTTCCATCCTTCAATACCAGCAAAAAATTGAAGCCGAACGCCCAGACATTCTCCAACAGGACATCGCTCGCTTCACTCAAAGCGCTACCGTGCTGGAACAAGCCGCCCGCACGCGCGAACACGAACACACCCGCCTCCAAGCCAGCCTAGAGGTGCTCGGCGCACAAGGGCTTGAAGAAGAAAGAGCCAACCTCCATCAAAAACTCGAATTTACGACTCGCAGGCACAAAGAACTGGAGCGCAAAGCCAACGCACTCTCACTTCTAATACGACTATTACAGGAGAAGCGCCAAAAATTAACGCGCCAATTACAAGCGCCGTTACAACGCCACATCCAACACTACCTTCAGCTCCTTTTTCCACAAGCCGAACTTCGCATCGATGAAGACCTGCTGCCGCAACAACTATCGCGCACCACTCACCGCGGCGAAGAGCACAGCGACTTCGACCAGCTCAGTTTTGGCGCACGCGAGCAGATGGCGCTGATCAGTCGGCTGGCATATGCCGATTTATTAAAAGCAGCAAACCATCCAACCCTGATCATCCTAGACGATGCACTCGTCCACAGCGACAAACATCGGCTTCAGCAAATGAAGCGCGTGTTGTTTGACGCCGCGCAACGCCACCAGATTCTATTGTTCAGCTGCCACCCAGAAAACTGGCAAGACTTGGGCGTTGCGCCACGTGAGATGAACAAGCTTCTACAAGCCGCCTCGGGTCAGTTTGGCAGGATCTAAGAGCACCGCCAACTCTTCACGCGATAGATCGGTTTTTTCGGCGGCAACGTCGATTACTGGGCGGCCTTCCTTGTAGGCTAGCTTGGCGATTTCTGCTGCCTTCATATAACCAATCACCGGATTGAGGGCGGTAACGAGAATTGGATTTCGTGATAACGCCTCTTTTAAGTGGGCATCATTCACCTTAAAACTGGCAATGGCCTTATCCGCTAGCAAGCGACTGACGTTTCCCAGCATTTCCATACTGCTTAATAAATTATAGGCGATCAGCGGTAGCATAACGTTTAGTTCAAAATTTCCCGATTGCCCGCCAATAGTAATTGCAGCATCATTGCCGATCACCTGTGCCGCCACCATGGTAACGGCCTCAGGGATCACGGGATTGACTTTTCCAGGCATGATCGAAGAGCCCGGCTGGAGCGCTTCTAGCTCAATTTCGCCAAGCCCTGCAAGTGGGCCGGAGTTCATCCAGCGCAAATCGTTTGCGATTTTCATCAGCGTCACGGCAACCGTTTTTAGCTGGCCGGAAAGCGCCACCGCTACATCTTGCGAACCAATTCTGGCAAACAGATTTTCCGCAGGGGTGAACAATAAGCCAGTCGATTCACCCAACTGCTGGCAAAAACGTTCAGCAAACTCAGGGTGCGCGTTAATTCCTGTGCCTACGGCGGTTCCACCTTGGCCAAGCGCCTGCAAATCGGGCTGCAGGCGCTGTAGGCGGGTAACATTCTGCCCAACCTGCGCAGCCCAGCCTTGTAAGGATTGGCTCATTCGTACCGGCATTGCGTCCATTAAATGGGTGCGACCAGTTTTCACATATCCTTCCAGCGTTTCCGCCTTTTTTAGGATCACTTGCTGCAGATGGCGAAGCGCCGGCAAAAGATGTTCTGCAAGCTCGATGGCGGCACTTACATGAATGGTAGAAGGAATCGTGTCGTTGCTGCTCTGGCCACAATTGACATGGTCATTGGCGTTAATTTTCTTTTCGTCTTTCGCCGCACCATGATCATTTCGATAACGGTTGGCCAGCGTGGCGATCACCTCGTTCGCGTTCATATTGGTGCTGGTGCCAGAACCCGTCTGAAACACATCCAGCGGGAAATGTTTCATGAGTTCAGGATCCACCAATAACGTCTCGGTTGATCTGCAGATCGCATCCGCCATCTCTGCGGAAATCTGATCGAGCGATGCGTTCGCCCGCGCTGCCGCCGCTTTCACTTTTAGCAGTGCCCGAATAAACGCAATCGGCAGCGGAATTCCACTCACGGGGAAATTATTGATTGCCCGCTGCGTCTGCGCGCCGTAGAGTGCATTGATGGGTACTTCCAGCTCGCCCATACTGTCTTTTTCGATGCGGCTATCTTTTTCGGTGCGACTGTCTTTTTCAATACGAAACGCTGCCATGATTTCCTCCTCGGAAAACTCAGTGTGCATATACGTACTACAAAAACCGTATTTATCTACCCAATATAACGCTCAGCATCATTGCGTTCAAGCGAGCAGCGCTCAACCCAATGTAGTATCCAGCACCATCATCAGCGCAAACCCTACCATCAAGCCAATCGTCGCCGTAGTCTGATGGCCGTTGCGGTGCGTTTGCGGAATCACCTCATGCGACACCACAAACAGCATCGCGCCACCGGCAAGTCCTAAACCCACGGGGTAGGCAAGCGCAAGCCCACTTGACAGCCCGACGCCTAACAGCGCCCCCACCGGTTCTAGCACGCCACTCAAAATCGCCACCAAAACCGCCAGCAACGGCGTATAGCCCGCAGCTCGTATCGCAAGCGCAACGGCCAAGCCCTCTGGAATATCCTGCAACGCAATTGCCGTGGTCAGCGGCAAACCTACCGACATATCACCCTGAGAAAAACTCACGCCAATGGCCATGCCCTCCGGCAAATTGTGCAGAGCAATCGCAAACACAAACAGCCAAATCCGCTCATACGCGCGATGGCCAGGCCCTTGCGCCCCACTTTGCTCATGCTCGTGCGGAGTAAATTGATCCAGCCCCAGCATCAACAGCACACCCAGCGTCAAACCAAAAACCACCACCCCCGCGCCCAACGCCTTGTTGGACAACAGCTCGCCTCCTGCCTCGATTCCTGGCAGCAGTAACGAGAAAGCCGCGGCTGAAAGCATCATCCCCGCTGCAAAGCCCAGCAAGCCATCCTCCACGCGCTGCGGGATGCTACGCATCACCAAGGCAGGAATCGCGCCCGCCGAGGTCGCCGCAAAACCCGCCAAGCCCCCTAACATCGCCAAACGCAGCCCTACCGGAGGGCTCCCGCTGAATACATCCACCAAACTCTGCACCAGCAGCGCCAGCACTACCACAAGCGCAAGCCCCAGCCCGAAAGCAACCACCCGATGGCGGCGCACATGCGCACGCAACTGAACGTGCCACGGCTCGGCGGAAACACGCACAACCCCAACAGGCGAATCGGACAACGGCATGACGTAACGCTCCTGCTGAAAAAACCGAGGTAATCAAGAAAATTTGGCCATGACCTCAGCAAACTTTGCGGAAAAAATCGGTGATTCGATCAATGTTGCGTGGTCACCTTCGACTAAATGAACCCCTACTAGACCGTCAAGAACTCCATCCCAACCGATTAACGGCTGCGAATAACGCCCACGCTCCTCCTCCGGCAAACGAAAGAGTTCAACCGATCCAGAGTATCGCTGACGGGAACGGTGCGAGCTTAAATATCGGTGCATGGCTTCCAGATTTCGATGTCTGATCCACCAATGACGCAAATCCATTGATAACTCAATCTGTAAGCGATTGGCAATCTCACAGAACCAGCGTCGCGCAAACTCTTCAAGGCGAACCGAAATACTATGCTGAATCTGCCTTGCGAGATTTTTATGGCGGCGCGCTTCAATGCGAGATCCATTCAGCGCAGGAGCCACCGGCCCCACCGTATCGAAAAGAAAAACCCGCTCCACTCGCTCGCCCATTTCCTCTAACTGACGAGCCACTTCCATCGCCACAAGCCCGCCAGAAGAACCTCCGCCCAGCCAATAAGGGCCCTTCGGCTGCACCGAACGAACCAGCGACAAATAGCGGCGCGCCATCTGACAATAATCGGCCTCCGGCGCGCTCAAACCATCCAAACCCGTCGCCTGCAAACCGTAGACGGGCCAGCCTTTCGGTATGCGCGAAAGCAACGCGCTATAGTGAAGAACATTTCCTCCCACCGGATGAAAAAAGAAAAACGGTGCATGAGCTCCCTTTTCTCGCAAAGCCACCAGATTCGACCAGTCGCTTGCGTGGTGTTTCTTCGGCGTCGCAATATGTTCTTCCAAAAAGGTCGACATCGCACGGATCGTAGAATGAGAGAACAGCGACGCTAACGGTAAATTCACCTTGAATTGCTTTCGGATTGCATTCGAAATCTGTACCGCGAGCATTGAGTGGCCACCTAAGGCAAAAAAATCATCCTCAGCGCCAATATGCTCCCGCTTCATTACCTGCTCCCAAATCGCCTGAACGGCAGCTTCGGTGGGCGTAGCAGGTGCAACGTAGGCTTGAACACTTTCCACTTCCGGCATAGGGAGCGCGTTACGATTCACCTTTTGATTCGGCGTCATCGGCATCGCATCCATCTGCACATAGTGCTGCGGAATCATATACGGCGTAAGAAATTGCTGAAGGTGCTCCCGCAACGCGCCCATATCCAAAGAAAATCCCGAATTCGCCACCATATAGGCGATCAAACGCATATCACGATTGTTCTCAGTACCAAAATTGCGCGCAACGACCACCGCCTGTGCGACGGCTGGATGCTTGACCAAGCCCGCTTCAATCTCGCCGAGCTCAATACGAAACCCGCGCAAACTGATCTGAAAATCACTGCGCCCCAAATATTCCAACCAGCCGTTTTCGTGCATCCGCACCAAATCGCCGGTACGGTAGAGAATCGACGCGTTTTCTTCATTTAGCGGATTCTGAATGAACCGCTCTTGGGTAAGATCTGGTCGGCGATAGTACCCAAGCGCAAGCCCAATCCCACCGATGCACAGCTCACCGATTTCTCCGACGGGAACCGGCTTCAAAGCATCATCCAAGACACGACATACCGTATTGCCTACCGGCGTACCGATGTATTTCACTTCTTCCACAGAAGAAATTTGCTGGCAGGTCGAATACACCGTCGTTTCGGTAGGGCCGTAGCAGTTCCACAACGCGGCAACTTTTGGCAACGCTTTTGCCGCCACCTCTGCCGGCATTGCTTCTCCACCCATCCAAGCGCTCAACTTTGCACTCCCCACCCACGCTGTGCTCAGCAACATGCGCCAAGAAGAAGGCGTGGCTTGGTATACCGTAATATCGAAATCTTCAATCGCCCGCCGTAAAAGCTCCGCGTCCTTCGCAACTTCACGATCGACCAGCACGCTGCAACCGCCTGCAACGAGTGGCAAAAACATCTCGGTCACGGCAATATCAAACGATAACGTAGTAACGGCGAGAATCCGGTCGCCCGCGCCGAACCCTGGGCGATCCATCATCGTCAAAAGAAAGTTATGTGCGGCTCGATGTGGAATCACAACCCCTTTTGGCTTACCTGTAGAGCCAGAGGTGTAAATCATGTACGCAACGTCTTCTCCGCCCACCTGTGTGTCGAGACGTGTCTCCGGAAGCGTTATTGCCGCTGCGCATACCGCGTCCAGAGAACACGATTGACTACGTGGCAGAATTTCGAGCACGTCGGCATCTAGGCTATCGTCATAGATCAACAGTGAGAGCTGCGATTGATCAATCATGTAGCCTATACGTTCAGCCGGAAAGCTTGGGTCAATCGGGATATACGAATGCCCCTGCTTAAGCACTCCCAAAAGAACGGCGTGCAGCCAGAGCGACGGCGAGAGCGCGATGCCCACTCGTGCATTTTTTTCTAACGATAGCGTCGCGAGCCAATGGGAAACCTGATTGGCTCGCTGTTCTAATCCGCTAAAACTCAGTTTTGCATCACCGTAGATTACCGCACTTTCGTGCGGCGTCCGTGATACCTGTTGCTCAAACAATGCGTGTAAAAGGGGAGCCTCAAACACGCTTTGCTCATTGGCAGTTGCTCGCTGCAAAACAAGCCTCCAGAGATTGTGGTTTTACCGGTATGAAATCGCTAAACCGTCTTTGCCTTCGGGCGTTCAACGCTAGCGGTTTGTGGCCGTTCCCTCGACTCTGAAATTCTCGTTTGTACATACTCAGACACTGAAGCGAACGCGATCGACAATTGTTCGCCAAACTCCGCCGCCTCAATTAAGTGCGCATGCTCACCGTCAACAATATAGGTGCGCACCTTGCCCACCAAGGTATCATCCCAGCCAATCAACGGCAGCGAATAAACTCCCCTCTCTCTAGAGGGCAGCCTGAACAAATCAACCGCCCCCTCATAGGGCAAGCGTGATCTTGCAGACTGTAAGTAGCGCGTCATTGCCTGGTAATTATGGCGCTGAATCCACCAATATCTCAGTTCATGTTCGATTTCTTGCCTAAATAAATTTGCCCATCTGCAACGCAGAACACGTATTCCGTCACTCAAGCGTACTGCAATACTGTGCTGTATCTGCTTGAGTGGGTTTTTGAACTTCCGCCCTTCAATCCTAGACTGTTCATCCGTTGCACGCTGAGGGCCAATCGTATCAAACAGCATTAAGCGCGCGACCTGCTCGCCTTCTTCAACCAGCAAACGAGCCACCTCCAGCGCAAGCAGGCCGCCCGAGGATCCGCCGCTCAGCCAGTAAGGCCCATGCGCCTGAACCTTACGAATCTCATTAAGATATTGTTTGGCCATCTGCTCCACGTCGCTCAATGGTGGCGCGATGCCATTCAGCCCCGTTGCCTGCAATCCATATACGGGCCAATGCTCAGGAATGCGAGGGAGCAAAGCCGCATAGTGGAGCACATTTCCACCCACGGGGTGAAAACAGAAGAGTGGCGCATGGGTTCCTTCCGCACGCAAAGCGACCAAATTACTCCATTCGTTCTCTGCCGCTGGCTTGGCCGATGCTTGGTTTATAACCTCGGGGGCAACTTCTTCCGCTGGGCGATGAATGTCTACAAAAGATGCCATGCGCCGAATCGTTGGGTGAGAAAACAGCACTGCCAAAGGCATATCAACACCGAATTGCTGACGCACGCGGCGAATAATCTCGACCGCCAACAGGGAATGGCCGCCCAGCGCGAAAAACTCTCCGTCAATACTGATTGCGTCTTGCCGCATTGCCTGCGCCCAGATTTCATGCAGGGCGAGTTCCGTTGCCGAGCTCGGCGGCACAATGGCCGCTTTCTGTTCTACCTCTGGGCTTGGCAGCGCCTTGCGATCCACCTTCTGATTGGGAGTCATCGGAATCGCATCAAGCACTACAAAATGCTGCGGGATCATATATACCGGCACATGAGCCTGCAAAAACTCCGCTAATGCGCCAAACTCAAGTGCCGTACCATCCCGCGGGACAATGTACGCAACCAAGCGGGCATCTCCCTCACCAAACGCCTTTGCAATTGCAACCGCTTGTGCAATTTGAGGGTGCTGCAGCAGCGCAAGCTCAATTTCAGCTAGCTCAATCCGGTAGCCGCGCACTTTCACTTGATGATCCAAACGACCACCGCATTCTAACAACCCACCGGCCAAAAGCCGCGCTTGGTCGCCAGTAGCGTACAACAACCCATCACCAAAGGGGTTAGGGATAAAGCGCTCTGCTGTGAGATCCGCACGATTGAAGTATCCGCTTGCCACTCCCTTGCCACCAATATAGAGCTCACCCATTACGCCCAACGGCTTCAGCGTATGCTGATCACCCAGCACGTAGCAGCTCGTATTCCCAAGCGGCAAACCGATGATCCCAGCCTCTTGTGTCGATCTTACCTGATGGCAAGTAGACCACACCGTCGTTTCGGTAGGCCCATACACATTCCAAACCTCAGCCACTTTCGGCAAAAGCTTCTCGATCAGATCGGACGGCAAAGCTTCTCCACCCACCCAAGCCCGCATCTTTTGGCCACCTTGCCAGTTCGTGCCGAGCAGTAAGCGCCAAGAAGAAGGCGTCGCCTGATAAAGCGTTACACCTGCCGCAGCCATCACAGGGTGCAACTGGTCCACATCCACCACAAGATCGCGATCTACCAATACGCTGGCACCACCGGTAACCAGCGGCAAAAATAGCTCGGTGACCGCAATATCAAACGATAACGTAGTTGCCGCAAGGATACGGTCTTGCGCACTGAAGCCTGGGCGTTGCGCTACAGCCGCGAGGTAATTCACCATTGCACGATGGCTGATCACAACACCTTTCGGAAGACCGGTAGAGCCGGAGGTATAGATAATATAAGCGCCTGACTCTGGGTTGAGAGAGATATCCAGCCGCTGATCACTCTGCTGATCCAACTCTCCCTCCAGTTCGCGCATCGCAACCGATCTTGCACCCGCCAAATTGCCCCTCAATTCTGACGTTAGCGCGCCATCGTGTACCAACAGGCCCACGGACGAGTTGCTAATCATGTAGCGTATGCGTTCTACCGGAAATTTCGGGTCAATCGGGATATAAGTTGCACCGCTTTTTAATACGCCCAGCAGTACCGCCTGCAACCACAAGGAAGGCGACACCGCAACGCCAACGCGATCTCCTGACTTGACTCCGGCGCTCACCAGCCAGTGAGCAATACGATTAGATCGTGACTCAAGCTGCGCGTAGCTGAGCGACTCAAAGCGAGAATCTTCAATTTTGGCGTTCGAATCCTGCGAAGCACCACAGTGATACATAGTCGCCGTGGCATTCGGTGTTCGCGCTGCTTGTAAAGAAAACTGCGCGTGCACCAGCAACGGGGTCGGCAGAAGCATCGACGTGGAATTCAACCTCGTCAACGCCGCATCCCGTTCAGGGTCTGGCAGATCACAGAGAGCCGACACAGGCTTCGCCGCAAAATCAGTAACGCGCGTAACGAGTGCAACAAAATCCCTTTGCAGACGCGCGATAAAATTCGCATCAAACAGATCGCTTGCATACTCGAACCCAGCGTGCATCGACGAGCCTGTCCACTTCATCCAGAAATCAACGTCGGTCTGTACACCGGCACGATCAATATTTACCTGTTCACGGCGCAATCCGTGAAACGCTTCCTGCCGGTTGGTGATGTCCTGATAGGCAAAAATCACCTGAAAAACAGCAGATCGACTCAAATCCCGTGTAGGGTTCAAGTGTTCAACGATTTTTTCGAACGGCGTTTCCTGGTAGGCAAAGCCCTGCAAACACGTCTGACGCACCGCTTGTAACCAGTCAGCAACGCTTTGATCAGGGTTTACGCTATCGCGCAGCGCGATGGTGTTCACAAAAAAGCCGATCAGCGCATTGATCTCTGCGTAGTTTCGGCCCGATACCGGCACACCCACAATCAGATCGCGCTGCCCTGAATAGCGCCACATTAACAGTTTGAACACTGCGATCATGGTCATGAACAGGGTAACGCCCTGCCTGCGCGAAAATTCACTGACCCTAGCCATGGTTTGTGCGTCGATTTCAAAATGCAGCCCTGCACCTGCATGAGATTGCAACTCAGGGCGCTTCGCTTTAGTCGGAAGCTCCAGCACCGGAAGCTCACCCGCAAGCGAACCAAGCCAATAATCCAGCGCCTTACGATCAGCGTTCTGGGCGCGATCAAGCATCCATTCCGAAAAATCACCATACTGCACCGGCAACACCGGCAAGCTTGGCTTACGCATCTCTACTGCAGCGTTATACAGCTCAGAAAGGTCAGAAAGCAGAATATCAAACGACCAACCGTCAAATACCGCATGGTGGACTACGATGCAAAGCGTATGGTCTTCTGCGCCCATACAGAAGAGATCGGCACGAAAAAGGGTTTCTTCACCCATCCGGAAGGGCCGCTGCCGACGCTCATCAAAAGCGGTCTGTACGACGGCCCAGCGCGCCTCTTCGCTTTCTCCTGGAACATCATAAATCTTCAGATTGCCGGCAGTAGCTGGCACCACCCGCTGCAGAAGCACGCCCTCATCTTCAAGAAGGATCGTACGCAAACTGGCATGACGCGCCACAAGTTGATCCACCGCACCCGCCAGCGCATCGCGCTGCAATGCACCGTGAAAACGCCAGCTCGCTGGCAAGCTGTACTCAATTCCCCCGCCATCCAGCTGCTCAAGAAACCAGATCCGCCGCTGCTGTAACGACATGCGAAAGCGACTACGATCCACATGAACCGGAATCGACAAAGCAGGAACCTCAGCCTCAACGTTACCAGCATGCGCCAAATCCCAACGCGCACCGAGCGCACCCGCAGAGGGCGCCTGGAATAAGTCTGTCAACCCAAACGTGGCCGGCAATACTTTATTCAGCTCTGCCAGTATGCGCATACCTAAGAGCGAGTGGCCGCCATTTTGGAAAAAATCATCCGTTGGCCGCAGCGCGGGGTTTTGCAGGAATTTACGCATCATTCCGAGAATTTTGGCCGTACTTGGCGATAAGTTTTTCTCCTCATCTGCCGAACTTGCCACGGCCTCGACGGATAGGCCGCTTAGAGCATCTGTTGCATCCTTAGGCAGCTTTAGCGCCTTCCGATCGACCTTGCCGTTCGGAGTCAGCGGCATTTGCTGAACTTCCACCCACTGCTGCGGAATCATAAACGCCGGCATATGTGCCGCTAAATGGCCGCGCAGCGATGCGATGAATGCGCCTTCACGGGCTTTGTTCGAAACACTCTCGCTAGACGACGCGCTTCGGCGGTAGAACGCAACTAGGCGCTGATCATCTTCCGTTTCGCCCAAAACTACTACGATAGCTTCGGCGATTCCTGCCGCCTCATTCAATTGAGCCTCAATTTCCCCCAGCTCAATTCGATAGCCACGCAGTTTCACCTGAAAGTCGCTACGACCCTGATAAATCAACTGCCCATCTGCGGTGAGCCGCGCAAGGTCGCCAGTTCGGTAATAACGCTGCCCTTGCCAGTGAATAAATCGATCCTGATTCAACTCCGGCCTTTTCCAGTAGCCAAGAGTCACGCCGCTTCCACCAATGATTAACTCCCCAGCTACACCCACAGGTGTGGCGTTACGGTGTTCATCAATAATGGCAATCTGCGTGTTGGCAATCGGCCGACCCAAGGTTATTTGTGTATCCGGCAATACTCTTGAAACGGTAGACCAAACCGTAGTTTCAGTCGGCCCATACAAATTCCACAATTCCCCTACGCGCGCTAACAGCTGATTTGCCAAAGAAGGCGGTAGAGCTTCTCCACCCGTCAGCACTTTAAAGCCCGCACCACCTTGCCAATCTGCCGCCAACAGCAAGCGCCAACTACTTGGGGTCGCTTGCATCAGGGTAATGCCATTTTGTTCAAGGCAGGTACGCAACTGATAGCCATCCATGCTCTGTTCACGGGTGGCAATCGTCAGGTTGGCTCCCACCACTAGCGGCAACCAAAGTTCAAGCACAGCGATATCAAACGAAATGGTAGTTACGGCAAGCAAATGATCCGCAACCGTTAAGCCCGGCGCTTTCGCCATGCTCGCAAGAAAGTTAACGACCGCACCGTGTTGCACCTGCACACCTTTCGGTAGCCCAGTGGAACCCGAGGTATAAATCATATAAGCCGGAGATTGCCGACCCACATCCACGCAGCAACCTTCGGCGTCTTCTTGGCTTGAAAAATTCCCGGGGTTCAAAAAGGCAGGTGCTGCCATATCAATCTGTGCAGCCAGTGCATCGGTTTGCAAACCTGCCGGAAGTGCGCCACGCAGCACCAGCGTTTTCAAACCCGAATCCGTAATCATATGATTCAGGCGATCTGCCGGATAGCTCGGGTCCAACGGAATATAACCAGCCCCCGCTCGCAGAATCCCAAGCAGCGCAACCAGCATGTCTAGGGAGCGATCCATACAAAGGCCAACAAAATCACCCGCTCTTACGCCTTGTTCATGGAGGGCTCTTGCAAGACGACCCGCACGCTGCCACAGCTCTGCATGTGTAATCCGCTCTGCACCGAACTGAACAAACGCATCAGTGCGATTTGCAGCGGTCTCTTTCAACCAGCCATGCAAGCTTGTGTGGGCGGGCAATGGCATCTGCGTAGCGTTCATTTCGCGCCACAAAGCTGCATCTTGCGCAGAAGTGAGCTTTAGCAGCGACACCGGCACATCGCGGTGTTCAGTGATTTGCTGCAAAAGCTGCTCAAAAACGCCCAGCCAGTGCGTAACCGTTGATTCTGAGTAAAGATCCGTGTTGTATTGGCACTCCAACAACAGTGCGCCCTTGTTTCCTGCCGGATCTCGCGATTCCGTCGCGTTCAGGAACCACTCAAAACTCTCGCTCACCCGGGGATTAGAGACCGCATTGCTTGCAATATCTCCAAATTTCAAACCCTTCATACCTGGGTCGATATTAAAAAGAATCGGCACTAACGGAACGCGTGAGGGGTCACGCGCAAGCCCCAAACGCGCAACTAGGCTACCAAAGGTCAACCGCTGATGATCGTAGGTATCCAGCAAGCCATCGCGCACGCCCTGCAAATTTTGCACGAAGGAATGATCGGGATGAATTCGGCAACGAATCGGCAAAGTGTTCACACAATGGCCGACCAACATTTCCATATTCTCAATCGACTGCCCTGCTGCCGGCATCCCGATCACAAAATCCGTCTGCCCCGAAAGGCGATGCAGAAAGGTGGCAAAACCAGTCAATACCGTCGCGACTAGGCTGCTCTGGCAGGCAATACCGGTTTTTTTAAGCGCAGAAACCAGGCTTACCGGCAGCAAATGGTCAATACGCTTAGAGTGAAACGTGCGCACTGCAGGGCGAACAAAGTCGGTTGGCAGCTCCAACACCGGAGCGCCCTGCGAATATTGCTGCATCCACCAAATTTCGTCTTGTGCAGCTTGATATTTATAAGCATCTGAAGCGAGGACATGCAGATACTCAACAAAACTAGGCACACCAGGAAGTTCTGCTGGCCGCCCCTGCGACCGCGCAGTATAGAGTTCTGCCAAATCACTTAACAGCAGACTCAGTGACCACCCGTCACAAATGATGTGGTGGAAGGTCAGAATCGCAGCATAACGCCCATTTTCAACGTGCGCCAACACGCCACGAACCAGCGGGCCTTGCTGGAGATCGAAGGGCGTACTGACCGCTTCAGCACGTAAAGCTTCTAGCGCGGCGACCGAATCCGAATGATTGCGCAAATCGACAAAGCGGAAATTCGGCTCAACTTCGCGGTGCACCAATACTTGGGTGCCATAGCGGTTAAACGTGATACGCAGAGCATCATGACGGTACAGCAATTGTTCATAGGCCCACGCAAAAGCCTCTAGGTTTACTTCGCCATTCAACGGAACCAGCATTGATTCGTTATAGGCGAGATTGGCGGCATCACCACCGGCATGCACTGCCAAAAAAATTTCGCGCTGCGGTTCTGTGGATGCCATTACCGTGGCGATCTTCCCTAACGCCGCAGGTGATTGTTGCATCAGCTGCGACCCACCACTTTGATTCCCAGAAATCATTCTACGCACTTATCCTCGCTGTGATTTTCTAAACGGCAACGAACGCATGGAGCGCAAACCAAGCAACCACGCCATAAGACAAAAGCAAGGCCCAAAAGCGCCAAACTTGACGCCACCGAGCCTTGCATCAGAGCGTCATGCACGAATGACGCACCTTGTCGCATCAATACTCAAATGCAACCCCGACTTGACGATTGCTTCCATCTGGCTCGGTCACAAACCACGCGGGATTACCTTCCCCATTAATTCCCATAACGGCACCCTTGACGGGCGGCGCCAGATCGCGCCCCGCTTCGTCGCTAGAAGATCCAGGAATAAAGCCCCAAGCCTGCATCCGCGCAAGCGAGCGCTTGAAGGTGGCGATGATCGTATCCAGCTCTGCATCCGTATGCGCAGCGGAAACAAACATCGGGCGACCATACCAAATATGGATCCCCTGTATCCGCATGTCGGTAAATAAAAATTCACCCCAAGGCAAATCCTCGGTGAATTTGAAATACATCATGGAACAGAAGCGCTCAATATGCATCGGCGCTTGCACTCGCTTGAAGTGCAGATTGAGTTCTCCGGCAAAACGTGCCGCGCGTTCATTTACCTCTTCTTGCAGGCGCGGATTGGCTTTCATGTGTAGCAGTACAGCGCGAGCTGCTGCCAACGCCAGAGGATGACGCACGAACGTACCGGCAAAATAAGTCACCCCTACTTCCGGCTTGGAATCATCGCCATACTGCCACTGGCCGCCATCTAAAGTATCCAGATAGTGCGCTCTTCCGCCAATCACCCCAATAGAGATACCCCCACCGATGATTTTGCCATAGGTACAAATGTCTGCCTGAATGCCTGAATACTCCTGAAACCCACCAGGCGCAGCACGGAACCCTGTAATGACTTCGTCAAAAATCAGCGCAATATTAAGCTCTTTGGTAAGCGTGCGTAGTTCACGCAAAAACTCTAGCGGAACAAAATCCGGGTGACGGCTCTGCACCGGCTCCACCAGAATCGCTGCAATATCGTCCGCCTGCTCGCGAATCACCTTGAGCGCCTCATCCGAACCGTAATCCAATACCAGCACGTTAGAAACCGACTCACGCATCACGCCCGCCGCTGCAGGGAAACCCTTGCCGCCTTTACCAGCGCGCACAATCACCTCGTTATTGATGCCGTGATAATCGCCGGTAAACATCACAATTTTATTGCAGCCCGAACGCGTACGCGCCATACGAACAGCACCCAACACCGCCTCGGAACCGGTATTGCAAAACGCAAAGCGCTCATGCGGCATGATCTCGCGCAACAGTTGAATTACCTCGGCAGTGAGCGGATGCTGGGGGCCAATTTCCATACCCAAGGCCAATTGCGCTTGGATCGCATCGACGATCCAGTCGGCCTGATAGCCAAAGTACATGGACCCGTAGCCACACAAGGTATCTATATACTCATTGCCATCCAGATCCCAAAGGCGCGTGCCTTTTGAACGATCTACCACAATGGGATACACCACATCCTTGATCGCAGGCCGAAAGCCGGAAGCAACGCGAGGATCAGCCAACACTGCACGATTATTCGCAGTAAACTCGCGCGACTTGCCGGTGCGCGCCAGATACTCATCGGCAAGCTGGCGAAAGTGTCCGAACTGCTCGTCGGTAAACACATCTTTACCGGTAATATCAATCTTGGTTTGCGCACCAAACGGCTTCGCGGCAGGCGGGGCATCCTGAGAAGCCGCCCCTGAAGAATCACTCTTGCCCGGATAAGTAGAAGGTACCGTAGGCGCTGGCGCACTTGCCGCCACTGCGGTAGGCGCACCGGCCTGCGCGACCGGAGCAAGCGCGGCGACCTGTGGTGCGGCTACTACAGGCGCCTGCACAACACCTGCATGCGAACCACGATATTGCGCCAACATGCCCAACTGCATGGACATAAGCTGCAGTTGCTGTTGTATCAAGCCTTCGACACCACCTAAAGCAGGGGCCACAACCCCCACCGCCATCACAGGGTTCACCGAAAAAGAGTTGGCGACAGGCTGCGCAATCACAGGCTGGGGCGCGAGCTGAGCAGCAACCGGTTGGGCGATCGGCATTTGGGCGACTGCAGGCACCGCAGCAGAAGCAACCGCGGGCACCGCAGCAGCCACCGCATTCTGCTCTACCGGCTGCGCTGTGGGCAAAGTACCCGAAGCCGCATTTTCGGCCAACCATGCGGCCAACAATTCAAAGCTGCCAAGATCTGACAACAACCTACGAAAGGCCAAATCCACCTTGAAACGCTTTTTGAGCGCAAGCGCTACTTGCGTCAGAAATAGCGAATCAAATCCAAGCGCAAGAAAACTATCCTGCGGATTCACTGCGGAAAGATCTTCACCCGCGCTTTCACCGAAAAGATCCTTCAAAACAGATATAAGAGCGAACTGCGACGACATTTCCTTGCTTCCTATTGGTGTCGAGATACGAATAAAACCACGCCGATTATACGCGATTCTTTGCACCCAGATTGTAACAATTATGCCAATCCGTATTGGCTCAGAAGTGTTAAATATTCACGCTAATGAACAGCCAGTCAGCGGGCTTTAAAGAAAATCTCCACAAAAGCAAACACCTTGCGCCTACAAGCAATGATATGCTTGCCCGCATTCACAATTGCCTGTTCGTGCTCGCTCTGATTGGGATTTCGTAATGACACGCTATAGCAAATTGCAAGCTTCGCTGCGCCAACTTTTGCAATCCGCCAGCCAACGCTGGCCCAACGTTCATGCAATTACAGACGGGAAGCGCACGCTTACCTATCAGGAAGCTGCCGCCCAAGTCAAAGAGATCATCACGCACTGGCGTGCCGCCGGCTTAGAGAGCGGCCAGCGCATCGCCATCGCCGCCAGTCGCGAAATTGAAACCATCATCAGCATCATTGCGGCAGTCGAATACGGCTTGGCCTATGTGCCATTAGATCTCAGCTATCCTGCAGATCGTCTCGAACTCATGCTGGAAGACGCGCAAGTACGCGCAGTGATCGGTAGCGAACGCGCGCTTGCGGAACTCAGGGGACTTGTCAAGACCTTCCCAACACTGGACAACCCGCCGACCGGTCAAACTTCACCCTACCTTGGCGATCACGACCTTATTTATATCCTATTTACCTCCGGATCCACGGGCCGTCCGAAAGGCGTGGCCATGGGCGTCTCACCACTTGCCCATCTGATTGACTGGCACGCCCAACACCCAAGGCTTGGCCAAGCGGCGCGCACGCTGCAGTTCGCACCACTCTCGTTCGACGTTCATTTCCAAGAAATTTTTTCTACGCTAGCAACCGGTGGAACGCTAGTACTGCCAACCGATTCCGAACGCCGCGACCCAGCTCGGCTTCACGCGCTCTTGGAGCGCGAGAAGGTTGAGCGCTTATACCTGCCTTATGTTGCCCTGCAAATGCTGGCACAAGCAGATGCAGATGCAGCGACCCAAGCCACTGGCGCAACCGCAAGCGGGAAAGCGCAAACCCTTGCAATCAAAGACGTCATCAGCGCTGGTGAGCAATTACAAATTACTCCAGATATTCGCGCTCTGTTTCAGCGACTCCAAAGCGCAACCCTGCACAACCACTACGGCCCGACGGAAACCCACGTAGTCACCGCTTTTGAACTGGACGGCAACCCCGACCACTGGCCGCAAATTCCGCCAATTGGCACAGCTCTGCCCCACGTTCGCTGCTGGATTCGGCCACTTGAGAACCCGATTGAGAACAACGCTACGATCGCCGCAAACTGCGCCGCCGGCCTCACGCTAAGCGAAGGAGAGCTATTGTTAGGCGGCGAGACGTTGGCAGAAGGCTACTTAGGCCGTACCGATCTGACCGCCGAGCGCTTTCTTGAAGATTTGATCGGGCCGGATGGCCAACCCGCTCGCTGGTACATCACAGGTGATCTGGTTCGCACCGATGCCACTGGCGTCATTACCTACCTTGGCCGCGCAGACCAACAGCTCAAGGTGGACGGCTTTCGTATTGAGCCGGGCGACATTGAGCTGGCGCTTATGGCGCACCCCGGTATTCAAGATGCCGTCGTGACCGCACCACAAGATCCCGATGGCAGCCGCGTTCTCACCGCTCACGTTGTACTGCGCGATCACGCAAGCGCGGCAGATCGGACCATTGCAAGCTGGCGCAACTGGCTGCATCAACGTCTGCCTGCTTACATGGTGCCAGTGCGCTTTGCCATACTCGCGCAATTGCCCACCACCCCGAGCGGAAAGATTGACCGGCGTAGTTTACCCGCCGTCACTGTAGGTACAGCAGCTAGCAATGAAACCGCCGGCAAGCCAGCACTTCACGTTGACCCAAGCCAAATCAAAGAGCTTCTGCGCGCACTTTGGCAAGAGCTGCTCGGCCTTGAACAACTGTCGGACACTGCCAACGTCTTTGACCTTGGCGCCCGCTCCTTGCTCGTTATGCGCTTTGCGAACCGCGCAAAGGAACTCGGTATTCGCGTCAATGTTGCCGATATCTACGATCGCCCAACGGTGGCGGGGCTTGCAAAGCTACTAGAGGGCTCCGCCCAAAGCGGCTCGTCGCGCACCCGCACAACGTCTAACGAGCCATCCGTGCACGAAGGTATGGCCATCATTGGGATGGCTGCGCGCGTGGGATCCGCCGAGAATGTCGAAACGTTCTGGCAGCAGCTCCTCGACAACGTAGAGAGCCTGCGACGTTTTCAGCCGGATGAGCTAGACCCTTCCGTGCCGGCATCCCTGCGCGAACATCCCGCTTTTGTTGCTGCCCGCGGCGTTCTGGAAAATGCGGATGGCTTTGATGCCTCCTTCTTCGGCCTGTCCGATCGCGAGGCGACGCTGATCGACCCGCAACAACGTCTATTCCTAGAGCTTTGCTGGACTGCTTTAGAGCACGCAGGTGTTGACCCAAGCAAATGGAGTGGCGAGGCCGCTGGGCGTATCGGCGTCTACGCAGGCACTGCCAATAATAGCTACCTGCCGGCAATGCGCGTGGAAGATCCATCATTGATTGCCAAGGCGGGCGAATTCGCCGCCATGCTTGGCAACGAGAAAGACTACGTGGCATCCCGTGTTGCCCACAAACTCAACTTCAACGGCCCCGCTGTTTCTGTGCATACTGCTTGCTCAACAGGCCTTGTGGCGGTTACACAAGCATTTCGAGCCTTAGCACAGGGCGACTGCGAAATCGCCCTCGCCGGCGGAGCCACTGTCATCGTTCCACAAATCGGCGGCTACCTCCATGTTGAGGGCGGAATGGAGTCTGCCGATGGCCGTTGCCGCCCCTTCGATGCGGAAGCCAGCGGCACCGTGTTCGGCAGCGGCGGTGGCGTTGTCGTGCTCAAGCGCCTGTCACAAGCGCTGCAAGATGGCGATACCATTTTTGGCGTCATTGAAGGCGTGGGCCTGAACAACGACGGCGGCGACAAAGCCAGCTTCACCGCACCCAGCGTAACCGGGCAGGCCAAAGCCATTCGAATGGCACTCGACCACGCGAACGTGAGTGCGCGCGAGGTTAGCTACGTCGAAGCTCACGGAACCGGCACCGCACTCGGCGACCCGATCGAAGTCGCCGCACTCGCACGCGCCTTCGGCCAAGACACCGACGATACCGGCTATTGCACACTTGGCTCAGCCAAAGGCCACGTCGGCCATCTGATCGCCGCCGCCGGTGTGATTGGGCTGATCAAAGCAACCCTCTCCCTACATCATGGGCGCATCCCCGGCACACTGCATTTTCGACAGCCCAACCCACAAATCGACTTTGCCAGCACTCCGTTCCAAGTGAGCGCTGACATCGTTCACTGGCCGCGATCAGAGAAACCCCGTCGTGCGGGCGTCAGCTCGTTCGGCGTTGGCGGCACGAACGCCCACGTCATCGTTGCGGAAGCACCCGCACAAGCGGCAACAGCAACCCTAGCCGCAACGACTGTCGCAGCCGACACGGAAGCGCTACAGATTCTCCCAATTTCCGCTCAACACCCGGAAGCACTGATTGCGCGCACGACGGCACTGGCCAATTTTCTGGAACAACACCCTGATATTCCACTTGCAAACGTCTCAGCAACCTTGATGCGCGGCCGCCAAGCCATGTCATTGCGACGCTGCTATGTGGCAGAAAACCGCGAAGATGCCATTCGCAGCCTGCGCGCAGCCATTCAAAAAGAATCCTCCAGCGCAAGCCAAAGCGCGGCAACTCCTGCCCACACAACGCCAACAAAACCGCGTATCGTGTTTGTTTTTTCCGGCCAAGGTTCGCAGCATCCCGGCATGGCAAGGGAACTCGCCACGCAGTTTCCTGCATTCCAATATGCTTTTGATGAAGTCCTCAGCGCCGCCCCCGCAGACCTCGCGCAAACCCTTCGCACGCTTTTAATAGATGCTGATCCAAACAACACAAATGCTGCCGCACAGCTCGCCGAAACTTACTTGGCACAACCTGCCCTGTTCGCAGTTTCTTGCGGGCTCGCTGCATGGCTCGACAGTTTGGGCATACGCGCCGACGCCCTGATCGGCCACAGCATCGGCGAATACGCAGCCGCTTGCTCCGCTGGCGTCATGAGCTTGAAAGACGGAATGAAGGCCGTAATCGAACGCGGCGCCGCGATGTTCGCCCAACCGCCCGGCACCATGCTCTCGGTACGAACCAACGCAAACGCGCTCCTACCGCTGCCGAAAGGCGTCGAAATCGCTGCAATCAATGCACCTGAACTCACCACGCTGGCGGGTTCCCACGATGCTCTGGATGCGTTCGCCAAAGATCTTGAAGCTAAGGGCATCGTCGCAAGCCAATTAAAGGTATCCCATGCCTTCCATAGCGAATCCATGACGGGCGCACTGCCACTTATTCGTACCGCACTCGCACAAATTGGCCTGAATGCACCACAAACTCCTCTGTATTCCTGCATCAGCGGAAAACAACTCAGCGCAGCCGAAGCAACCAACCCCGGCTACTGGGCTGCACAAGTCCGTGCGCCGGTGGCGTTTAGCCCCGCAGTAGAGGCCGAAATCAGTCAAGGCAACTGTCTCTTCATTGAAGTCGGGCCGGGCCAAGCGCTCACTTCGCTGATCCGGCAGCACCGCGATCAAGGGAAAAAACCGCAGGTTGTACCACTACTTAGTAACGCCCAAGCTGCGTTACCGCCAGCTCGCCACGCCCTACAAGCGCTCGCTCAACTTTGGTGCGCAGGCGTCCCGATCGAATGGCCAGTTCCAGTACAAACGCCACGCGCGTGCTTGCCCACCTACCCCTTTGTTCGCAAACCGCACTGGTTCAAACGCCAAGCGACCAGCCAACCAATAGAGCAAGCTCTGCCTAGCCCCACACCAGCGGCTCCACAGCATTGCCCCGCAGATGCGCCCAACGTCACCGATCCACTACTAGGGCTCGCATCTGATCTGCAATTGGAAGCGCTGATACAACAGCAAATGCAGATCATGCAACAACAAATCGCTATACTAAGCGGCCTCCCCATTGGCCCCGCGGAAAGCTAAAAAGGATTGCCCCTGAACCTCATGGCCCCCATCCACAGTCAAACGAAGTCTGTACGCAATATGATGAGCGCCACCCCGAAGAACAATCAGAACGCAGCGTTTTTTCAACCAAAACCAATCGCCGCACCCCACTGGCGATTGGTTGCTAAACAGCTTCTAATAGGCGTTTGCATGGGTGGCCTATTATGGGGATGCGCCACAACCACCACGCAACCACCGGAAATCATCAACCGTGGCAGCTCCCAACTGGGAAGTGCGGTCGATAGTAAACGCTCGGCAACGGCCTCTGCGACCATTCAAGACTTGCTCGCAAAAGCGCGTATCAATGCCCTGCGCCATCCCGATTTTCAAAAGTATCGCGACCTCCTCCGCAGCGCCTATGAAACTCGCAGCTTTCAACCACGCTGGATCGAAAGCGGGAATCTGAATGCACAAGGCACACAGCTCTTACAAGTACTCGCACAGTCGTATGCCGAAGGATTAGAGCCGCACGACTACGATACAAAATGGCTGCAACAACAGACCAGCACACTGAATTCACACGACAGCGCCGCGATCGGCACCACCGACCTCGCTATGAGCGTTGCGCTAGCCCGATTGATACACGACGTAAACGTGGGTCGCATCCCACCTCGTGAAGCCGGCATCAAGATTGATACCCGCGCTCGTGAGGCCGAAGCCATGAGCTTAGTAAAACAAGCATTTAATGGCATTTCTCCAGACCAAGCCTTCCGTAATGCGCGCCCTAAATTTGTCCTTTACGACCACCTGAAAAACGCACTCGCGCACTACCGTGAACTCGCAGCGCACCGCAAGGGGATTTCCTTACCCTCGCTACCAAAGTCACTAAAGCCGGGCGATACGTGGTCTGGGATTCCCGCGCTCGCAGACGGCTTGCGCTATCTAGGCGATTTCACTGGCGCACCGCCCAAAAACAATCGCTACACCCATGACTTGGTTGCTGGCGTGAAGCACTTTCAGGGAGGCCACGGGCTTGGCGTTGATGGCATCATCGGCCAGAGCACCTGGAGCGCACTAAGCGTGCCTTTCAGTGTGCGTGTGCGCCAAATCGAACTCAGCATGGAAAGAATGCGCTGGCTAAGCGAACAAATGGCAGACGAGCGCGCCATCGTTGTCAATATCCCACAGTTCCAGCTATGGGCCTTCCCTGGGAAAACTCAGGCATCCAGCCTCAGCATGAACGTTGTCGTCGGAAAATCTGTGGGCAATAGCACCCCCATCCTTCTCAACGACGTCAAGAGCGTGGTGTTTAACCCCTACTGGAACGTTCCAAGCAGCATTACCCGCAAAGAAATGCTGCCCAAATTGCGCGAAAATCCGGAATATCTGGTAAGCCAAAACTTGGAAATGGTCGGTAACGGCGAGGTCATCGCAACCGCGCCAACGCCCGAGCAAATCGAAGCGATCAGCAAAGGCATCTATCGCCTACGCCAGCGCCCAGGCCCCGGCAATGCGCTCGGTCGCGTAAAGTTTGAATTTCCGAATAGCGACGCGATCTATATGCACGACACGCCAAACCGTGGCGCATTTAGCCGCAGCCGGCGAGATTTCAGCCACGGCTGCATCCGCTTGAGTGATCCGGAAAAAATGGCCGATTTCCTCCTGACCGGACAGCCTGGATGGGATAAAAAGCGCGTGTCTGAAGCCATGAAATCCGATGAGCGGCGCACAGTTACCCTGCGCAACCCCGTTCCAGTTCTCATCTTTTACACAACGGCGATGGTGGACAGCACAGGCAGAACGGTCTTGCTTGAAGATATCTACGGCTACGACAGCCAGTTAGAGCGGGCCCTGATCGCCTCGGATGAGCGCAAACAAAAGCAAAAGAACTAGATATCTAGGCCGCACAAGGGCGGCCTGTAGAGGCTACTTATCTGTAAAGCCTGCGTAAAGGAAGGAAAGGCGAGGCTACCAGCGCCGCACGCGCCCCGTGTCCACGTGGATAAAGCCTTCAGGGTAATAACCCACCCCACCGGCTTTCAGATCCAGCGCCGCATCGCGAAGCGCGGTTAAAGCCACCCCGCCCACGGCAATATCCATAGCCTGTCCATCCATGTGCAGGCTGCGCGTGGCAACGCCACTACGCTGACCGCGTCGAGCGCGCAACGCTTGATTGGTTTGCGGGGAACGGTAAGCGGAAATGATCTCAAAGGGTTGATCGGACTCGATATCTTGGCGCAAATGCCACAACAGATCGTACAGATTAGGATCCATCCGATGTATCCCACCGGTACGAAAATCGCGCGTCAGGTGCTGTAGCTGATGCATCGCTTGCGGGACATAATGTCCACCCACGCGATACACCACCGCCAGCTTCTCGCCTGTATGCAAATGATCAAACGCCAACAGGCGCCCGTTCTTTTTTGCCGCAGCCTCTGCAAGCTCCGGCAAACTCAATAACGGCAAGGCTGCAGCCCCCACCATGTAAGAGAGCACTTGGCGACGCGTTTGCTGAACGGCCGCCACAGGTTTCACTTGCGAACTCTCAGCCGCAAGCCGGAACACATGAGTATCGAACAAACGACGCACAAACCGCATACCCCAAAACTCCTGAACTAGCGCAATTGCAAGCAACCCGCATTGCAATTGCGATCAAAAAAACGCGCCTACCTTAACAGCTTAGTCGACGATTTGCACTTTTGAAAATGTTTTACCAACGAGCCAGTGATTGAATTTCATTTTTGTGGATTTGCTCATATATACTTCCCAACCTTGGGACATGCTCCGGAACCAGACCCACCATGAATCTTTTGCTACTTTTGAGCGCCCTCGGCGTTGTCTACAGCTACGCGTTCTATCCACTCATCCTGCGCCTGTTTCGTGAAGGCGAGCCCTTCGTGCCCAGCACACCAGCGGCATGGCCAAAAGCTTCAATCATCGTCACCGCACACAACGAAGAGCACCGCATCCGCGAAAAACTTGAGAACGCCCTCGCGATTGACTACCCCGCCGACCAAATCGAAATCATTGTCGCATCCGACTGCTCTACCGATCAGACCGACGCAATTGTCGAAAGTTTCGGCGGCAACATCCGTTTAGTTCGCGCAGATCAACACCTTGGCAAAGAATACGCCCAGCTCTGCGCAATCCGCGAAGCGCGCGGTGAGATCCTCATTTTTTCCGACGTTGCAACCCAAATCCCTACCGATGCCATCCAGAAAATGGTGAGTTATTTTAGCGACCCGCGCGTAGGCGCCGTATCTAGCGAAGATCGCTTTATCAGCGACGACGGCAAAGTCGCAGGCGAAGGCGCCTATGTCAAATACGAGATGTGGCTGCGTGCGCTGGAGTCACGTCGCGCGGGGCTCGTGGGCTTAAGCGGTTCCTTTTTTGCCTGCCGCAAGGAAATCTGCGAAGGCTGGGACACTCAATCCCCCAGCGACTTTAACACTGCCCTACGCACCGCGCGCGCTGGCCTTTCCGCAATTTCCTGCCCGGATGTGCTCGGCTACTACAAGGACATCAAAGACCCCAACAAAGAATATCAGCGCAAAGTACGTACGGTAATTCGCGGTATCACCTCCATTTCACGCCACCCCGATGTGCTTGATATTGGCGAGCATGGCCTGTTTTCATTTCAGGTGTGGAGTCATAAAATCATGCGTTGGGCTGTGCCTTGGTTTATGCTGCTCACCAGCTTGTTTACGCTTATCGGTCTAGGCCACTCGCCGCTCGCCAATCTGTTCGCCTTGGGCCAGGTGATTTTCTACGGCATTGCTTTTGTTGGCTGGAAAATTCCATCCGCTCGTGACCATACTCTGGTTCGGCTGATTTTCTTTTTTGTGCAAGTAAATCTTTCCATCGCAGACGCGTGCATTCAATTCGCACGCGGCAAACGGATGACGGTATGGACGCCCTCCAAACGCTAAAAACGGCTTTTCAGCGGATTCCACCGGTCGGCAATCGTATTAGTTTGCGAACCGTCCAAGCCACCCACCCGTTGCTTGCACCGAGTAAATCCGAGCTATATCAGTCAGGCACCGCGGCGCTTGCCGCTGCTGTTCTGGTCGCAAAATCACAGCTCGCTGCAAATGCGCCAGAAGTCATCGTGCCCGCCTATGCCTGCCCCGACCTGATCAGCGCCGTTATTTACGCACAATGTAAGCCTGTACTTGTCGATATCGAGATTGGCCTTCCCTATCTCCAGCTTGATGCACTCCAGAATGCACTTACCGCCAACACTGCCGCGATCATCGCGCCGTGGTTTCTTGGCATTCCCGAACGCTTCGATGAGATTCGCGCCTGCTTGGCAAAGGCAAACAGCAAGGCACTTCTGATTGAAGATAGCGCACAATGGTTCCCAGAGGGCGACCCCAGCACGGACTTCTGCGGCGACCTTGTGGTATTGAGCTTCGGCAAAGGCAAACCCGTGAGCCTGTTGGGTGGTGGCTTGCTGTACGATCATCGCGGGGATCTGCGGGAGCTATTTTTTGCACCTAACATGCACTCGCCAAGCACGTTTTCTACCAGCGAGCCACAACCAAACCCCACCGAAAACAAAACGCCCACTTTGCCAAACGATAAAAGCGTGCCAAACGATAAAATCGGCAAAAACCTGTCGCCGCTCGCAGTCCTACGAGTACTTGCCTACAACCTCCTGATACACAGGCTGTTCTTTTGGGTGCTAGAGCTGATTCCAGCACTCAACATGGGAAAGACCATCTACAAACCGCTAGCCGGCTTACAAGCCTTCCCTGCTGAAGGCTATGCCATCCTTCAAGCCAATATCAACAAATACCTCAAGCGACCTAGGCGCGCAGAAAACGGCCTAAAACAACTGATAAACGACCTTAGCCTGTCACAGAACGCCCTTTGCACCCAAGCGCCCACTTACCACCAGCAGCGGATGCTTCGCTTTCCAGTATTGGTAAGCCCCGAATGCAATCGCGATGCGCTACTTGCTCGGCTGCAACAGGAAGGCGTAGGCGCATCGCCTTTCTACCCGGCACCTCTCAACGAAATTGATCAGATTCCCAACATCGTAGCGGCGCAAGGGCCTTTTCCGAACGCCAAGGATTTCGCCTCACGCCTGATCACCCTTCCAACACATCGAGGCTGTAATTCCGACATCTTGCTAAAGATTCGCACCGAACTAAGCCCCTACCAACAAGCACAACGCGCCCCATTAAAGGTGCTGCACATTGCCTCCGGCGACCTTTGGGCTGGTGCCGAAGTGCAACTATTCACGCTTGCACGCGCCCTTCAGCAGCGCGCCGACGTTCAAGTAAACGTTGTTTTATTAAACGAAGGTGAACTCGCCGCGCGCCTTCGCGATTGCGGTATACCCGTAACGGTTCTCCCCGAAAGCAGGCTCGGATTTGCCCAACTGCTAACGCAGGCGCTCGCCTTGGCAAGAACGCAACACCCAGACGTAATCCACACCCACCGCACCAAAGAAAACCTGATCGGCAGCCTGATCGGGCTTACCCTAGGAATCCCCAGCGTACGCACCGTACACGGCGCATCAGAGCACGTGGCCGATTGGCGCAAACCACATAAACGAATCCTGCAAAAGCTAGATCAATGGCTTGCTACGTTTGTGCAGAAAAAAACGATCGCCGTTACCAACGAGCTTGCAGAAAAACTTACCGCAACCCTCCCCCCCGCTCGCATCACTGTGATTGAAAACGGAATCGACTCCGCAAACTTTACGCTCGTGGATACAAACAAGCTCGACGAACGCTTCCAGCGAGCTAAACGACGAGTGGGAATCATCGGCCGATTGGTTCCAGTAAAGCGTGTGGACTTGTTTATAAAATCCGCAGCATTACTCTCCGCAAAGCCGGAATTTTTCGACGTAGAGTATTTTGTGATTGGTGACGGCCCCCTGCGCGCGGATCTAGAACAGATTGCACAAGCGCACCCGACCCTCACAAACAAACTACACTTTTTGGGGCATCAAGCTGCCATACACAGCTACTTGCGGGAGCTGGATGCATTGGTCATGTGCTCCGACCACGAAGGACTGCCAATGACGCTACTGGAAGCCATGAGCCTAGAAGTGGCGGTAATTGGGCACGATGTCGGGGGGATCAAACTTCTGCTAAAAGAAGGCACGAATGGATGGCTTGTGGAGCAGCAATCAGCGGATCAATTTAGCCACGCACTTGCGGCCTGCTTGAACGACCCAGACCAACGGCACCGCCGAACCGAAAGCGCAAAACAGCTCGTACAGCAGCGCTACTCCGCAACCGAAAACGCACGCGCAACCATTTCCGTCTATCAATCGTTGACCTAACAAAACCAGAGAGTTAACCACTGGTTCCAGCAATCTGTGAGCAAAGAGCCGCGCATATCTGCAATAAAATCACAACAAATCTTAGCGCGAACGGCTAACATGTATCGGTAGTGCGCGTAGATTTTACCAACCTTTTCCCCTAAAATCCGCGCGAAACGTTGAGCTACATTAGTTGTGCGCTTGAATTTTCAGTGGCGGTAAAGGATGTTCCCACGCCCATGCGCATTGGCGATCCCGTTTACATGGGATCTCGGCACGCTACTCGGAAAGCTCATTTTTCAGGCAAGCATCCCTACTAGGGGTTTTCCGCTGCACGTTCATGGAGTCTTGCAGGTGTTAGACGGTATCAAGAAGCTTTATGCGTTGCTCACCAAAGAGCAACGGCGTCAGTATTTTCTGTACCAGCTCGTTTTTGTCCTAAATGCCGCTTTGCAAACCGCCGGCGTTGCGTCCATTGCGCCGTTTATCGTCCTGCTTACCAACCAAGACTATATTCAGAGCAACGCCATTTTGCACTGGATCTATAACTATCTGGAATTTACTTCCTCTACCACATTCCTTATATTTTTTGCATGCGTCGTGATCGCAACAATCGTAGCATCGAACGCAGTCGCAGCTCTCTCTACATGGCTTATTTTCAAATTCTCCTTGGGATTTGGAACGTCTGTACAGGATAGTCTTTTCAAGTATTACGCAAGCCAAGACACGGTCTACCACAGCCGCAAAAATTCCGCAGAAATCATCTCCGCAATCACACAAGAAACGCCCCGCATGACCTACATGGTCATACAGCCAATCCTCTTTTTAGTTGGACAGCTCTTCGTCGTGCTACTGATCTCTAGTGGTCTGCTATACGTTGATTTTTGGCTTGCAGTCTCGGCAGCACTCATCATCGGCGGGGGTTATTTATTTGTCTATAAAATCACCCGCGATCGTCTGCATATGCACGGGCAAAAAGTATGGGATGCCAATAACTACAGAATCAAGATCCTCAACGAATGCTTTGGCGGCTTTAAAGAGGTCAAATTGATTGGCAATGAAAGCGCCTATCAAAAGCGCGTGCATAACGAGAACATGAAGATGCTGTACTCATCTTCTGTGATTGGCTTAATGGCAGACACGCCAAAGTTCGTGATTGAAACAATTGCACTTTGTGCAATTATGGTGCTCGCCGTGTATCTGCTGTACACGACCAACTCACCCGAGAAGGTGATGACGATTTTAAGCCTCTACGCAATGGCTGGCTACAAGCTATTACCGGCAGCACAGACTGTATTCAAGTCGATGGCCAGCATCCGAGGCAACATCCTTGTTGTTACAGAACTCTATCCGTATGCCACTGCTGGGCAGAAAGCAGACCTGACACACCCTACCACGCAGCCCTTGGAAGTAAAAAACCGCGCCATCACCTTGCGTAATGTCAGTTACGCCTATCCGCAAACGCAACGCAACGCCTTGGATTGCATCAATCTCCGCTTTGCCCCTAACACAATCACCGCGTTCGTTGGTACATCTGGTTCCGGTAAAAGCACACTCGCCGATTTACTTCTCGGCCTTCTGAGCGCTTCTCAAGGTGAGCTACTGATCGGCGATCAGGTAGTGAATGATGACAATCGCCGTGCTTGGCAGCTAAATCTCGGCTATGTACCGCAAAACATCTTTCTGTCCGATGAAACCATCGCAAAGAACATCGCCTTTGGAGAAGATGCAGGCGCAATCGCGAAAGACAGGCTCATCGCTGCCGCGAAAGCCGCAAGCCTGCACCACTTTATTCAAACACTTGAACACCAATACGATAACCCCGTCGGCGAACGAGGCGGCCTACTGAGTGGCGGCCAGCGCCAACGCGTTGGAATCGCAAGAGCACTTTATCGGAATGCCAATATCCTGATTCTTGATGAAGCAACCAGCGCGTTAGACAATGTCACCGAACACGCCATCGCAGAAACCATTCAGCAACTTCGCGCGGGCAAGATCATTGTGATGATTGCCCACCGTTTGACCACCATAAAAAACGCTGATCAAGTGGTGTACATGGAAGGCGGAAAAGTGGTTGCCGCAGGAACCTACAATGAACTAGTAAAAACCTGCGCCGAGTTCCGCAACTTACTGGCAAAAGGGGAAGCTTGACGGACGCTGCTGACAAGTGCATCAACCCACTGACTTGACAAATTCCACCGTAGCGTCAAGATCACGACCATTGGAAAACGGTGCCCGGAAAGCCCATGCTAATCAATTATCTCCGCGACAACTTTGGTTCACTAAAAGGCAGCCTGCGGTATTTCTTCTATCGACTCGCGTGGTTTGCAGGCAAATTTTCTACCGATCGACCCACCATTGATCGCTCCATAAAGCGCTTGGTATTCATTTGCCACGGAAACATTTGCCGAAGCGCATTCGCTGAGTACTTCGCGAAATCTCAAGGCATTGAGTCAATCTCGCTGGGCCTTTCTGCAGGCGAAGGCGACCCCGCATTTAGTCGTGCAATCACTGCAGCGAGGGAATTTAGAATCGATCTTACACCGCACCGTGCGACTCGCTTTGATCCAAGCCTGCTGATTCCTGGGGATCTTGTGTTGGCAATGGAGCCAGCACAACTGGAATCAATCAAAGATTCCTCCGCCAAAGAAATCAAGTTTGGGTTGCTCGGTCTTTATTGCGAATTCCCAACCCCCTACCTCCACGACCCGTATAGCTGCGAACAAGCCTACTTTCACATCTGTTTTCAAAGAATCGTAGACGCCGTACATGCGATTGCGGAGCGTCGGAAAGCAAATGTAACCCCGCAGACAAATCTGGGATAAGGTCCCACTAAAAGCCCAGCAAGGGATGCTCCTTTCATGAAAGCTTCTGCAACCGCAAGACTTGCAACCATCGACGCACTTCGCGGTATCGCGGCATTCTTGGTGGTATTGTTCCATATTCGTGGCGCACTCGGTGACAACCTTAAATCTTGGATGCCGGACTGGATTTATTCTTTTTTGTCTTACGGATTTGTAGGCGTTGCCGTTTTCTTCGTGATCAGTGGCTTTGTCATCGCGCTTTCACTTTCTCACAAAAGAGCAACGCTCGGGCTTACTGGCCGCTTTGCGATACGCCGTTCGCTACGCCTAGATCCGCCTTACTGGGTAGCCATCGCCTTAGAAATTGGCCTTATTTACTTGGCACTTCAGCTCTTTCCAGAAACCGTAAAATCCGTTCCACCCACGTGGGATAAGGTCGTCGCCCATATTTTTTACATGCAGGACATTCTAGAGTACGGAAACATTGCCGCCGTATTTTGGACGCTTTGTATAGAGCTGCAATTTTATCTTTTTTATGCCCTCATGCTTACGCTCGTACAGTGGCGAAGCGCAGAATTTATTGACGAGAACGGCAATTTTTCCAAAACCGCGAGCGTTTGGTTTGGCCTAAGTGCGTTGCTTGGCATTGCCTGCATGAACAAACTGATCACGCCGCCATTTCCAGGGCTTTTCATTGCCTACTGGCCATATTTTCTTTCTGGAGCGCTGATTGCGCTAAGCTATGCAAGTCGTCTATCCCCAAAATATTTTATTGGGCACACCATTCTGCTTGTCATAAGCGCTGTTTTTAAGCCTACACCCTATCTTGTAGCAGCGTTGATTACGATTATATTTCTGTTCTATGTTGCATCACGCAATCTATTTTCCAGCATGCTTTCTTTTCGGCCACTCATCTACCTCGGCACCATTTCGTACAGCCTGTACCTCTTTCATAGCATCGTAGGCTGGCGCTTTGTGATACTGGTGCAAACGCTTCACAAAGGCCCCTTGTCACCTACAATGTCTATTACCGTATTCTTCTGTGCGGTAATCGTGAGCCTGATTTCGGCAGACATTGCTTTTCGTATCATCGAAACGCCCTCTATCAACCTCGCGAAAAAAATTCGCTACTAACGCAGCATCTCCTCTGTGCGGTTATTCTCAAAGGTCACCAATGCTAGTTTCATTTATCATTCCTGCGCACAATGAAGAATCCACGATTGGTGCATTGATCGGCACCATTCAGCAATACGTTTCATTGCCGTTCGAAATTTTGGTCATCGACAACGGATCAAGCGATCGCACCGCCAAAATCGCATCCGCACTTGGCGTGCAGCTTATTCAGCTTGAGCACAAGACCTCGCCGTCGATTGTTCGGAATGCCGGTGCAAAGCAAGCGCGCGGAGATCTCCTCGTCTTTCTTGACGGCGATACGCGAGTCACCCCCGAGTGGGCACAAACGTTACAGGCGAACGCGCAAGGCATGATTGATCAGCCGATGATTCTTACCGGCGCACGTGTGGTAACACCTGATCCGCAGGAGTGTAGCTGGATTGAAAAATACTGGTTTGCACCCATGGCACAAGAGCCCGCAAATTACATCAACGGTGCCAACATCATCACGACGCCCCAAGCGTTTGCAGCCATTGGCGGCATGAACGAAACGCTTGCCACTGGGGAAGACTACGATTTTTCTCAGCGCGCAAAAGCATCTGGCGTCCGTTTGGTTCCAGAGGCACGATACCGCCTTATCCACGACGGCTATCCTAAGACCATCGCTGACTTCTACCGACGTGAACGCTGGCACGGAAAAGGCGACGCCAGCGATTTCCGCACGATACTGCGATCGAAAGTAGCCCTGCTTTCCTTGGCATTTATCCTAACGACGAGCCTGTGCATCGTCAGTTTGATCTTTTTTAGCGGAAAAGCCACCCTAGCATGGCTTGCCCTAACACTGGCCATGCCGGCGGCATGCGCACTAGCTCGCTTTCGCAACAACGGTAGCCGTACGCTTTTTGCAGCATTTGCCCTCTACTCCATTTATCTTGCTGCCAGAGGTGTGACCACCATTACGCAGCCATTCAAAGAATCCACCTGAGTGCTCTCACCATAACCACGTCTTTTAGCGTGAAACTGGAGAGGTTACACTTGCTTGCCTCTTTTTTTCACGCTCCTCCACTTCCAGCAAACGCAGCTTGGATCTTGCGATTTGCGAAACACAGATCGTAAACGTGAAGTGCATCCAGAAGCTCGGAATATAGGTTGCGGTCAAAAAGTTACTTGCAACAATGAGCGCAACGCCAGCGGCGTTCATTCCCATTGCGAAGCTACGCAAAAACTCAAACCCTGGCCTACGGCATAAGATTTCTGTTCTCCAGTTGATCCAAAAACTAGCCACACAAAGCAAAATAAAAATCGCGAGCCCGACATAACCCGTCTCTGCGCCAATTTGCAAGAACGTGTTGTGAGCAAGCTCCACATTTCCCGAAAATTCTGGATCATAATAGCGATCCCGAAAGTATGGATACCAGTTGTAATAGCCGACGCCAAAAAACGGGTGATCTGCCATCATTTCACGCGCTTTTCCCCAATAATAAATACGGCTCAGCGAAGTTTTGTCTTCACCGGCGCTTTGAAACCTTGCCAGAAACTCTGCCGGGAGAAAGTAGTACGCCACCCCCAAAACCACCACTGCACCAGCCAACCCTTTCATTTTCTTATTGCTAAACATTGCTAGGTATGCAAGCGCACCAACTGCCGCAACAATTGCCCCACGTGAACTCGACGCCAAAACGCACCCCAAGGCAGTGATCGGGACAAAGTACATAAAGCGTCGTATCCACTTCCCCCAATAGTCGCGAAGAAAAAATGCAAAGCAGACCGTATAGGCAAAAAACATCGCCATTTCCATGCCTAACTCGCCGGAATTCCTAAACCATCCCGCCCCCGTAACGCCATAATCCGCAAAACTAAATCCTCTTTTCACCCAACTCAAGAATCCAAACTGAGACATCCTGAAATTGGCAAGAAAATAGACCAGCACAAAAAGAAACAGCCTCCGCTCCGAGTTCACAATAGCGGTGATCATAAATGCGAGCAAAATGCTGGTGCGAATTAGCGGGAATCCCGTATAAGCGGACTCTTGGTCATAGGCCAGCACACAGGTGAGGAAATTATGAAACAAAAGCAGGAGCAGAAGAAAATGCATTTTTGAAAACTGCAGCTTACTACTCTTATCGAAATACCAACCTAAAAGCGCACCCGCAACACTTAGCATCAAAAAAGGTAAGATCGCGAAGATCGCATACTGTTGATCTGGCTTCACATAATCAAAAAATAAGTATGCACATATGCACAGAAAAGCAAAATGCTGAGACTTGTACTCCGCAAAAAGAATAGAAGGCTTCAACGACAACACACCATCGTCCAAATGCCACTTTTCTGATGTCAACTTCAACTTACGCTGCTTCATTACTTAGGTGCCATATAATAGTAAACGGAAAAAAGCCTATCTTCAGTTACATAGATTGCCAGTAATCAGCCAATCAAGAGCCCTCTTATTAAACTCAAGTCGCACTCTGAGAAAAACCACAGTGAGTTACCGCACACTTCCTAGTGCAACGCATTGCTTTTCGCAAACACAGCGCCTACTTTTTAAGTGTTTCCGCTCTACATTCACAAACCAATCTGATAACGCACTCAGACACAACAAAACGGGCGTACCACTTGTTACCATTTGCCGCGAACGTAAACCGCAACACGCAGATTGCAGCATGCAAACATTACAACGCGCAAAAAGAGTGGCGAGCTCATGAGTTTCCTTTGTTCTTCTTATTTAGCCCAGTTATCATGTAGTTAGATGCGTACCAGTTAGATGCGTATAAAAGCGGTTCAGATAACAAGTCATATAGTAGGCGGTTCATACAGACCAGATAATTCGTACCACAATTTTTCAGGCAGCAACCAAGAGGTTTCCAAACATGACCACTCCACTTCGCACAGCAGCAAAGTTTACGCTCGCCAGTGCAATATTCTTCCTGCCTATCGCGGGCCACGCATGGACCAAAACCGAAGGCTGCGAAACCGGTGCGGCCGGCACACTACCCGCAAACAGCGCAACATCATTTTGGGGAAAGAACACGCGAATCGTAACGTCCCCGGTAGCTGAAGGAAAACAAGCTTGCGAGTTCAGCGTCAAAAAGGGGTCTGAAGGCTGGCCTTCTACAGGTGGCCCGCTGGAGTGGGGCGGAATCTTCAGTTTTCCATCCAACGTAACCGTTGGACAGGAACTCTGGGTTCGCTTTAGCCTATGGATGCCAGAGAATTTCCCTATCACATCAAATTCCGGAATGCTTAAGTTCATTAGGCTGCATGCTCGCACTTCAACTTCTAACGAGGGCTGCATTGACTTCCTCATGGGTGACCCCAAGATTCCACTGTGGGATCCCGTCGCCAAAAAAGACTCCTACCCAGCCTTTGTTAGTAACTATGAAGGCGTCCCAGGATTATCCTTCATAGGCTCAAATGCAGACCGGCCGGTGCGCGGCAAATGGGAAACCTATGAGGTTTATGTCAAAGTATCTCCAACTCCGCAGAGCAAGGGTGGTGCATCGGTACTCCGCGCTTGGAAAAACAACAAGCTGATTGCCAACATTCCCAGCCAAGTCACTGCAACAAATAGCACAGGATTCCTTGACTCGCTCTACCTTTTCACCTACTGGAACGGCAACGCGCCATCAGACGCAAAAGTCTATTTTGACAATCTTATCATGACGACAGATCGCCCAAGTAATGTAGATCCAAATGGTTACTACTACCTTGGTGGCTCCACCGTAGGCGAAGACCCAACGCCAACCGTTGCACCACCGTCTGCACCTTCGCTACAAGTAACCCCTGCTACCTAGACGGACACCTTCTGTCGGAATTTGCCTGCAGTCAGCGGGCAAATTCCGACGCTTATCGTCAGGTACAAGCAATTCCGCTGCTACCAATCCAGTTTTCAGCGATCTGATTATTGCCCGTCTAATGGCTACCCGCATGAATAGGGTTGGACGGGTGCCGTTTAATCGCCAGACAAGGCTTTTCCAATAACATCCAAGAGGCAAGTGCGATGGCTGCGGATACCGCCAAGACGATACTCGGATACCACAAAGAGCCTGCTGCGCCATAAAATAGCATCTGATTAGCAACCGGCATGTGGTAAATGTAGATACCATAAGAAACATCGTTTTTATTCAACCAGCTAGACGCCTTCGCAAACCCAGAGAACGCCACTCTAAACACGCAAATCGCAAGTGGAAAGTAGATTAGCGGCCCCACCCCATTATCAATACGAAAACCATACAGGTGCATCAAAAACGCATATCCGGCGTACACCAAAAACACAGGTAGCGCCGGCACCTTGTCCAAGGCGTCACGAATCACCGAGTAGTGCCGCTGAAACAGCAGCCCAGTAAGAAACATATAAAGCCAAGGCGCAAACGATACGCGAAAGAGCTTCCATGCAACGGTGTGCGAAAACTCCGGCTGCAGCCAGTACAGCAGACGATTCACACCCACAAAAAAAACAATCGCTGCAACCAAAAAGAACGTTTGCCTGTGTGCCGCAACCTTACGGAACACCCAATAAAAAATAGGGACAACGATATAAAACTGAAGCTCTACGCAGATCGTCCACAAACTACCGTTAAGCACGCCATCGCCGAACCCACGCATAAAATCTGGGTTATAGAACTGAAAAATCGTCGCTTTCGCGACAAACAACAAAAACACATCCCAAGGCCCCGCACCAGCATTCGAAAAATACCCCGTATAGGCAACCAGCAGGATGTTTACAAGAAGACAAAGGAGCAGTGCGGGATAGATGCGCAAAACGCGGTTTGTTGCGTATTCAGCTAACCGGCTATTTTTTTCATAAGAGCGGCTAATCAAAAACCCGCTCACAAAAAAGAATATGGGCACACCTGGAAACAACTCTAAAAACCTGATCCACCAGTGCCCCATATCGCTCGGCGACATAAACTCAACCGAATGACAAAACGCAACTTGGGTCGCCGCACACAGTCGTAGCAAATCAAATCCGTTATACGAAAGCGCCTTCGTGCTCGGCATAAAATCACATCGCCTCTATCCAAAAAAAACAAAAAACCGCGCTAGGCTCCGCCCTTTTCACTCCACCTTGCCCCACTACTACTTCTCAAGCTTTTGATACAAGCCAAGATAGCCGGCCTTCATCGTTTTCAGGCTATAGCGCTTGAGAACCGACTCGCGCGCCTGTGCGCCCAATCGTTCACACACTCCTTTGTCAAACGCAAGCGTCTGTAGCGCGTCTGCAAGTTTTTCCGGGCTTTTAGGCTCTACAAGGAGCGCATCCTCGCCCGCTTGCAGCACCTCCTCTACCCCACAAAGCGTAGCAGCAATGGGCAACGCCATCGACATTGCTTGCGTAATCGCCAAAGGGTGCCCCTCAGAACTGGAACTCAACATAAACAGGTCGATTCCAGCCAAAAACATCGGCGCATCATCCACAAAACCGAGCAAGTGGATTCGATCAGTAATTCCTTCCTTCAGGCAAAAAGCATCCAGTTCATCCTTCAGTGGGCCACTGCCTTGGCCTGCAATTGCAAGGTGAACGTCAACCCCTCTCTGGCGCAATATCGCAATCGCTTGAACTGCGACCATGTAATCCTTGGCGGCACGTATATTACCGAGCGCCCCCACTAAGAGCGCGCCATCAGGCAAGCCGAGGCGCTCCCTAAGGATACGATTCTTCGGCAGAGAAAATCTTTCCGTATCAATACCGTTATAAATCACTTGTAACTTTTTAGCAGAAATGGGCGTGCGCTCTCTTAAATCTCGACTCAAACGCTCCGTCACGGCCACCACCACGCGGCTACCAAGATTGATACTTCCAAATTTTGCAGCGAGAAAGCGCTCCCGCCCCTGCACATCCACGCTGCCATGAAACGTCGAAATCACCGGCACCCGTGTTAACCAGCCAGCAAGGCTTGCATACACATTCGAGCCCAACAAGTGCGAATGAATCAGGGTAATTTTTCGCCTACGAATAAGTGAAACCAGCGATAACAAAAACCGGATATTGAGAGACCCTTTGCAATCAAGCACTATCGTTTCGATTCCGCGCCGTTGCAGCTCATCCATCACCCAGCCAGGCCCACGAATCAATGCTAAAGAACCACGCCCCGACTCCGCAGCCGCCGTAGCAAGCTCCGCAAAAACGGTCTCAGCGCCGCCCGGCCCCGTTGTATCAATAATGTGCAAAACGGTTTTCATGAGTCCTCTCAAATAGACTGCAATGACGGGCAGGAATTCTTACAGGTGAAATCTCGCCCTAGGCCACGCGTAATCAGCAACAACATCAATAACGCTTCGCGGCAAATTATAAGCGCTAAAAGCAGGGTTCGTCACAGCAACACCAAGCGTACACGTTCATAGTAGCGAGGCTTTTCGCCAGTAAAACGAAGCGCATGGTACACGCTCACCACAACAAGAAGAAAGGCGCTTCAACTGAGTGTCGGCATTTTTTACAAAAAGGCATCTGCCTTCAGAAAAAAAACACAACAATCTTTTATAAAACAAAAGCGTACAATACATGGAATGCAGATTGCTTGCGTTTTCGCATGCTTCGTCTGTAAATAGAACCACTTACCAAGAATAAGGATCGTCCGAGGATGCGTATACTTCTTAGCTTACTGGTACTTGTGCTGTCGTCCCCTGCACTCGCAATACCTACAATGTACTCATTTACCGGTACAACCGAAAAAATCGGTCTTTCACCGTTCACTGGATTTGAAGACTACGGCTACGGTGAGTTATCAAACGATCCGAGCAAAGCAATCGTCAAAGGAGACGGTAACGTCGTATTCAATGGTGACACCAGTGTTTCCGGCTGGTTTATCATTGACACGGATGAAACATCTCCCTCCGCCAGATCTCACCGCCCCGTTCCGCTGGCGTATGGGATTTCGACACAAGGCGCTTACTATTCCTTTGACAACCGTGACGGCAAATTTGGAATCTTCGACCAAGTTACGCTCGGAAACGATCGCTTTGCATGGCATGTAGAAGGCCCCAACATCAAGAACAGCGGCGGAATCACATCGAGTGTTCAGCAGTTTTCCTTTCTGTTCGGAGACACTGGCTTTTCTGGTGGCGACTTCGCATTGGGCGGCATCTTGGGAGAAGGTTTGATCGGCGGCCTCTCAGGCTCAATACACGAACTTCGCAAGGTGCCAGAACCTCATTCGCAAGCACTGCTTATGATCGGCCTGCTCGGCTTGTTCGCCGTCGCACGCAGTCGGCGCTCTTGCAAAGCGTAGCGTTTTGCAAGCATTCTAACGAATGCTAGATCCTCCTGATGGGCCGCAAGAAGGTAAACTCGCAAGAGCACTTCGGCGGCCCATGTCATTTATTGAGCCCTGCAAACAAGCCAATGCCTTTAAACCCTCTTGTAAAGCGCCACATCAAACGCAGTTTGGAATACATTGCTGCCCACTTTGGCCCTCATCGCTGGCCCAGCAAAGAGCCAAAACTATGGGTATTGATGTACCATCGCGTCCTCCCAGCCGATGCCCCCGAGATGCAGGACGCAGAGCCCGGCATGGTGGTCACCCCAGAGACATTGGACCTGCACCTAAAACTACTTTCACAGTGGGCAGAACCCGTCTTTCTTGAAGACTGGCTTGCGCGCTCTGCCGCTGGCGAGTCGCTCCCCAAGCGTGCGGTCGCAATCACGTTTGACGATGGCTGGGTAGACAACTACCAGCACGCTTTTCCCGTGCTTAAAGCCCATAACTTTCCAACCAGCATTTTCTTAGTAAGCGACTGGATCGGAACACCGCAGATGTTTTGGCCAGAGCGGCTTGCACGGATACTTCGCATCGCGTCCCAGCTCCCAAAAGACGACGCTTGGCTAAATACAGTTCTTGGAGCCGACTTCCAACACGGAAAAGCACCGTCTCGCAAGCAATTGGCCTTTATCTTCGCACGCTGCAAACAGTGGGACGATCTTGCCATCCACACAAAACTTGACGACCTGTCCAATCGTTTGCAACTTCCACCCCCCGAAACAACCACCCTTTTGAACTGGGAGCAAGTACACGAAATGCAGGCCAGCGGGATTATCCGCTTTGGCAGCCATACCCGCCGCCACATTCGCCTTAACGAAGAGCTAAGCGCGGAACTTGCCCATACAGAAATATGCGCAAGCCAATCGCTGTTAGAACAAAAACTCAGTCGGCCAGTGTCCCTATTTTGTTATCCAAATGGAGACCACTCACCCGCCGCCGTTCAAGAGGTTCGAGAGCACTATCTGGGGGCAGTGACAACCAAGCGAGGCATTAACGATTTACACACCCCACCTCATCAACTCTTTCGAGTGGGTGTACACAACGATGTCAGCAGCAACGCAATCAGCTTCATGGCGAAACTATCCTGCTGGCTGTAGAGCGCTTGCTGGCTGTAGAAGTGCGTGCCTATTGGCTGTAGAAGCGAGCGGTTGGTAATACCAAACGTTTCATCAGGCGCCACTTGCCACTACAATACCCGCATCTTTTGACTCACAGAGGCTTAGTGCTCGTGGCGGACATTCTGGTTCTTGATGCTGAACAGCGCAGTGCGCTTGCGGTTACCCGCGCACTTGGCCAACAAAACCTCCGTGTAGTAACTGCCGACTGCGTAAGCCCAACGCTTGCCGGCAGCTCTAAATACAGCCTAGCAAACCGGGTTTACCCCGATCCTTACGAGACGCCCTTGGAATTCTTGGACTGGTTCCAATCTGAGGTGGAGCAAAATAGCGTCAGGATGGTTTTTCCAATGACAGAGGTCACGACCGACCTTGTGATGCGGCACCGTCACCGCTGGCCAAACGTAACCCTGCCTTTTGCCGATATCACAACGATTGATGCCTTGGCCGACAAAATCCGCCTACACCAACGCGCAAGCGAACTTGGCATTGCCATCCCCCCAACGCATTACCTTGACTCACCAGAAGCGGCGCAAGCGCTACTTCCAAGCCTTCAATTTCCTGTAGTGCTCAAGCCTTACCGTTCCCGCATTTGGCTGAGTGATCGCTGGCTGGCAACTGCGGTGCAAATTGTTCACGACGAATCCGAGTATCGTCGATGGATTGCCGTAGAGCCGTTTAAGACGCATCCTTATATGGTGCAAGGCTTTATTCAAGGGGAAGGCCAAGGGGTGTTTGCGCTATACAATCAAGGTCAACCACAATTCTTTTTTGCACATCGGCGCCTGCGCGAGCGCCCACCGAGCGGCGGCGTTAGCGTCTGGAGCGAAAGCGCACTTCCCAATCCAGCACTGCAGCACGCAGCAGAGACGTTATTAACCGATGCTAAGTGGCACGGTGTCGCGATGGTAGAATTTAAGGTTGCACCCGACGGCACGCCTTATTTAATGGAAATCAACACGCGCTTCTGGGGATCACTACAACTCGCGATTGATGCCGGCGCAAATTTTCCGTATGCCCTCTACCAAATGGCAAGCGGCCAACCCGTTACTCCCGCTCAAATAAAAGCAGGCGTTCGTTTGCGCTGGCTGCTCGGCGATGTCGACAATCTTTACCTTACGCTGAAGGAGAGGCGTTATTCATTTTTGCACAAGCTTCTAGTTCTACTGCGTTTTTTTAAGCCCGATTTTTTTCACACCAAGCACGAGATAGACCGCATGAACGATCTTAGACCGGCGTGGTATGAACTCAAGCGTTATTTCAGCGGCAACTAAAGGCGACTGAGACAGGCGATGAAGGCAGGCGGCTAAGACTTTTTCGTTGCACCGCACGCATTAGCATTAGGGCAAATACTTCACCACCGGCGGGCCGATCAGTTTTGTCAACCAAAGCGGCAGGCGCTGCCAAATTGCAATCGCCAGTTTGAATTTTGGATTGTCTGGATTGAGTCGCGGTAGTTCTTTGCCTTCTGGAAGCCAGTAGTGCCAATACAATTGTTTTGGCTGCGCACCCCACTGCGCCTTGAATTTATACGTACCTGCGTCGCGCGTCGAACGGCCAAAATCAAACTGGTGGTAACCTTCGCGGATCGCAAAACGCAATACTTCCCAATAAAGCAGCATATTCATGCTAAGAGAGTTCGCCTCACGCACGGTCGACGCCCATGGAATTTCAAGCTGACCACGAAATCCCAGCAAAAACGCCGCCGAAACCGGCTTGCCTTGGTGACGAATTACGACCAATCGCGCTTTTTTGCCAAGCTGCCTGAGAATAATCGCAAAGAATGATTTTGCATAAACAGGTGTACCAAGATCTCGCATATTGGTTGCAAACACGGCATAAAAATCTTCGAGGTATTCCTCTCCACCAATCAGCAACATGGGAGCTTCTTTTTGCGGCTTTTTAATTTGAGCACGCAATTTCGTACCTAGCTGTGACCAAAGTACTTCTTCTGTTTCTGGCAAAGCCAAAATCATCGCCGCTTTATCTTCACGCACAGAGTAGCTGGCACGACGAACCACATCGCGCCACTCGATATGTCCGACGGTTGTTCCCGCAAAGCGCTGGCTCGCCTGTAGCATCAAGGCGCTTTCAACCTCGGCATGCTCACCTAGCGCACCTCCGTAGTTAAAATAGGGGATGGAAACGACAAAATCGCCAAATAACGGGCTCTTCAAACGCACCAATGGCAGTACACCGCAAAGATTTCCTTGTGCGTCTGCGGCATACAAATAGGCGGTTTCGTGTCCAAAGGCAGTCTCAATTACCGTTTTCCACGCACTTAGGTGATAGATACTTGATGCAGGATTCTGGGTGACATACGCATCCCATGCGGCCTGCATATCTTCGCTATAGTTGCGAATCACCACACCTTGCATCACTTTCCAACGATAGCGCGGCAACGAAGGCTCTTCCGCCACCTCATCAAGCGCCACATCACCAGCTTCTTCTGGCTTGAAAGTTTGTAAGAGCTGCTCTGCAAGCGAGGAAATCTGAGCTTCCAAGGCGTTGATCTGTTGGGAAAGCGCTTTCTTCTCGGCAAGTAGCGCATTCACATCTTGCCCACGCTTCTTTTCTTCGCCAATTGTTCGTGAAAGCGCGCGCCCCTGTATGTCCAGCGTTTCAAGCTGTTGCTCAAAATCACCCAGCTCAGCCATCTGCGCATGAAATTGCTGAAGTTGCGTTGCACTCAGACTCTCGCCAAGCTTGGCGAGCTCCGCCTTACGTTTTTTAAAATCCGACATACTATGCAATCACCGCTTCAGGCACTTGGTTCGCGCCCCAAAAACCCTGCTGGCGTAACACCGCATCGACGGTTGTAAAAGAAAAATCTTTTAGCAGGCGCCGCAAACGCTCTTCGCATACATCTAGGTTGTTGTAGTGTCGGAACGTCGATAGCTTCCCAGCGGGGATCCGTGGCTGGTCGGGATCAACCTCCCACGGATGCAGGTAAAAGATAAACGGGATGCGCTGCCAACGCTCAATACTAGTAAGCAGTAGTCGCGTAAGCCAATACGGGTAAAGCCGAAAGTATCCCCCGCCAGCAGCAGGCAAGCGGTAGCCCAGCAGGTGCGCCGCACTCAAGGGAAACTCAACGATCTTTCCGCCATTAGGACGGATCAATTGATAAGGCGCCTGAGGCGTCCCTGGCATTCCGTAACGATCATGGCGCACCGGAAAAATACTGGAATCGTATTCAAATCCAGCCTCAATCAGCGTATCCAGCGCCCAACTTGAACGAGGGGTGATTGAATAGCTAGCCGCACGGTAGCCACGAACGGGAACTCCGGTAATATCTTCTAAGAGTGCCTTGCCGCGCAGAGTCTCTTCGCGGAACACTTCAGGCGTTTGGTTGTATACCAAGCGATGGCTATAACCATGGCTCGCCAGCTCATGCTTTTGCGCGACAATTTCACGGACCAGAGCTGGATTACGTTCCGCAACCCAGCCCAACACGAAAAACGTGGCTTGAACATTGTGCTCTGCAAATAGCGCGAGAATTTTTTGCGTGTTGCGCACTACCCGCGATTCCATTTTTTCCCACTGGTCGCGCGCAACAGATGCTTCCATTGCGGAAACCTGATAATAGTCCTCGACGTCGATCGTCATGGCGTGGCGCATGGCGCTTACTCCCTCGCTTGATACTGCTGATTCAAAGCGTAGCTGAAATACGGCGCTACGTTGGCCGCTGGTTGCAAAGGTGCACTGAACTTCCGGTTTTGCTTGCCTGCGTAACCATAAAACTTGCGGCTTTAACGCGTCACTGAAATACAGTAAACGCACGCTGGGTCGCTGCGCGCGGGCGAGCGCGCTACAATAACAACTCAAATAACTCAAACAACTCATCGCTGGCTTGGACGATTTCCATCGCTAGCGCGTACCATCTACCTCGCTTGGGCGAGCAATGCGTCTCGCTGGCGCGTACTATAAGCCAACAATCGACATGCACATAACCGAAATTTTCACGCGTCATCGCTGGGCCGCAACTTGGCTTGGAATCCTCACCATTGCGCTCTGTTATCAGGCGACGTGGGCAAGCCTCGGCGGCCGCTGGAACACGCGCGGGGAAGCATACTCGCATGGCTGGCTGCTCTTAGCCATCGCGCTCGGCTTAGCATTACAACAGCGCAAGGCATTCTTAAAGCAAACCTACTCTTTCAGCGGCGTCGCGCTTGCACTGCTTTTCGCGTCCAGCCTTTTCTGGCTGATCGGAGATCTTTCTGAAATTGGTATCTTCTGCCAGCTCACCCTACCGGCAATCCCTTTTTTGTGGATCGCGAGCGTCAACGGCTGGGGAGCCGCGCGTACGCTATGGTTTCCCTGCGCCATTCTGTACACCGTAATACCATTATGGGACTTTTTGCTGCCAGCGCTACAAGATATGACCGTTTGGGTTTCCGGCTCAATGCTGCACTGGGTGGAAGTGCCCGCATTCATAAGCGAGCGCTTTATCGAATTGCCTGCAGGAGTCCTAGAAGTTGCAGAAGGTTGCGCGGGGCTCAGCTATCTGCTGATCGGTATTACGCTTTCCGCCTTCTATGCACATTTTGCGAAGCTTCCAATCGCTCGCACGATTGCTGCACTCGTCCTCGGCGCAACCCTTGGGCTGATCACCAACTGGGTTCGTGTATTCGCGATTGCGTTAATCGCTCACCAAAGCAACATGCAGTCTAGCATCGTCCATGATCACGAATTTTTTGGGTGGCTCGTATTTGCTGGCAGTATGGTGCCCTATTTTTATTTTCTGCGGAAACTTGAGTCAACACAGGCGCCCTCGGCAGGCAGCAATGCAGGAAGCGCAGATCCTAGCGATGAAAAACTGGGTAGCAATGCGTCGGCAGCTCGCCCACACCCACTTGCGCTCCTCGCGCCACTTACTTTGCTTGTGTCTTTCCCTGGCCCAATCATCTCCGCCAGCTTCTCGCTACAAGCCATACCTGTTGTAACACTCTCGCTACCTGACGTACTCGCTGAAGCGCGCGCAATCCCAACAAACACAGAAGCGAACGGACGCAAAAATCCTATCTGGGCGCCCGATTATCAAGGTGCAGATATCATCCGCCAACGAAGCTACCGCACCCTTGGCGGAATCGCGACAGTGCATGCCGTGATCTACACATCACAACAGCAAAAGAAAAAATTGCTCGGCTGGGGCAACCAACTCGTTGCCGAGGATGCGTGGATCGTACAACGACGCGATCACGCACAAGGTTTACAGGTCACAGAAATCAGCGCGCGCTTTGGCAGCGTTCGCTACCGAATCTTTAGCTGGTACCAACTCGGCGAGCGCACAGCGGAAAGTGCAGCTCGCGCACGAATTGATCAATTGTTGGCGCGCCTTCAGGGCCGCCAAGATGCCTCGCTCTTTGCTGTCGCATTTCAATGTCGCGACTCAAGCTGCCCAAGCGAGCTTAGCCAAGCTGCTTGGGCAATGTCCGTAAAAAATGCACATCTCCTTCGCGTAGAAGCACAACACTCAAACTAGCGCGGCTCCGCTGCTCCCGAAACCGGCGCTTTCTTGGTGTTACCAAACTGATACACGAAACCGAACAGCGCAGTCGCCTCGTTATAGTCAAACAGCGGATCATCGCTATCTCGCTCGGTATAGCCTGTCTGCGCAGTTAGCAGAAGCTCTGGCGTGGTCTGATAGCTGAGTGCGATATTGAGATTACGATAATCATCCGTTCGGTCATTGATATCTGGGTATCGCTCACGGCCACCACTTAGTGTGACCTGAGTCTTCCAACGTTCGGAAAACAGGTACTCTAGGCCCGTTTGCAAACTCGCAGTGCGCTTATCGAGCAACTCTACTAAGTAATCTTGATCGCTATAGCTTGCCCTTACGCTAAAATTGCATCGTTCACACACGCGAACCGTCGAGTAGTTGAAATCGATTTGTTGTTCATCCACCACGTCAATCGTTTCGCTCACCGTGCCATTGGGGGAAAACGAATCATTCGCTCCCGAGCCAGGCTGTAGCGGAGTTGCAAATCCCGGTGAGTACAAACCGAGCATCGAATCTGTTTGGGTTCTCATACCGGCAAGAGACACAACATGTCCGACGCCATTGTAGTCTACGAAAAACTGGTAATAGTTACCGTTGTGAACTGCGCCACTCTCTCGTTTAGAGCGGTTTTTACCAAGGCTAGCCTGTAGTCTGCCCAAGCGATATTGACGATTCCACTCCAAAGCCGCCTGAGAAAACACCGTATCAGGCACTCCCGCCACATCATATTCTGCACGCTGTTGCGAGACCTGCACCCCTAACGTTTGAATCGCTGACGTAGAATGCACCAGCGCCGCAGAATATAACTGACGATCGCTATCGTAATCATTCGTCTCTTTACCAGACGTGGAAACCCTCATTGCATCTGCTGAAAGCTTCAAATGATCACGACTGCTCAAACGCAAGATGCTGGAAGGCCCAGTGCTAAATACGCTTTGGTTCGCACGCGTATCGCTCGTATCCACCCTTGCCGACTGCATTTTCTGGCGAGAATTCTGCTGATTGAAATCCCATGTAAGCAACGAAGGTATAATAAACCAATGCGCTGCAGCTTGACCGTTAACCGCGAGCTCGTCACTCTGCGTATCATCCTGCCAAGTAGTCCAACCCACGTCATAGTTGGCGCCGAGGTCAAACGACGTAGACTTCTGCACGAGATCGAAGCCAAGCTGAGACTGCGCTGCATAGTCTTTTTGCTCATCGTTCGCCGTCTGCAGGCTGTTGCTTGTATAGGCAGAACCAAGTCCAAATCGAGCATTCCAATCCATCGCGAGGGCATTGCTTGCGAGCAAACACACCGCTGGCGCACAAAGCCCAATTGCCGCATAAGCAACTCTCTTTTTGAACCGCTGCCCCTGACTGTTACTTTGCTGGTTTCCCGCTTGCGTAGCGTCCATTTGCTTGGTTTCCGTTCGCTTGGTTTCAAAAAACTGATATTAAAGGACTGATGTTAAACGACTGATCTGAATGGCTTGCCTCGCTTCAAGGAGCAGCGCAGCTTTTTCGATTGCTACTTGCACTGCATCTGAATTTAGCCGTGATTAAATACCACGCCCAGCAATTTACCTTCCGGCAGCGCTTCAATCGCCATCTGCACCTGTTCTTGGTTGACCTTTCCATAGGGAACAATCAGAACCACATAATCCGCCAAGTCGGCAAGAATCCGTGAATCTGGATACATGCCTACCGGCGGCCCGTCCAAAATGATGTAGCGATCTGGGTACCGCAACCTGACGCCGTGAACAAACATCTCCATACGAGTAGACGAATAATATTCCGTACCCGTCGCACGCTGGTGTCCGACAGGGATTACGCGCAAACGTGGAATCCCTGACGCGTAGATAATATCATCGACATCCAGAGTATGGTCTTCCAGAAAGTCGGTCAGGCCATGCTCTGGCTCAACGAACAGAAGCTTCTCTACAGAGGGGCTGTAAAAGTTGCAATCGACCATCAGTGCCGTCTTGGCACTATCAAGCGCGAAAGATGCCGCCAGATTGAGCGCAGAGAATGTCGCTCCTCCTTCAGGGGCGACCGTAGTGATAAGCACCACGAAATTCCTGCGCCCAGCACGCTGAAGCAATTGAACGCGCAGCTCACGAAAGGCGTTAAGCGCCTCGCGATTGGATGTAAACGCGTGAATGATGCGCCGCTCGTCCAGTTCGGCAGGCGTTAGGAGGCGCACCTCTGCCATGTGGCGAATCTGGTGGGCGCTGCGCCCTGGGCTGCTGCCTTGGCTACTTGCTGCGCCAAAATCCTCGTCCGGTGCGCCGGATTCCTGAAACTTGCTCATCCAAACCACCCCGACCATCGGCCAAAACAAATAATCGCATAAACAATCATCGCGCCCGTCATAAACAAACTGAGCAAAATCATATCACTACGCAACATGCGCTTTGCAAACGGAGTATTCATGTGCGGAACCACCGCCAGCACAGGCACGGACAACCCTTCAAGGACGCTCTGATAGCGTATCCGAGGGTCTAACTGGATATAAGCAACCAAAGCGCCGATCGGAACCAACAGACCAAGAAAGGGCCCTGCGAGAGCAAAATGCAAAAAGCGCAGTCCTTTTGGAACGCTCGGATAAAGCGGCGCCTCTTGAATTCGATAGGTAACTCCTTGGCCCTCAACGTCAAGTGTCATCGAGATACGTGCGCGCTCCTTGCTCTCCAGCAGGCTTTCGTACATTTTCTTCGTAACATCGTAATCACGGGTAAGGTCTGCCTGCTCTGCCTTACGGCCCGCAATCCGGCGTGAGCGATCGTATTCTTGATCAAGCAACTGTTGAGTGGCTGTAAGCCGCTTTTGCTTGGATTCAAGCTCAAGGGTGACCGTAGAAAGCGTTTTCCTTAGCTGCTCATAGAGCGGATTGATATTGCCAGCGGATGATCGGTCGTCTCTACGCGAGGTTTCAGATTCCTCCATTGCTTGGCGAAAATCTTCAATCTGGTGTTTGAGATTCACTACGTCTGGGTGCGTTGGCGTGTAGGTAAGCAGCATAGAATCCAGCTTGGATTGTGCTTCCCGAAGCTTGTCGCGGTACACATCTGTACTAAAACGCTTGGTCAAATACTGGCTTTCACGAGAGAGCTGGCTCTCCGTACTGGCTTTGCGAATACGGGCATCGTCGATATCGAGCTTAAGCTTTTGAATTTCGGACTGCAGCATGCTGATCGATGTTGCCACCGTCTGCTCATTCCCGTCGCGGTTATCGGCATTAAACACCTTGAGCCGGTCTTCGGCATTGGCAAGCTGCTGTTTATACGTTTTGACTTGGCTGCTGATAAATTGATATGCGTTCCGGCTTTCGCGCTGCTTCGATTCCGATGTTTCCCGAATAAAAGCATCGACAGCAGCGCTAACCACCTTGAACGCGGTGTCTTTTGACGGGTTAGTGTAGCTAATCCGTACGTAGGTCACCGCACTACCAGACGGGCTAAAGCCTTCCACCCCCAAAGTGGCTTGCAGTAAGCGCGCCGTACGCTCCAAAATAGCAGGCGAATCATCTGGCCCTACCAAGCCGGAACGCTTCGCAATAATTTCTGCCATGCGGCGCGTTTGCAGCAAATCCCGCGCAGCCTGCGCACGATCCACACTTGTCACCGCTGCCTGGGACTGGAGCAATGGTTTAATGATATTTTGCTCATCCGCGTACAAGACGCCCTTTACTTCGTATTGCTTAGGCCAAAAGAAGCCCGCTGCCAGAACCGCAAAGCTCACTATAGCGAAACCAATCGCAATCAACGTCTTGTGCAGAATAATTTCACGCAATAATGCGCGAAGTATCTGAAATATCATCCGAACACACCTCAAGTCGCAGCTTGAACCGAGCGAATTCTAGCGAATCCGCCAAGCACGCACAGTACCAACCATCTCTAAAATGAACGCTCCGGCACCGTTACCACATCCGATGGCGCCAATGGATAGTTGGTAGTAAGCCGGCCCTTTTTAAGAATATCATCCAACCGGATAGGGTAGACGCGAACACCATCTTTGGTTTGCCGATAGAGCTGGGTCCCATTGGCGTCTGCAAAAGGCGTTGTTCCTCCAGAGAGAAGCACCAGATCCAGCACCGTCATCCCTTTACGGAAAGGCACCGAAGTGGGCGTTTGCAGCGCACCGGTCGCACGCACACGCTGCTGAAAGTCACGGCTGACTGGGTCGCTCACGATGACAGTTACTTGCGGCTGACGAACAAAATTGGCCAGCTTCTCCGCAACCTTGGCCGCTAAAGACTCTGCCGTTTCACCAGCTGCCAAAACGTCGCCTGCCAACGGAACCGAAACCTTGCCATCTGGGCGCACAGGCACCGCAACAGAGAGTTCAGGTTCTCGCCATACAGAAATCTGCAGTTGATCGCCTACGCCAATCTGGTAGGTTTGTTCGCTATAATCCTGCGTTTGCACCGGGGCACTGACGGGCCTATTGCCCGCGCAACCTGCGATGAGCAGTGCGCTCAGCAAGAACAATACTTGGCTTACCGCTGCTTTAATCATCGTGGCGCTCCTTGATTTCATTTTCCTTTTCCTTTTTTCCTGAGAAAGTTAGTTTTTTCTGAGAAAGTTAGTTTTCGAAAAAGTTCGTCTTGAAAACGTCTGTCAAAAACAACAGACGGCATTCTTGAGAACATTGGCCGCCAACGCAAGAAAAAATTGTTGGCCAGATACCCGCAAAAACAAAACTCCTACCCTAGATAGCAAAACCAAGATAACTCGTGGGCTCCGCCGATTAGCGCACACCCTTGCCAATCAAAACCACTTCGACCGTTTGTATCAGAATGACCAAGTCTAATAGCAGGCTATGGTTTTTAACGTAGTACAAATCGTACTTGAGCTTTTGCTCTGAATCTTCTTCTGACGCCCCATAAGGGTAGCAAAGCTGGGCCCACCCAGTGATTCCCGGTTTGACACGGTGGCGCTCGTCAAAGAACGGGATTGTCTTCTTCAACGCGTCCACAAACTGCGGCCGCTCTGGACGTGGCCCTACAAAGCTCATCTCCCCCGTGAACACGTTGAACACCTGCGGCAGCTCATCAATCCGCACATTGCGGATAAATTTTCCCACTCGCGTCACCCTTGGATCGTTTTCCTGCGCCCAAACTGCGCCAAACTTTTCAGCATCGACCCGCATGGAGCGAAATTTATGTACTTTAAAGACCTTACCGTTGAGACCTACCCGTTCTTGGCTATAGAGGATTGGTGCTTTTAACCCCTCCTCTATCTTGATGGCAATCGCCGTGAACAACATCAGCGGCCAAGCCACAAGAATCAGCAGCGAACTTGCCAACAAGTCAAAGCCTCGCTGAACGAAATCACGCACACTGCTGTGATAAAACCCATCAGAAAAAACAAACCAGCCTGGGCTGATATTGCGCGGCTCAATCTTCCCAAACTCTCGTTCAATGAAAGCCACCGAATCCAGCACGGTAACACCGCTAAGCTTACAGTCCAGAAGCTGTTCTAATGGAAAGCCTGCACCTGCAATATCGCTACGACGACGTTCATCAGAAGCCACAACCACGGTTTCGATTCCGTTTTCCTGCACGAACTTCTTTAGGCTGGCCGGCATTGGAATCACGCGTGATTCAGGAACCGCAAGTGGCGCACCATCTGCACGAGCAAACCCATAAAGCTCAACCCCAAGATCGGCATGAGCCCCAAATTCTTTCAGCAGCTTTGCAGCGTGGTACCCAGCACCGACCACCAGAACACGACGCACACTCGCCTTCGTGCCAAACAGGCGAAAAAATACGATACGCACGGGCTGCAGCAGCAAGAAAGCCGCAACCGTCGCGATCACGAGCACTCCTCGCCCTACTGAGTAGGCCGAGTCAGGAACCATGTAGAACACCGCAGAAAGCGCCAAAAACCCCAGCAAAAACAAGCTCACCATCGTGCGCAACGCCATACCGGACAGACCTTCGCGGTGCTTGGCCGGATAAACCCCCATCGCGATCATGCAAAGCGCAAATATCTGGCTATTCAGCAGGATGGCAGACGCTGCAGGAATCCCCGCCTCGTTATCTCCCAGCCAAAATCGCAAATAAGTTCCCAAGTGGAAGGCCAGCGCAAGCAGTACGTATTCAATTACGCCAAGGAGTAAATGATGGCCATTAATGTAATGGTTAAAAAGTCGAACGTGAGGCACGCCAGCATCCCGGTAAACAATCAGTAGTGAAGCGATGGCTTGATAAGCAGCAGTTTAGACAACGAATCAAATGGGGGCAGATTATACTAGAGGTGAGCCGTGAGAATGGAAAACTTACTGTACATATTTGGTTGATACTTTACGTAGCTTTATAGACACGATAGTCCAACTAAAACCGCGCGCATTGTATTTGAAACTGGATGAACAATGACTGTACACGCCAGCTTTACCATTTATGCTATCCAGTGTTTTTTTGTGCGATACTTCGCTACCGCGCAACTTGGATCATCGCGCCCCCCTTTTCTGAATAGATTCTGGAGTAATCTCAATGCCATCCCTGAACGACAGCAGCGTTGCCATCATTGGACTTGGATACGTCGGGCTGCCGCTGGCTGTCGCCTTTGGCAGCAAGCGCAAAACTGTTGGCTTTGACGTTAATCAGGCGCGTATCCGCGATCTTGCCGCCGGAATTGATGCAACGCTGGAAGTTTCTGGGGACGAACTTGCAAGCGCAACACAACTTTCCTTTAGCCACGATCTCAATGACTTAAGAGCCTGCAATGTCTTTATCGTTACTGTGCCAACGCCGATCGACGATCATAAGCGCCCCGACCTTACTCCGCTGATAAAAGCCAGCGAAACTCTTGGCAAGGTCATTAAGCATGGTGACGTGGTGGTCTACGAATCAACCGTTTACCCTGGAGCTACGGAAGAAGTTTGCATTCCAGTAATCGAAAAACTCTCTGGCTTGCGCTTTAATCAGGATTTTTTTGCAGGCTATAGCCCTGAGCGCATCAATCCAGGCGACAAAGAGCATCGTGTACACAGCATTGTAAAAGTCACTTCTGGCTCGACGCCAGAAATTGCGGATTTTGTAGACGCGCTCTATCGCACCATCGTATTGGCCGGCACCCACCGAGCAAGCAGCATCAAGGTAGCGGAAGCGGCCAAGGTAATCGAAAACACTCAGCGCGACCTGAACATTGCCTTGATCAACGAACTTGCAATTATCTTCGGGAAACTGGGCATTGATACGCTAGAAGTGTTAGAGGCGGCCGGCAGCAAGTGGAATTTTTTACCGTTTCGCCCCGGCTTGGTAGGTGGACACTGTATTTCGGTAGACCCCTACTACCTTACTTACAAAGCACAGGAAATCGGCTATCACCCAGAGGTGATTTTGGCGGGGCGGCGCATCAACGACAACATGGGCCAATATGTTACTGATCAGGTTGTTAAATTAATGACGCGAAAGCGCATCCATGTAGTGGATGCAAACATCCTCATTCTTGGCCTGACGTTTAAGGAGAATTGCCCAGACTTGCGCAATACTCGTGTCGTCGACATCGTTCGCGAGCTCGAAGAATACCACGCCAAAATAGATATTTTTGATCCGTGGGCCAACCGCGAAGAAGCGCATCATGAATATGGATACACGCTACTGGAATCCCTACCTGAGGATAAGCGTTACGACGCAGTGATTCTCACAGTGGGCCACAAACAATTCCGTGAAATGGGTGCAGAAGGCATCAAGAAGCTTTGCGCAGAATCTCACGTCATCTACGACGTAAAGTACATCCTGCCAAAGGATGCTGTAGATGCAAGGCTGTAACACGGCAAGCAATAAATCGTAATCTTCGCAGCTCTCTGGTCGCGTTAACAATCTTACGCAACGCGTTTAGAGAGCTGCAATTATGTGAGAGCGATACGGCGACCTATTACGTTCGTTTTTTTCTTGTAGGTTTCTCTGGCCCAACTCCCGCAGGCGAGCTCTTTTGGGTCACCGCACTCACGGCACTTGTTGCTTCTTTAGCAGCACGAGTCTTACTGGTCGCCTGTTTCGTTACGGAAGCCTTTTTAGCGGCTGAAGCCTTTTTGTCGGCGGAAGCTTTTTGAGTGGCTGAAGCTTTTTTGGTAGCTGAGGCTTTTTTGGTGGCTGAAGTTTTCTTGTCGGCGGAAGCTTTTTGGGTGGCCAAGGCGTTTTTAGATGACGCAGCATTTTTTATTGCGGCTGGTTTTTTAGCGCTCGGCTTTTTCGTACCGAGTTTTTTGCCGATCGCACTACTTGAGTTTTTAGATAGGCTTTCAATAAATCTTCTGTGGCTCTCAGCCACCCCCTCTGCCAACCACCCTACCGCACCCGGGTATGCACGCCACGTTGCGCGGGCGTCATGCGTATAAATCACAGCTTCTTCTACGCTCCCAAGGTTATAGTAGTCGGGAAGCTCGCGCGGCAGGCGGCGTCGGCCGTTAAAAAACGACATCAAATGTGGGTTCGCATGGATTGCGCTGTAAAGAAGATCCCGCGCATCATTGCTATCACCTTCTAGGATGAACGCACAAAGCGCGCTCGTATACGCCCACCACGCATTGTAGTCGTCGTATTCCCGCAAAAGCGCTTGAGTTTTTTGCGGTTCGCCAACGTCCAAATAGCGAATCGCTAGGATATAACGTACACCCTGATTGTCGTTACGATTCAAGCGAACCATGTCTTCATACTCACTAATCGCTTCTTGCTGGCGTTTAAGCGCCCACAGTGAGTCTGCGTATCCCAGTTTAGCGAGCATGTAAGGGCGAGTTTCGATCGCCCCCCAAAACACACGATCTTCCGAGAACGTGTTGAAGTCTTCTTCTCCGATCAAACTTCGCGCAGCTTCCATTGCACGGCGATAATAGTCTACGGCTTCGTCTAAATTAGATGCGGCATCCGCTGCAAGGATCAGCAAAGCGCGCGGGCATTCTTCGCTAACAAAAAGCGCTTTGCGAGCGAGTGCCACGCGCTTCTCTAAGTCTGGCTCTTGATGCGCTTGCAGTGCGAGCTCCTCTGCTTGGTGGCGGCGCTCATCTGCATCCGCAACATGATGCGGCGCCTGAAAAACCAGTATGTTATTCCCAGCAGATGATGCGGAGGATTGTTTGGCGCTATCTTGTTCGTCATCTTCCAGCAAATCATCGTACATGCTGCGACCGAGGCGCGCATACTCTTTCATCACTTGCGGCATCTGTGCGCGCACGATGGGCGCCATTTCGTGAAGCGGCAAATCCACCTCAAAGGCAACGTCGAGCATATGGCGAGACTCGTCGCGGTCGTCAAAAAAGCCAAGGGTTAACACCATAAATCCTACTGCAGCCATGACCTCTTCGTCGTTTCCAATGCCTGCTTCCCAAGCATCAAAATAGAACACATGCGCCTCGTTGAAGCCTTGGCACCAATCGTGTAGAGGAGCACCAGGCTCAAAATTTTCGGCGCAGGGATCTCTGTACTTGCACTGTGCAGGTAACGCCGGTGCGCCACTATTAATCTCGATCATCTGCTGGTTATAAAGCCGCACAAGAGCCGCAGTGATAAACTCGGCTTCTTCGTCAGTTGCGTGGTTGGGTTCGCCCTGATTAAAAATTTCGCGAATCCATTCCGAGGGTAATGACGCTACAGGTGCACAGCAAACGCCAAAGATGAATCCACGGGCTTCCATCAGGCTCATCGTGCCTTGCGGGGATGCCACAGATTCAAGAAAGGCTGCAAGGCGGCGCGTTTCTGCTGTAGAAAGCTTTTTAAACAGGTTCATGGGAGCGCATCACCTTAAGTCGGTATCGCTAAATGTTACCACAATCCTTCTAAACTCGCTTGTTGAGGTCAAGAAGCACCTGCGGTAAGTGCTTCTTGTTTCAGGGGCTTGGGCGCTATTGTCAATCCTTGCACTTGCGGCGCGGAGTGAAGCTACAGCGCTGGGCTTGCACTCACTTGTTAGGCAGAACGATCGGCAAGCCATTCGGCCGTTTGTGCCCACGTGTGCGCCTTGGCCCGCCCACCAGCGAAAACGCCTGCATGACCGCCCGGCACAATGCGGAAGGTCTTGTCTTCAGAGCCCAGTAGCTCCATACCTTTGTGCGCCGCTGCAACCCCTACGATCAGGTCACTAGAACCCGCGAACGCTAGGTAGTTGCTGCGTATTTTTCGCAAATCGGCCAGCTGATCCCCTAGGCGCACTTGCCCAGAAGCAAGCTCGTTGCCAAAGCCAAAATCAAATACTAGTCGCTGTACCGTCGCACCGGGGTAATCGACCATGTTGTTGAACCACTCATACATCGTAAGATGCGATTTCACATACTCGCGGTCACTCAAATGGCGCACAAGGTCGAAGTAGCTGAATACCGAAGAAAACGGGTCGGTAAGCTTAAACAGCACGGAAAGGATCTCGCCCGACACGTGAAAATTTTCTGGGGCAACACGCCGAGTTGCGCGTGCTACCTTTTTGATGCCCAGTTTGTTCGCACCTGAATTGACGATCTGCAAAACCTTTCCACCGCCCGGATTTGCGTGAAAGTCGATTGGGCTTGCGATGGTCACCAGGTTCTTTACTTGGCCGTCACCATGCGCTGCTGTGTAGAGCAAGCAGAGCAAGCCTCCCATGCAGTAACCTACTAATGAGATTTCCTTTTCGCCACTGTGCTCCTGAACCGCACCCACCGCTTGCACCATCCAGCGATTGACGTAGTTTTCTAAGGTCAGGTCGCTTGCTTGGGCGCGCTGCGGCGCGCCCCAGTCTACTAGGTACACGTCAAAGCCGAGCGCATTGAGGAAGCGCACCCAACTACGCTCTGCCATAAGATCGTACACCCAGCCATAAACGCCGAGCGGCGGCACTAGCAGTACCGGCACTCGATGGCGGGCCTGCACGGGCACGACTTCATCGTGATCAATTTGGAACGCACCGGAATCCTGCGGCGGGTAATAGCGCACTTCCATGATATCGTCGCCCGCAATCCGCTGGTACGGCGTCTTGCCTGCATCAATGAATCGTTCTTTATGTACGCGCCGTTCCCACGCGTGACGAATGAAGCGCGCAGTTTTTCCCGCTTGTCCGTCGCTTGCAGCCAAGCGGTTCAACAGGCTGCTGCCTCGCCGAACACCTGCGGCTCGCCAACCGTTGCTGGTAAGAATTGCGTTGCGGGTCAGGCTCGCGCTGTTCGCATCGGCAGCATGAACACTGTCTCCCTGTCTTTGCTCTTGTCCTTGTACGACCGCACGACTGCTCATCGACATACCTCTTGATGCGGATAGAAAGATGTGCGAAAGGATAAGCCTCGAAGAAAAAGAAGCAATGGGAGTTTTGTATGTCTCATGTCATCTCTTTTGCGCAATGAGCAGGGAAAATGCTGCAGTTGGGAGCCACATAACGGACTTCTGACTCCATCCAGTATCCGGTTTGCTTATGGACTTCACTCCGAATATCGGCGATTAGCGTCAGAACATCCGTTGAGCTGGCATTGCCTTCGTTGACAATGAAGTTTGCATGTTGCGGAGAAACTCTCGCTCCACCACGTCGCACGCCTTTTAACCCAACGAGCTCGATTGCTTTGCCTGGAGGGCCCACGAGATCGTACATGGCTGGGTTACTGACGAATACTGAACCGCAGTTGGGGAGTTTTAGAGGAAATCGTGTGCGCCGAGAATGCAGAATTTCCAGCATCTCCCGCCGGATAGCCTTTTTGTCGCCCGGCTGGAGGCGAAGGGTACAGGCGGCTACAGTCAGCCCTGACTGGAATCGGGAGGTACGATAAGCGAACCCACACTCGCTGGCATCGAGACGAATGACGTCACCATTGCCGTCAACGGCAGTCACATCAACAACATTGTCGCCAATGCCTCTGCGTTGGCTCCCGCCGTTCATGCAAACGAGCCCGCCCACGGTTCCGGGTATTCCCACAATGTGTTCAAGGCCGGTCAAGCCGGCGAGCAATGAGGCATGCGCGAGCCTCGGAACCCACACGCCCGCGTCTACGGACAACAGATCACCATCAACGCGTATCCCTGATAACGATTTGCCGAGGCGGATCACCACGCCCTCAACGCCTGCATCATCAAACAGCAGATTTGCGCCATCACCGATCACGAGATGAGGAATCTGCTTGGCACAAAGAAATTGCTTCAGGCTGGCGAGCGCATCAATGCTGGAGGGTTCCACTAACAAAGAAGCGCGCCCCCCGATACGCCAACGACTGCATTGGCGCAAATCGGCATTCTCGTACAGCTTGCCTATCCCAAGATCCAACAGTGCTTGGGTAACGGATGCCCAGTCAAGATCTGTATGCTCAGCCGGCATGGATGGAAATACCTGTTTGCCGAAGTTTGCCAAGCAGATCGTTGTATCCGCGCAACGCCATTTCTACGCCGTGTATCGTCGAGGTGCCTTGCGCCAAGATGCCTGCCATGATCATTGCCATGCTGCCGCGAAGATCGGTCGAGTTTGCTTCGGCTGCACGCAACTGGGTGATACCGCGAATGGTGATTTTTCCTGATTCCGCTTCGAAGGCTTCTGGGGCAAACTTCTGCAGCTCAGACACATAGCCGATGCGCTGTGGGTAGCGGTAGTCATAGACGCGGGAAACGCCCTGCGCAGCAAGGCCGAGCATGACGTAGAACGGTTGCATATCAGAAATGACGCCGGGGTGTGTCCCACATGCCAGTTCAAACGGCTGAACGTGGCCTGACGTCAGGCAGCTGGGGCTCACCAAGACGCTGGTATTATTGCGGAACAAGTCAATGCCGGCTTCCTGCAAGTGAATCAGCGGAATCTCCATATCGCCAAAGGGCACGTCGTCGATCTGCAGCGTTCCACCGGTCAGAATGGCGAGCGAAATCCACGTTAGAGCCTCAATGCGATCCGGCATGATGGCCATGCGCGCACCGTGCAATAGCCCGCCCATACCACGCACTCGCACCAGACTGTTGCCGAAAACCTCAATATCTGCGCCCATGCGGCGTAGAAATTCGATCAGATTCTGGACTTCAGGGCTGATATAGGCGTTACGGATCTCGGACTGACCGCTGGCTACAGCAGTGCAGAGCAGTGCGTTTTCCGTTCCACCAATGGTGGAGATAGGAAAGTCGATGGCGGTACCCGCAAACTTGCCCCTGATCTCAATATAATCGGGCATTTCTTCTACTGTGCAGCCGAGTTTTTCCCATACCATGATGTGCAGATCATAGCCACGGCTGCCAATCTTGCAGCCGCCGGGGTACGGGATTCGTGCGATGCCGTTGCGAGCGATTTGCCCTGCGGCAAGCAGATAGGTGGTGCGGATGGGAACATTATAGCTTTCTACGACGTCTTTGCTGACTTCCTCTGCATTGATTTCAATCGCTTCTGCTTCGTGGTTGATGTCAATGTCGACACCCAGCGAACGAATGAACCGCATCTTGTGCATGGCGTCCACGATTTGGGTGGGGAAGTTCGTGAGTGTTACAGTTTCTGTGGTGAGCATTGAAGCTGCCAGTATCCGCGTAGCAGCGTTTTTTGCACCACTTACGCGAACTTTGCCGCTGACCTTTTGACCACCTTCGATGGTAAGTTTCGAGGGAAGGACGTCCAGCCTGCTCTTGAGAATATCAATCATGGATGTGTCACCTGACCATTGCTCATCTGTTTTATGTACATTCCGAAAAATCTGATATCTGTATGCCTATTAACAACTAACAACTAACAACATATGGCGGTTGCCCGCTACATCAAGCAGCTTGACTCCAAGACAGAGAACTTGCGTCATTTGGAGCAGATCTTCGTTCCCGTACTAACAGAGCATATGGCATTCAGCTTCAATTTGCGCGAATCCTACCACAGGAAAGCTGTACTCAAGCTGTTCAACTTACCAGAAGTTGCATGATTTCTGGCTCGCGGACTTGCAGATCATCGCCCTGCAATCGAGCCTGCCAAATCGGAAGCGACACTTCCGGATGCTCGAAGCAGCGCCCATCGAGCAGTGAAAAATGCTCCTTGTGCAGCGGGCTGGCGACTACCGGTTCACCGCCAATATCGCCAACGATGCCGCGGGCAATGATATTGACGCCCGCGAAGGGGCACAGATTGGCGGTTGCGTAAAGCTGTTCTGGAGATTCTTCCAGCCAGAAAATCGCTATCTGCTGTTGACCGACGCGAGCTCCAACGCCCGCGCCTGGCACTAAGTCACCGCGCTTACCTACACTGATCCAGCTGCTATGTTCACTCATGATCCTGTCCACTTACATTTTTGATAAGGGTTGCCGGCATGTGCTGCCGGCTTCGGTTTTCGGTTGATGGTTTCTTATGGCAGTGAGGTTTGGCGTTAGAGTGCTACCAGCGGAATGCGCCCTGCCCGCTCACTTTCACTGGCTGGGCGAATCTGGCCGCGCTCTGGCACGAACAGGATTTCCGGGTCATCACCGTCGTCGTTAATGGTCTGACGGAAGCGTTTGAGGCTTTCCGGATTTTCCAGAGTAGCTTGCCACTCACAATGGAAGCTGGCCACTAATTGCTCCATCTGCCGGTCAAGATCCGCGTTGATGCCCAGAGAATCGTTCAGGATCACCTTGCGCAGGTACTCAAGGCCGCCCTCTAGGTTTTCCAACCAGCGCGCTGTGCGTTGCAGGCGGTCAGCGGTACGGATGTAGAAAATCATCAGCCGGTCAATTGTGCGTATTAAGGTTTCGGTGTCCAAGTCCTGAGCGAATAGATCCGCATGCCGTGGACGCATGCCACCGTTACCGGCTACGTACAGGTTCCAACCCTTTTCTGTGGCGATCACGCCAAAATCCTTGGATTGTGCTTCGGCGCATTCGCGCGTACAGCCACTTACAGCAAACTTCAGCTTGTGTGGCGAGCGGATGCCCTTGTAGCGGTTTTCCAGATCAATCGCGAGTTTGACGCTATCTCCCACGCCATAACGGCACCATGTACTACCGACGCAGCTTTTTACGGTACGCACCGATTTTCCGTAGGCCTGACCGGTCTCAAAGCCTGCATCGGTCAGTCGCTTCCAGATGGCGGGCAACTGGTTCAGACGGGCGCCGAACAGGTCAATCCGCTGGCCGCCGGTGAGTTTGGTGTACAGGCCGAAGTCGCGTGCCACTTCACCAATCACGATTAGCTTGTCTGGCGTGATTTCACCGCCGGCGATGCGCGGCACCACCGAGAACGTACCATCCTTCTGCATGTTGGCAAGGAAGGCATCGTTGGTATCCTGCAGGGCGGCGCGGCCCTCGTCGAGCACATAGCCATTCCATGCCGACGCAAGGATATTGCCAACCGTGGGCTTACAGATGTCGCAGCCCAAGCCTTTGCCGTGGCGGTCGCGCAGCTCGCTGAAGCTGCGGATTCCCTCTGCTCGGATGATATGCTCCAGTTCCTGACGGGTGTGGTTGAAGTGCTCACAGATCGCGGTACTGACGGCCATTCCCATCGCCGCCATCTGATGATCCACTAGGCTCTTGAGCTGGCTTGCACAGCCACCGCAGCCGGTGGCCGCACGAGTCTTATCCTTCACTTCGGCCAGTGAACTGCAGCCGCCTTGGATGCAGCCGACGATGTCGCCCTTGCTGACGTTATGGCAGGAGCAGATGATGGCGCTGTCGGGCAACGCATCCATGCCAAGCGCTGGCGCCTTGCCGGCGCTGGCGGGCAGGATCAGGCTTTCGGCCTGCTCCGGCAGATCCATGCGGTTGCGGTAGTATTGCATGAGCGTGTCATAGGTGCTGTTATCCCCCACCAACATCGCGCCGAGCAAACGACGGCCATCGGCAGAAACCACCATCTTGCGGTAGTGTTGTTTGATCTGATCAAGATAACGGTAGACCTTCGCGCCTGCGTTCTGGGTCGCTTGGGCATCACCGATCGCGCCTACATCCACGCCCAACAACTTGAGCTTGGTGCTCATATCGGCTCCCGTGAAACGCTTGTCACCACCACCCAAGGTGGACACCGCAACTTTTGCCATCTGATAACCCGGCGCAACCAGACCGAATACGCAGTTTCTCCATGCGGCCACTTCACCGATGGCAAGAATATCCGGATGGCTGGTACGGCAGAAATCATCAACATCGACGCCGCCGCGTTCGCAAAGCGTCAGGCCGCAGGCGCGGGCCAGTTCATCGCGGGGGCGGATACCTGCCGAAAACACGATTAGGTCGGTTTCCAGCATTTTGCCGTCTTGGAACACCATCCGGTGGTTGGCGTTTTCGCCATCTTCGATATGCTGGGTAGCGCGACCGGTAAGCACCTGTACGCCCAGCGCTTGGATTTTTTCGCGCAGCAGCTCACCACCTTCGTTATCGACCTGGGCGGGCATCAGGCGGGGTGCAAATTCGACGACCGCAGTGTCAAGGTTCAGCCCGCGCAGGGCGTTGGCAGCCTCCAGTCCCAACAGGCCACCCCCGACCACAACGCCCGTATTGGCGCTGGCAGCGGCCTCACGAATCGCATCAAGATCCTCCAGCGTGCGATACACCAGACAGCCGGGGCGATCTTTACCTGGGATTGGCGGAACAAACGGGAATGAGCCGGTAGCCAGCACCAGCTTATCCCAAGGCAACCTACTGCCATCCGCGAGGCTGACTGTGTGGCTTTCAGGATCAATGGCCGTGGCCTTTACGCCCAGCAGCAAACGGTAGCCCCAAGTGGCGTATTGCTCCGCCGTTCCGAGCGCCAGTTCAGCAGCACCCTTGCCTTGAAAATATTCAGAAAGATGAACGCGGTCATAAGCGATGTGGCGTTCTTCGCCGATAACGGTCACGTTGAACTGCGCAGTCAGCCCGGCTTCGTGCAGTTGCTCCAGAAAGTGGTGACCAACCATGCCGTTGCCGATCACGACTAGATTTAACTTATTCATTACTCCTCCGATAGCGACTGTTTCGTGTCTGCTAGGGACAGAGCAATGCTTGTGCCAGATTCTTTTGTAATCCAAAAAAACTTCAGAATCATGAGCTTGCGACATAGGTAAGCACGAATATCTATGGTTTCAGATTCTCAAAGAGAAGATCACAACATCAGGAAAGCTCCGAAATGGTGCGCTCATGCACGATGATGCGCCTCACGCGTGCCCTCACATCTCAACCTCCTAAGCTAGGGGCATGGAAGACGCAAGCAGCGCCGGAAAATTGCATAACGATCGAGTTTTGCTAGCATCAAAGGGGGAGCAGTCTCTGCGTTTTACCGGCTGTTGCGCCTAAACACCCGATCAGAATACTGCAACGAGAACGAGGAGCGGCAGCGTAAGCCGAGTGGCAATACGCGTTCATCCTTTCTGCATTATTGATAAAAATAAAGGGGTTTCATGAAAACAAAAACCGCTAAGCGCATCCCAAAGTTCGAGGGCGCGCTATCACACGCATTCATCGTGGGGGCCAGCCTTATTGCACTCGTCACACCGGCCCAAGCCGACGATGGCCCCGTTCGCTTTTCTGGCTTTGGGACTGTGGGGATCGCGCACAGCAACAGCGATCAAGCAGATTTCCGAACGGCCCAAGATCAGCGCACCGGTACCGCCCGCTCAGATAACTACAGCACCATTACAGACAGCAAATTTGCGGTACAGGCAGACGCGACATTGGCAAAAGGGCTTACGTCTACGGTACAAGTACTTGCACGCCAACGCGAAGATACGACCTCCAGCGTTGATTTTGAGTGGTTAAACCTGCGTTATCAGATTGCCCCGGGGTTCTATGCGCGGGTTGGGCGTGTCCAGACTCCCATGCTGATGAATTCTGAGTATCAAAACGTTGGCTACTCTCTGACGCAACTGCGAGCGCCGCAAGAAGTCTATTATGTAAACTCACTCACCTATCTTGACGGCCTTGACCTTGGTTATCAAGCACCTATTGGAGACGCAACGCTGACAGCAAAGCTGCTTGGCGGCAAGCGCAAAATGGATGTGCAGTCAGTGACGACAAACGCTGACGGTCTAAGCAGCACCAGCACTTACAAGTTCGAGTTTGATCTGGCCTTGGCAACGATCGCTGCAGAAATCAGTGACAATACTTTTCGTGCAGCGTGCGCAAAATTTAAGATCAACGCAGATGTTGATGTGTATACGTTGATGGATAACGCGCTAGATGCGTTATCCAACGGCCAAGTTTCCCAAGCGGGAGCGCTTCGGAATCATTTAAAGACGGACAAAGTCGATGCAAGTTTTCTAACGTTTGGCTACGCATTTGACCGCGACCAGTATTTAGTCCAAGCGGAGTACGTAATTTCGAAAGCCGATAGCAACGTCTACCAAGATCTTGACTCTTGGTATTTTATGGCAGGATACCGCATTGAAGAGTTCACTCCCTATATTTCTTACTCCAAACTGCGTGTGACGGAAAACTACCACTTGCCCGCCATTGATGTTGCCAGTGTAGATCCCTCATTACTTATTCCTGCGCTCACCGTGAACGCATTCGCTTCTGGCTTTATGAAAAGCGTCAACGAAAACACGATTACCGCGGGCGTGCGTTGGGACGCGCTGCCCAATGTTGCGCTGAAGGCACAAGGAGACTACATCCGCAAACCTGAACGCTCGCAGGGTATATTTACCAACGCGACACCAGGGTTCATAGCAAAGAAACGCAATATCTCTGTTATCAGCGCTTCCGTTGATTATATTTTCTGAGGGCTCTGCTATGAAACTACCGATCTTATCCTTCGCCTTACTATGCCCAGCTCTCCAATTCGCCAGCCCTTCTGCTGCAAATGCAGAGGTGTTTGTAATCGTCAGCGCGCAAAGCGGGATTACCGAACTTTCCAAAGATCATGCCGAGAAAATTTTCTTAGGGAAGATGCACAACTTTCCAAACGGCGCGCAGGCTGTACCTCTTGATCTTAAGAAAGGCCCAGAGCGCGATGAGTTCTACAAAAAGGTGACTGGAAAGTCTACCGCGCAAGTGAATTCCTACTGGGCACGCCAAGTATTCACGGGCAGCGGGCAACCACCGAAAGAAGTCGATGGCCAAGCGACCATGCTAGAGCTTGTCGAAAAAAATCCCAACGTAATCGGCTATGTAACAACAGCCCCTTCAGCCACGGGAGTGAAGGCTGTACTCCAGATCCCTTAACATCCCTCCCATTCCCACGCCCGCCCCGAAAGTGTACTCTGATTGGATGCACCGTCAGCTGTCTGTATGCACAGGCAGTTGACGTATACCTGCAAAACCTTTGATACTCGGGAATCCAACGCTTTAGCTGTACCCAGCCAACTGCGCTGCACTCACCCCATTAATCTCGCCCATCCAGCCGAGCTCGACCCAATCAGTTTGCATACCATGACCCCGCCGAGGACAACATCATGACTACGAAGGTATCGGTACTCGCCGACCACATGCCAACCCGTCAGACCACCCAGCTCCAACAGATCTTCGAAAACCAGCGCCGCGCTTTTCACGCCCATCCGATGCCTGATGCAGCAGAACGCATTGAGCACATTCAACGCCTGCGCCCCGCCCTGCTTAAGCACATGGATCGCCTGATTGCGGCAGTGAGCCAAGACTTCGGCAACCGCTGCGCATCAGAAACCAAATTTGCCGAAATGCTCACCACAATGGAGGCAATCAAATACCACGCGCGCAACGTTCGTAAATGGATGCGCACCGAGAAACGCAGCGCAGGGCTTCTGCTTGCCCCCGCAAAAGTGCGCGTCGTATACCAGCCTGTCGGTGTGGTAGGGATCATCGTACCGTGGAACTACCCTCTATTCCTTGCGCTAGGCCCTTTGCTGTCGGCACTTTCTGCCGGTAACCGCGCAATGATTAAAATGTCTGAATACACACCAGCTACTGCCGATGCGTTCAAGACCATGATCCAGGAAATCTATCCTGAAGATCATGTCGCTGTGATCACTGGCGAGGCCGACGTAGGCGTAGCATTCTCTAAATTACCCTTCGACCACTTGCTGTTCACCGGCTCGACCGCCGTTGGTAAGCACGTAATGCGCGCCGCTGCCGACAATCTCACTCCGGTAACGTTGGAGCTTGGCGGAAAATCACCTGCCATTATCCACGAATCTTTTCCTATGCAAGAGGCCGCAGAACGCATCGCCTTCGGCAAATGCCTAAATGCAGGTCAAACCTGCGTAGCGCCCGATTATGTAATGGTGCCACGGCAGCGCGTGGACGAGTTCGTGACGAGCTTCTCCCAAGTGGCAAGCACTTGGTACCCCACAATCCGCGACAATAACGACTTCACCAGCATCGTAAATGACCGCCAATTCAATCGCCTACAAGGCTACCTGCAAAACGCAAAAGAAAAAGGCGCGAAAATCATTCCCATCAACCCTAAGAGCGAAGATCTCACTGGAACGCGCAAAATCCCATTTACGTTAGTGCTAGACAGCACTCCTGAAATGCAGATCGAACAGGACGAAATCTTCGGCCCGCTGCTGATCGTCAAACCCTACGATACATTGGAGGACGCGATTGCTTATATCAACGAACGCCCACGCCCGCTCGCACTGTATTATTTTGATTTTAACGCTGAGCGCAGCCGCCACGTTACCGAACATACCCATTCAGGCGGCATGTGTATCAACGATACCTTAAGCCATGTCGCAGCAGACGATCTTCCGTTTGGTGGAGCCGGCGCTTCTGGCATGGGCCATTATCACGGGCGTGAAGGCTTTCTTACCTTCAGCAAGGCCAAGGGCGTGGTAGAAAAAGGCAAGTTCAACGCCACACGTTTTATGTTCCCACCTTGGGATCGCCGTATTCATAAATTGCTGTTTGGATTCTTTTTGAAGTAATCGAGCACCTTATGGCCACCTCGCCCCGCAAAATTCCCTTGGGCCAATTCTGCAACCGATCTGCGGTTTCCATCATGTCTAGCAACGTGAACGGAATACCGCATTTGCTGATGATACAACGCGCAAAGCGCAAGGGAGATCCTTGGTCGGGGCAGATGGCGTTCCCAGGAGGGCGGCAATCTGACGAAGATAGCGACCTCCTTCACACTGCCTGCCGTGAAGCGGATGAAGAGGTTGGAATTGACCCTGCGCCAATTGCAACCCGAGTCAGCACACTGTCGGAACTCATTACCCGCAGCCATCAATCTTGGCGCCCTCAAATCGTAACGCCGTTTCTATTTGAGCTGCCCTATGCGCCGCCGTTGCGGATCAACCATGAGGCGCGCTCTGGGCTATGGATTCCCTCCCAGATATTTTCCCAACCCGCAACCCAGTTCCCGTGGGCGATTGGCCACTTTACACTCAACCTTCCCTGTTATTACTACCAAGACAAACCGATCTGGGGCTTGAGCCTGCTGATGATTCGCAGCCTGCAAAAGACCCATCCAAACTTGTTCACACCGGCCGGTTAAAAGTCGGATGCCAAAAAAATCAATACACTAACTGCAACACTTCAACTGTAGGGCATAAAACTGTCGTATCTTACCTAAGGGCCACGCACCCAAAGCGTTTTGTGACACGCATCACGCTTACAAAAAATACTAATTACAAGATGCTCACGCCAAGAACCGCCGCCAGCCGCAAACGCTGATCGGTTGTTCATTATAGTTCAATCACTTGCGCCTCAAAACTACGCCACGCATGCTGCGCGTTTCTAAAAACCACGGCACCGACAGGCCCAATTGCCCACAGCGCGCGCATTGCAATCTCAAAAAATTAGCTATCCTTACCTTGGTCTGCCTCTCAAATTCTACGTTACAAAACTAGTGAGTACATTATGGGCGTTACAGTATTCAACGACAAATATGTTCGCGTTACTCGTGCTTGGAACAAAGAAGAAACTCAAATCTATGTTCCAATTAAGAAAAGCCTCAAAGCCGCGCTGAAAGAAGCGGAAAAAATTGACCGTCAACTATTGGAACAGCAAAAAGCCTACCTGCAAGAACAAGAGCTTAGCGGGGATCGATACTTTCATGAAGATGGCACCATCGTTGGCCTGCGCGTCGTCACAAGACACCGAGACGGTCGCAGACCAAGCAACGAAATTACACTGCGCATCAAAGTACCCAACCGAAACAAACCTTTTTTCAGCAACGTATCCATCGACAAGCATGGCTTCGAGCAGGCTTTTACGCTCGCAGTGGAAAAGATTTGCGAATGGAACAAGCTTGATAAAAGCTCTCCCGTACGCGTAAAAATGCTCGGCTCGTTGGCACTGCACCAAAAATCCCTTGGCGGCAGCACGGCTCGAAGCCCCGCAAAGTTGAGATTGGTTTCAAGCAAGGCAGCGCCTCAAAAATCAGGCGCGCCAAAGGTAAGTGCACCTGCAAAAAAAGCCGCTGCTAAGCCCGCAGCGCGCAAAGTCGCCGCAAAGAAAACTGCCAGCAAAGCTACGTCTGTAAAAGCCGTTGCCACGCAAGCAAAGGTTACAAAAGGGAAAGCGGCAAAAGCAAAAGCAAACGCATCAGCAGCGAAAAAACCCGCGAAATCCACAAAAGTGTCTTCTGCCAAGCCATCGGCAGCCAAACTTACTAAGGCACAACCTGCTGCGAAGAAGCCTTCTACCAAGAAGCCCGCAAAGGCTAAAGGCGCCACAAGTAAGGCAAAAGCAAGCAAACCAAAAACCGTAGCCAAGCTTGCGAATAAAACTTCAGTCAGCGCAACAGCAACAGCTGCCAAGAAACCTGCCGCCAAGAAAAAGTGACCGCAAAAGGAGCAACCAAACCCTAAGCATCACGCCACACACAAAAGACCTACCCAGAAAACCTACGCCTGGCACATGCATTTGTGCCAGGTTTTCAGTACCATTACTTGCCAACGGCTCACAACCGTACGAATGTATCCCTCGAACAAAAAACTTCGTAATCATGGCAGGTATTCATGGCAACCAGAGTTCTCTATCCCGGCACTTTTGATCCGCTCACTAACGGTCATCTTGACTTGATCGAACGCGCATCTCGCTTGTTTGATCACATCATCGTTGCCGTTGCAGATAGCCGAAAAAAAGGCCCGTTATTTTCGCTGGAGGAACGAGTGCAGCTAGTAGAGGGCGTTGTGTCTCACCTGCCTAACGTAGAAGTTGCGGGGTTCAACACGTTGCTCGCAATTTTCTGCCAACAAAAGGGCGCAAACGTGCTGTTACGTGGTTTGCGGGCAGTTTCAGATTTCGAATACGAATTCCAGCTTGCCAACATGAACCGCGCGATCGATAAGAATATCGAAACCGTTTTTCTTACACCATCGGAACATAATTCCTATATTTCTTCGAGCCTTGTGCGCGAGATTTCATTTTTTAACGGCGATATCCGGCCTTTTGTGCCACCGTCCATTGCGCTAGCGCTCGACAAAAAACACGGCCGCAGCACACAGTAGGGAACTCATTCATGCCCACCCACCCACCGCGTTCTAACGGGGCGCGTCTTGCATCGTTTTTGCGATTTGCACAGTTACGCTCTGCACGCACCGAAAAATGGCTAGGCGGCGTTTTACTGCTGTTCGTTCTGGGCGCTTGCACGCAACCAGAGATTGCTGAAAACAGCGCGTCAATCACGCCCTCAGGTTACGCGATCAGTAGTGCCCACCCTTCCGCAACCCAAGCAGGGCAGGCGGTTCTGGAACAGGGCGGAAACGCATTCGATGCAGCCATTGCCGTAGCCGCTGCACTCGCGGTGGTGGAACCCTATAGCGCAGGAATGGGGGGTGGCGGCTTCTGGCTCCTTCACAATGCGCAGCAAAACCGCGATGTAATGGTGGATGCCCGCGAGAAAGCGCCACTCTCCGCAAGCCGCGATATGTATATGGATCTTGCGACCGGCAAGCTTCGGGAAGGCGCGTCAATCAACGGGCCATTTGCTGCTGGGATTCCGGGCCAAGCAGCCGCATTTGCCCACATTGCCCAAAACTACGGGCGCTTGCCGCTAGAGCGCTCTCTCGCCCCTGCGATTGCGCTCGCCCAGAATGGGTTTCCCGCCAACCACATCTACCTCAACCTGCTTGAAATGCGCCGCGATGTACTGGCACGCTACCCGGAAAGCAAGCGCATTTTTCTTAACGACGGCCACGGCGTTCAACTCGGCACACTCATACGCCAACCGGAATTGGCCGAAACACTAAAACACCTCGCCCATGAAGGCCACGACGGTTTCTACCGTGGCCCAGTCGCAGAACAGCTCGTCAAGGGCGTGAACCAGAACGGCGGCGATTGGCAGCTTGCCGACCTCTACGGCTACCAAGTGGTGGAACGTGACCCCATTCGAGTGAGCATCCAGTTGCGTGCAAATCAAGGTGCAGAACCTGTGAAGGCTCATCTGATCACAGCACCACCACCCTCATCTGGCGGCGTCGCGCTGGCTGAAATGTTCAATATGCTTAACGAATTTCCTTGGGCGGGCCTCAACCGCGCGGATCAAACCCACCTACTCATAGAAGTTATGCGGCGCGCCTATCGTGACCGCGCCGAATACCTAGGTGACCCAGACTTTGTGCACATCCCTCTCGCTACGCTCTTGAGCCAAGCACACGCGAGCAAGCTTGCAAGCTCGATCCAGATGCAAGAAGCCACGTCGAGCCTTGCGCTCGGCAGGCGCTTAGAGCTCTCTTCTGGAACGCACACAACCCATTTTTCCATTATCGACGCCCAAGGCAATAGCGTTGCAGCGACACTTTCCATCAATCTGCCGTTTGGCTCCGCCTACACAGCCGAAGGCACTGGAGTGTTATTGAATAACGAAATGGACGATTTTTCGGCCCATATCGGAGTGCCCAACGCCTACGGTTTGGTGGGCTCGGAAGCCAATGCCGTCGCCCCCGGAAAGCGCCCGCTCTCCAGCATGACGCCGAGTTTTTTAGAGTTTGAGCGTGACGGCCAGCATTACTTCGCAGCCCTAGGAACTCCGGGCGGCAGCCGTATCATTAGCATGGTGTTTTTAGGGCTCTTGCAGGCCCTACAAGGTGCTCCAGTGCAGGACTGGGTTAATGTACCGCGATTCCACCATCAATACCTGCCTGATGAAATCCAGTTCGAGCCCGACGCCTTCGACGCTGCGACTCTCGCGAGCTTAAAGGCACGTGGTCACAGTTTACGCAGCACAAAACGCGCGTACGGAAATATGCAGGCAGTGCTTTGGCAACGAGACACCGATCGTCTCACTGCAGCTGCCGATCGACGCGGAATAGGAGAGGCTGTTGTCGTAGAAAAACGCTAGAGCAACGGCGCTGGTGTTTCCGTTAACGCCAGCACCGATAATCCCATCGTATGGCACACCAAGAAATCGAAGGGCCTTTGTCTCTAGCGTATTTCTATTGCATCGGGTCTTGCGTTTGTCGGATGGAGCAGCCTAGGCAGCGCAAGAACGTTGCTTTGAAAGGTGTAGCAACCAGCGTGTTTCCAGCTTCACCGATATTCCCACCTAGCGCAGAAAACGGCGCAGAAATCACAAAAAGCCCAGCGCCCGCCACCGTACTCACAAGCAATAACGGCCGCGCAAGAACCAAATCCGCAGTCATCTCAAGCCCGCTTGGGCGATCGGCCACCGCAGCGGCATTTGCCCAACCAGGCATCGACACTAACAACGCTACGAATGCTGTCAGCAATCCCTTTCTTACCATTGCCTTTCCCCCTACCCTGTTCAGCCGTGTCATGTTCAGCCCTCTTATGGTTCATTCACCGCGCAAGATCCGCCGCGCTCCTAATTCCTGTCGTCTACTTTCAAGTCTGGCAGACTTTACAAAAAACGGTAGTCCGTTGTCCAAGACGGATCTCGCACAAGCTTTCACCACACTTTAGACAAGGTGCGCCGGCTCTGCCGTATACTTGCAAGGTTTGTTGAAAATAACCCGGTTTTCCATCGCCACCCACGAAATCACGCAGAGTAGTACCGCCCTGCCGAATCGAATCTTCCAAAATTTTGCGAATACTCTCAACTAAACGCTGATAACGCTCCAAACTGATTCGTCCAGCCGCTCGAAGCGGCGAGATACCGGCAGAAAATAGCGCCTCGTTCGCGTAGATATTACCAACGCCAACAACCACATGGCTGTTCATTACAAAGCTTTTTACCGGGACTTTACGCCCTCGGCTGGTGCGATACAAATACTGGGCAGTAAAATCTGGCTCCAGAGGTTCTGGGCCTAGCGACTCAAGCAGAGGGTGGCCTGTACTCTCGCCATCCCACCACAGCCAAGCGCCAAAGCGGCGCGGATCGTGATAGCGAAGCGTGATGCCATTTTCAAAGACCCAATCCAAGTGGTCGTGCGCATCCGCTGGCTTCTCAGACTCCAAGATCCGCAGGCTGCCTGACATGCCTAGATGCGCGAGTACGATACCCCGATCAAAAGAAAAGAGCAGGTACTTGCCTCGGCGCGCAATGTCTCGCAAGGGTTCCCCTGCAAGCTGCACAAGCTCCGGCGAAACCGGCCAGCGCAGCTTTGGCTGGCGCACAATCACCTGCTGCACACGTAAGCCTTGGATGTGCGGCAAAATTCCTCGGCGCGTGGTTTCCACCTCCGGCAGTTCTGGCATCTAAAGCTGGTGTCCATTGCACAGGCAAGCGATTAAAGGTAATTCTCGCGAAAAGCAAAAGCGAAAAGCCCGCTTCTTTTGAGAAGCAGGCTTCGCGGAGACGGCGCAAAAGGCGACCAATTACTTGATCTTACCTTCCTTGTAGATCACATGCTTGCGAACGACGGGATCAAATTTTTTGATCTCCATTTTTTCAGGCATGTTGCGCTTATTTTTGTCGGTAGTGTAGAAATGGCCAGTGCCGGCGCTGGAGATCAGACGAATTTTCTCACGCATATCGAGGCTCCTTACACTTTCTCGCCACGTACTCGCAGATCGGCGAGCACTTGATCAATACCTACTTTGTCGATAATACGCAGTCCGTGGTTGGACACGCGCAGGCGAACAAAGCGTTTTTCGCTTTCTACCCAGATACGGTGGTGGTGTAGATTAGGCTCGAAGCGCCGTCTCGTTTTTCTATTCGCGTGTGACACGTTGTTCCCAGTAATGGGACGCTTACCGGTCACCTGACAAACCTTGGCCATTTTCCATCTCCAAAATAGCAATTTACAAAATAGCGACTTAAAAAAGTAGCAAACAGGAATTCGCGATAGGCCGGCTTGCGATCAAACAATCGCGAACCCAAGCCTGCAACACCCCGCATCGGACATATCGTGGCGGACGTGTTCTGAAAGGGGTTGCTTTATACCAGAATACACCCTATCGGCGCAAGTATGATCATAACATGCCCCGCGCCGCAAGCGACACGACCTCGCAATCACCCACTACAAGGTGATCCAGCACGCGTATGTCCACGAGCGAAAGCGCGTCGCGCAGCCTTAATGTGATACTGCGATCTGCTTGGCTAGGCTCTGCGACCCCAGAAGGATGGTTGTGAGCGAAGATCAACGCCCCCGCATTGCAGCGTAGCGCCTCTTTTACAACCTCACGCGGATAAACCGCAGCGCTATCCAGCGTGCCGTAGAAAAGTTCGCGATACTGGATCAAGCGGTGCTGGGAGTCAAGGAATAGCGCCGCAAACACCTCTCGCTGATGGCTCCGGAGTTGTGCTTGCAGGTAGCGCCCTACCCGCTCTGGAGAGGTGAAGGCTTCATCGCGTATCAAACTCTGTTCTAAATAGCGCTTACCCAGTTCTAGCGCCGCTTGCAGCTGCACGAACTTGGCGGCGCCGATCCCTTTGATATCGGTAAACTCCTCGGCGCTCGCATCCAGCATTGGGCGCAAACCGCCAAAATGACGCAGCACCTCGCGCCCCAGCTCTATGGCGTTCATTCCGACAATACCCGTGCGAAAAAAAATCGCGAGCAGCTCGGCATCTGAGAGCGCCGACGCGCCTTTTTCTAACATCTTCTCTCGGGGCCGCTCATCCGCCGGAAATTCTCGCAGGCTCATGGTGTGTTCCTTATACAATGCGCTCGTTCAGAGACACACGCACCGTAAGATCAAGCAAGGCAGAACCAGAATACAGCTCTGTTCAAACCGAAGGCAGCACCCTAGAATCAGTAAACCTGCATTTGCGCACGAACGACCTTGAGGCATTGCAATGAGTCTTTCACAGCGAAAAATTTTAATTGGCATCACCGGCGGTATCGCTGCCTATAAGGTGCCAGAACTTGTGCGCCGTCTGCGCGATCACGGCGCGGAAGTACAGATCGTTATGACGGAAGCCGCACAATCCTTTATTACCACACTCACCCTACAGGCTGTTTCCGGCCACCCAGTGCACACAAGCCTGCTAGATCCCGCAGCGGAAGCTGCTATGGGCCACATCGAGCTGGCGCGTTGGGCAGATTTGATTCTGGTTGCGCCCGCCAGCGCAGATTTCATGGCGCGGCTCGCTCATGGCCATGCCAACGACCTGTTAGCAACTCTCTGTGTTGCAGCCCGTTGCCCGATTGCAGTTGCGCCCGCAATGAACCAAGCGATGTGGTCGGCACCCGCCACCGTTGCCAACTGCCAAACGCTATTGCAGCGTGGAGTGTACGTTTGGGGGCCTGCCAGCGGTGCGCAAGCCTGCGGTGACGTTGGCGCAGGCCGAATGCTGGAACCCGAACAGCTATTGCTCGCAGTTCGCCAACATTTTCAGGGGGTTTTGCCGGATCAGCGGTTACGGGCAGAGACCTTTACCGATTACACAGCGAGCTTGAACGCGAGCCCTTTGCAGCTCCCCTCGCCGCTACCGCAAATTTTACGCGATCAACGCGTCGTAATTACGGCAGGCCCAACACGAGAAGCGATTGACCCAGTTCGCTTTATCAGTAATTACAGCTCAGGAAAGATGGGGTTTGCCTTGGCAGATGCGGCTGCGCGATCAGGCGCGATCGTTACCCTGATCACGGGGCCGGTAAGCTTGGCCACTCCGAATCAAGTCACCCGTATTGATGTTGTGAGCGCGCAAGAAATGTTTGATTCTGCACGCACCGCCTGCCAAGACGCGGATCTTTTCATTGCAACCGCCGCAGTCGCGGATTATCGCCCCGAAACGACGGCAGGCCAAAAAATGAAAAAGCAGAAAGGCGCGCCGATTACGCTCACACTGATCGAAAACCCCGATATTGTCGGCACGATTGCTGGGGATACACAGAATGCAAAGCGCCCTTTTATCGTAGGATTTGCGGCTGAAACTCAAAATGTGTTGCAGTATGCGCGTGATAAACTTGTACGAAAACACTTGGACATGATTGTTGCGAACGATGTAAGCCAAACGGAGATTGGCTTTAACAGCGACGATAACGCCGTCACTCTGGTTTGGGCGGAGGGCGAAAAAGTGCTTCCACGCGCCAGCAAGCCAACCATTGCCTTGCAAATCATCGAAGAGGTTGCCCTGCGATTAGCGCAAAAGGGCTGAATTAGAGTTATTTTCTTTGCCTTGCTAATCTATCAATACGCGAACCAACGTTTTCAACAGGATTACGGCCCCCATGTTTCAATTCGGCAAAAAAGGCAAAGGCCCTGCAGAGAATGAGCAGAACGACAAGCTACCGTCTTCTCAAACCGATGCACCCAGTGCTGAAAAAAGCAAACCCAAACGCGAGGGAAATAGTTTGGGTGGCTTGGCGGTGGGGTTTCTTCCAGCCATTGCGGGCAGCGCGGTTGCGGTAGGCATCGTTGGCGCCCTACTTTACCTGCAGCTCACGGCCAATCTTAGTGCTTCCGCGATGACCAAAATGGTGAATGCTGATGGCCAGCAACTAGTTCAAGCGGTGGTTCACCAAATGGACGCGCTCCAGCAAAACCTGAACGTTCTGGCGCGAGAGCAACAAACCGTGCAGGCGATTCAGGGAAGTACGCCCGAAGCACAAGAAGCACTGGAAGAAAATTATCGCGCTGCACTCGGCACTGCGACCGTGGTTCGGATTACGCCACTACGCGAGGGCCGCAAAGACCGTAAGACCACGCCGCCGATCAGTTTTGCCCAGCTCGAAATGATGAAAGCGGCGGAGTCTGGAAAGGCGCCTGCACCTGAGATTCACCGTGACAAAGAGCAGTTGTATATCAGCTTGGCCGTTCCAGTTAGCAACGATGGGCAAGTGGTTGGTACGATCTATGCCGCGTTTGATTTCGCTCCAATTCGCAAGCAGTTAACGGCGCTTCCAGAAAATATTGGCTTTTTTGAATGGCAGCAAACGTTTCCCGGTTCACCTCCTCTTGCTTTGGTTGCCAGCGGCGATACGCAAGCAAAAACAGGGGCTCCCATTCAGCTCAATTGGGGGGTATCGCATTGGGGGATTCAGGCGTGGCCTGCAGCTCATGGTGGTTTGTTAGATTCGATCGGGCAGTCCGTATTGATTGGTTTCGGCATTGCGGCGCTATTGGTCGCGGCTCTTGGTGGGGTTAGCCTATTTTTGGTAAACCGACAACTGCGCAACAATGCAACACTGTTCTCTGGACAGCTTCAAGCAATCCTGAGCCGCAGCAAGTCCAACCCACGCTACTCGATTCCTCTGTTTGAATCGCTGGCACAGCGCGTCGATCGCCTGTTTTATGAATACGACGCGCAGTTGCGCCGCCATGCGGCACCCGCCGCCTCCACATCAGCAGCAGGCGCGACTGCAAGCTTTGCCGCAGACGACGATCCGTTAGACATTCATCTGCATGAGGACGATCAAGACCTGTTGGGCGCCACACCCATTGCCAACCCATCAGCACCTCTCACCTCGAAACTTCCCTCTGACGATGCCTTGGATCTGGACGATCTTGAACTCTCAGATGAACCCTTCAGCACGCCGAGCATGCCAGCAGCGGATATTGGGCCCATCGCACCGGAAATCTTCCGTGCGTACGATATTCGCGGAGTGGTCAATCAAGAGCTAACTCCGGCGGTTGCGTGCGCCATTGGCGGGGCCATCGGAGCAATGGCGAAGCTTGCAGGGCAGTCCAAAATCGTGGTCGCGCGAGACGGTCGGCTTTCTAGCGAAGCACTCACGCAAGGTTTAATTGAGGGCTTGATTGGGGCTGGGCTGCGTGTGGTGGACATCGGAATGGTGCCGACACCGGTTTTGTACTACGCCACCCAGACGCTTGATACGCAATCGGGCGTAGTCGTCACCGGCAGTCACAATCCACCTGAGTATAACGGCTTTAAGGTTGTAATCGCGGGTGTTGCGCTTGCGGGCAGCCAAATCCAAGAGCTTCGCAAACACATCGAAGCGGGTGTTCCCACAAACATGAGTGGCACATACGAGCGCTACGAAATCCTGAAAGCGTATCGTAACCGGATCACCAACGACGTTGTATTGGCCAAACCCATGCGAATCGTACTGGATTGTGGCAACGGTGTCGCAGGTGTGGTGGCGCCGGAGATTTTGGATCGCATCGGCTGTACCGTGACGACTCTTTTTGGGGAGGTGGATGGCAACTTCCCGAATCACCACCCCGACCCAAGCATTGAGGAAAACTTAGCGGCTTTGATTGCCAAAGTGCGCGAAACAGGCGCAGATCTTGGGGTTGCGTTGGATGGCGATGGCGATCGCATCGGAATCGTCACCAAGCAAGGCCAGATCATTTGGCCCGATCGCCTGTTAATGCTATTTGCCCGCGACCTGTTATCACGCAATCCGGGCGCGGATGTCGTATATGACGTCAAATGCACACGCGATGTAGTTGATTTGGTTAGCAGCATGGGTGGACGCGCAATCCTCAGCGCCACAGGGCATTCGCTAATGAAAGCCAAGATGCGCGAAACCGGAGCGGTTGTCGGGGGCGAGCTTTCGGGCCATATCTTTTTCAACGACCGCTGGTATGGCTTTGACGATGGCGTTTATGCGGCAGCACGATTATTGGAAATCCTGTCGATGGAGCCCTTTGAGGCCGACGAGATTTTCGCTGAGTTTCCGGTGCGCGCTAGTACGCCAGAGATCAAAATTGCGCTAAGCGACGCTCGCAAGTTTGCGGTGATGGACGCGCTCGCGGAGCGTGGAGAATTTGAAGGCGGAAATATGGTGAAGGTGGATGGGATCAGGGTAGACTATCCCGACGGTTGGGGACTGATCCGCGCATCGAACACAACCCCTTGCCTGATCGCACGTTTTGAGGGGCATGACGACGCTGCACTGCAACGTATCATGCAGATCTTTCGCGCTCAGCTACAGCTCGTCGAACCGAATTTGGCCGTCTCTTTTTGATGGGCCTCTATAGACTATCTTTTTAATGGATTCGTATTAGCTAACGCCATGCTGAACAAAGACCAAGCGATGCACGTCGCGCAAGTATTGTCTGAAGCGCTTCCCTATATCCAGCGCTTTACGGGTAGAACCGTTGTTGTGAAATACGGCGGCAACGCCATGGAAACAGACGAAATCAAGAACAGTTTCGCACGCGATATTGTTTTGATGAAGCTGGTGGGCCTAAACCCCGTCGTAGTGCACGGCGGCGGGCCACAAATCGGTGACTTGCTCAAGCGTATCGGCAAAGAGAGCCACTTTGTGGAAGGCATGCGCGTTACGGACGATGAGACCATGGATGTGGTCGAAATGGTGCTTGGTGGCCTTGTCAATAAAGACATTGTGAATCTGATCAACAACAATGGCGGCAAAGCGGTCGGCTTGTCGGGGAAAGACGCGCAACTCATCCGCGCCAAGAAACTTCAAGTTACTCGGATGACGCCGGACATGAAGGCGCCTGAAATCATTGATATTGGCCGTGTAGGGGAAGTGGAATCGATCAATACCGGCATCGTGGATATGTTGGTAAAAGGCGACTTTATCCCAGTGATTGCTCCCATTGGGGTGGGCGAAGACGGCTCCAGCTACAACATTAACGCCGACCTTGTCGCAGGCAAGATGGCGGAAGTACTGAAAGCAGAAAAGCTGATCCTTTTAACCAATATCAGCGGCCTACTCGACAAACAAGGCAATACTTTGACAGGGCTAGACACAGAGCAGGTCAATGCACTCATTGCCGATGGCACCATTTACGGCGGAATGCTGCCTAAAATCCGCTGCGCGCTGGAAGCGGTGCAGGGGGGCGCAAACAGTGCTCACATCATTGATGGACGCGTTCCGCATGCAGTGTTGCTGGAGATTTTTACCGACGCCGGCGTGGGTACGCTGATTAGCAACAAGGTGAATGTTTCAGGGGCTTAAACGATCCACGAATTGCATGCACCCCAAAAGAATCAAATTTGCTTAGATGCAGTTTTTCAAACACCAGAGAGTAGCCGCCAATCATTGCATTCGAAATGGAGAGAGCATGCCTGACCTGACAAGCAAGGACACATTGATGCCTTCTGCTCCGCCGCAAAGCGGGCGTGGATCTCGAAAAGCGCAAATTCTGCAGGCGCTCGCCGATATGCTAGAGGCCGTGCCCGGTGGCCGAATCACCACGGCTGCACTCGCTCGCGAGGTGGGCGTTTCCGAAGCGGCTTTGTACCGGCACTTTCCCAGCAAGGCCCGCATGTTTGAGGGTTTGATTGGTTTCATTGAAGAAAGTTTGTTCAGTCGCATTGCAGCGATTGAGCAAAGCGAAAGCTCTCCGGTTTCACAATGCCAGCAAATCCTCCTGATGACCTTGGTTTTTTGCGAGCGTAATCCGGGGGTTACGCGAATTCTGACGGGCGACGCCATTACGGGTGAGAATGAGCGGCTGCATCAGCAAGTCGTTCAACTTTTTGATCGGCTGGAAACTCAGATTCGCGCTACGCTACGAAAAGTGGAGCTACAAGAGCGGCTTCGCACCCGCATCCCCGTAGCAGACGCGGCCAATCTGATGCTGGCGCAGCTGGAAGGCAAGATCAGCCAGTTCGTACGCTCTGGCTTCAAGCGGCTTCCCACGGAGTACTGGGAGAGCCACTGGCGGCTAACGATGCAGCAGGTTTTTGTTGAGGCGATCAGCAAAGAAGCGCTGGCACCGGTGTAGGCCCTTGGGCCATCTCGACTATATTAGCGTGGCGGCTTAGCGTGGCTGCGCGGATTTTTCCCCTGGCTGCAGGGAACGCAGCAATTCCGGCTGTGAGAGCAGATACTCCAAACGCTCCCGATCTTTCGCGTACTCTTGCCGAACGCGCTCTTTTTCCTGTTTACGCTTGCGAATTGCGTCTTCCAATTGAGAGACTTGGCGCTGCAGGCTGTCTATTTTATCTACCATAAAGTCAGGGACTGCTTGGCCACTACGCTCACGGTTCGCCGCCTGCTCTTCCGATGCGTTGAGCTCGGTACGCAAGCGAGATGCGTTGCTGCGGCTTACGGAGATTTGCAGGTCGATTGCTTCAAGTTTGCGATCACGTGCACGGTCTACGTCTGCTGCGGTCGCAAACACGGCAATCAACTGGCGATCGGCATCTTCCTGTTTCTTGCGCGCTTCTTCTTCCTTCAGACGTTCTGGGGCGCGCCGCTGATATTCTTCCCGCTCCTTGGGCGACATCGACGGCTGCACAACTTCCAACACGGTTCCGTTGGGGCTGAGGACACTATACCCACGATACACTTGGTCGGGCGGAATGGAAAAACCCAACACGACCACGCCCTTATCGTTCGTGTAGCGGTAAAGCTTTTTGCCTGTTGCGGGGCCTGCAGCGAGTGCTGGCACGGTAAGCGACAAAACCAAAGCGCCAATACCGACCAAAGCGCCGCAACCAATGCTACGGCGGTTCGAATCGCTGTCGCTCAAACTACGGTCACACATGGTGAATTCCATATTGGTCACGGTACTTTTTGATGGCGGCCAAGTGCTCGGGGAAGTGGGGGACTTCACCGGCCTGCTCCGCCAAATACTCAATCAGATGCTCAAGCTGGATGATACTGGTGACTTTCACGCCAAAATCTCGCTCTACTTCTTGAATCGCCGACAAATCACCGCGCCCGCGTTCTTGGCGATCCAACGCTACCACTACTCCGCCCAACGTCGCTTGGGACTGCTGGATAATGGACATCACTTCTCGAATCGCGGTTCCGGCAGTAATGACATCGTCAATAATCAGCACCCTGCCCTGCAATGGCGCGCCTACCAGCGATCCGCCTTCACCGTGATCTTTTGCTTCTTTACGATTAAAGCACCAAGGCACGTCACGATGGTGCTGATCGGCCAATGCGACAACCGTTGCTGAAGCAATGGGAATTCCTTTGTATGCAGGCCCGAACAGCAGATCGAATTCCACTTTACTGTGGACGATTGCATCTGCGTAGAACCGGCCTAATTCGGCAAGGGCAAGCCCCGTATTGAAAAGCCCTGCATTAAAGAAGTATGGACTCTGGCGCCCAGATTTCAGGGTAAATGCACCAAATTTCAGCACTTGGCGGGCAAGAGCTGCTTCGATAAAAGCACGCTGATACGCTTCCACGGAATAACCTCGTGTTAATGCACTGGGAGCTTGCGCCACGCCGATGAGCGAAGACGCCACGCTAAGATCGTGTATGATACCTTTTTTCCGAGCGAAACACGCTCGTTTTTCGAGTTTCGCAACCGCAGATAACGGTAAGCGCTGACCGCAACGGCGAGAATAAAAGGTTCTTCATGACGGCATCTTCCACTACTGAATCAAAAAATCAACCTGACTCAAAACATGCACCGCTGCTGATCGTAAGCGCCAACACCAACGGAATTCGCTCTGCGGCGAGCAAAGGCTTTCTTGAGTGGATACAGAAACGCCAGCCCGACGTGGTTTGCATTCAGGAAACCAAGGCGCAGCTTCATCAACTGGATGTATTCATTACCGATATTCCGGGCTACCACAGCTATTTTTTCGACGCGCAGAAAAAGGGCTATAGCGGTGTTGCCGTTTACTGCAAGCGCGAGCCTGATCGGGTAGTTCGCGGATTGGGATTTCCAATCGCAGATGATGAAGGGCGTTACCTGCAAGTGGATTTCGGCGATCTGAGCGTAGCATCGCTGTATCTGCCTTCAGGCTCTGCGAGCGATGAGGCGCAGGAGAAAAAATATCGCTTTCTAGACACCTTCTTGCCGATGATGAAGGCGTGGCGGGAAGATGGACGGCGTTATATTCTGTGTGGTGACTGGAATATCGCACATAAAAACATCGACATCAAAAATTGGCGCAGCAATCAGAAGAACTCCGGCTTCTTGCCAGAAGAACGCGCATGGCTGGATCGGGTATTTGACGAACAAGGCTGGGTCGATGCGTTTCGCGCCGTCAATTCCGAGGCGGATCAATATACTTGGTGGTCGAACCGTGGGCAGGCGTGGGCGAAAAACGTGGGGTGGCGGATTGATTACCAAATCGTATCACCCGAGTTGCGTGACACGATTTCAAGTACGGAAATTTATAAGGACGAGCGGTTTTCAGACCACGCACCCTTATTGATGAGCTACGACATTACGCTCGGCTAAGCATTGGATTTTCGCTCAAAAACGGTTGCTTCGCTTGGAAACGATTGCTTCGCTTAGAAACGACGGCTTCACTTGGATGCCAATGAAATCTCACGCCTGAGCGCGCGATTCGCTGGCATCCCGCCAAAACCCTCTACCAATTAAGCGCTTTTTGCTGAAGCAAAAACAGCTCGCCAATCCCCTTCTCGGCGAGCTCCATCATGGCGTTCATTTGCTCGCGGGTGAAGGGCTCTGCTTCTGCTGTGCCTTGCACTTCTACCAAGCCGCCGTGCTGGGTCATCACGACGTTCATATCGGTTTCGGCCTTGGAATCTTCAGGATAATCAAGATCCAACACCGGCACGCCTTTGTATATTCCGACGGAAACCGATGCGATCAGGCGTTGCAGCGGGTCTTGCTTGATGGTGCCTTTCTTGAGAAGGAAGGAGAGCGCATCCACCAGCGCGACGCATCCGCCGGTAATGGACGCCGTGCGCGTGCCGCCATCGGCCTGAATCACGTCACAATCCACGTAGATGGTGTTCTCACCCAGCAGCTTGAGGTCTACTGCAGCGCGCAAGGAGCGTGCAATCAGGCGCTGAATTTCGAGCGTGCGGCCGCCCTGCTTTCCGCGGGAAGCTTCACGATCCATGCGATCGTGAGTGGAGCGTGGCAGCATGCCGTATTCTGCGGTGACCCAGCCACGCCCAGTACCTTTCAGAAAGCGCGGCACGCCTTCGGTAGCGCTTGCGGTACAGATCACTTTGGTGTTACCAAACTCCACCAGCACGGAACCTTCTGCATGGCAGGTGTAATCGCGGGTGATATTGATCTTGCGTAACTCTTCGGGTTTTCTTCCGCTCGGGCGCATGGGGGGCTTCTTCTTCAGCTTGGGTGTGGATTGAGAGCCGATTTTGCGAATCGGCGCAGGGGGCTGGCAGTATAAGCGAATCCGGCCAACAATGCGTGCTTTGGCGTGCTTTGGGTACTCTGCCTAGCTTACAATGGGTAAGCTAGGCAGAGTAGCTGAGCACCGATCGCCGCTAACAAGGAATTCGCATGATACGCAGTATGACCGCCTTCAGCCGCAAAGAGCTGAGCACCGAAAACGGCACATTGAGCTGGGAGATTCGCTCGGTGAACCAGCGCTTTTTGGAAGTGATTCCGCGCTTGCCTGATCATTTTCGTGATTTGGAAATGCCTGTGCGGGATCGGCTCCGGCAACGGCTTTCTCGCGGGAAAGTTGAATGTACGCTGAAGTTCAAAGGGGATACAGGTAAAACCGCCGATCTTAAGTTGAATGAAACCTTGGTTCAGCAAATTTTGGCGAGCGCGAAAACACTTGCCGAAATCACCGGTAGCTCTTCCAGCATCAGCCCACAAACTCTGCTCACGTGGCCAGGCGTGGTCGAAACCCCTGAAGCGGATTTTAAAGGGCTGCAAGCGCTGGCGATGCAGCTCTTTGATCGTGCACTGGATGATTTTATTCAGGTGCGCGAGCGCGAAGGTGCCGAGCTGCGACGGCTGCTAGAGGAGCGCCTCGATGCAATTTGCGGCCATGTTGCAGTGGTGCGAGAAGCGATTCCGGGGATTCTTCAGGCACAGCGTGAGCGGCTCCAGCTACGTTTGCAGGAGTTTCTCGCAAATCTCGACGCAGAGCGAGTGGAACAAGAGATGGTGATGTTAGCCCACAAGTCCGACGTTGAGGAAGAACTCGACCGCCTTTCCACCCACGCTGACGAAGTTCGCCGCATTCTGGCGGAAGGCGGCGCACAGGGACGGCGTTTGGATTTTCTGATGCAAGAACTCAATCGCGAAGCGAATACCTTGGGCTCAAAATCCGTACATGTGAGCACAACGCAAATTGCCGTGGAGCTAAAGGTGCTGATTGAGCAGATGCGGGAACAGGTTCAGAACATTGAATAAGGTTTCAGACAACACACTCACTCGCCCAAGCCTAGTTGCTGTTCTAGGCCAACAACTTTGGTTTTAAGCTGGTCCAATTCCGCCTGTTTTTGTAGCACCGAGGGGCTGTCTTGCGTTTTCAGCGCTTCGAGTTGCTGAGAAAGATCGGCGATTTCCTTTTCGATGGCGCGATTTCCTTTTGCCTTGCTTCCCACCTCGGTTAGCAAGGCATTCAGTGCGCGCGTTACGGTTGCGTATTGGTCGCGCGTTTTCTTGAGGTTGCTGGCTGACTGGCGTTTTTCCTGCTCGATGGCGTTGTAGACGTCGGTTAGCATTGCATTGGTTTTTCGCTCATCCAGCACCACTTTTTCAAGATGGTCGGAGCGCACCTGATACGCTCCCGACCAGTTGCAGCGGCCCTTTTCGATAATGCTGGCGTCGCGGTGAGTGGGGTCGCAGCCTTCTGGGTTTACCGCACATCCGCTCACTAACGACGTTACAAGAAGGACGCTAAATATCGCCGCCTTCGGTGCCGTCTGGTTGCTCTTTTTCATAGTTTTGCCTTCGGTATTTCAATTACCCAAGCCTGATGGCGGAGCGTTGTTTATAAAGATCGTTGATTTCTGATTCCAGCACGCTGGCTTGCTGATTCAGCCTTGAAATTTCAGCGTCCAAAGCGTCTACTCGCGCGCCACTATTGCGCTCGGCTTGCGCGACATCACGCCAGTTTTTTTCGCGGGCGCGCACCTCTGCGAGCGTTTTTTTCAAGTACAGCGTGTTTGCGTCGATTTCTGCCAACTGTTTTTGCGCTTTGCTGCGATCAAGAGTTTTCTGGGCAATCTCTCGGTTAATTTGCTCCATCTGCCGGCGGTTTTCATCCATTACGCTGCGCGCGGTTTGAGTGAGATTTTGTAGTTTGGCGTTATCGCTACGCACGTCTGTTAAAATGGCATTCAAACGCTGTTCGTTATTGGAATATTCGCTGCGCCGTTGATCGAGGTAGTAGTTCACTCCCATGCCTACGCCGCATCCCGCCAGCCCCGCTTTTAACATGCAGGCGTGGCGATTGCTGGGGTTCCCGAGCATACACCCTGCCACGCCCACCAGCGCACCTCCCGCGCAGGCCTGCAAGCCGGATTTACTGAAAAAGGCGGCACTGTCGCTTTCTAGGCGTGGGTCTACACCACCAGCTCCCCGTTCGGCGGACGTTGACGGATAGCCAGCCGCCGCAGGCGAGGAAGCGCCGGCGCTTGCACCGGGCATGTGATAGACTCCGCAACCTGCTAGCACAATCGCTAGCGTGCAGGCGAACAAGCTCTTTACGAGAAGATCCAACCACCTTGTATCCATAAAAGCTCCTTGAATTTTCATTAAATCTTTTTGCAAGCATCCAGCCATTGTGTTCGCGCAATTTTCCCTGAACTTAAATAGCCCTGCTGGTTTTGCCAGTGTGTATTGAGAAAATCTCGTAAATTATTTTTTCCTCGTTCAGTCAACTGTTGCGCCGCGACCGAAATTTGCGACTTCATCTGCGCCGCATTGTAGGTTGTACCTGCATCTACGATCGTATCCGCGTAATAACCCAGAATAAAGTCCAACACCTTTTTACGACCATCCAAATCCTCTTTCCGACTGGTGCATAGCGGTGTTTGATCTGCCCCTTGCTTGCAGGTTTCAGTGTAGTTTTTCAGGCGGAAATCGTAAAATTTGCCGTCGTCCTGCAGTTTGGTGCAGAGGAATGCGCCCAACTGCAAGTTCGCACGAATTGCTTGATCCCGCTGCTCATCCCGCGCCTGGATATTGGCACGCAATTCGGATCGCAAGGTTTCAAGCTGGCGCTTGGTTGCTTCGTCTTGCGAATCCGAGGCAATCTTTCCAAGCTGCTGGACGGGGTCATTTTTTGGAGCTGAGGCCCCGCTCCCTTGGCCGCCTGCTTGGCCACCCAGCGCCTGCCATTCCTTTTCGATTTCCTGAACGCGCCCGCGAGAGGTGAGCGTCGTTGCCACCATGGCAAGGCGAAAGCCGGTTGTTTTCGATACCGACGGTGCGGCATTGTCGTAATGGGCGTGTTCTTGTCGCAGCGAAGTGCGAATCTCGGCCTGAGAAGTTAGATAATTCCCGCCGCGAACCGTGTACCCCCCCGCCTGCCCGTGGAGGCGGTCTAGCTTATTGATTCGAAACGCATCCAGCATCATTTCGTCTGCGTTTCCCAAGAGATCATGCAGGCCCAAGGGGTTCGGCTTGAGCAAGCCCGCCAACTGAAGCTTTCCATTCGCCGATTGCGAACCTGCAAACCACACATAGTCGCTAAGCGCGCCCGATATGGGGAATCGTGCGTCTCGAAATTCGGCGGGCGACACGGTCAGCCCACCACGCGCAGCAAACTCCCATTCGACTTCCGTTGGCAAGCGCAGAAACCCTGCAACACCGTCTTCTTTTGGCAATTTGGCGAGTGCGTTTTTGCGCAACCATTGGTTGTAACGATCGGCAAAGCTGAGGGCATCGAACCATGATTGAGAGGTTTGCGGAAGGCGCATTTTCATTCCGGCAGTGGGGCATTTCGCATCCATTACCGTCTGATATTGCAGTTCGGTGGTTTCGTATTTTGCCAATAGATAGTAGCGGGAAGGCTCTGGCTTTTGCGTTGTAAAGCTCCCAGCAATCCATGCTGGGCGGGCTTGTTCGACATACCCCCATTCGCCACCCTCTTGGCCAATCGTTACGCCATAATCATCCAGCGGCTTGGTAAGCGGGATTCGCACTTGCCGGAACACCATTGCTCCATCACACGGCATCGGGAGCACAACATCGCCTTCAGCGGGGGCCGGATTATAATAACGTTCATCCCAAGCGGCATTTACGGGCAGGGCGAGCGGCAGGGCAAAAACTCCCAGACAGATGGGCCATGCGCATTTTCTTTTTATGGATGCTATATTTTTCAGCCTCATCCTATCCACCTCCTTTAAATCTCTCGTAAGCTTTCCGCTGGCTGAATTCGAATGGCACGATAGCCACCGATCCCCGAAACCAAACACGCCGCAAGCAGAGACAATGCGAACGCAAGCACCAAATGGCTTAGCTCTAGACGGCATACATAATTGCCTTCCGCGAGGTTCGCTCCCAGCGCGTGATTGAATACCGTACTACCCGCAAAGTACGCAAGGCCGGCAATCCCGAATGCAAAACCGGTTAGCAGCACTGCCTGTATCAGAATATAAAAGCCCACCGCCCACTTCCCTAATCCTAACAAGCGAAGCAGAGCAAAATCTTTGCGCTTACGATCAATATTCGCTAAAAAAGCGCCAATAAGCGAGGCGACACCACCAATCACGGCAGTCCATGCGATTACCGAAAAAACTAAGCTGAATACGCGATCAATTGCTTGTACGGACTCGATTTCGCGCGCCCGCGTAATGACTTCTACATTTTGGCTTTTAAGCCACTCCGCAAGCGGCGCAACATCGTCCAAATTCCTAGCGTAGATGCGTGCGCGCGCGTAATGCCTCGCGGCAGAGGCCGTCTCGTCGCCAGTATCAAAGCCCAGCGCGCTGACCTTGCGGCCATCGCGAAAATCTTCCAGAGCAATCAGTAGCTCAAGGGAAACCAAGGCTGCAGGGCGACTAAATCGACTTTCTGGCAAGATGCCTTTTACCGTCAACGTTAGCTCGCCCCGCTCGTCCACACCATCGCGTTTGCGGAGTACCCGCAGGCGTAGCGTGTCGCCCACGATCGCGTCTAGCTTTCTGGCGGCCGATGCGCTGAGCACTACATCGCCCAATGCGGTCGGCGCTAAAAGCTCGGGTGCGGTTATACTTGCCTGTAGCAAGGGATCGCCCTCCGCACTTGGAATGATTTCTGCGCTCTCCACAAAGCGCCTCGGATCGCGAATTAAATCGGCTTCGGTATTCAGCGAGCGAGTCAGCGGTATTGTAAAACCCACCAAAGGCTGTGAGCGCAGCCGATCAACCCACACGTTATCGTAATCACCATTCCCCAACATCCGCAGTTCAAGATTGCGAACGTCGCTGAGCAATTCACTGCGTAATTGCGAAACAATCCCGTATTTCAAGCCAAAAAGTAGCAACAACGGCGCGATAACCGCCACCAGAGCAGCAATGATGCACAACGAAACTTTTCGGTCAAACCAGAGATCTTGTGCCGCGAGCTTGCAAAGCAGCGTCCATTGGCTCTGCTTAGAGCTACCAAGGATCTGCTTAGTCGCGTTCATCAAAAACACACTCCGCAGCATTCTGCGCTGGGCGGCCAAGGATATTGCGGATTCCGCATTCCCGCACCAGCTCCCAATCGTGCGTCACCACCAATGCGGCGATTTGAAATTGCTTTACCAGTTCCACCATGAGTGCAAACAATTTTCGCGCCTGCATGGGATCCAATGCAGCAGTAGGTTCGTCCGCTAAAAGCAGGCTTGGTTGATGTGCAATCGCTCGCACAAAAGCAACCCGCTGGCGTTCTCCAATGGAGAGTTGGCTGGGCATTTTTTTTTGCAGATGAGTAATGCCAAGGCATCCAACCGCCTCGTCTAACCATTGCTTTGCAAGCTGGCGTCCACTTAATTTCTGGGTAAGCGCAATATTGTCACTAACATTTAGAAACGGTAGTAGCCCTCCAGTCTGCAATACAAATCCCAAATATTCTGCACGAATCTGCGAAAGCTTCGCTTCATCGTTTGCATCCAAAAGAGCCTGTATATCTAGGCGATCTGCAGCCGCCAAGCAAAATTTCTGCACACGCTTGGGCGCAAGAATCAGCCCCACTGCCTCTAAGAGCGTGCTCTTTCCGCAACCGCTCGGCCCAGTAATGGCCACGACCTCACCTGCCGCAAGTTTCAATTGCGGCAAAAGAACGCGGTAACCCGCCTCTCCTGTTTGGCTCTTTCCCTGAAAGCCTGCGCGCACGATCTCCATATTTTCGATCGTAAGCACGTGCGCCTCCTAGGGCAGCATTTCAATGGATACAGGATACACATATTCGCCGGGTGCGCTTCCATCGGCGAGAGACACCCAACGATCGGTATCGGCGTTACAGTGTTTGTAATACTTCAACTTGGCATTCAAATCACGGATGAATTTTTCCTGCGCCAAGCCGTCCCAGCTTTTCCATGTATCCTCATCGAGGCTGAGTACTGCACTTTTATAAGGTAAATCGTCTAGATACTCGCCGAGTAAACCCATCTCTGCCAAGCGTGTCGATTGGCTGGCGCGCACCTGGTTTGCATCCTTACCCATCGTTGCAGCAATGGACTGGAGCTGTTCAAACATCTTGCTTGGCGCAATCAGGCCCTCATTGGCAGCGTCGGAGATTCTTTTTACTACGTCATTCAGGTCGCTCAATTGCGATTTGGTGAGCAAAACCCTTACCTCTGTCGTTGCGCGCTTTTGATCTACCAGATCGCGGTCAGACACCCAGGCCTTAAATACTAACGGCGCCTTCGTGTGGCTGACATCACCCAAGTAGGCGAGTTGCATTGCGTGACCCAAGAGTGCTGCGTCTTGCAGTAGCGAGTCATCTTCGGCGGATTTTGCCGGAGTGTTCTCGGTTTTCTTGGCAAAAGAAGGAGCTGCACCCAGCGCACTACCGGCGGCCATCTCGCCGCTATAGGCCATGCGTACTTGTGTGGTAAGCGCTTCCGCCAATGTATCCATCTTACGACCAAAAACACCAACATCACCCGCTTCGATGGGATAATAAAGCGGTTTGCCAAGATAGGCGTTATTGGAGAGGTCAGAGTACTGGGCTTCGGCATTTGTGTAGTCTTTTACACCTGCAGGTGTTTTTAAATGCAGGGAATAAATGGCTACACCACGAGTCGCAGCTTCTAGGCGAACCTGCTCTGGGTTCAGCCCTGTAGAAGACAAACCGCTATCGGGCGTCACCGCGCCTGCATCGGTAATCAGCACGATATAACGACCACCGTACTGGCTCCAATCTACCTCATTTAGCGCTTGCATAACACCGGCTAAAGAGTCTTCCTGAAAGGCCTTGCTTGAAACATTCGCCTGCTTTAATGAGGACACTTTTGCGAGAAAGTCTTTGCCATCTTTCACCGTAGCAGGGTCTACATACATTTTGCTGACATATTCCAATCCCGGTACTGCTTTCGTGCTGGAACGGAACGCAACGAGACCAAATTTCACCTGAGAAAGAAGATTTTCATCCTCGATGCGCTGATAGATTTTTTTGACGGCCTCGCGGGTGCGTTCAATGTACGGATCCATAGAAATCGTGGAGTCAATAACAAACACCACCGCTGCGCTAAACGCCTTGAGGCGATTGGCTGCATCTGCAGCATCGGCTTTTCCCTGATTTGCTTGAGCGCCACCAGATGCACCGCTAGCAGCCACAGATTCTGCTCCGGCCTTGCCCGCTTCTGCCTTTGCGCTGACTGATGCGACGTTGAGCACGCGGACGTTATAGCCTTCTTCCGTCATCACTTCCTGGGCGCCAAGGATGGGCAAGAGGTAAAAGTTTTTCTGGATATCTACAGCATAATTAGGTTCTTGCGCGACAACCGCAGGATCACGGCCACGGGCTTTCATATTTTCCCGAATCGGCTTTACCAATTGGTTCGGGTCGGCTGAGGCAAAGATTTTATCCAAGGTATTTCGCTCTTTGAAAAAGAGCAGCGGATCGCGGCCTGCAGGGTTGGTAAAAGATAAGGCGAGCTGCATTTTCCACTCCACGGTGCAAGCGCTCGGCAGCCAGCCAGCGCGTTTGCCGGTGCTATCTGGGCCAACCTCAAGCCAATCTGCACCGCCAACGCTCTGGTGCTTGTACACGTAAAATCGACTAAAGGCAGGCTGCAACTTCCCTTTTTCACCCGGCTGCGCACCTAGAGTGCAGCCGGGAGTTGTGAGCACGCGCTCAAACAGCGTCTTTTTCCCCTTTTGCAATAAGGGCGTATCGGCACTCGCATTCGCAATTCCGAACGCTGTCGCAAGCGATAGAGCCAAAATCAATACTTTGGAGATTGGGCGATAGATCATGATGAAGCTTCCTTTGTTTCTGCACCTGATCGCGGCAGTTTGATGCAAATTGGTTACTACGGAGTCGCTTGGCCTGTGAGTTTTGCAAGGCGATCTTTCGCAACTTGATGATTGGGGTCTTTGTTCAAAGCAACCTCATACCAATAGGCGGCGGTGTCGGCGTCGGCACTGTCGATACAGGTATTTTTCTGAAAGGTTTCGGGGTCGTACTCGCGTGCATATGCAACCGCAACCTCGACATTACCCGCTTGAGCATTGTAGGCATAAAGCCGTTGCATGATATTGCAACGCCCCGCCTGCTTGGCGGATGCAATGATCGCGAGCACGTCATCGGGTTTTGGAGAAGAGCCCATGCAGGATTGAATGAACTGCAAATCATCTCCACCTTTCATGGCATCCACACCACACGGGCCCGATGCAGGGGATGGCGATGAGGATGTGCCCGTCGATAGGGAGGTGACATTTGGGAGCGAAAGCCCAAACCCAGGCAGCAGACCAGAATACCACGCAGCACCAAAGCCGATCAGGGCAAGCAACAACACTGCAAGCAAAACAAAAGGCCAACGCTTGGGGGGTGCGGGATTCTGCGACCCACCTCGTCCACCAGTAGACACGTTCGATGTAAGTGGAGAGGCATCTAACGCACTAATATCTAGTTTTTCGCGTGAAATAGTACCAACATCTGTCAAATCGGGCGTGCGAGGAGGCTTCGAATCAGGAGCGCTCGGCTCTAATTGGGCTGCGCGAAAAGGTGCAGTTGGCGTAGGAGCCACCAGTGTCGCGTCGCTCATGCCTAAGTTTACTTCACTAGGCGCTGCTCCAGCGCTATGATCCGCCGCCCCCATTGGCGCCGGAACACTTGCTGATTTTCTCGGCGGTTCTGGGGGCGAGCTCTCCGGTTGGCCGACGATCTCTTCGACCAAGGAATTCCCCGCCGCTTGTGATGAGAATAAAGTTCCGACCATGCGGAGCACACCACGATCTCGGTTTCCGTTTTGATCGTAGAGTTCAAATAAATAACGAGACTGCGGATCGGAAAGCAGTGGGTCTACCAGATCAGCACCGACCTCACAGGTCAAGGCATCGCCTTCCTGAGTAAAGCGCCCCAAAACCCGCACCTCCTGACGTGGCCCCCAAGCACCACGAAGCGTTAGATAGTGGGAGTCCTGATTGCGCTGCACAATGAAGCTCACCCGCATTAAATCGCCTTTCCAGCCATACACGGACAATATCGCTTTACCGGGGCCTGAATTCGATGGTGCAAGTTCCAAACGTATTGTCATTTTTTATTCCGAGCGAGTGCTGGTGAGGAGCGCGATGATTTTACCGAGCGCGTCGTTTTGTTCTGGGGTAATTTCGCGGCCTGCACTGTGGCCTGCATTGGAAATTGCGACACGCGAAAACGCTACAAGCCAATCATATAAATAAAACGCGGAATGATTGATCGGCTGCGACGGCAACTGCGGCAATCGGTTCGGTTCCACTGTGGCGGGTGGAGAAAATATCGGAACGCCTCGATTTACAAGGCTTTCTGGGCGTTCCCCCGGCGGTACCTGAACAAAACCCAGCCACGCAATAAAATCGCTAATTGCAGCCTGTACGATCAATACTTGGCGATCGACCAACTGGCTGCGCTTCGTGCCTGCCTGCTCGGTTCCCAATATCACGTTTAGTAAGTGGCTCTGCAAATTCATGCGGTTTGCTGCGGTCACCAACTCGTCAATCAAAGCTTCAATCTGCGCTCGTGGATAGCCGAAGTACTGCATCAATCGCTGATCGCCTGGCAAATTCCGCAAATGATGAATCCATTCACGAAAGGCCACTCTTGCAAAGCGTGCGTCACTACCTTCGCTCGTTGCAGATACAGGTTTCGTAGGTGCAGCGCTGTGCGCACCTTCAGCGCTACCGCCGCCAAACAGATCGAAGTCGCCGCCGAAATTGATCAGATCCCCGCCCAAATTCAGCGCTCCCCCGCTCGCTGCGTTGCCTTCTTGGGCCGCACTCGCATCCTCCCCTACTTCCTCTTCAACACGCAGGTAGAGGGTTCGGAGAGTATCGTCTGAAATTTGCATCCGTTGCAGCAAATCACCAAACAGCAAAGCGCGGGCGCGTATGCTGTTTGCGATTTCTTGGGCGAGTTTCTTTTTTTTCTCCACCTCACCAGCACCTTCCGCCTGATACCAGCGAGCAAGATTCGCCTCGACAAGATCATGCACGAGTTCTTCCATCTGCTCTCGGCTGCGTTCGAGTTTGAACTTTCGGCTCGCTACTTTCCGCAAATAGCTGGCCATACGCGCCATACCGCCATCGTTGAGGGCCATCATGCCATCCCATGCAGCTTCTGCATCGTGGATGTGGGTGCGAACCGCCTCGTCTTCGGCAAAGGTTTTTTTCATAAGCGCAAGTTGCGGCGCAACGGAGGTGTTAACCCCTGTTTCAACACCGCCTTCTACCTTCAAAAATGGCACTGCCACTCGCGGCTTTCGCATCAGGAAGGTATTGTCAAATGCACGGCCCGGCGCCCATTCCTGTAGCCATGGGTATTGATTAAAGCGTTCCAGCATGGTCATACGCATCATGCCACCCGCGCCCCACTGGATGCGAAGGTTGTCTTCGGTTTTTGGCAGCAGGTCGGCAATGCGCAAATCAAATTTGGTAATCGCCCAGAGCAAACCTGGGGATCTTCTGCTACGAATTTCAGGCGTTGCGCCTTGGGTTCTGGCAATCCACTCGGTCAGAACGGGCCCTACTTCGGTGACTTCCGATTGGTAGTTTGAAGGCGTGCAAACGATCAGCACATTCATTTCTTGGCTATCGGTATAACGCTCAAATAGATAGGCGACTTTTCCGCGCAAAAATAGCTGTGCGACGGGGTTGGCCTCATCACTTTTTACCTGACGCCGAACGTCCTCTAGGGATTCCACTTTTAACCTTCCCCGATAGCCTGGAAAATCAAGCAGATCGACTTCCTCAAACAGCGGTTCGCTGGTTCTCTCAACGAGCGGAAACACCAGCTCCGTGGTTAACGCGGCAAGCTGCGCAAGCGAGAGCGAGACTGGCGCTTGCAATTCGCTGTCGACTTCTGGGCGCACTTGAACAGCCTTGTCAATAGATCGCCCCAAGCGCTCCAGCATATCTACGTTCATAATGCTATCGGCTTGGGACAACCCACCCTGTGGCGTTTTGGAAACCAGCACATCCAACGGTGCAAACACACGCTCTGGATGTCCAAGCTGCGCAAGCACGCGCGCGAACATCGAATAGGTTTCCGTAAATTCGGGAATTTCCCCCCACAACACCGAAAACAAACGCCCCCGATCTTCCAGAGAAAGATACGGCGCAAGGCTGACTGCCTCTGGCCAAAAACAAACGTCCAGCATTTTGAGTGAGCTAGGGAAGCGATCTTTTAGATAATCCCATAACCCGACAACATCGTCTTCCGTAACGCCCGAAACTGGCTGATGCTGAGACTTTTTGGTGAGCTCCTTAATAGTTTGGCGAATCTTGGCTTCGCTGTATTCGTACTGAAATTTCTCGACGTTAAAATCTTTGAAGAACGAATTTGCAAGAATGCGCGCAATTTCAAGCTCGCTGAACAAGCGCAATTCAATCGGATAATCCGACGGGCCAGCGGTCGCTGTACGACTAAAGCGCGTCACCAAGCCCGTTGCCTCTTTGCCACCGCCCGGCGGGTTCACATGGTCAATAAAATCCAGCCGATTTCCGCCGAAAATGGTTTCAAGTTTGCCATTTGCGCCTGCAGCCAACACCGAAATCAGATAGGACTTACCCGCCTGCGATAAACCGAAAAAACCTACGGTCATGGGGCGTGGAGTGACGGCGCCAAGGCGCTTTGCCGTATTCCGCACGCGCCGAAGCTTCAGCACCAAATGATCGGCTTCACTATCCAGCCGAGGCGCACTAGCTCGCACGTTACCAATCCACTGAATTGCATCGCCCGCGCCGCGATAAATCGCCTGCCAATGTCCTGCCAAGCGTTCTGCTTCTGCGCCATGTTGGTTTTCGCCATTAGCACTCATTGATATACGCTCCCGCTATCCAGCCAATAGTGCGTCCCACCCAAACCTGCATCTGCGAGCGTATTCAACTGCATACGGAGCGCCTCCTTTCTTGCAGTTCCTGCTTCTGACTCTGCCGAGGCAATCGTGAGGCTCTCGGTACCTTCCGCAGAGCGACTCTTACGGTCTACTTTTAGAGATACGTTGAGAACACTACCATCCTGCCCCACCGTTTTGGTAAGCTTCTCGCTAATCAGAGTGATAATATACAAGGGCGCGGCCGGCCAACGCTCTGCATCCAATTGTCGAAATCCAAGCCGCAATGAGCCGCGTAATTCGAAAGCAGTATCGGGAAACTGATAATCAGGATCATCTAAATTAATATCGTGGAAATACACGTTGCTGTCTTTCACCACGTTATTATTGTCGATCATCCCCAGATATTTCACTGTGGAATAAGGCTTAAGCGCTGCCGAACGGAAAAAGAAATTCGGCAAGCGAAGATTTTGCCCTAAAAGGCAAAGCATCGCACCCACCGCTGCGGTAGTTTTCGGATCGTCGATACGCCCCTGCTTGTGAAATGGATACCAACCGCCCGTGCGATACTGATGCAACGGCAAAATTCGCCCAGGTGGAACCGGCATCAAGCTGCGGAAAACTGCCTGAACCCCTGGTAAGCGCGACGGCCTCCCCGTTAGCAACAGAAGATCACACTGGTATAAATAAATGATTTCTGAGAGCGCTTTCAGGCTCTTGCAGATATTCATTCGGTTGCTGATAAATAGCTCGTGGATCTTTCGCAAGTTGATCGTAAGAAACGCATCCAGAAGATTGAATTCAGCCACGCTCGAATCAGTATAGCGGCGCACCGCCGTTTCAACATACTCAAGCACTTCTCTCGTCGGCGGCTCCTCCGCACTTAACAGCTCCTTAAAGCTAAATGTTCCCAAAGTGCCTGGATCAAGAGGATCGTATTTTTCATACTCTTTTAGCAATCGCAAACCAATCGGGCTAAGCACCTGCAATACCAATTGCTGCCGCAATACAGCATCTTGCACACGAACAGTTTCGTTACCGATCATTCGCGATAGCAGCGCTTCTGGGCGCGACACGCCCGCTTTTTTCAGCGCATCGGAAAGTGCAGGTACAACGACATTCTGGATGATTTCCAGTAGGATATCGTCGCCCGCTATTTTGAAACCATCTCTAAATCGCTGTTCGGGGACAATAAATACGTTACTGCCTTTTCCTTCATCCAGCTTGTAGCGCGTGATTACCAAATCCGTAGTGCCGCCACCAATGTCTACGGAAGCAACGGTCAGGCTTTTCCGATCCTCTTTATCTGGCCGAGCGAGCGCAGCAAAAAATTCTTCCGGGCGACCACCAAAATTATTCTGGGTTTCGGTAAATAAATAGACAATTTGCCCACACGTAGCCTCGTCCCACTGCACATGCGTTGTAGGCATCGGGGGCCATGCCTTGGCAGCACCTTCGTTTTCAATATCATCATCTTCAGGATGCCAACCCATACTTTTCCAAACGAGGCCAAGCGCCTGTTTTACGCGCTTTACAAATAATTCCCGCTCTGGCTTGGGCATGGATGGCGGAACAGTAAGTACGATGGAGCGCAAGTGGCGCGGCACCCGTGAATGGCTTTGTTTTAGGCGCTGCGAGGGGCTGTTCATTTGCATCAGTGCTTGTACAAGCACTTCGGACAGCATAAACGTCATCAATGAGCTGCGCGAATAATGGGGATGAAACACCGGCATACGCTGATCCCAAGGAATTGCGTACAGGGCATCTCCAGTTTCGTTAATTAGATTGGCAACAGGTGCGGCCGTTGCGAAAGGCTCACTCTCGGATTTTACGAACGCGCAATTAAATCGCCAACCCGGTTCATAACTATCCTCATCCCACAAATAACGCTTCGGGCTTGAAAGCCCAGTGGAACCCTCCGTACCACGGCGACGGCTGGCAAGGCGCGCGGATTCTCTCCCCACGCGCGCAATCGTTGGCCATAAAAACGCATCCGAACGGCCGCTTTGCGCCGAAAAATGATCTTTTCCAAAAGTGGCCTGCGCAAATTCAACGCGACTTTCAAAAGGTTCTGGATAAATATGTTCTGGCATGGTCAGATCGCGCAATTCCAACTCATAACGCTTGCGCAAACCATCCCCTTCTTGCGGGTGGTCTTCGATCAGAATGCCGCAGGTGCGTGAATTGCCGACATCCAGCACCATGTCTACTTGGATGGGCTTATAAAGATCCGACGCGGTATTGGAAATCACGTTGATTTCCGGCAGCTGCAAACGTGAGCCAAGCACGTACAGAAGATTGAGATAATGCGCCTGGTGATAGAGAAGCTTACGCTCATCCTCAATGTCTTCGCGCTGCATACGCAAACGCTGCTGCGCGTTCTCTGCGAATACCTCTTGCAACCAAGAGTCGACCCATGCCAGTTCGGGGAACCAGCCCATCTCATCCGACCGATAGGCAAACCCAAAGCTGCTTCCGGCTTTTACGTCGTCCGAAGTCGGGGCTAGATAGGCCATGTCGGAGCGGCTGTGAAAAACGCGGGTATCAAAGGCGAGCGTTACGCGATGCGTGTAACCGTCTGGGTCCTCACCATCTGCCAAGCTGACAATCCTTGCGCGCGCCCAATTGCCCGGCCCTTCCGCAAATTTCCGCGACGGTGCCATTCGGAAAAAAGGGATCGGCAGCCACATTCCATCCAACAAGTTAATGGATTGATCGACCGGCACGCTGATTTTTGATGCAACTGCTCGGCTCGGCTCGGCAGGGTGAAAATACTGATCGGTTCGCTCATCATAGTGCAGGCGAGCCAACGACAAGTTGCTCTGCTGAGGCGCAAACTCACCTGCCGGTTCACGTCGCAGATCCAGCTTCAGCGCGAAGTCCAGAAACTGGACTCCTGTCGCCATGATCAGGGTCATTCGACTTTCGTACTGCACGAGTTCTGGAAGCATATCTTTTCAATCCGATGGTTTGCGCAACAATAAGCATTTTTGCAGGATTCACCTGTTTCGCAATAGTCACGGGTTAAGCAATAGTCACTAGCTAAGTAACAGTCACTAGCTGCCCAACGCTAGAGGTTTGCTTTACACCACATGATTACACGGTGATTAGCCACCTTCCTGCTTCATAAAGATCGGAAGTTTTACGTTATTTTCGTAAGTGCCGGTGCATTTTGCTGCACTACTGCTGCCCGGCACACACTGTACGTCGGGCAGTTTATAGGTACTACCATCTTTGCATTTCAACTGGCCTTGATTGCGGATTTGTAGCCCACCACTGCCCATCGCAGCATCTACATCGCCGGAGCAATTTACGCCACCTGCGCTCGTCATCTGCACCTGACCTTTGCCGTTTTTGAAATCATAATTTAGCTGAATCGGCTTACCGGTTTTTGCGTCTTGAATTCCGCTACCTGCCTTCCATTTTCCGTCCAGAAACGATACATCATTCCCTTTCACTGCGTCTGGCGGGATTTCCAAAGCCTTTTGGGGTGGAAATTCCTGATTTTCACCTTTTTGCGACGAGGCATCTCCGCTCTGATTTTGGCCAGCAGGCTCGCTGCTTGGAGCATTCGTAGCCCCTTCATTTGCCGGCGTTCCGTTGGGCTCATCTTTTGTATTGCTCGCGTTTTCAAGTCCGCTATTTTGCTTGGGATTTTCTTGTGCAGCTACGTCGCTGGTCTGGCCCTCCTCTGCGCCTAGGTTCTCCGACGTCGAGCCGCGATCACTTGTCGATGCGCTATCCGTTGTAGCGCTACTGTCAGTCGTCGAGCTGCTGTCAGTCGTCGAACTGTTATCGCTGGCATAGCTGCTATCTGTTGTCGAGTGGGTATCGCTACTAAAACTGCTGTCTGTCGTTGAACGATGATCGCCCGAATACCGACTGTCGCTCGTCGAGCGTCTGGAGTAGGAATCATCAGAATTTTGAACGGAACCCTGCGCGTCTTGCACCTCGGCAACAGGGCCGCTGATGTCGATTGAAGGCTGCGGCACACAGCTTCGTAACAACCAAAACAGCAATAAGAGCAAGAGCAGCAACAAAAGCAACCACCACCAAGGAAAACGTCGCTTTTTAGTTGTTTCTACGGCCGTTTGCACCACAACGGGGGGCACGGGCGGAATCACTGGAGAAACGGGCGATACAGCAACTACCGGTGCTTCTGCGATCGCCGGCGCCACGAGCGGCTCACGCGGCTGAAGGCGCCCCAACGGATCATCTTCCACTGGCCCCGTAGGGTCCACAAATCCCCAGAAAGTCAGCACCGGCTTGCCGTCAACCAGATACAAATGGCTATCGTCTGGAAAATAAATGACCTTATCCAGCAAGCGCCCAAAAATCTGTGTGCTGCGCCCCTCGTCCGCCTTCATCGTGGCGCTTACGGACCGCAACTTCGCTTGGACTTCGATCAATTGTGCTTTTGCAGAAGCGCGCTCCTCGTCGGTCGCGGAAGACCAAGGCACCACATCGCCCTCTGTGGGCGCATACCAATCCGCACAGTCACCGGCTTCGTTACGCTGCGGCACGGCAAGGCAGTTGGCCGCATCTCGCCCAACTTTTAGGCGAATCGCTTCACGCAGCTGAAGCGCTGCCGCAAAAACCGGCTGGCCATCCTCGCCCAGCGCCTTGAACTCCTGAAGTTTACCGCTGCGAAGCAGTGCGCCGGTCATACTGTAAATCCCTCTCCAATAAAAAACGCCCTAAAATTACTACGATCTCACACCCAGCAGGAAACCAAGCTAGTTTAGCAAGGCTAGGCTCACTCGTGCAAAGCAACTGAGAATACTCGCAAATCAGCGCATAACGCTTGCAAGGTGCGATGCAACTAGGAAAAATCCCAGTTCTGATCGAATCATTTTCGCGTTACGATATACGACCGAGTGAAAGACCACGGCGACCAAGCAAAGGAAAACGCCCCGTTATGATGAAGCGCATCGCAAGGCTCAATACCGAACGCTACGCCGCCGACGATGCGCTAATCAGCCACGCAGAACTTACCCAACTGCTAAAACGCCATCTACCGCCCGGAACGGTCGCGCTATTTGCGAAGCCCAAAGAAGTCCCAGACACGCCGTTTATCGAATGGCAGTCGGAACTTGGCGGGCAGCCCATCGCACTGAGCGAATTAAGCGATAACGAACAGGCAAAAGTCGTGCGCCTGTTGAATGAACGGCTCGATTCCATCGCGCAACTAGCGAACCGTCTCGAAAGCAAAGGCGCCGAAGGGGCCCGACAAGCAAGCCTGTTACGCCACGCAGCTCGTTATCCCGGCCTTGAATCGGTCTATTCACTCAATGGCGAGCCAGTCCTCACGTTCTGGGGGCACCGGCTGGCATCGGAACCACCGCCCCCCGTGGCACCCACCGTTGAACCACCACCGCCCATAGCACCTGCGCCGATCCCTGAAACACTCAGCCTTACACCCACCGCTGACCCCAAGAAACGCAACTGGTGGCGCTGGCTGCTGCTAGCCCTTCTGCTACTTCTGTTGCTCGCAGTGCTCTGCTGGTTTTTCAAACTGGATGGAAAGCTACCTTGGGCAACCGACACCAGCACTCCTGCAGTGGTTGCGCCTGAACCACCAGCCGAGCCAGAAGCAGCCGTCAAACCAGAAACACCCATAGAACCTGTCGCCGAACCGGAACCCGTTATTCCGGCCGAGCCGCCCGTAGCGGAGCCGGTTCCAGAACCCACTCCACCGCCACCGCCACCGCCACCGCCACCGCCACCGCCGCCAGATCCACTTGATCTTCTCGAAAAGCGCGTCGCAGGGATGAAGGACTGCGTTGCATTACAAAAAATACTTAGCAAAGAACCGCTGCTTCAAAAAGGCGATGCCAAGGCGCAATCCATCAAGCAAAACATCAATCAATATCTGGAGAAAAACTGCCGCCAAAAGCTGATCACTGAGGCCAAAAACCTATGCCCTAGCGAGCGCCCCAAAGAAATCGCCCCAGAACTGATCCTTGTGTTTGACGCTTCCGGCTCGATGGACTTTAGCCTGCTCGCCTCGCCAAAAGAGGTGTCAGAAGCACAATCAGCACAACTACTGCAAAACGTGTTCAGCGCCGTATCTGGCGTAAACCTTGGCACCAACTCCAAGGTTTCAAGGCTATTCCGTGAGCCTAAGCGCATCACTGCTGCCCGCCAAGCCGCCGTCGCTGTCGCACAAAACCTACCGTCCGACGTGGGCGTTGGCTTGGTACTCGTCGATCGCTGCCCCGCTGCACGCTCAGAAGGCTTTTTTCCTCCCGCCAAGCGCGGCACCCTCATCCAGCAGCTTCAGTCCATTCGTCCCGCGGAAGGCACCCCACTCGCCGATGGCGTTGCCCGCGCAGGGCAGCTTGTCGATGGCGTCAAGCGTGAATCCATCATGCTGGTAATTTCAGATGGCGAGGAAAGCTGCGGCCGTGACCCTTGCGCGATCGCCCGCGAGCTCGCACGCACAAAACCGCATCTGACCATCAACGTCGTTGACATCATGGGCACAGGCGCGGGGAACTGCCTTGCAAACCTGACGGGCGGCAAAGTGTTCACCGCTCGCAACGCCCAAGACATCACCTTAATGACCAACCAAGCGGCGGCAGACGTTTTGGGACCAGCAAATTGCAAAGCACGATAGTTCCACTGTAAACGAGCGCTCACAAACTCCCACAAAGATTAAATTGACACCCGCCATTTTTACGCCCTAAATTGACAACACGCACTGCCACAGTGACTGATAAGTCATTAGCTTCTAACAATACATAAAAACTCATACATAAAAACTATAGGACCCCCGTTATGAAATGGACTGACAAACGATTTGGTCGAACCTGCTTAGCACTCGCAATCTCCAGCCTGCTAATCGCCTGCTCTGGCGGCAGTTCAAGCAATAGCAGTCAAACCAACGACACCCAAACGGGCGCAACGGACACAACGGCTGAAGAAAACATCACCGTTGATACTCCAGAAACCAACCAGATCGACGCTCAGTCCCGCGCGAATCTTACTGCTACGGGTGGTGCGATTTATCGTCGCGACGCGGAATACCGCTACGCAGTCAGCCTACCGTTGCGTTTTGTCGAAGCCTCCAACGGCAAAAAGCTTGCAGTGCGCGTTACCTTACCTGCAAACGAAAAAGGGGTACCTGCTCCTGGTGCGTTTCCGGTGATTCTGACCCAAGGCGCGTATAACGGTGGCCTTCTTAGCACGATGTTTATGGGCATCCCAGGCAATCTGTTATTGGGCGTGACGGATTCATTTGTAGTGCGTCGCGGTTACGTCCAGGTTTCGGTGGATGCCATGGGTACCGGCGCATCCGAAGGCGGCTGGGAGCTGCTTGGTGCCGATGAGCAACAAGGTTTTGCCGATATCGTCGACTGGGTCGATGAGCAGCCTTGGAGTAACGGTAAGCTCGGCGTTGCTGGTGTGTCCTACATGGGAATTAGCTCACTGTTCGCAGCAGAGAGCCGCCCGGATAAAATTGATGCCGTTTTTGCAAGCCTGCCCGCTGGCGATGTACAGCGCGGTATCGTGGGTGTTGGCGGCATGCTCAACGCGGTATTTATGAGCGAATGGATGTTCATTACGCACACGACTTCAACGCAAAACGTGCCGAACATGCTCACCAGCCCACGCAACATGGCGCAACTGATTCGCTCCACCGACGAACACGTCGCCCAAGTAGACAAATACTTTCTGCCTTTGATTGACGACGCACTCTACGGCGCTCCTTATGTCACTTATGACAGCGACTTTTGGCGCACACGCTCACCTTCCACCAACATCAATAAAATCAAAGCCCCCACATTCATCCTCGGCGCATTGGACGATCTCTTTCAGCGCGATCAGCCCCTGTTATTTGATGCGCTGGATAAAAATGGCGTAGACGCAAAACTAGTCGTTTTTGGCGGCACGCATATGGCGAATTTCATCAAGCCACACGTGGGAAGTGAGGTCGTTCCACCCATTGATTTTCTGATGCTGCAGTGGTTCGACAAGCATTTGCGCGGCATGGAAACCGGCATCGAAAAATCCCCCAAGGTGGTGCAGTTCGTCAAAAACTATCCGTCTGAAAGCACCCCAGAAGCCTTCCGCAATGATAGCCTGATCACCACCAGCGCATGGCCACACCCAGAAGCACAAGCAGAGCGTTGGTATTTGCATGGCGACATGAGCTTAGATCAAGCTGCCCCTACCAGCACTGAAAACAGCCCTCTGATGACCCAACCGGAGCATCCTAAGGGAGAGGCTCACAACTCCAAGGGCTTGCTTGCGTTCAACGTTGAAATCAACGACGGCACCAAGTGTTCGCGCAGCCACTTACAGTGGGTGTTAGGGCTTGAAATGCCGAAGAACTGCCAAACCAACACCAACCGCACCGAGCAACAGCGACTGGTATTCGATAGCGCTCCCATGCCGGAAGACTATTTCATCAATGGCCCAATTACCGCAGAAGTCTGGATCGACAGCACCGTAACCGATGCCGCTGTATCGGTCAGCGTTGAAGAAGTATCCAAGAAGCGTTCGCTGCCAATCACCGATGGCCAACTGCTCGCATCCGTAAGAGCTGTGGACGAGTCTCGCTCTCGCTTCCTGAACGGCCAGATGATACAGCCCTACCATTATCTCACCGAAGAAAAAGCGCAAGCCTTGGTGCCGGGCCAAGTCGTGAAAATGCAGATCGAGATTTTCTCTACCGCTGCATTGATTCGCAAAGGCAACAAGCTACGCATCGCGATTAGCCCGAGCAATCAAGCGCAGTCGATGATCAACTATCCAAGGCAAGATCTGATGTCGGGCGGCGTTACAACACTGCACCTAAGCCCAGAATACCCTTCCAGTGTTGTACTGCCGATCGTACCGCTTAGCGCAATGAACTAATCACGCCTAACCAGCGACTACCAGCAAGAGCCGGCAAATCAAAGCCTTCGTATCCAAATACGAAGGCTTTTTTATTGCTACGATGCGCCAGCCCGTGAACGCTCCAGCAATTCACGCATAACGCCATGCACAAAAATCTCCGCACTGGAAACAACAATTTCAATTGGAGTAGTATAGCCCCCGCGCATCCACTGCACGAGCAACGAGGAAAAAGCGCCATTTATCGCATAGCCTACCTGCAATAGAACATCATTCGATGCGGTCACTGCGGGGTTATCCGCGCGAATAAAAGTTGCAGAAAGCTGCGCTTGGAAACGCACGCTGTAGTGATACATATTCTGCACCTGCTCACTCCCCGCAAGCGCTTCAACATAAAAAATACGCACCCGCCTGGAATCGCGCATCGAATTAAAAACGATGGTCAAAATCGCATGAATACGCTCATTGAGCGTTATCGGTAAACTGGGAAGGTGTGAAACAAAAAGGGTTTGCAGTACACGCAGTTCGCGTTCGTAGACCGCGCAAAACAGAGCATCCGAATCGGCAAATGACTCGTAAAAATAGCGTTCGGTAAGGCCTGCGGATTTACAGACCATGCGCACCGTTGTGCCACGAATTCCCAGCGTTCCAAACACTTCAAAACCCGCATCCAACAGTCGCTTACGGCGCGCAGATACGCGATCCGCCTCACTTAAACCGCCGTAGTTGCGTTCAGCAGTTTTTTTGGCGCGCGCCGCTTTTGCTACGACCATTTTTGCTACAGGCTTTTTCTGAAGCGAGCCGCTTGAAGAAGGCATGCCTTGTGATTCGTCTCCGCTCGCGCTAATAACACTTTCCTGCTGATTCGTTAAAAAACTGACGCGAATACACTCCGCAAGTATACTTCTTACATGAAGTGCGAAATCCCTCATCGAACGATAACATACTAGTGAGAAACCACATGCAATCAAGTGCGCGTAACCAGCTAAAAGGCAAAGTAACCAAGATCAACCACGGCTCTGTGAACGACACGATCAAAATTGAGCTGGCCGGCGGAGATCGTTTAGTTGCCACGATCACCAGCGAAAGCACGCAAACCTTGGGGCTATCAACTGGAACATCGGTAATTGCACTCATCAAAGCACCGTGGGTGATGGTTGCGACTCACGCCGAAAACGTCAAAGTGTCCGCACGCAATCAGCTCAACGGAGTGATTGAACATTTGAAAACCGGCGCCGTTAATACCGAAGTGGGTATCCGCTTGAAAGGCGGCACCGTCATTACCGCCATGATCACCAACGACAGCGCAGAAGCCCTCCAGCTCCACCAAGGCCAAAGCACCACTGCAATCGTCAAAGCCTCTCATGTAATCTTGGCCGTGGCAAATTAAGCCGCGCAGGGGGGGCTTCGCCCTCTCCCCCCAAAGAGGTAGAAAGCTTTCACATTGGCAGAAGCGCGCCGTTTTCTGGCGGCTAATGCCACCCCATTTGTCGGCTTCTGCCATAGTTTTGTGACGCAGTTCAGGTTATTTTTCATCCACCCAAGCGTTTAAGAAACCCATGTTTCCCCGCTTGGCGGATGACATCTATTTCGTAGTAAGATGGAACCTGACATGAAAAACATCTTTTCTGCGCGTGCACTTGCCGCGTCTGCACTGCTTTTTGCTTCTACCGCCACCTTTTTCACACCCGCATCCACTGCCAATGCCGCCGAGCTACCGGAACGCACATTCTGCGTATTCGATCTGCTAGGCAAAGCTGGGCCGATTGGCGCATTCATGGAAGACTACCGCCTAGAAGCGACCAAGTGGGGCATCAATCTCAAGATCAAAACCTTTACCGACGAGAAAATCGTAACGGAAGAATTCAAGGCTCGCACCTGCGACGGAGCTGCAATCAGTGGCCTGCGCGGCCGCTCATTGAATCCTTTTACCGGCACCATCGACTCCCTCGGCGCTCTCCCGCGCTATGATCAGCTACACGCAGCACTCGCCAAGCTGGCCACGCCAGCCGTTGCGCCGCTGATGATCAACGGCAGCTACGAAGTGGTAGGCATACTGCCAGCGGGTGGCGCTCATTTGATGTCGAGCGATCGCGACATCAACACGGCAGCGAAGGTGGCTGGCAAGCGAATTGCCGCGATGGACTTCGACAAAGCGCAAGCGGCGATGGCGGAATACTTTGGCGGCTCGCCGATTACCGCTAATATGTCCAACGTGGGTAGCTTGTTTAATAACGGCGCGGTAGACATTATCGGCGCTCCACTCTTAGCAATCCAGCCGTTGGAACTCTACAAAGGGCTAGGCGAGAAAGGCGGCATCGCTGACTTTGCGATTGTGCAACTCACCGGGCAACTGTACGTTCACCACGATCGCTTCCCTGAAGCCTACGGGCAAAAATCGCGGGAATATGTTTTCAGCCAATATGATCGTGCGCTAGCGGATATTCAGCGCCACGCGAATGACGTAGATCCGAAATACTGGGTTAAAATCCCTGAGAACGATCTAAAAGACTATCTAGAATTGTACCGAAAAGTGCGAATCAGCCTGCGTGAGCAAGGAATCTACAACGGAAAGATGTTGAGTTTCCTGAGTCGAGTTCGCTGCTCTCTCGAACCCTTTTTAACGGAGTGCACCGCAGCCGACCGCGAGTAGCATTAAGCTCTATCGAACTTTTCTACACCCATAAGAAACGGGGGCCCTCGAATGCAGAGGCCCCCGTTTTTTATTCGTTAAAATTAATTTCTCTCGTAAAACACAACAAACGATCGTGAAATTTAATGCTCTAAAAATGGCCTTAACCTATTACCATTTTGCGATCAAAAATACCTATTTATATATAATTTAACCCACAAAAATAGGCATAATTCTCGTGTTCAAGCACTTTTGGCATCATCGTGTCGTGTTCAGCAAATAAATTGTCGTCCTCGCCACTTCAATTAGGTGGTCAATCATTGCGATATTCGATTCATGGCCCAGTGAAAAAGATCATTTCCGAAGTATGGGCCAGAAAGCGCGGAAGTGAAGGATAGTAAAGACGACACCACAGGCATGTGCATCGTGGATATTCCAGGACTGAATTGATTTCTATTGCCTGAATCCAGCACGAAAACGAGGAATAAAGTGATGGCAACGAACACCGCAACCGAACGAAAGGTTTACGAAAAACCCACTGACTGGACATTGATGTCACCCATCTTTTCCAGCCACATCAAACGCATTGGCATTCTCCGCACCTTTGCGGGCGGCCTCCCGATGTACACCTGCATTCCCGCTCTTGTGGTGCTGCACCTGACGGCCTGCGTGCTTGCTTACCAATGGCTGATCACCCCATTGATGAGAACCAAAAAAGTGCGCTTCCGTGACTATGTCATCATTGATCGCCATAGAATTGAAGGAATGAATTTTTTTGATAAATTCAACTGCATGTTCTGCGGCTATGCCAATGGCCTGACAACGCTCGCAAACGTGGAAATTGATAATTTCTCGAAAGTAGATTTGAACGCTCTACCGCTATGGCGCAAGGTGCTGGCCAGCGCACTGATTATCCCGTTCGTTCCCTTGTTGGCTTTCTTTGAACTGAATTTCCAGATCATCTACAACATTCTGGTATCCACTCCGCTTGGCATGCACCGTATCAGCATGAACGAAGCAAATCAGGTTCTTGAAAAAGAACAATACGCAAAACAATACCCTGCATTTGCGAGAATCCCGACCCTGATGGCAAAGAGCGTAGTGTTCCGTTTCTCCATGGGGTTGGAGCAAATCGAATCTTCCTGGTGCCCACTGAAGCATCTGGAGCGCCGTGAGGGTGTAGTTTACCCTAGCCACCACAGCCGCTTCTTTGGCCCTCACCAACTGGAAGAAATGCGCCAAGTGCTTTCGACCAAGGGAACGGTATCTGACCGGTTGCCGAAGTATTAAAAGGGGCAAACCAACAGCCATCAAGCAAGTTGCATTCCTCACCCCAGAGCGGGCGTGGAAGAAACCTCGGACGCGGCTTTCACTCAAACCACTCCCAATCGGGGGTGGTTTTTTTTGTCCTCTCATCTGCCGGTAAAAGCCGCAGAGATGACGTGGGTGCGGTACGGGCGTAGAATGCGCCAGCATGACTGACTCCCAGCTCCAGCGACTTGTCGCACAATTACACGAATGGGCGCGCGAACTCGGCTTTCAAGCGCTCGGGATCACCGATACTCAACTGGATCTTCCGGCGGATCGGCTAGGCGCTTTCCTAGAACAAGGCCGGCATGGCAGCATGCAATGGCTTGAGAACCATCAGGAAAAGCGCCGCCACCCTGCTCTACTCGAACTAGGAACGTTTCGCGTTATTTCCGTGCGAATGGATTATTGGACGGATTCCGACGCAAAAGCCAATCTGCAGAATCAAGAGCGCGCTTATATTTCGCGTTATGCGTTAGGGCGCGACTATCACAAAATGATGCGCCGACGCCTTGCTCAATTGGCTGACAAACTGCGCGCAGAAGTTGAAAGCTCCACTCTTGGGCGCGCCTTTGTGGATAGCGCCCCGGTAATGGAAAAGCCGCTTGCAGAAAAAGCCGGTATCGGCTGGCAGGGAAAGCACACGCTAATCATCAATAAAAAGGCCGGCAGTTATTTTTTTCTTGGTGAGATCTACACCGATATCCCCCTTCCAATCGACACGCCTGCCAGCAACCACTGCGGCACCTGCACTGCCTGCATCACCGCCTGCCCAACCGCTGCAATTGTCGCACCTTACGAACTGGACGCAAGGCGCTGTATCACCTACCAAACCATCGAGAACAAAGGCGCGATCGACCTAGAACTACGCCCAATGATGGGAAACCGCGTTTTCGGTTGCGATGACTGCCAACTGGTATGCCCGTGGAATAAATTCGCACAATTCAGCGAAAACGATGATTTCAAACCGCGCCATTCACTAGATCAATCCTCTTTGGCCGAGCTTTTTTTATGGAGCGAAAACGATTTTTTGGACCGCACGCAAGGTTCTGCAATTCGGCGGGCAGGCTATGAAGGCTGGTTGCGTAATATCGCGGTGGGGCTAGGTAATGGGCCGTTCACTCCGACGGTGATTCAGGCACTGGAACAGCGGCGCGGCTTTTCTGCTTTGTTGGATGAGCATATTGATTGGGCTCTCAAGCGGTTGTTAGAGTGATGGATGCAAACAAGCAATAGACCCAACAACTCATTCGTGCAGGCGCGACTTAGAAGCGCCGCCCAACAGGAGCGCTACACATGTCGAAGCAACACAAAGGTTTTGTTCAAGCCATAACAAATACAAAGTACCTTACGATTCAGCTCGTTGAGCTGGCGTCCAAATACAGCGTGGTAAAACCACGGAGCCAGCTAGCGTTTCTGCTGGTAGTCATCTCTGTGCTATTTTCTGCTAACGCTGTAGCTTCTGAACAAGCCGCCCTTCTTAAATGCACCCTGGTTGTGGATGCCGCAACCGGCAGCACCTTGTACAGAAACGGCGACTGTACTCGGCGAGCATCACCATGTTCGTCTTTCAAAATTCCGCTTGCCATAATGGGATTTGAGAGCGGAATTCTTCATTCACCTGAATCTCCCACATGGGAATTAAAGCCTGAATACAATCCATCCAAGCGGGATCAGATGTATCCGAAAGTGAATCCTGTATTATGGGAGCGGGATTCAGTCGTGTGGTTTTCTCAACACTTAACAACCCGCTTGGGCGAGGCTGCCTTTTCAGATTACATAAAAAAATTCCAATATGGCAATCAAGATGGTTCAGGGGATTCCGGAAAGAATAACGGCCTAACAAGATCATGGCTAATGTCTTCTCTGGCCATATCACCCGAAGAACAGGTGCAGTTTCTTCATCGCTTTATTGCGCGCCAGCTGCCAATTTCACGGAACACCTATGAAATGGTGCGAGCTACCATTCCCCAATACCAAGCGAAAGATGGGTGGGTGGTACACGGAAAAAGTGGCAGTGGCTGGCTCCTCGATCGTGATGGCAAAGAAGATGAAAGCCGGCCGCAGGGGTGGTTTGTTGGATGGGCCGAGAAAGCCGGTCGTCAAGTCATTTTCGCGCGTCTGGAAATTGGAAACGTGAAATCTGATGTGCCCGGCGGAACAAGAGCACGCGAAGAAATTCTGAGCGAAATTCACGCGTTGGTTAGTGCAAAGTGACACTTGCCATTCGCCACCAGTTAGCGTTCAATGTGTTCATGAATTGCACCCAATTTCGACGCCACTCACCATATTTGTTATGAAATCAATTGGTACGCACAAATTTCAAAAAGCCAACTTTCCTAGTTTAAGGATTGCTCTCATGAATAAAACAATAATTTTTGCCTCAATTTTAATCTCTTCATCAGCCTTCGCCAGCGCAGATGTCACCATGAATACGGTAAATGAGAAAGGCGTGGGTGCATCTATTGGAACAGTGGCCTTGTCAGACTCCAAGTTCGGTTTGGTTCTAACGCCAAAGCTGCATGGACTCCCTCCCGGTCTCCATGGGTTTCATGTGCATCAGAACCCAAGCTGTGCTGCGCAAGAAAAAGATGGAGTGATGACTCCAGCACTTGCTGCCGGCGGACATTTGGACCCAAGCGCTTCAAATAAGCATGGCGAACCGTGGGGAGATGGCCATTTGGGTGACCTCCCACCGATCTACGTCGACGCATCCGGGAATGCGTCGCAGCCGGTGTTGGCGCCGCGCCTTAAGGCTGCGGACTTGGTGGGGCACTCGCTCATGATACATGCCGGTGGCGATAACCACGCAGATCACCCAGCACCACTAGGCGGTGGTGCCGGCCGCATTGCGTGCGGCGTAGTCAAATAACGGAGATACGAGGCGTATACACACGATTAGGCAGACCCGGCAGACGGTCGAGCGCCTCACGCCCGTCTGCCAGTCTCATGAAATGCCCGCCCCGTGTGCCTGCATCCAGCGTGGTCAGGATAAACAACGCCTCGAACAGAATCGCAAAGTGACACCAAAATGCCATCATCCCCAGCCCGCCGAACACGCTGCTAAAAATGGGTATACGGATTTAATGGTTGATGGGGCACCTTCACCCCATCAATCTGATACCACCCTCAGATGGTTGATAGATGGGGTCGCCTCAGAAAACGGAAAATAAAGCACGCTAAGCCGGTTGTAGCGGCCGTAGCGGCCTGAATTTGCCCGCGCCGATCTTGGCGCTGCTGCGCCAGAGGTAATCGCCGGTCAGGTTGATGTGCTCCCAGCCCAGCGGCGACAGGTACTGCAACAGCGCATCATCGACGGCATGGCCGTTGCCACGCAGTCCGTGTGCCGCCCGCTCCAGATAGACCGTGTTCCACAACACGATGGCCGCCGTCACCAGGCTGAGGCCGGAAGCGCGGTAGCGCTGTTGCTCGAAACTGCGGTCGCGGATTTCGCCCAGGCGGTTGAAGAACACGGCGCGAGCCAGCGCGTTGCGCGCCTCGCCCTTGTTCAGCCCGGCATGCACGCGGCGGCGCAGTTCCACGCTTTGCAGCCAGTCCAGGATGAACAGCGTGCGCTCGATGCGCCCCAACTCGCGCAGGGCGACGGTCAAGCCGTTCTGGCGCGGGTAGCTGCCAAGCTTCCTGAGCATCAGCGAGGCCGTCACCGTGCCCTGCTTGATCGAGGTGGCCAGCCGCAGGATTTGGTCCCAATGGGCGCGGACGTGCTTGATGTTGAGCGTGCCGCCGATCATCGGTTTGAGCGCGTCATAGGCGGCATCGCCCTTCGGGATGTAGAGCTTGGTGTCGCCCAGGTCGCGGATGCGCGGCGCGAAGCGGAAGCCCAGCAAGTGCATCAGCGCGAAGACGTGATCGGTGAAGCCTGCCGTGTCAGTGTAGTGCTCTTCGATCCGCAGGTCGGATTCGTGGTACAGCAGGCCGTCGAGCACGTAGGTCGAGTCGCGCACGCCGACGTTGACGACCTTGGTGTGGAACGGCGCGTACTGGTCGGAGATGTGGGTGTAGAGCGTCCGCCCTGGGCTGCTCCCGTATTTCGGGTTGATGTGGCCGGTGCTCTCGGCCTTGCTGCCCGTGCGGAAGTTCTGGCCGTCCGACGATGATGTGGTGCCGTCGCCCCAATGCTCGGCGAAGGGATGCCGGAACTGCGCGTTGACCAGATCGGCCAGCGCTGCCCCGTAGGTTTCGTCGCGGATGTGCCAGGCTTGCAGCCAAGCCAGCTTGGCGTAGGTCGTGCCGGGGCAGGACTCCGCCATCTTGGTCAGGCCCAGGTTGATCGCGTCGGCCAGGATCGTGGTCAGCAACAGATTCTTGTCCTTGGCCAGGTCGCCCGATTTCAGGTGCGTGAAGTGCCGGGTGAAGCCCGTCCATTCGTCCACCTCCAGTAGTAGTTCGGTGATCTTGACGTGCGGCAGGATCATCGCCGCTGAAACCGGCCTGGAGCCCCATACAGTCAGTGACGGCGAGCGCGTCAGCGGCGTCTACCGTCGCAGCGTGATGCTGGCCAGCGGGCGTTTTGCGATGCTCGATGATGGCAAGGGTTTCAGCCTGGTGCCCTGGAAGGCGGTGATTGAGCAACGGCTAGGTAGCACCCTCGCAGCGACTGTCCGTGCGGGACATGTGACCTGGGAAATCGGGAGGCAACGTGGCCCCACAGTTTCATAAGGCGAGTCGGTCCCCTCGGTACGGTGGCGATGCTGGGCGCTGAAATGTGTTGCCGCTTTTCCCCGGTTCTTGGTAACATGACGAAATGGTGCATACTTTTATCAGACATAGGCTCATGGTGGTGGCGTTGCTGCTTGCAACGTTCGTTGCCATACCTGTGGCTGACATGTTTCTGTGTGCATCCGAGAGCGTAGATGCTCACTATGTCATGGCGGATTCTCACGATGAGAGTGTGGATAGCCAGAGCAATGGTTCCGACTCAGACAGTGGTCATGACGCCTGTAGCCATGGGCATTGTCACCATATCTACGCTCACATTCCCCCGGGCACGGCCCCCAAAACCGAGTCCCTCAATTCGACGCATCAGTGGCCAGCCAGTGATGCCCTTGTGTCTCGCACTCCTGACAGGTTGATGCGCCCACCCAAAGCCTGACGACTCCCGGCTGCACCCTTCGTGCGGCCGTTTCGTCAACTCATTCAGCTTTGGGAGTTTCCTCATGTTCACGTCGTTCAGTCGACCGCAGTGGGCGGTTGGCTTTGCTGTGGCTGTTACAGCAGTCTTATTCGCATTACCTTCTCGGGCCGAGCCGGCTCCGCCCTATGAAGCATTGATCGAGAGCCTCGATCGCATCCCCATCACGGTTGAAGCGGAGGCGTTGCTCGACGCTGCCAATGCGCGCGCGCAACAGGCGCGGGCTTTGCCCAATCCCTCTGTCTCCGTGGAAACCGAAAACGTTTACGGTCGCGGTCCCTTTTCCGGCTACGACGCTGCGGAATCAACATTCTCCATCAATCAGCCATTGGAGCTGTGGGGCCAGCGAGGCGCACGTATCGGTGCCGCACAGGCGGAAGCTAAGGTCGCGGCGCTGCGGCGTGATCAAACACAGTGGACGGTCGCTGGCAGTCTTGCGCTGATCTATTCCGAAGCGGAAGCGGCTTCCCTGCAATATGAACTGGCTGTCGAGGCGCTGGAACTGACGGAAGCGGACGCGAACGCAGTCATGCTGCTGATCGAAGAAGGTCGGGAACCCTCACTGCGCGGCATCCAGGCGAACAGTGAAGTTGAATCTGCCCGTGCTGCAGTGGACGAAGCGCGGGCGAACCGCGATGCCGCATTTGCCAGACTGACTGCTGCCGCGATGCTGGTCCAGCCAGTGACCGCCATCGAACCCAGTCTATTGAACCGCTCCCCTGATGCCTCCTTTCAGGCCATGGGCAATCCTCTCACCGTTCAGATTGCCGAGGCAGAACTGGAGGCCGCGAATAAATCGGTGAGTGTCGAGCGGTTGCGTGCGCGTCCTGCGGTAAGCGCGTCGCTTGGTGTGCGGAGGTTCCAGGAATACGACACGGAGGCATTCACCTTCGGCATCAATGTATCTCTCCCCTTGTTCGACAGAAACAAGGGCGCGATCAGTGCTGCCCGTGCAGAGGAACGTGCCGCAGCAGCCAGGTTGACCACGGCAAAGCTGCAAACCCAGGCGAATCGCAGTGCTGCCCAAGCCCGTCTTGATGCGTCCATTACCCGCATACGTGCTGCCGACAAAGGCGTTGCTTCGGCGGAGGAAGCCTACCAACTCGCGCGTGCGGGGTTCGACGCCGGGCGTATCTCGCAACTGGAGCTGCGCAGTATCCGATCGGCTCTGATCAGTGCACGTAATACGGCCGTCAATGCGCGGTTAGCGCGCGTCCGCGCGGAAGTTGAACTCGCAGGCCTTGATGGCCGCGCTCCATTCTGAGGAAGCATTCATGAACTCAACAAAAAACCGGCTCCTCATTGGAGCAGCTTTACTGATCGCCCTAGGGCTTGGCTTCGGCGTCGCCCAATTCGTGCCGCATGCGGAGCATGAAGCGCAGGCCGAGGATGGTGATCATGCCTCTCATGATGCGGGTCATGAAGAAGATGGAGGACACGATGACCACGACGAACACGAGGGAGAGTCGACAGAAGAAGGTGTTGTCGCACTGACGGAACAGCAGATCAAGGCGTCGGGCATCGGTATCGTCAACGTCAGCCGTGGCGGAGGGAATGAATATCGACTGTCAGGCCGCGTTGAACCGGCGGTTGACGCCAAGGCCATTGTCGCCGCGGTCACCAGCGGCCGGGTTGAACAGATTCTCGTTGCTACCGGTGCCTCAGTAGAGGTTGGCCAATCGCTGGCGATCATCGTCAGCGGCGAAGCCGCCACATTGCGTGCCAACGCCGATGCCGCGGTGGCAGAGGCGGAGGCAGCGCGACTTGTCTATCAACGGGACCTGAATCTCGTTGCGCAAGGCATCGTCGCCCGCCAGGAGATGGAGGCATCCCGGGCACGGTCTCTTGCCGCCGACGCAGCGGCGAGGGCAGCGCAGGCGCAAGTCGCCGCCAGTGGATCACCTGATACCTCGGGGCGGCTCACCATCAACAGCCCGATTGCCGGCATCGTCAGCGCCGTGAATATCACCCCCGGTGGGGTTGTGGCGGCCGGCGGCGCTGTGGCGGAAATCGCAGACCCGGCCCGGGTGGAACTGGTGTTCAACGCGCCTCCGGCGCTGGCATCTGCAGTCACCACGGAAACCCGCATCCAAGTGACGGGAACATCCCGCAACTTTGACGCTGTCGTGGTCGGCGTTGCCGCCAATGCCCGCGAACAAAGTGGTGCAACGGTTATCCGAGCGCGATCAACTGCCGGCGATCTGCCGCCAGCCGGTTCACCGATAACGGCCATTGTCGTGACGGACACACAGGAAGCCGGACTCACCGTACCTGCCGATGCCGTGCAAACGGTGGAAGGGCAATCCGTCGTATTCGTGGTTGAGGACAGCGGCTTTCGCGCTACGCCGGTGCTTGTCGGTCGGCGTGCGGGTGGGTTCATTGAAATCCTCAATGGCCTGTCCGGTAATGAACGCATTGCTGGCACCAATGCCTTTCTGTTGAAAGCCGAACTCGCCAAGGGCGAGGCCGAGCACGGTCACTGAGGCGAAGCCCATGTTCAAAATGATTATTGAGAAATCAGTTCAGTTTCGCTGGGCTGTGGTGTTCGCCGCGACGCTCGTCATGGCCTACGGGTTGTTTCAGCTCAGCAGGCTTCCCATCGATGCCGTTCCGGACATTACCAATCGTCAGGTGCAGATCAACACCGTCGCACCTGCGCTGGCGCCCGCGCAAATCGAGCGCCAAGTGACCTATCCGCTCGAAACCGCACTCGCCGGGATACCGGGGTTGACCAGCACGCGCTCCATATCGCGCAATGGGTTTTCACAGGTCACCGCCATCTTCACTGACCAGACCGACATTTACTTCGCACGTCAGCAAGTCGGCGAGCGCATGCGTGAGGTAGAGGAAGATCTGCCGGAAGGGGTGACACCGATGATGTCACCTGTCACTACGGGACTCGGCGAAGTCCTGATGTGGACGGTGGATTTCACCCCATTCGACCCGGATAAAACCGCTTCCCCCGGCGAGCCAGGCTGGCAGGCGAACGAAATCTATCTGACGCCGGAAGGCGAGCGGCTCACGACGGCCGAAGAGCGCGCCACCTACCTCAGAACGGTCCAGGACTGGATCATCGCGCCGCTGATGCGCTCAGCACCAGGGCTTGCCGGCGTCGATACGATCGGAGGTTACGTCAAGGAGTACGCGGTCAGGCCCAACGCCGAGCAACTGGCGGCCTATGGGCTTGGGCTTGGCGATCTCGTGCTAGCACTTGAACGCTCCAACATTCAGGCAGGCGCAGGTTTCATTCAGCGTGCGGGTGAAGGTTTGATCGTCCGTGCCGATGCGCTCGCGCTAACCGTTGACGATCTGGCGCAGGCGCCGATCACCCGGCGCGACGGCCTCGTCATCCGCGTCGCCGATGTGGCGAGCGTAGGTTTGGGCCGCGCACCGCGCCTGGGCGCGGCGACGCGCAATGGTCACGAAGCGGTACTCGGCACAGCCTTGATGATCGCCGGCGGCAACAGCCGCACGGTCGCACAGGCAGCAGCGGAGCGCCTTGTCGAAGTCAACCGCTCGCTGCCGCCAGACATTGTCGCCGAGCCTGTACTGAACCGCAGCGAACTGGTCAATGCAACGATCAAGACGGTGGCGAAGAATCTGACCGAAGGCGCATTGCTGGTCATCGCCGTGCTGTTCTTGCTGCTGGGCAATCTACGTGCGGCCGCCATCACCGCACTGATCATCCCATTGTCCTTTCTGTTCGCGGTCATCGGCATGAACCGCTTCGGGATCAGCGGCAACCTGATGAGTCTTGGCGCACTCGATTTCGGCATTCTTGTCGATGGTGCCGTGATCGTGATCGAAGCAACCTTGCTCATGCTCGGTCAGAGACGTGCCGAACTGGGTCGCGTCCTGTCGCCGGTCGAGCGGTTGAACGTGGCCGCTCAGGCTGCGCGCAAGATGGTTCGCCCAGCCGCATTCGGTCAGGTCATCATCCTGCTGGTATTTGCCCCCATCCTCACCCTGGAGGGCGTGGAAGGTAAGACCTTCCAGCCCATGGCGGCAACGCTCATGCTGGCGCTGGTCGGCGCATTCATTTTTTCGTTCACCTTCGTACCGGCAATGGCCGCCCTGTTCGTGCGTGAGCCCAAAATGCAGGGTGACGAGCATGGCCGTTCGGATGATGGCGAGCACGAAACCCGTCTTATCCGCTTCGTGCGTGCCAAGGTTGAACCGGTCATTCGCCGAGTGGTGATGCGGCCGCGAGCGGTATTCGCCGGTGCTGTTCTCATGCTGGCGATCGGATTGACGGCTTTCGTTTCATTGGGACGAGAGTTCATGCCGACGCTCGATGAAGGCAACCTGGCCATGCAGGCGCTGCGGGTGCCTTCGACTTCCCTGGAGCAATCGCTGTCGATGCAGCTTGCCTTGGAGAGGGCTTTGGCGAATGAGCCGGAAGTCAAAACCATCTTCTCGCGCACGGGCACCGCCGAAGCGGCCATCGACCCGATGCCAACCAACATTTCGGACAGTGTCATCGTGCTCCATCCCCGCGCCGAGTGGCCGGATGGATCACTGGACAAGGAGGCACTGATCCAGCGCTTCGAATCGCTGGTGAGTGATCAGATCGGTAACGCATTCGAATTCAGTCAACCCATCGAACTGCGTTTCAACGAACTGATTTCAGGCGTGAGGACCGACCTGGCTGTCATGGTTTTTGGTGACGACTTCGACATCCTGCAAAGAACGGCGGATCAGATCGCGCTCAAGCTACGCGGCATCCCGGGGGCTGCCGACGTGCGTGTGGAGCAGGTCTCTGGACTGCCTACGCTCACGGTCCAGATCGATCACGCGGCCGCAGCCCAGTATGGATTGAGCGCCGCCGATGTCAGTGAGGCCGTGGCAACCGGCATCGGTGGAACATCCGCTGGCAAGATCTTCGAGGGCGACCGTCGCTTCGACGTCGTGATTCGGCTGGAAGAAGTCGCCCGAAATGATCCTGCGCAACTGGCGGCCCTGCCCATCGTTGCAGCTGATGGCACCGTGGTGCCTTTGTCATCGGTGGCGCGTATCGACGTACGCGAAGGGCCCAACCAGATCAGTCGCAACAATGGCAGTCGCCGCATCGTGGTGCAGTCCAATGTACGCGGTCGGGATCTGGGTGGGTTCGTGCAGGAGGCTCAGACCGCCGTGGCAGATGTGCCGCTTCCCGCAGGTGTCTATCTGACCTGGGGCGGCCAGTTCGAGAATCTGCAGCGTGCCGAGGCGCGCTTGATGATGGTGGTTCCGGTCGTGTTTCTGCTGATCGGAAGCCTGCTGTACATGGCGTTGGGCACCATCCGTGAAGCCGCGCTTGTCTTTGTCTGCGTGCCCTTGGCTTTGGTGGGTGGCGCATTGGCACTGCTGCTGCGTGGTATGCCGTTCTCCGTATCGGCAGCCGTGGGCTTCATCGCGGTGTCGGGTGTGGCCACGCTCAATGGCTTGGTGCTGATGCAGGCGATTCGTGAGCGTCTGACGGCTGGTGACCTGCCTCTGGAGGCCGCTGCCGCTGGCGCGTCGAGCCGCCTTCGCGCCGTGCTGACGACGGCACTGGTGGCCATCGTCGGCTTCATCCCCATGGCGATAGCGACAGGGTCCGGGGCCGAAGTACAGAAGCCGCTCGCCACCGTCGTTATCGGGGGATTGATCACCGCCACCGTGTTGACCTTGATGGTGCTGCCCACCTTCGCTGCTCGTGCGGTGAAGCCGGAAGAAACGGGGAGAGGCAGAGCATGACAAGCAAACTACATCCGGTTTCTTATCCCGCTCAAACATCAAAATATGTCCTTGTCAGAATTCCCGGAGGCAGTGGAAAAATGCGATCGAGGGAGAAGTCATGACTGAAAAACTACAGATCGACCTTCCGGTTCTACTGCCGGATATTGCGCACGATGCCGACGCCTGTGTACAGCGTCTTCTCGTTGAACTGAGAGCGCAACAAGGGATAGAAGAGGTTCATATCCGCAGCGGCGTCAACAATCAGGCGCATGAGGTATGCATTCACTATGCCTCCGAAGCGCCATCGCTCGCGCGCATCCGCGAACTCGTCGAAGCTGCCGGTGCGCGTATTACCCAGCGGTACGGTCATCTGATCTGGCAGGTCAAGGGCGTCACACACCAACGACTTGCACGTACCTTGACCAAACGACTGCTCTCCATGCCTGGCGTGCTTGAAGCAGAGGTCAGTATTGGTGGCGTGGTACGGGTGGAATTAGATAGGGAGAAAATCTCAGAGGATGACATTCGTGATGCGCTCGCGGAAGTTGGTGTCAACCGAAAGCCCGAAGACCCCCCAGCTGGGCGTGATAGTGATCAGCTCAAAGATGGCGACGGTGATGCGCACCGTCACGCCGGTGTGTTTGGCGAAAACAGTGAATTGATATTCTCCCTGCTGTGCGGAGGACTTCTTGCCACCGGATTCGCGTTGGATAAGTGGGCGCCCGTCGCAGATTGGCTCGCCATCGCCAACTATCTCGGTGCCTACCTCTTTGGTGGTTTCTATACCGTCAAAGAAGCAGTTCAGAACCTGAGGCTCAAACGCTTCGAGATCGACACGTTGATGCTGGTCGCCGCCGCCGGTGCGGCGGCGCTCGGTGCTTGGGCCGAAGGCGCCTTGCTGCTGTTCCTGTTCAGCCTGGGCCATTCGCTGGAGCACTACGCCATGGGCCGGGCCAAGCGGGCGATTGAAGCCCTGGCCGAACTCGCGCCGGAGACCGCCCGTGTCCGCCGCGACGGCGAGGTCAGGGAAATAGGCGTGCAGGAACTGGTTCTGGGTGACTTGGTGCTCGTGCGGCCCAACGAACGTTTGCCAGCCGACGGTTTCGTGGTGTCCGGCGAAACCAGCATCAACCAGGCCCCGGTCACTGGAGAAAGCGTGCCCGTCGATAAACGCCCGGTTCCCGACCCGGCGCAGGCCAATATCCGGCCTGATCTTTTGGACGCGGCGCATCGCGTGTTTGCCGGCACCATTAACGGTGCCGGCGCGATAGACATCGCCGTGACCAAACTTGCCTCGGAAAGCGCGCTGGCCCGCGTGGTCAAAATGGTCAGCGAAGCCGAGACGCGGCAATCTCCCACGCAGCGACTCACTGACCGCTTCGAACGCGTCTTCGTGCCGGCCGTACTGGCTACATCCTTCCTGCTCTTGTTCGCCTGGGTTGTAGTAGACGAGCCGTTCCGGGACAGTTTCTACCGCGCCATGGCCGTACTGGTAGCGGCCAGCCCGTGTGCGCTCGCCATAGCAACGCCGAGCGCCATCTTGTCTGGCGTCGCGCGCGCTGCTCGTGGCGGTGTACTGATAAAAGGTGGAGCCCCGCTTGAGAAGCTCGGTTCGCTTGATGCCCTGGCCTTCGACAAGACCGGCACCTTGACCGAAGGACGGCCACGTATCACCGATGTCCTGCCAGCACCGGGCGTCAACGAGACCGAGCTACTGGCCACGGCAGTTGCCGTCGAAGCGCTGAGCGATCATCCCTTGGCGCGGGCCATCGCACAGGATGGCGTGGAGCGCCTTGGCAGCACGACGCTTCCCGTTGCATCCGGGCTTCGTAGCCTCACCGGCAAAGGGGTGATCGCCGAGATCGAGGGACATGCCGTGGAAATCGGCAAGGCGGAAATGTTCGGCAGCGACAGGATACCCGCCTTGACGGAGCCGGTCGCCGAGGCGGTCGAACGGCTCCGCATCGAGGGGCGCACCACCATGGCGGTACGCCGCGCAGGTCGTGATCTCGGGGTCATCGGTTTGATGGATACGCCACGCGCAACGGCGCGGCCGGCGCTCGAACGCCTGCGTGCCATCGGTATCAATCGCATGATCATGATTTCTGGCGACAACCAACGCGTCGCCGATGCCGTCGCCAAGCACGTTGGCTTGGACGAGGCATGGGGTGATCTGATGCCGGAGGACAAGGTAGAGGCCATCAAAAAGCTGCGCGACACCACTGAGGTCGCGATGGTAGGAGATGGTGTGAATGATGCGCCCGCCATGGCCCATGCGACAGTCGGCATCGCCATGGGGGCGGCCGGCTCGGACGTGGCGTTGGAGACTGCCGACGTTGCCTTGATGGCGGACGATCTTTCGCACCTGCCGTTTGCGGTCGAACTCAGTCGACGCACCCGGAAGATCATCCGCCAGAACCTCTTCATCAGTCTTGGCGTTGTGGCGATTCTGGTCCCGGCAACGATTCTCGGTCTGGGAATTGGTCCCGCCGTCGCAGCCCATGAAGGTTCAACTTTGGTAGTAGTGTTCAACGCACTTCGGTTGCTCGCCTATAAAGAGCGTGAATATAAACCTGAAGGTTAAGGAAGCTCTGAAAAAGCCCGTTTTTCGCGAAACCGCTGCCCTGTATCCCGCATGGTTACTGGGCTCCATTTTTCGAGAAATGACTTTTTCAGACCATCCTTAAGAAAGGAGGTGTTGATTGAGTCGGTGCTAAAAAATGGACTTGCGTCATCTTCGATGTTTCAGGCTCTAAGCCGTTTCCAGTGGAAATTGACTTCTCAACATACATGACGGTAGCGCCCGTAGTCGCGGGCGATTGCCGGCACCAAGGGGCTTTGCGGTAGATGCTCGAGCTTGGACATTCGCAGGTAGGCGATCGCGATGAAGTTTTCCGGGTCACGGAAACCTCGGGCGGCGGCTTTCGCCTTCTGCAACAGGCTGTTCATCGCCTCGACGTAGGCGTTGCTGCGCCCGTCGAGCATGCCGCGCACGACACCGCCGAGATGTTCTTTCAAGGTGACCGCCAGGCGCTTGAACGGCTCGAGCCGCGAGCGTCGCGCCCAACTCATCCACTTCGTCAATGCGCCGAGGGCGATCGCTTCGCTATTGCTGTCACGCGCCTCGCGGTAGACCAGCCGCAGGGCCTGCTTGAGTCGCCAGGCCCGCGCGCTCTTCAGATTCGAGCGCTGCAGCCAGTGCATCGCCTCGAACTGCGCGCGAGTCCAGCTCGCCGAGTCCTTGCGCATGCCCCACAGCAGTTGGCGAAGGGTCTTCTTGCCGTGCACGCCCACCGCCTCGCGGACCGCTTCTGCCGAGTTGCGCATCTCTTCGCGTCGCACCTCATCCATCGCCGCGTTGGCAAGCGCCACGACGTGAAAGCGGTCATAGCTGATCTGGGCGTTCGGCAGCGACTGCTCGATCCCCTTGGCGTACGCCGCGCTCATGTCGATGCAGGCGTGTTCGATGGCGGCCGGATCGCCGCCATGCACGCGCATATCCTCGGCGAAGGCCCCCAAGGTTTGATGGTCACGACCGGGGCAGGCAAACAGCAAGCGCTTGGCCGCCAGGTCATGCACCACGGTGATGTACTGGTGCCCACGCTTGACGCTGGTCTCGTCAATGCCCACGTGGCGCACGCCCGACATGTCGTCCTTGGCACGGGCCACCTCGACATAGTGGCGCACCCGCCGCCACAGCCGCTTTGGCGCAACCCGCATCTGATTGGCGGCCTGGGCTACCGGCAATTCCCGGCACAGCGACAGGCCCAGCGCCTCGAACAGCAACGTGAAGCCACTGCCCTCTCGTGCCCACGGCACCGGCAACTGCGTGGTCTTGCCGCAGCCCGAGCACTGCACGCGCGGCACCTCGGCATGCAACCACGCTTCGAACTGGAAGAAATCCAGGTGTCGCCAACTGCGGCGCACCCGGTCATGGATCAACTGATGCTCGACCCCGCACGCAGGGCAGGCTGCACGCTTGCCGGTGTGCTCAACCTCGAAGTCGATGCGCCGCTTGGCCGTGTTGAGCTCGACCTTGGCGACGTGCCAGGGCGGCTGCAGGCCAAGTGCGGTGGTGAAGAGGGCTTCGATCTGGTTGTTCATCAGTTGCGAGGTCGGCGTCAGTGTCGGGCGGTTGTACCACCGCAGGTCATGTATGTTGAGAAGTCAATTTCCACTGGAAACGGCTTAGAGCCGAAGTTGAGGCGTGTGGGGTTCTTGCTGGAATTAGCGAAGGAAACATGCACCAGCAGTAGGTGAAGCATCAACCAGATAATCCGATGAGATGCCGGTCTGTCTCACTCTCATGCAAAGGTAAGATCAACCATTTAATCCGCTTACCCCTAAAAATCTGGGTTATGTCCACCGCCAGCGTAGGCGCAACACCTGCGCCGCCTGCTCCGGCGTAGTGCCGATCAACGCTGCGGGGCTGTTCAGCGCAAGATAAACGCTTGGTGTCAGCACGCAAGCTGCCACCATCACCATCGCTAGCCCCAGCATTCCCCCCAATATCGGCGGCGAGAACTGCATGATATTTCTATGCACAACCAAATAAAGGCCGCCGCAAATAGCCCGCCTTTATTTGGTGAGTCACCCCAAAAAAAAACGATCGCGTCACACTCTGCAACACAACACGATCCCACGACACCGCACTATAAGGCACAACTCCCAATGAACATTTCCAGCACCTCGGCAACTGCCAGTGGCCGCTACGCGGCTCCACTCCAAAGCGAAACCAGCAATACTCCAAGCCATACCGTCGAGCGCGGCGATACGCTTAGCGGCATCGCCAAACTGTACGGCGTTTCCCTCAGCGCTTTAATCAAGGCCAACCCGCAAATCCGCAACCCTGACCTGATTTATCCGGGTGACCAAATCCATATTCCCAAAGCCGCTGCAAACGGTGAATCTACTCAGGAATCCACAGCAAGCAGCGATGCAGCCGCCAACAGCTCTCAATACGGCGTACCCCAAAGCGATTTATTGCAAAGCTATGCATCCCCTAGAATCGCCTCACAAATTCGCAACCTTCAAAACACCTCTGCCGTTCAAAATCATCAGCAAAGTAGCGCCGACCCTTCTTGGTTGAAAACCGCCAGAGCGGAAATCGGCCAGCAAGAGAGCGCTGAAAAAACAGGGCGAAGCAATCCGCGCATTATCGAATATCACAATACCACTGCGCTTAAGGCACAATCAGATCGCACTGCATGGTGCGCATCCTTCGTAAACTGGGCGCTGAAACAAAATGGAATTTCCGGAACGAACAGCGCCGCCGCAAAAGACTGGGCAAAATGGGGTGAGCCGAGCATGCTGAAGCCGGGCGCGGTGGTGGTGTTAAAATACAAAAACGACAAAGGCGAAGATAAATTTCACCTCGGTTTTTACGTGAAGGGTACACCTGGCAATCTCACCCTTCTGGGCGGAAACCAAAGCGACCAAGTAAAAGAGAGCACCTATGGAGCTAGCTTCTCGGTCTATGCTGTGCGAATGCCGAGTGGTGAGAGCAACACAAAATCTCAGGCCAGCAACTAAATAAACCAAATCCGCCTGCAAGCATCACCGCAATTCTTGCAGGCGGCTCTTGCAAGCGGCTTCAGTTCGTATCAATAACAGGGAAGGCATCCACCGCTTCTGGCATTGAGTGAAACAGCGGATAAAATTCCCCGAGTGCCGCTTTTTTCAGGGCCTCTTTTTGCTGTGCCAACTCATTTTCAGATAAATGATCCGCTTTGTTCTTGTTCCATTCCTGCAGTGCCGCTTCATAGCGCATACGCGCATCCTGTGGGCCAAACATCCAAGCACGTACTTCGGGGGCAAAAAACTGTTCCCGCAGCTTCTGCAGGGTGGCGTACATCGCGTCAACTTCGAGCCCTTCAAGAGGCCGATAGGTGGCAATATAGTCTTCGTAGCGGGTATTTTGGTCGTAGATTTCAAGCAGGAGATTGCGCCCTGCTTCTTGAGTTTTTTCTGCTAAAAATGCTCTCGCCTTATGATTACAAGCACTCCGGCCCCATTCTGGCAGGCAACGTTCACGAATTGCGTCAAACAGGGCAATCAAGTCAATTTCATAACGCCGCGCCTGTTCTACTAGAGGCTGATCGCTGTAGGTGGGCGGCTGTAATGCGGTTTTGAATTCTGGTTCTGGCGCACCTGCACGCGCTATCGCAGCGTCAGAACCTCCGTGGCTTGATACCGCCGCAACCGGTTTCACATTTTTCGGTGATTCCAGCCTCGCTGCGATCACGCCCCAGACCACGTTCCAAACAACAAACCCAAATGCCCCCGCCACACAAAAAATTAGGAGCGGGCGTCCAAAACCGGCGAACGCCCGCTGCGGCTTGGGTGCCTTCACTGCGTCATACTCTCGGATGCAGCAGATCCAGCATTTGTTTGCCACGCTTGTGCGCCATCCTGTTGGCTCAATCCAATCCAGACGTTCTCCGCGCCGGCTTGCGCTTTCGCATTCTGCAGGGATTGATTGTCATAGCCATTGGTAGGGGTCACAAAAACAGCTTCGCCGCCGGTTTCGTGGGCACACAAAAATTTACCTTCCTGCCAGGTACCTGCGGATTCGGTGATTCGCCATTCATGGGTGCCAGAAACCCTGCAAGCATAACGTGCAACTTCACTACATGCGTTGGCGGAAAATCTGCCATTTACTTGTGATAACGCGCAGGCTGCGTCACTTATTGCCGCGGGCTGCCCCTCATCCCAACTCCACACATACGCACGAGTACGCGCATCTGTCGGTGAAAAGCGGTCAAATCCAATAAGATTCACGCCGCATTTCTGCAAGCGTTCAACATCTTCCGCGCCAAAACGATCTGGTTTCGCAAATAAGCTGGAAATCACGGTGCGATCTTCATAGAAACGCACCCAGTAGCGGTCGTAAAAGCTTCGATCGAACTGGCAATTGGTATCACTGACCTGGGCAAGATCACCCGTAGGGTAGCCGTTAAGACGATCCCCTACGCCCGCGAATGCCCACGTATTCCAGCCATGGCTGGAACGGCACACTTCACTTCCACCCATCAGCAACACTTGCTTTCCTGCTGCCAAAATGTCTTGCTTGCTCACCTGCATGGGAATCCCCTCGCAGTTGGCGCCCGAAGTGGGGCGATAAATCGAATCACCCAAGCGAGCCGCTACCGCATCCACCAACTCGGCATAATTGCCGTCTACATGATCTTCAAAATAAATCACGATCACTTCTTGGCGATTTTCTTCCTTCTTCAGCCAATCTTTTACCTCATCAATCCCGGCGGAAAGCACGCGATCGTAAGGGCTACAGCCCAAATGATTATTCTGCCCATGACACAAAAGAATGCGTTTTTTCCACTGCCACGGCCAGCCGCGCATCGAGAAGAACTGATGCACATCCAGCTCGATCGAACGAATCCCCGCCCCCAATTGCTGGCCTAGTGAGAGCTTCTGGTTAGGGTCAATGTAGGAGAAGACCGTTCGATAGGCGGCAGCGTTGGCCGAATTGTGCGTCATCAGGAAACTGCTAGTAGCAAGCGGCTCGCGATCGTCCAGATGGCGCTGAAGCTGGAGGGCGTTCTGCAACCAAAGGTTGGGTTTTGCCGCAACGACAACACCCTCGCCGTCCAGTGGTGCCGCAGGCGAATCTGCCGCCTGCTCCGCAAAAAAATCCGCGGCCTGATTAGAAAGGTCTGAAACGGTATCTGCCAGCACAAGCGGCGTAGAACTTAGGAAAGCGGCGAATCCGACCGAAAACAGAGAAGGTATGCGCATGAGGACGCCTTTTTTGTTGGTTTTTGCTGATTCGCATCCAAACGAACCATCGTCCCAACGAGCATACCGAGCTTCGCCGCTCAAAGAAAAGGCATGAAAGGTAACATCGGGTTAACAATGCACACAAAAGAATCGCGCTTACTACGCCCAGTCTCCCAGCCAGCGCTTTTTCGCCTTCTCTACCTGCTTGCGAGAATCTTGATTCCACGGGTGGAATTTCGGGCTGTAATAGCGCAAGTATTCAGGGATTAATTTGCGAAAAATGCCCGGTTTCCCCCACATATAGTTCGCAGCCCCAAACCAAGATCTCAGGTTGCCAAGCTGGCCATCGTCTTTCATCAACTGGATTAAGTGCAGCGTAGTGAACAGCGGGAACATTACACTCACCACCATCATTTCGCTCACACGCACCCATTCGCTACCGCCGATGGCCTTGAACACGTCAAACGCCACCGCCTTGTGCTCCGTCTCCTCAATTGCATGCCATGCCCAAAGCGCGGCAATTCGCGGATCCATCTCGTCCAGCGCGTCGTTTTGCAGCAACAGCGCATCCGCCATCATCGCGGTAAAGTGCTCTGCGGCCACCGTGTGCGCAAGCTGGCGCTCGGGGCTTAGTCGCTCACGAAGCACATCCATAAAGTGCTGGATTTCGCGTTCAAAGCGGGCAAGGTCGATGCCACGCGATTGCATCAAATCATTCATCAGTTGATGTTCGCGGGAATGATGCGCCTCTTGGCCGATAAATCCTTTTATTGCCCGCAAAAGCTCAAGGTCTTTAATCTGGTGCTGGTAATGGCGCACGGAATCAATAAAAAATTTCTCCCCAGGGGGAAAGGTTGCGGAAAGCGCCGCCAACAACAGCGTTTTGGCGGGGTCGTTATCCCACCAATAGCGCGGCAAATCCCCGCCTTCGGTAAATTCGAAGTGCGGTTGGCGCACTTTTGGGGCTTCTGGGCTTTTTGACAAGCTCTGGGTAGAACGGCGATCGGATTTTACAACGTGGAGCTGATGGACTGTGGCGGTGGTGGTATTGCTCATTTAGGCATCCTCGGACCAGTGGGTCGCTACGATCCTCTCGAAGATACAACAGGATCGCGAAATGAGTAAACCTATCTCTTACGATCTATTGCGATTCCTTTAGCGAGTGGTTGTCTATGCTCTTTAGCGCTGTTTTTCCATGCGTATCGCGTCAAAGGGGCAAGCGGTGTAGCACTTGGCGCAGCCGGTACAGCCTTCTTCATTAAATAGCTCTGCGGTTTTGCCGCCCCAACCGAGCGGGTGGGCAGAGGCCAACCACAACACATGAGGTGGGCAAGCTGCGACGCAGCGGCCGCAGCCGGTACAGGCATCTGCGTTGATTCTGGGGAGCGCCACAGCCTTCGCGGAGGAAGGCTGGTTTGCGGGGGATGACAGCCTCTGCATTAGCCGCCTGTTTTGACCACTCGAACGCGCCAATCTTCCGGCCCTTGCTCTAGGTATTCCCAGCGGAAGGGATCTTTGCTTTCCGCTTCCATCTGGTAGTACAGCGGTTTTGGATCGTGGTCATTCAAAAATTCAAACGCCTCACCCGCTTTGATATCAGCAAACGCTTTGTAGAACATCTCGTGGCGTTCTGCAGGAGGATAAGGCCGCAGATCGTATTCTGCCACCAGAGCAAAGCCCTCTCCTTCAAGGCCGCTGGCTTTTTTCTTGGTGATATGCGCGATGAACTCGTCGGGCCCCTGTTTTTTCCACTGCCAATCGTGGCGGCCAGCAAATTTAGCGGTGAACTGTTGATAGATTTCTGCGGGCAGCTCGGCAGACACCAGTTCCATGACATCACCTTCCTGCATCATGGCGTAGCGGTGGAGTACCACGTGCTTCCACTCGGCCTCCTCGATCTTGCGCAAATCCATCAAGGTGGATGCACCACGGAACTCGCGGCCTTTCGAAGCTTCGGTGCGAGTAACTTTCACTTTCCAGTCGCGCCCGCCACGATTGAGGTACTCCCACCCAACCACATCGCCATGAATCGAACGAAATTCGTAATACAGGGGGATCGGGTCATGATCGTTGATAAACGTAAAGCTCTCCCCTACGGGCAAGTCTTTGAAAAGCTTTAAGAGTTTCTCGTGGCGCTGGATCGGCACCAGTACGCGAACATCCAGCACCTCGTCCATTTCATAGGTTGCAGTCATCGCTATCCCTCATTCAACCGTTGAGCGTTGCTTGAAATAACGATGATTATATTGACATAGATCAATGCAAATTGCAGCGCTAGCGGAATGAAACATTCCTCTTTTTATGGCAACCCAGCCGCGCGCAGCCTGACCGCGATCCTTCGTGCGATGGGCTGCTCACCGATACCGACGGTAATTTGCTGTTTATTCCACCCAGTTCTCAAGGGTGATACCCGGATAGCGCTGAAAATCCTTAATGTTGTTCGTAACCACGGTAATGCCAAGAGCGCGAGCATGCGAAGCAATTAACTTGTCTAATGCATCACTCTTTCCTTTGGGAGTGCCTGCACGTATCAGTGCATATGCTTTTGCAGCGCCTTGATCGAACGGCACTACAACCAAATCTTCAAGCAGTCGGGTTAGCGCTTGTTCGTTCTCCATTTTGTGCGCACTTACTTCAACACCATACTCAAGTTCTGCAAGCGTAATTGCCGATATAACCACGTCACCGTAGTAACATGCGGAGAACCTTTCTTTTACCTCTTCAGGCTGGTTTTTCATGAGATAGATGCACATATTCGTATCGAGCAAATATTTCACAGCAACTCTCGCTCTTGATTCTCTTCGTCGAGTCTGCCGCCTGCCATGAAATCATCGGTAAACGCTACGAATTTATCGGCAAGTTGATTTAGCTTCCTCCTTGCTGGACGGATACGAATTTCATCACCTTCTCTTGTGATCTCGTACTCGATATCGTTGCGTTCGAACTGCAATTCAACAGGGATGCGTACTGCTTGTGAATTTCCGCTCTTAAAGACTCGCGTCATTGCCATGAGTTTTACCTTGCTGATCCATGTATATATGAGTATATACGCCATCAAAAAGCGAGTAAACACTTATAATACGGGCCAGCATCGCTTTGGCCACCCTAATTCCCCTGTGTGTCAACCTAGGCCTGTACGCATTCCATCTCACGACTACCAATCGCATGCCTGCCCATTGTACGTTAGATGCAGCTGGCCAAACTTTGCTTTTTTCGCAAGCGGGCAAAATAGGGCTACGTGCTTGTCGCATGCGAATATCGAAACTAGGCTCAAATCAATACCATGTTGATTGAGAGAGTTTGAAACCGCTATGCCAGCTTGTGTTCATACACCAACCGCGAAAAGCGCCGCACTGAAAAGAAGCCGCGCAGTCGCTGCACTCTTATCTTGCTCTGTATTCGCAAGCGCTGCTCTCATAAGCGCTCCTTGCCTTGCCGAAGAGAGCGACGTTGCCTGGAATGGTTTTCTGAATATCGTGGGTGGGAAGTTCAACCACGAACCGATTGTTGATTTCGAAAGCCCACACCAACGGCCTAGTTACGCGGGCTATGAAAAGGATTTTGCGTTTAATCCACAAACCTCCGCAGGTTTGCAAGCGACAAAACCCTTGGATGAGCGGTTTAGCATAACGTTACAACTCTATGCCGAAGGCGATGTAGACCACTATAAAGCGGATATGAAATGGCTCTATTTGACGTGGCAACCGAACTACCACACCCGCATCCGTATCGGTAAGCTAAGCACTCCTCTGTACTATTTTTCCGACTATATCAACGTTGGCTACGCCTATCATTGGGTATCCCCGCCCGAACCCACCTACCCTTTTGACAGCACGATGACGGGCATTAACGTCATTTATCAAGATACCTGGCGTGGCTTCGATTGGACATCGGAGTTTACTGTCGGCTCAGGCGATGATTATTTTCCGACGCTAGGCGCTCGCGCCAGCAGCCGAAACGGCTACGGGCTCTCGTTTACGCTCAGCCATGGGGAATGGTTTACGCTGCGCGCCATGGGCCTACGCGCTAAAGAAGATCTTACAGTTGATGTTTTAGACCCAGATCACTTAGGCCCCTACGTCGAGAAAATTACGCGCCGCACACTCGTGGAGCGCGGTATTCCGCAAGAGCTGATCACCAGCTTGGCCCCCGCTTACGCGTCTTCCGCGATGACACGCTTGCAGGACGATCGGCTCTACGAAACGGGTGTTCCCATCACCTATGGGAATCTTGCCTTGCGGCTTGAGAGCCAGCGCCTGCTATTCATGGCTGAACTGGTTGCCTACCGAACTGACACTTTTCTTTATGGAAATTACGTCTCGGGCTACGTCACCGGCGGAATCCGTTTTGGAAATACCCTCTATCACCTGACCGCTGTCAAAGGCCGTAACGGTTCGGAGCGCGAGGTACGCGCTGATATTGCGAACAACACTCCTGTTGACACAAGCCCAGATGCGGTGGGTGATGTGCTGGCCAGCCAGATTCGTGTTCGCATTGCAGGGATCGCCATGAGGCGCCCTGAAGCTTTATCGTTGGGGCTCCGTCACGATGTCTCCGAAAATATCGCGTTGAAGTTCGAGCTAACGCGGGTTCGTGAGCGCCCTAGTTTTGACGGCGACTTTTCCGGCGTTGGCTATAACACCTTGGCGCGCGCCGCCCTCAACCTGACGTTCTGAGGGGGAAGCCATGAATTTTTCTACCAACCCATACGCGCCAACCTCCTCAGCTCGCACCCAAAATACGGCCACTACGTTTTCCAGCCGCGCATTCATCATTCTTTGCGTGCTTGGGCTATTGCTATTTTCTGGGCGAACGCATGCGGATTCGCTTTTGATAATCACAAATTCAAAATCTGGGGTAACGGAGTTAAGCAAAGAACAAATTGCGCGAATCTTTCTCGGGAAAACCCGCGTTTATCCAAACGAGACGCCGGTTGTGCCGTGGATTCTCCGCGAAAAAGACCCTACCCGCGTGCGCTTTCAAATCAGCGTACTCGATCGTGATCCCATGCAGATCAAAGCCTATTGGACTCGGCTTCTCTTTACAGGGCGTGGCAATCCGCCCTCCGCGCTTGAATCCAATACGGCAATCCTGCACAAGGTGATCGAAAGCCCCACTGCAATCGGCTACATCAGCACCGCCGAAGTTGACGAAGCCGAGCTTAAGCGTGCGATCAAACAAAAGCAGCTGAATATTGTGTATCGCATTGACTGATGAAAAGAAGAGCGCAGCGGCCTCGTCCAGACACCCGCTGCTCTCTCGTTTTTGGAAGCGTCAATTTTTCTGAATTGACGCAAAAGTTCTATGGAGCTGCGGCGGGTGCTGGACTTGGAGCCGCGGCTTTCTCAACCCCCGCCTTTGCAGAGTCTACGGCATTATTGGCGCTAGCCGCGACACTATCCGAGGCAGCAGAAATATGGGCAAACACGGCGTCGCTGCGCACCGGTTTCGGTAGCCAAGAATCCAATCGGCCACTGCCCCAGCACACGGCGAGCACCACGATCGCGGCGAGAACCCCGTAGAATTTCCAAGGGCGCTTTTTCTCGGCGAAGGGGTCAAAGCTATCCAGCCGCGAGCCTTTCGGCAGTGCTGCGAGGCGCGTAAGCGAACTGCCGAAAGGCACATTGATTCGCGCGTTCGCGTTGACGGCCCAACCGCTCGCATCCAACAACGGACCGATGTTGCGCTGACGAAGTTTCAACCACGCGAGAACCATAGAGGGTACCGAAATCACCAGTACCAAGCCCACCAAACCCAAGGGCATCCACAGACCTAAACCAAAAAATGCTTGCAGCAAAGCTCCCAAAGCGGCAGTGATGCCGCCTACCGCAACGCCCATGGCCGCGATCGTGCCCACATCAAATTTTTTGGGTGGTACTGCGGATTTGCCGGTGGCGGCCGCATCGGCAACGCCCGTTGCCGCGCCACTCAAAAGGTTGGTAGAAGCTGCATCGCTGGCTTCGGCGCGTTTCGCGATCATGCCCTCTACAAAGCGCACGAGTTTTTTGTAGGGGCTCCAGAAAGCTTCGTGCAAGGACGTGGGATTCTCAACCAGGCGCACAATGGTAGCATCCCAGTCTTTGCCGTCGCGGTCGTAGAAAATTCCGTTGCGGCCCACCATCAAGTTGTCTGCACTTCCATTGGTAACGGCGGCTACGATGGTCATTTTTTCCCCGCTTGCTGGGCGCGTGCATTCGCAATAAGCGAGATAGGCGCTGGAGAGTGGTGCCATGGTTGCGTGTTTGCCAACATCATCAACGCGCACGCAGAGCTCGCAGGCGCGCTGGTCGATGTACAGGGTTCCTACCTGGAAAATGGCTGGGGCTTTGCGCTGGTAAAACTGCTGAAAACTGACGAAGTTGGTCGCCAGTTTGTAAATATCGCGCACGTAGTAAACCAAGCGTTCTACTGAAGCGATGGCTTCTGCCGTGGACTCTTCTTCTTTTTCGGACGCAAACGCTCGATTTAGTTGCTCCACAAGGGCAGGCTGAATCGCCGCGCGTAAGCGCTCTGCACCTAACGCCTCTACGACAGCACCGGCTTTTTCCTGCTGCCATGCCTCAAACGCCGCAAATCGGCCGCACAGTTCAACCCATGCACTCTCAGTGAGCGACTCGATCTCCCCTAGAAGAGGCGTTACGGTATCCTGCACGAAGCGGTTCATCGCTGCCGTCCACGCAGGGTTGATGCCACGACGCAAGGGTAACGGCCGATCTGCATCCACGTGAGCCACCGGAAATCCGAGAATTTCATCGTTGGTGATCACAAGGTCTTTGGCAGCAAGCGCGTAGTACTCTTTTTCCTCACGATTTAACGCCGCCACTGCGCGTGTATCAAACGCCGCGAGCCGGCAACGCAGGAAATAGTCGTCAATCTTTCCGCGAACGCCGAGCAATGCGGTATGCGCTTTGGCGCTCTCCTCACCCAAGGGGAGTAGGTCTGGGGTTTCCTGCGCTTTGGCATACCATTGCAGCCATGCGTTGGCGGCTTCAAAAAAAGCGGCAGACTTCTCTTCGTTGATACCAATCTCACCGCTTAAGTCGTTTACGCCACCTACCGTTGCAATCATCTCTTCTAGCAGAGCTTTTAGTTCTGGCGTATCCACCGATGCCACGGTAATCACGCCATCTCCATTATGCGGCAATGCGTTGAAGGCACGCACCGCATCCGAGGTGTCTTCTACGCCGATCTCTGCGGCATCTGGTTTGCCAAGGCCGCGCAATAATGTCTTGGCGGCGCGCAGTACCTGCTTACCTTCCTCGTGGGACGTATTGATTGCACTCAATGGCAGCGGCATGGGGGCGCGCATCAAATCGTCTGCATCGTTGAGCATGCGGCCCGCCCACTGAACGGCGCTAATCAATTCCCCCGCGCGAATCCGGCCGTCGTGGTCAGTGTCAATCAGCTGCAGCGTGCGCTTGTCAAAGACCAAGCCATTCACGGGGCACGCGAGCGCAACCCAGAGTTTTTGATCCAACTCGGCCAGTGCAAGCAGGTCGCTGCCTTTGTCAAAGCGAACTTGGTTAAAGCCGCCAGCTCGAAAAAAATTAAACACAGCTCCCATAGAGACTCTCCCTCGTAAAGCACTCGTGCATCGCCTGTATATTGAAGCGACGCATCTTGGCGAAATCACCCTCCCCTTACCAGGCGGGCGTTTGAATGTTTTTTTTGTGAATCCGATGGCTTGCGCAAAATGGGGTAGTTTTTGCTTTGCTATTTTGCGAAGCCGGAGCGCAAGAGTAATACGCTCAGTCACTTAGAGCTAGCGCTGTTTTGTTGCAAAACAGCGCAATTTCAGGGCATTAGAACCTAGCAGTCCCTGCACACCGGCAGCCGCATTACCACCGTACAGCCGATTGCGATCAGCGCAACTCCCAGGAGCTTTAACCAAAGTGCGTGGATTAAAAACAGGATGGAGACCGCACCAAAACCGGTCATCATTGTCAGGGACAGATTGCGTACTTTAAGAGGAATACAGCGGCGCTGCTCCCAATCCTGTATCAACGGCCCAAACCAGCGATTCTCCAACAGCCAGCGGTGCGCACGCGGCGAGGAGCGCGCAAAGCAGGCGGCAGCCAGCAACACAAATGGCGTAGTAGGCAGCAGCGGCAGCAGGAGCCCGATTCCACCCAGCAGCAAGAATGCTGTGCCCAGCCAAGTCCATGGATTCACCTGCTAACCCCCATCACCTACTCCCCCATCACCTGTCAATCCGGCTCACGATCACCGGTCGCAGCGAGGTTTGAATTTTTTTGTAAGTTTCCGCATCGCGCCAAAGCATCCTACCTATACTAAAAACTTACCCTTTTTGCCAGCCTATGTGCGCTCGGAAATCTTGGGCTCTCGTATCGGGTGTGCTTGCGTGGGCGGTTTTTTGCGCCGTCGCAACGTCAACAAACACAGAATTGGATGGAATGTACATGAAGTCTCTATTTCTCAGAATGCGAACGATCCACTGGCTGGGCATGGTGCTTTTAGCAGTCAATGCAACATGGTTCACCGAGCATCTCTTGGGAATGGTGGTGCAGTATGCCGTTGTAGTGGTACTGATTGTCCATGATATTGATGAATACCGCTGGGGCGTGCGCTCTTTGCGCGAGGTTTCGCGTTATCTGGCCCATTTTCGCGTGAAAGATCTCTCCACTGCTTCCAACATCGACATGCATTTCAACACCGAAATGCAGCAGATGGTGACGGTTATCGACGAGTTTCGTGAGGTCATTCGGGGTGCGCTTGCGGCCGCAAAAGCCAACGCAAAGGAAAACCTCGCGGTGTCTGAGCAGCTTTTTGCGGCGCTGGAGCGCATCCAAAAGCGTGTAGAAGGCAGCAGTAGAGAATCCAGTTCCGCCTCTCAACGTATGCAGCGGGTGCGCGATCGTTCCAGCGAGCTGGCCGCCGCCTGCTCCGACGCTCACCAGCGCATCAGTGAATCAACCTCCTCGTTAAACGCTGTGCATGTTGGGCTTTCATCCATCACGCAAGCGTCACGGCAGATCCAAAGCGGTAGCCAATCCTTGAGCGAGAGCATTCATCAGTTGGCAGAAGGTGCCAACCAAGTTGGACATATCATGCAAACGATCGGCAGCATTGCCGAGCAGACCAACCTGCTTGCCCTGAACGCTGCCATTGAAGCAGCGCGCGCAGGCGAAGCGGGGCGCGGCTTTGCCGTCGTTGCCGATGAAGTGCGCGGGCTCGCCCAACGCACCCAAACCAGCCTCGCCGAAGTAGGCCGTATCGTCGAATTAGTCACCCAATCCGCGGCAGATGTCCGCAGTGCCGTGGAGGCACGCACCTCCCAGATCGAAGGTCTGTCGAAACAGGCAGATGAAACTTTGCCAAAACTGACCCACGTCAGCGAAAAGATTCTGGCAATACAACCGATGGTGGATCAAACCGCCGCTACCGCAACTCTGCTAAACGACGAGATGACCCAAACGGTGCAAGCCGTAGAATATCTGCTCAGCAATCTAAAGCAAAACCGCGAAGACCTTAGCCATGTGCACTTGCTCTCTAGCCAAAACCATAGTGCGATTATCGGCTTGGATGAAAAGTTGCAGGAATTTAGAACCTAGGAATTCAGGACATGATGGCATCTTAAAACCTCACTTACTCCGCTGCAGCGGCCCCTGACGATGCCGGCGCCGTGTGACGCTGGCGCAGCGAATAACTCATCACGCCCACTACAATCAAAGCAACCCCCAGCCAGCCGCCCGCACTGGGGAGAGCGCCGCCCGCAAGCAACAACTCACCCGCCAACGTAAACACTGCTTCAAATGCCTGTGTCGCATCCACTGCAGTAATCTCAAAGGAATTACGCGCCCGCTGCCGCGCCAATAAAAACAGCGAATAGGCGATTACTCCGGAACACAACGCGATCACCGCCGTATTCATATACTGCGAATCGGAGGGCGCTGGCGGCCAAGTCACCAGCAACAGCATCAACCAGAACGGAACCGAGCCAAAGGTGAGCACCAGAATCTTGCAAAAACTATTGTCGAGTTCTGGATCGTCGATATGCGGAATGAATTTCTTGAAGCGCTCCCCCATCCGCGCCTCCCACACCAACTGATTGCCAATCGGGTACGCAATCGCGGAAACCAGCGCAGGGATCGCCCCCAGTAGCGCCATTTCCAGCGAAGTCTCGCTGGCATGCTCCACATTGATCAGCAATACACCGGCAAACACCAGGAGAGCAAATGCAAACCCCGTCATCGGTACTTTACGCCCAAATGCCAACAACAGGAGGGGCGTGATCAGAATCGTAGATTGCCAGGTAGCCGCAATTACCCAACTGGGCGCATAGGCCGCGCTGAAGCAAATCGTACTGTAGAAAACCCCTACACCAATGCTGCCAGTAAACGTCCAGAACCAAACGTGCTCGCGAAAAATCCGCACCGCCGCCAGAATCAGCCGTACATGCCCGGTCAGCAAAAGCCCCACAGCAAGAAATGCCAACACAAACCCATACCGCAGAACCGCCGTCCACACCCAATGTCCGCCGTCCAAGCTGATCACGCGGTTAAGTAGGAACGTAGTGCTGAAGAAAAGAGCCGCAAGGATGCCGTAGAAAAGAGTTTTCGCCATAAATCGGGATATTTGTGTGCAGTGAGCGATAGAGTGTGGTGTGGCGAGGAGAATAGCAGAGAACGGCAATTCGAATTGAATCCGAACATGCGCTTGGGTTACGGTTTTTTACAGGGCGTATCAAACAGGCGGCGCAATAAATTGAATCCGAACATGCGCTTGGTTCAAGTTTTTTTACAGGGCGTGTCAAGCGGGCTGCGCAAGAAAACAGATGGCGGCGCGCTGAACACAATGCTATACACGATGTAATGACCCGCGGCCAGCACACGCAAGATGGCGGCCACGCTCAGAATTTCGTTGGGCCCAACCCGTCCGGCACGCGCGCACGAGTGTCGGAACGTGGGATTTTTTTGCAGTGCAAGGAGCGACATATGAACGCCATTACGCAAGCTGTGCCTTTTCCATTACAAACCGTTTTCTACCGCGGATTAACGCAAAGCCTTAAACATGTTGGCAAGGTGATTGGTTTATTCGTTCGCCCACCGGAAATGTTCACAGGCCCCGGAGCCTCGCTGTTATTGGGAGACGCAATTGCCGGTTCTGGAGTGAAGCGCTTGCTAATCGTAACGGATGCCCAATTAGCCAAACTTGGCTTAGTGCAACCGTTACAGGATCACCTGACGGAGCTGGGCGTGTTCGTAGCCGTATACGATGGCGTGCTGCCAGATCCGGGCGTCGAACAAATTGAAGAAGGGTTGCGGGTGCTGCAACAAGAACGTTGCGAGGCGGTGCTGGCCATCGGTGGCGGCTCGGCGATGGACTGCGCCAAACTGATCGCCACCCGCGCGACCAACCCTAGCAAGAGTGTGCTGGAAATGGCGGGTTTTTTCAAAGTGCCCACTGCACCGCTGCCGATCTACTGCGTGCCGACAACCGCAGGCACCGGATCGGAAGTTTCCGTGGGCGCAGTCGTATCCGACCCCGCACAGCAGCGCAAGCTGCCCGTAATTGATCACAAGCTGGTGCCCGCCATGGCGGCACTGGATGGCCAACTCATGCTGGGCCTGCCGCCCGCCATCACCGCAGCCACCGCCATGGACGCCCTGACGCACGCAGTAGAAGCCTATATTTCACGGATTGCGACACCTGAGAGTGATCGCTATGCGCTGGAAGCGGTCAGCCTGATCATGAGGCATTTACCGCGAGTAATGAAGGATGGCCGCGACCTGAATTCACGTCAGCTCATGGCTTGGGCCGCATACCGCGCTGGGCTTGCCCTCAGTCGTGGCGGGCTTGGCTATGTGCATGGCATCGCCCACAATTTTGGTGCTTTGTATCACACCCCACATGGCTGGGCGAACGCCATCGTGCTTCCGTATGTCTTGGAATACTCCAAATCCGACTGCATTCCGCGTTTAGCGGAGCTCGCACGCGCCAGCGGCCTTGCAAGCGGCACAGAAAGTGATGCGGAACTGGCAGACAAATTCATTCAGCGAATCCATACCCTCAAACAGGAATGCGGCATCCCTGCGGGCTTAGCCGATTTACGTGCGGAGGACATTCCGCAGATTGCCGCCGCAGCACTGCAGGAAGCACATTTCACCTATGCAGTACCGCGCTATATGGATCAGAAAACTTGCGAGGGGTTGGTTCGGAGGATGCTGGTGCGGGCATCCTCGGGGGTTCGCTAGCGAAGGCGAGGGGCTTCAGCCCCCTACTCGCACCGCTACATGCTTATGATACGGCGTCCACGTAAAAGGCTCGCAATCTGCCACCGAGGTCAGCCGGTTGATCTCTGGGCCGATTGGGGCGCTATCTTGGTAGCGCATTCCATAGCCGTGCGGCAGCGATACCATGCCGGGCCGCATGGCTTCATCCAGCTCGATCACCACCGGAATTTCACCGTGACGTGATGCGCACGCCGCAGACTGGCCGTTATTCAAACCGAGGGCGCTGGCGTCGTTTGGATGGATGCGCAAAGCACCGTGTGGGTCCACCTTGCGCCATGCCGGATTCCTGTAAATTTGGTTGGCGTTATAGCTGCGCCGCTCTCCGCCCGCAAGAATCAGCGGGTATTCGTCGCAGGTGGCTTCGGGTTGATTGGGGAGTTCGTTCAGGGCTTCCACCATTTCCGGAATATGCAGATGGATGCGCTTATCGTGGGTTTTCACTAGCGACCAGACATCTTCCTGAAGGTGCTCGCTGAAGATCACGCCAGAACGCTCTCTCATGATTGCACGAAACAGGTTCGCGCCCAAGGTCAGACGGTTGCCTTTATGGCCTGCCCGCCGGACCGCTTCTGGGTGCTCGTTGGCGAATAGAGTGGCGAGCGCCAACAGAGAGGCCGCTGCCGCAGATCCATCAGGCATCCCAGCTTCGGCAATGCGGTACAAAATGGACGCGGAGAAAGGCCGGTATTTTTTATTTAGCCCCAACCAGCCCAACGCCGCACCAAGCATGGCGAGCTGGCCGCTTGCCTCGGGTTCATAACGCGCAATCCGCGACAGCCACGGAAAACCCGTAGGAATCACACCCATTTTTTCCAGAAGACGGGTATAGATTTCCGGCTCCGGTAACGACTCGGCGTAGCGGGGCGCAATCGGATGGCGCAGATGGAAGCCGTTGCGTGGAAAATCCAGATTGAATCCGGTGCATTCCCACTTTTCAAATTGCGACGCCGCCGGCAGAACGTAATGCGCGAGGCGCGCGGTTTCGGTCATGGTAACGTCCACCACTACCAGCAATTCCAGCGCCTTAAAGGCTTTTTCAAAGGCCGCCGTATCGGGCCAGCTCACCAGTGGATTACTGCTGTCTACCAGTACTGCGCGGATACGGTTTTCGCCATCGTTAAGGATTTCGGCTGGCAGAATGGCAGGCGGCAGAACCCCGGCAATCGGAAACATGCCGGTATGGGCGGTGCGGCGAACATGCGGCTTACGCTCGTCGGTATGCCCAAGCACTGGCAGCAGCGTACTATGTAAGTTATTGCCGCCCTTGATGCCGAAATTTCCAGTAATCAGATAGAGCAGTTTTTCCAGCCAAGCATTGAGCGTGGTATTGGGGGTATGCTGGGTGCCAAGATCGACGCGCACACAGGCGGTACGGGCGGTAGCAAAATCACGGGCGACTTTTTCCACTAGCGCCAGCGGCACGTCGGCGCGTGCAACGTAGTCTTCTACCGGGATGGCTCGCAGTATGGGTTCGATAATTTCAAAGCCGGTACAATGGCGCGCCAGAAAATCCTGATCGTGCAGGTTTTCGCGCAGGATGATGGCGAGCATGGCGGCCATGAGAAATGCATCGGTACCGGGTTTCAGTTGCAGGTGAATGTCTGCATAACGCGCCGTCTCGGTGGCGCGCGGATCAATCAGCACCAGAGTACGCTGCTTATCCTTCTGGATTTCCTTTAGGGTATCGCGAGCGTTGGGGATGCCGTGAGCCTGAAACGGATTGCAGCCGATCAGCAGGATATAATCGGAATGCTCGATATCTTCGGTGGTGTGGCAACTTTGGCGCCCGAACAGACGGCCATTCACCCAGAAATCGCCGGTTTTTTCCTGCCCCAGCGAGTTGTAGTTGTTGCGGCTCTGGGTTTGCAGGCCGATGGCGGAGCCAATCGCTGGCGAAAGCCCTGTCACACCAAAACTTTTGCGGCTCTGCATTGCCGAACGCAATTGCTCAGAATACGCGCCACCCAAATGATTGCCCTGCCCACCGCCACCCGCCGTCGCAAAAGCCTGACCACCGTGCTGGTCACGAATACGCACCAGCCGCTCGGCAATCTCGGTGAGCGCCTGCTCCCAACTGATTTGTACGAAGCTACCATCGGGCTCGCGGCGCAGCGGGTAACCAAGGCGGTCAGCATGGTGCTGGTAGTGGCCAAGGCGCGCGGCTTTCTGGCAAATATAACCTTGGGATACGGGATGATTTGCATCCCCACGTATCTTGTTGAACTGACCGTTTTCGTCCACGTCAATCAGCAGGCCGCAATTGCGGGAACAAAGGATGCAGGCAGTGGCGTGCGTAGTCATGGGTTCTCTCCGTGGGTGTGCATCTATTGCTGGGGCGTGATTGCGGCGATTGAATAACGATTGTTATGGTAATGAACGTTATTCTATAATTCAGGCTGCTGTCAACCACGCTGAATGCTGGTAGGCAATCGTCCTGAATCACCTAAAACGCTGATGAGGAGCACCCCCTATGCGCTATCCACCCGAGCACAAGCGTGCTGCAAGGGCGCGGATGATTGCCGCAGGCGCGGCGCTGGCCAAAAAAGCCGGTTTTGCGGCCACCGGCATGGATGCGCTGGCAGCGGCGGCAGAAGTCACCACCGGCGCACTTTACAGCCACTTTCGCTCCAAGAGTGCGCTGCTGCGAGCGCTTGTAGAACATGAGCTGGGGCGGACCGCAAAGTTTTTTACGGGCAAAAGTGCACCGGAAATGCAAATGGCGCTGACGTGGTACCTAAGCCCGCAGCACATCGCTCACCCAGAGAAAGGCTGCGCGCTACCCGCTCTAGGGGCAGAAATTGCTCGCGCGGATGATGAGACTCGGGAGCGCTTCCAAGCACTGCTGCTAGAGGTGGTCGCTTCGCTTGAAACAGGTGCAGGCTCGCGTGACAAAGCGTGGGCAGTATTGGCGCAGTCCGTGGGCGGAGTGCTGCTGGCGCGGGCACTGCCGGAGGGGGCGGCGCGAGAAGATTTATTGGCGGCAGTGCTCGCTGCTAGCCAAAAGGCGCTTCAGGAAACTCTTGGCTAGATTCCCCCACCCTAATTACCCACACCTAAGTATACGCTGTAGACTTTTTGGTTAGACTACAGCTAGACTTATGGATGCGCGGTCGAGAAAAGGTCGCCGCTTTTTGGCACAAACCGCACGCATCAACTCGTAAGCGTACAACCAGAATGCGCGCGACAATAAAACAACGACAACAAGAGCCCCCTCAGGAGCGACGCCATGCTCAGTAAATTACACGCCAACGCATCCCAGCTACCGCCCGGCCCTTCTGGGCTTAAATTCGTAAACGCCATGAAAATGGGCATGGGGGCTTTTGATTATCTATGGGAAAATTTCAGCAAATACGGGGATTTATTTACCCTGCAATTCCCCGGCATGACGCCTTTTGTATGGATGAACCGCCCCGACCTCGTACAGAAAATATTTAATCTCAAACCCGAACAGATTGATGCCTCCAAACTGCCCATCCCGATCGACATCGGTGTTCGCATGACCGGCTTTCTGAACGGCGCCGAACACATGCTCTCTCGCAAGATTGTAGTTCCACCGTTGATTGCAGGTCGTCTACAGGCGCGCGCTGGCATCATGCACGAAATCATTAGCGAGCACATCAACCACCTGCAAGTCGGCGAAGAATTCAATACGCCACGCAAGATCGGCGATATCACTATGGACATCGCCATTTATACGCTCATGGGTCTGCGCGGTGGAGCGCGCGCAGCCGCCTATAAAGAAGTAATGCTGAACTGGGTAGGCGCAGCTACCAACAACACCATGTTCACCATCGGAACCCTCTACGGCCCCTACCGCTGGCGTGAATATCTCAACGAAAAATACCTCGAAGAAATTGCCGAAGGCAGCACAGGCACAGGCAAACATCGCTTGCTGCCGTGGATGAAATCAGTGGATTACAAGGTCGAACTGGGCAATATGTTCCGCGAAGATATCCGCAGAACCCGCGCCGAAAACGATAGCAAGCGCACCGATATGTTCTCGGTGATGTGCCGCGCCACCTACGAAGACGGCACCCTGCTCGATGAAGAACGCATTATTTCCGAAGCCATGGGCATTCTTGTGGGCGGCCACGAAACCAGCGCCGCCACCAGCGCATGGCACATGCTATGGATGCTCAAGCGCCCCGATGTCTACAAAAAATGCCGCGAAGAAGTCCTTGCCTGCATTCAACAACACGGCGGCTTCAACCCCCTCGCCATCTGCGAACTACCCTACTGCAATGCCGTCCTGAACGAATCCATGCGCCTCACGCCTTCCGCCGTTGGCACTCTGCGTTACCTCACCTGCGACCTTGAAGTAGACGGCTACACCCTGCCTGCGGGCACCAACGTACTCGCCGGTGCGTATGTCATCCATCGCCGCAAAGACATCTGGGGCGCCGACGCCGAAGAATTCCGCCCCGAACGCTGGCTCGAAGAAGGCCGTTTCAAACCCGGCCCCTTTGAATTTTTCCCGTTTGGTGGCGGCCGTCGCGCTTGCGTTGGCTCCAATCACGCCAAACAGCAGCTACGAATTTTGTGGGCAGAATTCTATCGCCGCGTAAGCTTCAGCTCACGTTATTCCAATAACGACGTCTGGCCAGGGCAGCAACAGGTGAGCGGGCAAACCGAACCAACGGGCGGCGTACCGGTACGCGTAACGCGCATCCTACCGGCCAACACGGGCTATCCGGAAATTCAAACCGAAGCAGCCGCGCCAAAAGAAGTAGCGAACGCTTAGGCAGTAAAGGCGAAACCACACTCTGCCAATCACAAGGCTGGCAGAGTGCGCTAGACGCTTCGGTTACTGCGTGCTCACCCTTGCTGCACAAGCGAAAACCGTGAGATGTGCTGTTCTTCGCGTAAAAATTTGAGGAAATCTTCAGGTTGCAGCGGCTTACTGTACAAATAGCCCTGCCCTTCATCGCAGCCTTGCGCCAAAATATAGGCTTCCTGCTCGACGGTTTCGACGCCCTCTGCAATCACCTGCATATTCAAACTGGCACCAAGTTGAATGATGGCACGCACAATCGTGGCATCACCTTCATCCTCCAACAAATCATGCACAAAGCTTTTATCAATCTTGATTTTATCTAGCGGCAGGTTTTCAAGATAGGTAAGCGAGGAATAGCCCGTTCCAAAGTCATCAATTGCCAAACCAACGCCTAAGTCTCGCAAATCGTTCAAGTGACGGGCGGCGGTCGCAATATCTTCCATCAGGCCGGTTTCCGTAACTTCCAGCTCTAATTGATTTGGCGAGAGCTTGTGTTGTCGCAAAATATTTTTCACAGTTTCCGGCAAATCGCCACGGCGTAGCTGCACGGCAGAAAGGTTTACCGCCACTCGTAGATTGCCATAGCCCAAATCACACCACGCCCGCAACTGGCGGCACGCCTGATCCAAGACCCAATCGCCGATGGCCAAGATGCAATTATTCTGTTCGGCCAGAGGAATAAATACATCCGGCGGAACCAGCCCATAGGCAGGGTGCTGCCAGCGAATCAGCGCTTCCATGCCCACCACTTGGTATTTTTTGAGGTCAATTTGCGGCTGATATACCAAAAAAAATTCATCGCGCTGCAAAGCGACACGCAAATCATTGTCCAGCTCGCGGCGATGGCGAATTTCGTTATCAATACTCGCCACAAAAAACTGGTAGCGATTGCGCGATCGGCTCTTGGCCAGCGTCATCGTCTGCTCCGCTTTTTGCAGCAACACTTCGGTACTTTTTCCATCCTCTGGGAACATCGTAATTCCAATCGTGGCACGCAGTTGCACCCGAAAACCGTCAATCGGAAAGGTGGATTCAAGATCATCTAGGATATTCTGCGCAAGCGCCGCAACCTGGTAGGGCTCATCAAAATCAGCGCGCACCAATACGAACTGATCGCCCCCCAAACGCGCAATCGTTCCCGAACGCCCACCGTAGCGGCGCAAGCGTTCCGACAACGCCACGAGCAACTGATCTCCGACTTGGTAGCTATAGCGCTCGTTGATTCCCTTGAAATCATCCACACCCACACACAAAATTGCCAGCCGCGACTGCAACCGCCCAGCCCCCTCAAGCATCTGCTCCAGCGAAGACTGAAGGCGCTGTCGGTTCGGCAATCCTGTTAGCGCATCAAACTGGGTAAGATGCTGGAGATTATGCTGCGCTTCTTGATGCAAGCGTTGATGATGTTCAATTGAATCCAGCATTTGATTGGCCGTATCAATCCATCGGCCCAGCTCATCGTGCTCATGGCCAGGCTGCTTCGGCAATTTATAACGGCCAGGATGGTTTACGGCAATATTACTCAAATCCCCAATAATTTTGCTCAGAGGCTTGGTCAACATCCAGTAATAGACCAGCGTCAAAACCAGCGCCAAAGCGAGGGCACGCAACACTCCAGAAACAAAGATCACCGCAGAATTCAGAACTAAATCATGGCCATAATCCGCCGTATCCAATACAAGCGATAATTCACCGTAATGATCATCAAACGGCTCGCGGCCGATGAGCTGCGTTGTAAATCCCTTTTCTTGGCCAAGCACAAAATCAGTCGCCCAGCGATAGGGAGCCTGCACCAGAGGGCGGTTTTTTTCCGCTAAAACAAGCTCGCCCAGATCGCCAATTTTCGCACTGCGAACTGCAGGGTGCTGAAACATCCCTTCTACGACCTGCGTGCCCATTTCGGTATCGAGGTTGTAGATCGCCTGTAGCGATGGGTCGCGAAACATTGCCAGCAAACGTTCGCCGTCTTCATTGATTGCGCTTACGGTTTTTTCTGCGTTATAGGCAATCTGCAGCAGGCTCAGCAGGCCGCCCACAACCAGCGCCGAGAGCAGCACCACCCGCAACAGCCGCAGTGATAGGCTGTGATTTGATTTAGACGTATTGGGGCCAGCCACTCTAATATCCGACACTCATGCTTTGTTTATTTATTAGTTTTGCGAGCGTTTGAATGGAAACTGCAATTCATAACCGTATCAGTATCGGCAATAATACCAATACTGTCAAAAAGGAGCACGAACGTTCCTAAAGTTATTGCGGGATCAGACCACCATCAGCGGATAGTCGCCGTGGGGATGCGGCACAATCTGGGCCTTCACACGGAAAACTTCCTCCAACAGAGCGGACGTAAAAACTTGCCAAGGCGCGCCAAACGCGGTGATCCGACCATGATTCAACACCAACACCTGATCGCCAAAACGTGCTGCCAGATTTAAGTCATGCACCGCAACTACCGCCGCCCAACCATCGTTTGCACGCACACGCAGCGCCTCCATCAGGCCCGTTTGATGGGATAAATCCAGCGCGCTGGTCGGTTCATCCATTAACAAGAGTGGCGCCGGTGTACCGTGCAATTGCACACCTTCCAATTGCACACCCTCTAATTGTGCACCTTCTAATTGTGCAAGCACCCGCGCCCAATGCACCCGCTGGCGCTCACCGCCCGATAGCTGGGTGTAAGGAACCTCCGCCAGCGCCTGCACATCGCATAACTGCAGCAGGTGTTCCACGATTTGCCGGTCGATTTCCCGCCCCGTAGCGTGGGGCGTGCGCCCAAATGCGGCCACCTCGCGTACCGAAAAAGGCAAACCAAGAGACGGTTGCTGCGGAAGTACCGCACGAGAAAGCGCAAGTTCCGTAGGTGACCAGTTCGCAAGGCTGCGCCCACGTAGCAGGATGCTCCCTTCGCTTGGCAACCACTCCCCTGCCAAGGTTTTGAGCAAGCTAGATTTGCCGGCACCATTCGGGCCCACCAGCATCACGATTTTGCCGGATTGTACCTTGAAGCTCGCGCTACGCAGCAGCCAGCGCCGCCCCTGACGCACCCCTAAGCCCTCTACCTCCAACACATCGACGTTTTGCCGTGCTACTCCGTGAGCCGTTCCAAGATCACTCACCACACATCCCTCCTTGAGCGGATCACCAGCGCCACAAAAAATGGCGCACCCACCAAGGCGGTAAAAATCCCTACCGGCAACTCGCTAGGACTTAGCAATGTGCGCGCGGCAAGATCGGCCAGCAGCACAACCAGTGCTCCCAACAGCAGAGAAGCAGGGATCAGACGACGATGATCTGGGCCGCACAACATCCTCACCACGTGCGGCACCACCAAACCAACAAAACCGATCACTCCCGTCACCGCCACCGACAACCCCACCGCTACCGCCACCGCCAAAATTACACCTTGCTGCAAACGATGCACACGAATTCCCAAATGGCGCGCCTCAGACTCCCCCAGCGACAGGACGTTTAAGGCACTCGCATAACGCATCCCGAAAAAAATCAGAACCACCAGCCCCAAAGATACGAGGCCCACGCCACCCCAGCCTGCGCCGTTAAAACTACCAAGCAACCAAAAAGTAAGATTCCGCAGGCTTTGATCGTTTGAAAAGTAAGACAAAAACGCCATCACCGCGCTTACCAGCGCATTAATCGCCACCCCCACAAGCAGCATACGAGTGACATGCAATCCATACTGGCTACGACCACTCAGATAAACACACCAAGTGCATAACGCCGCCCCCAAGCACGCCCCCACCGCAATCGCGCTCGAAGACAGACCGGAAGAAGCCGCCACCGCCGAACCTGCCAAGCCAGAATCTGCAAGCCACGCAGAAAAAGCAGAAGCCAAAACAATCACCAGGGCCGCCCCCACCGCCGCGCCCGATGACACACCGAGCAAGCCCGGATCCGCAAGTGGGTTGCGAAACAAGCCCTGCGCCAACGCACCGCTGCCCGCAAGCGCTGCCCCCACGGCCATGGCCAGCAGAATACGCGGCAGACGCAGTTCCCATACGATCATCCCATCGGCCGAACTGGCATCGGAGAGAGCCGGCAGCAGTGCCGCTACGGGCAGCGACACCGCCCCCGAAACCAACGCAAGGGTAAAGGTCACTGCAAGCGCAAAAACAAGGAAAATTTCGAATTGAAAGGAGAGTCTTTTCACGAGCCACGATCGAATGGTAAAACAGGCCGCAAGTATAAAGCCTTATCGCCTAAAAAACCTGATCGGAGCGCACTTGAGGAAGGGTGCGAAGTAGAATCGTGGGTGGCGGCAGCGGGTGCGGGTACACAGCCGATTTGGAGAGGGGCTTGCATCACGCGAATCCACAACGAGGAGAGAGGGCCGTATTTGGAAGCTTCGTGATACCTGCCGCCACCCACACCCCAAATAATACTGATTCTCATTCGCAAGTCAAGCAGATTTACATCGACTTTTGCATACGGTACTTTGAGTCACATCCGAGAAGTCGTTTTCGCATAACGCCCCTTATTCGATATATGACCCCACCTTCTGCTGTAGCGAGGCTCCCATGGATTCATCCGGCATCAGCTTTACCGCGCTTTATACCGGCCACGTTTGGTACGCCAACCAGATGTCGGAACACTTTTTTACCTCGCCACTCAGCCATTTGATGTATCGCAGTTTCCAGCCGATCGAATCCCTTGCCGAAAGCGTTGCTGGAATCAGCATCCGCCAGACCTTATTGCAGCGCCACGTCATCATGGATCACCGCCTCAACGATTTGATCCGCAACCACGGCGTAAACCAAGTGCTAGAGATCGCCTGCGGACTTTCTCCACGCGGCCTGCACTTCACGCGGCGCTATCCTCAACTGCGCTATGTAGAAGCCGACCTGCCAAACATGGTCGCACGCAAGCGCGAGCTGCTCACCCAAAACGTCAAGCTTTCTGCGCATCATCAGATCGTGGAATGCAATTTTTTTGAGAACGGCACCCCCGCTGCACTCGATACCGTACTCCAACAGCACTTTGACGCAAGTCAGCCACTTGTGATCGTCACGGAAGGCTTAGTGAACTATTTTGAGCTGCCCGTCATCAGCGCCGTCTGGAGCAAAATTGCCCACCTCACGCGCACCTTCCCTGCCGCATGGTACCTCACCGACGTTTACCCCGAAGCCCAAGGCGCCATCGCGCCCTTTGTAAACGCAGGCCGCAAAACCCTCGGAAAAATGACGCGAGCGAAAACCTCACTGCACTTTCGTTCCGCAAAAGAGGCGCGAGAAGGCTTCCTCGCAGCCGGATTTCGAGAAGTGACGGTTCATAAACCAGAGCAATTTTACGACACCCTGCCCATCCCGCGTAGCCGTCGGCGCGCTCAGGTTTATGTCGTTGAAGCAAAAGCTTAGCGGGTGATTCACCTGTATTTCGTTCGCCCGCTCTCGTTCATCTTAAAACGCGCATTTGACTAAAACGCCTATGATTACGAACGATTCGGCCATTCAGCAAAAGACCTCGGGTCAGTAGGATAGGCGCGTTCATTTTACCCCCCAGATGTCGTTGGAGAGCCAGCATGGGTATTCAGACCGCGCGCCGCCAGGCCCGCCAGATTGCACGCAACGCACGCGATCGTATTTTCAATCCAGAAAGCCTCGTTCGAACCGGCAATACGCCCTTCGAGGTGCTGCACGATAACGGCTTGGTCAAGCTGCGCTACTATTCCCCTGTGCAAACATCTCCAGCACAAGCCAATGCTCCCACACAGACGTCCAACCGCGCGCTAGACGCATCTTCTGCCGCGCCTGCGCTGGAACCAGCACAGCCAGCCACACCCATTCCGCTGGTGATCGTCCCACCGCTGGCCATCAATATGCTGGTCTATGATCTGTTCCCAGAGCGCAGCTTTGTACAATACTTTACCCAACTCGGCTTTCCCGTTTATTTGATCGACTGGGGCACACCCGGCTTACGCCAAGCGCACTACACCCTGTCGCGCTACGTCAAAAAGCTGATGCCAGAATTTATCGGCAAAGTGCGCGAACATAGCGGCAGCGACGAATTATCGCTGCAAGGCTGGAGCATGGGCGGCGGAATCGCGCTTGCCTACACCGCTTATCACCACGATCACAACATCCGTAATCTGCTGATCATGGGCACAGCAATCGACGGCCACGCCAACGGCCCATTAGGGCGCAACTACCAAAAACTGGCCAACTGGTTGGAAAAGCGCAACCTGAACGCCCGTAAGCTTCCCGCCTCCATGGCCTATTCACCCGCATGGATGAACATCGTAGGCTTCAAACTCTCCGACCCCGTCGGCAGCTTACGCGGCTACCGCGACCTTCTGAAAAATCTGCACGATCGCGACTACGTCGCCCAACACGCCACCCAAGCCGCGTTCATTGACAATCTTGTCGCCTACCCTGGCGGCGTCATTCGCGACTGGATGGCCTCTGTCTGGCTGGAAAACGAAACCGCACGCGGGCAAATCACCTTGGGGCGTGAAGTCACCCACCTGCGCACCATCAAATCCAACGTATTAGGCATCGCCGGCAGCACGGATACCCTAGCCAACGTCAACTGCTGCAAAGCCCTGATGAACGTGGTCGGCAGCCAAGACAAGCAATTCCACGTCGCCCCCGGCGGCCATACCGGCATCATGGCGGGCAGCCGCGCCCGCGAAGCCGTTTGGGAAAAAGCCAGCGAGTGGCTGTTGGCAAGATCGGGCTAACCAACACACGGCACTTCCCTTCAGCAAAGTGTTTGCCGCAGCTTGCGTTGGTTTGCGCTTGCCCCATCTATGCTACCATGCCGGGATCCCTTCACGAGGCCGCCCCGCCCATGCAACGCAAACGCCTGCCGATCGGCATCCAGACCCTCCGCGAGATTCGCGAGGATCATTGTTATTACGTAGACAAAACGCCACTGGCGCTGCGCTTGGTTCAACAGGGAAAGTATTTCTTTCTCTCCCGCCCCCGCCGCTTTGGCAAAAGCCTGTTTCTGGACACGCTAAAAGAGCTGTTCGAAGGCAACGAAGCTTTGTTCAAAGGTTTGTACGCCGAGAAACACTGGGATTGGTCGGTAAAGTATCCGGTGATTCGGATCAGTTTTGGGGGTGCATCGCTCGCTTCGGCGGAAGATTTAGGGCGAAGTCTGAATGAACAGCTAGGCACGCTGGAAGAAGCCTTCGGTTTGCCTGCCGAATATCCCGACGCGCGCAGCCGTTTCAGACGCCTGATCATACGCATTGCCGAACGCACCGGTCAGCGGGTCGTGGTGCTCGTGGATGAGTACGACAAACCCATTCTGGATCGAATCGAAGACCGCGAAATCGCCCTTGCCATGCGCGAAGCGCTCAAAGATCTCTATTCGGTGATCAAAGACAACGATGCGTACATTCGCTTTGCATTCTTAACCGGAGTTTCGAAATTCAGCAAAGTGAGCTTGTTTTCAGGGCTGAATAACCTTCAAGACATCACGCTGGATGCTCGTTATAGCACGATTTGCGGTTATACCGATCAGGACGTGGACAGCGTTTTTGCAGCCGAGCTTGAAGGCTTGGATCGCGGCGAAATCAAGCGCTGGTATAACGGCTACAACTGGTTGGGAGATTCCGTTTACAATCCATTTGACCTGCTTTTACTTTTTGATCATCGCACCTTCCGCCCGTGGTGGTTTGAAACTGGAACGCCCACTTTTTTAGTCAAACTGCTCACCCAGCGCGGTTTCTTTACGCCCGATCTCGCCAACCTACAAACAGGCGAACAGCTGATTTCCAGTTTCGATGTCGACGCCATCAAAAGCGAAGCCTTATTGTTTCAGACGGGGTATTTAACAATACACGACGTCCAGCAACCCATTTTAGGCCATTGGGTCTACACGTTAGGCTATCCCAACCGAGAGGTAGAATCCAGCCTCAACGCAAGCCTCTTGGAAGGCTTGGGAGTAGATAGCAGCAAAGGCTTTGAGAACCGCATCAAGCTGATCACCCTGCTCCGCGAGCAGAACATTCCCGCCATGCGCGATCTATTCCACGCCTTTTTCGCCACCATTCCGCATGATTGGTACCGAAACAGCCCCATCGCACAATACGAAGGCTACTGGGCCAGCATTTTCTACAGCCACTTCGCCGCTTTGGGATTGGATATCAAACTAGAAGACGCCACCAATCACGGCCGTATTGATATGACGGTATGCTTTGAAGGGCACGTTTATTTATTTGAATTCAAGGTAGTGGAGCTTGTACCTGAAGGCAAAGCATTACAGCAGCTTAGGGATCGTAATTACGCAGAGAAATATCGGAACGACGGGCCGGTGCATTTAATTGGGGTGGAGTTTAGTAAGGATACGCGGAATATTGTGGGGTTTGAGGTTGAGGAGCAGGTGGGGTAGTGGGAACAGTTTAACAACCCGCTTCTATGCTACCATGCCGAAATCCCCCCACGAGGCCGCCCCGCCCATGCAACGCAAACGCCTACCCATCGGCATCCAGACCTTCGCCAAAATCCGCGAGGATGACGCCTGCTACTATGTAGACAAAACACCACTGGCGCTGCGGCTGATCGCCCAAGGCACGCACTTTTTCCTCTCCCGCCCCCGCCGCTTTGGCAAAAGCCTGTTTCTGGACACGCTAAAAGAGCTGTTCGAAGGCAACGAAGCTTTGTTCAAAGGTTTGTACGCCGAGAAACACTGGGATTGGTCGGTAAAGTATCCGGTGGTTCGGATTAGTTTTGGGGGTGGCGTTACCAGAAGCGCGCAGGAACTGGAAGACCAAATCGACTCGCACCTGAGACGCTTTGAAACGGCAAACCAGCTGGCCGTTGTAGACAAAACCCTCGCCGAACGCTTTCGCAGCCTGATCCTTCACTTGGTTCAAACCCATAACCAGCGGGTGGTCGTTCTGATTGACGAATACGACAAACCCATTCTGGACAATATCGAGCAAAGGGAAATTGCGCTGGAAACCCGTGAAACCCTCAAGGATTTTTATTCTGTCATCAAGGATGCCGACGCCTATATCCGCTTTGCGTTTTTGACTGGGGTTTCGAAATTCAGCAAAGTCAGCCTGTTTTCAGGGTTGAACAACCTTCAGGACATCACGCTGGATGCTCGTTATAGCACGATTTGTGGCTACACCGATCAAGATGTAGATAGCGTTTTTGCAGCGGAGCTTGAAGGTTTGGATCGCAGCGAAATCAAGCGCTGGTATAACGGCTACAACTGGTTAGGCGAATCCGTTTACAATCCTTTCGATTTACTTTTACTTTTTGATCACCGCACCTTCCGCCCGTGGTGGTTTGAAACCGGAACGCCTACTTTTTTAGTCAAACTGCTCACCCAGCGTGGTTTCTTCACGCCCGATCTCGCCAACCTGCAAACAGGCGAACAGCTGATTTCCAGTTTCGATGTCGATGCCATCAAAAGCGAAGCCTTATTGTTTCAGACGGGGTATTTAACAATACACGACGTTCAGCAACCCATTTTGGGCCATTGGGTCTACACGTTAGGCTATCCCAACCGAGAGGTAGAATCCAGCCTCAACGCAAGCCTCTTGGAAGGCTTGGGAGTGGATAGCAGCAAAGGCTTTGAAAATCGCATCAAGCTGATCACCCTGCTCCGCCAACAAAACATCCCCGCCATGCGCGATCTATTCCACGCCTTTTTCGCCAGCATCCCACACGATTGGTACCGAAACAGCCCCATCGCGCAATACGAAGGCTACTGGGCTAGCATTTTCTACAGCCACTTTGCCGCGTTGGGATTGGATATCAAACTAGAAGACGCCACCAATCACGGCCGTATTGATATGACGGTATGCTTTGAAGGGCATGTATATTTATTTGAATTCAAGGTGGTGGAGCTGGTACCTGAAGGCAAAGCGTTACAGCAGCTAAAAGATAAGCGTTATGCCGACAAATACCGCGCAGATGGGCCGGTGCATTTGATTGGGGTGGAGTTTAGTAAGGATACGCGGAATATTGTGGGATTTGAGGTTGAGGAGCAGGTGGGGTAGCTTACCACCATCGCATTTGCCTACACCGGCACCGCCGCTTTCTCAATCACACGCCGCAGCACAAAGCTGGAATGCACGCCGGTTACGCCTTCAATATGGGTAATCCGGTGCAAAAGCAAATCGTGATACGCATCCATATCGCGCACAATCACCTTGAGCTGATAATCCGCCGACTGGCCCGTAATCAGTAGACACTCCAGCACTTCTGGAAGTTCGCCAATCTTGCGTTCAAAATTCTCGAAACGCTCCGTCGTGTGCTGATCCATAGAAATATGTATCAAGGCCATCAAGCTATAGCCGAGCTTTTTGGCATCCACCACGGCGCGATAGCCGGTGATCAAGCCGGATTCCTCCAAAGCCCGCACACGCCGCAAACAGGGCGAAGGGGAAAGCCCAATACGCTCCGCGAGCTCCTGATTGGTTAAGCGCCCATCCTCCTGCAACAAACTCAGGATGTGGCGATCATAGCGATCCAGTTCCATAAAACCTCACAGAAAGCACCGCACTGAACTTTGCGAGCGTATCTAGCCAAGAAAACCCTCACTAAGCAACATATTTCCAATCAAAAGACAAACGATAGCACATTATTGCGCAAAATCGCGAATTCTAGGGCAAGTTCGCAATCCTATTTTGCGCTGCCTGCACTATTATTTCTTCGTCGGTCACCGCTGACAAGCCCCATCGCAGAAGGCGCTTACCCGCACCCACCTCTGCCGATCAATGGCTTCTTTACCCAAGATCGCCCCGCGCAAGCCGCTTTACCCAAGCCCGCGCAACGCCTTGAACACCGGCAGGCACCGCTTGCCGGAAAGCGTAACGCCCAAACCAGGAGCCACACCCGTGATGACGCCCCCCGCTCGCAAATACCGTGCTTTTCCACCCATCGCTTTGGCGGATCGCCAATGGCCCAACCGTACCATTGAACAAGCCCCCATCTGGATGAGCACCGACCTGCGTGACGGCAATCAGGCGCTGTTCGAACCCATGGACCGCACGCGCAAAATGCGCATGTTCAAAATGTTGTGCGAGATTGGATTTCAGGAAATCGAAGTGGCCTTCCCTTCGGCCTCGCAAACGGATTTCGATTTTGTTCGTGAATTAATTGAAGGCGGCCATATTCCGGATAACGTCACCATTGAAGTGCTCACTCAAGCGCGCCCGCATTTGATTGAGCGCACGGTTGAATCTTTGTCTGGCGCAAAACGCGCGATTGTTCACGTTTACAACGCCATATCGCCAGTATTCCGCGATGTGGTGTTCAACATGTCCAAAGCCGACGTAATCGAAATGGCGGTAAGCAGTGTGCGCCAAATCCGTGAACTCACCGCCGCACAGCCGCAAACCGAATGGATTTTGGAGTACAGCCCAGAATTGTTCAGCAGCAGCGAATTACCTTTCGCCAAAGAAGTCGTCGATGCCGTCACCGCCGAATGGGGCGCAACTCCCACGCGAAAAGTCATCATCAACCTACCAGCCACGGTGGAAATGGCAACGCCCAACGTTTATGCCGACCAGATCGAATGGATGCACCGCAACATTAAGCGACGCGATGCCGTAGTATTGAGCGTTCATCCCCACAACGATCGCGGCTGTGCAGTGGCCGCCGCAGAACTCGCCGTTATGGCAGGCGCAGATCGCATCGAAGGCTGCTTGTTCGGTAACGGCGAACGTACAGGCAACGTCGATATCGTCACCCTCGCCTTGAACCTCTACAGCCAAGGAATTGATCCAAAATTGGACTTCTCCAACATCAACGAAATCGCCCGCACCGCCGAAGCCTGCACGCAATTGCCGGTTCACCCACGCCACCCCTACGCCGGCGACTTGGTATTTACGGCATTTTCCGGCTCCCACCAAGACGCCATTAAAAAAGGTTTCAGTGTGCGCCAGCCGAACGATTTTTGGGAAATCCCCTATTTGCCCATTGATCCGGAAGACCTTGGCCGTAGCTACGACTCCATCATCCGCGTAAACAGCCAATCCGGAAAAGGCGGCATCGCCTACTTACTGGAACAGCATTACGGTATCGTAATGCCGCGCCGTATGCAGGTGGAATTTAGCGGCATCGTGCAGAAAAAAATGGATCAAAACGGCGGTGAATTCAGCGCCGAGGATTTGTGGGAATTATTTAACCTCTCCTACACAGAAACCGCAACGGCCAAAACACGCTACCAGACGCACGAGCTACACACTTCGGGAAACCAGCAGGGCATTGACATTACCGTCGCTCAGAATGGCCACACTCACCGAGTCAGCGGCACGGGTAACGGCCCCATTGAGGCCACCATGAACGCGCTGCAAATCCCGATGAGAATCATCTCATTCGAAGAACGCTCGGTAGGCCAAGGGGCCGACGCCAACGCCATTGCCATCGTTGAAATGCAGGGCGAGCAGTCTGGCAAATCGGTATTCGGCGCCGGCATTCACGCCAACATCGTAACGGCTTCCATCATGGCGGTGATTGCGGCGGGTGGGCGGGGTTGTGTAGCATGACCACAACTAGAGATGAGCGGTGATTTTGTCGAGTTGAGCGACCTCTCAATTTCCGCAGCGCTTTTGCTGCGGCCTCATTGAGGCTGTACTCCGCACAGCGGCACGCATACACCACTACAAAAGTTCGCAAACCGCCTAAAACAAGACACCACTGGCAACGATTGGCGCTACGTCACTGCCAAAAACGCTGCCAGAAAAGTATCGTTTTACGAAGATTGATAGTAAGGCATTTTTGCATTACCATTAAGGGGCCAACCTGCAGTATTACGAAGGCAAAACAATTACGAAGGCAAAACATCATGACCATACTGACCGTTACCGCACGGGGACAAGTGACCTTTCGGAAGGAAGTACTGCAGCACCTCGGCATCAAGCTAGGTGACAAGATCGAGCTGGACTTGCTGCCAGACGGTCGGTGTGTACTCAAGGCGGCGCGGCCTGCTGGGACAATCGCCAGCTTCGTCGGCCTGCTCGCGGGCAAAACGCAGAAGGTTGCCACCATCGAAGAAATCAACGAGGCGGCGGCACAAGGATGGGCAGGCAAGGAATGAAGGTCGCAGTGGATACCAATGTGCTTGTGCGTGCCGTTGTGTGCGACGACCCAACACAAGCGACCGTCGCCGCCGCAGTTTTGGCCGACGCTGAGTTGATCGCGGTCGCGCTACAATGTCTATGTGAATTCGTTTGGGTGCTGCTCCGCGTGTATGGCTTCGCGCAAGCCGACGCGGCCAACGCAATCCGAGCACTACTGGCCGCCGCCAACGTAGAAGTGAACCGACCCGCCGTGGAGGTCGGCTTGCGGGTGCTCGATGCAGGCGGCGATTTTGCCGATGGTGTTATTGCCTACGAAGGCAGCTGGCTTGGCGGAGAAACCTTCGTTTCCTTCGATAAGAAGGCAGTGGCGCTTCTCACGGCCCAAGGGCAATCGACTCACCTGTTGTGACGCATGATCGCCGGAAGGTTCAGCAGTTCCAGCTTCGTCACATTGTGCAGGATTTATCCACCCAGCGGCTTCGCTAACCCACAACCAACAGCCTACGGGAAAACCCCCAATAGACCGGTCACAACACACCCAATTAGAATCGCCACGGAGTTATGCTTACTAATTAGCACCAATTAGCAGTACGTTCACAAGGATCTGAACCCGTGAAAAAAGCACTCACCACCGTACTTTCCATACTCGCCTTCTCAACCTACGCCAACCCACTTGTCGCCTCTGAGCCAGAAGCCTACAACCCTCTCGCCGCCCTAGGCAACGCATCCTCCACAATCGACGCATCTGAGTCTAGCGCTTCGGAAGTGTTGGCATCCGTTCTTGGCGCGGCCGATACAGCAAAAAACTCAACTGCCCTACCCACCAGCGCAGAGGAGCAGGTCAAATTGGCGATGGAATACTGGCATGCGGAAGGCGACGAAAACCTGCGCAAGGCAAGAGAACTGTTTGCATTAGCGGCCAAGCAGGGCAACAGCACGGCACAGGCGAACTTGGGCTCCCTGCTTGAGCATGGAGAAGGCGGCCCCGCAGACCCCGTTGAGGCCATCTACTGGTACAAGCAGGCGGCACTGCAAGGTGACAAAAATGCCCAATACGCACTTGGCCATGCCTACAGAAAAGGCATCGGCGTACAAGTAAACCTAGAACAAGCCTTGGTCTGGTACCGCAAATCCTGCGACAGCGGATTCGCACTCGCCTGCAGTATGGTGTCGATATACGGCGCACAATAACGGGTGATACGGCGCACCTACGCCGGAAGGCGAGATTCAATAGGGGCACGCGGCGCCGTGGGAATCCTTGGCGCCAGCGGTATATCGCCCATCATCACTGGCTCAGACATACCTTTGGCAACACCTTCCGAGCTTTTGCGATCTTCCACCAAACCAATCACCGACCAACCGGCCACCGGACGGAACTTGTTTTCACTCGTAAAAATGCACAGCCTATGGCTAGGATCAATCGCGAATAGCGGCGTGATAATGCGAGAAGGCTGACTGATGTATTGATCAAAACCAAACTCGCTGGTCAAGTTGGTTTGCCGCAACACTGCACCTCGCGCCAGCGGCCCTGCCAGCAAATCGTAGGTCATATCATCGTGAAACAAAAACCGCCCCTTATAGCGATCGTTGGTCGTCATTTTCTCATCGGTACCGACGGTTTCGGTCAGGGTATAAATATTTTGCGTGCCAAATTCCATTCGATAGCGCATCGCCGCAACGGTGTTCAATTCGTGGTACTGGCTAAGGCCGAACATACGGCCAATACCCACCAAATTGAGCGCATGATCGGCATAGCTGGAAACCGGATGCCCGTAAAAGGTATTCAGGCCCTGCATACGCGCAGCCTTGATATTGCCCCAGTTGGAATCAATCAGCGTCACGCTAAATCCGTTACTTTGCAAAATCGAAGCGATTGCGCAAGCGACCGGACTAGCACTAATCACCAAAACTCCCGTCGGCTCAGGTTCCGCAACTTTCAATAAACGAGCCATTGGGCGCGCGGTGATGCTTTGCAACAACACCGTGCCAATAATCATCATAAAAGTGAGCGGTACGAGCAACTCCGCGCCTTCGATATGCTGCTCCGCTAAACGCTGCGCAAACAGTGCCGAAACGGATGCAGCAATAATTCCACGCGGCGCCACCCAAGAAAGCAGCGCCCGTTCCCGCCATCCTAACGCGCTACCTGCAGTGCTGATCATTACCGAGAGCGGCCGCGCAATTAGCTGGGCCACCGCGAGAATGATTACCGCAGTCATACCAAGCTGGCTCAAGTGCTCTAGCTGAAGCTGTGATGCAAGCACAATAAAAAGCCCGGAAATCAGCAGCACGGTTAAATTCTCCTTAAAGTGGAGAATGTCCGTGGTATCTACGCCTTTTAGATTAGTCAGCGTGATTCCGCATACCGTAACGGCCACCAAGCCCGCTTCTTTGACTACATCATTCACCAGCACAAACAAGCCCACTACCAAGGCCAACACCATGAACGCGCGTAGATACTCGGGCAGCCAGTGCCTTTTGAGCGCCTGCCCCATGGCGTGTGCGGTAATAAACCCCGCCAGCGCGCCAAACCCAGTCGTGTAAATAAACAAAGCAATTGCGCCTGGCAGCGCCGCCTCAGTGCGCGTCGCCAACACTAACTCATAGGCCATAACGGCAAGCAAGGCGCCAATCGGGTCGATCACAATACCTTCCCAGCGCAGAATCCGCGCAACGCTCGCCACGGGCCGCACGCTACGCAGCAGGGGAACAATGACGGTCGGGCCTGTCACCGTCACTAATGCGCCAAACAATAGGGAAAGCTCAATCGAAAGATCGGTGATCCACCACGTTGTCAGCGTCAGGATGACCCAAGTGATGAGCGCGCCTACCGTAACGAGCCGCTGTACGGGCTTCGCCAACCCGCGAATTTCGGAAAATTTGAGCGTCATGGAGCCTTCGAACAGCACAATCGCGACCGCGATTGATACGCTCGGCATCAGCATTTCGCCAAAAATCATTTGTGGATACAAAAAGTGCAGCACCGGCCCCAGTGCAATACCGCACAACAGCAGGGGCAAAATCGCGGGCACTTTAATACGCCACGCGCCCCATTGGCAGGCAAAGCCCACCACAACAATCAGCATCAATTGGACGGAAACAGAAAGCTGCATGCGGGTGTCCTATTCGGGCCAGCGTAGTGGCCCATCATAGAAAACCCGCACGTCATTCACAACCTTGGATTTCCCGGCGCCCGCTACCAGCAATCGTTCACCGAACCGCTCCCGGATTTACCACGAACGCCGGCTTGGTCAAGCGTTAGATTTCCACACTTGCTATCCGTGCGCGCAGGTGTCGCAGTTAGCGTGTAAGTGGTCCCAGAAACGTTACTGATTGCCAATGTGTACTTGCTGGTAGGCGAGTTAGCAGAACTAAACCCTAGCGCAGCGACGGAAGCTGTATAAGTATTATTTTGCACAAAAAACTTTTCTTGCCGTGCAGCTGCTTCGCTAAGAAATGCTTTGCCTTCTGTACGATTGGTTTTAAGCACGCTGTCTTGATAAGACGGGTAGGCAATGCTGGCGATGATGGCGATCACCGCCACCACCACCATCAGCTCTACCAGCGTGAACCCTTGCATCGCAGTGCGTTGTAGTTTGATCATGGGCGATTTCATTAGGGTGCCTCTTCCTCGGTTTCCACGTGGACGGCCTCTTCAGGCAATGTGCGCCAGCTTTGGCGGCCTTGTGAGAGCGGGCCGGCGTTGTACATCATGCCGCTACTCTGACTGGGTGCAGTGTAGATTTCGCCATTATTGGTGGTAAAGCCGCCGGAACCGGATTTTTTATAAGCGGATACTACGGTATCCACACCATTTTCCTTGTAAGTATCGCCAACGTTCACCTTTTTATCGTCGCTTAAATCAAATACCGAGAACTTGGTACGGCCGCCAGTTGCAGGGTCAATCCCGTACAACCAAGACTCTACACCCTCCTTGCAAGGGTCTGAGTTGGGTGTAATGGTGCTGACCAGCAGCAATTGGCCTCGGGTCGCCATTGGGCTGATCATCATCTCACCTGCATTGGTGCTTCCTACTTTCAGATCCAAGAACCATCCTTGCTTCACGGTGTTACCGCTAGCGTCCAGCCAAGTCACTGGGTTATTGCTGATCAGCCGCAAGCCAGCTACCGCAGAATTATCCGCAAAGGGATTATCGCTCGTTACCTTGTCGATCGTCTGCTGTTGCAGGTTGATGCGCTTCGGCGAAGTGCGTGCAGACGTAGATTGGCCCTTGGTTTCCCGATCCCAAATTCCATACAGAGTCTGCGCAGCAGTAGTGTTGACGTTGCCATCTACTGTTTCAAAGTAGCGGCCCGTACCAAACACCACGATATAGCCCTTTCCGGTAGGATGGCGCACGAGCGACGGCGGTGCCATGATCGGCTGCGGCGCAGCCCCGCTGGTACGGCCATCCAGCGTTTTGTAAAACGGCGTACCCGCATAAGAAACCGCAAATGAGCTTGGTAGCATTGTCCCTACTACGCTCTTTTTGAACGGGTCAGGGGATGCGGGCGTTGCGCTGGTCGTTACTAGATCAAAGCGCCAAACGTTGCCCTGCAAATCGCCTGCATAGGCATAATCCGCAATTCCATCACTGTTATTATCCGCAAGCTTGGGCGAAGACATGCCGTTGGCTTTGGCAGCATCCCCAGCCACAACCAGTTCCTTCACCATGTCGCCCGTCTTCACGTCGATCACCATCAACGACGCCTTGTCAACGTTTGTGCTCGACTGGTTACCATAACCGTTGCCCATTACCACAGCCCATTCTCCCGTATGCAAGCGAGCAATCACGGGTTGCGCAAAGGTATAGCCCAGATTAGTGAAATCTGCATCGCTGAATGTTTTCTCCCAAAGTAGAGTGATATTTTCCGGATCCGTAACATCCAACGCAAACAAAGCGCGGCCACCGGCTCGCATAGTGCCCACCAACACCGTATGCCACGCGTTATCGTAATACACATCCGACACAACGGGAGTCCCATCTACAAAAAAGCGATGGCCGGTGCCCTTATAGCTCTGCGCCGTCAGCCTTGCGAGATTTTCAAAGGCAACAGAAGGCACATAGGCGAAGCGTTCTTCGCCGGTGCTGGCATCAAACCCATGCAACATGCCATCGTTACCGCCCACATACACCATTTGTCTGCGCGGCGGGGCGGTTTCTGTGCCTTCCAGCTCAGAACGATGCGCGTTGCGGAACGCTTCGTAAACACTATTGCCATCTGCATCCCTTCCGCCGTCAATTAAATCCGCGAGGTAGGGTACAAATTTTGGTGTTCCCACAATGACGGGCGAGGAATTCACAATATCACCCAACTTACCGCTGCGCGGCCGGAATGAGCTCGCCCCACTGCTCTCTCCGCTCTGATCGCCACGTATATAGTTAACGCGACTTTCGCCCCTAGAGTCGACAGGTGCTGAGCTGGTATCGTAATTCTGGTTCAGAAATGCCCTTTGGTCATCACTCAAATTGCCCCAAGTAAAGTCTTTGAGTTTGCCGCTGGCATCTGCATCGAACATTTTGATATTGCGGCTGGAATAAGTGCGCCCTTCCAGCTGCGCCTGTGCATTCCAGATCGCAACGCGGATGCCGTCTTCGTTGATCTTGAATTTAGTGAGATCGCCACTCCAATCTTCACTGTTGAACTTGGTCTCATAGACCTCGCGAGTCAACTGATCTTCCACGATGGATGCTACAACACCCGGCGCACCGGCAGAGGTGGTTCGATTGCTAATGCGGCTAACAATTTCACGGAACGCCTGCACAATCGCATCGGGCGATTCCGCACTAAAAAATTCCCCACGTGAATTAATTGCCGCGTGCCACAGATCGTAGACGTTATTATCACTATCTGCAGAGGCTTTCGGCCATGTCTTGGTGCCGTTAAGAAGATTCTGGTAGGCTTGGCCCGCGTAGGTACCACCCGCCCACTGCAATCCAGCAAAGTTCAACGCCTTGCCCAATCCAAGCCCAACCGTGTAGGTTGTCATGTGCTGCCAAGTGGCAGGGTCATTGCGGGGATCCCAATATTGGGCTGCGGGGTTCGCGGCATTTGGCGCCACAATCACGGGCTTTACATCATTAGCCAGATTCGTGCGTAAATCCGTACCCCAGTAATGGAAGGCCAAGTCCCCAAGATTTTTGGTGTCATCAGAATACTTAGCCACAAATGGGCGTTGTTGCGTGTATTTTCCCACCCCATCAGGCATGGTCGCGTCGGTGCCATCATGCCGGAAACTGGAAGGTTGCACGTCCTCTACGGTCGTACCGTTCCACATCCCGTCAGTCATCATAATGTGGTAACTGGCACGGCAGGCATATTCAGGGATCTGCACCGTCGCCAAGGCCGCGCCATTAGCGGCCAGAGGGTTGGGGTTATAGGCCCACGGATCCGAAGAAGAGAAAAATGCGCCGGCCCGCTTCAGGGCGCTAGCTAACGGCGTAGATTGATTGAATGGTATCAACGGCAGCCAGTTGAAAAAGCTGCCTGCATGCTGCCCGTTGAATTTCCGAATCCAGTTTTTGTTGCAGTATGTGGAATCAGAACCGATCGTTGTGCAGTTACCGAGGCTCTGCCATGCAAAGCGAATAGAGGAAGGCAAACCAGTAAAAGCAATATTGGCTGCTGATAACGTCGAGAGTGCGCGATTGCGGTAAAAAGAGTACCAAACAGCAAAGTTCTTACGCTCGTCTGTGCCCGCAGGCGTATCGTCGCTACGTAACTGGCCAGATGTAGCAGTCACCCAGACCCGGCGATAGCAGTTGTCATCCCCATCGCTATTACTGCAGTTGTTTAACGTTGCGTCATAAACGTAGTAGTACGCAGGCACAGGTGACTTTTCCTCAGCGGCCCGAGTCACTGACACGGTGGTGGTCGTGACCCGTGTGACAGCGGCAGTCACCGTATACCCCTGAGACTTTGAGTACGTACAGCTTGCCGTCCTGTCGCTGGGATACGTGGTTTTTACAGATTCGGTAGTAACGGTAGTTTCGCCCGGGTTGGGCACATCTTCTTCCGTCGTTTCGCTATCCACAATACCAGAACCATACTTAAAAGTGGCCGAACAACTACTGGTGCCGCTTTTGTGGATGATTTTGACTACGGTGCCGCTGATCGTGTACTCGCCACCACTACCCTTAGACAGGCTGGCAATGTTTCCAGAGTAAGTGCCTGCCTGAGGGCTTCCCTGCGTGGAGGTAGAACTCAGCGTACCCCCCGCAAAATCTGCTGAAGGATTGGTTGCATACCGGTTGCTGGTACTGTTGTAACCGTAATTGCTGGTTCCGGAAAGCAGGTCGTAGGCCCACGTCACCCGATAACTGTTAGCAAGGTTCACACTGCCGCGCGCGGTATCATAGCCATTGTTATAGGCCGCCTCAAAGCTTGTGCTGTACTGCGTCGACGCACGGGTGCCGTCGGCATTGTATTTTACCGGTACAGGATAGGTTACAGCAGGGTTGTAATACATCGGGTTAAAAAACGCCGATTTTGATCGCCGTGTACCCCACGTGTTATTGATGGCATCGGGCACGAATGCCCAGCGCATACTTCCCGAATCGTCCAGCGTTAGCAGCAGATTGGGAGCAACGCTCTCTGTAAGGATTAAAGGGGATTGAGCGGGGTCCAATGTAATTGCGTACCCCATGGTTGACATTGCGAGCGCAGCAAAGCCGCCGATCCCTGCCCGAATTCCAACGGAATGCAATAATATCGATTTCATATCCGCCACCTTCATATCAGCTACCTGGATCAAAGAGTTTTGCCACTGTAGAACGCTCATAACGCTCGTTACTGGTGCTGTCGTTAGTCGAACGGCTATTCACCTCGTATCTAAACGTCGCATTCCCAGTCAACATACTGCCGTACTCTGGATTCTCCGCCTCCGCTTCGGTGCCGCCTGAGGGAGCAAGGGTTGCGTACCACTCAACGTCCACTCCCGGATTTCCCTCCGTATCATTGGTGGGGCTGTAGGCGGGATAATCACCGCCATCATCAAAGCGCGGCATATACGAGTATTTGTCATCCTTCAGCGTGAGCAGGCATAATTTATTGCCCACATTGGCGCAATCTGCTTTCGGATCGGGTGGCTTGATCGGACGCATCAGCTTGGATTCGCCGTCGCGCAGCCCCATTTCCGCCGCAGCGGCTAGATTTTGCTGTTCGATACTATTCCCCACCAAACGCGATTCCAGAGCGGCTTGGCGGACGCTGGAGACTGCTAAAAAGCTGATTCCGAGCAACAACATCAAGCCCACCAGCATCACCGCACCACCTTGTTTTGCGTAAGGGCTCTGCAATGGGTTTTTGGATAAAATTCTCATGGCATTGCATTCCTAAGTGTCGTGGTACTTTGCGAAATCTGATAAAGCTGGCCTTTGTCATTGGCCTTCAGCGCGCCTAACTGCGTGGCATTAATGCCGGTAAGCTCCTTCCAGTTGGCGAGCGCATCATCCGCCGATACAGAGCCCCGCAGATTCGCACCGCTGCTGGAATGTAAAACCGCATAGCGCACCGCCAGCACGGGCTGCGTTGCGCTGGCATCCGCCGTAATATAGCTACGAATGGTCTGCGGATTGGTCGCATCGCCAACACCAAGCTCAAAGCGCACATCGCGAACGCCCTGTATCACGCTGGTCGATGTACTGCCACGCTGGCACTGCACAGTGCCTTTGGAACTATCAAAGCTGATCTTCTCCGTCGCAATGCTGGAATTACCCACTTTGCTATAAGGCTCGGTCAGGCTGGAATCAATCACATTCCCAAGACAATCCCGCTCCAAATTGTCTCGCGGCTGATAGCGCAAGCACACCGTGCTCACAGAGAGCCACTTGACCACCTCGCCCGCACGCATATTGCAACCCGCCTCGTTTACCGCCGGAAACGCACCATCAAAAGGCTCATCCGGCCGGCGCCGATAGCCTGCTTTGGCAAATTCTTGTCGCAGAAAAGACAGCACATAACGCGACTCCTCCTGGTTATCCGTTTGCGCCTGCGTGAACATCTGAGTGCGCTGATTGTCCGAAAAAATCTGCACCACGCCGATCATTAAAAACGAACTGAGCGCCAGTGCAATCATCAATTCAACAAGGGACAGGCCGCTCACCCGAATCAGTAACGCTTTTGCCACGGGCGGATTCACCTTAAAGAACTCATTCATTGGAGTGCCACCTCTGAACGCAAACGGTAGGTACAAGTCGTTCCAGTGGCATTGCCATCCATGCATTCGCCCGCTTTTGCCGACCATGCCACCTGAATTTCAACTGCCGAACCAGCATCGTTCGTACAGCTGCCCGGTGCGCTGGAGCGGCACACATAAAAGCTGCTCGAGAGCAAGGTCGACGTTACGCCCGGCAAGACGCGCGCCGCACGAGCCGCCCAGCAGGCCAACTGCTCGCTAGCTTCGACACTGGTGGCTACACAACTTGCAGGCACACTCGGAAAAGCCGTCCCAGCCGCTTTATAAAATCCCGAAGAGCCCGGCAGTCCTTCTGGGTTAGCGCGTATCATCTCCATCAACTCGCCAGCAACACCCGCGGCATTACTGCGCTGCACACTATCTTGCGTATAGCCAATCGTGCGCGTCTGCATACCGGCCATTCCCAACACACCCACCGAAATCAGCAGCACCGTAATCAGCACTTCAATCATGCTGAAGCCCTGCGCAATACCGCGCAAAGCATTCACTTTCACCCGCAATCTTGCTTGGTACATAACCTTACCTCACGCCGTGCAACTGGTGATTGCAGCATTGTTTTCATCCATCCCTCGTGGCCACACGCGCGTAGAACCTGCGCGGGTCACGGTAATTTTGTAGGCATCCTCAATCTTGTTGTCGCGGCAAAGGCGGATATTCAGGTTATTGCCCACCGTACCATTGGAATAAAAGGTGATCGGCAGAGCATTTGCCGATACGCTAACCGCAATTTCAGGGCGCACAGCGACGCTGCGTATCACATCCTGATTGCAATCTGTAGCGTGCGCCGTCCACTCGCCATTGCTTTCGCAAACGACAACCGTCGCATTGCGCTGCGCGGCCATACCCCGCGCAAACTGGATCAGCGAACCCAACTCATTGGCGCTGCTAGATAGCTTGGTGCGGTCGATAAAAGAGCGGAACGACGGCGCCGCAATCGTAATCACGATGGCAACGATCATGACGGTGACCATGAGTTCCACCAAGGTAAAACCGGAACTTTGGCCCCTCGTGGTGGACTTTATAGCGGAAGATCGGCAGGTATGTGCCATTACATTGCTCCTGATGGCGATGATCAGAAGTATGGATGAGGCTTGGGGATCTGTCTTGAGGGAGAGGACAGCCGTTAGTCAAAAGGCGACTAACGGCTGCTTGTTAAGGCATGGCTTGAACTGCATCACAACAAAAGAGGTTCAAGCAATTCCTAGGAACACCCGCTGAATTGCGAGTGTATCCAAACCCGAGTGCTAGCGACCGGGCACTTAAAGCCATGTCCTTATGCGATTCTTGTAGTTTTTATCAACCTTGGTGTTCTTATTGGTATACCGTCCGATTCTACCGCTCATTGCGTGCGGTGATCGTTTTAGCGAGCATCACCTTTGACAGCAACAAGCGCCCCGAGCAGCGACGGGCGCGGCGCAGGTGCATCCACTGTTTGGGTGTGAGCAACTTGTTGGCTCGCAAGCGAAGCTTCCGGCACTGCGTCCGTTGTTGCATAAACGCCCATTACATTCATCAAATAAACCACCGACAACACGGCAATGGCTTCCATAAGACACCTCCTAGTGATACATCCACTGGTACTACATCCAAGCGGTACGACTTCCAACGATCTTCGCGCCCTGCGAAGATGCTCTGCACCGCCTCATACTTTGAAGTACGTCACAAGTTTACGCCGTAGACCAAAAAATCGTCAACGTGTATACCCCTTACTACCCCCAAAGAACTGTTCTTTTTATGGCACCATCGTGCAACAATTATCACCTTCCCTCCCCGACACAGCGCGATTCGCCATTCGCCCCTACACCCCCAGAACCTTCCAAGGTATACTCGCCCTCCAAAGCCCCCGCAAAAAACCAGAACCCACCGATCATGCAAACCCCCAGCATCACAGACATCACAGCCTACATGGAGCGCGTTGGCCAGAATGCCCGCAACGCATCGCGGCAGATCGCCAAGGCCGGAACCCAAGCCAAGAACGCCGCACTACTCGCTACCGCGAACGCCATCCAGGCACAGCAGGCAGAACTACTGGCAGCCAACCAGCGCGACCTTGATCAAGGCCGCGCCAACGGCCTAGACAATGCGATGCTGGATCGCCTTGCGCTCACCCCCGCCCGCATCGCCACCATGATCGAAGGCTTGCACCAAGTAGCCGCCCTGCCCGATCCGATTGGCGAAATCAGCAATATGCGCTACCTGCCCAGCGGTATCCAAGTAGGGCAGATGCGAGTGCCGCTCGGCGTCATCGGCATCATCTACGAATCACGCCCCAACGTAACCATCGAAGCCGCCAGCCTATGCCTGAAATCCGGCAATGCTACGGTGCTACGCGGCGGCTCTGAGGCAATCCACTCCAACCAAGCCCTCGCCCAGTGCATTCGCGCCGGGCTGCGAGAAGCTGGGCTGCCCGAAAGCGCTGTGCAGGTGATCGAAACCACCGATCGCGCCGCCGTAGGCGCCATGATTACCCAGCCGCAGTACATTGACGTGATCGTTCCACGCGGCGGCAAAGGGCTGATCGAACGTATCAGCGCAGACGCCAAGGTGCCGGTAATCAAGCACCTCGACGGCATCTGCCATGTGTATATCGACGACGATGCCGATCTCGAAAAAGCCATTAACGTCGCTGTTAACGCCAAGACCCACCGTTATGGCACCTGCAACACCATGGAAACGCTATTGGTCGCAGAGTCTATCGCCGCAAAAGTACTGCCGCCGCTGTGCGAAAAGCTGCGCAACCATAACGTCGAACTGCGCGGCTGCGAGCGCACACGCGCCGTTATTTCCGATGCAATCCTAGCAACCGAAGCCGACTGGGCGTGCGAATATCTGGCCCCCATCCTCTCCATTCGTGTGGTCGATGGCCTCGACGCAGCCATTGAGCACATCAACCGCTGGAGCTCTCAACACACCGACGCCATCATCACCGAAAACTACAGCAAGAGCCGACGCTTTTTGCTGGAAGTCGATTCCAGCTCCGTCATGGTCAACGCTTCAACCCGCTTCGCAGACGGCTTTGAATACGGGCTAGGCGCAGAAATCGGCATCTCTACAGATAAGCTCCACGCGCGCGGCCCTGTAGGGCTAGAAGGTCTTACCTCGTGCAAATACATCGTGCTGGGCGATGGCCACATCCGCCGCTGAACCCGGCATCGGGATACTGGGTGGGACCTTCGATCCCATCCATTACGGCCACCTACGCTTGGCATGGGAAGCCCTGCAAGGCTTAGCGCTTGACCATGTGCGCCTAATCCCCTGCCACGTGCCGCCACATCGTGGCGATCCCGCCGGCGCAGCCCACCACCGCCTTGCCATGGTCGAACTCGCCTGTGCCGACACCACAGGCTTTGTGGTAGATGCGCGCGAACTCGAAAAAAACAGCCCCTCTTACAGCGTGGAAACCCTACAAGCGCTACGCAAACAGTTCGGCCCCGAGCGGCCGCTGGTCTTTCTTATGGGCATGGACGCGTTTTGCGGGTTCTGCAACTGGCATCAGTGGCAAGAAATCCTCGAACTCTGCCACCTTTGGGTCGGCCACCGCCCAGGCAGCCAGCTACCCGACATCCAGCACCCTGCCGGGCTGCTCTTGCAGGAACGCGGGGCAACCCAAGGCAGCCTCGCATGGACGCCTTCCGGACGAATCCATGTGCAAGAAACGGTTGCTCTCGATATTTCCGCCACCTACCTGCGCCAGCAAATGCAGCACGGTCAAAGCCCACGCTTTTTACTGCCGGAAAGCGTCCACCGTTATATTCAACAACAAAGGCTTTACGCCCCTCACCCGCCAGCCGAGACTCATCCAACCCTATGACTCTAAAAGATTCCGCCCCCCTGAACACCATTAGCGCTGAAGACATCAAAAACGCCGCCCTTACAGCGCTCGACGACATGAAAGCAAAAGACGTCGTCTGTCTAGACATCAAACCGCTTACCAGTATGGCTGACTACATGATCGTAGCAAGCGGAACCTCCACCCGCCACGTAAAGGCCAGCGCCGACAAAGTCGAAGAAGCAGCCCGCACCCTAGGCGTTAGACCGTTGGGAGTTGAAGGCGCACAAGCCGCAGAATGGGTGCTGGTAGACTTGAACGACGTAATCGTCCACGTAATGACACCCGACACGCGGCGTTTTTACGACCTTGAAAAACTCTGGAGCATTACGCCAGAGCAAAGCGCAACCGCCTCCGCCGACAGCGAAACAAATAAAACACTAAAAAAAGCCACATCGTCCAAAAACCAAAAAGGCTGACACGATGCGTCTGCGGCTCATTGCGGTAGGAACACGGATGCCCGACTGGGTCAACAGCGGCGTGGAAGAATACCGCAAGCGCCTAATAGGTGGCGTCACCTTAGAAATCGTTGAAATCCCTGCCGGCAAACGCGTAAAAAACGCCGACATCGCTCGCCTAACAGAGCGCGAAGGCGAGCAAATGCTGGCCGCACTACACCCCTCGGAACATATCATCGCCTTGGATGTCAAAGGAAAACCGCACAGCACAGAATCCATGGCCGCTCGTATCGCTGAATTGATGCAAGCCGGCAAGCCCGTTGCCTTGCTTGTCGGTGGTCCCGAAGGTCTTGCACCAGCAGCACTTGCGCGAGCGGAAGAAAAGTGGTCACTTTCGCCACTTACCTTGCCACATCCACTGGTTCGTGTTTTATTTGCAGAGCAACTCTACCGTTGCTGGACCTTGATCAAGGGCCATCCGTACCATCGTTAGCTTTCAATCATCGTTAACCTCTCCAACCTTTATCACGAACTCGCTACCCACGCATGGCGCGCAATGTAACTTTTCACGATAAACTCCGCGAACAAGGGATTTTCAAGCATCGCCTTGTGGTTGCATTCCTTGGCGTGCTGGCATTGGTCGGCGTGCTGCTGTTGCGTATGTATCATTTACAGATCGTCCAGTACAGCACCTACGAAACCATCTCCGATCGCAACCGCATCCAGATCGAACCCATTGCCCCTACACGCGGTTTGATCCTTGATCGTAACGGCACGATTCTGGCCGACAACAACCCAACGTTCTCCGTTAGCATCATCAAAGAGCTGGTGCCGAACCTAAGCCAAACCATCGCCGATATTCGGGAACTCATTCCCTTGAACGATAACGACGTTCAACGCTTTGAAAAACGCCTGCAACAGCGACGCCGCCCACTCACACCCATCGCGTTACGTCTAAACCTCACCGAAGAAGAAATTGCAATCCTCTCCGTACGCGCCTACGACTTGCCCGGCGTAATCATCGAAGCCAACCTCGTTCGCCATTACCCGCAGCCAGAACTGCTCTCCCATACCATCGGCTATGTTGGCCGCATCAACGAGGCCGAACTAAAACAGGTAGACGCCAACAACTACGGCGCAACCGAATATATCGGTAAAACCGGCATTGAAAAATTCTATGAAGACCGCCTCCACGGCACCGTCGGCTTTCAAAAAGTAGAAACCGATGCGCGCGGACGCACCACTCGCGTACTCGAAAAAATAGATCCCACCGGCGGCGAAAACCTTCACCTCTTTCTCGATTTACCGACACAACAAGCCGCGCTAAAAGCAATGAACGGACGGCGCGGCGCCGTAGTCGCCATCGAGCCAGATACCGGCGGCGTGCTAGCTTTTTTGAGCACCCCCGGTTTTAACTCCAACCTGTTTGTAACCGGGATTGACCACAAATCCTATAACGATCTGCAAAATGACCGTTGGCGCCCCCTATTTAACCGCGCTTTACAGGGCCAATATCCACCGGGTTCTACCGTAAAACCGATGGTCGGCTTGGCCGGACTTGACGGCGGATTTATTGACTGGAATTATTCCATTTGGGATCCGGGCTGGTACAAAATCAACGGCGATGGCCGCTTTTTTCGCGACTGGAAAAAATGGGGCCACGGCTTTGTAACGCTTGACACGGCAATCGTGCAATCATGCGACACCTATTTTTATGAACTCGCCCACCGCATGGGCGTAGATCGCCTCCACGATTTTCTCTCGCCATTCGGTTTTGGCCATCGCACCGGAATCGACATGGCAGGCGAGGTGTCCGGTGTATTGCCCAGCACAGAATGGAAGCGCCGCACGCGCAAAGAACGCTGGTATCCGGGCGAATCACTGAACTTTGGCATCGGCCAAGGCTACATGTTATCGACGCCCTTGCAGCTCGCCGTTGCGACGGCAATCATCGCCAACCACGGCACGATTATCGAACCGCGCATGGTTGAGAAAATCAGCACCAAAGACACTGGCATCCGCCCCCTTGAACACGCCCCTTTGCAGCACATTAAGCTACGAGATCCCGAACAATGGCGCAGAATGATCGCGTCCATGCGCAACGTCGTCATGACCAAGAAAGGCACCGCCTACGGTGCCGTAGGCCGGCGGCTGACCGAATACGATATGGCAGGGAAAACCGGAACCGCGCAAGTCGTGAATATCAAACAGGGCGAGACCTACCAAGCCTCAAAACTCAAGGAATGGCACCGTGACCATGCGTGGTTTATGGGCTTTGCGCCCACCGACCACCCACGTATTGCCGTCGCAGTATTAGTAGAGAACGGCGGTCACGGCGGTACAGATGCCGGCCCCGTCGCCAAACAGGTCATTGACGCTTGGTTCGAGTCAGACGCGCGCAGTCGTAGCGTCACCCCCGAGGAGCAGGATGCATCCCCGGCCACGGAAGCACTTTCCACCTCGCAACGGATGCACACCCCGCCCACCGGCACCGAGGTCGCAATCCATTGATGAACCGCTCGGACTATCTTCGCCAGCTCCCCCCTAACGAATTGGCTGCACGGCGCAACAGTTTTTTGCAAACCATCCACATCGACGGTTTTCTGCTGATGATGCTGCTCATCCTGATGGGCGGCGGCTTAATCGTTCTCTACAGCGCGAGCAGCGCGAGTATTGATACCGTCATCCGGCAAGCACTGCGAATGGGGTTGGGCCTTCTCGTCATGTGCGTGGCAGCACAGATTCCCGCCACTACCTATCGCCGTTGGAGCCTCCCGCTTTACGGCTTTGGCGTTCTCTTACTAATTGCGACCCTCATTTTTGGCTCCCACGCCAAGGGCGCACAGCGCTGGCTGGATATCCCTGGGCTGGGGCGATTCCAGCCCTCCGAAATCATGAAATTGCTCGTTCCCCTCTCCGTCGCCGCAATATTTGCGACCCGAAGCCTGCCGCCGCGATGGAGTTCTCTGCTGATGTCAACTGGGATCATCCTCGTGCCCACCTTGCTCATCGCAAAACAACCCGACCTCGGCACTGCTCTATTAATTGCAAGCTCTGGTTTTATCACGATGTTCCTTGCCGGCCTTGACTGGCGCATTCTGGTTACCCTAGCGGGAAGCTCTGTTCCAGCGGGCTGGCTATTGTGGGAATTACTGCACGATTATCAGCGTCAGCGCATACTTACGTTTCTAAATCCAGAGAGCGATCCTTGGGGCACCGGCTGGAACATCATGCAGTCAAAAACCGCCATTGGCTCCGGCGGCTTCGACGGCAAAGGTTGGCTGAACGGCACTCAATCGCACCTCGACTTTTTGCCCGAAAGCTCTACCGATTTTATTATCGCAGCACTTGCAGAGGAATTCGGCTTTACCGGCGTTTGCCTGCTGCTTTTGGTTTACTTGATTATCCTGATTCGCGGTGGCTATATCGCACTACAGGCAGGAAATAACGGGGATCGTTTAATTGCAGGTACGCTAACACTCACTTTTTTTGTGTATATTTTCGTGAACATCGGAATGGTTAGCGGTATCCTTCCTGTGGTGGGCGTACCACTTCCAATGGTCAGCTATGGCGGCACGTCCGTTGTAACGCTATTGGCGAGCTTTGGCATTCTTATGTCGATACACACGCACCGCCAGCTACTGAATTAGCTCCTGATCCGCCCATCCAAAAAATTAAAAATTTGCTCCATTTCTCCGAGGACACCTGCCTTGCGACTGATTCCTTCTCTTTTTCGCAACTCATCTTCTCACAAAGCTTCCAATTCTCACAAAGCTTCCAATTCTCACAAAGCAGCCAAGCGCAACACGCGCCGTTTTCAAGCTCGCTCCGCGACAAGCGCAATCGTACTGGGCACACTGGCGCTCCCTTTTATTTCACTCTCCGCGATTACGTTCGCCGATCCCATCTCTACACCTTATGCCGATCGTAGCGATGTCCAAGCATTTATTAGCGACGCGGTAAAAAAAGACAAACTCAACCGCGCGGAACTGGTAACCCTGTTCAAAAGCGCCAGCCGCCAGCAAAGCATCATCGACTCCATCTCCAAACCCGCCGAACGCACACTCACTTGGGCAGATTACCGGCGGATCTTTATCACCGAGAAGCGCATTAACGGCGGCGTTGAGTTCTACCGCACCTACCAAAAGGCGCTTGAGCGAGCCGCACACCAGTACGGCGTACCTGCCGAAATGATTGTTGCCATCATCGGTGTCGAAACCAGCTACGGGGCCAACAAGGGTAATTATCGAGTCATCGACGCACTCTCCACCTTAAGCTTCGACTATCCCGCACGTGCGCCCTTTTTCACTCGCCAACTTCACGAATATTTGCTGCTCGGCCGCGAAGCAAACATTGATCTCAGCACCGCCACAGGCAGTTACGCTGGCGCAATGGGCTTCCCGCAGTTTATGCCTTCCAGCTACCGAAACTACGCCGTTGATTTTGATGGCGACCACAAAATTGACCTAATCAACAACCCCGTTGATGCCATTGGCAGCGTAGGTAACTACCTAAAAGGTCACGGCTGGAAAAACGGTGAAGGCGTGGCCCTCTCCGCCACTTATAGTGGCAAAAACCATAGCAACAAAAACCATAGCGACAAAAACGCAGCTACTGGCCCGCAGAACGGCCCTAGCCCACAGCTCAAGAAACTCCTGAACGCATCCAACAAACCCACCGTTAGCGCAAACCAACTGAAGTCATTGGGACTTATTAGCTCATCACCGCTCGCCACCAGCACACTCACCAACCCAATGTCCATGGAAGGTAGCGACGGCACGGAATACTGGATCGGTCTGAACAACTTTTATGTAATCACCCGCTATAATAACAGCAGCATGTATGCACTGGCCGCATGGCAGCTTAGCCAAGACGTAAAACGTAGCCTTCAGAATTAGAAAACAAGGTAGCCAATGACACACTCGCGTATTTTATTACTTAGCATTCTTAGCGGAGCGCTCACGCTCAGCGGTTGTGCCAGCCAAACACAAAAAGGCCACTACACGCCTTCCTCAACAACAAAGCCCAGCACAACAAACAGCTCGATGCCAAGCGCTGCCAGCAGTGCACCGTGGCAACGCCCAACACAGGATCGTGCGCCACTACGTGCCGTACAAGCAGATACCCTTCGCGATGCAACGCCTGAACCCGTAACGCTCTCACGTTACGGCAACAAAACACCCTATGACGTGCTCGGCAAGCGTTACTACCTACTACCCACTGCCGCAGGCTACTCGGAAGTAGGCGTAGGCTCGTGGTACGGGGAAAAATTTCACGGCCAACCCACCTCCACAATGGAGCCTTATGACCTTTACGAAATGACCGCGGCCCATAAATCGCTGCCCATACCCACCTATGCGCGCGTCACCAATCTTGAAAACAACCGCAGCGTTATTGTAAGAATCAACGATCGCGGGCCCTTTGTTGACGATCGCATTATCGACCTCTCCTATGCCGCCGCAGTAAAAATTGGCTATGCCGAAAAGGGCACTGCACGCGTTCGCGTAGAAACATTGAGTGTAGGGCCATTTCCGATGGTTACGCAGGGAGAAACGCGCACTCCACAGAAATACGGAAGCGCAAACCGAACTGCACTTACGAGCCGCACACCGCCTACCCAAAACACTCACATAACGACGGAAAGCAATCAACCGAACGCCAACCAACGGAACCAGGCGCAAATCTTTTTACAAGTCGGCGCATTTTCCAATTCCGAATCTGCGCACTTACTGCAAAACCGCCTCTCTCAACTCGTTTCTGCACCCGTAACCGTCGCACAGAACGACAGCAGCCACTTCCGTGTTCACGTCGGGCCTTTCAACAACGAAGATAACGCCCGCCGTGCGGAGGCGCAGATTCGCAGCAAACAACTTGGCAACCCGCTCCTGATTCGCCGCTAACCCTTCGCGAAAAAACCAAACCGCACCCCCCATACAGGCTGTGCTATGATGCACAGCCCGTTGATTTTATGGCGCAAATTTAATTCACCATAAATTCACGCGACCTTCATGCACCTTTCCAACAAGCCCGGGAGACCCTAGATCGTGGAAGCTCAACGTCTACCGCGCACCCAGCGCATTTTTCTATTTTTGATCGGATTCATTGCAAACACGCTGTTTATAGGTGCGCTCACCGCAAGCAACGCAAGCTTCGCCGCCGAAACCGAATTACCCACACCGCCGCAACTGGCCGCCAGCTCTTGGATTTTGATCGAACCCAGCAGCGGGCAAGTCCTTGTCGAGCACAATGCAGATGAGCAATTGCCACCTGCCAGCCTCACCAAAATGATGACCTCCTACGTTGCCGCCGACAAAATCAAAGAGGGCCTTGCCGGTTGGGACGACGAAGTACTTGTCAGCGAAAAAGCATGGCGCATGGGCGGCTCAAAAATGTTCATTCGCGTGGGCACCCAAGTAAAAATCCGTGATCTCATGCGCGGAATCATTATCCAGTCCGGCAACGACGCCTCCGTTGCACTCGCCGAACACATCGCCGGTAGCGAAGAATCATTCGCAGATCTTATGAATCAAACCGCCAAACGCATCGGCATGACCCACACCCACTACGTCAACGCCACCGGCCTGCCCGACCCCTCGCACTACACCACCGCACGCGACCTTGCGATCCTTGCCCAGCACGTAATTTTTGACCATCCTGAAGACTACGAACTCTATTCCGAAAAAGAATTCCTCTACAACAACATCAAGCAACCCAACCGCAACCTACTGCTCTGGCGCGACAACAGCGTAGACGGCATCAAAACCGGCCACACCAAAGAAGCGGGCTATTGCTTGGTCGCCTCTGCCAAACGTGACGGAATGCGCCTAGTCGCCGTTGTCATGAACACCAACAGCGAGAAAGCCCGCGCCAGCGAAACCATGAAGCTGCTCACCTACGGCTTCCGGTTTTACGAAAACGTACGCAGCTACAGCGCCGGTGAAGTCCTCGCCGCCCCCGAAATCTGGTTCGGCAGCACCCCCACCGTCAAACTCGGCCTTGATAAAGACCTTGTCCTCACGATCCCACGAGGCACACAGCAGGATGTAAAAGCTGAACTTGACTACAAACCACTAGAACTCAAGGCCCCCATTGCCAAAGGTCAGCAGCTAGGCGTGATTCGAGTGCGAGTGAAAGACAAGGTCATCTCGGAAACGCCTCTCGTAGCGCTCGAACCGGTGGAAGAAGCGGGCTTCATCAAAAAACTCTGGCACCACTTACTCCTGTTTGTGAAAGGCCTGTTTTCCTGATCAAAGCTCTTAATCAAAACTCTGTAAAGGCAGACACACACCTGCCTTTACAGTTCTACCAAGAAGCCGCATCACACGAACATAGCCGCAGAGCACCATTCTGGCGTAAACTACGACCTTTGAAACCGCAACACGCCAGCGAGATTTGCTATGTCCTCCCCAAACAACCACCTCAATCAGGAACTGTGGACCTTCCCCTGTAACCACAATCTCAAAGTAATGGGGCTCTCAGAGCATCCGCTGATTGAAATTCTTACCGAAATCGTACGCGACCAAGTGCCAAACTTTACTCCGGTCAATATTCAGACGCGCCCAAGCCGCACCGGAAAGTACCACTCCATCACGGTCAACGTGCACGTCGAAGCGCGCGAACAGCTGGAATGTATCTACCGCGCATTGGCCGCGCGCGACGAAATTTCATGGACTCTCTAACGCCGACAAAGATCCCCGCTCACGCAGGCTCCCACACCGATTCTAGCGTGAGCGCATCGTCGACGCTCATCATTCGCCACCTTGGCCTGCGCGACTACGAAGAAATCTGGCACGCCATGCAAACCTTCACCGACACACGCGGTGAACACGCAACCGACGAGCTCTGGTGCGTGCAGCATCCACCTGTATTTACGCAAGGGCAGGCAGGGAAAGCAGAACACCTGCTCGCCACGGGTGACATTCCCGTCATTGCCGTAGATCGCGGCGGCCAAGTCACCTATCACGGCCCAGGCCAGATCGTCATATACCCGCTACTCGACTTGCGTCGTATGCAAATCGGTGTGCGCGAACTGGTGACACGGATTGAGCACGCCATCGTAGACACCCTTCAAGAAATCGGCGTTTCTGCATACCCCCGCGAAGATGCACCAGGCGTTTACGTTCAACACACCCAAACCCAGCGCGAATATAAAATTGCCTCGCTCGGGCTGCGTATCCGCAAAGGCTGCTCCTTCCACGGCTTAGCGCTGAACGTAGACATGGACTTAGAGCCCTTCCACCGCATTAACCCTTGCGGGTTTATCGGCCTTGAAATGGCCCAAGTGCGCGATTTCCAGCCCACTGCCGATCTTTCAGCTCTCGAAAGCACACTCTGTAAACATCTCTGCCATCGTTTCGGGTATCGCCACACTCTGGACGAAGCTTCTTTGACTAACGATGCTTCTTTGAGTAGCGAAGCCTCTTTGACGTAACGATGCTTCTTTGACGCAATATTGTTTTACTGTAAAGCTTCTTTGCTGTAGGTGCTTTCCCCATAGCCGCTCCAGAAAAACTTCGCTAGAATAGCGCCACTCCCTCGACGGCCTTGCTTGGCGATAATGAACCTACAAAACCGCCCTGCGGGAAGCGAGGGAGACCACTTCCGCCTTCCGCCTCCTCCCTCGACTCACGGCATCTCAAATACTCCCTCCCATTCTTCACGCACCATCCGCACGCAAAGCACCTCACGCAAAGCTACGCCTCACGCTAGGTTGCTGGGTAGCAAGTAATTTCTCACACAATTGATCAATTTTTGTGCTCGTTTTTTGTCCAAATCTTTGATACAACTAGCGCCTTCTTCGGACTGCCGTCGAGTTTTAGAGTCCATGCCCCCTGCAACATCTCTCACAAGCACAGCCATCAAAAGCGCCCTCTACACAAGCCGCGGGCACAAAAACGCCCCAAACAACGGTAATACGGACGCGATTAAATTTACGCCTGCGCTTAAATCCCAGATTGAACGCACTCAAAAACGGCGGCATTACTGGCTGCGGTTTCCAAGTACGATCGAAACCCTGTTCAGCGCAAGCTACCGCCAGGCGGGGCTCACCAGCATGCGCTCATTCAGCCTGCTCATCGCCGTAGCGTACGCGCTGTTTGGAGTATTCGTTTATACACACTACCAACAGAGCGACCTTCACGCTTTTCTGCCGAAATACAGCGCTGCAGGAATCGGGCTGGTAGCGCTGCTTTGGCTTGTGCGGCAATCACGTTTTGATCATTGGTTTTATGGCTACATCGGCATCATTGCGATGGTCGGCCTCACCATCGTAATGCAGATTCCACCCAGCATTACCGATCCACAGCTAAAGGTTTTAGCCTACGCCATTGCAACCAACGGCATTGTGCTCGTTTATGCGATGTCCAAACTTCGCTTCACATACGTGATCTTCTGGGGCTGCTTGGCGGGCTTGCTGCACCGCATTCTGGTGCTAACCTTTGGGCAAGACGAACCACTCGCGCTGTTTAACGCTTGGTTCATCCCCTCAAGCCTTGTTGGAATGGGCCTTGCCTACCTAAACGAATACCGCGAACGTACCGTATTTTTGCAATCGCTGCTCTTGGAAATCGACCAACATGAGCGCAATGCACTTTACCACAACCTCGAACGCCTCTCGCGCGAGGATGCACTCACCGAACTCGCCAACCGCCGTCACTTCGGAGAATGCCTGCAGCATGAATGGAGCCGCTGTCAGCGCGACCAAAAACCACTGTCGATCGCCCTGCTCGACGTAGATTTTTTCAAACAATACAATGACATCTACGGCCACCAAGCGGGCGATCGCTGCCTGATCGCAATCGCCCAAGCACTCCGCAAAGAAGCCTCAAGGCCAGGGGAGCTCGTTGGTCGCTACGGCGGCGAGGAATTTATCCTGCTCTACCCAAACACTCAAGCCGAACAGTTCCTCGCCATCCTTGAGCGAATCCAAGAGCGCATACGTGCGCTTGCCTTAGCGCACGAAGGCTCGCGCGTCGCAAAGACCGTTACCATCAGCATCGGCGCAGCCACCGTATTACCAACGCGAGCCGCTCACACCGAAAAGCTCATCGGCCTAGCGGATACACTCCTCTACCGCGCAAAGAAGAATGGTCGCAACCGCTGGCAACACGGCACCCTCCACTCGATTTAGAAGCGAAAATCCGCAGACGCCGCTATACCCGGTTTAGAAACGGAAATCCGCCGATGCAACCACGCCCAAATCGCTTAAATCCTGATCCCCGCGATACGTACTGATCAAATCCAAACGCTGACGGTAGCGCAGCCACAACGAATAACTCACCGCGCCATTCACCCCCAACGCGCTGCGTGCAGGTGCAAAGGTCACGCCACCCGCAACGTAATAGCCATTACCGGTACTGCGCGAAGTGGCCTCACCCGGCTCTTTTAGCCCGTAGAACGCCTCTTTCAGGCTCATATGTGCACGGCTATACAAAAAGCCTGCGCTGCCCGAATACTGCCAAACTGCATGGCGGCCACTGCTAAAACGGGGGCCGATGTGATAGTCATTCGCGTCTACCGACAACACATAAGTGCCGCGATTGTCTTCACCACGCTCATCGCCCTTACGCAACGCGCTGGCACCAAGCTCAAGGCCAATATTTTCGTTGAGCCACCAGCCTCCGCTCAGCCCGTAATTCCCCGAAAGACGAAAATCGCTACCTTCCGACTTCAAACGGCTAGTGCCAAGCTGCAAGCCCACCCAACCGTCCCCTGCACCAACACGCGAAGCGCTTGATGCAGTGCCAACATCTGCCTGCGCGGCAACGCAGCCAAAAGACAAGGCAACCAACGTCGCGCCCATCCACCCCCATTTGTTCTGCTTAACGCCTTTGCTCTGTTGATTGTTAAACATTTTATTGTTGAACATACTGCACTCTCACTGTGTCACTGCGGCTAGTAATGGCGTATCCGCCGCTGAATGCGGGGGGCAATGTATTTTCCTGCTCTCGAATCAGGGTTAAATCAACATCACATTTATTAATCTCGTTATCCGACTTCGGCAGGCTACCCAGTATGGCCAGAAAATTACCTTGGCCGAGCATCTGTTGGCTTGCGTACAACGATAGGTAATCCAGAACCTTGCGCAGCGCAACCACGACCGGAACCGCCGTCACCAGCTTATTCATTCGCAAAGAATAGCTACCCGTTGTGGTATCCGTTTCCTTGCCAAGATCAAAACTCAGACCGTAGCTAAAGGGCAGGCCCGCTGCCACGCAGCTGACCGCCGCCGTTAGACGCACTTGATGCCCTAGCGCCAAAGGATCCCAGTGCAGCTCAACGGTATCACTCATATCGCGATACACAGTATTCGCCATTGGAGCGCTTAGGTAGATTTCCGGCGGCAAGCGCATTCCCGTTACCTCATAACCGACAAGGCTGCCAGGCCCTGGGCTTACCGTTAAGGTGTCGCTCGCAAACCAACGTTGTTCGCTAGAAGCTTTGTCGTCGTAATTGACGGCAACATCAATCGGCGTATCCGCATGATCCACAGCGAGCACGCCTTGGTAATGGCCATCCAGATTTTTCTCCGCGCGCAAGGTAGAGAGAGACTGCGCCGTGCGCGCCTGTATCACATCTCCACCCACCAACGGCTGCGCCACTCCGTCTTTATAAACGGTTGCCACCACCTGCGCTTCCTGGCTTGCTTTCGGCAAATTCACCTGAATAGCCGCCGCCACACCTTCTTTTGGAATCTGCCGCCCGTTATTCATACCAAGGCCACAGCCTGTAAGCAGTACCGCTGCTCCAGCCACCCAAACCATCTGCTTCATCCGCTACTCCTTTATTTCGCACTGTCTTATTGCCAACCCTGCTCTGAGCGATCCGCTAGTCGTGGACTCAAAGCTCGCAGGCTGGTTGTTCTACGATGGCCCCTGTTGCGGAGGCTAGTTTACCGGCGAAATGCCGTCGCAGTTTGTGACATATTGCAGAATGTTATATGAACAGCAGCCAAATCTTTGTGCATTGCTTGACCGAGCTTCGTCCCGATCAGTAGCATCGACATATGAGCCTTTCATTTCCGTGAGAATGTTTTATGGCAGATCACCCCTTTCTTCAGATCCTTGGCACCGGTCACTCCGAAGCCATGGAGCACTGGAACACCAACGCGATGATTGTCTCATCGGGCCGGCGTTTGTTAATCGACTGTGGGTTTACCATTAAATATGCGCTGCGCGATCGCGGTTTGGGCCTGCCCGACATAGACGCTATTTTTATCACCCACGTTCACGGCGACCACGTTTTCGGCCTAGAGCGAGTTGGCTACGAATCACGCTTTCGCTACGGCAAGCGTGTTCAACTCATTCTTCACGAATCCTTGCAAGAGGAGCTTTGGGACCAAACGCTCAAAGGCTCCATGGGACGCGCAAGCGAAGGCGAGAACACGCTCGCCGATTTTTTCGATGTGGTACTGCTGCGCGATGATCGCTTTGACTGGCAGGGTGTTCACTGCAAACTTTTCCGAACGCGCCATACACCCAACAAAATCAGCTATGGGCTACACATCAACGAACAGGTGATCTTTACCAGCGATACCACCCCCATTCCAGAGCAAATTGCCACGCTCCCCGCGCACACCATTTTTCATGACGTAACCCTACGTGATGAACACCCCGTTCACGCCGCAGTCCCCGCGTTACTCTCCGCCTACACGCCAGAAATGCGAAAAAAAATGTACCTTATGAGCTATGAAGATTACTGGCGCGACTGGGAACCACAAATCCAGCGGGAATTTGCCGGATTTGCCAAGCAAGGCCAAATCGTCACAATCGAAAATCTTTAGATTCTCTGCTAAGGTGCAGGCTTCAACTCAGGGGAACATCGAACTGATTCGCACAACACGAGCCAGATCAACAACTCCCGAATGCTAGAAAAGAGAAATGGGGGCCTTCATGTTTTACTTTTGCAGCCTTGGTAGCAACATTGATCCGCCCCACAACGTTGCGCTTGCGCTGCAAGCATTAGCAAGCAGTTTGGCAGAATTTACGCTAAGTCCGCTGATTCAGACCAAGCCGCACGGCATGGAAAGCCAACAACCTTTTTATAACGCGCTCTTTTGGTTTGAATCCACGCAATCCCCCGAATCCATCAAAGCGTGGTTTAACGAAACCGAGATCAAGCTAGGGCGAGATCGAAATCACCCAGAGAAAAAGCTCCGCGATCGCCCCATAGACCTTGATATTCTCTACGCTGGGGAGCGCAAGCCTCTCGCAGAACTGGCCGTCAAAGACCCGTATCTTGCGCCGCTAACACCTGTCCTACAAGGAAAAGCACCTGCAGTCTCCGCCATTACCCTCCCTTTTGGCGGCCGCAGGTTGGGCCTTGGGATTTTCAGAATACGTAGCGTAGCGGGTCAGATTCAAATCGAACGCGCGACTGCGGAAAACTAAGAGAGCGAGCGCCCTCCATCTACTTTATAAGCCGCGCCGGTAACGAATGGATTGGCCACCAAAGCAGCGATCATCTGCACGACGGGCTCAAAACCTCCTTCTCGCCCCAACAGCGTTTCGCGCAAAATGGCCACGCGGTTTTCATCGGCATGGCTATCTAAAAACTTGATCGGCCCCGGCTGAATCGCATTTACCTTGATCTTAGGTGCAAACCGCTTGGCAAAAGAGAGTGATAGATTCGCCAAGCCCGCTTTGCTCGCACAATAGGCTGCATAACGCGCATCAGGGCGGTCTGCAAAAATATCTGTGATATGAATAATATCGGCGCTAGTGCGTGGCGTAGCCAAGAGCAAATCGTGCAGCCCCAGATTGATTGCATAGGGAGCCTTCATGTGTACCTGGAAAAAACCGTCCATTGCCGCAAGATTGCGTTCCAGATCATCAACATCAGGGGAAAAGCTAGACGCATTATGCACAATCAGATCCAGCCAAGGCAGCTGCGTAGTAAGCTGTTCCACCATGCCTGCAACCTCATCTGGCCTTTCAAAATCGGCTTGCAACATGGTCGCGCCCAAGGCTCGAAGAGCACTCACCTCCGCCGTTTCTGTGCGATAGTGGCCAATTACCTGCCACCCCTGAGCGAGCCAATAACGGCACAGCGTAGCGCCAAGCCGCCGCCCAGCTCCCGTAATCAGCGCAAAGCGAGCCGGATCCGCCGGCGCAATGGATTCAAGCGATGTTGCAGCACTCATGGCAGAGCCTCCACAATCAGAAACATACCGTTAACCGCAACCACTTTCACACGCGTACCCGCAGGCAGATTCGCCTGTTTGCACTGCACCTTCCAGAGGGTATCCCCCGCCTGTACTTTACCAACGCCCTCTTCGATCGGCGTGTCCAGCACATGCGTAGTTCCAACCATTTGCAGCAGGCGATGGTTGAGTTTTGGCTTATCGGTTTTTTCATTGAACGCGCGAAAGCGCCTCCAATATACCCAAGTAAAAAAGCCCGCAAAAATGGCAAAGGCCACAAATTGTTCCTGCCAGCCCATCGCAGGCATCAGAAATGCCAGCACTCCAACCAAAAGTGCGGAAACCGCAGCGCCAAGCAAAAAACCCGAAGCACCCAGCGCCTCCGCCGCGATCATTACAAGCCCAGCGCTGATCCAGTACCATCCCGCATCATTCAGCCACTCTGCCATGAAAATATTCCTCTAACGCAACCAACCGCACCTACTTAGCTCGTTGTTTTCTTGACCAAATCGCGAATACCTTCCAGCGCACCTAGGATAGAGGTCGCTTCTACCGGCATTAATATCACCTTGCTATTAGGGGATGCGGCAAGCTGCATTAAACCATCGACGTATTTCTGCGCGACAAAATAGTTCACTGCCTGAAGGTTTCCTTCCTGAATGGCTTTGGACACCATATCGGTGGCACGCGCTTCGGCTTCTGCAAGGCGTTCACGTGCCTCTGCATCTAGAAAAGCCGCTTCTTTTTCGCCTTCTGCGCGCAGTACAGCGGCCTTTTTCTCGCCTTCCGCCACTTTGATCGCCGCTTCACGCTCACCTTCGGCTTTCAGAATGGCAGCACGTTTTTCCCGCTCGGCCTTCATCTGATTGGCCATGGATTCCACCAAGTCTTTAGGTGGGGAAATATCGCGGATTTCAATTCGGGTCACTTTCAGACCCCAAGGATCCGTGGCTTCATCGACTTTTTTCAACAGTGCAAGATTGATGCGATCACGGTTCGAGAGCATCTCGTCCAGTTCCATAGAACCCAGCACTGCGCGGATGTTGGTCATTACCAAATTTCGCAGAGCATCGTACAAATCGGCGACTTCATACGAGGCACGGGCTGCGTCCAGCACTTGGAAAAAGCACACTGCATCGGTCGTAACCTGTGCGTTATCCGCACTGATCACCACTTGCGGCGGCACATCCAAGACCTGCTCCATCATATTTTGCTTTCTTCCGATATCATCAACAAACGGAATAATTAAATTAAAACCGGGTTGTAACGTATGCGTATAGCGCCCGAAGCGCTCCACCGTCCACTGATAACCTTGTGGTACCGCGCGTATTCCCTTCAGGATCAAAACGGCCATCATTCCCAAGGCAATCAATACGGTAATACCCGATGCTGTTAGCATAATGTGCCACTCCTTTGTTTAGGTTTCATTACTTGAGCTTGTGCATTTCCCACGGCGCAACCGGTTTGCAGCGCTCGGCCACAAAGTCGATGAATGCCGCCACTTTCGTGGGCAATTGGCGGCGGCTGTGGTACACCAGATAAACGTCTCGATCCGGGAAGTGATATTCGGGCAGCACTTGCAGCAATTGCCCCTGCTGAATCTCATCGTAGGCAAGCGTAATCGGCAGTAAACCAATGCCATAACCGGCAAGCAACATGCGCTTGGTCATTTCCATATCGTTCGAAAACAGACGCGCATCCAGCTCGACATCCACCGGCCCGTTGGGGCCAACGAGGTGCCAGGAAATATTGTTATGCGCTACGCAATTATGCCCCGCCAGATCACTGATCGTGCGTGGTGCGCCGTGCGCCTGAACGTAGACAGGCGATGCGCACAAGATAAGCCGAATAGACCCCAAGGTGCGCGCAACCAACGATGAATCACTCATCGGCCCTACCCGAAAAGCCACGTCGATTTCATCGTCGATCAAATCAAGGATCTTGTTATCCAGCATGATATCCACCCGTACCTGCGGGTACATGGCCAAATATTCTTTGATGGTTTCCGCAAGAAAACTCGCGCCGAAGGAAATCGGCGCTGTAATACGTAAAAGGCCGCTGGGTTCAGCCTGCATCTGATTGATCGAACGCTGGGCCTCCTCGGCCTCCGCAAGCATTTGCGCGCAGTGGCGGTAGTAAGTCTTACCAATTTCCGTAGGCTTGATCGCCCGCGTGGTTCGATGCAATAGCCGCACACCCAAGCGCTCTTCCAGCTGTGTGATCTTTCGGCTTACCGTAGACTTAGGCAAATCCAGCTTATCTGCAGCGCGGGTGTAGCTCCCTGCATCCACTACCTTTGCAAAGATCGCCATCTCGTTATAATCAATCACTGTTTTGCTCCGAGCCTATAGGTCTTTGCACTTTACCAGAAAGCGCAGAATGTGCTTCGCTTCAATCTCCCGCGCGGCAAAAAGATCGCCGCCATCACCCACGATTCGCTATGCAGCCGCGTGCACGCTCAAACACTCACTTTTAGGTGGCGAGCAATTCTGGCAACCGCCTCCTGCAAACGCGGAATCGGTGCGGTATAGGCAATTCTCAAATAACGTGCGGCATCACGAAACCCAAAATCCTTTCCCGGTGTCACTGCCACATGCGCCTGCTCTAACAACGCTTCGCAGAGCGCGAAACTATCATCGCCAAGCTCAGAAATATCGCAGTACAGATAAAAAGCGCCTTCGGGAATTACCGGTATCTTAAACCCTAGCGCAGGAAGTGCCTTAAGCAAATAGTCACGACGCTTATGTAGTTCGTTACGGCGTTCATCCAGAATCGCAAGTGTTGAAGGCGTAAACGCAGCAAGTGCCGCATACTGGCTGGGCGTAGGCGGCGCAAGATAGAAGTTTTGCGCAAGCTTATCCAGCGCAGGAACAAGATCTTGCGGCGCAACGATCCAACCAAGCCGCCAACCGGTCATACCAAAATATTTAGAAAAACTATTAATCACCACAATGTCCTGCTCGGCACGAGGCAGTGAAAGCGCCGTACAAGACTCTACGCCATAGGTTAAGCCTTGATAGATTTCATCCACAATCAAAACTCCACCGCGCTCGCGCACCACTTCATGCAGGTCGTGCAGCTCCGCCAAAGAGAGCAAAGTACCCGTAGGGTTCGAAGGCGTAGCCACCAATATCCCCGCAGTATCATCGCGCCAATGCTCAACCGCTGCAGCCGCGCTTAGCTGAAAGCGCGCTTCTGCATCGGTGGCAACCCACTGCGAGCGGGCACCAATTAGGCGTAAAAAGTGGCTGTTACACGGATAGCCGGGATCCGCCAGCATCACCCGATCTGTCGGGTTGAACAAAGCCGCCGTAACAAGGCTCAACGCACCCGATGCCCCCGTCGTGACAACAATGCGCTGCGGCGAAACATCCACTCCGAAGCGCTCGCTGTAGTACTCCGCGATGACTTCACGCAGAATCGGCAAGCCTGTAGCCGGTGTATAATGCGTCTTTCCACGATGAAGCGCCTCAACCCCCGCAGCGACAATGGGCGCTGGAGTATCGAAATCCGGCTCCCCTACTTCTAAATGGATGACGTCGTACCCCTGCTCCTGTAAGCTGCGCGCCCGCGCTAACAGTGCCATCACATGAAACGGCTGAATATCTGCCACCCTATGCGCGATTTTCACCGATGTAGTACTCCTTTTTTGTCATTTTGCCTTTTTGTTCTATAGGCATTTGTTTTAAGTTGCAACTTTTCTATTTGCAAATTGTCAATAGCACTGGTATACATTTAGGGTTCCGCAGTTGCGAGGAGTTTACTCATGCCAACCAAGAAAGCAAAAAAGAAGACTGTTGTCGAGTTGTCCCGCTCAAGCTACACCCCTTACGCTCTAACAGAGGGCGAAGAGTACATGAGCAACCCACAGCTTGAGCATTTCAAGGCCATCCTGCTCCACTGGCGCCAACAGCTAATGGAAGAAGTCGATAGCACTCTGCAACTCATGCAAGATGAAATCTACAACCTACCCGACGCAGCCGATCGCGCAACGCAAGAAGAAGAATTTAGCTTAGAACTCCGCACCCGTGATCGCGAGCGAAAATTAATCCGCAAAATTAATCAAGCCCTTGAACGCATTCAGAAAAACGACTACGGCTTTTGTGATTCCTGCGGCATAGAGATCGGCATTCGGCGTTTGGAAGCGCGTCCAACCGCAACGCTATGCATTGATTGCAAAACGATTGAAGAAATCAAAGAGAAGCAGTGGGGCACCTAAACAAGCTCTTTTCCATGCAGCTTAGAAAATACGCTCTCAAGAAAAGGCGCCATTCGCGCCTTTTCTCGTTTTCCGCTGGAACCTCATGCGCACACCCTGACCGCATTCGCCGCAAAACCCGCCCCCTCACCAGCCAGCCCCACCATGCCGCCATCGCCTTACATTGGACGCTTTGCTCCATCCCCAACGGGCCTATTACACCTCGGTTCCCTGCTCACCGCCGTCGCAAGTTACTGCGATGCGCGCGCATCGCAGGGCAAGTGGCTGGTTCGTATTGAAGATATTGACCCCTTGCGTGAGGTGGCCGGCGCTAGCAGCGCAATACTAAACACTCTAGAAGGCTTTGGTTTGTACTGGGATGACGAGGTGATTTTCCAATCTCAGCGCCTGTCGCTCTATCAAGACACCATTGACACTCTCCTTCGCCAAGGCCGCCTTTTCTATTGCACCTGCTCACGCAAGCAGCTCATAGGTCACGTTATCTATCCGGGCACATGCCGCCCCCAAAAGCGGCCACCCGAAGGCATCGCTTGGGCACTAAAAGCAGAGGTTCCCCATCGCGAGTACTCCTTCATTGACCCACTGCAAGGGCGATTCGGGCTTCGGTTTGGCGAGGATGCAGGGGATTTCGTCATCCAACGCAAAGAGGGCTTTATTGCTTACCATCTGGCAGTCGTCCTCGATGACGCCGCGCAAAATATCACTCACATTGTGCGCGGTGCAGATTTATTGGATTCCACCCCTTACCACCTCCTCTTACAGGACTGGTTACAGCTGCCCACACCTCACTATATGCATCTGCCAGTCATCACCAATACGTTCGGGCAAAAGCTTAGCAAACAGACCGGTGCCATGGCGCTCTCCACGCAACAACGCAGCCAACAGCTGGTCGCTGTTTTGGCTTGGCTCGGACAAAACCCTGAAGCCGGTTTGGCGCAAGAGCCCGTAAGCGAAGTATTGGCCTGGGCCGTTGCGCATTGGCAATCCAAAAATATTCCACACCACCCCACCTTAGCGCGCTAGCAAATTGGTAGGACGCAGCCAAAGCGCATACACTAAAACATTTACCGCACTCACATACACGCAGGAACGATCTTATGTATATTGATCGACTGGTGCTCCTTTTTATTATCGGCGCCTATGTGCTCTCGCCAGCACTGATGCAATGGTGGATTGACGGCGGCGTCGTCTGGTACCGACCCTTTTTGTTCTGGAGCATGTTGATCGCCATTACCTATTGGATTGCAAGGAGCCGTGACCTCGATGGGTTTTAGCCTGACTCAAGTCTTCTCCATGGGCGTCGTCTATCTGGCGATATTTTTTCTGGTGGCCTACATCACCGAGCTTGGCTATTTGCCGTCGAAACTCGTCAGGCACCCCGCCACCTACGTATTATCTTTGGGTGTGTTTGCAAGCGCATGGGCGATTTATGGGAGCGTCGGCTTTGCTCATCAGCACGGCTACAACTATCTCGCCTATTACTTGGGAATCTCTGGCGCCTACATGCTCGCGCCAGTGCTTCTTGCCCCAATGATGCGCCTCACTCGCACCTATCAGCTCGCATCACTTGCAGATTTATTTGCGTTTCGCTACCGCAGCCCAGTCGTGGGTGCTGTTGTAACGCTTTGCATGTTTATCGGCGTAATTCCGCTGCTCGCTCTGCAAATTCAGGCTGTGGCCGATTCCGCACAGGTTCTAAATGACAGTGCAGACACCGACACCCTCGCGTTCTTGTTTTGCGCCACGATCATATTGTTTGCCATTTTGTTCGGCGCCCGCCACATCTCGCTGCGCGAAAAGCACGAAGGGCTCGTGGTTGCGATGGCCTTTGAGTCCATCGTCAAGCTCAGCGCTATGGTTGCACTCGGCTTGTACGTTGTATTTCGAATTTTTGATGGGCCGGTAGGCGTCAATCAATGGTTAGACCACCACCCCGAAGCCCTCACACAACTCTACTCTCCGCTCCAAGAAGGCCCATGGCGCAGCTTGATCGCGGCCTTTTTTGTTGCCGCTGTGGTAATGCCACACATGTTTCATATGAGCTTTACCGAGAACATCAACCCACGCGCACTGATTACTGCAAGCTGGGCGTTACCACTCTACCTGCTCGCCTTAGCGTTATTCGTACCGCTCATTGTTTGGGGTGCTCAAGCAATCAATCTCGAAACCGATACGCCTGATTACCTTACCCTAATGATTCCACTCGCCGAGCAGCAAGAACTCTTGTCTGTCATCGTATTTATGGCAGGGCTTTCTGCGGCGAGTGGACTGATCATCGTCTGCACGCTCGCGCTCTCCGCGATGTTTCTCAATCACTTAGTTTTGCCACTCTCCCCTGTCAACACGCAACGAAACCTCTACAGTTGGCTGATCTGGGCGCGACGCATTTTGATCGCCGCCATCATTCTCAGCGCATTTGCCTTTTATTTCGTAGTTGCCAATCGCAACAGTCTTTCCGAGCTAGGGTTCCTCTCATTTGTTGCGACAATGCAATTTGTTCCTGGCCTGGTTGGCGTTCTGCTCTGGACGCGCGCCAACCACCGTGGCTTTTTGGCAGGGCTCACCGCAGGGTTTGGCGTCTGGTTTTTTGTATTGCTATTGCCGGTTTTGTTTGGATTCCAAATCCACATCAACATTCCCTTGCTGCTGGATGATCATTTTCCGACTTCTGAAAACAGCTACATGGTGGCAAGTTTTGCAATTTTTCTGAACGCACTGGTATTTGCCATCGTCTCAATTGCGAACCCAAGCTCCCCAGAGGAGATCAACGCCGCTAGCGCCTGTAACGTGGATACTCTACGGCGCCCAATGCGATGGGAATTGCCTGTCAAGAACGTCAACGAAATCACCCAACGCCTCAGCGGGCCTCTCGGAGTCGCAACCGCCGAACGCGAAGTCAAACTCGCGCTGGTCGATTTGTCGATGGACACAACTGAAATGCGCCCCTACGCTTTGCGCCGACTGCGCGATCAGCTCGAAAACAACCTTTCTGGATTGCTGGGCCCCTCCGTTGCACACGACATTATTGAGGAATCCTTGCCCTATGAAATCCAACCGGAAGACACCTCCCTCAAAGACATCCACTTTATCGAGAGCCGCCTAGAGGACTATCAAGACAAGCTTACCGGCCTCGCGGCGGAATTAGACAGCCTGCGCCGCTTTCACCGCCGCACCCTGCAAGACCTTCCGATTGGCGTGTGCTCGCTTGGCAGCGATGGCGAAGTCGTCGGCTGGAACAAAGCCATCGAAACGCTGACCGAGGTAGATGCCGCCCAGATCGTCGGCTCCCACATCACCAGCGTTACACCGCCATGGGGTTCACTCATCGTTGAATTTCTCAACAGCGACACCACCACTCAGCAAATCAAGATTGAACACCGAGGCTTACCCCGCTGGCTCTCCTGCCACAAAGCGCTGATCCAAGTAGAAGGCACTACTCTGCAACAGAGTGGCTGGGTAGTGGTGCTGGAAGACATGACCGAAATGCGGCTATTGGAGCAAAAGCTTACCCACTCCGAACGACTTGCCTCCATCGGCCGCCTTGCGGCAGGCGTCGCACACGAGATCGGCAACCCAGTCACCGGCATTGCCTGTCTTGCCCAAAACCTCCGCGAAGAAAGCGAGGATCACGAAACGCTCTGGGCTGCCGACCAAATTATCGACCAGACGAAGCGCATTTCACGCATTGTGCATTCCCTAGTGAGTTTCAGTCACAGCGGCCCCCGCCAAACCGAGTTTGAACCCGTGCATTTGCAAGTGGTTGTCCAAGAAGCCATAGATCTTCTCTACCTAAACAAGGAAAACGCGGAATACCGGTTCCAAAACGATTGCGATTCAGCCCACTGGGTCACGGGCGACGCCCAAAAACTTGCCCAAGTTTTCATCAATCTATTAGGAAATGCCCGTGATGCAAGCGCACCGGGCACAACAATCCGTATTTACAGCCAAATATCGGAACACAGCGTGATCACTCACGTTGAAGACCATGGCAGCGGCATCCCACCGGAACTGGTGGAGCGGATCTTCGAGCCTTTCGTAACCACAAAAGAGCCCGGCAAAGGCACCGGACTTGGCATGGCACTGGTTTACACCATGGTGGAAGAACACTTCGGCCAAATCAGCATTGCCAGCCCCATACACGAAAACGGAACAGGAACACGTGTTACCGTTACACTGCCTAGTTCCCTTTTACCGGTAACACAGGTAACATCATAGTTCGTGCACGGTAACAGATTCGGCCTCCCGCATGCATCGAAGCGATGCCCAGCGCTCCATCTGTAATCAGCGCCCCATCTATGAAGAGCAGGAGTGGCAATGGCTCATATTCTGATCATCGAAGACGAAAGCATCATCCGGCATTCACTCAAACGCTTGCTGGAGCGCAACAAATATAAAGTGGACGAAGCCGGCAGCGTGGGCGACGCGAGCAGCCAGTTTCAGCTCAGCAACTTTGATCTGATCATCACCGATCTGCGGCTACCTGGCGCCCCCGGCACCGATATTATCCCGCTGGCAGAAGGCACACCCGTTCTCGTGATGACCAGCTTCGCCAGCCTCAAATCTGCGGTAGACGCCATGAAAATGGGGGCAGTTGACTACATCTCTAAGCCTTTTGACCATGATGAAATGCTCATGTCGATTGAGCGTATTTTGAAAGAAAAAGCGCTAGAACGCGAGAACACCGCGCTCCGCAGCACAGTAAACCGTGACTACCCAACCTCTGGAATGATCGGCGAATGCGCGCCGATGCAAGAGCTATTTCGTAAAATCAGCAAAGTCTCCCCAACTGACAGCACCGTACTAATACGCGGCGAATCCGGTACCGGAAAAGAGCTCGTTGCGCGCGCCCTGCATGCACAAAGCTTGCGCGCCAACGGCCCGATGATCTCAGTGAACTGCGCCGCGATCCCCGAAACGCTAATTGAGGCCGAACTATTCGGCCACGAAAAAGGTGCTTTTACCGGCGCGACCTCCGCGCGCAAGGGCCTCGTGGAAGCCGCAGACGGCGGCACACTGTTTCTGGATGAGATTGGCGAACTCCCCTTAGATGCACAAGCGCGGCTACTGCGATTGCTGCAGGAGAAAGAAATCCGCCGCGTCGGTGCCGTTCATGCCAAGAATGTTGATGTGCGGCTGATTGCCGCGACTCACCGCGACTTAAAAATGCTCGCACGCGCGCGCAAATTCCGCGAAGACTTATATTATCGTCTGCATGTCGTGGAACTCTACCTACCACCGCTGCGCGAACGAGGCGACGACATTGAAAAACTCGCACGCGAGCTTCTGATTCGCACCACACAGCGCATGAATCACGGTGACATGCAGCTCACCGACGCAACCATTCAAGCCATTCGGCAGTATTCTTGGCCGGGCAATGTACGCGAACTGGAAAACGCGATTGAGCGTGCCGTTATTCTTTGCGACAGTAACACCATCACCCCAGAACTCTTGGCAATCGAACCTGATCGGGATTCACCGCTGCGGAATCAAGCGTTCAACGATCCCTTCACCCAACAAGACACCCAACCTCTCCCCCCCACCTCCGCCGTCAACGGGGAGCCACAAGAAGATGTAGCCTTGGAAGATTACTTCCAGCGCTTTGTGCTAGAACATCAGCACCACATGACGGAAACCGAACTCGCGCAAAAACTGGGCATCAGCCGAAAATGCCTGTGGGAACGCCGCCAGCGCCTCGGAATTCCACGCAGAAAAATGCAGCTGCGGGGCAGCAACGCAGCCTCTGGTGCTTAGCGCATCACAGTTTCACAAAACATTGGCGACAAAAAACCGCCGCCAATGTTTTGTGAAACCCAAGCCAACCGCCCTCCCTCCTTCATAGCCCCCACTCCAATCGTAAGCTCGTGCAGCGCGCCTCGCGCTCCCTCCCTTCGCGCCATCTCCCACCGTCATCACTCCCCCAATCCGACCTAACACGCCACCACGATCGGCAAGCCACGGTTTCTTGGGGAAAAAACCGCATTTTCGCTCCTACACTCCATCCATATTGGCCTAGCTGCGTGGCTAATCCTGAGCAAACGTGTTACCCAAAAACTGGCACTATCGTCCCTACGTGTTACCGGGAACGTTACCGTGTTACCGGTATACAGGAACACTCAGCCACGGTTCAGGTAACAGATTCTTGACTATTTCCGTTACTTACACTCCGTAACATTCTCAACATGTTGTTTTATAAGGATTTTATTTATTATTTGATCTTGGCACGCAACCTGCTATGTATTGGGCGTAACCGGGAAAAACAACTATTAAAAAGCTCGGTAACATGAAGACTCGATGAACGCCTACACAAGAACAAGAAAAACGATAACAACAAGAACAAAGGCTTCAGAACATAACAAGAACAAAGATACCGAGAAAAACGAGCTTTTATAACAAGAACAAAAAACAGCGACACACACCTGCTTCACAAAAACAGGTTCATAAAAACAACAATAAGAACCACCCTAAAACAATAAGAAATCTGCTTCAAAAACAATAAGAAAAAGAGACAACCGTCAAACAGGCGATAACAAAAACAAAAAGCCTCAAAGACAGCGCGACAAATTGATAACAACAAGAAAAACACCAACACAACAACAAAAAACGATCACCCCTGATTGCTAACAAGAAGAACAAAATAAAGCATAGCGGGCGACAAAGATCAGATTTTATTGTGGCTACCCAAGGCGCCAAAAGGCAGGAACTGCGCAGAACAACTATAACTTGCAGCTTCCGGATCTAGCCAACTGCCACACTGGTCGAAACGCAGCAAAACGACGCAAAGAAAAAGATACGCTAAAAACAATAAGATAAGCACAACACAACAAGAACAACAAAAAACGCTAAAAGAAACACGCGATAAAAAACAACAAGAAACGCTAACAATAATAAATTACGAATAACAAGAAAAACTTCTGAAAAACAACAATAAAATCCTAACCATAACAAAATCAGCGCAACAAAAATAAAAACTGCGAAAACAACAAAAAGAGTCGGCACATACTACGAGGGTGGGGTTAGCCCCACCCTCGCGAATTATAAAAGGGAGGCATTGCCTCCCTTTTTGATTTCTACGTGATCAGCCAGCCTTGATGCACAGGGAAAGCACACAGGGCTTGCTCATGCTTTTTGCCCGCTGTGGATGAAAACAGAAGCTTGCCGCGACAGTGCAGGGTGGGGGAAGATGCTGATTTAAGGGCGTTTACGAATTTCGCAAAGATACGCGGAATATCGTAGAGCTTGATATGTAGATAGAGCTCGGATGTCGCCCAATATCGAGCAGGATTCCCTTTCGATATTGGACGATCTAGCGGCGGCTTATTGCAACTTACAGAAGCCTTCAAAAACCTACAGATGCCTAAAAAGCCTGATCAAGCAACAGCAGCACCCTCCATCGAATCCTCTGCTGGTGATCCCTCCTCCGCAGAATCAACAATCTGCGCCTCGCTCACTTTGCTCCACTTTTTAATCAGCTCCTCACGACGTTCCGGATCCAAATTTGCTTTGGTAATATCACCTTGATAGTGATCTACCACGCGCTGATCCATCAACGCAAACCACCACGAAGGAATATAAGCGGGAAGCAGCATTGAAGCGTATCCACCTGGCAACTGCGGCGCTTCAGGGAAGTGGCGCAACGCTTGGAAGCTACGGGTCGGAAATGCATGGTGATCTGAATGGCGCTGCAATTGATAAAGTACAAGATTGGTGACAACGAAATTGCTATTCCAGCTATGTTCTGGAGACGTACGCTCGTATTTGCCATTCTCATCTTTTTGCCGCAACAAACCGTAATGCTCAACGTAGTTTACGACTTCAAGCAGGCTCGCGCCGTAAGCTCCTTGTGCCACAAGGAACGGAATTGCGCGCGGCCCGCAAATCGCCGTCGTGAGGCCTACAAACCCCGCCGTTACTGCCCAACCTTGCAACAACTCATTTTCAAGAGTCCAGAAACCCTTACCCTTGCGCTCAAGGCGCTTGGTTTCGATTTCAACAGCTGACTTGAATCCTTCAATCACGGTACGTGGCAAAAATTTCCAGAAACTCTCGCCCATCCGGCTTGATGCCGGATCTTCTGGAGTAGAGACGCGGCGATGATGGCCAAAGTTATGCTCCACCGCGAAGTGCGTGTAGAAAGTCGGTGCGAGCGCAAACATCGCGCTTACGCGATTATGACGCTCGTGCTTATGGCCCAATTCATGGCCCGTCACAATCGCAATCCCATTGAGCGCCCCCACTGAAAGCGTTAGACCCACGCGATCCATCATCGGTACATTTTTGCGAGTCGCAAGCCACGCACCTATTATGGTCATCACCCATTGTGACGGGATGAACGCCTTGGAAATCAGATTATAATAGGGGTCGCTCTCAAGCTCACGAATCGCATCTTCCGGCGGATTCGTCTCATCCTCGCCAATCATGCGATCCAGAGCTGGAATTACTCCGTGCACTAGCAAAGGGCCGGTCCACGCGAGCGCGCGCAACTTTTTAGGTGCAATGGCATACGCGGAAAGAGCCGCGATGCCTATGACCGGAAGCGCAGGGCTCAACAGCCACTTATAGCGCTTTGGATCTTTCCACTTACTTTTCCGCTGCTCATTTGCCGTCTGGTTCAGCACATCATCAGGGGTCTTTGCATTCATGAGTTCTCTCTCCCGTAAATAACCGTTGCAAGCTTCGGATTTGCGACCGCTCTACCCCGCGAAAACAAGCTCGCGCCGCGACCGCCCGAATACCCCTATAGTGCAATCCGCTCACCCCGAATGGCCAGTTGCCAGAATCCAGCAAAATGTATCTGGAATCCGCCATTGATTACTGTCACAGTAAATATGGGTTCGTGTTATGAGAAGATTCAGGAACTTACCCTTTGGCTCACAACCGCCGGCGCAAATACTGCGGTCTATACTGTTTGAACACACAACGGAGAACGCACCCCCCCTATGGATGCACTCAGCCATATTCTTGATGACATCCACCTCAGCGGCGCAGAATACATCTACGTGGCCGGCAAGGGGGAATGGAGCGTCGCCCTAAAAGGCCAAACAACGTTTCATATCGTCCTGAAAGGCCCCGCCCGTTTAAGCCTACCGGGGCATGGCGATCACGTTCTCGAAACCGGCGACATCGCCTTCATCCCCGCCGGCCATGAACATCACCTCACCCATCTACAATCTGCCCCCCCCACTGCCTACCACTGGCTCGCGCCTGAATTTCGAGGGCACCGCAACGATCCCGTTGTCGTTGGCGAAGGCCTAGACACAAACCTGATCTTATCGGTGCGCTGCCTGCTGGATAGCGACATGGGAAAACCTCTACTGACCTCACTCCCCGCGTGCATGTTGATCCGTCAAGGGCTGGATGGCAGCGGGCCAGAGTGGCTTAAGTTGGGGCTTAGTTTTCTCTCGCTGGAAGCCGAGATATTTCGCGCTGGGCGCGATACGCTCATCAATCGGCTGATTGGCATGTTCCTGATTGAATGCGTTAGGGATTATGTCGAACAGATTCCGGATGCCGCAAACAATTGGCTCAGTGCCGTGCGCGACCCCTATCTATCGCAAAGCTTAAGCGCAATTCACGCCGATCCTGCACGCAGTTGGAGCGTTGCGGAACTCGCAGAGCTCGCCTGCCTGTCGCGTTCGGCATTTCATGAGCGCTTTTCGGATACCATTGGAATGGCTCCGCTCACCTATTTAACAGAACATCGTTTGCGGCTAGCCGCACGCCACTTATCGCAGCGTGACCTAAGCATTAACAAAATTGCAGAGCGGGTAGGCTACGGATCAGAAACCGCTTTCAGCCAAGCATTCCGCCGTAAATATGAAATGACGCCCAGCCAGTTCCGCAAGAACAAGCTAGGCGCTACAGAGATTGACAACAAAAGGTGAGGTACAACGCTACATAACGTCATACCTACAGGCGATCTAGTCGTGAATATTAATCGCGTGCAGGCCACACTCTTTCTTGGTGGCATCTTCCCACCACCAGCGCCCTTCACGCTCATGCTGATTCGGCAAAACGGGGCGCGTGCACGGCGCGCAACCAATGCTGATAAAACCGCGCTCATGCAGAGGGTTGAAAGGCACTTCATTGGTGCGAATATAATTCCACACGCGAGCGCTCGACCAATTGGCCAGAGGATTAAACTTCACCAAGGTCTGCCCCGGTGCCGCCAAGCCCGTATCCAACTGAACCACCGGCACATCGCTGCGCGTTGGGCTCTGATCGTGGCGCTGGCCTGTCACCCAAGCATCAAGCGTTGAGAGCTTGCGCTTGAGAGGCTGCACTTTACGGATTCCGCAGCATTCCTTGTGCCCTTCGCGATAAAAGCTGAACAAGCCCTTCTCGTTAACGAGGCTCTCCACCGCTGCAGGCTCTGGAAACATCACCTCAATCCCAATGCCGTAATGATCGCGCACCGTTTCTAGGTATTGGTAGGTCTCAACGTGCAAGCGCCCCGTATCTAAGGTAAACACTTTTACGTTTTTATTGATGCGATGCGCAATGTCGACCAGAACAACGTCTTCTGCGCCACTAAAAGAGATGGCGTAGTTGTCGAACTTATCGAAAGCAAATTCAAGAATCTGGCGTGGGGATGCGTCTTTTAGCGACTCATTCCAAGCCTGAACGTCTGCAGCGGTGATGGTCATATCGAACTCCAAATCGGATGAAATCCCCGCGATTATAATCAGCCGCTCAATTTCAAAAAGGAATAAGTCGCTATATGCTTATGCCACTTTTGCGCCAAACTGAAACCGCTCATCCAAAATCAAAGTAAGCTGATCGCCCGATTGAAAAGGCCCTACACCTGCGGGCGTGCCCGTCAGCACAACATCCCCCGCCTCTAGCGTGATGTACTGCGAAATGTATGCAATCAGTTCGGTAATCGGCGTAAGCATGTCGCTACTGTTGCCCTGCTGCCGCAGCTCACCGTTAATCCGCAGCGCCAACTGGATATTGCTCAAATCGCGAAACTCTGCGGGCAGCACAAAACCACTCAACGGGCACGCTCCGTCAAACGCCTTTGCCAATTCCCACGGCTGCCCCTTTGCTTTTAACTGGTTCTGCAGATCACGCAACGTAAGGTCTAAGCCAAGGCCGATGCCGGCAATATGGCCTACCACTTCACTTGCCGATTGCTTCGTAACACGAGCACCGATCAAGATAGATATTTCCAGTTCATGATGGCAGCTACCAAGCCCGCCAGGCCAGCGAATGGGCTCGGATAGCGGCTGAATCGAGGTTGCTGGCTTGATAAAAATGATTGGGCTCTCCGGCACAGGATTATTCAATTCCTTCGCATGCGCCGCATAGTTGCGCCCCACACAGACCACCTTGCCTACCGGCAACTCACAGGGTGCATCATTTAAGACATGCCGATAATGGCCGGAACCACACTCACTCATTCAAATCTCCCTACTCTAGCGTTAAAGCGTTACAAAAGCTCAATCAAATACTTTCCCTGGATTCATTACTCCATTGGGGTCAAACACCTGCTTGATCGCCTTCATATAAGCAATCTCCTGTGCAGAGCGGGAGTATTCCAGATACGGCTTTTTCGTCATCCCAACGCCATGCTCCGCAGAAATACTACCCGCATACTTTTGCACAGTTTCAAACACCCAGCGGTTCACAGTCTTGCACCGCTCAAAAAATACCGATGGCGCGAGTTCCTTAGGCTTGAGAATATTGAGATGCAAATTGCCGTCCCCAATATGGCCAAACCAGACGATTTCGAAATCTGGATACTCCGCACTCACAATGCGGTCAATATCTTCTAAAAAGTGCGGGACCTTCGATACGACAACCGAAATATCATTTTTATACGGCGTAAACACCGAAATAGTCTCGCTAATATCTTCACGCAAACGCCACAAATTCTTTAGCTGCGTTTCGCTTTGGCTGATCACGCCATCTAGCGCCCAGCCATTCTCGACACATTCCTCAAACACCGCCATTGCGGTTTCACCGACTTCTGCGCTCGTCGCTTCAAACTCCAGCAAAGCATAATAAGGCGTTGCTGTCGCAAATGGACGCGGAACATTACTATGCGCGCAGACCAAATCTACTGCTTTATCCGAGAAAAACTCAAAGGCCGTCAGATCCATTTTTGCTTGGAACGCGCCAAGCACTTCCATAAGGGCAGCAAAAGCCGGCACACCCAACACCATCACCGTAAGGTTCTTGGGCGTGCGCGCCAGCTGCATCGTTGCCTCAACGACAAAGCCTAAAGTGCCTTCACCGCCGATAAAAAGCTGGCGCAAGTCATAACCCGTCGCATTTTTTGCAAGGCCGCGATTTAGCTCCAACAAATCCCCCGCGCCGGTCACAACCTTAAGGCCAGAAACCCAATTGCGCGTCATCCCATAGCGAATCACCTTGATGCCACCGGCGTTGGTTGAAATATTTCCCCCCAACTGGCTAGAACCGGCGGAGGCAAAATCCACCGGATAATAAAGCCCTTGTGCCTCCGCAAATTGTTGCAATTGCTGGGTAACAACACCTGCCTGACAAACCACCGAACGATCCGTCGCATCGAACTTGAGAATCTGATTCATCAGATCAAAAGACACCACCACTTCGCCATGACAAGCAACCGCCGATGCGCTCAACCCGGTTCGCCCACCCGAGGGAACCAGCGCCAAACGATGCTCATTCGCGTACCGAACAATCGCCTGGACTTGCTCTACCGTCTTAGGAAACACCACAGCCAAAGGCGCTGGCGTATACATTTTGGTCCGATCACACCCCCAAAAAGCCAGAGAATCGGCATCGGTTTTCAAGCGCCCATCGTCCAACAAGGCCGCAAGGCCTTGGATCACAGCAGAAGAATCCGTCATAAAAAAATATCTCGGAAAAATAAAGCGTCAGCAATCCAGACCACACGGTCAGGCCACGCCTGTCAAAATGGGGTAATCCCACACTAGCCACTTATGATAACATACGCCCACTTTTTTCCGGCCGCCCGCGCACTTTTACACGGCGCGACCCTTATCTTCAGCTAACTTACGGAAAAGCAACCAATCATGAGCAAACATTCCCTCGACAAAAGCAAAATCCGCATCCTGCTGCTCGAAGGCGTTAGCCAGTTGGCGGTCGAAAACTTCGAGCGCAACGGCTACACCAATATCGAATACCACAAAGCCGCCCTACCACTGGAAGACCTCAAAAAGAGCATCGCAGAAGCCCACTTCGTAGGCTTGCGCTCACGCACAAAACTCACCGAAGAAGTCTTCGCTGCCGCACAGAAACTCATGGCAGTAGGCTGCTTCTGCATCGGAACCAACCAAGTAGACCTCAACGCTGCCACAGTGCGCGGCATCCCCGTATTCAACGCCCCCTACTCCAACACCCGCAGCGTTGCAGAATTAGTACTCGCAGAAGCCATCCTGCTGTTGCGCGGCATTCCAGAAAAGAACGCCAAAGCGCATCGCGGCGAGTGGGATAAATCCGCGACAAACAGCTTTGAAATCCGCGGCAAAACGCTAGGCATCATCGGCTACGGCAACATCGGCTCACAGCTCTCCGTACTTGCGGAAGCGCTCGGCATGCACGTTATTTTCTTCGACGTTGTAAGCAAGCTACCGCTGGGTAACGCATCCCAAGTGCATACAATGGACGAGCTTTTCCAACGTTCCGACGTAGTCAGCCTACACGTTCCAGACGTTCCTTCAACGCGCAACATGATTGGCAAAGCGCATTTTGACCTGATGAAAGAAACCGCAATCTTCATCAACGCATCACGTGGAACTGTCGTAGACCTAGACGCCTTGGCTCAAGCGGTTCGCGACAAAAAAATGATCGGCGCCGCAATCGACGTATTCCCCGTAGAACCACGCAACAACCAAGAAGAATTTGTAAGCCCACTGCGCGAGTTTGACAACATCATCCTCACCCCGCACATTGGCGGCTCGACGATTGAAGCGCAAGAAAACATCGGCTTGGAAGTCTCTGAAAAATTCGTCAAATACAGCGACAACGGCACTACCATCAGCTCCGTTAACTTCCCTGAAGTCTCGCTCGCCGGTCACGCCAACGTTCACCGCTTACTGCACATTCATAAAAACGTGCCTGGCGTAATGTCTGCGATCAACCGCGTATTTTCAGAAAACAACATCAATATTGCCGGTCAGTATCTGCGCACGAACGACAAGATCGGTTATGTCGTCATCGAAGTAGAAGCTGGGAGCAGTGAAGTTGCTCTGCAAAAACTGCGTGAAGTCGAAGGCACGATCCGCACTCGCGTATTATTCTAAAAGCGATACAGGCGCGGCAAACACCGCGCCTCATTCCTGCACTCCGATTCCTGCTCCCCCGCCTAAGCAAAACTAAGCGATACGCGAATTCTCCAGCAAAGGCCGCACATCCAGAAACGGCAGCAACGGATTAAAATCGCCCTCCTTGAGATCGGTATAACTCGCAGACAGCAACGGGAACCTTGCAAGGCAAGGCAAACCTAGGCGATCCTCAAGCGTCAGAATATTCTGCTCTGAAGGCGAATATACTGGCGAAACCTTATTCGCAACCCATCCAGCAATCGTAAGACCATCCCGACGAATTGCCTCCGCCGTAAGCAACGTATGGTTCAAACAACCCAACTGAATCGGCACCACAAGTAGCACAGGCAAGCGCAACGCAATCGCCAGATCCGACAAACATTCACGCTCATTTAGCGGAACGCGCCAGCCACCAGCCCCCTCAACCAAAGCAAAACCGTCTCGCGCCGCCAGCTGATCACGGCAATGCCGCAATAACGGCTCCACTGCCAGCGTTCGCCCCTCCTCCCGCGCCGCAATATGGGGTGCAATGGGAGACGCCAACAAACAAGGGTTCACCTCATCATAAGCGGGTACGGGAAAAGAGTGCCGCATGAGTGCCAACGCATCCTCGTTACACAGTTTGCCGTCCACAACCTCACCGCCCGCCGCAACGGGCTTCAAACCAAACGCAGAGATCCCTAGTGCCCGCACCGCGTCCAGCACCGTACAACTCACCCAAGTTTTGCCAACCTCTGTATCCGTACCGGTTACGAAGACCCCAAACTCAATCACGTGGTTTCTCCAGTTCAAATGCAAGAATTCGCCACGTTGCCGGCAGCTTGCCATTTGCGCAACGAAACCGCTCATAGTGAGCCAACATGTCTTGATAACGCCGCTTCGAAGTCATGGCCCGATTACGCCCAAGCGTTGCGTTTTGTGCACCCAGCGTTTTTAGCTCCATGGTCAAATCGACAACACTCGGGTAATAAGCGCAACGAGAAATTCGCGCGGCGCGCCTTACTCGCAAACCACCTGCGGCAATATCGCGCAAGACTCTTTCTTCATCAGGGAATTCATTCACGTGAGAATACGAAGTGTCTGCGCGCCGCCAACTCTCTTTCAATTCCCGTAACGTATCATGCGCAGGAAGCGTCATTAACAAACGACCACCGGGCACCAGCACGCGAAACACCTCAGTAAGCGCGTTACTCAAATTGGGGCACCACTGCAGCGCAAAATTGGATACCGCAGCAGCGATACTGCTGTCTGCCAATGGCAATCGCTCCGCATCCGCACACAGCCAATGCACCTTACCCGCGTCGTTGCTCTGATCACGCTGGGCGTATTGAAGCATCCCTTCGGCGATATCCAAACCCAAACAGGCGAGCGCTGGGTAATCCCGTAGAACTTGCTTCGCTACATACCCAGTCCCACAACCAACATCCAAAACCAAGCCAGTTACATCACTTAACTGCGCCCATTCCAGCAACTGATCCGCGACAAGGCGCTGCAAATACGCCACTGAATCATAGCGTTCAGCGGCTCGGCCAAAAGAACTCGCCACTCGGCTTTTATCTACTTGAACAACGCCCTCAGGCTTCTGCTCCAAGCGTCCCTCGCTCTCCAAGTTTTCGCCCTCATCCATCCTACGCACGACTTGAACGGCCCGCATAACACCCACCTAAAAATTCCTCAACCAAGCCCGCAAAAACCCTCGGCGCAGAAACAAAAGGCACATGAGACAAACCTTGCATCACCCTTACACGAGCACCCGGCTGCAACCGCAATATGTCTTCAGCAACCCCCGCTGGCACCAAAGCATCGTTCTCGCCTAAAAGATGCATACTCGGAACGTCTATCCGCTGATAATCTTCACGCAAATCGGCATCCCGCAGAATCCTTAGCCCATCCTGCAACCACTTTAGAGTATCGCCATCACAAGGCGAAACACAGGCTTTCAACGCCCTCGCATCCACCCGAGCCGTCTCACTGCCGGAACACTGCAACGTCAAAAATCGCTGCAACGCGCCCTCTACATCTCGCTCAAAACGCCGTGAAAAATCCAGAAACTCCGCCTCAGGCATCGCCTGTCGCCAAGTCTCACGCGCCGTAAAACATGGATTTGTGGCTACCGTTACCAACGCCGCAACACGCTCTGGCCACCGCACCGCAAAGCGTGCAGCCACCATCCCGCCCAGCGACCAACCAATCCATACCGCACGCTCAGGTGTCGCCTCCGCCAGCAGATCAACCAACACGTCCAAGGTGATACTACGGCCCTGCGCGGCAGCACAGCTAGCAAGCTCCCCGAGATCAAGACGGAAAACCCGCGCATAACGTTCAAACGTAGGGCGCACCGCATCCCATACGCAAGAGCGCACACCCCAACCCGACAGAAGCACGATTGCGTATTCGCTCACAGCAAGAGGATCTTGGCCGCCAAATGAATCGCATCCTCCCCCCATAATCACGCTACTCATTGCCGTGGGGTTCGCCGCTTTCAAGCGGGAGCGCTGCGAGTGCACACAACAGATCATCCACATCCTGCTCTGAATGATCCGCAGATAGAGTAATTCGAAGGCGCGCCGAACCTTCCGGCACCGTCGGCGGGCGAATTGCCGAGACGAAAAAACCTTCCTCCCAGAGCCACTCACTCGCCTCAACCGCCGCAGCATCCGCTCCAAGCATCAAGGGTTGAATCGCCGTTTGTGACGCCCCCACACGCAACCCCAAATGTTGGGCTCCGCGCTGAAAACGCTCAATCAGCATCCTTAAATGATCACGCCGCCACGCCTCCTCATCCAGAAGGCGCAAACTGGCTAAGCACGCTGCAGCCATCGCAGGCGGCAACGCCGTCGTATAAATGTAAGTGCGCGCTCGCTGTATCAGATACTCGATCAGCGAATCATTTCCAGCAACAAAAGCGCCACCCACCCCGATCGCCTTGCCCAACGTCGCCATATACACAGGAACACCTTCTGCACAACCTAGCGCCTGCGGCGTACCCCGTCCCTCGCCCAACACACCAAAACCATGCGCATCATCCACCATCAGCCACGCATTCCGCGACGCACACAGCGCAGAAATACGGGGAAGCGGGGCAATATCTCCATCCATACTGAACACGGAATCCGTCGCAACCAAACAATGCTGCTGTTCATCCACGGCATCTAACCGACGCTGCAAACCATCGAGATCCAAGTGCCCATAACGGTGAAACTTAGCGCCGCAAAGCTGCCCCCCATCCAGCAAAGAAGCGTGGTTCCATTTATCTTGCAACAACACATCACGCCGCCCCACTAGCGCCGCGATCACACCCAAATTTGCCGCATAACCTGACGAAAACAACAGCGCACGCGGAGCACCCACGCGAGCGGCCAAGGCTTCTTCTAGCTCGTGATGCAAAGCATGATGGCCAACCACCAAGTGAGAAGCTCCACTCCCGACCCCAAACCGCCCTGCCGCATCTTGAAATGCCTTGGTAACCTTCGGATGCGAAGCTAGGCCAAGATAATCATTACTGCAAAACACACGCACAGACTTCCCGCCTACAAGAGCGTTTACACCCTGCGCGCTGGATAAAATACGTCGCCGCCGATAACGCTGCCGTTGAAGCAAGGCATCAAGTTCAGAGCGAAAATCAAACGGCTTCGCCATTGCGCAACCCTAATTAACGCTCGCCGAGCGCCCGGCCGCCGCATCCGTTACAAGATGCTGAAACTTCTGTTGCTCTACCGCCCGCTCAATTGCAGCAACGTGAGCCTCGTCAGAAGGTTGTGCCACTGGGTGCAGCGGGTGAATGCCGAGTTTTTCAAAAAGCTGCTGATCCGCACTCGTCTCAGCATTTGACGTTGTCAGCAGTTTATCCCCATAAAAAATAGAATTCGCACCGGCAAAAAAGCACATCGCCTGCATCTGCTCATTCATCTTTTCACGGCCTGCAGACAGCCTCACAAACGATTGCGGCATGAGTATGCGCGCCACCGCAATGGTTCGCACAAATTCAAACGGGTCAAGATCCTCCACGCCTGACAAGGGCGTGCCCGCCACTTTAACGAGCATATTAATCGGCACGCTATCCGGATGTACCTGCAAGTTCGCGAGCGCCATTAGTAAGCCTGCACGATCTTTGCGTGCTTCCCCGAGCCCAAGAATGCCTCCACAGCAGACCTTCATTCCTGCATCCCGCACATGCGCCAATGTGTCCAAACGATCCTGGTACGTGCGCGTGGTGATAATGGATTTGTAGTGTTCTGGAGAGGTATCCAGATTATGGTTGTAGTAATCCAGCCCCGCCTCCGCCAGCGCAAAAGCCTGATCGTGACTTAGCATTCCGAGCGTCATACAGGTTTCCAAACCCAAAGCTTTCACCTGTCGAACCATTTCCAGCACATACGGCATATCTTTTTCACGCGGGGAACGCCACGCAGCCCCCATGCAAAACCGTGACGCACCACCCGCCTGCGCACTCTTGGCCTGATCAACCACCTTTTCAATTTCAAGCAGCTTCTCTTTTTCCAAACCGGTATTGTAATGGCCGCTCTGCGAACAGTATTTACAATCCTCTGGGCATGCTCCCGTCTTGATGCTTAATAGTGTGCTGACCTGCACCGCATTGGGGTCATGGTATTGGCGGTGCACGGTATGCGCCCGAAACAACAGATCGTTAAACGGCAGCGCATACAACGCCTCAATTTCGTTCACAGTCCAATCATGGCGCAGCGTCATTACAATACCTCTCTCTCAACACATCTCTTCGTAGTTAAAGTGCTTATTTGCGGCAACCCTGTCTAGTCCAAAGCAACAGAGCTCTCGCGCGACGTCGTACCCCTGCACAAGCAAAAGATACATAATCCACCGTTCACTCCGCCCGCTACCGCGTGCAGCTCGTAGCATCTTCCTGTTCGGCCACACCTCGTGTCAACCAAAACCCACAAGAAAAGTTTACGACATGTAAAACTATTGTTAGATCAATATCTTATGAAAACTCCAAACAATACCCTCCAGCATTACGCGGCAAAGTGGCTCGCGCTTTCTCAACGGTGCGAGATCTGTCGTGCAAGCGCTCACAAAAGCAACACAAACAGCACCGTGCCGCTTTGCTCCAATTGCAAGCAGCAACTACCATGGATTTCCCGCAGTTGCCGTTCTTGTGGCGAACCAATTACAAACCACACACTATGCGCACGCTGCAAACAACAAGCGCTGCCTTTTCTAGAAGTCATCATTCCGCTGCGTTACGATTTCCCAATCAACCACTGGATTGGAACCTTCAAATACCAAACCGCACCCGGGATGGCATTCTGGTTGGCGCAAATTCTAAGCGAGCAGGTCCTCGCCCGTGGCTCTGGCTTCCTGCCACGCTCCCCCAACTGCACACCCACAATTATTAGCGGAATCCCTAGCCACCCACAAAAACAACGCCAGCGAGGCTACAACCAGAGCCAGCTACTCGCACGACACGTCGCAAAACAACTGCAGCTGCCCATCGATTTCTCACTAACCAAAAAAGTACGCAACACCGCAAATCAACGAACCCTCAACGCTGGCGCAAGACACGTCAACCTGATTGACGCATTTGAAGTCACCCCCAAAGGCAACACCTACCTGCAAATCAGCTCTGCGAATGTAATACTGATCGACGACGTCGTCACAACTGGTGCCACCAGCGCAGAACTCGCCCACTGCCTTCTCAAAGCGGGCGCGAATAGCGTCAGCTTATGGGCACTTGCCAAAACACCCCTTAGCTAGAAACGGCCTATCCAATCTGATCGTTCTGCCACGATGAGCACTCACAAAATCGGCGCCCACACAATCGGCGCCCACAAAAAAGGGCCCGAGGGCCCGTTTTTTAGAGTGAACGCGATCCATAGAGAATCAGCGCGTCAAAGGATGTCGTGCAGAATTAAGCGAAACCTAAGGGCGACCACCCGCCGAAAATGCATCACTCCCTCGATCCAGTGTTTCATGCGCGGTCTTATTTAGCAGCTCATTCACGTCCAACTCAATCTCCCCAATCGAGTCACGATCAAGCGCGGCCCCGCGAATCTGGCCATACTTCCGATCCATAACACTTTCCGCCTTTGCATCATCACGGATCACCGTTGGGCGCAAGAAGAGCAAAAGATTGCGCTTTTCTTGTACCTTTGACGTGCTCCTAAACAAGGCGCCAATCAGCGGGATATCACCTAACAACGGAACCTTTTGCACCGCGTCAGAAAGCGTATCTTCCATCAAACCGCCTAACACAATCACCTGCCCATCACTTGCCAAAATCGTTGTGTTGATCAAGCGCTTATTGGTAATCACGTCGGTCGTTTTCACGTTGGACGAGTCCGCGATACTGCTCGCCTCTTGAGTAACGCGCAAACTGATCGTATCCCCCGCATTTACCTGCGGAATGACCTTAAGATTAAGCCCCACATCCTTGCGCTCTACAGTCTGAAACGGGTTCGTACCGGAATAACTCAGCTGATTTCCCGTAATAAACGGAACGTTTTGGCCCACCAAAATCTCAGCTTCCTCATTATCCAACGTCATAATGCTAGGAGTAGAAAGCACATTCGTATTGCTTGCGGTATTTACCGCCTGCAAAATCAGGCCGAAATCAACTTTGCCTGCAGAGTTACGATGCCCACCACCCAAGGTAATACCGTTCGATAGCGTAGGCATCGTGGTGGTCGTCGAAGAAGTCGTGCCCGTCGAATCTGAACCAGAACTCGATAACGCAGCGCCTAGCAGCGCACTAATACTGTTCCCAACGTTAGAAAAATTGGTGCCACCCACCACGCGATTCTCGTTTGCGGCGCCCCACTGAACTCCCAAAGAATTTCCGGCCGAACCCGTGACCTCAACAATGGCAGCCTCAATCAACACCTGCGCTCGCCTCACATCGAGCTGCTTGATAAGCGAGCGAATTTCTCCCATATCGGAAGGAGACGCACGCACCACTAGGGCGTTCAGCGTATCATCAGCTTGGATTGTAATATTCCCCGCCTGTATCGGAGTAGAGGTTCCGCGCTGCCTGCTAGTAGACGAGGACACGCCTGCACCACTCATCCCCATCGAAGAGTTTCCGCCAAGTCCAGCACTGCTGTTCCCAAAGCTAGATCCCGGTGTTCGAGACGCCGTCTGCATTCCGCCAGCCGTAGTAGACGTCGGCGTAGTCGCCTGTCCCGTAACAATACCTCGCAATACCTCTGAAATTTTAACTGCGTCCGCATACCGTAAATAAATTACCCGCGTGCTAATAGAGTGCTCCCCAGGCCGGTCAAGATCCAAAACCAAAGCATGTAGCTTCCGGCGCGCGTCGCGGTCACCGCGAAGGATCAGACGATTGGTTCTTTCATCTGCCACAGCCTTAACGCGCCCGCTGCCTCCAGCGCTGCCCCCCCCCGCCTTGCTTCCACCACTCCCAAGCTGCTCCAGCATCTTCACTACGTCTCCCACCCATGCATTCTTGAGCTGGATCACTTCAGACTCCTCGCTCTCAGACGTGTCCAAGCGACGAACAATGTCGATCATCCGCTGCACGTTATCCGAATGATCGGAAATGATCAGCGCATTGGCAGAGGTTACGGCAGCCAAATGGCCATACTGGGGGATTAAAGGGCGCAGGATCGGCACCAACTCGGTAGCGCTGGCAAAACGGACGGGAATCACTTGCGTAATAAACAAATCGCTATCACGGTCTGGCTTCTCTATTGGAACATTGTCCTGCTTTGCCATCTGGGTAGGAATAATTTTGAGCATTTTGCCAGTACGAACTGTGGCAAAGTTATGAACTTTTAGCACCGACTCAAACATTTCCATGATTTCTTTTTTCGACATCTCAGTATCAGAAATCACAGTGATATTACCCTTTACCCGAGGATCGACAATAAAGCTATTCCCGGTCGCTTCAGACACCAGCTCAATCAGCTGGCGAATATCTGCCTGCTTCATGTTAATTCGCCACGTTGGCTCCGGCTCCTCCGCAATTGCCGAAGAAGCAAGCACCCCAGCGGTAAAGGTTAGCATTACAGCCAAACAAGAACCCCGAACCCAAGCGGGCGCAACATCGCGTATCCATGAATTAAACATTTATCAATCAGCCTCTTCTTATGGGCAGGGCACTTGCGTAGAAAATCTTTTTCCACCGCGACTTAGCTCAATCGTAATTGAGCCAGAATCACAGGCAGATTCAATCATATTGAGATCAGATTCTGGGTTCCCTAAAGGGCGACCATTGAGCGACAAAATTTCATCTCCGGGCCTTGCCCCTAACGCCGAAAAAACCGGATTTCCACTTGCGCCAACCTTATAGCCATTCCCTGCGTTCATCTCCAACCCCAACTCCTTTAAGGCCTGCTGAGGATTGCTCCCCAGTTCTTCTCGAACTGCGCGAGCAAGATCCTCTGTAGACGTAATATTGCCACTCATTAGGCCAAGCGCTCCACCGCCACTTGGAACAGGCGTCGCGGGGCCACCAGAACGAAGCGAACTCATCGTGGAAGCCCCGCCCCCACCAGCACCTTGCGCAGCCGCAGCGGCACCTACACCAGAACGAGACAGGATTTTCGCCCCACCCCCCGCATTGGCGCCACCATCAGGAAAATAAAGCGCCTCGGTTCGCCCTTGCGTATTTAGCAACACCCGATCAGACAATATCGCCGCAAGCGTCGCGTTGCCAGGCACTGCCTCACCAATCCGATACAAATTAGCTTCACGCATCTTCTCAGCGATAATCGCTGCCGAGTTATCTTCATTAGGGGCAACAAACACACCTTGCAGCTCCAGCTGCAAGCTCGTTATCGGCGCATCCACGTTTGCGGGCGTAACAGCAGCAACGTTCCCCGCACCTTCACGCCCAAACAAATTCCACAACGGAATTGCCGCTGTATCAACGCGCAGCGCACTCACCGCTGGGCCGCCCTGCTTACCAGAAGATTGGGAATAGAACGACGGGGGCACATCCGTTGCACTCGGCATCCAAAAAAGGTAAGTCAGCTTGACGAGCAAGTATGCAATCGCCACAACGAGAGCAAGACTCAGCCAGCTGAAAGCCCGATTTATCCATACTTGAGACGCCGCAGGCGTTTGAGCCACCCTGTAATCCTCGGAATTTACTTGTTATCGCCAGTCTTATTAGACCAAATAGCACAAAAACACTCGAAAATGCACCCCAGCACACGGCTTGGGCAACCAACAACCAACCGACGGCTGCGCGAAACTTACTTAATGCAGTAAGTCTAGAGCAATTCTAAGCCAAAATTACCACTCATGCGCCCCAGCACATGATGGCACACACTGCCGCCTCCACACCTTCAACTGTTCACACTGCCCACCGCTCCACACGAGACCACAATGCGCCAGAATCAAAACAGGGGCTGCTGCGTCCTAATAAGCACTTTGTTCTCGTCGCTCGTCTGCATTCCAACGAGCTTCATCACGCGCTGCAACACCGTCGCACTAAAAATTCCATCTGATGAAATGCCGAGCTCGCCAAGCGGCAAGCCCCCATCCACTTGCTTCACCTCCACAAAGGTGCCTTCCGGCCGCTGCGCGACCACACCAGAGATTGCTGGCAAAGTGTAGGTCTGCAAGCCGTCGCCAAGGGAAGTGCGCACAGACGCCTCCCGCCAAACAAGCTCACCACCCGCTTCCGTAATCTGCCGTTCGGAATTCACCACAACAACACCATCCCCGATTGAAACTGCCCCAGTAGCAGATGCCCCTAATCCCTTCAAAAAAGGGTCCAGCATCGCCACGTTCATTACCCCCGACACGTTGTGTGCTCCCTCGCCAGAAACACCCTTATAAACCACGCCAGAGGCACGAAAATCCGCAGATTCAGCTTCGAGATAAAAACCAAGTTTCCCAGTTACCAAGCGCGCGGGCAGCCACTCCCATTGCACAGCAACACGATCTGTAAAAGCGCCAATTGGACGCCCTACAACAAAACCATCCCACGCTGTGCCACCGACTTTCTCAATTTTGAATGGAATACTCGCAGCAACGCCCGGCCCAACCATCTGCCAGATGAGGGAAGCAGGCAGCAGCGCAATGCCGAAAAGCACCAGCGCAAACCCACCTACCAGCAAATAAGTGCCTATTTTCATTAACGCCCCTTACAAACATAACTCCATTCACAATGGAGCCCAGACATCATTTTCACTCACACGCAATTACGTAAGCGTGCAATGCAAGTCTGATTAGGTGCAAGTTTACGATAGAAACGAAAGAGCACCAGCACGAATCTGGTGCTCTATGCAAAAAATCTGCGAAACCTCACACTTACGCTCGCATCTACCGTGACCAAGCGCGACGCAAGCTGGCCGGCAGAGCACTAGAACGGTAGTTCACATAAACAAGGGAACAAACCATTCAACTCATTGATATTATTGGTTTTCAACATAAACAAAGCCAAAACTGTTAAGTTAAGCCCAATATTGTCAACTTTCTGGGCAGGTACTGTGGGAGTATTAGCCGCCAAGTGTAAAGAAAGGATCTTGACACTTTCAGCGACAGCACCTGATCAACTCAGGCGGCTCCAACACCCAAAATCAAAAAAGGCGGGTATTGGAAGGCTGGTTGTTTCTACCAAACATTGAACCGCATTCTAGCAAGATCTCGGAGAAATAAAATCCATTTCCCGCTCTTGCCATCAACTCTATGTCAAACCTTGGTATTTACACCCGATTTCAAGACATCACCGGCTAAGAGCTCCTTAGACCAAGGCTCCATCTAGAATGTAACCGGCCCATTTGAGGTTTGAGATAGAGTTACCTCAAATTACGCACAATTACGCGTCACATGCGTAACTCCGCGTAATTCTTCACCTATAAATAGGCGATGGCAGTTCGGGGTACGCCCTATATATGTGAAGAAATACCCTCTCAGTGATATGAGAAATCTCATCCTCTTCATATTGCTCAACGGGCAACCCTGTTCTTTCATCGTAAAGAAAATCAAATATCTGCTGCTTAACCGCGTCGCGAGTAGATTCTTTTTGCTGCCAGTTCGCAACTTTCAGCCGCTCTGCCTTTAGCGTTGCCAGCAAAGTAGTGGCGACCTGTTTGATCTTAGCAATCTCTTTTGGCTGCAAACTCGGCTTACTGAGGAGATCAAACAATACCAAAGACTCCTCATCCAGGCCTTCCCTGATTGCTCGCCTCTCTTCATGAGAAAGCTCTTCATTCAGTTTTAGCAGTGCCTCAAAGGTTTTTTCAATAACAACGCGATCCTTTTCCTGATTATATTCCTTAACTAATTTTTCGTAGTGCTCTTGATAATCGGTACGTAACGGATTTTGCATCATGAGCCGGGCTAGCTTCTTCTCAACCGCGTGCTTGAGCGATTGCACTGTAGTATTCTTTCGCTCTGACCTAGAAAACTCTTGGCGGAGTCGTTCAAAATCGATCTTGCTGATATCGTAAATTCGATCACCATCCGGTTTCGGCTCTTTGACTTTATGTGTGGTATCGATACTACCGGCAACAATTTCGTACAGCTCTTTCATGATGTCGGAGATGTCGGCTTTCTCTTTATCTGCCTGCAAACTCTTATAGAGTACGTTGATTGCATCACGCATATCACGATAACCATTAACGCCAGGCACGTTAATGCAGGCTTTAAACTTGTTGAACACCTCTCTGGCCATTACCTCGAAACGTTTCCGTGTTTCGTCATTTTGATTGATGATTTCCTTGGCTTGAGCAATCGCTGCATTTTTAGCAAAACCTGTTTCTGTAATAATCCGGCTTAGTTCAAAATCATGCTTTCGCAAAAAGTCGGCTACAAAGCTGATCGACTCGTTCAGACTTTCCAGCAACTCTTCATTAGGCTTGGCTGGTTCATTTTCGCCCTCACCACCGCCGTGCCCCTCATCGCTAGCACCGGCGAAGGTCGCCAAGGCTTTACGCAGGTTTTTCAGTATTCCGCAGTAATCCACGATCAAACCATTGTTTTTGCCTTCCGCCACGCGATTTGCCCTAGCAATGGCTTGCATCAAGGTATGTGCCTTCAACGGCTTGTCCAAATAAAGGGTGGAAAGTGTTGGCACATCGAACCCGGTTAACCACATGGCACACACGACAGCCACTCTGAATGGGTGCTCGTTTGATTTAAAGGCTTCCTCCATATCCAGTCGAGAGCCATCAGCCAGTTCAAATCCGGCTTTGAGCAACTGGCGGTGTGGTTTTATATCCAATCCCCATTTTTCGAACTTGGCAACTTCACCTTGCTCTTCACTGACCACAACTGCCATCAGCGTTTCTTTCATCCACGCCAATTGGCGCTCTCGCCAGGCCAACTCCTGTTCATCCGTAGCCGACAAAAGTGCTTTTTCTTTGGTTTTAATTTCCTGTTGCCAGTAAAAATTGATCAATTTGTGCATCCGTACACAAGTGATCTTGTCGAGGCACACAAACATCGCCTTGCCGGTTTCCCAAGCGTTGGCATAATGAGTCACAAAGTCACGTGCTATCTGATCCAGTCGGCTGGTTGCAGTGATGATGTGATAATCACGCTTCAACTCTCGCTCCAACCTTTGCTGAACGTCTACATCCTCAATTTCCAACTCATCCAGCTTTTCCGCTATGCGCTCATTGATGCCTTTGGGGTCCGCAACCGTATGCTCATTGCCATCCTCATCGGTAAACACTAACTCTTCACCACGGGCATCGTAGTACAAGGGCACTGTCGCCTTATCTTCGACAGCCCGCTGAAAGTCATAGGTAGAGATGTAATCACCAAAAACCTTCTTGGTTATTTCATCATCTTTAAATAATGGCGTTCCGGTGAAGCCGATAAAGCTGGCATTGGGCAAGGCGTTGCGCATGTTTAGCGACAAGGTGCCATATTGTGTGCGGTGAGCTTCGTCGGTGATGACGATAATGTCGTCGCGCTCGGAATAAGGCTTTTTAGGGTCGACTTTTTCGTTAAATTTTTGAATGAGGGTGAACACAAAAGCTTTTTGCTGGCCGATCAGCGCCTTAAGGTCTTTACCACTATCGGCGCGGCACGGGTCTTTATCGTTGTCGACCAAGCCACAGCCTGCAAAGGTTTTATAAATCTGTGTATCGAGATCTTCTCGGTCAGTCAGCACTACAAAGGTATAGTTCCCACCCAGTTTTCGATGCACCATCTGAGCGAAAAAGACAATCGAATAGGACTTTCCAGAACCCTGAGTATGCCAGAAAACCCCCAATTTACCCAAACGCTCACCTCGATTAACAACGGCATCAATTGCACGGATAACACCGAGGTATTGGTGATTGCGGGCAACGATTTTCACCAAACGGCCAGAGCTCTGGTCAAACAAGGTGAAGTTTTCAAAGATGTCCATAAGGTTGGGCTTAGAGCAAGTTCCCTTCAGCAAGGTCTCCATATCCACAACGCCTGGTTCATTCTCTTTCAATCGCTTCCAGTCATTGAAATGCTCAAATTTACTCGAAACGGAGCCAATCTTGGCGTCAATACCATTGCCCAAGATAATAAAGGCGTTGTGATAAAACAGGTGCGGGACGGTGTCTTTGTAGTCCGCAAGATTTTGCTCATAGGCAGCACGGATATCCTTGTGAACGTTTTTCACCTCCATAAACAGCAGCGGAATACCATTCACAAAGCCCGCAAGGTCTGCTCTGCGACGATAAATATCGCCTTTGATCCAAAACTCTCTGACCAGTAAAAAGTGATTGTTTTCGTAGTTGTCAAAATCAAACAGGCGAAGCCGTTTCTTTACCCGTTCACCTTTGTCGTTATGGAAGCTCACCTCTACGCCATTCTTATGAAGGGAGTATTTCTCCTTATTCACGGCAACAATATTGGTGGATGCTGGCATCTCACAGACCACGCGCAATGCCTCCTGGTAGGCGACATCCGGCAAGCCAGGGTTGAGCTCTATCAGTTTCTCGCCCAAATAGCGGGTTAACACCACCTCTTGCTCTGAAAGCCGCCCTAAATCACCTTCCTTGCCCAGCTTTTCATACATGCCAAGTACAGATTCATCCCAATGTAACTGATTCAGCAAGTAGTCTGCGGTGACTTCCTGAACTAGGGTTTCTTCAGTCATGGCCATGAGCAAATCCCTCTATTTCTTGTTCTTAACTTGATAGCGTACAGGGCGATTGAGCTTCTTTACTTGCTCATCATCAACAGCTCGTTTCAGCCATTCAGTTAACTGAGATTTATTAAGCTGAGTGCTTTCAATCAGCGCATCAACGGTTACTGGCTTTTCAGCCAAGTGTTGAAGTTCGGAGATAAACATCTGATAGAAATCGACAGGGCCTGATGGGGCAGCTTCGCTTTCGGCAGTCTGCTCTGGAATAGCCTGAATCTTTGTCTGGCTTTCGCTAACGACTATCTCGCGCTCTGACTCTATAACTTCTTCAGGCCCAGATTCTGGCTCAGGATTAGATTCAGGCTCAAAAAACAATTCGGGCTGTGCAGGCATGGAAAAGAGATCGCCCATTTGTTCCTTCACCTGATTCACAGGCCCACCTTCATTGCACATTAATTCCGCAATCTTGAAGGCTTGAGTATCAGCCTCCAGCCAACGGCCACCTTTGGTGACCAAATCAGCATTGGCCGCATCTTTGTCCGTTGTCTGCTTAACCCACAGCGGTACCCATGCTTTTTTCAGATTTTCTTCCGCACCGTTTAGCGTGCCGCCTTTTTTGCCCGAATGAATCACCAGAGAGCTGTCTGCCAGGCAATAGATGTATTTATTGCGGGCCATGGCATTTCCAGCACTGAATCCTGCCTCTGGATAAAAAGGCGATACCAACACGGCATGATCATCCATCAAGCCTTTGCGCCACTTACTGCTGGTCGCTGCTTTTAGCAGGCTATCGGCCATCACGCCGATCACCACACCACCTTGTTTCATAGCACCCAGCATTGCCGTTTCATCGACACCCCGAGCACCACCAGAGACAATGGCAATACCCTCTTTTGCTGCTTTGGCACCCACTTGGTCGGTAAAAGCCAAATCAGCCTCACTGGCATTGCGCGAGCCAATAACCGCCAAGCCTCCGGTATTCAATAAGGCTTTGTTACCACAACCAAACAGCACTGGCGGGGAATCTGTTTTCAGCCGCTGCTTTAAGCGCTTTGGATATTCTGGATCAGAGCGGGTCACTACCCAGAGGCCAGCCCGTTGCCATTTTTCCATGGCGAGTGCAAGGCTGTGGCCACGGTTCAGCAATTTAATAATTCGCTCCGCGCTGATACGCGCATCGTGCCACCCTTGCAGCAAGGCTTTCGGATCGCTCACCAACAGGTCGGCAGGTGTGGTGGCCTTTTCCTTTAACCACAAGGCAAAGCGACCCCATTCCGCATTGGTCAACGGCTTTGCGCTTTCGCTGCTGGCTTTTGAGAAATAGCTGGTCAACAGCAAGGTCGCTTGCGCTGTGGGTGACAAAGAGCCGTTAGCTGGTAAAGAGCCATCAGCTGATGAAAAGCGGGATACATTCATGAGTCTTTCACCGAAGATGAAGCCAGCGCGACGGGGTAAACCACGCCGCTGCCAGCTTGCTGTAAGAGTGCCGCGACGACCGTTAGCGTCCAGCCGGAATCCACTATGTCATCCACTAACAAAACCGGTTGCCCCTGATAAAGCTGAGTCACAGCAAACGCACCATCCAGATTGCGACATTGATGGAAACGATTCTGCTGGCCTTTTTGCGGCTGGTTGTCTTTGACTTTGCTAACTGCATCCACAAACGGTAGATCCAATCGTGCAGCCAGACGGCGCGCAAAATCCGGTACCAATTCAGGATGATTACGCGACGGCACGCAGCACACCCACTGAGGAGCAGGATCGGGCTGCCAACGCTGCTGAATCATTTCTGCCATGGCTTCAACCAATTCATCACTGAAACGCCCGGCATGTTTGTTATCAGCAACCGTCCGCCCCCAACCGGCATCACCCCAGCGGGATAAAACACGGCCCTCTTGAGCGACTAAGTCACCGAGATTACGCGGAAATTCATATTCAACAAATGTTCTCGCTGCCTCATCATTCGATGCTGCTATTTGCTTACGGGGCTTAATAATTTCTTCTGAGTGCCTTAAAAACTGAGTTGCTCTTATTCCAATTTCTTGATCGAAAACCTTGGTAAGCACTGGCTCCGCAATACAGTTCTCACATTTGCCACAAGCTTCTTGTGAAGGGTCATCAAGCGCATTACGTAAAGCCAACATTAAACAACCTGAAGTATTGAGATAATCATTAATCTCGCTCCATTCGCGTTCACGAATTGCTGTAATTTTACGAATATGCTCTAGATCCATTTGGTAGCGAACAGGAGCTCTAAACCAAGTCTTTCCAATCGCAATGACAGGCGATGGACTCTCAGTACGCAAATATTTCAAAACATGCTCTATTCGCTTTTGCGGCAGGTTTGCTTCTTTCTCCAACTTCTCAAGTGACAATCCGTCTGCATCGTCTAATGCTGCAAGTAGACGCTGAACATCATCTTGACTTGGAAAGGCTGTTCGGCGGAAGAAAGCATGAATGTCGTTATCCTCAGTACCTGACATTAGTACGCCAATAGCATTTTCGATTCCACGACCGGCGCGACCTACTTGTTGATAGTAAGCAACAATCGAACTTGGGGCTTGGTAATGAAGCACAAAGCCTAGGTCAGGTTTGTCATAACCCATCCCTAATGCAGTAGTTGCAACGAGAACCTTTATGTTGTTTTCTAGTAACTGGGTTTCCAGAAATTGACGATAGAGATCCGTATCCTCTTTCCCGGCATTATTAACAAAATTGGGATGAGTGACCCCACTGTAATATGCAAACGCAGAAACACCTTGTTGATTGAGCCATTTTGCAACCATATCGGCATCACGTTGGGTCAGAACATACACAATTCCTGTGCCAGGCAATGTAGGTATCACTTGCGCTAACCAAGCCAAACGTGAGGCCTGATCAGGCAGTATCATAGTTTGTAGAGCAAGACTCTCACGAGTCAGCGGACCGCGATGAATTTGAATATCACCAAGCTGGGCTTGAATGTCCTCGACAACGCGGTTATTCGCCGTGGCTGTAGTGCCCAGTACCGGCGTGTTAGCAGGCAACTGGCGAAGAATATTCACGATACGGCGGTAGTCAGGACGAAAATCATGACCCCAGTCTGAAATACAATGCGCCTCGTCAATCACCATCAGGGCAATACGGTCGGCAATAGGCTGCAATACCGACTCGATAAAGTTGTCATTAGCCAAGCGCTCAGGGGAAATCAGCAAGCCGTCGACTTGATTATTCAAAATCTGCTGTGTCACCGCCTGCCAGTCGTTCTGATTGGTGGAGTTCATGGTCTCCGCAACAATGCCCAAACGCTGCGCCGATTCAATCTGGTTGCGCATCAAGGCCAACAGGGGCGAAACTATAATGGTTGGGCCCATGCCTCGGTCGCGGAATATTTTGGTGCTGATAAAGTAAACCGAGCTTTTGCCCCAACCAGTGCGCTGCACCACCAACAATTTTTGTCGATGATTTACCAAGGCATCAATCGCTTCCCACTGACCATCACGAAATTCAGCAGCGGGATTAGCCAGCGCAGTTTTTAATAGTTGTTGGGCTTGGGTTCGGTTCATATTCATTCCTTGATTTATACGGTGAGTTCACCGCTCATTAATTTTGGTAGTAGTAGGTCGCGGGCTTTTAATAGAGAAATATTTTGCCTTTCTAGATTGAATTTCTGATTATAAATATTTGAAACGACATCATTGAATTCTTTGAGAATAAGCTCTGACGGCAGCACGAATGGGAAATTCCTGATAATTTGCTGACTAATATTATTTTGTGCGGCTCCTTGCGATAAGTTTATTAATCCTTGCTTGCTATTCATTGCAAATAAGTGGGTAAACTCTGTTGTTAATTCTTTATTTTTAGGAAACAACGCACAACATGCTTGATTAGAAGCGGCACTAATTGCTAAGACTCCCGTCTCTCCAATGGTAGCACCATACATTGCAATCAATACCGTACCGGCAGGGAACAACTTCGCTGAAGACTTTATAATTGCTTCTTCTGAAATCTTCTCTGATGTATTGAATATATAGCTGTCGTTTAGCTCCTGAGTTTTTACCCATGGAATATCTCCCGCGTAAAACTCAGGAATTTTACGACTTGGCGTTCCGCCGGATGACGTTTCGAAAAAATCGGATAACACTCCTGAGCTCCACCCCTCAGGCACACCATCAATAATCTTTACTTGCTCATGACCAGGAAAACGCAGATGAACAAACCACTCTTGGTACAGCAGGCGAGCAGACTCTTCCAGCAATTGAATGCGGCGGCGGTTGTTTTCGATTAGGTCGTCGTAAGAAGATAATATATCGCCAATTTTTTCTTGTACTTTCTTAGGCGGCTTAGGAATATTGAAAGACTTAACCTGAGCGGCATTCAAATTGTTTTGCGCGGCCCCCTTTGATAGAGATTTTAACTCTTCATAACTTTTACATAATGCGTAGAAAACATATCTATAATCACTTGTCTCATCATCAATGATTAAATTACAACATGCCTGATTTGTTGTCAGCGGAATCTTATTAACTGCTGAGCGACCGGCGGAATTGCCGTACATAGCAACAATCACTGAGTTTTCAGGTATCCATTTTGCCGAAGAGTTATTCAAACCTTCATCTGTGATTTTAAGTTCAGTATCTAATATTTTTTTGAAAACAACTTCCTGCGTTCTCAACCATGGAATTTCTCCTCCATAGTAACTTTCCACATGCGAAGATGGAGTTCCCCCAGATTTTACATCTATGCAAAAATCTGAAAGCGGTGCACTTATCCAACTCATACCCCCAACTCCTCAAAGTTACGGGCAATTTTTTCAGCCAGTTCTGCGGCTTCGGCATTTAAGCCTTGCAGTTCAATATGAATATCGCGCAGGGCTTCTTCAAAATCGAAGTCTTCATCCACCTCTTCCGGTGCTACACCCACATAGCGGCCCGGCGTCAGGCTCCAGTCAGCGGCTTCAATGTCTTTGATGTCCACCAGTTTGACAAGGCCTTCCACATCGCAGAGTTTGCCTTCCGGGAAGCGGCTTAATAACCAATGGGCTTGTTTGTAGAAGTATCGTACTTGTTTGAGTTGCTCCACCGCCAGCTTGCGGGCCTCATCGGCGTTCTTCTTCAGGTTGCTGCGACCACGACCATTTAACAGTGTGTTATCCCAGAGTTCGCTATCTTTAGCGTCATTCACTTCGGCCAGTTCAATCACGCGAGTTGCCAGCTTATAAGCCAGATCAATTTCTTTAATCAGATTCCGGCTTTGTTCGGCTAGGTCTTTCAGGCAGACATCTTTATCGATAAAGTCAAGCAGGCTGGCAGCATCGTTATACTCATATTCATTCCACCATTTTTGCAGGTCGTTGGTCAGGATTTGAAACGCGGACCAACCGCCTTCGACCGAGCCTTTGGCATTGAGGAAGTCGACATAGGGCTCAACACTCACGCCATTTTGCTCCAGCTTGTCCATAAAAGGCTGAAAGGCTTGGCTGAGTTTTTCCAACTGAATGATAAAGTCTGGTACAGGCTCGCAAGCTAACGCCTCAGATTGTTCACAGGAGCGAGCTTCGAAAATTGACTTGTCGATATACTGCTGCACCAGCTCAACAAAACGTTCGCCTTCGCCACGGTAGAGCCAGACCACGGCAGTCAGGTTCTGTTGCTGCTCTGGGCTGAAGTCGTAAATCTTGCGGGTGACTTTGCGGTAAACGTTGCGGGCATCCAGCATTAACACCTTGTCTTTCAGGTGCGCGGGCTTGTTTTTATTCAGAAACCACAGCTGGCAGGGCACGGTGCGGGTATAAAAAAAGTTACCGCGAATATCGACCATGATGTCCACATGGCCGGTTTTGACTAACTGCTCGCGCACCTTGGCTTCGTCCCGCCCAGCGCTGGAAGCCTGGGATGACATGACAAAACCGGCTCGGCCCGTATCGTTGAGATAGCTATAGAAATACTGAATCCACAGATAGTTAGCGTTGCTGACTTTTTTGTTTTTATTCACGCCCGGCAAGCCAAAAGGCAGGCGGCGCTTATCGCCTTTGATTTTATCAGCGTCGACTTCATCCACGTTGAAAGGTGGGTTGGCCATCACATAGTCGACAGTGCCGAACAGGCCTTCGTGAGGGTCGTTATAGTAGGTAATAGCTGCTTCACCACCTTCCACATTACCTTCAAGGCCATGTACTGCGAGGTTCATTTTGGCCAGGCGTGTGGTCACCCGGTTTTTCTCGTGGCCGTAAAACGTCAGTTCGTGTGGGTCTTGCGCGTGGCGCTCCATGAAATGGGCGCTTTGCACGAACATGCCGCCGGAACCGCAAGCCGGGTCAAAAATTTTGCCGTGATCCGGTTCCAGCACATTCACAATCAACTGCACTAACGATACCGGCGTGAAAAATTCACCCCCATCGTGTGCACCCTGATCGGCAAACTGGGTTAGGAAGTATTCATAAATACGGCCAAAGATATCGCCCGTAGCCTTTTTTAACTCCTCTGGGTTTAGCGTACGCAGCAGCATGCCCAGTACGTCGTTAGGAATATTGTTGTATTCCTGCTTCGGCAGCTGGTTACGGAGGTTGGTGTAATCGGCCTCGATGGAGTCCATGGCATGAATAATGGCTTCGGCGCGATTATCAGCATCTGTCAGAGCAATGAGATAGTCGAACTGTGCTTCTGGCTTGAGATAGATAGCGCTCTTTTTAGAGAAGTCTTCTTTGGTGAGTTCGCGTGTTTTACCACCACGACTTGGCAGGGTGGCGACAATCTCGTCTTTCACCGAGAGATAGCGGCTGTAGGCATGGCGCAGAAAGATCAGCCCCATCACCGGCAAAAAGTATTCGTTACTGGCTAGCTCGGAGTTGGCGCGTAGGGTATCAGCCGATTTCCACAGGCGTTTTTCAATTGCTTCGATGTTTTCCAGTTGTGCCATGGGGCCGGATTCCTAGTTATCTTCTGATTTACTGTTTGCTGATTTCATTGCTTCGCTGACACTGGCGCGGTTGTGCTGGGCCGCGATGTACTGCTCCAGCTCGCTCTGTTTGAATCGCCAGGAGTTACCCACTTTAAAGCCCGGTAATTCGCCGCTTGCAGCCAGCCGGTATATGGTCCGTTCATTCACCTTGAGGTAATCGGCCACGTCTTTGATGGTCAATATGGGGTCACTCATGACGAGATATCTCAGCTATGTCGGAGGTGTCGGAAAAGTACAAGGCTGTCAGTATATAGGATCTGGGAGGGAGATCAAGTAAGAACGGTTTTCAGGTTCATTGATCGCCAAACAGGCGCTGGTAGTCGACCTTGAAGTTGGCAGGCATATCAGAAAAGTACTTCCAGTACTCGACCAAGCCATTAATGGTTTTCATGTCTGTATGGCCGCAGTCCAACATGATCTTAAGCAGTTCTAAGGTCGGCATGACTTGCGCATCGAAGGCTTTGGCCAACTCAGTCATATCCTGATCGTCCGTCACTACCGGAACACCCAACTCCAATGCATAGGCGATATACCAGGCGTCTACACGGGACGGCCCGAGCAATTCGGTTTGCACATGATCCCAGACATATTCGAAGCTTTGCTGAATGGATTTCTTTTGCCTCTTGCCGATTTGGGGGAAGTGTTTGCGATTCTCCGCGAATTCCTCGTCATCCACCCATGGGAACTTACTTTGCAGTTTTCTGGTACCCAGCTCGTCATTCAGTTCAGGCAGGATGTACAGGCAATACACGTTGTCACCAAAGGGCACAAACAGTAAGGGGCGTATGGTTTTGGCTAACCTTAGGTAGGCGTTGGTATCAACGAGGATTTTCGATTGCGGCATCAGATCAACTCTGCGTGGATACTCCGGGCATCGAGGAGTGGCATATCCAGCACAGTTTGAACATAACCCGGCCCCTTATCGTGCTCTTTCAGGTATTTCCGGAGCAAGTCGAAAAATGGGGTTTCGAAAGCACCTTCTGCCTTTTCAATATAGTCACGGGCGCTTGGGTGGCCGTGTTCGTCGAGCTCGGTATTGCCAAACAGGGCTTCGCTGAGGTTCTTATACTTCTTATTGAAGTTGGTCACCGCACCAGGGAAAGCCGATTTGCTGAGCTGTATTTGAGGCTGCCCTGCGGACTCGGCATATTTATTCACCTGCCCAATCACTGTCCAAGGCGATATGGTTAACTGATCAGCCAAACCGATGACATGGGTGATTTTGGCCGCAGGAGAGGCTTGCGACATGATTGAGGCGTATGCCTGCTCCGCCAACTCATGAGGGTAAAGCAAGCTCGCGGCGAACGCATCGGCGAAGTCTTCCGCGTCATCGCCCTCAAGACTTGGCGAAAGACAGTGTCCTAACTCGTGGGCCATCCAGAACTTGAAGTCATGGATATTGGTATCCAGATTCAGGTAAACCCAAGTGCTGCCCGAATCGGGAAGATGTATATGTACCGCATTTTCATGGCGCTGTTTTGCTCCCCACATAACGGGAACCACAACGGCCTGTAGTTCGCTGAAGCGGTGAATTAGATGCGTGAAATCCACACACTCTATTGGGCCAAGATTTATGTCTTCTCTGACTTTCGCTGTAACCGTGCGAAGGTAGTCGTAATCACAACTCGGAGACTTAAGCACCGGCGGCATCTCAAAGGTGTCAAACGGCAGATAAGGCACGAGATGACGGAGAAAACGACCAATCTCTTGCGCTTTTTCGATATGGTGATCCCTGGTTTTGGTGCCGCGCATTTTGCGGAATGCCACCTTCGGGGCATGCGGATCTTCCTTGATGATCAAATCATCAAAAGCAAGATTTAACAACTTGCCTAACTGAAGTAGTTTGTTAGGCCGAGGAAAAGACTTGTGCAAAAGCCATTGGGAAACGGCTTCTTTGGTTACGCCTAGAGCATCAGCGACGGCAGTTTGGGTTAAGCCTGCCTTATCGATTGCCTGCTGTGCTTTATCTGTATTTAGTCTTTTTTGCATGCGCGAAGTATATTCAGCAGTCAAGTTTTGTCAAGTTTAAAATCTCCAGACTAGTGCCTACTAAACCCTCCCTGAAGGTGGAACTTCCTTATCAAACGGCCGGAGTATCTGTGCGGTTTCAGTATTAGAGGGCAGATCAGCCCCTTCTGGCGGGACCTTATCAACGCTAGCCATCTGTATGCCTTTCTGCCGCACATGAAAGGCGATTTGCTGCCAGCGGCGCAGCCATTGCTCTTCTTTTCGCTTGTAGGCATCTAGCTCCGCTTTGAGGCGATCTACCTCTACCTGAAGCTCTTCGGCCTCTTTAGTGGCCTGCTCTTTGGTTTTCACCAATCCGCCCGACAATGCTTGTTTGGCGTTGTCGTATGCAGCCTTAATCTCTGTTTTAGCTTGGAGTGATTGGCGACTAAAGCCAAAGCGCTCTTCTAGCACCGCCCAGGTGAGTTTTGATCCAAGCTCACCCAACGCCCAGCGATCCAAATCGGCAACGATTGTATTGATGTCACTGTCGGACATGCGTCTGAAGCGCTTAACCATGCTCTACCTCGTGTAAATATTGTTCGGGATCAAAGTGCTCCACCCCGTTGTCGGCCAGTTGGGAAGCCAGTGTTTTAAGTTTTTTATCGCTGTGTGCCAGCCAGTCGGCACTCTTTTTCGGCTTGGCGCTATCCAACTGCTTTTCAGCATTTTTTCGTGCCAGCGCAGTAAGGGCATACTGGCGCTTCTGCTCGTCCAGACGCCCCTTATCATCCTTAGCCCACACATAGTCTTTGCAGTCCGCCGAGCATTGCAAATGGCGCTCGCAGGGTGTCTGAGAGAAATTGTGGATACAGATACCCGTGCCGACATCATGTACGGCCTGAATTCGCGCTTTCAGAATGGCATCCTGGACTTCTACCGGAACCACTTTGATTTGCTCAGCTAACTGGCCTCCAACCAGACCTTTTTTGATGTCGTCACGGAGCATCAGTGCTCGTTTTTCGCGGGATGTATGCTGATAGGCTTTGGTATCTCTTGGGTTAGTTCGACCAAACCATTCGGTTTGCAGCAGGTCACTTAACCCGCCCTCATCAAGCAGGGTATTAAGCGTGTGACGAAAGTGGTGACTGGTGAAGTCCACCTCGATACTGCTGGATGCGTACTCGGCGGCAAGCGCGGGGAAATATCGGAGAAAGGTAGTAAACATGGACTGGCTACAACTTGTGGCCAGCCAATGAGCGTAGCTTCCGCTGGAAAGTCCAAGAGAACGAATGAATAAAAGATCTTTTAGGTAGTATTCTTTACCAAATTGGTCCGTATGAAGAGCCGATAAATATGCTCCCGAGAAATCACGGAAACAGTATTCAACCAATCCACCTTTGTAAGTGTAAAAAATGGGGTTTGCAGGCTTAATTCCCTGCTTGGTTAATGCGCTATGATCTGGCCACGCGAGGTTTTGCTTCCTGAGCCAGCCAGTTGTGCCCAAAAGAGTATGACTGATCCCCAATTCAGTTAAATCAGCCGCGTAGAGCTTTTTATCTTCAGGTATGCCATCCAGAAACCTTAGATCAGGCTCACCAACTTTGTGAGTTTCTTCCGCTGTTAAACGCGCTTCAAATGTAATTTCCGCTAACTCAACGAGCACATCACCAACGATGGGGGTCACTTCTGACGGCAAGTAAAGTCTACGCTTAGGTGTGAAAACGTCACCACGACTTGCCTTCCGCGGAAAGTATTCGATATAGGCGTTACCATCTTCATCAGAAGACAATTGCTGATTTGGTAATAGTGAAATCTCACTGAATCGCCTTCCTGTGCAAGCAAGTAGCGTCAACATCAGAATATAGAAGCGATACTTATGCTCTTTGGGAACGTTTAAGTAGAGTTCGCCAATGACTCGAAACACAGCGGGATCGACAAGTTTGTCCGACTTCGTATCCAGAACCTCAGGATCATCTAACCTTTTATAATTTATTCCCCCCGTGCTCGCGGGACGCTTCATTTTGGCGTATTTGTACTGAAATAAAACCCGACATAGACCATTCGAATCACAATGCGCTGCGAACTCTGCAACATGCTTGTGAAGGTTGTAGGCAGTGGTTTCACTGTAGTGTTTTGAAATTAAACCAGACGCATTATCCAGAGCCTCTGGCGTAAGCCCAACTAACTCCTGCCCTAGCTGTTCAGCTGCATATGAGACATATCCAATAGCGGTAATGAAACTGCGCTGATTCGGTGCTGATTGATGTTTCCTGTGGAACCTGAGAACAAACAATGCTTTGGCAACCAGTTCCCAGCAACCGACTAGTGGCTCAGAACCCAGCCTCGGTGACAGCGAAAAACCAAAAGAAACTGATTTCGTGTTTTTACCTGTCAACTTGACTAGGCGCCCTGCATTGACTTGCCACTCGGGGTCTTCCCAAACAACCGACTCAAACCCTTCCAGCTTAATTAGCTTTGCTTTGCTGACTAAAGAGTTGAGATTTTCATTCCTGTCACGCTCAAGACGATCAACGAAAGGGACGACCTTGGCCTTGCGATTAGAGCGACCATCAGACATTGTGCACTCCCTTCTCACAGAGTTTGGCCACTTGTGCGACCGCAGCGATCACCTCGTCAAGCTGTATGCCTAATCGCGCATTCTCGTACTTTTTTAAACGCTCTTCGCGACCGGCCAGAAGGCACTCCAAGACATGCTCATGATCAGCATGACGATATGGCTGAAACTTGGGGCACAAATAACATGAGTAAGGCGGATCAAGGTGGCAAACACTGGATTCGCCACACACACCAATATCAGCTTGATCATTAGGGTTTTGCTCATCGACAAACGTTAGATGCTTGTCATCTCGCTCTCCATTGACAGCATCTTCATCATTATCGATTAGCCTGCCTTTGAAAAAACTGAGGTACTTCGAGAAACCTTTCGCCGTTGCTTTGTCTAGGTGTTCAACTATTTTTCCAGCCATCTCAAAATAGACATTCACGTGCTGGGTATCTGTATGGTCCAGTATTCTGGCCAGCTCACGCTTACTGATTCCCTCAGCAGCCAGCCCAGTTGCCAAGGTATATCGCAGCCGCCTTGGCGTGACATGCAATAATTCGCCAGTAAGCGGCGAGATAATGTTGTGACGTTTTACGAACGCACTAAGCAAACGCGCTATATCGCTGCTTGTCAGATTAAATACGTTATCAATGTCTTTGGATAAAATGGCGGCTTTGTTTCCATTCCTGTTAATAAGCAATGGTCGCTCTTCCGGAATAACAAAGGCCCTATCTGCAAAACTCAACGGCACCAACTTACTGATTTCTATCAACTGCTCAATCATGGCACCAAAATGCGGATCGAGATATTCATCCAAAAGATCGTCTCTTGGATTTACAAATCGCTTTTTAATTCTCGGCATGCGAATGATGTAGCAGGGGTCCTCACCTCCGGGAACCAGACATTCAAAATCAGACTCACGCAGAAAAGTTAAGTTAGCTGGATTGCGTCCAAATGCTATTGAGAGCGCAACCACAACCCTCTGCTGCAAATACCCTAATGATCGCCCCTCATCCGATTTAAGTGCATTGATTAACAGAGGTAGCTCAAGAGACTTGTGCAGAGGACCACTTTCGGGATCTTCCATCCGAACAGCCTCTCCTTTCGGATTCCCTGGCAACTCTAATGCCTCAAGTTCTTGCGCATAAATTTCCGAAAAGCCACATTCTGGCTTGTTGTCCGCACTCCAAATGTACCACTGTATGGGCCTGTACATTGCCCACAACCTTTTTCGTGAGCGGGCGCGATTGATAGCGGTTTCAAACAGACCAATTAAGTGCGACTCCGTATCAACTTGAGATACTGGGCTCCCCCAATGTCTCAGAACTTCTCTCCAAACATCCTGATACGCAGCATAACCCGCATGGGTAGATATTCGTTTAAGTCGGTCAGCAACATGGTCTTTGAACGCTTCTCTGATTTCAGAGTTAGTTATCTTTGTGAAATTCAGGGTTGAATTATCCCTCGCAGAATAGGGCAATCTCCAAGTATCACCGGATATATCAACTTCCTTTCCTTCACGGGTAATTAGTTTCTCTATTTCAGGCCAAGACTGCTCGACGGCCTGTGGTTTCGATAATATTTTGTTCACTCCGGCATCCTCCCTGACATTATTTCAGCCTGGTACCGCTTCAGTGACTTGATTGCCTGCTCCTCCACTTCCTGCGCTATGTAAATATCTTGTGAATCCAAACTACTGTCGCCACGAAGCAAGGCTAGGGCTTCTCTTCTGCGCTGCTCATCCATTCCTGAAGCACGCAACACCCGTTCAAGCCTAGATGAGAATGTATGCCTGAGAGACTTGGCCGTTAAGTTTTCAGGAAGATGGTCAGCGTATTGCGATCGCAACAATTGAAAGAACTGTGTAATTGAGGATTGTGACAAAGGCGAACCCTCATCACTCAAGATTAAATAGTCCGATTCGTTTTGGCTTTTACTTTCAAGCACTTCACGCCAAGTAACAATGTACTCATTCAAAGCAAATGCAAGCTGCCTATTCTCAATCGGAATGACTCGACCATTGCGCTTTATTTGAGGCCTCGGTCGTCTTACATCTAGCGGGTCCGCTGGTCTACGCTCAACCTTTATCGCCGAAATCGCACCAACCTGGACATCCTCTACCCTGAGGCTAAGCAGCTCACCTGGCCTTAAACCACAAAATAGCATCAGCCCAACAGATACATAATTTCTAAATTTTACAGCAGAATCTCGCCCATAACCCTGTTCAGCATCGGGGTGCAATACCGCAAGCAAGAAATCAACTTCTGCCTCATTTAGGCCCTTTCGAATACTCTTTCTCATTGGTGTGGCAGACATAAAGCTACCATCGAGCGTTTTAAGCAAAAATGACTTTCTCTCCCTTAAACGCTCATAGTCCAAGGAAGATAGGGGCAACTGACTAGTCAGAACGTCCATGCACCAACTGAAAAATTGTCGGATAGTTGTTAACCGTTGATTGAAGGTATTAGGCGCTACTGCACTTATACGCCCATTTGCCTGATCGATTCTTAACGCTTCGACCAAACCACCTTTTAATTCCGCTTCATTGAATGAGTTTTGAGCCAGTAATTTCGCAGATAAGTCACAATTTGATTTATCCAGCCAACGATAGAGCACTGACAGCTCTCTCAAATTCCGAACCAATGTATTGGTACTAAGGGATCGTCTGGAAAGGACAAACTCATTGGGTAAGACAACTGGCATACCAGAAGCATCCAGCATCATTGGAATTTGTTCACCCGTTTTGTGTGTGACTAGCTCTATTTTCATTACACCACCCTTATTGACAAAACAAGGATAGCCATAAAATCCTATCTTTACAATATTTAATTTATGAGATTTTGCAAGTAAGCAAAACTATGCAAAACAAAAAAGCCCTTCAAATGTTTACACACTCAAAGGGCTTTATTTTTCATTTATTGTCAGTAAAACCAATCTCTTACATAAATCTGATCATGATTTACTTAACAATAACTACCTTATATCATTCAGAACGGGATGTCATCATCAAAAGAATCCGCTCCTGCACCCTCTAACGCCCGCTGCGAGCTTGTGTCCTCTCGTTTTTGGGGCGCAGCAGCAGGCGCGCGCCGCTGGCCGGCATCCCGATCAACATCACGCGACCTTTCCGGCATTCTGTCATATTCGTCCATACCGGACCTAAAATCGCCACCCTCACCGGAACGCCCACCTCCCAACAGCAACATATCACTCGCTACGATCTCAGTAGACCAACGATCTTGGCCGTTTTGATCCTGCCATTTTCGAGTTCTTAGCGCACCTTCGACGTATACCTTACCACCCTTGCGAAGATACTCCCCTGCGATCTCCGCAAGCTTATTGAAAAAAACCACTCTGTGCCATTCGGTGCGCTCTTGGGTCTGCCCAGTTTCCTTGTCTCTCCAGCTTTCACTGGTCGCAAGCGAAATATTCGTAACCGCGCCGCCACTAGGTAGATAACGGGTTTCAGGATCATTACCCAAATTGCCCACCAAAATTACCTTGTTAATCCCACCCTTTGCCATACCGGCTCTCCTCTAAATCTAGAACTAAGTTGAACTTGCCTCAAGCGCCCAAACCGAATCAAGCGCTTACTTTATCGGGGCACCCATACTGCATGTGATCGGGTCAGCGCATTCACCGGAAACCCAACCAAGAACGCCTTTAAAGCGCATGCAATAGCCAGAGCCTCACAACACAAAGATGCACACAGATTGCGCCATAAGCACCAACAAAAAGGCGCGCCCGATCACAAAAGAGTTATTTTGAATTGGCTGCTGACACCTAACAACCGACACCTGTACAAGCGTATACTGCATGACTTTCAGTAGACGGGATAGATAGATGGACAAGATTATCGTCCGCGGCGCGCGAACTCACAACCTAAAGAATATCAATCTTGTGATACCAAGGGATAAATTTGTCGTCATCACCGGCCTCTCCGGCAGTGGCAAGTCCTCACTTGCGTTCGATACCTTATACGCCGAAGGACAACGACGCTACGTCGAATCGCTCTCAACCTACGCGCGACAATTTCTTTCCATCATGGAAAAACCGGATGTCGACCATATCGAAGGCCTCTCACCCGCTATATCCATCGAACAAAAAAGCACATCCCACAACCCCCGCTCTACTGTGGGTACCGTCACCGAAATTCATGACTACCTACGCTTACTCTTCGCACGAGTTGGCACCCCATACTGCCCAGAACACCATCAACCGCTCGAAGCACAAACCGTCAGCCAAATGGTTGACGAAGTCATGGCACTCAGCGAAAAGCAACGTTTCATGCTACTCGCCCCCGTCATTAAAGAAAAAAAAGGTGGACATCAACAGCTTTTCGAAAACCTAAAAGCACAAGGGTTTATTCGAGCTAGGATAGACGGCGCAGTGATCGAGCTAGACGAAGCCCCCAGCTTATCCAAAAATAAAAAGCACACAATTGAAGTAATTGTCGATCGCTTCAAAGTAAAAGATGGCCTACAAACGCGCCTCGCAGAGTCATTTGAAACCGCACTCAAGCTCAGCGGCGGCATCGCAATTATTGCAACAATGGACGGCACCGGCGCCGAGCGCCTATTTTCGTCCAGCTTTTCATGCCCACACTGCAATTATAGTTTAGGAGAACTCGAACCACGCCTGTTCTCATTTAACAGCCCAAGCGGCGCATGCCCTACCTGCGACGGTCTCGGAATAAGTCAGTACATTAGCGAAAAAAGTGTTATCACAGCTCCCAGTAGCTCCCTCGAAAATGGCGCCATTCGCGGATGGGACAAAAAGAATTTTTTTTATCACCAAATGCTCATATCGCTATCACGCCACTACCAGTTCAATATTTCAACGCCGTTTAACCAGCTGTCAGCCAAGATCCAATCCACCATACTCCATGGCAGCGGAACAGAGAGCATACAATTTAGGTATAGCAACGAGCGCGGAGACCTCGTAACCCGACATCATGCGTTCGAAGGAATCATCCCAAACATTGAGCGCCGCTACAAAGAAACCGAATCCGAGTCCGTGCGCGAAGAACTATCGCACTACATGAGCACCACCGACTGCCCTGATTGCAACGGCTCACGGCTCAACCTATCCGCCAGAAATGTATACGTGAATAGCTACAACCTTCCGACAATCGTAAATTTTGCAGTAACAGATGCACTTGAGCACTTCAGCTCCCAGCACTTCACCGGCCAAAAGAAAGCAATCGCAGATAAAATCCTAAAGGAAGTCATTGAACGGCTACAGTTTTTGGCAAACGTCGGCTTAGGCTACTTAACCCTAAACCGCCGCGCAGAAACCCTTTCTGGAGGCGAAGCGCAACGCATACGCCTAGCGAGTCAAATCGGCGCCGGCCTCGTGGGCGTCCTCTACATTCTTGACGAGCCATCCATTGGGCTCCACCAACGAGACAACGACCGCTTGCTAAAATCACTTTTACGCCTGCGCGACCTCGGCAACACCGTTATTGTGGTTGAGCACGACGAAGATGCGATCCGAAGTGCTGACCACATTATCGACATGGGCGCCGGTGCAGGTGTCCACGGCGGAAACGTCGTCGCAGAAGGTAAGATAGAAGATATTCTAAACCAGCCCCTATCGCTAACAGGTCGCTATCTAAGCGGCGAAGAAAAAATAGAAATCCCGACTCAAAGCCTCGCCCCCAACCCCGAGCGCATGATTGTCCTCACGGGCGCCAATGGGAACAACTTAAAAGACGTCACGCTACGCATCCCTGTCGGACTACTTACCTGTATCACAGGCGTATCCGGATCCGGAAAGTCTACATTAATCAATGGGACTCTCTATCCCATCGCAGCGCAAACGCTCAATGGCGCAACAACCACACACGCCGAGCCCTACGAAGCAATTTCTGGCTTAGAACACTTTGATAGCGTAATTGATATCAGCCAACAGCCTATCGGGCGCACGCCACGAAGCAACCCGGCCACATATACCGGCCTGTTCGCACCGATTCGCGACCTGTTCGCCAGTACGCCGGAAGCGCGGTCTCGCGGCTACACAGCGGGAAGATTTAGCTTCAACGTAAAAGGTGGGCGATGCGAGGCTTGTCAAGGCGACGGATTAATCAAGGTCGAAATGCACTTTCTCCCTGACATGTATGTTCACTGCGACGTTTGCAAAGGACAGCGATACAACAGAGAAACCTTGGAGATTTCCTACAAAGGAAAAACAATACACGACGTTCTAGAAATGACCGTCGAAGTTGCGCACGAATTCTTCAGTAACATCCCCACCGTGACGAGAAAACTAAAAACGCTAGTAGACGTGGGGCTCTCCTATGTCCGTTTAGGTCAATCGGCCACCACACTCTCCGGCGGCGAAGCGCAGCGAATAAAACTTTCAAAGGAACTTTCTCGGCGAAGTACAGGCAGGAGCCTTTACATCCTAGACGAGCCAACCACAGGCCTACACTTTCACGACATAAAGCAGCTGCTCGCAGTTCTGCAGCGCTTACGCGAATCGGGCAACACCATAGTAATCATTGAACACAACCTAGACGTAATTAAAACCGCCGATTGGATTGTCGACTTGGGCCCCGAGGGTGGAAAAGGCGGCGGCCAAATCATCGCCGAGGCATCGCCAGCAGATCTGATCCAAATAAAAACAAATTCTACCGGCATCTACCTCGCACGGCATATAGACCAGCACAACGCGGGAATCCGAAACCCAAAAAAGGAGAAAAAGCCGTCTAGGAAACGCAGTGCTCAATAAACAAAAAGCGGCACTGAACAGTGCCGCTTTGTTAACCTACCGATTTTCTCGGCCGATTTCGCGAAAATCAATCGTTCTCGGACGATTCATCAACGCTAGGCCGATCGACCAACTCAACCAACGCCATTGGAGCCTTATCGCCAGCGCGGTATCCACACTTCAAAATACGAATATAACCGCCTGGACGCTCTTTAAAGCGCGGCCCAAGGTCTGTAAAGAGTTTGCCAACAGCAGCCTTATCGCGCGTGCGGGAAAAAGCCAGTCGGCGATTTGCAACCGAATCTTCCTTTGCCAAAGTGATCAACGGCTCCGCAACTCGCCGCAACTCCTTCGCCTTTGGAAGTGTAGTTTTAATCACTTCGTTCGAAATCAAAGCAACTGCCAAATTACGGAATAACGCAGAGCGGTGACTGCTGTTTATGTTAAATTTTCTACCACTTTTACCGTGTCGCATGAGGGTTTCCTAACCTTGGCGCGGCCTCGCAACCGCGCGAAATTAACGTTTCTTAAGGACTCTATCGTCATCCTTGAGGCTTGCGGGCGGCCAGTTTTCAAGCCTCATGCCCAATGACAACCCCTTGGACGCGAGCACGTCTTTTATCTCGGTAAGTGATTTCTTTCCAAGATTCGGAGTTTTGAGCAACTCGACTTCCGTCCGTTGAACCAAGTCGCCGATGTAGTATACATTCTCCGCCTTGAGGCAATTGGCGGAACGAACGGTCAACTCAAGATCATCCACCGGACGCAACAGAATGGGGTCAATCTCCTCCCGCTCCTCAACGGGCTCAGGAAGCGATTCCTTTTCCAAATCGACAAAAATCGAAAGCTGCTGCTGCAAAATCGTAGCCGCGCGCCGTATCGCCTCCTCGGGATCAATCGTTCCGTTCGTCTCTAGATCAATCACCAGTTTATCGAGATCGGTTCGCTGCTCAACACGCGCATTCTCGACAACATACGCTACACGCCGTACGGGGCTAAAAGAGGCATCCAGCATCAAGCGGCCGATAGTTTTAGACTCGTCTGCCTCCAGTTGCGCCTCAGCTGGGCAATATCCTCTTCCACGCACAACCTTAACTCGCATGTTGAGCTTAGTGCCGGCACTCAAATTCGCGATAATGTGCGCTTTGTTGACGATATCTACGCTCGCATCACACTTTATATCACCAGCAGTCACCAAACCGGGACCTTCCTTGCTGATACTAAGGAATGCTTCGTCCCGGTCCTGCATCTTTACTGCGACGTTTTTCAAATTCAACAACACGTCAAGCACATCTTCCTGAACACCCTCAATCGTGCTGTACTCGTGAAGCACACCGTCGATCTCAACCTCAACGATCGCCGCACCTGGCATACTTGAAAGCAATATTCTGCGTAAAGCGTTGCCTAGAGTATGACCAAACCCCCTTTCTAACGGTTCCAAGGTGACCTTTGCCTGCGTGGCAGTAACCTGCTGAACCGCTATGGATTTTGGTGTTAGAAATTCTGAAACAGAACGCTGCATACGGTGTCCACCTCAAAGCTCTTACTTATTTAGAGTAAAGCTCAACGATTAAGTTTTCATTTATGTCAGACGGCAGATCAATGCGTTCAGGAACAGATTTAAAAACACCTTCCCTCTTTTTCGTATCCACTTCGATCCACGCCGCGAAACCCCGTTGTTCCGCAAGCTCTTGGGCGGCACCGATCCGAAGCTGAGACTTCGATTTTTCGCGAACTGAAACAACATCCCCTGCAGCGAGTTGATAAGACGGAATGTTCACAGTCTTTCCGTTTATCAAAATTGCCTTATGGCTAACAAGCTGTCTTGCTTCGGCGCGAGTTGCACCAAACCCCATGCGAAACACTACGTTATCCAAACGGGATTCCAGCAACTGGAGCAGGTTTTCACCCGTTGAGCCTTTACGCCGACTCGCTTCCGCATAATATCCGCGAAATTGCTTCTCAAGGATTCCGTAAATACGTCTTACTTTCTGCTTCTCACGCAACTGCGTGCCGTAATCAGACAACCGACCACGCCGCTCGCCGTGCTGTCCTGGCGCCTTCTCAGAACGACACTTGCTCTCATGTGCTCTAACGCCACTCTTAAGTCCAAGATCCACACCTTCGCGGCGTGAAAGCTTACATTTTGGGCCCAAATAACGTGCCATTTTCTATTCCCCCCTCAAACGCGACGCTTTTTGGGCGGCCGGCAACCGTTGTGCGGTATCGGCGTGACGTCGGTAATGCTGTTAACTTTTATGCCGCTGGAATGTAGCGCTCGAACGGCGGACTCTCGCCCTGGCCCCGGCCCCTTCACCATGACATCCACATTCTTTAACCCATACTCTGATGCGAGCTGGCAAGCCTTCTCACACGCAACTTGCGCGGCAAAGGGCGTGCTCTTTCTTGAGCCGCGAAACCCTGACCCGCCGGCGGTCGCCCAACTCAGGGTGTTCCCTTGGCGATCCGTCAGAGTGACAATCGTATTATTAAAAGAGGCGTTGATGTGGGCAACACCATCCACAACGGTTTTTTTGACTTTTTTGCGAACGCGCGCCGCAGCCTTTGCCTTTGCCATTTATCTACCCAACCACCTCAATTATTTGCGAATCTGCTTACGCGGCCCTTTGCGGGTGCGAGCGTTGGTCTTAGTGCGCTGCCCGCGAACAGGCAAGCCCCTGCGATGGCGAAGACCACGGTAACACCCGAGATCCGTCAAACGCTTAATGCTCATTGAAATTTCGCGCCGCAAATCACCTTCGGTAGTATATTTTGCGACCTCATTGCGCACCTCGTCCAACTTAGCTTCCGCCAAGTCTTTTATCTTGACCTCGGGATCAATCCCAACTGCAGAACAGATAGACTGAGCAGTTGTCCGACCAACGCCATATATGTACGTCAGAGAGATGACAGCATGCTTGTTATCTGGAATATTTACGCCGGCTATACGAGCCATTCAGTTTACTCCGGGTTTGTCTCGGCAAGTTGCCCTAAACTAAAGGGGGCAGAGCATAGCCGAATATAATGTAAAAAACAATATACGCTCAGCCTAACTAGCCTTGACGTTGTTTGTGTCGAGGCTCAGCGCTGCAGATTACTCGAACAGCCCCGCCACGACGTATAATGCGGCAATTCCTGCACAACTTTTTAACCGAGGTCCTAACTTTCATTTTCTTCTCCAAATCTTAACGAGTAATGCCGCTAGAGCCATAGCCCTTGAGATTCGCTTTCTTCATCAATGGTTCGTACTGATGAGAAAGCATGTGGGATTGTACCTGAGACATAAAATCCATCACCACAACCACAACAATCAAGAGGCTCGTACCACCCAGATAGAACGGCACATTCCCAAACGCCTGCAAAATAAGCGGAAGAAGGCAAACCAACGTAATGTAAATCGAACCAATGAAGGTTAACCTCCCAAGTACGCTGTCAATATACCGCGCAGTTTGCTCTCCGGGGCGAATGCCTGGAACAAGCGCACCAGACTTCTTAAGATTCTCCGCCACATCCTTAGGGTTAAACATGATCGCCGTATAGAAGTAGCAGAAAAACACGTTTGCCGCCGCAAACAATATGACATACAACGGCTGACCCGGATTGAGCGCGTTAGCAACATCCTGCAGCCAAGACGCATACTCTGTTTCGCCGAACCATTGCCCGAGACTTGCAGGAAACAGCAAGATACTCGTCGCAAAAATAGGTGGGATAACGCCCGCCATGTTGATCTTTAACGGAAGGTGGCTTTGCTGCGCTTGATAAACAGCACGTCCTTGCTGCTTTCTGGCGTGATGGATAGTGATTCGGCGCTGCGCACGCTCCATAAAGACCACACCAGCAACCACGAGAACCGCAACTCCCAAGAGAGCGACAAGCAAAATTTCGCTCAGCTCTCCTTGCCTAGCAGACTCAAGGGACTGACCAATCGCCTGAGGAAGGCCCGCAACGATACCCGCAAAAATAATCATTGAGATACCGTTACCGATTCCCCGCTCAGTAATCTGCTCTCCCAACCACATTAAGAACATTGTTCCCGTAGTGAGCGTGAGCACGGCAGGGAGAATCCAAGCCAACCCAACCGCCAAGGTGACACCTTGACTCTGAAGCGCCAAGCTCATTCCGAACGACTGAAGCACTCCGAGCCCAAGCGTACCGTAGCGCGTGTACTGGGAGATCTTCCGCCGTCCCGCTTCGCCTTCCTTCTTAAGCTGTTCAAGCTGGGGAGAAACCGCCTGCATTAATTGCATGATAATAGAAGCCGAAATGTACGGCATGATTCCGAGCGCCATAACGCTCATTCTTTCTAATGCACCGCCGGAGAACATATTGAACAAGCTAAGGATTGTGCCCGCCTGTTGCTGAAACATATGCTTCAGCTGCTCCGGGTCAATCCCCGGAACCGGAATATGAGCCCCTATTCGGTACACTACCATTGCAAGCAGCAAAAACTTAATGCGGGCAATCAACTCAGAAGAAACACCCTGTGTCGGCCCGCCTTGCGCTTTCGCAGGCAGATTTTTCGCCATAACCTACGCCTCGACTTTTCCGCCTACTGCTTCGATCGCAGTCTTCGCGCCTGAGCTTAAAGAAACGCCGCGCACCGTAAACGGCTTGGTAACAGCCCCTGAAGCCATTATGCGCACGAAACGCTTATCCTTGCGTACGACACCGGCTGCCTTTAGAGTCTCAACTGAAACCACATCGCCTTCTACTTTTGCCAGCTCAGACAACCGAACTTCGGCGCTCTCTAAGGATTTACGCGAGGTAAAGCCGAATTTCGGAAGCCTGCGCTGGATCGGCATTTGACCACCCTCAAAGCCAGGCATTATTCCACCACCGGCACGTGCCTTCTGCCCTTTGTGACCCTTGCCGCTCGTCTTGCCTAGACCACTTCCGATACCACGCCCGAGGCGCTTCTTTGCTGGCTTTGAACCTGGCGCCGGCGCTAATGAATTCAACTTCATTATTTCACCCTTCAACCTTTACCAAATGGGAAACACTGTTGATCATTCCCCGAACTTCAACCGTGTCCCTAACCTGTGTCGAGTGTCCAATTCTACGAAGCCCAAGCGCCTTTACGGTTCCTTGATGCTTCTTTAGACGACCACTCGTGCTTTTAACCAACCTAATCGTAACAAAATCGCTCACAGGGCACCTCAGCTTAGGATCTGTTCAACGGTCTTACCGCGTTTGGCAGCGATGTCTTCTGGAGATTTCATCGCCTTGAGGCCCTCGTATGTTGCGCGAACAACGTTCACCGGGTTCGTTGAACCGTAACACTTCGCCAACACGTTTTGCACACCCGCCACCTCTAGCACTGCCCGCATTGCACCACCAGCAATGACTCCGGTGCCTTCAGACGCTGGCTGCATAAACACTGCAGAAGCACCGTGACGCGCGCGCACAGGGTGCTGTAGAGTCGTACCGTTAAGTTCAACGCGAATCATATTCTTACGTGCTGACTCAAGTGCTTTTTGAATCGCTTGCGGGACTTCGCGCGCCTTACCTCTTCCAAATCCCACTTTGCCCTTGCCATCCCCAACAACGGTCAGCGCGGTAAAGGCAAAAATTCGACCGCCTTTTACCACTTTGGCAACGCGGTTTACTTGGACAAGTTTCTCTTGAAAGCCTTCGGCCTTCTCATCGGTCTTCGCCATCTGTAACATTCCTCAGAATTGGAGGCCGCTTTCGCGAGCAGCATCAGCAAGCGCCTGAATCCGGCCGTGGTACTTAAATCCGGAGCGATCAAACGCTACCTTTTCAATTCCCTTCTCACGAGCACGTTCGGCAATCAGTTTTCCAACACTAGCAGCCGCTTGCTTATTGCTACCTAGCGCCCCAAAACCAGCCTCTACCGTCGAAGCTGCAGCAATAATCTTCCCGCCACACCCAGATATTACCTGAGCATAAATGTGCTGGCCGGTTCTGTGAACCGCCAACCGCACTTGGCCAAGCTCGCGAACGCGAAGGCGCGTTTTCTTCGCTCTCCGGACACGCGCAACTTTCTTTGCATTCATACCAATAAACTCCGTCGAAATTATTTTTTCTTCGCTTCTTTCTGACGAATTACTTCACCAGCGTAGCGAACACCTTTGCCCTTGTATGGCTCGGGTGGCCTAAATGACCGAATTTGCGCTGCGACGTGTCCAAGAAGGTGCTTATCAATCGACTTCAGGACGATCTCAGTTTGAGTAGGCGTAGCAGCGGAAACGCCAACCGGTAATTCGTAATCCAGAGGATGAGACAATCCGAGCGACAAACTGACGACATTCCCCTTTGCTTGGGCCCGATATCCGACACCAACCAGCTCAAGCTTACGCTCGAATCCTTTGGACACACCAGTGACCATATTATTCAATATGGCACGCGTGGTTCCAGACATCGCGCTATTTTCTGCTGATTCGGTCGCTGTGATACGAAGTGCATTACCATCTACGGCAACCGCAACATCGCTATTAAATCTAAACTCAAGCGCTCCGAGCGGGCCAGAAATACGAACCTGGTCACTAGAGCACTCCGCCTTAACACCAGCCGGCAAGGCGATGGGGTTCTTTGCAATTCTAGACATTTGCTTATACACCTAATCTCAAGATATCAAGCACAGGACTTCGCCGCCAACCCCGGCCGCACGAGCGGCCCGATCAGTCATGAGGCCTTGCGATGTCGAAACAATCGCAACGCCTAGCCCGCCTAAAACTTTAGGAAGCTTGTCCGCGCCCTTATAAATCCGAAGCCCCGGGCGGCTCACTCTTTGCAGGGAATCAATTACAGCTTTCCCTTGATAATATTTAAGATCAATCTGGAGTTCAGGTTTGACCCCTTCATGCACATTGAAGCCGCCAACGTAACCCTCTTCGACTAGGATTCTAGCGATTGCAACTTTAAGTTTCGACGAAGGCATCGTTACGCTTGCCTTTTTCGCCATTTGCCCGTTGCGTATACGGGTAAACATGTCGGCCAGTGGGTCTTGCATGCTCATTTTAAATTCCTCAATATTACCAGCTGGCCTTAACCAACCCAGGAACATCACCATTCATCGCATGTTCCCGAAGCTTATTTCGCCCGAGACGGAACTTCCGATAAACGCCATGTGGTCGACCCGTAACTCCACAGCGATTGTGCCCGCGCACAGCTGCAGAATTGCGTGGGAGTTTCTGCAACGCGATCATTGCGGCCCAACGATCCTCATCTGACGTTGCTGGGCCGGAAATAAGCGCCTTAAGCTCAGCTCTTTTTTTTGCGAATTTCTCAACGGCCTTCGCACGTTTCTTTTCGCGCTCCACCATAGAAGTTTTTGCCATGACCAATTCCTAGCTATTTCAATGGAAAACGGAATGAACGAAGCAACGCGCGCCCTTCTTCATCTGTCTTCGCTGTAGTTGTGATCGTAATATCCAGACCACGAATTTTATCAATTTTATCGTAATCAATCTCGGGAAAAACGATTTGCTCTCGAAGACCCATGCTGTAATTCCCGCGGCCATCGAACGCTTTCGGATTTAACCCACGAAAGTCTCGCACTCGTGGGATAGCGAAGCCAACTAAGCGCTCCAGAAATTCATACATCCGCTCGCCCCGCAAGGTAACCTTGACGCCAATCGGCCAACCTTGACGGATTTTGAAGCCTGCGATGCTCTTACGTGCCTTAGTAACAACCGGCTTTTGACCCGAAATCGCCGTTAAGTCAGTAACAGCACCTTCTATCGCCTTACGATCTTGGGAAGCCTCACCAACCCCCATGTTTAGCGTAATCTTGGTAATCCGGGGGACTTCCATTACGCTTTTATACCCAAACTGTTGCTTGAGATCTTCAACAACTTGGGCTTTGTAAAACTCTTTTAAACCGCTCATTGCAGGCCCCTAAACCTATACCTTGGTGACGATGGTTTCATTTGTGGACTTGAAGAAACGCTCTTTTGCGCCTTCTCCATTCACGCGAAACCCAACACGATCCGCTTTGCTTGTATTCGGGTTCCAGATCGCCACATTTGAAATGTGAATTGGCGCCTCCTTCTCAAGAATACCCCCCTGCGTACCGCGCTGCGGAACAGGCTTTTGGTGTCTCTTTACTATATTGACGCCGGATACAAGGACCTTTTCACCTAGCACGCGACTTACTTTGCCTCGTTTGCCCTTGTCTTTTCCGCTTATAACGACGACTTCATCGTTATTCTTAATCTTACGCATCATCCAACTCCCGTTTTTAGAGCACTTCAGGCGCCAGAGAAATAATTTTCATGAACTGCTCCCCACGCAACTCGCGAGTAACCGGCCCGAAAATACGCGTGCCGATCGGCTGCTTCTGATTATTAAGGAGTACGGCCGCGTTCTCATCGAAACGAATTAGCGACCCGTCGCTCCTACGCACGCCGGAGCGAGTGCGAACCACGACCGCATTCAGCACATCACCTTTCTTAACTTTTCCTCTCGGGCTCGCTTCCTTTACGGAAACTTTAATCACATCACCAACATTCGCATAGCGCCGATGTGAGCCGCCCAGAACCTTTATGCACTGCACGCGACGCGCGCCGCTGTTATCAGCCACATCAAGTGTGGTCTCGGTCTGAATCATGGTTTATCTCCAAACTTATGTCCTAGGCGACCCCGCGGGTTCAACCCTTTGCCTTTTCCTCGATTTTTACTAAATTCCAGAACTTGGATTTAGAAATCGGTCGGCATTCTTGGATTGTAACGAGATCACCAATGGCACAGGCGTTGTCTTCGTCATGAGCATGCAACTTCGTGCTATGTCTCACGTATTTGCCATACACTGGATGCTTGACCTTGCGTTCGATCAAGACCGTTATTGTTTTTTCACGCTTATCGCTAACAACACGGCCAGTGACCGTACGCGCTGTAGTTTGTTGTTCAGTCATACCTGGCTACCCCGCGTCTTCTCGCCGAGAATCGTTTTCAACCGCGCAATGTCCTTGCGAGCCCGTTTAATAACATGGGTTTGGCCGAGTTGCCCGGTAGCTTGCTTCATTCGATATTCAAACTGCTCTTTGAGCAGCTTAATCAACTGCTCTTGCAGCTGATCTACCGATTTTTCTCTCAGTTCATTTGATTTCATTACATCACCGTGCGCGTAACAACAGCTGTCTTAATCGGTAACTTTGCTGCAGCAAGAGCAAACGCTTCTTTGGCAACGTCTGGTGCCACACCTTCCATTTCGTAGAGCACTTTGCCTGGCTGTATAAGAGCTACCCAATATTCCACATTCCCCTTTCCGCTTCCCATCCGCACTTCAAGTGGCTTTTCAGTTATAGGCTTATCGGGAAACACTCGAATCCAAATCTTGCCGCCTCTCTTGATATGCCGCGTCATTGCGCGCCGAGCTGCCTCAATCTGCCGAGCTGTAAGTCTGCCGCGCTCTAGCGCCTTCAAACCAACAGTACCGAAGGATACCTTAGCGCCGCGAAGCGCCAGCCCCCGATTACGGCCCTTATGCTGTTTTCTGAACTTCGTTCGTTTTGGCTGTAACATGTCAGCAACCCTTAATTCGCACGCGTCCGCTTGGGCGCAACTTTAGTGTCTTCAACGGGCTCGACGCCACCAAGAACTTCACCCTTGAAAATCCACACTTTTACGCCGATGGACCCATAGGTTGTTTCCGCACGTGCGGTTGCGTAATCAATATCCGCACGCAAGGTGTGCAACGGCACTCGACCTTCGCGATACCATTCTGTCCTCGCAATTTCCGCACCACCGAGCCTGCCAGAAACCTGCACCTTAATGCCTTTTGCACCAAGGCGCATCGTACCCTGCACCGCTCGCTTCATTGCACGCCGAAACATAACGCGCCGCTCAAGCTGCGAAGCAATTCCTTCCGCAACCAACTTGGCATCTAGTTCTGGCTTACGAATTTCTTCAATATTGATGTGGACTGGAACCTGCATGATGCTTGCAACTTCTTTTCTCAGCTTCTCAACATCTTCGCCTTTCTTGCCAATTACAATGCCGGGCCGCGCCGTCTTAATCGTAATGCGAGCGTTTTCCGCTGGCCGCTCGATTTCAATCCTGCTAACTGAAGCTGCCTTCAATTTTTCGGATAGGTACTCACGCACCTTTATATCTTTTAAAAGATAATCACCGAAGTTTTTTGGGCTAGCATACCAAGTAGAGGAATGTTTCTTGACGATGCCCAAACGTATGCCGGTTGGATGAACCTTTTGACCCATCTTGAACTCCCTACTTGTCCGAAACTTTAACAGTAATGTGGCAGGTACGCTTCACGATGCGGTCAGCGCGCCCTTTCGCTCGTGGCTTTACGCGCTTCATAGACATTCCCTCATCCACGAAGATGGCAGAAATTTTGAGCTCGTCTACGTCCGCACCTTCGTTGTGTTCGGCGTTCGCAATTGCGGATTCAACGACCTTCTTAATGAGGTGCGCCGCTTTCTTCGGACTAAACGTAAGTACGTTTAGCGCTTGCGCAACGGGTTTCCCGCGCACCTGATCTGCCACAAGGCGTGCCTTCTGGGCAGATATTCTTGCGCTGAACAATTTAGCTGCAACTTCCATCACAAGCACCTCACCTTTTCGCTTTTTTATCTGCGGCATGACCACGGTAAGTGCGGGTCGCAGCGAATTCGCCAAGCTTGTGGCCGACCATGTGCTCAGTCACGAACACTGGGACGTGTTGTCGACCGTTATAAATCGCCATTGTCATACCAACCATTTCTGGAAGAATCATCGAGCGGCGCGACCAAGTCTTGATCGGCTTTTTAACGCTATTGTCCATCGCGGCCTCTACCTTCTTGAGTAGATGGTGATCCACAAATGGCCCTTTTTTTAGAGAACGTGGCACGTTTCAATCCTCTCAAACCGTTACACTTTGGAAGAGCGCCGGCGGACAATCATATTATCCGTGCGCTTATTTTTGCGTGTTTTATGGCCTTTGGTCGGTACACCCCAAGGTGTACAAGGGTGGCGCCCACCCTTCGTTCGTCCTTCGCCCCCACCATGTGGGTGGTCTACCGGGTTCATTGCGATACCGCGAACCGTTGGGCGAACGCCCTTCCAACGTTTTGCACCGGCCTTACCAAACACCTTCAAGCTGTGCTCCGAATTGCTTACCTCACCGATTACGCCACGCGCATCCGCAAGCACTTTGCGAACTTCGCCTGACCGCATTCTCAGCGTTACATAGCCACTTTCACGCGCCAATATCTGGACGCCTGCACCTGCACTGCGGGCAATCTGAGCTCCTTTGCCTGGCTTGATTTCTACGCAATGTACCGTGGATCCAATTGGGATATTTCTGAGCGGCAACGCGTTACCAATTTTAATTGGCGCATCGGAGCCAGACTGCAACTTGTCGCCAACCTTCACGCCCTTCGGCGCAATGATGTAGCGACGTTCCCCATCGAGGTACTTTAATAGCGCAATATGCGCGGTGCGGTTTGGATCATATTCCAAACGCTCTACGATGGCAGGCACTCCATCTTTATCACGACGAAAATCTACCAGCCGATACAGCTGTTTGTGCCCGCCCCCTTGGTGACGAGTCGTGATACGTCCAGCAGCGTTCCGCCCACCTTTCCGTGTTTTCGATTCTACCAACGGCGCATACGGGTCGCCCTTGTGTAGGTCTGGTGTCCTTATGCTAACCACGAATCTGCGGCCCGCAGATGTGGGTTTCGAATTAATTACGGCCATTGTCTACACCCTTATTCCGCACCGAGGAAATCTACGTCATACCCCTCGTGAAGGGCGACGTACGCTTTTTTCCAGTCCTGCCTACGCCCCTGAAAGCGCCCGAACTTTTTGCTCTTCCCTTTAATAACGACAGTGCGTACTGCCTTGACTTTCACGTCCCACAACTTTTCAACTGCCGTTTTGATTTCGACCTTGGTCGCATCCCGCGCAACTTTAAAAACAATGGAATTGTTTTTATCGGCACTTACTGAGGCTTTCTCCGAGACGTGGGGACCTACTAACACTTTGAATATGCGCTCTTGGTTCATCCCAACATCTCCTCGAATTTGCGCAGCGCGCCCACGGTCACTACGACCTTATCGAAAGCAATAAGACTTACAGGGTCGATCGCTTCAACATCGCAAACGCCCACGTTTACAACATTGCGCGCGGACAAAAACAAGTTCTCATCTACAAAGTCGGAAACAATCAAGGCGCTATCTAAACCTAGACCCTTAAGTTTCTGGATCAACTCCTTCGTCTTTGGATTCTCCATAGCAAACTGATCTACAACCACGACGCGATCTTGCCTAATGAGTTCTGAGAGGATGCACTGCATCGCACCACGGTACATCTTCTTATTGACTTTCTGCGAGTGGTCGCGCGTAGATGCCGCGAAAACCTTACCACCACCCCGCCAAATTGGGCTACGAATGGTTCCCGCGCGCGCGCGCCCAGAACCTTTCTGTTTCCAAGGCTTTTTGCCCCCGCCACTCACCTCGGAGCGAGTCTTCTGACCTTTTGTGCCCTGCCTGCTGCCAGCCATAAACGCTGTAACAACCTGATGCACTAACGCCTCATTAAAATCTCGACCGAACGCAACCTCTGACACAGAAACACTGCCACCGGAAGCAATATTCAGATTCATCTGCTTTTCTCCCTTGGCTTAACCTTTCAGCGCCGGACGCACGATTACATTATTTCCGGCGGCGCCAGGCACCGCCCCCTTGACGAGCAGAAGATTTCTTTCAACATCCACTCGAACCAACTGCAAGCTCTGAACCGTCACTTGGGCATCCCCTAAATGTCCAGACATTTTTTTTCCCTTAAAAACACGCCCTGGAGTCTGCCGCTGACCAATCGAGCCTGGCGCGCGGTGAGACAACGAGTTACCATGCGTGGCATCTTGCGTGCGAAAATTCCAACGCTTCACGACGCCGGCAAATCCCTTCCCTTTGGAAACTCCGGTAACATCAACGGCCTGGCCAGCCTCAAAAATAGACACGCCAACGCTATCCCCAACCGAAAGAGTAATGGCAGCATCATCGGGAAACCGAAACTCCCACAACCCACTTCCGGCCTCTACGCCAGCCTTAGAAAATAAACCGGCTTCCGCTTTATTCACCGTGCTCGCCTTACGCACGCCTGTCGTCACCTGCACAGCGGAATAACCATCACGGTCGACACTCTTTATCAACGTCACGCGATTGGGATCAACCTCAATTACTGTCACCGAGGTTGAACTCCCATCTTCGTTAAAAATGCGGGTCATACCACATTTTTTCCCTACCAAACCGATCGCCATACAATCAAGCCTCACTGGAAATTTACGTAAACCCACATCAGCCCAAACTGATCTGAACATCTACGCCTGCAGCCAAATTTAGCTTCATAAGAGCGTCGACAGTTTTGTCAGTGGGCTCTACGATTTCCACCAACCTTTTATGGGTTCTTATTTCATACTGATCGCGCGCATCTTTATTTACGTGCGGCGATATCAATACCGTAAAACGCTCTTGGCGCGTCGGAAGCGGAATCGGGCCACGCACTTGAGCGCCCGTACGCTTTGCAGTCTCTACGATTTCAGAAGCCGATTGATCTATCAGTTTGTGATCAAACGCCTTCAAGCGGATGCGAATTTTCTGATTTTGCATCGCCGACAAACTCCAATTGCTGCCAAAAATTAAATAAAGTAAATCGGTGTACTCGCCCTTTATTTTTAGAGCAGTACACTAACGTGTTCCATTAGATCCGAGATCGATGCCTCGGTTGTTGAAATGGCACCCCATCATCAAGGGTGCCACATTTTACGACTACTTCTTAGGCTTGACAAGCCTTTTAAGCAATTACTTTCGCAACCACTCCTGCACCTACGGTACGGCCGCCTTCACGAATTGCAAACCGAAGGCCTTCTTGCATCGCAATCGGGGCAATCAGAGTCACCACCATCTTAATATTGTCGCCGGGCATTACCATCTCAACGCCTTCCGGCAATTCGACGGAGCCCGTTACGTCCGTGGTACGGAAATAGAACTGCGGACGATAGCCTTTGAAAAACGGGGTATGGCGACCCCCTTCTTCCTTGCTTAGAACATATACTTCCGATTCAAAATGCGAATGCGGTTTGATGGAATTGGGCTTTGCAAGCACTTGTCCGCGCTCTACGTCTTCCCGCTTAGTGCCACGCAGCAATACGCCTACGTTGTCCCCAGCTCGCCCTTCATCCAGCAGCTTACGGAACATTTCTACGCCGGTAACCGTCGTTTTGACAGTATCACGAATGCCGACAATCTCTACTTCCTCGCCGACTTTCACAATCCCACGCTCAACACGGCCAGTCACTACCGTACCACGGCCCGAAATCGAAAACACGTCTTCGATTGGAAGCAGGAAGGGCTGATCAATCGCGCGCACAGGCTCCGGGATGTAGGAATCAAGGGTCTCCACCAACTTTTGTACGGCAGTCCGCCCCATCCCCTTATCATCGCGACCTTCAACCGCCATCAACGCGGAGCCGGTAATAATAGGTGTATCATCGCCTGGGAAGTCGTACGTATTCAGCAGATCTCGAACCTCCATCTCTACAAGCTCAAGCAACTCAGCGTCATCTACCATATCCGCTTTATTCAAAAACACAACGATGTAAGGCACACCCACTTGGCGGGCCAACAGGATGTGCTCGCGCGTTTGTGGCATTGGGCCATCTGCAGCAGAACATACCAAAATCGCGCCGTCCATCTGTGCAGCGCCCGTGATCATGTTCTTCACATAATCCGCGTGCCCTGGGCAATCCACGTGCGCATAGTGACGCGCAGCCGAAGAATACTCAACGTGCGAAGTGTTGATCGTAATCCCTCGCGCCTTTTCTTCTGGTGCGTTGTCAATTTGATCATAACCTTTGCGCTCGCCACCCCACACTTCTGAGCAGACAATCGTCAGCGCAGCGGTTAAGGTGGTTTTACCATGGTCTACGTGGCCAATCGTGCCTACGTTTACGTGCGGTTTGTTCCGCTCAAATTTTTCCTTAGCCATTGTTTGCACCTCTTTGAATAGATCGATTGGATTTAAATTCTTTTAATCACTGCGTTGGCCACAGCTTGTGGAGTCTCTGCGTACTTAAGAAACTCCATAGAAAAGGTTGCTCGCCCTTGGCTTATTCCACGAACGTCCGTTGCATAACCAAACATCTCGGCTAAGGGAACCTCCGCGCGAATGATTCGCCCCGCAACTCCATCCTCAAGCCCCTGCACAAGCCCCCTCCTTCTATTAAGATCGCCCATGACGTCCCCCATGTACTCATCAGGCGTTACAACCTCGACCTTCATTATGGGTTCGAGGAGTATCGGTGATGCATCCGCAACGCCCTGCCGAAGAGCCATTGCACCAGCCATTCTAAATGCATTTTCGTTTGAGTCCACGTCATGGTAAGACCCATCAAACAGAACGACCTGCAACCCAACAAGCGGATAGCCGCCGAGAACACCACTTTGAAGCTGTTGGCGCACCCCCTTCTCAATTGGCGCGAAAAATTCTTTAGGTACTGAACCGCCAACAATCTGTTCGGAAAATTTAAACTCGCCGTCCGGCTCAATTGGGATTAGCTTGAGCCAAACATGACCATACTGCCCTCGCCCTCCCGTCTGCCTTATATATTTCCCTTCTACTTCCACTTCCTTACGAATCGTTTCCCTATAAGAAACCTGCGGCTTCCCGACACTTGCGTCGACCTTAAATTCTCGGCGCATGCGATCCACAAGGATCTCCAAGTGTAGCTCGCCCATCCCAGAGATAATTGTTTGGCCTGTTTCTTCATCAGTTTTTACGCGAAAAGACGGGTCTTCCTGGGCGAGTCGCTGCAACGCGAGCGCCATTTTGTCTTGATCCGCTGTAGATTTCGGCTCTACGGCAACAGAGATCACGGGCTCGGGAAAATCCATCCTTTCTAGGACAATCGGACGCGCCACGTCACAAAGCGTTTCGCCCGTAGTAACATCCTTTAGCCCAACAGCCGCCGCAATGTCTCCCGCGCGCACTTCTTTGACATCCTGCCTCGCGTTTGCATGCATCTGAAGAAGTCGTCCGATGCGCTCGCGCTTTCGCTTGGTCGGGTTATAGACGGCATCCCCACTGGCGAGCACGCCCGAATATACCCTAATAAAAGTTAGGTTGCCGACGAAAGGATCCGTTGCGATCTTAAATGCTAGCGCCGCGAACGGTTCATCGTCTGAAGAGCGCCTTTCCTCGTAGCTAACTCCATCTTCCTGTAAGCCTGCAATAGATGCGACTTCATCAGGTGCGGGCAAGAAATCGAGTACCGCATCTAAAACAGCCTGAACACCTTTGTTTTTAAACGCAGAACCACAAAGCGCTGGGACAACTTCATTTCTCAAAACGCGTGCACGCAATCCAGCCTTAATTTCAGACTCACTTAGACTTTCGCCACTCAAATACTTATCTGTCAGCTCATCAGATGCTTCAGACGCGGTTGCGACGAGATCTTCTCGCAACGCAAGGGCAATATCCAATAATTCTGGGGGGATTTCAGTGTGAGTGTAACTCAGTCCTTGATCTTCATCCGACCAGATTACGCCCTTCATAAGAATAAGATCAACGACTCCGACAAAGCCGTCTTCCGCTCCAATGTTCAATTGGATGGGCACACATTTCTTGTTAAATCTTGATTGCACTTGACGAACCACACGCAGAAAATCCGCACCGGTTCGATCCATCTTATTGACAAATACTAGCCTAGGCACATGATATTTATCTGCCTGCCGCCAGACAGTCTCAGATTGCGGCTCTACACCCGCAGCGCCACAAAAAACGACGATCGCGCCGTCGAGAACCCGCAGCGAACGTTCAACCTCAATCGTGAAATCAACATGCCCCGGAGTATCAATTATATTGATTCGATGCTCTTCTCGCGTGCGATCCATTCCGCGCCAAAAACACGTGGTTGCCGCTGAGGTGATCGTAATACCTCGTTCCTGCTCCTGTTCCATCCAGTCCATAACGGCGGTGCCGTTATGGACTTCGCCCAGCTTATGCGAGACGCCCGTGTAAAAGAGGATACGCTCAGAAGTGGTAGTTTTGCCGGCATCAACATGCGCGCAAATGCCTATATTCCTATAGCGTTCTAGCGGAGTTTTTCTCACAGTTCTAGCAGCCCCAATCAACGAGCGCTTCTACGCCAAAATTAAGGGTTTGGATTAGAAACGGTAATGAGAGAACGCCTTATTGGCTTCAGCCATGCGATGCACGTCTTCACGCTTCTTAATCGCCGCTCCCTTGCCTTCCGCTGCGTCCATAATTTCACCCGCCAATCGAAGCGGCATTGATTTCTCACCACGCTTCCTAGCGGAGTCTACCAACCACCGCATCGCCAACGCAGTACGGCGACCCGGTCGTACTTCAACAGGGACTTGATAGGTTGCCCCACCGACTCGGCGAGACTTAACCTCAACAACAGGGCGCAGGGTTTCTAGCGCCTTCTCAAACGCTTCTACAGGATCTTTCTTTGTTCGCTCAGAAATTTTATCAAGCGCACCATACACAATTCGCTCTGCGACAGACTTCTTTCCATCAACCATTACATGATTGATGAACTTCGCAAGAATTTGGCTCCCGAATTTTGGATCAGGAAGTATTTCGCGTTTCGCGACGACTCTTCTTCTAGGCATTTCTCTATTCTCGCAATTCAGGTAATCCAAGACATTGGATTGAGCTTGGCCTTACTGGCACTCGCTAATCTAGCGAGCAATTTTAATTACTAAGTTCACGACATTATTTACTTTTCTTGCCGCGTTTCGTACCGTATTTCGACCGCGCTTGCTTACGATTATTTACGCCAGCCGTATCAAGCGTTCCTCTCACTGTGTGATACCGAACACCCGGCAGATCCTTCACGCGGCCGCCGCGAATAAGAATTACAGAGTGCTCTTGGAGGTTGTGCCCTTCGCCGCCAATATAAGTAGTTACTTCATAACCATTGGTCAAACGAACGCGCGCGACCTTTCTTAGCGCCGAGTTAGGCTTTTTCGGTGTAGTTGTGTATACGCGAGTGCAAACCCCACGTCGTTGAGGGCACCCCTGCAAAGCAGGAACGTCGCTCTTTTCGACCTTAGGGCTACGCGGCTTGCGAACCAACTGGTTTACAGTTGCCATGTAGTGAAACTCCATTGATAACGTTTTTGGCGATCGCCACGCCCCGTCAAACGGGACGCAGCATTCTAAAGAGTGTTTAAGAGCCAGTCAAGTTAGTCCTCAACTGGGACTCTTAACTACTCGCTTGGCGAGTTCAGAGCCTCACTCAATCTACTCTCAACCTCAGAGAACTGAAGCGGCTTCGGCCCGTCAGTTTCTAGCTGGCGGCGGCGCCTGCGATCTGCGTGATGCGCGAAGCCCGTCCCAGCAGGAATTAAGCGGCCAACAACAACATTCTCTTTCAGCCCACGCAGGTCATCCATCTTTCCAGTCACTGCAGCCTCAGTCAAAACGCGCGTAGTTTCTTGGAACGATGCCGCGGAAATAAATGATTCTGTTGAGAGGGATGCCTTCGTGATTCCCATCAGGACTCGGTCGTAACGTGCAGGGAACTTGCTCTGCTTATCGAGGAGGTCATTCCCATCAAGCACGCGAGACAATTCGACCTGCTCTCCTCGAATGAATTCAGAATCGTTGGAATCTGTTACCTCAACCCTACGCAGCATCTGCCGAACAATTACTTCGATATGCTTATCGTTAATTTTAACGCCTTGCAGTCGATACACGTCCTGCACTTCATTAATAATGTAGTTTGCGACTGCATTCACTCCCTTCAGTCGCAAAATATCATGCGGATTTGAAGGACCGTCAGATATAACCTCTCCTTTATTTACCTTCTCACCTTCGAAAACGTTGACCTGCCGCCACTTGGGAATCAGCTCTTCGTACGGCTCACCTCCATCATCCGGTGTAATGATCAAACGAACCTTACCTTTTGTTTCCTTCCCAAAACTAATGGCACCACTCTTCTCAGCGAGAATAGACGACTCTTTAGGTTTCCGAGCCTCAAAGAGATCAGCCACGCGCGGTAAGCCGCCCGTTATGTCACGCGTCTTGGAGCTCTCCTGCGGAATACGTGCAATTACATCACCCATATCCAACTTCGCACCGTCGGTAAGCTGAACGATAGAGCCTGCCGGTAAAAAGTATTGAACGGGGGTATCGCCACCCGGCATACTAATCTGCTTACCTTTCTCATCCAAAAGGCGGACAATCGGACGCTTGTCCTTTCCAGAGATTGGGCGCTCCTTGGGATCAATAACTTCGTAATTAGATAAGCCCGTCAAATCATCCGTTTGATGCTTAACGGAGATACCTTCCTCAAAGTCACCAAAAGACACGTATCCAGCAACTTCAGTGATGATTGGGTGGGTATGGGGATCCCAGACTGCAACAACTTGGCCTGCCTGCACGCGATCACCTTCGCCCACAGAGATGACGGCACCATACGGTAGCTTATAGCGTTCACGCTCACGTCCACGCGCATCTGCAATCGCCAATTCTCCAGAGCGCGTCACGGAAACGAGCTTGCCAGATTGCTGCCGTACATGTTTGAAATTGTGAAGCCTGATCGTACCTTCACTCTTAACCTGAACATTACTTACCGCAGAACTCCGCGAAGCCGCGCCACCAATGTGGAACGTCCTCATCGTAAGCTGCGTACCAGGCTCCCCAATGGATTGCGCGGCAATTACCCCAACAGCTTCACCAATGTTAACGAGGTGGCCGCGGGCCAAGTCACGTCCATAACACTTACGGCACACACCGTAACGAGTCTCACAGCTAATGGGCGACCGACATAGGACTTCATCAACGCCGAGTAATTCGAACTGCTCGACCCAGCGTTCGTCAATCATAGTGCCCGCAGGAACTACGACCTCGTCTGTTCCCGGCTTAAGCACATCAACAGCGACTACACGTCCAAGCACGCGCTCACCCAAAGGTTCAACAACGTCTCCACCTTCAATAATCGGAGTCATCATCAAACCGCGCTTCGTTCCACAATCATCTTCATTTACGACTAGATCCTGGGCAACGTCTACAAGCCGACGCGTCAGGTATCCGGAGTTCGCAGTCTTGAGTGCTGTATCGGCAAGCCCCTTGCGTGCACCGTGAGTAGAAATAAAATACTGAAGTACGTTCAATCCTTCACGGAAATTTGCGGTAATTGGCTGTTCAATAATCGACCCGTCGGGCTTCGCCATCAAACCACGCATTCCAGCAAGCTGGCGAATCTGCGCTTGCGAGCCACGCGCTCCGGAGTCCGCCATAATAAAGATGGAGTTAAAGGACTTTTGGTCTACTTGTTTGCCAGACTTATCTTCAACGGTCTCCTTAGACAAAACTTCCATCATTGCTTTAGAAACTAAGTCATTAGTTCGGGACCAAATGTCGATAACTTTATTATATCGCTCACCCTGCGTTACCAAGCCTGAGGCAAACTGATCCTCAATCTCGCGGACCTCGTCTTCTGCTTCAGAAATAATCCGCGCTTTGGCTTGCGGTATCACCATGTCATCGATGCCAATTGAAGACCCAGAAAGCGTCGCCTGATGGAAGCCTAGGTACATCAATTGGTCTGCGAAGATCACCGTCGCTTTCAGACCGAGGCGCCGATAACAAATGTTGATCAGGTAAGAGACCGCCTTCTTTGTCATCGGCTTGTCCACCACTTCGAACGGCAATCCCTTGGGCACGATATCCCAGATCAAGCACCGACCGGCAGTGGTACTCGCAACAAACACCCGCTCCGCAATAGTGCCATCTTCAAGTTTTATCCATTCCTTTAGGCGTACTTTGATCCGCGTGTGTACGGTGATCACCTTGTTCAGCAGTGCACGATGAACCTCTGCCGTGTCCGAAAAGCACATACCCTCACCCGGTGCGTTAATCTTTTCGCGGGAGATAAAGTACAGCCCCAAGATTACATCCTGCGTCGGCAAAATGATCGGCTCACCGTTCGCTGGAGAAAGAATGTTGTTAGTAGACATCATTAACGCGCGCGCTTCGAGCTGGGCTTCCAGAGTAAGCGGGACGTGCACTGCCATTTGGTCACCGTCAAAATCGGCGTTATAAGCAACACAAACCAACGGGTGCAGTTGGATTGCCTTACCTTCAATCAGCGTCGGTTCAAATGCCTGTATGCCCAATCTGTGCAAGGTCGGCGCACGATTCAGTAGCACAGGATGCTCACGAATTACCTCTGCGAGTATGTCCCATACGTCCGGCGTCTCGCGCTCTACCATCTTCTTCGCGGCCTTGATGGTTGTTGCTAGCCCACGTGTCTCCAATTTCGCAAAAATGAACGGTTTGAATAGCTCAAGAGCCATCTTCTTAGGCAACCCGCACTGGTGAAGCTTCAGAGTTGGGCCAACCACGATTACCGAACGGCCAGAATAATCGACGCGCTTTCCGAGCAGGTTTTGCCGAAAACGGCCCTGCTTTCCTTTAATCATATCCGCGAGTGATTTCAGCGGGCGCTTGTTGCTTCCTGTAATGGCCCGACCGCGACGTCCATTATCTAACAGCGCATCAACTGCCTCTTGCAACATCCTCTTTTCGTTGCGCACAATGATGTCTGGCGCATTCAGGTCTAATAAGCGCTTGAGACGATTATTACGGTTTATTACTCTTCGATAGAGGTCGTTGAGATCGGACGTTGCGAAGCGACCGCCATCAAGAGGAACAAGCGGTCGAAGATCGGGTGGGAGAACGGGAAGCACGGTAAGAATCATCCATTCAGGTTTGTTCCCTGAATCGACAAACGATTCCATGAGCTTTAATCGCTTTGTAATCTTTTTAATCTTTGTTTCCGAAGTAACAGACGGCAGCTCTTCCCGGAGTTGCTTGATCTCAAGATCCAAATCCATATCGGTCAGCAGCCGATGGATCGCCTCTGCACCCATCATCGCCTCGAACTCGTCGCCAAATTGCTCAAGCGCCTCATAGTATTGCTCATCAGACATAATCTGTCCGCGTTCAAGCGTAGTGGTCCCCGGCTCAACCACAACGAACGACTCGAAATAGAGCACACGCTCAATATCGCGCAGAGTCATATCTAACAACATGCCGATACGCGAAGGAAGTGACTTCAAGAACCAAATGTGTGCGACCGGACTAGCAAGCTCAATATGCCCCATTCGATCACGACGCACCTTCGCGAGCGTAACCTCTACTCCACATTTTTCACAAATGACCCCACGGTGCTTCAGCCGTTTATACTTTCCGCAAAGGCATTCGTAGTCCTTAATAGGGCCAAATATCCGTGCGCAAAAAAGCCCATCTCGCTCTGGCTTAAAAGTCCGATAGTTAATAGTCTCTGGCTTTTTAACTTCACCAAAAGACCACGACCTAACCATCTCTGGCGACGCAAGGCCAATACGGATCTTGTCGAACTCTGTTTCTTGACCTGGCTGCTTGATCAAATTGAGTAAATCTTTCACTTTCGGTTCTCCAAAAGAAACTCTGGGATGGTGGTCAGGCTTAGCGATTTACATCAATCCTGCTCAAGTTCAATATCAATTCCCAGCGAGCGAATTTCCTTTACTAGCACGTTAAACGATTCTGGCATTCCTGGCTCCATACGGTGATCGCCATCAACGATATTCTTATAAACCCGAGTTCTTCCGTTTACGTCATCTGACTTAATCGTGAGCATCTCTTGGAGCGTGTAGGCCGCACCGTATGCTTCGAGCGCCCAGACTTCCATCTCACCAAAACGTTGACCACCAAACTGCGCTTTACCACCCAACGGCTGCTGAGTCACAAGGCTATACGAACCCGTGGAACGCGCATGCATTTTGTCATCCACCAAGTGATTGAGCTTAAGCATGTACATGTATCCGACGGTAACCTTGCAATTAAACTTCTCGCCCGTACGGCCATCAAACAAATCCATTTGGCCGCTTTCTGGCTGACCTGCGAGACGCAACATCTCTTTAATTTCTTGCTCCTTCGCACCGTCAAATACCAATGTTGCCATCGGCACACCTGCTCGCAAATTCGTCGCGAGCGTCCGCACCTCGTCATCGGTAAGGCTCTTAAGGTTTACACGGGTTTGCTTATCACCGTTGTAAACACGATCCAAGAACTCTCGGATCTCAAAGATCTCGCGCTGTTCTTCAAGCATCCGGTTGATGCGCTCCCCTAAGCCACGAGCAGCAAGCCCAAGGTGAGTTTCAAGAATCTGTCCAACGTTCATTCGAGAAGGTACGCCCAACGGGTTAAGCACGACGTCTACAGCAACCCCATTCTCATCGTGTGGCATGTCCTCGATAGGCATAATTACCGAAACCACGCCCTTATTGCCATGTCGGCCTGCCATCTTGTCGCCAGGTTGAACGCGGCGCTTTATCGCAAGATACACCTTGACGATCTTTAAAACACCGTGAGCGAGATCGTCACCCGTAGTGATTTTCCGTTTCTTATTCGCAAGCTTGCGCTCTTGCTCAGAGCGCACTTCATCCAAATAGGCTTTAGCTTTCTCAAGAGACTCAGCAGCGTCTTCATCGGCGAGCCTTAGCTCGAACAAAGCGCTGTTGTCCAACCCTTCGAGCAACTCTTGGGTCAGGGAGTCGCCTCGCTTGAAGCCCGCTCCCCCATTTACGCGCCTATCCAATAACGCCTTTTTGAGGCGCTGTACAGTAGCAATCTGGATGATCCGAAATTCGTCATTGAGATCTTTCCGATACTTTTCGATCTCTGCATTTTCAATTTGCAGTGCTCGCTGATCCTTCTCGACCCCATCACGCGTGAACACTTGAACGTCAATCACCGTGCCAGATGTACCCGACGGGACACGAAGGGAAGTGTCTTTAACGTCCGACGCCTTTTCACCAAAGATCGCGCGAAGCAATTTTTCCTCTGGCGTAAGCTGGGTCTCGCCCTTGGGAGTAACTTTGCCAACGAGAATATCGCCAGCCGCGACTTCCGCGCCGATGTGTACGACGCCCGCCTCGTCAAGTTTTGCTAAAGCGGATTCGCTGACGTTAGGAATGTCGGCGGTTATTTCTTCAGGCCCAAGCTTCGTATCGCGAGCCACGCAAGTGAGCTCTTGGATATGAATCGTCGTAAACCGATCCTCTTGAACGACCCGCTCCGAAAGCATAATGGAGTCTTCGAAGTTGTAGCCATTCCACGGCATAAATGCGACGCGCATGTTTTGACCAAGCGCAAGCTCACCGATATCCACCGAAGGTCCGTCAGCGAGAATATCGTTACGAGCGACTCTATCTCCGACATGAACGAGTGGTTTCTGGTTTATACAGGTATTCTGGTTTGAACGAGTGAACTTCGTAAGGCTGTAGATATCTACGCCGGCCTCGCCATCGGTAATTTCATCCTCATTCACGCGAACAACAATCCGAGAAGCATCTACGCGGTCAATTAACCCACCACGTTTTGCCACGACACAAACGCCTGAATCCCGCGCTACCGTGCCTTCCATGCCTGTTCCTACAAGCGGTTTCTCCGAGCGTAAAGTCGGCACCGCTTGACGCTGCATGTTCGAGCCCATCAGTGCTCGGTTCGCGTCGTCGTGCTCAAGGAACGGGATCAAGGACGCTGCAACCGAAACGACCTGGCGTGGCGATACGTCCATATACTCTACATTCTCTGTAGTCGTAACGGTGAACTCGTTCTTGTGGCGAACCGGCACTAAATCCTCGACGAGATTCCCTTCCTCATCTAATTCTGCGCTGGCTTGCGCAACCATATACTCGGATTCTTCAATAGCCGAGAGGAAAACAACCTCATCGGTTGCTCTGCCGTTCGTCACCTTTCTATAAGGGCTTTCCAAAAATCCGTAGTCATTTGCCCTAGCAAACGCTGCAAGTGAGTTAATTAACCCAATGTTTGGCCCTTCCGGCGTTTCGATGGGGCACAAACGGCCATAATGCGTGGGATGAACGTCCCGCACCTCAAAGCCCGCCCTCTCCCGCGTGAGCCCGCCAGGCCCAAGCGCAGAAACCCTGCGCTTATGTGTAATCTCAGATAGCGGGTTGTTCTGATCCATAAACTGCGACAGCTGACTAGACCCGAAAAACTCCTTAATCGCTGCAGCTACTGGCTTTGCATTGATCAAATCCTGCGGCATCAAACCTTCACTCTCCGCAAGGCTTAAACGCTCCTTGACAGCGCGCTCGACGCGAACTAGCCCCACACGAAACTGATTTTCGGCCATCTCACCGACAGAACGCACACGGCGGTTGCCTAAATGGTCGATATCGTCAACAACACCCTGACCATTACGGATGGCAACGAGCGTCTTTAATACAGCAACTATGTCTTCTCTACTTAAGGTTCCTTCGCCCGTCGTCTCCTTTCGACCTAGGCGGCGATTGAATTTCATCCTGCCCACTGCAGACAAATCATAGCGCTCGGCCGAGAAGAACAGATTTTTAAACAGACCCTCCGCCGCATCCTTCGTAGGCGGTTCTCCAGGGCGCATCATTCGATAAATTTCGACCAGAGCTTCGAGAGCGCTAGTGGTTTGATCAGTGCGCAATGTGTCAGAAAGAAACGGCCCTCGGTCAAGTTCATTCGTGTAAAGTGTCTCGAACGAAGTCACACTGAGGCCGACAAGCTTATCAAGCAATTCATCTGTGACCTCGGCATTACAGGGTGCTATGACTTCTCCTGTAGATCGATCTATAACGCCTTTGGCAAGCACTTTACCAACGAGATATTCCTTCGGAACCAACAAGGACCGCAGTTCTGCCTTCTCCAGCTGTCGAATATGTCTTGCGGTTATGCGTCTGCCGGATTCGACAACAACAGTATCACCAGCCTTTATGTCGAAAAGTGCGGTCTCGCCCCTTAAGCGCTCTGGGATTAATTCAAGTTTAAACTCGCCGCTTTCAACAAGAACCTTATTTGTATCAAAGAACAATTCTAGAATCTGCTCAGACTCATAGCCCAATGCACGCAACAATACAGTCGCGGGAAGCTTGCGCCTCCGGTCAATTCGAACATAAACCAAATCTTTAGGATCAAACTCAAAGTCTAGCCAAGATCCGCGGTACGGAATTATCCGCGCGGAATAAAGCAACTTGCCTGAAGAATGCGTCTTTCCACGATCGTGATCAAAAAAAACGCCCGGGGAACGATGCAACTGAGAAACGATCACTCGCTCCGTGCCGTTAATCACGAATGTCCCTGTATCCGTCATTAAGGGGATCTCCCCCATATAGACTTCTTGCTCCTTAATATCCTTAATTGCCTTACTCGGGGAATCCTTATCGTAGATAATCAAACGGAGCTTAACCCGCAAAGGCGCGGAATAGGTGGCACCACGAAGTTGGCACTCCTTTACATCAAATGCTGGCTCACCTAAAACATATTCCACAAACTCGAGCGCTGCGCTGCCAGAATAACTGGTGATCGGAAAAACTGATTTGAACGCTGCCTGCAGGCCATCGTCTCCGCGACCCGCGGCAAGTTTATCCAACTGCAGGAACTTCCTGTACGAGTCCAGTTGAATGGCGAGGAGGTAAGGAACATCCATTGCGTCATTGATCTGACCAAAGGCTTTCCGAATCCGCTTCTTTTCAGTAAAAGAATATGCCATCTGAATTCCTCAAATTATATGCGGTGACCAGCATCTAGAATGCTGTTTTAGGGGGTCGCCAAAGGACGCTTTAGGCCCCAGAATCTTATCTGCAACATAACGTGATCGCGAGCGCTGAGAGGCTCCGGCGTTTAGGTGCGTTGGGAAACGGAAAAGGGCCGGTGGTTTCACCACCAGCCCCGACTCTGGCCGAAGCAAGAGTTCTCGCAAAACCGCGCCAATTACTTGATATCGACCTTAGCGCCGGCCTCTTCAAGTTGCTTCTTGAGATCATCGGCGTCTTTCTTGCTGATGCCCTCTTTAACAGTGGCAGGAACACCTTCCACCATATCCTTCGCTTCTTTCAGTCCGAGGCCAGTAATCGCACGAATCACCTTAATAACGTTGACTTTGTTTTCGCCGAAGCTAGTCATAATAACGTTAAATTCGGTTTGCTCTTCTACTGGCGCGGCCGCTGCAGCTGGACCCGCAGCAATTGCCACGGGCGCAGCTGCGGTAACACCAAACTTATCTTCGATTGCGGAAATCAGCTCAACGAGATCCATTACCGACATTTCAGCAATTGCGTTCAGAATGTCGTCTTTTGATAGTGCCATTTTCAAATTCTCCAGAAATAATTAACTTACGGTTCGCCTTTACGCTGCCTTCTGATCTTTCACAGCTGCAATCACGCGCGCAATCTTGGTGGGTACTTCGTTAATAGTACGTGCAAACTTCGAAATCGGAGCCTGCAGAACACCTGCCAAAATTCCAAGCGCTTGCTGACGAGTGGGTAGGTTCGCAAGCCTGTCAATTTCGGTAGCCGGATAAGCTACGCCACCAACTGCAAGCCCTTTGACTTTCAGTTTCTCAAATTCCTTGGAATAATCCTTTAGCAACCTCGCAGCTGCGCCTGGATCTTCCATAGAAAATGCCAATATGGTAGGTCCAACTAACGAATCCGACAAGCACTCGAATTCTGTCCCCCTTACCGCAACTTTGGCTAACGTGTTGCGAACGACTTGCACGAAAACTTTCTGTTCACGCGCTGCCCGACGCAACTTCGTCATCTGAGAAACTGTTAACCCACGATAGTCAGCGATTACAGCAGACAAAGCATTCGAAGCAGCCTCGTTGACTTCAGCAACGATAACCTTTTTATCTTCTAGCCTTAGAGCCACCGAAAACCTCCTAACGTTTTCTACCTTAGTAGATGCCGTCTCTCGACGGATTTGCGGAGCACGGACCCAGGAAAACTGAATCATTGACACCGCGTCTACGCAGGAAATTAAGCTCGTTCGAGCACCTGCGGTCTTTGACGCCCCGGAACACTAATACCGGAAACAACAAAGCCATTTAGACCTAGCGAGCATCAGCTCTCTAAGGTCGAAAGATCTATAACAAGCCCTGGTCCCATCGTGGAGGAAAGCGTCACTTTTCGTACATAACTGCCTTTCGATGTAGCTGGCTTCATTTTCCGCAGATCCGCTAACAGTGTGTCAACGTTTTGCTTAATTGCCTCTGTAGTGAAGCCGACCTGACCAACGATGCAGTGAATAATTCCTGCCTTATCAGTTCGATACCGTACTTGACCAGCCTTCGCGTTCTTCACAGCCAGCGCCACATCAGTAGTCACGGTGCCTACCTTTGGGTTTGGCATGAGCCCACGCGGCCCTAAAATCTGACCCAAACGCCCAACAACACGCATAGCATCCGGCGACGCAATCGCAACGTCAAAATTAATAATGCCCTTCTGAATTTCATCAGCAAGGTCATCCATACCGACCAATTCCGCACCAGCCGCACGCGCTAGGTCAGCATTGGCCCCTTGCGCAAAGACTGCAACGCGCACGGATTTTCCCGTTCCATTTGGCAGAACGCTCGCACCACGTACAACCTGATCTGATTTGCGCGGATCAACACCCAAATTTACTGAGATATCGATGGACTCCTTGAATTTAACCCGAGACAGCTCAGCAAGAAGCCCCGCAGCTTCGACAACGGTATACGTTTTTCCTGGAAGAACTTTCTCTGCAATCGCCTTCTGACGCTTAGTTTGCTTAGCCATGATTATCCCTCGACCTCCAGCCCCATGCTGCGTGCAGAACCAGCAATCGTGTTTACCGCTGCATCCATAGAAGCTGCCGTGAGATCAGGCATCTTCGTAGTTGCAATCGCCTCAAGCTGGGCGCGCGTTACTTTGCCGACTTTGTTTTTATTCGGCACTGCACTGCCCGATTTAATGCCTGCAGCCTTTTTTAGAAGAATTGCCGCAGGAGGCGTCTTCATAATAAAGGTGAAGCTGCGATCGCTGTAAACTGTAATCACAACAGGTATAGGGAGACCGGGCTCAACACCCTGAGTTTGCGCATTAAACTGCTTGCAAAATTCCATGATATTTACGCCATGCTGACCGAGAGCAGGGCCTACCGGCGGCGATGGGTTTGCTTGACAGGCCTTAACCTGCAGTTTTATATATGCTGTTATTTTCTTTGCCATTGTATCTCCTCGGGTGCAAACGCTAGGTGCACTAGCTCCCCTGTTGTCTCACCACAAAAAATCTGCCAAAAACGCGACAACTAGCCGCGAGTACTTCAAATCGGGACTGGCTTCCGGGTTAAAAATTTACCTTACCCAACCCTTACGATTTATGCGCTAACTGCTTTGAATACTTCAAGTTTTCTCAACCTGGCCAAACTCAAGTTCTACTGGAGTGGAACGGCCAAATATAAGAACCGCAACTTGCAAGCGGCTCTTCTCATAATTAACTTCTTCAACAACGCCATTAAAATCTGCAAACGGACCGTCAATTACGCGAACGACTTCACCAGGTTCGAACAGGGTCTTTGGCTTCGGTTTTTCAACGCCATCTTCAACCCGACGCAAAATTGCATTGGCCTCGACGTCCGAAATCGGTGCAGGCTTATCTAGCGTCCCGCCAATAAAACCCATAACTTTTGGACATTCTTTAACGAGATACCATGATTCTTCATCCATCTCCATTTGTACAAGGACGTAGCCAGGAAAAAATTTTCTTTCGCTTTTCCTCTTTTGGCCGCCCCGAATTTCAACAACCTCTTCAGTGGGTACCAGAACCTCACCAAACTTGTCTTCTAACCCAAAGCGCTTCACTCGCTCTTCTAACGAACGCTTTACCTGCTTCTCAAAACCAGAATACGCATGGACAACATACCAGCGTTTTGCCATACCCTACCTCCTGGCAGAAAGCGGCTAACCCATCAAAAAGGAAACTGAAGAACCCAGAAGATAATCTATGCCCCACAAAATTAGCGCCGAGACCACAACAACTACCAGCACGATCGCCGAAGTACTCCAAGTCTCCTGCTTGGTCGGCCAGACAACTCGCTTTAGCTCTACGCGAGAATCCTTAACAAGCGTTCGGAACTGCAAGCCACGCGACGTAGATAGGGCGAGCAAAACGCCTGCCCCGATGAGCACGATAACTCCGCCCAATCGATATAAGAACGGCTCTGATTCAAAAAGAGAATTTCCTACTATCGCGACAGAAACGAGAACAATAGAAATAACGATCTTGACTGCGTCAAGAGCAGAATTTCTCTCCTTGCTAGCGCTCGGTTCCACAGTGACCACCCTTTTTAAACTTCATTCTCTGCACACAATAATGTGGCAGGCCAGGAGGGAATCGAACCCCCAACCCCCGGTTTTGGAGACCGGTGCTCTGCCAATTGAGCTACTAGCCTATTTCGGGCCGGTCTTTTCAAGGCCAGCCCTTCTAGAACATCACAGCATTTAAGCAATTACTTTTGCGACCACGCCTGCGCCCACGGTACGGCCGCCTTCACGAATTGCAAAGCGAAGACCTTCTTGCATCGCAATCGGGGCAATAAGAGTCACAACCATTTTAATGTTGTCGCCGGGCATTACCATCTCAACGCCTTCCGGCAATTCGACGGAGCCCGTTACGTCCGTGGTACGGAAATAGAACTGCGGGCGATAGCCTTTAAAGAACGGAGTATGACGACCACCTTCTTCCTTACTTAGAACATACACTTCCGATTCAAAATGCGAATGCGGCTTAATGGAGTTGGGCTTTGCAAGCACTTGCCCACGCTCTACGTCTTCCCGCTTAGTGCCACGCAGCAATACACCTACGTTGTCCCCAGCTCGCCCTTCATCCAGCAGCTTACGGAACATTTCTACGCCGGTAACCGTCGTTTTGACAGTATCACGAATGCCGACAATCTCTACTTCCTCGCCGACTTTCACAATCCCACGCTCAACACGGCCAGTCACTACCGTACCACGGCCCGAAATCGAAAACACGTCTTCGATTGGAAGCAGGAAGGGCTGATCAATCGCGCGCACAGGCTCCGGGATGTAGGAATCAAGGGTCTCCACCAACTTTTGTACGGCAGTCCGCCCCATCCCCTTATCATCGCGACCTTCAACCGCCATCAACGCGGAGCCGGTAATAATAGGTGTATCATCGCCTGGGAAGTCGTACGTATTCAGCAGATCTCGAACCTCCATCTCTACAAGCTCAAGCAACTCAGCGTCATCTACCATATCCGCTTTATTCAAAAACACAACGATGTAAGGCACACCCACTTGGCGGGCCAACAGGATGTGCTCGCGCGTTTGTGGCATTGGGCCATCTGCAGCAGAACATACCAAAATCGCGCCGTCCATCTGTGCAGCGCCCGTGATCATGTTCTTCACATAATCCGCGTGCCCTGGGCAGTCCACGTGCGCATAGTGACGCGCCCCCGAAGAATACTCAACGTGCGAAGTATTGATCGTAATCCCTCGCGCCTTTTCTTCTGGTGCGTTGTCAATTTGATCATAACCTTTGCGCTCGCCACCCCACACTTCTGAGCAGACAATCGTCAGCGCAGCGGTCAAGGTGGTTTTACCATGGTCAACGTGGCCAATCGTGCCGACGTTTACGTGCGGTTTGTTCCGCTCAAATTTTTCCTTAGCCATCTCACCTGTCTCCGGCATTGACAATCAAACAAACGAAACGCGCCGGACACATCTTGACCCAGCACTCTAAAAAATGGAGCTCATAACCGGATTCGAACCGGTGACCTCTTCCTTACCAAGGAAGTGCTCTACCTACTGAGCTATATGAGCTTAAATTGGCCTTTGGAGCGGGCAGCGGGAATCGAACCCGCACCATCAGCTTGGAAGGCTGAGGTTCTACCATTGAACCATGCCCGCGCATCGTTAGGCGAAACTCGCCGAGCCGCGCTCTTTACGGATAATTTGGTGGAGGGGGAAGGATTCGAACCTTCGAAGGCAGAGCCGTCAGATTTACAGTCTGATCCCTTTGGCCGCTCGGGAACCCCTCCGAGAGCGCGCAATTCTGGTGCGAAAACCCGATTATGTCAATCGAATTTCTACTTACACCACGACATTTTGGAGCTGGCGAGAGGAGTCGAACCCCCGACCGGCTGATTACAAGTCAGCTGCTCTACCAACTGAGCTACGCCAGCACGCCTAATGCGCGAGCCGCGAATGTTAAGGGATTATTTCGCTTTGTGCAAATATTTTGCATGAAATTATCGCTTGATTTGTCATATTCAGACTCGCCATACGAGCCAGCCGACCTTCGCGAGGGCGTCCGCCATCCTTTAGTAGAAGCCACTGTTCCCGCTGCAGATCCGGCACAGACAGTTTTTCTAGATCGCCATCTCCCTTTTTTTGGTCAGCATAACGCCCTTTAGTGCCCTGCGCGTCACGATCGGTCAGCATTGAGCTCGCACCAATTTGGCGCCATTCCGCATTTCGATCATCAAGCGCAAGCTGCACGGAGCGCATCAATGCGCCATCAGAAAATGGGCCCAGCTTATAGCACGCTTCCGATAGATAACCCTCTTGGCCTACAGTCGCACGTGCTGAAGCTAGCTGGCGCATGCCAGCAGGCGACTCGCTTAGGGTGCGGTACAATGCCTTTTGCTCATCTAGCAACACCAGCCTCTTTGCACCCTCCTTGCCGGCTTCTAGAGCTTCCCCCGCGCCCCGCAAGGGGGCGGATGGCTTGTAGACCGACAGGTGCACAAAACTCGGTGCTGCCAAATTTAAAATCACCAAACAAACGATGCTTTTCATCAAGTTGGGCCGTGATAACAATGAACCTCCTCAGTGTAGACTACTTCAGAGAAAGTGCATGTTTCCGCGTTGCCCGCGCGTTTTTCAAGAACCTCGGCGCAAAAAAAACGCCCCAGTCCAAGAGACTGAGGCGTTTTCAATAAGGACCTGACAATGTCCTACTCTCACATGGGGAGACCCCACACTACCATCGGCGATGCAGCGTTTCACTTCTGAGTTCGGGATGGGATCAGGTGGGGCCACTGCTCTATAGTCGTCAGGCAAACGGTTGGGTGTATCGCGTCTCCCGAAGGAAACTTCTACACCCGAATTCGGTAAGATGAGAAGATCGAGTCGATCAAGCGCCTTGCTCTAAAGGCAATTTCGTAGCAGGCCTGAATGCACACAACCTCGCTTAGGGTTATATGGTCAAGCCTCACGGGCAATTAGTATCAGTTAGCTCAACGCCTCACAGCGCTTACACACCTGACCTATCAACCTCATGGTCTATAAGGGCCCTTCAGGAGGCTTAAAGCCTCAGGGAGATCTCATCTTGAGGGAGGCTTCCCGCTTAGATGCTTTCAGCGGTTATCCCGTCCGAACATAGCTACCGGGCAATGCCACTGGCGTGACAACCCGAACACCAGAGGTTCGTCCACTCCGGTCCTCTCGTACTAGGAGCAGCTCCTCTCAAATCTCCAACGCCCACGGCAGATAGGGACCGAACTGTCTCACGACGTTCTAAACCCAGCTCGCGTACCTCTTTAAATGGCGAACAGCCATACCCTTGGGACCGACTACAGCCCCAGGATGAGATGAGCCGACATCGAGGTGCCAAACACCGCCGTCGATATGAACTCTTGGGCGGTATCAGCCTGTTATCCCCGGAGTACCTTTTATCCGTTGAGCGATGGCCCTTCCATTCAGAACCACCGGATCACTAAGACCTACTTTCGTACCTGCTCGACTTGTGGGTCTCGCAGTTAAGCGCGCTTTTGCCTTTACACTCTGTGCGCGATGTCCGACCGCGCTGAGCGCACCTTCGTGCTCCTCCGTTACTCTTTGGGAGGAGACCGCCCCAGTCAAACTACCCACCACACAATGTCCCTAACCCAGATCATGGGCCAAGGTTAGAACCCCAAACATACCAGGGTGGTATTTCAAGGTTGGCTCCACCGGAACTTGCGTCCCGGCTTCAAAGCCTCCCACCTATCCTACACAGACAGGTTCAGAGTTCAATGTGAAGCTATAGTAAAGGTTCACGGGGTCTTTCCGTCTTGCCGCGGGTACGCTGCATCTTCACAGCGATTTCAATTTCACTGAGTCTCGGGTGGAGACAGCGCCGCCATCGTTACGCCATTCGTGCAGGTCGGAACTTACCCGACAAGGAATTTCGCTACCTTAGGACCGTTATAGTTACGGCCGCCGTTTACCGGGGCTTCGATCAAGAGCTTCGCTTACGCTGACCCCATCAATTAACCTTCCGGCACCGGGCAGGCGTCACACCCTATACGTCCACTTTCGTGTTTGCAGAGTGCTATGTTTTTAATAAACAGTCGCAGCGGCCAGTTTACTGAGACTCCCACAGGCTTACATTGTAAAAATTTCACCCGCAAGAGCGCACCTTCTCCCGAAGTTACGGTGCCATTTTGCCTAGTTCCTTCACCCGAGTTCTCTCAAGCGCCTTGGTATCTTCTACCTGACCACCTGTGTCGGTTTTGGGTACGGTCAGCTACTGCCTGAAGCTTAGAAGATATTTCCTGGAAGCGTGGCGTCAGTGACTTCCAACCTCAAAGAGGTCGTGGTCTCGTGTCTCGGCATTAAGGACCCGGATTTGCCTAAGCCCTCTGCCTACCTACTTTCCCCGGGACAACCATCGCCCGGTACACCTAGCCTTCTCCGTCTCTCCATCGCAGCAATAGCCGGTATCGGAATATTAACCGATTTCCCATCAACTACACCTTTCGGTCTCGCCTTAGGGGCCGACTTACCCTGCGCCGATTAGCGTTGCGCAGGAAACCTTGGTCTTTCGGCGAACGGGTTTTTCACCCGTTTTATCGTTACTCATGTCAGCATTCGCACTTCTGATACCTCCAGCATGCTTCTCAACACACCTTCAACGGCTTACAGAACGCTCCTCTACCACTCATACATCGTATGAATCCGCAGCTTCGGTATCCGGTTTGAGCCCCGCCATATCTTCCGCGCAGGCCGACTCGACTAGTGAGCTATTACGCTTTCTTTAAAGGATGGCTGCTTCTAAGCCAACCTCCTAGCTGTCTATGCCTTCCCACATCGTTTACCACTTAACCGGAATTTTGGGACCTTAGCTGGCGGTCTGGGTTGTTTCCCTCTTGACGACGAACGTTAGCACCCGCCGTCTGTCTCCCATGCTCGCATTTCTCGGTATTCGGAGTTTGCATCGGGTTGGTAGCCCTTGACAGGCCCCTAGCCGAAACAGTGCTCTACCCCCGAGAATGATACATGAGGCGCTACCTAAATAGCTTTCGAGGAGAACCAGCTATCTCCGAGCTTGATTAGCCTTTCACTCCTACCCACAAGTCATCCGCTACCTTTTCAACGGGAGTCGGTTCGGGCCTCCAGTAAGTGTTACCTCACCTTCACCCTGCTCATGGGTAGATCGCTCGGTTTCGGGTCTACTTCCAGCGACTAGTCGCCCTTTTAAGACTCGCTTTCGCTACGGCTCCCCTAGTCGGTTAACCTCGCCACTGAAAGTAACTCGCTGACCCATTATACAAAAGGTACGCAGTCACCCCACAAGGGGGCTCCTACTGCTTGTACGCATACGGTTTCAGGTTCTATTTCACTCCCCTCTCCGGGGTTCTTTTCGCCTTTCCCTCACGGTACTGGTTCACTATCGGTCAGTCAGGAGTATTTAGCCTTGGAGGATGGTCCCCCCATCTTCAATCAGCCTTTCACGTGGGCCGACCTACTCGTTTTCATTCTACCTACATTTTCGTGTACGGGATTTTCACCCTCTGTGATCGCACTTTCCAGAGCGTTCCACTAACTTAGGTAAAACTTAAGGGCTGCTCCCCTTTCGCTCGCCGCTACTCAGGGAATCTCGGTTGATTTCTTTTCCTCCGGGTACTTAGATGTTTCAGTTCCCCGGGTTTGCTTCACATACCTATGTATTCAGCATGTGATACCTGGCTCACACCAGGTGGGTTCCCCCATTCGGACATCTTCGGGTCATCGCCTGTGTACCGGCTTACCGAAGCTTTTCGCAGGTTACCACGTCCTTCATCGCCTCTGACTGCCAAGGCATCCGCCGTATGCGCTTAGTCGCTTGACCATATAACCCTAAAAAAGGGCATGTCTTCGCAAACTTGCTATCTCTATCGCCTTTGTTCAGATCCAAGATCGCTTGATCTTTAACTCTTTACTCTTGCAATCCCCTACATCCTTTCGAATGCAATGATTGCAAGCTCTTCTCATTATCCTACCTGTTAAAGAACACTCACAGGGGCTTCCTGTGGTTCCAGCTAAAAAACTAGAAACAAACTCTCTTTCTTAACGCCGTTTCTTCAAAATCTCTTTCTCAAAAAAACATCGAAAGCTTGGTTCTATTTTCTAACCCTTTTACCTTACACCTTTTGCCTTTACACTTCCTTCCGATACACTTCCTTCCAAACCCCCAATCTGGTGGAGCCAAGGAGGATCGAACTCCTGACCTCCTGCGTGCAAAGCAGGCGCTCTCCCAGCTGAGCTATGGCCCCATTCTCCAAAACACTGGTGGGTCTGGGCCGACTTGAACGGCCGACCTCACCCTTATCAGGGGTGCGCTCTAACCAGCTGAGCTACAGACCCAATGCCTTACAACCTGAGTCTCAGCCCAAGCTGACAATTCGTTTTAACAGTAATGAGTGTGAGTACTTGCGCTTTCAGGCTTTATTTAAGGAGGTGATCCAGCCGCAGGTTCCCCTACGGCTACCTTGTTACGACTTCACCCCAGTCATCGGCCACACCGTGGACGGCGCCCCCCTTTCGGTTAGACTACCGGCTTCTGGTGCAACAGACTCCCATGGTGTGACGGGCGGTGTGTACAAGGCCCGGGAACGTATTCACCGCAGCATGCTGATCTGCGATTACTAGCGATTCCGACTTCATGCAGTCGAGTTGCAGACTGCAATCCGGACTACGACCGGCTTTAAGGGATTGGCTAAACCTCGCGGTCTCGCAGCCCTCTGTACCGACCATTGTAGTACGTGTGTAGCCCAGGCCGTAAGGGCCATGATGACTTGACGTCATCCCCGCCTTCCTCCGGTTTGTCACCGGCAGTCTCCTTAGAGTTCCCACCTTTACGTGCTGGCAACTAAGGATAAGGGTTGCGCTCGTTACGGGACTTAACCCAACATCTCACGACACGAGCTGACGACAGCCATGCAGCACCTGTCTCATGGTTCCCGAAGGCACTCCCGCATCTCTGCAAGATCCCATGGATGTCAAGGCCTGGTAAGGTTTTTCGCGTTGCGTCGAATTAAACCACATACTCCACCGCTTGTGCGGGCCCCCGTCAATTCATTTGAGTTTTAACCTTGCGGCCGTACTCCCCAGGCGGAGAACTTATCGCGTTAGCTGCGCCACTAAATCCTCAAGGAATCCAACGGCTAGTTCTCATCGTTTACAGCGTGGACTACCAGGGTATCTAATCCTGTTTGATCCCCACGCTTTCGCTCCTCAGCGTCAGTATTAAGCCAGGTGGCCGCCTTCGCCACTGATGTTCCTTCCGATCTCTACGCATTTCACCGCTACACCGGAAATTCCACCACCCTCTCTCATACTCTAGCCATGCAGTCTGGTATGCAAGTCCCAGGTTAAGCCCGGGGATTTCACATCCCACGTACATGACCGCCTACGTGCGCTTTACGCCCAGTAATTCCGATTAACGCTCGCACCCTCCGTATTACCGCGGCTGCTGGCACGGAGTTTGCCGGTGCTTATTCTGCGGGTAACGTCAAAAGTATCCGATATTCACGAATACCCGTTCCTCCCCGCTTAAAGTGCTTTACAACCCGAAGGCCTTCTTCACACACGCGGCATGGCTGGATCAGGCTTTCGCCCATTGTCCAATATTCCCCACTGCTGCCTCCCGTAGGAGTCTGGGCCGTGTCTCAGTCCCAGTGTGGCTGATCATCCTCTCAGACCAGCTACGGATCGTCGCCTTGGTAGGCCCTTACCCCACCAACTAGCTAATCCGACGCAGGCTCCTCTTGTAGCGTGAGGCCTTACGGTCCCCCACTTTACCCCTCAGGGATTATGCGGTATTACCCCAAATTTCTCTGGACTATCCCCCACTACAAGGCAGATTCCTGCGCTATCCTCACCCGTCCGCCGCTCGTCAGCACCCGAAGGCCTGTTACCGCTCGACTTGCATGTGTTAGGCCTGCCGCCAGCGTTCAATCTGAGCCATGATCAAACTCTTCAGTTCAATCTCTTTCGTCTTGCGACTTGGCTCGTACTCAAATCTCTTTTCGAGGTCTTTGTACTTGCCGATATATCTCTATACCTTCAGCACAAATACCCACACGCATTACTGTCAATTCGAATTGTTAAAGAACTTTTTCGCCTGATGCCAGCCAAAACTATTTCACGCTAAGCGCTTGTTTTGCTTGGCTTTTGCTTTCTTCCTCACCGGAAGAGGCGCTCATTCTATCTGAATTCACGATGGTGTCAACGTTTTATTTTGAAGCTTTTCCGCTTCAGAACTCTTTCGTTTTCACCTCCCAACTACTACGCATTCCAACCGATGCCTTAGCGCACCCGTTGGTTTTGCAAGAGTGGTTCGCAGCAGGCAATAATAGTCCCATGCCGAACTTAATTCAAGGCCATCGCTAAACGTCTGCACACACTAGAGCCCCACGCCCTCGCAGCGCATCGAATCCCCGCCAACACAGGCAAAATTTTATTGGCCTTGTTACGGCGCGAGCGCATCTTTGCGCCAAAAATGTAGTACGGGCCCGGAGATCGCATACAGGAGAAACAGGGCCAGCAAGAACCCCGAGGGGTAGACAGCGATGATTGCCGTAGCGAGGACCACCACAGGGATCGCCACAAATGGAACACGGCCTTTGAAATCAAGCTGTTTGAATGAATTGTACTTCACATTGCTTACCATCATAACGGCTGAAAAACCGGTAAGAAGTGCCGCAACCCACGCGATATCCGCCCCAGCAATCCCTTGGTCGACCCCCAGCCAAACCATGCCCGCCACTACGGCTGCTGCGGATGGACTAGGAAGCCCTGTAAAATATCGCTTATCGGCCGTATCAAGCTGTACATTAAACCGCGCCAAACGGAGCGCGGCGCACGCCAAGTAGATAAAGCCAATGGTCCAGCCAATCTTTCCGAGGCTCGAAAGCGCCCACGCGTAAGACACGAGTGCGGGTGCAACACCGAAAGAAATACAATCTGCAAGGCTATCGTACTGCGCGCCGAATTCGCTCTGAGTGTTTGTTAATCGCGCAACGCGACCATCCAAACCGTCAAATATCATGGACACGAATATCGCAATTGCGGCGAGCTCAAACCTACCGTTCATCGCGTAAATAATTGCGTAAAACGCAGAAAATAGCGCGCCTGTCGTAAAGAGGTTTGGAAGAAGATACACTCCTCTGCGTCGCACCCGCTTGCCTTCGTGGAATTCTTTCTCTACTACTTCAAAAACCACTCCTGACGTTTCTTGATCTAGATCTGTGGAATCCGAGTGCAGGATTGAACCATCTGGTTTTTTTTCAGAGTCTTGCATGATTAGTTTCCCCATCCGTATTGAGGGTAGCCGATTGTGTGAATGGAAGGTAACGTGATTTCGCTTCGCTATTGAGCACCTTAAGTGGTCAGCAGTCTAGCGCATTTTGCACAAACAAAAACACCAAGCGTAGATCACTACGCTTGGTGTTTTGAGTGGCCCAGCTACGCAAGGCTCTGAGCGCCCGCCCGAGCGTTCTCACCACGCCCGACAAGGGGCGGCTACTTAGTTCTTGCTGCGGTCTACCAACTTTTTCGCTTGAATCCACGGCATCATTGCGCGCAGCTTTCCGCCAACTTCTTCGATTAAATGCTCTTCGGAAATGCGGCGCTTCGCTTTTAGCGTGGCGGCGCCTGCAAGGTTCTCCAAAACGAACTCGCGGGCATACTCGCCGGTCTGGATTTCTTTGAGGATTTTTCGCATTTCCACTTTGGTCGCATCGGTAATCACGCGCGGGCCGCGCGTATAGTCGCCATATTCTGCCGTGTTGGAAATGGAGTAGCGCATATCAGCAATGCCACCTTGATACATCAGGTCGACAATTAGCTTGAGTTCGTGCAAGCACTCGAAGTAAGCCATTTCTGGTGCGTAACCAGCTTCCACTAACACTTCGAAGCCCGCTTGAACTAGAGCAGCAGCGCCTCCGCACAGAACCGCTTGTTCGCCGAATAGGTCGGTTTCGGTTTCTTCACGGAAGTTGGTTTCCAAAATGCCTGCACGACCACCGCCATTGGCGGAAGCGTAGGACAGGGCGATTTCACGAGCACGACCTGTTGCGTTTTGGTAGACCGCGATCAGCGACGGTACGCCACCGCCTTCCAAGTAAGTCCCGCGCACGGTGTGGCCGGGGCCTTTTGGCGCAATCATGATGATGTCTTTGTCAGAAGTCGGCTCAATCAGTTTGAAGTGAATGTTGAACCCGTGCGCGAACGCGATGGTCGCACCGTCTTTTAGGTTCGGAGCAAGCTGTTCGTTGTACAGTTTGGCTTGGTGCTCATCAGGTGCCAAGATCATGACAAGATCAGCCCATTTTGCGGCTTCTTCGACAGTCTTAACTGTGAGACCCGCAGCTTGTGCTTTTTTGGCAGAGGCGGAGCCCGCACGAAGGCCGACCGCAACTTCTACGCCAGAATCGCGCAGGTTGTTGGCATGGGCGTGACCTTGTGAGCCATAGCCGATAATTGCGACCTTCATGCTTTGAATGATGGAAAGATCGCAATCTTTATCGTAAAACGCTTGCATTGTGTTCCCCTGATTTTTCGTAGTTGAGCGGTGATTCGAGTGAATATATCCGGCACTGGAAGCGCCCAAATGCCGGCAATTGGTTGGCTTGCCGTAATTTTAACTAAAAATCTCTTTAAACAACCCGATAGGGTAACTAAAGAGAGAGCGTCTTGTCTCCGCGCGCCAGGCCCGATACGCCGGTGCGCACCACTTCTAGTATGGACGCGTCGCCAATCGCCTCAATGAATGCGTCCAGTTTATCTGTGGTGCCAGCAAGCTGCACAGTGTATACCGAGCTGGTGACATCGACGATCTGGCCGCGAAATATATCAGCAGAGCGCTTTATTTCGGCGCGTTGGGCGCCAGTGGCCTTCACTTTCACCAGCATGAGCTCGCGCTCAATGTGCGGGCCTTCGGAAAGATCCACTAGCTTTACAACTTCCACCAATTTATTGAGTTGCTTGGTAATTTGCTCAATTACGCGGTCGCCGCCTTGGGTGGTTAGAGTCAGGCGGGAAAGGGTTGGATCGTTTGTTGGAGCGACGGTGAGCGTTTCGATGTTGTAGCCCCGCTGTGAAAATAAGCCGACCACCCTTGAGAGCGCACCCGGTTCGTTTTCTAGCAGTATTGAAATAATTCTACGCATGATCAGGTACGCTCCGTTTTGTTCAACCACATATCGCGCATTGAGCCTTCACCAATTTGCATTGGGTAGACGTGTTCAGTAGGATCGACGTTGATGTCCATAAACACTAACTGATCTTTGAGACTGAAAGCTTCTTCCATCGCGCTATCGAGATCTGCGGGATTGGTGACCCGAATGCCGACATGCCCGTAGGCTTCGGCAAGTTTTACGAAGTCTGGCAATGATTCTTCGTAGGTTGAACTTGAGTGGCGGCCGTGATATTGCATGTCTTGCCACTGACGCACCATGCCTAGCGACTGGTTGTTCAGGGTGATGATCTTGATCGGGAATCGGTACTGTAGGCAGGTCGCCAATTCCTGAATATTCATCTGGATGGAGCCTTCGCCTGTAACACAGGCGACCGTCGCGTCGGGATGAGCGACCGCACAGCCCATCGCGGCAGGGAGACCAAACCCCATCGTGCCGAGTCCACCAGAATTGACCCATTGATAGGGGCGGCGGAATTTATAGAATTGCGCCGCGAACATTTGGTGTTGGCCTACGTCAGAGGTGACAATGGCATCGCCTTTTGTGACGCGATAGAGCGCTTCAATTACTTGCTGTGGTTTAAGGATGCTTTCGTCCTTGCTGTACCTCAAGCCGTGATACGCACGCCACGCATTAATTTGTTTCCACCACGCATCCAACGCTTCTTTGTCAAGACAAACTTCATCTTTCTTGACAATATCCAGCATCTCGGCAAGCACCTGCTCGCAAGGGCCGACAATCGGTATATCTACGGGAACGTTTTTTGAGATCGACGCTGGGTCGACGTCAATGTGGATAATCTTGGCGTTAGGGCAAAATTTGGCTGTGTTGTTGGTAACGCGGTCATCAAAGCGGGCGCCGACTGCAACGATAACGTCGGAGTGGTGCATCGCCATGTTGGCTTCGTAGGTACCGTGCATTCCCGGCATGCCAAGGAACTGGCGATCGTCGCCCGGAAAGCCACCCAACCCCATCAAGGTGTTAGTAATAGGGGCGCCGAGCTGCCGTACAAGCTGAGTAAGGGCCTGTGCTGCGCCGCCCAAAATTACGCCGCCGCCTGTATAGAAAATCGGGCGCTTGGCCTGCACAAGCAGGTCAACTGCTTTTTTAATCTGACCAGGGTGGCCGCGCGTTACTACGTTATAAGAACGCATTTTGACTTTTGCGGGCGCGGGGTACTCGAATTTTTCCAATGGGCTGGTGCAGTCCTTCGGAATATCTATCAGTACGGGGCCAGGGCGCCCTGTTGTAGCAATGTAGAACGCCTTGCGGATTGCTGCGGGAATTTCGCGGGCGTCGCGCACCATAATGGAGTGCTTGACGATCGGCCGACTGACACCGAGGATGTCGGTTTCTTGGAAGGCATCGTTACCGATCCAGTCTGAGCGAACCTGTCCCGTGACGATGATCATCGGGATCGAATCCATATACGCAGTGGCAATACCGGTTACGGTATTCGTGGCTCCGGGACCGGATGTAACCAGCACAACGCCTGGCTTTCCAGATGCGCGCGCATAGCCGTCTGCCATGTGGGCCGCCGCTTGTTCGTGCCGCACGAGAATGTGCGTGATGTCTTTTTGCTGAAAAAGCGCGTCGTAAATATGTAGTACCGCGCCGCCTGGGTAACCAAACATGGTTTTAACCCCTTCATCGCGCAATGCGCGTACTACCATTTCTGCGCCAGATAGTAATTCCACTCTTGTTTACCTCTATTGGTTCCACGCCGGCTTTATCCATTCTGGGCCGGAAGATTGCGGTTCGGCGTGTGCTTACAGGTGACCCGTTTGCATGCGCTGTTACGGTCGATGCCGTTAGCGCACGACTGGTGGGCTGGAGCAGGCTTGAGCAGGCAAAGTGCTAGATTCGGTCTTTGTCTGCCACGCGCACTTTGGATGCGTGTGGGTTTACAAGCTGGGGACGGGGTTGCCGCAGTGATCAGCTGCGTTAGGCAGTAGCTTCGCTCTTGCACAGGCGAACAGGGTTTTCTGTTTGTCCTGTACCCACGTTTGTGAGCTGAATATGTTGACAGGAATTGCGCTTTTGTCAATACCGAAACGATCGGCAAACTGAGCAATGGTGCGGGTTTGTGACGGGGTGGGCGGGGAGTTTTTTGCCGCGATTGTCTATTGGGGTCTATGCTTGTAGTACCACGAATTGCGATACGCAGGGCGCTTACGATTTTCGGGCCTCTTCAAAGCATTTGGGGCGAGGACGTTCAACTTTTCGAGGTGGGGTTTCAGTGAACAAGTTACTGATTTCAGCCTTTGCGGGCACTTTTTTATTTGCAGCACCGATCTCTTGGTCAGCGAATGTCTTTCGCTGGGTCGACAGCCAAGGGGTGACGCATTTTTCGGAGAAACCGCCTGCACCTGGGGTGGGCGAACAAATTCGCGTAAACGCGGCCGGCACAACTCGTGTAGATGCCGAGAAAGAAGCGGCAAACAAAAAGCAAACGGACGTGCCACTTGCGACGACCGAAGGCTCGGCGCCACCTCCGAACCCGCAGGCAAAAATGCAAGCTGAGCTACTGAAGAAGAGCTGTGAACTCTACTCCACCAATCTGAAAGTGATGAAGGAGCGCGGCCAGATTCGGGAGACAACGACGGATGGAAAGGCGCGGATGCTTACGGATGAAGAGAAGCAGAGCCGCATCCAAGAAGCTGAAAAGTATTTGGAGGAAAAATGTCAGGGTGTCGGCAATTAGCCGTTGTATTGAAATCGGAAGGACGCCGACTTTGGTGGACGCCCTTCTTTGTGTATTTCAGCCAACGGTTATTTTGTGAACACGAGGCTGCCATCCTGAAGGTGGGAATGAATCACATCGCCCGGCATGAATCGGCCCGCCAAAATATCCTGCGCTAGCGGGTTTTCAATCAGGCGCTGTATGGCGCGTTTTAGCGGCCGAGCACCGAACACCGGATCGTAGCCAACTTCGATGATTCGGTTCATCACCTCGGCATCTAAGTCCAATTTAAGATCACGATCGAGTAAGCGTTTGCGCAAGTTCGCGAGCTGGATCTCAGCGATGCCGCGAATCTGGCTATCTGCCAAGGGATGGAACACAACAACTTCATCAATACGGTTGATAAACTCTGGGCGGAAGTGCTGGCCGACCACATCCATTACTGCGTCGCGCATGCTGTTGTAATCTGCCTCACGGGCCAAGGTCTGAATCATGTCGGAACCAAGGTTAGAGGTCATTACGACGACGGTGTTTTTAAAATCTACGGTACGGCCTTGGCCATCGGTTAAGCGGCCATCTTCCAGTACTTGCAGGAGAATGTTGAATACATCTGGGTGCGCTTTTTCTACTTCATCCAGCAAGATCACGGAGTACGGTTTGCGGCGTACCGTTTCGGTGAGGTAGCCGCCTTCTTCGTAGCCGACGTAGCCTGGGGGGGCGCCGATCAAGCGGGCAACGGAGTGTTTTTCCATAAACTCTGACATATCAATCCGCACTAGTGCATCTTGCGTGTCAAAGAGGAATTCTGCGAGCGCCTTACAGAGTTCGGTTTTACCGACACCGGTAGGGCCAAGGAACAGGAATGAGCCGTTGGGCCTATGGGGATCCGAAAGCCCTGCGCGCGAGCGACGCACTGCGTTTGCTACGGCAACAATGGCTTCGTGCTGGCCGACGACACGTTTGTGGAGCGAATCTTCCATTTGCAGGAGTTTTTCGCGTTCTCCTTCGAGCATTTTGGAAACGGGGATGCCTGTCCATTTGGAAACGACTTCCGCGACTTCTTCTTCCGTTACTCGATTGCGAAGTAGTTTCATTTCGGTCATTTCTGCTTGGGTCGCCATGTCGAGGCGCTTTTCAAGCTCTGGGATGCGACCGTATTGAAGTTCTGACATGCGCGCCAGATCGCCTCGGCGGCGGGCGCCGTCCATGTCGATGCGGGCCTGTTCAAGTTCTACTTTGATTTGTTGACTGCCTTGCAGAGCGGCTTTTTCGGCGTTCCAGATTTCTTCTAGGTCGGCGTATTCGCGTTCGTTCTTTGCGATGTCTTCGTTGAGTTTTTCAAGGCGTTTGCGTGAGGCTTCGTCGTCTTCTTTTTTGAGGGCTTCGCGTTCCATTTTGAATTGGATGAGGCGGCGATCCAGACGGTCGAGTTCTTCGGGTTTGGAGTCCATTTCCATGCGGATACGGCTGGCCGCTTCGTCGATCAGGTCGATGGCTTTATCGGGGAGCTGGCGATCGGTGATATAACGCTGAGAGAGTTTGGCAGCTTCGACGATTGCGGAGTCGGTGATGTCTACGCCGTGGTGGACTTCGTAGCGTTCTTTGAGGCCGCGCAGGATGGCGATGGTGTCTTCGACACTGGGCTGGTCTACGAGGACTTTTTGGAAGCGGCGTTCCAGTGCAGCATCCTTTTCGATGTACTGGCGATATTCATCCAACGTGGTTGCGCCGACGCAGTGCAACTCGCCGCGCGCAAGCGCAGGTTTCAGCATATTGCCTGCGTCCATGGCGCCTTCGGCTTTCCCTGCACCGACCATGGTGTGGAGCTCGTCAATGAAGAGGATGACTGCACCCTCTTCTTTGGCGAGTTCGGTAAGGACGGATTTGAGGCGTTCTTCAAATTCACCGCGAAATTTTGCTCCCGCGAGCAGCGAACCCATGTCGAGGGAGAGAACGCGCTTGTTTTTGAGGCCTTCTGGAACTTCGCCGTTTACGATACGCTGTGCTAGGCCTTCAGCGATGGCGGTTTTGCCGACGCCGGGTTCACCGATGAGCACTGGGTTGTTTTTGGTGCGGCGCTGTAGCACTTGGATGGTGCGGCGGATTTCATCGTCACGGCCGATGACTGGATCAAGTTTGCCTTTGCGGGCGCGTTCGGTAAGGTCGATGGTATATTTTTGCAGGGCTTGGCGCTGATCTTCAGCGTTAGGATCATCCACCGTGCTGCCTCCACGTACTTTTTCGATGGCATTTTCAACGTCTTTTGCGGAAATACCGAGCTTTTTGAAAACCGTACCGAGATCGCCTTTATCTTCGAGCATGGCAAGCAAGAGCAGTTCGCTGGAGATGTATTGATCGCCACGTTTTTGCGCGTGCCGATCTGCCAAATTAAAAAGGCGCGCGAGTTCCGGTGAAAGTCGAATATCTCCGTCAGGATTTTTAATATGTGGCATACGGATCAGGATGGCGGTAATTTCATCCTTGAGTTGCCCGACGTTGCAGCCAGCCTGCGCCAGTAACGGGCGAATTCCACTGGCGTTATCTTCGATTAACGCCATAAGCACATGGGCAGATTCAATATAGTTGTGGTCGCGGCCCAAGGCGATGGATTGGGCTTCGGATAACGCGGATTGTAATTTGCTTGTAAGTTTGTCGAGTCGCATGACAGAGTGCATCCTATTGAATAAGTGCCATTAGCAAAAACAGCAAATTGGGAAGCGCGCCATGTGGTGTGAAACACCCATTGAGCTGTAGGCTGGCTTCGCTGTATGACTGACTAAATAGGTGCTTGATGAGGTGTTTTCAAGGGTTGAGCCAAAGAATGGAGAGCATTCGTCCTGTTTTTGAGTCGCGCCGGAATGAATAGAAGCAATCGTCTGTCGCGGTGCAAAAATTACCGCCGCTTATTTGTGTGATACCGAGTTGCCTAAGCCGCTGCCGGGCCAGCAAATACAGGTCGCAATGCCAGTGTTGCGCTGAAGATGATTTCTTAGCCGCTGCCGAGGACGTCTCAATAGACTCCCCTGCTACGGAAGCAACCGTCGGAATAAATGCGGCCTCGTGTTCTGGATCGTGCCGCAAAAAAGCTTGGCGCACGTCATCACCCACTTCAAAGGCTTGCGGGCCGATTGCGGGGCCGAGCCACACGATTAGATTTTGTGGCGGCTCGGAAAAAGCCTCCACGGTGTTCTCAATGACGCCTGCAGCAAGCCCTCTCCAACCTGCGTGCGCCAAAGCAATCTGGGTGCCGGATCGGTTGCAGAAAAACACTGGCAGGCAGTCGGCGGTATGAATCGTGATCGGCAAGCCTGGCACATCTGTAATGACGGCATCTGCAGCTTGGCTTCGCGTGTCTGGGGTGGCTCGGACAACATCGGTGCCATGAACTTGGTCAAGCCAAAGCGGGGGGTACTGAAACCCAAACGCTGCAACCAGTTCGGTGCGAGCGTTGTGCACGCGGGCGGGGTCGTCTTGAACGTGGCTTGCGGTATTGAATCTGCCAAATGGATGATTCGGGATTCGCGGCTCGCCTCTTGTGCTGACCCATGCTCGGATATTATTGGGTGCTGGCCAGTCTGGTTGTATCCATTGGGCTGCAAGCGGCGGGTGCGGGGTTTGACTGGCCATAGGGTCACCGTAGCTGTGATAGGTCTCCGTATCTTAGCCGATTGGGCCAAGGGCTGCGTTTAGCCATTGCAGAGCGAGGCGCCAGCCACACTTTATCCATCCAGCGCATGGTCTGCTTTAATCGCTGCCAGCAGTTGCACAAAATCCTCTGGCAAAGGCACTTCCCACGCAACCCAGTCGCCGCTTTCGGGGTGATGGAGCGCGAGGCGCTGTGCATGCAATGCTTGCCGTCGAAACCCCTGCAGCGCTTCGATGAATTCGGGGCTTGCTGCCTTGGGTAGACGTAGGCGGCCGCCGTAGTCAGGGTCGCCCAGTAAGGGATAGTGTATATGCGCCATGTGAACGCGAATTTGGTGCGTGCGCCCTGTTTCTAGGGCAAGACGAATGTGGGTGTGAGCGCGATAACGGGCAACAACACGATAGTGAGTAACCGCTTCGCGGCCACTGGATACGACGGCTTGCTTGGTGCGCTGGGTTGGGTGGCGCCCAATGGGAGCGTCTACTTTTCCACCACCGGTCATGACGCCTTGAGCGATGGCTTCGTACTCGCGTTTGACGAGTTTGGCTTGAAGCTGGGCGACAAGATCAGTATGCGCTTCAAGGGTTTTCGCGACGACCAATAGCCCAGTTGTGTCTTTATCAATGCGGTGTACGAGCCCTGCGCGCGGTAGTTCGGCAAGTTTCGGCGCATGATTAACGAGCGCATTGACGAGCGTGCCTTCACTATGCCCCGAGCCAGGATGAACGACCAGCCCAGCGGGTTTATTGATGATCAGCAGACTGTCATCTTCATGAACAATGTCGAGGGAGATGTTCTGGGGCTTTACGCGTTCATCGGCCTGTAGCTCGACGCTCAAGAATAGCTGCTCTCCCCCGATGACCTTCTCTTTGGCAACGCCCACCTGCTGATTGATGGTTAACGCCCCCATTTTGATCCACTCTTGTAAGCGAGCGCGCGAATAATCGGGAAAAAGCTGGGCGGCGGCCTGATCCAGCCGCTTGCCGGAAAGATCGTCAGGAATGGTTGCCTGATGCTGGATTTGAGTCATGGACTTGCTTCGTTTTGCTAAAATGCGCCGAAATACATGGCAGAACTGGCTATTATACGGCAGTCTGACCTAAGAGCGGAAACTTAAACACTATTCCGCTTGTCCACGACCTTGGTAATATAGCCCCCTTCCTATTTTTGATTGTTTTGAGGCCTGTATGTGGCGTTTGGTTTGTCTGGTTTTGTCGGTTGTGCTGGTGGCGGGCTGCGCTTCCACGAAAGTTGAGAATGAACTCTCCGAACGCCAGTATTACGAAGATGCGCAAAAAGCGCTGAAGGATGAGCAGTTTAGTCGTGCGGTAGAAAGACTGGAGGCTCTGAACGCACGCTATCCGTTTGGCCGTTATGCAGAGCAAGCGCAATTGGACTTAGTGTATGCCTACTACCGCAGCATGGACTACGCATCAAGCGGTGTAACGGCTGAGCGGTTCATTCGGATGCATCCTGACCATACGGAACTTGACTATGCCTATTATATGAAGGGGCTGTCTACCTACTCCGTGGATCGCGGGATTTTTGAGCGCTTTATTCCTTCGGACTACTCGGAACGGGATCTGGAGCCCGCGAAAGAATCGTTCAATGATTTCAGCCGCTTGCTAAACCGCTTCCCGAACAGTATTTACGCCCCCGATGCTCGCAAACGAATGGTCTACCTGCGCAATTTATTTGCCGAGCACGAGCTAAAAGCTGCCCACTGGAATATGCGGCGCGGAGCTTACGTGGCTTCTGCAAACCGCGCCCGCTATGTCGTGGAAAACTTTGACAGAACGCCTGCAATGGCGGAGGGCTTGGCCATCCTGTACAAGTCTTACCGCGAGCTTGGCCTGAATGACTTGGCGAACGACACGTTGAAGGTGTTGGTGAGCAATTACCCCCATTACCCTGAACTCGATGCAAAAGGCCGCTTGGCTTATACGCCGGGTAAAACTGGGCGGCAGTCTTTGCTGAGTGTGGTAAGTTTTGGCTTGTTGGACTGATTGGCTTGTTGGACTGAATTGCAGCAGCATTAACATAGAGATGGTGCGCAACCCGAAGGGCACCGAGCTTTTTTCCAAGGAGCATGCGATGTCAAGAATCATTCTTTTGGCCGCAATTGGATTTGCTGTCTACTATATCTACAAGAAATTAGCCGCCAAAAAGCTGGCCGCTCAACAGGCTAGCAACGAGAGTGGCCGCGCACAAGTGATGCTAAAGTGCGCCCAATGTGACGTGCACGTACCCAAGCAAGAGGCCATTTCTTCTGGCAGCCTGCATTTTTGCAGTGAATCTCACAAAAACCTCTATCTAAAGGATCATCACTCCTAGATGTCGACTACGTGGCGCGATTACCCTCTCACCCCCAACCTGCAGGGCACGCCAAACGCCATTGATGCCTCACGCCACGATTGGCAGCTGCTTCGAATTTACACGATTTATCGAGCTTTACTCTCCGCCAGCATCTTAGCGTTTTTGCTAACTGCCAACATCAAGAGCTTCAACCACTTCGAGCGGATCGGGCTGGAAGCGCGGGTTTATTTTTGGGTTGCTGCAGCCTATTTTGCGCTTTGTATGTTTGCGGGGATGATTGCCTATACAAAGCTCGGGCGAGCCCAAGTCCAAGCGTTCATTGCTTTTCTAATTGATACTGCTGCGCTTACGCTTTTGCAGTCCATACAGCCTGCTAATTTTATTGATCTCACACTTTTGCAGTTGGTCGCAGTAGCTGCAGGCAGCCTCATTTTGCGTGGCCACATGCCCTATTTATTGGCCGCCATCGCAAGCCTGAGCATTTTGGCAAGCGAAGTAGGCTTGCACATACTCAACAATACGCTGGATAGCAACGACCTAATGCACGCGGGCCTAATGGGTGCATCGATGTTTGCGACGGCTTTATTCACACGGCAGCTCGCCGTGCGGCTGAGAGAAAGCGAAGCGCTCACCGAACAGCAGGCAGAGAATCTCGCAAGCTTGGAAGCACTCAATCACCACATTATCCAGCGCATGAGAACCGGCATTCTGGTGGTCAATGCCAAGAACCATATTGTGATGATGAATGACTCATGTTGGCGGTTATTCAATATGCCCACATTTGGCGAACAACCTTCACTGGAACGGTTTTCTGTAGAATTGAGGCAACAACTGGACGCTTGGCGCAACAACGATTTGTTACGTGGAAGGCCTTTTCGTACCTTCCCGAATGGCCCTGAGGTATTGGTCAACTTCACTTTACTAGAATCCAGCGGCGCGCAAGGAACATCTGACATTTTAATTTTTGTGGACGATAACACGCGCCTCGTCCAGCAAGCTCAACAGCTCAAGCTGGCCTCGCTCGGCGGCCTTACCGCGAGCATTGCACACGAAATCCGAAATCCTTTGGGGGCAATCAGCCACGCAGCGCAGCTTCTCGCAGAGTCGAAAGGATTGGATGAGGACGATATCCGGCTCACAAATATCATTCAACAACACAGTTTACGCATGAATCGCGTCATTGAAAACGTATTGCAGCTTTCGCGGCGCCGCCCGACGCTGCCCGAACGCGCTGACCTTTGCGCTTGGATCCATACACTCATTGACGACTACAAAGCAACGTGTTCCGACCCTTGCGAAATCATCTTAAATCGGCCAGACACTCCCCTCTGGTTCTTTGCGGATCGTGTGCAGATGCAGCAGGTTCTCGAAAACCTCATTCAAAACGGGCTACGCTATAGCGACAAACAAACGGGGCACCGTACGCTGACCATTAACGTCGGGCTCACCCTGCTCAATGAGCAGGCTTTTGTTGAAATCATTGACCAAGGACCAGGCATTCCTGCCGAACTCGCGGATAAAATCTTCGAGCCCTTTTATACTTCAGAGCGATCAGGTACCGGCCTTGGCCTTTATATTGCCCGCGAGCTGTGCGAATCCAACCAAGCACGGCTGGATCTTGTGCCGATCAAGTCAGGAAGTTGTTTTCGAATCACGTTTGCGCATCCTGGCAAACAGATGGCGCTCTAAACAAAAACGTAATCCCAACGATGCGCCCATACAATCAGGCCACTGAGGCTTGATTACAATGGGGCGATACGCTTAGTCAACAAAGAGCAAGGTGACGACTATGAGCAATGATGAATTTGACTATGGACCACTAAAAGCGCTGATCGGCGTATGGAAAGGGGATCAGGGGATGGACATTGCTCCAGACCAAGCGGATGGCCGCGAAGAAAACCCCTACTTTGAAACCATCACCTTTACCCCTATTGGCGACGTTACCAATGCAGATCGGCAAACGATGACGGGGTTGCGTTACCATCAAACGGTTACGCGCAAGTCCGATAATAAGGTGTTTCACGATGAGTGCGGGTACTGGCTCTGGGAAGCAGCAACCAGCACAATCATCCATTCGCTGCAAATCCCACGCGCTGTTGCGGTGATGGCAGGCGGAACGTGGAAACCAGATCCATCGACGTCGGCGATAACGCTTGAAGTAAAGGCGGGAATCAACAACAAAGACTGGAATATCGCTCAATCTCCATTTATGCGCGACAACGCCAAAACTATTGCTTTCAAGCATAAAATTACGGTCAATGGTGATAAGCTGCATTACTTCGAAAGCACGATTATTGATATTTATGGCAGCAAGTTCGATCATACGGATGAAAATACGCTATCGCGCGTATCAGACAAGTAGGGCACACCCAGATCGCCTACCCCATGCTGCGCTACGTGATACATAAGAGCATCTAGCGCAGCACCTTCGATGATTCATAGGCCTTTTTGTTGCAATAAGTGCTGTTTGCGACCCGAACTACAAAAACACTGCACCGACATTTTATGACAACGCCTAATGCACTAATCGTCGATGATGAACCGGATATTCGAGAGCTTTTGCAGTTAACTCTCTCAAGAATGGGCATTCACTGCCATACGGCCGCGACGTTATCAGAGGCTCACACGCTGTTAGATACAGGCAGCTTCGATTTTTGTATTACCGACATGAACCTGCCGGATGGCAGCGGGATTGAACTAATCACCTATGTTCAGCAGCGCTTTCCAATGCTGCCGATTGCGGTTTTAACCGCCTACGGCAGTATGGAAACGGCAGTTTTCGCACTGAAAGCGGGTGCTTTTGATTTTGTATCAAAGCCCGTAGAGTTGCAGCGGCTGCGCGATTTGGTAACGAGCGCCCTAAAGTTAAGTGCGCCGAATAAACCCAAACTGGAAGGCAATGCAGCTCACTCCCCAATTTTTGGCAAATCGGAGCGCATCAACAAGCTCCGCCAGCAGATCATTAAGCTTGCAAGAAGCCAAGCGCCGCTTTACATCAGCGGGGAATCTGGAAGCGGAAAAGAACTCGTGGCGCGCCAGATTCACCTGTCAGGTTCACGCGCTGAAGGGCCTTTCGTGCCAGTTAACTGCGGCGCGATTCCGAGTGAGTTGATGGAGAGTGAATTTTTTGGTCATAAAAAGGGCAGCTTCACGGGCGCCTACGAAGACAAGCAAGGGCTGTTTCAGGCTGCGAAAGGCGGTACGCTGTTTCTCGATGAAGTGGCAGATCTTCCATTAGCAATGCAGGTGAAACTACTGCGCGTCCTTCAGGAGAAAGCCGTTCGCCCCGTCGGTTCGATGAAGGAAGTCGCGACGGATGTGCGCATTCTGAGCGCCACACATAAGGATCTTGGCGCACTGGTGGAACGCGGCGAGTTTCGGCAAGACCTTTTTTATCGTATTAACGTAATACAGGTGCAGGTTCCTTCCTTGCGCGAGAGGCAGGAGGATATCGCAATTCTGGCAGATCACTTTCTTGCGGAACTTGCAGAGGAGTGGCAAATGACGCTCCCGAAGTTGAGCCCTGCAGCGATCCGCGCCCTAGAAGGCTATAGTTTCCCAGGCAATGTTCGAGAGCTTGAAAACACCCTTGAACGCGCAGTAACGTTATGTGACAGCGGCACGATCCAACCGGAGCATTTACAGCTTCCGGAAAATGAAGCCGCAGGGCGCACAAGCATACCCCCCTCTTCTTCAAGCACCGAAATGCTGCCCAACTTTAGCGCAAATGGTGAAACGCTGGAAAATTATCTCGTTGATATTGAGAAGACCGCCATCCTGAAAGCCTTAGACGATACCCGATGGAATCGAACCGCTGCCGCCAAAAAGCTCGGCATGAGTTTTCGCTCCTTGCGTTATCGCTTGAAAAAATTGGGACTAGATACTGACGAAGACTAGCAGTTGCTTTTACGACACGAGTTCACGGCATGGAAGAAATGGTGTGGCGTCCATCATTGGAGAACGTCCTAGAACAATATCCGCAATCAATCGACCAGAAGCTGGCGCCATCACCAAACCGTTTCTGTAATGGCCGGCATTGATATAAACGCCTGACAAGCCTTGGATCGGCCCGATATACGGAATCCCGTTTGGTGAGCTTGGCCGCAACCCAGCCCAGTGATGCACTACCGGAAATTCTTTCAGAGCCGGCAGCATTCCATAGGCGCGTTGCAGCAGAAACGATTTTGCAGTTTCGGTAAGCGCCTTATTAAAGCCTACAAATTCAAGCGTGCTACCGGCAAGAATCAATCCATCCTCTCGCGGAATCAGATAGGCGCCGTTCTTCATTAAAATATGCGGCAGCCAGCCCGCAGGCGCTTGAATGGCAAGCATCTGGCCACGTACAGGCTTTATAGGCAAGCGATAACCAAAGGGCTCCAAAAGAGCGGCGCTCCAAGCGCCTGCACAAATAATAATAGCATCGGCGCAATAACACTCTTTGGAAGTGATCACTCGCTGGACGCGTCCGTCAGTTTCTTCCAAACGAAGTACGGTTTCATTGGTGTGTAACTCAAACAATGGGCTTGCCTGCAGCGCTACTAATAGCGCCTTTAGCAGGCGCGGGCTTCTAATACCGCGAATTTCCGGCATCCACAAGGCTTGCTCTGACACATCAAGGTAAGGCGGTAGCAGTGAACGCAGAGCCTGTTCATCATACTCCTGAATTTGTGCGTTATTTGCGCTCGCCCACTGAATCGCGGATTCGGAATCGTTGCCACCCAACATCAGCATACCGTAGGTACGCAGCTCAGGATCTATCCCAGTTTCTTCCACTAGTTTCGCCGCTAGGCTTGGATAATGTTGCTGCGACCAACTCGCAAGCTGATTGACAGGTGCCGGATAACGCCACGGATAGAGCGGGGACATAATACCGCCGCCTGCCCATGATGCTTCACTTCCCGCCGCTGCTTGATCAAAAAGGCGAACGCTACAACCTGCCTGCACAAGATTGCGCGCGGTCATCATCCCGATTACGCCCCCCCCAACCACCAATGCGTGCATCAACAGAAAACCTCTTGGATTACAGCCAACTATTTACTTGTTTGCGGGACGTCTGCGTAGTCGAAGCGGCCAGAACGCTTCTTTGAACTTTAACACGAAACGACAATCATCGAATAACGCCATGACCTTCACCATGAAAAGAGCGTCCGCATTCACCCTGACCGAATTACTCATTGTTGTAGCAATCATCAGTATTCTTAGCGTTATTGCAACGCCGAACCTTGGCAAAATGCTGGCTCGCCAGAAGCAAGAAAGCCTTCAGCAGCGCTTTGTTGATATCTCCTCCCTTGCACGCTTGGCCGCCATTCAAAACGTATCTGCGTCGGTAATTTGCGGGTCATCCGATGGCCAGCAATGCAACCAAGAAAAAGTATGGACGGGGCGTGTTCTCGCCTTCTTAGATCGCGACGGCGACCACCAGTGGAGCGAAGGCGATCAATTATTGCACCAAACGCTCCTAGGGGATGGTCAAATAAGCGGAACGAGAAGCCGGATAGAGTTTAACCAAAGCGGCGCCGGATACATGGGCAGCTGGCTATATTGCCCCTATCTCCACCAGAATGATCGCAACGGTTTCCGCTTGATTCTAAGTCTCGGCGGGCGCCTGCGCACAGAACTAGCCAGTAACGCCTGCGCTACACGCGCCTAAGACGCTACGATATGCCGCTAGAATGCCGTTGCGCTGGGGAGCTGCCGCCAGCGCATTTTGTGTGGCGCAGTCAAGGAAGGCGGGAAGCTGTACTGATGCAAACCATCCGACAAGGAAAAGCAGGTGCGCCCATGCTTCCCGCAGCTCTGCGCAACAAGGTCAAGCCGCGCAAACGCCTGCGCCTCAGACTGAACCGCATAAGCACTGGCTCCCACAGCATCAATACTCCCGCTGGCGTCAAACACTGGTCGGCCGGAAAGTAGGTCAATCCCCCAAATACGCGAAATCCCTGAGCAACCATCCCCAGAAGAACTGGTTTCACTCTCCATTTTTGAGTCGCTTTGGCGGGGAGCCCACGTCTTGAAGAATGCTTTGTAATCGACGACCAATGGTGGCGCGAACAATTTTTCACCGCGAAGCTCAAGAGGCACGATAGTCAGGCGTGCTTTTGCATCAAAATTCGCCAACCCTTGCCGCAACCATTGTGCGCCGTCAGAAGCTGGCGTAACGGGACGCTGCACTTCAAGCGCAGGATCATCGCGCAAAAGATACAGGATACCTTTCTGGCTACGCTGAAAAGGCTGGACGATCGTACCCGAACCGACCGCAAGAATTACCGCTTTTTTTCCCATCGGAAGCGGTAACACCGCAACACTTGGATCAAAAAAGAAGCGCGTATCCCAACCTGTATCACTGCTGCTCTCTTGGGCTATATTTCCAAGCTCTGCAATCAGCGCGACATCAAGAGCGCGAGACTGCGATGCCGGCGTTATACGAAACACTCGCCCATCCACGTCGATTGCATACAAGGCATCAGCAATTCCATCACTATTGAGGTCCACAGATTTCACTCCGGCAACAATAGGCGAACGCAGGGCAGGTACAGCGCTAAACCGATCTATTGGATCACCACGCCGTTCTCCTCGTCGCTCTTCCTGATCCAACGCGCCATCCCCCGTAATCGTCCACAGCAATTTACCAGCATCGGAACCACTGGCTTTCACAAAATAGATCGCCGCACCACAACGATCGGTTTCGGCAACACAGTGACCGGTGCGACCTTCAACGTTGTCCTGAGTACTTGGCAAGTCATAACGGCCATCATACCCGCCGCCAAATACTAACACCGGCTCCGCAGCGCCTCTGCTTTGCAGCCGCAGCCGCACAACCGAAGGGCCAGACCACGTTTGCGCTAATTGCTCATATTCTGGATTCGTCGCACCGGTTAGCTCAAAAAGGAGATCCGGTGACACTGGATTGCTAATATCAAATCCAAAAACGCTTCTTCCCGCCCGCCTCATTCCTCCAAACAGGTACGCCCAGTCGCCGTCTGCTCGTTGGATTACGCCATCTTTGTTTACATCGCTCTGTAAGGCCATCCAGTGACTATCTGGCCAGAGAACCGCTCGCGCCATTGCTTCAGAAGCCAGCTCCGTGGTCGAAGGACGTTGACCCGAAAGCGGTACTTTCGCAACGGTACGCCCAGAGTCGCTCTCTATACCACGAAGAAATCCATCAGACCCACCAGACCATTCGACGACGAACGGCTCGTGCCCTTGCCCAGAATAGCGCACCGTTGCGGCAGAGCCGAAACCGGTGCGATCAATCGACGCTTCATTGGTTCGCGGCGCCATATTTTGCGGTGGCGTCAAACAGAGTGCGTCATACTCACTGGCCGCGCTTACGCCATTGGGCGCAATGATTCCGAGGGTCGCGACGACAAGCCCACGTTGTAAAATCCGTTTCATAGTCAATTCCTAGACAAATGCGTTTCCGCACATTGAATTTTAAGGCACTTGCTTCGACCCGTTTATTCGGGCACAGAACCATCTCCCAACACGAGTAATTGCCAAATTTGCTCATGCTGGAGGTTTGCGTTAAAGCTGCTTTGTGCTTGTTTTGAAGCAACGCTCACTACGCTTTGGTATTGCTTTTGGAGCACTAGATCTTGAGAAAAGCCATCCGCCGGCTTGCTTCCCAAATAGCGAGTTTCAACATTCGCAAAGAACTCACCTTGATGCTGCTGCGATGTGGCACGACCGGTAGTTGCAGAAATCGCAGGGAAACCATCTACGCCACATCCGCCAACGTGAAGGCCTGAGCGAGATAAGCAGGTCTGAACAATTTCACCACTTTCCAACCGCGCACGTAGTTCAGCATTCACCGACAGGCTTGCCACGCTCGCCCGAAGTGCAGATTCTGCGGCGTTAAATGTCGAGAGGCCGTAGTATCCCCCTGCAACAATTCTTTGCGAAAAAATCCCACTTTGCAGCATGCTTAAACAAGCTAGAGACAGAATCAATAGTGCGATTAGCGTAATCACCAATGTGCTTCCCGATTGCGGCACCTTGGTCATCACATTAAATTCCTAAGCGCAACGGTGATTACCTGCGCTTTGCGCAAATACCCATCCGCCTGATCAATCCGCGATGCCCCAACCGTCGGCAACTGCTGATCAAGTAGGTCGAGTGCGCCTACTCCCACTTGCGGGTTCAAAAGCCCGTAACGCGCCGGCACATCGCTACGCAAAAGCAGGCCGACTCTGAGCGCAACAATGGGAGCTCCTTTGGGTAGGTTCAAAAAATTGGTGTAATAATCCGGAGAACCGTCGCGGTTCGCGTCAACACCATACTGCACCTGCAGGGCGTCAACGCCTTCTAACACTGGGTACGGGCCACCCTCACTGTCGGTACAACGCAACTCACTGCGCCCATTGCTTTGACCTACGCTGAACCTACGCCAACTAAGCGCTTCGCCACTGTTTAAGGCAAGGTCTGTACAGCCTCGTCCACCATGGCTCAACAGCACGATCTGATCATACAAGGGATGATCCATTCCAGCGAAAGCGCCTTCAACACCTACGGGGTAAGGGCGCGGCTCGCTCACAGGCGCATAGCCTGCTTCAACAAGGTGCGACATAAGATAAGTAGATACATACGACGCGCGCGCCACCAAAGATGCGCTCGCCTGCGCTTGCGCGGAAAGCCCACGAACCGATAGCAGAAGCTGGAAAATTGCAACTACCAGCATACTAGAGAGCAGCAGACCAATCATTAGCTCCACTAATGTGAGCCCACGCATCCAATTGAAAGTTTTGCCGCCGTAGAGTTTGTACAGATAACCATCGTTGAAGCTACACGTTTGCATTAGTGGCTCATCCAAAATTGCTGAACCACGCAACTAGCTCGCGCAATCCCACCTACACTGGGTGCCAGCTCATCCTGATTGGCCAACGCCGAGGAACATCCATCTAGCGTTGCGGGAACCGCATTCCACGCAATTAACACGCAAGACAACGCTGCACTCTCACCACAATGCTCCAGCACCGCCAAGCTCCCACGCGGCAGTTGCTTCTGAATAGCGCGCCGCACATCGGCCAAATCTGCCGCAGCCATCTGCTCGGCACCGAAGCACGGAGACCGCAACGTGCAGGGAGAAGCTGAGGCGCCTTCTGATCCTTGATATCCGTTTGGCCACGCATCTGGATTACTATAAATGCGCTCCACCAAATCCTGCGCAAGATGCCCTGCAATCAGCTGGTTGCTCGTATCTTGATGCGATTGCACCGACGCGAGAGAAACAGAGAACAGACCAAGCAAGCCTATACCGAGTATCAGCATACTGATCAAAATTTCTATCAGGGAATATCCGGTCTGCCACTGATAAGATCGAGAGATTTGATGCTTCATAGGAATCCCTCCCCATACACGAAGAACACTTCTCAACACAGACAACCGCTACTCAAGCACCAAACACCCAACCGTCTGTGAACCATCCACAAACTGCCAGCGTCCCGTCTGTTCGTATACTAAGGTTCCACAAGGATCTCGTGATTGGTCTGACGTGGATTTAGGCTTGGCATAAATCACATAACTGGCGCCGTTTGCGGAAATCGCAGTGGAAATCAGATAGCCGGCCGCTTCTGCTTTCACATTCGCACCCTCTGCATAGGAAAGGGATTGCAGGAAAATACGTTCGAGCTGCTGAGCAAGCGCGAGCACCTTTACCGCCGCATCTACGCGACGCGCCTTGCGAACGTATTGCTGGTAGCTGGGATAGACGAGCGCCGACAAAATAGAAATAATTGCCAGCGCCACGATCAGTTCGATGAGCGTGAATCCGCGCAGAGAAAAAGCACGCTCACGTTTTGGATAGTATGCAATACGCACAGAGCCCTCCTTGTAAATGTCAAAGGAGAGCGCGCAATCGCAAAAATTAGCGTAGTTCTTTCGGCATCGAAAATACCATATCTTCTTCGCAGCCTACCAATTCCATAGGGACATCGCACCCCCAATTACGCAACTGAGCCACAACCTGCGCGACCAATTCTTCCGGCGCGGATGCACCTGCGGTAACACCGACGTTTGAAACGCCTTCAATCCAATTTTTCTGCATCTGTTCGGTGCTATCAACAAGATAGGCACGCGCGCCACAGCGTTCAGCGAGTTCGCGCAACCGGTTCGAGTTGGAACTATTGGGAGAGCCAACCACAAATACCACTTCATTTTCCAAGGCTAGGGTTTTTACTGCATCTTGGCGATTCTGAGTGGCATAACAGATATCATCTTTGCGCGGGCCGATAATCTTTGGAAAACGTTTGCGCAGTGCGGCAATAATTGCGATGGTGTCATCGACGGAAAGCGTGGTCTGGGTGATATAGGCAAGTTTTTCGGGATTGCGCGGGTGAACCGTGTCGACATCATCAAGTTTTTCAATCAGATAAATATCACCACCAAAATTTCGATCATATTGCCCCGTCGTGCCTTCGACCTCTGGATGCCCAGCATGGCCAATCAGAACGCATTCACGGCCTTCCCTCGCGTAACGCGCAACCTCAATGTGCACCTTTGTGACCAAGGGGCAGGTTGCGTCAAACACCTTTAGCTTACGCCGCTGTGCTTCTGCCTGCACCGCTTTGGAAACTCCGTGCGCCGAAAATATAACCGTTGCGCCATCGGGCACTTGATCCAATTCCTCGACGAACACCGCTCCGCGCGCGCGCAGATCGTCCACAACGAATCGGTTATGCACAACTTCATGGCGCACATAAATCGGTGCACCAAACACCTCCAATGCGCGGTTAACGATCGCAATGGCCCGATCCACACCCGCGCAGAACCCGCGCGGGTTGGCCATTTTAATGCCTATAGTCATGTCAATTTCTGCCTCTTACTACTACGGTCTCTGAGCACGATCAAATCACTTAAGCAAGCCGCACCTTTGCGCTCGAAGCATCCACAACGTTAATGATCTCCACCTCGTAATTCAGGTCGCGGCCAGCCAACGGATGATTAAAATCCACCACCACCGTATCATCGTTGAACTCGGTTACAACACCGGGAAGCTCTGAGCTGCGCTTGTCCGAAAACGACACCATTAAGCCGGGTTCGAGATCCATATTGCTAAACTGGGAGCGAGAGAAATGCTGAATATTTTCTTCGCTACGAGCGCCAAATGCTTTTTCCGCTGTAAGGAATAGCGAGCGATGATCGCCTGCTTTCAAGCCCAACAAACCAGACTCAAACCCATTAATCAGATTGCCATCACCAAACGTGAACTCTGCTGGTTTGCCGTTCTTTGTAGTATCCAGCAACTGACCGTCTGCAAGCGATACGGAGAAGTGCAAGGTAACGCGGGTACCTGGCCCCACGCGCATAGTTTCATCGTTCATGATTTGCCCTCTGGTTTTTTGCGCGTTTGGCGCAAGATATCAAGACCCAACATGCACGCTCCAACGGTAATTGCCGAGTCCGCTATATTAAATGCGGGAAAATGGTAGCCGCTCCAGAAAAAATCCAAGAAATCGACCACATATCCAAGCACGATTCGATCAATCAAATTCCCAAGCGCGCCACCCAGCACGAGGCTAAGCGCAACCGCCATAAACCAATCATCTCGAGGCAGTTTACGCAGCCATTGAACCAGCATCACACTCACACCGACGGCAATCGCTGCAAAAAACCAGCGTTGCCAACCACTTTCACCGGCTAGAAAGCTAAACGCGGCACCATAATTGTGCGCGCGAACGATATTAAAAAAAGACCAGACAGAGGTGGAATCCCCGTATGCGTATAGCTCGGTAATGGCAAGCTTAGTAATTTGATCAAGCAAAATCACAAGGCCGCTCAACCACAGCCACACTAACGGCGACTTTGTGCTTTCTGCAAGCGTATCTTGCGAGGTCGCTTTGCCCACTGGCGGGCGGCGCGATGCCATATTCGAATTCATATTACTCCTTTACCCGACAAACAATGCACAATCGTTTTCGATATAACCAGCCTAAACGCACTTGGAGCAAGGGACATTTGTTGATGATCCTTGTCCACTCAAGCAAAGCGCCTTGTTTCACCCACACCATCGACGTTATCAATGCATCGACCACACAAATCTTCGTTCCCTGCATGTTGGCCAACGTCAGATCTATGGTGCCAGCACCTTGCGCATTTCGCATGTTCTGTTGCACTAATCTGCACGCGCAAATCGCCTAATTCTGTGTTTTTTCCAACTTCGGAGATTGCATGCACGCGCGCCGCTGATGTAATCAATACAAACCTCAGTTCGTCTTGCAGCCGGTTTAATAGTTGCCGCAGCTCATCGCCGCAATAAAGATCGACTTCGGCCTGTAGGCTTCCTTTAATAAGGCCAGCCGCACGAGCCGCTTCCAATTGCTTATTTACCGCATCGCGCACCGCTAGCACGTTCTCCCAATACTCCGCATTCATGAGCAGATCAGCGGGCAGAGTGGTGAGCGGCAAATACCACGTTTCGAGGTGTACGGACGCACTTCGTTCGCCTGGCATAAATGCCCAGATCTCATCTGCAGTAAAGCTCAAAATCGGTGCAATCCAGCGCACCAAGGCTTCCGCAACATGATAAATCGCGCTTTGTACAGAACGATGCGCGTGGCCGCCGCGGCGAGCGGTGTATTGGCGATCCTTGATTACATCCAAATAAAAACCGCCCAAATCGACCGAGCAGAAATTATGTACTTTCTGATAAATTGCGTGCAGCTGATACTGCGCGTAATGCGCCACGATTTCTTCCTGAAGCTCCGCAGCACGGTGCACAACCCATTGGTCAAGCGCGACCATGTCCTCGGTTGCAATCAGGTGCTCTTTTGGATCGAAGCCGTTCAAATTCGCTAGTAGAAAGCGTGCCGTATTACGAATACGACGATATGAATCTGCCGTGCGCTTAAGAATTTCATCCGAAACGGTCATCTCGGCGCGATAATCAGTAGCAGCAACCCACAGGCGAATCACATCGGCCCCAAGCGCTTTGGCGACGTCTTGCGGAGACACCACATTGCCTAGGGATTTAGACATTTTTTTCCCTTGTTGATCCACGGTAAAACCATGAGTCAACACCGCTTTATAGGGCGCTTCGCCACGCATCGCAACCGCAGTTTTTAACGAGGATTGAAACCAGCCACGGTGTTGGTCGGAACCCTCTAAATAAAGATCTGCGGGGACGCGCAAATGATCGCGCTGCTCCAACACGGTGGAGTGGGTTACACCAGAATCGAACCACACGTCCAGCGTATCCATCACCTTTTCGTAATCAGGCGCGGCCGCTCCGATCAGCTCGCTTGCGTCAAGCTGATACCACGCATCAATGCCTTCTTCCTCAATACGTTTTGCAACGTTCTCAATCAGTGCCGCCGTTTGGGGATGGAGAGCCTGGGTTTCCTTGTGGACAAATAACGTAATGGGAACACCCCAAGTGCGCTGCCGAGAAACGCACCAGTCGGGGCTGCTGTCCAGCATCGCGTCCATGCGATTCTTACCCCAATCAGGCAGCCACTCTACTTTTTCTACTTCCCGCCGGCATTGTTCAAGCAAGCCTTTTTCCTGCATTGAAATAAACCATTGCGGGGTTGCGCGAAAAATCAGTGGTGTCTTGGTGCGCCAGCAATGGGGATAACTGTGCCGCAGTTTTGCTTCATGTAGCAACGCGCCGTGTTCGCGCAACGCGGCGAGAATTTTATCTTCCACTTTATAAACATGGTCGCCAGCAAAGAGTGGCGTCGCAGCGCTATAGGAGCCGTCCGCACCCACATAGTTCAAGGTGCCCAACCCATAACGTTGACCGACAAAAAAGTCGTCTAAGCCATGATCTGGTGCGGTGTGGACGGCACCGGTTCCTGCCTCGGTAGTAACGTGATCACCAAGAATGATCGGTACGATTCGATCATAGAACGGATGCTGCAATTGCAGCCCTTCCAAAGCCTTCCCTGCCACCACGCCCAGAACTTCGCTTTTCGAGACTTCATAACGAGCAAGTGCAGTGTTCAATAAATCGCTTGCCAGAAGCAAAACTTCATTCCCTTGGCTAGACTGCACTCGAACCAAGCTATATTCCAGTTCTGCACCCAGCGCAACCGCTTGGTTGGCAGGAAGTGTCCACGGCGTGGTGGTCCAGATAACGACAGAGACTTTTTCCGAATCAGATAATTGGATTCCGCAACGTTCCACCAGCAGGGCGGGAGAAGCAAACGCAAAGCGAACGTCCACTTGTGTAGAGGTTTTATCTTGGTATTCAACTTCCGCTTCTGCAAGTGCAGACCCGCCTACTACGCTCCAGTAGACTGGCTTGAAGCCTTTTACGAGATGCCCATTGGCGATAATGCGACCTAAAGCTCGAACGATGTTCGCCTCAACCTTATAATCCATTGTCAGATAAGGACGCTGCCAATCACCAGCAACCCCCAGCCGAATAAAATCCTTGCGTTGGCCTTCCACCTGCTTCATGGCATACTCGCGGCACTTTTGGCGAAACTCCGCAACAGGCAGTTTTACGCCCGCTTTGCCAAATTTCTTCTCAACATTGTGCTCTATCGGCAAGCCGTGACAATCCCAACCCGGTACATAGGGAGCGTTATAGCCGGATAGACGTCGCGATTTGAGAATTACGTCTTTGAGAATTTTATTGACCGCATGCCCGATATGAATATCACCGTTCGCATAAGGGGGGCCATCGTGAAGCACAAACAGGGGGCGCCCCTCTCCAACCTGACTCATTGCGCTGTATAGGTCGATTTTATCCCAATGGCTGAGCATTTCTGGCTCACGCTGGGGAAGGTTCGCCTTCATGGAAAAGGAAGTTTCAGGAAGATTCAGGGTGTGCTTATAGTCGGCCATATTGTCTCTATCTGAAAAGTACGGTAGCTCTAACCGCATGAATGCCTAAAAAACGTGTCTGTTTGAATCGCTACTTACGATCAGTAAAAATTACTCAACACGCAGCGCTGATTCCAGAAAAAATCTCGCGCGCAATTTGAATATCGTTGTCAATATTGGCTTTCAGCTCTTCTAGCCCCGAAAATTTTTTCTCGTCGCGGATTCGAGTGATAAATTCTACCCGCATACGGCGTCCATACAGATCGCCTTGGAAATCCAGCAAATGCGTTTCAAGCCGCCAGCGCGTTCCGCCCACTGTAGGGCGAGCACCGATACTGGCAACGGCTGGACGGCGAGCTCCATCGCCTAAATCAGCCCAAACCGCGTACACTCCATGCAGTGGCGACTTAAGGCGATTGGGCCAAAGATTTGCGGTAGGAACTCCGAGAGTGCGCCCGAGCTTATCGCCATGCGCAACACGACCAGAAAATCCAAACGGGCGCCCCAGCAAGTGTTGTGCCGCAGCAAAATCCCCTGCCGCCAACGCCTCTCGAATCCGCGTGCTGCTGACACGTTCGCCTTCCAATGCGAACGTGCGGGTCGCTTCGACGCCGAACCCAAAAGTAGCGCCCGCCTGCTCCAGAAAGTGGAAATCACCCACGCGATCATGCCCAAAGCGGAAATCGTCGCCGACCACTAAATGCTGAACTCCCAGCCCGCCAACGAGAACGCGCTCGCAAAACTCGGCAGCACTTAAAGCGCAGAATTTCCGGTCAAAACGAACACAGAGCAACTGGTCAACCCCCATCTCCGCTAGGATTTCCGCCTTCTCGCGCAATGTGGTCAGGCGCGCAGGTGCCGTTTGTGGCGCAAAGAATTCGCGGGGCTGCGGCTCAAACACCATCACGCACGACGGCACCCCTAAACGCGCCCCATGCTCTTTTAGCTGCTGGATGATCGCCGCGTGCCCAAGGTGCACACCATCGAAATTGCCCACGGTCGCAACGCAAGCTTGCGTGCTGTGTGGTTGCGGGCCCAGATTGTGCAGCCCTCGGATGATCTCCATGAGTTTCCTGCTATTGCCAAAAAAGTGAACTATACAGGAAAGCCTAGGCGCATGGCACACTACTCATACGCCCCATTGCCTAGAAGCGGGTTTGGCGAAGCGCATGGGCCGAGGATCCAAGCAAACGGATGAGAAAAAGTGGCGTGCCCGTACAGATGCGGGTATTATGCCGCAGATTCAGTCGCTTTGTGATTGACAGCCGAACACAAAGCGTGAATAATTTCGCGTCCCCGTGTGCTTGGTTTTTTTTACCAAGCCGATTTTCATTGACGTTTTCCCACGTTTTTACTTAAGCAGTTTTTGTACCTGATCATTTGCGAGGAGCAGGACCTTGGCTAATACAAAGCAAGCAAAAAAACGTGCGCGCCAATCTGAGAAGCGCCGCCGACACAATATCGGTCTGCGCTCCGTGGTTCGCACTTACATCAAAAAAGTGATTGCAGCAATCCGCGCCGGCGACAAGCCCGCAGCACAGGAAGCTTTCAAAGAAGCGCAGCCTGTAATTGATCGGATTGCCAGCAAGGGCATCATCCACAAAAACAAAGCAGCTCGTCATAAGAGCCGCTTGAATGCACGCATCAAAGCAATGGCCGCTTAAGCCATAGGCAATGACAAAAAAGGCCGGGAGATCCGGCCTTTTTTGTTTTCTAATTTATATGAACTTGGCTACTAAGCCATCGCATCACCGAACTACTAGCCCGCGCGCCCTGCTGGGCTTTTTAGCCAGCAAGCGAACCGCGAGCACGATCTAATCGAGCACTACCCAGGAAAGATCACCATATTGTCTCGGTGCATCAATTCGGGTTCATACACATACCCAAGGCGAGCGGTGATCGAATCCGTGGAAGCCCGCAGGATTTTTCGGGTTTCTTCTGCGCTGTAGTTCGTAAGCCCACGCGCCACGCGCTCGCCATCAGGCCCAACGCACAGTACCATCTCGCCGCGCGAGTAGTCGCCCGTAACGCCAGACACACCGACTGGCAGAAGGCTTACTCCCTTCTCACGCAGCGCGCGCACTGCACCTTCATCCAGCTGAACGGTTCCCCTCATCTGTAGATGGCCCGCCAACCACTGTTTCCGAGCCGTGAGGGGCGCGAGATCGGCAAGCAGTAGCGTTCCTAAGGAATCCCCTTGAAACGCCCGTCGAATCACATCGGGCTGCTTACCGCCCACAATGAGCGTCGGCGCACCCGAGCGCGCAGCCAACCGCGCCGCTCGAACCTTGGTTGCCATGCCGCCACGCCCCAGCGAACCCGATTTGCCGCTGGCCATTTCCATAAGCGCAGGATCACCCGCGTGCCCCATTTCAAGCAGGCGAGCGTCGGCGTATTCGCGTGGGTCTTTGTCGAACATGCCGAGCTGATCGGTGAGGATCACCAACAGGTCGGCCTCAACGAGATTGGCCACCAGAGCGCCCAACGTATCGTTGTCACCGAAACGGATCTCATCGGTAACAACCGTGTCGTTCTCGTTTACGACTGGGATGATTCCAAAACTTAGCAAGGTAAGTAGCGTACTACGGCTGTTCAGATAGCGCTTACGGTTGGAGAGATCATCGTGCGTCACTAAGATTTGTGCCGTTTGCAATTGGTGCTGCTGAAACAATGATTCCCAAGTCTGGACGAGCCCCATCTGACCCACGGCCGCTGCAGCTTGTAGCTCATGCACAGCATGTGGACGTGTTTTCCAGCCGAGGCGGCACATACCCTCAGCCACTGCGCCCGAGGAGACCAGCACCACTTCGACGCCTTGCGCACGCAACCATGCAATTTGTTCAACCCAGCCATTGATGGCCGCGCGATCCAAACCGCGCCCGTTATCGGTCAACAATGCGCTGCCAATCTTCACAACCCACCGGCGACAAGCGCCTAAATCCGATCGCTGTACTACTGATTTTTTCGTCATGGCTTTAGTGTGCGTAAATTACTTCAACATCGTGATCATCGTCGTCATCGTCATCGAAATCGCGGCCTCGGGCTTCACGGCGGCGAGCAGCGAGCTCGCGCACTTTTTCGCGCGCCTCTTCTTCCAGTCGTGAACGTGCCGCATGCTCGCGCTCTGCAAATTCGGGATCTTCCGCCATGCGCTGGTTCAAGGCTTCGATATGCACCATGATATTTTGCGCGAGCCGTTCCGTGCCGATACGCTCAGAAGCAGAAATCCGGAATACCGGACCTTGCCAGCCGAGTGCCTCAATAATCGCCTCACAACGTGCATTCGCTTCCTCTTCTGGGAGCAGGTCAATCTTATTGAGGACTAACCAACGCTCACGCTCGGACAACGCAAGACTGAATCGCTCCAGTTCTACGGCGATACGCGCCACGTTTTCAGCAGGATCACTCCCATCCCAAGGCGCGATATCGACAACATGCAGCAACAACCGAGTGCGCGCAAGGTGCTTGAGAAAGCGTACGCCGAGCCCAGCGCCTTCGGCAGCGCCTTCAATCAAACCCGGAATATCTGCCATGACGAAGCTGCGCATTTTGTCTACCTTTACAACCCCCAGATTGGGCACCAAAGTGGTAAAGGGGTAGTCAGCAACTTTCGGTTTGGCCGCAGAGACTGCTCGTATCAGACTGGATTTTCCGGCGTTAGGCATCCCCAAGAGCCCTACATCCGCCAGCACTTTAAGCTCTAGACGCAGATTACGCTTTTCACCAGGCGTTCCCGGGGTGGTTTTGCGCGGCGCACGATTGCGGCTGGATTTGAAGCAGCTGTTGCCAAGCCCACCGCGACCACCACGCGCGACCAGCAGCTGCTGGCCCGCTTCCGCCAAGTCGCCGAGAACCTCTTCGGTGTCTTCATCAATGATGGTAGTACCAACGGGGACACGCAACACAATATCGTCGCCAGATGCGCCGGTACAGTTTGCACCCGCACCGCCATCGCCGCGCTGAGCCCGATACATCCGCGTAAACCGATAATCCACCAAGGTATTCAGGTTGACGTCAGTTTCGATATAGACGCTACCGCCGGCACCCCCATTTCCGCCATCAGGGCCGCCAAGAGGGATAAATTTCTCGCGCCGAAAACTGAGGCACCCGTTGCCGCCATCGCCAGCTTCTACGCTAATTTTGGCCTCATCAACAAACTTCATTTTGCTCCAGTGCCTCCAGCCAGATACTCACATTTGGCAGCAGCGACTCATTGCCAGCCACTACTCAAGCTACCAGCCACTACTCAAGCTACCAGCCACTACTTAAGTTACTAGCCACCACCCAAGGTTTGCGCTTGCAGCCAATTCGACCGCCCACCTTACAACGCTCATCCTGCCCATTGTACAGGGTTTCATTCACGGGATCGGCCGCCCAAATACACAAAAACCCCACCAAGGTGGGGTTTTTTGACGCCATCCATCTAAGCCGAGCGACTAAGCCGCCGGTACAATGGACACGATACGACGGTTAAAGGGGCCTTTTACGTCGAAACGCACTTCGCCTTCCACTTTGGCAAACAAAGTATGATCGCGGCCCATTCCCACGTTGGCGCCCGGATGGAATTCCGTGCCACGTTGGCGAACGATGATGTTGCCTGCCTTGATTACCTGACCGCCATAACGTTTAACGCCAAGGCGCTTGCTTTCTGAGTCGCGGCCGTTGCGGGAACTGCCCGCCGCCTTTTTATGTGCCATTGTTCAGCCTCCAAAATTCGCTTAGATTAGGCGCTGATGCCCGTAATTTTTACTTGGGTGTACCACTGACGGTGGCCCATTTGCTTGCGGTGGTGCTTGCGGCGGCGGAATTTGACAATTTTGACTTTGTCATGACGGCCGTGGCCCACAACTTCCGCAGAAACTTTGCTTCCTGCAACCAGTGGTGCGCCCACTTGCACGCTCTCGCCGTTGGCCACCATCAATACTTTATCAAACTCAATCGTGCTGCCTGGTTCGGCTTCGATCAGTTCAAGCTTGAGCAGTGCGCCTTCAGCCACTCTGTACTGTTTACCGCCACTTTGAATTACCGCATACATTGTGCTGACTCCAATAGGGATGCCGTGAGGCGCCTGCCCCAATCGACTGAATCTTGTGTAAATCCGATGTGTTTCGCCTTGTGCTGCCTTCGATTGCATTCGTTCTGTTGCGCTATCTGGATCGACGTAGGCTACGCGGATCGCCTCGGCGCAGCACAGATCGAGGATGCAAGGCATAGGGGCCGCAATTGTACGGGAATAAATAGCCGCCTGCAAGTCCATCAGTCCTGATGAAATGCGGCGCATCCGCTACAAAAGCGACAGCGGGTGAACCACAGAGGCAGACCTACATGCCTAGCTCTACGGTTGCTTCGCGATGCAAAACAAGGAAATTATCGGAATCCGGTTGTATCTCTTTGCTTCAGAAAATATAATCCGCAACTCAACGGCCTCGGAGTGTAGCTCAGCTTGGTAGAGCACTGCTTTCGGGAAGCAGGGGCCGGAGGTTCGAATCCTCTCACTCCGACCATTAAAATCAAGCCGCTACCAAACTTCTTTCAGCTTTCAATTCCGCTCGCGCATGCGAAACATGACCAGCATCTGCATGCCCCCCGCATCAATCTGCTTGGCCTGCACTCAGAGACGCGCAGTACGGCAATCCAACCACGTTTGACCATATCGCAACCAATCGAGCTGCAAATGCAGGCTTTTCAACTTTTCTTGAGCAGACGCGCCGTTGTTGTTAGCGCCTTTGAGCTTCTGGATTTGCTCTTCGCAATGGTTTCGTTTGCGCGCCAGCAGCTGGCGGGTTTCATCGTTCGTTAAACCGAAAGCATTTACGAAAGGTACGGGAAAGTCATCAGGAAACTCGGACTCTTCACCCGCATTCCACTCAAGGATCGCTTGCCACGGAAAGCTGCTAACCTTGCCGCGCTTTCCGCAAACTTCGTCAAGACACGCAACAAAGTATTTGGGCTTGCGGCGCTTTCCGCTAGAGGTGTTTTCTTTGACTAAACGCGCCTCACACCCACAACTGCAAAAGTTGATTTCAGGTTTTAATTCTTGAAGCATTGATTTTTATTTCGCTACTGACAAGTTAACAAAACTGACGAACTCGCTAGTGATCGCCTCCAAAGACTGGGCGGAGGCTTCTCGCTTAACGAGACGTCACGGACGTCGGTAATTCGCGAACATCAAGAGGGTTCACGAACATCACTAGTAACGACGGCTTGATATCAACAAGCTCAATCGACACAGGCTACTTTTTTGCAGCAAACATTGGCTACAAACGGTGATTCGATCATACATTGCAGGCACCCAACGCTGGATGCGCCGCTCTTCCCGACAACAACTGCGCCGCTTTTCCGGCAAAACATTGTTAATAACGGCGAACTTTTGCTGACAGCAGTATGTTTGCGAACCGTAAACAGTCACTAACCGCAGAATCGACGCTACAGGTGGCGAACGTAGGACTCTGCTAGGCGATTGCAGAAACAATCAGCGATCGCGCCTCATTCAATCAAGCGCTGCATAGCAGTGAAACGCTGAGCCAGCGGGACAAGGGCGCCTTGTCGATTGAACCTAAATGAGGGATAGTTGCCAAAATCGGATGAGATAGACAAATCCGTCCGTAAACCATAATCCTATTTGCATCATTTTTCAAATCCGTTTGTAGCATCAGGCCCCAAATGCTGGGCCATTCCCCCTTTTTTTTGCAAGGACCACCACATGGCTTATTGGGTATTCAAGACCGAGCCGAATGTTTTTAGTATAGACGACCTCAAAGCACGCGACAAACAAGGCGAAATCTGGGATGGCGTTCGCAACTACCAAGCCCGCAACATGCTGCGCGACGACACTCGCGTAGGCGATTTGGTTTTTGTCTACCACAGCAACTGCAAAATCCCCGGCATCTACGGGATCGGCCGCATTATTGAGACCAAGGTGGTTGACCCGACGCAATTTTTGCCGGAAAGCCACTATTTCGACCTCAAATCCTCTCCGGATGCGCCGCGCTGGTTTACCGTAAAGCTGGCTTATGAGCGCCACCTTGAGCGGCCTATTACGCTCACCGAGCTAAAAGACCACCCTGAGCTGCAAGAGATGCAGCTTGTCAAACGCGGCAACCGCCTGTCCATTCTTCCCGTATCCAACGCACAATGGGCGATTATGAGCCGGCTGTTATAAAGCGGCTGTTAGGCTTTTAATCGGAGACATTGATGCCAACAGTATTACGAATCGGTGGCTACCGCTTCTTTTTCTACTCCAACGAAAACGGTGAGCCTTGCCACATTCATGTCCAACGCGAGCGGATGGCCGCAAAATTTTGGCTCCGGCCTGTTTCGCTTGCGAGCAGTACTGGTTTTGCAGCACACGAACTGCGTAAGCTGATAAGCTTGGTTGAGGAACACAAACAAACATTCGAGGAGGCATGGGATGAGTTCTTTAGCAATTAATTCTGCTCCATTAGCTGTAGGCGCTCACTGCACTGAGGATGAGCTTGTTGTCACACTTACGGATGGCCGCATCTTGTCCGTTCCATTGGTGTGGTTCCCACGCCTAGTCAAGGCGTCACAACAGCAACGCGGAAATATCGAGCTTCTAGGCGCAGGAGAAGGCATTCATTGGCCTGATGTGGACGAGGATATTTCAGTTATTGGCCTGCTTGAAGGCCGTGCATCCAGAGAGTATTTAGCACAAGCCTAGCCAGTGGCTGCTGTGGACTGCCTTCCACTTCGTGTTCTAGACAGCCACAGAGCCAAGCGTTATAACCCGACAGTAAGGCCATTGAAGCGTTCGCCCTTCTCTCCGCCTTTGCCTCTACCACGAGCGTCCGAACCCCTGAGCAATCCTACTTGGGGAGCAAAAGACCTTTTTTAGCCCGCAGGGAAAAGCGTGAACACCGCTTTAAGCAGTGTTCCGCTGATCAGGAATAACCACAAGTTCACGCGGGCCTTGCTGTTTTAGCGTTTCATAGCACGAGGCGATGGTGCGACTTACGCAGGTGGTGTTACGAATCAACTCAATGCGCGGCCACGTGGTTTCTTCGCCGCTGCGAATAAATTCTGCAACGTCTGCAGGGGATGCGTTGCTGATGATTCTAAACACATTGCCGGGCTGGCGCGGCGGAACGATGTTGATGTCTCCAACGTAACGCTGTGAAACAATGGATTGAGCTTTATCAAAGAGCAGCGCAACACCTCGGCTTGCGACGCGATGCTTGGCGTAATCCAGCACTTGGGCGACGTCGTAGCGCACATTGGAGGTAAGCATATCCATCAGGTAGGTGCTGAAGGTTTTTTCGCGCTCGCGGCGCGCCAAAAATGGCACGATATGGGGGTTTGTCTGGCTCACAATGGTGTGGTTTACGCCATAAAGCCGCGCCAAGCGTAGGAATGGCAGATCGTTCTTGATGGAGCCATCTACCCACTGGCGTGATGGAATATAGGGCACTTTTTCACCACGCATGTTTTTTGCCCAAAGCATTACGGGCGGATAAACATACGGGATCGCGCAGGAAGCAAGCGATGCTTTGCGAATCAAAACGTGTGGTGAGGTAAGAGCATTGAGCAAGCGCGATTCTTGGTGCGGGTCCGCAGGTGAGACGGTGATGTTGATTTGCCTGCCAGAAAGACGAAAGGCTTCTTCAAACGTCATGTCTTTTACGTTGCGCTCCAAGCACAGCTCGAGCTGCGCAGGATCCAAGATTCCCTGCCCTTTCAGCGTTCCACGCCAGCCTACCGTGCGGAAGGCTTCGACGTAGAGGTATTCGGGGTCAAAAATGCTATCCAACTCATCATCCGTATGGGTGGCCAACACGGCAGCCATGATGGAACCAGCGCTGGAACCAGAAATGACTTTGGGTAGCAGACCTTCTTCCCACATTGCTTTTAGCGCGCCCATATGGAATAGGCCCAACGCGGCCCCGCCGCTCAACATTAACGCTGACTGGCCAAACGCAGTGGTAGTGCGCTCAAAAAAATCGAGTTTACGATCGTAAGTAAAGCTGGGTTGCTCAACATCAGCAAGCCAACGGATCGCGGCGCAAACTTCGTCGAGGTAGTCTTTGATTAGCGTTTTGGTGCCGAAAAAACAGCGCTCATACAACGCTAAGTTGGCAATTCGTCCGAGGTTGCCGTGCAAACCTTCGTTGATATAGAAAACGGTTTGCTGGATATCGCCTCGCTCGCGCGCAGCGCGTAGTTCGTTCAGACGCAGGCGGATCATTTTGTAATCGTAGTGGGGAGAGGCGTCGTCCTCTTTCCAGTCGTCGTTGCCGGAAATCCGGTCATACTCTTTTGCCGCTTCGCTCCACGCGTGATAATTTTCAGCACGTTCCATAGCGGCCAGGCAGGCCTTTAATGCGCGTTTCATTCACTAACTCCCCAACGATGCCGCGGGCCCAAAGGTTTGGGCCCGCAGATACTTTAGTGGTATATCCTTATCTGGCGTTTTTTCTACCAAGACAAGGATGCAAAGGCCGATACACCATATATAGCAGTCAAAAATCGCCTTTGTACATATCTACATTTGGGGATGTGTGTTTTGTTTTGTAACCCACCGGTCACGTTTTTCGGTAGGAAGCAAAATCCGCTCTTTGTATCCGCGGGCTTAGCCTTCTGCCTCTAGCAAATAGGGGGCGAGGCGTTTACGAATCTCGGCGGGGATGGGGATGGATTTACGCGTATGTTTGTCGAAGTTCACCATCGTTGCTGTGGCGGTCGAGCGGAGCTGCTGGTCTTGCCAAGCCTCTTGGCCCACTAGGATGGATGACGTGCCGATACGAAGCACAAAAGTACGAATCTCAACTTCTCGGCCGAAGAAGATTTCGCCTAAGTATTCAATTTCGATTTTTGCCAAAACCAGACTGACATCTTCTGTTTTCAGGCTGGGATTGAAGATGCGTAAGATGTCTTCACGGCCCTCAAGAAACCACACAGGCAGTACGGTGTTGTTGATATGGCCAAGCGCGTCAGTATCGCAAAAGCGCGGACTGATGGACGTTGAAAACATTTGCTCTGGTAGCATGAAAACCTTCCCCTTTTAGAATAACTGCAGGAGTGACCAAACGGTCACGTAAGCCGTGATCTTATTTGAGCGCGCGCATTATAGGGGATAATGCGCTGCTTCCCCAAAGGTTTTAACGAGATATGGCTGGCCGCCAGCGTGCGAGAAAGCGTATCTTTACCTGTCTTCATCCCCACGAAAGGACACAAGCTCGTTATGGCAACTTCCTCTACGCCCCCTTATGTACTTGTGATCGCCGGCCACGATCCTAGCGCCGGTGCTGGGATTCATGCGGATATGGAGGCGATACGAAGCATGGGCTGCGGCGTTGCTACAGTGATTACAGCGCTCACTGTGCAAGACACCCGCAACGTCTCAGGCTTTGAGGTAACGCCTTCTCGCTTGCTGGTTCAGCAGGCCGAAGCAGTGCTGAACGATTTGCCGATCGCCGCAATCAAGATTGGCATGATCGGCAGTGAGGAAAACGTCCACGCAATTGCAAGTTTGCTGCGAAAGTGGAGCGCATTGCCGGTAGTTCTGGACCCGGTATTGGTAGCTGGGGGCGGCGGAGCGCTTGCGCGCGGAAATATGGCGCGCAGCATCCGTGAACATCTATTTCCACTCGCAACACTGATCACCCCCAACCTGCCGGAAGTGCGCGAGCTGTACGAATCAGGGCCAGCCTCTGCGGGCGATCTACCGTCGATCGGTTCAATGCTCTCTTCGCAAACCCGCGGTTACTTGCTAATCACTGGGGGGCATGGGGATGAGTCTGAAGTACACAATACGCTCTGGCAGAACTCTGAATGTGTCGCAACCGAACGCTGGCCGCGCTTGGAAGGCGAATATCACGGTTCAGGATGCACATTGGCGGCTGCGTGTAGCGGCCTGATTGCGCGCGGCTTATCTGTGCCGGAAGCTGTATCTGGTGCGCAGGAATATACTTGGCAAACGCTGAAAAATGCGACTCGGCCAGGTCATGGCCAGTTTGTGCCGAACCGATTTTTCTGGTGGTCGCAAGAGCGCTTTTTGACCACATCGCAGGTAGAAAAACAGTGAGCCACGCACAAAACAGCCGAGCAACCCAGCCGCCTAATGAGCGCTTGCGGGGGCTTTATGTAATCACCGATCCAATTCTGACTCCACCGGATCTCCTAGAAAAGAAAGTACGCGCCGCACTGCTTGGCGGAGCCGCGATCGTGCAGTACCGTAATAAAGACGCTGGCGCGAAAGCTCGACGTTTGCAAGAAGCGCAAAGCTTACGGGCGCTTACCGATGAATACGGCGCACTGCTCATCATTAACGATGATACAGAGCTCGCACTGGCCTGCAATGCGGACGGCGTGCACGTTGGGCTGGAGGATACGCCAATTGCGCTTGCTCGCGCGCAGCTGGGCCTGCAGCGCATTGTGGGAGCAACTTGCCACGGCGACACGCAGCTCGCCCTACGAGCCATTGAAGAAGGTGCTGATTATGTCGCGTTTGGGCGCTTTTTTGGCTCTAACACCAAGCCGGATGCTCCGCCTGCGGCGCTTGATGCGATACGCCCAGCACTTTCTCGGCTTACGCGCCCAGCCGTAGCGATTGGCGGAATTCGTTTGGAAAACGCGCAGCCGCTGGTTAATGCAGGATTTGCCATGCTTGCGGTAGTTGGGGACGTTTTCAGTCATGATTCAGCGGAGATCACGCTACACTGCGCGGCTTATGCGCGGCTGTTTCAAAACAAGTGACTTTTCAGTGTAACAAAGGAGGATTCATGCTTTTTCGGGTGATGCATTTTCGGGTGATGTTGTTGGTTTGGCTGGCAATTTTTACGTCGGGCTGCGCAACCTTGGCAACTTACGAGGTAAACGAGGCGGAACTGGAAGGCTATTTGCAAAAAGCGGTCGTGGATTTTGATCGCAAGCAGTTGGAGGCGGGTTCGCCTTTTTCGGTATCGCTGAAGGATGCAAAAATCAAGGTCGGCCCTGACAATCGCGACGTGGTGCAGTTGGATGTTGCTGGCGAAGCCGCGTTTAATGCAGTCATCACTAAAATTCCGCTGAATCTTGCGCTGAAGATCGAAGGTACTCCAATTTATTCGGGCAAGGATAAGGCGGTCTATATCAAGCGCCTTCGCCTGATTGACAGCAATTTTAATTCATCTCTACTGAGGGGCAGTTTTGGTGCAGAGATTCAGCCAGTTGCAAAAGCGATTGTTGCCGCACTGGGCAGCGTGCTAGAGGAAATGCCTGTGTACCGCTTGGATGAGTCAGACCCTCGCCAGAGGCTTCTGGCAAACATGCCGGTGGACGTGGTGGTAGGGCAAGGCGTTCTGCGAATTGTGCCACGCAAATAGCTGCGCAATTCGCTTTTCGTGCGAATGCACCTTAGAATCGTTCGCTTTGGTGTTTTAACCTCTTTTATTCAACCCTTTTTATTGATGCAGTTTTCGAGTAGTCCAGCATGCCTATCATAGATTTTATTCTGCACATTGATCATCATCTGTTGGAGCTGGCACAGACCTACGGTGTGTGGCTGTACGGGATTTTGTTCGTTATCGTTTTTTGCGAAACCGGATTAGTGGTAACGCCATTTTTGCCGGGCGATTCGCTGTTGTTTGCGGCGGGCGCGCTGGCAGCAGGTGGCGCGTTCGATCCCTTGCTGATGGGTGGCTTGATTGTTCTGGCTGCTTTTCTGGGGGACAACGTCAACTACTGGCTAGGAAGAACGATTGGACCCAAGGTTTTTTCATCTCCAGACTCAAAGCTGTTTAATCGTAAGTACTTAGAGAAAACGGAGGCGTTTTACCATCAGTACGGCGCCCGAGCGATTATCATGGCGCGGTTTCTGCCGATTTTCCGCACATTTATTCCTTTTGTTGCTGGCGTTGGGCGGATGCCTTATGGCCATTATATCGGCTACAGTTTTGTGGCCTCTGCTCTGTGGGTACCGGGGTTTCTGGGCGCGGGTTATTTCTTTGGGAATATCCCCGTGGTCAAGGAGAACTTTGTCGTCATGGTGATGGGAATCGTCGTGATTTCCGCCCTTCCTGCAATCATCGCGGTGATTCGCCACCAAATCGCAAAGCGCAGGGATTCTGCTAGCAACTAATACCTCTGTTGACATCCTCCCCCGCCAAAGGCGGAGGATTCCTACGGCGCAGAGGTGCGGCATTGAGGCGCCGCTGAGTAACTAGGAAGTCGCCCTGCGCTTAGCATCCTACCTACACCCCCTGCTCCGGATTTTCTGAAGCCTGCGTTCCAGACTCTTCTTCGTGGTGGCCAAGGCCGCCCGGGAAGAGTTTGCGAATGACGACGTAGAGCACTGGCACCAAGAGCACCGCCAGTACGGTTGCAGCAATCATCCCTCCCATAACTCCGGTGCCAATGGCATGGCGGCTGGATGCGCCTGCGCCGGTAGAAAATACCAGCGGCATCACGCCAAATACAAAGGCAAAGGACGTCATGATGATCGGCCGCAGGCGCAATTTTGCGGCTTCGACAGCAGCTTCCAGTGCGCTGTGGCCTGCTTCTTCTAGCTGGCGCGCAAACTCTACGATCAGGATCGAGTTCTTGGCAGACAAGCCGATGATGGTGACGATGCCAACCTTAAAGTACACGTCGTTCGGCATCTCACGAAACACGACAGCAAGGACTGCGCCAAACAATCCCATCGGAACCATCAAGAGTACGGCGAATGGAACCGACCAGCTTTCATACAAGGCTGCGAGGCACATGAACACTGCTAGGATGGAGAAGGTAAACAGCAGTGGGGTTTGGGCTGCGGCGAGCTTTTCTTCCATTGAGGTGCTGGACCACTCAAAGCCGATGCCGGGGGGAAGATGAGTCGCGATTTCTTCCATTGCCTGCATCGCTTCGCCGGTACTGTGGCCGGGCGACGGGTTTCCGGCAAGCTTCATCACTGGCATGCCATTGTAGCGATCCAATCTGGGCGAGCCGACGATCCAGCGCATTTGGGCAATTTCAGAGAGCGGTACGAGGGTGCCGTTACGGGTTTTGACGCGAATCGCTAGGATGTCTTCGGGGGTGGCACGAGATTCTGGGTCGAGCTGGAGGTTTACGCGCAGCGCCCTACCTTCGCGGTAGAAGTCGTTGACGTAGGCGGAGCCGAGCGAGATCGACAGGGTGTCGTTCAGATCACCGATGTCGATGCCAAGGGTTTGGGCTCGCAGGCGGTCGATATCCAACATCATCTGGGTGCCTGACTCTTTGCCTTCAAAGCGAACCCCTGCCAAGCGCGGATCTTTTGCGGCGAGCGCTAAGGCGATACCACGCGCTTCGTTAAGTTTGTCGCGGCCGACCACGCCTTCATCCACCATCCGAAAATCGAAGCCACCCAGCGCGGCAAGTTCGGGGATGGGGGGCGGGTTTACGACAAACATAAACGCTTGCTTGATACCAAACAGTGCTCGGTTGGCGCGCTGCATAACGGATAAGGCGTGCTGGTTAGGATCTTTCCTTTCATCCCAGCTTTTGAGCCGAGTAAAGGCAATCGCCGCATCCTGCCCGCGCCCCAGAAAGCTGAAACCCGCGATTGAAACAATGCCGCCAACTTCCTCTTGTTGCAGGAAATACTGTTCAAGTTGGCCAAGCACCTTGAGCGTGCGCTCTTGAGTTGCGCCGGCGGGCATTTGAACGACGGAGATCAGATAGCCCTGGTCTTCATCCGGCAAAAAGCCACTGGGCAGGCGCAAAAACAGCACGATGGCGATGGCTGCAATGGCAAGATAAACCACCAAAAAGCGCGCGGGCCGCACCACCATCCACTGCATCCAATGCCCGTAGCGATGATTAAAGCCGGTGAAACGATCGTTGAACCACGCCAGAAAACCACGATGATCTTGGTGTGGGCGCAACAAAGTGGCGCATAACGCGGGGGATAAGGTCATGGCCATTAGTGCAGAAAAGCCCATGGTGAGCACCAACGTTACGGAAAACTGCTGGTAGATCGCGCCAACGCTTCCGCCGAAAAATGCCATCGGCAAAAACACCGAGCAGAGGATGACGGTAATCCCGATAATCGCGCCAATGACCTGCTTCATGGCTTTTCGGGTGGCGGGCAGCGGGGCGAGTTTTTCTTCTCGCATAATGCGCTCTACGTTTTCGACAACAACGATTGCATCATCGACCACAACTCCGATCGCCAACACCATGGCGAACAGGGTTAATACGTTGATGGAATATCCCAACAAATAAAGCCCGCACAGGGTACCGAACAGGGATACCGGTACAACCAACGCGGGGATCATCGCGGTGCGGAAGCTGCCGAGGAACAGCCACATCACCAAAAACACGAGAATAAAGGCTTCGGTCAGGGTTTTGATCACTTCGCGTATAGAGATTTCGACAAAACGCGAGGTGTCGTAAGGAATCACCCAACCGATGCTTGCGGGAAAGCCTTCCCCCAACTCTGTGAGGCGTTCGTGTACTCGGCGGGAAGTGTCCAGCGCATTTTCGCCGGGGGCGAGCTTGATTCCCAATGCGGTTGCAGGCTGGCCGTTATAACGGGTGCGTAGCAGGTAATCCTGCGGGCCTAGTTCAATACGGGCAATGTCCTTCAGATATACCGTTGCGCCGTCGGGGTTGGCGCGAATGATAATATTGCCGAATTCTTCGGGCGTTTTGAGGCGACCTTGGGTGAGTACGGTTGCTGCGATTTCCTGGCCGGGGCGCGAAGGCAGTGCGCCTAATTCGCCGGTGGCAAGCTGGACGTTTTGGGCGCGTACAATGCGGAGCACTTCGGCGGGTGACAGGTTAAATTCGGCAAGTTTGTAGGTGTTTAGCCAGATGCGCATCGAGTATTCAGTGCCGAGCAGCATGGCTTCACCGACGCCGCGCACGCGCCGGATGTTATCGAGGACGTTGCTTGCGACAAAGCTTCCAATCGCGGTGCCATCCAAACTTTTATCTGGGGAAAAGAACGCCAGAATCAGCATAAAGTTGCGCCGATACTTGGCTACAGTGATTCCTTGACGGCGGACTTCTTCGGGTAAGCGGGCCTCGACGCGCTTGATGCGGTTTTGCACTTCTACCGAGCTTAAATCCAGTGAAGTGCCGCTGCGGAAGGTGAGAAGCGTGTTGAGTATACCGTTGGAATCACTGGTGGATTCCATATAAAGCAGGTGGTCGATGCCGTTCATTTCCTGTTCGATCAGGTTGGTCACGGTTTCTTCTAGCACCTGTGCGCTGGCGCCTGGGTAGGTGGCGGTAATGATAATGGTGGGGGGCGCAACTTCTGGGTATTGCTCAACGGGCAAATAGCGTATGGAGAGCGCGCCACCGAGTACGATGGCGAGTGCGATAACCCAAGCAAAGATGGGGCGGCTGATAAAAAATTGGGGCAGCATCGTTTAATGCCCCTGTTTCGTAGCAGTCTGAGCTGCTTGATCTTTTGGCGCACCCTGCTCGCTTTGTTGTTGCTGTGGTTCCGCCACAATGGGGTTGACCGTTGCGCCGGGGCGTACTTTTTGCAGGCCGTTGATAATCACTTGGTCGCCTTCGCTTAAGCCGCTCAATATGAGCCAATCATTGCCGGCAAGGCCGCCGACGGCGATGGGCGCCACTTCAACTTTGTGTTCTTGATTGACACGATAAACGAATTGCCCGGTCGCGGCCGCCATGACCGCTCGCTGCGGGACGGTCAGCGAGGTTTCGGCAGCGGCAAATGGCAGGCGAATGCCGGCAAACTGACCGGGCAACAGCGCGCCGTCGGGGTTGGGAAATTCTGCGCGCATCAGTACGGAACCGGTATTTGAATCAATCCCGACTTCTGCCCACAACAGGCGGCCTTTGTGTGGATAAACGCTTCCATCTTCCAAGATCAGCTCAACGAGCGCCTCTTGCGAGGCTGCAGCGTCGCTGTTAGGGCTTCCGAAATCGCCAAACATCTGTTTGCGAAAGCGCAAATAATCGGCGCTGGCTTGCGAAAAATTGGCTTGGATCGGGTTCGTTTGTTCGATCGTGGTCAGTGGTGTCGCTTCCACTTTGCTAACGAGAACGCCTTCGGTAACCAATGCTCGCCCTGCGTGGCCTGAAATGGGGGCGCGAACGGTCGCATATTTTAGGTCGATCTCGGAGCGGCGCAAGGCGGCCTTTGCTGCGCTTACTCCCGCTTCTGCTTGGGCTTGGCGGGCCACGGCTTCGTCGTATTGCTGGCTGCTAATGGCGTTGCTTTTGAGCAGGCTACGCATCCGTTCTAGGGTTTGCGCTGCAACTTTTGCATCAGCCTCACGCTCTGCTACGGTCGCTTGAGCAACGGCGGCATTTGCGGCCAGTTCTTCGGGATTGATGCGAAACAGAACATCGCCTGCGTGGACTTGACTGCCCTCACGATAGACGCGTTCCTCCAAGATACCGTCTACGCGGGCACGGACTTCTGCAGTACGAATCGCCTGCAAGCGGGTTGGCATATTGACGGTGCGGTGGCGGGTGCTACTGGTGACGGTTACCACTTCCACGGGCATTGGGGGCATGGTGGCAGGCGTTTGTGCCGCGACGCTTTGCTTTCCATCACAGGCGCTGAGGGTTGCGGCAAAGCCGATCAGGAAAATAGCTCGAATCGGCAGGGGTCGAAAAGCGGTACTGAACATGGGAGCCTCGGGCGGTACTGCACGGTTTTATCAGACAGGTGCGCTTGTTTTTAATTACGGAGCCGGTGTAATTACGAAGTCAGTTTATTTACGGAGCCAGTTTAATCACAGAACACGCAATCGCGGGCGTCGCTTTCAAAAAGCCACGGCGGGGAAAGTGCGATTCAGGCTGAACGGTTTGTAAGCTTCAGCCACAAAAAGACTAGATAGCGGAGTTTAGTTCACAATCAGCGCTCAATCAGCGCATCTGGTGGAACAGTGTTTTCATGGCGCAGCGAGCTTTTGGACGTAGCCAGCTGCGAGAGCTAGCTTTTGGAAGCAGGCTGCGAGGGAACGAACCGCTTTGGGGTATGGTGATAAACTGCAATCTCGCCAAGCTCAACCACTTTTTGTAGGCTGCCCACGGTATCAGGCCACGACCTTAACGCGCCCCCGGGGGGCTCTCCTGCGAACGAAAAAGCGATCGGCGTGGTGCCATACAGTCCGAAGCGCAGCCTAGGCGAAGCAATCACATAGTGCACGTTATACCGCGTTGCCAAGGCATCAAAGTCTTGCCAGCGGCCTTCGGCAAGCCACTCATATAACTGACGGCGATCGCGGGTATGCGGCTCTAAGCCAACGTAGGGGCTGGAAAAAATTGGATCAAGGGCCAACACTTTGCGAGCGGCAGCGCCGATTGCGTATTGCCCGTAATCGTCATCGGCAAGAAAAACGTCTTGCTGAGAGCTGTTTTGCAAACACCAGAGGTAGAGGCTTTTAAGCTCGGTACGTTGCTCAATATTGCGCCCCATTTGAGTCATCCCCTCAAAATCGGCGCTATGGCGGTAGCTAGGTTGCGCGCACGCGATCAGAACAATTGCCAGCACGCTGGCCGACCACGGCTGAGCCTGCTTCGAGAACTGCACAACTCGCACGAGATGTGCGATAGCGACGCCAAAGGCCACATTCAGACAGATCAGCCAATAGAGATTGAAATGGAAGGCAGGCACCAAGACGGGCAATTGGGCGATGCCACGATCACGCAGAATGTCTGCGATGATCCCGTAGCTAAACCACACTGCACTGGCAAGGCTCACCGCAAGCAGCAACAAATACGACGAGCGCTCGGTTAGCAAGGAGCTACCCATTTGTAGCGGGCGCTCGGTTTGGCGAGAACGCCTGACCACTGCAAACAAATCGTAACAGGCGCGCCAAAAAAGCCACAGCAGCGCCGGCAACGCAATCAGGTATTTTGGATTTGACCACGCAGCAAGGATATCGCCAATGGATGCCCCAGCAAAGTTTGCGGGCGCAGGGTTTAGCGTTTCGAGATCGTAGGCTGCAATCAAGGGAGCAATCATAATCATCGCAAAGCCGAGCGAGCACACGCCGTTGATGAGCAATACGCGAAGTGCTTGGTGTAGCGTCCAAGTGCGGCTCGCCAGTCGGTATGCCGCGAGAAGGAGCAGCGCGCTGGCAATGATCGCGGCTGGCGCGAGATGGACGAGGAAGAGCACGCCCATCAAGGTGCCACTCAAAACGTGCCCCCAGATGCGCTTGGAATCCTGGGCCATCTGGAGCACCCACAAGGCCGCAAAAGCCAATCCTTGGCCGAAATTAAAAGGCCATAGCCACGGAGAATAGGAGGGTGATACCCACACTTTCAGCCCATGACTGCCCAAAAACAAATAGGCAATTACGCTGAAACAACCTGCCCATGGGGAGAACGCTCGCGACACCCAAGCCATCAAGAAGATCGGGCCCAGCAGATTGAGAAAAGGGCCGCTATACGTGTACAGATCCAGAACGCCAATGCCCGTAAAGCGACTGATTAGCGACACCAGAAAAGGCGCTGCGGGGTTGTACCAGCGCACCTCGCCTGCGAATTGGGGATCATGCGCATCAATCCCATTGAGAAAGGCTTGTGCGGAGCCTGCGTCGCGATAGAGATCTTCTTCGACGGGCACAGAAAGCCCTGAGACTACCCCCCACTGCACCCAAAGCGCGAAAAGCATAGAGATGCCGGCAATCAGCCATGGAAAGACCGTGGCTGAAAGCACGCGCCCAAGTGGTGAATATGAAACCATCGGAGCCTGAAATTGTAATTCTTTGAATAGGTGAGTTCCCTTTTCCACCGTTGCGCTCCTTTCTACTGCTGTTTTCCTTTCTACCGCTGCTTTCCTTTCCAACGCCATACTTCTCCGCCTGCAAACTCCTGCGAGCGATATTTTACCAACCTAACGAAGTGAGTGGTAGCACGGCATTCATACGTAGGCATTCCTGCTATGATATGCGCCTGCTTATTCAACAATGCTTGAGGTTTCCATGAGCCGCTCCGAAAGTTTATTCAAAAAGGCCTGCCATCGAATTCCCGGTGGAGTGAACAGCCCTGTTCGCGCGTTTCGGGGGGTTGGCGGTGCGCCGTTATTTTTTAAGCAGGCAGAAGGCGCCTATTTGATCGACGAGGACGACCGTCGTTATATTGATTATGTGGGTTCATGGGGGCCGATGATTGCGGGGCACTGTCACCCGGAAATCGTTGCTGCGGTTCAGCAGGCGGCGGCGCAAGGTTTGAGTTTTGGAGCGCCGACGGCAATTGAGGTGGAGATGGCGGAGCGTGTCTGTTCGCTGATGCCGTCGATTGAATCGGTACGCATGGTGAGCTCTGGAACAGAAGCAACCATGAGCGCAATTCGCTTGGCGCGCGGTTTTACGGGTCGCGATAATATTGTGAAGTTTGAAGGCTGCTACCACGGCCATGCGGATTCTTTGCTGGTGAAGGCGGGCTCGGGCGCACTTACGCTAGGCGTTCCCAGCTCCCCCGGGGTGCCCGCATCCGTGGCGGAATATACCTTGACGCTTCGCTATAACGACCTGGATAGCGTGCGTGAAGCGTTCGCCACGCAAGGCGACAAAATTGCCGCCATTATCGTTGAACCGGTTGCGGGCAACATGAATTGCGTTGCACCCTTGCCCGGTTTTTTGCATGGCCTGAGGGAAGTTTGCGATCAATATGGCGCGTTACTGATTTTTGATGAGGTAATGACGGGGTTTCGCGTAGCATTGGGTGGCGCACAAGCGCGTTTTGGTGTGGTTCCAGACCTTACCACCTTGGGTAAAGTCATTGGTGGCGGAATGCCGGTGGGTGCATTTGGGGGGCGCAGCGATGTCATGCGCAAGATTGCTCCTGAGGGGCCGGTTTATCAGGCTGGAACGCTTTCGGGAAATCCGGTTGCAATGGCCGCAGGGCTTAAAATGCTCTCTCTGATCAGTGCAGAAGGCTTCCACCAGCGTCTTGAGGCGTCTGCTTATCAGTTAATGGAAGGTTTTGCAGCCGAAGCTGGCAAAGCGGGCATCCCGCTTGCTACGACTGTGGTTGGCGGGATGTTCGGTTTTTTCTTCACTGATTTGCCGCGCGTCGATTATTTTGAGCAGGTGATGACTTGCGATGTCGAGCGCTTCAAGCGTTTTTATCATTTGATGCTGGACGAAGGCGTGTATCTTGCGCCTAGTGCTTTTGAAGCGGGTTTTGTTTCTAGCGCGCATACCGAAGCATTGATTGAAGCATCGGTTGCTGCTGCAGGCCGCTGCTTCGCTAAGCTTTAATAGATCACCCTGAGCGGCCCAGCCAGATCGGTAAAAAGGCCTGCAAGCTCTGTGTGAGCAGCTGAGGATCTACCTCGGGTTCACGCAGGGCACGCACCACCAACCCTTCTACGAACACCTGCAAGCTAAAGGCCCGCCAGCACAGTTCACCTTCTGAAAGCTGCCGGCCATGCTCTTGACTGGCACGCCGAAACAGCTCGCCGAGGTCTTCACGCGCTTGAAGATCGGAATTCTTTACCGCTTCCAGTATTTTTGGGGCACGGCTTGCTTCAGAGGTAAGCTCTAGAAACAAGCGCGCATTCATCGTGTCTTCGCGGGCGGCAAGCCAGTTGCTGAAGAGCTCTTCAATGCGCGCGGCAAGCTGGTTTCCGGTTTGCAGCGACGCAATATCATTGCGACTATCGGTAAGTTCACGCGCAATAATGGCGAGGATGATTTCGTCCTTACCGGCGAAATAGCGGTAAATCAAACCTTGGCTCATGCCGGCAGTTTCGGCAATCGCGGCCATGCTTGCGGCATGAAAGCCGCGATCGACAAAGCAAATTTGCGCGGCACTTAGGATACGTTCGCGCTGCGCTTGTGCGCGTTCGCTGATCTTGGGTGTGCTGTTTGTTGTTTTCGTCATCTGCTCCACCTCCTTCCCTTTATTCTGCTTGATCGCTTGCGCTGTTTCTACGGCCAAATAGACGTTGTACCACTACGAAGAACAGCGGGATAAAGAAGATTCCAAGCAAGGTGCCAACTAACATTCCGCCTAGAACTCCTGTACCAATCGCTACCTGTGCACCGGAACCCGCGCCGGTCGCGATGGCCAGCGGCAATACGCCCAAGCCAAACGCTAAGGAGGTCATGATGATGGGGCGCAAGCGATCCCGCACGGCGGCGAAGGTTGCTTCCAGCAATTCCATGCCGCTCTCAAAGTTGGCCTTGGCAAATTCGACGATCAAGATGGCGTTTTTGCTTGTTAATCCTACGGTGGTGAGCATTGCTACCTGGAAATACACGTCGCGCTCCATTCCGCGCAGGCTGGCGGCGGCGATGGTGCCCAAGATGCCAAGTGGTGCGACCAACAAAACTGCGGTGGGTACCGTCCAGCTTTCGTAAAGGGCTGCGAGGCACAAGAATACGACCAGTAGGGACAGCGCATACAGCATGGGGGTTTGCGAGCCAGCACTGCGTTCTTGGTAAGACAGGGCCGTCCACTCCATACCGATACCTTTGGGTAGCTGGCTGACGAGTTTTTCTATTTCTGCCATTGCAACGCCGGAGCTGATGCCTTCAGCGCCTTGGCCGTTAATTTCCATCGCAGGTACGCCGTTATAACGTTCCAAGCGAGGTGAGCCGTATTCCCAGCGCGCAGTGGTAAAGCTATTTACAGGCACCATCTCACCTTTCGCGTTACGAACGCTCCAGTGGCCAAAGTCTTCCGGCACCATGCGAAAAGGTGCTTCTGCCTGTAGATACACGCGCTTTACGCGGCCGCGATCAATAAAGTCGTCGATGTATTTTCCGCCCCACGCGGTGGCGAGGGTGTTGTTTACGTCGGCGATGGACAGGCCGAGTGCCGCGGCTTTTTCAACGTCCACTTCTAGGTGAAGCTGCGGTGTATCTTCTTGGCCGTTGGGCCGAACACCTTCCAGTAACGGATCTTTGTCGGCCATTCCTAGGAGCTGATTGCGAGCCGCTGTGAGTGCTGCGTGGCCAAGGTTGGCATTATCCTGTAGGAAGAACGCGAATCCAGACGCGATTCCCAGTTCCGGCAACGCAGGCGGCGAAAAGACGAAGATTTTTGCGTCTAACACTTTTTCCATCGCATCGGAAGCACGCTTTGCAATGGCTGCCGCAGAAGCATCCGGCGAGGTGCGCTCATCCCAGTCACGCAGTTTGATAAAGGCAATTCCGTTGTTCTGGCCGCTTCCGCCGAAGCTGAAGCCTTGCACGCTGAAGATCGAGAGGATGTTCTCTTTTTCTTCCTGCTGGAAGTATTCCTCAACGCGCTTGATGGATTCCATGGTGCGTTCTTGGGTGGCACCCACCGGAGTTTTGATCATGGCCAGCAAAATTCCCTGATCTTCCTCCGGCAGAAATGATCCTGGCACGCGAGTAAATAAAAATACCGCAAGGCCACACAAGGCGAAGAAAAGCAGCATAAACCGCACGCTGCGCCGAATGATTCCGTTCACGCCGCGCTGATAGGCACCGCTGGCGCGCTCAAAACCACGATTAAACCAGCCGAAGAATCCCTTGGTACCATGATCTTCGCCCGCTTTGATCGGCTTTAACAGCGTTGCGCAAAGTGCTGGCGTAAATACAATCGCAACGATCACCGATAGTGCCATTGCGGAAACGATGGTAATGGAAAACTGGCGATAAATAATTCCGGTGGAGCCGCTCATAAAGGCCATCGGCACAAATACCGCCGACAGCACTAGGCCAATGCCCACCAGTGCGCCAGTAATCTGGCTCATGGATTTACGAGTCGCTTCTCGTGGCGAAAGACCTTCATCACGCATGATGCGTTCAACGTTCTCTACTACGACAATCGCATCATCCACCAAAAGGCCGATGGCGAGTACCATTGCGAACATGGTGAGCATATTGATGGAAAAACCCGTCGCAGCAAGCACGCCAAATGTACCCAACAAAACGACTGGAACTGCGAGCGTGGGAATAATCGTGGCGCGCAGGTTTTGCAGAAACAGCAGCATTACCAGAAACACCAGTACAATGGCTTCAAACAGCGTCTTTACCACCCCCTCAATGGATACCTTTACGAAGGGTGTAGTATCAAAAGGTACAACCACTTCCAAGCCCGCAGGAAAAAACGCCTGCAGTTCATCCAGCCGCTCCTCCACCGCTGCCGCCGTATTGAGGGCGTTCGCGCCGGTTGCGAGGGAAATAGCAACGCCAGTTGCAGGTGCGCTGTTATATCGGGAAATAAATTCGTAGGTTTCAGCGCCCAACTCTACGCGGGCGATGTCACCAAGTTTTAACGCAGAGCCATCGAGGTTGCTACGCACGATCACTGCACGAAATTGCTCTGGCGTCTGTAGACGACTCTGCGCAGTAATGGTGGCATTAAGCTGCTGACCATCAATTGCGGGCGTACCGCCTAACTGCCCTAGCGATACTTGTTGATTCTGGGACTGAATTGCAGCGGCAACGTCGCTCGGCGTTAGTCGGTAAGTATCCAGCTTATTTGGATCTAGCCAAATGCGCATCGCGTATTGCCCGCCAAACACCTGCACGTTGCCCACACCCGCTACGCGGCTCAGGGGGTCGACTAAGTTTGCTGTGACATAATCGGAAATATCATCGCGCGTCATGCTGCCATCTTTTGAGACAAAGCCGGCAACCATCAAAAATCCCGTGCGCGCCTTGCTTACGTTAACCCCCTGCCGCTGCACTTCTTGCGGCAATAGTGGCATGGCAAGCTGGAGTTTGTTCTGCACCTGAACTTGGGCGGTATCGGGATCTGTCTCGTTGCTAAAAGTCAGGGTGATCGACGCGGAACCGGTGCTCTCGCTAGAGGCCGACATGTAGATCAGGCCGTCTAAGCCCTTCATGTTTTGTTCGATGATCTGGGTGACGGAATCCTCAACCACCTTGGCGGAAGCACCCGGATAAGTCGCACGAACTGTAACCGAAGGCGGCGCAATCGTTGGGTAGCGTTCGACGGCAAGCTGGACGATGGAGAGGCCACCGACCAGCATGATAATGATGGCGATTACCCACGCGAATACGGGGCGATCTATAAAGAAGCGTGCCATGAAACTATTCTCGCTCTGAATTGGGTCGCTCTGGATTGAGCCGCTCGGAATTTAGTCGTTCTAAATTTGGCGGCTCAATATTTGGCGGTTCAAAATCTAGGGTTAACCAGCTGCAGGTGTGCTCGTACTGTTTGCACCTTGAGGCGCATTATGCTGGCTAAGCTGGCTCGCGTCGGTCCGCGTTACGGATTCGCTAACGATCACATCATCGCCCGGCTTGATTTTTTGCAGGCCCTCAATCACGACTTGATCACCCGCATTTAATCCGGACTCTACGAGCCATTTGTCACCCACGGTTTGACTGACCGACACGCTGCGATTGCTCACGCTGCCTGTTGCATCCACCACCAATACGCTAGCCGTACCTTGTGGAGTACGACTGAGCGCACGCTGTGGCACTAGAATCGCACCGGGGCGCACACCCATGCCGAACTCGCCGCGTACATACATCCCAGGCATCAGGAGGCGCTCTGGGTTGGGGACTTCAACGCGCAGGGAAAAGCTGCCGGTAGATGGGTCTACCGTCATCTCGTTGAACGCGATTTTGCCGGTGTGCTCGTAGGGGGTGCCGTCTTCCAGCACGAGGGTAACCGGCACGCTCTTCATTTTTTCCAGCGTACCGCTTGCAAGGGCTTTGCGAAATTGCAGCATTTCTGTGCTTGGTTGAGTCAAATCGACGTAGATTGGGTCTAATTGTTGCACCGTTGCCAACGCACTCGTCTGTGCGGTTGTGACCAAAGCGCCTTGGGTAACCGTAGATTTCCCGATAAAGCCCGTAATCGGCGAGGTAATGCGGCTATAGCTCAACTGCACTTTGGCACTATCGACTGCCGCTTCGGCTACGCGCACATCGGCTTGCGCTTTTTGCAGCGCTGCCTGCGCATCATCATTGGCTTGCGTGCTGATTGCGTTAATTGCGAGCAGGCGGGCGGTACGGCTGGCAGTCATTCGCGCGTTCTCTAGGACGACACGAGCGGCAGCGAGGCCGGCCTCCGCTTTATTGAGATCGGCACGGTAGCTATCGTCGGCAAGTTGATAAAGCGCTTGCCCAGCTTCTACCTTGGTGCCCTCTGTAAACTGGCGCTGCATGACAATCCCTGACACTTGTGGGCGCACTTCCGCGACCAAAGAAGCAACTGTGCGTCCAGGCAGCTCACGCGTGAGCACTACATCTTCAGCTTGCAGCGTAGTGACCACTACCTCTTGTTTAGGCATAGGATGTTGGGGCATAGAAGCATCTGCGCTGTTTGCAGCGTTCTGCCCGCATCCCGCCAGCGCCAAGCTTAGCAACAATGCGGAGAACGCAGTCTTGCGACTGGCTCCTTCCAAGAGAGCCTTAGAAGTGTTTCGCTGCTGAATATGGGTCGCTTGCATGAGATCCTCTTACTTCTTTAATAAACTGCCGCTTTATGGGCTGCCACCTCATAAACTGCCGCTAAGCTTCCGCTTTTGCTGCGGCGAGCAGGTTCTTTGCACAAAGATGGCGCTGCGATGGCGCCAAGAATGAACGATCATTCTCTTTTTTTCAAGCACGCGCGGCTGTCAAGGCTGTAATCGGCTGTTGCAGCAATGGAACAGCGATTAGAACACCAAGCATCTACGTGAACACAACCCATGCCTTACATGGCGCACGCCTCGCGCAAACCATTTATGCAACACTATTGCATAAATGTTGCAAAATAGATTAAACTGCCTCCAATCCTCACTATTGATTTTTGGGAAAGGTGCCTCAATGGAAACCCGATACAGCCCCGAACAAACGGCGCTACGCAAGCAGTTGCGTGATCATTTCACCCAACTTATGACACCTGAAAAAGTTGCGGCATGCATGGGCAAAGAGGGTGGCCCGATTTTTCGTGGCATCGTGGAACAGTTGGGCCGCGATGGGATGTTGACTCTCGGCTGGCCGAAAGCTTACGGCGGTAAAGAGCTTACCGCAGTTGAACAACTGATCTTGTTTGAAGAGGCTTGGAAAACTCACACGCCCTTCCCGCTGATTACGCTCAACTCCGTTGCGCCCTCACTCATGGCGTTTGGTAGTGAAGAGCAGAAAAAAGAATTTCTGCCAAAAATCGCTGCGGGCAAGGCAATTTTCGCAGTCGGCTATTCCGAACCCGGCTCTGGCACCGACCTTGCCTCATTAAAAACGCGCGCGGATTTCGACGGCACTCACTGGGTAATTAACGGCACAAAAGTGTGGACCAGCGCCGGCCACGACTGTGACTATATCTGGCTGGCTGCACGCACCAGCAGCGAAGGCAAGCGGCCTTCAGACGGCATTACTCTCTTTATTGTGGACGCAAAAGACCCCGGCTATACGCACGCTCCCATTCATACCGTTGCGGGCGTTGACACTAACGTAACCTATTACGATAACGTCAAAGTATCTCCAGATCGCGTGGTTGGAAAAGTCAACGGTGGCTGGAAAGCCATTACCTCCCAACTGAACCACGAGCGAATTACTTTGGCCGCGATGACCGTCATTGCGCGCAAACAATTTGGCCATATTCTGCAACTGCTCGCCAAACCGCACGCAAATGGCCAGCGCTATTTAGACGATCCTCTGGTTGCCAGCCGTATCGGTGAGATTTACGCACGCCTTGAATCCATGGAAGTGCTTAACCTGCGAAACGCATCGCTTGTCGATGAGCACAAGGTCGACGTTGCGCTTGCCTCTGGCGGCAAAGTCATTAATACCTTGGAGCAAATTCGCGTGCTGCGCATGTTGATTGAGCTGGTAGGCGAAGACGCGGCCGTACAGCACGAAAGTGCAGACGCAATTTTTGATGGCCACTTGGAATACGATTACCGTTCCGCCCAGATTATGACCATCGGCGGCGGTGTTCTGGAAGTCATGCGCTCCATGACCGCAAGCTTTGGCCTAGGAATGCCCAACACGATTGTGTAACGCGGGAATTGTTGGCCTTACGCGGTTTTTTGGCATTTTCTAGCGCCATTTAATTTTCTGCTAGCACATCTTTTGGCTAACCCATTTGCAGGACTGTTACGATGAACTTCAATTACAGCGAAGACCAACTCACGATACGCGACGCTGCCGAACGAATCTTTCGCGATTTATGTGCCGACGATGCACTGCGCGATCTTTATCGCAAGGAACCGCCCTTCCATCGTGAACTCTGGCAAGCGCTCGCCTCCGCTGGCCTCTTAGCAGCAACATTACCTGCTGAATTTGGCGGCTCCGAAATGGGGATGACAGAGCTAGGCCAAGTGCTCGAACTCCACGGCAAAAGCGTTGCACCGATTCCGCTGGTGGAAACCGTAGTAGAGTGCGCGATGCCAATTGCACAATTTGGCGGCGACGCTTTGAAAAAGCGGGTGCTACCAGGTGTTGCCGGCGGCGAAATTTTGCTTTCTTTCGTGCGCCCGTACCAAGGGCTGCGCGACCGTGAGCCTCTTAGCGTAAGCAAGCAGGGTGATTCCTGGAAACTCAACGGCGCGAGCGCTTTGGTGAATTATGCGCCACTCGCAAATGGCTTTTTGGTTACTGCGACTTCGCTAGAGGGTGAAGCATGGGTTGGCTATTGCGATGCCAATGCAGCCGGTATTGAGGTAGTAGCGCAGCGCTCGACCAGCGCAGAGCTTGCCGGCCATATTTCATTCTCCAATGTAGAGGTCAGCGCGGAAAATACCCTTGCCTTTGGCGAACAAGCCAACGAGCTATTGGAATGGCAGGTTCAACGCATTTATACCGCAACTGCGGCACAACAAGTGGGCGTTCTTGCAGAGGGCCTGCGCCGCGCAGCAGAATACACCAACGAGCGGAAACAGTTTGGCCGCTCAATTTCGTCGTTTCAGTCGGTCGCACAACAGGCGGCGGATGCGTGGATGGCGATTGAAGCACTGCGCGGAGTTTACTGGCGTGCGCTGGATGATTTGGAAAACGTGGGCCAGGCGGAGATTTCGGCGCGAGTGGCGAAATTCTGGATTGCCGAAGCAGGCCACGTGGCGGCACATATCTTTTTGCATTTGCACGGCGGCATGGGGCAAGATCTGGATTACCCGCTGCATCGCTTTTTCTTGTGGGCGAAGAAAAACGAGATCTACCGTGGTGGAGCAAGCACACAGGCAGCCGCACTGGGCGCGCTAATCGCGGCTCATCCGGAGCGGGTTGCCGTTTAGGATAACTCGCAGCGTTGAATTACGCTGTAATGGGAGCCTAGGGGGGTAATTTCGCTGCGATAAAGAGACACTGCGGAGACCTTTCCCCATAAGGTGCCTTCTCGCAAAGTATCGCCCGGCAACCCACCACGCGACCACACAATCGGATCATCAACGCCCTTCCCTGCACCACGCTTTCTTTGTCTCGCCAGAGTCACGTGTGGGCGGAAAGGGCGCGTTTCCAGAACAATGGCTTCACTTTCAACAAGGGCACGCGAGGTGTTCTGTAACGTCAAGAGTGCGGGATCTAATTCAGGCAACGCTGCAAGAATGGGCGACTTTGCATCCGGAAAACTGGCGAGGCGCGTAAAGGCGATGGGAAAACTGGCAACGCCCTCAAAAAATGAGGCCATTTTTTCGGCGAGCACCCCAACTTTCTCAAGCGGCTGCTCTCCCAAAAAGGCAAGCGTTAAATGCAGGAAATCTGGTGGCGGCCTGCGCAAGCCACTCAACTCATCCGCCGTGCAGGCGATTTCCAGCACGCTCGCAAGCTCGCTCTGAATCGCCATATCTGCGGCGCTCACCGCCAAAAAACAGCGAACCAAATTTGACGCTGGACGGCATGTTTCGGGAACGCGCATGATATCCAAACGATTACTCACGCTTTTTGCCCGCCGGCAACAAAGGCTTCAATACCGGCCAGACATTCTCTAGGATCGCGGGCTGCGCGGCAGCGGTAGGGTGAATACCGTCGTCTTGCATCCAGCCGGAATGCTCTACCACACCTTCTAGCAAAAACGGCAGGAAAGGCGTTTTCTTTTCCTCTGCAACTTCCTTAAACACGCGTTCAAACGCATGCGTATAACGCTGACCATAATTGGGTGGAATACGGATACCAAGCAACACCACATCGGCGCCACTCTCACGAATCTCATCAATCATCGTTTCAAGGTTCTTCCGCATTGCCTGCAGGGGGAGCACTTGCAAACCATCGTTTCCTCCCAACTCCAAAAGCACCAGATTCGGCTGGTGCTCTGCCAGTGCGCCTGCCAGCCGGCTTCGCCCCGCAGCTGTAGTGTTACCGCTGATCGCCGCGTTCACAACCTCTGCTGAATAGGCTTCTTGGCGCAAACGCTCGGCTAAAAGCGTAACCCAACCCTGCTTTGGTGAAATTCCATAGGCTGCACTTAGGCTATCGCCTAACACCATGACCCGAAACGGCTTTTGATCCTCCGCCGGCACTGCCTGCACAACGGGGGCAAGCATGAACAGCGCGAACCACAAGGCTGCAATACTGTTCAGGAATCCTGATCTACGCATAAGTCTGCTCCACTTACCCATCTAATTTTTTCACTGCTAAATGATCGAAAAACATGGCATTACGCAAAGAAGCCGCTATCCTAAAACTGTTAACTGCGTCACAAAACGAGGGGCCTCTTATGCTACTACAAACTTCAGTCCTAAACGAAATGGCCGCGTATGTGCGCGATGTTTCTGCGCTGGTTCGGCAAGGGTATATTAGTTTCAATAACGCAAGCGATCATTTTTGGATTGCCCAACAGGCCGATCTGATTCTGACCCAAGCGGCCACAATGAATACCGAATTTATCCACGAAGCTGCCTGTATTCTGGCAGGGTTTGATGACATTCTAACGGCTGAGTGTTTCAGTAGGCGCAGTGATTTTGAGCGTGTCAAACAAGGAATGGATCTTTTGGCCGGCTGCTACGCAGAGGTTTTGGAAGCTCGCCACGAAACTCGTCAGGCTGCTTAATCTCAATGAGAAAGGCGGGCAGACGAATTGCCCGCTTACTGCTTGCAACAAGTTCTCGGTTTCTACAAGCTCTCGATTTCTACATCTACAAGCTCTCGGTTTCAGGAAGCCAAACCTGCAATTTTTCTTTCAGAACATCGCGATTCAGCGGCTTCGCGAGAATATCATCCATTCCAGATTCAATCGAACGCATACGCGCTTCGTAGTCACTGTTGGCAGTAACGGCGATGATCGGGCAACGCACGCCTTCAGAGCGCATGTTCTCCACCGCAGTAAAACCATCCATCACCGGCATTTGCAGATCCATCAAGATCAGATCAAAAGATTCAAGCCTCGAAAGTTCTAGCGCAACTTCACCGTTCTCCGCAAGCGATGTGGTCAAACCAAAGCGTTTTACCAGCGAATCCAGCACCTTTGCGTTGACTGGATTATCCTCCGCAATCAACACATGCCCGCGAAGTTCGGATGTTCGCATAGGCACCACGTTAGTTTCCGGCTGCATGGCAACACTGACTCGAAAACAGCTCCCTTTGCCGGGGCTACTCTCCACGCTGATCTTTGCCCCCAACACCTCCACAATTCGTTTGCAGGCGGTAAGCCCAATTCCCAAGCCTTCGTGGGTTCTTTGGTAGCCTTCCGAGAGCTGGGTGAAGCTCTCGTAAATAATTTCCTGAAAACCTTCTGGAATTCCGATTCCGGTATCGGATATCGAAAAATCAATGCCATCGGACCTTTGATGCACACTGAAAACAACCTGCCCCTGATCGGTATATTTGCAAGCATTTTCCACAAGCGGAATTAACATGCGAACGAGCAAATAATCATCCCCTCGCCAAACAGGGTAGCTCTCGCCGGTCTTTTCGATTCGAAACGCAACAGACTTGTTGAACACATAGGCGTCTGCTACCCGAACCACACTACGCAATAGTTGATCCAGAAAGAACACTCGAAAATGTGGTTGTATCTTTCTGTTTTCAGTTTCCGCCAGCATGATCAGGTTCTCTACCTGAGTGGCCAGACGTTCCGCACCATATTTGATAAACCGATGCAAACCCAACCTTTCTGTTTCGTTTTCGGCATCATTCAACTGGCCAACAGACGCACTGATTGCGTTCAGTGGAGTTCGCAGTTCGTGGCTGATGGCCATAATGAACCGATCTTTTTTGCGGTGATCTTCCTCAGCTAGCGCCAGCGCTTTCTGCAGTTTTAGATTTGCATCTCGCAAGGTTTCAGCAGAGCGCCGATCGGCATCGAGCACATGGAGCTGGGCCGCCAGTTTTTCACTTCGAAGGATATTGATTCGATCCGCCAGCGCAAAAGACAGCAGCAACACCTCGACCATCTCCCCAATGGGCAAGGCCAAGCCCACAAGCGCAGTACGAGGAATCAGCGCAACCTGCCCCGCCGCATAGAAAACGTTACAGAGCAGTAAAAATCCCCACGCAAGAATAAAAAACCGTGCCGAGGCATTCCCCGCACGATAGTTACAGATACCAAGAGTCATCGAAAGTGCAGACCAGACTACCGAGGAAAAAATCAGCAGCAGCACAGACACCCGATAAGGTACAAAGGGCACAATGGCGGCCACTACAATGACCACGCATAAGTATCCAACCGCTAATTTATCCAAACGAGGGTTGAATATCTTTAACCTTAAAAATCTGCGCGCAAACAGGCCAGCAAAGAACAGCGTTATACAGCCGAAAAATACGACGCAGTGGTTTGCCCACCACACCCAGTCTTGCCATAAATACTGAAAACCAACGCCTTCCAACGTTGCCACCAGGCCGCTAAAAGAAAGCACGAACAAAACGTAATAGATATAGCTGACATCACGAACTGAAAACCACAAGAAGAAGTTGTACGCTGCAATAATCAGCAGTGCCCCAAAGAAAAATCCCAACCCGATCTCACCGATCGAATAATCCTCGTAAAAGCTGTTGGGTTCCCACAATGTCATGGAAAGCTGCATGCTACTCGTCGACTGCACGCGCACAAACAGGTGATACTCCGTTTGCGCCTCAAAGCTGAACGGCAGAACAAACAGTCGGTTACGAATGGGACGCTGAAAAAAGGGATAGTGATCGCCAACGCGATACTGGGCTACGATGTCGCCCTGCCGAACAAGATAGACCTCCACCTTGTCGAGCATGGTATAGCTGAACACCAACAAACGCTGCAGTGCAGCTTTACTGGAGTTATTCAGATCAAGCTTCAGCCACAGCACATCCTTGGTGTAGCCAAAATTCGTGACCTTGTTTGCATCTTGCTGCCAAGCATCCGCCGCACCCACGCCACTTGCACTCGGAGCCAGTAGTTTTTCGATCGTGAGGGAATGATCATGATCGGCAAGAAACCAGACATCTTCATTTAATGCCCACTGCTTTTCCAACAAACCGCGCACGGCAGGTTCAGGCGCCGCGTGCGCGGAAAGAATCCATAGAAAAAACAGCATGGTACATGCAACTACCCGCAACACCTGACACCCCGTTAGAACGTCCTACGCCAAAGCTCCATCTAACAAGCTTATGAACAGGTGACGGATTTTGCCAGCCGAAGCCGTGAATTGCCCATCATGACCTCGCAACCACCTCCCCGCGCTGCCACAAACGCCACTCGCCAGGCTGATAAACATCCCAAGTTTCATCACTGGTCAGAGGCTCGGTCGCAATCAGGCTCACGACATCGTTAGGCGTGGTAACCGCACGAAAATCAACGATCATCTCGGTATCTTTTAACTGGGCCGCTCCGAACGGCGCACGCCGGGTGATGCTCGCAAGCTTGGTCGCGCAATAGGTAAACAGCCATTCGCCGTTGCTCAACAGGCAGTTAAACACACCCTGTTCGGCATAGCTCCGAGCTTTTTGCTCCAGAAAGGCGGTGAGTTCTGAAATCGGCACATCACGCATCAAGTTGGCCTGCAACTCATTCAGTAAATCGCAAAATAGCGCCTCGCTATCGGTACTGCCGACTGGCTCAAATAGCCCCGAGCAGGGCTGAAAGGAATGCACCTGCCCATTATGGGCAAACACCCAATAGCGCCCCCACAGTTCGCGCACAAAGGGATGGGTATTTGCAAGTGTGACTGCGCCGACATTGGCTTGACGGATATGGCAAATCGCAATTTCACTCTTGATGGGATAGTCCTGCACCAAACGCGCGACCGGTGAGGTTGCGCTCGGCTGCGGATCGTGAAACAAGCGAACACCGCGTCCATCATAAAAAGCGACTCCCCAGCCATCCGAATGCGGGCCGGTTTTTCCACCGCGTTGAGTGAGGCCCGTAAAACTGAAACATAGATCCGTAGGCGTGTTGGCGCTCATGCCTAACAACTCACACATATTAATATCCACCTGCAAGATCAGATCAAACCATTAAAAATTAGCATAATAATGCTATGCTGGTTGAAGATATCGGGCATTGCACCACAATTTAGGCCTGCACAAACACTTCTGCCTTTGGAGCGCTCCATGACATCCTCCTACGTTCCTCCACGCGTGTGGAAATGGGAACCCAAAAACGACAACCAATTTGCCAGCATCAACCGCCCAACCGCAGGCCCACGCACCGAAAAAACGCTACCCGTAGGGCAGAACCCATTACAGCTTTACTCACTGGCAACGCCAAACGGCCAAAAAATTACGATTCTGCTGGAAGAACTCCTAGCGCTTGGCATCAGTGGCGCAGAGTACGATGCCTGGCTGATTGATATCGGTGCGGGCGATCAGTTCAGTAGCGGTTTTGTTGAAATCAATCCGAATTCCAAAATCCCAGCACTCGTCGATCACAGCGTGCAGCCGCCGCTAGCGATCTTTGAATCGGGCGCCATTTTGCTCTATCTTGCAGAAAAATTCGGTGTGTTTTTACCAAAAGATATAGCAGCACGCACCCATTGCCTCTCTTGGCTGTTTTGGCAGGTGGGATCGGCCCCCATGCTCGGCGGCGGCTTTGGCCATTTTTATCACTATGCGGCCGAGAAATACCAATACCCCATCGACCGTTTCACGATGGAAGCCAAGCGCCAGCTGGACGTACTGGATCGCCAGCTCGCTTGCAACGAATACATTGCAGGGCGCGACTACACCATCGCAGACATGGCCATCTGGCCGTGGTATGGCGGCGTTGTATCGAACCAAGTGTATGGAGCCGCCGAGTTTCTTGAAGCCTCTGGTTATCAGAACCTATTGCGCTGGCAACAACAAATTGCCGAACGCCCTACAGTGAAACGCGGGCGCTTGGTGAATCGAAAAGAGGGCGGCATAAAAGAGCGCCATTCTGCTGCCGACTTCCAAGGCTTGGTTTGACGGCAGAGCTCTATACTCAAATTGAGAAAAACAAGTTGAGAAAAATTCGTTTGGCTAGGTGACCGGTGACGCTCGCTAGGATTACACTTCGCGCGCACTAGGCACGCATTCGTCGAAGCAGGATCGGCAGCAGGAGTCACTATGAGCGAACTCGACGAAGAACTCGTCAACACCGTCACCGAGCTCATCCAAAATAACCGCATCACCTCGGCAACCGACCGGTTGAAGAGCCTGCACCCGTCCGACATTGCCGACATTATCACGCAACTGCCGGCCTCGCAGAGTTGGCGCGTGCTGGAGCGACTGCCCGAGCGCGCCGAGGTGTTCGCCTATTTCGAGCCGGAACAGCAGATCCGCCTCGCTACAGAACTGCCGCGCCTAAGCCTCGCTCGCCTGATGAATGAAATGTCGGCAGATGAGCGCACCGACTTGTTCAAGCGCTTCAGCCGTGGCGTGCGCGAAAGCTTGTTGCAAGCGCTCGCGCTCGATGAACAGGAAGACATCCGCATCCTCGCTTCGCACATGGAAGGCACCGCCGGCGCCATCATGACGACCGAACTCGTCATCCTCCGCAAAGCCATGACCGTGGCACGCGCAATGGCCATGCTGCGCAAAGAAGCGCCTGAAGCCGAAACGATTTATCACGCCTATGTGGTGGATTTGAACCGCAAACTGATCGGCGTAGTCTCGCTGCGTGAGCTGCTGATCGCCGACCCAGAAGCGCGCATTGCCGACTTGATGATCTCCGAAGTCGTCAGCGCCAAGGTCACCGACAAGCAAGAAGAAATCGCCCGCACCATCGCCCGCTACGACTTGCTCGCACTCCCCATTACCGACGACGAAGGCACCTTGCTCGGCATCGTCACCTACGACGACGCCATGGACGTTGTTAACGAGGAAGTCGAAGACGACTTCCACAAATCTGCCGGCATGGGCACCGTTACCGGCAGCTTCAAGGAAGCCAGCATCTATTTGCTCTATCGCAAGCGGGTGTTTTGGCTGGTTTTTCTAGTGTTTGGCAACTTATTCTCCAGCGCCGGAATTGCCCACTTTGAAGACATCATCGCCAGCAATCTTGTTTTGGTGTTTTTCCTACCTCTGCTCGTAGGGAGCGGCGGTAACGCAGGCTCTCAGTCCTCTACGCTGATGGTGCGAGCCATCGCCACGGGTGATGTTGAAGTCAAAGACTGGCTACAGCTTATTGGCCGCGAAACACTGGTCGCGCTCGCGCTCGGCGGCACCATGGGCGCGGCGGTTGCCAGCTTAGGCTACTGGCGCGGCGGTAGCGAAATCGCGATCGTGGTGTGTTTGAGCATGGTATCCATCGTGCTCGTGGGCTGCTTGGTGGGCCTTAGCCTGCCTTTTGTTCTGGATCGTTTGGGGTTCGACCCTGCCGGTGCGAGCGCCCCCTTGGTCACCTCGATCTGCGACGCCACCGGTGTTGTGCTCTACCTGTTTATCGCGTCTCAGTTACTTGTGGGTGTAGGAGCGGGCACTTAGCTAGTACACCGCTAGCGAATAGGGAGTATACTTTTGGAGTTCTTCCGCGCTTTAGGAACCCCAAGTGAACCCATCTGCCAGCCTTGCCACCATGGAAGGCACTCCCGCTAAGCCTACCTTCAAAATTCTCGGCGCCATCAGCACAACGCATCTCATCAACGACATGATGCAGTCGGTACTTCTGGCGCTCTATCCTGTACTGCAAGGGAATTTCAAGCTCTCCTTTGTGCAAATTGGTTTTATCACGGTTGCGTTTCAGTTTTCTGCATCGCTTTTGCAGCCAATTGTGGGCCGCTATACCGACAAACAGCCACGGCCATACTCACTTCCTTTTGCCATGGGCTTCACGATGGCTGGATTGGTTCTGCTTTCCGTGGCGTGGAGCTACCCGATTGTATTGCTTTCTGCGGTGCTGATCGGCATGGGTTCTTCGGTGTTTCACCCAGAATCCTCGCGCGTGGCGCGGATGGCATCGGGTGGGCAACACGGCTTGGCACAGTCGATTTTTCAGGTGGGCGGCCAGATGGGGACGGCGATTGGCCCTTTGCTTGCGGCGGCGATGATCGTTCCAATGGGGCAGCCGAGCGTGGCACTGGTTGCGCTGGCAGCCTTTCTAGGCATCGTAATTCTGCTGCGTGTAAGCCGCTGGTACGCCGACAACCTTATCAGCAAATCAGGCAAGGCAAGCCTCGCTGCGCGTGCCACGGGCTTGGCAACACGACAGATACGCATCGCAATGCTGTTGCTATTGATCCTGATGCTTTCCAAATTCCTGTATCTCACCAGCCTGCAAAGCTATTTGACATTTTATTTGATGCACCACTTTGGTGTGGGCGTACAAACCGCCCAATACTGCCTGTTTGTGCTACTCGCGGGTGCCGCTGTCGGCACCATCATTGGCGGGCCCATTGGGGATCGGATCGGCCGCAAACGGATTATTCTGGGCTCCATTCTGGGGGTAGCGCCCTTCACGCTCGCACTGCCTTTTGTGGGCTTTCACACCACCGTGGCGCTGATTTTTATCATTGGCTTGATTATATCCTCAGCATTTCCTGCCATTGTGGTGTACGGGCAAGAGCTTGTTCCCGGCAAAACCGGCGCAATTTCGGGGCTGTTTTTTGGCTTGGCGTTTGGCATCGCGGGGATCGGGGCTGCGGCGCTGGGCATGGTTGCAGACCGCTGGAGCGTAGAGCTGGTCTACCACATCTGCGCTTATCTGCCGCTACTTGGGGTCGTTGCGTTTTTATTGCCGGATATGCGCAAAACGCGTTAACCGCGCGGCCGACAACCATTCAAAAACAAATCCACCACCTCAGCAACCGCCTGCTCGCGCTGCTCTTCCGTAAGCCTGATCTCCTCCCCCATTAGGCTACGGGCATGGCGCTCCCCCTTCACCATACTAAAAAACAGCGTCGCGGCCGTTGCACAGTCAGGGAGCTGCAAGCGGCCGATCTGGACTTCAGATTCAAGATAATCCGCCAAGGCCCGAATGCTGCGCTCGGGAGCAACCGCCAAGAAAATCTCCCGCAATCGCGGGTTTCTGACCGCCTCGACCACCAGCAGGCGATAAAGTGAGAGCACCTCAGGCGCAAGCATGGTTTCTAAAAAACGATTCCCCACTTTGTTCAAAACGGTTTGCGGATCACGCCCTTTCATCTGCGGAAGGTCAAACTGCTCCAAAAGCCAGCTCGCCCGACGATCAATGACCGCTTGGAACAGACCTTCCTTGTTACCGAACAATCGGTACAAAGTTGTTAAAGAACCGCCCGCTCGCGACACGATTTCTTGCAGGCTTGCGGATTCATAACCGCACTGTAAAAACACTTCTGTCGCCGCATCCAGAAACCGCGTGCGCCGCTGAAGCCCGCGATCACTTAAAGAAAGTTCTGTTTTTTCTGACACTTGCCGCACACAAAAGCCCTCTGCTTCAGCAGCGATTGGCCACTGATTTTCATCTCGCCCTTTTCCTGCCATATCCTGTTTACGCCCCACAATTTATCCTCAACCATTCACTCCTGCCCGCCGCACGCCCCTCTCTCGAACAGCACTGCACTACATACCTAGCCCCGCACACGCTACTTACACGCACAAGGCCATTTTGTATAGGGTTGACGCAGACATCCGGAAGTGTAATATGCATTACACAAATTGCGTAATTGTTATTACACCCCGTTACGGCGACCGCAATCCCAACAAACCTAGGTTAGCAGTCATGGCATCTTCTACTCGCAAATTCCTCGTTCCTAGCATTGCACTAATTGTTGCAGTTTCTGCCGCAAGCATGGGCATTCTTTGGTTTGAACAACACCGTTTTGTCGAATCTACCGATAACGCCTATGTAAAAGCAGATACCATTGCCATCCGTCCGGAAGTTGCGGGCCGCATTAAAGCAGTGCCCGTACACGAAAATCAGCAGGTTCGCAAAGGAGATGTGCTTGTTCAGCTAGACACGTCTGACTTTGAAGCGCAGCTTGCGCAAACGAACGCAGAGACGAACGTCGCCCAAGCTGCGCTCGCTGATATTGGTGAGCAAATTCTGCTTCAAGAGAAAAAAGTGCTGGCTGCAAACGCCAATATCGACGCCGCGAAAGCAGAACTTCAGCGCGCTCGCGTTGAACTGAATCGCGCCGCCACGCTCGCCCGCCAAGATTTCGGCTCTAAACAACTACTCGAAAACAAACAGGCGGATACCGAAGTCGCCAAAGCACACCTAGATCAGGCGTTCGCAGCACTCGCAGCCGAACAGCAAATGCTGGCCGTATATCACACCAAGCAAGACAGCGCAAAAGCACAGATCGAAGCCGCCCATGCACGCGCGCGCTTTGCCTCGCACCAACTCAGCAAAGCAACCATCACCGCCGCTAGCGATGGCGTTATTGGCAACTTGGCCGCATTTGCCGGTGGATACGCGCAGCCGGTGCAAACTTTATTGCAGCTCGTTCCGATTCCACAAACCTATGTGATCGCGAACTTCAAAGAAACCCAAATCGGTCGCATGAGCATGGGGCAACACGTCAAGCTAACGGTTGACGCCCTCCCCGGAATTACCTTTACCGGCAAGATCGACTCGCTCGCCCCCGCAACCGGAACAGAATTCAGCTTGCTGCCGCAAGACAACGCAACGGGCAACTTTAATAAAATCGTTCAACGTGTGCCGGTCAAAATCCAAGTGATTGGGCCCATGGAACAAGTTCATCTGTTAAGGCCCGGCCTTTCTGTATTGCCGGAAGTGGATACCAGCAATTTTACGGAGCAACTCTCCTACCGCAGCCAAACGTCCACAGCAACGCCCGTCGCTACTCGCTGATTACGGCTAGAACGCTTAATACCTAGGAGCAACAGGTATGCTGGACACACGCCCGATGCCTTCTGTATCGCAGCGCTGGGGTTTTGTGATGGCGCTGATCGGAATGTTCATGGCCATCCTCGACATTCAGATTGTGGCGAGTTCACTCAACGAAATTCAGGCCGGCGTTTCTGCCACGATGGACGAGATTTCGTGGATACAAACGGCGTATTTGATCGCTGAAGTGATCGCAATTCCCCTCGCTGGGATGCTGATTCGCTGGCTCTCGACACGCATTGCGTTTGTGATTTCCTGCGCATCTTTTACCGTGGCCAGCGTTGGCTGCGCCCTCGCGCAAACGATCGACCAACTGATTATCATGCGCGCAATACAGGGCTTTGTTGGCGGCGCGATGATACCGATTGTGTATTCGGTTAGCTTCAGTATTTTTCCAAACCGCGTCATGGGCATGGTACAGGCCGTGATTGGCATGATTGCAACGATGGCACCTTCCATCGGGCCGACGCTAGGCGGGTATGTCACCCAGCACATCGGCTGGCACTGGCTGTTCCTGATGAATATCATCCCCGGTATCGCCGCGAGTATAGGCGTATGGATGCTGTTGGATATCGACAAGCCGCAATTCAACCTATTTCGCAAAATTGATTTTGTTGGACTGCTTTATCTGGCGCTATTTCTTGGCCCGCTCGAATATGTCCTAGAAGAAGGCCCCGGCGATGATTGGTTTGCGAGCTCGACCATTTCGGGTATGGCGATTCTTTGCGGAGTCAGCGCACTGCTGTTTTTTCATCGGGTATTTTCGGCCTCTTTTCCGATTGTAGACTTGCGAGTATTTCGCAACCGCAATTTTGCGATTGGAACTGGGATGGGGTTTATTATCGGAATTGCGCTGTACGGGCTTGTTTATGTGATGCCGATGTTTCTGGGTGGAGTGCGCCGCTTAAATAGCCTGCAAATCGGCGAAATTATGTTTGTAACCGGCGCGGTAATGTTTTTATTCGCCCCTATCGCTGGGCGATTGACCGACAAGATCGACCTTCGCTACTTGCTCACCACTGGAATGATCATTGTTGGCATCGGTTCCCTGATGAATGCCAATCTTACGTTTCAATCTGACTATGACGACTTTTTCTGGCCGCAAGTGGTTCGCGGGATTGGCTTGCTGTTGTGCTTAGTGAGCGCTGCCCGCATCGCCATGGGCACCTTGCAGCCTAGCGAAGTGGGAAATGCCGCCGGGTTGTTTAACGTCGTCCGCAACCTGGGGGGCGCAGTCGGCCTTGCAGCCATGGACACGCTCCTGGATTTACGCGCCGACTATCACTGGCAGCAACTGATTCCTGCGGTTAATTCTGCGCGCGATGGCGCGGTACTTGCGTTACAGGATTCCGTGGGTTTGATGACGGGGCCGACAAGCGACCCAAGTGCTGCGGGGTTAGTACAACTCTCTCACCGAGTGCTCGCACAAGCGCATGTGCTTTCTTATAACGACATCTTTATGTGGCTCGGAATTCTCTACCTTTGCGCTGTGCCGCTTACCTTATTGCTAAAAAAACCTCAGGCGCATGAGGGGGCGGCGGGGCATTGAGATCGCCCACCTTGAGCTAGAACGCCTGTTGCAAAACTTGCTGGAACCCCGCATAGAGCGCTTGAACCAAGAGCCCCACCGCGCTAGAATTGTCCGTTTCCTTCCGGGCCTCCCCCCGGCTTTACCATTACGAGGGCCCTCCCATGGCACGCATTACGGTTGAAGATTGCCTCCAACAGATTCCGAATCGCTTTGAACTGGTATTGGTGTCCGCCAAGCGCGCTCGCCAGCTCGCAACAGGTGGCAAGGAGCCATTCGTACCTTGGGAAAACGACAAACCGACCGTTGTCGCTCTGCGCGAAATCGCCAAACAATACGTTGGCATGTCCATTCTGGACAACGCACCTAGCGAAGCCGACATCCAGCAGGAACTTGAAAACGTTTAAGCATCTCTCCGCCAGACCTTGCCGGCGCACAAACCAGCGCAGCTCTTTGGGGGCAAACGCCCCTGCTAGAGCATGCTTGATTGTCGAGTGCCGGCAACACCTCAACCTCTTTAAGCGCCCATCCTGCTACACGCCCTGCCCCATCCCTCGTCAAACACCAGCCCAGCTCTCGACACACCCCAGCCATCAAAAGTTTCTCATGCCGGGATATTCCCTATACACTAAAAGCATAAGGACTATCCAAACATGCTGAATACACGCGCACTCCTCGACAAACTCGACTACCTGGACCCCGAACAGGTATCCCAGATCCAAAAGGCCTACACCTTCGCAGCAAGCGCTCATGAAGGCCAATTTCGCCGCACCGGCGACCCTTACATCGCGCATCCGCTCGCGGTGAGTATGATCTTGGCCGACATGCACATGGACGCGCCCAGCATCATGGCCGGCCTGCTGCACGATGTCATTGAAGATACTCATGTTTCCAAAGAAGCGGTCAAGCAAGAATTTGGCGAAACGGTTGCAAACCTCGTGGATGGCGTCAGCAAAATTGGCGCGATCAAATTCGAATCCAAGGCGGAAGCGCAGGCACAAAATTTTCGCAAAATGATGCTGGCGATGACCAAAGACATTCGCGTTATTTTGGTCAAGCTCGCCGATCGCCTCCACAACATGCGCACCTTGGCCGTATTGCACCCCCAAAAGCGCCGCCGCATCGCTACCGAAACTCTGGAAATCTATGCGCCCATCGCCTACCGACTTGGCATGAACGAAGTGCGTATTGAGTTAGAAGACTTGGGTTTTCAAGCGATTTATCCAATGCGGGCGACCCGTATCAAGAAAGCGATTATCAAGGCGCGCGGCACTCGCAAGGACATGATTGTCAGCATTCAGGAAATGCTCGTGCATGCATTGGAGCACAACCATCTACCAGCACGCGTAATCGGTCGGGAAAAACACCTCTACAGCATCTATCAAAAGATGAAGACCCAACGAAAGCCATTTTCAGAAATCATGGACGTGTACGGGTTTCGCATCATTGTAGATAACGTAGATGCCTGTTACCGCGCATTAGGCACTGTCCACAATCTTTACACTCCGATTCCGGGCCGATTCAAAGACTATATTGCGATTCCAAAATCCAACGGTTATCAATCGCTGCATACCACGCTCAAGGGCAAGAACGGCGTACCGATTGAAATCCAGATTCGCACCGAAGATATGGAAGACATGGCGAATAGCGGGATTGCATCACACTGGCTCTATAAATCCGATACCGATCCTGCGGGCGATGCCCAGAACCGCGCCCGTTCCTGGCTAAAAAGTTTGGTAGAAATGCAGCAGCGCGCAGGTAATTCTCTGGAATTTATCGAGAACGTCAAAATCGACCTGTTTCCGGACGAGGTGTATGTATTTACCCCGAAAGGCCGGATTCTGGAATTGCCGACCGGCGCCACGCCCGTAGATTTCGCCTATGCGGTGCACACCGACGTCGGTAACGCCTGCGTTGCAGCGCGAATTGATCACCGGCTGGTTCCACTTTCTACGATCATGCAAAGCGGCCAGACCGTGCAAATCATCACTGCACCTAACGCTCGGCCTACGCCAGGCTGGCTCGGCTTTGTGGGCACTGCAAAGGCTCGCGCAAATATCCGCCACTATCTGAAAACACAGCGCCGCAGCGAATCAGTAGAACTCGGCTTACGGCTCTTGAATAAAGCACTCACCCCCTACCACGTTTCTGCGAACGAGCTTCCCAAAGAGCGGATTCAGTCCATCCTGGAAGACACCAATTTTCGTGAGTTCGATGACTTGCTGGAAGATATTGGGCTCGGCAATCAAATGGCGCAGCTTACCGCGCGCCGCCTGCTGCCACCGGAAGGCGCGAAAAGCGAGGATGCAGGCTCGAACAGCCCACTCGTGATTCGTGGCTCAGAGGGCTTGATTATCAATTTTGCAAAATGCTGCCGCCCCATTCCTGGGGACACCATTGTAGGCCATTTAAGCGCAGGGCGCGGCATGATGGTTCATCGTGATATTTGCCGTAACGTCCAACAGGAACAGAAGCAAAATCCGGAAAAATGCCTTCCCGTTGAGTGGGCACCGGACGCGCAGGGCGAGTTCTCTGTAGACTTGAAGGTAGAAATCATTAACGAGCGCGGGATTCTGGCGACGCTTGCAAATTCTCTTTCAGAAGTTGGCGCCAATATCGAGCTGATCAATTTGAAAGAACGCGATGCACAAATCAGCACCGTCAACTTGCGCTTGGGCGTTGCCGGGCGCATACACCTCGCACGGATTTTCAAACGCCTGCGCGCCATCAAGGCAATCACGCGTCTGGTACGCATACGACACTAGTTTTACTAATGAGGGAGCATTTCAAATGAGTAACCATCAAGTCATTACAACCGACAAAGCACCTGCCGCTATTGGCACCTATTCGCAGGCAATCAAGGTCGGAAACACTGTTTATATGTCTGGCCAGATCCCACTGGTGCCCGCCACCATGCAGATGGTCGAAGGCGGCATCGACGCACAAATCGTGCAGGTATTCGAGAACCTAAAGGCCGTCGCAGAAGCGGCCGGTGGTGGCCTTGAAAATGTGGTTAAGCTGAATATCTTTTTGACGGACCTTGGGAATTTCGCAACCGTCAACGAAATCATGGCACGCTATTTTCAGCAGCCATACCCTGCACGCGCGGCCATCGGAGTTGCTGCCCTGCCGCGCAATTCTGGCGTTGAGATGGATGCTGTTTTGGCGCTTTGATTTTACCATACTGGATTCCCCCTGCGAGGCCGCCCTTACATGCAGCGCAAACGTCTTCCTATCGGTATTCAAACCCTTCGCGAGATTCGCGAGGATAATTGTTACTACGTAGACAAAACGCCACTGGCGCTGCGCTTGGTTCAACAAGGAAAGTATTTCTTTCTCTCCCGCCCTCGCCGCTTTGGCAAAAGCCTGTTTCTGGATACGCTAAAAGAGCTGTTTGAAGGCAATGAAGCCTTGTTCAAAGGCTTGTACGCCGAGAAACACTGGGATTGGTCGGTGAAATATCCGGTGATCCGAATCAGCTTCGGTGGTGGTGTAACCCGAACCGCGCAGGAGCTTGAAGATCAGATCGACTCCCACCTGAGGCGTTTTGAAACGGCCCACGAACTCGCGGTGGTCGATAAAACCCTTGCCGAGCGTTTTCGCAGCCTGATTCTGCATGTGGCGCAAACCAGCGGGCAACGGGCCGTGGTGCTGATAGATGAATACGACAAGCCCATTCTGGACAATATCGAACAGAAGGAAATCGCGCTGCAAACGCGCGAAACGCTCAAGGATTTCTATTCCGTCATCAAGGATGCGGATGCCTATATCCGCTTTGCGTTTCTGACGGGTGTTTCCAAGTTCAGTAAAGTCAGCTTATTTTCCGGGCTGAACAACCTCGAAGACATTACGCTAAGCGCCGAATACAGCGCCATTTGTGGCTACACCGACCAAGACGTAGACCGAGTTTTTGCCGCTGAACTTGAGGGCCTAGATCGTGAGGAAATCAGGTGCTGGTATAACGGCTACAATTGGCTGGGCGATTCAGTTTATAACCCATTTGATTTGCTTCTACTATTTCGTAATCGCGCATTCCGCGCGTGGTGGTTTGAAACCGGAACGCCTAACTTTCTAGTTAAGCTTCTTTCACAGCGCGGTTTTTTCACGCCCGATCTCGCCAACCTGCAAACAGGCGAACAGCTGATTTCCAGCTTCGATGTCGATGCCATCAAAAGCGAAGCGTTATTGTTTCAGACCGGATATTTGACGATACACGAGGTTCAGCAACCTATTTTGGGCCATTGGGTCTACACCTTGGGCTATCCCAACCGAGAGGTAGAATCCAGCCTCAACGCAAGCCTCTTGGAAGGCTTGGGAGTAGATAGCAGCAAAGGTTTTGAGAATCGCATTAAGCTGATCAAGCTGCTTCGCGAACAAAACATTCCAGCCATGCGCGATTTATTCCACGCCTTTTTCGCCAGCATTCCCCACGACTGGTATCGCAACAGCCCGATTGCCCAATACGAAGGCTACTGGGCCAGTATTTTCTACAGCCACTTTGCCGCGTTGGGATTGGATATCAAATTAGAAGACGCCACCAATCACGGCCGTATTGATATGACGGTATGCTTTGAAGGGCATGTATATTTATTCGAGTTCAAAGTAGTGGAGCTGGTACCCGAAGGCCGCGCGTTAAAGCAGCTGAAGGATCGCGTCTATGCCGAAAAATATCAGAACGATGGGCCGGTGCATTTGATTGGGGTGGAGTTTAGTAAAGATACGCGGAATATTGTGGGGTTTGAGGTTGAAGAGCAGGTGGGGTAAAGGGGCGACAACGACGATAGCAAAACACTATGACCAGCAATATAAATACCAAGAAGAAGCAATGGTTCAGATCAAAGCAGCTGGCTCGCTAAAGCGGGCCAGCTGTCACAGCTTACGCCTAATTTTCTTTTCTCTGCCCACCTACTTTGATACAGGCAGTTGTTTTTGTTGCTCGCCAAGATCGCAGACACCATTTTCGTAGTCCCAACGGCCACCACTATCTAAGCATTTGTCTATTTTAAAAAATTCGCAACCGGATAGAAAAAAAAGTATTGACACAAACAGGAATAATCTCTTCATCTTTGACCTCAGTACTGTGATGGCAAGCCGTTAGGTCTAAACGGTGCGCAAATTTGTTGGCAATTACCGCCCGTATTTTCCGCACCTTGGGTTCGGCCATACAGATTAGCCACCTGATCCGCAGCTGAGGCTGAAGGAGGATCGTTTTTGGGCCAATGCTGATCAAACCATTCACGAGAATCACTTATACACCGCGCAGCATCTTGGCCACCTTGGCCACGCTGTGCAGCCTCACAATTAGCTTTGCAGTGAAAATATTTATCCCCGCCAATCGTATTCGCATCTCTCATATCGCCATAATTATCGACAAAGTCAGCAGCGCCTCCGATAGCGCCTACGGTGTAATCAACATATGTCTCGCCCCAATACAGGCCCAATGGGTCGGTATACCTTATGGGATTTCCACCCGCATACCCATACGTACTCACCCCACCCATCAACCCAATCGGATCACTCTGCACATACCGCCCCACCCGTGCATCGTAATCCCGCATCAAGTTATATGCTAAACCCGTCTCCCCATCCAAATACTGCCCCGGAAACCGAATCGGCTGGCGTACTGTAGCGACAACCTCCTCCGTCTCCCCAAACGGCTTTCTCACCCCTTCCCAAACCACGGTTTTATTCGAATCCGTGACCAGCGTCGGCGTGTTTAAATGATCGGTGTGGACGTAGTAAATCTGCTCCGCTTGGCTGGTGTTAGCGCCCATCAGGCTCAAACCACAGAGTAACAAGCACGCTGTACTGATCGTGTTTTTACGGTTCAGAGCATGTTTTGCAAAACGTGTACGCAAGCCCAGCATAGCAGTGAGGAAGGCCATTATCCATAGGCCAAAGGCGCCACCAAATGCAGCCGTTGCGCTGTTATTGTCGGTGTTGCTTTCTTCCGAACTTGTGGTAACGCTTGCGCTGAAGTTTTCTTTTCCTTTCTGGCCTTTGCTGGCAATCAGGGTGACCGTTGCGGTTTGGCCTGCACTGATCGTGCCGAGATCACAACTGCTGCCATCTTCGGTACAGGTGCCTTGGCTGGCCGTGTAGCTCACCAAGTTCACATCGGTTGCTGGGAAGGTATTGGTGAGGAGTACATTTTCAGCAGAACTGCCACCGGCGTTCTGGACGTTGACCTTGTACGTGACCTGATAACGGCCATCCGGCTGTTTCACGGAATTTCCGGTGGCACCTTTCAAGGTAATCGCAAGGTCGGCTTTTGTGCCTGTGTCTGGATTAGTTGTAGTATCGGCATCCACCATTGCCAGTAATTTATTTCCGAGATAAACATAATCACGAATCGGCGTGCCATCTTGATGATGTTCGGCCAGCAGTTGGTGGTTGGGGTCATAGATAAACTGCGTGGTTTTTCCGTCGGTGGTTTTGGAAATCCGCTCGCCTAGGTGGTTATAGCGATATTCGGCAATTACTGCTGGGCCGCTCATGACTTGCGTGAGGCGGTTGGCATCGTTATAAACGTAGGTATAACGCTCGTCTTGCGTGAGGTTACCGGTGGCACTGTACTGGAAGCTTCGATTTTGTCCGCCCTGCCCGCTGACGTTCACTTGGGTGAGCTGGTGACTGGTGGCCGGATATTGGTAGCTTTCGGTAAAGTTTTGGCCATTTGTGGCGTTGGTTTGCGCTTGCGATACCCGGTTGCCGGTCAGGTCGTACTGATACGCTAGGGTGCCGTATTGGCCTTGCGCTTGGTTTAAGCGCCCGTTGGGATCGTAGCTGAACAGTTGGCTGCGAGCTGGGGTTTTCGCATCGGTCAGGTGATCCAGTTCGTTGGCGAGGTTAAAGCCGTACTGCAAACTGCGAACGTCGCTGCTGCCTGAACGGGTCTGGATGGTTTCCGGCTGGTAGTGGGTGTCGTAGCTGAGGGTTTCCGTTAGACCATTACCCCACGTAAATCCGGTGAGGGGGCCGAAGGGTTCGTAGCTTAGGTTATTCGCAAGAGTCGTCCAGCTTGCCGTGCTGCTGGTGCGGCTGCGGAGTTGGTGGATACGGCCTTTATTGTCGTAGCCATAGCTGAGCTCTCGTCCGCTGGGGTAGGTAATCTGGATAAGGTTTGCTGCCAAGTCGTATTGATAAGCGGTGGCATAGGTTTTGCCTGATTGCGTGCGAAGTTCACGAATAATTTGCCCTTGCGCATTGTATCTCCAGTCGATGCTTATTTACGGACACGGGGCGTTGCCCGTACCGAGCGGAACACCTGCTCGGCACGGGCGAACATTATTCATCCACGTTCCACTCAAACCTCGGTATCGCCCAGTCAGCCCGCAATTGGTCTTAGCGGACACAATTCCAGCTGGAACACCAATCTCGTGAAGTCCGCATCTTCGCCGAAATCCGTGCAATGATATGTCCGCAGGTTTTCTGATTCCTCAATGATCATACCGGATGTTCTTGACTGAGACCCTTGGGCATAAGGAGTTTCCCATATGTTGTATAAATGCAAAAATTCCGCTCCTGGCTCAAACGTCAAAACGACACACGGTGGCGCGGTATCAAACCAAAGACTGACTGAACTGCACGTTTGGCCTTCGACAAGAATACTAGCATTCGACTTAACCCATACTCCTTGACGCCATTTTGAGTTAACTCCGAGAAAGCAGAGCTTCGCATAGTCCGCGTGGCGGATATCGATCACATCCCATAAAACTACAGTCATCCCATATTTCATAGACAATTGGCTATTAACAACCTTTTTTACCGGCATTTTCATTTTTCACCATCCATCTGGTCGTGGTCCTTTATAATTACGGTACGGGTCAATGCTATCGTGCTCCCACGGCCATACTTCCTTAAGATTGTCAGCGCTATTGCTACCGCCCTCTCGTTGCGGCACTTCATGATGCAGCTCTTTTGAAACATCAAACTCCGTATGGCGAGGCGGCTTCCCCTGAGTCATTCGCGCCAAATCTTCTGGAGAGTACTCTCCGTTATTGTGTGCTGCGCGCCACTTCCAGTATTCCTTACGAGCCTTGTCCCATATCTTTTTCTGTGCCCTCTTACACGCTTTCCACGCATCCTTCCCGACTTCTTTACATAACCTTGGGTTTTTTAAACATAAAGCGACACCGACACCAGCCATGCCTCGCCAGTACATCCCATCACTATCGTAGTTTGTAATCGGATTCTGCCCTGCATACCCATACGCACTCACCCCACCCGCTAACCCAATGGGATCACTCTGCACATACCGCCCCACCCGTGCATCATAATCCCGCATCAAGTTATACGCTAACCCCGTCTCCCCATCAAAATACTGCCCCGGAAACCGAATCGGCTGGCGTACTGTAGCGACAACCTCCTCCGTCTCCCCAAACGGCTTTCTCACCCCTTCCCAAACCACGGTTTTATTCGAATCCGTGACCAGCGTCGGCGTGTTTAAATGATCGGTGTGGACGTAGTAAATCTGCTCCGCTTGGCTGGTGTTAGCGCCCATCAGGCTCAAACCACAGAGTAACAAGCACGCTGTACTGATCGTGTTTTTACGGTTCAGAGCATGTTTTGCAAAACGTGTACGCAAGCCCAGCATAGCAGTGAGGAAGGCCATTATCCAGAGGCCGAAGGCACCACCAAATGCAGCCGTTGCGCTGTTATTATCGGTGTTGCTTTCTTCAGAGCTGGTTGTAACACTCGCACTGAAGTTTTCTTTGGCTTTTTGGCCTTTGCTGGCAATCAGGGTGACCGTTGCGGTTTGGCCCGCGCTGATGGTGCCGAGATCACAAGTGCTGGCGTCTTCGGTGCAGGTGCCTTGGCTGGCCGTGTAGCTCACCAAGTTCACATCTGTTGCAGGGAAGGTATTGGTGAGCACGACATTTTCAGCAGCGCTGCCACCGGCGTTCTGGACATTGACCTTGTACGTGACCTGATAACGGCCATCCGGCTGTTTCACGGAATTTCCGGTGGCACCTTTCAAGGTAATCGCAAGGTCGGCTTTTGTGCCTGTGTCTGGATTAGTTGTAGTATCGGCATCCACCATTGCCAGTAATTTACTTCCGAGATAAACATAATCACGAATCGGCGTGCCATCTTGATGATGTTCGGCCAGCAGTTGGTGGTTGGGGTCATAGATAAACTGCGTGGTTTTTCCGTCGGTGGTTTTGGAAATCCGCTCGCCTAGGTGGTTATAGCGATATTCGGCAATTACTGCTGGGCCGCTCATGACTTGCGTGAGGCGGTTGGCATCGTTATAAACGTAGGTATAACGCTCGTCTTGCGTGAGGTTACCGGTGGCACTGTACTGGAAGCTTCGATTTTGTCCGCCCTGCCCGCTGACGTTCACTTGGGTGAGCTGGTGACTGGTGGCCGGATATTGGTAGCTTTCGGTAAAGTTTTGGCCATTTGTGGCGTTGGTTTGCGCTTGCGATACCCGGTTGCCGGTCAGGTCGTACTGATACGCTAGGGTGCCGTATTGGCCTTGCGCTTGGTTTAAGCGCCCGTTGGGATCGTAGCTGAACAGTTGGCTGCGAGCTGGGGTTTTCGCATCGGTCAGGTGATCCAGTTCGTTGGCGAGGTTAAAGCCGTACTGCAAACTGCGAACGTCGCTGCTGCCTGAACGGGTCTGGATGGTTTCCGGCTGGTAGTGGGTGTCGTAGCTGAGGGTTTCCGTTAGACCATTACCCCACGTAAATCCGGTGAGGGGGCCGAAGGGTTCGTAGCTTAGGTTATTCGCAAGAGTCGTCCAGCTTGCCGTGCTGCTGGTGCGGCTGCGGAGTTGGTGGATACGGCCTTTATTGTCGTAGCCATAGCTAAGCTCTCGCCCGCTGGGGTAGCCAAGAGTTATAAGCTGACCTGCCGCGTTATACGTGTAGGTGGTTTGGAAGGTTTTGCCTGCCTGTACCCGCACGTCATTCGTGATATTACCGAGCGCATCGTAGGCCCATTGGGTTTTATCGCCGTTGGCAACGATTGCCGAAGTTAAGCGGCCTTTGCCTTTGTGGGCAACAGAACCATTTGCCGTTGGAAGACTGGTTTCGTCGTATTTTAGGCTGACGTTGTCTTGCGCACTGGCCGGATATTGAATTTCGGTCAGGCGATTGAGGGCGTCATAGCTGTATTTTGTAACGCTGTTGCGGGCGTCGGTTTTCTGGATCAGGTTATCGGCCAGATCATAACGATACACTGTAGTGCCGCGATCTGGGCTAGTTTCTTGGATTTTGCGGCCAAAGCCATCCACGACCCACGAGGTGGTTAAGCCGTTGGGATCGGTGAGCGCGACGAGCTGATCTTGCGCATTATATTCGTATTGGGTGGCACCGGTATCACGTTCCGTAACGCTGCGCAGGCGGTTGAGGCCGTCGAAGGCGCGGGTGATGGTGCGTTGGTTGGCGTCGGTGGTGGTTTCCGGATTGCCGTTAGCATCGTAGCCATAAGTTTCCAGCACTTGATCCTGCACACCAAAGCGTTTCCAGAGGCGGCCAAGGTCGTCAAATTCTTGATGGACGATTCGCCGTAAACTGCCAGAGCTGGATTGCACGCGCTCCATACGCCGGTCACCCAAAGCGGTAAGCTCCCACGTGATACGCTCGTTATCGTCAGTGCTGATTTCTTGCAGGCGATGGGCGTCGTCGTAGAGATAGTTCAGCGCAACGCCGGTGGGCAAGATGGTTTTAGTGACTTGGCCCGCGTTATCGTATTCGTAGGTGGTGGTGATCGGGCCTTTCGGGGTGGTCGTGGTGCGGGTTTTTAGCCAGCCGCGTGGGGTGTAGCTAAGTTGAGTCACAATGCCGTTCGGATCGACGACCGTTTGGGGGAGGCCCTCGGCGGTAAAGGCGGTGATTTCCGTAACCAGTGGCGCTCCGGAGCCGCTATGCTGCTCAATCCGATCGACCTGTCCGGCGGGATTTAGATGTTGAACCGTGGTATCGTTTACATCCGCGCGCGGGCCATCGACCGTTACGGTGGCAACCTTCAGGTTGGCAGGCGCATCATGGTAGGTGTACGAATAACTCCACGTGCGGCTGAGCCCTTGCGTTGCATAGGGCGCACTGTGAGTGGTCGTGTCGATTTCGGTACGGCTTGTGAGCCTGCCAAGGCCGTTACCTTGAGTGTACGTAAAGCGTGTAGTTTTGCCCGGTGCGCGGATTTCTTTGATAGTGCCGCCGGGATACCAGTCGGTTTCTGTTGTGCGCTGTTCTTGCTGTCCGAGCGCTTCGGTGCGGCGGATTTCCTGACCTAGGGCGTTATGGTCAAGGTCGGTCACAAATCCGCGGCCATCGGTAATTTTGTCTCGGAACCCATTAGCGTCGTAGCTATAGGTTGAGTTGGACGCGGCGCAGTTGGAGCTGGCCTGCCCGTCTACCGCTGTTAAACGTTTTGAGGTGCTTGCACCCGAGCCTGTTTTTGTATAGCGGTAGATCGTGTCTTTTCCGAGCGCATTGCGAACTCGAACACCGCCATTTGGCTCTGCGTAGCTCACGACTTCGACTTTATCAACGCCACCAGCATGCTCTGTTGAAATCGCCTTTCCATCCTCATTGTAAGCAAAAGTCGCGTACCGTTTCCCTCGCTCATCCGTAATGCCCGTCAGGTAGTGCGTGAATCTGGCATCTTCGTAATGATAACGCTTGAAGGGGTCATCCGTGGTGTTAGCAGGGGTATCATCGGGGAAATAGACGTGCGTTAGATTCCCGTTTGCATCATAGTCATAGCGATAGACCCGATTCCCGGGCGTTACGGCGATGGAGGCAACATGGTGAGAGGATGGATGGTAGGTGTATTGCAGCTTGTTGCCAAAGTCATCCGCAATGCTGTCCAGCGTGCCGTCGCTTGCGTAAGAAAAGTAGTGCTTTTCTCCGGTCGTAAATTGCCGCCAAAGCAGTTTTGACGTATAGCGATTCGTGTTGCCATACTCGGTCATATTGATATCGTAGCGATCAACCGTGCCGTCGCTTGAGGTAAAATTCAAAACCCAAGCACCCGCCTCTTGAAACATGGATAGTTTGTCCGCGACGGTAGACTTGTACGGGACGATAACGATCGTGTTATTAACCACATCCGCCCAATAAAACGAGACGATGCTTCCGTCTTGCTTTACGACGTTAAACACATCTCCATCTTTTTGCGTAAAGCGAACCTCCACTCGGCTTGAAACCAGCCCAGACCAGTTGTATCCAAACGCAGAATCTCGATTCCCGATGCTTCGAAAATGGCGGCGAATTTCAAGTGGATTACTTCCGCCCCCCACGTAGTCGGTTTCTTCTTGGTATTTGGAACCGTCAGAGAGATTAATGGGGTTCCCCGCGAAAGACTCACAGCTATCGTCTCTTGCTTGCGCGCAATATTCTGGGCAAACCGTGTTCTCAACATGCACCCTCGTACAGTCCATGCTGGTGTGGCCATTAAAATCCTTGCTACACTGTTCCACGCACTGAGAACGCGGTTCGGCTAGGTTCGCGGTGATAAGGCTTGTGTCGCAGCCGGCAGCAACAATGCCGGAGTGCGCAAAAAGCAATCCAGCGGACACGGCGAGGCTGAGAGGATTAATTAGAAACGGTGGACGGTGGACGGTGGACGGTGGACGGTGGACGGTGGACGGTGGACGGTGGACGGTGAGTTCACGATATTCTTCCTTGTATCGGGTTCTATTATTATTATTTATTTCCAAGGCTCGTGGGCCAAAAAAACCACATAGAGCACCAGAATCTTACCCATCGCTTAGTGGATCATGCGAGTAGAGATTGCGCGGTTTGTGGTGTGAGTCACGGTTTTATGCCAATAAGTCAGGCAGGCGTGGCGGTGCAGGCTTAAGTTGACACGCAGGGTGAATGTGCTGATTTAAGGGCGCTTAATAAAAAAGCCCCGTTTCCGGGGCTCAGCGAAGTTGGGGTCATCTTCGTCGTTGTTATACTTTTTTCATGGTTTCCAGCACTTCGCGGCCGTCGTCATACTGGTGAATGATGGTGATGGTGGAGGTGCCCGGTGCGTGAACGATGGTGGCATCGTGTGCTTCCGGCCCGTTGATTCGTACCGTGCGGTTCAGGTCGGTCAGGCTGCAGCCGTTGGCGCAGCTGAACATGTCGTCGTTCTCATACAGTGCCATCAATACCGCCAGCGAGCTTCCTTTGCAGCTGCCGTCGTCGCGCTGTTTCAGGTCGTGGTAGCCGGTGGTGAAGTGGCCCAGTTTGTTGAAGGTGTGGGTCAGTTCTACGCTGGTGTCACCGCAGGCCTCGGAGCTGAAGGTGCTGCGCCATTTGGTGCCCACAAGGTTCAATACCGTTTCGCCGCTGTTGCTGTCATACGCATTCAGCATGGTGGTGCGGAAGTGATCCAGTGCTGCGAATACTGTGGGCATGGTCGGGCTGTTGGTTGCCATGGCGAGCAGACCGGTGAGCGCTGACTGCACTTCAAAATCCCCTTTCAGGCGATCGAAATCGACTTTCAGGTTGGTGGAATGTTCGTGTACCAGCGAGCTGATCTGAATGCCGTTGTAAGGGTCAGCATCGGTGTCCAGCGTTTGCAGAAAGCGCAGCATGTTCGGAAGTGCGTCCGAGCTGTTTGCACCATCGACCAGCGCCGAAGGAGTCACAATTCCTGCCGCTGCGGCTTTGCCTAGCAGAATATCGCCAATAAAGAAGCTGACCGTTTCGCCATCGCGGAAGAAAAAGCTGCCATCTTCTGCGGTGAAGCCGCTCATGGAAACTTTGCCATCTGGGGTAAGCGTTACATAGCGTGCATTAGAAACCGCAGCATCTAGGAAACGGCCTTCACGAATTTGGTTGGTGCTATTGCCCGCTTGGGTATTTCCCGTCATGCCGGCATCGCCACCTGAACTGCTGCCGCCACCACCGCCGCAACCAGTCAGCGCAAGGCCCAGAAGCGCTGCGCCCAAAATGGCTTTGGAAGAAGCCACTTTAGAAGAAGCTGCTTTGGAAGAAGTGGCGTTTGAAACTAGGTTTACATTGACTGCTGACATGATGAAGACCCCTGGCGATCGGTAGATCGTAATTCGCTAAAAATTCGCTAAAAAAAGGTGCCTGTAATTCGTATTTTGCTTCTTAGAAAACTCATCTTAAAAAGCATCTACATCAGGCACAAAATTGCGCGTTACAGGCTTCGCGTTACTGCTCTCAAGCCTTTAAAGCTTGCTTGAGAAGCCGTGTTTGCCGCGCTCACGATTGGAATATAGGGGGTCTATTTTTGAATTGCACGCCTCGAAATGTGATGCAATTCGTGGAAAATCAATCACATGTTTTTGACGAATTTGCGGTTTTACAGATCAATGACTTAGGCGCTTTTTCATCAAAAATCGCCATACCGCCAGAAAGTTTACGGTGTTTTTCGCGTGATCTAGTTCACAAGTTTGAAGGATCAGTTTTGGGAGGAGCTTTTTGGAGGACTGTTTTGGAGGACTGCTGGAGGCGTATTGAGAGAGGGCGTAGGCGATGCATATCCTTGCTGAAAGCTTGGGTAGCGCAAGGTATAGCCAGACGCCAGCATTTGCGTATTTCGCAAGCGCTTATTCATCTTCGGATCTGCTTCGGCAGTAGCAATTCGTGGATCAGGAAGGCCGAGCTGCTGATGTAGAAAGCTCATTACTTCCCACTCGGTTGCCGGGTGGCTATCTGTTGCCAGATACAAAGGCTCAACTTCCTGCCCCTGCTCCACACGCTCCAACAGGTGTACAAGAAATCCTACCGCATCGTCACGGTGTATTCGATTGGTCCACTTCGGTGGTTCTTTCACAACTGGCGTATCGGCTTTTGCACGTCGAACCAACCAGTCACGGCCCGGCCCGTAGATCCCGGAAAGCCGAATAACACTGGCGGGAAGCGCTCCATTCAGCGCGTGCTGCTCACCCGCCAAGAGTGCGCGCGCAGCAAACCCGCTATGGGCAACGGGTGACTGCTCATCCACCCACTCACCGTTCTGTTGTGGGTACACGCTCGTACTCGACACCAGAAAAAAGCGCTTTAATGTGGCTGGCAGCAGGCTCAACACGGATTGCACTGCCTGATCATACGCCGCAGTATAAGCACCTTCGCTGCGCTCCGACGGCGTAAGCGTGTACAACACATAGTCCGGCGAGGGCAATTTCCGCAAATCGTTCGGAGCATTGATAACGTCCACTGCAAGCTGCGAAAACGAAGCCGCCTGCGGATGGCGTCGCACGCCGATGACTTCCCAATTTTTGGCCCCAAGCGCTGTACCTACACCAGAGCCGATATCTCCACAACCAATGCACCACAAAACTGGCATTTTTTCCATTTTTTAATACTCCCAGAATGCCATTCAAACCGCCATTGCCGCAGCGTATGCGGAGGACCAAGCCCACTGAAAATTATATCCGCCTAGCCATCCGGTGACGTCTATCACCTCACCGATAAAAAATAACCCAGACTTCTTCGTTGCTTCCATCGTGCGTGAAGACAGCTCTTTGGTATCCACGCCGCCCAAGGTGACTTCTGCGGTTCGATAACCTTCCGTGCCAGCGGGCTTTAATTGCCATGCGTTTATTTTTGTAGCGATTGCGTCGAGGTTTTTATTGCTGATTTCTGCGAGGGGAGTTTCAGCAAAAGCAGGCCACCAAAACGCTTCCAGCTCTAAAACCAGCTTGCGAGGGATGTGTTCCGAAATGATCGACCTCAGTAAGGATTTTGGCTGCTCGCGCTTGCAGGTTTGCAGCCATCCCGTCGCATCTATTGCGGGCAAGAGATTCGCGGTAACACTCTCCCCCTCACGCCACCACGAGGAAAGCTGCAGTACAGCGGGGCCGCTTAAACCGCGATGCGTGAACAGAAGGTCTTCGCGAAAAGATTGCCTAGAATTCTCCAGTACAACCTCCAGAGAGAGGCCGCTCAATCGCTTTGCCATCGCCCCAACCGCATCGCTAAAGGTAAACGGCACAAGCCCCGCTCGCTGCGGCAATACGTTTAATCCGAACTGCCGCGCGACCTGATAACCAAAACCTGTGCTACCCATGCTCGGAATCGACAGGCCGCCACTGGCAATAACAACAGAATCAGCCTCAAATCGCCCCAAGCTTGTGAGTATCGAAAAGGGATCTTGCCCATCCAATTCCTGAATCTCGCAACGAGTCTTGATCGTAACTCCTGCGATCTCGCACTCCTTCAGCAAAAGATTCAGAATATCTTCTGCTCCATGATCACAAAATAATTGGCCGAGTTTTTTCTCATGCCAAGCAACACCGTGCTTAGCAACCAGATCAATAAAATCCCACTGCGTGTAGCGCGACAAGGCTGATTTGCAGAAATGTGGGTTTTCAGACAAATAGTTGGCGGGCGTAACGTCGAGGTTAGTAAAGTTGCAGCGACCACCGCCGGACATTAGGATTTTTCGACCCGGTTTTGCACTGCGCTCCAGCACCAAAACACGCCGGCCACGCTGCGCCGCGAGCGCTGCGCATTGAAGGCCCGCTGCACCTGCGCCAATTACGACTACGTCATATCCACGTGTTTGCATTACGGCTCACTAAAAAGTTCGGGTTCCCAACAGCTCACGCTTAAGCGCGATAGAGTTTGATCGCGACCAGCGCAAACACCACGCATTCTATCGCGGGAACCACCACTAGGCCATCAAACGGGGGATGAGGGAATAGCACGGTACCCAACCGCATGAGCGCAAGCATGCCCAAACCGATTGCGCTCGCCGATAATACCTGCTTGCGGCCCAAGCCCTGTTCGCCTAGTTTACCGAGCAAGATCCCCCAAACCACAAATGCGGCTCCCGCCGTCGCAAGGCAGTAGAACAGAATTCCTGTGTTGCCACGCTCTGCGCCCGCCGCCTCAAACCACTGCGGGAGTGGTAAATACACCGCATACAAAAGATAGAAAAGCGCGCCTATTCCCAGAAGAATACGTGCCAGTACCCGTAAAAACTTTTCATTGTCCATTCTATTGCTACCTCGTTCTGTGCGCCTTCCAAAGCGCTGTCAAATACAAAAAAGCGGCGCTTCCCGAAGAAAGCACCGCCCTTTACTTGCTACGTTATACGAAGGATTACGTCCGGTTTAGCCGATCAGGCTTCAACAGGCTGCTTGCCTTTTGGCCACGCGCTAGACTTCTGTACGGGAATTGGGTTCACCGAATCCGTGGTGTAATGCTTAGGTTCGTTCCACATGGTCGGAACATCGGCAATATCCACATAGAATTGGTTGTACCACTGGCGAAGGCGATAAATCGGGCCGTCGCCATCGCACAGTAACGGATTGTCTACGCGCTTTTTGGTATGCCAGTAGGCAACATCTTCGAAGAAGGCTTCTTGTGCAAGGTCTACGTAGCCTTTCACCATCGCATCAGACTGCTCTTTGGTCATCCCGGGGAACAGCTTCACCATGACGCCGAAACGCAAATCGAAACTTTCCGTGGTGGTTGGGATGTGCGCAACCAAGAGTTTCGATTCAACGGGCACGCCGTTCATCTCACCGCTCATCTCGGTGATCATGTAGGCTGGGCCGTAGTAAGTTGCCACAGTTTTCAGGATTGCATCGCCTGCAAGACGCGGGCTCTTGCCTTCCATGCGCTGAATTGCGATGTGACGATCAAACTCATTTTCAAATTTCAATGCGGCAGAACCATGTACCGGCCCAAAGTGGGCTTTGTCAGCCATGTTGTCCACCAGCTCGCGGACGTTGGTCTTGATTTCCATCTTGACCACTTGCCAATCAGACCAATCATCGCTGGAGCATGCTTCAATCACCGGCGGCATTTGCTCTGGAATTGGGGCATTATCTTCTGGGTCGTTATAGATATAGACCAACCCATTGCGCTCCAAAATCGGCCAAGATTTAATGCAGGCTTTCGAGGGGATTTTCTTGGCGTATGGAATATCATCGCAAACACCGTCTTCACCCCAACGCCAGCTATGCATCGGGCAACGCAGCGAATTTCCTTCTACATATCCTTCCGAAAGGTCAGCGCCCATGTGCGGGCAAAAGCCATCAAGCACAATCAGCTGACCATCTTCACCACGGTAAGCAACGAATCGGGTTCCAAAATAATCAAGTCGAACCGGCTCTTTGCCATAGTCTGTACCTTTTCCGATGCAGTGCCAGCCACGTGCATAACGCTCTTCAATGACGGCTGCTTCGATTTTGGCATATTTGCTCATGATCAGTCCTCTCTTTTTATTGTGACATGACAGCAATAACTGACTGGGATCTCCGTAAAACTCAGTCGATCATCGCCAACAATCTTTTAATCAAGCCTTTCTTTTGTACTGGATTTGCCTGCTGCTCCTGAAAACGCTGTTGAGCGGTTTCACGGGCTTGCTGGTCTTTCACTGGGCGAGCAATGAATTTCGATTCGCCAAAAATTCCAAGCTTCATCGTCCCTTGCATGTTGTCATCGGCGTCCAGCTCGCCGGTATACGTCAGCGTGAGCGGAACGGGCTTGGTAATCTTGGTTTTCCAAGTGATCGTCTGGCCTTTGATTTCACCTTTCTCAGCAACTTGCATACCGTACTCTGCATTCATCGCGTTGCCAACCAAGGTTTTGCCCTGCGATTTTAGCGTTAGAACACTTTTCTGATCTCCCACGGGAGATTTCACTACGATATCCCACACGTTATCTACGCTGGTTTTTGCGACAGGCTTAAAGTTTTCGATTTCTGCAGGCTCGCCTTGCGTAACGCTCATGTTGTAGAACATCGAGTATTCTTCTTCGCTGAAACCGAGGTTAAACAAATCGTCGAAAGAGGTTTTCATCAGCGATAAATTCGGACGATCCGCCATCATCCCCTGAATAGACGAAGCCACCGACTCTACGCTCATGTCGATTTCTGCGGCTGGAGTTTCGGCGAAAACGAGGCGCGCAAATTTGCCACCACCTACGGTGAAAAACTCACCGCTAATATCGCAAGAGTCATGGCACAGATAGGCAATCACAGGTGCCAAGCGCTCTGGCTGAAAGTCTCTTTCAAGGTGTTCACGGAAAGCGCTGGGCGGCAACATATTGGTTAGGCGAGTAAAGGCCGCAGGCAGGATTACGTTCACGTGGATATTCTGCTCTTTCCCAAGCAGCGCGGTATTTCTTGTTAAGCCGAACAGCGCCGACTTCATGGTTGGGTAAGAGATTTGTGGGCTAAAGCCAAGCGTCGAGCTAGATGACGTATTGATAATACGTCCACCACCCTGCTTGACCATGTGCGGCCACGCTGCCTTCATCATATTGACCGCACCGAGCACATGGACGCCAAGGTGCAAATTGATTTCTTTGGTATCCACGTTCGGGAATACTTGCGTGCTCGCAATGCCGGCGTTATTGATAACGATATCGACACGGCCCCATTTCTTGATGGCTTGGTCAATAATCGCCTTTGCGCCTTTCTCGTCGCTTACGCTATTGCCGTTGGCGATGGCTTCACCACCTGCAGCACGGATTTTTTGCGCCGCCGCTTCTGCAACGGAAGAATTTTTTGCGCCATCCAGCCCAAAGGTGCTGCCACCTAGATCGTTTACGACGACTTTAGCGCCGTGTTGCGCGAGGTATTTTGCGTATTCAAATCCAAGCCCACCACCGGCTCCGGTAACAATCGCTACTTTTCCTGCAAAACTGTATGACATGGTATCTCCCGATTTGCTTTCTTTTTGTCAGCTTGCTTTTGTATTTGCTGCGAGGCGATTCGATTTCCCGCACAACAAAACGTTTTTTATCAAAAAAGCGCTTTTCTGCAGCAAAACACCTCTCAAAAACACCTCTCAAAAACGCTTCTTGATAAGTTCTGCCTTTTAATGAGGACACCCTCAATAAAAACTGCCTTGGCGATCAGATTTGCACATCGGTTTCACCATGCGAAAACCCACTATACACCCCCCTATTCCAAAAGTATACGGCGTATACTTCTTGTGGATGGCATTTTTGTAGTTTTTTTTGTGACCGACCGCACCTCTTTTGAGTGTGCATTGCTATTTTGCAACAATAATGCAAATATATTGCAAGAATCAAGTTCAGCAACAAAAAGCTCCTGCGAAAAGCCAAAAGCTCCCACAAAAAAACGAGGCTCAAAATGGATACTGCGCATAAAATCAAGGTTGTAAACCAATACATTCAAGCAGTTAGCACGCTTGACCTAGATTTGATTCGGGAAATTTATGCAAGCAATGCAACCGTAGAAGACCCAGTTGGCTCACCTCGCCACGAGGGGATCGACGCAATCCTTGCGTTCTACGGGCGCATCAAAGGTGTGGGGGTAACCCTTGCGCTGAAAGATACCCCCAAATGCGCGGGCAACGCGGTGGCCTTCCCATTTACGGCGACGATTGGGCCAACGGTAATGGATATTATTGATGTCTTCGAATTCAACGAAGACGGTAAGGTTCTATCTATGAAGGCGTACTGGGGCCCAGAAAACCGCAAGTAACCCAACGCCATGACGCGGGTTGCGTAGCGCAACACAACGCAACCCATCCGTTAGGAATAAATTCGAATATTCGGCCACAGCCCTTGTGTAGTCCCTGTATCCAGCACCCGATGCCGCTGTAACGGCTTGAGCAGTGCATCGCCAATCGCAGTTCCCGGTGTCCAGAATCCACCTTGCTGCAGCACATCGGCTCGCTGTTTGGCCAGATATACCGCCGTTTCGGCCATCATGGCGGCCGTTGCGCGATGCACATCGAGCGGGCTCGTTGCCCACGAGCGCATCACCTTGCCACTTTGTGTGCGCCCCCAGTAAACAAACCCAAACGGCCCATTCCGGTGCATCTGCTCGTCGCTGGGCCCACTGCCTTCTCGCGGCCCAAGCGCCATTAGCATTTTGCCGAGCGGCGTGCGGGGATTCGTATTCACGAACAAGCCAACTGCGCGCGTCTCCAGAATTGCTTTCAGACGATCCCAAGCGCTATGGCCCGCGAGGGCGCATTCTATGTAGGTAAATTCGTGTCCATAGGGATAGCCCGCCAACGAATGGGCGCGCCGCACTACGCGAGCGTTAATCTGGCCGACTGGGAAGGGCTTGATGTATTGAGCGAAGTCCTCGTCGTACACCACATGCTCAAGATCTGGGCAAGGCGGGTAGCCGTGCAGATCACCCGTAGGATTGATGCTATACGGGTTGCTGATGATTTCGCGCATCTCGGGGTCGTCTGCGATGGCCTCCATCACGCCCTTGCCGCTTAAAAAGCTACCGCCTGCTACCGCAATTTTACCGTGCGCAAAACAACCTTTTACGCGCACGCAATATTCGCCAAAGGCTTCTCTGGCCGCTTGCTGCAAGCGTTGTACGCCGTACTCGGTAGGAATGGAGTCAACGCCGGTGGCATTGAGAATCAGCACGCCCCGCGCGCGCGCAATCGCGTCACGCGTATCAATCATTTTTCGCAGCCAGTGCAACTCACCGCTCAAATCGCAATAATCCGTACCGTGTGCAATACAGGCATCCACCATGGGCGTAGACCAGCGTGCCGCCGGCCCGACCGCCGAGCACACTACCCGCGCGCTGCGAGCCACTTGAGCGGCCGCCTCGGCATCATCACCTGGGCATACCAACATGTCGATCTCAGGGCTGTCGAGCTCTTTGAGCAATGCCTGCAAACGCGACTTGCTACGCGCCGCCACCGCCATTCGAATCTTACCTTGGCTGGCGTAAAACCGATTGAGATGCAGCGCTGCAGGGCGCCCCGAAAAGCCAGTAGCACCCCAGACCACCACGTCGTATTTTTTGTCTGTTCCACTCATCTCTTGACGATCATCCTCGCGATTTCCCACCAACGCCCCTCCAAAACAAGTTTTTGCAGACCGCTCTGCCAGTATGGCCCGATTCTTTCATTTCACCAGCAATTACAGGAGGATGCGTCGTCCATGTTGAGGATGCCGCTGGGAAGATGCCTGCCAAGTAGAACCCCCTTCACAGATCACAGTTTTGCAACATTCAAAATATCGAAACTTGGACGGCGAGTCTGGTACTATTGCTGCCTTTCTGTCAGGTTCTATTCAGGTAGTCAGAATATGGAATTTTGGACAAGCTTTTGGACAAGCGCGTCGGCCGACATCCAGGCCAATTGGCACTACCTACTGATGCCTCTTATTGCGGGGTTTGTGGGCTATATTACCAAGCTACTCGCGCTAGAAATGATGTTCCGGCCCATTGAGTTTATGGGGATCAAACCTCCGTATCTCGGCTGGCAAGGCGTTGTCCCTCGCAAAGCGCCCAAGATGGCCTCTACCGCCACCGATTTGCTGATGGGGCGCATCTTTCAGCTGGAGGAGCTGATGGCCCGGCTCGACCCCAAGCGCATGATCAAAGAGGTCGAAGGCCCTCTGAATCGCGCAGTCGATGAGCTGGTCAATGAAATCGGCGATCGTTTCATGGGCGTGTTCTGGACGACTACGCCCGATCTCATCAAACGGCGCGTGATTCGCCACGTTCAAAAATCCATTCCCGATATCGCCGGTGAAGTCTGGAGCGAAATCTCACGCGAGCCGCAAAAATATATTGATATCAAGCACCTGCTGATCGAAAACTTGGTGCGCGATAAAGTCCTTCTGAACGACATTTTCCGCCGAATTGGCCACAAGGAGTTTGTATTTTTCCGCAGCGCCGGTTTTTGGTTCGGCTGTGCGCTCGGCTTTGTGCAGCTGCTCTGCTGGCTGATTTGGCACGAGCCGATGCTAATCCCGATGTTCGGCGGGATTGTTGGACTGCTCACCGACTGGGCTGCACTCCAGCTACTATTTAGACCGCTCAACCCGATCTACTTTATGGGCATGAAAATCCAAGGGAAATTTATCGCACGCCAAAAAGAAGTCGCGCGCGACTACGCTGCATTAATTGCAAAACAGCTACTTACGCCGGCCAACATGATCGAAGAAATCTTGCGTGGGCCCTGCGCAGAAAACGTTACCAACCTCATTCGTGACCGCATCACCCAAAGCATGGATGAACAGTTCGGGCGCGCACGCCCCGTCGTTCGCTATGCGCTTGGTAAAGAAAAATACGACAACATCCACGAGTTTGTGGCCGAGCGAGTGCTAGAATCTATACCGGAGTCTTCCCGCCACATTGAGAAGTTTGCGCTAGACGCGATGGACATTAACAATACCATCGTATCGCGCATGGATTTGCTCACTCCGGAAGAATTCGAAGGCATGCTGCGGCCTGCATTTAAGGAAGACGAAAAAACGCTGATCATCGCCGGCGCCGTACTAGGCTTTTTGGTGGGTGAACTGCAAGTCCATTTGATGCTCTAATAGCGCACACCCCCAAAAAGGCGGCGTCTTGGAGCAAAGTTCAAGGCGCTGCAACCACACACCAGCCACTTTGGACCCGCCTCGCAATGCCCTCCGCACCCCTGCTTGGCAAACGGGCGATTCTTGTCCGGGCGGTGCAAATGCTGTTGAGCTTCGTGAGCTCTCCGGCAGGCGTGCGTGCGCGACTGATGTTCACCGTTCTGGTGCTTCTGCTCGTTTCTACCAATGGCTTTAATGTATTGATCAGCTATGCCAGTCGCGATTTTATGACGGCGATTGAGCAAAAGCACGTTAGCGAGTTTCTCCACCAAGCGCTTTTAATGACCGGCCTGTTTGTGGCGTCTACGGTGGCCGCGTCCTTCGCCCGTTTCTTCGAAGAGCGGCTGGGCCTTTTGTGGCGCAAAGCCCTGACCGAACGTACTCTGCATCAATACATGAGTGCAGGCACTTTCTATTTTATCGAAGCCAAGCATAGCGAACAGCGCCCAGATCAACGGATTTCCGAAGATATTCGGGCGCTTACGAGCACTGCGCTGTCCTTTTTACTCATGATGCTCAATAGCCTGCTTGGAATCATCGCCTTCGCCGGCGTATTGCTGGACATCAGCCCGCTTTTGCTGTTGGTATCGTTTCTGTATGCCGCAACCGGCTCACTCATCGCGTTATGGCTAGGAAACCCGCTGATTGCGCTCAATTCCCGACAGGTGGATCGTGAGGCGGATTTCCGCAGCGAATTGCTCAATGTGCGCACCCATGCCGAGCGTATTGCGCTTCTCCAGCGCGAAACCATTCTCCACAAACGCCTGCTAGAACGCCTAGATGCTCTGGTCGCGAACACCAAGCGCATGATTGCGGTCAATCTGCGGCTGGCATTTTTTACCGGCAGCTATAGCTATATGATACAGATTATTCCCGCACTGGTGGTGGCGCCGCTGTTTATGGAAGATCAGGCAGACTTTGGCGTAATTGCTCAGTCTGCGCTGGCATTTACGGTACTGGTCAATGCTTTTTCGTTGATCGTATCGCAGTTCCCTTCCATTTCCAGTTTTGCAGCGGTAGTCACCCGCTTGCACGCCCTGAATCAAGTGTCCGATGAAGCGCAGAAACAGCAGGCAAACGCCTTGGAAGTGCTAAGCGCAGCTGACTGTATTCGTTATGAAAATGTGTCTTTGTTCCCGATCGGGGATGACGATGACGAAAAATCGCCTCTGTTGAGAGATTTCAATATAGAAATACGGGCAGGACAGCGGACACTGATACATTCAACTCACAAAGTTCTGCTGTTACGATTATTTAATGCAACCGCCGGAACAGAAAAGCAGAGCGAAGGAAAACTTTGGCTCCCCACGCAAAGCCAGGTATTTTTCCTTCCAGAGAAGCCCTGGATCCCGCCCGGTACGCTGCGCGACGCACTGGATGCCACCCGCCACGGCCGCAGTGATGGTGAAATCGCGCAGGTGCTCGCACAATTGGGCATCGCGCAGGTGGTGGAAAGCGTAGGCGGGCTGGATAGCCCACAAACTGACTGGAATGCATCGCTCTCTATCGGCGAACAAAAATTGCTGGATATCGGACGGCTGTTACTGGCCAGACCCAGATTTGCCTTTCTGTTTCGGCTACACTCGGTGCTCTCTCACAGCTGCATAGATGAACTGATGCCGATTCTATACCGGTCAGGAATTACCTACATTCACCTTGGACGTTATGAATATCCTGAATGCTATGAGCAAATCATCGAGTTGTGCAATGACGGAAGCTGGAAAATTCAGCCTCAAGACGACGCTTAGCGCGGGTCAAGCACGCGCCCCCTTAGCCGACGACCACTTGCAGAATGCTCCCGTCCTTCATTCCATCCAAGCACGCCAACGCCACCCCATCCTTCAGAATGACTTCTACACCATCCAATAACGCACTAAGTACAGCGCTTCCTAGACTCCCGGCTTGGCGTTCTACTTCCACTTGGAGGCACCCCCCTTTTGGAAGTTGGTATCGCAAGGAAAAACCCGGCCATTCCGCTGGAATACAGGGCTTGATGCCAACCGTATCGCCTCCGATCAGCGAGAACCCTGCTACATTTTCGATTCCCACACGATACAGCCAACCGGAAGTTCCCGTATACCACGTCCAACCGCCGCGGCCAACATGCGGGGCTTCTCCGTAAACATCAGCAACAGCCACATACGGCTCCACTTTGAATCGAGCCACACCTTCCGGCGTGCGGGTATGGCGTGCCGGCAGGAGCATTTCATAGAGCTCCGCCACGCAGTCTTCACGTTGCAGTTTCGCCATAGCCTTTACCACCCACGCCGCCGCATGCGTGTACTGCCCGCCATTCTCACGAACTCCCGCCACGTAGCCCTTGATGTACCCAGGGTCATTCTTGGTATTCGCAAATGCAGGTGTCAGCAAACGTATCAGCCCACCTTCCCGATCAATCAGATATTTTTCCGTTGCGGCCATCGCCTTGTGCGCTCTCTCGGGCGACGCAACACCAGAAAGTACCGCCCACGCCTGCGCCAAGGCGTCAATCCTGCATTCGTCATTTTCGGAAGAACCCAGAACGTCGCCGTTATCGTAATAGGCGCGCCGATACCACTCACCATCCCAACCAGCCCTATTGAGAACTTCCAGCAAATGGCGGCGATAGTCGCGATATTGTTCTGCCCTCCCCGCGTCTTCTAGCTTTTCCGCCAACGGGATGAAATCCCCAAGAATGGTGTACAGAAAAAATCCCATCCATACGCTCTCACCGCGTCCTTCGCGGCCAACGCGGTTCATGCCATCGTTCCAATCCCCTGTGCCCATTAGCGGCAGGCCGTGAGCCCCCCGAGTGAGCGAGCGATCCAAGGCTCGGCAGCAATGCTCATACAGAGTTCCGGGCTCACCACTCATTTGCGGCGTTTCAAACGCTTCATCTTCGCCTTCTTGCAGCAAGCGGCCCGTGAGAAACGGCACAATTTCATCGAGAACAGAAACATCTCCTGTCACATCCAGATAGTGCGCAGTAATAAAGGGGAGCCAGTTGAGATCATCTGAAAATCGGGTGCGCAAACCGCTCCCCAAAGGCGGTTCGTGCCACCAGTGCTGAACGTCTCCCTCAATAAATTGGCGGGATGCGTGCAGCAGAATTTGCTTGCGAGTAATTTCAGGATGAGTAATCGCAAAAGCACCGCAATCCTGCAATTGATCGCGAAAGCCATACGCGCCAGAACTCTGATAAAATGCAGTGCGCCCCCAAAGACGGCAAACCAGCGTTTGATACAACAGCCAACCGTTCAGCATAAAGTTGATTTCTTGCGACGGCGTTTTTACCTGAATTACCCCGACCTGTTTCCGCCAAAAGGCTTTCACCTCTGTCAAGGCGGCAAAAATTTCCGTATCGGTTTTCAAGCTCAATACGAATTGCGCGGCTTCGGCTTCATCTGCCGCATCTCCCAACAGAACGCTCAACGAGAGTTCGCCGTTCGCGGGTAGCGTTAGTGATAGTTGCTGCAGAAAGGCCGCATCCCCAATGGCTGGATCGCCTTCCCAAGGCGCGAGCATACCAACCGGCTTGGATAAATCACCCTCGTCCCCCAGCAACATCCGTCGATTGCCGCTCCCCCTCCACACCCCATCCCCAACCACACTTGCAAATGCAACACGCTGTTTGAAAGCTCCACCGAGCGGATTTCTAGCAAATAACGTGCGCCCTGACGTAGCCTGCCAAACTAGAAGCCCACCAGAGGCATGCTGCGGAAGAAACCCAAGCACCAATCGCTGAAGCGACGTCAGCCTCAAATTGCGCTCCCTGTTCAATGAATTCCGCAGCGTGATGCGCCAGATTTTTACCGGCTTTTCGAGATGCACAAATACTTGTACCTGCTGATGAAGATCCGCGCAGAATCGCGAAAATGTGGTGTAGCCAAAGCCATGTCGTGTTTCCGTTTCACCTTCTACCGGCAAAGGCCCAGGCAGAGGTGACCAAGTCGTGCCTGTATTTTCATCGTGCAAATAGAGCGCTTCCTCATGACGATCACGAACCGGATCGTTCGCCCACGGCGTCAGGCGCCGCTGATGACTGTTGCCCGACCAGCTACATCCAGCGCCGGTTTCACTTACCAATGCACCGAAGATCGGGTTCGCAAGTACGTTGATCCACGGCATGGGTGGCAATCTTGATCGACTCACCTCTGTCGTTATATGAATTACGTACTCGCGGCCATCCTCGCTGAACCCGCCGTAGGAATTGCTCAACTGCAGATTCTGTGATTTTTCCGGAAGAGTGGAAGCGCAAGGAGGAACGACCTGCAATGCAGCATGAGGGGCGGCGGAGCGAAAGGGCGGTGCGCACGCGGGTGCACGAGTTCCACACACCGCGGCTGAAGCGGCAACTAATGCCTGCAGGTCACGAGTCGGAACCGTGGCTGCACCACGAAACGCAAGGCCCTTCCCTACATCCCTCTGCATTTCACAAATTGAGTTTTCCGCCCCATACCAGACAACCAAAACGGGGATTTCGATGCCATGCTCCGCCCAATAACGCTTAGAAGAAGCGGCCCATTCGATCTCTGCCTGCAAGTCGGTGAGCAGCAGCACAAAGGGGCTCTCGGTGGGCATTCCATAACCCCAGACATTGCCGGGTTCTGCATACAGATCCTTCCAGTACGACGCCGGCGGCTTTAAGCGAGGTGATCGGCAAAACATTGCACCTAGCAAGCTATCCAGTTTTAGGTCGCTAGCGCGGTTCTCGACTTTCGCTACACTTTGTTTTGGATACGCGTTCAGCGAGTCAATATCCTCTGCCGCAGCCATCGTCCAATGAAAACGAGCGCTTTCACCACTTTTCAAATGGAAGCTTCGTTGCAGCACAAAACACGCATCCAGCACGTTATCCGCACTCTTTGACAGCCTATCACGCAAACCCGCTGGGTTTGCAATGGAGGATCCTCTGCCAATAAATCGGATACGATCCGTTTCCCAGTGAAGCTCACCTGGGCCTTCAAACGTCGCCATCACACACGGGGAGACTTCTCCCGCACCTCTCGGGCGACGTTGCGCAATCAAGCGCTCATTAGCCTCACAAAAGCGAGTTTGTACAAAAAGTTTTGAGAATGCAGGATGGCTTTCATGAGCGGCGGGTGCATTGAGTGCAATCGGCACAAAAACGGTCAGTGAAAGCCTGCGCGTTGAATGATCGGAGGTCGCAGGTGACATCAAATCCATCGTGCGGATTTCCATCGGACACTGCGTAGAGAGCGATAAAGATACGCGAAATTGCAAGTCGCCCAACCGAAAATCCCACGCCGCACCCGCGTCGGAATGCTCCCATTGCTCCACTGCTGACGGTGCGAGCCCCAAGTCGAGATGATGTAGCTCGCCGCTATCTTCATCGCGCAAATATACCTGCACGCCACCATAATCTTGGAGGCCATCCCGAACCCAATCATTCAGCGCCCAATGCCGAAACCTTGAGAAGCAGCTACCACGCGCGTGAGCGAGGACATGATATCCATGCGATGACAGTAGACGAAATTCTGGCAGCCCTTGCAGGGATAAGGACGTGGGCCAAGAGTATTTCATGATCTCTCCAAGTTTAGCAAGTGAACAGGAGTTCCGCCGGTGAGGATTGCAGACACAAACGGCCACCGGTAGATGGCCTCAAATTTCCCGAGAGCAACTGGTAATGGGTTTTTTCGGAAATTCCAGGCAACGCTAGAACAATGCCATCGGGCGGAACGACACTCCCCGCGAGCGTTACACGGATACAGCCATTGCTTACCTTCTGATAGGCAAAATCCAGCGTGCCAAACGGTGTCGGCCATCCCGTTCCCGACACTCCTTCTTCCAACCAATCCAATTTTATACCTTGGCCAAGCACCAAGGCCCGCTCATCTTCCAACACAAACAGCGAGAGAATCGCGAGCACCGCCTCGGCACCGATCCAACTATGCGGCAAGTCACCTAAATGCCCAGGGCTGCGCGGGTTCGGCCAACTAATTTCCGGCCACTGCTGCCAGTTCTGGGGGCGCATATCTGCAAGCAGAAAGTTGAGCAGCTCATTTGCTTCATCGCGCCACCCGAGTCGCAATAGGGCGGCCACCACTCGGATGTCATACGCGCTGTATTTTCCGCTCTCTCGGCCTTGGAGTTTGCGCTCACGCCAACCATCCAGAAATTGCCGGAAGGTGGCAGGAATCGCACTTTCCGGCAGACATGCAAAGGCGTTTAGCTGCCCTACCGCACAAGCCGTACTGGCAGGATCATAGTCGGCCCACTCTACCGAACCAGGCAAAAATTCGATCTTTGCGGAACTCATGACCATCGTCATAGAATTACGTATCGCCTGCTCTAGCGCTTCCGATTCCTGCCGGCAACGCTCTGCCAGAGTGTGGGCTTCGCTTGAATTTGGCGCTTCCGAGGTAAAATAATCCACCGCATGAAGCAGGCCGCGCCACGCCCACACATCATCCCAATACGCATGCACCGGTTGCGCGAGATAACCTTCGTGGCTGACCGACTCCGGCAGCAAACCATACCGCACTACATTCTCGCCATTCTGGTACGCACTTGTGCAACGCTGCGATCGCAACTGAAATAAATACCTCGCCACGCGGCGCATTGATGGAAGCATACGATTCGAAAACACAGAACCCGCACCATAACGACATGCCTCAGCGACAAGAAACAACCATTGCCCGTGGCTATCATGCTCCACCAACGGGTCTGCGCCATCGCGATCTACGCAACAGGGAACGTAGCCATCTTCGCGAAGAAATGGGTGATACCACTCCAAAAATTCTACCACTTCCTGAACACGCCCCATGCGCAATAGCGCAGCCCCCATCGTCGCGGCATCGCGAATCCAGCTTCTCGCATAGCGGCGCGGCCCCGGCTGTAACGCAGGGCCTGAGCGGTTCACCAAGATGTGTGCAGTCGCGGTGCAGATGACATCGAAGCGCCGCTTAATTTCATCATTGCCAGCAAGAGCAAAGCCACCCACAAGCGCTTTCCAATCCCGTATAGCAGCATCCAAAAGTTTTGCAGGAAAGGCACTGGGAAAAGAAATTTCGTGCTGACATTTCGCCCACCATTGTTTCTGCTCTTCCGGCTCCATGCGCTCAAAAGGAAGCAACAGATGAACGCTATTGGATTCTCCGCTTGCAAGGCTGATCGGCCACGCCATGACCGCTTGCGCAAGCGAAACCGGATCTGTAATGCGCTTCATGCAGGGCATACGTAAGCGATCTCGCAGAAGTGCATCATCAAAATTCAACCACGGAATCAATAGGCAGGCGTCTACCGGCTCTATTGGCCCCACAGCAAAGCGCTCATTCACTTGCAGAAAGCGCTCGTTCCAGCAAAGATCGTTCACCGGAAATACGCCCCCAAACTCACGCCACGCCTGCCACGGCGGCGTCACCTGAAACGGACGCAACCTTGCCAAGAGTTTTCCAGAAAGGCGCTTTTCACCGGTATTCTGCACACGATACTCGGCCAGAACACACCAGCGACCACCCACAAACGTTGCCGCTCCTGTAACGACAATCTGAAGTGGCGCAGAACTTACGGATACCGAAGGAATGGGCCAGCGTCGGTCGGCGAGCGACAACTCTGCATCCATCTTCCCAATCGACTGTAGTGTCGACGTTACGTCAATGCCAAGACTAGAATCATCGTGCAGCCATTGCATATCCACCGAGAACCCGGGGCGCTGAACCTCGATACCGCCATCTTCGTTGATCAGTGCCTGAAATGGGCAGGTGGGCGCACCAATCACCGTCCAATAGCATTGCCTCCGCGAGAAATAGCTTGGCAAACTCCCCTGCGGCAAGTGGGCTGCCACCTCATGCAAAAAATCCGTCCAAGAACGCGCACGCTCCGGCGGTATCCATTCCAATGCCAAAAGCTTGATCGCAGTGCCTTCACGAAATCCCTGCAAGCGCAAACCTTGAATCCGTCGAGCGCCAAAATACAAGAAATGCCGACGCGTATCGGTACTGGCATCCAGCAGCACTTCAGGCGCTCCTGTTGCGGAAAACCCAGTCACCGAACAATGCGTCGGCCAGGCATTCTCAGCCCATTCCAACCGTAGTGCCGCGAAACTGATCGGCTCCGACCAATTGAGCTGCAGCCAATCTTCCGCAGAGTGCGCAGACCAGCCTATCGCAGAAGCCCGATCATACACTCCGTCGCCAGACCGAAACTCAGTGAACCGACAAGTTTGAACTACCGCAAGATCTTCAATGCTCAGCGATTCCAAGATCAGTTCACCGCTCCCACCTTCGCCCGCCACGATGGCGATTTCCAAGGCAGCGACGCGTGCAGGCAGGCCACCACCGGCAGCCCCCCAAGCAAACGCAAAATCGCCGCTCTCCAGCACAGATTCAGTGCCTGGTTCTGGCCACGGCAGCGCATCTCGCTGGTACCACCAGACGCTGGCCATTGCGTTGTTAGCATGATCAATCAGCTTGATCTCAAGGCGATTCAGGTTGCCTTCGCCATGCCAGCGAAACCGCATGCGGAAGCGCGGCGGCACTTGCCAGTTCACCAGCCGCCTTGCGACCGCGAAGCCTGTCGGCCCTGCAAAATTCCACGCCAACCCAAGCCCTGCAGGGCGGTCGTGAAGATCAAGCCGCACCTGTCCAGAGCCAATTGCCTGCCAGTCATTCCGGCTTGCGAACACGTTCATTGCAGTATTCCCTAGGGCTTGCGATCGTCTCCGAAAGATCGGAAATTGCAACATACCTAGGCGCATCAACCGAAAGCGAAGCTTACGAGAACGTAGAGCTCGCGCACTCACTGCGCCGCAGCGGTGTCACTGCAAGTATAGGACGCAAAAACTCGCACAGGAAGAAGAATGAAACGAACCGCCCAGCCGCTAGATGGCGAGCTTTTCCAGCTCCGCTGCTGGCTGCTTATCAAATTTGAACCCATGCAGCACGGCGAGCATTTCCGTTCGAGAATGCACACCTAAACGTGCAAAAATTCCTTGGATATGGTTGCGTACCGTGGCAAGACTGATACCGAGTCGATCACCAATTTCCGTCGTGCTGGCGCCACTCTTTAGCAACGATAGCACCTCATTCTGGCGCGCGGTAAGGCCGTTCAGGACGGCGGAAACCTCGCTATTCGCAGCAGAAATCTGAATCGGCTGTACGGCCTTGGGGCCACTCTGCAGAGCAAGTTTCACATAATGAGACGCGGTGACGTCACGAAACATATAGACCGCAAGCGTGTCGCTTAAAACCGATGCAGGAATTCTCAACACGCTAATATCCAACCACACAGCGCTTCCTTTCGCGGTCGTGGTTTGCATTTCGAAATGGCGCACCGGAACGCCCTCCATTGCTTGTATTTTTACCCAGCAAATCTCACTGCACAAGCGGTTGCCGGAAGCGTCCCTGCCTTTGAATAGATCACGGCAGTGCTTTCCCTGTACTTCAGAAAACGAATATCCAAGAATCTCCTGCGCGGCAGAATTCCAAAAGCGAATTACACCGCCACCATCAATCGCGTAAACGCCATCGCCACTGTTTCCGAAAATCGCTTTGAGATTCATGGGGTATTCCTCACTGCTATTCAGTGAACCGCAGCCACCACTCCCGAGGTGGACGTAGCTTCACTTTTATTATGATTGTCAATGTTCTGATTTTGAGTTGCATTTACTGCATGGGCATGTTCTGAAAGCGCGGCCTTCGCAAGTCGGTCGGCTACGCCGCATTTGCTGTCCAAGGGAAGCGAAAGCTGCACCTTTTGATCAACACGCTGCTCCATCACCATACCACCGGGCAAACGCGAAAATCCTTTCACGGTACTGTTTTCCCGAGTCACCACAAATCGCTCGGCGCTCACCCAACCAGAAGGCTCATCCTGCGCACCGTTTTCGCAAAGCTGTCCATCGCCGTCTAGGTCTTGCCACGCCCACACGGCAAGCTGATCTCTAGAACCTTCTGGAAACTCAAGTCGGCGCGTAATCGTCCCTGAATCAGAATAGAATTTGGAAATGGGAATCAGCGTGACTTCATCATTTTCCCCTCGGTGCATACGATAGGTTGCGCCATAAATTCTTCCTACCACCTTCGCGTCCACCGAACTTGCAGCAACGCCAGTGACATCCAGCGTTAACTTGATCGGAATCATGGTTTGCACACGCTCACCACAACCAGCCAGAAGGCTTAGCAAGGCAACCGCCCCGATGGCGGAAACCGCCGCCCCACGAAGCCACTCAATGTCCATTGAGCGCAGCAGCCTCTCAAAAGTGCGCAAATCTTCCATAAACTCCTCCTCGCCTACAAAGTGCTGAAATTACAGTACTACTTTTATAACGCCAATTTTATAATGACAATCATAAGCTGCAACAGCTTCTCTACCACATTTCTAGAAAACGCCGCTTTCCAGGAACCTTATCCCACTCCTCAGCATCCGGAAACGCAGGCTTTCTTTCTATAATTGACGGCCACTGCTGTGAGAGCATCGCATTAGCACGCACCATAGAACGCTGCGAGTGAGGGACATCTCTCTCCTCCATGATCGAACCCGTAATACATGCCGGCACACAAAGCATGCAATCAATGCAGGCTTCTGGGTCGATCACCAAAAAATTGGGCCCTTCGTGGAAAGCCTCTACCGGGCAAACCTCAGCACAATAGGTATATTTGCAGTTGATGCAGTTATCAAGGACAACGTGCGCCATATAGGTTACTCCTTCCGCCAACAGGTGATACGCGCATTTTTTCATGCATAAACCGTGTGATCTTGGGCAGATTCTCTCTCACACAATTCTTCTCGATGACTTCATTTCTAAACGCCTATACGATCATACCTTCTTGATAATAAAGGCACTCGATGCATTGTCCTTGGTAATTGAAAACTTCCCACTTCCCTTCCTTTTCGCCAAGTCGATAGTAGCCTTTCCGAAAGCTTCGGCCATCCTCCGCATGAATCTCCCAGAGGCCATTGCGCTCACCGCTTTCATATTCGCCTTTGCAATGAATGCATCCATCCAGAAAATACTGTTCGAAAGGGCCATGGTATTCTCCGTCCTTGTAATTTGATTTCTCTACCAATTGTCCATCGCGGTGATAACGCTCGAAGCTTCCCTCTGGGATACCAAATATTGAGTAGCCTTTTAACTTCGTCTGCCCGTTCTCGTAGAACATTTCCCACTCACCATCTCTTTGTCCCTCCTTAAATCTCCCGCGAAACTCGCGCTTTCCATTTGGATAAAAAAACTCCCAGAGGCCATCCTCCTTACCATCCTTGTAGAATCCCGTAAGTTCCAACTGGCCGTTCTCGAAGTAGCGCTTCGCGCTTCCCGTAAGGCGTGCGCTCTGGAAAATTCCCCTTTTTTCTCCGGCTTCTTCCACTTGAATCAAAACAGCCTGATGGCGACTCTTTCCAAATACGAGGCGGATTCCCTCAATTGAACTCTTGTACAACGAAGCGATAATCTTCTTCATCACGGCGCCCTCGTCGCCTCTGTTCGCTGCATTACCCCTTTTTTATAAAAGGCTACACGCAACAGTTTTCCGTTCTCTGAATATAATTCTTGGTATCCGTTTCTAGCACCATCGACATACATATCGCGATTCTTTAGAACACCATTTTCATAGAATCGCTCTTGGCATCCTTCCAGCTTTCCATAGGCAAATAGTTCGTGCGCAATCACACAACCATCTGCACTATACCCAAACCATTCACCATGCTTTTCACCAAGCCGATAGCTTCCAAGTTCCGCAATTGCGGCGTTATTATGGTATCTTTTCCATTCTCCATTCTTCTTTCCCTTAAAAAATTCTCCAACGCACTCCACTTCTCCATTTTCATGTCGTGAAATGTAACCTCCATGACGCTCATCGTCCCTGTGTTCCCCCTTTGAACGCTGCTTCCCATTCTCAAAGAAAACCTCGAAACTCCCATTACGAATCCCACCAGAAAATCCGCCACGCGCACGTAGCTGCCCATTTGCATGATATAAAAGCCATTCTCCCTCCTTGACCCCGTTTACCCAAGTTTGAACTTCACGCAAAACACCCCTGCGATCGAACCATTTTTGTATCCCATGATAGGTACCTGACGCAAAACTCCCTTGAAATCTCGGTGAACCATCATCATTAAGAAACTCACATGTACCATCAGATGGGAACACATCGGCTGGCTTCTGAATGCTTGCTTTGTCTTCCCTCTTAAACAAGGACTGTAATAGGGAACCGCGCATTATTACTCCTCCACTATTTTCGGATGGTTCGATTTCAGTTTTCTCTTTTGTCCAGCATTGAACTGCGAGATGCTAATTAACATATAACTGATCACTTTAATGATCAAGCAATGCAAAACATGGAATTACTTGATTTCAATCATCAGTGTTTTGTATGCATTTATGCGAATCGATTTGTTTCAGAATATTTTTTTTGCCTTTTTACAAAGATAAATGCTCTCTCATAGCGCAGAATCACGCTTAAATTTGGTCATCTTGTGCCGCAACGTGGCACTGTTTGGCAACATATGACCGCCAATCATTTAGTTCCGTAAATCACCCGTGGCGTTATTGTTTACACATGATCAAACTTGATCATATACATGATAAATACGGCTCATATTCACCGGTATAAAGCTAATGCTAGGCTCTCGTTGTGGTCGTAGGGTCACAACAAACTTGGAGTTCTAGTCATGAGCACAAATTCACTATTAGGCGGTTCTATCAGGGCGAAAAAAAATATCGCCCTGTGGCTGGTCAGCAAGAAGAACTGGATTCTCCAGTTTCTGATTGTTGCTGCTATCTGCACTGGCGGCTTGCTGTATCTAGGCGCACAAACCTATATATCGGCACCTCCCATTGTTAATTTCGTTAACGACAAAGGCGACACGGTCTTCAGCGAACAACAGATCATGGATGGGAAACATGTATGGTCGATTCGCGGCTTGATGGCGTACGGCTCTTTCTGGGGAGATGGTGCTGAACGTGGACCCGACTTCACCGCTGATTCTCTCCACCGCTCAGTCGTCGCCATGCGCGAGTTCTATGCGAAGGAGAAAAAGGCAGAGCTAGGCGTCGATGCGCTCCCTGTTTATGAGACAGATGCCATCGCTGCACGCGTAATTCGCGAGCTGCACAATAACGCCTATGATGAGGAGGCCGGCATCGTGCGGCTCAATCCCGCACAGGAATATGCCTTCGCAGAAGTGCGTGAGCACTACCGCAAGATGTTTAACGATGCGACCTACTCTGAAGCCTTTCACCCGCAAGGTTTGATTTCAGATCCAGAGCAAATCACCTCACTCACCTCGTTTTTCTTCTGGGGTGGCTGGGCTTCTGCGGCAAACCGTCCGGGCGAAACCTACAGCTATACACACAACTGGCCACATGATCCGGGTGCAGGTAACGCTCCTACTCCCGCCACATGGATTTGGAGTTTCCTTTCCATCCTCGCGCTATTTCTGTGCATCGTTGTAGTACTTTACGTCTACGGCCAAATGCGCGAACTACCCATTGATGTATTCGGAACTTCGACGGAAAACCCCTTTGCTCTCACGACTCACGATCTTGAAAACGGATATGTTCGCCCCACGCAAAAAGCAACTTACAAGTTCTTTGCGCTCGCGATGATTCTTTTTGGTGTGCAGATTTTTGCAGGGATCGCAGCGGCTTGGGATTTTGTGAAACCTTTCGGCATTTCACTGAACGACTTCCTGCCCTTTACTGCATCACGTAGCTTCCACGCAATCATCCAGATTGTTTGGTTCTTCGTATGCTGGGTTGGCTACACCATTTTCTTCCTGCCACGCCTCTCGAAGCTGCCTAGTTCACAACGCACCATGATCAATTCGCTGTTCGCGATGATCGTGATCGTGGGCCTTGGCACTCTGATCGGCGTTTACCTATCTACCATGGGATTCCTAGATGGCTGGGTTGCCTACTGGTTTGGCACGATGGGCTGGGAATTCATGGAAATGGGCCGCTTCTTCCAACTGTTCTTGCTCGTTACCTTCAGCTTCTGGATTTACATCATCTACCGTGGAGTAAAAAACTGGCTGACGCGCAAAAACATCTGGTCGGTACCTGCATGGCTGCTCTATGGCAGCGGCATCATGGTTCTGTTCCTGTTCTTCGGCGTACTCATCCTTGAAGACCAAAACTTTGCAATCGCAGACTACTGGCGCTGGATGGTCGTACACATGTGGGTAGAAGTAACTTTCGAAGTCTTCACCACCGTAATCGTCGGCTATCTCTTGGTACAGATGGGGCTCGTTACTCGCCTGATGGCAGAGCGCACCATTTTCCTTGCGGTCATGCTGTTCCTGATCACCGCCGTTATCGGGATCTCGCATAACTTCTACTGGATTGCCAAGCCCACCGGCATTATCGCTCTCGGAAGTATTTTCTCCACGCTGCAAGTACTGCCGATGCTGCTACTCACTCTGGATGCGTGGAAAATGCGTCAAGAACTGGGCCGCGCACACGACCTTCGTCAACAAGGCCGCCAGGTACACGTGATGGAAGGCGTGTGGCTCTTCATCCTCGGCGTTAACTTCTGGAACATCGTAGGCGCTGGCGTACTGGGTTCGCTGATCAACCTGCCGATCGTAAACTACTACGAGCACGCAACCTACCTGACCCCGAACCACGCGCACGCAGCAATGTTCGGTGTAAAAGGTAACATTGCGATTGCAGGCATGTTGTTCTGCTTGCAGCACATGTTCCACAAATCTGCATGGAGCGAAACACGCATCAAAGGGATCTTCTGGTCACTTCAGATCGGCTTGGTTCTGATGATGGTGCTCGACATGTTCCCCGTAGGACTCTATCAAGTATGGCTCACCCTGCAAGATGGTCTGTGGCATGCACGCTCCTCTGAAGTTATCCTTGGCCCCGTATTTGCCAGCTTCACCTACCTGCGCGTAATTGGCATTGCGGTATTCGTACTGGGCGGCGCCCTGCCTCTGATCTGGTTTGTTCTCTCACGCGGCCGTACGCTGCAACAAGAGACCGAAGTAGCAGAAGGCGAGTGGACAGCCTATGAAGATGATGAACCATGGGTTGCTGTTAAAAAATAACTAAGCAACAAAGCATTGCCGGTGTGGCCAAAAGCCCACCGGCAATTTTGTATGTTTGCACAGAAGAATTTTCTGCCACTGGAGTCAGCCATGGACAAGAGAACGCAGTACACCATAGCTAAAACCCTACACTGGCTCGCATTCGTGTTAATTACGTTTAACGTGCTCGGTGGGTGGCGACTAGGAAACTTCGAAACGGAAACGCGCCAAATCCTTGTTGGCCTGCACGCGGGTGTGGGCATTTTGATCTTTCTTTTTATGGCAGGACGCTGGTGGTGGCGGCGAAGCAACCGCCTCTATGCACCGAAGAACTGGTGGCGTAAACCGCTACTATTAGGCCAGTGGGTGTTTTACCCGATTTTAATTGTGCAGACGTTTATTGGCATTGCGCTCGCTGCGGTCATTGACCTCGACATCAACGCCTTTGGCTTTTTGCCCTTCTCCGCACTCGCACCTAACAGTGCCGATCAAGAAGCCTGGGTGCGCATGATACACGCATCGGCGGCATGGAGCGTTCTCGCACTGATCACGCTCCACACCTTCGATAAAATTCGCTGGTTCTATACTGAAAAAGGCGGCAACTAGCCCTTACAACGCGGAACGTGCACCGCCATCAATAAAGATGTCTTCACCGCTGATGTAGCTTGCCTCTGAAGACGCCAAGAAAGCAACCAAAGCGGCTACTTCTTCCGGCTCACCCTTGCGGCCCAATGGCTGAAGGTTAGCGAGCAAGCGACGATTGAGCCCCTCTGGGAAGCGGATATTCTTCACCATCGGTGTTTCAATTCCACCCGGGCAAATTACGTTTGCACGCACACCATCCGCTTCAAACTCTTGCGCCATGCACTTGGTAATCGCGGCAACACCCGCCTTGGAAGCACAGTAAGCAGTTTGGTAGGCCGTCATCACTTTGGCATTGAGCGACGCGAAGTTTACGATATTGCCCTTCGTCTTTTTCAGATGCGGCATTGCTTCACGGCAAATGGTGAACACGCTGGTTAGGTTGATGGTAATAAATTTGTTGAAAATATCATTGGTCAATTCATGCAGGTGATAGAAACTTGCGATCCCCGCCGCATTGACCACCACATCCAAACCACCAAATTGATCGACCGCCGCCTGCACCAGCGCCTTGCAAGAAGCCTCATCCGCTGCGTTAAAAGCGACTGCATGCGCTACGCCGCCCGCTGCTTCGATCTCGTTTGCGGTCGCCTGATTGCCTTCCGCATTCAAATCGCCCAACAAAACTTTTGCGCCTTCGGCGGCCAAACGTAGCGCGCTTGCCTTACCCATTCCCGATGCCGCGCCCGTTACCAAAGCCACTTTCCCTTCAAATCTTTTCATGGTTGAAACCTCGTTTTTTTGATAATTTTTAGACCGCGTAACCGCCATCCACAAAAAGTAATTGACCGGTCACATACTTTGAGCGGTTAGAAGCAAAAAACACCGCAGCCTCCGCAATATCTTCCGGCTGCCCAAAGTGTTTAATCGGTAGAGCACCCAGCACCGCTTGCTTCCAGGCATCATTAAAAACACCTTCCGCTTCCAAGCGCTTGAAAATTCCCGTTTCGATAACTCCTACCGCAACGCTGTTCGCGCGAATATTGTGGATGCCTTCTTCTTTCGCCACATATTTTACCAAGGCTTCATTGGCCGCTTTCGGCGCAACCGAGAGCACATCTTTCGGTGGCGTTCTACCCAAACCTGCGGAAGAAATATGCACGAGAGAGCCGCCATCATTGGCGCGAAAATGCGGGATAATTCCCTTCACGATACGAAAGAATCCATTCAGATCGCCGTTGATCACCTCATCCCACTCCGCATCCGTCACATCGGCAAGATAAGGTTGCTTAATGTCAGAACCGGCAGCAACCACCACACTATGCAAACGCCCGTGCGCTTCGACCGCCTCTTGGATCGCATGATCAATCTGCTGACGATTCGCAATATCGACTTGGTGAACGGTGCAACGCACACCGTAAGCCGCAATCTGTTCCGCTGCAGCTAGCGCTTTTTCCTTGCGAGATTTATAGGTGATCGCCACATCGCTACCACCTTGCGCAATACGTGTCGCAATGGCAGCGCCGATACCGCCGCTGCCACCAAATACCAAAGATGCGCCCGGGCCAAACTCAGGGGTTTGCTTTCTCATAAGCCGTCCTCTTTTGTCTTCTTATTTTTGATATTGAAGCCAGTTGCTCTTGAAAACTGTTGCTCTTGAAAACAGCTGCTCTTGAAAACAGTTGCTCAAGCCGATGCTGCTTTCCCGCAGGAACCTCAGGCCGATACACCCGCAGGCGCTTGTGTAGCCGCCGTAGAGGGTACGTTGCCCGAGCGCTGCGAACTTGCCATATGCTTCGCCGCCAAATAGCCAAACGTCATTGCAGGGCCGAGCGTAGAACCCGCCCCAGGGTATTTGCTCCCCATCACCGAAGCCGCCGAATTGCCAATCGCATACAAGCCAGAAATCACTTTTCCAGAGGCATGAACCACCTGTCCATTTACATCGGTCAGCGCACCACCCTTGGTGCCAATATCGCCAGGGTGAATCGGCAACGCATAAAACGGCCCTTCTGAAATCGGCGCAATACAAGGATTGGGCGAAGTACGCGCATCGCCGTAATAACGGTCGTAATAGCTCTCGCCACGATGAAACTCGGAATCCTTGCCGCTCGCAGCATACTCGTTATTTTTCGCAACCGTTTGCGCAAGCCCTTCGGGATCTACGCCAATCTTTTTCGCCAATTCCGCAATCGTATCCGCCTTTACCAACACTTCCCAAACGCGTTTGGAAATCATCTGATCCGGCATGGAGTAACCTGGAGGAATCGGCCCAAAAGGAAATTTTCTACGGAAATTCGCATCAAAAATCACGTGCGAAGGCACCGTTGGCTCCGCCTCAGAATTGGCCTGATAGAACGCAAGCCCCGCTTCCAGATAAGGCGCCGCCTCGTTCGAAAAACGCTTGCCCGCCTTGTTCACGATAACCAGCCCCGGCAGCGAACGCTCTGCAAACACGATGTACGGACGATCCCAAGCAGGAATTTTCACCGCAGGTGCCCACCAAGCATGCTCCATCAAATCCAATTTCGCCCCTAGGCGAATCGTTTCCTGAATGGCATCGCCGGTATTATTGACCTGCGAACCACTCCATTCCGCGCTGGTGGGTTTTGGCAAATACTGTTCGCGCATCGCCTGATTATGCTCGAAGCCACCGGCCCCCAGCACAACCCCTTTACGCGCACGAATCCTGAGTTTTTTGCCTTCGTGCTCCACAACTGCGCCCAGCACTTCGCCATTGGCTTCGATCAGCTCCAGCATCGGTGATTTCAGCCATAAATCAATGCCGCGCTCCATCATGCTCCAGCGCAGCTGGCCCACCAGCGCATTCCCCATCGTCAATCGGCGCGAGCGCTTGCCCAGCATACGGCCACGGAAATCCAGATAGTAACGTAGCGCCATCAACAGCGCCGTCATTTTCCAACCCTTGGCCTGCGTCAGAAACGCCCGCCCTTCCTTCATGGTCATGGTAAACTTACCCATCACCAAAACCTGCGAAGGCGGCTCACGCAGCGCGTTAAAATTTTCTTTCAGATGCTTGGCGTGCATCGGCGTTGGCTGGTGAGTACGATGGCCTTCTTTGCCGCCCGGCTTTTCCGGGTAATAGTCAGAATACGGCACCGTTTCGTACTTCAGGCGTGAGTGCTTATCCATGTACTCCAGCATTTCGGCCGACTTCTCGACATAGCAGCGCAGGCGTTCCTCAGAAATCTCATCGCCAATCACCGCTTTCAAATAGCGCAGCGCATCTTCTGCCGAATCGTTGACGCCTTCCTTGCGCGCATAGTGGCTATTGGGAATCCAAATACCACCGCCTGACATCGCCGAAGTGCCACCGTACTTCTCACTCTTTTCCACCACCAAAATATCACGCAAACCCTCAACGCTCGCCGTGACCGCCGCAGTCAGCGCACCAGCGCCCGACCCAATCACCAGAACATCGACCTCTTTATCAAAGCCTTTATCAAAGCGCCCACCGGCACTCTCTGTTCCCGCAGGCTTGTTGGCATGTGCTTGAGTTTGCATGACTTTTTCCTCAACAGTTCCTATACAGATCAATCGTGAAAGCCTGAAGGATGGCTCGCGAAGGCCACAAAAAGTGGCCATAAAAGCGCGAATGCACTTATAGAAAGCGGCGCCAAACCACCTTCGACCAAGGGGTTCTGCGGCCCATTATTCAGCAGCGAAACCTATTATGCAACAATATTGCAAAATATATGTTTATTTCATCAACGAATGCCCATACAATCCAAGAGAGGCTCAAAATGCCACCGAAACATGCAAAAGCGGTCGATAGAAAGCGCCCGGCTCAATCATAAGAATCACACACAAACCATAAACAGAACTACCGCCATCACCGAGAATACTCAGGAGATAGACATGACCCAAACCACCGCTCACAAGGCGATCACGTCAAGCTATCAAGCCGGCCCTGCCAGCCAACCCCTACTTTACGAAACCATTGGCAACTGCTTTGACCGCATCGCAAATACCTACCCCGACCGCGATGCCCTCATCGTTCGCCACCAGAACATTCGCTGGACGTTTCGTGAATACCAAAAGCAAGTAAACGCACTCGCAACCGGCCTGCTCAAACTCGGCATCCAGCCCGGTGATCGCGTTGGTATTTGGGCACCCAACCGCGTGGAATGGTGTCTGACCCAATTCGCAACCGCCAAAATCGGCGCAATCATGGTGTGCATCAACCCCGCCTACCGGCTTTATGAGCTGGAATACGCGCTCAACAAAGTTGAATGCAAGGCCATCATCACCGCTGAAAAATTCAAAACCAGCGAATACCTGAAGATGCTCAACGATCTCGCCCCTGAACTCGCTCGCTGCGAACCGGGCAAGCTAGACGCACACAAACTGCCACACATGAAATCCGTCATCCGCATGGGCTCCGAGAAATCCCCCGGGATGTTCAATTTTGACGAAGTCTGCGCCAGTGCGGGTGAGCGTGAATACCAACTGTTGGCAGACATTGCCGCGCTTTTGCAGCCGGATGACGCGATCAACATCCAGTTCACCAGCGGCACGACTGGCAACCCAAAAGGCGCAACCCTCACCCACCACAACATCCTGAACAACGGCTACCAAGTCGCACAAGGAATGAACTTTACGGAACAAGATCGCCTCTGCATTCCCGTTCCGCTCTACCATTGCTTCGGCATGGTCATGGGCAACCTTGCGTGCCTCACCCACGGCGCAGCGGCGATTTTCCCAGCAGAAGCCTTCGACCCGATTTCGGTGCTAGAAACCGTTCAAGCCGAAAAATGCACCGCGCTACACGGTGTGCCGACGATGTTTATCGCCGAACTTCAGCACCCCGACATCAACAAGTACGAACTCTCCAGCTTGCGCACCGGAGTCATGGCCGGCAGCCCCTGCCCCATGGAAGTCATGAAACAAGTCATCGCCAAAATGAACATGCGTGACGTAACCATCATGTACGGGCAGACCGAAACCAGCCCCGTCAACCACATGACCGCCATCGACTCGCCGCTGGAAAAACGCGTATCCACCGTAGGCCGGGTAAGCCCACACTTGGAAGTTAAAATCGTAGACACTGCAGGCCGCGTCGTGCCGATTGGTGAAACCGGCGAACTGTGCTGCCGTGGCTATAGCGTGATGCAGGGCTACTGGGGCGACCGCGAAAAAACCGCCGACACCATCGACCTCGCCAACTGGCTGCACTCCGGCGATCTCGCGGTGATGGACGCAGAGGGTTATGTTAAAGTCGTCGGTCGTATCAAGGACATGATCATTCGCGGCGGCGAAAACGTCTACCCGCGTGAAGTTGAAGAATTCCTCTACACCCACGAAGCCATCCAAGATGTGCAGGTTTTTGGCATTCCCCACGAGAAATACGGCGAAGAAGTCGTTGCGTGGATTCAACTTCGCGAAGGCTTTGGCCACGTCACCCCCGAAAACATCCGCGACTACTGCAAAGACAAAATCACCCACTTCAAAATACCGCGCGTCATTCGGATCGTGAACAGCTTCCCGACGACCGTCACCGGCAAAGTCCAGAAATTCCGCATGCGCGAAATGATGGAAGAAGAATTGGGCGAGAAAAAGGCCGCATCCACCGAGACTGCATAAATACATCACACACGGGAATCGGAATGACCCCCCTAAAAACCAGCCCATCGCTGCAACCCGGTGGCCGCGCCCGATCGAGGCGCGGCCGCAACCCGACGATTGATCTCGACAAAATCGAGCAAGCCGTGCGGGAACTGGATCACGGCCAGAACGATCTTTCCATGAAAGAAGTGGCAGATCACTTGGCGGTCAACGTCACCACCTTGTACCGCCACGTAGGCGGCATCGACGGGCTGCGGCGCATTCGCGCATCCTTATCGCGCAGCAACCTGCCCTCGCTGCCCGCCGCCGAGGGCTTAGACTGGAAACAGTGGATTGCCGTATTGAGCGACTATTACCGTCGCGCCCTGATTGAGCACCCCGACCTACTGGATTTTGTACAGGCCGCCCTCGACCCAGACTTCGCCAACCTCGAAGCCGAAGCCCGCATCCTAGTGGAATACGGCTTTGAGCCACGCGCAGCACTCTTGGCACACAGCTTTTTGATCACCACCATCACCGGCTACGTCCACCAAGAGCTCAAAACGCTGGAAGAAGCCCGCGCGGGCTACGCCCCCTACTACACGCGCTTATTCCAAAACCTCGACGCTCACCCAGAGCGACTGCCCACGTTGAGCGCCGTAAACTTGAGCCAGCGCGACCTAGACCGCGACCTTAACTTCAAAGCAATAATCAACTATGCTATCGCAGGCATCGCCGGCCTGCGCGGCGCACCCGATCACCCAGACACCAAATCGCGCCCGCGCGACGCGCTTACACCACCGGCCCGCACCGTAACGCCATGACTGAAGCCGCAAACGTAGAGCCACAAGCTTCCGCCACCCCCCAGCCACAAACGAGCCCCGAACGCGTGCCACAAAAAGCTACCGCCCTGACTCGCGAACGCATCATCAAAGCGGCCTATCTGATTGCAAAAAAAGATCCGCTGAACGCCATGAGCATGCGCAAAATCGCCGGCAAACTCAAAGTCACGCCCATGGCGATCTATAAACACTTTAGCGACAAAGACGAGCTGACCGCGGCCGTTATTGACATGTTGCTAGAAGAAAGCGAGCTTATCCCCGCCAATATTGACCCAAGCGACTGGCGCGCCTGGATCAAGGCATCCTTTTTGCGTATGCACGACGTCTACGAAGAAGCGCCCGGCATGGTGCAGTACATGAGCCACGCCACAACGTTTGGCCCCGCCGTACTCACTTGGCAAAACGAGGTGCTTAAGGTGCTCATTACCGCCGGACTTGCTCCCGCAAAAGCACTCACCGCACAAGCCGCCATGGCAGAACTGGTTACGGGCAGCACCATCCTGACCCAACTGCGCCGCCTCGGAATGGAAAGAATTTTCCCCTCGATTTTCCATGCGCTGCAAGAAGGCAAAGCGCCCACACCGGAAGAGCTGCAAGCCGGCCTCGCCTCCATGGTCGATCACCCTTGGCTGCTCTTATGCGGCGCGGCGATGCTGGAAGACATGCACGACCCACGCAAAGCACTTTCAAAAGAACTCGATATTTTGCTGGATGGCATCGAAATGCAAGTCAACCAGCACAGGCAAAACCAAACGAGCGACGGCGCTATCGACCTTAACAAAGGCAAATAGCCACCTTAACAAAGGCACTAGCCACCTTAACGAAGACAAATAGCGGCAAAACACGGGCGCAGAGACAACGGGACTCCCGCCGCTTACATCGAGCATTAACGACAGGCGCACCAGATGAACCCCTACCTCGACCGCTGCTTTTCCCCTGCATCCCTGAACGGCTTGCAGCTCTCCAACCGCTTCATCAAAGCCGGCACCTTTGAAGGCATGACGCCAAGCGGCTACCCAAGCACCGCGTTACAGAATTTTCACGAACGCATTGCCGATGGCGGCATTAGCATGACAACCATCGGCTACTGCGCGGTCGAAGCCGATGGCCGCCTCAACGAAAACATGCTTTACATGCACGAGGGGATCCGCGCGCCGCTTACGGCCCTGATTGACCGCGTGCATGCGCGCGGCGTTAAGGTGTCTGGGCAAATGGGCCACGGTGGCGGCTTCTCAAAAAACCGCGAACTGACCCGAAAACGCCCTCTCGGCCCAAGTTTCGGGCTCAATATGCTCGGCATCGCCTACGGCATGATCTTTTGCGACGCAATGACCAAAGCCGACATCAAAGCCCTCATCCAAACCTACCATGATGCCGCGCTGTACATGAAATCCGTCGGCTTTGATGCGCTGGAACTTCACCTAGGCCACGGCTACGGCATGTGCCAATTCATGAGCCCCAAAACCAACCGCCGCAAAGACGAATACGGCGGCAGCCTGCAGAACCGCATGCGCTTGCCTTTGGAAGTATTGGCCGCAGTGCGCAAGGCGGTGGGCGATCAGTTTCCCATTATCGCCAAAATCAGCCTAACGGAAGGAGTACGCGGCGGCCTAGATTACGACGATGCAATAGCGATCTCCGTCATGCTCGATAAAGCCGGCATCGACGGCATCATTACCAGCGGCGGCACCAGCACCATGAATCCAATGATCATGTTTCGCGGCGGCAATATGTACAAGCCCATGCTTGCAGCAGAAAAGCACCCTTTAATGAAACTGATGATTGCCATCGCAGGGCCGCGTCTCTTCCGCGATTATCCGTATGAAGAACTGTACTTTCTAGAGCAGGCTCGCCGTATTCGCGAAAAAGTGCAGTGCAATATGATTTACGTAGGCGGTGCAAGCACCAACGAAAGCTTCGAGAAGCTGATGCGCGAAGGCTTCGACTTTATTCAGCTGGGCCGATCCCTTCTTAGCGACCCCGACCTACCCAAACAAGCGCGCCTCGACCACAACTACAAAAGCCGCTGCGTTCACTGCAACGAATGCGTAGCGACGATTGAACTTCCGAAAGGCATTCACTGCACACGTTTTAACGATTTCTCACAAGAAAAGCCTGCACAAGTGCTTTCTACCCCAACATCCAACGAACAAAAAAGCAAAAAGCAAAACCTAGCATAACAAGGAGCATTCTAATGCAGGAGCTACGCAACAAGGTCGCCGTCATTACCGGTGCTGGTAGCGGAATCGGCCGCGCCCTCGCACAGGCATTCGCCAGCGAAGGCTGTAATTTAGCGCTCGCCGACATTAACGAAACAGGGCTTGCCGAGACTGCTGCGCTTCTTGCGCATCACTCCATCAAGATCACCACCCACACATGCAGCGTTGCTGACCGAACCCAGATGCAGGCACTCCCCGCCGAAATTGAGGCTGCACACGGTGCCATACACCTGCTTTTCAACAACGCGGGCGTTACAATCAACAAAACTTTTGAAGACAGCTCTCTAGAAGAGTTTGAATTCGTTACCAACATTAACCAATGGGGCGTTATCTACGGCTGCCACTACTTTTTACCTTATCTTAAAAAGCAGAGTGAAGCGCACATCGTCAACACCTCCAGCATGGCGGCCTTTCTCGGCCTACCCAACCAAACCAGCTACTGTATGACGAAAGCCGCAGTGAAATCCTTTAGCGAAAGCCTGCGTGCCGAACTTTCTCACTACAATATCGGCGTTACCAGCATTCACCCAGGCACGATCCGAACCAACATTCTCAATGCCGCTGCAGGCCGATCCGGCAAGAACGCAGAAGGAACCCAAAAGCTCGCCAGTCTGATGGCGCGTTATGGAATGCCGCCGGAAAAACTTGCGGTAAAAGTCGTCAAAGCCGTCAAGACCAACACAATGCAGGTTCGCATCGGTTGGGATGCGGTGCTCGCCGATTGGCTAAAGCGCATGCTTCCATACGCAATCCATGCGCCCTTACAGTGGGGTTTTAATCGGTCGCTTAAAAAAGGCGGTTAACTGAACTGAAAACGCCTGATCGCCGATAAAAAAGGCGCTTCCCTCATACACGGAAAGCGCCTTCTTTTGCATCCCCCGACATCACTAGCGTAGGCCGGAATAGCAGATCAAAAATTCGATTACGCTTGCGGCCTCGCTGCACCATTCGACTTCTTGCGAGCGGCGCCTTTCACAGCAGCAGATCCTTTCGCTGAAGCGCTATTTCCAGTAGCTCCATTTACAGAAGCTCCATTTACAGAAGCCGCCTTCGCTTTCGTCGGCGTTTTGTCCGTACTCCCCGCTGCCCTTGCTGCGCGTGCGGCGCCAGCAGGCAGCAGCCCCGCCGCTTCTTTCAAGTGCAAGAATGCGGGTTCAAACAGCGCACCAATTTCACCCACATCTTCAATCAGACTGCTATCCGCCTGGATAGAAAAGCACACCGTGTTTTCATAACTGGCAAGCGAGATGTTCAGGCCAACACCTTCCATGACGGGGCCTAGCGGCACCAGAGTTTCAATGCGCGAACCGGCAAGATAAAGAGGCTCACGCGGGCCAGGCACGTTCGAAATAATCGTATTATGAACCGGCGTTACCCGATCCACTAAACCACTGGATGCAAACAAGCGGACGGCAAGGTTAAATGCGCCCAAGGTATTGTACTCAGCCCAGTCTTGCAGCAAGCCTGCATTCACAGGATTCATTGCACGCTTTGCGGCTTCCGTATCTGCATTGATAATACGCAAGCGCTCCATCGGGTCTTCCACATGCGTCGCCAGTGTGGCCCACATGCCAGACACCTGATTATTCGTCATGCGGCTCTTTTCTTCCGTGCGCACTGAAATCGGCACCATGGAAATCAGCGATTTTTGCGGCAAATCATCTTTGCTGTGCAAATAATCACGCAATACGCCGCCACACAGCGCGAGCACTACATCATTCACCGTCGCATTCGTCGCATTTTTTACCGCTTTAATTTCGCTCAGCGGCATTCTCACCAAAGCTACATCGCGATGCGGCCCAATGCGGCGATTAAAATGAGTGCGCGGCGCCGAAAGTGGTGCCGACCGCCGAATCTCACCAAGATTCTGACGCTTCAGAAACGTACGAACTGCAACCGTCGCAGAATCCTTTACGAGTTCGAAAAAGCCGCGCGGCCGAACAACTCGCGAACCCATCGCAAAAGCAATCAATTCCGAACGAGTAGGAATCCTCTCACCGCAGTGAGTGCGAGTGTCCGGCAAATGCCGAACTTCCGGCGTAGGGTCGAACAAATGTCGAATCAAGGCAGTTCCCGAAACACCGTCTACCGCAGCATGATGCACCTTTAGCATCAGCGCATAACGCCCACCTTCTAGGCCCTCGATTACCCACGCTTCCCACAACGGGCAATCTCGGCGCAGCGGCTGCGAAATCACATGGCCCAACTTCTTACCCAAATCCCGCAACGAACCCGGCTGCGGAAGCGTGTATTGGTAGACGTGATTCATGATATTAAATTCAGGATCATCTACCCAGATCGGATGATGTAGATTATAAGGAATCTCCACCAAGCGCCTGCGGAAGGCTGGCTCGCTTCGGGTGCGTTCATCAATTAAATCCACGATCTTGCGAAACGAATAGCCACCCGGAGTATTTGCAGGGTCGCAGATCACAAGAAACGCCACCTGCATACGCATTGTGGGTGTTTCCATATAAATAAACGATGCATCCAAACCTGATAGCCGTTCCATGCCGTGTTCCTACCTTTGATTGCTTTTTCCTGATAACATTATAACAAGCGTCAGCGCGCGCAATGAGTGTCACCGCTCTCACTTTTTAGATCAAAACACTTCGAACAAACCCGCAGCGCCCATACCACCGCCGATGCACATAGTCACTACTACATACTTTACGCCGCGCCGTTTGCCTTCCAATAGCGCGTGGCCTACCATGCGCGCGCCACTCATACCAAACGGATGGCCAATTGCAATTGCGCCACCATTTACGTTGAGCTTTTCGTTGTCGATCCCAAGTTTATCGCGGCAATAAATCACTTGGCATGCAAAGGCTTCATTCAATTCCCACAAACCAATATCATCGACCTTGAGGCCGTGTCGCTTCAGCAGTTTTGGTACAGCAAAAACCGGCCCAATCCCCATTTCATCGGCCTTACATCCCGCAACCGCAATACCACGATAGACGCCAAGCGGATTCAAGCCAAGCTGTTCTGCACGCTTGCGATCCATCAAAACAGAAGCCGATGCGCCATCCGAAAGCTGCGACGCATTGCCCGCGGTAATAAAGCGGCCCTGTTGCACCCATTTTCCATCCTTCCACACCGGCTCCAACGCACGCAAGCTCTCAATGGTGGTAGAAGGCCGGTTGCATTCATCCTGGCGAACCACGACTTCTTCATAAGTGGTTTCTTTGGTGTCTTTATTGAAATTCGCCTGAATCGCCTTCATCGGGATAATTTCGCCTTCGAATATTCCCGTCTTTTGTGCGTGCGCAACGCGCAACTGGCTTTGCAGCGAGTACTCATCCTGTGCATCGCGCGAAATTCCGTAACGCTCTGCAACGATTTCGGCAGTTTCAATCATCGGAATATAGGCCGTTGGATCAATATCGGTAACGGTTTTCGATACTGCGCGATAGGTGTTCTTGAATTTATTCTGCGTGAGGGAAATTGACTCTACGCCACCCGCAACCGCAACGTCATACTCATTACAGATAATGCTTTTTGCCGCCGTTGCAATTGACATCAAACCCGATGAGCACTGGCGCTCAATGGCCATACCTGCTGTCGTATCTGGCAAACCACCAGCGATTGCACAGAGGCGGCCCAAATTATAGGCTTGCGTTCCTTGTTGTGCGGCAGCACCAAAAACACAGTCATCCACGCTAGCCGGATCAATTCCTGCCGCAGCTACCGCCGCACGCACAACATGACCACCCAATGCAGGTGCTTCAGTATCATTAAAAGAGCCGCGAAATGACTTGGCTAACGCTGTTCTTGCCGTAGAAACAATTACCGCTTCACGCATGGGAGCACCTATTCGTTATTGACGTTATATTCTTTGTTGTTGGCCAAATTATGCTGGATAGTAACGCGAAATTGTATCCACCACGCAGGCTGGCCGATCACTGCCCTCAATCTCTACTGTTACGCGGATCGTCGCCTGCACACCACCTTTCACATTTTCGACTGCCACCAGTTCACCCACACCACGCACGCGTGAGCCTACTTTTACGGGCGAAGGAAAGCGCAGCTTATCCGCACCGTAGTTCACCCCCATGCTAATTCCCTGCACATCAACAATTTGCGGCAGAAACAAATTCACCAGCGAAAGCGTCAGATAGCCATGCGCAATCGTTGCGCCGAACGGCCCATCTTTCGCACGTTCCGGATCCACGTGTATCCACTGATGATCACCCGTCGCATCAGCAAACAAATTGATGCGCGTCTGATCAATTGCAAGCCATTCACTCTCGCCCAACCGCATACCCACCGATGCTTCTAAATCCAACGGCGTTTTGAAAATCGTTGTCATGGCATCACCTCAGGCGCGCTGGCTGGAACAAGAAATAATTTCACCCGTCAGATAGCTTGAATAATCCGACGCAAGAAACATCATGATATTGGCAACTTCCCAAACCTCGGCGCCACGCCCGTAAGCTTCCCGCCCCTCCAGCTCTGCCAGCAGCTCTGCAGGCGCAGATTTCTTTAGCATCGGGTGCACCGCGAGCGAAGGTGAAACCGCATTAATGCGAACGCCGAACTCCGCCGCTTCCAGTGCCGCACAGCGGGTTAGGGCCATCACGCCCGCCTTTGCAGCAGCGTAGTGGCTTTGCTCCTTTTGCGCCCGCCAACCGAGCACCGATGCATTGTTAACAATCACACCACCCTGACCGCGCGCTTTCATGATCTTCAGCATATAGCGGGTCATTCGCATGGTGCCATTCAGCGTTACGTCGAGCACCTTATTCCATTCGTCGTCTTCCATCTCAATCAACAGGCGGCTTGTGCCTAGGCCCGCGTTGTTGATCAGCACATCCACGCCCTGCAGCTGTTTCTCCGCAAAATCAATCAAGGCTTGCACATCGCCTTCCACTGCGACATTTGCCACCAGACCAAAAACCTGTGCCAAGCCCGTTTCATCCTTCAGTTTTTGCACCGATTGCTCTAAACGCCCTGCGTGGATATCGCTGATAACAATCCCCCTACAGCCTTCCTCAATCGCTTTTTTAGCAGCCGCAAAACCAATGCCTGCACCAGCAGCCGCAGTGATGAGAACCGATTTGCCTTTGAGCAGTTGATGCCCAGGCACATAGGTAGGGTGATGGATATCCATGGAAATTCCCTCGCAAACGTGAAATAGAGGCGCAGAAAACAGGCTAAGACTATGCCTTCTGCCTTCCTTGTAATCATCGTCCAAACTGATTACGCAGGCGACGCGCCCATGCGCACCGAGCGACAGCCCGCACTACAGGGAAATCCCTGCCTAGCAAACCTCCCAATTTTTCAACTCGCCAAAACATCCGATACTGGCCACGTTCACCTAGCGCACTCAGCAATCCACGCGAGCAGCGCCACAAACTCACTACACATTCCTCACCAAACCGATCAAACGGATCACCTACAAACAATAGAAGGGACACATCATGGCAGTTCAAGCCGCAGCAGGTTCAGCAGTAGGGCAACTAGCAAGCACTCTTATCAACGGGATTGTCGCTAGCTTTGGAGAAAAAGTCGGGGGCGCAATCGCCGAACAGCTCGGAAAGCTGCTAAAAGGGCTCGGCGCCGAGGTCATCGAACAACTCCCCATCACCAGCGCACAAAAAGACGCACTCTGCAAAGCGTTAGGCACAGAACGCAGCGACAGCGCACATAGCTGCAAGCAAAGCGCCGCACAAGAGCTCCTCGCCCAAGTAAAAGGCAAGCTCTCACCAATGGAATACCACCAACTCGAAAACGCCATCGAAGAACTCCAAACGCTAATCGCTAACGCTTTCAACGGCAAAGTTCCCGACCACAGCAACTGCAAGCAAAGTGAAGGCACCAAGCCTGCAGACGGCACCAAATCCGCAGAAGACACCAAAGCCAGCGAAGAAGCCAAGAAAGCAGAAGGCTCCAGCGGTGGCGATGATTGGTTCATGGCGATCGCCAAAGCGCTGGCTAAAGTTGCACAAGATCAGGCAAACCGAGTCAAGGAAGCCTCTGACAAGGTAACCGGCCTGAACGACGAAATTGAAAATATGAGAAAAGACAACGGCGCTACCGATACAAAAGGCACCGAAGGCAACACCAACGCAAAAGGCACCGAGACAAAAGGCACCGAAGGCAACGCCAACGCAAAAGGCACCGAGACAAAAGGCACCGAAGGCAACGCCAACGCAAAAGGCACTGAGACAAAAGACGCCGAAGCAAAAAAAGCTGACGCAATCGCAACCAAGGAAAACGCCCTATTGCAGGCACAGACTGAGCTCAAAGCCCAAGCACAAAAGCTCGAATTCCTCACCACTGCAATCAACACTACCCTGGATAAGATTGCCCAATCCCTCAGCTCACTAGGCCGCACAAACTAATGCAGCCAGCCCTTGAGCGGCCGCGCCGCTCAAGGGCTCTTTCGAATTCCCTCTCTTATCCAAAAGACCTTCTGCAACGCCCACCTCTTTTTGCACTCTGCCACCAAGTGGCTACACTTCTCCCTGTAGTAGATTTATACCCAAACACTTCTTGCCTGCTACTACAGGCCAGCTTTTTGAGGCCTATGATTTTTCGAGGCCCATGAGTAGCTCAACGCCCTCCAATTGGTTAATTCAGCTCCTCAACGCGCGCTACTCTCGACAAGCGACGCGTAGCTTTTCCGTTCTCACCTGCCTCGGCTTGGGCCTCATGCTGCTGCTTTGGCTTGCCCCTCGGCTACCGCCGCTCTCACCGACTTTTGCCCTCCTCCTCCATACCATGCTGGAGTCCATTTCGATTCTGGTTTCGATGCTGGTATTTGCGATATGCCTACACACCAGCAAACACGGGCTCGCCGGTTACCTCGCACTTTTGGCCTACACCTTTGCCGCCGTGGGCCTTATCGACTTTTCACACATGCTTACCTACAAAGGCATGCCGCAATTTCTCGATCACGCTACGCCCGAAATGAGCATCAACCTCTCCATCGTTGGCCGACTCGTGATCAGCTCCACCCTCCTCATCATCGCCATAAAACCCACCATCGCCATCCGCACCCAGACTCAGCGCAACCAGTTGCTCACCGCTGCGATTCTCATTGTCGTCTTGGTGCATGGTGTAATCCTGTTTAAGGCCGACTGGCTACCCACACTTTTTACAAGCAACGCGGGGCAAACCCTATTTAAGCTGCTTTTCGAGTATGGCATCACCGCAATCAATGCTATCACCGCGCTAGTATTGCTGCGCCGCATGGCCAACAAGCATGATCCCGCCTCCCGCGAGAGTGGCTTGAACATAACCGCATTATTTACCGTAACCATACTGTTAATCCTTAGTCAGCTATGCTTTAGCCGCTACAGCAATTTCAATGACTATCTGCTGATTCTTGGCCACATCTACAAAGCATTAGCCTATTTTGTTATCTATCGGACCATTTTTGTATCCACGGTAGAGCTTCCCTTCGATCACCTGCATGCTTCTCAGGAGCAACTAAAAGCCACGCTTAGCGCCCTCCCTGACTTACTGTTTGAAGTCGATCAAGACGGACGATATGTGGACTTTCATACCTCCCAAGACGATTTGCTATTCGTATCACCCAAAGATTTCTTGGGGCACACCTACGACGAGGTTATGCCACCTGCGATAAGCGCCATCATCCGAAAGGCGCTACAGGAAGCTTCGGTGCAGGGGATTTCTCGTGGCCATCAGTACGCAATTGATTTGCCGATGGGCACTCGTTGGTTCGAAGCCTCGGTAAGCCTTAAAAGCACCGACAGCAGCGGCAACCAGCGTTTTATCATGCTTACCCGCGACATCAGCGAGCGCATTGAGGCCAATATGCGCGTGCGTCAGCTCTCCCATGCGGTCGAACAGAGCCCTCTGCCCATCATCATTACCGATATTAACGGCCACATTGAGTATGCAAACCCCGCATTCTCTACCGTCAGTGGGTATAGCACGGATGAGGTGATCGGTAAAAACCCACGAGAACTCCAATCCAAGCGCACCCAAGAGAGCGTCTATGTAGAACTCTGGCAGACGCTTTTGAAAGGGCAAACGTGGAAAGGCGAATTCGTGAACCGCCGCAAAAACGGAGAACACTACGTTGCGCGTGCAATTATTTCGCCGGTTCGCCGCCCAGACGGCTCCGTCAGCCACTACGTTGGAATCACGGAGGACGTCACCGAGAAAAAACGTACCGAAGCCCACATTCATAAACTGGCCCACTACGACCCACTTACCGGCCTCGCTAATCGAGTGCTTTTGGTGGATCACTTTGATAGCGCCCTCGCCCTTGCACAACGCCACAGTCTACCTTTGGCGCTGATGTTTATGGATTTAGACCGCTTCAAGATCATTAACGATACCTTGGGGCACAGTGTTGGCGACGAGGTGCTGATACATGTAGCCAAGCAATTCAAAACCTCCATTCGTGATGAGGATACCGTCGCAAGGCGTGGTGGTGATGAATTTGTATTTATTTTTCCAGGGATTAATAGCCAGCAGGCGCGTAATGTCGCTCAAAAATTGTCACGCAGCATAAGCGAGCCTTTTCGTAGCGAGCACCAAGAATTAAATATCACTTCCTCTATCGGAATCGCCATGTACCCCGATGACGGCGGCGATTTTGAAACCTTGGCGCGCAAGGCAGACGTTGCGATGTATCGCGCCAAACAAAACGGGCGAAATCAGTTCGCATTTTATACCCAAGAAATGCAGATTCACTCCTTGCGCATTCTTCAACTCGGCAACGGCCTGCGTCACGCAATCGAGCGCAACCAATTGTATTTGGTCTACCAGCCACAGATTTGTCTAGAACGTAGCGAAATCTGCGGTGTGGAAGCCCTCGTACGCTGGCGCCATCCTGAATGGGGCGAGATTTCCCCTGGAGAATTTATTCCCGTCGCGGAAGAAACCGGAGCGATCTCGCAAATCGGTGAATGGGTGCTACAGACAGCCCTTCAGCAAGCTGCGGAATGGGTAAAACGAGGTCTGCCGGCAATAAAAGTGGCGATCAACTTATCTGCCCTACAGTTTCGGAATAGCAACCTGCCAGATAGAATCCAAGCTTCTCTAGAGGAATATCAAGTTCCTGCAAGCCAAGTGGAACTGGAGCTAACCGAAGGCACCGCAATGGAAGACCCACTAGGCGCCATTGAAATGCTGAAAAATCTACACGCGCTCGGCATCCAAATTGCCATTGACGATTTTGGAACCGGCTATTCCTCGCTGAACTATCTTAAAAAATTTCAGGTTTCTAAGCTCAAAATCGACCAATCCTTCGTGCGGGATATTTCGGTGGATCAAGAAGACCGCGCGATCGTTACCACTATCATTCATATGGCGGAGAGTCTGGGTTTTCGCACCATTGCAGAGGGCGTCGAGACCCACGAGCAACTAACGTTCTTAAGAGAACACGGCTGCGACGAGGTTCAGGGTTATTATTTCAGCAAACCGCTGTTACCCGCACAATTTGAGTTCTTCTTGGAACAATGGACGCGCCGCCATACTGAGCCCCATCCAGACGATTAACGCTTCAATTAGGCTTTTTTAACAAACTCTGATTTCAGCTTCATTGGCCCAAAGCCATCAATTTTGCAATCAATATCGTGATCGCCTTCTACCAAGCGGATATTCTTGACCTTGGTACCAACCTTTAGCACCGAAGAAGAACCTTTCACCTTCAAGTCTTTAATCACCGTCACCGTGTCGCCATCTGCCAGCTCATTGCCATTTGCATCGCGAATGATCTTTTTGTTTGCCGATTCGCTCTCACCATCTTTGGGCCACTCGTGCGCGCATTCTGGGCAGATCAGTAGGGCTCCATCCTCGTAGGTAAAAGACGAACCACATTTTGGGCAGGCAGGCAAGCCGCTCATACAAAACTCCTTGGGGAAACAAAAAACAAGGTTAAACCGAACCAAACCTGAAAACGTACCAAACAAAACCGATAACGGTTTTGCTTAGTTCCTAAAAATGCGCGCTTTTGGCCAGCGATCCAGAATCGCCATCGGGTTGATCGTCGGCAAATAGACGTTACGCACGCTGCGTTGCAATATATCGAGGTGACGCATCACATCCTTCGCGTTACGAGGTGGGGCCATTTGCAGCAATCCCATTGTAAATAGCACTTCCTTGACTGCACCCAGCAAAGACGAAGAAATGGCAAAGTCATCGAATAGCATAAAGGTATCAAGATCGCCAAAGGTCACCAGCTGCGGCCGATGCGAAGGCTTGTAGGACTTCAGCGGCTTGTCCGTGAGAAAGCGCTCAGCGTTTTCGGCGGCCAAACGCCCCATTTCTACCGCATGGAAGGCTTGTTTAATGACCTTGTCATCAAACTGCGCGGCATCCCCGACCACAAACACATTGCTATGCTGACTCTGTAAAAATTCGTTGACCTTGCCCCACTGCGAACTCTCGCTCTGCACTTTTCCGCTGCGCGGCGCAGCACCGCCTGTCCAGATGGTGACATCGCTCTCAATCAGGCGCCCACTGGTGAGCACAAGCCCCTCACGATCAACGGTATCCACCTCATTTCCCAAGTGGTATTCCATGGGTAAGCGGCGGGTGTGATGACGAATACTTGCTTCCAGATCACTCGGCGCATTCTCCAGCATTTTCTGGGTAGGACTGACCACTTGGAATTCAAATTGTGGACGGGCGCGATAGGCACGCAGGACTTCCCCCAGAACTTCAACGCCCCCCAATCCACTACCCACCACCGTTACCCGCGTAACGCGACTAGAGAGTGTTCCGCGATGAAGGCGCTTGGCGATTTGCTGGCAGCTTTCGACCGATTTGAACGGGAAGGTAAACTGGTTTGCTCCAGGAACTTGCTGCAGGTCGTAGCTGTTGCCGGTGCAGACAATACAAGCATCGAAGGGGAGCACTTTTCCCCACTCGGTAGTGAGGGAATTTGCGCTGATGTCCGTCACTTTCTCCATCCGAAAAGTATGACCGAGGCGCTCGATCACCGGTTGGCGAGGCAGGCGTAGTTCATCACCTTTTTTCATACCGGAAAGTACTTCGTGGATATTTGGCAGCCACTCAATGAAGGGCTGCGGATCAATCACGGTGACTTCGTATTTTTCCGGCTTGAAATACTGAGCCGCATGCAGGCCAGAAAATCCTCCTCCCACAATGCAGATCCGATGTTTCTTTTTAGGGCCGCCGAAAAAAAATGCCATATCCGTGCTCTTTCATCCGATGTCTGGTGAACGCGTGATCGCGCAGCGTGTACGAGCTGCGCCCAATGGTAGCAGTTCTCGTATAGAATAGGGGCCGAGTATACCGGATTCCTTCCTAAAACCGTATTGATGGGGGCTGCAATGGCCGCGCTCTTTGTACACCATTTGACTGTAATGGACTTCACCTATGTGGATAGCGCGCGCGGCTTGGTGGGCGAGAGCTGGATCGTAGATGTAGTGCTTGAGGGCGCACTGGACGAGCACGGCATGGTGTTCGATTTTGGCGATGTCAAAAAGCAAATCAAGCGTTTGCTGGATGAGTCGTTCGACCACAAACTGATCGTGCCCGCTGCGCTCGCCACACTGAGCGTCTCCCCTGATCCAGCCGCTGCAAACCTTGATAAAGCCGGAGCGCTACTGACGCTTGCGTGGTCAGACGCCAAAGGTCGGCACTGGAAACACACATCCCCCTCTCAAGCGGTAGTGTTGTTGCCAGGTAGCGAAGTAACCAAGGCGAACAGTACGAGCTGGCTGATCCGGCAGATTCGGCCTCACCTGCCCGCCAACGTATCGGGAATCCGCCTCGTGTTGCGCAATGAAGCGATCGAAGGAGCCTTTTACCATTACAGCCACGGCCTCAAATCCCACCTAGGTAACTGCCAGCGCATTGCGCACGGGCACCGCTCACAGCTACAGATTTTGGTGGATGGCCAACGTACAAGAGAAATCGAGCAGGAATGGGCGCAACGCTGGCGCGACATTTACATCGGCACGCAAGAAGATCTCCTAGAGCGCTTTGAGCTTGAAGGCGTCAGCTACCTGCGCTTTGCCTACAGCGGTACACAAGGTGAGTTTGAGCTTACCCTCCCGAGCGATTGCGTCTACCTCATAGAGACGGCCACCACGGTGGAATTGCTCGCCCGACACATCGCACGCGAAACCAGTACTGCACTGAGCGGGCGCTGCGTGGAGGTGCATGCGTTTGAGGGCGTTTGGAAAGGCGCGATCGCGTACTATCCATCCTAGAGAACCAGCCCCAGCCATCCTAGAGAACCAGTCCTTCGTAAAAAGTGGCGGCACGAATTATCGACACTGGCTTCGCATAAACTGCAACAGGGCCTCCTGCACTTCTGGCTGTTCAGGGCCGCGTGCGTGGGCACCGCGTAGAACCAACATCTCCTTGGGAGGCCGCGCCGCCTGATAAAGTTTTTCTGCCTGCCGGAACGGAATCACAAGGTCCTCACGGCTGTGTGCGATCAACAGCGGCATGGGCGCAAGCTGCCCCACAACCGTGGCGGGCGCGTAACGGTTATCCATTAGTGGCACAACGACCGGGCGTAGCGGCCAAAGAAGCCAACTGCGCTTCATGGCGGCGTTGACCACCTCACGATAATCAGCAAACCCCGCCTCTTCGATCAGGCAAGCGGCTTTACCGCGATTCTGGGGCTGCGCCAACACCCAGATCGCCATGCTTGCACCTAAGCTCTGACCAAACACGATCAGCGGCGACGACTGTAAGCGTCCAGAAGCGTGTAGCCAGTTGAGGCCGCCTTGGATATCCGCCATTGAGCCGTCAAGGTCGGCCTCGCCATCGGACAGCCCATAGCCGCGATAGTCGATCAAAAACACCTGGTAGCCCTGCGCAGGCAGCCACGCCACACTTACCACATGGGTGCTGATGTTCTCGGCGTTACCATGTAAAAAATAGACGGTGCCTTGCAGCGGAGTGCTTGCCGGCAGCCACCAGCCGGTAATACGAGTGCCGTCGCGGTGGATGAGCACAACGTCTTGATAATCAACGCCTAAGTTCGCGGGATTTTGCAGCCAAGGCTTTAGGGGATAAAAATAAAGGCTGGAGCAGCCGGAGATCAGTGCGGCTAGGAGCAAGGCGAGAGATTGACGTATGAGCGACGTTAATACGGCCGTTTTTTCAGACGATGTAAACCTGCCTTGCCAACGGCCAAGAAAAGCGCATCTTACCAAATCAATCTCCTTGAAGGATGCAAGCCGTTTAAGGGACTTCGGCCTTGGCGCTCCTGCATTTAGGCCAACGCGGCTCGAGCAAGTCCGAGCAAGATTCCAAATGCGCTTTACACGGCTGACTTTTTCAGTTTCATCCAGAACAACCAGCGCTTCACCAGCAGCGCAGTTATGGGGAATGTGAGAATATACCAGAAAAACACCTGTACTCCGAACCCTGGGTAAATCAGGTAGGCCAAAGCAACGCCGAGCCCGGAATCGAACTGATCAAGAAAGATGAAAAGGCCAGGTGCACGTGTCGGCACGACGCCCGGTGGGATACCGGCGCGGCGCTTGAACCAGGAATTGGGCAGTTCGGCGAGTACGTAGCCAAAACCTGCAACCACGCCCGCAAGCAGCAGCGAAGTACCGAACACTGCGTGCGGGCCAAGCAGCCATTCCAGTGGCCAGATACAAATCGCACCCAGTGCTGTAAACAGCGGTACAAGCACCATCCCCCGCCAGGTTTTATTGGCACCAAACAGACGTTCATGAATCGGCACTTTTAATGCAGGTAACCAGTCTTTCGTAACGGCCAGCATGTGTAAAACGCCACCAATCACTACAGGAATCTGGATATAAAGTGCCGCGAAAAATGTGCTGAAGCCATCCACTATCTGAAACCATCCACTATCTGAAACCATCCATTATCTGAAACCATCCATTATCTGAAGCCACCCATTAGAAGGTTGCCTGCGCAAGGTGCAGAGACAAAAACAATAGCGCTCCCCCCACCGAAATACCTATGATATGAGAGAGCTGTTTGAATTTAAAAAAAGCTTTTCGCAGCAGCATTGAATGACTAAACCAGAGCAACATGATTGCCAGCATTGCCTGCGCGAGCCATGAGCCAGTCCATCCGTTGGAGCCAATCCATCCGTGGATCAGTAGATAGCCACCGAGAATAAACACACTCCAAAATACCGGCATTCCGAGATACGCCAGCTGACCGCCTTCGCGCACATTACCTATCTCATTAAATACAGACAACCGCACACAACCCGCTGCCATCATCAGAAGCAAAAAGATGCTCCAGGACCCGCCAAACCCATTGAGATAATAAATTAGGGAGGGCACAACCAAATAAATCAGCATGTCCATAAAGCCGTCCAAGTAACGGCCAAAGGCGCGGGAAATCCCCAGTCGCCGCGCTAACCAACCGTCTAGCCCGTCGCAAAGCATTGCCAAAAACAGCAAAGAAATCGCCAGAAAGGAATTGCCCTGCAGGCCCGCAACGGCAGCGAGCGATCCAGTCAAGACACCACTCAAAGTAAGCCAGTCGGCAAGATTTGGGCGTACCAAGTAACGCCCAAACTGACGTTCTTCATGGCGAACGCATCCGCTAGAAATGTACCTAAGGCGGCGGTTAGCATGAAGGTTTCCTGAGGAAAACATCTGCTGCAAATGAACACGATCAATTTTGCTATTGTGGCGGCCATCTACTGGCATGGCTTCGACGGGCGCGATTTCAATATCCTCAATGCCGTGGTGATCCAGCACCCGATTAAAAGCCACCACATCGTACGGGGAGCCTTCGAGTACCAAAGTAGGCACGCTAACATCACTCTGGCCATTCAGCAGCGCGCTTCTCCGTATCCCAGGCAGTTCATCCAGCATCCTCTCTAGGTCAAAGGTGTAATAACGCTGGTTATGCAGCCAAACTGCGTCCTTCACGCGTCCCATCAGCCTGAGCCGCCCATGCGCATCAAAATAGCCTGCATCACCTGTACGGTGCCAAACATCGCCCCTCGCGCGCAAAATTTTGTTCGCACGATTGGCTTCCGGATTGTCAACATAGCACTGCAAAACATGAGGGCCAGCCACAAGGATCTCGCCCACCTGATCTTGTGCAAGACGTGACTGATCAACATCCGATTCCGAGCCAAGACCGGCACCGACGGCAACGATCACCACCTCGACGCAATCTGCAGGATGTCCAAGCAAATGGCCAGGATTACAATCCCAACCCTGCAACAATTCTTCAAGCGTTACCGATGCAATCGGTTCAGCTTCCGTAGAGCCGTACACGCTGACGATCTCAGCCTGAGGAAACACTTCTCGCGCCCGCAAAGCCAGTGAGCGAGTAAGCGTAGAACCGCCCACCGCAACCGCGCGCACTCCTTCAAAGTTCCGCCCCAACCCAATGGCTCTTTGTAGAAGAGCCCCTAAGTAGGCAGGCGCGCAAGCCAGCCTCGTAATACCTTCGCGATCAATCTGGGAAAGCACACGATCAGGATTGACCTGAGCGGGATGAGCCAAGTCCGCGTAAGGCAGCACAGTGCGAATTCCACAACAGAGATTATGCAGCACCAGCACGGGAAAACACGGAGAATCAATATCGTCGTCCCGATCCGGCCAGTGCTCGCGAATCGCATGATGCTGCGCAAGCAGGCTACTATGGGTGCGATCTGCCCCCTTGGGATTGCCGGTACTGCCAGAGGTAAATGTAATCAGCCCTTCAGCTTGTATAGGCAAGTCTACACATCGAAATTCATGAGCGCGCGTATCTACGTGCGCCTCGTTAGTGGCGGTAACCAATTGCGTTACGCCCATTGCACGACCATCAATGGCAAGTTTTGGTATCGACCATAGCGGCTTAAATAACCACCACAAACGCAACAGAGATGCCTCACCAATGGCAGCTTTTGCGTGGCTCTGACGAATTGACGCCATGATTCTGGAACGACTCATACCGCGATCCAGAAGCACCGCGACCACTCCTTCCCCTAACAGCGCAAGTATCAGCGCATACAACCCTGTGCCGGGACGCGCGAACACAAGCACCCGATCGCCCGGCTTAAGCCCCGCGTTACGCAAGCCTTTCTGCAATTCAGCAGCGCGCGCAAGTAGTGCGGCGTAGCTTACCCGCTCATTTGCGTACGCCTCTTCCGAAGCGTAAGCCAAGTTCGGTACAGTTAGCGCAATCCTGTCAGGGTGGCGCTGAGCCGCAGCGACGATCGGCGTACAAAAATTCATGGCGAGACCTTCTCTTGGAACAATTCCATGGTGCTTACAGCCCTACAGGGCTTGGTGAAAGAGAGCGTAATGTCGCACTTCGGAAACCCCGTGCCGAAGCGCGAACTGGCGGGAGTTATTGTCTTCCCGCACTAACGCACCACTGATCCGCTCATAAAAGGGTTCCGCGCGTAAAGTAAGTTCACATCCCATGGCGGTAAACAATCCAAGCGCCCTGAAATCTGGATGCACCCCGCCGGTTTTCGCAAGCGCCAGACGTGGTTTGGGCAGGACAGCGTAATGAAGGTCATAACGCAGCGTCGATGCGGCAATGTGGTCTCTGCTCGCCATTCTGATCAAGGGACTGTAATCGGGATAGACCAGAAAGAAACCCGCAATCCGGCCATCATGGGTACGCGCCAACACCGATGAATGTGGGCAGAAACGTGTCGCAAACGCTTCGCCACACTGACTGATAAACGCATCTTTGCGGATGGGAGTGTAGGCGAAGTTGGCACCAAAAACTTCGTCCACAAATCCATAAAGCGCATCCAGATTCGACATCCAGAAATCAGGCGTCATTGCTTCAAGTTTCACCACTTTTTCAAGCTTCGGCTTTACACGCAGATAATCTGCTGCCACCGCCTGGGCGGTCTCTTTGGCGTCATTAAACGTAGAAAGATAACGATAGTGCTCCGAGAGCCCAAGCTTTCTTAATAACATCGAATAGTAGGGTGGATTCCACGGCTCACTAGGAAACGCGCCACTTTCAAACGAATCAAGACGAATGCGATAGGCACCAAAGGTTGTGAAATTAATCGGGCCATAAACACGTTTCGCGCCTTGATTTACCGCCCATGTTTTGAACTCGGAAAACAGTGCTGCATGTGCGGAAAGCTCGTCAATCCCTTCCCAAAAACCAAAAAAGGCGGCAGGCTCCCCTTCCACCAGCTGGCCGCAGTAAAACCCCGCCAAGCGCGCCTGTTCGGGAATCACACCAAGCCACGCACGACCGCCAGAAAACCATGGATTCGCCTCGCTAAACTGATGGCCAAGCGCAGACGCATCCTCGCCTAGCCAGGATGGATCCTGCGCGTAAATCTGCTGGGGGAGTGCAATAAATTCCTTTGGCAGAGCTTCACGCGGATTCCATTCGCCACCAATGATACTCGTTACCATGAGATTACTCCCCATCGTTGTCCACAGATGCATCAAATTCGACGCGCCGAACGGTGCCCTTTGCACCATCCATAATGACGCGCTCACCATCGCGTACTCGACGCGTGATGTCCGGAATTCCCACAATTGCAGGAATTCCCAACTCTCTCGCCACCACTGCAGAATGCGACAGAGTCGATCCGCGCTCCACCAGAATTCCACCTGCCGTAGGAAACAGTGGCGCCCACCCCGGATCAGTGCGCACAGTGCAAAGTATTTGCCCATCAAGTGCGAGTTCGTCGTCTGGAGAAAAAATCAGGCGCACTTTTGCGTCTACGATACCGGGGTAGCACCCCGTACCGATAAGTTCCGCGCTATCAGAAGATTCAGGTTCAGCGAATGGGTAGGTGTAATCATTAAAAAAGCTGACCGTATCGTGCGTGTGAAAATGGTGCGCTGGCTCTGGAACCTGACGACTCTCCCAACCCGCATATTCTTCCTTACGCGCAGCGACCAGGGGCAACAGATTTGTTTGCACTGCACGCCCATCATTTAGCGCATAGATTTCCTCCACACTTAGCCAGAAAATATCGCGCGGCTCACTGAGCAAGCCGTGCATCGCCCACTGCTGGCCTAGTTCCAGAAACAGCTCGCGGTACAAACCGAACATACGGGTTCTTGCCAAGCGCATATTCTCGCGGTTGCGAATAGCATCACGGAGCTTGCTTAGGTGCTTCTGAAAGCGTTTGAGAGCCCGAACACCGAGCTGCTTTCGTACCGCATTGAACGCTTCTGCTTCCGCTTCATGGCGAAAACGAGCTTCATTCGCTGCAAGAGTTTCAGGTGTAAGGTCTGTACGGGCGAGATAATTCCTGAGCACTGCAAACAGGAACGACGAGTCCTGTCGGAGCGTAACAGATTCCAGTTTCAGTTCACCGATAGTGCGATCTCCATAGCGCTCAATAAAGTCTTCGCATTGCGCATAAAAAACCGGATCAAGCACTTGAATCCGGTCAAGCAAACGACTGTTCTTTGTAGATGGATCTTCCAGCAAATTGCGTAACGGTGGCTGCTTGCGCACATAATCACACATTTGCAAAAGGCGGCGAGTTGGCTCGGTACTTTCAATGCCTTCTTCGCCGGAAAGAAGATTATTCTGCAATACTGCGGGCTGCTCAAACCCGGCGGCAACAAGAGCTCGGTGGACACGACCGTTCATCATCATGACGTAAAAGTCATTCACAATGGGTGTCGTCCAGCGCTGTAGCAATTCGCGGTCGAGGCGACGCAATTCGGCAATCAGTTCTCCTGGAGTCAATGTATGCAGAAGCGGCCGAGAAACGCTGCAGTAGACGGTCTCAAACATTGCCCGGAATTTCTGAACGTCCTGATTCATTCGCTGAAAGCCGTAAAGAAGCCGCAGGAGCGCGCGCAGAACCTGCGGCAATTTCCGTAGCTTCTCAGAAAGGCCAGGATTCTTGTCCTGCACAAGATCTACCGGATCGGTAAGCCCCATCATCCGTTCCATATCCGCCTTGTTGCTGCGAAATGACGGCAACAAAAGGAGCCCTTGGTACCAGTGATTGATGTTGTAATAAACCCGTCCGCGCACCAAACCTAACATATTTTCCAGCATGTGCCTGTGCGCCAGAACAGAACGCTCGGAGACACCCAACAGGCGCATGGTCTGCTCATAGACAGTTTCATAAGCACGCGATGCAAATGAAAACGTCAGAGGCGTTGTGACCCCACAATAAGACTCCTGAATATTCGAATTATCAAAAACACGAACCTCTCCGATGGATTCGCTTAATGGTGGCAGTCGCGTAACAGGGCGCGTCTGTAAAATATGAACGACTCCTTTGCGGATCGTCCATTCAATATCTTGAGGAAATTTCTGCAAGCCCGCTATTTTTTTTCCCATATCACGCAGCGCAAGAAGCTGCCGGTGATCCAGGCAAGCCACTTTCCTGCGCGCGGCTTCTATCGAAACCTCACAGGTGCCACGGCCGCGCTGATGATCAAATACCAGCGCAAGATCCTTATCGCCCAGAGTTGTAACAACCGAATCATCAAACAGCCCAACCGTATATTCATCGGTATTGCAGATGCCGCTAACAACGCCCTCGCCAACACCAAAGGTTGCTGAAATGAGCGCATGACGCCGACTTCCACTCATCGGGTGGGCCGTAAACATCACGCCGGAGATTTCACCTTCGACCATTTCCTGCACGATGACCGCTGCTCGAATCTCTGCAAGCGCAATGCCTTTACTGATTCGATACTGCAATGCACGCGCATTAAACGCAGAAGCCGCAACCTGTAGAATACTCTCTAGAATTGCGGGCAAGCCACGCTGAAATAGATAACTATCCATCTGCCCGGCAAACGAGGCACCAAGAGCGTCTTCACCCAGCACCGACGAGCGCACCGCAAAATAACAGTCCTCCTGACCGGCAAGGTGACGCGTCACAATTTCAATTAACGATTCCGGGATGCTTGCGGAGAGCACGCGCTCACGGATTGCTCTCGCTGCCGCTTCCAACAACGCAGAGTCCTCCAGAAGCTGCGCATCCGAGAGTACGCCCTCAATCCACCCATCCAGCTGATTTGCTTCCAATAGCTGCTGAAATGCCTCAGTGGTAAGCACCCACCAGCGTGGCACAGGAAAGCCCTCTCTGCTGAGCCAGGCAAGGTTCATGGCCTTCCCACCCAACGATTCGGGTGGCAAAAACAGCGCATCCTGTTGGCTTAAAAAAAGCGGAAGGGATGAATCCGATTTTACGGACTCGGTATTAGTACTCGCTTTCCCGGTATTTATAGTCATCAGGAAACCCACCTTTCCAGTTCCAGCAGCTGACGAAAACTATTATGCACCCGCTCCATAAACGCATAATGCCGAAACGTATGCGCCAACAGATACATCGGAATTCGATTTACCGTCATATCTAGCAGTGCAAGTACATATCCACGTCGCCACTGCTCTGTATCAATGGCAATGCCGCTGGATTGTTCTAGCGTTGTTCGATGCAGCTCAAGATAATAATCAACCTGTTCGCGAGAAATCGGCTGATTCAAAGTAAATCCGAGCAGCTCTACCAAGTCATGTTGTGGAAGATGTAGCGTTGCAAGCTCCCAGTCATAAGCGCACAACCTCACCCCGTCACCATCCCTACGAAATGCGATATTACGTGGGTTAAAATCGTTATGTACCAGCGTTCGAGGCATCGCCTCGATTTCAGCCCACCATTCCCCCAATGATCCAACGACAGTCTGATAACGCGCAAGATCGGTGTCGCTGAACCACTCTGGAAATTCCTCGCGTGCGTGTACCCCCAACAGCTCCCACAAGCGGCGCTTGGCAGTCATTCCTGCTGTTGTCGGATAATCTACCAGCCATGGTTGCTGGAGCAATTCCTGCTCTCGTCCATACCAAATAGCATGAACCTCCGCAATTCCGCGCACTGCGGCTTCCATATGTTCCGGCTGCCAGCCGGAGGTATCATCCGCGCTGTCCATGAGCTCAAGACCACAGAGCAGTTCCTCTACAATCACCCATGCTTCACGCGCTGGGTCATTAACGATTCCATAAATCTGCGGCGCATGTTTAACGAATCGCGGATCAGACTGAGACATCACCGCAAGTTCGCGTATATGCACGCCTTTGAACCCGATCTGCTCCCGAAAGGTATTGAATTCCTGCGCCAAGCGCGCATCACACATTGCCGCCATGCTGTTTAGCATCAGGATGACTTCACCATCCAGCGGCTTCACCTTGACCATCACATCGCGCACGCCCGCGCTAGTTTCCAAACGAAACGGGAAATGGCCAAGCATTTTGCTGACTTTATGTGACGTCAATTCGGTGATAATACTGGAACCCGTCTGCGTCAATGGAATCTGCACCGCGCTTTCTACCTGCATAGCGTGGCGCCCTAGATTCTGTATGCATAGTTCAAAAAATTCTGGTGTCAGATCACCTAACTTCAGGTAATTTACTACGCGATTTCTGCCAAGCTTTTCGTGTGCGCGGGCAAACTGATCAGCAGCAATAGCGGAGAGCGTAGAAATATCCAATGCAAGGCAAAAGGCAGCAATTATTTCCGCCAGCTTATGAGAATTCCCTGCGCCAACACACCCAAGAATGGATAAACACTCGCGCTGTTGCGGTAAATTCGTTCCGCCACCAACAGTTCCAATTACTAATGATGGTAAAGTCATCGTGCAATATGCATCGCCGTTGTCGTTTAATTCCATATGTAATTGTGCGAGCGCTGATTCGTGCACACAAGCAATATCTTGGCCGAGCGCTGTAAACATCGCAGCAACGACGTTGGCAACATTGATATTGAATCCAACCATTCCCGCCGCAACAGAGCCACTCATAAAATCCTGAAAGGCTCGAACCAACTGCGAGGCGCTCACTTTTAGCACGCGAAGACAGACTTCATCAGTCAGTACTGCCTCCGCCAGAACGCGTACACCACGCCCTTTCAAGAAGGTCTGGTAAGTAACTTTTTTGTCGTTCGATAAATTTGCCTCAATCAGGAAATTCCTGATCTTCAACTCTTCAAAATGGCGAATTCCCTTTATGATCCACTGACAAGCCTGCCAAGTGCAGGTTGTGGTCATATTCTGGCCGGCGGCATCCCCTGTTTCATAAATAAAATGAACATGCACATTGCGGCCCATTACCTGCGCACGAAGTTCCACGAGGCGAGCGAAATTTGAATACTTGCGGATTTCCTCTGCGATCTCGGGTTCATGATCCTGCACCCATTCTGCAAAAAAGAGCGCTGCACTCATATCATCAAAACTGAAGAGCGGCACACGCATCATGCGCTGACCAAGCACTCTTGCATTCACGCCACCCGAACGCGACAGGGCCGTTGCTCCGCGTGTTGCGGAGGCAACCAATGCGCCCTCCGAAGTTGCCATCGGCGCATAATAAAGCCCCTCTGCATGAACTCCTTGTATTTGCAACGGCCCCGCTAAGCCAACGGGAATTTCCACAGAGCCTATTAGCGCTTCAATATTGCTGACCAGCTTCCGTGATTCAAGTCTTGTGGACGAAACTTCCGGCAGCTCAACGCCGATTTGTTCCCGAATAAATCCAAGGCGTTCTTGGCGAGCGTCCTCCGTATAAAGTCCACGCGCTGGGACTTTTGGCAAATTATGCTCATTCCACACAATACTCGGCTTGGCCATGCACTTCATGCGCAAGGCATAACTCAGCTCCCACAAGCGCTGCGCGGTGAGCTCACAATCAACGCTCCAGAGCACGACGCACAAGCCACCAGGTTCATCCCTGAGAGTGCGAATACTAAGCTTCGGCAACTCGAACTGCCGACCATCCAAATACACCGATAAATCTTGCATCAATTCGCCTATCGCTGGGACCCAGCTACGCGACGATAACAGCAAGCTTAGATGGCCTTTGGAAACATCACGCGGGCGAAGCTTTATCTCAGGATGCTCCGGCCACTCACAGCGCACATCGTGTTCCAGCCCAAAGCTATAACGCGGCGGCGGAACGAGTGTATTCTTTCTTGTCAAAGCGACCTCCGTAATGCCAATGCGAGGGATTGAGCACATCCAGCTCTTGCCAAAGCAGCGTTCTGTCAACGTTGCTTTTTTGTCTCGGAGTCCGTTCCTTCAAAGACGCCCCCTTAAAAACGTCATCTTGTCAGAATAGTGCGAAATGAAGGCCACGCGCGGAAATCACCACCGCAATTAAAACGGCATAACCGGCAAGCATTGCCAATGCTACAGCCGCCTCGTTTTTACCGCGTTTTTTCGCATCTGGCGCGGCCAGAAATGAACGTAGCTGCACCATCGCTAGCCCCCAGAATGCAAGCAGTATCACGGTAGCCCAAAGTGACAACCCATCCGTTAAGGTCACAATAAGCCATAGCTGCACGAATACCATTGAACTCACAAGAGCAATCACCAGCCATGCCGAGCCTCGCGTACCAAAAATCCTTGAGTACGATTCAATGGTATCCCTCTCTTCTTCCGGGCCCTTGGTTTTGCGGGTAATCTCAAAGCAGAACCCACTCACAAAGGCGAGCAGCATCATGATCACGAGTGGAGTCGACATCTGCAGGCTCGGTACCGCGAGATTAGCCAACCACCAGACAATGAGCGGCATTACCAGCATGTGGGAAACGGCATACCAGGTCAGATGCTTATTGAGCCATTCCGGAATAAAGAATTCCTTGCCCATTAAACAAGTCCAGACAAACATCGCACACCACGCATAGGTGGTTTGGCCTATCCCGCGATCCAGCACCAATGACCACACCACCTGCGCCAAAATTGCAATTCCTACTGCGACTTTCAGGTGATTGAGCGTAATCAATCCGCTTTGCAAAATCCGTTGCGGATGGTTTTGGCAATCAAGTGCATAGTCTTTATGCTCATCAAATACGCGCAGCACCAAAAAAAACGACCACGTGATCAAAGCACCGAAAATATCGCGGAATGATGTTTCAATAGAACCGTCCGCCGTTTGTGAAAAGCGCGCCACTGCAGCGGTTGTCAAATACAGGATAAAAAACAATAGTGCATTCGCAAATGGAAACCGTTCCTTCATCCACGCAAGAAAACGGCTGCGAAAAGAAGATCCTACCGTCAATGGCGTTAACTGACTCATAGCAAAGCTCCAAACCTAACGGATATTGATTTCAGAACAGGATTAATGCACATCACCATCAACATTATTAACGTTACCCATATTTCGCCCATCAAGAACCGCAAGCAGCGGCGGAACCACCAGCAAATCCACAACGAGCGCAAATACGATCGACAAGCAAATCATGAAGGCCGTATTCACCGTAAGCTGAATGGCTGAATTACCAAGCCAGGCAAACCCGAGGCCCAACACGACCGAGGTTGTAATCAGCGCAAACCCCACTCGCATAAATGAGCGATGAACGGCATCCAACGGAAGCAACCCATCCCTGCGGCTCCAGTCATACTTATTGATAAAATGTACCGTATCATCCACCACCACGCTGAAAGCAATTCCAAGCACCACGGTTAAACCAAGGTCAATATTGCCGTTAATCATTGCCCACACGCCAAAGGCAGCTCCAACGGGAAGCAAATTGCCGACAAAACATGCTACTGCGTACACCCAATAACGATAGATCATCCAAAGAAAGAGCGACGCAAGCGCAAGAGAGCCAATCAACCCCCAGAACATTCCGGAAATAGAACGCTCTCCAATATGTGCAAACATTAGCGATAACGATGCACCTGGTGTTTGCATCGCGGCAGGCCAATGCTTTTTCTGCCATTCTTGCGCGTGCTGATCAAGTTCAATCAAGCGCTGGCCGCTGGATGTACCCACCGCCACCCGAACACGTGAAGCAGCGCGATCAAAACGAATCAGATAATTCAGATCCATTCCAAAAGGGAGCGAAAGCTCATATTGCAACAAATATTGGGCAATTTCATCGCGGCGATCAGGAATCCGGTAATAACTAGGGTCATCGCCATGCATGACCTGATTCACACGTTTGATGATGTCCACGATCGAATTCACCTGCACTACGTCAGGCTGCGTTTTAAGCCATGTGCTGAAGGCATCTAAGGCCTTGAGATACTCCGGATCACTGATTTGATCTGCCCCGCCAGCCACTACAGGGTAGTTAATTTCGCCTGTGCCAGTAAGATTCGCATTTACAAACTCCATACTTTGGCGAAATGGAGTCTCTTCAGTATAGTACTTAACAATGTCGTCATTGATCCGGTTGGTAAGTGATAACGCGCTAAGTACGCTGCCAATAGAGAGCAGGCAAATTAACAAAGCCCAGCGGCGGCGGATCACGAAACCCGCGAACCTTGACATTGCAAGCGAATCCGGACTTTGCAAAGGCAACGGGTTTTTAGGCGGCTTTCCCGGAAGAAGAATCAGCATAGGAGCGGTGATCAGCATAGTAAACAGCAGCGCAAAGCTCACGCCAAACGCAACGATATAGCCCATTACCTGGAACGGTGGCGAATCATTGAAGTGCAGCGTCAGGAAACCAATCACCGTAAGCCCACTGGTAATAGTCATGGCAACCAAATTATGACGCAGGCTATCCTCCATGGCCGCCCGTCGATCCATGCCGCGCTGCTGCGCCTGAATCCATCCTACAACCAAGTGAATACAGTCAGCGAGCGCCAGAGTCAAAATCATGATTGGCGCCACAATTACCGCATCATTCACCACTGGCTTCCAGTAGCCCGCCGCGCCAGCACCCGCAACTACTGCAAGCTGGCACGCAATCCAAGTTGCCAGCATTGCTTTTGCGCTACGAAAAAGCCACGTCAGAACAACCAATAGTGTAATCGTAAACCACGGCCAGACACGCGTAAAATCAGCCTGCGACTCTTCTGGATAGGCCTGATTTGCAATCGTTTGCCCCACCAAATGTACCTGAATATCAGGATGCGCCGCCGTAATCTTTGCCGCTAATTCACGCAGCGGCATCACCACCTCTGGTACTTCTTTGCGGGGATCTTTACCAGGTAAATTCAGCGTTATGCGCACTCCCGTTACCGATGCCCCCGGGTTCACCAACGCATTCACCAAAAATGCGTCGTGCGTTGCCACAGACTGAATGTGTTTCAGCTCCGCATCCGTTAGCGCTGCTGGGTCCTCTACAAGGTCATGCGTCTCGATGCTGTCTCCTTCCACCTGCACATGCTGGAAATTCGTCAACGATTCCACACGCTGTGAATAGGGAATCTGCCAAGCGTCCTGAGTGAGCTTTTGAAGAACCGCAAGAAAATCCCGCTGAAATACCTTGCCATCCTTGGGAGCGAGCACGACCAGCACCGTATCGGTGCGCGAATAATCCGTCTGAAGCTGTTCATAGCCCTGCAATTGCGGGTTGTCGGCACTAAAGAAAGCGCGATGATCCATCGAATACTGGTAACCACCCAAGCCGCCCGCACACCCTGCAACAATGGCAAGCCCAGCGATGAGCGCAAGCCAAGGATGATTCACCAGCCAACGCGCAATCCAGGCGGTGGCGCTTCTCTGCGAACGATCCACATTCATAAAAACCACACCCTCATCAGCTGCATTAAAAAACTGTACTCAAAAACAGAACCCTAAAAAAACCAACTTAGCGTCACGCGCGCAAAATTGTCGTGGGCCAGCGGCCGCAAAGCATGGGTAAGATCCGGCGCCACCAGAAATTCAGCTTCACTCTGCGGCGCTGCAGTGCCCGCCACCTGACGAATCTCCAGCGCCAACTGCCAATCCTCGGCAAGCCGGCGCTGAGCCTCCAAGCTCCACAATTGCTCGCCATCGTCTGGGTCAAAAATCACATAAAACAGCAGACTGCTGCTTGCAACATCGTTAAAGGCTACACGCCAACCAAGCAGAAGATCCCGCTGAAAAGGCGTCGCAGCCTTACGATTCCTGCTGTCGTAAAGCCACTCAAGCAACCACCCCAAATCCGCTTGCGTAGCAAACACACCCACTTGCGTATATTCAAGCCCTGCATCTGCAGCGTGATAGTTCCTTTGGCCTCCATTGCGCTGAATCGCTTCCAGCTTCCACAGCAAATCGCCCTGCGTAACTTGTACATCCACCCCAAGCTGCTGGATAACGGGGTAATAGGGTGCAAGCACAACGCCTTTGCCTGTTAATACAGGCTGTAACTCCGGCTCGCGGGCTGTGCCACTGAATCCAGTAACGCCAAGTCGTAGCGGATATGGATTCCACTGCCAACGAAAAGCAAGATCCTGGCGATCCCGCCCCTTGGAGGATTCCCAGCGGGCAAAATCACTGTCCACGACAAGCGGCAAGCGCAAACGACCTTCACGACCGGGAAACGTTCTCTCTCGGCTGCCCACGAGCCAGAACAAATCAAGCATCTGATCGCCACGCTCAATCCCAAGGCTCAGCATTGGCTGTCCCAGTTTTTGTTCCCCGTCTACACTTTCGATCGCGTCCGTCTGATTGACAATATCCACCAGATGAATGCCTTCGGTCACGCCCCAAAACACTTGCCGCCAACCCGCACGAATTTCCCTGCTACCTGAAACATGCACCCAGGAAAGCTCGCGAATATCATGGTGGCTACGTTCCGGATCGCGTTGATCCCAGCGCACAAAGGGCACAAATGCGAAGGTATTGCGACCGTCATCAGGGGAATACCAGCCTTCTAGGCGCAAGCTCGCAGACAGGGATTCAGAAGCCTGACCTGCCACGCCAGAATGCGCAAATGCAGTAAATTCTGGCGCAAATTCTCCCCGCCATTCCCCTTTACTCTGCGCATTGGGGAGTGCACCAGCCGCGAAAGAAATACCCGGCATCGTTATTAAAAAACCGATCAGACAGCCGAACACTGCGCAAGCGTGCACGCAATCACTACGAAAGGACATCAACACTGCACGCATCCCTAGCGGGACCGCATCAAAGCGTTCTGGGTAAAATCCTGCTCTGAAAGACCACTTTCAAAGCGATAATCCGCCCACCGCAAAACCGTCTTCTTACCGCTCTGGTGGTTTTCCATCAACATCTCGGCTGGGCGCCAATATTTGGATTGATATTCGCTAAAGCCGCTTGCCGTACAAGTCTTTAGCAGGGTTTGTTTGCGATCGTAATATTCAATCCGACGAACCAACTGGTGCGTAGTATCAATCCAGACTTTCTGGAAGGAATAGCCAGAAAATTCATCTTTGGGCTTGCGCTCAATTACATCACACGTCAATTCACCACACGGTGTTTGCTCTAGATACTGATAGCTGTACTTTTCTACGAACGGCGTAACGATATCTTCATAGGCAAATTCAGACCCCATAAAAGGGCCCGATTTATTTCGTGCACCAATCTGCTTAACCCGCTTGATTGCAGGCAAATAAAGCCACTGCTCGTCTGCACCACTACGACGGTTGTTTGACAGTAACGCAGTCCCTGAGAGATCACGCGGGGTTTCAAATACCATCAGTGTGCGCTCGCCATCGGGCGTTTCAATGCTCTGCACGCGCAGCGCACGGCTCGCCTTACCGCCAGACGGGCTGATCAGGGTCATCTCTAGAGACACCTGCTGATCTGTATAACCATGCAGGCGCGCATCAGCCGCCCGCATGATTTCCAATCCACGCGCTACCACATCTACTGGCCCCGACTTCTCCGCCGCAACAAGAGCCGGCGATAGAAACACCGCAAGCAGCGTCAAACAAAAGCCTGCAACCCTCACTGCTGGAAAACCAATCATTCGCACTTCTCCATTAATTTACGCCGACACTCCGATCAAAAATCAACCTATCAACAACTATAGATCAGTAATGTTTCGCCGCAGGCCAGTATTTGTAAACAAACCGGTTCTTTTCGAATTCGATCACACATGAGCCGATTTCTACATTTATCTCACAAAACGAATCAAAACGAACCAAAAAAGCCATTGTTTGTGATTGTAAGGAAAACCTACGGCTTGTTTGTAAATAAATGTAACATCATCCCTTCCCCCCAAGGCTTTCACTCCATTCTTCGAAAGAACCTCACATCACCCGAACGAAGGGGTCAACAAAAGACACCCCTTACAGCTTGCTGGATACAAAGAATTATTTTGCGTATACGCGATTCTTAACCGTAGCGGCTCACCGATCTGGACAGAAACCCAACTCGTCAACTTTCTCGATGGTCGGTACTCGGTAATCCTAGGCGCACATGCCAACAATCCGCTGCCCGCGAACACGGCATGAGGCCGCGCATCGGTAACGATCCAGATTGGCGGCGATGCCGAAATGACGCCTTCGGTGCCCTTGGTCCCCGACTTTCTGCGCGAAGCCGGCAGCGGCACAACCTCAGTTATGGAAGACGTGAATGTTCGCGGTGAGAACGGTGAAGTGATCCCAGTCGTAGATCGCACAGGCCATTGGGTGGGTTTGACGGACAACTTCCCTGTGAGCCAAGCGGGGCCCAAAGGCGTTACGGGCGCGTTCGGTGAACAAGGGCCACATGAGCCACAGGGCCTAATTAGCGCCCCAAGCTTGCCGGCGGAAGCAATCTGTCGCTCGGAGGCTAGGAAGGCGAACGCTCCGTCAGCATGCGGCATATTGCCCGCTGCTACAGCGCATTAGGCAACCTTAAACTCACCGAACTCTGGCTGCGTCGCGCCGCTGATGAGACACCCACGTTCCGCGAACCTCTGGTAGAGTTGGCAGACCTGTTTTATCGCCAACAAAACTGGAAAGAACTGGTGCGGTTCTGCAACCGAGCACTCGCAATTACTCACCAACCCATGTCCTATCCATCGGATCAGCACGCATGGGGCAGCCAACCGTGGGATTTATTAAGCATTGGCTTGTGGAATCTGGGTGACAAGCGCGGTGCTCACGCAGCGGCATGCCACGCATTGACGCTGGAGCCCTCAAGTGAACGCATCCGCAATAACGTGGCGCTTCTAGCGCGCGAATTGCCCAAGTGCGATGCACTGGAAACCGCCTTTGCCACTGCACCTGCACAGAAAGCGGCGGAACCCGCCGTGTAATTGACTACGGACGCTGCATTTTGCAACGTCCGTTTTTAAGACAGCCGGAGCGCCAAGCCCGATCAAAGCTGCGTTTCTGAGCGTTAAAAACGAGCACGAGCCCTACCTCAAATAAACCCGATCCAAATCAAACCCCTGCCCCGCAGCCACCTTGCTGCCCAGAATCCGAAGCTGCGAAATATGCGCAAGATTCAGCGGGCTGCCATCAGCCGCCTTCAGGCCATCCAGAGAAATGCAGACGGTATGCCAGTACGCAGGATTCGGGAAACGCTCGTGCCAAATACCGCCATCACGATTGTCTGCTAAGAGTACTTCAAGTGCTTGATTCGGGGCGCTTGCATTTCCAGGCTCAGCACTCGCGCGGCTGTCAAAACAAAGCTCACGGTAAGCTCGCCAATCAACCACAACGTTATCAACAGCAACCCCTGGCTGGCCCTCACTGCGACGCCGAACGGCAGCGTGGTAGGCGCCACGCGCTGCGCTTGCCGCGTCGCCAGTTTCTGCTGTATTTTCTCTACGATCATAGAAAGAATGGCCAGTGGTACGCCAAATTAAAAAATCATCCCAACGCTCAAAATCCGCCAGCACCGGAAAACGCTGCTCATAAGCGGCAACGGTACGCAGCGTTTGCACCAGCGGCAGCACAAAAATCGCGAATAAAACCAGCGCCACTCCCCCAAGCGCGGCAATCACCCATCGCGGCGTTGAAAACCGCACAAACGTGGCCGCCACACCGATCACCATCCCCGAACTGCTTTTGATCCAGTCATCCATGCTCTGAAAACGGCCAAAAAACGGCTGCAACACCTCAATCGCCCCAAACGCTGCCGAACCAATGGCCGCCACCAGCAAAGCCCTGCGCCAATTACGCTGAATATAGGGCGCTAACAGCAAACCCAACAACACGCCAGAAGGATAATGCGCCGCATTGGTAAGATCCGTCTCCAGATACGAAGGCACCCACTTCCGGAGCGGCAGCAAAGAACCGACAATAATCGCCACAAGGGTCAGCAAAGGGAGCCAATAGCGGCGAACAAAAGACTGCATGATGAAATTCCTGAGAGTAAAATCAATACTGCACGCACAAGCCCTGTGCGAAGTGAAGCGCTATTATCGCGCAGAACCAAGTGCCACGAAAGGCGAAGCTTCGACTGCGCCCTAGAGAACCACCCCTGTTTGCGCTACCATTGCATCCTTCCCAGACGGGCACGCGCCTGATTTCTGATTCAAAACAACGTAATTCATTCGAGCACAGCACTCCGAGCACATCATGTCGAGCACATCCAATTCAAGCACCGGCCAGCCGATCGCAATCACCCTCCCCGACGGCAGCGTCCGCCAGTTTGAACGCCCCGTCAGCGGCCTAGAAATCGCCGCCAGCATCGGCCCAGGCCTCGCCAAAGCCAGCATCGCCATGACCGTCGATGGCGAACAGCAAGACCTTAGCCGCGTAATCGACCACAACGTGCAGCTCGCCTTTATTACGCGCGACAAGCCCGAAGCCCTCGAAATCCTCCGCCACGATGCCGCCCACGTGATGGCGCAGGCCGTCAAGGAACTGTACCCCGAAACCCAAGTCACCATCGGCCCCGCCATCGAAAACGGCTACTACTACGACTTTTGCCGCGCCACTTCGTTCACCCCCGAAGACCTAGAAAAAATCGAAGCACGCATGATGGAAATCGTCGATCGCGATACCCCCATCGTGCGCGAAGTCTGGGATCGCAACGAAGCCATCGCCTTCTTTGAAAAACAGGGTGAATTATTCAAAGCCGAAATCATCCGTGATCTCCCTGAAAACGAAACCATCACCCTGTACCGTCAGGGCGAATTTATCGACCTCTGCCGCGGCCCGCACCTGCCCTCCACCGGCAAACTCGGCAAGGGTTTCAAGTTGACCAAACTGGCCGGAGCCTACTGGCGCGCTGACTCCACCAAACAGCAGTTGCAACGCATCTACGGCACCGCTTGGCGCGACGTCAAAGAGCTGAAAGCCCACTTAACCCTGCTAGAAGAAGCCGCCAAGCGCGACCACCGCCGCATCGGCAAAGACCTCGACCTGTTCCACCAGCAGGAAGAAGCCCCCGGCATGGTGTTCTGGCACCCCAAAGGCTGGGCCATCTGGCAGAAAGTTGAGCAGTATGTTCGCAAGGTGTACCGCGAAAGCGGCTATCAGGAAGTGCGCGGCCCGCAAATCCTTGATGTGAGCCTCTGGAAAAAATCCGGCCACTGGGAAAACTACCAAGAAAACATGTTCTTCACCGAATCCGAGAAGCGTACCTACGCCGTGAAGCCCATGAACTGCCCCGGCCACGTCCAGATCTACAACAACACCCTGCACAGCTACCGCGAACTGCCCATCCGCTATGCCGAATTCGGCGGCTGTCACCGCAACGAACCCTCCGGTGCGCTCCACGGCATCATGCGGGTACGCGCCTTCACTCAAGACGACGGCCATATTTTTTGCACCGAAGATCAGGTGCAAGCTGAAGTCACCGCCTTTCATCGCCAAGCCATGAAGGTGTACGCCGATTTCGGCTTTGAAAACATCTCCGTAAAACTCGCCCTACGCCCCGACAAGCGCATCGGCACCGAGGACGCTTGGGACAAAGCCGAAAACGGCCTGCGTGCCGCCCTCGCCGCCGCCGGCGTCGCCTGGGAAGAATTGCCCGGTGAGGGCGCGTTCTACGGCCCGAAAATCGAATATCACCTCAAGGATTCGATTGGCCGCGCTTGGCAAATGGGCACCATCCAGTTCGACCCGATGATGCCCGAGCGCCTGAACGCCGAATACGTCGATGAAAACTCCCAGCGCCAGCGCCCAATCATGCTGCACCGCGCCATCGTCGGCTCCATGGAGCGCTTCATTGGCGTATTGATCGAACACTTTGCCGGAAATTTCCCGCTATGGCTCTCGCCAGTGCCAGTCGTCGTCGCCACCATCACCGACGACGCCCGCGACTGGGCAGAAACCGTAGTTGCGCAACTGAAAGCCGCTGGCATCCAAGCCGAAGCCGATCTGCGCAACGAAAAAATTGGCTACAAAGTGCGCGAACATTCCAACGCCAAAATCCCGCAAATTTGGGTCGTCGGCAAGCAAGAGGCCGCGGAACAGAAGGTGGCGATCCGTCGCCTTGGCAGCCAGCAAAACGAAGTCGTGGGCTTTGCCGATGCGCTGGCCGCACTCGCACAAGCCACACGACTCCCTGAATGAGCCACGCCAAGATGAATATTTATTTGCACAACACCTTGAGCGGCCAAAAAGAGCGCTTTGTACCGATCAGCCCCGACCGCGTAACGATGTATGTGTGCGGCCCGACCGTATACAACTACGTCCACATCGGTAACGCCCGCCCTGTAGTGGTGTTCGACACGCTTTACCGCCTGCTGAAACGCCACTACCCGGAAGTGCGCTACGCCCGTAACATCACCGACGTAGACGACAAGATCAACAAAGCCGCCAGCGACAACCGCGAAACCATCTGCGAATTGAGCAGCCGTTACGCCGACGCCTACCGCAGCGACATGCAAGCGTTATTCAACCTCACCCCCCAGTTTGAGCCACGCGCCACCGACAACATCGGCGCCATGATCGAGATCATCACCACTCTGATCGAAAAAGGCCATGCCTACGAAGCCGAAGGCCATGTGCTCTTTAACGTCAGCACTGACCCGCACTACGGCTGCCTCTCCAAACGCAACCTCGACGACATGATCGCCGGCGCCCGCGTGGAAGTTGCACCCTACAAGAAAAACCCCGCGGATTTTGTACTCTGGAAACCTTCCAGCGACGACCTGCCCGGCTGGGACAGCCCTTGGGGGCGCGGCCGCCCCGGTTGGCACATCGAATGCACCGCAATGATCAACGCCCACCTTGGCAAAACCATCGACATCCATGCCGGCGGGCTAGACTTGGTATTTCCGCACCATGAAAACGAAATCGCCCAAGGCACCTGCGCCCATCAGGATGAACGTTACGTCAATTACTGGCTGCACAACGGCTATCTCACCATCGACGGCGAAAAAATGTCGAAATCTCTCGGCAATTTCGCCACCGTCCACGAGCTGCTCCAGCACTGGCCCGGCGAAGTACTCCGTTACGCCCTGCTCTCGGCCCACTATCGCTCACCGCTAGACTGGTCGGATGACGCCCTGACCCAAGCCCGTGCCAGCCTCGACCGGCTGTACGGTGCGCTGCGCGGCCACACGCCGTCTTCCTGCGCCGATACCCATGCCACCGCACCAGACGCACTCCAGCACCCGCTGCTTGATACGCTGGAACAGCATTTGGCCGACGATCTTGCCACCCCACAGGCACTCGCCGTACTCCACCAACTCGCCGGCGAAGCCAACCGCAGCAGTGACACGCCATCCCGCACCCAACTCCAAGCGGTATTGGCCAGCGCCGGCGAGCGCATGGGCCTGCTCACCCAAGATCCAGAAAGCTGGTTCAAATGGCAAGCACCTGCCGCGCGCGACGCAACCGGCAACGGCTTGGACGATGCCGCCATCGAAGATCTCATCCAGCAGCGCAGAGACGCCCGCAAGGCGAAAAACTTTGCCCGCAGCGACGAAATCCGCGACCTGCTAAAAGCCCAAGGCATCGAACTGGAAGATACCCGCGAAGGCACCCGCTGGACACGCGGCTGAATCTGGTGTAAAGGTATACAAGAGCGTAGCAATCATTTCTTTATTCACATGACGCGACGCTCTTTTAGCAGCCACCCGGCAAAAACGGATGTCGAACCAACAAGGGGAGATGTGCGATGTTAATCCGGTCAATCAACGAGTATTTCGAAAAAAACGCAGTGCGCTATCACGCCTGCATCCATCCTTACGCGGTAACCGCGCCCGAAGTCGCTGAAGTAACTCATATTTCGGGCCAGCATTTGGCTAAAACGGTAGTCCTCAATGCCGATCACCAAATGGTGATGGCCGTACTTCCAGCCGACCGCCAAGTAGACCTCGCCGCGCTGCGCTCTGCACTCGGCGCAACCAAGCTTGAACTCGCCAAAGAAGAGGACTTTGCCGGCCTGTTTCCTGACTGCGACCCCGGCGGAATTCCGCCTTTTGGTAACCTCTACGACATGCAGGTTGTGTTAGAACAAAGCCTCGCCGATCAGGCTTGGCTTGCCTTTAGCGCCGGCTCGCATACCGTTGTCGTGAAAATGGATGTTGCGGAGTTTATTCAGTTGGCAAATCCGCTCGTATGCAGCTTTACCTGCCTACACTAAAACATCTAGGAATGTGGTGGCTAGCTCACCGCATTCCTAGCTTTACCGCATACCTAGCTTGCCATCTGGATCAAGGAAGTTGGTCAACTCATCATCAGTCGGCACCGGAATCGCCGTGGCAAACTCTGCGTTCAGGTGCTCAATGATTGAGCGAGCCCACATGGCATTCAGAACTGAACCCGCATGCTCGTCTGCTAAAAACGCATTCGTCGGAGCATCGCCCGCCGTATTGTGCACTTTAAAATGTGTGCCGATCTGCGCGTCATGGTAGGCAGGCACCCCATCGCCATTGCGACCTCCCATCCACTGCTTGAACCAGTCACGATCGCTAAAAAACGCGACGTGCGGATCTCGGTCTGCCCACGCCTTCAACACAGAGTCAAAATGATCTAGCCCCTGATCCAGATTGCGCTGTGCCTGCGCCGACTGCCAGCGATCCAAGGCGGCAGCATAGTGCGCGTTGTTAAAGATACCCACCACCAAAAATGCAACTTTCGGATGGTGCGCATGGAGATAGCTCACTGCACTTTGGATGTTGTTCACGCATGAATCCATTCGCGCCAGCATCACAGGGTCCGCTGGATTCTGTGCAAGCGGCTCCAGATCTTCAGGCTGGCCAAAATCATTCACTCCGATGCGGATCACCACTACGCCCTTTTCCCATGACTGGGGTGCTTCATCCATAATGCGGCGCAAATGCACCGCTTGCGCGTAAGGCATGGTCATCAACTGCTCACAATGAGCACCGGAAACGGCCATATTGTGGCGATAGTCTTCCTTCATCGGCACGCGCCCCTCTTGGCCCCGCCATTGCCTCAACAGCGCAACGAGATCAAGATTGGTTCCCCATCGCGACCACGGCCCAAGGTTTAGCGCATCGCCGCGCACCCCTGCAAGTACCTCTGGCCACTGCCACGTCGTGGCTCGATACGCGCCGCCGCGCAAGCCAGGCTGCGCCCCAAAGCTCACTCGATCGTGGTAAGAATGGCTATCGGAATCACCCAGCACCGCCATAGGGATTCGATCCGGTGCGCGCCACGACGCGAGAACCAGCGCCCAGCGCTCATCCAGTCGATAAAACCACGCGGCCGCGCTCGCCAGAACCACCAGCAAAGGGAGCCCCACTGCCACCCACAACACCTTTTTACGGGATTGGCTTTTAATCATCCAGATATCGCCTCATTACATCACACATCACACCTACCGTTTCAGTAAATAGTACACCGTGAAACAGGCTCGCAGCACACAAAAACACAACGTTCGACCGCGCTCTAACATTGGGTTTACGTAATGATTGGCTTATACTTCACGCCGATTCTGCGTATGGCAGTTTCAAGGATTTTTAATTTGAGGTACGCATCAATGCACTCTGCCAAACCACAACACACCCCATCAAGAACCGTCTCAACGGTTCTGGTTTCCGCATTTCTTGCGCTTGGAATTGCTTGGACAGCGCCCGCAGTGGCCGCCAGCGACGCAGCTTCAGGCCAATACTCAATTAACAGCCCGATCAAAGTAGAAGAGCGCACAAGCCCCAGCGCAAAAGTCTGCGTAGAGGGCGATACCTGCGGTGGTGGCGCGGCTGCTGCACCTGCTGCGGCTGCGGCTGAACCCGCTGCACCTGCCACACGCGATCCTCAAACGGTATTCAACACCGGTTGTGCGGCTTGCCACGCATCCGGCGCTGCCGGTGCACCTAAGCCAGGCGACAAGGCTGCATGGGCGCCACGTATTGCCGAAGGCAAAGATACGCTGCATCAACATGCGCTTCACGGCTTCAAAGGAATGCCCGCACGCGGCCTGTGTGGTAGCGGCTGCACCGACGAAGAAATCATGGGTGTGGTAGACTGGATGGTAAGCCAGTCGGAATAAGCGCTGGCCAAATCAAGGCCGCTAGCGCTGACCATCACTTGGATCTTTGGCAAGCACAAGGATCCAAGCGTGTTATACGCCCGCTACTCTAAAAGGCTGCGGATATTCGCCATATAAGCCCGCCCCAGCGCCTTTTTTTGCTCCACGCTGCGTTGCTCTCCACCCTTCCCTTCCCATACCACATCGTCTGTGGGCAACTCGTCTAAAAACCGGCTTGGCGCAGGCTCGAACTCTTCGCCGTATTGCTTGCGCTTTGCCGTGAGCGATAGCGTAAGCTCCCGCTGCGCTCGGGTGATGCCCACGTACATCAAACGCCGCTCTTCCTCAATGGTATCTTCCTCAATCGCGTTGCGGTGTGGCAGCAATTCTTCCTCCAAGCCCATGATGAACACGTAAGGCCATTCCAAACCCTTGGACGCATGCAAGGTCATTAATTGGACCTTATCCGAAGCATCTTCCTCATCACGCTGTTCGAGCAGGTCGATCAGGATCAATTTACCGATCACGGCTGCAATGTCTTCCTCCTCCTGCTTTCCGAGCATCCGCTCCATCGACTCCACCAGTTGATTGACGTTTTCCATACGCTTTTCTGCTGCCTTTGCGCTTGGCGCCTGTTCCAGCAGCCACGCTTGGTAATCAATATCGCGCAACATTTGCTGAATCGCGGGGATCGCATCCGTACGCTGGATCCGTTCGGTAGTTTCTGCCAGCCAGCGGGAAAAGCGCTGTAGGTTCTGCAACGGACGGCCTGTTAGCGTTTGCTCCAAGCCCATTTCATCACAGGCGGCAAACAACCCAACGCCTCTCTGCTGTGCGTATCCAGCTAGTTTTTCTAGCGTAGACGGGCCGATTTCTCTGCGTGGCGTATTGATGATTCGCAAGAAGGCGTTGTCGTCATCAGGATTGATTACAAGGCGCAAATAGGCCATCACATCCTTGATTTCGCTGCGCGAGAAAAAAGAGGTTCCGCCACTCACTTTGTACGGTATCTGATACGCCTGCAACTTGATTTCTAGCGTTCGAGACTGAAAATTTCCCCGATAGAGAACCGCAAAATCCTTAAAATCACGACCTTTTTGCATTTTTTGGTGCATGATTTCCATCGCAACGCGATCCGCCTCACTTTCCTCATTGAGGCAGCGAATAATTCGGATTTGTTCGCCAAAACCGTGCTCACTCCAGAGCTGCTTGGTAAAAACGTGCGGATTGTTATCAATCACCGCGTTTGCCGCTTTTAATATTCGCTGCGTAGATCGGTAGTTTTGCTCCAGCTTTACGACTTTAAGTGCCGGATAATCCTCGGCCAGTTGCACTAAATTTTCAGGACGCGCGCCGCGCCAAGCGTAAATGGATTGATCATCATCCCCCACTACGGTAAAACGTGCCCGACGCCCCACCAGCAAGCGCACCAATAAATATTGCGAGGTGTTTGTGTCTTGGTATTCATCCACCAGCAAATAATGAATTTTATGCTGCCAGCGCTCCCGCACTTCTTCGTTATCACGAAAAAGCAGCGTAGGCAGCGAAATCAAATCATCAAAATCCACCGCGTTATAGGCGCGCAAGCAGCGATCGTAAGCGCTATACACGTGTGCAGCACGCATCTCCTCTTCACCTGCAGCATGGGATTGCGCCTGCGAAGGCGTAACCAGATCGTTCTTCCACTGCGAAATTTTATTCCGCAGATAGTCCACATCCTCACCCGCTACCGCCGTCTCTTTATGGCTTAGCTCGGTTAGAAGTGAACGGCTGTCTTGATCATCAAAAATGGAGAAGCCGTTTTTAAGCCCCACCGATTTATGTTCTTTGCGGAGAATATTCAAGCCAAGATTATGGAAAGTCGAGACGGTTAGACCGCGAGCCTCTGCACCACTGATCAAGTGTCCAACCCGCTCTTTCATCTCGCGCGATGCCTTATTGGTAAAAGTCACGGCGACAATCCGATTGGCTGGAATTCCGCATTTTTGAACCAAGTGTGCGATCTTGCGGGTAATTACGCTGGTTTTTCCCGAACCTGCGCCTGCCAGCACCAACAGCGGCCCATCAATGTAGCGCACAGCTTCTTGTTGTCGAGGGTTCAAATCTTTCACAAGCTACTACCTAAAATCACTGATAACCAAGAGCGAGCGGGCACGCCAGAATCTGGGTGAAGGATAGCAAACTCGCCGCCGTTGCCGTACCATACGATTGAATTGACTAATAAGTCACTGATCTCGCAGGGGATCTCACAGGGAAGGAATCGGAAGTTTTCCACAAAGAATTCACCGGCAACGCACATGCTATACACGCATTGTTCACAGCACCAACAACCCCTTGTTTTATAGCGGCTTTGCGAAGAGATCACAGGGTATTCACACGAGAACCACAACTCACCCACAACGAATCCACAAACTTATCCACACTTTTACCCACAAACAAGCGGCACACTTATCCACAACCCACCCAAAGGTGAAACCATGCACGACCCGCTTTTTTCTTTGGCCGGCCAATCAGCTCTAATTACCGGAGCATCCAGCGGCTTTGGCCACTATTTTGCGGAAACCCTTGCCGCTCGCGGTGCGCGTGTAGCCATTGCCGCCCGCCGCAGCGATCGGCTTAGCACCCTTGCCGAGCGCATTCGTGATGCCGGTGGCGCCTGCCACACGATTGCAATGGATGTGACCGACGCAAACTCCGTAACCAAAGGCGTGCAAGATGCGTGGGAATGGTCGGGCGGGCTGGATATTCTGGTAAACAACGCAGGGATCGGCGCGAACGCCGCATTTCTGGACATGACAGAAGCCGACTGGGATTCAAATCTAGACACCAACCTAAAAGGTGCTTTTTTAGTGGCCCAGCAGGTTGCGAAACACTGCGCGCAACACCAACGCCCTGCCAGCATTATCAACATCGCCTCCATCCTCGGCCTGCGCGTAGCGAGCCATTTGGCATCGTATGCCGCTTCAAAAGCCGGCCTGATACAACTCACCAAAGCGATGGCACTGGAACTCGCACGTTACAATATCCGCGTAAACGCAATCGCCCCTGGATATATTGAGACGGATATTAACCGCGATTTTTTTGCAACTACGGCGGGTGAGCGAATGATCAAACGGATTCCTAGCCAGCGGCTGGGGTGCTTGCACGAGCTTCTCGGGCCGCTATTGCTGCTTGCCTCTGACGCGAGCGCCTACATGACAGGCAGCGTAATTACCGTAGACGGCGGCCACACGATCAACACGCTCTAGCGCGAACCACCCTAAAAGGACACGTTATGGACTTTACACTCTCCCCTGAAATCGAATCCCTGCGCCTGAAAGTTCGCGCCTTCGTGAGCGAGCACGTCATTCCCCTCGAAAGCCAAGCAAGCGCCTACGACGCGCACGAAAATCTGAACGAGGCAGCCGTCGCGGAACTGCGCCGCCTCGCCAAAGCACAGGGGCTCTGGGCGTTCCAGATGCCACACACACTCGGCGGGCTGGAAGTCGGCGTGCAAGGAATGGCCGCCCTTTACGAAGAAGCCGCCCGCTCCCCCTTCGGCCCCCTCGCCTTCCATTGCGCCGCCCCCGATGACGGCAACATGATTCTCCTGAATAAAATCCTGAAAACCGACGCCGAAAAACAGCGCTGGCTAGTACCCCTAATTAACGGGGAAGTGCGCTCCGCCTTTGCCATGACCGAACCGGAAGGCGGCTGCGGCAGCGATCCGAGCCTGACCTATACGCGGGCAGAAAAACACGGCGACGTCTGGCGTATCAATGGCCGCAAATGGTTTATTACCGGCGCAGAAGGCGCGCAAACTTTTATCCTGATCGCTCGCACCAGCAACGAAGACCGCCGCCAACTCACCGCGTTTTTATTTGACGCTCAACAACCCGGCTGGCGAATCGAACGACGCATCCCCATCATGGGGCCAGAAGAACACGGCGGCCACTGCGAGCTGGTGTTTGAAAACTTGGAAATTCCCGATCAAAACCGCCTGCTCAACGTTGGCGACGGTCTGAAAGTCACCCAAATCCGTTTGGGCACGGCACGCCTCACCCACTGCATGCGCTGGCTCGGGCTCGCCAAACGCTGCATGGAAATCGCCGCTGAATACACCCGTGAGCGCATGAGTTTCGGGATTCCCTTAGCGCAGCACGAGGGCGTGCAGTGGATGTTGGGCGACGTTGCCAAAAATATCCATACGGGCCGTTTGCTGACCATGCACGCTGCGTGGAAATTAGATCAGGGCGATTTTGCCCGCAAAGAAATTTCCATGGCAAAAATCCACGTCGCCGACACGCTCCACCAGGCAGCCGACACCGCGATCCAGCTTTGCGGTGCGAAAGGCTACTCGCGAGACACATTGCTGGAATGGATTTACCGCTACGCCCGCCAAGCCCGCTTGGTGGATGGCGCATCGGAAATTCATAAAATGGTACTTTCCCGCGCATATCTGGAAGAAGGCGCCGATTTTTTTCGCTGGGGATGCTAAGCCATGCTCGATGAACATGCACTCACAAAGCTCGTTATCTGGCTACAATCGCAAGGCGTCGCAGCTTCCGGCCTTAGCCATGCACGCAAACTCTCTGGCGGTGCGATTCAAGAAAACTGGGCGCTAGACCTTGCGCTGGAAAACTCACACGGAACCCAAATCGTACCGCTGGTGCTTCGCGCCGACGCACCCTCTAGCGTCGGCGAAAGCCTTGGGCGTGCGCAGGAATTCAACCTGCTACGCGCCGCCTTCAGTGCTGGCGTTACGGTTCCTGAACCGCTTTGGCTCAACGAAGGCTCTCTCCTAGGCCGGCCCTTTTTTATCATGCGCCGCGCCGCAGGAACTGCAGCAGGGCACCGTATCGTAAAAGATCCGAGCCTAGGCGGAGATAAAATCGCTCTCACCCGCAGAATTGGCGAAGAATTTGCCCGTTTACACAAGATACGCCCGCCAGCATCGACGTTAGCCGCATCCCCCACCCAAGCACCAAACCTTGATTTCCTAACTCTCCCACGCACCACTCCTGTGCAAGACGCCATCCGCGACTGGCGCCATTGGCTTGACCAACACCACACGCCCTTTCCCGCGCTAGAATGGGGGCTACGCTGGCTGGAACTTCACGAACCCACATCGTTAGGGATTGTGCTCTGCCACCGCGATTTGCGCACCGGCAATTACATGGTGGACGAACACGGCCTAACCGCCATCCTCGACTGGGAATTCGCCGGCTGGTCGGACCCCCGCGAGGATCTTGGCTGGTTCTGCGCGCGCTGTTGGCGCTTTGGGCAAACTGGCCCCGGCAAAGAAGCCGGCGGCATTGGGCCAAAGGAAGTACTTCTTGCGAGTTATCAAGCCGTCTCTGGCATCGACATTTCCCCCGCCGACCTGCATTATTGGGAAGTATACGCGCACGCACGCTGGGCGATGATCGCGTTGATGCAGGGCGAGCGCCACAACTCCGGCCAAGAACGATCCCTAGAGTTGGCGCTTACCGCACACATTGTGCCAGAGCTAGAACTGCAGATTTTACGAATGACCCTCGCGTATCCTGATGCATCGCCGACCCACAAGGAGCCCCGATGAGAGAATCACCCACCGGCCAAGACCTGCTCGAAACCGCACGGCAAACCCTGTTGGATCGCATCCTACCTGCACTTTCCGCCGAACAGCGTTATGATGCGCTGATGATTGCAAACGCCATAGCCATCGCGCAGCGGCAATGGCAAACGGGGGATGCTTGGCTGCACGAAGAACGCTTGCGGATTGAAGCGCTTACGGGTACATCCTCCCCATCGGATGCCCCCCTTGGCGACGCTCTGTTAACGGCGAACCGTACACTGATCGCACAAATTCGCGCGGGTCACTTTGACGAGCCAAGGCCAGAGCAGGCAGAATTGCTTACTTGGATGGTCAGCCAACGAGTGCGTGAGAGCGCCCCTAAAGCGCTTTAGTACAGACGCACGCGCCCTATTTCCAGTAACGCTAGCCACACCCATTTGCGACATCGACCTACTACACAAAAAAGCAAGCCCTACAACAATTCACATCACACAAGGACAGGTAGTAATCCATGAGCACAACGCAGTATTTTATTGGCTTTCAAGCATCCGAACAGCTCACTACCCAAGCAAAGCGCCTGCTGGAGTTACGCGGTAACGTGCCTCCACAAACTTTGTTAAAGCCACTCGAACAGGTCGTTGAACCGTTTATTCCCGAAGTGCTCACCAACATGCTGGCAAACAGCGTAGAAGCCGTCGGTTTGAGCCCGATGGCAAGCAAAGTGGTAAACGGCGCCGTTGACACGCTCAATTCTGCAGCGCGTTTGTTGGTCAGCAAACTCCTGAAAAAGCGTTCCGACGACGAAATCGTCAACATGTCCGGTTTTATCGACGACATCTACCTACCTGCCAACCGCACCAGTAACGGCCTAGACTGCTGCGGCGCTGAAATCAGTCAAAAAGATTTTGAAGAAATGAAGTTCATCATTTCAGAAATCCGCGCAGGGCGCGCTCAATCGGTCGTACCAAGGCTCAATGCCATCATGATCGACGTTGCCGACTTGGTGCTTGAATCCTTTATGAAGCGGCCGCTCTCCGTTCTCGATCTTAATTTTGTGATCCGCAAAGTAGTGGACGGCACCTTTGCAACCAGCCGCGCCGCGACACACATGGTCGTCAACCGCGTTTACAAGCAGTTGAACGACGAAGAATTGCTACGTTTTGCAGACTATTTCGATAAGCAATTGTTCTCTGCCACGGCACGCATCTAATCCAAAAACTGAGACGTTGCCATGAGCGCCGAATTCCATCGGGACGACATTTTTTCAGAACAACAGCGCCACCTTGTTGATTTTACTTTCGACGAGCAGGTAGCCTGCGTTTTTCCCGATATGATTCGGCGCTCTGTACCTGGGTACGAAACAGTCATCAGTATGACCGGCGTATTCGCCCGTCAGTTTACGCAACCCAATAGCCGCATTTACGATCTCGGCTGCTCGCTAGGCGCATCCACGCTGGCAATGGCGACTTATGTTTGTGCGGATCAAGTTCGTGCGGATCAGGTTGGTGCAGATCAGATCGAATTTGTTGCCGTTGATAACGCGCAAGCGATGTTAGATAAATGCCGCATTATCGTTGAAGCCAAAGCTCCCAATCGCAACGTGCGCTATCTTGAAGCCGATATTCGCGACGTTCCAATTCATAACGCGAGCCTTGTAGTGCTCAATTTTACCCTGCAATTTATCCCCGTCGCAGATCGCCTCGCCTTACTCAAAAAAATTGCAGAGGGCCTAAAACCCGGCGGCGCGCTAGTGCTCTCCGAAAAAATTGCCTATCCAGATACGGCGCAACAGCAGCTACTCACCGATTTACACCACGAATTCAAGCGCGCCAATGGCTATAGCGATATGGAAATTAGCGGAAAGCGCCAAGCCATCGAGAATGTGCTAATCCCCGAATCTCCACAAACTCACGAACAACGCTTAAAGCAAGCGGGATTTGCGAACGCAACGCTTTGGTTTCAGTGTTTTACTTTTGCTTCTTGGGTCGCTACAAAATCGTAACTTTTTCAACAAGGAGGCTGTATGTCTGAAATTGTACTCTTTGGCGCTACGGGTTATACCGGCGCACTCACCGCCAAAGCGATGGTGGCGCGAGGTCTTAAACCCGTTCTTGCTGGCCGCAATCGTTCATCGTTGGAGGCTCTTGCAAACCAACTAGGCGGCTTGCCTGTACGCATTGCCGATGTAGCCGACCCACAATCCGTATACCAACTTGTCAAAGAGGGCGACGTGCTGGTTTCAACCGTTGGCCCGTTTGCCCGCTGGGGAAGCCCTGCATTGGATGCAGCGCTGGCCGCGAAGGCTCATTACCTAGATTCTACCGGCGAGCCTGCTTTTGTGCGCCGAGTGTTTGAACAGTACAATGAGCGCGCTCGCCAGAACGGGCGGGTATTTCTGCCCGCTTTTGGCTATGACTATGTGCCCGGTAACACGGTGGCCGCCGCAGCCCTTGAACGAGCAGGAAGCAGCGCAGTTCGTGTGGACGTTGGCTATTTTGTCGGGGCCGGCAAATCATTCAACATGAGCCAAGGCACGTTTGCCTCACTGGCCGGCGCCATGGCCGACCCCGGCGTGTTCTTTAATCAGGGCAAGCGCTCCCTTTCCTACGGCGGCTTGCGCACACGTAAATTCAGCTTGGATGGCCAACCCATCGGATCAATGTCTGTGCCCGGTTCAGAGTGCCTGGCATTGCCCAGCTCTTACCCGAGCCTGCGCGATGTAAACGTTTACTTGGGCTGGTTTGGGAATCTATCCTCCGCCATCAGCGTGAGTGCCCACGTACAACGACTGATGCTAAAAGTTCCAGGCTACAAGCGGCTGCTTGACCTTCTCGTTACCCGCTTGGGTTCCAGTGGCCGTGGCCCCAACGAAACAGAGCGGGCGGCAGAAGGCTCCCATATCATTGCTGAAGCCTTCGACGCGTCTGGGCAATTGCTGGCAACGGCAGAATTGCGTGGCGTAAACGGCTACACCTACACCGCAAACATGTTAGCTTGGGGCGCACAGCAAGCCGCAGAAGGGCGCGCCATTGCTGCAGGAGCGCTGGGGCCAGTCGAGGCGTTCGGATTGCCTGCGTTGGTGGAAGGCAACCGCGAAGCAGGCTTGATACTGAACTAAGACATGGATGCCACAACCCCCGTGAACCGCCCAGTAAACGCCCTTCCTCTGGAATGGCAACATGCCTTGGGCATTGCAGAATTCAGCCACGCGCTCAAAGCCTCCAAGCTGGGGGCATGGCACGAGCCGCTTATGCAAGCGCTCGACGCGGCACTTACACCGGGCCGACACGGGGATTTGCCGCGTTGGGTTTCCGCACTTCAAGATTTACCTGAGCTCACCCTTTCCACCTACGCGCTCGGCAATGCAATCGTTACCGCCGGCGCGGCCGCCGATTGTGATGACGCGACCCGCGCCTTGCTTACCGCTGCATTACAAGGGCTGCACCCGTGGCGCAAAGGGCCTTTTGAAATTGCCGGTGTAAAAATTGATACCGAGTGGCGTTCTGACTGGAAATGGCAGCGTATTTCCCCCCATATCGCGCCACTTGAGGGGCGAACGGTGCTTGATGTTGGTTGCGGCAGCGGCTACCACCTTTGGCGGATGTTAGGTGAAGGCGCGCGTTACGTTTTAGGCATCGACCCGTCGTTGCTGTTTTATTGTCAATTTCACGCGATCCGGCGCTATTTAAGCGGTGAGCCGCGCACACTTAACGCGGGTTTTTTGCCGATTGGCATTGAACACCTTCCCCCCAAAACCGGCGCGTTCGACACCGTGTTTTCGATGGGCGTTCTCTATCATCGCAGATCGCCGCTGGATCATTTGTTAGAACTGCAGGAACAGCTACGCCCAGGCGGACAGCTGGTGCTGGAAACGCTGGTCATTGATGGCGACGAAAACACTGTGCTCGTGCCGGAAGGCCGTTACGCCCGAATGGGCAACGTCTGGTTTATCCCCACCGTTTCGATGCTATTGCGCTGGATGAACAAACTCGGTTTTCATCAACCACGCATGGTCGATATCGGCACCACTACGACCGACGAGCAGCGCTCAACAGAATGGATGCGATTTCAGTCGCTCCAAGACTTTCTAGACCCCTCGGATGACACTTACACCATCGAAGGCTACCCGGCGCCCAAGCGTGCTGTGCTGATTGCCGAAGCCAGGTAACGCTCAACGCCATGCTTGGCACACACGTTGAGCATATGGGCGCGCCGCGTAGTGGCGTCCCAGCCAGCAGCCGAAGGCAGCGAATGGCGTAACTTGTTAGCTCGCCCCATGCTCATGTATGCTGTCATGTGTAAACTATTGTGTAAAGATGAGGATGCACGCCATGGCTACCAACCTATCAATCGATCAACAATTGCTCAACGAGGCTGTTGTCGTTGGCGGATTTAACACTAAAAAAGACGCAGTAAATCAAGCACTTAAAGAATTCATTCAACGCCGTAAACAAAGGGAAATTACTGAACTATTTGGAAAGCTACCAGCCGATAGCGACTATGACTACAAAAAGAGCCGTAAATGAGTGGAGTTATAGTTGATACCTGCGCGTGGTCTCATGCCTTGAGAAGGAATACACCAAAAGAGCAAACAATTGCCGTTGAGCTTTCCAAGTTAATCGACGAGAACCGCGCAAAGATCATAGGCCCCATCAGGCAGGAGCTCCTCTCAGGCTACAGCGATCAGAAAAGCTACGAGAAGCTTAGAAACAAATTGCTCTACTTTCCCAACGAGCAGATCGTTGATTCTGACTACGAGTTTGCAGCGGAGTACTCAAATATCTGCCGCAAGAAGGGCATTCAAGGATCACATACAGATTTTCTTATCTGTGCAGTCTCTGCCAGATTAAAAATGTCGATATATACGACCGATAAAGATTTTTTGAATTATAAAAAACGCCTGCCGATTGATCTGCACGAAGAGAAATAATCAGGGTAGAGCTACACCTCACGACGACACTCTTGCCCTTCTCCTTGCCTTCGGCTCTGCGTAAACCTGGCCATGGGACTTGCAACCATGAAGTAACGTGCCATGCCTAGCACACACGCTTTAGCTCATAAGCCCCGCGTAGCGGCGTCCTGCAACCCCAACGGGGTGCGAAATGGACTAAATTTATAAACCAAGCACCAATCGAAGCCCCTCATTTACAGCGTTGAGATACTGGGTATTGAGCTTGGAAATTTTTTCTGTGAGGAATTCTTTATCGACAGTGATCAATTGACTAACATTGATCACCGAGTCTTTGGCAAGCTTGGAATGCCGTTTCTCAAGCAAGATATTACCTGGCGCATCCGCAAGCCGCACATTGGAGGAGACAACAACAGCCAGTACCGTATTAATGCAACTGTCGTTGAATTCATTGGAGGAAACAATAATTACTGGTCGCCGAAAACCCGGTTCTGAACCCCTTGGCTCACCCAACGAGGCCCACCAAATTTCACCTTTTTTCACTACCAGTCTTCTCTGTCTAGGGAAAGCTGCTGGAGCTTGTAGCACTCATCATCAAGAGAGTTGCTTTCAGACGAATAAACATCATTCAGCCTAGCTGTAACCCCTTGATTTCTATGTTGCTTAATGAAGGCTTCGACGGCCTTGGCGTAGAGCTCACTACGAGAAACCCCTAGGCGATGAGCTAGAGTCTCGGCAGCTTCAAATACTTGATCGGGAATGGAGATTACAGTTTTCATAAGCGGAGTATAACCATGGTAATACCCAACAGTCAAACAACGCTTGTTGCCCTACCCGCTCGTAGTGTGGCGCCTTTTGATCCCACCTCATATTTTAATCACCGCCCGTTCCCCCGGCGCTAGCGTTGCCTGCCAAGCTTGCTCCACTGCATCCAAGCGGTAGCAGCGGTAGTCTGCGGTTATTTTTTCTTGGATGGCCTGCTCAAACATAAAGCCCAGTTGCTTCTGATTATAATCCCGTAATTGCTGGCTGCTGATACTGCCTAGGCCCGAACCTGACAGGCTAATGGGTTTGCTGCGTAACAGGCCGGAGGGCAGGCTGATATCGGCGCCGGCCATTTGGCCAATGGTAATAATGCGAACAGGCTTGGGGCAGTGGCGGTTGAGGGCCTGTAACAACCACAGGGTGGGCTCGCCCCATAGATAATCCAGCACCACATCCAGCGGCGATTGCTGCTGGATTTCTGAGAGTTGTGCCACGATCTGTTCCGGAGTATCCAGCAATGAAATGCAGGCGTCGGCACCTAGGCAGCGTAGATAGTTTAGGGATTCGGCATTGCGGCCGGTCACAATAATTTTATGAGCGCCGCGCAAGCGGGCTGCCTGCACGGCCATACGGCCGGATACGCCGGTGGCACCGTGTATCAGCAGAGTTTGTCCAGGCTGAAAATCTGCCCGGTACAGCAGGGCGGCATCACTGCCCAGCAGTGCATTGGGTAGTACGGCGGCCAAGGCTGCGTCGATGGCTTCGGGTACCGGTGCGCAATCCTCCGGGTTGACCAGCGCATAGTCTGCCAGCATCCCTGTGAGCCCCATGGCATAAACCCGCTCGCCAGAAGAGACCAAGCGGCCAACCCCATCGACCCCCACGGCCACGGGGAAGTGGTCGTAGCGGGTGTAATGCTTACCGGATGCCTTGAGCTTGTCGAGCTGCTTGATGCTGGCGGCTTCGAGTTTAATCAGAACCTGGCCCGCTTGGGGTTGTGGTTTGGGTAAGTCGTCGTATTGGGGGATTTGCCCGTAGGCATGCAGAACGGCGGCTTTCATGGCGCGAACCTTGTCTTGGGTTGAACGGGCTTAATCACGTTTCCTGTTTTTGATAGCACCTATTTTTTAGCAGTACAAGACCGTAGCGGCTGCTGCGCCAAGTTCCGCTATGGTCTACTGAAACCACTCTCCTGCCTGGAACACGTCGCTTTGCCTAGAAAACCGCCCGATAAGACAGCGCTTCCATCACAGCCGCCGTGCTAATGGTTTCTTCTCCTGCGAGATCGGCAAGGGTGCGCGCCACCTTTAGCACCCGGTGATAGGCTCGCGCGGAAAGCCCCATCCGATCCACCGCTTTTCCCAATAGCTCACGATCTACGGCCGAAAGCGCGCAATAGCGCTCAACTTCCGCTGCATCGAGATCGTGATTCGGCTTGCCGCAGCGAGCGAGCTGGCGCTCCCGCGCTCGTACCACTCGTGCGCGTACCACTTCACTGGTTTCGCTGCCGGATTCACGCGGGGCCTGCAGGGCGGCTACGGGTACCGCATCCACCTGTAGGTGCATATCAATTCGATCCAGAAGCGGGCCAGAAAGCCTGCTTTGGTATTTGTTGCAGCAGCGCTGCGGGTTGCTGCACCCTTCCGGCGCCTGCGTGGGCTTGCCGCAAGGGCATGGGTTCATGGCAGCAACAAGCTGAAAATTGGCGGGAAACACCACTTGGCAGGCTGCCCGAGAAATGCAGATTTCTCCCGTCTCCAGTGGCTCACGCAGCACCTCAAGCACCTTGCGGGGAAATTCTGGCAGCTCGTCGAGAAACAGAATCCCTCGGTGAGCAAGGGAAATCTCCCCCGGCCTCGGATTGCTCCCGCCGCCTGCAATCGCTCCAGCAGAGGACGTATGGTGCGGTGTGCGAATCGGCCTACAGCCCCAACGTAACGAGCCGCTTCGGCTGTTTAAGGTATGAATCGCCGCAACTTCTAGGGTTTCTGCTTCGGTCATTGGTGGCAGAAGGCCAGGCAAACGCGCTGCAAGCATCGACTTGCCTGCTCCCGGCGGCCCAATCATCAAAAGATTGTGCTTGCCGGCGGCCGCAACCTCTAAAGCCCGCTTTGCGAGATGCTGGCCTCTTACATCGGAAAGGTCTGGCCCAACGGGGCCCGTAATTCTTTCTGGCGCTGAGGATGCTACCGGTTTAAGCAAATCATTCCCCTGCAAGTGCGCCACCAAGTCTAGCAAGTGCCTTGCAGCCAACACCCGCGCGTTTTCGGGAAGCGTAGCCTCGCGTGCGTTTTCGGGTGCGATCAGTAAAGTCCGCTCGCTTTGCGTTGCCGCCAGCGATGCCGATAACGCACCACTTACGGGGCGAAGCTCCCCAGAAAGCGCAAGCTCGGCTAAAAATTCCTGCCCTTCCAAGGCATCGGATACGATCTGGCCAGACGCAGCCAACACGCCAATGGCGATTGCTAGGTCAAAACGGCCGCCATCTTTTGGCAAATCCGCCGGTGCAAGGTTTACGGTGATGCGCCGCTGCGGAAACTCAAGCCCCGCGTTCAGGATGGCACTGCGCACCCGCTCTTTGCTTTCGCGTACGGCTGTATCAGGAAGGCCCACCAGATTAAACGCCGGCAGGCCGTTGGAAATATGTACTTCAACGAGCACCGAGGGCGCGTGCATTCCCAAACGGGCGCGAGTTTGAACGACGGCAAATGTCACGGGCGGGCCTTGCGAACAGGGTGGCTTAACGATCGGGATCTAGGGGGCATCAGGGCATAAGGAATACCCAACGATGGCAAACAGTTTATAGACCCCTGTAGGGTAAAGACCGGATAGAAACAGCCGCTACAACCCACAAGGATTTTCCCGCCAGCCGGCGGCGAGGAAGAGGGAGGCGGAACCCCCTTGAGGGCCCGCCGGTACGAGGTTGCTAACTTTTGTTTTCTGAGAATAGTTCCTCAATGTAGCTTTTAATTTCCTTGCTGACTCCCATATCCACCAAGTCCTTCAGCGTCGCATCTCCTTGGGTACGGACTCCGGTGTCGGCCTTTTTAGAAACCAAGTATTTCACCATTTCAAGGCGGCTACCAAGCACAGCATCGACAAGAGGCGTGTTACGATACCTGCCCACCGCATTGATTTCTGCGCCGTGGCTTAGCAAAAACTCGACGGCGGCAATCGATCCGTTCTGTGCAGCAATATGAAGGGCGGTCAACCCGCTCTCGGGAGATTTCTCGCTGACCGCCGCGCCCTTTTCCAGTAGCAACTTGAGCATCTCGACATCATTTATTTTGGCTGCGTAGAAAAAGGCGTTGTTACCCGTCACATCAAATAGCCGCGGATTAGCACCTCTCTCCAACAGCACTTTGACTGTTTCCAGATTGCCGTCCAGCGCAGCATTGTGCAGTGCCGTGCGTTCTAAACGTCCATCTGTTATTTCGACGCCGCTTTTACCAAAATCATCCATGATAGCGGCAACCGTCTCAGCGTGATTGAACTCGCCCATTTCCGGAATAAACTCCGCTCCCTGAACGCCCATTCGCGCCAGCCTTAATTGGTAGTCTGCAGCGGTAATCAAATGCAGGCTGCGTTTTTCCATCACGCTGGCAACATAATAGGCTCGTGCAAGATTATATCTGCCGATTCCGTAGTTCATTTTTTGAAGGGCTGTTTCTAGGAGTTCTATGCTGGTTTTATAATCTCCCGTTTTTTTCAGGCGGATGTTGGCGTAATTACCCAATACCCAAGGGTGATCCTCCATCCAGACGCGCAGCCACGCGAAAAACTGATCTGCCGCTTTTACGTCGTCCGCATTTAGGTAATATTCCTGCATCGATTCCATGATCAAATCATAACGCTTAACATCAGGGTCATTGCTTGCAACACCTTGCCTGACCTTTTCAGCCAAGCGCGCGATGAGTTTTCCATACGCGTCCCGATCGCCATTATTTTTGTAGAGCCACAACAGGGCGTTTGCTTTTTCTGGAAAGGTATCGTCGAGCTTGGCCGCATAGGTATTCAAGGTAGTTTTTATCGTTTCTGCATCACGAAACGTCTTTGCCATCGCAACCTTCTGGGACCATGCAGAAACCAGCTCGGGCTCCAGTTTCATGGCCATATCATTGCAGAATTTCGCTTTTCGGTAATCTTCTGGCTTATACGAAGTTCCTTTTATATAGCCGTTGTTCAGATACCATTTCGCAAGCGCAACGTAGGCGCGAGCGTTTTTATCGTTGAGTCTTAAAATTTGCGACAGCCTAACGGCGGCATAGTCTCGTTCAGCGAAGGAAAGCTCGGTCCATTTATCCAGGTCATTATCGATCTGATCCAGCATTTTATCTTGGCTGTTCAGTAAGGGCAGATCCTCTGCCTTCAGCAAGCCCGTTGCCAGCACATCGTTCAGCGTAAGTTCTGGTCGCTTTGGCTGGCTCCGTTTATTCGCTTCATCAATCAGCGCAGGCACTTTTTTATTATCTTTCAGCCGGATCCACTCTTTCATCAGCGCGTCGTCGGCACTAGCACGAATCGCCATCAGTTTTTTGAATATGGCGGCGGATTCCTCGCTATTGGGGTCTTTTTTTGCCTGATTGGAGATCGCCTGCTGATGTGCCACCCGCGTTTTGTAAAGGTCGAACAGCTCCTCCTCTCGCCCTGCGGCAGATGCCTCGTCGGTAATGGATTGCCAAAACTGGACTTCATCTTTCCAGGTAGCTTCGAGCTTCTGGAAATGCAATTCAAGCCATTGGCTTTTTACGTGATCGCCATTTTTAGCAATCGCGTGGGCGTTCAGGGGAAGAGCTAAGGTCAGAGGAAAGGCGAATAGAAACAGAAAAACGATTCTGTAGCAGAAGTGTGTCATAACATCCCTTTTATTGTACTTGTTGTTTTTGTTCCTAGTGTATCGCGAGCCAGTCTAACAGAAACATGCAAAACCAATCCAGCCGGCAACCATTCAGGGGCCGTCAGCCACCCAGCCGCACCCCCCAGTACAGTCTGTTCCGCCACACGCACACCATTTCGGCAATTTTGGCGTCTTCCTTTCTGGGTAGATACGCTAAAATGGCGCTTTATTCTTGGATTATCCCCCTGTGCCTGCCTCCCCCAGTTGGCTGTTGCTGCTCGGCTGCTTGATTGCGCTCGGCCCACTCGCCATTGATATGTATTTACCTGCCTTCCCTGCCATCGAAGCGGAGCTCGGCAGTGGTGCTCAGCTCACGCTGTCGGGTTTTTTTGCGGGCCTCGTCATTGGGCAACTGGTTTACGGCCCCATTAGCGATCGCGTCGGGCGGCGGCGGCCCATTCTTGTGGGTACGGTGATCTATACGCTGGCGTCGCTTGCCAGCACGCAGGTCACCTCGCTAGAGGCGCTTGCTGCGCTACGCTTTTTGCAGGCGCTGGGGGCGTGCGCCGGTATGGTGTTAACGCGGGCCATTGTGCGTGATTGCTGCAAAGTGCGCGCTGCCGCACAGGCACAGTCGCGGTTGATGCTGGTGATGGGGCTTGCGCCGATTTTGGCGCCTACTTTGGGGGGATGGCTACTCCAGCACGCAGAGTGGCGAGCGATTTTTATGGCTCAAGGAATTGCGGGCGCACTGATTGGGCTGGCATGTCTGTTCTCGCTAAACGAGAGCCTTCCCCCGGAAAAACGCCACCACACGCTGTCGATCCCACAAATTACACATAATTTTGGCGCCCTGCTTCGACACCGTTATTACATGGGCTGTACGCTCTCCAGCGGCCTGACGCTTACTGGGATGTTTGCGTATATTGCTGGATCGCCGGCGGTTTTGATTACGCAATATGGGCTTTCGCCGCAAGAATTTGCGGTGTTTTTTGGCGTGAACGCGGCCGGCTTTATCGTGACTAGCCAAGTCAACGCATGGTTATTGAAACGCCATCACATGCTGCCGATTCTCAATAGAAGTTTGTGGGTGCCTATGCTTGCCTCGCTTGCGGCACTTACGGCAAACCACTATCAAGCATTGAGTTTTCCGCTATTCGCCGTGCTGCTATTCATGTTTATCGCGTCGCTAGGGTTTATCGTGCCTAACGCGAGCGCTATGGGGCTAGACACCCAAAAGCAGCAGGTGGGTGCGGCCGCTTCTTTGCAAGGTGCGCTGCAATTCTTATTGGCCGCCGTTGCCGCAACGTTACTGTCGCAGTGGCAGACGCACGACGCGCTACCACTCACACTGGTGATGAGCGTTGCGAGCGTAAGTGCGTTTCTTGCAAATCGTTGGATGCTGAGTACTGCGACCGAGGCTACCTGGCGGTTAGACGGCGACTAGCGGAAGAAGCCTAATCGCCGGTAAGCGATGCCACCTAAACAACAAAGCTGAGAAAGCCGCTCTTTCCACCCGGCGAATCGGGTTGGATATAGCCGGCACGATTGGCCTGTTCCGCAAGCGACCCGCTGGCGAGCAGAATTTTTTCTAGAGATTCTTTGGCGGTGGGTTTGTCGCTCTGATTAACGACCGCCTTCCCATCACCACCTCCTCCACCCTGCCCCGCTTGGTTTCCGCTGGAGCTACTGCCTACAGCCTGAGCACTTGGGCTGGCTTGCTTGCTAGGCCCAACCTGAGCAGCCGGCACTCCGGAGTCTGAGTTCAATGAAGCTGCTTGGGCCGCTTCTTTCTCATCGTCCTGTTTCTTATCCTCCTTCACTTGCCGCTCGTCTTTCCGCTGCTCTTCGACGCGCTTTTCTTGGTTCAAACCAGCGGCGGAGGCTTGTTCAGGGTTTGCGCCCTGTTCGCGGTGAGCGTCACCGTCAATGGAAGCTGATTTCGACGCGGGAGAGGCCGCGCTGCGCTCGGCAGCACGCTGCTCCAAAGCCGCCTGCGCAATCATTTTTTCTGCGCCTTGCGCAACCCGAAGATCTTGGCCAGAGGGCTGCGCTGGAGCAAGGGCCGCCGCTTTCACTTGGCGGGCCTTCGCGATGGTTGCTTCTGGGCTGCCCGCGCTTCCGGTATCTACGCCAACTTCGCCGCCCACGGCATAGCGTTTACCATCGGGGCCGGTCTGGTATTCGTAGCTCGCAGCTCCGGTAAATTGGCCGCCTACGGCTTGATGCGCCATTTCATGCTGACGCACTTCTGCATCACGCTGCCTTAGCTCTGTGACTTGCGCCTGCTGTTCGGGGGTCATCTCTTCGGCGCCGCTACCTTTGACGGCGGCACGCCCTAGACTAGCGCGATCTTCGGCGCTTGCTTCTTTCGTCTTTGTATCGCCTTCGGTGGCTTTTGCAGGGTCTTGGCGCGCGGCATTCTGTGATTCAGCGCTCGCGTCTTCGCTGGTTTGCGATTTAGCGCGAGAGTTGAACATAGCTTCGTAGGTGCTACTGTCCGCCGGCCGATCTTTGGTATAAACGACGCCTTCCGGCTCTTGCACTGGCGGAATATCGGAACGAACTTCTGTAGAAAAGCCGCGCACCACTGTCGCAGCGCTGTCTACAACGACGGTTGGTGCTTGGCTTGCGAGTGCCGGAATCTGCATGATCTTTACCCCGCTAGGACGGAAGGCTGCCAGTAAGTCACGCTGTGACGTCTAGCAGCGATCCAATCACTCGGTTGTCCGCCTCTATAACTTTCGTTGCAGCTAAAGCCTGCGTTTTACCTTGCTGCAACTCTACTGCAGACTTCGTAATGTCTTGGGTCGGAGTCTCCGACGTCGAGACTTTGGCAATACGCGTAGCCGCTTGATTCATCGTTTGATATGCGCGACTGATTCCTTCCAGACCCGCGCCAGATATGGACATCGCCATTGGCAGGCCCTCATATATATGTAATCGCGAAGTTAGTATACCCCGCACCTAGAGTATACCGCGCTTACCGCACCAGCTCAAATAATGATCAAAAACTTTAATACCAAATACTCATAGCCGAAGGGTTTCATATACCCAACTATCGAATACATGCCAAGGCCTGCTTGTAAATCAGCAAGTTATATTCCGTAGACTTGCTCGTATCGGCCATATCTGGCGTAAAAAAGGCGCCTAGAGTAAAAAATAGCAATAAAAAAGCCGGTAGTCTGGGGAAGACTACCGGCCACATGCCCAGCCCTTGGGGTTAAGCTGGGAAAGCGCCGAAACAGAAGTTCGGCCACAGGGAGCGTCATGAGGCAACATCTTGTTACCGTAAGTGAGACGGCGCTAGGGGCAAAAAGTTTCAGCGGTTTTCATTTTATTTAACAAAGCCCGCGAAATTCCCCCTCTTAGGCGAAGCCAAGAGGGGGATGGATAGCGGGGCGTCTGAAAGACGCCATTTTTGTGCTTTTGGTGCTTGCAATTGATCTGGTTATCTGTACAGTAGCCTGTATGCAAAGACGCAAAGCCACTTTCAAGCTCTACCCCAACGCCAGCCAGCAGAAAACACTGGAGGAATGGACGCGCCTGCACTGCGAGCTGTATAACGCTGGCCTTCAGGACCGTATCGAGGCATACCGCAAAGCCGGGATTTCGATCAGTTACTACGATCAGCAAAACGCCTTACCGGAAATCAAAGGATTCCGTCCCGAACTGGCTGCACTGGGCAGCCAAGCCTTGCAGCAGACCTTGCGGCGGCTGGACTTGGCGATGCAGGCGTTCTTTCGTCGCGTCAAGAGCGGAGAATCCCCCGGCTTTCCCCGGTTCAAATCCGCTGCCCGTTTTTCTGGATTCAGTTATCCAGCCCAAGCAGGCTGGAAACTGTTTCAACAGGGCAGCCGAGGCGCTACGTTGCGACTGGGCAGCGGCAAAAACGCCATGATGATCCGTGCCCGTGGCCAGCATCGCTTTGCCGAGTTCCAGCCCAATGATTTGACGATCACCCGCCGCAATGGTCAGTGGTTTGCCTCGGTAACTTTGCGCGTGTCCGATGAAGTATGCGCCCGCGAGCGCAGCGGCGATCAACAGCGGGGCGTCGATTTTGGCGTTACCGATTGGGCGACCTTCGAGGATGGTACGACGATAGAAAACCCGCGCTTCATGCGCAGAGAGCTACCCAAGCTTGCCGAACTGCAACGGCAGCGTGCCCGCAAAAAGAAAGGCTCCTGCCGATACAAGCGCCTAACGAAACGGCTTGGGCAAATACACGAACGTATTGCTAATTTGCGCCGGGATTTCATTCACAAGCAAACCGCGAAACTTGTCGAAACCTGCGCGGTGATCGCCACCGAAGAACTCAAGCCCAAGAACATGAGTGGTAGCGCGAAAGGAACGGCAGAAAATCCCAGCAAACGGGTTAGACAAAAGGCCGGACTCAACCGGGAGATTCTCTCGGCTGGTTTCGGCATGGCGCATCAAATGCTCGCGTACAAAGCGGTAGAGGCTGGTACGCGACTGCATTTGGCGAACACACGCCAACTCAAGCCATCGCAGCGGTGCTGTGCCTGCTGGGAGCTTACACCAAAGACCTTGGCGGAGCGAACCCATGTATGCCAACACTGTGGGCATACCATGCCGCGCGACCAAAACAGTGCAGCGGTGGTACTCATCGACGCATATGTGATTTCCGAAAGGAACACGCCTGGGACGGGCGTGGCGGTGAGATCAAAGCCTCTGGCGCGGCAACGCGCCAAGCCAAGGTCGAAGACCCGCGAAACCCCCACTACAACCGCGTTAGCGGTTTAGTGGCGGGAGAGTTCATGAATTTTTCCCCTCACCAAAAACACAAGGATGCCCACCGCACCATGGCAACCTGCAATCCAGTTGGCGACGAAGCTCCCCAACCGTGACCAAAAACAACCCAGTTCAAACCAGATTTCTGTTTCGAAACGGCGCATATCGCGCAGCAGTTCGCCGTTACGCTGTAGCTCAAGCTTAAGGGCTTGAAGACATTCCATGAGCACCACTATACTAAATGGGCATATCTTTGCCGCCAAAGGCGGAAACGATTACGACGGTGCTAAGGGGTGAATTGCCGTATGAATGAAAAAATCGACAATATCATTATCGAACATTTAAAGGCCTTACGTGCCGAAGTTGCAGCGATCAAAGCCGACACTGAAGAGATAAAAGAGCGCCTTCGTAGTCACGATTAAAACGGATGTCGGGGCTTGTTCATACAGTTACATTAATAGTAACCTGTTAGGGTTCTCTCGTGACAACACGCACGAACTTCGTCCTCGTCGATTTTGAAAACGTCCAGCCGAAAGACATTGGCCTGCTCAAGGACGGTTCATTCAAGGTCAAGGTTTTCCTCGGCCCCAATCAATCCAAGATTCCCATTGCGCTGGCGGCAGCACTTCAATCGCTTGGCGAGTGCGCCGAGTACATCATTCTTGAAACTGCCGGAAAAAATGCCCTTGATTTTCACATCGCCTATTACCTCGGGGCGTTGTCTACTGTCGAACCCACGGCTTTCTTCCACATCATCTCGAAAGATTCCGGGTTCGATCCACTGCTGAAATATCTCAAGGGCAAGAAGATCTTTGCCCAACGCTCAACCTGCATCGCAGACATTCCCTATTTCAAGCCTTCACTTCCCGTCGCACCCGAAGCACAGGTAGAAGCCGCGATTGCCGATCTTGTTCGCCGCAAAGCATCGAAGCCGCGCACGCAAAAAACCTTGCTGAGCACACTTCACGCACTTTTCAAAAAGGAGCTTTCCGAGCAGCAGCTTGCCACTTTGTTTGCCGCGCTTTGTAAGCGTGGCATCGTCAAGATTGAGGGAGCCAAGGTGTCCTATGTCTTGCCATCCGAACCCTAACATGGCGGTCGCTGGACGCTGCGCGATAAAGCCGCGCAGCGCAGCGCCGGTCACCTCTACGTTACATACCGACTGCAAAATTGTGCGAGTATTGATCGCCTCAGTTTTGTTCTGGGCTTCACTGAAGCTTATTTGAATTTCGATATGATAGTTTGGTTTCGTCAGTATAGAATGGTGCAGCCGAAACAAACCTATAAGGAAATATCGTATGAAAAATAAGGCTGCAATTTGTTACTTCATGGCTTCATTTGCTCTTATCTCAGTTGCCGGTTGTGCTTCAGTGGCTGTGACGGAAGATGCTATAAAATCAAACACTGCAAGAGCCATCAGCGCAGATCCATCTACACTGGTTATCTCGGAAAGAAGTGATAGCGGTATCCAGACAAATTTCAAAGCAACGACATCAGATGGTCGTGCTTACAATTGCTATGTGACGGGTATGGTATCGGTTGTTGGAAGAACGGTATCAGATGCAATCTGCTCACCCGTTGCATCAAATACTGGTGCAGGCAAACCTGCACAAGCTGGGATTCAGTGCAACGCTTTACTAAAAGCTGCAGGCAAGTGCTAATTTGCGTTCGTGGCTGTTTTCATGAATACGTCGTGTATCAAGTCAAGCCGCTCGTATCTTGAACCACCCCGCTGAAACAGTGGCGCGTCGATAAGAACGTCGGCCCGCCATTCACATTTCCCCGTCACCTTACTTGGCCCGCTTTTCCGCCGCTTGTTTGATTGCCAACATATAGTCATCCAACACAACGGAACGCACCGCGCCGCGAATAAAATCGGGAGTGGGTGTGGCTGGCTCCAGCACAGGGGCATAGTAAAATACTGTGCGTTTTGTATCATAGGCGACGATTCGCGCGACGCCTTCCAAGCGCTTTAATTGCTCTTCTCCAAAGGATTTCACCTGAATGCCCTCTGCCTGATAGCGAGCGGCGTCATCCTTCGTAAGCATATTCCAAGAAACTCTACCAATGCGCTGATCGAAGTGCGCATCGAGGGTATAACGGCCGGCAACAAAGGGCACAAGCAGTCGCCCCTCAATCAGGGCGTGCCATGCACTGCGATTGCCGCCGGAAAACTTGTGTATCACCCGGTAGTATTTAATACCCGGCACAAAGCCAGACTGCGCCTCCCAGTTCGACAGCACTCTCCAGACAGTGCTGTAAGGTGCATTTACGAGAATTACACCCGCCACATCCCCTTGCGGCTTTCGGTTAAACACACTAATCGCGCGCTCACACGCAAGCAAATCACCACGCAGCAAGCGCTGCTCATCAACACGGCAGCCATCATAATCCAGCATTGCAGCATTGGCTGCCGGCACCGCGCCAATAACGCCAGCACTGATCGTCAAAAACAACCCGATGATGCCGTAAGCAATATGCCCATGAGACAGTAATGAACCAATAACGCCAAAGAGCCCATATTGACAACTGGATCGCCGGTGAAAACGGCGCCACCGGAATTGGATGATTCGATGGTAATAACGAACCTGATACTGCACGCGCCCTCCTGAGTCTAAATATTCTTATTACAAGGCTTTTATGGTGCGCTCTTTGCGTGAACGCTTATTTATTATTAGCTTTTGTTCTCTGTTTTGCGGAAATATCGAATTGCCGAGAGCTCACCTCATGCGCCTGCAATGAGCTGCTCGCTTCCAATGCGCCGTTCTCTTGCGACGAATTTAGTGCGCCTGCTCCCAGTTTGTACCCGTTCCTGCCTCAACAATTAAAGGCACCTTAAGAGAGGCCGCTCCCGACATGCGCTTCTGAATCTGTTCGATCGCATCGGGCACCACATCGTTCGGCACTTCAAACACCAGCTCGTCGTGTACTTGCATAATCATGCGGATCTTTGCCGGCTGGGTGCGTAGCCAAGTATCAATGTCGATCATGGCGCGCTTGATAATATCGGCAGCGGAACCCTGCATAGGTGCGTTGATCGCCACGCGCTCAGCGGCCTGTCTACGCATTTTGCTCGCAGCACGCACTTCAGGCAAATAAAGACGCCGGCCAAACAATGTCTCAACATAGCCCTGATCGTGCGCTTGCTTGCGGATATCTTCCATATAGCGCAACACACCTGGGTAGCGATGAAAATAACGATCCATATACGCTTGCGCCTGCTCTCGGGAGATTCCCAACTGGCGCGCCAGTCCAAATGCAGACATCCCGTAAATCAAACCAAAGTTTACCGCTTTTGCAGAGCGGCGCATGTCGCTGGTCACATCCTCCAGCGGAACTCCCATGACTTCCGCTGCCGTTGCACGGTGAATATCCAGCCCGCGCGCAAAGGCATCAATCAAGCTCTCGTCATCCGAAAGGTGCGCCATGATGCGCAGCTCGATCTGCGAATAATCCGCCGCCACCATTGTAAAACCGGGCTCCGCAATAAATGCTTGGCGAATTTTACGCCCCGACTCATTACGAATCGGGATATTTTGCAGGTTTGGGTCAGACGAAGATAAGCGCCCAGTGGACGCGACTGCCTGATGGTAAGAGGTATGGATGCGTCCAGTGCGCGGGTTCACCAGTTCCGGCAGTTTATCGGTATAGGTTGATTTTAATTTGGCGCAGCCGCGATATTCCAGCAGCACTTTGGGGAGCTCGTAATCGTGGGCGAGGTCTTGCAACACACTCTCGTCGGTAGAGGGTGCACCCTTGGGGGTTTTTTTCAGGATCGGCAGCTGAAGCTGGTCGTAGAGGATTTCACCGAGTTGCTTGGGAGAAGCGAGGTTGAATGGTTGTCCGGCCAGCGTGTGGGCTTCGGCTTCCAACTCGGCCATACGCTCACCAAGCTGTCGACTCTGCTGTTTTAATGCCGCTACGTCAATGCGCGCTCCTTCTCTTTCCATTCGCGAGAGTACGCCGACTAGCGGCATTTCAATTTCTTGAAATACCTTTGTAAGTGTTGGCGTTTTCTGCACGCGCGGCCAGAGAGCTTGATGGAGTTTTAATGTAACGTCGGCGTCTTCTGCTGCATAGGTTGCCGCTTGCAACAATGGCACCTGATCAAAGGTAATTTGCTTGGCGCCCTTGCCGGCGACATCCTCAAATGCGATGGTTTTCTGGCCTAGGTATTTCAGTGCAAGGCTGTCCATATCATGACGAGTCGCTGCTGCATCCAGCACATAAGATTCCAGCATGGTGTCAAAGCGAACACCACTAAGCGTTATGCCGTAACGGGCCAAAACGTTCATGTCGTATTTCAGATTTTGGCCAATTTTTGCGGGGGTTTCGGCTTCAAGGATCGGCTTGAGTGCATTCAGCACGTAGTCTAGGGGCAGTTGTTCCGGCGTTCCGATGGCGGTATGGCCGACGGGGACGTAGGCGGCTTCGCCCGCTTGAAGGGAGAAGGAGATTCCTACCAGTTCCGCATCCATGTAATTCAGGCTGGTGGTTTCGGTGTCTACGGAGAATACATCACTGGCCAAAAGGCGCACAACCCAACGCTCAAGTTCTGCGGCGTCCAGAATGGTGTGATAATCATTTTCCGGTTCAAAGGCAAAACCATCCTGCGTAGGTATAGATTCTGCCGTTGGGGATGCGATGCTCACGGACGCGCCGTTCTGATGGGCACCAGCCGCTTCATTGCTGCCAAGCAAGTCATGCAGCCAAGATTTGAATTCCAACTGCTGGTAGAGCTCAACCAATTTTTCGGTATTTGCATTCTCCAGCTGCAACTCCATAACGCCTTGCGCAAGCGGCACGTCGCATTTAATCGTTGCAAGCTGGCGGGATAGCGGAATCTGCTCAAGGCTGGCTCGCAGATTTTCGCCAACCTTACCTTTGATCTCATCTGCGTGAGCGATGAGATTGTCTAAGCTGCCGTAGTCATCAAGCCATTTAAGCGCCGTTTTTGGCCCACACTTGGGCACACCGGGAATGTTATCAACGCTATCCCCCACAAGGGTGAGATAGTCAACGATCTGCTCTGGCGGCAGGCCGAATTTTTCGATTACGCCATCACGATCCAGCAAAGTGTCGTTCATGGTATTGATCAGCGTAACGTGCTCATTGACAAGCTGGGCAATATCTTTATCACCTGTTGACACCAATACCCGCTCACCCAAGCGGCTTGCCTCCACACAGTACGTGCCAATGACATCATCCGCCTCCACGCCGCTGATAGAGATCAAAGGCAGCCCTAGGGCGCGTATGCAGTCGTATAACGGCTCGATTTGGGCGCGCAAATCATCGGGCATGGGTGGCCGCTGCGCTTTATATTCGGGAAAAATGTCGTCGCGGAAGGTTTTTCCCTTGGCGTCAAAAATGACCGCCATCCGAAGCGGCTTTACATCTGCTTGCAGCTTACGCAACATATTTAGCACGCCCTTGATCGCGCCGGTGGGCTGGCCGTTGGATGTGGTCAGGGGCGGCATTGCGTGAAAGGCGCGATACAAATAGCTGGAGCCATCGACAAGCACGATGGGCGGATTGGATGGCATACGGGCTTATCCTTGACTAATCCGTGGCTGACGGGCAACTATCCTAGCATTTTTTTCCCTACGACTTAAGGAAGATGTAGATGAGCCATTTCCATGAACCACTGCCAGAAATTAACGCCGAAGAATTTCGCAAGGTAGTGATGAGCCGCCGTTCGGTTCGCCGTTACTTGCCTGACCCCGTACCGGAAGCCGTCATTCAGGACTGTCTGGAACTGGCTTTGCTTGCACCCAATTCCAGCAACCTTCAGCCGTGGTCTTTTTATGTGGTCGAAACGCCGGAGATGCGAAAAAAACTGGCGCAAGCCTGCATGAACCAAAACGCAGCAAAAACCGCTCCGCTGCTTTTTGTAATGGTGGCGCGCACGGACACATGGAAACAAAATAGCCTGCGGGTGCTCGACGTTTGGCCCGAGGAGACGATCCCCAAGGTGGTGCAGGATTATTACGGACGCTTGGCGCTGTTCCATTACAACCAAGGGCCACTCGGCTTGCTGGGATTAGCGAAGCGTGTGAGCGGTGCCTTAGCGGGCTTGGCTCGGGCGGTGCCGCGCGGCCCCTACAGCCTATCGGAAATGCGGGTGTGGGCGGCTAAATCGACTGCGCTTGCTTGCGAGAATTTAATGCTCGGCCTACGCGCCCACGGCTATGACTCTTGCCCAATGGAAGGTTTTGACGAGTGGCGGGTTCGCAAGCTGTTAAAAATTCCGAGCGATGGCTTCGTGGTAATGGTAATTGCTGCCGGAAAGCGCGCGGATAACGGCGTGTATCACGCGCGCTTTCGCTTTCCGCTGGAAGACGTTGTCACGCGCTGCTAGCAGCGCGTCTCAAACTAACCGTTGCTCACGTGGCGAGCTTCGGCGCAAGCCTCGCTCAATTGGCGCAATAGCTGCTGGCAGTCTTCAAGAGAGGCAATCGTGCGTTGCTCTTCTAGAACGCCGCGCAAAATCTGGTGATTGGTGAGCGGATTCGCCAGCACTACACGGAACACTACCGTTAAGCGGTGGCCGTACTTTTCAGGCGTTAGGCGGGTGCGCGAAACAAAGGATTTTCCGCGCGCGCGCTGGGTTTTCTGGATCAATTTGGTGAGCCGGTTGAGCAGATCGTGAATATGATCAATTTCGCGTGCGTTGGCGGTTGCGAGCTTTTTCTTCACAAATTCGGGAACGTAGCGATAGGTCAGAATATTGAGTTCTGGCTCGGTAATCATTTCGAAATCAGGTTCGGCGCGAACCATATCGGCAAATGCGCGCGCCTTTTCGATGCCCTCATTGATGAGGATTTCGTAGCCGCTGCGCCCGATGATTCGTAAGCCGGAATGTACAAGCATCGCCATACCGGGGCGTGAACCTTCTAGGGTGTGCGAGCCCAAATCCTTGGAGCCTTGGCGGATAATGTATTCGGCGTGGTGCTGGATGTTGGAGAGCGCCGTTGGATTCTTGAAGAACACCATCCCTGCGCCCATCGGTACGTATAGCTGTTTGTGACCGTCGATGGTGACCGAGTCTGCGCGGCGGATTCCTTCAAGGATGTGGGAATATTTTTGGGAGAAGAGCGTAGCGCCGCCCCATGCCGCGTCTACGTGGTAGTGGCAGCCAAATTCTTCAGCGAGATCGGCCAGATCATTCAACGGATCTACGGTGCCGGTTTCAGACGTGCCGCAGACGCCCACAATGGCCATCACGCCGATATTGCGCGAGCGGCATTCTTCGAGCTTTTGGCGCATCTTGCGGATATTGACCTTGTTGTTATCGTCGGTACGAACCGTTAATAAATGATCGCGGCCAATTCCTAATACGTCGGCAGCTTTGGCAAGTGAATAATGGCCGCGCTCCGATACCAGAACCGCCATTCCCTCTAGGCCGTGGTGCTTTAGCGCACCAAACACGCCGGTATGATTGATGCCTTTGAAGCCTTTCGACGGTTTGAACATGGCATTTCGAGCCACCCAAAGTGCCGTCATGTTGGCGATGGTTCCACCCGAACATAACACGCCGAGTGAGTGGCCGCTTTTGTGCATCCATTGATCGTAAAACTTGTCGTCACGCTCATAAATCAGGCGGTGCATCATGCCGAGCACCTGACGTTCCAGCGGTGTGAACGCCTTGGAGGTTTCGATTTTTACGAGGTTTTGGTTCAGCGCCATCATGATGCGCGAAAGCGGCAGCATGAAATACGGCAGCGCGGACGTCATATGTCCAACAAAACTCGGCGATGCGGTGTGCACCGACTGCGCAACCAGTTTGTCCAACAAAAACTGGGTTTGATCGGACACAAACCAAGGTTTTTCGGGAATGTGGGCGTCTGCGAAGTCTTTTTCGACTTCCGAGAGGTCCTTTTCAACCGCGACGATGTGGTTCTGCAGAAAGCCCATCAGGTTCTGACTGATCATATTGTCAATCTGGCCCAAGGTCGAACCCGGCGCTTCAGGAACCGTAAAAATCCTGTACATGGCATCCATATTGGCTTCCGCAAAGCGTTGCGTAGCCGGGCGTTTATCCTGATGCATGCTTTCCTCTCTTGATTACAACACTACAAACTACTGCGTACACTACAGCTTACAGCAATGGCTCGGCACAGAACGCGCCGGTCGGAAAGGGTCACAATTAAAGCACAAACAATGCAGCCTGAATACTGCTGGTTTGTTACACGCGTTTACACAAAAAATCTCATATGTTTCAACCACATACGAGACATCCAAGCAGCCGCCATCGCGCCAGAAGAACACTAATTACGAATTTTGTATACCCTCAAGCCTAGCAAGCAAGCCTAAAATTTGCGCAGAAATTGTGTTCGCCGCTGAAATTGCCTGGCCTGAAACACCCAACATGCCGATAAAACCGTGCAGTAAGTGGCTGAATTCGTGGTAATCCACCGACACGCCCGCTGCGCTAAGCTTTTCAGCGTATTCTTCGCCTTCATCGCGCAGCGGATCAAAACCGCAGGTCACCACAATGGCCGGCGGCTGATGGCGAAACACTTCAAAGTCTGCCAGTAGCGGCGAGGCTTGCGGCTCCACCCGTTTTTGGTTGGATTGCAGATAGCTGGTGATGAACCAATGAATCCATTTGCCCGTTAAAAGATAGTCATCCCCCATCTCTTGATGGGATGCGTGTTGGCAGCGCATATCCGTTGAAGGGTAGAGCAACACCTGCCCGGCCGGCATCCGAAAGCCGCGCAAGTACGCTTGCTGGCACAAGACCGCGCTTAAGTTGCCGCCTGCGCTATCACCCCCCACCAACAGGTAGCGCTCATCCCCGCCCAGCATTGCTGCGTGTTCGGCAATCCATTGCCACGCGTCGATAACATCCTCTACCGGCAAGGGATAGGGGTGTTCCGGAGCTAGGCGATAATCCACGCTGACAACCGCCATATTCGTGCGTTCGGCGATGTACAGGCAGAAGTCCTCGTGCGTGTCGGCACCGCCAATGCACCAGCCGCCGCCGTGAAAGTAGACCAGCATCGGGCGTGGTAACCGGGTTTGCGCGGGCGTATAAGTGCGTATCTGCAGCCAGCGATCGCCGCCTGCGACGCTGTTGAGGTGAATTCTCTTGCGCCGAACTTGCAAAGCAGGTGGCCCCTGCCGCCCCATCATGCGGCTTACATATTGATAGCGGACGCGCATGGCATCCTTTGGATACTCGTGGAACGGCTTCATCCGCCGCGAAGTAAACGCGATGGCCTGCATTTCTGCGCCCAAGGTGCGCGTACCCAAGGTTTCTGGGCGGCCTCCCATCAGGCGATACAGCATCGCGTGAGGCAGGCGATTGACCTGCGCTAAAAATTGGTGCTCCATCCACAGACGCGCCCCCGTCACACGCTTGCTCGAAAGCAATGTCTCCAAACCTTTGCGCTCGAATTTCCCTATTTTGAACTTTTGCAGGTCTGCCACAGTAATACGCCTCAGAATCTGATTCGTGAAAATGCTCACAGGTCGTTGAAGTAATCAGGGCTGTCCCATGTTCAAAAAGCGTTCTGCAAGATACGCTGGAGTGCAGCATCGTTCCAGCTGGCGGTTTTGCGCAGCGCCTTTAAGCTCGTACCCTTGAACTACTTTCTTGCCGTGCTGAGCATGGTCAATGCCATATATCTTAACATGGCATTGTTTTCTGGTGGGAGGCCTTGCCGTCGCACACAAGCGGCAGAACATCAAAGCCGATGAATCCAACGTGACCTTCCGGCAAGCAAGTCTGACAACTAGGGAATAGTAGCGTCCAATTCGCTCTCCACTACCTTCCAATAGGAGAGACTTATGGCAGACGCTACTCACCAAGCGATTCCCGATTTACTCACCCCGGTTGTTGAAGCTTTCAACCAATGGCGAGGACACGGTCGGCGTGGCAGAATTCCCAACGATTTGTGGGATCAAGCGACAGCGCTTGTCGATCATTATCCTCGGACGGTCATTACGGAAGCGTTGTGCGTGAGTGTCGATGCGCTTGAGCAGCAATGCATTAAGCGGGGCGACGTAGCCGCCATCCGCATGCATCAGCGTTTGTAGAAGTGATTCCACCGCCAGAGTCAGCGGTTTATCGCTCATCCCTGCAAATTGAGTTTTCGCGGCAGGACGGAACAACGTTGCACTTGCAGGGCGCTGACCCTCATCTGGCCCTGCAATGTCTGACGCAGTTCCTGCGGAGTTAAGTATGCTGCAACTCACGCCGCAATCCCGCATCTTTCTGGCGGTGGAGCCTGCCGATTTTCGTGCCGGTATCGATGGGCTGGCGCAACGTTGCCGGCGCCATCTTGAGCAAGATCCATTCAGTGGCGCGCTGTACGTGTTTCGCAACCGGGCACGCACCGCGCTAAGAATTTTAAGCTACGACGGGCAGGGGTTCTGGTTGTGCACGAAACGCCTTTCGCAAGGCAAGCTGCAGTGGTGGCCGCGCTCGGACGAGAACGTCTGTCCGCTGACGCACCGACAGCTTCAACTTCTGCTCTGGAATGGCAACCCAGATCTCACGATGCTGCCCTCTGACTGGAAACGTGTCGCTTAAGCGGCCTCTCGGCGAGGTAACGCCTGCTGATAATTCCACGGCAACCAGCGCTCGGGCTCTCGTCCTACCCAAAAGCGGTTTTCCTGCAAGACATTCAAATACTCGAAGACATTCACCCCGGCTTCTACCGCAGTCATGATCAGGCTCGTTAACGCACAGCCTACATAAGCCGATCGTTCATTGGCAAAGAACAGACTGTTCTTGCGCTGAAAGATCAGCCTCTTCAACGCCCGCTCGACGAAATTGTTGTCCAGTGGTACGCCGGGTCGTGTTAAAAATCGGGTAAATCGCTCCCAGCGTTTCAGCATGTAATTCATTGCCTGCCCCAAGTCACTGTTGGGTTCTTCACGATGCTCCCGAAATTGCATTTCCATCCACGCTTTCAGATCGGCCAATAAAGGGCCGCTGTGTTCTGCATGATAATCACGCCGTGCTTCGGGATTCATCCTCTGCTCGCGGGCGAAGGCATCGTGAGCAAATACCGCCGACAATGTCTCCAGAACAAAGTCGCAGGGCGCCGGGAAATTCGCTTGAATCTCCTTGAATTTACGGACCGCGTGCGCATTGCAATGAGTCACCTCGGTGGCATCCCTGTGCCGCTTGGCGCCGTTGTTAGCCGACGCATCGCTCATTTGCGTGGGCTTTTCCATACTGGGGCGACGCAGATCCAGAAGCTTGTCAAGATTCTCACCGGCATGCGCTCGGGAAGTGAAAAATAGAATGATGGTATGTGCGCCGACGGTGACAAATCCGGTGCTGTGAATGCCGTGACGTGCGTCCGCCGGAAGATGTTTGTTCTCTGCCAGCAAGGTCAGGATGCGCCCCTGCGTGTCGTCAAGCCCGATCAGGGTGGCCTGCGCCGCCGCCTTGATCAACACCTCGATCACCGGCAAAACATCGCTAAACAGGGATTCTGCCAATTCCCATTGGGTGGCATCGGGCAAGGGCACGCCCACGAGCTGTTGAAACGCGTCCAAACGATGATACGGTAACCCCAGGTAATAACGAGCCAATACAATGCTGGTCTTGACCGAAGGCTGATATTTCGCACACGGATTTCGTGCATTGAAAATGGTTTTGCACGCCGAGCAACGCAAGACCTCGACCTGCCAACAGATCGCGGAGATGGGTGCATGGCCGATGAGTTCAACCTGATGCTTATTCGGTTCCCGATACAATGAACCGTGTCCGCAGGCGGGGCAGCGTTGCCCTGCCGCCAAGTGGGCGTGGCTGCACTCACGGCGCTCTGCGCCAACATAATCCTGCGCCGAAAGTCGACCATGCCCCTCTCGCGGATTGGCATTGAATAACGTGCGCGTTGAGCGTTCGGGTACCGTAGTAAGGGGCCGCTCGCGGCTCGCAGTGGTGTCCACCGGTGCCAATTCGGGGACGGTAGACGATGGCTCGATTAGGGGCGCCTTTGTTTTTGGGCGCCCTCCGAAAAAAAATCGCGTATCGTTTTGAGCTTGGTGCCTGCTTCCTTCAGCAATCTCGCCGCAAAATAATAACTTCTCAGCACTCGGATGATGCGCGCTTTCTCATCGGTGGAAAGTGCGTCTTGCTCAAGCTGCACGATCAACCGTTCCATTTCGGTTTCGTCCATCATTTCGAGGGAGCGTGCGGTCGGTGTATTTGCCATCGGAATCATGGAGCGCCATTGATAAGGGAGACTGGCGTAGATTCTGACAAATTACCTCAGGAAAACAAGGGGGTGGATTAAAAATAACGTTGATCGTTAGCTCACAGGAACGGATAGCGACCAATCTGGTATTAGATCAAAAATCACGCGAATGCTACTGTCAAGTCTTGCTTGCCGGAAGGTTACGCTTAATGCATTGCTGCTCAAGCGCATCGACACTCACGCACAACGCTTCCGTAATGACCGTCCGAGGATAATGATCGACAAGCGCTGTCGCTTGATCCCACAAATCGTTGGGAATTCTGCCGCGCCGACCGTGTCCTCGCCATTGGTTGAAAGCTTCAACAACCGGGGTGAGTAAATCGGGGATCGCTCGTTGAGTAACATCTGACATAAGTCTCTCCTATTGGAAGGTAGTGGAGAGCGAATTGGACGCTACTATTCCCTAGTTGTCAGACTTGCTTGCCGGAAGGTCACGATGAATCCAACAGCAAGCGTGAGCATAAGGGGAACGCAGTTTGCTGACTGCGAAAACGAAAACGGCTGGGACGCTTGCGCGAACCAGCCGTTTTTACTTCCCTAAATTGTTTTGATACGCCCCCTATATGCTCGTACTTTTACTGCATTTCTCCATGCTTCGCTTTTCTCGCATATTCCTTTAGCTCGCCAGGCATGCAGACAATGTTTCTCTCTATTATTTCCGCTACAGTATCAGGATATCCAAAATACCAGTGCCCCAAACCGTGTAAACCTGACTTTTTGCATTCTGGATTTTCCAAATGAAGCAAATCCTCCATTAAGGAAAGCACTAATTCATCAGTCATTTTTAGAAAAGACTTAAAAGGAACGCCGTGACGCGGGAACATGTCCCACCACATATGACAAATAAAATTTAGATGCGCCGAGCTTGAATTGCATTTTTTTTCAAATAAATCGACAAAAACATTCTTCATTGAAGAAATAGCACTCAACCTATCCACTTCCGGAACGGATTGATCAAGTAGCGCATAAGCAGTGCTGCTTGCAAATGGGCTTATTATGTAATTAAGCCCATTTGCCAACTGAACATCAGAATACACATTCATCAGCTTATTTATATTTCCAAACACCTTGCTGACATGACTACATAATAATGACTTTTCTATGTCAGGCTCGACAAAATCATCGGCATGGAACCATTCAGCTCGAATATCTGAAGGGGGGCGATCAAAAACAAAAGAGATCCACTCCTCCACACTTTTCACATCTACCTCCTTATTCTTTGCAGCAATTCGCTTTTACTGCGCGTACTGCATTCGCAATTTGGTTATCTAATTGCGCCATATGATCCATATGGCTCTGATCTGCCACGCCGCCAAACCATTTATCAGTCATTTCTTGTCTCAACTTCTTACAATCTTGAGCCCTACGCAGCTTCCATCTCGCTTTGTCACATGGATTTAAGAAATATGGAGGCTCAGGTTCATCACATCTGCTGTGGTATTGTGCCCAGTTAGCGCCATATTCAATATCTTGCTGTAAATCAGAAGCGCCATCACCGATACGTTCAGCCAATTCCCCCCATGCGGAGGAACACGAAGGAGTAATAGCGCAATAAAGGAAGCCGAGACCCAACCCTAGGCCAAGACCAGGCAAGGCGATCACATTCCGTCCGTCAGGATCGTAATACATAACGGAATTTTGGTAGGCATACCCATAAACGCTCATACCTCCTGCAAGCCCAATCGGATCACTCTGCACGTACCGCCCCACCCGTGCATCATAATCCCGCATCAAGTTGTACGCTAAACCCGTCTCCCCATCAAAATACTGCCCGGGAAACCGTATCGGCTGGCGTACCGAGTTAACAACCTCCTCCGTCTCCCCAAACGGCTTTCTCACTCCTTCCCAGACCACGGTTTTATTTGAATCCGTGACCAGCGTCGGCGTGTTTAAGTGATCGCTGTGGACGTAATAAATCTGCTCGGCTTGGCTGGTGTTAGCGCCCATCAGGCTCAGGCCGCAGAGTAACAAGCACGCTGTACTGATCGTGTTTTTACGGTTGAGCGCACGTTTGGCAGTAAGGCTACGCAAGCCCAGCATAGCAGCGAGGAAGGCCATTATCCAGAGGCCGAAGGCGCCACCAAACGCAGCCGTTGCGCTGTTGTTATCGGTGTTGCTTTCTTCAGAGCTGGTTGTAACGCTCGCACTGAAGTTTTCTTTGGCTTTTTTCCCTTTGTTGGCAATCAGGGTCACCGTTGCGGTTTGGCCCGCGCTGATGGTGCCGAGATCACAACTGCCGGCGTCTTCGGTGCAAGTGCCTTGGCTGGCCGTGTAGCTCACCAAGTTCACATCTGTTGCAGGGAAGGTATTGGTGAGCACGACATTTTCAGCAGCGCTGCCACCGGCGTTCTGGACATTGACCTTGTACGTGACCTGATAACGACCATCCGGCTGTTTCACGGAATTTCCGGTGGCGCCTTTCAAGGTAATCGCAAGATCGGCTTTTGTGCCTGTGTCTGGATTAGTTGTAGTATCGGCATCCACCATTGCCAGTAATTTATTTCCGAGATAAACATAATCGCGAATCGGCGTGCCATCCTGATGATGTTCGGCCAGCAGTTGGTGATTGGCGCCATAGATAAATTGTATGGTTTTTCCGTCGGCGGTTTTAGAGACCCGCTCGCCTAGGTGGTTGTAACGATATTCTGCGACAATGGCAGGGCCGCTGAAGATTTTGGTGAGGCGATTCGCATCGTTATAAACGTAGGTATAACTCTCATCTTGCGTGAGGTTACCGGCGGCGCTGTACTGGAAGCTACGGTTTTGGCCGCCCTGCCCACTGGCGTTCACTTGGGTGAGGCGGTGGGTGTTGGCCGGATATTGGTAGCTTTCGGTAAAGTTTTGGCCGTCGCTTGCGTTGGTTTGCGCTTGCGATACGCGGTTGCCGGTCAAGTCGTACTGATACGCTAGGATGCCGTATTGGCCTTGCGCTTGGTTTAAGCGCCCGTTGGGATCGTAGCTGAACAGTTGGCTGCGAGCTGGGGTTTTTGCATCGGTCAGGTGATCCAGTTCGTTGGCGAGGTTAAAGCCGTATTGCAGGTTGCGAACGTCGCTGCTGCCTGAACGGGTCTGGATGGTTTCCGGCTGGTAGTGGGTGTCGTAGCTGAGAGTTTCCGTTAGGCCATTGCCCCAAGTAAATCCGGTAAGGGGGCCGAAGGGTTCGTAGCTTAGGTTATTTGCGAGGGTCGTCCAGCTTTTACTGCTGTTTTCGCGGCTGCGGAGTTGGTGGATGCGTCCTTTATTGTCGTAGCCATAGCTAAGCTCTCGTCCGCTGGGGTAGGTGAGCGTTGCAAGCTGGCCTGCGACGTTATACGTGTAGGTGGCTTGGAAGGTTTTGCCTGCCTGCACCCTCACGTCATTCGTGATATTACCAAGCGCATCGTAGGCCCATTGGATTTTATCGCCGTTGGCAACGATTGCTGAAGTTAAGCGGCCTTTTCCTTTGTTGGCAATGGAACCATTTGCCGTTGGAAGGCTGGTTTCGTCGTATTTTAGGCCGACGTTGTCTTGCGCACTGGCCGGATATTGAATTTCGGTCAGGCGATTGAGGGCGTCATAGCTGTATTTTGTAACGCTGTTGCGGGCGTCGGTTTTCTGGATCAGGTTATCGGCCAGATCGTAGCGATACACTGTAGTGCCGCGATCTGGGCTGGTTTCTTGGATTTTTCGGCCAAAGCCATCTACTACCCATGTGGTGGTTAAGCCGTTGGGATCGGTGATCGAGACAAGCTGATCTTGCGCGTTATATTCGTACTGGGTCGCACCGGTATCGCGCTCGGTTTGAGTGCGTAGGCGGTTGAGCCCATCGAAGGCGCGGAGAATGGGTTGCTGATAGGCATCGGTGATCCGAACGAGGTTGCCGTTTTCGTCGTATTGGTTGGTTTCAAGTACTTGATCCTGAACACCGAAGCTTTTCCAGAGCCGTCCCAGATCGTCAAATTCCTGATGGACGAGTCTGCGCAAGCTGCCGCTGCTGGAGAGGATGCGTTCGATACGATGGGCGCCTTGAGCGGTGAGCTCGTATTCAATACGCTCGTTATCTTGTGTGGAGATGGATTGCAGGCGATGCGCGGCATCGTACTGATAATTCAGTTGAGTGCCGGTGGGTAAAGTAACTTGCGTCACTTGCCCGACTAGGTCGTAAGCGTAGGTAGTGGTAACATTGCCTTGGGGCGTGACGACAGTGCGGCTTTTAAGCCAGCCGCGCGGGGTGTAGGCTAGCTGAGTCACGGTTCCATTAGGATCGACGATCGTTTTGGGGAGGCCCTCGGCAGAGAATTCGGTAACTTCATTCACCAGCGGCGCACCAGTACCGTTCTGCTGTTCAACCCGATAGATTCGGCCTGCTGGATTGACGTGTTGAACCGTGATGTCGTTTACATCCGTGCGCGGCCCATCGACCGTTACGGTGGCAACCTTCAGGTTGGCAGGCGCATCATGGTAGGTGTACGAATAACTCCACGTGCGGCTGAGTCCTTGCGTTGCATAGGGCGCACTGTGAGTGGTCGTGTCGATTTCGGTACGGCTTGCGAGCCTGCCAAGGCCGTTACCTTGAGTGTACGTAAAGCGTGTGGTTTTACTCGGTGCGCGGATTTCCTTGATGGTGCCGCCGGGATACCAGTCGGTTTCCGTTGTGCGCTGTTCGGGCTGGCCGAGCGCTTCGGTCCGGCGGATTTCCTGACCCTTGGCGTTATGATCAAGGTCGGTCACAAATCCGCGACCATCGGTAATTTTGTCCTGGAAGCCTTTTGCGTCGTAACTATAGGTGCTGTTGGTGGCACCGCAGTTGAGCGTAGCATCGCCGGTGACGGACTTGAGCTGGGCGTTAAACCCGCCTTCTGGGCCGCTGTAACCAAAGCGATATTCCGTTTCGAGCCCGTTGGCGTTTTTCAGGCGAACGACCCGATCCCCTAGGCTCAAGGGCGTATAGAGGGAGGTCGGCGAAAAAGTGCCGCTTCCATACCGGTATTCCAGCACCTCCATCCGATCAGCGCCCCCGGCATGCTCGGTGGAGACGGCAAGCCCTTGGCTGTTATAGGTAAAGGTCGCAAAGCGGTTACCGTTTTCATCCACAATTCCGGTCAGGGCCAAGGGAAACCGAGTGTCTTCGTAGAGGTATTCCTTGCAGCTGCTTTCTGCGCCGCTTGCGCCAGAAAAGCAGACCTTGGATAAAATGTCCACTTCCGTGACGACCGACGTCACCTTGTCTACTACCGACGCGATTTTGTATTCGTACGAGAAGGTTTTATCGCCCGGCGCGGTGATCGCTTGAATTTTTCCATCCGGATAGTAGGCAAATCCGAGAGCGTTACCAAAATCATCCGCAACGGAGGCCAGTTGACCTGTGGCGTTATAAACGTAGGTGTGTTTTCGAAAGGCTGCGTCTTCCTTCCACCAGAGTTTCGACTCGAATCGCTTGTTACTGTCGAGTTCGCTCTGTTTGAAATGATAATATTCTACTGAACCATCACTCAAGGAGAGTTCGTAAATATCACGCTCAGCGTCGTACTCCATGGCTGTCAACGCATTGCCGCTGCCACTTTGAGTGGGCTGGGTCGTGCCGTCTTCACCGCTCCAGACGTATTTCCAAGTTTCGCCGGTCGGCCGCTGTACAACGGCATAACGCTTGCCAGCATCTAGGTAGCTTACGATTTTAGCCTCGCCAAAGCCTGCCCATTTAGCGCCAAACTCGGGACTGATCTCGGAGGAGAGGCTGTTATAGCTGCGCCGGATCTCCAGCGGAAAATCGCCACCGGTGGAATAATCCACTTCTTGCTGCATCTTTGCGCCGGTGAGGATATCAATGGGGTTGCCTTTGGGGCACTGAGCGGTAGCGCCCGCGCACTCAGCAAGACAGTAGTTTTTACGCTCAGAGTGGGTGCACACAAAGCCATTGCTGGGAATGCCCGCATCGCAAATCTGGATACAAGCACTGATATCGATATCGCGATGAACCTTGGCGTTCGAGACGTTGCAGGCCGCATTCAAAAGGCCGGAATGGCCGAGAAGCAGTGCGGCAGACACGGCAAGGCTGAGGCGGCTAATTAAAAACCGTGGGCTGTGGGCTGTGGGCTGTGGGCTGTGGGCTGTGGGCTGTGGGCTGTGGGCTGTGGGCTGTGGGCTGTGGCATTTTCACGTGTTTCATCCTTGGGGTGTTTTTTATTTTTACTTCCTGACGTTAGCTTAGGCAGGGTACATCGCTGGCAGACGGCCGTCTGTTACGAAATGTAATCTTGAGAAGCGCATCCCATCAGGCGCGCAAAGCCTAGGGCTGCCCTATGCTCAAAAACTGTTCTGCAAAATACGCTGAAGAGCAGCATCATTCCAGCCAGCAGTCTTGCGTAGTGCCTTTAAGCTCACGCCCTTGAACTGCTTTTTGGCTGTGTTGAGCATGTTCAGAACCATGTGTCGCACCATGGCCATGTTCTCCGGTGCATGGTCTTTACAAACGCACGACTGATCTTCGTTGAAGATGACGTCCAGCGCCCAATGAACGTTGTTTTCTACTCGCCAGTGCGCCCAAGCCTTGCTTCGGTGGCAAATGCTGTCACCATATGGATGGCCGGCGCGCCTTCGCTGGCATTGGCACTGTTGCACAGGGTCTTTCCATCAATGGTGATATCGTCGCCCAGGCATGGCGGCAAGATTTTCACCCAGTCTATGAAACAGCTCTTGAATGCCTGCGGATCCATGACGCTAAACAATCGCGCAAAGGTATTCTTGCAAGGAATTCCCGCCTCAAAAGGAGAATGACTGCGCAAAAATTCAATTTTCGCATTCCCGTAATCGACAAAATCGCGCCAGCTTTCTGCGCCGCAGATGGAGCCGCATAGCACCACAAACAAGATTTCCTCCATCGGGTAGGTCTTGTTGCGATCACTGTGGGGGTCGTTTAAGTCGGTGAAGGTTTCTTTAAATGTTTGCGCGATTTCCGAACACATGATGGCACCACTCTGAAAAACACTGCAGACAAAATCATTTAGGGGTGCTTGTCAATCGGTTTATGATGGTACGGCCTTGGAAGTAATTCCCAAATCGGTGATTGCAAGCGTTAACTACTGTACAATCACGCGTTTTGCTGAACGAGCCTTCCGCGTTGCGACCCAACCGCCGACGCTTGCCTAGCTTTTGTTTTGAGATGTCCATGCGTTTTGCCTTCCCCTCAACCATAGCGCACTCTTGCCCCTCGACCAAAGCGCGCTGCGCCTCGACCCGCTGCGCCTCAACCAAGAAGCACGCCCGTTTTTCGACAACAGGGTACGTGTGGACGCGCACCTTTACTACTGGCTTCTTGTGCACGCGTTGGCTTGCCGCCCTCCTGCTTACACTGGCCGCGGGGTGGGTCTATGCCGCACCGCTAGACGTAAACGTCAGTGGCGGCACGCAAGCGCTCCGTCAGAATGTTAAGCTCCACCTCAGCGACTTAGACACCCGCGACCTACTACAGCCCCGCCGCCTAGAAACCAATGTGCTGACATCAACCAACGCCGCCCTCAATGCGCTTGGCTATTACGACGCAGAAATCAAGGTGTCGGGCATTGAGAAAGGCGCAAAGGAAATCAAGGTTCGCATTACCCCCGGCAAGGCAGTGACGTGGCTAAAGCCAGACGTTGTACTTACTGGGGAGGGTGAATCCAACCATCTTTTGCAACGTTGGATTGCTCGTGAAGCACCCAAGCGGGGCGATGTTCTGAACCACGCAAAATACGATGATTTTAAGCGGGGCTTGCGCGAATTCAGCATACAGCAGGGCTATTTTGACGCGCACTGGACGCGCAGCGAATTACGCATCAACCGAGATAAGCACTCTGCGCGAATGCGACTTACGTTGGATACAGTGCAGCGCTATCATTTTGGTGAAGTCGTTATGCAGGGCACGCGCATCGAACAAGCGCGCCTGCATCAGTTTTTGCGCTTTAAGCCTGGCGACCCTTATCAGGAGTCGAAAGTCACCGAGCTCTACAAATCGCTCTTAGACTGCGGTTTTTTCAAGGATTTAAACGTCAAGGCGGATCGTGATCAGATCGTCGATCGCAAGGTACCGATTATTGTGAATTTAATCGACGATCGTGCTCATCACTTTAACGTGGGCTTAGGCTATGGAACCGATAGCGGCGCGCGCAGCCGCTTTCAGTGGAACAAGCCTGTAATTAATGATTATGGGCACTCTACAGGCGCCACATTGCAGCTCACCGAACGCCAAAAGTCGATGGAATTTGAATACAAGATTCCCGACGGCCATCCACTCAAAAACTACTATCTCGGGCAAGCCAGCTATATCGACGAACTCATCGGCGATACGCAGGTACAGACGACGTCATTCACGTTCTCGCACAACCACGAATTTGAAAACCTGTGGGTTCGCAATCTATACGTTACGCTGACCCAAGAGAATAAAACCGAAGGCATTTCCAACCGTTTTTTTGTAACGCCTGGGTTTGCATTCTCGCAATTGGTGCTGCGTGGAACTCCGATTATTCGTGAAGGCCACCGCTATCTCTTTGAAACCGAATATTCAAATCCAACGCTGGGCGCAGATACGCGCTTCTACCGCGTACATGGCTTGGCGAAATGGCTGGTTCCTGTTAGCGAGCGGCAGCAGGTTCTGCTCAAGGTTGAAGGTGGATATATCGACGCAGATGAATTTTTCAAGGTGCCTTATACGCGGCGTTTTTTCGCAGGGGGCGATCAAAGTATTCGCGGCTACGGCTATCAAACGCTTAGCCCGAAAGACGCGAACAACAACACTCAAGGTGCGCGTTATTTGAGTCTAGCAAGCACCGAATATCTTTACCGATTTCTGGATCGCTGGCAGTGGGCGCTATTTGTAGATCGTGGCCGCGCTTTTAATAACAGCGATGAGCCTTATCATACCGGCATCGGCACAGGGATTCGCTGGCTATCGCCAGTGGGCAATATTCGCTTGGACATTGCCAAACGGGTGGACGACAACAACAAGGGGTACGAATTTCATATCTTTATGGGGCCGCCATTATGATCGCACGGCTATTTCGTTTTGGGTGGCGGAGTTTGCTGGTGCTGGCCGTTGTACCGCTTTTGCTGACCGCGTTTTTGCTGTTTTCAAATGCAGGTTTGCGCGTGCTATTGCATTCTGGCCTGAGCGCACTTCCCAACCTTACCGTAGAGGACGCTAGCGGCAGTATTTTGACGGGTTTTACGCTGCACAACCTTCGCTATGTAGACAGCAATCTTCAGCTAAATTTGGATCAGCTTGCGCTCGACCTTTCACCGCGATGCCTGTTGAAAATGGATCTTTGTGTTGAACGACTTGCCATCGGTAAGACGACTCTTGAATTTTCGCCGGCGAGCGATGATGCGCCCGATTTTGATTTTCCAGCCATTTCCCTGCCGCCTATTCATTTACCGATTCGGGTCGATGTACAAGAAGCTAGCCTTCAAGAGTTGAAGTTTCTGGACGGTGAGGATTCTTGGGCGATTCGCGATGGCTTGCTGCGTTTCCGCAATGAAGGCGATGTGATTTTTTTAGACGATGCACATACGCGCATTGAGTTTTCGGGGCTTACGATTCATGCGGCAGTAAATGGCAGCTTGGATCTTCGTGGCGAGACAGCCGCCAGCTTGAGCACCCAAGTAAAGCTGGATTTCGGCGCGGATCTGCCTGATCTAGACATTGGGGCAGAAATACGCGGGAGTGCGCTTTCTCCCAAAATTGAGGCGGTCACCCACGGCTTGGTCGAAGCGGAAGCTACTATTGGCGCGTCGTTCCGAGAGACAGGCTGGCCGGTAAACGCTCAACTGAAGCAGAACGCGCCCATTCAACTGGTAGACGAGGTGCCAATCACGCTCGGCAGGACCGTTGCTGCCATTAGCGGCCATATAAACCGCTGGCATGTGGAAGGCACAACCACCGTCGGCGGCATACCGGAAACGCCCGATGTAGAAGCCAAAATCATCACCGACGGAGATTTTTTCGGCCTTGATAACGGCACCGTTGATCTCGCAGTTGGCGACCAGCGAGCGCAGCTTGCGGGGAAGTTTACGTGGTATCCAAAGTTGTTTTGGGATGTTGAAAGCGAATTCTCCCAAATTGACGCCGCGACGTGGATCCCGGATGTCCAGTCTAACGTCAATGCTAAGGCGCACGTCACCGGCGAGTGGTTTTTGGATCTTCCTTTTCGGAATCACGTTGAAATTCGTGAAACAAGCGGTACCTGGCAGAACCACCCAATACAGCTCGCCACCGATTTGACACATACGGCAGACAGCTTGGACGTGCGCGAATTTTCCGCGCGCGTAGGCAGCAACCGCGCTTTATTTTCCGGAAAATTGGCGAGCACTTGGGATTTTAATGGAACACTCCAGCTCCCCGCCCTGCAGGAACTTTTGCCCACATTAGCGGGCGGCGCAGAAGGCCAATTGAAATTGACGGGCGCACTCAACGCGCCGGAAGTTGCGCTTACTCTCGCAAGTAAGAATCTTGTCCTTCAGGGTGAGCAACTGCGAGAAAGCAAGCTTCAACTTCATGGCACTCTGGAAAAGCACGAGCTTAATGCCACCGCGCAGTGGAACGGCTATCAAGCCCAAGCAAAAATTGCCGGTGCATGGATCGACGAACACTGGCGCGGCTCTTTTGCGGGCACACAAGTGAGCAAAGACGGTTCTAGCCTACGCATCAACCCGCCGGCAATGCTCGTCTATGCAAAAGAGGAAAATGCGCTCACTCTTGAAGCCACCTGCCTGCAAGCTGTTCCGGTTTCAAAGCAACCATCGCAGCTACCATCGCCGTCTCCATCAAAGCCACTCGCCCGCACAAACCCATCCGAAGCGCTTTGTATCGACGCAAAATGGCGCCCTGCAAATGATTCCGGCACCGTGGCCCTGCGCGCTCAACAGTTCGATCCCGATTTTTTGATCCACTTACTATCATCGTTACCTGTCAGCCCCAAAAATACATCTTGGCTGAACGGCAAGGCAGGACGCTGGACCGGCAACGCAGACGCAACGTTGGGAAGTCGAGGCATCTCACAAGCCCAGTGGCAACTCAACGGCGAGCAAATCCATCTGAACGAGCTTGCAGGTAAGCCGATCACGCCATCCCTAGACGCAAATCACATCCAGCTCAAAGGCCAGCTCCGCCAGAAGCGGATCGACGCAGAGGCGCAGATCCACTGGAACCCTGCCACCAAAAGCCAGTTCAGCATTCAGATTCCCAACTATGAACAGCCGCAAACGCAAACCATCTCCTTGCAAACCGACCCCATCCCCATCCGCTGGGCAGCGCCTTGGGTAGACGCCATCACGCTGCGTGAAGGCACGTTCTCTGGAGCGGTTTCCGGCACAATTCAGCGTGGCTGGCCAGACCTTAGCGGCGAGCTTCAGCTGCTCTCGACCACGCTGGGCGATCGCGACGCCCAATGGGGGCTAGAGGCTTTGGATTTGCACTTATCGCTGCGCGGCGAGAGCGCCGAACTGCGCGGCGCAGCTCAAGATGATCGCGGGCTTCACTGGCAGTTGAGCACGCCGCTTGTTGCCCACTGGTCACAAACGAGCGGGGAGTTCACGTTCTCACAAGGCTGCTTAAGCAGCACGCAAAGCGTACTCTGCGGCAAGGGTTACTACGCACTCAAGGGCGGCCTTGACCTAACGCTGGATGCGCACGGCAACGTTAGCCCTTGGCTTGCCCTTGCACTTGACGATAGCGCGCTGATTGACGGGCCTTTTGAGGGGCAGGCACATTTCTATCACCGTAACGGAGAACTTCACGGCGAAGCACGCCTTGGCGCCACATTGACCACAACAGCGCCACTTGCGGGCGACGATACGCCCCCCACCGTACAGGCAAATATTGATGCCGCACTTACCGGCGATGCGCTCACTGCCAAACTATCCCTGTTGGGCGAGCAAGGCGGTAAAGTCCAAGGTGAACTCAGAGCAGACCTCCACAACGAGCGGGCGCTGGTCGGCCATATCGACATTCAGCAAGTAGATCTCGCGCCTCTGCGTTCATTCGTTACTGAAGCAGATAAACTTGATGGCCAAATAAACGGCCGCTTTACAATTGGCGGGCGCCTTGCCTTGCCTGCGATCGAAGGGGATCTTCAGCTCTCCGAAGGTAGGTTCAGTAGTGCAGCCCTGCCCATCAGTTTTACAGGCATTGCAGCACGCGCACATTTTACCCAACAAAGCGCACGCGTGGATGCAGAAATGCGCGCAGGGAAAGACAGCCAAGCAACGCTGAAGTCCACTGCTGACTGGAGCAGCGGCAAGCTGCTGACCCACTCAAGCTTTCAAGGCCAGCAACTATTAGTAAAACAAGGGAGCGATATTAATCTACGTGCAGATACCAATCTCACGCTTGCAAGCGATGGCGAGCGGTTGACGCTGGGCGGCCTTGTCCACTTAAAAGAGGGGTTTATCCGGATCGTAAAATTGCCGGAAAACTCGGTCGATGTTTCAAAAGATGCGTTGTATACCGACTCCCGAAAATCCCTCGAACCGGAGCGCGCGTTAAACGTTGACGTAAACGTCGGTGTTCAAATCTCTGACCTGATCAAACTCGAAGGCTTTGGCGCTGACGTAAGAATGAACGGCGTGGTCGGAATCCAGCGTATTGAGCCCAACGACCCCGAAGGCCACGGCGTCATCAATATCAGCGAAGGCACCTATACCGGTTACGGGCAAAAGCTGAAGATTACCAAAGGCCAAATCCTCTTCAATGGCCCCGTCGACAACCCTGTGCTGTCCATCACCGCAGTGCGGGAAATCCTCACTCCAGAAGGCACCACCGTCACGGCGGGCATCAACATTACCGGCACACCACAGCAACCCGAATCCAGCCTATTTTCAACACCCGCCATGCCGGAACAGGACATTTTGAGCTACATCGTGCTGGGCCGTTCCCGCGAAAGCAGCGGCTCTACCGGCAGTTTTGCCATGAACCAAGCGCTTCTCACCCTCGGCTTATACGGTACGGGTGACTATACCCGCGATCTTGCCAGCAAAGTGGGCATTGATGACTTTGAGATTTCCACCAGCACCGACAACGATAACAATGACAGTATCAACGTAGGCGGCTATCTTTCACCAAGGTTGTTCGTGCAATATGGTGTTGGGCTCAATACGCCGGTCAATACTTTGACCTTACGCTATCGCCTGACTCAAAAAATCTTTTTGGAGGCATTGAGCGGCGCTGAAAACGCGCTAGATATTCTTTATAGTTTTGAAGTGCAATAGCTTTGAAGTGCAACAGCTCAAACCTCATGCAACTTGAGAGCCCTCACCAGCCGGAGCAGCTCATCGCGTCTGGGGCCCAAGGCCAAGGGTTCTTCCCCAAGCACCTCAAAGGGCGGATCTGGCAATCGCTGCCCGAACAGCAGAAGGCAACGCGCCGCGTCGTCGCGCTTGGAGCCGTAACCCACAGCTTGCGCGTCGGCGCACTGCAGACAGGCAGCCTGCGACCACTTGCGTGTTGAATCGTAGAACGCCGGCGGACTGTCGATGAGCTGCGCCCGCGTGATGCCCAACTGGGGCAGGAACGGCGTGTGGAAGCTGACATAGCGTAGCACCGGCGGCAAGCGCAGCCGCACTAGGTGAAAGTACCGCAGAGAGGCCACCTCGAACATACCGGCCGGAGCCAGCGGCACATCGTGTAGTACCGACTCCATGTAGGCCGCCTCGGGCGTGCTGGCGACGTAATAGGTGTGCACCGCTGTCCCGTCCACCTCCTGAATGGGCGCGAAGCGCGTGTCGCCCCAGCCCTGCGCGAAGGTGCGAGCGTTGGTGTCCGGGTAGTTGCGCGTGCAGTAGACGTGGAACCACTCGGCCACCTCACCGTGCTGGAGCTCGCGAACCTCGAAATCCTCGCTCGCCCGAGGAGCCTGCAGCGCGCCATCGGCCGGCGCGGTCATGCGAGGTAGCTGCCTTGGCGCTTGGCAGCCGCCCGCACAACGTCCTCACCTCTGTTCAACGCATCCTTTGGAGCCAGCGGAGCACCATCGACGCCCGCGAGCCACCCGTTCGGATAGTGGAACCAAGCCGCGAGCACCCAAGGATCCGCCACCTCACCAAAAGCCGCCAGCACTTCCCGGATAATGGGAAGCGGCTCGTACATGGCATCGAACTGGTAGCGCGGGTAATACTCGCGCGAGCCATGGCTCACGGCAAAGACCCTGCCGCGCCGTTTCCAGTCGCTTGCCGGCTGCGACTTATTCTTTGGGGGCTTGTCCTGCAGCACATTGAGTTGCTCCGCACTCAACCAATCGCCATCGGCGAAGACCTGACGGAGAGTGTTCATGCGATTGACGCGATCGGCGAGCAGCTCTGTGCTCGGCTCCAGCAAGCCGGAGGCAAGTTCGGCGAGCTGGTCCGCGCGGGCAATCACCTCGCCTTGACGGGCGTGCGCCATCACTACCAGAGCCTTCTCCAAAGCTTGGACAAACGAGGACACGACCGCAGGATCAATGTCCTCGGGCATGGCTACGGGAACAGAAAGGGTGCTACCCACCTCATCGAGGGCGGTGGGGTAGCTGAGCATGGGCGCTGGCATCACGACCTCCGCTGTTGCGAGAATGACGATACTATATTCTAATTCGTCAAATTCGTCAATTAAGGCTCCGTTTAAGCCGCCCTCAGCAAGCCCCATGTAGACCTAACGGCAAAGCGCCTACACGGGCCGAATTGGGTAAGATTTCCAGCGGTACAGATAACGATAACAATGACAGCATCAACGTGGGCGGCTATCTTTCACCAAGGCTGTTGGTACAATATGGGGTTGGGATCAACATGCAGGTAAACGCGCTGGTTGCGCTTTATAGCTTTGCAGTACAGCAACCGCTCGCATGTTTCACCTTCACAATTTTTTCAGGGATACGCTCGAATGAAACCCATTTTTATTGCTTTGATCGCTGCAACCCTCGCCGCACTTCCAACGCTTTCGAATGCGCGCGTCGAACCACAAACGCCCGACGAACAACCGATTGTGCCAAGCAAGCGCGATAAAGTAACGATTGTGCAAAACGCTGATCAGACCATCGAAATTCACCAGATCGACGGCAAGATCTACGGAATAAAAGTAGTACCAAAACACGGGAAGCCGTATTTTCTTGTGGACTTGAACGGCGACGGCAATTTTATCCAGAACAGCAGTGATCGCATGCTAGTGCCGCAGTGGGTCATTAAATCCTGGTAATCCTAGGTCTCAACAATCGGTGCCAACAATCGTTTTGGGAGCTTCGAGTCTTGTCTGTATATACGCAATTACAGTTCGATGAAGTCACCACTTTCCTTGCTCGTTACGGAAATCTAAAACTGCTGCGCCTAGAAGCCACGACCAGCGGCATTGAAAACTCCAACTATTTTCTCGAAGTAGCCCAAGCTGCACAGCATACTGGGCAAAACGATCGCGATTCTCTCGAAACAAATACCACAAACCGATCTCTGGTTTTAACCGTGTTCGAATCGGTCAATGAACGCGATTTGCCCTATTTTGCAAACCTACTAACACACCTGCAACAGGCGGACCTGCCTGTTCCTGCACCGCTTTTGGATCATCAAGGAAATTTTCTTCAGTTTCTGCACAATAAGCCATGCATGGTAGTTCCGCGTTTGCCTGGCAAACATATTCAGACACCGAATATTGCCCAGTGCCGCGCGATTGGAAAGGCGCTGGCAGAGCTTCACGCAGCCAGCAAAGGCTTTTCACTGCATCGGCAAGGCGATTTCAACGGCGAGTGGCGCAAACAAAGCGCAGCGCGCGTTCAGCCGCTGCTCGACGCCAACGACACCTCCCTGCTCCAGCGCGAGATTGCCCGTTGGCAGAAGCGTGAAATCGCGGGGCCAGAACTTCCGCGCGGTGTTACTCACGGCGATTTATTCCACGATAACGCGCTATTTGAGGGCAACCAGCTCACCGGCATCATTGACTTTTACTATGCCTGTAACGATGTGTTTGTGTATGACATCGCGATCGTAATGAACGACTGGTGTATTCACGATGACGGCACACTGGATGAGGCGCGTTATTCCGCCGTGCTGAGCGGCTATCAAGAAATTCGCCCTCTGCAAGCAATCGAAATCGCAGCCCTGCCTGAATATCTGGTGTTTGCTGCGCTACGCTTCTGGCTTTCACGCTTGGTGAATAATTGTGATCCTGCCAAAGCGGGGGTTCAGCAAAAATCTCCCGCCCCGATGAAGGCGCTGCTCCTGCAACGCCTGCGGGAATTTTTGCAATAGCGCTTAGTTCTTCGCCCCTGCGCGGCCACAACGCGCAAGGCTTTCGTAAGCGTGGCGCAACATCGGCACAATGCCCTCGCTTGGCACATCCCACCCCATAGGATCCAGCAGAACCGTAGGCGTATCTGGCAGCACCTTGCCAACAAGCGCGGTGTTCATGCCCGGCTCTATGAGCACGCAAGCAACTGGATGTGTGCGAAAGTGCTGCTTCAACTTCGCCAAATGGCGCAAACTCATGGCCAATTCACCATCCAGTACGAATCCGGCTTGCGCTTTCTGCCCCAGATCGCGTTCAAGATATTGCCAACCGTCGTGAAATACTGCAAACGGTTGAATTTTTGTGCCACCCTGCGGATATTCTGTGGCGAGCTGCTGCATTGCGATTTGCAACTGGTCGCGCTTCTGCTGCACTTCTGGCTTTAGATTCGGTCGTAGCGCAATCAAGCGTTCCGCAACCGCATCTGCGGCAAGCAGGAGATTCTCACGCGACCACCAAAGGTGGACGTCAAAATTTGCGGTGCCAGAATGTTGGTGGCCAGCCTCAGAATCATGGTCGTGCGGATCGCCTCCCTCCATTGGTTTTCTCGGCGGCAACTTGATCACACCCTCTAACGTCGTCACATCAAGGCTTGGGCCTTGGCGTTTCTGAATCCATGTCTGCAAATACGGTTCTACTACCGGCCCCATCCAAATCAACCAATCAGCATCCACGAGTTGTTGCAGTTGACGCGGGCGCAGCGTGGCATCGTGCGGGGATGCAGCACGCGGCAACAAAACATTCACTTCCACGCTTCCCGTCGGTGCAACGCTCTGAATAACGCGCAGCAAAGGCTGCGTCGAAACGACTACTTGCAGCGGGCGCTCGGGTTCCGCAACCGCTGCCTCGGCAAATAAAACGCTTGTAAGAACCACACTCGCAGTGATCAAACTCCTAAACCACAGGTGAGCAACCGCACTTCGGGCGCTCATTGCGAGGCGTTTTTGCTGCGTAAAACCAAGCATTCCAAGCTCCAGGCGGGCCAAGCCCAATGATTTTTGTAGGGTGAAATCAGGAAATTAGGTAGAATCGCGCATTATTTCGCGTATCGCCGGTGCCTGCAACGTGTCTCTCGCCCCTTCTCCCTTGCTGGAGCTTCAGACGGTCAGCCTTCGCATTGAAGGTAAGCTGATTCTCGACCAGATCCAATTGAGCTTACATGCCAACGAAATCATTACCGTAGTAGGCCCCAATGGCGGCGGCAAAACCAGCCTGATCAAACTCGCCTTAGGTTTGATACGGCCTAGCGAAGGCAAGGTGCAGCGCCGCAAAGGGCTGCGGGTTGGCTATATGCCGCAACGCTTGATGGTGGACAATAGCGTACCCATCACCGTTGAACGCTTTTTGCAATTGGCGGGCGGGCGGCGCGCTCCAATTGCCGATACGCTGGCACGTGTGAAAGCCTCGGCAGTGCGCCATGCACCGCTGCAAAGCATCTCCGGCGGCGAATGGCAGCGCGTACTGCTTGCACGCGCCCTGCTTCGGAAACCCGACCTTTTGGTGTTGGATGAACCCGCCCAAGGCGTTGACTTGCAGGGCCAGCAAGAAATGTATCACCTACTGGGCGCAATTCGGAGCGAAACCGGCTGCGGAATTTTCCTGGTATCGCACGATCTCCACCTTGTGATGGCCAGCTCCGACCGCGTCGTGTGCCTCAACCAACATATCTGCTGCTCTGGCGCTGCCCACGCGGTCGCGCGTCACCCAGAATTCCTTGCGCTGTTCCAAAACAGCAGCGCTGAAGACATCGGTATTTATACCCACCATCACGACCATCAACATGATTGAACTGCTCCTGCCGCCACTCCTCGTTGGCCTTCTTCTTGCGCTCATTAGCGGTCCATTGGGTGCGTTTGTGGTATGGGGGCGCATGGCCTATTTTGGCGACACCCTCGCCCACTCTGCCCTTTTGGGGGTTGGTTTATCGCTCGCCTTCGGGTTTCACATGCTGGTGGGGGTGGCGTTGGTGACTGCGCTGGTCGCGATTGTGCTCACCCTGCCATCCTCGCAGCGCTATTTTGCCAACGATACTTTGCTTGGCATCATGGCGCACGGAACGCTGGCGCTCGGCTTAATCCTTGTTAGTCTTGCGGGCAATGCACGCGTTGATATGATGGGCCTGCTGTTTGGTGACGTGTTAGCCGTCACTTGGGATGATGTACGCTTTATTGTGGCAGGTTCTGCGCTGGTAGCGGTCACGCTATTATTTACATGGCGGGCTTTGCTGAGCTGCATTCTGAGCGCCGAGCTAAGCGCTGCCGAAGGCGTTCCGGTGGAGCGCTTGCGTGCTCTTCTGATGGTGCTCTTGGCGCTGACCGTTGCTGTGGGAATGCGGGTCGTGGGTGCGCTGTTGATCACGGCGCTTTTAATCATTCCACCGGCGGCAGCGCGGCGAATTTCTTCCACGCCGGAACAAATGGCACTCAAAGCATCACTGGTGGGCGTGATCGCGGTGAGTTTGGGCCTTGGGTTTTCGTGGTACCTAGACACACCAACAGGGCCCAGCATCGTGCTGGCCGCCGTACTGCTATTTATGGGCATTCACACACTGGCCCCTGAACGCGCCGCACGCTAGGCTGCATCCGCACTCATTCACACGGTGCGCGCAGCCAGCTTAGTCAAGCGATCGCTTGCGCGTCGCCACCCAGTTTTCAAGCGATCGCTTGCGCGTCGCCGATCGCTGCATCATCCAGACCGCTCACTTTGATTTGGTAAGTTTTTAGCAAACCACCAAAGGTCAGCACGACCCGAGCGAGCGATACAAACGAATCGGGAATCTGCACTTTGAGCGAACGCATGCGATCCAGCGCGAGCGCTAGAATGTCAGAAGACGTGGGATTACGTAACGCTTCCTTTAGCACCAGGTCGGCAACTTCTTCAAATACCCGCTGATCCTTCGCCACAAATCCGGCCTTGCGGAACAGTTCACCTAGCGGAGTATCTAGGGTGATACGACCAAACAAAACTTGCAGCAAAATCGCGTAATTCTGGGCTTCTTCCTGCGTAAGCACACCGATCGCGCCGTAATCCAGCACCGCGACACGGCCATTGTTCATAACTAGGAAATTGCCCGGATGCGGGTCGGCATGAAACACGCCAAACGCGGTGATCTGCTGAATATAACTGTGCAGCATCTCGCGCAGAATCCGCTCGGCTTGCTCTGGATGCTGATTTAGGTAGTCGGTGAGGCGAACACCGTCGATCCACTCGGTAACGAGCACGCGCTCCGAGCTCATCTCACCAAACAGTTTGGGCACATAAATTCGGGGGGAATGCGGCAGGTTTTCAAACTTTCGCAAATTGGATTCTTCATGCAGAAAATCCAGCTCTTGCAGAGTGATATCAACAATCTGATCAATCACTTGGCGCAAATCAAAGTGGGAAACCATGGGCGCACCAACTCGTGCCAAGGCTTTGAACACTGCAGAATCCTGCCGGAACAGCCGGCGCGCTTGCGGTAGCTGGATTTTGACCGCCACGCGCTCCCCCGTGGTCAGCGTCGCGCGGTGCACCTGTGCAACCGAAGCCGCCGCGACGGGCGTCTCGTCAAATGCGGCAAACCGGCTGCGCCAGTCTGCGCCCCACTCAGCCTCTAGCACTTTCTGGATCTTGCGAAATTCTGCCGGCTTGGCGTCGTTCTGAAGCTTTTGCAGTTCTTGGACGTATTGCGGCGGCAAAATATCGGTTCGGGAGCTTAGAAACTGGCCGAACTTCACCCAAATCGCGCCATTTTCGTGGAAAAGCCGAGTAAGTAAACTAGCACCCTTTTGGTGAGCCGCGTCGAGTAGCTCACGGCTTTCTTCGACCGAGTGATCGTCTGCCTCGTGACGATAGCGTCGATAGATTTGTTCAATATCAAAGCCCGTTCGCGTTGCCGCTACATATCGCTCACCGCCCTCTAAGAGGCTGCCTACGGTATCAAAAATATCGCCAATCATGCCGGATTATTCCTGTTATGCCGGAGTATCAGAAACCGACCCGCGAGGGAGTGCCGTTCAAAACGCAAGGATGCAATACACCACGCATCGAAAAACGCCTGACGGGTGATGCGATCTTTACGGACTACATCATCCGTGCGAACTACGCCACCCCTATAAGGAGTCTGGCGGAAAATCGGTTAAAATCAAAGCCATCTTGCCAGAAACCGAGCCTTCGCGGGCCGGCGGTCAAAAAATGGCCCCAAAAGAAGTGTCTAGGGATCTTTTCACAGAAAAGCCGGCGAGTGTAGGAGGATTGCGTAACCAATGGTATCTATGCGGGCAAGAGAGAAACGAAGCCGAGCAAGTAGAGACGATGTCAGGCAAGATGAGCGCGATCGGTCTGCTGCGCCCATTCCAAAAAGGTATCGCTCGGCATGGGCCTAGCAATATGATAACCCTGCGCCATCTCGCAGGAAAGCGCACGTAACAGCGTCCAGTCGGCGGCGGTTTCAACGCCTTCGGCCACGACATTAAGATTCAAACGGCGCGCCATTTCGATGGTACTTTCCAACATCACGCGCAGATGGGTGCGTTCATGCGCACCATGAACAAACGCACGATCAATTTTAAGCTCGGTAAATGGCGCTTGTGAGAGCTGCTGCATCGACGAGAAGCCGGTACCAAAATCATCAATCGACAAACCCACACCGTGCAGTCGAAGCCGCGCCAAAGCGCCAAGCGACACACCTAGGTCGGTCATGATCGCCGTCTCGGTAATTTCACAAATGATCAGGCTCGGTGGCACCTTGCTGGTTTTGATGCGTTCTAAAAGCGTGTCAATAAAGCCCGGCCTTGCTAACGAGGATGCGGAAAGGTTGATGGATGCAGTAATCACCAAGCCGCGTGCCAGCCAATCTTTCATCTGCGCTAGAGTTAAATCCAGCACTTCAAACGTAACGTAGTGAATAAAGGGCGTGCCTTCCATTGCGGGAATAAAATGCCCTGGCATCACCAGCCCTCGACGCGGATGCTGCCAGCGAATCAGCACCTCTACGCCTTTAAGAGTGCCGCTATCAAGGGTCACTTTGGGCTGAAAATGCGCGCAAAACTGGTGATGCATCAGCGCTTCAGAAAATTCACGCGGCTCAAACGAATGGCCTTCCGGTTCGGCAATACTTTTTTTGGCGATACTTTTCGGCTGAATCCTGGATACCGCCGTCGTAAGCTGCATAACGGTGAGCGGTTTGGCTAATGCGCAGATTAAATTCACGCCAAGATTGGCGCACATGGTTTCAATCGAAGCTAACAGCGAGGACTCGCGTGAACTTGCCACAATAATGGGCACCTCAAGCTTGAGCTGAAGCGATTCCTGCATGACCTGCACGCCATCCACGTCTGGCATCTCAAGATCCACAATGACGAGACGCAGCCGATCCCGCTCTGTCGAGAGAATCTCCAATGCTTCCGCTCCACCGCGCGCCTGAAGCACTTCACTTGCGCCCAACGTGCGGCAAAGATCCGCCATATATTGGCGCTGCACACCGCTATCATCCACCACAAGAACGGGTGACGGAAACTCAACCATCCTTCCCCCTCCTGCAGGTTAAACACCTTTTGATGGCCGCAAAAACAGAACTCGCCGCATCGTGTTCAAAACCGAGCGGCGTTCATAAAGCGTAGCTCTTACTGACCACTTTTCAATCCGCTTTTTTGCTGCAAATTACCACTGATCGCTAACGCATCTGTGCATGCAAAAGCATCTGTGCATGCAAAAGCATCTTTGCGCGTAAAAGCATCTTTACACATAAAGGCACGAACAAGCGCCCAACGGCTTCCACGATCTTTACGCATATCGGGCACTGGGCTGCGGGCAATTGCCACCACGTTGAACCTTCACCTTGCCGGTGCCTACGTCAAATTCCACCATTCGATGGGTATTGCCGCCCATATCCTGCTCAACCAGAGAGAACCCGAAACGCTGCAGCAAAGTTCGCGCCTCACGCTGATTGAGGCAAGCAACGTTTGTGCAGCGCTTGGACGCGGCGAGGGGCTCAGCACCTTCCGCACAGCAAACGCCGGGAGCGAGCCGAATCATATTCGCACCTCCGTAGAGGCTGGCCCGATATTGAGGCGCCTCGGTATGGCGAGCGCGTAGCGATATCAGAAAAAGCTCCATCGCTTCATCTGCATAACGCCCATCCAGCACGCCTCTCACCTTGCGAGAAGGGAGCACAAAGTGGCACATACCACCTATTTTTTTTTGCGGATGCCATAAAACGATCGAAACACAAGACCCTAGCAGAGTCTTGATGACCGTGGTGCGATCCCCAAAGTAAAACTCTCCCGGCATCAGCACAATGGTCTGCTGCATACAACTCTAGTCTCTAGCTGAGATCAATCCGCCGCCTGAACCTCATCCAAATGCCCGACAAGCCCTGATAGCTCTTCTACCGAAAGCACCTGTGAAATATCCAGTAAAATTACAAACTTGCCGTCTACTTTTCCCATACCGCGCAAAAAATCTTGACGCAATTTAGCACCAAAGCTCGGCGCCTTTTCAATGTCGCTTGCGGGAATCGCCATGACTTCCGACACCGCATCCACTACCACACCAATATCCAGCGCATCCTCCACACCGGCCACTTCGACAATCACGATGCAGGTGCGCTTTTCAACGGGTGAACTTGGACGCCCAAACCGCGCCTGTAAGTCAATGACAGGAACCACCCTGCCGCGCAAATTGATTACGCCCCGCACAAACCCTGGCATTAACGGAACCGAGGTAATGCTGCCGTATTCAATAATTTCTTTGATGCTCATAATGCCAACACCAAACATTTCACCGGCCAGCGAAAACGTTAGGTATTGATCATCTTCGCTTACCTGGACTTGCTCAACCTGGGCCTTTTTTTGGACCAACGCGTTCATAAAATTCCCCTGCTTTCTCGCATAATTAGGTGGATGACAGTTAAGGGCATGCCAAGCGGCGCGACGTAACCACCGAAGACTCTTTCACCACGGCACGCTCCACAAGGGAAGCTGTATCTAAAATTAGGGCAACGTCTCCGCTCCCCAAAATCGTAGAGCCGCTGATACCGCGCATTCTCCCAAAAATCGGGCCCATTGGTTTGATCACGGTTTGCAGTTCACCAAGCAAATGATCCACCACAAATCCAGTTTTTCTAGCACCGTGCTTCACCACCACAATATTTTCACGCTTGGGCGCAGGCCCATGATGCTCAAAAAAGTCTCGCAACCGGATCAATGGCAAAACAGCCCCATCCAAGTTGATATAATTGTTTTTCCGGCACTGCGCCTGCTCCAGTTCCGAAAGCTCACGACACTGCTCAACAACGTCTAGCGGCAATACATAGCAGGACTCGTCAACGCCAATCATGAATCCGTCGATAATTGCAAGCGTGAGCGGCAGACGCACCTTAATTTTCGTGCCGATACCTTCCTCGCTGTCGATTTCAATGGAGCCCCGCAAGGATTCGATATTTCTTCGCACGACGTCCATGCCAACGCCACGCCCGGAAATATTGCTCACTGTCGCTGCGGTTGAGAAGCCGGCCTCAAAAATCATCTGGTAAATCTGCTGCGGCGTAAGCACTGCATCAGCGGCAACAAGACCTTTTTCTACGGCCTTCTCGAAAATTCGCTTCTGATTCAAACCACCGCCATCATCACTCACTTCAATCACGATGCTGCCGGATTCGTGATAGGCGTTGAGGCCGACCATACCAATCTCAGATTTTCCGCGTTCACGGCGCACCTCTGGCGGCTCAATTCCGTGATCCATCGCATTTCTTACCAGATGGGTAAGCGGATCACCGATTTTTTCGATTACCGACTTATCAAGCTCTGTTTCACGGCCATTGATTTCCAGTTCGATCTGCTTGCCAAGATCTTTGGAAATATCTCGCACCACGCGCTGGAAGCGGTTAAAGGTTTCGCCGATCTGCACCATCCTCAGGCGTAGCGAGCTATCGCGTACTTCCTCAATCAGGCGCGCCATGGTGAGCGAGGCTTCTAACAACCGGCTGTTGCCCAGTTCTTTTGCGCCGGATTCGATACCCGCACCCGCGATCACAAGTTCGCCAACCAAGTTGATAAGATGATCAAGTTTTACAGCGTCTACGCGCAGAGTTTGATTGGTTTTCACCTGCGTATGTTTATTCTGCTCCTGCCGGTGGAGCGCAGCCTGCACAACCTCTGGATGAGCCGATTGATCTTGTACTACCAACTCTCCCAGCCGGGCTTTTTCTCCACCTTCGTTGAGTTTTTTCTGCAAGCCCAACAGACGCTTTAGCTCCGCCGAAGTAAGCGAACCACACTGCACTAGAATTTCACCAAGCTTTAAGTGCCCCGCAGACTCTACTTGCTGAATGGCGGTAATAAAATCAGAAGCACGCGCGTGAGGTGGGATAATCCGCAGCTGGCAATCATCGCGAACAAATTCAAATACGCCCTCAATCGTGCTCTTGTCTGCTTCCGTTTTGAAATTGATCTCATAGCCGATATAGCACGATTCTGGGTCCATCTCGTCTGCTTTGGGAATCCGTTCAAAATGCGTGACGATGTGCTGGATTTTACCAATGGTATTCAAGTAGCGCAGAAACGCGGCTGGGTCCATCCCTTGGCGCAACACATCTTCACTAAACTGCACTGAAATATGCCAGTTTTCGTTTTCCATCTGGGCATCATCCTTGGCCTCAATGGTTGGATTTCCAAGCGCAGCATCCCGCACCTTCTCTGCGGGCTGAGCTCCAGCAGGCTGAGATTCCTCAGCGCCTGCCGACGCTTCTGTTTCGATTGAACAGCAAACGCCGGAGGTATCATCTCCCGGTTTCATATAGCGGCACAGTTGATCGAACAAGCCTTTTTCTGTCGCGATCATCCCGTCATCCATAATTACGACATCATCCTGGATGGCCCCAATCTGGCGGCTGATGTAGTCCTTGCATTCCAGTATCAAGCTGATGAGCGCATCCGTCATTGGCAGACTGCCCTCTCGTACTCGCTGTAACACGCTCTCTACGACGTGGGTAAATCCCACCACACCGTGAATACCAAATAAGCCTGCGGTTTCTTTTATGGTATGCGCCGCACGAAAAATGCAGTTGATCGACTCCTCGGGTGAGGTTGCGCTGGAAAAGGCAAGCAAGTGGTCTTCCATATCCTGCAGCAATTCACTGCTTTCAATCACAAATGCCTGAAATGCATCATCAAGACTCATACCGAAGCCCTCCGAGAAGAATCATCCTGCGGCATCACCAGAGGATCGCCAAAATAAGGCACCATATCAAACAGCTGAAACAATTCAGTCACTTCTGCACTGTGCCCAGTAAATGACGATGTGATTCCACGTGCCTTAGCTTCCCTTTTCAATAGAATCAAAAGCTGCAAACCCGCTGTATCAAATTCGGTCACACGAGACAGATCTACCACGATGCTGGGATGCGACTCCAGTACTTGTATAAGCTGCGGCTTATAGTCGGCAACGCGATAAATGGTAAGCTCTCCCTCAGGGCGAATTTTGCATCCACCGTCTACCTCTGCCTCAAGAACCAGTGACATGATTTTACTCCACCAAATTTACAGCGACTTTCTTTATTATTGATGCGCACTCTGAAACTTATGATCAAGGCTGAATTAATTTTGATGCCGCAGACAGCAAAAGATCTGCTTTAAAAGGCTTTACCATCCACGCCTTTACGCCCAGCTCTTTGCCTACGGTTTTCGTGGCTTCACCTGATTCCGTAGTCAGCATAATGATCGGCGTGAACTTATAGTTCGCCAGCTTCTTCACTTCTCTTACAAATGCCAATCCATCCATGATCGGCATATTGACGTCGCTTACGATCAGGCTAATTTTTTGGCCATTTAATTTTTCCAGCGCATCCTTGCCATTGGCGCCTTCGACCACTTCATAACCTGCTGTTTTAAGCGACTGCGCTACTACTTGGCGAAACGTGCTGGAATCATCAACGACAAGAACGGTTTTAGACATAGCTTTATCTCTACATTCTCAAAATGCGCACAGCTAACTCGTTGTTCCAAGAATATTCCTGGACAACCCAATTAGGAGAATGCGCGCAACGATCAATTCGTTTCATCGCTGTTGTTTTTGTAATGCGACACTTAATTTCAATGCACCGCTTCATTGCGTTGCTCTTAAAGGTTAGCAGTGCCTTCAAAAACTGCCAAAAAAGTCAAAAACCCCCAACAAGCCCGCGATTGCCAAACAGAGTGAACACTTGTACACTTTAAAAATAACAACAACCGCAACAGGTCGAGCGATGGTAAACACACAGAGAGATTTTTACAGAGGCGCCGTACAATCAATAAGAGACGGCCTAATCGCGGGTACAGAAACGATTCGCGATCTGCATACATCCATTTTGGATTCCCTTGCCGCCGTTGGCGTGCAAAGCACGATCAACCAGCTCATAACAAAACAAGTGTACCGGATTATTTCCTGCATGAGCGCTAGAATCGGCGGCCTTCTGGATACCGTTCTGTTCCACATCCCCATTCCTGGAGGCGAGCTTGCACCTACCGAAAACCAGCGGCTATTGGTAAGCAGCATCAACGGCGCATTTGGCGATTGGCTGCACCACAATCACCGCACGTGGGCGCAACCCATGGAAATCTGTCGAGAAGGCAACACCCTTAAGCTCCATCCAGACTGCCTACAGGCAGCGCTCCCCAACGCCAAACCACACCTCATCCTATTGATACACGGCCTTTGCCTGAACGACTCACACTGGTCACCGCGTCGCCAAATGGGTTTCGCAGAAGCGTGGGAGACGCGCGGCAACTGCACTACACTCACGCTGCGCTACAATAGCGGCCTACACATCCACACCAATGGCCAGCAGCTTGCGCATCTAATGCAGCAGTTGGTTGACGCCTATCCCCGCTCGCTCCAACGCATTACCATCGTCGGCCACTCCATGGGGGGATTGGTCGCCCGTAGCGCCTGCAGCTATGCAGATCAGCAAGAGTTCGGCTGGGTCACGCAATTACAAGAGCTCGCCTGCCTCGGCTCGCCCCACGAAGGTGCCGCACTGGAGCGAATTGGCCACTGGGTCACCCAAACCCTTGGGAAAACCTCGCTGACCGCATCACTCGGACGCGCAGGCCAAGCACGTAGCGCCGGCATTCAGGATTTGCGCTATGCCAGCCTACGCCACGAGGACTGGCAAGACGATCCGACCCACGCAGATACGCCAACACACCTAACCGTTGTTCCACTCCTGCCCCACGTTCGTTACTGCCTGCTGGCAAGCAACTGGAAAATTGGCATGGCAGAAACCGTGGGCGACGGGCTTGTTCAGGTGAGCAGCGCGCGCGGCTTTTCCTTGCAAGATCAAGCGCTAGGCGACGATCACACGGCGACTGACCAGGCAACGCTGGTTCACACACCGCCTGTTCACACACCACATCCTGATCATGACATCGACGTCTATCGGCCACTTTTGCAGGGCATCCACCATATGGCGCTTACCCGTCACCCGCTCGTCTACCGCGAGCTTACAATTTGGCTATTCGGCGATCTGATGCAAGAACAAACAGACGAAACGTTTCACGCATAAAGCCCAAGAAAGCATCAGGCGGGCAGGGCCATCGGAAAAGCGTGTCAACCCTCTGACATTCCATTAAACTTTAATGTTTGATCTCTAAGGGTTGGAAGCTCAAACCGATGCCCAGTCAATTTCCGCCGGATTCCGTGGGGGTAGTGCACCCCCAAGTTGCGCACTTTACCGAACCATTCACGCTGCAGTGTGGCAAAACCCTACCTTCCTTTGAGTTGGTCTACGAAACCTACGGCACGCTAAACACTGCTCGCAGCAACGCGGTTTTGATCTGCCATGCGCTCTCTGGCCATCACCATGCGGCAGGCTACCACCGCGAGAGCGACACCAAGCCCGGTTGGTGGGATACCGCCATTGGCCCCGGTAAAACCATTGATACACAACGCTTTTTTGTCGTCTGCCTCAACAACCTCGGCGGCTGCCACGGCAGCACGGGGCCGCGCAGCATCAACCCCGAAACGCAAGAACCTTACGGCGGCAGCTTTCCGATCGTCACGGTAAAAGACTGGGTGAACAGCCAAGCACTGCTCGCAGATCGCCTAGGAATCTCCTGCTGGGCCGCCATCGTAGGCGGAAGCCTAGGCGCGATGCAGGGAATCCAGTGGGCGATTGACTACCCGGCTCGCCTTCGCAATGCCATTGTAATCGCAGCCGCGCCCAAGCTCTCGGCCCAAAACATTGCGTTTAACGAAGTCGCCCGCAAAGCGATCCAGCAAGATCCAGACTTCCACAACGGCAACTATTACAGCCACAACACCAAACCGCGCAACGGCCTTTCACTCGCGAGAATGCTCGGGCACATCACCTACCTTTCGGATGCGGCCATGCGCGAGAAATTTGGCCGCGAGCTGCGCGATGGCCAGATCAAGTTTGACTTTAACGTCGAGTTTCAGGTGGAAAGCTACCTGAATTATCAGGGTGAAGTTTTTTCGCAAAATTTCGATGCCAACACTTATCTGCTGATGACGCGCGCCTTGGATTACTTCGACCCAGCAGCAGATTTTGACCACGACCTTGTCAAAACCATGGCGCAAACCCAGTGCAAATTCCTCGTGCTTTCATTTACGACTGACTGGCGTTTTTCGCCCGAGCGTTCCCACGAAATCGTTAACGCCCTGCTTGCAGCGCGCAAAAGCGTAAGCTATGCCGATATCAATAGCCCGCAAGGGCACGATTCTTTTCTATTAAATGTGCCGCGCTATCTGCAATTATTCAAGGCTTACATGGACGCCATTGAGATTGCCAACCACGCACCACTGTTAAGTTCGCAGGAAAATGAAAATGCGCTCTGAACTTCAGCTAATCCAGCAATGGATACATACAGGCGCCAGCGTGCTCGACCTCGGCTGCGGCGATGGCACCTTGCTTGCCCACCTGATTGCCACCCGCAACGTGCTTGGCTATGGGTTAGAAATCAATCACGATAAAATCGTTGAATGCCTGAACAAAGGCGTAAACGTGATCCAGCAAGACCTTGACCAAGGGCTTGCCAATATCGGCAACCAAAGCTTTGATGTCGTGGTCATGACGCAAGCTTTGCAAGCCGTTACTTACCCAGAAATGGTGCTCGACGATATGCTGCGCGTCGGCAAAGAATGCATCGTAACCTTCCCAAACTTTGGCCACTGGCGCAACCGTTTGTATCTTGGGCTTCTGGGCAGGATGCCAATGTCGCGCGCCATTCCCTATAACTGGTATGACACGCCGAACATTCACCTTTGTACCTTCCGCGACTTTGAAGCCTTCTGTCACAAACGCGACATTCGCATTCTGCACCGCACGGTGGTCGATATGGAATACGAAAACGGCACCGCCATGCGGATTCTTCCCAACCTCTTTGGCGAAACCGCGATCTACCATATCGCGCGTTAATTCGTGGAGCACATTCTTATGCAAACCATCCAACCACGCTGGATTGCGCTGGCTTTACTAACAGGCAGCGCCTTACTTGCAAACATGGCCAACGCAAAAAATCAGGTGGAAGACGATCGTTTTATTGTGCATTACAGCGCCTTCAACAGCACCTTGCTTCCAGAAGCCGTCGCAAAAGCACAGCATTTAAGGCGTGGCCCGCAAATCGGGATGGTGAATATTACAGTGCTGAAAAAGCGCCCCGACGGCCAAACTCCGATCAATGTTAGCGCCTTTTTAACGGGTAAAACGATTCTCCACAACGGAACCAACACCCCCATCGAATTTACCCAGACCAGCGAAAATGGCGCCGTGTCTTACATCGGCGAGTTCCCGATTGCAAACGGCAAATCAACCCGTTTTGAAATTGATGTAAGCCCAGGCGCAGATAATGCGAAATTTCAGCTGCGGTTTTCGCAAACCCTGTTCATCGACCGCTAGTCTTTAGGGGGATCACTCATGTCTCTGCCGCGCACACTCGTAATTGCCACAGGAAACGCAGGAAAGCTACGCGAAATCCAACAAATCCTTGCGCCTTTTTGCTGGGAAATCGTCTCCCAAAAAGTCTATTGCGTTACGGATGCCGAAGAAACCGGCCTCAGTTTTATTGAAAACGCCATCCTCAAGGCACGCCACGCCTGCAAACAAACCGGACTGCCCGCACTGGCCGATGATTCTGGCATCGAAGTCGATGCACTGAACGGCGCACCCGGCATTTACAGCGCACGCTATTCAGGAAACGATGCCACCGACGCACGTAACAACCAAAAGCTTCTGGATGCGCTGCGAGAAATTCCAGAAGCCCAACGAACTGCGCGCTTCCAATGCGTAATTGCCCTGATGCGCCACGCGAACGACCCAACGCCCCTCGTCTGCCAAGGCACTTGGGAAGGCCGAATCCTACACGCGCCGCAAGGCAACAACGGTTTTGGCTACGATCCACTTTTTTGGGTTGAATCACACCAGTGCAGCTCAGCCGAACTTGAGCCTACGGTCAAATCACAAATCAGCCACCGCGCCCAAGCGTTACTGAAGCTCACCGAACAAATGAAAACGAGCCTAGTATGGCGCTAGAAGTGCCGCGAACGTCACGAGTTTTTTCAGAGCTTCCACCACTCTCACTGTATGTGCATATCCCTTGGTGCGTTCGCAAATGCCCCTACTGCGACTTTAACAGCCACCAAGCGATTGACGTAAACGAACCGCATTATATCGACTGCTTGTTAGATGATCTCGACCGTGATTTGCATTGGGTGCAAGAGCGGCCCCTGCACAGTATTTTTATCGGCGGAGGCACACCAAGTTTATTCAGCGCAGAAAGCATTACGCGCCTGATCAAAGGCATCCAGCAGCGCATTGCTTTGGAGCCTTCCATCGAAATCACCTTGGAAGCCAATCCCGGCACAGCAGAACAGGCGCGCTTTTACGGCTATCGGGAAGGTGGAGTAAACCGCCTCTCCATCGGCGTGCAGAGCTTTAACACTGACCATTTGCAGCGCTTGGGGCGGATTCATAACGGCGATAACGCCAAAGCCGCGATTCAGCTTGCGCGTGATGCCGGTTTTGAAAACTTCAATATTGATTTAATGCACGGCCTTCCTGGGCAGAGCCTAAACCACGCACTAGATGACCTACAAACCGCCCTGCAATTTCAGCCTCCCCACCTTTCTTGGTATCAACTCACCATTGAACCAAACACCGTATTTTATAACGCGCCACCCAAGCTCCCAGAAGACGATACGCTGTGGGACATCCAACAGGCAGGTATAGCCCTTCTTGAACAATACGGCATGAACCACTATGAAGTTTCTGCCTACGCGAAAGCGGGCCGCCGCAGCAGACACAATCTCAACTACTGGCAATTTGGCGACTATCTAGGCATCGGCGCAGGTGCCCACGGAAAAATTACGGTACGCGATCGCGGGGAAATTCTGCGCTACCGTAAAACCCGCCTACCACGCGATTACATGGCAGGAATCGACCCTGCGAAGGCGAGCTATCTCGCTGCTACGGAAGCCGTCCCCGCACCGGAGCTGCCTTTTGAGTTTTTCATGAACGCACTGCGCCTGAGGGAGGGCGTTCCCACTAAGCTATTTGAACAGCGCACAGGGCTTGATCTCCGCGAAATCGCGCCCACCCTAGAGAAAGCACTGGCGCTGGGCTTGCTTGAATCCAGCCCCAGCCAACTCGCACCCACCCCACAGGGCTGGCTTTTTCTGAATGACCTCACCGCACTTTTTCTGGAACAGGAGCACAAGCTCGGCTAGAGGGTTGCGCCCGCCCCCCTCCGCTGGTATTTCGCCCGCTTAACGCTATGCTTTCCTTGATACACCAAAAGCAGAGTACCTATGACTCCTTGTGCTCAAGAGCAGGTCGCGGCCGGCGAACCGACAGCATTCACAAAGGTTCCGTATGAATTTCAAGTCGTTACAAACCACCATTACCGTTTTTGCGGGCGCCAGTATACTTGCTGTGGTTGCCGCACTCACCCTGTACGCTCTTTATAGCAGCACACAGACGGAGTCGATCATTCGTAAAGGCAGCGACGCCACTGTTAGCCAAGCGGTGCGTGGGCAACTACAGAGCTTGGCCAAGTCAGAAATCCAGCAGATTCAAGCAGACTTTCAACAAGGGATGCAGATCGTCAAAGACATTGCGGTGCTCAACAGCCGAATCGGGGACAACCTCTCGATCCACCGCCCAGAACTCACCTCCTTGCTAAAATACTACCTGACCGCCAACCCGCAGCTGATCGACTTATACATCGGCTGGGAACCCAACGCATTTGACAACGAGGATCACCTCTACCGAGATCAAATCGACCACGGCTACGATCATACTGGGCGTTATATGCCGTGGTGGTTCCGCAATGGCGATACCTACACTTTGGAGCCTTTGAAAAATGACGAAATGGAGAGCACCACACTTCAACCCAGCGGCATGCGCGAAGGTGAGTACTATTTATGCCCAAAAGAAACCAGACAGCCCTGTGTAGCAGATCCAGTAAGCTATGATTTTGGCGGAACTCAAGTGCTGGTTGCAGCCATCACCGCCCCTATTTTGGTGGATGGGCAGTTTCGGGGAGTTGCCGGCACCGAGCTTGCACTCGACTTTATCCAAAAGCGCCTGCAATCAGCAAAGCAATCACTCTATAACGGCGCCGCAGAGGTTACACTTCTGGCTAGCAATGGCAGCGTCGTTGCGAGCACAAAAAGCCCAGAAGCCGCAGGCAAGTCGGGCAGCAGTGTGGTGTCTTCTTATCTTCTCTCTACGTTCCAGCGCGATTCCAATAACAGCGTCATAAGCATGGAAGACCGCAGCAAGCCCATCGAACTGCTGATGCCTTTTACCGTCGCAGGTACGACGCGCCACTGGGCGTTGGCCATTGAACTGCCTAGTAATGTGGTATTTGCCGATCTAACTGCACTGCAAAACCAGATCGCGGAAAACAGCAGCCGCCAGCTTCGCTTTATGGTGCTCGTTGGCCTCCTCGTGGCGGGAGCAGGGCTTGTGCTGATCGCACTGGTGGCACGCAATAGCGCCGCGCCACTCCAGAATCTCGCCAATATGCTGCGCGACATTGCCCAAGGGGAAGGCGACCTCACACAGCGTTTACACCTCAATCGAAAAGATGAGCTGGGCACAATTGCCTCGGGGTTCAACACTTTTCTGGCCAAACTCCAAGGCATGATTGGGGATGTAGTCCATTCCGTAGAAGGCGTTTCTCACGCATCTGAGCGCACTTCGCAAATCGCCGTTCGCACCAATGAAGATGTGCAGCGCCAGCTCTCCGAGATCGAGCAAGTTGCCACCGCGATGCACGAAATGACGGTGACTGCGCAAGATGTAGCCCGCAATGCCGCTCAAGCCGCGGAAGCTGCCGGTAACGCGGACACTGAGGCCAACCAAGGAATGCTCGTCGTCAACGATACGGCAAACGCCATCAGCAACCTCGCCAACGAGCTGCAGCAGTCAATGCAAGTCGTAATGAATCTTGCCCGCGACAGCGAAAACATTAACGCAATTCTAGTTACCATCCGCAGCATCGCAGAACAAACCAACCTTCTCGCCCTAAACGCCGCCATTGAAGCCGCCCGCGCAGGCGAGCAGGGCCGAGGGTTTGCCGTAGTTGCCGATGAAGTTCGCAATCTTGCGCAAAAAACCCAACAGGCCACCGGCGAAATCCAAACCATGATCGCCCAACTGCAAAATGGTACCAATGAAGTAGTGCGCGTGATGCAGAACAGCCAGGCGCGCAGCGAGGATAGCGTAAAACAAGCACGCCAAGCAGCAGACTCACTGAACGCAATTACCGCAGCAATTTCGGTGATCAGCGATATGAACACGCAAATCGCAAGCGCTGCCGAAGAGCAAAGCGCCGTCGCAGAAGACATCAACCGAAACGTTACGAACATAGGCAGCGCCGCGCATGAGGTGGCCGCCGGCGCAGACAAAGCGAAAGGCACGAGCGGAGAACTGACCCAACTCGCCGAACAGCAAAAACGGCTGGTAGGTCAATTCCGCGTATGAACGGCGCCGAACCGCCGTCTTACGGTTTCTGTGCGAGTGCAGCAGCCTGTTCCGCCAGCTTCAAAAAGCTGGGCGGTTCGCCCGCGCCGTACACCTCTAAGGCTGCGCCGCTGATATATTGCGAGCTATCGGCTGCGAGAAACAAACAGGCATTGGCAATATCTTCCGGCACCGCCATGCGGCGCATCGGCAGGGATTCTTCAATTAACGCGATGCCTGCTTGGCCGCCATAGTGATCTTCTGCTGCTTCGGTACGGATCAGCCCAGCAATAATGGCATTCACTCGAACACGATCGACGCCCCACTCTTGCGCGAGTGAACGGCTCACGTTGATCAAACCTGCTTTCGCAGCGCCATAAGCAGCGGTACCCGGTGACGGGCGTACTCCCGAGACGCTTGCAATATTCACAATCACCCCACCACCCACGTTATTCCGCATCGCTGCGTGGGCTTGCTGCGCGAAAATCATTGGGCCAATCAAATTCAATCGAATAATGGCCTCAGTAAGCTTTACAGGCGCATCGGCCGCATTCACTGGAGGGCTTCCGCCAGCATTATTGATCAACACATCCAAATGGCCGGTTTCGCGAACTGCCTGATCGACAATCGCCTGTGTTTCTTCCGGTTTGCGCACGTCGGCCGCAATAAAGCGTGCCACGTTGCCGTCTACTTCAATGGTTTCTTCAGGGGCGCGACGACCGCAGATGTATACCGTGGCCCCTGCTTTAAGAAACGCCCGCGTAACGCCCAAGCCAACGCCCTTGGTACCGCCTGTTACAATCACGGTTTTATTGGAAAAATCGTACACACCGAACCTCGAATTCTATTTGCTTTGCGATGAATCTGACTTTTTCAGATATTTCCAAACGCCGCTTGCAGTTCCCACCAAAGTATCGCCACACCACGCCTCACCTTCGATAAACGCAAGCGAGCGCGTAGCGCGTACTACGCGGCCTGTTGCTTTTAGGAAATGGCCAGGCAAAGTCGCCGCAATAAAATGAGTAGTAAGAGAAACCGTCACCACCGGCGTATTGCCGTGATTGAGAAACGCATTCAGACCCATGGCCTCATCCAGCAGAGTCAACATCAGGCCGCCATGGCCACGCTGATTGGCGCCAATATGATGGTCTTCCATCATCACGCCCACCCAGCCCGTCCAAAGGCCATCGGCTGCCTGTTCACGCCGGTAAACCAAGGGCCCGATTCGCTGGGAATAAGGCCCCTTCCCCACGGTAAAACCGTCGGGAATGGAGGCTGTCCGTTCAGAAGAGGGCGTCAATTCAATGCTCGACCCAGAGGCGCTCGTATCGTTCGTCATGCGCGCATCAATCCGGGCGGCCCAACAGCATTCCGCCGGTCGGAACCCCTACCCCAGACGTTACCAGCACGTTGTTGATCACTTTTGCGGGTTGGTTATTCGAAGTACCACGCACCAAGCGCACACCTTCGTTTACGCCATTCATGCCGTGAATATAGGCTTCGCTTAACTGGCCGCCGTGAGTATTGGTAGGCAATCGACCGTCTTTCCGCAGCGCGCCCGACAAAACAAATTCCGCAGCTTTGCCGGTATCAGCAAATCCCCAGCTTTCCAACTGCCACATTACGATGGCGGTGAACGCATCGTAAATAATTGCGGCATCAATATCCTCTGGCGTGAGGCCAGATTGTGCATACGCCTGCTTCGCAGCCAAATCCATGGAGCGAATCGCCGCGATTTCATCCGCATAGAAGTTGGTCATGGCTTCGGTATTGCGCTCCGCGCACATGCCTACACCCTTCACCATTACCGGCAGGTGATTCAGATGCTTGGCGCGCTCCGGCGTCGTTACGACCACAGCGCACCCGCCATCGGATTCTTGGCAGCAATCGTACAGATTAAACGGCAGCGCAATGGGTTTCCCTTTGTTGTATTCTTCACGAGTGAGCGGGCGCTTGTGGAAAAATGCGCGCGGGTTGGTTACAGCGTATTCACGAGTCGCAATCGCAATTTCAGCCAGTGCATCCTTGGTGTTGCCAAAAAGGTGCTCATAACGCTGATGGTACATGGCAACCCAAGACGCTGGGGTCAAAAGGCCATAAGGCAAATACCAGCCGTAATGTATCATGTCGCCGGTGACGATATTCCCAGAAACTCCTGCGGAATAGCGATGCCCAGAACGGCCATTCAACGCGCGGTAACACACCACCACTTCGGCAACGCCGGTCGCAATCGCCATTGCAGCCTGCTCAATACATCCGGTGGGTGCGCCGCCGCCATGTGGCACACGCGAATAAAACGACAAATCATTGCAGCCGATCGCGCGGCCAATTTCGATTTCATCGTTGGTGTCCATGGTATAGGTGACCATACCATCGACATCGGATGGCTTTAGGCCCGAATCGCGAAGCGCGTCAATAACGGCTTCACACGCCAGCGACAATTCCGAGCGGCCCGAATTTTTAGAAAACTCTGTAGTGCCAACCCCCACAATCGCGGATTTATTGCTTAAATTCGCCGCTTTGGCTCCGTGTGCAACGGATACCGGATATTCAATTTTTGATTTGCTGCCCATTTTTAATTCCTCAAATCCGGTGCCAGTTACTTGGCGAGTTGTACGCGCACAATGCCGTCAAGGTGCATGCCCCAGTTGCCTTTTGCCACAACTTTGATCTCTACAATGCCGGTTGCATCGTCTTTTGCGGCAACTTCTCCGGTAAACTTCAGATCTTCGCCTGGTAAAACCGGTGCGCCGAGTTTGATATTGATGCGTTTCACGGTCGATTCTGGGCCAGCCCAATCGGTCACATACCGCCCAGCCAAACCGTTATCTGCAAGAATATTGGGAAACACATTTCCAAGGCCGGCAGCATTTGCTGCGGCCTTATCGTGGTGTACCGGCGTAAAATCGCGCGATGCAATGGCAGAACCCACCACAAAACTTACGCTGATCGGAAAATTAAAATTCGGCAATTTTTCGCCCACAGAAACTTCGCTAAATTTGCGGGTTGTGAGTGTACGTGCTTCAGAAGTCATAGTGTTCATCTCACTTGATTAGTTAGCGACAAGGCGAAATTGCGGAATGATGTTATCAGCGTCGACTTGCAGAATTTCACCTTTCACACGCTTGCCGATTTTTACATCTTCAGGTTTGCAGTCGATGATATTCGAGACGATTCGAGTGCCCTCATCCAGCGAAATTACCGCACAAACCAGCGGATAGCTGTAGCCTGGAATTTCTGGATAATGAAGCTCGATAAAGCTGAACACCTCGCCTTCGAGCGTTGATTCAATATGATCCCACTCCCCGCTTTGGCATTCCGCACAAAATGGGCGCGGTGGGTGGCGCAGGGTTTGGCAGCCTTTGCAGCGCTGAATCGGCAGTTTTTTCTGCTTCTCAACGATGTCCCACCACCAGGCGTTATCGTGACCACGAACCGAACGAATCCGAGTTGGCGCTTTGTTTTCTGTGGCGGCACTTTCGGCAACCGGTTTCGGCGCTTGCGCTGGGGTGAATCGCAATACGCGGAAAATCATCGTTCCGACAACTTCATCGTGCTGATTTTTGAAGGTGGTCAGCGTCTCGATAAAATAGCCATTCCCCATCGCGGTGGCTTTTTCTTCCGAAATGGATTTGACCACCATATTTGCGATCACGGTATCTCCAGGGCGCAATTCCTGATGGTACTCTTGATCGCAATTGGTGCCGAGCACACCGGTCAGCCCTTGTTCGGTAATCCAGCGGTGCAAACGCACTTGGCCGTCCACTTTGGAAAGGTCTTGCTGTGCAGCAAACGCCATCGGGTAGCCACGCATACTCCAGATCCACAACATCGACGCCGGCGCCACGATGCCGCCTTTTGAGGAGGCTTCCGCATAGGCGCGATCGGTATAGACTGGGTTCTCATCCCCCAACACCTCAGCCCACTGGCGTATCATCGGCTCATTCACCAAATCAAGGCCGGGCGTTGGCGGAATAATCTCCTTGCCTACCCAGCTGTACAGCTCGGCTTCAAAGGCTTTCTTTTCTTCAGGCGTCATGGTGGAAAAACCTCGGTCAGATTAATGGGGTTTGCAGCACTTGGCAGCTTTTGAAGAAGCGCAGCATGAGCACTTGCAGCAACTCTACCTGATTGACTCTATATAGTTGAATCAACACAGTTTTTTGTGAAAAAGAAAGGTGCTTTTGGCACACATGGGAGAGAATTATACGAATAATGCAACATTATTGCAATAATAATGCATATTGAGAAACGACGGTTGGCGAACCTTCATTCCCTACACGGAAACGCCCGTTGCGTAGAACAGCGGCAGGAGCAGCGGGATGTGCGGACAACTCAGCATGATTCGAACACTCTTTATCCACACCGCGTCTATTAACGACTAACCCCCTCTTGCGCGACAGCAAAACCCACACGGCATCTTTTTTGACAAACACCGCTGGCGCACAAACTCCAACAACAAAAATCATCGGAGTCACCCCAATTTACCCAAGGCAAGCCCTCCTCCACGAGAGCTCGCCCACACCAAGGACGGTTCCACATGACATCACTTTCACGCAAACACCTTCTTACAGGCGCGGCATTTGCCGGCATCACAGCTTTGGTGATCCTCTCATACCACTGGTACCCGTGAATTCAGCCAGCAAGTCTCCTATCTCAGCCGCGAACCGCAGCGTGAACCGCCTTCATCGACCGCATCCACGGTCGCCACCCGCTAAGCTTTGTAAGAGATTCGCATGGAAGATCTAAAACCGATGCCACCTGCTTCACAGCGGTGGGGATTCGTGATGGCGTTGCTCGGCATGTTCATGGCAATTCTGGATACCCAGATTGTCGCAAGCTCTCTTACCGAAATTCAGGCGGGGGTTTCAGCCACCCTCGAAGAGGTCTCGTGGATACAAACCTCCTACCTGATCGCTGAAATCATCGTAATTCCGCTCGCCGGCATGCTGGTGCGCTGGCTCTCCACGCGCCTTGCATTCGTGCTTTCCTGTGCGGCATTTACTGCGGCTAGCGCGGCCTGTGTACTCGCGCAAACCATAGAGCAATTGATTCTACTGCGCGCAATTCAGGGCTTTGTGGGCGGAGCAATGATACCGATCGTATACTCCGTGAGCTTCAGCATCTTCCCGAACCGAGCCATGGGTGCGGTGCAGGCCACCATCGGCCTTGTCGCAACACTCGCGCCCTCCATCGGCCCCACGCTGGGCGGATACATCACTCAGCACGCAGGTTGGCACTGGTTGTTTTTAATGAATATCATCCCCGGCATTATCGCCAGTATCGGCGTCTGGATGCTCCTTGATATCGACAAACCACAATTTCACCTACTGCGCAAAATCGACTTTCTCGGCCTGTTATACCTCGCGTTATTTCTGGGCCCGCTTGAATATGTTTTGGAAGAAGGTCCCAAACACGATTGGTTCGACGACACCCATATCTGTCTGATCAGCCTGCTCAGCGTAACGAGTGCACTGCTGTTTTTCAGGCGCGCATTCGCATCCTCCTTTCCGATCGTCGATCTGCGGGTGTTTCGACACCGCAATTTCGCAGTAGGCTGCGCCATGGGCTTTGTCGTCGGCATTGCTCTGTACGGCGTGGTCTACATGATGCCGATGTTTTTAGGCGGCGTGCGCCACCTCAACAGCCTGCAAATTGGCGCCATCATGTTTGTTACGGGTGCAGTGATGTTCTTGGCTGCACCGATTGCAGGGCGGCTAACCGACAAGGTGGATTTGCGCTATCTGCTGGTTGCGGGCCTTGTGATTCTTGGCATTGGGCTGATGATGAACAACCATCTGACGGCCGATTCAGATTTCGATGATTTTTTCTGGCCTCAGGTGGTGCGCGGTATCGGCGTACTCCTGTGTCTGGTCGCGGCATCGCGCCTTGCACTAGGCTCCTTACCCCAAGCCGAAGTCCCCAACGCCTCGGGGCTCTTCAACCTTACCCGCAACCTAGGCGGCGCCGTCGGCCTCGCTTTGCTCGATACTTTGCTAGACATTCGGGTAGACCATCACTGGAATGCGCTCATTCCTGCCATTGATACCGGGCGAGAACCCACCTTGTACGCATTGCAAGAAACTGGCGCACTCGTGGCTGGCGCCGCGAACGATCCCGCCAGCGCAGCCATTGCCCATCTTGCCACACGCGTCATGACGCAAGCGCAAGTGTTGTCCTTCAACGATCTGTTTCTCTGGATTGGATTACTGTACTTGTGCGCGATTCCTCTTGCGCTATTGCTTCACAAACCAGCACCTTATCGACCCGCGCACCATCCATATCCACAACTTCCAGACGCAGATTCTGGATCAGCACAGCATCCGCCTCTTTGGGCACCCGATCCAGCACAGTCAACAGCAAACCACCCAGCGTGTGATAGAGGCCACTGCTCTCCTCGGGAAGCTTGCGCACAGCGAAGTGGTCCTTAAAAGTGGCAATGTCAATCTGGCCACTTACCAACCAAGAACCATCCTGGCGCTGTACAAAATCCGGCTCGTAGTCATCGTCTGCGACCGGAAAATCGCCGACAATGGCCATCATCACATCAGACATGGTCACGAGGCCGGCAACTTGGCCATGATGATCCCTCACCAACACAACCGGATCACGGGCCTGCTTGAATTGTTCCAGCAGCTCCAGCAGGGTGGTACTCAACGGCACATACAGGGGCGATTGCACCAGAGATTCCAACGGCGCCTGCGGGCTAGCACTGCGAGAGCTCAGCAGATCCTTTACCGACAACATACCCACGATCTGATTGAGGCCACCCCGACACACGGGCACCCAAAAATAGGGGCCACTGTTGATCTTGGCCAGATTGGCTTGATCACCGTCATTGAGGTCAATATAGAACAGGTCTTCCCGCAGGGTCATCACGTTGCCCACCCGCTTGTCATCCAGCCGCAGGACGTTTTTCACCATATTCTTTTCCGACAGATCCAGCACGCCGGTCTCAGCGCCCTGCTTGATCAGGGAATGGATTTCTTCCTCGATCAGAGAGACTTCTTCTTGGCGGCGAGCGCGCAGCAGCTTAAGGATCAGCTCGGTAGAATGGCTAAGCAACCAGACCAGCGGACGAACCATCTTCGACAACAAGTCCATGGGTCGGGACACGATGCGGGCAATCAATTCCGGATTCATCAGGGCCAGCCGCTTCGGCACCAATTCCCCGAAAATCAGCGAAAAATATGTGATGATCACCACCATGGACGTCCATGCTACGGGCTTGGCGTATTCCACCTTCAGCCCCAAGTCTAGGATAAACGCTTCCAGATGCTGCACGATGGCAGCTTCACCGAAGGCACCCGCCATGATCCCAATCAGGGTAATACCCACCTGGATGGTGGAGAGAAAGCGGGTGGGTTCTTCCGACAGTTCCAGAGCCTTTTTGGCCCCTTGGTCGCCGTTGTCCGCCGCCTGCTGCAGGCGCAGCCGCTTGGATGAGACGATCGCGATTTCCGACATCGCAAAAACGCCGTTGAGGAGGATCAGTCCGAAGATGATCGCAATGTCCACAAAAAATACCTGTGTAATTTTGGAGCGGCGATGATAGCAGATTTCCACCGCTCCCACCGCGTCGAGCACCTACCGCAGCTGGGGCGCAGCCAAACGCCAGCCCCCCCCTGCGTGGGCTAGGCTAGAGTCAACGCGCGCTCGCCCAGCGGCACGCCCAGATCAGAATTGAAAATTCGGGAAATTCGGCCTAATTTGAGATAAATTGCCTAGGAACACCTCGCATATCGCGCCGTGGTCTGTTTTTTTTCAATCCCGAGGATATTCGCAGCATGTCTGGCACCCTGTTTGTGCTTTCCGCGCCCTCTGGCGCTGGCAAAACCAGTCTGGTCAAGTCGATACTGGAAGCGCTACCAAACCTTGTTACCTCCGTGTCTCACACCACCCGCCCCCAGCGGCAAGGGGAGCAAGATGGCATCAACTACCATTTTGTCGACCAAGAGCGCTTCACGGCAATGCTCGACCAAAATGATTTTTTAGAACATGCCGAGGTGTTCGGCAACTTTTATGGCACCAGTCGCAGCTTTGTTGCTGAGACACTCGCTCACGGCCAAGACGTGATTTTAGAAATCGACTGGCAGGGCGCACAGCAAATTCGGCATTTATTCCCAGAATCCATCAGCATTTTTATCCTGCCCCCCTCCCGCAACGCGCTGGATGCACGCCTGCATGGGCGCGGCCAAGATAGCGAGGCCACTATCCAAACCCGACTCGCCAAGGCGCGCGACGAAATGTCGCACTACGTCGAGTACGACTACCTGATTATTAACGACGATTTCGACACCGCCTTACAGGAACTTTGCGCCATCATCCGTGCATCTCGCCTCAAGATCCTAGGGCAAATGCGGCGTCACGAACGTCTGCTGCAAAACTTGCTAAACCCCTAAAACGATAAATAAAAAAGCCCCGTTTCCGGGGCTCAGCGAAGTTGGGGGTCATCTTCGTCGTTGTTATACTTTTTTCATGGTTTCCAGCACTTCGCGGCCGTCGTCATACTGGTGAATGATGGTGATGGTGGAGGTGCCCGGCGCGTGAACGATGGTGGCATCGTGTGCTTCTGGGCCGTTGATTCGCACGGTGCGGTTCAGGTCGGTCAGGCTGCAGCCGTTGGCGCAGCTGAACATGTCGTCGTTCTCATACAGCGCCATCAATACCGCCAGCGAGCTTCCTTTGCAGCTGCCGTCGTCGCGCTGTTTCAGGTCGTGGTAGCCGGTGGTGAAGTGGCCGAGCTTGTTGAAGGTGTGGGTGAGTTCTACGCTGGTATCACCGCAGGCCTCGGAGCTGAAGGTGCTGCGCCATTTGGTACCGACCAAGTTCAGTACCGTTTCGCCGCTGTTGCTGTCATACGCATTCAGCATGGTGGTACGGAAGTGGTCCAGTGCTGCGAATACCGTGGGCATGGTCGGGCTGTTGGTCGCCATGGCGAGCAGACCGGTGAGCGCCGACTGCACTTCAAAATCCCCTTTCAGGCGATCGAAATCAACCTTCAGGTTAGTGGAATGCTCGTGTACCAACTGGCTGATCTGAATGCCGTTGTAAGGGTCGGCATCGGTGTCCAGCGTTTGCAGAAAGCGCAGCATGTTCGGAAGCGCATCGGAGCTGTTCGCGCCATCAACGAGGGCGGAAGGCGTTACGATACCGGCGGCTGCGGCTTTGCCCAGCAGAATATCACCGATAAAGAAACTTACGGTTTCGCCATCGCGGAAGAAAAAGCTGCCGTCTTCTGCAGTAAACCCGCTCATGGAAACTTTGCCATCTGGCGTAAGCGTTACATAGCGTGCATTAGAAACCGCTGCATCGAGGAATCGGCCTTCACGAATTTGATTGGTGCTATTGCCCGTTTGCGTGCTTCCCGTCATCCCGGCATCGCCACCTGAACTGCTGCCGCCGCCACCGCCGCAACCAGTCAGCGCAAGGCCCAGAAGCGCTGCGCCCAAAATGGCTTTGGAAGAAGCCGCTTTAGAAGAAGCTGCTTTGGAAGAAGTGGCGTTTGAAACTAGGTTTACATTGACTGCTGACATGATGAAGACCCCTGGCGATCGGTAGATCGTAATTCGCTAAAAATTCGCTAAAAAAAGGTGCCTGCAATTCGTATTTTGCTTTTTAGAAAACTCATCTTAAAAAGCGTCTACATCAGGCACAAAATTGCGCGTTACAGGCTTCGCGTTACTCGTTTTTCAAGTGTTTCCACAAGTTTTAGGAGCACCTTCAAGCATTAATTTCCTGCTTGAGAAGCCGTGTTTGCCGCGCTCACGATTGGAATATAGGGGGTCTATTTTTGAATTGCACGCCTCGAAATGTGATGCAATTCGTGGAAAATCAATCACATATTTTTGACGAATTTGCGCTTTTACAGATCAATTACTTAGGCGTTTTTTACGCAAAAACAGCCATACCGTCAGAAAGTTTACGGTGTTTTTCGCGTGATCTGGTTCACAAGTTTGAAGGATCAGTTTTTGGAGCGGTAAAAATAGCTCCAAAAAAAGCGAGCCAGGCAAGAAGCGATTTTCTGGCCAATATGAGCCACTAAATTCGCATACCAATGAACTCCATAATCGGTTTTAGCGAAGTTCTGTTTGATACACAACTCACTGAAACCAAACGCCATCAGTTATCCATCGTTCATAGGTCAGCACGCTCATTGCTAACTCTACTGAATGACATACTGGATGCCGCAAAACTTGATAAAGGTGCGATTACGCTGGAGGAAAAAGATTTTTCGTTGCGCGAACCGTGCCGAAATGTCTTTGAATCTCTTTCAATCCGTCGCATCCAAACCCGATGAACTCGCCAAAAACGCGCACCGGATATGCGGTATTGCCGGTAACCTTGCGCTCCTCGACCTGCACAAATCCCTGAGCCGGCTTGAAGAACTTGCCGCGCAATCAACTAACACGCCCTCTCATGCAGCGCTTTTGGAAAACGCAATCAGCACTGTACAGAAAGCTTGGCAAGCACTGCACGCGGCGTATGGTCAAAACCAAGCAAGGGGTGTCAAAAGCACAAACGAGCCCACACTTGCACAGGAGGCTCCCTATTCGCTTAGTCAAGCACTTCGAAACAGCGCACAAACGGCGATTCGCACTCTCCGGAAGAGGCAACTTCCGAAGCACGAACTGGAAAGCCTTACGAGCGCACTACCGGCCTCTGCGATCACGCCTATACTGAATGCAGTGGAGTATTTCGATCTTGAACAGGCCGCAAACCTGATCGACACCCTACTCAAGAAAGAGTCCAGATAAATACAGAGCAAAGAGAACCTCATGAACATCAGAATCCATCAGAAACGAACCCTACTGCTTGTGGATGATGAACCTGTCAACCTGCAAGTCCTACGCTATGCGCTAGAGAATGACTACAACCTGATCTTTGCAAAAAGCGGCCAGAAAGCGCTGGAACTCGCCAACGATGCCCACCCTGACTTGATTCTTCTCGACATCATGATGCCGGAAATGTCGGGATATGAAGTCTGTAAAGCGCTTAAAGACAACTCCAACACCCGTAGCATCCCCGTGATTTTCGTAACCTCGCTCGACAACGAAATGAACGAGGAAAAAGGCTTGGAACTCGGAGCTGTCGACTACATTACCAAACCTGTAAGCCCCGCCATCGTTCGGGCTCGCGTGCGCACCCACCTCTCCCTAGTGCAGGCCGAAGTGGTTCTGCAAACCCGCCTCAGCATCATTCAAAGCCTTGGCATCGCCTCAGAATACCGTGACAACGAAACCGGTATGCACGTAATACGTATCAGCTACCATGCCCGCCGCCTTGCCCTTGATTCGGGCTATAGCGAAGATGCCGCCGATGAACTCTTCTACGCCGCTCCCATGCACGATGTCGGCAAGATCGGAATTCCCGATACAGTGCTACTCAAACCGGGAAAGCTCGAACCCCACGAATGGGAAATTATGAAACAACACACCAAGATCGGCGCACAAATCATTGGCAATCACGACGCCAGCCTTTTACGCATGGCCTCAACCGTTGCCCTGCGCCACCATGAAAAATGGAACGGCAGTGGCTATCCAGATGGCCTAAGCGGCGAAAACATTCCTCACCAAGCGCGCATCATCGCCGTAGTAGACGTGTTCGATGCATTACTGAGCGAACGGCCCTACAAAAAACCTTGGCCCCTCGAAAAGGTGATTGAACTTCTCTACGAGGAGCGCGGAAAGCACTTTGACCCGGCGCTTGTCGATACCTTTCTCGACAATTTGCCAGCCCACCAAGAAATTCAGGAAAAATATGGAGACAATTCTTCGAACGCCAACACTCTTTAGCTAGCATCTACAGCTCATGAACTAGCATTTACAGCTCATGAGTTTCTGGAGGCCAAATAACGACGCAACGTGCACTCTAAGGTATCTAGCGTAAGAGGCTTGGCAAGCGCATCATTCATACCGCTATCTTTTACCGCCTGCAAGTGCTCATCCATAACATGCGCAGAAAGCGCCACAACCGGCACAGCTGCCATTCCCTTCGCATGTTCATAACTACGGATTTCTTTGGCTGCTTGGTAGCCGTCCATTTCCGGCATTTCGCAATCCATGAACACCAGATCATAAGGGCTATTCGCTTCCATGTATTTCAGCACGGCTTCCTTGCCGTTCTCCGCAATGTCGAAGCGCATTCCAAGCTTCTTCAGCATGACGCCAATGACCTTTTGATTTACAAGGTTGTCTTCTGCAACCAGAACATAGCGCTCTGGCAAAGGTTCATGCAATTGCTGTGCGCCTTGTGGATTCTCTTCTTGCAGCGCAACATCGGCATTACTTTTCAAAGCCGCGCCTGCTTGGGAAACCGCACCTGATTGCGAAACTGCCAGCGCCTCCCCCGGTTGCGCTCTGAGCGTAAACCAGAAAATAGATCCGACGCCCTCCTCGCTGCGCACACCAATTTCACCACCCATCAATTCCACCAACTGCTTGCTGATCGCGAGGCCCAATCCGGTACCACCAAATCGGCGCGTCGTAGATGCCTCTGCCTGGCTGAATGCAGAAAACAAGCGCTGCTGGTTTTCGACCGAAATTCCGATTCCCGTATCTTCCACTTCGACCTGTAAATACGGCTCGGAGTCACGCAAGCACGGTTTAACCCGCAGCGTGATTCCACCTTTTTCGGTGAATTTAAGCGCATTCGAAAGCAGATTGGTAAGTACCTGACGAAGGCGCGTGCTATCCCCATAAATGATCGGCGAAGCACCTTCCTTCCAATCTTTTTTCAGGTAGATTGCCTTCTCCTCGGCCGGCAAGGTGAATAGCTGAATACACTCCCTTACGATCTGCTTGAAATCAATCGGCCTTATTTCAAGATCCATTTTTCCCGCAGCAATTTTTGAAAAATCCAGAATATCGTTGATGATCGTAAGCAGCGTTCGACCTGAATTCACGATAATATCCAAATACTGCTTCTGCTGAACATCAAGCTTGGTTTGACGAAGCAAATCCGCCATTCCGATCACGCCATTCATCGGCGTGCGAATTTCATGGCTCATCTGGGCAAGGAACTGGCTTTTAGCTCGACTCTCCGTTTGCGCCTCACGCGCTGCAAGCAGCGACTGAACCTGCTGTTTGCGTAAATCATTGATCTGGGCAGCCAGCGTAAAAGACAACAAGGTCGCCAGCACTACCGACACGATAGGCAACGTCCACACGGTAAAATCGGTGTAAGGCACCAGCCCCATATACAGGAAGGTCGAAACGCCAACACCAAGAGTCCAAACCACCATTGCAATCAGAAAATAGTAATTCCCAAAATGCTTCTTCGAAATATTGTACACTGCCAAAACGCAAACCAAAGTACTTACAACACTTCCAGAAAGAGTCAGTACGATATGTATATTTTTTAAGTTTAGAACCGATCCGATGGCGCACAGAAAAAAGAACACGGCAAGGCCATTCGCAGTACGTTGAACCCAGCTAGGAAAATTATTCGCATTCAGGATACGCATCGCAAACAAGATTGCGAACATCACCGTTAAACTGGACGACAGATTTCCATTGATTCGGTTTAATAACACTGCAGAAGGCGTGTATTTATCCAGCGCCCCCATCAGGGCAAGCTGCAGCAAGGTGCAAAACACCACAAAGCAAACATAATATAGGTACGAACGATCGCGCACCCCAAAGAATAAAAACAGGTTATAGAGAACAAGCCCCGACATCAGGCCAAAAAACACGCCAAGATAGACCGAGTAATCACGATCCATCCGCGCCAACCGATCACGATCCAACAAGTAAAAAGGCAACAACATTGGAACGCCAGACTTCACCCGCCAAATGATTTCCGCTTGCTCATCTGGAGCAAGACCAAGAGGATAAACATAGGGCGCCATATCCACTCGCCGCGCAGAATAGGGAAAATCCTTTCCCATCTGTAAATGGTCCACCACATTTCCATCTTCAATGCGGTAAATATCCAGACGTTCAATAAAAATATAGCGAATCGCCCAGCTTACATCCTGCCACTGATCGCTCACATTTTTTAATTTCGCACGAAACCAAACCGCATCCGACGTCTGCCCCAAAGCCACGGTGGCACTATCCACGCCCTTGAACTGATTACGCGCCGCACCACTAATCACATCTTCTACCGTGAACACCGCAGCGGGCTCACGATACATCTCCAGAAAATGCTCAAGCCTATATTCCGGCCTACCATCCACCAGAATCGTTGGCTCACGGTCTGCGGGATCTTCACCTTGCGCCACCACCCCCGCTGCAGCTTGGGCAGTCTGAAACACGCCAACCAGCAGCAGGAACAGCAAAACGCAAAGCGCTTTGCAATCAGCGCTTTGCGAACATTTGATTAATCGCAAACCTCTCAGCTGCAACTCTCCATCCCGCTGACGACAAAGTAGCAAAGGCGACCCCCCAATAAGGAACTACCACCGCAAAAGCTGCGAAAATCGCCTCAGCAGTGGTTGACGAAACCGATGCTTATAAGTGTAGCAACCTTTGCCGCATTCGCCCGCGGCTATCGAAACACCCGAAAGCGCTCGCCATCATCAACAAACGTCTTATCCGCAATCGCCGCCTCGTTCGAACCAAAAGGCATCTGCGCCGACAACTCCCAGCTCTCCGGCAACCCCCACACTCGCCCGACTTCGGCATCAATCAGTGGGTTATAGTGCTGCAAGCTTGCGCCAATATTTTCGTTCGCAAGCGCTGTCCAGACCGCATACTGCGCCATGCCGGCGGAATTCCCAGAAAAAATCGGGAATTTATCGGCATAAAGCGGAAACTTCTCCTGCATCGAGCGTATCACATGGTGATCTTCAAAAAACAGCACCGTACCAGCACCCGCCGCGAAGCTGTTAATTTTTTTGTCCGTTGGCTCGAAAGCATCCGCCGGAACAATCGCGCGCAGAGTTTCCTTTACAATGCTCCACAGCTTTTTATGCTCCTCACCAAACAAGATCACCACTCGCGAACTCTGCGAATTAAACGCGGATGGCGCCTCACGCACCACATCTTTAATCAAAGACTCTACCGCTGCCTCCGATATTGGCAGTTTATTTCCAAGCGCATATTGGGTGCGGCGTTTTTTCAAAATTTCGATAATATTCATGTGGATCTCTCTATTTAATCGTGTGGTTCTTCGTACATATTCTCTACAACTCACCACACCCAATAACAGCTTCTATTGGGTGCGGCAAAGCTGGCCAATTCATGCGCCAGTCAATACCCCATCTCGATAATCCGTAATCGCCTGATCAATTTCTTCCATCGAATTCATTACAAACGGCCCATACTGCGCAATTGGCTCATTCAGAGGTGCTCCGGCCACCAGAAGCACTCGCGCGGGTGCGTCACTCTCGATCGCCAGCTGTTCCCCCGCACTTAAAATCGCCACATCCGTTTCACCCAAATCCTGCCCCTGAATGCGAATCCGGCCTTCAAACACATACACCATCGCCTGATGGGTTGGCGGGAGCGCCAAAATCTCAATCCCCGCAGCCACTTTAACGTCTGCGATAATCGGCGCCGCCACTCGCGACGAGTCAGCCAACAGGCGATTATGATCGACGCTACCGGCAATCAACTTAATCGCCCCTTGGGCCGCCAGAGGCTGCCACGGCATGGCGGACGCGGGCACATCCTCATAATGGGCAGGCTTCATCTTTTCTTTTGCAGGCAGGTTGATCCACAGCTGAAAACCACGCAGCAAACCATTCTCTTGTTGCGGCATTTCTTCATGGATAATCCCACGCCCAGCCGTCATCCACTGCACTCCACCCGCCTTTAGATCCCCCTCATTTCCCATATGATCGCGGTGACGCATGTGGCCATCCACAATATAGGTCACCGTTTCAAAACCGCGATGCGGGTGTGCAGGAAACCCAGCGATATAGTCATCTGGATTGTCGGAAGAAAACGCATCCAGCATCAAAAATGGATCCAAGCGCTGGCCTTGGCGCGCACCGAGGGCACGCTTAAGTTTGACGCCGGCACCATCTTTTGCGGCCATGGCCTGCCAATGTTGCAGAACTGACCGTTGAGTTTTTTGAACCGTAAACTGGCTCATCACAGCCTCCTCACACTCCACTACGAGTGGTTTCAATTGTTGCGTTGCGAACGGATTCAGTATGTCATCTTAAAATTAGATTTGAATAGCAAAAATCTGCGTAATATGATCTATAAATTAGATACATCAAGCGCAACCAGCCCCCTGCCAACACCAAAAACTCTATGGAAATCAGCCTCGACCAGTGGCAAACGCTGGTAACCATCGTAGATCAAGGTGGCTACGCGAAAGCGGCGGAGCATCTGGGAAAAAGCCAGTCTGCAATTAGCTACGCCATCCAGAAACTGGAAAGCAGCCTTGAACTGCAGGTATTTCGCATCGAAGGCCGCCGCGCAGTGCTCACTCCCGCAGGCGAACTCCTTTACCAACGTGCGGTACGGCTCGTCGGTGCAGCACACGCACTGGAGAACACGGCTCGCCAGCTCTCGCAACATTGGCAAGCACAAATCAGCCTTGCCGTCGAAACCGTATTTCCAAAACCCATCCTTTTCGATGCACTTCGCAAGTTTAGCGACGCCTACCCCCTGACCCGCATTCACCTATTAGAAACCGTACTCTCCGGCACCAGCGAAGCTCTGATCTCACGCGAAGTGAGCCTTGCCATCTCCAGCTATCTGCCGCCCGGATTTATGGGCGACGCACTGATACAGCTGCGCTTTATTGCCGTGGCTGCACCTTCGCACCCCTTGCATCAACTAAAACGCCCACTGACCTACACCGACTTGCAACAGCACCGCCAGCTCGTGGTGCGGGATTCCGGCACCCGCAATCTCGACGCCGGCTGGCTAGGTGCAGAGCAGCGCTGGACCTTCAATGAGCTGTCCACCTCCATCCAAGCCGCCATTGCTGGGTTTGGTTTCGCGTGGTATCCCGAGAGCCAAATTGCCACACCGATAGACCAAGGCCAACTCAAGCCGCTCCCCCTTGAAAGCGGCGGCGAGCGCTACGCAAGCCTATATCTCATCTATGCCGAGCCAGAGTTCGCAAGCCCCGCCTGTGTTGAGCTAGGTCGAGCTTTACACGCAAGCAGCGTTTACCTCGGCGGGTGTGCGGCAGCCAAAATGGCGGCCCAAAACCCACCTTAACCAAGTTGAATTTGTATGGACATTTATCTACACTAAATGGGCAAGTAAAACCATGAAAATAGCAGGGTTCGACTGGGATAACGGCAATTGGCCCAAGTGCGGGAAGCATGGGGTTTCTCGCGAGGAAATCGAACGGCTATCTCTCGAAGGCCAAGTGCATGTTGTGCCTGACCTAACACACACCACACCAGCCGAGAGCCGACACATCGCAGCAGGGGGAGTAGATGGCCGACCAATGTTCGTAGCGTTTGCGTTTCGGGGCAATTTTATCCGCCCGATCAGCGCCCGCTACATGCACGCGAAAGAGGCAAGCAATTATGAAGCGAATACCTGAATTCAAGACCGACACCGACGCCGAAGCGTTCTTGGAGCAAGACCTTTCGAGCATCGACTTCAAACAGTTCAAGCCGATGCGCTTCGAGGTAGCAAAAAAGGAAGCCACCCTGAATATGCGGTTGCCCGCTGTTCTGATGGACGCGATACGCGCCAAGGCCAAAGCCAAGGGCATCCCCTACGCTCGCTATGTGCGGATGGTGTTGGAGGCCGACTTGCAGCGAAGCCGATGAACAGAGCACCTCACAAAAAGTGATGCACCTGGCAAAGCGCTCTTCCAAAAATCACCCTAGCAGCCTTCCCCAAGCTGACCTATAGTTGACGTTCGCTTTTCACCTTTGGGCGTTTATACGTCTAACAGTCTTAGACCGATGCGCACCCCACTCAAGCATGTATTTTTTTGCTCGGAGTATCATTGCATGACCATTGAAATCGAACAGAAAGAACGCGACATCCTGAATGGCATCACCCTGCCGCCACGCCCCAAAGCACTGATCGCCATCACCGAAGAATCTCGCAAGCCCAATGCCAACCTTGCGGTAATTGCCCGCGCCATTGCCAGCGACGTAAGCATCTCGGCCGCTGTACTCAAAGTAGTCAACTCCGCCGCCTTCCGCCGCCCCGCGCCGATTACGGCGATTGACGCCGCCGTCAACCTGCTGGGCATTAAGCGCGTACTCGCCATCGTCAACGCTGTCGCGGTACGCGGTGCCATCAAAACCAAGGTAGATCTCGAACATTTCTGGCAATACGGCGCCGCCGTCGCCAACGCTTGCGTACTCACCTGCAAGTTACTCAAAAAGAGTGGCCTGATGGACGACGCCTACACTATCGGCCTGTTCCACGACGCAGGGATCCCAGTAATGATCGCCAAGTTTGCGGATTTCCATGCTTTTTACACAGAAGCCGAACAAGAAGGCTGGACGCTCAGCATCGACAAAGAGCGCGAGAAATACGGCACCACCCACTCCACCATCGGCGCAATTTTGGCGCAGGAGTGGACCCTGCCCGAGCCCTTGGTAAATGCCATTTACAACCTGCACTACGCGGACGGGATTTTCGATAGCGGCGATTTGGACAAAACCGCACTCGACCTACTCGCCGTCCTGAAGTGCGGCCGCGAATTTGCCCGTCAGCTCCTGCGCGATGGCTCCAGCGACGCCGAATGGGTGCAAGTTGAAGAACAGGTACTCGCTCATCTTGACCTCGACGAAGATCGCTACAGCGATTTGCAAAACGAGGTTTTGAGCCAATTGCGTGAAGGGCAGAGCTGAACCGCGCGGAAATTTGGCTCCAACATCATGCGTTTTGTCTTTTGTGGATAAAAACAGGAGTCTGCCGCGACAGTGTAGCGTGTGGGAAGATGCTGGTTTAAGGACGCTTACCCTTCGCCAGACACCCGCTGTTAAACGGGTGTCTGAGCATGTTCATATCGTTACATCAAACACTTCGTCAGTCTGTCATGAAGAAGGAGAAGGATGCATGCTATCCTTGCACCTCACTCCACCCACCATCGCAGAATGCGAGAACGCTCATGACCGATGAAACCAAAAACCCCTCCGACACTAGCCACCTACGCAAATACTCCAGCGAAGTCGTAGACGGCATCTCCAAAGCGCCAGGCCGCGCCATGTTGCGCGCAGTGGGCTTCAAAGACGCTGACTTCAAAAAGCCGCAAATCGGCATCGCGTCCACATGGAGCATGGTCACCCCCTGTAACATGCATATAGACGGCCTAGCCGACGCAGCGGGCGAAGGTGCAGACGCAGCGGGCGGAAAAAGCGTAATCTTCAACACCATCACCATCTCCGACGGCATCGCCAACGGCACCGAAGGGATGAAGTACTCCCTTGTTTCCCGCGAAGTCATCGCCGACTCCATCGAAACCGTAGCCGGCTGCGAAGGCTTTGACGGCATCGTCGCCATTGGCGGCTGCGACAAAAACATGCCCGGCTGCGTAATGGCCATGTCACGCCTAGACCGCCCCTCCGTATTCGTTTACGGCGGCACCATCAAGCCCGGCAAAAACCACACCGACATCATCTCCGTATTTGAAGCCGTTGGCGCACACGCCAAAGGCGATTTGAACCTGATCGAAGTAAAACAGATCGAAGAAACCGCCATTCCCGGCGCTGGCTCCTGTGGCGGCATGTACACCGCCAACACCATGGCCTCCGCCATTGAAGCGCTGGGCATGAGCCTGCCCGGAAGCTCCGCACAAGACGCAATCTCCGGCGATAAAATGGAAGATTGCCGGCGTGCAGGTGCCGCCGTCGTCGAACTGCTCAAGCGCGACATCAAACCCTCCGACATCATGACGCGCAAATCCTTCGAAAACGCCATCACCGTCGTGATCGCGCTCGCCGGCTCTACCAACGCCGTACTCCACCTGCTCGCCATGGCCGACGCAGCCGGCGTCAAGCTGGAAATCAACGACTTTGTCGAAATCGGCAAGCGCGTTCCAGTGCTGGCCGATCTACGCCCGTCCGGAAAGTACATGATGTCCGAGCTCGTCGCCATCGGCGGCATCCAGCCACTCATGAAAATGCTGCTCGACGCAGGCATGCTGCACGGCGACGTCCTGACAGTAACCGGCAAAACCATGGCCGAAAACCTTGCCGACGTTGCGGCCTACCCCGCAGGCCAAGACATCATCCGCCCGCTCAACAACCCGATCAAAAAAGACAGCCACCTGCGCATCCTATTTGGCAACCTCGCCCCCACCGGCTCTGTTGCTAAAATCACCGGCAAAGAGGGCCTCACCTTTACGGGTAGCGCCCGCGTATTCGGCTCCGAAGAAGAAACCCTCGACCGCATCCTGGACGGCACCGTTCAAGCAGGCGATGTGCTAGTCATTCGCTACGAAGGCCCCAAAGGCGGCCCCGGCATGCGCGAAATGCTCTCCCCCACTTCGGCCATCATGGGCAAGGGCCTCGGCAATGACGTAGCCCTCATCACCGACGGACGCTTCTCAGGCGGTAGCCATGGCTTTGTGGTTGGCCACATCACCCCCGAAGCTGCAGAAGGCGGGCCGATTGCACTGATTGAGGACGGTGATATCATCACGATCGACGCAGTAGCCAACACGATCAGCGTAAACCTAAGCGACGCCGAACTTGCCGCCCGCCGCACCCGCTGGGTAGCTCCCAAGCCCCGCTACACCAAGGGCGCACTGGCGAAATTCGCCAAGCTGGTCAGCTCTGCTTCCGAAGGCGCGGTAACAGACAAAAATCTCTGACCCGGCCGGATCGCCACGGGTGCGAATTGCGTCTCAGCACGCACTCGTGGAACTCAGAAAATCCAGCAAGCCCGCAACGATGCTCTATAGTAGTTTTACATAGGAGTTTTATTGCGGTGGTTTGCTGGCACGTTACGCCGCCACGTTATCGTCAGGTTCAGCCAACGACGGCCATACTCGACGCCCCTGCCGTAAAGCATCCGTTCAACAGGCTCTTAGCCGAACCACATCGTTGCTCAACACCGTCACCGTCTACCAAGGATTTCTAAGCCCATCGCATGAGCTTAAAACAACCCACCAGCAGGCCCATGCCTCGCGATGTCACCTCTAACCGAGCTCGCCACCTCCGACGCGCCTGGTTCGACGTCACTCGCTATTTGCGGCCCTCCCGCAACGTGGTTACTTTCTTTCACAAGGTAGACGACCCCTATTCCTGGCTTTTGCTACAAGCTCTACCGCGCTTATTGAAAGACTTTCGCGTGCAGCTATCCGTGCAGTTCGTGCTGGATATTCCACCCGACGGGGTGGTCGACGTTGCCGCGAAACAGGCTTACACCCTTATCGACGCCGCCCGCCTCGCCGATTTTCACCAATTATCCTTTCCAGATCACCCCCAGCAGCCCAGCGCACAGGATGCGTTTGCGGCCAGCGCCATTCTGATCAAACATCAAAACAGCCCAAAGCTCCTGCACCTGATGCTAGAAGTAACAGGCGCACTCTGGAAAGACAGCAGCACCACCTTTGAGAGCTGCATCAAGCGCTACGGCCTTGCCAGCGACAAAGACACTCGCAGCGCCCTAAGCAGCAGCCGCGAAAACCTTTACAAACTCGGCCACTTTCAAGCGGGCAGCCTGTTCTACGGCAACGAATGGTACTGCGGGCTGGATCGACTAGGTCATCTCGCAGAACGCCTAGATCGGCCCAGCCTGCGCCAGCACGCAAGCGGCAATCCGAGCGAAATCGCCGACTATCAGCGCCAATATCGACATGTTCTGCAAAGCTACAACACGTTGCGGCCGCGCCCACGCCAGCTAAAGCCCATGGAATTCTTCTTTAGCTTCCAGTGCCCCTACTCCTACTTGGCAATTGGCCGCCTCGTCAAGCTACAAGAACTCTATCAATTTCCGCTCACCCTACGGCTGGTCTATCTCGACCAACAAATCGCCTCGACCTCCCCGCAGAAACGGCTCTACGCCCTCTACGACGCCAACCGCGAAGCCAAGCGCTTTAACATTCCCTTTCAGCGGCAAAGCGAACCTGCCGACGAGGGCATCCACTACTGCATGGCCCTACTTCCTTGGGCGCAAGCACAAGGAAAAGAACGCGAATACATCCTTTCCATCATGAATGGGATCTGGGCTGAAAGCATCGACACCAGCGAAAAACTCGCCCTCAAAAAACTCGTCGAGCGCGCCGGCCTCAACTGGGAGTCTGCCAGCAAAGAACTCGAAAATGAACGCTGGAAAACCACATCCAACCTGAACCGTAAAGCCCTCCACCAAGCGGGCGGTTTTGGTGTGCCCACATTCTGTTATGGCGAGCTTGTAGCATGGGGGCAGGATCGACTTTGGGCCATTGAACAGGCCATGCTCCGCAGCGATCGACGCTAAAACCAGCAAAAACCTATGGCGGCACTACGAACCGCTTGGCATCCGTTGTCGCGAAGCCTGATAATGACAGTACTTTGCAGACAAAGAACACTCCATCCAAGAAAAGCACCACCCAAGAAAAGCACACCCAAGAAAAACCCAGCCAAGAAAAACAAAGACAAGGACGAAAAGGGAATGAGCATTCACACCGCCATTGAGCGCACCAAAGCCAAAACACATCCATCAACAATCGTAAAATTCGGGCTTTTCTGCCTACTTGCAGCACTTGGAAGCGGCTGCGCGAACACCGTCCAATACGGCGACTCTGGCCGAGGCGAAACACGCACCACCGAAACCGGCATTCACGACCTGCAGAGCGCCACAACCCAAATGACCGAAGCGATGATCAACGACATCCGCGTCATGGCCTACACCTACGGCCGCCGTCCTACCATCGCAATCAGCCCGTTCACCAACCAAAGCGGCAACGCCGTGAGCGTCGCCCCACTGCAACGCAGCATCGTCGAGAGCCTACAAAAGCAGGATGCCTACCAAATCATCGACGAACAGAAACTGGCCGAAACCAGAAACCAACTGCAATTACCCCCCAACAAGGCCCTTACCACGCCCGGAAGCGGCCCTCAGCTCGCCAAAGCGCTCGGCGCCGACTTGCTGCTCTATGGTGAAATCAGCGAGGTGATCCGCGTTCACCCAGATTCAAGAGAAACCTACTACCGAATTGAGCTACACCTAGTGGACGGCAAAAACGGCAATCTGATCTGGCAAGAGAAGAAGGAATTTCTCAAAAGCGGCAAGAAAGCCATTTTTGGGGCCTGACACCCAATACCCTAGGGCTTTCGGGGCTTGAACAGCTCAAGCGATCAGGCAACTACCGCCCGCGCCGCAAGCTTTGGTGCAAGCCCTAGGCGATCCTCGCCAAACACCGCAACCACCTCGATTGGCCCACAGATTGCCGCATTGAAGCGATTAAAATCCTCACGGCCAATTCTGAACTCACGATGCTCCGGCCCCCCCACGCGAAATGCGCGCTTGCCCTCTATACCCTCCGGCGCAACGCGAAAGCGCAGCACGTACCCCGCTCCGGAATGCGGAACATTCCAAACCGTTGCAACAAAGCTGGCGAAAGATTCGGTGAGCATGGGGTAAAAAAACTTCTGCTGCGGCAAGCGAGCAGGAAAGCGCGCAAATCCGCGCTCCATAATCGCTCGCATTTGGCCAGGCCCCACAGCGCGATACAGGGTAACACTCGTGGCGGAAGACGCGTCTACTACTGAAGACTCAGAAACAGGCGAGAGAAACATAGGACGAGACGGCCTCCAAACGGAACGAACAAGAGGCGAAATTGTATGGGATTCACGGCAAAACGTCAGGAAATGGACAATATTTATTTAAGGTATTTTTGTTTTTCATCGTTGACATACGCTAACCTGCCAACTAATCGTATTGAGGAAGGCGGTATACCCGTCGCATTCACTGGAGTCTGGCTGTAATGTCTATCCCCCCAACCACCTCACCGGAAAACCGTCGCCGCGCGCCACGCACTCCCGTTCGTGATACTCTCTTTGTTCAAGCCATTGATTCCGCTCAAATCACCGCCATAGGCGCAGACCTGAAAACCGGTAACACCGTCAACGCCTCCGCATATGGCATTCAGGTCGAGCTCGATTTTGAAGTACTCGTGGACTCAGACATCATGCTCTGGGTCAAAATGGGCGACCACGCAACTCGCTTGATGATCAACGGCACCGTTCGTTGGACCAGCCGCCAACTCGGTTCCGAGAACTTTTTAGTCGGCATTGAACTCAGCGAAGAATCCGCGCCTGAAATGCAGCGCTGGCTCCACGATCAACAAATCCTATCGCCTTAACGCACGCCAGCAGCTACCCGCCATACCAGCATCGACCCGCCGCACCAGCACACCCCCAAGCGCTGCAAGGCTTGGAACGGGTTACGCAAATGCAACACTGTACACTTGCATCCTTGCATACCCTTTGGTCACAATAGGGTGACTCACGCGCAACGAGTCGCCTGACGCCGCCAGCAAACACGCAATCCAAAAGGACGCTTGCCGCCCGTCATGGCCCGCACTGACTCGCACTCACTCGCACCCACAATAGCGATGGCGCATGCTTACAAAAACAATGACTACATTCAAGGGAAGCCAAGTCATGACCACCCGTATTCCGTCAAAGACGCTTGCACGCAAACCATTTTCCGCCAGTCTGCTAGCAGGCGTGCTGGCAGCAGCCACGTTTAGCGCAGGCTGCACCAATATGGTGCCCAACATGGACAGCCTCAGCCTCACGCCCTCCCCCACTGAACGCCAGGATGACCCCATCGTGAGCGCCCTGGAAGGCCAACCCGTTGCCTTCGTTCAGGAGAAACTTGGCCTGCCCAACCAGCGCGACGATCTGCCCACTGGCGCCATGATCTGGGTCTACAACGATGACGCAAAAGGCCTGAACGCCAATTCGTGCAAAGTCTCCCTGTCGATCCGCGACGGCATCGTGCAGCGCGTATCCATCCAGACACATTCTGCCTCGCTCGTCTCGGCCGCCCTCAGCTCCTGCAACCGTATTCGTAAAGATCTGTCCTAAAACCACGTATGCAGAATCAAGCGCTTGAGGCTCAGACCAAAAGAACGGATGAGCTGGAAATCAAAGTAGCCTATCTGGAAGACGCACTGCGCCAGCTAGACGATGAAGTCTGGCGGCAGCAGCGCCAGATAGAAGCGCTTGAGACTTTATGCAAAAAGCTTGCGCAAGATATGCAAACGATAACCGATCGCGCAGGCGCAGCGGGCACCGAGCCGGAAATTCCGCCTCACTATTGATCCTCCCGGATCTAAAACCCGCCGCCCTGTACCCCCCCCAAACGCACATCCAGAATTGCAGGCTCAATTCGTATCCCCTGCTCGCGAAAACTGCGCTCAATCGCCATATTGACATCGTGCAAAGTCGTCCTTCGCATGGACACTTCTGGCACATAAATCCGCAATTCAAAATTGAGCTTATCCCCCAAAGACATAAAATACGCAGCGGGCGACGGGCTTTTCATCACATTGGGATGGCTGGTCGCAATCTCCATCAGAGTCTGCACGACTTTTTCAACATCACTGCCATGACGCACGCTTACCGAGATCATGATACGTGTAACGCTATCACTCAGCGTCCAGTTGATTAGTTGGTTCGTCACGATGGTTTTATTGGGGATAATCAATTCTTTTTGATCAAAATCGACCACCGTCGTCGCACGCATCCGAATCTCGGTAACCACCCCTGATTGATCCGCAATGGTCACCACATCACCGATCCGGATAGGTCGTTCCAAAATAATAATAATGCCAGAAACGAAGTTGGCAAAAATCTCCTGCAGGCCGAACCCCAAACCAACGCCTACCGCCGCCATCAACCAGCCAATCTTGTCCCATGCGATTCCCAGCATTTTGAAGGCGGTGGTGATGCCCACTACGAAAATCACATAGCGCGCCACCGTCGTCATGGCAAAGCGCACACTCTTTTCCATCCGGAAACGCTGTAGCAGCACCACTTCAACGACGCCTGGCAAGTTTCGGCCAGAAAAAATCGTTACCACCAGCAAGAACAATACGGTTAGTAAACGCCAAAGCGTAATGGGCAGCTCCTCCACCTGACCATCAACACCTTTGCCGCTCACTTTCCACAGTACATATTTGTCCAGCCCATCCAGCACGGGCGCAACGTCGCTCCACATTTGCAGAAGAACCGCAACAAACACCGCATAAGCGACCACTTTCAGCAGCGTTCGGTTATGCTCGCTGATGGCTTCGAGGTTAATCTCATCAATCACCTCACGCTCAAGAATCACCTCTGCTGCAGGGTCGGCCTCCTCGCGCGAACGGGCCGCACGATCTGCAGCCCTACGCGCACGCGCACGTTCCAAGGCAATCTGGCGTTCCTGCACCGCAAACCAGCGGGTAACCACCTGATGAGCCAGATAGATCGAAAAGCCCGCCAGCAGAGTCACATAAAACATGCGCGCAAAAAACAGCACGGCAAAATCATACCCAACGATTACCAGCAAACAGCACAGCACCGGAAGGCCGATCAGCGTCGGCATCCACAAATAACGCGCACGCCAATGGACATCGAAAAAGCCCATTACATCGCGCTTTGCAATCAGGCCCTTACCGGGTCGCAACATCGACCATAGGTTATAGGCCAACACCCCATTGGCCACCAACATCACCATTCTCGCAAAGGTAAATACACTGCGCTGCTCACTCGCACTCCCCATTAAATAGGCACCCAGCGCAAACAGACACAATTGCAAAATAATCCACGGCAACTGCTGTTTCAGCGTAGATAGCAGCTCTCTTGACCACCGAAAATGCAGCCTACCAAGGCCGTTATTCCGCATCATGACGGGAACCATCGCCACCATTAGCGCAATCGGGCTCATCCGCAACATCAGTTCGCCAACCCCAAAGGGAAAAGACTGGTAAGGGCTGTTCACCACCAGCACACCGCCAAACACCTGCATAATCAGCGGAACAGGGAGCGCCGCGATCAGCGTGACACCCAGCGCCCGCACGGTATAGCGAAAGCGATCCTGCCCCACTCGCCCAATACGCGGCCCGACATGATCAAGCACCTGCAAAAGCCGGTGGCGAAAATAAAAAACACCTGCAAACACCACAAACAACAGCAGTTCTTGCCAGAAGTGATCGGCAAGAAAACGATCCATCAAGCGGGCTATTTCCGCCCACGGGGACTGAACAAAAAAACTATAGGCGCCTTTGAGCGCTACAAGCCCGATATCCCAACTCATCGGCGGCGAGGAATGCAGCCAAACCATTTTCTGGCTCAACATCGCCATGAACTTGGCTTCTTCGGACTGCAAACGTTTACGCGAAAGTTCGAAATTGGTCATCGCAACCACGTAATTCCCGTTGACCTGCGATAATTGCTCCAACAGCGCGCCACGCTGAATATAAAGCTTGTGCACCTCATCGACGAGGCCCGGCGTCGCGCGTTCACTCTCCGAGAGTTTGGCGAGAAGGCGTTCGATCTTGCGTTCACGCTCAAGGCGATTTCGAACTTCGCGCTGCTGGTCGTCAATAGTAAATTGGCGGGCGCGCGCTTCGACCAAAGCCACGCTGGAATCCTTGCCTTCTACGCCGCGATTTAACAGCGGTCGTACCACGCGCGCCATATAGCGCACATGTTCCATGTAGTAGCGGTTATAGCCGCCAACATCCAACTGCTGCACAGCAACTTGATAGCGTTGGCGAATTTCCTGCGCGACATCTGCGTATTCTTTGTCTTGTGCGTTTGCGTCGCGCAGCGCTTGCTGCAAGCGAATCAGTTCATCGTTGTCTTTTTTATTGCGAACCGCAATATCCAGCACTGGCTGCGGCATTCCTATCAAGGCATGCTCAATTTCAGCAAACGCCGCCTGTTTACGCTCTGCTTCATCCTTGCTGAGTTTTTCAAGGCGCTGCTGAAGCTTTCCATAGGTATCACGCGCAACGGCCAGTTGTGCCGATAACAAATCACGGTGGGCAGTCTGGTATTCCAGCAATTTTTGATAACTTTCCAACTGAGCTTCGTGAAAGCGGCGTTGCGCAAACAAGCGCTCCAGCTCCGCTTGCGCAAGCTGGAGCTTCAGGGCGGGAATACCCTCGCTGCTTCCCTGCAGGTTTTGCACCCGCTTTTCAGCGCTGTCAATCTCACCGAGCACGCCAGCAATGCGCTCGCGTGTTAGCGAAGGAATACTTTGCTGTTCGGAGATTTTCTGATACACCTCGCTTAAAGCGAGATCCGTAGCCTGCAACTCCGCTTCAATCAACTGCAAGCGCTGACGAACCGCATCCAAGCCGAGTCGATCCACGTTTTCACGGCCCAGAGTCTGGCTTACTTTTTCAATGTCCTTGCGAATCGCCTCTGCACGCGCGGGAGCAGTCGCAGCCAGCTGGATCAACTGCTCGGTATCATTCTGAACCCGCGCCAAGGCTTTGCGGCTGTCGGCAATCTGCGCATCAAGCGTCGCTCGCTGGCGCGCTTCGACATCTGCAGGATTCTCTTCTGGTTTGGGTGCGGGAACCAGGCCTGGTATTGCCGCATGCACGATAGGCGTAAAAGCAAGGTTTGCTGCCCCCAACCCCAGCAGGCACCACGCCGCCAAAACCAGAACACGCAGTACTGACCACCGCCGTGGCCAGCACCCAAACACCTTAGCGATATGCTTGTGAAAGCCCATCTTGAAACCTGCGCAGATAACGCTCACGGTCAGCGACTGCCACAGGGCCCACGGCTAGCCACTCCAGTTGCAAGCGCTCTAGCTGCTCGTCTGCCTCTTGGTGCGTTGCCGGTGCTCGTTCGCCCTTGTTGAATTGATTGATCTGGAACTGCATCCGATAGGCGCGATCTTCTGACGGCGTTTCCAAGCCTGCACCTAACTCTAGACGTAAGCATAGCTGACGTAGGGTTTCTGCGTTCTTCACAAGCACCGGCTCGATTGCCTGCAGGTCGCCTTGCTGAAGGGCTTTGAGGCGCTGCTGGGCAAGATTCACGGCACCGTTCGGCAATGCATCCATGTCTGGCAATGCGCCCGGTTCTGGCAGTGTGCTGGGCACACTAAATTCGGCATCGGTGAGCCTGCGCCCTTCCTGCTCATCCAGCCACGCAGCCAGCACCCACAAGCTGGAAAAGCGATCGCGTCGGCCTTGCTGTTGTTGCCGCGCAAGGCCGCGCCGGATTGCCTCTAACGCATTCTGAAAGCGGCGGCGAAGTTCGCCAGCCTGTTCGCGCGGCAATGGGCCTAAAGCCTCAAACTGAGCCTCTAGAGCGTCGGTCTGCTCGCGTGTTTGCGCAGTTTCCTGCGCATCCTTGCGTGCGTCGGCAGCGTTTGCCAAGCTCTCAAGCGCGGCACAGATTGCCCCCGCCTCGCTCACGCTGCGATCACGTTGCGCCTGCGCATCTTCGCGAGCCTGATCACGGCGCGCAAACAATCCGTCGCAAGCTGCGCGAAACTGCTTCCAGAGCTTACCATCTTGGCGCGGCCCCACCATCCCTATCTGTTTCCACTCCTGCTGCAGGTGTTTGGCCTTTTCGATGGCATCCTGCAGGTTCTCGGCGTGTAGCAGTGATTCCGCCTGGCCGATCAGCGCGCGGCGGGCTTGCGTGTTCTTTTCGAATTCAGCATGGAAGCGCTGCTCCATTTCCTGCAAAAGACCATTGAAACGATCCTGCACATCCTTGCCTGCTTTTCGTTCTACTGGGGAGTAAGTGCGCCATTGCTCCTTTGCAAGTTCAAAAATTTCATGCGCGGCGCGCCAGTCAATTACCGCCCAGTCTGTTTTATGGAGATAATCGTCCAACTGCTGGCACAACAATTGGCGTGCTTCCAGATTGACTTGGCGAACTGCAGCCAATTTTTCAAAATATTCGCGGCAAGGCTCGTACGCAAAATCCGCTGCTTTGCTAAAGCGCTCCCACAACGCTTGACCCTGCTCACCATCTCCACCGCCGAGCGTGCGCCACTCGTCCTGCAGGCGTTTGATGCGGCCCGCCAAAGCCTGTGGATCCATTTCTACACCCGCCAGAGCCTCCATCTGTTCGCACAAAGCTTCTTTTTTAGGAAGCGTCGCAAAGCCCTGCCAGTCACGCAGCTCATTAACACGCGCGGTCAGCTCACGCACCTTGTGCTGTAAGGCTTGGGCTTTTTTAATCGGCAATTCGCGCACGCGCCTATTGCAATCACGCAGGTGTTGTTGCGCCGCTTTCAGGTTGCCTTTTTCGATTTCTTTGACCAGCTTCGTGATTTCTTTTTCAAGAGCATCTTGCTGCTGCTGTTCTTGCATTAACAGGCGATCACGCACCACATCGAAATGAGCTGCCGCACGCTGCTGCAGCTGTAAAACTTCTGGTAACGCAAGCCCTGTAGGCCAACGTAAGCCCTGCATGGCTTTATCTAGCTGCTTTTTCTGTTCTAGCAGCGTGTGGATATGATCTTCCGTTCGCTCAAGCAGCGCTGTTGCAGCGTCGCGAATTGCAGTTTCTTGGGTATTCAAGCTCTGGAGCGCACCTGCAAGATTTTCTGCACGCACACAAACTTCCTGAAAACGCTTTTTGAGGCGCGCGGAGGGCTGTGCCTCAGAAAATTCATCACTCCAGCGTTTTCGATTGATTGAAAGCAGCTCCGCAAGCACTTTGTGGCTTGCAGCCTCAGGCTGCGCAGTAGCGCCGGTAAGCGCAGTTTCAAGAGTGTTACAGAGTTCACCCGCAAGCGCGTCGTTATGTTGCGCTTGGCTGGCTTCTTGTTCAAGGCGAGTGGTTTCTGCAAGCGCTTCTGCGGCAACGTCTTCCATTATGGCTCGACACGCTGTAACGCCCGCCAGATAACGGGCGCGCTGGTCGGCGCTCGCTTGCTCGGCAAGCGGCAGCCAACGCTTCTGCAGGTGTTCGAACTTTGCAGCATAATACGGATCCTGCGTGGTGCGGCTATGAGCTTCAAGCGCACTGCACAATTCCGAGATCGCCCGATCAAGATCAGCACCGGCCTGCTGCGCTACTTGTATCGCATCAAGCTTTTCCCGAACAATGCGGTATACATTTTTATCTTTGCTGCGCGACCCTTTTAGAATTTCCTCTAGCAACTGGGGAGCATCAACCCGCTGCGCGGCCGCTTTCCGCAGAGCCGCCAACGGTAGCTGAACCGCAAGCACCGCAAGCGTTTGTTCATCACGAATTGCCGCCAACATGCGCTCGCCCAAGTCTTGGCTTTTCGTACGCTCAAGCAGTTGCAAAACCGCATCGCTTGAAAGGTCTGCCAGCCATTGCTTCATCACCGCTGAAGGTGCCGAATCCGGGCCCAGCAGACTCATCAAATGCCCCTGAATCTTGATCCGGGTATCGCTGTCTTTCTCGCTTTGAAGCAGACGCACCACACGATCCACGTTATTCATGCGCCGAGCCGCTGCCAATCGAATCGCGGGAACTTCATCGCTCGCCGCAACCTGCTCCAGAATCTGCGCCTGATCTGAACTCTCGTCGCTCAACTGGCGCACAGCTTCCAGGCGAACTTCAGGCTTAGTGTGCTGCCACTTAGGCTTGAACAGGTTTTTGAACATATTCTCAATTCCGTGCTGTGTTCTTCGATAAAAAGTGTTTGTACAAAGGTTAACGAACCGGCTCACGGCGGCCATAGGTCAAATAACTGCAGGCCGGCTCACCTTCTGCTCTCGTTTTCTCAAGCTCCTGCCACTCTGCCCCAAGCGGCGAAAAAAAAGCGTCTCCCTCCGGTTCGAGATGAACTTGCGTAAGGTAAATCCGATCCGCAAGCGCCAAGGCTTGCCGATAAATTTCGGCACCGCCAATCACCATGATTTCTTGGCTTGCATCCATCAGCGGCTTGGCAATTTCAATCGCATCCTGAAGAGATGCAGCCAGATAACACTGCGGTGGCAAGCCTAAGTCGCTCTGTCTCGAAATAACGATGTGCGGGCGACCAGGCAAAACCCGCCCTAACGAATCAAAAGTCTTGCGCCCCATAATCATGGGTTTGCCCATGGTGAGCTGTTTGAAACGCGCAAGGTCAGCCGGGGCACGCCACGGCAGACTGTTTTGACGGCCAATGACCTGATTATCTGCAACGGCCACGATGAGGGACAGTCGATAAGAATGCGCCATGCTCATACCGCAACCGGTGCACGAATCGGGTCGTAGGGTGCATAATCCGTGAGCGTGAAGTCGTCGTAGCGAAAATCGAACACGTTTGTAATCGCAGGGTTCAGCTGCATTTTTGGCAAGGCCAAAGGCGCTCGTGCCAACTGGGTTTCTGCCTGTTCCAAATGGTTGAGATACAGGTGCACGTCTCCAAAGGAATGCACGAACTCCCCAGGCTGCAAGCCAGTCACTTGGGCCACCATCAAAGTCAGCAGCGCATACGAGGCGATATTAAAAGGCACACCCAGAAAAACGTCGCCGCTACGTTGATACAGCTGGCACGACAGCTTGCCCTCGGCCACATAAAACTGAAACAGACAATGGCAAGGTGGCAATGCCTGCAAGCCATTCGCCGCGTTCTGGCGGGGGCTTACGCGGGTATCCGGCAACAAGGCGGGATTCCATGCGCTGACAACCATGCGCCGTGAATCCGGGTTGTTGCGGATTTCGTCGATCAACCACGCGATCTGATCAACGGTTTCACCGTGGGGGCCATCCCAAGAGCGCCACTGCTTGCCATAAACAGGCCCTAACTCGCCGCTTTCGGTGGCCCACTCATTCCAGATCGACACGCCGTGATCGGTGAGGTATTGAATATTGGTTTCACCACGCAAAAACCACAGTAATTCGTGGATAATGGATTTCAGGTGTACTTTTTTGGTGGTAACGAGCGGAAAGCCTGCGGCCAGATCGAAACGCATCTGATAGCCAAAAACACTCAAGGTACCGGTGCCGGTACGATCGCTTTTGCGGACGCCGTGGTCGCGGACATGGCGCAAAAGATCGAGATATTGTTTCATGCGTATATCCTGTTCTGTGACAAGCATCTATGACAAGCAATTCTGTGACAAGCGGTCTCGCAATAACGAGCTGGCGACAAGCCATTCATTGACGAGCCACCGATTGACAAGCTACCGATTGACGAACGATCCAGCAACAAGCGCCCACTAACACCCTGGCAGACTCACCCAAGCAGACGCAATCTAGCCGCTGATAAAGAAGCGGGGTGCAGGAGACCCAAGCTCATACTGCGCAGCTTACTTGCGACCGTATTCCGGGGCTTTCCGCGCATAGGCAATTTTTAACAGCACAAGCCCCACTACAATCAGTGGAATCGACAAAAGCTGGCCCATCGTCATCCAATCAAGCGCGATGAAACCCAGTTGCGCATCGGGTTCGCGCGTAAATTCAACGGAAAACCGGAATACCCCATAGAGCAAGGCAAACATTCCCGACACCGCGTAGCGCGGCCGTGGGGTGGAAGAAAACCACCACAGAATACTGAACATCACCAGCCCTTCAAAAAACATCTCATAGAGCTGCGAGGGATGGCGGGGAAGCTGGTCTACATGCGGAAAGATCATGCCCCAAGGAACATCCGTCGTCCGCCCAACCAGCTCGCCATTGATAAAGTTACCGAGCCGGCCCAGCCCTAAACCAATTGGAACGATGGGCGCGCCAAAATCCAGAATATCCCACAAGCTGCGTTTGGTTCGCCGCCCAAACAACCAGACCGCAAACATGACGCCCAAAAGCCCACCGTGGAAAGACATGCCACCTTCCCACACTCGAAAGATGGAGGATGGATCGCGCATAAAATGCGGGCCACCATAGAAGAGCATATAGCCAAGCCGCCCCCCCAGCACTACGCCAATCGCACCGTAGAAAATCAGATCGCTGACTTCGTCTTTCGTCCAGCCCGATCCCGGTTTTGCCGCTCTGCGCCCAAGCAACCACATACCCGACAAGAACCCTGCCAGATACATAAGCCCATACCAGTGTATCTTGAGTGGCCCTATGGCGAGGGCAACGGGGTCGATGGAGGGATGTATCAGCATTTTTCTGGATTCCTATTTCTTCTCGGGCGCAGCGACAAAAGCGCGGCTTATCTTACACGAAAGAGCGCGTACAGACTGCCGCGTAATGCCCATTTTCGAGGCTAAGCCGTCGACTCCGCTCACGGAGCCGTTGTTTCTGCTCAGGAAGCCTTTGACTCCGCTCAGGGAGCGCAGTCGCTAGCGGTGCAGCATGGCTTTTTTCAGCGAGGCTTGCACGGGATCTTTGCCCAACCAGATGCCGAACAAAACACGCTTGAATTCGAACTCTGGAATCGTGCGCAGAACCTCGCCATTGCGAACAATGCTTACGCCTTGATCGGGGAGATAGCGAAAATCATAGATATCGCCTTTTTTGACTTCAAACGTCAGTGCTTCCCAAACTTGATCCAGATAGGGTGCATAGCGGGGAAAATCCTTCCCAGCAGAGCGCTGAACTCCCTCGGTAATGGCATCTACCAAGCGCTGGCGAGTAATGGCAGAGGATGTGATCACAAGGCGTACGGTTTGCGGAACATGCGCATCCAACACCGCTTCCGCGTTTGCCACCCGATCAGGGGTATACAGTGCCGCGACATAGACATCGAGGAAAAACTTGTTCCGAATGCCCGCGCCGTTTAAGTGGAGCACTGTATCACCGCTGGTTTGCTGCTCTGTCAAAGAGACCCCGCCTACCGTAAACCCCCACGCCAGCTGCGGCTGCGAGAGGGCGAATCCGGACAGCAATGCAGCAAGAAATAGCACGCGCAGCGGTGAAAGCTTGCTCGGTAAGGCGCGCACGCTTTGAGTGAATTGAAGAGGAAGCAACGGCAACAGCATCCGGTTCATAGGCGTAATACTCCAAAAAATCACCTAGGGTAGATATGACGTATCATGCCGAGAATACCCCGATCATTTCCTCAAAGTCCTTGCCCCGCAGACGCGGCTCTGCGGCGCGAAAGCCAAGAATCAAGGGCCTGAACGAAGTCAAGCGCGAGAGACTTGCACGCCAGACGGGGCCGTAAGCGTGCCGGAAGCAGGCGCAAGAGGCGCGGAAGTGGACGCAGGAAGCGGCTGAACACTCACGCCCGGTACCTCCTCTTTGTCGATATAGCCCGTTGCGGAGTGCATGGGGCGAATGTAGCTTCCCAAGCCTTCCTTTTCGAGGATGTAGTCAAGATGGCTGCGAACCGCTTGGGCGCTCTCCATGCGCATCACATCATTGAAAATCTCTTGAGCGCGCGCAAAACCGATCCGGCGCAGCACCCATTTGACGCGAAGCAGGCTGGTCGCACTCATGCTCAACATGCTGTAACCCATGCCGAGCAGAAGCACCGCAGCGCGAGGGTCGCCCGCCATTTCGCCACAAAGCGAAACAGGAGTGTTTTCCTCACCCGCGATCTGAACGATCTGATGAAGCGCGCGCAACACCGCCGGATGAAACGGCTGATAGAGGCGCGCCACGCGGCGGTTGTTGCGATCGACCGCCAGCATGTACTGGGTCAGGTCATTCGAGCCGACCGACAGAAAGTCCACGTGGCGGCAAAATTCGCGCACCTGATAGACCGCTGCAGGCACTTCGATCATCCCGCCAACGTCAGGCATCCGGATATGAGCGCCCTCCTCTAGCACCTCAAGATAAGCACGGTGAATCAAGTGGAGCGCGTCTTCAATCTCGCTGACCGATGAAATCATCGGCAGCAAAATCCGCAGGTTATCCAAGCCCTCACTGGCCCACAACATGGCGCGCACTTGCACCAGAAATATTTCCGGCTGATCGAGCGTAATGCGAATGCCGCGCCAGCCGAGCGCAGGATTTTCTTCTTTGATCGGAAAGTAGGGCAAGGCTTTGTCGCTGCCCACATCCAGAGTACGCATCACGACGCTGCGCGGGTGGAAGGCTTCGAGTTGACGGCGATAAATTTCCATCTGCTCGGTTTCCGTGGGAAAACGGTCGCGCACCATAAAGGGGATTTCGGTACGATATAGCCCGACTCCCTGCGCGCCGCGCTCCAACGCCATAGTGACATCCACCGCAAGCCCGGTATTGACGAGCAGGCGAATTTCCCGCCCGTCTGGAGTTACACAGGGGAGGTGACGCACTTCGTCCAGCTCACGATTGACCTGGCGCTCCTCCTCCATGATCTCCAGATAGTGGCGACGCATTTCGCTGGTTGGCGACACAATGAGTTCACCGCGATAACCGTCAACGATGACTTCTTTACCGTCGACCCGCGAGAGCGGAATATCCCCGATCCCAACCACGGTAGGAATCGACATCGACCGCGCGACAATCGACATATGGCTATTGCTGGAGCCCTGCAGCGAGGCGATCCCCACGATACGCTCACGCGGCACATCAACAAATACGGTGGGAGCAAGCTCCTCACCAATCACCACCGCACGCGCTGGAACCTCGCCATTGCTCACCTTTTCGATCTGCAAGTAGCGCAATATCCGCAAGCCAAGATCGCGCACGTCAGAAGCGCGGGCGCGCAGATATTCATCATCCATCGCCTCAAAGGCACGAACATGGCGCAAAACCACTTCGCGCAACGCCCCTTGCACCCAGTTGCCTGCACGCACACGCTCTCGGATCTCGCCCGCAAGCGCCGATTCCTCAAGCATCCTCTCATACACCTGAAACAGCGCCTGTTCTTCGGGCGGCAAGTGGCTTAAGGCTTTCTCAGCCAAGGTGCGGATATCTGCACGCACTGCATCCAGCGCATCATCCAGCAGTAACATCTCTTTCGAAATATCTTTTGCCGGACGATCCGGCAAAGAGCGCAAATCTGCGGTGGGATAGATCACATAGGCAGTTCCCATCGCAATGCCGTTGGAACCACTGATCCCTTCAATCCGGGTAGGCCCGACTCGCACCCCCATCAGGCCACTCAGCGTGCCCGTCACTTCCGCATGCGCGATTACGGCGGCAAGCTGGGCCGACATCGTGACGAAAAACGCTTCCTCATTAGGATCATAGCAGCGACGATCGCGCTGCTGAACCACCAGCACGCCCAACAAGCGCCGGTGGTGGATGATCGGGGCCCCTAAAAACGAGTGGAACGGCTCCTCGCCCACTTCGGCAATAAAGTGAAAGCGCGGGTGAGAGGGCGCATCATCCAGGTTGATTGGCTCCTCGCGGGTACCCACAAGCCCGACAAGGCCCTCGTTGATGGCAAGCGAAACGCGCCCTACTGCATCTTCGTTCAAGCCTTTGGTGGCCATTAGAATATAGCGATTGACGCGGCGATCCAGCAGGTAGATTGAGCAGACTTCGGTACCCACCGCCTCGCGGATACTGGAGACCATAACGTCCAGCGCCGATCGAAGATCATCGGCAGCATTTACATCTTGGACGATACGGCGCAGGGTTTCCAGCATCTCGGGCAGCGCTCCTTGGCCGCCGATGCAGTCGGCGGGGGCTTATTTGGATAGGCATCTATTAAAAATACACGAACATGGCGGATTTGCTATGCGCGCAGCAGGATTTTCGCGAAGCAAGCGGATTTTCTCCAAAACGGGCACTGTCTTGGCTCGGATGCGGCTCACTTTTGGTTTGCGCAGCGGCCTACTCGGTTTGCACAGAGGTCTACACGGTCTGTGCAGAGACCAGCACAGACCGCAGAAGCTAAGGGCTTGCCAGCGGAGCGAGCCGTATGGGCATGGCCAGCCGATTACGGCTCGTAAACCCATGCAAACTCGGAGCGAGTTCGGTAAGGGCGCGGCGATAAACATCACGCTTGAACGACACAACTTCCTGAAGCGGATACCAGTAGCTAACCCAACGCCAGTCATCGAATTCAGGTGGGCTGCCCTGCTGGAAGGTCACTGCGCTGTCTTCACCGTTCATTCGCAGTAGGAACCACTTTTGCTTTTGGCCGATGCAAAGCGGTTTGCTGCGATGCCGCAAAAATTTTCGCGGTAAGCGATACTTCAACCAGCCGCGTGTACAGGCAATGACGTCAACACTGGCTTCGGTGAGCCCGACTTCTTCCCATAGTTCGCGAAACAGCGCATCTTCGGGGTTTTCGTTGTCGTTAATACCACCCTGCGGAAATTGCCAAGCGTCCTGCTGCCCGACGCGCTTGGCCCAAAGCACCTGTCCTTGTGGGTTGGCCAAAATGATGCCTACATTGGGGCGAAAGCCTTCTTCGTCGATCACGAGTCACCACACAGGATTAGTTATAATCATTTACCGCTATAAATACCTTAGACAAGGTTTGAAAACAACTACAAGTACAGGCGGCATGCGCATACGCTGTGTTTCCGCACTCACGACCTTTTTAAGACGATCAAACACTTACAGATCGTGATATCAAGAACAATGAGCGCTACACTACCACCCGACCATTGATTTCTTGTTGCTCGCCTGCTTGTTTACAGAATTGCGCAACCATACAATCCCGCCCGTTTGACCACAAATACCGGAGATAGTGCCGATGATTCTTGCGCTGTTTGATCTCGACAACACCTTGCTATGCGGAGATTCAGATCACGCTTGGGGGCAGTTTCTGGTGGAGCGCAAGGTGGTGGACGCGGACGAGTACCGTCGCCACAACGACGCCTTTTATGAAGACTATCAGCTCGGCCGCCTAGACATCCGCGCCTATTTGGAATTTGCTCTTGCTCCGCTGGTGAATCGCTCGCAAGAAGAGCTCGATGCGCTGCACGCAGATTTCATGGTTTCTACCATCGCCAAAATGCGGCTTCCAAAAGCCGATGCGCTGATTCAGAAGCATATTCGCGAGGGACATTTGCCGATCATCATCACATCCACGAATCGCTTTATTACCGAACCGATCGCAAAGTCGCTCGGGATTGATATTCTGATTGCAACGGAACCCGAGCGCGACGCCAAGGGCTACACCGGAAAAATCGTCGGGACGCCCTGTTTCCGCGAAGGCAAAATTACTCGCATCCACGAATGGCTCGCCACAAACGGCCACACACTCAGCGGTAGCTATTTTTACAGTGATTCCATCAATGATCTCCCGCTTTTGCAGGTGGTCAGCCATCCTGTTGCTGTAGACCCCGACGAGCGTCTACGCCAAGAGGCAGAAAACCAAGGGTGGCCAATCATTAGCCTACGCCAAACGCCTGCATGAGCCTGCGAAGCTTCGCGATCGCCGCCCTTTGCCTTTGCCTGCCTCTTGTGAACGGATGTGATCAACCGCTCCCGTCACCCAAGCAAAAGGACGCGCAGCAAAAAAGCAATCCTTCTCGCCCTCCCCTAAAAGAGAGCTGGCGAACTGCACTGGAGCACTACCACGCCGCCGGCCTGCGCGAAATTGACCTATCCATTGCCTGCCTGCAAAATCTGACCTTGGATACCAACGACTTTCTGCTGGCGCCAGACACGCAAGCGCTCGACGAACTACGCGCCATGGCACTCCACTGCCACCGAATTTATCAGCCCGTGCAGGCGCTTACTGCGGGGTATAGCGCTTTGGAAACACGCCTGAACACATTGCGCTGGCGCATTGATAGCCGCCCCATTACCCCGCACTATGTGGACTACACTGCGGATCATCCGCATGCTGGCATTCCCAATGACCCTGCACAAGCGTTGGATCGCGTGTCATTGATTACCGAACAAGGCCTTGGCGATCAGGGCGACGTGGTATTGGGCTTTGAGGTGCTGCTTTTTTTGCTGGAGGGTGAACATCGCTACCAAGTACAACTCCCACCCCGCAGCGCGCAAGACTACCTAAGCTCGGATGACGGGCCGCTCATTGAAAACAATGCCCTGAGAGATGCGCCTACTAAGCTTCCGCCCGAGTACGCCCCTCGCAATCGACGGCGCGTTTACCTGCAGCGCGTGCTCGAAATACTACTGGCAGACCTCACTCGCCTGAAAGGGGCTTGGGAATCCTTTACCTACCCAACGACACAAGCCGCCGGCAGCATTTTGGTCTACGCATGCATTCGTAACTGGCACAGCGTAGAAGCAAGCCTGCCAGCAGAAGATGTTGATGAAGTCACGGCACGACTCGTAAAACTGTTTACTTCTGACGATGACCAAGACATTGCAAGGCTTCTAAAGCTGGATCAGCTTGACGGCTGGCCGAACAAAGAAACCCCCTTAAATCCCACGTTACTCACCCAATCTTTGGGGCAGTGGCTCGTGCACCGAAAACATTGATCTGCCAGCTCCCTTACAGATTCACGCATCAACGAGAGCTCTTCATCAACGAGAGCTCTTCATCAACGATCCCGGCGGCACCAAAGACCCCGTAATGGGCAACCAAACCACGGCTTCCAACCCGCCACCGATTCGATTGCGCAGCTCAATGCGACCGTGATGCATATCTACCACTCTTTTCACAATCGCAAGGCCAAGCCCAGAACCCTTGGTACCACGCGAAGAGTCACCACGCGCAAACGGTTGCAGCAGGGCTTGCAGGTCGCCCACGGGCAAACCCGGCCCACGATCTGCGACCACAAGGCGAATTTCACCGCGCTCAACGCCGGAAGAAATATCCACCTCGCCGCCACCATGACGCAAGGCATTACCAATCAAATTGGCAAACAGACGTTTTAACGACAGGCGTTTCAATGAAATTGGCGGTAAGGCTTGCAAATCAGAGCGAAGAATCACGTCCTCTGACTCATACTGGGCGATTACTTCCTCAATGACTTCGTTCAAATCGCCTACATCCACCTGCTCATCCCGACCATCCCGCACAAAGGCAATAAATTGATCGAGAATCGCATCCATATCTTCAATATCGCGCACCATGCCTTCGGTAAGCTCTGGGTCAGATGCTTCCAAAAGCTCCGCAGTAAGCCGCATCCGCGTCAACGGTGTTCGCAAATCGTGGGAAATCCCCGCCAGCAACAATTGGCGTTCACGCTCCACTTGCTGCAAGTTGCTATTCATTTGATTAAACGCATCCGTAACGGCCTTAAACTCGCCTGGATTTCCTGCAGGCTTGAGCTGCGCGACGGACTCACCCCGCCCAATCCGTAACGCAGCAAGCTCTAACTGACGCAGAGGCCGATTGAGTTGGCGCACATATAGCGCCGCCACAACAAACGCCAGCAAGGGTGTTCCTAAAAGCCAGACCGCCAGCCAGACGCTCTGATAACGCCCGAAATAAGGTAGCGGCAAGCAAAACCACGCGCCATCCAACTCTGCCCGAGTAAACCAGATACTGGGGGCTGGATCAAATTGCAAACGAATTTCTACATCACGGCCAAGCCGCTCACGAAAGGGCCGCGTCAGAAAACTGGTGAAACGGTACTTGTGCGCGGGCGGGATCACTGCAGGATCGTCGGTAATAATTAACTCGGTATTGCTCGGCAACTCATCCAGAAACGGCTGTTTGCCCGCGTGCGCGATGCCGTTTTGCAGCGTCTCAAGCTGCACCGCTACCAGCTCTGTACTGTTTTTTACGCCCGGAAGATAAAAATAATAATAACTAAGCCAGAGGGTAGAAATCTGACTCAGCAAAATAATGAGCCAAGTCGCCAATACCATGCGCCAAAAATACGAAGAAGGAACCAGTTTCAAGGGGGGAGTCATCCATTCTCGACGCCAGCCAATCGGCCCATTAGGTGCGCCTTACGTCATCAACAATACCTGAAATCACGACCAGCAACCCACAAAGCCAGTTTATTTGCTTTGGCCATCGGGCACAAATACATATCCAACTCCCCACACGGTTTGGATATAGCGCGCGTTCGACGGATCATCCTCAATCAAACGTCGCAGGCGCGAGACCTGCACGTCAATACTGCGTTCCATGGCACTCCACTCACGCCCACGCGCAAGATTCATCAGCTTATCGCGGGTGAGCGGTTCGCGCGGGTGTTGCACCAGCGCTTTCAAAACAGCAAATTCTCCCGTCGTTAACGCCACGCTCTCCCCATGCTTGGTCAGTGCGCGGGTGGATAGATCCAGCGCATAAGGGCCGAACTCTACGCTCTCATCCGACTGGCTCGGCGCACCGGGCAGTTCTTTTACCTGACGACGCAGCACCGCTTTAATGCGTGCCATCAGCTCGCGAGGGTTGAAAGGTTTGGGCAGATAATCATCCGCACCCGCATCGAGACCGTTAATGCGATCGTTATCATCCCCCTTGGCGGTTAACATGATAATGGGGATACGGTTGGTCGCCTCACGCAGACGGCGGCAGATCGACAAACCATCCTCACCCGGCAGCATTAAATCCAGCACCATCAGGTTGTACAGTTCGCGCGAAAGCGCTTTGTCCATCTGTGGCGCGTCGGCAACCGCCTTGACGGCATAACCTTGTTCCTCCAGATAACGCTGCAGCAGCGAGCGCAAGCGGGCATCATCATCCACCACAAGAATGCGGGGCTGTAATTCTGTAGATACGGATAGTTCGACCATGAAAAGCTACCTAACCACGAAAAGCTACCTAACCATGAAAAGCGATCGAAATAAAAATCGACCCAACACGAAAAACTGTCTACACGAGGCTTACGCCAAGCGAGTGAAACACACCTACGGTCAATCTGAAAATGCGCAGATCTACTGCGAAGTCTACACCCTAATGGGTGGTGAAAAAAAAGTCAGGCATGGATTTGTTACAAGGATTGACAACGCCCTTGCAGACGCGTTCGAAACGCAACAGACACCCAAACAAAACCTAGGTGTCTTTCGGCATACCACGCTTTGAAATCATGAGTATAATGAGCCTTTTTTCGCACCACGCACGCCTTGAGACAGATGAGTAACCCAACATGAGCCAAATTACCCAAACCATCGCCCAAGAGCTGGGAGTCAAGGAAACCCAAGTGGCCGCCACCGTCACCTTGCTGGACGAAGGCGCCACCGTACCGTTTATCGCCCGCTATCGCAAAGAGGTGACCGACGGTCTTGATGATACCCAGCTCCGTACTCTGGAGGAGCGCCTGTACTACCTCCGCGAGATGGAAGAGCGTCGTGGCGTCATCCTCAAGAGCATTGAGGAACAGGGCAAGCTAACCCCAGAACTCGAAGCCTCCATTCGAGCTGCCGATACCAAGAACCGGCTTGAAGACCTCTACCTCCCCTACAAGCCCAAACGTCGCACCAAGGCGATGATTGCCCGCGAGGCGGGGCTTGAGCCGCTCGCCCTCTCGCTCTACCAAGACCCAAGCCAAGCCCCTGAAGCGCTGGCCGCAAACTTTTTGAACCCCGAAAAAGGCTTCGCAGACACCAAAGCAGTGCTCGAAGGCGCCCGCCACATTCTGATGGAACGCTTCAGCGAAGATGCCGAACTACTCGGCAAACTGCGCCAATTCCTGCACGATCACGCCCTGATCACGGCAAAAGTGGCAGAAGGCAAAGAAGAAGCCGGAGCCAAGTTCCGCGACTACTTCGACCACAAAGAAACCCTGCGCGACACACCCTCCCACCGTGCTCTTGCGATTTTTCGGGGCCGCAACGAAGGAATCCTGCAAGTTGCGCTCGCGCTCGACAACGAAGCCGAGCTGCAGCGCCACCCGTGTGAACCCATGATTGCCCAGCACGTTAGCATTCAGGATCAAGGCCGCGCCGCCGACGCATGGCTGCAAGACGTTGTGCGCTGGACGTGGAAAGTGAAACTGCTTTCCCACCTCGAAGCAGAGCTGCTGGCCGATCTGCGCGAAAAAGCGGAGGAAGAAGCCATCCACGTTTTCTCGCGCAATCTAAACGACCTGCTTATGGCCGCACCGGCGGGCCCAAAAGCAACGCTGGGCCTCGATCCGGGCCTGCGTACTGGCGTGAAGGTAGTGGTTGTGGATGCCACTGGGCAACTGCTGCAACACTGCGCAATTTTCCCCCACGCGCCGCGCAACGACTGGGACGGCAGCCTTGCCGTACTTGCCGCGTTATGCAAAAAATACAACGTAGATTTGATCAGCATCGGCAACGGCACTGCTTCCCGTGAAACCGACCGCCTCGCTGCTGACCTACTCAAGCAACACCCCGACATCAAGGCGCAAAAAATCGTCGTGAGCGAAGCCGGTGCTTCCGTCTATTCCGCGTCCGAATTTGCCGCACGCGAATTTCCAAAGCTAGACGTAAGCTATCGCGGCGCTGTTTCGATCGCTCGCCGCCTACAAGACCCGTTAGCCGAACTGGTAAAAATTGACCCGAAAGCCATTGGCGTTGGCCAATACCAGCATGACGTTTCGCAAAGCAAACTGGCGCGCACCCTGGACGCAGTGGTAGAAGATTGCGTAAACGGTGTCGGCGTAGATGTGAACACCGCATCCGAACCGTTGTTGGCGCGAATTTCTGGCCTGAATAAAACCATTGCCGGCAACATCGTCGCATTCCGCAACAAAAACGGTGCGTTCACTTCCCGTGATGCACTCAAGCAAGTGCCGCGATTGGGCGAAAAAACGTTTGAACAGGCGGCCGGTTTCTTACGCGTCATGAACGGCGACAATCCCTTGGATCGTTCTGCCGTTCACCCGGAAGCGTATCCGCTCGTAGAGCGAATTGCCCAGAAATACGAACGCGAGCCACGCACCGTCATTGGCGACAGCAACTTTTTACGTCAAGTCAAAGCCGCAGATTTCGTCACCGAAAAATTCGGTATTCCCACCATCACCGACATTCTCAAGGAACTGGAAAAGCCGGGCCGCGACCCACGCCCAGAGTTTCGCATGGCTCAATTCAAGGACGGCGTAGAATCTCTTGAAGACCTGAAACCCGGCATGACCCTAGAAGGTTGCGTGACCAACGTCACCAACTTCGGCGCCTTCGTAGACATCGGCGTTCACCAAGACGGCCTTGTACACATTTCGGTGCTTTCCGATAAATTCGTTAAAGACCCGCATGAAGTCGTAAAGGCTGGTGATATCGTCAAGGTCAAGGTGGTGGAAATCGACATTCCACGTAAACGCATCGGCCTAAGCATGCGCATGGATGAACCTGTTGGCCAAGTCACTACCGGAAATAAAGGCGCTCCACAAAAATTCGGGGGCAAAGGCGCGGGCCGACCATCGTCCGAACCCAAAAACACCGGCAAAAACGAAGGCCGCCGCCCAGCCGCCGCACGTCAACCCGAACCGGCAATGAAAGGCACATCGTTTGCTGATTTGTTCGCAAAAGCGAAACAGATCAAGAGCTGATTGCCAGCTGGCGTTCGCTCACAAAAAAGCTGCTGCGCTCAAGTAAACACTACGGGAGCGCAGCAGCTTTTGTTTTCTTGGGCGGCACCATCAAAAGTGGTTCGCGGCTTCAGTTACAGTCTTCAGTTACATAGAGACGCGTACACATTGCTATAGCCAAATCGCTCGCGCAAGGCCCCTACCGTAATGCAGTCCAAGGATGGGTTCTCTTGCAGATCAAGCGTTTTGAGATTGCCAACCGGAAGCTTTAGCAGTTCCGAAACGTCCGATAGCCCAAGGTTGACCAGCTTTAAGGTTTTCAGATTACTGAGCGAGCTAATTAAGCGCAGGCTATCCAGCGTAGTGTTACGAATCTCCAGTTCAGTAAGGCTAGCCAGCAGGTTGACTCCGGCAGGATCGAAATTTCCGCCGAAATCCACAATAGTGCCGTCACAAGACAGGCTTGTTACCGCCGATGTTTTCTCCTGTAAATCGTATTTTTGATCAATCAAGCAGTTTTTCAGATCGTTGGAAAGTTTGGCTTCCTCAAGCACTGCATCGCTCGCAAAGCTCGCCGTTACGCGCCGGTTACTGGTGCTCCCCACCACCGTACACAGGGTCTCATTGACCTCATGGCAGCCCTGCCAACCGGCAAAATAGCTTCCTTCTGCGGCGGCTGCCGTTAGGGTGATCTCTTTGCCCCGCTTCAGGCTGGCCTTACATTTCCCTGGGCACTCAATTTTTCCGTTATCCGAAGTTACTAACCCTTCCCCAGAAACTGAGACGTTGAGCTTGCAACCACCCAGCGCAACGAGAGACAGCGCTAGCAGTGCGCCTTGCACCGATTTTTTTCCTGAATTTTTCTGCCGAGACTCCGCCTGCAACACGCCACCTTTTGAAGAGGCTTTTTCTGAACATTTAATCATCAAGCTAGCCATAACAAAGCCTCTGGAAATAGTAGAAAATAAACACCTGGAGAAGAGCTCAACCCTGCGGCTCATCCGGGACGACCGTTACCGACGAGAAACCACCACCTTCGGTGCGCATATTGGTAGTTTGCCCTTGATAAAGCCTCGCTGCCAACAACTGAATGTCGCGCTCATACACATACGCTCTTAAATCGTATTTTAGCGCATTTGCTTCCCCAGCAACGCTTAGCATGCGCTCTCCTGGTGGGCTAAAATGCTGGGCAACATAATCGCCCGCGGCCAAGAGCGCATCAAAGGTTTTTCGGGTGAGCTTGTCGCCGCGATACGCAGCCTTACTCCCAAATCCTTGCGCAGGCTTGAAAAAATAACGCTTACGTTCTTGCCAAAGTACATCGGCATCCACTAGATCGACCGCAATCGTCTGCGGAACGCAGCGCGCAAAAATATCGCAATCCAGCTCGCTAACACCCCATATGCGCAGCAAGTCGCGGTCGCCCATAACGATTAGATTACGCTTGTCTGCATATAACGCATGTGCACGCGGGTGAGGCGTAATAACGCAGGCATCCTCCATCCATGCGGCGCGCAAGGCTGCGTGAGCAGGATCGGTAAAATAGAAATCGGTGAGCCGATTGTAAATCAAATCAATGGGCGTAGACGCACCCCACAAGCGGCCGTCCAGAAATGAGAGTTGCTCGGGCGATAAGATTAGCGCTTGAATGCCGTCTTGCTCAAACAACTGCTGGAACAGCAAAAACTCTGCATAAAGCCCCTGCTGCTCTGGGCTGGAATCAACAATCGCAACCGTGTTCAGCGGTTGATCGCCACGCGCAAGCTGCCATTCGCGGCGAAACATCGCAAGAAATTTGCTCTCTACATCCGCCCCAGTACCATCGCGCCATAAGCCGACACGCTCGCCGCACTGATGTTGGGCGTGCTGGAGAGCTGCATTCAGCAAGGCACCCCCCGCATTGGTGTTGATCTCGATGAGTTTCGGGCCTTCTGGATCAATATGAAAATCGTAGCCGAAAAATACGCTCTCGTAAGGCACCGAAACTCGCGCCGCAGGATCGGCACGAGAAAATACATATTCCTGAAAACTTGGGTGCGCTGCGAGCCGCCGCACCGCATCAACAAGAGCCTGCACTTGGAAAAGATGGTCTTCACTGACAAAGGTCGACGTGCTGGAAAACAGATGTGGGTGGCTTTGTAACAACTGCACACCGAATCCCGGACGATTCGCCTGCGCATCCAGCACCGAAACCAAACGCTCCCGATCCAGGGTCACACACTGGCATTGGCGGTTCAAGTGCGAAGATGCGCGGTTTGCGTACAACATAGAGGCTTACTGTTCCGCCGTTGGACGCCACACCAAATCCAGTTCTCGTGCGGCACGCACATCGTCTAGACGCCGAACCGGCTGCGAATAGGGTGCACCGCGAACCAGCTCCGGATTGTTTTCTGCCTCGGCCTGGATTTGCACCATCGCTTTCACAAAGCCATCCAGCTCATCCCGCGACTCAGTTTCAGTAGGCTCAATCAACCAGCACTCCGGAATCAGCAGCGGGAAGTAGGTAGTGGGGGCATGGTAGCCATAGTCGAGAATCCGCTTGGCAAAATCCATTGCAGAAACGTGCAGCTCTTTCGCCTGCTTATTCAGGGTGATAATAAATTCGTGGGTGGCGCGGCGCTTTGGATAGGCGAGCTGGAAGCCGGCATCCTGCACTTTTTTCATCAGGTAGTTAGCGTTCAAGGTCGAAAACTCACCCACGCGCAGCAAACCTTCACGCCCCAGCACGCTTGCATAGTAATGTGCGCGCAACAAGACGCCCGCATTGCCCATAAACGTCGAAAGGCGGCCGATGGTTTGCGGAATGTCTGCTTCGGTAAGCCAGCGATAGCGCGGCTTGCCCTCAATCTCGTCCTTGCCGACCATCGGAATCGGCAGATAGGGCAACAAGCGCTCTCCAACCCCCACGGGGCCCGCACCTGGGCCGCCGCCGCCATGTGGTGTCGCAAACGTTTTATGCAGGTTCATGTGCATCACGTCAAAGCCCATGTCGCCCGGCCTTACTTTGCCAAGAATCGCATTGAGGTTCGCACCATCGTAATACAGCAACCCACCGGCAGCGTGGACGATCTCGGCAATTTCCCGAACGCTGCGCTCAAAAACACCGCAAGTGGACGGATTGGTCATCATAAGGCCGGCCGTTTGGGGGCCTACCGCGTCCCGCAACGCGTCTACGTCGACATCGCCTTCGTCGTTTACCGGAATTTCGCGTACCTTATAGCCGCACATCACTGCCGTTGCGGGGTTTGTGCCGTGTGCTGCGGAGGGGATGAGGATTTCTTTGCGCTCATGATCTTTACGCGCTTCGTGATAAGCGCGAATCATCGCGACGCCGGCAAATTCGCCCTGCGCGCCAGCCATTGGCGTGAGCGAGACGCCCTTCATGCCGGTGACGCCTTTCAGGACTTCCTGCAATTCATACAAGCAGGCCAAAAAGCCCTGGCTGATGGATTCGTGCGCCAAGGGGTGACGCCCCAAAAACCCCGCCTGCATTGCCGCACGGTGGGCGCCACGCGGGTTGTATTTCATCGTACAACTACCCAAGGGATAAAAATGGGTGTCGATCGAAAAGTTTTTGCGGGATAGATTCGTGTAATGGCGTACCACCTGCATTTCGCCCACTTCCGGCAAAAGCGGCTTTTGCTTGCGCTGTAGCGCGGCGGGAATGTCGTGCAGATCGTCGGTTGTAGAGGGTGCTTGTGCTACAGCGCGACGGCCTGCTTGGCCTCGTTCAAAAATTAGCATAAAAAATTCTCCTGTTACGCCAAAATCTGGCGCAAGGCCGCTTGGTAACGTGCGATGTCTGCATCGTTACGCATTTCTGTGGCGCAAACCAGCAGCGCATTTTCGTGGTCGGGAAAAAACTCCCCTAAAGCCAAACCACCCGCAATCCGTTGTTCTGCAAGCGCCGCAACGACTTCTGCAGCATTTTTGGGCAAGCGCAACACAGCTTCGTGAAAAAACGCGCTTTGATGAGCAACCGATACGCCAGGAATCTCACTCAAGCTTGCGATCAGCTTGCGTGTATTCGCATGACAGGCTTGCGCAACGCGGGCAAGACCTTCCGCACCCAGCAGGCTCAAATAGATCGTTGCTGCGGCCATCGCCAAGCCTTGGTTGGTACAGATATTCGATGTCGCCTTCGAGCGGCGAATATGTTGCTCACGCGCCTGCAAGGTAAGCGTAAAACCGCGTTTGCCCTCCAGATCCACCGTGCGCCCGATAATCCGGCCCGGTAACTGGCGCACAATCTCGTTTCGGCAGCAAATAAACCCGACATAAGGGCCACCTGAAGACAGTGGCACGCCGAGCGGCTGGCCTTCTCCAACCACGATATCCGCGCCTTTCTGCCCCCATTCGCCTGGTGGTGTAAGCACGGCAAGCGCCGTCGGGTTGACGACCGCAACCATCAACATACGGTTGGCGTGCGCCCAATCGGTCAGGGCGTGAACATCCTCCAAGGTGCCGAAAAAGCTGGGCATGGCCACAACGAGCGCAGCAAAATCCTGCCCAGCATAGGCATCGAGCGCCGCCTGATCCACATTGCCGGTGGTCGCATCGAAAGGAACTTTGACGATTTCAATGTGTTGATTGCCGACGATATTTCGCGCCGCATCACAATAAAACGGATTGACGTTCTCCAGCACCAGCACGCGGCCTGACTGAGACTTTCGATTGGCGCGCACCGCCATCAGCGCCGCCTCCGCAAGCGCAGAGCCTCCGTCGTACAGAGAGGCATTCGACACGTCCATCGCAGTCAGATGCGCCATCAAGGACTGAAATTCGTAAATCACCTGCAGAGTGCCTTGGCTGGCCTCGGCCTGATAGGGGGTGTAGGCGGTCATGAATTCGCCGCGCGAAATAATGTCCCACACCGCCGCTGGAATATGATGTTCGTAAGCGCCCGCACCGAGGAAGTTAATGACGTTGCCATCCGCTGCCGCCCGCTCGCCTACCAGTCGTGTGACGTCCATTTCGGTTCGGCCGGAAGGAATCTCCAGCAAAGGTTTGGCGCGAATTTCGGCAGGGATTTCATCAAAGAGCGCATCAATGCTTGCCACCCCAATGGTGTCCAGCATGATACGAACATCCTCATCAGTGTGAGGGACATACGGCATAACACAACCTCATCAACGGGGCCCAAAAGCCCGCTTTTTAAAAGTGGATGATAACGGTGAGGCACGCGCAAACGAAAAACGGGCTCGTGGTGAGCCCGTTTCCCGCGTGGCCTGCCACCGATCCGCCTTAGTCTTCGGCCTGATCGTCTGCTTCTTCTTCGATTTGTTCAGCGTACTCTTCTGCGCTCAACAAATCTTCAAGCTCTTCCGGATCCGCCATTCGAATACGGTAAATCCAGCCATCACCGTATGGATCGCTGTTTACAAGCTCAGGATTATCATTGAGCGCTTCATTGATCGCAACGACCTCGCCGGTCAGCGGCGCATAAATGTCAGATGCGGCTTTCACCGACTCTACTACGCCTGCTTCGTCGCCGGCGGTAATTGTATCACCCACTTCGGGCAATTCTACATACACCAAATCGCCCAGGGCACTTTGAGCATGGTCACTGATACCGACATATGCGGTGCCATCGTTTTCGACACGAATCCATTCATGGCTGGCCATGAAACGCAGTTCGCTGGGTATTTCACTCATCGTGGGTAGTCCTCAAACAATAAACAGAGTCAAATGGTTAATGGAATAGGTTCACACTTCGCCAGCATTTACTGGTTCGCGCGTTTTGCTCGCACTCAGTCACCCATCAAGAGTGAACGCACTTGCCATTGCGCACAAACGGCGGCTTCACGATTTTTACCGGCTGCCACTTGCCGCGAATTTCTACCTCGGCCTCACCGCTCGCCCCAGCGGGCAGGCGTGCCAGTGCAATAGCATAGCCTAGCGTAGGCGAAAAAGTACCACTCGTTGTTTCGCCTTCGCCAAGACTCGTTCTTACCTTCTGATGGCCGCGCAGCACACCTTTACCCGCCATTACTAAGCCGGTAAACGCGCGTGCAACGCCGGCTGCTTTTTGAGCTTCCAGCGCATCGCGGCCGATAAAGCGGCGCATTTCTGGCTGCCAAGCCAGAGTCCAGCCCATACCCGCTTCTAGTGGGCTGATGGTTTCATCCATGTCGGAACCATAAAGGTTCATGCCTGCCTCAAGGCGTAAGGTATCGCGCGCGCCCAATCCACAGGGGCGAACTCCATGCTCCAACAGTGAGCGCCAAATACTTTCTGCCGCAGCAGCCGGCAACATTAACTCCAAGCCGTCCTCGCCCGTGTAGCCGGTGCGGGAAATAAACCACTCACCGACAGGAATTCCGTGGAATGTCTTTAATTGTGCGATGGCGGTTGCGTAAGCATTGCCGAGAACGTCCGCCGTTTTTTGCACCGCACGCGGCCCTTGCACCGCAATAATCGCAAGTTGATCTTGATGGCGAATCTGCGCATCAAAACCGACCAACTGTTTTTGCATCCACGCCATATCCTTTTCGCGGGTCGCGCAATTTACCACCATTCGGTAGCCAACGGCCATCCGATAAACGATCAGATCGTCGATTATTCCGCCCTGCTCGTTGCACATTGCGGTATACAGAGCCTTTCCTGGCTCTAGAAGTCGCTCAACGTCATTCGCAAGCAGCTTTTGCAGCCAGCGCTTTGCATCGGCACCGGTCACATCAACGATGGTCATGTGAGAAACATCAAACATCCCGACGGAGGTGCGCACTGCGTTATGCTCCTCAATCTGTGAACCGTAGTGAATGGGCATGTCCCACCCGCCAAAATCCACAATTTTTGCATGAGAGGCGAGATGTGCCGAATAGAGTGGCGTTTTGTGTCCCATTGGGAGCTCCTGTAGATGAATCTTTCCGTCTTGCGATGAATCTTTCTGTCTTGCGTTAGCAACGCTGATTGTGAGCGATATTCTTCGCGCTTGCCATCAGCGCTTCGATTTCACTGGCCTCTTTGGGAACGCCGCTGGTCAGCACCTTATGGCCACGCCCCGTTACCAGCACGTCGTCTTCAATTCGCACGCCGATTCCGCGCCAACGCGCTTCAACATCCTCGTTATCTAGCGCGATATAAATTCCCGGCTCAACGGTGAGCACCATACCGGCTTCAAGCACGCGCCATTCGCCTCCTATTTTATAATCTCCTACATCATGCACATCCATCCCTAGCCAATGGCCGGTGCGGTGCATAAAGAAGGGGCGATAACTTTCTTCTTTTATAAGCGTGTCCACGTCACCGTTCAACAATCCCAACTTCACCAAACCACGCGCAATCACCTTGACTGCAGCTTCATGGGGATGATTCCAGTGGTTGCCCGGCTTTACGGCCTTGATCGCTGCGTACTGCGCTTCGAGCACCAAATCATAAATCGCGCGCTGCTCGGCAGAGAACCTACCGTTTACGGGAAAGGTACGGGTGATGTCCGAGGCGTAGTAGGCAAGCTCGCAGCCTGCGTCCACCAACACCAAATCGCCATCCTTAAGCTCGGCGTTGTTCTCACGGTAGTGCAGGATGCACGCATTCGCGCCGCCCCCCACAATGCTGGAATAGGCCGGCAGACGTGAACCTGCGCGCGTAAATTCATGCAGATACTCTGCTTCCAACTGGTATTCATACATTCCAGGGCGACAGCTTTGCATCGCACGAACGTGAGCGCCCGCAGAAATTTCGGCAGCCCGTTCCATGACGGCAATTTCTGCCTTGCTCTTGAACAGGCGCATTTCATGCAGCAAATGATCCAGCACGAAAAACTCTCCTGGTGGCACAGCTCCCGAGCGCACCTTTGCGCGGATCGTATTGACCCATTCCATTACGCGGCGATCAAATTCTGGATTGCGCCCCATGGCGTAATATACGCGCGACTTCCCTTCAATTAGGCCCGGCAGAATCTCATCAAGATCGGCAATGGGAAAGGCATCATCGGCGTCGAACTGTTTGATCGCACCTTCTTGCCCTGCACGGTAGCCGTTCCAGATTTCTTGTTCACGGTGACGTTCGCGGCAAAACAAGACGTATTCACCATGCTCCCGCCCAGGAATCAGCACGGCAACCGCGTCGGGTTCATCAAACCCCGTCAAGTAGAAAAAGTCGCTGTCTTGGCGAAACGGGTACTCTACATCGCGGTTACGCAAACGATCCCGCGCCGAGGGAATAATAGCGATACTTTCCGGTTCCATCTGCTCCATCAAGGCTTGGCGACGGCGCAAAAATTCCTTACGACTGATCATACGAATTGAACTCATTTGAAAATCATTACTTGGCTCTGTGCGCGGCGAGCGTACTGAACGTTTCGCCAAAAGAATAGCTCAGTGCAGAGTATCTGGCGCATTCCCTATTGGGGCATTCCCCATTGGAGTCGTGGGGGCAACGTCCGTGCGTAACACGCACTCTTGGTATAAATGGATAACAACGACTCGCGTGTACTCGAAGACCTCATAAAAATCGTTCTCACCCGATTCGCCTTGCTCCTCGGCAGAAGCCACGTCCACTTGGCTGATCGCTTGCAGGTCCTTTAAGGCGGCGCTGATTTCATCCGGCATGATTTCCGCCGAGAGTCCAATCGACCCAAATCCTGCCAAAAAGCCAGAACACCACTCACTAAGCGCGTTGAGGCGCGCCGTGATTGGCTCTTCTTCATCTGGCAAAAGGGGCGAAAAATCGAGCTCCGCACCCTTTAAGTCTTCCTCACAAAAATGGCGCAACTGGTAGAGCCGCTGGGTGAGCGCCTCCCAAGGTTCGCGCTTTACACCGATCATGGGCAGGAATTGCTTTAGCCAGCCGATTCCGGTCAAACGGCTTCCCGCACAAAGTTGGCCGCAAAGAATGCCATGCGCTTCGGCTGCCGATGCTAACGCATCCATACGTTGCAGATCCTGCGCAAACTCGTAATAATCAAGTATTTCGTCACGTTCTACAGTCATGGTAAGCGTTACTCGGCTAACAATTTCAAAATGGTAATGCCCTGCTACACTTACAGGGCTTTTTAGGTGCAAAACTTTTCAAACACTGAGCTTTGTTGGATTGTACCGTATACCGGCCCAAAAGCAGGGATTCTACAAAAACATCAACGACAGAACCATCATCGAAGAACAACGAACAACGCGCACGTGTAGAATGTCCTGCCCGTCGTTCCAGCCACGGAAAAATGCCATGTCACTCGTCGCCCCCCAATTATTAAGCGAGTCCACAACAGCAAGCATTGAGCAACACTTACAAAAGCTGGAAACTCGGCTCTCCGACCTGCTTGATGCCTGTGAACATTATCAGCGCCAAAATCGCGCACTCAAGGCGAGAGAAGCGCAGCTGTTGGAAGAGCGCACCCAATTACTCAAGAAAAATGATCTGGCGCGCGTAAAGGTAGAAGCCATGATCACTCGACTCAAGGCCATGGAGCAGGATACATGAGCAGCAACGAAACCAAAACCGTTCAAATCTCGATTCTCGGGCGCGAATATGGCATGGCCTGCAATTCCGGCGAAGAGGAAGCCGTGCAAGCTTCTGCACGCATGCTGGACGAGCGCCTGCGCGAAATTCGAATGAGCGGCAAGGTCATGGGCATGGAAAAAATGCTGGTCATGGCCGGCATTAATATCGCGTATGAATATTTTAAGGCTCAAGCGCAGCTTGCCAAGCACAACCAAGCCATTGAGCGCCATATTGAAAAACTGACCGCAAAAGTGGAAGAAGCAATCGCTGACGCACGTCAAACCGAGACTTGAAAAAGCTGCACTCCGACGTGATTTATGTATAATGAAGATGCTCCCTGTGGTGTTCGCTCACTGGCCAAGTCCCTGAGCCGATGTTTCACCTATTGGGGGCTCCCTATAGGCGCGGGAGTGCATGTCCGCTTTGCGGAAAGCCCGATGCGCCTAGGAAGCCTCCCCCCTTGAACCCTGGGTTCAAGGGGCTTACGCCAGCAACGGCATCGCGGGGAGCATCTATTTCTGGATGCCTTTATGTCATCTCAAGACCTTCCAGCAGCCAACAAGCTGCCCTCCCCCAACGCAGACGCTCCACCCGATACGCAAGCACCCACGAGCGACACCAAAAAAGCGCTGCGAAAAATTTTGCGTGCCCGTCGGCTTGCACTCACGCGCGGCGAACAATACCTTGCGGCTTTAGGTCTTGGCCGCCAATTCAAGCGCTTTGCGGCAAATCGCAGGATCACACGCGTCGGCGTGTATTTTGCTAACGACGGCGAAATTGACCCGAGCGCGATCGTGCAGTGGTGCTGGAAAACGAATAAGCAACCACTACTGCCCGTTCTGCACCCCACCCGCACTGGAGAGCTGCTATTCTTGCCTTGGCTCCCCGAGACACCTCTCGCACGCAATCGTTTTGGAATCCCTGAACCAGACAGCGCACGCAGCAATCCGCGCCCAGTCTGGACTTTAGATGTCATCCTCACGCCACTTGTGGGTTTTGATGTCCAATGCAGCCGCTTGGGAATGGGTGGCGGTTATTACGATCGCACCTTAGCGCCAGCGTTTACGGGATACACACCACGAAGGCCGCTGCTGATTGGCGTCGCACATGAATGTCAGAAGGTAGAAAACTTGCCTATCGAGGCGTGGGATATACCTTTGGATGGCGTCCTGACTGGCGATGCGTTTTATCAGCGCATTCGCCCTGTCTAGACAAAAATTAGCGAATAATAAACTGCGAGGCCACTTTTTCAGGATCCGGCTGATCAGCGGTGTATCCGCTGGCAATAATCCCCAAACCGACAATAAACGCCAGTATCAGGAGTATGTCGGGTTTTCTCTTCATTAACGCCGGGCCTCTTTCGCTATTCAATAAACTCGTAACCACGCTCCTTGTGAGTTCTGTTGCCGTCCCGGGCGGTGTTTGTTTTCAATCTTTTTGAAGCTTTCAATCTTTTTTGAAGCACTCAATCTTTTTGAAGCTTCGGCTCTCTCTTAAAGCACTCGCTTCTTGAGAAACGCGCAAAACATTTGCGGGCTTCAAGTCTTTTGTTCCAAAGAGCGCTTTTTAGTCTGTTTCTCGGCATTGTCAAGCCAAGCCACTGCTTTTGCTCCAAAATCGCCCCAAACACCGCTTCCGCCTCAACTTCTGCCTAGCAGATGCTGCTTTTTTGTCCAGCCCACATAGCAATGGTAGCGGGTAATTGCAAAACGGAAAGCTTCGTCGTCACCCTTCCTCTTGCAAAAATTTTCTTATTGGATTTCATCTACTTAGCCGGTCTCACCAACAAAGCTCATGAGCAAACTCGGTTAAGCTTACTAAAATTGTAGTCGTGGTTTTGGCAAGGGCAAGCACGTTTGCGAGCAAACACCAACCCTTTTGCGATATTATTTTTTGAGACTAAAAACGCCTGACAAATCAATGACGTGCAAAAGTGTTTTTATGTAGGTTCTGAAAATATTTTTCCCATCGCCGTAACTTCTACACGTTTGCCCTATTTTAAGAACAATTGGTAAGCAATATTGTCGGATTCATCCCAAAATTGATAACCCGTTTCTTCAAAGAACGCTTTAACCATCAAGCGCTCTGTTTCAGGCACCTGCATTCCGACCAACACGCGACCATAGGCCGCGCCGTGGTTGCGATAGTGGAACAAAGAGATGTTCCACCGTGAACCAATCCGTGAGAGAAATTCCAGCAAGGCACCGGGACGCTCGGGAAACTCAAAACGAAACAGCACTTCATCCGGCACGCTGTTCTGCCCGTTCAGGTCGGAACCTCGACCACCTACTAGGTGGCGGATATGCAGCTTGGCCATTTCGTTGTCGCTAAAATCCGTCAGCACATAGCCTTCGTCGGCCAAGTGTTCCATCAACGACTGGATCTCCGAGGCATCACGCGCCTGTAGCCCTACGAACACGTGGGCTTTTTCGGGCTGCGCAAAGCGGTAGTTGAACTCGGTAATGTTGCGCCGACCCACCGCTTGGCAGAATTTGCGAAAGCTGCCGGGGCGCTCCGGGATGGTCACGGCAAACAGCGCTTCCCGACGTTCGCCCAATTCGGTGCGTTCTGCAATATGGCGCAGGCGGTCAAAATTGACGTTGGCTCCACTGTTGATGGCCACCAGCGTTTGCTCGGTGATGCCTTCGCGCTGCACGTATTTTTTTAACCCCGCGAGGGCAAGCGCGCCTGCAGGCTCTGTAATCGAGCGGGTGTCGTCATAGACATCCTTTACGGCCGCGCAGATCTCATCGCTGGTGACGGTGATGACTTCATCTACAAAACGGCGAATCACTCGGAACGTCTCCGCGCCGATCTGAGCTACGGCAACCCCGTCTGCAAACAACCCTACTTGGGGCAAAATCACGCGTGCGTTGGCTTCTAGCGCGGCCTTGAGGCTTGCTGCATCTTCCGGTTCAACACCAATCAGACGTGTTTCAGGCCGCAGGTATTTGAGGTAGGCGCCAACGCCGGCGAGCAGGCCGCCACCGCCAACAGGCACAAAAACCGCGTGCAGCGGGCCACTATGCTGGCGCACGATTTCCATTCCAATGGTGCCTTGGCCAGCAATTACGTCAGGGTCGTCATACGGGTGAACCAAGGTATATCCGTGCTTATCAATCAGCTCTTGCACATGCGCGTAGGCTTGGTCGAAGGTGTCGCCGTGTAAAACGACTTTTCCACCCAACGCTTTGACGGCTGCAACCTTGATGTCGGGGGTGGTTTTTGGCATCACGATGGTAGATTTTATCCCAAGCTTGGTCGCTGCCAGCGCGACGCCTTGAGCATGGTTTCCCGCCGAGGCCGCCACTACGCCATGCTCGCGCTCTTCTGCGCTCAAGTTTACGATCTTGTTATACGCACCCCGAATCTTGAACGAAAACACCGGCTGCAGGTCTTCTCGCTTGAGGAGCACGCGATTATTGAGGCGCTGCGATAAAAAGGGGGCGGGATCGAGCGGAGTTTCTTCAGCAACGTCGTAAACACGCGCCGAAAGGATGCGTTTGATATAGTGGGCGGGCATGGAACTTCCTGGCGGGCTGACTTCAGCAGAGGGCTTGTTTCGGGTTATTCTAAGACCGCCTGCCACGTTTGGGTAGGTAATTTGGACTTTATAGGTGATTCAACAAAGCAACCTGCCCAAGAGAGGTTCACATGCCGACGAGCGATCACAGCGCGGGCGAAGCAAAAAGCGCACTGCAAATCCGCCCCACAATTCAGTGAACGCATGCACAACCAGCAAATTTCTCCAACGGGCGTCTGCGTGAGCGGCGTATACTGGCCACCTTCTGCTTGTTTTTGCTCAAGATAGACGAGATATTGCGTAATGACTCAAGACGAGATGAAAAAAGCGGTTGCTAAGGCTGCGATTGAATACGTTGTGGATGATGCCGTCATCGGTGTCGGCACCGGCTCTACTGCCAATCAATTTATTGACTGCCTTGCTGAAATCAAGACGCGCATCCGCGGCGCGGTTGCATCTTCGGAAGAAACCCGCCGGCGCTTGGTCGCAAAAGGGGTTCCTGTGTTTGATCTCAACGAAGGCCACGACATCCCTGTGTATATCGACGGCGCAGACGAATTCGACCGCAACTTATGCCTCGTCAAAGGCGGCGGCGGAGCAATGACCCGTGAAAAAATCATTGCTGCGGTAGCCAAAAAATTCGTCTGCATCGCGGATGCCAGCAAGAAAGTGGCGGTACTCGGCCAGTTTCCCCTGCCCATTGAGGTCATTCCGATGGCGCGCAGCTATGTGGCTCGCGAGATGGTTAAATTGGGCGGCGATCCTGTTTATCGCGAAGGTTTCGTCACTGACAACGGCAACATTATTCTGGACATCCACAATCTGGAAATCGCGGAGCCGGTCAAGCTGGAAAACATCATCAATAATATCGTCGGCGTAGTAACGGTGGGGCTGTTTGCAAAACGGGGCGCGGATATTGTTTTGATGGGGCACCAAGAAGGGATTGAGGTGATACGGCCTTGAATGCGGACGCTCAACCCGAAGTCGGCTGATCCGCGAATTTTAGCAGTTCGTCGGCAAAAGGATGCTCACCACTCGCAGCAAAGCGTTTGAAACGCTCTTCACCACGTTCTGCGGAGCGTTTTAAGAACTGCAAGGCAGGGGCCGAAAACTTACCCAACAGAATAGGCTCAATGGTGGGCGAGCGAAACGGTGTATCGCGGATCGTGGCATACTCATCGAGCTGGCGACGTAGAATTGCCTTTCGATCCACAACCTCCGAGGTTGTAACTCCGCCATGCAGCTGATGAAAAGAGCCTTCTCCAGCCAACATAAACAACTCCGTGTCAAGATGCAGAGCTGCACGCCGATAAATATCCAGATTCAGCATCCCCCCGCCCGGACACTGAAAACGCTCGTCGGCGCGCCCTAGCGCGTCGAACACACCAAAGGGCATAAACAAACAGTTCGATTCCATAAATGGATGAAAAAAACCGTGGCTGTTCGCTCCGCTCCAGACTGCAATCTCGAACAGTCGGTAAGGATGCTTTGGCCAAGCAATTGACTCCAGTAGGGCAATTTCGCTCGCCTCAGTATATGCGTGGGTTAAATGATACTGCTGCTCTTGGTGGCCGAGATGATAGCCAGGCACCACAACCAAGGCATTTTCATTCGCGCGAAAAGCCATCAGCACGTTGCGAATAACGCCAGGCGAAACCATTCGAGCACCGTCGATCATCAGGCCCAAGTATTTACCGCGAGCGTTCAATGCTGCAAAATTAATGGCGGACGCTGGCGACACACCAAGATTATCGCGACAATAATACTGGAAATTAGAGGGTAGTGATCGGATTTCGGTAGGCGGAATAAGGTTGGCTGAGCTATTTTCTACGACGATCACCTCATATTGAGTTGCATCAACCCCCAATTGATAACCTGCGCTCAGGCTCATCAGGGTGTTCATCGCTTGGCGCGGCATGTCGTATACGATGACGATTATGGAAAGGAGAGGGTTTGTATCGTTACTCATCAACTCTAACCTGCATTGATCGCGTTACCTTAGCCCTAATCATCTTTATGATTATAAAGCCCAAGACGATTATAAAATCCGCCACAACAAAAACAATTTTACTATACGAGCAGGTCTAACATGAGCGAATCTAATTTTTTGCTGGATTACGAGAAGCTGTCTTGGCTTGGCGATGAGCTTCGCGCAACCTACCAGGCCAACACGCCGTTTCCTCATATCGTCATTGATCAATTTCTTCCGGAATATTCTTTACAGAGGCTCCAGAAAGAATATCCTACCGACCAATCACTGCCTGCCTGGAATGAAGCGAGCTACAAAGACAAGGTAAGCGGTGAGTTTGTTCAGAAAAACAAGCGTAATATACGCGATATTATCCAAATGCCACCAGCCTATCGGCAGATCATCTGGGAGCTGAACTCGGCACCCTTTCTTGGGTTCTTGTCGCGCCTGATTTCAATTGACAACCTTATTCCTGACCCCAACCTTCGGGGCGCCGGGATACATCAGACAGGCCATGACGGTTATCTGAAGGTGCATGTCGATTTTACCTACCACCGCGACTTTGGCCTAGATCGCCGCACCAATTTTCTGCTCTATCTAAATGACGAATGGAATCCCGATTGGGGCGGCCAGCTGGAGCTCTGGGATCCCGAAATGAAAGGGCCACCCAAGTGTGTGATGCCTATTGCCAATCGCTGCGTGATCTTCACTACGACAGCATCCTCTTACCACGGGCACCCACGCCCACTTTGCGGGCCACCCGAAGTGTTCCGCAAATCGCTGGCGCTCTATTACTACACCAACGGCCGACCTGAAGGGGAAGCAGAGCCGGTATTTTCAACCGACTGGAAAGATGTTCCATACTGAGGGATCAAATCTAGGTAAGCTCGACGTTTTTTGCATTTTTAATGGCGGCCTTTTTGCCTTTTTCGGTCCGAAACATGCGCTTGAGAGAAAGAAAAGGCTTCTCAATCCAGTGCCACGATAAGGTAGAGAGCCCTAGCGTGGCCGCAACACTGAGCGCCAGTGCAAAAACAAGCTCCGCAAGCGCCCTTTCTACTGCGGCATTGGCGGTGGAAGAATTTACTGCAAGCACAAAGGGATAGGTGATGTAAAAAATTGCAGGCACATGCAGCAGATAAACAGAATAAGAAATCTCGCCAAAATAATTCATCACCCGATTAACAAATAATCTTTTGAGCCTACTGCGAACACGCAGGAGGCAGAGCAACACCAGCGCCCAAAGCAAGGCCTCAAGATCGTGGAATGCAGGAAAAATACGCAGCACCATCTCTTGGCGATGCCCGCCGTACCAATAAAGCAATCCAAGCAATGCTGCCAAGGCTGTTCCGCTTAAAATTCGATAAAAAGCGACGCGTCTCCTCCCCCAAGGGGTATCAAGGTCGCGATCATACACATAGGCGATCAGCGCTCCGAATAAAAATGCGGGAAAGCGGCCCGGGAAGGAATTGTGCCACGCGTAAGTGCGGGAAAACACTTGTCCCGAGAGCAGAAGGATATGCCAAACGATAAAGACCCCAACCAATCCAGCAATCCACCAACGGCCTGCACCATAACGAATGCCCAACAGTATGACCGCTAAAAATACATAGAACTGCATTTCAACCGAAAGCGACCACCACGGCACACTATACGGAAACGCTGCAAATCCAATCGGGATAAACAGCAACCCCTTCAGTGCAACCAACTTGCTCGTAAAAAGAAATGCTGCCAACACAACGAGATAGTAAAGAGGAAAGATTCGCAACACTCGCGCAATCACAAAAGAGCGAAACGCTCCTGAATTGTCTGTCTGAAACGCGGCTACCACAGGGCGCGAAAGCAAAAAGCCACTTAGAACAAAAAACAGGGTAACGCCCGTATTCCCTGCCGAGATCAGGCGCTGCCAAACCCCTTCCGCTGGCATCTGCTGAAGATTCAGAATGCCGAGGTAGTGAAAAAGCACGACCAGCAAAATCGCCCAGCCACGCGCAGACTCCAGCTCCGGAATAAAGCGAACCTGATGCGGTGCCATATAAATTTACCGTTTTAGGTGAACGTTCCGCGAGCCTGTCAGGATTTGTTGGATTCGGTATCTTTGGACTTTAGCAGTCGCTTTAGTTTGCGAGTATTTTCCATATGTTTACTCGCATGCACATAGAATGCGCGCATTTTTGCCTGCGCCTGTTCCGAGGAGTCATTGAACAGCAGCCGGAGTAGCTCTGGGTCTACGCTACGGTCTCCGCCGGCTTTTCTTAGCACACCCAGACCGAATCCATGAACAAACGTAAAGGATTCGTGTTGTTCTTTAACTTCATTCCAGAATCTCCACACACCGAAATCTTCAAGCCTTGCCATGACGTCATGAAATAAAATGATTCCACCAGGCTTTACCTTGGGGTACCAATTCTGAAAATCAGCAGAAACAGCGTCGTAAGTATGAAAGCCGTCGATATGCAAAAGATCAATACTCTCGGCATCGAAGTGGCGTAACGCATCATCAAACAACATGCGCATTAGGTAAGAAAACCCATGATAATGCTCGCGGTTGTGGGCATTTACCGCAGTAAATACCGACTCATCATATTTATCCGTGTGTGCATCACCCTCAAAAGTATCAATTGCATAACAGGCGCCATCAATTTCGTTCTCTTTCATCGCCTGGCAAAAGGTAAAATAGGACAGGCCTTTATGCGTTCCGAGTTCCACAAGCAGCTTCGGGCGAATAGATGCCACTAAATCATAGCCAAAGGCGAGATGATCAACCCAAGTGCTAAAAACCATGTGTTTCGGCTCAAAATGCCGTATCGAAGGTGGAAGGTAGATAGCCGTCATGTAGGTTTACCCTTTTTATAGGCAAAATCGTTAGTGGGACAAATGGATCTTCGAAATCAATTTGCGACGCGTGCAGTGCTTTGATTTCAACTACTGTGGGTCCACGATGTTCAAGGAATGGCGCAAAAAACGGTAAACACTCGGATGCACTTTTCCAAAAAGGATTGGCTGCCGGTGAGGTGGTTTACGGTTCTCACCACGAATGGCAATATCTTGTTCGTCAAGAAGGTGATAAACTCGATCACGCTCTTCCTTTAACGTGCCCGTCGTCACACCGCCGTGAAACTGATGAAAGGTACCTTCAGCAAAGAGCATGTAGAATGGCGTTTCGGGATATTCAAGCAAACGCTTGTAGAGATCAAGGTTCGCATTTCCGCCACCGTAGTCATTATACCTAGAATCTACTCCGCCTAAAGCGCGCCACTTCTTGACTGACATTCCTATAAAATTACTCTCATAATTTGCTTGAAAAAAGCCGCCCTGGCACGAACCTGCTAGCACCGCAATTTCGTAAAGGCGATAGCCATCCTTCGGCCAATCAATGCGTTGAAGCATTTTTGCTTCCGCTGCCTCATCATATCCTTCATTCACAGCAACTTGCTGCAACTTTTCACCGATATGAAATCCCGGGGCAGAAATGGCTGCTTCAGGTGCTAGGCGAAATACATCCAATGCAGCCCGCACAATACCAGGCGTCACCATACGGGCGCCATCAATCATAATAACAAGGTGCCCTGCACGCGCGAGCGATGCACCGTGATTGATTGCGTGTACGGGCGTTCGCTGGGTTTCATTACGCACTATATAACGCACGTTAGACGCATATTGGCAAGCACGCTCTGCGCCTAAGAGCCGGTCAGAGGCGTTTTCAACCACGATCACCTCATAGTCGTGGGCGCTCACGTCCTGCTGGTAGTGGGGGCTGAGTGAATATAAGGTTTTTTCTGCCTGATCTGGCATCTTGTAAACGATCAACACGATCGAAAGTCGAGGCTTGCGAAAGGAAAGCATATTCACCCTCAAATCGCGATCACACAAAGCGCGTTATATGTGCTCATTAGTGGTTCAGGCAGCGTAATATCCGTTGCCGAATGATGCTTTAGCTCGCTGCTAAAAAAGCGTTCTTGTTTCGGCACCTCTAAACCAATTTTCCGCAAAACAAGATCCAGCTTGTTTAGCAACACGTCTTCATTTTCGTCGAAACACAACACCGGAAAAGGCTGCTTCTGATACAGCGCAAGCAGGCGCTGGTTGTATGCAAGCCACAACGCGAAAGCCTGCGACTGCGGCATTCCACCACGCGCATTCAAGGATTGTGCAACGGCAACCGGATGGCGAAAGATGCCCACAAAGCCTAGGTTTTCTAAAACACTTTGCCAGCCTTCCACCAAAAGCAGAACGCGCGGATCCTTGAACCCCCAGTGAGGCACGCCGTCATAAGACAAAGCAATCGCTCGGGCGCGCGCCAACTCATGTTCTTGCCACGAAATTTCCGTGGATGGCGGCTGATCCCATGCACTGCCATTCCGCGCAAGGATGTCATCATGCAACGCGACGATGTCCTCGTTTTCTCGGTTTCCTTTGAGATTGTGCGGGTTCCACGCACTATGCTTGCCAAGCTCAAGCCCGGCCTCTTGTAGCGACCCTGTCAGAAAACTGGTGCCACTACGGTGCATACCGAGCACCATAGTTACGCTAGGCGTTATCACTTCGGAGCGTAGTAGGCTTTGCGAGTGATTTTGTAGTCTCGGCGCCACTCCCTCAACCATCGTGGTTTTGGGTTTTCGCACGCTTTTTATTTTTTGAATTAGATTTTTCATGCGTTTCAAGGAGGCAAGCACTGGATTATGACCGTACAAAGTACGGGCAAATAAAAGGACGGCAAAGCTTATCCGATCTGCGCGGCGTTTGTCATTTTTTTCACCCACCCGCAAAAGTGCACTGCCGGCCTTGCTTTTGCAGGGCCGGCTACTATGCTTGCGATGGCCAATAGTCCTGCATGATGCTTCAGTCCTGCATGATATTTTAGGATGGAAACGACCGTTCACATCTTTCCAAACTTTATGCCACACGCTGTTTACGCGAATCTAAAAAACAACAATAAGGCTACCATGAGCCCATCTGCCTCCAAAATCGGCGTCGCCATTGTCAACTGGAACTCCTTTGGGCTTTTAGATCTCTGCTTGCAGCATATTGATCGGCAGACGGTTGACATCAGCCGCGTGATCATTGTGGACAACCACAGCGCGTCACAACCCGCGCAAACGCCGCGTAGCACCCGCTTTGAAACCGACTATATTCTGCTGCCAGAAAACACTGGGTTCGCGCACGCCAACAATCTTGCGATTGAACAGCTCAAGAACTGTGAGTGGGTCGCTCTGCTAAATCCAGACGCATTTCCCTCACCAACATGGCTGGAAACGCTTCTACAAGTTGCTAAACATCATCCTGACGTGGCGAGCTTTGCAGGCCCTACCTTAATGGCACGAAACCCACACCTGCTAGACGGCGCAGGCGACGCCTACCACCTAAGCGGTTTGCCTTGGCGCGCGGGCTACGGGCAACCCAAGAGCACATTGCCGGACTCCGCTTATGAAATTTTTTCGGCCTGCGCCGCCGCCGCACTTTACCGGCGAAGCGCGCTCACGGATGCCGGAATTTTTGATGAGGATTTTTTCTGTTACTGCGAAGATGTAGACTTGGGTTTTCGGCTTCGCCTCCTTGGGCACAAGGCACTGTTTGTGCCACAAGCAACTGCGCAACATGTCGGCTCAGCAACATCAGGAGGGCGCCACAGCAACACATCACTTTATTATGGCCACCGCAATATGGTGTGGGCTTACGTAAAGAACATGCCGTCTCCCCTGTTTGAATTACTGCTGCCGTTACATCTTTTGGCAGCGATCGTAGTATGGGCGCGTTTTTGTCTGCGTGGGCAAGGCAGCATTATTTTTAAAGCCAAGCGCGACGCAATTCGCGCATTACCTTCCATGTGGCGCAAACGCCGAAGCATCCAGGCGCGACGAAAAGCGTCCGTTAGGGAAATCTGGGCGGTGATGGAGAAAGGCGCAGACCGTTCACACACTTTGCACAGCCAAAACAAACTGCAACAAGCAAAGCCAAACTTGGGTACAATCAGAGCGCGTTAGCGGCTACTGATATTATCCCTACGGTGATCACTAAGGATTAGCACCGCAAATAGAGCGCTACGCACCACAACACACGTTCTCTCTACGGCCACCCACTTGGCCGCGTCATTTACTCGCAAACGCAAGCTGCCTGTATGCGCAACCTAGAAATCCTTCTTTACGGCGTTTATAGCGATCTGCAAACTGAAATTTCTAGAAAGTTGCTAGGGTTTCTTTGGTGGATCATTGAGCCTGTACTTTACATGGGTACATTTTATTTGGTGTTCGGCTTGGCGATGAACAACCGAACCCCCGACTACGTGCCCTTTTTATTGACAGGCATGGTCGCCTGGAAGTGGTTTGATGGCTCTGTGCGCCTTGCCAGTTCCGCAATCTCAAACAACATGGGCCTTATACAGCAAATCGACATCCCCAAAATCTTGCTTATTTTGATGCCTATCCTATCCAACACCTTCAAATTTTTTATTATTCTCGCAATCCTGCTGATTTTCTTGAGGATTCGTGGCCACCATGAGAGCTGGCAGCTAGCTTATCTTCTGCCCGTGATGCTCACGCAACTGGTTCTTATCGTGGCCTTGAGCGTATTTTTAGGGTCGCTTGTACCCTTCATCAGTGATCTTAAACAGGTCATCGACAACTTTTTTATGCTTCTGATGTTCATGTCAGGCATCTTTTTTACGGTGAAAGATACACAGGGCTTCGTGGCCGCAGCGTTTGATTACAATCCGGTATTTCGCATCATCTCAGCCTACCGCGACGTATTGCTCTATGCCGGCGTCCCAGAATGGAGCAACCTAATCTATCCACTCGCATTTTCCGCGCCGATACTGCTCGTCGGGTTTGTCGTTCTAAACAAATTTGAACGCCACTACCCCAAGCTAACCACGTAAGCGGATACCGATCTCATGATTGCTGATACTGTGCCAAACCGAGAAGTCTTTGTTGAACACAACAACACAAACGCTCGCAGAGTGCTAATTCGCGCAGACCACGTTGGCGTCTCTTACCGCCGCCATCTTGGCCTGTTAAAGCACGACCGCTTCTGGGCACTACGCGACATCAGTTTTAACGTAGGCGCCGGAGAAACATTGGGCATCATTGGCGGCAATGGCGCTGGAAAAAGCACGCTGCTACGTTTGATCGCTGGTATTACGACACCGGATCGCGGCACAATCTACCGGCGCCCGAAAACTACTTCCAGTTTATTAGCGCTAAACGTCGGCTTGAAACCAGAGCTATCAGGCGAAAAAAATGCGATATTAGGCGCAATGCTCCTCGGTTTACGCTACCAAGAAGCGCGGAGGAAGCTTCCTGAAATTCGGGAGTTTAGCGGGCTAGGGGAATTTTTCGATGAACCGGTAATTACGTATTCGACAGGAATGAAGGCGCGCCTTGGCTTTTCCGTCGCAATGCACGCAGATCCGGACATTCTGCTTATCGACGAAGTGCTCGGGGTCGGCGATCAAGACTTCAAAGAACGCTCGACCGAAGCCATGAAAGCCAAAATCCGTTCAAACAAAACCGTAATCCTCGTCTCACACAGCCTAGAGTCAGTGAGTGAACTCTGCACGCGCGTACTCTGGATCGAAAAAGGTGCCACAATTTTTTGCGGCGACGCGCAAACTGCATTGCACGGCTACAAAGAAGCCATTAAACAAGCCATGCACGAAGCCCGCATCGCACAACAAAATAAGAGCAGCTCTCTTACCACTCCCGCCTGACACAGCAATCTAATGACCCAAAGAAAACACCCAAAACGATGCTTGATCGTAGTACTTGGCATGCACCGTTCAGGCACCAGTGCAATTACACGCGCCCTGCAAACACTTGGAGTCGAACTCGGCGACAACTTGCTTGCCCCAATGCCAAATAACAATGAGAAAGGTTTCTGGGAGGACCTCGATATTTTAGATCTGAATACCCGAATGCTCGCAGCACTCGGCCTAGACTGGGATTCCTTGCCGGTTGCCTCGCAAGAACAAGTCGAATCTGACGCACTACGGAGCTTTAGGGAAGAAGCCACGCAAACCCTACAACAAAAAATAAAGAACTCCAGTCACTTTGGCATTAAAGATCCGCGAATCTGCCTTCTTCTACCCTTCTGGAAACCGATTTTCCAACAGCTTAATCTCAATGTTTTTTACGTAATCTGCGTACGCCACCCTCTCGCGGTTGCGCAATCTCTTGCGCGCAGAGATCAATTTTCGATTGAAAAAGGCCTACAGCTATGGCTTGGTTACTCGCGCACGATTCTGGCCCAAACCAGCAACGATCCGCATGTTTTTCTCGAATACGAATTTCTGCTGCAAGCCCCAGAATATAGCCTGAAGCGCATTGCCAAGCTTGTCTCCCTGCCCGTTCCAAAGTCGAGCGATCTACGCCTGCAAGACTACAAACGTGAGTTTTTATCGAACGACTTAAACCACTTTCAGACGCCCACGCCACAGGGACTTGAAATCCAAGCCTACGCACCCGCAGCCTTGCTTCACATTGAGATGCTCGAATCCTGCTATTCCGACGTGAGCAAAGCACTCCTACCGATACGCTCACAACGTTTTCAGAAAAATTTGGAAGCTTTCTTTCAGCAGTTCATTGGTGAGAACACTCACGACCGGGCCAATATTGAGGAACTGAAAAGCTCCCTTCAGGCACTCCGCGATGAAAGCGCTCGTGAGCAACGCACCCTTGAGAGCCTGCGCAGCCGTATCGCAAGCCTTGAGGAGCACAATCGGGAAGCACGCGCTGCCCTTGCTGCACTGTTTGCGTCCACGTCATGGAAAATCACTGCGCCACTTCGCTTTACACGCTATCTGATGGATAGAAATTCACAAGAAGCCGCGGCGATGCTTTTTCCACGTCTACGCACAATCACACGCACGTTCCTAGAAAAACTCCCTACGCCTCTGCGATATAGATTGCAGGCTTTTCTTAGAACACTTGCACATCGCTTGCTACCAAACGCAGTACAAGGAAGGCTCGCGCAGACAGCCACGAACCACCCCTACCCTGAGCAGCTCAAGCAATTGCACGAGCTAACGCTCCCCAAACACACCAGCAACGCAACAATTGCCATACATATTCACCTGTATTACGCAGACCTCGCACCGACTTTCGTGCAGGCACTCAGCAGGATGGAACGTCCATTCGATCTCTACATTTCCATCCAAGTCAGAGCCAATCCTGTCGAAATTGAGGCTGTAGTTCGTAAAATTCCCTGCTTACGAGGCCTAGATATTCGTGCAACGCCGAATCTTGGTCGCGACCTTTACCCATTCGTCTGCATCTTTGGCGAGGCGCTGCGAAAATACGATATAATCGCGCACCTTCACAGCAAGAAATCTCTCTACAACCAAGGCGCAACCGCCGGATGGCTTGAATATATCCTCGACTCACTATTTCGATCCCCAGAGGATATTGCGCGCATCCTTGAAAGATTGTCCGACGCATCCCAAACAGGCATCGTTTATCCACAAAATTTTTCTGGCCTGCCCTATATGGCCTACACTTGGCTTGCAAACCGTAGTCGTGCACAGCAGGTTCAAGCACGTTTTGGCTTAACTTCACTTCCAAGTGGCTATTTTGACTATCCAGCCGGCTCGATGTTTTGGGCGAGAGCAGATGCGATCGCGCCTTTTTTTGAGGCACAGCTCAACGAAGATGATTTTGAGAATGAGTCTGGTCAGACCGATGGCACGCTAGCTCATACACTTGAGCGGTTTCTTGTGTTAGTGCCGGAAAGCCTAGGATTTCGACATACGATTCTTGCGGATCAAGGTTCACAGGATTGGTCACCATGGAGATTTGGGCAGTTTTTTTCACGCACTCAAACTGTGGTGACACAACAGATCCTCGCAAATCACGCAGAGCTAATCCTATTTGACATTTTCGATACCCTGCTGACCCGCCCCCTGACCGACCCCGACGCCATCAAACAACTCGTCGCAAGCCAACTTGCGCCTAAAATTGCAGAGGCTTATTCTGAGTACCGCCAGATTGCAGAACAACAAGCTCGTACCAGCAAAGGCTCTGATGTTGGTATCACCGAAATCTTCGCCGCTTTTGAAAAACTCAGTCGACTAAATCCCGCAGAGGTCGCACAAATTAAGGCTTTAGAGATTTCGACCGAAATTGCATCTGTGCGCCCGCGTCACGACGCGATTCAGCTTTTGGAAACAGCCATGCGAAGCGGCAAGCGCGTTGCACTGGCAAGCGATATGTTCCTTCCTGCTGAAACAATTCTCGAAATGCTCCATCGGTGCGGAATTCACAACCCGCCCAAACTCTACTTATCGAACGCAGAAGGATTCCGAAAAGACGAAGGGACGCTCTACTCCCATATCCTGAAGCAAGAGTCGGTTAGCGCCGACCGCACGTTGATGGTGGGCGACAATGAACGCTCGGACTTTCAAATCCCCTGTGATATGGGAATGCAATTTCTGCACATTCTGCGGCCCACTGAAATTGCACGCGCATCCTCACGATTCGCAAAACTTCTTGCGGAGCACCACGCATCGGAATTCGATCCTGACCGAGAAATCTTGCTGGGGATGCTCGTGCAGCGCAATTTTGGGCGAATATTTTATAGCGAACTGCCTCACGGTGGCTTTTCACCTAGCGACTTATTTTCACCAACCGCCGAAGACATTGGTTATTCCTTGCTGGGGCCGCTGGCCGTTGGTTTTGCACAGTGGGTCGCGGAAATCGCCAGCCAAGACGCCATCGACCAACTCTATTTCCTGGCACGCGAAGGCGAATTCCTTAAGCAGGTCTACGATCTCTGGCACGAACAAACCGGGTTGGGCCCGCCCGCCAGCTACCTTTGCGTATCTCGCCGAGCCGTCACCGTTCCAGCGATCCAAACCTTTGAGGATATCAAGGCGATTGCCGAGCCAAATTATTTTCGCAACTCGCTTAGAAACTTCTTGCTTGAACGATTTGGCGTACAGCTTAGCGATGAAGAATCTATCACACTAGAAACCAACGGCTTATGGAAGCAAAATCGAGCGCTGGAGATCAACGACCAAAACCCCACCCACATCCTCCCGCTGCTACAGCACCTTACTCCGCGAATCCTGCAACAGGCTGCGGAAGAATCGGAAGCCTTGCGCCTATACCTCTCTGCATGCGGCCTCTATGGCGCCAGAAAACCTGCCGTTGTAGACGTTGGCTACGCTGGCTCCATCCAGTCTGCACTGTGCCGCTTTACTGGCCGAAAAATTCACGGGCTCTACTTTGCGACAAACACGCGAGCACAACAGGTTGCTGACCAAAACCAAGTGAGCATTCAAGCTTGCCATGCCAACTTTGTTGCGGAAAAAAGCCTAGAACCAGCACTTTACTCCGCGAGCTTCGAACTAGAAAAGCTGCTCAGCTCTAACGAAGCACAGGTCGTTCGCTATTATCTAGATTCCGAAGGCAAAACAATCGCCGAACACCGCACACTCTCTCACCAAGAAACCGAGAGCGAAAACACGCGCAGGCAGATTCGCAAAGGCGCAATTGCGTTCTTGCAAGATCATCTTGAGGTTAGGAGAACACTCTTTCCACATCATCGTGTGCCGAATCCACTTGCAAGGGAACTCTACGCGCGCTTCATTCATCCACTCAGCGACACCGAACGACAGATATTTAAGTCCCTCGCGCTCGATGACTTTTACTGTGGCCGTGGCGTTGTCAGTTAATTATCTGCACAACGCCTCTTGGCAAGCCTTTTCGTTACAGAACAAAACACTCTGCCGCGCCTACACTAAAAAGTAGGTGCAGGGCAAAGAGCTTTCGTAAACGCCTGCAGGGAGTAACCGTCTTGATTCTCTCCAGTAAAGAACTTGCTAAAAACAATCGGCTCACCAGTTTGAACACCCAACGGGTTTGATCCATCGGTATTTGCGCCAATTGTCGTAGGATGAGCGAATACCGAGGCAGATGCAGGGCGCTTGAGCAGCGTAGAATCGTCAAGCACTCGGGCACCGTTCAGATACACAGAAACCCGTGAATACGCCTCATTACGGATAGGCATCCTAACCTCTGGACGGACTTCTACGCTCACCACCAAACTATTGCAGCCTTCCTCCATCGCCAAAGGTTGTGATAACAGCTCCACTCCATCATAGCGAACTCCAAGGCGACGCGTTGGATCCACCCACAACCGCCAAACCCCTGCTTGATCGACAAGCGTTTGCTCCTGCCCCGCAGCAAGAGCAGGCAGCGCGAAGCCTATGGAATAAGGCCCGAACGCTGGCGCACGCTGAAAATCCCGCCCTGACAAATAAGCAGGCTGCTGAGCATTCGCCTCATGCCATTTCAGCGGCACTCTGCGAGCGCTACTTTCCCATTCAGCAAGTTGCCTAAGCGCCTCCCGCTTATCAACGCTCGAACCGGATGCAAAAACTCCCGAACTACCGATGGCCGGAGCGAGTGGCTCCACCAAAAAATCAGCCAGCCCACCATGGTAATAACCCCAACCAGACGCAAAATCGTCGATCGCCCACGTGCTACCCGCCCTACCGGTATCGGCAACCCAAAAGAGCCGATCCAGCGGTTCAATGCTTCCCTCATCCCCCTCCCCAGCAAGAACCGACACCAGATTTCGCCCACTCAATCCCGCCGGAGCGGTACCGCCGGCCAGCGCAACCAGTGTCGGAAACAGATCTACGAGTTGTGTTGGCTGGACAACGTCTCGACTCGAAAAACGCGCCGGCCAGCGCACCATTACCGGCGTACGAACCCCACCCTCGGTATAGGTTGCTTTCAAGCCCTGAAGCGGAAGGTTATTATTGCGCGCCCGATTGGGGCCGCCGTTATCACTAGCAAAAACTACGATGGTGTCATCATCCACACCTTTTTGCTTCAACGCGGCCAGTAAGCGCGCAACGTTATCGTCCAATTGATTCAACACCGCCAAGTACTTGCCTTCCTCCGTATCCGGAAAGCGTCTAGCGTACTGGGGTGCAGGCTGATAAGGTGTGTGCGGAGAGTAAAGCCAAAGATTGATAAACCACGGTTTTTCACCTGTATTCTCAATAAGCTCAACCGCCTTATCCACCAACAGATCATCCAGATAACCCATACGCTGCACGGGTGGCGCACCATTTTCCTGCAGCCACGGATTGATATGTGTAGGCACTCTGCTCACCAGCTTGCCTGTCTCATCAGGCCCCTGTAAAACAAAGTGATTCAGAAAACCCATCCAATAATCAAAACCATGATAGGAAGGCTGAATTTCCGGATACTCCAACGCCTCACCTAAGTGCCATTTGCCCACATGAAATGTGCTATAGCCTAAAGACTTCAACGAACCTGGCAGTGTAGGGAGATCGGGCGAGAGCCCCAGTGCGATGGGCAAGAAGCCGACGCGCGCAGGATATTGCCCCGTAAGTAAAGAAGCTCGACTAGGCGAACAAGTGCTGTCGCCGTAGTCTCGACGAAGGCGCACGGATTCCGAAGAAAATTTATCAAGATTCGGCGTCTGGGCGCTACCATCCCCCCATGAAGCGATGTCATTGACCCCAAGATCATCCACCAGCACCAACAATATATTGGGATGCTCTGGCGTAACGTCTGTGCTTGGTGGTCCGTTCCTATTACTGCTCTCACCACAGCCAGCCAAACCAAAAACCAGAGCAGCACACACCGACCACAACACGAATCGAATCAATTGAGCAGCATGCGCTGTGCTACCAACGAATACTAAACGCAAGAATCGAAAGGCTGGAAGTAGCACGCAACACCTCAAACAGGCAAAGCATGCATAGTACGCTATGCGAGGTTTTTCGCGCCAGAATCAGGAAGGCACTCGCTCAAAAATATTCAACACCCCACCAAACTGCTTCCAAACCTGCACCTCCTCCTGCAGATCCGCTTCCGTTAGAGGTCGTTCACTGAGCCATCCCTCAGGAAAGGACAAACTTACACCATCCGCATCTGCCATCACTTGAAGCTCAGAAAGATTTGCATCACAGCGCGAATGATTGAGGACTACCGCCAGCCGTAACAATAACGCCACGCGTACACATGCGGGGCGATCTGCGCTGGGCAAAGCGTCAAAATAACTAACGCGCATCTTGCGACGATGGCTAATTACAAGACTCGCCACAATCAACTGTTCTTGGCGTGTAAACCCAGCGAGATCGGTATGAGTAAGCAAATAAGCGCCATGCTTGTGATAGCCGGAATGCGACACGATCAAACCCACTTCATGAGTGAGCGCGGCCCAGCCAAGGCATTCTCGCCATTCGTCACTTTCTAGGCACCACGGTTTTGCAACGCGGTCCAACAACACCATCGCAAGCGCTTGCACCCGATTCGCTTGCGCAACATCGACTGAATAACGCCCCATCATGGCTCTTATGCTGCGTTCACGCACATCCTCTGTTGCAAGACGTCCAAGCATGTCGTAAAGCAACCCCTCGCGCAGCGCGCCATCCGTTGTTTGCAGGCTCTCTATTTTTAATTGTTCGCATACCGCAATGATAATTGCAAGGCCGCTTGGAAACACGCTGCGACGATCCTCCTTTAATCCAGGAATCTCCATCTCTGCGAATGTGCGCGCCAGCAGCACCCGCTCACGCAATTTATACATTGCTTCAAGCGTAACGCCCTGACTGACGTAACCGCAGGCAATTGCCGTTTTTTCTACGGCACGCACACTACCCGATGCACCGAACACGCGGCTCCATCCCAGCGCGCGCGCAGCCACCTCAACCGATGCAACCTCGCGCCGTGCAGCGGTCACCGCGCGCTGAAATGCACGCGCACTCAGCTTACCGCCTGCGAAAAACGAATCCCGGAACTCGACACAGCCAATATGCCTACTCTCAGTCAGCAAAGGGTTAAAGCGCTCGCCAATGATAAACTCCGTTGAGCCACCGCCAACATCGAACACCAAACGCCGACCGTCCGTATCCGGCAAAGAATGGGAAACTCCAAGATAAATCAGGCGCGCCTCCTCACGGCCCGCGACGACCTCGACGGGGCAATTCAAAATCTCACGCGCCTGAACCAGAAAACTCTCGGCATTTTTGGCGCGTCGCAATGTACTTGTGCCCACACAGCGCACCCACGCTGGGTCCACATTCGCGGTCAACTGGGCAAAGCGCCGCAAGCAGGCAAGCCCGCGCTCTATCGCCTCGTCACTCAAGGACACGCAGTCATTCAAGCCGCTGGCAAGGGTCACCTTCTCACCCAACTTACGCACCAATCGAACCTCTCCCCCCTCAAGGCGAGCCAGCACCATATGGAAACTGTTGGAACCCATGTCGATCGCCGCCATCAACTGGCCGGAATTCTGATCTGATCTCGCCTGTGGATTCACGCATCCTCCAATGGTTGCCATGAGTGGGTTTGCTTACTGCCGCGCACGCAAAGGTTTAGCACTCGCACGAACGTATTCATTCAGCACGCACTTATTCCGAAGCGCTTATGCTGAAGAGCTTATTCTGAAAGAGTAGCATGCTGCGACAGGCATTGAACGCCAAACATAGGTAGGGTTACAATCGAAAAAGGGTTGAGCCGCGTGGGTTGAGCTTGAAAATTCAACTCCTTACCCCAACCTAGGCGAAATGGCGCGATATTTTAGCCAAGCGCCTCCCTTTAGAAACGCCTACGCTTAAAAAGCGAAGGCGGAGTCAGACCGGAATCACCCGCGAACGGCGCAGGCCCCAATGGAGAAACTTCATGAGCAACAACATCCTGAACATTACTGACAGCACGTTTGAAGCCGAGGTGCTTAGTTCCGACAGCCCAGTGCTGGTGGATTACTGGGCCGAATGGTGCGGCCCGTGCAAGATGATCGCGCCGATTTTGGAAGAAGTGGCCACGGAGTACGCCGGTAAAGTGAAAGTTGCCAAACTCAACATTGACCAGAACCCAGGCACGCCGCCACGCTACGGAATCCGTGGGATTCCAACGCTGATGCTGTTCAAAAACGGGAACGTAGAGGCCACAAAAGTTGGGGCTCTCTCTAAATCGCAATTGACAGCCTTCCTCGATAGCAATATATAATCCCCGTCTAGACACGCTAAGCGGTGCTTGGCGCGTCTACTGTTCCTTTCGTGCCGGTTGTCTGTACTGCAGTTTGTTTGCGTTAGTACCTGTCTATTGCGTTGGCAGCCGCCTAAATGGTAGTTGTCCAAACAGAAACGTTCGCCTACGCTAATACAGCTTGCTCGCTTTGTTGATCCTTGCCCGCAGCGCTCTTGCGTAACCGCCCGTATCCCGCCCAATGATCACGGCCAGACGCCCTTAAAGGCGTGCACCTGCGGATCTGGACGGTTCGCGCGGTGATTGCTACAGTAACCAGAACCCTCCCGGCGCTTGTGATCTTATCGGCTTCTCTGCCCGCGCCCACTTTTCCCTCCACAATTGACTCCACACACGATGAATCTCACCGAACTTAAGCAAAAACCCGTCGCCGACCTCGTACACATGGCCGAGGAAATGGGCTTAGAAAATATTGCCCGCACCCGCAAACAAGACATCATCTTCGCCATCCTGAAACGCCACGCAAAAGGCGGTGAGGATATCTACGGCGACGGCGTGCTTGAAATCCTGCAAGACGGCTTCGGCTTTTTGCGCTCCTCTGAGGGCTCATACCTTGCAGGGCCAGACGATATCTACGTTTCTCCCAGCCAAGTGCGCCGTTTTAATCTACGCACTGGTGACACGATTTCCGGGAAAATCCGTCCACCCAAAGAAGGTGAACGGTATTTTGCCCTGCTGAAAGTCAACGACATCAACTACGATGTACCCGCCAGCACCAAAAACAAAGTGCTGTTCGAGAACTTAACGCCACTGTTCCCGCAGCAACGCTTGAAGGCAGAACTAGGCAACGGCTCCACCGAAGACATTACCGCTCGCGTCATTGACCTTGTTGCCCCTTTCGGGAAAGGCCAGCGCGGTCTGATTATCGCCCCCCCCAAAGCGGGCAAGACGATGATGCTGCAAAATATTGCACACTCGATCTCACGCAACAACCCAGAGTGCATTCTGATCGTTCTGCTGATCGACGAGCGCCCTGAAGAAGTAACCGATATGCGCCGCTCCGTGCGTGCTGAAGTCGTGGCATCAACCTTCGATGAGCCACCTACACGTCACGTTCAGGTGGCTGAGATGGTGCTGGAAAAAGCCAAGCGCCTTGTGGAGCACAAAAAGGATGTAGTCATCCTGCTGGATTCGATCACCCGTCTTGCCCGCGCCTACAACACGGTCATCCCCTCCTCCGGCAAAGTACTCACCGGCGGCGTCGACGCGAATGCGCTGGAGCGGCCCAAGCGCTTCTTCGGAGCGGCGCGTAACATTGAAGAAGGCGGCAGCCTAACCATCCTCGCAACCGCACTGGTAGATACCGGCTCCAAGATGGACGAAGTGATCTACGAGGAATTCAAAGGCACCGGCAACATGGAAATCCATCTGGATCGCCGCGTGTCCGAGAAGCGGGTGTTCCCAGCGATCAACATCAACAAATCCGGCACACGCCGCGAAGATTTATTGACCTCGGAAGACGAACTCAAAAAGATGTGGATTCTTCGCAAGATCCTGCATCCTATGGATGAAATCAGCGCGATTGAGTTCCTGATTGATAAAATGCGCGACACCAAAACCAATGATGAATTCTTTGATTCGATGAAGCGCAAGTAGGGGCGCAATGAATTGCGCCTAAACACCACGCACGTAGGGGTGCGATTTATCGCACCCAAACACCGCCCAAACACCGCGCAAAAGCAGGGGCGCAATGAATTGCGCCCCTACGGTTCACGTAGGGGTGCGAGTTTACCCCGAAACCGTTTCTTCCGCAGTGGCGGCCGCCGCTTTGGGCTGTGGCAATACCGGCAAACGCTGCGCCAACATGGCCAAACCCTGCTGAAAATACTCATTGGATCGGTCATGCTGGCCTAGGCTCGCAAGCAAACGCCCCAACTCGCCGCAGGCTTCAGCGCTTTTACGCGCATTGAGGCTGGATTCAAAATACCGATGGGCTTGTTCCCACTGTTGATTCAACAGGCTCAAGCGACCTAAGGCCAACAACAGGGCAGCATCCATGGGGTGCTCTTTTGCCCAGCCTTCGGCGTGCTGAAGCTGCTTGGCAGGGTCGGGGGATTGAATGGTGCCGTACAAGCGCACCAAGCGTTCATCCCAGTTTTTCCGCAAAAAGCTGGCGACTACTTCTTCGGCTTCTTTGCTGGCGCCGGCTTCGGCGAGGCGCTGCGCATAGCCCAAGATTAGATCCGCGTTATAGCGCATTTTCTTGGGAACCGTATCCCATACGCCGCGCAGATTTAAGCGTGCACCCTCTTCCGTGGTGCCACGCACAGCAGCAGCCAACTGCCCCTCAAGGCAGCGCTGGGTCAAGACGTCAAATTCGGCAGCCTCCAAAACCTGCTGTTTTTGAAGCTCTGGCAACAAATCGCGCAACGCAGGCCAGTCAGCCAATTCGTTATACGTTTGCGCCAACAACTTGAGGACAAACGGATAACCCGGCGATTTTGGATTTTGTTTGAGCATTCGCAAGGTGGCGAGTGCACTCTCCCACTGTTCAGAAAGAATCTGGAAGCGAGCTTTCGCAAGCCCTACGGATTGCTCAACACCGGGAATGGTTTCATGCGCCTGCAGCAAATAGTCGTCGCGCTTTTCAGTTTTCCCTTGCTGGTGCGCGGCTTCTGCGGCAGCGAGAAAATTGATGAGGGGTGCATCGTTATTCCCCGCCGAGCGCGAGAGGAGTTTTTCGGCTTGCGGCCAATTGCCTTCTGCATAAGCGATCAGCCCGCGCATGGTTTTGCGGTTGGCCATTCGGCGCCGCCAGTTGGAGTCGAACAGCCACACTGTCAGGCGATAGCCAACGATGGAGAGCACGACCAGCAAGACGATACTTAAAAAGCCAACCAGCATGCTGGTTTCAAGCGTGTAGTAACGGTAGCTAAGCAGGACATAGCCGGGGTTGCGCGCAAGCTTGGCGCAAAACATCGACACTAAAACCACTGCGACCGCAAAAAAGATCAGCGTCGAAGTACGCAGGGTGAGCATTCTCAACAGACGAATCACGGCAGCCTCCTTTGCGCAGCATCCAACGCGCTCGTGCCGGTTTGATTGCCGGTGCTGGCTTCAGGCTGTTGCGCATTAGGCTGTTGCGCATCGCTTGGGGCTGCTGCCTCTACGCGGCGTGCGGCGGCTTCGCGGGCGGGGCGCTGCTGGTTCCACGCATCGCGGAAGGCATGCATGGCGAGCAGGGATTCGCTGATTTCAGGCACTCGTTGCTTTACTGGTTGCTCGGCGAGCAGCTTCAGTTCGGCGAGTAGATGTTTGCCGGTTTTGCTATCGCTTTGAGTGTAACGCTCTACCCGATCGGCAACTTCTTTGAGCGCCAGACCGTAGGTGGAGCTATCGCCGCGCAGCACCGAAAGCTGGGCTTGATCCAAAAGTAACAGAAGCCCTTGCTGCATCACAAAGCGGGTTTGCGGATCCACCGCGATACCGACAATGGGCTGCTTATGGCGCTGAAAGTCCACAAGACTGCCCATAAAGGTTCCGATCTTATGCCAAGCCAATTCGATGCCAGAGGTTCCAGGCGCGACACTCTCGGGCGTCTCGACACGATCAATCTTGAAATTCGGGCGGGGCGGCTCTAGGGCTTCCACCAAGCGCTTTGTGCTGTTGATGCGCAGAAGCAGCCCTTCGGTGTCGATGACTTCTCCTTGAGCACCGCGCAGCGCCTGAATGTCATTCAGTAACGCCTGGCGGAAGGGGCGTGCCATGGGCTCATCCATTGCGGCAACGATTTTCTCAGCGGATTCGAGCAGCGCAAGGCCGCCGTTTACGTCACCCAAAAGGCTTAGACGGCGTTCTGCTACATTCACGAGCTGCGCAGCTTCGGAAAGCATCCAGTCCACGCGTGAACTGCCTTCCAACACGCGAACAATGCGCTGCTCAATATTGTCGAGGTGCTGTTGCAGCATGTCGCGTTCGCCACCGAGTTTGGCAACCTGTTCCTGCAACTGTTTCTGCGAGGCGGTGGCCTGCGTGAACTGCTGGCGTGCGCTCGTCAAGCCGTTGTTCACGTCGGCAACGCCGGCCTCCAGTGCATCAATGGCGTTATGAACCACGGGGTTTTCTTGCTGTTGCTGCCACCAAAGAAACCCGACGCCACCAATCGCGCCACCTGCAAGCAGAAAGGATAGAGCTGCGAGGGTTGTGGTAAAACCGCCACCACCGCTGCGTGCAGGTTTGGGCGCTGGCGCTGGCTTTACGGCCGGCGCGGGCTTCGGAGTCGGTAGGGGTTTTGCTGCCGGAGCCGCTTTCAGCGGTGCATTATCCCCCTTATCAACGGGGCTGGCAGGGGGTGCGGGAGTTTTGGGCGTGTCGTCTGTCATGGCAGTTCTGTCTAGGTCTTGGAAGAAAAATGCGGTTGGGAAGGATGCTGCGGAGAAATCTGCGCGGCATCCGCGAATGAGCATAAGCTGGCGAGCAGCGCATCATCATGCGCGCCGCTCGCGGTATGTACTTCGGTAAAGCCTTGCTGCATGGCGTAGTCTGCGAGGCGGCCACTGACAACGATCACTGGGCATTGCAGCAAGCGCTCGCGCCCTTCCCCTGCTTGCAGCAACAGCTGTTGCAGACTCTCGCCATTGGTGATCAATGCCACTCGTGGCGCGGAGCTCGTCAAAAAGCGTTGCAGGCATGCCGGATCGTTCGCTGCAGGTGGGCGAGTGTAGAGTTCGACAAAATCCACCTGCGCACCGCGTTCACGCAAGGTGTTGGCAAGCAATTCGCGCCCGCCTTTGCCGCGCAGGATCAAAAACCGCTGGCCCGCTACGTGATCGGCCTGAAATTCCGGCAAAGCAAGCAAGGTTTCACTGCTGCTTCCTGCCACCGCAATATGCAGATTAAGCCCACGGCCTTCCAGCGGTTTGCCGCTCGCAGGGCCTACGGTGTACCAAGTTTGATCAAGCGGCCACTGCGGCCAGCGCGCTTCGCAGGCTTCAACACCAAGCTCCGAGGCGGCAACCGATACCGAGATTACACCGCTGTAGCGATCCAGTTCGGCAATGCAGTTTTGTTCCGTCGGCGTAAGTTCGCGCGGCACAATGTCGATCACAGGGTAAACAAACGCTTCCCCACCCGCGGCCTGCACCCGTGCTGCAAGGCGCTCACCGTGTGGCTGCGGGCGGGTTACCAGTACCTGCAATCCGTTAAGCGGGTCGGAGCTCATGGGGTGCCGTCCGTCCTTTTTGTCCAATGTCCACCGTGTGATCTAAGGTCCATTTAGCTATCGCTATCTAAATTAGTTATCCAATGGCCGATTGATTTTGTAATGCTTTTTCTTGAATGCCCACTTTTTTCTTTAATGCCCACTTTGGTAGAGCCGCGCAAGAATTTCTTTTGCGCCTTGCGCGAGCAGATCGTCGGCCAGCGCTGCGCCGAGAGCAGCGGCATCGGCTCTCGCTCCACGGATTTCCGCGCGAAGGATACGGCTGCCATCGGGTTCACCGACCAAGCCACGCATGTAGAGTTGATCACCGTGCAGTTCGGCATAGCCAGCAATCGGCACTTGGCACCCCCCCTGCAAACGATGGTTCATGGCGCGTTCGGCGCTCACGCAGGTATGGGTATCGGGATGATTCAGCGGTGCCAAAAGTGCGAGGGTGCGGGCGTCATCGGTGCGGCATTCGATGCCGATAGCGCCTTGGCCAACGGCAGGCAGGCTCGCTGCCGGATCAAGGGTGGCACGGATGCGTTCGTGAAACCCGAGGCGCTTCAGGCCAGCGGCAGCGAGCAGGATGGCGTCAAATTGGCCGGCATCCAGTTTGGCCAAGCGCGAGTTTACGTTGCCGCGCAATTCCAGAATTTCGATGTCGGGGCGGCGCGCGCGCAATTGGGTTTGGCGGCGCAAGCTGCAGGTGCCAACGCGGGCGCCTAGGGGCAGTTGATCGAGGGTGTCGTATTGGTTGGAGACAAAAGCGTCGCGCGGGTCTTCGCGTTCCAGAATGACGGAAAGGCCCAAGCCTTCCGGAAAATCGACCGGCACGTCTTTCATGGAATGTACGGCGATATCGGCAATGCCTTCAAGCATGGCCACTTCCAGCTCTTTGACAAACAGCCCCTTGCCGCCGATCTTTGCGAGTGGCGTATCGAGAATTTTATCGCCCTTGGTGGTCATCCCAATGATTTCTACATCAAGACCTGGGTGAGCGGCCAACAGGCAAGCCCTGACATGCTCCGCTTGCCACAGGGCCAATGCACTTTCGCGGGTGGCGATGCGGATTCGATGGTTCGACATAGCGCTCTCGTGGTCTGAAAAGCCCATAAGCTAACACTTTCAGCCCATTTTTTGCATCCTGTTCCTGTTGGAAATCCGTAATTCAGAGGTTTCTTAGCGCCAGCTCAATGATTTTTGAGGGTTTTGCGCAGCACGGGCAGAAGGCGGCGACTCACCAGCAGGGGCATATTCAGGCCGCGTAATTGCGCATAGATCTGGCCCCCCACTTGCTCAAGGCTTTCTAGATAATCCATCTGAATCAGGCAGTTGCGGTGAATGCGCTGAAATCGCTCGGCAAACTCCGATTCTAGGTCTTTGAGGGTTTCGTCGATCAGCACACTACCCTCCCCATGAAAAAGGGTGACGTATTTTTGATCCGCCACGAAACAGCGAATTTCGTCCACCCGAATAAGCTCCAAGCCACGGTGCGTGCGAGCGTGGATGTATTTACGGGCAGACCGTGTATCCGATGGAGCGGCCATTGCGCCTGACGCTGTAGCTGTAACTGTAGCGGCAGCACTCTCTCGCAAGGACTGGAGTTGGGCGCGCGTCAGCCGTTGCGCTTGCGCGAGGGCCTGCGCCAAGTCTTGCTGGCGAACAGGTTTGAGCAGATATCCCACGGCATTCACCTGAAATGCGCGAATCGCATAGGCATCGTACGCGGTGCAAAAAATCAGCGCGGGGGCTTCGGGAAGCTTTGCCAGCTGCTCGGCAGCTTCTAGGCCGTCCATCACCGGCATGCGGATGTCACTAATGACCACGTCTGGCCGTAGGCGCGCGGCTTTTTCCAGAAGATCAATGCCGTTCTCGGCCTCACCCACATAATTTGCCTCGGGAATCTCAGCGAGCAGGCGCTTGAGCCGTTCACGCGCAAGGGGTTCGTCGTCGCAGATCAAAATTCTCATGGTGCCTTGATGGTTCGTGATCCGTGGTTCATACCGCAAAAAGTAGACAAACATCTAGAAAATGTACCGACTTGCCGAGACTACCATCAATCGTGCTAATCTCTGTGACTGCTGCGTCACCGTTTCAGTGTGATGCAACGTCCAAATGAAGTATGCACAAAGCCGAAACAAGGCAGGCAGGATTGTAGCGTGGCACTGGCCCTTTAAGTTAAGCGCCAAAAAGGGCTGCAATGCAAGCGGCCGAGCCTAGGCGCGTGCATCCGTATTTTGTTGATCCGCAAACGAGAGCAATTCTGAAAAGGAGTCACCCAATGAGCGACACCGCGATCATTACCTGTGCGCTAACCGGCGTACTGACGAACCCACAGCAGCATCCAGTACCGGTCACTGCCGAAGAAATGGCCACCGCCGCACGGCAAGCTTATGATGCGGGCGCATCCATCATGCACGTTCATTTTCGCTGCCAAGTACCGGGAAAAGGCCACCTCCCCTCGTTTGAACCGGAAGTTGCGGCCCTAGTTTCGGATGCGATCCGCGAAAAATGCCCCGGCGTGATCATCAATATGACGACAGGAGTTCCCTTCCGCGATCAGAGCGGGCCGATTTCCTGTTTGCGTGCGATCAAACCAGAAATGGCGGCCTGCAACGCGGGCAGCCTGAACTACCTGAAGGCAAAGGCTGACGGCACTTGGGCATGGCCGCCGATGCTGTTCAGCAATCCGGTGGACAAGGTATCCGAACTCGTCGAAGTAATGAAGGAAACCGGCACGCTGCCCGAATTTGAGTGTTTCGACGTTGGAATTGTGCGCTCGGTGAATATGTATGTCGATGTAGGCATCGTAAAGAACCCCGAGTACAATTTTGTAATGGGTGTAGCCTCCGGCATGCCCGCCGACCCCGAACTACTCCCCTTGCTGCTCAAGTACATGCGCCCCGGACACGGCTGGCAAGTGACTGCAATTGGCCGCGAAGATGTATGGCCACTGCACCAAAAAGCAGCAGAATTAGGCGGACACCTGCGAACCGGTTTGGAAGACACGTTCTATATGCCAGATGGCAGCAAGGCGAGCGACAACGGCCAACTGATTGAAGCCCTCGCCAAGTGCGCTGAACGTGCGGGCCGCAAAGTAGCAACACCTGCCGAAGCGCGCAAAATCCTGCACCTGAAACCGGCCTGATCAGCCCCGCCGAGCCGAAACAGGGTAGGATAAATGGCAGATATACCTGCCTTTTTCGGCGTAGGCGGCAAGCTTGGCGCGGCTTCCATAGAGGACGCTCAAACGGGAGCGAATATTGGCCAGCGCCATTTGATTGCCGCCTTCGTTGGCCCCCTCTTCAGGGGTGCCCGCTTCAGAGTTCGCTGCCGGATTTGGGTTGACCACTTTGATTTCCAGCAGACCACGCTGCTGAATGCACTCGATCTGAATCTCGCCACCATTTTGCAACGGGGCGATGCCGTGGACGATTGCGTTTTCGAGCAGCGGTTGCAGAGTCAGCAGGGGAATTAGCACATCTTCCGACGCCAAATTGAGCGCCCAGTGTACCCGCAACCGCTTTCCGAAGCGCAGTTGTTCAATGCGCAGATAGCGGCGGCACAAATCCAGCTCCGTAGAAAGCGGCACTTGGTTACCTACCTCGCTTAGACTTGCCCGAAACAACGCAGATAAATCTTCCACCGCCTGCTCTGCGGCAACCGGGTCAATGGTGATCAGGCTGGCGATACTGTTCATGCTGTTAAACAGAAAATGCGGCTGAATCCGCGACTGTAACGCCTGTAATTGGTGGCGTAGCTCTGCCTGCTGCCTCGCTGCCAATTGAGCTTGCAGATAAAAATAGCGGAACACCATGCCGGTCAGAAGAATGGAGACGGCAACGTCTCGAAGCACTTCATCCGACCACCAGAGCGCGAGAGAATCGCGGTTGGGGGCGTGCAACAGCATCATCGCCAAACCGTCTAGCAGCCAAGTAAGCGTCGGCACTACAGCAAACGCAATTGCGACGGCGCGGCGGCTCGGCAAACGCAAGAGCCAAGGCCGCAATCGGCAGAGCACAAAGGCGCTGGACAAGCTGATGGCCTGCACAAGCACCGAAATCAGGGCGAGTTGGCCCCAATCAAACCCGATCATGCCGCTTTTGATCAAAGTGATCAGCAATGCAAACAGCTCTGCCGCCAGCACGATCAGCAAAAGCGCTTCGTTCTGGCACGGGTTCGGCAAAAAAAAGCCCTCTGCATCGCCGATCTCTGCTGCGTGGGCGCTTCGGGATAATTCGGTGCGTGCGCCTCTGTGGTATACTTTTTTGCCTTTCATTGACCTAAACCTTTTAGCTGGCAGCACTTGCAATCATGTCCACATCGCAAAAAGACAAACCTTGGGGTGGCCGCTTTTCGGAAGCCACCGACGCTTTCGTTGAAGCCTTTACCGCTTCCGTGCAGTTCGACCAGAAGATGGCTATGCAGGACATCAATGGCTCGATTGCCCACGCCACCATGCTGGCGCGCACTGGCATTCTGACGGACGATGAGCGGGAAAACATTCTGCTTGGGCTCGAACAAATCCGGAATGAAATTCAGTCTGGCAGCTTTGACTGGTCGATCAAGCTGGAAGATGTGCATATGAACATTGAAGCACGTCTTACTGAACGTATCGGCATTGCCGGCAAAAAGCTGCACACAGGCCGTTCTCGCAACGATCAGGTAGCCACCGATATTCGCCTTTATCTGCGCGACGCCATCGACGCCATTTGCGCCGAAATCACGCGCCTGCAACACGGTTTGCTGGAGCTTGCCAGCCGCGAAGCCGACACCATTATGCCGGGCTTTACCCATTTGCAAACCGCACAGCCGGTCACGTTTGGCCACCACATGCTCGCTTGGTTTGAAAATCTCTCGCGTGACTACGAACGTTATATTGACGCCCGCAAACGCGTCAACCGTATGCCGCTGGGTGCCGCAGCCCTTGCAGGCACGACCTACCCAATTGATCGTAACATTACCCGTGAGCTGCTCGGTTTTGAAGCACTTTGCGAAAACTCGCTAGACGCTGTTAGCGATCGGGATTTTGCAATTGAATTTACCGCCGCCAGCAGTATCCTGATGACGCATCTATCGCGTTTTTCGGAAGAATTGGTGCTATGGACTTCAGCACAATTCAATTTTATTGATCTACCGGATCGTTTTTGTACCGGCTCGTCCATAATGCCGCAAAAGAAAAACCCCGACGTACCGGAGCTTGTGCGCGGCAAAAGTGGGCGCGTAAATGGCCATTTAATCGCGCTGCTTACCCTGATGAAATCCCAACCGCTTGCTTACAACAAGGACAATCAGGAAGACAAGGAGCCGCTGTTTGATACCGTCGATACCGTGCGAAACTGCCTGCGCGCCTATGCGGATATGATTCCTGCGATCGAAGTAAAGCGTGAGGTAATGCGAGAAGCCGCCAAGCGCGGATTTTCCACCGCAACCGATCTTGCCGATTATCTGGTAAAGCGTGGCGTAGCGTTTCGGGATTCTCACGAAATCGTTGGCAAGGCCGTACGTTATGGCGTAGAGAATCGCAAAGACCTTGCCGAAATGTCTCTTGAGGAGCTGCGCCAGTTTAGCGATCAGATCAATAACGATGTATTTGAGGTGCTTACACTGGAAGGCTCGGTGAATGCACGCAATCATATTGGTGGCACGGCACCTGTTCAAGTGCGTGCCGCAATTGCGCGTGCGCAGAACCGGCTGGCGAAACGCCTAGACTAATGGAATAGCGCTGCTTTGAGGGTTTCTGACCACTGCAGCGCCCCCATATACGATTCCAGCAATATGTCTGCAGTAAATGGATTAGAGAGGGTGTTGGAAGATGGATCTTGCCAGCGCCCAGCCTCATAGGCTTCGACGACACTCAACAATCGGCCGATTTTTCCGCTACGCTCCAGCAAGGCAGATTCGAGGTCAGATGAAAGAGGGATTTTTTCGACAAGCGCCTGCATCGGCTGGTCTAACAGCGCATCTAGCAGGGAAAGCAAGCCAGCGGTAAAACAAGTGCTGGGTTCGCCGTAGTTCAAGCGCGCCGCCAGCAATTCACACATTTTGGCACGCACAATGGCGGTCACGACCAGTTCGTTCGGCTTGCTGTCTACATTGGAGAGCGCCAACATTCCTGCCCAGCGGCGTAACTCATAGGCACCCAGCACGATCACGGTTTCACCGATGTTCTTGATGCTTCTGGCAAACCCGAAAGACGCGGAATTTACTACTCGCAGAAGTTTATAAGAGAGCCGTGGGTCCTGGCAGATCAGTTGTTCCACGCGGCGCACATCGTAATCGTCGTTCGCAAGTTCAGCGAGCAGAGAGAGAATCACCAAATACGAGGCTGGGATGGAACGCCCACTCATAATTTGGGGTTTGCAGAGAAAATAGCCCTGAAAAAAATCGAAACCCATATTTCGATACAGTTCGTATTCTTCGTGGGTTTCCACCTTTTCGGCCAATAATTTGCCGGAAACATCGGCCACCGAGTTTAGCAGGGCAAGCTGTTCTTCTACGCCCGCAGGAGTGAGCGCGCGTACATCTAACTTGATAAAACTTGCGAGAGGAATCAACGGATTCCATTGCGTTGCATAAACAAAATCATCAAGCGCGACACGATACCCAAGCGCCAGCAGATTCTTTACTTCTTGGGTCACATTCGAATTTACCAGCACATCTTCCAGCACTTCGGGAATCAAAAGCTTTTGCAGCCCTTTTGGCAAAAGCCCTTGGCTCAACATGCTTTGGGTGATATTTACCAAGGCGGGCAAACCGCTGGTGATGTTTTCTAGCCCTATTTCGGAAAACGCATTTACCAGAACCTGCATCGTGGCAGCACTGCCTTCTGGCATGCCCGCTGCAGAATTTTCTGCACCCGCACGGTACAGCAGCTCATAGCCCACTGCACACAGATTGCGGTCGAAGATTGGCTGTCGGGCAAGAAAAATATTCATTTTTTATCACTTACCTGTATGAAGCAGAAACACGCAAAAAAATCCTAAGCCTTCTATCAGTCTGGCACAAAATCGAGAATTTGAAAGGACAGATACGGCGGGCCGCTGGTATTACTACCAATTGTTTCGCGGTGAATTTTTGACCGTCGTAGCTGTGCATCTGAAAAGGTCGGCAGCTATACTTTAGGCATCATGTCAGAACACCAGATCATTGCCCCGCAAATCAAAGAAGGCATCGACCGTAAGCAGTTGAAAACCCTCAAGGGGCGGTTTCTGGCCGTCAATGCGGAGCGTCTTCGGCGGACGCTGGAAGGCCTCAGCCCCAAGCGCCAGCAGTTCTTGCACGCGCTTCCTTTGCTGCTGCACGTCAACCATGCCTCACTGCCCGGTTACATCACGCCGAAAACTCCTGTGGGGGTACGTCATTTTGTACCAGAAAAACACCACCTGCTAGCGGCACGCAACATTGCACGCGCTTTTACTTATAACGGCAGCAAGCTGAACGAACCCGATTTGCTCGGAATTTTTCTGATGGGCAGCACCGGCACCATCGCTCAATCAGAAAAAAGTGATCTCGACTTTTGGATTTGCCATCGCAGCGACCTGCCTCCGAAAGCCCTTCAGGAATTGCAGGATAAACTCACCGCAATCAGCCGCTGGGCAAGTGGCATCGGCCTGGAAGCGCATTTTTTTTTGATGGACGCTGAACGCTTCAAGCGTGGCGAGAGAGGCGATCTCTCCGGCGAAGACTGTGGGAGCACGCAACATTATCTGTTACTTGATGAATTCTACCGCTCCAGCCTTTTAATCGCCGGTTGCGCGCCGCTCTGGTGGATGGTGCCTGCCTACGAAGAAAAGTTCTACGACGCCTATGCCAGTGAGATGCTGCAAAAGCGCTTTCTGGAAGCCACCGATTTTATCGACTTTGGTGGAATTTCCGATTTTCCTGCCGGCGAATTTGTGGGTGCTGGCCTTTGGCAGCTTTATAAAGGAATTGATTCACCCTACAAGTCTGTTCTGAAAATCATCTTGACGGAAGTGTATGCCTCGGAACATCCCAACGTCGAATGTCTGTCCGTTGGATTCAAGAAGGCGTTATATCACGGCGAAACCCTGCTCGACCACGTAGATCCCTATGTGATGATGTACCGGAAAATCGAGCGTTATTTAGAAAGCCGCCAAGAATTTCGGCGCTTAGAATTAGTGCGCCACTGCTTTTATTTCAAAGTGGGTGAATCGCTCTCGCGCGACGCCAGCGGCAAACCTACTGGCTGGCGCTTTCAGCTGATGGAGCGCCTTGCCACTCAGTGGCACTGGGATACTGCCTACATTAAGGCGCTAGACAACCGCAAACGTTGGCGCGTGGTTCGCGTGCAGCAAGAGCGCCAAGAACTAGTGCACGAACTCAACTACAGCTATCGCCTGCTGTCCAGTTTTGCGCGACAGGGGGCAATTGAATCATCCATTCGCCAACAAGATATGCAAGTGCTCGGGCGACGGCTACACGCAGCGTTCGAACGCACCAGCGGTAAAGTGGAACAAGTAAATCCGGGTATGGCTCACGATCTACGCGAAGACGCCTTATCGCTGCACTACATTTACGATGCCGAAAATCCATCATTAGACCATTACTGGGTGGTGCAGCGTGGCTATGTAAAAGCGCGCGACATTCAGAATACGCAAGAGCCGTTACGAAAATCTCGTTCTCTGATTGAACTGCTCGCATGGTGCATTTTCAATCGTTTGCTAGACGAATCGACACACATCAGTGCCGACTGCGAGGGTTCAGATCTTACCGAAACCGAATTAAAGCGCCTCACACAGCATTTCTTTCAGCAATTTCCAACCGGCGCGCCGGTTGCGCAAGAATCTGCATTTAGCGAAGCAGCTCGGCCATCTGCTTACTTATTATTTATCAATGTTGGCCTTGATCCCCTGCGCGAACTTACGCGGCGCGGCATTCATCGTCTGAGCAATCAAACCGATGCGCTTAGCTATAGCGCAATGCGCCATAATCTTGTGCTAACCGTAGACCAAGTTTTATTCAATAGCTGGGGAGAGGTGCTTTGCTCTCGATACGACGGTGAAACCGCGCTCTTAGATTGCCTGCAAGAATTTTTGCGCCGCTCGCTCCCCGGCAATCCGTTACCCGAGGTGCAAATTCGCTGCGAATGCCCGACGCGGCCCACCGCGATTGTTGCCCGCGTTGAAGAATTATTCGCTGATCTTTCGCTGCACTTTTGCCAATCCGAACGTGCAGCCACGACTCGTTATTTGCTCGAAATGGAGCAGCAATATTTTCTGCTACGCCTGAAAGACGGTGTGCCGCTACTCAAACGCGCCCAATCACGAGAAGAGCTTCTGGAAAGGCTCGCCGAACCGCACCCCAGATATAGCCCGATCGTTCCAGACCGACGCGCTCTGAACCGCGACCCGTTACGTGAAGTATTACTAGCAAGCGCACCGAATTGCATCCAAGTTTTTTATCAACGGCGCGACGATTGGGTTGTGATTTATGTGCTAGACGAAAATGGCTGCCTTTTTCACACCACCCGCCCTTGGAACAAAGAAGGAAGCGTATTGGCTCACTTTCAGCATTTTTTTGAATCTGTCTATTTACGCCGCCAAGCCATTAGCCAGCGCTTGCCAGACGCCCTGATGGTGCCTCGTTATTATGAGCTGATTACCACGGGCGAAACCACCCGCCGCGAGGCGCGCCCAACCCCCAGCGCGTCGCCGCTGCGACCGTGGCACAACGTGCAAGCCTTTGCTGAGCATGGGAACCACGAGGGCCTCTCTTTTACGATTCGCTGCGATGGTGCTGACTTCTCCGAGCTGGAGCATGGCGCCCGCCTCTATGAGAGGGTCGCAGAGTTCATTACCCAAAGACGCCATAATCAAGCGCGTTATCCCTGCTACATTACCGATCTTGATCTGATGCCACTCGCCAACAACACCCCCCTGCAGCCCAGCACCTGTGATTACCTGCGCCACAAGGAATTGCTGGAGCAGGCGATTAACCGCGCCCTGTACCCCCAAGGCCCCGCCAGCGAACCACAACCGCCCCAACACGAGCCGCAAGCGCGCTAATTTATCTGTACCCGATACCGCCCAAACGATACCGAGCACGCAAAACCCTGTCAGAAATGCGCCTAAACCCGTTATAATCTCCTTTTTAGCTGCGGAGTTCTCTGTGAAACCTACGCGCATCTCCTCTGACCTTCGGCACGCATTGCTGGTCGGCAGCACGCTAGTGCTTATCGCCTGCGGGCAAAAGGGCGCGCTTTATCTTCCTTCACAAGCCAACCAACCACCGCCGCAACCGCCCCCCGCCAAGACCTTTTCGGCCTGCGACGCGCCCAACGCGGCTTGCCGTACCCAAAGCAGCCAACAAGAACCTCACGCATCTTCTAGCACGGACACCTCCCCACAATGAGTTCAGCCTTCCATTACCAAAACCACGAACTTCACGCCGAGCAAGTGAACCTCACACAGCTGGCCGAACAGGTCGGCACACCAGCCTACGTTTATTCGCGCTCGGCGATTGAGCAGCAATGGCTTGCTTTTGATCGCGCTTTTGGCGCGCATCCCCACCTCGTGTGCTTTGCAGTAAAAGCCAACTCCAATATCGCGGTACTGAACCTCCTCGCACGTTTAGGAGCCGGCTTTGATATCGTCTCGGAAGGCGAGCTGGAGCGCGTACTGCGGGCGGGCGGCGACCCCAAAAAAGTGGTTTTCTCAGGCGTTGGCAAGCAGCCAGCAGAGATGGCGCGGGCACTTACCGTTGGCGTGCGCTGCTTTAACGTCGAATCGGAGAGCGAACTACATACGCTCAACCAAGTTGCAGCGACGCTGGGCGTAAAGGCACCTGTCTCACTCCGAGTCAACCCAGATGTAGACGCACAAACTCACCCCTACATTTCGACGGGCCTGAAAGAAAACAAATTCGGCATTGATATTGATCGCGCCCTGCAGGTCTATCGTGACGCCAGCGAGCTCCCCCACATCAACATCGTAGGGGTTGACTGCCATATTGGCTCCCAATTGACCCAGCTCGCCCCGTTCCTCGATGCTCTGGATCGGGTGCTGGTGCTCGTAGATGCGCTGAAAGCGGAAGGCATTGCGCTTCGTCATCTTGACCTTGGCGGCGGCTTGGGCGTCTGCTACCGCAACGAGCAACCACCCAGCCCTAGCGACTATGTACAAGCGCTGCTTACGCGCCTTGGCCAGCACCCCGAATTTGGCAAGCAGGGCATAGAGATCATTCTTGAACCGGGCCGCGCCATCGTCGCAAACGCCGGCGTTCTTCTGACCCGCATCATGGGCCTCAAAGAAACCCCTGCGCGCAAGTTCGCCATCATCGACGGCGCCATGAACGATCTGATTCGGCCCGCACTCTATGGTGCCTGGCAAGAAATTGTCGCTGTCAAGGAACGCCAAGACTCGCCCGAAGCCACCTATGATATCGTCGGCCCCGTCTGCGAAACCGGCGACTTTTTAGGCAAAGAGCGCGCACTCCGCATCCAGCAAGGGGACCTCCTTGCGGTAAAATCGGCAGGCGCCTACGGCTTTGTGATGAGTTCCAACTACAATACTCGCAACCGTGCCGCTGAAGTGATCGTGGATAAAGAGCAATTCCACATTGTGCGTGCCCGCGAAAGCTACGACTACCAACTTCAGCTGGAATCCCTTGTTCCGTGAAACGCAAACCTAACGCAAGGCGCCGTAAACGCACACGAGCGCCGCGCGCGACCTATACCCGCAACACTACGGGTAGGCTGCAATTTACCAAAATGTATGCGTCTGGCGAGGATTTCCTAGTCATTGATTTGGTCAGCCAGTACTACCGAATCGAGGCGCAACAGATTCAGCGGCTCGCCCACCCACAACTCGGTATTGTGTTTGGCGCGCTGCTGATGGTATTGCCGCCGGCAACGCCGGATGCGGATTTTCGCTTCCGACTGTTCACGGCAAATGGTGAAGAAATCGGCAGAGCGCAAGAGGCCACTCACCCAGCCCACCTTCTTGAGATGCTAGGCGCTGCCCGCTGCGTTGCGCAGTTCGTGCGCCAAAGGCAGCTCACCAACAAGCACCAATTGCTCATCGAGACACCGCTCGGCGAACTCACCGTGCAAATCGGGGAATTTGAAGAAGCGTGCATCGACTTTTTACCGCCCGCATGGGCAAACACCTTTACTAAAAGCCAAAGCTTCAACCTTGTAACCCCCTCTCACAGCACTCCTGTTACGCTCATCCACACGCCCGCAGGTGAGACGGGCACTCACTCGCACGCCCTGCTCATGGCAGACAATATGGATCGCAAAGCGCTGCAAGCCATCGCATCAGCGCTTGAAAACCATACACTTTTTCCAAAGCAAGCTACTATTATGTTTATGCAGGTGGAGAACCGTAAACGGGTACATTTACGCTTCTTCAGAGCACGCACCGAGAGCACCTTCTTAACCGAGGATGCAGGGGCAGCGGGAGCATTAGAAGTTGGCGGGCGTGATACAGACGCTTTCATTGCAGCCGCCGTTGGGCTACGCCAACAACTCATTGATCATCCTGTTCAAGTGCTTTTACACGCACCCACACCCGGATTTTCTGCTCATACGCTTGGTATTCACTGGCAAGGGGATAATCAAGTCATGCGCTTGGGCGGAACCGCCACCACCGTTTTTGAGGGAAGCATTGCCTTATGACCGAAGCCGTTGCCGCCAAAAAGAAAGCTCAAAGCACTCCCACTGCGGCACAGGTAGCGGATTATTTACGCAAACATCCTGAGTTTTTTGACCAACAAGAACAGTTGCTAGCAGACTTGCAGCTTCCGCCCGCACACGGCACTGCCGCGATTTCACTCAGCGATCGGCAAGTGCGGATCATGCGTGAACGCAACACAGAGCTTCGCAATCGCCTCAGCCAGCTAGTAGCCGTTGCGCGGGATAACGAGCGCCTGTTCGAACAGATTCGCCGCCTAGGGCTGGCACTGCTAGAAGCGGATTCTTTAGATGCGGTGGTAAGCACGATACAAAACAGCATGTGCCGCGATTTTCACATGGATCACGCCCACCTGTTTCTTTATGATGCGGCGATTCAAAACCGCTCAACGCCGCTTGTTCACGCCTTCGTGACGACGCTTTCGCAGGCACAAGCGCAAGAAACCGTTGGCTCGCGGCTGCAAGACAATCAGGTAAGCTGTGGCGCATTCCGCAACACAGAACTCGCACTGTTGTTTCCCCAGCAAGAGATGCAGCAGGGTTCGGCTGCGCTGATTCCACTCCACTATCAACACCCGCTTGGCGTGCTCGCCATCGGCAGCAACGATCCTAGCCACTTCAGCCCCAGCATGGATCGCTTGTTTGTAAGCTGGATGGGAGATGCAATTGCTCGGCGGCTGGCCACCTTCCTATAACGCGACTCCTGCATGCTTATGACTGGGCTTGAAGATGCGTTCACACAATTTCTGGACTATCTCGCTCACGCGCGCCAAATGTCACCGCACACAGTCAGCAATTACCGGCGTGATCTGAATTCGTTTCTCGCATTTTTGGAAAAGCATCTTCCCACAGCGCCCCACGACACGGATCTACGTCACTCACAACCGGCGTTCGATGAAGGGGTAATTCGCCGTTTTATTGCATCCCAACATGCAAAGGGCCTCGCCCCCAAAAGTTTAGCGCGCCAGCTATCTACGCTACGCAGCTTTTTTCGCTGGCAAATGAAGTACTGTGGACAAACTCAAAATCCGGCGCGTAGCGTTCGCGCTCCCAAGGCGGCACGCAAACTTCCGGCAGTTCTCGACGTAGACCAGATGGCACAAATGCTTGAGCGCGAGCCAGACTCCCATTTCGAACAGCGCGATCGGGCGATGTTCGAGCTGTTCTATTCTTCTGGGCTTCGGCTTTCCGAGCTCACCACTCTCAATCTCTCCAGCATTGATCGTAGCGATGCGACGGTTCGGGTGCTTGGCAAGGGGCGAAAAGAACGTATTGTCCCGATCGGGCGACAGGCGCTTGAAGCCATCCTCGCATGGCTGCCCATCCGCGCGCAGTTTCCGATCCACGCACCGGCGCAGGACGCTCTTTTTATCAGCCGTGATGGCCATCGCATCAGCCCGCGTAGCGTTCAGACACGCCTACGCCTGTGGAGCCTCAAGGCGGGCACCGATCGGCGCGTGCACCCTCACTTGTTGCGTCATTCCTTTGCGAGCCATTTATTGGAATCCAGCGGGGATCTACGCGCGGTGCAAGAGCTGCTCGGTCATGCCGACATTGCGACCACCCAAATCTACACTCACCTTGATTTTCAGCACCTTGCCGACGTCTACGACAAAGCTCATCCACGCGCACATCGCATTGCTTCCTCTGCGGCGGTTCCCCGCGAGGGCGATCGTGTGGACGAAAGCGCTCGCAAAGAACGCCTCACGGAAGGCTCCGAACCCCCGCGTGACTGATCCGATGACCGAAAAACCTCAACACAAGTCATTTTATCCGCAGCCAGACAGGCTCGGCCTCACGCACACCAGCCACCACATAGCGCCTAGCGGCTGCCAAGTGCTTATCTCGCTCCGCCGATAGCGCGAATTTTGCGTCCTCCCCAAACGGAAGGTATCGAAATGCAGAGGCAAGATAAGCGTCCAGATACGCATTCTTCGCAAGCCTTTCATCGCCCAATTCGTAGAACGCAATCATTCCCTCCAAATATCGTCTCTTCTCAAAATCAACAAACGACAATGGGGACAACCCATCCTCTATCAAAGGGATATTGCAGCTTATTCGTGACGTTCTCTTGTTTGCATCGTAAAACGCTTGTAAATAAGGAATCCTTGTCATGACGAAGAATGATTTATTGACTGCATCTGGGAGTGCGCCGGCAGAAGCAATAAGCTTACCAAACTCTTTATCTATGTAGCCAAACGACCTGTCCTCCGCTTGCGGCGGCATGTACGATGAGCCCGCAATGTAAAGGCCTGATGGCGTATACGAACGGATCATCCCGCACTTATCCTGCTCAAGAAAATGTCGCGATTCCGGTGCCATGCTGTTATCTGAAAGCGCCTTGTGAATCATTCGCACATTCTTTTCAGAAAGCGCGACATTGGAGACCATATATTCAATGGCCTTTTTATGATTGAGAATCATGGCCGCATCTTCGGCGGGCTTATCTTTATTTATTTTCCCATATTCAATTAAGACTTGAGTGTCCAATTGCGTATAGGTATTTCCTTCCAAATGCGATGACGCCCACGAAAGATCAACAAGCAGTTTGCCAACACTGAATTTTGAGTATTGGGGAATATCCATCCTGACAATCTCGATCAGCCTCGCAGCTTCTTCTGTCGTGAAAGCCGGTTCCGGCTCCAACAGTTCTTCTCGATACCTTGCAAATGGTCGTTGCGTATCTGGATTAGCCAAATACGCAGCAAGCTGTTCCAAGGTGAAACTCTTATTGAAATTCATGATCCCTCTATCACCTCGGCTCAAGATATAGGAAGTGCAAAGTTCCTTTTCGCGGAAATCCTATCATAGGAAACCAGTGGACGAACGGCCCAATTGCCCGTCTGACGCCAAAACCCTGCCTTCCAATTTTTGCACGCCAAGCTTCAATCGTCTGGTGTTTCAGCGATCTTCTTGAAAGGGCGAGGGCGATCGCGTGGACGAAAGTGCTCGCAAAGAACGCATCACAGAAGGCTCCGAACCCCCGCGTGACTGATCCGCCAACACCTTCTGGGCGTGCTTATATCCAATCGCAACCAAATCATCGAAGCAATGCCAGCCAAGCAACTCAAAGCGCTGCAAGTCCGGCGCAAAGAGAACATCGGCCTCAGCCCGAGCGCGCAATGAACGTTGCGAGCTTGCCATCAAAGAACTCTGGATCAAGCCGGAAAGCAGATTAGGAACTGGGTATGTGTGGCCCTGCTGACCCAACAAATGTTCGCGCAGATAGTCACGCAAACGCGACGGCTCCTCGGCGACCTCCACCTCCCCCGTCGCTTGCCGCAAAGCAGGTGAGGGCATTGAAGAAAAATCTGCCGCAAGAATCGTATGCACGCCGCGCGCGGCCATGACATCTACCGGCAGCGCATTCAGAAAAGCACCATCCACATGCAGGCCATCCTCCAAGCGCACCACGGGAAAAATCCCGGGCAGCGAGGCAGAGGCGCGCAACGCCTTCCATACGGGGCCACGGGTGTGCACCACCTCCCCATTACTGGCCATATTGCTGGTGATGCAGAAAAAATTGATCCAGAGATCTTCAATATGCAGCTGCTCAGGAAAGGTTGTCTGCAGCAGCCCATTAAGGCGCTTGCCGCGATAAATCGCCAGAATTGGCAAGGGGCTTAAATCCTTCATATGGGTTGGGTTTTGCGAGAACGACTGCCTCGCAAGTTCAACCGCATCGCCAGCCGGCAAATCCAAAGCAACAGTGGCCGCCATAATCGCACCAATGCTGGTGCCTCCCACCCTGTCCACCGGAACGCCCGCCTCTTCTAAAGCCTGCAAAATCCCCACCGCCGCCAAACCACGGGCGCCGCCACTGCCGAGCACAAGGCCCACCGCCTTGCCCGTTGCAATACGCGCCAGCCGCTGCAAATGGCGCGAGCAGGCTTGCCGAACGTGCACCACTTCGCTCACCCAAGGCCGATCTGCAAGCCAGCTTCGCGTGTTTTCCGGCATCACTGTGCTCGCCGGATGCTGAATCGCCAGTAGTACTTCCGTTTGCCCGCGCGCCGCAGCCTGCGCCATCAAGCTGGGCTCAAACGCCGCAACCCTCGGGCTTTGCTGCGCATCCCCAAGCAACACAATGCGGTCTGCCTGCCGCAAACAGCGCTGCGTCCACGCATCATCTGCTGGATCGGCCAAATAGACGACATGATCGAAGCGGTTCTCCAGCGAATCGAGCCATGCGCTTAGCTGTCGGTAGCGCGCAGTATCCCCGCGCCCAACCTGTGCAATGCCCTGCTCACCGAGGGCTTGATCGACATCGCGGGCAGAAATGATCAACACCCGACCAAGCTGCTCAAGCGCCTGCGCGAACGCCTCGCGGAACGATGCCACATCCACCCCCACGGAAAGCGGCAGCAGGGCGAGGTTGCAAACATGCTCCACATACCGCATGCCGGTGTTTTGGCGACTTCGAGCGATAATCAACTGCGCCGTTTTAAGCAGTAGTTGCGGGTACTGCAAAAACCAAGCACGCAGCTCGCGCGTCGGCAGACGTACTACAACGCTATCGCGCGTAGCACGTACCATGGCACCACGGCGATCTTCCGCCAGAACAGCTTCCTCGCCCACAATCTCGCCGGGGCGAATTTCTCCGAGCGGGCGAAAACTGCCGTCAGGATGGAAACGAATCGCACGCAAGCGCCCTGCAATCAGAAAATAGGCCGCATCACCGGGATCGCCCTGCCCGAAAAGCAGCTCCCCGCCTTCCAGCTCCATCCACTCGCAAGCGCTCAGCACCTCATTCAGCATAGATGTGCTGATCCTGCCGAAATACCGCCTTAAAATGCGCCGAAAACGCCGCATCTGACGCTGCCGATAGTCGGGAGTATACATTTTATAGCCCGTATTTGCTGTCATCGCTTGCCTTACTGCCAGTCTAGCAGCTCATCGCAGGCCCGACTTGTACGTCCCGATTTCTTTGCTTCACCCGCGTGACGGGGCGTTCATCCGAGCAAACCGCACACAATTTAGCCTACCGCCCCCTTTGAACCCAGCTAGACTAAAAACCACATCCTCTTTGCGACCCAAGGCTTGCTGTACGGGAATGAACACAACGAGCGACGCACACTCCAGCAGCAACACCGATGCTAGCAACCCTGCGAAAGACGGCGCATCCAAACCACACGCCACACAGTCACTCGCATCACGCTTGCTGCGTTCGATTTTAAGCATCTACTTTTTAATTGCAGTCGCCCTTACCATTACTCAGCTCATGTACGGGTTTTTCGACGAACAAAAGCGCTTGGATATGGAAATCACCCATACCTCCAAGATCTTTGAACCGATTTTTGCGCAGGCACTCTGGAACGTCGATACAGAACAAACCTACTCCAATATGGAAGGAGCGCTCGCCAATGAAAATCTGCTCGGCATTCAAATCAAAGACGAACACGGCAGCGCAATTGCGTCACTCGGTGCCGTACTGGGCGACTCCAAAAATCAACTTTGCAAGCACATTGATTCCATCCACCTAAACCCCGGCAAGTGTTCACCCCTCTTTACTCAGCTAAAACCCTATGAATATCCAGTTTTTTTTAACGACAACGTACGCGGCGCACAACTGGTAGGCAGCATTGTGTTCTATAGCAGCACAGATATTGCCATCAAGCGCTCGCTTTCGATGTTTGCGATCACGCTTGCAAACGCCGTCATTAAAACGCTGTGCCTGTGGGCGATTGCGTGGTTCATATTGCAAAAACTTGTGGCGCGGCCATTAGGCTTGGTGGCCCGCGCACTCGATCAACTGAACCCGGATGAACAAACCAGCGCCCGTGATACAAACGACGTGAACTCTCCAGATCCACACGCCGCAGAGTGCAACGAGCCCCATTGCAACGGGTGCGACTCTCTTGACGAGAGTTACTCGCAACGGCAAGACGAACTCGGCGTGATGGTGCGCTCCTACTTTCACCTCAAGGATGCCCTGCTGCGCAAAAATGCCGAGCTCTCCGCATACCACAGCGAGCTTGAGCAAAAGGTTGAAGAACGCACTCGCAAACTCGAAAAAGCCAATCAGGCAAAGAGCGAATTTCTGGCAAATATGAGCCACGAAATTCGCACTCCCATGAACGGCGTATTGGGCATGACCGAGCTATTACTCGGCACCGAGTTAAACACCCGACAGCAGCAGTACACACGCACAATCCACAATTCTGCGCTGTCGCTCTTAGGAATCATCAACGACATTCTGGATTACTCCAAAATCGAGGCCGGCAAACTGGAACTCGAAAGCGTGCCCTTCAACCTTGAAATACTGGTGGATGACTGCACCGCGATCTTCAGCCTAAAGTGCGCCCAAAAGCCAATTCAATTGACCTCCAGAATTGCCCCAGGAACCCCGATCGACCTCGTCGGTGATCCTACGCGTTTACGCCAAATCTTGATTAACCTAACCGGCAACGCCTTTAAGTTCACGGAAAAAGGTGAAATCTGCATCGGCATTGAATTTTTAGAAGACCACAGCAAGCAGGTGCGCCTGAAGTTTTCAATTCGAGATAGCGGTATTGGCTTGAGCGAGGAACAAATCGGCAAATTATTCCAATCGTTTTCTCAGGCAGATACGTCCACCACACGAAAATACGGCGGTACGGGCCTTGGCCTTGCGATTTGCAAACAGCTCGCAGAATTAATGGAAGGAGAAATCGGCGTCGACAGTCGCTTGGGGCACGGAGCAACGTTTTGGTTTACCGCATGGTTAGGCGTAGAAGCCTCACCCAAAGCCGATCCCTCACGCAAAATTCTTGAAGCCTCCATGAACGGAAAGCGTTTGCTGCTCGTGGGCCCCGCCGATCACTGGCGCGAAATTGTCGCAGAGCGCGCGCAAGCATGGAACATGGATGTCAGCGTAGCAGAAAACATTCAGCAAGCCGCCGGCTTACTGGCAAGTGCACAGGAAGCCGAGAAGCCGATCTCAGCGCTACTCTTGGGGGATCCTGCCAACGCCTTAGAACAGGCCCGCACACTCGCCGGACATAGCGCCTATGCACGCCAGAAAATGATCCTAACCCACCCCGCTAACCTTCCGCCCACGAGCCCATGGCTACGCGAACAGCCACTAGGTCGCTACTTGCTACTGGAGCGTCCGACGCCTTTACAGGAGTTGCGCAACCTCTTGGGTCGTGCGAGTGGTGCGGATATCAGCACATCGGAAGCTCTCAGCAAAGAACAGCTGACCCTGCCGGATCTCTCCCACTTACGCATCTTGGTTGCAGAGGATAACAAGGTAAACCAGATGGTGATTGAGGGCTTATTGAAAAAACTACACGCCAATACCACCACCGTTGAAAATGGGCAACTGGCCGTAGACGCCTGCAGCACTGCCAGCCCGCCATTTGACCTCGTCCTGATGGATTGTGAAATGCCCCAACTAGACGGCTGGAGCGCATCACGCCAAATCCGCGATCGCCACACATTACGCAGCAACGGTGCGCCCGTGGTCATTATCGCATTAAGTGCCCACGCCATGAATGTTGAAAAAGAAAAAGCGCAAGAGGCAGGGATGAACGACTATCTCTCCAAACCGATTTCATTAAGCCGCTTAGTCGAAGCGTTTGAACGTCACGAGCTTCATCTGCGCGACGATACATGAAATGCCATCCATACGAGCGACGCGAACAAGGCTTCCAAGCTCTACTTCTCGCCGCCCTCAACCTTAAACCAGTTCAAAAAAGCCGCTTCCATCGCCTCATCAAAACGATCGCTCTCGATCCACGCGCGCATGGCCCGACTAATTTCGTCCTTTAATTGGATGCACGGCGATTTTTTTGAAATGGCAATGTATTCCTCCAGAATCATCAGCGGCTCCTGCGCTGCTACAATTTTGTCTTGATAGCCGAATCGCTTGAGATAGAGCTGCGTCGGTTGGCTCGGGGCCAACATGTAGTCAACGCGACGTTTTTCCAACTTAAAAAAGTTCTGCTCAATTCTTCTTACCGGCTGCAATTCCAAATGAGACTTCGCGAACGCATCAAACTTTTTATCAAAGGTTGTGCCTAAGGTAATGCTGCCCGATTTTCCTTCCAGATCCGACCAGTCTTTATAAGAAAACTCGTGCCCTTTGAGCATAAAAACCCCTTGCACGGAAGGCGTGATCGGTGGCTCCAGATAAACAAGAAAATGCTCGTATTCACGCGCTTTGCGAACCCCCAGCAAGATATCGACTTCTCCATCACGCGCCCGCAACAACACCCGCTTCCACGGCCCTCCTTCATCGGCTTTCGCATGAATACCAAAACCGGCCAGAATCTCGGTCACCATATCCACCGAAGCCCCCACAAGATGATCACCGCGCCGCCAGCTAAGAGGCGGATAGGTATCACCGCCGGATATCACAACTCCGCCAGCGCGACAGGCTGCAACTGCATCTACAGCAGATCCGGCTTCTGCGTGCACCCCGCCAAAGCACCCAAGTGCACCCAACACCATCACGAACAAGCGAAGGGGCCACTCAATGCGCCAATTTCTAATGGCGCATTCGATTTTAAGCACGCAATATTCAGAAAAGCGCATATCAGGCCACCGCCCATCAAAAAACCACATCAAACACGATGGTGGTTGCCAGCACATGATCCGGTTCAAGCTTACTGTCATCAAAGAGCATCTGGCCTGTAGATTTCATTCCGGTGAAATACTCAAACTCCAGCTTCACATCCGCATTATCAATAAAATCCCAGCGCATCCCCAGCGCCCGGCTGCGCTGATAGACGGAAACATCGTCCATTCCCGCAATGGTGGCATTTCGCAAAAAGTCCAGTAAAGGCTCAGAACCTGCCGGCACCGCCTCGAAACTATGGCGAATTCTTCCATTAATCGAGCGCTGTACCTGGCTACGGTAATCACTCCACGTTACGTAGGGCATAAAATTCCCAATCTGCCACGTGAGCGACACGTAGCGCCCGTCATTCTCAAACGAAAATTGACGATCTGGCCCCTGCGTGGAAAACTGTTCCGCGATCACCATCCACGCACCGTGTTCCCACTGCGCACCAAAAGAATGGTATTGGAACACCTTATTATCCAACCGCAAAGTATCGGCGATCTCTAAGAAAATCGGCGCATTCAGACGTTCCGCATAATTCGCATACAAGGTGCGCGGCAGCACAAAAGAGGGGTCATCAATGCTCACCCGAAACCAGTCATAGCTATAACGCAAGGTCAGGGCACGCCACTTAGACTGCACGCTAAAACCAACGGACTGATCCAGAGAAACCTTACGAGCACGGTATTTTCCCTTTTCGGTTCCTGCAAACATCCGAAACTCATTCTCCACATCCCCAATCGGCTTTTGCAGAGAAACATCCATCCCATTGATATTCGAAAACGGTTCCAAGAGATTTGCATACATGTTTAGCGGGGGGCGCACCCAAGGGTAGGAATACCCTACCTCCAGAGATTCTGAAAATAGAAATAGCGGCGCTCGCAATCGGCCCACGCGAAGGCGCAAGTCAGGCGTTGCTTCATAGCTTACAAACAGCCAATCCAAGCGAGGAGTCCAAGCACTTTTGCCGTCATACGAGAACGCTTTGCCCACCACCTGCCCCGTTACCGACCAGCGATCGCCCACCTGGGCGATTGCTTGCAATGCGACAATCGAATCCGATCGAGAACTCCAGTGCCCCCCTGAATAATTCATCAGTTCAAGCGACGAATCCGACAGCCTTCCCACCCCATAGCTTGCAAACCCCGAAAAATCCCATTGAACCTTTGCACTTACGGCTGCAGGTACTCCAAAAAACGCGGTGCCCAGCAAAAAAGCCCACCACCGCCACGCCGCCGACACACGGGGCTTTCGCTTGATAGCAGAATTTGTTTCCGATTGAGCGAATAAACGAATATACATCACCGGATCACTCCTCCTTGACCACGGCAACCACACGCACCGCACCATTCACTTGGCTCTTATCGAGATAACCAATCGCCGCCGGAGATTCGGTTACAAACCGAAGCACCTCCGCCTCGCTCTCTACCACACGCGGCAACCTACCTTTTCCACTGAACAAAAAACTCGCGCGCTGACGGCGCAGGCGGGCCGGCGCAAGATGAGTGAGGGATTGGTAAAATTCCACAAACCGAGGGTTCTCCTCCGGCAAATCCACTGCTTCGACACCCAAAGAAGTGCCTGGAAACAGGCGCATGCGCCCCATATAAATACGGCGCAAGTCCTCCTCATCCATTGATTTAACCGGGTTGCTTGGATGCACAATCACCGCAATATCAGCGCGCACGCTCTCATACGGGAACAACACCCACATGGCAACAGCCGCCAGCCACGCGCGCAACCCCGCGAGACAACAGCAATTTATTGATCCTATGCGTATTGATCCTATGCGACGACCAAGCACTTGCGATAACGCTCCTCATACTGAACCTACAGCTCAGTGTAGCAAGGCTTGGCTTCGGTGCACTTTTTCACTCTGCAATGCGATGAATCGCTCACATTCAAAGGAGCTGGCTGCGCGAGCTATGCGAATAGGGCGAACACGAGCACACGATAAATTTGTACCCGCTCTATCGGCTGCTAGACTCAAGAAATTGGCACCGAAATTTTTCTGATGCAGGCTAAAACGTAGTGAGCTTATCGCCCGCAAATCAAGTACGTTGGCAGATTCTAGTTCTGGCTGTGATCGGCAGCATAGGATTTTGCGTTTACGTATCGGCCGTATTCGTCATTGCGCTCAACAATGAAAAGCGGCTCACCGAAATTGTTGAAATAAAACAACCCCTCATTGAACAACTACGGCGTAGCGAAATTGCCTGCGAACAGTTCCGCGCATTGCTCACCAACGCCATCAGCCTTGAAGACCTCTTCATGGTGGAAGACGCGGAAGCACAAACACGCATCATCGCATCCGGCTTACAAGCCGCGAGCCAGAGCGATATCGCAAACCGAACCGACAGCGAGGCCCTCCTCACCGAATTTAAGGCGTACTGGAAAGATGCGATCCAGATTGCCCACACCCTTGTCGAGCATCCAGAAAAACTATACGAACTGCAAAAGCAGATCGAATCCTCAACCGCCAAACAAGCAGAGCTAAACGCACAACTGAGCGGAATCTTGGATCGCAGCCTGAAAAACTATCGTACCGAGTTAGAACAAGTCGGCGCTGCGATGCAAACCACCCGCCATCTTGGTATTTTCTTGGGGTTGCTCGTCATACTGCTAATGCTCGGTCTTGCCATTGCGATTTCTTCACGTGCGAAAAACGCCATCACGCGCAGCGACCGCGCCCGTGACGAGTTTCTATCCACTCTCAGCCACGAACTACGCACCCCCATGAACGGCATTCTTGGTAGCCTGGGGTTGCTCCGCGAAACCAGCCTATCGCCAGAACAACAGCAGCTCAGCGGCGCAGCCAATGCCGCGGCCGCTGAAATGCTGCTCGCCGTTGTCGATCTACTCGCGTTTTCTGATTTCCTGAACGGCCGAATCCAGATCAACAAAGGGCCCTTCAGCATCAGCCAATTGCTAGACGAAATCATTCCACGTGCACGCGATGAGTGCGCGATCAAACAGATTTCACTGCAGGTCACGAATGACGCAAACCCTAGCAGATTCGCCGCACAAGACGCCGATCACGACTTTACTCTGATCGGTGATCAGCTTCATACCGCACACGTCTTGCGGCATATTCTTAGCAATGCGATCAAGTTCACCGAGCACGGCTCCATTCGCGTGCAGCTCGGTTTAGAAGACATCTCCGCGACCGCTGCGTCGGGCGCCGGCTTACTCTGGATTACAGTACGCGATCAGGGTGGCGGTGTTCCAGAACATCTGGTGAACGAGATTTTTCAGCCGTTTCACCAAGCGGATGCTGGGTTTGCCCGAAAGCACGGCGGCATGGGGATTGGCCTTTCAATCTGTAAGACCATCATCGAGGCACTCGCGGGCAATATCGTCTTTCAAAACCATGCAGAAGGTGGCGCAGAAGTCACGATCCGGATCCCCATTGAATACCAGCGTAGCCCGAGGATACACCCCTCCTCAACCAAAGAGCCCACATCCACCAAGCAGCCTCCTACTATTAAAGGCTCCGCAGACACAGGCTCCGCAGTTTCTACTGCCCACCCCCACCAACACGAGCCCGATGACACGCTTAAGCTGCACATCTTGGTGGTCGAAGACAACAAAGTGAACCAGATGGTGATCAATGGCTACCTGAAAAAAATGGGCTGTAGCGTAGAGGTCGCCAACAACGGCCAAGAGGGTGTCGATCGGCTGGGCGATACAACCACGAACAGACCCTCGTTCGACCTGATTTTAATGGATTGCCAAATGCCTGTTATGGACGGCTTTGAAGCCACTCGTAGGATTCGAGCGCTGCCCAACCCAGCACTTGCTGCGCTGCCTATCATTGCCGTCACTGCGAATGCGATGGAGGGCGACCGCGAACGCTGCCTCCAAGCCGGAATGAACGACTACCTAAGCAAGCCCATTGATCTACCTGTGCTCAGGTCTATGATCTGCAAAACCGTTCACAACCATCACCACACACCGCAACAGGGCGCACACGGCACTGCTAGCCTAGCCCAAATCGCCGCCCGCTAGGTTTCGCAACACTCAACACTCAACACCCAACACTCAGCCCCTACACATCCACATTTCCTACGGTTCTCTCTTCGAGCCCCCTCTCTTTTCGAACCCCATCTCTTTTCGAACCGATAGGTATACTGTCGATTTTTTTATCACTCGCGTTTTGCTGCGATCGCAGCTCCTCACGCCAGCCTCCTCCTTAAGAGGTACTACTGCACAGAAATTCTGTTCGTTTTTCACAAAGCGAGTTCTGCGTGGAGAATTGGTTGATTTTTGTTGTATTTACGTATGCCGACTTTCTTTACATCCCACCTTTTTCCCGCCCGAAAAATCAACATACTTTATTGTAAAATAAACAATTATCTATTTTGGCATAGCATCTGCTAAGGATTACACTACTCACGGGATGCGTCACGCAAATCGCATTCAAAAAATACATCTCGTTCAAACAATACATCGCATCTAAACAATACGATGCTATAAAACGCCACATTTGCCCGTTCAATGATCGCTTTTTGGGGAACACAAGATGAAGTCGGCAAAAAAACAAATCCAGCCTCCTCTCTGGGCTAGCGCATTCGTACTTGGTCTGAGCTTGAGTACAACCTGCAGCGCAACCCAACAAAGCACCGTGCTCACACCAGAGACTCAAGCGGCGCAATGGGAAGCCACAACCAGCGTCGCCAGCATCAAAACTGCGGATGAGAAAAAAGCCAGCCACACTGCGCTCGACTCCGCCACTTACGCGCTATTAGCAGCCGGCCTGATCGGGCTTGGACTTGCGCGGCGCAAGCACGCTTAAGCGCGTTGCTTTTACGCCCCCTCCGAAACCGCATTCTCCGCGAACAAAATATTGTTCTCCAGATGGATGTGCTCCACCAGCTCATCGGAAAACTGCCTAAGCCCCGCGTACAGTGCGCGCCACGTATTGCACGCGCCCTTAGGCGGGGTAATGCCATTGGTGAGCGCATACAGTTTGTGCAGCGCATCCCCGTGCTCGACGTGCGCCTCGCGCATCACCGAAATGGGTGCGGCCACCTGCTGCACGCTGAAGCCGCGCTCTAACATTGGAAAGAGAATCTCCTCCTCCTTGCGCATGTGATCATCCAAGTCTTCTAGCATGCCGTGCAGATGAACCGCCAGACCATTTGGGCAGCCCTCGCGACGCCCATGTACCTGCTCCACACGACTGGCCATACGAATCAACTCCTGCAACTGCTCGCGGTGGCGGGTATGGTAGGTTGTCTGGATAAAGGCGACCAACTCTTTCTTGGGTGAGTCACGCCAATCTTTCTCTTGCACGTCAACATCCTGCAAAGACGTGAGCGCCTCCACAATCGGCATCGGAGCGAGATTACAATTCTGCAAGGCCACCCGCAGCGGCTGGTTGCCCCCACAGCAAAAATCCAGTTGATGCTCATGAAAGATTCGGGTCGAACCTGGCACATTACGAGCGATCCAACCCACCGTTTGATCCAGAAGTTCCATACATCCCCCACTGCGCTTTATGTGTTTTCTAAACACGATCTCTTGTGAGAGAAAGCTTTAGCAATTTGCGCACCAGCGCCACAAAACCAGTGTTCTGGCGGAAATTTTGGGAGAGGGCGCCACCCATTATTGGTTATCAGGTAAATTCAACCCAATCAAACACGGTTCAAAACACCATTACAGGTACATTTCACCGCAATACTTCGGCGCTTTCTTGTTGCTGCTTGTTACTGTTCTTGTTGCTGCTTGCGACTGCAGCTTGCAACTGAATAACTGAATAGTATCGAGAGGCGTTTTATAGAAGCCGCTCTTGCGCTAGACTGTAAATATTGCACAAACGAGCATCAACTTTTCGAATAAGACCAGCCCGAGCATGCCGACCTCAAAGATCCTGATGGTGGATGATGAGCCTGCCAATCTAAAAATTTTACACGAGATGCTTGCAGGAGATCACTACGACCTCAGCGTGGCCGCAAATGGCGCTCGGGCGTTGGAAATTGCCAAGATCATCCTGCCTGACCTAATCCTGCTGGACGTACGCCTACCCGACATGGATGGCTTCGAGGTTTGCCGACAACTGAAGGCAGATTCTGCAACCCAGGCGATTCCTGTGGTATTCGTCACGGGCTCGCTGGAAAGCGTCAGCACTGGTTTCGCCGTGGGCGGCGTCGACTACCTTACCAAGCCCGTTCGCCGCGAAGAGCTCCAAGCTCGCGTCAAAACTCACCTGCAAATCAGTGGCTTACTGCGCGAAATTGCCGACAAAAATCGCGGCCTTGAGCTTGCGCAGGAACAATTGGAGCAGCGCGTCAACGAACGCACCCAAGAGCTACGCGAAGCCAACGAACGCCTCCAACGCGAGATCAGCGAACGACGCTTTGCAGAGGAGCGAATTCAATACCTTGCGCGCCACGACTATCTTACCCACCTGCTAACACGCACTGCCTTTGAAGAAACCCTCACCTCTTTGCTGAGCCGCATTGCCGACGAGAAAGCGCAACACGTTCTGCTCTATATGGATTTAGACCAGTTCAAACTAGTGAACGACACCTCTGGCCACATGGCAGGCGACGAGCTACTTTGCCAAGTAGCAGAGCTCCTACGCAGGCATCTACGCGCCCACGACATCGCAGCACGCCTTGGCGGCGACGACTTTGCCATAATTCTCTATAACGCGACCCCAGAGAGCGGCAAGGCAACCGCCGAAGAAATCATCAAAGCAATCGGCAACCTCGCCTTTCAACACGACGGTGCGCGGCATAGCGTGGGTGCAAGCATTGGGCTCGTCAGCATTACCCATGAAGCAAGCGGAGTCGCCAGCCTGCTGAGCATGGCCGACACCGCCTGCTACGCAGCAAAGGAAGATGGCCGCAATCGCGTTCACGTATACGATGACAACCTCAAACAGATGCAGTCGCGGCAAGCCGAAATGCAGCTTACCCCACGCATTTTCAGCGCGTTGGAAAACAACCAGTTTGCCTTACATCGACAGGTCATCATCCCTCTCAGCAACGGTTCCGCACCGCATTACGAAATCCTGATCCGAATGATTGGCGAGAACAACTCCATCATCTCTCCGGCCGATTTTTTGGGCGCGGCAGAGCGATTTGGAGTAACGCCCCAGATCGACCGCTGGGTAATTGAGCGCGTATTTCGGCACTTCGCGCATCACCCTGAACTCATCGAGCAGATGGGCGGTTGTTCGATTAACCTCTCTGGCCTTACGCTGAGCATCCCGCGCTTTGAGCTTTTCATTGAAGGGCTGCTAAAAACCTACGCGGTTCCTGCGCATAAAATCTGTTTTGAAATTACCGAAACCAGCGCCGTCACCAATCTTCACCGCACTCTTGAGTTTATGCATGCGATTCGCAAATTAGGCTGCAGCTTTGCACTGGACGATTTTGGGCGCGGTGTATCCTCTTATTACTATCTAAAAAATCTGCCTGTAGATTATCTAAAAATCGACGGCGCATTTGTTCGCTCCATGCAGCACGACACCGTGGACTACGCCATGGTCAAATCCATTAACGACGTCGGCCATGCAATGGGCAAAAAAACCATCGCAGAATATGTCGAAAATGGCCACATCGAACACCAGCTTCGCGCACTCGGCGTAGACTTTGCCCAAGGCTACCACCTAGGCCGGCCCGAACTTTTTATCCCCCATGATACCTAGCCTGCGTGTATTACCCCATCGGTTTGCGAAACCGCTTTTTAGAAATCGGTTCGTTGCGAATTTGATACTTTCCAGCCTATTTCTTGCTCTCTTTGCAAGCTTTCACGCAACAACATCAAGCACCGCTTATGCAGCACCGCAGGCAAGCGAACAATCCCTGCGAATCGCCCTCACCTTCAACTTTTTCCGCTATATTACTTGGCCCAACGAACAGAGCCTTCCTGTGTTTCGCATTGGCGTTCTCACCAACGATGCGCGTTTTTTTGAAGAAATCCAGCGCAGCGCGCCGCTCTTGCAGATTCGCAACAAGGGATTTCAGGTTGTTCGCGTTACCAGCACTCAGAACCTTGCGTCACAAGGGCTGCAAATGCTGTATCTTGACACCCAAAACAGCGCCCAACTTGATGCCATTGCGCCCTTGCTCCGGGGGCGGGGCACGCTATTGGTCAGCAATGGCAGTAGCGATGCCCGTAGCGTCATGATCAACCTTGTGCGCACTCCCGAAAACACGCTACGGTTTGAAATCAATCGCTCCAACCTGATCTATGAAAAGCTATCCGTAGATCGCAAAATCATTTTGTTAGGCGGCACCGAGCTTGATGTCGCCAAATTGTTTCGACAAACCGAAGATACCCTGCAAAAAACCAAAATGCAGCTTGCCGAGCAGGAGCAAAAATACGGCGAATTATTAACGGAAATCGCCAAAACCCGCCGTGAACTCAGCACCACGCACAGCCAGGTAGAACAGCAAAAGTCCTTGTTGCAAACTCAAACCAAGCAACTTCTGCAGCAACAAACCCAAATCACCGGCCAAGAAAAACAGCTCGATGACCAAGGCAAACAGCTTGTGGCGCAACAAGCAAAGTTCACCGAGGTCAACGCCACAATCGCCCGCAGCGAACACGAACTCCAGCGCAAGATTGAAGAGCTTCAGCAACAAGCAGAGCGGTTAAAATCCGCGGAAGCGCGCCTTGCCGAAACCAAACAAGAGCTAGCCTCTAGCGCAGAAGCGCTTGCAGAATCACGGCAACAATTTGTGATCAATCAACAGCAGGTAGAACAAAGCATCGCAACCATCGAAGCGCTTCGCGTAGAAATCAATAACGCGAAATCCGAACTAAAGAGCCAACTTGCCGAGCTTGGACGACAAACCATCGTCATTGACTACCTGCGCTATTGGCTGATTGCAATCGCATTTGCTTCCTTGGCAATGCTCGGCCTTGCATTTGCGCTATTCCGCAGCAATCGCGCTCGAAAACGCAACGCCGAAGAGCTGCAAGCCGCAAATCAAGCCCTGCTTGCGATCCACACTCAACTCGCAAACGAAAAACAAGAGGCCGAACGAAAAAACGAGGCCAAGAGCCGCTTTCTTGCCAACGTCTCGCACGAGATTCGCACTCCAATGAACGTTGTACTTGGCTATTCAGACCTCCTTCAACAAACGCCCGGCCTAGGCTCCGACTCAAGGCGCGCACTGCAAGTCATCAATCGCAGCGGCGAACACCTGCTTACGCTGATCAACGATATTCTCGATGTTTCTCGCATTGAAGCCGGCACGATCCAACTCGTTGAACAAGATTTTTGCCTGCAAACACTTCTAATGGATCTTGAGGTAATGTTCAGCGAGCGCTGCCAGCACCAAAATACACAGCTCTCGATCAAAGCCGAACCCGATACCCATCCAGACCTGCGCGGCGATCGCGGAAAGTTGCTGCAAATCCTCATCAACCTTGTCGGCAACGCCGTAAAATTTACCGAGCAGGGGCAGATTCTTCTCACGGTAAACACTCAGCCGATGGGTGCAGATCAATTTGAATTAAATATCATCGTAAAAGATACCGGCTGCGGCATTGCGCCGGAAGATTACGACAAAGTGTTCAGCCTGTACCAACAAACTGAAAGCGGGCAACGCCTCGGCAAAGGTACCGGGCTTGGCCTTGCCATCAGCCGAGAGTTTGCGCGCCGCATGGGCGGCGATCTGGTTTTTGAGAGCGAAATCGAAAAAGGTACCACGTTTTATTTGCGCATTCCTTTTCGCGCAGGCCAGCAAGTGGCATCCGAAATTGGCGCAGCCCCTCATCCGGTTGCGCTTGAAGCAGGCCAAACGCAGCGACGTATTCTGATTGTGGACGACAACGAGAATAACCGCGAGCTGCTGCACAAGATCCTGCTGCCCTTCGATTTTTGTCTCAACGAAGCCAGTAACGGCCAATCTGCGGTACAAATCTGCCAAGACTGGCATCCCGACCTGATTCTTATGGACATCCGTATGCCGGAAATGGACGGCCATCAGGCCATCCGCGAAATTCGCAAAATCCACTCCCGCGATCAACTGCCCATCATTGTGCTCACTGCGGGCACACTGGCGGGTGATGTGGAGAAATCCACACAAGAGGGTGCGAACGATTATCTAAGCAAGCCCTTCAAGGCAGATGACGTGCTCAGCAGAATCGGCAAGCAACTCAATTTACGCTACATCTACGCGAATCACCCTTGGCGCGGCAGCCGCCACGTTCCGCCAGACGACAAAGCCAGCCTGCGCAACGCGTTTGCTCAGCTGCCGGAGAGCCTCCAGCAGCTACTACGCAAAGATATTGAACTAGGCCACGCCACTGGTTTGTTGCAACATCTTGAAACCGTAGATCACGCAGCACCGGAGCTGGTGGCGGCATTGCGGGCGCTGGCTCAAGACTTTGATTATCCGCAACTTCTTGAAATTACAGCGCCTCACCAATCAACACCCACCCAGTGAATGCTAGCAGCACTCCTCTAACCAGCGCGCCGCTTGGCGGAATACCGCATTCGCGCCGGAATCCTGAGAAATACGCCACTGCACATTTCCCTGCAGCCGCTCAGGCCACCCTTCCCGCAGAGGCAATTCTGCCTCCGCGTTCAGAAGGTGCAACGCAGAACTTTGCACGGTAGGCACATCCACAGGGGACGGACAGCCATCCAGCAACACCAAGGGCAACCACGCCCAACCCCGCGAGCGCAGTTCCGCAGCCACGGCAGTCGCTAACAACGCGCCCTCTTGATGCCCAACAATTGCGCTAGGTACGGGAAGGCACTCCTGCTCCATTGCATCCACATAGCGCTTCGCAAGCAGCGCATGATCTACCAACACTCCATTTGGACCGGCGTTCTCGTGGACGCCATTCTTTTGGGTGAGATGCTCTTGTGTCAGCAACGCCAGATCGCTCGGTATGCAGCCTGTCGCCACCTCCTGCCGACTGCACAAATGCCACGCTCCGAGGTGCTCAGGAAGTGCTTCCGCAAACGGCTGCCAAATGGCTTCTGCCACGGAAGTATCGCCCGTTCGGAAGCACAGTACGCTGCTTGAAGTCGTGCGCGCCTGCAAAGGCAACCACAAGCGCTCACGATGCTCCTCGCCACGCAGGGAACTGTCCAGCCACAACGCAAGGCGAGCCGGCGTAGAATGCTGGAACAATAGCGCAACAGGCGGGATTTCTTTTAGCGCATAACGCTGAGCAAGCGCGACCACCATTCGTAATGCGAGCATTGAGTCGCCACCGGCATTGGCAAATTCACAATCAACCCCCGTTACACCAGCGCCCAACCACTCCTGCCAGAAATGCAACATCTGGCGCTCTAGTGTATTCGAATGGCCGCTATGCACTCGGCTTGCAGCACTTTCTGCGCTCTCCGATGCCGAAACGGCGATCTCATCATCGTTTGCAGAGGAACTCTCCAATAACTGAAGCAGAGTCGCACGATCAATGCGCTGTAGCCGATCTCGCGGCCATTCCGCCAGCACTTTAACGGCTACACCATTGAGTTGCGGTAAACTGCGCTGCAACAATTGCTGGTAGTGGCGTGCGGGATGCGTACCACACACGAAAACCGTGCATGCATTCGTCGTTGCGGTATAGACGCCTTGAACTTCACTCAACACCTCGGCCATCTTTTGCTCAAGGCGCAAACATTCAACCTGGCGTCGATCTTGTGCGTCTTTATCCGCCGAAAAGCCTACCAACTCAATACGGCCGTCCGCAAACCAGCAAGCGCGATAGCCCGTATGGAACAGCGTGCTGCCCAGAGTCGGGAAATACGTCAGCGGATTTCTCGTAAACCGACCTTGCAAAGGTTCTTTCCAATAACCGCTGCAAAGCGACGCACCACCAATATACAAATCCCCCACAACACCCCACGCCGTCAACTGGGCGCGCTCATTCAGGATGACGCATTGAGTGCCATCCACCGGCACCCCCAAACTTGAACGCGCCCCAGTGCCGACAAACCCAATCCCACTGTTTTCGAGACAAGCATGGAACGTCCAGACCTGCTCCACGCCTGGGATCGCGCGCAATGCATCACACAACGCAGGGGGCGCCTGTTCACCGAGCAGTGCGATAGATCGCAACGTGCCCGGCAGCCATTGCCGCCGCAGCAGTTCCGATGCAAGCGTGGGAGTTACCGTCAGATGATTCACCAGCGCAAGCAGTTTGGCCGTTGTGGTGGTAGGCCGCTCCCGCGCTTGCTTGGAGAGCAGATCCTCGATCATGACCACCGTACCACCACAACCCAAGGTTACAAACACGTCGAATAAAGCACCTTCCTCATTGAGCTCTTTCGCCAACGCAGATTTTAACGCACCGCGATGTTCAAACAGCCGGCTCCCCCATGCCACCAACGCGGAAATATTGCGATGGGAAAGCGCGACACCCTGCGCAAGCGCTGTGTTTTCTGTGGGGTAAAGGATGCACGCCAGCAAACCGGCATCATCGACTTCATCAAAGGGCACATCGGAGCACTTCTGCCACACATCATCGGAATAGGAAACCTCAATTGCCGGCAACTCTCCCTGCCAAGGGCTACGCTCCGAGTCATGCAGTACGCAACTCGCTTCTCCGTGAGCAAGCACCTGTTGCTGAAGCTCTACCGACCAGCTCGAATGCAATGGTATCCACGCAGCACCGAGTTTGAAGAGCGCCAGCACAGAAGCCAGCAGCATGGGATCGCGCGGTAGCAACAAACCCACCCGGTCGCCAACCCCCACGCCCTTCGCTTGCAAATAACGCGCAAGCTGATTGGTAATGGCATCCAGCTCGATATAACTAATGCGCCCCTCCACACCCACAACCGCGACGTTATTTGGCACCCCATAGCATTGGCGCTGCCACCAGAGGCTAAAATGAGGAAGAAACGTCGGAAGTGAACGCGCCTCACGGTTAAACCGATCAAATACTTCCTGTTGGTCGGGCAAACTTTGCACCGACAAAAGCGCAAGATCGGAATCCGCGCTATTCACCATACCGCTCAAGAGGTGCAAATACTGCTCAAACCAATGCTCGGCAAGCACTGAATCCAAAAAACCCGCCTGAAACGCAAGGCTTACTTCTGTCGCCTGCCACTCACCGCAATGAACTCGTAGCTCTATTCCAAAACGCGCCTGACGCGCATCCATTGGCATCAGCTGCAAACCACGAGCAACCAACGGCAGCGCCGCAGTGCCCGGCAATTCGCGATAGGCGAAGCCAAACATCAATGGTGTAGCATTTGCGCCATTTTCAGCGCTCGCAACAGCGCCACCACGCAGAGCCGAAAGCATCGGCAGCAAGGCCAGCGCCGGCGTATCTTGGTAGAGCGCCATATCTTGCCACTGGCTATCAACCTGCTCTACACGATGGCGAACACTGGGCCTGCCCGCCGACATTTGTGCAACAAAAGGCAAGCGATTGCTAAGTGGGCCGAGTAAGGATTGCCGAGCAGCACCTTGCCGGTTAGCAAACTCAACGCCAATGGCAAACGAATCGCCGCCAATATAACGCTGGAGCAAGGCCGCATAGGCGGCAAGAAATACGCTTTCCATACTGACCTGCCAAGCGGTTGCAGCAACCCGCACTCGCTGTACAAGTTCTGCCTCTATCGTCGAACTGAGCGCCCCCCCTATCGAGCTCGTCGCAAGCGGCCACCGAACTGGACGCACCCTCTGCAGGGTCTCCTTCCAAAAAACATCCGCCTCTGTGCTAGGCATCAGCGATGAAAGCGCTGCTTTCTTCCATAGATCGCCAACGTAATCTGCATATTGCGTCGCAACAGGAGACAGCACCTCGCCAGCATACAAAGCTTGCCATTCGGCCAGCCAGCGTTCCGCAGTATGTTGATCAGCAATCGCCGCATTGAAACACATGCGCCAAACGGCCAAACGCTCATCACCATTGGATACGGTAGCGAGTTCGGCGCGCCACGGCAGGCCTTCACCAAACATTGGCAGCGCTACGCTCGCGCCGTTCGCAAGCCACTTTTTCGCGCTGGCGTGAAGGTCTGCGTGCGCGCCTTCACCGGCAACAGAAAGCACAGAGACGCGCCAAGGTACTGCGGGGTTTTCATGCAGCCGTGGCCATGCAATTGCAGACGCCTTCGCAGCATCTAGGGATTCCATCGGGAGCACAGACTCCGCCGAAGGAATCTCATCGCACCAAACAAAGCTGGTTCGTAATAACGCATGGCGTTGCATCAGCGCCTGCAAAGCACGCTGCGCACGCTCCGGATCGGTGCGCGACGCTTTTCCGCCTAGGCCAGAGCCCGCTTCCAAACCGAGCTGCATACATGCTGCAATCACCGTATTTCGCACCCCTACACCGTGGATGCGCTCATCCAGAGCGATCAGCCATTGCTGGGGTGAGAGAGTGTCTTCGCGCAGCGCGAGAACCGCCGCTTCACTGCCGTGCTCAACAGCGCGAGCTGCACTCGTAACGGCGGACTCAGCGATTACAGGAGACGCCACCGGCGCAGATTCCGTTCGTATGTCCTCTGGCTTCACATGAAGATCAATCACCGCCTGAACCGTTCGCCATAACGCGCTCGCATCACGGCGAACCGCTCCCGAAGTTTCATTTGTGGGAGCAACCGTGATCACTTCCTCTACGACCTCAGCAAACTCTGCATCGTCTGCTTTTCGCGCCGCCAGCGGCAGATCAATGGCCGACAAAACCGGCGTAATCAGCGCACTTGCCTGCTGCAACAGCGCAACATAATCCTCGTGTAGTTGGCGCACAAAGCCTTCATCAAGCAGCGCCTCACAATAATGCCATGTGAGGAAATCCCCTTCATGCGCATCCGGCAACGACAGCGCTAAGTCCAACGAATCGCCCGCACTCAAAGCAGCCACCATCAGGCTTCCGGAAACCTGATGAACTGCCTCTCGCAAGCTGCCGTCTTGAGGCAAGTATCCTTGCATGGATGAAAGCGAAAACCAAGCAAGAGGCACGTCATCTGCAACGCCACACTGACCAATGCCCGCACTCAACTCCTCCAGCCACAAACCACGCGACTGATAACGCGCAGACAGCAGGGCAAACAGAGTTGCGCCGACCCCCAAAAAAGAGGAAAGCCAAGCGCCAGCCTTGTGCCGCAACACACCCAAATCACAGCCCGAAACAGGCAAGCGGAGCATCTTCCCGTAAGCTTGTGTATCTGGGATCAAAAGCGCGGGAATTCCTTGCAACTTGTTTGCAAACTCATCTCCCACCGCAGCGCCATGAGTGTTCGTCGTTAACCCTAAGGCCTGAAGCAGACCTCGCAGTGCGGCAATATCGTTTTCTTGCACGCCACCACCACTAGAGGCTTGCAAGCAAAATTGGCCTGCGTTGACCCCAATACTCAAACCACACGCATTCAGATGAGCCAGCATGGCCTCGACCCGATGGATATTCAGCTCGCTCATGCATAGGCTCCTGTTTCTTGTATTTGCGGTATTTGGGAAGTTTGCGGTGTTTGAGGCTTTTCCGACGTTTGAGAACCTTGTGCATCTTGGGGTAGCGACGTGCGACTAGCGGCCAACTCTGGCCCGTTCGCGCTTTCTAAACCCTGCTCAACCTCGCCTTGGCCAGCATTCTCTCCTGCTGTCCACTCGCGCGCGGCGGCGCTTTCCTCGTACATTTGGGCAAACCATCGCGACAGCAGCGAATCACGGCCACCCTCTACCCGCACAACATCCAGCGACTTTGCAGAAAGCTCCCAGCCACTCGCGGCGCCTAACGCAAGCAGACCCTGCGCCGGAAGCCAGGCACGCACCGGCATTGCAAACACACCACACACACCGTCTCGCCACAATTGACGGTGAAACAAGGCCAACTGCTCTTCGTGCTCACTTTTCGCCTCCGCAGCAAGTGGCTCATCCCACTTTGGCGGTGCGTCCAGTAATTCAAGTCGGCTGATCCGTTCAGGAATCTGCATTGCAATGGCCGCAGCCAAGGCGCCCCCGAAGCCTGCACCCGCCAGCACAAACCGACCTTCGGGAAGCGCAGCAATACACTCCCCTCCAAGCTCCGCAAGTGACTTTGCACCCTCGTAACGGTTACAGTGAAGCGCGAAAACCGGCGTACTCATGAGCACCTGATCATAAACAGAACCGTGTTGACCATGAACACCGGCCGCTGAATGCGAATCTTTGGTTGCCAAAATCTGCGCATACTGCGCCTTCCAAGAAGCCACCGAACCGTACTCATCAAACAGCAACACCCAAGGCATGCTGCCTGCACTGCCTGCGTGCAGAGTTTGCAAGCTCAGCGGCTCTACCGAAACCCCCGCCCCCTGCAAACACCACGCTTGCGCCCGCACAGTGGCCGCCTGCAACAGCATTGCTAAGGGCAAAGTTGCGCCGAAATAACGATTGACATGAGCTACCAAGCGCAACGCTACCAATGAGCTGCCACCCAACTCCGCAAAGGGTTGTTCTGGGTCAATCTCATCGCGTTCGAGCATAAATTGCCAGCAACGCAAGACGGCCTGCTCCAAGCTCGGATGCGGCAGGGCCTGTGGCGGTTCGATCTCCTCTCGCGTCGCTTCCACCAAAAAAACCTGCCCATCGCTTGCCAGCCGCGCGCGAAATCCGGTGCGAAAATAACAATCCCCGCCAACCTGAACAAACCTCTCCCGCACCAACTCGTCGCGCTGCCAATAGCCGGGGCTCACAACATCACCGCCCACGAGCAAATCACCAATTCCGCCAGGCATGACCTGCGCCATTTGCTCATCCAGAATCCGCAAGTGTGTATTCTGCAAGGGAGCACCTAGGGAAACACCTTCCTCCATCACTCCACCGCGCAAATCACGAACGATCTGCAGGGCGTTGATGATGCCGCTCTCAGGCGTGCCAAACAGGTTCACAACCGTCGCGCCCGCATGCAAGAATTCCTGCAGCCAATCCGGCTTTAGCGAGTGGTTGCGTGAAAACAAATAACTTTCGGCGGGCAAAGCATGATGCTGTAATAATTCGTGGAACCGCTCCGGCGGCGCAATCATGCAAGTGACCGAGCGCTGCTGTATCAATACTGCCCATTGATCCACCGTTTCCAAATCGTTCGGTTCGGCAACCACAAGGCAAGCACCACTCAGCAACGGCATTAGCGCCTCTACCAAGCTTATGTCTTGATAAAACTCCGCCATCGCAAGCCACTGCGCGTTGGCGCGCAACTGCATACGCTGCGTCAGTGAATGAAACAGAGCAAGCAAAGCGCCGTGCGTGATCGGGATAAATACCGGCACATGGCGCGGATCAGTGCTCCCTTTCGTAAGCATGACGGCGAAACCATCCTGTGCGGGAGCAGGCTCCTCGCGCAACCGGCCATCGTTCGCAAGCCCCATCAGCGAAGTAAATTCACACACACCGCTCGCCGCACCCCGCCAGCACTTCATGTGTTCACTGACCGGTGAGCCTGCATGGAACAACACTACAACCGGCTGCACCTGAAGCAACAAAGTGCGGGCCTGCTCTTCAGAATAACGCTGCGGCACAGGGACCGCGCACCCACCCGCACGCCATACCGCCAGCAAGGCAACAAACGCTTCGGCAGAGCGCGGCATCGGCATAACCACGCGCGCACCGCGCTTTACACCCAAATCCCGCAGCGCCGCCGCCCAGCCTTCCGCCTGCTGCACGAGCGACTGATAGCGAACAAAACGCTCCCCTTGAATAATCGCAGTGTGGCGAGGCACCTGGCGCGCCAACAAAGCAATGCGACCATACAAGCTCTGCTCACGAGCAATTTTGATATCGCCACCACTCAGCTGCTTTAGCAGTTGCTGCTGCTGCGCACGATCCAACAGCGCAACACTCCCCGCGCTTGCCTCCATCCCTGTACTCGCTGATTCCAGCAGGGTCAACAAATAGCGATGCCATTGTTCTATGGTGCCCTTTTCCAAGAGGTCGCGGTTAAACTGCCACACAAAATGCGGCTTATCCCCCGTCAACACCGTTAATTGAAGGTCAAACAGGGAGCGCTCTGAGCGCAGACAGATCGGCTCAAAGCGAAGACTGTTGCAAACTGGGTACGAGCTTGGCTGCTGCTGACATGCAAAAGCCACCCGCAACCAAGGCAGCTGGCCGCCCGCAGCAGGCGCCGCCAGCGCTTCCTGCACCTTTTCAATCGGCAGCATCCTGCGAGCCAGCATAAAATCCAAGTGGGCCTGCATATCCAAAAGCCATTGCAACAGCGTTTCATCAAACGCCAGCTGCGCGCGCAAGGGCAATAAATTTTCAAAGGGCCCACAGCCCACGTCTTGCCACTCTTGCGGACAGGAATTCACGGGCATCCCAAGGCAGAATCCGGTCTGCGACGATAGCCGCGCCAGCAGCAGCGCATACAAGCCACACAACATCGCATCCAAGCGCAGCCCGTGGCGCTCCCCTGTGCCGGCAAGCCGCGCAAGCACGTTCGGCGACACCGGCAAGGCCAAGGAATAGACCGTGCGCGCTGGCGCTGTAGCGCGACGATGATCCCAAGGAAGCTCTAACGCCCGATGTGCACCATGCAAGGTGTCCGACACCTCACGCAGAGCAGTGACCCACGCACTATCCCGCCATTGTTGCTGTTGCCAATCCGCATAATGCCCATAATCCCGAGTGCGAGCCTCGTCCACACCCCCCGCGTCCTTGCCTTGATCAATCTGAACGACAAAACGCTTGAGCCAAGCTGCAACAAAACGCCCAAGGCTGTGGGGATCCGCAACAATCGGGTGGGCCACCAAAACCAGTAGATGCTCATTTTCTGCGAGTTTCAGCAAAACGCCCGTCAGCAGCGGCGGCTGCGCGAGATCGAACTTTACCTGCTGCTCCTGCTGCAAGCGGCGTTCCAGCAATTTATCTGCATTTGATTGCACGTACTGCTGGGAAAAATCCTCTTCTCGCAACTGAAATCCGGATTCGGCTAGCACCTGCGCTTCCGGCGCATCATCGCCTCCCAACACATAGCGACTGCGGAAAATCGCTTGCGCCGCAACTGCCGTGTTCAAATGGGCCACAAGCTGCTGACAATCCAGTGCTCCATAAATTCGCACCCCAACCGCCGCGTTGGAAACGCCGGATGGAGATTGCAGCTGCTCCATAAACCAGCGTCGCTGCTGAACAAAGCTCAAGCGGTGGGAACAAATTACGGTGGAGGATTGAGGTGACACAGACATAAACGGTGCACTCGCAAAACGGAAGGGAGAGAAATCGCAAACAAGAGCTGCTGCGAGCAAGACCAATGATTCTACCCTTGGATGGCGCTGGATAAAACCACAAACGACTACAAGCACGCTGCAATGTGCTTGTTTTTAGCGGAATTTTTCACGACAAAGGCCAGAAGCGTAGCAAGCAGAAACGCCCTAAGCGCCGCTTCCTGTTAACAGAACAAAACCAAAGGGCGATTGATTCGAGCCAGTTTTGCAGGTAAGGTTCTGGGATGACAAAAATAATACCGTTCCTACTCCTATTTGCCGGCTGGATCGGCACCGCACAGGCCTTCGATGAAGCCTGCTTTCGCGCTGCTGCTGAACGCTATTCCGTGCCGCAACCACTGCTCTACGCCATCGCGCGCGTAGAATCCAACTTCAACCAAAGCGCAGTCAACCGCAACACCAACGGCAGCACCGATTACGGCATCATGCAAATCAACAGCCGCTGGTTTACGCAACTCGAAACTGAATTTGGCATTCCCCGCGAACAAGTCATCCGCGACGCCTGCATCAACATCCATGTTGGCGCTTGGATTTTGGCCACAAATTTCGCCACACGCGGCAAGAAGTGGGATTCCGTTGGTGCTTACAACGCAGGATTCAGCAGTGATCGGCGCAACATCCGCTCCAATTATGTGGCGAAAGTGAAGCGATTCTACGACTACTACAACAGCGCAGCAGCCCAAACCCCTGCCATCGTCGCCACTCGCTAGCCGTCCTTAGCGCGGAATCGCGTAAGTGCCCACCACATGGGCCACCGGATTCTGATCATCGCCATCAGAGTACAGGCTTACCTCGCCTACCGCTTGCGTTCGGCCAATCTTGATCATCCTGCACTTCCCCAAGAGGTCGCAGTTGGCGCGCGGCTTGCGCAAAAAGTTAATCGTAAGATTGGTGGTTACCGCCAAAGGGACGATTCCAATTTCCCCCAAAATCGCAATATACAGTGCGGCATCAGCAACGCCCATCATAGACGGCCCAGACACCGTGCCACCCGGCCGCAAATCGGCGTCGGTGACCCGTAAACGCAGCGTGGCGGTCATTGGCCCAAGCGCCTCCACAGTTGCGCGACTCTGCGGAAACTCCCGCAACAGGAAAGCCTGCAGTTCTTCTAGGCTCGGCTTGGCAGGGTTAGGGGAAGCGTGAGGCAAATCAGTCATCCGCAAAGGTTCTCCACGATCTTTAATAAACGGCATTTGTGGTATAACGGTATCTTTGGTAAACGGCATCTTTGGAAAAAACTGTGCAAAGCGCGCTCATTGCGAAAACGTACGCGCCGACGTTTGAATGCAATCCTTACGAAACCAAGGGGTTTAGCGCCGAACGCAACGACTTACGCTGCTCGCTCGTTGGAGTTTCCCCCGTTTCGTAAAAGTGTTTGAGGCACACGGCAACATCGCCAATCGCGCGCTGAATGATACGGCGCAAAAACGCGCCATCCAGCCACTGCCCGAGCACACCAAAAGGAGGAATGTACCCCATCGTTGTGGTCAAACGAGTCTTTCCAGCAGGCGCATCATCAAGGCGATAGCGAAACCATGCGCCGCGCAGAGGAGCGTCACGCTCCCCCTTGTGAAGGCGCAGGGTGAACCCATGCTCAGGCACCCATTCCGTGACGGTTTCCTCAAGGTATTCACCGCGTTTGCGATAGACGTTCCGACTCACCCCAACGCCCTGTAGGGTGCTGGTGGTAATACGTGTATCCACCACACCGGGCACATAGTGGTGCGCGAGGGATAAATCGGCGAGCTTTTGCCATGCTTCGCTGCGCGGGAGATCAAGTTCTACGCAGGCGCTAACTTCGGTCGCCATAGCGATACCCCTTTATTTGATTTGACGCACCCCTCACGAGACGCCTTTGACTTACGGGTCGATTATACGGCGCACCGGCTCTACATCAAGCATATCCCAAAATCTTCTCTACACTTACTGAAAGCTTCTACACTAATGGAATGCACTGTTCCGCCCTACGGAGAATGCACATTTTGACGATCACTTTCGAACGCATCGGTTCGCTCTCAACAGCAGCTAGCGGCATGGCTTGGCTGGCTCGCAGCAGCCTAGCCACCTCGCTTGCATTGGGGTTCGTTGCGCCCAACGCATTTGCAGAGGGCGTTCGCTGGAACGGATACCTGAACGTGGTAGGCGGTGCTCTACAGAAAGAGCCGGCCAGCGCTCGTCAAGATCGCCGCCCACCCAGTTATGCGAACTACAGTACAGATTTTGTGATGGACAACGAAACCTCCGCCGGCATGCAGGCAATGTACGCAATTGATGCAAAGACCGCAGTTACCCTGCAATTGCAGGCCAATAGCAGCCAAGACCACTACGAAACAGAGCTCCGCTGGCTCTACGCAACCTGGATCCCTACCGAACACTCCAGCTTTCGCATTGGCCGCATCGGCGCACCCATCTATCTCTACTCCGATAGCCTAAACGTGGGATATTCCTACCATTGGATACGCCCGCCCCGCGATGTACATGACTATGATCTCCCTCTCACCGGAGTAGACTATATATATCAAAGCGTATACGGCAACAGCGAATGGAGCGCAGAGCTAGCCTACGGATCAGACGAGCAGTTCGTCGCCGCCACTCACGGTGAACTTACCATGCGCAACGTATTGGGCGCCGTGTTTACGTACAGCTACGACAGCTGGCTCACCTTGCGCGCTGCAATTTTTCAAGCAGAAATCAGCCTGGCATCCGAAGTACTTTCTTCAGACAACCTGATCGACCGCGGCTTTGACTACGCAGTCCGGAGCGGCCAGCTAGATGCAGCGAGCGCACAAGCACTCAAAGAGCAGCTCGCACCTAGCATGGCACCAATGATCGACCAAGCGCTGCAAGTAGAAGACAAAAGATGGCATTACCGCGACCTTGCCGCAAAAATCGACCGCGAACGCTGGTTTGCCATTGCCGAGTGGAGCACCTTCCGAACCGACACCTACATGTTCGGCAATGTCACGGCTTGGTACGCCTCCGCAGGCTGGCGCCAAAACCAGTTCACTTGGCACGCGACCTACTCACGCTATCGCCAAGACATCAAAGCTGCGGTGCTGGATGACTACTACGCAGTGCTTCCCGAAAGCCCAACTCCCAGCCAAATCGCCGAATTTTACGGCCGTCAGATTCGCGCAAAGCCACCCGCCGCGACTGCTTCCCATTGGCGTACAGTCACGATCGGGATGGGTATAGACATCACATCTGGTACGGTGGTTAAGTTTGAGCTGCTCCGCTTCACGCGCGACCCAACCGTGCGCGAGGAAACAGGCGCAATTGGCAGCAATATGTTATTTCGCACCGCACTCAACGTCGCGTTTTGATGCTACAGGCTAAGGAGTTGATCGCCATGAAGTTTGCGCTACACCTACTGATCGCCGCCGCAACCAGCCTTGCATCGGGTGCGCTCTGGGCAGCGGAAATCGCAATCATCGCGAACCCTAAAGCCAACTTCGACAGTATCACCATCTCACAGGTGCGCCAGCTGTTTATGGCCAAGAGCCGCACTCTGCCGGACGAGCAAAACGCGGTGACTTTTATGCAGGTGGAAGAGTCACCCGCACGAGTCGCATTTGACCGCATCGTTCTGCAACGCAGCCCGCGCGATTCCCGCGCCTATTGGGCACAGCTGATCTTTACTGGGCGCGGCCAGCCCCCCTCCTCTCTACCCGACGACGCTTCCGTCAAGGAGCAAGTAGCCCTGTATCGCAACGCATTGGGCTACATCCTTCGGGAATCGGTGGATGATTCGGTGAAAGTGGTGCTTGTGCTTCCGTATCACTGATTTTGAGAGAAGCGGGACTACCCCTTGTTCTCTACACTCCCTGTTTTCCTTATTCCCCGTCCTCACTGGAATCCGAGTAGTGCAGCAGTGCCCCCGTGGAATCGAACACGCTGAGCTTGATCGGCAAGCCCTGCGCCACGCTTTGCGTGACCGTACAAAAACCTTCAAACTGGCCCAAAACGCGCTCCGCATTGGAAAGGTGCATCAGCGCAGTGCCGAGGCGGATATGGGCTTCGATCTCCAACACGCGCATCCGGCCCTTCTCGTTGCGCCCAACTTTGGCAGTCACCTGGGTGCGCAGCGGCTCCGCTTCTTGCTTAAATTTACGCAGTGCAAATAGCAGGCTATCCGTAAGGCAATTGCCCACCGCCGTTGTCAGTAGTTGCACTGGGCTCGGCCCTTGGCCTTGGCCAAGCGGGGCTGGCTCATCCGTGATCAGCGCCGGTGCGCCATCATCGTAGCTTGCCAAGAAACGGTAGTCGCTCTGTTGTTCAAGGGTGACGGAAATCTGCTTTTCTTCGCTCATGATCAATACTCTCTCCCAATGAGAAAGCGGAGAATATAAATTTCTTGTCGCCCGAACGCCAGCAATATTCACTTTCCGTTCATCACGTCGCCGGAAACAGGTACATTTGCCGCAACACTGTATACCCGCTTGACTTAAAATCACACCCGCCGGAAAACCGTTTACACTTGAGCAGTACATGATGGCCGTTAGGCGCCACCTCTCACAACAGGGAATCAGATCAGAGTGTGCTCTATGAACTTTGAAAAAGTGGTTTTCGGTTTCTTTATCGTTCTGGCAGCAACGCTGAACTTCGGCTTTTTTATTGGCGACATTGACCGCCCAGAGCTACACAACGTGTATGAGCTTTTTGCCGCGATCGTCGTCAACCTAATTGCGACCGCCCTGAAATTTGGTGATCGCACCCAGATCGGCGCCACCCATCTTTCTGCAAGCCTTGTAGCCGACCTTCAACTCATCGCAGCAGCCATTACTTGGGGCGTTGCACTTTATGTCACCAAAGAGGGGATGACACCCCATGTAACTGCTTCCGTAGTATCACTCTCCGGCGGCGCACTGTTGGCAAACATCGTATCTGTGATCATTCTGACGACTGAAACCATCATGCTACGCCGCTAGGTGGAACCACCCAAGCCATGAACTACGCCATATTTCTACTGCTGAGACGCGTGCGCCTGCCTGTGATCTTGGTAATCTTAAGCCACGCCATCGCTGTACTCGGGCTCACGCTGATTCCAAGCGTAGATGTAAACGGCCAGCCTGCGCCGCCCATGGATTTTTTCCACGCCTTTTATTTTATTACCTACACAGCCACCACCATCGGCTATACCGAGCCCGCCAGCGGATTTTCCGACGGGCAACGTCTGTGGATTACCGGCTGCATCTATTTGCTCGTAATCAGCTGGTCGTTTGTGCTTGTAACACTGGTTGCGCTATTTCAGGATAAGGGCCTTCAGAACGCATTGGTGGCGAATCGCTTTGCACGCCGCTTGAAGCATCTGAACGAGCCTTTTTATTTGGTTTGCGGTTATGGCGAAACCGGCAGCCTGATCTGCGACACCTTAGACCACCTACGCCAGCGCTTTGTGGTGCTCGAAAAAGACGAGCTGCGCGTGCAAGAACTCGAATTGGTGGAATACCGCACCGAACCCATCGCGCTCGCGGTAGACGTGCGCCTGCCTGACAAGCTGCTACAAGGCGGCCTATGCCACCCTCGCTGCCGAGGCATTCTAGCCGTCACCAATAGCGAAGCCGCCAACCTCGCCATCGTGATGGCAGCCCGCCTGCTAAACCCCACAACTCCGGTGCTTGCGCGCGCACGCAGCGCCGCAATTGTGGCCAATATGACATCCTTCGGGGCGGATCACATTATCAACCCCTTTGAACGTTTCGCCGAATACCTCTCCCTTGCCGCAATTGCTCCAGAACAATTTCGCCTCGTTGAGCTACTCACCGGCATCCCCGATGGCCCGCTACCGGAGCCGCACCGCCCGCCCAAAGGCCATTGGATCGTTTGTGGTTTTGGAGTCTTCGGCCAAGCCATCGTGCGCAACCTTCGCGCAACCGACGTAACGATGACGATTGTCGATCCCAACGGCCCAACGCCAGAGCAGGAAATCATTCGCGGCCACGGCACCGATGCGTTCACTCTGGATGCAGCCGGCGTGCGCGAAGCGGCCGGCATCGTGGCAGGCAGTGACGACGACGTCAGCAACCTTGCCATTGCCGTTACGGCTCGCGAGCTCAATCCAGACATTTTTGTTGTCACCCGCCAGAATCGGGCCGCAAATAACGCGCTGTTTGAGGCCTTCGAGGGCGATTTTTGCATGGTTCCGAGTCAGATTGTGGCGCAAGAGTGCCTCGCAATTTTGACGACGCCGATGCTGGCACGCTTTCTAAACTCGGTTCGCAAACAGGACGAAGCATGGTGTGCAAGGCTGGCCGCAAGCCTCAATGCAGTCTGCCCCAACCGAATACCAGACATTTGGGGAATCCATCTCAACGCGCAGGGCGCAATCGCAGCCCATCGCCACCTGATGCTCAATGGCGGCATCAAGCTGGGCACACTGCTGATGAGCAATCAAGACCACAACAAGCCACTCCCAATCGTGCCACTGCGACTGGAAAGAAGCGGCACGCCGATCCTCCTTCCTGGCCCAGAATTTGATCTGGTCGCGGGCGACCACCTGCTCGTCGCAGGCCCCCACGGAATCCGCAACCACTTAGAGCTAACGCTCCAAAACAATAACGTCCTCGGTTATGTATTGAGCGGAAAAGCAAGCGGTGGATGGCTCTGGAAATGGCTTTCACACAACCACAAAGAAAAAGAAGAATGACACTTGGCGGCAACAAGCAACCGCTACTGAGGAATCAATAACGACGCCTGTGCGCCACCCTCTGGGGACACACCGAGCAGCAGGCGACCACAGGCTTCTTGCTCACAAATCTGCGCGAGCAGGCTATTGGCAAAATACAGGCCAAGGCCCGTTGTGTTTTCTGCAGGATTTACGCTTCGAGCAGGCGCAAGACTCCCGCAGTCAATGCTGGCGTTATAGCGCAGACGCATTTCCTCGGGAAAGCCTGGGCCGTCATCATCGACATCAATACGCAACCCATCCTGACTCTCTACTGCGCGTAGAGTAATCTGGTGCGCACCGGCTTTCACTGCGTTATAAATGCAGGTATCCAGCACCACCCGAATGATACCCTCATCCAGAAATCCAACCAGCTCTGAATCACACTCAAAACCGATCATGCAACCGGTCGCTCTCGCAGTCGTTGCATGTCTTGCAACGACCTCTTCCAGCAAATCCTCCAGCGCATATTGGTCGATATTGGCGCGCAACTGGCCGCCCGCAGCCTTGAACACCGTCAACAAGCGCACCAACTCATCGCCAATATACTGAGCGTCGTGGCGAATGCTGGCCACAGCGCCTTGCTGCTCTGGCGCAAGCGTAAGCTGAGGCAAAAGAGCTTCCAGATTCACCAGCAGCAGGCCAAAGCGATTTTTTAACTCGTGTATGGATGCTGCAAACAGGAGATCGGCCCGATGCTGATCAGGATTGTGCGGCAAGTTCAACGGCTGTCACCTCCACCCATTCTCGCTGCAAACGCTGCACCACAGGAAAGCGGGCATCCGATTCCGGCAGATTCGCAAGCTGCGACAACAGGCTGTCAATGGTTGCAATCCGCGCGGAATCGGGATGCCCACTGGCAAACAAACCGATCGTAGCTTTAATTGCGCCGATACGTACATCGGTATCCGCATTCTTCAACTCACTGGCTCGCAAATAAAGATCGACTGCATCCTCCCAATTGGAACGCCCCATCAACTCCTCGCCACGACGCTTCATGAGCGCAAGCCGTTCTTCTGGTTGCTCGCTCAGATGGTTCTCCAGAATGCTGTAGTATTTGTTTTCCAAACGACGATCGCCCTTTATTTGAGCAAGCAGTTCATCGCCATATGCCTTTAGAGTTGCCTCATCATCGAAGCTCAACCGGACAATCAGAATATCCAGCTTATCATCCAGCGAAAGATCCGGATTTGCGTCAACCTGCACCTGCGCAGCCCGATACGCTAGCGAACCCTCCGTTTTTTTACCGGAGTTAAACAGCGTTTGCGCCTCTACCAAACTTGCCTTGAGCACAGAAACTCCATCAAGATCAAATTGAGTACGCGCCATTTCCAACAGACTGAATGCTTCGGTAATGCAGAGCTTTTGCTCCCGCAAACTGCCGCCAACGATTTTGGGTTGCAAGGATTTTGCGAGTGCAATATACATCTGCGGGTTATTAAAAAACGAATTTTTCCCCAAGCCTACCGCCTTTCGGCAGGCTCGATACATTACAGGATAGTCGTTATTGAGCTCCGCCAAACGCGCCAAAGCTTGCTGCCTCTGAACCGACTTTGCAGAGTTGGCAACCGCGGTCTCCAGCACCTTTTGTGCCGCGTTATATTTTCCCTGCGCCTCCAAAACTTTGGCCAGCCAGTCTAGCGCTTCTACAAACTTTGCATTGGAATTTGCGAGCCCCTCTAGCAGCTTCCGAGACTCCTCCAGCTCACCCTGCCGATAGAGGACTTTTGCCATTCCGAGTACCGCCCATGCAACTCGCTTGATCCCGAGAACCGTCTCAAAAATGTCCCGCGCCTCTTGGAGGCGGCCTACATCCAACAACACCTTCCCTTTAATGCGATAAGACGCTAACGCAAACCGTGGGCGTTCAACCGCCAAGCGATTACAGGCCTCCAGTGCGCCCGTTACATCCTTATTGTCGATCGCGCGATTGATTTCCGCGTACACGTCTTTTGTGCGAATGATTTTATTCAAGCGCGTGCGCAGAATATCGAGCGTAACGGGTTTGGTGATATAGCCATCCGGTTCAAACTCCAAGGCACCCATAACCATTTCAACCGTTTGAGCTGCGGTAACAAGCACAAAAATGGTCTGCGCCTTGATCAGATTGGCCGCCCTGCACTCTTCTAGGATCTGCTGGCCATCTTTGCCACGTCCCAGCTCGTAATCAGAAAGCACAATATCGTAGTGATTCACGCGCAGCTTATTCATCGCCTCTTCGCCGGAGTTCACCGACTCAATGCTTTGTACGCCCATATTGCCTAGCATAGACTTCATCGACGCGCGCATCTCCGCCAAGTCTTCAATCACCAGCACAGATTTTTTATGGTAGGGAATTAGATCCATGGCGATAGCACTTAGCAGTCTTTACCTAAATGATGGCAGCTTCCTAAATTGTAGGTGACTCCTGTTAATACGCAAAAGCGGTACAGCGCATCCACCACACCGCTTTTAGAAAACACGCATTAAAAACCTGCCGCCTTCATACACTCTGTGTAGCGCTTATCAACCTTAAAAATATGTCCGATCAGCCAATTCTTCAAAAACAAGATCAACTTAAGCAAATCGGCTTCTTGCTTGGAGGCTTGATATGCGCCCGCCAGTGCCGTTGCGTCTTTTAACAGCCGATTATGAATCTCCCGATGACGCGCAAGTTCGGGATAGTCCGCTTTTTCCATGAGCGCCTCTTCTTCACGGAAATGAGTGGTGGCGACTTTGAGCAGCTCCGTTAGTACGGGTTGTATTTGGGTCGCACAGGATTCTTCCAACATAAGACCATATGCTTGGTTCATCAGCACGAACAGTTGCTGGTGCTGCTTGTCTGGCAACCCAATCTCTACACTATAAAGATCGCTCCAATCCACAATGGTGTGCGCGTCCGTGGGCTTACTGACCTTCACGCCGGTTTTGAACGTGTTCATGAGCAGGATCACATCCTCGATGGATAGTTCGCTATCCAGTGCGCGAATACGGTCTTTACGCGCACGTTCTGCCGTGGCAGAAACGATATCCGTAACGCGCGACATGTTGTTTCCAAGCGTGGTGGCTACGGCGGATTGCTCCTCGGTCGCTGTGGCCACCTGGGTATTGGTGAGCGAGATGCGGCCCACACCCTCCGCAATTTCATGAAGGGCAACGCGCACCTCGTCGGCGTGCGCCACCATGTCGGCACTGGCAACGCTGCTACGCTGAATTTCGGTAACGGCAAGCTGGGTACCACGCTGCAGGTTCTCTATGATTGCACGGATATTGGTCGTTGAATCATGGGTGCGCGTTGCCAAACTGCGCACTTCGTCGGCCACGACTGCAAACCCCCGTCCGGCTTCACCGGCACGCGCTGCTTCAATCGCCGCGTTCAGCGCTAACAAATTGGTTTGCTGAGAAATTGCGCCGATCACATCAACGATTTCACCAATCCGATAACTCTCCTCAGCAAGCTGATTGATTGCATCGGTAGACTGCTGCATCGAGGCCGCCATGCCGTGAATAGCGCTGATCGTTCCATCCACCACCAACAGACTGCGCTGGGCAATTTTGTCTACCGCGCCCGCATCGCTGCGCGCGAGTTCGGTGTTCTGAGCCACCTCGCGAATGCTAGCCGCCATCTCGTTCACGGATACGGTAAGCTGGCCAATGGTTTCGTTTACCTCACGCATGCCCTTGCGGGTTTCATCCAGCGACTCCCGCAGCCCCGCGCCACGCACTCCTGCCATGTCAGCGGCCGTAGTTACCGAGAAAAGGGTCTGCGCCCATTCTTGACAGAGAGCTCCAAAGCGATGGCTGAGCGAGCCACGCAAACGGGTAGAGCGCGCCAACGAGCATTGAGTCAAGTCGCCCTCTTTCATCTTTTCTAGCTGGAGCAGCAGATCCTCTACTGGCGCACCAAGCAACGAATTGAAGGTTCTCCAAAAATAAACCATCATTCCCAACATGGCTGCAAAAGTGACACAATACAACGCAACGAGCGCAGAGTTTGCTACACGGCTTGCATCATGCACCATCCACAAATAGGCCAGCGCAATGCTCGGGATTACGATCTGCGCCATCAGAACTACGCGAAGCCTCTGCTGCACCACCATCTCACTACCTCGAACGAGTTATTTATTGTTTTCAAGCCGCTTACCCCCTCACGGCACACCCAAAAGCAACACACCGAAAGGTTTTTTTAACACCCTTGAAGCGTAGCAATCGTCCGAATAACTTGCCAAAACGCCAAGCGAAACCACCCCATTTTTTTAGGCATTTGGCATAATCCGTTTAACAGAGTAATCTCAAAACAAGGCCACCACCCCAACGCGAGGATGACCACAATGAAAAACGTACGAGACATACTGCGCTCCAAACCCAGCGCCTATGTATATAGCGTTCGCCCTGATTCAAAAGTACTCGATGCAATCAAGCTAATGTCCGAAAAAGGCGTGGGTGCACTGCTGGTCACCGAAAACGACAAGGTTGTCGGCGTGATTAGCGAGCGCGACTACGCACGCAAAGTAGTGCTGATGGCCCGCTCCTCCCACCAAGCCGAGGTGCGGGAGATCATGACTGCAGACGTGATCAGCGTAGACCCTACCCAAAGCATGGAATCGTGCATGGAACTGATGACGGAAAAGCGCATCCGCCACCTGCCAGTGATTGAGAACGATGAACTAATCGGCATGATCTCCATTGGTGACTTAGTAAAAAATATCATTTCCGATCAAAAATTTATGATCGAGCAGCTTCAGCAATACATTCGCGGAGAAACGGCTTAAAGCGCGCGGCTCAATCTGCGCGCGACGGTTTATCCGCCACCCCCATGCCCTGCCGCTGATCTGAATCCAGCGGCACGGTGTTTTCTTGTTCGTCCACTGAATCTTTCGCCGCCAAAACGGGTGCAATGGCTTCGGGTGCAATGGCTTCGGGTGCAATGGCTTCGGGTGCAATGGCTTCGGGCGCAGTGGCTTCGGGCGCAGTGGCATCGGGAGCATTGAATTCGCGCATAAAAATTTCCCAAAAAGCGATAAACAGCGCCGCAATAATCGGGCCGATAATCAAGCCGTTCATTCCAAAAAGCGCGAGCCCGCCCAAGGTGGACAGCAACACAAGGTAGTCCGGCATCTGCGTATCCCGCCCCACCAAGATCGGTCGAAGCAGATTATCGACCATACCAATCACACCCACGCCAACAACGATCAGCACCACACCCGAAACCCAATCTCCCGTTGCTAGGCTATAAACCGCAACCGGCGCCCAAATTAACGCCGCACCTACCGCAGGAATCAAGGAAGCAATCACCATCACCCCACCCCATAGCAAGGCGCCGGAAATCCCCAACGCAGCGAAGGCCAACCCGCCCAAAGCCCCTTGCACCAGCGCTACAACCAAGGTGCCTTTGATCGTCGCGCGCATCACTCCCGCAAAGCGATCCAACAAAAGCCGCTCACGCGCATCGCCCAGAGGCAAAGCGCGAATCAACTGCACCGTTAGCTGCTCCCCATCACGCAGAAAAAAGAAGCCCACATACAGGGCAAGCACCGCATTCAACACCACCGAAAACGTATTCTGACCAAGCGCAACCACTTGGCCCGCAAGCAACTTACTGCCTGCCATCCCCAGCTCGGCAAGTTTTTCTTGGAGCGACTGCATGTCAATATTGGCGCGCCGAAACAATTCTTCCACCATCGGAAACGCCTCACGCAGGCGAGCAAGATAATGCGCAGGATCAAACTGCCCAGCGTTAATGCGCTGATAAAGCCCCGCACCTTCGCTTACCAATGAACCCACAACAAACAACATCGGCAAAACCAGCACGACAACGCACAACAACAGCGTAAGCATTGCGTTACCGCTGTTTCTGCTAGGCCAACGCTGGTTCAAGCGGCGCTGAACGGGAGAAAAGATCAGCGCAATCGCAACCGCCCAAAAAATCGCACCAAAAAAGGGCTTGAGCAACCACATAAACGAGAACGAAACGATCAATAACAACAGTAAAAAAGTACGGCGTTCAAGGCGTTCCCGATAGTACATAGATCCCTCAGTAGCATTCACAAACAGTGGTATTTAAAAACCGTGGTATTTACAAACAGTAGCATTATCAGGCAGACAAGAGTGCGCACAAATGCGCGCCACTCAGCTCTGTAATTATGATTACTTGTGGTGAAACGTCTTTAATGGGGGCACTACTTGCATATCCTATTACACGCCCCAACATCTAGGGCATTTGGTAGACAAAATTTGCGCCTGCAAGTCGGTGCGATTGCACGATCCAAAACCGCCACGCTTCAAGGGCAAGCAAGAATAGCCGCACTTCAGGAATCACCAGACCTTAGGAACGTAGCCGCCAATGAAAGCCATAGTTCAAGACGCCCAACAAAATCTCAGCTGGGGCGACGTACCGACGCCGCTGCCCAAAGCGGGCGAAGTGGCCATTTCTGTCAAGGCAACCGCAGTCAACCGTGCTGACCTCATGCAGCGCAAGGGCCTCTACCCGCCACCGCTAGGCGCAAGCGAAATCATGGGCTTGGAATGTGCGGGCACCATTAGCGCCGTGGGCCCTGGGGTAACCGGATGGCAGGTCGGAGAGAGCGTTTGCGCCCTTTTGACTGGCGGTGGCTATGCCGAAACGGTCGTGTGCCCAGCAGGGCATGTGCTGCCGCTTCCCAGCGGCTATTCCTTTGCACAGGGCGCGGCCATCGTTGAAGTCTATGCGACCGCATGGCTCAACATTTTTCTGGAAGGCGCAGCAAAGCTGGGAGAGCGCGTATTGATACACGCAGGCGCCAGCGGCGTCGGCACAGCTGCAATCCAACTCTGCAAAGCACTAGGAAACCCCTGCTTTGTAACCGTTGGCAGCCAGCCAAAACTCGATTTTTGCCTAAAGCTAGGTGCTAGCGCTGGCTGCTTACGTCAAGACAATCATTTTGAAGAACGAGTACGCGACTGGAGCCAAGGCGCGGGCGTAGACGTGATTCTGGATTGCGTCGGCGCAGATTACCTCGACGCAAACCTTCGATCCCTCAACACCGACGGTCGCTTGGTACTGATCGGCATCATGGGCGGGCGCACCGCCAGCATTGATTTGGGCCGCATGCTCATCAAGCGGCTCAAAGTGTGGGGCTCTACCCTGCGCAGCCGCGACAACCAAAGCAAAACCGCCCTGATTCGTAGCCTTCGCGAGCAGGTCTGGCCGCGATTCGAGAAAGGAGAACTGCGCTCTATCATCCACGCAGAATACCCCATCCAAGAGGTAGAACGCGCTTTTGCCGACATCGCAAGCAATGCCAACATCGGCAAAATTGTGCTAACGGTTTAGTTAAACCGCTAGGATGCGCAAGGCTGCGCTTTTGCCGCCTTGAGCGCATCTTGGGAGCGCATCCACGTGAGAATGCGACCTCCCAAGGTTTTCTGGGTCGCCTGCTCCGCGATTGCCACGGCTTCACGCAGGCCCTCCAGCGAAATCCCCGAGTCAAAGCCGGATGCTTCCAGCATATACACTAGGTCTTCTGTCGCTACGTTACCCGATGCGCCCGGCGCAAATGGACATCCGCCCAAACCGCCTACCGAGCTATCGAATTTACGCACACCGCACTCAATACCAGCCCACGCCATCGCCAGCGCCATACCGCGAGTATCGTGCAGGTGAAGGTTGAACGCCTCAGCGCCATACTGAGCCACCAAGGGGCGAAGGATGTCTTTGATCTGGCGCGGGTTTCCGGCCCCGATCGTATCTGCCACAGAAATCTCGTCGGCACCGCCGTTAATTAGCTGCTCGGCCATACGATGCACTACGTCCACCGGCGTCGGCCCATCATAAGGGCAGGCTAAAGCGCCAGAAATATAAGCTCGTGCGGACAACCCATCCTGACGCGCCTGACGGATTACCGAGAGGCTTGCCTCCATGGTTTGCGCGGTCGTCATATTGAGGTTGCGAAGATTGAAGGTATCGGTAGTAGAAACCACCACCGCAACGCGCTTAAGCCCCTGCTCGCGCGCACGTTCGTAGCCTTTCATATTGGGAACGAGGGCAGTAACGTTGAGCGCATCGACTTTGGGCAAGCCCGCAAGCACTTCTACCGCATCGGCCATTTGCGGCACGATCTTCGGGTGAACAAAACTGACCGCTTCGAGTCGGCGAACGCCAGCGGCGATCAAGGCATTGGCTAAACGCAGCTTATCCTGCGTAGAAACGGGAACCGGTTGATTTTGCAGGCCGTCACGCAGGCCCACTTCGGTAATAAAAACGCGCTCGCCCATACTGTTTTCCTCTACTGTGGCCGTGCATTAAAGCACAGTCCGGCGCAGTAGCGGAATACATTACGGGGCGAGCGCGTTTCATGCGGTGCGATCTTGGCGCCGCATAATGCGCTTATTCGCGATTATTCACGATCCGGCGCGGTGCATTCCGACAGGCCCGGCTTCAGTTCGCAGCGCACGCGGCTTAAGAACTTCAGCATCTTAGGATCGTAGAAGCCTTCATCGCGCAAACGCAACCGAGTTTGGCGCGCCATTTCGGTGTAGCCCGGAATGTCTTTTTCGGGGATTTTCATCCACATTTTCGAGTCGATATTCTGGGTAGCTTTACCAATTTCTGCCATCGTCTTGTCGAACTGAGCAAGGATGTATTCACGTGACTTCTGGCCGAAACCTTCTGGGAAACGGTCATGGCGAGTGAGCACCTGCACCGTCAGCTGTACCATGGCAAAATCGACAATTGCCCCCTTGCTACCCACGCCTTTGTGGAGTTCCAAAGGGCCAAACGCAACGGCAGGAGCAGCAATTACATCCACTGCGCCGTTATTAAACATACTGCCAAACGTGGCAATCGTTGCAGTCACTGGCGACGCGCCAATGGATTCCACCATTACGCCCTGCGACTTATCAAAGTCCAGCACCGCAATCCGTTTGCCCGACAAATCGCTGACCGTTTTGATCGAACGATCATTGACCATCAAATAAACCGCTCCGGCAGGGCCAATCCCGACCACTTCATACTCGCCACTTTTCATCAGCGGCGCGAGTTGCGGGCTGGCCAGTTTTTGGAGCACAACGCGCAAGGTGTCGTAATCAGGAATCGCGCCAATCGAATCAATCGTACCGGTAAAGGCGTTAAATGTACGCCCGCGCAAGCCTGTAACGCCAACCGCATCGCACTGGCCCGATTTGAACTCTTCTACCGTGATCCGCTCATCGGTAAAAGGCTTGAGCTCTAGGTCTACACCCCAGCCCATGGCCGCAAGGCGGTATTCTTGCATCGCGTTATATATGGGGCCGCTCTTACCGATGATGTCGAATACGCAGAAAGTGCGTTTTACAAGCTCAGCTGCGTGGGTGGCTTGCAGAGGTGCGGCCATCATGCCCGCACACAGCAGCGTGGAAAGCGCGGCGCGGCGCAGCAGGGATTTTGCGCGCGATTTGGTGGACGTGGCGTGTGCCGTTTCGATGGGGGAAATATTTGCAGAGGCAGTACTTCTTGTCATGGCAACTTCCTGTCGAGTGCTACGGAATTGGTTTTCTTATTTCACAGCAAGGTTGCTACGAGCTTCGCACACATGTAACGCTTTCGATGTATCCATGTATTTGATGCACGCAAATAGCGACCCGCTTGCGCGCATTCTGCGTGATTTTTTGGAAAATACAATGGCAACTGTGTCACTGAACTGTGTCAGAATGGTCAAATAATGCACTATAGTTCCAATAAAGTTGCCGCCTTATATAAATAATGCGCATTCTCGATAAGCCCCATTCTTGCATCCCCACCCCTCGTCGAGTATTGTCTGCACTCCCTACGCGGTACACCGCACACCGTTGCATCTCCAAGATCCACTACCCTAGGAAAGCCTCATGTCCACCCCCTTTGTTGCCATCCTGATGGGCTCCGATTCCGATTTGCCCAAAGTAGAAGTCGCTGCCGAAACACTCAAAAAACTCGGCGTTCGCGTTGAGATGAAAGTCACTTCTGCGCACCGCACGCCCGCCGCCACACACGCCTACGTCACCGACGCAGATCAGCGTGGTTGCGCGGTATTCATCTGCGCTGCGGGTATGGCTGCGCACCTCGCAGGGGCGGTTTCGGCATTGACAGTAAAGCCTGTCATCGGCATTCCGATTGATGCCGGCCCACTCGATGGCATGGACGCGCTGCTTTCCACGGTCATGATGCCCGCCGGAATCCCGGTGGCCACCGTTGCCATCGGCAAAGCGGGTGCGAAAAATGCGGGCTATCTAGCCGCACAGATCATCGCCGTGGGTGATGCGGCACTCGCCCAGCGCCTGCGTGACGATCGCGAAGAAAACGCCCGCGCAGTGCAAGCAAAAGACGCAGCACTCCAGGCCCGTTTGAATGCCTGATACCACCAGCCGCCTTCCGCAGGCCGTTAAAATCCTGCACGAAGGCGGCGTCATTGCCTGCCCGACAGAAGCGGTCTGGGGCTTGAGCTGCGACCCCTTCAATCCAATGGCCGTACAGCGGATTTTGGATCTAAAGCAGCGCGACCCAAGCAAAGGGCTGCTTCTGGTGGCCGCCAACGAACAAGCCATTGCGCCTCTGCTTGCGCACCTAGCGCCTGTACTGCTGGAGCGGCTGCGGGCGCACTGGCCCGGCCCCTTTACCTTCTTGATCCCAGACCCACAGAACTGGGTGCCTCCATACGTCAAAGGGAACCACCCCCACGTCGCCGTACGGATCAGCGCCCACCCGCTGGTACACCGCCTTTGCGAAGCCTTTGGCGGGCCCTTGGTTTCAACCAGCGCCAACCAGCAGGGCGCGCCGCCCGCACGCAGCGAGACAGACTTGCGAAACTGGCTGAATACTCTTGAAAACACCGCCGACCGCCCCCATATCTTGCCGGGCAGCACGGGCGGCCAGACCAACCCGACTCGGATCATCGACCTGATGAGCGGGGAAACTGTACGCCCCGACTGAGCCACTCATACCAGCTTTCGGCACCCGCCACCTCCTCCAACAAGAGCGCGCCACCGCAGCAAGCGCATGCTTCGCAAACCGGCCAGGAAGGATCATGGACAAAAACACCTCCGATACTGCTCGCTCTGACACAACTTCCGCTCTCTCTAATCCCGCGCCCGCGCAGCCAATCGCCCACGCCCCCCTAGAGCAAGTCAAAAACTGGCTTCTAGGCCTACAAGCGCGCATCTGTAGTGGCCTTGAAGCTGAGGAGAGCCGAGGGTGTTTTATTGAGGATCGCTGGGATCGTGATGCCGGCGGCGGAGGCTGTTCTCGCGTGCTTGAGGGGGGGGAAGTGTTTGAAAAGGCCGGCGTGAACTTTTCGCACGTCTACGGGGAATCTCTTCCTGCCTCCGCGACCGCACACCGGCCCGAACTCGCGGGCCGCAGCTTTAACGCCATGGGTGTGTCGCTTGTGATACACCCACGTAACCCGTTTGTTCCTACCTCGCACGCCAATGTCCGCTATTTTGTTGCCGAAAAGCCCGGCGCAGAACCCGTGTGGTGGTTTGGCGGTGGCTTTGACCTAACCCCCTATTATCCATTTGAAGAGGACTGCGTGCATTGGCACAAAACCGCAAAAGCGGCTTGTGATCCATTCGGAGCCGGCGTTTATGCACAATACAAAAAGTGGTGCGACGAATATTTTTTCCTGAAGCATCGCAATGAAACGCGCGGCGTCGGCGGCTTATTTTTTGACGATTTGAACCAATGGGATTTTGAAACCAGCTTTGCGTTTATGCGCTCGGTGGGGGATCATTTTCTACCAGCCTATCAACCCATTGTTGCCGCCCGAAAAAACACCCACTACACCGACGCACAACGAGAATTTCAGCTCTACCGCCGAGGCCGCTACGTCGAATTCAATCTCGTCTACGATCGCGGCACACTGTTCGGCTTACAAACTGGCGGGCGCGTGGAATCCATTCTGATGTCACTCCCCTCCCAAGTCAGCTGGAAATACAACTGGCACCCAGAGCCGGGCACGCAGGAAGCGCGTTTATACGAAGATTTCCTGAAACCAAAGGACTGGCTCCAATTATCGCAGGATTCGAAATAACCATGGTTGATCGTTATGCAGTACTGGGAAATCCGGTAAAACACAGCAAATCTCCGGCGATTCACCGTTTTTTTGCGCTACAGACAGATCAGGATATTGCCTATACAGCGATCCAGGTTCCGTTAGACGGGTTTAACGCAGCCGTCACCAAGTTTTGCGAAGAAGGCGGGCGCGGCTTTAACGTGACCGTTCCCTTCAAGCAGCAGGCATTTGAACGGATGGATGAGTGCAGCGAACGCGCAGCTCTCGCAGGCGCCGTAAACACGGTCGTCGTGCGCAAAGATGGTACACTCTATGGCGACAATACCGACGGCGTAGGCTTGGTACGCGATATTTTGAACAACCACGAAGGCCGTTTGATTGACAAGCGAATTCTACTGTTAGGCGCGGGCGGCGCAGTACGCGGCGTTTTGGGCTTCCTTTTGCAGCAGAAGCCGCTGGAAATTGTCATTGCCAACCGAACTGTTGAAAAAGCCGAAGAACTCGCCACCCACTTTTCGCCCTATGGCCGCGTTTCTGGATGTGCATACTCCCAGCTGGGCACGAAGCCCTTTGACTGGATCATTAACGGCACATCTGCCAGCCTGCAAGGAGATCTGCCGCCGCTGCACGATGGCTTGGTGAGTAGAGACACTTGGTGTTATGACATGATGTACGGCAAAGAAACGACCGTATTTAACCAATGGGCGGAACAACGCGGCGCAGCGCGAGCCATTGATGGCTTAGGAATGCTCGTGGAACAGGCCGCAGAAGCCTTTCGGATTTGGCGCGACGTGCTGCCCCTGACTGCGCCTGTTACGATGGAGCTTCGCAGCTCAATGTAGCGCGCGGCTCTTTCCTTGCTAGACCAAGCAATGAATAGCACCGGCCAATTTTCTGCTGAACGATTTTTTTCTGGGATTTCATCATGTCAAACGCCACAGATTCTACGCAAGATGTTGCCGCTGTACCGCACGCAGAAATGGCAGACAACCCACTCTATCGCAGCAGCGAAGAAACCAATACCGGCCTTCCGCCGTTTCGGGCGATTCTTCCGGAGCACGTGATACCGGCGCTAGACCAAGTGCTTGCCGAGAACCGCGCAGCACTCAAAGCGCTGCTGGCAGACCCCGCCAATCATTGCCCTGATCAGCCGGTACAGCAAATTCTCAAGCCGCTCGAAGCCCTAGACGATCGCCTGACACGGCTATGGTCGCCGGTCGGCCATCTTAACGCGGTCATGAATAACGACGATCTGCGTACCGCCTACAATGCCTGCTTGCCCAAACTTTCCGAGTACAGCGCAGAGCTTGGCCAGAATTCCGACCTGTGCAATATTTTCAAGCACATCCGCGCCTCTGCACAATGGGAGTCCCTAAATACCACGGAGCGCCGCGTGGTCGAAAACGCGCTGCGTGATTTCCACCTTTCTGGCGTCGATTTACGTGCAGATCAGCAAGGGCGTTATAAAGAAATTCGCAAGCGCCTCTCCGAACTCTCCAGCAAATACGCAGAAAACGTACTCGACTGCGGGCAAGCCTTCTACCATCACACCACCGATCCCGCCGAATTGGCCGGCTTGCCAGAAAGCCAGCGACAAGCCGCAAAACAGGCCGCGCTGGAAAAAGGCAAAGAAGGCTGGTGGCTCACGCTCGATGCTCCCGTATACATTGCTGTACTCACCTACGCCGACCGACAAGCCTTGCGCGAAAAGTTTTATCACGCCTACAGCACTCGCGCATCCGACCAAAGCCCGAACATCGTCCAAGATCGCGCATCTACAGACCCACAAACCGCGCACCCTTGGGATAACGCCCCATTAATGCGCGAAATTTTGGCGCTTCGTCATGAACTCGCCCAACTGTTGGGCTACCCAAATTACGCGGAGTATTCACTAGCCACCAAAATGGCCAGTTCTGCGCGTGAGGTGCTGGAGTTTCTTCACGATCTTGCAGAACGCTCACGCACCGCTGGAGAGAAGGAATTTGCGGCACTACAGGGATTCGCACGGGAAAACTACGGCTGTGAAACGCTCAACGCTTGGGATGTCGCCTATTACTCCGAAAAACTGAAGGAGCAGCGTTACGCAGTATCACAAGAGGCGTTACGGCCTTGGTTCCCATTGCCGAAGGTCTTGGATGGATTATTCCAAGTCACCCATAAACTCTTTGGCGTGCGTTTTGAAACCAACGATCAGATAGAGCGCTGGCACGAGGATGTACTGTATTTTGATGTCTACAATTCGCACAAAAAAATCGCCGGATTTTATCTGGATGCCTACACCCGCAGCGGCAAACGTAGCGGCGCTTGGATGGATGATTGCCGAGTACGGCGCCTGCGCAGCGATGGCAGCCTGCAATTGCCGGTTGCCTACCTCACTTGCAACTTCAATCGCCCCGTGGGTGAAGCGCCTGCGCTGCTGACCCATAACGAGGTCACTACGCTATTTCATGAGTTCGGCCACGGCTTACACCACATGCTTACACGCATTGACGCAGCCCCCGTATCTGGCATTAACGGCGTCGCTTGGGATGCGGTCGAACTGCCTTCGCAGTTTATGGAAAACTGGTGCTGGGAAGGGGAAGCCCTGCGCTTGATTTCTGGATTTTATAACGCGGCAAGTGAGGTTTCTTCAGCCACATCGCAAACCGTTCCGCAAGCGGGCGATCCGCTACCGCAAGAATTGCTCGACAAGATGCTCGCCGCACGCCATTTCCAGTCGGCCATGTTCATGCTGCGGCAGCTAGAGTTCGCAACGTTTGATATGCGCCTGCACGCGCAGTACACTGAAAACACCGACATTCACGCGGTTCTGGAGCAGGTTCGCCAAGAAATTGCGGTAGTCCCTACCCCTGCGTTTAACCGCTTTGAGTGCGGATTCAGCCATATCTTCGCTGGCGGCTATGCGGCGGGCTACTACAGCTATAAATGGGCCGAGGTGCTTTCGGCAGATGCTTTCAGCCGGTTTGAGGAGGATGGCATCTTTAATTCCGAAACCGGCCGCGCATTTCGCACTGCGATTCTTGAAAACGGCGGCGCGCTGGATGCGATGGCGCTATTTGTGCAATTCCGTGGCCGCAAGCCAAGTATTGACGCGCTGCTACGCCATAGCGGGCTACTCGAAAAAGACGCGGCCTAGCCCTAAAAGACAGGCGCTGAACGACACAAGCGTCTCGCTAGGCGCGCATTGAACACAGGAGAGAAAAGATGATGCGGAGATTCATTGCGGGGGCGGTATGCCCAAAATGCCAAGCCCGAGACAAAATCTATCTTGCCAAAGAGAACGATGAAGATGTCGCCTACTGTGTTGCCTGCGATTATCGCTCGGTACGCCCGCGTAACGACGAGCCGCTGGTTCACCCTGACGATGAGGTCGATGCGCTTCGCAAAGAAGCAGAAACTGGCGTGGTGAAATTCGTGCCGGGGGCGCGTCACTAAGGAAAGCCCAAAGCCGCCAAATTCAAGAGCAGAATTTCTCTAGGATTCTTGCCCATGCAGGCTCTATGAAAAATCACGCCGAAGCTCGGCTCCCTTCGCGGCATAGATACCCTTCGCGGCATAGATAAAAAGGAATTGATTCATGAGAGTTCGTCCGCTCTGTATTTTTCTGCTTCTGGCATTACCACTTCCGTCGTGGGCGAACAGCTCCACGGGCTCCGTGAACACGGGCGGCGTACAATATCTGAAAAGCAAAAGCATTCAGATGTACAGCGAAGATCTGTACATCAGCAAAAAGGTGATCAAAGTGGATTACCAATTCAAAAACCTGACTTCCGGAGAAATTACTGAAACGATCCTGTTTCCTTTGCCTCGCGTGCCAAACTATTCGCTCATGGACTTCCCCTACACACCCAACCTGATCAAAAGCTTCAAAATTTATGCAAATGGAGAACGGATCATTCCCAAAGTGCACGTGCGCGCATTCAAGGAGTCTCAAGGGGATGGTGCTCCGGCGATGGATATCACAGACGCGTTAAAAAGTTGCGGATTTAGCGACAAAGACCTGCAAGGCCCGTGGATTGACGTAGATACACGTAAGATCAACAAGCAAACGCTTAGGGATTGCAAAAATCCAATCGCTCAACAGTTGATTAACGAGTCAACGGATCCAGAAGAAGTGCTTTGGGAGTCGCAAATCATCTATCGCTGGGATCAAACCTTCAAAGCCAACTCCCTAACACGCATACAGCACGAATATCAGCCGCTACTGGGTGGTGATATTGGGGTTCCTGACGAAGACTGGCACCGTCGCCGATATTGCACCGATCGCAGCTTTATCGCAGCCGTAAAGAAAACGCGCAACGAACAGCTGCAAATCGAAAACTTAGGCTATATCTTAAAAACCGGCGCAAACTGGGCGAAACCCATTCAGAACTTTACGCTCACCATCGAGCGCGACCCGAACGAGCTTATCTCTCTGTGCTGGGACGGAAAAATCAAGAAGATCAACCCAACCCAGTTCCAAGCCGTTGAAACCAACTTTGTGCCCACACAAGACGTGGAAATTCTCTTCGTTCACGAATAGAAGGCCGTCTGCAGCATCTCTGCACCGCATCCAAGCTGATCTCGGCTACACTGAATTCGTAATCATCGAATCCAGATGGCTCGCCCGATGACCGGTCGTTTAGAAAAGCTTGGAAACAGTAAGTCTTCCGTAGGAAAAGTCATACTGATCATGGTCTTGTTCATCATGATCAACCTCTTATTGTTAGGAATGCTCTACTTGCAGGGCAACGTCCTTGACGGCGCTCGTGCCTATGTTCGCGGCGAGGGGCTGTGGGCTAAGGCACAAAAGGACATGGTGTTGCACTTCACTCACTATTCCTACACCCACGATCCAAAGAATTACCAAGCGGCGATTGACGCGTACGACGTGATTCTGGGCGACCGACAGGGTCGACTTGCCATGCTGGCATCACCGCCAGACCGCGCGCTGGCAAGAGCCGGCCTTGAGCGTGGACTGAACGACCCCAAAGACACTCCTACCATGGTGCAGTTTTTGATTACCTTTCAGAATGAAGCGCACATTCATGAATCCGCAACGATCTGGGCGCATGCCGATACGAGAGTTGAAGAGCTCGTGCAGACTGGCAGCGCAATCCGCAAGGCCATTGAAAACGGTGCACCAGAATCCGTAATCGTCGCTCATCGTGCACACTTACGGGAGCTAGATGAGGAGCTGCGAACCCTAGAGTACCAGTTCTCAAAGCTCATGGCAGATGGCGCCCGTTTTGTACGAAACGTCACTTGGTATGCCAGCATTGGTATTCTGCTGATGGTCATGGCCATCAGCCTGCTCATTAGCCGTCAGATCATTCTCAGCATTGCCCGCTCCGAACAGCAAATGCGCCTTGCGGCTACCGTGTTCGCGGCGAGCAACGATGGCGTGCTAATCATGGACCAAAACCTAAAAATTCTCTCCGCCAATACCGCGCTATGCCGGATCACCGGATATACAGAAGCCGAACTTACCAGCCACTCAGCAAAAATCCTGCAGTCCGTATTCGCCTCTGAACTGCCCTTGCAGGAAATGGAAATCGCCTTACAGAACACCGGCCATTGGCAAACCGATGTCGTCGAACGCCGCCAAGATGGGAGCTTAGTACCCCTGCAATTTAGCATCAACAGTGTCTATGGGGCCGATAACGTCAGCCACTATGTCGCGATTGTCTCCGATATCAGCCGCCGTAAGGCGCAAGAAGCGCAACTGCGCCACATCGCCCATCATGACGCACTCACAGGCTTGCCGAATCGGATTTTATTCAACGATCGCATGGAGCAAATTTTCAAACGCGCCCATCGTCAGCACAATAAATTTGCGGTGATCTACCTAGATCTAGACAATTTCAAACCCGTAAACGACAATTTCGGGCACGATACCGGCGATCAGCTATTGCAAGCCGTTGCCACGCGAATAACGGAACATGTACGCGGCACCGATACCGTCACTCGCCTTGGCGGGGATGAATTCGTAATCTTGCTGGAAGATATCGTCGACCAGGAAATGGCCGAAGAAATTGCGGAAAAGATATCAACAGAAATACGCAAACCCTTTCAAGCCAACGGCCACACAGTTCAGGTAAGCGCAAGCCTTGGGATTGCCCTCTATCCTGATCATGGCGATACCGCGCGCGATCTTCTGCACTATGCAGATCTCGGCATGTACCGAAGAAAAATGCTGCACCACGGCCGCTCCCCTGAAGCAGTCAGCGAGCAACGGCACCACTAGGATTTTTCACCTAACCCACATGCATAATGGCCACGATACAATTCAAGCGACCACACCTTTGAGCTTCCGCCAGCTACCTGAGCAGCTCGACCGCCTGCCGGCCTGCGTGTATATCAAAGACCCGCTGGGCCGTTATGTAGCCGCAAACCAAACAATGTGCGATCTGCTCCAGCAGCCACTCACCGCCATTATCGGTCGCCGTGACGAAGACTATTTTGATCTCGACCGCGCCCCAGGCGTGACCGAGCACGATCGCCAAGTGCTAATCGACGGCCTAGCGTGGGTGGGCGAGGAAAAATGCTGGCACAAACAGCAGCAGGAATTCCGAAGTTTTTTGAGCCTCAAACTACCTTGGCGCGACACGCTGGGGCAAGTGGTGGGGCTCATTGGTGTAAGCATTGATGCCAGCAATCGAGCGCCGCATAGCGCGGCGCTAGAGCAGAATCGGCTCCTTGATCTCTTCCTCAACCACATTGATGCCCACATATTCCAGAAAGATGCAAACGGCCGCTTTCTGTATGCGAATCGCCCCGTCGTCAGGCTCTACGGGCGCACAGAAGCCGAAATTCTAGGCCACACCGATCTCGAACTCCTGCCAGAGGAAATCGCCCGCGCACTAATGGCAACCGACCAAGAGATCCTCCAAAGTGGCCAGCCGCGCGCCTGCCAAGAAGCAATCCGCGGTGCCGACGGAGTCTTGCGCCATTTCTGGTCTTCCAAACTTCCCCTGCTCAACCCTGGCCAGCCACCTACCCTCGTCGGCGTGGCCACGGACATCAGTGAATTGCTGGAGCTACAAGAACGCCTGCACCGCCAGCAGACGACAGACGAATTGACCGGCCTCGCCAATCGGTCTCTATTCGAGAGCCGCTTACAGCAAGCCCTAACGGCGGAAGACACTACTTGGGCAGTCATCCTCCTAGACCTCGACGATTTCAAATACATTAACAGCGCTCATGGCCAAGCTACCGGCGACACTCTGCTACGCCAAGTCGCACTTCGGCTGGAACAGTGCCCAGCCGCCCAGCAGCTACGCAACACCATCGCCCGCTTCGGCGCCAACCGCTATGCGCTGCTGCTGGAAATCCCCAACGCCGACTCTGGCGCACAAGTGGCGCAAATGGCGTCATGCCTGACTCAAACTCTGGCACTGCCGCTCCAAATTGGCGAACAACTCTTTCACCTCACCGCCAGCATCGGAGTGAGCCTCTACCCCCTCGACAGTCAGGCACAACAGCAGCTTTTGAGCCACGCAGAAGCCGCCCTGTACCAAGCGAAGGCACTGGGGCGCAATCAAGTCTGCTTTTATTCGCCTGAATTGGGGCAACGGGTTCAGGAGCGTGCCCATTTGGAACACGCCCTGCGCGCCGCCATAGTCGAACCGGATCAGGCTTTCGAACTCCATTACCAACCCAAGATACAGCTCCTCAGTGGCCAAGCAGTAGGAGTTGAAGCCTTACTACGCTGGCCGCGCCCAGAGGGCATGGTCTCACCGCTACAGTTCATCCCCTTGGCCGAACAGCTGGGCCTGATCAACGCGCTGGGCGGTTGGGCGATCACCACAGCCTGCCGCCAACTAGCAGCTTGGCGCGGCACCTCGCTAGATGGGCTGAAAATCGCGGTGAATCTCTCCGCCCACCAACTGCGCGACGACAAGTTGGTAAGCTTCATTGCTGACCAGCTGCAGCGTTATGGTGTGCCGGCCAAAAGCCTAGAGCTGGAAGTCACCGAAAGCTTAATGATGGACAATCCCGAACGTGCCATCGCCTACCTGCATCAGCTGCGTGCCCTAGGCGTGAGCTTGGCCATTGATGACTTTGGCACTGGTTTTTCCTCCTTCTCGTATCTAAAACAACTACCGGTTGATTGCCTTAAGCTGGACAAAGCATTCATCACCAACATTGCAAAGGACGCGCGCGAAGCCGACCTATGCGCCGGGTTGATCATGCTAGCCAAACGCATGGGGCTTACCGTCGTGGCGGAGGGTGTCGAAGAAGAGGCACAACTTGAATTATTGCGCCAGATGGACTGCGAGCTGATACAGGGCTATTTCTACAGCAAGCCACTTTCCATTCGACCGCTTGAAGACTACCTGCGCGGCCGAACCGCTTTGCAAAACCCACAGGGGGCACCTAAACTCAATTGATACACAAGAAGGGATACATCCATGGAAAATGACGGCGATATGCTGCATTTTGTTGAGGAACAAGAGCAGCCTGCGCACAACCTCGCTCCATGCTGGCAGATTCTGCTGGTCGATGATGAGCCCGACGTTCACACCGCCACCAAGCTTGCTCTAAAGAACCTCACCATCGAAGGGCGCCCCCTCCGCTTCAGTCACGCATACAGCGCTGCAGAAGCGCGCGCAATGTTGGCGGATTACGGCAATTTTGCAGTCGCAATTATTGACGTAGTAATGGAAACCGACCGCGCTGGCCTTGAACTAGTGCGCTACATTCGCGAAACGCTCAACAATCAGGCTTTACGCCTGATTCTGCGGACTGGGCAGCCAGGCTATGCACCGGAGTTGAGCACGATTGCTGAGTATGACATCAACGATTATCGCACCAAGACCGAGCTCACCCAAGCACGCCTCTTTACCAGCCTAACCATTGCCATCCGCTCATTTGAACAAATCCATCAGCTCGAAGCCAACCGCCAAGGTTTGGAGCAGATTCTTGCGGCCGCCGGAGAACTGAGTAAGCCCATTGGACTCCAAAAATTTGCCACAGGGATTGCAACACAGATTTGCGCCTTACTAAAAGTAGACGCCGAATGCCTCGTATGTGCCGCCATGCACGAACCCGAGCACAGCCCTTATGTGCTGGCCGCCGCCGGCAAGTACAGCAAGTGGATCGGCCTGCCGCTGGAAAATCTCCCGGATGCATCGGTCAAAGCGCTTTTGGAAAAAAGCCTCACCTCGCGTCAACACCTCTACGAGCAAGGCGCCTGCTTGTATTTTCGCGGCGCAGACGATCAGGCACTCGCAGCCTACGTACAAACGGCACAGCCGCTCGAACTTCTTGAAAGACGATTGCTTGAAGTATTCTGTAGCAATATTTCGGGCGCCTTTGAAAACCTCCAACTCTACTTAACCATCAGCGAACTCGCTTATAACGACAGCCTTGTAGGCTTACCAAACCGCAATGCGCTGATTTCGGCCCTAGAAAACGACCCGGTTCAAGGCCAGTGCCTTGCACTTTTAGACATCGACAGCTTTTCCGACATCAATAGCATTCTGGACGATCGCTTTGGCGATGAAGTATTAAAAGCGGTTGCTGCACGTTTGCGCACAAGTTTTAGCGAAGCCACATTCGTTGCGCGGTTGAGCAGTGATTTGTTTGCACTTTACGGATCTGCCACACAAGTGCACCCAAAAAGTATCGCAAAGATTTTCGCCGAACCCTTTTTAATTTTTGGGCAGGAAGCGCTGCGGCTGTCTGCAACTTCTGGCCTAGTACTACTGACAGGAAGTGACGCTTTGGGCGTTGAACTCCTGAAAAATGCCGGCGCTGCGCTAAAGCAGGCAAAACGCCACGCACGAGGAAAGGCAATTTACTTCAAAGAAGCTCAAAGCGCAGCGGCACGCGATCGAATTAAGATGCTTAACGATCTGCGTAATGCCGTCTCTGCGCACACGCTCGAACTGTATTATCAACCATTTGTACGGCTCAAAGATCGCGCAGTTATCGGCGCAGAATGTTTATTGCGGTGGAAGGCGACAAATGGGAAATTCATTTCACCCGATACGTTCATACCCATCGCTGAGCGCTCTGGGCTGATGGTTCCAATTGGCGATTGGGTGACGAAAACCGCATTACGGTGGCGAAAACGTCTAGAAGGCAAATTTGCCGATGATTTCAAAGTAGCGATTAACGTATCCCATGTTCAATTCTCTGAACCAAATTTCGTTGCCAAGATGCTCGCCGCACTCGATGAGGCTGGCGTTCCAGGACACCACGTCGAAATCGAGCTGACGGAGTCGATTGCCATTGAAAACCTAGAGCTTTTGCAAGCGCGCATCGAAATGCTGCGCACTGCCAACATTCACCTATCCATGGACGATTTTGGCACCGGCTATTCCTCCCTTAACGTATTGCAACACATGCATCTTGATCGACTCAAAATTGACCGGAGCTTTGTCAGTGGCGATGCCTCGGACGATTTCAATATGGTACGCACTATTCTTGCAATGGCCGGCCACTTGAATCTGAACACGATTGCCGAAGGCATCGAAACTCAGGCGCAGCTTGATCTGTTAGTAAAAGAAGGTTGCGATGACGGCCAAGGCTATTTTTTCTCAAAACCCCTACCCGAAGCAGAATTCGCACTTTGGTTAGCCAACTTTCGCTGACCCCGCCATGAGATTTTTTACCCCTCTACTTTTGCTTGCCCTTCTAAGTCTAAATGCTTATGCACAAACAGATGCTCAAGCAAAAACACCGTGGAGTATTGGCGTGCTGTATTGGTCCAACACCATTGCTGGGCAAATCGCCATGCGCAAAGGCTTGGAAGAAGAGGCAGAAAAAATCAACCGAGAAGCAAAATCGACTGGCAAAAGGCCCATTGTTCTCACCAGCAAAATTGCAGGCGATGGCCCCCAAGGGATTGAGAACCAGATTCAGCAAATGGTTCAGCTTGTTGCAACCAAGCCCGATGCCATCATCGTGCAGCCTACAGATAACGCGGCACTCGCAGGGCCATTGATTGCGGCAAACCGCGCCGGCATTCCGGTGATTGCGTATGACCAATACATTTCTGAGGGTACGCTAGCTTCCTTTATTACCTCGAATAACGATCAAGCAGGGCGGCTGGGTGGAGAGTATTTGGCATCGCTTTTCCCTGATGAAAAACCTATGCAACTCGTGCTAGTGGAATATCCCTCTGTATCCTCAACGGTAGAAAGGCTTAATGGCTTTTTAGATGCGCTTCAGGAGCGTGGCCAAGCGTACAGAATCCTTGCCAGCTTCCAGGCAGTGCAACCTGAGGAGGGTGCTCGCGCTGCTCACGCAATTCTGAAGCAATTTCCTGATAAGGGGAGTATTGATGCAATCTTTACAGTAAACGACGGCGGCGGCTTAAGCGTGGTAGACATCCTTGCCGCTGCGGGCCGCACCGAGATTGTAGTCGCCACCGTGGATGGCGACCCTGCATCCGTTGCGAATATAAAAGCCAAGCGGCTTACACGCATCGACAGCGCCCAATTTTGTGGCCCACTGGGCGCAACCGCCATGCGAACCACTTACCAAGTGCTACTAGGTAAGAAAGTAAGTCCTCAAATTCTGATTCCCAGCTTCCCCATCACAACCCAAACCTTAACGCGCTATCCCGGCTGGGCGGGGCCAATTCCCGCAGCGTTTCAAAAGCCTTGGCCTTCTCGCACACCGCTCTGGCAAAACAGATTGGTGGAGGCACCGTGATGGCCAATGCCAGCTTGCGATTACAGCCCCAAGATTTTTCCCACATCGACCGGAGCATGGCGCTTAGTTTTGGGCTTCTAATCACGAGCTTAATGCTGGTGGCTCTTGTTGCAGCCAGCGGATACTTGCGTACTGCAATGGATCGCGAGCAAAGCAGACTGGCCACGCTCACCACGGAAGTGCTCGCAGATGCCTTAAGCCGTGTAAGTTTTGCAGGAAAATATCAGGCGCGCTTACTCATCGAAAAATTGCAAAAAGATGAGGACGACATTGCCTATATTCGTTTGATTGACACCCACGGCGTGATCATCGCCAGCAGCACGAGCAGCGAGAACGGGCTTCCAGCTTCAAATCAAGAGCTTGAACATATCAAGCCGCTTTTAAGCGAAAGCACAACAATCCGCGTGCGCAAACTTTCCATCGCCAATTTGGGGATCGTACGGGAAATCGGCGTGATGTACTACGGGGGTTTCAACAATCAAACTCAAGGCGTTTTACTCGTTGGTATTTCGGAAAGTTCGATCGAAAAATCTCTCTACCACGGCTTGCTCTATACAGCATTTCTGCTGTTTTTTTTAGCTTTCATTGGCATCATTGTAACGCTAAGAATGAGCCGTCATTTTGCCGCACCGACTCGCGAGCTCGCAAAAGAAATTGCATACGAACGAACGCGACTAGAAAGCATTGTTGATGCCATTCATTGCGGAACATGGGAGTGGGACACTAGCAGCGATCAATTTATTCTGGATGAACGCTGGGCGGAGATCATCGGCTACCGGCTTGATGAGATGGCCCCCATCACCAGCAAAACGCCTTTAAAGCTTGCGCACCCCGACGACGCGCCCATGATCACCGCGCGCCTGCGCGCTCACCTATGCGGCGAAACAGAACGCTTCCATACAGAAAGCCGTGCGCGCCACAAAGATGGCCATTGGGTTTGGGTAGAGGATAGCGGGCGCGTCACCGAGCGCGACGCACTGGGCGCGCCCTTAAAATTTATGGGCGCACGCCAAGACATCAGCGCTCGTAAACAAGCGCAAGAAGATTTGCGCCGAGAAAGTGAGCGCTTTATTGCCCTTGCAAAAGTCTCTGATACCGGCGTATGGGAGTGGGATGCGAAAGCCCAGTACCTCTGGTGCAGCCATGAGTACTTCAGCATGCTGGGTTTATCGCCCGCGAACTTTGATCTTACTGGCAAACCAAACCTCGAAAACACATGGGCCACACTCCTGCATCCGGGCGACAAGGATCAAGCCACAGAGGCGTTTGCTCGCTATCTTGCGGGCGAGAAAACCTCTTTATATGAAAACACCTTCCGCATGCGCAACGCACAGGGAGGTTGGGTGTGGATTCTGTCCAAAGGACGAACACTACGCGACGCGAACGGCAGATTCACCGACAAAACCCTAGGCACCCATATCAACATTACGTCGCTGATCGAAGCCCAACAAAGCCTTGAAGAAAACCAAGAGCGCCTAAAGCGAATCAGCGACAACCTGCCAGACTGCGCCCTCTACCAGATCGACTGCGGCAAGCATGGAGAAACCCGCCACTTTCGTTATCTGAGCGAAGGAATTGAGCGAATTCATCAGGTGAGCGTCAAGGACGTATTAGCAGATTCCTCTATCCTATACAAACAAGCATTGCCAGAATATCAGCAAATCGTTGCTGACAAAGAAGCGCTCTGTATTCAACAGATGAAGGAGTTCCGTATAGAAATAAGCTCCATTATGCCCGACGGAAGCCAACGCTGGTTCATGGTAATTTCATCGCCGAAACGGCTTTCCGACGGCCATATCATTTTTGACGGAATCGAAATCGACATCACCGAGAGAAAACGTCAAGAACAACAAATTCGGGAACTCAACGCGACCTTAGAGTTACGCGTTGAGAAGCGCACAACCGAACTTCAAAATGCGCTCACCACACTGCAAAGAACCCAAAATGAGTTGATACAGAACGAAAAACTAGCCTCCCTCGGCGCCCTCGTCGCCGGTATCGCCCACGAGCTCAACACCCCCATTGGCAATGCAGTGATGCTCGCCAGCGCACTCAATCAGAACCAGAATAATTTTCGGCAGAAAATTGAATCGGGTTTAACACGCACCGCGCTCAGCGAATTTGTCAGCGAAGTAGCAGAAAGCAGCGCAATTATAGAGCGCAATCTGGAGCGCGCCGCCGAACTTATTCGTAGCTTTAAGCAATTGGCCGTAGACCAAACCAGCTACCAGCGTCGTGAATTCAGCTTAAAAGGTCTCACTCACGAAATCGCACTAGCGCTACACCCCAGCCTTCGAAAAACCACCATCCAACTCATCGACCAAGTGCCAGAGGATCTCCATCTTGATAGTTTTCCTGGCCCTTTGGGGCAGGTGCTTATCAATCTGATCAATAACGCGCTCGTTCACGCATTTGAAGGAAAAGCACCCAATGGTCGCAGCGATGAAGGTGGCGCATCAAACCGTATTTCACTCAACGCAGAGCTTATCAGGTCAGGCTGGATGCGCTTGAACGTATCCGATAACGGCATCGGAATTTCGCCTGAAAACATGAGGAAAATCTTTGACCCTTTTTTTACCACCAAACTTGGCCACGGCGGCTCAGGGCTCGGCCTACACATTACCTACAATCTGGTCACGGGAATTTTGGGGGGCAAAGTCGAAGTACAGAGCGACGTCGGCAAGGGAAGCTGCTTTATTCTAGATTTACCGCTCGTGGCGCCAGCTTTGGAACAAAAACCAGAATAAAACGCTAGGCGATCGCTTGATATACGCCACTCATCTGCACAATTCTTCCTTCCAGCTCCAACATCATTAGGGTCGCATTGATTTCTGCTGTACCGAGCTCGGTACGCTCCACCAGATCATCAACGGAATGCGGTTCTGCATACAGCAGTGCAAGAATACGCCCCTCCGGCGTATCGTGGTTTTCGGATGGTTTCGTAGTAGCTTGCAGCCCCTTTGGCGTGTGGGCTTCAGCCGTCGTAAAAAGATCTTCTGTTTCAGGTTCTGCGGCAAGCTCCTTTGCACGCCGCAACTTGCCTTCAGAAGCCTCAAGAGCACTCGCCGTCTCCCGCACAAACGCACTCAATCCCGGAAGCACCATGCTTAACAGTGGCCCCAGATCCTCAACAATATCCTCGCCCGTTTCTACAAGCTTCGCACCTTGACGAATCAGATGATGGCAACCCCGCGCCAAAGGGCTATGAATGGAACCGGGAATCGCAAAAACCTCTCGCCCCTGCTCCATTGCCTCTCTTGCCGTGATCAGCGATCCGCTGCGAATCGCAGCCTCCACCACCAACACCCCCAGCGACATCCCGCTAATAATACGATTGCGGCGTGGAAAGTACTCTGGCTGCGCCTCAACCCCCACAGGAAACTCGCTGATCAGCGCGCCGGTTTCGGCAATACGCGATGCCAGTACCCGATGACGCGCTGGATAAATTTGATGCATCCCGTGCGCCAAAACTGCCAAGGTCACGCCACCGGCATCCAACGCAGCAAAGTGCGCCGCGCCGTCCACCCCCAAAGCAAGCCCGCTCGTGATGGCCAACCCCCGCCCCACCAAATGCTTGGAAAAGCTGGCGCAGTCTTTTAGGCCCGCTCGCGTTGGATGGCGCGTGCCCACCACCGCCAATTGGGGCATCCGCAAAGAGGCAAGCTCTCCGTGCACAAAAAGCAGGGGCGGCGCATCTCGCACCTGACGAAGCAACACCGGATAAGCGGCATCATCGATACACACCACATAGTGGCGATCTTCGGCAAGCCACGCCAAATCACGCGCAACCCCCGGCTGATCACCCGCAGAAGAGGCTAGTAAATTTGCCAGCACCGGCCACTGGTGGCGGCTTACGACGCTCCGCAGCGCATTGTCCGAAACACGATGCCAATCTTCCGGTGCGCCAAATGCGGCCCGCAGATCACGGAACGTTGCCGGGCCCAGCAAGGGTGCGCGCTGCAAAGCAAGACGTAACGGCAGATCAGGGGTGGGCGCGATTCGGGCGGGCATGTCCATTAGAAAGTCTCCAAAAACATAAATGCAGCTCAATGAGACACCCTGCGCACAAGCCCACACCCAGCACGGGAATACGTCTTCACTGCTTGAAGCCTTGAAACGGAATCGCTACCCTGAAAGCAATCTCCCTTCTCTCTACTGAGAAGCCATCGGATGGAACGCAATCACCACCCCCCGTTGATCCAAGCGCTATTGCAGGCGGAGCGCCATTCAGATTCCATAGAGCAAATGGAGTTGATCGAAACTCATATTTCATGGGTTTTACTGGCAGGCGATTTCGCTTATAAAATCAAAAAGCCACTCAAGCTCGAATTTCTGGATTTCTCCACGCTTGCGCTTCGCAAGCACTATTGCGAGGAAGAGCTGCGCCTCAACCAGCGCCAAACCCACGGACTTTATCTGGGTTTATGCGCGATTACCGGTTCGCCTCTACAACCCAAACTTGAGGAGCACAACGCACAAGCGCAAGCCTTCGAGTATGCCGTAAAAATGCGGCGCTTCAAGCAAAGTGATCTGCTTGATCAACGCCTTGCGCATGGGGCACTCGAACAAGATGAAATCACCCTCATTTCCCGTACACTGCACACTTTCCATCAAGCGATCCATGCTGCGGAGAAAAATTCCAACTTCGGCACACCCACTTGCATTCGTCGTTATAGCGAGGAAAATATCGCCGAAATCCTTCCTGCACTCGGTGCGTCCAGCGAGGATCAAACGGATCGTTCGGAGCTGCTCGCCTACCAATCTTGGCTTGACCGCCAGCACAAAATGCTCAGCCCGCTATTTTCAAGCCGCAAAGAAACTGGCTTCGTGCGCGAATGCCATGGCGATCTGCATTTAGGCAATATTTTGCTGGAGGGCAGCGTCGTGCAGCTTTTTGACTGCATCGAATTTAACCCAGAATTGCGCTGGATCGACGTAATCAGCGAACTTGCATTTTTAGCAATGGATCTCGACCACCACCAGCGCCCCGACCTCGCCCACTGGCTGATCAATGACTATTTAGAGCGTAGTGGCGACTACGCCGGCGCTCAACTACTGCCCTATTATCTCGCCTATCGAGCAATGGTTCGCGCCAAAGTGGCTTGGCTACAGCGAAATCAAAAATTAGCTCTTTCCAAATCTAAGATCGCAAACGATGTGCACCTAAACTCCTTACGGCAATCCGCCAGCCACTATCTCCACAAAGCTTGGCAATATGCATTTACCCGCAAGCCCTGCCTCCTAATTACCCACGGGTTTTCGGGCAGCGGCAAAACCACTCACACCCACGCACTGGTAAAACGCCTAGGCGCCATCCGCCTACGCTCCGACGTTGAACGCAAGCGCATATTTGCCGATCTCGTGAAAGAAAATAATGCCGAAAAATCAAGCACAGAGGGCACGCACACTTCGACTCAACTGTATGCGCCCTCTGTGACGCGCGCGACCTACGCCTACCTGCAAGAACAAGCAGCCGCTCTTTTGAACGCAGGATTTCCGGTAATCGTTGACGCCACTCACTTGCAGCGTTGGCAGCGCAACGGTTTTCGAGAAGTCGCGCAGGCGCTTGAGGCCCCCTTTACGATTCTCCACTTTAACGCACCTACACCAGTGCTGGAATCGCGCATTCGGGAGCGGCAACGGCAAGGAACCGACGCGTCGGATGCCACCATTGAGGTGCTACGCCAACAGATTCGACACTACGAGCCGCTGCAAGACGATGAACTCAGCTCTGTTTTTGAATTCGACACCGAAAAAAGCCAGCCTTCAGATCCGCACTATTCGGCGGTTTGGGATGGGCTTTTGTCACGCCTCGCCTAGACCTGCGCCTGCCCTCTCTGCACAAAACAGTGACCACGTTCACAGCGATTGGGATTGCCGACCGCATCTCGTTGGCAGCAATGCTGCATCTCGGTAGAATGCGGGGTAAGATTTGTCTGGATGATAGCGTTGTCTGCAGGGTAACGTTTGTGAGGGGCGTTTGTTAGGGGGGTTCTCCATGCAACGGCGATGGCTCATAACATTAGCGATTGCAGGATCGGCGCTGCTGCTCACAGCAAACAGCGGGGCTGCTGAGATCTATACCTTCGGCAAGCGTGGTGATGGCAGTCGTTTTGTACGTCAAGTCGATCGCCCCATTGAGCGACGCACCGAGGCGGAAGCCAACAACGCAAAGCCCGCCGGCCAAACGCCCGCTCGCAGCTCTCTTTCCCGCCCAAACGGTGCCAGCACTGGCCGCGTGCCGCCTCCCTTGCCGCGGGAATTACTCCCGCCGCCCATTCCCAACGCTCAGGCGCTACAGCTGCTGGATCAACCGATTTAGGCAGCGCGCGATCTAGGCAGCGCGGGCAAATTTCAAAACGGGTGCAACAAAAGTAGGGGCACGCCAAAGCGAGCGCGCCCCTGTTACGTTACGCGCTTTCCAATACCATTGCCGCACCAATGCCGCCCGCAGCGCATGCTGTGGTTAGGCCCAAGCCGCCGCCGCGACGTTGCAGTTCGTACAGAATCTGCATGATTACGCGTGCGCCCGTCGCGCCGAAGGGATGGCCGTAGGCAACAGAACCGCCGTTTACGTTTAGGATGCTGCGATCAATCTCGCCCGTCGGCATCTCGCGGCCCAGATTTTGTTTCAGGTATTCCGCATCGTTCAAGCCACGCAGGTTGCACGCCACCTGACCGGCGAATGCCTCATGCATATCCACCAAGGTCAAATCAGCCAAGGTAATGCCTGCACGCTCCAGAGCCATCGGAGCAGCCAACACAGGCCCCATCAACAAATCGTCGCGCGGAGTACGTGCAGCAAATGCGTAGGAGCGGATATAGCCAAGGGGCTTGTAGCCCAACGCATGGGCGCGGGCTTCGCTCATCAGAAGAAGCGCGCCGGCGCCATCGGTGAGCGGGCTGCTGTTTCCGGCGGTAACGGAGCCTTTGCCAGAGGTGGTGTCATACACAGGCTTCAGCTTGTCGTAGCTGCCGCGCTCGGAATTTCTGCGGATCAGGTTGTCTTCGCGGAAGGTCTTGCCATCCGGCAGATGAACTTCCATGACTTGCTTGTCCATTCGGCCTTCCGCCCACGCGCGAGCCGCGTTGGAGTGGGATGCATGGGCAAGATCGTCTTGCTCTGCACGAGTAACGCCCCACTTTTTCACCATTTTTTCGCAGCTCTCGCCCATAGTCTCACCGACTGAATACTCAGTAATCGACGGCCGTTGCGGAAGTACGTCTTTAGGCTTGAGTTGCGCCAACAGCTTCAGCTTGTCTTGAGTGGTCTTGGCAAAGTTCACATCGCGCAGCGTGGAGCTAAGCTTGGACGAAAGCGGGATGCGCACGCTGCTGGTAGAGTCGGTGCCGCCAGCAATACCAATGTCGGTGTAACCTGCAAGGATGTTGTCTGCGAGGCTCGCCGTGGTCTGAAAACTGGTGGCGCAGGCGCGGGTGATAGAATAAGCATCCATCTTTGGATATCCGGCTTGCAGCGCAATCTCGCGCGCAATAAACGGCGCTTCGGGGATCATCACCGTCATCCCGAAAACAAGCTGTTGCACATCCTCTGCGTTCAACTGGTTACGCTCAATCAACTCCTTGACGACCAATACGCCCAAATCAATGGCGTTGAGATCGCGATACGCAGTGGCAATCCGCGCAAACGGGGTACGCACAGCATCAACGATGGCCACGCGACCATTGCTATTGCGGTAGGGAATGGCTGTACTCATGGGTATCCTCCTATGGATTAGGATTAAAAGCCTACGGATTAGGATTAAAAGCCTATGGATTAGGGTTAAAAGCGTGATAAAAACCGGATCATCGTACGGTAAATTTTCTTCGATTGGGTTGGCTCTGCCGCCCGCCCAAACTGTGTTGGCGACCAGTAGCGGTGTTGGCAACCAGTAACTGTTAAGCCGAACGCTAAAAGTAGCCGCCTTCTCGCAACCTTGATTGAAAATTGTGCGACAACCGATATTGCAAAACGGCTCCACACGTTACACTGCGCAAAACCGTTTCATCGCTAGGCGCGTCGCAGTTCGAAATGTGCGATATCATCCGTCGCCCAACAAGGATCGGCAGCGCCTGACTATAGGTTCACACGCCCGTATTATCCGGTCACGCCCGCGTAAAGACAATAGTTTGAAAAAAGACAATCGCCTGAAAAAACATACGCTTATGCCATAACAACGACGACAAACAGAGGGAAGTATCATGGGTAGAATTACCAACTGGATCATTGGTATCGCCAAGAGCCTAATCAAGGAATCCGACGTTGAAGTCCTTGTAAAATCCGTCACCGACACCCTCAAAGAACGGCCCAATTTTGTTCCCCAGCTTGTCTCCCACATGGATACCAAGCTGATCGCAAAACTCGCCAACGATGTGCTGCGCAGCAATCCAGAATTCGTTGCGGGGATTGTAAAAGGGCTGGATTTTCATGAGATTGGGCGAGTCGTAAACGGCGCGCTGCGCGAAAACCCTGACCTCGTGCCCAACCTGATCAGCACCTTAAGTACCGACTTGATTGCCGACGCGGTCAATCGCAGCGTACACAAGCACCCGGAATTTTCAGCCGATCTGGTTGGGCGCCTTGATCCGGCTTTTGTCGCGAATGTAGTCAATCTCGTGCTGGATCGTAATCTTGAGTTTGCCTCAACGATGGTCGATCGCATTGATCGGGCTAAGCTCGAATCTTGGCGTTCGAAGCTTATTCATTAAGGGTGGGTAGCGGGGCTACGGGGGCAAATCACGGTAGCAGACGGGAGAGCTGGGGGGCTCTTGTTCTGCATATTCATCTTCCAGCCAATCCGCCAACAGGCTGACATGGGAGTGAGCAAGGTCGCGCTGAACCGTCCACAGGGTCAGCGCCCCCAAGTTGCCCAAGAGAGGTTGCCAGTATTCCGGATGCGCGGCGAGCTGGCGGCGATAAGCGCTGCGATAGCGCTCAAAATCCCCATCTTGTGCGTAGTCGCGTTCTAGCGTCAATGTCGGCGCAAGCGCAGGCCGCCAAAGCAAGCGTGTTTGATAGGCCGCGCTCACTCCTTCAGGCCAGTCCAAGCCTACAAACGTATGGTTTCCGTTCGCAAACAGGGTTGATCTTGCATCCCAAGGCAAGTGTTCCGGCAAAGTTTTAATTTCTAAAGCCACAAAAAAGTCTCAGTAACGACGCTACAGCACCGCCTTCAAAAATCCCCAAAACAGCACCGCAAACCCACCAATCTCACCCACAATCAACGCAACCATATATCCCTGCACCAAAAATCCCGGCAAGTGGCCCGAGCCAAGCACATGGGGCCGCGCCAATTGATTCTCGGTATCCTGCAAAAAACCGTGGGTAATATAGGTGATGATCGCAGAGCCAAAAAACAACAGTGGGATGCCTACCGCCCAACTTGTAGCGGTCTCACCCAACGGAGAATAGGGGACAAACTCACGCATTAAGATTGCGGCAAAGGAATACATCAAGCTTGCTCGGTGAGCAATGTCCACATACACAGGCGCCAGCGTATCCACTGAAGTCATCATCTTGCGGTATTTCCAGACGCCGGTAAGCAGGCCCGTCATAAAAAAAACGCCTGCAGCCAGTAAACAATAATCAGCAGCGGTCATAACACGGATCCCTAATCCTTGGTGGGTGAACATCCTTTCAACAATACCAGAAACTTCGCCTTGCAACGCAGCTAAAAAATCTCAAGAAAAACTGCGACGACTCAACCGCCGCTTGGCAGTAAAATCTCAAATCGGGTCACCCCCTGTTCGGAGCGAACCGTAATCGAACCGCGATGGGCCAGCACAATCGAGCGCGTGATCGCCAGCCCAAGCCCTGCCCCCTCGTCGCTTCGATGGCGCGCCGCATCGGCACGATAAAAGCGCGAGAAAAGCTGGGAGAGGGTTTCGGGTGGAATCGTATCCCCTTGATTGCTTAACTCAATGCTCACACTCGCGCCCGCTTGCCGCAGCAAAACTTCAATCACGCTATCTGCGTAGGCATAGCGAACGGCGTTGGAAAGCAAATTGCCGATGGCACGTTGCAACATCAGGCGACCCCCCCACAGCTTTGCCTCACCCGTACAGGCCAGCTGCAGCCCGCGCTCCGAGGCGAGCGGTTCATAAAATTCAAAAAGCGCATCGACTTCACGGCGCAGGTCCAGCGCCTCTTGGCGCGGCACAATCTGGTCGTTATCCGATTTCGCCAAAAACAGCATATCGCTGATCATGGCGGCGAGGCGTTCATATTCCTCCATGCTGGAATAGAGTACTTCCCGATATTCTTCTGCACTGCGATCGCGCGAGAGCGACACTTGCACCTGCGTCATCAGATTGGTAATCGGCGTGCGAAGCTCGTGGGCAATATCGCTCGAAAAATCATTCAGGCGAGCCAACGCAGCTTCGAGCCTATCTAGCATTTCATTGAACGAATTTCCAAGCGAATGCAGCTCGGCAGGCAGGTGCCTCATCGGCAGACGCGCCTGAATTTTCTGCGCAGAAATTCCCTCCGCCACCTGTGCCATACTTGTCAAAGGGCGTAATCCATGGCGGGTTGCGAGCCACCCAAACAGGCAGATCAACGCAAGCCCCAACGCTCCGACCGCAATCAATTGCTGATGAAAATTCTCCAGAAACGTATCGTGAATGCTGCGATCAATCGCCAGAAAAACCCGATAATTCTCTCCGCTGACCGGCGCACTTATCAACACCATCACTGCGCGAAACCGATGATGTTCCAACGAAAGATCATGAAGCTGGAAAGCGCCTTCACTATAGGGCTCAAAAACCCCTTCTAGGAAGGCGTTTGGCGGCGCATGAGAGGATTCAAAAACCAGCGTGCCGTTCGTTGCTTCTAGCCTTAAAACCAATTCATGGTGCCCAACGAGCGCATCGTCAATGCGCTCATGTAAAGAGAGATTCGACGCGACATCCAAACTTGGTTCCGCCAGCAAATGCTGTAAGAGGGCAAGCTTACCCTCCAATGCCATACGATCTTGCACTTCAAAATGATGCTCCACCGAGGCGTTAATTACGTACCCCATCGCCAGCAGAACAAGCACCGCCAGAGTGGAAAACAGTAGGCTAATCCTGCTTGTGATGGAGGTATTCAATGCAAAACCTTAATGTGAACCGTGATGATGATCTGCGCCTGACATCGCCGCTCCTTCCTGCAGGCTTACCTTAGCGCTGGAATCAAACATCACCTGCCCCACCTGCTGGCCCGCAAGATGAATTTTTACCACGGCCTTAAAAGTCTGGTCTGCAGAAAAACTCCCCGCGCCTTCCATTAGATTACCGCCTTTTGGCTGCAATTCAATTTGCTGTTTGGATTTTCCGCTTAGCATCATCACGCTGCCGGTTGCGCCTTCCACAGAACGCGCGTTATCGCCATGGTCCGTCACATAGACCTGCAAAGCCGCCGGCGTCACCACCAGCTCAAAGTGTGAAGGCCCTACCATACGCACCATGCCACCATGCGGCCCAGTAATGGTCGCGAGATATTCATTGCTGTGCGCATACGCTAAACCCGCAGACAGCAGGGCGGAAACGCTAACCCCTGCAACCATTGCAAAAAGACGTGAGCTTTTCATAAATCTACTCCTCAGTGATTTGAATCTTGATCTTGTAAACATGCCAACAGGGGCTTCTCACCCCACAGATAAAACATGACGGGTGTAACCACCGTATCCAGCAATGTGGAGCTGATCAGGCCACCAAAAATCACCACCGCAACCGGATAAAGAATTTCCTTGCCGGGCGCGCTTGCCTCAAACAGCAGAGGAAGCAAGGCAAACGCGGCGACTAGCGCCGTCATCAATACCGGGACTAAGCGTTCCAGACTGCCGCGAATCACCATTTCCTTGCCGAAGGTTTCACCTTCAAAACGCGCAAGGTGAATGTAATGGCTGATCTTCAGAATCCCGTTGCGGGTACTGATACCGGCCAGCGTAATAAAGCCAATCAGGCTCGCTACAGAAAGCGCATTACCAGTGATTTTGAGCGCGACCACACTTCCCACTAACGCCATCGGTATGTTGCCCATGATCATTAACGCCAAGCGTGTGGATTTGTAGCGGCTATAGAGCACAAGCCAGATCAGGGCGAGCGAAATGAGCGCTAATCCTGCAATCACACGAGTCGCCTCCTCTTGTGCCTGAAACTGACCTTCCAACGAGAACGAATACCTCGGTGGGAGCGATGTCTGATCTAGCAACTCCCGAATTTCCTCCACCAACGCGGCAAGATCGCGGCCATCGCTGTTCGCCGAAATTACAATGCGCCTTTGCCCGTTATCACGACTGATCTGGTTCGGGCCTACCGCATCCTCAATGTCGGCCACTTGAGAGAGCGGAACGCGGCCATTGGGCGTTTCAATCAATAAGCGCGAAAGGCCCTGCAAAGTGCGATCCGCATCGGCAACGCGCAGCACAATTTCAAAGCGCTGCTGCCCATCCATCACCTCGCCCAGCGTGGCACCGGCAACCAGTGTTTCCAAGGCTTGCACAATTGCACCTGGCGTAACGCCTAAGCTCGCTGCCCGTGAATAATCAAGATGCACCTGCTGCTGCGGAATCAACACCTGCTTTTCAACCTGCAGATCCACAAGCCCAGGAATTCTCGCCATTTTCTGCTGCAACCCATCTGCCAAACCACGCAGCGTATCCAGATCATCGCCATAAATTTTCAGCGCGATCTGCGCCCGCACGCCCGATAGCAGATGATCCAGCCGGTGCGAAATCGGCTGCCCGATGCTCACACTCGCAGGAAGCACAGTCAGACGCTGGCGAATATCCGCCATAATTTCATCACGGCTGCGCTCAGAAGGTTTTAGATCCACTTCTATTTCGCTGGAATGCACCCCCTCAGCGTGCTCATCCAGCTCCGCACGCCCCGTGCGCCGCCCCACCTGCGACACTTCAGGAACCTCCAGAATCAGCGCCTCGGCCAAGCTGCCAATGCGATTCGATTCCGATAGGGAAGTGCCCGGATGTAGTAACACACCAATCGTTAAGGTGCCTTCATTAAACGCGGGCAGAAAAGCCCGTGGAAAACTCGGCACTAACGCCGCTGCGGCAACCACACTCAGCGCAGCACACGCCAACACATAGCGGGGATGCTGAAACGATGCCGTCAAAACGTGCCGATCTGCGCGCTTCAACACGCGAACCAACGGGCTATCCCCTTCGACCTTCCCCGCCGCCAGCGATTTTTTGATCGTCGCAGGAAGCAAGTAATACGAAAGCACTGGCGTGACCGTCATTGATACCAACATGCTGGCCAGAATCGAAACGATATACGCAATACCCAACGGCACGAACAGCCGCCCTTCCATTCCGGGCAACGCAAACAGCGGGATAAACACCAACACGATAATCAAGGTTGCGTACACAATCGCAGAACGCACTTCTACGGAAGCATCCAGAACGATCTCCAAGGTACGAACCAGATTCGCACTCGGCTCTTGGCGAAGGCGTCGCATCGTGTTCTCCACTCCGACTACCGCATCATCCACCAACTCTCCAATCGCGATTGCAAGGCCACCCAACGTCATCGTGTTGATCGTGAGCCCCATCCAGTGAAACACGAGCGCACTTGTTAACACCGACAAAGGAATCGCAACCAATGAAATCACCGTCGTGCGCACATTTAACAAGAACAGCAACAGCACCACTGCGACCATAATGGCGCCATCACGAAGCGCAGTTTCGACGTTATCAATCGAAGCCTCGATAAAATTCGCTTGACGAAACAACACGGCAGGCTTGCCCACCCCTTCAGGAAGCCGGCTTGCCATTTCTGCAAGCACGTGCTCCACCTTTTGCGTAAGTGCAGTAGTATCCCCATCCGGTTGCTTCTGAACGGAAAGAATCACCGCAGGCTTGCCGTTAAATCCCGCATCGCCACGTTTATTTGCAGCGGCGAAATCTACCTCAGCCACCTGGCGCAACAGCACTGGGTGCGTATCTTCATGGCCAATCACCAAGTTACGCATGTCTTCTAGCTTGGTGGTGCGCGCCAAATTGCGAATTAAATACTCGCGCCCCATATGATCCAGAAATCCACCACTGGAATTGTCACCAAGTTTTGCCAGCGCCAACTCCAGCTCCTCAAGGCTGACGTTAAGCGCCTGCATGCGAATCAAATCGGGCGTGATGCGGTACTGGCGAATCTCCCCACCCATCGGAATCACCTGCGCAATCCCTGGAATGGTCAACAGCTGCGGGCGCAACGTCCAATCTGCGAAGGCGCGTAGATCCATGGGGGATGCGCCCTCACTGGCAATCGCCACCAGTAGAACCTCCCCCATGATGGAAGAAACCGGCCCCAATTGAGGCACCACGCCCTTGGGCATTTGCTCATTCACAAGCGTCAATCGCTCCGCCACCTGCTGGCGATTGCGAAATAAATCCGTTCCCCACTCGAACTCCACGTACACGACCGCAAGCCCAATGCCCGAGACCGAGCGCACGCGTGAAACGCCTGGCATCCCATTCAACGCAGTTTCTAGCGGAAAGGTAATGCGCTGCTCGATTTCTTCCGGCGCCATTCCCGGCGCTTCGGTCATCACCGTTACCGTCGGGCGGTTGAGATCAGGGAACACATCCACCGGCATCTTGGAAAGCGTTATCCCGCCATAAATCATCAGCAACAGCGCGAGCGCCAAAACAATTCCACGTTGCTGCAAGCTGATTCGTACGATTTGCCGAAACATGCTGACTCCTACCGCACTTGGCTTAAACTGGCGGCACCGCGGATCACAACGCGATCCCCCTCATGCAGCCCTTTGCGAACCAAACTACGCGCACCATCCAGCGCTTCCCATTGCACCAACATCGGCCGAAAACGCTCCGCAGCATCGTGCAGCCATACGATCCACTCACCTTGGCCGTTACGCATCAACGCTTCGCTGGGAACAATCACGCCATTCACCTGCGTTTGCGATTCCGCAAGCACCGTCACAGGCTGGCCCACCGGAATCGCAGGAACGGGCGGCAAAATCCGATACAAAATTGGTACCGCCTGATCCTGCAACACAGCGCCTCGGCTGATCTCAGCAAGCGAAAACGTAACGCCCTCACTGCGAGCAGCTGCGCTTTTCTGGAGTGGGCTAGCATCGTAGGCAAGTGACTCCACCCACAAGCGATTGGGCTGAAGCAGGGTAAACAGTGTGTCGCCAGCATTCACCACTTGTCCAACAACCACATTTGCGGTGCCGATCACGCCATCCATCGGTGCGCGCAAGACTTCTCTCTGCCCAACCGAGGCCGCCAGCGCGCGACGCCTCTGCTCAAGGCCATGCACTTCGACTTTTGCCGCTTCGATTTCCTTGTTTGGCACACTGCCCCTCAAGCTTTCAAGGCGAGCACTGCGAGAATGCGCAAGTTTCAACTGGGCATCTAGCTCGGCAAGCGCGGCTTCCTGATTGGCACGCTCTAACGAGCTAATTGCAGGTTCCAACCACGCAAGCACCTCTCCCGCTTTCACACGCTGTCCAAGCACAGGGAATCCCGCTTCGGGAGCGCCAATGCGCCCCGCTTGTATCGTCTGCACAACACCACTCGCTGTCGGGTCGGCAATCACCTTGCCGTTGAGCGCAATCGCGCGGCGCGTATCTTCAAATCGCGCAGGCAACGTGCGAATGCCAAGCAGATGTTGCGTAGCCTTGTACATCGCAACTTGCCCATCCGCCAGCCGCATTGATGCGGGCTTCGTCATTGCAGGGGTAATAAGCGCAGGCATATCGACAGAATCCAGCGTTGCCTCTAACAAATCAGAGAACGCATCGCCCTCCATCTCACCATCTACGACGAAAATCAGCGGATAGTGATCCGGCTTTCCAAGCCAAGACAACTCGGCGCGATATTCACCCGCAGCAACTTCCGTCGCGCGCACGCTAAACTCATCCGCACTAATTTCAATCGACAAACCACTTACCGGCGCATTGGTTTTGGCGTTATCGACAAACAGATCTACCTCCTTGCCACGCAGCACGCCCACAACTTCCAGCGCGTCTGAGCTTGCAGAAAACCTCGGCAAAAGCGGCCCCTGCGCCATCTGCGGCGCAGCCTCGCCGTGATCTTCGTCACCATGCGCCAACGCAATTTGCGGCATCCAAAAAAACCCCGCACCGGCAATCACCGCAATCACTGTGAGCCACGCAAAACGCCGTAGATTGTTCTGCTCCACCCTTGCTATCTCCATGGAATCTGCCCCTGCGCCAGCCGTAGATCAAATTCGTAGCGGCTTAACGAAATACTCTTAAGCTCGCTCTGCAACGCAATTTCAGAGGCCGATTGCTGCAAACGCAGCCACGCGGGTAAATCCAGCTCACCCACCTCAAAAGCACGCTTAGAAAGCGCTACGGTTCGTTCGCTAAGCGCGAGCTGTTCTGCAATCTGCTCAGCTTGTCTCGCCGCACTGGAGCGCGCACGTATCGCCTGCTCAAAAGTTGCCGTCAACGCCGCACGCAGCCGCGCCAGCTCTACCTCCTGGCTGACCATCGCGGTATTTGCTTCTGCGCGCGACAACGCCTGCCGAGACTGGCCACCCAGCGGAATGCTGACTGAAACGCCCACCATGCGCTGCGCAACTTCATCCGACGTGTCTTTCGATTGCGTCCAAGAAATTCCTGCCTTAACAGGCTCGCCGCCGAAGCGGGTGTTTTCAAACTCCAAACGCGCAATTGCGAAGCGCGCATGCGCTTCTTGCCAACGGGGGTGATTTTCATAAGAAAAGTGTGGCGCCTCGCGGTCCACGCTACGGAAATCGGTGCGCGGTAGCTCCACGTTCGAACTTCCAACGAGCAAACCAAGCTGCGCACGCGCGCCCTGTAACGCCACGCGCGCATCTTCTTGCTCCGCGAGTGCAGCAAGGCGTTCACCTTGGGCCAACAAGCCGTCCGTTTCGGCTAAATCTCCTGCGGCCACACGACGCTGCACATCGGCAGACAATTTCTCTGCCACCGCAAAGCGCGCTTGCGCAGCCTGTAATTTCGCACCCTGCTCGCGCACCAACCACACTGCCTCATTCAGTTTCTGCGCGAGCGACCATTCCAGCCGAGCCTTTTCTGCTTCCAGCAAACGCAGACCATCCGAGCTCAACTTTTGCAGCGTACTACGCTGGCCACGCTGCCAGAGGGGCGCAGCCAGTTCCACTTCCCACTCTCGGCCACCGAGGTCAGAGAGCCATTGATCGGTACGATGGCTTACGCTCAACTCCGGTGCCTGCGGCAACCAACGAGCCGCCTCTCGTGCCCGCGCCGCCTGCACCTTCTCATCTCCAGCAATGCGCACCGTTTCTGTTGCAAGCTTCTGCGCAGCGCCCAGCAGCGCTTCCCAGCGCTGCGCGGGCTCATCAGCCGCCAACACCGGCGACGCCAGCACCCATAGTGCCAGCGCCACCTGTTGCAAACTAATTTTCGCGCCGCCCCACCTCATCTCTTCATCCTCTTACGATTCATAAGAGTCAGGCTAACAAACCAAGGTGACAGCCAGCTTGCGGCCAGATTACAAGTTTGTAATGTTGGCCGCGTAAAGTACCCTACGCCTTAGCTCCTCTCCACACCTTAGCTCCTCTGCAACGTGAGGCTAAGCGGCATCCAGCAGATCCGCTATTTACGATTCGGCATATCAGTATTCCAATTTATTACTTTTTTATGTAAGAGAAGCCCCATACACTGACACACCATGTATCCCGCACACCTTTACCTTTCTGGCAAAGGGTTTGCCCCGTAAAACCCACAACCGAGCGCACCTGCGTTCGGTTCTTTCATGCATTTAGGAGTTGTACGATGCCGCAAGTATCCCGCATCCTGCCCAAAACCCTTGTACTCGCCCTTGGTGTAAGCACCGCACCATTTGCCCTCGCCACCAACGGCTACTTACCCCACGGTTACGGCGTCGCCGCAAAAGGCGCGGCAGGTGCCGGCATTGCCCTTGCCCAAGATACACTTTCAGCGGCATCCAACCCCGCGCTTCTGTTATCGCTCGGCAACCGCATTGATTTTGGGCTGGACGTTTTCTCCCCGCGCCGCGGCAGCTCCATCACCGGCAACGCATTTGGGCCCGATCAGCGGGTCAACGGCAACGACGATGATGACTTTTTAATCCCCGAATTCGGCTACACACAACAACTCAACCCCGACCTTGCGTTCGGCCTCACCGTGAACGCCAATGGCGGCATGAACACCGGCTACGAACGAAATCCGTATGCACGCTTTGGTGCCACCGGCCCCGCCGGAATCGACCTTGCGCAAATGTTCCTCACCCCCGCCCTCGCGTTCCGCTTTGCGGAAGGCCAATCCCTTGGCGTGGGCCTGAACCTCGCCTACCAGCATTTCAAAGCGTACGGCATTGATACTTTTGGACAATTTTCCAGCGATCCACTGCACGTAAGCAACAAAGGCTACGACAGCTCCTCAGGCGTTGGCGCACGCATCGGTTGGCACGGCGAATTTACCGAGCAACTTAGCGCCGGAGCGAGCTGGCAATCCAAAACACGCATGAGCGAGTTTCATAGCTACAAAGGGCTATTTGCAAATGCCGGCGATTTTGACGTGCCCGAACACTACACCCTCGGGCTCGCATTCAAACCCATCCCGGCACTTGCGTTACTCGCCGATTACCAGCGAATCAACTACAGCGACATCCCTGCCGTTGGCAACAGCGTAAGCAGCCTGTTCGCCGGAAAACCACTAGGCAGCCATAATGGCCCAGGGTTCGGCTGGAAAGACGTAAACGTCAAGAAATTTGGCGCAGTCTACACAGTAAGCCCCACTCTTACCCTACGCGCCGGCTACAGCGACATGAACCAGCCCATTCCCGCCAGCGAAACCTTCTTTAACATTCTCGCCCCTGGCGTCATGGAAAAGCATTACACTCTAGGCGCAAGCTTCGCGCTCACCAATCACGCAAGTTTCAGCACCTATGTTGCACATGCGCCGAAAGTGTCGATTCAAGGCAACAACTCCATTCCACCCGGGATGCCCAACCAAGGCGGAATGGGCGGCGGGAACGCCAACCTGCATATGTACCAAAATGCCATTGGCTTCGCTTTCCAGCAAACGCTTTGATGGTTAAGAACAGCGCAGCAAACAACACCCTCACCCACCGAGGCCCCTACTTCCGATGAAAATCCTGCTGGTAGAAGACGAACCCAAAACCGGCGACTACCTAAAGCAGGGCTTGTGCGAAGCGGGCTTTCCTACCGACTGGGTACAGGATGGCATCAGCGGCAGCCACCAAGCGCTGCATGAAACCTACGACCTCATCATCCTCGACGTCATGCTTCCCGGCCGCTCCGGCTGGGAAGTGCTGCAAGACATCCGCAGCGCAGGCAAAGACATGCCCGTATTATTCCTGACCGCACGCGACGAAGTGAACGACCGCGTGCGTGGCCTTGAAGCCGGTGCCGATGATTACTTAGTAAAACCTTTCGCCTTTGCAGAACTGCTTGCCCGCATCCGCACCCTGCTACGCCGCGAGCGCAGCCGTGAGCCAGACGTGTTGAACGTTGCCGATCTTGAACTGGATTTACGCACCCGCCGCGCAACGCGCAGCCACCAGCGCATCGAATTAACCGCTCGCGAATTTGCCTTACTTGCACTTCTGATGCGTCGGCGCGGCGAAATCCTTCCGCGAGCCCTCATTGCATCGCAAGTCTGGGATATGAATTTTGAAAGCGACACCAACGTCGTCGAAGTCGCGGTACGGAGGCTGCGCGCCAAAATTGACGATCCCTTTGAACCGCGCCTGATACACACAGTGCGCGGCATGGGATACACGCTAGAAGAAAAGCGCTAACCCGTGTAAGAAACTCTAGCTCGTATAAGAGACACTAGCTCGCATAAGGAATCGCACCTGCACGCTGCAACACCCGCACTCCCTGCATGCGTTCCACGGCCTCAATCGCCCGAGCACTCAACTTGGCAATCCGCGCATCGCCAAACGGCGTGCTTCCCGCCGTGCTGTTGACCGTAAAGCCCAAAGAAAGCTGGCGGCTCGGATCACACCAAGCGCCGGAACCCTGAAATCCAAAATGGCCAAACGCATTGGGTGTACGCGGCCCCGTGGTAAAGACGCGGTGATAGCCCAAACGCCAATGCATCGGCAGCGGCACCACCTTATCAAAGCGGCGGCTACGCACTTGGCTGATCAGCGCAACCCGTTGAGGTGACATCAACCGCACGCCATCCAGCTCACCACCGTTCGCCATCATGGCATACATACGCGCCAAAGAGCGCGCCGTAAACATCCCATTTGCCGAAGGAATACAAGCGCTTACCACCTGATCATCGTTAAAACTCAAACGCGCAATCCCGTGCGGAACCAGCCCCTTCAGCATCGCAAAACCATCAATCGTCACCCAGCGGCTCGCATGTTTCAGCAAAGTACGCTGCACGCCGGATTGAAACTGGCGAATCGGCCCCATCGGCCGCCTTGATTCCAACGTCGGTTTTGGCTGCGAGGAACGCGGAAAAGAACGTAGCATTGCGCGGCGACCGAATTCTTCTTCGGGCAATCCAACATACAAGCCATCCAACTGCAACGGATCCGCCAACTGCTCTTTTAGAACCTGAGCAAAGGATTGGCCCGTCACTCGCTGGATCAGTTCACCCAACAACCAGCCATAAGTCAGTCCATGATATCCATGCGTGCTGCCTGGCGCATGGCAGGGTGCAGCAGCGGCAAGGTGGTGCGCCATATACTCCCAATCGGTCATCCGACTGGCGTCATCAATCAATGAACGAATGTCGTAAAGCCCCGCTTGGTGGGTCAGCAAATGGGCGACGGTAATCGCCGATTTGCCACCTTGGCAAAATTCCGGCCAGTAATGTTTTACCGGCTGGTTGTAGTCAATCAGCCCTTGATCCGCCAGCACATGCAGCAGTGTAGATTCCACCCCTTTCGTGGTAGAAAACGAGAGCGCCAAAGTATCCCGCTCCCAAGGATTGCCAGCACGATCCCGGCATCCACCCCACAGATCCACCACGCACTCACCTTGGTGATAAACCGAAATCGCCGCGCCACTGCGCCCATCGGCGGGGATCATGCGGGCAAGCTCATCTGCAATGGGGCTGAATTCGGGATGCACAAAGCCTTGTATCATGGCCAGACCTCGCTCTTTGTTATTAGCCTTTCTCTTTTTTAATAGCCTTTCTACCTCTTCAGTGTAGTAAGCCAATTGGATTTTGTCGCGCAACGCCGCACTTTTTGCGGGCAAAACGCAAAGAATCATAGAAAAACGGCATCAAAAGAGAGCATCGCTGCGGGATATGCGCACATAGCGGGCACAAGGCCAAGCAGCAGGCGCAAGGCCAGAGAGAGATCAGTGCTTTTTTTGGCAGGGGAAACAGCGGGGGAGGGGGAAGATCAGGAGAGAACCAACACTCAAAACCCGCGCCTAAGCGGGTAAATACCCACCTAGGCGCGCATCAAGCCTTACTGACCAGCAGAGACTTCTTTCTCAAGCACTGCAACAACACGACGGTTTTCTTGGCGACCGGCGGCCGTTGCGTTCGAAGCAACGGGGCGGGACGGGCCATAGCCAACCGAGGTAACGCGGTTTGCCGCAACACCAAAGCGATTCACCAGCTCTTCACGAACGGAGTTCGCGCGAGCGCTGGAAAGCCTTTCGTTCAGAGCCGCACCGCCAGTATTGTCGGTGTGGCCTTCGATGGTCACCGTCAGATCGGGATACTTCTTCATGAAGTCTGCAATCTTTTGAACTTCTGCATGGTAGCGCGGTGCAACAGCAGAAGAGCCGGTAGCGAATTGCACGTTCAAGCGAATGCTTTCCATCACCGTTTTCACGAGCTCGCAGCCATTCGCATCCACTTTAGCGCCTGCGCGGGTGTTCGGGCAGCGATCGGCAGAATCAAGAACGCCATCACCATCGCTATCGCGGGGCTCTTCAACTACTGGAGCCGGCTCTGCTACCGGAGCAGCAGCTTTTTTGGTGCGATCTGGGCCTACGTTAAACGCATAGCTCACGCCCAACAAAGCGCGGCCATCAAAAGTGCTTTCATCTGTGCCGTGCACAACGCGAGCATCCGCGCGCAGGCTGACGTTCTTCGCCAGTTCATAGCGCACACCGCCGCCGAGGTTTACGTCGGTTTCAACCCAATCGGTGTTGTCGAATTCCCAACGGCCGTCGCCCACGCCAAACGCTGCGTAGGGGCGCAAACGATCACCTGATTTACCGAAGTAATAGAGAAGGTTAGCGTCATAAGCAATATGATCTGGATCTTCGCCCAAGCCACGGTTCGCAGCCTTCCACTTCGGCTGAGAGAACGAGCCCGACACTTCTACCCCGAAGCGGTCTGCGTAGATGTATTCAAGACCTAACACATAGGCTTCTCTGTTCTTGAGGCCGCGATCCGCGTCGTTCATGTACCAAGCAACGCCCGGGTTGATCAAAATTTGATCCGCGTGCGCAACACCACCCACCAGTGCTGCAGCAGCAACCCCCAACGCCAGAGATTTGATTTTCAGATTACGCATAGTGTTTTCCTTAATGTTCAAGATGCTCGTCGTTTCAGGACCACTGTTCTGGATACACAAACCGCAAGATGGTATATCAAATCACGGATCTGCGTATAAACGAGTGCGCGCATACTGCCACAAGTTGCTGCTTTTTTCTACGCCCGCTCACGTTTTGACCAAAAACATGCCCATCGGAAACTCTGCCAATCACGCCACACTACACCCAAATCGCACAAGGCAACGGGAAGAGACTTCATAGTCGAAAGGAAGTGTATCAGCAAAATTGTCAGTCGCCAGAATAATTTGCAAGCAATAACGCGCCAGCAGCAGTGGCCGCTAGAACGGCACGGTATTTACACGCCTAATGGCCAAGAAATAGAACACGTTATTACTCTTCTTGCGCGTTGAAACGACTATCTCACACGCTCCCAAAGCCGCTGCAAATCCAGCCGCTCCAGCTCGCGCGCCATGATCACGTTTACTGATGACGGCTCTCGTAAGCCAACTCAGCAATGACCGCCTCCAAACGCGGGGACTGCAGGGCAAAGTGGCGAGTTGCAAGAATCAGGCGCAAGGCATCTCGAAATACGTAATAGCTGCAAACACAGGTAATCACCCGCACCAGACCTGTTAGATAGTTTCCCCCAGTCAAATCGTGCACAAGCAAAACACCTGCACCCACATACAAGCCAAAATAGGGCGCCAGCAAGAGCGGATAAATTGCCGTCAGCATCGCCAAAATCCCCCAGAGCGCGCCATTTTCTCTGCTCGCTGCCTTATTGCGTAGCGCGGTGGCGGAGACAAGAAACGCGACCAGCGCTCCCACACTCCCCCCCCATACGGTCACGATTTCAAGATCAACGTGGTTCTGCACCTCCGTTGCCATACCAATAATAATCAAGACGATGGTCGCAACAATGCCTTTCAGGCAAAGTTGAGAGAGATAATGCTCAATCGCAGCATCTCTCGGCGCTACCGTTTTCTGGGAAGGAGTCTGTGTGGTCATGTCGCTCTACCAAGGCTTGCACAACGTATAAGAATAACACACGATACGCGCCTGCTATAGCTGGCCACGTCACAGGATGCTTAGGCAATGAACTCTATTAGGCTATGAAACTCTATATCGCAGAAAAACCGAGCCTGGCCCGCGCCATTGCGGAAGCATTGCCTCGCCCGCACAACCGCCAGGATAGCTGTATCCAACTCGGCAACGGCGATTGCGTAACGTGGTGCATCGGCCACCTGCTTGAACAAGCCGAGCCCGATGCCTACGATGCAGCCTACAAGAAATGGCAGATCGCCCACCTGCCGATCCTTCCGGAACAATGGCAATTACAGCCCAAAGCATCCACCCGCAAACAGCTCAGCGCCTTACGCACACTGATCCAATCGGCCGATCAACTCGTCCACGCAGGCGATCCCGATCGAGAAGGCCAGCTACTCGTGGACGAAGTCATCCATTACTTTAAGGTGCCTGCCGCCAAAAGGCGCAACATGCAGCGCCTTTTGATCAGCGACCTCAACCCCACCGCCGTTGCCCGCGCACTTACGCAGATGCGCTCAAACCAAGAGTTCACCGCACTCTCGACCTCGGCCCTCGCCCGCAGCCGCGCCGACTGGCTCTACGGGATCAACATGACCCGCGCCTATACACTGCAAGGCCAAAGCGCCGGCTACCAAGGCGTGCTTTCCGTGGGCCGCGTGCAAACTCCAGTGCTTGGGCTTGTAGTACGGCGCGACCAAGTCATCGCCAATTTTATCAGCGTACCCTACTACGAAGTCTTGGCGCACCTGCTCACACCAGCGCCCAGCGAAACCGCACCAAGCCTCGCAGATCCTGCTCACCCCACAGACTCAGCCCGCTTTACCGCTCGCTGGCAGCCAAGCGAAGCCTGCAAACCTTGGCAGGATGACGAAGGCCGCGTGCTCAACCGCGCCCTCGCAGAGAACGTAGCCCGCCGCATCACCGACCAACCCGCGCACGTAGAGTCCGTGGAAAAAATTCCGCGCAAACTCTCTCCACCCCTGCCCTACAGCCTATCCACACTGCAAATTGATGCGGGGCGACGCTACGGCATGAGCGCCCAACAAGTTCTCGATGGCTGCCAGCAACTGTATGAACGCCACCGTCTGATCACCTATCCACGCTCCGACAGCCGCCACCTGCCGGAAGATCATTTCGCCCAGAGCAACGACGTACTACGCGCCATTGCGAGTTTTGGCGAGCCCCTACAAAGCGCTTGCCGCCACGCCAACCCGACGTTACGAAGCAAAGCCTGGGACAACGCAAAAGTAGATGCTCACCACGCGATTATTCCCACAGAAAAACCACCGCAAACGCAGAGCCTCTCCGACGTCGAACGCAAACTCTACGAACAAATTGCACGCCAATACGTCGCCCAATTTTATCCGGCACACCGTTACCTTGAAACCCAACTTGCCCTACGAATCGCCGGCGGCCTGTTCACCGCTAGCGCGCGGCAAGTGCAAGAAATTGGCTGGAAAACCCTCTACGCCCGCGAAACAGGCCATGCAGAAGATACCGACGCCCTCACCGAAATTCCGCCACTCAATCCAGGCGATATCCTGCACTGCGAACGCGGCGAACTTCAGGAAAAACAAACGCGGCCACCCGCACACTTCACCGACGCCAGCCTGCTTTCCGCAATGACCGGCGTCTCGCGCTTTGTGAAAGACCCAGAAATCCGCAAAATCCTGAAAGAAACCGACGGCTTAGGAACTGAAGCCACACGCGCCGGCATTATTGAACTGCTCCTCAAGCGCGGCTTCGTGCAGCGCGAAGGCAAAACCCTTCGCGCCACCCCCACCGGCACCGCACTCATCGAAGCCCTGCCCGAATCCGCCACCCTGCCCGACATGACCGCGCAATGGGAATCTGCGCTCGAAGCCATTTGTCAGCAAAAAATCGACTATCACGCCTTCATTCAGCCGCTCATCGAAACCCTGCGCACGTTGATTGAACAAAGCACGCAAACCTCTCCTCGCAGCTTCAGCGGATTAAATGCCCCAAAACACACCCAGCGAACCAAGAGGAAACAGCCCGCTCAACGATTCTCCAAGCGATTGAAATCCAAAAGCCCAGCCTCTACCGGATTTTCCAAAAAATAGAGAGCATGGAAACGATCGCTCACCACCCAAAAATCAGATGCCGTCCTCCGCACGCCATAGCGCCCCAAAAAAGCAGCATAAGCGGCCTCACTATCGACCTGCTCAAGGGCATTCACAAAGCGATTGAGTTCCCCCTCTTTCACGCGCAGAAAGGCCCCCGGATAAGAACCCACCACACCCTTCAGCAGCGTCAGATAATCTTCCTCCGGCAAACGCTGCCCGTTTTCGTTCAGCAGGCTCGTAATATTGCTATGTCCGCTGTTGCGAATCAGCGTAAATACCTGATCCTCATGACCTTCGCCCTCCACCAGCAACATGCTTAGCTCAGGGAATAACGAAGCCCGCTTACCTGCAACGTGATTGATTCGCGCCAACGCATACCCCTGATTGTAGGGAAGCTTTCTTAGATCAAGATCGTGACGATGGTTGAGCACCGGCGCCAACCAATCCTTAAGCATCTCGTAAAACTCAAGCTTGGGCTGGCTACTCTGAAAAACAATTCCCGTATCCCGATCAAAATGTAACGCCGGCTTGAACACAAAATCATTCACTTCAAAGCGAGTATCCCGATACCAAAACTTACGCAAAGCGTCACGATCCTCGCGCGGCAAAAACGCAAGAAAGTTAACCTCACCCTCCATTCGCAAAAAGTCCATGTAGAGTCGCGTATTCAGCTGATGGCCAAGATTGCCATACACGTCAAACCCCGCCACCAACAAATAATGAATTCGCTCCAACAACGGATAACTGATCACCCACGCCGTTTTGGGCGCTTGTCCAAGCAAACCCTGCTCAACCGTCGAGCTATCAAAGTGGCGAAAAATCGTTAGCGCTGCATTGGGGTTATGGCCATCACCATCCCAAATCATATCCATGCTGATTTTATGGTTGGTGGAGAAAAAATTATTGAGCATTTTAGAGCGCGCTGCCAGATACTCCCGCTGCTTCAACGAATACGCAACCCACGCTTTTGCCGTCCCACCAATGCCGCGCTCCTCCGCATTAGGGATGCCCATATTTTTGCCCTGCTCCAGCAAAAATCGCTCCAAAGTATGGGAGTTTTCCTCTTTTGGGCTTACAAACACCACCCAAAAATGATCATCAATCACGTTGAGCGCAACCTGTCCACGACAGACTGGACCTTTGATAAACCCCATCACCGTAAACTGCGCTTGTTCCAGCATAAAGCGATAGCGAGATTCCACCGGCAAATCGCGGAAACTTAAAAATGGATTTGAAATACTCTCGGCATCGTAGGCCGGAAGTTTTACCACCGTATAGTTAGGCACCAAGAACAGGCTCTTCATCCACTCCATCTGTGCCCCATTTAGCACATATGGCATATGCGTTTTTGAAACAATACTCGTATCGTCACGTTGAAAGCGGTAATACACGCGCTCAACACCGGGATCATCAAAGGGTTGCCGGGTTGCAATGATTGAAAGTGGCTGTCCGGGTGGCGTTCTTGAGCGCACCAGCTTAAAAAAACTGCGTGATGCAGCCGGCCCGCGCACCTCATCGAAATACAAATGCGCCAAGAACAGATGCTCATAGATATAGCGAGAAGCCAGCTGCTGCTTGAGGCTATCACCATTTAAAAAGCGCTCCCACCGCGTTACCTGTTGAGCCAGCGCAACGCTCAATGGCGCCGGCACAGACATCATCGCGCCGTCCTCCAGCCAGCGCGTTAAAACTGCAAACTCTGAAGCTGCAAGACCCGGCAAGCCATAGGGCATCCCCCAGCTCGGATGCTCTTGCTCAAAGCGATCAACCTCACTAGGTGCAGGGCAACTCTGCTGACGATCCAAACCCAAGGTAAATTCTGGCGCAAGCAAATCACCCTGCGGCAACGGGTGCTTCTGTTTAAGCCGCAGCAAGCGAAGTAGCGGTGCACTCTCACGAGCGGGCAAATCCACGTCCAGCACCGAGTAAAAACCCTTGTTGCGCCACTGCAAAGTCGTTTGCGCATCCAAACCTAGACGCGTGGGGTCGGCGGGCCGCAAGCGCGTTCCCTCATACACCAGCTGCTTATTCGCACCGCGATCAATGCCTTCTGGAGACGACAGGTTCAACTGGCAAGGTGCGTCGTAGCAGGCGTGGCATACCACACAACGCTGATCCAAAATCGGGCGAACCTGCTGATCGTAAAACACAGCTGCTTCGCGTTCTACGCGAGATGCCGTCGTGGGCGATACGATTCGCTCCACCAAAGGATGCGCAGTTTGCGCCTGAACCACCAAATCCTTTGCAGCAAGAGGGCCACTACTCACGACGAACACTGCGAAGCCCACGACCACCACAACAAAACTCACAACCAACAGGGGAATCAGCCTGCGCCTATGATTACTTACTCGCATAAACCCAACTCAAGCCTCACAAAACAAAAACCGCAGCACTCAATACTGTAGCAGCACCGCTAAGCGGCCAATATTAAGATAGAAATAACCGCCAACAAACCTATTGCATTTTGGTCTATTCTACAGAGATACTCGGCCAGATATTGCTTATAGTGGAAGCGCTAGGTGCTTCCAGCCAAACCACTACAATTCAAATAGATGCGATACGCTCGGAACGCGCACACAAAGCGCAAGGACGACGAGATGCACGAACAACACGCACAAACCCTCTGCTAGGCGGGTGCAAGCATGCACGTTCAGAGTTTGCAGACTTTAGCGCGGCACAAACGCACATCTGTGTTCCTCGCGTTCCTGCTATTTGCCTTATTCAGCGCAACTGTAGCGGGAATGCTCGGTGTGCTCACAGCGCCGAGCAGCGCTGCACTTCCATGGTTTGAATTCCTGCATCGCGCGGGCGCAGCGTGCTTGGGGGCAAGCCTGCTCCTTGCCAGCCAACCGTTTCTAAACATTGAACTGCGCGGCACACTTCGCTGGTTCGCACTCGCTTGCCTCGCCTATGGTAGCGCGAGCACGCTCGACACACTTTCGCAAGGCCGCCTCACACAAACCCTCATTGAGCCGTACAACCTCCTGCACCTGTTGACTGGGCTACTCATCACCGCAGGCATCGCCCATTGGGGGTGGCCCCAACTGGATCGGCTTACGCGCCGCACCGTAGTGCTCGACACCGCAACCTTACTGGCGGCAACGCTCACCATCAGCTTTCTTTGGCATTCACCCCTCGCAGAGCAGATTTCACCCAACCACATCATCAGCGATTTGGTCTACCCGCTCACGCTTGCGCTGCCCGTTGTCTTTGGGCTAGTACTGACCCTCACACTCCGCACCCGTATCCACTGGAGTTATGTTGCAGTATTTTTCGGCTGCAGCGCACTCGCCATTCTTCACGCCAACGCATGGCTACAAATCCTTACTCACAACCTCTTTACGCAGCAAATGAGCCGAATCGGGGAATCCGCAGCCTTACTGTTGATCGCCGGAGCCGCCAGCAAGCTTCAACTTAACGCATCCTACGCACCGCAAACCACACGTTTGTACAGCAAGATTCTACGTGGCATCCCAACGATCATCGTAGTATTCACCTGCATTGGCGCAATGCAAACGCTACTCGCGCATAACTCAAGCCCAGAAGCAAGCAACATCGTCATCGCCGGTACCGCACTAACACTGTTATTCGCGATGACCCGACAAAGCGACATTCTCAACGAACACAATCGGCTGCTTTACACCGAAAAAGCGCTAAGAGAGGAAGAACTCCATTATCAAGCTCTGCTAGAGAGTTCCACCGACGGGATTCTGGTCTGGCTAGACGGGCGCATCGTAGATTGCAATCACACCGCACCTCAATTGTTCGGGATTTCCCGTAACGAATTGATCGGCAAGAGCGTCTACGAGTTATCGCCCGAACTGCAGGCCAGCGGAGAACTCTCCGAAGAACAAGCGCAAAAGCTGTTTGTTCGCGGCGCGAACGCTCAAAAATTATCCTTTGAATGGCGACATACGCGAGGCGACGGCACCGCATTCGATGCCGAAATCACTCTGCGCCAGCTTGGCAGCAACAAGCAGCGCTTCATCAGCGTTACTCGCGACATCAGCGAGCGCAAAAACGCAGAACGCGAAATTCGCCATCAAACCCAGCTCCTGCAAGCCACGCTGGATGCAACGCCCGGAATTTTCATGGTCATCAACCCCGATGGGCAGCTTATTGAATACAACGCCCAATTTCTTGCCGATCTGGAATACACCAGCGAAGAAGCCAAGCACCTGCGGATTTCAGATTTTTGCTCGCCAGAAGATTGCTCTAAGGTCGCCAAAACCATCGAGCAAATTCTCACTGACTCCAACAGCTCAGAGGCAAACACAAACACCTTGGAAATCAGGCTGACGACCAAGCATGGCCAAACCTTTCCCGTACTTCTCTCGACAAGCCGCGCAATATCCAACAGCGAAAAGCACATCGTTGCCATCGCAGTTGATATCTCCGTCCGTAAACTTCTCGAAAACGAATTACAGGAATTCCAGACCGAGCTCGTACACAGCAACAACAGCCTCCGCCTGCTGAATCTGCTTTCCTCCCGCCTGAACGCAATCAGCGACATCTCAGAAATCGCATGGGAAACCATTGAAGTCCTACGCATCCTCGGCAAATCCGATATCGGAATGTTCTACCTCGCCAACACCGACGAAAACATGCTCGACCTACTCGCCTACAACGGCGAACTGCAAGACACAGAGATTGAACCCTATCGCCAGACCCGCCTTCAAAACACCCTCTCCGGCCTCGCAATTCAATCCGGAAACGTCCTGCATCTCAGCGAAGTACTTCCTAAAGCGCAAGAATTTCCGCTTTTATCCCTGCTTCTAAAAGAACATCAGATCGGCGACGGCGTACTCATCCCACTGCACCTTCATCAGCGCGTGATCGGCACAATAGCGCTCTTCTTTCACACCCCACGCCAGCAGCAACTCCAAGATGACACCCTAGAAGCCATCGGCAAGACCGTATCCCTCGCAATCACCAACGCGCGGCACCTACGCGAACTTGAACACCAAGCGAATCACGATAACCTGACACACCTCCCGAATCGCCAAGTGCTGCACGAACGATTTGCCAGTGCACTCAACGCCAACCCTAGCCCGCGACGCATGGCACTTATGTTGCTGGATCTCAATCGTTTCAAAGAAATCAACGACACCATGGGCCACCACGCAGGCGACTTATTGCTCCAACAAACCAGTCGACGGCTCGCCCGCATCGCCGAAACCTATCACGTCCTCGCCTGTCGTTTGGGGGGGGATGAGTTCACCCTACTCATGCCAACCTACGAAAACCAGCAAGAGGTCCTCACCCTTGCGGAAAACGTCGCTAACACACTCCGCCACCCACTCCTGATCAACGGCCAAAACGTACAGATTTGCGCCAGCATTGGCGTTGCGCTCTACCCCGATCACGGCCACGACAGCCATACTTTGCTGCGTGCTGCCGATACCGCCATGTATCGCGCCAAACGCCAAGGCGCCGACATCGTCCTCTATCAAGCACAGGATCAATACAGCCCAGAACAGCTCAGCATCGCCACCGCACTAAACCAAGCCATCGAAGGCAGGGAGCTGGTGCTGCACTACCAACCCAAAATCGCCCTGAACAGCAAAACCATCACCGGCATGGAAGCGCTCGTACGCTGGCAACACCCAACGCTCGGCTTTCTCTACCCAGAATCTTTTGTGCCCGTCGCCGAACAAGGCGAAGCCATCCACAAGCTCACTTATCGCATCCTCGACATGGCTCTTGCACAGCAAAAAGAGTGGAAACGACTCGGCTATCGCATCAGCGTTGCCGTAAACCTCTCCACCCGAAGCTTGGCGAACGAGCGTATCCTGGAGATGCTCAGCGAACTACTCGACAAACACGGCGCAGTCAGCGGCGATCTTGAAGTCGAAATCACTGAAGCAGCACTGATGCAAGACCCTGATTTCTCGGCAAAACTTTTACACGACATTGCCGACATGGGGGTCGCCCTCTCCATCGACAACTTCGGCATCGGCTTCTCGTCGCTCAGCCATTTGCGTCATCTCCCCATTTCCACACTCAAAATCGACCGCAAATTCGTCCAGAAGATGCTCGACAACGACCTTGACGCGCTCATGGTACGCTCCACCATTGGCCTCGCCCACAACCTCAACATGACCGTGATCGCAGGCGGCGTAGAAGATGACCAAACCTGCACGAAACTAGAGCTTATGGGCTGCGACGTAGTTCAAGGGCATTTCCTTACCCAACCGCGCACCTGGCCCGATCTATGCCACTGGCTAGATGAGAGCTACCTTGAGCTGGCAAAAGCGCCCCATTCGCCATCGCAGCTCCACTAAGCAACAAAGCCGTTCCACTAAGCAACGAAGCCGCTCCACTCGCAGAAGAAAAATTTTCTCAACTAAAAAACCTGCGAAAACAAGCGCCGGAACCACACTCACGCCAGCCTAATTGACATTGCCAACCCTAAACAGCTACACATTGAATGTGGCAAAATTTGCGATGAACGCGCAGGATGACAAAAAGCACGCATCCCCCATAGAAAGCGAGCGGCCACACTGTATATAATCGCCGAAATTCCAATTTGTACAACCACTTGCAGACGAAGTAGCGCCCGGGGTTAGACATGAACGAAGAAGTTTCGATCGACGATCTTGAAGAACCATCCGACACCGACCTAACGGCAGAAAGCGCAGCCACCAGCGACGACCTCACCAACGACGAAGTCATCCCTGCGGCCCGCAAACTTCCGGATTACAACCACCACGGTGGCGTCGGCGATTCCGAAGAAGCCATGCAGGAAGGTGCCAACTTAACGGTATCCGCCAAAAACGCAGAACGCGCGGCGCTAGAAGAGGCCATGCAGCGCTTCCTTGCGGGCGGCGGCAAAATCCAGACCGTACCGCCTGACGCAAGCGCTCGCGCAAAAGCGGCGCCATCACAGTAGGTAGAAGCCTGCCTGAATCGCGCAGGCTATTCCAGCCCACGCGCTTCAGGCAGGCCCAACAGCAAATTCAGGTTTTGCACGGCTGCGCCCGACGCACCCTTGCCTAAATTATCTAAGCGAGCCATCACGACCAGCTCCTCACCGGAGGTGCTCGCATACACAAAGATTTCTAAATTATTTGTGCCCGACAAACTATCCGCCCGCAAAAACGCGCCGCGCACCAAATGCGCCTGATCATTCAGCGGCGCCACCTGAATAAAACGCTCACCCGCATACCAATCAGCAAAGATCTGCGCAATACGCTCCGCTCCCACCGAAAGTTGCGACGCATGCAAAGGAATGCTCACCAGCATCCCCGTGGGAAAGTGCCCCACACTCGGCAAAAACACCGGCTTCACCCGCAGGCCCGCATTCTGTAGCACCTCCGGCACATGTTTATGCGCCAAACCAAGCGCATAGAACGCAAAAGGCTCAGGATCGCTCCCTTCATGCGCACCGATCAGCGCCTTTCCACCGCCCGTATATCCCGATACGCCCAAAATATTAACGGCACTCTCCGCCGCCAGCGCCCCCGATTCAATCAACGGCCGCAGCAAAGCGATCGCCCCCGTACTGTAGCACCCAGGGTTTGCCACCCGCGACGATGCCACAATACGCTCTCTCTGCCCCCGCGCCATCTCAGGAAATCCAAACACCCAATCCGGATGCACGCGGTGCGCGGTACTCGCATCAATCACTTTCACAGCGGGATTCTCAATCCAAGACACCGCCTCACGCGCAGCCTCATCCGGCAAACACAAAATCACCACGTCCGCGCGATTCAAAAACTCTTTACGCAGCGGCGCCGAATGCCTCTGTTCATGCGGAATACTCAGCAATTGCACATCCTTGCGCGACGCCAACCGCTCAACGATCTGCAACCCGGTAGTACCGTGCTCGCCATCCACAAAAATAGAAGGAATACCCATTGTTACTGCTCCCACAACCGCCGTATTGAACCAAAAGCTGCGCCATTGTACGAACAAGGTGCTTATTGAAACAAGGCAAGCCTCACGTCTATCCTTCAAACCAACGTCAAACCCGCGTATCATGTGGCGAACGAACCATATTCCTACGCAAGCCCAACAATTCGGACGTCGCCTTCACAATGAATTCCACGCCCAACCAGCCTTCTCAAAACCAAAGCGCACCGAGCAAAAACGCGCACAGCGAAAATACACAAAGCAACTCCACACAAAGCAGCTCCACGCAAAGTAGCTCCGCCCCAAGCAATTTGGCTGATCTACTGGAAACTTTGCAACAAGACGCAAGCAGCAACGAAGGCGAAAAAAACCCACCGCAAGAATTCACCATTGATCAACTGGCCCAAGCTGCGCAAACTACCGTGCGAAACATCCGCGCCTACCAAGATCGCGGCCTGCTCCACCCACCCCGCCGACGCGGGCGTGTAGGTATTTATAGCGAAATGCACCTTGCGCGGCTTCGCATCATCAGTCAACTGATCGAACGCGGCTACTCACTCGCCTCCATCGGCGACCTGATCACCGTCTGGGAAACCGACCGTCCACTTGGCGACGTCCTCGGCCTTGAAGTCGCCATCACCACCGCTTGGAACAAAGAAGCCCCCATCGACATCGGCTTCGCCCAACTACTCAATGACTTTCAGGGCGTCATTACCCAAGACGACATCCAACAAATCATCGCCCTCGGCTACGTCGCAGTACATGGCAATGAAATCCACATCCTCAAGCCCCGCATCTACAACGCAGCGAAAGAACTGGTCGCCGCCGGCATTCCCATTTCCGACCTGATCAAACACGTAAGCCTCGTGCGTGCAGACATTGAACGCCTTGCCGAACGCTTCGTCGACATGGCGCTCTACCACCTCATCGACAAAAAATACGCCACCGACGGCCTTCCCGACGGCGAAGGCGCCGCGAATCTTGCCAAACTGATCCGCCGCACCCCAGCACTCGCCGACATGATCGTCGACACCGAAATCGAGCGCCTGCTGGACATGACCATCAATAACGCACTCGTTCAGCGGCTAGAGCGTGTATTGAAAGCACAGTCTCAAGCCCGAAAGCCCACTCAACCGGACTAATCCAGCAGCGCGAGCCACAGCAACATTGTTAGCCGCAACAACATCGTTAGCCTAAACAGCGCAACGGCTCCTCATCAAGCTGTAGACATTGCAATTCCAGTTCCGCCAGGTGCTGCTGCCAGTACTGCTGCGTGTTAAACCAAGGAAAGTGCCGAGGAAATGCAGGATCGTGCCAGCGCGACGCCAACCAACCCGCATAATGCACCATACGTAAACTTCGCAAACCTTCGATCAGCGCAATTTCACGCCGATCGAACTCGCAAAAAGTAGAGTAACCCTCCAGCAATTCCGCCAACTGCAATTCCTGCTCCAGCCGAGAGCTCGTCAGCATCATCCATAAATCCTGCACTGCGGGCGCACTCTGGCAATCATCAAAATCTACCAGCCAAGGCCCATCATCTCGCGTCCACAGCACATTCCCCGCATGGCAATCACCATGCGTACGAATCCACTGAACCGCCTCCCACGGCAAAGCGTTCAGCTTTATCCGCAAGGTATCCGTAATTTTCCGATAACGATCACACAAAGTGGCGGGCAAAAATCCATCGCGACAAACGGCCGCAATCGGCGTCTCCAAATAACGCTCTAGCGAGAGCCTAGGCCGCACTGAAAACTCCTGCTTGCGTCCAACCGCATGCATCCTCCCCAGCAACATCCCAATGCGATAAAGCTGATCAAGATCACCAGGTTCCGGCGCCTGTCCACCCTTGCGCGGGAACAATGCAAAGCGATAGCCCTGATAATGATGCAATGAGCCAGCGCCATCTGCACCGCTCCCAGCCTTCACCCACGGAGCCACTACTGGAATCTCCGCATCCACAAGCGCCGCCACAAAAGCGTGTTCTTCCAGAATCTGCGCGTCCGTCCAGCGTGAGGGCCGATAAAATTTCGCCACCATTGGATCTGATTCCTCAATTCCAACCTGATAGACGCGATTTTCATAACTATTGAGCGCAAGAATCCGCGCATCACTTAAAAACCCAACGCTCTCCACCGCAAGAATCACATCCTCCGGGGATAAACGCGCATATTCTTCCAACTCATCACTCACATCGGCACCTTGATCCACACTAGCATCTATACAAACCAATCCACACACCGAAAAACCTTTCAGCATCGCAAACACTTAAGCCGCACGATTCCCGGGATTCCCCTCACACCTTACCGACGTCGTTATGGTATTGTTCTTTATCTCGCAGCTTATAACGTCTGTTATCAAATGTCACAAACTGCCACACTACCACCGGAGGTGCCTATGGCCACGGAACGTGCAACCGCCATCCCAACCCAGCCCCACTCAAGTTCGCCGAGCGATACAGAAACCTCCGCCCTAGACACGCAACGCGAGCACACCCCAAGCCCTAGCGAATCTCTAAATACAGACAAGCCATCCTTGGATAACGCAAGCACAACACTTCGCGAAAGGAATGAACGCTTCGGACGCGACATCAACAGCAGAATCGACCTGTTGGAAACCCACATCGGCCAAACCACAAGCCTAGTAGAACGCTCTCAAACCTTTGTTCGCAACGCACTAGACGAGCTGCGCGAACGAATGACGCAAGCGCTCCACGAAATCGAAAAAAGAATCACCCAACAGCAGAACGAAAACGAGGCAAGCCGTCAGAAACTTGAACAGAGCCAAACCGCTCTAAAAAAAGATCTCACCGACTTAACCGACGAACACAATGCCACCATTGCCCAAGTCGAAGCCGTCGCAGAGCAGGCCTATAGCGCCCACCAAAGAATCAACCAGCAACATCGCTACACACAAACCCAGATCGTGCAGCTGGGCATCGCAGCCACCGCCGGAATCGGCCTTTGCCTACTTCTAATCGGATACTTCGTCTACAACCCAGTCGCAGCTCCCGAAGAAATCAAGGGCAAACTACAAATCCTCTCCGCCGATGCCCAGCTACAAAAAAACCAGACCACGCAAATCGGCAACCAACTCGCCCAAATGGAAGCACAACAAACCAGCACCGACGCAACCCTCACCGGCCTACAAAGTGAAGTCGGCGGGCTAAAAAGCAATGAAACCGTATTACTTGACCGCCACCAAGGCCAGCAAAACGAAATCAGCAAACTCCGCTCTGAAATCAACCGTTTAGAACAGAACCTAACTCAGCTGCAGCGAACCACCACGCAACAGAGAGCCGTCGCACAGCGCACAACGGCCACCGCATCAAATACGATCAGCACCCGCCCACCGGCGGCACAAATACCCGCGCTGCTGTTCCGAGACGGGCACTGGCTAAACAGCCGCCCTAGCCAACACTATGTGATCCAGCTTGCCAGCTCCGGAAGCCGAGCCAACCTCACCCAGTTCGCGGGCAGCCACGCGGCGATCCTGCGCACCCAGCCGCTCACACTCACCACAAGCCGGCGCAACGCCCAAACATGGCACCATCTCTACTACGGCGATTATCCCAATGAACTTTCAGCGCGCACAGCACTCAGCCATCTGCCCGCAAGCCTGCGCCAAAACCAGCCTTGGGTACGCCAGATTGCCAGCCTAGCCCGCTAGCGACGTTCATTACCCTTAGGAACCTACCGAGCCGCTAGCAGCCAACCACCAACGGAAGTCTGCTAGACAAGCTCGGCAATCATCTGCTCAACGTCCACAGCCTCAGCGCTCGCGCCATCCAATTTCTCAAGCACCACAAACGACCCCACCAACCCGAGCTGATGGTCTGGCAAAATCACCTCAGAGCGCACCCGATCTTCTACAACACTACGCAACCGCGCCGGTAAACGCTGATAGCGATCCCTTAAAATTTTCTCAAGGAATGGCAACTCCTGCGCACGCACCTCCTTCGGCAAAACGCGATAACGATTCTCGACCACCAAACGGCGCAACCATGGCCGGATACTCTCATCCTCCGCCCGATACACCATCAACAGCGCGTTTTTTGGCAACAATTTGCCGAGATAGTAGAGCGTAATAAAATTCTGATCCGCATCCCCTGACGGATTCAAAACAGCAAGATCATACCCCTGCTCCTGAAAGAAAAAGTCGGGTAACGCTTGATCTGCAAAATTTGCCACCACCTCAACACTACTGTCATAGCCATGGTGCTGAAGCGCATCCAACACCGTACGACAACTTGCATCGGAATAAATCGCCGGCTCCACGAGCGTCAACATCGCCCCCGCATCCAGATCCAGCGCCTCACACACCGCGAGCGTCGATTCCAACGAACCCGCCCCAATCTGTAATACCGCACGCGGCATCCGCTCCTGCAGACAGGCCCGCAGCATCTCAATACTCGCATGAGCAACATCGTGATTAAAATTCGAAGCCGCGTTCACCGCGCCCGAAGACTCTTTGGAAATAAGGTCTAATTTGGAAAATTTCATGATTGGCCAGCGTAAAATCAAAAAGGGTGCGTTCAAGTTTATTGTATTTATCAAAGGCTTACGGCCGACGTAAAGTGATTTTTATGCGCCGATGATTGGCACAGCACGCAAAAGGCATCACTGCCGGCACCGACATAATACTGCAAACAGCACCCAGCCTCGGCTAAACGATTGTTTTTATTAACACACTGCTGAAACCACTGAATCTAGCAACGGCTTCGCAGCTAACGATCAGATTCAGGTTCGAAACCACGCTCACGCCTTGGCAGCACGTCTTTACCACCCCTGCACATCCAGCACGAGCAAGGGCGTGCGTGATTGATATTCCTACGTTAGAGGCCGACCATCATGCCGGTGATGCTGTCGCTGCGAACAGACGGCGTACCGGCGGCTGAGGGCGCTTCATGGCCTGCGCCAAGTCATAGTTTGCCTGCATGGCCAGCCATGCGCGGGCCGTGCTGACGCCCGCACGTTCAAGCCTAATGGCCAGATCAGGGCTAACAGCCGCCTTGCAGTTCAACACCCGCGAAAAGGCCACGCGGGACATGCCCAGCCGCTCTGCCGTTTCGGTGACGGATAGGCCCAGCTCGACTATCACATCCTCGCGTAACAGCTCTCCGGGGTGAGGTGGGTTCTTCATCATTTTTGGCACTCCGTATCAGTGGTAATCCAAGTAATCAACCAGTTCCACATCAGCGGCACCAGCAAAGCGAAAAATCACCCGCCAATTGCCGTTTACCGTCATTGACCAGAAGCCTTTAAGCTCCCCTTTCAATGGGTGAAGCCGGTACGCTGGAAAATTCAAGTCTTCCGGCCCTGCGGCCACATCAAGCGCACCCAAGATGCGGCCCAGCTTCGCCGCGTGGGCTGCCTGAATACCCTTCGTCGTGCCGGTGCGATAGAAGGCTTCAAGCCCTTTGTGTCGGAATCCCGTAATCATGCTTAGAGTGTGCCGCGTATCGTTGCAAGATACAAGCTATTTTGCTTTGGATTCGTGTTCTTCCAGCAGGCACAACCTACCCAGACCACATCGCTTGCAGAGCCATAGCGCCCGCCTCGCACCTCCAGCAACCATCCAAAGTCCTCCCCTCCCCCCCAAAAAATCACAAAACCATCAAGCTAACCCACCCACAACACAGGTACACTACATCGCGGGCCAACCTCGCTCAAAGGCCACAACATATCGATCAGGAACCCAAGCGCGGCCCAAAAGCCCCCACCCACCGCGCAATCAAAACGGAGCACACAATGAGTTCTTCTGCTACAGTCAAAACAGCCCTGATCACCGGCGCCTCCGCTGGCATTGGCAAAAGTTTTGCCACCCTCTACGCCAAAAACGGATTTGACCTCGTCATCGTCGCGCGCCGCAAAGACGCACTTCAAACACTTGCTGATGCACTCAAAAAAGAACACGGCGTCATGGTCCACGTCATCCCACTCGACCTCGCCAACCCCAGCGCCCCCGAAGAACTCACCAACACCCTAGACGCAAAAGGCATCGACATCCACACCCTCATCAATAACGCCGGCTATGCGCTCTCCCACAGCACCCTAAACACCGAACTTGTCGACGTAAAAGCCTTTATGCAAGTACTGATGAGCACTCCGGTCGAGCTCTGCCATCGCCTAGCCCCCAGCATGATCGCCGCCGGAGAAGGCCATATCATCAACATCAGCTCCATCGCCGCCTTCATGCCGCCAATCAAAGGCGACATCTATTGCGCCGCAAAATCCTTCCTGCTGAACTTCAGCCTAGGCCTTGCCGCCGAACTGAAGCCCGCAGGCGTTCACTGCACCGCCCTCTGCCCCGGCTTCACCTTCAGCGAATTCCACGACGTCATGGGCACCCGCAAAGCCGTAAGTAAACTACCGCGTTTCATGTGGATGGATGCAGACGAAGTTGCACTGCAAGGGTACCAAGCCGTCAGCCAAGGAAAAGATATTCATATTCCAGGGCGAGTAAACCAAGGCGCCAGCCAGCTCGTTTCCATGCTTCCGCCACAAATCCGCCAGTTCTTCGCAGGGCGGCAAAGCATTTTAGAATACTAACAGCCTTACATAGTGGCACCGTCGGCACTACAGGCAACACAGGCACAACACAGGCCGCACCAAGCGGCCACGCCTTAACGCAAAAAAACCGCCGACAAATAAGCAACTTTTGGCGACCCAAGGTGGCTTGTGAAACAAGCCACCGACCTCATGTTCGACAAATCCATCAAACGTTTCGCCGGCGCACGCTGAATACTCTCCAAAGGAATTTCAATTTCAGTCCACCCCTGCGTGAGTCTATAGCGCCCCCCAAAGCGATCCTTACTCTCAAATCCACCGAACTCATGCGCAACATCATGCGCCCGACACCGCAAAACTAAACCACCCTCCACACTATACCAGCGCCACACCAGCGTATCATAGCCGCGCCAATCCGGCCGCAACGTATCAATCGCCAACGTCGAATACCTCCCCGGCAAAAACTCCACCTTCAGTAGCTGCGCATCCTCCGCCCGATCATGCAGGCCGTTATTCTCATAAACCGCCGCTACAGATTTTTGGTTGACCCGCATAACGTGGAGATTGTGTAAATCCAGTCGCCCCGCCACCGCAAAAAGCGCATTCGGAGAATAAAGCACCGGAAACGTCGCAAGCCTTACAACCCCATCAACCGACTGCACAAAAACCTGCCATCCCGAAGCACCAAGCACCACACACGCTAAAGCATAACGCCCAAACCGAGCTCGGCCACTCCCTATCAAAGCTCGCCCATATCGGGAAATACTCAGACCAAAAACACTCCCCGCACAGTCCGCAAAAACATCCCCCCACTCCCCATCGCGGCCCGTCAGCGCCTGGAGCCACTCAATCAGCCCCCCCAACACAACCAATACAACCACCCAGAAAAGCGCACCCCACCAACTCGGCCGAATCCTGCCAGAGCCACCACCATCAGCGCGAAAATTCCCTAATACATAGGCCCAACCAGCAAACAGCACGACATGCCCATAATTCCACACCGCATTCAACCACCGCCCACCACTATCGACTGGCGCCTGAAAAAACAGCCCGAAAGCCATTGCCAGCAGAATCAGCCAGAAAGCCCTTTTGTGCGCTGCCGTAAACACACTCCCCATAGCAAAAAACACCACCAAACATCAGAAAAAGTGTTACGCCCTACCGCAGCCACCCATCAATTCGCCGCGAAATAGCGATAATAAACAAATGCCAACCACTCATGTAACGCCCTCTCTGTGTCCTGAAACGCCCACGCTACTGGTAGTAACTTCAGAATCAACGGAACATCCATATCGACCCCATGCACGTCACAAGAAGCAGGAACCACATCAACCCCAGCATGCTCAAACAACAAAACGGCTCGCGGCATATGCGCCGCAGAAGTCACCAAAAGCGCTTTTTGAAACTTTCGCTCCCTCATCAGTGCTGCCGTAAGCATTGCGTTTCCCGCAGTATCCCGAGAAGCACTCTCCACCAAAATCGCCTCAGCAGGTACGCCCATTCGCTCAAGCAACTTACGATGATATTCAGCCTCACTCTCCAACCCTGATCGTGGAAACACCTGCCCACCACTCACCACCACCCAAGGAGCCTTTCCCGCATGATACAACTCCGCCGCATACCAAACACGGTCTGCAGCATCATTCAGATCCGGCACCACCTGCGGCGGTTCAGGTAGCGCAATTCCTCCCCCCAACACTACAATAACATCCGCTTTCGGCTGTTCACTGGGCACAAGGATTGGATAACGCCCCTCCAAAGACTTCCAAAGTCCAACCGCAACCAACGGCATCGAAGCAAACACCAATACTACCAGCCCCAAAAATACACTCAGCGCCGCCCCTCGAACCCGGCCCCAACAAAACAAAACCAACGCCAAAACTAACGCAACAATCACCCACACCGTCGGATAAAACGCATACGCCACCAGCTTCTGAATAAGCACAACGCAACACTCCGTAGTAAAACACCCTGCGAGCACTCGAAAAGGAAATTCACAATGACCGCCACATCCGAGCTTGAATCCACCGGCACGCAGATCCTCGTCCGCCTCTACAACGAAATCTCCCACCTCATCGACGGAAACCACGTCGAACGCAGCGAAGTGCGAAACCAAGGCGGCCGGTATTGTGCAGCCCATATCACCTATAAAGTCGAGTGGACCTTTACACCACAGGTATCCGAACAGCGCCTGTACGGAAACAAGGCAACCAGCATCCACTTCGGCTACAAGCGCAGCGCCTATGATGCCGAAACCACCCACCGCTGCCAGCTCAGCCGCACGCACCACCCCCTGCGCACCCCTTTTATCAACCAAATTTTAAGCGCGGGCGGCAGCAGCCTCAGCAACGCAAACACTTCCCACGAAATCTGGAACTTCGGCCAACACTCCGTACACCAGCAATGCAATACCTGCGGCGGGGATGGCCACGTCCGATGTCCATCGTGCTACGGCTCAGGGCGCCAGAGTTGCTCCTACTGCTTTGGTTCTGGCCACACCACCCAAACACGCTGGGTCACCGATCATAGGGGGAACGGCCATCACGAAACCTACCAGCAAGCCTGCTATCACTGCGGCTGCACAGGTCGAGTCAATTGCGGCCACTGCAGCGGATCCGGGACGGAACAATGCGCATCCTGTCGTGGGAACGGGTTTTTCACCGACATCACCACCGTAAGCGTTCATGCCACCCCGTCAGTACAAATCAACGTCCACTCGCAACTATCCGCAAAGCAACTACTCGGCTATCTGACACAACAAAACACCGCAACTATCACACGCCACCTCGCCTTTTCCATCCTCAAGACACAAAACACGATGGACGAGACGTGGCAAATCCAATACGAAGTGCACACCACCGCCGTTGAATTAGATTTCAGCCTCAGAAGCAAAACCTACCTTGCCGCAGCCATTGGCCCGAGCGCATTAACCTACCTTCGTCCACCGGTTTTCGACGACATTTTCACAGAAGAACTTACCGACCTGCAAAAAATAGAAATCACCAAGAAGACAAAGCTCAGCGCTCGCCGCGCACGCACCTTCTTTTCCACCTACTCCGGCCAGCCCGTGCTCGACAAAGCCATGCAGCTCGTCGCGAATCTAGAAAGAGAAGGCTTCACATCACCCAGCGATGCCGTCAACGCCGCTTGCCAAGGCTACATCTCTCAAGCTTCCGCAAATGCCCTAGGCAAATGCATGAAGAGCCTTCTCGATAAGATCTCTCCCCCAAACTCGTTCTGGTCATGGATGCTGGTCACCTCAATTCCCGCTACCGTGCTCACATTAGGGGCACAGAACTGGCTGGAGCGTAACCCCATATCTGGGTTCTGGTCACTGGCAGGCGTCGGCATTCTAGTTGTGGCGCTCGCGTTTGCTAGCGTATTACTCGTGTCGCCCATCGCCGTTACGGTGAGCGCTGCCACCAGCGCATATCGCCGCCGTTCCGTACCACCCGAGTACCGACAAAAGCCGCGCAACTGGCAACCATTCGGAAGATTTGTCCGTATTACCTTACTGTTTGGACTATTGGGCGCAGCCAGTGGAAGCTTATCCCATCATGGATACCTGCCGCGTATGAACAACCAACCCATGCAGTCAATCGAGCAAACACTTCGGTTGCACAAGCTGCCCTACTACAATCAAGCAAGCGCATGGATGCACTTCAACGGATTCTTTCAACCCCAATCACCCACCCCTCATTGAACCTTATCCGCCAACCCCATGTCACCTTAAGGAACATCTTCAAAGTGATTGCGATCAGAAACCCCGCTCCCAAAAAAGATCTCAACAAGGGCACCAACTCACTTGCCTCTTCTTACACATTCATCTGGGGAGCAGGGCTATCCGGTGCCTTTCTCGTTGTACTAGGTATCGCTGCTCACAGCACCGCGATTCAAGCGATCAACCACACCATCGCGCACCTTGCGTTTAGTCTCCGCACACAAGGGTTAGATCCTCTCGCAATCTCTCTTGGAATCCTAGGCGAATACCAGCCCATGATCCTTTGGGCAACGCTAATATTCATCGCACTGCTTGTTCAGAAAAACCCGCGCGCAGCTTCTCAATGGATTGCGTTCACGCTGCTCGGTCAAGTCATCCTAAGTTCCGCAAAACACCTTTTCCAAGTAGCCCGCCCTCACCTAGTAACCACCCCACCAACCTCCTTCGCCTACCCAAGCGGGCACACAGCAATGATGCTAATTTTCATTGGCTTGCTCACCAGCCTTCTATGGCCAACAGTCGCCAAGCCATACCGATACGCACTGTTTCTCTTCGCTTGGCTAGTTATCACAAGCGCAGCCTTTGCAAGGCTTTACCTCGGTGTACATTGGTTAAGCGACATCATCGGTGGGATATGCGTTGGGCTCTTAATCCTTTGTCTACACCAGATTGCCCAGCTGCGTTGGCCAAGCCCTAAAATAAAGGCCATTCCCGTGGGCTTGGCGTGCTTAGCCGCCCTACTCATCAACACCCTGCTATTTGTGCTTCCAGAATTTCCTATATGGAGGGGTCGCTATCTTCCTCTAGGAATTGATTGAGTCGATCAGCCCAGTACGCTACTTTTGATGCACCTCCACCGACACAAAGGATCTACCATGAAACTGAAAGGAAAAACGATCGCTGTCACCGGCGCAAGCGGAATGATCGGCGTATACATCTGCCGCAGCCTCTTAGCAGCCGGCGCATCCGTTATCGGCGTGGTAAGGAACCCCGCAAAGGCAGATTTTCTCGCCAAAGAAGGCGTCACTTTTCGCAAAGCGGACCTCAACGACCCTGCGGCACTTACCGCAGCGTTTCAAGGCTGCGACGCTGTAGTTGCAAACGCCGCATTGTACATCGTTCAGAAAAGTATGGGAGCTTGGGACGCACACGAAAAAGCCAACCTCGATGGTACGCGCAATGTAATGGAAGCTGCGCAAAGCGCCGGCGTAAAGCGAATCGTTCAAATAAGCACCTTCGGAATTTACCGCTGGTCGGTACTTCGCACACTCACCGAGGAATCCCCGCAGCTCAACGGCGCAAAACGCCAAGGCGGCGCGTATCGCGCCACGAAGCAAACAAGCGAGGCGCTTGCTTGGAACCTTGCACAACAACTCAAGCTAGACCTTACAACATTGCGGCCAACCGCTGTTTACGGGGCGAGAGACAACAACTGCCTACGCCCGATCTACCAGCTACTGAGAGCGCCCTTACTACCAATGCCAAGCATCCGTTTCCCAGTGGTTTACGCAGGAGATGTTGCCGACGCGGTAACAGGCGCTTTAGCGAACGACGTAAGCATTGGACAAGCCTATAACGTAGGCGGCGCAGACATTCAAGTCGCAGAGCTAATCAAAGCCATCGGTGAACGTGTCCCGAAGAAGCGGAGAATATTTGCCCTGCCTTTACCAATAGGGATTCGTATCGACAACGCCAAAGCCGCCCGCGACCTAGGTTTCCGGAACCGCCCCTTCGCAGAAGGTATTCAGCAAGTCCTGAAAGAAGACCAACTGCCTCGCTACTTAGCCGGCTAAACGCTAGGACAATTTCTAGCGCATTAAAAATCCACGCTCATCCCCTCGCCGCGCACATCACCCTGTGTAGGCGGCGAGCACACTCAACTTGCTTTGCGACGTCAAGTAATCCATCTCACGAAGAATTTTCTACCGACGGTTCCGACATTCTGTATTACGCAAGTCCTCCAAGTCCCTTTTACGCGCGTGAAGTCTTACACCCGCACGCGCAGAATGGCTCTCACGCAACCTCGCAGAAATTTTCCTTAAACCAACGTCATAGCGTTCACAGCGACGCACTTCTCGCTCAGAAAGGGTAGAAACATAGATGCGTTCGCGCCTCACTGAAGAGGCTCGCCTCTGGCGAGGCTTTTGCTGGACAATTGCCGTCTTGGCGTTACTACCCACCGCTGGCACAGGGTTTTGCGCGACAGGTTTAGGTTGAGACTTAGGCTTAGGTTGAGGTTTATGCAGAACAATTTTAGGCTCCGCCTTGGCTTCCGCGATCGCCGAACGAGCGACTTGCGGCTTTTCGTTATGTGCCTTTGCGCTAGCCCTAGCGCTAGGCTCTTTGTCGGGCGTGTCGAGTTTTGCTGCGACAGGCTTAGTTGTTGCTTTGCTGCTCGCGAGTTCATTTGTCGCCAAATCGCTGACTGTGGGCTCAGTGATTGCCGGTTTTTGGCGGGTAGTATAGGGGACACCAGCCGCTGGGAGCGTGTCGCTAAACCACCTCGAACCATCCGCATGGACCCCTGTGTATACTACATCCCCTGAAAACGCCGGAGTTGAGCAAACCACGGCGGTGAACGCTATGACCTTGAGTACCGCGTATAACTTCAGCGCGCGATATTTTTTTCCTGCAAACATCGACAGTCCCCTCCTTGCAAATGAGGATATAGACACCGCTGACGGAAGCAAACGTTGGATCTTATGGCATTTACGACGCGCCATCAGGTGAAGCGCCCGCGCGTTTTTCAAGAACCTCGGCGCATAAAAAAACGCCCCAGTCCAAGAGACTGAGGCGTTTTCAATAAGGACCTGACAATGTCCTACTCTCACATGGGGAGACCCCACACTACCATCGGCGATGCAGCGTTTCACTTCTGAGTTCGGGATGGGATCAGGTGGGGCCACTGCTCTATAGTCGTCAGGCAAACGGTTGGGTGTATTGCGTCTCCCGAAGGAAACGTCTACACCCGAATTCGGTAAGATGAGAAGATCGAGTCGATCAAGCGCCTTGTTCTAAAGGCAATTTCGTAGCAGGCCTGAATGCACATAACCTCGCTTAGGGTTATATGGTCAAGCCTCACGGGCAATTAGTATCAGTTAGCTCAACGCCTCACAGCGCTTACACACCTGACCTATCAACCTCATGGTCTATAAGGGCCCTTCAGGAGGCTTAAAGCCTCAGGGAGATCTCATCTTGAGGGAGGCTTCCCGCTTAGATGCTTTCAGCGGTTATCCCGTCCGAACATAGCTACCGGGCAATGCCACTGGCGTGACAACCCGAACACCAGAGGTTCGTCCACTCCGGTCCTCTCGTACTAGGAGCAGCTCCTCTCAAATCTCCAACGCCCACGGCAGATAGGGACCGAACTGTCTCACGACGTTCTAAACCCAGCTCGCGTACCTCTTTAAATGGCGAACAGCCATACCCTTGGGACCGACTACAGCCCCAGGATGAGATGAGCCGACATCGAGGTGCCAAACACCGCCGTCGATATGAACTCTTGGGCGGTATCAGCCTGTTATCCCCGGAGTACCTTTTATCCGTTGAGCGATGGCCCTTCCATTCAGAACCACCGGATCACTAAGACCTACTTTCGTACCTGCTCGACTTGTGGGTCTCGCAGTTAAGCGCGCTTTTGCCTTTACACTCTGTGCGCGATGTCCGACCGCGCTGAGCGCACCTTCGTGCTCCTCCGTTACTCTTTGGGAGGAGACCGCCCCAGTCAAACTACCCACCACACAATGTCCCTAACCCAGATCATGGGCCAAGGTTAGAACCCCAAACATACCAGGGTGGTATTTCAAGGTTGGCTCCACCAGAACTGGCGTCCCGGCTTCAAAGCCTCCCACCTATCCTACACAGACAGGTTCAGAGTTCAATGTGAAGCTATAGTAAAGGTTCACGGGGTCTTTCCGTCTTGCCGCGGGTACGCTGCATCTTCACAGCGATTTCAATTTCACTGAGTCTCGGGTGGAGACAGCGCCGCCATCGTTACGCCATTCGTGCAGGTCGGAACTTACCCGACAAGGAATTTCGCTACCTTAGGACCGTTATAGTTACGGCCGCCGTTTACCGGGGCTTCGATCAGGAGCTTCGCTTACGCTGACCCCATCAATTAACCTTCCGGCACCGGGCAGGCGTCACACCCTATACGTCCACTTTCGTGTTTGCAGAGTGCTATGTTTTTAATAAACAGTCGCAGCGGCCAGTTTACTGAGACTCCCACAGGCTTACATTGTAAAAATTTCACCCGCAAGAGCGCACCTTCTCCCGAAGTTACGGTGCCATTTTGCCTAGTTCCTTCACCCGAGTTCTCTCAAGCGCCTTGGTATCTTCTACCTGACCACCTGTGTCGGTTTTGGGTACGGTCAGCTACTGCCTGAAGCTTAGAAGATATTTCCTGGAAGCGTGGCGTCAGTGACTTCCAACCTCAAAGAGGTCGTGGTCTCGTGTCTCGGCATTAAGGACCCGGATTTGCCTAAGCCCTCTGCCTACCTACTTTCCCCGGGACAACCATCGCCCGGTACACCTAGCCTTCTCCGTCTCTCCATCGCAGCAATAGCCGGTATCGGAATATTAACCGATTTCCCATCAACTACACCTTTCGGTCTCGCCTTAGGGGCCGACTTACCCTGCGCCGATTAGCGTTGCGCAGGAAACCTTGGTCTTTCGGCGAACGGGTTTTTCACCCGTTTTATCGTTACTCATGTCAGCATTCGCACTTCTGATACCTCCAGCATGCTTCTCAACACACCTTCAACGGCTTACAGAACGCTCCTCTACCACTCATACATCGTATGAATCCGCAGCTTCGGTATCCGGTTTGAGCCCCGCCATATCTTCCGCGCAGGCCGACTCGACTAGTGAGCTATTACGCTTTCTTTAAAGGATGGCTGCTTCTAAGCCAACCTCCTAGCTGTCTATGCCTTCCCACATCGTTTACCACTTAACCGGAATTTTGGGACCTTAGCTGGCGGTCTGGGTTGTTTCCCTCTTGACGACGAACGTTAGCACCCGCCGTCTGTCTCCCATGCTCGCATTTCTCGGTATTCGGAGTTTGCATCGGGTTGGTAGCCCTTGACAGGCCCCTAGCCGAAACAGTGCTCTACCCCCGAGAATGATACATGAGGCGCTACCTAAATAGCTTTCGAGGAGAACCAGCTATCTCCGAGCTTGATTAGCCTTTCACTCCTACCCACAAGTCATCCGCTACCTTTTCAACGGGAGTCGGTTCGGGCCTCCAGTAAGTGTTACCTCACCTTCACCCTGCTCATGGGTAGATCGCTCGGTTTCGGGTCTACTTCCAGCGACTAGTCGCCCTTTTAAGACTCGCTTTCGCTACGGCTCCCCTAGTCGGTTAACCTCGCCACTGAAAGTAACTCGCTGACCCATTATACAAAAGGTACGCAGTCACCCCACAAGGGGGCTCCTACTGCTTGTACGCATACGGTTTCAGGTTCTATTTCACTCCCCTCTCCGGGGTTCTTTTCGCCTTTCCCTCACGGTACTGGTTCACTATCGGTCAGTCAGGAGTATTTAGCCTTGGAGGATGGTCCCCCCATCTTCAATCAGCCTTTCACGTGGGCCGACCTACTCGTTTTCATTCTACCTACATTTTCGTGTACGGGATTTTCACCCTCTGTGATCGCACTTTCCAGAGCGTTCCACTAACTTAGGTAAAACTTAAGGGCTGCTCCCCTTTCGCTCGCCGCTACTCAGGGAATCTCGGTTGATTTCTTTTCCTCCGGGTACTTAGATGTTTCAGTTCCCCGGGTTTGCTTCACATACCTATGTATTCAGCATGTGATACCTGGCTCACACCAGGTGGGTTCCCCCATTCGGACATCTTCGGGTCATCGCCTGTGTACCGGCTTACCGAAGCTTTTCGCAGGTTACCACGTCCTTCATCGCCTCTGACTGCCAAGGCATCCGCCGTATGCGCTTAGTCGCTTGACCATATAACCCTAAAAAAGGGCATGTCTTCGCAAACTTGCTATCTCTATCGCCTTTGTTCAGATCCAAGATCGCTTGATCTTTAACTCTTTACTCTTGCAATCCCCTACATCCTTTCGAATGCAATGATTGCAAGCTCTTCTCATTATCCTACCTGTTAAAGAACACTCACAGGGGCTTCCTGTGGTTCCAGCTAAAAAACTAGAAACAAACTCTCTTTCTTAACGCCGTTTCTTCAAAATCTCTTTCTCAAAAAAACATCGAAAGCTTGGTTCTATTTTCTAACCCTTTTACCTTACACCTTTTGCCTTTACACTTCCTTCCGATACACTTCCTTCCAAACCCCCAATCTGGTGGAGCCAAGGAGGATCGAACTCCTGACCTCCTGCGTGCAAAGCAGGCGCTCTCCCAGCTGAGCTATGGCCCCATTCTCCAAAACACTGGTGGGTCTGGGCCGACTTGAACGGCCGACCTCACCCTTATCAGGGGTGCGCTCTAACCAGCTGAGCTACAGACCCAATGCCTTACAACCTGAGTCTCAGCCCAAGCTGACAATTCGTTTTAACAGTAATGAGTGTGAGTACTTGCGCTTTCAGGCTTTATTTAAGGAGGTGATCCAGCCGCAGGTTCCCCTACGGCTACCTTGTTACGACTTCACCCCAGTCATCGGCCACACCGTGGACGGCGCCCCCCTTTCGGTTAGACTACCGGCTTCTGGTGCAACAGACTCCCATGGTGTGACGGGCGGTGTGTACAAGGCCCGGGAACGTATTCACCGCAGCATGCTGATCTGCGATTACTAGCGATTCCGACTTCATGCAGTCGAGTTGCAGACTGCAATCCGGACTACGACCGGCTTTAAGGGATTGGCTAAACCTCGCGGTCTCGCAGCCCTCTGTACCGACCATTGTAGTACGTGTGTAGCCCAGGCCGTAAGGGCCATGATGACTTGACGTCATCCCCGCCTTCCTCCGGTTTGTCACCGGCAGTCTCCTTAGAGTTCCCACCTTTACGTGCTGGCAACTAAGGATAAGGGTTGCGCTCGTTACGGGACTTAACCCAACATCTCACGACACGAGCTGACGACAGCCATGCAGCACCTGTCTCATGGTTCCCGAAGGCACTCCCGCATCTCTGCAAGATCCCATGGATGTCAAGGCCTGGTAAGGTTTTTCGCGTTGCGTCGAATTAAACCACATACTCCACCGCTTGTGCGGGCCCCCGTCAATTCATTTGAGTTTTAACCTTGCGGCCGTACTCCCCAGGCGGAGAACTTATCGCGTTAGCTGCGCCACTAAATCCTCAAGGAATCCAACGGCTAGTTCTCATCGTTTACAGCGTGGACTACCAGGGTATCTAATCCTGTTTGATCCCCACGCTTTCGCTCCTCAGCGTCAGTATTAAGCCAGGTGGCCGCCTTCGCCACTGATGTTCCTTCCGATCTCTACGCATTTCACCGCTACACCGGAAATTCCACCACCCTCTCTCATACTCTAGCCATGCAGTCTGGTATGCAAGTCCCAGGTTAAGCCCGGGGATTTCACATCCCACGTACATGACCGCCTACGTGCGCTTTACGCCCAGTAATTCCGATTAACGCTCGCACCCTCCGTATTACCGCGGCTGCTGGCACGGAGTTTGCCGGTGCTTATTCTGCGGGTAACGTCAAAAGTATCCGATATTCACGAATACCCGTTCCTCCCCGCTTAAAGTGCTTTACAACCCGAAGGCCTTCTTCACACACGCGGCATGGCTGGATCAGGCTTTCGCCCATTGTCCAATATTCCCCACTGCTGCCTCCCGTAGGAGTCTGGGCCGTGTCTCAGTCCCAGTGTGGCTGATCATCCTCTCAGACCAGCTACGGATCGTCGCCTTGGTAGGCCCTTACCCCACCAACTAGCTAATCCGACGCAGGCTCCTCTTGTAGCGTGAGGCCTTACGGTCCCCCACTTTACCCCTCAGGGATTATGCGGTATTACCCCAAATTTCTCTGGACTATCCCCCACTACAAGGCAGATTCCTGCGCTATCCTCACCCGTCCGCCGCTCGTCAGCACCCGAAGGCCTGTTACCGCTCGACTTGCATGTGTTAGGCCTGCCGCCAGCGTTCAATCTGAGCCATGATCAAACTCTTCAGTTCAATCTCTTTCGTCTTGCGACTTGGCTCGTACTCAAATCTCTTTTCGAGGTCTTTGTACTTGCCGATATATCTCTATACCTTCAGCACAAATACCCACACGCATTACTATCAATTCGAATTGTTAAAGAACTTTTTCGCTCAGCCTGTGTTCAGGCTTGCTGCTTGGGAGCCGCGCATTCTACGCTGTTTGGCTACCTTGTCAACCGTTTTTTTCAACCCGGTTCACGCTTCCTTCACCTTCCGCTCTCTTCAGAGCGTCTCGCTTCGGAGTGGTGCGCATCTTAAAGGTTTTTGAAAAACTGTCAACGACTTATTTCGGGAAATATCGGAATGCAAAGCATGGCCCGCTCTTCCATGCTTCCGCCACCATAATGGCCACCCAGTCGCAAACTTTTTGAGCTACAGTGTGTTTGAAAAGTGCACCCATCCGCGCAAAGCGTAGCACCTCGCTACAGATCTTTCGGAGGATAAATGACAAAGCACCTACTGATCGTTGCCCATACTCCATCTGAGAATACGCGCCGAATGCTTGCTGCGATGATCGACGGCGCTCAAGATCCGGCGATTGAGGGGGTTGCAACTAGGGCCGTTGCGCCACTAAAAGCAACGGCGGATGACGTACTCAGTGCGGATGCAATTATCCTTGGGACGCCTGAGAACCTTGGCTACATGAGCGGCGCGCTCAAAGATTTTTTTGACCGGATCTATTATCCGTGTCTTGAGCTAACACAGGGGCGGCCTTATGCGTTGTGCGTTCGTGCGGGGTCGGATGGGACTGGGACGAGGCGGGGAGTGGAGACCATTGTAACCGGACTGCGCTGGCGCGCGGCACGAGAACCACTGATTTGCCGTGGAGATTTTCGGGAGGAGTTCGTTGAGCAGGCCCGCGAGCTTGGTATGTATATGGCGGCGGGACTGGATGCCGGTATTCTGTAGCTTATGTTTTTTTAACTAGCTCTACAGTTTAGAGGCTAACCGCTGTTCTCTATGACTTACATACTAGGTTGCGGAGATGTTCTACGAGCGATAGCGCAACGTCGTGGTCACCGTGTACACATACCGTATCTGCTTGTAGCGCAATTTTTTCTCCTGTTCGGGCATAAACGTAACCAGTGCTATTCAGCGTTCGCACCTGAAAAATGGACTCGTTAATATCGGTAATCAATGCGTCGGCATGGGTTCTCGGTGTGAGCGTTCCATCTGCCTCATAGCGTCGATCCGCGAACATTTCTCGGGAATAGGGGCAACCCAAAAGTGCGGCGCTATCCTCCAATGCGGTGTTTGGCTGGCCAATGATCATAATCCGACCATAAGTGATAGTGACCGCTCGCATGAAGGCGTTTGCGGCGGCGCCGTCTTTCATGAGGCGGTGGTAGAGGGCTCCGTGGGGCTTTACATGAACGACGGGGACACTTTCGAAGTCCGCGAGCGCTTTGAAGTGACGGAGCTGCTGCAAGCAGGCGGCTTCGATTTGGTCTGGCGTGGCATGGGTTTCAATCCGACCAAAGCCATCGCGGTCAGGATAAGAAGGGTGAGCGCCCGCTGCCACCCCGTAGCGCGCGGTCAGGCGCAGGCTGTTGGTGATGCTGGCGTTATCGCCGGCGTGCCCGCCGCACGCGATGTTTGCGCGCTGAATAAGGGGCATCAAACGCTCATCATATCGCCCACCTTCTCCAACGTCTGCGTTTAATTCAAGAGTTTGCAAAGTAGTCGTTGTCCCGCAGACCTAACGAGGCCAATTTATGTGTCAGTTGAAGCCTAAGATAACGAAGGGATTCTTCTTGTGCAATTAACGCTTTTTGAGCAGCTGCTAAGGTAATACGACGGAAGGTAACCTTGTCTCCTGGACGCAACTGGCTGAGATGAGATCTTGACACGCTCGCGACTACGCCAAGGATGGGGTATCCACCGCTTGCCTGATGGTCAGCAAGTAAAACGACAGGATTTCCATCGGGTGGGAGTTGGATCAGCCCAAAGCATACGCCTGTCGAATTTGATTCCCACGGTGCGGCTCGAGCAACGTGCGATTGCGTTTGTGATGTGTCAGGAGAGCAGGCGGGCTCAACCTTGCGGCATGGTAGTGGCACAATAGGTGTGATACGCAATCCTTGGCGGTCGGAGGCGGGGAGCACCTTGCAGGGCTGGTCTAGAGGGTTTACAAGGTCTTGCGCGCAAGATGGGATATTGTTTTGCCGTTGACTCGCCGCTGGGCCTTTAAAATTAGGGGCCACGGAGTCGTAAGGAAGCCAAAGGACGGAATCACCTAGGTTTGGATACCAAGGGTGCCAAAGTGATACCGACCAAGACCCTGCATCTCGACCGAATCGTGGCGGAACTCGCCGGTAGGTCGCGCGTTGGGGCTCTGGATTTGCTGAGTGCACGGGCGCAGTCGATACGTTAAGCGAGATAACGTCGCCTTTCTGTAGAGCTCGGCCTTGATGGCCGCCAAAACCGTTCTTAAGATCCGTGCCAAATCCTCTTAAAACTGGGGCCACGTGAATACCTCCGCGCACACAAAGATATGTACGAAAGCCGCGTGGCATGTCTCCGAAAATCAAAATATCGCCGGCATCTACGAGGACCGGGCTCCATGGCGTGAGCGTTGATGAGCTGTAGCGATGCGCTTGGGATTTCCGGGTAATTTTGCACAAGGCTCCTGTGATTGAAATTAACGCCGCATACTCAAACCGAAGGGTTGGACCTATTAAAGTGATCTCCAACGCTGGACAATCGTCTTCATTGCCAACCAGCCAGTTACCAATTCGGAAAGCTTGCAGGTCTTGCGCTCCACCGGGGCTCACGCCGTAGGCTTGGACATTATGGCGGGGAGGTCCCTGTACTGTCGTGAGCAAGCCCGGGTGAATTATCGTGATCATTTCGCGAGCGCTTTAAATGTGGGGAGGTCGATTTCGACGAATCGAACGGTATCGCCCATCGAAAGTAAACACAGCTCAGATTGATTTGGATCGAATAGCGTAGTAGGAGTTCGGCCCAAAACATGCCACCCACCCGGCAACGCGGCGGGGTAAATACCACAGCGCTGATCTGCAACTGCGACGCTCCCTGCTGGAAGCCTAGTCCTTGGCGTGGCCCGCCTCGGCATTTGCAAAGCAGCGGGAAGGCCGGTTAAGTAGGGGAAGCCGGGGGCAAACCCAATCATCTGGACGCGGTAGCTTGCCCCGCAGTGTAGGTGAACGATCTCTGATACCGAAAGCTTTAGGACTGTAGCGATAAATTCAAGATCAATCCCGAACTCAGGCGCGTAACAAATCGGTAGCGTGTGTGATCTACGCATTTCAAGCTGCAGCGGTTGATAGGGTAGGGCAGTTAACCAAGCCAACCATTCTGCATAAGCTCCACCTCTCTGGTGGAGGAGATAGGGATCGTATTGCAGGTAAAGCGTGTCGGGTGCGGGAACAAGCTCAATGAGCCAAGCAGGCGCTGCGACCTTCAAAGCTTTTTGATATCCGAGCACCATTGATTCAGCGGTTGAAGCGCATTGCGCATTAAAATATAGCAAAAAAGCGCTATCACCTAGGGGGATCACTTTGGGCGCAACGGTTGAGGAGGTGTATTCGCGCATTGGGGCTACAAAGTGTTTTAAGGTACAAAAAACTCACGAGAGAAGGGCGGCCACATTAGCGCTACAGTCGATTTAATCGTGTTTGCGTTGTCTGATAATTCTTCAATGGGATTGGCGCTAGCTTACAAAAAAACGCCGCCTTGCTCAAAAGCTTGGCGGCGTTTTCGTTACTATTAACAATCTTTACAAGCAATCATCGATCAAGAATATAGACCTGCGATCACCGGGCCAAAGGTTACGATCAAGAGTACGGTGCCCATAACCATGATCGGTAGGATCAAGCGCTCATGACGATAGAAGAACGTGTCGCCTTCTTCCGCTGCTTTTCCACACTCTGTTTCGCCGACAATTTGCCTAGTGAACAGGTGGCTCAAGTTCATAGGTGGTGTGAGGTAGCCAAGTTCCAGCGCAACCAAACAAGTCATCCAGAAGTGAACCGGGTTTACACCCGCTTGGTATGCAAAGGGTGCCATCGCAAGCGAGATCAAACCGATCGCAGCAATGGATTCCATGAACATGCCGACAGCGACAAACATGAACATTAAGCATGTCATCAGCAGCCACTTGTTTTCGATTTCCGTTATGAATGTTGCTGAAACCACTTTCCCACCAAGGCTGGTCATGATGATAAACGTGGCCATGAGGAACAACAGCGCGCCGATATGCTCGGAAGCGTCACTCATTGCTCGCGTTAATGCACCCCCTACGCTATCGGAACGCTCTGGATCGTGGTAGATAGGTGTGGCCTTCGCGAAATAACGTTCAAACACAATGATGGCAAACAAGATAACGGGCAGCATGATTGGCGCCGAAAACTGATCAAGATGCGCTTCAAGGAAAATGGAATACACCAAGGATACAAGGAAGAACACGATGATATAGGGGATCAACGGGCGCATGTTTGCCAATGAGGGCCGCCACGCCTTGCTAAAAGGCGCGAGGCGTAGCGGTTCTCTTTTAATGATCATGGCGTAGATGAAGAACACTACGACTGTAAGCAGAAATACGCGCGCCCCCCAGTGGAATAGCGCATCGGTCGTCACCTGCTTATTAAGAATCGAGATAATAATAACGATCAAGCAGGGCGCTAGAACAACGCCAGAGCTACCGGACATTGCAGTAACGGCAAGAGCTAGCTGACGGCGCGTACCGACTTTACGGAGTTCCCGATATACAACGGTGCCGGCGGCCAGAATAATAATGGAGGAAGCTCCAGTGTAGGCAGTCGGAATCGCCATTACGAGAATCGCAACGGTTGCAAGCAATTCAGGCGGCAGTTTCCAAGGGGTAAAGATGCTGAACACTCGCTCGCCGATCTGAGTCTGTTTCAACAGCATACCGCACCACAAATACAGACCAACATCCAGGTAAGTACCTGCGTTGTCGAAGTATGCGCTGAAATAGATGGACAAGCCCGCAGGATGTTGCTGCTGGAAAAATACGACTACTGCAAATATCAACATTACATAGGTATAAAGCGGAATTGAGAGGAGGGCATGGCCAACTTTTCCACCCGGAATTGCGCGCTTTGGTATGTTGAATAGTTGATACAGGGAGATCACTGCAAGCACGGTTGTGCCGATCATCAGCCCATTCACCATGAACGGATCGTTCACAGCAATGCTTGAATTGTACGTTGCGGAGCGATACAACCACGCAGAGATCGCCAAAGATGCGTTTGCTAAGAATTGCGTAGTTGTCGAAACCTTAAAGTCCAACGACCAGATCATCGGGCGAAACGCAATATGGTGCCGCTTGTGAGTTGCAATGCCTGCCGCGAAGAACAACAGCACCAACAAAATTGCTGCCTGCTGTGCGGTGGCAAAGATACTCGCTTGCGAGAACTGGTGTTCAAGGCCACGGAACAGCTTAACCCAGATCGTAACCCGAGCTTCATACTGTTCAAGCGCCTGATACTGTTGCTGACAAACTCGATGTTGGTTTTCTAGCGAGGTGCGCGCGGCTTCGCGATCAAAGCCGCTATCAAGCAAATCATCAAAATCATCGCTTGATTGGCTTGCCTGCGCCTCAAGTTGATTGAGGCGCGCGGTGATGTCCATCTGCAGATCGCAGGTAGGACGTTTTGGTTCAGCACGGAGCGAAAAGTAATCGTCCCAAAAATATTCGCCCAGTTTAGTCATCTGTCCATGAATGCTTTCACCCGTCCGGGCGAATATCAAGAACACCAACACGGTCAAGATCACTAACACGGGGATCTTTTCCGAGAACAACGCGACATTCGCCCGTTTGGCTTCAGCAGATAGCTCCGTCACAACGGCTTCCTCCTGGATTATTCAGCGTCAGCTGCTGTGCATTCGCCGAGAGTTGCGTCAAGCTGGCAGCGAACTTTGCGCATCAGCGTGAGCATCTTGGCGTCGTAGATATTTTGGCTGCGGAACTTCAAGCGAATGTTACGCGTTTGCAGGTCATATTCGCCCATACGGCTGTCTGGCAGCGACACCCACAGGTTCTTTGGAATTTTATCTTCTGCAGTACGAATAACGGCTAGGTTTTTGTCGAAGTTGTTAACAAAGAACTCACGCGATTTCTGGGCGAAGCCTTCCGGAAGTTTTGACCAGCGGGCAACGAACTGGTTATTGCTTTGAATCAACGGAACGCTAAGGATGCCACCCTTCGTGCCAATGCCTTTGTGCAGCTCCATGAGGTCGTACACAATCGCTGGGCCGCCGGTGATATCAGTCGCGCCGTTATTAAATTTCTGGAACATGTTCGTCATGGTGGAGGAAACCGGCGTCATTCCGAGACCTGTTACCAATTCACGCATTTCTGGCATGGTGTCTAGAATGCCAATCTTTTTTCCAGCCATATCGGATAGCCCTTGGATCGAGCGATCGTTCATGAATAGATAGACTTGGCCGGCAGGCTGGATGCCGATGACTTCATAATCTCCATTGCGCATATACTTTGCTGCGTTAGGCTTGGAGATTGTGCCCATAATCATTTGCAGATGCTTGTACGTAGGCATAGATGCAGGAGCATCAAGCGTACCAGTGAACTTATTAAAATTACGAGCCTGAACGCTGGACATATTCGCGATATCACAAACGCCTGACTTAAGCTCTTCTGCAACAATTTTTTCGTTGATGTAGGGCTTCAAGGTAAGTTTAACGCCCCATGAAAGTGCGGCTGTTTGGTAATCGAGTAACGCTTGGTGTTCAGGGCCGCCTTCACCCATAAAGGTAAATGCGCACATGGTAATTGGGGTTGGTTCTGCAGCGTGGGCGGCTAGAGCGCCCCCTGCGATTAATGCTGCGATGCTTTTAGCCAACCAGCTCTTTACGGTTTTGATTTTCATGGTAAGTATGCTCTTGTTTGTATTTTTAGTGCTTTTTTTAATGTGATCTACTTTTACAGCAGGTCGTCAATATCAAGCCCCGTGGATTCAGACTTGTCGTCCCAGAACGTTCCGAGCGCGTTAAAAGGGGTTCTTTGGCCAGTGGCCTGGGTCCACATTTTATCGGAAATTAATTTAATTCCCCGGGTGGCCATTTCATCGAGCAACTTCAATTCTGGATTCGGCGGGATTTTCTTTTTGCTGGCAACATGTTCACGGATGACCGCTTTTGTTTTTTCTTCATCACCGAGGCTGGTGTATACGGTGGCTTCCATCAACTGAACCATTCGCACCCCCTGCGACTCACCAAATGCGGACGCCTTTTTGAGGGTTGCTACGCCTGCAGCGAGATTTTCTTTGTCGCCACCGATATTCGATTTCATGATGGTCGCGGCCGCCATAACGGCTTCAGGCATGCCCCAAAACTCATCGCTTTTGACACACTCCAGACCTTTGAATACTTTCGGCATGGTGTCCATCGGGACGCCAACCGTTCCACCATTGGCAAGATCCGTCTGAAATGCCTGCAGGCCACCAAGGAGGCCAAATAGATAACTCATCTCGTCATTACGATCATCGAAGTCGGGGCACTTGTCACCCGGCTCTCCGAAATGGCGAACGGTTGCTTGATAACCGAAATATTGACGGCGCGCCGCAACTTCCGCCCAGCGCTTTTGCATGGTGCGCGCGTCTTGGGCGGTCTCGGTGTCGTTTTTGCGCATTGCGCGAATATAACGGAGCTCTTCCTCTTTGCTGCGTTCGTCAGCGCACATGCCAGAAGCAAGCGTAAGCATGGGCACCATCACGTCTGTTGCAGGCTCAAGGGGGAAAGTCATAGCCGCCATGCCTTCTCCCATTGCGCACATCACGTCGGTGTCTTCAGAGGCCATAAACCATGGGGTGATGTAGTTGTTCCCAAAGCTGACCATTCCAGAGCCCGCCATATTACGAACCATGTTGGAACAACCACTGGTGAGAAATGCAACGCAGAGTACAGACAAGCCAAGCAGGGAACGGGATCGAAACATGACAGTGACATCCTTATTGTTGTTTGGTATTTCAGACACCCAAGCGCTTGGGCGGATCAAAGCGTTCAACCTACAGCTTTACCCAGTAAGTAGGGGGGAAACCGCACTGATCACACCACCATTCGATGGTTAGGGTCGGATCACTAAGGTACGAGAAGGGCATATTCAAGACGTCGTCCATGTGGACTAAAACAACCTGACAGCTCTATAAAATCGTTTTAGCAGGCAAATAATGCGCGATTTATCAACGCGAACCGAGGAGTCAATTATAATAAGTGCGCCTCTAGGCTATGTGGGAACAGTGCTCAAAATCACAAAATGCGCGACATTCACAACATTTCAGTTACAAATTGGCCTCTTAATCACCAAGATCTGCTTTGACTTGGGTGATGCAGGATTTGTGCACGCACTCAACCGCCACGAAGCCAGCGCGACCGTTTATACTAAGGCGCCCGCATTGCATGCCTCCAGAACGTTCGCGAAAACTACAGTTCCGCACGGTGAATGCTACCCGCATTTTCATCTGCGGCTCTTTTCAACCTTCACACTACCCGCATATTAGAGTGGCCATGACACAACACAAACACGATACCCGAACTTTCCAAGGTTTAATCCTTGCACTACAGAGCTATTGGGCCAGTAAAGGATGTGTAATTATCCAACCTCTTGATCTGGAGGTGGGAGCTGGCACGTTCCACCCCGCGACCTTTTTGCGCGCGATTGGCCCTGAGACGTGGAGCGCAGCGTATGTGCAGCCAAGTCGTCGCCCTACTGACGGTCGCTACGGCGAGAACCCAAATCGTTTGCAGCACTATTATCAGTTCCAGGTGGTATTAAAGCCCTCACCAGACGATATTCAGGCCCTGTATCTTGAGTCCTTGGAAACCTTGGGAATAGACCCACGTGTTCACGACATTCGTTTCGTAGAGGATAACTGGGAATCCCCAACGCTCGGCGCATGGGGACTCGGGTGGGAGGTCTGGCTAAACGGTATGGAAGTCACCCAGTTTACCTATTTTCAACAGGTCGGCGGCTTGGAGTGTTTTCCAGTAACGGGGGAGATCACCTACGGGCTTGAGCGTGTTGCAATGTACCTTCAGGGCGTGGATAGCGTCTATGACTTGGTATGGGCAGAAGGGCCGTTTGGAAAAGTAACCTATGGAGACGTGTTTCTTCAAAACGAGATTGAAATGTCCAAGTTCAATTTCGAATGTGCCAATGTGGAAATGCTGCTTTCTCAGTTTGATTTCTATGAAAAGGAATGCAACAAGCTGATTGATACAAAGCTGCCGCTCCCAGCATATGAGTACGTATTAAAATGCTCTCACACATTTAATCTTTTGGATGCACGAAGAGCGATTTCCGTCACTGAGCGTCAACGTTATATCCTCCGCGTAAGGACAATGGCGCGGGCCGTTGCTGAGGCCTATTTTGAAGCTCGGAGGCAGCTTGGTTTTCCGCTTGCTGTGGAAGATATAAAAGCTGAGGTGCTACAGAAACTCGCAAAGAATACTGAAGCCTAGGGCGTGGGAAGAATTGTTAATGGGTAACAACGTGATTGAATGTAATGATTTACTGATTGAACTGGGCACCGAAGAGCTTCCTCCGAAGGCCTTATCAAGACTGATGGAGTCCTTCGCACATAGCATTAGGGAATACCTAGGTGCACAAGGATTGGCCTTTGAATCGGTTCGACCGCTTGCAAGCCCTCGCCGGCTTGCGGTGATTGTTTCTGCACTTGCTGGGCAGCAGGCGGATCAAACAGTCGAAAAAAAAGGGCCGACTCTCGTTGCTGCATATGATAGGGAAGGTAACCCAAGTAAGGCAGCCATAGGTTTCGCCCGTTCTTGTGGGGTGGAATTCGATGCACTCGAATCGATAAAAACCGATAAAGGCGAGTGGCTGTTCCATCGCAGTAGCCACAAGGGTAGGGCGCTTGATGAGATCGTCGGTCCAATGATTAAGAGCGCGCTGGATCAACTGCCAATCCCGAAACGTATGCATTGGGGGAGTCGGCGTGCCCTATTTGTTCGTCCAGCTCACTGGTTGGTGGTCCTTTATGGAAACCGAGTGTTGCCTTGCGAAGCTTTAGGGCTAACAGCTGGACGCACCAGTTATGGGCACCGATTTCACGCGCCCGATGCCATCACCATTGAGTCTCCGTCTAGTTACGAGGCCCAGCTTCAACATGCCTACGTTGTCGCTGATTTCTTTGCTCGGAGGACCCAGATCGCCGAATCAGCCCATCGTATTGCTAACGAGATGGGCGCGACATTGAGCATCGCGGCTGAGCTTCTGGACGAAGTGACAGGCTTAGTTGAATGGCCGATACCGCTGGTTGGAAATTTTGACCCTGAATTCCTCTCCGTTCCCCAAGAAGCGCTGATCTCCACAATGGAAAGCAATCAGAAGTATTTCCCACTTTTCGACAACACGGGCAAGCTTCTCAATCGTTTCATCACCATCGCAAACATTGAATCCACGCATCCGGATCGCGTAATTGCTGGGAACGAACGAGTGGTCAGACCACGCCTTTCAGACGCACGTTTCTTCTTTGAAACGGATCAAAAGCAGCGTTTGGAAGATCACGCAGAACTTCAGCAAAAAGTAGTTTTTGAGAAACAGCTTGGCAGTGTAGACGAAAAATCCGTTCGCAACAGCGCACTCGCACGAGAAATTGCACAGGTAATTGGCGGGGAGCCCGGATTAGCGAAAAGGGCAGGGCGGCTTGCAAAGGCCGATCTCGCCAGCAACATGGTCGGGGAGTTTCCTGAACTGCAAGGTGTGATGGGCGAGTATTACGCCTTGGGGCAGGGTGAGCCTAAGGATGTGGCGACCGCAATCCGCGAGCACTACCTTCCGCGTTACTCCGGCGACGCCATGCCTGCAACGCTTACCGGTTCCGCCGTTGCTCTTGCAGACAAGGTAGATAGCCTGATCGGAATTCTAGGGATCGGTAAGATTCCTAGCGGTGACAAAGATCCCTACGCACTAAGAAGGGCCGCAATTGGCGTTCTAAGGATTGTTGTAGAAAACCGATTTGGTATCTCGCTCTCCATGTTAGCAGAAGCAAGCATTTCACTTTACAGCAGTCGCTTGACCAATCCCAATGTAAAGCAAGATTTCCTAGAGTTCATTCGCGCAAGGATTCCTGGCTACTTCGCGGAGCAGGGGATCGCTAGTGATACCGTCCGAGCGGTACTTGCGGTCTCCAGTGATGCCCCTTCTGATATCATGGAGCGGGCGATTGGCGTTACGGAATTTCGCACGTATCCAGAAGCGGCGGCACTTGCTGCAGCAAATAAGCGCGTTCGGAACATTTTGGAGAAGCGGACGGACAATGGTAGCCAAGCTGTGGACGGCGCACTGCTCAAGGAATCTGCGGAAGTCGAACTTTTTCACAGGCTAGCAGAGACGCGTGAGAAGCTCACGACTCTCCGCGGTAATTACTCTGCTCAACTGAAGACGCTCGCCGAACTCCGCACACCCGTTGATAATTTTTTTGAGAAAGTTCTTGTAAACGCGGAATCGCCTGAGGTTCGTACTAACCGATTGAATCTTTTAGCGAATCTCCAAGAGCTTTTCCTAGGCATCGCAGATATCGCGGAACTCCAGTAGCTTTTTCGATAGTCGCCTTGCCGTTCCACGAATTGAAGCCCTGGCCTTAAAATCTGATAAGGTGCGGGGCTTTTTTATGGCATATTGCATCCAGCATATGCAGCAAGGCGGAGGAACACACCTAAGGGAAAACTGGGGGACCCACGCTCCTTTGTTTTGGATCTTTTAGCCGCCCCATCATCAAAAATACCACCGAGGCAAGGCAAGGAATTTATGGCAACTGCAAGAAGTATTTTGTTTTTGGCTGGCTTAGTTGCTGCGGCAATCATCCACGGGTTGGTGACTACACTCGTTGCGATCTTCTTAAACTCGGAGCAACGCTACAGGGTTGCGGCCACGTTACCGCTCTTTATTAAGTGGTGGCTTCATATCACCTGCGGGATTTCCTACCGAGTAATTGGTGAGGAAAATATTATTGCCGCTCCGGCCGTAATTGTTTCTAACCACCAAAGCGCTTGGGAAACCTTTATGATACAGCGGCTTTTTAATCCGCTTTGCCCCGTACTGAAAAAGGAATTAACCAACATTCCCTTTTTTGGTTGGGCTGTACGCCTTGTAGATCCCATCGCAATTGATCGTCATCGCAAGCAAAACGCTTTGAAACAATTGCTTAGCGAAGGCTGTGTTCGTTTGAATCAGAAAAAATATGTGATGATCTTCCCCGAAGGCACACGAGTCGCACCAGGGGAGGTTGTTCCGCATTTTTCAGGTGGTAGCCTACTCGCAGTCAAAGCTGGGGTGCCAATCATTCCCATTGTCCATAATTCCGGCTACTTTTGGCCCGCTCATCATATTAAGAAGACGCCTGGCGTTATTACTCTGAAAATCGGGGCGCCAATTGACACTCAATCAAAAAGTCCGAAAGCCTTGACAGCGGAGATTGAAGCATGGATGCGCAGGGAGTTTGAACAGCTTCCAAAATCGTAGGCTAATCACGGAGTAAAAAGGCCGATGTTCCACGTGGAACATCGGCCTTTTTTGTGGGCAATTTCGCAAGGCGAATCTTAACCGCTAATCCTAGATGTCTAAATTCGCAACATTCAGCGCGTTGGTTTCGATGAAATCTCGTCTAGGTTCAACCGCGTCGCCCATGAGAGTGGTAAATATTTGGTCTGCGGCGATCGCATCCTCAACCGTGACGCGCAACATTCTCCGCATTTCAGGATCCATTGTTGTTTCCCACAACTGCTCTGGATTCATTTCTCCCAAGCCTTTGTAGCGTTGGATCTGGTGGCCACGCCGCGACTCATCCATAAGCCACTCAACAACTTCCGGAAAACTAGACACTGTTTTAACTTTCTCACCTTTTTTGACGAACGCGCCTTCTTGGATCAGGTTTCTCACCTTCGCTCCAAGTGTAGTAAACATCCGATAGTCATTCGAAATAAAGAAGTCTCTTCCCAACGTGTAGTGGTGCGGCACGCCGTGAGCGGTCAAAATGATCTTGGGCACAAAGATCCCCTTTTCAGGCACCTCAACTGCCGAAACCTCATAGTGTTCAGACGGAGGACATATCGCGTTCAAATGCGTCTCAATCCCCGAGCACCAATTTCTGACCACATCAACAGAGTTCAAATCGTCGGTATCCAGAGCGGGCCGGTAAATCAGTTCATTCAGCAATAAGCCTGGATAGAGACGAGATAGACGCGCGACACGGTTCGTAGCGCGCTTGTACTCCTCAAGAAGGGCGGCTAATTCGGTGCCTAAGATCGGCGCTAGGTCACCCCCCGGATTCAAACTTGCATCGTCAATTGCAGCGGCCGTCAGATAGTGTGAAAGCGCTTCATCGTCTTTCAAATATTGCTCCTGCTTGCCCTTTTTGATCTTATAGAGTGGCGGTTGCGCAATATAAATGTAGCCCCTCTCGATCAGTTCTGGCATTTGCCGGAAAAAGAAGGTTAAAAGCAAGGTGCGGATGTGTGAGCCGTCCACGTCAGCATCGGTCATAATGATGATGTTGTGATAGCGCGTTTTGTCTGGATCATACTCCTCGCGGCCAATACCGCATCCTAATGCGGTGATCAAAGTGCCAACCTCAGCCGAGGACAGCATTTTGTCAAAGCGAGCCTTTTCAACGTTCAAAATTTTCCCTTTAAGTGGCAGTATCGCTTGAGTCTTCCGGTTTCGCCCCTGCTTCGCAGAGCCGCCTGCCGAATCGCCTTCCACTAAATAGAGTTCGGAGAGCGCAGGGTCCTTTTCTTGGCAATCAGCAAGCTTTCCGGGCAAACCTGCAATATCAAGCGCGCCCTTTCTTCTCGTCATCTCGCGCGCCTTTCGGGCAGCCTCGCGCGCCCGCGCAGCATCAATAATTTTCTGACAGACGATTTTCGCCTCGTTAGGTTGCTCTGCAAGGTATTCAGACAACTTCTCGAACATTAACGTTTCGACCGCCGGTTTCACTTCCGAAGAAACAAGCTTGTCTTTCGTTTGAGAACTAAACTTCGGATCACCCACCTTCACCGACACAATCGCTACCAAGCCCTCACGAGCATCATCACCGCTTGCACTAATCTTATGCTTTTTGGTGATACCTTCTTGATCTAAATATTGGTTAATCGCGCGAGTCATAGCGCTTCGAAATCCGGCAAGGTGGGTACCACCATCACGCTGGGGAATGTTATTCGTGTAACACCGAACATTCTCTTGGTAACCATCATTCCACTGAAGCGCAACCTCGACGGAAACCCCATCTTTTTCACTAGAGAAATAGAAAACCTTGTTTAGGGGCGTCTTGTTTAGGTTTAAAAACTTAACGAACTGCTCCAAACCACCTTCATAACAAAAGACATCGGTCGCATCTGTTCTCTCATCCTTTAACAAAATCTTCACGCCAGAGTTAAGAAAACTAAGCTCCCTTAAGCGACGCGCCAAAATTTCGTGGGAAAACTCAATATTTGAAAAGGTTTCGGAGGATGGCTTAAAGTGGACTTGGGTTCCAGTGGTGCTGGATTCACCAATGGGCGCCAGCGGTTCTTGGGGAACACCATGGCGGTAGATCTGTTGCCATACCTTTCCTTTTCGCCGAATTGTGAGAACCAATTCCTCAGAGAGCGCATTTACCACGCTAACGCCAACCCCGTGCAAGCCGCCAGAAACCTTATATGTATTATCGTCAAATTTGCCCCCCGCGTGCAGAACGGTCATGATGACCTCCGCCGCAGAAACTCCTTCCTCGGGGTGAATATCAACTGGAATGCCCCGCCCATCATCGCAAACGGTGATTGTTTCATCTTGATGGATAGTCACTGTTATCTCTTTGCAAAAGCCTGCGAGTGCCTCATCAATTGAATTGTCAACCACCTCAAATACCATGTGATGCAACCCGGTTCCGTCATCCGTATCGCCAATATACATCCCGGGACGTTTCCGTACAGCATCCAACCCTCGTAATACCTTAATGCTGGAGGAGTCATAGCCTTTTGTATCTTCTTCTTGACTCATTCTAATAGTTCTCCTTTGGGATACTTACACTCATTTGGACATCACCATGTTCCACGTGGAACATTCTATCTTGGATTGCGTCTACATGCCTGTTCGCTACGGCAGCATCGCTTGTCGTAACGAATGTTTGAACCGAAATGCTCCTAAGCGCGGCGAGAACCGAACTCGCGTGGTTTTCATCTAGCTCTGCGAAAGCATCATCGAAAATAAAGACGAGACCATCCTTACCACGAGAGGAGCGAATTAAATCCGCTTGAACCAATACACAAATACTTATGAGATGCTTGAGTTGGCCTCGGGAAAAATAATCCCGCACGGGCTTTCCTGCATAGGAAATTCGAATATCTGCTCGATGAGGACCTGATCCGGTAAAGCCGCGCTCAATATCCCGCATCCGCGCCTCGGCAAGTGCATCTTCCAGCGATACACCATCCGGCCAACCACGCAAAAGTTCGAAATGAACCTCATTACTTGAGTAACTTGAAGAGCGAAGGTTCAACTGCTCCTTTGAGATCAGGCTGAAATAACGCTCTCGGAACAAAGTCATGAAGTGAGACCTTCTCTCATCCAGCTTCAGCGCAAATTTACCAAGCTGCCTATCCCAACCATCCAATTCCTTCGACCGGATGGCCTCATTGCCTGAAAGGGGCAGTTCGCTGCCATTCAGTCTTCTAAGCAGCGCATTCCTCTGCTGCAGGGAGAAGCGATAGTCTCTGAGAACTTGGAGATAATCTGAGTTATGTTCCACGTGGAACATCGACCACCCCAAAAACTCCCTGCGTAAAGACGGATCGCCAATAAGTAGGTTGATTGAATCAGGAAGAAGGGTACAGACCGCAATCTGGTTTGCCAAACCGGAGAGTTTTGTTACTTCTAATTGATCAAGCACAGCGCGAACACCGCCGCTCAGATCACGTTCAACCCCTAATCTCTGTATAACGTCAGGGTAGGCCGCCGCGTTTTTAAGACATACGACACGGCAGGTTTTTGCCCCCCCGCGAATGCAACTACGTAGATTGTTTGCACGGAAAGATTTTCCGGTCGCTAGGAGATGGAGAGCTTCTAATAAACTTGTCTTTCCCGAACCGTTTGGGCCAACAACCCAATTAAGCCCCTGGGCCGGAGCAATTTCCACGGCCTTGAGATTCCGAAAATCTGAAATCTCAAGTTTCACAATAGCCATGCTTTAGATACGCATCGGCATGACAACATACAACGTCTTATCATCAACCGTCTCACGAATAAGCGCCGTGTTGTTCGCGTCGGCAAGGCTGATGGAAACACTTTCAGACTTAACCACACCGAGAACATCAAGAAGATAGCCAATGTTAAACGCAATCTCGGTGTCTGCTCCGTTGTAATCTACCACTACGGACTCCTCCGCCTCCTCTTGCTCCGGGTTGCTTGCCCTCGCGACAAGCACCCCGCACTGAAACGTGAGTCTGACGCCGCGGAATTTCTCGTTCGAAAGGATCCCAACGCGTAACAAACACTGCCGCAACGCATCGCGATCGGCAACAATATAGCGCTCACCGGGTTTTGGAAGAACTCGTCCGTACTCAGGGTACTTTGCATCTAGCAACTTCGATGTAAAACGGAGATCTGCAGTTTCCGCACGCAAATGATTGCCACTAAGCGAAATCAAAAGCTCACCATCGTCGCTTCCGAACAATTTGGGAATTTCAAGAATTCCCTTGCGCGGAACAACCGCTTGGCGGATTCCAGCTCCTTGCCAAAGAATGTCGCGATCTCCCAAGGCCAACCGATGTCCATCAGTTGCGACCGCACGCAAATTATTCTCAGAAACTTCGAGCAGCATTCCGTTGAGATAAAACCGCACGTCCTGCTGCGCCATCGCGAATCCGGTTTTCTCAATTAACTCCCGCAAATACCGCTGTTGAATGCTGAATTGAACCTCAAACTGTCCATCCTCCAAATCGGGGAAATCGTCGGGCGGAAGTGCCACAAGGCTAAACTTACTCCGGCCACTGCGTAGCAGCGCCTTCTGGTCGTCCGCCTCAATCAAAAGCTCAGCACCTTCCGGCAGAGACTTACAGATATCAAGAAGCTTTTTTGCCGGCAACGTAGCTCGGCCGAACGGATATTCCTCGCCCAACTGAATGCGAGCCCGCAACTCCACTTCCGTATCCGTCCCGGTCAGAGTGAGGGCATTACCATCCAGAACCAAGAGAATATTCGCGAGAATTGGTTTGGTTTGACGCCTTTCAACGAGACCGGCCAACTGCTGGAGTGGCTTGAGAATCCCTTCGCGAATAACCTTAAATTTCATAAGTAGTTGCCACCATAGAATGCCCTCATCAACCGAAAGCTAGTGAGTGCTTACTTTAAGATTCAAGTCGTCAAAGACCTGAGCAAGTTGGAAAAATCTTCCCGTATATCCGGGGCCGTAGCCGCAAGCTCCTTCACCTTTCGGCACGCGTGAAGAACCGTCGTGTGGTCACGACCGCCAAACGCTTCACCAATTTCCGGCAAACTATGTTGAGTAAGCTCCTTCGCAAGAGCCATCGCAATCTGTCGTGGCCGCGCTACTGAGCGGCTGCGCCGCTTTGAATTCAAGTCTGACATTTTGATCTTGAAATACTCGGCAACAACCTTCTGAATGTTATCAATGCTAATTTGCTTCTCTTGGAGCGCTAGCAGATCTTTCAACGACTCCTTGGCAAATTCGACTGTAATCGGCTTGCCGGTGAACTGTTGGTTCGCCGTAATACGCTTCAACGCACCTTCTAAATCGCGAACGTTCGAACGAACGCGTTGCGCAACAAAAAACGCCGCGTCGTCTGGAAGCTCAATGCTGGCTTGCTCCGCCTTCTTCTTGAGAATCGCCACCCGCGTCTCTAGCTCGGGCGGTTCCACAGCGACCGTTAACCCCCAGCCGAATCGACTCTTCAGGCGCTCCTCAACCCCATTGATTTCCTTGGGGAAACGGTCGCAGGTAAAAATCATCTGTCGCCCCCCCTCAAGCAACGCATTGAAGGTATGGAAAAACTCTTCCTGAGAGCGCTCTTTGCCCGCAAAAAACTGAATATCGTCGATCAATAAAGCATCAACGGAGCGGTAGAAACGCTTAAACTCGTTGATCGCATTCAACTGAAGCGCCTTCACCATATCCGCAACAAACTGCTCGGAGGTTAAGAACACCACCTTGGCATTCGGCTTCTTCTCGACCATAAAATTGCCAACCGCGTGCATTAAGTGGGTCTTACCGAGTCCCACCCCCCCATAGAGAAATAGCGGGTTATAAGCTTGCCCGGGGTTCTCTGCAACTTGGATCGCAGCCGCACGCGCTAACTGGTTAGACTTACCCTCTACGAAATTGTTAAAAGTCGAAGCACCATTGAGGTTTGTACGGTGTTTAACGGTTCCACCTAAATCTGGCTCTCTATGCACATTAGCAGCCACCTGTGGCGCGCTAGAGATTTGCGAACCGGCCCAGTCATTTCCGGGCGCTGCCGCAGCAGGTTTAGGTGCCTCCACACGCGCCGAAATGGTCGTAGAACGGCTTACCGCACCCGTCTGCCGACTACCTATCGCGACAACGACCGCAGGGCACTGCTCGCCTTGGCTCGCCTCTGCAACTAATTCGCCGATGCGGGATAGAAATTTCTCATTCACCCAGTCCAACACAAAACGATTGGGCGCAAGCAATTTCAAGGTTCCTTGGTCAAGCTCCGCTTGAAGCGGCCGGATCCACATATTGAATTGCTGTGCCGGCAACTCGCTTTGCATTTTTGCGAGACAGCCCTGCCAAAGAGCATTACCCATGGTAGTCCCCCGCGGTTTCATTTATGAGATTAAGCCGCCAATCATACGGCCGGAACAAAGACTTATCCACAACTCCCAAAAATATTTTCGATATACGATCCAAACATCAAGCAGCTAGGGGTGATGAGCACTAGGACTTTAAATACTGTGGATAAGCCCTTCGAAGAAAGTGGAACAAAGGTGGGTAAAACCGCCCAAAATTGGCCAAGCAGACTTACCCACAATTCATACCGCGTTTCGCCACACGAAACTCTTCCGTTACTAACAAAGTTATTATTAACCTAACCTCATGTTATAAATGGATAATTCTAGTTATTCACAGAAACTGTCCACACTAATAACAATGATCACTATTCTTTT